>NZ_AP019860.1:0-4985000 GCF_009002475.1 Candidatus Uabimicrobium amorphum
TTCCTCCAGAATTGCACCTATTGCCATATCAAAATTTAGCAACACGAAAGCAAATACTACAAGCGGCGAATGGTATATATCTAGAGGGAACGATCCGTGCCGTTATGGAAGCTCAGAAATGTACTGTAGATGATGCTATTTGTATCATGGACAATTTAGAGCTACAAGAGCTTCCAACAAAAAAGTTTTATCAATTACTACAGAAATGGATAGGAGAGCGTGTTTTGGTGGAAAAAACACCGGGAAACGCTTCGAGAATAGAGGCTCTATACAATATTGAAAACTGGTTCGATGAGCCACTCTATGTCATTCTTGTACGCCATCCTCTTGCCACAATCAATTCCATGTTGCAATATGACAAGGAGTTTTTTCATCACTTTGACCTGGGGGTTACTTCTGAAAAAAACCTTCGCTACAACGAATTGACATGGGCACTCCCTTACTACAATATTTTGCAATTTATGGAAAAAATACCGCGCGATAGATACTTCATTGTTAGATTTGAAGATCTTTTACAAAAGCAGCAGCATGTCATGGAAAATATATGCCAATTTTTGAAGATAGATTTTTGCGAAGAAGTATTGCAACCATACCAAAACAAACAACATAAAATGCTCGATGGCATCAAACAGATTGAGTTCGCGGTTGGTGACCATAAATTTCATCAATATAGAAGTATTCATCCCGAAGTTGCGACTGCATGGAAAGCATCTTCTATTGCCGATTTACCCTTAAGTGACATAAGTTGGGAAATTGCCCGAAAATTTGGCTATACAAAATGAAAAGTACAAAAGCACTGTCTATACAACAGCAACGTATATTTATTGTGCACCAGCTATGTAAAAATATACCTCTGTACAACATTTCTTTGTTATTCCGAGTGGAGGGCGACTTAGACATTGTTGTGTTGGAAAAATCCATCCAAACTCTCATCGCAAGACATGATGCCCTGCGAACAAAAATTTCTACAGATAAAACGGAAGGCGAACAGCTTATCTTTGACGAGAACCATTTCTGTTTACCAGACGTAATTACGGTGGAAAAATCACAACTCGATCGTGCAGTGCAACACAATATTTCACAACCATTCCATTTTGACCAAGAATTTCTTTTTCGTGTAAAGATTTTTAAGGTTGGCGAAAAGCACATACTATCGTTGGTTTTTCACCACATTGTTGTGGACGGTTGGTCCTTAAAGATCATTACCAAGGAACTTTTTCAGATCTATAGTAATTATGTAAAGAATCAAGTAAATCAGTTACCACAGATAAAATATCATGGTGATGTTTCTCGTTCGGCAACTGTGTTGGCAAAAAATGTGAAATTTTGGCAAAAACAGTTGGCGGGTATGGAAGAAATGGGAAGTTTGATTTATGATTTTCCTGTGGCAAGTAAGCCAGATTTTACAATGGCTAGGCAATTGATTCTTATGAAAAAGGAAAATATCAATCCGTTACGCACTGTTGCACAACAAAATAATACGACATTGTTTACTGTTCTTTTGAGTCTTTTTCAAATAATAATGTTTCGCTATACACAACACGGAGACGTTATTATTGGGACTGTTTCGCACGGGCGTAAACCTCAAATGAAAGGTGTTGTTGGTTTTTTTGTCAATACTTTACCTATCCGCTGTATGTTACATGACCAAATGTCTGTCACTGAATTAATTCGGCAAACACATTTGAAACTCGCCGAAACGTATTGTCATGAAGAGATTCCTTTTCACCATATCGTGCAAAGTCTAGACAGTCACAAAATCGATAAATATTTTCCGGTTATTCAAGTCATTTTTACATTGCAAAAGTTAGACCTTACCTACCAAGAACTAGGTAGCATAAAAGTGCAACAACTCCGAAGCCAGAATAGCGTATGCCCCTTTCCTCTGATGGTTCTTTTGCGTGAAACACATGAAGGGATACAGGTGACTTGTAATTATCACTCCGCTGTGTTTCGCGAAACAACGATCACCACTATTTTGAAATTATATGAGCATTTGCTATTGAATGTATCCTTGGACTCGCGAATAGGAGATATTGGCCTTTTCGCCGAAGAACAAAAACAACAATTTATCGCTGTGAATTGCAATAGAAAGCCACGGGAATATCAGTGTGTGCATCACATTTTTGAAGATTGTGCACAAGCAACGCCTGATCGAGTTGCGGTGTCTCACCAAGGCATTTGCCTTAGCTATTGGGAATTGAATAACAGAGCAAACCAACTTGCTTTAGTGTTTACGAAGAAAAATATCGGTAAACAACCCAGGGTATTGGTCATTCTTGAACGCTCTATAGATTACATTGTGACTATTCTGGCTATTTTGAAAATGGGGGGCACTTATATTTCCATTAGTGCCGATACACCTCACTTTCGACAAGAGCAAATTATTCGTCAATCTAAGCCTCAATTAATTGTAACCCGTAGACCTTATCTTGCGCATTTACCAAAAACATATCACATTGATCGTATGCAGTGGACAAGCAAAAATTGTTTGTTTTCTTCTGTAGATCCGGGAGCAAATGCTGCGGCGTATATTATGTTCACTTCTGGGTCTACAGGAAAACCCAAAGGCATTGCGATTCCTCATTGCGGGATTGTTCGCTTGGTAAAAGATGTGAAATATGTCGACTTGGAAAATACACGTGTTTTGCAGATGTCAAATCTAGCATTTGACGCTTCGACTTTTGAAATATGGGGGCCGCTACTGAATAACAGTTGTTGTGTGATTTTTCCCAAACAACATTTTGACATAGAATCTTTGAAATGGGTTATTGAGAAAGAAAATATTACTACGATGTGGTTGACGTCTTCTCTATTTAATGTGGTGATCGACGACGCTCCGCAAATTCTAGCGTGTATTAAAGAACTTTTGGTGGGCGGCGAAGCGCTGAGTGTGGCACATATTACTAAGGCGCTAAAGTGTTTGCCAAATACCACTCTGATTAATGGCTATGGTCCTACCGAAAATACTGTGTTTACTTGCTGTTATAAAATTCCTAAGAGTTTTGCTGTTATGCGTTCGATTCCGATTGGCAAACCGATTAACAATACACAAGTGTATATCCTGGACCAAAAAAAGCAACCCGTACTGCCGGGAGTGGCGGGTGAATTGTATGTGAGCGGCGACGGCTTAGCGATCGGCTATCTAGAAGAAGAATTGACGAAGGAAAAGTTTGTACCTAATCCTTTTGTAGAAAATGATGTGATGTACGCTTCGGGTGATATTTGTCGTTATTTAGCCGATGGTAATATTGAATATATTGGGCGCAAGGATCGTCAGATAAAATTGAGAGGCTATCGAATAGAACTTAGTGAAATAGAGCATTACTTGCAGATGTTGCCCAACATAAGAAAAGCATTCGTCAAATTATTTACGACACCTTGTAAGTTTATTGTGGCTTATCTTTATCTAAAACCACATTGCACGTATTGCAAGGATTCTGTGAAACAATATTTAAAACATAAACTTCCCGATTTTATGATACCACAACAATTTATTTTGATCGATACCTATCCCGTTACTACAAATGGAAAAGTAGATTATAAAGCTTTACCTGAACCGCAAGAATTTGCAAATGATCTTGTCTCTCCGCAAGGAGAGCTGGAACAGAGTATCGCTAAAATTTGGGAGGCCCATCTGCCAAAAAGTAATATCGGTCGCTTTGATGATTTTTTTGAAATAGGTGGTGACTCGCTAAAGGCTATGCGTATATTGCCAGAGATCGAGAGCTTGGTGGGAAAAAAATTAGACATAGAGAATATGTTTCATTACACCACAATACAAAGCTTTTGCGAGTTTTTAAACAGCAACGAGGACCGTGTATACCAACATCTCGTTCCCATCAAAGTGAGTGAGAGCGGAGATAAGGCAAATATCTTTTGCGTCCACACAGGCCATGGGGAAGTGTTTTCTTACTATGGGTTGGCACAGCATGTGAAATGTAATTTTTATGGGATTCGCGCTAGTAGTAAACTTTATCCAGATATGGAGACCATGGCGCAAGCGTATGTAGATGAAATAAAAAAGGTACAACCGCAAGGGCCGTACTACATCGGGGGCGCATGTATTGGTACAATTATCGCTGTGCAACTAGCGAAGTTGTTAAACGATTGCGGTGATAAAGTCGCGACGTTGTTCCTAATAGATCCCAACGATCCTCATATTTATGAGTATTCTCGCGCAAGAGTTTGGTTCAAAAGAACGAGAAAAGCATGTCAGAAAATGTTTCGTATGCAATTTGCTGAATTTTGGCAAGATGTAAAAGGGTTGTTGTATAGAAAAATGTCTAAAAATGCCCACCATCGAAAACAAATAAAAATACGTGATCATCTTTTTTTACTTCCGAAAAATATTCGACTATGCCTTCCTGTACAAAAAGTGGCATTTTTCCATGTCAAAGATCGTTGTTTCATTGAGAAATGGAAGAAAATATGCCCTCTGTTGCAAGACCATGTTGTCCCCGGAAATCATCAGAACGTATTTCTGGAACCGCAGGTAGCAAAGCTTGCAGGTAAACTCAATTTATATATCGAGAGTAGCTGTGACAGTTAATGATGTAAAAACGTTCATGAAAAGTTTTTGGCATATGGTGGGCAAAAAATCCATCATCGTGATCGTTTTGAGTATTTTGGTTCTGGTGATGGAGACTGTCGGTTTGATGTTGCTCATTCCCCTTTTGGGAAGTGTTATCCTCGGGAAGCAACAAGGTACACTCACACAACCGGTTTTCGATTTTTTTGCTGGGATTGGTATCCATCCGTCTTTGGAAGTGGTTTTATTGCTTTTCGCCACATGCGCTTTTTTTCGCAATTGGGGTATGAAATGGCAAACTGTTTTAGGCTTTCGTATTGCCAAAGATTTTTCTAAACAGATATTTTGCGAATTGTATAACTTAATTTTACAGACGAAGTGGAACACGTTTACCGCAAATCACAGTGCAAAGTATAAGCACATGCTTCTTGAAGAGAACTATCGTATAGAGGTTTTGGTGATCACTGGCTTTTCTTTGCTCACACGTACACTATTAACACTGGCGTATTTTTGTTTTTCCTTGTTCCTTTCTGCCACGATCACGTTGTTGGTGGTATTGGGGGGGGCAGCTCTCTTTTTTCTATTGCGTAAAAGGTTGCTGTTTCTGGACCGAGAATCAAAAAAATTTTTACATCACAGAGCAACATTAATGAAAATAGCAGATGAGCACATGGCGTTTTTCAAAATGATAAAGTTGTCTCACCAGCAAGAAAAATTTGGCCGAGAAATTTCGCAGGCACGAGAACTTGTTGATGATAGTCGCGACGCAATGCTCTATTCTAGCGCACAACATCAATTTCTTTTTACTTTTGGCTCGGCATGTTTATTGTGCATTTTTATATTTTTTGGTAAACATGCTGTGTTGTTGTCACCTCTTAAAATTATGTTACTTGTCGTTATTTTTTCACGTATAGCTACGTTACTAAATAGCGTGCAGAATGCCATGAAACAAATTTTACAATTTTTTCCTGCCTTTCAAAGAACTTGGGAGATGCGCGAATGGTGTTTGGAAAATAGAGATCAAGTTTATGGAGAACAACAAGTTTTTTGTCGAAAATCAGTAGATATGAAAGACATTCGTTTTGGGTACCAAAAAGACGTAGTTCTCAATGATTTTAATATGAAAATACCCGTTTATGGTATGACGGCCATTGTCGGAGAATCAGGTGTAGGTAAGAGTACGGTGATTGATTTGCTGTTGGGCCTTGTAGTACCGGAAGAAGGTGGGGTGTATATTGATGACATACCACTTTCGTGTGGCAATATCGTGAATTGGCAAAAACAAGTGAGTTATGTTTCTCAAAATTGTTACATGTTGGAAGGAACTTTACGAGAAAACATTCAGCATGGTTGTCCACAAAAGAGCGACGAGGAAGTGTTTGCCGCAGTGGAGAAAGCAGGTTTAGGAGATGTCGTTCGCCATCTACCTTTAGGTTTAGATAGTCCTATTTGTGAAAAAGGAGAAAACTTTTCTGGAGGAGAAAAACAAAGGATTGCAATCGCTCGTTGCTTTCTCCAAGACTCTAGCGTTATTATTTTTGACGAAGCAACAAGTGCGCTGGATTACGCAACAGAAGCTCAGGTCATGAATTCTCTATACAATATGACGCAAAAAACCGTGATTATTGTGACACATCGCTTAGCGAGCATTGAGCGCGCCGATTTAATTTACTGCTTAGAAGGTGGCAAGGTGGTTGAGCAAGGTAGTTACCGCGATTTACTACAAAATAAGAATTATTTTTATCGACTATGGCAAAAACAGGGAAACAATTAATGTCTTTATCAAATACTGAATTGGATTTTTTTGATGAAAATGGTTATGTGGGACCTTTTACCTTATTTTCAGAGAAAGATGCGTTCAAGTACATCAAAGTCATCAACTCCGAAAAGTTTACAAAAAAATATCCGTATCTCGACATAGATTCACCTTACAAAGAACCGCGCCTGAGGTGTTTCAATACACATTTATATGACCCGAGCATTTATGACTTGGCTTCTTCTCCCATTATATTGGATAAAATAGAGCAGCTAATGGGGCCTAATTTTTTACTATGGCGCACTATTTTTATTATAAAACCCCCCAATAGTGGTAGTGTTGCTTGGCACAAAGACATTTATGGGGAAAATGACAACATGGGGAATTTTTCTTGCTGGGTTGCATTGAACGATGCGACGGAGGAAAATGGTTGCTTGGAGTTTGTCAAAGGTTCTCACAAAGAGACGATAACGCAAAAAGAAATGTATCGCGACGAAGAGTATTTAAAAAAAACCGTTCTTTCCCCATACCTGTTGCCTCCTCCGGGAATGGATGCAAGAAGAATCGTTAAGCAACCCTTAAAAACAGGAGAATTTGTTATTTTTGACCAAAGAACATTACATGGTTCCGCAGCAAATATTTCTTCGGGAGATCGAAAGGGGTTGGTGATTCGTTACGTACCTATTGATTTGGCAAAAGAACTGAAAAGTCCCTGCATGTTAATGCGTGGCAGTAGCGGTAAACAACGATTTCTTTCCCCTCCGTCAAAAAACTGGCTACTAAAAACCATGCGTAAGTACAGATGTAGAAGAATGCCGCGATAAAATGTTTGTAGACCTTCGTTGTAAAGAAAGTGGAAAATGAGTCATTTGGATAAATATTTGGAAGTGTTGAGTGGAAATACCGTTCTGCGAAGAGAAGTGGTCACTCTGGGAATGTGTGGTGAGAATTCACTTTTTGCGGGACGCGTTGGCGATTGGACTTGGGACGTTGTGGCGCGCTTGTGCCAAGTGAATCCTTATAATGCCAAAAATGAAAGAGGCGCGCCAACATATTTGTCGTTTTGCTATTACCATATTCAAGGGAATCCTTCTGTACATTTGCGCTCTTTTGGGATTGGCAGTGAAATAGAAGTGACGTCATCTTCGTATAAGTGTGACCCTGTCTCTTTGCACACGATTCACCGGATTTGTTGTGATGCGACAAATGGTGAATCGGTAACGATGGAGGAGATCCATAATCATCCACGAGAAAACTGTCTGTATGTCGAAAACTACAACCGCTGGATAAGTCGCGTGCATGTCGAAGACAACGAGGAGTTGTCAAAAATGCAACCCCAAGACTACAAATACGAACATTTGCCACAAATGACAGAAGAGCACGCACCGTGGAAGGTATATCGCAAAGCGATTACCCACAAAACTTTTTTCGAAGAACAACAGGACTACGATTTTGTTCAAGAGCATTTTTTCACATACCAAATAAATATTACGCGCGATATAAATGGGGTGGGATTATTGTATTTCGCGACATACTTTACAATTTTTGACGAAGCGATTCTGCAGTTGTGGCTTTCTATGGGAGGAGAAAAACACAACTTCATGGAGAAAAAAGTAACAGACCAGAAGATATGTTACCTGGGAAATTGCAATTATAACACAAACTTGACAATCCAAAGTCGTGCATGGAAAAAAGGCAATGAATATGTCTTTAATGCCGTTGTGTGTCGTGAAAATGACGGGAAAGCGATCGCCGTGATCACTAGTCATGCCTTGATGGATGTCGATGTCGAGAAGGACATACCTGTTGGTGAGAGTAGCCTTGCGTCACAGGAATGCCAACGTCCCAAATATGTGATGCCGAGTAATGAAGTAGAAGAAAAAGTCGCTGTACTGTGGCAAGAACTACTCGATGTAAAAAATGTCGGGGTTGAGGACAATTTTTTTCAGCTAGGTGGGCATTCCTTGCTGGCATTCAACTTTATATTTGAAGTACAGAAGGCTTTTGGAGTGAATATTTCTTTGCAATGTCTCTCTTGTGGCAAAAATTTGCGAACAGTTGCACAGACAATTATGACACTTACAGAAAATAAAGACAACCACACAACACTAGAACAAATCACAACTCACTATCAGGAAGCAAGCAAGCCATTTCCATTGACCGATATTCAGCAAGCGTACTACATAGGGCGCAATGAGTTGTTGGAAATGGGAAAAGTCGCCACACATTTCTATATGGAATTAAAATGCGATTTGTCTTTGGATATTGCAAAGCTAACTCATAGTTGGCAGAAATTGATCGAGCGCCATGAAATGTTACGCGCCGTGGTCGTCGAAGATAGTTGCCAACAAGTATTGACAGAAGTACCTTCGTATGAAATTCTAGAAAAAAACGTCGCAAAATTGCCAGAAGAAAAGCAGGATCGTTGTGTAGAAGAGGTACGCGAAGAGATGTCTCATCAGGTATTTGATGCTCACAAATGGCCACTTTTTGATATTCGCGTAACCAAAACTTTTACATGTAGTTATTTACACATTAGCATTGATTTTTTGATGACAGATGCACGCAGTTTACAGATCTTGTTCTACGAGTGGCAACAATTGTATCGAGAAGATGTCGATATTCCTCCTCTGGAGGTAAGTTTTCGCGACTACTTATTGGCAGAACACAATACGATTCGCAACAACAATTTATACGAGAGTTCTAAAGAATACTGGCAAAAACGCATTGCCACACTACCTCGATCACCACAGTTGCCTCTGATAAAAAACGTACGCGATAGTGTACAGATGTTTCATCGCCTTCGTTTTGTGCTACCAAAAGCGAAGTGGGAAGCGATGCAAAAGAAATCGGAAGAACAAGGCTTTACTCCTTCGGCGATACTGATTTCTATCTTTGGTGAAGTTTTAGCGTTGTGGAGCAAAAACTTGCGATTTCTGTTGAACCTGACACTCTTCAATCGTCTACCGCTACACCAACAAGTGGATCAGCTAATTGGGGATTTTACGACTTCACTACTACTAGAAATGAATTATGAACAACACGAAACTTTTGCTCAAAGAGTACGTGGTATTTTTGAACAATTACTTGTGGATTTAGATCATCGTTACTATAGCGGAGTCAACGTTATACGTGACTTGAGTGTTGTTCAAAAAAGAGCCGGAGATATAGTCGCCCCTGTTGTATTTACCAGCACCATCGGCCTTGCCAAAAACGGATTTTGCCCATCTCATTTTGGCGAAGAAACATATTTCATTACTCAGACATCACAGGCGTGGTTGGACTGCTTTGTTTTTGAAGAGAACGGAGAACTTGTCGTAAACTGGTTTTTCGTCAAAGACCTATTTCCACCACAGTTGATAGAAGTGATGTTTGACAAGTACCGCGAATGGATCGAAAAATTCTGTGACGAAGATTTATGGACAACAGAAATAGATATCATGCTACCTCAGGAACAGCAAGCGCACCGCGAGAGTGTGCTTGTCACCAAACCTGCCAGTGACGCGTTGCTACATGGTTTGTTTTTACAAGAGCTCGAAACACGTGCAAATAATCCAGCGGTGATCTACGAAGATGTAACGCTAACATATTACGAATTACATAAAAAATCTTGTGCGATTGCCAATAAGTTGCGCGAAATGGATGTCAAGCCAAATGAGCTAGTCGCAGTGGTGATGGAAAAGGGTTGGGAACAAGTGGTGGCAGTGATGGGGATATTGTTTTCTGGTGGAGCATATTTGCCTATTTCAGCGCAACTTCCTCAAGAAAGGGTGAACTACTTGCTGGAAAATGCCAGCATTGTCCTCACCCAAGAGCAGCTTCGTGATCAGTTTGTTTTTGCGAAGGACAAATTTGTCATCGACGTAAGTACATTTGAAGGAGACAGCACTCCCGTACCGATTGTACAAAAAAAAGAGGACCTTGCTTACGTGATTTACACTTCTGGTTCAACAGGTTTCCCAAAAGGAGTGGCCATTAGCCACCAAGCTGCCGTGAACACGATTGTCGATATCAACGAGCGTTTCGCCGTGACAAGCGACGATCGAGTTTTGGCATTGTCCGCTCTCAATTTTGATTTGTCCGTTTACGATATTTTTGGAATACTGGCTGTGGGAGGTTGCATTGTAATTCCTCCGACAAAATTTTTACGTGAACCACGACATTGGCAAGAGTTGATGGATAAACATGGAGTGACCATCTGGAATACAGTTCCTGCTTTGATGCAAATGCTCATTGACTCGCAATTGCAAGCAAACAACCGCTTACGCTTGGTCATGATGAGTGGCGATTGGATTCCACTAACTTTACCACCTCAAATAACAGAGCAGTGGGAGAGTTGCGAAGTGATTAGTCTTGGTGGAGCAACCGAGGCAGCGATTTGGTCGATTTTCTATCCTATTAAAAAAATCGACCCTGCGTGGAAGAGCGTTCCATATGGAAAACCATTGACGAACCAATCCTTTTTTGTGTTCAACAAGAAATGGCAGTCTTGTCCTGATTGGGCAATAGGAGAACTATTCATTGGTGGGATGGGGGTTGCTGAAGAGTATTGGAAAGCCCCGGAGATTACAGAAAAATCGTTTGTCTACCATCCTGTTACCAAAGAACGTCTATATCGCACAGGAGATCTTGGACGCTATTTACCCGATGGCAATATTGAATTTCTAGGGCGAGAAGATGCCCAGGTAAAAATTCATGGTTATCGCATCGAATTAGGAGAGATCGAAACGCATTTGAACAAACATCCACTTGTCGAAGAGGTGATTGTATATCCTATGCTAGGTCATAACGGTGAGAAACAACTAACCGCATATGTCAAAAGTAAGTCACTTGCTCTGGAATTGAAGTTAGAAAATAAAAATACACGTGGTATAACATGTGATAGTATCGATCTGCCTGCACCGTCTTACACACAGGACATGTACTTGAAGCGTCAAAGCTATCGTAGTTTTGAGCAAGGTGTGATTCCTCTTTCTTCTCTATCGCAATTACTCTCTTGTTTGTTGGGGGTGAGTTTACCAGGGCACAGTATATATAAATACCGATATCCATCGGCACGAGGTCTGTATCCTGTGCGAACATATTTGTATGTAAAACCAGATCGTGTTGAACAATTAGATACAGGTTTTTACTACTATCATCCTACCGAAAATTGTTTAGAGCCGTTGGCAAAGCATTCACTGAATAGACAAATTTACGCATCGCACAACCGTTCTATTTTTGATTCCTGTGCTTTTGCGATCTTTTTCATTGCCCATCTTGACGCTATACAGCCTATTTATGGTGACATTTCTTCTCAACTTTGTTTGCTGGAAGCAGGATACATGTCACAATTGTTGATGGAGGAATCGCCAAAATATAATCTCGGTTTGTGCCCCGTTGATATCACTCAGGAAAACTTTTCAAGCATAGATTGTCATTTCGACGTAGAGAAAAATGATGTGTTTCTCCACGGATTTCTTGGTGGAGGGATAGATATCGAGCAAACAAAGGAGTGGCAACAACAACCACTACAAAGTAAGTCGTCTATTCAGCAAATGAATGAATTTTTACAGAATAAAATTCCCCATTACATGTTGCCCAAGCATTATGTTTTTGTAGATAGTTTTCCGTTAAGTGCTAACGGTAAAGTTGATAAAAGTCAGTTGCCAAAGCCTACTTTTCAAAGCTCACAGCAAATCTCATTGCCGACAACACTTGTTGAAAAAGAAATTGCCAAAATATGGCAAGAAGTACTAAAAATAAATGATATCCATCTTAATAGTCATTTTTTTGACTTAGGCGGACATTCCATTACTGCTATCAAAGTCTTTCGCAGCATAGAAGAAAAACTTGAAGTTAGCCTTCCGGTCGCGACGTTGTTCCAACATCCGACACTACGAGAACTGTCTATAGTTGTGGCAGAAAAACAACCTCAGAAACCAGAGTTTGAGTGTTTAGTCCCCATACAGATAGGACAAAGCTCAAAAAACTTTTTTATGGTTCACACTGTACATGGGTATGTTCTTGAGTTTTATAAAGTAGCAGAAAAACTGGGGGATGATTTCAATGTCTACGGACTTGAAGCTGTTGGGGTACACGGTAACAAACCTCCTTTAACTTCTATCGAAGAAATGGCAAAAAAGTATATTGATGAAATAAGAATAGTGCAGCCAGAAGGCCCATACTATTTATCTGGGAGATGTATTGGTGGAATCATTGCTTATGAAATGGCACAGCAGTTATTGAAGTCAGGTAACCAAGTGAATCTTCTTTGTATAATTGAAACGTCTAATGTACCAGGAATGGAAGGTTATAATAGTTTTGAGACCTCTCAAAAACGAAGAGATGAGGCAGAGAAATATTCCAAGACGATTCGGGCAAAAGTAAAAAGAATTCTCTTTCCAACAAGATATAAATCAAAAAGAAATATTCAATCTTTTATAAAACAGGAACATGGCATCGAGGATTTAGGAGCACGAATGTTAGTGGCGGAAGCGGTTAGAAAGGCAAAAGATAGTTACCAGTTATTGCCATATAATGAACCAGTAGTACTGATTTACTCTAACCACAAAGCTGCCATTACGTTTTTTGAACAAATATGTTCTAACTCTAAGTGCCACATCGTTCCTTCTGAGCACTTTAATATTTTGTTGGAACCACATGTAAATACTGTGGCAAATATTATTAAGAAATATTTGCAAGCTTAGGTTTTGCAATCCCTTAAGGATGTATTATTTATTGTCTTCTAGCAAAGGGCGTATTTTTTTGAAGATGGCGTCACTAACGACACTGTGCCCGAGGCTATTCCAATGTACATCGTAAGTAAAGTATAGTTGTCCCGATTTTGATGTTTCTCTCCGTAAATCTTTTGTTAATGAGTAGAAACTACCCCCTTTTTCTTTCAAAAAAAGACCGAGGGTTTCTTCTATGTTATCAAAATTCTTTTGTATTTTTTCTAAATTTATGGCTAATTTGGGAAATTGCAGAGCTAACATCTTCAATAAAGATTTTTCGTTGTACTGTGATTGAACTATTGGGAACGTTGTGCGTACTTTTGATGGTGCCAAAACATATAAGAGTTGGATGTGATGCTTTTTACACAAATCTTGTATTTTTACTAGCTGATGGGATACTTGTTTCCAGCCAGGCGTTTGTATGAAAACATCTTTTGAAAAAAGTGCGTAACGATACTCTTGGATAGGAAAAAAATAATGTTGGTTGGTGTTGATGGTAACAGGCATCCACGAAAAAATCTCTTCTTGCGGAAAACTTGACTTAGAACCAATACCTCCAAGAAGTGGGTCTAGTAAAAGAGAAGAAAGTATTTTCATTTTTAACCCTCTTACAAAATAGAGAATTTTATGAGTTATTTTTTGTGGCTCATAGTTTCGCATTTTTTTAAAGTCATTCAATTCATACAACATACAGATCACAATCTTGGGTTTTAATGGAATACCAAAACGTTTTAAGTTTTCATAATAGTGAGTGGGGTGCGCTCCAGAAATACCTAAGTTATAAATTTTTTGTTGCGTTTTCTGAGCAAGTAGAGCGGGCCAAATGTGGTCATCGTCGACAAAAACCCCTTCGGTAAATGAATCACCAATCACAACGATATCCGCTTTTTCTAGTGCCTGTTTATTACGAAAACCTCGTGGATCGGTTGCGAAGTTTACTTGTGAATTCTCTCCCACAATAGCTGTTGGGTAAGACCTTTTGTAAAAAGGGGCATCTGAAAAAGTATAGGAAACTTTCAAATTCGGTTGGTAGTAGGCTATTGTATTTGATAAAGTTCTATTTTGTGGAAATATCCAATAAATAGCAAAACAACATATAGCTAGACTACTAGAAAATATGGCTACTTGTAAGCAGCGTTTTTTCCAGTGTGGTGAAATGACAAAGAAGCATGCTAAGCTGAAAACAAAAAAGCTCATGTTAAATAAAAATTTATCTACAGAGTAGCGATTGAGTAGTACACACCGTCCAGTGGCTACAAGGTAAGCGACATTGCTTGATTGTAACCATAACGGGATATTGAGTAATAAAAGAAATACATATTTTTTCATTTTGGTGAAAACTCACTAATAAGCTGTTTTTTTATTTTAGCAAATATGCAGAATAATAAATTCTGCTGAATAAATATATTTACTAAGGATGAACCAACCATGCAGGTAAACTTAACTTCACAACAAATTGAACATTATCGTGAAAAAGGTTACATGGTAATTGAAAACTTATTGTCCGTTCAAGAACTAAAAAAATGGTCTCAAGTCATAAACCGAGCTATCGAGAAACGTGGACAAAATTTATTGCCGTTTGGACGTGCTCGTTGTGCTGTCCGAGATCAGCGTATAAAGACTACGAGAACTTTGAGAAGTACGCTTCGTAGTATTAAGCGTTTTCTATACAAAAATAAAAATGTAATACAAAAGAAGCCTTCTACTGGACAAGGGAAACCGCAACTTGTTCAAGAATATGCCAATTTGTGGGAAGATGTGCCTGAGTACAGAGAACTAATTCTTGATAAGCGTATTGGTAAAATGGCAGTAGAATTAGAAGGCATTTCCAGCGTAAGAGTGTGGACAGAAAAAGTTTTATTTAAACCTGCGTGGGGAGATCCATCACCTTGGCATGCTGATGTTCCCTACAGTTCTTATGATTCGCATCACTCTCCTACTTTTTGGATTGCTCTTGAAGATGCTACATTGCGAAATGGCTGTATGCATTACTTGCCGGGTTCACATAAATTAAGGGGTTTTGAACTACCGAAAATCGATCGCAATTTAGGGAGTCATGTTGGTACATTTTTCCAGTTGTTTCCACAATACAAAGATATGGAGTCTGTCGCTGTGGAATTAAAAGCTGGTTCATGTGTTGTGCACAATAGTTTAATTGTGCATGGTGCTGGTGCAAATATGACTTCACACACACGCAAGGCCGTCAATATAACTTTTATCCCTAGCAATGTGACTTACAACGGCAAAAAAACTTACTATTTTCCTCAGGAATATTGGGATTCTTTGCAGCAAGGGCAAATGTTTGATGACAAATATCACCCGGTTGTTTATCAATCTTAAAATTATATTCTCATGACAATTTTATTTGGGTTTATAACCTCCTATACTATGAAAATTTATAGCGTTTTACGAAAAAAATTACAATACATAAAATTATGCTAATCACTATACCATAAAACGCCAATCTTTTTTTACTCATTTTAAAGGAATATTTGCCAGGGTTCTTTTTGAGATATATAAATTGACCAAGAAACATTTCATCCCAACTTTGTGCTCCCCATTTTACTGTTTTAGAAGGATCAATGTCGTATTTGTTGCGCGTGGAGTTATCAAAGGATCCTTTCATGCGAATGATTGTTCCAGCAGGAAGCGATAATGGCTGTTGAAAGTGATAAAAATATTGCCAATTGAATTCGTATTTGGGAACGGATAGTACCTGTTGTTTTTTGCCGTTGGGAAATTGCAACTCCAAGTTTACATTTCGTCCTCGGTAATGCATGTGTGGCAGAAATGAATACAACGTAACCTCTTCTCTGAATGTGTATTGCGCTTGGGTTTTGTAGTTTTGAGTATGAGGAGGAATGTTGAATTTTTTGTTGTGTAGAAGGTGTATGTATACATGCGATGATGGTTTTGTTGTGTGAAAGTACAGATGTAGTTGTGATCTATCAACGACTTTCCGTCCGTAGGGAGTGTAGTGAATTTGAAAACGGAAAGTCGTACCTTTTGGAAGAAATACTCCTGAATTATTCGGGAAATCTTCGGCAGTGAGTCCTGGTATGTAACTAGCAAAAAATCCGGCGTTATCTACCTTTGACCGAAGACTTCGAAAGTGTTTGGGAAATATTATTGATCCAATGACATGATGCACCACTTTTTTATTTCCAGGAATGATTTCTGCTTTTTTTACCCACACATCTTTTTCAAGTTGTATAGAGGCATTGGCAAAGCGATAAGGGATAACGCCTGTTGCTGGAATTTCTTGGGGCGGAATGGGAATGACCATGTCCGGTTCTTCTTTAGGACGAGAGACAGAAACCAATTCTTTGAGTTTGTCTTCACCATCTAAAGCACAACCTTGCTCTATCCATTTGAGAAGTTTGCGTTGTTCTTTTGGGAGCAAATAGTTACTAAACTTAAATTTTCCAATCGTAGGGTCTGCGGGCCACGGCGGCATGCGTTTTGTTAAGACGACTTCGCGAATCATTTTCGACCATCCATGTATTTTTTTGTGACTGCTCATCGACCAGGGGGCCAATCCGTCTTTTCTATGGCAGATGATACAGCGCTGTTTCAAGATGGGAACGATTTCTTTTGTAAAAGATATCGCTGGATCTTTGTGGTAGGTAATGGCACAGCCTTTGGTTTCTCTGTTTTGTTTTTGTGGTGTTTTATTGGTGAGAACGGTGTCCAACGCATCGCGTAAAAAGTGATTTTTGGCTATGGATTTTTGCGTTTCGTAGTCGAGGCGGTCATCTACAGGACCGCGATAGACGATTTTCCAGTTATGTGGCAAAATGACAATGGCCTGTGCTGTACGTTGAAATTGCAGTAGCGAAATCACATTTTGACTAGGATCGTGAAGAATGGGGATTTTTATGTTAAAGGTAGATGCCTCTTCCTGTATGTCCTCTAGTTCGTCTTGGATATTGCCGTTGATCATTAAAAATTGTACGGTGTTTTGATACTTTTTTTGCAAGTCGTGCAAAGCGTTAACGTTGTGTCGTACTATGGGACACGCCACTCCGTGGCTGTAGATAACGATCGCTTTTTTGTCTTTGTACTCAAATAATTCATGATAAGCACCGTTGTGATCGAGCAAGGCAAAATTTTCTAACTGATATTGTGTTTCTGCGCAAACTTTTGTCGATATGAGACTTAAAAAAACTATACACAACAATAACTCTAATTTGAATTTAGACATCCTAAACCTTTCATCTATACCCTTATATTTCATTCCCAAACACCTGTAGGTCGAAATCCAAAAAAACAAAGCGTTTTTGAAGAATTTACGATACCGCAAACATTTGAAATAATCAACAAATATATTGATGGAATTGTCTTTTGGGCTAATGGATCGTATGAGAGGTTCGGGCGGAATTGGTTCGTATCCGCCCGACATTTGTGAATGGCTTTTTGTGCTTTAGTTGCTGGAAAAATAACTTTTCGCAGCGTCGTGTAGTGGGATGGAAACACCGATTTTGGCATGTTCCGGTGAGATATAGTTGGCTTGGGAACTTGCCTTTGTCAAGGTTCCTACACCTTTGAAAAGAGTTTCTAGAAATTTTTGCACTCGTTCATTGGCGGTGTCTTTGTGAGTGATGATCATTGCAGTAACACCTACTGTTTTTACTGCTTCATTAAGCCCTATATATGTATTGCCCGGGATGTTTATGGAGATAAACGCGTGTTGTTTTGTCAAAGTATTGCGTACTTCTTCCTTGATACTTACCAAATGCAAATCGGTGGAATTCGCAATATTTTGTAGTAGTTGTGCAGGGTAGGCACGTGTTGTGATTAGGGCATCAATCTCACCCTTACGCAGTGCAGCTACTGCTTCTTGAAAACCATATTCCGATACAGTAAATTGCTCTAATTTTAGTTGATATGCGCTGATAAGTTGCAAAGCATTGGCGCGCTCACCTGAGCCAGGAGCTCCGATATTGAGTTTTTTACCCACTAGTTGTGTAAGGTCGCTAACCTTTTTATTACTTGCTATGTGTAGAGCTTCTGGGTACAGAGAGCAAACCGCACGTAGGTTTTTGTTTGCAGCAGCGTTTTGAAATAGTCCACTGCTATTGTAAGCCATCGCGGCAATATCGTTTTGGCTAAAGGCGAATTGTACTTGGCTATTTTCCACCAACTTACAATTTTCTTGGCTACCAGAGGTATTGTATATTTTGGCTACGTGTTTTTTGGTGGAAAGAAGTTGCTGTAAACCGTTTCCTAGAGCGTAGTACTCTCCCCCTGTAGATCCTGTTGCAATCGTCGTCCACCCGCGCGCTTTACCTGCTTGAAATTTTGCTTGACGAATGAGCTTTTTGAGTTCGCTGTTCAAAAACGCGAGGTTTTGTGGTTCTTTTTTCTTACGGAAATCCTTGGCGAGTTTTTTGATTTCGCTTATATGTTGCTCGTGTTGTGGAAGGTCTCGTTGTTCTAACTTTTCATCTTCCTCCAACTCGCTGACGAAAACCTTGGTCTTGCCGCTACTGTCTGTAGACTTTTTTATATGCTTTTTGTGCTCAAGCCATTTGCCGTCTTTGAGAATATAGTTGTTCGTTCCGTAGACTAAGAGAACGTCCCCTTTTTTATTTCCCTCCTGCTTTACGCCGGTAACACCGATAGGAGTGGCTCCTAAAACCGAAATCAAAGAAGTAACATTGAGGTTGTTCCAGTCAGAGAGTTTGTAGTCTTTTAAAAATTCGACTTCGGCTTTGTAGTATAGTAATAACTGTGTACTACCATCCGCTTCATAAGGGTAACTTCCGCGGCGACTGAACGACTTTATTTTAAAGAGGCCGTTTTGAAAATGATTATCGAGTTTTTGCTGTACGCTTTTTTGTAGATCCTGCCCGTTCGGTCCTTTGCTGCATCCAATGAGCAGGAGTGCAATCATACTAAATATAAATATTTGTTTCATGATTTTCCTCCTAGTTGACAAAAGGCAACGCCAAGTAAAGTTGGATGACTAAGGTATTGGTAATATCAATGAAAAAGGCACCGACCATGGGAACCACTAAAAACGCCTGCGGAGAAGGTCCGTATTTTGATGTTAAAGCTTCCATGTTGGCAACGGCTGTTGGAGTAGCACCCAGACCAAATCCACAATGTCCTCCGGCCATAATCGCAGCATTGTAATCTTTACCCATCAAACGGAAAGTGACGTTGTAGGTATAGAAGGCGAGGAACGCGGTTTGGATGACGAGAATCATCAACATCGGTCCGGCTAGGTTCATCAGTTCCCACAAACGCAGTGACATCAAGGCCATGGCTAAAAATATCGACAGCGCCATGGTACCCCATAAATCAATGGTTTCTTTGTTGATGGTGTATACTTTGGTATATTCACAAGCGTTGGTAATGACAATTCCCACGAGTAGAGGACAAATAAAGGACGGCAGTGGGATTCCAATGGATTTCATGTATTCATAACCGAAAGAACCAACAACAATACATACCGCCAAAATCAATAGAGTTTCCATCATTATTTTCGGTGTTACCTTGTCGTCATCATCTGGGTTATAGGTGATGGTGTGTTCACCAGGAGGAGCGTCTTCCTCGGTGGGTTTTAAATCGTGTTTTTGGATGAGGCGTTTTGTTACTGGCCCTCCAAGTATACCTCCCAAGACAAGGCCAAAGGTTGCGCAAGCCATCGCGAGTTCCATAGTTCCCTGTAGATTTTGCCCTTTGGTAAACATCTCGGCATAAGTGGCACCAGTTCCGTGCCCTCCAGAGAGAGTAATGGAACCTGCGAGAAGTCCCGAGAGCGGATTGAGATCTGTCATACTGGCGAGAAAAACACCAATTCCGTTTTGGAATACCAAGTATAAAGAGGCGATCCCCAAAAATAAAACAACCTTCGGACCTCCCTGGGCGAGCAATTTAAAACTAGCGCCTAGACCTACAGTTGTGAAGAAAACCAACATAAGTGGTTTTTTTAATGTCATATCGAAATTAAAACTGAACGAAAATTGTGAGTATAAAATACTGCTGATAATCGCAAAAGCAATGCCACCCACGACGGGTTCGGGGATATTATTTTTCTTCAATACTGAAATCTTATTGTTGAGAAAATAACCCACAAACAGTATGACGAGAGACATTCCTACAGTTTCAATTAATCCTAATTGAACGTTCATTCTACCTCCAAAAATTGAAATATAGCGCTGTGAAATGATCAGTAATGTGCTGAAACAAATTCATTTTGTTGAATTTTACAAAAATTGTAGCTGTCACTACAGGAAAAAAGGAAAATCGTTATCTTTTGCGATGGAATTCATCACCATTTGCTTTTACTTGTTGCTAATGCACGTATTTATGTTAAAATCACTTCTTACTTCCAAAGAAATGAACATCTTGCAAGATGAACTATTGCTTCGCGGAAGTCATTTTGTACAAAATAATATTACATGGAGGGCAAATACTATGAAACAAAGTTTTTATATACTAGTATTGGCACTTACAATATCCAGTCTAATCTTTGCACAATCGGCAGGTTTGGTTGGTTTGAGCGGACAAGTCGTTAATCAAGCGAATAGCGCATCCGCAGGTGCTGGTCAAACAGTGACTATACAAACTGCAGGCGGTGAAACTCTGCAAACAGTCACCGATGCACAAGGTAACTATTCTTTTAATGGCCTAGACTCTGGAAACTACGACGTTTTTGTCAACGGTGAGCACATCCAGGTGGCACAATTAGAAGAGACAAAGGTTGCAAATCTTGCTGTGGGCGAAGAAATACTTGTCGCACAAGTAGAGACTGGAGCAGCAACTGGAGCAGCCGCAGGAACAACAGCAGGAACAGCTGGCGGTGTAGGTCTAGGAACTGTGGGCTTGATTGGACTTGGCGGTTTGGCAGCAGCTGGTGGTATTATCGCTGGTGTTGAAATTGCTGACGAAGATTCTAGCGACTAGATGTAAGTGACCTTATGAACAAAGTTTGCATATTGCAAACTTTGTTTTACATCTGCGAATTTGTAAGAAAAACCTTGTTCAGTAATTTTGTATCTATATGATGGTATTAAGAGCACTAGCGTCAACAATGTGGCAAATACTTCCAAATTTTCTTTCTTTTTTCACATTAAACCGACACTGCGGCATTCTTTGTTGGTGTGAATATTTCTACGCAATTGGTTAATAACGCAAATCATTATTTCTTCCGTTCACCTATACCGAATTTTATCATAACACTTCTACGAGTAAAAGATGATTGAGGTAATAGCTTACTATTTATCAACAATCATTAACGCTCAAAATGTTTACGCATTGGAAAGCTCGCAAATTGTCGAAAGTGGACCGCAGAACAACTTTGCACAGCGTGTTTTTTTACGATATGTGGTCGCAATAACAAAGTTAGGAAAATGTTTGATTCACAATATTAATTTTGAATTAGATGTTTAAATTTGCTACTCTAAATAAAAGGTTACAACTTATAGCGTTTGTATCTACTAAGGCTAATGTAGCCACCTATACTATTATCGTGAAAACGATAAAAAATTAAAAACCAATGGATTTGATGTTGAGCGTGATATGCTAACTTAATGAGCAAACATATTTTCCATTGAGGGATTGTAGTGAGCAAAATTATGAAAAAGCAAATGATAGTGGTCTTGTCGTCGATACTCATTTTATTCGGTTGTGCTTCGAATAAAGATGTTGAGACCGTAAACATTGCTGTTGCGGCAAAGAGAACATCATACACAGATAGTGTGAGCCGTATACAGGCAAAAGAAAGTCAAAGAAAATTATCCCGACGAAGAGAGAATTACCTAATCGGCCCAGATGATGTGTTGGAAGTACGTATTTTTGAATTGGAAGCGGCAGGGCAAGCGACAACTCTCGACACCAGAGTTTCCAAAAATGGTTATATCTTACTTCCTGTGATTGGCAGTATTAAGGTTGTTGATAAAAATGTATCGCAAATACAAAAAGAGATTATCGCTGTTCTGAAGCAACGACAGATTCTATCCGTTCCTCTTGTTAATATCCAAATTACGGAATTTAATAGTAAAAAAATCAATGTGATTGGTGCAATTCGCGAGCCAGGTATTTATACTCTCAAGGAAAACGTAAGCACGTTACTAGATATCTTAGGCGAAGCCAAAGGACTTAGTGATAATGCTGGTTACCAAGCATACGTAATCAAAAAAGAAAATCGTTTAGACTTAGACGCAGAAGAGAAGATAACCTCTGAAATCAAAGCCCGACAAGACGATAAGGAAAAAAATACCAACGTCAAAGAGAATTCGCTAAAAGAAAAATCGGACAAAATACACATTGATTTATTCGAACTCATTGGGCAAGGAAATTTAGAATTAAATATGGTTCTCGAAGATGGTGATGCTGTTTTTGTACCCAATGCCGAAGAGTTTACTGTAGATGGTCATGTCAACGAAGCAGGAACGTTTCCTCTGAAAAAGCCAACTACTGTTCTTGAGGCCGTTGCTTTGGCGGGTGGACTTACTGAAGAAGCTTCACCAACGTACTGCTTGTTGAAACGTCAAAAAAACGACGAAGAAGAGGCGATTGATATAGATTTGTCTGCTATTCTGGAGAGAAGACAACCCAACATATACTTGCAATCCAACGACATTCTTTTTGTGCGTCAGACAACAGCAAAGTATGTTTACCAGCAAGTAACAAGCTTTTTAAATTTAACTCTTGCGTACAATCTTGCGGATATAATCACCCCCTAGTGGTTTTGTCGTTTAGCCTTTCAGATAAATATATAAAATTTAAGAATTGAGTGTTGTATCACTTAATAACTAATTGAGTTTGTAGTTGTACTTATCAAAACAATTGAGAACACTCAGAATAAAATCAAGCCTAATTGCTAGTTGACATAAAGGATCATGGTTACATGGACAAGCAAGAGTTTAATATTCATCAATATATCGAAATTATCACTTCGCGATGGTATATCATTTTTTTATCGATCACTTTGTTTGTAGGAATGGCATTCTACTACGCAAAAACTACAAAACGTATATATCAGTCAACAGGTACGATTGCTATTTTACCGAAAAATCTCAATCTAGCGCGTGACAGGATAGATCTTTCGATGTTTCGCAACATGCAAAACTACTTGCAAACACAGTATGATCTTATTGTCAGTACACCTCTGTTGCAAAAAACTTTTGATCATTTTAATTTTGCGGAAAAAGAAAAATTTCGCAACGTGCCTGATCCGCTTAAGGTATTTCGTGGTCTCTTTACTGTAACCCCACTACGCAAATCATTTATTGTTCGTGTGAGTTTCAAATGGACTGATCCGCGTTTGCCGCCACGGGTGGTTGACTTTTTGCAAAAAGCATATATTCAACAAGACCGCGAACGTCGTGTGGGATTATCGGGAACAGGAATTGATATTCTGTATCGCAAAGAAGGGGAGTTGCGTGCAGAGCTAGAGACATTTGCCAACCAGATTCAAGATTATGTGTTGAAAAACAAGCTCATCAATGTGGAAAGTCGACAGAATATTATTTTTCAGCGTTTAAATGATATCAATGAAAAGCTGACCGAAATTGAGTTGAAAAGAATTTCCGCTTATACCAGTTATCGCGAAACTATTGACAACTATAACAAAGCGAAAATAATTTCCACTCCGGAAATTTTGAAAAGTCGTACGATCCAGGAATTGAAAGTACAGTCTCTTGTTGTGGACCAAGAAATACAATCTCTAGTTACGGGACGTAACCTTGGGATTAATCATCCGCAAGTGGTCGCATTGAAGTCGAAAAAAAAAGTTATTGAAGAACGGTTAACTGCAGAGGTTCTTGGTATCATGCAGTCGTTGAAAGATCAATATTATCGTTATAAAAAAGAGGAAGATCGCTTAAAAAAGTTAGTGGTAGCGCAACAACGCGAAGCACTCATTTTTTCACAAAAAGTGACGCAATACCAACTTTTGAAAAAAAAGTATAACGCCTTGGAAGAAACGTATTTATCGGTAAAGCAACGTCTCGGTCAGCTTGAATTAGATAAGGATTCTCAAGGGGAAGAAGAAAACATATACATTGCCTCTCCACCGCGCATTCCCAAAACACCCATTTGGCCAAAAACGTTGTATATATTAGTAGGTGCGTTTTTATTCTCTTGTTTTTCAGGTTTGGGATTGTGCTTTGCCTTGGAGTTTTTGGACAACTCTGTTAAAGGGAAAGACCAGCTGGAAAAAATGATGCAGCGTCCGGTTCTCGGTTTAATTGCCGAAGGTAAGAAGAACAAGAAGAGTCAATATCCAGAGGTACTGGCCCTATCGACTAGGTCTCCTGTAGCGGAATCTTTTCGTTCGCTACGTACAACACTCTCTTTTTCCATCGAAAAAAACAGTACCTTTTTTGTGACAAGCCCTGTTCCTGGTGATGGAAAATCATTTTGCGCAGCAAACCTGTCTGTGGCGTTTACACAGAACGATGCTAAGGTACTTCTTATCGATGCAGACATGCGTAAATCGCGGCAGCACCAAATTTGGAACACACCGCGCTATCCGGGTCTTAGTAATTTGATTGCCGATTCGGAAGTGAATCTTGACGATGTTGTGCAAAATGTTGACGTCGAAAACCTCAGCTTTTTGCCTGCCGGAGTTTCCCCTCCGAATCCTATTGAGCTTGTAGAAAAAGAACGTTTTAAAGAAATTATCGCTGAGTGTGAACAAAAATACGACTACGTGATTATTGATTGTCCTCCTATTGCGATTGTTGCAGATGGTGTTAGTGTGAGTAAAGTTTGTCAAACAGGACTGCTTGTTGTGAAAAATTTTAAGACGCCCGCCAAAGCGGTGCATATTGCCAAAGATGTACTGAGTAGCAATCAAGTAAAACTCAGTGGGATTATTCTAAACAACATGGAAGTGCCCAAAGGACGCTATTACAATTCTGGCTACTACAACTATGGATACTACGGTAATGATGGGCTGACAACATGATTGACTTACACTGCCACCTTTTACCAGGTGTCGACGACGGACCTCAAAATGTAGATGAGAGCATTGCTTTGGCGAAAAAACTTGTGGAAGACGGTGTGAAACAAGTGGTTGTAACACCGCACATGCTGGATGGCGTTTATAATGTTAGCATGTCACAGCTTGTGGATGGGATACAAAATTTACAAGAGGTTTTACAGAACCATAGCATTGATTTACAAGTGTTTCCTGGGGCGGACATTCACATCAATGCACAGTTGGTAAAACTCATCAATGAAGAAGTTGTGCCGACGATTGCCAACAACAAAAAATATATTTTGTTAGAGCCTGACAATAACATCTGGGGAGATGTTGTTGATCAAGTTGTTTTTAGTTTACAAATCAAGAATATTACACCGATTATTACACATCCCGAAAGATATCATGTGGTACAAGAAGATATGTGGTGTTTGAAATCTCTGGCAGAGGCCAATGTGCCGATCCAAGTGACCGCTGCGAGCATCTGTGGCTTTTTTGGCAAAAAAGTACAGAAGTGTAGTCGAGAGCTTTTTCAAAACGGTTTGGCGCATATCGTTGCAAGCGATGCTCATGGTGTACGCAAAAGACCACCGTTTATGACAGAAGCACGTAAAATGATGAATAAATGGCTAGCCAAGGATGTTGTGGACGATATTTTTGATGTGTACCCTCGAAAAATATTAAATGGAGAATACATTCAGTTACCACCACCACAGAAGAAAAAACGTCGGTGGTTTTTTGGCTAGAGAATAGGAATGATAGATAAAATACCACACATTATTACAGGGATTCTCGTCTTTGTATTGAGTATGTCGCATCTGATGTTCGGTATGATGCATCGTTGGGTAAGTTGTAGTGTTTTTTTGGTAATTTTGTTTGCGCTACTCCTCTATATCGTATACAGCGCAAAGGAAGATAATTTTGCGGTTGTACGTTCACATCTAATTTGGGTGTGGATGGCTGTTTTTGGGGCAATGCTACTACAAATCACGCCTCTTCCACAGCAGTGGCTGGAGTTTTTTTCCCCTAAAGCACACGAGATTTTAAATATATTGGGGGAACAACAACAAACCGTTAGCCTCAATGCATTCTTTTCCCAAGAAATCGTCGTGCGTTTTTTTTGTTACGCCATCCTATTTTTCTTGGTAATTCACAACGTACGTACCAAGAAACAGCTCACAATACTTGCCGCAACCATTTTAGGGGTGGCGGTTGTTGAGGTTTTGTATGGCTTGGCGAATCGTCATCATATGTTGTGGATCGAAAAAGATCGTCCGCGCCTATCTGGTACTTTTACCAATCGCAACCACTTTGCATGTTTGCTGGCGATGGCCTCTAGTGTTGGTGTTGGCTTATTTTGCGCCTTATTGCCTCACAATTGGACAACGGCAACTAAGCAGCGCAAGGCTTTGGTGGGAACAGTAGGGTTTTCGGTACTGATTGCTATTACCGGAACACTGCTTTCACAGTCCAAAGGGGCACAGGCAAGTTTGGCTGTTGCTCTGGCACTATTTGCTGTGGTGTTTGTTTGCAAAAAACGTCCACGCCTGTCTATCGTGCTCACAGCGATCGCGGTGACTACGGTTGTGCTATTTATGAATGTAGAAGGAATCAAACGTTGGAACAAGGAAGACCTTGATTACTCGTTTGAGTATCGCCTCGATTTGTACAAAGCTTCTTTACCAATGATCGCCGATTATCCACTTATGGGAATTGGTTTGGGAAATTTTCGTAATATTTATCGTCAATACCAACCACCTAGTAAATATGTATTTAGTTATTTACATAACGATTGGTTGCAAATCACCAGTGAATTTGGGATTATTCCGTCGATTTTGTTGTTTTACATATTTATTTACTTTTTTGTACGCACAGCTTACAAATTATGGCAACGCAAGGATCACTTTTACAGGTGGCTTGGCTGGGGAGCACTGTGCGCTGTTTTAGTAATGATGCTGCATAGCCTCGTCGATTTTAACTTTTTACGTACCTTATCAAATACAGTGACGGTGTTTTCTCTCGCAGGTGTGGCCTGTGTGTGTGCCCATAACCGCAAGTGGCAAGAAAAGCAATACTCCCTGCATCAAGTGGTGATTGTTTTATCAGTGGCAGGACTTATTTTTATTGGTTGGCATGTTGTAGGGTGGTTGCGAGCAGACGTTAACTACACACTTTATAAAAATTGGGAAAACAAAGCTTTGGGGTCGGTTCCTCAACATGTTACCGAAAAATCGCAAGCTATGATGTATTTAAAACACGCGGTACAAATGAACCCCAAAGAACCAGAATATTATTTTCAAAGAGCTGTGCACATTCTGGACAATATGCAGTCGCAAATCACAGACGAAGCACGGAAAATTGTCAGCGGAGTTAACCCCACACTTGAAGAAGACAATCCCCAACTTTTTGAAAAGGAATTTGAGAAACAAGTACTCATGCTAGAAACACAACGTTTCCCATGGGTAAATTTGCAAATAGAAATGGCATACCTGGAAAATCAAAAGGCAGTGAAGCTTCTACCTGTGTCCCCCGAATACCAGACGCTGAACTTACTCATTCAAATATCGAAGATCAATCTTTTCTTTGTACGTGGGAAAAAAATACCGCAAAAATACGTGGATCGTTTTAAGAAATCGCTACAAAAAGTACAGTATGTAGCTCCGAAACGCCCACGTTCTCTTTTGTATGTCGGAAAATCATTGTGCATATATTCACTGGTTTTTCCAGAGAAAAAGGAGGCTTATCGTGTGCAAATTGTCGATAGTTTACGTAGCGCATTTCTTAGTGAATTGCCATACAGCGAAGAAATCTACTCTTTGCTCATGCGTACATTCAAAAATCCACAATTGCTTTTGCAGGTAACTCCTAAATACTATTTGCACTACAATAAACTCTACGACTATTATTGGCGCAAACGTTACTTTGACTTATGCGCACAAGTTCTTGAGAAAATGCCAGAATTGGCGAATGCTCCCCTGGAGTGGAAACGCGTCGAAACGAAATTAGATAAGCTAGAAATGGCTAGGCGTCTTGTTAGTATTGCCGAAATACAAGGTGATTGGCAGCAACGCCAAGAATATGTGAAGCAGTATAAAAAGCAACTACAAGACGACATTGTCATGATGACAGAAAAAGCACAAGAGTATTTGAAAAGAGGACGTTATTATCAAACATTTAATGAATACCAGCGAATTGTTTCCCATGACTACGGAAATGTTGATGCCCTCTTGGAAATGTGTGAGTTATCTTTATTACCTGAGTTAAAACCACGTATCCCACGTATACCTTCGCGCTATTATTTGCAGCGCATTGCTCTTTTCAGTCAGAGCTTGCAGCCACAACAATACCGCAAATTTTTGCAACTACTGCAAGAAATGGGAGTAGACGACAAACGCACGCTGTTTTTAACAGCGGTTGCTCACATCCTGGCGGGAAAAAATGAACCAGGGAAAAAAATACTACTGAAACTTAGCAAAGACAAAGAGTTCTTCAAAAAATGGCGTCAGGCACACTTGGTGTGGTATTTTCTCTCTCTTGTGGTGGAGGAGCCACAAAAAAGTGTTGTTGTCGACAAATTGTATGGTATCGTTCCGTCTTTTCAAAAAGTACCAGAGACGATGCATTCTTGCCACCTATCATTTTCGCAGAAGTTACTGTTACATGGCTACGATTTACGCGACGATAAAATAGAGTTCGTCTGGGAGTTTCGCGATTATGTAAAGGGTTATCTCATCGTGCAGTTTTTTGATGAGGATTTTGAGTACATCAGTCGAAATGTCCCGCGATTTTCGCAAAACAAGCGCCGTTACGCCATGGACTTCGCTAGGTGTGGAGAAGTACTGACCACAAGCGCCACTGTTCCTCAAAATGCCGTATATATGAGAATATACTGCTTCGATGCAAAAAAACGTTTGCCAACAGACATTGGTAACTACACTTTTTTTACCAAAATTAGAAAGTAGAATTTTTTGCAAAGATGGTTTTTCTAAGCGGAAACTAAACACGTCTATTTTCTATTTGAACTTCATATGGAAGTGTACAAAAATGTGGTCTTTTCAAAGATTAAGGTTGCTATAAAACATGCGTGAAATATTCGAATACCACTCCAAAATAGGATATCGATTTATACCCGAAGTAAAAGCACGAATCATCCATGAATCAGGTGGTTATTTGGTGCAGGTAAATAAATCCGGTTTTCGCTGTAACCACGATTTTTTTAAACAGAAAAAGTCACCATACCGAGCATTGTTATTTGGGGATTCCTATACGGCAGGTAATGGGGTTTCAAATTTAAATCGCTATGGCGATGTTCTGGAAAAGCAAATTCCGCAGTTAGAAGTTTTTAACTTTGGCTTACCTGGAACAGGAACAGATCAGCAATATATTGCCTATAAAGAATATGCAAAAGATATAGATCATGATATCTTAATTCTTGGAGTGTTGGTTGAAAATATTCGCAGAGTTAATGCCCATTATCGCCGTTTTGTTAATTTCGAGAATAAAGTTCAGTATCGGGCAAAACCCTATTTTGAAATAGTAAATGAGCAATTGGTTTTAAAAAACCAACCTGTTTCTAAAAAGGTATTGAATGCAAATGAACTTTCTGGAAAAAGTGTCGATAAAGGAGGGCGATTTCCTCTGTTGGGTAAAATAGCGAAAAAATGGAATTTAAAACACACTATCCAAAAATATCTTCACTATCAACCTTTTCCTGAATATAATTCATGCACCGATAAGTGGAAATTACTCTCTGCCATTCTGAAGGAGTGGATAAGCGATTCTCCCAAACCAGTTCTTGTTGTTCCTATACCGGTTTATCACTATATCGAAGGCATTAGTAACGCTTGCCATTATCAAAATCGCTTTGAAGAACTGAGACAAGAGACCGGCTGTATTCTTCACGATCCACTTCCAACTCTACGGAAGTATTCCGACAAAGAAAAGCGAGAATTTAGATTTAAACACGACACACATCTCACTTCCAAAGGACACAAAGCCCTTGCAGAATCTATAGTTCCTAAATTGAGAGATTTACTATTAATTAAAGAATGAGGTTTTTAGTGAATGAGTTAGTATTAGGCATTTCAGCATTTTATCATGATTCTGCGGCAGCTCTTGTCAGAGGGGGCAATATCATTGCTGCTGCCCAAGAAGAACGATTTACCCGCAAAAAACACGACTCCAGTTTTCCTGTAGAAGCGATCAACTATTGCTTAGAAGAGGCATTCGTTGAAACAAACGAACTAGATGCCATCGTTTTTTATGATAATCCTTTTCTTTCTTGGGATAGAGCTCTAAAAAGTTGCATGATGGCCCGCGATCCGCAAAAGATATTTCCAAAAATTGCCAACTCCATGCTTGGTGAAAAAGTTTGGGTAGAGGACTATGCGCTTTCAGCAATGGGATCTCTCGGCAAGATGAATAAATTGCTTTTTGCTGAACATCACATATCACACGCGGCTTCTGCTTTTTACCCCTCGCCTTTTACAGAATCCGCATTCATAACCCTTGATGGGGTGGGAGAGTGGGCCACAACAACGACAGGGTTTGGCGACAAAAACACCCTACAATTTGTTTCTCAAATAGATTATCCGCACTCTTTAGGGCTTCTCTACAGTGCTTTTACTTATTACTGTGGATTCAAAGTAAATTCTGGAGAGTATAAATTGATGGGGCTCGCTCCTTATGGAGAGGCAAAATACAAATCATTAATTTATGATCATCTGATTGATGTAAAGGCGGATGGATCATACCGCTTGAATACCGAATATTTTGGATATATCAATGACTTTGTGATGACAAGTGACAAATTTAACAAATTGTTTGGTGGAGAACCAAGAAAACCGGAATCGCTGATTACACGTAAAGAGATGGACTTAGCAGCCTCTATACAAAAAGTGATTGAAGAGATCGTTCTTCTTATTGCAAAGTACACAAAGAAAGAAACAGGATCTAGTAATCTCGTTATGGCAGGTGGGGTGGCTCTGAATTGTGTTGCCAATGGACGACTGCTTAGAGAAAAAATATTTGACAAAATATGGATACAGCCCGCTGCCGGCGATGCAGGAGGAGCACTTGGTGCTGCACTTAGCGTTACGTACAATTACTTTGAAAATGACAGAGTTGTTTCGACAACAGGCGACTCGCAGCACGGAAGTTATTTGGGGCCTGCCTATTCGCGCAACGAAATTAAAGCATTTTTAGATTTTCATGACTACCCTTACACCGAAGTTTCTTGTGCAACGGAAAAAGCGAAAAAAATAGCGAAAGCGATTTATGAAGAGAAAATTATTGGATATTTTTGTGGGCGGATGGAGTTCGGACCAAGAGCTCTTGGGGCTAGGTCTATTTTAGGAAACCCACTCTCAAAAACTACGCAGTCCGTCATGAATCAGAAGATTAAATTTCGCGAATCTTTTCGTCCCTTTGCGCCTTCTGTGAATTTAGATAAGGTTTCTGATTTTTTTGAAATGGAATGTTCTAGTCCGTATATGTTGTTGGTTGCTTTTGTAAAAAAAGAGCGCCAGTTACCCGTGGATACTGATACAGATGACCTTATAAAAATTGTGAACTTAGCGAGATCCGATATTCCAGCCATAACTCATGTCGACTATAGTGCCCGTATTCAAACAGTGACGGAGGAATCCAAAGCGGATTATTACCAAATCATAAAGGAGTTTGGCAATCTTTCTGGCTATGAGATGGTTGTCAATACGTCTTTTAATGTACGTAGCGAGCCAATCGTCTGTTCCCCAAGAGATGCCTATACTTGTTTTATGAGAACAGAGATGGATTTACTGGTTCTTGAAAATTTTCTACTTTGGAAAAAAGAACAACCAAATTTTGATGAAACTGAGGATTGGAAAAAGAACTATGAGCTCGACTAATAAACAGCAAGCAGAAAAATTTTTTACAAAATACTTGTCTAATGTGTTAAAAAGTTCACCAAAAAAAGAATTTTTTCCCATGCAACCGAATGAAAAACAGGACTCATATTACAAGAAAAGAACAGATAACTTTGTGACACGCGATCATTTTAAGTGTTACGCCAAAGAAGATTTTGGTGGTGCATTACAGGAGTTGTGGAAAAATGAACACCAGCTAAAAGATCTCTCCACACATTTTGCAAAGTTAGCCGAAGAACTAAAGAAAGAATCTTTAGACGAAGAGGTTTCGTCTTTTGTATATGCGATGTTCTAAATACGGGAAGAATTATGAGCGCAAAGAATACTCTGGCAAATTTGATGGGAGTTACAAAAATAAGTGACTTGCTAATTTTTATGCAAAAGATAACTAGGCGAAAACACATCCGTGCGGTAAATTACCATGAAACGCCACAAGCAACAATGGACAATTTTGAAGAGCAATTACGGTTTTATAATAAAAATTATACCGGTGTTTCTTTAGCAGACCTCCAAGAATTCCTTTTCGAAAAAAGATGGGACAAGCCAAAACCAGGTTTGATTATTTCTTTTGACGATGCTTGCAGAAGTAACTATGATTTTGCGTTACCTTTATTGGAGAAATACAACTTTGTGGGGTGGTTTTTTGTCCCCGTCACTTTTATTGATACACCTCCGCAAGAGCAAATTGACTTTGCAAAAAACAATAGAATTAGCTACGATGCCAGCCGTGTAGGCGAAAGAATTGCCATGTCATGGAGCGAAATAAAACAATTGGCGCGTAAGCATGTTGTTGGTTGTCATACAATGAACCACCAACGCCTAACGGAAGATCTTACAGATGAACAGTATACGTTAGAAATCATTTCTGCGAAGGAAATACTACAACAAAAAATGGGTAAAGATATAGATACTTTTTGTTGGGTAGGGGGGGAAGAAAAGTCTTACAGTCGAAAAGCAGCCATGTGTATTCGCGAAGCAGGCTATAAATACTCGTTTATGACAAATACTCATATCATAACAAAATCTACCGATGCTCTCCAATTGCAAAGAAGCAATATAGAATCAAACTACTCTATCAACATGACAAAATTTCAAATAAGCGGTTTTATGGACGTACTTTACACGAGAAAACGCAAAAGAGTGAATCAGCTAACAAAAGTCTAAAAGCAAAAACACCTTCAACGAAACGTTTGCCAACAGGGCCGCAATCCTTTTTTACAAAATTAGATAAATAACATGAAACAACTATTACAAAATTTAAAAACAGGTGAAATTAGTATCGCGACATTACCGGAACCTAGTTTACAAAAAGGGCATCTACTCATCGAGACAGCCACTAGCCTCATTTCTGCAGGTACGGAGCGCATGCTTTTGCAATTTGGTCGCGCGGGAATGATCGGTAAGGCGCGCCAGCAGCCTGATAAAGTAAAACAAGTTTTATACAAAATTCAGCAAGAAGGGCTTTTGCCGACGATGGAAGCGGTTTTTAGCCGTTTAGACGAACCAATGCCTCTCGGTTATTCCAATGTCGGTCGTATTGTTGCGGTGGGAGAAGATGTTGCAAATTTTCAAGTGGGAGACCGGGTCGTCTCCAATGGGGCACATGCAGAATTTGTTAGCATACCGCAAAACCTTTGTGCGAAAATACCTGATAACGTCGACGATGAACAAGCCGCTTTTACTATATTGGGTGCGATTGCCCTCCAGGGAATTCGTCTATGCCAGCCTACAATTGGCGAGACCGTCGTTGTTGTTGGTTTGGGAGTCATTGGCCAGTTAGCAGCTCAAATTTTACATAGTTCGGGAGTCAATGTTCTCGCCACAGATATGGACGCAACACGTGTTCAAATCGCACAACAATTGGGAATAAAGGCTTTGCACATTACACCAGACACGGATGTTGTTAGCTACGCGATCGAGGAGTCTGGAGGAAACGGTGTTGACGGGGTGGTCATCACTGCCGCAACGCACAGCAATGAACCGATTGTTCAAAGTGCCGCTATGTGTCGTAAGCGCGGAAGAATTGTATTGGTGGGAGTGGTTGGCCTCGATATTCCACGCAATATTTTTTATGAAAAAGAACTTTCTTTTCAGGTGTCGTGCTCTTATGGAGCCGGTAGATACGACAAGTTATACGAAGAAAAGGGCCATGATTATCCCATTGCCTATGTGCGCTGGACAGAGAATCGCAATTTTCAGACAATTTTGCAGCTCATTTCCCAACAAAAGCTACACATTTTGCCCCTAGTTTCCGATAAGTTTCGTTTAGAAGAAGCACAAACCGCATACGATAAAATTCTTAGTAAGGAAAAGACTTTGGGGGTTGTTTTACAGTATGCGGCACAAAAAAATCGTGAGACAAGAATTGATTTTGTGACACATAAGGAACAACAACAGCAAATCGCTGTTGGAATTATTGGTGCGGGGGTATTCAGTAAACGCACCTTGCTACCTATTCTGCGTAAACAAAAGGTGCAGGTGGTCGGAATTGCTAGCCAACGTGGCTTAAATGCTAGTCATTTAGCTAAAAAATACAACATCGGTTATGCCACGAGTAATTACCAAGATCTACTCAAGGACGAAAAGATCAATGCTATTTTCATTACAACGCCTCACCACCTACACGCACAGATGATTCTCGAATGTTTTCGTTATAAAAAGCACACTTTTGTTGAGAAACCACTTTGCATCCATGAAAAAGAACTCGATGAGATTAGCGCTGCGTATAAAAAGTTAGACAATATACTATTCACTGTGGGTTTCAACCGTCGTTTTGCACCACACAGTAAAAAAATACAGTCCTTACTGGCGAATGAAAATGCTGCAAAATGTATCCATATCACAGTAAACAGTGGCTTTTTGCCTTCCGATCACTGGTTGCAGGATTTAAAAGTGGGGGGAGGACGAATTGTCGGTGAAGGTTGCCATTTTATTGATCTGGCGCTATTTTTTGCCCAAAGTACCATTACCAGTGTATACGCTACGAGTATACAAAGTAATGCAGACAATGTCACCTTGCAGTTGACTTTTGCCAACAAGTCGATTGCTACGATCCATTATTGGAGCAACGGACATAAGAGCTATCCAAAGGAAAAAGTGGAAATTTACTGCAACGGTAAAATTTTGATCTTAGATAATTTTAAACAACTGCGCGGTTATGGCTATCCTTCTTTTCGCAAATTCCATTTGCGAAACCAAGACAAGGGGCACAGCAATGAAGTACAGTGTTTTTTCGACAGTTTGCAAAATGCAAAATCGTGTATTTCTTTCGCTGAGATGTACCAAGTGACCAAGACGAGTTTTGCGGCAATGGAATCTTTAAAGACGGGAAATGCGATTTCTCTATGAAGTGGAAATACCTATTTGCAGAGTTAAAAGACTTAGGATGGCGCAAATCCGTATTTCGCATAAAGTACGAAATTGCACGTAAATGGTTGCCGTACACGCGCCCTGTTAAAAAAAATTCAAAGTTGATGGCAACCATTTCTTTACAAGAATGGTCAACACAACGGGTAGCCTTTTTCGGTCCTGATTTTACATGCTTGGAAACGAAAAATGCCTATTGTGAGATGTTCTGTGATGATGACAAAAACAAAATTATCGAATATGCCGACTGTGCGATAAACGGACAAATTTTTTGTTTTAGTAAGTGGTGGGGAGACTATGGCAATCCCATCGACTGGCATAAAAATCCGCAAAGCGGAGTTTCGTGGCCAAAAGACGTTCATTACTCACAGATATACTCTCATGCGAAAGAGTGCGGAGATATCAAATTGGTGTGGGAACTCAATCGTTTTCCCCATGTATATTTTTTAGTGCGCGCCTACTTACTTAGCGGAGACGAAAAGTACGCCGCCGCATTTTTTCAGCAACTACATGACTGGAAAGAACAGAATCCTTATCGTGCAGGTGCCAATTGGGCAAATGGACAAGAATTGGCCATTCGTTCGTTGGCGTGGATATGGGCACTATACATTTTTCGCCAAGCATCGTGTTTTGGCGAAAAGGATTTCCAATGTTTGCAACAATTACTTTACTTACATGCAGAACATATTTATCGCGAAATCCACTATGCTAGGTACGCGGTGCACAATAACCATCTCATCGGAGAGGCATTGGGGCTGTATGCGATTGGTTCTTTGTTTCCGTGGCTTCCTAAGACCAAAAAATGGCGTGCTTTGGGAAAACAAATTTTACAGAGCGATTGCCTGAACCAGTTTTACGCAGATGGTGGTTATTGCCAAAGTTCGCATACATATCATCGTTTGGCATTGCACTATTACATTTGGTATTGCCGCATTGCGGAAAGCATCGGCGATGAAATTAGCTCAGAAGTTTATGATCTTGTGGTACAAAGTAGCGATTACTTATTGGCGTTCATGAATAGCACCAACGGGCACTTGAACAATTGGGGATGCAATGATGGTGCTTTGTTTTGTCCATGGACACAGTGTGGCTACCGAGATTTTCGGCCGCTGCTTTCTGCGGCAAAATATTTAACAAGCGGGAAACGTTTATTTGTTCGAGGTCCGTGGGAGGAAGAATTGTTTTTTCTTTTCGGTCGCGAAAGCGTACAAGCTTCCATATCGCCACCACAGTTGTCGTCCAAATCCTTTCCCGCGGCAGGTTTGCATACCTTGCGTGTGGATCAACAAAATTTTGCCATTTTTCGTTGTGGCTCAGTGATCGATCGTTTTGGGCAGGCCGATCAACTTCATGTGGACATATGTTGGCGTGATATTCCCATCGCTGTTGACGCGGGAACATATTCATACTACCAAAAAGAAGATCACAAATACTTCATGGGCACGCATAGCCATAACACGATAAGTGTGGACGATAAAAATCAAATGTACCTGCTGCGTCCTTTTAAATGGCTATACTGGACAAAGGCAAAGTTACTTTGTTATCGCCAAAGACAAATGTGTGGTGAGCATTATGGCTATGCTGGTGTAGTGCATGAGCGTGATGTGCGCTATGAAAATAACGCTTGGGAGGTAAAAGATAGCTTAAAAGTAAAAAAAACGCACAAATATGTTTTGCACTGGCTAATCACTTTTTTTTATTTTACAATTGTCGAAAAAAATGCCAATTATTTAAAAATAAGATTACAAACTACAAAAGGGAATTACTACTTGCAAATAGAATCCTCTTCTGATGCGGAGTTTTTCGTGCAGGTAGCAAATGCAAATGATAAACAAGGGTGGCTTTCACAATTTTACGGGCATGTAGAAAAAGCGATTTCTATTCGAGCCATCACCACAAGCAACTCTGTTACCTTTGTCTCTCATTTTACAGATAATGAAATTTTTTAATGAATACTACATATTGTTATGAGAAATAGACACTTTTTTTTCTTCGATATTTTACTATTGTTGGCAACACCATTCTTAGCACTTGTACTGCGTTTAGAGACATTCCATCTCCATGAAACATTGTTTTTTGTACCGCTTATGGTCTACACTCTTTGCGCCGTCATTGTTTATTTGTGTAGCTTTTATATTACTGGTGTTTACAGCCGTTATTGGGCAGAGGCGAGCATACATGAGTTTTTGTCTAGTTGTATTGTAATTGTAATGTGTAGTCTTGTACTGATTGCCATTACCTTCGCTTCGCGTATTTATTTTACACAAAGTACGATGTATCCCTTTGTGTATTTGAAGAACTTACCGCTTTCCGTACCTTTTATACATAGTATTTTAACGCTGCTCGCTTTTTTAAGTGTACGTTTTAGTTTGCGTTCTGCGCAACACGTCCATGCCTATAAAGCGGCATCGAATGGCGGAAGAAAAACGTTGCTGATTGGATCGTGTAATATTGCGCGTACGGTAATGAAAAATACGTTAAAAACAAATCATGTGTATGGTTTCCTGGATGATAATCCCAAAAAACGCGGAATGAAAATAGAGGGCAAGCCGATTCTCGGTTCCATAGACTCTATTGCTAGTGTTGTCGAGAAGTATCATATAGAAGAAGTGATTATTTGTTTGCCAGACCTGACAGGAATGGTAACGCAAAAAATAGTTACCGCCGTAAAAAAATATAAAATTGAAGTAAAAGTAGTGGCCAATGCTTATAAAATAGTGGCCAGTAACGATTTCCCCGCATACGAAATTCGCAAAATAAATGTCGAAGATTTGCTGCAGAGAGAAGCGATTGTATTTGACATGGCGAAAGTACAAGAACAAATACAAGGCAATACGGTTTTGGTGACGGGGGCGGGAGGTTCCATTGGTAGTGAACTTTGCCAGCAATTACTTAGTTTGAATCCACAGAAAGTCATACTACTTGGTCATGGGGAAAATTCTATTTTTAAGATTCACAAGAAGTTGCAAAAGCAAACCTCTGTGGAACTCATTCCCGTGATCGCTGATATTCGTTTTCCACACAAAATGGTCAACATTTTGCAACAATACTCTCCCAACATTGTGTTCCATACCGCAGCGCATAAACACGTACCGTTGATGGAAGATAATCCAGGAGAGGCTATTGATAACAATATCCTTGGTTCTTACAATTTATTGCAAGCATGCGTCCAAAGCGATGTGGAAAAATTTGTACTCATTTCGACAGATAAAGCGGTCAACCCTAAAAGTATTATGGGAGCGACAAAACGCATTGCCGAATTTTTTGTACATTGGACCGCACGCAAGTACGATAGAGCCTATGTTTGTGTTCGTTTTGGCAATATTCTCAACAGCCGAGGCAGCGTGATCCAGACATTTGAACAGCAAATAACAGAGGGCGGACCCATCACGGTTACCCACCCAGATATGGAGCGCTACTTTATGACAATACCTGAAGCAGCACAACTCGTGCTACAGGCATTTTCATTGGGTAAATCAGGAGATATTTTTATTTTAGATATGGGAAATCCAATCAAAATACTGGATTTAGCGAAGAATTTATTGGCGCTGCATGGTATTGGTGAAGATGAAATTGCGATAAACTTTGTGGGAATTCGCAAAGGGGAAAAATTATACGAGCAACTCAACTACGAAAAAGAACTGTGCGACAAAACGACGTATCCAAAAATACTACACGTAAACAATACAACGTCGCCTTTTACAGAAGCTGAAGAAGTTATCGCAAAACTGAAACAGCTACGCGATGAGAATCAAAAAGAGAGCATCGTCAATTTTTTCCGTGAGCTAATCCCTGAGATTGAGATATGAAAAAAATACTACTCATTCACCAAATATTTGTTACTCCAGACGAACCAGGAGGAACACGGCACTATGAACTTGCCAAACATCTAGTGCAAAGGGGATTTTCTGTTTGTGTTATTGCTTCGCGTATTGACTATTTAACCGGCAAAAAGAAAGACAAAAAACGCGAGATTCGCGATGGCATAGAAATTTTTTATTGTGCAGCGTTTCAGTCTGTACACCGCAGTATATTTTCTCGGGCCTTAAGTTTTTTATCTTTTGCGGTGAGTTCTTTGTGGACGGCGTTGACCATAAAGAAAATTGATGTGATCTGGGGAACTTCTCCACCCATTTTTCAAGCAATTACCGGCTTTGTTGTGGCAAAAATACGACGCAAAAAATTTTATTTTGAGGTACGTGATCTATGGGTTGATTTTGCGAAAGAATTAGGTCTGGTGAAAAGTTCTCTACTCATCACCCCTGTTAAAATATGGGAAAAGATTCTGTATAAATTCAGTGATAAAATTATTGTGAATTCCCCTGGGTTTGTGCCATATGTAGAAAGGCATGTAGCCCCAGAAAAAGTGGCGATAATTCCCAACGGTGTGATTACCAAAGACTTCGAAATACAACAACAAACATCTTTTTTTCGCGACCGCGGGGTAAAAGAACAGTTTATCGCGATTTACATTGGTAACTTAGGCATTGCAAATGATATTGAAAATATATTAGCGGCCGCTGAACGATTGCAACAACAAGAGATCGCCATTGTGTTGATGGGGGGGGGAATGCGCTTTTCATCTTTTGCAGAAGAAATAAAGACACAGCAACTCAACAACGTATACTTATTCCCTCCTCAGTCCAAATCGCAAATCCCCAGTATTCTTGCGGAAGCGTCGTTGGGCATTGCTACGTTAAAAGATATCTCGTTGTTTAAAACGACATACCCCAACAAGGTTTTTGACTACATGGCGGCAAAATTACCGACTGTTTTGGCAATTGATGGTGCTATTCGCGAGGTGATTGAAAATGCAAATGGTGGAGTGTTTGTCCCACCTGGGGATAGTGAAAAGTTAGCCAACGCTATTGTGGATTACTCGGAAAACCTTGACATTGTAAAGGAACAAGGTGAGAATGCTTTTAGGTATGTGAAAAAGTACTTTGAAAGAGAAGTCATTGCCGAGGAATTGGTAGAAATGTTTCGATACTAGGTAAACGGTATATGATATTTTGTTCTTTACCCAAAAAATAGATCGTTGTATACTAGAGCGTGTCATTAATTAGATAAATTTTATTTGATGACACCCTAATAAAATTTATCCTACCAAATACTATATTTCGTAAGTTTTTAGTATGAAAAAATACATTCTACTTGCCAGCATTTTTATTTTAGCAGCGTTCGTATCCATATCCACTCTTGACTGGTATACAAATCTATTTGATATATCTCTATATAGCATTTCGTATATTCTAACACTGGTATTTGTGTTTTTTGGAATCTATAACCTTGTTGTCCTTAAACTGCACGTTTTATCTATTCCGCAACTGTATCTAATCGTTACTTTTTGTTTTACATCAGGTAGCGTATTCGTTTATGGTTTAGGTTATGAGAGCGCTTTTGATCGCCTAAAATGGTTTGATGAAAATTACATGATCCTTGCAACAAAAAGTATTCTGCTGGCGGTTTTAAGTTTTGAGTGGGGAATTTCTTGTGCCCTACTTGGCAAAAAGACGGAGAACGGGTATTTTGAAAAACGTGAGTTTAAAGACGTATCCCCTATTTTGATAGTTGGTGCAACTTTGTTTTTTTTGTCGGCTGTATATACGATGTATTCTTATAAAATCGTTTTTGCCGCTATTACCTCTAGTTATAAAGACCGGCATATAATGCTAATTGAGTCTGACTTTAGATACTTTGTTGTCCTGTCATATTGTATTCTTCCACTGTCTAATATGATGATCTATAGTGCTTGGCATAAGAAAAATCTTATTTTACCGCATATAGCGGCTCTATTTTCCTTTTTTGTTTTTTTAGTTTCGGGTGGTCGAGGACCGACTCTAAGCTTTTTACTCGCGGCTTTATTTTGTTTGCGAGTCACGGGTAAGTACGAGTTTAAACATAGCAAAATATTTCTTTTAGGCCTTGTCATTGTCTTTTTTATTCCATTTGTGAAACAAGTACGAGATCAAAGTGCTACGGATGTTTATGGGCATGCCCCCACTGTTCTACAGGGATTTATGGAAATGGGACAGAGTATCCAAACTCTCTCAGGTACCATGATGATTATCCCTAATATGGAGAATTTTCAATATGGAAAACGCTATGTTAGTGCTGTATTGAGGGTGTTACCAAATATCACAAAGCAAAATATCACCGAAAGAAACGCGAATTTAGGAAGTTGGCTAACATTGTACTTAAATCCTCATGCGTTTGGAAAAACAGGAGGGTTAGGGTACCTCCAAATTTCGGAGTTTTACAGTCAATTTGGAATTTGGGGGATACTAATTGGGTTTTTTTTCCTTGGTTATATAACAACGGTTTGGAATCGTAAATGTGAAGGTAATATATACACGGAGCGAGGGGTCGCAATGTCCTCCTTTATCGTGTTTATTTTACTTCTTTGGATACGTGCGGAAGCCGCTTTATTAAGATATATTATTTGGGCAGCAATTATTATCTTCTCCAGCAATCAAATAATTTTCTTTGTAAGGAAAAAGTAATGCCAAAAAAAATGAAAATTTTGCATGTTTTTGGCAGTACCACTTACGGTGGAGCAGAAAAAAGAACACTCGATATCATCGCATATGTTGACAAATCTTTGTATCAGTTCGACATTTGCTCTCTAGTGAATAAAAAAGGGACGCTGGATTCTCATATTCAACAATTAGGGTGCAAAATATTTTATCTATCAAAAAAAAATCCTTCCTTTCGTAAGCATTTCTTCGATATTCTTCGTTCGGAAAAGTATGATGTTGTCCATTCGCATGTTTATCCGTTTTCAGGTTACATACTTTATTTAGCTCATAAAGCAGGTGTTCGTAAACGCATTATGCATTTGCGAAGTTCATACGAACAACAACAAAGTATTTATAGAAGATGTTTTCGCTGGGGAATGAACCATTTTATTTACAAATACGCGACAGACATTCTTGCCGTTTGCAATGGAGCTATGGATAAAGTGTGGAGCAAATACCGCGACGACCGTTGTAAAGTTATTTACAATGGCATTGACTTAACTTTGGCACACCAAGCAAATAATACAGATATACGACAGCAGTTTGCTATACCTGAAAAGGACTATTTAATTACTCATATTGGAAGTATGGTTCCTGTAAAAAACCATGAGATGATTGTTCGAGTATTTTATGAAATTCAGCTACAAAAACCCAATGCATATTTACTACTCATCGGTCGGCGCAATGAGGGCATCGAACATCGAATAATCGAGTTGTGTAAAGATTTAAAGATACACGAAAAGGTAATTATTGCCGGAGTACACCAAAATATCTTTCCTTTTTTACAAACGTCGGATTTATTTTTGTTTCCTTCTTTTTTTGAAGGATTACCGGGAGCTGTACTGGAGGCCTGTGCCGTTAGTCTCCCTGTGTTAGCTTCCGATATTCCAGGTGTCAAAGAAATATCTCACCATTGTAACAACGTTTATTCTCTTTCTCTGGCAGAACCAACCAAAAAATGGGCCCAAAGATCTTTAGATATTATGCAAAAAAAACACGATATCAACTTGCAAGACACGCCTTTTTGTTTACAGAAAAACATAGCCGCAATTTTAGATGTTTATCAAGGTGAAAAATGAAATATCCAATAAGATTGAACAAGTATAAATGGGGGAGTTTATTCACGAAATATCTACCATCTGCGTATGACCCCCGGAAAGTAGCGCAAGAAAATTTATCCAGAAATGAATTTTCTCAATCGGTTTCCGCTTTTTGTTTTGATAACGTGTATAAAATTACAAAAAGTGATCGCCATCCATTAACGAATAGTTACCTATCGACTCTTTTTGCAAAACCAACCATCGTAGATATTGGCGCATCTGATGGTACCACATCTATGGATGTTATGGAAGCTTGCCATGGGAACTTTTCGCATTACTACATAACAGACCTAAACATGGAAGTGAGTTATTATCATTCTAAAAATACATATTATTTTTTTAATGACAAAGACGAGTGTATACTAATGGCAAATAACTATTTTGTTATTTACCCTGGCGACAAAGAGTCTGTCGCTCTTTTTAAATTTTTTGCGAAAAAAATCTATAAACTTTTTGTGGACTCAGGTAAGACAAAAACCAAAGTGCAGTTGGTCAATCCCGAGTTAAAGAAATGTGGTGATAGCATCACTGTGAAAAAATTTGATATCTTTGACACATGGGATGGAGATAAGGCAGACATTGTGATCGTGGCTAATTTGTTGAACAAATGCTATTTTAGCGACGAAAATATCGTGAAGGCTCTACACAATGTTTTCTCTTTTATAAAGAATCCTGGTTACTTGGCGGTAATCCACGACTTACAGGGCGAAAAGGCGTGTATTTTTCGCATAGAAAAAGACGAAATTTTTCTGGAAAAAGAAATAAACGGTGGCGTTGAGGTTAAAAACTTGGTTCTGGGCGCTTTTTCTTCCAAGGCGAACTAACGAGTGTCAGAAGTAATCATGGTACTTGCCGCCATAAATGTTTCTTGAGCACAACGTTGCCAACTGTAGTCTTGCGATCTTTGCCATGCTTTTTGTGCTAACGTTGTTCGTAAATCTCTATTGCAAATAAAATCTTTTACTTTTTGCACGATATCTTCCTCTTCAAGAGGATTAAAGTATAGCCCACCATCTTGGAGTAGTTCTTTTATGGGCGGATAGTGCGAAGAAACTATTGGTAATCTGTTTGCCATTGCCTCTAAAACGATGTTTGGCATATTCTCACAAGTAGAAGCAAAAATGAAGGCATCTGCCATACTGTAAAAACGATGTATTTCTTTATAACCTACTTTACCATGATAGTGTACATATTGGTCATTAGGTTGAATTGTTTGTAACGACTCATTTAGTTTTTGCAATGCCTGAGGATAGGCACCTCCTACCAAGTGTAATTCTAATGGATAGCCCAATTTGATTAACTTGTCGAATGCTTTGACAACATTCCATTGGTGCTTGTAAAAGTTGACGATCGAAACATACAAGAATTTATAGCGTTCGTTTTGCGAATAAGAATTTATTTCTTTCTCCTCCTGCCGATGTTCTGTGCGAAACGAAAGAGAAACTCCGTGAGGTATAATTTTACTGTTGCGTAATGTTGTCGACTCCAATACCTTGTGGCGCGCATATTCACAAAGAAAAATGACAAGATCGGCATTTTTAAACGAACGGCGTTGCACGAAATTTAGCATCTTGAAACGCCACCTTGTTAGGGACAATAGAGAATATCTTTGCTGTTCTGTTTTTTCAAAAACAAGCATATTACGGCAGTAAGAAATGTAAGGTCGAAAGTTACCTGTGTAATTACCGCTTACCGAAACTAATAAGTCGCAATTTCGCAGGTGTTTGGCGAGATAAAACCAACGCCAAGCAAGTATAGAGGGTAAAGATTTGTCTAGCCATGGATGACTAATTTTATGTAACCATTTTTTATCCTCAATAAGTTGTAAAGTGGCACTAGGGGCCCAAACAACTACTTTTTCAATATTGTATTTCTCAGGCGTACAGTGGTTTAACAGTTCTGTAAGGTGCGTTACTCCTCCCCCAGCTCTTATATTTGATCCGTCAAAAGCAATAATCATCACATTCTTTCTAAAACTGAAAATAAATAAATGGTTTGTCTTGTATGGGCCACAGGGCGAATAGAATCATTCCAATCATCACACACAACAGACTCATTTTCCATAAAGGCAATTTGGCGAGCAGTTTGTCTATTCCTCCACAAAAAAAGGAATATAGGTGCAACATGTAGAAAAACAATACCAGTAGTGCACTTAAAAACAGAGAAGATGTACCCAAACCAATATTGCGAAACTGAAAGTTGAAATCAAAAATAACAAACTTTTGTAAACAATACAGCATATCGGCAAAGTCCGTAACGCGGAATGTAATCCAGGTAAGTAAAACCCACACTTGCATGGCAAAAAAAGCCATTAACTTAAAGACAAAATGCTGAAAGTTTTTTTGGAACCGTTTTTGCCACACATGATACAGTACTAAAGCAAAACCATGTAAAAAACCCCATAAAATAAAATTCCAGCTTGCTCCATGCCATAAGCCGCCTAAAATCATTGTCAGCATAAGATTACGGTATGTGAGTATTGTTCCTTGACGATTACCACCAAGTGGAATGTATAGATAATCTCTTAACCAGGTTGATAGAGAAATGTGCCATTTTTTCCAAAACATAGATGGATTTGTTGCGAAATAAGGACGATCAAAGTTGAGGGGGAGATGGAATCCTAAAATTTTGGCAATGCCAATTGCCATGTCCGAGTAGCCGGAGAAATCACAGTAAATCTGTATGTAGAAGCAGATCGTGGCAAACCAAATAATTGTACTGTTAAACCCTTGGGGAGATGTAAAAATGAAGTCGGCAAACATCGCAATATTATCGGCAATGATCACTTTTTTGACCAATCCGCGTACTATTAGAAAAAGACTTTCTGTGTCCCAATTTAGCTTGATAGGAATTTTCAACTGTGGCAAAAATTCTTTTGCGCGAACGATAGGACCAGCGACCAGTTGTGGGAAAAAACTGACAAATAATGCAAAATCTAATGGCGACGAACACGGCGCCAGCTCGTCTTTGTATACATCTATTGTATAACTCATTGTTTGAAATGTATAAAAGGATATTCCGACAGGAAGAATAATGTTTAAAGAGGTCCAGGATGGGTCATAACCAAAAATTCTCATGACCAATAAAAGGTTGTCTTGAAAGAAGTTTGCGTACTTAAAGAAAAACAAAATTCCCAAATTACAAAAAATGCTCATGAGTAAAAACGTTTTTTTCTTGGAGGGAGGAGATTTTGCAATGAGAATAGAAAGATAGTAATCTACGATGGTCGAAAACAAGATAAGACAAATAAAGGCAGGATTCCAGTACATGTAAAAAATGTAACTCGCCGCTAACAATATTATTTTGCGTCTTGTACTTTTGTTGTGAGTGAATATAATAAAAAACAGTAATAGTAAACCCACAATGGCGAGTAAAAATAGTTTGTATTGTAGTGACTTTTTCGCATAAAAGACGGCACAGGTTATTATTGTAAACAAAGCCTTGTACAAACTATCGCAATTTGCGACATATATTGTTAGTATTAACAACGTAATAAAAATACTAAATTCTATTGTTGGGAATAACATTAATTTATCACTTACTACTAAAAATATGAAAAAAACAAAATTTTTTATCGCGGTTTTAAGTATGGTGACCGGTTCTACAATAGCTCTATTGTTATGTCCACTGGCCTTTTTTTACTTTCCCGATTCAAGCAAAAGATTTTTATACATCAAAAAGTATTTTGCGGATAACCCATCCATAAATATTAGTACAATATTTTTGGGGAACAGTGTCGTCATGAACGGAATAGATGCTGGATACTACTCGCAACTTAAAAACAATCAAGTGGCTTTAAATTTGTCCACTCCTGGACAATCTTTTTTTGAAAGTCTTTTCATTGTTGAAAACATCTCGAAGCCAAGCCGCCTATTTTTAGGCTGTAGCCCCCAAACTCTGTTATATGAGATGAATAATATCCCGCCTAGCAACATAAACTCTTTGTTTATGTATGATTACCAACTTTCACATGCTGCATCATCCATTATAAAAGAATGTGGTGGGGAAAAAACACTAAAATCTTATAATCGATCTTTTTTTCAACACAATATGTATTCGCGTTGGATTGTTTTTTCTGGGGTGAACACCTTTTTCCGCTCGTTGCTACGTAAAGATCTAAAACTGGAGAATGCACAACGCAATGTCTTTTATCCTCGCCCATATGTAAAGAAAATTTCTTCAACAGCGTTACGAAAACTACAAAAAAAATATCATAGAGAACGAAAGAAGTTTGTTGTAAACAAAAATCGCATGCGATTTTTGCAACAATTTTCGGGGTATTTAAAGAAAAAAAATATACCTCTTACTCTAGTTATTTTACCGGAGCATCCGTATCTTCAAAAGAGTACTTCAGCCCAATTTTACCGCGACATGCAGTCTGAATTAGATAAGGTGCAACGCAATTTAAACATCACGGTATACAATTTGTATAACATTTTAGATGAAGGAATGTTTATTGATCATATACACCCTTCACAACAAGGGGCGAAAAAGTTAACACGTTCTATCGCGAAATTAAATAAAGTAAAAGATCCAGAGTGAAACGCGGAAAGGTTAGTTATTTTGACAAAAAATATCGAAAAAAAAGTATATATGCCAGCATCGTTGTTGGTTGCTGTATTGTTATTTCTTCCTGTACTACTACATTTTATTGCTTTATACATCAACGTTTCTAAAGCTGGATTTCTCTTAGTGCGTAAAATAGATATGATGGTGTTTGTTTTGTTGTGTGCTTACATGCTAGCCATTTTGCTGGTAAGCAGAAGGAGAGACCTAAGTATCAAAGTGGCTTTAATTGTGTACGCATCATTATTTCCTGTTCTCATGTTGGAGCTTGGTATTTTTTTGTTAGGGGATGAGAATCCACGGGTACCATTGCCAACAATGAGAGTCGAATCTGTTGCGGGAAACAACATGCCAGGTATTGAAGGAAAGGTTACTTTTTCCGTCAACAAATTAGGTGTTCGCGCTCCAGAATTGTGGCCCACTTCACGTGGTGATCGTATTTTATGCGTGGGAGGTAGTACGACAGAGTGCCGTTATGTTACCGACGAAAAAAGTTGGCCATGGTTACTAGGGACAGCATTGTCTAAAACATTGACAAGGCCGATACTTGTTGCAAATGCTGGACGGAGTGGCCATTTCACTCTCCATCATTTATATCAATTACAACACTACAAACTAGCAGATGAATTTGGTATCGTTGTCATCTTGTGTGGGATCAATGATATGGGAACATTTCTGCGCAACAATTATGAACAGCGTATCACTCTAGTTCCGAAAGAATCTCTTACGGGAAGCAGCGCACAGGGGGCGTACTATCATCATTCTTATTTAATACAAATATTGAAAACAGCGTTTGCCAGATCTAGTTTTGCGGTAAGGGATGCACAGGGAAAATGGTATAATTCGCTGCGTAATAGGAGAAAAAAATTACTACAGCAAAATACAATCACCACCATACCAGAAAATTTTGCATATGCCTTAGACCTTTACAAATCGAATTTGGAAAAGATTATTCACCACTGTTCCTTAAAAAAACAGCGACTTATTTTGCTCACTCAGCCAACAATGTACCAAAAGAATATTTCGCAGGAATTAAAAAAACTCATTTGGCAACACACCAGTGGCGGTGCCTATACGCCCGAAACTTTAGCTAAAATAATTACGGAATACAACAATACTCTGAAAAATGTTTGTAAAGCTCATAATGTAGCATGCGTTGATTTGGCTTCCTTACTACCAAAAAACGAGTCTACTTTTTACGATGACTGTCATTTTAACATTCGTGGCTGTCAACAGATTGTGATTCATTTACAAGACGCGATCGTGAGTAAATGGAAAATCTTGCAAAAATAAGCAAAATGGTTTTTCGCTTAAAAAAACCTTGGAATGAATAAAGTAGTGAAACATGAAACAAAAAAAACACAATGATCTTGCAACAGTCAGTAGAAACATTTTTATCACAGGTATAGGGATTCTATTTCAAAGGTTTTCTAAGTTTTTCATTATCATACTGCAAATAAAATACTTGGGACTCGAATCGTATGGACTATTTGTTCTTTGTTTGAGCTACATACTCATTTTAAGTACGCTACAAACCATGGGGCTGCGTTGTTTGGTAAAATACTGCGTGGAGTTTCGTATGGCCAAACAAGCGGAGGCTCTGTGGGCAATGTACTGGACAAGTATTGTGGTTCCCGTTTTAGCGGGAACAATAGTGAGCGCTATTGCCGCAATTGTGGTGTTGTTTTTAAATCTTTCACTAACAACAACCTACGTTTTTATGTTTTTTTTACTGTTTTTACCCCTTATTGGGTCCGCAGATCTTTCACTATTTATGACCACAAGCTTCGAAACCAATTTTTATATCTCTTTTGGCCGAGATATTGTGTCACCTATTATTGAAATAGTGTTGTTGTGTATCTTTCTATTTTTCCCCATTGTTCCAAGTAGTATCTATGTTGTCATTTGTACATACGCTACGTCGAGAATAGCGTTGTATTTTATTGCGGCGTACTCTTTTTCTAAACTATGCTCTTTGAATGACATTCCAAGCTACGCGGGTTATAAAAACATACGTCTTCTACACGCGCACGCCCGCGAAGTGAAAAATGCTGTTACGTACTGCATTCCGTTTTTGGGGGGAAACATTTTTGTACAAGCCAACGATTTAATCGATGTATTGTTGTTGGGGATGTTTACCAACAACACGCTCACCGGAATATACAGACTGTCAAAATCTTTGGCGAATATTATTGGCAGTGTGAATGCGATTACTCTGAATATGCTACCATCGATCACCTCTAAGCATTATCAGACAAAAAATTACGCCGCTATTCATACGGTATACCTCCACAGTATTAAGCTTTCGATGTTACTTGGTTTTCCAGCATTAGCTGTTTTTATTTCTTTTCCTGAGTTGATATTAAAAATATTTAATGAAGAGGCTATGCAAGCATCTGTATCTATGCAAATATTATTGCTTGGACAAGGCTTTTTCTTGCTAACGTGTGGATTTAATCTTATCTTATCGATGACCGATAAAGCTTACCTTCATGCATTTAATAGTGCCTGTGGGGCGGTGATTAACGTAATTCTTGGCTATTTTTTCATACATTTGTGGAATATAAATGGCGCGGCATTGGCGACAATATGCACCTTATTTTTCGTCAACATCCTAAGAGCTTTGCAAGTTTACTATTTCTACAAAATACATTTTTTTCACCGGTTTACTTTGGTGATGATTGTATTATTGTTTTCCACCATCACCATGCTCTTTTTTGCCAAAAATACTTTTGCCGTTGGTATAATCATCGCTATATTTTTAGGGGCTCTTTGTTATCTTTTTATATGGAGCATTTGCTGGTTTTTTGTACTGAGTAAAAAAGAAAAACAACATATTATTTCCTTCTAGCAATTTCGAGGTATTTCTATTGTCAAAACGCAAAATAAAAAAAATATGCTTTATACTTTTATCTATACTTTTGGGACTGAGCCTAAGTGAAATGTTATTGAGGCTTACTCCGAATATAAAAGTATCTACAGTAAAGTGGGTCCCTAACTCTATGATGGGTGCGATTATGGCTCCCAATCAACAGGCGAGATTTTCCAGCATGGAGTTTGACAATGTCGTGTTGACAAACAGTGCCGGTTATCATGATTTTGAATACACATACAAAAAGAGTAAAGATACTTTTCGTATTTTAGTGCTGGGAGATTCTTTTGTCGAAGGAGTACACGTAAAGAGGCATGAACTTTTCTTTAATATTCTACAGAAACAACTCAATCAAAACACCGCAGATAAAAAATATGAAGTGGTTGCCATCGCTCGTTCTGGTTGGGGGACAGCGCAGGAGCTAAAGGTATTTGAGGAATACGGATTGAAATACCAACCGGACTTGGTGATATTAGCACTTTTGCCGGGGAATGATTTTGGCGATAGTCATCTTTTATTAAAAAAGGATGTACACATGCCTTATTACCAAATCAAACAAAACGGGTTGTCTTTTGTTCACGCGCAACAAAACGCCTCTTTGAATGGGTGGTTTTATACCTTGTACAAGTCTTCGCAACTTTTGTGTTTTCTTAAGCAAAATTTATCTACATTTCGTAAAGGTCGTTCGTCGCGTAAAGGCATCCCATCTCATTTGGGTTTATATGTACGAAACAAAGGTAAAGATTGGCAAGAAGCGGTGGAGATCACGTCCTTGTGTCTTAAAAGAATGAATGAAATTTGCCAGGAAAAAAATATAAACTTCTTGTGTTTAGTCCTCGATGACAAAGCTCTGATGGGCGAGGAAACAGGAGTAAACTACAAGAAAACATATCCTAATTTGTCCCTAGAGGAATACGATTTTTACTATCCATATACATTTCTATATGGTTTTTGTAAGAAGCACAACATCCAACAGGCGTCTTTATTGAAGTATTTTCAGCAAGATTTCAAAAGCACAGAAAAGCGCAGCCATTTTGTGTATGACGGGCATTGGAACGAGTATGGTCACAGCCTAACGGCTAAATTTTTATATGAATATTTGAGTTCTCGTCCACATCTAATGGGGAAATCTCGCTGAAAACGAGGGTTATGAGTTTTGGTAGGTATCTAAGTACCACTCGACAAACTTAGGAATACCTTCCTCTATACATGTTGTCGGTGAAAACTCTAGCTTTTCTTGCGCTCGGTCTATGGACGCGTAGCTTTTTTGAAAATCTCCTGGTTGCATGGGCATAAGGTTTTTTTGTGCCTTTTTACCTAAAGTTTTTTCCAAAATAGAAATCATGTCGAGCAAATATTCACATTTGTGATTGCCCAAATTAAAAATTTCATATTTTCCTAAATCATCGTGGTCTATTGTCGCCACAACTCCCGCAACGATGTCGTCGATGTAAGTAAAATCACGCCACATATCACCATTGTTATATACATCTATGGGCGTATTTTTTAGGATCTTTTCCGTAAAAATAAATAGAGCCATATCAGGCCGTCCCCAGGGGCCGTATACTGAAAAAAATCGCAAGCCTATCATTTGCATGTCATAAAGGTGATAGTAAGAATGCGCCATGAGTTCTGAGCATATTTTGCTAACGCCATACATACTACTTGGCGTACGGATAATGGCATCTTCACGACAAGGAAAGTCTCTATTTGTTCCGTATACGTTCGAGGTGGAGGCATAAATCACCTTCGCAATACTATGCTCACGACAACATTCTAATAGATTTAGAAAACCCGTGACGTTTGTGTAAATGTAAGCATGAGGATTTTCGATACTGTAGCGTACACCCGCTTGGGCGGCTAAGTGTACTACAGTATCGATTTTTTCTTCGCGGAAAACTTGCTGTATTTGTTGTGTGTTGCCAATGTCACACAAGTGAAAGCGGTAGTTTTCATATTTCTGCAAAACAGCGTTGCGCGCTTTTTTCAAATTGATATCGTAGTAATCATTTAAGTTATCAACACCGATAACCGTTTCTCCACGTTTGAGTAAGCTGTGTGCTAGATTCATTCCGATAAAACCAGCTGATCCCGTAATGAGTATATTCATATTGACTTTCTTTCAAGCGAGGTTTTCGCACTTATTTCTTGAAGAATAGTTATTATACGTTGTGCCGTCTTACCGTCCCATAGTTCTGGGACTTGGTAATTTTGATTATTTTCCAGTTTTTGATAAACATCTAATATTTTTTGCGTTGCAGTTCCCACAAGAGTATTACTGCCATGGGTTAATGTTACCGGACGTTCTGTATTTTCGCGAATGGTCAGGCATGGAATTCTCAAAGCCGTGGTTTCCTCCTGTAGTCCACCGCTATCGGTGATGACCAAACTACTTGTGCTCCATAGACGCAAAAATTCAAGGTAAGATAAGGGAGGAGACGTCATTATATTATCGTTTTCTAGCAATTTTTGTAGAGAAAACTCTTCTATCTTTTTTTGCGTTCGCGGGTGCATGGGAAAATACACTTTTTTTTGCTTTGCAATTTCTATTATCGCTTGCAATATTTGTTGCAAATTGTCTTTGTCATCGACATTAGACGGACGATGCATGGTGATCACCACGTGGGAGTCTTTGGTGGTATTTCCTACTTTTTGTAAACCGTAGTGGAGATTGTCGATCATGATGTTACCTACAAAAAAAATATGCTGCGCTTTTTTTCCTTCTTTATGTAAATTTTCGATCGCACTTTTCTCTGTAACAAAGAAATAATCGGTAATGGCATCGGTTAAAACCCGATTTACTTCTTCTGGCATAGAAAAGTCACCGCTGCGAAGCCCTGCCTCAATGTGCGCCACCTCAATATGTAGCTTTTTGGCGGTAATGGCACACGCAATAGTGGAGTTTACATCCCCGACCACTATCACCATTCGTGGCTTTTCTTCGAGACAAATTTTTTCAAAGGTCATCATTATTTTGGCCGTTTGCTCTGCGTGGGATCCCGACCCAACTTGTAAGTGATGATGAGGACTTGGTATTTCTAGTTCTTCAAAGAAAGATTGCGACATTTGGTAGTCATAGTGTTGTCCAGTGTGAACGAGCTTCCAAGTAATGGTTCGTTGTTTTTTGAGTTCGCGAATGAGAGGGGCTATTTTTACAAAATTTGGACGCGCTCCGGCGACGATTAATGTATGCATTATGTTATCCCATATTTGGTCTCGAATAAATAGACCATAGACTTTAGGTGGTATTTGATAAATAAATAATATAATTTGTATGAGTGGATAAAGAAAGTAAAATGTAGTTTTATTTTTGTCATAGTGTAACTGACAACATCAGTTTGCTTTGGCGAAAAAAATACGGACATGGAGAGAGTTCCAAAAAAATTTTGATGGATTAACAGAATGTTTTTGACAGGATAAACAGATGAAAATGAAATTACTCTTCGCAATACTTCTTATTGGTTTTGGTGCTTACACAGGTTATATTGTCCTCAATGATGGCTATTGGAGTGTTTTTGAAGTTGCTTTTTCCAGTCTTCCCGCCATACAGTTATATCTTGACTTGGCGATATCGGTATTGCTCATCGACATATGGATTATATTTGATGTACAAAAAAGCGGTAAGTCATGGGTGGCGGCAGTACCTTTTATTTTGCTGTCGATGGTGTTTGGAGTGATCGGACCACTGGTGTATCTTGTGCAACGAAAAGAGGTGGAGTGATTGTCATTCCGCCTAAAACGGAATGACAATGATGATTATTTCTGCTTTTTCTTTTGATGATATTCTGCCAAAATAGCAGTTAGGTGTTTTACGTAATTTACTGGTCCACCTTTTTTGTATCCTGTGCGCGCAACTTCGTTGCCTTCATGATCGGTGATGATAATGGTGGGATAGCCGCGAATACCGTACTTCTTTTTGGCCTTATCATTTTGCTCTTTTAGCTTCGCAGGTAATTTTTTCTTTGCGGGAAAGTCTAACTCTAGACAAATGAAATTTTCTTTTGCATAGTCTTTAAACTCTTTGTGATTGAAAACCTCTTTTTTTAATTTGATACACCAATAGCACCAATCACTTCCGGTAAAGTCGATGATGATGAGTTTTTTGTGTTTCTTGGCAAGTTCCTTTGCCTTGGCCATATCGGTGATCCACAGGTCATGTACTTTCTCGTCCTTGACTTCTCTATCAGCAAAACACGGCATGCAAAGCAATAAAACAACTAGTAAGTAGCAAATGTTTTTCATAGTAGTTTCTGGCGCGAGCCAGCCTCCTTATTTTTCGAAACGATTTACAAATGTAACATTATTATGTGCTATATTTGCTCGTTTGTAAAGAAGGGTTTTTTCGCTATTTATGTAAGCATTTGCTGTATATTTTGATAAGCAACGATTAATTTTTCGCGTAAGGGTTGCGCTTCGGTGAAAAATTGTCGTTGTAAGTGCGTGTACTGCTGACGCCCTTCGGGGGTTTCAATGCAAATAGGTTCGTATCCCATGACACTCATATCATAAGGACTGGCACGCATGTCCACTTCGCGAATCCTCCATGCCAATTCAAAAGCATCGGCAATGATGTCGCTGGCGATCCACGGATAGAATTTGTGTGCCCATTTGTAGAGGTCCATATTGGCGTGTAAACAGCCTGGTTGTTCAAAGTCGCGGCGCGTTTGTTTGGTGGGATTTAGCTCATTCAACGGCTTGGCGGGTTTGGTGAAAAAGCGAAATGCATCGTAATGTGTGCAGCGAATGCGACTATTTTCCACGAAATTCATTATCTGTTGTGGTGACATGCGCAGTGGTAAGTTGTGACGTGTCTTTTGCTGACCGTAGACCATCGCCCATTCATGAAGTCCTAGGCATCCTAGGTAAGGAGAGCGCTCTTTCGTTTGCTGCAATAGATCGATAATCCACGAAATGGTATTTTTGCGCTGAGGAGAAATTTTGCTTATATCAAGTGTAACACCGTCATTGTGTTTTTTGTACAGATGATTTTTTAGTAAATCGGACGCAGAGTCTCCAGTTAGAATCACTCCTATACCGGGACTCCACGATTTTAATTCCGAAAAACGAAACGAATAATACTCAAATAAAAAGTCGATAACCGGATGCTTGGTACTCTTGCTTCTATTGCTAAAGTAGTTCTTGAGCAAGTTGTCTATTCTTTTTTTTAGCTCTCTACTTTGTTGGTGCCACTTTTCTTCGGTAAGTACTTGCATCGTTTATTCTCGTTGACTATTTTTCTGTGTAAGGAAGAGTTATTTTTGACTTATACTCTTCGCCGCACAAGATCTCTGTATCAAAATAATGCTCTGGGCTTTTGTAGTTGAGATCATAGTTGTCGATAGCGATCACAAATCTCTCGCCTTTTTCCAAGTCATATGAGGTGGTGACCAAATCCCAGGTCACTTTGACAGGCTCATCAGGTGTTTGATCATGTAGGGTAATCGGAGCGTGAGTGATCAAGGTAGCAAAGCCGGTGCTATCAACCGTATACAGGTGAGCGATCATTTGTATTTGCGATTTCGATGGCTTAATCCACATTTCGACTTGCGGAGTTCCGCGTAGTTGAAAGTCCTCTTCTAGAGGTGCACTTTGGTAATAAATAGAGATCAGTGGATTTGTTGTTGGTAGAAAAGTAATAATCGGAATCGGAGTATGTGCCTCGAAAATAGCGCCAATAATTGGTACTCCGGTAGAGATCCCCGATAGTATTCCCGAGGAAATACCATCTTTACCTAGCTCTGTAGGAGCAACGTCTAGTAGCTTGCCGTTTTTGAATATCGTGCGCTCGCCGAAGAAGTACTCCTTGGTCTTAATGCTTTTGTGTGGCCATGCGGGAAAAGAATCGCGTTCTCCGGTGTTTTTGACCGCCATGGTCACAGGTGGTTGTTGCATGATACCAGTTTTTTGCCCTTTTAGCCAATAATCAAACCACATGTGGGCGTTTTTCCATACATAGTTTTCAATACCCACTAAACCACCGAGTTCCGCGGAAGCGTGTATGCCAAGATTTAAGTCTAAGCGTTTGGGAACGTTGAGCTTTTCGTAGAGGCGAATCACCGAATTTGGTTGGAACATTTCATCTTGGAGATTGTTGCTGATGTACACCGGAGCATTGCGTTTGTTGATTTTATCTACCACGTAAAGCGGAGATCTTTTTTTGGCCCATGCCATGGTTTCCGGTATGTTTTGTCTTTTCACCAAATTTTGGTAGTGCTTGTAGATCATCGGGTCCATATTGCCGGTGAGGTATCCTGACCCCAAAAGTACGGTGGCCCAAACAACGTGTGGTGTTTCGTTACCGTAAAGTGAGGTAATCAAGTCTCCCCATACGCTCATTGCCGCTGCGGTTTTGATGCGTTCGTCGTGAGCGAGTCCCAGTAGAGAAATACCTGCGCCGTAAGATATCCCGCTAATTCCAATATTGTCTTTGTCTACAGGTGTATTGGCAATGACCCAGTCAATACAAGCACTCAGGTCTTCCATATCCTGTGGTCCGGCAACTGTTACTTTACCTTCCGATTTTCCCCAACCACGAGAGCTGTAGCTAAATACGATGTATCCTTTTTCCGCAAATAGAGCTGCCTGTACATAGTATTGATCTTCGTCCATTGCCCAACTATTGGGAAAAATAATGGCTGGGAATTTACCTTCTCCCTCCGGAGTAAATACATTGGCTGAAAGTTTTGTGCCATCTGCGGATAAAACGGAGATGTTGTCTTGGTATTTGTACTCGCCAGCAAATAGAAGTGCGGTGACGAGGAAAATAAACACTAAGTGTTTCATAGATTGTCCCCTAGGTTTGTAAATTCATGAATTTTTTGGCCGCTTCGAAAACAACAGTGACTTCTTTTTCTTGTGGATCTTGGGCTGCATATTTTACAAAGTCGGTGGCTTCTAAGAATTCTGAGAAATCGCGTTTGCGTTTTGCATCAAAGATCTCCGATTGTTTGATTTCGTCTAAGAATTCTTCTGTTGTTTGTCCGGAAGCTTTCATGTCGTATTTTTTTTCAATGTATTGACGTACAATCATCGTCAATGCAAAGTAGAATTCCTGGTATTTTTTGTTTTCGATATGCTGTTGTTCGAGTAACGCTTTGAGTTGTTCCCAGGCAATTTCTTCCGGGCTACGTCGATCTTCTGGCTGCTTTTCGTCCTGAGATTTTGGCGTTATGGCCTTTACAACGAAAAAAAGTAAAATAACTCCTACGGCAATACATGCCAATAATAGGTAAAAATTCGACGCGCGAAGTGACATTACATTTTGAATATCATAAATATCTTTTTTACTACTGTCAAGTTCTATTGCTTTGACTTCTACTTCAATAGGATCGGTCATTGCTGTAAACTCTTTGCCTGTAGTTTTATTTTTATTGTACAGTATTTTTAAAGCGGGAATCGTTACCTTACCGGACACCAATGCTTCTAGCTCGTAGTTGTGGGTGTATGTATGTTTTTGGTCTTTTACTTTTACCTGTTGCGGAAAAAAAGAGAAAACATAGAAGATGTTGCCAATGTTATCGGCAAACTCTGGCATCTTCACGTCATAGTCTTTATGAGCTATTACGCGAAGTTCAAATAGTATTCTGTCGGCGATTGTTGGTTTTTCCGGTGAAAAGTCAATGCTAATGGTAAGTGGGCCCCTCTGAAATTCTTTATGGAAAGAAATTACTTTTTTTTGCGAAGGGGTGTGCTGATTGCACGAACAAATGGCAACAATCAATAAAAAAAAAGTAAAATAAGTTTTCATGTTTCCTCCCATAGTTATCTTGGGTAGAAGAATGTGTTGTTTTGTCGTTTAAACTTACGTTCGTGAGCTTTGTGAAATTATGCAAAAAATTTTCATGTTTTCAAGAAAAAACAGCGTGAGGGAATTTTATTTACAATAAACGTTTATTTTTGTAACATTAAATGCCTACGTATTGCTCTAACAAGGTCATATGGCAAAATCAGTTAACAGATTCTAACAATCCTGTGAGGAAAATTTTTATGAAAGTGATTCCTAATTACTTTGGTGAAATAGTTGTTTCAGAAGGATATGTGAACAATAAAGTAGTGGTGGAATGCCTTAATACACAAAAATTATACCGAGAGCCAAAGTTGATCGGTGAAGTAATGAAGGAAAAGGGCCTTCTCTCAGATGAGCAAATCCAACGTGTATTAAAAATGCAAGCTATATACAGAACGAAACTCGATAACGAATATTTTGCTCATATTGCCTTCAAGAAAAGAGTTTTAAACTCCGCGCAAATAAAGCAATTGCGCAAACGCCACGAAGAAGAAAGTCTTCAAGGAAAACTTCTCAACTTTGCCTCTATTGCGATGATGGACAATTACATTGTTCGCGAAAAAGTAGAAGAGATCATCAAAGATCCTGAGTTTCAGCACTTCCGCCAATTAAAATCACAGGGAAAGTCTGTTATACGCGGTTATGAATTAGTGGGAGTACTCAATAAAGTTAAGAAAGCCGCGATTTACAAAGCCATCCAAGTAGAACTTGACCGCCTTGTCGTCGTGAAAGTTCTGTCAAACGAATTTGAAAATTACGAAAATATTCGTAAATTTTTCCATGAGGCAAAAATCACCGCACGTTTTAATCATCCAAACCTCGTGCGTATTTATGACAAAGGCGTTGATAACGGTATGTACTATTATGCGATGGAACTCGTTGACGGACAAAACCTCTCGGGCAGATTAGACCGCGAAAAACGTTTGCAAGTGGGGGAGAGTTTGCGAATCATTAAGCAAATAGCACGTGCCTTACAACACATGCACTCTGAAGGAAGAATCCACACCGAAGTAAACCCGCGCAACATCATGATTCGTGACGATGGTGTTAGTAAACTCCTGGACTTGAGTTCTTCGCGCACTACCAAAAATGGAGATCCGCAAAGTATTGGTAAGATCACGAAAATGCCGCAATATATGGCTCCGGAGCAATTTAGCAAGTCCGCGACTTTGGATACCAGTACAGATATATATTGTCTAGGAGCATGTTTCTACCGAATGTTAACAGGGCACACTCCGGCAAGTGGTAAAACCATTGAAGACATCAAGAAAAGTATTATTGAACGCGATCCGAAAGACATTACCGCCATCGACTTTACCATACCTGAAAAATTAGCAAAAATTGTTCATCGCATGATACGTAAAAATCCCAAGAAACGCTACCGGGAAATTAAGAATTTGATGTTTGCCTTAAAGCGCATTTTGATATGATGCGAAGACATCTGTTGGTATGAGTTAGTATTTGATGCCTATAAGTTGGCATCAAATACCAGGAAGTTACTAGGCAGGCACATCGGCATCGTATGCGCAGGTTTGCGTAATAAAAGTATGTAGTAACATGACGATTAAAGAAATAATACCCCATGTTAAACCCACCACAACGCCCCAATCAATGATACCACGCCATGGCTGAGGTATATAGCGTAGCATAATGATCAGCACTATAATAAAGGAAGTCAAAGATATGGTGATGATTTGTGTTTTGCGCGAAGAGCGAAAGTAGCCCATACAAAAAAACGGTGCAAAGGGAAGTAGTCCCCATGTCGCATTTTTTGATAAGTAGTAAACTCGCGCAGTGACTCGTGGAGAAAAACTCTTTTGGAATCCGCGGTAACCTTCGCTATGCGCCATAAAAATAACATTTATTGTTAAAATCAAATAGTGGTACCATTGTAGTGAATAATCGAAAACATCCCATGCAATAGGTGTCAATCTATAGAGAGCTGTTGATAACAAGGCAAAAATGCCTATAGCTCCCCAAAAAGCGGCTATAGATCTCATGTATTACTCCTGAAGTGTCTAATCGAATTTGCATAGTATTCGAGTAGTTTGATTTCGTTGTTATTAATAAAATATTTATCGTGCTTTTGTACAATAAGTTTACGCATCTCGAGAATTTGGATTGCGTGGTCAATTGTTGTTTCTTTTGGTATTTCTGAATCCTTTATTGGCGCTCCATTTTTTTGTAGTTCTTCAATGGTTGTATGAACTTTCATTTTTATATCAAAATGGTTAAGGCCTTCGCGGTGCTCCAGCAAGATATCTGCAATGAGAGGCGTTGGCAGTATTGGGATCACTTGTTCAATTCTTTGCATAAGGTGTTGGGCAAGAGTACCTATCTCTTCAAAACGTTGTTCGCGTGGAAGTTGATTGAAAAAAACGTCGTTTTCGTGACAATATTCTTTTAACGATATGGGATTCCCAAAGTTTACCCCTGCATAACCAAAGCGTTTCCAGCGTTCTTCGGTAGAGCGCAGTATGGAGTTTTTGAGAAAAAAATGTGCGGTAGTTTTTACGATAAACCATGAGCTGCGGCCTGGTGCTTTAGGGTCTAGTTGGCGTGTGAGAGAGCGGTCTTCTATTACGCGGTCAAAGTTAATACCCACGGGAACGAAGACAATATCTCTCTTTGTTTTGATATCGTAACTGCGTAGCATGTAGTCGATAAATCCAAGCTTGGCAGGGCGCATCTTGCCGTCGCGTGTGAGTCCGCCTTCTGGGAAAACAGCTTGGCATACTCCTTGCTCTGTCGCCATGTGTACATAACGCTCTAATACTTTGCGGTATAGTGAATTTCTTGAGTTGCGATGAACAAAAAAGGCTCCCATCGACTGGATCAATGACTTGAGTGGCCAAAACTTCGCCCACTCTCCGACAGCATAGGAAATGGTCGTGCTTTGTGAGGCTAGGTACGACACAAGTATATAGTCCATGTTACTACGGTGATTTAGGACAAAAACGATTGTGGCGTCTGGGTCGACATTCATGAGTTTTTTGGCGTCGAGAACATGTCCACGAACGCGGTACAAGTGCCATGAGAGTTTTTTGGCAAACCAGTAACTACAACGTTGATAAATATAGGCATTAAACGAGGGAACAGTTTCCCCGACATATTTTTTGGCAATACTCAAAGATTTTTCGCGCGATAGGTTGTTGTCTTTTGCGTGTTCGTCGATGGCTTTCATTACTTCTGGGTCATGAAGTAAGCGATCAACAATAACTTGTTTTTTGGTAAGTTGAAACGGACGTACGGATATACGCAGGTGTGAACTAATCTCTGCGAGGGCTTTGTTGGTTCTTCTACGAACATACCAGCGAAATGAAGGGAGAAAGATCCACTCAATTGCTGCTACGCAACTTACCATGACGAGAATAATGAATATCCATAGTGGAATGGAGATTGGTTGTGATAACATAACAATCCTGGCCAAAAAATTTTTGACAGGATGAACAGGAAAGACAGGAGTTAAAAATCACTACTGTGGTTTTTATCCCTGCCTCCTGTTCATCTTGTCAAATGTCTTTAATTATAAAATTTCTTATTGTTTTTCGCATACTCTTGCAAAATAGGTGCAGGAGTAAAGCGTACACCGTGTTTTTCCTGTAAAGACTCAAGAGTTGCGACAACTTTAGAGGCGCCTAACGTATCGATATAACGGAATGGGCCGCCTCTAAAAGGAGGAAAACCTAAACCAAGTATCGCTCCGAGATCCCCGTCTCTTGGAGATTTTAAAATACCATCTTGTAAACAAACAGCTGCTTCGTTGACCATCATTAGGGCAACGCGTAACTGCATTTCTTCCCTGTCAAAAGTTTTGCGTGAGTTCCCACCAAAAAAACGATAAATGTCGGTATTGATGGTTTTCTTTTTGCCTTTTTTCTTTGGATAAAGATAAAAACCTTTGCCGTTTTTACGACCCTTCAAACCGGCATCGGTAATTTGTTTGGCAACATTACTTCCGGTAACTCCACGTTTACTGAAGAGGTCATTCATCACATCGGTTACGTGGGCAGCAACATCAAGACCTACTTCATCAAGCAGGGTAATGGGGCCGACAGGATAACCAAATAATTTCATGTTGCGGTCTATATCTTCTATTTTTGCTCCCTCTTCGAGAAGACATATCGCTTCATTCATGAGGGGGGCTAGAATACGCGTTGTGTAAAAACCCGGTCCGTCACCGACAACAATGACCGTCTTACCTTGCTTTACACCAAGGTCATATGCCGTGGCAGTTACCCAGTCGGCGGTTTTATCGGTAGTGATAATCTCTAACAGTGGCATTTTGGGTACAGGTGAGAAGTAGTGCATACCGATGACACGTTCTGGATGCTTTGCTTCAGCAGCAATATCTGTGATGGGGAGAGAAGAGGTGTTGCTGGCAAAAATGCAGTCATCACGCACTACGGCTTCGGTTTCGGCAAGAACTTTGCGTTTTAGGTCAAGATCTTCAAATACGGCTTCGATCACAACATCTGTATTGCGCAAAGATTTATAGCTGTCTGTGGGAAATACTTTACTCAAGATGGTGTCTTTTTGAAAAGCAGTGTAGATGCGCTTTTTGCATTTTACGCCAATATCTTTAGAAATGTTTTTAAAACCGTTATTGGCCGCTTCCATTGATATATCTTTTAAAACGACGCGAATGTCTTTTGTTGCAGAGATATTGGCAATACCTGCTCCCATGAGACCAGCACCAAGCATACCTATTTTTTCTACTTTTTTGACTTTGTCTTGTTGTGGATTTTTCTTACTGTCGGTCATGGCGAAAAACAAATTAACCAGTTGTGTGCTCTCTGGGCTAACAACAAGTTCACCAAAGTTTTTGGATTCTATTTGCAATCCGCTTTTTAGGTTTGTGCCCATGCCGCGTTTAACACAATCGATAATTTTTAACGGAGCTGGATAGTTGCCATATGTTTGGCGCATAACTTGTTTTTTTGCGGTGTTGTAGATAATATTTTTTGTTAGGGGAGTGCTCTCTAGAGCTTTTTCCATAAAGCCCATGCGCTTTTTGCGTTTGTGCGGTTTTTTGGTGAGTTTGAGAGCCACATTTTTTGCTGCTTGTAGTAAACCGTGAGGGTGAATGATTTCGTCAGCCAACCCTATTTTCTTCGCCTTGTGCGGATAGACGTTTCTCCCCGTTAGCATTAGACCCAAAGCTTTTTGTATACCAATGAGTCGTGGTAAACGTTGTGTTCCTCCACCGCCGGGGAGCAAACCTAACTTGACTTCCGGCAAAGCGAGAACTGTTTTTGGGTGATCTGTAACAATTCTGTAGTGACAAGCAAGGGCCACTTCCAATCCGCCTCCCATTGTCGTTCCGTTGATTGCCGCAACAAATGGTTTGGGAAATTTGCTTACACGTGTTAAAAGATCATTGCCGTCCTGGCTGGCCTTCTGTGCGTCTTCTGCTTTATCAAAAGTTTGTAGTACGTCGAGATCTGCACCGACGATGAAGTTGTCTTTCTTTTTACTGATGAGTACAACGGCTTTGACTTCCGGGTCTTTTTCTAATTCATCGAGCAGTTTAGAGAAGCTATCTAGTGTTTTTACGGAAAGAGTATTTACTTTTTCTCCTTGGCGGTCTAACCACAAAAGGGCCACACCATCGTCTTTTTGTAAAATAACATCTTTACTTTCTGCGTTACTCATGGTTCTATCCTCTACAGTTTTCAATAATCATTGCGTGCCCAAGTGCTCCTGCGGCGCAACTCGCGATTAGAGCAAACTTTTTGTTTTCGTGTATCAGTCTATTTGCGGCACAAGTAACAAGACGTGAGCCTGTAGCGCCAAAAGGATGTCCAATAGAAAGAGAGCCACCCCACGTATTGACCTTGTCCATGGGAATTTCTCCTACTTTTTGCGAGCGTCCAAGATTTTCTTTCGCGAAAGTATCACTATCGAGACATTTCAAAGCTGCGAGTACTTGCCCAGCAAAAGCTTCATGTATTTCAAAGACATCGATGTCTTGTAGAGTTAGGTTTGCTTGGTCGAGTACTTTAGGGATGGCATATGCAGGTCCTAATAACAATTCATCGTGAGGACTTTGCGCTGTGTAGGCGTAACTTTTTACAACAGCCTTGGGTTCGTATCCCAATGCACGGGCTTTTTCTTCTTCCATCAACAGTACGAAGGCGGCACCATCTGTTAAAAAGGAAGCGTTACCCGCGGTGATGGTTCCGTGTGGTTTGACAAACGCGGGACGTAGTTTTTGTAGCTTTTCCATCGAACTATCTTTACGAAATCCATTATCTTTATCAACGAGCTGAAATTTGGGCTCTACGGAGATGGGCGTAATTTCTTGGCTGAGAAAACCTTTTTCTGTGGCTTCCGCAGCGAGGTGATGTGAACGAATGGCAAATTCGTCTTGTTCGCGACGTGTCACTCCTATACGAGAGACTGTACGTTCACAATCTTGTCCCATTGTGCGGTTTGTCGCAAATTCTGCAACGCGTGGAATTTCAGGTAGCCAGTCTTTTAAATTCAAAAATGTAAGAAACTGCCATGGTTTGGTGAATTTTTGCGCCGCCATTAATTTGCGACGAAATTTTTTCTTGTAGCGAATGGGAACATCGGACAAACTTTCGGTTCCCCCGGCAATTACTACGTCTTTTTGACCGCTGGCGATTAAATCGATACCACTTGTTATTGCTTGATTTGCAGAAATACAGGCCATGGTAACCGTGAACGCAGGAATGGTATACGGTAAACCAGCACCTAAAAGGGCGTCTCGCGCAACATTGCTCGTTGTAAAATTTGAAATTACTGTTCCAGCAATGACTTGTTGTAGCTCGTGTGGAGAAAGTTGAGTCTTGTCCAATAAACCTTTGAGTGCGAGCCGTGCCAAGTCGTAAGAACGTAAATTTTTGTAGGAGGTATTTGCCTTCAAAAATGGTATTCTCGTTCCGTCAACGAGCACTACTTTCCTTTCGCTCATATTTGTGTAGCCTTTCGTTAAAATGTCGCTGAAAATTTGGAAACTACATGATCTTGAACATGCCCTAAAAAAAGCTTGCAAAAGAGTAAATAAATAACTATCATGTAGTATGATAAAGCATAAGGATATTTGAAGAATTGTTAAAGTGTTTGATGTGACTATTTTTCGTAAGGATGGGTTTGATACATCCTTAAAATCAAAACTTGGGAATTTTAATAATGCATGAAGCAGACCAACTAAAGGATTATATATCCTCTGAAGCATTGAAGGAATGTTTAGAAATACAGCGCACTAGTTCTAACAATCGATCGCTGTTTATTATAGCGATTGAACAAGGATATATCAATGACAAAACTCTTGCAAAAATAGTAAAAAATATCTCTCCCAAGGGACAAGAAAAAGAAAGTCGCACGCCTCCAAAGAAGAAGTTCGGGGAATACTGTGTCGAAAAAGGTTTTGCAAGTCAGGCACAAGTAGACGAATGCATTGCCATTCAGTCAAAACTGAAAAAGGAAGGAAAACACTTCCGTATTGGACAAATACTCATTGAGAAAAAATACGTTGCTTTTCGCCAAGCACAGTACATTTTGGAAATGCAAGGCAAGAAGATCATGCGTTGTGAGTCATGTGACACCAAGTTCAATATTCGCAATTACAAAAGCAATAAGAAATACAAATGTCCCAAATGTGGTGACATCCTTAGTTCATCGATCAACTCCGTTTCTGTAGGAGTGAACAAGAGTATTGTCAACAAAGAAACTGTCGAAATTGACGATGAAGCTGTTTCGCTCTCTGGTCGCAAAATAGGCGATTATGAAATTTCCGAGCTTCTCGGTGAAGGCGGTATGGCGGATGTTTATAAGGTAACAAGTCCTTTTAAGCGCAAACCGCGCGCACTTAAAATTATGAAAGCCTCTGCGGGAATGGAACGCTTTACCCGTGAATTTGAAAGTGCACATGCCTTGCGACACCCGCACATTGTTCGCGTTTATGAGACGGGGAACCTTGACAATCGTCCATACTTCTTTATGGAATACCTTGACGGTGGTTCGTTGGACAAAAGAATCGAAAAAATGGGGGTTATTCCGCTTTTAGAAGGGTTGACAATACTCAAACAAGTTACGATGGGTTTAAAGTATGCCCATGAAAATAAAATCGTACACCGTGATATCAAACCGAACAATATTCTCCTTACGCGGGGAAGTCGCCGTGAGTTAATTGCCAAAATTACCGATTTCGGAATAGCACGTGCAGTCAATGATAGTCACATAACTGTTACGGGCCAACTCGTGGGAACCTTTAAATACATGGCTCCAGAATATATAAAGGGCTTAGGGGTTGACGGTAACAATGATATCTTTAGTTTGGGAATTACCGCCTTCGAGATGTTTACGGGGAAAGAACCATTTAACGTTGACGAGCCGATTGGCTACTTGTTTGTAAATATTAAAGAGAATGTCGCTCCTATTCACCAAGAAAACCCGGATTTACCTAAAGAGCTTACCCTAATTGTCAATAAGATGGTTGCGAAAGACCCGCGCAATCGTTATAACTCTGGTGAACTATTACGCGATTTAGACCGCTTGTGTCGCTTTTTACAAAATGGCGAAAAATTACAGCAGTCGGAAGATAAATCATCGGTTTTCTACGAAAACAAAAAACTGTTTGCCATCAAAAATATTTGGGATAAAATTTCTCAGAAAATCTCTGGTACCGAAACAGAAGTTGTCGTTGCCGCCCAAGAAGAGGAAGAGGTTGATTACGAAAATTTGAGTCAAACTGTGGAAGTGGATAGCGATGAACGCGCCAAAGAAATGTACCAGTGGGGACTAACTCGTATCCAAAAAGGCGACTACGAAGAAGCCGTTAAAACATTTTTTAACATCGTAAAAAGCTATCCCAAAAGTTCTTCTGCCGAAAGTGCTCGTAAAAAAATAAAAGCGATTCGCAGTAGAAAAAAAAAGAGCAGTTAAGTAAGACGCAAAAAAAAAAGTAGCTAAACCCGCTGAAAAAGTAGCCAAGCCTGTTGAACGAGTGAAAACAGGTGAGCGCCCCGCGGTAAATATTCACGCCAAAACACCTGTCTCTGCCACCCCCAATAAACAAAAAAAAATATCCAACTTACAAGAAACAAGACGGATTATCCTTAGTGAACTTCCGGTGAAGGACGTAACACAAAACATCAAAGAAACGCAAGAGTTTTTAGTGGCGATAAAGAACTTTATCGATACAGTTCGTTCGTTAGAAGACTATGAAAAAAAGCAACAATGGTGTAATGAAGTTTTCAATAAGATAACGAGTTTTAGTTGGAAACAAGCCGAAAATGAAGTATCTGAAATACTGTATAAGTGGGGACGATTTCTACTAGACCACGGTAAATACAGCGAAGGTTTGGAAAAGTTTTGGAAGATCTACGAAAAATTTCCCGATAGTAAATGGTACAGGACAGTATTTGAAGAACTGATTGCCCGAGAACAACCCAAAAACATGGTATTTGTGAACGATAAAGATTTGGGAGCATATTTTATCGATATATACCCGGTGACCAATGTCGAGTATTTGGAATTCTTAAAAGACATGAACTACCCGGCACCGCATCATTGGAAGGGAGACATGTATCCCATCGGGGAAGCAAATCATCCCGTGTGTTGGATTTCGCAAGAAGATGCCAAACGATACGCTCAGTGGTGTAATAAGCGACTGCCTAGTAATGAAGAGTGGGAAAAAGCCGCTGCGGGACCGCAAAAAAATAAATGGCCGTGGGGAAACGACTACGAACTAAAGAAATGCAATTGCCTGGATAGTGGGGGAAAAGGCACCTCTAGCGTGGGGAATTACGCAGAAGGAAAATCGACCTATGGTTGCCACGATATGTGCGGCAATGTATGGGAGTGGACGGACAGTTGGTACTCCAATGATGAGACTTACAAAATCCTGAAAGGTGGTTCGTGGTATACTTGTAAGGAATATACGGTAAATGCATATCGTTATTTCGATGTACCTTCCGCAGTAAGTGGTCTGTATGGCTTTCGGTGCGCGAAGAGTTTTTCTATTTAGATATATCACTTGAGACGAGAGTAAAATGCACAGCTTACCATTTTTGACATCTGGTTTACCTGGAATTGGTGGAAATATTAAAACACTGGCGGAGGACTTCGTCGTAGAGGAACAGTTACTGTTTCCTCTTAGTGGACAAGGCGAGCACCTGTATGTCCAAATAGAAAAAACAAATATAACGACGATGGAAGCGGTGCGCATTATCTGTAAAAGGTTAGGAATTGCGAAAAGTGCCGTGGGATATGCTGGACAGAAGGATGCACGTGCAGTGACCAAACAATACTTTTCATTGTACAATGTTGATGAGTCATCGCTAAGTAAGTTAGAAGGAAAGTCTCTGCGCGTTTTGGATGTTGATCGCCATGATAAAAAATTAAAATTAGGTCAAATACGCGGCAATTTTTTTTCGATCAATGTGCATGGTAGTGATGGCAATGTGGAAAATGCTCGCAAAATTTTACAGCGTTTAGAAAAAAATGGAGTCCCCAACTATTTTGGACTACAGAGATTTGGTAATGGTGGCAATTCGCATCTTTTGGGAAAATACTTGTTACTGACACAGTACGATGCTTTTGCCGAAACACTATTTTGCGTTCATAGTAATGATCGTCAGAAATTGACAACGGCCAAGCAATTTTTTGCCAGTGGAAATTACAAAGAAGCATACCGAACCATGCCAGGTAGTTTCGAAGCCGAAAAAGTAGTACTCAGCAACTTGGCACGCGGTAAAGATATGAAGTACTGTGTAGAAAGAATTCCGCGGAAGATAAAATATTTTTTCGTTTGTGCATACCAATCTTATTTATTTAATCGTAGTTTGGTACAGCGCTTACCGCAAATTGATATACTTTTCACCGGGGACCTAGCGATGTTGCATCCTTCACGATCTGTATTTTTGGTAGAAGATGGTGAAAAAGAACAAACGCGATGTTTGCGAAATGAAATTTCGCCAACAGGACCCATGTACGGTTACAAAATGATCTGTCCCTTAGAACGGCAACGGGCAGTAGAAGATCAAATACTTCGCGAAGAAAACTTAGATGTGCAATTATTTCGCAATTATAAAATAAAAGGTGAACGGCGTTCCTATCGTTTTTTCATTGTCGATGCACAGGTAAATGAAACATTGAACGCCATAAACGTGAAATTTTTTCTGCGAAAAGGATGTTATGCCACCGTGGTTTTACGCGAGATTATGAAAGTAAATAGCAATATACCTGAGTAGGGCACGCCATGATACGCCCTGGTTGCAAATGTAAATTTCGCTTGACTCTTAGGTAATTTAAGGTACACTAAAAATTTAATGTAATTTCCTAAACTCAATTGGAGAGTTCATAAATGCTAAACAAAAAACTCATATGTATAGCACTTATTACCTTTATTCTTTCCGTGTCTGTTGTTTGTGATTGGGAAGACCGCAAGGGAGCCCCACCGGTTGTATATCTTTCTCAAATTCTCGAAAATCCAGAGAGTTGGTTGGATGTTCCTGTGAGAGTTCCACTTCGTTATTCTGGGCCACGCGATATTTTTACCGCGTATTTTACCGCCTTTGATCGTGACAGACACCATAATTTTTCTGCATGGGATATTCATACTCATATTTGGCAGAAAAAAGGCTTCAACAACGACTATCCATTTTTTTATGTAGAAAAAGATGCGAAAGAATTCAGAGCATTTTTGCGATTACGAAAATTTGATACCATTGCGGTTATGGGGAAAGTGGTTTCCATTTTTCGCGGTAAACCTTACTTTAAAATTGTATGGGTTTGCAAGCAATCTGGTTTTCTAAATGTTCACAACCTTACTTTATTAAACCGCGCTTCAAATGCTTACAAAAACCGTTCTTTTGACGATGCTATTTCTTACTATAGCCAAGTAGCAAAGACAAATCCTCCTACAGATATACAAGCGATGATTCACAAAGTGATGGCAAACATTTTCTTATACCACAAGAAAAACTATTCTGCTGCAATGAGTGAATTAATGCAAGGGTTGGAGCTAGCAAATAACGATCCACAGTTATTGGATATGCACACACAATGTGATTATTATCTCAAACACGGTGGTGAGGCTCCCGCACCAGTAATGATCAATTTCGAACTACAAGACTATTTTCCTGAAGACAAAAGTGAACTTACTGGTACTGAAATTGTACAGCCTGGTAGTTATACAACAGTAGGAGAACCAAAGAAGGAAGATACAACAAACTACAGCCAGTATTCTGAACCTACAAATACCGATTCAAGTGCGACTTCTGATACTTCTGAAGAAGAATTTTCTGAAAATGATGAAGAAGGTGCTTCGAATAGTGAAGAGGAATTCTCCTATGACGACAATGAAGATGAAAGTTATGGAGAAGACTTTTACGAAGAAGATGAAGAATTTTCTTCCGAAGAATTTTCTGAAGATGACGGTGATGTAGAAGATCGCGAGTAGTTAGTTATTTAATTATGTCTCTCATCCCGCTCTTTATGCGGGATTTTTATCATATGAACACAAATGAAAATATTGCGTACTTTTTTGTTAATGTAACGCTCATGAGCTTAATATGGATTTTTCTGGTACGTTTTTTACGGCATCTTATCAATCACACATATTTATTAAGATCGAAGGATGGGCTATTCAAAACAATTCCCTATTTTTCAAAAATTTTGTGGATGAAATGGTAGCAGCTGGCTTCAATGACTTTGTCATTGATTTACAAAATTGCAAGGGGATGGACAGCACTTTTATGGGGACCTTGCTATATATAATAAATCAAGTCAAAATGGGGCCAAGCTCTCCAATTACCCTGGTAAATATGAGTGAAGAACACTGTGATTTATTAAAAAATCTCGGTATTTTTGATCTACTAAATATCACAACACAAAATATTGCTTTTCCTAACCTAGAGATGCAAAAATTGTCTCTAGATACATCCTATTGCCCAAGACAGCATATTGAGCTTGTCAAAAAAGCTCATGAGTGTTTAGTTGTATTAAATGACAAGAACAAAGAAGAATTTCGCGATTTTCTTGAAATTCTTAATCAGGAACTAGAGTGATGAGAAATATATATGTTTTATTAGTTTTTTGCATCGTTTTTTGCAGTTGTTTGAATAGGGACAATTTACCGCCATATCAAACAAATATCACCAAAAACAAAAGTGGGTCCTCCATGTTGAAGGCAGAAAAAAACAAGATGGTGACGGTAACAAAAAACTTAAAAGAAACATCTTCAGATGTAAAAGATTTGTATGACGAAATGCTTACGGCCTACAGTAAGTGTTTGGATGAGTTGAAACTATGTTGTGAGCGGGACGACATCAAGAGACCTGCTTACCAGGAAGCACTTACGGAACTTGAAGGTAAGTATCTTCAGTTTTTTGCTTACGCAAAAGAAAATGCAAGAGATAACAAACTATCGGAAGATATATACCCTGTAGAAATTGCGATGAAACGCATCTATAATCGTTATCGTCGTGGAGACCAAAAAATCAAAACCCAGGCAATTGCCGCTATTGATAATTGTAAACTACCTTCATTTGACAAACTGTAATGATTTCAAGACTTTTTCGTTTGTTGTATAACATTTTCTTTTGTATAGCAGTACCCTTTTTACTACTGTTTTCTATCGCGTTTTTGTTATGGCGCATAGTGTTTCACCCAAAAGATTATTCTATAAAAAAAGATGTGTTGTCTACAATAAAACGACTTCGCGATCGTTTGGCTCTGTACCAAAAAATTAAAGAACAAAAGCCTGTTATTTGGTATCACGGATCTTCTTTGGGAGAAGTATTATCTCTTATTCCTTTGATGAAAGAGTTCAAAAAACACTATGATCATGTACAGGTTTTAACAGTAAATACTGTGCGAGGCGAAGCAATTGCGTTGCAAAAGAAAGCAGCCGATTATTTGTTTTTTTTCCCTTACGACGCATTCTTCGCCACGCAAAAAGCAATGCGCAAAATTTCTCCCAAAATTATCGTCATTTTAGAAACGGAAATTTGGCCTGATTTTTTCTGGCAAGCAGCTAAAAATCACCAACCGATTATCATTGTTTCTGGACGAATATCCGAAAAATCATTTCCAAAATATTACTTGGCGCGTTTTTTTTTCCATTATGTATTGCAGAAAAATTATTGTTTAATGCGTAGTGAAGACGATGCAAAACGTATGAAACTTATAGGTGCTAATCCGCAAAATATCAAAGTGTTTGGTGACATAAAATACGATGGGTTACAAACAGATTTAAGCGAGGCCGATAAAAAAACGTTAAGTGATTTCCCACAAAAAAAGAGGGTTATTGTTGCAGGAAGTACGCACAGTGGCGAAGAAGAAATTTTGTGTCGCGTATTTAAAAAACTACAACAGGATTTCCAAGATCTCTGTCTAATTTTAGTACCGCGTCACTTAGAACGACTAGAAGAAGTACAGAAAACAGTATCGAGTTACGGTTTGGATTTTTGCTTGCGCTCGCAACTTCCACAGCAGCAAAGTGTTATTATTGGCGATACGTATGGTGAATTACGCAAGATGTATTACATCTCAGAAGTGGTATTTGTTGGTGGAAGTTTAGTTCCGATTGGTGGCCACAATGTTATGGAAGCGGCCTGTTTTGCGAAGCCCGTCATTAGCGGAAAGTATGTTTCTAACTTTCGTAGACATGTGCAAAGTCTGAAGAGTTGTCATGGAATCCGTATTGTCGAAAACGAAACTGCTTTGTATGAAGCCATCATTTCTTTATTACACGATGCGGATGAAGCAAAAGCAATGGGAAAAAGGGGTCAAAAGGTTGTATTGGAAAATCAAGGAGCCATAAAACAGTGTGTTGACTTCTTGATTCCATTGGCAAAATAGAAATAAGTGATATGGATGACTTAACATTAGCGACTGAAATTGTGTCACGCTTACAACAAAAGCAGTTTATTGCTTACCTATGTGGTGGATGTGTTCGCGATCAACTATTGCAGCGCAAGCCTAAAGATTATGATATTGTTACCAGCGCGCGGCCAGAGGAAATCAAAAAGATTTTTCATGTGGCTGTAGAAGTTGGAATGAAGTTTGGCATCGTATGCGTTAAGTTTAAAGGGCAAATTTTTGAGGTGGCCACCTTTCGCAAAGATGGTGACTATATCGATGGACGAAGACCCGAAAATATAGAATTTTCTGACGAAATACAGGACGCCAAGCGCCGTGACTTTACTATTAACGGATTATTTTTTGATCCTGTCGCCGAGAAAGTCATTGACCACATTGACGGACAAAAAGATTTACAGCGGAAGATTGTTCGTACAATAGGTGACCCTTATGAACGTTTTGGCGAAGATCATTTGCGTTTAATGAGGGCCATTCGTTTTGCTACACAGTTAGATTTTGCTCTGTGTGACACAACATGGGATGCCGTTGACACCATGTCAAAGTCAATTGAAACAGTTGCGAAAGAAAGAGTTCGCGAGGAATTTGTTAAGATGTTGATGGGGCAAGACCCAGAGAGGGCCATTGTTTTACTCAAAGAAAGTGGCATGCTCAATGTACTTTTCCCCCATTTGTTAAAAGACGGAGTGGTATTTGATAAAACACGGCAAATGTTAAGAAAATTTCGTCCCTTTACCGACGAAACATTTGCATTGTGTTCATTTCTGTTTTTTTCTTTTAAAGAAGATAATCAACAAGTCGTCCAATTTTGTGAGAAATTACGATTTGCAAATAAGACTCACAATCAGGTGATGGCAATTCTCGAAAACGGTGAACGTTGCTTTCATTTATTGGATTTGAATGTTGCCTCTTTGAAACGTTTTTTAAGACAATCAAACATCGCAGATGTTTTGAATTTACACTGTGCAGACTGTGATATAAACGAATTGAGTAAGAAAAACTATGAATTTGCACAGCAAAGTTTGCAAAAGTTTGGTGACAAATTGTTTCCAGCTAAGGTAATAAATGGATATGATTTGAAAGAAATGGGGGTGCCTCCTGGCCCTTTATACAAAAAAATATTATATGATGTTGAAGATCAGCAGCTTTTAGGTAACATAAATAGTTATGAGCAAGCTATTCATTATGTTCGCGACAAATGGTTACAAAGGGAAAGGATTGAGATTGAAAAATTCGAAGAAGAAAAAATCTGAATTGGTGAGACTTTTGTGTTGGTCTTGCGGTAAGCGTGTGAAGGTGCCTATTAAGTTTGCTGGAAAAACAGGGACTTGTCCAAAGTGTAAAGCAAAAATTCAAATTCCGTCGCTGAAGACAATAAAGTCGACAATAAAAGAATTAGAATCGCAACAACAGAAAGAAACACAACAAGCCCTTGACAACATAGATTTTCCGAGTTTACCATCTCTAAAGACAATTGTTCTAGAGGACACAGATCCACAATCACCTGGCGGAAAGCAATCCTCTTTTTCCGTTAAGCCTCCTGCCGGCGCTGAAGGAACAGCTGAAATGCTTATGAATTCAGGGTCTTCGGAAATGTCCGACTTTGATATATCGGGAGATTTTTCGGATAATCTATCGGGGGAAGATATTGAAGCCCCTGCGTTTGAAGATTTGGGGAAAGTTGCCGTCCCACCAACGCGTAATGTCACGCCAGACGATCAATTTATTACAAGTGCCGATGAACAATTTTATAATGAATTGGCGAGTAATTCAGGTGTAGAAAAAACAGAAACTTGGGCGGAATCACAAGATATTAAAGCGGTAGACACCAACTCTGATATTTTTCATACGCCAAGTAGCTATGACTCGGGAGAAGACATTTCTATTGGTGATGAGCAAGATGCATTTGATCAATCCAGTTTTGCCGCAGAACCGCTCGATAATGATTTCATTTTTGGCGACAACGATGATCCGCTTGCTCTTGACAACGATTTAGACGAAGGGCTAAATGCCGACTTTGCCGAAGCTGACGATATGAATGCCGATTTTGCGGCACCTGTAGAGGCTGGTGCCATCGAAGATAACGATGCATTTTCTTTCGACGCGCAACCTCTGGATGGCGGAGGGGAAGACTTTGTTCCTGCAGATGACCTTGTTGCGGCGGAGGAGTTCGTTCCAGCGGATGCGGTAGTGCCGGAAGCTGTTCCAGAGGCAGTGGTACCAGAGGCGGTGGTTCCCGAAGCAATACCGGAGGCAGTTGTGCCCGAAGCGGTAGTGCCAGAAGCCTTTCCAGAAGAAGCTCTTACCGCAGACACGCTCGAAGACGATGGCGAAGACTTTGATGTAGAAAGTGTCACCGGTATTGAAGAAGTCGATATTGATGATGTTGAAGAGATAGAGGATGATTTAGAAGAGGATATATCTTCCGTGGAAGATGCCATCGACGAAGCATCACTTGGGGAAGACTTCCAAATAGAAGGCTCTGAGGTTGTACAAGACGATGATGGCGTGGCAGACGCTGTTTTTATTAACGAAGGTGAAAAGAGCGAAGTAGAACTATCCGACGAAGGTTTTGCGATTGATTACACACGTATTGCCGAAGAAGAAAACTTTATGGGTAGCAATGCGGATGTCCAGGCTGGCTGGCAGTTTTTTCAACAGAAAAAGTGGGAACATGCGTTGTATCACTATTCAAAAGCGATTGTCGAAAATAACGATGCAGCTAGCGCTTACTACGCACGTGCATTACTACATGCCTGTGAACAAAATTGGCAAAAATCTTTAACGGACATTCGCGAGGCAAAAAAATTAGGTTATCACAAAGCAGATGTCGAAAACCGTTACAACCAAATCGTTTTTCATAAAGCAAAAGAATACTGGGAAAAGGGAGCTTTCGCAAGGGCTTTGAAAGTTTTAGATTTGATGGAAACAAAAGCATCACAAATTCTAAAAGGTAAAGTTTACTGGAAACGAGCACAGTTTTTGATGGAAAAAGGTGCAGACAAGCAAGTTCTCAGCGACTTAGACGATGCCATATTCAACAACTATGTAAAGCCCGAGTTGTTTGTAATGCGCGGGCGTATTTATTTCTCTCTAAGCGACTATGAGTCAGCAGTATACGATTTCACGGCAGCGATTAATCGCGGTGAGAAAAATGCTTGTGTGTTGCGCGCACGCAGCGAAGCATACTACTATTTGAAAAAATATGATGATGCCCTGCAAGATGTTTCCGATGCGATTGTGTTGGATTCCGAAAATGCTTCTCTCCATAACCTCAAAGGTTTATTACTTACACAAAAAGGAGACTTTCCTGCCTCTGAACAAGCCTTTGAAGAATCGGTTGCTTTAGATCCAAACAACAGTAATTTTTATTTCAATCGCGGTTTGGCCTATATAATTCAAAAAAGATATGATCGAGCCATCGATGACTTTACGAAAGTAATTCAGTTTTCTGAAGACAAAGTGGCTTATTTTAAGCGCGCTATTTGCTACCAAGAAAAACCCAATCCCAATTTAATTCAAGCACGCGAAGATTTTAAAACAGCGGATAATATGGGCGTTGATTCTATGTATCGTACAGATCTATTTCGAAAGTAAATTAGATGAATGATAATCGTTTCGTGGAAAATATAAAGGCGTATGCCTTTTTGTTCCCATTTCTTTTGGTATTCCTGGTATTTTTGGGATACCCTATCTTGTACTCTTTATGGTTGAGTGTGCACGAAGTACCAGCGTATAGCGACTGGTACAATGTGATTGGTGATATGGAATATGTGGGAGGAAAGCACTACTTTGGCTTGTTGCAAGACAAAGAGTTTGCTTGGACTTTAATTCTCACCGTGTATTACGGTATTCTTACAATTCCAACGACAATTGCCTTGTCGTTGTTTTTAGCCATTTTATTGCAAAAAAGCTTTTTTGGACGTACATTTTTTCGTAGTGCATACTTTCTGCCAAACGTTTTAGATCTACTCGTTATAGGGGTCATCTGGATTTTGCTGTATCGACCTGAAACAGGGTTACTCAATATATTGTTTCACGAAATAGGATTGCTACCGGAAAAATTTGAGTTTTTGACAAATCCTTATAGCTGTTTACCTTCTATTGCGGTGGCCATGGTGTTTAAGGGGGCTGGTTTTGGAATGATCTTGTTTCTAACGGCGATTAACAATATCCCCAAATCAACATACGAAGCTGCCGAGATTGATGGTGCCAATGAATGGCATAAACTATGGTATATCACTCTGCCACTGGTTAGGCCCATCGTACTGTTTATGACAATTACCGGTACCATTGCTTGTCTAACAGCCTTTACAGAAGTTTATGCAATGACAACAAACTCTGGAGGTCCACCGGTAACTTTCTTTGGAGAAACCTTCAAGGCGGCAAATCTTTCGGGATATTATCTATACCGCGGTTTTATTGATGGATTTTATGGGAAGGCAGCGGCTGTTTCTTTTGTTCTTTTAGCTATTGCCCTGGTTATTTCTTTTGCCAATATGAAAATCTTAAACAAGCAAGACTAAAAATATGAAAATTATAAAAAAAATAGCGATCTATTTTGTACTTCTCGCAGGATCTATATTAGTATTGTTACCGTTTTTCTGGATGATTTTAACGGCATTTAAACAACCTGACGAAGCTTTGAAGTACAACTTTATTCCCGACCAAAACTTTTTGGGTGCGTGGAAAGAAATACCTACAAAACAAGATACCCGTGAGTTTGTATTACAGTTTGACCCACAACTGTACAAAGATATCGCGGAAATAAATCGTGTAAAAGTGATTGGTGACTTCAATGAGTGGAGTGAGGAGAAAGACGTTTTATTTCGCGATCGCGACTTGTGGTTGATTGCTTTAACTAATTTACAGAAGAATAAAAAATATTACTACCAATTTGTGGTGAACGGTTCAGTAAGAGTTCCCGATTATTCGCATGAAAACCGCGAAGGGGATAAATCGTTTTTTATTGTTAGTGATACACAAAAATCAAATACAAAACTCGAAGATGTTAGCTTTGTTAAAGACAACACCTTTTTTGTGCGTTTATTGCAACGTCAACAAAGATCTCCGGTGGTGGAGTTGGGTAACAACCGTAAAATAACGCTTACCAAAGAGGGTGAGTACTTTGTTGCCGAAGTCCCCGTTGCAGAGTGTTTTGGAAAGTACCGCTTTATTCAACAAAAACAGTGGAAAGAGGCAGTGAATGACCTGTACACTTTTGCCAACTTTGTGAAGGTGCTATACAACAAAGACTTTCCTTTTGCGTTGTTTTTCTTTAACTCATTTGTCGTTGCAACCTTAACAGCTCTTGTTACCGTAATCATTTGTACGATGGCAGGTTACGCATTTTCCAAAAAAGACTTTTGGCTTAAGGACCAGATATTCTTTTTGCTACTCAGTTCCATGATGGTTCCTGGAATGATTTTTATGATTCCTCAATTTTTGTTGGTCAATGATTTGGGGTGGATTAACACGTATCAAGGTATGGTGATTCCTCACTTGGCGAATGTATTCGGGTTGTTTTTGCTGAAGCAATATATTGACACAATACCCAACTCCTTATTTCAAGCCGCAAGATTAGACGGTGCGAATGAGTGGCAAGTGTTTCGCATTATCATTGTTCCTCTGTGCACGCCCATTATGGCAACACTTTTTCTAATGACTTTTGTGGGGCAATGGTCAAACTTTTTGTGGCAACTCATTGTGAATACACCCGATTCGGTGTATCGTACCTTACCTGTTGGCTTGGCTCTATTTCGTGGTCAGTATGCTTCGGATTGGGGTCTTATGATGGCAGGCGCATGTTTCTCCATCATTCCAATAGCGCTTTTATTTCTTTTTACACAGCGATATTTTGTGGCTGGTATGACGAGCGGAGCAGTAAAATGACAAGAAAATTATGCATTGTTTTGGTCTTGGTTTTATTGTGTGGTGCTTGCGATCGCGCCACACAAGAGCAGAGTGGCGGTATAGAACTCACCGTATGGGAATGTTACAAATATGACGAGCACGAGCTATTTGTGGATCTTGTCTCGCGTTTTTGTGGTGATTACGAGAAAAAGCACGGAAAAAAAGTTAAGATAAATGTAAAACGCGTTCCATTTGACGATTTTGCGACCAATATCAAACTAATGGCATTACGTGGAAAAACACCTGATCTCGGCTGTTTTGACAGTTTAAAAGTTCTAGAGTTCGCCTATCATAAAATTCTGGTACCTTTGGATAAACTTTCTAATTTTAGCGAAAAGTCTATCGATAAGAAAAGAGAACAATATATAGCGGGGGCCTACAATACGAATGTAATCCGTGTCGATGGCAAAGAAAACCTCTATGGACTGCCACTACAAATTACCTGTTTGAGTTTGTTTTGGAACCGGAAATTATTTCGCGAAAAACGTCAAGAGTTAGAGGCTGCCGGACTCGATTACAAGTCTGCGCCGAAAGATTGGGATAGTTTTGTACGTTATGCCAAGGTACTTACAGATTCCGATAAGAAGCAATATGGTTTTGCCATGCGCAACTCATTGTGGTTTACCATTCCATTCTTTGCGGCATACAACACGCAGTATCTTGAATGGGACAAAGGACGGCAACGTTGTATTTTGGGTGATGAACGCTCTACCGCTGCTTTACAACTGAAGGCGGATTTATACGCGAAACACAAAATTGCTGCCGCCACTTGGGCAGGACAAGATGATCCCGATGTGGGATTTCAAAATGAACAATATGCGATGATATTTATGGGACCGTGGAATGTGAGCAAGTATCGCAGTAGTGGTTTGGACTTTGGTATCAGTTTAATGCCGCGTTTGTCTCGTGAACAAGCCGTGGCAGCGAATATGATGAAAAAAGATGCCTCTGAGGAAGAATATCTCAAGGTTACCAGCCCCGCCACAAACATTGGTGGACAAAATATCGCCATGTTTAAAACATGCCAACACAAAGAAGTGGCCTATGATTTCATGAACTACATTACCTCTAGCGAAGTTCAGCTAGAGTGGTGCAAAAAGCTGAACCAATTATCTATCAATAAAGAAGCCACCAATACTTTGCGCAACGATAAAAATACGGATTATGACATCCGCGTTTTTATGGAGCAGGCTCTTTATTCCAATGCACCACCAAAATTACCGAGATATGGTTATCTTGAGTCTGATATTTTAAACCCTGAGATGGAATTGGTTTTTAAGGGGGCAAAGTTGGCCAAGCAAGCTTTGCAAGATGCCGCGAAAAAGATCAATGAGAAGATCATTAAACCATTCGAGAAACCTAAGAAAGATGATTTAGCAAAAAAGTAGAAAGCTTTTTATGAAACAAAAAACATATGTGATTGTCGACTTTGAGGCCACGTGCACCCCTGACAACAAGATACCGCGCAATGAAATGGAAATTATAGAATTTGGTGCGGTTGCCGTTGATTTTACATCTCTACAACCACTGGGGGAGTTTCAAAAATTTGTACAACCCGTACGCCATAATCTTTTAACCGATTTTTGTCAGGAATTAACAAGTATTACCCAAAAAGACGTGGACAACGCCGAGCAGTTTCCAAAAGTTTTACCGCAGTTTGCTTCATGGCTTGCAAAGTTTCCGGGCCCCATTTTTTGTTCTTGGGGAGGTTACGACAAAAAACAGTTATTACAAGATTGCGCTTACCATAAAGTGGAATATCCTTTTGACAAAGAACACATTAATCTAAAGAGAGAATTTTCAAAAAAACAGAATTTGAAAAAAAATTTCGGGATGAAAAGGGCTTTGGAAAAAGCGAAGTTACCTTTAGAAGGTACACACCATCGTGGAATTGATGATGCACGCAATATGGTAAAATTAATGCCGTATATAGTAGGAGAATCCAGAGTTGGTTGAAACGGTCACCATGTATCGTCCGACAGGTAAAGCTGAGTGGAAATTAGTCGAGGAGAGTGAATGTACTAAGTGGCCTCCACGTCTTCCTGAACAGCCGATTTTCTACCCCGTAACCAATGAAAAGTACGCACGTGAAATTACCTGTAGGTGGAATGTTCCTGAGCTGGGTGTGGGCTATGTGACACGCTTTGCGGTAAAAAAAAGCTTTATGGACCAATATAAGATCCACCAGGTGGGATCTGACTATCATACAGAGTGGTGGATACCTGCGGAAGATTTGGATGAATTCAACGCCCATATTGTGGGGAAAATTGAGTTGGTGGGGGAGTATCATGAGGAACTGTGATGTATGTGGTAAAGAGTACGAGAGTCGCTATTTTTTGCCATGTCCAAACAGCATAGAACCTCACGATGAATGTGTGTTTTGTACGCAAGAGCGTTTTTCGGTGATCAAGGCATTTGTTGATGAAGTTGCCACTGGAAAAGACTTAAATTCATGCATAGATGACAAAAGTACCAAAGAGAAAAGCTATTTGCACCAAGTGACGTGTTGGCAAGAAACGGTGGAATCGATCACGGAGCTAAAGAAAAAACTGCGCGAAATTGGTATGCGGGTTCACAGTGAAAAGCGCGATAAGAACTTATTGCGCTTTCAATTTAAGTGTGCTTTGAGTGACGATTGCGATTTACACTTTGTGTCCCTAGAAAAAGAAAATAGTGCGCACGTACTGCAAAAATTTGCTGATCATTCTTGTGAGAAGGCATCATTGGAACAAGAGTGGCGAGAGGTTCAGTACTTTTTGAGCACCATGGAAAAACTACAGGTGCATTTGAGTCAGGAAGAGCAGCAACAAATTAAAGGCTACAAAACAGATTATCGCGGTGTATCCAGTGTGTATAAAAAGTTACAGCAACAAATACATGACATGGAAGACGAGGTGATTGCCGAAGTCTGGGGTCCTGATTGTCGTTGGCGTCGTGGACGCGGTGAAGCCAATCGCACTCCTCAAGCGGAAGATTTGGAAAAACTAAAAAGTATTGTCGTTGCTTCATACCAACAGCCGGATGTTGCGGAGTATATTGCGCAAAAATTTGCTACCTCAGAAAGTAGTTCTTATTTTCAACAACGCGGTTATTTTTTGCTACTCGCTTGTGCGCCCCCACCGATGCTACGCAAAATGATTGTGTTGCGAATTCAAGCGATGTGTTACGCACAACAATTACTGCAACAAGACATGTTGTTGTTGTGCTGGAAGAAACTCAATAGTACAGTGTTGCGCAATCACATATGGATGATACTTTTTTTTATTAAAGTTTTCGAAAACGGCAAACAGTCATTTCCGCTAATGGGAAAAACTCCTCCTTTAGATTCCGAGTCTCCAGATTTGTATTCTCATTTGTTGTAAGAATTTTGTTGTGAGCATAGGAATGAAAATAGCAATATTATTGGTGATGGTATGTTGTACGTTTTTGAGCGCGGAAAATTGGTATGGATATTACTACAACAATCAACCAATAGGTTACGCGGAAAGCAGTTACGAATACGATGCCACTCATGAAGTTTATCATCGCAAAAGAACCAAAAATCTTTTGCTACCCGACTTAGAACGTACGGAAGAAATTTCTGCTGTCTTAAATGCCGACTACACTGTGCGTTCTTTGTATTTCTCCGTCGAAGAGAAGTTGAAACAAAAAACGCACCAACACTTTATTATTATCAATGTTGGTAAAGAGATCACCATTCAAACCGCGACTAAGATACACACATATCCTAAAAAAAAATTTTATCTACACTTGCAAGATTTCCTCAAATTTCTATTGAAGCGCTCGCCTAAAGTCGGTCGTTATTACAGTACGGCCGTTTTGTCTTCCAATCACTTGCAATTGATAAAAGCCACGGCACGTTATAAGGGGCTTAAGAAGACCTACGACAAAAAAAAAGTGCACGAATTCGAAGTGACAAGTGACGAACTGCAAAGCAAATGGGCAACAGCACAATTTTCCTTGCAAGGAACGCTTCTTAGCTATCGCATCGCAAATTTATCTGTGGTGCAAACTACGCGCACCAATGCAATTATCAATAAAAATAAGCGCATTCCTACTATCTACATTCACGATGTCAATTCTATTGATGCCTTACAAATTTTTTTTGAGGAGGCCGGTCAAAAAAGTGGAAGGAATGTTGTCATCAAACGCAAACGTTTTCCTCAAAGTATTTCCCTTGCCGCCATTCAAAAAAATTTTTCTTACCTCAAAGCCAACAAAATGTATCCAGTAAATCGCGCGTATATTCAACAATGTGCTACAAAAGCACGCTACGGAGGAAATGAACCTGTTGTAATTGTGCGCAATGTGGTACGATGGACCGACTATCATTTGCACAAGACGAATAGCAAATATGGAAATGCATTGCGCAGAATATGGCGCATGAATAAAGATGTCACCTCTTATGCCACAGCAACGTTGTGTCGCGCCAATGGAATACCCGCAAAGGTTGTCAGTGGTTGGGTGTACCACGCCGGCTTTTTTCAATTTGAAAGTTGGTGCGAGGTGTATTTACAAAAGTGGCTTCCTGTTTACGGCGGAAAGATAGACGTTGGGGCGCGTTTTTTTGCTAGTGACAAACGCAAAAATATGACAATTCGCATCGTGGAATTCACCAAAAACAAGGCGCGCGTTGTCGTGAATAACGTAAACAGTTACGTGCAATACAATGAAAGTACCATAAAGGATCGTTTACTAGGTATAGAGGCGATCCGCCCAAGTGATTGGGTATTACTACCAAAAAACTCTTTTACGAACATACTCGTTTTACGATCTTTAAAGGGAAAAGGACCGGCGATTCTCGTAAAAGTCTTGCACTCTTCCAAGAAACTAGAGGATATATTGCGTAGTCTACCGCAAAAATTGGTAAGTGAAAATCTAAAAATCTTATGGACGAAAAAGAGAAAGTTTCAGAACATTTATGGACTTGAAGGTGCATTACAATCCAAAGATTTTGTCTATCGTGCTTTTATAGGACAACGACAACAAAAAATTATTTTTGTACTTTTGTTCGTACCGAAAGCCGAATTTTCGAACGTCGAGAAAGAGTTCTTTTCGTTTATCGCCTCCTTGAAATTTACGGAGTAAAACATGGCAGAAAATATAAACACACAAAATATACGCTTGGCAGAAGCTTTAGTCAACAAAGGATATTTATCGCAAGAGCAAGCACAATTTGCATTAAAAGACTCCAAACGCAGCGATACGCCACACCTTGCCCAGTATTTAATACGCAATAAATGGGTTGACACGCAAATAGTGGTGGGAGAGGTGCAAAATTTAAACAGTAAAAATCCTTCGACACAACGAAATTATAATACGACGCGATCAGCCGGTAATGTGAAAAGCGCTGCTCCCAATTTGCCCAATGTTGCTCCTGGACAAACTTTTGGTAACTATGTGATTATACGAGAAATTGCCCGTGGGGGTATGGGAATTGTGTATTTGGCACAAGACGCTAGTAAACGCAATGTGGCATTAAAAGTAATGCTATCGGCCAAAGCCAGTGACCAAGACCAACGTCGATTTGTGCGTGAAGGAAAGGCGATTTCCGAACTCAATCACCCTAACATTGTAAAAATTTATGCCATGGGCGAAGAAAATGGTTGTCGCTTTTTTACCATGGATTATGTCGATGGTGGTACATTTTCCGATATCATTAACAATAAGACGATGCGCGAAAGTGTCGCTGTTTTAGCGAAGATTGCACGTGCACTAGCGGCAGCGCATAGTAAGCGAATTATTCACCGCGATATCAAACCCGATAACATTCTTATGGATAAAAATGGCGAACCATACATCACCGACTTTGGTTTGGCGAAAATCATCGGTGACAAGACGATGACGCGTAGCGGTTCTACGTTGGGAACGCCTCAGTACATGGCTCCTGAACAAGCGATGGGAGAAACGCGTAAAATAGATCATCGTACCGATCTTTATGCACTGGGGGTTATGCTGTACAAGTGTTTGACGAAACAATTGCCTTTTCACAGCGATACATTGATGACGTTGTATAAAAAAATTGCTCTGGATATGCCTGTTCTACCACGTAAGATTAACGAAAAAGTTCCTCGCTATCTCGAACGCGTTTGCCTGCGTGCTATGGATAAAAACCCCAAGCATCGTTACCAAAGTGGCGTTGAATTTGCAAAAGATTTGGAGAAGTTCTTGCAAAATCGCCATGGGAAATCGCGGGTAAAGAAAAATTACACCCAAGGCATGGCACGGTGGTTACGAAGAAATTATTTGCCGCTTTTGGGTGTCATCAGCGCTGTGATTATGTTGCTTGTCGCCAAAACAGTATTTTTCCCCAATAAAATGCAAAAGCCACAGCAGAGTGCCTCATACCAAAAAGCCAACGGAGTATACAAAGAGGCACACCGTTCTTTGGAAAGCGGCGATTGGAAAAAGGCCATTTCTCTTTACAAAAAGACTCTTGGGATAGAAGCGTCTTTTACAAAAGCTTATATAGGCTATGCAAAAGCACTGATCGAAATGAAGAAATTGGATGCCGCACATAAAATTTTAGATAAAGCGCTGGCGAATACTGCGGAAGAATATCGTGACATTCGTATGCAAAAAGCGCGTTTGCTTATTGTTCGGAGAGAGTTTATCTCGGCTTTAAAGTTAATGAATAAAGTGGTGGCGAATAACAAACAATATGCTCCTAGCTATCGATTGCGTGCTTCGATACACAAGAAGCTAGACCGTTATGCCAAGGCCAACGATGATGAAAAACGCGCGGAAAAAATAGAGTCTTCTAATGAAATTGACATGCAGGAAGTCGAAGGTTTTCTTGCAAGCCACCGTTATGCCGAAGCATTCGCGGCACTAGAAAATTTACAAAGCCAATACGGGGAGTCCGCACAAATTTTTTATATGCGCAGCCGTATTTTGTACACGCAGAAAAATTGGACAGAGGCTCTTTCTGACATTTCGCAAGCGATTGCCAAAACGCCGTCGGTAAAGTATTATTTGCACAAAGCAAAAATTTCGTTTGCGGCAAACTATTACGATGATACACAGCAGATTTTAGATGCGATGCTTCTTGTGGGAGATATTCCCAAAAAATATGAAGGCGAATATCATGCCATCAAAGCAAAGCTAGCTCTGGCACGCAAAGACTATGCGCAGGCATACCAGTACTATCGTTTGGTTTTGCAAAAAACGCCCTCTGCGGAAAATTACCTGTATTTTGCTCAGGCAGCTTACTATTTGCAAAAATACGCAAAAGCTTTGTTTTATTTGGATGAAGCGCTGGCAAAAAAGACCGTTTTTCGCACAATAACGGCACAGTGCCATTTGTATAAGGGAATTGTATATCGCGAGATTGGAAAACATCGCGATGCACTAGCTCAATTTACGCAGGCTCTCAAGATGAATCAATCCTTTCATTTAGCAACGGTGTATCTCGGAGCAGTGAATATTGATCTAGAAAATTACGAGCGCGGTTTTGTCCATTTACAAAAAGTGCAAAATGAGGTGCGCAACAATCCATTGCTGTATGAGTATCTCGCCAAATATTATTTACATAAAGAAGATGTGAAAAATGCATTGGAGAATTTAAAGATTTGTTTGAAAATTATTCCCTGGGAGTCTCGCTACTACTATCTTTACGGATTAGCGCTTATTAAAGACAAAAACTTTGTGGAAGCCGAAGATTATTTAATTCGTTCTCTAGAGTTGCAGCCGGGAAATTTACAAGCTTTTACGCCGCTTCTTATCAACTTAATGGATCAGAGTAACTTAGAAAAGACCATCCTCGTTCCAGGATATTACAATTCTTATACTGCGCATTTCTGGAGCAATGGTGAACCTAAAGACTTATTTCGCGACCAATACAACTCTCTTATTTTACAATATCGAAAACGCCAAGAGCGTAAAAAAGGCAACAGCGAAAGCTTTATTAAAATACTCGATAACCCACAACAAAATAAATTGCACGACATTGCCATAAACGCACTTTCTTATCATTATGATGACGAGACATTGTTACAAAAAGTAAAAAAGCGTATGAAAACCAGCAAATCTTGGGCAAAGTTGTGGGACAAACTGCAATTGCAAAAGCAAAAAGCGTATCAAGACTATATGAAACGTCTCATTGTGCGTTTGCTTGTGGCGCGCGACCCGTTGACGTTTAAACTTCTTGATAAAGAAGGTGAGCGCGGAGAGTTATGTATAAAAGAAATCTTACTTTCCTCACGTGAAAATATGTTGATGCGTTTTTTGGCATGTCGTACACTTCTCGCTTTGGGAACACCTACCGGCTACACAATCGTTCAAGATTACCTGCAACAAGATGAAAACGGAGATGTGGGAATTTTGGCAACGGTGGCACTAAAAGAGAAAAATTTTCGTGTCAATGAGCGCGTTTTAATACAAGGATTAAAAAACACCAATCCATTATTACGCTCTTTGTGCACGCAGCATGTGCGTAACTATCATGCATTGTTGCCACTATTGGCAGATGAAGATGAGCGTGTAAAAGTATATGCGGCAAATCAGCTGATCAAAGTTTCGGCAAACAATCGCGAACGTTGTTATGACATTCTCGCCGAAGCGACAAAAAGTGAAAATCCGTTTGTGAGAATCTATGGTTGTATGAGTTTGTGGCCGAAAAAGATACATCGTGAGTATGCGGCAACACCTTCCGCAGAGTTTATACAAAAATACCAAAGTACTCTAATACGTTGTGTGCAAGACACTCATCCTACCGTAAAAAGAGTCGCAGCAACGCGCATTGGAGCGTATTTTTTAAGAGATCTTGCCCCGTATCTATTGAAACTTGCCAAAGAGGATGATTCTTCTGCTCGTTACCAAGCACTTATTTCGCTTGGATGGATGAGAAGAGGTGAAGATGTGATCAAGAAGATATCGGCAAATCCTAGTGAATCATTATTGATGCGCTCAACGATTATTCCGGTTTTGCATTCTGAAAAAAGTATGAATCTGCCGTTTAAACTCGATGACCTAATTGCCGAAGAGGGACAAGAGGCGGCACGTTTTGTGATGTCGTTTATTGGAATAGTCGCCGGGCAATTCGGACCATTTTTACTCATGCCATATGTCAAACACAAAAATCCCGATATACAAGCGAGTGCCATTTGCGGCATGATTTTTCACGGACAATCTTCGGTAATACCGATTTTACAAAAGAAAATCAAACAGACCAAATCAAAGAAAGTACGTGTTTTGTCCTACGCGACAATGCTGGGAATTATGTCGCGCGAACAACGCAACAAGGTAAAGTCTTTCCATCGCTCTTTAAAAAAGAAACCTTCTCATATCCGTGAATCCGCAGCGTTTGGCTATTATTTTCTCATTTATTTTGAAACACTAGAAAACACCGTTACCCAGATCATTAATCCTCGGGAAATACAGCAGTACGATATATTTGCTTATGGGAATATATTCAAATTCCTATACGAAAGATTGTACTTGGCACAGTTTCGAAATAGTATACGCGACAACAAGAAACGCAAAGAGTACATGTGGCGCTTAACCCAAGCCATTGATCTATTTCCGAATACGCGTTATCATTACGAAAGAGCTTTGATTTACGCCTATGAGCAAAAATGGCAAAAGGCAATCGACGACATGATGACGGTTGTTCGCCTTGATCCTAAACAACCGCGATTTTACCCTCTTCTTCTCGACTTGTGCTACAAAGCGCAAGACTATCAAAAGATTCTCAAAATAAGTGATAAGCTGACCAAGTTGAATCCGCGCGTTGTGGAAGGTTGGAAATATCAGGCGGATGTGCTGATGAAAATGAACCGTCACAGCGAAGCATTGAACGCTTATACGCGTTCTTTTGTCCTTGAGCCCACAAATTGGATGCATTACATCAATATGGGACGATGCCGTTTCCAGTTGCAGGACTACGCAGAGGCGCTACATATCTTTCTGTATGTTTCCAATTATATCTATCCCACCTCCAAAGACCAAGTTCTCAACGTATTGCTTTCATACGCACGTATGCAGAAATACAAAGAGGCAGTTCAATTTCTAAAAAACAAATACAATAGAGTGCCGATTGCTGCAAGAGAATTGCGACGCTATAAGGACTTAGATCCCTTATTTGAAGATAGTTGGGTTCGCAGTCTAAAATGAAAAAACTCAATAAAGAGCAACAACAAGCGATCGCTGTTGACGAGCAAATTGTTCTGGTGAAATCAGCTGTTGGCAGTGGTAAAACTACTGTATTAACGCATAAGATTTGCCAGCTATGTGAGGACGGGGTTGATCCGGGAAGCATCGTGGTGCTCACCTTTACACGCCGTGCGGCCAATGAAATACATCGGCGTTTATCGCAGTTTGTTGTGCATAGCCAGAGTTTAGAATATTGCGGAACTTTTCACAGTGTTGCCAATCGTTTGTTGCGTGACTATTTTGATATAAGTGTGTTGGGTTTTAGTCGTGATTTTTCGATCATCGAAGATAGACAACGCAGTGAAATACTGGAAGAATTGTGCTTTGACCACAACATTCGCATTAGCAAAAGGGAATTGCGCAATTTTCCTGGAAATCAAAGTAGCGATAAAACAAAACTACTACAAGAAGAATACGCTACCTACAAAAAACGTAATAACATTGTTGATTTTGACGACTTAATGATATATTTGAACGAGCTTCTTGCGTTACAACCGGCAAAATTTTCATGGATTATCGTCGATGAATTCCAAGACTGCGATGAGATACAGTCGCAGATCTTGAACAAGTTCGTTGATCATGGTGCACAGCTGTTCGCTGTGGGAGATCCTTACCAAACAATATACCATTGGCGTGGAAGCAATCCGGTTATTTTTGAGGATTTTGCAAATTTGTCTGGGGCGTACACAACAGAGTTATCATTAAACTATCGCTCTAGCGCGAATATTGTGGAAGCGGCCAAAGAATTATTTGCTCCACACAACAAAGTTCGTGCTTATCGTGAACCTGGTACGCCGGTAACGATAAAAAAACATCTCGATGCCTTTCATGAGGCCACCTATTTAGCATTTTTAATAAAGTCACTTGCCGCACAAGAAATTGACTACAACCAAATCGCCATTTTATATCGTCGTCAAGTACAACGCGAAGAAATCGTGAAGGTTTTTCAGCAGCACGACATTCCTTTTGTGATACAGCGTCAGGTACAATTGTCTTCTATTGCGGTTCTTGATTGGCTATATAATTTGTTTGTTTTGTGTTTAAACCGCAAAAATTTATTTGCGAAACGCATGGTCTTTTCACATCGCAAATACGGCGCAAAAAAAGAGAAACGTGCTTTTCTAAAAGAAAAAATTGCAAATTTTAGCGAATTTGCCCAGCAATATGTTGATGAAGATGATATATGGGATTATTTTGCGCTACATAAATTTTTATCACCCACAAGTGCCTCTTTTGAAAAAGATCAGCAGCTGGTTTTGACATTTTTACGCGAGATATTGCCTGATAAATCGCGCGATGATTTTTACCATGTTTTGCGGCAAAATATATTGTGCCGCGATTATAATTTAGAGACGGTCGTAGATAAGGTCGATGGATGTCGTAGCGATGGTGTACAACTTATGACGTTGCATAGCTCGAAGGGTCTGGAGTTTTCGCATGTATTTATTGTTGGGGCAAACGCTGGTAATATTCCTCTACAAAGACAAAATCTAGAGGAAGAGAAACGTTTGTTTTATGTGGGACTTACACGCGCGAAAGAATATGTAGAAATTTCTTATACAAATTCAACGCAATTGTATGGTGCAACCAAGGACCCTTCTGCGTTTTTGGAAGAGTTAAATCCTTCTTGTGTTCATTGGGAAGAAACAGACGACACACAAACGGACCTCAAAGAGTTGACCAATATGGTGAAAGAAAGCCGGTTACAAAATCAAACATCGCAAAGGGAAGCTTTTCACGAAAAGTATGGAACGGGAATGGTCGTTGCTGAAGATGAAAATTCTTTTATGGTCGACTTTCCTGGTTATGGGGAGAAATCGTTTTCCAAAGTTTTTTGTCCTCTAAAGTTTAAGGAAACCGATGAAAACTAAGCTAGATAAATTTAAACATAAAATTCTCAAATCTATCAACTGCCAAGCGCACTCGGGGGACTATAGCAGCTTACCAAAAAAATTGCACAATGATTTGAAGCTATTCTTAATTTCGCAAAAGATTACAAAATTATATAGTCATCAATTGCAAATGTTTGAAGCCGGGGAGAATGGTGAAGATGCTATTATCACTACGGCAACAGCAAGTGGGAAGACGATCGCTTTTTTGTTGCCCATCATTCAGCGCATTTTACAAAACCCCGGCATTCGAATTTTACTCATATATCCCACGAAGGCCTTGGCACAAGACCAGATGCGCAATATGGAGCCTTTTTTGGACTATTTTGGCCGTGACCGAGTGGAAGCTGGTGTTTATGATGGAGACACTCCACCAAATGAACGTTCGCGAATTCGTCAAAGGGCAAATTTAATTTTAACAAATCCTGAAATGCTACATGGGTCATTTCTTCCCAATCATTCGCGTTATGGGTTTCATCATATTTTTAGCAAACTTACCTTTGTGGTTATTGACGAGCTACACGTTTATCGCGGGGCGTTTGGTTCGCATATGGCAAATGTCATGCGCCGTTTACAGCGCGTGTGTAAATATTATAAATCTTTGCCGCAGTTTTTGTTGAGTTCGGCAACGATCGCCAACCCTGTGGAGTTGGCAAAGAATATTTGCCATCGTGATTTTGTACTGATCGATAAAGATGGTTCGCCGCGATACGAACGTGAAATTGTGCTGTGGCAACCTCCTTTTGTGGGAGATTCACCTTACCGCAAAAAACCAGAAGAAGAGGCAGCGACACTGATACCAGACCTCGTATGTAATGGCGACCGGTTTATTACGTTTTGTCAGGGACGCCGTCAGGTAGAAGTGGTTTTAAAAGAAGCGCGCGATAAGTTGATGGCCGTTGATGGGAAGCCTTCTTTGATGAAGGACTTAGGAGATAAAGTATCGGGATATCGCGGTGGGTACACAAAAAACGAACGCAAACAAATAGAGAAAAAATTGGCAACAGGCCATTTATCTGGAGTGATTTCGACCAATGCTTTGGAATTAGGTATTGACATTGGAGACTTAGAGGTTGTATTGCTGTGTGGCTTTCCTTCGACAAAAGCCTCTTTTTGGCAGCAAGTGGGTCGTGCGGGTCGCAAGGGAAATTCTTTGGCAATATTGTTTTTGGACGTGGGATCTGTAGATCAATACATTGCGCTAAACAGCAATTACTTAACGGACGCGCAAATAGAGAATGCCATTATTGACAAAGACAATTTGTTTATTCAACTAGCGCATATCCGTGCAGCGGCCGCCGAACTACCCATTACGTTAGAAGACGCTGCTATTTTCCCCGATTTGGGAGAATCGATACCCGTACTTCTCAAAGCCAATGAGTTAAAAAATGAACATGGCAATTTTCATTGGCAAGGAAAAGAGTACCCTGCCGGAGATTTTAGTTTACGCAATGCTTCCCAGGACACCTATAAAGTAATTCACCGTGATACGGGAACAATGATTACTGAAATGGACGAATCTCAAGCGTTTCGCGAAGCGTATCCCAAAGCGATCTATATACATGATGGCTTACAATATATGGTGGAAGAGTTGGATTTGGAAAATCGTATCGTGCGCGTTTTTTCTATAGATGTGAATTATTTTACCGTGCCTTTTGTGGAAACAGATGTTGCCATCATTCGCGACTTTCGCAGCACACAATTGCCGTGCTCTTCGGTGACTTTTGGAGATGTAAAAGTTGCAGAGACAGTCGTGGCTTACAAAATGGTGCAGTTTCACAATCACCAAAATCTGGGATACGAAAGTATCAACTTACGTCTAGTGCAAGAGTTGGAAACAGAGGCCATTTGGTATGAAATTCCGCCACAAGTAGCCAAAATATTTGAAACGCACCGCGAGTATAATTTTTACCGTGGTTTACAGCATGCGCTTTTAACCGCAGCGCGCATGCGAACGATGGCAACAATAGAAGATATGAGCGCGACGTTTTTTACCAATGTCCAGAATTATGGGCATTTGCAAAATTCATATATATTGTTATATGATTTATATCCCAGTGGTTTGGGATTTACCGAGAAAGCTTTTGACTTTGCTTCTGAGATCTTAAACGATGCGATTACTCTTGTACAAAGTTGCGGGTGTGAACTGGGGTGTCCTGCGTGTGTCGGCGACTATTTTTTAAATAAAGATGTCGTCTGTTGGGGACTTGCGAGTATGAGGGAAGAGGCGGAAGCTCCCATAGAGGTTCAAAGTTATGAGTTACCTGTGGCCCCGAGAGAAGAAAAGCAATTCGTTCTGGAAGATTTACCGCAAAAATGGGACGAATTTGTGAAAGGGTTGTGCGATCGCGGCGAAAAACTCGGTGAATTTTTGGCTCATATAAAAAAAATCAAGGTGCAAGAAGAGTCTTTACAATTGAGTATCGCATCGGAGTTTCTTGCCAAATGGGTTTTGGAAAAAGAAAACAAGAAAAAGATTGAAAAAACCATCCGTTACTATGTTTCCGTACCGCAAAAATTTTGCATTGATGTTGTCGATGTGCAGAGCCAAGATCGAACGATTGAGAAAATTATGCGCCGCTATGACGATCTCAAAAATATATAATAACTAGAGTAGGTGGGTTGTAGAAACTGAGGTGCTATGCATTGGTATGTAAAATCAAATAAAGATGGTCGTATTTTCGGGCCTTATACAAAAGAGGAACTGGCAGATAAAATTACAGTAGAAAACCAACACAACTTCCTTTTTTCGCAAAATAAGATTCAATGGTACGAAACGTTGCCGCAACCGCAAAAGCAAAAGATGCTGGGGAAATATAAAATACTGCGTGAGCTTGGTCGTGGGGGAATGGGAGTCGTGTACCATGCATTAGATACGAGCTTGCAGCGTGAATGTGCGTTAAAAGTACTTACGGGTAAGAGAGACGATTCTGCCGTAGAACGATTTTTTAACGAGGCGCGCGCTATTGCCCAGATCAATCACCCAAACATCATTAAAGTTCATGAAATTCACACATCACCTATGCACTTTTTTGCGATGGAATACATTTCAGGGCAAACACTTATTGTATACCTTTCTTCACGGCGATTTACTGTGAACGAAAAACTACAATTATTTATGAAAATTTGTGACGCCATTGCCCTTGCACACAGTCATAAAATACTACATCGCGACTTAAAGCCCGAAAATATTTTGGTGCGTAACAATGGCAGCCCTGTGGTCCTCGATTTTGGCATTGCAAAAGATTCCAAAACGACGAGTAACCTAACGAAAAAGGGGGAAATTGTCGGAACGCCACGCTACATAGCACCTGAAATTGTGCTGGAGCAACCTTTTGATGATCGCTCTGATGTATATTCTCTGGGAGTAATTCTGTATCAGATGCTCACGGGACGTCCTCCTTTTGACGTAGATAACTTTTTTTCTTTAGTGCATGCCCTAACATCTAAAGAACCTCTCCCTCCTTCGCAATTGAACGCTTCGATTCCTAAGAATAGTGATCTTGAAATTTTGTGTTTAAAGGCACTCGAAAAAAAACCGCAAAAGCGCATAGAAAGTGCCGCATATCTACAGCAAGAAATTGAAAAAATTGTAAAAGACCTGCCAATTTCCTTACGTAAACCAACTACTTTGGAACAAATGATGCGTTGGTATCGCGGAAGTGGAATCGTGGGGCGTATTTTCGTTATGCTTATTATGGCGATTGCTATTCTCTCTGGTATAACATTGTTCACTTTTAACTCGGTACAAGAAGCATTGGCTGCAAAACAACAAGCTTTGTACAAGAAAAAAGAAGCGAATGATACTATTATCGAAATAGCAGAAAAAGTACCGCAAAGCGTGCGCGTTGGTCAACTGCAACAAGCATTGGTTAATTTACAGCGTGCGTTTGTTGCCTTAGATGATTCCTTTGCTGAAAGGACCGTCGAACAAAATGCCGTGATTTATCGTCGCTTGACAAATATATTAAATTTTTCGGTTTTGACGAACCTTCCACGTATTGAAAATCACGATATTATAGACTTGAAAAGACCATTGCATGTTTCCGCAAGTGGTAGATTTGTTTTGGCATGTCAAAATAACTATTTGTATACGTGGGATATTAGACAGCAACAAAACATAAGCATCGCAAATAGTCAGAAAATTGAAATAGGCAAAGACGCGCGCTTTTTGTGTTCTACAAAAGATGATCGTTTTGTCGTTTATTGTCGCGATAAAAAAGTCTTTGCTTATGACCAACAACAACAGCGCAATATTTCTATTGCATCGTACACTGGTAAGGTAATGGCTGTTGCTTCAGACAATTCACGTTTTCTTACTTATAACACCAATAATAAAGTATGGATTTACGATTTGCGTTTGCAAAAAAAGGTCGCGTATTTTACGGTCAACGCCATCAGTAAGATAAAAATATCACAAGATGGTCTATCTGTCGCTGTTTTGGGCTACCAGGCTTTTTATCTTTACAGTGTCAAAAAGAAAAAGTGTTATACCATTACCGATAAAAATTCATTTAGTTATGGATGTAAGTTTGTGTTTGATCAGTCACGTTACTTATACATCGTGACAACTTTCGGATTGACGATTTACGACTGTGTGAGCTATACGAAAAAATATGTTGCGAATCCGTATAGCAGTCATTTCCTTAAGTCTGATCCCATTGTGGTTCACGATCGTTTGATTTTTGGTACAGACCGCGGTGGAATCATTACGTACTTTCGCGAAAATGATTTTCGGCCGCACCGTTTTGTGAAGTTTCCCGTATATTTACGTGAAGAAGTTCATGGTTTATATCCCGCAAAGAATTTTGTTTGTGTTGCGAAAGGAGCTGTTTTACAGATTCGCAATATTTTGTCATTGGACACTACATTTTCAACCCCTTACGATGGAGGGATTGTATCTCTTCACCAGTTAAGCAACGAATATGTACTTAGAGTCATGTCGCAAACAAAATATACCTCTTACAAATTTGTAGCCCAAACTTTGTCATGCGGGCCAGAATTTTCGGAAACTTTACGAAGATTGTACTATGCCTCTGACGAGTTGAAGCAAATGATGCGCAAAATTGAATTGGCGCAAAGAACAAACACTGTATTCCTTCCTCACCAACTCGGGTACTTAGGTTGGGTAAATGGTAAATTTGTTTTGCAATATAACTTAAAAAAAGGTATGCCACACAGTTTTGGTTACGATGGAGACTCGCGTATGGTAGTGACATACGACGATTTTAAAATAGACTTGGTAAATACCAAAGATCTTTCTATCGAAAAAAGCATGTTGTTGTCCCTAAACAAGTCGCAATTAGAAGGTGAACCAAGGCAAACCTGTTTCTTAGATCGCGAAACAATTTTTACAACCACGACGCATCGTGAAATGTGTCGTTATCACATAGCGTCCGATGTGTATGAAAAGTTTATGGAGAAAATACATGCCAAGTCCATTTTTTGCCAAAGAGTCGATGATGCGGTTTTTGTGGGAACAAAGCATGGATTTTGTGTGGTTGATTTGCAACAACGCAGTGTAAAAAATAAATTCTTGTATGAAGATCCAACTCTAACTACTTTTTCGGTTGCGAATAACGGATCTATTTTTGCGTCGGGAGGTGGCGACAGGGTGACACTGTGGAAAAATTACAAAAATCCCCAACAGAAGGCATCTTTTCGTGTTCCTGGCTCGGTGAATAACATATGTTTCTCGCCAAATAATGAGTATTTGGCTATTTTCACTTCGGACAGTTTATTTATATATGATGTAGAGCTCAAGCAATTACTTGAGGCGTATATCGGCTATTTCAAAAGTACCGTGAGTAACGTAAGTAAGGATTGGAACCATATTTATTTTCCCATAGGTATGGGAGATGTGATTGTTTTTAACCAAGGTTACTTTTTTGACTATGAACAGCAACAGCAAAAAATTATGGGATATGACATCGTCAACGAGAAGTACAATGCCAAGGCTCTCGTTGAAGTAATGCAGCAAATACGGCGTAAATTGCGTAAGTAAGCGATACTTTCCGCGAAAGGAAAATTATGAAGAAATATTGTTTTATTTGTGTGTTGTTCCTTTCATGCATTGTCTTTAGTGATGACAGTCATGCAAAAATATGGAACAAAATAAAAGAACAGCATATTACCGTTAAATTTACCGACGCACCCTTTGCAGATGTGGTGCATTTTGTAAGACAAACGACAAATGTGAATATTGTCATTGAGCCAAAGGTCATTCACAATTTTACGATAGAAGGAACAACGGTAACCATTGAGCTCAATGATGTGAAGATCAAAACATTGTTAGATGTTCTTTGTAACTTTTATCATCTTACATATTCCATACGCAACGAAGTGCTTTTTATGGCCGCCATAGATTCTCCTTCGGTACAGCCTGCTATTGAAGCAAAAAGTTATGATCTTCAACGTTTTAACATGCGCGATGCACGCAACATTTTATTAAAAAGTAATGCGCAAAGTGGAAAAGTAATTGCGGTAAAACACACACGCAGTTTTGTAGATGAGTTAGTAAATGCCATACGCCGCAATGTTTCGCCGGATTCCTGGATGCGAAGAGGACATAGTATTGTTGCGCAAAATAAGCAAATACTTGTTCGCACTTCCGCAGATGTACATCGACAAATAAAAAGTTTTTTAGACGATATGGCGCTACTGACGCCAAAAAATATTGATGGCCGTGTCTCTATATATAAGCTCCACAATGGAAAAAAACACCAGATATATACAAACACGTTTTCCACTCTTGAGAATGAGTTTGTGTACATGAGTACGAAAAGCAAAGATTTGAACATTGCGCTTGCGTTAAGTCCCACGATCGTAAAAGAATACGGGATACGTTTGCAAAGTGACATACAGCTTGCAAATAGCAAAAATACCTACCACGACTATGGCATCACCACGGTAGAGAATGGGGTGGAAACAAATGTGGTCACTTACTCCTACGGAGGTGAATCGATCGTTGTCAGTGCGACGATGCATAGCAATTATATAAAAAAGAATGTCGCGCATCATAGCGAAGCCTCTCTTCAAGACAGAGAAATACACAATCGTTTGCACTCCGAAGTTTTGTCGGTGGATTTTTCCGATACCCCTTTAGGCGACGCTGTCGATTTTCTTAGAGTGACCACAGGTTTGAATATCTTAATAGATGCGGCCGTGTACCAAGAATTCCCGGAGGAGTTAAAGTTTGATTTAAATGTGAAGAGAGTAAAGTTGAAAAATCTGTTAAGTCTTATTGCTTCCTCTGTTGGTCTTCACTACAAAGTCGAGAAAGGTATTGTTGTCATTTCTACGCGTGATAGAGTCGTTGCGAAGGACACGACACGTGTTTACTATGTCGAAGACCTAATGGCTGTAAACCCGCTTTTTACCGACAAAAATATACTCAGAAAAGCATCTTCTTCTTTTACAAGAATATTATCGCAAAATATTCGTCCAAAGAAGTGGGGGTTATGTCGTGGAATTCTCGTTGTATGCGATACACAGGCAAAACAGGGGGAGGTCACCCAGCTATTACGTACACTACGGCGTCATCGATATGGAACGCAAGTGCTCATTTCCTACGCTTTCGGCAATGAAAATACGGGAATTTCTATAACAAAACGCACACAAAATAGTCATGAAGGGCATGTCGAAGCTAAGGTTGAAAACCGCTCGCGATCTGTATCGATCCATTTTAGACCACATGTGCAAGATGTGAATATACATCTACACACAGATTTGATGTTCAAGGGCGCAACGTCTATCCAGCAAAATTTTTCGACAACGATTACTGCGCAGAAACACCGAGTTTTTGTTGCACATGAATTACCGTTTGCTATTGATGCGCAAATTATCTCGCTCTCAGGTATGGAGCGCAAAGAGGATCAAAGTTCCGGAGACAAAAAAGACGCTGATACCACCACGGAAAAAACAACGACGCAAAAAAGCACTGCACTCGAATATAAAGACGAGGGTTACGACGACGATGACGACTATGAAGACTACTTCAATGACGATGATGAAGAAAATGATGAGCAAAATTCGAAAGATACAAAAGACACACAACAGCAGCCGGTAAAGAAAGATGCGACGAAGAAAAGTGACGCGTTCGAATACAAAGACGAGGGCTATGACGATGATGACGACTACGAAGATTACTTCGAAGACGACGATGACGAAGAAGAGGCTGACGGAACAGAACAAAGGCAAGATACACAAAGTGCACAAGCAAAATCCACAAAAACCACCAAAGTAATCCCCGAAAAATTAACCACAATCAAAGAGTGCGATGACGCCATTACGAAAAATCCTGCGAACAGCGATCTTTATTTGCGCAGAGGGAACTTGTACACCGCCCAGCAAAAATACGATAAGGCAGTAGCAGACTTCAACCGTGCGATCAAACTGCAAGCGAAGAATCCCCAAGGATATATATTGCGCGGTAAGGCTTACGTTGCTTTAAGAAGATACCGCCAAGCACTACAAGACTTTACCATTAGCTTGGCGTTAAATCCCCAGAATGCCGAGGTGTATTTCCAAAGAGCGGAATTGTTGACGCGGCAAAAAAGGTATGACATGGCGTACATCGATTATAACAAAAGCATAAAACTGAATCCGAACAATGCAGAGTTTTATATTGGGCGTGGATTGCTAAACTTGGAAAATCGACGTTTCCAAAACGCATTAAACGATTACAATGATGCCATTCGCATAGACCCTAAAAATGCCCAAGCCTATGGGTATAGTGGCATTGCATACCAACTGATGAAGAACAACCGCAAAGCAATGAGGTATTACAGTAAAGCGATTACGCTAGATCCTAAAAATGTAAATGCATATGCCAATAGAGCGCGTTTGTTTTTTAATCTGAAAAAGTATGAGAAAGGATTAAAGGACTGCAATGCCGCGATATCCATAGAAGCAAAGAATTCGATGTTGTATTTACTGCGTGGCCATATGCACAACCAAATGCAAAAGTACGCGCTGGCTTTAAAAGACTGGGAAACAGCTATCACCTTAGGATATCCAAAGCAAAGAATACAGCCTTTGATGGATAAAGTGAAGAAATTGATGAAGAAGTAAACCAAAGATTCGCACACCAGTGATGGCTTTTTCCCAGGGGTGTCATTCCTGCGAAAGCAGGAATCCACAATATGAAGTCGACTTGTAAACGCCTGGATCCCTGGTCAAGCCAGGGATGACAACCTGGGATTTGTTCAATATGAGAGTTTCTATCTCTTTTCTTTATATGTATTTATTACTATCAACGGTTTGTGCTAGTTAAAATTGTAATACGTTCCCGAACCCGATTCCGTTCCCGATCCCGAAAATTGAGTAAAAAAGTAAGTAATCATAAATGTATGGCTTATTGAAAATTACCAAAAATCGGATTTATTTCGAATATTAGTAGCGTGTTATGTATTAAAATTACATTTTTTGTATTATTGTGAAATTCTAAAATAATTTTGTTCTCTTACTGGATCGATCGGGAACAGGATCGGGAACGGGATCGGGAACGTATAAAAGTGATATCTTTCTACTAGCACAAGTCATACTATCAATAAATTTGATGTAGCGCTTGCGTATACCAAACCCAAAGAATACTTCCATATCCCGCGGCATTGATACCAAAACCTAATAGATTATATTGTGCGATACTGTACGGCATTTTTTTATTGAGATACACGAAGTCAAAAATCAACCACAAGATCACAAATATCATATAGGCGGCAAGCATATACGCGTGAAAAACAGCGTAGAGAATGACGGCTTCTGCCACGACAAGGGCAATGACTAATAGTTTGGTGGCATCGTTGCCGATCACCGTTGCGGTTGTCCTTCTCCCGGCTTTTCTGTCGGGCTCTATGTCCATAATTTCCCCGATGAGTTGTGCCAGGATGCAAAATATTCCCAGGTAAACCATGGATTGCCACGGAAGGCTGGGAAAGTCATTTAAGTAAGTACACAAAGGCACGATGATTAACATTCCTAGGATATTTACCAGTTCTAAAGGTGGCACTCCTCTAAGCCCATACTTAGGTAAATTGTATGTGATATTCACTAGGTAGATACAAAATAACACCACGGCCATTGGCCAACCGCAATACCAAATAAAAAATATGATAAATGGTAGTTGCGCAATGATAATCGGAGTCATTAAACCTTGCAGTTGTTCTTTTGTCCCCTTTGCCCCCCACAAAAAGCTATTCTTACGCGGATTATGGCGGTCGGTTTCGTAGTCCACCATATCATTCCATCCATAAATCATAAAATTTAATGGAAACGTGGCATAGATAAAGCCAATCCAAAAAGGCCATGTGTAAATAGACTGTGTACCAACGACGGGTAAAAGATATACCCACAACGTTTGGAACCAAAGTCCTGGTCGCGAGACTTTGAGATAAAAGGTAAGGTTATTGGACATGGTGTACTTTCTTAAAGTATTGTGGGCGTAGTATATCGCGAACTTCCACGGTGATTTGCATTCCCATTGTCGCACTTGTAAAAACTTCGTTTAATATTTTTAGGGCATTTTCGCCGATTTGAGACTTTACCTCAGGAGATCTTCCTTCTAGCAAGGCAATTTCTAAGTGAACAAATGCTTGTGCTTTTTCATCCCCTAATAAAAAATCGGAAGTTACATGAACGCGACTTTTACAGTTTTGTGGCGGAACGTCTGCGCAATCTTGTAATACTTTTTGTAGAGCGAGAAATAGATCGTTGTAACTCTGCATCTCTATATTTTGAGAAAGTTCTATTTTGATATGAGGCATAACAAACTCCAGTTGTTTTGTCGTAGCTTGTGTTTAAATGATATCTAGTGGAACTGTTTATTGCTGTTGAATGAAAACAATATTAATTCTTGGAGGAGATATGACGCGGTTGTCGATAGGTCTATTTCTCACACTTTACTCGCTAGGTATCGCATTGGCTATTTTTTATGCCAGTTATATATGGATGTTTTTTGCGATTTTTGTCGTGGGGATGCTAGCTCCAAAGCGCAATTTTTTGGTGATTGTCTTTGTCATTACTCTAAGTGGGTTTTTGAGAGTGAATATTGAAAAGTTAACACAACCACAACTTTTTTTTAATGATAACACCGTAGTTACCGTGCGAGGAATTTTGATCGACAACGTTTTTGCTTTGCGGCAACAGCAAAAAAATACGCGACGTAGTTTTGTTATACAAGTTTGCTCTCGAAAAGTAAACAACAAATGGGTGGAAATGCGTTGTAAAATGTATGTTGTTGTATTTTTTGCAGTAGAGTGTGATTATTTGAGAGGTGGTTATTTTGAAGTAGATGGGATAATTCGTCATATCAGAAAACCGCGTAATCCCGGAGAATTTAATCGTCGGTTATTTGCGATGTCACGAGGGGTTTTCTATGATTTGTACGTCAAAAAAGAAGGCTTGCGGTTTTTGTCAACGTATCGCGGCTGCCCACTGTTCAATTTTGCAAAGTTTTTGCAGGCAAAAATTGCGAAATATTTGGTGAAAGAATTTGGTACCAAGGTGGGAGGTGTTGCGGCAGCACTTTGTTTTGGCGAACGTTTTTTTTTAGATTCCTCTTTGCGCGATGAGTTTGTGGAAAGTGGGGCAATGCATTTATTGGCCATTTCTGGTTTTCACATCGTGATCATCACTGGGATCTTGCTACGGTTATGCACCATCGTATTTCGCGACTACTATACATCTGTTTTCACAACTTTATTTTTGCTGATTGTATACGCATTCATCGCGGGAATGACAGTGTCGATTACTCGGGCGGTGGTGATGATGTGCATTTATTTGCTTTCCTCTATCGTCGGACGAGAAAAAAATGCCATGCATAGTTTGTTAGTGACAGCATTGGCATTTTTATTTTTTGATCCATTTCACATACTGCGCATTGATTTTCAGATGTCCTTCATTGTGTGTTTTTTTATACTGCATGTTGGAGATCGCGATACGACAGACTCTTTTACCACAAAATTAAAGGACAATATTATTGTGGCAGTTGTCGCTACTCTAAGTTCATTTCCATTAACAGCGTACTATTTTTACTCTATCGCTCCTGCGGCAATGATTACCGGTTTTGCATTATACATACCAATATACATGTCGTTGCTACTGGTTCTTACATGGGTTTTTTCTCCTGTGAGTTTGACTTTTATTGGCGACAGCTTTTTTGGAATGGTGTATGGGAACATTGCTCTACTATTGTGGTTGTTGGGTTGTGTTCGTTCGATACCAGGAGGATTCTTTTACGTTCCACAACCCCACATGTGGCAAATATTGGTTTTTTATTTGCTGCTCATGATAACGAGGCCACGCAATATCATGGTGGTTTGTGTTCTTTTTGTGATTTTTTGTACGATGATTTTCTTCAGAATTGAACAGGACTTTCGTTTAACCGTACTTGATGTAGGACATGGAGATTGTATCTTTGTCGAAAAAAATGGACGAAACTATTTGTACGATTGCGGGAGCTTTCGCATATTATCTTTTCTGAGAGCGAAAGGTATTTATCGAATCGATGCGGTGATTATATCTCATGGTGACATTGATCACTGTCGTGCGTTGTCTGCATTGATACAAAGCGTTCACGTTGACAAAATAATTTGTAACTCTCATTTTGCCGCGACACCACTAGCTTCTGAGGTCTCTAAATATGGAGTTGAGTTATGCGTAGTGCGTGATCGAGAACACGCCGAAGGTTTTACTTTTTTGTATCCCGGTGAGTTTTTTGAAAACAAAAAAGCCACAGATAACGATCATTCATTGGGTGTGTTATGTGAGATACATGGCAAAAAAATTGTCTTACTTGGCGATATGGAAGACAAAGCTCTGCGCATACTTCTCGAATATAATATTCAGGATGTGTATTTGATGCAAGTTCCACATCATGGCTCAAAAAATAACTTTACAGAGAAGTTATTGCGAAAGTGGCGACCCAAATACGCTACTTTGAGCAGTAAAAAAACCTTTCCTTGTTTAAACACTCTTCATTTGTATGCTAAGTATAGTGTTAAGGTATTGGCCACATATTCACGGGGAGCGATTGTGGTTCACTGGTGATATTTTACTAAAATGGTAACACTGTCTACAAAAAATAAAAAGATGTGTCTACAAAAATCTACAGTTATGATGTGGACGATCACTGTTGTAAAAATCCCTTAAGATGTTTTTTGGCTTTAAGTCTTTTAATTGTAAAGTTTTAAGTTTTTTGTTTTGAGAAAAAAATAATGTTTGGCATAGTTGTTGCTTTACTCTAGGGCGAGTCAAGACAATGGTAAATTTCACAATTATGAGGGAGAGAGTTATGATGGGTGATCCAAACTTAAAAGAATATCTTCAGGAAATCAGAGAATATCCAATTTTGAAAGCGAAAGAGGAAAAGAGACTATTCAAACTTTGTATAGACGGAGATGAAAAAGCACGTGAGAATTTGATCACTTCAAACCTACGTTTAGTTGTAAGTATTGCCAAGAAATACGTCAACTGTGGTTTGCCGTTTATTGATCTTATTGAAGAGGGCAATGTGGGGCTAATTTACGCAGTCGAAAGATTTGATCCTGAAAAAGGTTGCCGATTTTCAACATATGCAACGTGCTGGATTAAACACTCTATATGTCGCGCTATTACAGAAAAAAATCAATTAGTACGTATTCCTGCGTACATGAAAAAAATTATTAGCCAATGCAAAGAACAAATTGCGATTATGATACGTGAATCGGGTAAAACTCCCACTGTACAAGAAGTTGTTGAGAGAACAAATTTGCAGAAGACAAAAAAGAGTATTATTCACGAAGCTCTTATGACAACTCAGGCTTTGGAATCCATGCAAAGTTTGTATACTTTGAATGCAAACCAGGACTGGATAGAAGATCGTAAAACAAATAATACTTTACAACAAATATTTGATAAGAGCGAATTTGAATGGATTATGGGTATTATTGACGGTTTGGATTCCAAAAGAGCACAAGTAATTAGATTGCGATATGGTTTGGACGGAAAATCTCCGATGACATTAAAAGAAATCGCGTCGCTTTTAAAGTTGACGAAAGAGCGTATTCGCCAAATCGAAAAAGAAACTTTGTCAATGTTAAGACAAATCATTAAAAGAAGAAAGGCCTCTGATTGTGCACTTTAGATTTTAAATATGTAGTTTAAGGCGCGCTTTCTACGATGAGATGTAGAACGCGCTGCCTTTCTGGAAAAAGCACTTCCTGAATTTAAATTTTTCTTGCCCCTTTTTCTATGAAAATGTTATTATCTCCCCAAGTTTAAGGTAGCTGGACAAAAGTCTTTAGGCTCTTTGGCTTTTCAGCTTATGACCTCTCTAGAGCTAAGATACGCAATAGAGTTTTGTTTCATTCATGATATCAAGGTGTTATTTGTGATAATACAATATTTTATCAACGACTACCCCTTGCGTTAAAATGTGGCGATTTCTGTTGCAATAAATCGTACTTACGTATCTTACTCCATAAACATATTCCAAATTTATGCTAGAAATGTCCAAAATACTTTCGCTCAGCTATTAAGGTCGTTCCGTATTTTGTGAAAGACCACTGAGACAGCCACAAAGCATTTTCCTATGTTTCAAATTGTACTTCCATTACAAAATTGAGGAAGATATTATGAATTTTGCAAGCAATTTTTGGATAATCTTAAGCCTATTTGTGTTTTTGGTTTCGTGTGAAATGCAAATACCAAATAGCAAAAAAAAGAAAACCAAAAATTTACATAGCGTTTCCATCGAAGGAACTATTTTACCAGATGAAGTTTATGTCGATGGAAAGTTAACGAAAATAGATGAAATAAAGCTAAAGCCAGGTAATTATGAACTCGTTTTGAAAAAGAATGGCTACGAAACAGTAAAAGAAAAGGTAGTTATAAAAAAAGAGTCAAAGGAAACGACACATTCTATTAAGCCAAGTTGGAAGCAGGTATTATGTGAGCTAGAAGTGTCTGTGGCTTATGGTGCCAAGCCTTTGTCAAAAGACGAGCTACGTGTATTGTTGAAAATAGGAGATGAAGAAAAGCTCTTAAAGGAAACAACATTAACCGTTTTACCTGGAAAATATAATGTAACAATTAGTCATCCAGGTTACGAAACAATCACTCATCGCGGTGAAGTCAATGTTGGACAAAAAAGCGAGCGTTTGAGTTTTACCCTGAAAGCCTTACCGCGCAGTTTTTATCTAGAAGCATCTTCTGAAGGCAAAAAATTAGATACAGCAAGTTTGAAAGTTATTATCGATGGCCGCACATTACTTGGTAATAAGATACTTCCAGGAACTCATAAACTGCAAGTGGAACTTGAAGGATATAAAAGTTTTTCAGACAATATTGATGTCGATGGGGCGGGTAGTCCTTTCAAATATAAAGTTGATTTGGAAAAACTACCAAAGAAAATAGACGTTGCAGATGCTGGTGGTGAGACAAACACCAATGTAGGCGGCGAAACCAACGCTGGTGGTGAGACAGACGCTAAAACAGGTGGCGAAACCAACGTAGGCGGAGAAACCAATGTAGGCGGCGAGACAGACGCTAAAACAGGCGGCGAAACCAACGTAGGCGGTGAGACAGACGCTAAGACAGGTGGCGAAACCAACGTAGGTGGTGAGACAGACGCTAAAACAGGTGGCGAAACCAATGTAGGTGGCGAAACCAATGTAGGCGGCGAGACAGACGCTAAAACAGGCGGCGAAACCAACGTAGGTGGCGAAACCAATGTAGGCGGTGAGACAGACGCTAAAACAGGCGGAGAAACCAATGTAGGCGGTGAGACAGACGCTAAAACAGGTGGAGAAACCAATGTAGGCGGTGAGACAGACGCTAAAACAGGCGGCGAAACCAACGTAGGTGGAGAAACCAACGTAGGCGGCGAGACAGACGCTAAGACAGGCGGCGAAACCAACGTAGGCGGCGAGACAGACGCTAAGACAGGCGGCGAAACCAACGTAGGCGGCGAAACCAACGTAGGCGGCGAGACAGACGCTAAAACAGGCGGCGAAACCAACGTAGGCGGCGAAACCAACGTAGGCGGCGAGACAGACGCTAAAACAGGTGGCGAAACCAACGTAGGCGGCGAAACCAACGTAGGCGGCGAGACAGACGCTAAGACAGGTGGCGAAACCAACGTAGGTGGCGAGACAGACGCCAAAACAGGCGGTGAAACCGTAGCAAAATGTTCTGTTGATTTAAAGTTGATGAGTAGTTATGCGGCACAAACTCCTTATCTTGTAAAAGCGGATAAGGCAACATTAAATGGAGTTGATATTGCTGGTAACAGTTTTGAACCAGGAGAGTATGATTTTGTTGCAGAGGTAAATGGATATAACTCTATTAGCAAGAAAGTAACTATTCCTGCAGGTTCACAATTATTTGTTCTTAAGGAAGATCTTGAAGTTTCTAAACGAGATATTTCTTTAGAAATACTCGCCAACTATCCAGTAAACGAAATCTTACAAGCAGATGAAGTATTGGTGGATGGTGAAAAGTTTTCTGGCAAAATATTACCTGGCAAAAACTACAAATTTGTTATTCATAAAGTAGGTTACGAAGAATGGCAAAGAGATATCTATGTAGATATGGGAGTACATCCTCAACTTGTTAAAGCATTGCTAACGGTAAAAAATACTTTTGTGACATTTGTTGTTACTAACAACAAGACGAATGAAGCAGTGTCTGAATACATTGTAAAGATGAATGGACAAAAGTACGATGGAGCCACAGCGTATTTTCCAGGAAAATATACTGTAAACTGTGAAAAAGAAGGTTACGAGACGTTAACCAAAGAGGTGAACGTTGTACCATCTAACGAAGCACAAAAAGTGGAACTGACACTTACTCCAAAACCAGAAGAGAAAAAAATTGTTCCTATCCCTGTAGAGCTACAAGCATTTAGCGATGCTGATACAACAGCACCGATTAAAGTAGATATTCTCACCATTAACGATCGCTCTTACACTCCAGGTTTCAAAATTCTTCCAGGAAAATACACTGTTGTGGCATATACAAATGGTCACCAGATGTACCAAAAAGATATTGAGATTACCAATGACAAGGATGTGTTTAGTACAAAAGTGGTTTTAGAATCTACACTGCGAAATTTACGTATCCAATATGAATATGATGTAGCACCAGCAGCGGGCTATCCTGAGTGTAAACTTGAGATGATCAATGTTGTCACAAAAAAATCATTTGTGCCCACCAATGGCCAAATGATTAAACCTGGAAAGTACGAAGTTGTTGTACAGCAAAAAGGTTACACCTATTCTGGTAAAAAGGATATCTTTATCGAACCGAATACAATGGAATTCGAATTAAAGATACCACTAGTTCTCGGTAAGAAAGCCGAAAAACCAGTGGAAGATAAAACGCAAGAAAAAACGGAAAATAAAACCAAACCGCGTGTTCTTGTCGTGAAAGGTGTCAACCCAGATACTCTAGAAAAAATAACACCGTTTAAAGTTTTCATCGATGGTAAGCTATACATGAATGATCCTATCGAAGTAGGTAAAGAGTGTAAGCTACGCGTGTTGTTTAGTACATACAAGACGTATGAAGGTAGTGCGAAAATAGAGCCTGGTGAAGGATCGCAAGTATTGCAAGTTGATTTGCAACTTCTAAAGAAAATTGTTTTACTAGAAGCCAGCAAAACAATGAAATACGACAATATTGAATATGCATTTGAGTTCTTTGCTGACAAGAAACAAATTCCCGAACATTTGGTGACCGTTTACGAAGCAAAAGGACAAGTGGAATTTCATTTGTATGTCGATTCGGAAGCCAAAGGTGTCAATGTGCATAGTGGTTACCGTTATGCCGAGAAGTCTTTGCTAAAAGAACGTCAAAAAATTGGGTATTTGGCAAGACTTTCTTGTGAACACTTAGTGAATCACTTGTCTCAAGTTAAAGATGAACAAGGTGCAGAAGCATTTGTTTCTTCATTGAACGAGGCTATGCGTTATGATTCTTCTATTAGACGCTATTGGGAAGATGAAGAAAAAGAACAACTTCTTGATTTCTTACAGTCTTCTCTTGATTCTCTTGACACCGACGATTCAACTTTGATTGAAAAAGTAGAAGATGTTGTCGGCAAGTTGGAAAGAATGCTTGAGTAGTTCTTTCTTCTATGATAAAGCAGGGTCGAAGAGCCACTCTTCTTCGACTTTGCTTGGAACCTAGCTAGTACTCTGGTGATTGCTGTGAAAGCAATACCAAACTAGATAGGTTCTAGTGTGATAGAGATGGTTCTATAAAGATCCATCTCTATTGTGCTGTTAAACATAAATTTTGTGGGTTATGTATCTTGAACTTTAAAGACTAGTTTGCAAAAAAAAGAATACATGCTACAATAAATGCAAAACAAATAAAGTTAGGGCGAGTCTCTAATAATGTCGACTTATAGTTGAAGAAAGGAAGCGTGAACAGTGGGGATCCATGACAATGATATGTCGATAAATCCAAAGCAAGGGCAACAGATTAGACAGCTAATTGAAAAATTGCAGCTAACTCTTCGTGAAAGACTTCTTGAAGAGTTATGGGATGACAAAGATTGTTTAGAAGAAGCAATAGAACATCCTGAATCATACTCTTATAAATTCCAAACATACAAAGAACAATATTTAGACAAATTGTCTGATTTACAACGCATTTGGAACGAGTTGGTTACGTTGGAAAAAACCAGGTACCGAAATAAATAAACTATGTCATAATAGCACAAATATTTGTGCGTGTATTCTCGAAATATACAATCCTTCACAAAAAAGCTAAAATTTTAAAAAAAACATATCCCAAGAGAAGTGAGAATTAGCAATGCTTTGCAGTATAAAACTAATTCTCTTTCTTTATTTTCCCCCTCTTTTAAAAAAAATGGCAAGCAATTTGCATTCAATCCGCGTGTATTGATACAGTGGTCAAACTGGTTTGGTAAAAACTTCCTAATTTTAGATGTGTAAGGCACAATAATCACATTCTACAGCGGATTTTGTGATGTTTACATTTTATGTAAAATCAGCAGGAAAAGGGGAAAATCATGTTGAACGCAAACAATCCTAACAATGACAAAGAAGTTTTAAAGCTATACTCGACTGATTTAACAGAGCTAGCGAGAAAAGGAAAACTCGACCCTGTTATTGGCCGTGATGACGAAATACGCCGCGTTATGCAGGTGTTGTCGCGAAGAACAAAAAACAATCCAGTGCTAATTGGTGAGCCAGGAGTTGGTAAAACAGCTATTGCTGAAGGATTGGCAAGAAGAATTATCGATGAGGATGTTCCCGAAGGTTTAAAGGGAAAAAAGGTGATTTCCTTGGATATGGGAGCTTTGATTGCCGGAGCGAAATATCGAGGTGAATTTGAAGAACGATTGAAGGGCGTACTACAAGAAGTCCACAAATCGGAAGGCGACATTATCTTGTTTATTGATGAACTCCATACGGTTGTTGGAGGAATCGAAGGTGCCCAAGATGCAAGCAATATGTTGAAACCTGCTCTTGCCAGAGGTGAACTTCGCTGTATAGGTGCGACAACATTGGATGAATATCGCAAGTATATTGAGAAAGATGCGGCTTTAGAGCGAAGATTTCAGACCATCTATGTCACTGAACCTTCTGTGGATAGCACGATTGCGATTTTACGTGGGTTAAAAGAGCGATATGAGGTGCACCACGGAGTACGTATAACCGATGGAGCCACAATTGCTGCGGCAACACTTTCCAATCGCTATATTAGCGATCGTTTCTTACCTGATAAGGCCATTGACCTTGTGGATGAAGCCGCAAGCCGTCTACGCATTCAAATAGATAGTATGCCTGTGGAAATTGATGTCCTAGAGAGAAAGATATTGCAGCTCACCATAGAACAACAGGCCCTAAAAAAAGAAAAAGATGATGCTTCGAAAGAACGTTACAGAGTGATCGAAGAAGATTTGCGAGATTTGCAAGAGAAATCCAGTTTGATGAAAGATAAATGGCAAAAGGAAAAAGACAAAATTCTTGCGATACGTAAATTTAAAAAAGAACTGGAAAGTTTAAAAACACAAGAAGAACTCGCAAGACGCGATGGAAATTTAGAGTTAGCGGGTAAGATTCGTTACCAAGCGATTCCCGATAAAGAGAGAGCTATTGAAGCGGAGAGTGCTCTCCTTAAGGACATGCAAGGCGATGAGCAAATGTTAAAAGAAGAAGTTGGCGAAGAAGAAATTGCCAATGTTGTTGCCTTGTGGACAGGTATTCCTGTAGACAAGATGTTACAGGGGGACAGAGAACGTCTACTTGACATGGAGCAAAAAATACAGCAAAAAGTAATAGGGCAGGATGATGCTGTTGGATATATCGCCGATGCCGTGCGCAGGAGCCGTGTAGGTTTACAGAATCCACAACAACCAATAGGTTCATTTTTGTTTCTTGGACCTACAGGAGTCGGAAAAACCGAGCTAGCTCGTACACTGGCAGAGTTTTTATTTGATACCAAAGATGCGATGGTACGCATTGATATGTCGGAATATATGGAAAAACATAGCGTTAGTCGTCTAATCGGTGCCCCTCCTGGTTATGTGGGCTTCGAAGATGGTGGGCAACTTACCGAAGCCATTCGCCGTCGTCCATACTCTGTGGTGTTGTTTGATGAAATTGAAAAAGCGCATCCTGAAGTATTTAATATCTTTTTACAGCTCTTAGACGACGGACAATTAACCGACGGACAAGGGCGTAAGGTTGACTTTAAAAACACCATCGTCATCATGACCTCAAACATTGGTAGCCACTATATCAAAGAGGCTAAAGGGCAAATTGACAAAGAGCTACATAATAAAATAGATGATGAACTATTTAAATATTTCCGCCCTGAATTTATTAATCGCATTGACGAAGTGATTATTTTTAATCCTTTGGAAAAAGAGCATATAAAACGAATTATCGATATTCAAATGCAAAGTTTTAATGATTTACTAAAAGAGCATAAATTTCAGTTAAAGTTAAGTGGTGACGCAAGAGAAAATCTTGCCGAGGAAGGATTTGATCCAGTTTTTGGTGCACGACCTCTGAAGAGAGTAATGGAACGACGTATCAAAAACATGCTCGCAAAGCAAATGCTCAAGGGAGAAGTGCCGAAAAGCAGTGAAGTGTGCGTAGATTTTAATGACGGCAATTATGTTTTGACCAGTGCGTAACTATATTTAACAACGAAAAATTACCAATACATGTTCTCTGGAACTACAAAACTACCTTACGGGTGTCATCCCTGACTTGATCAGGGATCCAGGCGCATACAATTTAACTTTGTATTGTGGATTCCTGGTCAAGCCAGGAATGACACGGTTATGTAAGTCTTTATTGAGAAAGCTTTTATATCTTAGTTTGATAGGTATGTGCTTTCGCAGGGATGACACTATAAGGAAGTTATATAGTTCCAGAGAACATTTTATATAGGAAAATAGTTCAAAGGAGCGTTTATGAGAAATTTTATTCTTATTTTAACTGCTATGTGTTTACTAGTACCGGCGTATGCGGATCAGAAACATGAGCTTCTTGCACTAAAAGGAAAAGAGCTACTTGAAAAAGGTTCATATGAAACGGCGATCAAAAAGTTAGAAAAATTTGTTGATGCAGATGCTTCACCGTTGGGTGTAGAGAGCCTTATTGAAGCCTATCGTTTGACTGGCGAGTACGAAAAAGCGCGACGTCTGGCAAAACAATACAGCAATACCACAGACAAGAAACGCGCTGCGCGTGGTTTGATGTTGGTGGGTAAAATGCTCGAAATCCAAGGGAAATACGATGAAGCGTATCAAAATTTTATCACGGCATTCATAACGGATTCGGAAAGTGTTGTTGTTCGTGTAGCGCTTGGTAAACACTATATGATGGTTGGTAAAAAAGACAAAGCTCTTGAGATATTTTCCAATATTTTTGATAATTATTATCCAGAAGAAGAATATTCGGCCGAAGATCTAGTCGCCATCGGTTCTGCTTGCCGTTACTATGCGATGAATAGTGATGAAGTGGACCGTAGTGATACCTTGAAGGCGGTCATTAACGGTATCCTCTCCGATACGGAGTACAACAGTGGTGCGATGGAAAAAGACCCACTTTATTTTCCTGCGTATGTAGAAATGGCACATATGTTTTTAGAGGCTTACAACACCGTTGACGCCAATTCGACACTACGTGAAGCATTGAAACTGAACCCTCACCATCCGGAACTGTTATACGCAAAAGCCATTTATTGCACGAAAAACTATGCGAAACGCCCAGAAATTATTCCCACTTTAAATCACGCACTCGAAATCAATCCGAAATATACTGATGCCTTAACTCTTATGGCACTAGTACACCTTTCAGATGGAGAATATGGTCGCGCGTTTGAAAAACTCGAAAAGGCACTCGAAATCAATCCAAATCATTTAGAGGCGTTAACTTGGTTGGCCACATACCACTTCCTAAAAGAAAATATGGCTGAGTACAAAAAAGTGAAAGAAAAGGTCTTTAAGATAAATCCTGTGTATGGCGAGTTTTATCAACTAGCAGGTGTTATTCTAGCGCAAAACTTCCAATATTCTAAAGCCTTAGACATGCAAAGACAGGCAATAAAATTGAATCCGTTTTTGTGGGACGCTTACATTGAGCTTGGATCAAATTTGATGCGCACCGGCGAGGAAGAGGAAGCGCGCAAACATTTTGAGAAAGTTCGTGAAGAGTACAATTTCCACGTTCAAACACACAATATGCTATTGCTTCTCGACAAATTCAAGGAGTTTAAAGTCTATGAGACCAAGAACTTTCGTATTCGTTTACACGTCAGCGAAGCAGATGTCATGCTACCTATTATTAGCGAGCATTTGGAAAAGTCTTTAGAAGAAATGTCCAAAATCTATGGCTATACTCCTGAAACTCCTATGTTGTGGGAAGTCTATCCTGAAACAAAGGACTTTTCTGTTCGTGTATTGGGTTTGTCGATGATTGCGGCGAGCGGAGTATGTTTTGGAAAAGTACTTGCGCAGTTATCACCGAAGGCAATGAAATTAGGCACAATGAACTGGGCTTCTGTTGGTTGGCACGAGTTGAGTCACGCCTTCACACTGCAAATGACGGATCATAAAATACCGCGTTGGTTTACGGAAGGGCTTTCGGAAATGTTCGAAAGAGACCGCAATCCTTCGGTGATTCGTAAAAGAGATAAAGATTTATGGACTGTTTACAACGCAGGTTTGATGCGTGGAATTAAAGATTTAAATGCGGGATTTACAAGACCAAAGTATGCATTAGAAGTGGTGGTTTGTTATTACCAAGCGGGACTGTTGTGTCATTTCATTCGCAATAATTATGGATTTACCGCGATAAAACAAATGCTTGAACTGTACAAAAAAGGTAAAAAAGACGTAGAGATTATCAAAGAAGTTACGGGATTAACGGCCGAAGAGTTTGATGGCTACTTCTTGAAATGGATCAAAAAGAACATTTTTGGCAACATGAAAATGATGATGTCCGTTCCGCCACAAAAAATTGACGACTTAAAAGATAAAGTTGAAGAAGACCCAATGGACATTGAGTCATATACTCATTTGGCGATCGCTTACTTACAGAGCAACAAGTTGAAAGATGCAGAGATCAATGCAGGATATGCTCTCGCTTTAGATCCCGAAAGTGTTGATGGGTATGAAATTATGGGTCGCATATTTTATCGACGCAAGGATTACAAAAAAGCACAAGAGTTCTTGCTACAAGCGGAAGAGCTTGGATGTGAAAATTTTTATACCTACCTGTATTTGGGAATTATGTATTTCAATCAGAGAAATGTTACCAAAGCAGAAGAGTATTTGAAAAAAGCGAAAAAAAGTTTTCCAAATTATGTTGGGCCAAGTAATCCGTATATGTTGCTGGCGAAGATATACAAAGCGAAAGGACGAACAGCGGAGTATTACAAAGAAATCGAAGACTTTTTGAACAAAGAAGGTAACGAATTCAAATTGCGTCTAGAACTAGCGAACCACTATATTGATCAACAAAAATACAAAACAGCTTCAAAGTGGTTGGAAGAAGCACTAGACATATTCCCGTTTAGTTTAGAGTTTCAAATGAAACGCGCAGAAGTTTTGACGAAGCTGAAACAGTGGAAAAAAGCAATTACGGCATATAAACTTGCTATTGCGTTAAAACCAAAGAAAGATGAGCATGTATTGCATACCAACATCGCTGAGTTGGCTTTGAAACTGGGAGATAAATTAGAAGCGAAAAATTATGCTAAGTCAGCTTTGGATTTAAAGCCTGGTTACAGTCGCGCCAAAAAAATTTGGGAAAAAGTAAAATAAAAATAAATTTTTATTGTAAAATATACAAAAAATATTTATGATTTTACTATGTAACAATATGAAAAAATTTAGTGATTTTGTATTGTTATTTAGAGTGTTTAAGACCTGTATACATAAATAATACAAAGGCATAAGAACTATTACTCATATAGTAGTTCTTATGCCTTTGTATTTTCCAGTTCTGGCTTTTTGGTGACCAATTCTTTGGTTATATTGCAAAATTGGTAATGTTTACAGTTGCAATAGCATTCGGACATTTAAATTGATAAAAGCAAAAAAATAGCTATTTTTTTTGTGACGATGAATTATATGCTAGAGTGTGTCTAGTATAAAGCTAGGTGGTTTGGGACTTAGCAAATTCATCGAACAGAGGAGTTCCATTTTATGATAATGAAGCAAAAAGATATTGTTAAGCGACTATCTGTTGAACAAGAAGTCTTGGAAAGAGAAGTTGCTGAAGCAATGGGTGAAATTGCCAGCGAAGACATGGCTCAGTTGTATGACGACTCAACAAAAGAATTCGAACCTGATAAAATTGTACAAGGTAAGGTAATCAATGTAACAAACGATGTTGTTGTTATTGATGTTGGTTACAAATCAGAAGGGGAAGTTTCTTGTTCGGAATTTGACACCCCACCAGAAATAGGTGAGGAAGTCGCGGTTCTTCTAGAAGCTGTCGAAGATGAGTCCGGAACAGTTGTACTTTCTAAGAAGAAAGCTGACAGAATCAAAGGTTGGGAAGAACTTATTGCCACTAAAAAAGAGGGTGACCTTGTTGAAGGTAAGGTTATTCGTAAGATTAAAGGTGGGTTGTTACTCGACGTTGGCGTTCCAGTTTTCTTACCTGCTTCTCAGATTGATATTCGCCGTACAGGTGATATTTCTGAATACATTGGACGTAATTTACAGGCACAAATCATCAAGATTGACCAAACTCGCATGAACATAGTTGTTTCTAGACGTAGACTCATCGAAGAAGAACGTAAGAAGATGAAGGAAAAGCTTCTAGAAGAGCTAGAAGAAGGTCAAATTCGCAAAGGTGTTGTCAAAAACATCGCAGATTTTGGTGTTTTTGTTGACCTAGGCGGCATAGATGGTCTTCTCCACATTACAGACATGAGTTGGGGAAGAATTAGTCATCCATCAGAACTTGTCTCAATAGACGACGAGATCGAAATCAAAATTTTGAAGTTGGATCGCAAAAAAGAGAGAATCGCGCTTGGTTTAAAACAAAAAACCGAGAGTCCTTGGACAGATATCGAAAAGAAATACCCTATCCAATCAAAAGTTACTGGTCGCGTAGTAAATGTAATGAACTACGGTGCTTTTGTTAAATTGGAAGATGGTATCGAAGGATTGGTTCACATTTCTGAAATATCTTGGACAAAGAGAATTAATCACCCTTCAGATGTTGTTAACATTGGTGATGAGGTTGAAGTTGTTGTTTTAGATATCAACAAAGAAAAACAAGAAATTTCTTTGGGTATGAAACAAACCGAAATCAACCCATGGTCTCTTGTTGAAGAAAAGTATCCTGTGGGAACAGTCATTGAAGGTCGTGTACGTAACTTAACAAACTACGGAGCATTCATCGAAATAGAAGAAGGAATCGATGGTCTGTTACACATTTCAGATATGAGCTGGACCAAGAAAATTAGTCATCCTTCCGAGATGTTGAAAAAAGGTGACAATATTCAAGCGCAAGTTTTAGAAGTTGATCAAGAGCGTAAGAGAGTTGCTCTTGGTATGAAACAACTACACTCTGATCCTTGGCAAGATGAAATTCTGGGTAAATACAAAGTGGATGATACCGTTAGCGGTAAAGTCACAAAATTGACAAATTTTGGTGTCTTTGTTGAACTAGAAACAGATTTAGAAGGTTTATTACATATCTCAGAATTGACAGATAAGAAAATTAAATCTCCTAACGAAGTTGTCAAGGTTGGCGATGTCGTAGAAGTTAAGATTCTAAGAGTGGACGAAAAAGAAAGAAAAATTGGTCTATCCTTGGTAAAGGCACAATCTGACGAAGAGGATGCTGAATCTGGAGCTGAGGAAGAAGCACAAGATAGTGGTGCAGAAAACACTGAAGCCACAAACGAAGCTGAAGAGTCTTCTGAAGCAGCAAGCGAAAGCGAAGAAAAAGAGTAATATCTAATTTCTTTTATCGTTTATAAAAGCGCATCTACTTCTGTATGAAGGAGATGCGCTATTTTTATTATGAAAGCATAAAATGATTTCTTTGTTGTTTATAAGCACAATAATTGGATATATTTTTTCATGGTTGTTGTATAAACGCCAGCAAAAGTATTCACAACAAATAAAGCGTAAAATAGAGCATATTTGTGCAAGAAAGATAGCCAACAAAAGAAATATCAGTGCTACAAAAACAGAGTCTTTGGCTTCGGAATATCAACATCTCAAAAAAATTATTGTGCAAAAATATGAGCAAAATATTCAATCTTTAGAGGAACAAATTACGTATCAAGAGGTAGAAGTTCAAAATCGTGAAGAATATCTATCCTTGAAAGAACAATTGTTTTTCGAAAAAAAGGCACGTGTACAAACCAATGTTGATTGTTATAAAAACCTCTATGAAAAATTAGAAGATATTCGCAGAGAGCATAAAAATAAACTTTTACAAACAAATGATTATGATGTTGCGACCGTCAAAGAAGATATCCTAAACAAAGTAGATAAAGAGCTACGTGGTGAAAAGGAGCTTTTGTTAAATCGTTTTGCCGATGATATTACAATCTCCTCTGAGGAGATTGCAAAACGTTTGTTGTCTTCTATTGTTCAGCGTAGTGTTTTTGGACATTGGCACGACTCTTATCCAAATAGTGTGTGGCTAGAAAAAGATGAGGTTTTGCGTTTTATCGAAAGTCATCAACACACTTTTACAGATAAATTGGGAGTTACCTTTCATTTCAAGAACAACAATGTTGTTATTAATGATTCCGATGGGTATTGTCGCGAAATCATGCGAAAATTACTCTTGGACATTGTAGAGTACGATATTCAAAAGATAGATGATTTAGACATAGAAAAGAAACAGCAGCAATACAAACAAAAAACGATTCATTTTGTGCAACAAAAATGTACCGAATTGGGAATGAAGCATTTACCAGAAACTTTGGCGTGGTCGATGGGGAAATTGCGATATCGTACCAGTTTTGGACAAAATGTGTTGGCTCACTCCTTCGAGGTAGCAATGCTATCGTGGCGCATTGCTGGGGAGTTAGGACTTTCTCAGTTTCTTTGTCAACGTGGTGGTTTCTTGCACGATATTGGTAAAGCGGTAGATCACCAGGAGTCGGGAGGGCATTCTTCTCTAGGTGAGCAGATGCTACGTGATGAAAACGAGACAAATGAGGTAATCGAAGGTGTTGTGGAACACCATGAAGATGTGAGCGCACAAAAACCGTTTGCGGCAGTGGTGAATATTTCTGATGCAATTAGTGCTGCGCGACCAGGAGCACGACGTGAAACATTTGAAAAGTACATGAAAAAATTACAGAAGATAGAGTCCTTAACGAAAGATATTCAAGGTATTGAGGACGCTTACGCTGTTTCCGCTGGACGCGAAATACGCGTTGTGGTAAATTCTGAGATTATTAACGACAAAGATGCCGAACAAATAGCAAAACAATTGGCGGATTCTGTAGGTAAAGAGATTTTATATTCAGGTGTTGTTAGAGTAACTGTTATCCGAGAAAAAACAATCGAAGTTTATACATGAGGCGAATAATGAGTATATTTAAATTTTGTTCTAAATTTTTTAAGAAATCAGTAGATACCGCACAAAGTTCTGTCAATACCGTAGTAGATACCGCTGTCTCTGTAACAACTGCAGCAGGAAAAGCGGTAGAAACGACAGGAAATATTATATACCAGGGAGTAGAGATGGTAACATCCTCTCTAATTAACAGCACAAGATTTTTAGCAGACACTAAATATCGCAATGAAGTGGGTTATCCGTGGTTGAAAAGCCTTCTACGCGACAACTGGAAAAAAATACGTCAAGAACTGAGTGAATCGAACGAAATGTTGATGGTTTTGTGGAAATATTCCAATGGCCATGATCTTTCCACAGAAGAAAAAAAAGCGGCGAAGGAGCAATTGGGAGATATCGTTAAAGCAGTACCTGCACTTGGAATATTTTTGCTTCCAGGTGGAATGATTCTTTTACCACTTTTGGCAAAAGCACTTCCGTGGGATTTGATGCCTTCTTCCTTCAAAGAACAAGTAAAAGAAGAATATGGTGAAGACGCTCTAAATCAAGACCTTAAAGATGGTGAAGATGTGCCTATCGATAACGACGTGGAGTTTTCTTCTGAAGTACGTGAAGAAGTAGAACAAAGCATGCGCGAATTACTGAACAGTAATGATGGAGAAGAATCCAGTACCGAAGACGAACAATCACAAGACGAAAAAACGCAATAAAATCACCCTGATACCAGTGATGTCTTTTCCTGCATGCTATAGATGTATTAAGCTGCCCAGAGGTGTCATTCCCGCGGAAGCGGGAAACCAGCAATATAAATTCGACTTGAAAGCGCCTGGGTCCCTGGTCAAGCCAGGGATGACAACCTAGTGATTTGTTAGTTTTTATTTCTTTCTTTGTATGCACTTACCAGCCCCCACAGGGGGAGCAATCGGTGCGAAGCACCGATGTGGGGGCATCGCACACCAAAGATAATCTAAAAACAAAGTAACAACCCAATGGTTACACAAGAGACAACCTAATTCTCCACAATTTTCAAAACAGAAATAGAGCGTTCATTGGATTTGTAAATACCCACGATGTGGTCGTCAATCACCGAAACAAATGACATTTTTTCTGGTAAGTACACTAGATCCTTGTCGTCTTTTACAATAGACGTTTTCCAGCTTTGCGCAATGCTAAAAATGCTTTCGTTGCAATAACTTTCCAAGTCTGTTTGTCCATCGATGGTTCGTATGAGACTTCCGTCATTTGTATTCCAAACAAAAGTTTGGTGGTCCCTACTTGTCGAGATTAATTGCTCTCCTTTGAAACGCATGTGGGTGATCATATCTTTGTGCCCCGACAGTACGTGCAGGCACGCACCGGTTTGTACATTCCAAATGCGTACAATTCCTTGACGTGCACTTGCGGAAGCGATTTTGCTGCTGTCACTGTTAAACGCAACACTCATTACCCCTAATTCGTGGCCGTGCATGGTACGCAAACAATTTCCTTGCATGTCCCAAATTTTGAGTGTCTTGTCGCGAGATCCTGTGGCAATGAGCCGTGCATTGCGATCGACATCTACGCTTTCTATCCAGCGTTTGTGTCCTTCGTAGATATTTAAGCAACTTCCATCGGCAACACTCCACAAACGCATGGTATTGTCGTAATAGCCGATCGACAGAATATGTTTATCGTTATGACAAAACATGATGCTTGACACGATCCCTTTGTGTCCTTTCATGCGATGGATAAAGTCACCGGTTTGTAAATTCCAAATACCAATGTCCCCTTGCCGACTTCCGACAACGACTTTTGTTTCATCTTCGCTGATATTGAGACAACGTATTTTCATATCAGTAAAAATACTTTTGTTGCATTCTCCGCTTTTGACATCCCAAATTTTGATAAATTGATCCTTCGCCCCTGTTACGGCTTGGTTTTGTTTGCGTAGTATACACAAACGACGAATGCGTTCTTTATGCCCTTTTATCGAAAGTTGCATGTTGCTTTGCGCGGCATGCCTACGGATATCCCATAGTGATACAGAACCATCTCTTGCACCACAAACTACGTAGTTACCGTCTAGACTGACTTGTAAGCTTGTTACTTGCCAGTTGTGATGTTTCCATCCTAGGACAACATTGCTTGTGGTAATGTCGGTAACACACAATGAGCGGTCGTCGCTTCCTGAAACGAGTAAATGAGTATGGGGAATGAAGTCGATGGCATTGATACTATCGTAGTGGTTTTCAATAACTCGCAAGCACTTCTTTGTTGCTATTTCCCAAATACGTATGGTGTTGTCTTTGGAACAAGAGGCCAAGTACTTGCCATCGAAACTAAATTTTACATCGTTGACAATTCTGTCATGCCCTGTAAATGTAGCGATGCATTCTTCGTTTTGCCAAATTTTTATTTCGCCGTCTTTGGCAGCAGAGGCTGTGTAGTCGTCCATGGCATGTAGAGCATAAATCGCGTCGCGATGTCCTTCTAAGAAATAGGCACGTTGCCCACTTTCCACGTCCCATATGACAATGCGCGCATCGTCTCCTCCGCTAAGAAGTTGTTTATTTTGATGGGTAAATTGTAGGGCGGTAATTGTTCCTAAACCACTCTCTATTATCTGTAGACACTCTGCGGTTTGTGTATCCCAAATAAATATAAAGCCATCATCACTGGCGGTGGCGAACTTCTTGCCGTCATTGCTGAAGGTAGTGGCGCGAACGACTTCACCATGCTCGGTAATTTCGTGTAGTGACTCTCCTGTTTCGGCGTTCCACAAACGTACTTTTTTGTCTTCGCTCACAGAAACGATTCTTTGGCGATCTTGGTGAAAGGCAACACTGTATACTTCGCGACTATGTCCCATAAATAACCTGCGTAATTTGGAGTCAAGATGCGGTTCCGCAGGAGATAAACTCTTTGCCCAAGTTCCGTGGAAAGATTCGCGCCATTTTTCTACCAGTAAGAATAATTTTGTGTTATTCCATGGTAGTTGTGAATTGTCGTCATAGTTGTAGTAGTTTTTGACTTTAGGGTTATCGTACCAGTAGCAACGGTTCCACAAACATTGGAATATGCACTCAGGATGACGGCGTAGAAAGCGTAAATCTAGCGTTAGTGCGTGGCATAGCAAGCGTAGGGTTTCGCGATTGATCTCTACATCGTTATATGTATCTTGGGTATTTTGTGGCATGGGCAGAAGTGGGTGATAGAGAGCCATCTCAAAATCTTGTACTAGTTCATCTATCATTCCCATTTTAGATTTTTGTTGTAAAAAATGAAAATCGCATAATTGTTGTAATAGCGATTTGTATTTTTCTGCCCACAACATCTGATAACAAATTTCTTTCAAGGCGCGGGGATATTTGTAACCTTTGGCTTTGAAATAGTCGGCAAGTTTTTGGTGGTAGTTGCGTAAACGGTTTCTTCCTAGTCTTTCTTTGACGGAACGTTCGAATTCCGCGTGAAAAAATTGTAGCAATTGTCCACGTTCTACGATGAAGTTGTCGAGTGCTTTGGCAACAATAAGTAATAGATCGTCGCCAATATTGTAGTACTGCTGTAGAACTTCCTGAAGTTCTGTTTCCATGAGTCCTGATTCGCTCGCGGTAATGAGACCGAGATAGTCAAAAATAACATTGGTGTCGTATTTGTCACTCAATCTTTGAATGATTTGCTCAAATAAAGCATCTATAGATGTCGCGAGTTGTCCAACCCCTGATCCACTGGATACAATTTCTTCGAGAGCTACTTTTAGATACAGAGGATTTCCATCGGCACGCGTTTGTAAAAGTTGAGCATCTTCGGTGGAGATGTCAATTTGATGTTTTTTTGTATAAGAATCGATGATCAAAGCGATTTCTTTGGTGGAAAGCGGTGGCAACTCAATCGTTTGTGTTTTTATGTAGTCACGTACAATATCGAAAGTAGACACAGGTCTTGTTGAAATAATAACATTTATGTTTTGTGGTAAGTTATTCGGTAGCCATGATAGGTCTTTGTGGGCTTCCTCTACTTCGTCAATGGCATCGATGACGATGAGTATTTTTTGCGATAAATTTTCCAACGTCGAGCGCATTTGGAAGCGCAGCTCTAGCGGGTCGGTTTTCGGTGTCTCTTCAAGTAAGCCGTGGTGATGAAGTTGGTCGACAATACTGGCAACAAATTGACGTGCACTGTTATCCACACTAAAAAAATAGCGTAGAATAGGTACATCTTTTTCTTGTTTCCAACGCTTATAAAATTGGGCCATCGCTGCCGATTTTCCCGTCCCGGCAATTGCATGAACCACTAGGTAGTTTTTTTGATTTCTATTATGGGCAAAATTCCAAATTTTTGTGGCAAAATCTTCGCGTCCTACGAATCCTTGTAATTTTTCATCGATAAAATTTTCTATCAATACTTCACGGGTATTTTCTTCATCTTTATTTATGACGACTTCTGGGTAATGTTCGTCTATTTGCTTTTGTACTTTGTCGACGATAAAGGTAAGCATCGTTTTTGTATCGGAAAATTCAAATACATCTTCACCTTGGGCTTTTAGATCTTTTTTTAGTGCCAACATCGACGCGCGATCTTTCGCGTCGTCGATATCTCTCTCTAGAATGCAAAAAAATCGTTTTTGGCGATCAATATTCTGGAGTGCATGGCGTATTTCCATTTCTGTTACGGATATGTTGCTATCATTGTTGTTACCCCAGGCGTCTTTTTCAGGTCGCCATCCATAACGACTTCCCAAAATTCCCACAAAAAATTCGCAACGTTCTACCATTTCAATACACCATTTGACGATAGAGTCGCGCTGGTGTTTTTGTCGCCACCTTAAGTCATATGTCATGAAGGATAGGTGCCGTTCGATAAGTTGTGCTTTGAGTTTGCGAAATTGTTGTGTGAGTTCGTCGCGTTCTAATTCTAAATCGACAAATGTCGAACTGATAAATAACTTAAGTGTTTTCCAGGTATCCATGTTACGGCCTCTTTGAGTAGTGAATTTTATTTTGTGCTTTTCATTGCCAACGCGGTCTTGTTATAGTAACAAACTTGCGCGAGCACTCCTTTTTATATTTGGTAGACTCGCGTGTGGTTTCGGGCTATAGAATCGGTATTGACAGCCCTCTTTATATTACATGTCTTTAGTTAGACATAGATGTCTAGCTCAATAACTTTAAAGGTTTTTTCATGATTTTAGTTACACATAATGATTTAGACGGTGTAGGATGTGAAATTGTTGCTCGTTGCTTTTACCCTGCTGAAATCACCCCTGATAAAGTTTACCATTGTGATTATGGTATTGTAAACGAAACGGTAAAAAATATTTTGACACAAACAGATGAAGAGTTGATCATTAGCGACGTATCTGTTTCAGAAGAAATAGCAAAACTGATACACGAAAAATATGCGAAGCGCGTGCGACTCTATGACCATCATCAAACTTCTGAACAATATTTACGAGATTATGACTGGTGTGTTGTTGATCAATCAAAATGTGCAACAAAAATAATTTTCGAAGACTGCTGTTTGAGAAAACCTGGGTGCAAAGTACCATTAAACTTACCTGCATTTGTTTATTATGTAAACGATTATGATTTGTGGTTACACTCTTTACCATATGCAACGCAGTTTAATGATCTTTTAAGTTTGTTGGGGAAGAAGAAGTTTGTGGATACAATGCTGAGTCGTTTACGCAAGAAAGAAGCGTTGATAAGTAGCAATGACAATTTATTTTTAGAAGCATTGTCCGTAAAGAAAGAATGGTATTTCAAAAACAAAGTGGAAAGTGCTGTTGTCGACGGTGAGCGGCTTCTGATCACCGCTAATCGTTACACCTCTGATCTCGCCGGTTATATCAGAAATTTGAAAAATCCTCCCAAAGCCTGGAATGACGTGAAATACATCGATATGGTGAACGTCGAAAAAGGTACGCATTCTTTGCGCTCTTACGATAATGAGTTTGATGTGAGTAAGGTCGCGGAAAAATTTGGCGGTGGAGGGCATAAAAACGCTGCCGGGTATGCGATTAAAGATTTTGATATATACTCTTTTTTTCATTTGAAAGAAGAGTAGTACTTTGGAACATTGAAACTCAGCTAATCCTGAAGTATAGGAAATCACTAGAGTAATCGGCGAAGCCGATTGTGGGGCATCAAATACAAGAGAATATCTACACTTAGAGAACTAGAATTTTGTAATTGATGATGCCACGGAATAAGTTTATAATAGTTATAGTTGTCATTTCGTTTACAAACACAAGGCATTTCTTATAAGGAATCGCTATGTTGAAAAATATATTATTATCATTAATCGTGTTATGTAGTTTTGTTGTTGCTGAAAATGCAAATATTGCCGAAAGAGCAAGCTCTTTAGAGTTTTTGGGCAAGTGGGTTGTGCAGGGCAACGATAAAGACGTAACACAATTGAAACAAGATGACCAATTACTTCAATACAATGGCTTTGCTGATTTTCCAGCAGGTTCTGGACACCATGTTGCGGATAGCAAAACTTTTGCACGTATTGTTGTATCTTCAGAGTGTGGCTATGCGCTACCTAGTGGATCTGATTATGCAAAACATCCTATTTCTGAAGTAGCAGCAGGAAACATATTGCAAAAGAATGCTCCAGAAGCACATACTATGGTTGTCGTTGGAGTAAATGGGGAGGAAGTTACCGTTATTCATACTGGCTGGGGAGCAACTCATTGTGTATCGCGCAATGTTTTTTCAAAATCATTTCTAAAAGACAATGGTTTTAAAGTGTTCAAACCAGGTATTGACGAGGTAGAAAACGATGTTGAGCCTGTTGTGGAAAAACAACCGCAGCAAGCAGAAACAAGAGTACTTGGCACATATCGCGTTGTTGTAACAGGAACGCAAAATTATTACCCGATTAGCCAAGGAACCATTGTTAGTCACAGTGGACCAGGTGGAAAAATTGTTGTCAACGAAACAAGAAGTGTTTCCAACAAGGTTTCAGTAAACGTTGGTGTTAAAGCTGAAATCATTAGCGCTTCCGTTGGTTTTGACGTAACAAATTCATTCTCTAGATCTCTTTCATATTGGAGAGATGTTACACCTGGAAAATATGGTTATGTAGATCTTACATATAAGTATACGGTGAAAAATTTCGACGTATATTACAAACCATTTATTGGTAGTGAAAAGCGTGTTGGTTCAGGAAAAGCATATCGCTGGCAAGCTTTGCAATTTAACTATCGCGAGTCCAATAACTAACATTTCTTTTAAATCCGTTAGATTTTCTAACGGATTTTCCATTCCTTAATCCGCGTTTAAAACCCTCTGTTTTCGTATCTTCTTCACCAAATTACGTACTTGGTGATAAGAGTCATTTTGTAATTCACCAAGAAGTTCTTCATCATAATATCCCGAGCGGACAAGAGCGTCCAGTGTATATAGTCGCAATCTATTATTTTCATGGCGAATGTTTTTCATGAAAGCCGTGTGTATTTGTGGGGAACGTTTCATCTTTTTTACCATAAAAAGTTTGGTTGCCAAACGACGCATGGTTTTTGAGGTGTCCTGTAAACTTCTTACAATAATCGGTTCGAGATTTTCGGCATTAAAATCAACGAGTATTTGTAGTGCGGAGCACCGGACTTGGTATTTTTTGTCGTTGATAAAGGGACGAACTAGGGGCAAAAGTGGACCTATATCATCCAGTTGTTGTAAGATATTGAGAATTTCTATCTTTGTGTTGCGATTGCCTGAAATCCACATATTGTGAATGGTTGGTAGAGCTTTTTCTCCCATGGCAGATAATGCCGCTTGGGCTGTTTTTTTCTGGCGAGAGTTTTGTAAAAAAATTTGCGCTAATATCGCCACTGCTTTGTGGGAAACGGCAACTTTACCAAGAGCCAGCAAACAAAACTCCTGTATTTTGTCATCCTTATGATTGTCTAATATGTTGAGCAAAATTTTCTCGTATTCTAGAGATCTTTCGAGATGTTGAAATACCATGAGCTGTTCTAATAAGGCAATACGTTCCTTTTCTTTTTTGACTACCTCTATAAATGTATTTAGTAGTTTTGATTTTTTTTCCTCTAGGCCCAAAAAACTCACGATGGATAGTTGACGTACACGACTGTTTTTATCGGAGAGTAGTTTTTCTATTGTGGTAAAAGCTTTGGCATGCCCTAACGTTTGTGCTGCATAAAGTGCAACTCTCGGGTCTTCGTCATAGATACACGTCGTGATGTTTTTCAGCGCCGCACTGATGTCCATTTGTTTTGCAAGTTGTCCAAGACAGAACAGCAGTCTGTTTTTGAGTTGCATATCTTCTACCTCTAACAAGCGTCTACTTAAAAACGGAATAGTTTGCGGTGGTAGATATCTACTAGAGGCAATTGCAAGTGCCGCTTCGCCACATACTTGAGGGTCTTCGCTTTGCAAATAAGGAATAATATAGGGACGCACTAAACGAAAAAGCCTCATACGCGACATCGTGCGGATGGTCACGGCTTGTAATTGAGGGTTTGCACTTTTTTGTAAATTTTGCAGCAAAATGGGTAAAGAGCTGTACGCCATGTCACCAATTTGTTGAATAGTTTTTGTTGCTTGTATGGCAATGGCGGTATTTTCGTGCTGTAAGAGCTTTAATATGATGGACAAAGCAGGTAGCCCTTGGTCGCGCATGTTTCCTATGACCTCTAATGCCGCTAAACGCTGTTTATCGTTACCTTTGTACAATACATCTAATAGGCTTTTGAGTGCCGGACGATTGATTTGATTGAGTACCTTTAGTACTTTTTTACGAACTTCTGGAACATTTTCATGAAGTCGCGCGATAAGTATTTTGATGACTTGCGGATGTGATTGAGTTTCTCGTGAGGCTTGTTTTAACGCCGAAATCGCTTGGTCGCGCACTTGAGGATCATTGTGGTGAAGGCGGTATTCTAGAACTTTTAAAAAAATGTAATGACGAAAATAAATGCCTAAAAGGCCCGCGAAAATCGCAATGCAACATATGTATACATATACCTTGGAAAATTTTGTGGTCGGTGTAGGTGTTTTTACCAACGTTTTTACTGGTGACTGTTGATGCGGAAAATGTTGTATATTTTGATCTATAGGAAAGTGTATTGATTGCGGCTCTTCCACTTGTAAAATGTGTTGATTTTGTGGCTCAGATTTTTGTTCTACTTTTGTTTGTGTGCTTTGGGGAGGAATCTCTATATTTTGGAATTGCATTAAAAATTGTTGTTGCACAGGAAATTTTAACATTTTTTGCATGGATTTGGGATTTTTGACATAGACGGTCTGATCATCTAAAATGCATTGTGAACACTTGATATTCTCCACCGAAGCTATTTGACCGCTACAATGGAAAAATGAAATTTTATCTAAGAAACTACCATCAAGTTTGAGCTTTTTGCAACAGACTTGTGTAAAATGGCAACCTCGTAAGTCACTGTTTGTTAACTGCGCATGTGTCAAGTTACTATTGCGAAATTGAACTTGTAGGAAATGACAATCCGTAATAGTTGTTTTGATCATTGTACAATGATCGAAGGTCGCATGGTAGGCATAACAGCCTCGAAAAAAGCTGTTGTTAAGGTTACAGTTTGTAAATACCGTACCTTTAAGATAGCACTTATCAAATGTTGCTCCATGTAAATTCGCAGAAGATAGGTCCAAATATGACAAGTTGCCAGAGGATAAATCTATAGATTCCTTTGGATTTTGTTTGCGCCACATATTCCATTGTATGTTACAATTGTTTTGTTGAGAAGACTCCACTAGAATTTGAATATGCTTTGGGTTAGCCAATATAATTCTCCGCAGCGAAAGGTTGAAAATTGGAAGATGTGAAAAAAAAACGTTGGAAAAAATTTCTCATATATATCGTTGTGTTTTTACTTTCTTTGCTAGGGGTTTCGTTTGTTCTATTTTGTACTCTAATCGCAAATCCTTTTGAAGGAGTCTATGAACAAAATTTAGCGTCCTTAGTACCTGTAGAAAGTGATAGTATAACATATATACATGACGCAAAACAATTGTGGAATGACATTCAACAAACTTTTCCCATGGAAACTTTAGAAAAGACCATGGCTTTTCGCCAATTTTTGAGAACTAGAGAATATAAGCAACTCAACCGATTGTGGAAGGATTTGCTGAAACAACAAAAACAAGCGGGATTTGAGTTTTTGCATGAAGAGTATTTGTGGAAGATTGTAAAAGGTGAAATGGCAACTTCGATGAGGTTGCGAGACAACAAACCACAGTTTTTAGGTATCATACGCATTGATTTTTTAGTACGTATTGCAGAAGGGGCAGCTCCTTATTTTGTCTCCGAAGAAATGGCGAAAAAGCACCATGTCGACCTTAACTCTACTATTAAAAAAGTTCGTTTAGACACAAAAAATAACCTATTTTTTGCGATGCAAAACGATGTTCTTTTTGTTTCTAACGATGAAAATTACTTACAAGAAAGTTGGCGTTTAGCGACAAGTAAAAGCTCTTCGATTCTTTCAAAATCCAAGACGCTCAAAAATCGTGTGGAAAAGAAAAACTTTCCGATACTTATGTATGTACAAGATGAAGTATTAAAAAAGCATATAAATCAGTTCGCACGCCAACTAAGACCACTTGTGGAAGTGAAGAGTTTAGGTGGAACTCTTCTGTCCTTAAAATTACAACCACATATTACGATCCAAGGTATTACAGAACTTGATTCCGTGTCGTCATATCACCAAAAGCTGTACCAAATTTCTGCACAGCAGTTTGCGGGCAAGATGTTGCCTAAAAAAACGAACCTGAAAGTACAGATTCCCATCAGTATTGATGTCTGGTGGTATATTTATCAACAAATACCACGGCAAATGCGTCGCGAACTCGATCGTAGTATAAGCATCCTCAATAAATCTCACAAAACAACTAAATTTATAGAAGAGTATATATTCAAACACATCGATAAACAAATCATTGTCGTTTCCGCTCCCATTGATTATGTCAAACAAGACATTGATGTCTTGGACCCATATCCATCAGTGTGTTTCATCGTTCCCTCTCCCACAGCGAGTGATTTTTACAATTATTTAAAAGAAATGTTAGAACGCGAAGTCGCAAAAACCAAAGGCAAAGTAAAAGTTGCGGAAGAGAAATATGGCAATCACACTTTTTTGCGCATAGATATAGGTGGTTTTGATATTACAGGAGGAGCTATACAACCGGTTTTGACTACTTTCGGAAATAATGTCGTATTTAGTAGCCACGCTTCCTTCTTGCGCGACCTTGTTGATGTGCAAGACAAAATAGCCCCTACTTGGCATGAAAGTAGTTTATACAAGTTTGACAAGAGTGCGCAACTTCTTTCCCCAACCATTAAGGTAGATATTGCCGGTAAAGGTGTGATTAAATACATTGAAGACTTTCAGGAATTATGGGCAGAAGAAATAGCTCTGACATTGTTTAACCGCAATCCTCGCGGACAAAAAATGGAACACATTAAAGCGCGACTACTTCGGGGGTGGAGAAGAAATCTCAACTATGCAAAGTCTTTTGATGTCCAGGCTGTTGTTGAAATTGAACCTTCCCCTGATGAAATACTGTGGAATGTGGCTTGTGATATAGACTTTATTTATTAGTCATTACTGCCTTTCCAGCAGCATAACTTTGGTGCCATAAATGACATCCATAATAAAATTAGTGCGTAATGAACGAAACGAATCATATCGGTTCGTGGAAAAAATTCTTTGCCGCAAAAGTACAGTAATAAAGTACCAATAATAGAAACGGCAATACGCAGTATATTGTTGGATTTTGATGTGGCAAGCGTAAAATTCAGGTATTGGGCAGCAAGGTAACAGCCAATAATGGTTCCTACCAATCCACCGAGAGCAGGAACGAGTAATTCGGTGTGAAAAAATTGTACGCTTATCATTGCAGCAACAACAAAAAATATGGCGGTTGTTTTGTGATATTGTTGCCAAAAATTTTGCGAGGCAAAGTATAGCGCCAAACACACAAGCCCCATAAACCAACCACTCAGAACATCGGTAGGATAATGTACACCTAAGTAAGTACGTGAAATACCAATGAACAACATGAGTGCCAGACACAAAATGGTAAAGCGTTTATTGCGAACATAGTAGGCTAAATATCCCCAAAATACAACGGCTATCTGCGAATGACCACTGGGAAATGAATAACCTTCTGCAGCAAATAACTGTAGGTGAGGATTTAATACAAAAGGACGTGGACGCAGAAAAATTTCTTTGAGAACGGTGTTTACCAGTACGGTGAACAGCAATAAAAACGTGAAATGAATAGAAAATCGTCTTGGGGCAATTACCCAACTAACAGAAAGAAAGACCAAGAAAAAATATACCTCTCCTAAAGAGGTCATGGCTTTATTAAAATACAAAATAGGCGCAGAGTCGAAACTTTGTAAAGCTTGTATAAATTTGATTTCCCAAGGCATCGCGATTCCTTTTTATTTTATTCAGAAGTTGCAATTTATGTGTTTAAGATTTAATATATTATATATATTTGATCTATATAAATATACCCTAATTGCTAATGCGTTTCACCAATTTAGATGAATATATTTGAGTGTCATCGATGTAAATTTATAAAGGTTGATTATGAATAATTATGATGCTTTTCATTGTCAGATAGACATATCGCGAAATTTACCAAATAGCATAACAGAACAAGACACTTTGCATAATAGTTTGAATTTGTTTTTTGGAAGTACTCCTACATCTTTTATCACAATTGGGAGTTCCAAGAAATCATCTATTGTGGTCGAAGGAATAAATACAAAGCATTGTGTATTTAATTTTCAACACGACTCAGCTGTGATCACTGCTTATGATGAGATTATCCTGAATACCAATAAAGGTGAAGTTTGTCTGGAAAAGGGTGATATTTATACGCTTGAGTTTAGCAAAAACAAGATTATCGAGGCACATACCCTTCTTGAGTGGGGATTAGAAATACGTCCTTATACAGTGATTAATATTACCATCACCAGTGAAGAAGGCTTGGCAAAAAAAGGCATGGAGCACTATTTAGAGACAAAGTATGAATTTGCCAAGAAAATTTTTGAAAGCGAACGTTACCTAATTTATCGTGTAAGTAAAGACTCTGTGGTAAAAATACTGCATCCATATCATAAAGAAGAGCAATTACAAGTGATGGAGTTTTTTAATGTAGCGAAAAGAGTTGCAGAGATAGAGTGTGATATACTACGTAATATTAAAAGTTTTGATGAAAAACTTCCCCATGCTGAAATCGAATTTTTTCAAGGTGAAACGCTACAAAATTATTTAGCAAAAAAAGGTAAACTGTCATACAAAGAAGCGCGGATGGTGTTTGCGAAAATTATTGAACTTTTGCAGACCACAGAAAAATACGACTATGTCTGTAAAAATCTTAATTTAGATAACATCCTTTGTGGTCGCGAGAAGCAAGTTAAGTTTACCGGATGGAATATGACGCTTGTAGGAGCAATGCCTAGTTCGCGACATGCATTGTACCTTGCACCTGAATATATTCGCGGAGAAAAACCAACACCTTTGGCTGACGTCTATTCCGCGGGAATTATCTTTTATCGTATGGTAACCGGACGTTTTCCTTTTGTTTCCTCTGAAGAATATGAAAAGCGTGTTTTAAATAACAAGCCCATTACCAAAGATGAATTGCAGACGGGATCGGCGTACGTTACTCCGCAAATGGCAGGTATACTAGAAAAAATGCTATCTTTTTCACCACAAGACCGTCCTGGTTTTTATGTAATCCAAAATTGGATAGAACAGGCCAATGATTTTGCGTTATGGGAAAGTGTTCTCAATGTGGATAAGACCGAATTATTTTTCGGTGTGCAAGTGGTGTCGTCCCCGAAAAAAGAGATAGAAGGACAAATGTGCCCCATTCTTGATAACCAAAGTTTCATCATCGGTCGCCAGGCCAATATCAATATACCAGGAGATACGCGCATGTCGCGTAAACACACCAAGATTATTCTAGAAGATGGAGTTTGCACTCTAGAAGATCTTGGAAGTAGCAATGGCACAAAGATTTTAGGCGACAAGATAAATAAATGTCAAATTGACAGTGGGGTGACATTTACCATTGGTCAAACAACACTGGCATTTTGGAATTTTAAACAACTACAACTTCAGCGTAAGCGACTGATGAATCCTCGACCATCTAAAATAAGTGGTTGGCACGATTTGAGTTCTATCGTGAAAAAAAGACAAAATTAATTTTTGTTTATCTCTAAAAGCTAAATTAAGTTTAGTCCACGACAAGCCGCGAATTTTTTTCGCCATTTGGAGTAGAAATTGTCGCGGCTTTTGGATCTAAAATCCATCTTCCATCGACTACGATTTTGTAAGGGTATGTACCCGTTAGTAGTCGTGTTTGTAGTACGAAACGGTCATTTTGTTTTTCAAATTGTAATGTTGGTTGCCAATTATTGAATTCCCCTGCCAAATATACTTCGCTTGCCTCACCAAAAAATTCCAGAGTAATCTTCTTTTTTTTGCGTAGCGAGTTGCGAAAATTTTCGATGTCGAGAGCAATCTGTTTTGCATAGTTACTAAACATCAAACTATGGCCACTACCGCTAAAAAGAATGCATTTTTTCTGCTCACTACCACAATGACGCATGGCGATCTGGGCATCTTCATACGGTACACTGTTATCATCGATATCATGGAAAATTAACGTGGGAATTTGAATTTCGCTCATTTTTGACATTAAATGGGTTTTTAATTCATTAAGGACGCGAATCCAGGGATGGTCTATGTCGCGGCAACTAAGAGCACCGCTAATAGAAACGATCATGTCTGGTGGATTATCTAAAACTCCTGCAAGAAGTGCTAGAGTTCCTCCCATACTCGACCCCACTACGATACAAAAATTTTCTTGTTTGTTTACGTCTTCTATGCATTGTTGTACTTGAGTGATGAGCTCTTGTGATGTCGCCGTAGGGTATTCCCCCCCTAATCCATGTCCTTTTAACAAAGGAGATACGATTCCGTATTGAAGTTTGGCAAGTTCTGTTGCCAGCAATTCATTGTTAATGGGACTGGCATGTGATCCGTGTAGTAAGATCACTGTTCCACGTTTTCCAGGTGCTGTAAGCCATCCTTGATCTTCATCAAATTTGACATTTTCTTGTGTGTTGTATGTTTTTTGCATATAAAATCTTTCTCCACTTGGAAATTTTATATTAAAGTTGTAAACTTTTGTATGTTTATACGACAAAATATAAACAATGAACAAAATATTCAGGGGGTATACCCTCTATTATAATCACAAAGAGGTAGAATGGTAAAATAACTCTACCAATACCAATCTATATAGGAGTGGAACATGTCAAAGACCATTATTCTTTTAATGAGTTTGTGTGTAGCTGTTACTTGTTTTGCCAATGAAGTCGCCACGGAAGGCGCTGAAATTGGTAAATGGACAATGGATGTTGATGCCGCGTACAAACTTGCAGAAGAAAACAAACTTCCCATTCTCATGAATTTTACTGGTTCTGACTGGTGTTACTGGTGTAAATTAATGGATAAAAATGTTTTCGCTGACGCCGAATGGCAAAAATATGCGCAAAAAAGTTTAGTACTTGTCACCGTTGATTTTCCAAGTAATCCAAAAATTGTTCCTGAAAAATACAAAGAACGTAATAAAGGATTAGCGAAACAATTCGCTGTAAGAGGCTATCCTACTTATATTTTACTAGATAGCAAGAAAAAACAAATTGCACAGTTAGGGGCCGGTAAAGAGAAGACAGCAGCGAGTTTTCGCAATGAAATACTTGCGGCAATCAACCTATCTCCTGAAGGAATTGCCAAAACCTTGGCTAAATTGGAAAATGCACAAAAAGCAGAATATGAGGCTCTTATCGAAAAGCGCAAGAAAATCATCAAAGATCTTGAAGCATGGATTATGACAAGGCCAGAAAGAAACGAAGAAAACCTCGCCAAATACAACAAATTTATTAGCGATATTACCGCTGTTGAAGAAGAGCTACAAAAATACTGGTAGGTCCGTGTCATTTCCACGTGAGCGCATGACTGTCAAGTTCAGAGTAAAAGATTCCTAGTAAAGACTTAAAAATTCATGTCATTCCCGCGTAAGCGGGAAACTAGCAATATAAAATTGACTTTTAAACGCTCGATCCCTGCTTTTGCAGGGATGACCCTTACGCAATAGCAAGCTGTAGTTTTATTTAAATCAAACTACTTTAAACCTACATACCAAGTTTCTTTTCATACTTTTTCTTGCGTGTTACATAGATAGTACTCTTAATTTCTTTGGTGAACGCTCCGTGAAATTGTCTTGAGTCCAAGTCACCATCTTCAATGAGGTTGCGAATTTTTTCGCGATCAGGAGAAGCAAACTCTTCTATTTTTTCCTGGAGTATATTTTCAAGCTCCCGTCGACGTTTTTTTATCTTTTGGATATCCAGAGCCAATACTTTTGGATAATCATCTTGTAAACGTTCGCGTAAAACGTCTTCATCGTATTTTACTACTACCTTTTCTTTGCGCGATATGCGCACATCAAAGTCGCTCATACTCACCATGATTTGATCGCGTTGCACTCCCTTTAAATAACTTTCGATTTTTTGACGTAATAGGGCTTTTTGTTGGGCAAGATGTTTTTCTTGGTTTTGAATTTCGAGATATTTTTGCAATGCGATATCGAACTCTTCCTCATCCATATCATTTCCTCAAAAATTTATTAGTGAACCGGTGTTTGCTGTAGAATTATATCATACGAATCGACAAAATGGTAATGGGGGTTTGCTCTAATTTTCTCTATAATACTTGTGTATTTTTTGCATATATCTTTTGTCGAGCCGCACTGCTATTTTAAAATTTGTTTGTGCTTTGTCTTTTTGTTTCATTAGAGCATATGTTATTCCGCGATAGTAGTACGCCGCGGCGTAATCAGGCTTTATTCTTAGGGCGGCATTGAATTGTTGTAGCGATTTGTTGAAGAGTCTTTTTTGGGCATACAAAGCACCTAGTTTTACATAAATTTTCAGAGCTTTGTCATTGAGCTGTAATACTTGGTGAAAGTCGCGAATTGCATTGTCGCGCATTCCATTTCGATAATACGCAGCAGCTCTACAGGAATAAACGCGGTAAAGTAGAGGATGTGCGTCGCCTTTTTCGATCATTGTGTTTGCGTGTTGTATGGCTTGTGTATACTTTCCTGTATTGTGTAAATTTTCTAAATGTTCGAGACTCTTTGTAAATGTTGTATTTTGCGTTTTCTTGTCGGTAGGTTGCGAAGAAAAAGGTATATAGTAAACGAATATGGCTGTCAAAACAATGAGAGTACAAATGATTATATACATTGCTCTACGGGGATTGGTGCGGCTTGTTAGTAAGTTATTGCTGTGATTGTATAGGTTTTGTATATTGTTTATCTGCCGCGCATTGCACAGCGCAAAATACAGTTTGTTAATGTCGATGCGCTGAGTGGGATTTTTTTGCATGGCGAGTTGTAGGAAGTTACCGACGGTTTTGTGCTGTAAGTTGTTTTTATCGGTATATATCGAAAAACACGGTAATGTTTCTTTGAGTATACGATGCATGGTTTGGGAAAAGTTTTTACCTTTGAAGGGAGACCCCGGTAACCATGCGAAAAATTGATAGAAGAGTATCGCCAAAGAAAATACATCAATTTTGTTAGAGTCTTTATGGGAAAATTGCTCTGGACTCATATAAGAGATCGTACCGACAACTTTGCCAGCGGAAGTCAAAGAGTCCATATCCCTCATTTGCGACTTGGCGATTCCCATATCGAGTATTTTCGGAACATAGTTTTCTGTGAGTATGATATTATCAGGTTTTAAATCGCGATGTACAATTCCCCGGTTGTTGAGAAATTTAACACCATCGCAAATTTGAATAGCAATTTCCAATTGTTGCGAAAAAAGAATAGAGCGTGGATGCTCAAAAATAAGATCTCCGAGAGTGATACCTCTAATGTACTCCAGAACTAAATAGTAACGGTTTTCGATTCTAAAAAGATCGTAGGCTTTTACAATATTTTTGTGTTGGTTTTGTGATAAGAATTGGTATTCTCTTTTAAAGCGCTCGACGTTTTTGTCATTTTTCGTGGACAATGTACACTGCTTAATTGCCACCAAACGATTGTTACTCTTGTCAAGAGCACGACAGACAACACCCATCGAGCCTTCTCCGAGTTTTTCTAATACTTGGTAACGATTATTGAGCATGTTGACTCTCACTAAAAACACTTACATTGTTGGTCAGACGGTGTTTGTAAAGTACAAGATACCAGAATTTTGTTAACATAATACACAATTTTTCAAAAATTAAAAGGGCACAGTATGGATAATTCATTTGCCACACTTGAAAATATCGAAAAATTCGTACAAAGATTTAACGACGGGACTTTAAGGGAAGAGGAGTGGACACACCAAGCACATTTTGTTGTGGCGTTGTGGTATGTGCTGCAAAATCCATTCGAAAAAGTTTTACCATTACTCCGTGAAGCAATAAAAAAAAATAACGTTGCTTTAGGTATTCCTAATAATAACGAGCGTGGTTACCATGAAACCATAACGCGATTTTATTTACTAAAAATCGCTGAATATGTCACAAAAAATACCTTGGATACTTTGTGTGCCCAAGCATTTTTGCAGTTGCTATCGTCCGAAATCGTCGACAAAAAGTATCCTTTGCTTTATTATTCGCGAGAGCTGCTATTTTCTGTTGAGGCAAGAAAAGAATGGTGTCAACCTGACTTGCGGCCGTTGAATGAATTATGTCTATAGCATTTCGCTAAAAAACTCTTGTAGAGACGGGAAGCGGCTCACTTCATGACGAAAACGCTTACGGTCTTTGTGTTTACGTCGTTGGAAACCAATGTACCCATAAAACTTCGTTGAATCGAGGTCAATGAGCATTGGCTTGTGGTTGTGGATGAGTATGTTGGTACACTTACAGTCTCCGTGAACAATATAATGCTTGTCGAAAAGAGCAAAAATATTTTTGACGTGTTGTGCTGTTTCGATGAGTCGCTCTTTCTCATGAGGCGTGTCAAAGTATTGGTATAAAAACTGACTTTCTACATACTCCGTAATTAAATACGCTCCATAAAATAAACCATGTTTGTATTCACTGATATGACCTAGAGGTAAGGGAGTTGGAATTCCATACTCTTTAAATTTTAAGGCGGAATGCCAACATTTTATCGCGCGATTTTGGCGTCCTGAGTGCCTTAGAGAGTGCCAAAAGTTTTTATATTTATACTTCTTTATTAAGATTTGCCGATGGTTGTGGTTTGCGCGCACCACTTCCGTGGTGTTCCCTTTTTTGATCATGACACCGTCCGCAAAAATTTTTTTCAATTCTCCTAGCCAATCGTCTGAAGAAAAAAAGTTCTTTTGAATGACGATTTTAACGTTTTTTTCGCGGCGCTTTTCGTACGGCAGATCCATTGTGCAATTCTTTCTAGTCTAAAGTCTGATGTAAGTGTATTTAGCATAAGATATTATGATGGATAAATCAATGATCTAATGGAAATGCCGTATATTTTGTGCGCGTCGTCGTTTTACTCCCCCGATTTTTTGTGCAATTCGCTGTATTTTATATCACTGTTTTCTCCTGTTCCTCCCGGAATACCATCGGCCCCAAAACACACGATTTCGAATTTACCATTTTTTTTTGTATAAGAATACTCATAACCCCATGGATCTATAGGTATAGCGTCGATAAATGTATCACCACTTTTGTTGGGGATTGTCAATGTTTTGAGGGCGTTGGGGTATACACCTTGTTTCATTTTGTACAGTTTGAGTACATTGCCCCATTCTTTGAGTTGGGTTTTCGCGGCGGTTGTTCTTTTTTGTGCGTGGTAGTGCATAGGAAAGATTTCTTGCAAAATCAGAGTAAATAATGCAATTGTGGACACAATGATGATGGGAATAATGATGAAATCAAATTTTTTCATAAAAACCTCGCCTTCCATAAATGGGTTGTTTTATAGAAGACGAGCGAGGTTTGAAAATGTTTATCTCAAAGAGAGAGATCTATTGTTGCAAGGCGGCACGAATAAGAGCAGAAATTTGTACGCTAACGCTTACTTCCCAACCATCTACTCTATCGTTGTTGTCGTTGGTGTTTGTTTCATCGACAAAAGCTAAGCGTACGTTAACGGCATCGAAGATACCTATTTGTGTACCCCACTTCATTTGTACACCGTGGAAGTTTTCTCCTAAGAGTTCAAAAGAAGTATACACCATTTGGTTGAAAAAGGAAACGGAGATACCACGTTGCTCTGACACGGGAGTAGGAATTGTGAAAAGTCTTACATATAGTTGATATGCCGCAAAGCTAAGGTTACTTTCGTCGGTTACTTGTGGATCTAGTACTAAGCCTATGACTGGAGCAGGTAGTTCTAAGTTAAATCCTCTTCCTGTTAAGTCAATACCATTAAGGGTTACATTACCGGTAGATGCACGCCTTGTGGTCAGATCGCGGTATGCACCGTAAACAAACAAGCGTATGTAATCGAGATACGGACGATCGAAAGATTTTAGAAAATTGATTCCGGCGAAAAAACCACGATCACGTTGTTCGTATTGATAGTCGATAATTTGTACTAAGTTACCACCAATATCTGCGGTAATGGGGTCGATGGTTTGGCGCAGTCGGGAGTAACCATATCCCAGATCTACGATCATTTGAAAGCCAGCATCGGGAAGACTAAGAAGAGTGGAAAAGTTAACGGTATATTGGAAAGCTTCGGTTTCATTATTTTCCACGGTGGCGACGATGTTGAGTCCTCCAAGGTTTGCGTTGACCACCTTGGGATCAAAGTCATCAATACTAACGGCGCGACCAATCATGGATACACCAAAGGCAAGAGAACCGCTACCAAAGTCATATACTAAAGGACGAAATGAAGCATAACCGACTAAGTAATAGTTATCCTGGTCGTCGTGTTCGCGACGATGAGTGGCGCTTCCCGATAGTTCCCATAAATTTGCCGCTTCCAACCATGGCTTTCCTTGTAGGCGCTCATGTGTGGTGGCATACAATGGCATTTCCCAGGCCCATTTAAATCCTGTGGTATTGTCAACCCTAGAAACGTCTGCGTCAGAAAAGGTTGCTGGTAAAGTACCATCGGCTCCTATATCAGTATCTATCATCTCTTCGGCATAAATGCTCAATATCAATGCAACTAAAATGCAATAAAATTTCATAACCAACCTCCTCTGGGTAGTTTCTCTAATTTCTATTGTTAAATATCGAAAGCTGTGCGTGCTACTCTAGCAAGATTTCCTTATTTTTTTTGAAACTAGAGCTCATTACACTGTGCTTGTGAATTGTGTGTTAAGTAACAATATATTATTTGCTAACTTAATTTAGAATATAAATTATAATCGAGAAGGTGCTTATATTCAATTTTTTTATTATATTTCAATATCTGTAAAATGAGAAAAAACGTGACGCGGTGCGTTATTTATGAAAATGCGTCTTTGGGAAAGAGATTACGGTGACGTTTCGTACATAGTGGGTATGGCTTTTCTGGTGGGAGAAGTCTTTTGGCTTTATCTGTGTAACCTTTTTGTAGTAGCGTGTATATTTTTTTGGTGAGTGGAGTGTAGTCGATAATTTCATAGATCCAATCGTCGACATATTCGCGAATGATAAAACGACTAAGTCCTACTTGGATGCTGCGCAAGTTAGATTTTTTGCCAAAAATATTGCGCTCCGGATCCCACTGAATGTGAACTTTAGCTTTCGAAAATTTTTGTTGCCAGTTATCGTAAGATCCATAAATTTGTGGTTGTGGTGTTGTTAAGATACCCTGTTGTAGAGCTTTTTCCCAACCTTCGCGTGAAATGCGTATGCCCAAGATATGTTGATTATTTTTTCGTCCCCAACCACTACGAGCCATTAGCCATAAGAAAGAGGGCTTTATCCACGTCATGCGTTCGAAGGAAAATGGAGCCACAAATTTTTGCTCTTGAAGTGCAGGAAGGGCGATTTGTGGGCGAAAGGCTTGATAAATTACGATAGAATTTTTGTTGAAATTGGCACGAACACTGTGATTCACATTTTTCTCCAAAAAACACTTGTACTTGCCGCAGCAAGTACAAGTAGTTGCGAAGTAGTGGTGATTATTCTTCCTCTTTTTTGTGTAGTTCGCTGTATTTGATGTCGGCACTTTCGCCTTCACCGCCGTCGCGACCATCGGCACCAAAAGAAGTAATCTCAAATTTTCCTTTTCTTTTTTTGTACTCATACTCATTTCCCCAAGGATCGACGGGAATAGAGTCTATGAACGTATCACCACTTTTATTTGGGACGGTAAGTTTTTCTAATGTTTTTGGGTAAGATCCCTTTTTCATTTTGTATAACTTGAGTACGTTACCAAATTCTTTCATTTGTGTCTTGGCAGCCGTAATGCGCGCATCTTTTAGGTAACGGACAACTCCCGCTCCTACAACGCCTGCAAGAAGACCGATAATAACCACAACAACCATAATCTCTACGAGAGAGAATCCTTGTGAGCGGGTATGACGTGTTTTTCTCATAAATTTTTCTCCTATAGTTGTGACATCTGCATAATGGGCATAATAATAGCCAACACGATAAAGCCGACGATGGCTGATAAGCTAACTATCATAATAGGCTCCAGTAAAGATGTAACTTTTTGCGTAGTAATTTCAACTTCTTCGTCGTAAGCGCTGGCAATTTTGACGAGAACTTTGTCCAAGTTACCACTTTGTTCCCCTACTGAGATCATGTAACCTACGACCGAAGGAAAAACATCACTTTTGCGTATGGCAACGGAAATTCCATTACCATCAATGATATTTTTTTCCACTTCATCTAACGTTTCTTCCATTACTTTATTATCAACAACATTGCGCACAATACGCAGCGATTCTAGCGCTGGTAAGCCCGATTGTAGCAGCGTCGAAAAAGTCACGGCAAATCGCGACACGGATTGCTTTTTGAACAGTATTCCGAAGATAGGTAGTGATAGACAAAAACGATCAAAAGCACGCCGTCCTGACTGGCTGGAGATGAAAGATTTGAACGCGATTGCCAGAGCAATCACAATACCTAAGACTAACCACCACCAGTTGATAAAAAAGTCGGATAAAAATATCAATATTTTTGTTGGTACGGGTAACTCTGCACCTTGACTTTCGATTGCGCGGCGGATTTTGGGAACAACAAAGGTCACCAAGAAAATAACCACCACAACCCCAATAAGTGACATCATCATGGGATAGGCAAGTGCTGCGGAAACTTTCCCTTTCATACGACTTTGCGCCTGAAGGTAGTTTGCCAATTGATTGAGTATTGTATCTAGATTTCCTGCCGCTTCCCCAGCGCGCACCATGTGAATATACAATTCAGGAAAAACATGTGCGTGTTGCGCTAAGGCATCAGCAAACGTAGTACCTGCCGTAATTTTTTCGCGAATATCGCGAAATACAATTTGTACGCTTTTATCTTCAATTTGGTCAATAAGTACGGAAATGGCTTCGCGCAATTTGATGTCAGACTCAATCAATGTTGCTAATTGTCGCGTTATCATCGCCAGTTCCATCGGTTTTATTTTTTTTCCTGACCGGCCTTTACTACCAGACGCTGATTTTTTTTTGTTCATCACCTTCAAGTCCATAACATGGATGCGATCCATACGTAGTTTGTCTCTCGCATCTTTGGGACTATCAGCATCGATAAGACCTCTTTTAATTTGACCAGATTTTCCTAAAGCTTTGTACTCGTATATTGGCATACATATACCTCACTGTTTTGGTGGGCGTTGAAATACAATTGTTTTTGCTATTTTCGGTGTCATGGTGTTGGTAATAATGTAATCAAGACACTGGAAAATAAGCCAACGCAGTTGGATTTTTCGTATGGGTAAATTCAGATAATAGTATTCCCCTGCAAAAGTAATGGGGTCTTTTTCATTTTGCGAAACGGAAATTAAGAGCGGAATGGCGTGGTTACCAGTTTGCAGTAGCTTATGTATATGGCTACCCAAAGTTTCTAGCACCTTACTATCGGCAATGGCAATGTCGATAGTATGACAGTCCGCAGGATTTTGAACAATTTCAAAATCAAAGGGGAAAAATTTAGCACAAGAAGAAAGTTTGTCGCTTAGACGTTCATCTACAGAGCCAAAAATTCCCACCGAAAGTTTGTCGTTAAATTTTTTGTTGACAACCACCGGAAAACGTAGGCAAAATCCTTTACCAATGATTTCCAATTCCGTGAGTGTATCACGAGAAACTTTTTGGTACTCGCGAAACAATTTTTTTATTGCTTTCTTTATTTTATCGGTCTTATGCGTTTTCTTTACCACACCTTCAACCTGAAGAATATCCCAGTCGTCTTTTCGCGTTGCAGGTAAAATTTTCGATTTAAAGTGTACTTCGTTTGCTTTATCTGCCAATACAATGCACATGTAGGTGAAAACAGTTAGAATTTGATTGGTATTTACACAATCTGCATGCAACAGTACCCGGGGGTGTTTATGCTCAATACTCCATGCTATTTGTCTACGTTGCACTCTGTTATGATGAACCTTTAACACTTGATCAAAAAGATCACTAAATTCAAAGATAAGCCTGTCTTTGAATGGAGGTAAATCAAGAACACTAGACAATGCTTTATGAGTTGTTTTCAAGAAGTCATCGAGTTCTGAGCTGTAAACATCTCCTGAGAAAATCATGCGCTGTAGCACTTGCAAGTGATTCTCTACGTTAGATAGACGTTGACCACTAATCGAAAGTTTATTGTTTTTTGTATTTTTTTGCAATTGTTCTACGTATTGCTGGCCAAACTTATGGTAGCGCTTTAGGCTATCTACCAATTGCAAAACATGGTTTTCCATTTCGACAAGTTGCTCCAATCGAATTTCGCCTGTTTTCGTTCTGACAATGCCGGATAAGGCTTCGATTTTTTTACACTTAGTTGTGGCAGTGGTGAAGTTTAATAAACGCGTTTGGTTTTTTATTTGTTGAATGTGCGTGTCTAAATTTGCCAGAAGGCCGCGATTTGCTGATTGTTCTTGTAGAATAGAGAATTCATGAAGAAGTGTTTCTATTTTTTGTGGTATTTCACGCAGGAAATCTTGAAGAATGTCACTGTTAGAACGAATAATTTCCCACAGATTTTGTGTGTCTAAGTTGTTTTTTTGAGCAACATCATTGAGTTGTTGTTCTAACTTTTGACGGACGATTTTGTTATCTTTGCAATCCGTAGAGATTGTTTCGAGTTGTTGTTGTAGCTGTGCTTCATTGTGAATTTTTTCTTGGTATTTCTCTTGCAAATCTTCAAATGCTGCTTGTTGTTCCGCAAGTTTTTCCGATAGTTTTTCTAATTCTTTAATGCGCTGTGCTTCTTGCTGGGCAAGAAACAGGGCATTAATGGAAAAAAATAATATAAAAATGGATAAAGCACAGCTAATGTAATGTAGTATAGTGTTGTGAAAGAGTAAATTGACAAACAAAGTACTAATTAATATAAACAATGCCAGAAAATATATATTAGACGCTTTTTTATTCATGCTAAATTTTGTGGTAGTAATTTCATGTTATTTCATGTGTCGCTTACGGCACACTACTCTGTCCCTGTACGTTTTGTTTCCATTTCCATAAATTCCAGGCATAACTCTTTGTATTTGCTTACCTCTTCACTTTCTTTGCTATCACTGTCTCCCATTGTGAGGAGATAGTCAAACTTTTCAAGAGCTTCGCTATAGCGATTTTCTCTAAAAAACAACATTGCCTCATCCATGGTCTTTTCGAAAGCTTCTTCCTTTTCTAATTCGTGCTGGGCATAATTTCGATATTCCAAAGCTTTTTTGTGTGAATCCATACACTGCAATATTCTGTTAAAACACACGATGGCTTCATGCCATTGTTTTTGATTGTAAAACTTCATTCCTTCTTGGTAGAAGAAACCAATGTCTTCTAGAGTATTTCCATCATACAGGCGTGCTCTGGCTTGTTCTAGGAATTGATGTGCTTCTTTATGATTCGGGTTCAAGGCCAAGGCTTTTTCGAAATTGAGTACCGCTTCGTCGTATTGCCAATTTTGATATTCTAGTAGTCCACGTTTGTAGGCTTCGTCGACGGCAATTCTCGTTGTTGCTTGTTTTTCGTACGACTTTTCTGCTAGGTCATGATAGTTTTGTGCATGGTCATGCTCTGGATTAATTTCCAAAACTTTTTTAAAGTAATTTATCGCTGTTTGGTAGCGTCCCTTTTTCATCGAAATAAGGCCATTGGTGTATAGGCCGGTGATTTCTGCAATACGTAGTTTTTTCTGGGCACTATTGCGCAATTGCGCTGCTTCAATGTGGTCGCTATCATATTCGAGTGCTTGTTCAAGAAAATCAACCGCTTCAGAATAATTACCCTCTTCGTACGCTTTTTTACCTGTAGAAAAGGCAATATTGCATTGTTCTATTTCGCGTTGAATGATGACCTCGCCATCATCTAAAAGATCAGGTAATTCCCTTCTGATATCGAGAACAATACCCTTTAAACGACTAGATTCAGGGTATTTTTTGACAATGCGTAATATTTTGACGAGATAGTCCAGGGCCCCTTTTTCGTCTTCTTCATCAAAAAGCACGAACATTTCTTGTACTAAATCGCGAATATGTATTGCCGCTTCTTCTTCTTTTTGCATTTTGATGGATTCTTCGCGATTGGCAAACGCCTCTTCATAGTATGCAGTTTCTTTTCCGTATATCGAGAGCACTTTATTGAAAAAGTATATGGCATTTTCTAGTTTTCGGCGCTCAAACGCTTTACGTCCATGAGACATTAGTGAATGAACACTTAGGTCCGTGGTAAAATCAATACGGTCTGTTGCGGCAATCACTTCATTGATCATTGTTTCTACATCAGGGTAACGATCTTCCGGTTTTTTTGATAATGCTTTTAATATAATTTGTTCCAAATCTTCCGATATTTCACCATTTAGTTTGTTCGGTTTGGCAGGTTTTTGTCGCAAGTGCATACGGCAAATGGACGACATTGTCGTACCGTTAAAGGGCGGAACTCCGGTGACCATTTCATAAAAAATAGCCCCGAGGGCATATTGGTCGGTGTGAATGGTGTATTCACCGGCCAATTGCTCGGGGGCCATGTATTTGATTTTACCCAAACACAAGTTGGAAGGAGTTACTTTCGGAACGTTAATTTCTCTACAGGCACCTAACCCTAAGATTTTAATGGTTTCGGCTTTCCCGATGATAATATTTCCTGGATATAGTTTACGATGAAGTATTTTCTTTTTATGTGAGAATGCAATTGCACGCGCTACTTGTAAAAAGTATTCAACTGCTTGTGAAATTCCTAGATGACCTTGATCTTTTAGCAAGTTGGCTAACGAAACGCCATCGAAGTAGTCCATTACAAATCCCAATTGATCATCGTGATAAATAGCAGAAAATATTTGAACAAAACTAGGTATGTCTAACTTTGCCCAAGCTTGAACCGCCAACAATAATCTATCGCGCACAACTTTCTTTTTTGCAAGTTGTGGATGTATGATTTTTATAGCACGCATAACTTCAAGGTGAATATCTGTAGCTTTATAAACTACTCCAGTAGTTGCCAACGCTATTTTTGATTCAATTTTACAGTTATTGAAAACCTGGCCTATCATAGTGTGCATTCCTTAAATTTCTTTTTCCCCACCAAAGTAAGGTTGTAAAGCTTCTGGAATAGAAATATGACCATCTGCAGTTTGATATGTCTCCCAAAGAGCAGCCATCAATCGCGGAACTGCCAAACCAGAACCGTTGAGTAAATGGACAAATTGTGGCTTTCCACCTTGCTCTTTATAGCGTATATTCGCTCTTCTTGCTTGATAATCTGTACAATTACTGCAGCTAGAAACCTCTAACCACCGATCTACTCCAGGAGACCAAACTTCTAAATCGTAGGTTTTTGTCGATGCAAAAGACATATCTTCGCTAGCAAGTAGTAGTATGCGATAGCGAAGGTTGAGTTTTTGTAGCACTGCTTCGGCATTTTTTAGCATCGTTTGTAGTGCTTCATCGGATTTATCTGCGGCGACAAAATTTACCAGCTCTACTTTTTTAAATTCATGTACGCGAAGTAATCCACGTGTGTCTTTTCCTGCAGCCCCTGCCTCTCGACGAAAACAAGATGTTGCAGCGGTGACACGAATGGGTAAGTTCTTTGCCGGTAATACTTCTTCACGGTACAAGTTTACAAGAGCTGTTTCTGAAGTAGGTATTAGAAAAAGATCATCTGGCTGGGTGTTGTACATGTCGTGTTCCATTTTAGGTAGTTGCGCAGATCCCTCTACTGTACTGCGTAATACCAAATGTGGCGGCGAAACTTCTGTATAGCCGGCACTTGTTTGCACATCGAGCATAAAATTAATGAGAGCCCTCTCAAATTTTGCTCCGGCACCCACCAAGACGTTGAAGCCGCTACCACTCATTCGTGCTCCACGCTCTGTTTCGAGAATGCCTAAATCTTTTCCTAAATCCCAGTGGGGCTTAGGCGTAAAACTAAATTGGGGTTCTTCTCCATGAACACTTACTATTTCGTTTTGCGATTCATCGCCCACGGGTACATCATCTTGCGGAATGTTGGGGATTTGCAAGAGAGAGGTTTTTATTTTATCATCTATTTCACTGATTTCGTTATCGTGGGTTTTTATATCCTTGGATACATCCTTCATTTGGGAAATAATTTGCGAGAAGTCTTTGCCTTCTTTTTTCGCGGCAGTGATTTCTTGATTTTTTTGATTCTTTACTTCTTTTAAGTTTTGTACGGCAACGATTTTTTCGCGACGTAATTCGTCAAGTTGCAACAGATCGTTTACTTTGTGATCGTGTTTTCGTTTTTTTAGCAACTCTGTGGCTTTATCCGGATTTTTACGGATAAACTTTATATCTAACATGAAAAAATTTTCCTCAAATTTTTTTGCGGAGAAGAATCTAGTGCATTATTTACGACAAAATTACCAATTTACCTGGAACACTATAAGTTGTCTTATAGATAATTGGTAACAAGCCTAGTTTACCTTTTTTTTTGTAAAAAGCAACTGACATTTAATGATAGTTTGTTATTGATTTGTAACCTTGAATATATAATAATAGCAGGAAATTGATAACTGTGCATAATCCGAAACATTTTATGATTAAAGAGGAAGTAAAACGTATATGAAGGCCGAATTGCTAATGGTTCAGGGGGAAAACCCAGAGCGAAAAATTATTATCCAACCAAATGGAAAAGTAGTTTTGGGACGTCATCATTTATGCGAAGTAATATTGAATGACGCGAATGTTTCGCGGCTTCACACTTTAGTTGTTTTTTCTCCAAAAGGAAGTAGTATTGTCGACTTGGGAAGCGCAACAGGCACATATTTAAACGACCGCAGAGTGCAAAAATCTGCTCTCATTTTTGGTGACGAGATTCGCTTAGGAAAAAATGTTTTTAAATTTGTACGCCGCGATGAAGCAGAAAGCGATTCAAAAGAAGCCAAAGCAAATACAACCGCAAAGCAACAACAACTGAAACACAACACTTTGAAAGAAGTTTTTATCGATGACAGTGAGAACCTTGCAAACGAAAAACACCCATGTCGCGGGTGTTCGAAAGAAATCACACGTGAAGATATCATCTTAGGCAAAGCGGTTTATTTTAAAAAACGCTATTATTGCGAAGATTGCTTACCTTTAGAGAAAAGTATTCCGCCAATTGTTGCGCAGTACAAACTTTTAATGCCCTTGGGTGGAGGTTCTGTAAGTAACGTGTTTAAAGCACGGCATGTTTTTGTTGATACAGTTGTTGCCATTAAGTTGATGCGTACAAACCTTACGGGACAAAAAAATATTGTCGAACGTTTTTTCCGTGAAGCGAAGTTTGGTATTCGTTTTGATCACGAGAACATTGTTCGCATATACGATGCTGGTAAAGCACAAAAATACTATTACTTGGTATTGGAATACTTCGACGGCAAAACGTTGTATGAGGTTGCAGGACAAAAGCCGTTCTCCATTTCGCAAACGATTCAAATAGCGAAGCAGTTGTGCAACGCTGTAGGTTACGCGCACTCGTGGGGAGTTGTTCACCGTGATATAAAACCTTCCAACGTCCTTATCAATCACACCGGTGAATTAAAACTCACCGATTTAGGCGCGGCAAAAGAATGGGAAAATCCAGAGTCAAGTGACTTAACTCAACGAGGGCAATTTATTGGAACTCTGCGCTACCAGCCTCCTGAACAAATAGCAAATGCAAGTAAGGTAGATCAACGTGCCGATATTTATGCGATAGGTTCTTGTCTCTACTATTGTTTGACTGGTCGACCACCTTTTGAAGGAAAAACTCTCGCTGAACTTCTTGACAAAGTTCTCGGGGGGAAATTTACTCCTATCAAGGAGTTGTGCCCGGGCATACCTGTGGCGCTCAATAAACTCATCATGCAGTGTTTGAAAAAAGATGCGAGGAAACGCCCGCAGACAATGGAAGAAGTGAACGTATATCTCAAAGACCTTTAAGGTGGAAATGATCTCGTGAGTATAGTGAAAAGATGGTTAAAAGTCGTCGTACGGTGTATAGTTGACTTGAATTGGAAAATAGCCATAACAGTTTGGAAATACCAATCTATTGTTATTCGTTATTTGACGAGTAATGACGGTAAATCTGTTGTTTTAAGTTGTGGAATTGCGGGTGTTCTCTACCCCAAATATTTGCATCAGGCACCACCGCAACAGGATGTTTACGAACTATGGCAACAGGTAAAATCCTCACCGCAAGATGCAAAAAAACTTCTGGATGTTGTACGCAAATTAAAACATCCTGAGCAAATGTTTCTTTTTTGCAACAACACAGAAGAACGCCAGAAGTTTATGCAACTTGCAGAAGAAATTCGCGATTTTGTTTCGTTTCGCGTGCAAGAAGCCTTTCGCATTTCGTCACAGCAATCGGAAAAAGAAACTCAGGAAAACTTATGGCTTTTGGACAGCGCTTGGTGTATTGAACAAGAAAATTTGCAGGTAATTGATTACATTATCGATGTATTTCCTGAGGCGAAGACAAAATTAGAGGTCTTTACCGAAAGTTTAGCCATTGTGTCTGTATTGCGCGGCTTGGATAAAAAGTTAGAAACACGCGGACGCGATTCATGTGGACTGTCCATTATGTTTCGCATGGAAAAAGAACAATATCAAAAATTCTGTGGTTATCTTCACGAGTCTTTTGATGATGATTTTCACAATAGGCAACTTAGCCCCGATTTAAAAAACTATGCTCTTGATGTACACACTGTGAATGATGATGTCGTGGTGACATTTACCTATAAAGTTGCCAAGGCAATCGGCCAACTGGGGGATAATGTCGCCCATTTACGCAACTATATTCAAGGCGATGAGATACTGCATGTGCTACTTGGAAAAGTTGCACATGAGTTTTGTAGTGCGATTGTACATACACGTTGGGCATCGCAAGGAATTGTCTCTATTGAAAACTGCCATCCTGTTGACAATCAAACATTGGGAAACAATCGTGGTTATATCTACGCAGTTTTAAATGGAGATATTGATAACTATGCTGATTTGCGCAGTATGTGTGAAAATGGTTCTCAAAAAATTAGCGACCAAATTACTACGGATGCGAAAATTATTCCTCTCATTATTGATAAATTTCTTGGCGAAGGACACAATTTGGAGGAAGCGTTTTGCCAAGCGGTGAATCTATTTAACGGCTCCTTTGCGATAGAGATGCACAGTAGTTTGGCTCCTGGAAAAATATATCTTGCGCAGCAAGGTAAAGGACAGGGGTTATATGTAGGCTTATCGGATTATGGTTATCATATTGCTTCTGAAATATACGGTTTTGTTGAACAAACGGCCGACTATATTGCCATGGAACCCGGGCAAATTGTTGTGTTAGATCAGAATAGTGATGGCGGTTTAAAGGCTATAAAAACCTTCGATCGCAACGGTAAAGAAGTGCCACTGCAAACGCAAATTGCGCAAACACCGATTACAACACGCGATGTTTTTCTCGATACGAGTAGATTTCAACATTTCTTACAAAAAGAAATTCACGAAGCCCCGCAAATTATCCAAAAAACGTTGAACGGCCGATTGATTAAAACGCAAAGCGGACACATTACGACAAACCTAGGGAACGAAATTCTTCCGCAAAAAATTCGTGATAAACTACGAGAAAAAAAATATCGTTATGTATATTTTGTCGGAATGGGAACCGCCCACGCTGCGGGGGAAGCCATCGCGGCAACTTTTGCAAATATTCTGCACAATGAAAACAATGAGCTAATTTTTTCGAGTTTACTCGCCACCGAATTTATGGCGACGTATAGCAAAAAAGATAGACACAATACATTGGTAATTGGCATTTCTCAGTCGGGCGGTACTACAGATACAAATGCCGCTATTCGTAAGTTTTTAGAAGACAAGGCGGATGTTCTCGGAATTATTAATAAACGCGATTCTGATATGAGTTTTTTGGTCGATGGCGTTTTATACACCGGCGATGGACGTGATGTCGAAATTGCTGTGGCCTCTACAAAAGCATTTTATGCGCAAGTTATCGCTGGAACGTTGTATGCCTTAGAGATATCAAAAATTTTTGGTTTTGAAGATGAAGAACTACACGAGATTGCCGCAGAACTTTTAGAGATTCCTGGTAAACTGGAGACACTGTTTGCGCGCCGTGAACAAATAGCGAAATCTGCGAACGAATTAGCACCAAAACATGTGTATTGGGACACTTTATCTACGGGAATTGGCAAACCTGTTGCTCGTGAGCTAAAAATAAAATTGAGCGAATTGTGCTATATGAGTATTCCGTCTTTTACCGCGGCAAACAAAAAGCATATTAATCTTTCAGCAGAGGCGCTGATATTGTGTTTTTTAGGAGCCGTAGACTTTTCAGGTGCCTTACATCAAGGTTCTTTAGCGAAAGATTTACGTGGCGAAATCGCTATATTTTTGGCGCAGAGCAATGTTCCTGTTGTTATTACCACTGAAAATGATATTACCTATGACGATGTGATCCCACCACAAAAACAACCATATCAGTTGTTAAAAGTAATACCTGAGATATCTCCAACATTTGCTGTTATCATGAATACCGCTGCTGGACATTTGTGGGCTTACTACGCTGCGGAGGCCTTAAATAAACGTTCGTTGTTTTTTGCTCAAATTCTCGATGACATCAATCGTTTGGAATCTATGGTTGTCGATGAGGACAGTTTTCCGATACAAATCCTGCAAAACAAAGATTTTCAAAAGTGTTTACGCGAACACTATGAGAACTACAAAAATTTTGTCGAAAATAATTGTTTTAATAATGGTTTACTTGCAAAAGACATTGCCGAACTAGAAAAGCTGTTTTTATTAGTTTTGCAGATTATACCAGTGACCGCGACGCCTTTTCTTTTTAATGAAAACTGGAGTAGTGAACAAATTTTGCAGGAATTCAAAAGTAAGTTGACCTATCTGCGAACGTGGTTATGCCGTTCTATCGATGCCATCAAACATCAAGCGAAATACATAACGGTAGGGGTTACCGGATTTGAAGGTATTACCGATATGGCTGCTGGAGAGCTGAACGACGTTTTTCAAAGTTTACTACACAATCAATTATTGATGCGCTACGAAGAAGACGTAAACGAATACGATTTGATTACCCTATCCAACGTTCAACGTGGCATAAAAGTTGTCGGCGGTTTGTTGTACAACGTATACCATGAAGATGGAGACGTTTACTTGGAAACCATCGGCGAATCAATGTTTGGCGACTCTCAGGGGAAAACATCGCGGTACATGGATAAAATGAAATTACGTGGCGGACGTAAGGCGATTGCTATTAAGCACAACAAGGTAAATATTGGCAAAGGGCAAAATCAAGAAAATACGATTATCATTCCGTTGCGATCTTTGGGAAAGATTAGCAAAATACTTTTGTGCCGATTTGATACGAATGAAAATTTAGAAGCCTTGGACAAAATTGCTTTGTTGGGCGGACTGGAATCTAAAAATTCAAAAGCCACAGAAATATTTGTGACGATCCAAGAAAATAGAGAAGATATTCTTACCTACTATCGTATGAGTGAGGATATTACCGATGATAACTTCTTGGCGACCGTTTTAGATAAAGTAACGGTAAGGGACTTATTGTTGCTCCCCCATGAAGATATTAGCGAAAAAATTATTGCCAAAGTTCACTAGTCTCAAGAGGTTGCAAATGTTTTATCTACGCGACGATTTACAGCAGGCCTTATCTCCTCGATCTTCTTTTGAGGATATCATGAAACTTAACGGTAAAACATATCGCAAAGTGAAAAATCGTCATACTTTTTCCGTGAATTTAAATGATAAGACGTATTTTATCAAACAGCACACGGGTGTTGGTTGGAAAGAAATTTTCAAAGAGTTATTACGTTTTAAAATACCGGTCCTTAGCGCAAAAAATGAGTGGCATGCCATTGATGTTTGCCGCAATATCGGTATAAATACAATGGAAGTGGCTGGGTATGGTAAAAAGGGACTAAATCCCGCAAGTCAAAAGTCGTTTCTCGTTACGGACGAGCTCACCGGAGTGGAAACATTAGAAGATTTTGCTCCGCGTTTCTTTGCCGAAGCTTCCCGTGGTGATGTATTAAAAAAAGCTTTGATTAAATCGGTTGCTGAGATTGCGCGAAAGTTACACCAGCAAAATATAACCCACCACGATATGTATATCTGCCATTTCTGGATTGATAATAGTAAATGGCAAAGAGGTCAGATTTATCTTTACTTAATAGATCTGCACCGAGCACAGTATCACACCATTTTAAAAAAACGTTACATTATCAAAGATTTAGCCGCTATTTACTTCTCTTCTATGGATTTACCTCTTACCAAAAACGATATTTCGCTATTTATGGAAACATATCATCAACAACCATTGTCGTGGATAGAAAAACATGAACTTCTTTTTTGGCAAGAGGTGCGTAGAAAAGCCATCAAGCTTTACCACAAGATTCATAAAAAAGAGCCGCCGTCACAAAATGAGTGATTGCGTAACTAACAGTCAAATTTAAAAATGTTACGTGGGGCTTGTTTTAATTCGGTGTCGAGGAGTTTTACGGCAAACCATGTAATATTTTTCGTAAAAATAGATTGCCAGAGAACATTTGATCCACAATAATTACAAAAAGATCTCTTTACATTTCTTGAAGAAAAGAACGTTGAGAGATGAGATACATTACTGTAATAGATGGAGTTATTATCTATACATCCCCAAATAATGGAAAATGATCCACTCGCTTTACTACACATTCGGCAGTAACAATTGACAACATCTATGATTGAATCTTCGCGAATATCGAATTGAATTTTTCCACAGAGACAACTGCCATGTCGCAAATTTTGTTGAGAAGTCATTAGAAGCTCCTGATAGTTTGAAATATTTGCAAAAGGACCAATGTATGGTTAGGCTTACGGTAAAATTCTTGATTTTAATTATACTAGTAATGACACACGCGCAAAACAAAGAAGTTGATATAAAAGTGCAAGAAGATCGTGCCGCTGTGGTTTTACGACAAACAAAGAGTGAGTTTCTACAGCGTATACGTAGGGCGTCTACAAAAGCGAGTGGAGATGACTTTGCCAAGTTTCGCAGTGGCTACAAAGAAGTCGAACCCAAACGCGAACAATTACTCAAGTCGTTAAAAGAATACCATGGTAAAATAATCGCCAACGCGACTTTTAAAAAGGTAAAGTGGCATCAAAAAGGTTGGTATCTACAACATGGAAAAGATGTATTCTCTTATGTTTGGGACCCAGCTCTTTGGGAACGCTTTCGTGCTATGGAATTAAAACACTTTACACTATTTCGCGGTTTTCGCAAACAAGTTGCCGCACACTACGCCGTTTCAGAGGATATTCTTGAAGACTGGAAGCATCCAGGATTAGTCGATGTGGAGTTCATTGCCGTGATTGATGGCAAGTCGACTTATCGTCACGAAGTAAATGTGTATGATGAAAAAGGTCTTGTTATTGGCAAAGGAAAAAGTGAGGGAATTCCTGTCGTCAATGTAAGGATTATCGGTCTGAAGAGTCGCTATTTTACGGTATGGCTAGGTGGTACGGATACCAATAAAAATCTGGATCTCACTAATTTACCGTTTATGGAACACCGTAAAAAAGTATTCGAGAAACAGGAAAAACTACAAAAGTCAGAAGAGTCAGAAAAACCAGCGAAAGAATCAGAAGAGTTAGAAAAACCAGTGAAAGAATCGGAAGAGTCAGAAAAACCAGCGAAAGAATCAGAAGAGTTAGAAAAACCAGTGAAAGAATCGGAAGAGTCAGAAAAATCAGCGAAAGAATTAGAAGAGTTAGAAAAGCCAACGAAAGAATCAGAAGAGTCAGAAAAACCAGTGAAAGAAAACAAATAACCTTAAAACTTATCGGAATAGGATCGTGATTGATCCGTTTTTCTAATGGTGAAATTCGTAAATATTGGTAAATAACTATGGTAAAATGTAAAACGTGTCACAGAAATATTCCTGCGGAGCAAAATAACGAGTTTCAACAGTGTCCAGCTTGTTTAAAAAAAGCATTGGTGAACCTTGAGTTAGCGATGATGTTTTTGTTTGCTGGGGGCGGTCTATATTTGCTCGTGGTGTTACTCAATACCCCAATGACATTATTTATGACGGTGATGTATCTTTTACTATGTGCTAGTTTATTTTATGGTGTTTATATTCTTTATGAAGACTTAAAACAATAACTAGATTGTTGTACGTGAGATAAATTGTGAGACGCTACTGTTGTGACTTGCACAAATAAAAAAAGCCCCATTACGGGGCTTTTTTTATTTGTGCTTTTTTAGTGGTGTATGTGTTTAGTTATTTTGCAGTTTGTGTAAAACTTGTGTTGCCATTTCGCTTCGTTTCGAATCGTTGGCCGGAGCGAACAAAATAAAATCGCCTTTGTGGCTATGCTCACTGGGGTCAAACTTTGCGCTACTTACAGGAACGATGGAAATAACTATTTTTTTTGTTTTAGGAGATAAAGCACTTACCTTTTCGACAACACCGAGAGATTCGTCACTATGAAAAGCTCCTGTATAAGAGATAACCGTTGTATCAGGCTTTTCCTTTAAAAATTGAACGATGGACTCCGCCATCGTGTCATCTTTTAAACACTGCGAACGATAGTATCTTTCCACTAAAGCGGGTGGAACATGTCCTCCCATAACCTCGTAAAATTTATCGCGGTATTTTCCCTTGAGAGCTTTAATTTCCGACGCCATGTAGCTTTTTTCTGTGTCAGGCATGGTCGCTAAGGCTTTTTCTTTATCTTTTGCCACGAAAGATGCGTATCTACGTGGAACATTCATCGCTAAGGCGGGTAAACGATATAATTTGCAAAATTCGATAAGGGGACGATAGTCACTTTGATAATTTCCCCACGGACGACTATTTTTTAGGAAAAAAGCTTCTGTGAGTTGTTCAGTGAGATATCCGTCTAAGATATGTTGGGTGTCACGCTCAAACATTTCTAAAGCAATGGCCACTTTCGCGTTTTTGGAGAACAACTTTTCCAATAACATAAGTTCAATCTTGTGTCCCCAAACGTGATCGTGCAGTTCACCAACGTAAATAACCTTACTATCAAGCATTTGTTGCTCTAGTTTGTCCCAGTCCATCCAGCCTTTACTGTTACTGTTGTATATTTTTGGCCACTCTTCTGCGACAATTGTACTGGCTATAATTAATATAACCATGAATAATTTTTTCAATTTGGCCTCCCTGTCTTTAAGTTTGGTTTTGTAGTGAAGCAATCGGATGATAACCTATTTTTTATCGAAAATCAATATTTGGGTTTTTTCTGAAGTAAAAAGTTGATTACGTAACAGATGAATTATAAACTATTTTTACAAAATGGCTATTGTTGTAATTGATTACTTCTCCTAAGTCGTAGTCGTTACGGCTACGACTTAAATGATGAAAGAGGTATTGAGAATATGGATGGATTATTAAAGAAAGCAAAAAGAATTCTACTTATATTATTTGTTGTGTTTGTTGTCATGATCATCGCTTCTTATTTTGCGGCAGGTGAGCACAGTAACCCGGAAATCACCAATACCGTAGAGTGGGATTCACCGCAAACAAAAAAATATTTTTATGCGGCATGTGCGGATTGTCATAGTCACGAGACCAAATGGCCGTGGTATTCACATTTTGCTCCTATATCGCAAATGATTATTGACCATGTTGAGTCTGGACGTAATCGTTTTAATATTTCTGTTCGAAAAATGGGTAGAAGCAAGGAAGCTGTTGTGGAAATCGAAAGTGGTAACATGCCATTACCAGAGTATATCGATATGCATTCAGAAGCGGTGCTGACTACAGAGCAAAAGAAAGAGTTCATTGAAGGCTTAAAAAAAACGTTCTCCATAAAGTAGATTTCGTACCTACATCTATGTATGTGATGAGAAAAACACCGCAATTGTAACCTTCATATTACATTGGTTTGCTCTCGAAATTTTATTGTATTTTCGCGCGAGTTATGTTAAAGTTTTCTAATAACAGTGCTACGTCTAAACCTCAAACTTCTTTTGTTTGAGAAAATTTTTATACGATAATTTTATCCTCATGTTAGTAAATATAAATAATGCTATCAGAAAAACTTACGAAATTACAAGAAGTAGAAACGCTTGTTGCTAATGCCACACAGGCACAACAACGGTTAGCGGAATACAATCAATCACAAGTTGACCATATCGTTTCGAAGATGGCGGAGGTCAGTGTACGCTCCGCAGAAATGCTTGCGCGTCTGGCGGCAGGTGAAACAAAAATGGGGCGTGTGGAAAGCAAAACAGCAAAAAATTTGTTTGCTGCACAAGATATCTACGAAAGTATTCGCCACGAAAAGACAACGGGAATTTTGCGTTATGATGACAGTAGCAATTGTTACGAAGTTGCTGACCCTGTAGGAACTATCGCAGCTATTATTCCCACAACAAACCCCACGTCTACAGCCATATATAAAATACTTATTGCTATAAAAGCGAGAAATTCTATCATTCTCGCTCCCCATCCACGTTCAGCAAATTGCGTTTACAAAACAACGGAAATTCTTCGTGAAGCAGCTGTAGAAGCCGGTTTACCAGCAGGAGCTATTGGTTGTTTAAACCATCCAACTTTAGAGGCGACGCAGCGTTTAATGAAACACCCCGCTGTATCTCTCATTTTAGCTACCGGTGGACCGGGCTTGGTAAAAGCGGCGTATAGCTCTGGGAAACCCGCTTATGGGGTTGGTGCGGGAAATCCTCCTGCTTTTATTGAAAAATCAGCGAATGTTGCGCATGCTGTTGACTGTATTGTAACGAGCCAACTCTTTGATTATGGAACGATTTGTTCTTCAGAACAATCCGTTATTGTAGAATCTTCGATCAAAGAACAAGTAGTAAGTGAATTTAAAAAACATAAGGCCTATTTTTTAGACAAAGAAGAAACAAAAAAAGTATCGCAAATTGCTGTGCGCAACAAAATGATGAATCCTGAGATTGTTGGGCAACCGGCATATATAATTGCGCAAAAAGCAAACATCAACGTGCCAATGGATACATCCGTATTACTCGCTCCCCTAGATGGATGGGGTGAAGAGTATCCATTGTCCTACGAAACCTTAGCACCCCTTCTTGCTTTTTATGAAGTAAAATCAGTGGAAGAGGCTCTAGATTTAGGCGAAGCATTATTGAATTTAGGCGGACGTGGACACACATTTTGTGTTCACTCAACCAACACTGAGGTTGTGATGAAGTGCGCCTTACGTCAACCGGTCTCTAGGATTGTAGTGAATGGCCCTACATCACAAGGAGGGGTGGGCTTTGCGACAAATTTATTGCCTTCTATGACTCTTGGGTGTGGAAGTTTTGGGAACAATATTATTTCAGATAACATTTCGGCCAAACATTTACTGAATATTAAAAGAGTCACTACATTACGAGAAGAATTTGCGCTATGGGACGATAAAACAAGTGTCGATATGCAAAATCGATGCTTAGATTTACAAGAAGAAGTACAACTGTCTAAAAGTAACATGTTTAGCTATGAACAAAAAATATTGGCTGAAAAATCTGCGTTGGATTTGGTTCCGCAACAGTTCGTTTCAAGCCAGGGTGTAAAAAAACGCGGTTGGCCATACGACGCGATTTAGGCGTGTGGCTGTGCCATCTAAAATTATTTGCTAGTAGAAATTACTAAAGGAGAATGAATTATGAGCAAGATTGCTCTTGGACTTGTGGAAACTCGCGGTTTTGTTGGATGTGTAGAGGCCGCTGATGCAATGGTGAAGGCTGCAAAAGTAACTTTACTAGGCACAGAAAAAATTGGTGGCGGTTATGTGACCGTTATGGTACGTGGAGAAGTTGGGGCTGTAAAAGCGGCTACCGACGCGGGAGCTACAGCAGCAAAAAGAGTAGGTGAACTGGTTTCTGTTCACGTAATACCTCGACCACACAGCGAAGTTGAATTTATTTTGCCGAAAAACGCAAACTGGAATAGAGAACAAAACGCTTAAAAAGTAGCATAGTAAATTGCTTCGAAAAACAACGTTCACGCTCGAAATGTTATCGACACATATCCGTATGATTAAATAATTTAAAAACGAGCGTGAATGTGCGTAATAAACTATGTCCTATGTAGACATGTCAGCGTTATCTATATTGTATTGTTTACAAAACCCTTTCACGAGAAAATTATGATTCAACTACGTACATATACTTTTTTAAACAGTTTACAACCACAGTTGGCTAGCTACATGGCAGCAACTTGTCGTGGATACCTGCCTGTTGCAGGAGAAGCCTCGTTATGGATTGAAATTGCTCCAGGTATGGAAATCAATCGTATTACGGATGTGGCACAAAAGAGCACCGATGTGAAACCCGCGGTACAGGTTGTTGAAAGAGCATTTGGGATTCTTGAAGTCCATGCAGAACGACAAGACTCGGTTTTAGAAGCAGGTCGACAAATACTATCATATCTAAATATGACTGAAAATATGCGGCAAAAACCAGCGATTAAAACCAACGAGATCATCACTGGGGTGAACGATCATCAAGCAATGCTAATTAATAGAACGCGAAAAGGCAACATGCTGTTGGGTGGACAGACTTTGTTTATATTAGAGGTACAACCCGCCGGTTATGCAATGATTGCCGCGAACGAAGCAGAAAAAGCCACACCTTTATCCCTTGTTGATATACAACCCATAGGTGCATTTGGACGTTTATATTTAGCAGGAACAGATAGTGAAATACAAGAAGCGCAAAAAGCAGCGATAAGTGTTCTCGAACAGATTGCCGGAGAAGTATAATGAACAAACCGTGTGTAGGCTTTATTGAATTTACTTCTATTGCGAAGGGTATGGAATCCGTAGATGCGTTACTTAAAAAAGCGGAGGTACGCATCTTAGTTGCACAAACAATAAGTTCGGGAAAATACATCGTAATGTTCGATGGAGAGGTAGATGAGGTAAAAAGTTCATTTACCGAAGGTTTACGAATAGGTGCATATAGCGTTGTGGATTCTTTTGTTTTGCCCAATATTCATCCGGCCATTATTAAAATGTTAAAGTCACAACCAAACACAAACAATTTAAATGCTATTGGTATACTGGAAACAACAGCATGTGCAACATGTATTGAAGGTGCGGACTGTGCTTTAAAAACAGCAAGTGTTGAACTTGTGAAGATACATTTGGCAAAAGGAATTGCGGGAAATGCTTACTTTGTGATAAACGGAGAAGTGGATAACATTGAAACGGCAATGATTGCAGCAACGAGAATTGCAAAACGCAAAAACACCCTTATTGAACAAGTTGTTATTTCCCAAGTGACACCCGAAATTATACAAGCATTTCGCCCAGCATTGCAGTTGTAGTATGAAATTTGAAGCCTTTTATGTTTCATTGCTGAGTCTTGTTGTTTGTAGTGTACTCTTTGTGGTGAATGGTGGAATTGAACCGATAGTTAAAATTTCTCCCCCTCCCCCCAAACCCCTACTCAAAAAACAAGAACAGATTGCTATTTCTTCTCCCCAAAGTGCAAAAATTCCCCAAGAGTACATATCATGGAAGCAAAAGGGGGAGATCGCAGAAAAAAAAGGTGAGCTTACATTAGCAATACGTTGTTATTCTTGGGCCTTGAGTTTTTACTCCGATCATATTCTCCAACAGAGAATTTCTGAACTTACGCAAAAAATAAGTCGCAAAGATGCGCAGTTGTTACGCGTTTATGATACATGGCAACGAGGGCTGTATTATGAAAATAATGGAAAATACAGCGAAGCGGTTGTCTATTATGAGAAAATCAAAGATCACCCTCTTCTTGCAAAAAAAGTGCGACAAAGAATAGAGTACTGTCGCGAAAGAATACTTCGCGACGAAGAAAGTAAGAGTAAGTTAGATATTGCGCAGAAGCTACAACAACAAGGAGAGTTTGCAAAGGCATTAAAAATGTATGCTTCTGTCAACACTCTACACGCCAAAACAAAAATAAAAACTTTGCGCAAAATTTACAAAATACATAAACGTATACGAGACAAAGTTCGCCAGTTACTAAAAGAAAAACGCTATATTTACGCCCTGCGCTACATATCTCACCCGTCGCTCAACAAAAATTATTTTAAAAAACTATTTCCACGTTTACCTGCTAAAGTTCATGATCTTTTGGTTTTTATTCCTCGTGGAAACTTTGTCTTTGGAAATGATGAAGAAAAAGACGAAACGCCTAGAAAAATTATACTTTTGTCAGCATTTTATATACGTAAATACGAAGTGACAAATGCCGAGTATTACGATTATGTGAAATCGGCCAATGTGAACCCTCCACAACATTGGCAGTTGGGAAAGCCAGCACAGCAAAATTTACAAAAGCCAGTCACAGGCGTATCATGGAATGATGCTGTGGGGTATTGTAATTGGATGGGAGTACGACTTCCTACTGAAAAAGAATGGGAAAAGGCGGCACGAGGCGATGAGGGATTTGTTTACCCTTGGGGAAATAAATTTTATCAAAAATATGCCAATACCATAGAGGAGGGCTTACGGGACACAGCCTTTGTAGGGCAATTTTCTTCTGGAAAATCTTCCTACGGTTGTTATGATATGATAGGTAACGTTTTAGAGTGGACAGCGGACAATTATCAAAGCTATGAAGGAAATCCACATCTTCTCACTATACGACCAGGATATAAGGTGGCACGAGGCGGTAGTTGGTATTATAAAGGAAATACGTTACGTTGCAGTAAGCGCTATCCACAACAACCACAAGTTAAGATGTTGGCGTTAGGATTTCGATATGTTATTGATGCGAATCAGATAGGAACCAGGCATGAATAAGTTATATATATATGTTGTTTTAGCTATTGTTTTTGCTGGTTGCGTTAGTTCCACAAACAATGTACAGACAACCACAGAAGAAACCTCTGAGGAACGAATACCAAGGTTAATTCAAATTATGCATTTGTCCAAAGGTCAAGATTATTGGCGTTTATGTCAAGAAATCATTGATTATGGCGATGAAGCCTTGGTTCATCTTGGCAAAAATATTACTAGTTTTTCACCAAAAGTTCGCACAGGATGCATGTATTGTATTGCGCGGATATACAAGAATAATCAATCACAAGAAGCTTTGGAATTAAAAGAAAATATTTATAAACGCTTGGAGGATACGGTTGATTTTGTCCAGTTAGAAGCGGCAGCTTCACTTTGTGATATGGATGACTATCGTGGAGTACCAGTGCTGATTGGGATTGGATTGAGAAATAACAATATGGGTATACGTTTTCGTTCTCAACAAACATTGAGATCCGTATTCAAAATGAACTTTAATTACCGTTATAATGTTTCGCAAAAAGATCGCGAAGCAGGCATTAATCGTTGGGAAAAATGGTGGGAAGACAATAAAGGCAAGTATGTGAAAATCTAGTAGCAAAATTTTATCCCCCCAAATTCTTGTGGATTCAGGGGGATTTATTTTTTTCTTGTTATATCAAGAAAATTAGGTCTTTAAGTGAAACCTACTATAAGACCTTCACTCCGATCACTGCAATATCATCCTGTTGTTTTTCAGCCCCTACAAATTCTTCCACAGATTTTTCTATGTTACCTAAGATAGTCTGGATATTATTTTCGCTACTGCGGATGGTTTCGCATAGTTTTTCCATACCATACTCTTCTTGCTCTGAATTCATAGCTTCGGTAACACCATCTGTGTATTGGATTAAACAATCGCCTGGCTGCAACTGAATTTGCATTTCTTGCAATTCGCATTGTGCAAACATTCCGATACATTTTCCTTCGGGGTGATAGGTTGTAATAGGCTTTGCACGATTAGGGTTGTAAAGAATCAATGGATTGTGCCCTGCACGACTAAAGCGTAGGGTTTTCTTTTCCCTATTAATGATTCCATAAAACACTGTGGCAAATGTTGTTTGATCCAAATCAGGAAATACTTCCTTGTTGGCATGTTTCAAAGCATCCGTTGTGGAAGCATATTGTTTTGCAAAAATCTTTACCGCCATTTTAATCATACCAACGATAATTGCCGCTTCAATACCATGGCCTGTGACATCACCGATAACAATACCAATTTCTTTATCGTTAAGCTCAATAAAGTCGTAAAAATCCCCACCCACATCTGCATATGGTTTAAAAAGTGCATCAAATTCAAAATTTTCTACCTCAACTTTTTGAGGTAACATACTCATGGCACTTTCGGCTATTTTTTGACTGTTATATTTGTCAGGAGAAACGGCCGCTTTTAATGCTAAGATAAATTCTGTGATACTTTGAAAACGCTTTTCTGGATTATACTCAAGAGCCTTTAATATCATGTCGCTGATTGTTCTTGGAATATGCTGATTTACCTCGTGTGGCCGCGGAGGGGGGATTCTTTTGTGTATACAACTGAAGAAATCGCGGATGTTTTTTGTATCATAGGGCGTTTGTCCGCAAAGACAACGATAGAAAACAGCACCTAAGGAGTAAACATCTGATCGATGGTCGGCTTTCGAGGCATCAAGTAATTGCTCGGGTGCAATGTAACCTACCATTCCCATTCCTTGTCCTGGTTGTGTTAACGAAGTCACTTCGTCGTTCAAACATTTTGCTAGGCCAAGACCAATTAGTTTTGGGACGTCTTCTTCACCCACTAGAATGTTGGATGGATTTATATCGCGGTGAATGATATTGTGTTTGTTTGCAAATTCCAACGCACTTGCTATACGTCCGATTACAAGGCGTGAACGATCCAATGGTAGTTTGCCATATTCTTTGAGTAGCGCGTTTAAATTTTGCCCTTCAACATATTCCATCACAATGTAGTATATACCGCGCTTATCTAGGCGACCACTATCAAAGATTTGTACTATGTTGGGATGTGTTAATACGCTGGCTACTTTGGCAACATTTGCGAAACGCTTTATTGCTTTTGGATTTTGGATTAAACGACTAACTAAAGTCTTGATGGCAACAGGACGGTTTAATCCTAGGTGAGTTGCTTTATAAACAACCGCCATACCTCCTTCACCAACGCGTCGCTCTATGCGATATCCATTGATAATTTCTCCAGGTTGTAAAATTTGGTCTCCTGGAGGAGGTGGGGTGGGAGGATCTGCGATAGCGCCTTGGTTGCCTTGCGCCAGTTCCAAAGAAACAATTACCGAACTACTACTGGCCAAACGGATTTGTTCTCCACCCTTTAACTGCGCGCGGCCATGTATTCGTTGTTTATTTACAAATGTTCCATTACGGCTTGCTAAATCTTCTACAAATACTTCACCATTTACACATGATATTTTGCAGTGTTCACGCGAAATATTCTTATCGTTTACCCATAATTGGACATTTTGTCCTCTACCAATAATTAAGCTGTCACCCGATTTTAGAGTACTTAGTATAGTTCTTGGTTTTTTGTCTACTTCGTATAAGATAAGAGTTAGCTTGACAACTGTATTCTCATCAATAACCATACTTATGCCATTTCATAGTTAAGTGTGTGTGAATGGGAATGATATAAATATGTAACAAAATTTAGGGCACGCCCTAGTGTGCGTTGATATTTGTATGAAGCCTTAGTTTTCACGACTAAACTTCAATACAAGTTTTTATTCTTGCAGCTAGGAATTAATATACTGTTACTATTTTAGCATAAATTTCAGCATAATATAGATTTTTTTATATTTTTAAAGATATTAATTAGGTAACTTTAGGTCAATTGACATCCTAAGGTGGAGTTAGTTGGATGTATTTATTAAGACTTGTTACTAAGTGGCTCACATTACAATAAAAATCTTTTTGTTCTATTTGTTGTGTGGCCTTAAAAAATCTATTTCTATCGCCCTTTAGCCTTTTTATGTTAACAAATATAATTTTTTATGTCAAACGATCTGTTTTTATTTTTATCGCTTTTTTACCAATGGTTCATACAAGTAAGTAAGTTGTAAAAATCTAAAGATCACAGTTATTTTTCATTGAAAACCTGTAATTAATCAGTACAATAATCTCTAATAGAAAATCTATTATTATAAATAACTTAATGTAGTGGTATTTCTTACATTTATACTGTGGTGAAAACAACCGTTTTTCTTTGAATTTTTTAATAATTGTTTTGTGACAAAAACTTATGGAACGACCTCTTGTACCCAACTATGAAAAACTCGATCGTTTTGACTTTGTTGTTCCTGCTGGGGCGACGAATTGTCGCTTAGATCAGTACTTGGTAAATTGCTTTTCTCAATATACACGCTCTTTTATCACAAAGCTGATTAAAAACGGTGATATAACCGTAAATGGAAATACTGTAAAGCCAAGCTCTAAAATCAAAGTAGGGCATAGAATTTTTATTTCTCTCCCACAACTAGAACCACTGGAATTAAAGCCAGAGGCCATACCCTTAGACATTCTATATGAAGATGAGTATATGGCAGCTGTCAATAAACAACCTGATTTAGTTGTTCATCCCGTCAAAGGACAAAATGGAGGAACTTTGGTAAATGGTTTGTTGCATCATTTTGCAAATTTGTCGGAAATAAATGGTTATATTCGTCCTGGGATAGTTCACCGCCTTGATCGTTTTACAAGTGGCGTCATACTAATCGCCAAAACCAACTATGCGCATGCTTTTTTAGCAAAGCAGTTTGAAAACCGTGAAATACAAAAAGAGTATATCGCGATAACAGAAAAACCAATTGAATGTAAAAAAGGCAATATAAGTCTCCCTATCGGGACAGATCCTCGTTGTAGGGAAAAGATGTGTGTAAATCATGGCGGTAGACCCTCAGAAACAAATTATGAAGTTCTTTGCAACTATGCTCAGTTTTCTTTTGTTCATGTTTTTCCAAAAACAGGGCGTACTCATCAAATACGAGTCCATCTTAAGTCTTTGGGAAATCCAATAGTTGCTGATGATTTATATGGGGCAAATCCTAACTTAACAGTGGATGACATTCTCAAAAGTTTTACAGGTGAAAATGTAAAATATGAAAAACAGCTTGCGGAAGAAAATCTTTGTGGTACATTGATTGACCGACAAGCACTTCATGCGTGGAAAATAAAATTTATACACCCGCAGACAAAAAAAGAGATGCTTATCCATGCCCCGTTACCACTAGATTTTCAAAAAGTGTTAAAAGCACTAAACATACTTTGGCCGAATACGGTAGTGGATAAGTTTTTATCATAAGGTAAAGAAGAGTGACAATATGCAAAACGTAACCACGAATTTCTCATACGATGCAGAAGACAAAAGAATCGGTATTATTAGCATTTCGGGCATGATAGATTTGTCTAATGTTGGAGACTTTTCGCAATTTTTGGATAAAGTCTTGGAAGTGACCTGTAATATTTTGATATTCAATCTTAGTGGATTGACGTATATGAATAGTACTGGTTTTGGAGCTTTAACCTCTAGAGCAATGAATGAACCGAAGTTTAAAATTATTTTTTGCAATTTAGAAAGTAATATTAGCGAAGTTTTTTCCATGTTTGGTCTTGATAACGTTTGTGATATCCTTCCCGATTTAGAATCGGCGATGGAAGTAGCAAAAACTCTAGTTGAGGACGGGACATATGATCGAGAATCTTCTATAGAGGAAATAGAGGAACTAGAGGACGAAAGTGAACGAGAATTACATGTTGAAGAAGAGCAAAATACCAGTCAGGTGACAACCGAAGCGACAAATGCTACCGCAAACTCCGCAGCGAGAATGCCCACGCCTACGGATGGAACACCTTCGACACATGTTCAATTTCCTACAATAAAGCGATGTTTGTCTTGTGGGAAGAAGATTAATTTTCGAACAACTGGTCACTATCGATGTCCACGATGTAAGTCCATTTTATTTATAAATAACGAGGGAACGCTAAACCTCATTGAAAACCCCTTATCTCCGTCTTTGCCCGCGGTACCTGAAAACGAAGGTGCGCCAGATGAAATTACTATTATTTTTCCTTCTGATACGAACTACTTGAGCAAAATTCGCGATTTTATTATGTCTTTCACTAAGGCAACATTTGACGACCAACAGCGCGATAGTATCACTATGGCTGTAGATGAAGCGTGTAGCAATGCCATTGAACATGCGCATCATTTTGACCGCAATAAAAAAATTCACATGTCTGTTTTAATCAACGAAGAATTTTTCTCCATTACCATTACTGATAGCGGTGTCAATACCTTTAGTGAACATCTAGTTCAGCCTGATGACGACCAGATTAAGAAATCCGGTAGAGGCATGGGACTTATTTTAATGAGAAGAATGATGGATGAGGTCAATATTCGCAAAACCGAAACAAATGGTACATCTATCAGTTTAGTTAAATACGCAAAAGCATAATTCTATAGTTAGATAGCAAAATGGTTTTATAATTTTGATTGTGAGTAGGAACTATCCAACACTTGATACGAACAAACTGTAAAAACACAACTGCTTTTAGATGTAGTTTCAAATAAAGCGAACTGTTGGGCATAATTACCCAATAATTGATTTGAGTGTTTTTAAATTTACTATAATGTAAACAATCGATATCAAACTTATAATAATGCAAACGCCCCAAACAATGTAGTATAGATTTGCCGGATTTTTAGGAGAGATAATGACACTACTACGGTTATGGTTAAACTCTTCTTGAGTTGTTTCATTTTCTTCTTCTACGATTTTATGACAAGACGGACACTTATCCAAATTGTTTGAAAACGGTATTTTGCATTCATCACATTCTAAATTTAGAACTGCTTCTGAATCTATTTTGGGTATTGTTACTTTTCTTTGGCAAAGAGGGCAATGTAGTTGACGTCCTATTTTTTTTACGGAAGTTTTAATCCTCTTTCCACATTCACATTTAAATTTTATTTTCATTTTTTTTTCGGGAGATTTTCATGCCTTTAAAGATTAGGTGTTCCTGTGGAGCCATACTTTTAGCTCCAGAGGAAAGAATTGGCCAGACGGGAAAATGTCCTTCCTGTAACCGTTCAATCGCTGTAGATCTTTCTATGTCTAAAACACAAGAAATTATGCATAAGTTGGAACTGGAAAAAACTCAGCGAATGGAACAGCAACAACTGAGCTCCACCCAACCTATGAATTCAAATATAGCAAAAAAATCTCTTATCCACAAGATGCTAGCACTATTAATTTACATTGTTTTCTTAGCATTAGTTTTCGGAATCACTATTCTACATTACAGCGAAGATATCCGTACGGTTGAAATCGAGAGTGCTGTTTTGAAAGATACATGGGAAGATTGTAAAGAACCACTTTATGAAATTCGCGAAATACATCGAGCATGGTTTCGAAAAATGTTCGGAGGAAAAAATACCAGTAACGACTCTAGCGAAATGGTTGAACGTAAAATTAATGAATTGTGGTACAAAAAGGTTATTTTGCAGAAACAGTAGGTGCAAACATCTATTTTCCAATGCAAAATTTACTAAAAATTTCACCTAAAATGTCTTCCGTTGTTACCTTACCCACTATTTCTCCTAGGTAATCGAGAGATAAACGTAGGTCTCCTACAATAAACTCATATGATGTTGCGTTTTTGAGATCATCGATTACTTGTTCTAGTATTGTTGCTGTTTGTTTGACAGCAAAATGTTGGCGAGTATTTAGTAAGATTTCATTCTTGTTTTGTTTGATTTGCTCCGCCTTTGCGACTAGCCAACTTTTGATAGTGTCTAGATTTTGTGTTGTAGTAAACGAAGTGGAGAAAATTGTATCACACTTGTCCATGAATATTTGTTGATCTATTTGTGATGGTAGGTCTACTTTGTTGTATAAAATAGCCAATGGAGTTTCGTGGGGTATAATGGCGAACAACTGTTCGTATACTTCTTTATAAGGTGTTGAAGAATCTAATATAAAGAGAGCAATATCACAATTACGTAAAATATCCCTACCTTTTTTCTGCGCTTTGTGTTGTAAATCGACCGCTTTATCTTCTAAGCCAGGCGTGTCGATTACATTGAAGCGAATACCATCTATCACAATATAATCCTCTACCCAATCCAATGTTGTTCCCGAAACATCGGAAACGAGTGCTTGGTTTTTCTCAACGATTAGATTGAAAAATGTAGATTTACCGGCATTTGGAGCACCACAAATACACAGTTGTATGCCATGTAGTGATACCTCTTTATTTTTTTTATGGAAACTACACAGGAGATCGAAGACAGGTTGCAAATTTTCCAATACATAGTCTGCAGGCAGTGGGTCTATTTCCTCATCTGAAAAATCAATATGAGCCTCCATGAGTGCTACAACGTTTAAGATCACCGCTTGCATTTCTTCTATCTGTCGCGATAGTTGTCCGGTCATTCCCAAAAAAGCTGATTTTCTTTCCGCAGTCGTTTTGGCGGCAATAATTTCGGCCACTGCCTCTGCCTGAGTTAAATCCATCTTTCCAGATAAAAATGCTCTTTTGGTAAATTCTCCTGGTTGTGCGGGTTGACATCCCCCCATGATAAATTGTTGTACGATAATGTCTAGAAGTACAGGAGATGAAAACGTGTGTATTTCAATGATGTTTTCGGAGGTATACGAAAAAGGAGCTTTCATTAGGTACAAGATTACAGGAATGTTCATTTGCCACTGTTCTATGAGAAGATCACTTTGACACCACTTATGCTTTTGTGGTTTGATTTCTTCTACAGTGAACTTTGAGGTAATCGTAAAAGCCTCTGGGCCTGAAATACGTATTACCCCACGATAGGATTCGCCCGATGTGGATGATACTGCGACAATGGTGGAGTTATTCATGGAGATGTTCACTTGTTAAATATGTGATGTTGAAAGTGGAAAAAGTATACCTGGAATTAAAAATTAAACCCAAGTGTCATCCCTGACTTGATCAGGGATCCAGGCGTTTATAAGTTAACTTTACATTGTGGATTCCTGCCTTCGCAGGAATGACACGTTGGGGAAGTTTCGTTTTATTTAAAGGAATTAAGCTTCTTGTTTTTCCTTTAGTTTGCGAATAATAAGTTGTTCGCCAATACTGATTAGGTTAACCGTTAACCAATACATTACCAAACCAGAAGGAAGACTGTAAAAGAGGAACCCAAAAAAGATTGTCATGAACATAAATATCTTTTGTTGTTGTTGCATTTCTGGGCTTTCCGGCCTTGGCATTAACTTTTGTTGTAAGATCCATAGCACGGTCATGATGATAGGCAAAATGTTTAGATAATCACCAAATACCGAGTTGAATAAGGACCAGTCTACTAACATGAAACGATCTGGTTGCGCAAGGTCTGTCACCCAGAGAAATGTTTCTTGTCTTAAGAGTATTGAGTACTGTAGTGATTGGTATAAACCAATAAAAATAGGAATTTGGATGAATATAGGTAAGCATCCACCGACTGGTATTGGATTCACATTGTGCTTTTTGTAAAGGGCCATCATTTCCTGATTTAGCTTTTGGCGATTGTTCTTGTATTTCTGCTGTAGTTTCTTGAGTTGTGGTTGTATCACCTTCATGGATTTTTGATATTTTTGCATAGACAATTGCTGTTTCTTTGTCAAAGGAAACAAAATCAGTTTTATACATATTGTCATGCAAATAATTGCAATACCATAATTACCAAAAATACCTGCGAATAGAGTTGCGACAGCAAGTAAAAATCGCGCGACAAAATCAAACATTCCAAAGTCTTCTAAAAGAGTGAATTCTTTGTTATCTTTTGCCAAGTCAACTTTACTGCCTGCACGGAAATGAAATTGTAGAGTTTTGCTTTCCCCTTTTGCAAGATCGAATGAGGCAAATTGCAAAATAGGTGCAAAAAGTTTGATGGCTTTTAAATCTTTCTCATTTGGCGTTTCGCCTTTTTCGCGTTTCGCACTTATGTTTTTCTGTATATAGAATATGTCAGGAGAAAAACTTTGTGAAGTGATTCCCGAGACTTCTTTGGGGTTGACTGCCTCGATGACGGTGGAAAAATATTTGTTGTCAATGGATAACCATGAAAAGTTATTTTGTATGGAAAAATCATCCGCAGTAGCAGTATCCAAGTACTCGTAAGAAGATACTGGATTTCCTTTATGATTGCGATAAAAGTGGTGTAGCGTAATAAACTGGCTTACAGTTTTATCTGCACATTCCCAACTGATTCCACTTGAACCACCAATTGCAGGGCTACAGGTAACTTTTTGGTCTTTTGTATTGGTAATAACCACTTCCCCTTTGATGATATTTTCATCGGTGAAAGTGAAGATTTTTTTGTACAGTACACCATTATCCGTTTTGGTAAAGATGAGTCGTCGTGGATTTTTATCGGTTTCGTTGATTACATTCCATAGTAAACTTGATAAAGAAGATGCACTGAGCTTTTCTTTGTTTCCTGTATTGTTGGCAAAAGTGAGCGACAGATGGCGTGTATTGAATTCGGGTATAATGTCTAGCCAGTTTTCTTGGTTGTTCTGCCAGCCTTCTTTTTTCTTGTCTGTGTCTCCAGTAACGTATTCTTTTAACTTCAAGGAGACCAAGGAACCTCCTTTGTTTGTCCATGTCATGTAGTATTTTGGCGTTTCGACAACAAACTTTTCATCTTCAATATCTTGTTGTTGTTTTTCGTTTTCGTTGTTGTTTTCGTCGTTATTTTTGTTGTTGTTTTCGTTATTGTTTTCGTTGTTGTTTTCGTTATTGTTTTCGTTGTTGTTTTCGTTGTTGTTTTCGTTGTTGTTTTGTTCTTTCTTCTGTGCGTTGTCGTTTTTCTGCGCATCGTTATTGTTTTGCGCATTGTTGTTTTGCTGCACCTGCTGCTGTTGCTCTTGTCGTTTTTTCAAGGCAGCTTGTCTTTTTTTTACCATTACTTGTCCCCAAATCATGAGGAAAAGTAAAGAGAGAGACATTGCAAGAAGAAATCTTTTTTCTGGAGTCATTGAAATGTTCCTGTTTGATGAATTAAAAAAAAGCATGCTATTTAAGCATGCTGCAAGCTAGAGAATCTTATAAGAATTAGGAAAAGGGGAAGTTATGGAACTCCATATGGATGGTGTTCGAGATATGTTGTTTATCGACCTTCTTCTAAACGAACAGCTAAATAATCCGCAAGGTCGTCAACAGCTCTAATTTTTTCCATGGTTTTCTTGTAGTCGTATGGAAGTCGTTTCCATTCGATGATCTGATTTTCTACGTCAAATAAAACGTAGCTTGCTCGATTGTCACCATCGCGTGGTTGACCAACCGAACCAACGTTTATCAGCTTTTTCCCAGGATAAGAAGAAATTTCAAAGCGGTTGCCTAGGTTTCGAGAGTATTCAAATTTTAGATCATCGGTAAAAACACCAGGTATGTGCGTGTGTCCACAAAAACATACACCGCAATTTTCAAATTCCATGAAAATGGATTCCATTTTATTCTGGTCTTTTATATCTTTGGGAAGTACATATTCGCGGGTTGGTTGTCTTGGAGAGGCGTGTACGTAAAGAACGCTTTCATCTTTTACTTTTTTTCTCAACTCACCCAAGAAATCCCAAAGTTCGTAATTTTCTTCTTGATCGTACTTATCCGAGTTAAGTTGATCTCTTGTCCAATCAATAGCCCTACGAGCTTTAACATTGAAGTCTTGTGCACTGAAAAGTACTGCTTCCTCGTGGTTGCCGCAAAGTGTAAATTCGCTACAATTACGCACAATCTCTATACATTCCCGTGGGTTTGGTCCATAACCAATTACGTCACCAAGACAAAAAATTGTGTCAACATTTTGCTTATTTATATCTTCCATTACAACGGTTAAGGCTTCTATATTGGCATGTATATCCGAAATTAGCGCTATCAAACTATTTCTCCATACTTGGGAAGGTAAAATTTACTTTGTATCTTGTATTTTTAAAATAATTTTACGATATTATTCTACAAAAATGATTCGATGTCAAGACATTTTTAACATGATGTCAATATCATGAAAAATAGTCTAAACTTGCTTCATAGCAAATACAATTATGGTTACGATTAGAAGAACAGATACAGCACCAATAATTCCGAAATACAGCTTGTTGTTTTTGTTCACACCGCCCTTTTTACGGGAACCAGCATTGACAAAATCAGAACTGTCAGATTCGAGAAAGCGTCTTTCTGCATGACGTGTAGGTATTAAAGAGTTATCATTTTCCCAAATCACTTTTTCACCGTAGAATTTTTCGATAGGCATAGCTTGGTCTAATCCTAAGGCGTTTTCAATTTTGGCTTTCATGGAAGTTTCCTGTTGGATTCTACGATAGATTTGGTTGGTAACACGCAAGCCAAGAAAACACATCATTATAGTTGTGACCGGGCCAAAAAGAAAAAATAACACTGGAAAACCTTTTCCGTAGAAATTGACAAATCCCGAGAGTGTGATCCCTAATATAGCAAAGCATACCGCAGAATAGAAATTGGTAAAACGAAACAAATCTTCGCGAAATCCACGCGTTCGTGTTTCGACAACAGAGTATAATCGTATTAATTCCTCTCGGGAAAACCCTTCCTTATCTATTTTATACCACATGTAGAACCCTTTCTAAATTCAGTTATGAGGTTGTGTTTTTTTAGTTGCTAGTAGTGTTATGACGTTGTTACTTGTCAAAGTGTTTGTAATCATTTTGTTTCAGTTTGTCGCAGTGGGCGAAAACTCTTCGTTTATACTTTTTCCGAGCGCACGATAACGTGTCGTTAGAATACGCAATGAAGTGTTTCTGCGTAAAGCAAGGAGTAACGTATCATATAGTTTTTGATATGCCTGTAACTTTTGCTTTTTGTTTTCGTCTAAAAAAGTGTGCATATTGGACAACGCGTTCTGAATATTATGGTGTGCATCTACTACCGCAAGAACACTCTTTCCTAAACTATTTTCTAAATTTCTGTGCTCGGCAAACCACGATAGAAAAAATTGTCTGTAAGAAGGAGCTGTGGGATTTTTTGCAAAATTTCCCGCCAAATGTCCTACAGGATCTATTGGGGAGCGATACTTCACAACTCTAGAATCACTAATAACATAACGATCTTTGTTTGCACACGATATCAACAATAGGCATAATGCGAAATTACAGATAAGGATTTTCTTGTAGTAAGTAATTTTCATAGTAATCGCGAATTCCTTCTTCTAGGCTCCTAAAGCCTTGACTAAAGCCCATTTTTGTTAATTTGTCCATGCTAGCTTCTGTGAAGTACTGATACTGAGAACGAAGGTGCATAGGCATATCTATGTACTCCACTTTATAGTCCAAATTCATCGCTTTAAATATTGCGGCGGCAAGATCATTCCATGTTCTCGCTTTTCCAGTTCCCACATTGAATATTCCATTGTGTTGTGGATTGTCTAGAAACCACAGCATAACATCAATACAATCCTTTATGTAAACAAAGTCGCGAAGTTGCTCGCCATCTTTATAAGGAACTTTATGAGATTTAAATAGCTTTAAAGAACCGTATTCTTTTATTTGGCTAAACGCCTTGTATGCCAGACTCGCCATACTTCCCTTGTGGTATTCGTTTGGACCATAAACATTAAAAAACTTTAGGCCGACACAGGAATTATCTAAATTTTCTTTCTTTATCCACTGATCAAATATGTATTTGGAATAACCATAGCGGTTTAGTGGACGAAGTTCTATGTCTTGGCTATCTACATAGCCGTTGGCTCCGCTACCATATGTTGCAGCGCTACTCGCGTAGATAAAACGAATTTTTTCTCTCATGGACCATTTTGCCAGTTCAACGCTATATAGATAATTGTTGTTGTATAAATAATCAAAATCTTCTTCGGTCGTTGCACTACAAGCGCCCATATGGATAATTGCTTTTACCTGTGGAAAGGTTCCGCGGCGAACACGATCTAAAAAATTTTCTTTGGGTATGTAATCTTTGTACGTTTTACCTAAAAGGTTTTTCCATTTTAGAGAAGTTCCAATATTATCAACAATAATAATATCATTAATGCCGCGATCGTTGAGTTTTTTAACAAGAACGCTGCCTATGAAGCCAGCTCCCCCTGTTACAATATACATTTCTGTCGCCTTTCTTTTGAGAGTAAACACTACTTTTTAGTGTTGAGACAGTGCGTCGTGTCCAAAATGTGCTTTATGTCAAAAATATTTTTGTGTGGTTTATCTTTGTGACATTAGGCTAGCAAATATGCCGAAAATATTTCCATTCACTCCTTTTGGCAAGAACAAAATATTTGGCGAAGTTTAAGCTATTGTGAAAAACGAGTGTACAATATAGCAAAAAAATAATGTCTGGTGCAGGGAATAGTTTGAAAAAATCTTGGAAAAATTGTGTATGGTTTGTTATCCTTTAATTACAAATAACGTTTAGGCAACTCTTAGAGAACTCCCTAACAAATTGCAAAACAGTTAACCGTTTAACGGTATTTTAAAATTCCTAGCAGAAAAGGTCAATGTAATGGATGCGGCCATGAATGGTAAAATGAAATTTGGACAATTAGCTGTTTCTATGGGACTTGTATCTTCTGCACAAGTGGAAGAATGCTTGCAAATACAGAAAACACAAGCGATTGGGCAACCTTTGGGGCAAATAATGGTCCAAAGAGGGTACATTTCTTCTGATGCAGTGTCTGGTATCTTACAACGTCAAGCTCCACAAGATTTAGATGATGATGATTCTTCCGATATGGAAATCGAAGAAATCGATGAAATTGATGATTTTGATGAATCTTCTGTTGAGATGATGGCGGATGATATTTCAGACGAAATGATTGTGGAAGATGAGGATGATGAACCTGTAGAAGATGGTATTCCGTTAGATTTAGGGTATTCCGATAGCATGAAATTGGAAGTAGACAAGAACGAATCCCCAGATTTCGATATTAATTCTGCGCAGGATATTTTTGTTGATGATGATTCTGATGCTCAAGATGCTGTTGCTCTAAGCGTGACCGACAATGAAGAATCTGCAACGCCTGAACAACCTTTTACGGCTTTTGATACTGGTTCTGGTGCTGCGTTTGACCCCAACTCTGGAAGTGATTCCGGTTTTGATGTGGGAGAAGCAAGTCCTTTTGATACGGGAGCAAGTACTCCTTTTGATCCTACTTCCGGAAGTGATTCCGGTTTTGATATCAGTGAAGCAAGCCCTTTTGACGACGGGTCAGGCACACCATTTGACATAAGTTCTTCCGAAGTAGAGCAAAGTGATCCATTTGCCGGTGGAGATCAAGGAAGTGATCCATTTGGTGGATCGGGAACACCGTTTGATTTGGGAGACAACAGCTCTCCATTTGATGTTGGTGGTCAACAAGCAAGCGATCCGTTCGCTGGTGGACAGCAAGGCAGTGACCCCTTTTCGAATGACGTTCAACAAGGAAGTGACCCATTCGCTGGGGGAGAACAAGGAAGCGACCCATTTGGTGGTGGAGACCAAGGAAGTGATCCGTTTGGTGGATCAGGAACACCATTTGACTTAGGAGATAGTAGTTCTCCATTTGATGCAGGTGGACAACAGGGAAGCGATCCGTTCGGCGGTGGTCAGCAAGTAAGTGATCCTTTTGCTGGCGGAGATCAAGGAAGTGATCCGTTTGGCGGTGGTCAACAGGGAAGTGATCCGTTTGGCGGTGGAGATCAAGGAAGTGACCCATTTGGCGGTGGCCAACAAGGAAGTGATCCGTTTGGCGGTGGAGATCAAGGAAGTGACCCATTTGGCGGTGGCCAACAAGGAAGTGATCCGTTTGGCGGTGGCCAACAAGGAAGTGATCCATTCGGTGGATCGGGAACACCATTTGACTTAGGAGATAGTGGTTCTCCATTTGATGTTAGCGGTGGCCAACAAGGGAGTGATCCGTTCGGCGGTGGAGATCAAGGAAGTGACCCATTTGGCGGTCAACAAGGAAGTGATCCTTTTGCTGGCGGAGATCAAGGAAATGACCCATTTGGCGGTGGCCAACAAGGGAGTGATCCGTTCGGCGGTGGAGATCAAGGAAGTGATCCATTTGGTGGATCGGGAACACCATTTGACTTAGGGGATAGTGGTTCTCCATTTGATGTTGGTGGTGGTGATCAAGGAAGTGACCCATTCGGCGGTGGTCAACAGGGAAGTGATCCATTTGGCGGTGGCCAACAAGGAAGTGATCCATTTGGCGGTGGCCAACAGGGAAGTGATCCATTTGGCGGTGGCCAACAAGGAAGTGATCCATTTGGCGGTGGCCAACAAGGAAGTGATCCATTTGGCGGTGGCCAACAAGGAAGTGATCCATTTGGCGGATCGGGAACTCCATTTGACTTAGGAGGGGGAAGCGATCCATTCGCTGGCGGCCAACAAGGAAGTGATCCATTCGCTGGCGGCCAACAAGGAAGTGATCCATTCGGTGGAACAAATCCCAACGACATTTTTTCAAACCAGCCGGCCACAGGTGGTCAAGATTCTTTTTTTAACCAATTTCCCGATACAGGAAATAATAGTGGATTTGATATCTTTGGACAACCTAACCAAGGTAGCCAAATAAGTCCGGAAGAAGACGCTACCATTTCCGAAGAGCAAGAAGGGGCGATTGATTTATTTTCTCAGTCGAGTATTGATAAAATTACCACAGGTGAAGAAATAACCTTAAGTGACAATGGTGGACCAGGTGAAAGTGGCTCTTTCTTTAGTGGAACACCAAATAGCCAAAATCTCGATTCATTTTTTGCTGGTCAGGGGGGAGATCCTTTCAACCCAGCTAGTGATCCGACAATTGATTTGTCTGGCGGTAACAACAACATGCCGATGAATAACGTTATTGATTTGGGAAATTCACAGAATATACCAAGCGATACATTCGGGATGCAACCTATTGCAGACCCCATTAATTTAGAGAATTCGATGAACGCCAACGATTTCGATCCTCTAAGTGCATCTGATCCAACAATTTCCTACGAAAACAATAATTTATTAACAGGCGAACCAAACGCACAAACACAAGAGTGGGATTGGGAAAGCATTAATAATCAGAATCAGCAACTTCCACCTGATTCCGATATAGAGTCTGACTTTTTTAACCCACCAGATCTGCGTAGTGACATTAAACCTCCGCAACCACAAGGTGGTGGTTTCGATTTACCAGATGTTGTGAATACCGGTGACGTAACTATTGCGGCTCCTGCGAATCCTAATCCAGGCATGGGGGCGCCGCCCTTTCAACAAAATATAGGAACATTTCCACCAACGGATTCACCATTTGCCGGTGGTCCTCCTGCGGCACCACAGCAAAACAATTTTGCCGCACCAAAAGCGACTCCTTCGTCGCGAAGGTCACAAAGTCATAAGAAAATTAATATACCAAGACAACGCGGTTCACGCATATCACGCCGTGTTAGTGCACGCTCTGAGCGTTCGAGCCTTAGCAGTAAAGAAATAAAATACTTGCTAGCGGTACTCATTTTCTGTATTGCGATATTAATCATTGTTACTGTTGTTGTCTTGATGAAGGGTGGAGAGCGCCGCGTCGGGGAGATAGATAACAACACGGAAAATACCGAAGTGGCAGAGGTAAGCGAAGACGGCCAGCCAGTAAACGATATCACTAAAGATCCTGAAATCGATGAAAGTACCCTGGCGTCCTACTATAAAAGTGCGCAAGAGTCTATGGAGATTAACTCTCCACCGCGCACACGAGAGGCAATAAAAAACCTGAGTTACATCATCAGTAAAAGACCTGATTATGAACAAGCGTATTTTCTTCGCGCCAAATGTTTTTTTCGTAGTAATCGTTACCGTGAAGCAAAACTTGATGCGGAAAAAGCTCTTGAGAGCCTGAGCAATCCCACAGAGTGTTACTATATTTTAGCTGTGTGCGCACAGAAAGATGAAAATTACGAGCTATGTATTGATTTTTGTAACAAAGCTTTAGATTCTGACCCGGGCTTTCTGAAAATTAAGTCCGTAAAAATGAAGGTGATGAAGGCAAAAGGGTTGCTCATTGACGCACTTAAATTGGCCAAAGAATTGCAAAACGATGGCTACCGAACAGCAAAAGCCGATATACATGAGGCTAGAGTTGCCATACTTGAAAGAGTTCGTGGGCAAAAACAATACGAACTACTTGATCAAGCTGTCAATATTGATCAAGGCTATGCTCCATTTTACTATGAGCTTGGAATTAGCAATTTTCGAACACAAGACGACAGTTCCTTGCAAAAAGCAGGGCAGTATATTGAAAAGTTTTTAAGTATGTCAAAACCTGACGATAGCAAACTTGACTACTTGGTGATGAAGGAATTACATCTCTTCACAAAATACAAAACAGGCAATGGAAGTAAGAAAGTCGCTATCTTTAAGGAAGTTTACAAAAACATTCAGGGGAAAAGGTTTATACACTTGCCGTGCATTTCTTTAGGAATTATTGCCGACGTACAAAGAGTTTCCCTCAACAGGGCAATCAAAAAAAAAGAATCACCGCGTAATATAAAAAAAAAGGAAAAGGCTTTGCTAAATTATATAATACTGGCAGCAAAAGCTCGCTCTTATATGGTAAACCCCAGATTTCGCCAGTATTATCCTCGCATTCTTGGTTTGTTAGACGAATCCTTTAACACCATTGCTTCATTTTTTTCCGAGTACCAAGCAAAAATAAAAGAGTTTGCCGCAAACAATCGCAATATGCAGCGTTTTCAAGACTACGTGCGCATCGTCGTCAAAGAAGCTCCACGAAACAATGTACTAAAATTGAACGATACGATACTCCGTTTTGACGAAGAGTACGTTCACACTTCGATCGAAGTGAATGCCGCTAGAGAGCTTGCCGTACGCCAAAACCAATACCAAAAAGTTCATATCAGGCGTGGGAATAAACTCATTGACATTGACATCAAAAAAATTGCTCCGGGACCTCAATTTACGCACGAACTCTTAAAGAAACGTTAAAACATAAGCTGAAACTCAAAATACCAACAGCAATCCTACCACTACTAAATGCATTTTGTATACCTAAAATACTATTTTCACTACAGAGTGCTACAATCTTTTACCCACAAAATATTTATTTCAAGGGCGTTATCGCCCTGTCACGAGTTAAAATTTTTATATTAGAAAGTAAATTATGCCAACAATTTTAGTTACTGGTTCTCTAGCTTATGACTACATAATGCATTTCGGAGACACTTTTTCCAAGCACATACTTGCTGACAAAATCGATAAGTTAAATGTGAGTTTTACAGCGAGTGATCTGAGTAAGAACAGAGGGGGAACCGCAGGTAACATTTCCTACAGCCTTGCTTTACTGAAAGAAACTCCGGTCATTGCAACAACCGTAGGGAAAGATTTTGATGAATATCGCACTTTTCTAGAGCAACGTGGTATTGTTACCTCTGAGATCGTCGTTTTAGAAAACGAGTGGACAGCTTCTGCGCATATTATTACCGATTTAAATGCCAATCAAATCACTGCATTTCATGGTGGAGCCATGCTGGCAAATGATTTTTGCATTAAACCAACTCTTGATAAGTTTGACATAAAGATTGCAATTATTGCTGCTGATGGCAAAACGGGTATGTTGCGCCACGCCGAAACATTTCGCAATACAAATACCAAGTACATATACGATCCAGGGCACTCATTGCCAGCGTTTAACGGCGAAGAAATTATGAGCTTGTTGAATGGTTCGCATATCGTATTGGTCAATTCATATGAAGCGGATCTCATCGTGGATAAAACTGGAAAGAGTTTAGAAGAACTGCGCCAGCTAGTCGATTATTTTATCGTAACCCTTGGTGGCGAAGGGTCTGTCATTTATCATAAAGACGAAGAAACAAAAGTTGCCGTGGTAAAAACAGACAATTTTGTAGACCCGACAGGAGCAGGGGATGCTTATCGCGCTGGTTTACTAAAAGGTCTTGTAAATGATTTACCGATGGAAACATGTGGACAGCTTGCATCCACGGCCGCGTGTTATGCCGTCGAGTGCACCGGAACGCAGAACTTTGCTTACGATGCGGAAAGTTTCATCGCAAGATTTTCAGAAAATTATGGTCAGAATGAAGATGTAGTTAAACTTTTTAATGGGTAAAAAATGGCTGAATTAATTCCTTATTCATTTGGAAAACTTGTTACAAGGATATTTCGCGAATGGGAAATACAAAAATCTATCTTTGACATCAAGCAAAAATCCTTTTTTCATACTCCAGAGAACCTTGACTTTTCAATACAGTTTCACAATAAACGTGCGGCAACACCATTTGGGCCAGCCTCTGGTCCTCATGCACAAATGGCACAAAATATTGCCATGTCGTGGTTATGTGGAGCGAGAATTATAGAGTTAAAAACGGTACAAATTCTCGATGAATTGGACATTCCACGTCCATGCATCGATGTTCCTAACGTTGGTTACAATGTGGAATGGTCGCAAGAGTTAAAAATTGAAGAATCATTGCACGAATATGTAAAGGGGTCGATGTTAATCGATATACTAAAGCACAGTGGTATTGTCTCATGGCAAGAACGAGATCTCGACACTGTTTTAGATATTTCTTTAGGATACGACCTAAAAGGCATACAAAGTGATAAGATACAACATTACGTGAGCAAAATGCGTGATGCCAGTGATATCGTAGATTTGTACCGCCAACAAATTCCACAAGAGTATGCTCATTTACGCGACATTCCTTTTACAACAAAGATTGCAGATTCCGTGACTTTATCTACATTTCATGGCTGTCCTCCAGATGAAGTGGAAAAAATAGCTAGTTTTTTAATCCGCGAAATGGGGTTAAATACTATCGTAAAATTTAACCCCACTCTTTTGGGAAAGGCAAAGTTACGCGAAATTTTACACGAACGCTTAGAGTACACCGACCTAGTCGTTCCCGATAAGGCATTTGATGACGACATGCAATGGGATCAAGCCCTGGGAATTTGTGAGAGAATGAAAAAGTTGGCCACGGATTGTGGAGTGAGCTACGGGGCAAAATTTACCAATACTCTTATCGTCGAAAACTATCGCAAAGTTTTTGCGGAAAAAGAGGAAGTCATGTACGCATCGGGTGCACCGCTGCATGTATTGGCAATACAAATAGTTTCCAAATTTCGCGAACACTTTGGCAATGAAATTCCCATTTCCTTTTCCGCAGGAATTGCACCAAACAATTTTCATCACGCCGCATCACTCGGTTTTAAACCTATAACCGTTTGCACGGATTTACTGCGCAAAGGTGGTTATGCACGTTCGGCAAAGTATTTCCAAGCTTTGGCAAAAGATATGAAGAAACACAATTGCAACGATATCCCTAGTTATATCACTGCCCGCGCTCAAGAAAACGATAGTGAAGTTTCGAGTCTGTCGCAGGCGTTGAAAGTAAACAGTCTTAATTATGCGGCTGCGGTAGCTGATCCCGAAGGCGAATATCACCAAAGCAAACACACCAAAACCCCACCGAAGCCAGGTACGAAAATGAAAATATTTGACTGCCTGACATGTGACATTTGTATTCCTGTGTGTCCAAACCACGCCAATTTCTCGTATTTTTTAGAGAAAGGCTCGGTACCGGTAACGAAATTTGTGCGCAAAAATAGTATGTGGGAAAAACAGGAATCGGGAGAAGTTTCGGTGAATAAAAGGCACCAAATCGCAAACTTTGCTGACTTTTGCAATGAGTGTGGCAACTGTGATACTTTTTGCCCAGACTTGGGTGGACCATACATTTTAAAGCCACGATTTTTTAGTAGTTTGGAACAATGGCAAGAAGATAAACAGTTCGATGGTTTCTTTTTAAAGAAAACTTCTGACGAGGAAACTCTGTGGGCGCGTTTTGATGGCAATGAATACACTTTAAAAGTGGCAAACGATCACCAAGACTCTACAGCGGATTTGCCTCCTTGCGAATTTAACTATCGTGGAAAAACGTTTCGTATGACGAGCGAAGGAATACAAGGTGACGCCGCAGAAGGAACAGAAATCGACGGCACATATTTGATTTGGATGAATTTGCTACGCCGCGGTGTAAACCGTAGCGAACAAGTGAATTATGCCATGCTTTCTGGCGATTGCTGTTAAATAAATGTCCACATTCTTGTGGGCATTTTTGTTTGGGATTCATGATTGCAAACGGGTATCCAATTGTATTTGAGGGAACGGGCGGACACAAGGTCCGCCCCTACATTTCCATTTTGATTTCCATTGTCTAATTAAAGATATGACGATTCAGTGATTTCAAAAAATTTACCCAATCGTCAAATACCAACGCGTGCGAATTGAAATAGTAATAAGCCCACGGTTGTTCAAATCCCAAATTTAAGTGACGCTGTACACTTTTCATCACCCATTCCTCGGTCATTAAGTATATATCGATACTGCGCAAATTTTTTTCTTTGTAAAATAGCTTTTCTTGCATTTGGCTATGTAGGTTTAAACCTTTTATTTCGGCATTGACTTCAAAAAACAGGTGTTCGTCACATAGCGTTTCATATATTTCTTGAAAATCTTCTTCCCCACAAAAAATGTCTAAATCGATATCTAAAGTCGGCCAAGATTTTTCTTTGGTGATCTCATAGAAATTTTTTCCCGAAACGGGAACGCGAAACGAATCTTCAAAAACCACAGGATTATCGGCGATTGTTCCGCGTAGTGAGATCCCTACAGGTTTGGGCATGGCATTGGCTAAATATTGTGCTGTTTTTGTGGCAAATGCCAAAGTTGGTTCTATCGGAGCTAGGCATTTGGAGATTTCTTTGGCCAACGCTTTTTTTCCCTCTTTTTCGTTACTTTGGCGTGTAATGATCGCAATATCAATGACTTTATTGGTTTTTAGTTGTAGATAATCAGAACGGCTCTTTCCCTTAGGTGGTACGCCCAATAAACGCGGAGAAGGCAGACTGGATATAAACACGAGTTCTTCGTCTTCTTGTTTTAGTAGTTCACCTTCGTAGTTGTTTTTTTCCGCTATTTCTTGTAATTTCCTCTGATCTTCCACGGGAATCGAAATGATCTGAATGGGGAATTTTCGCGTCTCGCCATTGACCTCTATTTCAATTTTTTCATCTTTATATAATTCCGCTACCGCTTGGCGATATCCGCGAATACTGTGATAAGAGCGCAGGTCAATATAGTATTTGTGACTACGACTTCCTGGGTGAGAGAAGGCAAAATCTCGAAAACCAAAATGAAAAGGAGATGTTGTACCATAAGGTACTCCGAACCTTTCTTCGGAGTCTAATGTTTGCAATAAACGCGTGCATAAAATTTTGTTTTGGGCCGTCATTGATTTTCTCCTTTTTTGTCGAGGGTAAATTGGTCTAAAGTTTTTCCGTTGTCATCTACTGCCTGGATAAATATGCGATTAGTATCTATTTCCAAAAACCAAAAGTGCTTCGCTTGAAGCGCTTTTTCTATATAGTAACGTTTTTCCACAGAACGCGGCCTACGCCCGAAACTACCATCGCCCAAATAAATCGTTCCGCCTTGTTGTACAACGCGGTTGTTTTTGAGTCGTTTACTTCTTTTGAAAACATGGTCGTGGTGTTCTAGCCCTATGTCAAGGTTGTATTGATCAAATAACGGAAGCCACAACTGTCGTGCGGTGACACTGTCGCTATTGTCAAAGTCGCGGTGTGCAGGATACAATGGAACATGGTACATCGCTATTTTAAAAGTGCTGTTGTTGTACTTTTGCAGTTGTTTTTTTAACCAGCGACGCTGCGAAGAGTACGAGTATATATGATCGGTATCTAGGACGATTAATGTCGCGTGTTTACCTATTTTTCTCGTAAAGTAAGGTTTACCCCCTTGAAAGAAAAAACCGAAGTAAAAAGGGGCTTGTTTCCACAAAAGTACACGGTCTACCTCGTGATTACCTATGGCTAAAATCATCGGAATGAGATGGCCTTCTTTCGACACCATGTTGTCCTGCCAATGTTTAAACCATGAAATCCACCGTGGCAAATTTTTCTTTTCGCCATTCGCATAGGCAATGTCACCACCGATGAGCGCTACATCGGGAGCTTTAGCTGCGGCTTGTTGTAAGATCGGAACTATTTCGGTGTCAGCGTATCCCATATCGCCACCCGCAATTAAACGAATTTTTTGCAAAGGAGGTGTGCGGAATTTTTTGGTTTTACCTTCAAAATTTTTGCTGTGGTCATGAAGACGAAACGTATATTCGCAACCAGCGCGTAAATTGTGTAGAGTTGTGTGGTAAACGTATTGGTATTTGTTTTTTACTTTTGTGACCGAACCACCTACCGTTGAGCGAACGTAGACGTTGTCAATAAAAGGAATGCCTGTTTCTACGAATGGTTGTGTACCTTGTTGTTTGTCAGAAGAATAATTTACCAACAAAGAGGGAAAGCGCTTATTGGGAGAAAAGAAATGAACGGTGATATGATTGTGAATATCGTGTTGTTCCCAGGTCAAGTACGTGTAATTTTCTGCATGTATACAGAGGAATAAAACGACTACGACAGCAAACTTTTTCATCAAAAACCTCTTTTCGTTGTATCTCCAACGCTGATCGCGTTGGAGTGGAGATTATTTTGCTTTGCGCTGATATTCCATATCAACATTTACTGGTTTACCTGAAAGCATTTCAAATTGCAGGCGAATTTTTAGATTATCAGGTAATGAAGGATGGGATTCTGCACGTTCGGCATTGTCTTTTCCGGGTTCACCTTCGATCCATTTCACCGCACTCACTTGGAAAGGAACTGTGCATAGAGGTTGGATGTTTTGTGGTAAAGGTGTCTTTTCTGCTGTCATAATATCATCCTCTACCCATTTACCGTCTATTTGGAAAAAGGATTTTACTCCTAGTAGAGCATTGGGTAAAGAGCTTTGGTTGGCGATGATAAATGAGGTTTCAAAATAATTGCGGAAAACCTCGCCTGTTTTCCATACATCCTGAGCAGGTTGTACCTTGGAAGTCTGGCGAATCAAAATACGCGGGCGTTCTTTGTTGGATGTACGAAAAAAGATAAACGCACTTAATATTGCCGCAACGATAGAACCCGATAGACTCAGTATGTTCATGAGGTTTTCAGAAACAGAAAATGCAAGTAGATACATGTTTTTCCCGTCTAAAAAGAAACAATGAAGCCCCTAACTGCTAGCTTAGCTAGCAATTAGAGCATAGATATAGGTAAAGTTACATTGGCCATATCATAGCGAATATTTTTTGAAAAATAAAGCTATTTTCAAACCTTACTATCATTGATAAGACCACGCAACATATATACCAGTGATTGCTTGAAATACTGCGGATATCCCATTTTGAGATGCGCAAATTCGGTGATCTCAAACACCTTTTCTTGCGTGGGTGACAAATCGGTCATCGTGTAGAGGCCAATGGAGAGAGCTAGCTGTATTTGCAGAAATTTAATGGCATTTGCCACAGAGAGTTTTGGAAATATACTTTGCAAAACGCCACATAAAATTCCAAACTCTGACACCACCATTTTCTTGAAACTCACCAGTGTTTCTAAAGAAGATTTTTTTTCCAAATGTGCATAAAGTATCGAAATTAAATCTTGCATGCGCAAGTGGCGTTGTTGCACTTCAAACCACATTTCGGCAAATTCTTCGACCGAAAAAGCTTTGTCACAAACGCTAGACACAAAGTCCTTGCGCCATGTGACAATGTCGTATTTTAAAAACTCGAAAAATATTTCTTCTTTTGAGTTAAAATATTTGTACAAATTAGAACGCGTAAATTTTGCTTCTTTGGCGATAAGAGCGAATGTGATTTCTTCAAAACTACGCTCCTGATACAATCGCGCTGTAGCATCAATAATTTCTTGTATACGTTGTTGTTTTTGTTGTTCCGTTCTTGCTCGTTCCCAAGTCATAATTGTCCTGTAGTTTGCGGATTATTTTTTATTAAAGTACCCGTTGTCGATCATTTGTTGAAAAAAATCTGCGAGAGACTCTTGCAAAGGGCGATACTCCATACCCAATTCCTTTTTGCTTTTGCTATTGTCTGCCTTCCACGGATGATTGACATTATAACTGATCGCTTTTCTACTTAAACCAGGATTTACGATAGGACCAAATAACCACACCATGGCTTTAGGTAACGACTTTTTCGGGAATGGATACGCTTTGCCAAACTTTTCGCGCAAAATAGATGCGATGTGCGGAAAACTAGAAGACTGTGCTGAGATAATATAGCGTCCCTTCGCTTCGGGAATAAACGCACAACGCAAATGCGCTTCGGCTAAGTCACGCACATCAATCACACCAATCGCCCAGTTGGGCGTACCCATCTTAAATGTACCATCACCCATTTGCTTAATGAGCGCAAAGCTCTCCGAAGTACCAAATGGATTGATTCCTGGGCCAAGAACTAATGAAGGGTTCACCGTGACAAGATCCCAGCGATCCTGCTCTTTGCAAATATCCCACGCCTCTTTTTCCGCAAGCATTTTGGAATACGAATACGGTTGATGTTCTACCGACGAACTGGTGTTCCATACCTCTTCGGTAAGCGTTTGTTGCGGTGCGTTGTACAGATCGCGATTGTCACCATAAATCGCTGCACAACTACTCGTCAGTACCACACGCTTCACCGATTCGGTTTTATTTACATCTTCAAGTACATTGCGCGTTCCCATTTTTGCTGGTTCAATGAGTTCCTTTTGCGCATCTTTCACATCCAGAAAAAACGGTGACGCGGTGTGAAAAACCACCTGGCATCCCTGCATCGCTTCGGCGTACGCTCCTGGGGTAAGGAGATCCGCTTTAAAGTATTTGATACTACCTGGAGAATTTGCGGCGATTTCGTCGAGATATTTTGTTTTTTCTTTGTTCTCTGGTTGTCTAATCGCGGCGTGGACCACTAAGCCTTCTTCTAAGAGTCGCTTCACGACCCAACCCGCAACATAACCCGTTGCGCCTGTTACCATAACAGGTTTTGTTTTATCAATGTTCATGGCTTTTTCCTTTTGTAAGTTTAATTAAGAGACGTAATGTCTCTAATTTAAGAGACGGTTCGTCTTTTGTCAAGTTTTTTTTGGAAAAAAGACCTGGCACTTCATTTATTATATATCCTGTTTCATCCCGTTAATCCTGTCAAAAAATAGAATTCAACGGTACCTACTTATTTTTTTTTTTCTCCTCGATGGTTTCTCTGTCAAGTTTTTCTGTCTCGCGACTCGGCGAAGCGAGAGGAGATTCGCGCATAATTTTTGTCGCTCTACGCGATGGCAAATCGAAGAAAGCGGCGACGGTGGAGAATAATTCTTTGGTGTAGTTGAGAAATTGAGTTTTTGACGCGTCTTTGCTGAGTTTGTCGAGCATTCCTTCACTGTTCATACGTCTCTCGACCATTCTCTCTATTAGCATGGACAGTAGATGTGGTTTGCGATCGAGTAGTTCTTTCATGCTTCCTTTTGGCACTTTAATGACGACACAGTTGGTGACAGCTTCCACAGATGCGGAACGGCATTTTCCGGTGAGTAGGGACATTTCGCCAAATTCTGTTCCTGCAGAAAGTTCGGCGACGGCTTGATTGGTTCCGGTGTGGTCCTTCTTTAAGACGCGAAGCATTCCATAGGCGATGACGAAAAGTGCTGTGGCCTCGTCTCCTTCGACAATGACCATCTCTCCTGGATAGTATTCCTTTTTCTCTGAGTTGATACTTATGATACGTAGGTCGTCGTCAGAGAGAGACTTAAATAGATGTGCCCTACGTAGATATGTTTCTAACCTTGGTGTTTGTATATTAATTTTGGGTTCTTCGAGTTTGTTGATTTCTATGCGCGTTTCTGATGGAGCGATTCCGTGGATAATTAGTGTGTTTTGAATTCTTAGTAGTAGCTCATTTTTTCCGTACCAGTGTGCGGCGTGGTCTTCAAAGTAAACTTGTATTTTGTATTTGTAAGGACGGGATGTTATGTCATGTATGGTAACGACAGGAGCGGGATATTTGAGTACTTTTTCACAACGCAGAGCGGCTTGGGTAAGTAGTTCTAAAGCTACGTTTGGCGAAACTTCTCCGTCGATGTCAATGTAGTACCATTCGGAATATTTATTGTCGAGAATGGTGTGGTTGTGTACGGCATTGCTTGTGGCCATGTCGTTGGGAATAATATAGATGCCATTTTTGCGCGACCATAGGCGTGTGGTACGCCATGTGATGTCGATAACGCGCCCGCTCATTCCATTGGGGAGTTCAATCCAATCACCGACGCGGTAGGGCTTTTCTACGGCGATGACAAGGCCAGCGAAAACGTTAGAAATGAGGCTTTGTAGTGCCAGACCTAAAACCCCGGCAATAATCCCTGTGGGAATCAATAGACTGGCTAGGGCTTTTTTGTACACTACGGTTAGTATTATATAGAAAGTCGCAAAGTATACCAGTGCCGAAAAAAAGCCGGTTAGGAGACGTGGGCATTCTTCTCCGGTTAATTTTTTGAAGAAAGCGGTCCAAATAAAGATTTCCATTCCGCGGCAAAAAAACCAGGCAAAGAGAAGCCACAAGAAGCTATTGGTGACATTACGTGTTGTCAAGTATACTTGCGCATTGCCACCAAAAAAGTTGTACACGAATATATCGATCATCGAAATAAGCGTTGGCAAACAAATGAGATCTATTAGCCATACCTGTTTTTGCAGTTTTCTGCGAAAAAATACAAAGTCAACAACACGCACAAGTAAAAATAGCGCGAAACATCCTACGGCAATCACCACAACGAAAAATACATGAAATATGTCTGGAGAGATGTCCAGCAATTTTAAAATGTCTACTAACATAATTTTGTTCCAAAAAATCTATCACTTTGCAATCGTGTGCAACAAGTTACTTAAGCTTTACTGATAAAGGCGAGTATTTTTTCACGATAAAGGTGCGCCAAGGCGCTTAAGACAACGGGCAAAATACAACACAGTAAGAAGAAAAAAGCCATGGAAGATAGGGAAATTTGCATCCACGAAGCCAATTGACTAAAATCCATCCAGTGTCCACCGCCTTTGGCGTTGCCGTACTGAATTCGGTAAGACTCCACATAAGCTAGTCGATAGGCAAAACGCATATCGTAAAAGACAATAAAAAATCCCAACATGCTGTATAGTGGTTGTTCTATTTTGTGAATGACGGCACTACCGCTTAGTCCACGATAGAGGAAAATACCGGCAATGATCAGTTCTGTTCCATGGCCCATAAACAAGATGATTTGTTGATGTATGCTGGTGAACGCGCAAAAAGAGTAAACGATAATCGCGACAACCGCCGCTTTCAAAAGGCGCGGATAGTTCGAAATTTTTAAGAGTCCTACGGCAAATAAAAGATAGATGATAAATATAAAAAAAGTACTACGCGATTGGATTGTGGTAACACCACCACCGTAGCGAAAGTCAAACGCAGGTATGGACGGGTAAGAAAATAAAATTCCAAAAGCGGCATGTCCCATTTCATGAACTAAAATGATGAGGTTACTGAATATAAATGTCACAAACGGAAATGCAAATACAACTAATGCACCAACAAAGCCAATGGCGGTGGACTGCATTCCTTCTTTGGAAATATTGTTCATTTGAATTACTTTCTATTTTTAGTATCGTTGGGTATTCGTTTTCAGATTGGTGCCCTCACCATCGAATACGTAGTTACAGCTATCGCTGCAAACTACTATTCTCATGCCTCTCCCACGGGGAGAGGCGTAACACGTCTTAATTTCTTTTATTGTTTTGAATTATGCGTATTTAAAATTTGGTTCGCAAATCAAGTGAATTTTGTTTTTTACAAAATAGAAGCATTACGCCTCTCCCTGTGGGAGAGGCATGAGAATCAAGGCTTTTAGCGAAGCTAAAGCCTTAAATTCGATGGTGAGGGCATCAATACGAAGAAAACCACTCTTTCACAACACCCTATTTTTGTAAATCAATACATATTTTACCAAAATGTGCGGCGCTCTCCATGTATTCAAATGCCTGTATTGTCTCGGAAAAGGCAAATGTTTTATCAATAACTGGTTGCAATTTGTGGTGTGCGATGGCTTTATTCATACTCTCAAAACAACTACGCGAACCTACAAGAATACCGCTCATATTGATTTTATTCATGATAATCGGCAACAAGTTGATTTCATTTTTTATTCCCGAAAGAATTCCAATGACAGCGATCGTGGCTCCGGGACGACATACTTTAAGAGATTGTTCTAAAGTTTTCGCACCTCCAAGCTCAATAACAATATCTACTTGACCTACACAATCGCGAACAGCGCGGCTCCATTTGGGAGTGGTGCGATAGTTAATAGTGTGCGATGCTCCCATCTCTTTTACTTTTTGCAATTTTTCATCACTGCTGGAGAGTACCACGGTTTCGGCACCGCAGATTTTCGAAAACTGTAAAGCGAAAAGTGCGACCCCTCCAGTCCCTTGAATGAGAACCTTATCACCCGCTTTTATTTTTGCCACCTCTACGAGAGCATTCCACGCCGTGACGGCAGCACAGGGTAAGGTAGACGCTTCTACAGCGTTTAAGTGTTTAGGAGCTTTCATTACATGAGAACTTTTGGCAACAAAGCGTTGTGTTAAAGCTCCATGGATTGGTCCACCCATAGTGCCGCGCATTTGTGTTGTTGTTGGTGTTCCCGATTGCCAGTAAGGAGCAAAAACTGTTGTGACGAAGTCACCTACGGCAACATCACAGACGTCTTTACCGGTGGCAGTGACAACACCGGCGCCATCGGAACAAGGTACTAGCGGTAAGGGTTGTTTGGGATCGTATAGCCCTTTTACCATTAACAAATCTCGGTAATTTAGAGATGCGGCATGCATAGAAACTTCAATTTCGTCGTCGTGAATCGGTTTTTCACTGCAATCGTTAAACTTAAGTTGTTGTAGGCCAAAACTCTCTTGTATTTGTATAGATCTCATATTGTAAAAGCTCCAAATGAAAAATAAACTTTTTTTTAACACATGTCTAATTGTTTGGTAGAATGTAAATGTATTTCGTTTTTGTTACGAATGACCGTGTCCAACAGCGAGCTGTTGTTTTATCAAAATGAAACTACTTCAACTTGCTGTTGGAATTGTACAATTTGGTCGTGTAAAGTTTTGTTCAATTATCACTTACGGTCAAAATTACAAAACCATTTTGTTTTGTAGTTCCAGACAAGGTTAACAATTATAACCATAATTTTTTGTTTTTCCGCTATAAATACAAATTACTCTAATTGGCTTGCGGGTGCTCTGTGTAGAAAAACTCACCAATTCTTTATTTTCGAATTTTAGGAATTTAAATATATGATTTTTTTTCATGGAACATCTGAAAATTTTTTAAAAGATATTAAAAAAAATGGTTTGCGCAGCGTTACCGATGATCAGTGGCTTACGGAAATCACCGGAGAAAAATTCTGTTGTATTGCTAGTAAACCGAATGCTGGAGAAGGAGGAAGTCCTTCTTATTTTGCGGTACAAGGGGCAAGAGATCGCAACTGTGATGGCTATCTAGTTGTGATTGACATTGAAGAAAATAGTGATTTTTTGGCCATACTTGATAACAAAGTACTGGATGACTACGTGCGTTTTCATTTCTTTGTACGTGAAGAATTTCGCAAGGTGGGATACGCTTTGTACAAGGTATGGAAGAAAAAATCGTACCCTCATCCAAAAAAACGCAAAGCAAAAGAAAGCGATGCGATTATTTTTAACGCATATGATCAACGTGGCTATTACAAAGATTTGCGCAAACAAGACGAACGCTTTATGTTCGATATTCTCGGAGTGGAAGTAAGCGACGAATTTGTCGATTTTATTGAGCATGTAGGCTTCGGTGAACCATTTTACCACTTTTTGCAAATTCACTTTAGTAACATAGAGGAAAGTGAATACATAGAATTGAACGCACAGTACGAAGATCACTGTGCATTTTGGTGCAATTTTTACAGCAAATTTCCTTTGAACATCAGTGAAAAAAAATGGCAGTATGTCAATGAGTGGTTTTCTCCCGAATGGTTGAAAAAACGTCGCTTAGAGAAAGCGAATCGCAACAGTCAGGTTCTCGTGAAGTCTGTTGCCCCAGAGCTCATCGTTGGATTTATCCATATAGCTTCACCATCGGGGTTTATCAAAAAATTTCGTCCTAGCAAAGCAAAAGGGGGAAGCTTTTCGCAAATGGTATGGCGCGAAGTTTTTCAGATGACGAGTTAGCCACTGACATTTCCCTAATAAAAATAGAGACTCTAAGAGCTAGCTCTCTTGATCTTTGTATAAAATTTGATTATACTCTTAGGGCAAATCATCGGTAAACATTTTAAAAAACAGATGATTTGCCCTAAACAAATAAACTTTGATCGTAATCACTCGTCTTATGAAGAGGTGGTTTGTTTTACCACACTCTTTAAACTGGCAAAATGACTTTGTCCAGTGCTTTATCACTGAATAAAATCGGCTCAGGCAGAAAGGGGTGCCAAAGAAAATGGCTCGCGCTGTAGGAATTGATATTGGTTCGAAAAGTCTAAAAATCATTCAACTAGAAACAAGTGCAGGTAAAATACGTGTGACGCACTTTTTCGATTTAGAACTTTCGTTTGGGGAAGATGAGCAAGCCAACTCTAATTTATTAATAGAAGCGATTCATACTATTTTTAAAGAGAACGCTCTTGATCGCAACAATGTAATTTTATCTCTTCCCACACAAGATAGTATTTTGCGCGAGATTACCGTTGATTTTTCGCAAGATGAACACATTAAAAAGATTATAAAATACGAAGCGGAAAAATATTTACACTCATACCCCATCGAGCAAGTGATCATTGATTACGCAAAATTAAACACCGATGACAAAAGATCGCGTTTGTTTGTGGCTGCTGTTCCCAAGGTAATCCTTTCGCAAAGATTGGGAATTTTGGAAACATGTGGGATTGACCCTATTTCGGTAGACCTAGATATTACAGCCATTGCAAATATTTCGGCGTTGTGCCCTTCGGTAATGAAGAGAGAAATGGTGCTGATTATCGACTTTGGAGCAAGTGCGACGAAGTTGATATTTATGAATAAAAATGACATGAAGCACGTTCGCGCCATCCGTTTGGGAGCAAACCTTCGCGACGATGAGCCTGTGGAAGGCGAAGGTAAATTAAATGCGTCTACTGATGGTACGGACGAAGAATGGAACGATATTGATTGGGATTTGGAAAGTGAGTTGATCGTGACACTTCCCGTCCCCGATGGTATGCGTTCAGATCGCATGTTTCTCGTGCATCAATCCGATGAGAAAGAAGACCAAGGGCAACGAAAATCCGAAGTTTTTGATCGCTTAGTGAAAGAAATTCGCCGTACGATGCTTACCTTGCAATTGGAACATCCCATAGAACTTATTTGTCTGACTGGTGGTGGATCTCAACTTCAAGGAATTGCCGAGTTTTTAAAAGAAAATCTAAAAATTGACACCACTTTTCTCAACTATTCGAAAAGTATTCACCTTGCAGATGACACTAGTCGCGAAGTTTTATATAGCGGTAGTGTGGCATTAGGTTGTGCATTAAAAGGCTTGGGAAAAAATAAGATCGACATGGATTTTCGCAAGGAAGAGTACGCCTATACCAAGCGTTTTGAGATGATGAAATTTCCTTTGGCAGTACTTGTGACGATTGTTTTATTACTACTTTTGGTGACAGGGTATGGCATCCAAGAAAGCCGCATCGCCGCGCAAAAAAAATATGACGAGCTTTGCAGTAACGGCGAAAAAATATTGAAACGCACACTACCTGGAACTAGAGTGCCCGCGAAGAATGCGGATTTTCTATATCGAATTCTGAAAAAAATGCGTGGTGTTCTCGCCGATGGGGCAGGAGAGCTTCCTGAGGTAAAAAGTGCTTTCACGCGCTGGAAGGATATTAGTGAACAATTTGCGGAAGTGCGCCGTCGTACATATATTGTTGTCACGGAGTTACGTATAGACCAAAATGATGGTACCATTGGCGGTTTTCTTGGACAAAATGATAGTCCTCTGGATTATATGCGTAGACGTATCAATAGTATTGAGGAAATTGATCCCATCAAAACAAATTTTACGGACAATGAAATCGTGCGTAGTCCTCCAATTTCCGAGTTGCCTCGTGAGTACAAAATGGAGTTTTATTACAAAGAAAATGAAGAGGATGAATAAGTATGGACTCGAGTGAAGGTTATGATAGCTATAAAATTTACATAGGGATGATGGGGGTATTGTGTATCCTAGCCACGGGTTGGCTAATATACAACTATTTATCTTATTCCTCCTATGTGAGCAGCTTTGATACAGGAATTCGCGATTATAAAAAGATCGTGGCCTTAGAACCACAAATGCCACCGCCTGCAGAAAGTGATGATGAAGAGGACCCCAACGCCCCTGTCGTACCAGACGTACCTGTTATTCAAAAGACGTTTACTTTCTTCAAACGCACTGTTCCGGGAATTACACCCGAACGTGTTGAAGGACCTGAATTGGAAAAAGAAAACGAAGATGATATTGCGTTTATTGATCGCAGTTACAACATCGGTTTCCGCTCTATTAGCCGTGAAAAGCTGTCACGGTATATTTTCTACATAAAAGAGCGTGCTTTGGCACTTAAAGTAAACCTCGTGGTGAAAAGTTTAGAGATGGACAAGGTGGAAAGTGCGCGCCCTTACGAAGATCAATGGAAAGTGGAGTTGGTTTTTGTACATCGTGTACCTGACGATGATGAGGATGAATAATTGTGAGCGAAGATAAAAAACGCGTGGAAGAACGTCAACATTATATGATGGCGTGGTTTTGTAGCGTATTGCTGTTTTTTCTATTAGGTGGTTGGTTTTTATCTACGGCAACAAATGCATTATTTCTCGCAAATGGTATGTGGGCAATACTTTTGTTTTTGTATGCTCTTTGCAGTGCGAGTTATCATTGCTACTATCGTATATTCCCATATGTCGGAGAGAGGCGTTTACTCATTTTTGCTGACCTCGCATTTATTTTTGTTTGTACACTCCTTCAGTTTCCCATATTTGTCATTCTGATTTTACTTAACACGCAAATTACTCTTTTACTTCTTTCCATTCGTTTAGAAACTCCTGCCCCTAAAAAGTTATTTTTGAGTTATTTGCTACTCCTTATTGTACTGTGCTTAGTTCTTAGTGAAACGGTGACACACAAAATGATTTCTTTTGTCGTACTATTTTGTGGCGAGTCCATCTTCATTTTGAGCTTATGGTATGGATTTGCATTTCTTTTGGAAAACAATAATGTTGTATGGCGCAATAAAATAAGAGAAATTCAGGAAAATCGTATTGTCGATTATTTTGCGCAGCATAAAGAATTGCGTTCGTTACAAAAAGCTTCTAATACCGCAAGTAAAGGTCTCAAACATCAACAAAGATCTCTACTTCTCTATAAAAATTTTTATAAAATATTGCGTGATCCGCAACAGTATACGATTTATCAAAATCTATGTCCCGATTCTTTAGGGGAAATTTTTTCACTAGAGAGCAAAAACTTAGTTGTTGATAACAGCCGTGAAATAAAAATAGAAGAGTATTTAAATGAAATTCATCAAAATTTACCGCACGAAGCACAGCAACTGAAAATACAACGCGATGATAATGTTGACGAGATGATAACGCTTCCTCTTGAGCCAGGTATGTCCTGGATTTTTTACCAATGGTTGTACTTCTTTAACGATGACAAAGAGTTATTTGTGGTCATTTCGGATGACGATGAGACTCTTAGCTTCAAATGTATTGCTAAGGCCAATATTTCTCCGTCTTCTTGTGATGAAGATACCTGCCCTGAGTGCGGAAAAAAGGTACGCTCATTATACAGTGTTTATCTGAAAGATCTTGCTTGTTCGCAGTGTTGCCGCAAAATTTTAGAAAACAGAGTGCGTGGAGACGCCATCGAGTTAGAAATGGTGAAAAAAATTCTAAGTTACTACAAAATGGGAAGTATTCAGTGTGGTATATCGAGTTGGGATAACCATGAATATTTCATTACCGTACAAGTAAAAAAAGTTAGCTATGAAAAAAATGAAACGTCGCAATAAACAAATTCAAGTAAGAAAATTTAGCAAATGGTGTAAACGAGTTTGTCAAAGAATTCGTAGCATTCATTCATTTTCAACTCATACAGCTTTGCAACTTCATTTTTTGAGAAATCCTCAAAAAGATACGCCGGGCCTTTGCATTGAATATACAACGGAAAAAATATTTTCGATTGCTGCAAATGGACAAGTCGAAGAAGTTGGCAGAGTTTTTGTCGAAGGAAATAACGAAGGTATTATTGCTGATATTTTACGGGATGATTACGATTTACTGTAATGCTTTTTTCGTTTTGCGCTTTCGACTTTTTGGTGCATTGAGTTCGCGAACAATCAGATTGAGCTGTTCTATTTTACAACTAATGGTATAAATTTGTTCGTTATAGTCATCTAAAATATCCTGTAGTTCTATGTATCTCTCGATCAATACCGCCTTTTGTTCTTCAAATTCGCTTATTTTTTCTAGACGCTTTTTCTTTGGCATCTTTTTCAACTGAGTCAAATCAATTTCTTCGGTAAAATTCATTGCTTTTCTCCGTTTTAAAATTGGTTGTTGTTTTGATTTCTATTTTTAAACTAATTCCAGGTTGTCATCATTTTCCAGGTTGTCATCATTGTCCAGGTTGTTTTGTAGTTCCAGAGAACCGTTCCCTGAAGTAAACTTCAGTTTTATTAAAACGGAACTACCCACAAGGTGTCATTCCTGCGAAAGCAGGAATCCACAATATAAAGTAAACTTTAAAGCGCCTGGATCCCTGATCAAGTCAGGGATAACACTACCGATGGTAGCTTTGTAGTTCCAGAGAACACTCTAATAGTCAGGAATGACACCTAATAGTTAGAATGGCACTCTAATAGTTAGATGACTACGCAGTTCTAACCTTTGCTTTCGGCCAGTTCTCCTAGAATTTTTATTCCTTCTGCAATTTTTTCGTCGCTTACCGCAAATGAAATTCTAAAATGGGTGTCGCGGTTACTAAAGGCTTTTCCAGGTATCACTAACATATTCTTCGCAATGGCAGCTTCGCAAAATTCGGAGCCTGTTCCCCACGGCGTTTGTGGATAGATGTAGAATGATCCACTTGGTTTTTCTACGGTAAACCCCTTATTTTTTAAACCTTCATATATCATATCTCTTTTCTTGCGGTACTCATCTATGTATGGCGTCATATCTACATCAAAAGCATCGTTACATGCATATTGAGCTACGGACGGTGCACACACAAACGAAAATTGTTGCAAGGTGGTCATTTTCTCCATGATTTCTTTGTTGCCAGCGGCATATCCCATACGCCACCCTGTCATTCCGTAACTTTTTGAAAAACCATCTAGAAGTATGGTTTTTTCAGGGTAATATGTATAGATGGAGTCGTAACTACCTTCGTAGAGAAAAGAGCTATAAATTTCATCCGAAATCACAATAATATCATTTTTTTTGGCGATTTCGGCCACTTCTTGGAGATCTTGCTTTTTAAACAGAACTCCTGTGGGGTTTGAAGGGCTGTTGATGAAAATAATCTTTGTTTTTTCTGAGATTAACGCGGCTATTTTTTGCGGTCGTAATTGAAAATCTGGGTACAAGTCGTAGTATTTGGGTATGCCTCCGGTAAGCTCAACCAGGTTTTTATACATGACAAAATACGGATCTGGTATGATAACTTCATCTCCCGGATTTATGAGCACCATGAGTGACAATAAAATTCCTCCCGATACTCCCGATGTCACAAAACATTCTTCTGGACATACTCCTCGTGTTTGCGAAATTTGTTTTTTGATATTCTCGCGTAGCGTTGGTATTCCCTGAGTGACTGTATAACTATTTTGTCCTTCGCGAATTGCTTGTATCGCCGCATTTTTTATTTTTTCAGGAACATCGAAATCCGGTTGCCCTATGGAAAAATTAACGGGATCTTCCAAGGAAGCTCCTAAATCGAACACCTTGCGAATTCCCGAAGCGGATAAGTTTTTTACACGATCTGCAAACATAGCTGTACCCCATCAACAAATTTTCTATGTAAAAGAAATTGAGGCACAAAATAACGTGTATTTTGTGCCTCAAAATAAGAGGCGATGTAAGGCGTTTTGTCGATCAAGCGACATGAAACGAACGCCTCATATAAAAATAAGAAGACTGCTTTTGTTACTTCTTTTTCTTTAGTGTAACGCCGGTTTTGGTTTTTGGCAATCCATAAACAGATTTGCCTTCTTCCCAACGACCTTCTTTTGCCAAAATAGCCAGACGTTCTTCTCTTTTTAACACGTTACGTACTTTATTCGCACCTGACTTAATACGTAGACTTTTATGAATAGTCATGAAAAATACCTCATAATAATTGTTTCTTAATGTTGTCTATGGGAGACATCGATTTAATATTCTTAAGGGCAATAGTATTATTTTTTGTGCAATTTTTCAAGTTTTTTTCCCGCATTTGCTAAAGTTTCCTCATCTTTGCAAAAACAAAATCGCACATAATTTTTTGCAAGGTGACGATGAGACGCACTATAAAAAAAGCTCGGCGGAATGGCTGTTACCCCTACTTCCTTGGTTAAGTATTCACAAAAAGCAACATCATCAGAAAAATTGTAATCGCTATGATCTGCCATGATAAAATAAGTAGCATTTGGTTTACATACCTGCAAGTTACTTTTTTGCAAGCAGTTGATGAGTAAGTCGCGTTTTTGCTGGTACTCTTGTTGCATTGTGGTGAAGAAATCGTTTTGTTGCGCTTTTTCAATCGCTTTGGCGATACCATATTGTAAAGGTGTTGCTACAGAAAATGATATCCATTGTCTTGCCTCGCAGATCGCTTGAATCCACTTATCATTGGCAATAATCCACCCTATTTTCCAGCCCGTCACACCAAAAGTTTTACCAGCACTCGAAATGGTGATGGTATGTTCGGCCATCCCTTCCATATTTGCCATACGCTGATGTTGATTATTGTCGAAGATCATGTATTCATATACTTCATCGCATACAGCAAGCACATTATATTTTAAACATAGTTGTGCGATGAAAGATAGCTCTTCTGTTGTAAATATTTTTCCACAAGGGTTATGTGGTGTGTTGATAAAAATAAGTTTGGTGTTGTTGTTAAACAATTTTTCCAATTCGTCGCGATCAAATACCCATTCATCGTTTTCGTAAGTAAGAGGGATGTATACTGGCGTGCCTCCTGCCATCTTAATTGATGCTGGATAAGAATCGTAGAATGGCTCAAAGAGAATAACTTCGTCTCCTTCTTCTACGAAAGCTTGACAGGTGGCAAAGATTGCCTCTGTTGCTCCGACAGTAACTGTAATGTTTTTTGCCGGATCAATTGGATTTGAAAACTGCGGCGAATATAGATTTGCAATTGCCTGTGTTAAAAGGGGTAGTCCACTGCTCGGAGCATATTGATTTAAATTTTTGTGAATACCTTCTTGGGCAAATTCTTTTATAAAGGAGGCGCAAGGCATATTTGGAAATCCTTGCCCGAGATTGATTGCATTGTACTCTTTTGCCAGTGCTGTCATTTGAGCAAAAATAGTCTTCTGAGGTGAGCTAACACGTTTTGCCGTTAACATATATATGCCTTTACCAATAAAAAAAACGGGGAAAAATTCCCCGTTTCGTGTTCTGTAATGAAATTTAGTTAGTAACTGAAATTACTTAACTTCAACTTCTACTCCAAAAACCTTCTTTGTCTTCTTTTCGACTGTGTCAGTTTGTGGATAACGAACAACCATTGTGCAGTCGCCGAATAGGTTGCACTGATCAGCTAGTTGTGTACCTTGATCGCGATTTCCATCACCCCAAAGTTTAAGAGCTGCTAAACGTCCAGCCATTTCTAGTGCACCAAAAGTTTTGTGTTTTCTATTGATGTATGCATTGATGGTCGCTGCTTGCTTATCACAAGGTGGAACCCATGCTTCGTTGGTAGAAGCAGCTTCAACAGCTACTGCACCAGCGTTTGGTTGACGTAACCAAGCTTCTGCGAAACACTCACGACGATCGAATTCGCCGTTAACACATGCAACACTCCAGATAACTGGAAGCATTTCACTGTTACGTAGATTTTTAATGTGAGAATTACTGAAACCGCTAGTTACCCAAGAAGTAGCACTTCCGTGACCGATATAGCAGATAACGTTTACACCATTCTCTAAAGCAGCTGCAACGTCAGAAGCTTTTGCAGAATAACCATAAGCTTTGTAATCTTTTTCATAGCCCATGCCCATTAAGCCTTTTTTGTCAACTTTTTGCTTTTGACCTTTACTGCCACCTCTTAGGATCCAATCCATACGATCTTCATCAGAGTGAGGATAACCTTCGTCACTTGCGATACCTAGAACAGATTTGTTCCACATACCTGGCTTTGCAGACTTTTCGTAACGAATGATTTTGTCGAATTGAACGTCGATTTCTTTAGCGTTGTTACCAGAAATACGAGAGATGAAAGCGTCTTGATAGTTATCATTACCTTCTAGACGAACAAACATTGAATCAGCGTCAGCGTTTTCGTAAGGACCTTGAAGTGTAGGAACTTGTGCGATGTCACCAACAAGTACTACATAACCAAAGTGAGCTGCTTGAAAACGTTGTGCAAGATAGTTTTTGATGTCTTTAGCTGAAGTACTATCATTAACTTCTTTAACAGTTACGGTGTAACCTTTAGCTTCTTTTGTTGCTTTCCAATCGATGAAAGATTGTAGACCAGCGAAAGCATCGTATACAATTACTTCAAGAACTTTGTTGTCTTCTGCAGGTAGTGCATTGTTAGCACCAGCAGGAGCTTGGTAGTTCAAGAAAGCGTTGTTGTATAGAGAAGCAAAGTTTTGAGAAGGAACTCTGGATACAGATAGAGTATTGTTAGCACTAACACCATCAGTTTTGATTGCGACTACTGCTTTTTTGACAACACGCATTTTCATGGTAACATGGTTAACTGTAATAGGCATAACGCTAATGCGAACACCACGTACATCACGCATGATGAATTCTTCACCCATTGTGAATTGTTTACCATCTTCTACATAAAAATTGTTTTGATCATAAACTGGACCAAATTTGTAAGGTACAGTTGCAGGATTAATGTCACGTGTTAAGTGTCCTTTAGAAGGAATAACCCAACCAGGAAGGTCTACTTCAACTTCTTCAGTTGAGATAACTTCCATTTGTGCTGTTCCGTTGTTTGCAATCTGAACAAGTTCAGATATACGTGGCAAGTTAGGACATTCAGCTTTCATATGCCAGCTTGCGTCTGGAATGATGAATTGAATGCAGAATGGCTTCTCGCCTGTTGGATGCTTAACATAACCAATGTGATAACCAGGTAGAGTAAGCTCTAGCTTGGTTAGATTAGGTGTAGATTTTAATACTTTTACCTGAAGACCTTGTGGTGCATCAGAAGAAAGGGCTTGCCACTCAGCAAATGATACTGATGAGAACGCAAAGCACACTACTAGTAGAGCAACTAATAATTTACGTAAACTCATATGTTTAGTAACCTCCGAATATTTTACCAACACAGTGTTGGCAAATTCCATTTCTAGGACATCTAGAAACAGAGAGTTTTATTTTATTTGTAATATTTTCACATGTTATTTTACAAAAACAACATAAGCAAAAATAATACCTAACTATAAAAAAATAGCAAAAATAGCATTGTTCAGCAACGAAAAAATTCTATATTTACTGATATAACAGCAAAATGAAAAAAATTTTTGTGTACAAATTAATTGTGGTTGTTTGTGCAATTGTTGGCACAAACACCTTTCAAAATTGTTACGCTGTGTTACACTGTAACTAAAAGTAACAACTATTTGCCAAAAGACCACGAACCAATTTTCATTTCGCGCTTCATTTCACTTAAGATTTGTCGCGCCTGTACTTCTAAGCCCCTAAACTCCGCAGGCCCTTTGCGATCTACGATCATTTGTAGAACTTCTACTGCCGTTTGTTTGTAGCGCTTAATTTGTATCTTAGCACGCATTTTCTTCAAGGGGTCTCGTAGTTCGTGTAGGTATTTTTTTAGCATTCTTCCCGAATACCCCATCCATATATTTCGTCGTTGCTGGAATGCGCTGCCTTTCTGTGGGGTAAATTTTTGTAAAAATTCATTGTATTTTTTATCGAAAACATTGTGTCCACCTAAGGCTCCCAACTGATTGACGAAAGAAGTCGCTTCGATACCTGCAACATTTGGTTTTGCGTCTATATTCGCAATCGCCAGGCACGGAGAGGTCGCTTGTAAGGTAAAATTGCCTTCGCGGTCATTTGTAAAAACGGGATTGCGTATGTGGTTACTATGGGATTCACCCACATAGGGCAACTGTGCATCAAAAACGGTGTTGTATTGTACTTGTGTGGAGTTACTTTGATTGACAACGCCATAACTTTCCTTACCAATAATGCTGTATACAATATTGTTTTCCACAAGCGTCGAACTGGCACTATCAATATATATACCATATCCGCTACTATTCGTACTTTTTACATGTGCTATCGTATTGTTATACACGCGCACGGCCTTACAATCTTCAATATGTATTGCATAGGCGGGATTATTTTTGGCAATAATACGTCCTACGATGTTGTTGGTAATGATACCGCTACTTTGTTGCATATGGATCGCCATAACTTGTGCGGGGCTATCAACTCCGACATCGTATACAACATTTTGCATTAGCACAACACCAGAGGAATTTTGTATGAAAATAGCCGAAGTATTTTGGATACCCGTGCGCCCTGTGACCCCTTTTATCCAACAGTTTTTTACTAAGGCTCCGCTAGCATTTTTTACCACAACGGGTGTGTGGGAACTGTGAATGGTGATATTTTCCAGCGTTGATTTTGACAGCAATGTAATCGTACCGTTTATTTGAACGCTATTCGGGGATGATCCACGAAACGTAACTCCTGCCGGAATCGTAAAATTACCATAATATTCCCCCGGGGTTAATTCAACAATGTCTCCTGATTTAACACTGCGTAGCGTGCTGTTGATGAGACTTTGTCGCATTTGTTTTTCACCTTTTATTGTGGTGGTTTTTCCTTGCGGTAAATCTTTTTTCCATGTAATTTTCTCGTTGTGCAACTCGACGGCTTTCTCTTTGTTTTCCACTCCACGCCAATCTTGGATAACTTTTTTGGCTATTTGATAGTTATTTTCGTAATATTTGTGTGTGTTCCAACTTGCCGATGTCGCTTGTTTTACGTATTTAAGCCCCTGGCTTAAAATATGTTTTTGTTTGGGATTCCTATATACTTTTTCTACATAGGAAATGAGTATTTCTGTGGCTTGTCGGCTAGAGATATTTGCTAGAACACAAAGCACGCGATTGTCATTTAATGAGTAAATCAACATTTTCTCGATGGCGGGCAGGTAGGGTGTAAAAATAAAGCGTTGCTCTTTGGTTGGTTTGTATTCTTCGAGTGCGTAACAAATGGCTTGTTGTAAACGATTGTCCGATTGATCAAGTTTACGTAGTAACTGTGGGATGACATCTTTGGTATTCTCTGCGTGGCGTAGTACCATGATCATTAATGCTTGGTTCATTGCATTTTTTTCTTGTTGCGCAATCGCAAATAGTTGACTGGCCGAAAATGTCTTACCATTTTTCCACAAAGCCAGTACACATATAAACCTAGCCATTGCCGCATGTTCGTCGCTATCGACGATTTTGTCAATGTTGTCAAAATGTCCTTCTTTGTACATATTGCGAAAGATATGTACAAGGCCCCACCATCTTTGACCAGATGTTTGTTCTAAAAGTTGCGGAATCATTTCCGGCACACATTTGACGTCGACAAATGGTCGATATGAGGTTTCTTTTTGTAGCATGTCGAGAACGGATTTTAAACTACGAAATTTAGCGTTTTCTCGATAGAAAGAAGAATAATAGCTATTATTTGTGGTGGTTACTTCGAGGATTTGTTGAATACAGTTGTCTTTTGCTTGGCGATCCCAGGATTTATAATCAATGGTAATTTTATCTTTATCCTTGATCCACCACGCCACTAATTTTTCTAATTCTTGGGCAGTCTTGTATCGTGTGAATTTAATTTCTTTGCCCGTTAAAATGGTTAGTATTTTCGCGGCATACTGCAGCGAATAATAGTCACGAGAGAATTTTTTGGACATTGTGGACAACATTAAGGGAATTAAAGCTTTTGAGCGAGTTGTTAGTATATTTTTTCCCTTGCCGCGAAACATGTATCGCCAATTGTTTTTTATTTGAATGTGTTTTTCTATTTCTTTTAGTGTTCCGCGCACAGCAGGTTTTTCTTTGGCGAGTAGCTCTTCCCAATCTTGTGCCAGTTGTTCGGCAATCGTCAGTTTTTTCTGTGGAACTTGTATCTGTTGTGGCGCTTTTGGCAAAACGACTTCGGGAGTTTTTTCAGGAGCTTTTGCCATTACCTTTTTCTCTACTTCCGCAAGACGCTTTTCGGGAATAGTTGCTTTTTTTAGCTTGGGCAATTGCAGTACTTTTTCGTCAAAAAACGTTATGTTATCCAACAGTTGATGTTGCCGCGCCTTCGTGACAATGTCTAAGTTTTTTTCGCGTTGTTTGGCGTCGGTGGTTTGCCAAGTTTTTTTTAGCGAAATCCAAATTCGTTGTCTCTCACGTTGTGCTTCATTTTTGACGAAATTTTTGTAGTGGTCAATATTTTTTTGATCGTCAAGTTGATAAGAGCTAACGTAACTCCACGCCTGTGAGTAGAGTTTTTCTTTCACTAAAGAATATGTCACTTCACGTAGTACGCGCAGTTCCATTTCACGTTTTATCTCTTTTCTTTCCCAGAAAGAAATTCCTATCAAAAAACAAATAACTATTAAGAGCCCCCAATAGATACCGTTATTTTTTCTGTATTCCACAATAAACCCCTTTTTGCTGCTGCCACGTAATATAAACCGTTTAAGAACGTAAACACCTTAATTAAATGATAAGGTATATTTTTGCTTGCCGCCAGAGTATTTTTTTATAAACTAGAATGTTGCTGTTAATACTGTCAATTTCTATGCTGTTAATCCTGTCAAAACTGTTTAGGAGAGTAAGATGAAGGTGTTTATTGAAGGTGGGTTCCACATTGCGACGATCGTTGTGATCGCAATTGTTGCGGTATTTTCGTTTTTGCCCACGATTCCCTTTTTGTTTAAGAAAAATTACAAGTTGGCAAACCAGTACTTTTGGTTAATGATGCTTCCCCTTAGCATCATGCTTACAGGACCAATGATTGTCATTATTTTCAATGAAGGATTTGCTCAAGTTGGTTGGGTCTTTTATTTTGCCCTATTACCCGTAGCTGTTATTTATCATTTGATAATTGCGGTGTACTGCATCAAGAGAGCAACGTCGAAGTAATGGAATTTGCGCAATGGCAAAGGCTAGGGTTGCTTTTATGGCAGCACCTAAAAGATAAGGGGTACAACCAATGGAGATCGTATCTGTCCAGCTTAATCCCAATGATATTTTGAGCCATGGTAGTCCGACGAGAAATAATGTGGATACACCGACGATAAGGGCAAATATATCTTTTTTCCATGAATGCTTGCCATATGTCGATATCATACCCACAAGAAAAGTGGAGAGTAAGTATGCAAATAGATAACCACCTGTTTTGCCAAACAGTATTTCGAGTCCACCTGTACTTCCGGCAAACACAGGAAAACCAATAGCGCCTAATAATAAGTATGCCGCAACACTTATTGTTCCCCATTTTTTACCTAACAGTAGCCCGGACAATAAGGTAAAAAAGTTGGCAAGAACTATGGGGACTGGGCTCATGGGAACATCTATGCTAATTTGGCTTCCTATGATAATCAAGATGGTAAAAATGAGAGAGTAAAAAACCATTATCGCTCCTAGTTTATAAATTTTCCATAATATTGATTGCTTGAGAACGATAGGAAGTGCCAAATAGATTCATGTGATTGAGGACATGGTATAGTTTGTATAAATCGATGCGTTTTTCATAATTAGGGGCCAAAGGATATGATTTGTTGTATTGCTCATAAAATTCGCGAGAAAAGCCGCCAAATAGCATCGTCATGGCGAGGTCTGCTTCACGATTTCCGTAATAAACCGCAGGGTCGATAAGAACGGCCTCTCCGTTTTTACCGACCATATAATTACCTGCCCACAAATCGCCATGTAACAAAGATGCCACGTTTTCACTTCCCTCCATTAATTGCGGGAGCTTTTTTTCTAAGTTCACAAAAGCTTGGGTAAGCTGTGTTGTGACATAACCGTTTTTTTCGGCAGCTTTCATCTGAAATAGTAAACGTTTATTGTGGTAAAAGTCACTCCAGCTTTGCGTATCATAAATATTTTTTTGCGGCATACTTCCAATGTAGTTATCTTCATAAAAACCAAAGTGGTTGTTGGTGTAACGATGCAGTTGTGCAAAGTCCATCGCAAATTTCTTAAAAAAATCAGCGGGCTTATGACCGCTTTCTATCCATTCAAGTAATAAAAAGTTTTTCTCATACAAAATGACTTCGGGGACTGCTATGGCTCCAGATTTTTTGATTTCATTAAGCCCATTGGCTTCTTTTGCAAAGTCTTGGGAAGGATGTGTTTTGAGAAAAAATTTCTTCCCACATTGCAAATCAATGCGATAACTCTGCGCAATACATCCACCGCTTACCGAAGTTGTGGCAACTATTCTGCTTTTCAGGGCATCTTGGACTTTTACTGTTATGTGTTGCGGTAACATACTTAGTTTTCATCTTCCATGTGCTTGAGTAGACCATGACAGGCATCTTCTAAAATATCAAGTACTCGTTCAAACCCTTGTGCTCCACCATAGTAAGGATCAGGTACTTTATCTACTTGATGCTTCGTACAAAATGATACCATGGGATGTATTTTGTGGTGGTGTTGTTTATCATAATTACGATCGCGCACATTTTCATAGTTGTGTTGGTCCATCGTGATGATGTAATCGAATTTTTCAAAATCACTCGAAGGATCAAACTGTCGCGCACGGCTGGTGAGATCGTAGTTTCTTTTTTTCGCGTGTGCGATCATTCGGGCATCGGCGCTTTCACCTGTATGATAACCAGTTGTTCCCGCAGAGTCGCATGTGTATTTATGCGTTAACTGTTTATCGCTTAAGATTTTGTTCATGATACCCTCTGCGGCAGGCGAACGACAAATATTACCCAGGCACACAAATAGAATATTTTTCATGGCGAATCTCCTTTAGGTTATGCGTGCGCCAGGAACAGCTTTACGTCTTTTGCCAACAATACCTTTTTTGATACCAACGACCTGAAAGAAAGCCAGGGAAATGTAACCCAGAGAGCCAAAGCAAAACAAAAATGTGGCAAAGGGTTTTCCTTTGGAAAAAGCTTGTGCGACGCGTAGAGAAAGTAATGCGGAAATATAAAAGTTTACGAGCCAGAACAGGATACGAGATGTGATTTCAATCGCTTGGTTTCCTATGCTATATGCAAAAAGTACATATGCAAATAAAACCCATGGCAATATAAGCCACTTGGGTTTTTCGATAAAGTCAAAAATAATGATTAAGTTTATGATGGGAAATAGTAAGGCAAAGGCGGCTTTCCCATAACCTAGTTTCACAAAAGTAAAAAAGTATCCCAGGCAATACAATGTTAGAAAGGAAAATTGTATGTAAATGTTTGTTGTCGTATCTAGAAGTCGAAGGCTGGCGATAATATCGAAAATTAAAAAGTCCAACATAGCAGTTCCTTTACGTCATTTTAAAGAGGTAAAAAATATTTTTACTATGTTATCTAAATTGAGCGTCTTTTTACAATAAATTATTTTTTGGGGAACTTGCATTTCAATGTCGGTGTCTATAGCTCTGTGTTCACGACTTGCATCAACAAAGATATGATGACAAAAAGTTATTGGGAATATGATAAAACCATGACAGACGCATGACATTTCTTTGGTATATTAGGATGTAGGAAGTTCTAATGGTAAATGTATGCTCTACACAAGGAGAATAAAATGGCACGCGATATGTTTATATTTCTTACATTGATTTTATGCATTGTTGGTTGTCAAAACAACACCGAAATGAAAACCCAATTGAATAGCAGTTCCATAGGCAGCGCTGATGATAGTGGCGAAGGTGAAATGGTGACAGATGGGATGGCTCTCGATATGTCGAGTGATCTGGAGGTGGGAGTGTCTCCTGAAGAACCGGCAAATGAAGGGAAATCCGAAAAAGAAGAAATCGATTCCGAATCACCAGACAAAGACAACAACAAAAATGATGACGTTGCGGAGCGCGAAACTACACTGTATTTGTCAGCAGATGACTCTAATTCTCAGGCTTCTCCTATTGTTGTGAGAAAATATATCGAAGAGGGACGTTATGTGAACCCCAATGCGATACGTACATACGAATTTTTGAATTACTATTCATTTGTATATCCTCCTGCACCACAGGGAAGTGTGGCTATTTATCCAGAAATGAAAAAAGATGAGAATAATGAGTATACACTACAGGTTGCTGTACGTGCGGAAAATCGCGAGCGGCAGTCGATGATACCGGTGAACTTTACTTTTCTTATTGATGTTTCGGGTTCTATGGCAGGGAAATCCATGGAGTTAGTGAAGGAGTTTATGAAAAAAATCCCTATGGTTTTACAAAAGGGGGATCGTTTTTCTGCCGTGGTTTGCAATCGTAGTTCACAAGTGATCGTTGATAATGTCCAGGTCGGTAAGGAGCACATACCGACGATGATCGATAAAATAATACAATCTTTAAAACCAGATGATATCACAGATCTAAACGAAGGTATTCGCGTTGCCTACGAGTTGGCGCAAAAAAACTATATCGATGAGTTTTTGAATCGCGTAGTTCTTCTAAGTGATGGGGCAGCAAACGCTGGAGAACTTTCGATTGACATCATTAAGAAACATTCTGCCGATTCTGAGCGTAAGGGCATTTATCTTGTGGGGATTGGTTTTGGCGAAGGTTTTAACGATGGATTGATGAATGCATTTACCGATGCGGGTAAAGGGGCTTATTTTTTTATCGACAATACCGCTGACATTGGTAAAGCTCTCGAAGAAAATTTTGTTTCTAATTTTGACTTAGCGGTAAAAGATGTGCGTTTGAAAATGGTAATGCCTGCTGGATGGAAAATGGTTAAATTTCACGGTGAGCAGGTTTCGACAGTTGCCAGTGAGGTAGTCCCCCAGCATTTGTCTCCCAATGACCAGATGATTTACCATCAGATTATCGCGACGAATAAGAATGATGATGTTGCGCTGGAACAGGAATTTGTATTCGAAGCAGAATTTATCGATCCACTTAGCAATGACAAGAAAAACGTAACGATTCGCACAAGTGTTCGCGATATGTTGCAGCAAAAATATCAGCAGATACAAAAAGGCAATGCAATTGTTGCCTTTGCGGAGATGTTCAAAGAATTTGTTATTGCCGACGAAAATACGGAAGACAATTTAAAGGCGATCGCGGCTGTGGAAGAACAAGTGAAGACAATGTCTGCTGACGCCGAAATGACAGAAGTTGCAACTTGGATTGCAATGTACAAAAAAATACTTGAAGGCGGTGAACAACTACAAAGTTTAGACAAAGATTCCACGGCAATCGTACATGCTTTGGGATTACAAGATGCACATGTTGTCGCAGCGGAAAAAAACGGAGCAGATCCGCGCAAAGCCATTGAGGTTCGGTCGCAGTTAGGCAATTCTACTCAGTTGCGGCCACGCGAAGGGTATAAATTTCTAGTTATTGCGTCGGGGCCTATTGACAACACGAACAAAAAAGGTGGAGGAAAAATCAGCACCAATCAATACAGTGATCCACACCCTAAGTACATGGGAAAAAGACAATCGGTGAATGAAAGCAAAGTGCGCATACACGATCTTCACCAGGTAACCATCACTCTAAAAGCCCCGCGCGGCGCTAAGAGCTTCTCCTTTGATTTTAACTTTTTTTCCGCAGAATATCCCGAGTATGTAAAGCAAAATTACAACGATACGTTTTATGCGAATATTGAAGCGCAATCTACGAACAACGGTGCCCCAACCAATATTGCGTTTGATTCAAATAATTCATCGATTGAAGTGGACAACAACTATTTTCAAAACCCCTTTCATCCCATTTCCAATCGCGGCACCGGATTTGACCGCAGTGGTTCCACTTCATGGTTACGTACCAGTTGGCCAATCGAAGGTGGCGAAACGTTTAAACTCACGTTCTCTGTACACGACGAGGGAGATGAAATCTACGACTCGCTTGTGGTAATTGACAATTTTCAGTGGCATGAATACGAGAGTGTGGGAACAACTGACCCATTGAATTAGGGAACAGGAAACATATATCTATCTGTATTTGAGGGGCGGGCGGACACTAGGTCCGCCCCTATATTTCTACCGCGATGCCATATTTGTAATTTAGTAAGCGTTTTGTAAAAGATCACAGAGGTGATTGCGCATTTCGCGATCAATATTGATTTTGGCTATTTTGTTTTGTACAGCGGCGACATCGTAATCAACGCGGATAAACTCTACGCTTTGTTCATTATATATGGTATAGCAAGCTCTTTGATCCTTGTCTTTGGATTGTCCTATGCTACCAGGGTTAATGAAAATGCGTTTGTCCTCTAGATTTTCTATGCGTATATTCCCCTGGGGGACAAAGAAGATACTATTTGGACCTAAAAAAGTTAGTTCTTTATTCCATTGCCCATCGAAAATGTTGTGGTTTTCGTAGTGTGTGAGCACCGTGGGAACGTGTGTATGACCAAAAAAACCGTGAGGTGTAGTGAATTCGTCCATAAAACTTTTTAGACGTCTATCTAGTTGCTCATTGTGTAAAATAAAATATTGTATGTGGCCGGGCCATATGTGCTCTTTGGTGGTATTACTTGGTGCGGCATGTACAAATGTTTTGCCGTTGTAAATGCGCATAGATTGTTGCTCTTCGTTATTTTGTGCCATATGCACAAAAGCATCCCAGCTATCAAGTAGGCGTAGTTTTTTTACTGTCCATATTAACATGTCATCTTTGAGTTTTACTCCGGAGATGATTTGTTGTTCGTTGTAGCCTACTAGAATGAATTTGGCAATCTCCGAAACTATTTTCCAACACTCACGGGGGTTGGGGCCGTGCCCTATTACATCACCCAATACGATAATTTCGTCCACATTGCGTTTTTCGATGTCTTGTAAAACTGCCTCAAGAGCTTCTAAATTGGCATGTATGTCCGAAAGCAGTGCGTATGTTGTCATGTAGATTTTCCTTTACTGATTTGAATATGAGCCCGAGCCCGAGCCCGAGCCCGAGTCCGAGCCCGCTTGCTCTATGGTTCACAATACTAGCCATTCGTCAAGTCGTACATTCCATTGGAGAGTTCGGTGAGTATTTCTTCGTTAACTAGTTGTTCTATGATGCTCCCGAGTTTATCACTAACAGCGCGGGTAACGGTTTTAAAACCCAGAAAACGCGAGGCTTGCTTCATCAAGTCTTTGAACTTCGTGGCGTGTTGACGTTTGATGACGAGTTGCAGTGCTTCGCGCATTTCCTCTTCGCAAATATAGTCGACTTTTGCGGGGGAATCGTTGAAACGACGTCGTACGGTAACCTCCGTCATGTCGTGAGGCCAAATAAAACGATCGCGTACACAAACGCGCCCTTGCTCTTGGGCTTCATTGACTGTTTGTTCAATTAACTCCGTTAATTTACTGGATTTGCGTTTGATACTCCACAACGTGCGTATGCGTCGCTGCAATTCATCAAGATGGATTGGCCCTTCGACTTCGGTGATTTCGCTGACTGTCGCAATTAAGATGGTTTCTGGTTGCTGTTGGAAATCTCCTGAGGTATCAAAACTGAGTTTTTTGCACAATTTATATTCCGAAATAGGTTGTTGTTTCGCTTCTTCTTTCTTTTCCATTGGCGGTGGAGCGGGTAGGTTCTCTTCTATTTTTTCTTCGTCTGCGGGTACAAAATCCATTGCTTGGTGATTGCTATTTTCGATAATTTCGAGTAGTGCATTTTCAGTAGCTTCTTTGTTGCGGTACCACTCGGGAAACCAAATTTGATGAAGGTTCCAGCCTAAGCCACGTAAAATTTCACGGTATAGGCGTTCGCGTTCACGTGTAAAGGGATTATCAAGGTACTTGGTGCTATCTATTTCGATGGCTAGCGAGTAGTATTTATCGTTTTGTGGGTGTACAACGGCGAGATCAATGCGAAAATTCCCGCATCCGATGTTGCGTTCCACTTTGTATCCCTGATTTTCAATAAATTCTTCTAGTGTTTCTTGCATGGCCGAAGAGGTTACCGCAAAATGGTCAACACGTTTTATTTGGCGATTTTCTGCGAATTCAAGAAAGGTTTTCAGAACTTGTAATCCTTGAGGGCTTTGCGAGTCGACTTTTAAATCGCGTCCACGAAAATTGGAGAACACAACACACTTTTCTCGGGCTCGCGAAATAAGAACGTTGAGACGTCTTTCACCACCATCTTGGTTTAGGGGACCAAAATTGTGAGAGAGTTTTCCTTGTTGATCAAAACCATAGCCCATACTCAGGAAAATCACATCTCTTTCGTCACCTTGGATGGTTTCGAGGTTTTTGACAAAAAATGGCTCGTAGATGTTGCTATTAATCGCTTCTTCTACCTCAGGGTACTTGATCATTTCGAGTTCAATTTCTTGTAAGATCGCCTGTTGCTGTTGGATATTGAAAGTACCGACACCCAAACTTTTTTCCGGGGAATTGCGATAGTGTTCGGTCACTGCTTTGGCAACACTACGCGCTTCGTTTAGGTTCATGCGGCTTCCTCCGCGGTCGTACACCGTATTTTTGAGATAATTTAAGTGTAATCCCAAACGCGACGAATGCGATACTGGCGACGGAAACACCGTTAGATTATTGTGGTAAAATTGCTTATTTGATACCGCAATGAGTGACTCATGGCGACTACGATAGTGGTTTGTCAACATGCGTGTTGGAAAAGTACGTTTACATTGGTGTAGAATACTCTCCATATCGGAAATAGTTGCGATTTCGCTTTCGGTTTCTTGAATAATCGAGTCAAAAAAGCTCGTTGGTGGTAACTGCTGACTGTCACCCATAATGATTACTTGGTCGCCACGTAGCAACGCGCCTAATGCATCTTCGGGACGAACCTGTGATGCTTCGTCAAAAATAATCACATCAAAGCGCACATTGCGTGGATCTAAAAATTTGGCGATGGACAACGGACTCATCATAAAACACGGCTTGACTTTTTGAATGAGGTGTCCGGCAAGGGTCATTAACTTGCGAATCGGCATGTGCCCGCGTTTGCGGTTAAACTCACTGAGTAAAATGCCGGCTTCAGAATTGGGTGATGCTCCCCCGAGTACTTGTGGACGCAAAGAATGCAATTTGTGCGACAAGCGGTAACGATTGTAGTAAATGATTTCTTTGTCGAGTTCGCAAAAACGTTTTATCTTGCTTTCGTGCAATTTGCTGATAAAATTCGCCAAAAAAGGGTATTTGATAAAAGCATGTTCAAGGAGGGCATCGGCGAGATTGGCTTCTAAACAAGGAATAACATCTTCGTGGGTCAGTAAGTCTTCATCGATAATGTCTACCATCGAGTAGGCAATTGTATCACTGCATTGCTTACGAAAAGAGTAGTACTGTGACCAACGTTGTAAGTGATGGATTTCTTTGAGCCATAACTGAATTTGTTGCGACAAAGTACTGATGGGTACATTTTGCAGTTGGCAACCAAAGGTTTTATCGATTTTTGCCCCTATTTTACCAAAGAGCTCGTCGAGATCTTTTTCTAGTGAGTCCTGACTTGCAGCAATTTGTTGCGCGCACAAGCGAATGTCTTCGGGAACAACACCTTCCTCCAACACCTCCAATGATTCTGGCAAAAGTATTTTGCGCGATAAGAAAAATTTGAGTTTTTCCATCCACTGCATGAACAAACGCAACGCTTTGGTGTCGCTATTTTCACTTTGCCATAAAAAGTCAAAAAGGTTGGTTCCTTCCTGATATTTTTGTTGTATGTCATGTACGAGGTTTAGGTAATCATTGACTTGTTCTAGGTCTAAAATGACTTGTTGTGGTGGTCTTTTTGCATGATCTTTATACCAAAAACGGATATCCCAACGCAGATAGCGAAAGCGACCATTTAACGATGGCACAAACTTCATAGCACTATGCTTAAATTCGCGTAAAACTTCGGGGACGTTTTTGCTCAAAACGCGTTCTTCGAATTTTTCGAGAATGTCTTTTTTGAGTTGTTGCGCTTTTTCTACCTGTTCGATAAGATGTTGCGGTCTTCCCGTGGGATTTTCCCATTCGCGATGTTCAATGACTTTTTGTGAAATTTTGCGAATGTCAGCCATTAAATTGGTGGCTTCGATGGTTTTACTAATATTTTCCAGGTTGTCAGGCATTGCCACATGTGTGGTTTTTTGTAAAAATTCTACACTCTCGCGTACACTCTCAATATGCGCCAAAGTATTCACCAGTTGTTTTTTGATACTGTCTTCGTCAGAAGGCAAGATCATCCCCGGAGCGCATTCGCGCCACGGATGTGAAGACACTGGTTGTACGACTTCAAGAGCTTGTGAAAAACTAATGCACAGTGATTTGGCCTTTTCCCAGTCTTCCACTGCAACATTTTCGATTTCGCGGAATGTCATGCGGGGAATATCTTCGCTGTCAAAATGTTGGCGTGCAGATTCGCGCATCAAATGCAGGTCAAAAGGAGAGAGCCCAATTTCTCCTATGGGATTTTGCAAAATGTCGACATATTCGTTGAGTTCGTTACGTAAACTTTCTATCTGTATAAATTTCTCTTCCATTTCCGGTTTTTGCGGACCAGGAATGGACAATGTACGTTGTAGTTCATTTAAAACGTCTTGTTTACGCGCTTTACGGCTGTGAAGTTCTAAACAGAAATCCCCTAAACCGATTTTGTCCAAACGACTTTTCACCACCTCAAGAGCCGCCATTTTTTCGCTGACAAAAAGTACGCTTTTTTCACGCGCCATAAATTCCGCAATAATGTTGGTGATCGTTTGCGACTTTCCTGTACCCGGAGGACCCTCTACCACTAAATTTTTTCCGCGTTTCGCATCCTCGATGATGGCCATTTGTGAGGCATCGGTATCCATGACATGATACAAATCCTTAAGAGGCGCATTGAACTCGGTGGCTTCATTCTCTGGTGCGTTTTCTTGCGAGTAGAAAATGGACTGAATCAGATGATGTTTTGCAGGAGTCATATCTTCTGGCCACGCTTCAGGAGCAAGATCGTTGTACATCACAAACTTGGTAAAACTGAAGAAGTCAAGGTAAACATCATCCTCTACTTGCCACTGCTCTTGTTCGGCAATAATTTTGTTGATTTCTTTGATATATTTGTCGACGCCGCTAATGCGATCGGGCATTTCAAAATCAGGAAGTGCAATACCTTCTTCTTTGAGTTTGGCTTGGAGAGAGATATTGGTAATAATATCTTCCCCCGTCCAACGCATTTTGAAGGACCTTCCAACACGTGTGCGAAACAATTCTACAGGGATTAAGATAAGTGGTGAGAAGCAACTTTCTTTGTCGTCCACCCAACGCAAGAAACCCGCCGCGACAAACAAAGCCGTGTAGCCTTGTTCTTCGATAATCATGCGCGCTTTTTGATAAGTGTTAAACATGCGTTTTTCTAAATCTTTGCTCTTCAGGTCCGAGTGGCGCATTCCTCGTCCACGTTTTTCTTCGTATTCGCGACGTTGCTCTCGTTGTCGCTCTAAACGTTCCTCGTATTCGCGTTTCTGTTGTGCAGCTTGTTCATCTTCAATTTGTTGTTCTTCGTTTTCTTGGTCTTCATTTTTTTGGTCTTCATTTTCTTGCTCGGTGTTTACTTTTTCTTCTACCTTTTCCGGTGGACGTCCTGGTTTGATGTCGATATTTTTTCCTTTGATGACCAGAAATTCATAGGCACTATGTGGATTGTCGTCGATAATTTGTACACTACGAGACGACGATGGTTGGTAGTTGATGAGGCGGTTTCGCATGGTCAAGTCAAGTAAACTTTGGCGTGCTAGCTGCAACTGCTTTTCAATGTCTGAGGTAGAAAATTCCTGCATATTCTCTTTCTCCAGCATGTAGAATTTTTTGGTAACAAAACGCATAAGGCGTGCTCTTTGGCACGCCTTGTACAGCTTCATTATTTCACATATAAAAAAAAATTTCAACTTTGAAGTGTAGATTTTCTAACCGATGACCGTTTGGCCCACGGTTGGTTTGCGACTTAAGTTAGTTACTTTTCACCGTTTGCATGTATATGCCACTGACAGAATTTGGTTATGTAGTACATGCAAAATTGTGTGAGATATTTTACCGCAAATTTTATGTTCTAGGTTTATACTTTAGGGTAATCGATTATAAATTGGCGCTGATTATTCGTAATCTGCAAGGAAAATTTTTTCTAAAACCAACGAAGGGCAACAAATGACCAACAACTTAATCATCATAGCGGGAGCAACAGGAGACTTAGGTCGTAGAGTAGCGAAATATCTATTAAAGCTAAATGCCCGTGTTAGAGTACTCTCAAGGCGTAGTACACAATCACAAAGTATAAATGAATTACAACAACTCGGCTGTGAAATCCAGCAAGTTGACTACTCGGATGTCGAGCAAATGGCCTCTGCACTGGAGGGGGCTCACTGTGTGGTAAGTTGTCTATCAGGCTTAGAAGACGTTATTGTCGATGCCCAGTACAACCTATATCTAGCAGTATTAGAGGCGAACGTAAAACGGTTTTTCCCCTCGGACTTTGCCATAGACTACACCAAGATTCCCGAAAAATCCAATCGCAATTTAAATTTACGGCTCAAATTCTACCAAAAAATTTCCGATACACCTATCGAAGTCACTTCGATATTAAATGGTGCATTTACCAACATGCTAAAAGACACTGCACCTTTTTTACTGTACAAAATAAGACGTGCTTTGCACTGGGGAAACGCGCAACAACTACTCGACTTTACCACAATTGACAATACCGCTGAATACACAGCCCACGCCGCGCTAGACGAAAAAACTCCGCGATGGTTGAAAATTTCTGGAGATGAAATATCTCCGCGAGGTCTCGCTGTCGCAGCAACAAATGCAAGTGGTAAAAAATTTAAAACGTTTCGTCCAGGTGGCCTGACACAACTAAAGATTTTTATCGCGATGACGAAGTTTTTTACGCCAAAGAGTAATGACTTGTACCCCGCATGGCAAGGAATGCAATATTTCCACAGCATGTTTGGCGGAAAACCCAAGTTCGAAAAATTAGACAATGATCGCTATGATATAAAGTGGACAAAAGTAGAGGATTTTTTGCGCGAAGAAGTCTTTTGTACGGAATAAAGAGTATCTATAAACGATACAAAATTTTCCGCATTTGACATTTTTCTATTCTCCTTGTATTGTTATAGAGAGCATTACTATATATTTTGTTCTATATAAAGGATATCGTATGAGAAAATTTTTTATATATGTGTTGTTGAGTGCAGTCTTTCTAACTGCCCAAGACAATGTCATAAAAAAAATAACCTTAACACCGAGTGCTGTCTCATCTACATTGATGTGGAATAACAAAGCAACATTGAAACCACAAGCATTTGTAGATCAGTTTTTTCAAGCTCTTAGTGAAGAATATTATATCGAAAGATTCGATAAAATTTTCGAAGAGGTTATTAGCGAAAAAGAAGACCCACGCAAAAAATCAACTACTGTACAAAAGAAAGTTTATTTCTTTGTCAAGTCAAATATTGACTACTATCCCGAAGCGATGGTTACTTTTAAAGTCACTACAGTTGATTACCCAGAGGCAATGATCAAAGATCCAAAAATCAAAGTATTTCCCATGGCAACGATTCAGTTAGATTCGCCATGTAAGTTATATACCGATTACTTTGATTTTGCCATGGATAAATTTGATGTTCGTTCTCTTAAACTAACTGTTGTGGCAAAAAGTACTGGTATGCAATGGACGGTGCAACAGGCTTTTTCATTGACAAACCTGTTTATCATTCATTGGTTATCGTCTGTAAAGAAAACACTTCATTTAACGACAGAACCAAAGGTTCATCCCATCTTATTGTTTTTTAAACAGCGTTTTACAACTATTGGCAATCAATTACATAGCAAATTAAAATAAGGGGGATCGAATATGAAAAAATGGTTGTTCGTATTACTCGTTAGTTGCGTATTGCTTCAAGCCAAGGACTATGTCCCCGCACAAATTATTGTGAAGGGAAATTTACAAGTCGCGAAAGATTACCTAGCAAAGAAACAATGTGTACTACACGACGTTGAATCGATAGATAGTGATATTTACGTACTGCGTGTCGCAAAAAATAGCGACGTTTTGCAGATGGCAAAAGAAATGAAATTACTTCGCGATATCGATTTTGCACAAGTAAACTGGATTCATACTCTTCGTGACGTGAAGGCCCCCAAAGATACTTTTTGGTTACATCAATGGGGAATGAACAATATTGGGCAAGATAGTCCATCGGGTGCCCAAGGAACAGCAGGAGCTGATATTGCGGTTCTCAAAGCATGGGAATTAAACAAAGGAAGTCGCGACGTCATCGTTGGTGTCATTGATACTGGTATTGACTATACACACCCTGATTTAAAAGGCAATATGTGGATAAATGAAAAAGAACTCAAAGGTGTGGATGGTAAAGATGACGATGGCAATGGTTACACCGATGATAAATACGGATGGAATTTTATTACCGGTGTGAGTAAGAGAACTTATCATGGGCAACTGGGGCATCCTGATCCTATGGATGACAATGCTCACGGAACACACTGCGCAGGTATTATCGGTGCAACACCCAATAACTACAAAGGAATTGCGGGTGTTAACTGGAATGTAAAGTTAATGGCATTGAAGTTCCTCAACAAAGAAGGTTCTGGTTCCAGCTCAGATGCATATCTTGCTGTTATGTATGCAATCAAAAACAATGTAGACGTTCTCTCCAATAGTTGGGGTGGCGGGGATAAAGATGATTTAATGGAGTATGCGATACAAAAAGCCAAGAACAGTGGTGTTTTGTTTGTTGCCGCTGCTGGTAATAGCGCTTCGAATAACGATCATTTTCCACACTATCCATCCAACTACGAGGTAGATAATGTTGTTTCGGTTGCTGCCACAGATAATAAAGACCAACTGGCTAACTTTAGCAATTACGGAGCTTCCACCGTTCACATTGCCGCACCAGGTGTCTCTATTATGAGTACCATTCCCGTGAGCATGAGTCGCAATAAAAAGTTCGCTTACGCAGCTTTTTCTGGTACAAGTATGGCGACTCCTTTTGTGGCGGGGGCCGCTGCGTTGTTGATCGCCCATGATAACAACTTGCGCAAAAAACCAATGGAAATCAAAAAAAGATTGTTATCAACAGTGGATGTCTTGCCACAACTTTCTGGTATGGTTTCTAGCCAGGGACGTCTGAACGTGCACAATGCACTGGCCAATAAAGTGAATGCTTTTTATCAGTTAGACAATGTGGAAAGTAAGGACCTCAACATCACTGCCCCGCGTTACAATGAAGAACTTTTCGATAAGACATGGAGAATCGCCGAACCAGAAGCGGACTATGTACGTGTGCACTTCAAGTGGCTGGTTGCCGATATTCCAAATTTTGACTTTATTGCGATTTACGATAAGTCATACCGACTTATTTTCCGCGTAGAGAAACAATATCCTCAAGGTTTTTGGACTCCATGGATTAAAGGTGATGCCGCTTTAGTGCGTTTTGCAAATGCACTTGTCGCGATTGAAAAAAATGAAGAACGCGAATTTAAAACACCAGACGAAGGCTTTCGTGCTGGAGCGACTGTATGTATGGAGGAAGCTTCAGGAAAAATTATCTGCTATATTCCTATACTTTCGGAATCATTTGCCAATTTTGAAAGCGCAGGCTTCGTCATCGATAAGATAGAATATGTGAAAGCGGAGGAAAAAAATGATAAAGAGTAGAATTTGTTCCATTTTGTTGTTCGTACTCATATGTATCGCATGCGATGGAAAAAGATTGATTGATCCTCCGAAGCCAAATATTGATCCTACGCCAAAACCTGTTGCGGTGGGAGAGGAACAAGAGGACCCATTGTACGCGGATCAATGGAATTTACAAAAAGTTTCTGCACCGCGCGTATGGGACCAGTACTCAAGTAGTAAAGCCGTAAAAATAATGCTCATTGGTAGTGGTATTGACTACAATCATGAAGACCTAAGAGCAAATGTCCATATCAATATGAAAGAACTCAAAGAAAAAAATCCACATAATGGTAGTTCTTTCAACAACAAAGACGATGATGGGGACAATTTGGTGGATAACTTCGTAGGTTGGGATTATGTGGACAATGATGGTTTGGCATATGACCGCTATGGTTACGATACCTACTTGGCAGGTGTTATTGCCGCGACGCACAACAATGGTAAGGGAATTAAGGGGATTCTGAAGAAGGCCTCGATATATCCCGTGCGTTACATAAACACCAATGGTCAGTCGCGCATCCCAACGCTAGCACGTGCGCTTGGACACATTAGCGAAGTAAAACCTGATGTAGTACTTATTAACTTGATCAGTGTTCAGCTATCGCGTTTTCCTGAAGTGAGTCGTGTAGAAACCAAGGCGATAGAAAATGCGTTGAATAAAGCGCAAAAGTTAGGTATTCCTATCGTCGTTGGAGCGGGCAACATACACATGGAATTGGGAAGCCAAGAAGGAATCCGCAAGGTTTTTGCTGCGTACGAAAACGTATTCATGGTGACAAGCGTTGACAAAGACAATAAAAAACCATTTTTGGCAAACTATAGTTACCAATTTGTTCACACCACAGCACCTGGCAAAGACGTCTTAACAACCGCTCCAAATAATACTTATCGTAAGGTGAGTTCTACCAATATTGCGGCGGCACATGTTACGGCTGCTATTGCTATGGCGATTTCCGAACATGGTTCGGAAAAAACATACGAAGACTATTTTGCTGCACTACTTTCTAGCAAAGGTAGTACAGAAGTCGAAGATTTGAATAACTATGTTGCAGGTGGAAACACTCTCAGTATCGAAAAGTTTTTACAAGCACTAAAGTAGAATAAAAGTTTGGTACCGGTGACGGTACCAAACTTTAAAACACGCCGTTTGTCCGTATTTATCCCGTATGTTTTTATTGACTTCGGTGTGCCTTTATGTTATCTTTCATAAAATCATTTACTTTATGAAAGGATGAAAATGGCTATCAAAATTTACTTTTTTGGCCCGATGGACCGTAGTGGTAGAGTGCGTTGGCTACTCGCCGAAATGGGGGTGGCTTATGAAGATCACCGATTGGATTATCAGAAACAAGAGCATAAAAGCGAAGAGTATTTAAAGATCAATCCTTTAGGGGCAATCCCTGCTATTGAAGAAGACGGTAAAGTTTTAACCGAATCTGGAGCGATCTGTGTGTATCTTGCCGACAAATACCAAGACAAACAACTCGCGCCGGCACTAGATTCACCACATCGCGGCAAATTCATGCAGTGGATGTTCATGATTCCTGCAAGTATCGAACCGATTTTAAACGACGGTTTCAAATCCTCACAACTTCCCGAAGACGAACGTAACAAAGCCTTTGCTCAAATAGTAGAGAAATTTAATCCTGTTCTCGATATGATTAGTGATCACTTGGGCGAACAAGACTATTTTATCGATAACAAGTTTTCTGCTGTCGACGTTATGCTTGCTTCGACGCTCAATTGGGCCAATAATTTTAAACTAATACAAGACAGACCGAATGTAGAATCCTATCTAGCGCGAATGAAAGACCGAGAAGCTGCACAAAAAGTAGGCGTTTTCCTACCAATAACCCCACCATCTAAAGACGACGAATAATTTGTACGTTTTCGGAATTCGTTTCCATATTGGTGCCCTCACCATCGTCTTGTAGATTTCAGCTGTGCTGAAAGCAACAAGCCTCATGCCTCTCCCACAGGGAGAGGCGTAACACGTCTTAATTTTCTTCTATTGTTTTATTTTTGCCGTCGGAGCACAGCTGAATAAGATTTTGAATGACAACTAGTTCATATTTTTAACGCGCATGTATGCTTCATCTAACGCATAGCGATATGTCCACGCTTTTAAACGATACGAATTCTGATTATCCGCTTTGTTTAATGCCTGACGCAAGGTTGTGGCTAAATCGTTAGGTAAACCGGGTTCTTGTAGGATAAAGTTTATCGTCACCTCATAAACCGCAGCACATCCTGCAGCTTGTCCGTGGTTGTAAAGAGGAACACCTCTTTCAATGGCAAGTTCGATGATTTTTTGCATTTTTTCCGGTGAAAAGGTATTTGTTTTTTGCTGGGATAAAGTTTCGCCCTCGGTCTCTAATGACCAGTCTTTTGGAATAAGAACTTGGTCGACAATATGTATGATTCCATTACTGGCCACGACATTGGGCTTGGAGATGACCACTTTTTCTACAAGTGTGTTGCCGTTTTCATAAGAAAAATTCAACGTTTGACCTAACAGTGTCGCACGATTTTGTGCCTTTAAAAGATCTCGTGCGTACAAGGACTCTCCCAACACATGGTACTTCAACAACGCCACTAGTTTGTCGGCATTCTTATCCTGCAATAACTGTTCAATTTGTTGCTGTGGGATTTTGGCAAATGCTTCATCTGTAGGGGCGAAAACGGTTAACGTACCCTCTCCAGTCAATGCCTCCAAAAGACCTGCTTTTTCTACTGCAGCAACTAGTGTGTTAAAAATTTTGGCATTGGTTGCGATCACTGCAATGTTTTCGAGAACAGGCATCATAACATTGTCGATCACATGAATTACACCGTTGTCGCACTTTATGTCGACAGTGGTAATATTGGCTTTTTGTATTTGCAAATTATTTCCATCATATGTCGGTGCTAGCAACTGTCCGTTGACTGTTTTCAGGGAACGCTTGTCGAGTATTTCCCAAGAGTTTAATTTTTCTGCAATTACATGATACGTTAGTATGTTGACAAGTGTTGCTTTGTCGTCGAGCACTTTTTGCAATGTTTCCTGTGGAATTTTTGCAAATGCTTCGTCTGTAGGGGCGAAAACCGTGAATGGTCCGTCTCCCTCCAAGGTGTTTTGTAGACCGCTTTTTTGTATTGCTGTCAGTAAGGTATTGAATTGATTTGTTTGTTGCGCTGTTTCTAAAATATTTGCCGCAAAAGCGCTGGGGGCGCAGACGAGTATGGTTACGATAATCCACTTTGTCACGATGAACTCCTTTTGATTGAATTAGATTTACTATTATTGTAGTTTATATAATTCAACATGTCAAGTTTTTGTAGTTTATTTTTGTCATTTGTTGCGCTTTGTAGAATAAAAATTACTTAATAGAAAAAGAAACGTAAAATGAAGTGTATTAAGTTCACACTCTTCTAAAGAGTGTTAGACTCAAAGAGTGGTGTCAGACTCAAAGAGTGGTGTCAGACTCAAAACCAGAGGATTTATTTTATTTGTTCAAGGGTGTCAGACTCAAAACCAGAGGATTTACTTTATTTGTTTCCCATGCTGATAGAATACATTGTATACTCGTACAAAGCATCTAGTTGATCGTTCGTGTTTTTCGTAGAATTTTAATACTTTCCGCACTTATACTTTTGATTATATGAGGATTTTCTATGTTGCAAAAATACCAAGCTGTTTTGATCGAACAAAATGGCCCTAACAAAGGTAAAAAATATACTTTGTCTCCTAACCAAGATTATGTCGTTGGTAGAAAAGATAGTTGTGATATTCAAGTTAAACACACAGATCGTCGTCATTGTATAATAAGAGGAAAACAAACATATTTTTTAGTAGAAGATGCAGAAAGTACTTGTGGGGTCTATGTAAACAATAGAACAGTAATATCAAAGGTTTTAGAATCCGGAGATATTGTAAAATTTGCACAAACAAAGATGTTATTTGAAGAGCAATACTCAAGCGACGAAGGAAAAAAAGTCAAAGGGAAAACACTGGAGGCAATAGTAAATGGGACTGAGTATGACGGTTGTGCATTTTATTTAGAGGAAAAAAAAGGCTACACCGCAGTAGAATGTCATTTCACTAATTGTAGTTTCAGGTCCAGTTTAACATTAAATGAAATAAAGGGCTGCAAATTTAGCAACTGTGGATTTTCTAAAGAATTTCGGTTAAGGTTAAGTAATAAAGAAAAAATATCAGGTGAGGCATGGAAACTAATTAATCTCACACACCTTGAATTATGTTATTTACAATTAACAGCGTTGCCAAATGAGATAGGGCAACTGAAAAATCTTACTCATCTAGATTTGTCTGAAAATAAACTAACAGAATTACCGACAGAAATAGGTCAACTAAAAAATCTTACGACACTTCACCTAAACACGAACCAATTAACAGAACTGCCGACAGAAATAGGTCAACTAAAAAATCTTACGACACTTTACCTAGACATTAACCAATTAACAGAACTGCCAAAAGAGACAGGCCAGCTTCAAAAGCTGACTAAACTCTCCTTTGTAGGCAACTTCCCAGCAGAACTACCAAAAGAAATATACCAGTTGAAATATCTTACTCATCTAGATTTGTCTATGAATCAACTACAAGAACTCTCAAAAGAGATAGGGCAACTGAAACATCTTACTCATCTAGATTTGTCTGAAAATCAACTAACAGAACTACCAACAGAAATAGGACAACTTGAAAATCTTACTCATCTATATTTGTCTGAAAATCAACTAACAGAACTACCAACAGAAATAGGACAACTTGAAAATCTTATTCATCTAGATTTGTCTGAAAATCAACTAACAGAACTACCAACAGAAATAGGACAACTTGAAAATCTTACTCATCTATATTTATCTGAAAATCAGCTAAGGGAACTGCCAGAACAAATATACCAACTAAAAAATCTTACTCATCTAGGTTTATATAAAAATCAACTACAAGAACTCTCAAAAGAGATAGGGCAACTGAAACATCTTACTGATCTATATTTATCTACAAATCAACTAACAGAACTGCCAGAACAAATATACCAACTGAAAAATCTTACTCATCTAAATTTATCTACAAATCAACTAACAGAACTACCAGAACAAATATACCAACTAAAAAATCTTACTCATCTAAATTTATCTACAAATCAACTAACAGAACTACCAACAGAAATAGGACAACTTGAAAATCTTACTCTTCTATATTTGTCTACAAATCAACTAACAGAACTACCAACAGAAATAGGACAACTTGAAAATCTTATTGTTCTAAATTTATCTAAAAATCAGCTAAGAGAACTGCCAGAACAAATATACCAACTAAAAAATCTTACTTATCTAGGTTTATATAAAAATGAATTAACAAACTTCCAGAAGGAACAAGTGAATGAGTTGCTACCAAACTGCAAAATTAATTAGCAGAGCGACCTCTTTTGGTATTTTTATAAATGGGTAAAATTCGGTACCTAAATGACTGCCAGTTAAAAAGGTGTCAGACTGGGTGTTGTACTGGACATTCGTGTCAGACTCAAAGAGTGGCGTCAGACTCAAATGGGTGTCATTCGTTTTGTTGTTTTGGAAGTGTTAAAATGGTGCCAGACTCAAATGGGTGTGCCAGACTCAAATGGGTGCCAGACTCAAATGGGTGTCAGACTCAAATGGGTGTCATTCAAAAATGGGTGTCAGACTCAAATGAGTGTCAGACTCAAATGAGTGTCAGACTCAAATGAGTGTCAGACTCAAATGAGTGTCAGACTCAAATGGGTGTCATTCAAAAATGGGTGTCAGACTCAAATGAGTGTCAGACTCAAATGGTGTCAGACTTAAATGAGTGAAATGGGTGTCAGACTCAAAAATGGGTGTCAGACTCAAATGGGTGTCATTCAAAAATGGGTGTCATTCAAAAATGGGTGTCATTCAAAAATGGGTGTCAGACTCAAAAATGGGTGTCAGACTCAAATGGGTGTCATTCAAAAATGGGTGTCATTCAAAAATGGGTGTCATTCAAAAATGGGTGTCATTCAAAAATGGGTGTCAGACTCAAATGAGTGTCAGACTCAAATGTGCAGAACGCAGAATTCGATGATTAAATGGTAAATATATGTTGAACGCATGGTTCACAGTACTCCGCACCTCCGACAATCGAGTGTATATTGCTAGAGATCTGTACATGAGCCTCGTTGTGTGTGTGCCCAGAGAGTACCGTTAGATATTGTTGTGGGTGTTGGCTCATCACTTCTATTAGCATATCGCCCATTTCTTTGCAGCAGAAAAACGGAAGCCAGTTATCGTCTGCAATTTCGTTACCGTACAGACATGTTTCTTTAAATGGTGTGACGTGGCTTAGCATCCATATATGGTGGTATTTCTTAAGGGCTTTTTTGAGAGCTTTTTTTATGTGCACTACAGATCGGTGAGCCAGATATTGCATACGGGAAAGAATTTTTTCTTGATCTAAACCAGCAAAATCACGGATGACTAAGAAGTCATTTAATGTGATGTTGGATGCGTAATAGTTTCCCCACCGTCCGTCTCCCCATGAGTCATGCCCAATGAGGGCATGGTTTGCATTTATTTCAATTACGGGAGATGCGGACAGGTAAGTTAGATATGGATTTTGGCTGACTATGTACATTTCTTCGTATACATCATTTGTCTTGCGTCCGTAAAAGTCGTGGTTACCTAGTACGAAGTAAATGGGTTTTTGTAAAGTCATCGCCAGTTTTATCAGATATTGTGAAACGTTTGCGCCATGCGCTATGTCCCCGGTAATCCATAGCATGTCGTATTCGCATTGTTGGAGAATTTCTAAAAAATTGTGAAAAGCGTCGTCTTCTAGAAATTCAAGATGGATATCTGTCAACCACAATGCTTGGATCATTTATTCACCTTCCTTCAAGCAAAAGATACGGAATTCATTTTGTTTTACATCTACGAATGTCCAACTTTCAGGATCGAGTTGTAAATTTTCGCATTTTTGCTTTGTGGTGATTTCTGGAACATCTTGACAATCTTTAGATAGAGCTTCGTTTTGTGGTACGACTAGTTGGGCTTCTATATGATATGACTCTATGGATGGTATTTGAATATCAACTTTTTTCGGAGTGGCTTTGGTATTGTCATCAATAAATTCATTGCAAACCACTAAGTAGCCTTGTTGAGAATTATCGTCATCAAAAACAGTCCATGCACTTATCGCATTGTTGGATTCTTCTGCGGCAGGTTCACTCAGAATAAGTTGTGCTTGTCCATAGCGTAGAACTTTGTCGTTGAGTGAGTATCTGTAAAGTGCCGAGAAGGCGTTGAAAAACTCGTTATTTGTCGCACGATTTAGAGGTACTGTATTCAAAAATACTTGTGCAAATTCCTTATTGGGAGTAAGGGTATCATTTCCATCCAGGTATACGGTGGAACGCTGTGCCCATTTTCCTCCGGGTAAGAAAATGCATTTTACCCATTTGAGTAGAGCACGTTCAGCGGTAAACTCACTCAAAGCGCGCACGATGTCTGGATGGCTGCGGTCATGATTGTCTAGAATGTGTGTTAGGGTAAAACATTGCTCGTCATATTTTTTGTTGAATTCCGTTAGTTGTTGGTTGGTTTCTTTGATGACTGTTTCGACATTATGACGATACTCGCCAACTATATCTAGTGAAATGGCCGTGCCTATTTTATTTTCCGCGTATTCGTGGTATAGATGTGGATAGTTGTCATCTCCCCAGCCCATGTATTCTGCCAGAAATGCAAATGTTGGTTGTTGCTTGTGGATTTTTTTTGCTAGTTCGGCAAACACTAGAAGAGGTGCACGGTAGCTAATAAAGTTTCCTTTTTCGTTAACCGAGACAGGGTAGTCGGCGCTGTGATCTACATGATCAAGTCGAAACCCGTCGGGACGAAAACGTTCATAGATTTCATAACAGTAGGCAATATATTTTTTGATGATATGATAATTGAGATTATTTTGCGCGTCATGCTTACATGGGGCGGCAAAATGCCATGGAGCAATGATGTCCATATCTCCGGAAAAAGCGGTCACAAAGTTACCTTTGTAGTTATAATGATCACAAACGGGGTAGTTGTCTGTTGACATACGACGAAAAATGGGATATCCACAGCTGTTCCAGCAACCACCACTAATGGGCCATAAATTTTCTGCGATACATTTATCTATAAGCATCTTGTGCTTTTGATCATCTAACTCACGCTCATTGTCGATAAGTCCAACGTTTTCATATATTAAGCTCTGTACTTTTTGCTGTATATCACTTTGTGCAGCGTCCAAAAATTGTTGTGTACTGAAATGGGCGCGTTCTTTATCGAGCAAATAGTCTATTTCGATAAGTTGGGCGTATAATTGACAAAAATTTTCGTGAGTGATTTCTTGGCGAAATGCATACTTGTCTGCGAGAGTTTGCATATCAACGCTTTGAATATCTTTTAACAAATACTCTTTGAGTTTTGCTGGCGAGACTCCTTTGTCCCCGCCCTCTACAAATTTTTGGTCGCGTAAAAGTTGTATGCGTCGGCTGTTGTATTCTGTTCGTAGAGCATTGAGAACTTGTTTCTCTACGTCGTCTTCTTCAAAAAGAGGCAAACCACAGATATCATTGATCATCATGGGCGCAAATCCTTGAAGTTGCATACGATCAGTAATTTCATACACTTTTTGTGTGAGCTGTTCCGCTAATGGTTGTAGGTCGCTCCACAAAAAACATTCCGGATGAGTAAAAACCGTTTTGCTAAAGCGACCGGCTTGGGGAAGTAAGTCTATCACCACGGGATGGCCAATTTTCTGACTTAGTTCAATAAAAAAGCGCAATTGCGTTTCGCCGTCCCAGTTTAGGTTGTTTTTTAAGTCACTATCTTCTACTTCAATTTCTGTGGATATAGGACAATACACAGATGAAAAGGCCATGTCTCTTCTGTAAGGAGGTAGTAAATAAAAGGTGGTGGCGGGCAATTTTAATTCTTTGTTTCCTTTGGGGGTGGTGATGATTTTTAGTAAATAATTGCGGAAGAAGCCGCTATCTGAGTCTTTAAAACCAGATAAACATAGCGTTTGTATCTTGTGTTGTTCTTGGTGTAGCCACGAACTTGTTGTGTAACCTAAGTCTTGTAGTGGATGTTGGTATTCTTTTTGCAAAAGTGTATCGAGGGCGACAAAAATGTCTGTATCTGATAATTCCTCCTTAGCAACCGCTAAGGGAATCGGCACGTAACCATACTTTTCGACGATTTTTTTTATGCGGTGATCACTAATATCAGAAGGAAAATTTTGACAATAATGCGCCTTTAAATTTTGATATTGTTTTGTATTTTTCATTGTAGTAGTCCATCTGGGAAAATTAACGAATATTGTGGATACAAGATTGCAATTGTTCTATGGATTTTATCTTGTTTGGATGACATAAAAGATAACAGCCTAGGTTATGGCAGCTATCAATGATAATTTGTTGTTCTGTTGTTTGTAAGAAACCTTTACGGCAAAATTCGTGACCTATTACCGAGAAGTCGCTGCCACATTTTCGTAAAAACTCTTGAACTGTTTCGTGCGAATGATCTCGGCCAGAAACTAGAAAGTCGATTGTTTTTTTTGGGCGCAATGTAGATATTTTTTTTAGGCGTTCGAAATCGAAATTCTTGATATTACGACTATTCGGGTTAGAGTGTGTCAAAATCAGAGGGCCACACTTGATTGCCGCTGCCATCCATGAAATGATTTCTTTATATATTTTTACAATATCATCGCTTGGTTCACCGAAAATGAGTTCTAGTCCTCGAAAAAAGTAGTCGTCTAATTTACGATTGCTTCTCATGGATGAACGGTTTAACAAGAAATTCAAATCATGATTGCCCAAAATAATGTGCACTTGATTGGGAAAAGTGATGAGCAATTCAAAAAAATCAATAATTTCTAAAAAGGATACATCGCGATAATCTATGAGAAAACTACGCGAATGTAAAATTTCTTGAAAAATTAAGTGACGATTACGATGCTTGTGTAGTTTGGCCTTCGACTTTATGATATCAAAGTTTTTGCGGTTTCCATGTAAATCGCCTGTGATAAAAAGTTCTGCATCTTTGGGTAACTCAAACAAAAATCCTTGTCGATATTTACTATCTTGTAGTACGACAAGCGCCGTATTTAAAATTTCCAAAACTTGTTTTTTATCTCTGCGTGGTTGCGGCTCGATGGATTCTAACATCATTTTGAGGTCGGAGCTTTTTGCTGGTTTTAATTGCGAGAGGATATCTAGCATTGAAAAGTAATGTACGGGGTGCTTAACTAAAAGCTCTTTTGCTTTTTTATATTCTCCAGAGCACAAAGCTGTTTGTACAAGACTTGTTGCAGCAGGTACAATCCATTGTCTTGTATTTTCGAACGTTTCTGCGATATTTATGGCGGAAAGGTGATCACCTTCTTTGAGTTTTTTGCGGTAAACGCGTACCCAAACATCCCTAAGTCCTGGGATGTTGGGGATATGCTTTATGTACAGATTTTTTGCTTTGTCGTATTTTTGCTCGATTAAATATTTACGCAGTTTAGCGGCTACTTTTTTGGCAAAAACGCTTTTCAACATTTTATTGACCTTTTTCGAGTAGCAATGCATCCTTGTCGAGTGATTCACCTTCTTCTAATAGTACACCTAGGAATGGAAGATCGCGATATAAACCGCCATAGTCTAATCCATAGCCAACGACAAATAACGAAGGAATAGAAAATCCTGTGTAATCTACTTGCAAATCGTGTTTTAGAGCATCTTTTTTTAATAATAGACTACAAACTTTGAGTGTTTTTGGAGACATTTTTTGCAAGTATTCTTTTAAAAATACAACTGTGTTTCCCGTATCAACAATATCTTCTACTAAGATAATATTTCGCCCTTCAATTTTTTTAGGGTCAATATCCAATACCATTTTTACGTTACCTGAGGAAACTTTGCCATCTCCATAGGAAGAAACTTTTACAAATTCACATTGGAGAGGGAGATCTATCGCTCTTGCTAAATCAGCGGCAAATATAAAGGCGCCACTCAGTACTGTGAGAATGGTTATCTCTTCGTCTTGGTAGTGGTTGTTAATTTCTTCTGCTAATTCTTGGATACGTTCTTCTAATTCTTCGCAAGAGAGAATCTCTTCTATATTTGACATTTTCTGACCTTTACTCTAAGATTGGCACGCCTGAATTTTTTCGACTAATAATGCATTTAAATTATGTCCAGAGCGGTGAGCGTACAACTTACCTTCTAAGCGTGCTCCTAGTAGGAAAAAATCTCCTACAATATCTAAAATTTTATGACGGGTGAATTCATCGGCAAAACGCAATTCATTATCGATAATGCTACCATCATCATCTATTACCAAGGTGTTTTTGACGGTGGCTCCCTTGCCTAAACCAAACTTTTGCAATGCCTCAACTTCTTTTTTTAGTACAAATGTTCTTGCCGGGGCAATTTCTTTGATAAAACTATCCTTGGTTATTTCCAAGGAGAACACTTGTTTGGGAAAAAAGTCTAGGTCATGGTCAAGAGTGTATTCTATATGAAACCCTGTGTCAGGCATCGCTTTGATGCTTGCTTTGTCACGATCTACTTGAAGTTCCGAATCTATTTTGATGGTCTTACCGGTACCTTGTTCTTCTATGCCAGCATCCATAAGAGCCTGGCAAAAAGGTAAGGCACTGCCATCTGCACCAGGCAATTCGGGTCCACTGATTTCAACAAGTAGGTTATCGATACCTAGGCCATAACATGCTGCCAGAAAATGTTCTGGTGTTTGTATTTCAACACCGTCATTTACCAGTGCTGTACGGCGTTGACGATAATCGATGTAATCAATACTCGCGGGAACTTTTGGCCGCGATTCAATATCTGTACGTACAAATACGACACCATGACCGGTATCAGCAGGATGAATATTGAGTTTTACGTTTTCTCCTGTGTGTAAACCAATACCTTCAAAATGTGCAATGTTAGATATAGTTGCCATATTTCTTTCCGTTAAAAAGGCTTACCAAATGAAAAACTAAAAATTTGTTCGTCATCAGTATCTTCAGCTATGATGGGGATACCAAAGTCTAATGCAAATGGACGTGGTCCAAGTGCAGGTACTTTGATTCTAAAACCAAAACCAATAGATAATCTAAATTCGTCGAATATAACATCGACATCACCAACTTCAGGAGCAACACTTCCGAAGTCGGAGAACAATACCATACGGAATGTATTTTGGAATATAGGTATCGAATATTCGATGGTATTGACAAATAGAAGCTCTCCTCCTAAAGGGTCTTCTAAAAATTCTTGGTCAAGAGGACCTACCGTTCTAAATTCAAAACCTCTAATCGAACTAGCGCCACCGGCAAAAAATCGTTCAAATATCGGGACGCGATCGGTGTCAAGGTGTGGTAATGCAAACCCCATACGACTCCCGAGGCTCAAAATATGTTTAAATCCATCGTCATTGGTGTAAATTGTTTGAAACCATGCCAGACGAAGGTTAACTTTGGAGAAATCGTGGTCTCCACCCAATGCAGTCCCGGCAATTTCATACGAAACTCCAAAAATGTACCCGCGTGCGGGAAGAATGAAATCGTCGCGTGTATCTATGGTTAGATCGAAAATGAGACTTGATAGAAGGTTATCTCCTTCCACATCTTCAACATCCACGGGGGCATCATCATCAAGGTTGTTGATGTTTACATTTTCTAGACGATAGCTCAAACTTACTCGGGTATCAATGTCCAAGTTACGTCCAAAAGTAATTTTTCCTCCGAAACGTTCTTCGTCAAAGGATTCGCGTAGTCGTTCATTGGAAAATAGATTGACTCCAAAGATAATATTGTATCCAAGTAACCGCGGTTCTTGAAAGTCGACATTAAAGCGCAAGATTTCTCCACCAGCTTGCAACCTTACCGATAGGGTTTGGCCAGCTCCTGTGAAACTAACACCACTGAAAAACTCGTCAAAACTTTTCGGCCATTTTGTGATGTCAAAATTTCGCTTAGTAACAGATACCTCGCCGACGACACCTATGTCTGAGGTAATCCCTGCAGCAAAACGCAAGTTTCCTGTTCGACCTTCTGTTACGCGAATCGCGATATCTTTCCAATCGGCATCCGGTGTATCTTGTAAGTCCATTTTGATGGTTTCGAAGAAATTCAGTCGACGCAGCTTTTGCTGGCTAACTTCTACTTTACCCATGTTGAAGCGTTCCCCGGGATTCACTGTTATATTGTCGCGTATTACGCGGTCTTTGGTGGGGTCGTTACCGGAAATATCTATTTTTTGTACATAGACTTCGTTGCCTTCGGTAATATCATAGGTAATGTCTACAACACGTGCATTGAGTGTGGGCAATGTGAATCGCGGTCGGGCTTTGGCGTTCATAAATCCATTTTCGCCATAAATTCTTTCAACACGTGCTTTGTCTTGAAACATGTCTGCTTGTTTAAATGGGTTGTCTTTTTTGAGCCTTAGACGTGCAAAAAGTTCTTCTTCGGTGAAAGTCGTGTTTCCTACGATTTTGACGGAATTAACTTTATAGAGTGGACCTTCATTTATGCTGATATTAATGCGCATTGCTTCGCGAGTTTCAGAGAATATGATATCTCTTAATTCTGCGCGCGCATCTAAGTATCCTTCGGAACGATAAAAGTTACGTATTAATATTAGGTCTTCATTTAAAACGGCTTCGTTGTAGATTACGGATGAAATAGCACCAGTTTCCTGTGTTTTAAGTAATTTTATGAGTTTTCCTTTGGCAAAATTGTGGTTACCAAAAAAGTTGATTTCTGAAATGTATACTGCTGGACCTTCATCGATGCGAAATTCTACATCAACCCAACCGTTACGCGGTACTAACTTTGTGGAAATTTCAACAAACAGGAAGCTTTCTTTTTGATAGAATTCTTTGAGTTTTATTTTATCTATCGACAACAAGTATGGAGCCAAATAGCGTTGATTGTCTATTTCTATGGTATCCAGAATTTGTTGTTTGGTGATATTTTGGTTACCAATAATTCTTACTTTCCCAAGTAGTTGATTTTCGATTACTAGAAACATTACTTTTAACCCACCACTGGCTTGTTCTAGCTTTACGTCTATATTTGAGAATAGCTTGAGTTTGTGTAGCTTCAAAATATCGTTACGTAATGATTGTGGTGAATAGTTTTTCCCTGGTTGTGTTTCTAACTTAGCCTTAATAAAATCTTCGCCAACTGTAATCAATCCCTTTATTTCTACTTCGTTTACCTTATTGCTCTGTGCAATTAAAAATGCTGAAAATATCCATATGAATAAAAGTAGACGAGCCATATATACCTCTTTACTGAAAATTTTATGGCAAATAATTTCGTTATCAACCACTGTTTGTGATAATAATACTGCCTGTTTTGTGACAAATACTATCCTAGATATTCCCAAATGAAAAATTTATTTTGTAGAATAGAGTCACATTATAGTTATTTTTGGTAACAAAGTAAACTTATTACCAAGTTAGTCTCTGGAGGATCGTTTTTGTTACATTTTTTTTTGAAAATTTTTTAGGAGAGGTTTTGTATGACTGCAAAGTAACCAAAAGTTACTTTGCATAAAGGAAGGTTTTGAGGTGAGATTAGTATTTGTATATGTTTATGTCGGTTTTTGATAACTAATGCCCATAAACTTCATATACTCCTTGATAAATCTCAGTTTGACACTTCCTGTAGGTCCGGTTCGGTTTTTGGCAACAATCACTTCCGAAATACCTGGTTCTGTGGTTTCTTTGTTGTAATATTCGTCGCGGTATAGAAAAAGTATACTATCAGCATCTTGTTCTAGAGCTCCCGATTCGCGAAGATCTGACATTCTTGGGCGATGATCATCGCGTGCGTCTACAGATCTGTTTAACTGAGAAAGTGCTATAATGGGTATATCTAATTCACGAGCAACTTCTTTCAATTTTCGCGAGATGAAGGATATCTCTTGTTGGCGGTTTTCTTTTTTTTCTTTTGGACCTTCAATTAATTGCAGATAGTCAATTATAATTAACTTAATATCATTTTTGGTTTTAAATCTACGTGCTTTAGCTTGAATTTCTCGAATAGAAATAGCTGGAGTATCATCTATGAAGATAGGAGCTTGGGCAAATACACTAGCATCAGTTGTTAGTATTTTATACTCTTTCTCGTCTACACCATAACTCAGTTTGTGGGGGCTAATGCGTGCTCGTGCACAAACCATGTTACGAGCTAATTGATCCTTTGACATCTCAATACTAAAAATTAAAACGCCTTCGCTTTGGCGCACTCCAACATTGTCAGCAATATTTAGTGCAAAACTAGTTTTTCCCATACTAGGTCGCGCTGCGAGAATATTGAGTGTTGAACCTTTTAAACCTGACAATAAGTTGTCTAAGTCGGGAAAACCCGAAGATAAACCTGGAGAATGATTACTGTTTTCTATATCCGCAAAGATATTGAGTAGTAAATTGTATATGTGTTCTGGTTCATTGACCGCTTTTTTTTGCGTTACTTCGTATATTAGCTGTTCGGCGCGGTCTAACAATTCTTCCGTGTCCATATTACCACTACGTGTCAATGTACCTATTTCATCAGCTGCAGCCATCAATTGCCGCAGAATCGACTTATCACGTACAACATGCGCGTAATGTTCGACATTTCCTGCAGAAGGTACACCTTCAACGAGTGAAAATAAGTATTCACTTCCACCTATTTGATCTAATAAACCCCTGGATCTTAGTTCTTCTTGAAGAACGATGACATCCAAGGGTTTATTGTTGTCATATAGGTGTGTCATTACTTCGAATATAACTTGGTTGGCGGGCACTAAAAAGCAACTTTTATTGAGAAGTTGAATTACCTCTCCTGCAATTTCTTCTTCGATCAACATAGAGCCAAGTACGCCAAATTCGGCAGCAATGCTATGAGGTGAATTTGGATCGTTTATTGTTTTATTCACCAGATTCCTGTTCTTTAACTACCCACACTTTGCTTTTTGCAACAACATCTTCGTGTAGAGTAATTTCAATTGGGAAAATTCCAAGAGACTTTATTGGATAAACATCTGGGTCTTCCAGTTTCAAATTGTCTGCTTTGACACAGTTAAAACCCAACTTGTTGTATTCAGCGGCGATTAAATCGTATGTCACTGATCCAAAAAGTGTGTCGTCTTCATTTGCTTTAACTTCGATATTACATGCCGCTTTTTGTAGATCTTTTGCAACGTCTTTTAGTTGTTCTTTTTCAAGGGCTTCTTGTTGTAACATGCGTTTTTTCGCTATTTCAACAAGACGAATATTTTCTGTTGTTGCAATAACACCCAGTCCCTGTGGGATTAAATAATTTCTTGCATATCCAGGCTTAACTTTTACATAACTACCTGTTTTTCCCAATTTGGGAACATCTTTTTTTAGTAAAAGCTCTATCATGGCGATTATCTCCATATACTACGATTTGTTATTTTAGAACTTCCGATACCGTAGCCATCGAAAGTTCTTATGTTTGAGAGAATAGTGAGAATTGAGTAGGCTACTCTTAAACAAAATGTTTAAAAAGTTCCTTATGGAGGCACTGAAGAAACTCTATTCGGGGTTTGTAAATAGTTTATTGTGATTCATTATCACTCGATTCACCGCTTTGATGTTGTGAATCGCTTTTTCCGTCAAACTCCTTGTCTTTGTTTTTAGAACGGCTCAGAAATTGCAAGGTATCGGCAACCACCCTTAATTTGCTGCGTCTTTCACCTGTACGAGTTTCCCATGTATCCAACTCCAAACGACCTTCTATAAATACAGGGCTACCTTTTGAGAGATGTTCATGACAAATTTCTGCTTTACGTCTCCACACAGTAATTTCAACAAAACATGTGTCTCGTCTTTTTTCGCCACTACTGGTTGTATAGTTGCGATTTACTGCTAAACCAAATTCAGCTACAGGCGTACCACTAGGTGTGTAACGTAAATCGGGCTTTCTCGTGAGATTTCCTATTAGAAAAACCTTATTTAAACTAGCCATTATTACCTTCCTATAGGAGTTATGTTCTGTGACAATGCATTTGCGCAAGATACCAAAATGATATATTATGCTTGTTTTCATTTAGGAGTATTAAAACTTACATTCCCCGTGTATGCCGCTAAAAGCATAGTAAGTTCGTGTAGAATTAAGCTTCCGCTCCTTCTGCCGCTTCTTCTTTTGTATCTTCTTGTGTTTCTTCTGTCTCTTGATCAATGGCTCGATCATATTTTACAATCATATTGCGAAGCACAACTTCTGAGAGTTGTATGTCTCTTTTTAAGGTAGCTATATTTTCGGCAGGCATTTGGAAATAAATTAGAAGATATGTTCCTCTCTTACGGCCTTTTATTTCGTATGCCAGTCTTCTTTCTCCCCATTTTTTAGCACTTACGATCTGACCTTCTCTACGTTCGATCAATGCTATCACTTTATTTTTTAAACCATCCCAGTCTTGGTTGGCTAGTGTGGGGTCTAGCAAAAATAGTCCTTCGTAGGTTCTAGATACCATACTATTTTCCTATAATCTAATAACTGATTTATTGTATTATTCTTGACAAAGCCATTGTTGGCACATTTCTTTGGCAGACACGATCGCATCATTAATAGAGGGAAGTTCTTCGTCGGAAAACCGAGACAGTACATGAGAAACAAGATCGCAATCTTTATTTTCTCCTATCCCCATTTTCAGCCTTGCAAAACATTCGGAATCAAGGTGTTTTATAATGGATTTGAGTCCATTGTGTCCACCACTACTTCCTTTTAGGCGCAAACGATTCTTACCTACAGGTAAACTTATATCATCTACAACAACAAGCAGTGACTGATTATCTAACTGAAAATAGTCGAGCATTTTTTTTGCTGCTTCCCCCGATAAATTTACATATGTCAGGGGTTTTACCAGTAAAACATCTTTGTTGCGAAACCGATAAAATGCGATTAATGATCTAAATTTTTCTTTGTTAAAAGAGATGTTCCAGTCTTTGGCTAAATTATCAACAACTGCAAATCCTAAATTATGCCGCGTATGGGCATATTTTTCACCAGGATTTCCAATACCAAGTATAATTTTATCTACACTGTTTGTGTGTTGACAACTAAAAAATGAAAAAATTTTGTCAAACAACTAAACTATTTCTCCTCTTCGCCTTCCGCAGCAGTTTTACCTTTAGCTTTACGAGGAGGTCTAACAATTACCAACATTGTTTCACTATGGTTGGCAACTTTGTACTTGTCTGATGATCCAAGATCTTTTACGCGAAGTTGTTCTGATATATCTAGACCAGAAATGTCGACGGTAATAGATTTGGGAATGTCACTTGGTAGACAAGTTACATTGACTTTCTTCAAACGTATGTTGGTGGCACCACCGAATTGAATACCTTTAGGTGTTCCTTTGAAATCAAGTTCCACAGGTACGGTGATTTCTTTATCTGATGAAATGCGGAGAAAATCGACATGGACAACTTCGTCGCCAAATGAATCGTACTGAACTTTTTGTACGATGGCTTCTTGTTCTTTACCGTCCATTTGTAGAGCCAGTATACGGTCTTTTTGCCGTTGGTATGTTACAAAATCTTCATTAGAAAATTGAATATGTAACGACTCTTTTTTTTCTCCGTATAATACGCCAGGGACATCACCACTTTGGCGTACTCTTTTACAAGCATTGCTTCCAATAAGGCTTCTTTGCTTTATAGAAAGGGGCACACTCACAACGATTTCCTTTCCAACTAACTTTTTCCAAAATATTGAAATAAGTAACTCACAGACTCACTGTTATTGATTCGCCTGATACACTCTCCTAACATAGGAGCAAGCGAAATTACCTTCAAATTATCTAATTGCTTTGATCCTGGTATGGGAATGCTGTCGCTAACGACAATTTCCTCTACAGGTAGTTTTTGTAGTTTTTCAGTAGCATTACCGCATAAAACGGGGTGAGTCGCACATATGTATATCTTCTTTGCACCTTTATCTTTGAGAAAGCGACATGCTTCTGCAATAGAACCTCCTGTGCTGATCATGTCGTCCACAAGCAAGGCATTTTTTTGATCAACGTCTCCAATAATATTTAGAGAACTTACTTTTTCTGCAGACTCACGCCTTTTATCTACGATTGCTAGGTCCCCATGGAGACGTTTGGCATAAGAACGGGCTTGTTTGAGACTTCCTACATCTGGACTTACGACTACAAGATCAGGTATTTTGAGGCTCTCAAAATATGGAACGAAAACGGAACCTGCTAAAAGGTGATCTACAGGAATATCAAAAAAACCTTGGATTTGTGCTGCGTGTAAATCTACAGTAAGAACTCTATCAACACCGGAATTGACCAATAGATTCGCGACTAACTTTGCTGTTATAGGCACACGGCCTTCGTCTTTACGATCTTTACGTGCATAACCATAGTAGGGAATCACCGCGGTGATTCTATCTGCGGATGCTCGGCGAAGACAATCTATCAGAATCAGTAATTCCATTAGATTTTCGTTTGCTGGACAGCAAGTTGGCTGTACAATGAAAACATCAGCGCCCCTCACATCACTTTCAACTTTTACATCAACTTCTTTGTCTGGAAATCGGCCAATGTAAACTTTACCTTGTGAAACGTTTAAGTATTCACAGATTTTGTTAGTTAATTGCGGATGTGCTGTTCCTGAAAAAATTAGTAGGCGATCTCGTCTCATTTGAAAAGATTTGGTTGGTTTGTTAAATTGTGGATAAAATATCTATAATTTATCAAACTATCCTATATAAGGTGCAGTATTGTTTATTGTAACTCTATATAACAATTATATTAGAGTACTTTGTAATGAAAAAATCACTATAAAAAGAAAAAGAATCGGTTTGCGCCGATTCTTTTTTTTGGCTACCCCGTAAGGACTCGAACCTTAACTTACAGAACCAAAATCTGCAGTGCTACCAATTACACCACGGGGTAGTGATTTTTCGACGTAATTATAAGACCTATTTCATTAATGTCAATACCTTTTTTGAAATTTTTTTGAAATTTTTATAAAGAAGCCACTTCTTTTTAGAATAGTGGCTTGGTACTAAGGCGTGTCATCAATTAAAGTTTGCTTAATTGAGACATGCCTTAATCGAAAAATCATTATTGTTTTTTGGGGAAAGATTTCTTTACCGTTTCTTGTATCAAAGTGTCTTTCGGAATGTAGGGTAGTGTTATGTGATTTGTTTCGTCGTTATATTCCATACAAGTTTTTATAGAGTTGGTGTTGCGTGCCCAAGCTCTTCTTGCGACACCGCCCATGACATCCCAACTCATGGCCAGTTTGATAATTTTGTCAATGCGCTCGCTACCGTCGAGAAGTAGACCAAAGCCACCATTTACGGATTTACCAATACCCACACCGCCACCATTGTGAAGGACCACAAGGCTCATTCCACGTGCAGCATTACCAGCAAAACACTGTATTGCCATATCGGCCATCACATTGCTTCCGTCTTTAATATTCGCGGTTTCGCGAAAAGGAGAGTCTGTGCCACCAGTATCGTGATGATCACGGCCCAACATAATAGGGCCAACCTCACCTTTTCTCACCATATCGTTAAATTTTAGAGCTATCTTCACTCGTCCGCCAGCATCTTGGTATAGTATGCGTGCTTGGGAGCCAACCACCATTTTATTTTTGGCAGCATCGCGAACCCATACATAGTTGTCTTTGTCTTGTATGCGTCTTTCTGGATCTATACACTCCAGCGCTGCTTGGTCTGTTTTTTGTAAGTCGCTTTCTTTTCCCGTTAAACATACCCAGCGAAACGGTCCATATCCGTAATCAAAAAGTTCTGGGCCAAGGATATCTTCCACGTAAGAAGGAAAAATAAAGCCATCTGTTTCATCAATTCCATTTTTGGCAATTTCTTGGACTCCAGCATCAAACACGGCTTTCATAAAACTATTGCCATAGTCGAAAAAGTATGTTCCTTTTTCCACAAGAGATTTAACGTGTTTGTAGTGTTCACGCAACGATTTATCAACTAAAGATTTGAATTTTTCACGGTCTTTTTTGAGTAGCTCTGTTCTTTCGGCGAATGAGATACCTTGAGGTGTGTATCCACCTTCGTAGACGGCATGACAAGACGTTTGGTCCGATAGTAAGTCGATGGTAACGTCATTTTCTACGGCAAATGCCAACAGGTCAACGATATTGCCGTTAAAGGCGATGGAAATAGACTCGCGTTTTTCTTGATATTCTTTGGCAATCGCAAATGCGTCGCTAACGCTGCTTGTTACCGTACCCACCCATCCTTGTTCATGACGTGTTTGGATGCGTGACGCGTCTGTCTCTGCTATAATTCCCACACCTTGTGCAATTTCAATGGATTTGGCTTGTGCACCACTCATACCACCTAAACCAGACGACACAAACAGTCGTCCACGCAGATCGTCACCCGTACCTAGTTTTATTCTACCAGCATGAAGAAGTGTATTGTATGTTCCATGTACAATGCCTTGAGGGCCGATATACATCCAACCCCCTGCGGTCATTTGTCCGTAGTTGGCAACGCCCATTTGCGTTGCGGTGTGCCAACTTTCGGGGTTGTTGAATAGACCAATCATCATACCATTGGTGATGATAACGCGTGGACTATTTACGCAAGAAGAAAAAAAACCCAAGGGATGCCCGGACTCAATCACCAGAGTTTGGTCTTCTGTTAAATTTTGTAGATATTTTTTTATTAAGCGAAACTGCAACCAGTTTTGACAGACCTGTCCTGTTTCACCGTAGGTGACAAGTTCATAGGGGTACAGGGCAACGTTAAAATCAAGATTGTTATCCATCATTAACTGAAAAGCTTTGCCTGCAAGACAACGCCCTTCGTATTCTTCAATGTTTTTCGCCTTGATGTTTCCTTGAGGGCGATAGCGGTAAGCGTAAATTCTGCCGCGTTCCACTAATTCTGTCATAAACTCTTCTGCCAATTGGTCATGTAAATTTTCTGGGACATAACGCAATGCGTTTTTCAGTGCTACACGTGCTTGTTCCTCTCGCAAGGTAAATCCTCGATCAGGCGCACGACGAATGCCCTCCACAAAATTAGGGTATTCAGGTAGGTTTTCATCGAGTTTAATCGTCATTTTTTTTGAAATATCAATGTTAGTAATCATAAAAAAATCCTTTTTGTAGAACCTAAGGAATATTGAACGGTTATATTCTGTAGCGCATGATAACTTGTCCTGGCTAGACTCCCATTTTCAAGTTTATGTTGTCGGTTTATCATGTGGAATAGAATGGGTGTCAGGCTCGAATTAGGGAGTGTCATCAATTAAATAAACTTTCATGGATGACACTCCCTAAATGACCAAATAAATATTTACAAATATTGCGTAATACATTATGATCAGATGTCAAAATCTTTATGCGATTGCAAAGAAATTTACAAATAGGATGTGGATACGTTATTTTGTTTCACCTCCGCGGCGTAAAGATTCGTTTTATATAGAAAGACGTGGTACACTTAGTTTATGGAACATATTATATCTCTTCAAGATTTTCCCGATATATCATTGCTTTTTGGAACACAAAATTGCAACATTAAACTGATGAAAAAAAAATTTAATGTCGATATTCTCGCTCGGGATAATCTAAAAATATTAGGGGACGCACACTCTATAGAGTGTGTAACTAGTGTTGTTGAACAAGTAAAAAATAAGATACTAGCAAAAGGTAATATTAGCCAAAAAGAAATAGATAGTATTATCGAGAAACACTTACCCCAAGAAGAAAAAGAAAAGCCGCCTGTGGAGGAAAGCGAATATTTTCCTATTTCTCCACGAACCTTAGGCCAAAAAAACTATCTTTCCGCAATGAAAAAAAACGATATTGTTTTTGCGATAGGTCCTGCAGGAACCGGGAAAACTCATTTAGCGGTGGCGATGGCTCTTGACGCTTTACGTAAAAATGTTGTTCGCAAACTCATACTAGTGCGTCCTGCCGTCGAAGCAGGGGAAAAACTCGGTTTTTTACCTGGTGATTTCCAAGCTAAGGTAAATCCTTATCTCCGTCCTCTTTACGATTCCCTTTATGATTTGGGAGATTATACTAGAGTAAAGAAGTATATGGAAAAAAATATTATCGAAGTAGCACCATTGGCGTATATGCGCGGACGTACTCTAGAGAATGCCTTTATTATACTTGATGAGGCTCAAAACACCACAAGTGGACAGATGCGTATGTTTTTAACTCGCATGGGGCTTCATTCGAAAACCGTAGTTACCGGGGATCGAACTCAAGTGGACTTACCTCCTGGGCAAGTATCTGGTTTAGTGGAAGCGGAGAGAATTTTACAAGGTGTTCGTGGAATTGAATTTGCGCACCTAACACAAAATGATATTGTCCGCCATCGTTTAGTTCAAAGAATTGTAGATGCTTATGAAAAAAAATCGCAAAATAGTCATCACTAACGAGCAGTCGCATGTAGAGATAATTCCCTCTCAGATAAAAAAAGCTCTAGAATTAATACCAGAGCTGGATAATTTTCGTTTATCTATCGTTTATGTCGATGATGCCGAAATTAGCACTTTTAACGAGAGATATTTAAAACATACCGGACCAACAGATGTACTCAGCTTTCCTATTTCTTCTAAAGAAGGCGAACTGATTGTTTCGGCAGAGACAGCTTTACGTGAAGCTACGGAAAGAAAGATTGATGTGCAGGGGGAAATTTTGCTGTACACATTTCATGGTGTTTTGCATCTCTTGGGATATGATGATCACAGTGATGAAGAATACAAGGAAATGCATGCGATAGAAAAAAAACTTCTAGAACAATTAGGGTATACTTGGAGTTGGGATGATTAGAATTTACGTACTGCGAAAGGGTTTCAAATATGAAAAATAAAGTTTGCATATTGTTGCTAGTCATATTTTGTATAAGTATTGGTTACGCACAAAACGATTTAGAGTCACGGGTAGACAAATACGTAAAGTGGATGACGCGTAAGAAAAACCCTAATATTTGGGGAGCTGCGGCAAAATTATATGGCCTAGGCACCAATGTTTCTCCGGTAATAAAGCGCAAATACAATACACTACCAACTATCGCAAAAATTGGTTGCTTAAAAGCGCTCATCAGTCTTGGGGAGCTTGATTATACACAACAAAAGCTAGTTGAGATTCTCGAGGAAAGAAACCCAAGAGACCTAAAAATTATGGCCACGGGAATGTTGGAAGTTATTGGAGATTTTGAGTTAGAAGAGGAACTTCTCGAAGTCCACGACCGAGCATTTGATCCGTACGTAAAAATAGCCATCGCAAAACTCACATGGCAGATTTCGCGATCTCCTGATGCGATAAAATCGCTAAAAGGATTTCTAAAAGTGGACAACTTTCAACTACAAGCAGAAGCTGCCCTCGCTCTTGGCGAAGTCGGAAATATAAATATAGCACTACCTATCTTAAATCGATTAAAGGAACAGCCAACTCCTCAGGGGCGTATGGCGCAAATTTTACTCAATCACGAAGCGCAAGTAAGTCGTTATGAAACGCTGCTGAGTTCGCAGCCATCAACCCCTAAAGAAACGGTGACGAAAGATAAGCTAAAGTACCCGCTTGTTGATGAAGTTATTCGCAAGATCAATGAATATCATGTGGTGGGAGATAAGTTTACGAAAAAGAAGTTGATTAACTCCGCGGTAGATGGCGTTGTGGCCGGTACCGATGTTCACTCTGCTTTTTGGACAAAAGAGGAGTGGGACGACTTTGTACGAACCACGATTAATGAAGAGTATGTGGGGATTGGTGTGTATGTGGGGGAACAAGATGGACAATTTACAATTACTTCTCCGGTATACAGTGGACCAGCTTACAAGGCAGGAGTTCGCTCTTTGGATAAAGTTCTTGAGGTGAACGGTTGGTCAACACGCGATAAGACCATTGATGAAATTGTTAAAAAAATTAAAGGTGAAAAAGGAACGTCTGTAAAACTTAAGATATACCGCAATGGTTGGAGTAAAGCACGTGAAATAGAAGTAAATCGTGAAAAAATACGCGTACCTAGTTTATTTACGCAAATGCTGCCTGGAAATATTGGTTATATAAAACTGACCCAGTTTGGTCGAAAAGGTACCGAGGATATGGAAAAAGCTTTACGTCAACTGGAAAAGGACGGAATGAAGGCTTTTGTTCTCGATCTAAGAGGCAATGGCGGTGGTTTCTTACAAGTTGCTGTTGATATTGTGGACAAATTTATTTCCGGTAAGAAGCTCGTTGTATATAGTGAAGGCCGCCACCCACAAAAAGGCAAAAGATTTAATTATTATAGTACCAATAAAACGCACCCTGACTTTCCAATGGTTGTCTTGGTAGATGAGTCTTCAGCAAGCGCATCTGAAATTGTTGCCGGAGCGTTGAAGCACTACAAAAGAGCAGTGCTTATTGGCCAAAGAACATTTGGCAAAGGATCCGTTCAAGAGCCCATCGCTTTAGATACACGTCCTGGAGCAAGACTTAAACTGACAATTGCCCTGTATTATTTGCCAGATGGTAGTTGTATTCACAACATTATGGATGAAGATGGAAAAATTGTTGAACGCAAGGGGATTTCTCCCAACATCGAAGTGAGCTATAAAGACTTTGAAAGTTGGAAAAATGAAGAATATACTCGTTTAGAGGAAAAGAAAGCTTTTCAGAGTTATCTTGATAAACATTATCAACAAAACATTGAGAAATTTCACGGCCTTGCAGACAATGATCAATTGGACTACTCTAAATATCCTGAGTTCGAAGCTTGGTATACTTCTTTAAAAACAAAGGCTAGTAAAAATGATGTTCGTTATTGGTTACGAGCCAAAGTACGCGCAAGAGTTTCTGATGATCGCGGCAAGCAATATGCCTGTGACTATTTAGAGGATCCAATGTTGCAAAGAGGCATTTGGGAGCTTTGTAAGAAGATAAACATCGATGTGAAAGATTTGGAAGAATATCGTATCTTCGCTGAGGAATTAAAGGGGAAATAATTTTTAGGGCGGCGCAATAAATGCCGCCCATTTTTTTTTGACGTTAGGTAGGCTTTTGCAATTTTAGCTTATGAAGAATATGTCATCATCATTTTCTTCTTCTAGAACATCATCTCCCGAATCATCCATCATTATTGTGGGCTCTATCATTTTGTTTGTTTTGTAGTCCGTCACTTCTTTTTTCAACAAACTTTTCACCCCATTAATTATTGTGTAGCTTAGGGTACCTTGATTGAGTAACCTATCAAGATCTTCTTTTTCCATTTGTAAAAGGTTTAACGCTTCTGCAAATGAGTAGTACATTGAAGGATCTCCTTGTTGTGCTACAGGAGGGGTTACCTTTGGAGAATATACTTTTTTCGCCTGCTCGTTTTCTTCTGCGAAGTCATCGACTAGAGGAAGAACGATAGTGTTTTCATATTTTGGCTTAGGTTTTGAATTCTCTTCGTTGATAGATGAAGCTAAATCTTGAATGGGAATTGCATCCGCAGCATCATCATCGTCGTCATCGTCGTGCATTTGTGGTGCAAGGTGTTGTGGTATTATTGAATGTGATTGTGCTGTCGGTGTTGGTGTTTCTGGTACTGCTGGCGATGCTGGGGTCGGTTTATTGGGAACCTGCATGGAGTTTTGTACAAACTGCATTGAGCATAACTTGAGTAAGTCACTACGCTTGATATTTTTCAGCTTATTCATGCGATAGGTTTTTATCTCGTGTGATTTGATAATCTCCATCAACTCATCTGGGTCTACCTCTAGCTCTTGGGCAACTTCTGCAAGTGTGTAGAAAGATTTGGTAAATTCTTTTCGTGGAGCATCTTGTTTAGGTTGCGGCTGGTATGTATTTATTTCGATTGCTGGGGCCACGACTTCTGCTATGGGAGTGGGAGCTACAACTGGTGTAGGAATGCTTTCCTCCGGTGAAATGACCATAGCTGGCTGCGCAGGTTCTGTATATAGGTTGTCAATTTTGTTGTCAGGTGTGGCTGAAAAATCAATTTTCATGCTTGTACCTGTGTTTGCCGCGGGTATCACAATTGGTGCAAAATCGTCATCATCTTCTTCTACAACAAGTTCTTGGTTGGAAGGCATGACAATTGTCTGGTCGGCTTGTTTTTGTTGGCGATATTTGTCAACGTCTTCTTGGACGTAACGAATTTCCCCACCAACACTCAGGGTCTCAATTTCCCCATTTTCGACCATTTTTTCGAGACTTTCCTCTTCAAGTTGTAGTTCGCGTAGTGTTTGGTCTAGGGAGTATGTTTCTTTTTGTGGTATTGATATAGATGGTGAGCCTAGGTTTGTTGGAATGGCCAAACTCATTGCTTCTTCGTCTTCTACAACAATATCTCCACTGCTTCCGGGCATAACAATGGTTTTGTCGTCCATGAGGGTGCTGATCCAACGATCTATCTCTTCACAGGAAAACTTTACTTCTCCACCTTCTTGATGCGCCTGGATATCTCCATCTTCAATAAAACGCTGCAGGTCTTCATTTTCAATCTGCAACTTTGTCAAAGCCTCATCCCAGGAGTAGTACTTTTTATCACCTGAAGGTTGGTTGCCGCGCAAGAGGTGCTCATGATCTTTTTGCTTCTTGATTCTTTCAACATCAGCTTGTTGAAATTTTAGACTACCTTCATGTCTAACGGGATTTAATTGGCTACTCGCCATCAAATCATTGAGTTCTTTTGATGTAATCCCAAGTTTTTCTTTTACTTCACCAAATGTATACACACCAGACATTACATTTCCTCTACTGAAGTTGAAGTAAAGGTCATAGTAAGGGCTAACACGTCCCTACAAATCCCTAATGCTAATCAACAACACAACAAAACATTATTAACTCTAAATAACTATTATAACGAACATTTTTTCCAGTGTAAAGCGTATTTATGTTTGATTTTCTATTTCATCACAAACCTTGACACGATCTACGTATTCGTAAATAAAAGTCTTTATGTACGAAACGTCCTTCAATTTTTGCATTTTTTTCCACAGCACTTCATGCATAAAAAATACTTCAAAGGGAAGTTTGCCCATAAATACTTTGAGTGTAGGCTCGGACTTTTTGATAGTGGAGTTAGGCTTTTTTAAACAAAAAAGTTGATCTTTATCTACAATAAATAGCTTATCAGAACTAATTTTTTCTAATTTTGCTTCTTTTGAAATTTTTCGATTATTTTGTTTGAATAGGTGTTGTATATCCCCTATTTTTTCCCAAGAAAAACTCTTTGGTGGTTTTTTCTGGAAAAGAAACTCTCCTGGATGAAAAAGACTTTCTAGAAAAGAATGGTCTCTTTTTACGTCTTGAAAAGGGATGACAACTTTTGCACCATCAAAACAATGAATTTCAATTTCCACATCTTGCATAATTACATAGTGAATTTGTTCCCAAAAAAGGCATTTTTCAGAGAATAACTCACGTATTTTTATACCATGCTTGTACACAAAACACGTTTTGTAGCTTTTTAATACGGATGCAAAAATATTAATGCTACTAATTGTGATGACGATTGCAAATATAATTTTGTAAAAAAAATAAATTTCAGGTAAACTTGTCCATGGAATAATTACAAATATCCAAAGAAATATAGCAACATAAACGCATGTACTCAAAAGACGTTTCGCAAAATATTTTTTTGCATTGTACTCCGTTGGACTGTCTTTACACTTTTTGTCAAAATTTTCTTGTGTAAAATTTTGCGCAGTACAAAACTCTCTTCGTATTTGAGAAATTTTATCAAATGTACGTTGTACTTTATAACGAGTTGCAAACAACCGCGGAAGAGATTTTTGGCGAATACAAATAGCTATATAGTACAAATAAATGATGTTTAGCATACCCACGCTGTAAATAATACCAATGAGATATCTGTGGATGTATGGATGAGGAAATAGCATCACACATGAAAACAAACTCAAAATGGAAACAAATAGATACAGGGTTGAAGCGAAGAAAATAACAAAGGCTGTTTTTTTACGTTCTTTTTGATCTTCTTGAACGAAATAGCCCATGCGCCAACTCAAAATGGAGGATATTTTCCACACACAAGGGACGGATAAGCTATAAAAAACTAAGGTCATGTTTGTGATGGTAAATTCGATAACGGCAAAAATACCCGCATTGATAGATAGTAACAGTGCTGCGAACAGCAACAGCTTGAAAAACTTTTTATCGTGTATCATTTTTATCCTTGTTTATTTTTGAAGTAATGTCATTAAAATTCTTGCTCGTATGTGCTGAGAGTCGATAATGTCAATTTTTTTTGAGTGCTTGCTACTAGAAGTATACACCAAATATTTACCTGTTGTGAGTTTTGGAAGAATAAAATTACTTGCGACAGAAAAATTAGTAGGTATATTATCTACATAAAGTATGCCATCCTCTTTGTAAAGTGTGTTGTTTTTAGTTGCTATGATGTAGCATACATCTGTTTGAGTAATAACAATATCACTCGCATCTAGTTTTCTTCCATAACTGAAGTACCAATCAATGAGAACATAACCAGCAGGAAGGATTTTATCCTGAAAATTTATACTGCTGCGAATTGATAGTACAGAGAAACGCGTTGTTAAGTATATAACAGCAACTATAGATGTGTAAACTATGAATCTTCGCAATATTTTTTGTAATTTTTTCCATTTGTTGCTAGAATGAGACATGGTTCTTCCTGTTTAAACTTCATGTAAAATATGCAGCATTTTACGTTGCATTCGTAAAATGCGCAAACAAAATAAACAAAAATTCCGTTTTTGGCAAAATCTTAAGTAGAAAGGCGGATCACGTGGCTAAATACCCAAAAATAGATGGATATTTAATTGATAGCGTTCTAGGTGTCGGGGGAATGGGACAAGTTTTTAAAGCAAAACAAATCTCAATGGACCGCTACGTCGCCATTAAGGTTATTCCCAACACTACGGAAAACGAATCTTACATCAAAAGGTTTGAAAAAGAAGCCAAATCGGTAGCTAAACTTAATCATCCGAATATCGTAAGAGGAATTGATCACGGAAAAAACGATGAAGTGTGTTATTTTGTGATGGAATTCATCGAAGGCGTAAACCTACAATCCAGCCTAGAACAACAGACTTTTTCAGAAAAAAAAGCTCTTGAGATTGTACTGCAAATATCTCAGGCATTGAACCACGCTTACAAAAATGACATTATCCACCGCGATATAAAACCCGACAACATAATGATTACACCAGACAAACGCGTGTTGTTGTGCGATTTAGGGCTTGCAAAAAGTACTTCCCATAACACGACAGTGTCAGGTGGTATGATGGGAACTCCGCATTACATGTCTCCTGAGCAATGCCGTGGAGAGAAAGAGGTTGATACGCGAAGCGATATATATAACCTCGGAATAACACTTTTTCACATGATTACAGGGCATGTTCCATTTGATGCTCCACATGCTGCTGCCGTTTGCATGAAACACATTTCCAGCGAAATGCCAGACCCCAGAGATTCAAAAAATGTTTCTGCAGCAACTGTTGCTTTGATAAATAAAATGACGGCAAAAAAAACCAGCGACCGCTTCCAGAACCCGCAGGAGCTTATGACGCACATTCAAGATATTCTCGATGGCAAAATTGTGGCTCCCAAAGTGAATATTAGCAAAAATCGTACAAGGAAAGTGCAAACGCGACGCCTGAAGAGAGACCGCTTGGACCGTTTAACTTCTTCTCGTGACGCGAAAGAGCGAAATAAAAGTTTTAGCAGCTCCTCGACCAGTCGTTTGGCAAACCAACGAGCTAAAAGAAGTAACAATAATAATTTTTTGGTTATTGCCGTGGGGATCGTTCTGGGTTTAGTCGCATTTACACTGTTTATTAGCAGTGGTAATAATGTCGATGTTGATGCGTTATATGACGAAATAGTGACGCTTCTTAATGAGGACAAGTGGGGCGATGCTTTTGGAAAAGCCAAACACTACAACGACGTTATTTCAGATGAGAAACTTCGCCATATTGAAGAGCAAATGTCCTTGTTTGAAAAACATAGAGCCTCTATTCTTGTACAGCTAACCGAGCAAAATTATTCTCATGCGCACGTGTTGGCCACACAGGTAAAAGACAAAGTAGATCATGAAGCTATTATACCATATGTAAGCAAACTAAGCGTTCATGTCAACTCGTTACAAAGCGATACACTTGATGGTTTTGAAAAGAAAGTACCTGAGTTATCCGAATTTGAACTACAAAGTTTGATTGAGGAAATAGAACGTATCTCTTTTTCTCCGAGACATGTACGTCGTCAACAAGAACTTATCGCCGCCATTCAAAGGCAAATTGCCGCAAATAATGAAGAAGCGCAGTCTAAAAAAGAGTCTCCCAAGAACGAATGGGAAGAAATAAAAAATGTGGAGCCTCGAAACGAAAACAAAGAGGAACGCGAAGAAAAAACGTTGGACCCTGAACAAGAAAAACTCATTACACAACTAACAAAAATCAACGAACTTATCTCAGCGGGAGACATGGACAAAGCTTTAGACATTTTAGAGAAATCACAGTCATTGATCCAAAAATTTTCGTCAGAGAACGTTTTGTATCTTGAATTGGCAAAGATAGATGAAAGTATAAAGAAATACTTTACAAAAATATTAGAAGAACAAGGTCTTGCGGGTGTCGAAAAAATTCTGGGTTTGTATGTGCGAATGGTACCTTTTATAGAAGAAGAAATTTTAGGAAAGCAGTCTTTTATAAACGACGAAATGAAAAAACTCAAGGATGAAATCCTGAATACGTCTTTTGCGCAAGCACCAGACAATAGCGACTTATCTACATTTATGGAACTACTGAACTTTTTACGTGATCATCGTGATGCCTTAGAAGATTTGGATGAAGCGTGGATTGATACAACACGAAAGGCCTTTGAGCGATTTGTAAATTATTCACGGCGACATAGGGGGCAGCATTGGGAAAAACTCCTAGACCATCACGCAAGTGTTTTTGCCATTGAGATTGACGATGAAGATATCAAAGATTTAGAGGAAGATAATAAAGAACATTTACACGACCACATGACAAAAGTTTTGGGTAATTTATCGCGGCAACACAAATACAAAAGAGTGCAGAATGTGTGCCAAAAAACAAAAACTGTTTTTAACGATGAAGAATTAAATGCTTACTACGACGAGAAACGCAATGAAGCACGTATACGCGAGTTAATGGAATTACAAAGCAATAATAACTCCTTTTTTTATAATTTCGAGAGAAATCCCGATGGGGCAAAAGATTGGGTGTTAATGCGTATCAAGGGAAAACGCATAACCTCAAATAAAGCCGCAAGCAAATTTCCGGCTGTTGGTGGAGGGTACATACTCCTGTGGAAATTTCCAGTGACAGAGGAATTTGAAGTTGATGTAGAGATATGGAATCCTGTTAACCGTAGAACAAGACGTCGCAATCTGTCGGCCGGACGTTGGCCGAATTCTTTTGGTATCATAGGCTTGAGCGGAAAAGAGTCGCAGTTGATGTACTTGGTTCACCCTAAAACCATAGAAATTGGTACGGTCAACTCTAAGTTTGGTGGATTTAAGCTCATACGTCGTTTACGAAAAAAGTTCCCTCGTGGAGACGTTAACCCTCAAACAATTTTTTTTAAGGCAAAGACAAATCCATTGGATTTTCATATAAGGCAAAAAAACATCCAATTGGAAGATGAAGGATATGAGTTAAACAAAGATTTTTATATTGGAATTGTAAATCTCAAGTCACGTTATCCACTAATAATTAAATCTATACGAATACAAAATGCTCATTTTTATACCGAGAAATATCTAGAGAAAGAACATTTTAAATTTTAGAGATAGATTCCCATAACAAATAACGTTAGAATATGATCAAAAACTTCGACATTAAGAAGCCGAACGATTACCAGGGAATACATCCCTGTTTGTAGTGTTTAAACAACGAGGAAAATATAACACATGGAAGATAATTCACTTCATACGGCATTAAACGTGCTTATACGTGTAAAAGACAACCTTTTAGAAACAATGGTTGATGAACTAGTTGCACATCAAGACGATGACCCCTCTTCTTTTAGTTTGCAAGAAATAGAAGATAAGTTTGCCATACGTATGGCAAATTTGAATACTCTTATTATAACGCTCCAAGATCAGATAAGTAGTGGAGGAGGAAATCAAGGAATACCTCGTATTATTACAAACGTTGAAGACACAACAAAAGATAAGTTAAACAGTAAACTCGATGAGTTGTTAGAGTTTGTTTCTCCTGATGAAGTTCTTCACTTGTCTGTAGTTCCTCAATCTACAGAAAATCCCGATAAGTTTACGATTATACTTGTTTATCAAGAATATAATGGCTAATGGGTAATTTTGTTTGAGGCGACATGCCCATAGGACGTGTTGTATTCTAAAATATATAAGGTGTGGTAGCAAAGTATTTGTTACCTGGTAGCAAAAAGCATGTCTACTTTACTGCTAGTTTTGCAAATTCATTTTAAAAGGCATGGTTTAGAGTTTGTTATTGGTCAAGGAAAGACATAATGGAACGTCTGATCATTATCGAAAATGGCGAAGAAATAGTTTTTAATATTGAAAGCCGTGTAGTTACTATTGGTAGAAGTAGTAAAAATGATATCCCCATTAAAGACCGCAATGCTTCGCGTAGACATTGCAATATTATCAAAGTTGGAGATTCATGGTTTGCTGTAGATTGCGACAGCCAAAATGGTACGTTGGTAAATCAAAAACCAATTAAAAAACAAGAGTTGGAAGACGGCGACAAAATCTCCGTGGGGGCGGCAGAAATTATTTTTATGATTGCCCAAGAAAAACCTTTGCAGACCGAAGAGAGCATGCTTGCTGACTCACCGATAAAAAAACATCCGCTGCAAGACGAAGAACTAGAGGTGAAAGCTCCACCGAAAAAAGAAGTCGAGACGCCAAAAAAAGAAGAAGTAGAAGTGCCCGTGAAGCAAGAAGAAGTTTCACCGCCTTCGGAACAACCGGCGCCACCACCAGTTCCTCCTGTACCAGCGCCTACCCCACCAATGCCTCCAGCATCGGCCGCGCATCCTAAAGAAATTAGCCTAAACAAAAGTTCAAAACCATCAGAGCCCGTAAACAACACCGATGATGTAGAAGGCGCATCGCAAAGTGCTACCGGGAATCGCTCTGTAGAAATGCGCAATCGCCGCAGTGCGACGGCCGCGAAACAAGTAGGTGAATTATATAAAACATTTACGGCACAATTTGCCCAGCAAGTGGTTGGTTATGACTACGTAGCACGGCTACTGTTTATTGCTCTTATCAACAATGAACACTGTTTACTTACAGGCCCTCCAGGAGCAGGGAAATTATTTATTGTTCGTACTGTTAGCGAACTATTAGGGCTTTCTGTTCAGAGAGTTTCCAATGTCGGTATCGAAAATCACATAGAAAATAGCAGTAAGTACAATTTAGAGACGTTGTTCAGTAATAATTTGAATTTTATCGATCATAATTTTCAAGCACCTGAAAACGTAATGACGCTTATTTTTGACTTTTTACAAAATCAAAAGATGCCTACAGAAAGAAAAACGAGTAACTTTCAACAAGTAAACACGATTATTGCCGGAAATTTGCCAAGCAAGCAAACTTCTTCGCAAATGATGCAATACAAAGATGCTTTTATGTTTGATGTTCCTTTAGACTATTTGGGAATTGATCTCGAAACGTCTATATTGAAACAAAATATCGGTGTGATAAACAGAGCAAAAAAACCAATGAATTTCACACGTTGTTTTGGTTATTTCCAAATGTTAATGGCCAACAGTGTTGTGAGTGATGAGGTCTTAAAGTTTATCGCAACCATTGTACATCATAGTCGTCCATATCAGAGTCAATGTGAAGACGTTAAACAGTATTTTCTTTACGGTTGTGGACGTAAAGCAGGACTTTCTTTGTTGCGAGCAGCGCAAACTCATGCACTTTTAGACAATCGAAAAGAAGTCTCTATTGAAGACGTGAGTAAGATGTCTTATTATGTTTTGCATCATCGCGTTGTGATAAATGAAGAAGGCAAAAAGGCGAAGAAAAGTAAAAAACAGATTATCGAATCTCTTATTAAATTTGCCAAAGAAAACTAAACCATATGTTTCCCACATCTCCCAAAAAACTTCAGAGATATTTAAATTTTTTAGGTGCTGCCCCCCAAAAAAAGTGGGGGCAAAATTTTTTATTGGATACACAATATCATGTCGCTATCCAAAAAGCAGCTCAGTTAGATCAAGATGATATTGTGTTAGAAATTGGCGCTGGTCTTGGTCATTTGACGCAGTTTTTGCAACCCATGGTAAAAAAGCTATTTGTTGTGGAAATAGACCCTATCATGGTAAAAGCGCTACAAGGATCTTTTGCCGCAGCAGACAATATCGAAATCATCTCTGAAGATATTCTACGTAAAAAAAGACAACTGAATCCTATTGTTTTACAAAAGGTGAGTGAGGCACTAGGTCAAAATAGTCTTAAAATAGTTGCAAATCTACCTTACAACATTTCCGCTCCTATCATTGTCAATTTTCTGTCGTGTTCTATTCCTATTTCACAGATGGTCATTATGGTACAGAAAGAAATTGCCGCGCGAATTGTTGCATCACCACAAACCGAATTTTATGGCCCTTTAACAGTACAAACTCAAATATATTCCCACGCAAAAATTTTAAAGTATGTTCCTGCCAGTGCATTTTTTCCTGCACCAAAGGTAACGTCCGCTATTTTACAAATTGTACCTGACAACAAATTGTTGCATACTATCAATAACATAGATCTCTTTAAGACCTTGATTCAGGCAACATTTTGTTTGCGTCGCAAAAAAATTTCCAACTCTCTAAAAAAGGGAGCGAATTTACCGGAAATTTCAAAAGAGAATTTAGAGAAACTACAAGAACAGTTTGACTTATCGCGACGTCCAGAAACTTTTTCTGTGGAAGAGTTTATTCACATGGCAAACATATTGAATGATCTCCTGAATAGCGATTAAAGCTGACTCTGACGTATTCGGTCGTTTTTCAATAAAAAACTCTGTGGTTATTATGCCAACCATAACGGTAGAGCAGATCAAATTTTATAGCGGTATTTTGCGTACATTCCTTACCGAACCATTACATCATTCAAGAAGGTAATCAACATGAGTAAAAGATTTATTTTTGTAATACTAATACTGAATATTTTGTATGCCTTAGATATAAATCATCATGAAATAATTCTCAAACTCGATCCCAAAACAAATCATCTGAACGTTACGGATACGATGACATACAAAAATACAGGTGATCGCCATATCGAATTTAGTTTACATGGTAACTTACCCATTCAAGTGAAAAGTTCTGATTGGAAACTGGAATTCATCGGAAAAGTTTCGTGGGATGCATCAGGTATCAACGCATATTATAAAAAATTAGATAAATTATTTCCTATCCATAACTATAGATTAACGCCAACAAAACAACTAGATTCAAACAAGGTGACGGTTGTTTATGGTGGTAAAATAACCTTGCCTCCGACGACTTCTCGCGAAGAATATGTACGTAGTTTTAGCGAAACGCCGGGCATTGTGTGTAAGGAAGGTGTTTATCTCACCAGTACTAGCTTATGGTACCCGCAACAGCAAGGAAAGATGGTGTCTTTTTCATTAAAAGCGCATCTACCTAAAAATTGGCAGTTGATATCCCAAGGAAAAGAGAAGTTTGCCGATAAGGATTGTGTCGTGTGGGATTGTACCTCCCCAATGGAGGAGATCTATGTCGTAGGCGGTCCACTGACAAAATTTGAGCGCGTGTATGGCAAAACGAAGGCCATGGTGTATACACACAGTTATGATGAAGGTCTTGCCGACAAATACCTGACCGCAACAGGTCAATATCTGAAGATGTACAATGATTTATTGGGAAAATATCCCTATAGTAAATTTGCTCTCGTCGAAAATTTTTGGGAAACAGGGTATGGAATGCCTTCGTTTACACTGCTTGGCCCACGTATCATCCGTTTTCCATTTATTTTACGTTCCTCTTATCCACACGAAATTTTGCATAATTGGTGGGGAAATGGCGTTTTTGTCGATTACAAAACAGGTAACTGGTGTGAAGGACTTACCGCATATTTGGCCGATCATCTCTTGAAAGAACAAGAAGGTAAGGGGGTTGAGTCTCGTCGCAGTACTCTTCAAAGATATCGCAACTTTGTACGCCAAGACCGCGATTTTCCTTTAGCGCAGTTTCGCAGTCGCCATTCACCGGAAACAGAAGCGGTGGGATATGGCAAATGTCTCATGTTATTTCATGAGCTACGCCAAAAACTAGGAGATAAAGTTTTTACGCTGTGTTTGCGGGAATTTTATAAGAAATTTCTATTTAAAAAAGCCAGTTTTGATGATATCGAAAAGACCTTTTCGCAAGTGACAAAGCAAGATCTAAAGTCATTTTTTGTACAAAGAGTACAAGAAAAAGGTGCCCCTGATATAGGCATTAAAAATGTATACGTTGAGCAAAACAAAGTACACTTTAGCCTGGAACAATTGCAAAAAGGTATTGTCTATAATTTGCAAATACCTATTGCCGTTACCTATAAAGATGGAAGTGCTGAATTAAAAAAGGTGCAACTGAATAAACAATTGCAGGCCTTTGTGTTCGATTTACCAAAAGCAGCGACGCGGATAGATATCGATCCACAATTCGATTTATTCCGCAAAGTACATCGCAGTGAAATCCCCACTTCTTTTGGACAGTTGTTTGGTTCGACAAGGACGGTACTCGTTTCGCAAAGTCCAAGTGATTATCAAGCTGTTTTAGACAAATGGGGGCGCGGTCGTCTGATGTATATGGTGAGTGATGATGATCTGTCTGCTATCCCTAAAAATAGCAGCGTGTGGTTTTTGGGACAAAATCACAAGTACGCGGAGAAGTTTCGAAAAATTTTTACCAAAACTCATGGGGTTACTTTTGGTAAAGATTATATACAGGTCGGTAATAACAAACCGGTGTCTTTAAAAGACCATATGATTGTACTGTGTACCCAGCATCCACAAAATGAAGAATTGGCCATCGGGTGGATTTTGGGAGATAAGATGGAGGCGATCGCTGCGGTTGCTAGAAAATTACCACACTATGGGAAATATAGTTATCTCGCTTTTTCAGGAGCAGCGGCGAACAATGTTCTGAAGGGACAGTGGAGTGTGTTGCAGTCGCAAATGACGTATCATTTGACAACGACAAATAGTGCCATGGGGAAACTTCCTCCACGACAAGCATTGTGCAAACTTCCGGTCATGCTCAATGACAAGGGGCTTCGAAAGCACGTCTCTTTTTTAACTTCTCCACAAATGAAAGGTCGTGGACTGGGAACACCCGAACTGGATAAAGTAGGCGAGTACATTGCCAACTCTATGAAAAGTTTTGGACTGCGACCAGGAAATGGCAATAGTTACTACCAAAGTTTTACCACACAAGTGAAAAACCCTCAACGACAAGTAAAGATTCACAATGTCATGGGGATGATACCAGGTACCGATCCGCAGCTCAAAAATGAACCCGTAATTTTGTGTGCACACTACGATCATTTGGGACTTGGTTGGCCAGATGTGAAAAAAGGAAACGAGGGGAAAATTCACTTCGGAGCAGACGATAACGCCAGTGGAGTTGCGGTGATGCTGGAGATGGCGAAATTGTTTGTGCGCAAACCTGGCTTACGACCACTTATTTTTATTGCCTTTTCCGGGGAAGAAGCTGGACGTCTTGGTTCAAAGTACTATGTTTCACAATTGAAAAGCAAGCCTTTTACCGTGATCAACATAGACAGCGTCGGGCGTTTAGATGGTCGCGCATTACTCGCACTTGGTACGGGTTGTACTCGTGAGTGGCCTTTTATTTGTTTCGGATGTGGTGCGGTCACAAATGTTAAAATTACCTCTGTTCCCGAAAGTGAGGATAGTAGTGATCATTCGAGCTTTGTGGCGAAGGGAATTCCGGCAATACAACTTTTTTCTGGCCCACATGCCGAATATCACAGTCCCAAAGATACCATGGATCGGCTAGATTTTCCTGGCATGGTAAATGTGATGCTTGTGGTACAAGAAATGCTCAACTATGTGGTCAATAGAAAAAAACCATTTACGATATTTATCAAAAATGCACAAAATAAGACAACGAAGACCAACAAAAATAATAAAGAAAGACGTGCGAGTCTAGGAAGTATTCCTGATTTTACCTATCGCGGTCCAGGAGTTCGAATTTCTGGCGTTGTTCCTGGTTCTGCTGCCGCAGGAGCAGGTATGAAAAAAGGGGACATTGTCACCAAGTTAGGTCGTATTGACATTAATAACTTACGCGGTCTATCAAACGCTTTAAAAGAATACAAGCCAGGAGATAAAATACAGGTGGTTTTTCAACGTGACAAAAAGACATTTACCGAAACTGTCACTCTGAAAGAAAGGTAAGGGATGCAAAAAGAACAAGTTATTGTCAATTTAAAACACATCGCCACATTGATGGAGTTAAAAGGTGAAAATAGCTTTAAAATTCGCGCCTTTCATAATGCCTGTCGCGCTTTGGAGTCCGAGACCGAAAATTTGAAAACGATTGTTGACGAAAATCGTTTGACAAATATCAAAGGAATTGGAGAAGGTATTGCGAAAAAAATAGCCGAAATGGTGTTACACGACAAAAGTACGTGGCTAGAAGATTTGCAAAATGAAATTCCCGAAGACTTGGTTAAAATGTTGGAGATCCCAGGTTTAGGTGCGAAAAAAGTGCGTACCATTCACAAAGAATTGGGAATTACGACCTTAGAAGAACTGAAGCTTGCTTGTGTGGATAATAAGATTGAAAGTTTGCCTAAGTTCGGTGCAAAGGTACAACAGAATATTCTGACAGGTATCGAAACATTGAAAAAACATGCGGGCAGATATCTTTTTAGTTTTGCTCATGCGGAAAGCCAAAAAATCATACAATACATGCGCGAATGCGAATGTATTTCTAAACTAGAAATTGCCGGTAGTTTACGACGACGTAAGGAGGTGACAAAAGACATTGATATGTTAGTGGTTGCCTCTGATGCGGAAACCGTGATGCAACATTTTGTCTCCTACCCTGAAGTGGAAAAGATCATTGGCCATGGACCAAAGAAGTCCAGTATCCAATTGCGCAAGGGTCTACAAGTCGACTTACGCGTAGTGGAAGAGCATCAATTTGCCTTTGCTCTTATGTACTTTACGGGAAGCAAGGAACACAATACGCAAATGCGTAGTATTGCCAAAAAACATGGTTTAAAACTCAATGAATATGGCTTATTCGATGAAAACGACAAAAGCGCTGTGTGCGAAAGTGAAGAACAAGTTTTTAGTGCTCTTGGCTTACAGTATGTCATTCCAGAACTACGCGAAAATCTCGGAGAGATTGAATTGGCGCAAGAAAAAAAATTGCCTAAATTGGTCTCGCAAGGTGACCTAAAGGGAATTTTTCACATGCATACGCAGTATAGCGATGGCAAAAATACTGTGCGTGAGATGGCGGAAGCAGCGCAGGAGATGGGATATCAGTACATAGGTATTACCGATCATAGTCAATCGTTGACCATCGCCAATGGAATGAAACCGCAAGCGGTGAAAGATCAGTTTGCCGAAATTGATGCCGTAAACAAAGAACTCAAAGATTTTCGTATTTTCAAAGGTGTTGAGTCGGACATTCTTGCAGACGGTGGACTTGATTACGATGATGAACTCCTAAGTCAATTTGACTTTATCATTGGTTCCATTCACGGTAACTTTAAGATGAGTGAAGCGGAAATGACCAAAAGAGTTATTAAGGCAATCGAAAATCCTTATTTGACAATGATCGGTCACCCAACAGGTCGGCTGCTATTAAAACGCGAGCCATACGCCATCAACATGCAAGAAATTATTCATGCTGCGGTAGAAAACAATGTGGTGATTGAAATCAACGCACATCCATTTCGTTTGGACTTAGATTGGCGTTGGGGAAAACTCGCCGCAGAAAAAAATCTTCTCACGAGTATTAATCCCGATTCTCACATTGCCGAAGGATTTCACGATATATACTACGGCGTAGGGATTGCACGTAAAGCGTGGTTTGAATCGGAAAGAGTTGTAAATACTTGGGAAACAGACGATATTGCAAAGTTTTTTGCAAAAAATAAATAAATTTTCATTTTATACCTTGACATTAGAAAATGTCGAGGTATAATTACTCCACATTACTTGGGCAGGTAGCTCAGTTGGTAGAGCAACAGACTGAAAATCTGTGGGTCGGCAGTTCAAATCTGCCCCTGCCCACCTCCATAAAATTTCCCCCCGTAAAAATAATATTCACCACAAAAATTCTTTAAACAAATTACCACTTCCGGCTTATTCCAAAAAATGCGTTTTTATAAGCAAAATACAAATTACCTTTTCTAATCACATATTTATTAAACTCATGCACCGGATTACTCCATAACTTTACACCACTATCTCGATTGAGGCCATAAAAGTTTCTTTTGGTGTCCTTAAAGTAAACTGTGTCCACAAGTACCGAAGCATAACCAATAATGCCGGGAGCTATTGCTTTGAACTCCCATTGTTTTTTCCCGTTTTTAATAGCACGCATATAACCACCATCGTTGCGACTTGTAAAATAGGCAACACCACCGGCGACAGTTAAAAATATTTGCCCTTGTTTGGGATATTTCCATTGCAGCTGATGCGTTTTGATATTGACGGCTCTCAGCGAATCTTTACAATGAAAATACACTGTATCTCCTTCTACTCGGACGTCAAAAGGACGATCTTCGAGGGGATAACGCCATTTTTCTAAACCACTATAAAGATCGACAGCACATAAAAAATTACGTCCACCAAAATAAATAATTCCGTCTTTTCCCACAGGAAATGGAGCATGCCAGGCATCATTTCCGCGTCCCACATTGAAATTCCACTTTTGTTGACCGTTTTGTGCATCAATACCATAAAGGAGGCCGTTGTCTCCAAAACAAACCATTCCCCCCATAACAAAAGGTTTTGACGCTGTCTCAGCCACCGTAGTAAATTTCCATTTCAGTTTTCCATTTTGAATATCGATGGCATAAAGATAATTTTCTTCGCTAGCAGCAAAGTAAAGTGTTTTGTTCACAATAACGGCCGATTGACTTTGAGGTGGCATATTCATAGGAAAATGCCATACTTTGTGCCACGGTTGCGTGTGGAAAGCCGAAATCCCGTGCGCGGAACCCAAAAAAACCAAATCTTCGTGCATTCCGACCATAAATGAGTGATGTTCCAGTTCTTTTTCAGAGATAATAATTTCATTTAGACTACGGATGCCTTTGTGGTTATAAACTTTCGTGTACTGTCGCCAAACTTTGGGGGGAAGACTTTGGGGTGTTTGGCGTACGATTGTGAGACGACGGTGCGTTTTCCAAGTACCGTTGTCTTGTATGGCTAGCTCTAATTCGTTGCTACCATAATCAAGGGGTAATTTTGCATCAAAATATCTTTGTTGTAGGTCAAGAAAGATCTGTTTTTGATTGAGGACTAAACGCATTTTTTCTGGCGTAGAATCGGCAAGATATCCTTGAAATTTAAGTCGCCAGCGAGAGGGAGGAACTGACAATGTATTTTGCGTGTCCAAGGTGTTGGGATGGGTAATTTTTACCACATCGCTCTTTTTGTCAACCGTATTCTCGTTTTTAACAGCGCTTGGTTGATGGAGGTTGAAAAAATAAAAACATAACGAACTGATGAGTATGGTGGCGTAGATTGCCTTGTGACGATACATTTTTCTTAGGCTTTTTGTCAACAAACTGCTCGGTTTGGCCATGATCGGTTCTCCTCTGGAAAATCGTTGGAGATCGGCGACAAATTCGTTGGCACTTTGGTAGCGTTGCTGCTTTTTTTTTGCAAGAGCTTTTAAACAAATATTCTCTAAATCTTTGTGGAGAGTTCTTTTTATTTTGCGGGGGGCTTGAGGTTCTTCTTCTAAAATTTTGTATAAAATGTCAAAGGAGGAACCTTCGCGAAATGGTGGTTGGCCGGTGAGCAATTCATATAGCGTTGCCCCTAAAGAGTAAACATCACTGCGCTCGTCGATTTCTTTAACCTTACCGCTCGCCTGCTCTGGTGGCATGTACCTCAAAGTACCCAATATCATACCTGTTTTGGATAGACTGTGTTCGGTTTTTACCATCTTCGCTAAACCAAAATCCATTACTTTGGGTTCGTCATTGTCCATCATAATATTGGCGGGTTTTAGGTCGCGATGTATGATGCCTTCTTTGTGTGCATAAGCGACCGCATTTCCTACACGAATCATGATTTGCACCGTTTGACGCGCACTTAACGATTTTTTTCGTACAATTGTTTTTAAACACGCGCCAGGGATAAACTCCATGGTAAAAAATGGTTGGTTATTGTTTTGCCCTATCTCGTAAAGTGTGACAATGTTTGGATGACGCAGTTTTGCTGTTGCCCGGGCCTCTATCAAGAGTCTCTTTACCTCTCTATTATTTGTGGAAGCTTCAGACAATAGCATTTTTAAAGCCACAATTCGTTTAAGTCGTGTATCGTAAACTTTGTAAACTCTGCCCATGCCTCCGCGCCCAAGCTCACCTTCTATCCTGTAGTGCCCAAACATTTTGCCTAGAGTATTATCGTAATCCATGTCTTCTCTTTTGCTGTTATATGATTTGTGTATATACAGTTATATTAATATGCTAACAAAGAAAGCGATAAAATCAATATAGTTCTGATGCCTTTGAATTAAATGTTTTTCACAACATGTAAACTTTGCAAACGAACAGTGATTTGTGTTTGCTAGTACTAATTGATATAATGTTTTACTGTTTAAAATCATAATCCTGTTCATCCTGTCAAAATTTTTTACTCTGTTAATCCTGTCTAAAATCCGGGCTGGAGGTATCAATGAAAAAGTTTATTTTATTTCTCGGTTTGTGTGGGTTGTTGTATGCCGATTTTGTGGTGCAATTTGTCGAAAAGAGCACCTCTCTAAATTCTGCACGAGTGCGTTTATATGAAAAAATTTCTCCGATTTTGCCACACGGCAAAATTTTGCAAGAGGGTTTTGTCAAAAAGCATAGCGATGTTTATGCCTACGTCAAAATGGAAGTGCCAGACTCTGATTTCGTGTTGCTCATTACCGAGAAAATTGCGCTCCTACAAACAGGGACAACTTCTGAAGAAGCGCTGAACAAGATAAATCAGTACACTTCTTTGTGGTCTTCGCGTTTTGCGGAGGAATATTATTTTTTCAACATTGGTGATATGTTCTTTTGTGTAGCGACAATGGGGCTTCCCAACATCGCTAGTGCTGTCCCTTTGAGATTTTCAGGTTTTGGCAATGATAAAAATAGTGCGAGAACACAAGCGGAAAACAGTGCTAAAGCAGTACTCAAAGAGTTTGACATACAAAATGAGCAGTATCGGCAAATGGGTTTTTCATGGATGTGCGATCTTTTTGTCACCCCAAAACCGATGTCTTTTCATTTTCGCGGTACAGGACTTTCCCAACAAAGTGCAAAAGCTCAAGCGGAACTGTTTGCGAAGGGATCTTTGGGAAATTACATCATTCAAAAAGAAGATTACCAACAATTTGGTGCGATGTGGTTATGCAATCTAGTGGTTACGAAAAGTCGTACGCGTGGCAAAATGATTTCTATTCCACAAATTACTCTAATGAATACACTCGACAATGACGAAATTATGGTGGTTGGTGTGGGAGAAGACAAACAAAAAGCCTTGGTGGATTTAAAGCAACAATTGCATGTGCTAAAAATGAAAGCTGAAAACGTAAAATACGTTGCGGGAGCTTCTTTTGTATATTGCGTTGCCCAAGGTAAGAGTCATTTTTCTCAGGGAAAATATTCTGTACAAGATATGCAGATAGCTCATTTTCAGGTAAAGAATGAGCCGATAAAGTTTATGTTTACCGGTATTGGTCTCAGTAAGCAACAAGCGCGATCACGAGCAGAGTTTCAAGCAAAATTGATGTTGGGCAGTTACAACGTTGAAAAAGAAGACTATGTACAGTTCGGTGCAATGTTCACATGCTATTTACTGGTAACGCGACAGAATTCCTCGGGGAATATCGCACTTGAAGAACAAGTGGTACCACAAAAATCTTTTACGTCTATTTGGTTAAAAAATAATCAAAAATGGGTATGCCACAAACAAAACGCTAAGGACATATCTGTGGAGATGATTACCGGGAAAGCACCTAGCTATGAAGAAGTAAAAGTAGAGGGATATGAATCATCTGATGTGATACGAATACACTACGATTGCGAAGCGGAAGTTTGGAAGTGTTGGGTGAAAACGCAATAAAATTATTTTTGTGTTTTTAGGTTGCTGGGAGCAAGTTTCCCAGCATACCTTCAGGTAAGTCTACTTACGTTTGCGTATGTACAAAAGAGAAAGGCCACCTAGTAAAAAAGCCAAGTATGTAGATGGCTCAGGTATAACTCTAATAACAATGTTGTCCACTCTTGCGGTATCTTCAAAATTTAGAGTAAATCCTGTTAATTGCAAACCTGCAAAAGTGTTTACCCCTACGGTTTGAAAAGAAGTTGATGTGGGAGAAAAACCATCTACAACAGAGTTGTCGAGAGTTCTTAATTGAACATCTTGACCGGTAACTGATGTTGCGCGGATGTCTAAGCTAATTACTTCAAATAAAGCCCCGCCCAATGAGATTTCTACACCTGCAAAATTACCATCGATGTTCGCATCACCAAGTTCATTACCAGAAGGTCCACCGGTAAAAATGGTTGCGCCGTTATTAGTGTTGCCAAGAAAGTTATTCTCTATGATAAGAAAACCATCCTCGGTTAGAGGAAGCGTTGTTCCTGATGAGAAGTCAATCGTTACAGCAAAACACGGCAATAAACAAACCAATAAACAAATAAAATATTTCATATTGCCTCCATATCTAGAAGTATTCTTTATTCTTCAAATAATGTGTTGATAATTCATATTAACAAAAAATCATAGATTTAGACATGTAAATTTGTTAAAAAATTGATGTGAGTGTTTTTTTATGCGAAATTGCAAATTTGTTTCATATGCCAGAATGCAAATTTTGCTGTGGACTTGGAAACGGGTATCCAGTGGTATTTGAGGGAACGGGCGGACACTAGGTCCGCCCCTACAACGTACAGTGTACAAGATAGATGTACTTTATGCGTTGTGGAATTGGGTTTGAGATAGAACGCATTTTAGGTGTTGTGATTTATGACAACACCTGTGATCTCACTGCATTATTTTTGCGTAGTAAGGTGATAATACTCTTTTGTTGGTGATTGTGGGCGTCGTCAAGAGGCGTATTTCCCCAGCGGTCTTGGGCGTTGATGTTTACTCCGTGAGATATAAGTAACTCTGCTATGGCAATGTGTCCTTCGCAAGCCGCAAGATGTAGCGGGGTTCGCATATCGTAGTCGGCACCTCGTAGGCTTTTGCCTTTGGCGATCATATTTTGTAAAGAGGACATGTCTCCCATGCTGACCGCCCAAATAACACGTACAATGTCTTCTGAAAATAGTTCGCGTTCGTTTTCGTTTTGTAAATTTATGATATACTCTCCCTTGTGAAGAGCTTTATTTTTTTTGAGTAGCGCGACGATTTCTTCATGGTTATGATGTATCGCATCGTCAAGAGGTGTTCCTCCCCAGCGGTCTTGAACGTTGATGTTGACCTCTCGTTTGATGAGATACTCCACAATGTTCTTGCGCCCTTCGGCAGCGGCTAAGTGTAAAGGTGTTCTTTTGTCGTAGTCCATCCCGTTTAGGTCAATACCTCTTACTTCCAAACGTTGAATCGCCCCTAAATCTCCTTTGCTTGCCGCCCATATAAGTTCGTCTATTTTTTGTGATTTTGTCTGAATGCGATCTAAGCGCGGATTTTTTTTCTGCGAAACGCCTGTCAGATTGTCGTAGTGATGAATATTAAATTTTTCCACGAGCCTTTTGCAAAATTCAATACCGCGAACACTATTCCCTAGTTGATCTATGCGTGGTGACCACGTACATATGCCCATTAAGTTGGGGACAACAATCATCATCCCTCCTCCCACACCACTTTTTGTTGGGAGTCCAATGGTAAAGGTGTGTTCTCCCGAAAAATCATACATACCACAAGAAAACATAAGGGACAAGCAGTGTTGAACGGTTTTGGCACTAAATATACGTTCACCGTTTACGGGGCATATTCCACCATTGGCAAAAGTTGCTGCCACAGCGGCCATCATCTGTGCACTTGTTTCAATCGAGCAACTTTGGAAATAAAGTTCTAAAACTTCATTTAAGTTGACACCTTTGGGAAAAGCGTCATTCTCCAGCATTAACCAACCCAAAGCGCGGTTACGGTGTCCGGTTTTGCTTTCGGATAAGTACACGGATTCATTAAAGTAAACTTTTTGATCACCGGCAAGCCGTGACCATGTGTTCATAATGTGCTGTAGCCGATCTTCAATCTTTAGGTCCGGACGTATGAGAGCGCAGGTCATCACCGCTCCGGCGTTAATCATTGGGTTATGGGGAAGTCCTTTGTCGTTAAAGGTGATCTCGTTGAAACGACTACCACTAGGTTCGCGTCCCACATGGCGATGAACATTTTGTTCTCCATGCTCTTCTAAAGCTAAGCAGTAGCTAACGGTTTTGCATATCGACTGTATGGAAAAATTTTTATCGGCATCACCAACCGCAAATTTTTGCCCATCGATCGTGCATACCGCAACGGCAAAATGATCTGGATGCACTCGGGATAGTTCTGGTATGTAGTTTGCGACCTGTCCATGATCATTTTTCTTCGTAGTATTGTAAATGTTGCGAATTTCGTTTGTGAAATCTCCAAAGTTTGGAATCACCATATTGCCCTGTAATGCTTGCTCAATGAGTAGTATGTTCGGACGAATAATTTCACAGAAGCGCTGGTAGGAAATTTTGTCACTTTTTTTGTATGAGTTCAGTAGATCAAAGCATTCCTTTAAACGAAAGTCGTCTTCTAAAAGCCCTTGTCTGATAAGAAGATTTTTCAATTCCCACGGACAAATACGTCCTTGTTGTTTGATATCCAACGAAAGAAATAGTTGATACTCGCGTAAATCGGCATCTTTTGGTGGTGATAATTTCTTGTTGATGACCTTCGTTGTTTTCTTTATAGTTTTTTGTTTTACCATAGTACATCTTATGTAAGAGAATTTGAATGAAAAATACGTAGAACAATCATATACGATTATGAAAATAAAAAAAATGATTATTTTACTTTGGTGCGGGTGACTTGGGTGAGGAATTCGTTTTCATATTGGTGACTTGGGTAAGGAATTCGTTTTCAGATTGGTGCCCTCACCATCGCAATTGTGGGATTTTATGATTGGGATTCGTTTTCCGTATTGGTGCCCTCACCATCGCAATTGTGGGATTTTATGATTGGGATTCGTTTTCCGTATTGGTGCCCTCACCATCGAATGAGCAGTTACAGCTATCGCTGTAAGCTGCTATTCTCATACCTCTCCCACAGGGAGAGGTGTAATGCTTCTCTTTTGTAAAAAACAAAATTCACTGGAGTTGCGAATCAATAGCATGGTATTACTATTTTTATACAGTTACGGTTGCACAAGCGGCAGCACAAAACAACACAATAAGATCAATTAAGACGCGTTACGCCTCTCCCGTGGGAGAGGCATGAGAATTAAAGTTTTTAGCGAAGCTAAAAACTTTAATTCGATGGTGAGGGCACCAATATGAAAACGAATTCCTTACCCAATTCACCAACTATTCGATGGTGAGGGCACCAATCTGAAAACGAATTCCTACAACACTCCCCAAAAAAAATCCAACCTTTTTGGCATTTGCGGTACTACGTATACAAATAATAAAAACTAATGAGAGAATAGGATGGAATTATGAGAGCTATAATTTTGACGATGCTATTTATAAACGTTGTTTGCGCACAACAAGTGCATTTTTTTGATCTCGTAGAAGTTTTGAAAAAAGATAGTGCCTTTATTCGCGGAGTGGAGAAGCTCAAAAAATGGAAATCCTCTCAAGAGGAAAAGCCTTCTCCTGGAAAAACCGTTGAGGAAATCTACCACCTATTGAGTAAGAATACCAAGCGTGAAATTCATTTTGCCGTTGCGCCACAAACACCTATTGCGTGGGCTGCAAATCCGTTACGTCTAAAAAAGGATTTTGCGACAAACGGCCTTTTTCGAATTCATCCACTCGATAAGAAAAATACTTACGGAACTTTTACATTAACCAAAACGTGTTTGCAAGATGTCGCCATTCCGTGGGACACATTTATGCAGTTTTTTCAATTGTATTTGGAAGACATCAAAAAACAAAGAGACAATAGCGCTGCGCCAACAAAATATTCTTCTGTAGGTAAAGACTTTTTTGCGCGTTTTGCGCATGATCTTCCCCATACGTACAATCATTTTACTAGATATGTAAATGTCGAAGATCGTTTAGTCACAACTAATCTAGACAAAGTTCATTTGCGTTTTACACCTAAAAACAAAGCCATTTCTCATAAGTATCCACAATGGGGGGAATCGTTACAAAAGATCGCCGCGATAGATATAAAGTTCACTTTAGTGTCAAAAGAAAATAATGAGACACTCGCAATGTGGCACTGGAATAAGAAAAATAGAGCTTTGGATTTCAAATGTGACTTGTCTCAACGCCTACCGAGCAAGATGTTATTGAAAATTGACTTGGATTTTTACCGTTCGGGAATTGGCATTCAAATTGAAGACTTCTGTATTCACCTATCTTTTACACACAACAGTAAGCATACTTATTTGGGAGCTAAGATTAAAGAGGTGCCAAAAAAAATTAAGATGTCTGGCTTTTGGAGTTTCTTCTTTTCTCCTAACGATTTGACGAAGTTTTTTGAAACACTGACTTACATGAATAACAACAGAGGTAGCGAGATCCGCATCTTTCATTTTGGTGAAAAACACAATAAATATCTACAATGTGAAGTGTATGCAAGTTTGAGAGGTTCTGCGCGCCTTGGGAAAAAAAAGGCATCGCCAAAAAAGAAAAGTTTATTTCGGCGCGACGGAATGCGCGCTGTTGTTAAAGACTACCAAGTATATGTAAACCGCGAAGGCTAAAGCGATAGCGCCATTTTTTTATTTGTAGATCGCAATTATTATTTCATCTTACGCAAAATAGCTTGCGCTTTTTGGTTACTTTCATCGATGAGAAGCGCTATCTCATAATAGTGTTTTGCGTTGTCTTTGCTGGCCATTCTTTCGGCAATATTTGCGTAGCGTTCGGATAAAATGGCACATAGCTTGGGAAATTGGAGACGAATTTGTGGGACAATGGCGGGATCTATACGCAAGCTCACCTCTAAACAGTCCACTGCTAGCTGTGGATGCTGTGGTGCGTATTTGTGTGCTTGTTGCAGATATTTGTCTCTTAGAGTTTTATCAAAAGCAAATGGCTTATTCCATAACCAGGCAGTGCGTTGTTGGTACTCTAGTTGTAACGTTTCCCCTACGCGAAATTGAAACAACTCCTTTGTGAGGTTGTGATGGGGATTTTGTAGAGCTTGCAAAATGACATCTGCGGAGATGTTGTGGTGAATAAATGAACGCTGTGTTGGAGGAATATATGTGGTTGTTGCAATGATATCTCTTAGATAAAGAGGAACCTGGACCACCGCACGGTGTTTTGTTTGTTGAAGACGCCAGTGACGTATGGTTTTATCTTCGCCCATCGAGATGATAATAGGCTTGTGAGACGGAAAAATAATAGACATTACCGTGTGCAAATGACCTTTGATTTCATTTTCCAAAATACCCGTTTGCGCATTCCATAAGCGTATGGTCTTATCATAAGAACTGGAGGCAAGGATTTTGCTATCCTTGCTAAAGGCAATGTCCGTTAGGAATCCTTGGTGACCACGTAACACTTTTTTGGTGCGTTTTTCCAAGTCCCATATGTAGGCATTCTTACTCGCAGAATACGCTAATTTTTTGCCATCGGGACTAAATAGTACATAGATGGTAATGCGGTCTTTTTCATCGATGTTTTCTAAAATTTCTCCGGTATTTACATCCCAAATTTTTACACTGCGATCTTCTGATGCGGAAGCCAACAGTTTGCTGTCGGGACTAAACACGATGCGATAGATCGAAAGCTGGTGACCTTGTAAGCGGCGTAGTTGTTTTCCTGTGGAAATATCCCACAAAATAATGCTACGATCTTTTGAGGAAGAGGCTAAAAATTTACCGTTTGGTGAGAACGCCACCGACCACACGGGAGCGTCATGTCCTTTAAGAGTGCGGGAAATTTTTTGTTGCTGTGTATCAAAAATGCGAACGCAGTTGTCTATGTTGGCCAAGGCCACGAAACGACCGTCTCTAGAGTAAGACATCCCATATGCTTCAATGGGAGATGTAAATAGTTTTTTTATGGTACTCTTTGTCGCGTCGTACAAACTAACGGTACGTAATTCCTGCAACATCGCGTATATGTTACTATTCTCGGTAGGACAAAGAAATACGCCTAATGTAGATAGAGCCTGTCTGTGTTGCTGCATGTAGGGCAAATCCCACATTTTTACAATGCCTTGTTGGTCGCCACTAATGATTTTGTTTTGTTGTGGATGAAAATCAATCGAGTTTATCCATGCATAGCTAGAAAAGCGGTGTAGTTGCACTTTGTCGTGGACACTCCATACACGGATGCTTTGGTCATCGGAACAAGATGCGATGAAATTTCCTGTTGCATCAAAGGTGACATCATTTATCGAACCTAGATGTCCGCTTATTTCTGAGATGTTTTCCTTGCCAGAAACGTCATAGACGAATATAGATTTACTTTCTCCTCCGTAGGCGACTTTGTCTCCTTGGGGACTAAATTTTACGGATACAAACGCAAAAGATTCAAGCGAGTACTCTACTTTTCTTATTTCTTTGTCGTTTTCTAAATCCCAAATACGCATGGAACGATCTTCTGAAACAGAAGCAATTGTATTATTGTTTGGGTGGAAGTCTATATCCCATACTATGTCTTTGTGCAGACGAATTGTTTTATATTTTTTACCTGAAGAAAGGTGCCAGACGTCAATATTGCCGTTTTGCGAAGAAGAAGCGACAAGCGAGTTATCAAAATTAAAGGCAACACTTGTTGGACTTTCTTGTTTTAGGGTGTACAGAATTTTTTTTTGTTGCCAATTCCAAATGTGAATTTTTTTGTCTGTTACCGTGGCCAGTAATTTACCATTTGGCGAGAAAGCGCAGCTGTAAACATAACTGTTGTGTGCTAACACAATTATTGACTCTCCGGAGAACGAATCTAATATGCGAACAGTTCCATCGTAAGAAGAACTCGCAAGTAATTTTCCCTTGGGGTGAAAAACTACTTGGGCAATGGTGTTGGTATGACCATTTTTTTCGTGTAGAGCTTTTCCTGTTTTTAGATTCCAAAGTTGGATGTCGTTTGCGAGTGAAGCGCTCAACAGGTGTTTGTCGTCATCGGAAATGTCGATAGACGATACCGGCATTTTCCCCGATTGTAAGATGTGATGCAAACCACGACTTGAAGTGTCGTACACCAATATTTCTCCGTTGTCGCAAGCACAGACAAAGAAGTCATTTTGATGTGAAAATATTAGTTTTTTTACCGAACTTCTTGTTTTCCATGTATGCCGTTTTTCCATTTGCGGAAAAGACCATAGGTGAATTTCATCCTGTGCTGCCGATACAAGCATTTTCCCTGAATGGTGAAAGTGTAAACTTGTGATAAACGCGTCGTGACCGACGATTTGTTTTTGTAATTTTTGCTGATCAATGTTTGCTAGATGGATTCTATTTTCTACGGCAGTGACTAGATATTGGTTATGTGGATCAAAGGTTGCTGCGGAGACTTTCTTTGAATAGGCGAACTGCGCTACTTTTTTATGCGAGGACATGTGCCAAATTTGGCATGAGCCATTTTTACCACCGGCAGCAATCCATTGTCCATCAGGAGAAATGGCCAGAGAAGAAACAAAGTCGTTGAGAACCAAGAGCGTAATAGCACTTTGCTTTTGTGCGTGCCATAGCGAAATTTGATCATCGTTAGCGGCAAAAGCAAATATTGGTTGGTTAGGATGACTGACCAAGTGTTCAATGTCTTTATGATGAGCGGTTATTTGATGTAATTTTTTTCCGGTATATCTACCATAAAAAGAAATATTTCCATCCCAACGTCCACATAAAATATTTTCTCCACAGAAGGCTACCTGCAGTGATGCCTCTTCGTAGTCCGTGGTTTTTGAAGAAGAGTATTCTTCGCGAACAGGTGCTACTCCGAAATAGTTGGTTTCCCATAAAATGCCATTGCGCTGTAAAGCAACGCGAACTAAATCTTGTGCTTCGCCGACGATTTTTTGTTTATCCTCTCCACTATATTCTTTTACCATTTCGATGGCTGTACTGGCCATGGCACCACATTTTTGCCACTTTTGCTGTTCGTCTTGAGAACGCAAATATTCTTTTGCTTTTGCCAAGGTGATTTTTGCCAAACGAAATACCGTGTTGCGACGATCTTGCTGTGCTTTTGTCTTTTCCGCCAGGGTTTTTTCCCATTGAATATAAGTACTCCATGCCCCCAGTATGATGCTTATCAAGACTAACAATGTGGTGACTGTAAGAGTACGGTGACGCCGTATAAATTTAACGGCTAAGGTTGTGACTGTTGCTGGTTTGGCGATAATGGGCCTATTGTGGATAAAATTTTGTAAATCTTCGGCAAATTGCTGCGCTGTTTTATAGCGTTTTTCTGGTTTTTTCTCCAAGCACTTTAGGCATATGGCTTCTAGTTCCACGGGAATGTCAGGGTTAAGACGCCGTGGCAAAATAGGGTCGCGATTGAGTACTTGAAAAAGTATGTTGTAGTGATTTTCTCCGACAAACGGTGGGTGTTCGACGAGAAGTTGGTACAAAATAGCTCCCAGAGAGTAAACATCTGTACGCACATCGACCTTGGAACCGTTCGCTTGTTCCGGTGACATGTAGGCAGGCGTACCCATAGAATCACCTGTACGCGATAAATCGTCATTACTATGGACAATTTTTGCGAGTCCAAAGTCCATGACTTTCACCTCTCCTGTTTTTGCTACCATGACGTTTGTCGGTTTTAAATCGCGATGGACAATGCCCTCCTGATGAGCATAGTGAATCGCTTGGGCAATTGTTATGGTGATATGGATGATTTCCTTGAAAGAGGGGTTGGTACGCGCGGCATAACTTTTTAGAGTTTCTCCATTGATAAAATCCATGGTGAAAAATACGAAATTTTTTTCGTGGTTTATATCGTGTAGTGCAACGATGTTAGGATGATGAAGTTTTGCGGTCGCTTTGGCTTCACGTAAAAATCTTTGTACACGCTGAGGATGTGACTCACTACCTTCGAGAAGTACTTTGAGAGCGACGTTGCGATCGAGTTTGGGGTCGAAAACTTTATACACTTTACCCATACCACCACGACCTATTTCTTCTTTTACCACATAACGACCTATTTGTTTTTTTGTTTGTCGCACGATTTTTCGTGGCGTTACCAGTATGCGTTCGTTGGGGACAAGAAGTTCTTCCAAGGTAACATCTTCACTAAATACGGTTTTATTTTTTAACTTACGCGAAATGCTGCTTTGGATTTGGTACGCTTGTTTTAAAGTTTTGTCAAGTTCTAGAGCACGCGCAATATCTTCTTGGGCTTTTTTCCACATTTTTTGTTTGTAGTAGAGCATGCCGCGGCGCATGATAAATTTTGCGTTTTTTGGTTCTTGCTCAATGATTTTATTAATAATTTCTACAGACTTTTTCCAGTTGTGGTCTACCGTGTATTTGTTGTAAAGCTCTTTTAATTTGCGAATGTTACTCATAGAACTTTCCTTATGTGTGGATGGTAAAATTTGCATAATCTTTTATATCATAGTCAAAATTTATTGATTTTACAACGTCCTACTACTAACATTTCTGTATCGATTATCAAAAGATTCAAAACGAATGGTGGATGTTATGTTAAAAGCTGTTGTATGTGGCGCACGTCGTGCACGCCAAGGAATAGGTGAATATGTTTGTAAATATCTGCATTTGGCAGGGGTTGACATTTGTGGCGTTGTTTCTTCTTCGCCGCAAACGAAATCAATTACTGTAGAACATCTGCAAAACAAGTATGGAATCATGTGTCGTGGGTACATAGATCTTGAGCAAGCAATCATAAGTGAAGATCCCGATATCGTTGTTATCTGTACGCCGTTTCGCACACATGGAGCCATGTTGAAAACGGTTGCGAAATACAACAAACATTGTTTGTGTGATAAGCCGCTGTTATGGGATGATGTTCAAGACGTGGAGGATATCCTTGCGGGCTTTTCGGGAAAATTTGTCGATACCATTACACAGTGGCCGTTTACATTAGAAAATTTTTTTACTTTGTACCCACAGGTGAAAGAAAAACCTGTGGAAACCTTTTCAATGTTAATGTGCCCCATATCTATAGGGCGTGAAATGGTTCTTGATGCAATGCCTCATGTCTTCAGTATGTTGTATTCTCTTGTTGGAAAAGGAGATATAAAAAAGACTGAGTGTTTATTTTCAGAAAAAGAAAAGTGCTTACAGCTAGAATTTGTTTATGGACATCAATACGAAACAAAAGTAAAATGTACTCTAATACAATTAGAAGAACAACCCAAACCTGCGAAATATACAATTAATAACTATGAAGTAAGTAGACATGTAGAAGCATCGAATTACCAAATATACTTTTGGGGAAATGGAAGAAAAATTAAGGTCGTAGACCCATTACAAAGTCTTATCCAAAATTTTATTCACAATATACGAAATTCAAATTTGTCAGATACAACTAAACTAATAAACAATATGCAGCAACTACATTGCTTATATTCTATTGTCCAGCAGGAAGTACCACTATAGCGAGGAATATACGATGGTAAAAACTATACAAAACACAAAAGAAAAACAGGTAGAGTTATCGTCCATTCACGATTTTGCAGGAAAATTGCTACAACCTGAAACGATACAGTCACTAAAAGAATATGTAAAGTGGCAAGCGAAACTACGAGGCACCCCAGAAGCGGCACGTGATATCACCGATTTGGCCGAAATACCAGATTACGCACCTATCTCCATTAATTTGGACATTACCACATCTTGTAACTACGCATGTGACCACTGTGTCGATATGGATATTCTCAATAAGGCAATTCGTTATAACCATGAACGTTTACTTGATTCCATTAAATTAATGGCAGACAAAGGTTTAAAATCTATCATTGTTATTGGTGGAGGGGAACCAACTATATATCCAAAATTTGGTGAAGCAATACGTTTCATGAAGTCATTGGGTCTACAAGTGGCGATTGTATCTAATGGCTCGCGCAACGAAAAAATTGCCGAAATTGCCGATTGTTTGGAGAAAAAAGATTGGGTGCGTCTATCTCTTGATTCGGGTAGCGATGATATTTTTCAAAAAATGCACAAACCGCGCAAAGCGGTTAACCTACCAGAGATCTGCGAAAAAGTATCTCTCATCAAAAATGTCAACCCCGACGTACAAGTAGGTTTTTCCTACATTATCACTTGGAAGGGTGCTTTTATCAACGATACCAATATCGTGGAAAATTTGCATGAGATGGTTATGGCCGCGAAGTTAGCGAAAGATTCTGGTTTTGACTACATATCCTTTAAGCCTTTTCTCACCAGAGCGGAAGACAATAATGCTGAAATTGTCGATTTGAAGGAAAAAGAAAATCATTTTGCCAATGTTGTCAAGCAGATCCAAGAGTATGTCGCGGAAGCGAAAAAATTAGAAGATGATACTTTTAAAGTATTCGAATCGACAAATCTCAAAGTTCTTATCAACAACAGTGCGTCAGACTATATGCATCAGCCACAAATGTGTCATATGCAGTTTTTCCGTCAAGTATTGAGTCCACTTGGCATGTTCAACTGTCCAGTGTATCGCAATCAGCCCCATGGTAAACTAGGAGCACGCGATACATATTCTACAAATGAAAAATTTGGGGATGTAAAGAAAGAAATGGCAAAGCTACTCTTTAGCTTTAACGCTACAGAGCAGTGCAAAGAAGTAACATGCCTTTACAATCACGTGAACTGGTGGATTGAAGATCTGATTGCGAATCCTTACAAGCTAGACGAATTGCAAGCGAAAGAAATGATCGAACCTGATTACTATCTATAGAAATTATAGAGCAAGTTCTTTTAAACGTTGTAAACGGCTTGCTTCGTTGTTTTGTAACCAAACATCTTTGCTGAGTTCGTCGTAGGCTCTTTGGGCATAGTCCTTATATTTGGGATTTTGTTGCTGCAAATAGCATTCGGCGAGCTCTTCGCAAACATACCCCTCGTCTTGCTGCTTCTCTAAATAAATTTTTTCAAGTTTGTGTTGTACTTCGAGAGCTTGGGAAATTTTATTTTGCATTCGCAAAACTTTACCTATGGACCATTCGGCAATTAGGGTGTAGTTTTCGTCATTTTTCGCCGCATACCAATCTTTCGTTTTACGAAATATGGTGAGTGCTTTTTCATAGTCCTTCGTTTCGAAGTATGCCCAACCGATATTATTGTATAAGGACCCACACCAGTTTTTTGCGCGTTCGTCACAGGTGTTTTCAGCAAGTTCTAATGCTTGCAAATTCCAACTCATCGCCTCTTGGGGAACAGCGATCGCCAACATGTGAAGCGCATCAATACTGTAAAAATCATGGTTGTTTTTACGTGAAATTTCTGATGCTTGATGAAAGCAATCTACCGCCTCTTCGCGTTTTTTTGCCGAATTAAATGTACGACCACGTTCTAGAAAGTAACGCGTATGAGTTAGAGAATTCGATGCCGGCAATTGTTGTTGCACTTCATCGAGGATTTTGTGGGCCTCAGTAAAATTTCGTTGCAGCGAGTAAGTACGTGCTATTTGTGTTTTGAGTTGTAAGTTGAGATTTTCATCGGAGAGAGGTAGAAGTTTTGTAAAGTTTTCTCGTGTTTGTTGTGGGTTTTGATAGTCCCACAAATCGTCAAAGTCATTTTTCATAATAAAATTCCAAAAATGAGGCTTTGCCCCTTAGTAGGGGCAAACCTTTATGAACTTATCTGACGCGATTACCAAAAGATTTTGGATAGCGGTAGTAAATCTGTAAAGACATAATGCTTAGGGCGGTGGCATAAATACGACTGTTTACACGACATCTCTTACCAACAGGTGGCCAAGATCCATCTTGACAACCACCCTTGATTTGGTTGTTGACAAGCACATCCACCATTTTCTTGTTCCACTCTTCCCAGTGAGGCTCACCTTTTTGGAAAAGAGCTAAGGTACCGTGATACCAGTAGTAGTAATTTATCAAACTGTACCCTTGTTGGTCTTTTCCCCATATAGGAGGATTTTGCGACAGCCTCTGTGCACCTTGATTGACATAAACGTCATTTCCGGATGTAATTTCCATGAAAACGCGCGCGTTCATTCCCACCGCAGTCATGGATTCGCTCGCGGCATATTTTTCATTGATTTGGTCTAATTTGATGCGATCAGGTAGCTTTTGCAGTACGAACTCTTGAGGGTTAGAAGACACCACATCTTTTATGATCCAGGCATCATTTGTTTGCAATTTTCGACTAGATCCAAGAGCCATGTTGATGTTGGTGATCTGAGTTTTTTCTACGGTAGCGTTGTATCCAAGTGGCTTACCGACTTGTTTTAATTTATCTGCGAGTTCACGTGGAATATTGCCTTTATCTAACTCTTCTGCATTTTTGGAATCGATAGAGAACAGTTCGTCATCGTCGATTACGGAACCTTCGAATTCTAAACCATCTTCTCTTTCTCTGTAAGCAGCACGATATCCATTGCTCTCAGTTGTTACTTTGTTTAAGAAATTTGTTGCGCCTTCAAACGCAGAGTCTGGCACACTCAGTTTAGCTTCTTTTGCGGAACGCAGCGCTGTCACACACCAACCCATTACCGATGTATCATCTTCCCCTTTAGAAAAGGTATAGCGCCATCCTTGACCAGGATTTTGAGCCTTTAGAAGAAAATCTACGGCTTTTTGCGCGGGAATTTTGAGAAGTGGGTTGTAATTTGACATAGCGTATGCTTCGATTAACGCGAATGTTCCAATCGCATGGTTGTACATGTGGTGCTCTGTAGAACGGGTACCAATACATCCTTCGGCATCTTGTTGCTGCTTGAGAAAATTAATACCTTTTTTAACTTGTTCTTTATATTCTCCGGAGCTTGTCGAGCTTCCTGAGGCTAAGAAACATAGTAGGGCGAATCCCGTCATTGCAGGATCGTATTCTTGGTTTCCTGCACCTTCGCAAAAACCAGAGAATTTAGGATTTTTACCGCATTGAGAAGTGTAGCCATCGGTATCCCAACGACCATCTCCGGATTGGTGTCTTTTTAACCACTCCAAACCAGCTTTAACAGCACTTTCGGTAAGGTCACTACCTCCTCCACGCTTCACTAGGTCTTTACGTCCTCCACCGAGACGTTGACCAAAGTAGCCACCTGCGAGGCCTCCGACACCTATACTACTGTTGTCAAAACGAGCGTTAAATGGGCTGTCTGACGCTGCATCTAAATCCCCCTTTGCCATTTGTTGGTCTTCGTTGGTATTCGTTTCATGGTGATCTGAAACTTCTACTTCGCGAACTACAGGGTCTTCTATCACAGGCTCATCAGTAGGAACTGGTTTTGTGTCTTTTATTTTTTCTTCGCGGATCTTTGGCTTTAGAACAACCTCTTTTTTTTCCACTTTGTAAACTTCTACAGGGTAGGCTTCTTGAACAGTTTCTCTTTTAGTGGCGATGACGGCAAGAGTTGCTAACAGAGCAAGAATAGCATGGAAGACTATGGATATTAGCCACCAAGGGGCTCTCTGTAGTTGCTCAGCCCAAAAATCACGGAGTTCAACATCGTCTATTTCATCTTGATAATCTTCATCATAATCATACGACATCTTATACTCCTAAAATGGGGAATTAACATTTTATTTTTTATTAGAATTTATTGTAATTTATTATATCTAAATGAATATTCTTTTGCAATCAGTAGTTCTGTTATTGCTGTAAAACGTTATTTGGTAAAAAAAGTTCAAAAAAAAAAGCTTGCGAATAAAATTTTATTCGCAAGCTTTTATCGGGGTGACTGGATTTGAACCAGCGACCTCCTGAACCCCATTCAGGCGCGCTCGCCAAGCTACGCTACACCCCGTATTCTTCGTAAGATAATAAGCTTTTTTTTTTAAAAGTCAAGAAAAATAAAGTACACTAAAAGAAATTATTGTTATTTCAAATTTGTCATCAACAGTAAACGGTAGTAAAACAATATTCTCGTTGTGTGGTTGTGTTTAGTGGAATTCTTATTGATCAAATATATGTGTGAGAAAGCGTCAAGTACCGAGGATATGTATTTACGCACTAGATGGAAACAGAGAGTGCTATGAAAAAATGGTTTTTAAAATCAAAAAAAGACGGACAAATTTTTGGACCATACACGCAACAACAAGTACAAAAATTTTTTAGTGAAAAAAAATCAAACGACTTTTTGATTTCTACAGATAGAGTTACGTGGAAACCAAGCGTTTCCAAACAGAAATACCTCGGAAAGTATGAAGTACTTGAGGAAGTCGGGCGTGGCGGTATGGGGGTTGTGTACCGTGCACGTGATACACAATTAAATAGAGAATGTGCTCTAAAGGTTCTTACTATTGCTGACAATAAGGAAGTGGGTATTCAACGCTTTTTTAATGAAGCACGGGCTGTTGCGAAAATACAGCATCCATACATCGTACGAATCCACGAAATATACACCGAACCACATTATTTTTTCGCGATGGATTATATTGCGGGAATACCTTTCGACAAATACATCAAAATAGATTCCATTTCTTTAAACGCAAAGCTCGAACTTTTTATCAAAATATGCGAAGCTGTGGCGTTTGCTCATGAAAAAAAGATATTACATCGCGACTTAAAGCCCTCGAATGTACTTGTATGCCAAGACTCCGAAACATATCCCATTGTTTTGGATTTTGGTATTGCGAAGCACACCGAAGCAATGGACGGTTTGACAAAGACCGGAGAAATTTTTGGCACGCCAAAGTACATGGCTCCCGAGGCGGCAAACGCGGAAGTACTAGATGTGAGAAGTGATGTGTATTCTCTTGGAGTGATGCTCTATCAAATGTTAACGGGCCACGTTCCTTTTAATGTGGAGAGCTTCGTCGCCTTGGTTTATCAGATCGCCGTAGAGGACCCTGTTCCACCATCGCGATTGAATTCTGCTGTGGCCAAGGGCAGTAGTTTAGAAATTGTTTGTCTAAAAGCACTGGAGAAAAATCGTGAAAAACGCATCCAGAGCGTTTCATTTCTTAAAACAGAACTAGAGAGTATTTTACAAAATCGCGCAATACGCAGCAAAGCACCAGGGGCATGGCAGAAGTTTTCTAAATGGTACAAGCGCAATTACCTCTTAGGTACATTACTGACTTCGTTGCTGATTGTCCTAATCGCAAGCTCCAGTGTATTTCTCATTTTGTGGAACAAAGCACAGCAGGAAAATTTACGCATCGAAAAGCATAATCTTCTGATCGCAAAACAAAAAGAAAATATTATACAAGAAAAAGATTTTATCCAGCGACGTTTGCTAGAAAGCCGTTTACATTCTTTTGTTGAAAAGTTACCTCAAGAAGATATTACGACAAACTTATCAAGTTTGAAAAAAATGTATTTCATGTTTGATAAAATGATAAGAGACAAAAAAGATGTCGACGCGGAATTGCGAAATCAATATCGTTTGCTCTCCAATCGCTTGAAATTCTTAGCTGCGACACGTTTACCTAAAAAACGAACTGTCCGCTTTAAAAATAAGAACGGAAGCGCTGTTTTCTCTGGAAATCAGCGCCGTTTAGCACAATTTATCAACAAGCATATTTACGTGTGGAATATCGATGAAAATATCCGACGTTTTTTACCAAAAAACGCTTTTGCGAGTGTTGATATTAAAGTAGCGATGAGCATTTTTTCTCTTTCACAAAGTGGACGATATCTGGCCTACTCGGGAGATCAAACAGAGAATGGCGAGTTCGAGTTGTTTGTACACGACGTAGAAAAAAATCGCCAAGTATTCCGCGGGCAAGGAGGCTTACGTAGTATACGAATTCGCAAAGATGAAAGTGCAATTGTTTTTCGCTCAGGTAATTTTTTTCATGTATACGATTTACAAAAACAACGACGTGTTCATTCCTTCTCTGTACCAGGTAAAAAGTTAAATTCATTACTTTCTAACAATGACCGGTGGTTAGCAGTCTTGTGTTCGGACGTTCTTTTCATTTGTGACTTAGAAAACTATAAGACATACACGCAACGCGAAAAACTATTTCGTTCTTCTGCGGGGTTGGTTTTCTCTGCGGACTACAAGCATCTATACGTGTTTACCTTTTTTAACATTGTCGTGTACAATTTGTCCTCGCGGACAATACGTGTACTTCCCATGCGACAAATCAATCTCGAATTTACAGTACCCCCTGTGGCGACTACCGATGCCCATGTTTTTCTCGCTGATAAAAATGGTGGCCTTATTTCTGTTCATCATAAAGACTTTACCTCCGCGGCAGTTTATGAAAAAATTCCACAGTTAATTAGTCGTAAAGTTTCACGTATTGAAGCTTGTCCTCCCAGTGCGATTGCGATCTCAAAGGGAAACATTTTACAAATCCGAGATACACACACATTTAAAAATGTATACAACATTGTCGAGGACCACCACATCCAGCAATTTAAATTAAAACGTACAGCAAAAGGGCTTGAAGTTAAAACCATTACCAAAGAAAAATATTGTCACTATACCTATGCGATTGCAGACAATCCACTACCAAGTGATCATAAAACTGTTGCACAAAAACTCTTGAAATCCATGCCTTTTGTCGCGGAAATTGGACGCAAAATTTTAATATGCGACAAAAAAAATGTCATGATTTACCCGCACTTGTTTGGTTTTAGCTCTTGGAACGACAATGGAGAGTTCTTTTTTCGTCGTGCAACATACCAGCATCCCTTTGACTTCAAGCGTAGTGAAGATGAAAGTCTACTGGCGATTAGTATCGCACCAAACAGGTTAAAATTGTATGACACGACAAGGTTTGCAATGCTCAGCGAAAACTTTGTCGCTTCTCGCATGGACAAGATCACTTTCTCTTTAGACAATAAGTTCATTTTCTTGGGCGGGCAGCGCGGAGAAATAGGGCTTTTTGATATAAAAGAGCGCAAATTTAAAATGTTGGGCAATATTACTTTTACTTGCGAGGCAATGGCTACCCTTGACAAAAACATTTTTATTGCGACGACAACGCAGGGACGTATTGACGTAGGAGGCTTCAGTATTTGCCGTTATGAAAATGGGAAATTTTTTCACAAAAAGTTCAATAAAATCAAGCATTCGCTTATTCCTACTGTGGGAGTAAACCGCAAAAACAAACTATTTGCCTTAGGAGACAACTACGGTCGTTTTTCTGTGTGGCGTGGATTCGAAACTCCACAGTTGGATTTTGAGGGGGAAGTCATTGGACAAATTTTGGGAATATCGATATCGGAAGATGGTGAGTACGTCGCCATTTTTACCATGCATTCCATTTACGTATACGACCGCAAAGCCAAAGAAACATACTCTTTATATCGCGGATACCGCAAATTTGGCACAAGTAATTTTTCTACAAATTGGAAAAACGCTTACTTTGGCAATGGCGAAGGTGGAATTTACGTGGTGGAACAAAATCATTTTTTCGATCGCGGTGCATTGCAAGAAGTAGTGAAGCGTTGTGACTTGCTACTGAACGATGATTCATCGTGGTGGAAATTGATTGAAAAAATAGAAAACAAACTAAGTCGGTAGGTAAATAAGATATGAACAAAAAAAAAGACCTGCGCTTCGGAGCGCGGGTCTTTTTGCTTTTATTTATGCCGTTTTATTCAAAAGACACAACGTCAGCGGTTACAGTTAGTTCAACAAAGCGAACAACTAGATAGTTTCTTTCAACAACGTCAGTTGTAATGTTCGCTAAAGCTTGAGATTTTCCTTGCAATCCAGCTTGACTACGTAAATCTTGGAAAGCTCTCTTATGCAAATCAGCTTGTGGAGCATCAAAAAGGATAGATCCAAGAATGTACATTGTAGAGGCTTTAGCTGAAACAGTTTTAACTACACTGTAGCCAGAACTTTTTAGATTTGTGTTTGAACTAAAACCACCATTGCTCATCCCACCAGCTGCTACACATCCGGTGAAGGCTATAGCTACTATTGCAACTAGGAACACAACTTTCTTCATATTGGTTCTCCTGAAATAATTTGTATACCCGATTACTTAAACTTCACAACATCAGCGGTAATGGTTAAGGTTTTCCATCCGATGACTGCGAAATGCTTTAATCTCTCGTCAACAGTTAGATTTACTAAACCAACATTGCTGTTGTCTTTGATTTGACCACGCAATTGATCCATTGCTCTTTGGTAAAGAGCGGCATCTCCAAGAGGAAGACCTGCTGGACCACCAGGTATACCAAGTGCACCTAGGGCAGGAAAGAGAACGGTAACTGTAGCAGAAGCTTCTACGCCGCTTTGAACAACGGTGAAGTTGCCATCTTCCAAAGTTACTTGTGAAGAATGACTTCCTGGGCCATAACCAGCAAAGGTTCCACATCCAGTGAAGCCGAAGATCATAGTTGTTATTACAAGAGTAACTAAGATCTTTTTCATAAAACAACTCCTTAGAAATGTGTAAAACTTAAAGTGATAATCAATATCTACTGTAGATACTGATAGGCCTTATAATAAGTAAAAATTTGTAAAAGTCAAGTTTATTAACTGATAATATGTACATTTTGCTCAAAAGTTTACGTATTTCTATTGGTTATTTTGTTTTTGAAATGTTTTCAAAATGAGGTTTGCGATGCGTTTTTCATGAGTGGTGATTTGGAATGAAATTTTTGGAATCATGCGTGATTTTTTTGCACGAACTAGATGATGATTTTTGTTGTTTGGGTATTGTGTGTCAAAGCCTAGCTACAATTCGGAGATATCTATTCTAGAAGGTAGTACTTTGTTGACACCTGATAAAAAATAAGTTACTATTAAAAATCTTAACGGCTTAAATTTTTTTTACATTCGAGGGAGAGAGGCATGAGGCCTGAGCACAAAGAAGACGTTTGTCGTGATGTTATTGAACGCGTTTTTGAAGCTCAAATGCAAAGGGTAGAACAAGGCGAAATCTTACTAGAAACAATTATAAATGATACGATTTACCATGAAAAAAAGAGGCTTCATGCAGACCCTGACAAAAAAGCCATCAAATACTGGAAAAGTGTCAATAAACGGTTTCTTGCCGCAGATCGCAAAGAACAAGAGGTTCTTTTACGGGAACTCATAAAGATATTTGTCGATGAAATTGTAGGGCACTTTGACGAAAAAGTGTATAAATTTTCGACTAGGATTTTACCTGTTGGGCTTGGTATATTACTCAATACAATTTCTCCGCGAGTCTTAATATCCAAATTTCCACGCCTGCCTGACCTACGCGACAGCCTTCTTATTCAAGGTGAGATAGAACTTTTACGTGAATTAGAAAAAAAAGGAACAGTTATCCTGTTACCCACGCACTCCAGTAACATGGATTCTATTATTATTGGTTTTGCGTTGTATAAAATAGGACTACTGCCTTTTACGTATGGTGCGGGAATTAACTTATTTACCAATTGGATTATCAGTTACTTTATGAATAATCTTGGAGCATATAAGGTTGATCGCAAGAAAAAAGCCGCGCTATACAAAGACATTTTGAAAGAATATGCCACCGTCACGATTGAATATGGCTATAATAATTTGTTTTTTCCTGGAGGAACGCGGAGTCGTTCTGGTGCAATAGAGGATCGCCTAAAATTAGGCCTTTTAGGATCTGGATTAAAGGCCTATATCAATAATCTTAAGAGAAACAAGGACCAACCGAAAATTTTCATTGTACCATGTACCATTTCCTATGAACTTGTCTTAGAGGCGGAAGGACTCAGTCGAGATTTTTTACGCCGGGAGGGCGGGTCCAAATTTATCATTCAAGACGATGAATTTTCGCGTTTAGGACGTATCACAAATTTTGTCAGCAGTACCATGAGTTTAGATTCGCGAATTTTTGTGAATATTTGTCCCGCAATAGATTTGTTTGGTAATCGTGTGGATAAAGAGGGAATTTCATATGACAAACGCGGTCGCAAGGTAGAAATTGATCGTTATGTACATGTGGATGGTGAAGTCGATCATCTAACGCAGCGCGACCAAGAATATATAAGGCAACTCGGTGGAGAAATTGTAAAGCTTTATAAACAATACAATATTGCTTTGAGCACCAACATCCTCGCTTTTGTCATTTATAAAATCTTATTGCGCGATAATCCCAAAATGGATTTTTACCGTTTGTTGTTTACAGGAGGTGAAAAAGAATACTACACTGTTGACGAGGTTCTCGAACCACTTAAAGTCATCATGGTTCAGTTGAGGGAACTAGAAAAAAATAATGAAATTTTTATTGATGAGCGTTTAAAGGAAGCGGATGCAGAGGTCATTTTAAATCACGCTTTAAAGAGGTTTCGTGTTTATCATACGAAGCCGGCGATTATCAAGAAAAATGAAAAAATTTATATCAATAACTGCAATCTTATTTATTACTACAACACACGTTTGATGAACTATGGCATCGAACTACAGGGAAATAATGATGAGTAATTATGATAGTGTAGGAGTCATTGGGGGAGGAAGTTGGGGAACCACTCTTGCGCATCTTTCCGGAATTAACAACAATAAAACACTGCTGTGGATGAGAGATGAAGAGGGAATTGAAGAAATAAATAACAAAAATCGCAACTCTAAGTATACAAAAGAGTACGCAATTTCCGAAAACATCAAAGCGACAGATAGTCTTGAGGAAGTCGCAGAGAACTGCGAAATCATTATCGTTGCAATTCCATCACACAGTTTTCGGCGCATCACTTATAAACTGGGCAATTACGTAAAGGGCGACCAGATACTGTTGTCCGCGAGTAAAGGTTTAGAGCAAAAAACCAGAAGTCGTATGACAAGCATTTTGCTAGAAGAGACTTGTTGCAAAAAGATTGGGGTGATTGCCGGACCAAATTTGTTTGAAGAAATTTTAAAAGGTCACCCCTCGGCAACAGTCGTTGCCAGCCACTTTAACGAAGTGATTGTAAAAACAATCAAAGCTTTTGCCAGCCAAAGTTTTCGCGTATACGGCAACAACGACGTTTTGGGGTCTGAGCTTGGCGGATCAATCAAAAATATCGTTGCGATTGCCGCGGGCATTATTGATGGCCTTGATTTTGGAAATAACAGTAAGTCATTACTTGTTACACGTGGCATAAGCGAAATGTGTCGCATTGGTAGTAAACTAGGAACCAACAATTCTACATTTACGGGTTTGACTGGAGTCGGAGACACCATGGTGACCTGTGCCTGTAATCTTTCGCGTAATTATCGCGTGGGATATCATCTCGCAAAAGGAAAAAGCCTTAACTATATTTGTGAGAATATTGTGTCGGTTGCCGAGGGTATAAATACGTGTAAGGTAATTCATGAATTTGCGCTTGAAGTAGGCGTAGAACTTCCCATTATCCGAGGTGTCTATGAGATTGTGCACGAAAACAAAGATATTATGGAAGTTATTACAAGCCTTATGCAGAGAAAGTCATTGTGGGAATAACCCACTATTTATCTAAACTTTAAGGAAGTCGATATGTCAGTGCCTTTAGATAATTGTTACTCTTTATTAGAACTGTTAGACAAATTAGGTAAAGAAGGGGTTACTGAATTAATTGCCAAGGGAAAACCTCGAAGCATTACCAAAGGAGAGATGATCTATTTTCCCAAGAGTGATATCAATCGCATTTTAGGGGAAGATGTACTCAATGAGCCCGAAAGTCTGGGCATTATCGTCGATGACGAAGTGGAAACTCCCACAAGCCTTGTGTCACAACTCACTTTCAAGCAATCCATTGTAAAACGCCAAAAAATAGGACAAGACTACGAAGAATACACCGATAAGGTTTTGGATATGTCAACGCCGGTATTGTATGGCCGTTCCCAAGGGGAAACGCAGGACAAGCAGATACTCAAAAACTGCTCCATTATCTCTGCTTTACACGGCAAATTATACATGGACGAGGATAATAACCTTCTGTATGAAAATTTTGGTAGCAACAAGAGTAAAGTGCGTGGGCCTAAAGAAAAAGAGTATACCATTTTAGAACAAGAAGAAATTGGAGTACTTATGTCGGCGGATATGCTTCAGGATTTAGTAGATGCTGACTCTGACGCACCTTTGACTGCTTCTATTAAACTGGGGTATCAACAAAAGCCACACTATATTGTGAGAATACAAGTCTTTAGTAAATAATTCGCGTAATAGTTAACTGCAATGGAGTGGTATATGTTATGCGAACCAATATAAGGATACTATAATGTTCAAAAAAACTTTTTTTTTGTTGTGTCTTGTTCTGTGTTTTGCTGCACTCATGGAACCTACTGTTGTGGCACAAACTACCGAAGATGCTAAAGTAGCAAAAGAAGCTGTTGCAGAAGAAGGTGTTTCTTTTATCACACGCTTAATGGGTTTTCTCGGTATTTTTGTTCTGGTTTTCGTTGCGTTTTTATTTTCCGTTAACCGCAAAAACATTAACTGGCGCCCTGTGATATGGGGAATCGCGCTACAATTACTATTTGGCGTTATAGTCCTTTCTCCGGCAATGAGTGGTTTTTTCTTTAAAACAATTGATACAGCAGTGAACAAACTTCTTAGTTTTAGTGCCGAAGGTACCGCATTTGTACTCCAAGGAACGGTACCAAACAAAATTCAATCGTTTAACTTTGGTAACGGACAATTTGAAGACAATGTTGCTCCGCCATCTTCACGACCAAATCCTTTTTCTTTTATCCCCTACACAAGTCCTATCATGAAAAACTTCATGTTTTGGATTTTGCCAACGATTATATTCTTTTCATCACTGATGACCATTTTATATCACATTGGGTTGATGCAATTTTTGGTAAATATTGTGGCGCGGGTGATGCAAATGACAATGGGAACGAGTGGTTCCGAATCATTGTCTGCGGCAGCAAATATTTTTGTGGGGCAAACGGAGGCGCCGCTCGTTGTCAAACCGTTTATTAGTGAAATGACCAATTCAGAGTTGCACGCCATTATGGTGGGGGGATTCGCTACGGTTGCTGGTGGGGTTATGGCCGTTTACGTAGCAATTGTTGGTATACCAAATATTGCGGGACACTTAGTGATGGCGAGTATTATGAGTGCGCCTGCGGCACTGGCGATTTCAAAAATCATGTATCCGGAAACAGAAGAGTCAGCAACAGCAGGGGAATTAAAATCGGAAATTGAAAGACCTGATGCCAATATGATCGAAGCCGCATCGCGTGGAGCCCTAGAAGGTATGCAACTCATGTTGAATGTTGGTGCAATGCTCGTGGCATTTGTTGCGCTGATGTTTATGGTGAACTTTGTCGTTGGTCTCATTCCTGTACCAAGTGCCATACTTCCCACAGGAGTGAATCAATTGAGTTTGCAGTTGATTCTGGCATGGTTTTTTGCGCCGATTGCGTTTTTTATGGGGATTCCGTGGAGCGAATGTATGACGGTGGGAATGCTTCTCGGTGAAAAGCTAGTACTTACCGAAATTATAGCTTACATGCACCTTGGTGACATCTTGCGTAGTACTCCTGATCTTCTTTCGGAACGTTCCGCGATCATTTGTTCTTATGCCCTATGTGGTTTTGCGAATTTTGCCTCTATTGGAATACAAATTGGTGGGATTGGTGGGATCGCTCCACAACGACGTACAGATCTTTCAAAGCTCGGTATGCGGGCAATGATTGGTGGTGCACTCGCAGCATGCATGACAGGAACCGTTGCTGGTATTTTGATGTAATGTCTGTGTCGATGCTCAATGAAACATTTGTTTCATTGAGCATTGGTTCATTATCATTCGACAACAGTAGCTGCTGGCGCTTGTTGCCATGGTTTTTGTTGCTGCCAGATGGCAATCCATTCTTGTGGCATAATAAGGCTCAATGCGGCTAAGTCTCCTAAGTAATTCCCCAACTCTGTTACGACAATTTCTACTCCTTCGCTAAAAGCGGCAAATGACTCGTCAAAAAACTTTTGGCGTATCATGGGCATGAGCAATTTTTCGTTGTTTAGCAAAACACTTCCACCAAGAATAATTCTACTGGTATCCAAAACGTAGTTGATCGAGATGAGTCCTTTGACAAAATGATGGACGGCATTGTCGATTATGTTGCGTGCATGTTCGTTGGTCGCATATTGTTCGAAAGCGTCTTTCGTAGAACCTTGTGCAAAATTACGGGCAATGGCGGTTCCAGATGCCAGAGCTTCTAGGTGCTCAAATCCTTTATTTCCCGATGTACTGTCGCGGTCTACCATGTAAATAGGGCCAAAGTGAGGAGCATTACCGTTTTTCCCCTTGATCAGATTTCCGTTTACATAGGCACCACAACCAATGCCTGTGCTCCAGGTGATGTAAATCACATCGTTGAGACCTTTTCCTGTACCAAAAATTCTTTCTGCTGCAACGGCGCTTACGCAGTCATTTTCCATTTCTACTTTGGGGAAACGCTGACGTAAATGCGTTTGCAAAGGAATTTTTTTCCAATCATTTCCTATATTTCGTTGTTGCAAACCAAGTCCCCCACATAAGTTAGGAGCGGCAATTGCTTTGTCGTCTCCCATTCTCACAAAAGGACTACAGGTACTAATACCTACGGCGGTAATTTGTTGTTCGCTGATGGCAATTTTTTCACAAGCGAGGGCAATTAAGTTGTCGATTTGACGCGGGATGGTCATTTCATCACCACTTAGTTGTACGTTTTGAAACATTTTTATGACAATCTTTTCGCTATTTGCAATACTAAGAGTAATTTTGGTACCACCAATGTCAATAGCTAATAACATGACTCACCTCAGAACAGATCATTTTGTAAACACTTTATGTACTTGAAATAAACTACACCTATTTTCCAAGGATTTATGATTTTATCAACAATGTTTTATAGAAAATAAATATATCACAGTAAAAATGTTCACTGTTGTTGGACATCTAGCAGGTACTATGAATAATTTGTCTTGTCCAACTGTCCTATAAAATAAATGTATTTGATTTAATAAAATTTGTTTTAAGGAGAACTATCATGACAAATCGTTGGATATTATTCGTAATCGTTGTAATGGTGTATGTGAATGCCGGAGTTTTAACGTCCCTAACACCGGGGCATGAGAATTGTATGAAGGAAAAGTCACATGATGTGCGTGTTGAAGTCAATAATCAATTGACTTTAACACATGTTTCGCAAAATTTTCACAATACTTCCGCTGTGGATGTTGAGGCAGAGTATCGCTTTACATTACCACGCTATGCGAAAATATATGCGTTTGCTATGTGGGTGAATGGACGCAAAATGAATGGGCGCATAGTTGAAAAGCAACGTGGTCGTGAAATTTACGAGACAATAAAAAGCAAAAAACTAGACCCAGCCCTTCTCGAACAAGTGTCGGATACGTCATACAAGATACGTATTTTCCCTGTTGCTGCGGGAAAAGAGCAGAAAATAGAGTTTTCTTATTGGCAGGTACTTCCCTATAACTCTGGTATTGTTTCTTATGATTATCATATAGATGACGATATCAATCCCGGTCCGTTTTCTTTAGAAATGGACATTGTCTCGCAAATTTCGATCTCCAATGTTCACAGTAAAAATCACGAAGTTGTGATAAAAAAAGAGGAACATAAAGCACGAATTACTTATCAGACGTCTAAAATGACTCCGGGAAAAAATGTGCAATTGCTGTATGTGTTGGGCAAGAAAAAATTGGGCATCGATGTCTTTTGCCATCGCAATAAACAGGGGTATTTTGTGGCGTTTATCACACCGCCAGAAGAAAAAATGTCTGTCGTCCCTAAAGCGGTTACTTTTGTGGTCGATGTCTCGGGAAGCATGTCGGGAGATAAAATAGATCAGGCGAAAGAAGCGTTGGGATTTTGCGTGCGATTACTCAATAGTAGTGATGTGTTTAACATAGTGACTTTTGAAACATCTATAGAGGTTTTTTCTACACAATTACTTGCCGCTACTCCCGAAAACAAAGGCAAAGCGCGAAAATTTATTGATAGCATGCATGCAAGAGGCAGTACCGATTTGTGTGGAGGCTTAGTGAAAGCTTTGGAACAAAAAACAACTGTGCCACACAATATCGTCATGCTTTCGGACGGTAGCCCTAGTATTGGGATTATAGATAACAAAAAAATCTTGCAGGAAATACAAACAAAAAGTGACGAATCTGTGCGTTTGTTCACTTTTGGCATAGGCAATGGCGCAAATGTGTTGTTGTTAGAAGAGCTGGCGTTAAAAAACAAAGGTGCTTTTTGTGCTGTTAGGGAATATGAAAATCTGGAATTGCCATTATCGTTGTTTTTTCGAAAAATCAATAATCCTGTTTTAACGGATCTCTTCATCGATTTGGCAGGCGCAAGTGAAATATTCCCCAAAAACTACAATGATTTATTTCAAGGATCGCAAATCGTGATATGTGGGCGCTATGAAAATACAGGTCTGCGCAAAGTTTCTTTACGCGGAAATAAAAAACAACAACAGGTCGAAATAGTGGAAGAGATAGATTTTGCGGAAAAAGTTGACTTTCCACTGATTGAACGTCTATGGCAAACAAAGAAAATGGACTATTTACTTTACAACATACGTAAATCTGGAGAACATGCGGAAATAAAACAGGAAGTTATTGAGTTGTCAAAGAAGGCGCAGATTGTGACGCCGTACACGTCTTATTTAGTTCTCGAAAACGAGAAAGATTATGAGGATTGGGGAATTGAAAAACCACAGACGGACTACGAGGTTAAATTTGATGTCATGAAACAAGGGTATTATCCCATGAAAAAAATGGCCCTTGCAAACAGTCGTGCGCCACGACAAATTTCTTTCGAAATGACAGATTATAAAACGGGAAGCCTGGTAGATGCCCATGACGTGATCAATGCGAAAACGGGCCAGCGTGTTTCCTTTCGCGATACTTTTACTCCCGGTGAAGAAGTGACTTTTTTGATTAAATTTAAAAAATACAAAACGGTAAAACGCACTATGCGCATTGCTCCAGGAAGTGGACCTTTTATTGCTGGTGTACCACTGATAGAATTGCAACCATTGGAGTATACTTCGCGCAAGTCCCAAATGACATTAGGTACCTTTACATATGACTATCGGTTTTTTGTCGACGGTGAGGAAATAGAGCCACATTTACTCAAAAAAGAAAAAGGCATCGGACGTTTTTACTATACTATAATGATTTTGCCAAAATCAAAGTTGTTTCGCGTTATGGCAGGATATAAATATCGCGAAATACCTTTGGCGCGTTTTCGTTCAGGTATGAGTCTTGGACGACTGGACGAAATTGATATAGAGGCACTTATCACCCACCTCGAAAAAATCAAAGAGGTAAATGTTCGTTTGCAGGAATTACAAATGTTGGTAAAGTCATATCGTGATCGCAAGGCCTTACAAAAAAACACCACAGCAAGTTTAAATAAGCTCATTGAATATATCCGCAAACAAAATTTTCCACAGAAGGATGGCACCGTTTTGATGGAGGCGCTGCAAAATTTAGTGATCATAGATAACGAATAAAAGGAAATGATCGAGTACACGGAAATGGAAAAAATTAGCATGGAATCCCAGTCCGCTTTCGAGTAACGCAAGGATGTTTACGAAGTAGATTAATGCTTAAAAAAATCGGGCTCGGGCTCAGGAGCGGGCTCGGGCTCGGGTTCGAAAAATAGGTAACGCAAATATGTTTATAAAGTAATTTTTATTTAATTGATGATACTCCCTGCATCATGATATAAGTATATGGAAACTGAAATTGTTTTAAAGAAGGAAAAAATCGATGTGTAGGAAAATGATTTTACTTGTTTTGAGTATATTTAGCGTTATCTATTGCGATGAAATTGTTGTGTGGCAGGCATTTTCGCAAAATGTTCACAACACCAATGTCGATGTGATTGTGGAGCCTTTTAACTTGCAAGGCCGCGTCACTGCTAGCAACAGTATTTCTAGTGTTGAGGTTGTTTTTTACCGTTATGAGGCACAAACGAGAAAGAACGCTTTGGATGTATACTTCAAAGAAAAGAATGATGCTATTTTTCAGGGAAAACTCACTTTCGAAGCAAATGAGACCGACATACTGATCGTTGCTCACCTAGAAGGTGGAAAAAAACTAGAGAAAAAGATGTCCTTGGCGCCTTCAAGATTTATTACCAATACGGAATTTGAGGACTACGACAGTATAACGGCAAAAAAAATTCATCGCGACACCATAACCGATATGGCGTTTACGCGCAATAATCGTTATCTTATAAGTGGTGGCGATGACAATTACACATATATTATGGATGCGAAAACGTTGAAAGTGGTGCGCAGTTTACGCGGTTATGTCGAAAGTCTTGCCATCACTCCCGACGATAAATACGTATTAACGGGTGGTAAAGACGGTAACATTCGCGTTTGGGAAATTAAAACGGGAAAAAGATTGAAGGTATTTCGTGCGCACAAAAATGCGGTGAATACCATTGCAATTAGTAATAGTGGCAAGTATGCTATTAGTGGTAGCCTAAATTCACGTGTGGCACTTTGGGATCTTGCTACACACAAAAAGGTAATGGATTATCCCGACAGCAGTACAACACGCGAATACTTGAGCGCTATTTTTACTAGCGATGATCGCTACACCATTATCGGTGACTCCAGGAATAAGGCAACTATTTTTGATGCTACCGAGGGAACATACATAAAATCTGTTTCTGGTAGTGGCCCGATTACCTCACTTGCGATGACGCGTAACATGCGTCACTTGTATACAGGAGACACCACCGGACGTGTAAAGTGGAGTCGCTCTTTATTGCAACCTCATGTGGATGACCCTTCGTGGCGTGAAGAGTACAATTTATTGTGGACGGCGTTTTTTCAGCGTGACCAGATTGAAATAGACGACTATAGCTCTTCTAAAGCGTACTATAAAATATACTACGGTCACCCTATACGCGGTTACAGCTCTCCTATTGTGTATATGAACACCTCTGGGGATGGTAAATACGTTATGTATGTTGCCGAAGAAGGGGCTATACGAATTTCTGAGATAGAAACCGGCTTTAAACGCTATAGTACCGCTCTTTACAAGCATCACCGTGCATCGGCAGGAGCATTTTCTTTCGATGGAAAACTTGCCGCAATCGGAGAGCTAAACGGAAAGATCAACTTGTATGGATTGCCATAAGGGCAATCTGGAATTATAAATATCAAAGGAGAACACATGGCTCAAAACTATGAGTTCACGACGGAACAAGAAAAAATATTTGCAGATCTCGCAAAAAATGTTCGCTTTGTCGGCATTTCTATTTTGACTATTATTGCGTTGAAAATTATAGGTTTTTTCTTTTATTTTTCTGCCGAACATACACTTCTCATTGTCGATTTGTTGGTAATATTTATTATTGCTGTGTGCCACTTCTCTGCGGCGAAATCGCTACAAAAAGTTGTGGATACGGAAGGAAACGATATTGACCATTTCACAAATGCCATTAAGAACTTCAATCGTTTTTATTTCTTGTACTATTGGGCTTTTGTCATATTCATTTTGTCCACGGCATTTTCTTATTTGTTTAACCTAGGAGTGAAAGGATAGGACATGGAAGAAAAAAACAAAGAGCAGGAAGAAGTACAAGACGAAGTAAAAAGTGATAGCGCCGAAGAACAAAGTGCTGAACAAGTTGAGGAACAAACCGAACAAGACGCACAAGACGCACAAGACGAAAGTGAAGAGCAAAAAGAAGAGGAAAGTGCCCCTACTACGCCATATGAATTCGGAAACGAACAAAATATGATTTTCGAAGAGTTTGCGATGCGTCTTGGCTTTGTGGGAAAACTTGCGATCTTCACCGGAATAGTCGGTTTTATTCACTCTAGCATCTCTCTTTACTATCAAAATATACTCAACGGCGTTGCCTCCTTTCTCCTGATGGGTGTGTTATGTATGTATATCGGTGTCTGTCACTTAAAAGCGTCGCGATCTTTTCTCAATATTGTGACCACAGAAGGTGATGACATCTCTTTTGCGATGAAGGCGGTAAATAATTTACGACTTTACTATCGCGCTTTTTATGGAATTACTGTCGCGGGGATCATCGCGACGGCAGCATACACAGCCTATGTAATCATTAATCATTTGTAAGCAAAAAAGTGCCATGTATTTGGCGCTTTTTAAGTCTTTATTTTCAAAGAAAGTTAAAATCCAATGAAACGTTATACTTTGTTGCTAATACTTTTGATAACTACTATGTATGCTCTTGAGATTTTTCCGCGACAGGTAGTGATGTATCCCGATAGCAAATTGCAGTTTTGCGTATTTGACAAGCAAAACGGGGTCGTACATACACCACGCAATTTGAGATGGAGTGTTCAAAGAGGCTCGATTACTGCGAGTGGTGAATATACCTCGCCACGCATTGCGGGAAAGTATCGCATTATTGTGATGGCAAATAACCAAAGAGCACAGGCCCTAGTCTATGTAAAACTTCCAGGTAAAGATATTCCTCAAAGTATACAAATTATTGCTCCTAAGAAAAATATCTACGAAAAGCAACAAGTTCAATTACAAGCAACTGCTTACAATCACCAAGGAAACGAGGTGCACTTTAGTCCTATGTGGCGGTGCAGTGGGGGAGGAACTATTTCAAGTAGTGGTGTGTTTTCTGCGACCCAGTCGGGGAAAGCCACGATTCAAGTTCGCGATGCAAATTCTCCACTATCGGCGGTGTTGGAGTTGACTATTTACGCGAACAACATCAAACGTGTTGCCGTTTCTCCAAAATCTACAACTGTTTTATTGGGGCAGAAGATGCGTTTTTTTGCACTGGCTTATGACGATAAGGGCAATGAAGTACCCTTTAAACCTCGATGGTATGTGGAAGGCCAAGGGAGTGTAAAACAAACAGGAGAATACACCGCAGGAAGTTATCGCGGAAATGCAAAAGTTTGGGCAAAAGATCCCGTAAGTGGCAAAAAAGGATACGCGACACTTACTGTAGACAATAGCGGTAGTGGAGGAAGTGGAACGATTGAAATAGGTACTGCTCTCATTCACAACAGTTATACCTTGCGTATTGCTTATCAGGTATTGGGAATCAATATTCATCGAACAAAATTGTTTGCCATTCAACCAAGTGGTAGTAAGCAACTTTTAGCGGAGCAAACGTGCGACAATGGAAGAAATATTGTATTTGAGAAACAATTTCCTTACCAGACGATTGCATTTGAAATTCAAGTTCTGGATAACTATAACCGTGTAGTTGGCACAGTGCGTCGTACCTTAGAGCAGTTGAAGTAGAGTTTATTCATAAAGAGAGAGTGTTTCCACTCTCTCTTTGTTGTTATATTTTCTCTGCGAAAAAAGCATTTACCCATTTGCGCATAGAAAATAGGTGTTCCGCGTCTTGATAACTACTCATCGCGTCGTCGATGGTGGGCATATCGCCGATGACGTGGGCGATATGTTTCATCAATGCTTGTTGGTATTTCGCTATATATTCGGGATGATGCTGCATACACAAAATATTGTCTGCGATACGATACATTTGTATGGGGACTTGTTGTCCACCTGCGATTAATGTTGCGTTTTCAGGGAGAACAACCACTTGGTCCTGATGGTTAAAAATAGCGTATATTTTTTGAGAATCAGGCTCCATCCACGCTTCGCGTTTTTGTATAAAAACTTCACGACACCCTAAATTCCAGCCTACTTTTTCTACCTTTCCACCGAGCGATTGGGCAATGATTTGGTGGCCGAAACAAACGCCTAAAATTCGTTTGTCACTATTGTGACGGATAAATTTTCGCAGGGCAATGACCCAGGGAGTGTCATCGTAAGCACTCGCAGCACTACCTGTCACTACATACAAGTCATAATGTTTTTCAGGATATTGTTGTGCACAAACATCAAAAAAAGTCACATGGTGCCCGTCAAAAAAATTACTGTAAAGTTGACTGATATCACATGCTTGTTTTTTGACAGGTTCATGTGTTATTTCAGCTTTCAATATCGCAATATCCATTTTATTCCTTCGGTAGTAGTGCGTCTAGCGACGATATTGATTCTATTTCGTAATTATCGATGAGTTTTCTAGTGGCATTGTGAATGTAGTCCGCTGCCTTGTATAGTTGTGCCTTGTTGTTGGGAGTAACTTTGACCTCGGAAAGAACTTTTAAAATAAATTCTGTCTCTTTTTTGTTGGTGGCCTTGTGTATATTCACCATTTCATCTGCACATTTTTTTAAACGCGCACGGGTTAACAGAAAAAAATTACGTTGTTTTTTACTGTTGCCTAATGCTCTCAGATAGTGTTGCAATTCTAGACTTTGACCGACTATGTAAAATAGTCGTTTGCGTTGTGGGGAAGCGGGAATGTTAATTCCTTTTCCCGATGTAAAGTTGTGGCGCATCTTGCCTTGGGTTTCTACTACGAACTTGAAGTCTTCTTTTCCTATGGGGTGACGTCCGCGATCCACTAGTTTTTCGTCGTCTATAATGTGGCAACTGTAGCAATTGTTAGCGATACCGTATACATCACCGGGGTGAAACATACCCGCTTCGCCTGCTTTTTTACGACGCTCGGTTTTGTCAATATCAGCGATATTATGGATCATTACCCAGTCTTTTGCAGCTCCGTGGCATCTTTCGCATGCAATGGCACCTATTGTACGAATAAAAGATCCGCGAGGCTTTGCTGTATAGTGACAACGACGGCATGATTCTTGCTTTTTGGGACTACCACTTAATTTTAAACGTTTCATAATTTTTGCTGTTGTGGAACTGACATGTAGTGAATCATACGTTTGATTATGTAGAGTTCCCGCCCATACACCATATTCTTTTTTATGACATATCTTACACTCTTCTTGTCCGATGATTTTTTCCATATGTGCTTGCGCAAAACACACGGCAAAGAGTAGGTAAGCTGTGATGTAATACTTCATTGAGTTCCTCCTTTGTGTGATAAGACCTTTAATTGAGTATAAAACCAAGTATTATTTGTAATTTTGTGGTTTTGTTTTGAGCTGAGTATTGCAAATTTATTCGTATTTAGATTGTGCTTGTTATTTTTAGCAGAGTCAACTTTTAACCAATATTATCTTTGTCTTGGCTTTCTTCGCTTTCATCGCTTTTTTCGCGATTATCTTGAGGTGCTGATTTATCTTCTTGCTCTATACTTTCCTCAACATTGGCGTCGCTAGACTTTTCCTCTGCGGCTTTTTCTTCATGAGAATGATCGGCGGCTTTTTCCTCGGCGGTTTTTTCTTCGTGAGGATGATCGACTGCTTTTTCGTCGGTGGCCTTTTCTTCGTGAGGATGATCAGCTGTTTTTTCTTCAGCGGCTTTTTCTTCATGAGGATTGGGCGTTTTTTCTACCTTGGCATGCGCGGTAGCTTTTTCTTCATGAGGGTTTTTTGACTGCTCCTCTACATTGGGATGTACGGGAACTTTTTCCTGATGAGGGTTTGGCATTTTCTCTTTTGTATGAGGATTTGGCATTTTCTCTTTTGTATGAGGATTTGGCATTTTTCCCTTTGTATGAGGATTTGGCATTTTTCCCTTTGTATGAGGGTTTGGCATTTTTCCCTTTGTATGAGGATTTGTTTTGCCCTTCATATGCGGATGAACCGCTGGAGTTTTTTGTTTCGATTGATTGGGGTTTTCAGGAGCAAAGAAAATCAAATCACCAAGAGGTTTGTACGTATCAATATTTTCAATCTTGTCGCCTTTTGTAGGAACAATGCTAACCACAAGAGATTTTACTCGCGGTACCATTGCTGAAAAACGTTGTACGGTTCCCAATCTTTCATCACAATGAAAAGAACCCATGTAGGCAATAATACTTGTACGACGATTTGTCATCATGAAAACCGCCATTGATTTTGCCATCGTATCGTCTTTAAAGCATTGTGCACGATAATAAGATGATATCATGGATTTAGGCATACCACGCATCGCTTGTTGGAATTTTTCAAAATAACGGTCTTGTGGGGCGGTGATTTTTTGCGCCATAAATGTTTGTTCTTTGTTTGGCATCGCAAATAGGATTTCTTCCTTGTTTTTTGCAACAAAAGAGGCATAGCGACGTGGAGCATTCATCGCCAAAACTGGCAAACTCATGTCTTTTGCAAATTCTACAAGAGGCCTGTAATCCGTTTTATAGTTTTTCCATGGGCGTGTATTGCGTAGCAAAAACTTTTCGTCGATCTCTCCACGTACATAACCGTCGAGAATATGTTGTGTATCGCGTTCAAACATTTCCATGGCAACGGCAACGTCTCCACGAACATTCCAGTACATCTCTAGAAGCATACGCTCTATGCGATGTCCCCAACGATGTCCATGTTTTTCTCCTACGAAAACAACGCGATGTTTTTGTAGAATTTCCTCTACTTCTTCTAAAGCAATCCATTTATTGCTATTGGTATCGTAGATTTTGGGCCATTTTTTTTCCGCAAAAGTACAATTGGTAATGAATAGCAATGATAGTAATAAAGCAAATGTCTTCATGATGAACCTTTCTATCTATCATTCTTTAAGTATGTTGACATCTTCACATTTCATTATGTGATAACATTTCATATTATTTATAACATTTTTTCCACGCGTTATACAGAAGAATCAATATCATTATTTATTGCTATAAAAAAATAATTACCATATAATGGTAAATATGGTGAAAACTCAAAAAGTCTGGAATAAAACTTTTGTTGTATCTCACAAAAATTATAACGTTTGTTGTTCTGAAAAATAAAGTATATTTACAGCGGTTATTTCGTTAAAGCCTTTTTTTAAGCAGGTGACATGTGTCTCTATACATAAGTAATTATTGGGCTTTTTTGCTACTACTTTTTTTACCTTTCGTACATTATGTCTCAAAAAGAAGTTTAGCAGGCCTTTCCAAATTTCGTAGGCGAGTAAGCGTATTTTTGCGTTACACACTTCTAATATTATTGATTCTTGCTCTGGCGAATGTGCATGTATCTATAGCAAGTAATCGCTTGTCTGTGTTATTTGTGTTGGACCTATCGAAAAGTATACCTGAGGAGTCGGAAAAAAAAGCACGACGTTTTATTGAGAACTCTATTGCCAATATGAGTGTGACGAACAACGAGTATGGTTTGTTGGTTTTTGGTAAAGACGCTAGTTTTGAATATTTGAACGAAAAGAAAAAGCGTAAACTCAAAAGCATTCAATCACAAATTTTCAAAGACCAAACGGATATCGCTGGTGCCATACGTTTAGCGATCGCCGCCTTACCAAATACAGGGCAACGCAGAATAGTTCTTATTAGCGACGGTAACGAGACCATTGGTGACGCGATGCAAGAAATTGAGCAAGCGATTTCTGACGAGATTACAATTGACGTGGTGCCTCTTACTTTCAAAAATGACAAGGAAGTGCTTATTGAAAAAATGCTAGTTCCCAGTCATGTCAATGAAGGACAGTCTTATGAAGTAACCGTCGTAACATCCAGTCGTACGGCAACAACTGGCTCGCTGCGCTTATTTCTAAATGGTGAACTTATTCGCGATTTACAAGTGGACATTAAAAAAGGCAAAGATAGTTTTGATATTCTCATACCCGGTGATTGGGTGGAGTTTGGCTTTCATAAACTTAAAGCGATTATTAATAGCAAAGACGATTCGATCATTGCCAACAATATCGTGGAAGAATTCACTTATGTAAGAGGTATTCCAAAAGTACTGTATGTCGAAGGAGACAATGCCAATAATGACTATTTACAAAGAGCTATTGGCAAAAAAATAAATAATAAAGAGGTAATGCGTGTAGATCGTATATCCCCAGAACAAGTTCCTTCCGATATTCTAACGCTCAATACTTATGACGCGATCATACTGTCTAACGTCGCCGCATACGAACTTTCGATAGAGCAGATGCAACTGATGGAAAGTGCCGTTCATGAGGCAGGTGTAGGTCTTATTATGATTGGGGGAGAAAAAAGTTTTGGAGCCGGTGGATACAAAAATACACCTATCGAGCGTGCCTTGCCTGTAGATATGGATATTCGCAACCGGCGTATCATACCAAACGGAGCTTTGGCAGTAGTTCTCCATACGTGTGAATTTCCTCAAGGAAACGCCAAAGGTCGCGAAATATGCAAGATGGCAATCAAAAAGCTTTCTCCTCAAGATTATGCAGGTGTGATTATTTATGATTACAATAAAGGTGCTGGATGGCTTATTCCGCCCACGAGAGTAATCAATAAAAGTAGAATTATGACCGCCATTGATAATTCCAACGCAGGTGACATGCCAAACTTCGACCCCGCTTTAAAGGCCGCATACAAAGGTCTCGTTAACATACCCGCGATAAAAAAGCATATAATCATTATTACTGATGGAGATCCAAGTGCTCCCAGTAAAAGTTTGATGAATAATGTTGCGAAATCCAAAATAAGCATCACGACAATCGTTATCAATCCTCATTCCCCGGGAGATGGGAAATTTATGCAGCAAATAGCCCAATACACCGGTGGAAATTTCTACGACGTAACCAATGTGGCACAACTACCCAATATCTTTATCAAAGAAAGCATGGTGGTACGTAGTACTCTTATTTTTGAGGAGAAGCGTGAGCCGAAGATGAATGAGTCCACTTCTTTGGTACGTGGCATCTCTCCAGGCGAGATTCCCCCTATCTACGGTTGTGTCCTTACCATACCTAAAAAAAGACTTGTGCATATGCCTCTCTATATAAAAGGTCCCCAAGGCGACAACGAACCGCTACTCGTACACGGACAGTATGGTTTGGGGCGCAGTGTGGCTTTTACTTCTGATGCCAAAAATCGTTGGGCCAAAGAGTGGTTAGGCTGGGCAAAATACGATAAGTTTTGGCGACAAATCGTAAGGTGGTCATCACGACAAGTCAACAAGAATAATTTTAAGATCTTTACTCAGATAAAAAAAGGCAAAGGGCAAATCGCCATCGATGCAATTGATAGCAAAGGTGAATATATGCCGTATTTGCGTATGCAGGGAACTCTTATTAAACCCGATGGCAACACGCAAATAATTGAATTTAAGAAGACAGGGGTTGGACGCTATCAAGGTGACTTTGCCGTCGATGGTGTCGGAACATATCTGGCGAGTATTGTTTACCAAGACAAAGATGGTAACAGTAAATATTTGACAACCGGTTTATCGGTGTCGTTTTCCTCCGAATATCTTTTTAGCAAGAGCAATACGCAACTCCTTGGACAAATGGCTTCGGCTACGGGAGGACGCAATCTTGAGTATTTGTTTATGGATAGCAATTTTGACAAAGCCATTGACATTGAGGAATGGAAAAAGGACACCAAGAGTTTTTCGAGACTCGATATAGATGAAAACGGCCTAATCGAATTTTCTGAGCTACCTGAACAAGAAATATTTCTTCATGATAAACCTCGCGGAGGACAACCCAAAGAACTGTGGCATATTTTTATCACTATTTTCGTGATACTTTTCGTTGTCGACATATTCGTACGTAGAGTACTACTGGACTATCAAAAGTTGTGGCAAAGTATCAAGTCCTTTTCTCTAAAGCGTCAGCGTTCGGAGGAGAGCGATGCTACTATGTCGCGTTTGATGCAACGCAAGGAGAAAGTACGCGAAAAAATGAGTCACAGTAAAGGTTTGGATTTGAACAACCTAGAAAAGATGGGTCGCGATAGTAATCTTAGAGGTAAAGGGTTTGGTAAAACGATTGGTAACAGCGAACAACAAACGGCAAAAGAGAAACCGAAACCAAAGCCAAAGTCCCAAGTTGGAAAAACGCAGGAAGCACCTGACTACACAAGTCGCTTACTTGCGGCAAAGAAGAAAACTTGGGAAAAAGACAAAGAGGAGTCACAATGAGAAAGTGTTTACTAATTCTATGCAGTTTACTACTTTGTGTAGTATACTGCGACGATGAAAATGCTGTAATTGCACTAAAAGCCTACAAAGTGTTAGCTACTCCTAATTTTGATATCCATTTTTCTGTCGATAGTTTGGAGGGACAAGCAAGGAAAGCGGGACGTGTTTTAGAAGCCGCACACAAAGAGTTTAAACAAAAACTAAATCTGAAACTTCCCGACAAAATGCGCATATCCGTAGTTCTTTACGAATCTCAAGGCTCTTTCCAACGTACAAATATCAAATCAACCTTTGGTATTAAAAGTCGCTTTGGTTTTAGTGAGCCTGTAAGAAAGAGGATCGTACTATGGGTATCTCCTTCAGAAAGAGATAATATATACCAATTGCGTTTAAATTTGGCACAGATGCTTGTCTTTCATTATTTATTTCCCGAAGCGGACTACACTATTTTTGTTCGCTATGCGTATTCTGAGTGGATAATGACAGGAATTCCCATTTATCTTGCGGGTATTGATTACGATCCGTTTGCCACCGCAGCGTTTGTCGACGCATTATTTTCAAATCGTTTGCGTCCTCTTGTTGAACTAAAGGGGCTCGACCACCTGAATCGTCTCGAAGGAGCATCTTCTTATCGCTACATGGCAGAAGTATTTCGCTATATCGAAGAAAAATATGGCTTGAAAAAAGTGCGGCAAATTCTCTACGGTATGAAATTTCAGCCTGCCGACTGTATTCTCGAAAAGGCTTTGGGAAAAGACGAGTATCAACTTTCCGATGAAGTGATGGCGTATCTGCGTAAAAAATGGGGAAGTGAATACCATAAAATGCAGCATGCTTACGACGAACAACTCACAAAATACCAAACATACTATCGACGTCTGGATTTCTCTCCTTCCCTGTCGGCAGATGGACAAAAAATGCTGTTTCTCTCAGACCGCCGTGACAATGAAGAACTGTATGTTATGGATACAAAAACTTTGGACACAAAGCGCCTCCTGGCGTTTTCTCAAGGATGGTGGATTGATCAGTTAGAAGGGTTCGAGTTCCCCGCAGCATGTTCTCCTGATGGAAAATTTGCCGTAGTGAAGGGCAAGGATGCTTTTAGCATACAGTTATTTATCATTGATTTAAACGCGGTGATTGCGGAAGAAAACTTATATCTTGGCTTTGACGACTACGCAGGAACATGTTACGCACCAGATGGTAAGTCGTTTGTATTTGTGGGAATTAACTCGGGAGATGCGCAGTTATATCGTTATGATATTGCGTCGCGAAATGTTACACAATTGACTTTTGATAAGACAGCAAAATTGCAGCCCAGTTTTTCACCCGATGGCAAAAAAGTACTATATATCGCAGAAGTTGATCTCGATAGAGATATCTTTATTCTTGACCTAGAAACACAGGAGCAAAAACACATTAAAAACGTTGGTATGCAGGAAGGTTTTCCGATATTAACGAATGATAATAAAATTCTGTGTACCACCAACAATGGCCATTTTATCAATCTAGCACGTACGGATATTGATGGCAAGAATTGGGAAATACTCACCAACGTTCCCGGAGTTATGATTGCTCCGACACTTACTCGTGATAACAAATGGTTGTACTACACATATTATCACGACCAAGAGGCGCGTCTTTATCGTGTAAGATACGATAAGTGGAAATCATCATCTAATGCTAATTCTTTAAAGGCGGACGGCAATCCTTACATTGTGCCTCTGACTTCTGAGAACGAGGTTGAGAAATGGAAGGTGAGTGAATATGAAGCAAATACCACAACAGATTATATTTTTCCCTTTTTGGCGGTGAATGTCTTACGCTTTAGTGATATTGTTGGTGCGCATCAAGTGGACACCCAATTCGGAGTATTTTCCGGGGCAATTCTGGACCCGAACAATGGTGGAAGCAATGTTGATGTGGATGTGGGAGTTCAAGGCTCTGTCAGCTATACATTCGCTAACTTTTTGACATTTTCGCTTTACGGTGGAGTCCAACTTGCTGATGATAATGACGACGACGATGATGACGATGACGACGATAATGATGATGATTTTGACTATTTCGCAGGGACCGATATTTTTACGACATTCAACATCACTCCACGAATAGAAATACAAACGGGTTATACACTTATTTATCAAAAAACCAGTGATGATGATTTCGAAGAGGAGGAATTTTGGTCAGGTGGTATATTCTTTGATATAGGTATTGACAACCGATATACTCGCGGAATCGACGTCACCTATGGCTATAGCGCCAATTTACGCGTCACTTTTTTCGAAAGTTTTTTAGGGTCGGATGATAGCTATCAACTGATCTCTTTGCGATTGAGATACTATTGGAGTGTCGTTGAAGACCATATCATTCGCTTGGCGTTTGATGCCGATGTGGGCACTGCTGGATTTCCAGGATTATTTGACCTGGGTGGTAACAATGCTGTTCGCGGTCTATCTGAAGACGATTTAGAAGGTACGGAAAGACTATTTGCCACAATGGAATACCGTTTTCCTATATATCGTGATTGGAATTACTTCCTGCTGAATTTAGGTGTCATCAAAGACATTCGCGGAATTTTATTCTGCCATGTGGGAACAAGTACTGATGACGTGTTTTCTAAATTTGAAAACTACAACGAAGTAGATTTTGTTTTCACGGTAGGGGCGGGGTTGCGGATTGATGTCTATCCATTAGAGAATTTCGATTTACCGTTAGGTGTACAAGTAGCACAACGTCTAGATGAGAGTGATTCGCCGATTGTGTACTTCTTTATCGATAACTAGTAATTTGGGTTCTACCCACATCTAAAACTTTCCAATTTATATCATCCTCATTTTGGGGATGATATGCACTTCTTAAATCTATTTATATTCTCAAACAATTTTGTCACACGAACTTTCGTGACCCGTAATCGTTACCGATTTTTTCGGTCAAGGTCACGGTCCAATGCATCCCTGACTTGATAAGTAAGTGTTACTCAATAAAAGACTTACTTATCCGTGTCATTCCCGCGAAAGCGGGAAACCAGCAATACAAATTTGACTTGAAAGCGTCTGGTTCCCTGATCAAGTCAGGGATGACACGTAGCGTAAGTCTTTATTATAGATTGTTTACTCTTAAGTCAATGGCACTGAAGGTCACGGTCACGGCGACGATTACGATTTTCATACTTCACACCAACGTAAGTCTTTTTAAAAAAGATTTTATAATAAAATCTACCCTTGTCAGCCACTGAGTAATCGGCGAAGCCGTTGTGGGGCACCAAACATTAGTATATTTCTATACTTTGGGAATCTCCACAAATCAATGCTCTAGAACACTGTCGTATAGGCAAAAAAAAATCCCTTCACACAAGTGAAGGGATCTTTTCAGGCTAGTTTTTTGTATCGCTTACTATTAGAAGTTAACTCCAACTTCTGCGAAAGCTGCTTTTACATCTGCAACAGAGTAACCTAAGTCGCTTGCTGCGTCTGCACAACCTTTAGCACCTTGTACATAGTTTGTACTTGGAGTCCAATAGTTTTGGTTAGCTTTCATGAAGATATCGAAAGCCTTGCGTGTTCCCCAGTTATACTTTTCAGAAAGTAGGTAGAACGCTTTGTTGAATACACCACTGCTGTAGTGTACATCCATACCATTGTAATAGTCGCTTGCGTGTCCGATAGAACGACCATCTTTTGGAGGATTGTCCATGTAGCGAAGAGCACCTGGGCCTTTGAAAATGTCTGCGCCGATTTCCCAGTCATTTTTTCCATTCATGAAGTATTCAGAAGCTTCACCAGCGATGTCAGAGAATGCTTCGTTGATACCACCAGATTGATTTCTGTAGATCAAACCAGAATTTTGCTCAGTTACACCGTGACTTACTTCGTGAGCAGATACGTCAAGAGAAACTAGTGGATAGAATCTGTTACGTCCGTCACCGAAAGTCATGGAAGAACCATTCCAGAAAGCGTTTTCGTAGTTAGAGCTATAGTGAACGCGCATTGTTAGTTGGAATGTAAGTGGAGCTGTGTTATACCAATCTTTGTACATGTTGAATACAACACCGCCAAAGTAGTGAGCATCGTTTAGAGGGCAGAAAGCGCCGTTGATAGACTTGTGAGTGTTTGTCTTTCCTTGGAAAGAGTGTGTAGATCCACCCCAAGAAGAGTTCTTCATGTCAACTGTTTTTACGTCTTTGTTGATCATGGTAGAACGACCGTTAGCGTACTGTACGTCCATTGCACCAAACTTAGAGTTAGGAGCATACTCATATCTCTTTGTTTTGCTGTTTCCACCAGGTCCAGCACCAACTTTGTCAGTTGTTAAACCTTCGAATTGTAGAAGGATGTTGTCTTTGTCGTTAGCATCTACTACATAGTAAGGACGAGTAGGAGCGCCACCGTTTTCAACGTCTGCAAAGAAAGAAACAGCGTAGCTTAACTTAGCTTTAGAGTCAGCTTCGTCAACGTAAACAACCATTTCGCTTGTTTCGTTTTCGTATTTCCAGCTAGCATTTCTTACTTCAGCTTGTCCTCTTTGATGATTCTTCATCATTTCAAGAGCTGTAGCTTTGTCGAAAGAAGGCTTAACGCGTGTGTTCATGTCGTTTTCGATACCAGTAACTAGGTTACCATGCATTCTTACAACACTGCGGCCACTTTGTGTAATTACAACTTGTTGACCCCATACAGGAACACCATTGTGAAGCATTCTATAACGATGATGTGTTTGACCAGCGCGGTCAGATGTTTTGCGAACAAGCTCTAGAGACATCTCTGGGCTCATTCCAAAAGCGTTTTGTAACATAACTTCGTGAGATGCAGATCTCATTTGTTGCATTTGTTGTAGTTGAGCTTGTGCCTGAGTCAAGTCAACAATGTCAGCTGCCATTGTGAAAGAAGCAACTGCGAATACTGTGAAAAGTACAAATAATTTTTTACTCATGAGTATGTGTATCCTTTCTTACACTATTTTTAAATACACTTAAGTTTTGAAGATTTGTATTGTTTCAAAACTTTTTTCTTTGCCTATTTAATGTACAAAATATGTGCCATAAACAAAGTAAAAAATAAAAAAAGCTGCAAGTCTATTTTTTTCAATAGCTTGCAGCTTTTTGTCTTTTTTGGCTTTACGAAGGGCTGTGCAATCGTTTTACACATTACTCGTTGAAGTGTTACATTTTGAAACACTTTATTTTGAAGAGCCTTTGATAGTATTTTGGTATTCTGGAGTTAAATAATAAGGGACTCTTTTTCTTGGTTGCTCTTGTACTTGTTGCTCTTGTACCTGCGGTGCTTCCATAACAACGTCGACCCATGGGCTATCTTGCGTGCCCATATCATCAGCTTTTGTGGTGCTTGTAACAACCGATTTCTTTTTATTAATCGTTTTCTTTTTATTAACCGATTTCTTTTTGTTAACCGATTTTTTTCTATCGATCGTCTCGTTTGTTATCGTTGGTACTTTTTTCGCTGTTTTTATTTTGCGCTCTGCTTGTGCCACCTGTCTTTCGACTTCTTTTTGGGAAGGAGTTGAATCTGCAACTTGTTGCGTCCCGATCATGGGAACTGCTGCAGTTGTACCTACATTTTCGAATTCATATGGTTGGTGGTGGCATCCTACAAAAACAAAAGCGACAATCAATATAATGGTGTACTTTGCCATTTGATACTCCTTTTAAATATTTGTATTTTATATTAATGGAGAGTTTCATATATTATACAAATATTTTGTTTGTTAAGCCATCTTTTTTGCACGACGTCGTTCATTTTCCTTGAGCAAGATTTTGCGTAAGCGGATGCTCTCGGGTGTAATTTCAATCATTTCATCGTCGTTAATAAAAGATATACAGCGATCTAACTCCATTATTGTGGGCGGCTCTACAACGGCAGCGTCATCAGAACCTGCGGCACGGACGTTGGTCAGTTTTTTTCCTTTTCCAGGGTTTACTGCAAGATCATTATCACGACAATGTTCCCCTAAGATTTGCCCCTCGTAAACATTATCACCCGGCTTTATAAAAAATTTACCGCGATCTTGTAGAGATGATAGTGCATAAGCCGTGGCTTTACATTGCTCAGCAGAAACAAGTGTTCCGCGTTTGCGATTTTTCATTGGACCAACATAATCACCATACTCTGCGAAAATGTAGTTCATCACACCCGTTCCCTTAGTTTCGGTCATCAGTTCGCCGCGAAATCCCAATAGTCCACGCGTAGGAATTTTATATTTTAAGCGTGTTAGACCGTTGTTTGTATTCATTTCTAATAAGATACCTTTGCGATTTCCCAGATTCGAAATCACATTGCCGGAGAATTCTTCATCAACATCTATGGTCAACTCTTCATATGGCTCTTGTCTTTGTCCGTTTATCGTTTTGAAAATGACTTGAGGACGCGTTACCTGAAATTCATAGCCTTCGCGACGCATTTTTTCAATAAGAATTGATAAATGTAGCTCTCCACGTCCGGAAACTTTGTAACCTTGTGCATCTTGTAAGTCTTCGACGACAAGAGCAACATCCGAAAGAATTTCGCGATGAAGCCTTTCGCGTAGTTGGCGTGAAGTCACAAACTTGCCTTCTTGGCCGTGAAAAGGAGAGTCGTTTGCGGTAAATGTCATTGATATTGTCGGAGGATCGAGTTCTACTGCGCGAAGAGGCATTGGATTTTGTGCATCGGTATATGTCATTCCCACTGTGATGGTGTCCATTCCTGCAACAGCGACTATTTGTCCGATACTTGCACTTTGAATATCTTCTTTTTTATTGCCCACAAAATGATATAAGTTTGTTATTCTCGCGGGGACAGGAGCTTCATTTTCACGCATGACAACGATTTGATCATTTATATTTAGTGTTCCGGAAGTTATTTTTCCTATTCCCAAACGGCCAAGATAAGATGAGTAACTTATGGAACTTACCAATAGCTGTAGTGATGCGGTTGGATCTCCTTGCGGATGTGGGATCTTGTCAATGATGAAATCCATCAATGGAATCATATTTTCGCTTGTTTCATTGTAGTCAAGAGTTGCAAAACCATTTTTCGCAGAGGCATAACATATCGGAAAGTCTAGAAGATCGTCAGGAGCATCTAACTTTACAAATAAATCAAATACTTCATCTACTGCCCAATCGGGGCGTGCGGCTGGTTTATCTATTTTATTGACAACTACAATAATGGGTAGTTTGGCTGCCAAAGCTTTTTTCAAAACGAAATACGTTTGCGGCATTGGTCCTTCTGCGGCATCAACTAAAAGAAGGGCTCCATCTGCCATTTGCAATACTCGTTCTACTTGCCCACCAAAGTCGGCGTGCCCTGGAGTATCGATGATGTTGACTAGATGGTCGCGGTAGTGGAATGAGCCATTTTTGGAGGAAATGGTAATACCTCTCTCTTTTTCCAGATCCATAGAGTCCATAAGACGCTCTTCTACAACCTGGTTTTGTCTGAACATACCGCTTTGTTTGAATAGTTGATCCACAAGTGTTGTTTTTCCATGATCGACATGTGCAATAATGGCAATATTGCGAATTTTCGTCTGATCCATAAGTATTTCCTAATAGTTCTAACTTTTTTATTTAGTCTTCCAGGCGTTCCTGGTATGCCTAAGAAGAATACAATTTTTATTGTAAAAAGCAACTTTTTTATTTTGAATTATAATTCTTCATCGGTAAAATTGTGTGCAATATCGACAATTCTCAATATAAAATATTGGAAAAAAAAATGAATAAAAAGCAGGAAATTGTAACATTTTCTTTAGATCCAAGTATTAAAGGTGTTCCTTATAGATTAAGGATGGCACGTTATCAAGCGATTGGTGAAACGGTGAGTGATTTTATTCGTAAATACGATACAAAAGGTTCACAATTGAAAATCCTCGATGTGGGAGGAGATGAAGGTCGTATACTACGCCATATTGAAGCATACCCTAATGCTAAGGATGTACGTTGCGATCTTATAGATCTTTTTCCCAAAGGTTCAGACGGGGTATACAAAAAGGAAAATCGCAAACTGTACACCGCGGATTTTGAAACGGATGGTTTGAAAGAAATACCTGACAATACTTATGATGTTGCTATTTGTGAACAAGTGATGGAGCATCTACACCATCCCGAATTTCTCGCCTCGGAGATTCACCGCGTTTTAAAAGTGGGAGGAATGGCGATACTGGGAGTACCGAGTTTCCCTTATGGAGTTCATTGGTTTCGCATATACTTAGTTCCACTACTTGACAAAGTTTTTGCAAAAAAGAAAGTGCGTTCCCATGTACAAGGCTTTTGTCTCTCTACTTTTACCAGACTTGTTAAAAAATCTGGCAATTGGAAAATTCAAAGTCGTAGAGGTTTTCGCATTATTTCGGGAGGAATTTTGCGCAAATTAGAATTTTATCGTTGGTGGTGGCGTTTTAATCGTTTTTTGGGATCTTTGATTCCGTGTATGTGCATTGAAGTTCAGTTAGTCGTAGTTAAAAAAGCTTGTTAATTATTTTGTGAAAAATTTCATGTGGTTACAATGTCGTTACTGTTTGCTTTAGTACTTCGGCAACGTCATGCATACTAGGGTAACGATTTGTCGGCTTTTTGGCCATCATTTTCTCTATAATGGAAGCCAGGTTCGCATTAAAATTTTTGGGAAATGTTACCTTTGCTTTTTCGTGAGCAACCATTATTTCGAAAATGCTCCTCTTTACAAAAGGAGGCACACCAGTTAGGAGATGGTAAAACGTAGCCCCTAGGTTATAAATATCGGAAAAATGATTGGCTTTTTTTGTTTTGCACTGTTCTGGAGACATGTAGTATGGTGTACCTAACGCCATGCCTTTCTGGGTAATCGTTTTCTTGTACCCATGTAATCTTACTAAGCCAAAGTCGATAATTTTCACCTTGCGTAATTTTGGTGAGTAAAGTATGTTCGACGGCTTTATATCACGGTGTATTAAATTTTCTTTGTGTGCTTCGGTCAAACCTTCCGCAACTTGTATGGCGATTTCTGTTGCGTCTTTGGGAGGGAATTTGCCGTGCTTTTTTAGTAGTGTTTCTAGGTTTTCTCCCGGAAAATATTTTGTGATCATATAATAGTAGTTTTCTTTTGTGACACCTGTATGCAAAAGCTCTATTATATTTTCGTGTTCAATGCTGGCCAATGCAAAAACCTCACGTTGGAATCTACTAATCTTCTCCGAAGATAAATCGCTTTTGCGCAAAATTTTTATTGCGGTCTCTTCACCAAGGTATTGACCTTTGTATACTTTGCCATAAGCGCCTTGTCCTAAGAATTTTTCAAATTCAAAGTTCTCAATTTCGATCACTCCTTTTTGCGAAACTTCGTTACTATTTAGTGAAGTTTGTTGTAAAACTTCGGTCACCGCTTTGAGTAAATTTTTGAGAGACAAAGGTTTTAGGAAATAGCGATATACATTAGAAAAACTTTGTATTTGGGAACGATCCGCTTCCTTTCCCCCCACGGCAATAATAGGTGTATTGCCACTATTTTGTTTTAATTCTTTCAGCGTTTGTTCTGGCGAACCTAGCTCCATACTCAATATGACGATGTTGGGAGAAAGTATTTTACTTATGGCAATGCCATCTTGAGCATTGTGAGCACTGATGATATGGTATTTTTGTGCATCAAAAATTTCTTTATATGCTTCGTGTATGTTTTTGTCTTGTTCGATCACGAGAATTTCTTTTTTTCTTTCCATCACTCATTTCTCATAAAAAGTTTTATTGTGGTTTTGAAATCTCATAAAAGTTTTATTGTGGTTTTTGAAAGTATTGTAAACGTGAATGCAACTGCGCAAAATTTATGGCGCTTACATTATAGAAGCGATTCTCTTTCGCGCAAACAAAGAAAAACTTGGATGCTGTACATAAAATACACAGGTATTGCCCATGAGAAACTCAATGCGTTTTTGATTGAGAATTACTTTAAGCAGTTTGATATTTTTGGGCTGCAGTGATTCGGGTAATTCACAAGGATAATCAAATACAGCAAAGTCGCGTTGGTGACGACGATATTCTACTGTAGAGACGATACGAATACGAAAGGAATCGTAATTAGGAACAATCCATGCACTGAGAACGCGAAACTTAAACTGAGTAGATGATTTATCGCTGATAATCGGGCTGTCGTCAAATATCAAAACGGCATTTTTTTCATCATTGCATCGCGGAAAAACAATATCGGTGTTTGTGAATATGTGTGTATTTCTCGCACTAATATTTGCCGCCATTGTCTCGGTAGAATCGACAAATGATTGCCAATTTTTTTGCGGCGTAGGCATTGTTCCATGTGTGATAAAGTAGCTTTCCTCTTCTTGTAAAATGCACAATTGTGAAGCACATAGTGGTGGGTCATACCTAACAATTCGTCCATTGCTGGTATTTATCACCGCATTGCCATCAGCCACTGTGTAGACTTTATCTTTAATCGTAATGGTTTTGTTTTTATCTAGATCTTGTAGTAATCCATAGTAAACTTTGTTGCGAATTCCCGGTGTCATTTCTGCGAGAATGGAAGTTTCACTGATCAAGTGGCTAAAACCACGATTTATCTTTGCCACTTGTGATTTCGAAAAAGTAAAAGATGTTCCTGCCAGTTCACTACGCAAAGGAAAATTGATTTCACAGCAATCGTTTTTGTGAATCACGGTTGTTTTGCTATCCCAAATTTTTTCACTAAAAATAATTTTGTCTTTATATAACAATACCAGATAAAAATCGCCACTGCACATTTTATTGTGAAAAGAGATGTCATTACCTGTGATAAATAAGTCAAATTCGTTGTCTTTGGCATCGCGTAATTTTAATTTTAGAAGAATTTCATCTGCCGCAATGCGTTTCATCCAACTAATAGGGGTGATCGCGTCTAAAAAGCGTATGAATAGACGGATCGACTTATCGTTGAGCCACGCTGACCAAGTACTAAAGGAATCTACATTAAATTGAAATAAATAATCTTGTGGAGCGGACACTTCCTCTATTTGCATACCATTTATGGCAAAACAAAATTCTTTCTCTTCGCCGTGGAATCTCAGGTATATAAAATTGGTTTTCCAATACTCTTGCAAGCTTTGGTAGTAGTTTTTCAAAAGCAACACCGCATTATTTTTTGCTTCATTGAGCTTGTTTGCCATGCTTTTGGGTAACAACAATGCGAAAAATCGGTGAAAATTCACAAAGAAGTCGTCAATTTCTGTCGGTAAACTTATTATCCAACTATTTTGATAGTTTTCTCGTATTTCATAAAAAGACTTTTCTTTTGCAACAACTTGCAGTAAAAAGTCGAGCTTAATACCTACGGCCAAGGCAATGTTATTTTTATAACGAAATTGTTTTGTTACTGTACTTAAGTTTTTTTGAGTACTTAGTGGAAAAACTTTGCCACGTGGAGTTTTTCCACCATAAAGAACTATGGGTAAGTTATATTCATTGTGGTTAATAACGATTGCGATACCAGAGTATGGGAAAAACCATTCGAGCAAAGTTTGTATACCGCGAATAGAAATTTTTATTTGCGAAAAATGCGCAAACAGTGGTGGAGTAGATGGGGAAAATTCAATTCCTTTTCCTTGTAAAATAGCAAAAAAAAGAAAAATCCAACCATGTTGTAAATGCGGCTCTAGCACTTTTAAATCTAGAGTAATTTGTAAGTCAATCGCCGCGTTGTTGGGTAATATCGTGATCACATCTGTATATTGCAATAATAATTTATGTTGTGCATTTTCGTAAACAAAAACAATGGCTATATTTTTGTGTGAACAGAAAAGTAGTGACGCAAAAATATCAAAACACATAGATAATTGTGTATTTGATAGTGTAGAATATGATTTTTGTTGCTGCACTTTATCTAAAATTTCTGATATAGTAGTGATAAAATTTTTTATTTCGCGGGGAAAATCATCCATTTGAATAAATAACCTCAAAATGTTTTAAGGGATTGTGGTTTGTCACATGTCTACGCGTCTTTCTTTACAAAAAACAAGGCGTGCTGTTTTTACTATTGCATAGTGTGAAATATCGTATACAATTTTATACAAACAAATATATAATAGGAAAAGACTAGATCCAATAAAATTTTATGCTCGACAGATTTTCTATTTCCTCTCTCTGCTATAAATCGTGCGAATATTATGGAGTTTTTACATGACTAATGAGAATGCAAAAGGTATGGGTGTAACTGGAGGTCGCTCATCCAGCATCCAATACGGTTCTGAAATGGTAGGCTATCAACTAGGTGGGTGCGAAATAGTTGAATTTATCGGAAAAGGTGGTATGGGAGCTGTTTATAAAGCCATACAGACCAATCTAAATCGTGAAGTGGCCTTGAAAATTTTGAGTACACCAAACAAAGATGGAAAGGCGATTGAGTGGTTTCAACGAGAAGCCCAGTCTATAGCGCAATTAGAACATAAAAACATCATTCAAGTATATGCTCTTGACTATAGCGAAGAGTTAGAAACTTTTTATATCGTAATGCAGTATGTCGATGGTGCTTCCTTGGATAAATTAGTGAAAAGCCTTGATGGCGGACGTTTACCCATCGAAAAAGCTCTTGAATATGCCATTCAAGTTGCGGAAGGGTTGTATTCTGCTCACGAAAAAAATATTATTCACCGCGACGTCAAACCAGCCAATATTATGGTTACGATGGACGAAGTGATCAAAATTACTGATTTTGGACTTGCAAAAAGTTTGTCTATACACACCACCTCAAGTGCTTCTGCGGGACTTATTGTTGGTACACCACTGTACATGGCACCAGAACAGTGTGTAGGTACGCAAATAGATGCACGTACCGATATCTATTCATTAGGAGCGTCTTTGTACTACTTGTTGGTCGGGCGTCCGCCTTTTATGGGAGACAATTCGTACGACATTTTGGAAAAGCAAATCACCGAGGCTCCCAAACCCATAAGTCAGATAGACCCAGAAATACCTGAAGAGTTGTCCAATATTGTACTGAAAATGCTGGCAAAAAATCGCGAAGATCGCTATCAAAGCTGCGCAGAAGTAGCTGAAGAACTACGCCAACTCATAAATCCACAAACCACAGCGAATGTGGAAGGTGTTGGCGAAGAAAAAACTATTTATCGTTTATCAGGGGTTAGCCAACAACAGTTGGCCGATGGACTAGATAAAATTATAAACGAAGGACGTAAAGGGATTCTTTCGATACGTTCGAAAGAAGAGCACTTGTTTCTCTACATAGAGAACAATACCATCTATGCCTACCTTGAAAACTATATGGAAGAGTTTACCCAAAAACATTCGCAGTTGTCCTTTACGGAAATGATTACTTTGCTCATCACCATTTCTTTTTCGTGGGATCCATTTACTTGGGAATTTGTCGAGGAAGAGCCACCGGGAGAATTTAGGGATTACTGCATTGCTGCGCGAGTGGACATATTTTCCTTTTTACGCAATACATCCACCGCAATTCAAATATTTCTCAGTTTGGTACAACCAGGCTCGTTGATTATTCGTACTCCCATAAAGTCGATACTTATATCATACACCCCAGAAAGTATTTATGCCTGTAGCCCTTTACCTCATCGCGACAATGCACAATTTCTTTTGCCAGAACAAGCAGAGGCTACCATTGAGAACATTTTGCAGAGTAACTATAGTTTAGAGTACCAAACGATTTTAGATATCACCCCAGAAGAACAAGAAGAAAATTCTCTTGCTGGAATTTTCTTTCAAATTTTAGAAGGTTGTCCGGATTATAGTTTTTTCCAAGGGTTTTCCATTTTCGACAAGAGTATTTTCCCCAGTTCTGAAAACAAAATAACCATTACCAAGGTGCGGGAGTTAGAAACTAAACTAGGGCGTGTCCTACAACAAATGTTCGAAGGGTACAAAAAATTAGAGGAAATAGGCCTCCCCAAATACTACGCCATTCTATTTGCCGGGGCAATCGTGAAAGACAAGGCTTTACTTGCTGCGAACAAAATAGGTGAGATTGTACGTACCGTATTTGATGAAAAAGACACCTCCATCGCCAAACCACTTATCGATATCAGCTTAAAACTATATCGCTATAATTTCAAATTGATGGAAGAAATCGCAGAAGGGTACGAAGCTGCGAAGGACACATCTAAGGCAATTGAATATTGGCTGCGTTGTGGAAAACTACGCGAAGAGCTGCAGGACTTTGAACGTGCTGACTCTTGCTACAAGTACGCGACTACCCTTGATAATAAAAGTTACGAACCGTTACAAAACCTACTTAATCTCTATATTTCTTATGGAAGACCCACCGATGACATTATCAAAACAGGTGAAAAGCTCATTTCAAAACTACGCTCCGCCAAAGAAACAAAATTGCTGGTGGAGACTTGTCAAAGGTTAATTGAAATTGACCCAGAGCTACTCGCATGTCATCAAGAATTGATCAATTACTACATTGATGAGGGACGAAACGAAGACGCGATAGAGTCTTTCGAAAAAATCGCTAGTATATACAAACGCCAAGAGAATAGAGATGCTTTAGTACAAACGTATCACAAAATCCTCAAGATGGACCCGAATAAAGACGACGTTCGCGAACGATTGTTTGAGTTAGAAGGAAAACCTGTCAAACTAATACGTGCTTTAGACTCCGCAACAAAAGTGATCAAGAAAAATTCCTTTGTTGTAAACCCCAAATATACATTTCTTGGCATTTTAGGGCTATTTTTAGCATGGTTTGGCTATCGAGAGATCAGTGGATATTTAGAGTTTCAGAGACTTCAACAACAAGTCAAAGTTGGGAATTTTCTCGTTGTACAACAAGAGCTGGAGTATATAGGAAAAAACTTTTATTTCTCAGGTATTCATGCGGAAGCAATGACTTTGTATGTGGCGGAAGACAAAAAAATTAAAAATCAATTGATCGAGCGCAATAAAAAAGCGTTGGTCAAAAAATTAGACTACGTTGTTATACAATACAAAGACAATCAGGCACAACTGTTGAAGGAATTAGATAAAATTCATGCACAGTATTTCCAACCAGAAAAAGAGTACCTTGAAAAAATAGTACAAAAAAGAATCGATGATATCCGCTTCGAATACGCACAAAAAAAGAAACAAAAAAACGAGGAAGATTTTGCCAACGTACAAACACTTATTGAAGAGAAAGAGTTCGACAAAGCGGAAGTGATTCTGAAAAATCTACGTGCCCAAAATTACGATTTGTGGAACAAGAGAGTCGAAGAAACAATGGTTCTTTTGGAGAAAGAACGCGAAAAATGGGTGAGTGAAAAAATAGTGCGTGAAGAGCAACAACAAGAGTTACTCAATGAGGCGAGAGAATATGAGAGTAAAGGAGCCATCGAGCTTGCGATTGAAACCTATAGTCGCGCAGAAGCACTTTTGAAAAGTTCCATCAATGCCCAACGTGCCAAAACGTATCGTGAGTCGTTAACCAGAGATTTAGCCGATACAAAGGAATGGTTGGAAGCCGCAACGCAAGAATTAGAAAGTGGCCAAGAAGATGATGCCTACATTTACTTAGAGAGAATTGTCTCAAACAGTAAACTTATCAATAGTCGCTTTCTCAGGGAGGCAATGTGGCCAACCGTGATTACCACATCCCCTATGACAAATATACCGTGTTATGACGGCGGCAAATTTTTAGGGAAAAGCCCCGTTGTCTACAAGCAAAAATTTGCGGAAAACGTAGAGCTACGTTGGCAAGTCAAATCTGTTGGTCTCCGTTTGAAAAAAGTGGATAGAGTAAAAATAAACGGCCAAAAAACATGGAAAATAGTATTGCATCTAGAGAGACAGCCCGTATGGAAATTCAATACACAAGGTCGCATTGAGTCTCCCATTTTAGTGCATAAGAACAAAATAATATGTGCTAGTCGCGACAACCGAATTTACTGCGTAAATAAAAGCGGTGAACAAATTTGGAAGTTATATACAGGACGTCTTTCCGAAATTTCAGGACCAATGCAAATATATAAAGATCATTTATTCGTGGCAACTCTTGCTGGTTATGTTTATGTGCTTGACTTACGTAAGAATGTTGTCGACGCAAAAGATACAGTGGTGTGGTCAGGACGTGTTTCTGGAGCAAGTTTTCGCGGTGGGCCTCGGGCTCTTGGTTTAAACCGCATGGCTGTGGCGGCACGCAACGGAAAATTTTTAGTTGTAAACCAGTCGGGTTCTCGTTTTAGTGTTTCAAAAAGATATTCTCTTCGTGATGCATTAGAATTTACACCTGTTTACAACAATGGCATAGCTGCAGTTGCTGGTAAGAAAAAGGTGTATTTTGTTGACTTGCGTAACAATAAAGTCCGCAGTACAAGACCTTATCGTATTAGTGGAGAGGTTTCTTTGGGAAATAACAACCTGTATATTCCTACAACACGAGGTGTTGTGGTCACTGATTTTTCCGGAAAGCCTCTACAGCGATACCCTTCTCAATCTTCTGTCGTTTCGCAACCTGTTGTGGATAAAGATGATGTCTATTTTGCTTCAAGTAATGGCGAAATTTTTAAAGTAAAGGCAAATGCGAAAAAGTACTTGTGGAAGCAAAAAGTATCCTCCAAAATACGCGTTCCACTTTTGCAATACAAAAATGTCATTTTTGTATGTGGTGAGTATAGTGTATGGGCGATTTCCAAAGCAACAGGAAAAATAATTATGGAATATGAAGCAACAAAAGAAGACGAAATATATTCCAAACCAACTTGCGATGGCGAATTCCTATATTTCTCATCAGGAAAATCAGTAATGAAGTTATGGGTGAAAGATATTGTTGAATAAGTTTGTCGATGCCGTTCAGTAAAATTAATTGCTGTACCGTTTTTACAGAAAGGAGAATGCGAAATTTGGGATATTTCGCATTTGTAAATATGAAAAAGATTCTAATGATCATGATGTTGATAGGATTTGTGTGTGCAAAAGATGATAAAATCACTTTTTCCGTCTATTGCAAAGCATATAACAAAAACTTAGGGAGCAAAGCAAAATACATCGACAAAATGATACGTCAGGTTGTTCCTCAAGAAATGACCAATTATATACCGGCAAAAAATACACTTTCCGTAATGCGCAAATTTTATAAAGGGGTCAAACCTACAGCATCTTATTTATATAAGTCCTTTAAAATAAGACCCAATTTTCGCAAGTGGTTAAAGAGCAAAGGTGTTGACTACTTAATTATTTGTGGAATGAACATATCGCGCAAACCAAAGAGCTTGATTTTGTTTTATCGAATACTACCTGTAAATAGCGAGGGGGACGAAACGAAATTTGTACGCTCTCGAACTTGGAAGGGAATGCAAAAACGCGTTGCACAACTTTTACAAAAAAGTATGTTGGCAAAACACGTAGAGGAACTAAAAAGCGGTAAGAGCGACAATGAAAATAAAGGCTGGTTTAACGAAGAGCTTCCCTCAGGACTCGCCAAGTCAAAAGTTCCCGGTCAATATGTATGGCAACAAGATCTTAGTACAATGGTATATGTTCCCGGTGGTTCTTTTGAGCAACAAGAAATTCCAGGCTACTACATAGATAAGTATGAGGTAAACAACGAACAATTCTGCAAGTTTTTAAACAGCAATAAAGATGCAGACGTCACACAATGGATTGATATGGAAAGCACTCACAGTCTTATCCAAAGCAAGGACGGTTCTTATGTACCTAAAGAAGGCTGTGAACTCTATCCTGTCGTTGAGGTTTCATGGCTTGGAGCAGAAGAATATTGCAAGTGGGCTGGAAAAGCCTTACCATCAAAAAACCAGTGGTTGAAGTCTTTTCATGGTGGTGAGCAAATTCCCGATATAAAAAACGGTCAAGTGTCTCTTGTTGACAATCCATTACAACAGAGAACGTTTCCATGGGGAGAAGAGGCTCCAGATCTATTTGTATATCGTTGTAATTATCATCCACAAAAGGCAGATGCTGACGGTTATGGGTGGTTAGCACCGACTATTGCCTTTGATGGACTCGGAGACTCGCCGTACTTTTGTAGCAATCTGTCGGGAAATGTTTGGGAATGGACCGCTGATGAAGAGGCCGAGCAAAGATTTTGTTATGGTGGAAGTTGGAACAGCGGTTTAGAAACTCTAAAGAAACCAATCGAAGTGTCTTCAGAAGAGACAAAGAGCGACATTGGTTTTCGTAGCGTACTTACGACAGAATAAATTCTGAATAGATGATTCGTGAGCTCACAAACGATCTTGTTCGTGAGCTCACAATCATAAACAATTACTTTTTAACTTTTAGTGCGTTGTCAATCGCCGAGGTAACGACTTGATCTTGTGGTCCGCTACGTGGGCCAAATCGTGCCACTACATTACCATTTTTATCTACTAAAAATTTATTGAAGTTCCAGGTAATCGGTCCATGGAATTTTTTATTGGTTTTCTTTTCGATAAGATGGCTATAAAGTGGATGAGTATTTTTTCCTTTGACAGTAATTTTAGAAAACATAGGAAAAGTAACTTTGAAGCGTGATGTACAGAAAGCCTTTATTTGTTCGTTACTTCCTGGCTCTTGCTGCCCAAAATCATTTGTGGGAAAACCCAATACTGCGAATCCTTGCTTTTGGTATTTCTCATATACTTTTTGCAAACCTGCATATTGGTAAGTAAAACCACACTGACTAGCAACGTTTACGATCAAAACAACTTTTCCTTTGTAGTCCGCCATTTTTGCTTTTTTACCATCAATGGTTGTGATTTCTATGTCGTAGATTGTTTTTTCATCTTTTTTGACATCTTTTTCGGCAAAAATAAAAGTACACATTAACATCAAACACAATATTTTTTTTATCATGGTGCGCTCTTTCTAACATTAAAGTTGTATTCGAGATATGGTAAAAGCTATAAACATTGGAAATACCATATAGTAAGTCACCGAGAATTCAATAAAGCATTTTCTCTAGTCAATATAGTATTTCCGACGATGGATCATTACCAAGAGGCGGTCACAGGTTTTTGTTCAAAAGCTTTGTACAACGCTCTTGGGATAACAACTATTTTAAGAAGTTCATTTGCCCCTTCACCGATACGTCCAAGCAACGCGTCGCGAAGGTGTCTTTCTATTTTGGATTCTTTTAAATAGCCATAGCCCCCAGCAAGTTCAATTGCTCTTTCGCCAACATAAACAGCTGTTTCACTGGCTTTGACTTTGGCAATAGCGGCATGGCGCATAATTTCAGGACTTTCTTTATAGAACGCCGCTCCATATGAAAGTTCGCGGCTACTGGATATTTCGATCACCATTTCCGCTAGTTCCTTTTTTAAGTTATCTAAATCTTTTAGGTAACGACCAAAAAGTTTGCGTTCATGGGCATACTTGATCAGCTTTTCGTAACCACCTTGTGCAACTCCTGTTGACCAGGCCGCAATGGTGACGCGTCCGCCATTTAACATGCGCATCGCATATTTAAATCCAGCCCCTTCTTCACCAACAAGATGATTTGCTGGTATACGATAATCATTGAATACCAGTTCGGCGGTATTGGACCCACGAACACCAACCTTGTCTTCAATTTTATTTTGTTGAAATTCTCCGGCGTTACCTTTGGTAACGATAAAAGAGCTTATTTGGTTTTCAGGGCCACGAGCCATTACAAAGAATACATCGGCGCTCATACCATTTGTGATCCAGAATTTCGCACCGTTCAGAATGTACTCATTGGAGTTGCTGTCAAATACATAGGATGTATTCATGCTCTTGGCGTCACTACCACTGTCTGCTTCAGAAAGACCAAAGGCCGCTATTTTTCGTCCGTTGATCAAGTCTTCGAGATACATGTCCTTGATCTCTTTGCTCGCAAAATGAGCGATACCGTCGCAAACGGTTCCATGAATCGCGACACCCAAGGTAAAACCAGCATCTGCTTTTGATAAACTTTCCAAACCAGCAGAATAGTACGAAAAGCATGTTGCCAATCCACCGTTTTCTTCGGAAAAGGGCATGGTTAAATAACCTGTCTCGCCTAACAAACGAAAGTTTTCTTCGCAGAATTTTTCTTCCATGTCATTTTCGAAAGCTTTGGGAGCTATTTTATTTTCAATTAAATTTTGCAACGAACCTTTGAGAAAAGCAATATTTTCCTCGTAATCTTCATCATTGCGATGCAATTTGTAAAGAACTTCTTCTTGTTCTTTGGTAAAAAATGTCATTTTGGCTCCTTTTCTAAGTTTTATTCACCGAAACCACCCCCGCCAGGGGTATATATGGATATTATTTCTTGTTGTTGTATATCGAGAGTAATTTTACTTGGTAACGTTTGTTCCCTACCGTCGATATTGGTAATGGTATTTTTGCCGCACATACCGTCACTGCCCCCTTGTAAACCGTATGGTGGTATACTGCGTCTTTCAGAAAGAATACTGACTTTACAAGCCTCTAGAAAACGCAGGCGACGAATCACACCATCTCCACCATTAAATTTTCCTTTTCCACCTGAGTTTTTGCGAATGGAAAATGATTCCAGTCTAACTTGTGGATAACGAAACTCTAAGACTTCGGGGTCGGTAATGCGTGTATTTGTCATATGTGAATGTATAGCATTAGCGCCATGAAAATTGTTTCCAGCTCCTGTTCCACCACAAATAGTTTCGTAGTAACCAAATCCGTCCTCTCCGTCCTTACCGAATGTAAGGTTATTCATCGTACCTTGGCTTGCTGCAACAACTTGCAGAGCTCCAAGGAGAACATCGACAATACGTTGCGAAGTTTCGACATTACCTCCCACCACCGCAGCGCCGGGTTGAGGATTTAGGATCGATTTTTCAGGCACAGTAATGGTTAATGGTTTTAAACAACCGGAATTTAGCGGGATATCTTCTTCTATTAGTGCCCGTAAAACGTATAATATTGCCGACTTCACTACCGCTAGCGGTGCGTTTAAGTTTCCAGAGTCCTGTGGTGAAGTTCCTGAAAAATCAATATGCGCATGGCCTTTATTTGTGGCAGACAGGGTAATTTTTACACATATACACGCACCATTTTCTAGATAGTCGCGGAATGAAAACAGGGCGTTGCTGCGATCTTTGAGTAAGTAACCGATGAGTTTTTGCGTTGCCATGCACGCATTTTCCTGTATATAGGAAGTATACAATTTAACAGTCTCTAAACTATAGAGAGTTACTAGATTATCGAGTTCGCGTAATCCACGTCTGTTTGCCGCAATTTGTGCTTGTAAATCGGAAATTCGTTCATTGATATTTCTCGCAGGGTATGGTTTTTGAGATAATATCTTTGTGAGTTGCGAAAAATTTGTTGTTCCGTCACTTACTAAACAAAAATTGCGAAGTACAATCCCTTCTTCCTCGATTTTTTGGGAGAAAGGTGGCATGGAACCAGGCGTTATTCCACCAATGTCAGCGTGGTGTCCGCGACACGCCACAAAAAATTGTACTTCATCGCCATCGAAAAAAGGTGAGATAACCGTAATGTCGGGTAAATGTGATCCCCCATGAAACGGATCATTGCTCACATAACAATCGTTTGGGCATAAATTTTGTTTGTGAGTATGAATTAAATCTTTTACTGTCTCGGACATCGCTCCCAAGTGTACCGGAATGTGGGGAGCATTGGCCACTAAATTTCCTTGTTTATCAAAAATAGCACAGGAAAAATCAAGACGTTCCTTGATATTTGTCGAGTGCGCGGTGTTGATTAAATCAAAACCCATTTGCCGCGCAATGTGTGTAAAAGCATTGTTGAAAACTTCGAGTAGTACCGGATCTTTTTCTGTCTTTATTGCTTTTTGTGGCACGTTTTGTACTTGCAATATAAGGTAGTTATATTCGTTAATTACGGCCTTGAATTCAGGCGTAACAAAGATGGTATTGTGATCATCCACGATCATCGCAGGGCCATGTAAAAAATCGCCGGGTTGGAGTGTACTTCGCAAAAAAACAGCTACGTCGATGAATGACGTTTGGTAAAAAACTTGGTGGTGGGCAGTTGCGGCACTGCTACGTTGTACCTCGCGAGTATGCACTGGGTGTTTTTTTTCACGAAAAGCATTGCTGCGACTACTCGCTTCTATACGAACATTGACTATTTCGAGCTGCTCATTTTGCGCTAGTTGTCGTTGATGATTTTTTTGATACTTTTGAACAAAGTCATCATATGTTTTTTGGTAATTGTTATCTATGTACAGTACCGTCGTACTATAGTCTGTACCGCAAACACGCAAATCTAAATAACGGGTAATCTCATCTCTTACCGATAGTTGTTTCTCTAACTCTGAAAAATGTTGATCCACAATGGCGCAAGTTTTTTGGTTGAAAGGTAGCAAAACTGATTTCGCTTTTGTTTCGACATGATCAGAAACTGCAATACCATATGCGGAAAAAACACTTGCGGTGGGGTGAACGACAATTTGTTTTATACCCAAAATTTGTGCAATACAACATACATGTTGTCCACCAGCTCCGCCAAATGACACCAAAGTATAATCGTCTAGAGCAAAACCTTCGGCAATAGATATTTCTTTAATCGCATTGCACATGTTTTGGTTGATAATATCAATAAAACCTTGTGCCAGTTCATGACTGGAGTAACTCTTTCCTAGGTCGGTTTTGATCTGGGTGGCAAGTTTTGTGAACAAATGGGCATTTTCTTGTAAAGGCTCACTGTTGCTCTGGCCGAAAACCCGCGGAAAATATTCAGGTAGTATACGTCCAAGATGTAAATTGGCATCCGTAATGGTAAGTGGCCCACCGTATCCGTAGCAAGATGGTCCTGGTGAGGCTCCGGCACTTTCTGGCCCGACACTCAATTTAGTTCCATCGAATTTGAGAATAGATCCGCCTCCCGAAGCAATCGTCTTTATATTTAGCATATCCGAATGAAAGGGGATGTCGGCAATTTGTGTTTCAAAAATTTTGTTGATATTGCCATCAAAGCGCGACACATCGGTACTTGTTCCTCCCATATCAAAGCTAATGGCCTTTTGCTTGGGAAAATTTTGCATGATGTTTTGCACCGCAACAATGCCACCCGCAGGCCCAGACAAAATAGCGTCTTTTCCCCAAAAAGAATCTGCACGGGTAACACCACCGCTAGATTGCATGAAGCGTAGTGTTGTGTCGTGAAAATTTGCGAGCAAAAAATCGATATGTTCTTTTAATTTAGGATGTAAGTAAGCATTGATTACAGTGGTTTGTCCGCGCATAACTAATTTTATGAGGGGACATAAGTGATACGAAGCATGGACGTTGGTAAATCCCATTTCTTGTGCAATTTCAGCCACTTTTTGTTCGTGAGCGCTATAACACCACGAGTTCATCAAGGCAATGGCAAGAGATGTGAAACCTTCGTTTTTAATTTTACGAAGTTTTTGGGTTGTATCATCTATATCAATGGGGGTAATAACACGACCATTGGCAGCAATGCGTTCTTTGATGCCAATGCTACGTAAATGTATGGGGTCAGGTTTTTGGACATTTAATGCAAATAAGTTTTTACGGTCTTGATAACCAATGTTTAGGATATCTTTAAATCCACAAGTGGTGACAAAACACACTTTTTCTCCTGTGCGTTCCAAAAGCGCATTTGTCGCGACTGTTGTACCAATATGAATGCGCGCAACATTTTCAATCGAAAACGAGGCGCATATTTCGTGGATACCAAAAACAATGGCGTTGTGATAATTTTTCGACCGCGATAATACTTTGTGTGTGTGTATTTCACCCTTTTGTGAAATAGCAACAATATCGGTGAAGGTGCCTCCGCGGTCGACGGCAATTGTCCAATTGTTTTTACTCATAGGGACGTGCCCTAAATAAAATTTTATCCATGTAAAAAACTATTAAATATTGTTTCCATACAAGTACTGTGTATTTTTTTTGCAAACTTGACACTGTCTTCCCACCATGCGATATCTTCAGGATGTGTAAATTCAGGCGGCATTACATAATTGGGTTGTTTCCGCAATTCCAGTGCATGGGAAAATAAAATTTGATCCATGCGTTCGCGAACTTCATCGATTTCGATACGGTTTTCATATTCAAAAGTGATCATTTCGTGAATAAGGTCACTCATCTCATCAATAAGGGGTTGCCCTTTAATAAAATCGTTTACACGCGGTTTGTTAGGGTTCATTGCGGCATCGACAAGCTCGTCAAGGTTGTTACCACTGATAGGACGCAACCCTGTTAACATTGTGAACATTACCGTTCCAAGCTGGTATACATCACATTTATGGTTAAGAATGTTTGTCGGTTCAAATTGCTCAGGAGCCGCGTAGTAAATAGATCCTTCAAACTTATTGCGCTGTGCATTTTCTTCTGCAGTAATCGGACGGTACTTATCGCGAAGTTCTTCGGCACATGCTTCTTCACGTGCAATCATCGTTGGTATGCGGAATTGTAGTTTCTTAATTTGTTGCATGGTGCGTTCATCTTTTGTTTGCTGAACCTCCTGCAAAAGCCTGCGTAGCTGCGCTTCTGTTTGCTCTCTATCCCGACTAACTTTTAAGAAATTTTCGTCGACGATACGCAATAACCTGCGTCTTTCATCGGAAAGAGAAGAGTCTTTTTTGGTGGTTAGAGACAAACCAAAGTCAGATAACTTTGGCATACCGTTGTCGCCCAGTAGAACATTAAGAGGTTTAATATCGCGATGAATGATACCTTTGCGCTTTAGTTTTTGTAAAGTGCGTACCATACCATACATCATGGCGAAAGCCACAGTGGGTGTTAAACGGCCATTGGGAAATTTTTTGTACAGTTGTTCGGTATTACCCTCGGGAGCAAACTCCATTAAAAGATAATATCCTAAGCACTCTTTGTCGTTGCCATCTACGGCAAAAACGCGACCGTGTTGAATCGCACCAATAATCGTTTCGCATATTTCCGGATCTTCTGCAACGCGCGTCATTAGCGCCGCTTCTTGTATCAGTGCTTCTTCATGCCCTTCGAAGGCAACTTTGGCTACAAAATCCATGCCCTTGGGAATTTCCGCATAGATACTTTCGCGGTTTTGTGCATCTTTCCTGACTTGTAGATAATCGGCAAATTTTTGACGTGCCCACACATTTTCTGGTCTAAGTGGCAAAATAGTTGGGTCGTGTTTTGTTGTCAATTTCAGAATAGCGCCCATACCACCCTTGTCGAGTTCAACGATGTTGTAGTCACCTTCAAAAAACTTTTTGATACGTGAAATACTATCCTCGACAACTTCTGCTTGCGGAATCTTTAAAACGCGCACCGTAAATATCTTAAATGCATTTTCTTGGCGTACGGTATAGTGTTGACCGTTTTGCAATTTGTAGTCGCTAGCAAAGCGATCCCAAGCAATCATTTGTTCTGGCGCTTGCGTATACACAGGAACATCTACGGCGTCATCCATTGGCTTTGGTTTTTCTTCGTCACCACCTAAGCACATGGTAAAATCAAAGTCTTGGTCTTCTTTTATCGGTGCTTCTTCCGCAACATTGGTACGCTGGTGATTTGAGAAACTGCTAATGTGATTTTGAACAATGCCTTCGAACTTGTTGTAGTAAAATTGTACAGCGGCTTGTTTCAAATCTATCTCGACAATGATACGACCTTCATTTTCATCTGTTTTTAGCAACCAGCACTCGCGCTTAAAGATGCTAAATAGTCCGTATATAAACGTATCTTGATACTCCGCGGGCAAACTCACAACACGACGGTCGATACTCATAGCTTCTTTAACACTGGCAACTTTGCTCATTGTTTGATCAAAATCTTGCTGTAAATTTTCGGTTGTCAGATGTATATTTTGCAGGTTTTCCATAACTCTTTCCGATCTAGATAATGATTTGACCCATTCCTGAAGCAACAATTTCGACAGCAGTTTCTGCACTTTGATTTTGTACATCCAAAATAGGATTTACCTCAGCGACCTCTAGTGAACACATCATGCCAGACTCAGCAACTGACTCCATAATCATGTGAGCTTCACGATAGGAAAGGCCTCCGGCTACAGGAGTTCCCACTCCTGGAACGAATCGCGGATCAAGGCTGTCGACGTCAAAACTTACATGCAAATGATCGACGTTACCTTTAAATTTATCGATAATTTTTTGCATAATGTTGTACACACCTAACTGGTCTATTTTACTCATAGAGTATACTTCTAAACCAGAGTCAATGATGGTTTTACGCTCTTCAATATCAATACTTCGTATTCCGATGAGTGCACAATTCTCTGCTTTGATTTTGGGGGAAAAGCCTAAAAGACCTGTCAACTTGTCATGGCCATAACCCAAAGAAGCGGCCATGGGCATGCCGTGTATATTTCCCGAAGGCGTTGTTTGATCGGTGTTCATGTCTGGATGAGCATCTACCCATAGAACTCCTAATCTTTTATTTTTGTCGCGACAATAAGCCGAAACACCTGCAATACTGGCTAAAGACATCGAGTGGTCTCCACCGATGCATAGTGGAAAATTTCCACGATTCAGCACACCTTGGATTCTGTTGGCCAGGACTTCTCCTGTTTTTACAATTTCATCCAAGTACTTTAATTTTGTGTCTATGACTTTTTGTTGAGCGCGGTGCTGAATTTGCAAATCCCCATGGTCGATAACATCGTACCCAAGGTTTTCCAGTCTCTTTTCGATACCTGCGATTCTCAAAGCGGAAGGGCCCATGTCAACACCGCGACGATCCGCCCCTAAGTCCATTGGAAATCCAATTATTTCAACGATTCGTTTATTAGCTTGCATAAATTTTCCTACTTGACAAAATTCATACTAATATCTAATGATACTGCACGGTTTGTGATCGCTCCGCTGGACACATAATCAATATCAAGAGGAGCTAACTCTTTAACTCTCTGCGGGGTGATACCTCCCGAAACTTCAATGTCTATATGTTTGCCGCAACCGCGAATAATACCAATAGCTTTGTGAATACTTTCATTGTTCATGTTATCGAGCATTATACGATTTATTTTGTATTTTATCACATCATGTAACTGTTCTAGGTGAGCAACTTCAACGGTAATAAAATATTTGTCTCCGTAAGCATTTAGCACTTTTTCAATTGCCTGAGAAATACTTCCAGCAGCTTTGATATGGTTATCTTTAATCATGACCATATCGTAAAGTCCGCAACGATAGTTGGTACCACCGGCAATCCGAACGGCGTATTTTTCCAAGCTACGGAGTAAAGGAGTGGTTTTTCGCGTATCTAAAATACCAAGGCGATGCGGTTTAGCAGCGATAATATATTCATGTGTAGATGTTGCTATGCCACTTAGGTGTTGCAAAAAGTTAAGTGCAGTTCTCTCACATTTTAACAAGGTGGACATTGGGCCTGTGACTGTGGCAACCATTGTACCTTTGTTTATATATTCTCCCTCCGCAAAAAGAGGAGAAATGGTTACTTGAGGGTCCACGGAGTGAAATACCTGAGTAAATACGGGCATGCCAGCAAGAACACCGTCTTGTTTAAACAAAATTTCTGCTGCTCCATGGCAAGAACTGCTACCAAGAATTGCATTGGTGGTAATATCTCCATCTGCAATATCTTCTTCTAAAGCGGCTGCTATTAAATCAATGATTTGTTTTGTTATTACTGTCATATCTTTACTATCATAACATAATTTTTAGACTCGCACAAATTGTAAGTTTAAGTTATACTATCACAAGTTACACTTTCACAACATCAAATAATTTGCAAGGGAAAAAAAATTGATAGTTTTTTTATGTGACCAATGTCAGAAGATTATATCAGAAGCTGAGTTACGAAATGGTAGCACACGCAAGAAGAATGGAGAGGTAATTTGTGGTGACTGTTCTGTGGAACAAAAAAATAGTCGCGAACTCTTCACATGTGATCGTTGCACGAAAAAACACTCTCTCGATTTACTGAGAACGGGCAAAGCCTCATTAATTAAAGGTAAACTCTATTGCCATCGTTGTCGCGAATTCGCGGAGAAGACATCACGAGAAATATTAGATTTCAAGTACCTTTCTGCCGTTTTTGTATTATTCTTGGGCATTCCCATGATGATTGGTTCTACAATGTGGCTATATCGCTACATGCAAAATATACAAGGTAACGCTGTTACACCTCAAGAAAATGCCATGTCCGAAGATATGCTCCGCATGCAAAAGCAACTCAAGGAGTTGACAGACGTTTTGATGAACAAGAGAACCAGATCCGCTGTTGAGGAAGACAACGGTGATACGCAACAAGATAACACCACCGCTGATAGTTCTTCACAAGCAAATGATACACCACGAAACAATACACAGCCTAAAAAATCACTGGATGATATCCTGGGTGATTTGAAAAAACAACAAAAGCAGCAAAACCCTCAACCACAACGACCTAAGTCGGACAACACCGTTCGCAACAAAATAGCACAAATAAACTTAAATATACAAAAAACATTTGCTGGAAAACTCAAAAGCTCTGATGAAGCAGAAAGAGTCGCGGCAATTTTACAAATCATGCAAAATCGCGAAAGAGCATGTATTCCACTTCTAGTGGAATCTCTCAAAGATAAAAGTCCGTTGGTACGCAGCTTTGCGGCAAAAGCACTAGGATCTCTAGGGGCAAACAAAAGCATCCCACAACTACTCAGTAATGTTTCTGATAAAAATATTCACGTGAGAAGATCCATTGCTAAGTCATTAACGATGTTGACCGGCCGTGGCTTCAAAGACCACCAAGACCTCACGAATGAAGACAAACAAAAGCTAATAGACTTTATTAACAGAGAACGATAGAATAACGTTTTGTTTGCGTTTATTTTGCAATAAATTATTCAAAATAAACGCGAATGAAACAAATTTCTTACCTATCAATTTCCCCATTCTTGCAAAATCACGAAAATTTATGAGTATCTATAACGTTTGAGGGACGGGCGGACACGAGGTCCGCCCCTACAACGCACTTCGCAAAAGGTATACAAGTTCATGCGTTATGGATCAAAAGAATGAATGCGATATTCACTATTGTGTTTGCATACTGTGCTTTTTACAACGCTAATACCAATATTTTTATTCAACCATTTTTGTCTTTGGAGAACGAAATATGACAAAATATGTAATGGCCTTAGATCAAGGAACCACAAGTTCGCGTACAATTTTATTTGACAAAAATTCGCAGATAGTTGCGAGTCGCAGTAGCGAATTTACCCAGCTATATCCGCAACCAGGGTGGGTTTCTCACGACGCACGCGAAATATGGGATTCTCAAGCGCACACTATGCGCAAGGTACTACGTGATACAGAAGTCTCTCCCTCTGATGTTGCCGCGATCGGCATTACCAACCAACGCGAAACTACCATTTTGTGGGATAAAAATACTGGTGAACCGGTGTACGAAGCGATTGTATGGCAGTGTCGTCGTACTTCGCAAATCTGCGAAGAAATCAAAGCAAAGGGCTGGGAAGAAGAATTTCGTAGTAAAACAGGTCTGCCCGTAGACGCTTACTTCTCTGGTACTAAGGTACAATGGATATTGGATAACATTCCAGGTATACGCAACCGTGCAGAAAAAGGCGAAATTTTGTTTGGCACCGTCGACTCGTGGCTTGTGTATAAGTTGTCAGGAGGTAAGCTACATATTACCGACTACAGCAATGCTTCGCGGACCATGCTATATAACATTCACGAACAAAAATGGGACGAGGAAATTCTCGGCAAACTAAATATTCCTGCCAGCATCTTGCCGAAAGTGGTCGCATCTAGCGGTGTCTATGGCACGACATGCAAAAAAGTTTTTGGCGCGGAGGTTCCCATTGCTGGGATCGCTGGAGATCAGCAAGCGGCACTTTTTGGCCAAGCATGCTTTTCTCCTGGTATGGTAAAAAATACTTATGGAACTGGCTGTTTTATTTTGATGAATACCGGGGAAAAAGCGGTATCTTCGGAGTCAGGTCTCATTACTACCATTGCTTGGGGGATTGATGGTAAAGTGGACTATGCTCTCGAAGGTAGTGTTTTTGTTGCTGGTGCGGCGATTCAATGGCTACGCGATGAACTACGCATCATACACGATGCCGCAGATACCGAATACTATGCCGCAAAAGTGCCTGATGCCGGAGGGGTTTATTTTGTTCCCGCTTTCGTCGGACTGGGTACGCCGCACTGGGATATGTACGCACGCGGTGCTATCTTGGGTTTGACACGCGGAAGCAACCGCAATCACATCGTGCGCGCAGCACTCGAAGCCATGTGCTACCGAACCAAAGATGTTGTTGATGCAATGCAAAAAGATTCCGGCATTAATTTAAAAGAATTGCGCATTGATGGTGGCGCATCGCAGAACAGTTTGTTATGCCAATTCCAGGCCGATCTACTCAATGTTCCTGTTCATCGGCCGACAATATTTGAAACTACTGCCCTCGGGGCCGCCTATCTAGCGGGACTTGCTGTGGGATATTGGGAAAACCGCGAACAAATTGCGGAAAATTGGTCAATTGCCAGTTCGTATACCCCGAAAATGTCGGAAGAAGTACGCGAAGAAAAATATAACGGCTGGCAAAAAGCGGTACAACAAGTCACCACAATGTAAATTCATATAAAAAAGAAGGGCGGATCATACCTCCCTTCTCCACCAAAGGTACTACATCATTCCTTCGTTTGCAAATCAGCGCATTTTCGTACATAATTTATGTGGAGCAAGGTATTTGGGAGAACAAAATGAAAGTTGTTTTATGTAATTGTCCACCAGACAAAGCAGAAGAGATTGCCAAAGAACTCGTAGAAAGCCGTGTTGCGGCATGTGTAAATATCTTGCCACATGTAAAAAGCTTTTACCACTGGGATGGGAAGTTGTGTTGTGATGAAGAAAAAACACTACTCATTAAAATTCGCGGTCACGATTTTCGCGTGCTACAACAGAAAATATTACAGCTACACCCAAACGATGTTCCGGAAATAGTTGAACTAAACGTATCCAATGTAAATGCGGAATATCTAAAATGGTTGTATGCTAGTACAGGAGGAGAAGATGCGTAAGTATTTACTTGGGTTTATGTTACTGCTAAGCATTCATGCGCATGAAGTAAAAGTTGGTAATATTTCTTACTATGCTTTACAGCAACAGCGGTTTTTTTGCGTAGAGTTGGATGTGATAGATAGCACGCCAGATCTTGTTGCGGAAATGGACATTGTTGTCGAAGACAGTTCGCAAAAAACCTATAGTCATTTTTTACTACGCGGTGAGGAGTGGCCCGATTTTGTATCACAGAATCCACAAACAAGTCGTTTGTATTGGATCGGGCGTTTTTCTGAAGAAGGCAAAATATTAGTAGATACCACTCTACTGCCATTTTTTTCGGAAAATACCTTTCATGCCTTTAGTCAAACGTTAGAACTACCAAAAGAAGCCACGCAAAATAAAGCATTGCCCTCGATGTGGGCGATGGCGCGAAATGCGTCTTATAGCCGATATTTACGTCAACAACGCAATGATTATATCGAACACAGTTTGGTAAGCTCGGCCAGTAGGTTTCGCATACCAGTGCAAGTTTCTCCTTACTTACTAGGAGAAAATATTCGCAATATATCCTACACCAAAACAAGTGAAAAAAACATTGACATTGTCCAGGTGGAGGGGCTGCGTCCCTACGAAAAATTTCCGGTCAAAGATAAAAATATTCCTACATTTCTCATGACAAATATTGTGCCTAAAGACTATTATTTTCTGCATTTTACTTCGGCAAAGGGCATCTTTAACCTTGTCGACAAACTGGGGAAATGTCAAGACAACTTGCTTACACAGTTCACGACAACCGGCCGTTCTAGTTCTTTTTTTGAAAAAATGCTGCAAACACTTGCCATTTCCTTTGACAATAGTGAAAGTGATAGTGGCGGCGGTGGATTAGGTAAAAGTCTTCTCGATTGGGTCATCGCGGATATGGCTCTTGTGGGATCAGACTTTTTATTGAGCGAGGGGAGTTCTTATGCGTTGATCGTCCACGTAAAAAGTCAATTTTTATTAGACTTTCAACTTAAAAAATATTTTAGCCAGGCGGTCAAAAACGGAGCAACTTCTTTATCAAAGCGCTATAGAGGGATTTCATACCGTAAAATTGTCGACACCAAGAAAGGCATAAATAGCCACTCGTGCTACATCAATAATTTTCTGGTTTTGAGTAACAGCGAGACAATGATCAAAAATATTATCTCCACAACACCACCAAAATCGTTGGCGCGTACAAATGACTTATTAAAGGCGCGTTCCGTGTTCGCTGCAAATCCCCAAAAAGAACAGGCATTTCTATACATTTCGCGAGACCATTTGTACAAAATAAATAGTCCACAATACACCATATCGAGTTACCGCAGGGCCATGTGCCGTGATAACCTACGTTTTCTACAATACGAACTCCTGGAAAGTTACAGTAATCATCGTAGAATGCCAAAAGATTTAGCGATTCCCGAAGAAATGCATTGCGCAGATGGCGGTAAATATGTGCTTCGTTATGCGAAACCGACGTGCACGGTGCACAATCATCTTGGTTACCTTACCCCTGTCGATGAAACCCTACCACGAACTGTCTACGAAAGCGAACACAGCGCCTACGCAAAATTTCGCGATAGCTTTTATGGACAGGAAAACGAGTTTTTGTCACCCATTGCTATGCGCATACCTGAGTCCAAAGAGTTAAGTGCTGAAATTTTTTCTCCCGCAGCGAGCTATGCACTCTTTAAAAATTTACCAAAATACTTAATTAATGACAATCAACGAATATTAAAAACGTATTTACCCAATGTATTTTTCGCAGCTAATTTATCGTGCAATATGGACAAAGTACTCGAAGACCCTAAAGTTAAAAAGTATTTGCAGCAATTGCGTGTCCCGCATTTACATGCGCTTCTACCTAATCTAGGAAAACAGCTCTCACTATATGTTTGCGATGACGATCTATTGTTTGTTCCGCAAATAGACGCAAAGTTTTATGATATTTCGACATTTATGCCGGCTTTTGTTACGCTACCATTTTATAGTACAATCACGATTAAAAATCCCATGGAATTAGAACGTAAACTCCAGGCAATTATTTGGGACATAAAAAAATATCACTCTATTGAAAACGAAATTCAGCTCAACGTTGTCAAAGAGGAGTATCACGGTAAAAAATGTTATATTTTCAAATTTAAATATCGTTCGGTGCAGTACTCGTTGTTTCTTGTTATCAAGGAGAACTTTTTAGTGGTAACAAACAAACGCGACGTTGCGTTTGCATTTATTGACGACAAAGTCGATTCTTTTATGGCGCAGGCAAATAATTTAGAAATCTTCGTAAGCCCAAAAAAGATAAATAAGATTCGCGAAAATTTGAAATGGGAAGCAGGAGACCATATCCGCCAAGAGTGTACCTATAATATGCACATGCTCGAAGTCGTGGGGCGCTTTTTTCCCGAAAAAACACTTGCCAATATACAAGACACAATGTATGGTTACAGCGAAATAGTTTGTCCTCAGGGAGGAAAGTACACACGTCATTTTCATCGTTTACGTTGCGATGTTCACGGGACAAATTTGTTATCAAAAAGGAAAATACAGCCTGACTCGGTAAACGCAGTATGGCCCGATACATCTGTAGATTTAAATTTTACCGATCAAGGCTTTATCGTTAAAATACACCTTCAAGGAGCTAAAAATTGAATACTTTGGAAACGCAGTGCATTACTACTCTTCGCATGCTATCTGTTGATGCCGTTGAAAAAGCAAATTCCGGACATCCCGGATTGCCTTTAGGTTGTGCTGCGATTGCCCACACCATATGGTCGCGTTTTTTACAACATGATCCTAAAAATCCACAGTGGATAAATCGCGATCGTTTTATTTTGTCTGCGGGACATGGCTCGGCGTTATTGTATGCGCTCTTGCATGTTTATGGCTATGATTTGTCACTTGAGGATCTACAAAATTTTCGCCAATGGCACAGTAAAACTCCCGGGCATCCCGAGTACGGAGAAACACCAGGAGTGGAAGCAACGACTGGTCCACTTGGGCAAGGTTTCGCTATGGGAGTGGGAATGGCGATGGCCGAGCGTTATCTGAGTGCGCAATACAACAAAGAAGATAGCAAAATAATAGATCACTACGTGTATGCTTTGGTATCTGACGGGGATCTTATGGAAGGTGTCACCGCCGAAGCGGCTTCGCTTGCTGGCCATCTACAGCTAAATAAATTGATATATCTATACGATGACAACAACATCTCCATTGATGGCAACACAAATATTACTTTTACCGAAAATGTGGAACAACGTTTTTTAGCGTACAATTGGCATGTGACTCGTGTAGCAGATGGCAACGACTGCGATGCCATTGCCGCGGCCATTTCTGAAGCGAAACAACAAGATAAGCCGTCACTGATTATCGTAAAAACACATATTGGTTATGGTAGTCCCAAACAAGACACGGCAAAGGTCCACGGTTCACCTCTTGGCAGCGAGGCAATTCAAGCAACACGTGACAAATTTTCGTGGCCGCAGAGTGACTTTCATGTTCCACAAGAAGTAAAAGAAGAGATGCAGAAAGTACTTACTAAATGTGCTGAACAGCACAATACTTGGCAAGAGAAGTGGAAACAATATAGCGAAAAATATCCAGAATGTTCGGCAAAATTGGACGCGGCAATGCATCGCCAATACCCAGAAAACTGGAGCGACGGAATTGCTGATATTTTTGGCGAAGAACAGTCTATGGCCACCCGTGCGGCCTCAGGAAAAGTGATCAACTTTATTGCCGAGCGCTTACCTCAGTTTTTAGGCGGCTCCGCAGATTTAGCTGGTTCGAACAAAACCGATATCAAATCCAGCGTTGATTTTAGCGTGCAACAACAAGCGGGACGTAATATCCGTTTTGGAATTCGCGAACATGCGATGGGGTCCATTGTCAACGGAATGTCTCTGCATCAAGGTGTTGTTGCTTTTTCTGCGACATTTTTGGCATTTGCCGATTACATGCGTCCCGCGATTCGCCTAGCGGCCCTGATGAAAACACCCTCTATTTTTGTATTTACCCACGACAGTATCGCCTTGGGAGAAGACGGCCCAACACACCAACCGGTAGAACAACTCATGAGTTTGCGTCTTATTCCCGATCTTTTGGTCATGAGACCTGCAGATGCTTTAGAAACAGCGATTATGTGGCGCGAAGCCGTTACATCGACTCTTCCTTCCGCATTATGCTTAACACGCCAAGGCGTTACACCTCTTGCGGAATACGCGTCAGCAATTACCGCTAACGCCGCAAAGGGAGCATATACACTTTGCGAAGACGATAATGCACAAGTCATTTTAATCGCAACTGGCTCGGAAGTAGGTTTGGCTCTGGACGCGAAGAAAAAACTGGGGGAAGAAAGTATTCCTTGCCGCATAGTTTCTATGCCATGCTGGGAACTTTTTGCGCAACAATCCCCGGAATATCGCGAAAGTGTTTTGCCTAACGACGTTCCCAAAATCTCTATTGAGGCGGGATCAACTCTTGGCTGGCAAAGTATCGTGGGAAATAGTGGTGCCACGATTGGTATTGACACCTTTGGAGCTTCAGCACCGTGGGAAGTTCTTTACGACAAGTTTGGATTTAATGTCCAAAACGTTTTATCCACAGTAAAACAAGTTTTAGGAAAATAAATATGTTATTACGATTGTTTTTCATAGCAATGCTTATGTCGTCTATTGTTATGGCTGAGACAATTACTTTTAATGGTAGAACAGGTAATATTCTTGATTTGCAAACAAACGTTGACTTGACCGAAGGCTCGTTTACATTTCGCGAAATATCTGGTTCCGCTTCCTTCATTGAAAGTAACGGAAATCTAAACACCGCATCATTTGATGATGATATACTTGGTTTTAATAGCGATGGCACACAAGTGGAATTTTTCGCCACCAGCGGTAGTTTCTTTAATGCTCTAGACGTACGTGTCGGAGCCATTAGTAACGGAGACTTTACCTTTACCGGTTTTCGCAACGGACAACAAGTGGCGAGCCAAAATATCGCAGGTGTATCTCCCAGCAATACCTTAGTTAATTTGGCAGGATTTACAAATTTGGATTTGTTGTTGGTAACTGCTGTTGATAACGCGGTTCCTGATGGCTTCTTTTTACCTATTATAGACGACTTACAGTTACAGACGGTTCCCGAACCGACTACGTATATTGCGTTGTTGTTGGGAATGGTTTTTCTTATTAGGCGTTCCAAAAAGTAAACGTTCAATAAAAAAAGATTATGGGAAACGCATTTCCCATAATCTTAGCTTGTAACTTACGAAATCTTACTTTGTAACTTACTTGAAGTTCTTAGCAGCTTTTACAGCCTCAACAGCATCAATACGTCCACCGTTTTCTTTGATCTTAAAAGTACCTTTTTTGACACTTGATTCCATCAAAATCTTGCGAACAGCTTCGGTATTTCCTTTTAATTTTGGATTTACAGCAAGTAGCATTGCTGCGATACCAGCCGCATTAGGAGTTGCCATAGATGTTCCAGATGCTATGTAGTAAGCTCTGTTATCGTAAGGATCTTTTGCTCCGCCGTTTCCAACTGCAAATTCAGCCTTTTCATAACCAGCATCACGATACATATCAACATACTTGCCCTTGAATTTTGCACGAAGAGAAAGAATGTTTACACCAGGGGAAACTACGTCTACCCAGTTACCAAAGTTAGAGAATGTCGCTAACTTGTCTTGGTGATCACTAGCACCAATAGCAATAGCGCCATCACAGAAAGCTGGGAAAGAGTGTAGATCTTCACCGTTGTTTCCTGCAGCAGCGATAGGAATTGCATTTTTGAGTTCTGGAGCATTTAGGATATCATCAAAAGCCGCTTTTAAGATAGGCTCTTGTTCTGGGAACAATGGAGTTGCACCAAGGCTTAAGCTGATGATGTCAGCACCTTGTTTACCCGCCCACTTGATTCCATCACCGATAGAAAATAGGTCACCACTTCCATCTTTGCCCATCGCTTTTACTGAGATGATTTTTACGTTTGTTGGGCCAGAAGAACCGGTCATACCTTCTTTATCAGAATATCCAGCCGCAATACTTCCAGCACAGTGAGAACCGTGACCATGATCATCGTGATGATCGCCTTCACCCCACCAAGCGGTAGTATCTTTACCAACTGGCTTGCCGTCTTTCATCAAAATGCGGCCTTTCAAACCTGGGTGTTCTGTATCAACACCAGTGTCTACAACTGCAACGATCACTGGTTCGTGATTTTCAGGAATCATTTCCCAAGCTGCGGTAGCATTTAAGTCGCTACCAGCGATTCCACCGAATTCACCAGGGTTTTTCATATCCCACTGCAATAAAATATCGTGAGCATTTCCGTCGCGATCTCTGTAGATATCTTTACGGTTGAAACAAGGGTCGTTGTTGTTGATTTTGAAGATGTAGTTCGGCATCAACTTAACGCCTTGAGCGTCACGAGACATGCTACTGTTGAAAAGACGTACTGCTTCCACAACATTTTTCGCCGCAGAACGATTTTTTGCTTCATATAACTTTAAAGTCATTTGACCAAAAGAAAGTTCACGACGTGTTTGGGTATAACCCCAAGTTTCCAAAATTTGTGTTGCTGCGGTTACGTTTGCGCTGCGTGCATTCGAAACATATGCCACTAGTTGTCCAGGGACAAATTGTTCTTTTACTGTAGACTGTACAGCTGGTGCATCAGCAACTGCAAAACTAACGAACAGCATGCTTAGAGCCATGAATAGGGCTACTAGTTTTTTCATCAAAAACCTCCCGATATTGAAATAAAATATACAATACTTAAAACATACCTTTTATCCGCCTGTAAGTCAAACAGTTTCTACTTTTCTGGCGGCAAATAAAATGCTTGAAACTTCGATACGCTTTACGTATTATAGTATGTAACTATAAAGTGAGGTGAAACTTGGAAATAACAAAAATTGAGTGCCTTGCAGATTTATCGACGACGATTCTTGAAAACAGTGATATGCTTGAAAGAACAAAAGCCGTCGCCGCTTTTTTGCAAAATTTTGGCGAAGAATATTTTGTCGCCATTACCCAGCAAGATCCCACAACAAAGGTGCTTCATAAAAGCCACAACAAAAAATTCTCTATTGATTGGTTTTGGGAGAACAAGAACACTCCACAACATTGCTACTCAAAAAAAAAGTACGGATATTGCATTGAAGCACAACAAATCATTTACATCGAATCCAAAAAAGATTTTTCGACACAAGAAGTCAGTGTATTTACCATTATCCGCAATCTCCTACGTTTAAAAAACAAACAGCGTTCTACTGGCAAAACAACATCTGCCAAAAAGCGCGTCGTAAAACGCAGTGCACTAAACTATGCTTACAAAGAAATCATCGGCCAAAGTGCAGCACTTGTTTTACAGCTAGCCAAGTTAGATAAAATAATTCCGTCGAATGTTCCGGTTCTCATTCAAGGAGAAAGTGGGACAGGCAAAGAACTCATTGCCCGAGCAATTCATATGTACGGGCCACGCAAAGACCAACAATTTGTCGGTGAAAACTGTGCCGCGCTTGCCGAAACTCTTTTAGAAAGCGAACTATTCGGTCACGTCAAAGGAGCCTTTACCGGAGCAGTGCAAAGTCGTAAAGGATTGTTTGAGCATGCCGACAAAGGAACGATCTTTCTCGACGAAATCGGTGACATGAGCCTCAATATGCAAAAGAAATTGCTACGCACGCTGCAAAATGGTGAAATTCGCCCGGTGGGTGGAAAAACAATAAAGAATGTTGATGTACGCGTGGTAGCTGCCACCAACAAAGATTTAAAACACGAAGTCGAACTCGGAAATTTTCGCGAAGACTTGTTTTATCGCTTAAACGTAGTTACAATTCAATTACCATCACTTCGCGAACGTGAAAATGACATTTTATTACTTTTTGATTTTTTCTACAAAAAAATATGTTGTGAAATGGGAGTCGAAGAAAAACCCGTTGACTCCGAAGTCCGCGATATGTTTTTGCAATACAAATGGCCAGGCAACATTCGCGAATTACAAAACGAAGTACGACGTATTGTTGCACTTTGTGATGATGTGGTCAATGCCGAAGTTGTCTCGGAAAATATAAAAAACGTTAAATAAAGGAGGTCAGACAGATGAAGTGGATTATATCAATACTGATATTACCCGCATTGCTGTTTGCAAGCGAAATGAACTATGTTGTTGTGGACATCGATAGCATAGGTTATGAAAAGCTACAAGAGTTAAAACAACATAAGTCTCTAAAGTGGTGGGTTGAATTGGAAAATCAACTACTCACTCTGGTGAACAAAGACAATATCGATGCTCTACAAAAAGAGTACAAGTGCAACACTCTACCTATTGCTGTTGAGGAAGAAAACCTGCACTTCGTAAAGCGTGCACACCAAAAAGACCTGATGATACCAGGTGTCGAAGTTTTGGGTAATGCCGGTCGTACGGCGGTGGTCCAAGCTCAGAAGAGCTGCGTTTTGGGAATCGGACAATGTCATGACTCTCACTACGATGCCACCACAAACTCCAACGCAGTACACGCTTCACTAGCACCTTTTGCACCCAATACTGTTGTTGCACGTCAAACAGCAAATGAAATGCCTTCGATTAAATTCTCTACACGCGCTGATTATTCTAAACTTGCCGATAGCGTTGATGGCAAACGTTGGAAAGCCACTGTAGATCACTTATCGTCTTACAACCGTTACACCCACGGCGACGGAGTGATCGAAGCACGCGATTGGCTAGTACAGCAATACAAAGACCTGGGACTAGAAGTTTCCACACAAAGTTTTAGCGTAAGTTTCACCACTGCTTACAATGTAATTGCGGTCATGAAGGGGACAGAAAAGCCCGATGAGATATTTATCGTTGGCGGTCACTACGACTCTATTTCACAGAGCCCAAGTACTGCGGCACCTGGTAGTGAAGACAATGCCAGTGGTGCATCTGGGGTACTAGAAATGGCACGTGTTTTCGCCAAAAATCCTCCCAAGTCTACCATCATTTTCATTAACTTTTCGGGAGAAGAGCAAGGTTTAGTCGGAAGCTACAAGCATGTAGATACCATGATCGCCAAAGGGGATCACAAGAAACTAAAAGCAGCTCTTATCATGGATATGATTGGTTATACGGGTGATTCAGACTTAGACTTGTTGCTAGAAACCGCGGATGTAGGAAAACACCTATTTCCTATTTTTACCGAAGCAGCAAAACAGTACACTTCACTGCGTATCGTAACTTCACTACGTCCATTTGGTTCTGACCACGTACCATACATTCGCAAAGGTCTACCAGCATTGTTGACCATCGAAAACGATTGGGACGAGTACAAACCATATCACACCACAGGAGACCTTTCTTCCAAGGTGAGTACCGATATGGGGCACCAAGTACTACGTATGAATGTTGTGACCATTGGAATGTTGATGGACCAAGATTAATCTTGGGTAAGGGATTCGTTTTCCAATGGGTGCCCTCACCATCGAATTAACAGGTTTTCAGCGCAGCTGAAAACCTGCTATTCTCATACCTCTCCCACGGGAGAGGTGTAAAGCTTCTCTTTTGTAAAAAACAAAATTCACTTGAGTTGCGAGAAATAGGTATAGCGCTACGGTTTTTATACAATTGTGGTTGTGTGTATAGCGGCACAAAATAAAACAATAAGATAAATTAAGACGTGTTATGCCTCTCCCACAGGAGAGGCATGAGGCTTGTTGCTTTCAGCGTAGCTGAAACCTACAAGACGATGGTGAGGGCACCAATACGAAGACGAATCTTATTCACCAGATTACTGCTGCTTTAATTTTTCCAATGCCTCAATAATGACAGCAATTCTTACTTTGTATTCCTTATCTGGCATAGGTAGGGATTGTAGATACCCGCATAACATGGTGATGTTTTCGGCACCCATACCTTTTAATCCTTTTCTCATGGAAAACTTTTTGAGCATTATTTCCACAGCATCAACCATCTTTTTCGTATTTTCACGGCTCTTTAACGCTTGTAGATGTTGTATTAAGCCGCCAACATCGACATTAGATGCTTGTCGATCTATGCGGACGTAGCTGTTGTTTGTAAGCCCTTTGTTATAAAGGTAGCCAAGCATAACTTTGATACTTTTCGCTTCAGGGGCTATATGCACTGTATAGTATACTCTACCAATACCCTGTTCTATAAAAATCAGATGTTCTTCCACTGGTTGGTTACCCACAAAGATGCGTGCATTATAGGTAATTCCGTTTAGCCTTATGGTGGAGTTGCGCAACATAAATTCAACTTTTCGCAGCTTTTTAGCGTTGACGCGAATCACCGGATTTTTTTGTTGTATCGCAAAACTTTTCGTAATCGTCTTGTACTTTTTTATTTTTATTTGAACTTGTACTGTTTGTCCCACGGCAAAGACATCCGCAGCTTTGTATTGCTTACCATTGACTAAAATACCATGAGGAGCAAGTAATTCCTGAGTATTGTCATCCACTATTTGAAAAAAAGTTTGGTGTACTCTTTTCCTGATGGCGAAGAGGCTTTCTTGGCCATCTTTTCGAGAATCAAAAATTGATCCCCCGGATGAATTTGAATATATTTCTCACGTCCAAAAGTGTAATCAGGATGCTGGATATTCAACATATATTTCCCTGGTTTGATGCGATGATTGTCGTGAACGACCTGTACTGCCTTACCTTCAAGATCACTCAACGTAACGAGCTGTTGTGGTAAATTTTTCTTGTCGTCGTATCTGACATCCAAACGAATTCTTACAGGTTTAGAGACCAATTGAAATTGCATGACATAAGGACGATCATCTGGCCACACGTGTACTTTACTGACGATGGGAAAGTAGTGTTGCTGGTAGATGTGCAACAAATAACTATCAGGCTTTATTTTTGTGTCGCTATTAATAAGTATTTTTTCCTTCGTACCTATCTTCTCCATGGTAATTTGTGGTCGTTTGTTGTCTTGTACATCATAAGAAATTTGGGTAATTACTTTGCGAACATTTGTACTCAATGTACGCGATATGACAAATGTTTTTGCATCTTTAGGTATAGTAACGGCTTCTTCAATGGTTGCGTATCCAGGCTGGCTAATCTTGAGACGATAAGTTCCCGGTTGGAAAACATTATCACGGACATCTTTTCCATTTAATGCAACAATCTCTGGATCAATACGTTCCCCTGCTGGAAAATCTCCATCTATAACCACATCTATATCCACTCCATCTTTACTGGTCTTTTTGATTTCGCGACGGAGAGGTTGTATTTGTTCCTGTATATGAAATTTTTTAACACCATCAGGTATGCTTATTTTTTTCAAAATGTGGTGATAGCCCGCTTGAGAAATGAGTAGTGTGTATTCTCCTGGTGCAAACTTTTGTTGTTTTTTCACATCTACACCACTAAGAAAAAAGATCTCTGGATTTAAAGATTTCTCTTTTCCATCTTGAACAGTAAATATACTATAGGTAACAACAACTTCTCCCTCTGCTTTGGTTGCTGTTGTTTGCTGTTGTCCAAAAACTCCTATGGAACAAACGGCAAATAATGTTAAGATAAATAAAGTTAATTTTTTCATTTTTTTATACCCCAAATATTTGCTATCTAAAATACGTATAATACGTGTTTTCAAAAAATGATGTTTTTCTGCTAACCCCACTGCACCAAAAGCAGAAAAAACATCGTTGCTTTCCTGTAAAACGCGTAACATAGTTTTCGTGTATCTTTTACGTTTTCCTCCTAAATAAAACACCGCTAAGTCATCACATATTAGCTCTCGCTCTGTGTATATCTTACGGTTGATGTACCACACTACCGGATGAAAGAAATAGACGATTTGCAACAGAATCTGCAACCAATTCACCACAAGATCTCTGCGTTTCAAGTGTGCTAATTCGTGTAAAACAATAGGTGCCAGTTCTTCCTCTTTCCAAGAATGAATAACGTGTTGTGGTAAAATAATCTTCGGAAACAATATACCCGTCAAAAACGGTCCATCGCTTTCCTTTGGTGAAAGTAGAACTTCTATGTGTTTTTTTATACCAAGACTTTTTTGACACTCTTCGAGGAGGTTGAGTATTGCTGGATCTTCGATGCGCGGATAAATCTTTATTTGCGCATAAGCGTATACTGCACGAAGAATAACAATACTCCCCAGAAATAAAGCACATAGTCCCCATAGCAGAACAATAACGCCCGGAAAAGACAGATGCAAAGAGATATAAGGCTCATTGACAATTGGTGATGAACTACCTGTATAATTCTCAGGTAAAGCATCTTCTATCGTTACAGGTGTTTCCCATACCGTTGGCAAACTGTTGGGAATGTAGTATCCTTCGCGATCTGCTTGAAAAAAGTCTCCCGGTAAACATAAACGCAGGAGAATAATGCACCATAACCAGTAACGAAAACTCGCGGAAGAACGCGAGAAAACTTTACATAGTCCCCATACTACAATCGCTAAGATACAAATTTGCCAACTGATCATCCATAAATGGTTCAGGATGTTTTCTGCTACAGAGTCAAGACTCATTACTCCTCCTCGAATTCATCTATTAATTTTTTCAACGAAGATAGTTCTTCTTTATTGAGTTTTTTGCCTTTGGAAAAATGAGTAAACAAAGGAGCCACGGTGTTGTCCAGAACAGTGGCAATAAAATTTTCAATTGCCGTACTGGTTACCGCTTTTTGTGAAGCCGTTGCAATATACAGACAAACATTGCCATCTTTTTCTCGTTTGAGATACCCCTTCTCAACAAGTCTATCCAGCATAGTTTTTACCGTACGGTACTCCCAACTTTTAGGAGGAGAAACCTCTTCGTAAACTTCACGTGCCGAGCAACTTCTTTTTTCCCAGCACACCTTCATAATGACCCACTCCGCCTGAGACAATTTTGCTAGTTGTGTCATGCTTATTCTTTCATTGTTTGTATTGATTACTACATTTGTAGTAGCATGGTGAAAAAAATACTACATCTGTAGTAGTGTTGTGAAAAAGGATACTACACATGTAGTACTTTGTCAACGATAAAAATATTTTTTGGGGAAATTAATGTAGGAAGGCTTGATTTTATTGGGGTAGGGGATTCGTTTTCGGATTGGTGCCTTGGGATCGGGGATTCGTTTTCGGATAGGTATCTTGGGGTAGGGAATTCTTTTTCCAATTGGTATCTTTGGGATAGGAGATTCGTTTTCCGATTGGTGCCCTCACCATCGAATTTAAGGTTTTTAGCGAAGCTAAAACCTTAATTCTCATGCCTCTCCCACGGGAGAGGCATAACACGTCTGAATTTGCTTCCATTTGTTTTATTTTGTGCCCGCTATACACACAACCACGATTGTATAAAGACAGTAACGCTATGCTCGCGTCTCGCAACTTAAGTGAATTTTGTTTTTTACAAAAGAGAAGCATTACACCTCTCCCTGTGGGAGAGGTATGAGAATATTAGGTTTTAGCGCAGCTGAAACCTAATAATTCGATGGTGAGGGCACCAATACTAAGACGAATTCCAATACTTTTACCTAACCATCCAATTTTTCACGCAAAATCTTATTCACCATTCCGGGATTGGCTTTCCCGTGGCTTGCCTTCATGGTTTGCCCAACGAAATAACCAAAGATAGTCGTTTTACCTCCACGGTATGCGGCGACTTGTTGCTCGTTTTTTTGTAGTACTTCCTCTACAATTTTGGCAATCGCACCCTCATCACTGATCTGTCGCAACTGCTTTTCTTCAATAACCTGCATTAGGCCTTTGTTGCTCATAAAAGCTTCTTTTACCACCTGTTTACCAATCTTACCGCTGATTTCCTCGTTATCTATTGCCTGTAAAAAGTCAGCAAAGTCTTGCGGTGTGATATGAATTTGCGACGATCGCGCGTTTACGTAGGATAAGATTTCACTAAAAAACCAATTGCTGATCGCTTTGGCATTGGGATGTATTGCGCGAATATCTTCAAAATACGCCGCATAGTGCGGATTGTGCATGAGATATATCGCTTCTTTTTGCGAAAGTCCATAACCCAGGTATTGCTCTTTGCGCTCTAGGGGCATTTGCGGGAGCTCACTACGTAAATTGGTTACCCACTCCGCCGGTACTTCTACAGGACGCAAGTCGGGATCGGGAAAATAGCGATAATCATGTGAATCTTCTTTGGTACGCATAATGAGTGTTTTCTGCTTGTTGTCGTCCCACAGTCGCGTTTGTTGTTCGACGACATTCCCACTATCGAGAATTTCTTTTTGGCGTTTGATTTCATACTCAAGGGCGCGTTCGACAGCCTTAAATGAATTTAGATTTTTGATCTCTGTTTTTACACCTAGTTCACTTTCCCCTTTTTTGCGCAGTGAAACGTTGGCATCGCAGCGTAAACTTCCTTCCTCCATATTTCCATCGCAGATGTTCATGGATACCAGTATGGTACGCAACATCGTCATGTACTCTTTTGCCTGATAGGGAGTTTGTATGTCTGGCTCACTGACAATTTCAATTAAGGGGATACTGGTGCGGTTAAAGTCGACCGCACTGGCCTGTGCTCCCCAAATTCCCGGTGTACCTACGTGAATCATTTTTCCGGCGTCTTCCTCGACATGAATGCGATTCAAACGCACTTGTTGTTGCTGCGCTTCTTCATTTTCGATAACAATGTGCCCTTTGCTACACAGCGGCTTTTCAAATTGCGAAATTTGATAGGATTTCGGAGAGTCGGGGTAAAAATAGTTTTTGCGCGCAAAAACACTGTGATTATTGATCTCACAATTCATGGCCAAACCAGCCAATATCGCCATGCGTATCGCTTCCTTATTGAGAACCGGTAGTGCCCCAGGTTGTCCTGTGCACACCGGGCAAGTATTGGCATTTGGTGTTTTGCCAAACTCCGTGGAGCAACGGCAAAACAATTTTGATTTTGTGAGTAGCTGCGCGTGAACTTCTAAACCAATTACGACCTCCCAATTTTCGAGCGTGCTCGTTTTACTTTGCTCTAATTTTGCTTCGTGGTGTTTTTTCGATTGTTGGGGCGGCACAAGGTAGCTACTCTCTTTAAGTACCGGTGCATTCTCCAATAAATTTCCCTGCCAATCCACCGCGACGTCGTCCACCATAAAACTTTCGCTTGTTGATAACTTATCGTCTTCAAAGTCAGGCGCTTTGTCTATAATCTGCGCGTAGTGCAAAAAAGTTTGCAGTTCTTCTTGTAGAATTTCACGCTGTTCTTTTTCGATTTCGACGCCTGATAGTCTTATCAGAGAATTAATTTGCTTTTCCATGAGTTCTCCTAAGGGCTTACGCGATGAATATCGCGAGGAAAAAGTGATGCGTGGCGTACATTATCATGTCCCATAATTTTCATGGTTAAACGTTCCAAACCCATACCCAAACCACCATGAGGTGGCATACCGTGCTTGAATATACTCAAGTAGTCCTTCACATCTTCTAGTGAACCACCGCCTTTGCGTATATTCTCGCATAACATTTCATAATCGTGGATACGCTGTCCGCCGGTAGTGATTTCGATCCCTTTGTACAATAGGTCAAAACTGCGCGTATATCCTGGAAGTCTTTCGTCGGGCATGGTATACACGGGACGCTTTTGCTGCGGATAGCCAATTACATACACAAAATGTGAATTATGCTCTTCTAAACAATACTTATGCAAAACTTGTTCACCAATAGAAGAAATGTCATCGTCTTGTTGCACGGCTTTCCCCCCACGACTTTTGATAATTTCTAGTGCTTCGAGGAAGTGAATACGCGGTATCGTGTCGGGAATGGCCAAATCCAAAGTACGATCGGTTACATAGTCCGCATATGTTTGTTGAAGATTTTGAAAAATGTGGCGTAGTAGCTTTTCTTGCATGTCAATAACATCTTGTTCGTTGTGAATAAATCCCATTTCAAAATCTAAACTGGTGTATTCATTTAAGTGACGTGTAGTGCTGTGTCTCTCGGCGCGAAATACGGGTCCCACTTCAAAAACTCTTTCTAGCCCACTTCCCACCATGGTTTGTTTATAAAACTGCGGTGATTGTGCTAGGTAAACTTTGCGTCCAAAGTAATCGAGAGGAAAAATATTGCTTCCTCCTTCCGTTCCCGTTGATATAATTTTTGGGGTTTTGATTTCAAAAAAGTTTTGGCTACGCAAATATCCACTGAAAAAACGAACGACAAGCGATTGTATTTTAAAGGTCGAAAGTATTTGTGGGTTACGAAGTGACACCGGGCGGTTATCGAGAACGGTTGGCAAATTAAATCCTTCAGGGTTGGTACTCATCGATAGCGGAGGGGCGGCATAGGAATGGCCCACAACTTCAATTTGTGGTTTTGCAATTTCTATCTCGCCATATGGGCTGCGCTTTTCGCGGGCCACGATCCCTGTTACGCGGACAACCGTTTCCAGCTCATATTTTTCGCTGGAGTTCTCCACGACCACTTGTGCAAATCCCGTTGCGTCGCGAATGATCATAAACTCCACACCACCAAGTTTATTGATTTTATGTACCCAACCACAAATGGTCACTTCTTTGGCGACATGGTTGGCCAAATCGTTGTTATAAATGCGTGAATGTTGTGGTTGCGCCTTGTAACTTGCACGAACCTGCTGTAGCTGTTCGCTAAAACTTTGGTGTGCTTTATTCTGCGTGGCAATATTTTTATGTACAATTTGTTGCTGCGTATCGATATTCTCTAGCTTAGGAATAAACTGTTTCTGTTGCGTTTTCTCGAATTGATAGGCAATGTTGAGTATCTGTTGTTCTTGAAGCGCACCGCCGATAATTTGTAGGCCGACAGGTAAATTTTCCACCATACCACATGGAATGCTAACAGCGGGTAAGCCAGTTAAATTAGCGATAACCGTTGTGACATCGGCGACATAAACCTTCATGAAGTCCTGTTCACTTTCCCCTTTTGTGAAGGCAGTATTCGGTGTTGTCGGGGTCACAATCGCATCGTAAGAATGGAGAATATTGTTGAGCAAATGACAAATACGCCGACGCATTTTTTGCGCTTTGAGATAATAAGCATCGTAGTAGCCAGAAGATAGCACAAAATTTCCCAGCAAAATGCGTTTCTTCACTTCTTTGCCAAAGCCCTGTGAACGGGTAGCTGTGAGCATCTCTTGATATGTTTTGCGCTCTTCACGTTGCCCGTACTTGACACCATCATAACGCGCTAAATTACTACTTGCTTCTGCGGTAGCGATTAAATAATAAGCCGCGACCACATAATCAAAAAATGGAAATTCTACTTCAGTGACTTCGGCACCTAGACTTCGCAAACTTTCTATAGATTGTTCAAAAACCTTCGCAACATGTGGATTTATGTAGTTAGAAATTTCGCCTAAAATGGCTATTTTTTTTCCCGCAATATTGCGTTGTAGTGCCTCTAAGGCAACAGGAGCACTACGAATAGAAGTGGAGTCTCGTTCATCAAAACCACCAATAGCGTTTAAAAGCTGGGTAGCTCCATAAACGTCGCGTGCCATGGGCCCCACTTGGTCTAAAGAAGAGGCATATGCCACTAAGCCATAGCGCGATACATATCCGTAAGTGGGTTTTAACCCGACAATACCACAAAAACTCGCAGGTTGCCGCACAGAGCCACCTGTATCACTACCGAGTGCTAAAGGACTCATTCCAGCAGAGACCGCGACAGCAGAGCCACCAGAAGAACCTCCGGCTACTTTATTTATGTCCCAAGGATTATGTGTTTGCTGTGTCGCAGAATTTTCTGTCGTCGACCCCATGGCAAATTCGTCGAGATTGGTTTTCCCAATAAAAATGGCTCCTGCCTCGCGCAATTTTTCAACGCACGTGGCCTCGTAAGGTGGTGAATAGTTATGTAAAAGTCGTGAAGCGCATGTCGTTTTGAGACCATGAACATGAATGTTATCTTTTATGGCAATGGGAATGCCATCAAGTGCACTTTTGTTCTGTTTCTTTTGCCAGCGTGCATCACTTTCATCGGCAAGACTCAGTAACTTTTCACGATCGGCTACTTGCAAAAAAGCACCCAGATGATTGTTGAATGTGTGAATTTTGTCTAAGTAAGCTTGTAAAATTTCGCGACAAGAAATTTCACGCTGTTGTAATAATTTAGTAAGTTGTTGTAGGGGTAGCTGAGTTAAACAGCTCTGGACCATGATTTTCTCTCTCAAAGTGGAAGATCTATTTTTTTAGTTCTGTTAAGCTTTTTTTGATAAAATTTTCAATAACATACCAGTACTTTTTTCCACCGATGATAAATGTGTCGTTGTGTTTACCATCAGTTACCGGATAAAGTAACTTGGGTTTTGAAGCAGACTCATATAGTTCTTTTGCCATCACATAAGGGATGAGCTCATCTTCTGTACCATGTAAAATTAAAAGTGGGTGTGTGACATAACCAATAAGATCGATGGAACGAAACTTAAAAGGGCTTGCCCAACAAAAAAAAGACGCGAGCCATGGAACAAAAAGACCGCGAATAAGATCGTTTAAACTGGTAAATGTCGAAGCGACAATTACCGCACCGAATTCGCGATTTAGAGACAAACGAATCGCCACAGCTCCCCCTAAGGATCTACCGAAACATACAATCTTTTCTGGTGGGATACTACGCTCTTGTACTAAATAATCGTAGGCGGCTTCCGAATCTAAGTATAAACCTCTTTCCGAAGTACTACCTTTACTTTTACCATAACCGCGATAGTCAACAATGAATACCGAAACCTTAATACAATGCCATAGTGCTATTTCGTCAAGGCGATTGGATATATTTCCGGCATTTCCGTGCAAAAAAAGAACTGTGGCTACCGAATTTTCGCAAGGGACAAACCAACCATGAAGCTTTTTTTTGTCTCGCGTAGTAAAGTAAACATCTTCGTAATCAAGACTGTGCTGCTTTGGCGTGTCGAGATGCTCTTTGTCGGGGTGAAATAGCATGTTACAAGCTAGTTTTCGCGCTGCCCAACGAAAAATAAGCCAAATCCATAGAAAAATTACACTGTAAAATAGAATTACTTTAAAAATCATTTTCATCTACTTTCAAAACGACTTTACCTATTGACTTGCCACTTTTTAACCAGTCTATGGCGTTTAAGGCTTCGGTAAAAGAAAACTCTTTGCCCACAAAGGGCCGCAAATCGTGTGCTTGCATTTCACTAAACATTGGTTGTAAAACTTCTACTTCATCCCACAACCAGATTAAATTAAATCCCATAACGGATTTGTTGTCAGATATTAGCTGTAGGGAATCATAACGTGGACGGCTTAAATATTTCCATATAGACTTTATGTAGTTGGGGCGTCTTTTTGTGGGAGTGTACTCTGCAGCACCAAAGATAATTAAGCGTCCTGTGGCACTAAGTAGGTCGTAACTTTGTTGCTGTACTTTACCGCCAATAGCATCGAGAACAACATGCAACTCTTGTCCATTTAGTAGCTCACGTACCTGCTGTGTAAATAAATTTGGATTGCGCACGAAAATGTCAGAAAAACCTCTTTTGGCTAAAAATTCTTTTTTTTCCGTGGTGCTAACGTTACCGATGGCACGGGCATGGATACTTTTGCAAATTTGTAGTGCTTGATAGCCTACTCCGCCTGCCGCACTCTGAATGAGAACGTTCTGTTGGGGTTTAACATTTGCCAACTCTTTAATCGCATACCATGCGGTAAGTGTTTGTGCTGGATAAGCGGCGCCTTCCGCAAAACTCCAATCATCGGGCAGTGCATAACAATATTGAGGCAAACTATCGATTACAGAGGAATACCCTCCAAAACGCGTAACGCCAAAAACGCGGTCGCCCTCTTTGTAACCGTCTACATTTTTACCTACCTGTGTAACAGTTCCGGCAAACTCAAGTCCTGGAGTAAAGCTTCCTTTTGGTGTTGCGGAATATAAACCTACCAAAGCGAAAATATCGGCAAAATTGAGACCAACTGCCCGTGTTGCGACGCGAATTTTATCGTCCGCGAGAGGCAACAGTTTTTCTTCGCTTAGGGCCAAGTTATTAATATTACCTGCTTGTTTAATTTTCCATAACTTTTTCATGATTTTTCTCACAGTCGTAATTTTACAAAATCTTTTGCTTCATAATAATAGTTTTTTACAAAATCTCCATAGTTTTATGAAACTTTTGTGCTCGTAACAAATTTTCGTTGATCACTGTGTTATTTTTAGTTAGCATAGGCTCATACTTAATTATGCCTAAAAGGCATCTTTCGATATTGCTTTCATTATGAGGTATTGTTTATGTTACAACCTACTTACCCTTACTATTTAGCGAACAAACCACAATCTCCCAATGCTGACCTTGAGGTTATTGATAAATACACAGGCGAAATCGCAACACGCATTGCCGTGGCAAATCGCGAAGCCATAGATCTTGCCATCCAAAAAGCCGTGGAAGCTACCGAGCCAATGGCGAAAATGCCAAGTTATCAGCGTCAAGATATTTTAAACCATTGTGTGAAAAGATTTACAGAGCGTGCGGAAGAGTTGGCGGTTGCATTGTGTATAGAAGCTGGTAAACCAATTAAAGATAGTCGCGGAGAAGTAAGTCGTTTGATAGACACCTTTCGCATTGCTGCGGAAGAAGCTGTGAGAATGACCGGAGAAGTAATGCCGATGGACATTAGCTCTCGCGCGAAAGGATATACCGGTATGTGGCGTCGTGTTCCTATCGGACCATGCTCTTTCATCTCTCCATTTAACTTTCCTTTAAACCTTGCTGCTCATAAAGTAGCTCCGGCTATTGCTGTGGGTTGTCCGTTTATTTTGAAACCTGCTAGTTTAACACCTATTGGTGCGATTATTATCGGTGAAGTTCTCGCAGAAACAGATCTTCCAGAAGGGGCGTTTTCTGTCTTGCCATGTGGACGTAGTGAAGCCGATTTATTTACAACCGATGATCGTTTGAAATTACTGAGTTTTACAGGATCTCCTGGAGTAGGATGGGATTTAAAAGCCAAAGCGGGTAAGAAAAAGGTTGTTCTAGAGTTAGGTGGTAACGCGGCATGCGTTGTGGACGAAGATGCTGATGTAGAAGATGCCATTTCTCGAATTATCTTTGGGGCATACTACCAATCAGGGCAAAGTTGTGTAAGTGTGCAGCGTATTCTTGTTCATGAAAAGATATACGATGACTTCCGGCAACGTTTATTAGCAAAAACAAGTACATTGAAAATGGGTAACCCGAAAGAAGACACAACATTCATTGGCCCAATGATTTCAGAAAAAGAAGCCAAGCGTTTAGACTCGTGGGTTCAGAACGCCGTAAACGGTGGAGCGAAACTACTCTGTGGAGGAAACCGTCAGGGAGCGATGTTGCAAGCGACTCTTCTAGAGGATGTTCCCGCAAATGCGGAAGTCAATTGCCAAGAAGCTTTCGGTCCTGTTGCTGTTTTGACAAAATTTTCGAATTTTGACGAAGCATTGAAGATGGTAAATGATAGTGAGTTTGGACTACAAGCTGGTATTTTCACAAATGACATCTACAAGGCTCATAAAGCGTGGAATGAGCTAGAAGTTGGTGGAGTTATCATTGGCGATGTACCATCATGGCGTGTAGATCACATGCCTTACGGTGGTGTCAAGGAGAGTGGTCTTGGTCGCGAAGGAATTCGCTTTGCGATGGAAGATATGACCGAAATTCGTTTGATGGTTCTGCGTACACCTCCTCACAAAATGTAATAGATGTCGAAGAAAAATAATCTACAAATGTAGATTATTTTTCTTTCGCAAAGTCAAGCCACCAAACAACTTCCCTACCTTAACTTTACGAATAACAGCTGTTATTTTTAGAAAAGAGTATAAATTTGAATAGTGATGATCCTCATTTAAAACTACGAGAAAATGTCAAGATGTTAGGAAATTTGTTGGGACAAACCATCCGCGAGCAGCAAAGTCCTCAGACTCTTGAAATCGTAGAACAGGTGCGCAGCCTTTCAAAAAAGGCACGTAGTGGTGACCAAAATAGTTTCGCTGATTTGGCGAAGTTACTCTCAAACATGGATATAAAAGAGGCTATTCCTGTAGCCCGCGCTTTTACACATTTTCTAAACTTAGCAAATATTGCCGAACAACGTCATCGTATTCGCCGTGCCCGTGAATATAAATCCTTGGGGAAACAACCGCAAAGGGCCTCTTGTGCAGAAGCATTTGACCGCTTAATAAACCAGGTAGGGGTAAAAAAAGAAGATCTGTATGATGCGGTATGCAAACAAAAAGTAGAATTAGTATTAACCGCGCATCCCACGGAAGTAACACGTAGAACCCTGATTCAAAAATATCAAGTGATCGATAATCTATTAGAGCAGTTAGATTTCTGTTTAGAAGAAGATCGCGAAGCGCTTCTTGAAAAACTATATTGTGAAGTGGTATGTTCATGGCAAACCGATGAAATTAGACGTAGCAAACCTACTCCTGTTGATGAAGCGCGTTGGGGATTTGCCGTTTTAGAAAAAACATTGTGGGATTCTTTGCCATTATTCTTACGCAATTTAGATAGTAATTTACAAAAATTTACCGGTAAGCCGCTTCCTATGGACGCAACTCCCATTTCTTTTGGTTCATGGATGGGGGGAGATCGGGATGGTAACCCGAACGTGGATCACAAAACCACACAGCGAGTATGTTGGATGGCAAGATGGGTTGCCGCAGATTTGTTTCATAAAGAAATCGAAGCCCTTTATAGTGAGCTATCGATAAAAACATGTTCTGCAGAACTACGCAAAATAGTTGGTAGTTCCAACGAACCTTACCGGAGAATTTTGCGCGTTATTCGCGAACGTTTGCACGAAACGCGTTTGCACTTTGCGGCTTTATTGGCGGGACAAACGTCCGCATATACCAACTACTATTCCAATAAAGACACACTGGAAAAAAACCTACTCCTCATATACGAGTCATTGCATGAAACAGGTTTGGGGATTGTGGCCGAGGGACGTTTAAAGGACGTGTTGCGACGTCTATACTGCTTTGGACTTTCCATTGTTAAAATTGACGTGCGTCAAGAATCTACTTGCCATACCGAAACCATTGATGCGATCACCAACGCCTTAGGAATTGGCTCATATAAAGAATGGAGCGAACAAGAACGCTACGAATTTTTATGCAAAGAATTGCAAAGTAAACGACCTTTGATTCCACGAGATTTTAAACCCGAGGGTATGGTGGAGGAGGTGATCAATACCTTCAAGGTGATTGCCGAAATTCCCGAAGATAGTTTTGGGGCATATGTCATTTCGATGGCAGCAACACCTTCGGATATTCTTGCGGTAGAGCTCATGCAAAGAGAAATGGGCGTTGCCAAGCCAATGCGTGTTGTACCTCTTTTTGAAAAAGTAGCCGACTTGAACGGTGCGAAGGATACTCTCGCCACACTTTTCAGTAACACGTGGTATCGCGAAAAAATAGGTGACCATCAAGAGATCATGATTGGTTATTCGGATTCGGCAAAAGACGGCGGACGTTTTGCCGCAGCTTGGGCTCTTTATGGTGCTCAGGAAAAAATGGTGGAAGTTTGTAGAGAACATAATGTACAACTGACACTATTCCACGGACGCGGCGGAACTGTTGGACGTGGAGGAGGTCCAACATACTTGGCCATTTTATCGCAACCTCCTGGTTCTGTTGATGGCCGATTGAGAGTGACAGAGCAAGGAGAAATGATCAATGCCAAATTTGGTCTGCCTGGTATTGCGTTCCGTACATTGGAAATTTATACAACGGCAACGCTTATTTCTACGCTAGATCCCCCTAAGCCACCAACACCAGAGTGGCGCAAGCAGATGGATGAACTTGCGAAAATCTCTCATGGGGTTTATGACAGTATTGTAAAAGAAAATGAGCTATTTGTTCCGTACTTTCGCGCGGCAACGCCGGAAGTAGAGTTAGGAGAACTAAACATTGGTAGCCGCCCTAAACGACGTAAAAAGGGTGGGGGGGTTGAATCACTCCGCGCAATTCCTTGGATATTTGCATGGACGCAGACACGTCTTATCTTACCGTCATGGCTAGGGGTCGGAGAGAGTCTAAAATCGCAAATGCAAAATAATGAAGATACACTACACGAAATGTACGAAAAATGGCCTTTTTTTCGTGCACTGCTTGACCTCATTGAAATGGTGTTGGCCAAGGCAGACATTAAAATCGCGGAGGAGTATGATAAGGCCCTTGTAAAAGACGACTTGCGTGGCCTCGGCGAAGATCTTCGCGCGAAATTTTTGGCCACTTATGAAACGGTATTACAAATAACAAGAAATGAACGACCGGTTGGTAGCAATGGAGTTTTACGTCGTTCTATTGATGTACGCAATCCTTATGTTGATCCGATCAATTTACTACAAATAGAAATATTAAAGCGCTTACGCAGTAGTGAAGAACACGATGAACAACTAAAAGATGCGTTGTTAATTACATTTAATGGTATTGCAGCAGGTATGAGAAACACGGGGTAGAAAATTGAAAGCGCTCGAAAAATTTTCAGGACGTACAGGTCCACTTGTTTTAGTTGTACTCGATGGAGTTGCCATCGGTAAAGAAGACGAAGGAAATGCTGTTTTTTTAGCACAAACTCCCGTTCTTAACTCCTTGAGAAAAAATTCCGTATATTGCGAATTGCAAGCTCATGGTACGGCGGTGGGTTTACCGAGTGATAAAGACATGGGGAATTCTGAGGTAGGTCACAATGCCATAGGTTCTGGTCAGATATACGATCAAGGTGCTAAGCTAGTTGGGGAGGCAATATCCTCGCAGCAAATGTTTCGCGGAGATACATGGCAAGAGTTGCGGAAAAATTGTGTAGAAAACGATACGTGTATGCATTTCATCGGCTTGCTCTCAGATGGTAATGTACACAGTCACATCGATCATCTATTGGGGATGTTGACAAAAGCGCATGAGGAAGGAGTAAAGAAAGCTCGCGTTCACTGTCTTCTCGATGGACGAGATGTTTCCGAAACTTCGGCTTTAAAGTATGTAGAACAACTAGAAAATCACTTACAGCAAATAAGTGCTAGTGGTAACGACTATAAAATCGCATCTGGTGGTGGACGCATGTATATCACCATGGATCGTTACGGTGCTGATTGGGAGATGGTCAATCGCGGTTGGAAAGTTCACGTTTTGGGCGAAGGAAGAACTTTTTCCTCTGCGACACAGGCGATCGAAACCTTTCGCAGTGAAGACCCCGGGGTTATCGATCAGTTTCTCCCCAGTTTTGTCGTCGGCGATGAAAATGGACAAGCTGTTGGTAAAATAAATGATGGTGATTCGGTTATCTTCTTTAATTTTCGTGGAGACCGCGCCATTGAAATTACCCAGGCGTTTACAAGTGAATCATTTGATAAATTCGACCGCGTACGCCATCCTAAAGTAAAATATGCGGGAATGATGCAATACGATGGCGATTCTAAAACGCCAGAACTTTTTCTCGTACAGCCGCCTTTGATACGCAATACCCTAGGAGAGTTTTTGGCAAAAAATAACTTTTCACAATTTGCTATATCTGAAACGCAAAAATATGGGCATGTGACTTACTTTTGGAACGGAAATCGCCTAGGTAAATTCTCGGACGCACTTGAAATTTACCAAGAAATTCCTTCGGACAGTGTACCATTCGAACAAAGACCATGGATGAAAGCCGCGGAAATTACCGATGCTGTTATCGAAAATATTGAAAAACACAACACAAAATTTACAAGATTAAATTATGCAAACGGTGACATGGTCGGTCACACCGGAGATATTACCGCGACAACAATCTCCGTATCAGCGGTCGATATGTGCTTGGGACGCCTCTTGAAGTATATTGAAAAGAAACAGGGTATTGCTATTGTTCTTGCTGATCACGGTAATGCCGACGAAATGTATGAAAAAGACTCTAAGGGAAATTTTGTACACAATGAAATAACGCAAAAATTAAAAAATAAGACTTCTCACACTTTGAATCCAGTACCATTTGCTATTTTTGATCCTCAGTACAATAACGAGTATAAAATAAATGATGACGTACAGAAAAAAGGTTTGAGTAATGTTGCGGCAACTGTCGTAAATTTACTAGGCTATGAAGCACCAAACGAATGGCAGCCATCTTTAATTGTATTTGAGTAGTAAATGGGAGATGCAATGCTTTGGCAAGATGAAGATATTTTAGTTCAAAAGTACAAAGTTATCTGTGCTTTAGATTCACAAAATACAAAACATAAGTCATACAAAATATACGATATAAATTGGGATCGCCCTTTTCGCTTGAAATGTTTTTGTCCGTCACTCTATGCCGATGCGCAAAAGGAAAAACAATTTATATATTTCTTAAAAAAATGGATATCATTATCGGGATGTCACGAAATAGTAAATGTGTACTATGTACGCAAAATTGACGAATATATTTGCTTGATTTCCGAATATGTAGAAGGTAGTAACCTGCGTCAACACATGGCGAATGGTAATGTTACATCATTACCGTCTCTAATTGACATCGTGATAAAAGTTACCCAAGCGTTGTACCACGCGGCAAATACAAATATGGTGCATGCGAACTTAAAGCATGAAAACATAATTATTTCACGTGGAAACTCTAGTGTAAAAGTAAGTGATTTTTTGTGCATGGATAACGACCAACAAAAAGGTGAAGATAACTATAAGCAGTTTTTGCAAGGCTTGTTCGCTTTGAGTATGGATACATTGCAAGAAAATGAGTTGCCTCCTACATTACAACACTTTATCGATAGTCCTTGCCTGGAAATTGCGGTAGAACAATTGAAGCAAATTTACGAAGAGATAACAGGTGAACTACACCTTGATTCGGTAAAGTCATCGCGATTTGAAATAGAGCAGGCCAACAAACAGGCACTTTCTTATATTGAAGTCGACGATGAAGATCGCGCAGCGCAACTGTGGTTTGCCAATATGACGCAAACTCCTCCAAGTGTCAGTGCTACTTGGAACTGGCACCTTCTTAACTTTCGTCGTGGTTTAGAAACTTTGGATCAGTTTCTCGACGACACAACGCATTTGGTAGAACAAGATATTGAACGCATTTCGTGTGCAAAGGCCTTGTTAGCGTTAGAAACAGGCTCATGTCTTGAAGAAAGTTTGGATGAAATTTTATTTTGCCATTCGCAAATGCCAAAAACATTGGTTTCTCAACGTTTAGAAGGTGAACTATATTTCCGTTTAGGAGAGCATGAAAAAGCAATCGCCACTTTTGAAGAGGTTTTGCAACACAGCGACTGCAATGGTGACGATTGGTACAGACTGGGGGCGGCCTTTTACGAATACCAAGAAACAGAAAAAGCCTTTGCCACCTGGGAAAAAGGTCATGAGTTACACCCCAACCATATGTTGATTTTGTTGGGAAGAGCTACGCACTTTTTCCATAAAGGACAGTTAGAGGAAACACAAAATTTATTGGAAAAAGTGACGGAAAAGTACCCTAATATTTTTTGGGCTAACCTTCATGCTGCCGAGTTTTTTTCAGGGCAAGGTCTCTACGACAGAGAGGTAACAAAAGAGTCTCAAGAAAAAGCTAGCCATTACTACAGGCAGGTGATTTGCGATAATCCGAATATGATTCGCGCCATTCGTGGTTTTCATACTTGTAGCAACGAAGAAATACCCGAAGTCGAAAGCCTCGACATTCTTGAAGGTTGGATGCAGGCGGCGTATTTTGATCACCCCGAGAACTTAATTACCGCAATGGATGCCTCTCAAGATGGTTCGATCATTGCCTCCGGAGATTGCGAAGGCAATATTATTATTTGGGATGGGGTCGACCATACTCCACTCTTTGGCTTCGGAGAACACGATAAACATATTAGCCAAATAAAAATTAATAGCGACAATAGCAAACTTGTTTCGGCCAGTTGGGACCACACAATATGCCTTTGGGATTTGACAACTGGTGAGTGTATACATCATTTGCAAGGTCACAGCGATCGTGTTGACAGCATTGACATTTCTCAAAATTACATTGCCTCTGGTAGTTGGGATGGAACATGTAAAGTATGGGACATTAACACCGGAGAATGCCTAACCACAATAGACAGTGGTGGTAGTGGCTGGATTAAAGACGTTGCTTTGTGCGACGATCACCATGCGATCTACTGCGATGAACACGAAAATATGTATTTATGGGATATCCAAACGCAAAAAGTACTGTACAATATGCGTGGAGGCTCAGTTATCGCCGGTAATAATGGCGAATTAGTGTCTACAGACGAGGAAGCGATATACGTATGGGAATCGCAAACCGGAGAACTGCTGTCTCAAATTGAAACTTACGATCACGAAACGGCTCTATCTCTAAGTGAAGATGGCTATTTTTTATTAACGCGCAATGAAGATGATATGCTGAAAATTTGGTACTTGCCTCTCAAATACTGTATCACAATTCTCTTTAACGAAGAAGCTCTTTGTGGAGCAATGACCCATAACGTCAAAACTCTAGTATCGGCCAATGGTTGTACCATATCCATATGGAACAATATCTTTGAACAGGCCTTTCCACTACGTCGTAAGGCGTGCTTTTTACAACCGAAAACAAATCAAATTGCTGTCCCTGCTCTTATTCCTCAGAAGATGCGACAAGCACAGATACTGTGCAATGAGGAAAAATATGCTGAGGCATACAAAATCTTTTGTTCCTTACAACGAATACCAGGATATGAAGCAAATGCACGCATTACAGAAGAAATAAAAAAATGCGCAATGCATAGTGAATTTGACATCGAAGGGGTCAAGGCTTGTATTCTGCGCAAAATGATACATACTCCTCAACAAATTTGGCATTTAGATTCCATTGACAATGGTAATATTGCCGTGATGAGCAGCGGTGATGATCCGATAAAAATCCTTAACCTACAAACTGATTATGACCTAGATGTTTTGGAAGGACATAAACGCACTATTTCTGCACTGCAAATTAGTCAAAGCGGTAAATTTGCTGTTTCGGGAGGGTGGGATCAGTGTGTATATGTTTGGGATCTGGAGCACAGGAACAAACATGCCATGTGGTCGCTTCATGAGAATTGGGTGAATAGTGTTTGCATCAGTGCATGCGAAAAATATGTTCTTTCGGGAGATCGCAACGGACATGTTTTTTTATACGATGTTCAAAGTAAGCAATTACAAGCGCAGAGAAAATTTACCGATAGTATCTATAAAATTTTATTTGCCGATAACGAAAAGGCAATTGTTTGTGAATGGAATGGAAATATACATCTGTGGAATTTTTCCACAGATACTATTGAGAAATCCGCGCGACCCCACCAGCGGCACCTGTTAGATGTCATAAAAAAACAGCAACTAATCGTTGTGACCTCGCGCAGTAAGAAAATTAGCATTCTGCACGCACAAACAATGGATATTGTCACTGAATTTAATGTAGATAATATTTTGAAGAATATCGATATCATTGACGAATCTATCATATTGGGAACGACATACACAGGTAAAATTTGCTTTTGGAAAATAGATAGTGGTGAATGTATATATGAATTTCAGGCACATCGTTCTGATATTTCTGTTTTTAAAGTCATTGATGATCGATTAGTTCTGACGGCCAGTGATAGTAATGAAGTATGTCTATTTGAAATTGATTGGATTTGGAGTGAGGTTTCATGAGAAATTTTGAATATTTAAGTGGTTTTGGCAATGAGTTTGCATCGGAAGCATTGCCTGACACACTACCCAAAGGACAAAATACCCCACAAAAAGTAAAGCATGGCTTGTATGCCGAACAAATTAGTGGAACAGCATTTACCGCTCCACGCGATGAGAATAAAAGAACTTGGTGTTACCGTATACGCCCTTCTGTCATTCAGGGGGAATATCAGCAAATCGACAACTTATCTTTGCGTAGTGCCCCATTTGATGAAGTACCGCCATCTCCAAACCAGATGCGTTGGGGAGCTTACCCTTTCCCGCAACAGCCAACAGACTTTATCGACGGGCTCATTACCATCGGTGGTAATGGTAGCGTGGACTCTCAAGTTGGTTTGGCCGTACATACTTATGTAGCCAACGCTTCGATGACAGATCGTTTTTTTTATAACTCTGACGGAGACTTTTTGATTGTTCCGCAACAAGGCATGTTGCTCATTCATACCGAATTGGGAAGTATGGATGTTAGTCCTGGAGAAATATGCGTCGTACCACGTGGAATAAGATTTCAAGTCGCTGTGGAAGGCGAATCGCGGGGTTATGTCTGCGAAAATTATGGACAGGCGTTTCGCTTGCCTGGTCTTGGAGTAGTGGGTGCAAACGGATTAGCGAACCCACGTGATTTTCTCACACCGGTTGCGCGCTATGAAGAGCGTGAAGGCGAATTTCGTTTAACCAACAAATACTTGGGGAATTTGTGGGAAGCAAGTATTCCTCACTCGCCGCTAGATGTTGTTGCATGGCATGGAAATTACGTACCTTATAAATACGATTTACAAAATTTCCAGGCAATCAACGCCGTAAATTTTGATCACCCAGATCCATGTATATTTACCGTTTTAACATGTCCTAGCGGTGTTCCAGGAACAGCGAATATCGATTTTGTTGTGTTCCCTTCGCGATGGTTAGTTGCCGAACGCACTTTTCGTCCGCCTTATTTTCACCGTAACTATATGAGTGAATTTATGGGACTCATAGAAGGTGTCTACGATGGCAAAGCAGAAGGTTTTGTTCCGGGAGGCTTTAGTTTACACAACCGCATGACACCTCATGGTCCAGACGCAACAACATTTGAAAAAGCCTCTAATGCTGAGTTGAAACCTACATATTTGGAAGGAACCTTGGCATTCATGTTTGAAAGTTTCTTGCCGTATCGACTGACAAAGCAAGTGCATGAATCACAATTACGACAAAAAAATTATTTAGATTGTTGGCAGGGTATTAAAGCCATTTTTTCTCCTGAAAACTAGGGAGTGTCACCAATTAAAGAAATATTTGCTTTACTTTGTCATCCCGCACTTGATGCGGGATCCACGCTTTTTAAGAGATAAAACAATAAAAGAAAAAATTCTCATGTAGAAAGAAAATTTTACCTTTACGGAGTTTTACACTTTTATTTGTGGATTCCTGGTCAAGCCAGGAATGACACTCAGTGTATATTTTTTTCTACATTTGGTGCGTTTAGCTAATTGAGCCCTAGAAAGGCTGACACAATGACAAAATTTATTTTATGTATTTTCTCTACACTTATGATGATAGGTTGTAGTAGTTTTCACTATGTAAAAACAGGTGATCCACAAGTTGAGTTAGAGCAAATTGTGGCGGCGGGGGAGAGTGAAGATTCGGAGTTAGCACCTGGTTTGCAAAAACTTTTGCAAAATCGCATTTCTAGTCCACAAACATTTGATAGTGAAAAAACAATCGAATCTATCATTGCTGTGGGTAAACTTGCTCCCAGTTCGGCACAACAAGAACTCATCACCTTGTTGAAAGATGAAGATGAAGAAGTTCGATTTCATGCAGTTGAAGTACTGGGAAATGTAAGAGAAAGTGCTGTCGTGCGCGCACTGGTATCATCGACAAAAGACGACGACGAATTGGTTGCGGATGCTGCTTCGCGTAGTTTGTCTAAACTTACGCTAATACCTATTCATGACGAAAGTGGTGAAAATCAAAAAAACTGGGAAGAGTGGTGGCAATTCAACGCCAAATACTTTACCCAAGAGTAGAAGTCGCAACATCTAACTGCAAAAAAAAAATGGCGCTTTGAGATAGAATTTATTGCGCCATTTTTTTTTTGCGCCATAAATATGCACTGCAATAAATATATGGCATAAAGATGAAAAACGTAAGTTTTTGTATTTTAGTGTCTTACGCGATTTTTGTTGTTTTGGCATAGTTCTTGCTTAATAGGTAAAACATAATTTTATGGTTTACTGAAATAATACATATTTTTTAAGGATCTATGTCATGGGTATACAACAACAAACAATCAATTTCGAATTGGGTATGAACCCTGCAGTTACAGATGTATTAGCTACTGATATTCAGTCAGAAGTTTCTCTTTTCCCTGAACTTGCATAAATAAGTAACACATCTAAACTATATTTTTTTACAAAAGCAAAATGAAGAAATTCAAAAAGTTTCTTCATTTTGCTTTTTTTTTTGTTAAATTTAAACACATCCAACTCAATTATACGATGTAGGCAAAATTATAATACAATTCACAATAACTGAGGTATATATATGTTAGAGGTATCTAAAGAAAATTTACAGTTGTTTAAGCAAGAGGTGAACCTAGAAGATAACGAAGCATTAACGACATTGTATTCGACAGATGCTTCGGTATACCGTTGTCGTCCTTTGGGTGTAATGTATCCCGAAGACGAACAACACTTAGTTACCATTGTAAAAACGGCTCATAAATATGGCATACCAGTACTTGCACGTGGCGCAGGAACGTCTCTTTCTGGTCAAGCGGTGAGCGAATCTATTATTTTAGATCTATGCGGCTGGGATAAAATAGTGGCAGACAAAGATATCGCTACTGTCGGACCGGGTGCGGTTGTGGATGACATAAGTCGTTGTCAGCCAGGATATCGTTTTGGACCAGCACCTGCCTCGGCAAATCGTTCGACCATTGGAGGTCTCCTTGCCAATAACGGTACAGGTGTTCATTCTATTATGTATGGAATGGCCGTGGATTGTTTATTGAAGGCAAAAGTTGTTTTGGCAGATGGAACCATTCGCACTTTTGCTAGAGGAGATTTAGATCGCGAAGACCCGCTGACCAAAAGTATTCTAGGAATTATTGAACCGCATTTAGAATCCGAGTACTGGCCAAAAACATGGCGTAACGCTTCAGGGTTAAACTTCAAAAAAGTGATGGAGTTTGAGTCCCTGCTTCCCATATTTTGTGGCAGTGAAGGGCAACTAGGGATTATTATTGAAGCGGACATTCAACTATTTCCTAAACCGCAACGTACGCAGATGGCTCTGTTTTATTACGACAGTGTTTACGAAGCCATGAAAGATATTCCCAAACTTCTCGACACAAAACCATCGGCCATAGAGCTTATGGATCACACCATTTTGAGTCTGGCACGAAAAAGTCCACACTTTCAAGTAGAGGCACTACAGGATTCGCCTGGAGCTATTTTGATCGTCGAGTATTGCGAAGACAAAAGAGAACTGTTGACGCAAATGAACGCAAACATGATCATTGACGATCCGGCAACACAGCAAGAGGTTTGGACAACACGTAAGGAAGGGTTAGGGATATTGATGTCGATAGACCAAAAACGTAAACCTATTCCCTTTATCGAAGACTGCGCTGTCCCGGTACAAGACCTACCTGAATATGTGAAACGCTTGGATACCATTTTAAAAAAGCACGATACCGAAGGTGCATACTACGCGCACGCCTCTGCGGGATGCTTGCACATTCGTCCTCTTCTTGATCTGAGCGATGAAAAAGATCAAACACGTATGGACAATATTCTCGACGAATGCATCGATCTTCTCGTGGATTTAGGCGGTACTCTAACCGGAGAACACGGCGATGGGCGCTCCAAAGGACCATACCTGGAAAGAATATTTGGCAAAGATCTTGTGAATGCTTTTGCCGAAATACATAAAGCCTTAGACCCGAAACAAATTTTTCGTTTAAATGGTAAAACGCAGTTTCGCCAAGATTTTGCCACACCAAATAAAGAAACATTTCTTTTAGGAGATGGTTTTGTAAGTGCGGTAAAAAAGTGTAACGGAGAAGGCGCTTGCCGTAAAAAAATAGGTGTTATGTGCCCCTCATTTCAAGTAACAGGAGACGAAGCACTTTCCACACGTGGAAGAGCCAATCTATTATCTGCGTGGTTAGAAGGTAAACCGGTAGACAAAGAGTTACAGTCATCTCTGCGAAGTTGCTTGGCATGCAAAGGATGTCATCGTGAATGTCCTTCGCAGGTGGATATGGCCATACTAAAAGCAGAATATTTGTATATGGCCGGCCCCACATGGCGCGATCGCTTTTTTGCGCATTTTTCCACGCTGTCAAAACTAGGAAGTGCTTTCGGCATACCGTTTAAGTCGCTAACCAAAAAAATAGTGGGCATTCATCCTGACTGTACGTTACCAACCCCTACAAAAAAACGCTTCAGTCACAACTACAAATGTCCGTGGAAAGTAGAGGAATGCACGGCATATCTATTTATCGACACCCACATTGAATTTTACGAACCACAAATTGGTTTTGCAGCAATGAGTGTGTTTGAAAAATTAAACCATAAAGTATATCCGCTGTACGTGGGCTGTTGTGGCCGACCTGCTTTCTCTAAAGGAGTGCTAGACTACGCGAAGAAACAAGTCACAAAACTACAACTACCTCAAGACAAAAAAATTGTAGTTGTCGAACCTTCTTGTTTGTCGATGTTACGCGACGATGCCATCAAGTTAGACAAGTCATTCTCCCACCGTGAACAATTTATTCTTTTAGAAGATTACTTACTCGCGGTCATGAAAGAGCAAACGCAAGAGCAAAAAAATTCGCAAAAGCAACAAGTCTTTTATCACGCTCATTGCCACCAAAAAGCTATGCATTTGGGATTAAAATCAAAAGAATTACTCGATATGGTGTGCGATGTAAAACTGATTGTTTCTGGATGTTGTGGTATGGCAGGGAGTTTTGGCTACGAAAAAGAAAATTATGATTTGGCCATGAAAATCTCCGAAGATAGTTTTATACCGCAGTTAAAGGAGTGCAAAGACTCTCCTATTGCTTTGACAGGTCGTTCATGTAGAGAAATGGCGCAACGTCATCAAATACACAGTGAGCATCCCATTGTGTGGTTTGATAAATTTATGCAGGGATAATTATTGTCAAACTTAGGGATGGTAAAATTCCGTGACCATGACCTTAGTCGTGGTCACGGAATTTTAAAAACGCCCAAGACAACGGCATTGGAATCGTAAACGATTATGTTGCAAAGTCTTTAAAAATACTCAATGTATTTATAATGCGGCAAACCTCATCGTATGCCTCTCTAAAAAAGAGGTCCATGTTCGTCGTTTGTAAATGAATCGCCTTTTCTAACTCATTCATTCTTTCATATAGAGTATCCATTCCTAAGTTCCCTGCTGTTCCCTTAACCATATGACATAATTTCTTGAGTTGTTCCACATCTTTATTTTCCCAGAGTTCCTCTAAATTTGAACTGAGTTTTATGTATTTCTCGAAAAATTGCTTTAGAAGTTTACAATACAAATTTTCGTTACCGGCAACCCTTTGTAATCCCATTTCTACGTTAACTCCCTCAATGGAATTTAGTAATGTTTGCCATTCTGTAGATGTTGCGTTTTCTTGCTCCGTTTTTTTACTGCTGAGCCATTTTTTCAACACGCGAAAAAGTTCTTCGACCTCAACTGGCTTCGTTAAGTAGTCGTTAAATCCCGCATCAAGAACAGAGTCTTTTGTCTCACTCATTACGTCTCCGGTAAGCGCAATAACCGGGATTTGTTTACAGTGATCTAAATCACGTAAAAGACCAATGGCTTCCATACCACACATCGTGGGCATTTGCAAATCCATCAATATACCACAAAACTCTGTTTCTGAACTAATTTTCAGCATGTTAAGAGCTTCCAAACCATTATTGGCAATGACTGTCTTTAAATTTTGGGCCTCAAGTAGCTCCTTAATCACCTCTTGGTTAATTTCATTGTCCTCTACGATGAGGATCGTTCTTTCTTCCAATGTTTTGTCGTCTTGTAAAATTCTCTCCATACGCGATGTTTCTACAGCGTTGGCATGATCTTCTGTGATGACGAATGGTATGATAAAACTAAATTCGCTTCCATAGCCCTCACGACTTTTTACCCAAATTTTGCCTTGCATCATCTGTACAAGTTGTTTGCATATACTAAGTCCTAAACCTGTTCCACCATATTCTCTGGTTGTGGAAGTATCTGCTTGTGTAAACGCTTCAAAAAGTTCCTCACTGCGCTCCTGGGGTATTCCGATACCGGTATCTTTGACTGTAAACTGTAGATAAAAATTTTCGTCATTTTTATCATGCATGCTCAATCGAAGTATCACTTCTCCATACTCCGTAAACTTGGTGGCGTTATTGATTAAATTGATGAGTATTTGTGTCAAACGTACAGGATCTCCGACAAGTTGCTGCGGAACATCATCGTCTACTTCGATAATAAAGTCTAGTTGCTTTTGCTCAATGTTTAGCATACAAACGCTGGTGATGCGTTCAAAGACGTCATGAACGTCAAACCAAGTGGACTCTAGTTGGATCTTCGTTGATTCAATTTTCGATAAATTTAATATATCGTTAATGATGGCGAGTAAATTGCGCGAAGCTAGGTCAACTTTGTGCACATAATCTAGTTGTCTTGGGGTTAAGTGGGTATTTTTCATCAGAGTATTGATGCCGATAATCGCATTGAGTGGCGTGCGAATTTCATGAGACATATTTGCCAAAAACTGACTTTTGGCCTCATTGGCAATGCGCGCTTCATCGCGAGCTTTAAGAGACTCTTTTTCCGCGAGCTTTAGTTCCGTGATTTTTTCATGTGACACAACCACATGTGCGCGGCCATCAAAACAAAAACGTACCGCATGTACATTAAACCAGCGATCCTCTTTGGGACTATGGCATGGGTACTCATGGCTAAAATGAGTGAGATGTCCAGCAAGTATTTGTTTTAGTTTATAAGCACTATTCACCACTTCTTTACGTTCTGGCCCCATCGTATTTAAACATATATCCACATAGTTACTTCCCACACAATGTTGCTCTATTCCCAAACCATTTTCGTCTCCGAAACTACGCCATGCTTTATTGACAAAAATAATCACTCCTTGCTCATCAAGTACGGCGATGTGTGATGGCAATGTATCGAGAATAAGGTAAAAAAATTCTCGTGCCTTTTCGACTTCTTCGGTGCGCTGCTCAACACGCTCTTCTAAATGTTGATTTAATTTGTGTAACTTTAGTTCGCCTTTTTTGCGCTCGGAGATGTCTTGTACAAAGGCATCAATATACTGGTTTCCAGTGCCATCATAGTTAATGGTAAATTGCTGTGAAATCCACTTACTTTGAGCATCGCAACATTTTATTTCCGTTTCTTCGCAAATACTAATGTTGAGTTGTAATTTTTCAGATATGTTTTGAAAATATTGCGTATTGCCATACAGTTGAGAGATGTGCTTAATTTCTTCTTTCATTTCTTGGGAGCTAAGATATCCACAAATTTTTGCAAAAGCAGGATTGATGAGTAGCAGTTCTCCTTTAGTATTTACGCGAAAGACACCTTGCGGAGAGTTTTGAAATATATTTTCGTAGCTAATCTCTGCTTCTTGAATACGTTTTCGGATTTGTAATTGGGTGTTGACGTAACGTATCCCCACTTCTATTCGTGCATGTAGTTCACTTACAGAAAAAGGCTTTGTTAAATAATCGTCCGCGCCTTCATAAAAACCACTTTCTATGTCTTCAGGTGTATTTTTCGCTGTAAGAAAAATGATGTAGATAGGCTCTTCATTTTTCATTTGCCGTATTTTTTGACACACATCAATACCGGAAATTTTTGGTAGCATCCAATCTAGAATCACTATGCGTGGAAAAGAATGGCTGTAAAAATATTCTAACGCCTGTTCGCCATCCGCTGCTTCGCAGCTGTGATAACCAAATTTTTTAATAAGACTGGCCACAACGGTACGCGAAATATCGTCATCTTCCACAATAAGTATTTCATCCACTACATTTATTTGTGCCTGACGAAATACATTTCTATAGCGATGAATGTGGTTTAAAATACAGTTGATTTTTACATTAAGCTCAATGGGGGTTATTGTTTTCGTTATATAGTCATCAACATATTTAGAGGAAACAGCAAGGGAGTAGTTTTCGATCACTAAAACAGTATAAAACATATTTTTGAATTGCTCACTACTTAAACGGCGACAAATTTCTACTCCGCTCATGTGCTCCAGGTCATCCTGTAAAATTACCAGAGCAAAAGTATGAATCTTCAGTATTTGTTGCCAAGCTTCAAAGCCATCACTGACAACAACTGGGGTGTAACCATTATCGCGAACAGCAGAAATTAGCATACTACCGATAGCAAGTTCTTTTTTTACAGCTATGAGTATGTGCATATCTAATTTCCTTCCTTTTAGCTAGCCTTCACTGTCGCATTTGTTGTTATAAATTGTACAGTTCCTGTTTTTTTCGACACAGGATCGGTGGTTGTAACACCACTGGCTTCATTTACATAGGTAGCGGGAACAGTTACGTTAAACTCTGCGTTAAAGGGTTGTCCTTTGATTAAAATAGCTTTGCCATTTTTCGTCTTTGCTGTTTTATTACTTGATCCAAGTTTTATTGTGACCGTCCCCATGCCTGGAGTGGTATAGAAGGTAGGAGATTGATATGGCTGTGGAGCTAAAAGAAGCTGTGGTGTCTCATCACCTTCTAAGCAAATCGCCATAGCCACGGCATTTACTGTTGTTCCACTTCCTACAAGAGGGATCGGTGCTGCAAGAGTGGGGTATGACTCCGGGGGATTCATGGATATTTGAATAAAATCACCTGTTCTTATAATGAAATCTGCTGATGGCATTTTTTTCCTCCCAAATAGATTTATTCACTTTGTACAGATAAGATTTCGCATAATTCTTTATTATATTTTTGCCACGAAATGTTGTCTTCAGCCCAAAGATAAGCTCTCTCTGCTATTTCGTTTCTTAACGTCTCACTGTCATGCAATATTTTGATTTTTTTTGCCAATTGCTCGATATTACCGGGCTCATACAACAAGCCGTTGTTGTCATCTTTTAGCAGTTCGCATGTCCCGCCACTGGCAGATCCAACAACACTTTTTTTTGATAGAAACGCTTCTACGGTAACACGGCCATAGGCTTCGTTTTTTGAACAAACTAAAACGATATCCGTTTCATTCATCCACGAAGCCGCAAACTCTACGTACGGAATAAAGATAATCTGCTCCTGCATATCATGTTCGCAGACTTGTTTTTTTAATTCGTTCACATATTCCGATTTTCCATCACCTATTATAAACAACTCTGCACAAATAGAATACTTTTCTTTTAATAGATATACGGCAGCAATGGCATCTTTTTGTCCTTTGTTGTCTTTGATAGCTCCTAAGATCATACATCTGAAATTTTTTTTCGCGACTATGGATATGGGTTTGGGAGAAAAATGTAAAGTAACAGGTTGATACATAACCCTCCATTTTTCGCGACGAGAAAGGTTCTTGGTGAAACTTTCGTAAACAGCGTAAGAATTTACCACACAGTGATGAGAAAGTTTATCCATCAAAAAAGTAGAGATATTTTTTCCTAAATGAAACCGTAGTTGATGATCTTCCCATAAAAATTCATGTGTAAACCACACGTGTTTTATCCGTAGAACCTGTGCTGCGATGGCACCGACACAAATGGTGCATGTGTTGCTGAAAACAACATCGCATTTCATTTTTTTTAACTTGTAGGCAATGTACATACCCACAAATAGCGAATGTACTAGTTTTACCACACCTTTAATAATGGAAATATTTTTTCCTACCCACCACGTATATGGTATTATGTGGTGATCAATATCGTATTTTTGTAGATCTTCGCATAACGCACCATTGTTGGGAAGCAGGACGACAATTTCTATCTGATCTCGTAGTTGTAACACAGTTTCTAATAGGAATTTTTCGGCTCCCCATTTTTGAGATGAATGAGAGATAAAGCATACCTTTACCATTATAAACCTATCTTTTAGGATCTACGTAAATGAAAATCAATGTTATTCTTTCGACGAGAAATCGGGCTGCTTCGTTGGATAGAACTCTTTCGGGCTTCACAAATATAAATACACAGCTCATATCATGGAAAATAATCGTTGTCGACAATGGAAGCGATGACAGAACACCACAAATTCTACAAAAATATTGTGAATTACTTCCACTGACGATCTTAGAAGAAAAAAGACCTGGAAAAAATTTGGCTCTCAACAAAGCACTTAGAATTGTTGACAGCGAATGGATCGTTTTCACCGACGATGACATTATTCCTGATCAAATGTGGCTACAAGAACTAATGAACGCTACCTCACGATGGCCACAACACTCTATATTTGGTGGAACAATAACGCCATTGATGCCTCCTAATACTCCACAGTGGATTGAAGATATTGATGAAAATACCAAAAGCATCGCCTTTGCAAAATACCAACACAGTGTCGAGGAAGGTCCGATTGAGTTCACACCATTTGGTGCAAATCTAGCGATTCGCAGCGACATAATGGCAAAATTTCAATACAATGAGAATCTTGGTCCAAAACAAAATAAATCCAACAGCGAGTATATCATGGGCGGTGAAACGGATTTGCTGCAACGGTTAAAAAATCAACAATTTGAATTCATTTATGTGCCCAAAGCAAAAGTGCAACATGTGATTCGCGAAGATCAGCTCAACTTTCAGTGGCTATGTCGCCGATATTATTTAGCGGGCCGTGGCTACGCTCATTACCAAAAATTGACATGCCCTTTTATTTTTGGTGTTCCCTATTTTATATGGATTCAAAGAGTGACTTTGTCACTACGATACTTTTTGCACGTATTTCACCCAAAAGCCAAAAAATTTCCTATTGCCAAACAACTTTTTTGGTGTAAGGGGGCTTTGAGTGAATATTTAAAAAAACGTAGGTCGTAATTGGTATGCGGTCTATATCTATAATAGTAGACTCGAACCAAAGTTGCGTTTTTTCAACACTTTTTGAACTACGTAACCAGGGTGTCATTCCTGCGGAAGCAGGAATCTACACTCAAAGTCGACTTGTGAACGCCTGGATCCCTGGTCAAACCAGGGATGACCGTACCCGACAGCTCGCTGTTGTTTTATTAAAATGAAATTACTTCAACTTGCTGTTGGGATTGTACAACTTGGTCGTATAAAGTGTTGTACTGTTATTACTTACGGTCAAAATTGCAAAGCCATTTTGTTTTGTAGTTCCAGAGAACAACCTGGGAGAGTTACGATTTAGGTTATCGCATACTCGCATCTTTCTATACTTCATTAGCTACGCGGTATTTTCTTTACGATTTGCCGGTAGACATCGGCTCCATTTTTATACTGTTCCATGTTGCTTTGCGCCTCTTCTAAAATGTGGCAATATTGTTTCTCCAGAGAAAAAAAGCAAAACTTTTGCGCTAATTCTAAGCATTTACGAGCATATGCCATCACCTGTACGCCCTCTAAACGCGAAATTTCCTCAAAAAACCATCCACAACTTGTTTGCATTAATAAAGACTGATGTTGCATATCGAGTAGCCGCAATATTTTATTTTTATGACGGTTACTTAAGCGCTTCGGAAAATGATTTTTAAAAAACGCATTGATATCATCAATACCATGTTCCAGGATCAGTTCTATGTAGCAATTGCGTATTTCCCATGGATCTACGTTATATTTTTTCATTTGCTTTTCATATACTTGCGCACTCTTCTCTACAAGCCAACTCATCGCCCTGCGCAAAGGATCACGCCATTGTTGTTGCCCACCGCCTTCAGATCCACATCCACAGTTACTACGCCACCTCTCGACCCCATGTACACAACTCCAAGACGAATTTTCAAAAATGCGAACTTCATATTCTGCAGGGAATTTTTGTAAAAACTCACTATACACCGTTAATTTTGCGTGAGGATTGTTGTTGACATGGTGTAGACAATACGCCAAAGCTTTATTACCAAAAGCGTGGTGGTGTCCATACGTTTCACCGTCTGTTGCAATATGTACTACCTGGGCATCTCCATGAAAAAGTACATCCAGAAGACGATTGGCAAACGATTCGCCATTGGCTAACAAATTGTTGAAGGCGATGTCTTGTGAAATGGGCCCGTCATAAAAAAATAAATGTATGCTTTTCCCCGACGGTAGTTTACATAAATACGCGCGAAACGGATTTACTTTTTCATACGCCACTGAATCCCAGTGCTCCGTACCTATTTTACGAATTTCTTTTGCTTGGCGTGGTGCTAAAATCGTAAACTGAATTTCATGTTGTGCCAAAAGTTCCAATGTTGCTGTGTCTACAGCCGTTTCAGCCAACCACATTCCTAAGGGTTTGCGCTTAAAGCGATGCTCAAAATCCTTTATTCCCCAGATAATTTGCGTTTCTTTGTCGCGTTGGTTTGCTAGTGGCATGATTATGTGATTGTATACTTGTGCAATCGCAGAACCGTGACCGTTAAAGTTTTTCATACTTTCTGCATCGGCATGTATTATCGCTTCATAGGCTTCTTTACTGTTGCGCGCCATCCATGACAAGAGTGTTGGTCCAAAATTAAAACTTGTGTATGCGTAATTGTTTTGATCTTTGACCTTCGCGCCATCGCCATTAAATATTTCACAATGACTGTTTGGGTCATAGCACTCTGCGGTAATGCGCTCGTTCCAATCGTGATAGGGTGCAGCAGATTCTTGTTTTTCAATTTCTCCGGTCCACGGATTTTCACGTGGAGGCTGATAAAAATGACCGTGTATGCAGATGTACTTGTCCATGGTGTACTACGAGATTTTCTTACCTTAATCGAAGTAACCCCGTATTTCCTTTCTAAAAGAAATTTCAATCTTAAATATTGTGTTGTATTTATCTTACTGTAATCATAGTTATGTCACGATTCACTGCGGAGTAGCATGTCTTTAAACTATTTCAACAGGAAGGTTATGGATAGAGGTAGCTTTTGGATAAGGACTAATTGAGTTTATGCCATAAAGGAGGGTTGTTTATGTATTCCGCAGGGAAAAAAGTTAAGTCGTTATTTGCCCCAGTCTTTGCATAGTCTTCCGCAAGAATATCCAGCGCATTGCGTGCCGCCAGTCTTTCTGCCTCTTTTACTTTTGTTGCTTTTGCTTCGGGAAATCTCCGTCCACCAATTTGTACCGCAATATAAAAAAATTTGCGCTCATTTTCAATTTCAATGTGAATACGTTTGTACTCTGGATACGGAAGTTTATTTTTTTGTGTAACATGTTGTAGTAAAGATTTTGAATTATGGAATAGACTGGGAGTTTTTGCCAAAGGTTTATCTTTTTTACTGTCTTCCACCGATAGATTACGGCGTATATTCTCGGCAATGACCGGATCTTCTAAGGAAAGAATTTGTAATGCTGCATGGGCGGCTAGTTGTTCTGCTTCTTTTTTATTGGGACCTTCTGCTGCCAAAAACTTGCGTTTTCCTATAATCGCACATGCAATAAACACCTTTTCATGATTGGCACCTTTCATGCCGAGTATTTTATAACTAGGTGTTGTGCCCAGGTATTTTTGGGCGATAAATTGCAGCAGTGTTTTGTAGTTCTTTTGATATGGGTTTTTGATGGCCGATTCAATATCGTTGCGTAAAGACGCTAAAATAAATTTTCGCGACTCTGCCAAACCACTGTCAATGTAAATAGCACCGATGATCGCTTCAAAGACGTTTGCCAACACGGAGTTGGGTATTTTATTTCCTTTTTCTTCCTTGTTGGGGTTGGCAAAAGAAAAAAAGTCGGGCAGACGCAAAACACGCGCTTGTTTGGCAAGTGTTGCACGCGAAACAACAATCGATTTAATCAAGCTCAGATCACCTTCGTCGAAATCGCGAAATGTGTGAAAAAGAAAATCAGAAACCACCAATCCGAGCACTGCATCCCCAAGAAATTCAAGACGTTCGTTACAGGTACCGCTTTCTTTTCTCAAAGAGGCATGTGTTAGAGCCCTCACAAGTAGGGCTCTATCTTTAAAAACGTAGCCAATGCTGTTTTCACACTTTTCTAGTGTTTGAGAATCTACCAAAGTTAACCTTTCTCGTACTATGGTTTATCAAAGCGCAAGGTCATTTTTTGTCCATTGCGTATAATATTAAGTCGAAAACTTTTCATTTTGCGATATTTTCTCGCCATTTTACGTATGTTATTTTTCGAGGAAAGCTCTTCCAGTTTTAGTGGTGTACCGTTGAAATCCACCACAATATCATTTTTTTGCAATCCATAAAAGGCCGCTTTGGATCCCTCGGGAACACGACGTACCCAAATACCGTCATTGTGAGGTTTTAATGCCATTTCCCCAATGTATTTGTCGTACTCTTCGTACATTTTCCGTGCTTCATCACGCGTAACCATCCATTGGTTTTCACCAATTTGGCGACTTTTAGGTATTTTGCGTACAGATCTTCCAAAGCCACCATCTTTGGACGGTTTGAGCCACCCTTGTTCTTTTTCGTCGTTGGCGTTTTGAAATAAAATACCTTGCTCATAGTCGATTTTAATTAAAATGAGTTTTTTTCCAGGTATCGATACTTCCCAAGGGCGTTGCGATTCGTCGCCTAGATCAAGGAAGGTGTCTTCTGCCTTTTGGTCAAAAGGACGCATAATCATCTTTTGCCGTCTATTCAAAATAACAATGGCAAATCCTTCATTGAGGATACTGTGTATTTGCAAGTAGCGCGGTAATATACTTTCCAGCTTTGGAGCTTGGCGCACCGGTTGCTGTGTTACTCTAACAACTTGCCTGACGGGCTGTTTCGCATTAAAATCTGTTTTCCACAACGCACTGAGTTGGATTAGGGTTGTTTTTTTACTGTTGTTTCTCTGAGGTTCAGGAGGCAACTTGGGTACTTTTTGCGCGTCAACAGTGGAAATAAAAAACACCATAAATAAAGCACCGCATAACAGCAAACTAAAAAAGCTACTTGCAAGCCAAATCATCTTTTTTATTGTTTTTATAGGCATCTGAACTTCCTTTCTTATATTAACGTGGATTTTTCATTGAAGTTCCCCGTGAGATACCGCGAAGTTCCATCGCCAGTTCTTCTGGTTTATCAGAGGCCGCTTTTGCCGCTTCAAGGGTGATGATCTCACTTTTGACTAACGCAACCAAAGATTGATTGAAAGTCATTGTACCATAGTAGTCGTAGCCTTCGTAAATCGCCTTGGGAATATCCAAAGTTCTACCTTCGGAAATCACATCGCGAATAGTCGGCGTCTTTAACAACAACTCTACGGCAGGTACACGTCCTTTGCCGTCTTTTTTACGAATAAGACGTGTTGAAATAATACCTTCGAGAAGTAAACCTAACTGTTGACGTAGCATGTCATGTTGGTGAGGTGGAAAAAACATCACAATACGTTCTACCGTTTGCATCGCATTCAGGGTGTGAAGTGTCGAGAAAACTAAGTGCCCGGTCTCCGCAGCATTAATCGCCGCTTCGACAGTCTCCACATCGCGCATCTCACCAATGAGTATTACGTCAGGGGCTTGACGCATCGCGTGGCGCAAAGCTTGCGTAAAACTTTCGGTGTCAATTCCGACTTCTCTTTGACTGAATATACATAACTTTTCTTTGAATACATATTCAATAGGGTCTTCTGCGGTTACGATATGTTTCGAAAAATTCAAGTTTATATACTGCAACATCGAGGCGAGGGTTGTAGATTTTCCACTACCGGTAATTCCTGTTGCCAGTACTAAACCACGCTTACGACTCGATAGATGTTGTAGGCCTTTTACGGGAAGGCCTAGCTGTTCAAAAGAGGGAATTTTTTCTTGAACATGGCGAAAGACCATACCAAGCTGACTCATATGACGGAAAACGTTCGCACGAAATCGGCCAACGTTCGGTATGGCAATGGAAAAGTCTGCACCACCTGTCTCATTAAAATTTTCTTTGTTGGCCTCGTCGAGTAAGCGATCAAAAACCTTCCACATATTATCTTCCGATAAAGGTACATCGGCGATAAAGCGTATTTTTCCATCAATGCGCACGGAAGGACGACTGTTTGTTTTCAAGTACAAGTCGGAAGCTCCCTGTGCAATCATGTATCTAAAAAATTTAGAGATATCCATAGTAATCCACCTCTAGAGCGATATCAATTGTAGTTGCAAAATAAGAAAAGGTTCTTATTTTCAAAAGCACTCAAATTTACTTTATATAAAGTTTATATATTCATAACGTTTAAGTCAACAGCAATTAGGGGAACTACATTTTATTATGACGTTTTTGTGGGAAAAAAGTTTAGGGGGTGTTATATATTTTTGGGAGTTGTGTCATGAGAAAGTGTTTTGCACAAAATAAACTTCAAATTTACCGAAGTTTATTTTGTGTTTGTAAGATCTTAAAAATTAATTTAAACCATATTTTTCTAAGATATTTTTAATCTCTACCACCAAATTTTCTCGCGAAACAGTCATCTGTGCGGGTTGCTCTTTTCTCCACACTTCGCGGTCGGCAATTTCTGTCGCAATTTCTCTACCGTGGTAAAGATCTTTAATACTAACCGTTCCCTCTGCTAGTTCGTTGCTACCGAGAAGTAGGGCTACGGGAATATCCCAACGGTCTGCGTATTTCAGTTGCTTGTTCAGCTTGCCTTTTCCCATGAAAAGTTCTGTGTTAAGACCTGCTTCACGTAAGCTGTGTGCTAGTTTGTGATACTCGGCAGTTAGGTTTTTATCCATGGTGGTGACGAATACTTGCGCTGTGGCTTTACGTTGTTTAATGCGACCACTCACCTTAAGTGCCTCTAATAGGCGATCTAAACCAATCGATGCACCTGTTGCCGGAACTTTTTGTCCGGTAAAACGTTCAATGAGGCCATCATAGCGTCCACCACTAAACACCGAACCAAAACCGACCTCCTCGCCTTTTTCATTTTTGCAAGTAGTTAGCACTGTTTCAAAAACTGGCCCTGTATAGTAGTTGAGGCCTCGTACAATCGTAGGATCAAAGACCACGCGTTCTTCGTCAATTTTTAGAACTTGTAAAATGTTATCGATTTGTCGTAATTCGTCGATACCTTCTTGTCCTACTTCGGTATCTTTTACAATCTCAAATAGTTCATCACACGCTTTTTGACGATTTTCACTACTGACAGCAAGATATTTCTGGATACAATCTATTTGTGCCGATGTCAATTCAGCCCCTTTGGTAAAGTCTCCCGTTTCGTCTTTGCGACCTTTACCTAAGAGATCTACCACTCCCGACATACCAAGGCGATCAAGCTTATCAATCGCTCTAAGTGTTGTTAAACACTTAAATGTGGGATTGCCTTTTTCGTCAGAATGATCGATTCCGCAACTTTCCATCATCGCATTGACAATTTTGCGATTGCTCACCCGCACTAAATATTCACCACGTTTAATATTCAATTTTTCCATACATTCGCAAATAACGCTGCAAATTTCAGCTTCAGCAGACATCTTGTTACTACCAACAATGTCAATGTCAAATTGGTAAAACTCGCGAAATCTTCCAAGTCCTGGCTTTTCATCTCGCCATACCGTTCCTAGTTGATAGCGGCGGAATGGACGGGTCAGTTCAGTGTATTGAGCGAATACTCGCGAAAGAGGTGCTGTTAAATCATAGCGCAGTGCAATGAGTTCTTCATCATCATCGCGAAAGGCAAAGATCCCCTCTTCGGCGCTATCTGTTTCCTGGATATGTTTACCCAAATTGTCGACATATTCGAGAGCAGGAGTTTCAAGAGGTACAAAGCCGTACTTTTCGTAAACAGAACGAACTTGCTCGATCATCCACTGACGTGCAAGGTAAGTTTCGGCAAAAATATCACGAAAACCTTTGATTAAACGAGGTTGAAGTTTATATTTTCTTCCCTGAGTCATGAAGTTAACCTTTGTATTTTGTAGGAGGTTTTGATAGTTTTGAATGGTTGTTTTTGTAATCTGATGGAAGGATAGAGAGTTGTACAGCTGGTAGGACTCGAACCTACGATCTCCGGAACCACAATCCGGCGCTTTAACCAGCTAAGCTACAGCTGCATTTGAATTAGTGCTCAAATAATACTACACTTTCGACAAAAGTCAAGACAAAAATGAAGTAAATTATATTTTTTTTATATTATAGTGTTGATATTTTTAAATCCACAATAAAATCAACATTGTGTAAACGGTCAAAACAAAGCATTACTTTTTTATGCATCTTTTCTCGTCGTATACTTTGTAGTTTCATACTCAGGATAGAATTTATTGAGATACAGTGTACATTTTTCCCGTTTCGTAGTGTTGATTTTATGTAAATTTTGATAGCTAAAATGTTGATTTTATGCTATAATTACAGTGATGTAGTGAACATATAAAAACATTTTCTTGTCAAGTTGACGAAAATTTGCTATATTCATACCTGAATATGACACACTGCGTCATAAACCATAAAATTATATTTTGCAAAAAAGGAGTATATGCATGGAAACTACAAAGAATAAAACAGTTTCTGAAGAACAAGCTATTACTCATGGCGAAAATCACAATATTGGCAACGGTGGTTTTTTAGTTTCTCCTTGTCCTCCTGGTACAGTTTTCACCAGAGAACAGTTAAACGAAGAGCAACTAGAAATCGGAAAAGTAACTTATGATTTTTGTAAAAGCAAAGTTGCGAGTTGCCCTCATGACTTAGATAAAAAACCAGTTGATGATGATGGAACTCCCGTCCTTGTCAAACTCTTTCGCGAAGCGGCCGAGCAAGGTCTTGTTAGCGCAGCTATTCCAGAGGAATATGATGGTCTGGGAATGGATCTCATGACCGACATGTTTGTCTCGGAAAATCTATGTCGTTTTCACGCCAGTTTCTCAGTAACTTGTATTGCTCACCTTGGTATAGGTACAAAGCCTATTTTGTTGTTTGGAACAGAAGAGCAAAAAAAGAAGTACTTACCTAAACTAGCTAGCGGTGAGTATATGGGATGTTACGCTTTGACGGAACCAGGTAGTGGCTCTGATGCACTTAGTGGACGAACGGAAGCTCGTCTTGAGGGAGATCACTACATTCTGAATGGTAGTAAGCAATTTATTACCAATGGTGGTTGGGCGGATGTTGCCGTAGTATTTACACGTATTGAAGGTAAATATTCCGCTCTTATTGTTGATTTAGATTTAGAAGGTGTTTCGCGAGGAGCCGAAGAAAAGAAAATGGGGATCAAAGGGTCTTCCACAACAACTTTGACTTTTGACAATGTAAAAGTGCCAAAAGAGAATTTGTTAGGGAAGCTCGGTGATGCAGCGAATATCGCCCTCAATATTCTGAACATTGGACGCCTGGCTCTTGGATTTGCTGTCCAAGGAGGAGCTCGTACCGTAATCAATACTACAATCAAGTACATCAAGGAACGCAAACAGTTCGGCCGTTCCCTTGCTGAATTTGATATGCAGTTGGCAAAATTAGCGGATATGAGTGTTCGTCTTTTTGGCATAGAATCCATAAATTTTCGCACCGCAGCACCAATTGATGAAAAAATCAATGAGCAAAAATCTCAAGACTTTTCCGCGGAAAGCTTAATCCAAGCGGTACGTTCTTTTGCAATGGAATCCTCCATTTGCAAGGTGGAAGGTTCTGAAGCGCAATACAATATTTGTGAAAATGCAGTTAAGATGCACGGAGGCTATGGCTACACTTCTGAATATAGCGTAGAGAGAGAATTCCGTGACTGTATTATCAATATGATCTATGAAGGAACGAACGATATCAACCGTTTAGTTATCTTCGATTTTCTAGTTCGTAATATATACAGTGGTGGTATTCCTTACCGTGTGTTTACAGAAGAAGTACAACAGGCCTTGCGTACGCGTCAGTTTAACTATGCGTATCGCGAAGTTGCTTTTGAAGAGGAAAAGAAAAGCGTATATGCCGCCAAATATGCTGTTGCATATTTAGTGGAAAAGGCTATTTTACGCTATGGTAAAGATATTTCCAATCAGCAGCAGGTAATTGAGCACATTTCCGACATGTTGATTCATCTTTACGTTGTAGATTCGGTCATCGCAAGATGTCATTACCTAAAAGATCATGGAAATTATGGCGAAGTAGAGGAAGCAATTGCCAAAGTAACAACCATTGATCGTTTAGAGCAAATACGCACTTTAGCACGACGTGCTATTTGGGATGTTTCTCACGATTACGATGTGGATCGTTCGCGCGAAGATCTTGAATGGTTACTTTCGCATACCGAGTACAACGAAAATGTATTCCCACTAAAAAGAGTAATTGGCCAGGCTGTTTTAGAAAAAGAACAGTACTACCTATAAGTTTTGCATTGGTATAAATAATCGCAAGGCGAACGCGTGTGTTCGCCTTGGAAAATTATTTATGATATTGTAATTCTAAATATTTAAAGAAAGACTAAAGGGAAAATTTATGGAACTTAGGAATGTTGTAATTGTTGATTATGGTCGCTCCCCTATTTCAAAAGCAAAGGGTGGGGCTTTAAATCAATTAACTTCTCTAGAGATTGGTAGCCAAGTAATCGCTAAATTGTTGGAACGCAACGACAAACTACCAAAGGACCAGGTGGAATTGGTGGCGGTAGGTTGCGCATTCCCCGAAGCCGAAAATGGTTTAAACGTTGGGCGTGCTATGGTCATAAAATCGGGTTTACCTTCTTCTGTTGCTGGAATTACTGTAAACCAGTTTTGCGCTTCTTCACAGCAAACGCTGATGGTAGTTGCCGACGCAATTGCTTGTGGAAAAGGTGACATTGGAATCGCGGCGGGAATTGAACACATGGTTCGCGTACCTATGGGCGGATACAACCCTTCTTATGACAAAGAACTCAATAGCAACAATTTTTACATTGGCATGGGGGACACCGCCGAAAATCTAGCAAAAGATTTAAATATCTCGCGTGAAGATCAAGAACAATTTGCAATAGATAGCCACGAAAAAGCGCTAAAAGCATGGAACGAAAACGCTTTTTCTTCCGAAGTAATTCCCATTGAGTTACCAGATGGTAGTACTTTCGACCGTGACGAGTGTATGAAAGAACCCAATGTTGAAAAGATAAAATCCCTAAAACCTGCTTTTCAGGCAGATGGAACAGTAACTGCCGCAACTTCATCTCCTGTATCTTCAGGAGCCGCCGCCATTATTTTGATGAGCGAAGACAAGGCAAAGGAATTGGGATTAAACATACGTGCGTACGTCAAAACGACGGCAGTCGCTGGATGTGATCACGAGCGCATGGGAATGGGTCCTTTGCCTGCTACCGAAAAAGCGTTGAAACGTGCGGGTATGCAACTAGATGACATCGACGTTATTGAACTAAATGAAGCATTTGCTGCGCAGTCGTTGTATGTAATTCGCGAAGGCAATTGGCCAATGGACAAAATCAATGTTTTAGGTGGTGCGATTGCTCTAGGACACCCACTGGGAATGTCAGGAGCGCGAATTATAGGTACCGCGATTACAGCACTCGAAAAGCTCGACAAGAAATACGCATTGGCGACAATGTGTGTAGGTGGTGGACAAGGAGCAGCAACCATATTGGAGAGGAGAAGTGAATGAGTCCAATAAAAACCATTAATCACGTTGCCGTTATCGGAAGTGGTGTGATGGGTGGAGGTATTGCTGCTTTTTTTGCTAATCAGGGAATTACTTGCGATATGTACGACGTCGAAGTAGATATTGCGGCCGCTAATTTGGGAAAATTAGCTAGCCCGAAGGCAAAAATACCATTGCTATATACACCTAAATTCGGAAAGAGAATTACCCCGCGTGGTAACGCGGAAATGGCAGAGCATTTAAATAAAGCGGACATGATTGTCGAAGTTGTACCCGAAATACAAGAACTCAAAGACAAAATGATGGCGCAAATTGATGCAAGCCGCAAAACCGATTCTATGGTTGTGACCAATACTTCTGGTTTATCTGTCAATAGAATGATCGCCAGTGTTTCTGACAATATGAAGAAATGTTTTGCAGGAACGCACTACTTTAACCCAGTGCGTTATCTTCCGCTAGTGGAGATTATTCCAGCGGCAACAACCGATCCGGAAATGTTAGCGTTTTTAGAAGACTTTTTCACCAAAGCAGGTAAAAAAACGATTATTTGCCGCGATACGCCAAACTTTGTGGCGAACCGCATTGGTGTTTACAGTCTAATGAAAACATTGTCATTGATGGAAAAGTATAACTTTGATGTTGAAACTGTCGATGCCATTACTGGTCCACCACTTGGAAATCCAAAAACAGCGACTTTGCGTTTGTGCGATCTCGTGGGAAATGACACCACTTTGCACGTTGCGCAAAACTTGTACGACAACTGTCCCGAGGACAAAGAACGCGATTTATACAATGCGCCACCTCTTTTGACACGTATGGTCGAAGACAACATGCTCGGCCTCAAGAGCGGCAAAGGTTTTTATCGCAAAGAAGGTCGCAAGATACTTGCTTTGGATCTGAAGAGTTGGGAATACCAACCAGCGAAGAAGGTCAAACTTGATGAAATCAAAGTCGCGCGTAGTTACCAAACGATTGAAGAACGACTCTATCAAATGGTAAAAGGTGACAGCCCTATTCATAAATTTAGTCGCGAAATCACCTTGTCAACAGCCGCATATGCCGTCGATCTAGTTGGTGAAATTGCTGACGATGTCGCAACAATCGACAATGGAATGAAATGGGGATTTAATCGCGAGATAGGCCCTATCGAAGCGCTAGATGCCATTGGTTTAGACAAGTCGATGGAATGGATGCGTGCGGCAGGTATGACGGTTCCCCCTCTCTTACAAGAAGTGGCGAGTACCACAGGAAGTTTTTATCAGAAGTCGGGCACAAGTCGCAGCTTTTTTGACATTAACACAAAGGCTATGGTTCCGGTAAAATCAAATCCAGATGTCATTTCGATTGCCGCTCTCAAAGAAAAAGGCAATGTCTTACGCGAAAATGTTAGCGCGCGACTTGTTGACATGGAAGACGGAGCGCTCTTACTTGAAATTGACTCGCGTATGGTACCGACAATGAATCCCATTGACGAATTCGTTGTTTCGATGATGGAGCAAGCTTTTGAAGAAATCGAAGCCAAAGGCTTTACTTGTCTTGTTGTATCGAACCAGAGAGCCAATTTTTGTGCGGGAGCAAATATTCAGTTGCTTCTAGAGCTGTGTAAAGAGAAAAAATGGGATGCCATTCGCGACATGAGTAAGGCTTTTCAAGATGCGAATATGCGTTTACATTACGCCTCTGTACCAGTTGTTGTTGCCCCTCACGGTATGACTCTTGGTGGCGGAATGGAAGTGACACTAGCGGGACACAAACGCGTAGCGGCCGCAGAGCTCTACGGTGGTCTTGTCGAAGTCGGTGTTGGTCTTTTGCCAGGTGGTGCTGGTAACTTACTCTTGATTAAGCAATTTATTGAGAACATGGCATCGCGAAGACCTGGACCAGTTGTACCAACAATGAAGGCACTAGAACTCATTGCTTATGGTAAGGTTTCTTCTTCTGCTCACGATGCGATTGGCAAAGGCTTTTTGAATAAAGATGACGTGATTGTGTTAGACAAAGACATGCAACTTAAAAAGGCCAAAGATGTGGCACTTGGAATGGTGGATGGCTTTGAGGCAAAGAAACCAAAAGATTTGTTGTTAGCTGGACGCGGTGCTTTTTATGTGATAGAAGAAAACTTGAAGGGACTATTACGTGCTCACCAGGTTCCTCCACACGGAGCTTTTATTGCAACGAAGATGGCCCATGTGTTAACAGGTGGTGAAAGAGCAAATCCCGCCACCCCAATAAGCGAAGACTATTTTCTAGAGTTAGAGCGCGAAGCGTTTGTCGAACTTTGTTCACAACCAAAGAGCCAAGAACGTATAGCGCACATGCTAAAAACTAAGAAACCTTTGTTGAACTAGACAATTCTTTTTCAAGCGATATGAACGGTAAAACACCGTTCATATCGTAAATCACACCTCCGTAAACTCATCGATAACGCACCAGATACGTATCGCGTACCATACAAGCTCTATTTTACCTTTCAAAATTCACATCCATGTTGTATTATTCTATGTTAAAGCTCTGCTTATTATCAACATTACATGATATTTAGAAAGGTGAATCATGGATCAGGATCCATTTATTGGAAAAAAAATACGCGGCTATACTATAGAGTCTAAGTTAAGCAGTGGTATTTACAAATCAGTGGAAGACTTCACGAATAGAGTCGTACGTTTGAAGATAGTTCAAAAAAGTGATGATCTTGAAACACAAAAATTGTTAGAGTTAGCAAACACTCTCGCAGCAGTAGCAAGTGAAGCCATTCCAAAACTATACACGGTGGTTGAAGACGAAACACACTACTATATGGCTTTGGAACTTATCGAGGGAAAAACTCTATACAAGTATTTTCAAGAACAGCGAGATTTTTCCTTAGATGAAATATTTCAAATATTACTTTCCCTTATGGATGGCCTGGAAAAAGGGCATCGTCTAGGTGTTGTCCATCAAAATATACATCCCAAATCCATCGCATTGGGAGAAAATAATATTGTAAAGCTGCTGACATATGGCCTTAACCTAAAAATAGGTAAAACGGGATTTGAACTAGACGAAATCAATAAAGGGAAATACGAGCAAGGAAGTGAATTAGACGTAGACGAAGATGTTTTTTATTACTGGTCGCCAGAATTATACAACAACAAACCTCTAGATGCTCGTTCTGATATATACTCACTTGGCGTACTCTTTTATTACATGACGACAAATAAGTATCCTTTAGGTGAAGAACAAGGAATGGCCTACCTAAATCGTTTGGATACCGAGAAGCCCACGCAACCAACAACACACAACGCAAAAATTCCAAAAGAAGTAGAGCAGATTATTATAAAAATGCTACAGCCAGATCCACAAGAGCGTTATCAAAGTGTTTCTGAACTTTTAGCAGATTTCCAAAATTACATGCAAGAACGCAGTAATGATATTCGTTTTGAGGAACAAGAATATATTGCGAAAGCTTTTATTGCGATGCCATTTATGGAAAAATTTGATGTGGTTTACCAACAAATAGAGGCGGCATGCGAAGAAAACAAAGTACAGGCAATGCGTGTTGATAATATCGTAGACGTAGATAATATATGGTACGCGATTTTACGCGAAATTAAGGATTGCGAGTTTATTATTGCTGATTTCTCGGGCGACAAGTACGAAGATGTTCCCAATAGTAATGTTGTAACTGAAGCGGCACATGCACGTGCGATTGGTAAGCCTGTTGTGCTGATTTCTCAGCAGCCAGAACATATGTTTTTTGATTGGCGCACACAGCACGCAATAAAGTACAGTTTTGAAGAAAAAGATCTTGCATACCTAAAAAGTAGCCTATCACGCAAGGTCGCAGGATGTTTAAAATTAGTAAAAAAAATGGAAGAATCTGCAGAATAAAGGCGTGTAAACGTATCAAACAAAAAATATAAAGCCTCTCCTTGTTTTTAGGAAAGGCTTTAAAACAATTTGACAAACAAAAAATTTACTTCTTTTGTTTCGCTTTTTCTTGTTGTTCTTCGGTATATTCCATTGCTTCCGCAATTACTTCGACTAAATCCACAGGTTGAAAATTGTCCTGTAGACCAGCACTTTTAATGCCATCTTCGAACATTGATAAACAAAATGGACAGTTACTTACCATCACATCTGGATTTGTACGTGAGGCCTCCTCAACGCGCTCTACATTCACACGTTTACCTTCCGTCTCTTCCATAAACATTCTCGATCCACCAGCGCCACAACAGAAACTCTTGCTGTGGTTGCGTTCCATTTCGAGAATTTTTGCTCCTTTTACTTTACTAAGAGCATTGCGTGGAGCTTTGTATTCTCCGTTGTGTCGTCCAAGATAACACGAATCGTGATATACCATTCGTTTATTGACTTCTTTTTCCAATTTTATTTTACCATCTTTGATCAATTGATCTAATACCTGGCTATGATGAATTACTTCATATGTTCCACCATAATCTGGATATTCATTTTTGATGGTATTAAAGCAGTGAGGGCACTGTGTAATAATTTTCTTGTCTTTATACTTGTTTAGAGTTTCCACGTTCTCTTCGGCAAGCATTTCAAATAAGTACTCATTACCAGCACGACGCGCAGGATCTCCCGTACATTTTTCTTCGCCTTGGAGAATGGCGTAAGATACACCAGCGTTGTCCATTACATTGCACAGGTCTTGCGTAACTTTTTTATTGCGATCGTCAAAGCAACCAAAACACCCAACCCAGTACAAATATTCCGCATCAGGATTGTTTTTCATCGTCGGAATTTTTTTATCTTCTGTCCAATCAAAACGACTTTGATGGCTCATGGTAAATGGATTGTACTGTGTTTCCAAACTTTTCATTGCTTGCGCTGTCTCTGGCTTCATTGTACCTTCGGTGAGTACCATGTAGCGGCGAACATCCATGATTTTGTCAATGTGTTCATTTGTCGCTGGGCATTCTTCTACGCAAGCACCACAGGTGGTACATTGCCAAAAGAAATCTTCGCTGAATATATCTCCTACAATACTCGGAAATTCTGCACCTTCCTTGAGAAGCTCTTGGGCATTCTCTTGCACAGAATAACGAATACCTGTATGTAACTTTTTAGGATTGAGTTCCTTACCGGTGCTATTTGCAGGGCAAACAGCCACACAACGGCCACATTCCATACATGCGAATGTGTCGAGCATATCTTTCCACGGAAACTCCGTCCAATTATTTGCTCCAAAAACTTCGGCATCTTCGTCGTCTAGGTCAAGCTTACGCAACTTTCCACGAGCGACTTTCTTTGGATTCTTACGCAACATAATGTTGGGTATAATGGCCAATAGGTGCAAGTGCTTTCCGCGAGGAATCCAGTTCATGAAAAACAGTATCACCCCAAAGTGCAGCCAATAAGAAACATCGGCAATGGGATTGAGAATTCCCGCAGGAATCGCCGCCGCGAGGTGCTTTGACACAAAAAATCCTTGGGCATATTCCATACCGTGTTGCGCACGTTGGGCATGCATAAATAGTAGTGTAACGGCTATAACGGTAATACAACCCAAAATAACCATCGCATCAACGTGATCGGAACCTTCATAGCGCTTAGGCTTTACAAAAGTACGCAGCACAAAGGCCATAAATACACCGACAAGAACGAGAATGGTGAACAAGTTTTGTGAAAAAGCCATCACCTCATTACCACCAATGATAGGGATCACAAACTCTGGGTCAAAGGCTTCACCGTACATCTCGATTACTGTCGTTCCCAATACAAGAAAACCCCAGAAGATCAAAACATGAAGTACTCCAGAGTAATGCCAACGAAGTACCTTAGTCTGGGCCAGAACCATCACAAAAAAGTCTTTAATGCTCTGCGATATAGGAGGAAAATTTTCAGTAGGTTGGGCTTTTTTTAACAGGGAGTACAAAATGTAAACCGTACGCGCTAAAAACCCCATAGCTACCAACGTTAACAAAATAACGATAGTTGCTTTTATAGTCATAGTATCTCCGTGTCTAGTTCTAAATATTTGTGGCGGCATATCTTCAAGATGAAAAACAAACAGCCGTCACTTGAGTTAAAAGCGTGCTACACATCAATATGTGGAAAATTTTTGTTTCTATACTATTGAGTTTCTACAGCAGCACGTTAGACACATAATTATATTATATTCGTTTTGAAATATCAAGATTTGCGCGACAATCTTAGAGATGGATTTTGGGCATGATATTGGTATTTGGCGATTCGTATTGATTTAAGACTAGTGTTTCGTTTTCCGATTGGTGCCCTCACCATCGTCTTGTTGCTTTCAGCTTTGCTGAAACTGCTGATTCGATGGTGAGGGCACCAATAAAAAGAAGAAAATCTAAGACAAATGTTTGGCAATTTTAAGGAAGGTTTCAGAGATCCCATCACAATCTTTATCCGGAAGTCTCAGGATGAAGATTGTGATCGAATCGTTAGTCGTCTTCTAGTAGATCTTGTATTTCTTTTTTGCAGTGTTTTAGGGTGAGTCTCCAGTTTTTGTTATCACTCTGGGCAAGTTCTTGCTCAATGAGTTCTTGGAGTTTTTGCAAGTTGAAGTTGATGTACTTCATCTTTTCCTTTTGTTGGTTACTACTATTTTCTGCGGCAATTTTGGCACGTTTTAGTTGTTCTGCTTCGCGTTTAAATTTTTCCAAAACCAGTTGCAGTTTTTCGGCGCGGTCTATGCGGTATTTTTTGCATATATTGATTAACACGCGTAGAGATTCCCAGCCACCGATCTCCGTGGCGATCGTGTCTTTTTCTTCTAATTCATACATCTTTTCACGGAGCTTGGCGTTCACTCTGTCTAGCTTTTGTCGCAACTCAATGTTCTCATTCTCTAAGTCAGCGGTACGATCTAGATGCTTAGAAAATCTTGGTTGAATTGCCGAAGTCATACTTGTCGACATCGGATTGGTCTCGACATCTTTTAAGTATGGTATTATCGCAATAATCGCCATCACGAATGTCATTACCCACGGCAATGAACCGCGGCGGCGTCTCGGTTTTGGTACCGGAACGTGACTTGTCGTGGTGCGATTGAGATCCTTTTTGGGCGGTTCTATGGGTTCCCCAATTTTTGACATCGCTGGAAAATTTGCTATTGTATCTTGGAGAGAAATTTCTACCTGTGGATTTTTTTTGATTTCTTTTAAACCTGCGGGTAGTAATTTCCCTTCAAAACACAATTGTGCAATTTTTTGTGGAGCGAAATCTTCCACTGTTTCAAAAATCGCGATGAGTACGTTGCGGCGCATAGAACCTTTCTCGATGGCAGCGACGGCAATTGCTGTATATTTTTTATCATTTTCTTCCCAATGACGTGTAAAAACACCTTCGTTTTCGTCTTTGAGAAATTTTTTTGCTTCTATATAGAGATTTTCGCATTTTTGTTGCCAACGTATTATGGGAACGTTGTTTTTTTCGCGAATGTACTTGAGCCCCCAGTCATCGTGATTTGGTAAAGTACTTTCCAGAGGCTTTATCCCTGATGTATAGAAACAAATTAGATGTAGAGGCGTCATATACTACTCCTTTATTTGTCTCCTGAAGCCTTTCCTTTAATGCTGTACCATTGATTGATAGTCGCTACGTTGCTACTCACTAATTCAAAATTAATGGAATTGTTTTTGTTGCTTATAGTTCTTTGCGGAACCATTTTTTTCTCTTGGCGATCTTCAACAGTGCAGAATTTAATCAAACTAAAACACCCCACTTCCTTGTGGGTGAGTAAAACATTTTTACTTTTCTTGTCGTTGTCTACAATCTCTAAACTCACAGTTTCGTAGGCTTTCCAGTATATTTCCTTTGTTTCATCCCACGTGACTTTTTGTTTGTCTTTATAGACGGTAAAGGGATACGTTACACTACCAACTTTAATGGATACTTTCACACTTGGATTATATACCCAGTAATTTTTGGCAAATTTTCCGCTTTGTAACTTTAAAGTATAACGTGCTCCATTGAGTAATTGCCGTAAAAAAAGTATTTGTTCTTTTGATTCTTCGATAAACTGTTTTTCAGGGCCCCAGTGTTTGCTGTACTCCGTGTACAAACGACTGATTTCTTCTATGCGTTTTCGGCCTTCTGCTGCGGAGAATTCATCCGCGCGGTACTGAAAACTTCTCCATGCGGAGTCTGCTTTCTGGAATTCGCGGCGGTCCCACTCAAGAGCCGCGGCTTTCTTACCTTTTTCTGCTTTATGGAGTAATTCCCTGTATAAATAACGATTTGTAGAGTATTTGCGTAGATATTGTTCAAATGCTTCGTGTTTCTTTTGTGGATCGAACATATCTTCGCAATCTTGTAGGTGACGTCTTGACCAACTTATTTTCGCCTCGTGTATTTGCGCCTGAAAATTTGTCAGCGCGTTATCTCCAGGATATTCTTTTTGATACTTCTCATAGGCCTCTTGTGCCTTGGGCAATGCTGTTTCGTCCTCAAAAGCTCGTTCAATTTGTGCCGTAACTTGATTCTTATGTTCATCCTTTAGATTATCGGTCATGCTTTTTGCCAATACCTCGACGTCTTCCTCTACATTTTTGTATCCAGGACGTTCACGATGTAGGCGTTGAAATTCTTGCAGAGCCTCTAGTTTTTGTGTTGTTGTTAGAAAATCGTCTTCTATCTTTGTTAGAGCAGAGTTCCAAAAAACCATAATTTCCTGTTTGTCGATATTTTCCTTCATATCGAAAATTCGCGTTGCGTATTTTTCTGCTCCCCATCCTTCATACTGCTCTAATATCAAGCGTCCCTGTGCAAAATCCTTCTTGGCAACAGCTACCTCATATTGTTGAATGCAAAGCTGGAAACGTTTTTCATCCACTTTCTCTTTGTACTCACTGCGATAAATACTCATTGTCGTTGGTTGGTTGCTATAACGACGGAACCTTTCTAAATCGCGAATTGCCTTGACGTCGTTCTCTTCAATAAGTATACTTTTCCACTTATCTTCCAACTCTCGTTGCGCTAACTTTTGCGACCATTCTTGTAGCTCCAGTGCATATTTTTTTAGACGAATTTGCCCGGAAAGTTTTATGTCATATATTTTTAAAAGTGACCACGCCGATTCGTAGTTTTTCAACTCTGCTAGTTTGAAAATGCGTCCTTGGATCACAGGTAAAAATAACTTCCAAAATGCTGTTTCGTTGATCACGTTAGGAAAACGCTGCTCTTCATGATTAAAAGAGGCAATGCCCTGCTCCCAACTTCCATTTTGCTGTACTTCTTTGGCTACTTCAGCGAGTGCCAGACACACCTTATTTAGTAGAGAGTTTTTGTCAAAAGCGCTATGGTGAATGTACTTATCTTGAAAATTTGCCAAGGCATCCAAGCATTCTTTCCCCTGAAACTGCAAAGCGAGATTTAATTCTTGCTGGTATTCTTGTGCGTATAACTGTTGTAGTTCCTGGCGAATGTTTTTGCGAATATTTTCTGGTATTCCTTCCAAACGCTCAAAATTTTTGAGGATACGTTGTGCGTTTTTGTAGTCGCGTTTGTCAAAAGCCTCTTTACTTTCTCTATGAGCCTGTTGTGCACGCAATTCCCATATTTCGCTCTCTAACTTTTGCAAATCTTCACTGATAAAATTCATGCGTTCTTTTTTAAGAAAAGACTCTAGGGCAATGATTTTATCCTCTAGCTTTGCACGTGTATTATAAATTTTGCCTTGCTCCAGAGCCTGTTTGTAGAGAAAAGCACTATACACTCTTTGCAATTTTTTGCGTTTCTCCATCAAGCGCGAGCGTTGGAAACTATGCCTTTTGAGATATTCGTCCAATATCGAAAGTGCATGGCGGTAATCAGCATGCAAATAGCTTTGCTGGTAATTTTCCAATGTTTTGGCCAGAACAATACGTTTTTCTAGTCTTTCCAGCATATCGTGTAAATATTTTTTTCCTTCGGGAAAACCAGAGCGCAGATACTCTTCGATGGAACGACACGCTTCTTGGTAATCGCGAACACTTTTGTCGTCCTGGTCATTTTCACGTGCTTGTTGTGAAACTTCATCTAACCACTCGGCTTGGACTTTGCTGCGTATCCGCGTTTGCTTGGCGAGGAATTCTTTTCCTTCCTTGTGATCGCTTCCATATGTATCGACGTAGTTGCCTATTTTTTGATAGATTTCTTTTTCTTGGGTTTCGTTTTCGCGAATAAAGTTGTTTAGAATTTTTGCACTTTCACTACGCATTTGCATCGATAAATTGTAATTGTACAGCCAACTAACTGCTGACCAAATCACGAAAAGTGCCAAAACAGCACCTGCGGCGATGGATGAAATTTGTATTCTTTGACGCAATACGCGTGTACTTTCAAAAGCAAAAGCTTGCAATACGAAAGTGATCGGATCTATCACTCCTTCTGGTGAAATCTCCGCCGGAGGACTTTTTTTCGCCGGCAAATCAATGTTGTAGTCTTCGCCATATTGGTGAATAAAAATTTGTTTGGTTTTTGCATCTTGTTCCGGATCAGGAGCTACGGTTTTTCCTACAGACGATACAAAAAAATACTCCACATAACGCGCATGAGCTTGAAACCACTTAAACGTTCCCTGAAACTTATGTTTTAGTGTTTCAATTTCCAAGTTGGGGTAGTCGTCTTTTCTAGTGAAAATAACAGAAATAGGGCGACTGATTTTGCCATCGTGTCCCTCGATGTGATGACTGGTGATAATTTTTTCTAACATTTGCGAATAGTTCCAGTTCATCTGTCGTGCAAAGCGTCCTTCTTCCGGAATAATGGATTCTAAATAGGCATTGTCTCCCGCAGCATGGCGCAATTCATTTTCCGTAAGTAAGTGTTTAGGTGATACGACGAAAAAGTACGCCCTGGCATCATACATACGTTGAACTAATTCGGAGTCACCTGTTTCGAAATCACTTCCTTGTATATCTTGGAATTGGATTTTGTAATCGCGTATTTTTTTGGGAGTTTCCCAACGAAGTGACAGATTAAGGTCATGCCAACCACGCGTTGGTTCAGGCCATTGTTTTTTCTGGCGAATGGGAATGAGGTGACGATTGAGAAATTCATGCGTTCCTTCGGAAACAGTACCGGTCATATCGGGAACGAGGCCGTCGATAATACTTGAGATAATGGCTGTTGTCAGAAGCGTTTTACCACTACCTTTGGCCCCTAAAACCGCAATAAAATCTGTAGGATTTTTTTTCACTTTTGATAGAGAGTCTTGTAAAAATTCCATATTTTTCACCTCAAATGGCCTAGTTACGTCGTTTCCTGGTTATAGACAATTGCATTTTACTTGGAAATGGAGTAAATTTTTTTATTTGTGTAGTTTTTAACTTAATGTACATAGCCTACATATATTATACTGTACCCAAACGAAAAACGATTGTTTTTTTTCAAGGAAAAATAGATGAAGAAACGTATATATGAGATATTATCGGACCCTCCGAAGGGGGATATTGTTGGAAACACTATCTCCATTAGCATTTTGTTATTGATTGCTGTGAACGTTTTTGTCGGGATACTCGAAACAGTACCATCTCTAAATAAACATCATAGCGCATTTTTTTATAACTTCGAGATGGTGTCGGTAATTATTTTTACTGTGGAATATTTGCTGCGCATCTGGTCTTGTACATCACATCCTAAATACCAGGGGGCGATACAAGGACGTTTGCGCCAAATGCAGGCTCCCATGGCAGTGGTCGATTTATTAGCCATTTTACCTTTCTATCTCGAAATTTTACTAGAAGGATTAGTCGACCTGCGCTTTATTCGCATACTGCGTTTATTCCGTCTATTCCGCATTTTTCGTGTGGGAAAACTCGCCGAAGCTTTTCAGATGTTGGGGCAAGTGCTATACAACAAACGCGAACATTTACTTATTAGTTTTGCCATCGTGATCATTGTCACTGTTTTGGCTGCGAATCTCATGTATATGGTCGAACATGAGAAAAATCCCGCGTTCTCTAGCGTTCCTGCCGCCTTGTGGTGGGCAATTATTACCATTACTACGATCGGCTATGGAGATATGTTTCCGGTGACTGTTTGGGGAAGAATTATTGGTGGAATGATAGGTTTCTTAGGAATATGTGTCTTTGCTCTTCCCGTGGGGATTCTCGGTGCAGGTTTTGTCGAATGTGTCGAAGATGAAGCTCCTACGGAAAAACATCTTTGCCCACACTGCGGAAAAGATGTTCACGAATTTCCCAAAGTTGCCGCAAATGACGAGACAGAAACGACATAGTTACGTTGTTGAGAATCACATTTATCCATGTAAATTTCTCAACAACGTGCCGTAAAATTATAGGTTGTTACGTCGCAATTTTGCCGATAAACTGCGTGCGAGATTTTTGTATAGCAGTGCCGCAATATCAGAGCGTACGCGCATTAATTCTTTGATATCCTGATGTAAAATTACCAATGTTTTCACTTGCTGTTTTGCGGTTGCTGCGGCAGAGTGCGAAGTGGAATCAACAAGAGACATCTCTCCTAAACACTCACAGTTGTGCACTGTCGCAATTTTTTTGTCATTTTGCGATATTTCTACTTCTCCCTGAACAATGATGTATAACTCTTGGGAGGTGTCTCCTTGGTTAAAAATAGTTTGTTGATCTTCAAAAAACCGTATAGAAGAGATCAAGGATATTCTTTGCAACTGTTCCGAGTTTAAGCTTTCAAAAAGTTTTACCTGTTTCATACAGTCGTGAATTTTGTTGTATGAGTTCTGCTTAATGAATTCTTTAAAAACAATATCGGCCATTTCTTGGCCTTTTTCTGTTGTACAATAAGGGTTCTGTTCAAAAGAGTCCAGTATGTTGATCATTTTTATCACATCGTATCTTTCTACGTCGTGAAAAGCAAACGCAGGTATATAACCAGCAGGTAAGAATTGTAGTTCAAGTAAAGTTCTTTGTATGCGCGGTGAATAGCCACTTACGTCTATTTCTATGTGTCGCATGCCAATTTCTTTGCACTTCTTTTGCATTTGTTGTATTAAAAAATAAATACATTGGTCGTCGATGCTAATTAGCTCAAATACTTTTGCGGCCTTACCGATATCATCGACGCTATAACCAATAGCTCCCACAATATTTCCATTTTCTTTGGCGATAATGTAGTGCGCATTTTTTGCATTTAGTTTAAAAAAACCGTAATGTAAACGCATCGAACCAAATACTTCGCGATTTTTTAGGCGACCACGCTGTATGCGTAGTAGATGACTATAACCTGTGGTTGTTAACTCTTCGGTGGTGTAGGTGTCTTTGTAAGGATACGCCTGGGTTTTTTCGTCAATGACTGCGTCAAAATCGATACCAACATTGCGCATTGCTGTGGCGGCAATATGGTATACTTCTGGAACAATACACGGATTGTGTTTGCGTAGAGAAAGTGCATTTCCAAAATATTGGACCAACAAGGAGACAGATTCGTGCTGATCGAGAATACTCAAATATTGCGGTAAAAAGCCCACAACACGAAAGTTGTTTTTTTCTGCCACTTTTTGTGAATAAGGGTGTGCTGTTCGCGCATCGACAATGGCAACATGTAAACGATCTTTAATCGCTTGTAATCGTCCTTCCATTAGAAGTTGCGCCAAACCTTGTTTCCTGGCATCGGGATGCACAATTAAACGACCAAACTCTCCCACTAAGTCGGCATAAGCACCGATGTTCATAACAACAGAAGCCGATCCCACAACGCGCTGCGTTTCTTTTTCTACACAGACAATAAAGGCGTAGTCATCATCAAAACACATTTTTTTTAATGACCACAAATCAAAAAACTGATGATAGGGATATTTTTCACCATATGTACAAATAAATAACTCTTTTATGCCCACCACATCACTATCCTGTGCTTTACGAACCTCGTACATTTCCCCCTCTTTTCTAGTTCTAGGATGACCGTCCACTGAAGCTAACTTCAGTTTTATTGGAACGGAACTATCTCAAAGTGTCATTCCTGCGGAAGCAGGAATCCACAAATGAAAGATTAACTTGCAAACGCCTGGATCCCTTGTCAAGCAAGGGATGACATTCTAATGAAGTTTCTAGTTCCACAGAAGCAATTTTCAATGGTCACCAACACAGAACGAGCTATTTTTTAAAAGATTAACACTTTTAACGATTATTAAGTATTTAGCAAAAAAAATACCAAACAGCAAAAAAATCGTCAGATAATAGTAGAAAAATAGTAATTTTTTGTGGGAAAGTTGAATTTTACCTTGATATCACGGTAACTTACGGATATTATTATTAATGTATATACTACTTAGTTACACTAACAAAGGAAAAAAAAATGAGGATCACTCCGAAACAAAAGGCACTCTTGACGTTTGTCTGTAATTTTACAGCAGAAAATGGCTATGCGCCGAGTCAAAGAGAAATTGCTGATCATTTTGGTTGGAAATCCTTGGGAACCGTTCAGGATTATCTGAAAAAGTTAGAGGCAAAAGGTGTTTTGAAAAAAGAATGGAACGCACGTCGTGCCATTGAAGTAGACCATCGTTTTGTTGAAAACTTCATGATTCCCAAAGAATCGGTATCTGTGCCTCTTTTAGGTAAAATTGCCGCAGGAAGACCTATCGAAGCAATTGTAAGCTCGGAAGAACGCATACCTGTCCCCAAAGAAATGGTGCGTAATGGAAGTTTTTATGCACTTACTGTCGAAGGAAATTCGATGATTGAGGATGGTATTTTCGAGGGAGATTATATTGTTGTACGTCGTCAGCAAAATGCAGAAAATGGCGAAATGGTGGTAGCCCTTGTCGATAATAGCGCAACGGTGAAACGCATGTACCGTCAAAAAAGCCGCATTGAACTGCGTCCGGCAAATGAGACAATGGAATCTTTTTATGTAAAACCACACGAGGTTAAAGTTCAGGGTATTGTTGTCGGTCTATACCGTAAGTATTAAAGAGTAAAAAAATGTATGTAGAGTATATGAAAAAACAGCTACAGGAAGCTTTTTCTCCTTCGCAACTAGAAGTGATAGATGAAAGTTACAAGCATGTGGGACATAAAGGTGCGGGAAAAGGCGGTCATTACAAGGTGCGTATTGTTGCAGAAGCATTTGCCAACAAAAGCAGAATAGAAAAGCACCGCATGATTTATAAAGTTTTTGATGATGATATGCCAGATAAAATTCACGCACTGGCAATAGATGCGAGTAATTAATTTATGAGCCTACGTGTACATATGTTGTACAAACCCGAACCAGTGTATCACCAACATTTAATGAAAATTCTGCAAGAAAATGTCGACATTACGTTTGGTTTGGAACCGAAGGCCACTGATTACACAATACTAATTGGTGGTCGCCCCTCTTCTTCCATATTAAAAAATAGCCAAAATCTTCACTCCCTCGTTATTCCTTTTGCTGGAATCCCCAAAGAAACAAGTTCCCTTCTTCATAATTTTCCTCACATAGCACTGCACAATATTCACCACAATGCCGCAATCACTGCTGAAATGGCGATTGCACTGATGCTGGCCGCAACAAAAAAAATAGTTCCCATTGACCGCCAGTTTCGCAATCATGATTGGCAAGGGCGTATGATCTCTTCTCCTCTTCTTAGCGGCAAGAATGCATTGATTTTGGGGTACGGTGCTATAGGCAAACGCGTTGCAAATGTTTGCCATGCGTTAGGCATGCAAGTAACTGCTCTACGTAGGAATTCTTATCCTGAAGACGGAGACATCAAGGTACGCAATATTGATATGCTCGACGAAGCACTACCTCAAGCAAATGTGGTGATGGTTTGTTTGCCTCAGACACAAAAGACAACAAACCTGCTATGCAAAAAACGTCTAAATTTGTTACCAACGCAGACGGTTATTGTCAACATTGGTCGTGCAGCTATTATTAACGAAAAAGCGTTGTTTGATGCTTTATCGGATAATAAATTATGCGCCGGTCTCGATGTATGGTATAACTATCCTAAAGAGGTAACAGCGCAAAACTTTTCTCCGAGTAATCTTCCGTTTCGCGAACTAGAGAACATCGTTATGAGTCCGCACCGTGCGGGTAGATGTGATGAGGTAGAGTTTTTGCGCATGGAACACATAGCACAGCTTGTTAACGTTGCGGCAAACGGCGACGAAATGCCCAATAAAATTGACATAAATCGTGGCTATTGAAAGGGAACAACATGCAAATTCGCAAAGCGCAACCCCAAGATTGTGAAGCCATTGTTTTTGGTAATTGTGCGATGGCACTGGAAACAGAGAACAAAAAACTGGACAAGAAACGTGTTACCAAAGGCGTCAAGGCGCTTCTAAACGATGAAAGTAAAGGTTTTTATATCGTTGCCGAAGAAAATGGTGAGGTAATTGGCCAACTCATGATCACCTATGAATGGAGTGATTGGCGTAACGGAACCTTCTGGTGGATTCAAAGTGTATATATCGCAAAAGAACACCGTCGTAAAGGAGTGTATACGCGATTGTATGCTTATATCAGAGAAAAATGCCAAGAGCACAATGTTTGTGGAATACGTTTGTATGTAGATAAAAACAATGTAAATGCACGCCAAACTTACGAAAAGTTGGGGATGGAATTTAGTCACTACGACTTCATGGAAGAGGATTTTGTTCTGTAAATGTATTGTGTATTGGTAGTGTATTTACCTACCAATACAAAAATGATTTATAGCGATGATAATTTTTGCTCAAACTTCTTTAAAGCTATTGCACGATGGCTGATTTTGCTTTTCACCTCGGTTAGCTCCGCAAAAGTCTTATCGTATTTAGGTAAAAAAAATAGTGGATCATAACCAAAACCACCTTGTCCGCGCAGTTCTTCAATAATAACTCCGGGGCATTCACCACGTGTCGTAATTTTTACCTCTCCATCAACGGCCAATACAATCACACAGACAAATTTTGCCGTACGTTTCTCAAAAGGCACACCTTGTAAAAGTGTGAGTAACTTCTTGTTATTTTCTCGCGATTGATTCTCACCGTTCTCTCCCGACCAACGACCAGAGTATATGCCCGGTTCTCCATCTAAAGCATCTACTTCCAAACCTGAATCATCGGCAATGGCAGGAAGACCGCTAAACTTGTTAAAAGCCAGTGCCTTTTTCGCCGCGTTTTCTTCATATGTACTACCGTCTTCGACAACATCGGGAAGAGTGATCCCCAAATCTTTTGCCGTAACAATATTATAGTCACTTTTTGCCAATAACTTTTCTAGTTCATGCAATTTTTTTTTGTTGTTGCTGCCAAGCAATATTTTCTTCATAAAAAACCTCTTGTCTAAGTCCGTGCTGGTGGAGAGTAAAAACAATTTAAACTAGATGGAAAACTACAATTTTCAAAACGACAATTCTCAATATCTTTCCATGCAGCATAACATCGAAAACTACAATTATCAAATAGCGAATTTTTTATGGTGTACCATTTATTCCACCGTTCTTCAAGATAAAATGTACAACCATAGTAACGTGTATTGCTGTGAATCTCATGCAAAGATTTTCCACGAATAATATGTGAGCTCTCTTTGTAAAATTTTGCATGGCTATGAGCGTTTAGTAACTCATTAATGCATTGATCCGAGCATGCATGAACAAGTAGAGGTAGGAGATCTGTTCCGACAAATTTCGAAAGCCACAGTTGCTGAATAGAGCTCGTAAACGGACCGCGACAAACACTACAATTTTTTGGGGTGAAAAGCGGAGAAATAGATGGAATTTGTGCAAAAGGCGGTAAATATTTTCCATTGCCGTACAACGCACGTACGCTTACGCAAGTGTCCTTTAGGTTCGGACAATGAGTAATTTCATAGGGATACCAATGCAAATGATACGAGGTATACGTATCTAAAGATTCGAGAGCGGTCATTTCGCTAATTTCCGGAGGAATTCGCACTAAATAACAACCGTAAAGTACAAATCGCCGCACAAATTTTAACTTGCGAATCGAAGGAGGTAACGTAATGATTTGCCGCCACTCTTTTGTGGTCATCTCCGCACCCGGATCAAAGATAGTCCTTCTGTCTTGGGCAGCTTCGTCGATAATTTGCAAAAGGTGCTGCCATGCATCACATTGTGTATCTTGCTCCTCCATGTGAAACTGTATTTTTACATCTCTCTTACGAGGATAACCATGCATATCAAAACAATTACAACTACGTGACATTCATTTCCCATCCTACTTCAAATAAAAAATATTGCTTATTTCTTTTTCCATTTTCTTTTGGCTTTTGTTTTTCGGCTTCTTTGTTTGCGGCTTGTAAAAATAAAAAGCGAGCAGTTTTGTACTGCCAAGATAGTCTATGGGTGGTGGTTCAAGAGGATCTTCTATAATACTACGGTAGCTGCGTGGGTACACAATGAGTAAAAAGGTAAGCAGTAATTTCTCTTTCTCTTTACGCGGAGATTTTTTTTCTTTCTTTGGTTTTTTTTGTGTTATCTTCATTGAAAATGGCGGGTGACATTTTAGCGCCTTGATTTCCTTTTTCGGAAGTACATTTTCAATTTTGACTTGATTGATGGCCCATTCTTTCTCTAAGCGTTTTCTGGTTTTTTTTACAATCTCTAATTTTTGCTTAGGTGGTATCCATGTCGGAGGAATTTGTGTATAAAATTTTTTGCGGTATACGTCGGAGATGACTTGTGTTTGTAAAAAAGAAAAACTCGATAGTACAAGAAAAGCTAGTATGAATTTAGGTTTTACAATCAGACGAACGCAGAGAAAAAAATCCATAGAGGTAGCCTAAAAACACATGCCATGAAATTTCCTTTTACTGATATTTTGCTGCAGGGAGCTCAAAAGCTCCCCTTTGTGCAGCCACTATAGCTTATTTTGAAATACAGACAAAAAATAAAGAAGATTATTCAAAAAATTTTAAGTAATTTTTTACGACTTCAGTAAGTATCCCTCAATAAAATCATCAAGATCTCCATCGAGGACACCTTGGGCATTGCCTTTTTCGACACTTGTACGATGGTCTTTTACCATAGTGTAAGGATGTAAACAGTATGAGCGAATTTGGTTGCTCCACCCCGCGATCTTTTTTTGCCCGTATTGCTCGTCGAATGCTTCGCGTTGTTCATCTATTTGTTTTTGATAGAGGCGCGCTTGAAGAATTTTCAATGCGGTGGCCTTGTTTTTGTGTTGCGATCTCTCATTTTGGCAAGATACAACCATTCCCGTAGGCAAGTGTGTAATGCGCACTGCGGAATCGGTCACGTTTACGTGTTGCCCTCCTGCGCCCGACGCTCGGTATGTATCTATTTTCAAATCCCTTTTTTCATCGATTTCAATGGGAGGAGGAGTTTCAAACTCAGGTGTTACCGTTACGGAAGCAAAAGAAGTCTGTCGTTTGCCGTTTGCATTAAATGGTGAAATACGCACTAGACGATGTATTCCTGTTTCTGATTTTAGATATCCGTATGCAAAGACCCCTTTTATGTGAATCGTTGCACTTTTAATTCCCGCTTCCTCTTCTGGATCAATTTCAACAATTTGATGAGAGAAATTTTTATTGTTTGCAAAACGCAAATACATGCGCAGCAGCATATTCGCCCAATCACAAGCATCTGTACCACCAACACCGGCTTGAATAGATAAAAATACATTGTTTTTGTCTTCTGCACTAGAAAAAATACTACTCAAACGCAGTGACTTCATATTTTTTTGGCATTTTTTAATATCTTGTTCAATGTCTTTTAGTACATCTTCATCTTGTTCTTCTTGGGCAAGTTCATAGAGAGTTTCAATATCGGCTAGTTTTTCTTCCATAGCCATCACAGGTGTGACAATCTGTTTCGCCTGTTTCAATTCCTCAATTACTTTTTGCCGCTCTTCTTCTTGCTTTTGCCAAAAGTCAGCCTCGGCCATTTTTTCTTCTAAAGACTGCATTTTTCCAACTTGAGTTTCGATGTCAAAGGTACACCTTGATAGAATTATAGTCGGTTTTTAGCTGTTCAATATTATGTTCTATAGAATCTTTCATTGGGTGACTCCGTCTGTAAATGGGAACATCTATTACAAAAATAGTCATTATACACCGGTATTCATGAACGTCAAGGAGTGAATTTCAAACGTTTGTTGACTTCAATTGTGATTTTATATAAACTGAGAGTAGGACATGTAACATTTATATCGTGACAAATTCTCGTTTAGGATAAAATATGCGTTTTTTTGATTCAGTACCAACTAACCAATCGCGCCTGTTGACTTTTCGGTGTCCATATTATAAAACAAGGCCAAATGTTGATCACTACCTCACAGTTGCTTGGAAGTACCAAGATCCCAAACAAGGAGAAGCTGTTCAACTGTTATCTGAAAACGTTAAATACGTAGGAAAACCCTTGGCACTTTTTCCAAAAGCTATTGATTCATATAAAAAAGATGTATTTCCTTTGGGCACGCTGTTCATTACTTGCTCTTGCATGCCGGAGAGAAATGGTAAGCTTTGTTATATAAGTACAGATGTGGTCGATGCGAACAACATTGTAGTGAATTCGCCTGCTGAAACTACAAAAATTCGCAAAAGACTCGAAGACGACTTCAAAGTCACAAATCGCTTATTGATTCAGATATACGATGTTCTTGAAGATATACAAGATGAACAGCGTAAACAAAAAGCTGTTTTGCAGCAAGTCTTGAGCGATCACAGCAAAGTTGTAAATGAACAGGAATCTTTAGAAACCAACGTTAAAAGTATGTCAAAGATTCTTGCGAAATTACCTAGCTATTTAGAAGATCGTTTTTCAGGAGCTAGCAACATAACCGCATATCAAGAGCTAGAAAAAGAGACGAGAGTTCTTGAAGATAATTTAAGCGTGGTAAAAGAAGTGAAAAAAGCACCACCTCAACCAGTAAGAGTAGTAGAAGAAGTTGTCAAGAAGCCTATAAAAACCGTAAAACCAGTAAAAGAAGAAAAATACCTCGACTTGTTCGACGATGTGGATAGTTCCCTGGCTTCTACCCTGGATGAAAAACCGAAAACGAAAATACCGGCGAAAAATGCCTTTAGTGTTACACAAGTATTAAATAAATCGGCGTTGGCACGCGAAATGAAGAATAGTCCTCATGCACAAGATTTAGAGCAGATATTCATGATGGACGATGATGCACCAAAGAAGAATAACGATGATAATGAATAAAGAAGGCGCCTAGGCGCCTTCTTTATTGATGTACTACTTGTTGAGTAGATTTTTCATGGTGATACCTATTTCTGCTGGACTAGGTGCAACAACAATGCCGTTTTCTTCCAAACAAGCAATTTTTTCCGCTGCTGTTCCTTTTCCACCAGAGATAATTGCGCCTGCGTGTCCCATGCGTTTTCCTGGAGGGGCGGTGCGACCTGCAATAAATCCCACAACAGGTTTTGTGAAATGTTCTTTTATGTAGCGAGCGGCGATCTCTTCATTTTCCCCACCGATCTCACCAATCATAATGACACCCTCTGTACCTGGATCTTTATTGAAATCTTTTAATAGGTCGATAAAAACACTTCCAATGATGGGGTCTCCACCAATTCCAATACAGGTAGATTGTCCTAAACCTTCATTTGTCAACTGCCATACTGCTTCATAGGTCAAAGTTCCACTACGTGAAATGACACCAATCGTTCCTGGTGTATGGATGTACCCAGGCATAATTCCAATTTTACACTGACCTGGAGTAATAATTCCTGGACAGTTAGGACCGATTAAACGGCAGCCTTTTTCCTGGACATACCTAGCAGCTTTCGCCATGTCAATCGTTGGAATACCTTCGGTAATACAAATAATAAGAGGTATTCCAGCATCTGCGGCTTCCATAATAGCATCAGCAGCTCCTGGAGCAGGAACATAAATCATCGTCACATCAGGCTTTACCGCGGCAACGGCTTCATTAACGGTATTAAATAACGGTAGCGGATCATACTCTTTACCATCTCCCGCATCGATAGGAGCTGTTGTGCCACCTTTGCCTGGCTTTACACCACCAACAACCTTTGTGCCATAAGCAATACATTGTGAAGTATGGAATAGGCCGGCACGACCTACACCTTGGCACAAAATTCTTGAATCTTTTCCTACGAGTATACTCATTAGCTTGCTCCTCCTTTAGCTGCTTCTACAACTTTGTTTGCAGCTTCTAACATACCAGTCGCGGTGATAATAGGTAGATCTGAGTCTGCAAATATTTGTCGACCTTTTTCTACATTTGTTCCTTCGAGGCGAACAACTAGAGGTACACTCAACTGTACTGCTTTTACGGCTTCTATAACACCTTGTGCCACGACATCGCATTGTACGATACCGCCAAATATGTTCACGAGAACCGCTTCGACATTAGGGTCTGAAAGGATAATTTTGAACGCTTCGGTTACGCGCTTTTCACTAACCCCGCCACCTACGTCCAAAAAGTTCGCAGGTTCTCCACCGGCCTGCTTGATGATGTCCATGGTTGCCATGGCAAGCCCCGCACCATTTACCATACAGCCGATGTTACCATCTAATTTTACATAAGAAAGATGTAGCTCTGCGGCTTTGAGTTCTGTTTCATTTTCTTGAGTACTGTCGTGTAATTCAGCATACATTGGATGACGAAACGAAGCATTGTCGTCAAAGCCAATTTTGGCATCTAGTGCCAAAACTTCACCAGTTTTCGTAGTGATTAGAGGGTTGATTTCCATTAAGGCGCAATCGGTTTCCAAGAACGCCTTTGCTAAACCTTGCATAATTTGGCAAACAACGCCAAGTTGGTCTTTACCGAAACCTAAACCGAAAGCCAAGCGGCGTGCTTGAAAAGCTTGTAGTCCTAAGCCAGGATCTACAGGTTCTTTCAGAATCTTTTCCGGGGTATTTTTTGCAACTTCTTCAATTTCAATACCACCTTCAGTTGAAGCCATAATAACCGGGCCTAGAGCACGATCAACTACCATACCAACATAGTACTCTTTTTCTATGTCAGCACCTGGACAAACCAAAAGTTTGTGTACAGGTACACCTTCAGCGGTGGTTTGTGGAGTAACTAGTGGTTTGGACAAAATCGTTTCTGCAACTTCTTTTGCCTCTTGTGCGGAACGTACAAGTTTTACTCCTCCGCCTTTACCTCTACCACCTGCGTGGACTTGAGCTTTGACAACTGCAAGTTCTGATCCCAGTGTTTCATATGCGCCAGCAGCTTCATCGCCGTTATTTACGACGACGCCCTGTTGGACGGGAACATTGAATTTTGCAAGGATTTCCTTGGCTTGATATTCATGAATATTCATATATTTTATTTGCTACATCTCACCGTAGTTTTTAATTTATGAGGTGTAACAACCTTTCGAGAATCAACTACTTGAATTACTGAGTACAGGATTTCAAAAAATATAAAATTTCATTGTGAAAAAACTTTATTTTTCATACAATCTCGAAAGATTGTAGTTTGTTTTTGTTTTTTTGTCAAACACCTTCTAAAAAGGCACATGACTATGGCAGATAAGCACCCCATGATCGGTCGAGTTCTTGCGGACGATTATAAAATAGTATCATTTCTCGGACGAGGAGGCATGGGGTCTGTATTTAGTGCACGCCAATTGTCTTTAAATCGGCAAGTGGCGATCAAGCTGTTTCCCACCTGTGACATGACAACAGCTGAGTTGCAAAGGTTTGAACGAGAAATTGCCACAATGGCAACGATTTCGCATGCAAACATCGTTACGGTATATCACCGTGATAAATTTGGCGACCCCCCCACATTATTTTATGCAATGGAATTAATGGAAGGTGGTTCACTACGCAACTACCTAAATCAAAACGGCAAAATGCTCCCCAATAATGTGTTGCGTCTTGCGCGTCCTGTCGCTGAAGGGTTGTATTATGCTCACCAAAAAGGTTGTATACATCGCGATATAAAACCCGATAATTTGCTATTTGACCGCAACTATCGCAATCTCAAGGTAGCGGACTTCGGTATTGTAAAACGTAAGTCTGATGCAAGTATAACAAAGACCCAAGCAATGGTAGGAACTTTTGTATATGCATCTCCTGAGCAAATGCATTGGTATGAGACAGATGAAAATGTCGATGAATTAGAACTAGATGAGCGTGCTGACCAATATGCCCTTGGCGTTGTTATGTACGAAATGATTTGTGGCTGTCCACCATATCAGGCAAAAAACATGGTCAGCTTAATGAAATCACTAAACGAACCTCCGGTTCCGTTATCAGAGCGTGTAGGTGTCATCAGTCCCAGCTTAAACTGGTTAATTTCGACAATGATATCGCGTCCACGTGACGAAAGATTTTCCTCTGATGAGGAACTATTAGCGGCGATGGATAGCGTTGAGTTAGAAGTAGCAGCCTCTGTTTCCACTCGTGTTTTACTCCCGAAGCAATCGGCAACAATAGCACCTACGGCATCGAAAAAAAGTCTTTCGGAAACAGAAAAACAGTTTATTCAGAATTTGCAAACAGTTACCAATAACGAATCCTCTGAAGTTATCCGTAAATACAAGCGAATTTTACTCATTTCGCTCGCCATACTATTTTCTCTTATCGCAGTTATTGGCCTGTATGAGCTATTTTTACACAATAAAATTATTACGCGTAAGATACCGGTTGTTGCTAATGTACAATATGATGTTACACCGCCAGCCGACTATACGAAACCGCAGATATACATCGAGTCTTATGTTGCCAATGCCCAAAAAATTCCAATCGTCGCTCAGACGAGGATAAAACCAGGTAGCTATACTATATTTATTGACTTTCCTGGTTATACTTGTTTACAAAATAAGTCGACAATCACCGTAACAAAAGAACAAAATACGTTACTTCTCAACATCAATTTTGTCGCAAAAAAGCGACTCGTAAACACTGAAGTTACGGATATTGCGACAAAACAACAAGTGACCCCGGCATCGTTAAAAATTGACGGCAAAAAAGTACAAGGCGAATTTTTACTAAAGCCCGGTACACATAAGGTAGATCTTTACTTTCACAGTCATGAAGAAATTCATAGCGATATAGTTGTTACTCCGGCGGAAAGTCCCGTCCAATTAGAATTTTACCTCCGCCCACTTCGCGAAATCATTTTGAATTTAGATACGGTGGTACAAAAAGTAGATGGTAGTTACTACCCGGTGGAGGTTTGGGTGGACAATGTACCTCTCGATGAAAAATACTATAGATATGACGTGAAAAAGTCGCGATTACATTGCTTTATCAAAGTCCCGTCTCATGCAAAAAATATTATGTTGCAAAGTGGCTATTTTTATCAAAAAGTTAGTATAAAGGAAATCTATCTATTAAACGATTTACCTAACATAGATGTCGAGCGTTTATTAAAACATTTAGCTTCGATTGCTAAACGCGAAGATCTTTCACTGCAAGTGGAGAAATTACTCGGCAATGATCTGGAAAAAATACAGAGTTTGCCACAACAACAAAAACAAATGCTGTATAAATTTTTAGTTTCACTTCTTGAAGGAGAAAATCCCAACTTGCAAGATCCGAGTTGGAAATTGAGACTTTCTTTGAGTAAAGCAGAAGCGAAAGAGGCAGAGTACTTCAAGAAGTTGCTAACAATAGACGATTTTGATGAAAACCTCCGTCAGTGGAAAAGTTTTTCTAAAAAATATAGCCAAAGCGTATTTGCCAGTAGGGCACTTAAGCAAGTAGAGTACTATCAAAAAGTTGTTAATTACCGTAAAATTTTACAAAAAAGTGTGAAAGATTGTTATTTGAGTTTAAGTGAAAAAAGGACCATTTTTAATCTGAAAAGTAAAATTGCCGACGAAGATGTGAAAAAGATTCATTTGGTCGTAAAAAAATATCTTAAACAAGTTAATTGCGGTGAAAGTCTGGAACAGATGTTGAGTGAAAAGTGAGGTAGAGAATGCAAGTCTTTTTGTCTATCGTGTTAGTATTACTTGCCGTTGGGTGCACAACAAATCAAGTGTCGTCTCCAAATTCATTGACGGAACAGAAAAACCCTACACAACAAACGACAAACGCTATAAACCAAAATGACGTGTCGCAAAAAGGTATGGATACTTCTAGCGCCACCGAACAAAATGTAGACAATCAAAATGTAGATAGTAACATAACTGAAAACGATTCGCGCCCTGTCGAAGAAATTCATAAATATGGAGAACCTCAAGATACGAATCAAGAAACGCAAGATACAAACCAACAACCGCAAGAAACAGATGCTTCTGATGACAAAAAAGATACAAAAATTTTGTATCTGACATCTTGGGAAGCTAGTTTATTGCCGCAAACTCATAACAGAAAAAAGCTAGGTGGGTTGGCCTATTTAACCCAAGCGGTAAAAAAAATAGAAGAGTCTTCACATGTTGTATTGTGTACGACAGGAAACTTTTTTCGTGGCGATGTCAAGGATCGTCGTCCTGTGGTCAAAGCGTTAAATATCATGGGACTTGATGTATGTAATATCAGTAACTTAGAACTGAATTACGGTTCCGAAGAGTTAAAAGACAAATTAGAAGACGCGCAATTTACGCCATTGTGCGCGAACATATACGAAGGAAATACACGACTCTTTTCTTCGCACACCATCGTCCGCAAAAATGAAAAGCGTATTGCTTTTATTGGATTGACCTCTCGCGAAGCCGCGGTGCAATCTATTCCTCAAGCAGTGGAAAATCTTATATTTCGCAAACCTGCAAATGAACTACAAAAAATACTTGCTAAACTAAAAAACAAAGCAGATATTGTTGTTGTTCTCAGTAATTTGCGGCACAGCGATGACATCGAAATCGCCAAAGCATTTCCCTCTGTAAATTTAATCATCGGACGCCACGATGTCGATACACAGAATCGCTTTGTAAAAATAAACAATACGATGATTGTTCGTTCAAGTAAAAAGAAAGGCGTACAACTCGGAGAGGTAAATATTACCGAACTCAGCACACCACAATTCCACGATATTGGGCCTGACGCAAGTAAATTCAATCGTGCAGACTCTGAAAGCACAGCGCTTATTGCCGCATGGCAAAATATGGAAAAAATTCGCAGTGAAGTGTTGTGCCAATCGAAAACTTTCTTAGAAGGTGAATATTCACAAATACGTCAGAAAGAGACAAATCTCGGAAATTTACTCGCTGACATTATGCTAGAAAAAAGATCACAAGCCGATTTTGCGATCATCAATAGTGGTGCTATTCGCGCCTCAATATCAATCGGAGATGTGACTTACGGAATGGTTTTAGATGTTTTGCCCTACCAAAACAAAGTGGTGGCGCTAAAGATCTCTGGTAAAGCTGTTAAGGAAGTTTTAGAGAATGCTGTGGCACGTTATGAGTCTATTCCTGGAGCATTTTTGCAAGTGGGAGGAATGTCTTTTCACTTCTCTGAAAGCAAACCAATATTTTCGCGTGTTTCTGAAATCAAAATACAGGGGGAGCCTTTGAATTTGAATAAAGAATATGAAATGCTTACCTTAGATTACATTGCTTCAGGAGGGGATGATTACATTATGCTAAAGGAAATAGCGCCCCACTACACATCAAATAAGGGTTTGCCCGATATCATTGCTGATTACCTACGTAAAAAAGACAATGTATACCCACGCTTAGAACAACGTATTGTAAAAGAATAATGGAGATATAGATCAACATGGATGTATACTACCATCGCATAGAGGGATTTCACGGATTAGACAGCATAAAAGGTATCGAACGTTATGGCAAAAGAGCTGCGGCGTTGTGTAACTGGGAAGACGTATTGTTGCTCGATTACTACCCAGGGATCAAAATACCCATTGAAGAGATTGAACTACTAAACACCGCTGGTTTAGGTCCAAAACCGCAAAATATATTTGCGGTAAATTTTTCTTCTTCACAAACTTGGGAACAAAATTTACAGAAAAACCGTGAAGTGATCGAGACATTGGAGAAATTTCCCCTCAAGAGATTTATGCCTTTTACCTCAAAGTCGCCTGTTGTTCACGATTTAGTCAAACATTTAAATATTGAATATACATTCTGCACAAAAGAGTTGGCATTTTGGGGTGAAGACAAAGGTTCGCTCATTGAACTAGGTCAAAAATACGGGCATGTACCACTTGGATTTACCTGCCATAGTAAAAGCGAATTTATAGAGGCATGGCAACGTCTTGCGGCGCGTGACGATTTTACAGGGGAAGCAGTGATTAAACCCTTCCAGGGAGCTTCGGGGTTACTCTCCACTATTGTCAAAGACAAGGATGGTGTTGAAGCATTTGTCAGTAACCATGAATTACCAGGGGGAGGTGTAATTCAAGAGTGGCATAGTTTCGTCGCCTCACCTTCCATCAATTACTGGGTTCACGACAACGAAATCGAAGAGCTATTTATTAGCGATCAAATATTTGAAGATGCTCCGCCTGCTTACGGTAAGGAGGGAACATGTATCCACCGTGGCAATGTTTTTCCTAGCAATTGCAGTCGCGATGTTATTGAAAAAATTAGGAACTATGCACGTCCTATTGTGGAAGATTTTATGCAACGGGGTTATTGTGGGCCTATTGGTTTTGATACGGTTGTTACCAAGCAGCAACAAGTGTGGATCGTCGAAGCAAACCCTCGCGTTACAGGACCGCACTATGGGTATTTTGCCGCAAAGAAAAAAAAGGCCGCCGCCTTCCGTTTAAGTAATGAGCAAATCAAAGAAGGCACAACCCCCCAACAACTCTATCAACATTTGCAAGATCTGTTTCTGACAAAAGAAGGTAGTGAAGGATATTTTATTTATAATTTCTCCAACGGTAAATTCACCGGCGTTGTCCTTGGAAAATCTCGCGAAAATATCGACCATATTTATACTGTGCTACAGCAAAAACTTCGTGAAATACGCGATTAAAACATGAATACGTACTTAAATGAACACTAACGAAACCGTAAACAAAAATTATTGACAACATGCCTACGTCGCGGTCTCATAGAATGCCTCGAAAAAAGAAAGGTTTTCCCATGGGAAAAACATTAAAAATCGTTACCCTATTTTTTACTTTGTGTTTTCTATCACTACTTGCCATTGCTTATTTTTATAAGCAACATCCAAGTGTAAAGACGTATATTGATCAAAGTCTAATTAGTTCAATTCCCTATTTATGGGACCTTATCATACATGCTGAACACTATAAGATAAAAATTGAATGGATTTTATATGTGCTGTTAATTACGATGATTGTAGGGTACAAAACCGGATTTTTAGGAACTTCAAAAGATCAACCGAATGCGGCAGCCAAGACAGTAAACTTTTCTCTTATTTTATTTATACTTTTCGTGGTCGCAACCATAACTGTATACTTTTGGCCGTCAAACCACATTAATCTGGTCGTAATGCAATTTGATAAAGGACCAGAGTTTTTTTCACAGGCCAAGTATGTTTTTGATGTTGTGGTCATTGGCTATCTACTTTTTTTCAACGTGATGCTGATGTCTGCCATCAACAAAGATGTTTAGGAAAAAGGATACAAAATGCTATATGTAATATCTCCCTCGAAAACTCTAGATTTTGAAACACCAGTGAAGATAAAAAAACATTCGCAAATCTTATTTGCCGACGATGCGCAAAAATTAGTCAACAAACTACAAAAACTTTCACAAAAGAAGTTAGGCGAATTTATGAACATAAGTACAAAATTAGCCGAACTCAACTATGAAAGATACCAAGATTGGGAGCCACAGTTTACTGTAAAAAATGCGCGGCAAGCAATGTATGCTTTTAAAGGAGATGTTTACGCTGGTTTAAATGCCCAAGACTTCAGCGGACATGACGCAAATTTTGCACAAAAACATTTGCGAATTCTTTCCGGGTTATATGGAGTTCTTCGTCCTCTAGACCTAATCCGTCCTTACCGTTTAGAAATGGGACGCGAACTAAAGGTAGGCCGTAGTAAAAACCTATACAACTTTTGGCAAAAAAAAATCGCCGAGGTGTTAAAGGATGACTTACAAGAATTAAAGGGCAAAACGCTAGTGAATCTAGCTTCGAATGAATACTTCTCCGCAGTAGATACCAAAAAACTCGACTGCGAAATAATAACTCCGGTGTTTAAAGATTTAAAAAACGGCAAGTACAAAATGATCAGCTTCTTCGCCAAAAAAGCGCGCGGTTTGATGGCACACTATGCCATAAAAAACCGTATAAAGAATATTGAAGACTTGAAGAGCTTTGATAGCGAAGGGTATTACTTTTCACCGCAAATGTCCGATAAAAAGCAGTTAGTATTTTTGCGTGACTAAACAATAAACGATCATTTGATATTTTTCTTTGGAAAAGGCAACAACATCGATACCTCTTTCTGGTACTCGCTGTAGTCTTTTCCAAAGTGACATACCAAATCCCTTTCCTCAAACCAGACTCCTATGACGATGTACAACGTAGTGCCAATGGCAAAAATCAAATGCCCAACCGTCATGGTCGGCGCTGCCCAAAAAGCAATAAAAAATCCCAGCATAATGGGATGACGTACCACACGATACAAAGCAGGCTTTTTAAAGCCATGAGCGCGCACATTTTTATTCTTTAAATGAAAAAAGATCTGCTTTAGACCAAATAATTCGAAATGGTCGATCATGCATGATGAGGAAAGTGTGATTAACCATCCCACAGCGCATAAGCCAAAGACGGCACTTCGTACCATTGCATTTTCGATATGCCAAACAATGCCAAGCATTGGTCGCCACTGCCAAAAAAGAATGATAAGTACGACACTCGACAACAGCACATAAGTGCTTCGTTCCGCAGCTTTAGGGATATATTTCGTCCACCACCGCTTAAAACCTGGCCGCGCCATAACACTGTGCTGTAAAGCAAATAAACTCAGTAGAGCAATATTTACCGTGAGTGATTGGAAGAAAGAGCCCACGACACCACCATTTATGTCTTTCGGTACGATAAAGTTTCCCGTAAAGCCAACAGCATAAAGAAATGTCACAAAAAAGATGAGATAGCAAATTATTCCATAAATAAACGTAACCATAATACCCTAACAGTTGTAATTGTGAACGTAGTCGTGACCGTGACCGTGACCGTAGTACCGTAGTCGTGACCGTGACCGTTACTCCCTATCATGAGAAACTTTTGTGAGTATCTCATAAATCGCCACAGGATGTTTTTTTCCTTTTACCGTTACTTTGTCAAGAAAACGATGTGGGATTTCCCCTTCTATAAATTCTAAAGTGACATCTGTGGTGATAATTCCCGCATTGTATTTTTTCGTCAAATCTTCTAAACGCGAAGCAGTATTTACGGCATCGGCAATTACTGTACAATCCATGCGTTCCGATTCACCTATAATACCTAGCATTAGTGTTCCGGTATGAATTCCCACACCTATTTTCAGAGGGTACTTTGGTTTTGCTTCATTATTGTATTCGTCGATTTTTTCGATCATTTCTCTTGCGGCTTGTAAGGCATATATCGGTTCACCAGGGAAGATCGCCATGATTGCGTCACCGATATACTTATCGACAAATCCGTTGTACTTGCGGATGATAGGAACTATTTTTTGTAGGTACGAATTGATGAAGTTAAAATTTTCTTGCGGTGTCATATTTTCGCAAAGTGAGGTGAAAGAGCGTATGTCGGAAAACAGTACGGTTGTTTTCATTTCGATCTGATCACCTAATGCTACTTCGGTAATATTCTCATATCCCAAGAGTTCCATGAACTTCCAAGGAACAAAACGACTACATGCCTTGTTTATTTTTTCCAATTGCAGATGAGTGTAGTAGAAACGTCTTTCTAAAATAATGGCAATACTCATCATAAATACAAACATTCCCCAGTGAACGATTGGTTTTGACCATGTAATCATTTTCAATTTACCAAGTACATCGTATGTCGCAAACGAAATCAAAATGATTAGACCACCAATAAAAATCTTGGCGTTGTTATTTCCTTGAATAACAGCACGAAAGGAAACGAAAAACACCAAACCCGCACTAAAAAGAAATAAACAATGGAATCCTATCAGGCTTGTTGGCCACCATAGAGGGTCAAAGATGGCATAAATCAAGCAAAAACTTAGATAGCAAGTATGCAATTTAATCGATGTGGCAATAAGTTGTCTTGGACCTGCGCCAAAAATTTGCATAAAAAAACAACAAAAGAAAATGGGCAACGAGTACAAACTTATGTATTCAATATACAACCACCATAAATCAGAAACAGGGTAAAAACTTTTAATTTGCAACCAGCATATTGTGTACGCTCCCAGTGCCAGAGAAAAACTTCCGAGATAGATGAGAATCGTTTGCGTTTTGCGGTGAAAAAAAAGTAGTAGTGAAAAAATACCTAAAAAAATATAAATACTACCCAAAATAAGACGTCCAGACTCTTCTTTTATTGTTTCAATATAGTATTTATCCGTTTCTGTGATAAATATGTCCTCAGTTATTCCAATTTCGCTTAGTGAAGAACGAATGCACAAATAGACGTATTCGTTTTGTGTTATGTCTGTCGAAATTTTATGTAGATCTCCATAGGAGAAAAATTGTTGTGAGGAGTAAAAATCACCATGTTGATAGATAACTTGTTGATGATCCATCACCGTAAAGTGATGATAAATCGATGGTATGCAAAGCGCGGGCTTTGTGTAAGAGTGCTGAGGGATTTGAAATCTGACCCACAAATACTTATCTGAGGTATTGTGAAATAATGGAATATTCTCTGTGATTTTCCATTCCGTAGAGATTTGCGTAAAATTATTTGTATCTTGCCATTGATACTGATAATTTTTGATAAAAGTTTGTGAGTAAAGATTTACCAAGAAAACAAGAGCGAATAGTATACTTCTCATCGTAATCTCCGTTACTCAGGAATTTTGAACAGTTATAGACGATTGCAACATGGATTGGTAGAATAATATACATTCCTTATATCACAATCGCTATTTATTTAGTAATTTTTTATGGAAGTTTCTAAAAAATATAGGATATTTTAGAAGAGTACCACCACCTATGAAAAAATAAACTTGGAAACGCGTATTTACAACTTCGCAGAAAAAGAGACAATGGTTTTTTTGAATGGTGGAAACCAAAGGAGTAAGTGGTGAAAATTGATGATGCAGAACTAGCCAAAAGAGCATTGACTTTCAGTTATATAGAAGGCAACGAACTCGCGAGATGTCTAAAAATACAGAATAATATGCGCCAAATAGGCAAAGATGTTACTCTTGCGCAAATTTTTATCCGCGAAGGATGCTTGAGTAAAAAAGATATTGAAAGCATTATTGAACTGCGCTTTGCACGGTACAACATTCTCAAAGAACTTGGTAAAGGTGGTATGGGCAAAGTGTATCAAGTGTACGACCCTAATCTCAATAGAACCATCGCCATTAAAATTCTCAAAAGTGACTTTGGAGAAGTCGGTGTCAAACGCTTTAAAAAAGAAGCAAAGGCAACGGCACTTATGGCCCACCCCAATATCGTGAGTGTTTTTGACATTGGTTGCGAAAATGGGCAACATTACTTCACTATGGAATATATTAGTGGGCCAACACTTGAAAATTTGAGCAAAAGCAATCGGCTAAGTTGGAATAAAATTGCCACGATTATGATGAAAGTAAGCGAAGCAATACACTATGCTCATGGTAAAGGAATTATCCATCGCGATTTAAAACCCGCCAATATAATCATGGAGAACGAAGAGCCCAAAGTCATGGATTTTGGACTTGCTAAAGTTCTTTCGGAAAATAATGAACTTTCCAAAAGTGGCCAAGTCATGGGTACGGTGTTTTACATGTCCCCAGAACAAGCCCGTGGAGAGACACGCGAAATAGACGCGCGCAGTGATGTGTACTCTATGGGGGCTATATTATATGAGCTTTTAACCGGACGTCCTCCCTTTACCGCCAATTCATTTTCTGAGCTCATTTCTCAAGTTGTCGGACGCGAACCACAGCCACCACGTACCATAAAAAAGCTCATTCCTAAAAATTTAGAAAATATTTGTTTGAAGGCATTGGAAAAAAATCCCGAAGATCGTTACCAAAGCGCTGCCTCTTTAGCGGATGACTTGTTGCAATATCTAGAAGGGAAAAGCGTTGTTGCCACACAAAAGACATGGATTGATCGCTTCATTAAAAAGGTCCAAGGTAGCAAAACCGCGGGTGTGGGGTTGAGTATTTTATGCATCATATTGTTCATATTTAGTGTCATGTGGGTTGTTTTCGAAGTACAAGAAAAAGATCGCGAAAAATTGTATACCTATAAAAAAAATCAAGAACTACAGATCAAAATTTCCAAAGAATTAAAACAAATCCAGCCTTTTATCAACCGCATGCGCGAAAGTGACGCGCAAATTACGCTGTTTTCCCAGTATCGACAAAATTTATTCATTCTTGAAAAATTACTGCTTTTGGACCCGGAACACATTCAGGTAAAACAAAGTCTGTACCTTCTCGAAAAACGCCTTGGTTTTCTCGCTTTGCAACAGGATAACTTTTTTCTCGCGGAGCTATCTTTTGAAAGGTGTAAAAGTCTCGACCATGAAAATGGAACGCGATTGTTGGAACAACTACAAAATACCTACCATCAACGTTTTGCTGCACAGGAAAAAAAAATAACAAAAATCATGCAAGACTTGCAAAATGCATCAGAAGAGTTGTGGGAAGACTATGTGGTACAAATACTACGTATGAAAAATTCGTTTATTTGCGAAAAACTTTTTGAATATTTCCAGGCAAAAGACCTATTGCAAAGAGTGATGGCCATCGAAGTTTTGGGGAGACTTCGCGATCCCAACTTGATATTTGCTGGTAAAGAGTTGGTCACTATTTTTGTTGATAGACTTTCCGCGATCAATGTACGTACCAACATGCGCGAAGCAGAAGCGATTATCTGGGCGCTAGGAAGGCTAAAAGATATTCGCGCCAACGATGCCATTTTCGATGTACTCCACGATATGGAATACGATTCTTTTTTTTATAAGCGTACGAACTTACCTTTTAGTTGGATTCCAATGCCACTACGCGAAACAAATATGGTATTGTCTTCTGAAGAATGGGACCGTCGTGGCTCAATGCATTTTTTCAAAGGTAACCTTCGCGAAGCTTTGAGTCACTTCACCGAGGCAATCTATATTGATCCACAAAACGCCAAAGCATATAACCACCGCGGGGTAACTTATGCAATGCTACGTCAACCTCAAATGGCATATAGGGATTACAATGCAGCCATACAAGCCGATCCCGAGAATACCAAAGCCTACAGTAATCGCGCTCTTCTTCTAATTACCAGCGGAAAAGCACAGCAAGGGGTCATGGAATTAACAAAATTAATAGATCGCGATATGAATGATCCAAAGGGATACTTAAACCGCGGGACCGCTCTTATGATGCTCGGGCGTGTGGAAGAAGCGATACGCGATTTCAAAATGTCTTTGCAGCTTGAACCAAATGAAGCTATGCCACATAATAACTTAGGTGCTTGTTATATGAATATGAAACCACGGCGAACAACACAAGCAATTGTGGCCTTTACCAAAGCCATTGCCTTAGATCCATTTTCGCTCGATTCCTACAGCAATAGAGCGCTCGCTTACAGAATTGAAAAAAATTATGACGCCGCCATAAATGACATGGGACACCTGATACGCATTCAGCCACGTTATGCCAAATACTATGATTTGCGTGGATCTATAAAAAAAGACAAGAAAGATTTCACTGGGGCAATAGAAGACTATACTCAGGCGATATTCTTGACTCCTCAAGTACCTTTTTTTTATTTGAAACGTGGTAAAATTTACACGCTGATGAACGAGTACGCCTCTGCAGAAGAAGATTTCTCACAGGCAATTGCCCTGGAGCCAGAAATGTTTGAAGCATACTATGAGAGAGGCAAAGTACACATAAAAAACAAAGAGTATGGCAAAGCACGTGTTGACTTTTCATACGTACTACAACTGAATCCACGCTTTAAGGAAGCAAACAAAATCAAGAAGTTTTTGTATCGTCAAAAATAAGGAGTTTGTGGTGAAAAAACGAAAATTTGCTTTAGAAAGACCCAAAGAATATCAAGAAAATACCTATATCGGAACCCTTGGCGAATTGCAACGGGCTGTACAAGAGGAAGAACAAGTGGGTATGGAGGCCGATCTTCAAGAAAATATACCACCAAAACCGCAGAGTCAAGAGGTGTTGCGAAAAAATATCGATAGTACGCCACAGCATCGAAGTATACCGGTGACAGGTAAAAGAGTTCTTCCCAGAATAGGACGTAAAGGAACACGTAAAGTCGACCCAATGCATATAGCCATTCGCTCGGAAAAAAAACCTGTTCCTTCAAAAAAAGAAAAGCACAAAAAACACGGCTTGGTGTGGTTTGTTGTTTTTTTACTACTTGCAAGTACGTATGTTCTCAGTTTTGAAGTGGTCAAATATTCTTTTCCCAGTGCAAAAAATACTATAGAAACCATTTACTATCCCGTGAGTAAGATCAATAAGCACATAACTATTTTACCTACAATACAAAAATCAACTTTGACACTTTACAAAAAAATATTGGGAAAGTAGATGGATGAAAAAACAATTCCGTTCCCGAAACCGTTCGGGAACGACTCTTTCTAATCGCATAAGTCACTATGAATATTCAATATCTGGATAGAGAACTTTGAGTACAAACCATGAAAGATATTTGGCGATATGGAAATTATAAACCGATAAAGCGATCATAAGTCCAATCAGTGAATTGATCGGCGTCCAGGCCACCACTTGATATCTTCGCGCCATATCTTCCGACATGAATAATTTAATAATAGAGCTGCCATCCAGAGGTGGAACGGGTATTAAGTTAAAAATAAACAACAATACATTCAATGAAAAAAAGATACTCAGGGTAGTGGCAACACCAATCATAATATGGCTGTCCTCGGCAACGGGGGAAGTAAATTGTGTAAGTCCTATCAACCCGCCACTCACACGTTGAGGATGTGTTAACCATCCATCATGTAAACCAAACATAATAATCGTGTATGCTGATATTGCCAAAAAGAGATTGGCCAGAGGACCTGCTAGTGCCATTAGAGCGCTGCGTTTCGGATAACGATCTGCCCACGCGACATTGTAAGGTGCACTTGCCCATCCTAGAGGCGCGCCACCTAAAAAATAACAAATAATGGGGACAGCCACCAGTCCGACAGGTTCACGTTCAATATGTGGCATAGGGTTAAGAGAAACTTGACCACCGTAGTAGGCTGTCAAATCACCAAACTTCATCGCAACGTAAGCATGCGCTGCTTCGTGTAATACAGTCGATACGAGAAGTACAAGATAGCATGTAATACCAAAGGCTAGGAAATTCGAATCCATTTTGCATTCCCTTCACAGGCGAAGAAATACTCTCATGTAAAACATGAGAGTATAACAAAAAATTTATACTTTTAGACCATTTTCTACCAGTCTTTGATGTAAAAATTCACCTGCTGTGATATCTGAATAGAGTTTGGGGTGCTGTTTGTCAACACAACTTTCTAGACTAGCTAAATTGACGTCTGGTCTAGGGTGCATAAAAAAAGGAATGGAATAACGCGGTTGGTGCATTTTTTCAGGAGAGGGGTTGACAACGCGATGAACTGTTGATTTGAGGCGGTTGTTTGTCAGACGCGATAACATATCACCCACATTAATCACAATGCTCTCAGGATCTGGTTTAACATCGATCCACTTGCCATCAAGTCTTTTCACTTGGAGTCCTTCTGCACTTGCCGACATGAGAACCGTAATGAAGTTTATGTCGCAATGTTCTGCAGCTCGTACAGCGGAGGAGGGGTAATTTTCGAGAGGAAAGTAGTGAATAGCGCGTAGAACGCTGTTGCCCAAGGTGACTTTTTCCTTGAGAAAATCTTGAGGAAGATTGAGAAAGAGCGCAAGCGCTTCAAGAATCGAAAAACCGATGTTTTCAAGTGCTTTGAACGCTTTTATGTTTATTTTGCTAAAATTAGTTATTTCGCTAGGCCAAATATTGGTAGGATACTTGCGTTCTCTCTCCTGACCAACATGAAAAAATTCTTTTAAATCTGCTTCTTTAAATCCCTTTGCGCGTTCGCGCATTTTTCCGGTGTACCCTCGTTCACCACAAAGTTTTTCATCGTAGTATTTGTTTTTGACTTCTTCGGGTAAATCAAAAAATTGACGATATATGGCAAATAATTTGTTTATGAGAGGCTCGTCTAAGTTGTGATTTTTGATCGTAACAAACCCTAATTCTTGATAAGCCTTACCCAAGTTGTAGATAAACTTTTGCTTTTTGCCTTCATCACTACCGAGAAAATCTTGGAGGTTTAGCGAGGGGATTGTATCGTAACAAGGTTTCATCTTTTTCCCCGATCACATTCACCATGCACAAAATTACTCTGTACATAAATTATACAAAAATACAACATACTGCGTTACATTTATCATAATTTTGTTTGTTATCAAGTAAATTTTGTCTTTTTTTAATACTGAATTCGAGATGCAATCGCAGTGTATGTTGCATACTCTAGAAAAACTCTACATCACAACATGCAATTTTTGCCAAAAAAAATTGCAAAAAAATGATATTTTTTTTGCAAAGGCAATCTACTTAAAATGTTTCAAAACAAGCACTTAATGCAATGAGTTAAAACCATTTAACGTTGTGTTATTGTGCGATGCCCTCCTTGCCGGCTGATCGCCGGCGACCCTCCCTGTGGGAGGGTTTACGTATAGCACTTCGTAATAGAAAAAACGACACGTTGGTGCGCGATAAATACCATGCTTGGTTGACTCGAACCAAAGTTGCGTTTTTTTCAATAGTTTTTGAACTACGTAAACTCCCCCGTGGGGAGTAATCGGCGAAGCCGATTGTGGGGGCATCGCATACTAGCATATTTACATACGTATAGACCGTTACCAGCTCTGTGGGCATCGCATACCAGCATATTTGCATATCTATAAACTCAAACCAAAGTTGCAACGCACTAATGACGCGAAGTAAAATATACCTTGGGTATTGTGGGCAAAAGATGTGACGAAATTTCTTGCGCTGCGAGGTGGTAACCTTTGATAGTCGGATGCCAAAAATCACGGTAGTAAATGGGCTTTTCATTTTGCGCTTGGTAAAAGGGGTTGTATAAATCGAGAAAAGACAAGTCTTGTTGTAAAATGACTTGTGGGGTGATGTGTGATGGTTTCTTCGAGAGTTGATATTGACAAGGAAAAAACACGAAAAGTGTTTTGATATTATGCGATCGACAAAAGCGCTGTATTTGCAAAAGTTCTGTCTTTGTTTGCGCTAGGTATTGAGCAAATTTATCATTCTGTGGAGAGTCACACAATTCGCGATTGACAGCGAAATAATTTTGGCGTTTCGTTTTGCTGACGTATAGCATTTTCAACAGTAATAAAAAGCGACTATAGGTAAAAATATTGTCTTGTGCTAAAGATTCAAATCCGGCAATATTATCGCCTAAATTTTCAAAAAAAATATTATCTGTTACGTCGTTGAGGACAACAGAAATGACGACGAGATGTGGATTGTATTTTATACCTTCTTTTACTAGGTAGTCATATTCTTGGGAAGGTGCATAACCACAAACACCTGCGTTGATAGTTTCGACGTTTACACGATGTTTTTTTAGACAATTTTCTATTTGGTAGGGTAGCGTATCACGATCCTTTTCAATCATAAATCCAAATGTTACGGAGTCGCCTAAGTAAAGTATTCGGTAACTTTGTGAACGTTTATAATCGATTTCTTTACCACGAACACCTTTAGCATTTATGGAAAAGGGCATTCCGAGAATACGTCCTTTGGCGTTGGCTTGTAATTTCCAGCCACGGATATCGTCTTTTGTATATATAGAGCGCAAATCCACAAAAGGTACAAGGGCTAATTCGCATATGACAAATAGCGATAGTATGCTACTTGCGAAAATAAAGGCGTACTGCCAAAAATGATTCATTGCTGTCGTTTTGATGGAAAAGGAAATGTAAAACAGCGTAAAACCAATTAGTAAATAAATGAATTCTACACAAAATATTTTGTATTTGCTTGCGGAGAAGTGAGAAAAATGAAAGTAACGTGTGTTGAGAAAGTCGAGAAAAAAGTAGTTGTAAAATAACGCATTTGTCAGAAAAAAAATTGCCCAAAACAACAAAACTCTGGATATCTTCGATGCGGAATACATGACGTTCCTAACGCTGTATATTTTCAATAACAACAAGAGACATATCATCGCCGTCGTGCGCAAACGTGTTCAAAAAATACGGCACCACTTCATTAAATTGTAGTGACAAGCACTGCTGGTTCATTTGGGAAATATCCAACATGGTTTGCTGTGGATTTGCAAAATCATCTCCGAGAAAACTGTCGGTCATCAAAATACAACGTTTCACATCCTTCGCGGTATGGCATACAAATGCACGCGAGGAACTTTTCCAAATGTCTTCGTCAAACCACCCGAGTTTTAAGCCAAATGAAGGCTGCGAAGATGGTGGTTGCCACAGTGTTTGGCCTTGCTGTTGAATAAGGACGTGCGTTCCGTACCCAAAATTCGCAAATGTCAATTCATTGCCACATAAGGCTGCGAATGCAATACACAGTTGCGTGTCACACTTTTCTTTGTATTTGCGCAGAATGAAATTTATCTTGCGGCAAAATTCGTAGAGATTTTGCGAGGAAAAAGACGTTTGTAGAAAGTTATGCCACTCGCTATCAAATTCTTGTCGGCATTGATCCCAAAGTTGTTGTGCCCAGTGGCCATGCCCGGTGGCATCGGCGATGTAAAAACACAAATGACCATCGCAATTTACATCAATGGCAAAACGATCTCCTCCCGGAAACTCGTTATGGAACGCTTTAAAGGCGCATTCGACTTGCCATTTGTCATTTTTATAGTTTTGTCGTGCGTTGTCACAAAAATTGTCAGAATAAATATGCATAACTGTTCTCATAAAGATAAAACTTTAGTATAATCTTACTTTATCTTAGGGCGTGACGTGCCCTAATAAATACTTTAGCACAAAAAACATTTTCAATGGAGAAAAAAGTGTCAGAAGAAAAAGAAATATCCTCCTTAGAAGGACTTGCTTTTCATTCTACATCGACATATGAATTGGTAAATGAAATTGGCCGCGGTGGGATGGGCATTGTGTATCTTGCAGAAAAACACAGTGAAGGTGTCTGCGATTTGCTCGTTCTCAAAACAATCAAAAGTTTGTCCAGCGAATATTTCGATATGTTGAAAAAAGAAGCAAATATCGCTACACAACTACGTCACGAAAACATTGTGAAAACATACGGGTTAGAAGCTTTTCCGGTAGATTTATTTCCTCAATATTTTCAAGAAGATCTCAAAACACTTGAATACAACAAACTGCGCCAACAACCAAAAAAGAAACCTTTGGTATTTCGACGACATTTACGCCGTTCTGGACGTTCGCGTAAACTAGTCACTCAAAACAATAACGAAACAAAGCAAAAATTGTATCTCATTGTAATGGATTATGTAGAAGGAACAGATCTGGGTAATCTATTTCGCGCACACCGTCGTAAAAAACTGTTAATACCACCGGTGCTAACAGCATTTGTTGTCAGTCGCATTTGCCGTGCACTCGATTATGCTCACAACCACATCATCCACCGCGACGTTTCTCCTGAAAATATACTTATTAATAATCACGGTGTGGCCAAGCTATCTGATTTTGGGGTGGCAGTTGGTGGTAAAGAACAATTGGGGCTTCTGATGGGAAAACTGAACTACATGGCTCCAGAACAACTTCTAAACCCCCTTTATGATCATCGCGTCGATATTTTTGCCTTAGGAGTAGTTACTTATTTTTGCTTAACAGGTATCAACCTATTTGCAACTCCTTTTGGTATGGGGTTGGAGGAACAAACTGATTACATTCGGCGTCTCCATCAGGAAGAAATTATTCCTCCGGCAGAGGTGATGAAAGATATACCAAAAATTTTGTCAGACACCGTCATGAAAATGTTAGAAATCGATCCAGAAAAACGTTACCAAACCGCAGGAGAAATATGCGACTGCCTAGAGCAACAATATATGTATGCCAAAGGCTTTGGCCCTACAAATAACTCGTTACAAGCATACTTGGATATCTTTGAGTCCAATTTTGAGAATTACACACAACAGCAATTGCGGCAATTGCGTTTCTTAGAAGGAAGTGATGGGAAATTACAATTACGCCGTTACATCGCCCAAAACAAGTATACTGGCAGGGGTTTAGAACTTATAAAGAAATTTAAGGGTACGCGTTTGCGTAAAATACTGGACAAATAGAAATGCGTACAAACTCGAACTTCTAGAGGTATAAAAGCAGGGGTTATGAATTTTCAACCTTGGGTGGTAGCAAAATATGTGGAGGGACATGCAGATTGTCAATGTCCGCAAAATAATCGGAATGGAAAAAGAATTTTTCGATAACATAGATAGCATCGAGAACATTTTCTCGCTGTATAGGTTGTTGGCTATCCCCTAGTTGCGCGACAACGCAAAATGTCGCCAGGGAAACGGCTAAACTCAAGTAACATAGGGCTTGTGCAATATTATCGGTGAAGTACAATTCACTGCTGAATAGCAATATAAAAAAGTAATTCTCCATTACCTCAACAATCTCTTGTTGGGAAAAATATTCACGGTATAAAGAAAAATATTTTTGTGTGGCGACGGGGGGAATATTTTCTATATCAGAAATTCCCAGATAATCTAGAAAGTAAGAAATAACAGGGCTGACTTCGTCATCTCCTGAGTTTTCCTGATACCAAAGTTGCCAACCTAAAAGAGTGTAGTATAGGTGTTTTTGTTCGGAAAATTCGGGCGTGTTGTACGGTTGTTCACAAACATCTTTGATTTGTTCAAAGGTAAAGTACTCTTGCGGAGTTTTCGTAAAAAAGCTCCAAACATGTGCGAGAAAAGCGCTGTCGTTATAATTGCGCAAAAGTTTTTTGTGAATATGATAAAAACCTTGCCAGTTTGTGGAGACTTTTTCCGTAATCTGTACTGTTTTTACATGTTGTAAATCTGCTTTTAGCGAAAATTTATTACCAACAGAACGCGCGGGATTGACAAGAGTAAAATCGTTTTTTTCCAGCAACATTTGCAATGTACATGGACAGGCCATTGAGGCATTAATATAAGATAAATTAGGTGTTTTAAGGGCATAGAAGGGGTATGATTGACAAATAATGGGTTTTCCTTCCAGCCCAAAATTGGCGTGCAAAAAACACTTTTTGTCCACGAGGAAAGAACAACGATTCTCACATGTTTTGGTATAAACATCTGTGATTTTACCGTTGTCATCTTGTATCGTTTCAAAGCCACAACCTTGCGGCCAATCTTTTTGAGGTATGGTTTTTAAATTTGCGAGAATGGTTTCTAGTTCTTTAGGGCTGACACTGATATTCCAACGGTGACAACAGTAGCCTTCTTCAAGGCAACGAAACTTTTGCAAAAAAGCAGGCATTACATATTTCATTAGTTTAACGAAGGACATTCTTTGCTATACAAAGATAAAGGCCTATCATCTCCTAGTAAAAGATTTCAAAGAAAGTTTGCGCGATTATGATAGCAGATACCCAAAAGCTTTACAAAAAAATTTTACAATACGCACCGTGTTTTTTTATTATACTTGTCGCTTTGTGTTTGCGTTTCTATGATGTAGAGTCATCACTTTGGCTAGATGAAGTCTATAGTTTAGAGCGCAGCGGTATTACCGGAAAAATTGGATCTGTTTCCGATCTAATCACTTATGTAGCGCACAACGATGCACATCCGCCTTGCTACTATGTACTGTTGAGATTATGGGCGTCTGTTTCGTACCATCCTGTTTGGCTGAAACTACTGTCGATGTTATTTGGTATAGGAGCTATTGCTTTTGCGTATCTCATTGTTGCAAAAGTGGCAGACCACTATAGAGCTTCGCTATGTGCGATCACTTTGGCATGTAGCTATTTTTTAATTCATTACAGTCAAAATATAAGACACTACAGTTTAGTAAACTTTCTTGCCATTTTTTCCTCGTGGTGTATTGTCCAAGGAGTGATGACGAACAAAACGCGTTATTTTTTTATTTATGCGTTTGCCACGATTTTAGGGTTTTATACGTACTACTATCTGGCCTTTTTATTCGCTACTCATGGGGCTATATTGTTTTTTTATGGCGGAATCCAACAAAAACTTCTGTATAACATCCGCACAGCAAAAAATACCCATAGCGTTTTCGGAAATATTTACGAGCAGATAACGCATCAAGTTAATTTTGCGCGTTGGGTAAAAAGCCAGGTAGTCGCGACAGTGGTATTTTTTCCGTGGCTTTACTACGTACTTCCTTTGCGTTTATCTCTATTTGCCCAGGTAGAGGTCAAAGAACGCGGAAGTGTAACACTAGCGAATTTATACGAATTACTACAAGATTTTTTGATGGGAGAAACGCAACTGTATGTCGCGCAATATATTTTTGTGGGTATTTTAATACTTGGATGTATTACGTTGTTGTTTAGTGATAAAAAATACCTATGGTTGTATAGTGTAATACTTCTACCCACTATCATTACGGTTTTTTTCCCATTTAAAGGACATGTTTTTCAAAGTAAACATCTTATTTACTTGCTACCATTGCTATTATGTATCATAAACGTTTGTTGCCTAAATATACGCATTCTTAGTATCTTTTTGTTTGCACTAATATGTACTAACTTGTATATGTTGCATAGCGAAAGCCACAAACAAAAACAGCCATGGAATACTGCCATCAACGAAGTATATCGCGACATCGAACGCGGCGATGTTTTGTGCTTCAATCCTTACTACCTCGAAGTTCCTGCAATGTATTACTACAAAAGACAAGGCACTTTACAAGGAAAAGAAATTGTTCCTGCTTTTGTATACCTTACTCCACAACAAAATATTCCGCGTCGTTTACAACCATATATATACTTTAGCGAACAACATTTACAAAGAGTATCCAAACGCAATTTATGGTTGATCGAAATAGCAAACTGCCACTCGACACCAAGAAACCACGCATTTTTTATATGGTGCGAAAAACTATTCAAACGCGTAGAACAAAGGTCTTACCAAGGAAGTTTTGGGACAATTATTGTTCGTAGGTATACTCCGCGGAAATAGTTGTAATCGTCACCATCATACGTTTTAAGTTAAGACGTGCTTTTGCAGGGATGACACTACAAGTTAGTCGTCACCGTAGCCGTAATCGTCACCGTCACCGTGACCCTGACCCTGACCCTGACCCTGACCGTCACCCTAACCAGACTAAATTCTTCAAGGAGTACTGCGATTATCGAGAACCTGATGCGTGTTTTAATAAAATTATTTCTTTTTTTTGATATACATCGCATAATATACTAGAGTGTTGTCCTAATGAAAAAATATTATTGGTTATGTCGTAGGAAAAAATTATGGAAAGAATGCTGATTATCACTGTTATTTTTACGATCTCTATCTTCGGCGATTGGGAACTTTCTTCGCGCAATTTGGAAAAAATGATCAAAAATTCGGATGTTATCGTCGAAGGAAAATTTACTTCTAAGAGTAAAATAAAAGTGTCAGACGCAATAAAAGGTCCGCAAAAACTGCGCAGAATTAAACTAAAAAAACAAGTGACGGATATAGCACTCAAACGCGATTACATCCTGTTTTTCAAGTTAGTGGATGATGAATTTTCTCTTATAAAAGAAAATACCATAAAAAGCGATGTCATGATTCAGTCGCGTATTCGCGAGCAAGTAATGCAGCAGCGCGTAGAGGCATCTGTCGCTGTTGTTAATGCCAAGGTTTTAGAGACGCGCGATGTTGTGGTTTCTACAAAAAAGAAATACACTGTGGCGACATGTGAAGTGATCAAATACTACAAAGGTGAATGCTCTAAAATATTTGAAGTTATGTATCGCAGTGATCGCGAAAAAAACGCCAAAAGAATATTTCTATTCCCCAAACTGACCTACGTATTCTTTTTACAAGATAGAGCGCATCGCTCTACAATAAATCCTTGGAATATCAGTGATTTCTCTGGGTTTTCGCAAGCCCTACTCAAAGAAACTCAGATTGCCAAACATATTCGTAACTCTCTGTCCAAAAGAGCACTAAAGATACTCTCTGTTGCTTCCAAGGCAAATGATCCAAAACTACCGAAAATGTTTTGCGAAGAATTAAATACTACTTTATACAAAAAAAACATGTATGTGTCTGTTTTGACGGATATTGATGTACCAAAAGATTGGGACCGTAAGGCACCAGAGAATATAGCAAAAATCAATTGTTTAATTTTTGAAAAGTATTTTGGCAAATATCTAAATGCGAAAATCAATTATTTTTCAGCACCCTCTTTTGATGGCGCAATCGTAGATCGGCACTACGTCATTAAAGAAGTCACAAAAGCCTCATCCGTAAGAAGTCGTTTTGAAGACCGAGCGGGAAAGATGCAAAAGGGATTGAAAATATTTGGGCAAAGTGCAGGCCAAAGTTTTTCTGCAGATCAACCTGTTGCTGTAAATCTACTCATTCAAAACTTGTCTAAGGCTCCTATCACGGTTTGCAATAGCCATATTCCTTATCTCCTCGGGGTGAATATTGTAAACGTCGATAAAAATAAACTCGTACTAGAAGATGGACTGAAGCCTTTTCGCAAAATGCAAAAAAGTTTTGTAAAACTAGAGCCCAATCGCTATATTGTCATTCCTACTCTAAATTTACGCGATTATTGTGACTTACCCGCGGGAAAATATGGAATATATGTACAATTGTATGTGCCGGTTAGTTATGCTCGGGAGAAGTCGGATGCATGGTTTGGGAAAATTTTAACTAACTTTATTGAATTTGAAATTAAATAGGAGTCATAACTATGAAACGCTGCGTAACATTTTTAATTCTCGTTACTTTCTGTAGTTTGTATGCTGCAAAACTTTCGCCACGAGAAATTTTACAAAGATGTATAAAACGCCATGGTGGACAACAAAACTTCGAAAAAATCAAGAATATCTACGTTAAAATGGATGTGCATTCCAAAAACGAAAAAGCCGATGTGGAAAGTCTCATTGAACAATATTTTCGATTTCCCAACAAGTTGCGTGCCGAAATTAGCTCGATGATGAATCCTCCTACAAAAGTTAGTTGGAACGGAAACGAAGCATGGCAATTAACAAAGGATAAACTTGAAAAAACTACAGATCCACGTCAACGCGACAACTTGAAGGAAAGTTTACGTTTTGTAAAACTCATCATGTTGACAAATCTATTGGAAAAAGGTAGTACTCTAAAATATGAAAAGCATGTGAAAAGAAAATCATATGGTATTCATGTTATTTTACAGCAAAACGGCGAAGGCGAGAAAATAAAGATATATGTAAAAGATAGTGATTATTCATTGTTTGGTGGTGAGTTTTCGTGGCAAGGAAACAATACAATATTCAAAGTTTTTCTAGATAAACAAAATTATTGGGTTGATGGAATTTGTTTTCCAAGAGAAGCGCGAATTTATCGCGGTAACGAAAAAGTTTTGGATGCCAAAGTTCGTCAAATCAAAATTAATCACCTACAAAACGGTAATAGTTTCTTCGCCAATTTAAAAGAAAAACCACGCATGAAAAAACGTAGAAGAACAGGTCGAGGCCGTGGAAGAGGTCGTCGCGGAGATTAGTATAAACAACAAACTACAAGTGATCATAGTCTTCTATTTTATAGAAATTGTGGTAGTTAATTTTCATGCTACCACAAATTTCTATAAGTATTTCTCATTCAGCAAACCATACTAAAACTTCTTCATTGTCTCTCGTGCCCAAACCGCAAAAAAAGTACTACCATACTTACTCGTAAGTGCCTTGCAGTAACTCTTTAAGCCCGCAATAGCACGTCTATTGTCACTTTGGAATTTTTGACTCTTAAAACTAGTTTTTCCACGAACTTCCATAGAGTAGTAAATTTGCTTGGCTTTTGTGTATACTGAAAAGCCTTTTAGCTTTGTGCGAAATGATTTGCTTTTCTTCATTGTGGAAATTTCCTTGGCGAATTTGTCCGCCTTTTCGTAGCCTTTCCAATTTTTGCACAACTTTCCTGCTTGCTTTACGTAAGCAACAGGGTTGTATTTGGCATTTGCCTCGACGTTGGCTACCTCTACTTGATACATTTGCTCTAGCCTTTGTAGAATTTGTCGTCCTTCTTTTTCTTTTTCACTGCTTTTGGCGATAGCCTTTTGAATTTTTTGGTATGTCTTGCCCAGGGATTTTCCGCGAATGATATCTTTTACTTCTCGTTTAAAGAATTTCGTAGAGAATTGTGCCGCCAGCTTGGCACGACGATTCACCAATAGTTCTTGTGCTTTTTTGATGGCCTCTTGTAAACTATCTCCTGTGTAAAGTAGATTGCCCCCTACATCAAAAACAAAAGCACGCGGTGGTGTCATCGGGAAACGCTTTGTGGCACGACATTGGAAAAATACGGGGAATTTCACTTCTTTTGGAATTGCTTGAAAAGCTTGGATGTCCGATATTTGAGCTCCTTGGAACTGAACATGTCCGCCGACCATTTTTAGTCCGACACTCTTCAATTTGTTGTAGTCTTTGTTGAGGTATTTGAAACCTTCTAAGGCAACCGCGGCGAATGTCTTCTGTTGCCGAAATCGTCCATTACCTGCTACAGTTGATACCGATGTTCCAGAACCTCTTTCAGAACCAGACCAAAGATAGACAACTGTGACATAATTTCCTAATGTTTGTGGTACGATCGCTGTTTCTCCAGCTATTTGTTCTTTAAATTGAAAATCTCTAATTGTTACTTGTTGTTGTGCACTTGCTGTAATCACTAAAATAAGAAAAATGGACAACATTCTAAACATTGTATCTCCTTTGCTCTTTATCATATTTTTGCTGTTAGTTCGCAGATAATTCCATTTTTGTACACGTTGGCGTAATAGATATCACAGTACATTCTTGGAATCGATCTACTATAACTAATGCTCTCTTACCTCTATTATATCAAGTCTTTTTGGAATAGGTTTAGAAATTTACAACTGCTCCATCACAAAATACCGTAACTTTTACTTGTCGCGATAAATTTTTCTATTTGGAGTAAAAACTTTTCAGCGTGTAATACTTTTGACTTTCCATTTGCTTTGTGGTAAATTTAGAACTTTTATAACGTCTTCAAACGTTACCCAAATTCACTCTAAGAATTGTGATGAAAATGTGTTAATAAAGGAATATGTTAAATGAGGCTATTCGTAACAATTTTTTTTATATCTATAATGTTGGTTTCTTGTGTTTCTACACAAGTAGATGATACAGATACAAATAATTCTCAAGACAACCAACAAACGACCAACGATAATACAAATACCGATACCGATACCGATACCGATAACACAGATAACTCGGATAATACAGATAATTCGGATAATACAGATACCAATAATACTAACGACAATACAGCTCAAGATACACAGTACCAAGCACCTCAACCTTCCATCATGGAAGAGAATGTTTTAAGTTCTTCCAACATTCAACAACTTATTGTTGCTGATGGTGACGATGATGATTGGGAAAAATTTCGCGAGGCTTATATCGTTCAATATCTCAAAAACTTGAGCTTAATACCAGGTGCTTTAGACAAAGATATGTCCAAAGACGTTGTGGAATATCTAAACAAGGGTTATGGAATGTATTGGACCCCTGTAAGTGGTATTGAAAGAGAACTTGAGCACGGCTTTGTTGCTGCACGTTCAAAAAATATAGAGTTAATGGAGAAACATTTGAATGTAATGGCAGCACAAGGTAAGGGAAAAGATTACTATGCCTTAGCTTACATCGCAGCATGGACATATTCCAAAAATGGGGCCAAAGACAAAGCCCAAAGTTTAATTCAGCAAGATAACTTAATTACGAATGTGCCGGGTTTTGGCCTTGATGTTCCCGCAAATGATTTGCAAAATTTACAAGCAATGGCCCAATAATTTGGCTTAAGTGTCGCTAAAAAAAAGAAGCGTTACAGCGACACAAAATTAAGAAAAACAAGCTTCATAACCCATGTAATTTTGTTTTGCAAAAGCGCACAAAACATTGTATCATAAACGATAAGCGGTAAATTTTTGCAAATGTGTTAAGTTTCCGCTGTTGTAGAGCTTGGTTTATGTTAGAATAACAATCTTTCGCTTTAGGAAGGTGAAGACGTGTCGGAACAAATCAAAAAACTTTATAAAAGGACAGAAGAAGCCTTAAAAAGAAATAATTATGATCTTGCAATAGAACTTCTAAAAAACCAAATTTTAAAGTATACCCCCAACGACGTAAAAGCTCGTAAACTTCTTCGCGCTACAGTAAAGAAAAAACACCAGGCTCATGGTGCACCAACAAAAGGACAGGCTATGTCTAAGGGAATTGGTGCGCAGGCAAAACTCAAATTTGCACAAATGCGCAAAAAATGGAACACTGTGATTGAAGAAGCCGAAAATTACTTATTACATGACCCCTCAAATGTACCAGTGCTATTTTCCCTAGGTGAAGCGTGTATGCACTCTGGACACACAGATACGGCTATCTTTGTTTTCGAAGACATTTATGCCACAGATCCTAGTCATGTAAAAAGTTTGATAAAGTTGAGTGAAATACACAAAGGTTTGGGACACTATGACAAAGCGATTTTTTACTGCCAAAAGGCCGCTAAATTAAGCCCTACCGATGGAGAAATCTCGCGGGAAGTAAAGCGCATTGCCGCAATGAAAACTACCGACGTATACACCGAGGCAAAAAGTTCTCGCGATTTAATTAAAGATAAGGACAAGGCCAACGTACTCGAAAAACTCAACCAAAAAATACGTTCCAAAGAAGATGCAGAAGAAGTGATTGCAATTCTCAAAAGACAACTGCAGGAAGATCCTGAAAACAAAAAGTTACTTCGCGATCTAGCAGAAAAATATCTCATTCTTGCAAAGTATGACTTTAACGGCTATGACAATGCCGCAGAACTTTTGCAAAAATATTTAGAGATGGATCCAACAAACTTCGATACGAAATACAAAATTGCAAATTGCAAAGTGAATAAATTAAGTGGGCAAATGGAAGTTCTTCGCAGCAAATTGAAGAAAAATCCACAAGATGCGAACATAAGCCAGCAGTTGAAGCAAGTACAGAAAAATAAACTTGCGGTAGAAATACAAGAATATCGAGTTTTAGCCGACGAGCGTCCTACGGAATCAGATTTGCGTTACAAATTAGGAAAAGCTTTGTTTCAATGTAAGCAGTTTGACGAAGCGATTGCTAACTTCCAACAGGCGATTCAATCTCCAGGGCTAAAAGTAGAAGCTCTCAACTACATGGGGCAAGCGTTTCTACACAAAAAGAATTACGCTTTAGCAGAGGCCCAATTCAAAAATGCATTAGATGGCCTCAATTCAGGACACAAAGCATATAAAACATTGTTATACAGTCTAGGTGTTGTTTATGAATCTGCTGGTAAAAAAGCAGATGCAATAGATACCTTTACATCTCTACTGAATATAGATATTCAATATAAAGATGTAAGCGATAGATTAGAAAAACTTAAAGTATGATAAAAGGAAAAAAGTAATGCCGAATATTCAATCAGCAAAAAAAAGAATGCGTCAAAACGAAAAACGTCGTGTTCACAACAAAAGCATTAAATCTGCGGTTAAAACCCACGTCAAAAATTTTCTATCTCTAGTAGAAAAAGGCGAAGCAGAGCAAGCAAAAAAAGAACTACCTGTGGTAACCAGTCAGCTTGACAAAGCATGGCAAAAAGGTCTATACCATAAAAATTATGTTGCAAGAAAGAAATCTTCTTTGCACAAAAAATTAAACAATATGGCAGCTGCTGAGTAAATTTATAAGAAATGAGGTATCTCTAAAGACTATTTTTTTTGGAGTAAAATATGCCAACGTATTCTTATGAATGCCAATCCTGCCAACATGTATTTGACGCATTTCAATACATGAGTGAAGATCCTTTAAAAGACTGCCCAGAATGTAAAAAAGAAGGTTCATTAAAACGTCTAATTGGACCAGGAGCAGGGTTTATATTTAAAGGTGAAGGCTTTTATATAACGGATTACCGCAGTAAATCTTATAAAGAGAAAGCCAAATCAGAATCACAATCATCATCTACATCATCGGATACAAAAACATCCAAAACAAGTACGTGATGTTCGATTCATGTAAACAAGCCCTCTAACATAACATTAGAGGGCTTGTTTTATTTTTAGGCATAAAAAAAGAGGAGAATAAATCTCCTCTAGAAGAAAAAACATTATAGCTCTTGCTATTTGTCCAATGCTAAAAACGTACATGATTTTATTAAACCCGAGCCCCAAGCCCGCTCCCAAGCCCGAAGTTTTTGCTTTGCGTTTTGGCTATTTAGTAGGTGGCTTATCATTAAAGTTTCATTACCTTTTTCTAGAAGGTTTTCGGAAACGGGCTTGGGCTCGGAAGCGGGCTCGGGTTTAGGTTTATTTGTGTATACTATCCATACTATCCGTGCTACATAACAACCATATTAATATTTTGTTGCACCCACTCGAAAATTCTCTGTCGTTCCTCTTCTGTCAGGTGCTCATCATTTGTAAGTAGATCTAATAACTTCTCTTTTTTTCTGTGTAATTCCATCGCACACATTTGATGTTTGTACTCTTCTTCTAAAGATCTATTAATCGAATCAAATTCATTTTTTAAATTTGTAGGTTCTTGTATTGTACTTAACATTTTTGCACCCTCCCTATGTAATATCCAAATTGTGAACAACCTGAATGTACACATACTATACTACTTAATTTTGATAAATGCAACTCAAAAATACGGTTTTTGTACGGTATTTTTCATTTCGTGCTTGAGGCCCTGAAAAAACTGGTATTCTGTAACATTTTTCTCTACAAATACCGTATCTTTGCTATCATAGATAAAAAAATAAGCTTTGTCTCCCAAACATTTATAGCTTGAAAAACAAAGCTTATAGAAGATAGCTGTTTCATAGACTAGCTATTACAAAGGTTTCAGCATAGGTGCTTGTTGCGAATTATGCTTCGGTAAAATCCAGAGGTTTTGTCGGGTAAATTTTCCACAACGGGATGAGAGTAAGCGACATGAGCAACATGACAACCGCAAATACTGTAAACATTTGTTCTGGATTGAAGTATAACATTAAAAATGATCCTACAGCATAGCCAAGGTAACCGAATCCATCGAGAACACCTGCTGTGGTGGAAGGGGCCTGGTTTCCTCCTACGTCGATCGCGGCAACACCACCTAATACAGAGTATGCAGCGTAGATCAAAAAACCACTGATAATTAAAAAACCTTGTAGTAAGAATAGCGAGTGGAAAAACAGACCGCTACCAAACATCATAAATGCCAAAATCATACACGGAACCACCAACACAGGTCCGCGGTTACCGTTCATCTTGTCAGAGATCCACCCTGCAAGAAAAGTTCCGACCATCCCTGCTATTGGAAATAAAGTGGATACATATCCCGCTTCTTCGTTGACCAGACCTCGATCTGCCAGTAACTGAGGGCTATAGCTTTGGAAGAAACCGCGTACCATTGTCAAAGCAAAGCCCCCCCATATCATTAGTAAGAAAGCACGTGAGGTAAACAATGTTTGTAAAACTTTTTTGATGTTGGGAGTTTCACAAACAGCAGGACGGTTTGAGGGTTGTTCTTTTAAAAATAAGAATACGATCAAGGCGGCAATTGCCAATAAAGCTGCGGGGACGAAAAACAATCCTTGCCAAATAAGTAGCGAAAAAGAAGCGAGTAAAGTTGTTACGGCTTTTGCAACAGCCTCGCCCATTTGGTAGCTAAACGACATAATACCCATAATCGTTCCACGTTGTTTATGTCCACCGTACCAGTGGGAGCATATTTTAATGAGTCCACTCCAGCCCATGGATAGGAAGTAAAAGTTGCAACACCACCAACCAAGAAACCATGCATATGTTTCTCCTGTGGCAAACATACATGTTGAGTACACCGAGCCAATCATTCCGAGAATAAAAATGCTTTTTCCACCAATTTTATCGGCGATCATACCGTTGGTGAATTTTCCGATGGCATAGAACATGATCCCCCAGCTAGTGATGGCTGTTAGGTCCTTTGTGGTGAGTGCGGTGGTGTCCACAATACTTAATTGCGCGACAGACATATTTGCGCGTGTTAGGTAATAGGCAAAGTAGCCAAAAAACAATAGGGCAAATGTCATGACGCTGCCTGAAACGCCACGGTGTGCGCCTTGTATATCGACAAGACCTTCGTCTTCTTCTAGTACGAAACTGCGTATTTTGAAGTAGACGCCAATTGACATGAGACTGGTAAGCCACAAAAAGCCAAATATTTCCAAACCATAGTCATACAAAACGCCCATAATGACACCGCCAAGAAAAAAGACTGCGGCGGGAATAAACAACCATTTTTTAATGTCCAGGGCCATGTTGGCAATACCAATACCAATGAGAAGTGATGCTACCCCGATCATGCGAAATGGTGGTAAACCCAAAGAGTGATTGATAACACCGGTTAGCATGCAGGTTATACCTACGATGACCCACATACCGATGATGTCTTGCGAGACCAAACTGCGAATTTTTAATCCCCTGGCTTGATAGTAGGTGATCCCTCCGAGTACCACGGGAATAAACAACCAAATAGGGACCACCATCCAATAGCTGAAATCGGGCTTTCTCAGTACAGAACCTGTTAGAAAGCAACCCAAAGCACCTAGTATCGCGGCAAATAAGAAAATAGTGCCGAGTGGCGAGGCAACTTCCTGCCAATCGTGAGCACGAACGGCTTCACGTAGATGAATAAGTTCGTCTTTTTGTGCCTTCAATTTTTGTTGTAATTTGCGAATTTTGTCTTGATACTCGGGGACTTCACAACGCGACATCAAGTATTGCGCAAATTTCAAATCTTCTGTTTCCAGAGCATAGTTTAACATTAAGGTATTTTCTTTGGTAAGTCCGTTACGCGCTTCTTCAGCGTTTTTCCATATCTTCAAGGCTTGTTCGAGCGCAAAGACAATTTCCCCATCAAGACGATGGATTTCCCTCTCTAAAGTTTCACGCTCACGCTCCGAGGCACGAGCAAATCTTGCGACACTTTTATCTAGCTCTTCTAATTTGGCGAGCCCTTCATTGATAAGTAAGTTGGCTTGCTCGTGTTCCAAATATTCTTCGATTAGCTTTTGAAATTCCTTTACGGAAGAGTAGCGATTTTGAGGATCTTGTGCCGTGGCTTTGTTACAAATGTTCGCCAACTCTCGCGGAATTTCTTTTGGATAGGAAAATGGTTGTGAGGCGGTGGCGTTTTCTAATACTTCGCGTAAACTTTGTCCTGTGTGGCGTGCACTTTTCATGAGAACATGATGTAAACACGCTCCGAGCAGGTATACGTCTGTGGTAGGACCTTGTTTTTTCCCCTCTCCGGTGGCAAGTTCTGGAGCCATGTATATAGGTGTACCTGCTGGAAATTCTACCTCCGAATTGTGCAAAATATGTGGTTCTTTTTTGTCGGCAAAGCTAACGGCCAATCCCCAGTCCATCACAAAAATTTCACCAAATTCGCCAACCATAATATTTTCGAGTTTCAAGTCGCGGTGGATAATCTTATTTTCGTGGGCATATGCGATCGCATTACATACCGTAATTAAAATACGTAGATGTTCCTTGAGCGGTCGTTTTTCGTCTTCTAGTATCTCTAGCCACGATTTTCCTTTAACAAGTTTCATCGCCAAGTGTGGAACACCGTTTTCCGTTGCACCAAAGTGATGGATGGGAACAATGTTACTGTGTTCCAAACCTCCGGTAATACGTGCTTCTGAAGCAAATAAGTTTGCATGTTCGCTACCGTTGTGTAAAATTTTGATGGCGACATCGCGCCCTAAGGAACGTTGCATACCCTTGAATATACTACCCATTCCCCCTTCACCAATGACCTCATCGAGAATGAAGTCTTCGTTCAAGTTACTCTCTAATTTTCGGTAACGCCCAGATACGGATTTTTCGTGTTGTTTTACTTCTTCATCGTCGTGCAAATTCATGGTTTGCGCGGCAGCAAAGGGAACATCTTGTTGGGCACCGACTACCGTAAACTCTTCTATTTTTTTACCGCCAATACTACTTTTGGGGAGATCTAGTTGAATTTCGGGAATAGATTCCTCCTGCGCTCGAAAACTGTAGCTGAGAGCTTTATTACCCATTTTTTCTTCGTTGGCAAAAAGATCTTTCCATATTTTGTCTTTAGAGTTATCCATGTTCGTACCTTATAAAATTGTAGAATTGATGTTTTGACTCCACGAAAGAGGAGGTGGCGATGGGAAATCAAAGTAGTATTGTCGGCCCAACATTCGTGGATGATATTTGCTCTATTATTTGATGCGCACAGCGGGCATCTGGCGCCCAAACTGATGCAATATTATTTTGTTTACATTACCTTCTTTATTCTTTACGAATTCTAACTGTGCGTTGACAATTTTCCAGAAAAACTTCGTTTCTGTTTCAGGATAAATGCGATAAGCAGGTTGATCGGCAATTTTTACCATAAGTTTGTCATTATTTTGCGAAATCTGAATTTTTAGCATACCTAGTTTGTACGTTCCGAGGTAAGAAGAAAATATTTTTGGATCAACTTCCGCGGTTTTGCGAACAACAACTTCTTGCATTTTTTCACCCGATAGAAAGTTTAAAATATTGAAACCCACGTAATCTAGGCTATTTGCGGTGTTTGTTAATACGATAATTCCAATTTCACGCTGTGGGTTAAAACCTAAAAAGCTGCGAAACCCACCCGATCCACCGTTATGCCACACAACATCTTCTCCTAGTTTGTGCCATGCCGTACCAATTTTTAACTTACCACTTACATGACGTAAAGTCTTGTGTGATTTGACCAATGCTTGTTGTAAAGTGGTTTTTGGCTGTGCATGATGAGCAGCAATATTTTCTTTAATAAATCGTAAGCCATCTTTCACATTAGAATGTAGAGAACCAGCGCCTTGAAGAACTGGCCAATCCCAGAACGGGACAGGGGTTAAATCCAAATCATGTCCGACAGCGACTTGCCATTTTTTGTCTTTGGTAATGGCGGTGTGTGACATCGAAAGAGGCTGGCAGATTTCCTCCTTTACCATACTCTCGTAACTCTTTTTTGCTTGTATTTGTAAAATTTTTCCCAATAGTCCGACACCAAGGTTGCTGTATTGGTATTGTTTCCCTGGTTTACGGGTTAGCTTATATTTACGAAGAAAATCGAGTATATTTTCGTCCGTGTAGCTGGTATAAGGATTATCGATATCTTTAGGCGTTATGTTCGTCGGCAAACTTGGTAGTCCTGACGTGTGAGTAACGAGATGTTGTAAGGTTATTTTTCCTACCTCGGAATCTATATCGATGAATTTGTCGATCGTGTCGTCCATCGCCAATTTATTTTCTAAAATCATCTTTGATAGTAGGATACCAGTAAACGCTTTAGAAATAGACGCGATTTCAAAAACGGTTTGGACATTTGTTTTCTGTTGTGTAGTTTTGTCAGAAAAACCGTAAGATAGGACCACATCTTCTTTGTCTTTTTGATAGACTCCAACGACAACGCCCACATTCCATTTGTATTCAATGATCGGTTGGATCATTTTGTCTATTTCTTGCTGTAAAGTGGTCTGAGCAAGCAAGAACGAGTGGCAGACCAAAATACATATGGTAAATGTTCGGTACATACTTTTCTCCTGGTAGTATTTGAAATAGCGAAATTTAACCGAGCCCGAGCCCGAGCCCGAAGTTTTTTGATTTACTTCACAAATATTGATATGTTCATCATCTCAATTCTATCTCTGTGGTGTTACAGCCACCAAAATTTTAGAATGAACGGCGTTATTGAATGGCAACATTGACAAATTGTGGTTGTAAAAGCATTTGCAAATCTTGAAAACTAATCTTAACAAGAAGGCCTCTTTTGCCAGCGTTAATCCACAGGTATTCTAGATTTTGTATGGTGTGTTCGCAGTAGATTTTTAGGGGGGTTTTCGTGGCAAAAGGAGAAGTCCCACCAACAAGATAGTTGGTTAATTTTCTCACCTTGTCTGGATGACAAAGTTTTACTGTCTTGCAGTTTATTTCACGCGCCATTTTTTTTAAAGACACTTCTTTGTCCCCATGCATTAAGATGATGAAGCACTGCTTGTTGTCGTTTTGCATGACAATGGTCTTTACTACCATGTGCGCGGAAGTTTCTAATGTTTGCGCGGCGTATTTTGCACCGCCATGCTCCTCATATTTGTATGTGTGAGAAACAAAAGTTACATTTTTTTGTTTTAGCAATCGAATTGCTGGTGTTGTGGTTTTTTTAGTCATTTTTTATGTATTATTTGGGTATATAACAAATGCGAAATCCAGTGGTACTGTTTTTAAAATGTGGTTCAAATTTGCTGCGATATGCAGAACGCATACTGCCTATCCAAAAGTGATTCCATGCCGCACCACGTGAAACTTTATAACCAGCAAAAGACTTTGCCTCTTTATTTGCAAAGTTTTGGTAGTCATCCTGGCACCACTCGCTGGCGTTACCGACCATATCGTGCACTCCAAATGCGTTGCTTTGCAAATTACCCACCGGTGCAAGTTCGGCAAAGCCGTCAATGACCTCTATTCCTGGATGTTGAGGGTGTTTCATGTTGGTGGTTTTATCCATAATATTGGCGTACTTACCAATATAATTTATATCATCTCCCCACGGAAATCGACTATCTGTGCCACCGCGACATGCATATTCCCATTGAACTTCTGTGGGCAAAGTAAATTTGCGGAGTTTTGGCAAAAATTGCTGATGAATGGCATTCCACGATACATAGGTTGCTGGGTGTGCGGTGTTATCATGCATGTAATCTTGGCCTTGCCATGGCTTTTTTCCCGTAACTTTAAACCACTGCTCTTGTGTAATTTCGTACTTGCCTATCCAGTAGTGTTTATCAATGGTGACAGTATGTTGTTTTTCATCTTCGTCTCTATCCACTTCTGTAATCGGAGACCCCATCCAAAATTTACCAGGAGGGATAAGCATCATCGGAATAGCAACACCTGATATTTGAACTTTTTTCTCTAGAGGTTCACCTATTTTATCGGCATACCACTTTTGGTATTTTTTTGCGTAGTTCATTTGTTGATTGGCAGATAAATTTACCCATATTAAACTGGTGAAGTCAAAGTAACCATTTTCCCAACAAGAGTTCCATACCTCTTCGTCAAAGGGGGTTTGCTGTTGTATGGACAACATGTTGTTGATCGTTGCAATTCTTTGGCGGCAATTTTCCATAAATTTTTCAAAATTCGCTGAGTTTAGGCTGCTGATGGCCTGTTTTTTGGAAATATTTTCGCGTTTTTGTAGCATCTTAACTTCGTTGTTAAAGTATTCTTGGGCTTTGGTTTTTGCTAATTGATATAGAGTTTTGCTTTGTAGTAGTAATTCACGGTTCTTATTTTTTTCCGCTGCGATCCCTTTGGCAAAAAGCAAATCTGCGTTGCTCTGGTATTCTTTGGCTTTGTTCCATATTTTATTCTCTTGTGGTTTGATACTTTCGCCACCAAAAGTCCAGTACGCGGCAATAACTAGCAATAGTAGTAGTAATGCATTGACAACGATGAGGGATAAAAGCCACTGCTCTTTACAAAATTCAATGGCTTGGTGGTAAATTGCCACCACTTTGTTTTGTGGTCCGGTAATTTTGTTTCCGTGAACTTCTTGGTAGTTAATACGGATTGTGGCAAGCTTTTTTGATAGGTTAGTATCAACTGGGTTTGATAATTGAATTCTCTTTGCGCGTCCACCGTCGATGTATTTTTTTGTATGTAACAAATTTTGTTGGATTTGTGCCAGACGGTCAGCGACTTGGTTGGCCGTTTCTGGGCGATTTTGTGGATTTTTATCCATACCTTCTTTTAACAAATGGGATAGTTCTTGTAGGCATTCGCGCTCTTTTGGGTTGAGTTGTTTATCGCTTAATAATATTTTCTCCATTAAACTCGGAGGAGAAAAGTCTGTAATTTTGTATAAAATAGCGAATTCATTTTCGTCGTAGAAAGGAGAGCGGTCTTCCCATAAAAAAAATTGGTACAATACTGTACACAGTGAAAATATATCACTTTGGTAACTGTGTTCTCCTTTCACTTGTTCCGGACTTGCGTAGAGAGGTGTACCCAGAAAATCATCACCTTTGGTAATCTGCACTGTTCCGTATGTTGTATCTTTCGCTAAACCTAAATCAAGTAGCTTGATGTCCCCTGTTTCATCGTCTATGATAATATTGTCTGGTTTAATATCGCGATGTATGATACCAGCTAAGTTTAGAATTTCTACGGCGCGTGCTATTTTGTTGGCAATGGCTAATTGCTCTGGTAGGGAAAAACTGTTTTTGTGTTCACGAATAACTTCGCGTAACGTTTTTCCATCTACAAGTTCCATAACCAAGTAGGCATGTTCTTCGTGTTCAAAAAAATCAAAAGCACGTACAAAAAAAGGATGGTCTATTTTGCGTAGTAGGCGATATTCTCTTTTAAATCTGCGCTTGCGTACTTTATCGATCGACATCAACCGCTTAATGGCTACTGTTCGCTTCTTTTTTTGGTCAATTGCCTTGTAAATCTCGCCAATACCGCCTTTTCCAATGAGTTCCTGCGTTAGATACTTCCCTGCGAGCAGATTACCATTCATTTGTAGTTTGCCTTAAAAAACTTTTTTGTACTTGCTTATAAAACATATATTTAATACATTATTAGTAGTCCATTCTACCGTTTTAGTGGTAATTCTCACAAGTCGAAAGACTTTGTGATTCAGGGGAGTTAAAAACATAAATCTACTAACGTTAGGCTCATTGAGAAAAAACACCTTTACTTGTTTTGTGCATCAGTTTTGTGGTTTTTATCCACGAAATAACTACACGCCTTTGCAACAACTTGTTGATGAACAAAATTTCTAAGTATTTACCTCTTTCGGCCATTCCGCGTTATTTTAATACCAAAGACGATAGAATTTTAGATAGGGTTTAGAAAACAACATTATATCATATAATTCTTAATATGGGAATCAGGTAAACAAGAATGCCTAAAATAACCTTAAAAGAGAAAATTATCTTTCACTACGCCAAAAAACTAAACTATCTTACAGATATAGACATTCAAGAGTACTACACTGGCCAAGTTGATTGCAATTCATTTATTCTTGGACATTCCAAATTATCATCCTATCAAAAACATGTGATCCGAGTGTTGTTTGTGATGAGATGTTTGCTAAAAATAGCAGAACAGAAAAAAATGATAACAGAAGATCAATCGAGAAATCTACAAAAAAATCAATTATCTCTCATCATCAATCAACGTTCTTGGCAACTAGATATAAGCGTTGCGCAAATGTTTACTCTTGACACTGTTGAGGGAATTTGCAAACTTTTAGAAGGCAACTCTGTATTTACCAAACAAGACACAGCATTTTTGAAAAATCTGTTTCAGCAGTATATAAATACGTTAGGGCCAAATACAAAAGTCAACACACCTATGGAAGTGAAACGTCAGGAAAGAGAACAGCAAATTTTGGCCGAGGAATTCACCATAGACCAGAAAAATATGGATTTACTCTCTCCACATGCACAGACAATACAAATCATAGATAAGGTTATGTCGGACTCTCCCGAGGAGAAGAAAGAAAAAACCTTTATATTCCCCAATTTGGAGAAGGTCGTTAAGTCGCCGACACGTCTCCAATTGGAAGACAACCTTGACATGCCAAATGACCTAAACCACTACCAAATCATTAAATTAATCGCCAAAGGTAGCATGGGAGAAATTTATCTGGCAAACGATACAAAACAAAATCGCAAAGTAGCGATCAAAATACTTGCCAATGACCTTGCTGATAGCGTTACGAGTCGATTTATGCAGGAAGCCGAAGTATTGTCGTGTTTAGATCATCCAAATATTATCAACATGTATGAGTTTAGTTTTGCCCATGCGATTAATCAATACTACATTGCGATGGAATTCGCACCGGGAAAAAACGTGAAGGAAATTTTGAATGAACTTACTTTTATTGAAGTGGTTGATTCATTAAAAATCATATCTTGTGTGGTGGAGGCTTTGCGTTATTCTTTAACACGGCGCATCATTCACCGTGATATTAAACCCGCGAATATCATGATTACGAGTGACGAAGGCAATGTAAAGCTTACTGATTTTGGAATTGGTAAGATATTGAACCAAAGCGGGAATACGAAAACAGGTGAGGTGATGGGAACACCATACTACATCTCCCCCGAACAAATTATTGATACGCGTAGTGTCGATCACAAAACAGATATCTATTCTATAGGAGCCACTCTGTATCGCATGGTTTCGGGAAAAGCACCTTATGCCCAATACAAGGGGTTGCACAATATCATGCGTGCGAAAATAAATGAGGATTGTCTCGCACTTCATGAAGTGGCCGATGTTCCTAAGTCTATTAGCAATTTTGTTGCACGCGCTATGGCCAGAGATCCGCAAAATCGCTATCAAACATTTTCACAAATGCAGCGCGATATACAAGGTATTCTCCAGCAGTACTCGCAATTTTAACCATCTGCCGCAGCAGATGGTTAACCAATTTTATGACTCCAGCAAATCTATCACCGCGAATTTATCTACATCAACTAAACCAAAATCAGTCAGTTTTAGATGAGGAATTACAGCGAGAGCTAAAAACGATAGTACCATAAACGGTGACTTCAATTGTGTTCCAATCTGTTGAGCCTTTTCCTCTATATCATGTAAATTTTTTACGACATCGTCTACAGGAGCATCCGACATTAGACCTGCTATGCGCAAAGGTAATTCACATAGTGTTTCTCCCTTATCAACAACAGCAAACCCACCGCCGATTTTTTGAATTGTTTGGGCAACACTTATCATATCGTTGATATTTTTTCCTACCAAAATTAGATTGTGATTATCGTGAGCGACGGTAGAGGCAAGAGCTCCACTTTGCAGTCCCATTCCCACAACATAGCCTAAACCTACCTGAGCATTTTTACCATGTCTTTCGACAACAGCAAGATAACAAAGGTCTGTTTGCTCCTGATTATCCAGGTCTACAATTTCTTTTTCGGTGATCAATTCTCCTGGTAATATTTTTATGGCGTTGACCTTGCCTGATGTAGGGTAGTTGTTCAATTTTTCTGATAGGTCATTGGGTACATGAACAGAGTCATAAGTAGAAGAGGCCTCTGTGCGGGTAACCTTTTTGATGATTTTGCCGTTTTCGGCAACTTTCTTACCACGATAGTAAACACTGTCTATTTTGACTTGTTGTAGGTCATCCAAAATCACGAAGTTGGCGTAGTAACCGATACCAATGCCACCAACCCACTTTAGGTTATATACCGTTGCTGGATTTAGTGTCATAATGCGGATTGCACGAATAGGATCTACCCCTGCGTCTATGAGCATTTTTAATATTAAGTTCAAGTGCCCGTGCTCTAGGAGTTGATCAGGATGGCGGTCATCAGAAGCGATGCAAATACGGTGCGCTGTTTGGTCCGTCAATACCGGAATTAAGGCTTTTAAGTTGCGTGCTGCGGAACCTTCACGCATTAAGACATGCATGCCTTTGCGTAACTTTTCTGTGGCTTCTTGTGCAGATGTACATTCGTGATCGGTAAAAATGCCAGCGTTTAAATATGCGTTCAGTTCCCGTCCTTTTAGCATGGGAGAATGTCCATCAATATTCAGTCCGAGTTTGTGTGCTGTGGCTACCTTTTGCAGAACATCTTCATTGCATAAATAAACGCCGGGGTAATTCATTAATTCGCTAAGCGCAGGTGTCGCGTTGTTGTAACGGAATATTTCCTCGAAGTCCTTTGCGGTGATCTCTGCACCAGAGGTTTCCATGTGTGTTGCTGGAACACATGATGGTATGCTAAAATGAATGTCCATAGGCGCATCTTGCGCAGCGCGATACATGTACTTATAGCCCTCAATTCCGAGAACGTTGACAATCTCATGGGGATCACTAACGACCGCACCTGTTCCATGAGGAACAACTGTTTCGGCAAAACCTTCTGGACTTAGCATTGATGATTCAACGTGGATGTGTGCATCGATAAATGAAGGAGATAAGTACTTTCCCTGTAGGTCAATTTCTTGTTTGGCTTCTAGACTGTCATCCACCGCGACTATTCTACCGTCGGCGACCGCTACCGATGTTTCCCATATTTCTTCGGTAAATGTCGATACAACTTTTGCATTTTTGAAAATAATATCTGCGGGAGATTTTCCCATGGCCACTTGAATGCGATGTGGCATACTTTGACTAAAATCCATTACTTTTTCCTTAAAAACCACAACTCTGCCGAGCCATATTCGCGCTTACTCTCCACTTCTAAGGATTGTGGAATAGGACATCCTGACATAGCGTGGCGTCGACAATGTAAGATTAGTAAACTGTTCTGCTCTCCAACACTCTGTAATAAATCGGCAATAAAATCTAGTGTTTTTTTTCGCTCACAAGGATGGTCAATATATTTATATGGTGGGTCCATAAAAATGATATCGAATTTTTGTTCTCCTAAGGCTTTGGCGACAAAAAAAGCGCTTTTGCTGATCAACTTGCACGTTTGTAATTGTGACTTTTCAATATTTGCTTTTAAGGCCGGAAGCGCATGGCGACCATTTTCTACAAAGTAGCATTGTTGTGCTCCACGAGATAAAGCTTCTAATCCCAGGGCTCCACTGCCGGAAAAACAGTCTAAAATACGCGCATCTTCAATTTCGTAACCAATGATATTAAACATTGCGAGTTTTATTCTCTCAATCATTGGACGGGTCTTCATACCTTTGGGGCTTACTAAATTCATACCTTTTTTACTACCACCGCAAATTCTCATTGTTGTACTTCTTTCATTGATCCCTGACTTAGTAGATAATCTCTATCGCAAAAATCGCGAAGCAAATCTTGGCCGTGTGCGATCCATAGCACTGCGAAGTTTTCTTGTTCCGCGAATAAGGATACAAACAAGGTCATTATTTTATAACGCAGCGGTATGTGTATTCCAGCGAAAATTTCATCGAGTAAGAATAAATGACTATGTTGTGGATCGCGCAGTCCATATAGCTTAAATTTTAGCAGCGTACGTAAAAGCGCAACGCGTTTTTGTTGGCCATACGAAATTTGCTTAGGGTTGCACTCATAGATACGCGTGGGAATTTCTAGTAAAGGATACCATTTATCACAAAAATTTTGTAATTCATCGCAAAAACGTACGTCGCAGTTGATCACTTCTTGAAGAATTTTTTTCACAGTATGATTGTAATTAAATGAGTGAAATGAGTCTTGGTACACAAGATGAATGTACTTTTGGTAGGCAATGACTTGTTGTGATATGTCGTTTTCTTCCCAGTAGATTTTTCCAGAGTTTATCTTTTGTAATCCAGAGAGTATATTCATAAATGTTGTTTTGCCACTGCCGTTTTTACCCTGTAAATGAACCCATGTTCCGTTTTCGATGTAAAAATCAATGTCTTTTAAAATTTCGTGTTTACCAAAGTTTTTTTGAATGTTATGCGCCTCAAGTATCTTTTGCCCTGTGGTCACGTCGCGTTTGACGGCATCTTGATTGTCAGCATATTGTTGAAAATAATAGCGATTTTCGCGTGGAATGAGCGATTCATAATCAAAAATTTCATGCGAAATAATAACAATAGATAAATTTTTCTGTGCAGGTAAATTTTGCAAAAATTGCAGTAGTTTTTTACGCGTCTCGCGATCGAGAGATGCCGTTGGTTCATCAAAAATAAGTAAATGGGGTGAACAAGCGAGTGCTAGGGCAATTGTTGCTCTTTGTCTCTGGCCCGCAGAAAGTGATGAAATGGCAATGTCCACTTTATCCAGTGGAAACTCTACACACTCTAACAATTGATTCATGGGCTGTGGTTCGTTTAAGTCTATAACTCGTTGGAGTTGCGTACGTAACGTTTCAAAAGGATTCAATGTTTGGTAGGGATCTTGCGGGACATAGACTATCTTTTTTCCAAGTATGTGTTGTTGGAAAAATTTTGCATTCCTGTTGTGTAAAGAAATAGTCTCTTCGGCATAAAACCATATCTCGCCTTGGATGTACTCTTTGGGTAGAAAACCTACAAGACTTTTGGCTAAAGTTGTTTTACCGCAACCGGTTTCCCCAAAAATACCAAAGATTGTTTTGTTGTATATTTGAATATTGACGTTGCTGAATAATGCTTCTTCTTGTTGAGGAAATTGTATTGCGAGGTTTTTAATTTCTAACAGTAATTCTTGGGACATGATATTTTCTCTATTAAAAATACGTGACCGCGACCCTGACCGTGACCGTAGTCGTAATCGTAACCGTAGTCGTAATTGATTTAAAAAAATATTCGGTCACAGTCACAGTCAGAGGCACGGTGACGATTACGGTTACGGTCACGATTAGCGATAACTAGTCGATAGTTGTTTTATCTGCGATTTGCTCGTATTCGTAGGGTATTTCCCATTCCCAATCGATTTCCCAAATTCCGATCTTGCCTTCCATGGTACCGCTGAGAACGCGTCTACCTTCCTCAAGCATAATCAAATTTGTGATGCGCCCATCTGCGGTGGTAATACCATCGCAGCACTCGCAGTTCATAATATCCCAGACCAATATATTGTTGTCATAACTAGCTGAGATAGCAAAGCGATCATCAGGTGTGATGAGTATTTGAGTTACATCGTCTTCGTGATTCTCTAAGACACCACGGCATTCACCTGTTTCTAACTCCCACACACGGATGGTTTTGTCTAAACTTGTGGAAACTATTGTTTTGCCATCGTGGGAAACACTAATGGTATTTATCCAACTTGTGTGACCTGAAAATTTGCGTACAAAAGAGCCGTCTTCTAAATTCCACAAGTATAGAACGTGGTCCCAGCCACCCGAAACCATGTAGGGGCTATTGGGCACAACAGCAATACAACTTACGTGTTCGCGGTGACGTTCTAGGGTATACAGGCATTTGCCTGTTTCGATGTCCCAAATGCGAATACTGCGGTCATGGCTGCTGCTGATAATTTGCTCTTTTTGTGGTAAAACCTCTAAGTTGTTGACAATGTCGGTGTGGTTGGTCAAATTGTGTACTACGTCTCCACTTTTTGTTTCCCAGATGATGATAGATCCATCGCGACTACCAGAAATAATTTTTCGTCCGTCACCGGAAAATTTGACTTTTTCCACCCAGTGTTTATGGCCTGTTAGGCTATAGATACACTGTCCAGTTTGCAGTTCCCATAAACGAATGGTGTTGTCGCGGCTTCCCGAAATCAAGAAACGTTTGTTTGCGCTAATATCTATACTCGTGATATAGTCGCTGTGTCCTTTTAAAACGTCGGTCTTCTTCATTTCTTCTTCATTCCATAAAGAAATAGATCCGTCGTAACTGGCTACGGCGAGTATATCGTTGTCTACAGTGTTGGCAAAAACGCTGATGGCATTTTTGTGTGGGCTAAGAGTTCGCGGACTCCATATTTTTCGCGTTTTATTACGTTTAAAGTTATTTTGAATGGCTGTGGAGGCGATAACTTCCAAAATACGGTTGTTCTTTTCAAACTCTTTCATTTCCTGTATTTCACGGAACAGCTCAAAAGAACGTGCCACATTACCCTCTTTAATGTGTTGTTGCGCTTTTCCGAAAAGTTTACCGATAAGTCGCTGTTCGAGAATATTACCAAAACTCTGAAGCTTTGGACTCTCAATCATATAACTCAGTGGTGGTTCTTTGAAGTTTGGACATACTTCTGTTGTGATGTCTTTCCACACGCGCAAAACCGGATCGTCACCACCTGAAAGCATGTAGGATTCGTCTTTGGTCATCGCAATGGCACTGACCAAGTCTGTATGTCCCTCCAGAGAGTTTAGGCACTCTCCGCTGTCCATATCCCACATTTTGATGGTGTGGTCCCAACTACCGGAGACGATTGTTTGTGTCTGTGCTCCAATCTTCAAACACGTGACACTAACAGCGTGGCCTTCTAGAGAGTTAATGCAATCGCCACTTTCGATGTCCCATATCAATATATTCTTGTCTTCGCCAGCGGAAATCACTTTTTTACTATCTGGGGAAATAACCACAGAGTTTATAATACCGCTATGCCCTTCTAGTACTTGTATACATTGGCAAGTTTCCACATCCCAAACACGTAGAGTCTGATCCCAACTCGCAGAAACAGCATACTTACCGTTGTCCGAAACAACAAGGAAGTTGACACCGTCGCTGTGCCCTTCGAGTATTCCTAAACATTCTCCAGATTCGATGTTCCATATCCCTACATTGTGGTCTTCACCACCCGAGAATATTTTTTGACCGTTCGGTGTTACGGCGACACACAAGACTTTATCCGTATGTCCTTTGAGAACTTTGTGACAGACGAGTCCTCCTAGGTCCCAAATGCGTATGGTTTTGTCGACACTACCAGTAGCGATATAACCTGTTTTTGTCAATTCTAAACACGTAATATGAGAAACATGGCCTTCCAATTGGCAAACGCGCTGATTGGCAATCAGATCCCAAACATCGATGATATTACCATCGTTAATAGAAATGGCGAAGTGACCATCATGACTGATGCGTAAATCTGTAATGCGCTCGCTGTCGGTTTCAAAAATTTTCTTGTTTTTACCGGTGGCAATTTCCCATACGAAAATTTGTGGTGTATCTCCGGCGGCAACTGCAAAACGATCATCAGGAGAAATCGCAATGCAATGTACGCCTTTTTCGTGACCTGGTAAGCTACGTGTGTAGCGCCAATTGGAACGATCGGTAATGGGTGTGCCTTTTGTTGTTGGTGGCGCACCATGTGTGAGTTCGTAACCGTGCTTGACACGTGGTACAGCACCTACTTCCCACAGTTTGTCATAAAGGCTCTTGCCTCTTTCGTAGTCTTGAGTCGCTTTTCCGTAGACTTTGATGTATTTGCTAATTGCTGAGGTGATTTCTGCGAGTTGTAGCAGTGGCCAAAAGTCATCATCTTTTTCTTTGACCATTTTCTGAAAGTGCTCTTGGGCTTCTTTTACTTTACCACGGTGTGCCATGGCCAAACCCAGGCCTAGCTTTAAGGCGCGGTTTGTATCAAAAAGTTCGCATCCTTTTTCGAACGATTCTTGCGCACTTTTGAACTTGCGCAGATTTAAATAGCACTTTCCTAGGTTGAAATGATCCTTTGCAGTGCTATTTTCAGAATCGACAAAAGTTTGTAAAACCGTAATCGCTTCTTCGTATTTACCTAAGCGTTCTAAAAAACTAGATTTGAGATTGAGAAGTTCTTTGTTGCGCGGATAATCATGTAGTATGAATTCTAATTCCTCTAGCGCTTCTTCCAAAAAACCGCCGTATTCTAAACAAATCTTGGCACGATAATACGCGATAACTTGTGGATCTGCTTCCAAGAGAGCCGCTGTTTGATTTAGCAGATGGGCGATGGTGTTTTTTCTTTTACGCAGACGTAGTAATTCGAAGTTGATGACAGCTCCGGCGCATGCGGGGTCAGACTCAACGGCATCTTGCAAATACTGTTCGGCTTTTTCTTCCTCCCCTAAGTCAAGAAGAGCTAGTGCACGATTGTTGAGATCGATAGCCATAAGTGTACTGTGCTCAGGTTCTTGACGTGGATAGTCAAATCCGGTGAAGTCTTCGTAGAGATGTGTTAACGTTTCATTGATGAGTGCAAAGTCCCGTGGTCGATCTTCTGGGTTGGGTGAAATGCACGACATGATAATTTGTGAAAATTCTTTTGGTATTGAATTTAACACTTGACTAGGGTTACGAGGAGGTTGTGTCATCGCAACTGTCTTGTATTTTTCTATATTACTTGCTTCAAGACTTTTTCCTGGTAGTTTAAAAGGTAATTCACCTAGGCACAACTCGTAGAGAATGACCCCGTAGGCGTACATATCTACTGTGTGTTGCAAAGGAGCATTTACGTCGAGTTGTTCAGGGGCCATGTATGGTGTATACGTTCCCAATTCTTCGCGCAAACGAAAATCAGAAATTTTGACCTTGTAATCGTCGGTAATAAAGATATTACCAGGTCGTAAATCCCCGTGAAGTAGTCCTTTGCTATGAGCGTGATTCATTCCCCATCCTAATTGGATGGCAACATCAAGAATCGTTTCTACGTCGAGAGTCGCTTCACTGCGAAAACTGATCAATGTTTTTGCTCTTACATATTCGACAAACAAGCGCGACACATCTTCTGTTGTTTTTGTGTAGTAGGCACTTACGATGTTCGGGTGCTTTTCTAAATTGACCCAGCGTTCTGCCTGACTAAAAAACGTCGCTTGCTCTTCTTTCTTGAGTTGAGCACGCACCGCCAGATGAATATTCCATTGACTGTGTCGCACTTTGTAAATGATTTTGTTCTCATCTTCTGCAAGTATTTCTTGAATTTCATACTTGTTGTCTATGGTATTGCCAATTTCCCACTTTTCTTCCGAGGAAGACTGCTTTTCTGATTTTATAGACGATAATTTTTCTGGGGAATATAATAGTTTGTATTCCATACTTGGTCCCGTTGAAAATGGATTTTGCTATGTTTTTAAATACTTTTGCATAAAGTTTTCAATATTACTACAAGCTTTTTCGAGTATTTCAGGTTGTGGCAAAAAGACAAGGCGAAAATGTCCGGCAGAAGCAAGGTCTCCAAAACCCGATCCTGGCACGAGAACAACACCTGTTTCCAAAACCAAATCTTTGATAAATTTGTCATCGGCAACATCTATCTCTATTTTGGGAAAAACATAGAAGGTACCTTTTGGTTTGACACAAGAAATTCCCGTAATGTTATTCAAGCGATCGCACACAACGTCACGTCGCTTTTGCAATTTGGCAATTGCTGGAGGCAAATGTTTGTGCTCGCCTTCTAGGGCAACTGGAATCGCATACTGCAACGGATGATTGATGCAAAGTCGCGCCCGTACCATTTTTTGCATGGCATCAATATAAGATTGTATATGTTGCGGACCGCTAATCACTGCCCATCCGATTCGCCACCCAGGAGATAAATAGCACTTTGACAATCCATTAAAGGTGACAATCGGTACATCATCGGCCAAAGAGGCTGTAGGAATGTGTTCGTTGCCGTCGAAAGTGAGACGATCGTAAATCTCATCAGAAAAAATGACCAAGCGGTGCTTACGCGCTAGTTCGATAATTTCGAGTAGTACTTCGCGGCCATACATCGCTCCTGTCGGATTATTTGGATTTATAAGTACAATGGCCTTAGTGCGCTCATCGATAGACTTAGCGATGTACTCTACATCTGGTTGCCAACCGTCTTCTTCATTTAATGGATAAAATTTTGATTGTAAATTTAATTTACTGTTGAGAGCTGAATACAGTGGATATCCCGGTGAAGGAATAATGATATTATCCCCCGGATCTGCTAAAGCGGCCAAACAGGTTTCGATTGCTTCGCTAGCGCCATACGATGTAAATACATCGCGAACATTTTTGAAACCTTTACGATGTGCATCTGCACGGATTGCGTCAAGTGCCGATGGAATTCCCGGTGAAGGAGCGTAACCATTTTTGTCATTGCGCATCGCTTCACAAGCAGCATCTATTAGCTCGGGTGGTGTATCAAAGTCATAAATATTCGGATCACCGATATTTAGGTATATCATATCTTTTCCTGCTGCTTTTGCTTTATCCGCAACCAAAATGATGTCGCGAACAGCATATGTAATTTCTTCTGTTCTTTTAGCAACAGGCCATGCATTGTTGTCTGGCATAATTAAACTCAATATTCAAAAAAAATGTACGTCAACCAAAATAAATTGTGATTGAGTATAGCATTTTGTTTCAGGCATTCCAACAAAAATAATCCCAGTCCCAATCTCAATCCCTATCCTGATCCCGTTCCCGAAATAAGAGGATTTTTATCACTTGTTTTAGAGGTGTTGTTACGACGAGCTATAAAGATGGCCTGTTTAAATTTCTATGATGTCACTTGTTTTAGAGGTGTTTATAGAGGTGTTTAGAGGTGACAGACTCAAGATGTTTGTTTGTTTTTAGAAAGGTGACAGACTCAAGATCTATGATGTAACTTGTTTTAGAGGTGGCATACTCAAGACGTTTTAGAAAGGTGTTTAGAAAGGTGACAGACTCAAGATCCAAAGTTCTGTCGAAAGCATGCGTATAATAAATTTAAAGGTTTCGAAAGGTGACAGACTCAAGATCCAAAGTTCTGTCGAAAGCATGCGTATAATAAATTTAACAACTTTATTTTTATTGTACGGAGGAACACATGCGTCCAGCTAGGATTTCAATGATGAATGGTCTATACCATATAACAACAAGATGTGACAACAAAAACTTCTATTTCCAAGAAGACGAAGATTTTAGGGAATACCTTAATATTGTTGATAGAGCACGTCAAAAATATGCTTTTAAACTCCACGCCTATTGTTTGACAAGCAATCATGTCCATTTACTCATCTCTACTCCCATAGAAGACAATTTGTCTAAGTTGATGCAGTACATCAACGGCCTATACGCTAGAAACTACAATTATAGACATAAAAGAACCGGGCATTTCTGGGGGGAGAGGTTTTATTCAACTATTGTTGAGTCAGAGGCTCAACTACTGAATATCATTTTTTATATTGAATTAAATATGACAAGAAATGGCGTAACCCGTCATCCAAAAGAATGGAAATGGAGTAGTTATAGTCAGCATGTAAAAGGTGAAGGTACTATCTCTATTGATTTTCATGAAATTTATTTGCGTCTGGGTAACACAATGAAACAAAGAAGGAAAAAATATATTGCGATGATGGAGGAAAAGATGATGCAAAAAGGATTACTATCTAAACAACCTCATTTTACTTATGGTTTAATATTTGGTTCAGAATCGTTCATCAAGAACATCGTTACCAGATATGCACCCCACAACTACTACAAAAACAGAAAAAGCTATTCTATTGATTCTCAAACTGCATGCTTGAGAAAACCTAATACTTGAGTCAAACTATTTTTAATTTTGTAATATGATTTGTTACGAGCTATAGAGATGGTCTGTTTAAATTTCTATGATGTACATTTTTTATACACACTTCAGCTATTAATTCAATTTTTTCATACTCGTACAATATTCTAAGCATATATTTTGTAAATAGAATTTCAATTTGATTGACGATTCGTTGATATTCTCTTTTGGTCTTTGTTAAATTATATGAGTATGTCACTATATTTAAAAATTAAATTATATGAGTATGTCGCTATATTTAAACACTATATTTGAAAATGAGTCTGGCACTAATCACTCTCAAACACTATATTTGAAAATGAGTCTGGCACTATTTAATACTTTTTCTAATAGTCTGTCACTATTCAAATTACCCACTGATTTTTTGGGACTATAATCGCAATTGATCTACTTTTTCTACTCGTATAAGTCGTTTGTATTGCAAAACTTCACCGAACAGTCTTTACCTTTTGTGAAAAATTCAGTAATATAATGTTATGATTTAAAATTTTCGCCATATCTCAGATATGCAAAAAATTAATTAAGGGGAGTTTAACTGATGAGACAAATATATCTAGTGGTATTTATTGGTATATTTGCAGTTTCTATATTTGCAGAAGATCTCAGCAAAGTAAAGCGTACCAATAATTATCCCATTGTCCTCGTTCATGGTTTTACTGGTTGGGGACCGGATGAACTTTTGGGTTATAAATATTGGGGAGGAACTGCTTTAGATATCGAAAAGTATCTCAATAAAAAAAACTATAGAGTGGAAACGGCAACAGTGGGTCCTATTTCGTCCAATCACGACCGGGCTTGTGAACTTTTTTATCAAATCAAGGGTGGTACGGTAGATTATGGGGCGGACCATTGTAAGGCGTATAACCACGACAGAAAAGGCCGAAATTTTAAAGCTTTATATAGCGAATGGAGTGAAGAAAACCCTGTGCATTTAGTTGGACATAGTATGGGGGGACAAACTTCGCGTTTGCTGGTGGAGCTTTTGGCAAAAGATTACTTTGGGATTGGTACAAACGAAAAGTGGGTTAAGTCTGTCACTACCATTTCAACACCACACAACGGAACTACCCTCGCAACGATGATCGACAGTTTTTCTGGTGGGCTCGCGGAAGAGATTATTAGTATGTTTCTTGCTCTTGCCGGGACCGATTGGTATATCTATGATTTCAAGTTGGACCAATGGGGTTTAAAGCCTAAAAAAGATGAAACTCTTTCCGATTTCCTCCAACGTGTGGATGATACTGTTGGTAGTACAAAAGACATATCGATGCATGACCTTTTACCTAAAGGAGCAAAAGAGCTCAATGGTCGTGTTCGTGATTTTGCCGATGTGTACTATTTCAGTTACGCAACAGAAGAAACCTACGTCCTGTTATCGACATTTGGTTATGAATGGGCAGAGCCAGGAATGACGCCTATCATGTGGGCTTTTGCATATTACATGGGCCATTACAAGGGCGACCATGTTGTCGAACATAAAGAATGGTGGAAAAATGATGGTATTGTGAATACTACCTCAATGAAGGGACCAAGTACTTCTAAAATAGTGAATTACGATGGTACTCCACAAAAAGGCGTTTGGAATTATGTAAAGCTTATCGATAGCAAAGATCATGTAAAAGTTGTAGGGCATTACCAAGATCCGATTATCGGTGCTGAATGGTTAAAGGAATTATACGTTGAAATCGCAGATAGGTTATATAAGTTACCTTAGGTATTGCAAAATTTTATTTGTGTGTTTCATATCTTTGTTTTGTTTGAACTGTCAGAGCATTAAAGATTACAACAACTATTTAGTCGAATCTTCCGTCGTGTCTGAAATACCAACGCTGATGGGGAATATTATTGGAGGAGCAACGACTGCTCCTCTACTCTTATTTACCGTTCCTGTCGGTTATGTGTCTTTTAGTGATGACCAACGAAGAAAAGACTTTATATCAACTCCTCTTGAGTGGGGGGCGTATAGCGGCGGTATTATTTTTGGCACACCGTTTCTTCCTTTTGCCCTACTCTCAGGAGAAAAACCTACGGAATCACCCGCACCATCCTCAGAGTAAGTGGAAAGTATTTTGGTTTGCGCCAAGACTTTCACTGAATATCATGAAAAGGAAAAAAGTAATGAAATATTTTTGGGCACTTGTAATTATCATTTTATCCATCATTGCCGGGGGACATGTTATTGACTATAAAGCTTTGTATTTAAAATACCAAGGCATAGAAAGCGAAAGCGAAAAACAATCCCACAGTGATCTCGACAATAAAATTGCATATTCTTTTTTAGAGGCCATGGCACAAGCAGAAGCGTTTGTCCAAGAACATTCATCGCAAGAAATACGCTATATTACTCGCAATGAAAAGGGAGAACCTAAAGTACATCGCCACGAGTTTTCTTCCTCCGACTACATGGAACTTACTCCTACACAAAAAGTACTGAAGGGAAAATCTCTACGAAAATTTTATTATAAACTCGACAATTTAATTATCAAAGAACTCCCGAACGAAATGCGGAGTGATGTTCATGGAAAATTAAAAGAACGCTATGAGTTTGTCAAAAATACCGCGGAAACTATACACAACCAGTTGATGGCCAAAAAGAAAACAACTGCGCGTTTAAATAAAGAACAACAGCAAGCGCAAAAAATGCTACAGCAAAAACAACGCGAAATAAGTGAGATGGAAAACAAGAGGCGTGAGGCCCAAGAACTCCTACAAAAAAAACAACGCGAAATGCTGGCACTCGAAAAGAAAAAGCGTGAAATGGAAAAGTTTTTTCATGAGAAAAAAGAACAAGCAAATTCTTTAGAAAAAGAAAAATCCAAAGTGGAAAAAATGTTGGAGAAAAAAAGGCTTCAGGCCAAAGCCTTAGAAAAAAAGAAAAAAGAAGCGGAAAAGTATTTGCTGCAAAGTCAAAAAGAAGCGGAGAAATACTTACTGCAAAGCCAAAAAGAGGCACTTCTCCTAAAAAAACAGCGCCAAGAAGCCGCGGAGCATTTACGAAAACAGAAAAATATCGTTACTCATCAACTATTTCCCATCGGCAAGGGCTTTTTCTGGAAATACCGTGTAAAAAAATACATTGATAAAAATATTTCGTATATCACTTTCTCCACGAAAAAGCAGGGCGGTAAAATTTTCCTGCAAGATAACAAAAAAAACAAACATCCTATCGAATACGTGGATGGTTTTATTTTGCAAAATGGGGCAAAAGTTTTACCGTGCTCTGTAAACACAAAGACATGGGAAAAAGGTGGGTACAGCGTTGAGATACACGATAATGAGTGGGTAAGTACCGACGCAGGTAGTTTTTATTGCGTGGTAATACATGCCGCGTTAAAACAAAATAGCGACAACGTGATAAAAGAATACTATGCACCGCAAATTGGGAAAGTAAAACAAACGCGTTTTGTTGGCGGAAAGAAGATATATGAGCAGATATTGGTGGACTATAAAACAAATGCGGAGCGTGAACAGTTAAATCGCTCTAAGCCGTTTCCTCAAGATGCGACATTCTTTCCGGTAAATAGTCGTCGTATTTGGGAATACGAAGTTCTCAAATTAGAAGAAAATCGCATTGCTTCCATGCGTTGGGAACTAAATCGCGAGAATGGTCAATGGAAGTTAAAAGACAATAGCAACTACGCTCCTTCGATTGCGGTTGCCGAAGGATTTGTCTTACGTGGGTTGCAAAAGATTGTACCCCTTCACGCGAAAAACCCTGAAACATGGCAGCGTGGTCAGTTCAATGTATACATCAGTCATTTTGGCGAAATTGTGACCACCGAAATGGGAAACTTTGAGTGTTTAGTCGTTGTTGCCAAGCACAAAAAGAAGGAAGGTTATATCATCAAAGAATACTATGCTGACAAAGTAGGTGAAGTAAAAAGCGAAATTTACCACCATCGAAAAAAAATATACTCCCGAGTTTTAAGAAAGTTTAAGTAATGCAAATAGAAGTTCTAACTGTAAGTCCCTTTGCGCAAAATGCACGCATTCTCGTTTGTGAAAAAACAAAAAAAGCGGTCATTGTCGATCCAGGAGATGAAGCGCAAAGAATTATAAAACGAGCCGAGACTCTCGGTGCTGAAGTTGCTTATATCTGGGCCACACACGGGCACATTGATCATGTCGGAGTTGTACACGAAATACAAGAGCAACTCAAAGTACCATTTTACATGCACAAAGACGATGAAGAAATGCTCAACAGTTTGCCCATACAGGCAAAACATTTCGGTCTGGAAATAAATGATGTTCCTAAGGTAGACCGTTTTATTGATGAAAGTGATACTTTGAGTTTTGGAGAGTGCAGTTGTTCTATATTACACATCCCTGGACACTCTCCGGGAAGTGTGGGGTTTTTGTTTGGTAAAGATCTCATTGGCGGGGATGCTCTTTTTGCTGGATCTATAGGGCGTACTGATTTACCTGGAGGATGTTTTCAAACTTTAAGAAAATCCATTCTTGAAAAATTATATACTCTTCCAGAAGATACTGTCGTACATACGGGACATGGACCTAACACGACGATAGGAAGAGAAAAATATCACAATCATTTTGTTCGCGTAACATAGGAGAATTGTGTGGCGACTTTAACCCCTCAGGATCGTATTTTTTTAGAAGTAATTGTAGAAAGAAAGCTCATAGGTGCTTGCGCCATAGAGGAATGTATGGAGACCATGCGTAATCATCAACAGCATGGACTTCAAGGCATTAGTTTGCAAGAAATATGTATTGATTTAAAATTACTTACGCAAGAACAAGTACAAAAAATACACTCCGTTATAAAATTAAGGAAGGGGAATGCCACAAACGAAACACAGGTGAATCACGCAATTCCATGGACGACAAAAAATGTAAAAGAACCACAGAAGAATCCACCACGGATACTGGAGACCAAGGAGTTGCCTCAGGCAATTTCACGTATGGCTCACTCTTTTGTTATCGATAAGTATAAGGTAATTTCTGAGATAGGTCGTGGTGGCATGGGGGTGGTTTATAAAGGAATTGATCAAGATTTACAACGCGAAGTGGCGATTAAAGTTATCAAAAAACGCCAAAGTGACACCGAGGAAAAACGCTTTTTACGGGAAATGAAAGTTGCGGCAACCCTCGACCACCCCAATATTGTGGGAGTGTATAGCGGAGGCAACTTTAACGGTAACTTATATCTAGTCATGCCTTTTGTGAAAGGGTTGCCACTACAAGAGTATCTCGATTGTAAAAAACTTTCACTACGCCGTAAATTAAAAATTATTGGGCAACTCGCCGAAGCGCTTCACTACGCCCATGAGCGAGATGTCATTCATCGTGATATAAAACCGTCAAACGTTCTCGTGGATCACAACGGTATTCCTCAACTGACCGATTTCGGCTTGGCAAAAAATATTGCGTCAAGTGAAGCGCTCATTACCCAGTCTGGTGAAATTGTTGGAACACCACTTTATTTACCTCCGGAAAGAATATCGAATAGTCAGCCCCTGTCGGCAAAGGACGATATCTATTCTTTAGGTGCTATACTCTACGAAATTCTTGCAATGCGTCCTATGATCGAAGGAGAAACACCGCTAGAGGTAATGTATAATATTCAGCATAAACCCGTTGTACCGCTGCGTAAGGCAAACAAAAGTGTTCCTCTAGAAATTGAATATATATGGAAGAGGTGTGTTTCTCCTGTCAGTAAACGTTACAATACAATGTTAGAGTTGCAACAAGACATTCATAAATATCTACATGGACAACTTCCGCGTTATAACAAGAAAAGTCTTCCTATAATATGTGCCGTTATCGGAATTGTGGCACTGAGTATTGTTTTATTCTTTCAATCTTCGCAAACAAATGTGCAAATTAAAATAGAAAAAACGCTTGCAACAGAAGAAACCGTTGTCAATAGTTTTGATAATTTTATTGCTTTTGGAATGTATAAACAGGCACTTAATTTATACAACGAACATCTACATTCTGCGATACCAATAGATCACAGGGTGGCGATGACAAAAAAAATATTGCTACATGCCCATAAATTAGAGATCGATGAAGACAAGATAAAAGAGTATTACGCGTTTATTGATGAGCAAGATGCCGATATTGATCTAGCCCTAATGAAGTACTATCTTGCACATAAAAAATATCGCAAAGTTAAGTTTTATGCTCAAAAAATGCGGTCTGATGCTCGCGTTTCACCACAACAACTCAGCCAAATGCATTACTACGAGGGACGTCGACATGTGGCGGCACAGCAATGGCAAAAAGCGACACAATGTTTCAAAAAGGCATTGGCGGATACGTCGCAAATACACGATGAAGCGACTTTGTACTCATTTGTTTGCGCGGTAGAACAGCGCGAGGGCTTTTCTGCTGAGAAGATACGTTTATTGGAAGATCACTTTGGCGAAGATCTCCTTTTTCTGGAGTATTGTGGTCGATTTTTAGTACAAAAGCAGCAATGGGAAAAAGCGAATAAACTTTTCTCTGAGTGTTTAAAATTAATACCCAATAGCGGAAAATATCACACGTATTCTGCGCAGTGTTACACAAATCTCGATAACTTTGAACGAGCGTTCTACCATGTCAAGACGGCGCTGAATAAGCAGCAATATGATTTAAAAACTCTAAATATTGCTGCTGCCCTTGTTTTAAAATATCCAGAACACCAATTTGATATACTAAAGCTCATACATAGTTATGTCGAACTATCCTTTACCAATAAAAAACCACAGTTGTATACGAGCAATATTAAACAACGGGCCCATTTCTATAAATACTACTACGACGAATATTCTAAACTTTCACAACAAACTTTTAATGCGCAAATGGTTGCCAACTTATTGCACAAACTTAGCAGTGAAAAAAAAGAACTGCAAGACAGTGCATACAAGGGACTGCTAATTTTACGTCACACACCGCGGTTTTTCGATGAGATAAAAAAACTGATCCATAACTATCCAAAGACAACACAAAAAGCGGTGGGCGAATTTTTAGAAAAGGCAAAAAAACAAGTAACAGAAGAACGTACAAATGCCTATCATTACTTAATGTTTAAATTACAACAAAATCACGATGAGCAAACTCGTTGCGAGTTACGCGCAGCACAAGATGACGTGGCGAAAATTTTACAAGACGACAATCAAGATATCTTTTCGCGGTACTTGGCGGCGCGAACCCTAATTCAAACAGAAAATTGGGAGAAGGTTTATGATTTGTCTTTGCAACAAGGCACAATGCAAATTGTGAGCAACGCTGCTCTTCACGATGAAGGTTTTTTCCCCGAGTTACCATCACTGGAGAGCTACGAGAATAAATCGCACATTCTCACTATTTTTTTACAGTCGATATTAGAAAGAAAAGCTGTTTCTTCAAAATTTATTGTTTTTCTTGAAAAAGCTCTGGAACATAAATCTTTGCGTGTGCGTATACTCGCGGCTATTGGTCTTGACAATTGGGCGCTGTCTCTTGATGAAAGAGCAGTACATATTATGCAAAAAAACCTTTTGCATCCGAACCCGTCCGTTCGTTACCTAACAAATTTCTACTTTTGGCAATCGAAAATTGTGCAGCGTGAACCACAACGATTTGTAAAAGTTTACCAGAGACTGCTACTAAGTGTTCAAAGTCCTGAAATTATCAATTTATTGATGCTTGCTCCGCCACAGTTATACAAGGGGCACATTAAAGCTTTTTCACGATTGTTTTGGAAGTATCACGATCATACACTTGGTCTCAAGATCGCTTTGTTCTTGCGTTCCTTAGATAATAGTCAAGAAGCTCTCACAAAAATTATGAAGAGTAAAGTGGGGAAACAATACACTTTTATGCGTGTTGTATTACATATAGCGCCTATTGTGAGTAATATCCGAGATGCAGCGCAGCTTTTTAGCCAAAAACAGCATAAACTTGCCAGTGAGAAATTCACGAAAGTCAAGGAAACCATGGCAAAATTGTATAAGAATGTTATGCAGGAAAAAATTCCAGATGTGCGTGCCAGCATACATGGGCTATGTGCTGGGTTTGGTTATTACGGTGCTGACTACATAAAAGAAGACAAAGAATGCCAAGATCATATTCTAATCAATTTGTGCTATAAAGAGTCTCCCTCATACAAAGAGCCAAGTGCTTTTTCTTTGGTCGAAAGCTTTATCGGACGTAATAAGCCTTTGACGCAACAGCAAAAACAAATGGTGTTTGATGTTATGTTCGATAAAAATCGTGCGCTATCTCCTGCGGGGATCATTGCAAAAATCATGTTGAATAAAGGTGGTTTAGAAAAACAATTACAATTTGTAAAGGAAGCTTTAAAGAACGGCAATTTATCGGAGAAACAGCGCAAAATCTATGCGGAGGGAATTTATTTATATGTTCGCATCCAAATTATTAAATCTCTACCATTTGCGACGACACTTTATACCCTAGACAATGAAGATCATCACTTTATTCACATTCATCAATTGCGACGTATTGTTCGCAGCCGGCGCATTGCGGAGAAATATATAAAGGTGCTGAATCAAGCCATAGAACTTAGCGAAGATCACCGCTATCTTTATTATCGTTCAGTGATATACGCAGAACGAAATCTCATTGAAGAGAGTCGGCAGGACCTAATCAAAATATCTAAAAATCAACGTTATTATATTGATCTTGCGACCCTTGCGAGAAAAGAACAACAACCACAATTGGTAAACGATTATCTGAAAAAAATAGATTCTAGTATACTAGGACAGTTCGACATTATTCGTTTGGCGGAACTATACGAGTACACTGCGCAAATATCTAAAGCCAAGAACGTTCTCAAACAATTCTACGCCAAAAAGAGGTCTATACAAAGTATTCTGCTACTGAAAGAACTATACTCTAAAGAAGATGAAGCGAAGTACATTTCTCAATTAGACAATATAATTGAAAGTAGTAAATAATATGCAACTACGCATTTCAAAAAACTACCATGTCAAAAAATGTATTTATCGCTTAGAAGACATATCCCTGTTCCTCGCACAAAATATTACTTCGCAAGAGCAGGTAATTGTACAGCAGCTCAGTGTAAAGTACGAAAAAATGTTTCTGTTGGAGTATGAAAAACTTAAAGAGGATAGAGATCAAAATATTCTACATGTTGTTGATGTGAAAGTATCTTCTAAAGAGCTCCTCGCTATGTGGCGTTATTTTCCTCACATGTCTTTAAAACAATTTTGCAACTCTCCTCAAAAATTGCCAGAGAAAATAAGTGTTACATTGCAAATAATACAAGGTATACAATCTATTCTACAACAAAGTTTATTTAGCGGTATACTCCACCCGCAAAACATTGTTTACACCAAACAAAAAAAAATAATTTTCTTTTACTTCGGCTTGTTTACGTCTTTTCCACAGCAAGAAAGCTACATGCCATATGAAGATTCACAGCGCAACATTTATTACGCGTTGGGGATTTTTATTTATCAGATTATGTGTGGTAATTCGCCGATAAACGATGCGCAAAGTATTAAAGACGATTTTCTACAACTGTCATATGCCTCACAGCATGAACAGATTCTCTACGACACCTTAGGAGAGTTTGTCCGACAGTGTCTTGAGAATTATCAGGTCGATTTTCAAAATACAATAGAGTTTTTGCAAGGCATGTTAGACAACATTGTGCGTGAGCGCGAACAAAGTGAAAAAAAGACCTTGCCGCTCAAATATGAGGGCAAAAAAAAGATAGGTAAGCATATTCTCGAAAATGTTATTGGGCAAGGAGCATCGGGAATTGTTTATAAAGCTTGGAATGAAGAACTACGACGCGACGTGGCGATTAAAATTTTACACCAAAACAATAAACGTTTTGTTGTGCGTTTTAAAAGGGAAGCCGACGTGATTTCTAGGCTCAATCATCCGAATATTGTTAAACTCTACGAGATAAATTTAGAGCCGCCTATTTACTTCACAATGCAGTATATTTCGGGCATTCCCATCGATGATTTCATTAAACTAAAGAAGTTATCCTTTCGTGAAATAGCGGAGGTATTCGTTCAAGTTCTTGAGGCCATGGACTACGCACATAACCAAAAAGTTATTCATCGCGATTTGAAGCCATCGAATATTTTGATTGATGAAAAAGGCTGTCCGTATATTATGGATTTTGGTATTGCCAAAGTGGAAGACTCTTACCAAGTAACTAAAACAGGAGAACTTGTGGGTACCCTGTTTTATATGTCTCCCGAGCAGGCAAAAATGTCAAAAAATCTTGACTCGCGCAGCGACATTTACAGTGTAGGCATTATATTATATCAAGTGTTGACGGACACATTACCCTTTATCGGAAACACGCCTATTCAAATTATGCATGAAGTTGCCACCAAGGTTCCCACCTCTCCTGAAAAGCTCAACAAGCATGTCCCGGTAATTTTGGCCGACATTTGTATGAAAGCTATCGAGAAAAGTAGTGATAGTCGTTATCAAACAGCGCAAGAAATGAGTAGGGACTTACAGTATTTTGTCCAAGGAAAGTATTTTAAAGTGAGTGCTTTTCGCCGTAAGTTTTTCCATGTACCTCAAGTGCGTATGCGAACGATTGCTATTTTTTTAGTGGTGCTATGTGCGATTACATTTTTTCTATTTCCGCGATACGAAGAGTCCCCAGCGTTATTTTTTCATGTACAGTCGGAAAAGTATCTGACACAAAAATACGACGCGGCTTATGACAAGGACAAGAGGGAAATAGGTCAACGCTTGATCGTTTTAAAAGTAAAACTCAAAAAGTATAAAGAGGCCATTGAAATTTATCGGGAAATATCCCAGGGTAATTTAGCGAAAAAAACGTTGTTCGAAGTGGCAAAGACATACTACTTATTAGGAAAAAACGAGAAGGCTCTTGTACTCCTAAAAGAGTGTTCTGCAAGTGATATTCAAGGGGAAGCATTTTACTACCAGGGACTTATCTTTTACGAGAAACAACAATTCCCTACCGCAAAACAGTTTTTTCGAAAAGCGTTAAGCCATAATAAAAATAAAGAACTTATTCCCCAAACACAGTTGTATTTGGGGATCTGCAATATGAAAATGAAGAATCCCCTCGACGCAAGAAAACAACTAAAAGCCGCACAAAAAGAGATGGCGCAAGATATACGGGTATGGAAATATCTTGGGAAAAGTTATCTCCCACAAAATTTTGAGCAACAAGGTTCCCGTGAAGACCTCCAGTTTGCGTATGAATGCTTTACGAAGTGTATACAATTAGATTCTAATACCAGTGAATACTATACCCTGGCAGCGCAAAGCTGTTTGCATCTACGGGAATATTATGAGGCACATCGTTTGATCAAAATAGCCCTTGGTAAGAATGCGGGAGATGTGGAAGCATTAAATACACAGTTGTACTTGTCGTATCGTGAGCCGTTTCTTCAGTATGCCGGGTTTGTCTTACAAAGCCAGTCTGCGGCAAATTTGGTCAAGGTCACAGAACCCGATTTATTTCATTCGTATTTTGCGGAGTTGGAAAAAATTTACCGCGATGATTTTATGAATAGAGTAGTGGCATTGCGAAATAAGCACCAAAAAACGGATCTGAATATTTTTTTAAAGCCACTCACAAAGCGAAAACTCGATACGAAAATTTTAGAATCCATCACTAAGGGACTTTTCAGTTTACGCTATCAGAAAAATTTACAAAAACAACTACGACAATTTTATAAAAATACAACATATGTTGCGCAAAAAAGGCTTGATAAGATCAACTTTGAACTCAAAAGTTTTGTGGCAAATGAAAATAAGTATAATACATACTACAAAGTTGCCTACTTGTACAATAAAATAAAACAAAGCAATATCACTCACCATGAAACCATCAGTGAAAAACAAGCGCAAAAAATATTCGAAAAAGAGACCAAACTCACCATTCGCTATGCAACGGCAAAAGTGATGATTCATACCGGACAGTGGGATTTTTTACTCAAAATGTTGCAGAAAACACCTTCTACAGTGAATAAGATTATTTTGAGTTGTGCTCTTCGTGAAGTAGGCTACTACCAACCTTTGGTATTAAAAGATGTTTTTATAATTGCAGAAAGACTTCATGAAAAAGACCAAGAATTTTTACTGGCTCTTAGTGCTAAGAATATTGCGATATACTCCTCTCCTCTTCCGCAACAGCGAATCAAAAACAATGTAAATATTCTAAAGGCTTTGTTGCACCAGAAAAACTACCTTGTACGACTTTGTGCTGCCTCTTCGGCGTTTTCGACGTTGTACAATGATGAGGAGGTACGGATTGTGGCGGAGAAGATTTTATTAGAAGCAATGAAAAATTCTTCGCCAACCATTCGCGCATATAGCCACTATCACTTTTGGAATAGCTATTACACGGTGAAAAATGCTCCCAAATACATGGAAGTTTTAAGGTGGGGAATGCAAGACGCCAATACGGAGGTGAACGCTTGTGTCATGAATCATGCTGGAAGATTTACCGAGCAAATGAAGGCGTTACAAGACGAACTTATCGATTTGGCACATCGCAATATGGGTAATCAGGTTGCGCTGCAAAGTATTTTTAATTTGGTGTTAATAGATCCTTCTCATCCGAAGGTATTGATGTTTCAAAATGATGAACGCTACCCTAGTTTTTTTCGCATATATACGTTCATACTATCTAAATACTATTTTACGGTGTACAACATTGGACGTAATCCTCAACTCCTCAGGGAAAATGTACGTAAACTTATTGATAAAAGCTCGCAAGTGGTGTATTTCAAAAAAAATGACATCAAAGCTTTTTTTTACTACGCGGGAGCATCGTGGGGATTCCATCCGTTACGGACGATGAAAAAAGAAAAAAATCCATTCATCATTGCCAATATAATTGCCAATCTAAAGCTACCGCGACAACCGAGTGCCATTATAAAGATGATGTTGCCGAATCTGACGCGAAGACAAAAAGATACTGTGCTTAACGAATATAAAAACCACCCTTCTCCACAGGTACAACGTAGTATTCTCGCGGTGCGTATAGCTTTCGCCACGTTGGAAGAGCGTTACAGGATATATTACAAGGTTAAAAATGCTTCGCGGTCAAGAAAAATAGCCGCTGCCGAAGGTTTTTATAGCATCATACGCAACGGCGCGTTTCCTTATATGTATGGCCGGCAAAATATTCAAAATTTTCTTGAGGAAGCAAGCTACGACAATTATTTGCAAAGTTTTTATCGTTTGATGAAAGATGCTTTTTCGAAAGATTACAATAAATTTTTAGAATACAAACGTTATTTAGAATACGCCTTAGAGCTTAATCCTGAAGAAAGTCGGTACTTTTATGAAATTGCCTTGGTAAATGATATGCAAAAAAAGACCACCACGGCTATTGCAAACCTAAAAAAAGCCGTTGAAATAAACCCTAAGTCTAGTAGGTATAAATATTTGCTTGCACAAATGTTACACGAGGCAGGCCATGGTCACTCGCAAATACTACCGTTGTTGTTCTCTGCGGAGAAAAATACTGTGTACACCCCGCTCTTAAGTAACATCGCTCATTTATATATGGATTTGGAATTATGGGATCGCGCACAATACGTTTTACAAAAAATTTTCTTAGTAGATCCACTTGCCATAAATCACGCGTTAGATTTGACCAAAGTGTATGTACAACAAAACCGTTATCAACAAGCCGAACAACATTTACAAATGCTCATCGACATAGAAAAACGCCTAGCGTTAAACAGCCAAGATTATAAACCTTATATCAATGAACGCTTGTTAAAACAAGATTCTATTTTGCGCAACATCTATCGTAAATAGGAGGGATGACATGAGCGACTCATTTTTTGATGAATTACTACAGGAAACGCAAGAACAAAATTGTTTTGGTGACTTTAAACCGGGAGCAAAAATTGATCGCTACAAAATAATATCATCTATCGGAGCTGGTGGTATGGGCATCGTATTTAAAGCGGAGGATGCTCATACGCAGCAGATTGTTGCGATTAAAGTTATTTTACAAAATCGTTTGACCAGTTTATCGCGAAAACGTTTTTTGCAAGAAGTGGAGGTTTCGGGGCAACTTGACCATGGCAACATTATCAAAGTGATTAAAGCGGGTTCTTTTAAAGAGCATATATTTTTGGTGATGGAATATGTTGCTGGATTTCCTCTTGATGAATATTGTCGTCATAAACAATTAACGTTGGAAGAAAAAATACGCCTTTTCATGCAAATATGCAAGGCCATGGGGCACGCACACAAGCGCAAGGTGATTCACCGCGATTTGAAGCCCGAAAATATAATGATTACTGACGAAGGGCAAGTCAAAGTGATGGATTTTGGTTTGGCCAAGCTTACGGAAGGGAAGAAATTCCAGCTGACAAAAAGCCAAGAAATCATGGGGTCTCCACGTTATATGTCCCCTGAACAAGCTAAGGGCGATCGCAATGTTGATGCACGTACGGATGTTTATGCGCTAGGAGCGATCCTTTATGAGATACTGACGGGGGAACAGATGATGCCCGGCGACACTTTAATGGAGATACTCTATAATATTCAGCGACAAAACTATGCAAAACGTTTGATTGTCAACGAGGTAAACGCACCTAAGAATATAGAGCTTATATGGAAGAAAAGTGTTGCGAAAAAAAATAGTCGTTACGCAAATGCCGGGGAACTTTATATAGCCCTACAACAGTACTTGCAACAAAAAAACTTTTCTCCCTTACAGCGAGTGATGCAACGTTTTGTCTTACATTTACGCGAGTTTTTAATTCTATCTATTATCGCGGTGATTGCGGCGATTTACGTCGTGTTTTCCCAAATGCCGCAAAAACGACAACGCATACATTTACCGGAGAACTTGAAGACGTTACAAAATTTAGTGGATCGGAAGTTATTCGATGCCGCGCAAGAACTCATTGCGAAACTTCGCGATCGTAAATTAAATCGACAAAAGTTACAGCTACTGACTTTGCAAGTGCAAAATGCCAAGGGTTTACATTACGATGTTTACAATACTGTTGTTGCCATGGATGACGATGACATAACTCCCGAGATCGCTCTTGAACAAATCCAAGCTCTTATTCACATGAACAAGCATGAACTTTGTGGTCGCTATTTATCGCGTTTGGAAAAGATAAATCGGAAATATAATCGTGAAGCTTTATCCAGCAAACTCATCGTATATTTCTATCAAAAGAAATATCGCGAAGTACTCAACATATACAAAGTTCTAGGTGTCACAGGGGAGAACCTCGATGTATTTTTGGGATGTAGTTATTTGGAAATTTACAATGCAATTGTTGCTTGCGAAAAGAAAATCTACGACCTAACAAAAAAAATGAACTTGCTACGCGAATCAAAAAAACACAGTATTCAACGAGAGATTGATGACGAACGCAAATTGTGCAAAGAATTGTTGATTCATGGTGCGCAAAATGTCGCTGTACAGAAATCACCGCCCAGAAAAATAGGAACAAAAACGGTTGTTCTTACCAATGCGTATAAAATTTTCAAAAGTGTAAAGGATAAGCACCGCAATATTTTGTTCTACGAAGGCTTTGCCAAGACAAATATTTTTTTACACAAGGAAACGAAGGTAAATAGGTATTTAGCAAATGCCCAAAAGTATTTACACCAGGCGACAATTGCACGTCCAAAGAATTATGACTATCTAATACTCCTTGGCCAAGTTTACAGTCAAAGGAAGTTTTACCAAAAGGCGTATTTGGTTTTTGAAAAAGCGATAGCGCTAAGTAACAATAATGTCAAAGCGCTGGATGCCATCATGCGACTTCCCTTGGAAGATTCTCGCTACCAAGAGCGAATATTTTGGTCGATATTTCGCAGTTTTGGCACCAATTTCAAAACATCCAAACCAGATCTTTTGCGCGAAAATATTGAGAACATTAAATTACAAAATGCACACTACTACGAAGCGTGGCGTAGTAATCGCTACAATAAAAGTGATATAAAACAAATATGTGAGTTATTTTCGAGTGCGACAGAGTATGCGCAAGAGCTCGCAACGAAAATGCTTGTGTTAAAGAGTTATAGTTATCCGCTACATAAAGTCGATGACTACGCTTCTCGCGTAGCGCAGCACATACCACGACTGTCATTGTTACAAAATAACGATATCCGCGAAAAATTCTATACGGCACGCAAAAAAGTGGTTTACTACCAGTTAGCAGATTTTTATTTACACCGCAAAGAATTACCCAACACCGAAAGTTTCCAAAAAGACGTAGAGTCTTTGCTACTAAATAGCGAAGAGCATATTTTAATTCGTTATCTTGCGGCAAAGATGTTGGTTCAAAAATCTGATTCGTTATTGATCAGTCACTACAATGACCGCGATGATGTTGAGTTGGCCCTCGTCAGTAGTTGCGCTCTCATTGAAGAGGGACTCATTATTGATCTCAATGTGTTACTAGCACAAAATATGAGGCTGGATACTCTAGAAAAAACCTTGTTGTACACGCGATTGTTTCGCATAGATAACAAATACTATGAACTTTTCTTAAAGAGATACCGTCCGCAAAATGCATGGAGAAATCTCGAAGTCAAAATAAATAAATCCACAACCTTAACAAAAGATATTCTCGCGGTTGCGGGAATATTGTGGTGGCAAGCGGATGTAAAAATGCCACACCACAGAGCGGGAGAAATTCTTCGCGACGCCATGAATAGTAAAGATAAAATTTTTGCCGCGTATGCACATCATTTTTATTGGATTTCTCCGCATGTATATACGACTCTAAATAACGAATACCTCGACCAATATTACGGGTGGCTCAGAGACAAAAACGTCGACGCGTCTTGTAAGCTTCAAATGTTAAATAGCAATCGCTTTTACACCAGAATAAATGATACTTATTTTTTTGATACGTTGGGGAAATTAGCTATTGAAGGTAGTAGTACTGTCCGGTTAAAGGCCACATACATTCTCGCTGATCGACAGCCGTATTCTCGGGAATATGTACGCATTGTCAATCGTACCTCGTTGCCAAACGCGCAAAGAACTCTCGCGTATGTATCGGGTGTTATCGGGCAGCTACAAAAATTAGTCAAAAATAAACAGAAAGGCAAATACGACGAGGTGATATCACAAATACGCAGTCTATACCATCAGCTCATGGAGAATAAAGATGACGACGCCTTTAAAAGCTTTATTTACAAAGTGACGGCATTTTTAGGCTTCCGCTCTTTACGTCAATTGCGTGAATACGAGTATAGTCCATCGTTAAAGGCAAATATTATCATGAATTTGTGCTCTGATCCGATGCTTCCTGAAACGATGCTTCCTTTTGTGAGTGGTTTTTTAAAGGTGTCACATGACAGTAATACGTTGTTAAAGACGACTTTGTCTAACTATGAATCCCCTGCTGTTCCAAATGTAATTCGCAGTATTGCGGCAAGTTATTCGTTTCTGGGAGAGAAAGCACCACGAAAGGATGACAAAGTCTGGAAAGCCGGTTTTGCTTGGGGGAAATACCGTAAACTACGTCAAACTCTGATGCTCAAAGAGACGGGATTTTATGAAAGGATTCGCGCTGCGTCCTCTTCATATTATGATTTGTATTTGCAGAAACTGACCAAAAATAAACATGGCAATGAGAAAAAACCACAGCAAATTTTTCGTTATATAAAACAATTAAAGGTGGCGTTAAGTTTTGCACAGCAAGATGTTTTTCGCTCTAAGTACAATTACGAGCTATCAATATTATACCACGCGATGAGTCGTCTTGTGAAAGAAGAGTCGAAGGCTCAAAAATTTTTACACCTCGCCGAAGCTCATATCGAAAAAAGCCTAAAGCAAATAGATTTACCACTAGAATATAAAATGCGTTATGAACTACAATGGGCATATGTAAAAAGTGAAACATCTATTTCGCAAGCACATGCGGCTATCGAAAAGTATTTACCACTTAACCGTAATCCGGTATTTTTTGATGTCATGCTTGCCTGTCTTAAAAACCATTCCGGCGAAAAGAGCAAACTATTGTATCGTGAGATTTTGTATAAAAAGCTTCTATTGATGGCGAAATTTCGCTTTATCAATGACGACGACAACAAAAAGGCCTATTCGAAAATAAGGGAAATTCATTTGTTGTTGCAAAAAGTAAGTCGCGATCCTAGTTTTCACCAAATGTGTTATGAGATTTTACAGACGTATTTAAAACTGGAAAATGATTGATTGTGTGCAAAAAACAAAGTAAAATATCGCTTTAAAGTACGAATAACAACGCCAAAAATACACAGTTTTCGTATTAAGGACGACAATTATGATTATGTATGGTACGGTAAAACCCAAACTAATAAAAGATGCTGAATTAAAAATAGAAGCACCTATCGAGAATCCACAAATCGGTGAATCGAGTTCTTTTACAGCTAAAATCACAAGTGATACTTCATATCATACGGACTTTATTTTATTTGAACTTATCAACGAACGTACAGATAAACGTGCACCATTAGATAAAGTGACATCGCGTTCACGCTATCTCTATAGACACAACATTGAGAAAGATCTCGATGGTGGAGAAGAGGAATATTGTTTTGATATACGCATTCCAATGCACAAAGAAGCATCTCGAAATGATAAATTTATCCGTATTCGTTGGAAATTAAATTCGCAAGTTTATCTAAAAAAGAGTAGTGATGAAAAGGAACTACTGTGCGTAGAGAGCACTCCTCTAGAGGTAGAAGTAGTATAGTATGAATAGGTGGCTTATTTTCTTCATTTTTGCCGTTGCAATTATTTATGCGGAAAGAACGACAAAAATAGCCGAGGAGTATTTGGGAGAAAATACATTGGTACTCTATGGCAAGTCGATTTCTTCCACGGGACTTCGTTCCGGTGTATTGGTGACGTTTGCCATCGAGAATGTCTATTGGGGAAAAATAAGCACCCAAAAAATAAATATAATATACCCTTATATCAAAGCGCCAAAAGTACTGGATACAAGCTCTAAACTAGTTTTTGTCGCGTCCATGACCTCGGGTACTAATTACAAATCACTGCAAGAATTCTCAAGTGCGGATGATTTCTTTCCGCAAAAGCTACAATCTCTTCGTAAATTACTTGCCATCGAAAAGTTACCTGGGGATATTGTGGAAGAACAGCATTTTGATTTTTGCATTGAACAGCTAAAGTCAGACACTGCGTGGCAAAGGTGGAATGGTTTTTGGGAATGGCAACATATCGTTGATAAGAGACTTACAAAAGTCACGAATCCGATGTTGCAAAAAGTTATTCTAGCGTATCCACTTATTCCTGAACTGTCTTTGAAAAAACGTTTGCGCGAAACTATCATCCGCGTAAAGAGAAATTTAGGAAATTCTTCACAGCCACCAGAGAACGACACTTCTGTGACGCAAAACTCTGTGGAAAAAGTTATGGAGAAGTTACAAAGTGAAGATTTACAAAAACAGATAGAGGCAATTCATACCATTGGGCAATACCACACCGAAACAAGTCATGAAATTTTGGTAAAAAATCTAAAACATACGTCGAATCATGTGCGTAACATATGTCTTTTTTATCTCAAATTTCAGGGAACGACGAACGATATTCCCATTGTGATGGAAATACTGTCCAATGATCCATCACTTCGCGTACGCAAAAATGCCATTGATGTATTGGGGAATCTCGGTGCTGTGGAGGCCATCCCCGAAATAACAAAATATTTGTCTCTCGAATATACGAAATACACCGCCCAAAAAAATCTTGATTTATTGCGCCCTCTTGTCAAGTGAACGATAATGCCCAAAAAAATAGCCCTCATTAACTGTGTTTTATCCGAAAATCCATTGCCTGACTTTCATCTTTACTTCCAGAAAATAGCTGGTGAAAAGCATGGTGTACAGGTAGATATACACAAAAATGGCGCATTGACTTATATTGTTGATGGTAGAGAAAAAATCTTGTATGATGGCGAGGAAATCGAAGACTATGATCTCGTTTTTAGTCGGTTTGCCATTCGCAGTGTACATAGTGCGGACTACTACGTGTTGCGCGCTTTTGAAAATAGGAATATACCGGTAATCAATCCCACATACTCGATTATCAAAGCGAAAGACAAACTATTTACGCTGCAAACGCTAGCGCATCACAAATTGCCCGTTACCCCGTCTCTTGTGGTACGCAATCACCAACAGTTGCGCGCGGGTATCTCACTTATAGATGGCCCACCGTATATTATTAAAAACTGTTTTGGTTCGGGGGGGAAGAACATACTCCTTGCGTATGATAAGGCGCAGTTGATGGCGATGTTCGACTACACTTGGGTAAGAGATCGCAATGCCATTCTACTCGTACAACCTTTTTTGCGCTCGGAACAAAACCATGAAGATATTCGGGCCGTGACCTTGGGATTTGACACTCACTACGCGATGATACGTACAGCGACAAAAGAGGAGTATCGCACCAATATTTCTGTCGGAGGCAGTGTTTGCGCCACTCAGTTAAGCGAAGAAGAAAAAAAAATGTGTACCATTGCTGCAAAAGCAATGAATTTACCTTTTTGTGGAATTGACTTTATTCGTACGAAGGATGGACCTGTTATTCTCGAAGTGAATAGCTGTCCAGGACTGGAAGGTATCGCTAAGGCACATGTAGATATAAATATTTTTGAGAAAGTGGTCGATTTTGTTTGCACTTACGAAGGGATGAAACGATGAAATACAATAAGGTGGAAATAAGACAAGCTTTTCCAGAGAATGAATACGGGTATAGTGTTTATGAAGTAAGTGTTGATGACAATGTGTTTTATGCTGCCAAAAATAGCAAACATGGCACATGGAAGGTCTGTGGTGAGCAAGACGTCAAATTAAAAACCAAACAAATTCCTGTTGTCATTGAGAAAAAAATGTGTAACTTACAACTTATTTCGTTGTTAGAGCGAATGGTTTTGGCAAAAACAACGGTTTGGGCGGGACCACTTCCGGTGATTCTTCGATAAAAAATACACAGCTTGTTGACTTCAAAATATTTTTTTGTTAGGATTAGAAATTTGAAACTAGGGCAGTCTTACATCTATACCAAATACTAAGACTCCTTACCACTAAACAATTGCAAGCGAAGAGCTTCCTTTTCGGCACAGTTAGGAATGCCTGATAAATTGCATGCAAGACATACAGAGTAAATATCCTCCGCGAAGAGGTGCTATTATATGTTATAGAAAGGTTAAGTGAAAAAAGTTTATGAGTATCAAGATAAATGTAGAGAAGGGTGATAATATAGACAAGGTATTACGCCGTTTTAAGAAAATGTGCGAAAAAGAAGGACTGATCAAAGAAATCAAAAAGAAACAATATTATGAAAAACCTTGTCAAAAGAGAAGACGCGAATATTTGAAACGCAAACGCAGACATCTTAAAATGCTCAATCTAATGCGACAAACTAAAAAGAAGAAAAGATAAGCTCCCATCTTATCATTTGCATATTTAGTAAAGCAAAATTTACTCTATTGCAATTTGGGCTCAGTAAGCCCTCTCACTCAGAAAGAGTGTTTATGTCCTCATAGTTTAGGTGTGTCTACACCTAAACTATCCCACAAACCTCATAAAAATAAAGAATATTATGCCTACATCCGAAGACCTTGAATTTGGCAAAAAAGCCCTAGATTTAGGATTTATACAATCACAACAACTGGCAAAATCTATTAAAATTCAAAAAAAGTTGTGGCTAAAAGGAAAAAAGGTTAAGTTGTATTGGGTAATGTTCAAAAAAGGCTATCTAGACAAATCTCAAATCAAATATGTTCGCAAAATGTGTGAAAAAGCCGTACCTGAAGAAGATGCCACAATTCGGTATAATGACGAAAAGGTCGAGCTTGTTGAAAAAGAGGATCGTATTGAAGCCTACCTGCGGACTTTAACACGCTATAAAATACTCAAAAAAATTGGTGAAGGTGGTATGTCGCATGTATTTCACGCCTTTGATAAAAATTTAGATCGTGAAATTGCTTTCAAAATCATGAAAGATGAAGTGAAGGAAGATTCCAACATAACGCGTTTTCGCCGAGAGGCACTGCTCGTTGGTAAATTACGTCATCCTAACATAGTGATGGTTTATGATATGGTGCACGACAACGATGTTTTGTTCTTCACCATGGAATATGTCAGAGGTTCCACACTGCGAAAGCTCATGAATTACAAACCATTTTCTATCTCACGCAGTGTACAAATCATACGCAAAATAGCACGCGCAGTTGAGTTTGCCCACAATCAAAACATCATACACCGCGATTTAAAACCAGAAAATATTATGATGCAAGAAAATCGAGTACCAAAGGTAATGGATTTTGGTCTTGCAAAAATCGCGGACACGCGTAGCAATATTTCTCGTACAGGTATGATCTTGGGAACCCTAAACTACATGCCTCCAGAGCAAGCGGAAGGTCGCATAGCAGATATCAACGAACAGAGTGATGTATACTCTCTTGGAGCTATCTTTTATGAATTATTAACTCAGCAAACAGTATTCAACGAAGCAAAAGCCAATAAACTCATCATTAAAATTCTGCAAGAACCTCCTACAGCTCCACAAAAAATAAATCCAAATATACCCACATCACTACAAAAAGTTATACTCAAAAGTCTACAAAAATCGCAAAAATTACGCTACAAAACAATGAAAGAGTTTATCTACGACTTAGAAAGATGTATAAAACAATAGATACTTTTATTTGATTCATATCTCTAAACACATATATTTTTTATTTTTTGTTTTAGGAATAAACACCATGAAAATAACCAATGTTTCTGCAATGGAAATTCTCGATTCAAGAGGTAATCCGACAGTACGTGCCTACGTGACAATCGACAATAAGATTACCGGAAGCGCATCTGTTCCTTCAGGTGCATCAACTGGTATTCACGAAGCTTTAGAACTTCGCGATGGTGACGATAAGCGTTATTGCGGAAAAGGAGTGCAAAAAGCAATTGCCAATATACATCAACGCATCGCCCCACAATTGGTAGGAATGAACCCTTTCAATCAACGCGAAATTGACATGGCGATGTTAGAATTAGATGGCAGTAAGAACAAAGAGCAACTTGGTGCCAATGCTATTCTCGGTGTGTCGATGGCAACAGCTGTGGCCGCAGCAAAAGCATGTAACTTACCACTTTACAAATATTTGGGCGGTGTTGGTGCTTTTCGTTTGCCTGTTCCGATGATGAATATCCTCAATGGGGGAGAGCATGCCGATAATAGTGTTGATCTACAAGAGTTTATGGTAATGCCCATTGGGGCACCATCTTTCTCTGAGGCACTTCGTTATGGCGCAGAAACTTTTCATGCATTGAAAAAAATATTGAAAAAGAAAAACTACGCCACATCTGTAGGTGATGAAGGTGGTTTCGCACCAAATCTTAAGAGCAATGATGAAGCCTGTGAACTCATCTTAGAAGCCATTACCCAAGCAGGCTACACTCCAGGAAAAGATATCTCTTTGGCTCTTGATAGTGCCGCCAGTTCGTTCTATAAGGACGGAAGTTATGACATGCACTGGTCGGGTACAGGAAAGAAGACCACCGACGAAATGATTGCTCTATACCAGGATTGGATGGAGAAATATCACATCATTTCTATTGAAGATGGCTTAGATGAGAATGACTGGGATGGATTTAACAAACTTACGGCCGCCATTGGTAAAAAAGTACAAATTGTCGGTGATGATTTGTTTGTTACCAATAAAGAGTTTGTGCAAAAAGGTATTGAGCAAAGTAGTGCCAACGCCGTTCTTATAAAACTGAATCAAATCGGAACGGTAACCGAAACTGTAGAGACCATTCAGTTATGTCGTAAGGCTGGATGGAACTATATCATCTCTCATCGTTCTGGTGAAACAAGTGACACCTTTATGGCCGACCTTTGCGTAGCAATGGGGGGCGGGCAAATCAAAACGGGTTCTGCATGTCGCAGTGAGCGTATTGCGAAATACAATCGCCTTTTAGAGATCGAACGTGAACTCACCTCTGCTGCGTTGTTTTGCTAAATTGTAAAGATTTTATATAAATAGTTGGGTTTTATAACCCAGCTATTTGCTTTTAACATAAGTAAACAAATGCATAATCGGGAGACGCAGGTGAAAAAAAAATTTTTGTTAGCGTTTACAAGCTTCATTGTGTTTTTTTTACTATGTGAAGCTCTTACTTATGCAGTCGTATTTTTGGGGATTCGTCCAAAATATTATGTAAGTGATATTGTCGAAAATTATCCCAAGTATAGTTGGAATATGTACTCCGGCCCCTTGCTACAAAGAAAAAAAAATTCCTATATTTTTTGGGGAGCGCTATTTAATAACCCCAACAAAGTTACCATCAATAAATATGGACTTCGTGGACCAACTATCGCAAAACCTAAAAAAGATAAAACCTTACGAATTATGTTTTTAGGTGGTTCGCATGTGTTTGATCTTGCCGCTCCTGAAAATAAAGACTGGCCAAATATGGTGGCGACATACCTAAAGACAAATCAAAAAATTGAAATTATAAATGCCGGAATGCCTGGTAAATCAAGCCATGACAATTTAGCACGCTATTATTTAGACCTTCACACTTGGAAGCCTGATATTTTAGTTTTTTCAGGTGCATGGAATGACATAAGACATTTTCATAATATTTCGCCAGAGAGTTCTATCATTCAATTACATGCATATGACACTCTGCCGAGCTCTCCGAGTGCCTTAGTTTACAATTATAACACGTTGGACTACATTTTTGGATGGTCGTTATTTTATAGTAAGCTACGACACAACTACTATAGTTCAAAAAGCTTTTTCGAGACCAAAAGACAAAAAGCAAAAAAATTGCACGATACATTTTCTAAATTTGCTGTAGAGCAGTACAAATTCAATTTAGAAATGTTGTATCACGCTTGCAAAATAACGAATAGCAAATTGGTGCTGTTAAAACAAAGTAGGCTACCGCATCGCAACAACGGCAAAGTAGAAAAATCGAAGATCAATTATCACGCGCGTTTTTTGACACACAAAGCTCTTTGCAAAGCTTTCGACCTTTGTGACCAAGTGATGGATACTTTACAAGAAAAATACGACGATATCGAGGTAATTGAAACTTCTCATTTATGTGGAAAAGTGGATTACTTTTATGACGCAGTACATACCTCTTCGCTGGGAAGCCAAAAGATAGCGCAAGTTGTCGCCAAAAATTTACAAACGTTTTTACAGGACGATGAGAATTTTTAGAGTCGCGTTTTAAACAATCTTTTGTCGTGCATTTATTTCGTTTTCCATATAAATAATTCCTCTTGGCTACAAGAAGCAATATTTTTACCATCATGGCTGAATATACAATGCTCTACTGGTCCTGTATGCTTATGTAGCGTTAGTAATGAATTACGTTCTTCCTTAGCCGTCGTTTTTAAATTCGTCACATCCCAAATGCGTACAGTTTTATCGGAGCTACAAGAAACAAGTCTTGTACCATCAGGTGAAAAATTACAACATCTAACGGCATCGAGGTGATCTTTAAGGTTTACCACTAAATCTAAGCTTTGAGCATCAATAATCGCAAGGTTATTGGTTGCTCCCGCCCCAGCAACTGCGATATATTTGTTATCAGGGCTAAAACATGCATATAGAAGTTTACGCCCATGTTGTTTTAAATACTCTGATTCACGAAAGTCTTTTTCCAATAAAAACTTTTTTTCTTGCCCTCTATTTTTAAAATGTAGGTATATTTCGCGATACTTTGTTTGATTTTTTTTGATATCACTTTCTACGGTAGATAAAGATTTTACAAATAAATCGTTACCTGACATAACAAGCATTTGTTGTGCATCATTGGAGATCTCTGTCATATCTACTTCGCGGTTAAAATAGCTTGACCATAACAATTGTGGAGTTCGATTATCTAAGTTATAGTAGTATAAAAGTTCGCGTCCCAAAAATTCCCCTCTTACGGACAAACTCTTTACCCTGCCTCTATTGTAACTTAGTCCAATGAGCGCTTTATCCTCTTTCGGATGAAACGCTACTGCACTTGGTTTTTTGGGCTGAGCGTTGATGGTAAAACTATCACCTTCTGGGTTGTTAAGGGCGATAGATTGTAGTTGTTTCATGAGATTTTGTTGGTTGTACTTGATAAAAAGAGTACTTACTTTTGCCCCTAATGGAATTCCAAGAATCGTGTTCTTTTTGTTGAATACGGCCTCGTGAGCACGAATCAAGTTAAACTGAGTAGGTTTCGAGTGTATTTTCCACGAAAAGAATTTATATTTGGTGGCAACGAGAAGATGACTACTATCTTGTGGATAAAATCGTGAATAGCGAAAATTATTGTGACCACCAGGCAACGCCAACGGATTCATTATAGACGATAGAGATATGGATTTTAAATAGTTCGATGCTTGCGCGAAAGTAATGGTTTGCTGATTGCGATCAATAAATATATCTTTTGTGCGTTCAGAGAATGAATTAAGCAACATGTTCTTCAATCGTATTTTATCCATATCCCACAACTTAATTGTGTCTGCGGTAGTCGTGACAAGAATATTGTTTTGTACAACACAACGACTAATTTTTCCACCATGGGCGACAAAATTTCGTACTAGTTTACCTGTTTTTGTATCCCAAATAAATATTCCCCCCTGCTCGTCGCTCATCACAATGTAACGGTTATCATCAGAAAAACAAATATTGGTAATTTCTTCTTTGGGTCCTGTGAGTATACGTTTTTTTTTGGAATTTAAATGAATGAGCACAACGGGCATAATATCACTTCCTGTACCAACAGCAAGGAGTTTACCGTCGCTAGACAAGTCGAGGGACTTGATACTATGATCTCTATGATCGTCTACTTTTTTGTACAGGAAAAATTTATGTTGGGGTTTGTTGTGATTTTTCACAGACCAGATGAGGGCGTTGGCAAATGGAGGTACTGATTTTCTATTTCTATCTTTATTAAAAACCTGGAACCCTTCATCAAGCTCTACTTGCTCATAGCCGACAATGAAGTTCTGACTGTCTTTGGTAAAGACGAACTTTGTCGGTTTCATCGTGTTTATCCCTTTTTTGGGATAGTCTTTTAAATAGTGAGTGTATTGCCCAATGATTTTTCTTTGATGTAGATCCCATAAAAGTAAGCGATAGTTAGGCTTTACAGGCTTATTTCTCGGGACGCCATAAGATAGAAGATATTTTCCATCGGGGCTTATCGCCAGTTTCTCAATGTATGTATCTGGTGTGTAACCTGTAAATTTTTGTTGCGGTTTGGCAAATTCACTTTTCCAAATATATGTGGGAGTTTGTTTTGACAAGGGCAAGTTTAGACTAAATATATTGCCTTGGTGGTCACCACAAATGACCTGTTCCTTCTGCGGGTGGTAAACGCAGGATAAAATTGTGCGTTCATGTTCAAATTGAGTACTAAACTCTGTATAGGCAATTGTTTCTAGCCATTTCCATTCCCAACCGCGCCTGTACACTTGCTTGTTGTTTTGCGTCAAGTCAAGATAAACAGGTGAATCAGGTGAAAGGGTATCCAGCAGCTGGTTGTAATAGTCTTCACTACGTGCGCCGTCGAGTCGTTCAATGTATTTTTTTTCCTGGAAGTCAAAAAGTTCGAGGTATTTCTGAGTTACTTCACGGTTGTTTTTTCTCGCGGCTTCTTGTCCACTTATCACACTCAGTTGGTATTGTTTTGCTACCGAAGATCTTTCTGATTCCGCTGCCGCAGCTAGCTGCCTTACGGCTTGTTTTGTTTGAGCTTCTGCATTTTTTTGTGCGTTCTCAGCAAATTGCTTTGCTACTTGTAAGGAAGCATTGTTTACAATGACCAAGACGATGATGGTAATGAGACTGAAGGCGATGGTCATGGAAACGAGCGTTTTTACTTTGTTGCGCTTATACCACTTATAGGCCTTTACCGGCAAACTTGGTGGTTTCGCATTTACTGGACGATTGTATAAAAAGTTGGCCAAATCATCCGCAAGTTCTTTGGCGTTGCGATAACGGCTACGATGTTTTTTCTGCAAACATTTTAAACAAATGGCTTCTAGTTCTTTTGATGTTCCCGGAGCCAGTTGGCTAGGTGGTATAGGGTCATCGTTGTGAATTTGATTTAATACCATGTAGTAAGAACTACCTTGAAAAGGTGGACGGCCCGTAAGAGCATTGTAAAGTGTGGCTCCCAATGCATACACATCACTGTGGTGTCCGACATTATCATTATCTACTTGCTCAGGCGGCATGTACCCGAGAGTTCCCATCATGCCACCACCATGGGATAGCTGTTCGTCGCGGTCCATTTCTTTTGCTAAGCCAAAGTCCATGATTTTGGGTTCTTTTCCGTCCATCATAATATTCGATGGTTTGATATCGCGGTGAATAATGCTGTGTTCTTTGTGTGCGTAATAGATCGCATCGCAACACTTTTTCATGATCGCAGCAATATCTTTGGCTTTTAGATTGCCCTTTTGAATGAGAGCAGAAAATGGTTTACCTTTGATGTACTCCATGGTGAAGTAATTTTTGGGAGTCTCTCCTGACTCATATACTTCGACAATATTAGGGTGTTTTAACTTTGCCGTTGCACGAGCTTCTAAGGCGAAGCGACGTATTTGTTCCTCGGAGATATTTTGCTCATTGATAATCACTTTTAGAGCAACACGACGGTCTAGTTTTGTGTCGTGTACAAGAAGCACTAGACCCATGCCACCACGGCCTAGTTCGCGTTCAATATGATAATGACGAAACATTCTCTTGTCATTCGCGTTTTCTTCATTAAATTGCGAAACGCGAAACTCTTGTGTGGCAATTTGTCCTTTGCCCAATTGACTGTTGATATTGCCCAGTTGACTGTTGCCGATTTGTGGATCGGCGTATCCAGGTGACGGTGGGTACGCGGTTTCTTCTATGTTCGTGGTTATTTCTTGATAGTTTTGGTTCACTTGTTGGTCACTAGGTGCATGGATAGTTTGCTGTGGATTTATTTTGATATCAACTGCTGTCTGTTCTAGGTTATTATCGGAGGTCATTTGTGGCATTTGCCCTGTTGCCGGAGAAACAACGGTTTGATTTACGTTGACCTGTGGCATTTGTCCTGTGGTAGGAGAAACCATAGTTTGATTTGTGTTGACCTGTGGCATTTGTCCTGTCTGTTTTTGGTTTTGCACGAGCATTTCTTGTAACTTTTGCGCCATTACCTGTGTTATATAGTTTTGTTGTAGCAAAAACGCTACAATACTTACCGAGGGTTGAGATTGACGTATTTGTGGCATGCTTTGCGCGACGTGCATCGCCTGAGCAGTGGTTAAAACATTTTTTTTGACTAAAAATTGTAGAATGTTTTTTTCGTATTGCGCTATCATGTGTCCTTGTCTCCCGAAGCAAAATATTTAATGGAAATTTTATTATAATAGAGGCAAACGAAAAAGCGTATATAAAATTACTTCTCTGTTTTTCTCATCGGACAATTTTTGCGAATTTATTTCGTTTTCCACACCAATAATTCTTCTTGGCCACAAGAGGCCACGTTCTTACCGTCATTACTAAAGACACAATGAGCCACAGAACTTGTATGTTTACGAAGTGTTAGCAGTGAATTACGCTCATCGCCTAGCTGCAGGTTTTCTACATCCCAAATGCGCACTGTTTTATCGGCACTGCAAGAAACAAGCCTTGTACCATCAGGAGAAAAGTTACAGCAACGGACATCATCAAGGTGGTCCTTGAGATTGGCCACTAAACTTAAATTCTGTGCATCAAGTATTACCAGATTATTGATCGTTCCTACCGCAGCTACGGCAATGTATTTGCTGTCAGGGCTAAAACACGCATGTAAAAGTTTGCGATTTAGACGTCGCAAATACATAGAGTCGCGAAAGTTGTTTTGTAGTAAAAAGTTTTTGTATTTGTTCTTCTGACGAAAATCTGGATGCATCCGGCCATAAACGCGTTGGTTTCTTTTGATATCGGCATCTACACGGTACAAATTTTTTAAATATAGGTAGTTTGCGGATAGAATAAGCATTTGTTGCGCGTCATTCGAGATATCCACCATGTCTATTTCGCGGTGAAAGTAACTTGACCACAACAAACGAGGATTTTGATGGCTTAAGTCATAGAAATACAAAATTTCGCGCCCAAAATATGCTCCGTTGGGGAAAAAGAGTCTCTTTACTTTGTCTCTGTTGTAACTTAGCCCAATGAGCGCTTTATTCTCTGTGGGATGAAATGCTACCGCACTTGGTTTTTTGGGGACAGCAATGACTTTCGAAATATCGGGATCTTTCAGCTTTACTAGACTAACTGACTGTAGCTTTTTTACAAAATTTTGTTGGTCGTACTTGACAAAAAGAGTACTTGCTTGCGCACCTAGTGGAATTCCAAGGATATGATTGTTTTTGTGGAAGACAGTGTCATAAGCTCGTAGCAAGTTTAGTTGAATAGGTTTCGCGTCCATTTGCCATGAAAAATATTTATATGTAGTGGCGGTAAGGATCGCTCTGCTGTTTTGTGGATGAAATCGTACATGCTGGAAATTGTTGTGACTACCAGGTAGTCGCGATGGATTCATGATCGAATCTAGGGATATTGATTTCAAATAATTCAACTGTTGCGTTAAAACGATTTTTTGTTGGCGACGATCGATAAATAAATCTTCGGTGTTTTGTTCCGAGAATGAGCCCACTAACATGTTACTCAAGCGTATCTTGTCAAGATCCCACAACTTTATTGTGTTGTCTTCCGCTGTTGTCGTAAGAATGTTGCGATGCGTTACACAGCGACTCATTTTTCCATCGTGGGCAAGCAATTTCCGCATGAGTTTGCCTGTTTTCGTATTCCAAATGAATATTTCGCCTTCATTGTCACCGGTTATGATGTAGCGACTGTCTCCGGAAAAGCAAATATCCAAGACTTGGCCGAGTGGCCCTTTTAGAATGAGTTCTTTTTTAGACTTTAAATTGACTAGGACAACTGGCATTGGGGCACTTTCTCTTCCCACTGCGAGTATTTTCCCATCATGGGATAAGTCCAAACACGTGACGCTATGGTCGATGCCGTCGCCTTTTTGTTTGTTTAAATACAGAAAAAATTGATGTCGTGGTTTGCGATCGTTTTTTACAGACCACATTAAGGCATTGGCAAATCGCGGTACTAATTTTTTGCGATTGTTAAAAACTTGAAATCCACTGTCAACATTTGCTTGTTGATAGCCCACAAAGAAGTTTTGACTGTCTTTGGTAAATATAAATTCTGTAGGTTCTATGGTATTTCGCCCGGGGTCAGGGTAGTCTTGTGTGTGGTTTCTGTATTGCCCAATGATTTTTTTTTGTTGAATATCCCACAAGAGCAAACGGAAATCAGGCCTTACGCTTAAAGGCCTATTTTTGTCTTCGCCGTAAGAAAGAAGATATTTTCCATTAGGGCTTATGGCGAGTTTGTGAATAAATGTTGCCGGATGATAGCCTTTAATTTTTTGTTGCGAATCAAACAGTTTACTTCGCCAAATGTACGTAGGGTTTTGCTTTGATAACGGTAAATTTACACTAAATATGTTTCCATTCTGGTCGCCGCAGATAACTTGTTCTTTTTGCGGATGATACACACAGGATAAAATTGCATACGGATGTTTAAATTTAATATTTAACTTGGGGGAGGCAATTGTTTTTAGCCACTGCCACTCCCAGCCGCGTTTGTATACCTGTTTGTTATCTTGAGTTAAGTCAAAGGAAACGGGTGAATTAGGTGGAATGATTTTGCGTAGCTCATCATAGTAGTCTTTACTACGTGCGGCGTTGAGTAACTCGATGTAGTTTTTCTCTTGTTTCTCGAAATTTCCAAGGTGTTTTTGGGTAACTTCGCGGCGGTTTTTCCTTGCAGCATTTTGCCCCGCCATAATAGTCAATTGGTATTGTTTTACCACCGAAGACCTTTTCGACTCCATTGCCCCCACTAGTTGTTGTATCGCGTCTTCTTTTTTCTTTTCCGCATCTTTGTGTGCTTGCTCGGCGCGTTGCTGCGCTTGCTCCGCTCGTTGCTGTGCTTGCTCGGCTTTAATTTTTTGACGTTGTGTTTGCTGATAGGCTTTTTTCAAAGAAGCATTGTTTACGATTACCAAGACAATAATTGTAATTAAACTGAGCATGAATGTCATGGAAACAAGTGTTTTCACTTTGTTGCGCTTATACCATTTATAAGCTTTTACCGGCAAACTTGGTGGCTTGGCATTTACGGGGCGATTGCTGAAAAAGTTACTTAAATCATCAGCGAGTTCTTTGGCGTTGCGGTAGCGATGACGTGGTTTTTTTTGTAAACATTTTAGGCAGATGGCTTCCAGTTCTTTCGATGTACCCGGAGCCAGTTGACTGGGGGGAATAGGATCATCGTTGTGAATTTGATTTAATACCATGTAGTAAGAACTACCTTGAAAAGGTGGACGGCCAGTAAGAGCATTGTATAGCGTAGCGCCCAGCGCATATACGTCACTGTGGTGTCCGACATTATCATTATCTATTTGTTCTGGTGGCATGTATCCCAAAGTTCCCATCATACCACCGTCACGAGATAGCTCGTCGTCGCGATCCATTTCTTTTGCCAGACCAAAATCCATGATTTTTGGCTCGTCACCAGCCATCATAATATTTGATGGTTTGATATCGCGGTGAATAATCTTATGTTCTTTGTGTGCGTAGTAAATGGCATCGCAACATTTTTTTATGATAGTGGCAATGTCTTTGGCCTTTAAATTGCCCTTTTGGATAAGTCCAGAAAGCGGATAGCCTTTGATGTATTCCATGGTGAAGTAGTTTTTGGGAGTGTTTCCCGCCTCATACACTTCAACAATATTGGGGTGTTTTAACTTTGCTGTTGCACGGGCTTCTAATGAGAAGCGACGTATCTGTTCTTCGGCAATATTTTGCTCATTGATAATCACTTTCAAAGCAACGCGGCGATCTAATTTTGTATCATATGCTAAAAGTACCAAGCCCATACCACCACGGCCTAGTTCGCGTTCGATGCGATAGTGACGAAACATTCTCTTGTCGCCATTTTCTTCACCAAACTGTGAAACACGAAAGTCTTGCGTCGAGGTGTGTCCCTTACCGAATTGGGAGTCTACATTGCCAAGTTGACTGTCGCTAATTTGTTGATCAGAATACTTAGGGGACTGTGGGTATACAGTTTCGTCCGTATATGTGGTTATTTCTTGGGAAGAATAGTTTTTTTGTGTGTTATTTTTATGGGAAGTTTGCCGTGTATGTGGATTCATTTTGAGATCCATCGCTGTGTTGTCGAAGTTGTGCTGTGATGTATGGGAGGATATTTGTGGCATGTGTCCCGTTGTAGGAGATACAACGACTCCGTCTGTGTTTACTTGTGGCTTTTGTCCTGTCTGTTTGTCGTTTTTTGCGAGCATTTCTTGTAGTTTTTGTGCCATCGCGGGGGTGATGTAGTTGTGTTGCAGCAAAAATGTCACTATATTTGTCGATGGTTGCGACTCGTGCATTTGTGCTCTATTTTGTGCGATAGACATTGCTTGAGCAGTAGTTAAAACGTTTTTACTCACTAAAAATTGTAGAATATTTTTTTCATGTTGCGCCATCATGTTCGGTTGCCTCCCAAAGCAAAATATTTAATTCACCGTTTCATTATAATAGAGGTAAACGAAAAAGCGTATAGTAAAATATAGTTATTAGTGTACTTATCGTTACGTTCTTTTTGTATAATATATTCGTAGGTGTCAAAAAATGAGTGTAGTAAAAACCACGAGACTAAATATTCGTAAATTATGTATGGATGACGCGGCGTTTATGTGTGCGTTACTCAACGACAGTGAATGGCGGCGTTTTATTCGCGATCAGGGAAAAAGGACCATTGAAGATGCGGCCAACTACATCAAAAATAGCGCGATGCAAAGTTATCAAGATTTGGGATTTGGTTTGTTTCTCGTCGAACTCAAAACAGCGGTTCCCGTAGGTATTTGTGGTTTTGTAAAAAGAGATTATTTGCCAGACGTGGACATCGGTTTCGCTTTTTTGCCACAGTTTCGCAAAAAAGGCTACGCTGTCGAAGCGGCATCGGTCTTATTGTCTTATGCACAACAGCATTTGGGCATGAGTCGCGTTGCGGCGATTACCCAGAAAGAAAATTTGGCATCTATCAAAGTACTCGAAAAAATTGGATTGACGTTTGAAAAACAAATCGTTTGCGATGCTGGTCAACAATTACAATTATATTCCATAAATTTTAAGAAATTGGACACATAAATTAAGAGGATATTATGTATAAATATTTTTTGCTTTTTTTGATCATGATTTGGACCATTATGGCACAAGAAACTATTTTTTCTTTTACCGAGAAAAACAATGGATGGTACTCGGTAAACGACAATGTTATGGGCGGCATTTCTCAAGGTGGAGCAAAAATGACAGCAGAACAAACAATGATGTTTTCTGGCGAACTGTCATTGAAAAACAACGGTGGATTTTCTTCGATTCGTTCTCCATTTATCAAGGCAAATTTTAAAGATTACACCGGGATCGCGGTGCGTGTTAAGGGAGATGGACGACTGTATTACTTCAATATATACACTGATGTACGCATTCCCGCTGGTTCGTATCGTTCTACGATTCAGACCATACCTGGAAAATGGGTGGAGTTGTTCTTACCATTCTCTAAGTTCCAAGCTACATCTTTTGGGCGCAAAATCCCCTTTTTCCCGGCATTAAATAAGAATAAAATAAAACGCATGGGATTTATGGCTGCCGACAAAAAAGAGGGAAATTTTGCACTCGAAATTGCTTGGATAAAAGCCGCGAAAAAATTGTCTGACGACGCTCCAAAATTGTTAAACAGCGCGGATTGGCTACAAAAAAATGGCAGCACCAGTGTTTTTTGGTCGCTAGTAGAGGGAACTTCCTTCGAGAAATTACTACGTAGAGATCTATCATGTACTATTTTTGCAGTAGTGGACGAATCATTTGCCACATATCCGAAGAAACGTTTGGAAATGTTGCGTCGCAATCACTTTGCACGTAATTTTTTCTTAGCAACTCACATTCGCGTGGGTCGAATTCCATTAACTTCACAGATTATTCCAAGTAGAGTCCCTGCTTTTGAAGTAAGTGAAAAAAACATTTATGTTGCAAATGGCATCATTCACACGGGAACGGCGACATCTTCGGCGCTAAAAACATTTCTGCAGAAAATGTCGCGTACCGAATTCATCCAGTATGTCATATCTATTGGCTCCGCAACTTTTAATGTCGGGTACCCTGAAATATGCCAAGATATTTACTATTTGGGGTTGTTGTTTATCATGCAGAATTTCGACACAACGGAAGAATTACGCAATGAAATTGACAAGGCCTTGCAACTCGACGAGAAAAACTCAAGTGGAAAGGCCTGGGAGTTTCGCTACTTGTTAGACAAAATTTACGCGCTAGGTGACTAGTGTGATCGTTGGTTTTGAAGTATAAAAATTTGCTGGTGTGCTGTGCCTGACACTCGATTTTGCTGACGAACCCCAATAGTGTCATTCCTGCGAAAGCAGGAATCCACAACACAAAATCGATTTGCAAGCGCCTGGATCCCTGGTCAAGCTAGGGATGACACGCGCGAGCTGATTTGAGAAAAAAGTTAAGGGCATTGCATACTGGCAAATGACTTAGTTGAGTTATGATAGAAACGAATACGGAAAGGTAGAAGCATGCTTTACAAGAATAAATATTTGATCTTAGTAGTGGTGTCGTTGTCTTTCTTAATGGCGGACTGGTCTCAAAAGAGATCTTTGTATTATAAATTTTCCATGAACAATCAGGTGATGGGCTATGTGGAAGTTCAAGTACTTCCTAAGTCAGATCACGTAGAAGTTCATTCACGCACGTTTATACAGGCGTCCCTTATGGGGCAGAGTTTCGATGTGAAAGCCACGGAGATGATGAAATTGTCTTCTGATGGCAAGCGACAGTATTTTGATAGCAATGTCACACAAGGGGAAACACAGCTAGGTTCTACCGTTTCTATCAAAGATGGTTTTATACATTTTACTTCAAAGAGTGGCGGTGAAGAAAAGAAAATCGAAGCCGCAGGGGTCACATTTGAAAGTTATCCTTACTATCGCAACATAGTGAAAGATCTTGGCGATGGTCAAAAACACACCTACCGCGTTTTTAGTGACCAAACCGGAGAAGTGGAAGACGTCACCTACCAAAAAAAGCGCGAGGAAGAAATTACTCTTGCCGGAAAAAAATATCAGGCAATTGTCGCAAGTTACTACAATAAAAATAGCGGACAAACTCAGGAAATATGGTATGAAGTAGAGAGTGGTTGCGTGTTAAAAACGCAATTACCAGGCAATGTGGAGATCGCCATTGCCGATCCAAACATTTTGGGAAAGATAAAAAGAGTTGAGATCGACGATTTGTTATTTGCTCGCGTAAATGTGTCGATCACCGATTATACAAAAATTACCTATATGAAATTAAATGTCAAAATACGTACCGCAGGAGAAATTGTTACCCCAGAGTCTCTCAATGTTCCCGGACAAAGTTTTCGCGGAAAAGTCGTCGATAATGTGATCGAAGGTGTTTTTGAAATCGCGCATGCGCACTACGATGGTAAAGATGCTCCAGCATTTCCTACGACATACGACAAAGAACTGCAAACGTATCTCCAAGTAGAGCAACAAATCGAAGCGGATGACTCATTGCTCATTGACCACGCCAAAAAAATAACCGCTGGTGCAAAAGATTCTTGGGATGCGGTACGCAAAATTTCACGATGGGTATCGGAGAATATTAGCTATAAAATTCCCGGTGGCTCTGCACGACAAACGTTCGACAGTAAAACCGGAGAATGCGCTTCACATTCACGTTTAGTTACTGCGCTGTGCCGTGGGGTAGGAATACCAGCACGCCTCGCTTCAGGTGGAATGTACACACCTCTTTACGGAGGTAGTTTTGGGCAACACGTGTGGAATGAAGTATACATGGGAAAAGCCGGTTGGATTCCCATTGACTCTACGGCCAATGAAATTGATTATGTCGACTCTGGGCATCTACGCATTGGTAACCTCGCCTCTTTTAATCCACAGAACATCACTGTAGAAGAACACAGGATACTCGAACAAAAAGCCACAGATTTAGTCTCACAAACAAAAGCACCTTGGGAAATAGGTAAAGAGTATACATATAGTTATTCATACCAAGGGAAAAAATTGGGCACCGATTCTTTTCGCATCGTGAGTTTCAAAGACGGTGTATATACTTGTGAGAATAAATTGGCGATGACCGGACTGAATAGCCATGGGACGTGGAAACTACATGAAGATATGCGCCCGATTTCTTACAAGCTCGAAGGCAAAACCCCACAGTTTGCGTATACTCTCGATTGTGCTTTCTCGAAAGACAAAGTGGTGGAAAAAGTGATCAAAGGAATGTGGCCGGTGACAAAGACTGTTCCTTTACAAGGTGACCACTATCTCTTCGACAATTCTAACCTCGGAACTTTGGCAATGATCGTCACCAAAATTCCGCGTAAAGAAGGTGAAAAAGCGGTGGTGAAAATCTTTCACCCGTCCTCTATTAGAGTACTTACCTTGCAGATAGAGGTGGGGAAACAACAAAACATTACTGTAAATGGCAAAGAGTATTCGTGTTGGATGGTGGATATATCATTGGCGGGAATGCCCCTCAAGGTGTGGGTGGACGACACTGGTCGCATACTACGCGAAACCGAAAATGCCGGGAATTTAGTGATCGAGCTACAAAACCCATAAATGTCCCTAGTTTTGTTGTGTTTTCTTAAACAACGCAACAAAACCTCTTTTTTGACTTTTTGAATTTTCTTTGTGGATTTGCGTTGGTGTGCTAATATAAACACTACGATTCTAACTAAAGGTGATTGGCGTATTTTACATTTTTAGAAAAATTTCGCAGGGAAATATTTTGAGTATTTTTTGATATAACGACGTCAAGTACCTGATCGTCTAGAATATGGACATTCGTTTTGACATTATTTAAGGGGACAGCATGAAAATTCTCTTAAAAGCAATGGTTATTTTTGTGGTTGTATTATTACCTCTACAAGCGGTACCCATTGTCAATAACACTTTTACCGGACAAGAAATTCTTAATAGCCCAGATGCCTCTTTTCCCAATGTAGTGCAACCTTCATTAGATGGTACATCTTTGCGCTTTGACAATCCGGTAAACAATGACATTTTGTTAGACTTTGATATATTGCAAAGTGGTCAAGTACTAGCAGAAGGATCAACTGTTACCGCAGTTGTAAATGTTAGCCAGAACTTCGGAGATTTCGATCCTTCGTTTGGATTTATTGATGGCTCAGGAACTTCTGCCGGATTTCAAGTGGCAAATAACAGTGGTGGTCGCGGTAGTATAGGTGGAACAGGTTTGGGCTTGACAACGGTCTTTAACAATGCCGGTCTACCTGGAACTTTTGATATTACTCTTTCTGTAAGCACCAATGGTGGCGTTTCAACAGCATCTCTTGCTTTTGGAACAGGTAGCGGGAACTTGAACCTTGCCGTTCCTCTCGATTTAGAGACCGGTCTAAGTTTCTTTCTCGTAGGTAATGGTGGTGACACGAGCCCTTATCTCATCAATTCTTTGAACGTAACAGTGGATGGTAATCCTATTCCGGAACCGACCACATATCTTTCCTTACTAATTGGTATGCTATTTTGTGGTTTTGTTGTTAGAAAACGCAAAAAGTAATCTGTTCGTAAGGTTTGAGTAGCATACAATCGTATGCTACTTTCTAACACCAAATGTCACTAGGCGAAAAAAGATGAAAATAGAGTTTAAAGATGTGGCATTGCAATATGCAAAAAAGGAACCATTGTTTCGCGAGGTGAACTTTAGTGTTTGTCATGAGGATTACGTTATTATCCGTGGATCTTCAGGCACGGGAAAATCAAGTTTACTGCGTCTGATGAATCGTTTACTAGAGCCATCCTCTGGCGAAATTTTTGTAGACGATAAACCCTTGTACACATATGAAGTAACACACTTACGACGCAAGGTAACTTATTTACAGCAAACACCGATCATTGTCGAAGGATGTGTTGCCGAGAATCTGTTGTTGCCCTTTCATCTCGTTTCTGCCACCAAACCTGCTCCCTCAAAAGAAGAATTGCGAAAATGGTTGGATGATTTGCTATTAAAAGATGTGTGCCTAGACGACGATGCGCAAAAGTTATCGGTTGGTCAAAAGCAGCGCATCGCTTTTATTCGCTGTTTGTTACTGGAACCAAGTTTACTGTTATGTGATGAACCCACCTCTTCTTTAGATCCCACCGCAAAAGATATCCTAGAGCAATGTCTCGAAAACTATCATCTGGAAAAAAACATCGGCATAGTGTTAGTGACCCACACCGATGTGAAGGTGCAAAAAGCGCAAGTTAAAAAATATATCCTCGATTCATGTCGTCTTAGAGAGCTGTGATTATGCAAGTAATCGAAATAAGCATGTGGCAACTATTTTTGTGTTTAATTTTGGTCATGATCACCGGTTTTTGCTCGATTATGCTGCACCTTAAACTCGAAAAAGATCTGCTCATCGGAACAACAAGGACTTTTGTGCAGTTGTTTGTCATGGGCTATTTGCTCAAATTTATCTTTCAAATAAACACGTACTATTTGGTTTTGGCCTTTTTTACGTGGATGATATTTTGGGCAGCGCACGCGGTAAAAGGTCGCACCAAAGAACGAACAATACCACTACTTTTTCCCACATTTATGGCGATGCTTGTGAGTTGTATGCTAGTGACGATCATCGTAACTTCGTTGGTTGTGCAAGTAAAGCCATGGTACAAACCGCAGTATTTTATTCCCATTGGTGGGATGATTGTGGGAAATTCAATGAACGGTATTGCCGTTGCCCTAGAGAGAATGCTCTCGGAAATGAGAAAACAACGCGATGAGATTGAAATGTTTTTGTGCATAGGTGCCAATTGCCAAGAAGCAACCGCATCGATTGTTGCAAGTAGCATTAAGGCGGGAATGATCCCCTCCATCAACGCCCTAATGACCGTAGGATTAGTGACTCTACCAGGCATGATGACCGGTCAAATTCTCGCCGGAGTCAACCCCATGACCGCGGTCAAATACCAAATTATCGTAATGTTAATGCTAACGACCTCCACAGCAATCAGCTGTATTATCCTAATTCACGTGGTGAGACGCATTTGTTTTACGCCCGCGCAACAAATGAAGATATGACGGTGGGGTTCTTCTTCGGATTGGTGCCCTCACCGCAATTATGAAGATTTGCGATTCGGGATTTCTTCTCCGGATTGGTGCCCTCACCATCGAATTAGCAGTTACAGCTATCGCTGTAAGCTACTATTCTCATACCTCTCCCACAGGGAGAGGTATAATGCTTCTCTTTTGTAAAAAACAAAATTCACTTGATTTGCGAAACAAGAGTATAGCGTTACTTTTTATACAGTTACGGTTCTGTATGCGGCAGCACAAAATAACACGAATGGAAACAAATTCAGACGTGTTACGCCTCTCCCTGTGGGAGAGGCATGAGAATTAAGGTTTTTAGCGAAGCTAAAACCTATAATTCGATGGTGAGGGCACCAATCCGGAGAAAGAATCCCGAATCGCAAATCCTCACAATTGCGGGTGAGGGCACCAATCCGGAGAAAGAATCCCTAGTCGCAAATCCTCACAATTGCCGGTGAGGGCACCAATCCGGAGAAAGAATCCCTAATAGCAAATCCTCACAATTGCGATGAGCACTAATTCCTACGAATAAATGCCATCGTCTTCCATGGTTCCACCGCAAGAGCCGTCAATACTCCTCCAACCATCGCGCCAATAACGCCTACTGTAGACACATCACTACCACTCAAATAAAAATTCTTCAGCGGAGTGCGTGGTTTTAACCAAGGATTTGCATAACGTTGTGGCGTTGGCTCAATACCATAAATTGCTCCCTTCGCCGCACGTGTGTAGTGCGTGCACGACACCGGTGTCGAAAGTTCACTATAGGCAACCAACGGCTCTAGTTGTGGCATGTACTTAAATAGTTGCTTTTTCAGACGATCACTTAGTTCTTCCTTTAGCGCATTATAATCGTCACCGCGTTTCATGACGCGTTCATTTTGCCATTTGGCAAATTCGGCAAACGGCACAAAAGTAACGACCTCTCCGGTGTGAAACATTTGTTTTCCAGGATCGTGTTGTGGATCTTTTAGCGAGGGAAAACTCGTATACAGTACCGGAGCCAAAGCCCGCGGATCACGAAAGTCCCAACTTTCAAACTCACAATCCCAAGTCTCCCAAAACCATTTATTTGCCGGTGAAGCTCCGGCTTGACGGATGTCGCCCTTGAAACCTAGATACAAACAAACGTGCGCTGCGGATGGTTTTAACGTTTGAATGGATTTTACCCATGCGTGGTTGTCCATTTCTTGTGGTAGTAAATGGTTCACCGTTTCGATGGCACCGATGGCACTGACAATTTTTGGTGCGTATACCTTGCGGCCATCTTCGAGAACAACGCCCACGGCGCGCTTTTTTTCTACGATGATTTGTGAAACACCAGTGCAAATTTTCGTCCAGCCACCACTGTTCGCGACAGTTTGTAGTAATTCCGTGGCAATTTGTTGTGAACCACCCACCGGATAGTAGCCGCCGTAGGAAAAATGCTTGGCGACAAGGGCTTGCATGGCAAAAGAGGAACGACTCGGGGGACTTCCATAGTATCCCCATTGTGAAGCGATAATGGTCTTCAGGCGTTTATTGTCCGTGAGCGAATCAAGCACCTGTTGTGTTTTTTGTAGGAAAAATTGCTGAGCGTTTTTTCCCAAAAAGCGTGAAAATATTCCCGGGAGACCTTTGCTTAAGTAATAATTGCGCATGTTTTTGGCCACAGTTTTTACTTGTTTGAGATACTCGTCGATGGCCTTTTGTTCTTCGGGAAATGCGTGGAGGAGATTCTCGCGAAATTTCTGTGGTGTATCGGGAAAGTCAATGCGAAACTCATCGGGAAAATGGAATTCATCGTACGCTTCGCCAAGAGATGCCCATTGTAACCTGTCGTCGGTAAGACGCGAGAGCACACGCCCGACCATACTGTGTTTTGTAACTTCTCCCACCGCATGGACCCCAACATCCCAGCGCCAATTCTTACGGGGGAAGGTATGAGTGTAGCCACCGGGCACATAGTGTTGCTCTACTAGTAAAACTTTTTTCCCCAGTTTAGAGAGCATCGCTGCGCAGGTCATCCCTCCCATTCCAGAACCAACAATAATGCAGTCCCATTTTTTTTCCGGTAACTCTTTACCAAAAGTTTTCTCACTCATATTTTGCCTCCTATGATTCACCGCAATAAACAAAACGTACTTTTTTGTAACCATCGTAAACTGCTTTGACAAATATATCAAGTTTGGTTTGTAAAAGTGCATCGACCTGTATTTGACAGAACGGGCGGACACTAGGTCCGCCCTACATTTTCAACGTGATACCCATTACCGGTTTTATTAGGTGCCATTGCCTTAGAACAAAATAAAACTTTACAGTTTTGCGCTTCAATTGTAGTCTATCATGATTTACATGAAACTATTTTGAGCGATACATAACATGAAAAATATCATAGTCATTTCTCTTTTGTCTGTTTTCTTGCAGGCTCTACCCGGTTATTTCACCATTGAAATTGTCGACAAAGACACCCATCGCGGTATTCCTCTTGTGGAATTACGTACGGTAAACGATGTTGTTTATCATAGTGACAGCAATGGGATTGTCGCTTTTTACGAACCAGGGCTTATGAACAACAACGTTTTTTTTCACATCAAAAGTCATGGTTACGAATACCCTAAAGATGGATTTGGCTACCGCGGTATTCGTTTGGATATTACTCCTGGTGGTAAAAAGCGCATCGCGATGAAAAGAATAAATGTCGCGGAAAGGCTTTACCGTGTTACTGGGCAGGGAATTTATCGCGATAGCGTTCTTGTCGGAAAATCACTACCGTCGTCATCGGTCATCAATAGCAATGTCATGGGCCAGGACACGGTGATGATGGCAAAGTACCGTGACAAACTTTATTGGTTTTGGGGAGATACCAACCGCGTTTCTTATCCTCTGGGCAATTTTAAAGTTTCGGGGGCCACTTCTATTGTTTCTGATCCTGATCATGGGATTGATCTACATTATTTTCGCGAAAACGACTTTTGTAAAGCGTTGTGTCCTTTTGCCAAACGCGGTGTGGTATGGATTGAGAGTGTTGTAGTTCTTGAGGACGACACAAATCGTGAACGTCTTATTGCACAGTACGAGGAATTAAAGGATCTTACAACGGTTTTGCAACGTGGTTTGGTGATGTTTGATGATGAGACACAGGTCTTTAAACCGCTTAGCGTGTTTGATTTACAAGACCTGTATCCACGCGGCCACCCTTTTCGCGCGATGGTAAATAACGAAGAGTATTTGTTCTTTGCACACCCTCATCCACAACCATTTCCCAATGTTCGCGTAAAGGCGACTTTAAAAGATATCCAGCAGCCGGATAATTACGAAGTTCTGGTAAAAAATGAGCGGGGGTTTATATGGAAAAAAGGCAAAAAATGTCTCGAAGCTAAGAGTGATGATTGGATTTTTCTTCGCGATATGCACAGTGAAAAACAACTGCATATGCACGCGGGATCTATTTTTTGGAATCCGTATCGCAAGCGTTGGATACTCATTGGCCAGGAGGCCGGCGGATCTTCTTCGTTTTTAGGCGAAATTTGGTATGCAGAAGCGGATACGCCTATCGGACCGTGGGTTTATGCACGTAAGATTGTGACACACACCAACTATACATTTTATAACCCTACTCAGCATCCGATTTTTGATAAGGAAAATGGCAAGATCATTTACTTCGAAGGCACATATACCAATACTTTTACCAAAGTGCCTGTCACCGCTACGCCGCGTTATAACTACAATCAAATCATGTATCGTCTCCATCTCGATGATGAACGCGTGTATTTACCGTGCCCGGTTTATGAAAATGGTTCAGAGTTTTCTTTTAAAGAAAAAGCATCGCAATATGATACAATCGCCTTTTTCGCTTTACCCGCCGATAGGGAAAAGTCTTCCGCGGTGGCTATTTACCAGGATGGATCGCGACTAACTACAAATAAAATGAGTGGAGAACCTTTGTTTTACGCTGCAAAAAACAACGCGATTCATACCACCGCACTTTGTGAGTATCAAAATCGCAAAAGTGCAAAATACCACTACTCTGTAAAAGAGTTACCTAGCGAAGAATGGAAAAAAGTACGAACTGTTTGCCGTGTATGGAAAAATCCCACGCGCTCCACTTACGACTATTCGATCAAACCACAGGAATAAATTATGTTACGTTTTTTGGAAAAAGTTATACGCATACTGTTGGCGTTTGTCATATTTGCGAGTACATCTTTATTTTTTCTCGTTGTGTGCTTTTTATTATTACCTTTTCGCACACTGCGTACCAAGATTTGTTTATTTTACGGTACGGTTATGGGGAAAACGGTTTTATATCTTCTCAAAGTTCACCCTGTTATTAAGGATAAGCATCTCCTCCGTGAGTCTTTTCCCGCTCTTTATATTGCCAACCATACTTCGACACTTGATCTTTTTATTGGTGGGTGGCTCGCTCCGATTGGGACGGTGGGAATTAGCAAAAAAGAAATTGTGTTCGTACCGTTTTTTGGCTGGTTGTACTATTTATCGGGACATTTATTAATTGACCGCAGTAATCGCGAGGCGGCGATTCGTTCTATGGAAAAAATAGTCAAGCAAGCACAACGCGACAATTTAGGAATATGGATTTGGCCGGAGGGGACGCGTAGTAAAGATGGTCGTTTGCAAGTTTTCAAAAAAGGTTTTGCTCATCTTGCTTTGAACTCGCGACTTCCCATTGTTCCGATTATTATACACGATGCGCACAAAAGATGGGGGAAACAAACCGGGTTTAATTTTATAAAGGAACCACTAAAGATAGAAGTGCTACCCAAGATTGACACCAGTGAGTGGCGATTAGAAACTCTCGATGAGCACATTGCCAGCGTGCGTGAGATTTATATTAAATACCTTGGCGAAGACCAACAGCCAAATAGTTAGGAGTTACCATGTATCAAAAAATAACCGGTCCTTGTGTGTGGTATGCTGAGGATTTGCAACAATCTTCTACATGGCAGTTTACTTTAAGTAGCGAAGAATTACAAGAAATAGACACCGCTATTCACCAGGTAGATAATTTAGAGAATTGGCAGCAACTCACCCCGCAGAATTTTTCATTGCCCCAAACCGCGAAAAAATTACAGCATATCCAAAAGTTCATTGAGGAAGATGCCGGACTAGCGCTACTCAAAGGATTTCCTCGTGAAAAATACAACGTACAACAAATCACCGCTATTTTTTGGGTACTAGCACAACACATAGGGCATCCTATTTCGCAAAGTGCTGACGATGACAAGATTTTTAGTGTACGCGATGCGGGCTTTCCGGTAGGGCATCCTAAGTCGCGCGGACCGAATACCAAAAATAAATTGAGTTTTCATACCGATCGTTGCGATGTGATCTCTTTTTTCTGTGTGGAAAAAGCCAAAGAAGGTGGTGAGAATCTTATTGTGAGTTCTCCGGCCATTCACAATGAAATACAGGAGAAGCATCCACATTTGTTGCCTGTTCTTTACAATACTTTTTACAATAAGCGTCACAATGTGGACGCGGGAAACAGTAAGCCTTTTTGTGAACTACCGATATTTAGTCAACACGAAGGTCATTTTGCGGCAAACATTATGCGTGTTTTGATATTTCGTGCTCACGAGATGGAGGAAACTCCAGATCTTTCTCCTCTACAAAAAGAAGCTTTGGAACTGCTGGAAGAAATGGCCGCTGATCCGAAGATGCATATTCGCTTTACCCAGGAGCCCGGTGATATTTTATTTGTCAATAACTTTATCACCTTCCATTCGCGAACCGAATTTGAAGATCACGAGCTCGATGAAAAAAAGCGTCATCTATTGCGAATTTGGCTAGCGGTTCCCAATAGTCGCCCTCTTTCTCCACTATTTGCACCTAATTATGGCAACACAAATGCTGGAGCTGTTCGTGGAGGAATGAAGCCTCATTTGTATAAATAATTTTATAAAAATATAAAAATCGGAAACTTTTTGCTGAAGGTAATATCTAAGAATTTGTGTTTAAGGGTTTTTGGTCTGTGAAGCCCTCGTTATGTTTTACTAATTCAAAGGAGGTACAATGCGATCTTCACTGATAATGTGTGCCATATGTATATGTAGTTTAGTATACCTGTGGGCCACAAATGAAAATGAAAACAAAAGTCTCAATATAGACAAACCGCGCGTTGATAAAAAAGCAAGCGATGATTGCGGTTGTGCTCCACAAATAAGCACCAGTGGGTGTGTGACAGGATGTGGTGCTATTCCCGATACCACTCCAGCAATTACCAAAGATGAGTTTATGAAACATCTGCAAGCTTTTGCAAATTCTCCTATTGACGAGCAAAGTTTGGATCTCGAAACTTTGTTGTTCTATGGGAAAGAAACACGCAAATGGTTGCCTGAGCAATCGATACTCGATGAAGACCACCTGCGTTTTTTGCAACGCGAATTGCAAAAAACACATGCGGAAATTCAATTACGCGTTATCGACGATGAGGGAAATGTGCGGATCGAACTCGAACCGAGAATTGTGGAAATAGGTCAAAAGTACCACGAGCATATCCATACAACTCATGATATGCAGGAGTTGGAGATTAGCGGAACCATTAAACGCGTCGGCGTCCACCATTTATGGAGTCGTTTCTGACTCGACGGTGTCCACTTTGTGGCAGGGCCATGGTTCATGGTTCTACAAGATAAATGTGAATGGTATACCGTTGATACAATTTGGATTAGCAATGGTAACAAAAATGCCACTGCTCGCGTGGAATTTAAGTTGCGATTTGCGAAAGACGATAAAAAGGAGTCTAAGCATGAACATTAGAAATACTATTGTTTGTATGGTTTTTACATGTCTATTGTATGCCGACCCCTGTGGCATGGTTCCACCAATTCACACAACAGGTAACAATGCCATTACGCGTATTGGTTTGCAAAAGACATATGTTTTTTACAAAGATGGTCTACAAACTGTTGTCATTCGTCCTGGATTTTCGGGGAAAGTAGACCAATTTGGTATGCTAATTCCCTTTCCTAGCCCGCCTTCACTGCGCAAGGTTCCCGATAATATCTTTGAGCATATTGCGGCCTCCATTGATCCACCCGAAGTTGTTGTGAATGTAAATCGACGACTACGCATGTTGAAGGAGACCACATCGCAGCATTTGCCAAGTAGCGCTCCGTTGTCTTACAAAAACGAAGTAAAAGTGCTCAAGCAAGAAGCGGTGGGTATGTACGAAGTTACTGTTTTAGAAGCGGGTAGTGCCGCAGCGCTAAAGCGGTGGATGGATCAACACGGCTATCGTTATCCCACGGGTATGGACAAAGCTTGTGAGGACTATGTTGCTCTTGGTTGGTGCTTTGTGGCGGTGAAAACGCGTGTTGGGCAAAAGCAGGGAGTGGCTGCACGCCCAGGTATGCGCAATGTGAACTCCAAACTTCCCAAAGGTTCGTCTTTCGATGGTCATGTACAAGGTATGGGTTTTCGCTTTTACACGAAGAAAATGGTGGTTCCGATGCGCTTGTCGGCTTTCAATGGCGACAATTTTCGTAATATCGTGTACATTCTGACAGACAAACCGTGTGCTATTGAAAAAATTCCAACAAAGTTTGTTCGTCGCCAAATCAGTGGCGAAAAGCTTTATAACAACTTAACCAAATTACTTCCAGTGCGCATTATTGGTAGAGCCAATCGCGCTTTTATCGAAAGACGCGTGCAAGAAGTTCGTTATCTTCGTAACCCGCAACCACGTAATGGTTTGGCTGCTGAACTATACTCAGCAGACCTTCTTGCGCTCCGTGAGAAAAAACTCGAACACGACCACGAAGAGCAAGAGAAAGCACTACTACGCATCAGCGAAAATTTGCTACTACGTGGCAAGGCAATTGATAAACTACATGGCGAAGTGATCGCAAAACAACGACAAAAAATCGTTGAGTTCGCTCTTGAGGAAATCAAAAACATGACGTTGACGGTTGTCGATGGTGATTTTCCCAAGGAGGTGATTGCCAATCACAACTTGAGTTTTCGGCGATATGAAATGTCTTCAACCAATAACAACACCGAAAAGTACGATGCCAAAAAATGTGCTCCCGGTGGCAAAATGTACGGCGAATTGTTCGTTCCACAACAACAACCAAAGAAGTCCGGTTTTGTGAATAGTATATGGTTTTTATTAGGGGGATTATTCTTGCTTTTGTTATGTAAAAAATTTCCGCGTATGTTACATACAGCGTGTGTGCTCGTTCTATGTACGGCTATTTTTGCTCCCAATCTCCACGCGGACAACGATGGGGACGAGGTATACAAATTAATCCAACAGCTCGATGACTATAAAAAAACAAGTAGCATCATGCAACAACTGGTGAAAATGGGACAAAAAGCTGTTCCGCATTTGCTAGGCGAAGCGGTGGAAGGCAGTGATATGGTGCAACGCGGTTGGGCCATTGTATGTCTGTCGCAAATCGGTGGTAGCACTGTAGACGCACATCTGCAAAACATCCATCAAAATCAAAAGCAACCGATGTTGGTACGTACCTGGGCGATTGCCGCACGTATTCAGATGACGCAATCGTTGGGTGAAGTAATGGATATGTCACAGCACCTGTCGCAGTTTCCAGCATTAGAACGCCCGATCGGTAAGCGGGTGATGGCTTTGCTAGCTAGTGAAGACAATGTGTCTGCCGAAAAGTTGTTGGGACTCGCGCAGCGCATGCCTAAACTACAAGGAGTTTTAGGTAAAGTCATCACTGGGTTAGATTCCAAAGAGTTAGTTCAGGCGATGGCGACAGCAAAAGATCAACAAGTTCGACGTCTGGCCGCGGGATATCTTGCAAGCATGGCGCAAAATAACAACAAAATTCCTTACGAGGTGGCCAGTGTCTACGAATTTAAAGTGGACGCCAAAGACGTTCCATGGGCAAATGGGCCACTATTTGTTCCTGGTTTGCGTTGGGATCGCGAATCATCGCGAACTTTGGTAGGGAGTTTAATCTCTTGGCATTTGTGGTGTGAACGCAAGGGAAAAAAAGCCGAACAACGCCAAATTCACAATAACATTCGCAGTTTATCGCTAGCACAGGCAGCAGGTTACGAAAGTCCAGCTTGGAACGAAATTGGAACCGATCAGTGGTTACTTGTTTGGGGAAAAGCTGTGGGACAAAAGGAATTGCTGCGTCTTTTAAAAGAGCAGAACGTGCAAAATGAAAAGCGTTATATCGAAATTCTTAAGCAATTGTCACAACAAAAAGTACAAGAACGCGAGCAATGGTAAGCGTATCGCTATTACAAAGGAGAAAAAAATGAAAAAGTGTTTGATCGCTTTCGTAGCGACCTTTTCACTGTTGTGGAGCGATCCGTGTGGGATGGTTCCACCTATATACACCGGAGAAGGGCCAGCGATTACGCGTATTGGGTTACAGAAGACCTACGTTTTTTATAAAGATGGCGTGGAGACAATTGTGATTCGCCCGGGTTTTTCCGGAAAAGTGGATCAATTTGGTATGCTCATTCCCTTTCCTAAACCTCCCGAACTACGCAAAGTTCCCGACAACATCTTTGCGCAAATCGCTGCAGCGATTGATCCACCGGAAGTTATCGTGGACTTGTATCCTTACGATGAATACGAAGCAATGGAAGACGGTGGCGTAGATGATTCCATGGACGAAAAATCCTTGGAGTACGATACAGTAAAGGTCCTAAAAGAAGAGGCAGTGGGTATGTATGAAGTTGCGGTTCTCGCCGCAGGAAGTGCCAAGGCTCTTAGCCGTTGGATGGATACGCATGGATATCAATATCCCAAAGGGATGGATACGGCGTGCAATGACTATATTAAAATGGGTTGGTGTTTTGTTGCCGTCAAAACACGCGTAGGACAGCAAAAAGGTGTTGCTGCGCGTCCTGGTATGCGTGACGTGAATTCAAAACTTCCTGCCGGGGCGAATTTTGACGGAAATGTACAGGGAATGGGTTTTCGCTTTTTTATCGACAAGCCCGTAGTTCCGATGCGTTTGTCTACTTTTAACGAAGGTAGTTTGCGCAATATTGTATATATCTTAAGCGAAAAATCATGTCGCATAAACTCTATTCCACAAAAATACGTGGTACGACAGGTTTCGGGAGAAGACCTGTATCGCAACTTGACACAGCCTTTACCGCTGCGAATTGTGGGCGGTTCTGTTTATGATATTAGTGAAAGTTACTGGCAAAGTTTAATGTCGCAACGCGATCCAAAAGTACACAACGCTATGGCCGCAGAGTTATTTGCGGGAGATCTTCTCGCCGCAAGTATTCGCAAACTCGCTCATGATTACGAAGAAAAAGAAAAGATGTTTCTACGCATTGGTGAAGCTCTTAACTTGCGCGGCCCAAACATCGATGCTTTGAACATTGGGCAATTGGAAAAAGAACGTAAAATGATCGTTGAGCGAGCACTCGCAGACATTAAGTCGATGACAATGACCGTTGTTGATGGTGACTTTCCACGCGAAGTTCTCGCCAATGAGAATTTGACATTTTCCGACTACACGATGACAGAAAACAACGACGGAATAAAATACAACGCAAGATTTAACGGAAAGAGAAACGATTATTACGCACAAGAAGGAACTGTATACCGCGGTGCACAGCGTCCGACTAAAAAGTCGGGAGCAACATGGTGGTTATTGGCGGTGTTGTTGGCGCTAGTGGTTTGCGGTAGAAAAACACTGCAACTTAGATCACAAAGTTAGTTTTATCAATTACGTTACTAAAGTAATCTTCGGTAAATTTTCCCACCAGTGAATACGAAAAGTAACCCGCAGAGGCCTTAGAGATTTTTATTTCTCTGAGGCCTCTATTTTTTATACTAGAGTAAGACTTGTGCTAGTTGATTGATGAAAAACGACCCCGTCGCTTGGTAAAATTAGTAGAAAAAGTGTCTACAAAATACTAGGCGTTTTGCAAAACAGAATTTTATTGCAACTTTTCAAAAAACATATTAACATGAAATGATCTAAATCAATATGGTAAAAATTGTTAACTTAATATAGGTGAACATTATGCTATCCAAAACCAGTGTATACTTAATACGAGCACTAGTTGAACTTGCTAAGTTGCCACCCGACACATATAGTGGGGCTGTGAATATAGCTAAGAAAATAGGTTCTCCGCAAAACTACTTGACCAAAACTTTGAAAATATTAGTACAAAATCAGATACTCACGTCGCAAAAAGGTTTTGGTGGTGGGGTTCGTTTGGCAAGAGATGCCAGCGATATTACTCTTGCTGAAGTTATTGAACCTATTGAAAATCTTCAGCAGCAACCTCATTGTATTATGGGACAGAACCGTTGCTCAGAAAAACATCCATGTGCTCTACACAATCAATGGAAAAAGATTAGGGCCGAACACCAAAAAATGCTAGAAAATACAACGATCGAATCTATTGTGAACTTCTATAAAAATAAGGATTATAGCAATGGCCTTTATGAAAAAATTATCAATTAAAAAATTTTTTTGTTGCAAAACAAAGTAAGTAAATATATACTTGGCAAAAATAGGATATATGCATGCGATTATATTCTATCCTCATTATAAATTGTATATTCCACATAAATGAGATAGCATGTAATGTAATTCTTATCTCAAAGAATTTATACTTAATTTGTATACGTTTACTCTACGGTTTTGGGTTGATTGAGTGGATATCGTATACAGAAGACCATCACCAGGGTGGTTTTCGCTGCTAATAATTAAGTATTAACATGGAAAGTGCTAGAATAGCACTTCTGTGTTTTTTTACCTAATAATAGGATAAAAGCATGCGATTAAACTTTTAATTTTGCATAAGAGATTTACATTGTTCTAAGTAAGGGGAAAAGGATGAAAGTAAAGATAATTGTATTGATGATTTGTGTAATGGGCTTAAGTTTTGCCAGTGACGATTTATTGTCTGAAATTAGAGCAATGAAAGAACAGATTCAACAACTACAAAATACAGTAAAACAGCAACAACAAACGATCGATAGTTTAATGAGTGGTAGCAGCCGAACAATTCCTTCGCAGCAAAGTGGTAAAGCCCCAGCGACATATGAAGAAATTATTGCAGAGCTTTCTTCGGCACAAGAAAATACGTCCGAAGATCTATTTGATTCACGTGCAGAATCAGGTTTTTTACGCGGTAACGCGTTTTATTTGAAAATGGGTATTACTTACGATCCTTTTCAAAATGGATGGGGATGGGTCATCGGTGGAGCACTTGATCTAAAACTTGCCGATTTTGAAACTAGTTCACTACTTGGGACCATTGGCATTGCGTTTTCCAAGTCCAAGGATACCAAAAATGTTGTGACAAGTGATGCTTTAGGTGTTGATTTGCTAAATCAAGAAGTACGTTTAACGACACTTACAGTAGACTTAAACTTTAAGTATCGTTTAGACAACGTATGGCAAGAAGGATCTGCATTACGTCGTTTTCAACCTTATGTACGTGGTGGAGCAGCTATGCAGGTATTCATTAGTGATTCAGATGGTAATATTGGTGGACAAGTTCCACAAGCGCAGCAGTTAAACGACTCTAACTTTCCAGCAGGTCAAGGAAATATGTACGCCGCGATCACCGGAGGGGTTGGTTTCGATTTTATGTTGACAAAAATGTTGTTTGTCGGTCTTGATTATGGTGCATACTTCTTATTCATTGATAAAGGGTACAGTTCTAACTTAGCATTCACTGTTGGTACAAGATTCTAAACAGACAAACAAGCTAACTGGGATAAAAACGGTATTTTATTTTTGATAAAGTACCGTTTTTTTTATGTAAAGAAATACAGAGAAAAGCTTGCTCTTAAGAAAAAAAGAGTACCGTACACAAAAAAATATTTCTTATTCTGCAAAGATTAACTATAAAAAACCAGCAAACTTTGTCATAATGCGTCGTATATAAATTAGAAATCAAAAAATTATCACATAAAAAAGAGGTTAGATTGTGACAACGTTTAGTGAATTTGGACTCTCCTCTGAATTATTACAAGCCATTGAACAAATAGGATTTCAGACTCCGACGCAAATTCAGCAAAAAGCGATACCATTTCTTTTAGAAAATCATCGCGATTTTATTGGTTTGGCGCAAACAGGTACGGGAAAAACAGCCGCTTTTGGATTACCCATTATTCAAAAAATACATCGTGAAAAAATACCGCAAGCATTAATTTTGTCCCCTACTCGAGAATTGTGTTTACAGATTGCCAAAGACTTAGAGCTTTTTTGTAAATACAAAAAGAATGTGGCTATTGTAACAGTCTATGGGGGAGCAAAAATTGATCCACAAATCAACAAGATTAAAAAAGGTGTGCAAATTGTTGTGGCAACGCCTGGGCGTATGAATGATATTATTCGCCGTAAAAAAGTGGATTTAACAAATATAAAAACAGTGGTACTTGACGAAGCCGATGAGATGCTCAATATGGGTTTCAAAGAAGAGCTAGATGCCATACTACAACATACACCGACAACGAAAAATATTTTATTATTCTCCGCTACAATGCCGAAGCAAGTGATTCAGATTGCCGAGACTTATATTCACGACCCTTACGAGGTTACTGTTGGCAAGAAAAATACAGGTGCTGAGACTGTTGACCATGCTTACTATGTGGTGCGTGGACAAGATCGTTACGAGGCATTGAAAAGAATCGCAGATATACACCCGGATATCTACGGAATTATTTTTTGTCGTACACGAGCAGAAACCAAACTGATCGCTGAAAAACTGATCAAAGATGGCTACAATGCTGACGCTCTACATGGCGATTTATCGCAAGAACAACGCGAATTTGTCATGGGGAAATTTCGCAAGAAAAATTTGCAAATGCTCGTGGCTACTGATGTGGTTGCGCGTGGACTTGATGTGGAAAATTTAACGCATATTATTAGTTATAATTTGCCAGATGACCTAGAGACTTACACTCATCGTAGTGGACGTACAGGGCGTGCCGGTAAAAAAGGTGTTTCTATCGCCATTGTATCGCGTAGAGAAATCGAGAAAATTAAGCGCATTGAGCGGAGCATTCACAAACAGTTTGAACGCCGTCAAGTTCCCAACGGACACGAGATTTGCGAAAGGCAATTTTTTCATCTTATCGAGCGTGTAAAAAATGTAGAGGTAAACGAAGAGCAAATAGCACCATTTATGAATAAGGTCTACGAAAAATTAGAAGCATTTACTCCTGAAGAAGTGATCAAACATTTTGTGGCGCTAGAATTTAATATGTTGCTCGACTACTACAAAAACGAGCGTGATCTAAATGTACCATATCGTTCAAAAGATCAGAATAAAAACAAACAGCGTTCGAAAAACAAAGAAAAGCATAGTACAAAATTTCAGCGTCTGTTCATCAATGTCGGACGTAAAAACAATGTACGCCCACAAGACATCATTAGTTTAGTAAATGATATATCGGGAAAAAGGCGTATTCCGATTGGTGAGATAGATATTAGCAAAAGCTTTTCATTTTTTGAAGTGCCACCACATGAAGCCCATGAGTTGACTTCGACAACAGTCTATTTAGATGACAAGGAAGTTCAAATACGCAAGGCCGATAGCAAAGAAAGCAAAGACAGTGGCCACAGATTCAAGCCAAATCATACGGTCGGAAAGAAAAGTAAAAAACAAAAACGCAAAAGAAAGAAATAACACGTAACAGCACGACGCATATAATATATCTATTTTTACACGGTGCGTTGTAGGGGCGGACCTAGTGTCCGCCCGTTCTCTCCAATACCGATGGACATCCGTTTTTCAAATCCAACATCTTCCAACAACTATCTTTGTCGATTCCACAATAAAGTTGATTTATGATACGTGGATTCCTGATCAAGTCAGGAATGACCGTTTTCTGAAGTAAACTTCAGTTTTATTGAGACGGAACTACTACAAGGTGTCATTCCTGCGCAAGCAGGAATCCACAATATGAAGTCGACTTCAAAGCGCCTGGATCCCTGATCAAGTCAGGGATGACACTCCGATGGTAGTTTTGTAGTTCCAGAGAACCCGCACTAATAAAATTAGCGAATGATTTTGCGTGTGTAAGTACCGACAAACAAGGTCATGATAAACAAACCTAAAAAAGCTTCTGTACTCACGACATAAGGCATGATCGTATCCAGTCGCGGCTGTATGTCTCCAAATCCCATTGTGGTAAATGTTGCGAAACTAAAATACACTGCTTGGGCAAAACCAAATGGCATGGAAGGTGGCTTCACCAATGTATCGGGGAAAGAGCTATAAATGGCACCGAAAAATAAAATAAAACTAATCGCCACTATGGTGATATTTAGTGGACGCGTACCGTAGCCTGTGGCGCGATCAATCAGAATTCTTTCGAATAGAGAAAGTGGCAACTTACTCAAATAAAATAATTTGCGTACAAAAGAAGCTTCAGAAAACTGTTGCAAATTTTTCTTTGTGCGATATTTGCGTTTTGCTTGGCGGAATTTAAAATACGCCCAATCTTCCTCGTCGTGTAAACCGCGTTGAAAAAAACTTTCTTTTAAAAGAAGATATTCTTCGGCGCACTTATCGTACGATGGCTGCTGTGGATCTTCGTGAATGAGTTTACGTCGCATTTGTTCTTTTTCGATGACGATTAAATCGACGGCGGCTTTGTAAAATGACAATTGTTCTAAAGTGGCATCGCTTAGGTCTAAACGTCTATTGATATTTGCATAGTTGAAAGTAATGGTTTTTAGCTGGGCATTTACTGCGGAAAACTCTTGATTACAATATACACTGTCAAAGCAAATGTAATCTTTTACCGTAATACCTATAAAATTTGCTTGTTCACCGAAAAAACAGCTGGCAAAGTGGCTTTGTTTGTCAAAGAGTACTTGTTCGAAAATCGCGCGCTTGTGGAAACGTACATTGGTGAAATCGCTATGGTCATGAAATTGCGCGGCTCGGATTTCATCGTTGTTGTCTAAACTACGTCGTGTGTGTGAGTCTAAATTGAAAAGTACCTCTCCGTGAAATTGCGCGTTTAAGAAGGTAACCTGTGCAAAAGAACACCCATAAAAAAAAGCGGCGTTCATAAACTGTACGTAGGAAAAATTTGTTCTTTGGTGAAATTGGGCATTCTCAAAAATGCTTTTGCCACGCAATTCACTGTCTTGGAAATCCACTTCACCGTGAAAATCTGCGTCTTTAAAATTTAACTCACCATCTATTGTCGATTTGCGGCAAGCAAAAAAACAATCGCATTTGATGTGGGAAAAATTTATGTTGAGTTGTGTTGTTATGTAATTGAAAGAAGCATCTTGACCTTTGAAATGCGCGTGCTCGAATTGAACACTATCGCGAAAGTCGCATTTATCAAAATGTGCTTCTATGGTAAATGAGGCGTGGTTGAAAGATACCTTGTGTTTAAATTGTGATCCCCAAAAATACGCTTGCTCTTGAAACTGCGCCTTATCGAAAACAGCGTCTTCGTAGAATACACAATCTTGACATGACATCAATGTTTTGAATTCGCAGTGGCCAAAGATCGCACGATCTTTAAATTTGCAGTTTTTGAAAATCACAGCACTGTGAAATTTTGCGGGGTTTACATCGCGTTCGCGAATGTCGCGTCCCGCGTTCAGTACATTTTCTACCGTTACATTTTCCAGGCTTAACTTGTGCTGTACTTCACAGCCTGTCAATATGATTTGACCAATAATACTGTTTTTGATATCAATGTCTGCGGCGACTTGGTGTTCTCGTAAATCAAAAACAGCGATGTGACAATTTTCTATCGTTTCGCCATTTGCTACTTTTTTTAATAGCTGTGGCATTTCAAGCGGAGTTAATTTTGTGTCCATAACAACCTCTATTTATATAGATTAGCGACTATCTCGAGTCGCATAAAATTTTCCCCAGACAGGAAGGTGATCTGAGATGACGCGCGCCGATGTGGTGTCGACCTTTCCATCACGTTGGAAGTGCAATTTGTCATACTCATAGACTTCCTTCGTCTGTGCCCAATCCTCTTCGCTATTTCCCATCCAAATCATATTGTCGTTAACTCTTTGACCATATGTCATCGTTTTCGTGGCGATTTCTTGTTTTCCGCGTAAGGTAATTGGGTGAACAACTATTTTCTTTTTGCGAATTTGCGCCCATAGTTCTCCATCAATACCCCGTCTATTGGGATCACAGTTAAAATCTCCGGCAACGATAATGTCTTCTATTGCGAATTTTTTATTGAGAAAACGGAAAATTTTTGGGACGTTTTTAAAATCATTGCGTCGTGGAATATCTTTGTCTCCAGAAGCTTTGGGGGCAAGGTGTACGGACACTAAACAAAAGTCAAAGATATTTTTTTTCGTTTGTGGACTTTTAAACTTGTTGTCGCGTAGTTCAAATAGTGCGTAGTGTGGAGGTCTTTGCATTTCTAAGTCACGCAACATACCTTGGGTTTTCAGTCTTACATAACGATTGTCGTAGACAATGGGTAGAAATTCTGCGGTATTGCTACTCACACCCATTTTTTCGGGATATGTTAAACGGTATGCTTCTTCACCAACACGCATATTTAACACTTCGACAACGCGCTCAACTGACTCGAGGTTATCTCCTTCTACTTCCTGAATGGCAATGACATCAAACTTTGCGGAGTATATGATATCCGCCACAACTTCAGGTATCGTGTATTCTTTGTTTTTGTAGGGAACAATTTTATTGGTCTTACTTTCGCCAAAATTTTGAATGTTCCACGAAGCAATGCGTACGCTATTGCGTTTTTGGGCATCGAGTTTGACCAAATTTTCTTGAATTTTTTTTAATATTCCGGTACGTAGAACAATGGCTTTGTCTAAGTTTTCCTGCGCACGCTGTAAGAATTTCATCGCTTGTTTACGGTGTTGTTGTGCAACAGCCGCTTTACGAGGACGTTTTTCTAGAACACGTGCCATCGCGATGTGGTTTTCTGCCATTCGCGTGTAGTTTGCGGCGGCATTCTCTAGCAGTTCTGCTTCTTTTATATTTGTATCACAAATCACAGGTAGTAAAAAAACAATGGTAAAAATTAGATATCTCATACTTAACTCTTCAGACCAACCCCACGGGTAATAAAAATTAAATTGATAACAAAAAATATCACAATAAAAACAACTAACATCGTCAAAGCAAACCATACTTCAATATCTGAAACCCCGAGAAATCCGTAACGAAAGCCATTTACCATATATAAAACGGGGTTAAATAGAGACACCTTTTGCCAAAAATTAGGTAGGAGTTCTATGGAGTAAAAAACACCACCAAGGTAAATGAGAGGAGTTAACACAAAAGTGGGGATAATGTTTATATCGTCGAACTTTTGTGCAAAAATGGCGTTGGTTAAACCTATCAATGAAAATAAAAATGCAGTGAGTATCACAAAGACCACAGTTGTTAGGGGATGAAAAATTGTCAGCGGCTCAAAAATCAGCGATGTTGCGGTAACGAGAAATGCAATGAGTAGTCCACGCAACATACCGCCGCAGCAATAACCGAGAATAATGACATACGAAGGGGTGGGGGAAACCAGCAATTCTTCTACCGATTTTTGAAATTTCGTTCCAAAGAAAGAGGAAACCACATTGCCATAGGTGTTTTGAATTACGGCCATCATGATAAAACCGGGCACGACAAATTGCATGTAACTAAAACCTTTAATGGGTTTAATTTGTGAGCCGATAAAAGCGCCAAAGATAATAAAATAAAGTGTGATGCTAATCACTGCGGGGAGCAAAGTTTGTGTCCAGATACGCATAAAACGGGCAATTTCTTTGCGCAGAATGGTGTAAAAGGCGATAAATTGTTCGTGGGCATTCATTTTTTTGTCAACCTGATAAATAATTCTTCTAAGCGATTGGCCTTGTTCCGCATACTCTTTATTTGAATATCTTGTTCGCTGAGTTTTGCAATTACGTTATTGAGATTTTGATCTTTGTGCAAATCCAAACGAATGGTATTGTTGTCGATTTTCTGTAAAGAATACCCTTCTACTTCTTGTAATTCATTGATTTCGTCGCGCGTGTCGATGATAAAGCTCTCGTGGTCTAACTGTGCGAGCAATTTTTTCATAGAGGTATTTTGAATGATTTCTCCATGATCAATAATGGCGATATTTTTACACAATTGTTCTGCCTCTTCTAGATAGTGGGTTGTCAAGATAATTGTCGTACCCTGGGTATTCAGTTGTGTTAAAAAATCCCACATCTCACGACGCGTTTCTACATCTACTCCGGCGGTGGGCTCATCAAGAATAAGAAGTTGTGGATTGTGTAATAAAGCACGTACGATCATTAGTTTGCGTTTCATCCCGCCTGAAAGTGTACGCGCAACAGAAGAGCGCTTTTCCCACAGCCCTAGCTTGTTTAGCAATTCTTCTGCGCGCGGCACTGCCACTTTACGAGGAATACCGTAGTAACCTGCTTGGTTTACCACTATTTGCATTACTTGTTCAAAGATGCTGAAGTTAAATTCTTGAGGAACTAGCCCTATGTGCTTTTTAGCGATGTTTTTTTGACGTTGTATGTCATAACCAAAAATTTCAACACTACCACTGCTTTTATTGACGAGACTGGATATAATACCTATGGTAGTCGATTTTCCTGCACCGTTAGGTCCAAGTAGGGCAAAAAAATCTCCTTGTTGCACACAAAAGCTAATCCCTTTCAATGCTTCGAGACTACCGTATGATTTTTTCAGTTGCGAAATATTGAGTGCGTTTGGCATTAGGAATCTCCGTCGCTCCAATCGCCGAAACCATCGTCTCCCCAAGCATCATCACTAGAGTCTTCATCGCTCGAATCTTCGGGATTTTCCTTTTTTTCTTCGTTTGTCTTTTCCGTGTCAGAGTCGGAACTTCCCTCTTCATTGTCCCAGTCTCCGAAACCGTCATCGCTGTTAGACTCTTCAGAGGTCTCTTCGTTAGATTCTGAAACTTCCTCTTCAGAAGTCGTTTCTTGTGGATCCTCTTCTAAAAATTTGTCGATTTCTTCACTGTCTTCCCATTCGCTAAAACTATCATCTCTTAGTGAGTCTTCTGTCTCATCGGTTTCTGGCGACTCTTCTAACGTGTCTTCTTCACCGTAGTCTTCGTCGTCTTCATTGTAATCTTCGTCTTCGCTAGAATCTTCGTCTTCGCTAGAATCTTCGTCTTCCTCGTCGTCAGACCAGTCGTCTTCTTCCCAGTCGTCTTCTTCCCAGTCTAGGTCATCAAAATCAGCAGCAGTCCCTGGTTGTTGCGTTGCCTCGTCGTCGGTACTCTCTGAGTTTTCAGGTACGGCATCTTCTTCTTCGTTGGTGACGATGACTTCATCGCTTTGTTCGCGAGGATCTAAAACCTCTAGTTGTTCGCTTGTGTAATCACTTTGTGGATTATCGGGAAATTCAAAATACAAATCCTTGTCGTTCCACACCAGTAAAGTACGGTCTTTAGGGTTCGAGCATTGTCGCGCACGATAGTTTACGACATGACCGCATTTGGAGCATGTGGGAATCCATACTTTTTTGCGTTTTTCTCCCCCGACTCTTTGCACCCACTTGACGGAGGCTACAGAGTTACAGCTACAAGCTAAGAGGGTAATAAAAATGAGTATTTTACTCATGTGATTCTTTAAATTCATGGAGAACTCCTGTTTATGGAATTATAGTATTGCTGTTTATGTTTTTGCTCAAAACGACATGGAAATAAATATAGTAGTAAGGTCGTTCCCTAAATTTAACTACATATATGATGATATATCAACTATCTTGGCAAAAACTTACAAAAAATGCTACCATTTTTATGGTAGATAGGTTAGATTATGCCTATTTCTAGGAGTAGAATATGAACGGTGTAATTGTAAAGTTTGATGAGAAAAAAGGTTTTGGATTTATACGTACCGACGACCATGACGACGATATATTTGTGCATATCAAAAATGTCAAAGGCAACGAAGTTCTAGAACCAGGACAAAAAGTATCTTTTGGCATTAAATATGGAGAAAAAGGTGCGGAAGCCGTCAAGGTGAAGCCCGGAGGGAAACAAACGTCACCGTTCGTCTTTTTTTCCGTGAGCGGTTTGGCAATTGTGGCTGTTGTGATGTATATTTTACATAAGTATGTGAATATTCATTGGACAATCGCTTACTTTGTCGCAGTAAACATCAGTGTATTTCTATTGTATGGTTACGACAAACGTGTTGCCAAAGCACAAAAAGGCGGTATGAGAATCCCAGAGAACACCTTACACTTTTTTGCATTTATTGGTGGTACGCCTATGGCATTTGTAAGTCGGCGTTTTTTCCGTCATAAAACAGTCAAGGTGTCTTTTGTTGTCACTTTTTGGATTGTGTTCATTGTTCAAGTAATCATTATTTGGAAATTTTGGCCACTCATACATTCGTAAGGAATTTTTATGTTAAAACTGGTGATAACGCTAAACATTTTACTTCCGGTCATATACGGGATTTCGACAGTTTTATACGGCCGCTACTTTATATATAAAAAAACGCGTAACGCAAAGTTTGCATCCATTCTACTACTTTGCGGGGTATTATTGCATTTAGTTTTTCTCATCAGCAAGGGATGGCACCTCCAACGATTTCCTATTGAAAGTTCGTTTGAGTCTTTATCTATGTTAGCTTTTGATATCGCCATCATCTACTACGTAACCGAAAGACTAAAGCGCGAATATACTACGGGTGTTTTCTTCTTAACCATTGTGACTTTATGTCAAACAATATCTACTCTGTTATTTCGCGGTGAGAAAACGACAAATGAACTCTTGGCAAATCCTCTGTTTGGCGTGCATACTAGTTTTACGCTTCTCGGTTTATCGGCTTTGGCCATCGCGACTTTGTATGCTCTGATGTATTGTGTCCTGGCGCGGCAGATTCGCAATAGACAATTTGGTATCCTGTACGAAGGGCTTCCCGATTTAGAAACTTTAGATTCGATGAGACAAAACGCTACGATATGCGGTATTGTTCTTTTAGGATTGGGTATTATGTTGGGACATTTTTGGGCGTATAAATTATTCAACCATTTCGGGCTTGCCGATCCTAAAGTGTGGATCACCGACATTGCCTTATGTGCTTATGCCACAATCTGGTGGTCTACCAAAAAAAGTGGCGTACACGGTCTTCACACCAATATACTTTCCGTGTGGTTGTTTGTCATGCTATTTGTTTTAGTGGCGGTTCTTGAATTCTTTTTGAATACTTTTCATAGGTTTGTGTAATGGAAAACGAACAAATTGTCCTTGTCGGCTATGATCATAAAAATACTCCTGTTGAATTTCGCGATAAAATCTCACTTACTTCGGACAAGATAATTTCTTTTACCAAGGCCGTTGGCAAAAACAATGATAATGTAAGAGAAATTGCGGTGGTGTCAACTTGCAATCGCACAGAATTTTATCTTGTGGCAAGTAAACCTGAGGCGCTGATGTGCTGGTTGTCGTGGCAGTACCGCTATAATAAACAGTTTTCTTTTCCCTATCAAGCTCCTAAACCAAATATACTATATAACCAAAAAGCGGTAGAACACTTATTTGCGGTATCAAGTGGATTGGAGAGTCTCATTCTTGGAGAGGATCAGATACTCGGCCAAGTCAAAGAAAGTTATAACTTGTTACTGTCTAGTGGCTATAAGTTTCCGCTACTCAACAAACTTTTTGAGCAGGCTATAGTTGCTGGAAAAGCTGTGCGTACGCAAACTACACTGTGTCAGGGAGCTGTTTCTATTGGTTTAGCTGCTGTTGAGTTGGCACGTAAGATATTTCGTAGTTTTGAAAAACACCGTATATTGCTCATTGGTGCAGGAGAGACTTCAGAGCTTGTGGCAAAACATTTTGCCAGTCTTGGAGCCAAACAGTTTATCATCGCGAACCGTACACGTGAAAAGTCAGAGATTTTAGCAGAAAAATTTGGGGGGAAGGTCATTTCTCTGGACCAAATTCCCATGGCACTTAGCGAAGTAAATGTTGTGGTTACTGCGACAAATTCGCCAACTTATTTGGTGGGGTATGAAGAGACGAAAAAAATACTAAAATTGCGTAGTGGACCACTGCTCATGGTCGATATTAGTACACCACGCAATATTAATCCTGGAATAAAAGACCTGAGCCAGGATATATTTTTATACAATATTGATGATTTGAGAAATGTCATTACCAATAACATCGAGAAACGCAAAGGTCAAATTCCAGAAGCGCAGTCCATTATCGATTACTATGCCGACAACTACTTGAAATGGCGACGTTCACTCAATGTAACTCCTACAATTAAAGCGGTGATTCGTTATTTTGAAGATATTCGCGACAAAGAATTGGAAAAGTTTTCCAATAAGGTTTCTGCCGAAGAATATCAAAATTTAGAAAAGTTGGCCAATGGTATTATCAAAAAAATACAACATCAACCGGTAGTAGCGTTGCAAAAAATGGCACGAAAACAGCAACTCGACATATCAAAATTACATTTGATTTCTGAAATCTACAGCGAACGTTAGAATTGTTCTTACTACATTTTGATATGTCGCCACAAGCCCTTATCTGCCTGTCCACGACAGGCATAAAACTCTCCTGTTTGTGGAGAGAATATCGCACAAGCATCTGTACTATAAATTCCAAGCGTGTTATCTTGACGAATGCCGAGTTCCCCTCCTTCACAATCGCTAAAATAGTTTTTTAGGTCTGACACCGTAATCTCACTATTTGTTTGTAAAAGTTGTGTCAAACGCTGTTGACGAAATAGTGTGGATGCGTCGGGAGAGGTATTTTCATATTTTTTTATCTCGGCATTTAAAGCATGATTACAGTGTACGTAAAAACCTTGATGGTGCTCAGAGATCACGGTATGACGTACCGAAGATTCTACTCCATAACCAATTCCTTTGGTGTCACCGAGGTAGTGATAGTGCGCGCTTGCCTTTTGTGAATTTACAATGCTTTTTAACGCGCTATCTGCCGTTGTTGAATTCAAGGCACGTTGCACAATCGCAGAGCGCGGTACACCAGGAGCGGCATCCCAAGTGAGAAGATTGGTCGTACCCACAACAACACCTTCTACGTTGATTCCCATGGAATAACTACAGAAAAGCCCCAAGCTCCAATTTTCTATGCCGTGTTGTGGTTTGCGATGCATTAAACAAAAAAATGGCATATCAACAGTTAACCAGTCCCAAGTTTGCCCGAGTAGTATGTTGTTTGTTGCGGTACGGTCACCACAGACGATAACGCTAGAGCAGCCATAGCGATTCCATGTCCCACCAAATACCAAAACATCGATAATATCTGTCATGTGCGACAAGAACAAATATTCCAGAGAGATATTTGCGGCACGTGCGATACCATAAAATTCGTCGTAACTTTCCGGGCTGAAACTTTTCATGTGTGCGATGCATTCATAAATAGTTTCTGTCAATTGATGATCACTGTAATCGCGCCCGGCTTGGGCAAGGATTGTCTGTGTCCACTGGTAATGGCCTTCGCAAAGTGAAATAATTTCTTCGCGAAAACCCTCACCAATCGCTTCTCCCATTTCGCGATACGTACCACTGAGTTCTATCACAGGTAATTCGTATAAAGACATCGTTCCTCCATTCTAAATAAAATTGTTCATACAATGAAGACGACGTCGTTTGCAAAAATTATTCGTCCTCTTGTTGAGGTGTTTTCATAGTTTTCCTTATACTAAAGAGAGAAATCATTGTGATTATTCATGAAAACGTAAAAAAAACTTCAATGTTCACCATGTTTTGCCTTGGGTATAATTTGCTTTTATTTTGAAGTTTTTTTTGTAGAATAAAATAAACAAAAAAATCTTTTACAGTTGAAATATATATGATGAGCAAACATCAAAAAATACCGTTCTCCCTAGCTTTTATTAGTATTACAGTTGCATACTATCTTACAGCTAAATTTGGTCTATCGTTGGCATTTGTTCACAGTAGTGTCTCGTCTGTTTGGCCACCAACTGGATTCGCGATTGCGGCCTTGTATATTTTTGGTACTCGTATTTGGCCTGCGGTATTTCTGGGCGCTTTTACTATTAACCTTGAGACCTTCCTTACGGGAAACTATGCTCTGGGAACTTCTAGTATTGTGGCATTTTTCATCGCTTTGGGAAATACTTTCGAAGCCGTTGTGGCGATTCAAGGACTACGCCTATTCATCGGTAATTCTAATCCGCTTCACACTACGCGTGGTGTGAGATGTTTTTTTGTCATAGGGGCACTATTTGCACCGATGTTGAGCGCAACGATTGGTGTGACGAGCTTATGTATATTCGCGATCGCAGAATGGCGAATATTCTTTGAATTGTGGTTGACGTGGTTTCTCGGGGATGTGGGGGGAGCTGCGACAGTTGCGCCGCTTATGATTTGCCTGAGTGAAACGAAGTGGAAAAGTACGTTCATTCATACTACGAAAATCATTGAAATTATGGCGTTTTTTGTATGCCTTTTTTTCGTAGGCGGTGCTATTTTTTTGGGGCGGTTTCCCGTAGAATTTCAGCAGTATTTTTTAGCGTATTTATCCATTCCTCCTGTTTTATGGGGAGTATTTCGTTTTAAAGAAGTTGGGGCGGTTCTCTCGGTGATTGTCATCGTGTCATTCGCGGTGTGGGGCACGATAAATCACAATGGTCCTTTTAGTAAAGGATTTGTTCCTGAGTCTTTATTGCTTTTGGAAACATTCACTTTTATTATATCTCTAACAGCGTTACTTATTTCTGCGTTACGCAATACCGAACAAAATTTAATGCGTACCAATGAAGATTTGGAAAAATGTGTCCAGCAACGAACAGCGGAGCTCACGAAGACAAACGAGTTACTACAGCGACAAATTGAAGAACGCGATATTGCACAACAAGAATTATGGAAGTACAAAGAACTATTGGAAGAACGAATTCGAGAACGAACGCAAAACTTGGAGATCGCCAACAAAGAAATAAAAACTTTCGTATACATCGTTTCTCATGATTTACAGACGCCTCTTATTAATATAAAAGGTTTTGCAGGAGAACTGCGCTACTGCATTGATGATTTGCGCGAAATTATTCATACTGTAAAAAAACATTGCTCTGTAGAGCATCAAAAAAAATTGCAAAAAATTTTTAGTGAAGATATACCAGAATCCCTTGATTTTATTGAAACATCTGTTGTAAAGATCAATAATTTGACCCAAGCGGTACTTAAACTTTCTCGTTTAGGGCGAAAAGAGCTGTGTTTTGAGACAATAGATGTAAATACTGTGGTACAAAGTTCTCTGAAATCTCTTGCGTTTCAAATTGAACAAAAAAATGTACAGGTTATGATTGATTCTTTGCCATGTGTGGTTGTTGACGAAATTGCCATGCAACAAATTTTTGACAACATTTTAACCAATGCCATTATTTATTTAGATACAACACGCCAAGGAATTGTAAAAATTGGTAGTAAGAAAGAAAACAATCGTACACTTTTTTTTGTTGAAGACAACGGACGAGGAATTAGTGAAGAGGACCAAGGAAAAATATTCGACACTTTTCAACGTTGCGGTCCACAAGACGTTCCTGGAGAGGGAATGGGACTTGCATATGTTCGTTCTTTGGTACGTCGTCATGGGGGAGAAATATATTGTCGTTCGCAACTAGGGAAAGGTTCGACATTTTCTTTTTTCATTTCGCCCAACACAGATGAGGTTTAGAAATGACAAGTTTGAATAAGGCAAATGTTTTACTTGTAGAAGACGATGTGGGTTTAGCAAGATTAATTCAAAAGCAATTACAACGAATGAATTACATTGTGGAAATTGCTTTTGAGGGAACCAAAGCTCTCTCTATGGTGAGTGAAGGTAGTTACGATGTACTGTTGGTAGACCAGCATATTCCTGAAATAAGTGGACTAAAAATCGTAGAGAAAGTGGCGGCAAAACATCCCACGATTATGGTAACTGGTACAGGGAATGAAAAAATTGCGGTGGCGGCGTTAAAAGCAGGAGCGGTAGACTACATTGTAAAAGATAGTAGCAGTGCATTTGTTGATTTACTGGCAATGGTAATTGATCGAGCTGTGGAAAAGCGTCGCAATGCGGAACGACAACGACAATTAGAGTTACAAGTTCACCACGCTCAAAAACTAAAAGCGGTAGGGACTCTTGCTGCGGGTATTGCCCACGACTTTAACAACTTGTTAGTGCCTATTCTTGGTTTAACGCGTAATGTACACCAAAAACTTGATGCACAAAGTGAAGAAGCGCACAACCTCGAAACTGTATTGAAAAGTGCCGAGAAAGCCAAACAGCTCGTGAACCAGATGTTGCTTTTGAGTACAAAAACGCCTGCGAAGTGTGAACCATGTAGCGTAGAAAATATTGTGGGCGATATGTTAAAAGAGTTACGTCCGAAGATGGAAAAGTCTATTTCACTACAATGTTCTTTTCCAGAAAGTTTGCCCGATGTTTTCGTCGATGAACTGCAAATCCACCAGATGTTATTTGACCTATGCAATAACGCATATCAAGCACTTGAAGAAAGCGGCAAGTTGCACATTCATGCAGAAGACGTTGGTGAAAAAGATCTGGTGGACCACCAAGGCAAAACAATACATAACCATTTTTTACGTATAGCCATTGAAGACAATGGCTGTGGTATACCAACAAATATCTTTGAGCATATTTTCGAACCCTTTTACACCACCAAGCAGCCGCACGGTACAGGACTTGGATTACCTGTGGCCCTAAGTATTATAGAAAAGCACGAGGGGTGTATCGAAATTTGCAGTAAGGTGGGCTCTGGTACAACGGTTTTTGTGTATTTGCCTATTGCGGAACAACAACACAATACTTTGCCAAACACCCAAACCTCTTTGCCAAGTGCTACAAATCCCAATATATTGATTGTTGACGACAACGAAGTGGTTTTGACTACCTTGGAAATATTGTTGGTGGATTTAGGTTATACGGTAACAACAGCTAAAAATGGCGAAGAAGCTCTAAAGGCATTTCGCGAGAATCCTCAACTTTTTTGCCTTGTAATTACCGATTACACCATGCCACAAATGAAAGGAGACAAATTGGCACGCGAACTCAAAAAAATTCGCGTTGATGTGCCAATCCTTTTGTGCAGTGGTTACGCCATCGATCTGGATATTGAGGCTTGTGGCATCAGTGCTATTTTATCAAAACCTTTTAGTTTAGAAGAATTAGAGGAAAAAATATCTACAGCTGTGGATAAAAAATAAACTGTTATTTTGCCGTATATTTGATAAAATAATTGAAATTTGCAGCGTAAATATTCGCTGCAAAATGGCCCTAAATTACTTTTTTATCTAGTTTAATGGGGATGGTTGTGAGAAAATTATTTATTTTTATCATTGCTTTTCTTGTCTCTGCATCTGCAGATCAATTGTATACACAAAAGTCACAACGTGATTTTGAGTCACTACACAAATTACTGCAACAGAGAAATCACAATGTATGTGACTATCAAATTCTTGTAAAGCGTTTGGCAGAAAATGATCCACACGCAATTCGTTATGCTACGGCAAACAGCAAAGAAATATTGGGAGATAAAGTTGACCGCTATCGACTTCCCTTTACGACTATCAAAAATAGTATTTTTGCTAAGAACACCACCAGTGGTGAATTTATAAGTTATGTAGCGTATACAAAGAATGAAAGTGGTAGTGTAAAGTTTAGCGAACTAAGCAAAAGTGAATTTGTACAGCTGGTTGTCTGTGCTTATGAACAAATGCCACGAGATTTTATGTTGCAAGTAGGTGACACACTGTACCACCGTGATCAACTTATAGGTGCGATACAAAATAACAATGCTCTTGGTAAAAAGTTATTGCACATTGAAAAGAATTTTTTGCGTATGGCAGAAAATAACTTTTGGGAATTTGAGATAGATGGACATACCGACGCAGAAGGTAACTTGACAGTTGATAGCTTTTCTTTTGCGGCAGACAGTGAGTTGTTGGCGACAGTGCAATTGAGTTGGCGTGGTATCCATGAGTCGTTCACCAAAGCAGAGTTTACGGTCAATGGTAAACAAATTTACAATGGCGAGGCTTTAAACTTCGAAGCGTATCAAGTTGCTTACGATGTGAAGGCAAAAAACAATACTTGCCGTGTTACTGCGGTAGGTGGCCCTAAAAATGCGGCAGTTAAAGTTGTTTTGGCGGACTGTGGCTGAAGTGGCAGCAAAGAATAGATACTAAGTTTAGTATCCACTAAAATAAAAAGCTCCTGATGTTATCATCAGGAGCTTTTTTTATTGCACTAAGCGCATAAAAATATCGAAGATTTCTGTATTCTCTAACTGTAATGTCGCGTCACCGACAGAAAGTTCGAATTTATGATAATCGGGAATCGGGCTTGCTGCAAGTTTGTTGAACATCCATATTTTTGTTTTTTGGGCAATTTGTAATGCGCGATTTTCCAGTAATTCTTTGTCCCCTTCGATATACACATGCATCATATTGGTCATGGGTTCTTCCGGAGTAACATGTATTCCTGGTATTTCACGTAGGATGTGGGCAACTTCCGTGGCCTTTTGATGATAGTCTTCCATCATCGCCAAGCGTTTTGTAAAACAATGTTTCGCCGAAAGAATATATGGGTAGAGATGTACCAGATCTCCACCATGACGACGTTTCCATATTTTTGCTTCGGCAATGATGTTTGGTTCTCCCGCCAATACCGCTCCACAAATTCCACCGATGCCCTTGTAAAAAGATACATACACCGTATCAAAGACGGCGCATATCTCGTCATAATCTTTCTCGTAGAATGGTTTACATTCCCATAATCGCGCACCATCGAGATGTAAAGCAATGCCTTTATTTTTTGCCCACAGGCAAATATTTTGTAACTCTTGCCATGAAGGTAGTAAACCCCCGAGTTCGCGTTGCGGCAATTCGATGAGCAGTGTGGAAATGGGAATACTCAAATTGCGCAAGTCGCTAAACGCAAACAGACGGTTGGCTTCACCAACATATACACCATTTAATTGATGCAGATATTGATAGCCTTTGTGTTCGTGTAGCTCTAAGTGACTTTTGGGATGAAAAGCAAAGTTGTTGATGTTTTTGCGTTGTGCCCAAATGCGCAAAGCTATTTGTTGTGCCATGGTGCCACTGGGCATAAAGACAGCGGACTTCTTTCCTAATAAACGAGCAATATCTCTTTCGAAACTCTTTATGAGCTCACCGGTTCCATAAACGTCTGCCACTGTGTCCGGGTCCATTACGGTTGATATTTCTGTTAAGATTTGTTGTGGCGTTTGTCGGATATGTCCTGTTAAAAAACGCGTGCAATTTTTTAAAATGTCTCGCATAGCAAAATTCCGTTTCGCTGTATAAAAAGATTAGATTTTACTTCCGGGGAATTTTCGCGATATGATTACTCCCATAACAAAAATCATCAAAAGAGCAAGTATGGTAATGGGTAAAAATATGCGTAGTACCAATTTTTTGGCTTCTTCGATTGTGGAACCTAAAGGGATTATAACCTCCTGTATACCTCTTACATCGCCCACTTTCCAATTTTTCTTCGGACTATGGTCACTGTTGTTATGGCAATAAACACAACTCTGTTTCATTATTACGGGTTTTCCGTAACGAAGTGAGGGGACGTTGTTGTATTTTTCTACACGAAAAAATGGCTTACTACTATCTTTGTGCGCTTCTTGCAATGCTGTTTTTTGAAATTCATCGCGAGGCCCTCCATTTTTACGCCACGCAAAAGGATAGTTGCTATACAATCGCGCTTTTATTCCGTTTTTGTTGCGACTAATTTGCTCTGCTAACTCGATGCTAAAAGTCGCGGGGAAAGGAATGGCATTTTCCTTATCGTGATAGTCGTGTGTTACTTCAACGCCTAACTCTTTCATTTTACTGACAATTTTAGATGAGTAAGCACTTCTGAACTCTGTGAGTGATGAAGTGTAAAGAGAAGCGTATTGTAATGCCATTTTTTGTTGTTTTTCTTGGATCGATAGCAAGACGGTAAACAGTCCACAAATGATAATTACGATAGCTGTGATAATACCCCAGCGAAGCCGTTTCGTCATTTTCTGGGCGCGATCGCGTCTCTTTTTGGCCTCTTGAATTTGTACACTTAGCTGTTGCGCTTCTTTTAGAGAGCTATTGAGCTCTACAAATTGTGCTTCGGCAAGCAATATGTCTCCGTTTTTAAGTGCAATTTGTGCATATTCGATGTGAGCACGTTGTTTTCCTTCAAGTGCTTTTTGATTATCTTTCCACAAAAGAAGCGCTTGCTCGAATCCTGCCACCGATTTGGCAAGGTTGTCGTAGCAACGTATGTTGTCTTCTTCATCGTAACTACGATTTTTTAGATTTCCAAGGCAATGTTGTAGAATGCGATTGCTATTGTCGGCGATCATTAAACTTTGACGGTGTCTCAAGTAATGTTCAATATCTTCTTGAAACTCGTGAACATTTTGATAGCGATTCTCTGTATTCTTTTCTAATGCCTTTAAACAAATGTTTTTTAATTCACTTGGAATATGTTCACTAAATTGTGGTGTTCTTCCTTTGACGGCATGGTCAAGCACCTCAAGCGTTGTATCTCCGGTTCGTGGAGGCTGACGCTCAATTATTTCGTATAACAAACCACCGAGAAGATACACATCTGTCCATGGGCCTATTTTTTCTCCATTTCCCTTGGCTAGTTCTGGAGGCATGTAGCTAGGTGTTCCCATTGGACGTTTGACCATATTTTTACTGACAATAGGCAGTTGCTCTTCGCGATCTTCCCATATATCTACCGCAATTCCCCAATCCATTATGTATACTTCATGAAATTCGCCAATCATGATATTTTCAGGTTTAAGATCATTGTGGACGATTCCCTTGTTGTGGGCAAAAGCAATTGCGCTACATATACGCAGAAGGATGTGTAAATGATCTTCTTCTGAATACTTTTCGGCAACAAGTTGGTGCTTGAAGGTCTCCGGATAGAGTATGTACACCCAGGACAAGCCGTCAACGAGTTGCATGGCCATGAGTACATCGCCATCTTCTCCTTGACCAAGATCATAAACCGCGGGTATATTTGGATGGTTTAAATAAGCGGTAACTGTAGCTTCGGCAATAAACTTTTCTTGTACTGAAGGAGTCCATGAATCAGGTAAAATTTGTTTAATCGCGACACTACGTTTCAGGCTATTTTGTCGCGCATTGTACACAACTCCCATACCACCACGGGCGAGTTCATGTTCGATTTCATACGTAGAAAATGCCGGAGGAATATCGCTCTTGTAATCAGAAACATTTTCGCTATCAATAAGAATTTCTTTTAGGTCCATCGTGTCTAAATCAGAGCTATTTCTTTGTGAAGTAGGAGTTTGTTTTACATGCTCTTTAGGAGAGGGTAATGAAGTATCATCAAGTGTTTGTAAAATTTCTTCTTGGGAATCGCGTACGCCGGGATCTTGTATGGTTCTTTGTGAATATGGGTAAGTATTTCCTTCTTTCGTGTTGCGATTGATTTTAAAAACCGGCATATTTAAACTCAATTTCTTTTCAGCAAAATATGGATGGGTTTTTCCTCTGTAGGTATCGCGAACGCTTTTATTTGCGGATTTATCCACCGCTTCTTCCCACATTTTTTTGATATTTCTTTCGTCCATAGCAATTTCCTGATACATGGTTTTGGGGTGCTAAAAATTTTAAGGCAAATATGCCTCTATTATACACCACTGTTGGCTATTTGGAAACACTCTAGAATATTTTTCGATAAATTGTTATTATAGCAAAAACAGTTTGAAATTCTGCTAAATATAAAACAGAAAGGCAATAAATGGCGGAAAAACAATACAAGACCTTTGGCGAATTTTGGCCTTTTTACTTGCTAGAACATTCGGATCCAACAAATAGATTTTTGCATTTCTTTGGCTCTTTAATCGCTTTAGTTTTTATCGGTGCTGCGATTTATTATCGCAACGCATACTTTGTTCTTGGAGCGTTGGTTTCAGGATATGCTTTTGCGTGGATTGGACATTTTTTTGTTGAGCATAACAGACCTGCTACATTTACATATCCGTTTAAATCTTTCTTGGCGGATTGGGTAATGTTTGTATGTATACTAACGGGTCAAATTGGCAAACAAATTGAAAAAGCGAAGAAGACACTACAGTAAAACAAAGCTTGCAGTTAACGAAAAAACTGCAAGCTTCACGATATTTAGTTGTCGAATTCGCGGTATTGGAATTCTACAGCTTGCCATTTATAGGCTTTTCCACTTGCGACGAAGTATTCGCTTCCAATAAGTGGATCATAGTATACGTTGAAATTTTTCAACATATATTTGTAATACAAATCAACGTAACCGTATTTTCCAGGACTTACATCTCTCCAATACTGTAGAGAGCGTGAAAAAGACGCGGTAACTTCAAAGCCAACCTTTGCAGAAATAACTTTTGCATCTACACCAGCTTCTGTACGGAATGTATTGGAAACTGTGCGGGTTTCGTTTACGCGAACTTGTCCACCAGGACCACTATGACTTATAATGGTTCCTTGGCTGATACGATGGTAAGGAACGGTACCTGTTACTTGTACTCTCCATGAACCAAGAACGCGTCCTTGAGGATTTTTGTCTTCTATGATAATTACGTCTTTTACTTCATCTTGACCTGGTTTGAAAACTTGAAAGCCGTTCTCTGCAAGCCAACTCTTGGTAAAAGTATTGTAAGATACACGATGGTGTGCGGCCCAGTTACTGTGTAGAACCTTCACTTCTTCACCATTCACCGCAACAGCAATCATGGTATGAGGCTCTGGAGCGCTCTTTTGTAGGATATAACCTGGTTGAACTTCTTCAATTGCATGTGTTGCATAATCATAACCATACGGTAATGCGTAGCCACACTCTGCATAAGCAATGATGTTGACAAAGTTCTTGGCATCAGCAACATGCTGTTTAGTTCCAAGAGGAAAATACTGACTTCCGTTGTAGGATTTTAGTAGGTTTCCTTCGGACAAAATTTGTGTTTCGTCACTTCTTCCGTCAATACTCCATGTGCCGCTAAATTCTAAGCTTTTCGCAGCAGTAGCAATTGTTGCGTTTTCACACCACACACTGCTACAAATAATCAACGCCATTACAAGTGCAACAAAATTTTTCATAAAACCTCCCAAATGATTTTTATTTATAGATCTTATTGCAAATATTACATAATATAATTGTACCTAAATATCGCAAATGTGTAAAATACATTCCCTCGGGAAAATTTTACACTTAGTGGCAAACGACGACATCTACTGGTAGTCACAGAGAACAATAATTTGAAAATTCTACTGTATTTTGGAAAGGTAAACATGCGTATTGTATTTATAATTCTTTTCATCCCTGTTGTTTTTGGGCAAAACCAGGAAGAGTTTTTTGCGCTACAGAAAGCTTTTTCAAAAGCAGCAAAAAAAATAGCACCTTATCTCGTTCGCATAGAGGTAAAAAGAACCAAAGATATTCCGTTACCGCCACCAAGTTTTTTCTTACAAGACTTTGAAAGTTTACCCAGTATTCACCGTCGCCACTGGAAAAAATTTTTACAAGAAACCATTGAAGTATCCAAACGCCCCAAGGGAAAAGTTTCGGGAATTATGATTTCTGCACGTGGAGAAATTGTGACGTCATACTACAATATTGCGGGAAAGACAAAAAGCATTCGCGTTTTTGTCGACGGCGCAGAATACCCTGCAAAGTTAATAGCTTACAGCAAGTTAGATGATATTGCTTTGTTGCGAATCAACAAGAGACTACCGCAAATCATTATGCGAAAACACGATCCACAACTAGGCGACTGGGCAGTTGTCATTGCCAAAAGTAAGTCATCAAAGTACCATACAATCAACAGTGGTATTGTAAGTGGCACTAAACGCTATCGCGGTTATTCTTCTCAGCTAGATGCCAAGGTAGATCATGCGAATTCCGGAGGAGCTGTTGTTGATATTTATGGAAATTTTGTGGGGGTGGTGAATAGGGTGAGTCACTACGCGAAAAGCGGCCAATCTTCGGGAGTAGGTTTTTTTACTACGACAAAAAGGTTACTGCACATTCTTCCTACACTACGTCAAAGAAAAAATATTCCCATACCCACACGCCCATTCTTGGGGATTCGTGTAAGTCGTATGCAAATAAGTAAAAAGAGTGGGACTTTTTCTGTTGTGGTGGACAGTGTATTCCCTGATACGCCTGCATACAAAGCGGGATTACGCAGTGGAGATATCATTGTTGCTGTGGACAATAAAAGAATGCGCAAGCGTAGCGATTTCTCTTCTTGGGTAGAGGAGGCAGGTGTCAAAAGACCGGTGATGTTTAGAGTAATTCGCGGTAACACGGTAAGAAACTTCCAAGTGGAAATGAAAAAGAGACCTCTGTTTTTTTAAAGGAATTGTCGATGGTTCGTTATTATTTCATGGTATGTTTATGCATAGCTTTTCTTTTTAGCGATGATTCTGTGGCGGTCGCGGTCAAAATACAGAAACAAGTAAAGCAGACGATCGCACGTAGCATAGATGCTTACGTTAGTATAGGTGGTGGTGCTGGGGCGATCATTTCTAAGGATGGTTATATCATTACCAACAATCATGTGGTAGAAGATCACCAAGAAACGTGGTTTGTCAAGACCGGAAAAGGAAAAACATACCGAGCGAAAGTTGTTGGTCGCGATAAAAAAGGTGACCTGTGCCTGCTCAAAATTGTTCCTGAGCAAAATAACCTACCGTTTTTGAAACTTGGAAATTCTAATTTGCTTTACCATGGACAAAGAGTTCTGGCAATGGGGAATCCATTTTTATATTCCACGGATGGTTCTCCCTCGGTATCTCTGGGTATTGTGAGTGCATTGCACTGTTTTCAAGACAACTACGGGGATGCAATTCAGACAGATACGTCTCTTAATCCAGGAAATTCGGGTGGTCCACTAATTAATTTTCAAGGAGAAATTGTCGGAATTTGTGGCAGAATTGCATCGCGTTTTAATAATCGCCGTAGTTCAGGAGTGGGTTTTGCAATTACTTCTAATCAAGTAAAGAACTTTTTACCTCTTCTGAAAAGAGGAGCAAAAATACATCATGGCTATATAGGTATTGATGTCCGAGAATACTTTAATCAGGGAGTATTGGTAAAATCATCCCCAATCAAAGTTTTTAAACCCGGTGACATAGTATTAAAAATCGCAGGTCTTCCAATATACAGTCTTGATTTGTTTTACGGAAAGTTGTGGACATATCCGGCAAATACTGTGGTACCTGTGACAGTAAAACGACAAGATCAAATACTAACGCTTCGGGTTACCCTACAAAAGTTCGTTCAAGAAGAAAAGTAAGTCTATGAAGAAGATATAATCTCGGGTAGATACAATATACGGAAACAACCTTCGCAGTAAACTAGCTTTTTGCACAGTAGATCTGTCATATCTTTTGCTAAAATTTCCATATGGCAAGATGTACAATATTCATCTTGAACAGGAACCAAGGCGTCACCACGCAAATTTTGAAAGATGCGTTCGTATTCCGACAAAGTACCAGGCTCTAAATCTGCAATCTCTTCGCGTTTTGTTTCGCGTTTTTTTGTGACTTCATCTAATTCCGCGGAGAGTTCACGCAGTTCACCTTCCACTTGCGCACGAAATTTTTCGTATTCATCTGAAATCACATCGTATTTCTTCTCAATATCTTTTAGCTTGTTTTTTTCTTCTTCAATTTTATCAATGAGTTCTAGCGTTTTTTCTTCTGTTTGGGCACGTAGTGCTCCCTGATCATCAATTTCTTTGAGCAAAGTTTTGTACTCGACATTCGTCTTTGCAACGGCTAAATGTCCCTTTTTTTTATTGATCAAGTCGTCGATACTCTTAATTTCTAACTCATTATTTTTTTCTTCTACTCGGAGTTGATCAATCATTTTTTTTTGGGCTGCTATTTGTTCTTGAATTTCTATGGCTTCTTGGTAAGTTTTTGATAATTTTCGCGGAAGACGCTCCTGTTCATTTTCGATACGAACAATTTCCTTATCAATCTCTTGCAAAGCTAGAAGTAGAGACATGTTTTCCATAAATTACCTTTCTTGGAAGTGGCAGATGCAAAAGTAGTTTAATATCCCTTGTAAAGACCTGTTGGAATGACAATACACTCTAGATTTCTAAAATTTTATTAGTTTGTCAAGAGAGATGCAACGAAAAAGATGCAATATTTTTTATCATTTGTTTACAAACACGTTGCAATTTTAACCATTTCATTATAAATTAATATATGTCAAATTGCATACATAAAATTTCGAAAGAAGGAGGTCAGGCCTTGCAATTTACTAGACGCGAATTTATAAAAACAGCAGGATTAGCTGTTTTACTAGGGCCTTTATTTGGTAAAGAGCTTCTTGCACTTGAAAATCAAGGTGAAGAAATACTCGGTGCTGCTTTTCGCAAAGTATGGCGTCAGACAACACTAAATAAAACATTGAAATTTAACTCGCGAAGTAAACATTTGGAATTTTCATCTGGCGAAGATATGACCATTCGCAATGATTTTTTTCAAGGGAAACTAACTTTAGCAAAACAACCACAGAGTTTATTGTTTTTTGGTCACATTACCGATGTTCACATCATAGATGAGGAATCCCCATCACGCTACGCAGTTCTCGACAGTATTTTGACAGCCCTTGATATTAGTAGCAGCGGTTTTCATCCTCAGGAAGCACTGTTATTCTCTAGTACGGATTCCATGATCCGCACCCTGAACAGAATATCATTACAAGCAAATTTTGATTTTCTGCTCAATACAGGAGACTCTATCGACAACGCGCACAAAATTGAATTAGATTGGTTTTCTACAGCAATGAACGGCGGAATGATAGATCCTGATAGTGGAAACAATGAAGACCCTGTCAAAGGACCAGGAAATGATGGCAATGATCCACTCAAAGCCCAAGGATTACTGAGCAACATACCTTTCTATGCTGCCGTTGGGAATCACGATGTTCTCTACCAGGGAAATATACCTCCCTACCTTCGTGAGGTATTTAACGGTATTGTAGAGCCGATTCTCGGTAAAGAGTTTGCGATACAAGATCCTGTGGGAGATTACACAAATGGTGTGATTGTTCCACAAGCGACTCCTCATAACCCTGATGAATTAAAACCTGGGAAGATAGCTGCTGACGCAAGACGCGCTAGTTTGAGTAGTGAAGAATTTATTTCTTCCTATATCGAAAACAGCGGTGAACGTCCAGTTTTTGGTTTTCCTAAGAATCTCGCAGGGGAAAGTCTCGCGTACTATAGCACCAAACCGCGCGCAACAAGTCCTATTCGCATGATCGTTCTCGATACTACTTCTCGAGTAGGTACGGCTTTTGGTATAATAGATTACGACCAATTTGAAAACTTTCTCATTCCACAGCTTGAGGAAGCAAAACGCGCAGGTGAATTGGTTATTGTTGTTTCGCATCACCCTTCAAATAGCATAATGACACTTTCACGTGCGAAAAAAGCCATGGTGAATATCTGTCAAAGAGATGAGAAAATGCATCGCGCAATGAAGCAACTGGCAAGTCGCATGGAAGATAGAAGTAATACCATCGATGGAAATACTTTTACCAATACATTGGCTTCTTACCCAAATGTTTTCCTACACATCGTAGGTCATCAGCACACCAATAAAATTACTCCTATTGGTGGAGAAAAAGGATATTGGGAAGTTCAAACAAGTTCTCTTATTGGTTTTCCACAACAAGCGCGTTTATTTGAAGTTGTTTATGAAGGTAACGGTATTGGTGCAGTGCACACGAGTGTCGTGGATCATGAATCTTCCAAAGACCCACTTGCGGCACAGTGCAGAGAACTTGCATACGAAGATCATCATTTACGCACAGATCAAAGTAATCGCAATAGCATCTTGCGTTTCCAAGTTCCACCAGAAATTGCCAAAAAATTAGAAAAACAATAAAGGCCGTAAAAAAACCGTAGTAATTTACTTGATTTTAGATTTTTTACGCCTTACAATAGAATAGCCTATTTATAAGGGATGAGTGTATCCTTAAATCCTATTTCACAACTGGCTACTAGTTTTAATAGCACTTTTTTACAAAAGTGTTTTAATGCTGGTAGTCAGTTTACATTTTAGGTGAAAATTTTTACGCTATGGATAATAAAAAAAACACGATATCACAAAAACAGACTGCAGACGTATCACAGAAGCAACAAACATTATTTGACGAAAATACACCTGATACATCTAACTTAGAACTAGATAGTTATCTGAAGAAAAACATTCCCGTTGCCGAAGTTGAATCCATTGGTAATGCCGAAGCATGTAAACCTTTTTTTCAACTATTCAAGGAATTGACGCGAACAAATCTCAACGATTTTTTCATTAAGATGTCTGTTTTACTGCAACTTTCGAGTAACAAAGACAAAACATCCTGGACTCCACAGGAAATGGCACACGAATTCCATTGGATGCGACAAGAAGTTCGCAAGCGAATGATACAACAGCTCAGCCGCAGTGGCTGGTTAGTTTTTAACGAAGGTTCGTACGAAATTACGCGTTTTGGCAAAAGTATTTTATCGGTTTTATCGGCGATGCCAAAAGACGAAAATATCGAAGATGCTTTGGGAGCGAACGTATCTTCTTTTTCATTGTTAGAAATGTCGCAGGATAGTAGTGACCCCTCCAGTAATTTACGTATGTTCATCAACGAACTGGTAAAAATTGACGAAGACATCGAATCTACCATTGCCAGTAAGTCAGAGTATCTAATTCGTAAAATGAATCGGCAGGTTCGTTCGCAGTTTGATGTCGCCATCAAATCAAGAGAGTATCTACAAAATGTTCGAACTGAAAGTTTTCGCAACTATCGGTTAAAGCAAAAAATTCACGAAAAACTTTCGCAGTTTCACTCGCGGGTTTCTCAGGTACAAAGAGCACAAAATGATCTTGTTGCACGAAAAATTATCTTAACCGACAAATCTTTAACACAACACGATGTCAACAGTTTTTTAGTCAATACCAATTTGCAAAAACTTGCCGAAATAGGTAAAGACCTCATTGCACATCCCATTCATGTTCCTGATTTGGTTCCCGCACTCTTAGTGTATGAAACAGAATGGCAATTCGAAAAAGAACGTCCTCAGGACAATCGTCGCGGGTGGACAGATGAATTTGAGATGGCAAACGAAGCAGAAGATAACATTGGAGAGAATAATCAATTTTTAAGTTTCATTACTGAAATCGATTACACACTTAGCAAAAACGATAGCGTTGCTTTAGAAAAGATAGTTCCCGCGGAAAATTGGGCAACCTCTGGTTTTCGTTTTTCGATGATTGCAGTTTTGGAGCACTCTGAATTACCTAAAGATATGGACATTGAAAATGGCGAGTCTGTTCCTAAGTTGCAAATACAGTCTTTTGACGATGGCCTGCAATTAGAAGTAGTCAAACTCAATGATTTTGTTACGGGTGTGAAAGAGATAACTAAAGGTGTTGTTACGAGAGAACAAAAGGAATAAAAAAACATGAATACAACATCCAATGAAGCGGCGATTATCTGCGCGCGTTTACTGCGACAAGGTTACGTGCATAAATCAGAGTTTCCACAATTAGAGTTAAACGATCTTCTTTTGACAAGTGTGCGCGATCGTTTGCAAGATGTGGGCATGGAACTTGTTATGAACTCATATTCTGACTTTTATGCCGTCAAACTCACTCGAGATAGCCAGGACACAATTGAAGAATCCAACAACCTCAGTTTGAAAAGCAACGAAGTCGCCATGCTAGTGATTTTGTGGAGTAAGCTCATTTTGCCTAAACGTACACAGGCGCAAAAAGCTTTAGACGAAGCCTTGGCTAAAAAGAAAGCTGCTCTGGAAAATCAAAGCGAAGAGCCAGAAGAACCACAAGAAATTCCCACTGTTCAACAAGATTTTTTTCAAGAGCAGAAAAAACCACGTAAGAAAAAGAAAAAGGACCCGAATCGCATTTATGTGGAGCTTTCTGAGCTATATGCTGAATTTGGCAAACAATTTGGGAGCAAAACTTCCTTTAAGTCGACTGTTTCGCGCCTGAGTAATTTGAAATTTATTCACATGCACAATGAGATCATCACCGAAGGCGTTTTTCTCGATCTACTTATTGATGGACAGCAAATGGGTAATGAGATAAAGAAATCGGCTCTTGCTTATAAATTAGCAGGTGTTAGCGATGATGCTGAGTGGGAAGAGGACATAGAAGAAGACTTAGAAGGTGAAGATGAATTTATTGATTTGGCAGATGAGCTAGTTATTTCGGAAATTCAAATTAAACAAGATGAGGAATCATAAAACATGTTTCGTTTTAAATCATTAGAGTTGATGAATTGGGATTGCTATCCAAACTATCGCGTACCCATGGATGGAGAAATTATACTACTCATCGGACAAAATGGTAGTGGGAAAACTACCTTTCTCGACGCCCTTCGCGTATTGCTAAACGGTCCGAGATTAAGTAAAAGTAGAACACTCCATCATTATATACGTAAAGATGTCGAAACTGCAATGATCCGCGGGGTTGTGACGAATACCCTTGTAGGGGATCGACGAACTTTTTCTCATCTCGGTATTTATGGAGAGGTAGATGTTTCTATTATCTGCATTATCCGTAACAAGGGAAATCGCAAGATTGAAAAAGAGTATTTCATTGTTAAGGGTGACCCGCCGATTGAAAAAATTAAAGATTTCAAGAACGGGATGCGACCTCTACAATACTCAAAACAACTTGAAGATGCTGGTGTTTCGCGTTCGACACTACAACTTATTGCTCTAGAACAAGGGCAAACAGACCGCATAGGTCAACTCAATGCGAATCAACTACTACAGTTGGTGATGGATATTACTGGAAATAAGGAAATTATTAAACGTTATGAAGATGCACGGCAAAATTACCGCCGCGCCTCTCAGCAACTGCTGGAATTAAAAACAGAGTATAACAAAATACAGTTACAAACCGCAGAGTTAGAGAAACAAGCCTCAGAAGCCGAGGCATATAAGTCATTTCTTGATGAAAAGAAGGTGATTGAGACGGAAAAACTTCCGATTTCTAAATGGTATCACATTTTAGATAATCTGCACAAACTAGAACGCAACTATGCCGAGAAACTAGAATTAAAGGTTGTTGCTGAAAAGCAATCAAAAGGTGTACGTGAAGAGCAGGAAAAGTTGAAAACGTTGCGTGAGCTTATCCAAAAAGATCAAAACGAGTTACGAGGCACACAGCAAAAACACGAAAAAGAACTCAATGCGTTACACCAAAAAATTGGAAAGTGTCACTCGGAATGGCAACGTTTAGAGGAACTCCGCAAAGCATCTCTAGATACAAATGTCGCGGAATCTCCACAAGAGCTTAAGGCAAAACAAGAGGAAGTTCAGCTTTCGTACTTCCAAAGTAAAAATGCCCTTGGGGAAGTAGAAAAAAAACTTTCGACATTGAAAAAAGAACTAGCGACGCTAGAAGAAAGCCCACTTCCTACTTATCCTGATGAGATCTATAATTTTCGCGAAATTCTCGATGAAGCGGGAATTGATCACCTACTTTTTGCAGAGTGTATCGAAATTCTTGAACCGAAATGGCAGCTAGCTATCGAGGCTTTTTTGGGGCGAGAACGCTTTTCAGTTTTTGTAGATGAACACGACTTTTTGCAAGCAAAGAAAATCGGGGAAAGAAATCGTTATGCTTTTTATATCTCTCCCTATGGAGAAACGGAAATTCCCACACAAATACGCACCAACTCTATTTTAGCACAGTTGCAAATAGCCGATGAACGCATTGCCGAACGCTTAGTACCCCTTAAAGATATATTGTTAGTGGATAGTGTGCAAGAAGGACACAAGCACAAAAAGCACATCACAATAACGCAGTCGGGTTATCGCCAAGACAAGCGCGGCGGGATATTTATTGCCCATAAAATTCGCTTTTACTGCGGAGGGCTTGCTGTAGAGCAGCAAATCCAGGAAGTCGAAGAAGCCATTGAACGCGAAAAAGAAAAAATACCCAATCTGCAAGTAAAGTTAAGTTTGGCGAGCGAGCAAAAGAGAAAGATCGACGAAAAGCTCAAAATCATCCGCCGTAAGGAAGAATGGTTGTCCTCGAAAGATAAGTATGATGAGGTAAAAAAAGAAGGTGACAAGTATCTTGCGGAATCGGAAAAAATCAATGAAGAGCGACGAAAAATTCTCAAAGATATAGACCTGCTCAACGAAAAAGTCAATCAAAACTTTGCGGCGTACCAGCAAGCAGAAAAAGAGTTTGCGCGTATGCAGAGAGACCAAAAAGCATTGCAAGAAGAAATGCACAACGTGGAACAAAAAATCTTACAACTACGCTGGCAAAAAGAAGAGCTTGAAAAAGAAATCCCCTCGGATATTCGTACCGGATACACTCGTGAAGATGTCGAAGATCGCGATTGGTTAGAGCATAAGATGAAAGAACTATTTGCCAAGATAGAAAACTATGTTGGTTGTAAGGAACTTGAAAAAATTGCTCTTTTTGAACATGAAACAAAAGAACTCAAAAAGAAAAAGTTGCAATTGGTGCGCCAAGAAAATGACTATCAGCATCGATCCGACGAGTTAGAGAAGTGTCGTGAGGATTATCGCGAAATGATCATCCATACGATTGATTTTTACAATAAATCGGTAAAACACCTTGCTTCTTTAGCGGGATGTAAGATGCGCGTCTTTTTAGAAATGGGTAATGCGGAAAGTCTGATTGAAGATTCGCGTATGGAAGTGCGCGTGGCTTTTGACCAAAAGCGTGAGGTGAACATTCGCGACAAGTCTCTCTCTGGTGGGCAAGATGTTATCGCAAGTTTGATTCTTCTCGTAGCTCTTTCGCGTATGGAACAAGACCAGGCCAGTGGATTTTTTATCATGGATGAACACAATGCTCACCTTGATACGGTAAGAATTGTAGAGGTAGGAAGGTTCTTGCGTTCTACAAAGGCTCAGTTTGTTTTGACAACACCCACTACAGAAAACGTTTCTGCGTTGTCAGTGGCGGACTTAATTTTGTCTTTTACCAAAAAATCAAACAAGTCGCCGTATGCACCTAAGCCGCGTTTTATCCGTCGTTTAAATTAGAAACTATCACGAAGTGTTCTGGAACTACAAAACTACCATCGGAGTGTTCTCTGAAACTACAAAACAAAATGGTTTTGCAATTTTGACCGTAAGTAATAACTGTGCAAAACTTTATACGACCAAATTGTACAATCCCAACAGCAAGTTGAAGTAGTTTCATTTTAATAAAACAACAGCGAGCTGTCGGGCACCTAGATCCCTGACTTGATCAGGGATCCAGGTGCTTTGAAGTTTACTTCATATTGTGGATTCCTGCTTTCGCAGGAATGACACCTTGTGGTAGTTCAGTCTCAATAAAATTGAAGTTTACTTCAGAGAACGGTCATTTTCGCGTAGCGGGATGACACTCGGGTTTCGTTTTTCAGTTTCACAGAAAAAGAAGCTGTATTCGATGGAACCAACAAGCTAAAACGCTTTACTTATATGCCTCTAACAACACCTCAATACGCGTGTGGTATTTAGATAATGGAAAATCTTTACGTGAGGTTTTTCGTGCTTTTTGCAATAACGCGACATTTTGCGGGGCAGCCATAGAAATTGATGATTCAATTGCTGCTTTACGCACTTCTCTATTCGGATCTGACAACGCTCGTTCTATGGTTGTGGCACTTTCCTTATTCCACCTAATATCCCCTAAAGCATTCACAATATAAAAGCGTATCCCATATTGCTCGTCTTGAGAATCTGTTTTTGCCTTTTCAGATAAATTGTTATACAAATTGGCAAGTGGAGTTATGGCTTGCTGATTTTTGATTTCACCCAAAGTCTCGATGACGCGACGTTGAAAAGACGCGTCGCCACGTCCGACATTTTCGATAAGTGCTGGAAGAGCGGGTTTTCCAATTTTTGCTAGGGTTTTTGAACATTGAATTTTCCCGGTTGTCCCCAACTTAGGAACCGCCATTGTCGCAATTAAAAACGGAACGGCAAATTCTTTTTGCTGGGACAATTCATAGCGAGCCGCGCGCCAATGTTTTTCAATGTCTCCCACCGATTGTCTTCCTGCAGCGAAAAATTTAATGAAAAATAAGCACAACGCTTTTTTGGCCATTGGTCCTTTTGCAATTATTTTCTGCCGGGACGCACTCCAGGCACTTTTATTCCCTGTGTAGTAAACATCTAGTAAAGAACGAATTTCGTTTATCTCTTGTTGTGATAATGTCGCGTTTTGTGTACCTTCCGGTAATCTAACGATGATCTCACCGCCTGAAACCTGTTGGCTGTTTGTTGCTTTGATACTGCTGGTAGATGAGGCGGACGATTGTGTTTTGCAACCACCTATGATAATTACCAGTAGAGCTATCCATATTTTATTCACCACCCACTCCTTATCGTATATCTTTACCAATCAGTTTCTCTTCCAGCCAATCACCTTGACGTGCAATATACTCGATGGCATCTATGATGAGACTTTTCAACTGGAGCGCTTGAATAGAATATGTTTGAGTAATCACATAAAATTCTTCGTCATTTATTGTGGTAATGCCAATGCCACCAAAAGTCAATTTGGGATTGAGCTTTAGGAAAATACGATTGTTTTTTTCTCCCTCTACGGGCGCACATATGGTCGCAATGGTTATGAGGTCGTTACCTTTGTCATCCTTGCCCGAAAAAGTCACGATAATATTTTGTTTGCGACCTTCGGGAAGAGGGACGCGAAGTAGATAACCATTATCGATTCTCTTATAGGGAATTCCGAACTTTTGTGCGAGTTGCTTTATGATCGTTTTTGTTTGGTTTTCGGGCGTTATTTTTTCTTTTTCGAGATTGAATTCGATTTGTTGCGTATATTGTTTTACCAGCATGGCCTGCTTGGATAAGATTTCGGTTCGCGTTTCGGAAACTTCTGAAGGAAGCGCGATATCAATCAAGATAACGTCATTACTATTTTCATAATACAAATTTGTATTAAACCACAAACGACAACTTTCTATGTCTTGGTAAACTGAAAACAGCAATCCGCCTATAATCGTTTGCTGAGACTGTAAAGTATCTTCAAGATAATCGTCTGGTGCAACCGCATCGCAAAAATAACCTTCTGTATCTTCCAAATAGAATTGTTTAAAAGTAATTGGTTGTTGACCAACATCGGTAAATGTAACTCTTATTTTTATATAAATAAGATCTTTTTCGGCTTTGAGTTCTTTTTTTCGCATCCATTGGCTACATTTATTGGCCTTAACAACATCGTTTCCTTCCAATACATCCTCAATGGCAAACTTGTATTTCTGTTTTACATTATCAAGTGTTAACGACATAGAATTCCTTTACGAAACATCTAACGACATTAAAAACTCAGCATTACTACTCGTTTTTTGTAAGTTTTCTTTTAAGCGTTCTATTGCTTCCAGAGAGTCCATTTCGTTTGCCAAGAATTTACGTAGCAACCACATTCTTTTTAGCTCTTCTGGATCGCACAACAATTCTTCTTTTCTTGTACCTGAGCGTGTGATGTCTATCGATGGGAAAATACGTTTGTCAGCAAGTTTGCGGTCGAGATGCAATTCCATATTCCCCGTACCTTTAAACTCTTCAAAAATAACATCGTCCATCTTGCTGCCTGTTTCAATGAGAGCTGTGGCAAGTATAGTAAGGCTTCCACCTTCTTCAATGTTACGTGCTGCCCCAAAAAATCTTTTTGGTTTTTGTAAACCAGAAGCATCGATACCACCAGTTAAGATTTTTCCTGAATGCGGAGCTTCTGTGTTGTAAGCACGGCCCAGTCTTGTGATGGAGTCAAGAAGAATCAGAACGTCTTTTCCATATTCTACCATACGTTTGGCTTTTTCAATGACCATTTCCGCTACCTGAATGTGACGACTTGCCGGTTCATCAAAGGTTGAACTAATCACTTCGCCTTTTACCGAACGTTGCATGTCCGTTACTTCCTCAGGTCTTTCGTCGATGAGAAGTACAATGAGATATATTTCTGGGTGATTTTTGGTAATCGCGTTAGCGATTTTTTGCAAAAGGACTGTTTTTCCTGTTCTTGGTGGAGCAACGATAAGACCCCGTTGTCCTTTACCAATAGGAGTGATTAGATCCATAATGCGCATATTGAGTTCATCTGTGTCCGTTTCCAGCATAATTCGTTCTTCTGGATGGAGTGGGGTTAAATCGTCGAAAACACTTTTTTCCGTTAGCTTTTCTGGGTCCTCATAGTTGATCGCTTCTACTCGTAACAATGCAAAATAGCGTTCATTGTCTTTGGGGGGACGAATTTGACCAGAAACGGTTGCTCCCGTTCGAATACCAAAACGTCTGATTTGTGAAGGTGAAATGTAGATATCATCGGGACAAGGTAAGTAATTGTATTGTGGCGAACGCAAAAAACCAAAGCCATCTGGTAATACTTCAACAACGCCTTCTCCATACATTAGGCCATTTTGCTTGACGCGTTCTTTGAGTATTTTGAATATAAGTTCTTGTTTTTTCAAGCCTGTGTATTCTTTTATACCTTCTTTTTTGGCGGTAGAATGGAGCTGGCTAATTGTCATTTTCTGCAATTCAGTGATGTGTAGATCACCTTTTTTTAAGTCTTCGTAAACATCACCGTGGTTTTCTTCGCTTGGATTTTCTTGAGGCTTTTTTGTGGACTTTCGACGTGCATTTCTTTCATCATTGTGATCATTTTTCGAAGTCATATAATTACTTTCTATAAGTTGATGTGGAAAAGTGGTTTGTCAAATGAGGTGACAAAGCTAATCATTTTTTATCATAATTAGGTGTTATTCATGCATTACATACACGAGCTCTGTTCATACTTTTGATTCTAAATGGTGGAGTAATGAAATGAAGAATGGCTGTTCTCAACAATTTACCTTGGAAGCTGAAGCCAAATGTCTTTTACTTGCTGTTCCATTTTCTGTTGATTTTCATTTTCAATAACGTAGTTGGAGTTTTGCTTTTTTACCAGCAAATCGCTTTGGAATTTTTCGCGTCGATCTAATTCATCGTTGTTCCAACCTCTATTTGTTTCTGCACGTTTACGGCGTAATTCAATAGGGGTATCGATAAAAATCAACGTATCCACTCCTTGGTGAAGGCCATTTTCCCATAACAAAGGGGCATCTATTATTACCACAGTCTTTTCGTGGTGTACTTTCATGTGGGTGTCGACAAAGGCCAACTTGGCATCTTTATCTTCCAGTTTTAAGTCTGGGCCTGTCTCTACAACAACTTTTTCTTTCCCTTTACTTGCAATATCCTCTAACATATTTTTTATCCGCAATCGTACGAGGGGATGAAGAATACTTTCAAGTTTTTTCAAGTTGTCCCTGGAAGAAAAAACATGTTGGGCAAGCAATTTTTTATCAAAATTTGCATTGGGAAAGATATGAGGGAATGTTTCACCTATCTGTTGTTGGGTATTTTTCTCTTGTAGGATTTCGCGTACAACTAAATCGGCATTGATTACATGAGCACCATACTTGGCAAATTCATTTGTTACTGTTGTTTTTCCTGAAGCTATACCACCCATTACACCTAAAATGAGCAAATTTTCTCTGTTATTAAAACGAAAGACATCTAAGCTTTCCATGTAATTTAAGGTCCTAAAAAAGATTAAGGTTTACATGAACTTGTTTGGAGAGGTGTATAGAAAGGGTGTTTTGAAAGTTCTTCGGGATCTGTTGTGTTTCAATAATTTGAGTATTTTATACAAAGAAAAACTTTTGTCAAGAAAAATTTTGCGAAAATTAACTTCATAAATTTAAAATGTTACTTGACTCTATTTTAAATTTATGATTTCATATTTTTTACACTTGTGTAAGTTTAAATAATTAGATTTTACATAGTTGCAAAAAATGGAAAAAAATTTTGTTTTTTTGTAACTATATATCATACTTATATCTAAAAGCACATACTCGTAAGAGTAAAGTTTAGTTATTTTTGACTTACTAGCGTTTATAAGATGGGATTTATGGGCACGTCCATAAACATAATCATCCAAAAATGTAAACCCTTCCATTAAATACTCTTATGATATTTGGATATAAGTTTTTTTTGCGAATTCTCATAGGTTGAGAACTAGCTGCAACAAAAATGAAGGTTCTTAAATGTGTTACGGCAAAGGTGACATCATTGAAAAACCTAATATATTTTAGCTCATGTGTTTGCCCAGAGTTAGAAAATGGCATTAGAGGCTAAATTAGAGGGCCATTTTTTCTAACGAAGATTCTTACTAAAGGTTGAAGGAGTTATGACAGAAAAAAATAACTTACTGGGCTATATTTTATGTACCCCACAGGAAGAAAATCGGGTCTTCTGCCGCGAATTGGATGATAAACGCAACATAAACGAATATACATACAAAAATTTACTCCTATCTTCTTACAATTTTGGAAAATCCATAGAGGGTAGTGATGTAGGTGAGTATATTCCGTTGTTTTTGGATACTTCCTACGATTTTCTTCGTTCTTTTTTCGGTGTTTTGTCTGCTCAAAAAGTATGCGTTCCTCTTCACACAATAGCAAATGAAGACGCGATAACACATATTTTGCGAAAAGTGCGCGCCAAATCTATTATCGTTACCAAACCATGCTTGTATAAAAAACTGGCACAAATTGAATATGTTCAAGAACACATCCACACCATTTTTTGCTCTTCAGAGGTTATTGAACAAAAAGCTTTGCCGTGTCAGCATATAGACCTTTTCGAAATTTTCAATCGTGAAGCGTCAACGGAGGAAGCTCTTTCAAGTATTGGACAGGTAGTAGAAAACAGCAATCCTGATGATCTAATGCAAATTGTATTTACTTCTGGTACTACAGGAGAACCCAAAGGGGCTATGCTAAGCCACCGTAATTTAATTTCCTGCGTTGTACGTGCCGGAGATCATTTGAGTATTGATCATACATTTCGCACTCTGACATTCTTACCTTTAAGCCATGTTATGGCTCAAAATGAAGTTTTTATCGCCCTAACAAAGCGGGCCCTCGTCCAGATCGTTGGACGCGATCACTTATTACACGGTTTACGTAATTTTCAACCCAATATCTTGGTAGCAGTGCCACGCGTTTATGAAGCTGTTTACAATGGAATACAACGCAAACTGCGCAAAAAAGATTTTATGAGAAAGCTGTTACAGCGCTGTGTGAATACGTACCACAAATACAAGGAAGCTTCTTTACTCGGAAAAATGTACCATGGACTTTTTGTACACACCATCGGTAGCGTAATTACGTCTAAAATTCGCAAGAATATAGGACAGTTCAAAATACTTGTTACCGCAGGGGCAGCTTGTCCACAACATATTTACGATTTTTTTGAAGCAATTGGTATGCCACTCACCAATGCGCAAGGCTTAACTGAAGTTTCAGGTGCAATTGTTTATAACGAGCCGAGCAAAACTCATAAAGGTTCTATTGGTTACCCACTAAAAGGTGTTGAAGCGAAAATAGCGGAAGACGGTGAAATTTTATTCAAAGGTGATCCTGTATTCAGCGGTTATTTCGAGGAACCTGATTTAAACAAGCTTACTTTACGCGAAGGAGGCTGGTTCAAAACGGGTGATCTCGGCCGTAAAGAGATTATTAATGGTAAAGAATACCTATTCCTCTTAGGTCGTAAAAAAGAAATATTAGTTCTATCATCTGGACTAAATATTCCTCCAGCACAAATAGAAGAACGAATCTTGCAGTCAGGTCAAGAAATTATTCAACAAGCCATGGTTGTCGGTGATGGAGAACCTCGATTGGGTGCTCTTGTCGTACCACAGGATGATCATTTCAATAATCCGAATATTCGTGAAGAGATTTCAAAGATCATTCGCCAAGTGAACATGCAAATGGACGCCAGCGAAAAAATAGATAATTTTGAGATAATTCGCGAACCATTTACTGTTGAAAACGGTATGTTGACTCCAACAATGAAGATTCGCCGTCCAGTTGTGTTCCAACGTTACAAAGACGTTATTGGACAACTGTATGGTACTACAGGTTAGTTCTTTTAACTTTAAAAATAAAGCCCTCCTAGTGAGGGCTTTTTTTTGTTGATAACCCGTATAATACATCTCTAAGATTTTGTATTGTGTTAGAAATTTGATTGCTTTTGAATATATACGAACCTGCCACAAAAATGTTTGCACCTGCCTCAGCAGCTTTTAGTGCTGTTTCACCATTGATACCCCCGTCAACCTGTATGTATTTCGGGCAATCCGGCATTTTTCGCAATTGAATAATTTTTTCTAAAATTTTTTCAATAAATTTTTGTCCACCAAATCCAGGCTCCACACTCATCACCAAAACCATGTCCAAATCCGCTAGGTATGGAGTGATGGTATCTATGTCGGTGTTGGGTTTTATGGCAATGGCCGCTTTGCAATTGTATTCTTTTATTTTTTTGATAATGTCTGCGGCGCAATCGGTGGCTTCTATATGAAAACTTAACCACTGGCAACCTATACGCAAAAAATCTTCTATGTAGCGTTCAGGACGATCAATCATTAAATGTACATCAAACGGCATCTGTGTTGTTTCGCGAATACATTTGACGACACAAGGGCCAAAAGTGATATTTTTAACAAATTGACCATCCATAACATCTAGGTGCAAAATATCTGCCCCGGCTTTCTCTACTGTGGCAATTTCCTGTTGTAAACAGGCAAAGTTTGCCGATAGCAGTGAGGGGGCAATGAGCATTTCATCCATAACGTTCTCCTAAAAACGCGGTGCAAAACCACTATGACGTAAATTTTCTAAAAACAAGCGATTCGCTTCAATTTCATGCATACCCAAATGTTCGACTGCGATATCCATTAAAAAATTAATTTCCTTGTGATTGAGTGCATGGTCGGCGATGACAATACGGCATAAGTAATAAAAAATGGAATAGCGTTCTTCTGGATCGGCCTCTAGAAGACAGAAAATAGCACCGATAAGAATTTCTTTTAGCCCTTTTTTGCTGCGCACTTGTTTTTGGATATTTTCCAAAAATACCTTTGGTCGCGCGGTAAATTTAGCCAGATACTCTACAATTTCATCATTTTCCTCCATGGAAATCTTATCGTCAAGACCTGCGAGTAGGATACCACCTGCGGCAACCACCATGGAACGATAGTAATCTCTTTGATTGGTCGGAAATAACTCCATTAAGTCCAAAAGCCCTTGCATTTCCTTGCTGAGTTCTTTGTCATTTTTGACAACTTTACCTGAAGAAGCATATTGCGTATAGACTTTTGACTCGCTAAATAGTTGTATTGCCTTTACGCGAACAGGGTTTGAGGGATGAGAGCTGTGAAATAAGATTTGAAACTCTCCGCGGCGCGCTTGCTCTAACATCTCGTCCATTTTGTGCATAAAAGCTTTGGCATTTAAATTGACTTTTTCTAAGCTAATGCCTGAGGAAAGTTTGAAAAAGTTGGTAATACAACTTTCAATACATGGAGAAGCAATAAATCCCATGCGGTCAGCCGAAATTTCCGCAAACTTCTCCCACAGCGAAATCAAGTTCTGTATGGAGATAGGTATAAAGCGCTCTTCTTCGAAAAGGTAGTGTATTAAACGACGAATTTCTGCTGTCTTGTAAATTAAGTGTCCAATTTCGTGGCCGATGACAAACTTCAACTCTTTTTCACCGAAACTTTCCACCAATCCCGAGTTGATCACCACCACATGGCTGTTGTCCCCCTCACCTTTCATAAAAGCCGCGGCATTGACTTGTGGATCATTGGTAATGAAAAAGTTAACAGGTTCCGTAAATTGCAAAGTATCGAGAACTTCCTGGCACATTTTAAATAGTCCTGGAGAAAGATCTTTGTCAATATGAAAGCTATGTCCAGAGAACACCGAGTGCCAGTAGTCTTTACGCAACTGAAAACGACATTTTTCGATAATAGGTTCAATGACATCGGCATGAAGAAGCGTACGCAATTTATCTCCCACAAGAGCTTCTTCTTTAAAGCGCATTGCTTTCCAAAATTCTTCGGCCTTTATTTTTTTATTTTTTGCCGTAGTTTTTTTTGAAGATGTTTTCTTCTTTGTCATAACATTTATCCTTTTAATTTTTCGTTCGCTAATGCTAGTTTGGCTTTAATTTCTTCGTTATCATTTTCCAGATCAAATGCTTTTTGATAGTCTTTTTGTGCATTTTCATATTCGCAAACCGCGAAGTAGACATCGCCTCGGTCAATATATGCGGGAACACAGTCTTCCTCTAGGGCAATCAGCTTTGAGAACACAGTTATTGCTTTGTCATACAACTCTTTTTCTTTGTAAATGCTCCCCAGGCTTGCGTAGCAAAAGGGCATGTCGCGGTCAAGGTGTATGGCTTTTTCAAAAAAAGCGATCGCTTTGTCAAATTCTCGTCGTTGCGAATAAATTTCTCCTAGATTTTCGTGAGCGCGTGGGTCAAGATCGTTGACCGATATCGCTTGATGATAGCATTTTTCGGCTTCTTCTGATTTATCCATTTCTTGTAATGTCAGCCCTTTATACAGATGCGCTTCATATAAGTTGTTGTCGAGAGAAAGAGCTTTGTCAAAGTCTTTTAATGCATATTGGTAGGCTGAATTGCCGTAGAGCTTGATGCCTAAATGCAAAAAAGAACGCGCGGACTTCTCACGACGCATGTGTTGCTCTATCTCGCGCAATTTATCTGTCCATATGTCGAGTGCTTTCTGATCGCAAATGGATGGTAGACTCTTGAGTTGCTCGTGAAGAGAAGACAGTAGTTCGTTCAAGGTCTTTTGTGTTGTGGCAAAATCATCTTGCTTTTCCATTGCGGTTTGTGAAGTATGATGGCGATCTACCCCCAATGAGGGTTCGATTCCCAAATCTCCTACTTTTAAGCTGAATGTATTGTTTTTTGCAATCAAAAGTAGATTCGAAAATTTTAGATTACCATGCTCCAGAGATTCGACTTGCATTTTTTCATTATAAATTTTCAATTGATGAATTTTGCGTACGGCAGAACACAAATGCAAAGAGAGTTTTACACGCTCTAGGAGGTTTTCTTTCTGGGTAACAATATAGTCCGCTAGGTTAATTGCGGCGTACGGCATGGTAAAGTACGGTACTTCTTCTACGGAGTTTTGCTCTATTTGTTCCTCGTCTAAAAGGCTTTGTAGATTATAACGACTAATGATCCCCGTTGTTTCCATTTTTAGAATATTCGGGTGAGAAATTTTTTTGAGTATGGCTAATTTTTCTAAAAATTTTTCGGTGTTTACTTCGCGAAGTTTATAGAGTACTTTTAAGGCTTTGGGGTAACCTAATTCGTTTTTTATCTCCCAAACTCCGCCAAGACTACCACTACCGAGAAACCGTACAATCTCAATTTTTTTTCTATTAATCGTCAAAAATTTATTTTTGAATTTCGCTGCCATAAATACACTTTCTAAGGATGCGGTTATATCAACTACATCTTGGAATAAGACTTTTTTATGGGTTAAAGCCGCTATTATATGATAAAGTTTTCGTTGTGTCATTAATAACTTTGTTGTTACATCCATCATCCCCGTTCCCGATCCCGAACCTGTTCCCGAACTTGTTTTAAAAAGCTTGTTACTTTATTGTTCTTTGCTTTTTTCCTTTGTGAGTAATAATCTTGAAGAATTATCATGAAGTCCTTTTATTTCGGGAACGGGAACGGGAGCGGGATCGGGTTCGATCTTTACGGATTTTTCCCAAAACATAAAACCTATAACATTGACATAAACTCTATATTCTTGTAATATTATCTAAGGGATAAAATAAAATATCTTTGCTCGTCACACAAGCGCAGATTTCTTAAGGAAAATAACTACAATGTCGGATGTCTTAATTGGAAAAGAAATTGGAGGAGCTGTTATTCTCGAATTTCTCGGTAAGGGTGCTATGGGAGAAGTTTACCGCGCCTACGATAGCAAATTGAACACTTCGGTTGCTATTAAAACTCTCAAAAAAGATCTTGTCGATTCTCCAGAGGTAATCGCGCGTTTTCGGCGCGAGGCCCAAGGACTACACAAGTTAAATAGCCCTTACGTCATCAAGGTTTGGGGAATTGGCGAGACCGAAGACATTCACTTTATCAAACTAGAGTACATTGACGGAGAAAGCCTTCGCGATTTTTTGGACGAAAATCTACCGGTGGCCTGTGAAACAGCTCTTATTATCCTACATCAGATCGTCAAAGGTTTAGAAGCTGCGCATAAAAAAGGCATTATTCACCGCGACATAAAGCCCGAAAATATTTTGATCAATCGCAAGGGACGTGCAAAAATTGCCGACTTGGGGATTGCCAAATTTCTAGAGAGTAGTACTCTAACCGTTGATGGTGCTATTATGGGGACTCCGTGGTATCTTTCCCCGGAACAAGTTGAAGGGGGAGAGGTAGATTCACGTACGGATATCTATTCGTTAGGCGTGATGTTTTTCTATATGATTACCGGAGAGTATCCTTTTTACGGACAGACAACACAACAACTTTTATATATGCGTTTACGCCCACGCAACAATCCTCCTTCTCCCAAAAAAATATGCGAGGACGTTCCTTCCGAAGTAGAGCATCTTGCAATGAAGATGATGCAAAAAAATCGTGATCAACGCTATAAAAATACCACCGAGTTAAAGAGAGAAATAAAGCGTTTGTTGCTCAACTGCATCAAGATTTCTCCAGAAAAAACCCTAAACAAACTGCGTAGATACGAGGAAGAATGGCAAGAATTGTTGCGCGAATCTCTCGAAAAGGGAAATCTGGGGGACAAAGATAGTTTTGTCCCGTTTGCCACAAAGTTAATTACCAACAGCAGTAATTTTGCGCAAAAACTCGAAGGGGCCAATCTACTCAAAAGTGTAAATTACAACATTAGCTCTCTCAATGAGGATGTTCAAATCTATTACTATCTGGTGATGGAGCGCTACAAAGCACTTGAAGACTACGACACGGACAAAGTATTTGTATGTATCGATGAAATTTACGATATGTACGAAAGTGAAAAACCTGAACGGCAAAAGCGTTTAATGAGCTGGCTCAAGGAAAACCTTTCTTACTACTTAATTAATAAAAACCGCACAGTACGCAGAACATGTATTCGTATTCTAAAAAAACTATATCCCAATGATAACAAAACTTGGGAGTTATTTGACGAGTTACATTCTTTTGAAGATGGCAAACGTCTCGCGGCTATCGAAAAGCTAGACTCTTACAATTTTGATAACGATTATGCCGTGGATCTGTTGCGTGGATGTTTATGGGAAGAAGGAACGAAGGCGAAGAAAAAAATTATCCATGCCCTTTCGCAAAAAGATAAAGATTTTTACGAAATATGGGTGGAAAGCATTGAGTTGTTTAACCCTGATCCGAGTGTCAAACGTCGTGCCTTAGGGAACATTCTCAAATTGCAAAAAGAGCAAATTGAGTGGTTAAGACCGATTGTTTTAGATCTAATTAGTGACTTGAATCCCATGGTCATTAAAGATTTTTTCAGCAAACTAGATAAACAACATCAAAATTCACTTCATTGTATGATTTCTATGTATTTTGGGCGTTTGCTGTTCGATATTTTAGCCAAAAATCATCGCGAGCCGGAAACAATGCAAAGCTTGGTCATTGGTTTTCAAAGCAGGGCCAATGAAGAGTTTGGCAATCTTGGTCCTAGCGCAAATGTGGAGTCGGAAGACGAAGTGTGGAAAGAGTGTTGGGACAGCAGTGAATTTCTAATGGACTTTTCTCTAGAACAATGGACTTCTCTCTCTTGGGAAAAACAAGTAGAGTATGCAAAAGCCTACCAGCAATGGTATGCCGAACAAAACGGCTTACAAAGAGATGTGGAGCATGTGTTTGAGGATGTCAGTTTCGAATTGGTTCTCATTCCCCCAGGACGTTTTTTAATGGGATCTGCGGAAGATGAAGAGGGGCGGAAAAGCGGTGAAATACAGCATATTGCCACTGTGAAACGTCCAGTTTACGTTGCTAAATATCCCGTTACACAACGCCAGTGGTTTAAAATTATGAAAAGCAACCCCTCTCACTTTCAAGGAGATTATCTACCAGTGGAAAGAGTCAGCTGGGAAAATGCCTACTCTTTTTGTGAAAAGGTTGGCTTGCGGCTTGTTGATGAGGAACAATGGGAATATGCTTGTCGTTCTGGAACAACATCAAAAAACTATTGGGGGAATGATGTTGTCGAGGAATATTTTTGGTACCAAGGAAACTCTGAAGATAAAACGCACGAAGTTGGAAAGAAAAAATGCAATCCTTTTGGCCTTCACGATATGATTGGCAATGTGTGGGAGTGGTGTGTGGATACATACAGTAACTACGAGACAAAAAGTACGGGAAATTCGGCCATGCTCGCCAATAAAGGTGTTAGCCAAATGTTGAAAGCTGTTCGCCCTGTTAAAGTTCAACGTGGCGGAAGTTGGTATGATAATATCGCGTCTTGTCGCTCTGCAAGTCGTAGTGGCTTGGGAGCAAAATACAGCAATAAAATTCTCGGTTTTCGTGTTGCCAAGAATATCAACTAGATAGCAGAAGACGACATTGGTGCGATGCCCCCACATCAGTGCTGCGCACTGATTGCTCCCCCACAGGGCAACGTCATTTAGTTAGTAAAAAACAAGTATTTATCAAGGCTAGATCTAAGATATAGAGATGTAGCCTTGATAAACAGGAACTTTCAGTGTCCTGTTTTTTTCCTATATTTCTGATGCCAAAGCTGATAGCTAGCAGACTTCTTAACACGAGGCGCATTGTTATCAGGCCTTATTGGAGAAGGAGACAAACGAAAGAGAACTCTTATTTCAGCATATGCTTCTTCAATAGGAATACTTTCATCATAAAGAAGAGCAATAACTTCATCGTGAAGTTCGGCATACGAAATAGACTTATTGATACGATATCGATATTTAGTATTTTTTTTATCGCATTCTTGGTCAAGAATTTGTTGTTCACTTTTAATAACGATGGATTCAAGAGCACTCATAAAAACACGAGCATAAAAGTCTTGCTCAATATGTAATAAAAAACCAGAAGAAAAACGCTCAACATCTAACTGATTTTTGAGACGATCAAAATAGGTTTCTATTTTCCAACGTTGGTGGTATAGCCAAGCAAAGTCATCAAGAGGATAAAGTTCTTGATCAAGTAAAGTAGTAAGAAGAACTTCAACCTCTCCTGTCGAAAGAATAACTTTTATTAACCTAACATTTACAGATGATGGTAAATTATATTTTTTCCACTCAATTCGTTTTTCTTTAGGAATGACTAGTTTGTAAACAGAGTCGAAAGAGTCACTTTTTAGAAATTCGCTAACAATTGAGAAAGAACTGGAAGTTGAACATCTTATAACGCAAGGAACACTTAAAGATTTATGTAAAGCTACTAACGCATTACTGGCATATGCTCTATCATAGAGAACGATTGTATTTTTATCGTAGTAGTCACAGTGAGAATCAAAGACAAACTTTATCTCAGATTGTTTTGCTTCAAGTTCTTGGTTAATAGGAAGTTCGTTTAAAACATCGTATAAAAAACTTCCATAGCCTTGGACTCTCTCAGTTGGGCTTTGATTACTTTGGACACTAAAAAATGCCAAAGTTTCCTCTGATTTTGGTAAATTGATTGTACTTACATCTACAGCATAGATCTGATTATTTTTCCATTTTTTATTTTCATCTTTCGCTTCTTCATAAAAAGTTTTTAATATTGTATTTTGGAGATGCTTATATAGCTTCGGATCTAGCTTGTTCCTTGCTTGGTGTAGTCCTCCTGGACTAATTATTTTATCAAGCGCTTTGATTTTCTTGAAAAATGTTCTTATTTTGTTGCTGAGGCTCATTTTAGCTCCTAGCAGTATCATTGTTGCTAATCCTGCAAATGTTATTTTCCGGCAACGTGTAAAGTGTTTTTTTTAGTTTTGTATCGTTCCACTATTTCTTTTTTGCTTAGTTCTGATCTTACACTTTTCATTGTTGATACTACTAGTAAGTTTTTCATGTTAACCTCATATTTTCATCCTATCTTTCGTTCGTTCATTTATTTATTACAAACTATAAATGTAGCATTTGCAAGGGATATATCATCACTTCACTTCTCTAGCTACTGAAAATACTACATTTACCTTAACTAAATGACGTTGCCCCACAGGGGGAGCCAAATACATCTAACGCATGCAGAAAAGACGACATTTGATATGCGAAGCCGATTGTGGGCATCGCATACTTGTAAATAACTTTTCCACAACACCTTCCACAGCCCCTTACAAAATAAATCCCCACCAAAACCACTTTTTGGTAAATTGCTTGCAAGTTTATAGTTACCGCGATACAATAAAAATATAGAAATGCAACAAACATCTATTGATTTTACCTACCTTACAAGGGAGATTTTTATGAGAAGAAAATCAGGATTTACACTAATTGAATTATTAGTCGTTGTCGCTATTATTGGTGTTCTCGCATCAATTTTGATTCCTGCGATACAGAAAGCCGTGTTGGCGTCTCACCGCGCAGAAATTAAAGCTTTGCTGAGTACATTAGACCAGTCACTTGCTATGTACAATAGTGATTTGGGAGTATACCCTCCTGACCAAAATAACCCGGCAACAGGTGCAGCTCCTTCCGACGAAAATGAATGTTCTCCGGTAAATCGTGCGGGAACACGGGGACAATTTAACGGTACCGTGAGCAATTACAATGACCAAAACTTGGTGCGTCACCTAGATGGAGACACTTCGAATGACTCTATCGGTGGTTTTGCTGACGTTTCCGCTAGACCGCTTGATAACTACTTGGACATAAAAGAAGAAGACTTGCGTAACGATACCGGAGGTCCAGTGGCCGACGGGGAAGCTCCGATTATTACTACACGTTTTGGTACAACTGTAAAGTACAATGAGCTTGATTCCGAAAGAAGAACGCAAAAGTTCCAGAGAGACCAAGTCGATGTTGATCCGCGCCAAGCGATTATCAAGTTTGATAGTTTTCAAACATTTTGCGAAGCAGAGGATGTTGACATTGTCGATCCAACTAGAATTATCACAAACTTTACAGAATAAGAGAGAAACTCATGCAAAAAAAGCACAATGCATTTACCTTAATTGAGCTACTCATCGTCATCACTATTATCAGTATTATTGCGGGATTTATCGTTGTTGCTAGCCAATCTGTACGCGATAAGGCACTCATTGAAAGTACACGAGCCACGATCATGGCCTTGATGACAGGATGTGATGAATATCGTGCCATATTCAAGGTTTACCCCGATATTAATGATACGACTACATTGGAAAACAATGGATATCAAGGGATAGGAGGTGATACCAACGCTTTGGACACCTTCGATGAAGATGACTTTGCTGAATTTAATCGCCGTTTGCGCTTTGTTCTTATGGATATTAAAGTAAGTAACGATGAAGAAATTGATGGTGACATACTCGTTTCGCAAAATTTACCTATGGTAATAGATGATGGTGTTCCCGCAGAGAACCCTGGAGATAACGAAGAACTTGTCGCCGATGCTTTTGGCAACTTTTTACGCGTGTGTCCTGGTCGCAACCATACCGCAGACAATCCCCAAGGGCCCAACAATTTCAATAATGATAACCGCTCTTTTACGATGGTGGACATCTATTCACTGGGAGCAGATGGATTAGATGGTACCGATGGCTTTTCCGATGATGATTCTACCTCATTTGCGCTGATAGACGGAGATGAAATTGTTAGCTGGAATATAGAAGAGACGAAAAAACGCAGAAGTGATTAACAAAATGTATACAAAAAGAAAAGGTTTCACCTTATTAGAGTTGCTAATTGTTATTGCTATTATTAGTTTTGTCGCGAGTTTATCCGCACCTATATTTGTTAAATTTACACGCAATAGACGCTTAAAAGCATCTGGGCAAATGTTACAATCTATGTTTACGAAAGCACGCTCTGTTGCCATAAGTAAAAAGTCGGAAACACGTGTTGTTTTTTTTGTGGACGATACCACGGAAGAATTGACGAAAAATGGCGTATCTACATCGATAACAGGCGTTTTAAATAGTATACACATATATCGTTTGGACAGATCTAACAATACATTCGTGTTGCACGAAGAACCGCGCTTATTACCAGATCGCACTCGATTTACAACACCTGCGGCTAACAAGATTTATATTTTCTTGCCTAGTGGAGAACTTCATTTCCAAGGAGATAAAGGCAATGACCCCGAAGAAAGCGATGACACGGATATTGTTATTGAAGAGCTATCTAACGAAGATAAGAGTTGTTATATCGATGTTGTGCGCAACACCGGGCGTGTCGTTGTTTTTGTTCGTGAATGATAGGATAAACAATGAGTAGAAGACGTTTTTACGGTTTTACATTAGTGGAACTTCTGATATCGCTGTCGTTGATGATTATTGTAATCGGTTCTCTTGTCATTATCTTTAATGCGGTAACAAAAATGATGACAACAACAGAAAACACCATGTTCGTTTTTCAAAATGCCAGAGCAGGATTGAATAATTTAACCAAAGACTTGAAAAATACCCAAGATCAAAGAGAACCTTTTCCTCAAGAATATCCTTTGACTATTAGTAATCCTCGGGATGACACAAGTCCACAAGTGCTCGTTAAATTTTTATCAACAACATCGTTCATGAATTCGAGCAATGATAGTGTGGAGCCGGAAATAATAACTGCCGAAGCGCGAATAATCTATTATCTTGAAGAAGTTAATAATCGTTGGACTCTTAAAAGACATATTGTTGACGCTTTGGCAAAAGAAGATGGAGAATTCGTTCCAGATCCAGACCCTGTAAATGAGCCATACGAACATACATTGGCAGACGACATTGTTTGTCAGTTTATTGCCGAAGAAAACTCGATAGGTAACTTGCGTCCTTCGTTTCAAATAGACTACTTTTTTTCTGACCCCATCACCGGGGAAATTCAGGTGGTAAGACCTGCATTACCCGTTGCGTTTACAAATAACATAAATGATCCTTTTACTCAATTTCCTTTTGCCATTCGCATAAATGTCGATTTGACAGATGCAAGAGGACGCTTAACGCGAACATTTTCAAAAGTAGTGCAATTATTAGTAACGGAAGATTAACAAGGAACGGCAGTCTCGCAAAGCTTTTCTAGTTTTATTGAGACGGAATTTTCCTCTGTGTTATACCTGAATTTTTATCAAATCAGGATGACACTCGGATTTAGGTTTTTAATTCAGAGAACACCCACTATCGCCTTCGGGCGGTAGTTAAATTTCAACAGGCAAAAATCGATGTTTTATTTTCGAAAAAGGAGATACGAGGTTGAATGGAAGAACGCCACACATTCCAATTCCCACTCATTCAAGTAGGTTCCTCGTCAAAAATCGATGAAAAAAACAAATAGCGGTTTTACATTAATCGAAATATTAATTGCGATTGGTATCTTAATTGTAGGACTTGGAGGAGTTCTTGTTCTTTTTCCTGCCGGTCTTCATTCAACTAGAAAAGCAGTTCAAGAAACACAATCCACAATTATTGCAGAATCTGTACATAGTAGTTTTATGTCTTCCATGCAAGTTTTAAACACTCAGCCTCTCAATGTTTCGAAAGGTAAATTTAAATTTTTCTACGATGGTATAAACGCAGGTACAGACTTTATTTTGCCAGTGGAAGTAAATGGTAGCGACGAGGCTGTTTTTGATGCGAATGGAGCGATGAAACCTTTGGGTTTAATTGAAGACCCTAACAATCCAGATAATGATAGTACTTTTATTCCTGGAATTCGTGATGGAGATGCGGTGTGTAATTTAGGAGTAGGGTTTGTTGCCGCGAATGCTTCAACACTTCCTTACAATGTGACAGTTTCCAACGAAGACAGTCATTTATCGCAATATTCTTTTAATATAGAAATTCAATCGCCGACAGTTGCGAAACAAATGCCAAGTACTTTATTTGACATTATTATACGCATTTTTCGTTCCGGAAAGCTTATTTACAAAGCAAAAACACAAGTCTTTGTGTCTCCTCCTCCTGGAAATCCAGGGCCATCATAAAAAAAGCTCCAAACTAGTTGGAGCTTTTTTACCATGCAGGTGGGTATATTACTTTTTCTCTGCAACTTTCGTTTCAGAACCTTTGTCGAGCATGTATAGATAGTCCCACTCGGTTTCAGGCTTGTAACGAAAAGAATCAATATAATTATCGTAGACAATTTCTCTTTTTTGACATCCAAACATTGTCAGAGAAAACAACCCTATTACAATAAAAAGTCGCAATTTCATGTCAATACCCCTTGATAAACGTAGTCAGACTTTGTATAAGCGTAAGAAATTTAATTAGTTCAAAGTTTTTTATTTGGTTTTTATATTTTTTTTTGTATTATACACTCCAAATTTAATACTTTTATTCTACAATTTGTTTTTTTAGGAAAAAAGAAAAATATAAAATAAATTGTAAAAAGGGAGGTATCGAGCTAAAGCTCTTACCGTAAAAATATGGCTAAAGTACTCTTAAAATTTAAAAATAATATTATTCAAGAATACCTAATTGGTGCAGGACCTCTCACCATAGGAAGAACAGAAGATAACACTGTTTCAATTGATAATCTTGGAATTTCACGTAACCATGCGCGGATCATCCAGTCGAATGGCGAATTTTTTATTGAAGATTTAAATAGCCAAAACGGCACAAGTGTAAATTCATTACCGATAAAACGCTGTGCTTTACGTGACCGAGACGAAATAGGGATTGGTAAACAAAATAAACATAGCCTGATTTTCTTTGAAAACGACAATGAAAAGGTAACTGTTTATAGCGAAATAGCGCCAACACAACGCAGAGATTTTAATTTTGGTCCACCAGAAGAAACCTTACAACTAGGAACTAGAAGAGTTACAAATCCTAGTTCAAATAGTTCAGAAGAATCTTCTTCGGCGAGCATCACTGTTCTTGAAGGAGCTGCGTCACCACAGAAAGTATTTCTTGAAAAGGTATTGTTTATTGCAGGAAAAGGCGATAATGCTGACTTGAAAGTCGAAGGAGACTATGAATCTAACGTGATTTTTATCATAAGTAGTCGCCCCACAGGCTTTTTTCTTTCTCCATCTAATAATGCGGAAATGTATCTTGACCAAACTAGGATTACTGAAGTTGTGCAATTAAAAGATGGTGCAATGATCGAATTCCTTGATATCAAAATAAAATTTTCAACAAGGTAAATTGTATGCTAAATTTACTCTTGTTATTTACAGTCGTTCCATTAGTCGATCTATTTTTACTTGTGTACATCGGAAAAATTATCGGCTTTTGGGAGACGGTTTTTATCGTGTTAGCTACTGGCGTATCAGGAGCTGTTTTAGCACGATCAGAAGGTGTATTTCTCCTACAACGCATCCAAAAAGATATGGCCAATGGATTGATGCCAAAAAAAGATTTGATAAATGGTTTCTTTTTGGTCATTGGTTCCGTGCTTCTTGTCACTCCAGGTGTCATTACCGATATAGTTGGTTTCTTATTGATTATGCCTGGAAGTAGAGATGTAATACGTCTTATCGTAACCTCGCGAATGAAAAGACATCTCAAAATGCACGCTGTTTCATTCGATTCCAACCCGCAAGAATATTCCGATGATAATGTGATTGATGCGGAAGGGACTATCAAGTAGTTAAATTGATTTAAAAGGTTAAACTACAGTATTTTGAAAATTTTATAAAATACTCAAAAATATATTGATTTATCAATGTACGTATGGTACGCTATAAAACGATAAATTTTGTAATTATCGTGGTTCTTGTGTTATATAAAACCATGCATCAGGAAAAAGTGAATGGCTGATTTCAGAGAGATCATACAAAAAAGAAAAAATAAACATAGACACATGCATCCCAATCTAAATATGGATACTCTTGTGGAAACCAATGAAAATTTGGAAGACAAAATAGAGTGTTTGTATAAGATGCTTGGTGGTGATAATAGTAGTCTAGTAATTCGAGAAAAAATTTGCGAAGAAAAACTGAATAAAGTCGTAGAAGCCATCGCGAAATTAGAACGTGCAAGAGAAGAAATTAACAATATTATCAAAGATGCACATGCTAAACTCGAAAAATCAGAAGAACGAGAAAGAGAAGCACTACTTAAGATTCAACAACTCACATCTGAAAATGCTAAACTAAAACGGGATTTAGCTAAGGCACACGAATTTAATAGTCGATTGCTAAGAGCCACCTCGGAAGATGCTGTACAATACCAAGATGCTGAAAAATACAATGAAGGCCAGTTCTATGGAAATATTGATAGTATGAATGCAAAATCAATTGATATGGGTAATAATGGAAGTCAAAGATTAGATAACATTGAAGAAACAGTGAAAATTCTAGCAGGAAAATTAGATAAAATTCAGGTTGCTTTGGAAAAATTATCCGATCCAATAACAACTTCTTCCATGTTCCATGTATCGAATCCATATGAGCAAATTGAAAAGTTTTTGGAAAGCTAGTCAAGATTTATAGTCTAATATAAATGTTGCTGGACCATCGTTTTCAATTGAGACAATCATCTTAGCCCCAAAACAACCGCATTCTGTTTTAACAAAAACCTTGAGCTTTTCTACGAACATCTCGTATAGAGGTTTTGCCACAAGAGGAGAAGCTGCCTTATCAAAACTAGGGCGGCGTCCCTTTTTTCCATCCGCAGCAAGTGTAAATTGACTCACCACTAGAGCTTCACCCTTTATGTCTAACAGAGACTTATTCATTCTACCATTTTCATCGCGAAAAATACGGTATTCCATAACTTTTTGCGCGAGGTACTCGACTTCTTTCTCGCCATCTCCATCCAGAACACCCAAAAAAATAAGCATTCCTTCTTCAATGGCACCAACAACACGATTATCTACAGTGACAGAAGCTCTGTTCACTCTTTGGATTAAAGCTTTCATAATGTGACTACTTCTATGATGAGTTTAAAATATGGGGAATGTTTTTTCGATGGGGAAAGCACAGCCTGGCTCATAAAGAGCCAGGGGAAAATAATGAGTAAACACTTAATCTTTAAAGGACTTGGTTCCTTCTTGGGATTTTATTGTTTTACCAAAATCTAAGGTGCTTACTTCTATTGTATTTACTAGGTCACCTACATCGATGACTTCAACTTCAACTTCGAAAACTATCTTTTGTCCAGGAGATAGTTTGGGGATTGTGGCGAAAGTGACAGTTTTCCCTTTTACCTCATGGCCTATATCTGCCATATTCTTTACCTGTGCGTTTACGAAAGTAGATTCCGCTGGTATTGTATCCACTAATTTTAAGTCACGAGCGTCTTTATTACCTTGATTGGTAATTTCAATTTGGTAGATGGTGGTTGCGTCTACTTCTACAGGATCGATAGTATCGAGATGGCTTATTTTTAGACCAGCAGAGGCATCGACGGTTGTATTTTTTTCTACTTGTTTTGTCGATCCATCTAACATGGTAACTTTCGCCACGATGCGTACATCACCGGTTTCTTGACCGTTGACTGTTACGCTGAACGAACGACTTGCAAATGGCGAGATTTCATCAATTTCCCATTTTAATTCGTTATTGTTTTGTTGAGGATTTTTTGTTGTAGAGAACAAGCTCAATTTTTTAGGCACAGTATGTTCTACTACAATATTTTTTAGAGGGCTATCCCCTGTATTACGCACTTTTATTTCATACGTAAATAGATTGTATATGTAGTTTTTTCCAGGAACTTTTAATTCAACACCCACAAGTGTATTTTGCTTTGCGACTGCCGCGTTTTCATCTTGGGCGGAACCACCTAATTGGCCAGTGGCGTTGTCGTCATCACCAGATGTACTACCTTCTACTGTATTGTCTTCGTCAAATGTATCACCTTGCATAGAGTCTTCAGTGACATCTCCAGTCATATTATCTGTATTTTCTTGTGAGTAGTCAGGCTGCATTTCTTCTACAGAAGAGTCAAGATTTGTTTGGTCTGCACTTTCTGAACTTTGCGTATTTTGACTATCGATAGCGACATAAGTGTAACTTCCGCCAGGCCATCCAACACCCGCTACCCTATCTATGTCACAGCACACTTCGCGTTGTCTACACGAAACTAATAAGAATAGCATCATTGTACAAATAGTGATAGTTCGCAGCATAAGTATGTTCCTCATAACTTGTTACAGCTCAATTGTATTGAGAGCTGGTAATATATCGTCTTGTTTTTTCTGTGGCTTCTTTTTCTGTTTCATCTCAACTAAGTCAAGGCCACACTCTGTACATTGTAATATTTCGTTTTTAGGGTTAGATGTTGTTGTTGATAGAGAGCACTTCTTACAATAGTAGGTTTTATTTAGCTGGCTCTCGAGAATAGACGAAATTTGACTCAGCGTGATATAACCTTTTTTCAACAAAATTTGCCCTATTTGAACGCGTACTCCACGTTCCGTATACTTATTTTGTTCTTCTAAAGCTTGTTCTAACTGTACTTGACTAATCAAACATTTTTCCAAAGCGATAGAACCGAAGAGTGATGCGGATTCTTTGTTGATATTCTTTGCTTCAATATCTGGATCTAACTCGCCATCGATTATCTTTTCGAGTCTTCTAATTTGGTTTTGGGTCATAAAACCTTTTTCAACTAGAATGTCGGTAAGATTTTTGTCTTTTTCAAAAAAGTCAATAATGTTGAGACACTGGGTATATTGCTTTTCTGTGATAAATTTTCCCTCTACTGCCTTCATTCCCAGAAGTCTTTGTTTGAAGTCCAAACCTAAACTGTTATTTCCAGCCATTTTTTCTCCCTATACGCATGACAAGATTCGATGTCTGTAACTACTGCTAGCTCAATTTTCTAATACATTGGCAATGAGATTTTTTTTTAGTTGACCGCCAATATATCTGTAAGCCATTATCTTAAACCTAAAATGTCAATCCCAACTAGCAACTAGGGTTGTTTAAATAAGTAATAAATTGTAATTCATTTATGAAGTTGAACAATTTAGTTTAGTAAAATGAAGCTTTTTCGTCAAGAAATTAATACGTGAGGTTGGTGAATTTTCCGAAGAAGTATGGAAAAATTTTGTTTAGCAAATTATCTAAAATTGTGTGGTCTTATAAAAATGACCACAGAGGACACAGCGAAAGAAAAAATTAACTCGTTGGTCAACTTAAACTTTCTCTGTGATCTCTGTGATTTTATCGACTTTGAATTAGTAATTCATTACTCTGTTTCATGTAGAGCTTCTCTTGTCAGCTCTTTACGTGCATTGCGATCGAGAATTTTTGCAATGACTTCCTTACCTGGAAGATCAGAGGCCAAAATTTTATGGATGTAATCAATGACAAGTAAGTCCTGATCGAGGTAAACATCCACCAATTCAGGTATGTTGTTATAATTGAGACTTTTGACCCAACCTAAACCCTCACGGTAGACAATATGACTTGCTATTTGGCTGGCAAGTATGGAAAGTTGATGTTCACGTGGAATATTTTCAATAATTCGATCAGAGTACTTTTCTACAAGAATAGCAGGGCAGTGTGATTTCAGTAAGCGATGATAACGTTCTATTTTATCAGAGTTTTCGATATCTTTGCGGATATACGCCTTTAATATGTCTGTGAGTTCATTTATTTCGACGCTGATTTCCGCTGACAACGTGGTGAGCGGTTTCTTTTTCATTTTGTATTCGCGAAATAAAAGTTTGGATTCTTTTCGTGCTTTTTCTTCTAGAATGTCAACGACTTCTACGACGTACTGGGCTTTAATATCCAGGAATTCCTCTTCACTTAAAATAAGGCTGGCGATAATCTCATAAGAGGAACATATCACACCACCTTTGTTTGCCGAGCTATCTTTAATGACGACAACACCCATTTCTTCTAACTTGTATCTAGCATCGTTGGTCAGGTACAAGTTTGCACCTTCAACAACGGCATTGAATACGGGAACATTGTTTTCATCAAGGGACATTTGCCAATTATCAATATTAATGGTGTTTGGTCTTCCTCCCGCGGGGATCAAAAGATCTGTTTTTATGCGATTACTCACTTGGAGTTCATCGCGAATTTGTCGACCATCTATCGTATTGGCACTAACAACAAAGTTTTGTGAGTTCTTAGATAGTAAAGACGGTTTAAATTCGATAATGGATTTTGATTCATCGACAAGACGCAACAATTCTTTATGATTGAGTCCTTTCACATCATATGCGGCTCCACCGCCATCGGAAATAGCGACAATTTTTACCTGTGGGTAAGAATTAATGAGTATTTTCAGCTCATTCCCGGCAACATCTCCGTCAGGACCACCGATCATTCGTACGGTAAAAGGCTCTGTAAGAGGATCTATTTTCAAATACTCAAGACATGCTTCGACATAAACGTTGACACCATGAGAAGTAACACCATATTGTTTGTGGTTGATACCTACCCCTGGTTTGCTGGACATAAAAGCATTTGGGTATTTGTAATTACGGTTTTTAGCGCGTTGTACGATCCAGTTGATGCGATCATCGGTGACATTTTCATCTGGACCCAGGTATATAATTTCTTCTTTGCCGTAGTAGTCAACAATACGTGGATGTAAATTCCCTTTTTCATTGGTAATGAGTAAATCAAGTAGAGAATCAATAGCGCATTCCACACTTTGTTTTACTTCTACTCCTGGTTGGAGTAGCAAAATACCTTTGGAACCCCCCTCGGGAATATCCTTATTTTTTAGTTGTTGTGCGCTACTAAGACCGTATACTTCGTCAAAAACGCGTGTCGATTCCAAGTCGTAGTGTTCACTATCTCGTGAACGAACCAAACGCAAGCCACCGCGAGACATATCTTCAAAGCGAATATGGTATCCCTTATAACCGCGCCCGAAGAAAAAGAAAAATCCAAAAGGTTTTGCTTCATAAACGCTACTATCGAGAACTTCTGGGTCCATGCGAAATGCCAAACCAATACTATCTTCGATGAAGTAGTTTGTTTTGAGAATATTATCGATAAACTTCAGCGCAGCATTAAAAACGCCCTTGTCAATGAAATGCATCAACTGTCGCATGTGTTCTTTTAGTTGGGTACGTATTCTTTTCATATCAACCGCGCGTTGATCTGAAGATGTTCCACAATGTGGACAAACATCTTTTGTCGTCGGGTTAAATTTTGTGTAAAAATAATCTGTTAACAATTCGGTGATGTTTTCATGACGTAAAAATGACTTTTTAATCACTTCATATGTGTAACGCTCTTTTTCCAATTTTGACAAAAATTGGTGAACGAACACTGCCGTGGCGCGTATTAAGTTGGCTTTGCGTACACTAAATACTTTCTCATCTACCTTTGCAAGATTGGAAAGCTCATCTTCCATAACCCATTTTACGGCCTTAATTGCTAGGCGCATTCTCTGCCACAACACGGAATCTTCGGTTATTTTGTTACCATCTTTATCTTGGCCATATGCGGTGATAAATACAACTTCTTCATTGTCATCGAGTTCAACAATATTGACATACATGCGGTTGATTTTTACATCATGAAGATGAAAAATTTTGGCCACTTGATATAAATATCCCGTTGCGGGAGGATTGATCGTACATAGAGAAATTCTCGTATATTGTTCATCGCGCTCGTTATTGAGGCTAAAGACCGTTTCGTAATCTTCAATTTCCATGAAAAATTGAATGTGCGCGTGAAGACGTGGGGTGTCATAGCGCTTTAAATATTGAGAATCTAAGCCATTGATAAATTTTTCCGCGCGTAGCTTTTTCTCTTCGGGCATATCAGATAACAACTCGCGAACTTGTGTGAGAGTTTCCGCGTTTTTGGGATCGTTTTTGTCAAGCGCAGAGGTCTCGGTAAAAAAAGTATGTACCGCTAAATAGTCTCCTTCGCGGCTAGTGTGCATTGTCGCTCCACGAATATTACTATCCGATAGAGAATTTAATGCTTCTAAAAGTTCATTTGCTTGACTACGAACACTAATGTAAGTGATTTTACTGCCGTCCGCGCTTTGTAGTGTTGCCGCAGGAACGTTTGTTTGTTTTAAGGAAAGTACAGTGTGTAAATGCTCTATTTGCTCATCTTTTGGAGTCATTTGATAGTAGAAAGTGTGTAGAGCGCTGAAAAACCACGGGGTGATTTTTTCGATAGCTTGCATGAGGTTATTTTTTACCTGATCTGAAACTTCTTCTATCAATTTATTGTTTTTTATGTTTGTTTCCATAGTATTTCTGTCCTAAAATATCAGTTTTAGGGCGCATCCTCAATTTAGGTGTTTGCCAGCGAAGCTTTATTTTCGATTAACAAGCAGTTGTGGCGTTTTCTATATTTTCGTGAATGCCGCTTGGATATGCAAATTTAGCCAATGCTTCATCTGATCAAAAGTCAATTGAGATCCCCTGTTTTGTTTATTTTTTTTGAGTTTATTGAGGTCTATCATGGTTACAAGGGGAATACAATTACCAATACCCAGTGCATCGAAGGTAGTGTACCAAATTCTACAAAAAAGTTATACTAATTTCCCAAATGCATTTTCGGAATATCACCTACCTGAAAATACAAAATTGTTTGCCAAAAACTATGTCGAACATCTATCGCAATTCGAAATACATCGCGCCACATCCGACGACAGGCAAAGTATCGCTCAATTCGTCTTAGACGACATGTTCCACAACTTTTTATTTATAGATGGGGAGCGTAGTGTACCCTTCGCTTCCTATATGGAAGAGGAAGCTCAATCTATGCCATTGTCGGTCGTGAACTATCCGTGGATGAAGGATAGTAAAGGCTACAAGTTAACTATTTCCCACGAGGGAAAAGTCTATAACAATAAACAATCTCTATTACAATTTGCTGAAAACTTAATAGGTCAAAGAACAATAAGCAGCGAAGCAATTACTGCTCTAAAATCCATTACCGAATATGCATATGCCGAAAACGATGGTTATATTGATTTACGCGGTCAAAAATTTGTTCTCCTCGGAGGAACAGCAGAACTAACGCCAATATATGCTTTACTACAAGCAGGTGCAGAAGTCTTAACCACACACACCAAGAATGTGAAAAATCTCATTGACACTGCAGGAGAATTTTGCGGATCATTGCACTATGCAACACAGGGAATGAATTTACTGACGCAACCTAAAGAAATAGCGCAAACCATACGTGAGTTTGCCGGGGAAGATAAAATACATTTAGTGACATTGGCCTATCGCGGTGGTAAAGGACAAGAGCTTCGTTTAGCTGTCGCCCAGGACGGTATTATACGTAAGTTGTGTAAGCAACTCGCTTCGATTTGTTGTTATGTTTCTCCTTCAGTGATTGCCGAAATCTCGCCACAAACCGCAGAAGATGCATTGCAAATATACAATAAGCCTTTGCCAACGACGAGTAAACTGCTACGCAAAACGACAAAAAGGAGGTGGTATGGTCCTTCGATTGCGCAAAAAGATTCGCGCTATTGGGCAAAAACAATCTGTAACTTTCAAGGCTGTAGTTATGCGGCCTCGAATCTATTTGGCAAATACTATTTAGCGGAGGTGTACTGCAATGACGACACCAAAATGTCCGCAAATGTCGGTGGTATAACCGCTACGTCGTCTATGGATACTCCTCTTCTACGCGCTGCTTTTCGTGAAGCGAAGCGCTTTTTTATCGACATCTTCGAGAGCGACGAAACACGCGAATTAATGCAGGCAATGCTGCTGTATGACTTGCTTTGTACAAAAAACAACGACGCTTTTTTTCGCAAACAAATTCATGGTGGGGCGTTCACAACGCCATGGATACTAAGTGGTTGTGTCGAAGAGGCAGCAATACGTGGTAACTTAAAACGCTTTATCATGCCCAACAACCCCGTGCGTTTTTATCGCAAACTCCTACGCCAAGGTGTAAAATCACAAATAATAAGAACAAAGTCGGCAACAGTGTTTGAAAAAATTGTGAGTGGTCTAGATGGAACGCTTGCGCAGGCGTTTGTGGGTGGAAAATCGAATTTGCCAGCGATGTATCTATTTTTAGGTAACACATCGATGATTCCCAAAAATGCGGCGCGTTTACAACCGCTGCTTGCAAAAATGCATCGACTACCTGTGATGGGCAAATGGCTCTATGACAAGAATCGCAAGAAAAAAATATACGGTAACTTACTAACGAATATGTTGTGGCCACACTACAAAAAAAATGACCGGTTAGTGGTAAGTACGAACAGTAATGGCGAATTGACTAGCGTTCGTATTTATAAGCGTAATCTTCAAGATGTCGAAATTTTCGTAGATGAAAACGGTTACATAAAGCAGACGATGTACTTTGGACGCTCGTTAGTGGACGGCAGTAATTGTCTCAGCATGCTCTATAAATACAATCCCAAAAAGGGCGAATTGCGCACGACAGGTCCCACTTCCGTAAATACATCTGTGGTGGAAGAAGACACCAAAATTTCATTGCAACCGCTACATTTAACACCCGAAAAGTTTTCTCTGTTCGAACGATTATGCAAAGGGAAACCGCAGAATAGCGTTACCTTTCCGGTAAATAGCGGTTTTTTAGAAGAGTGTTTGAAGCTACTACAAAATCCTCAATGGCAAGTGGATTTTACGCGCGTAACGGTGTATGGCGTTTCTTTTTATCAAAAAAGTGATTTTGTTGTCGAAGAAGGGCAAACTCTACAGGCTACGGTAACGCCAACAAAGATTGTGCAAACAGACAAAGGGCAAATATTTACCTCACAAGTGGACATTTCTCATGAAGGTAACATCATCAATCAGGCGGACATATCAGTGCTGGTAAGGGGAAACACTAGCGAATTACCTATCGAAAAAATTCCACGTTTGGAATACCGTGATTTACAGGGGGAGCGTGTTGATTTACTAACGATGAATGATGCCGAATTGGTAGACTTTGCTTTACTCAACGGTGATTACAATCCTTTGCACCAAATCGATGGTGTGGCGCATGTGGTCGGTTTTAAAAGACGTATCAATCCGGGATTGGGCCTCTTATGTGAAATAGAAGGAAAATTGCGCGATTGTTTAGAGGGCAACATAAAAGAACTCACCGGAGTGATTGTGCGACCTGCGTATCCAGGAGAGACATACTCGCTGGAGTTTAAAGAACAAGGGGGAGGTCGTTATCTTTATCAGTTGCTACAATCAAAAACAAACAAGGTGTTGATCGACGGTAGTTTTGTTGTTGGTTAAGAAAAGAGATTCGTTTGGTGATTGGTGCCCTCACCATCGACTTGTAGCTTTCAGCTAAGAAAAGAGATTCGTTTCCAGATTGGTGCCCTCACCATCAATTTGTAGATTTCAGCTAAGAAAAGAGATTCGTTTCCGGATTGGTGCCCTCACCATCGACTTGTAGATTTCAGCTTCGCTGAAAGCAACAAGCCTCATGCCTCTCCCACGGGAGAGGCGTAACGCGTCTTAATTTGTTCTCATTGATTTACTTTGTAACCGATTTAAAAAAATTTGAAATCATTCTTTTGTCGCGCAAATCAAGTGAATTTAGTTTTTACCAAAAGAGAAGCATTACACCTCTCCCTGTGGGAGAGGTATGAGAATAAGAGGTTTCAGCTACGCTGAAACTCTCTATTCGATGGTGAGGGCATCGCACACCAAATGAATACCTCTAAACTGGGAATAAAAAACAATGGATAACACCCTACAAAAAAAAGTATGTGAAGCCACGGGAGCAAGTGAGCTTTTCGATGAAGAAAAAATCCAAGACCTGTGGAGTGGCTATGGGATTATTGCACGCTACGCTCTTCGTGGGGCGACTATAGACTCTGTTGTTGTGAAACACATATGTTTACCAGAAAACATTTCCCACCCACGCGGGTGGAACACCAATATTTCTCACCAACGTAAAATCAAATCTTACGCTGTGGAAACGGCATGGTATAAGAACTGGAGTCATTTGTGTGATGAAAACGCATATGTTCCAAAGTGTTTTGCTGTAGATGTTCACGACAACGAGACGTTGATAGTTCTAGAGGATCTCGCATGTACCGGATTTCCTCGCGTAAAAACCAATGTAACGCTGGAAGAGATCAAAGTATGTGTGCGCTGGCTGGCGCATTTTCACGTTACATTTATGGGGCAATCTCCACAACAGCTTTGGGAAACCGGAACGTATTGGCATTTAGACACGCGTCCCGATGAACTGCAAGCATTACAGGATGTTTCTCTGAAAAATGCTGCACACAAAATTGATAAAAAACTACGCGAAAGTCCTTTTCAAACGTTTGTCCACGGTGACGCAAAACTTGCCAATTTTTGTTTTTCCCGCGATGGAAAAAAAGTTGCCGCAGTCGATTTTCAATACGTAGGAGCAGGATGTGGTATGAAAGATCTCGCTTACTTTATCGGTAGCTGCCTACATGAAGAGGAGTGTGAAAAATTCGAGCGAGAGTTGCTAGATCACTATTTTTATTGTATACGTCAGGCAGCGACACAAAAAAACGCAACCATAAATTGCGATTACCTCGAAGAAAATTGGCGTGCATTATTCCCTGTCGCTTGGGCGGACTTTCATCGTTTTCTTAAAGGTTGGAGTCCAGGCCATTGGAAGATAAATAGCTATAGCGAAAAAATTACACGCCAAGTAGTGGAGTCTTTGTAACTGTGGATACTCGTACTCTAAAAACCTTGGCGAAAATAGCCATCGATGCCGCGATTCAAGCGGGCGTTATGATTCAAAAATATGCAGATCGCGATATTGTGGTAAAAGAGAAAGACAGTGGTCACAGTCGCGCCTCGCAAATTGTGACAGAAGTTGATTTTTTAAGCCAAGAGATTATATTGCAACTCATTCAACCAACATGTAAAAAATACAATTTGGGATTACTCATCGAGGAGAGTGATGACGATTTAAGTCGTTTTCAAAAAGACTACTTTTGGTGTATTGACCCCCTAGATGGAACGCTACCTTTTGTCGAAAAACGGCGTGGATACGCCGTGGCCATTGCTTTGGTTTCACGCGAATCAACTCCCTATCTTGGAGTGATCTATGATCCACCTTCCTCAACCTTGTATCACGCGATAAAAGACGTGGGGAGTTTTCGTAACAACGAGTTTTGGAAGTGGAAACCTACATACAATGGTACATACCAACAAATAGACCGTGGCGGAGCAGTGATGAATGCCTGTTGGGTATTGGAGAATGCCCCAGCGTGTTTTGTGAAAAAACCGAAACCACAACAAGGGGGAGGTTGTTTGTGGGATTATGCGGCAACAGCATGTCTTTTTAATGAGATGTCAGCGTTTGTTGGCGACAGTTATGGCAAACCTTTAGATTTGAACAGTCGCGCGTCTTTGTATATGAATAAAAAAGGCGTTGTCTATGCTAGTCATCGCGAGATTGCGCAACGACATATTTCATCAATAACAACAGATAATCTTACCATGTAAAATATTTGTGTCACCTTTAGCTGTTTCATTGCCAATACATAAACAGTGTGAATATCAACAAACAGCCAAGGCAAAACCATAAAGGTGACAAAAATGAAATATATCCCATTTCCCGGAGAGCAATGTTTGCCACAGCCGGGCAACATTAAAAATGCTCTTTTTTACGTATTCCTACTCGAAGCTTCTATCGACAAATTAACAAATATTTGTGAGAATTACTTCAACAGTATTGCCGATGATACGCTTTCCTATATCCCCTGCTCAAGGTATGTTCTTCTTAGTCATGTTGATATTGGCTCTCTCTCCTCTGCTCAAAAAAAACACGGTGCTATTGCTTACAAAGACATCGCGTTGTGGATGCCTTTGGCCGTAGTGGATAATAGTAAAACGCTTCCTGTGGTAAAACGCATTGCTTTTTTCCCTTTATATATCATTGTCGACAATGCACAAACCATGGTGACCGGACGCGAAACTTTTGGACTAGCAAAGCAAATGGGCTGGTTTGATATACCAACGAGTCCGTCGCACGCCAACTATTTCAGGACAGAGGTCGTTGGGCGACAGTCATCGCAAACGTTTACCCGGCGCTCTTTGTTATGGGAAGTGGAAAAACAAAACACCGCGAATCATTTTTCTACGATGCGTGATATGGGCAAGATGTTTGTCGATATGCTGTTCAAAGATGCGCCTGGTTTTCCAACAGCAGATCTTATAAGCGGTCTACAAAAACAAGGCAGTGTGCTTGGTCTGAAACAGTTCCGTTCCTGCACGCATCCTGAGAAGGCATGTTACCAATCGATTATCGAAACTCCTGTGGTTGTCAATGACTTTTTAGAAGGCGGTTATCTCGGGAACAATTACCAATTTACAGTTCATGATTTAGCGACACATCCGCTACAAGAAATTGCCGGTGTGCAAAATCAAAAAACCACGGGGTTTTGGTTTCGCGCTAATTTGACGATGAAAAACGGTCAGGAGGTATGGCGTTCTTCACAAAATAACACCTATGAAAAGCATAAACGCATCGCCATTCTCGGTGGAGGAATGTCATCACTTACCGCGGCATATGAATTGAGCGATCCTGCAAGAAAAGACAATTATGATATCACCGTGTATTTACCTGGTTGGCGTTTGGGGGGAAAGGGGGCCAGTGGCCGCAATCGCAAAATGGGGGATCGCATCGAAGAACATGGGCTTCACGTATGGTACGGCTTTTACGACAACGCATTTCGTTTGATACAGCGTTGTTATAAAGACAATAATCGCGTACCACAACATCCGTTTGCCACGTGGCAACAAGCCTTCACTAAACAGAGCTATTTTATTTTAAACGAAAATCACAAAGGACGTTGGGTAAAGTGGCGTATGCGTTTTCGCGAAAATGACTTAGTCCCTGGTATTGATCCCTTGGAGATGAATTTGTGGTCTGGTACAGAATTGTTACTGGAATGGTTGTTGGGGATATACGAAAGCCTTGCGCGCGAGAAAGTTCTGCATTTAGGTTTTACAAACCGCGATACAAAAATTGATTGGGACAAGGATTTTATTGGTACTGTTGCGCGAGGAATTAAAAAAGCGTTACAAGTACCGGTGTGGTTATTATTAAAAGCGTCTTACGAAATGGCAAAGGCACAACGCGTTTATCACAAATTTCGCGGTGGTAAAAATCAGTTAAACGTGTTGGCTACAAACCTAAATCGCTTTAAAAATTGGCTATGGCCGTTTGTGGAGAAAAATATTGACCACGATGAATTGCGAAGATTTTGGATACTTCTCGATCATATTTCTGCGGTGATTACCGGAGTTGTTGCCGACAACTTGATCGAAAATGGACTGGCAAGTATCGATCACCTAGATCTACGCGAATGGTTACATAAACACGGGGCCAAAAAATATCCGACGCTGACGCAAAGTCCTAGTGTACGTTTCATCTACAATGCGGCGTTTGCTTTTGTTGATGGTGACACGCAAAAGGCCGACTTTTCTGCAGGTGCAGGTTTGCGTGGTATGCTACGGCTTTTTTGCACACATAAAGGTGCGGTAGTATACAAGATGAACGCTGGTATGGGAGACATTGTCTTTACTCCAATGTACGAGGTACTCAAAAAACGAGGTGTGCAGTTCAAGTTTTTTCATTCGGTGACAAACATCGGTCTAACCGAGGATCAAAAGAGCATTGATACTATTCAAATGGTCAAACAAGTACAACTCAAAACAAACGAATACGATCCTGTTGTGGATATTGGTGGGGCCTTGTGTTGGCCAAGTTCACCATGTTATGAGCAAATTGTCGCTGGAGAAAAGCTACAAAAAATTATTGATGAAGAAAAAATAGATATCGAGCATCGCTCGCGTATTGGATTTGGTTGGGAGCACGATGAGGAAGTATCTATAAAACAAGGTGAAGACTTTGATGAGGTGATACTCGGAATTTCCATAGGAGCCTTACCAAAAATATGTCCAGAATTGATTGATGCCAATAAACGTTGGCAAAATATGATATCTTCGGTAAAAACTGTTGCGACCCAGGCATACCAGTTTTGGTTTCGTAAAAATTTACAACAGTTAGGTGGCAATGAACCCACTTTTACCATGGGAACCTATGCAGATCCTGTAGACACATACTCTGATATGAGCCACCTGTGTGCGGTGGAGTCAGGAGACAAAGACGGGAGTATCGCATATTTTTGTGGAGTGGTTCCCGATAAAGAGAATGAAAACCGAGAGCAGGCTCAACAACGTTCACAACAATTAGCAAAGCAGTATTTCAAAGAAAATGCGCACTATTTTTGGCCAGGAACCATCAAGAACGGAAAAATAGATTGGAGTTTACTCGTTGATCCCAACAACCGTGAAGGCGAAAAGCGCTTCGATGCGCAGTACTATCGTATAAATTCAGGCTCTTCGGAACGCTATGTACTTTCCGTTGCCGGTTCTAATAAGTATCGGTTGCGCTGCGATGAATCGGGTTTTCGTCATCTATACCTAACCGGAGATTGGACGAACAATAACTTTAACTGTGGATGCATTGAAGCTTCGGTGATGTCGGGAATGCAGGTTGCACGGGCTATTAGCGGTGAAGATATTCAAATTTGCGACGAAAACGATGAGTGGTTGGCAAAATTATTTGGCAAATAAATTTACTACCGTGCGATGAGAAAAAGTGTGTTATATTTGATGTGCCGAATATCAAAAACATAAACAAATGGTAATATTTTCAGTAACGGAGTTGAGCGGTGCAGACAATAAAAGGTAAATCACTACAAGAAATCGACAGTAATACCAAATACGATGGTTGTTCTTTCTATTTGGAAGGAAAATATTACAAAATCAACAATTCTCATTTTGATCATTGTAGCTTTCGAAACGATGTTAGATTTCGCGATTTAGAAGGATGCAAGTTCGACAACTGCGGAGTTTCTGGAAATTTCCATTTGGACTTATCGCGCAATGCCTTGTTGACGGTTCCCGACTATGTTTTTGACATTACAATCGCAACACAACTATCTCTCAGTAACAATCAGTTTAGCTCGATACCACCTCTTATTGGTCAATTACAGAATATTCGTGTTCTCAAAATAGATGGTAATCCGTTGGCAAGTTTACCAACGGAAATCAGTAAACTTACCAAGTTAACGCATCTGTACGCGAGTCATGGCTCGTTTGTAGAATTTCCCATCGCAATTGCCGAACTCAAGAACTTGGTTCATTGCGATATGTTTTACAATCGCATAACATATCTGCCTCCTGAAATAGGGAAATTACGCAACCTCTCTTATTTCAACGTATTTGGTAACCAAATTGAACATTTACCACGTGAAATAGGTGATTTGTATAGTTTGCGTCATCTCGATTTATTGGACAACTCTCTTGGAGGGATTCCTCCGGAAATAGGTAATTTAGCGAACCTTACTCATTTGTATCTCGATGATAATAATCTTCGTTCTTTGCCTACGACTATTGGAAATTTACACAAACTCGAAGAACTATCGCTCAACAATAATCGCTTGACGGAAATTCCTGCGGAAATTGGATGTTTGTGCAACCTACAAGATTTAAGCTTGGAAGAGAACGAGTTGACGGAGCTTCCCGAGGAAATTAAAGAATTACAAAATCTGGTGCAGCTTTGTTTGTTGGGGAATGATGGCTTAAGTCGCAAGGAATTGCAGCTTATTCGTTCGTGGTTACCTGATTGTGATGTTTAGTTTTGATTGAACGGTGTGATGGTGAAAGGGGAAAAGTATAGGTGTTCGTTGGTGTGCGATGCCCCCACATCGCTGCAAGGCAGCGATTGCTCCCCACTGGGGGAGCCTAATACATCTTTGGCGTGCAGAAAAGATGTCACTGGTATGTGTGCACAGAAAAGATGTCACTGGTATGCGTGGGTCATTTAGGAGGTGGTAATGGCGTTGTATGTTAGCTTTTCGCCCATCTTTTTTTTGCTTAGTAGTTCGCGTGCTTTGGCATATGCGGGGTCGTGTAAAAATATTAGGCAGCCATTGCAACCACGTCCACAACATCCTTCTACTCCTTGGCGTGGGGACCTGGTGCGTTTTTTTGTGGTATCTTCGTTATCAATTGAGTCTTGCAATTGTTGTTTTTTGGTTTGGTAGCACTCTTCGTTGGTTCTACCTAGCTCTAAATTTTGACTGGCACGGTCTAGAGATATTTTGGTTTGCTGGCGATTTGTCAAGAACTTCTCTTTGCGAATTACGGTGTAAGGGGGAAGAATTTCGCGTAGTAGATTGGGGTCATCGTAGTTGAAGAGCGAAAAAGGTATGCGAATTTCCGTTTGGCGGCCGGCGTGAACTGCATCGGAGACGCGTCCATTTTTGGCATCGATAAATTCGTACATGCGTAGTAGAATGTTGTTCCCTGAATTGGGCGAGACAAATTCCAGAACATCACCTTTTTGTAGGCGGTTTTTGGGCAAAATACAAAAACTATCGGCGTCCCATTTGGTGACGAGCCCTGCAAATTCCCATTCCGATCCCGAGGTACTATCGTCATAGCTATGTGAGAGATTGGTTAGGCGACCGTCATGAAATGCCAAACTATAGCCGCGATTGGGTACGGTGTATAGCTCTTGCATGTACTTCTTATAGCACCACTTCTCCGGATTTTCATACCATGCGTCTATTGCACGACGGTAAGCGCGTGCCACAACCGCCGCATAATATGGTCCTTTGTTGCGACCTTCTACCTTAAGTGAATCGATACCTAGTTTTAGGTATTCGTCTAGTTTGGGCATCAGGCATAAGTCACGCGAATTCATAATGTATGAACCGCGTCCATCTTCTTCAAAGGGCATAAATTCTCCGGGACGAAAACCTTCTTCTAATAAAAAGTCGAATAGCTCGATATTCTCGGGAGTTAAAGAGAGCTCTTTGCGCGTTCCGTCTTTGAGTTGTAAGTGTAATTTATAATTCCAGCGGCAGTTGTGGGCACAATTTCCTTGGTTGGCACCGCGTTCGGTCATGAAGTTTGACAATAGACAGCGCCCGGAATAGGTCATGCACATCGCACCGTGGATAAAAGCTTCTAGCTTGATATTTGGACATTTTTGACGTATTTCTCGCAGTTCATTGAAAGAAACCTCACGGGCAAGTACACAAAGACTTGCTCCTTGTTTTTCCCAGAATTTTACCGAAAGCCATGAGCATACATTGGCCTGTGTGGAAACATGTAGTTCGAGTTCGGGAGCGTACTCTTTTACATACTCAAAAACACCTGGATCGGCGACAATGAGACCATCAGGTTTGACTTGACGTATGGTATCTAAAAATACCGAGAGTTTGTCGATATCTTTGTTATGCGAAAATAAATTTAGGGTGAGGTAGGCTCTTTTATTATGTTTACGTACAAATTCTAAGCCCTCCATGACGTCTTCTAACGAAAAATCCGACTTGGTGCGCAGTGACATATCCGGAGTTCCCAAGTAAACGGCATCAGCTCCATAGAGTATCGCAACCTTTAATTTCGTTAAAGAACCAGCGGGCATTAATAGTTCGGCTTTGTGTTGTGGCATCTCATGCTCCCAAAAGTTTTTTCACATCATGAATAATTTTGTCCATCATAAATGCTCGCGGTAATTTGTCAAATTCTTTCTCAAACGAAAAAAAGCCTGGTATCTTTGGTACCAGACTTTTAAAAATTTTACTAAAATTCAGGTAGAACGGTTACTGTCGCTTACCCAGTGTTACAAATTCTTGATTTATACTTTGTCGACTGAAAGCTAGTGCGCTAAATGGAGTGCGTGTATTTTCAAATTGAACATCCAAAAAATTGGCAGTGTTTTTGTGATGGGGACTTGTGCTTGGTGGTTCCTTACTCAATTCCCTACCGCATAACGGTTCATTCACTACGAGAGTGCCGCAGAAAATGATTAAGCCAATAGTTTGATCATGATTGTCAATAATAAGTTTTCCGTTTAGTACTCCCGGATTATCCGTAATTTGTAGTCCATTAGCGCTTGTTGTGAAACGGAAGTCGGTTATGTTGGAGAGTGTTAAAACTTCGTTGTAAAGCACATCTCCATTATCAAAGGTTATTTCTATAGATTGTAGTTGCTTACTTTGAAAGTCATTGGTACCAATAATAACGCCGCTAAGTGTGTTTTCTGTCCCATACGTGATGGTTATTGTTTCCGCATAAAGACAACCACATAGCAAAAATATAGTAAGAATAGCGAGAAATTTATTCATATTGCAGCCCCCTTACCTTATTGTATTTGTTTTAGTTGAAGCACCTATATAAAGTTCATTTTTTCGTGCAAACCATAACACTTAGTTATTTTGGCCATGAGATATTAAGAATTTATAATCTACTCTTAATTATAACAATCTTAAAAAATTTCAGCAAAATACTTTTTGATTTTTCACAATTTTTTATGCTTTCACGCGTGGCTTTTATTTTGTAATAAGCCGCTGTACCAAACCGCAAAAATTGCAACCCCACCAGCGATACAGGCACTGATCGCGATGTAGTAGAAGCTTGTTTGTACGCCAAATTTGTCTGTTACCATTCCTATGAATGTTAAAAATAGCGCGTACACAAGGCGCGAAATCATACTTTGCACCGAGATCATCGTGGCGCGAATATCAGAGGGGACTAAGCGGTTGAGATAGTCGGAAAAAACCACTTGTGAAAAACCGCGCACAAATTGATGACCCAAGGTGAATAGAAAACTAAAAGACACCGCCCATATTCCCATGGCAAGGGAACTTAACATAAGAATGGGCATCAACATGAGGAGTGACAGACGCATACCGAGAGTTCTTTCCAAGCGGTACGAATATTTTGCCACTATGCCAGCAAATACATTGTATAAAGCAAAGATGATTCCATAGTACTGAAGTTGAACACCCGTGTGTTTGAAGTATGGTTGGTAAAGCCATAAGACACTGTGGTAAAAGCATACGACTATCGCACAAAAAAATAGTAAAGAGCGGATTTGCTTGTGCGAAATCGCGTGTAATTTGACTATGCTTAGCAATTCGCGTAAATAGCCTTTTTTGACAATGATTTTACTACGTGGTGGTTCGACAAAACTCAGTGCTGTCGGAATCATAAAAAACAACATTATTGCGGTGGCGATGATGGGAACACGTAGGCCCCAGGCGGCTAAAAATCCTCCGAGAATATTAAACCCTGCGCTGATAGTTGTGGCATAGAACATCGCATTTCCCCAAATTTTTTGGTACTCGTCTTCGCGATCGAGTTCTTTTAGGGTATCATATAAAAGTGCACTGTCAGCACCAGAGGTTAAAGATAAGCCCATTGCAATCACCGTCTCAGCAATGACAAACTGGTAAAAGTGATAACTGAAACAGTAAATGGTGAAGGAAGCAAAAAAGCATACTCCACCGAGAATAAGAGAAATTTTTCGTCCAAACAAGTCGGCAAAGTAACCCGAGGGAATTTCTAGAACCAATAGAATTAGCGAAAAAATAGTTTGTAGTACCATAATTTGAGTCATAGAGAGCCCGCGGTCTTGCCAAAACAATACCAATGTAGGAATAGAGATTCCAATGGAAAAATGCAATGTTTTAAATATGTAGTACTTCCATATATTTGCGGATAAATTTTGATTCATAATCGTTTGTTTCTATGTGAAATACATCTTGTGATAAAAGCACAATTTGATTGACCGGTAAAATAGCGTATGGTAGAGTTTAACATAAAATATAGTAAATCCTATGCTTTAGAAATAAGTGAATGAAAATGAACGTATTAGTTACAGGTGCCACCGGTTTTGTCGGGGGAGCATTGGCAAAAAGATTGCAACAAATGGGGATGGATGTTTGTGCCACGGGGCGCAATCTACACAAGGGAAAAATTCTCGAACAACAGGGAGTGCAATTTGTCGCTGCGGATTTAGCGGATACTAAGAAAATAAAGAGTTTGTGCGCGGAGCGTGACTTTGTGTTTCACTGTGGAGCGCTGTCGTCACCGTGGGGAAAATATCGCGATTTTTATGCGGCCAATGTCATTGGTACCCAAAACATCGTGGACGGGTGTTTACAGCACGGAGTGAAGCGTTTAATTCATGTTTCTACGCCGAGTATTTATTTTAATTTTCGCGATCGTTTGTTGGTAAAAGAAGACGATCCGTTGCCGTCCGCGATGGTAAATTCCTATGCGCAAACAAAGTTGCTGGCGGAGAAGGTCGTGGACCGCGCTTTTACCGCGGGGCTAGCGGTTGTGACGATACGCCCACGTGCCATATTTGGTCCAGGCGACCAGGCTATTTTACCGCGTATTATTGACGCACTACAACAAAAGCGCATGCCAGTAATCGGTGCGGGCAAAAGTATCGCTGACCTTACGTATATCGACAATGTTGTCGACTCTCTGTTATTGGCCCAAACATCTCCACGACATACACTCGGAAAAAAATACAACATTACCAATGGCGAACCTGTGGCGATGTGGCCTTTGATAAAGACGTTGTGCGAAGAATTGCAACTGGAGTACCCCAAGCGCCAAGTCTCTTATGGTGTGGCTCTTACCGCAGCGATTGTCGTCGAGTCCTTGTACAAGTTACTTGGCATCACCGCGGAACCGAAGATACTTCCCTACAGTATCGCTCTTCTTCACAAAAATATCACATTGGATATCAGTAGTGCACAGCGTGATTTAGGTTATACTCCTAGAGTAAATATTCGCGATGGGTTGTCTCATTTTATCACATGGTGGAAAAACACCCACTGTTGAACATTACTTTAGCTTTTTTTGGGTTTGCAAGCGTTCTTGCCATATGATATCCTCCACTTCGCGCAGTGCTTGTTCTTCGATGGACACTTCGAAACCTATGTTATTTAAAGCAATCTCGACCTCTTTCCGCAGCCATTTATCCAGCATTAAGGATGCAATGGTCTCTCCTTCAAAAATTTTCTCTTCTTGTTTCACCTGTGACAGTAGTTCTTCTACAGAAGGCTTTTGTGGAACGAACTTTTTAAAAGCGCTATGCCAATTTTTATCTTGGGTGGTTTGCGGTAAATGTGGCTCTTTGGGGTGTATGGATGCTGCTTTTGTGGAGAGTGCTCCATGTGCAATAATAAGGATTTGCGGTTCCGGAATTTCGCTTGCTTTTACACGGCGTTCTAACCTTTTGAACGTAACAACAGACTTTACCGTGTCTGTTGTGGTGAGTTTCTTGACTGTCCTAATGCGTTTTTCACTGTTTTTAACAGGGGTTGATCTTACGGTATTTTTTAAATTTTTTATACTATCTCGTGAAATTTCCACTCCTTTTTCCACGCATTTTTCGCAATAAATGTGGTCGTTGTGTCTCCAAGATTTGCCTCGTGAAATTTCCAACTGTAAATCGCGTCCACATTTTCCACACTGGCTACCTTGTGGGACCAGGATATGGAAAATATAGGAACCGATGCGTATTTCGTCGCAAATGCGCACTACTTTCTGCCGCACTCGTTCTCCGTTGACAAAAATACCGTTGCGACTTTTCAAATCGGTAATGGTTATTCCGTTGACGCGAAAATCGACAATCGCATGCTGCCGGGAAATCAGAGGATCATCTTCAATATAAATATCACAATTTTTTTCTCGTCCCACAATGACTTTCTGCGGCTTATTGATTTGTAGGGCATAACGTTTTCCCTTGGCGCGAAGTTCAAAATTCACTTTATAACTCCTAATGTTTGTAGATGTTAAGGAAGGCGTTCTTTGCCTCTTGGGCTGACGAAAAGCGCTGGGGGAGTTTTTTGGCTAGACACTTCATAATCGCTTCATCGAGCGCTTGCGGTATGTCTTCTAAAAACGCACACAAAGGAGGTGGGTCATAACGCAAGATATTTTCAATCACTTTACCTGGTGGTTCTTCGCCAAAAGGAGGAATTCCTGTTAAGGCAAAGTACAGAACACCTCCTAGGGAAAATAAATCGGTTCGTGCATCCACACTTTTGGCGTCTTCGAGTTGCTCGGGAGAAATATATCGTATTTCTCCTAACATTTGTCTACATTTCTGCGCCATTTTTCTAGTAATGTCTTGAAATCCAAAGTCAATGATTTTGACAGTCCCTTTTCTATCGACGAGAATGTGCCTGGGTCTTATGTCATGATGAATAATATCGTTATTGTGTGCGTAGTCGAGAGCATTGAGTATCTTTATGGCAAGTTTGACGACAATTTGCGGAGAAAGAGTGCCGTATTTTTTGACAAGATATTCGATATTCGAGCCATTAAAATACTCTGTAATAATAGCAAAGTTACCGTCTATTTTTTCAATAGCACTGGGGCGAATAATATTGGGATGGTTTAGCGACATAACGTGCTTTATTTGCGCGAAATCTTTGTCTTTAAACCCTAGGTCATAGGCATCCCTAAGGATTTTAAGTGCGACGATGTTTTTGTTGTGTGGCATGTGTGCCGTGCAAATAATTGTGTTTATCTCTTCGTTTAGCACATCGACAATATGATAAGGGCCAAATATACTAGGCATATCTATCTCTACTTCTGTTTCGATGGCTTCGTGTATGACGTGCTGTACTTCCACTTCTTCTACGGACATTGCTCTATCATGTGCATAACGCAATTGCCAAAAATACGACTTTATCTTTTGTACAATGTCAGACGTAGGTGGTGAGATTTTTAAATCTTGTGGGGGAGTAAATTGTTGCGCGTCTTTACACTTGTGATCTATGACGTTTTGGTGAACGAATTGTTTTATCTCTTCTTTGCTTAAGGTGCGTTTTTGTGACTCCGCGATGAGCAGCTCGCGTATCATGGCTGTTTTTTTGGCAAGAACGGTTCTATTTTGTCTTTTTAGGCCTAGTAAACGGTAAAGTCGTACCACAAGATACCGTTTATTGGCCGGATAAGATTGTCGCAAAATATCTTTGTCGTGAAAGTATTCGTATAACCCTGAAACTAAGTACATTTTAATTTGTTTGTCTTTTTCGTTGTCGATGACCATAAGTGGCCATGGATCTTTCAGGAATTTCTTTAGCGAAATATCGTGTAGATTTTGCCATAGGAGTATTTTTTTGAGAGAGGATTCCTGTATGACTTCCCAGTGGTCGATAGCTTGTCGATAAAGTTGCTGTTTTTGGAGAATGTGCAAGACATACTTTTTTATGTTTTCATTGGAAAAATCGCTTGCGAGCATTTCGCGCAAAAGTTGATCGTGGTCCACACGGTTTTCCACGAGCGCATACAGGATGATTTCTTGGAGAATAGGGTTGGTGTACAATTGCGACAAAAGACGGCTTTTTATTCCTAGGTGCAACAGTGTCCATAGGTTGTAAGGTGCCATAGTGTTTTGCTTATGAAGATTGTTTTCAATCAGATCGATATGTTGTGTATCATTTGCTGCGAGAATACGCCATAATGTGTATTTGTGAATTTGCTCATCTTCGATGTTTAGGGCTTCCTTGAGGAAACCTTCGTCGCTAAAGTCGATTTTTTGCAACGCCTCATATCCCTGTTTGTTATTTCGCATTTCGTCGCTCAGTAACAAATCAATATTTTTGCGAAGAGTATTCATTGATGAATTCATCGTAAAACCTAATTAAGACATTTAAACTATAGGATAAGATATCTTCGATTATATTTTACCTGTGATCAAATGCATAGCATATTTTTATGCGCATAATTTAGTTGACCGTAAAAATACGGCGTGATAGGATATAAATCCAAATATTACCCACAACAAATTCTCCTGAGGGTTAGCTTCCATAAGGGATTAGCTAATTTTATACCATGGCAGAAAAAAACACGCGGCTAAAAATTTTTCATGCGGGATACTGTACGCATCCTGAGCATATTATACTGCGCAACAAAAATCGCAAAGATATACCATTTCCGGCGATGTTTGCTTTAATTATGCACCCGCAGCGCGGTCCGATGTTGTTTGATACCGGTTATTCGGAACGCTTTTTTAGCGAAACAAAACGCTTTCCCAGTAGTATATATCGGCGTATCACGCCTGTACATTTTAGCGAAAAAGACGCGGCAGCGCATCAGTTACAGCAATATGGTGTCGCGGCTAAGGATATTCAATATGTGGTGATTTCGCATTTTCACGCCGACCATATCGCGGCACTAGGAGATTTTCCCAATGCGAAATATATCTATCTTGCCAAAGCATTTGACGATGTGCGTAATCGCAAAGGTATTAGTGCCCTCATTCGCGCTTTTCTCCCGGGACTAATTCCCCGTGATTTTATGGAACGTTCCATTACCATTGACCGTAAACCGCCGGTAGAATTACCCCTCGATTATATTCCTTTTCGTTGGGGTTGGGACCTATGTGAGGACATGAGTGTGATTGCCGTGGAACTTCCTGGTCATGCTGTGGGACAAATAGGTCTTTTTATCAATACCGACGTTAAGACGCGTTACTTTTTGATTGCCGATGCGTGTTGGTTGCAGCAATCGTATCAGCAAAATATTATGCCGCATCCTATTACGCGTTTATTGTTTGCCGATTATAAAGAATATCGTAAAACATTAGAAAAAATTCATCAAATTTATCTAGAACGACCGCAACTGCACATTATTCCCTCTCACTGTATGAAAACGGTTACGCAACATGAACACAATACGCAAAGTTAAAATCTCGGGCATCGGTCGCTATTTGCCGCAAAAGATTATCACTAATGACTATTTTCAGCGATACGACATTAAGGCCGATTGGATTCTTCGCAAAAACGGTGTCAGGGAAAGACGGTTTATCGAAGAAGAAACAAATGCCAGTATGGGAGCTGCCGCAGCCAAGGAAGCGTGCGCAGAGGCACAGTTGGCGGTAGAAGAACTGGATTTAATTATCAATGCTTCGGGTACCCCGCAGCAAGCCATCCCCGACACCGCGCCTTTGTTACAGCAAGAACTGGGGTTAGGAGAATCAGGTATTCCGTGTATGACCGTACATACCACTTGCCTTAGTTTCCTAAATGGGCTCGACGTAGCTTCGCTGTATATTGACAGTGGTCGTTATAGCAGAATACTGGTGGTTTCTTCTGAAATCGCCTCGATTGGTTTGAATTGGCAAGATCCGGCGAGTTGTACGCTGTTTGGTGACTTGGCCGCTGCGGTGGTGGTGGAAAAATCCGATGATACGTCGCAAGTATGCACCACGCATTTTGCCACCTACGGCGTGGGCGCTCATTACACGGAGATTCGGGGCTGTGGAACCAGTTATCCTCCCAATGCACCACACACCAAAAAAGAAGATAGTATGTTCCAAATGAATGGTCTTCGCGTGCTGCGCATGGTAAAAAAACACAAAACCAGTTTTCTCGAACAATTGCAAGCGGGTTTATCGACGAGTTTGTGCGATATTGACTGGGTGGTGCCACATCAAGCCAGCTACATGGGGCTAAAATTTTTGAAGTCGTTTGGATGGCCCGAAGAACAAATTATCCATACTCTTGAACATTTGGGAAATTGCATCGCCGCTTCGATACCGGCCACGTTATACGAGGGCATTCGCGATAAAAAAATCCAGCGTGGTGATAAGGTTTTACTTGTAGGAACAGGAGCTGGTTTGTCTCTGGGGGCGGTTATTTTGCGTTATTGATATGCAGCGAAAAAAAATAGCACTCATCACCGGAGCAAGCCGTGGCTTAGGGCGCGAAATTGCGATACACTTGGCAAAAAGGCAAGTGGAGATTATTTTAGTGGCACGTGATAAGCAGCAACTGCACGAAACGAAAAATGCCATTGCTGCTGTGGGCAGTAGTGCCCATATCTTTCGCTGTGACTTAACCCAAAGTGTTGAGCGCAAAGAACTCGTTGACTACGTACAGCAAAATTTTGCATCGCTTGATTTTGTGGTGCACAATGCCGCGGTATTGGTTTCCGGTCCGTTGACGCAAATTTCATCCACCGCCATTCGCGAAAGTGTCACCACTAACCTCATTGCCGCCATGGAATTATCACGAGATTTTTTTACGCGCCTCGCAGCAGCGAAAGGGGTTATTGCCTTTATTGCCAGTACCACCTCTCATGTTCCGATGCCATACAATAGCATCTACACCGCCACCAAGTTTGCCATACATGGATTTGCCAAAACGCTACATTATGAAGCACAGTCACAGGGGATTCGCGTTTTTACGACGTATCCACCCGCTATGTACACGGATATGACACAGGGTATGGCGAAGGCCATGAAACTACAACCATGCAAATTTTATGCTTGTGGAGCAGTTGCACAAAAAATCGTGCGTGCTATATTAAAGCGCAAAGCACATCTTAATTTCTACACTCCAGAATATGTATTGACGATACTCTATCAGTTTTTTCCACGCATCACCACCAAACTTTTGGAGTGGAATCGTAAAAAATTCGCGATAGCCATGAAGGAAAATATCAAATGATGTTAGGTATCATTCCATTTAGCACTCTTTCCACTGTCGAAATTGTCGCTACGTGTCTTTTGTTGTTGTTTGTCATCGAACGCTTGGGGAAATGTGTGTTGGTGTTGCATTTTTTTGCCAAAAAGCCGCCTGAATCACCGCAACAATGGCCGACGCTTTCTGTCATTCAACCGATTACCCGTGGTGTGTGTCACTTGCAAGGGAATCTCATTTCGCGCCTTAGCCAAGATTATGCACAAGATGTGCAACACATTTTTTTATGTGATGCCCACGATGGCACCAACAAGCAAATTGCCTATGATCTTGCCGCACAATATCGCGATTGCGACGTTGTTGTGGTGGAGGTTCAGCCCGACAACGGTGAGATTGCCTCAAAGGTGAAAAAAATGCAACTTGGGCACCAATTGGCGGTGGGGGAAGTGTTGGTGTTTATTGACGACGACATAGAGCTACGCCCCGCAGCTTTTACACAGATGGTTCCCTATTTGTACCAAAAAAATATTGGAGCGGTGTTTGGACTCGCATGGGCGGCGAATTGGAACAGTCGTTGGTCGGCGATGATGAATTTATTTGTCAACGGATTTGCGCTGATGACCTACATCCCTCTGTGCTATTGCACGCGGCCATATTCGATCACCGGCCATATCTTTGCTTTAAAAAAGAGTGTGTATGAACAGTCCGGTGCCCTCGACAACTTCTCCGGACGCATCGGTGACGATCATGAAATAGCAAAAAATGTGCGCGCATTGGGACTAGAGTTGCAACAAAGCCCGGTGATGTACAATGTGTGGAATGAATTTTTCTCGTGGCGCGCTTACCAAGCGCAAATAAAACGCTGGGTGGTGATTCCGCGTCAGGTACTATTTCCCAATATTAGTCACTATGATAAGTGCGTTTCCACTTTGCTATCACTCGCAACAACCATCCCGGTGATACTTCTCATTATAGGCATCGTATTTGCCAATACTCTTGCGATTGTCTATTGTGGAATTGCTTTGGCTTTGAGTGAGATCATCTATATTGTGCATTGTTATTTGTACACCAAACGCACAACTCCCTTTGCTTCGTTGGTGTTATTGCTTTTTGTAAATTTGTTTACTCCTGTGCATTTATTGATAAGCTATGTTACGGATAATACCGCTCTATGGCGCGGAGAATTAGTGAAAATCGATAAAGGCGGAAAGTATGAGCGTGTGACATGAACCTATGGATTATTATTTTCATTGTGATAGTGGCGGCAGAGCGACTTGCCAAAGTGATTGCCATTGAATACTTTTTCTACAAACATCGCAACACTACCGATACTTGTGTGAACATCTCGATTCTTCAGCCGATATTGAGTGGAGACCCCACTCTGAGCGATTGCCTGGAACAGAATATCATTAATATCGCGAGGGAAAATATAGAATTTGTATGGCTAGTGGACGACAACGATCCCACTGCACAACAAATTTGTGGTGTATTGAAGGACAAACACCCCAAAGCGGACATTCACATTGTGTCACAACCCGCTCCACCGCGAGACGTCAATCCCAAAACTTTCAAATTGATCAAAGGCGTTGAAGTTGCCAAACACGAATTTATCGCTGTTCTCGATGACGACACCATTTTACCTACGAACCAGCTACAAAATTGTGCGCGCCACCTTAACAAACAGGATATCGGAATGTGTTTCGGCCTACCATATTATTTAAATCACTCGAACCTGTGGAGTTCTCTCGTTTCTTGTTTTGTCAACAGTAACAGTCTGTTAACGTATGTCCCCTACACCTTTTTAATTGATCCCATCACCGTAAATGGAATGTTTTACGTGGTCAATAAACAAGAACTGCAAAGTTTTGGTGGTTTTGCCAGTATAAAAAACCAGTTGTGTGACGACTTTGCCGTAGCAAATTTATTTCTGAACAACAACAAAAAACTGATGCAGACACCACTGCTTCATGGAATTAGTACCCAGGTAAACGGCTGTGTTCACTATCACAAATTGATTAGCCGTTGGATGATTTTTATCAAAGAGACATTGGCAAAAGATTTGAAACTGCCAACGCGGATTTTGTTTTTTTTGGTGATTATGCTTCCGAGTTTTGTCGGTCCATCATTATTGATCTACGCGTGCATTCAACCGGGAATGTTTAGCGGTGGGCTTCTTGCTGGATACGCTTTGTACTGCTACAGTATATTTATGTATCTGAGTCGTCGTTTTTTAAACAGCAGTACACCATTACTGCACACACTTTTGCAACCGTTTATATTGTTCGTGGTACCATTTCAGTTTACCCTGACTTTGATCTCAGGCAACACCATCAATTGGCGTGGACATGTGATGCGGGTAAAGAAATCGGGACAGTTTGAGTTTGTCAAACGTCGCGAAGAAGAATAACTCTACGATACAAAATCGTCAAGAGTTACATAAGGTGCCTTGTCGCGGCAAACAGGAGACGATGTGGAGAGTACCTTCTCGATCACCGCGACAGCGTTTGCTGTCGGTTGATAGTTGTTTGCCATCACCTTCGCCAATTGTGCAGTGCGCGATCGATAACGTTCATCGTCTAAGATAGTGCTGATACAACGATGTAAACGCCTACCCAATAATTGACGATTGGTAATACGCAAACCAATCCCCAAATCAGCGATGCGTTGTGCGTTGTCAAATTGGTCATAGCCTTGGGGAACAGTAATCGCCGGACAACCTTTGGCAATCGCGTGGTATATAATTCCCATCCCGCCGTGGTGAATGACAACATCGACTTTCTCCAAGATTTGATCATAGGCAATGTAGTCGACTACCTTAACATTACCGGGTAGCGGCGGGAAGTCATTGAGTTGATGCCCTCCGAGACTAATGACAAAACGAAACGGCAATGTGCCAAAATGGCGAATCATACGCGGAACAAATTGTCGTTTGATGTTCCCCAAATGCGTTCCTAGTGTCACAAAAATTTTCGGTGTTGTTGTGTGCAAAAAATCCAGACAATCCTCACTGAGAGATAAAGGGCTGTGTTGGTAATCGAGAGGCCCCAGCATGTGAAAATGCTTCGGCCAACTACGCGCATACTCAAATTCCCATATGCTAAGACCTAGAATAGCAAAAGGGGAATACAATCCATCATGGCGCGATGGCAAGTTGAGTTTTAGACCCAGTTTGCGCAATTCTTTGGAAAACAGCCAATCCACACCATGACGAAATACCTCACAAGCATAAACCCCCAAACGATTGCGCCAGCGATGTAAAAAGTGACGCGATATTCCCCAACCACCCAAAAATGCAGGTGTACCATCATAGGTGCGTATGCACGCCGGAACAGTTGTGGTGGTAATCCACGGGATGTCGTGTACCGTACCCAAAGAAGCCCCCACCGGTGTAGAAAAGTCGGTGATAATAAGATCGGGACGCCAGTTTGTGATGTGCTTTTCTAACTCAAGACGCGCGCGATAAATTACCGAAAACAAATAACGAAATTCAATATACAAACTATACGGATTGCGCCGACCATGGTGTTTATGAATCGGTTCGTTCATCTGTTCGGGACTATCCACTTCTCCAAGTAATAACGCAATGGCATGAAACCCCAAATTTTCTAGTGTATGAACCATGTCGCCGCCTGTGGCATACACCACCTCATGTCCTCGGCGTTGTAGTTGCTGAGCAATGGGCAAAGTCGGATGGATATGCCCCGCGGCAGCAATGACCGTAAAAAGTATTTTCAATACCGCTCCTCACTAGATAGAATTTGGGCGCGAATTTTTTCAAATGTAAGTTGTTGGTAAGTTTTTTCCGTAAGCGGTTCGACACATAAGCTCAAATAACCACGTTCATCGAAATGATAATGTGGTCCTGTATTGTAACACTGATAGCGACAGTCACCTATTGCCTTTTTTTGAAAACGGTTTGCCCACCACGACTGTCGCATAGTAAAGCGCCACATCCGCACCCAAATATCCTTTTCTCCCACAAATTGTAAATGGCGTGTAACGTATAAACTTCCTTTGTGAAAACAAAAGATACCACCATAGGAAATGATGACAATGTTTGCGTTAGAGTCTTCCACAAGATCAGGTATTGCCGCCAAAGCAATCGCCGCTCCGGCGCTACCACACACAAAAAAAATGGTATGCTGCGACTCGATTTCTCCCAATGTTGTACGTAGACAACGCGCAACACTTTTACCATAGCGCCTTTTCCACAACACCGCCAGAGCCGTTTGCCAAAAGTTATGCAAACTACAAACCCACATCGGAAGCGGTGTACCAAATAAGCGTCGTACCATATTGATTTGCGTGTAACGTTTACAAATGTCGGAATTGTAAGGAAACGGTGTCGCAATGTTCAAGTCGGTTTTCAATAACGACGGTAGTTTTTCGACGAAATATTTTTGCTCTGTGGATAGTTCAGGATCAGAAAAATCGCTAATCCCCGTCAAAAATACGAGTGCCCGCGACCATTGTTGGGTATGCGGTTGCTTTGGAATGTTGTTGTGCCATAAACGCCACCAACGCAGCGTTTCAATAAGTGGAATGGCTAGTGCAAGTATGATAATGGATATTACTATTGCAAGATATACCATTGTTTATGATAAGTCCTAACGGCGTTGTAAAATTGTATAAATTATTCGCTGGTATGCGATGCCCTCCTGCCGGCTAGTCGCCGGCTGTCCTCCCACTGGGAGGACTTACGTATAGCACTTTGTAATAGAAAAAACGACACGTTAGTTCGCGACAAACTTATACTTATTGACCCGATTTAAAGTTGCGTTTTTTCAATACTTTTTGATATACGTAAACTCCCCCACTGGGCAACGTCATTTAGTTAGTAAAAAACAAGTATTTATCAAGGCTAGATCTAAGATATAGAGATGTAGCCTTGATAAACAGGAACTTTCAGTGTCCTGTTTTTTTCCTATATTTCTGATGCCAAAGCTGATAGCTAGCAGACTTCTTAACACGAGGCGCATTGTTATCAGGCCTTATTGGAGAAGGAGACAAACGAAAGAGAACTCTTATTTCAGCATATGCTTCTTCAATAGGAATACTTTCATCATAAAGAAGAGCAATAACTTCATCGTGAAGTTCGGCATACGAAATAGACTTATTGATACGATATCGATATTTAGTATTTTTTTTATCGCATTCTTGGTCAAGAATTTGTTGTTCACTTTTAATAACGATGGATTCAAGAGCACTCATAAAAACACGAGCATAAAAGTCTTGCTCAATATGTAATAAAAAACCAGAAGAAAAACGCTCAACATCTAACTGATTTTTGAGACGATCAAAATAGGTTTCTATTTTCCAACGTTGGTGGTATAGCCAAGCAAAGTTATCAAGAGGATAAAGTTCTTGATCAAGTAAAGTAGTAAGAAGAACTTCAACCTCTCCTGTCGAAAGAATAACTTTTATTAACCTAACATTTACAGATGATGGTAAATTATATTTTTTCCACTCAATTCGTTTTTCTTTAGGAATGACTAGTTTGTAAACAGAGTCGAAAGAGTCACTTTTTAGAAATTCGCTAACAATTGAGAAAGAACTGGAAGTTGAACATCTTATAACGCAAGGAACACTTAAAGATTTATGTAAAGCTACTAACGCATTACTGGCATATGCTCTATCATAGAGAACGATTGTATTTTCATCGTAGTAGTCACAGTGAGAATCAAAGACAAACTTTATCTCAGATTGTTTTGCTTCAAGTTCTTGGTTAATAGGAAGTTCGTTTAAAACATCGTATAAAAAACTTCCATAGCCTTGGACTCTCTCAGTTGGGCTTTGATTACTTTGGACACTAAAAAATGCTAAAGTTTCCTCTGATTTTGGTAAATTGATTGTACTTACATCTACAGCATAGATCTGATTATTTTTCCATTTTTTATTTTCATCTTTCGCTTCTTCATAAAAAGTTTTTAATATTGTATTTTGGAGATGCTTATATAGCTTCGGATCTAGCTTGTTCCTTGCTTGGTGTAGTCCTCCTGGACTAATTATTTTATCAAGCGCTTTGATTTTCTTGAAAAATGTTCTTATTTTGTTGCTGAGGCTCATTTTAGCTCCTAGCAGTATCATTGTTGCTAATCCTGCAAATGTTATTTTCCGGCAACGTGTAAAGTGTTTTTTTTAGTTTTGTATCGTTCCACTATTTCTTTTTTGCTTAGTTCTGATCTTACACTTTTCATTGTTGATACTACTAGTAAGTTTTTCATGTTAACCTCATATTTTCACCCTATCTTTCGTTCGTTCATTTATTTATTACAAACTATAAATGTAGCATTTGCAAGGGATATATCATCACTTCACTTCTCTAGCTACTGAAAATACTACATTTACCTTAACTAAATGACGTTGCCCCACTGGGGGAGTAATCGGCGAAGCCGATTGAGGGGGGACCAAATACTAGCGAACTACTATAGAATCAATCACACCGCTAACCCTTACGCAAAACATCATAAGTGATATCCAATAATTTCTTTGCAGCAATATGCGTTTCGCGTGGGTAACCAAATGCGTTGTTGATGTATAGCACATCATCACGCCATTTGTAGACATTTACATGTGAATGACCATAGATGTGAATGCGCGAAGGCAGTTCGCGAACAACGTTTTCTAATTTGGTGGTTCCGAGGACGGGAGAGAGAAAATTTACCATGCGACTTAGTCCAGATAAGACATCAATGCGCGGTAAAAAATGCGAAAACGACACAATGGTTTTGTCTGTTTGTGGCAGTTCGTTCTGTCGCAAAAAGTAGTCGTTTACTTCCGCGTCCTTCATGCCTTCAAAATTACAGCGAAAGAAATCTCCCCATTGTGACAGTAGCCTTTTATCCATCTTACCAAAACTATAATCATACCAACACAACAGTGGCACAATCACAAAGGTGTCGTATTCGCTATAATGTCTTTTGATACCGTAGCCATCGGCCAACTGTTTTAATGTCTCGAAGCGTTCAAATGAGGTTCCACTATCACGCTTTACCCAAAAATCGTGGTTGCCGGGTACATAGAATACATCTGAAAAGCGCTCGCTCATTGCGGCAAAAGCTTCCTCTATTAAGGATATATCGTGCGAAATATCTCCGGCAAATATCAAGATGTCTTTGGTGTAGTCATATTTGGACAAACTCAAAAGCCATTTTTGATTTTCGCTATAATTTGTATGAATGTCAGAAACGGTGAAAATGCGCATGTAGTCCCCTATTCTTTTGACTTCTAAAGAGTTTACTATAGTTTCCTTTTTTCACAAAAACAAAGAAAAAAAATTTTTTTCGTGGCCAACTGTCGTAATCGGTGTTATGATTAGTGTCGTAAAAGGTGTCACATTTGTGACGAAAAGTGGGAATAGATATTTGTGGAATAAGGAGCTTACTATGACAAAGGTACTTCACTTTAAATCTGAGAAAAAAACACTGCCGGATAACAACTTTATCGTTACTTGCAAAATTATTGGGGCGATTGATGGTCGGACGGTATATGATTTTGAACAAAAAATTCGTGGCTTTTTTGACCAAGGCGCTAAGCATCTTGTCTTAAATTTTGCGGAAGTTACTTATATCAACAGTACAGGAATGGGTTTGTTGGTGAAACTTTCAGACATTTTCCAGTCATCCGATGGGAATATTCGCCTAGTGAGCGTTCCCGAAAAAGTCATTGCGCTATTTGATATGTTGGGTCTACTATCTCTCTTCAAAATATACGAAAGTGAACAAGATGCTATCGTGGAATTGACACAAAATATTTTGAACAAAAACAAGGTTCAGCCACCAAAAGAGAAAGAAGTGCAAATACAGAATACAAACGCACATGTACGTCGTAAAACTCCTGTACCACCCGATATGCCAAAATTTAAAAAGACGCCCACAAGTCTAGAAGAGCAAATGGGCGCAAAGCCACTCGTTATTGACGACGATAGTAAAACTGCGGCGGTTCAATTTCCTTATGTCGGTGATTGTGCTGTTTGTCGACGCAAGATTGAGTTTGCAACACCAGGCAACTACAAGTGCAATAGCTGTTCTAGCTATATATCTGTCGATATAAATGGTCAGCAAAAAGTTCATGCACGATTCAATTCTGATGTGATTGAGCTTACTTTTCCATGTAATATTTACCACAAAAATGTCGCGCTTTTTGCCATCAATGGTCTTGTACAACAGCTGGGCTACTCGACATATTTTTGGGAGGATATCAAAGAGGTTCTCGACAGTGCCTTAACCATCGCATTAGAGAAAAATTATCTACAAGGCAAAGAAAAACTACATCTTCTTGCCGTTGCTGATCGCGATGAAATGGTGATTGGTTTGAAGTCGATGAATCCGTTTCTTGATCCCAATGGCCCGAAAGACCCAAGATTACCGGCTATTGCACGCAAGTTAGACAAGCTCGAAGTTTTTCCTCTTCCTACACGAGGGCAACTTCTAAAAATGACGAAAAGAAACGTTTCTTCTATGCAGCCAGCGATGTAAAATTTACCGACAACACAAAATTTTATTGCAACTGTCGCTAATTTGTTGTAAATAAATACTATGAAAATAAAAAAAGGTTCTTTGCGAAGAGCCTTTTTTTGTTCTCCTTCTTACAAAAAAGGAGATGCAATGTACAATATCCAAACATTAGCAGATCTAAGTGGATTTACGCGGCGAACCATTCGCTACTATATCCAAAAACAATTACTTCCGCCTCCACAAGGCGATTCAAGTCGCGGAGCTTTCTATACAGATGAGCATCTTAAAGTTTTAAAAGATATTGAGAAATGGTCAAAGCAGGGCATACCTCTTCTACAAATAAAAAATATTCTTAATGGAAAAGCACTTGTTACAGACACAGATACGAACACACTTGTACAAACAACACGTTGGGAGCGATTTCAAGTAGCAGAGTTTATCGAAATACATTTTCGCGAAAAAGCGTTAGATGCCGCAGACCTAAAAAAAATAGAAAACTTTATCCTCGACTTGGTACAAAGCAAAAAAGGGGATGGTTAATGCCTGAGTTACTTTTACAACAACAACGTGAGACATTAAAAAATAAAACAATTGTCATTGTTATAGAGCTCATAGGTACTGTTACCAAAGTAAATTCAGAGCAATTGCAAAAAGTGTTTTTACAACACACCAATCAAAAAACATATCACTTTATTCTCGACTTTACACAGCTAGACGAACTTAATGATACAGGTCTAGGTCTTCTCGTAAAATGGATCGATGTATGCCAGGACAATGGGGGAGATATAAAAATAATCAACTGTAGCGATAAAATCGCTACGTTTATAGAAGACATGGGACTTTCTTTTCTATTTCAACCGACAACAAAAAAAGAGGCTGTGTCACAAATAGAGCAATCGCAACTAGAAACACAAAATACACAACCATCCTCTTATGCTCTATTTATCAGTAATTCACAACAAAAATTAGTTGCGTTACAAAAAATAGAAATACATGCCACTATTGACGACATCACCTCACACACCACACTAAAGCAATGTTATGTAAACGACGAGCAATTTCCCATCGAAGCAATATATCGTTTTCCTTGCCCAGCGACAATTTACGCTTTTGAAATAGAAACGCACAACAAAATTTTTCGCGGGAAAGTGGAAGAAAATGCCATGGCTTTTTCATTATATGACGATGCGCTTTCCGAAGGAAATGCCGCTTATATGCTAGAACAAGAAGCCGAGGATATCGTTACAATTTGCGTGGGGAATATCTTACCTGGTCAACAAGTGTTCGTCACCATACACGCCATTGCAGAGCTTCCATGTGTCGACAACAAAATCGAAATGCAAATTCCCACAACATTGTGTCCGCGTTACTCTTGTCAGGAAAAAACCCTGACATCCTTACAGCAGTCCATAGATACTACATACACAACAAACGCACCATATGATGTACAAATAACAGTCACTGTTGCCAAAGATACGGTTCGCGACATCTCTTCTCCATCACACAAAATAAAGCTCATTAATGAAGATCAAAATTTTGTGGTTGAGCTTCAACAGAAAACCGCGTTGGATCGTGACTTCATTTTACATTTGACACCATCACAGTTGCATGAGCCTGTATGCCTAGTTGCCAAGCACCCAAACGGAGTGCGTGCTCTTGTTGCACGTATGTATCCACAGTGGGATATTTTCACGGACACTCCACCGCAAGAAATGATTTTTGTGATAGATTGTTCCGATTCTATGCAAGGAAGTTCCATCGCCATTGCCCGAGAAGTTTTGTGTAGCTGTATTAAATTGCTCGGAGATGGAGACACGTTTAACATCATTTCTTTTGGCTCTATTTTTTCACTTTTTCAGCCAAAAAGTGTCGCATTTAACGAAACAAATATGCGCCAAGCCATCGAGCATGTAAATTCCCTCAACGCCAATATGGGGAACAAGGAACTCATTAAAGTATTGCAATATGTTTGTGCAAAAAACAGTGCTTCTTCGCGCAATGTGATCGTCATTAGCGATGGACACATAGACGACACCACAGATGCGATTGCTTTAATGCACAAAAGTGATATTCGCGTGTTTGTCTTTGGAGTCGGCTATAGTGCCAATCAAGATTTTGTGAAGAGACTACCACAAAAAACGCACGGCTCGGGGGAGATGATCAATACATCGGAAAGTATTCGCGAAAAAGTGGAACGACAACTGGCACGTATCGGTGGTCCAATGTTACACAACGCCACACTTGAAGTAAAAGGTGCAGAGATTGAACTTCCCGAAACGCCGGCCATATTCGAGGGAGATAGTCTAACTTTGTATGCACGTATATACAAGGGGCGTGTGGGAAAAACCGCGATCCTGTCTGCAACAGTCGGGGAAGAAAGGCTACAATGGACGGCAAATGTAGTCAATCGCAAACAAAATAAAGTTATTCCCACCTTGTGGGCGGCAAAATACTGTGAAATTTTAGAGTTGGACAATCGCGAACAACAAATTCGCGAAATAGGCCTACAATTTCATATATTGACAAGCGCCACTAGTTTTATCGCCGTAAAAACACACAAACACAAAAGCGTGCAGGAGCCTCAACTACGGGAAATTCCCGTTCAGCTTACGCGCGATTTTCGCGGGATTGTCACGACAATGGAGATTCCCACACCTAGTGAAAATAGCCTACAACAATTTTTTACTCCACCACAGAGTGAAGACTCTCTTCGCGCAACAGACAACTTTGGTGGTGGTCTCACACTTTCCTACGATGGAGCAACTAGTGCTCAACCGCGACCTGCTGTTACTTTTCCGCATATAACAAACTGTACCGTCTGTGGACGCAGTTTAGAATTTCCCACTGTAGGAAATTACAAGTGCATCTCTTGTTCGAGTTATATGAATGTAGATAACACTGGACAGAAAACTGTGTATGCACGTGTCGATTCTTATGTACTAGATGTGAAATTTCCGAGTCACATCATCTACAAATCGGCTCTAATATCCTCGATCACTACCTTAGCGAAGCAGCTTCACTATTCGGAGACGTTTTGTGCGGAAATTACCGAAATTGTGGAACATGTCATCGTGATTATCAATGACAAACAATTGCACCCCAACGAATCTTTTCACATGATGGCCGTTGCCGACAATGAGGAAATGTTGATTGGTTTTAAAAGTATTAACCCATTTCTTGCACCGCGTTCTCGCCACCCCAGACTAAAAGCCATCGCCCGTATCGCCGATCGGCTAGAAGTTTTTCCTTTGCCAACAAAAGAGCAATTACTCAAGATTACCAAGTACAAAGCATAGAAATGTCAAGATATCTATTCGTTGTTGATCATTTAGTTATGCTGTATACGCGAACTAATATGGTAAAATAACAATCCGATGTAATATTCTACATATACAAACCAACTTAACTTTGTATGTCATCAACAGCATAAGGATATAAATTATGTACAAATCTCTTTTAAGCGTTTTCGTATGTTTTTTCGTTGTCATAGGGTTTTCAAATGCAGATATTTCTTGGAAAGACCAAGTTCTTCCCAAATACCCAGACATATTAGTGAAAAGTAACTACTTAGAAGAACGAAAAGAAGTGAGTATCTCAAAGACAGGGATCGGCAAAGATATGGCGAAGTTGAAAAAAAAGTACGATACGATAAAGATCAAATATTTAGCCCCTGATACCTATTACAGTCCGACTTTTAAAAAAAATATGGATGGCTTTGAAGAATATTCCAAACTAGCTGAAAAACACTTAAAGAGAGTGAAAAAAACAGCAGACCTAGCCACAAAATTACAAAAAACAGCAGAAAAAGCAGCAAAAGAGTTAAAGAAGACTGAACCACAGCTGAAAGATTTTATAAAGTATGTCGGAAAAATTGCCAAACAAGCAGAAGAGTTTGCTAAGGCTTGTAAAAAAACACCTAAAAAAACCAAAAAGCAACTTAAGGCTAAGAAAAAATACCTGAAGACCTTTTTAAAAACAATCAAATCTGAAGCTCTTCCCAACGTACAAATAGGTATTGATAAGTCAAAAGAGCTACAACGAGAAATAAATAAGTTAGACAATGAAGAAGCAAAGAAGCAATATTTTAATGAAAATCTAAGATACTCTGCACGTCCTTTTGGTCAAGGACTTGGACAAGTTCGTTTGAACAAAGATGTGTTTGTCGACCCAGATGATGCACAAGATTTATGGAACGAACTACTTCCATGGAGTAACGATAACAGGGCTGTTGGCGACAATGGCGGTATGGAAACAACAGAGGAAGAATTGGCAATTTACATGGAAATCGCCGCAAGAGTGGAAGAGTGGTTTGACAAACAAGAGTAAACATCAAACTTTGCCAAACATTAAAACATTGTGTTGTATTACGAACTTTGTGATACAACACGATTCAAATCAGCAGGTAAAATAATATGGAACATCAAATATCAACGCAGCGCAGTATGTATTTCATGAACAGTTTGCGCCATTGCCCTATACCACAACAAGCTTTCCAGTTATATGAAAATACAAAAATAAAAGGCTGTTATGGACGTAACGTTTTACATGATATCATAGCACTTGCCGGATCATTATGGGTATTGCATACGTTTTTTACCCGAGGCAGTATGGATACCGTACTACCATTACAAGTGATGATCTTTTTATGTGTGGCCATTTCTGCGGCAATTGTATTGATAATGCCGTTCATGATTTTGCAAAGAGTCATGCTTTTTCGTAAATATGGTGACACTTTCCTACATATTCGTGAACTCCCCATTTTCTCCCATGGTTCGCTAGAAGGAAACTTGGAGTTTTCGAAACAACATTTCAAAGACTTAAGCGTTTATCTACGTTACACGGATGTAACCGGCGCGATGACCTACGAAGATTCTATCGTTCTTCGAAGTGTTTATAATGGACAACCTGTTTCTTTTCAAATGCCCAGTGAAGACTTAAATTATAACATCTATCAGTTTCCTGGACGGTGGCAAATCGATGTTTATGGCGACAAATTTTTTGGCAATTTTCGCACCACGTATTTCCTTCCCATTGAGTATAAAACCGCAGAAGAAATAGCCCAAGAGCAAGAACAACAACTATACAAAAAGCCTACTGCGTATTACGACGACAATATACATCACCAAATCAACCGTGAGACAGATCTTCTCTATTGCTATCAAAACAATACCGAAAGCCAGGCCGTATTCTTAAAGAATACTGTGAGAACAGCGATGTCCATTTTTATTTTTGGAGTGAGTTGCATTTGTTTGGCGACAAGTGTGAATTTTTCTATCGTTGACAATCGTTTTTCGCGAAGCTTTTTTATTGGGCTGGGAGGCCTTATTATTGCCGGTATACTTCATATTTATGACAAACGCAAAAGTGTCTTTGGCGCATCTGAACGTGAATATCCCTGGACAAAAAAAGGAGTTCGTGCAAGTAAAATTCCTTTTATGAACTACGGCTTTGCGAATTTGATGGTCATATACCTTTGCTACTCATTTCTACTCATTGCATATAGTGCCAACGACGAGTATTTTGAAAGGACCGCGACGTTTATTGGGGGCGTCATATTTATTTGTATTATGCATCTTATGTACAAACATAAAAAGAATACTTATGCAAAAAAGAATACTTTCTTACACTTTGAATCGTATCCGTTTATCAGTGGAAAGAAGGTTCATCTACGCTGGCAACATGAAAACTTACGCGAAGTTGCACAAGTCGCTTTTTGTTTGCAATGCATAGAGGAAAGTGCATATGAATGTAAAAGCAGCAGTAGCGATGATGGAACAAGCTACATAATGCATGTTTGTCAGCTATACAGTGATCGCTGCGTCATCAAAGACGTACCCAACAACGCCGATAGCATTGCCATCAGTTTTACATTACCGGAAGATATGGGTTTTGAAATATCTAGTACTTGTGCGCGTTTTTGGCAATTACGCGTCAAGGTCAAAGGTTCTTTTCATTTTAAAGCCGCGTACCTTTTGCCGGTCTTTGATGCCGAGGAACCGCAACAAAATGACGTATCTATTGATTCGGGAGACTAGGACTGCGTCATTTTGAAAACAAATGATAATGACTTACTTACTTTTATCTGTTAGCCATTCATATGGTCGTTGTGTCTCTTTACGCAACAAGCTTGTGGGGGAAAATTGTTGGCGGATTTTTTCGACAGAGGGGAGAGCATCTTTAAAGCGTAATTTTCCCAGCGCCCAAATAATCATCTTCGCTTCATCGATTTCTTGGGGAATTTTCCGCGTCTCCAAGTGTGCCTGTAATAACTGGCCGCTATTTTTTTCTTTGTAGGAAGTATGTAAATCGCCTAAGCTTCCGAGTACTTGTATGGCGAAATACCTTTGCCATGAAATCGAAGAAGAAATGTATGGTAACAGTTTTCTGACAGAGTAAGAACTTTTCCACCTAGCTCCCTGGAAAATGTATTCGTCTAGCTCTCCTGGTTCAGGCTCTTTTTTCAAAGACTGCAAAATTTTGTCGATCTCTCTTTCGTGCAATAAGCGTATTTTGTTTTCGTGTTGCGTTATCTTTTCTTCTAGTTTCCGAGCCGCATAGTAATCGAGTTCTTTGCAACACTGTAGATAAAATCGACTTACCGCATAATTTTTACTGAGAGTTGCCAGTATACAAATACTGCGCTGTACGTTGAAAAGATCGGCGTTTACGTCATCATAACTTGCATCAAGAGAGTAAGCACGGGCTAAAAAAGTTTCCGCTTCAACATAAAGAGATAGAAGGTATTCAACATTGGGTATTTTTTCAATTTGCATCGTCCATGTGGGCACTTCTTTGTCAGAAATTTGCTGCAATACTCCTTGAGCTTGCGTATGCAAATTCTGTATTTCCCCATAGTTTTTACGACTTTCTTGCATGGAATTATAAATAAATGGAGAGATAACAATAGCGCTAAAAACAATCGTTATGAGTACATGACGCTTGTGTTGTTGAAGACGCGACCACAGCAGTTTTGTGACGCGCACGTTTTGTGTGTCAATGGCTTCGCCGTTGATAAATTTCCCGATATCATCTTCTAAAGCCCCCACGCTTTGATAGCGATTTTCGCGTTTTTTTTCTAACGCTTTCAAACAAATGAACTGTAAATCTTCGTCGATTTTGGAATTAATTTCTCTGAGAGGTTTGGGTTGTTGCTCGCAAATCAAACATACCATCTGCACGATACCGCTGGCAGTGAAAACTTTTTGGTACGTCAACATCTGGTACAAAATCGCCCCAAGGGCATACACATCACTACGTGCATCGACTTTTTCTAAATGTCCTTCCGCTTGTTCTGGTGGCATATAATGCAGAGTGCCGAGAATCATGCCACTTTTCGACAACTGTTTATCGTCGTTGACAAAACGCGCTAAGCCAAAGTCCATTATTTTAACGTGGCCTTGTGCATCAATCATGATGTTATCAGGTTTTAAGTCGCGATGAATAATTCCGGCACTATGAATGAACTGCATAGCATTGACTATTTGGCCAAAAATCTCACATGTTTGTTTGTGGTCAAAAGAACGTTCCTCAATGTAGTGTGTCAATGTCTTGCCTTTTACAAACTCCATGACTAAATAGACGTTGTCTTGGAAACGGTTGATCTCGTAAAGTTTGAGAACTCTGGGATGGCGTAACCGCGCCATTAGTTGTCCTTCCTGGACAAACCTCTTTACCGAATTCGTGTCGACATTGCTGTGGAGAAGTTTAATCGCAACCACGCGCTCTACGCGTGTGTCGAGAGCTTGGTATACAACACCCATTCCTCCTTTGCCAAGGATTTTTATAATTTTGTAAGGTCCAATGTGTTGTGTCATTTTCTTTTCTCTTTACTCAATTCGAAATCCAAAAGTGTGCGCAGTTCTTTGGCCTTGTGATGTTGTGGTTCCAAACGAAGTGCTTGTGAACAGTCGTTGTAAGCCTGTAAGTAGTTGTTCATTTTTTGATACAACGTGGCGCGTTGTATAAATGCATCTGCAGATTTGGGAGATTTTTTTAATGCGAGGTTTACATTTGCAAGAGCTTTTTTATATTGTGACATTTCCGTGTAAATGACACTTCTTTGCAAATAGCTATAGTAGGCTTCGATATCGTTCCCTTTGGAGTTTTCCAAAGCTAAAGCACTATATTCTAATGCTTTGTCATATTGTTTGAGGAGTTTATGTGCGTCAGCAAGGTTTCTTTCTGCTCCTGGCCATCCAGGAGCCAATTCAATGTATTTTTTAAAACAGGCGATAGCTTTGGTCATGTACTCCATTTGTGGTTTTTTCTCGTATAGCGCGATTAGAGCAGATCCAATATTAACGTAAACGCGCGCTAGACCGTTAATCCATTTCCGATCACCTTTTTTACTTTTTTTCATCAATCTTTCATGAGGTGCGATCAGTGACTCCAACAGCTCAATAGCCTTTTCATTTTCTTCTATTTGAAGGTATATATATCCCATGTATTCCTGCCCACGTAGTTTTTGTTGTGGGGTGAGGTTTTTGAGTTGTAAGTATTTTTCACATATGGAAATGGCTTTGTTGTGGTCGCGGCGGAAAGAAGAAAAAAAATACGCTGCCCGTAAATATTGCTCGGGGTTTTTGAAATTATCCTCTAGCACTTTGCGTTTTTGTGCCAACCACATAATAGGAAGTCGTAAATGTACTTGTAATCCCCGAAATTTATATTTGTGCAATTTTTTGTCCACAGGTTTCCACGCGCGGATATCCTGTAAACGTCCTAGTGCCCAAACCAAACTCATAATGACTTCACTATTTTGTTCTTTTTCTAAAAGCCACAGCAGCCACTCACAGTGGTCTTTGTCCTGTACTTTTTTCCGCGGAGTTTGCGCTTTTCCCAATACTTCTGCGGCAAACTGGCGTAAGATAGGTTCTTTTGAATGAAGAAGAGCGACAATTTTAACGTCGACATCATCGCTCATTCGTGCAATTTCCGAAGAATATAGGCGCAATTCTTCTTCGGCCAACTCTGGCTCCTGTTGTAAAATTTTGAGAATAGCGGCAAGTTTTTTTTGCGGATATGTGGCAAACTGTATACGTCGTTGATCAAGCTTTTCAAAATAAGAAGCTAAATCTTTGGTGTTGTCCAAATTTTGACAGCGCAATAACGATGTACGGCTTAGGAGAAAGTTATTTACCGCGAGTGCTAACAATGAAATGCGTTTTTCAATGATGTAGAGCTGTTGATGTGAGTCTATTTGCACTTTGGGATCACTGGCAAGTTGCTGTAATAAGTTGCGTGCTTTTACACACTGAAAAATCATGTTGTTCATTGTAAATTCAACCTGGGGAGATATATCAAAAGACAATTTTTCTAAATTTATTTGCTCTGCTGTAACTGTTTCTCGCATAAGTTTATTGTATTCTTTTCGTGTATTTTCGCGACGTTTTTCTTCCGTGTAACTTTGCCAAGATTCAATCACAAAAAAGGCCAAGATAACAGCCATGCTAAAAAGGGAAATTTTTATAATAGGCTTGGCCATTTTTCGCAGGGAATTCCATAAAACATAACTTAGATAATTTTCTCCGGCTTTTACCGGTCTTTTTCTTATAAAGCGTTGTAGATCATCGGCCAGTGCCACACAACTTCGATAGCGTTTTAGCTGGTTTTTCTCCAGTGCCTTACCACAAATCATCGACAAAGCTCGCGGAGTTTTCTTGTTAATTTTGTGTAGTGCAATACATGGTTCTTCGATGATTTGCCGTCCGAGTTTGTGAATCGAGTCAGCAACAAACGGCGTTCTTTTTGCAAGCAGCGTATATAGCGTCGCTCCTAATGAATAGACATCTGTTCTTATCCCCAAGCGCTCTCCTTTTATTTGCTCCGGAGAAGCATAATATATCGTACCGATAAAAACACCGCTTTTGGTAAGTTCACTTGACACCGATTGCTCTTTCGCCAAGCCAAAATCCATTACTTTTGGCGTCATATCCTTGGAAATCATAATGTTCGACGGCTTTAAATCGCGATGAATGACTCCCAAACGATGCACGAAATGCACAGCGCTAGCTACCTGCATCATTATTTGAGCTATTTTGTAAAAAGATAAATCAGAAACTTGCTCTAGCGTTTGCCCGTCGATGTATTCCATGGAGTAGAAAGTGATATTGTTTATGCAATGTATTCCGTAGAGAGTGACGATATTCGGATGATGTATTTGTGATAGAACTTGCATTTCGCGCTGAAATCGCGCCACAGAATTTTGCACTTGCTTTAAAACCTTCAAAGCAACGATACGCTTTGCCCTAAGATCGTAAGCCTTGTAGATAACTCCCATGCCACCTTCGGCTATCTTGCGCTGTACGAAAAAATGTCCAATATGCGGCTTTTGTGCCTGTGGTTGACGTGACGTTTCATAGACAAATTCGAGTTCTTGCGGAGACAAAATCTTTTTTGTCAAAAAGTATTGCCCCAGATTTTCCTGAGCACATTCTTGTAAGTGGCGCTGCAATTCATGTGGAGAAATAATACCGATGTATGTGATGATTTTTACTAAGGTGTTGTTATCCATAGGTGGTTCCCTTTTCATCTGTGCTACAAACACCTGTAATGAGTCATTTGTTACGATTTTATTTGTAATGTAGCAAAATAAACAATTTTAGTTCGTAAAACGAGGATATACAAATTCACAAGATAGTGGCAAGTTTTCGCCCATGACATGCTTACTGTTCTCAAAAACTAGGTGGATTTCTCTATGTAATTGAATTTTTTTTAATCTAAAATTACATAGATGTATTTATCTGTAAATGAAAGACTTAAGTATTACTGCCCTTCAAAACTAGGTATATTTCTCTATGTAATTGAATTTTTTCAACATAAAATTACATAGATGTATTTACCTGTAAATGGAAGACTTAAGTATTACTGCCCTTCAAAACTAGGTATATTTCTCTATGTAATTGAATTTTTTCAACATAAAATTACATAGACGTATTTCTTGATGAACAATTATCTTTCTTTTTTTTTCAGGCACAACCGCCATGTTGTCCAGCGGTTTGCACCGGTCGGGTAGATTGTGTTTGCTTTTTTCATTTGTTGTAGTATGTATGCAATTTTATTCTTTTTTTGCTTATTATTGAGAACATCGGAAATTTTATCTATTAAAAGTTCCTCGAGATCTTTTCGTGTTGCTTCTCCAAATTTTTCTAAGTAGGAAATAATCATTTTTTCATAATGTGCTTTGTTAAAAGCTCTTTGTTTAATATAAGCAGCCTTCTTCCCTGTAACAGCAGCAATTTTGTCAGAAACAAAAAGATTTGGACGTCTTCCCTCTACTAATTTAAGTGTCTTGAGAGATTTGAATTCTTCATTGGATATTTTTCGCTTTTTTTGTACTTTATCTAAAGAAATTACATTTAAAAGGTCAAGGTTGGTTTCTTTAATTAGCAAATTTGTGTAATTTTCGTCTATTATTTTGCCAAATACGCGCGCTTTTACACGTTGAGGTTCACTCAAGTCATAATCGGGCATGGGAAAAAAGCGCTTTTTTTGTAGTAAAAACATGCGTTTTATACCACTACCAATAGTATCAATCATATTTAAATTAACCATTGCTTGGGCAAGAAATGGGTTTCTATATTGCTCTTGCGGCGCATCTTGGCGGATAACGACTTCGACGGAACCAGGTATAAAATTTCCTAAATTTGTAAACAGTACAGAATCTGATTCTTCAACAACATTAATGCGAGCAGATAGTGAATAATCTTGATGAGCGATACAGTTGTGAAGCATTTCCCTAATAACCCAAGGATCATATTGAGTTATCTCGATGGGAAATAACGTCCCACTGGGTAGCTTTCGAATAGTTAAATTGCGTATTTTGTTTAAAACTTGATTCACGGCTAAAAGTAATGGGGGATGAAAGTGTTGGTAATCTTTTTCGATACCATGTACATCTTTAAGAATCCAAGTAATTTTTGCAAGGGCTGGTGTTAATAGATGCTCAGACTCTTCTTTTCCTAATAGTAAAAGAGCTGTATTTGTTATTTGTCCGTTGATACATACCTTAGCTTTGTTTAGGAATGTAGTATCATCCCATTGATCTATTTCTAAAGACCGTTTGCTATTTTTTTCCTTGTATTGTTCTCTAGCGAATAAAAGCGCTTTACTATCAAGATTTGCAACAGTTGCTTCTTTACAAATTTGTGCTGACCAATCTTCCTTCGAAAGAATTTGCCAAAGTTTTCTTTCCTTTTCTGGAAAGTCTTTTAATTTTCTCTTACAACTTCCTACTCGAATAAACTCTTCTCCTTTAAATCGCACAGGCATATGTTTTGCCGGTTGTATGATCAACATAACAATTGCTTTATTATCATATATGAATTCTTGTATTACAAAATCAATTCTGGGTGTAAGTAGTTGTAACAACCAACTTTCAAGTTCTTGGTTTCCTATTTTTTGTTTGCGAAAGCTGTAATTTGTTCCAACTATTTTTTTTGTGTTATCTTCAATTCCCCAAACGATATACCCTTCTTTTTTTTGATGTAGAGTAACCGCGTTTGAAATAGCGGAAATATATTCGCCTATTTTATCAGGACTTGAATTATTGCGCTTAAACTCAAGCCACTCTGTTTCTTCAGGTAAGGAAATTAGTTCATCTAATTTCTTTTTTGCTTCTGTATTGTTCACTGTCCAATTCTCTCTGCTAACGATTAAGACTATTTTTTGTATTTTATACCATTTTAAATAGTATTCAAATTCTTTTTTGATTTTTGCTACTTTTATGGTAAAAAAAAATAGGGGATAAAAATGGATATAAAAAAAATAATAGGCCTAAAAATTCTCACGCTAAGACGTTTTCATAATATGAAGCAAATAGAGCTTGCCAATAGGTTAGGGTGTGGTCAACAGTGCGTTTCTGGCTGGGAATCAGGTCGAAATATGGTCACAATAGATCAACTGGTAAAAATATGTAGAATTTTTGGCGTGTCTTGGGATTTTTTTAATCCTAGCACACCCATAACACTAGAGCCAACAGACAACAAGAAATTCTAGCTCTGCAAAATTTAACGCCATAGAAAAAACTATGTTACTTGCCGAAGCAGAAGCAAGGAGGACGATTTGTTGAATAAAACGTTTATAAAAATAACAATATTGTTACTTTTAGTTTTTACCTTACGAGTCGTTTTATTTTGGCAAGGTATTAAAAACGACATACAAATGCAATACGGAAACAATAACAGCTTGTATTTTGGCTACTTTTCGTGGAAAAAGTTTATTACTTTTTATGTCGTTATTCCACGGCACAAAGATCAGGTAAAAATAAACTCAAATTTCAAATCAAAACTATCGAAAATATATGTTGTTGTTATGTGGGATGCCTACCATGCCAAGTTTAGATCTATACAAAAAAGAGATATATGTCATTTGCGCAAATTTCATATAACGTACATGGATTTATCTTTTAAAAATTGGCATAGTATTCCAAAAGAAATAGGCAATTTATCTTTTCTCGAATATTTATCTTTGAGTAACAATAATTTAAGAAGTATCCCAAAAGAAATAGGCAACCTATCTTCTCTAAAATATTTATTTTTAAGTAACAACAAAATTACATCACTTCCCCAAGAATTAAATAAATTATCTTCTCTTGAATATTTATATGCGCACTCAAATCAAATACGAGGTTTTGATATTGATGCTCCCAAGCTCAAAGTAATTAATTAATGCACTCATAACATTACCAAAGGAAATAGGAAATCTTTCCTCCCTTCAATCACTAAAACTTCAAAATAAAAATGACTATTTTTACTTTGGAAATACGAATAAACTCAAAAAGTTGCCAAAAGAAATAGGCAATCTTTCTTCTCTCAAATATTTGTCTGTGGGTGGGAACATTTTAGCAAGTCTTCCACAAGAAATAGGAAATCTTTCTTTTTTAGAAACCTTAAATCTGGGCATCAATAAACTCAAAAAGTTGCCAGAAGAAATAGGTAAACTTTCTCGTTTAGAAATCTTAAATCTAGACCTCAATAAGCTCAAAAAGTTGCCAGAAGAAATAGGTAATCTTTCTTCTTTAACAAACTTATATTTGCATGGTAATGATATAGTTAAACTTCCTCGTGAAATAGGCAATATTTACTCTCTAGAAGAATTATCTTTAGAGATGAATGAAAACTTGAGTTGCCGTCCTCTAGAGATTAGTAATTTACATAACCTCCGGGGAATTTATTTGATAGGTACGAAAATTGGCCTCGCGCAAAAAAAAGCATTAAAAAAGCGATTACCCAAATGCAATATATATGATGGAAATCCTCGAAAAATCAACAAAAGATAGGTCTTAGCTTTCCGTAAAATCAGACTTATCGTATGGAGCATCAAATATTTACCGATCACCAAACATATTTGGCGTATTTATGTGCCACTATCCTATTCCAGTAAACACAGAATTATGAATCCTACTTTGCCTTGTCATTGAATGCTTTTAGGCGATGTAATTTGTCGATGATGGCCTTGGCTTGTTGGTGTTGTTGTGCGTTATTTTTTTTGAGGCCTTTTACGTATTGAATGAACTGCTCTATATTCTGCTGGCACAGCAATTTTCGCGAACGGTAACTTTTTAAAAATTTTTTGAGGGCTTTTAGAGAAGCCTCGGGGCCGTTCGTCGTTTGTATTTTTTGCAAATGGTCGACAATTTTCGAAGTGACAATCTTGTCGGGTTTGTCATCGCTCCATGGTCCACGAAATCGTTTTAGGTACCTTCTGTTGTGAAAATACCCGGCTTCCATATCGAGTATATTTGCCCGTGGATTTATTTGCAGTGTATAATAATAGCGACCTTTACCTTCTTCTAACTTTATGTGGTGATTCTCTACTTTTTTGCCATCGGTATAAAACACATATGGATAGGTAATGCCATCAATCACCTGATGTTTTTTTCGGAGGGTAAGCTCGTACTTACGTAGTTTTTGCAACGGAATTTCGATACTATTTGCTGAAGAAAAGAAAACTGTGCGTTTATGAGTAACGTAGTTTTTAAACTTGACCAAAATTTCAAGCTTTTGCCCTTCTGAAAATTGTTGTTGCTTTAGGTGCTGTCCGTTGACAAGGACTTGGTGAGGAATTTGGACATTTTTGTTTTCATCTGTACATATGAGTGACAATTGTGTCGATGCAACGTTTTCTGGGGGTTCTAGTTTTTCTTTGATGATAAAATTGTTTTCCGTGGGAAAAATGTGTATATCACGTGAGATTTGTTGGTAATTTTTCTGTGATATCATTAAGTGATACTTTCCTGGTTTGACCTTGTCTCCGTCTTTAACAACAAGGGGAATATTTCGCGTTGTATCGCGTACTGTAACATGTAATCGATTCGTAACGCTACCCTCAATATCAAATGCAAGTGGTACATGGCGCGATATTAAAGTCTCATCAGTAATAAATGGACGGTTATCTGGCCAGATGTGTTTTTTTATTTGTTGCGTATGATATCCTTCTTTTTTTATGGTGAGAAGGTAAATGTTGGGTTTTAACAACAATCCTTTTTTTACGCGAATTACCTTATCTGTTTGTAGCGTTTGCAGCGATATTTCGCAAGGAATACTATTTTTGTGTGGGGGAACATCGTAATGGACCTTAACACTCACTTTGCGTTGTCTTGTAACGAGTACCCTTTCTATCAAAAAAGGATTTTGGTTTGCGGGAATGACAATCTGTTCTTTAAGGCTAAAGTATCCTGGTTGGACGATCTCCAAAGTGTACTCTCCCGGGGCAAACATATGTTCGCGAGTATCTTTTCCGTTTAGTGTAAAAACCTCAATGGCAATCCGTTCTCCAACAGGAAAATCTCCGGTAATAATGGACTCTATTTTGCAGCTATTTTGCGAAAAAAGGCAGGTAAATATGAGTGGAAAAATAACAAATAAAGTTATGTGTTCGGTCATAGAACATCTCCCATACAACAACACGTGTTGCTCTAAGGTTGTGCGACAATTTTTGCTAAGAGCTTTTATCCTGTTGGTCCTGTTAATCCTGTCAAATTTACTGACCTATTACCCCTCTTTTTTCAAATTTCTTTCTAACTTGGCGAGACGTTTTTCTAAAATACGTATATTTTCACCTAACCTCTTTTGCGATGGATTTTTTTTGAATTTTAGAGAATAAATCGTTAGGGCTTTTTTTGTATCGTTGTAAGCCTTGGTGTATTGTTTTAAAATTTCATATACCCTAGAGCGGTCTATCAAAACAGGCACATGGTTGGGATTCTTTTGCAAAATATGATTGTAATCGGCCAGTGCTTTTTGGTATTCCTCTGCATAACGGTAGGCAACTCCGCGATAATGGAAAAATTCCAAGTGCTTTTCGAGTTGAATCGCATGTTCAAAATCTTCTATCGCCAGTAAGAATTTTTGCTGTGCGAATTTTGCTTTCCCTCTTCCAAAATAAAGCCAGCAGTTTAGGTCATAGGTCAAACCTTTGTTGTACTGACCAATGGCGAGAACAAACTGTTGTTGTTTTAAATGGTTGTTTCCTTGCGCAATCGCCGCCTTTACTTTTTGCTCTTGTATTTGTTTCATGCGCAGCATACTTGCTTTTACTTGCACGTGATTGGGAAAATGTATCAGAGCTTTGTTATATTCTTCCAGAGCCTGTTTAAAATTGTCGTTGCGTATAAGAACTTCTGCTCTTTTGAGGCAATCTTCGACAATGACGTTACGACGTACGCGCTGTAAATTTTTTTTATAGTATATGCTCACTGTGACAAAAGCGATCAGTAATAAGCTAAATGATAGTAGAAGCTTATAGCGTGTCAAGAAGCTTTGTACTTGGTCGCGAAAGCCATATTTTTTTGCCAAAATAGGTCGTTTTTTCTTAAAGTTGATTAACTCTTTTTCCAATTGTTTACAACTACTGTAACGCTTTTGTGGATCTTTGTGTATGCATTTAAGACAAATCGCTTCGAGATAAGGGGAGATGCTGTCATTGATTTTTCGTGGTATGATAGGCGATTCGTGTAAGATTTGGAAAAGTATATTTTGTGGCGAATCTCCTCGATAGAGCTCTTGGTATGTTAAACACTCATATAGTAAAGCTCCCAAGGCGTATATGTCCACTCTTGTCGAAATTTTACCGGCAATTTGATCGGGAGACATATAGGTAATCGTTCCGACAATATCACCTGTTTTCGAAAGATTTCCCGGATCAGACAAGATTCTTTTTGCCAGACCAAAATCCATAATTTTAATCTTGTTGTCTTTGGTGTACATAATGTTCGAAGGTTTTATATCGCGATGGACAATATTTTTACTATGAACAGCCGCAATCCCCTTACATACATCTATCAATAAGTCGACGACAAATAAATGGCGCATTTGCTGTTTTTTAATAAGCTCTTGGAGAGTAACGCCTTCGCAATATTCCATCGTATAATACAAAGACGGTTTTTCACCGTATTCGTAAAATCGTACGATATTGGGATGCTCTAATTTTGCCAAAGCAACACATTCATTGCGAAAGCGTTCCACATCTTGCTTTTGGTTTTGTAATAAAATCTTGAGCGCCACAGTTCTTTTGAGCTCGTTATCATAAGCCTTATAAACAATTCCCATCCCTCCACGGCCAATTTCTTTTTCGAGAAGGTATTTGCCAAATATTTTTTGGGTACTCATAATTATTCCGCAATAAGTAATATGATGTCATTCGTTACGATTATCATATAATATAGCAAAATAAATGAGTTTCTTAAAATATTAATAACACTTATTTGGTGTTTACATATTATTCTAAAACCCAAGCCCGTTTCCGAGCCCGAGCCCGAGCCCGAGCCCGCTCCCGAGCCCGCTTCCGAGCCCGACAAAACTACTTACCCAAAGCCCTGGCAAGCTTGACCAGACGTAAAAATTCACTGCGGTAACCGTCTTGATCTTCTCCACGCGCTTGTTGGATAAGTTCAATGACATGGTCATAGGTCACATCCCCTTTGAATTTTGAATCGCGTAAAATATGTGTCCATGCGGATACGGCGGTTGCCCAGCGAAAATTTTGTGAGGTTTCTTTTGGTGATAATTTGCGAAACGCCACGGGAAATTCACGGAGAATACTCTTGTCACCGTCGGGTTTTTTGTAGCGTAATTTCAAAGTCATTAGCTCGTTATTCGCTACATGTGAAAGCGATGTTTTTTGATATTTGAGTTTTGTTTGCTGCTCGTTACTGTCACTTTTTACCGGAATAATCTCATAGAGAACGGTAACGCTGTGTCCAGCACCAATTTCTCCCGCATCTTTTTTGTCATTTGCGAAATGTTCCTTGGGCATTTTTCGGTTTTCATAACCAATTAAACGATACGATTGGACGTTTTTTGGGTTAAACTCTATTTGGATTTTTACGTCTTTGGCGATGGTGGTCATTGCCGCGAATTCTTCAACGAGTACCTTGCGTCCTTCTGTTAGGTTATCTATATAGGCGCAATTGCCGTTGCCGTTGTCGGCGAGTTGTTCCATTTTGGCGTCTTTGTAATTTCCATAACCAAATCCCAATACGCTCAAGAACACACCTGTTTTGCGTTTTTCTTGTATGAGACGTACTAGCGCCGCATTACTGGTTGTTCCGACATTGAAATCTCCGTCGGTGGCAAGAATGACGCGGTTTGTGCCATCTTTCATGAATGATTGTGTGGCCAGTTGATACGCCGCATGAATTCCATTTCCGCCATTCGTTGATCCGTATGCTTGTAAGCCATTTAAGGCAGCGATGATTTTATTGTGGTTGTTTGTTGGGGGTAGAACTACCTTGTTTTCAGAAGCATACACGACAATCGATACGCGGTCTTGTTTGCGTATTTTTTTGGCCAAGAGTTTTAACGATGCCTTTAAAAGTGGTAGTTTATTGGCATCACTCATGGAGCCAGAAACATCGATTAAAAATACAAGGTTGTATGCAGGGACGTTCTGCATTGTTTTGCCTTGTAACCCAACGTGTAAAAGTAGCTTTTCCTGATCCCAAGGAACCGAAGACAGTTCGGTAGAAACCGAGAACGGGTGTTCTTTGGGTTGCGGATAGTCGTAGTGAAAGTAATTGATACATTCTTCGATGCGCACGGCATCTTTCGGTGGGAGTTTGCCCATGTTGATGTATCTACGAATATTGCTATAAGACGCAGTATCTACGTCCGCAGAAACCGTGGAGAGTGGGTTATCTAGCGCATTTTTAAACTCATTCTCCACTATGTAACTGTATTGCTCGGTGTTGAATTTAGGTTTAGGCACTTCTTTTTTGACTTGTGGTACAAAACCGGCATTGACATTTTGGGCATGACGTGTTTTTAAATTACGCAAACTGTCGGTGATATTTCTGGCGCGTTGGTGTTGTTGGGCATTCTTCTTTTTCATTCCTTCAACATATTGAATCAACGGCTCTATATTTTGCCCGCGCAGCAATTTTCGCGAGCGGTAACTTTTTAAAATTTTCTCTAGTGTTCTTAGAGAGGCGTTGGAGTCGTTGGTTGTTTGTATCTTTTGCAAATGGTCGACCATTTTCGAAGAGACAATCTTATCGGGTCTGCTTAGATTTTGTCCTGCACGGAATCGTTTTAGATATCTTTTTGTATGAAAATACCCCGCCTCCATGTCAAGTATATTTGTGCGCGGATTTATCCACAGTGTAAAATAATAGCGATTTGAACCCTTTTCTATCAACACGTGGTGATTCTCTACTTCTTTGCCGTCAGCATAGAAGGTATATGGATAGATCACACCATCGATCATCTGATGTTTTTTCCGGAAAGAGAACTCATATTTTGTTAATTTTAGTAACGGAATTTTGATACTGCTCCCTGGAGAAAACAGAACTGTGCGTTTATGGGTCGCGTAGTATTTAAACTTGACCACTATATCAAGTTTTTGCCCTTCCGAGAATTTTTGTTGCTGTAGAAGTTGTCCATTGACTTGTACTTCGTAAGGAACTTGGACATTGTTGTTTTCATCCTTGCATATGAGTGATAATTGCGCCGAACCAGCGTTTTCTGCCGGTTCTAGTTTTTCTTTGATGATAAAATTGTTGTCGGTAGGAAAAATGTGTATATCACGTGAAATTTGTCGGCAATTTTTCTGTGAAATCATTAAATGATACTTTCCGGGTTTAACTTTGTCTCCATCTTTAACAACAAGGGGAATATTTCGTGTTGTGTCGCGTATCATAACATGTAAGTGGTTAGGAGCACTACCCTCAATATCAAATGTAAGTGGTACAGGGCGCGATATTAGAGTTTCGTCAATCATAAATGGGCGGTCATCGGGCCAGATGTGTTTTTTCATTTGCGCTGTATGATATCCCTGTTTTTTTATCGTAAAAAGGTAACTGTTGGGTTTTAACAGCAGTCCTTTTACTACGCGAATTGCTTTATCTACGCCGTGTAGTTGACACGATATTTCGTAAGGAGAGCTATTTTTTTGCGGGGCAACATCGTAACCGATGTTAACACTTACTTCGCGTTGTTTTGTGACAAGCACTCTTTCGATTAGAAAGGGATTTTGGTTCTCCGGAATGATAATTTGTTCTTTGAGGTGAACGTATCCTGGTTGGGCGATCTCCAAAGTGTACTGACCCGGAGAAAACATATGATCGCGAGCGTCTTTTCCGTTGAGTGTAAAAATCTTAGGATCAATGCGTTCTCCGACAGGGAAATCTCCGGTAATGTCTGGTTCTATTTCGCAGAGGTTTTGCGAAAAAATGCAGGTAAATGCGAGCGGAAAAATAACAAATAAAATGATATACTTGGTCATAGAAAATCTCCTATATATAACTCATGGCAATATGGATAGTCATCAACGAACAAGACATGTGCCAATCGATTTTATTCAAAAAACGCCTAAAAGATTCCACTTTATTTCACGTAAATTTGTTTGGGGGGAAATTAGGCAAAATGTTTTATAAAAATATACTTTGTTGTATAATTAGCGCTTCACTCTCACGAATGGCGAGCTATATTGTCAAAGTCAGTAATTCACAATTTTACAACGAGTAACTAAGTAAAGGTGCAACATGGCGAAACATCGACTGGATATACTTTTTGATCTATCAAATATCGAAAGCAATGGCTTGAGATGGAATGAACGGCGTGAAGCGAAGTTACAAATATATCAACAAAATGGCGCAGATCTGAGCACGTATTATGGATAGCAAAGACAACCTTATTCGCATGTTATCTCTCGACACCGATGAAGAAGAGGAACTATTGCAAATAGGTCCATATCGCGTTATCGAAAAAATAGGTGAAGGGGGCATGGGCACTGTTTATAAATGCCACGATGAGCGTCATGGTATTGTTGCAGTGAAAACAATGTCATTGGTGGAAGACAGTAAAGAACAAGTAAAGCGATTTATGCAGGAAATGCATACCATCTCTTTGCTGCGCCATCGCAATATTGTACAAGTTTATGACTCGGGGCAGGACGAGGAAATCTTGTATTTGGTGATGGAATATATCGCCGGGGAAACACTCGACAAGTATATCCAAAACAACAACGTTACCCTCAAGAGTAAATTAAAATTGATGACGCAAGTGGCAAAAGCGCTGTTTCAAGTGCATCGCAAGCAAATTATCCACCGTGACATAAAACCTCTGAATATTATGGTGGAAAAAAATGGGCGTGTTGTTGTTCTCGATTTTGGCATCGCCAAAAATTTTCTACTGCACGTTTCCGCGACAAAAGGAATCATCGGAACTTTGCGTTATATGCCTCCCGAATATACCATGGAATCGAATGCGGTCGATGAACAGCACGATGTATATTCTTTTGGTGTGACACTTTATGAAGTACTGAGTGAACAAACATTTACCGCATCGCAAAAACTTCATTTTGCTTGCGACGATTTCATGACAAAAAAACGTTTGCAAAAAATTTACCGCAAATGCATTGACAATAAAGAAAAGCGCTACAAAAAAATCGCCGATGTGCTGCGCGATTTGCAACGAACATCGAAACTTTACAAGCAGTTGAGTGTCGTAAAATTAGCTGTGGGCATGGTTTTCGTTGTCGGACTCTGCGTTGGTCTTTATCTAGTTTTGACAAAGCAAAACAAACCTTACAGTTTCCATGTTGCGCAAGCAAAAAAATATGTACAAGATGGTCAATATGACTTGGCGTTGGCTCAATACTCCGAAGCGATAAAATTAGCTCCACAAAATAGCAAAGCATTTTTATCGCGTGCTTTTTTGTATTTCCGAATGCAGCAATATCAAAAAGCGGTGGAGGATTATAGCGTTGCGATCAAGTTGGATAACAACAAACCAGAACTGTATTACGAACGCGGCATGGCGTATCAATTTATGTACAGGTACGACCTCGCCGAAAAAGACTACAGCTATGCCATAGCACTGGATGACAAATTCATCGATGGTTATAATAGCCGTGCGGTTGTATTTAACATACAAAAGAAGTACGACTTGGCGGAAAAAGATTACACTCGTGTCATTGCATTAGATCCCCAATTTTACAGGGCATATAACAATCGCGGTATTTTGTATCTCCAACAAAAAAAATATCGTTTAGCGGAAAGTGACTTTACACAAGCGATTCGTTTACAACCAAATTTTATTAGTGCCTATAATAGTCGAGGAGTGCTGTATCGAAACTTGGCAAAATACGATTTAGCAAAAAAAGATTTGACCCAGGCGATTTCTCTAGACAAGAGTTATGTCGACGCGTACAACAATCGTGGGTTGGTCTACAAGTTGCAAGAAAAGTACCGCGAAGCAGAAAAAGATTTTAACACAGCGATTGCTATAAACCCTAATTTGGCAAAGACGTATGACTATCGTGCCGCTATATATGTTATGCAAGGCAAATATGACTTGGCAGAAAAAGATTATACAAAAGCCATCGCTCTCGACGCGAAATTCGCAGGTGCGTACAATAACAGGGGACTGCTATACGCTATTCTCAAAAAGGATGAACTTTCCAAAAATGACTTCAATAAAGCTATGGCGATAGATCCGTCATACGCGGAGGCATATTATAATCGAGGCTCGTTGTATGAAAGGGACAAGAGATACGATTTAGCGGAAAAAAATTATACACAAGCCATCCGCCTAAATCCGAAGTATACCCATGCATTAAACAGTCGTGGAGTATTGTATGTGCGGCTTGAAAAATATGATTTAGCCGAGAAAGACTATACAAAAGCCATCTCTATTGATGAAAAATTTGCGTTGGCCTACAACAACCGTGGGTTGCTCTACACTTTACAAAAGAATTATCAAATTGCCGAAGATGATTTTAACAAAGCCATTGCCGCAGACCCACGCTACGCGAAAGCGTGGTATAACCGTGGAACATTGTACACAAAACAAAGAAAACCTTTGTTGGCAGAAAAAGATTATACCCAAGCAATTAACTTAGACCCAAATTATGCGAAGGCATTGAATGCTCGTGGAACGTTGTATGGACATCTTGAAAAGTACGATTTAGCTTTAAAAGATTTCCAAAGAGTCATTACCCTTTTACCTCAAAATCTGGATGCGTATAACAGCGTAGGTACGATGTATTTTCGATTGCAAAAATACGATTTAGCGGAAAAGACTTTTTTCAAGATGCTGACAATGGATCCGCAAAATGTGGAGATATACAACAGTTTAGGGGTTTTATATTTCGAGCAACGCAAATTTGAACGCGCGAAAAAAAACTATGACCGCGCGATCAGTTTGAATCCAAATTATTACTTCGCGTATCGCAATCGAGGGGTGCTGCACTATACCCAAGAACAATATAAACTAGCGGAAAGAGATTACACTACATCCATTTCGTTAAATCCCGATCATTTAGATGCGTACAACAAACGTGGAAATCTGTATGATTTGCTCGGAAAAACCGATCTGTCGGAAAGAGACTATCGGTCGGTTTTGCAACGTAGTCCCAATGACAATGAGGCGCACAATAGTTTGGCGGCACTGTATTTACAACAAAAAAAGTATATCGCCGCCGAAAAGCATGTGATTGCTGCACTTCAGTTTAGCCAGGAATCGTCACGCGTATTTCTAAACACCGCACGGCTACATTTTTTACGAAAAAACTACACCGCGGCAATTGAAAATTATCAGCAAGTACTACAGACAAATCCGACAAAGGCCATTGCGCACTGTGAATTGGGAAATACTTACGAACATGTTGGAATGACCGATGAAGCTGTGAAGCACTGGAAAAAAGCGACATCTCTTCATATACCAAAACAACTTTATCAACACGCTATAGACAAAATAGCACAATATGATTCACCACATTGAGAATTTGACAGTGACCAACATCATAAGATGAGCAAAAACCATGAATGACAAAGACAATCTAATTCGCATGTTATCTTGCAATGTCGATGACGAAGAAATGTTGCAAATAGACCAATACAAAGTTATCGAAAAAATTGGCGAAGGCGGCATGGGCACGGTTTATAAATGTAGCGACAACCACGGTCGCATCGTTGCGGTGAAAACCATGTCGTTGTTGAAAGACAGCAAAGAGCAAGTCAAACGTTTTTTGCGCGAGATGCATACAATTGCCCTATTACGTCATGACAATATCGTCAAGGTTTACGACTCGGGTCAAGATGAGGATATCCTGTACCTCGCCATGGAGTATATTGAAGGCGAAACGCTCGACAACTATATTCGAAATAACAATGTCACACTTACGGGTAAGTTAGAGCTGATGATTCAAGTGGCAAAAGCATTGTACCAAGTACATCGCAAGCAAATCATCCATCGCGATATTAAACCCTTGAACATTATGGTGGATAAAAGTGGGCGTGTCGTTGTTCTCGACTTTGGAATCGCCAAGAATTTTTTAGTGGATACCACTGCGACAAAAGGAATGATGGGAACTTTGCGCTACATGCCTCCAGAATATACGATGGAGTCAAATGCGGTAGATGAGCAGCATGATATATATTCCTTTGGGGTTACTTTGTATGAAATTCTTAGCGAACGAATTTTCACCAAGGTACAAAAACTGTATTTTCCTTGTGATGACTATATCACAAAAAAGCGTTTACAAAAAATTTATCACAAATGCGTGGATCGCAAAGCAAAGCGCTATCAAAAAATAACGTATGTACTTCGCGATTTGCAAATCGCATCTAAAAGATATCAAAAACGCTATGTTCGCAAAATAATTTTGTGTGCTATTCTTGTGGCCGTGGTGGGAGTAGGCTTTGTATTTTTCGCAAAACAACAGCCTAGTGATCGCGATGTCTATATCTCCAAAGCCAAAGAGTACGAGAAAGACGAAAAATATACTCAGGCAATTACGGAATACTCAAAAGCCATCAACGTGGCGCCGCAAGATAGCGAAATGCTACGGTTGCGTGCTGGATTGTATTATCGCATGCGCGCGTACGAAAAGTCCATAAACGACTACAACATCGCCATGAAACTCAACCCTGACAATGCAAGTTTGTATTCTGCTCGTGGGGTTGTTTATCAGAGCATGAAAAAAGACAATTTAGCAGCAAAAGATTATAGTCGTGCCATCGCTCTAGATCCTAATTTTGCAGAGGTGTATATCCACCGTGGCGGTTTGTTTGTCGCACTGAATCGATATGACCTAGCAGAAGAAGACTATAATCGTGCCATTGCCCTAGATGCAAAATTATTCGGCGCGTATAACAATCGTGGAATACTGTACTCTCGACAGAAAAAATACAGCTTAGCCATAAGCGATTTTACACAAGCGATTGGCATAGAGCCTAAGACGGGCTCAACTTATAGCAATCGTGCTATTGTGTATCAACACCTGGAAAAATATGATTTGGCCGAGAAGGACTTCTCTCATGCCATTTTGCTGGGACCAAACATCGCGACAAATTATCACAATCGCGGTTTATTATATCGCAAGCAACAAAGATACGATTTGGCCAAAAAAGATTTGACCAAAGCCATTTCCCTAGATGCAAGTATGGTACAATCTTACTATTATCGCGGATGGATATATGCAAAACAAAACAAAGATGACTTGGCAGAGAAAGATTATACACAGGCGATTATACTGGACGCGCGTATGTCTAATGTGTATAACCAACGTGGACTATTGTATTACAAATACAAAAATTACATGCGTGCAGAGGAAGACTTTACAAAAGCAATTCTGCTAAAGCCACGTTATTTTGCAGCGTACAACAATCGCGGACTACTATATATGCAACAGAATAAATATGAACTGGCCGAACGAGATTACACAAGTGCCATTACGATAAATCCGCGCTACATAGAAGGCTTCGATAACCGCGCATTATTGTACTTACGGCTAAAAAAGCATGATTTGGCCATAAAGGATTTTCAAACGGCACTTTCTATTTCACCACGACATCTAAAGACGAATATGCACTTGGGGCTCACGTATTTGGATCAACAAAGGTATGATTTGGCCGAAAAGTTTTTATATCAAGCGCTTGCCATTGCTCCCCAAAATGCTTCTATCTATAACTTTTTGGGGATTGCTCTGTCACAGCAGGCAAAATTTGATATGGCAGAAAAAAACTTTCATCGTGCGCTAGACTTAAATCCCAACTACACGATAGCCTATAAAAATCGTGGTGTCGCTTACTTCATGACAAAAAAATATGACCTCGCAGAAAGAGACTTTTCGAGAGCAATTTTACTGAATGCTAAGGATTTCGAGGCATATAATGGTCGTGGGGAGGTGTATCAGTGGACAGGACGCGTTCGGTTGGCAATACAAGACTACGAAGCCGCCTTACAACTCAAACCTGATTATCCTAGTACAAACCACAATTTGGCCACGATCTATCTACGAAAAAACAATTACTCCTTAGCAGAAAAGCATGCTTTACAAGTCGTTAAACACGACCAAAACCCTATTAGAAAGAATCTCAATAGAGCGCGGTTATATTTTCTACGTCAAAATTACGTAGCGGCAACGGAAAGTTATCAAGCGCTACGAATAAAAAGTCGGGAGTTAGGTATCATACATTGTGAACTCGCAAATACCTTTCATCGCTTGGGAAAGACCGAAGAGGCGGTAAAAAACTGGAAAAAAGCCATTACTGTTGAGTTGCCACAAAGAATGTACGAACAGGCCCTTCTTAGAATAGCTCAGTATGATTCGCAGCATTAAGCATTGTGCGAATTTCACTCATATTTAAATTAAGATGAGCACAAATTATGCATAGTAAAGATAATCTTATTCGCATGTTATCTGCCAATGTGGAAGAGCAAGAACTTTCGCAAATAGGCCCATATCACGTCATCGAAAAAATTGGCGAAGGAGGCATGGGAACGGTTTACAAATGTCGAGACCGTCACCATCGTGTTGTCGCCGTAAAAACCATGTCGTTGGTGAAAGACGGTAAAGAACAGCTCAAACGGTTTTTGCGTGAAATGCAAGTGATTTCACTATTACAGCACCGTAATATTGTCAAGATTTATGACTCCGGCCAGGACGAAGAGATTCTGTATTTAGCTATGGAGTATATCGAAGGGCAAACACTGGATCAGTATGTCCAAGGTAACGAGGTGGTACTTAAAAATAAACTGTCGTTAATGATTCAAGTAGCCAAGGCCCTCTTCCAAGTACATCGTAAACAAATCATCCATCGCGATATCAAACCTCTGAATATTATGGTGGAGAAAAATGGACGCGTTGTCGTTCTCGATTTTGGTATCGCCAAAAACTGTTTAGCGAATGCCACCGCAACAAAAGGAATGATTGGAACTTTGCGCTATATGCCACCAGAGTACACAATGGAATCCAACGCCGTAGATGAGCAACACGATATATATTCTTTTGGCGTTACTCTGTATGAAGTATTCGCGGAGAAGCCCTTTGCCAAGGTGGAAAAGTTGCGTTTTGTTTGTGATGATTTTATGACCAAAAGACGTCTGCGAAAAATTTATCGCAAATGCGTTGCTGCGAAAGAAAAACGCTACAAAAAAATATCTAATGTCATACGCGATTTGCAAAGAACATTGGAACAACACAAACAAATCAACCATAAGAAACGGAATGTATATCTGGTGTTACTCGCGACCCTGGTTTTCTGTGTAGTTTTTGCGACATATCCACATGCAAATGATGGCAAATTTTACATAAAAAAAGGTACGAAATATCAAGAAGGCGGACAGTATAATCTAGCCTTAGGTCAGTATATGAAAGCGATTGAAATAGATCCCCATAGTAGTAAAGCACTACAGGCGCGCGCTTTTTTGTATGTGCAAATGCACCAATATGAAAAAGCTTTGCGCGATTACGACGCTGCGATAAAGTTTGATAGTAAAACACCTTCTTTATATAGCAAACGCGGGCAGGTGTATCTAAAAATGCGCAAATACAATCTCGCGAAGAGAGACTTTGACTACGCTGTTTCACTGGACCCCAACGATGCAGAATCTTATAATGAAATTGGAACTCTTTTTGCCTTAAAAAATAAACCGTATTTAGCGGAAAAAAACTACAACCACGCCATTGCTCTAGATCCTAATTTTACCGTGGTCTATACTAATCGCGGGATCTTGCGTTACCGACAAGGAAAAAATCGTTTGGCAGAAAAAGATTTAACACAAGCGATTCGCTTACAACCTAACTTTGCACAAAATTACAAAAATCGTGGTGTTCTATATCGAACTCAGAGTAGATACGATCTAGCGGAAAAAGACTTCACACGTGCCATTGGGATCAAAAAAGACGATCCTTATGGTTATTACAACCGCGGGCTAGTATACAACTTACAACATAAATACGAATTGGCAATAAAAGATTTTACCACGGCGATTACCTTAGATAAGAGTTTTGCCAAAGCATATAACGATCGTGGTTGGACTTATGCACAGCAAGGTGAAGATCACTTAGCAGAGAATGACTACACACAAGCGATTCGCCTTAACCCTAATTTTGCGAAAGCATACAATTGCCGTGGATTACTATATCACAGCCAAAAAAAGTACACACTTGCCGAAAATGACTTTTCTAAAGCGATTGTTCACAAACCTAAGTACGTAAATGCATACCTCAATCGAGGAGAGCTATATGTAAAGCAACGAAAATTCTCACAGGCAGAGGATGACTACACCAAATCGATAAAACTAAACCCCAAAAATGACCGTGCGTATAACCACCGTGGAACGTTATATATGATGTTGAAAAGGAATGAATTGGCGCAAAAAGATTTCCAAAAAGTGCTTGAGATTGCCCCAGGGAATTTTAGAGGGTACAACAATATGGGACTTATATGCATGCGACAACAGCAATACGATTTGGCAAAGACCTATTTTCGCAAAGTGCTTACCCTTGAGCCTAAAAATTATGCGGCACACAGTAATTTAGGACTGATACATCTTCGTCAAAAACAATACAATCTAGCAGAAAAAAACTACAATCATGCGATAAAATTCCATCCAAACAAAGCTGTTCTGTACATGAATCGCGGAGTAGTATATTATAACAAAAAAGAATACCAGTCTGCCGAACGTGATTTTAGTAAAGCAATTTTATTAGACCCTAATTTTTTTGATGCATACAATAATCGTGGAATTGTTTATTATTGGCTGGGAAAAACGGACTTAGCTGAGAGAGATAGTAAAAGAGCTTTGGAGTTAAGACCTAATTATCTCGAAGCACACAACAATTTGGCAACGATATATTTACACAAAAAGAACTACATTGCTGCCGAAAAACATGTGATGAAGGTTATCTTATCCCGTGAGCAAGTACCATCTGTATATCTCAACAAAGCACGACTGTATTTTCTTCACAAAAATTATGTGGCGGCGATAAAAAGCTACCAAACTATTTTGCAGACGAGTTTGGAGCCAGCCATCATACACTGTGAACTGGGCAATATTTATTACTATACGGGGAAGACCTCTAAGGCCTTGAAGCACTGGAAAAAGGCAATTTCTTTTGACTTACCAAAACCACTGCATACATATGCTGTTCGTAAAATAGCGCAGTACGATCGCCGACAATAGTCATAATGACCTATTTGCCTAGTATGACCTAAAACTACAGTGTCAAACAATGAAAAAATACGGACGGAGTCCTGATCTCTTTGTCACACGGGAGAAAAAATGCAAAATAGCAACGAACACTTAAATCGTTATAAAATAGAAAAAATGGTGGGGAAAGGTGGTGTTGCAGAAGTTTACAAAGCGCTAGATCGCAAGACAAATAATATTGTTGCGATTAAACGGCTAACAGCGACTACCGAAAATGCACGAAAACGTTTCCATAAAGAATATCGGTTTTTACGTGCGGTAAAACATCCGAATTTAATCGATGTTTATGATTATATCGAATGCAACAACGAAACATATATGGTGTTGGAATTTGTTCACGGAAAGTCTTTGGCGGAAATCATTACAAAGCACAAAGGTATACTTTCCTTAGCTGAGCAGGTGGCCATAGCTGCCAATGCGTGCCGTGGGCTTGAAGTACTCAATGCCGGTGGAATTATCCATCGTGATATAAAGCCGGAAAATATTATGGTCAATGACAATACCGGTGTGGTAAAAATATTAGACTTAGGGATAGGAAAAAATATTGCTGATCAAGATACCAGCGTTACTACGACCCACGGGTTTATCGGAACCACAGCGTATGCCAGTCCAGAGCAAGGCCGTAATCAAATTAGTGAAAATAGTGACGTTTTTTCGTTAGGAACGACTCTCTATCAGTTTTTTTTGTGGGAGGATTATTCGCCATTTTTTGCCCAAAGTAACTACGCGACCATTTACAAATTGATCAATGAACACCCCACGCCACTCTACGAGAAGATACATAAGAATAGATTGTCGTTATCCTCTGACAATGCCTACAAACGGATCTCAAAAATTCTGCGCCAAGCAATGGAAAAAGATCCGGAAAAACGTTGTCAAATGAACGTTTTGGCGGACAGTTTTTGTTCCATCTCAAACGACTTAGTAGATGCTTCGCGTCTAAACGACACGCAATGCGGGCGTGTAACCAAACGCATGACACCCGAGTTTAAGAAAATTTTAGACGATATGCGTTTGCAGTACCAAGACGAAGATCTTATACCTACGAAAAAATTATCACGCTCCACAACGAAAAGCAATCGACCACATACGAGAAGAAGGCAACGGCAAATTCAAAATAAATCTTTCCCTAGTTGGGCGGTTGCGGTCGCTTGCGTGTTGGCAATTTTTGTTTTTGTGGTCTGGAGTCAGCAGGGAGCAACGACGACAGAAAAGAAAAAAATTACCAAAAAAGTTATTCGCGAATCGCCTAAAAAAACGATCGACAAAAAAAAATCATCGAGTATACCTGTAAAGCGAGAGACAAATAAACAGCATAACACGCAACAACCTCTCATCACCGGTATATATGTTCCTGCAATGAAGTCCTTTGATCTTATCATAAGTGATTTTATCAAAAAGTGTAATATACCTGGTGGCGCTGTGGCCGTTGTACAGCATGGTCGTTTAATATATGCGCGTGGATTTGGTTACGCAAATAAAGAAAAACAAAAATTGGTGGAGCCCACAAGTTTGTTTCGCATTACCGACTTATCGATGCCCATTACCGCTGTGGCGATTATGAAACTCATACAGGAGAAAAAACTCACCTTAAATGACAAGGCATTTCGCATTTTAAGCCACTTAAAACCACCGTCGGGAAAACAATCCGATGAACGGCTGTCGCAAATTACCATTCGTCATTTACTAGAACATAGTGGTGGTTGGGACAGTCGTCAAAAGGGAGAACCCATGATGACGTTGAGTAGAAAAGCAGCGGATGCCTTTCGTACTTCTCGTCCAGCGAATGTTACCACAATTATTCGTTATATGATGGGACAACCACTTGACTTTCCACCAGGTACGAAACATGTGCGTTCTCATTTGGGTTATTGTATACTTGGCCGCATTATTGAAAAAGTAACTGGGGTTAGTTATGAGAAATACGTAGCGCAAAATATCTTTAAGCCCGCCGGTATTAAAAATATGCACTTGGCAAAAACAAGACTTCGAGATCAACGTTTCGATGAAGTCATATACTACGACTATCCGGCACTGAGAACAACATCTATATTTCCCGACGAAACAAAACAAATTACACGTCCATATGGATTTTTCAATATTCAGGAGATGGACGCGTCCACGGCATGGACGGCATCGGTGATCGATATGTTACGCTTTGTGATGGTAATTGATGGGCGCGGACCACAGCGTGATATTCTCAATAGGCAAACAACAGCGTTGATGACGGCAAAGCCGCTTTGTGGTTGGCAAGACAATTTTTACTATGCCAAAGGATGGATGGTGCGTCCCATTGAAAGGAACTGGTGGCATAGTGGTTTTACGGTGGGAAGTAGTGCTTTCGTGGGAAGATTCGGTAATGGTGCTGCTTGGGTAGGTTTTTTTAACTTTTACCCATATAAAATTGCCAAATTTTCGTTGATACTTGACCAAACACTGTGGAGAGCTTACCTAAGTACCAAATCATTCCCTGAACACGATTTGTTTGAGAAATACTAGACTAGGCCGCACTACGCGGGTTCATTTGAAATGCGGAATTGCCTTACTGTGAAAGCCGGAATGGTAGCACTAATTTTATTGTGCAGAGAAAAAAGACATCATTTGTTGTTTGTGAATGCTCATGACACTTTCTTTTGGAGCAAAGCGCAAATAATTTTCAAAAGAGTTGGTTGCAAGAGCACTTGCTTCGCGGAAAAGCACCATTGCTTTCTGCTTTTCGTTCAGCAAATAGTAACTAATCGCCTGCGCAAAGTAGGCGTCGCTAGATTTTTCTATTGTAAGACTCTGCTCTGCGTTTTGGATAGCTTCGTGGTATTTCTGTTGGTGATTCAATATATATGTTTTGATATTAAGGGCAATAACATTTTTTCTTAGCTTTAGTGATTGTTCTACGTCTTCCAAAGCTTGTGGAAACTTATGCAACTTTTTACTATAAATCATCGCGCGTTTGTTGTAGTACAGAGTCCGCGGTGAGTATTGTATTGCTTGGGTTAAGTCGTTTGCCGCTTGTGCATTTTGCCCAAGAGCAGTGTAACAGTCGCTACGAAGTTCATATGTTTCCGCACGCGGAGCAAGATGGATGCATTGTGAAAAATCCTCACTCGCCAAAAAATATTTTTTCTGTAAAAAATATACCTGTCCTCGTTGAAAGTAATTCTGTGCAACAGGAGCAATATGCACCGCTCTTTCCAGAAATTTTAGTGACTTGGTGAATTCTTGCTGTTTTTTGAACCACAAACCTAGTTGCACATTCGCATATACAGAGTTAGGATCTTGTGTGAGCAAAGCATTCAGGACTTTCTTTTGTTGTGGAGTGTTATCTTGAATAACATATACGCGATGACTGATTTTGTATGCCGGCAGATATTGGCGATCCATGTTTAAAATTTTTACGCATGTATCTAGAGAAAGTTGGTAGCGCTTTTTTGAAAAGAGATTTTTGGCTCTCTCGTAGAGAGTATCTAAATTGGGATTGTGTGCCAATTTTTTGATTTTTTCTTTTGCATTTAAGAAGTTTTTCGCGGCGGCGTTTTTGTAGTATTGTAATGCGACGTATCTATTTTTGGGGACTCCCCAGCCGTTTTCATATATTTTACCAAGTAGATAAGCTCCTTCTGCGGTGCCTTTCGTTTGTGTTAAGATGGAAAACGCGACGTTGTAATCTTGTGGAAAACATTGACCCTTCATGTACAATTTTGCGAGATAATTTGCAGCGGTGGGTTCGCCTGAGTTTGCCGCAGAAAAAATAGCCGCTAAACCATTATACACATCTTGCTTTACTCCTCGGGCTTCTAAGTGTATTTGTCCCCACCGTAATTTTGCATTGGGGTCATTATTGCGTTCGATAGACAATTTGTATTGCTCTAAAGCTTCGCGATATTTGCGCTCATTTTCCAAAAAGTATCCCAAAATAATGGTTGCGCGGTTATTTCCCATGCGCGAAGCGATGTGGTACCATTTTTTTGCTTGCCGTTCGTCACGTTCCACTCCTTTTCCTTCGGTGAAAGCTTTTGCCATATAAAATGCCGCTTGGTGGTCTTCGTGGGCAATTAGAGAGAAATAGTGAAGGGCTTGCGCATAGTCTTTTTTGTGATCAAAATATAAACTACCCAATGCCTCGATACAAGGAATGAAGTCTTTTTCCGCACCTTTTTTGTGCCAAAAAATAGCTTGGTCTATGTTTTGCGTGTTGCGAACAAGGCCGAGTAGGTATAGTTGCCCTTTGATGTAAAACAAATACTTATTGGTCGTGACCGCTTTAGTAAAATAGTCATCGACAATTTTTTGTGCCTGTTCTTTTTGTTTGGTGTGCAAATGCAAGTACAAAGCGCGTAGCAAATGATAACGTGGTATATCACTTTTTTCACATATGATGCGTGTTAACTTCGCAAAAAAACGTTTGTCCCTAGAACGCATATTGCGAAATGCTTCCATGAACAATGCTTCGTCCACGCTCTGGTGTGACTGTAAATTTTGTTGCATTTTTTGCAGGCGCTGTGTTAAGTCACTGTGTGAGTTAAAAAATACACTAAAAGTGATTAGCTGTAAAAAAAGCGCAACGCAAATGATGACGGCATATTTTTGGAACCACAGCCACGTTCGTTGGCGGCGCACCTTTTGTACCGATATTTTTTCCCCTTGCAAAAATTTTCGTAAATCTTTGCTCATGTCACCGGCGGTTTGATAACGGTGTTCTTGGTTTTTCTCCAAGGCTTTTAAACAAATGTAATCTAACTCTTTGGGGATGAGCTGTTTGACACTACTTGGCGGTGCGGGCATTTTTTTCAATATTTGTGCTGCCACTTGCGTCATCGTCGTACCGCGAAACGGTGTTTGTCCGCTCAACATTATGTAAAGAAGAGCCCCCAACGAATAAACATCACTACGCCCATCAATTGCTCCGACGCGTCCTGTGACTTGTTCGGGTGGCATGTAGTAAATCGTACCGAGAATTGCACCACTTTTTGACAAATCTTTGCTCGCATCGCGTAGCTTTGCCAGACCAAAATCCATGACTTTTGGTTCATTATTTTCGTCCATCATGATATTCGCAGGCTTGATATCGCGATGAACAATGCCTTGTAGGTGAGCATAATCTAGGGCATCGCAAACTTTGATTAAGATGTTGGCTGTTTTGCGTACAGGAAGTAATACCCCTGACTTGACAACGCTTTCAAGAGACTCCCCGTGAATGAGTTCCATAGTGAAATAGGTGTGTTTTTCACTGCTACCCACGTCGTACAAGCTAATAATATTAGGGTGTTGCAAACGAGCAATAGCTCTTGCTTCGCGCATGAAACGTTCGTGGCAGGTCGCGTTTGCATGTAACATGACCTTCATTGCAACTGTTCTGCGCGACAGAGTGTCTTGCGCTTTGTAAATAACCCCCATTCCTCCACGACCGATTTCCTCAATGATTTGATAGCGATTAATGTGTACCGACTTACCATCTTTCAATGTCAATTGAATTTCTCGAATTTGCGCGTCATTTAGAATGCCTTTTTCACGCATAATGTCTACCAAGCTTTTGTGTGGTTGGGCTTTTCTACTTTGTAAACAATTGGCAAGTTCCGTGGAGTCTATCATTTTTTTTGCTAGAGCAGCCTGACCAAATAAAATATCATTGTTGTTCATCAATGGTCTCCGTTGTTGGTCGTACATAATCACTGTACTTTTTGGGGTACAAACTGTGCAATGTTTGCCGAAACTACTCCTATCAAAATAACACAAGAATTGTTGTCGTCAATAAAATTATTAACGGCACTGTATGTCTTGTAGAAGTGCTTTCCTAGAAGGGGATGTAAAAAATCACGTTCATTGTACTTCAAGAATGCTGTATAATGCGATGGTAAATAGTTGCTAGTCGCAAATGTAATTACGATAAGTAGCTAAACTAAACGAAAGTAATATAGTGGAGAATTGAATGTCTAATTCAATAGAAGATAATAAACCTCAACAACCGGAAGAGTCAAATCAACCGGACAAAGATTCGTTACTTGCGAATACGGGGATTTTAATTCAGTTGGCACGAGAAAAAGTGTTATGTCCCGCGGCATTGGAGGAGTCCTTACGCATAACCCAAGTGATTCCCGATCGCAAGGGATGGCAAAATTTTATTAGTAGAACGATGTTGCTCTTGGGAACGGCGTTACTACTATGCGGTATTATATTTTTCTTTGCCTATAATTGGGCAAACCTACACAAATTTGCCAAGCTAGCCATTGTGCAGAGTACTATACTTGTTTTTGTGGTGATCACTATGGCAAAAGGGCTAGATCATATTGTGGGAAAATGCTCTTTACTCGCAGCATGTGTGATGATTGGACCCGCACTAGGAGTTTACGGTACAATTTATCAAACAGGGGCGGACGCTTACGAGTTGTTTTTAGGATGGTCGCTATTGATGTTCGGCTGGGTAGCGATTAGCAACTTTGGAGGTCTATGGTTTATATGGCTAGTTCTCGTCAATGTTTTTGTCACACTTTATGGTGAGCAAGTCTACGGTTACCGTATTTTTTCTAACGGAGCACTTTACTTAGCATTGTTTGCGGTCAATTTTATCGCCATGGCACTATGGGAATATTGCTATGTAAAAAAAGTGACGTGGCTGCAAAATCGTTTTTTTTCACGAAGTATTGCTATATTCCTACACTACGTTTTAGTGCAACCTACTCTAATTATCATCTTTGGTCGCGGACAAGGTGTGTTACAAATCATACCTGTTATTTATGCTTTATACGTTGCGGCGATATTTGTTGTTTATCAACGACAAATACGCGACTTGTTTATGTTGACCATCAATTGCTTGAGCCTCATTGTGGTGCTAAGTTGTGTTTTTGGTAAAAACTTTGTCAACAACTCCGAAAGTTTTATTCTTCTCAGTCTATTTATTATGGCAATTACGGCCATGGCAGGTTATTGGTTAAATAAGGTAGGAAAATCATGGAACAATTGACATTGACAAAAATCGCGGAACATTTAATCGCCAAAGAACTTATCGATCCAGAAGAAGAACAACAAATTTTGTCGGCAAAGGAAGCGGAAAGTGCAACAGCGTGGTATATTTACGCACTGATTGCCGTGGCTGCCTGGTTTTCGACGATCTTTTTCCTGGTTTTTTTCTTCCTTGTCATGTTTCGCGATCCCGAGAGTGTTGCTTTTGGCGCAGGACTTTTTATGAGTGTGATTGCTATTATCGTAAACCGTACGCAAAACAAGGATTCTATATTTTTTAGTCAAGTATCACTTGCGTTTAATGTCGCGGGACAAATTTTGATGGTACTTGGTTTTGTTTTTCAACGGCATGAGATCGCCGCTATTTGCTTGTTTGTTATTGTACTGCAAGCGATCATGTTCTACTTGTATCAACACCCGGTACAACATTTTGCCGCCCCCATGGCCATCTCGTGTGCATTATTTTTCTTACTTCACGATATAGAAGGAAGGCAAGGTTACCTGGAAGGTCCACAGTCGATTCACATTGTGATCGGGTTGTTAAGCGCCGCCACAGGTTACTTTTGGTATAAGGAGTCTTCTTTTCTCAAACATCGACTTTTTCACTACTCTCTCTATGGAACGACGCTATCACTCCTGGTCATGGTAAGTTTTTCTGTATTTACAAGATCGCACAATTTAGAAATGTGGTGGATTTCTGGCCTAATACTCTCATTGGCATTGCTGCTGTTAGAGTTTGTGTTATTAGGCTCTTTAGCGAAAACAACCATGGGAATCTCCATTCTAAGCGCTTCTTTGTTATTTTGTGCCATGGCCCTCCATTCTCCGGGATTAATCGCGGCAATGTTTACGCTACTACTCGGATTTTATCGTGGGCATAAGCTACTGATGTTACTTTCTTTTATATTTCTGGGCGGCTTTTTGTTTTTTTTCTATTACGATTTAGAAATGACGTTGCTAAATAAGTCGTTAATACTCATGGGCAGCGGTGCTTTATTGATTATTTTAAGTTTGGTTGTCAACCGTACAAAGCTAGAGGTGCAAAATGCGTAACATTATATTTATCATCACAACCGTTATTGTTTTTAGTGCGCTTAATATTTTGATATACAAAAAAGAAGCGACATTGAAAGACGGTAAGACGGTGTTCTTAGATCTCGCCCCTGTTGATCCACGTTCTTTGATTCAGGGAGATTATATGATTTTACGATATCGTCTATCACAGGAGATTGAAACACAGTTAAAAGTCAAAGCAAGTGGTTATGTTGTTCTCGCAGAAAGTGGACCTGTAATAGAAACCAACAACGTATCGACACAAGACCGAAAATCTGCGTATTTGAAAATGGAAGATGGACAAGTCAAAAGTCTTGTACCGGTTCGTGTCTATGATGGAAAAGCACTAAATGCAAATGAACATTTATTGAAATATCACTACCGGAATAACGATGTACAAATTAGCGCTGGTAAAACGGATGCGTATTTTTTCCAAGAAGGTCATGCAAAACACTATGACAATGCACGCTATGGGTCCATAAAATTGAGTAACTCAGGGGAAGCAGTACTTGATAAACTATATGACACGAAATTTAACGACTTAAACCCGGCAAAAAACTAATAACTTTTTCTATCTTATGGTTTAGATAATCATCATATATCTAAACCATAAGATGGCTAAAAATAGCAAGTTTCGACTCGAAACTTTTATAAGAAATAGCCTAAGATTTTTGTATATATTACCGCGAAAGTTTTTTTATCAGTATACGCAAACTTTTTTTATAATTTTTCCCCAGCTGTAAACTGCGCAGTACATTTATAATTTTCACCTTATCCTCTTTTGATAGAGCATCAATTTTGTATTTGTCCTGACGGTCCTTTGTCAGTCGTATGACACGACGGACTACTTGATCCTTACTGGGCAATTGCAATAAATGTGCTCTAAGCCTGTTGACATCTATGTTGCGTAGATCGCGAAACTCGAAAGAATCCCGCACCAAAGCTTCGTCGTAATAAAAACCAACGACCACACGTATAGATCTTATCCCTTTTTTTGCAAAAAATGAATATGGGATTAAATTAAACCCATCGCCGCGGATAACGTGATGTTGCGGAAGAATATCACCATCGACGAATATCTCCACGGGGTATTTCATGCTATCCACAATCATACCATGGTATTTTTTTCCGATAAGCATTTTATGTTCGACATATGGATCGAGTTTGATGTCTAGAGTGTATTTGTTTTCGTTGTTATTGATGACAAAAGTTTTTTCCACCGTTGCGTATTTTTGAAAAAACGCTTTTATATGATGTTCGCCTTGCTTAAGTAATATGGAATTGTCAAATTCCTTGTCATCTACCCAAATATGTTGTGGTGAAATATCTTCTCCTTGCGGATTTGTAAATTTGACAACCAACTCAGACCGGAGATTCTCGTTGATTTTGATCAAACGAACATTTATTTCATACACTTCTTCTCCGGGGAGAACATTGATTTGTTTTTGATACTCGTGGTAACCTTGTTGTTTGGCAAAGATCTCATATTTTCCAGGAGTGACAAATGTCTTTTGGGCGATATTGAAAAATTTCTCTTCGTTAATACGACGTATTTGCACATTTTGATAAGAAGTCGCGGCAAGTACTAAGCGACGCTTTTTTACTTTTAGAGTTTTATAAATAATATTCTCGCCAGCAACCACCGTGTGCTCAAATTTCAGAGGCTGGTATCCTGATTTTTTGAGTACGATACTATATGTGCCTAGTGCAATAGGACCTTTGTATATTTCGCCGTTTACCAACGTTTGGTCAAGAGAAATCGCTTGTTGGGATTCATGACTAGCAGTTACCGCAAAAATCAAAGTTGCGGATTTATCTTCACTGGAACTGTATAAAAAAGATAAGCCCAACAGTAAAAGACTTGCTGTAAAAATGTAAATGCGCTGCATATTTTTCCGCCTTTCTTCCATACGACGGACTCTTTCCATGATTCTTTTCGCATTCGTGTTGTAATCGTGCTGTTGATAAAATTCCGAAAGCACTTCTCCCATCCATACGGATTGTAAATCATCGTGTTGTGGCTTCATGATTTATTCATCTTTCTGTGAATGCAATGAAAAAGATTTTTACGTAGACGGTGTAAATGAACTTTTATCGCTGACACGCTTTTATCTAGTTTTTGGGCTATTTTAGGTAAGGCATATTCGTCTTGGTAACGCAACTGTAGGATTTCTCGGTCTTGTGAGGAGACATGTTCCAAGCATTCCTGCAAAAATTCAAGGGGGGTTTCGCAATAAACATCTTGTTGTTTTGCCCACTGCACGTATATACTTTCGAGAATTTCATGATGACAGTGCGCATTTTTTTTCTTACGTAGTTTTTCCTGTAAAACTTTTGTGGCAAATCCATATAACCACGTTGTCACCTTACCTTTGCGTAGCGCATATAAGTGACGTTTTCTCCATGTCCGCAATACAACCTCTTGTGCAAAATCCTCGGCATCATGTACATTTCCCAAAACGATCTTGCCGTAGCGAATTAAACCAGGTATGGCGTGTTCTAATTGTTCTTCAAATGAAGTCATCTTTTCACCAAAGAGTCCAGAAATAAAGTTTTGTAAATTTGTATAGTTGTTATTGCGCAAAAAATGCAAATGGTTACAAAAAAATTTAAAAACTTTGAAAAATGAGCGAAAAATGATGCGATAGTAAAGGAATGAATTCGTGAAAGGTGAGAGCACAAAGAGTTCACTAAAATGGAATTCGTAGATTTAATTTACCTTTAAGTTCAGAGTCTAACATGCAAATACCTATTGCATTGAGATCAATTGAAAGCTTAATCTGTTCATGTGTCACTATTTTGTGCCAGGCAATGCGCATCCCTTCAGACCAATTGATATCATCAAAAATGACTAAAGCTTTGTCGGCCAATTTAGGCAATAGTATTTCAAAATAACGCAGCGTGGCTTCTTTGTCGTGATGTCCATCGATAAAAGCGTAATCAATAGGTTGGTTGGCTTGATCGATGGCTGCGGATAAAGTGTCTTGGAATTTTCCACCAACAACACTGATGTTATCTAGCTTTAGCTTTGTGAAATTTTGTTGTGATAACGCAACGAGTGCCTGTGCTCCTTCAAGAGTAATCACTTGGCCATGGTTGTTTATTCTCTGTGCCGCTGCCTGGTACGCTGCGGAAAATCCCAAGCTTGTACCTAGCTCCAAACAAATGTTTGGTTGAAATTCTCTAACGAGTTTGAATAAGATTAACGCCCATATATCTCTTTTACTCGATGTGCGGCATATTTCAGCGACTGTGGTGGTATGAACTTTCCCCTCGTACATTTCTTCATCGCTATAAGTCGAATCACTTTGACCCGCCCCATAATCGGTGATGGAGACTTGCTTTTGATTCTCTTGCAACTCACTACGTAGGTTTTCAATGCATTCTACCCATTGCTGTTCTTGCTTGTTCAAATCTTTTTTGATACTCGCGTAAATAGCGTTTGCTATTTTATTCGCCGCAGGATTTTTCATCTTAGACAACCACCATAGCAATAGGCGACGCTTTATTTTATCGATATAAATCTTCATAGGTTTCTCCTTTATTTCTACCATAATATGCTTTGCGGTGTAAGTCAAAGCTTATTTGCAAGGTAGTTGACTATGTATTCAGAGCCACAATTGGATCAAGTCGCGCCGCTTTCCATGCCGGATAGATACCAAATACTACCCCTATCGAAGTCGAAACGCCTACGCCTAAAAGTATACTCATCAGTGAAACGTCGATATTCCAATCGGTATAGGACGAAATGCCAATAGCAAGTAACCACCCACAACAAATTCCGAGTATACCACCATTGAGACTGATGGTCACCGCTTCGGTCAAAAATTGTTTTAGTACATCTTTTTTATTGGCCCCGATCGCACGGCGGATGCCAATTTCGCGAATTCGTTCGGTGACGGCGGCGAGCATAATGTTCATAATGCCAATTCCACCCACTACCAAAGAGATACTGGCAATGCACACCATGACAATATCAAAAATACGCTGTGTCTCTCTTTCTTGCCGCAGAAGTTCTTGGGGGACAATTACCGTGAAATCTGCAACGCTATTGTGGCGTTTTGTGAGTATTTTTGATATCCACTGCGATGTGGTGGGCAAATGGTGTGAGTGATCAATCATCATGGTAATTTCGTCTATCTCACTAGAACGTGATTGGTTAAAGAAGCGTTTTATGGAAGTGGTGAGCGGTATATAAATATTATTGTTGACGTCTTCGGCGCGCACTCCTTTTATCGCTTCATCGCTGGCATTTTTTCCTTGTAAGACACCTACAATCACAAATACTTCTGTACCAATGTATAGAGTTTTACCTAATCCGCTGTTATAACCGAATAATTGCGTATGAAGATGACTACCAATTACGCATATCCTTCGGTGGTGTTGCAAGTCATGTTGTTGCAAAAAACGGCCTCTCTTCAAAGGAATTTCTGCTACCAATTTATATTGCGGAGTCGTACCGATTACATTACTACGCCACTTTTGTGTTCCTTTAGAAATGTCGGCTTTTACATAACGAATCGGAGCAATATGCTGCACGGAAGGTAATTTTTGGATGGAGACAACATCTTGTAAGCTAAGCCCCAAGGAGAGATGTTCCCGGGCACGTAAACGCTCTTCTTCGGTCAAGGCAACGCTGCGAACGCGAATGTTGTTTAGCCCCATTTGCTTGATTTGTGCAATTGCTTTTTGACGCGCACCTTCATTAATTGCCATCATCGCAATGACGGCTGCCACTCCAAAAATAACACCTAACATCGTTAATGCTGTGCGTAGCGGGTGTGCCAACAGACCTTCGCGTATGGCAATACCAAACACGTCTTTCCACTTCAGGTTGTCTTGTCTACTAGACGTTTTTGTCATCTCTGTTGCGGTAAATGTTTTGCGACGCGTATCTTCAACAATGTAGCCATCTTTTAGGTAAATGGTTCGTTGTGCTTCTGCCGCTATTTTCTCGTCGTGTGTTACCATGACAATGGTATGCCCTTGACGATGAAGATCGTGGAAAATCGACAGTATTTCCGCACCTGTTTGCGAATCTAAACTTCCGGTGGGTTCATCGGCAAGAATTAAGTGTGGTTGTCCCAGAAGAGCGCGGGCAATGGCCACACGTTGCGCTTGTCCCCCGGAAATTTCATTGGGACGGTGATGTAATCTTTCCCCTATTCCTACTTTCTCTGCGACCACTCTAGCTAACTTTTCGCGTTCTTTGCGCGCAATTCCACGATAGGTGAGTGGTAGAGCGATATTTTGAATGGCGGTATTGGCCGCCAATAAATTAAATTTTTGAAAAACGAAACCCACTTCGCGATTGCGAATATTGGATAACTCACTGTCATCCAATGATTCAACGCGCACGCCGTTGAGCAAATAACTACCTTTACTGGGGCGATCCAAACATCCGAGTAAATTCATCAGTGTTGATTTTCCTGAGCCTGACGGCCCCATAATCGAGACAAACTCGCCGCTGGCAATTTGTAAGTTAATCCCATGTAATACAGGAACTTCCTGTACATCCAATACATAACTTTTATGCACATCTTTCATTTCCAGCAAGTACACAATTATTCCTTTCTTTGAAGAAAATCAACACGCGCGCTCATTCCATTGCGCAATATGGGATTTAGACCTGACACCGCGACAATAACCTCGAAAACAGTTACGCCAGTTTTGGCACCACTTTTACTCCATTCGCCACGATCTATCGCGACTTGGGCAATTTTAATCACTTCTCCTGTAAAAATACGCTGTGGAAGAGCGCGCACTTTGATGGTTGCCTTTTGTCCGACTTGTATTTTCTGGTAGTCCACCATGTGCACTTTGGTTTTGACAACCATGCGCTTTTGGTCAGAGATAATTGCCAACTCTGTTCCTTCGTTATAACGATTGCCAATTTGTGGCTCACCATCTTTGTTTTCGACATAGTACAAAACGCCTGGACCATTGGCGCGATATGTGCCGCGTTTGGGATATTCTTTTTCATGGAGATATAGTTGGTACTCGATTTCTTTTTTCTCGGACTTTTTTACCTGCAAGGCAATTTTTCGTACTTTGATAATGCTGTTGACGGTTTTACGCGTGTGTTCAAGCTTTAGTTTACCCAACTCTAATTTTTGTTGCACTTTTGCCATCGTTTGTGGGCTAGGTCCCGTACGGGCTAACTTTTCTTGCAGTTTTGCGACGATTAAGTTGGCTTCGCTTTCTTTGAGTTGCAATTTGTGACGTAAAAGTTCGGTTTCCGATGCAACACCTTTTGCCGAAAGTAATTTCATCGCCTCATACGCGGCGCGTGCTGTTTCCACTGCTAGCTGCGCTTTTTTTGTCTCCACTTTGGCCTTCTCTATTTGTTCTTTGTATGGTTGTTGGCGTAAAACCGTGGATTCCAAGCGTGCGTAGGTAATGTCAAGTAGCGCTTTATCCATTTCCAATTGTTGGTTTTTTTGCGACAAAATCAGCTCGTTGTGCATTTGGTCTATTTCCGACTCGTACATTTGTTTCTCGATATCCAGTAAATCGAGATCTGCTTCGGCTTCATAAGCAATAGATGTGATTTTATCCCCTTTTTTCACTTCGGTTCCCGAGGGTAAAATATCAATGAGCTCACCTGTTCTACCGGCAAAGACAATTTCCGAATGCCGCGGTTGTAATATTCCGGTTTCGGTCATCACCACATTTGTTGCTTGTTGTTGTACTGTGTTGTTTTGCGAAACTTGTCGCGCATCTATCACCACTTGCGTATTATCTGCAAGACCTTTTACCACGAATGGTTTTTGCGAAATAATTTCTACCTCTTTTTGTTGCAATTGTCCATTGTGATAAATATAAACACTGCTGCTATTGGCAATAAGTGATGTCGATGGTAAACTCACCACGTTATTCCAACTGCGCGTAGATATTTTTGCTGTCCCCGTCAGACCAGGTTTTAAAAATTTACCATCTTGGTCAAGTTGAATGTAAACGCGAAAAAACTTTTCATCAAGTGTCTCGCGTTGTTTTTGCTCGTGGTTACGGCTGTGCGCTTCGCGGTCTATTTTGGTAATGCGCCCGCGGAATGTTTTTCCAAAAACAGAGTCAACTTTGACCTGAACTTGTTGTTGATCTTGAATAAGAGCGATCTGTCTTTCTGGAATGGCGACAACCGCCAACATTTGTGAAATATCTTGTATGGACATAATGCGTTGGCGGCGCCGCACACGTAAACCTACGCGAAATTTTACGCGTTGTCCTTCATTATTGGTCTTGTGGTAGATGACAATACCATCGCCAGGGCTATAAATTTTGGATGCTGCGGAAAATTCATCTATAAGACCCAGTCTCTGTTTACGTATATGTAGCCTTCTTTTTGCTCTCGCAACGCGGGAATACAACCCTTTTTCTTTGTACAACAGATCATTTTGGGCTTGTTGCACAAATATTTTTTGCATCGCAATGTCATAGCGCATTTGCAAAATTTGTAGTGGATCTTTGTCCATTTTTAGTATTTGTAGTTGTACTTTTTTATCTTTTATCGATTCTATACTGTCGAGATATTGCAATTCTTTTTGCGACAACACTAAATTGGAAACTAGATTTTTCTGTGAAAGAAACACCGATGATTTGAACAGTTCTTTGTGCTGTAGGGCAACATGTTTTGCTTCCTTTACGGCGAGTTGAGCAGTTACCTCTTGTACTTTATCGGGTAATTTTAGCAGTTGTAGTCGAATATTTTTTTCTTCTAGTGCCGCTTTTTGCTTTTCCACATTCATTTGCAGTTTATGTTTTTCCACCACTAGATTTTTTTCTTCGCTTTCGAGAATGGCTTGGGCAATTTTGACTTCCGCCAACCAATCATCTCTTATTTCCGGTAATTGGTTAATTCCGACTTCGGCAACCAGCTCGCCTTTACGTATGACAGAGCCCTCTTCTGCCAAATAGGTAATGGTCATTTTGCCTTTGCGGCGAACTCTATTGTGTGGCTGCGGCGCGCGAATATCATACTCATAGCGCGCTTGTAATTTGCAGCGTTCTTCGATGACATGAGTAAAGGCATCATTTTTTACCGTTAGAGTTGCTAACTTTTTAGAGGCCGTCGTTTGATCGCAACCAACAAGAAAAGTGATACACCACATAAACCACCACAGTTTTTTGGCATTCATTGTTGATCCCCCAGAATTATCTTTTCGCCTACACGGACGCCTTTTTCGATCATCGCTTCGTGGTTATTACGGTTGGCAATAGTAATTTCTTTTTTGCCATCAAGTGTATACACAACGTTTCGTTGTTGTTCTTGTGTAATGACAAAAGATGGTATGACCAAAACATTTTTTTGCTTGTGAATATGAATATCCACGCTCGCGTCCATTTGCGGTAAAAAATGGCGATTTGCTTCTTTTACCACAACAGATACTTCAAATACTTTGATACCTGAGCGTGAAGTAATTCCCAGTTTATCGGCCTCGATGGGTAGTTTTCCAATTTTTACGACGGTGCCAGACGCACGCATCGCGGCGACATATACCGTTGCTTTTTGTCCCTTTTTGATGAGGTGTATTTCGTTTTCGAGGACTCCACAACGCACTTCCATTTGTTGTATATTGGCAATGCGCATCAACTCCACTCCACGCCACGCGTTTTGCCCAATGGCAATTTTTTGCTCAAAAGGAGACAGGTATAGAACGATCCCATCAATGGGGGCGCGCAATTTCATGTGTTGGTATTCTTGACGTGCTCTTTGTAACTGGTGCTGTGCTTCTTGCAACTGCGCTTGTTGACGCACAACTTGCTTTTGGATTTTTTTCAAACGGTTGTCTATCTGTTGTTCTATTTCCTGAAGAGCTAGGCGCTTTTTTTTCATCTCGATTTGCAATTGTTTGATATGGTATGGATGTTTGCCGCCGCGCACCACTTCGCGTTCGGATTTCGCCAAGTCATATTTTTTTTTTGCTTGTTGCAGAGCGTTTTCCAAAGCATGGCGTTCTTCGGTGGTAATGTATTTTGCTTGCTGTGACTGTGTAAATTTATCGTATTCTTGTTGTGCAATTTCTTTGACCAGTAGTGAATGACGATATTTGTTTTCAGCAATTTCCAGTTCCGTTGCCGAAGGATAATTGCGCAATTCCTCCAAGGCCAACGCGGTGATTTTGATGTCAATTTTGAGTTTTTCGATTTCCAAATTCATACGCTCGCGTTCCGCCGCAAGATGGAGAGCAGACTCATCTTTTGCCAATTGTGAGGTGTGAACATACAGCTCACTTTCACGTACCCAGCCGCGCAATTCGTTGTCTGTAAACTCCATGACAACGTCTCCCTTTTTGACGAATGTACCTTCGGGAACCATTTTGGTGATATACGAATCCCAGGTAGATAAGTAGGAGATAATAGCCGATTCGCAAGCGTGGAGTTTTCCACTGCTACTAACATCGACTACAAAATCTTTGCGTTCTACGGTAATAGTAATTGGTTCTATTTTATCTTGTGTACGCATATAAAAAATAGCAATGCCCATTAGCAGCGTACAACAAAAACCCAACTTTTTCATATTTATCCTCCTTCTCTTTTTATAGTAGACTAAAAAAAGAGAAGAAGGTTAAAATTTTTTTATAAAAAATTTTATTAGGAGTTATTAAGACTCCCAACTAGAGTGTTGATCCATCCACTTAATCGCAGTAAAATACCAATAAGCAGCGAATATTACGATGGTAAAGAATAGGGCATCCTTGTTTATAAAACTATAGGCAAAACAAACGATAGATATCAAAATCGCAAGCCAAACAAATCCCCATGCTTGCTTTCTTGAACGAATACCTAAAAGGGCAATGTATACCATAGTCGGCATATTATCTTTTCTTTTCATATGTGTTCCTTTGAAAAGTGCATGATATCATTACATAACTTGGGGAATTTTTTCAAATGAGGACGATAATGTCAAATTTTATTCGGTGGATAGGGATAAAAATAATTTGATAGGACCAGCGCGATGTTGGAATTTGATAGGTAATATGCTAGGAAGAAGAAAAATATCAATCCCCATGCGGGGATTGAAAAAAGTGAATGGTTGATTGTTTAGTGCTATTTCTGTTGTGTTTCTTGGTGTAACATCCAGTGGAAACCATATTGATCGACGACCATGCCGAAATACGCTCCCCAAAACGTATCCTGTAGTGGCATGGTAACATTGCCACCTTCACCAAGAGCTTCAAAAAGCTTATCCGTTTGTTCGCGATTTTCGCAGTTGATGCTTAAGTGAACACTGTCGCCGTTTTTTGTACCTCCTTGTGGGCTGTCAGAGGCCATTAAGATAAAATCACCTAGTGTCAAGCAAGCGTGCATGACTTTATCTTTCATTGTTTCACTATCTCCACCAGGACAAGATCCTCCCGGAGCCTCATCAAAGGTTCTGATATCTAACTCTCCACCAAAGCAAGAGTGATAAAACTCCATTGCTTCGCGAGCATTACCATCAAAAGTTAGATATGGTGTTAGTGCCTTCATTCTTTCCCCCCTACGTACGGTTTTTACCGTGTACATAACTTTGATTATTAGAGTAAGTATTTTGTAACCACGGACTCATTTAATCATGAATGGGAAAGTATGTCAAATATAAAACCGTAAAAAAACCGTACTTATTTTGCATAAGGAGAAAATTCGTTGCAAATTGTTGTAAAACAAGATGAACATCGTGCCCAATTTAGTAAATAAAAAATCCTTGCTGCTCTCTTTTTTCGCGAATCGCGTCAATGACATTGTCGTATTCGTTGTCCATTCCCAAAATTTCACACATCATACCAACGATAAACTTGTTTGGCTTTGCACAGTTACGTATGGCAAAGAGCATATCAATGGCTTGACGATAGTCTTTCGCGAATTTCTCCAACAAATGCCCTAGAACAATAGCTGTCGAACGGCTAATACCTGCTTGACAGTGAACCAACAAATTGTCTTTGTCGCGAAGAAAGTCGAGTGCTTTTTGGCAATGCTTTTTTGTGGCTAAACGCGCAGATTTTTCCCTACTTGGCTCGGCATCGTCAAAAGCGAGATACAATATATCTTTTGCACCACAAAGTATATGTACGTTGCGTGGGCTAGAGATCGACACCACAAAGTAGTGATTGGGTTTGATCGCCAAAAGTTTCTGAGCCTGAAAAACATCTCTAATCGTAATATTCATCGTGTAAATCCTGTCAAATATCTCTAATCCAGTTAATCCCTCTACACAACAAAAGATTCCTTTATTTTCACCACCACGTCATCATTGAGTTTTGCATCGATGTAAACTTGACATCTTTGGCCAATGGTATGCATAGGAATAGTATGCGCACAATCAAACTCACTGACAATGGGATACTCTCTGTTTCCCACTACTTCTAGTAACAAATCGTCCAGAGAAAAGGATGCCCCTTCATTGTCACTTTTTTCTACTTTTCCCATAATAAAGCCGGCAATCTTGTCGAAAACGCCCATGAGTTGTAACTGACGCAAACTTCTTTCCTCTTGCGACCATGGTGCGAACATTTCTTCCACTGCGAGTATTTTTCCTTCGATATCTGGAAAATACTCTGTTCCCGCGGCACTCAATAAGGTATTTAAATTCGCAACGACGATTTGCGCTTCTACACGTCCAGGATTGAGAACCTTCCAGCCTTTGTTTTTTTGCCACTGCCGTGGAACATTTTTCCAGTCACCGTTTTGCCAGTCGCGGCAGTGATTACTCCACATCGCAAATGGAGTCAAGAGCCTTTCCTTGTCGCTGTTGTCCGTTGCCGCTTGTAAAAAAGACTGTGTACTTTGCGCAACACCATCCGGGTATTCACCAAACCATGTCATCACCGCGGGGCCATACAGAGTTTTAAGCCCGGCGTATTTTAAGATCGCTAAGTGCAAGGAAGTAACATCGCTGTATCCACAAATCACTTTACGTGCTTTTCGTATCGCGGCGAAGTCAAGGTAAGGAATTAAACTACTGGAGTTCATTCCGCCGATGGTGGACATCAATGCTTTGACATCGTCGTCGTGAATTAACTCCATAAATTCTTTTGCCCTGTCTTGCGCTGTACCAGAACGATATCCTTGACTCGCTCTTTGTGCGGTTAGAAAACCAAGTTTTGTTTTAAAGCCGCTTTTTTCAAGGTTGCGCAGTCCGTTGACAAAGAGCTGGTCATTTATATCGTAAGCAGGAGACGACGGGGTAAAAACGCCTATTGTGTCGCCTTTTTTTAGTTTGTCGGGTTTTATGAGTTGCATGTCTCACACCTATTTATATCCTAGTTTTTCAATGTGTCAGTGGATGTTACCAATTGAATGACGGGCAAATAACCACTACCGCGTCCGCCAGAAATCACTCCCGAGTTACCAATAAAAACAAAGTCTGTTGCAAAAGGCCACCATGCAATTTCGCTTTGTGTTTGGCGAGCGACAACTGTCGTGTAATAGTCGGAACCAAACACAAAATACTCATCTTGGTCATTGATCATCTCTAGGGCTGTAAATCCAGGGTAGCGATACAACGTTTCCCCGCTCTCTACATCAAATACAATCGTTGCTGAAAAAGCCTGAGTAAACAGTTGCGTGTCATTCTTGCGAAAAGTCACTTCGCGTACCTGACTTTTGTGTCCCAGGAATGTCTTACGTAATTCGCCGGTTGTTGCGCACCATAAATGGACTTTTTTGTCGCTAGCAACGCTTGCTAGGTATTTTCCATCACTACTGTAAGCGATGTCGCGAATCCAGTCTTTGTGTCCTTCTAATGTGTGAATACACTCTCCGCTGTCCTTGTTCCATATTTTGATGGTTTTATCTTTGCTGCACGAGGCAATTTGTGGAACGTTGGGGTGAAATATCGCTTTTTGTACCCAATCACTGTGCCCGCGAAATGTTGTTGTCGGGGTAATATTTTCTTCGTTGGTGGCATCCCATAAACAAATCGTTTTGTCGCGGCTTGCCGATAAAAAATATTGTTGTGTCGCGTCGAACTGTACATTCAAAACACCGCTTTTGTGGTGCGAAAGAATTTGTGGTTCTTTGGTAAAATCAGTCCATAACCAAATTTTGCGATCATTTCCCGAAGTGACTAGCTTGTTCCGTGCAACATTCAGTAGTGTCGTCTGTCCAGGAGGACCCACTAAAGAGTGTAGTAGAGTGCCGTCTTCTTGCCAAACGCGCACCTCTTCCGGTGAAGCGGAGAAGATTTTTCCCTTATCATACACCACCTGAAATATTTTATTTTTGTGTTCATTTTGTTCTGTGTCGATTGGTTTCGTATTTAAACACCACACCATAACCGTTTTATCTTTGGAAACCGAAGCCACCTTGTCTCCCTTGCGTGAAAATGCCACACCTTTTAACAATTCTTGGTGGCCTTTAAATACGCGCACGCATTTACCCGTTTCTTCTTCCCAAATACGCACGGTACGGTCTTCGCCTCCTGATGCAATCCATTTTCCATCGTAGGAAATATTGACGGCATTGACGCCTCCTCCGGTATGCCCCGTAAGGATTTTTTCGCATTCGCCACTTACGATATTCCACACGCGAACCGTCTTGTCACGTGACGACGAAATCACCTTTTCACCTCCAGGGTGAAAGACCACAGACCATACTTCGGCGTCGTGGCGAAACGAATAGAGTTCTTTTTCCAATTCGTAGTCCCAAATACGCACTGTATAATCTTTGGATGCCGAGGCAAGTATTGTTTTTGTAGGATGAAAAGCGACGTCTTTTACCCAATCTTCGTGTCCGGAGAGAACTTTCCACATTTGCCATGAATCCATATGCCACAGACGAATACTGTTTTCGTTACTGCTAGATAGCGCCACGATTTTTTCATCGGCCGAAATATCCATTTTAGCTACCTTAACCTTGCTTTTTGCTTCTTCTGTTTCGATTATTTGTAGTGTTTCACCTGTCTGGGCATCCCAAATCACAATGCGTCCACTGCGGCTTACGCTGAGTATTTGCTTACCCTCTTTGATATGGCGCGCTGATTCTATCGGGGTTCCATGTCCTCGGAGAATATGCAAGCACTCACCAGTATACAAGTCCCAAACGCGCACGCGAAAATCATATATTCCCCCGCAAGAAATGACCTGTTTGTCGTCGTCAGAAAAGATAACGTCCGTTGTTCGAGATTTGTGACCTTGCAATACTTTTTGTAGTGGTGAATGCAGAAGATTTGCTGGTGGTTTGAGGCTTTTTAACCACGTCTGCGGTGCACATTGTTCACGCCACGCTTCGACAAAGCGGTGGATACACGAATCACTTTCGGTCCAGTAACCTAAATTCCACACACATTGAAATAATGTTTGCGGATATTTCCTCAAGAAGCCGTGGCGCAGTTGTAAAATTTGCCGTAGATCTTCTAAAATCGATTTATCGACGGTGATTTGCAAGCTATTTTGTATTTCGAGATCGTGGGGAATCGGTACTGCTGATTCGGTGAGAGAACGCGCAAAATCTTCAAATAGATTGTCGATCATCGCCGATTTTTTTTGCAAAAATTGCGGGTTTGTCAAAAGATCGAGCAATTCATGGTACATTTCTCCCCACTGTAACTGATAAGGAAGTTCAAATTGTGTTCGGTCGTAATCAAAACCCTTGTCAGACAAATATTGCGCCAGTAGTTGATGATATTCGCGAATTTTGCCTTTTCCCAATCTCATTTTTACAGTACGTTCAAACTCCGGATGGAAAAAATTTACCAGAAAATTGCGCTGGATGAGAAAATTTTCTAACGACTTTTGTAGTACCAACACCAAATCGTCGTTAATGCGCACTTCCTGGCCAAACGTGAGTATCTCGGCTATTTCATTCTCTGATATTCCCGAGCGACTTGCGGCGATGGTTCCCAGATACCTTTCGACCAAACCTTTACCATACTCATCTTCTAAACGTTCTAAAGCTTGATGAAATAACTGATTGACACTTTCGGCCAATTGTCCTACCGCCACACCAGAGTTGAGCATTTGGTCTAAGGCCACTTTCAAAAATAGCGGGCTTCCTTGTGCGCGTTGTGTGAGGAGTGCACGTTCTTCTGTCGTGAGTTGTAAATCGCGTGTAGTTTGATAATTGTCGAGGAGTAATTCTATTTCTGTGGCATCTAGAGGAGGAAGCTCTAGAACTTGGAGGTTGGCAAGTTTCTGAATTTTTTCCCACGGTGCGACAGGTCTCGTGGTCATAATGACGCGAATGTTCGGCGGCAAATTCCTAAAAAGCCAGTTGAGTTCTAGCGCTTTGCCTTGCATTTCGTCAAGACCATCAAAGACAATAATAATTTTCTCTTTGGTTTTTTCTAACGTTTGGACAATTTGCTCTTTTAGATCTTGGGTGTCGTCGATTTCTAGTAATTCTTTTTGTTGCAATTGTTCAGCAATACTTTCGTATATGGTGTTTATTTCTCCTGTGTTGCCCCCCATACTCATGTAATGCCACAATACAATGTTTTCTTTGCGCTGTGTGTCAATAAAATATGCCGCAAGAGAAGATTTTCCTGTTCCGGCAACAGCACAGACACATAGATAGTTTGTCGCACTGGATTGGCGGCAAAATTCACGAATTTGTTCTAAGTACTGTTCGCGTCCGACAAACCCTTTGATTTTTTCTAGAATGATTTCTTCACGCATGCTGTGCAGAGAAGATGTTTGTACTTCAAGGAGTTCGGGGTAGTCGCGGTCAATTCGTTGTTCTAGTTCGCTGTACACTTTCTCTAAGATGACAGAGCTGTCATCGTAGCGAAATGTCTTCTCATTACTTTGTTGCAAAAATGTAACCAAATTTTGTAGTGAGTCTAAATCTTGCTGTGTTTCATTCACTTCCTGAGGACTTTTATGGCGGTCGTCTAAAAAATAAAAGCGGTTGTTTGTGTTTATGACTTGGCATGAGTGACGAATTTCCATTTCGGTGATGGAATACTGGGCGGCATTTTCCTGTCCTTGATAGTTTTTCTGGGGACGCCAGCCATAACGATGCCCTAAAATTCCGACAAAGTACTGGCATTGGTCAATTTTATCCAGACACCACCTCACGAGATTTTGTTCGTCGTGCTTTTGTTGCCAGCGCAAATCATATGGAATAATGGCGATCTTACGCGCAAAAAAACGCTGTTGTAACTTTTCAAAAACTTTCGCCAATTGATCGCGCTCTAATTCTAAATCCTTAAAGGTCGAACTAATGAATATCTTTACGTTTTTCCAAGTGTACATGACCGGCTCCATAAGACAGAAATTTGTTAGTATTTGTCTCTCACAATCGGCTTTGCCAATTACTCCTCCGAGGAGAGTTACTTCGAGAATCATACTAAAAAAAGTTACCGTTATACGCAATGATTTTTACTTTTTGGTTATATTCTAATAAAATGAAAGTATGATTCTCTCATTAAATTCGAATTGACAAAATAGTTTATTCATATCACAAGAAAAGAATGCTGAACAGGAGAACACATGAGCAAGAATTTACGACTTATTGCGAGTAAAATTAGAAAAAGCGAACGCTGGAGAAAAAGCAGAAGGGGAAAGTTCACTTTTTACATTAACCGCGCGTACTATGATGTCATTGAAGTTACATTTCCCGATCAAGACGCGGTGGACAACGCCGTATACGAACTCGCGTGTATAGATGAACCGCATTGGGATGAGGTACTGGACAAAAACCCCAAGAGTTTTTGGGAGCATTTTTGTTCTCTAGTTCAAAAGCATGGTAGTGTGCACGTAGGTGAAGTGCTAACGGACCATATTTAGGATGCGACAAGTTTTTTGGTGAGAGAGGCCAATTCAATGACGGTTTTAAATGGGAATCCACCTTGTGGGGTAAAGGTAAATTCAATACTGAAAAGATCTTCTAGTGTACTGGTTACCGATACCAAATTCAGATCATCAAAACCGTACTCCCCAGGAGTAAAATTGGGAAGATCTTCTTCCAATAGCGGCTTATCTAAAGGAATGTTATCTATTTCGCTACTTTCACTGCAAATTTCCTTCGCCAATAACAGAAGAACAATTCGTTGGTATGGCTCACTTGTGAGTTCTTCTATTTTGGTCTCGAAGCCCGTTTTGAGATACACTATGTCTTTTATTTCATTCAGTTGCGCCGGGCTAAATTCGCTAGCAATTTGGTAAGGCGGCCACCCCGGTCTCTGTTTGATGTTGGTATTCACAATAGATGTAGGTGAAAGCTCTAAAGAGGAGGTAGTAGAGTTTTTCTTAAACAGCCATGAAAAAATTGACATAACTTTGTCCTTATTTATAATTGATTGTAGTGTACTCGTTTCTTTTATACAAAAAGTCGTTAATTTTGTAAAGTTTCCTATCATTAACTTGCCATTAAGGCGTTATATCAATACATAGCAGTAATTAGTATGGGTCAATAGAACTGGGTCCGCCCCTACAACGCACTGTGTTATAGAAATATTGATGTTATGCGTTGTACAACTTCGACGAATCGTAAACCTATGATCATGGGTATCAAGTCGGAAATGTAGGGACGGACCTTGTGTCCGTCCGTCTGTAAAGTGAGAAACTGATGCAAAAAATCAAAGGGCAAGTTTTAAAGCAAATACAAAATGATACCGTGTATGAAGGATGTACGTTCTTCTTAAATGATGACAAGCATCGCGAAAAAGCAGAGGTTAGACAACTTTTAAGACATCACCGTAATACACCCGATGACGACGCATTGCAAAACGTACATTTTTATCACTGCAGTTTTAGAAGTGACATTGCCTTCTCCTCTCTAGAAGGATGCCTATTCGTCGATTGTGGCTTTTGCGGAGAGTTTACTTTTTCGTGCACCACAATACCTGAGTACCTTTATGATTTTCCGATAACGAAACTCTGTCTACAAAATTGCGTAAGCGTTCCACCACAGATAGAACGCCTACAGCAAATTACAGCATTAGATATGTTTCTTAATTTTATGCCCGATATTCCCGTTGAAGTAACAAAATTACGAAATCTTACCAGCCTAATTTTAGGCTTCAATAGTTTACACTTTCTACCGGAACAAATAACGGATTTACAAAATTTACAACATTTAGATCTATCGCAAAATGCCTTTCACGAATTTCCCGAGCAAATTTTGTCTTTACATAACCTCACTCATCTAAATCTATGTGCAAATCAGTTAGTACAAATTCCATCACTGGAGACACTTCACAACCTCATCGAGCTAAAATTACAGCAAAACCAATTGAAATTACTGCCTAAATTGGGAAAACAGAACCGTTTAGAGTATCTTGACTTTTCGGACAATCAAATAAGCGAAATTTCCCCGGATATTTTTCATATGGAGCGTCTCAAAGTTCTCAAAGGTAGTTGCAATAAAATTAGACATATTTTTGCAGAGAATACTAGATTGCAAAATCTTCATACTCTAGATCTTTCACAAAATCACTTAACCGAATATTCTCATAGGCTATGTAATCTCCCGCACCTGACAAAATTAAATCTTTCACAGAATAATATCAAAAAAATTCCGCCTCAAGTGAGCCAATTAAAGCATTTGGTAAATTTAGATATATCACACAACTCCATAGCGGAAGTCCCTGAAGAAATACAACGATTGGACAAGTTATCACAGTTAAACGTAGACAGAAATTTTATTTCCTCACGCCATCAACAAAATATTTCATCGTGGTTGCCAAAATGTAAAGTGGATATGACAACAACGGAAAAACTTAGAAATAAACTACAAAATACGACAGGGTCCAATCATCTATTTTTATTAGCGATGTTCTTGACTTGTTTGGTTCCGTCTCTGTTATTTATTTTGTTTCACAATCAATTCGTTCCCTCACCAAAGTTTAGCGAACTCGTTGCCAAAGAAGCGTCTTTTTACATTTTGGCGTACAAATATAAGCCATATGGAATTCAATTTTTGGTGGCCGGGGAAAGATATTATCTCGCTCACAGCGGATCGTATACCAATGAACAACTGAAACAATTCCAACGGCAGCAAAATGGCAAAAAAAATCATGGTAAATTTTGGATACACGAAAAAACGGCGCAGATCTTTGGTGTACAAAGTACTAGTTTCTTTATTTCGGCCCGAGACTTTACCGAGGAACAACAACAATCGCGTGATAAATTGTTTTATATTGGGGTTTACATACTATGCTTAATTGTTATTGCAACTCTTTTGGACATTCCCAATTCCAAAAAAATCTTGCAAGTAAAACCCGAGTACACCGGCCTTGACATGATCGAACAGTTTGTTAACTTCCGACAGCTCATCGGCAAGCCCACCATGTCCCAAGAACAAATACTATCTATATGCAAATATATATTGGGAATCATTACCACAATAACATTTTTGTTACTGTTTATCGAAGGACTGGGTTACATCGATGTTATTGGAGCTCCTAAACCGCAAAATTTTATGGAGAATATTTTTCGTGCGGTGTCGATTGCTTTGGGATCTTTACTTTTGGGAGTTATATTTATCACCGCGACTATTATGCTGATGGCGGGCATTAGCAACGTAAAACACCTAGGTATTATGATGGAATTACCTGGGTTTCTCATGTTGACAGCATCTATGTTGATCTGGAGGGGTTTATTTTTGAGCGATTTAAATCTGTATGGGACGATTGTTTTGATAATTGCTCCGTTAGCAACCGCGTATAGCTTTTTACGTGTAGGCCCTGGAGTTCCAAGCGAAAGCATCACTAATAGAGAACCACCGCCACAACCAGATATCTCTTCACTTTATCTCGTTGACCACTACGAACGACACAATTCAACTTAAATTACAGAAATGTAATTACGGTACAATATTTGCATGAACCATACGTGTTAAGCATACAATTTTACACTCTGTTATAAAGTTATTATGGGAGATCTGGAATGGCGGAATCTTTTATTCGTTGGTTCAAGGACTTAAGCATTGGAGATGTGCCACAGGTGGGAGGCAAAAATGCCTCCTTAGGAGAGATGTATTGTTCGTTGGTTGATAAAGGCATTGGTATTCCTCAGGGGTTCGCAACAACAGCGTCAGCATATCGCTACACATTGGAAAAAACAGGCTTAGACAAAAAAATACGCGAGATACTCAGCGATTTAGATACGCATGACATTGCGAATTTAAAAGAAAGAGGGCACAAAATTCGTACCCTGATTCGCGGCGTTGATTTTCCCGACGAGGTGAAGGAACAAATCTTTGCGGCTTACGATCAACTATGTGAAGAGTATGGGCGCGATACCGATGTGGCGGTTCGTAGTTCGGCAACCGCGGAAGATTTGCCGGACGCGAGTTTTGCGGGACAACAAGATAGTTTTCTCAATATTCGTGGAAAAGGCGACTTGTTACGTGCCTGCTTGCGTTGTTTTTCTTCTCTTTTTACCGACCGCGCCATTTCTTATCGTGAAGATAAGGGCTTCGACCATCTTTCTATTGCGTTGTCCATTGGTGTACAAAAAATGGTACGCAGTGACTTGGCGAGTGCGGGGGTGATGTTTTCCATTGATACGGAAACGGGCTTTAAAAACGCCGTGCTCATCACTTCTGTGTATGGCCTAGGAGAGATGATTGTTCAAGGAAAAGTCACTCCCGATGAATACTACGTATTTAAACCGACGTTAAAAAAAGGTTTTCGATCTATTATTTCCAAAGTAGTGGGGTCAAAAAAAATGAAAATGGTCTACGACGACGATGATCGTAACCCCACCAAGGAAGTACCTGTGTTAAAACATGAACGTGATCGATTCGTTCTAAGCGATGACGAAATTCTGCAACTTGCGAATTGGGCCGTGACCATAGAAGAGCACTATTCGGAAAGAGCAGGACGGTTCATGCCCATGGATATCGAATGGGCGAAAGATGGTATTACCGGAGAACTATTTATTGTTCAAGCGCGACCAGAAACGGTAATATCTCAACGCGATATGACTCATCTTACGCAGTTTAAGATGGTGGAAAAAGGCGAAGTGTTGACCATGGGCCGCGCGGTAGGACAGAAGATTGGTAGCGGCAAGGCATGTGTCATTCGCAGTCCAAAGGAAATTGCCAAATTTCAAAAAGGTGAGGTTTTGGTCACCGACAATACCGATCCCGATTGGGAACCTATTATGAAAATTGCCAGCGCCATTGTCACCAATCGCGGTGGACGTACCAGCCATGCGGCGATTGTGAGTCGCGAGATGGGAATTCCTTGTGTTGTGGCGACCAATGACGCCAATGTGAAAATTCAACATGGACAAGAAGTCACCGTGAGCTGTGCAGAAGGAGAAGATGGAAAGGTTTATCGTGGGAAACTACAATACGAAGAACACAAAATAGACATCAACAATCTTCCCAAAACCAAAACAAAAATAATGATGAATGTGGGAAATCCCGAAAGTGCGTTTGATTTTTCCTTTTTACCAAGTGACGGTGTAGGACTAGCGCGTTTAGAGTTTATCATAAACTCCTATATAAAAATACACCCCCTAGCCCTAATTAATTTTGGTGATATTGAGGACAAAAACCTACGCCATGAAATAGAAGATTTAACGCATGGTTACGAAGTGAAAACCGACTTTTTCATTGAACGTATGGCGCAAGGCGTTGCGAAAATTGTCGCCGCTTTTTACCCCAATCCGGTTATTGTACGCATGAGTGATTTTAAATCGAACGAATATGCCAACTTAATCGCTGGTCATCTCTATGAACCAAAAGAAGAAAATCCGATGATCGGTTGGCGTGGAGCTTCTCGTTATTACAGCGAAGCGTATCGCAAAGGCTTTGATTTAGAGTGCCAGGCAATGAAAAAAGTACGTGAAGAGTATGGCCTCGACAATTTGAAGCTGATGGTACCATTTTGTCGTACCGTAGAAGAGGCCAAAAAAGTGATTGCGGTAATGAAAGAAAATGGCATTGATCAAAAAGATTGGGATATTTACGGAATGTGCGAAATTCCCGCCAATGTGATACTTGCAGAGGAGTTTTTGGAAGTCTTTGATGGTTTTAGTATCGGAACCAATGACCTAACGCAATTAACACTTGGACTAGATCGCGATTCGGGGTTAGTCGCTGAAATTTTTGATGAACGCAACGAAGCGGTGGTCACTCTGGTAAAAAAAGTCATTGCCGTGGCCAAAGCAAAAAATAAATACATTGGTATTTGCGGAGATGCGCCGTCAACATACCCTGAGTATTTACGGCTGCTCATCGAAGCGGGCATTGATTCAATATCCTTAAGTCCCGATGCTGTTGTTTCCGCGCGTTTAGACGTTACCGAGGCGGAGAAAAATAACGGCTAAAGCTTTTACAAAAACCACACCTCACACAACAGGGCGGACACGAATAGAGTCCGCCCGCCCCCAAAATATTGTGTTTATTTTTGTGAATTGCCTCTTTGCGTAATATACTTTACCAAAGAAGGAAATCTCAAAAATAGATGGGAGTGGTATGAATAGTGAAGATTTAAAATTAGAAATTCAGCGAATTTACTCTATACTTCTCAAAGAAATGAGAAGAAATCAGCGTCTGCACCGCTGTTCAGACCAAGAAATTTCTGATCTAATTTCTGATCACGTGAAGAGAAAACATGCTATTCGCGATCAAATCGCAACAGAGAAAGAGTTCGAAACATTACTACAAAAAATAAAAGCAACTTCGCGATTCGCGAAACCCTTTGGGGAAGAATGGGCGGGTTTCCGCGATTTTCGTGTATGCCGTAAGGTCTATGAAACAGAAGATATGTGCTCTTTGTATTTAGCTCCTTGTGATAGCTCTTCACTACCTTGCTTTTCGCCGGGGGCTTACCTTATAACGCAAGTTGCGATTCGCAACCAAAAACCCGCCATACGTTGTTACTACGTTGCAAACGCACCAAATCCTTACTATTATCACATTATCGTAGAACGCAAGGAATTTGGGCATGTATCTAACTTTTTTATCGACCACTTGCAAATAGGAGAGCGCATACAAATAAAAGCTCCGGGGGGGCGTATAGAAATAGTTCCCAGCAAGTCATATGTGTTTGTTGCCACAGGTTTTGGTATCGCACCAGTTTTGAGTATGCTAGAAACACTGTGTACTTCGAAAACAACGGCGACTATTTGGGTCTTTTATGGAGTGGACCACAGTCGTTCTCATCCGTTTCGTGAAGAGTTAAAAAAATTTGCCCAGCATCCCAACATTCATATCATAACATGCTATGAAAATCCCCAAGGACAGGATATAAAAGGTAAAGATTATGATTATGCTGGTGATATCAATGTCGAATTACTCACCGAAGTTTTACCATCTTTGGCGGAAACGGTTTTTTATGTTTTTGCTCCCCCCAAAGAGCAATACTTGTTACGGAGTTTACTCGAAGAGGTAGAGATAGACGAAAAAAACGTTTTTTACGAGGTTTTTGGAGCGGCGAGTGTCAAAAAGGTAGCTCGTGTAATTGCCACAGAAAGTGTTGCCACAAAAAGCCAAAAAATCCCCGCGAAACCAAAAAAAGAACAACAGAAAGTTCCCACGAAAAAAGCAAAAGTGCCGAAAACACAAGAGTACATACAAAATTCGGAATCGTGGCTGAGCGATGACGCAGGACGGCCTGGGCCACTAGAGTGGTTTAGCGTTTACTTTGTTCCTCTACTGAAGTTAGCACAAAAAACCATCGGGTTACATTTTGTTTTGGTGGTTCATTTTTTTGACACTACTCTAAAAGTGATCGGTAATTATATAAATAGCATCTACTACTCATGGAGAATGTTTTGGACGTTACGTCGTAAGCAACAACGCCAAAAAGGTTCACAAAGCGAATATCTCGTTGCAGATCTTTTTCACGCACGCATTCTACTGTCGAAAATATTTCACTTTCGCGGTTTTTATCTCGAAGACTTCGAGTTGAGCGAGTCTCAGCAGCAGCAAATTACTTCGAATTTCCAACTAAAAGAAGTAATTGAAGTGCGTAGGCACCTCGAACAAATGCGCCAAGATTTAGATATATTAACGAATGAACAAACACTACAAACCGCCAAAAGTTCCCTATCATCTTTCTTGTTTTCTTATATTCCAAATCCCTTTGAACTGATTTCTGCGTGGAAAGACTGGTGTATCATCGCTTTTGTTTTACGCTATCGTCGCGAGGAAGTGGAGAAAATGTATGTCGAATTCGTCGCAAGTTATCGACAATCGATCGATATTTTAGGGAATGCAGATGTTGTAGAATACAATAATCACGAACGCAAGATGAAAGAGCGTCTTGGTGAGAAAATCGTTTTGAGCAACTCTCTTAAAGACGGGATCGAAGACAATAAAAAGAAAATACAACGCTTGATATACGCTTTGGCAAATCCCCACTACCTTTTAACTCCGTCTAAATGGCCGCGTAAAGACTTACTTCGCGAAATTTTTCTGGGGCAAGAGGATAACTGCCATACTATTTACTTTGTGGAGCTGGAAAGGTATTTATTTTACGAAATAAAAACAGCTTTGCTGAAAGAGGGGATAAAGGTAAGTGCGCAGCCTCAGAAGATATTCAACGAGCACAAAAGTTTTCTACAACCAGCCAAAAAAATACAAGTTCTATACAGGCCAGACTATGATGCGACCGTTTACTTTGCAAAATCGAATAAGGTCGTAGGATGGGACGGACATAACTCACTCCTGGAACTGGCGGAAGGAAACGATATTTTTATGGAATCTGGCTGTCGCGCTGGAAACTGTCATGCCTGTCAAGTTACAATTAAAGAAGGGACGGTTATACATACGTCTGATCATGATGAGTTACCGGAAGGCCAGTGTTTGGCATGTATTGCGATTCCCAAGGGGTCTATCACTATTGATGCGTAGATCATGGAAGAAAACTTATTTCTCTTGAACATGGTTGTATTTTATCTGACGGTTTGCACCTACTTTCGACGCGAAAAATGTTCCATCCGATACGAAATAAACTACATCCGCTCTAGGATTTTATTTTTGCTAGCGTTTCAAAATTGCTAGAAAAAAATAGTGCAATGTGATAGTTTTGTAGAAATGACTAAAAATCCGTTGTTGTTACTTGAGAGGAAATTTTATTTTGAAACGGTTGTTTTTTCTCGTACTAGGTATGTTTACTATGGGCAGTAGTGCCTTTATGATTGCAGGACTTCTCCCGGAAATAGGAAAAACCATCGGCCAATCCATCTCCATCACTGGGCAAGGAATTACGGCCTTTAGTTTAACCTATCTTATTTCCGCACCGGTTTTTTCGATGATGTTTTCCAACCGTTCGGCAAAACAAACACTCAAAGTCGCACTATTTGTTTTTATTCTCGGAAATGTTCTCACCTTGTTTGCCGAAAACTTGTTGCTCTTTATTATCGGTCGCGTGATCACAGGCTTAGGTGCAGGGATATTTAACCCTCTAGTGGTGAGTATTGCCATCGAGCTAGGTGATCCAGGCAAAAAAGGCAAAACTTTGAGCTTAATTTGGGGAGCAAATAGCGCCGGTGTGGTTTTTGGTGTACCTTTGGGAGTTTATATTTCGCAACAATTTGCGTGGCAGTATTCCATTGGCTTTGTTGCGGCTTTTGCCTTTATTGTGTTGCTGGGCTTTTCCATACAAAGAACCGAGATCAAAGCGTCGACACCGTCTTCTAAGTCGGAAAGGTTTCGCTTACTCTTCGATAAAAATGTGCTTGCCGTTATTGGGGTAACATGCTTTACATGTTTGGTCGGAACGGGTTTGTATTCGTATATTTCGCTCATTCACTCGGGTTCCCCGCATGCACTTCCCACAATTTTGCTTTTATGGGGCTTTGGTGGCTTTATCGGCAGTTCGTTCATAGGTTCCGTGGTAGATAAAACGCAGAATCCTCAAGGAGTTATGGCCTCTTTAATTGCTGGATTAGCTCTCACATTTGTTATTTTACCTTACTTGATCGAAATTCCCTATGTGGGACTAGTTCCGTTTTTTGTATGGGGGGTTATGGGCTGGGCCACGGTGACACCACAACAATACGTGCTTTTTGAGCTACATGAAAAGCAAAAAGCCCTTCTTTCGGCACTCAATTCTTCGGCCATTGGATTGGGAGCATCGATGGGAACTGCACTGTGGGCAATGGTCATTGCCAGTGGTGTTGATCAAAAAAATCTTCCGTTTTGTGGAGCAGCGGTGTTGGGTGTTGTGTTCCTCGGTCAAATTTTACTCATGCAACGTTTAAAAAGAAAGGGGGCATAATGCAAAGTCCCATTGTCATTGTTGATCCGCGTTCCTCTGGTGTTGAACTTGCCCCGGCGTTTAAGGCACGTGGTATTCCAGCAATCGCCGTTACTTTTAAACCTTTGAAGGAGCGCGCGGGATTTGGAACCGAAGTGGATACCAGTGATTTTTCACAGGTGATACCTGTACAAGACAATCTTGTCGAAATTTTGCGTCCATATAACCCACTTGGATTTATTCCTGGCGCGGAAAAAGGCGTTCCTTTGGCGAATGAACTGGCGGAAAAACTGACTCCAAAATTCGCCAACGATCCCAAAAATGCCCTCAATCGTTTGCATAAGGCACAAATGCAGCAAGCGTTACGCGAGGCAGGGGTTCCCAATTTAAAAACTCTTGATACATCGTCTGAAGTACAAGTAGAGTCGTGGTTAAAAGATAACAATTTACAAAAAGCACCTCTTATCATCAAACCACCTATTTCTGCGGGGAGCGAGAAGGTGTACCATATTGCGGCAGGTGGCGATTGGAGAAAAATATTTAACGACATCCTGGCGAATCCTTCCAACCTTACCGGCGAACTGAATGAATCTGCCGTTATTCAAGAACTTGCTGTTGGCCCCGAATTTTCAGTGGGAACGGTAAGTGCCAATGGCAAACACTACCTTGCTCATTTAATCAAATATAACAAAATCGCCTTCAATGGACGCGAGACCATTTACGATCATGTAGAGTTCGTTCCTTTCACCGAAGAAACCTACGGGGAAATATTTGATTTTGCCAAAGCAGCATTAGAGGCCTTAGGTGTTTTTTGGGGAGCATCGCATAATGAAGTGATGCTCACCAAGGATGGACCACGCCTTATTGAGTCTGTACCGCGAATGACCGGAGGTCCGGTAGTGGGCTTTGCACGCGAGGCCACCGGAAGTAGTCAAGCCGACAAACTTGTCGAAGCGTATCTTGATGGAGATATTGCTCAGAAAGAGTACAAACTTAAAAAGACCGTCGTTCCTGTTTTTTTGAGGTCTGCTACCGGAGGAAAAGTAACAAACGCCGAAGTTTTTGACGATGTCGCTAAACTTCCGACCTTGTTTCAGAGGCACATCTGGTTCAAAAACGGTGACACCATACCACAAACAATTGATTACTTGACAAGTATTGGAATCGTTGCTTTATCAGGAGACCGCGAGGCGGTGTTTGAGGACTATACAAAAATTCGCGAAATGGAGTCGAGACTACATGTGGAAGTGTAATCACGTATGCTGATGACATCGCGCAGCTATTGTATACGCTCGTAGACACTTATTCCTTCGCCCATCCACATATGAGGGGCCTTAATGGACTTGAACGCTTCGACAAATTTTCCAGTTCTTTTGCGATTGTATGCAAAACCAACTTGTTGTAATTTTTGTTTCCAATATCTTTTTGGTTGTTCGTTGACGTGGTGATGGCCTCCTTGGAAAGGTGGGGCTGCTGAAAGTAAGAGCGTGTCGCTAAATTGAGTAATATTATGCAAAAACGTCATCACAAATTCAGGTGGAATGTGCTCCGCGACTTCCAGACACAGCGCCACATCGAATTTCCCACGTTCATTGGAAAATGGTGTGGTGAGGTCTTGTACTTGTATTTCAATGGGATATGAATTCTCTATGCAAGGTTGTACGCCGTCAATGGATAAAACTTCGACATTGTTTTTTAAAAAGAAATAGCTATATACACCGCAACCGCATCCTATGTCTACTAGACTTAAAGGACGGAATTGTTGGAGTAACAACTTGACAATTACGCTTGCAGAGGCTACATATTTTTCGTTGTTTTTTCCCCACTCACGGAAAAAATCAACATTGTAAATTTCAGGTAAGTCAGGCATCATAAGATTTCAACTAAGTAAATGTAAATAAAACGTAAGAATGAGAACATTATAACTTTGTAAATTCGTTTTGGCAAAACCACAGAGAGAAATTATAAAACAACATAGGATTTTAGCATGAAAAAAAATATTCTTTCGAAGGTGATTTTCACAACTTTAATACTGTCTTTTTTTTGCAGTGTTTGTATTGCCGCCCTTGGAATCGCGGCCAAAAACAACTTTATAGAAACAATGCCCTACCACAAATACCGCGGTATGTCCTTCGGTTTTTCGGCGGAACATATCATTACTTTTTACGTGAATATGGAAGACGCTCGCAATTGGTCTGAAATCTGTATGTGGGATCTTTATCCATGGGATAAACGCTACCAAATAAAAAACAGAGATGTCGCGTGTATAAAACAGTTGCAAAATATTTGGGGCGGCAATCTCACAAGATCTAAAGCCATCACATTTGAGTTGTTGTCTGGTTTTGAACAAGTCACGAAATTAGATTTGTCATATTTGGATGTAAACTCTACGACGTCTATCTCACCGTTGCCGCATTTAAAATATCTGCGATTGTGCAATACTCGATTTAGCGACGGCAATTGGAGTTTTTTATCATCGTTAACGAATTTAACAGCTTTGTATCTCAATAGTACGCAAATATCAGACGAGGATTTGCGATATTTGTCGGTTTTAAACAAGCTCGAAATTCTGTGTCTCGATGGGACAAAAATATCCGACGCTGGGTTAAAATACTTAGCTAACTTGAGTAACATTCGTGTCTTATCTCTCGATGGCACAAAAATATCCAACAACGGATTGCAATACCTGTCTAAACTCAAGAATATCCAATATCTGTCACTCTCCTACACGAATGTTTCTGACGCAGGTTTACAGCACTTAGCTTTATTACCATTGCTTCGCGAAGTCCATTTGAAATATTGTCATATAACCAAAAAGGAATTGTACAATTTGAAAAGGGTGGAGGTTCTTAACCTCGCAAATTGCAATATAAGTGGGGCGCGATTTTCTGCTTTTCATAAGCTAGACGTGTTGTGTCTTGATGGCAAAAAAACAAATCTTGATCAACAGATGATATCCGATTTAGCAAAAATAGACACTTTGCGCGAAATCTACACCGAATTGTATGAGGAACAATATCAGGAAATCTTACAAAAATGGAGAAGACATCTGCCATCTGTCGAAATATTCAAAGGCTCCATTCCGCGAGATATCAATACCTTTATTGAAAAAAACATAAAAGTATTTGCCGCTGCCATCGGTGTAAAGCCACGTAAAAGCAATAGTATTTACAAATATTAGGGCGTACCATACGCCCTAGCGTTTAATCGTGACCTTGACCAAAATTTTAAAGGAGATTTTCATGCAATTAAATCATGAAAAACTTGATGGTTATAAGCTAGCGCTCGATGTGTAAAATTTTCTCTTCACGTGGATAACGCGCTGTTTTGTCTAACTTGATGATCGTTTTAAATACCTTTTTATATGTCTCGATGTTCTCTTCGCTAATTTTCTGTTCTAAGCTTGCGATAAATTTATCAGGATAGGAAGTCTTTTGTTGTTGTATCTGCATAAAGTGTAAAGATACGGAGGAGACATAGTCTTGTAAGAATATATAGCTTCCTATTGCTGCCCCATGGTTTATCTCACTATTCTGCATTTTTTTTATTTTCATTGCGACCTTGTGTAGCTTACGGTCAATGTCTCCTGAGATATTTGGGTTATGTTTCATATTGTATATTACGTAGCCAGATGCGGCAGCCATTCTCACATTCTTTGACTCACTACGTAAAAGACGCTTTATTATTTTGATGTCTTGTTTTTTGTTTTTAGGATTTAATTTTAGATGATGGTTGACAATACCAGAAAAAAGTAATGTGGCGGCCTGGACATTGGGAGATTTTTCGTTTTTCAAACACTCTGTAGAATGAAGACCTAGAATACCAAGTGTACAAAATGCGATCATACGAAAATCTTCATTGTCATCTTTTACAGCAATTTTTTTCACTTCATCTAGGTGATGTATAGTGCCTAATAAAAAAACTTGCGTTTTGCGAAAAAACATATGTAAAAGGGCTAACGCCCTTGTGTATGCGGAGGCATTTTTATCCATGACAAACTCTTTGAGATATTTATCCACATCGTCTTTTGTCTTTGCCAAAGCCCCTAAATTTATTATCGAATAGAGTTGCAAAATCACATCTTTGCTACGGTGTAAAACGCCCATAAATATTTTTTCAAAATGCTGTTGAGCGTTTTTTATTTTACCTAAAATGTCAGGTCTGTTGACAAATACAGATAAAATGATCTTTTTGACCTCTTCCTCGTTATCTCCTAATCCTTCTTTCACTAAATCCAAATGCTCTTTTGCATCAAATTCCTCTGATGGTAAGGGATACCAAAAGTGAAAATGACTGAAGGCTCTTACCACGAAAGAGGAGTGTTTCATTCCGCGCTTTAGTATCATTTGTGACTGTTGCAATTGGTGATCTCTTGCATATTTCCACATTTGTGCCGCAGCAACGGTGGAAATGTATTCGTTTGGATGCTGTTGTAGATTTTCTAAAAGTACTCGATTGCGCGACAGAGAAGCGATGACGAAAGTCAAAAGCTCATTACTAGGTGACGACTGATGTTGTTGGACTTTTTCTTCAAAAGCTTGGTGGTGTTTATCTGTATTTAAGTTGTACACTTCGCGTATTTTATATGCGGCACATTCGGAGATAATAGACTCTTGTTGTTGTTCGTTTAAAACAAAGAGCGTTATAGATGCCAGGTAACGCAGCACTATTTTTTGTTGTTGATCATTCGCGATATTCAACAACGTTTGCCGTTCTTTTTTTAATATTTCTCGATCATATGATTTGTAGAGTTCTTTGATTTGTTTGAAAATGGGTATTTGAAGGTAAAGTTTTGCTATTTTGTGATATAAAACGGTTTTGTGCGTTTGTGCGACTTCGGCTAAAACGTTTTCTAAATCTTTATCGTAACTTGTTTTGAGTTCTTTCTCTAGAATAGTCAATGTATCGGGGTGATGGCGATAAGAAATTAGTGCTCTCAGCGCTCTTTGACGAACTTTCGCATCACCTGAGTGGTACAATTTAATGAAGCTAGCAATTTTTTGCTCTTTATTTTGTTGTTGGCGCCATTTCAGGAAGTCATCGTGATAATCCCGGGCGACTTTCTGAATAAATAAGTTTGTTAAATCAGGAGTCGATAAACGGTTTTTATCGACGATGTTGGCCGGATAGTTAAAAATTTTATTACTAACGGTAATGTCTTTGGCAATAACGCGTATAAAACCGGCTACCGCATTTGCGTATTTTTCTGAGGGAAATTCGAAAGATTTATTATAAGAATCTAACGCCTCATCATAGCGCTGTAATTTTTCATAAACTTTGGCGAGAAAGTAGTGATTTGTGCCATTGTATGGCTGTAATTGTTGGCATTTCTCAAAATGTTGTACTGCTTTTTCGGGATCTTTATCAAGGTCAAGCTGACCTAGGTAACGATAAACTTCTGGTCTATTGAGCGGTAACGCTTTTTCTAAGTAGTGTTGTGCCTTATCTAAAACCTGTGTATTGTTGTTGGCTGTTTCAAAGTAACACATTCCCAAATACAGATTGATGAGCGGATGTTCTGTGGCCGAAGATTTTTCGAAATATGAAATAGCTTTTGCATATTGTTTTTGATTTACAGCAATTTTTCCTAACCAATAGTTGAGTTCGCGGGAAATATCTTGCGGTGGATTTTTTATCTCTTGAAAATACTTTACGGCAAAATCGATGTCATCTAACAAATAATTGGCTTTTGCAAACTCTAACATACAAACAAAACTTTTTTGTGATACATTGAGTTTGGTATAATATTTTCGCGCTTCCTCATACCTCTTTGTACCCACAAGAGTCATCATGTAAAAGTCATGTAATTTACCTTGCAAATTATTTTCGTCTTTGATTTTTTTCTCATAGGTATTGATATCGGCTAAGATGCGAACCAGTATATTGTACGCGCTGGTGTAAGATTTTATTTGTATAAATAATTTAGCATCTGTCCATAACTCTTGCTCTTCGGAAATGTTTGCTTGCTCTTTGTTTATTTGAATAGGATTAGGTAATATTGTTTTTAAATAAATAGGCAGCAAAACGGCAACAACCAATGATAAAATGCAAAACGCGCGAAATGCGGTGCTTCTCCACAGCAAATAGAAGCGCATATTATTTGTTTTTTTGCCACCGAGTATTTTCTTGATCTCCTGGGCCATTTCTTGAGTACTTTGGTAACGCTTATCGGCTTTTTTTTCCAGAGCGCGAAAACACACCGCTTGTATGCTACTAGGAATTTGAGTACTTCGTAAAAAAGTAGGTTTGTCGTTTAAAACTTCAAATAGTGCCCCCATTGTTGTCTCCGAGGTGACCAGCTTTTTATTGGTGATCATTTCATATAGAATGACCCCCAAAGAGTAGATGTCGGAACGATGGTCTAGATTTCGTAAACGTCCAGAAGCCTGCTCGGGAGACATATACCTTGGAGTTCCCAGTATTTCACCGGTTTTTGTCAATGATTTATCTTCCACATGATGACTTTTTGCGATGCCAAAATCGAGGATGTGTGGTTCACCATCATCAGAGACCAAAATGTTTTCTGGTTTCAAATCGCGATGTAATAAGCGTTTTCCATGTGCGTAGCCTATCGCTCTTAGAATCTTGCACATCAGTCGCAATTTTTGCTTTGTCGACAGTTGTTTTTCTTGACAATAGTCGATCACATTTTTACCCTCAACATGCTCCATGACGATGCACGCGTGGTTATTATGGAAAAAGAAATCGTAAATCTTTGGAATGTTGCGATGCTCTAAAGAAGCGCTCAACTGCGCTTCGCGTTGGAAACGTTGCAAATTTTTTTTGTTTTGTTCAATAATGATTTTCAGGGCCAGTGTTCTGCGAAATTCAGGATCATAAACTTGTAAGACTTGCCCGGCACCACCGCGACCAAGCTCTTTGATTACTTGATATTTTCCAATAGTTTTTTCCATAATTTGACTTTCTATAGCATACTAATCATCTTGATGATATTCATTTTTTTCGCAAACGATTTTTCAACATAATAATGTTGGGTTGAATGAGTGGACGGTATTTGGGATTAAGTTCAATGGCTTTTTCCCAATCATCTAAAGCTTGTTGATAATTTTGTAACTGATTGTGGACCATACCTCTATTACCATATACCTCCGCCCGGGGCTGTAAACGAATACATTCGTCAAAATTTTCCAAAGCTTTTCGGTAATTTTTAATATGATAGTGAACAAGGGCGAGTTCATGATAGGCCTGACCTTGCTGTGGTTGGAGCTTGATTAACTTACTAAAATCGGCGATAGCCTCTTTATATTTTCGTAAACTCACGAAAACACGCCCACGTAAAAAATAAGCGCTTTCGTAGTCAGGTTGGTACTGTATCGCGAGGGTAAGATCTTGCAATGCTTTTTGACTATGCTTTTGTTCAAAGTAGCAGCGGCCTCTTCCATAGTAGGAAGGTGTAGCCTGAGGACTCAAGGCAATGGCCTTTGTATAGTCGGCAATGGCTTTGTCGTACTTTAATAGATGTGCATAGGCTTCCGCTCTGTTGTTATAAGCGGTGGCACTGTAAGGTGTCAACTTAATCGAATTATTGGCGTGGGTAATGGCCTTGTGAAAATCTTTTAACATCAGATAACCGGCGACAAGATTTTCTTGCGCGGAGTTTAGCTGTGGTTTAAGTTGTGCGGCGCGTAAAAAATTCTCGACGGCCTTGACGTAATTTTGTAATGAATAGTAGCATAACCCCCTGTTATTATGGGCTTCTGCCATTTTGGGTTCACTCTTTATCGCATGACTAAAATCAGCAATGGCTTTGTCATACATTTGTAGTTTGTGATAACTCAAACCTCTCAAATTATGAAGCGCACTGGAGCGAGAAGATAACTCCATGGCTTTATTGTAGTCGGCGATTGCCTCGTGGTATTTTTGTAAAGCATGATAATTACCGCCGCGCCGTGTATAGATCGTGTGATCTTCCCGCCCTAAGTCAATTACTTTGTTGTAGAAGTCAATTGCCTTGCTGTACTCTCCAATACCGTAAAAATGTTGTGCTTTGCTTATGTAGCTATTTGCTTGTTGCCTGTAATTATCCGTTATACCCCTGACTATAGCGACGCTTACGCCTATAAGTAAAATACACAGCCACTTATAGTGATATAACTGCAATGCGAAATACCGCGCATAAATTGTCAATTTATTGCGTTTAATATTTTTTAGCTCTTTCCATAACTGTGTGGCAGATGATGTGCGCAAACGACTTTTTTTCTGTGTTGCGCGATCGAGTATTAGAGATAATTTATAAAAATGCGGATTATCGCTGTGAATGATGGAAAATAAAGTAGGTAAAGGCTTTTGTGCAACATTCATCAAAATATTTAGGGTGTTTTCACTGTAAAAAGGGGAGGTTTTCTGCCAACTAAAAAACTGATATAAAATCACACCTAGACTAAACACATCGCTATTGAACTTCACTTTTCCATCTACTTGTTCAGGGCTAAGATATGCCGCCGTTCCCACAATCGCATCCGATTTTGTGAGGGTAGTGAGTTCTTTGTTGGTAATTTTGGCAATCCCCAAATCGAGTAGCATGGGGTGATATTTTTCTCCGATGAGCATGATATTCTCGGGTTTTAAATCGCGGTGAATTACATCACACTCGTTCAAAGTAGCTACCGCACTACATATTTGTTGTGCAATTCTGAGCTGCTGATCAAAGTCAACGTTTGGTGGGTGTAGTTCGATCAATTTACGTAACGTAATGCCTTCGATGTATTCCATCACAATGAAATAGCGATTTGCTATTTCAAAAAAGTCGATACCTTTGACGATATGAGGATGATCAACTTTTTTCATGAAATAGTACTCGCGTTTTATACGACGTATGTCTTTTTTATTTTGACAAGAAAAACACTCCTTCACCGCAACGCGCTTGTTTGTTTGTTGATCCAGCGCAAGATAAACGCGGCCCATGCCTCCTTGGCCCAACACTTTTTGTAATAAATAGCGATTGTTCAGTAATTGCATGTTCACATGCCCCATAGTTTAGCAGAATACAACATCTTACATATAACTCTATATACTATAAGAAAAAAAATACAAAGCTGCGATATTTTATTATAATAGAGTAGAGAATGTTTATGAAATAGTCAAACGTTGGTGTATTTTCGTTCGCCGTAAAATTTCCACTTATGCAGTAAGGCTTACTATGGATAAAAAATATTTACAGGATGCACAAAAAGAATTGATTTTCGCCGAAAAAAAACTGCCGCAAAAGTCACCATTGAAAACAGTTGCGCCAGCTATTTTTATTGTGATGCTGGTTCTTTTAGTATCCGATGATGTATGGAAAAAAACAGCCGTAAACTATAGAGCGTATGTGCCAGCACATAATATTCTTTGGATATGTGGGTTAACCGCGTCTTTTTATGTTTTAAGTTATGTACCAAGAGTCCGCGACTTTGTGTTATTTTTTATCGAAAATCGCATTGGCTTTGGTTGGCGAGGACGCATGGCCAAAACTCCCTCAGTACAAGAAATTTCCTGTATGGGAGTTTTGTTCCGTGGCGCGATGTTAGCGGGGTTGTACTTTACCGCTCTTTTGAGTGCGTTGGATTACTTATAGATTTTTATGAAGTCTCTATCTTTATGAAGTGATCTACTATTTTTTTCCTATTGCGTACAATGCCTTGTAACTTCGCAAATAAATAACACCGTTGGCAATCGCAGGAGAAGCCGCGATCGTTTCGTTTAGCGTATTGGTTGCCAGAACAGAAAATTCCTTACCCGCTTTAACTACTGTGACAACACCACTACGAGAAATGACGTATATTTTGCCATCAATGTACACGGGAGAAGTTCGGTGGCGCGAACGATCGGTTTTGTGTTTGTAAAACTCTTTGCCGGTTATCGCATCCATGCATATTAAATCACCGTTTTCGCGGCAAAGGTATAGAAGGTTATCGTAGATTAAAGGAGAAGGAACATCGGGTGTACCTCTTTTGCGCAGCCATAATTTTTTTCCGTTGGGGGTGAGACCAAGAACCGGACCATTTTTTGCGGAAGGAACCACAATCAATCCTTTTGTAACTACCGGCGAAGCAACTAAACGCAGAGATGGATTGTAGCGGTTTTTGTTATGTAGTTCCCCATGGCGCCAAATCTCTTTACCGTCTTTTAAACTGTGAGCGGTGATGTAATCAGAACCATGGACTAACAGCAGTTCGGTGTTTTCATCGCGATAAATAACCGGAGACGCATAAGAATGTAAACACTCTGCGCGCGCATCACTTTGGCGCTTGTGTTTCCAAATTTCGTTTCCTGTATTCTTATCGAGTGCCAACACTCTTTGGGCATTGGCATGTATCAGTTGTAAGTAAAGTCTATCTCCATCGAGTAGGGGAGTAGAGGACATCACGAAGTACATCTTGAAATTCTCATAGCGCTTTGCAATATTCACATGCCAGATTTTCTTGCCGTCAAAATCATAGCAAGCTAAATCTCCTGAGCTGATAAATGTCCACACATATTTTCCGTCTGTCGAAGGTGAGGGAGACGCAAAATTTCCTTCGCCACTAAATACCGAACGATTTCCCGTTCCTAGTTTGCGTTCCCATAACACTTTTCCGTTCGTATTGATACATAGTAGTACCAAATCGTTGCCTTTTGCCGATGTGACAAAAATCTTGTTTTGCCATACAACAGGAGTGGCCATACCTTCGCCTGGCAATGGAAGTCGCCAATGAATATTGTCTTTGTCCCATTTGGCAGGAAATTCTTTTTCACTGCTGATACCATTATTTTCTACACCACGCCAATTTGGCCAATTATCGGCATATAGTGATATTGACAACAACATACTGCATATGATGAACATTTTCATAAGAAACCTTTCGTAAAAGACTCTACAACTTATTAAGAAAGCGTGCCTCTCCTTTTGCAAAAGCTCCAACCTCCATGACAAAATCGATTGTAAATTATAATTGGTGTGGATTGTTGTTACAAGTAATTTTGATGAATGGGACCTATCGTTAGTTTTGTCAACGTTTATTTCCTCAGCGAAAGCGGAATGTATTTTTTTCGTTTACGTACCTTTCTTTTTATAGGCTCAAGTTGTTCTGAACTCCACAATCGTTTGCACTTGCCTGTTTTTTGATTGTGTTGAACTTGCATGGGCTGCGGCATCTCTCCCTTTTTAATCAGATTTTGTACTGTTTTTTTACTACAACCTAGAAAATGAGCGGCACCTTGTATGGAATGTATGATCATGTTCTTTCTCCAAAAAAATTATTGTTATTGTGAGCGCAATAAAATTGTAACACGTCGTACGACAAAATAGCGTTTTACACGTGTAAATATCGCTATTTGAAATAAATATTTATAGGTGCTTTGTTTAGGTCTGTTTGTAAATTTTTTTCATCAATATATGTTACCCTCTTTATAGAAACCTATTTTTTTTGTATGATGGAGAAAATAGGCAAAAAACAATATGTAAAGAGGGACCGTAAAATGAAGAAAATCATTATTACTATCGCTATACTTTTTTCCTTTGTGATAGGTGAAGAAATTCAAATCACGACTTGGAACATTGCAAACTTTGGAGAAACGAAACTCGACAACCAAGAAGCAATGGATAAAGTATTGGAAGTTCTATCTGATGACCACGTCATTTGTTTACAAGAAATCAACCAAGTTGTTGATGTAAGAGGTGACAGTCGCAACTCTGCAGAAATTTTAAAAGATAGATTGGCACAAAAAACAGGTTTGGAGTGGAGACTTACACTTTCGGATGAAACCGGTGAAGGCGGAAAAAAAGAGCGTTATGCTTTTTTGTGGCGTGCTGGTTTAGGAAACTTAGTCAATTCCGAAATTGTAGAATTCACTCATCCAGATTTACAAACCGAGCGTGGTTATTTTGTGACAGACTTCAACTTTCGCGGTGAAGATATCAAAATAGTCAGTTTGCACGCCAAAGCCAGTGGTCGTGTTGCTGAACGCAAGTTGCAGTGGGAAGAAATTGCCAATAATCTTTCTAATTTGCCACAAGAAACACGTATTTTTGTGGTGGGCGACCTTAACATGGAGCACAATCGAAGTTTCGAAAGAAATTTTAGCCCTCTTCTCGACATTGGATTGAAAACTTCTTTGGATCGAGGGCAACTTACCACTCTTAGAAAAAATAGAATCATTGATGGAAGTCACCTCGCTAAACAAGTGGACTACATTTTTGCTAAAAATGTAGAAATCAAAAATCCAAAAGTCGAGGACTTTGTCTTGGAGTTTTTTCAAGATCAGCTTGGGGAAATCGACATTGAAAAAGCCAACCAAGTAAGTGACCATCTTCCGATATCCCTAAAAATTGATATTCCCAATGATTTTCCACCGACGTTTAAAATGGCAACTTGGCGCGTACGACGTTTTTCAAGTAGCAGTCGAGATGAAAACGAATTGTTTACCATTAAAAGTATCGTACAAAAGTATGATTTTATTGCCTTGCAAGACGTGAGAGACCAAGAGGTAATTGAAAGGCTTGTGGAAAAGCTGAAATTATCGAGAAAAGAATATGATTTTGAAGTAAAACTACCCTATGCTTTTTTGTGGAATAAAGAGTTCATTACACAACAACAAGCGGCGCGCTTTACTTCCTCGGGATCTTTTCAACGAAGACCGGTCTTTTCCAGTTTTAAAGCCGGAAATTTTGATTTTGTTGTGCTCACACACCATACAACAACAAGATCTCTGACCGCAACCAAGGAAGAGATAAGACAGCTACCCACTGTTTTTCGAGAAGTACAGAATCAATTTCCCAATGAAAAAGACATTATCTTAACCGGATGTTTTAATCGTGCTCCACGTTTTTCGGAGTGGGAAGAGTTGCTTGGAACAGGCGACATGTTTGCCGCCTTCAGAAGACCTGTAGACATCTCTACTGTAGGAACAAATATTTCCGACAGAGACGTTGTGGACAACTTTTTCTTTGACCTCAATGAAGTCACTGAGCAAGAAGTAGAGCTTGGTGTCGATAAATTCGACGAACAAATTTTTGCAAACGATGACAGGACAGCATCAAAAGAGGTTTCTGGCAATCGTCCTTGTTTTGTAGAATTTTCAACAAAAGATAACGATTAACCACTAGACTAAGCGGGTGTATATTCCTACACCCGCTTTGCCGACATCTCATATCGGCGGAGAAAAAGTGAACGATTTTATACAAAATTCTATCAACAAAGCACGGCAGTTTGTTGTGGAGAATTACAATGTTGCTTACAAAAGCAGCACAGTACGCATGTTATTGGAACTAGTGGATTTTGAAATACTGCGTACAGATGTTATAAACGCCATTGAAAAAGACGAACATAAAATGCCCAGTGTCGCACAATTGGAAAAAGAGCACTGTGGCGGAGGCTTTTACGCCGAAATTATAACACAGCATGCGCAACGCGTTGTAAAAGCTATTGCTAAAATAAAAGGTGTTTGGCGCCTGGAATACGATCCATCAACAAAGGAGCTTTTCGCCTTAGCGATGGAAGAAGCCTGGGAAGGGGTCGCCAAAAGCTACTACGGGCATGGAATAGAAGTTTTTTTCAATCGTTGTAAAATAATTTCACAGCTCAATGCCGGTAATAGTATCACACCACACAATGACCACCCGTGGATGCGAGGTTGGGTAAATTACTTTACCAATGACTATCGACAAGACATTCGTATGGGAAACCCCGAAGATATCGAAGAACAAGCTATGCAATACCTAAAATGCATAGCACCGACACACCCATTGTTACAAACATATATTGCGAAACATCCTGACAAAGCACAACAGGATATCTTTCGCCAAACAATTAACAATTTTCACCAGGAAAATTTAATCGAAAAGCCTTGGCATATCATCGTTTCACACCTCACAATAGACCAAGTCAAAAACTATCCGACTATCTGTAGAAAAACAACCAATAAACCGTGTGAAATTGCGTGGGTACGCTACTTTTTTCTCGTCCTTGCGCAGCGTAATCTAGTCATGCGCACTTTGGGGAATTCGAATGCGAATTCATTGTCGCAATTAGAAGAGAATGCCGAAAATAAAGAGTTACTCCTTCTCACTATTGGGCATCTACTTCACTTTGGTTTGGTGGAAATAGATTTAACGATAAATGTTCCGTGGTACGACCAACAACAAAATTTTTACCTCACAACCCAAGGAAGAACACTTCTTGAAAACCTGGAACACCATTAAGGTTATCTTGTGAATATAAACTTGTCATCGATAAAAGTTTCTTTTTTGTGTAGATCTGTTGAGTTTCCTCCTAAAAGAAATCTTATTCCTGGAAAAAAGCATCATAATTTTATATGCTATTAATAGACATGTTACCCACACAATAAATTAGAATAACGACGTGTCTGATCTGAATTCTATCAATAGGGAGGTATTTATGACTAAATACTTATGTATTTTATGTACGTTGTTTTTCGCACTGACACTAAGTGCTGAAGGAGTAATCGGTCCTAGTTTACAAGCGGCCTTAGACAACGGCGGCGAAGAATTTGATGTCGTTGTGACGCTCAATAAACAACTTAACGGAAAAAAAATTCGCCGTTTATTGCGCAGAGCAGGCGGTGGTAAGCAGCTTTTGCGAGCCATACGCAAACGTTTAAAAGACACTGCCGCCGATGAACAAAGAAATTTACGTGATATTTTAAGTAACTTAAAGTCGCAAGGTCGTGTAAACAAGTCGAAGGCTTTTTGGATTACAAACTCTATTTCTGCAGTTTTGAGTCGCGATATTATTTTTGAGTTACTGGCTCATCCTCAGGTAAGTTTGATTGAACTCAATGTAGAAATTCAGTTTATTGAGCCAGTCAAAGTCAAAAATGTGAAGAGTAAAAAAACTGTTTCACAAACAAAAATTGTGATTAGTCCTCGTGCAAATGCACGGCGCATAAAACGTAGGGAACAACGCAAACGCCAAAAAGGTTTTGGAATACTAGCCGAGGGGGACGCTGTACCTGGTTTCGATAGCTTCAATACCTACTCTCGTGAAATGATGCAGGCAGATGATGTAAATAGTCAATTGGGTAACGAGGGGGAGGGAATCGTTGTTGCCGTATTGGATACTGGTGTACAGGCTTCTCACCCAGAGTTTGAAGGCCGCGTAATTGTGGGAACCGATTTTACTGGAGAATCTACTTCTGATGACGATCGCAATGGACACGGAACACACTGTGCGGGAAGTATCGCAAGTAGGACTTTTGGAGTTGCCCCCAAATCGAGTATTTTAGCAATAAAAGTACTCAATGGTAGTGGTTCAGGAAGTTTTGTTGGAATCGTAAATGGTATCCAGGAAGCGGTAAACGCTGACGTTGAGATTATCAGTATGAGTCTAGGCTCATCGGGGGACTTTGAGGGAACAGATTTTGGTGAGCAGGCGATTAAAAATGCCATTAGCGCCGGTGTCGTATGTGTTGTTGCGGCTGGTAACTCTGGAAATAATGCCAATGGAACACAAAGTCCTATTGGAAGTCCTGGGTCAACACCTGAAGCAATCACCGTTGGTGCGGTAGATGCCAATGGTAACCTTGCATCTTTTAGTAGCCGCGGTCCAAATGCCGACGGCGTTCCTAAACCTGATCTTTCTGGTCCTGGTGTACAGGTTCTTTCTACATCTCCAGGGAATTCTACCAGATTCTTATCAGGGACATCCATGGCAACTCCAAACGTTGCAGGAGTTTGCGCTTTGATTTTAAAGGCAAATCCAAACCTAACTCCGCAAGAAGTAAAAACAACTCTAATCCAAAACATTGTTGGTAATAGAAACGAAAATGGTGTGGGAGCAGGTATTGTCAATGCTCTAAACTCCGTATTGGCTGTTCAACAGCAACCTGAACCAGAGCCACAGCCGGAACCAGAGCCACAGCCGGAACCAGAGCCACAGCCGGAACCAGAACCACAGCCGGAACCGCAACCTGGCCCAGAAGTTTTTACCCAAGAAAAAGTCATACAAGACTTCGCCTTAGATCTACAAGAAATTTTTTCTAGTTTGAGTCGACGTGTTACTGTTACCCTTCGTAGGGTAGACATTGACGTTGACCAGCAGACTTCTATCGTGCGTTTCTCCGTAGCGTTTGTCAATCGCAGAGGTCGAAACAAAAGAGTAAATGGCCGCGCAGATATGGTCCTAGAAAATATTGATAATGAATTCGTATGGAGATTTGAAAAGGACACTAGAGAAGAGTTTGAGGAAATAAGCCGTACATTTCGTTAAACCGTTTATTGACGTATTGAGATAAAAATCCCACCTCAAGTGGGGTTTTTTATTTTGTTTTAAGACATATGGAGAGCAGTTGATCGAAGTCAGGTACCATTATTCTGTTTTATCGTAAGTTAGGTACCATTTTTCTGTTTTAATAGGGAGGCATCTATGAATAAATACTTATGTATTTTATGTACGTTGTTTTTCGCACTGACACTAAGTGCTGAAGGAGTAATCGGCCCTAATTTACAAGCGGCCTTAGACAATGGCGGTGAAGAATTTGATGTTGTTGTGACGCTCAATAAACAACTTAATGGAAAAAAAATTCGCCGTTTATTGCGCAGAGCAGGCGGTGGTAAGCAGCTTTTGCGAGCCATACGTAAACGTTTAAAAGACACTGCCGCCGATGAACAAAGAAATTTACGTGATATTTTAAGTAACTTAAAGTCGCAAGGCCGTGTAAACAAATCGAAGGCTTTTTGGATTACAAACTCTATTTCTGCGGTTTTAAGTCGCGATATTATTTTTGAGTTACTGGCCCATCCACAGGTAAGTTTGATTGAACTCAATGTCGAGATTCAATTTATCGAGCCGGTAAAAGTAAAAAATGTGAAGAGTAAAAAAACTGTTTCACAAACAAAAATTGTGATCAGTCCTAGCGCAAATGCACAGCGCAAAAAGCGTAGAGAAGAACGCAAACGTCAAAAAAGTGTTGGAGTTTTAGCCGAAGGTGATCCAGTTCCTGGTTTTGACAGTTTCAATACTTACTCTCGTGAAATGATGCAAGCAGATGACGTAAATAGTCAACTGGGCAACGAGGGCGAAGGAATTGTTGTTGCCGTACTGGATACTGGTGTACAAGCTTCTCATCCTGAATTTGAAGGCCGCGTAATTGTGGGAACCGATTTTACTGGAGAATCTACTTCTGATGACGATCGCAATGGACACGGAACACACTGTGCGGGAAGTATCGCAAGTAGGACTTTTGGAGTCGCTCCCAAATCGAGTATTTTAGCAATAAAAGTACTCAACGGTAGTGGTTCAGGAAGTTTTGTTGGAATCGTAAATGGTATCCAGGAAGCGGTAAACGCTGACGTTGAAATTATCAGTATGAGTCTAGGTTCCTCGGGAGACTTTCAGGGAACAGATTTTGGTGAGCAGGCGATTAAAAATGCCATTAGTACCGGTGTCGTGTGTGTTGTTGCGGCTGGTAACTCTGGAAATAATGCCAATGGAACACAAAGTCCTATTGGAAGCCCTGGGTCAACACCTGAAGCAATCACCGTTGGTGCGGTAGATGCCAATGGTAACCTCGCATCTTTTAGTAGTCGCGGTCCAAATGCCGACGGCGTTCCTAAACCTGATCTTTCTGGTCCTGGTGTACAGGTTCTTTCTACATTTCCAGGAAATTCTACCAGGTTCTTATCAGGGACATCCATGGCAACTCCAAACGTTGCAGGAGTTTGTGCTCTGATTTTAAAGGCCAATCCAAATTTAACTCCACAAGAAGTAAAAACAACTCTAATCCAAAATATTGTGGGCAATAGAAGTGATAATACTGTGGGAGCAGGTATCGTCAATGCTTTAAATTCGGTACTAGCGGTTCAACCACAGCCGGAACCAGAACCGGAACCACAACCACAACCAGAACCAGAACCACAACCGGAACCCGAACCCGAACCACAACCGGAACCGGAACCACAACCGGAACCCGAACCGGAGCCGGAACCAGAGCCAGAGCCACAGCCTGGCCCTGAAGTGTTCACCCAAGAAAAAGTGGAACAAGACTTAGCCGTACAGTTAGAAGAAATTTTCTCTGGCAAGAATCAAGTTTTGACTTTTACCATTCGCAGGGTAACTATTAATACGGATGCTCAAACCTCTATCGTGCGTTTTTCCATAGCTTTTGTCAATCGTAAAGGTAAGAACAAAAAAGTGAATCGTCGCGCAGATATGGTTTTAGAAAACGTAAACAATGAATTTGTATGGGTAATGACGGAGGCCTCTAGAAATAAACTAGAGAAACTAAGTCGTAAAATTCGCTAAACCATCCCTTTTCATATAAAATAAAAATCCCACGAGAGTGGGATTTTTTATTTGGTTTTGACTTTCTAATTTATAACAAGGTTTTTTTATCCTGTTTTCATCCTGTTCATCCTGTCAAAAATATTACTATTCCCATTCATTAAAGAAGCACAGCAAAATAAAAAATAAAGGGGCTTTTATGCAACGAATATGTTTTGTAATTGCTATCGCAATCAGCGCTACATTCATGTATGCGCAAAATAATTTTGTAGAAGATGCGCGCTATAAATCTGCAGCAGAAGTACAGAAAATGCTAAAAAACGGAGCAGATATTAACAGTCGTAATAAAAATGGCTACACACTGTTAATCACTGCGGCGGAATCCGATCAAAGAGATATTGTACAGCTGTTGATTGAAAAAAAAGCGGATGTACATGCCGAAGCGAGTAGCGGAGAAACAGCATTAAACAGGGCGGCCTACAATGGTTTTTTGGATAGCGTAAAGATGTTGGTTGCGGCTGGTGCAAAAGTAGATGAGCCAAACAAACATGGTCAAACACCGCTAGAATTATGCTGTATGTCAGGACAAGAGCATATCGCAAAATTTTTACTCGCCAACGGCGCAGATGCCAACCGCGTCAATGAAAAAAACAGCGAGTCTATCCTAAGTAAGGCCGTAATATGTGGCAAGGAAAGCGTGTTGCAGTTGTTATTGGATCATAAAGCACAAATAGACGGAAAAGGAAGAAATAGCGCTCTAATTGCTGCAACGATGGCGCGGAAACCAAAAATTGTTACGTTTTTACTTAAAAAAGGTGCAAACCCTAATGCTATTACCGCTAAAGAACAAGAAAGTGCATTGCATCTCGCAGTCGCATTGACAAACAGCAACATAATTAGCATATTACTCGACCACAAAGCCGATGCCAATTTGCAAAACGCCAGAGGTCACACTCCTCTTATTGCTGCGGTAAATAACAACGCACCGCAAATTGTCGACTTGCTACTAAAGCGTAAAGTCGACCCAAATGTAAAAAATAAATTTGGCGATACAGCAATGATTTATGCGGCTTACTACAACCTCCCGGTGATCGCCAAAAGCCTCATCGCACAATCTGCCGATATCAATATTGTATCTAACTCTCAAAAAAGTCCTTTACTTTTGGCAGCACAACGTGGTGCTAACGAGGTAGCGGCAATACTTTTAGAAAATAAAGCCAACACGGAACATGTGGACAAAGAACAAAACAATGCTTTGGTTTTGGCATCGTTATACGGACATAACAAAATTGTCAAAATGTTACTTGAACACGGCATGCAAGTAGACAAAGGTAACGTTTATCAAAATACACCTTTACTCTTAGCCGTATACAAAGGTCATATTCCGGTCATAAAAACATTACTTGAATACGGTGCGAACCCCAATAGCGCTAATAAAGATGGTATTACACCTATAAAATTAGCACAAAAAAATCCACAGATTTTAGCCTTATTGCAAGAAGCCAAACCCAAGAAAGTACAGACCACGAATGAAAAGATCCAAGAGAAAAAAGACAGTGATAAATAGGCTTTCGATAAATATTGGGAAACCCCGGCCTCTAAGCCGGGGAGTTGTTATTTGGATTTGTGGTCTTTCTTTTCTTTATTCTTTTTGTGGTCTTTCTTTTGGGTCTTTTTTTCTATCTTCAAAAAAATCCAGTTAGAGACATTATATTCTTCCAATAATTTTGCATTCCACTCCGATAGAGCTTGCTCAATAAACGCTTGAATCTCTTTTCTTGCCTTAGCATGTCGGTTTTTTAAATCTGTGAGGTAGGCGATTTGAGCTGCGGTCATGGCAAATTGCTTATTGGCGGAACCAAAAAAAGATAACTCATCTGCTAACTTTGGTGCTTTAGAGAAAAACAATCTAGAGGGAGATGCGTCTTTGGAGTAGCGCTCCATTTTACCCTTGAGCTTTTTCACTTTAGACACATAGGAACCCAAAATTTTAGTAGAAACTTTGCCATTGGAAAGTTGCGCAATTCTCGTTTTTAACTGTTTGACTTGCATTTCTATGATATCGAGTTTTTGTAAATCTTTGTAAAGGCTTTCGCGCATTTCTAAAACAGATGTGGCATACTCATAGTTCTTTTTATGTTGTTTGGTGTCATACGGTATGTTGGGATCTACTTTGACAGAAACCGTTTTTTCGATGTTCTTATCACCATACACCAACCGCACACGATAATTTCCGGGAAGTACTTCTATGGATAGGGATTGCGGCCCTTTAAATCTGGCTTTGTATTTCTTGCCTTGTAGATTCCAAACCATTCTATGAATACCGTGTTTGTTATTTAATTTATTTAAACTGCGAATCAATTTACCTTTATCGTTGTATATTTCTAGTTTTAGTTTGGTTTTACTCATATTTTTCGAAACGTAGTAATCGATTAAGGCTCCATAGGGAGGATTGGGGGCGACGTACACGCCATCACCAATACCATAACGCATCATTTTTTTACTGTGGCTATATACAGTGCGAATAGGAAATAGTTCCACATCTTTGTTTTCTAACTTCGACAAGTTTTGCAAAGCAGTCATGTCATCGTAAATCCAAATACCACGGCCATGAGTTCCTAGTATCATGTCATTGTCTCGTGGATGAATAATAATGTCGTGAACGGCTACGGTTGGTAAATTTTTCAGATGTAGTTTGAACCAGTGCTTACCGTTGTTGTAGGTGACATAAAGTCCCATCTCTGTACCAGCATACAAAATTTGTGGATTTTTGGGATCTTCGCGTACTACCCAAACGTAAGATTTTGTGGGAATATTGCCACTGATATCTTGCCAAGTTTTCCCGCCATCACTGCTCTTGTAAATATACGCATGGAAATCGTCTAGCATGTGCCGATCAAAAGCCGCGTACACCACATTTTTGTCGGTGCGAGACAATTCAATGTGTGATACCGGAGAGTTATTGGGCAATTTGGGAATGTTTTCGATGACATTGGTCCAATTTTTCCCCTGGTCTTTTGATACGTGTAAATTACCATCATCCGTACCCGCCCACAGTAAATTAGCGTCTAATGGAGATTCACTCAAACTAATAATAGCACAGTGATATTCCGCAGCTGTGTTTTCTTGCCATACGGGACCACCTGCTGTTTGTTGCTTGCGCAAATCATTTGTCGTAAGGTCAGGGCTTATGATTTGCCAATTCTTGCCAAAATCTTCAGAGCGAAATACTACGTTGCCCGCAAAATAAATGGTGTCATCATTGTGATGCGATGGAATGAGTGGGCTATTCCAATGAAATCGATATTTACCTTCAGAGACAGGCCCGCCCCAAATGACTTTGGCATAGGGAGTAATGGAACTTTCTTCTTTGCTGCGCGTATCGTTAATGACCGCAAAACCACCTTGGGCTTCCGAGATGAACAAATGTGGTTTTTTGGGATGATTGAAAATAAAAAAACCATCGCCAAAACTCACCATTTGCCAATCGGCGTTTAGAATGCCGTAGGGGCGGTACGTGCGACTAGGGCCTGTCCAACAACCGTTGTCTTGTAAGCCAAAATGGATGTTGTAAAACGGAGCGTTATTGTCCACACCTATCTGATAAACTTGGCACAGTGGCATATTGTTGATATAAGTCCATTTCTTACCACGATCGTAGGAAACAGCGACACCACCGTCTTGCCCTTGCCATAAGTTAGAGGGGTCTTGAGGATTTATCCACAAAGCATGATAGTCCACATGTGTACGCCGTGACATAACAGCAAAATTTTTGCCGCCATCGACAGAGTAATAAAGATTGGAAGCTAAGGCGTAGACGCGATTCGAATTTTGTGGATCGACGCGCAAATCCGCATAGTAGAAACCTCGTCCCACAATTTTTTCTTCCTTACACATTGTGGTGAAACTTTCACCTCTGTTGTCTGAACGAAACAAAACACCCTTTTGCGTTTCGGCGATGACATAAACTCGTTTGGGATCACTAGGAGCGACTTTAACTCCGGCACGTCCCATCAATTTTGGTAATCCCGCGGTTATCTTATTCCAATTGTTGCCGCCGTCTGTGGTGCGAAAAATTCCGCCTTCGGTGCTACCGCTAGTGTGAGTCCATGGCTTTCGCTCAAAATGCCACATCGCCGCATAAAGAACGTTAGGATTTTCCGGATCTATGTCCAAATCGGCGACACCGTGTTTTTTATCAATGTACAGTACTTTTTCCCAGGTTTTCCCCGCATCTTTGCTGCGAAAAACACCTCTTTCGTTATTCGGACCATAGGCATGACCTAAAGCACCAACATAAACGATATCGCTGTTATGTGGATGAATGACGATTCGCGAAATATGCTCTGTTTCGCTAAGCCCCATGTGCTGCCACGTTTTTCCACCATCGATGCTTTTGTAAACGCCATCGCCGATAGAACCACTATTGCGCACATTAGATTCTCCCGAACCCACCCAAATCACTTCGGGATTTTTGGGATCTATGGCGATGTCACCGATGGAAACAGTATTTTCTTTTTCAAAGATACAACGCCAAGTGGTGCCACGGTTTTCGGTTTTCCACAGCCCTCCTGAAGCTGTTGCGACGTAAATATGACTTGGTTTTCCAACAACTCCTTCCACATCGGTAACTCGTCCGCCCATAATTGCCGGGCCGATATTACGCCACTGTAAACCACTAAGACTTTCTTCATCAACGGACTGTGCCGATAAAGGAAGTACTATGAGACTTAACAAAAGAATGATTGTAATTCGTTTAAACAATTTCCTAACCTTTCCTAGATGTAGAGCATTCACGGCTCTGTTGCAAAATTAACTGTATTCCCGTTTCCAGAAATGCGACTTTTGAATTTATATGATAACAAACGTCGTGAGTAGTTACAGAGAAAATGCAATCAACTTGCATTTTTTTATTGATAATCTGTCAAATTGATGTTTCAGTGAAATATTAATTGGCGAAAATGTAACTTGGATTTATCTTCTTGGTGTAAAAAACATGAAAAAACAACGACCGCCGTATATTTATCATTTATGTATTATCGTTTTTGTGTGGTTCTTTTGGGCCGCATTTATGTGGAAAACAAATCAGTGGAGTCTTTTTTACGACAACTGGTTTATGTCGGCTACGATGGTCGTCGGGTCTTTTATCGCTGGAGGAACAAGTGAAGGAGGAGGTGCTGTTGCGTTTCCGGTGATGACTCTCATTTTTGGTATAACACCGCAAATTGCCAGAGATTTCTCCTTGATGATCCAATCCATCGGTATGTCGGCGGCGGCATTATTTATCGTTGTAACAAGAACACCGATGGAATGGCGTGCGATAAAATACACTAGCCTCGGCGGTATTGTGGGCATAACAGCAGGCTTTTTATTGATGCCAATGCTCCCCTCTCCAAGCTATATCAAAATTTTCTTTACCAGTTTATGGCTAAGTTTTGCGGTGGCGTTATATTTAGTGAACCGACAAGATCAACGCGAGGTGGTTTCTCAAATATCTAATTTTCAGAGCAAAGATGCTTTAAATTTATGTATTGTTGGAGTTTTCGGCGGGGTTGTTAGTGGTATTACAGGGAGTGGAATTGATATCATCACATTTTCTTTGTTGACGTTGCATTACCAAATAAATGAAAAAGTAGCAACGCCTACTTCTGTAGTGCTAATGGCCGTTAACTCCTGTTTTGGTTTCTTTTTGAATGGTTTCGTATTCACTAATATTTCACCTGAGGCTTGGAATTATTGGTTGGTGTGCATTCCCGTCGTTGTTGTTGGTGCACCACTCGGAGCTTGGTTCATCAAGCAAAAATCCCGTGTTTTTATCACTAGATTTTTGTATTGTTCAATTTCCGCACAATTCATAGGTGCATTATATATAATCCCACTTAGTGTAGGACTAGTTTCATTTTGTGGATTCGTAGTTCTCTTGGGAACAATCACATGTATACAAATGAGCCGCAGATAAAACAAAAAGTAAAGTTTGAGGACACTCAAAGCCATTGGGAATAAAAGGCTTTAGCTCTTTAGGCCAAGAGTTTGAGTACACTCGAAATCGTTGGATATGAAAGGTTTTAGCTCTTTTGACCCATAGTCCTATTCTATTTCTTTATTTCGATCACTACTTTGCCGCGTGCATGCCCTTTTTCTAAGTAAGCCATCGCATCCTTTGTTTGGTCAAGAGGATATGTTTTGTCAATGACTGGTTTGATCTTCTCTTCCTCAATTAAGGAGGTTATTTGTTGTAGTTGATCACCATTTGCTTTCATAAACAAAAAGCCATAACGTATATTTTTTTGACGTGCTAGTTTGGTGGTTTTTCGGGTCATTATGCCTGCGAAAAAACGTAGCAGTGCATTGGCTCCGAGTTCTTTTAGTGTTTGCTTGTCTGGCGTGGCAGTGATCGTCACTACTTTGCCGCCTTGTTTTACAATAGAAAAAGAGCGGTTTAAAATGTCACCACCAAGAGTATCATACACCATATCGTAATTGCTAACTTCTTGGGTAAAATCTTGCGTTTTGTAGTCAATAATGATATCCGCACCCAATTGCTTAACAAAATTAGCATTCTTGCCGCTCGTGGTCGTTGCCACTGTTAAACCCATTGTTTTCGCCAACTGAATTGCAAAACAACCAATACCACCCGATCCTGCATGGATGAATACTTTATCTCCCGACTGGAGATTTCCCCAGTCTTTTAAAGCTTGCCACGAAGTTAGACCAACCAAGGGGATAGAAGCCGCTTCGACAAACGAGATGTTGCGCGGTTTTTTCGCTAAATATTGTTCTTCTATGGTAAGATACTCCGTGCATGTTCCCATGCGCCCTTTGTCCACTCGGGCGTATATTTCATCACCTTCTTTGAATTTTTGAACATTATCACCCACAGCAATGACAACTCCGCTAAAATCGTTACCAATAATCAATGGAAATTGATGACGCATAATGGCTTTGAGTTTACCATTGCGAATTTTAAAATCAACGGGATTGAGGCTGGCTGCATGGATCGCGACCAACACTTCATGTGGACTTTTGATTTGTGGTTTATCAATCTCTATGTGGTCCACCACATCGTTATTACCATATTTAAGGAAAACAGCGGCTTTCATAAGTTTCTCCTAAAGGCATTTCTTTTTTTTTGACAATCGCGAAAATAAAGAAGATGTCACTATGTCATTTTTTTAGTTTCTCTAGAGCGTCTTTGGCACTATCTCTCACAGTTTCATCTTTATCGGATAAGGCTTTGGTCAAGGCAGGTATTGCTGTTTCTCCGATTTCTACGATAGCATTTACCGCATTACGGCTAACATTTATATCTTCATCAGAGAATGCGTTCACCAAAGCTTTGATCGCTGCTTCATCTCCTATCGTACCCAAAGCAACAGCTGCATAGGCTCTTACCGCGGCGTTTTCATCAGATAAACTCTTGATTAACACCGCAGGATTTACTTTGCCCCCGATTCCCAAGCTAATAGCTGCACAGGCTCTTACGGCGGCGTTTTTATCAGATAAAGCTTTGGTGAGAGCCTTCGTTGCAGAAGATGCATACTCTTCATTTCCTAAAGCAATGGCGGCTTGCAAGCGTACATATATACTTTGATCAGATAAAGCTTTTATTAGATGAGAAATCGCGGTTTTGTCTATTATGCTGCCTAAAGCACCTACGGCACAACCTCTGACCTCTGCAACGGGATCGGATAGTGCTTTGAGTAAAGCAAAAACTACATCATTACTGTGAACTCCTATTCTACCCAAAGCTTGTGCCGCATTACTTCTCGTATCTCTATTTTCATCAGATAGAGCTTGGGTTAAGGCAGGTACAGTTATTTTACCTATTTTTATCAAGGTTTCTTTTGCGCCGCATCGAACATTTCCATCTTTGTCTGACAAAGTTTTGATTAGTGCGGGAATAGCGGCAACAGCTTTTTCGCCCATTTTTCCCAAAGCATCACATGCATCGCATCTAATATCTTCACTGACATCAGATAAGGTTTTGGTGAGTGATGGGATCGCCAAAGCTGCTTTTTCGCCTATTGCCCGTAACGATTCACAGGATCTACTTCTTACATACTCATCTTTATCCGATAAAGCTTTGCTCAAAAAAGAAATCATGGCGGCGGAATCTTCTTCCATCTCTGCCAGGGCTCTTGCGGCAATGATTTGTAAAATTTTATCTTTGCCTGAAAAGGCTTTTTTTATCAGAGGAATTGCAACAGCTTTCTCTCCCAATTTAGCTAAGGCTACTGCGGCACATAATTTTGCTTCTCCATCTGTGTCTGCAGTTGCTTCTGTTAAAGCCGCCACAACAGCGTTTGTTTTTTTACCAATCATTCCCAGAGAAGTGGCAACGACTCTACGCACATATTCGTCGCCGTCAAATAGCGCTTTTGTTAATGCTGGAACAGCGGTGACAGCTTTTTCTTCCATATGACATAAATCCTGCGCCGCATTGTATCTAACACTCGCATCTTGATCGAATAAATCCTCAATCAAAGTGGAAATGGGAGTGGATATTTCTTGTGTTCTCCAAATACGAATTGTTGTATTTAAAACTTTGATCAAAGCAGGATTTTCTTCTTCTCCGAAAATTTCCAAAGCGTCTGCGGTGCTGTCGCAAACATATGTATTTTCGTCAAATAAAAGAGGAAGGACGGTTTTTTCTCTCATGCATTTTAAACTATAGATGGCTGCATCTCGAACGTCTTCACTTGGGTCGGACAACGCTTTCAACAAAGCGAAAACAACCAGGTTTGTTTTCAGCCCTATCTCCCCTAGAATATATGCGGCGTTACTTCGGACATTTTCTTTTTCACTAGATAGAACTTTTACCACAGCAGGAGCGGCCTGTTCCCCTATTTTTATTAGTGTTTCTGCGGCACCATGCGTGACATCTTCGCTTGGGTCAGACAATGTCTTAACCAAAGTTGGAGTAGCAAGGACGGCATTCTCTCCCATTTCCTGCAAAGCATTCACTACAAAAATTTTAACGTCCTCACTTGAATCAGATAACCCCTTGATAAGAGCGGGAACCGCGGAAATAGCTTTTTTCCCCATCTCGGCGAAAGTTTCCGCAGCAGCTATGCGAATTTCTTCGTTTTCATGAGACAACGCATTTGTAAGCGCAGGAATCGCTTGTTCCCCTTTACTTACTAATTTTTCTATTACGATATCTCTTTCTTCGTCCTCATTTGCTAACGCTTTGATGAGTTGTGAAATTTCATTGTCATTTGCATGGCTTTGCAAAGAAAAAACAAAACCGATGATCAAAATGTAAAACATTTTTCGTTGCATTTTGTATTTCCGTTCTTCTTATCTTAATATTCCGTCAAGCGAATCTTTATGGGGAATACATCCAAAATGACATTCCAGGCACTGTAGTGGCTAACACCATCAACTTTTCCCCAATAACCAAATGTTTTGCGATTACCACGTAAAACCCACTTTGTTCCTTTGCCTTGTTCGTCGATAAGAAAAGAAACACCGGTTGCCTGTTTTTGGCTATTGTCTACAACTCCCTGTGTTATCAATTTGCGTAAACAGTCTGTGGAAAAAATGTCGGTGCTAGAGACAGATTGCTGGTAGTAAGGAGTGGTTATTTTTTGTTTGGCAGTATTAGGCTTGAGTTTTTGACTTGACCACTCTACCTCGTCTCCAGCTTGCAGATAGTGGAGAATGACATGCTGTACTTTTGTGCCACCGCTATGTGGATCAATTTTCGCGTGACGGGTGTCCATAATCAGAACACCATTTTGCCCAACAACACTTATTTTACCAGTACTTGTGACAAGAGCAGTATTTTCGTCTATGCCAAAACCTATTTTATTGTGTTGTATCGCGGCGACTAGCAATCGACCGTAGCGTCCGCGTTGCATGAAGTGCTGGTCGACAATTCCCAGTGTAAAAAAACCACAACCTTTGCCCGTCGTAACCGTACCTGCAATCATTGCGGTTAGATTATCTCCGCCGTAGATCATGGGATCACTCATAATCGCGGCACCGGCACTGGTCCCGGCGAGTACTCCTCCGTTACTGTATAACTTGCGAATGCTCTTTAGAACCGCAGTTTCTTCGCCATTATCAAAAAAAGCGCGGATGTATCTTTCCTGATCTCCCCCTACAAAAAATGCGGCATTGCACTTTGCAACAGTTGTGGCTACTTTCTGATCGTTGCCATTTTTGATCCACTGTGATTCGTCCAGTTCTTTCGTGGTGGGGTCATCTTTTATTGCAAGGGGAATAATGTGAATGTTATCTTGCGCGACACCATAACCAATGAAATCTTGTTGGTATAAAAGAGAGGTTTTGGTTGGTGTCCCGCTCGCAGTGGGAAAAATAGCTAAACGTATGTTGTGTTTTCCCCCAGCTAGATCAATAATCTTATTATATACCTGATCATTGTTTGTTTGTAGTGCGCCACCGATAATGACCACACTTCCCTCACTGTTGACAAAACTAGGAGCAATAAGAAATAGCAGAACTGTAAATATCAATTTGCTGATCATGTGAGTTCGTGCCTGAAAGGCACTTCCTTTCTTTAGTAGGGCGACTTAGGAAACAACCGTCCTTCTATTGCCGAAAAACGATAGACGTCGCCGTCTCCTTGCCAAGTTTTCAGATTGAAAGTTCCTTGGGTTATTTTACAAACCGATATTTCGCGATATGTGAGGGCATCTTGCGATTTACAATGTTCTGGCAAACCATCGGGTTTCACGAAATAGACATGTTCTCCTGGTGGTGCATAGACGCGAACATTGTTGTCTGCCTCAATAAAAATAGCGGTATTGGTTTGTAATGCAATTGCTTTTGATTTTTTCTTCCAATCGGTGGCAATACGCGCTAGAAAACCGACCAAGCGACCCATGCGGTCACGTTCGCGAAAATGAGTGTCAATGATAACACCCTCTACCAGGGACAGGAAATTTTTGTCAAGAGTGGCGTAACGATTGTAAGGATCATCCAGCATTTCATCGGAATAAACAGAGCCATTACGTGCCGTAAAAAAGTACTCACTCATAATCATTGCTCCGGCACTTGTCCCTCCCATTGGTGTACCATTGGCAAATTTGTGAAGTATTAGCCGTTGGATTTCTGTATTTTGCCACAATTGTTGGTATTTTGACTGGTCTCCGCCACTAAAGAAAATGACCTCGGCGTTACGGATGGTCGAAATGACAAAAGGGTCTTTACTTGCTTCTTTGTTTTTAATGACCAAAGTGGTCACGGAATCCACACCGCCAAAATCCCATACGTAATCATTGTAACCATCGCTACCTGATGTACGCAAAACTAGAAAGTCACCGCCTTTGGCTTTGGATATTAAAAATCGCATCATGGCATCTTCATCACCGCCACCACCTTGTAATCCCAAGCCTGGTGTTGTCTTTACTTTGACATCGTGTGGATTACCAGTTACATAGCAGTCGTAATTGACAGTGTGATTTTGCAATGATGATTGTGCCGAAATGGTAACGCTGCATATCACAAATATGGATATTATTTGTAAAGTTTTCGTCATACATACTCCTTGTTGAAATAGAAGGTTCGGATAAGTCTTCTCTTTTATCTTTATGATATAGGATCAAAACATTATGAACAATAAATAATTTTTGTGCAAATATACTTTAGCACTTCGTAAGAAAAAAAACGACACGGCGACGATTACGGCTACGGGCTACAGTCACGATTACGATTTTTATAATTCACATCAGCGTACTAAAGAATATCTATACTTAGGCAACTTTCACAAATTTAACTGCAAAATACTAGTCCTGTAAGTCCCATATCTGCAACTGATTTCCACTTGAAGTAATCAGTTTATTCTGTGGGGTGATCATGACATCTGTCACAGGAGCATCATATTCTGTAATTGTCATCAAAGAATCATAGCGATATTCGCGCATATTTTGTAAATCCCAAATTTTTACGGTGTGGTCATCTGAACATGAGATCATTCTCGTGTAATTGGCGTGAAAAATAATGTCATTAATGGTATTTTTGTGTCCGGCAAAAGTGGCGATTTTTTGCTGTTCATTTTGAATGGCGCAAGTGTACATGTATATTTTACTGGTGTCGCGGTCGGTAACTACTAAGGCTTTACTGTTTTTATATGGAATTAATTTGGCGTTGGTCACAATAAATCGTTGATTTTCTCCCTTTTTTAAAATAAAGGAGTTGCGTATAGATCCATTTTGTTTGCCGACGAAGAAACATTGCGACTTCCTTGACTCTGTAGCAATTACCAACAATAAATCGTCGTTGTATGGTAAAATCGCAGAGATACCGGGAATTGACATTTTCCATTGGCGTTTGAATTTCTTTGTGTGTAAATCCCACACGCGAATATAAACATGGCTCATGGTGAATATTTCGTTGTTGTGGATCGCGAAATCGATGATAAAGCGCTCATGAGTTTTTCCTGTGCTTTTATATTGCAAAATTTGTTGACGGCTATTTGCCTTACTTATGTAGGAATAGCGCAAAATTCGTTGACTTGTATTGAGAGTTAAGATTTCATCTGCGTTAGAAAACACAACGCGCTTCGATGTCCCAAAATCCAAGACAGGCACGGTGTTTATAAATTTTTGTGCGTGAATATCCCAGATATAGTATAGAGGGGCTTCTGCGCTAGTTACGGCATAGTGGCCATCGGGGCTATGAGTAATTTCTTTAAGTAATGCCGTTGATCCGGTGCTGATGGTGTACGGATATTTTTGCGTGAGATTCCACACTAATGTTCCCGAAGGACTGGCGGAAAAAAGTAGTTGTTTTTGTGGTAGCCATGATATGGCACTAGGGTTTTCGGTTTGTTTTTTGTAAATGGTTTTACCACGAATATTTGATATTTTTATATAGTCATCTTTACCACTCGAAAGAATGACTTTTCCTTGTTTATAGAAATGTACTTTGTGAACCGTTCCACGGTGCGCTGTAAAAGAATGTTTGCGTTGATAGGCTATGCGGCCGTTGTTCTCTGAAAGAGAACCCCATTCTATTTCACCGGTTAATTTTCCGATGACGATATTGTTTTTATGTATATCAAAAGATGTGATCAGCGTTTGCGTCGCGGTTTTCGGCAAATAACGTTGTTGTAAATCTTTATCAAGATAATAAATGCGATCTGAAGAGTTAAAATTTTCAATAAAAAAGAATGTATTGCCGAAGAAACCACTTTGATAGACTCTTTTGGTATCAAACGCCGTTGATTTTTGTATGTGGCGATGAGCAAATTTTTCTCTTTCCCAGTCAAAAAATATTATGTTGGTTTGACCGACAAAATCGCAGTAGGCAACTATTTTTCCCGAAGTCGAAAATTTAACAACTCTATTGGTGACATTTCCAAACTTTTCGTCTTCCTTGTAGTAAGGATTAACGAATTTATGTTGGCGAATTTTAAACTGCGATGGGGTTTTTTGTAATTTTAGTTTAAAGAAAAAGTTGTGGTATGTCCCAACAAACATCTCATCTTTATAAGGGTGAAAACGTATTCCTTGCACAATTACTGCGAGGTTGTGCTTTGCGATGGGTTTTTGCAAATTATTTATATCATAAACAATCACAAACGTTGCATCTGTAAAAGCGAAATATTTGCCATTGGGAGCGACGGCAAAACTAAAATAGGGATACTGGGTATTTTGTAAAGATTGAATTTTTTTGTACAGGAGAGCATATTCTAGATTATTTTTTTTGTGAAGATTTTGCAATTCATGGGTTGCTCGCTCGTACGCATCCTGTGTTGTAAGTGAATACAAAAGCGCAATGGAACTGCGGTACAGTCGCTGCTGTTCTTTTTTGCGCAACAGTTCAATTTTTTTGTTTTTTTCACTTAATTCGCGGTTACTTTCTAAAAGTAATCGCTTATTCTGTTCTAACTCTTGATTCTTTTTCGTCATTTGTTGGTTGACAGTTGACAATTGCCAGTTGCTCGAAATCGTGACGTATAAAGTGAAAGCAATACTAAAAATGAGCATGCTGATGGCCTTGTTGCGCATCATCCATTTACGGAGAGCTTGTAAATTACTTGGTGGACGGGCCATAATCGGACGGTCGTGTATGAAGTTTTGTAAGTCACTGGCCAGCAATTGTGCGTTTTGGTATCTTTTCGCTTGTTCTTTATGCAAGCATTTTAGACAAATCGCCTCTAATTCTCGCGGAATATCTGGGTTGAGTTTTCTCGGGGCGATAGGGTCGTCGTTAAATACTTGGTTGATCACATTTAAAAAGGTTTGCCCCTGAAAAGGTGGTCGACCACACATGGCTTCATAAAGTGTCGCTCCAATAGAATAAATGTCTGTTCTTTTATCCACCAAATCACCGTTTGCCTGCTCCGGCGACATGTATGCCGGTGTTCCTACGACATCACCTTGTTGTGAAAGTTCTGAGTCTTGCGTTTTTGCCAAACCAAAATCCAACACTTTTGGTTGTTGTTGCTGATCAATAAGTATATTTGATGGTTTTATATCGCGATGAAGTATTCCTAGTGAATGGGCATGCTCTATGGCGATCGTGACTTTGTACATCATTGATGCCGTTGTCTTTGTCGGCATAAGCGGATTTTTTTTGATATAGTCGGAAAAAGACACGCCATCGATGTAATCCATTGTGAAGTAATAGAAAGGGCTTTCTCGTACTTCGAGTAAACTCACCACGCCTTCGTGATTCACCTGGGCCATGGTTTTAACTTCACGAATAAAGCGATCAATGTCATTTTTGTCGAGATTGTTTTTATTGAGAACCTTTAGCGCAACATAACGACCAAGAGTGGTGTCTTTTGCTTTGTACACCGTTCCCATACCACCTTTACCGAGTTCTTGCTCTACAAAGTAGTGCTCAAACATTCTTCCTACTTCAATTGTGGCGATAGATTGTGTGGTGTTACTGTTAGGTTGTAGTAGTTTATGAACAAAGTGAATGTCGTTATTGTCGACAATTTCCTGTTGTTGAAAATGGTTCAATATGTTGTGTACGGCACTTACTCCATAGACTTGTTTTTCGGCAACCCATATTTTATTAGGTGTTAATTTTTGCATTGCAGTATGCGCAACATTTTGCGTTATATTTTGCTTTAGCGCTGCGTGTTGCAAAAGAAGATAGTTGAGGAAAAAATGCTGCCAGCGTTGCAATTCTTCCATAGAAAACACACCTGTTTTCATTACATTTGTGGTAGATAGGTTTGTTGTAAGCAAACGATTTACCTCGGGTGGTGATAATCGCGTATAGTGTCTTAGGTATTGTTGAAAAAGATGTTTTTTATCCATTTGATCCGCTATCTTGTAAAGTTGGCAAAATGAATGTGGTGCACTTTATTTAGTGTACACGATTCGCATATCAAATCTATAAGAATTTCGCAAAATGCGGTAAAGACTCATTTTGCCAAGGCTCTTTTACTCTTTTGTCATTGTAAATGTGTAGATTTTGTGTATTATTAAATATATAACTATTTATACTTTTCATTCGTTTTTATTTTACATTGTAGGAGTAACTATGAGATTTTTTGCAATCATAATATTTACTACTATATCTATACTAAAACTTATACTGAGTGGTCATTCTACAGCGGAAAATGAATATTATTCCCCTTTTGTAGAAAAACCTTTTTCTGTCCATTCGTATGAAGTTGATGATGCTCAAAAACCTTCTACAATACAATCAAATACGTGTAGTTCCAGTTGCGGTAAACCCGTGGTTTTGACAACTAGTAATGACCAAATACGGCATTATATTTTGTCATTACAAAACACCACAATGACAGATACCGCTCTGTCTCACCTGTTGTTTTATCGTCAGCAAACGTTGGCGTATCTGAAAGAGAACCCAAACATTAAGATAAAGCAACCGGTACTTGCCGAACTACAAAAGAAAAACGTAAGTTTTTCTTTGCGTATGCTGGACGAAAACAAGCAACCAGTTATTTGTAAAACTTTTCGCCACGTAGCGCTAGATCAGAAACAGCATCATGTTATTTCTGAAGATGGTGATGACATACATACCGAGTTTAACGGGACAATTAAACGCGTTAGTCGCGATAGATTTTGGATACGTATGTGAGTGGAGAGCGATTATTTTGTCGCGGGACCGTGGTTCGCGGTCCATAAAAATAACAGTAACTGGCAACGATTCGATACGGTTTTCGTTAGCAATGGGCGCAAAAATGCCACACGTATTATTGAATTTCGCATTGTATTGGAGGATAATCTATGTATAGATACACCATAGCACTATTTATATTTTTATTACTTGTCTCACAAGTTAAGGCTGATCCATGTGGAATGGTCACTTCTGGTCCCGGAATTTTTCGCACAGGAGTACAACGTACCTACGTATTTTACAAAGATGGTATACAGTCTATCGTTTTACGTCCAGGTTTCACAGGTAGTCTGGATAATTTTGGAATGCTCATTCCTTTTCCCACACCACCAGCAATACGCAAGGTAGAAGATAATATTTTTGCACACATTGCCGCGGCCATTGATCCTCCGGAATTTCAGTTGTTTCCGCGCGAGCGATATGGACGGCAATACTATCCTTTTACTTTTAGCTCTCTTGGTACCAATGTAATGATTTTCTTTTCTGTTATCATGGAAAAAGCGCGGTCGAATCGAGTACGCGTGTTGTCAGAAGAAGGGATCGGCATGTACCAAGTCGCTGTTTTGGAGGCAGGAAGTGCTTCGGCCTTGAAAAAATGGATGACCAACAACAATTATCAATATCCGCAAGGTATGGACACAGTATGCAATGAATATATCGACATGGGTTGGTGTTTTGTTGTTGTCAAGGCACGCATTGGTGGTAGTAGTGGTATCAATCCCACCCCTGGAATGAACAACGCGCAACTTAATTTGCGCAAAGGGCAATTTTTTAGCGGCTTTATGCAGGGAATGGCTTTTCGCTTTCGCAGCAAAGAAATGATCGTACCGATGCGTCTTTCTGTTTATAACACCGATTTTGACGCCACCAACACGATTTACGCTTTAACAGATGAACCTGTCCGTGTGGATTGCTTAGACACGCAGTATGTTGTGCGGCAAATACCCGGAGAAGTATTATTACAAAATTTTTCTGGTCCTGTTCCGTTACGCGTTTATGGTAAGCATATATTTGATTGCCGTTTGAACCAATATGCGCGTTGGAAAAGTTCGCAGGCGATCACCACAAATAAAATAGCGCGTAAACTCTTCGCACATGACGCACTAGCGGCTAAACGCGACGTAATGATTCTCGTCAGCGAGCAAGACGAAAAAGACCAACAAAAAAAACAAATCGACTACACCGAGCCCGATAATGCAAACCAAATCGACGAAGGACTACAGTACATCAAAGATATGACTCTCTCTGTCATATCTGGAATATTCCCAAGTAGAACACTGGCAGACAAAAATTTACGCTTTACTTCATTTTCCATGCCGGAGCGCGAGAACAACACGGGAAACTTTCATGCCATGCTCGATCGACCTGGTCCAAGAAGGGGGCATGTGTATCAAAGTTTTTTTGTGGAATGTGGTTATCTACTCATCGATATTTTTAGTGTATTCTTACTCATTTCTTGGGGATTGATCCTGGCTTTTGCACCCAATATGCGCTTTGCTTTTATTGCAATGGGTATGGTAATTATAAGCCGCACAGCCACCGTTTTTATCAGTGTTGGAATTGTACCAATACTCATATTGGCGATTATTGTGGCAAGAGTCATCAATGTTACCAATAACAAGAAAAAGACCAAAGAGTATTACTCTTCTAGGGCAGCAGCGGTTTTTTTAGGCTGTATGTGTTGGCTCGATGTCATTGTTGGTTCCGTATTGATTGTACGCAATCGTTTAAAATACAATTCACTAAGTAAAAAAGCATAAAGTATAGAGGCAACTTATGTTGCCTCTATATTTGGTAAGCGTGGAGATAAAATGGAAAAGCAACCACCTTTGGCGATACACCTGATATTTGCATTGTTATTGGCGTTGATGTTTCCCTTTTTTATCACGGGGGCAATCGAAGAGTATTTCACCGATACGGATCTATGGAGCTATCGAATTTCTTGCGTGGGTTTTGGCATCAGTACTTTCTATTTGCTTGTTTGGGGAATGCACAATAGGGAAGACATTGACAAAGAAATTAATCGTAGTCTTGCGGCAGGCGATGATATCACCGATTACACTGTGGTGTTACCTGCTTTTCATTTTGGTTTTTTTGTGTTGTTGTGCAAAAATTTAGCTGCCGATGGATATTTTATTTACCCAAAAGATGCGACTTTATGGCATTGGATTTTTTATGGCATTGACAATACAATCCGCGTAGTGCTTATGGACATCCCTGAAATTTACAATATCAAATACTCCAAAATCTATCATAACGCCGAAATGTTTTGGGCGTCCACCCTGATTTTTACCTACCGTCTCACCCTATCCATAGGACTTATCAAAATCTTAGTCCTCACGTATAAAAAAGTGTCGCGTAAGGCATAAAAAGCGTTTACATTTCTTGACATCAGGTAGATTTGCTGTATTATGGGCAACATCGTTCTATACTCTACTGTTGACACAACTTATTTGGAAAAGCACCTAAGATGAAAACATATCCTTTTGAATATCCGCTCTTACTCGACGGTGGTTTTGGACGTGAATTGCAGGCAAGAGGTGAGTCAATTGCCGCTCCATTGTGGTCGGCAAACGTCTACTATTCACGTCCTGAAATTGTCAAAGAAATACATTTGGATTTTATTCACGCCGGAGCCGAAATCATCACCACAAATACCTACGCCATCACCGAGTACTATTTAAAAAAAGCAGGTAAACAAGGCGAACAGCACCAGCTACTTCATGCCGCATACGATTTCGCACATCAAGCACGGCAATGTGTGGTTGTGGATTACCCGATCTACATTGCGGCGTCTATACCTCCGTTGTCCGAGTCTTACCGGGCTGATTTGGTGGCCAATGTCGCCAAGCTAGAGGCGGAATATACCATGCTTATCGATACAGCTGTAAAAAATAATGTGGACATTCTCCTCGCGGAAACTTTGTCGCATTCAGTGGAAGCCAAAGTAATTGCCAAGATCGCCAAACAATGTAAACTTCCTCTGTGGATTAGTTTTACGGTAAATGCGGCAGGGAATTTACGTAGCGGCGAAAGCCTACAAACCGTGGCTACGCAAATTTTAGATATGGGAGTTCACGCTGTGCTCGTAAATTGCGCTACATTACCCAACCTCAATAAAAGCATAGAGATCTTGCAGGCACTGTCCCAAAAAAAGCCTTTTACATTTGGTGTATATGGCAATAGATTCAATGAAATCCCTACCAATTTTGCTCTAGAAAATGGTCTGAACACAATAAATACAGTGCTATCAAAAAAAGACTATGTCCACGCCGTAAAAACTTGGCTAGACAAAGGAGCGTCTATCATCGGAGGTTGTTGTGGAATCGGTCCGGAGTATATCACAGAGATAAAAAACAATTTACAATGACCTTTGTCTCAACAGAACTTCTATATAGGTAAAGCTTAAATTTGAAGTATGATTGCGTTTTTTGAGCGGGTGACTTTTGACAAATTGCCGATAAAAACTGTAAATTCGCTCTTCTCACGAAATGATGATTGTTATATGATCATAAAAAACACAGAACAATAGACCATACTCAAAGGAACGCACAATGAAATCTTTTTTAGTGATGAAAATTTTTGTGGTTATTGCATCAATAACTACGATGTACGCACAGCAAGACAATAATCGCGTCACATATGAATTTTTTCGTAACGCTACCGCAAAACTTACCTATGGACCTGAAGGCAATAAACAAGTTTTTCTCCTGGATCCGATGTTTGCCAAAAAGGGAGAATTGCCTTCGTTTGCGGGTATTGAAAAAAATCCCACGGTTGATTTGCCAAAAACAATTGAGCACATATTGCAAGATATTGATGCGGTTGTCGTGGGTCATATGCACGCCGATCACTTTGATATGGCAGCGGCAAGTCATATCGATAAGCAAATGGTAATTATTACGCCAAACAATCAATCACCGATGAATCCTAGTAATTTGGACGAGACATTTTCTTTTGCAAAACAGTTGCACTGCCTTGGATTTGACAACGTAAAAGCGATTGGTTCCGCAACTTCAAAAGCCATTGTTCATGAGGGAATTGAAATCATACAAGAATTTGGGCTACATGGCAAGGGTACACTAAAGAGATTTATGGGTGGCGTTAATGGTATTGTTTTTCGTGCGCAGGGACAACCGACAATTTACTGGACAGGCGACACTATTCTTGACGAGGAAGGTCGTGTGGAAGACATTTTGCGCGAGTATGCGCCAGACGTTATCATTGTTCACACCGGAGGTGCTGTCATCAATGCTCTTTCACCACATCCATTGATGATGGATGAAAAACAAGCGCTGCAGTTCATCTTAGCGGCAAAAAAATACAATAGCGATAGCAAAATTATCGCTGTGCATATGAATTCTCTCGACCACTGTTTTACCACGCGAGATATTCTCAAAGATGCTGTGGGTACTTTAGGCGAAGAAATTAGCAAAGACGTGATGATACCTGCTGGAGGAGATATTGTCACCATTCCATAATTATTTTTTTTGATGTTCTGCGCGATATTTACTAGGGGATTTTCCCATTTGTTTGCGAAAAGTACGTCCAAAATGAGTGGCATCTTCATGGCCAACGCGTTGCATGATTTCGTAGACTCTAAGTGTCGTATCGCGCAGTAAAATGCACGCCATTTGAATTCGAATTTTAGATAGATAGCTAATCACCGACATCCCCGTCGCTTTATGAAATTTCTCTGCCATGGTCGTCCGGTTCATGGCAAACATTTCCGTTAATTGCGTAATGGTCACTTTTTGATGGTAATTCTCGTTGAGATAGTCGACGATTTGTTGCACTTCGTCATCTTCACTACTTTTTTGTAGTTCTAGTTTGTGAGGAGAAGTGTGGACATGAGTCACCAGATTGAGCAATTCGTAAAAATAAGAACGACTGCGGCAAATCCAAAACTGTCCTTGTTTTTCAGAAAGTTCTTTTTGAATGGCAACTAAAACTTCCAAGATACGCATACTGGTAGAAGGACCTACCATTAAAAAACCTTTACTTTGGATAAATGGCAACAACCAATAGATATCTAGTTGTTGCGTTTCGCGTAGCTGTGATAAATCTTGACGCAAAACTTCGTAATGAAATGCTGTATTCAGGATACGAGGATGAAAATAAATGGCATGAAATACCACATCGGAGTTTTCCACTAGGGTTATTTTTTGTTGTTCTGATAAGCATAATAAACATGGTGATACCAATGAGTAAAACTCTTCATCTATTTGAACTCTACCAGCACCAGATTCAAAGTAATACAGCTGATAATATTTTTTGTGTGCGGCCACATTTTGTGTTGTGTAGATGAGCCAATCTTCATAGATGGTTTTGCCAGAATTTTGTGTATGCATAAGTTCTTCAACATAAAATGGATGTAAATTAAGTTAATATGAAATTTTACAGTTGGGTAACCACGACTGAATTGTTAGGAGTTGCTGTTCATCGATTGCCGTATAGCTTAAAACAAGTTCGCGAAGGCCTTGTAATTTTTTTATGTCCGGCGGCAGATTTGCGAGTTCATTGTTGTGACTCAAGTCAAGATATGTAAGGTTCTGCAATTGTTCGATTTGTGGGGAGAGAGACTGTATATTGTTGCTATGAAGATTGAGTTCTTGCAAATTTTTGAGATCAAATATTTGCTCAGGTACATGGGTAATCAGATGATGATTTATGATATTTAATATCCGTAAATTGGTGAGCTTCGCTATTTGCGGGGGAATTTCTGTCATAGTTGAATTGTCACTTGCATCGTGGTGAATTTCATCAAATGACACTTCTAGAACTTCTAAATTTTCTAGATCCCCAATTTCAGGAGGAAGCGCTTGTACTTCATGTCCAAGACGGAGGTGCACAAGGTTTTTTAGTTTTGCAATCTCTGCGGGGATTGTTGTAAATATACCACCGAGTTCTAGTGTCGTAAGTTGTGAAAGATCGGTCACTACGAGTGGAAAATCAACGAGTAGATTGAAGAATAGCTTCAACTGTCGCAGATTTTGCAAATTTTTTATTTCCGGAGGTAAGGAGGTAATACCATTACCGGTAAACTCCAAGTGACGAAGATCGCGAAGTTGTGTAATTTCGATGGGCAACTCTTGAAGCCAACCATTTGTCATACTCAGATGTTGTAGGTGCGACAGACGTTCAATTTCTTTATCAAGGTACTGTATTTTTTTACTGTGTATTTCCAAATGAGTAAGAGATGCCAAGTCGTAAATCTCCCTTGGAAGTGACTTCTGCTTTTTAATGGTAGCTTCGACAGCAAACTTCTGGGAAAAACTACAGTTCTCAAAAGTACATTTTCGTGCACCTTGGAAAGTCACATCGGTACGAAAACTACAATTGTCAAAATGTGAATTAAAAACTTTGTATTTGTGATTTTCACCAAGATAGAAAGTGCAACCGTAGTAACGTGTATTGCTTTCTGTTTTATGTAACGTTTCTTGTTTTATACTTCGCAACACGTACTCCTTTTTCTTTTTTCATTGACGCCAAATTTAAATTTGGACCGTTGACTCTGACATTTACAATTGCGCGATTTTTTGGCATTTGATATTCTAGTAAGTCCAACATTAGATGTCAATTGCAGCAAGACAACACGAAATAAAAAATGAACCATGCTTTCTAAACTAGACTAGTCCAAGGAGTTCCCATGCTAATAAACAATATAAAAAATTTCATGATAAATCTTATGAAAAACGACCCAGCGTGGGAACAGCTTTTTCACGCGCATGGGTGGCCGTTTACCGCGGATCACATCGCAAAAATGTCGGAAAATGATTTTCAACAAGCTTTGTTGAATACGAGCTTAAGTGTGAATCGTTCTATTCCAGGATTTGAGGACTTTGCTGTTGACAGCAATACCATGGTCACCAGCGGTAGCCTGTGCCATAGTTTGTTGTATCATGCTTGCGCTTCTCCTAACGTTACGGAAATAAATGGTACGGAATTGACGATGTTTCCTGCGTGGCGTGACCTTGACGTCATGGAGAATTATATTTTTTCTCTTGAGTCGCTCACCATAGATGCGATCGCTGAAAAAGCACGAAAACTACTGCAAATTTCATCGAATGTCGCTTTAGAGCTGGCCGTGGTGGTCTATGCTGTAGAATATCGTCCAGGAGCGGATACTCCTCATAAAAAACACGCGGATATTTGTCTATCGCGAACCGGGATTTCAAGAGTGGGGAATAAACAACCGCATTACAAAGGAAAAGAGCGTAGTTTTGTGCTGTTTTCTGATGGAGATGCTGCACATGATATACGTGCTCTTCCTTGTCGTTATGTGCCTTTTATCGCCGTTCAAAGTATTGGACGTCCACAAATTTTTGGCCCGATGCGTAGCACAGGTTCTGATCGCGCGCGTTCTTTTTGGGTTCCCATTCACAAGTTATTCTCGGGGACACAATGTATTGAAAATTTAAATTTAGATTTGCAGTGGGATATGCGCCATTTCAATCAAAAGTTGGCAAAATTTGCGACGTATCTACGCGAGCATGGACACTCGAATTTAACTGACAAAGAACTTACTTCACCACCATATGTTTTTGAAAAGGGCATTGCGAACTGGGCAAACGCCATAGAGTGGGGAGAAGGTGTTTTATTTCCGTCAGCACAACCGCTGGTGAAAGAAGCCACACAGCAAAACAATCCGGTTACATTTACCTCGCCGCCGATGCCATCCAAGGGATTCTACAATGCCAATTCTCCGACACTCTCCTTGAAATTATTTCGCGGGCGCTCGTGTCCCGAATATGTGCACATTCGCCAAAAACAAAATCCTGCGCAAGATATCAATCTTCTACCCGACGTTGTTGATATCGCAAATGCCGGCAACTATGAAGCGCTCCACTACTTGGACTTTTCCGGTGATGGTTGGGTCAAATGCGAAGTTTCTGACCGTAACACCGGTGTGGAAATCCACTATAAAAATCAACCGATAGATGTGATCAGTGCCTTCTCGATTGTCGCGGCTCCTGACTTTTTTCCGTATGTGAATCAGCGTCAACTTTACGAGTGGTGGCTCGATGCACCAAAACTTGCCGCCGAGGGAAAGCTACCGCAGTGGTGGGTGGACCTCATTGATCAGCAAAGGTGGAAAAGACTATGGGTTGGTTCGCCTTCGCCGCTAAGTGATGAACGTTGCGCACCCAACGTGCAAATGCCCGATGCACCTTTTTCCATAGATGACGATACGATAACGGCCATTGTTTTTGTACCGCGTGCTACGGAAGCAACCATAACGCAAGAATCTAAGCCAGTGTCGCGTTTTTCGTACTTGCCAGATGCCGCCTCCGACACGTTTTTTCCCGGATGGGATGTTAGTTATGATGAAGTCAAAATAGAGAATCAAAATCGCAAGCACCTCGCCACATATGGTTTGGGAAGTCCTTTTCCGGAAGATGCCAAACTGTGTGCTGCTTTAAGTACATTTTGGCCCGCAGCTTCCCCAGACACCAATCGCACTTTTTTCAAGGTAGCTTCTCGCGGGGGAACGGTTTGTCCGATGACCGATGAAGAAATGGGCATCCCCTCCGGAACGAACGCGTGGGATGGTGTGATGGGTCCTCACGTTGTCGCAGAAGATGCACAAGGAATAACGGTAAATTACCCCGACTATCCGCATGCCGACTATACACGTAATGCCATTGATAATCAATTTAGTGTTGCCAACGTACACAAAGTTACTGGGGGGGAATACCAAGATCGCATCTTGGCGATGCAGCGCTGCTACCGAGCACTAGATGAGGTAAGGGACATACCCGGAGAATATACCTACCATCTCCATATTTTCTCTTTTACACAGGTAGACGCGACGGACGCAGAGCTAAAACAAGCACAAAGCGACACCAATGGTGTTTTGCAAGGACCAGTTTATCGATTTAAAATTTTTGCCGATCGCGAATTATTGGAAAATGGAGACATTATTGATAATGTAGAAGGACCTGAAATGGTCGGTAATCACCATCGTGCCTTGTATCGCACTCAGTATTGGTGGACGATATTTGTTGGTGATGGACCGGTGTTGATGAAACTCAAGCTAGGAGATGGCTCCAGCAAAACGGGAGCGTGGACTTCGTACGAGTTTTAGTAACTATGGTACGTATCGCAATTATCGGAGGCGGCCCCACGGGAGCGTCTGCTGCCATCGAGTTGGCTAAAATAAAAAATAGCGAAGTGATACTTGTGGAGAGAAGAGTTTTTCCCCGAGACAGACCCGGCGAAACCCTGCATCCTGGTATCGAATCGCTACTAAAACAGCTAGGGGTTTATGAGCAGATAGAAAGATTAAACCCTATACGCCCAAAGGGAATACACACGTATCACCGAGGAAAAGAGAATTTTGCGTTCTACGGAGGTGAGGAAAACCCACAATGGCAAGGGTTCCAAATTCTACGTCGTGATTTGGACGCCATTCTTTTGCAACGTGCACGAGAATTGGGAACGATTGTCTTACAGCCACAAACGGTAAGGTCGGTTATCAAGCGAAATTCACGTGTTATGGGAGTATGTACCGATCATCAAGAAATCATGTGCGATTTCGTGATTGACGGTAGCGGAGGTAGCCACTGGTTGCAACGAAAAATGAAGTTGCCTGTCATCCCGTTATCACAAACATTGATTACGCATTTTGGATACACAACTGAAAATCCAGGCGTAACAGAGCAACCTCAGTTTATATGGAACAAAGATAATTGGTTGTGGAGAGCAGAGATTCAACCACAGTTGTATCAGTGGACCTATTTACCTTGGAAATCGTCGGCGAGTAATAGCTCTTACGTGACGCGAGGACAAAAGTCCGATGTCACATGGAGAAAAATGCACCGCGCCGCTGGCCGCGGCTACTTCGCAGGTGGTGACGCCGCATTTACTTTAGACCCTTCCTCATCACACGGTGTGTTAAAGGCACTGATGTCAGGTATTATGTGTGGCTATCTCATTCAAAATATTGCCCTGCGCCGTATTGGTGAAGACGATGCAATTGATTATTACAACAATTGGATCGCAGCCTGGTGCGAGACAGATGTTGGCCATCTGCAAGATCTATACCGCAAAATGGCGCAATGGGAAATGTGTAAATAAAAACAATGATAAGTGTGGTGATGAAGGATATTTTTACCTTGGTCAGTACTTCCTTATCCATCAAAATAAAAGTAAAGCCAAAGAACACTTTGCAAAATGTATTGAAACAAATATGACGGAGTTTATGGAGTATCGCGCGTCTCTGATCGAATTACACAAGTAAATTTGGCGACTTGTCGTTTTGTAAACAGCGCGTTTAAAAATAGTAATTTTGCATACAGGTGATATAATAATACGACCACGTATTTAAGATGTGGGGCGGTTTTACTGTTCTATTTGAACGAGAAGTTACGTTAATTTCATATTATGAGGTACAATAATGATTCAAGAATTTCTTTTGATATTTTTAGGCGTGGGTGGATTAATCTACTGTTCTGACATTATCGTAAATGCTGCCACACGTATGGCGAAAAGGCTGGGGATTTCCAAGATGGTCATCGGTCTTACCATTGTCTCTATTGGGACTTCATTGCCGGAAATAGCCACCAATTTAGGCGCTGGAGTGGCGATCCGGATGGGATTGACGAGTTCTGGTATTGCGGTGGGTAACATCGTGGGGTCACAAATTTGCCAAATTACTTTGATCTTAGGGATTGTCGGACTTTTAGCCACTTTGCGACCGGACGGCAAAGCGCTAATCCGTGATGGTATTGGTATGATTATTGCCATTCTCGCGTTATTTATTGCTTCGTGGGATAATCACATCAGCCAATTAGAAGGTGCTATTTTATCGTTGATGTACATTGTGTATTTAGCCTATTTACTCTATTCAACGAAACCACCAAAAGACACCGTCAAACAAACATCTGAACTACCGAATCAACTTTTTCGCGATATCGCTCTTGTGGTGTTTGGTTGTATCTTTTTGATTTTCTCGTCGGCGCTTGTTGTCAACAACGGTGTTGCGATTGCCAAAGCACTCAATGTACCTGACTACATGATCGGCCTTTTTATCGGTTTGGGAACTTCCTTACCTGAGCTTGCCATTTCCGTCGCGGGGATTCGACGACAAGCCTTGGAGATTTCTTTAGGAAACCTCATCGGTTCGAACATCACCGATCCACTGCTTTCTTTGGGACTAGGAGCCAGTATCAGTGGCTTTGCGGTTAGCGATAAAGTACTCACCATTGACATACCTATTTTATTGGTGATTACACTTACGGCGCTATTTATGTTGAACAACAAAGGGCATTTGGGGCGATTTCAAGCTCTGTTCTTAGTGGCCTTTTATTTATTATTTATGGGAACAAGCGTATTTGGTTATATTTAAGATTTTTACCAGCGGCTCCCACTACAACGTTAGGTTTGTGGGAGCCATTTACGAACAAAATTTGTCATTTTTGTAGATGGCAAATATGACGGAGATCAATATCCGTTTCAAAACGAAAAATTTTCTTTAGGAATTTTTGTTACATCAATTATTATTTATAGGTCCTAAATACATCATAATCACCTTATTTTCGTCATTTATTTTTCTTATGACAAACATAAAAGGATAACCTCGTTTAGAAGAAGAGCTAATGAGTAAAGCATCTTCTTTTTTTATATTTGCTATTTTTATTTGTGCTTTGTGTCTATCAGAAGAAAAAATTGCGTTGTCTGATGTGGCTATTATAAAATCCAAGTTTTTATGATAGTTGTTCCACATCAAAAGTTTAGGAAAATTTCCATTTTTGTCGGACATAATGTTCTTTAATGTTTTGATCATTCTTGGTTTGTTAATATATTTTGCTTTCGTATCATATACTCGTGGGTTATATTTCCACTGGTTTGCGACAGGAGCGTCAATAAAGCCTACTCTTGGGGCAAGCCACTTGGAATTTTCTATAAAAAGAACTTTTTCATCGAGGTACTTAGCAAAAGAATCTACATCTCCCTTTGCAAACGAGCTTGCTATTTTTGCTGCCCAATCAGGAATTTCTGGAAAAACAGGAAGTCCCTCTTTGGGAGCGATTGCACCAGCTTTAAGTAATATTTGTACCAGTTTTTTATTTCCTTGGCGATTGACTATTTGTAAAGGAGTTTTTCCTTCACGATTTTTTACGTTTACATCGGCTTTGGCAGCAATCAGGACATTGACAACTTCTTTGTGGCCTTTTTCACAAGCAAATATCAATGCGGATTTCAAAGTGTACGGGTTACGGAAATTTACGTTGGCTTTGGCAGCAATTAGAGTCTTTACAATTTCCTGATGACCTTCTCCCGCAGCAATAATTAAAGGCGTGTGCATTCCTACTTCTACATTTACGTTGGCTTCAGCAGCAATCAATGCATCCACTATCGCCTTGTGGCCTTTGACAACAGCGAAGGCTAGGGCCGTTGTTCCACGATTTTCTGTTGCTTCAAGATTTACCTTTGCCGCAATAAGAGACTGTACTTTCTCTAGGTCACCATCAAAAGCGGCATTCATGAGAGGAGTCCAACCATTTGCTCCCGCTTTTCTCAAAATACTTGTTATTGCGTCGTTGTTTTTACTTGCATGGTCAAAGGCAGAGGGAGCATTCTTCGGATCTACATCCACATTTGCCTTTTCGCGGACTAAAACTTTTACAATTTCCTCATGCTGATTTACTACGGCCGAATATAAAGCTGTTATACCGTATTTTGACTTTGCATTCACATCCGCTTTCGCTTCTATTAGAGCTTCAACAATATGCAAATTTCCTATTTCAGCAGCTATCATTAAGGGAGTATATTCATCATAAAAACGAATATCAATATCAACTTCTTTGCCAGTTAAAATATCGGCAATTTCCTCACCCAAATTTTTTTTATTTACATTTACTTCACTCGCTAACCGTTTGACCTCTTTTACATTGTTGCCAGCAATAGCCTCGTAGAGTTTATATTCTAGATCAGTTTGAGCCCAATTGAGTGTTGAAATGGTACCCAACAAAATGGTAACTATTAGAGTTTTTTTCATGCTATCCTCCAAAATTAAGCCGCAAAACCTCATGACCTAATCTTTTAGGTTATTTAAAATTAGGCATGCACTTCTTGCTAAGCAATAACGATTGATTCAAAATATAATGCGTATTTTGCGTTGAATATGTCTTATTCAATCGCCACTCTAACTTTTTATTATATCTCTTTTTGCACCTGGAAGCGAAGTCATTTTAAATCGTGGTTTTGCATTTGTGTTCTCGACTGAATTAAGATGGTTATCACATTAGAGAGCATGACAATTCCATGTGATTTTTGATACAACTGCCAATACGATTGCTGATATAATTGACTAAGGTTTCCGTTGTCAAAATACTTAATTTAGGAGTTTTAAGATGAAGCAGTTTTGTACACTGTGCACTGTGGTTATTTTTTCGATTTGTTTTGCCCAAGAACGTGAAACAAATTTACAAGTTTTTGAACAAGTATGGCAAATCTCCAAGAGTAGTATCTATCCGCAGAAATTACAGCAAAAATTCACCGTGGCAAAATACAATGAACTAAAAGAGAAAATCAAAAATACGAAGAGTAGGTCAGAGTTGAGCGACGTAATTAACCCGTTTCTAAAAAGTTTAAACATTTCACATACGTTATTTTTAGATCGGCGCCATGCAAGCTATTATTTTTTGCGTTCTTTGTTTTCCACACGAGATATCGAAAAGCCCGAAGTGGAGCACATTGGTTGTCAGTTACAATTTACAAACGGCAACTATGTGATCAGATCAGTTCTTCACGGTTTCCCCGCAGAAAAGTCTGGCTTAAAAAGAGGTGATATCATCACTGCCGTAGATGGGGGAAAGTTTCAAGCGCTTCTTAGTTTTCAAGGCAAAAAAGATCAAAAAGTCATTTTAAGTGTGGTACGCAACGGTGTTAAAATACAGGTGCCAGTTATGGTGGTGAAGGGCGGACTTCATCATGCTTTTTATCGCGCCATGGAAAACAGCGTAAAAATAATCGAGTACCACGGAAAAAAAATGGGCTATGTTCGTTTATGGTGTGGTACGAATGTGAAGTTTTTACGCCTTCTACAGAAAGTGACTAGCCAAAATTTTGCCGATACCGATGGCGTAATTCTCGACCTTCGCGATGGCTATGGTGGTGCGTGGTGGGACTATCTCGATTCGTTTTTTGCCGATAGATCTCAGTACTTTAAGGCAACAATTATCGCGCGTGATGGAAAACAACAGCATATCGTCACTCCAGCGACGAAAAATGTAGACAGTTACCAAAAACCACTGGTGGTGATTATCAATGAAGGGGTAAGAAGTGGTAAGGAGTCTCTGGCTTTTCAGTTTAAGAAGACAAAACGTGCTCCTTTAATTGGCAAAACCACCGCGGGAGCTTTTGTGGCGGGAAAAGGCGTTTTTGCCGACAAGGATGTGGATTATATGCTGTTCTTATCTGTAAAAGGGGTACTTTTGGATGGCGTGGATATTGAAGGTGAGGGGGTTAAGCCAGATGTGGAAGTTGATTATCCTTTGAAGTACCATGAAAACGATCCACAACTACAAAGAGCTATAACTGAGTTGCATGGCATGTTAACAAAATAGTTGATTGCAGTAACGCGATATTTTAGTCGTTTACAAGAAGAATTTATCTATAAAAGGGGTAATAAACAGAACTATGTAGTAAATGTTGGAAATTTTTACTACGGAAACACGCTGCCCATGCCATTTACAGTGTTAAAACATACCTCGTTACTTTGTCTCATTGGATAAACTTTATGACAACAATCACTTTTTGCAAAAAACGATGTGGAACGATAGTTGCACAGGTGATAGGAAATGATTACAGGCAAAATAAAACGACTTCACAGCGAGGTAACCATGGCAAATTATTATCATTTCCACGACAAACCCACAACAGACATTGCACAGGTGGGGGGAAAAGCGCAAGCCCTCATTGAAACAACAGCCGCTGGTTTTCCCGTTCCACCAGGATTTGTATTGAGTGTTGACTTTTTCATGCCGTGGTTGGAGCATGTAAAGGTGTGCCCTGAGTGGAAATTGTTTTTGCAAACCATTTCATGCGAACATTATACCGAAGACAAAATCGATAGCGCAATCGTCAAAGAAAAGTGCGATGCGTTAAAGGAAATTGCGTTGTCTTTTGACGCGCAGCAAAAAAAGGTACTACAAGAAGCTTTGCAAGTTTTTGAGAAAAGTGACGTCTTCGCGGTGCGATCTTCTTCTCCGGAAGAAGATCTCAAAGGTACTTCTTTTGCCGGCGGTTATGAAACGACTCTTGGAGTCACTAAAGAGCAATTACCCGATGCAATTCTCACCTCTTTTCGCTCGGTATTTGATGCACGTATTGTCCACTATAAAATGCAACAACAACTGGCGATAAATAACCCACGCATTGCTGTGATTGTCCAAAAACAGATTGCCAGCGAAATCAGCGGCGTTGCGTTTTCGCTCAATCCACAAAACAACTGCTATGATGAAGCGGTAATCAACGCCAACTTTGGCTTAGGGGAGACCGTTGTCGCGGGGCAGGTTATTCCCGATATGTATGTTGTCGAAAAAGTGAGGCGGCAAATATTACAGGAAAAAATTGCGTCAAAGTCACACGCTTTGTGGTTGCAACCTGACGGTGGTACACAACAAAAGAATAATGAAAATCCAAACAAAGCGGCGTTGACCAAAGAACAAATGCTTGCGGTGACAGAATTGGTAACGGCATGTGAAAAACATTATGCTCAGCCTATGGATATCGAGTGGGCATTTGAAAAACAGCAGTTGTTCCTGTTGCAATCGCGCCCGATTACGACATATTTACCTCTTTTTCCAGAAATGGTGACAAAACCAGGGGAACAAAAGGCGTTATACATGGACATTGTTATCTTAACGCAAGGTTTTTCGGAACCGTTCTCTGTTTTGGGTCTGGAGATTTGGGGGAAAATGCTGCAAAAGGCCAAAAATTTGCCCGTGGGACCAGATGGAGTGATTTGGAATATACACGGGCGACAATACTTTCATTTGTCAAACATGTTGCGCGGATTTGGGAAAGGCTATGCCAAAGTCATTTCGCAATATGAAAGGCCGTTAAAGAAAATTCTCGAAAGCATAGATATTGAGGAATACATTCCCGCAAAAAAACCTCGGGGGATGAAAGGCTTTATGTGGAATGTACTCAAAAGAATTTTCATACTTTTCCCGTCGATTTGTGGTGGAATTTTTCGCAGCCAAAAAGCCCTGGAAAAATACAAAAAAAAGAGCGAAAAAATCTGTGCGTATTGCAAAAGTGAGTTACAAAAAGACAAACCCTTTGCGGTATTGGTGGAAAACGGTCTCAACTGTTTTACGAACATCGTGATGTTCGCCGGTGTTCTCGTCGCGCCTATGTTTGCAAGGTGGCGGCTAAGTAAGATGTTTAAGAATGACGACGTTGCCGATTTACTCGTGGCGCTCAATATGGATTTACCGGGTAACCCCACTTCGGAAATGGGACATTTTATGGTGCGCCTTGCATCGTATCCCGAAATTCAGGAAACAACAACTGCTGAAGAATTTGAGCACAAATTAAATAACCATGCATATTCCACAGATTTTTTGCAAGCGTATGAGGAATACATGAACAAATTTGGTTGCCGCGGGATGAAGGAAATTGATATCGCTAGCCCTCGTTCTTATGAAAATAAACAAGAGTTTTTTCAACGTCTTAAGCATATTAATATTGATGAAAACGCCATTAATACCGTAAGTGAGAGACGTGAAAAAGCGTACAATGAATTACTTGATATTGCTAAAAAGCGCGGTAAAGAAAAAAAATTCCGCCGTTATGCTAAAATTCAACATAATATGGCTGGTTATCGTGAACATCCAAAATACATCTATATTGTTGCCGTAGACATGCTACGCCGTCGTGCTTTAAAACTCGGAGAAGAGTTTGTGAACGAGGGACGTTTGCAGCATGTAAATCAAGTATTTGACTTGACGATTAAGCAAATTACCGAGGCGCAACAAAATCGCGAACTGCAACTAACGACGCTCATTTCAGACAACTTGCGTGCTTATGCTACGGTAAAGCATATCAAAAACTGGCCAAAACTCATCGACAGTCGCGGAAAAATTTTGCGCCCACCACGAGAAGAGGGCACAGGACTTATTGGTGATGCTATTTCTCCCGGCACTGTTATAGGAAAAGCAAAGGTGCTGCACAGTCCTTATGAAAAACCTCTCGAAAAAGGAGAAATTTTAGTTACCCGGGCGACAGAGCCCAGCTGGACGCCTATTTTTATCAATGCAGCTGCGGTGGTTCTCGAAGTTGGTGGCCCATTACAACATGGAGCGATCATTGCCCGTGAATATGGTATTCCGTGTGTGAGTGGTTTGGAGAATATTACGGCGTCTATTAAAGATGGAGATGAACTGGAAGTCGACGGTTCCCATGGAGTTATCAAGATACTAACACGTAGTTAGTTTGTCGCTAGATGGTTGAGAAAGAAAACAATCTTCACGAGGTGCAACATGCAAAAACATATTATTTTTTGGCTGATTACTTGTAGTACCCTCATCTCTTTAACACATACGCAAGTGGAAAGAGAGTGGGTAAAAATAGGGGGGCCAACGCGCGATATAGCCCTAAGTGGAAGCCTATACGCTATTAGTCCGCAAGGTAATCAAATTTTCAAATGGAGTCATACACCGGGAAAATGGGAGAGGATGGGCTTTTCTGCTGATAAAATAGTCGTAGGGCGCCATTGCTACGTTTTGCCCAAAAACAGACAAGGGGTGTATTTTTTAGACGAATATAGTAAAAAAAGCAACGGCATGTTGCGTAGATATATCGATTTGGTCAAATTAGGTGGGCCAGCGCAAGAGATTCGTGCGGGGAGAAGAAGTATCAGGTTGTGGGCGATGAATGCGGCGACGCAACGCTGGTACGAAAAATCAGGTCGTTCTGGTCCGTGGAAATACATTGGTGGACCCATGAGAGATTTTCAAATCGGCTACGACGATACACCGTACGCAATCGCCGTAAACAAAAGTACCTTGCATCGTTTTCCCAACGATGGTAGTGCCGTATATCGCTATACACAATCTAAATGGACGAAAATCGGTGGACCTGCGCGAAAAATCTACTGCAATCCTGAGAGTGACAAAATTTTAGCCACCAATATTTCTTCTGGCGATGTGTACTTACGCGATGCGCGCACCGCAAAATGGACAAAGATCGGCGGGCCTGGAAAAATGTTTGCCGTTACCAGAAGAGATATATACGCTCTTTCGACAAACGATGGTATTTATAAATACCTGGGAACACCAAACAAATGGCAAAAAATATGGGGACCGGCTAGAAAAATCGTCGCGAGTAGTCACACCAAGGCGTCTGTTGTTGCCATTCATAAAGATACCAACGAGGTGTGGGCTCTTCTCCCGAAAAAAAAGAAAGACAATAAAGACACCAAGGATGGCAAAAATACGCCACAACCTAACCCGCAGCCATCGTCAACAACAGGAGTGATCAATCTCAAGAAAAATATTTGTACGAACTATCACTATTCCGGTAAAAATCCTATGCGTAAAGGGACTCTACTTAGTGTACGTAACAATACGATTTATCATCTTAAAGTATTTCGCTACGTCGGTTATGGACCACAAGGCGAAAAACCGCTGGCATTGATTTTAAAACCGCGCGAACAAAAAACTCTTTATTTTGCCAGTAACGACTTACTGAATGGATGGGGAGCAGCAATTACCAATAATATTCCCTGTCACCAAGCCCCACCGTATATTTCATTTTCCATTTCCTATCGCAAAAAATAGGTATTTTTTTATGGGAGGATGATTTTGACTTTAGGCTTGCATAACAACGAAGAGTCTTGCATAAATATCTATAGTATACCTATCAAACAAAATGATAACTGATAACAGAACATACAAAGGAGTTGCAATGAGAATTATATTCTGTTGTTTGGCAATGACACTTTCCTTATTGTTGGCACAAGAGGCAAACGAAAACAAAACCAATGACAAAGCAAAACCAAAAAAAGTAGAGGTACTCGATGGACGCGTTAGTTTTCATCTACCAGTGGGATTTGAAATTTCTTTTTCACACAAGGATAAAAATGCGGACGGTTACATCATGACCGCCTATTCTTCGGCGAAAAAGCAAGGTCCACCATTGGCGTTGCAAATGCGTGTTTTTCCAACAGGCAAAGCGGCCACCGTGGAATCGATACGCAAACAAATTATCCCGAGTGTGATGCCCAAGTTTATGGAACCAAAAAATCTACCCGATAAAAAAGTAGAAATTTCGGGACTTCCGGGTACGCAAATGGAAGTAGAAGCCAAAAATAACAGTCGTTTGATTATTGCCCTTTTTGGCAAAGACAAAAACTTTTATTGGGTTTCGTTAAATGGAGAGGGAGAAAAAGAGAAATTACACGCGTTATACAAAGAGTTTATCGATAGTTTTCACATCAAAAAAACAATTCCAAAAAAGTAGCGAACAATTTGGGCAGAACATCTGCCCAAATTTTCATCTGCTATAAACTTTGGCTAACCACGTTTTAACTGCTGCGACTTTTTTAAGTGATATTGCGATTTATTTGTGTTGTTGAGTCTCTGGTAACACAGATGCAAATAATAGTGAATTTCCCACATATTACGCGAAATAGACAATGCTTTGTTCAAGTCATCAATGGCAAGCTTGTATTTCTGGCGTTCATAATAAACCATTCCCCTGGTGCGGTACGCAATAAAATAATTAGGGTCAATGGCAATCGCTTGTGAGAAGTCGGCAATGGCCTTTTGGTATTCTTTCCACGTGTAGTAGATAAGGCCACGATTATAGTATGCCTTTGATCCACGAGAATCTTTGGCGATGGCCTTGTTATAATTTTCTAGAGCCAAGTCATATTGTTTCGTACGACTGTAAATGTTACCGCGATTAGTATATACTTCGACACTCTCCGGCTCCAACTTTTCTACTTGGGCATAGTCTTGAAGCGCCAAATCGTACTTTTGTGTTCTGGTATACAGCAAACCACGATTTAGGTATGCTTGTGCATGTTGTGGATTGCACTGAATGGCCTGGGTATAGTCGCGAATTGCAAGTGGGTACTTTTGTATGTCGCTATAAAAAATACCACGATTATAGTATGTCTCGGCATTGTCGGGAGCAAGAGTGACTGATTTGTTGAAATCGTTGAGAGCAAGTTGATATTGACCCATATCGTGATGGAGAGCGGCCCGATCGATATACCCGTTGGCGTCTTGTGGTTCTAAATCGATAAACTTTTTATAGTCTTTAAGTGCTAAGTTGTGTTGTTGTGTATCGCGATAAACATTGGCGCGATTGCGATACGCCGTGGCTAAACTTGGTTTTATTTGTATCGCTTTGTTAAAATCCGCGAGAGCCAACTCGTACTTCTGTAAGCGATAATAAATTCCTCCACGGTTGTTGTAAGCACGTGGATCTTGCGGATTGTTTTTGATTTGTTTTGCATAGTACTCCAACCCTTTTGCCGTGTTACCACCTTGCGAAGAGATGTAGCCTTTGATAAAGTTCCAGTCGCGGTTTTCACCATAGCTTTCTAAATCAGTAAAAATTTGTGAAAATAGCGCCGCAAATTTTTCATCTTGCCCCAAAGCATCGTATTTCATCACCGAGTAACGAAGAATAGACATCACTTTATTCAAAGACTCCTTAGTTTTCTCTTTCTCTTCCATGGTTTTTTGTGCCGCTTTTTGCGCCTTGAGACGTTCAGACTTTGCATAATCGAGTGCTTTGAGGGTGATGACCAAAGAGCACGACAAAATGATAAAAATAAGGGCGATACTACTGCAAATGACTTTGTGTTTGTATACGAAATTCGCAAGTACGTCCCAAGAGCTATACTTGCGTGCAATAATGGGTCGGTGTGCTTTGAAGTTTTTGAACTCGCGCAATAATTGTTTGAAATCACTGTAGCGTTTGCGCGGATTTCTTTGCAAGCACTTTAAACAGATCGCTTCCAGTGAGGGAGAAATATCAGGATTGAGTTGGCGCAGGGGAATGGGCGTATTTTCATTAATTTGCACGATGATATTAATGTCCGATTCACCTTGATACACCGTGCGGTATGTCAACGCTTCGTACATCAATGCCCCAAAAGAATAAATATCACTGGCAAACGATGCCTCTCCCGCAACCTGCTCAGGAGACATATAATGTACTGTGCCCAGCATTTGTCCCGTCTTTGACAATTTTGCCATATCTGAGCGTTTGGCCAAGCCAAAATCCATCACCTTGGGAACTCCGTCGCGCGTGATCATAATATTTGACGGTTTTAAATCGCGGTGGATTACCTTGTGTGAATGTGCATAGTGCAGTGCCTCACAAAGAGGCATCAGTAGATCGACCAACTGCATTGGTTTGAGACTTTTATTGCGGATAAAATGTGATAAGGTAGCGCCTTCGATATATTCCATCGTAAAATATGCACGCGGTTGACCACCACATTCGTAAAATCGCACAATGTTGGGGTGGTTGAGTTTGGCAACGGTTGTTGTTTCAACGAAAAAACGTTCCACATACTCTTTTTCGTTGTTGGTCATAATTTTTAAGGCCACAGTTGTTTTTAGAGTGTTGTCATAGGCCTTATAAACGACACCCATTCCTCCACGACCTAATTCACCGAGTATTTGATATTTGTTAAAAACTTTCGCACCGCTCATTTATCTCTCCTAGAACTACTACTAACAAAACAGCTTGTTAGCAGTAAGTCTCTAACGCAAACGATCTATTCTTTTTTGTTTTCTTCGTACTTGGCGATGACGCGCGCATGAGCTTCGCGTTCTTTCAGACGTTCTGCGTATTTCACTAGTTTATCAGACTCAATAGGTACCTGGAATTTTTGTGCCCACATAATCGTGTGTACCACCATAATATCGGCCATGGTAAAGTGATTGCCGACGATATACTCATTGTCTGCCAAACCTTCGTCGAGAACCTTGATTTGCGAAGAAAATTCCCATACGGCAAGATCTAGTACTTGTGGTATTCTCTTTTCTTCTGGATAGATAAATTTGTGGCGTCCCATCATCCACAGCGGCTGCTCCAATTCACTAATCACAAACGCAATCCACTGTCCATATAAGGCTCTTTCTTTGGTACCTGCTTTGGGAACTAAATTTTTCTCAGCAAACTTGTCGCCAATGTAGGTGACGATGGCCGCTGACTCTGCAAGAGCAAGGTCCCCATCAATAAGAACCGGTACTTTTCCCCCAGGGTTTTTCGCTAAAAATTCCACCGACTTGTGTTCGCCTTTGGTAAAGTCTAAATTGGTGTATCTGTACTCCGCTCCCGCTTCCTCTAACGCCCACATTCCGCGATGCGAACGTGAATAATCAAAACCATATAACTCTAACATTGCAAATCTCCTAAAAGATAAATTTTTTTCCGTATGTTTACTGTAGCACATTCGCGATTCTATTCCAATTTTTTTATGGCCATTTTGTTGGATATAATCAAAAATATCTTTTACACGATGAGGCAATTCTTAACTACCTGCCATACACAAAATCCCATCAGACTATTTTAGTTTTATTTTTCCGATAGTTGGCGTGGTTATCTACACCGCCATTATGTTAAGATATTTATGGAAATATCAACATCGAATAAAATGTCCGAAATGCAAACGTCGTTTGCAAATTACGCCGAAAAGGCAACTCGGTTTGTTTTAGCAAATGAATTTCACCGAAGATTTGTTGTCTTTGTCGGTAAAGTAACTTTCTAAAAAGTATAAAAATTCCAACAGGAAATAACCACAAAGATGATCGAGTACATTGTAATAAGCATGGCAGGTTTTATTTTGGTATTGCTGGTTTTGGTAATCACCACCAATCAAAAAGCACGACCAATGTTATGGAAAATAGAGATGGATTCACCATCGTATTTACTTGCTTCACTACACGCCGGGATTCATAAACGCGAAATACACCAACGCATATGGCAAAGACTTAAGAAATGCCGTGTCGTGGTTTTTGAAAATAGGTGCGACGAAGAAGAAAGTAAAGAACTACATTGCTCACTTTCTTTAAGTGAGGCATTGGGAAGTGAATACTGGAAAAAAGTGGAGCAAACTTTAGGACTGCGCTGTGCAAAACAAATACAAAATTGTGAGCCGTGGCAACTGGGGGTGATCCTGACGTATTGTGCGTACCCCGATGGGAAAGGTGTCGAGAGATCTTTAAAACAAAAAGCGCATAACAAAAAAATTTGTGGTTTAGAATCGATGAATACAGTACCTCAAATTTTACGTGAAATTTACAATGTGGAAATGATCAAGGAACTACTAGACAACGACCCCAAGCCGCAAATATACAAGATGATAGATGTGTACAAATCTGGCAACGCACAGAAGTTAAACAAAGACCATCTAGCTACAATGCCGGACATACTGAAAAAAAAACTCGTGTGGCAAAGAAACAAAAACTGGATGCCGCAAATAGAACATCATATACGAGAAGGCAATGCTTTTATTGTTGTGGGTGCTTTTCATCTCGTGGGTGACCATAGTGTGATTGAGTTACTACGAAACAAAGGCTACAAAATTCATCGTGAAAAATGTTAGAATAAAAATTTATATTGTAACTACCAAAGAAGTACACTCTATTTTTGACTAAGGAAAAAGATGAACAAGTACTGGAAAGTATTTCTTATTTTGTCGTTGGTCGTTGGTGTTGCTTATGCGGCACTTTATCTCATCAGTGACGAATATTACATGGAATGGGGTTTTATTAACCGCGACGGCAAGTGGGTGATTGAACCGCAATATTTACGCGTTTACAAATTTGCCTTTGACCCAGAGTGGGACGAGTTTAACGAAGGTGTTGTCACTGTTTTTAAGGAGGGCAAAGGCTTTGGCGTTATTGATAAAAACAATAATTGGGTTATCGCCCCACAAAAAGAATTTTCAAGTATTGGCCACGCTATCAATGGGCGTATTCTCGCATTAAAGTTAATCGGTGGTGTTTTAAAGGCAGGGTGTTATGACACACGAGGTAACAAAATCATCCCTTTTAAATACGATCTTGTTGCGCCGGAACGACAAGGTTTAATGTTGGTCAAATTACATAACAAACATGGATATATTGACAGAAACGGCAACAGTGTCATCAAAATAGAGTTTGACGAGGCAGAACCGTTTTCTTTCGGTGCTGCTTGTGTGAAAAAGGATGGAAAACATGGTTTTATCGATCGCAAAGGTGCGTATATCGTTCCTCTGTCTTACGACTACGCTTTTCCTTTTCATGACGGTCTTGCCCAAGTAGGAAAAACAGTAGAGAAAGAGGGAGAAAAAACCATCGTATATGGCTATATTAACCCCAAAGGCAAAGTGGTCATTCCGCTGACCTTGACCGGAGATATGCCAGATTTTCTATTTGGGTTTGACTATATTTTTAGCTGTGGACGCGCACGATTTTTTGAAAATGGAAAATGGGGATTTATCGATAAAAAAGGGCAAAAAGTGATCGCCGCACAATATGAGGATGTCGATGCGTTTTGTGAGAACTTAGCACGTGTTAAAATGGATGGTAAATATGGCTATATTGACTTAGAAGGGCAGTTAGTAATTCCCGCCATATACGACGAGGCCAGTATTGAGTGGAAAGATGGACGTATTCTAGTGGCAATCGATAAAAAATGCGGTTTCATCAACAGCAAAGGAGAACAAACCATACCCATGAAGTTTGCGGACCTGGGTATTTTCGAAGAAGGACTTGCCGTTGCCAGTTTAGACAGAAAAAAATACGGTTACATTGACACTACCGGAAAATTTGTTATTCCGGCAAAATACGCCACAGCACGAAACTTTTCTTCCGGTTACGCCAAAGCCGCTGTTAAATACAAATCCATAAAGCGATATCTATATAAAAAATACCGAGGCTTTTAAACACAACGATTCGCAAACCAATGACATCTTTATCTGTATGTCTCAGATGTACTAGGCTCCCCCTGTGGTTGTCAGGGCAAGCCCATTGACTTAAGCGTAAGTATATAGTATAAAATAATTTAAAACAGTAAAAGAAGAGATTATGAAAAAAAAGAGTAATAGATAAAAGTAAAGAACTATTAGAGTCAGAGCGTTTCAAAAAAATGCATCGTAAAAACGAAAAAGACTTTACAAGAGAAAGAAAACTACCTTTTTCAAGATTAATGGTATTCATGATACGTAAAAGCATAAAATCAATACAAAATAGGCTAAACGAATTCGTAAAAGACTTGCTTACAAATTTTACAACGGTAACCTCAGGAGCATATACAAAAGCAAGGAAAAAGCTGAATTATACAGCCTTTATAGAGTTAAATAAGCAAGCAGTAGTTGAAACATTGTATGAAGATGAAGACTACAGAAAATACAAAGGTTTTCGTCTATGTGCAATAGACGGATCAAAAGTAAGACTTCCAAATGAAAAAGAGATAGAAGAACATTTTGGCACAATAAGATATAAAAATAAAAACATAAGTGTAGAAGGATCACACGCATTTGCAACAGTGTCAGTACTTTATGATCTACTAAACGAAATCGCAATTGATAGCGAAATAGGACACTGTAAAAAAGATGAAGAGCTATTTGCTTACAAACACTTTCAACATGCAAATGAAAATGATCTCATTCTCTTCGACAGAGGTTATTGTTCATATACCCTGTTAGCACATTTATGTAAAAAAGGTATCAATTTTGTAGTTAGATGTCCTGTTAATTCTTTCTATCAAGCAAACAAAATGTTTAAGCAGAAAATTGAGAGCTGTATTACAACTATTGAACCTCCTGACGATAAAAAGAAATTAGTTAATGACCAGTCTCTACCATCGAAAATTTCTGTACGTTTTGTTCGTGTTATGCTTGATACAGGTGATGTTGAAGTCCTTGTTTCTTCCTTAGTGGATGAACAATTGTACCCCACTGATGATTTTAAAGAGCTTTATTGGTTTAGATGGGGTATAGAAACTTTCTTTGATCGCATTAAAAACCGTCTTGACCTTGAGAATTTCACTGGCAAAACTACTCTATCTGTTCAACAAGATTTCTATGCTACTATTTACATTAGTGGTCTTGAATCTATTCTTATTGAAGATGCTCAAGATATTCTTGATCAGAAAACTTCTAGCAATAAGTATCCTCAGCAGGTCAATAAATCCGTTTCTTTTAATACCATTAAAAACTACGCTCTTGATTTACTTTTTGAAAATGACTCTGATTTACTTTTTGAAAAACTTACTCAACTTTTTCTTTCTTCTCCTACTTGCATTCGAAAAGATCGCCCTCGACCCCGAGTTAAATCTCCTCGAAAACAAGTTAATTACTATAAAAGAAAACGAAAACCTACTTACTAGATTTTCTTAAGTCAATGGGCTTGGGTTGTCAGGGGTAGGTTTTTTATAAAACATTTACCACAAGGTACTTGTGTCTAAAAACAGATATTGTTTCAAACTAAATTTTTCCAGAGGTGTCATTCCCGCGGAAGCGGGAAACCAGCAATATAGATTCGACTTGAAAGCGCCTGGGTCCCTGGTCAAGCCAGGGATGACAACCTGGAGATTTGTAGTTTAAGAGTTTTTATCTCTTTTCTTTGTATGCACTTAACAAAAAACCTACCCTTATCAGCCCCCTGTGGGGGCATCGCACACTATAGACTACTACGAAAAACGACTGATCATATCCCAGCCAATCCACATAATCGCCAAGTCCGCAAATACGTGGCTGATATAACAATCAATAATAGACACTCCGCGTAAACGTAGCCACGCCCACAAGAAACCTCCCACGCTAGCACCTGCAGTAAACAACAACGCCAAAAGTACATCAAAGTACACGTTGAGGATAATAAAATGATGCAATCCAAAGAGTACACCGTTGATCACACACACCAGTAATTTTTTATCACTATATGTACTTTGTTCGTTGAGGATAAACGCGCGCCAGTAATACTCCTCGATAAAGCTATTCCACAGTGAAATGAAGACCGCCATGATCCAAAAATACGCAATCAAATTTAGCTCTTTGAGTTTATTGTATAGTAGAGAGGCATCCAAGGAAGTAAAGAGAATGTAGTAGCAAGCAATAATCAAAATCGCGGTCGCAACACCAGTGGTAACTCCGTATATTCCATTGGTTTTTTTCCAACCAATGCGTTTCTTAAATTCGGTGAGAGATTTGCATACGCGATGCCACAACACAATGGGCAACACAATAATGACAATCTTGCTAATGGAATAAATGACTTTTTCATAGCCAGGTATTGAAAACGCTAAGTATGTAAAAATAGTTGGTAGTAAGGCCGCCACCACAAGGAGTGGCAGTGGGATTTTTTTACTGTTTTCCATGTGTTTTCCTGTAAATTTGAATGAAATATTGTTGTGTTATTTTACCAACATATGGGAAATAAAATAGGTATATATTTTATACATATCCAATTCATGTATATTTCAATGCAATATCGCTCAATATGAGATATGCTATATGTAGACTACATGTATAAACAAAATGGCCATTTCATGGAGAAAAAACATGGAACAATACAAAATAGAGATGGTGTTGATGATCTACTCGATTGTCATCGGTTTCTCATTTAATATTTTTCGCGAAAATAAGTTGAAAACCTTTCAATTTATCGTCGCCATTTCCCTTATCCTTTGTTTAGCGGGACGCTTACTTTCCGTTTATAAAAAGTTTCACCCCCAACCAATATTGTACAATGAAATATATTTTCTCATCGATATTTTTATTATGGTGGCTTTCTATCGTTCGTTGACCATTCTGCGAAGACTGAGTTGTGAGGAAAGCAACGAGGAAAATAACTATCAGTATATTTGGCTATGGCTTGGAATCACCATGACATTGACCTTTGCATACCGAACTATTTACTCTGGGATTAGTGTGTATAGCGGTGGGCAAATTTTGGCAGTTTTATTTTGCTTAGGTGGCTTTGGAATTGCCAACATCTGTCAGCGAAAACACTACACAGAACAAAAGCTAGATCGACTACAGTTGATGTATTCCATCCCTTTCTTTCTCGGATGCCTAGTCTATTGCGTGATGCGCTTTCGCATCACCGAGTTGTAACAAATTTCACGTATCGCACTGTGTGTTTTGAATCGTTGCACGCATAAAAATAACATACATCGAACACAGTGCGTTGTCGGGGCGGACCTCGTGTCCGTTTGTTCTCCCAAATACAGTTGGATATTCTTTTCCAAACAATAACAGGAAAAAAACATGACTGACGAAATCATAAAAGCAGACCCCCAAGCCAAAAAAAAAGCACTTGCGATGCTGATTCTCGGTGCGTGCTTTGCCATGGGCGTTATTTTTTTCAGTAAAAACTTTTTTGCCGATATTCAACAACTCGCACAAAAGCAACCCAAGCAAGCGTTTGCCAAATTTCAATTTTTTGTTTTGATCATTGCTGGTAGTATGACAATAATGCTAATGGGTTTTGCGATGTGGTTGACATTGTTGTCGCGACGTATTTATGTGGAGCAATGCTTCCCGCCTTCAGGTATGAAAGTACTGGGTGACACAAAAGTTATACGTGGTAGCGCAGCACGTAGACGCGCCTGTGTGGGTTTTTTAATTGCACCGTGCTTATTGTTATGCGCTTTGGGGGTTCCCATGATTATGTGGCTTCTTTTACAACAAATGGCAGCTAGTTTTCATTAGATTCTTTTAGAGATACGCATCTTAATTTTGATAAAAAAAGTGACATTTCGCTTTTGCTATTTTATGATGTTGTGATGTGCTAAAACTTCAACGCATAGGAAACTCTATTTTTAGCGAAAGATACCATGAGAAAATTTATTCGTTCGTTTAACAAACATGTATTCATCACTCTGATACAACTGTCATTAAAGTTACGCTATCGCTATTACATCACTGGCTTAAAAGAAATAAAGAAAACCGTTTTAAAAAGTGAGAAGGGAACGTTGTTTTTGCCTAACCATGTTGCATTACTCGATCCATTGGTGCAAGTTAGTCTTTTATTGCGGCGTTTTAAAATGCGACCTGTTTTGCACGAAAAGTTTTATTATATTCCCGGTATCCATTATGTTTTGACGCTTCCTCGGTCTCTTCCTGTGGTTGATCTCGCTAAAACCGACAATTGGGAAGGTCGAAAACAACAATACTACGATCTACTTGAGGAAATTATTGGGGGATTGAAAAAAGGTGAACGTTTTATGTTTTACCCTTCGGGTAAGATAAAAAGAACGGCCTATGAAAGATTGGAAGGTGCTTCTGGGGCGTATGATATTGTTAGCCAAGTCCCAGATTGCCATGTAGTTCTTGTCAATGCTCGCGGACTATGGGGAAGTCGTTTTTCTTATGCGGAGCGCCAAGATGCGCCCGATTTGTCCGTGGCAATGAAACATACATTATGGGATTGTATGAAAAGTCTACTTCTTTTCTTGCCTAAGCGCCGTGTATATGTCGAGTACTCTCTTATTCCTCCCGAAATCAAAAAGATCAAAAGTCGTACAGAGTTTAATCGGGCTTTAGAAAAATGGTACAATCGCGATGGCAATGAATCTATTGCCCAGCCCCGTGTTCCGTTTCGTAAGCATCCCAAAATTCAAAAACGTTTTTGGGCAAAGATCGATACGGAGCAAATTCCTCATGAAATCGCCGATCCTATCTTAGAGAAACTTACCCAGAAAGTAGGTCGCCCCGTTTCCTTAGAAGATGAATGGGGAAGAGATTTAGGATTAGATTCCATCGAAATGATGGACATTATCGTCGAATTTGCAGATGAGTTGCGCATTGAACAAGTAGAGTTGATTGATATGCTAAAAGTCAAAGATATTTTTCGACCAATTTTAGAACTACATCACTCTCACTATGATATTGAAGGCGACGAGAATTTCCATCCGGTTTTTGAATAGGTATATCTTTTTATATTTGACGAATCTTGCAATGCGGTAAGGCCTGCTTTAGCAAATGAATTTCGGGGTAGAACGTTTCTTCAAAACACATTTCTTCTAAATTGTCGGATTTGAGAAGTGCTTTTGCCACCGGCGGATTTAATTTTACCTGTTTAAAGTGCAAATGTTTTATCTGTGCAATATTCCATTGATTGATGTGCGCTGCAAAAACATTTGCATTTATGATTGTAACTTTTTGCAGTCCTTTAATACCGTTAGGTTTTGATCTATTTAAATCGCTAAAAATTACATTGCTGATATCGACATTGTCGATCACGATTGACTTTATACACGTAGTTGCAGTCCTAAGTTTCACTTGTCGTGATGAAGATATATTCATGTGACAAATTCGTAGTTCCTCAATTTCATGAAGGCCATCCAGCCATTCCAGGTCGTATATATTGCCCTGCACAACTAAGGAATTCGCAATCCCTCCTTGGAATTTTGGCGAGGAGTCATGGAATATTACTTTGTTAAAATTACAACGGATGAAACGACAGTTATCCAATTTTTCAAACTCCGTTTGTGCATCGCGAAAACTGCAATCTTGAAATATACATCCTTTTAATGCTGGTAGTTTATCCGACAAATAAAAAGTGCACCCTTCATAAATGGTACGGTTTTGTACAGTGTTTAGGTTTTGCTTGGTGACGACCGCGGCATAATGAGCAAGATACTCGACCATACGCGGCGTTAGTATGTTATTGCATGTATAGGCCAGAGAAAACCAAATTTCATTTTCAATCCAAAAGCGATAAATAAACTCGAAAAAGCTGGGAGAACACAGCTCTAATTCAGAACCTTCAATATTGACAACAGACTGGTTGACCGACGCATATTCTTCATAACCGTAGGGTTCCACACAGCCTAAAACACAATGTTCTCCATTGTCACCAACAAACAAATACCAATGGTAGCACCATTGCGAATCCGCGATCAGATGTAACAAAAACCCCGAAGGATTTTGGGTACGCGTTACCTTTTCTCCACTATCAAAATAATAATCCGTTGAGGAGAGCATGTATTTTTGTAATTTTTTTTCAATAAATACATGTAACGATTGCGGCAATTCGATGTCGTTTTGTTTTGCAAGTTCAATGGTACCATCGAGGTTCCCACCCATACCTCTTTCACGTTGCGAGATGATCCACGAAAAATCTTCGTCGGTATCTTCTGGAATAGGCGGTAAATTTTCATAAGGAAATTCATAGTAGGTTGCGAAATCGTTCACTGTACGAAAACCAGGCAAATCATTGAAAACCCAATTCGTTTTAATATTTTTCATTCATACGACCTTTATTAAAACAAAACAAAATACTGTTAATTGTGCCAAATTCTTTTCTATCCTGTTAAGCCTCTTTTTCCATCCTATTTCAAAGTAGCATGTTGAATCTTGAGTTGAATATTCAATTTGAGATGCGAACACCTTTGATGAATCGTGGAACAAAAACCGTTAAACATCAACGCCGAATTTTCTTGGGCATAGTAGCCGGTAACAATGTCAATAATACTCAGTAAATCACTGCAATAGGCGAGATATAGAATGTACTGTGTGCGCAATTCATGATCTAGTTCACCATGCAAGTCTTTGGAACTTTGCAACATGTTGAGTAAACTCACCAATGTATTTAATTCATTGAAACGCTGGCGAAATGAGTACACACTCAAACCAAATAAACTCATTAAGATCATCGCTACTCCAATGAACGTTTCGGTAAACGCGTCGGCCTTTTGTAGAGAGTCATTCACCACGGATTCTCTCTCCGGAGAAATCTCTAAATTCGTCGGGTACAAAGCGCGCGCGATATTTTTCACATGTGCTGTGCGAATATGGGGATTTGCCACCACATAACGATGCACCCAATAACTTTGCACCGTCATTTGTGGAGCAAATGGATTTTTTAATATATAGCCTTTGGAAAGTTTTATCTTTTGCAAATAAGATTTTGTGTCTCCCCAAACTCCTAAATCTACCGTGCGAAACCTAAAACCTTTGTCAACCAAAGAGCGAATGGCGGCCATATTTTTCTCTTCCATGGATTTCACCACTATAACCGCATCAACGTCTGGTGGTAGGATGAATTCTTCGTTTTCGACCAATCGCGGCCAGTCATGTGTAAAGGTAACTTGCATTCCCATGACTTTTAGACAACGTTGTGAAAGTGTATGACTTCCCTGATTTTTTACCGAGGTACATACTCTTTTTACTTGATGTTTTTTTAGTCCATCACGTACCAAAAATATAATTAGTTCCTTTTCTGGGAGTATGAATCTTTGATATTGATTCGGAAAATCAACACCTCCTTGTACAAAAGTAATATCGACTTTTTTGTCATATAACATTTCTAATCCATGGCTAGAACCATTGCAATTAACAATGTTAATACCGACTTGGCCGCTCATTACCTCGACAATGTTTTGTGTATCGCGGTCGGATAAGGCAATGGAGATTTGAGGGGTCACTACAAAGTCGTAATATACCCACCAAGCACTCCATATGAGTAATAATATAAACATATATCCCGGTAAACGGTGTATGCTAAAAAAACTATTTTGTTTTGCCGCAGATTTACTTTTTGTTGCCGCTTCCGAAACTTGTTGGGAAACCCTCTGTAAACCTTCATGTTGTGCAAGTTGTTGTTGTATTTCTTCGCAGATTTTTTTGCTTTTTGCAATAACAGGTTCAATTTCCAAACGCAAATCGCGATTTTTGGGTAGTTTGATGGAAATAGACCGTTTGTTTTTTTTTGTTTGTGACACAACTTCTCCCTTTTTATAAGTATTAAGTTAACTTAAAGAGCAAAGTTTGTGCCGTTTAGTTTTTGTTAGGCGTGGTTAATTGCTTATATTTACGACTCTACTGTTCGTTTATTTGTTGGCGCGCTTCCATTAGGGCGAAACCGAGTAAGTTGAGACCTTTCCAATGGTTCGGGTCGTAGACTTTTTCGTTGCTAGCCGCTAAGCCAATTCCCCAAATGCGATCGCGCGGACTTGCTTCTACTAAAATGCGCGTTCCTGTTTGTAGCAAAAAATCTTTGAGCGATGTGTTTTGTGAAAATTTTGCGACGCACCCTTTTACTACAATGTCGAAGCGATGTTTTTTCCACGTATCGTCGTCGAAATTGCGTACCTTGCGGCCGAATTTTTTGGCTTCACCGGGTGTTTTACACTGGATAATTTTGTCGTGATACTCTTGGTCGTTAAACAGCAGAGCTTTCTGCGCCATCATGTAGTGTTCGGCGGTGGCGTATGTGATCCCATCTATGCTAAACGGCATGGGAAACCAATTGCTAAAACAGCTTTTGTCAATTTCGTTTTTGTTTTTGGGGGTATGCCCCCAGAAGAACACATATTTCAACTTCGTGTTTTTGTTGTGTTCTTCGATGAGTTGTTCTACAGTACGGATGTCCATTTTCACTCCTGTGTGCGCCATTCGAATATGGCTATTTTACCATCTTTCTCTTGTATTTCGTATTTCTCTTGAAATAACGTTTCTTGGATGTATACGTCAAAACAGAAGGTTTGATATAGCGTTTTTACTCCATGATACGATTTAGATACACGTTCTTCGTCGTTTTCGCCGCGAAAGACCAAACGGTAGTGCTGGTGTTCTACAAAAGCCAACTCTTCCTTTAGGCCTCTTACCGCCGCTTCTTCGGGCTTTTCATTGCATTGCAATTTTTCGCTGGGGGGTATATTGCGCTGGCGCCATGATTTTTGTTGTGGGAGATATTGAGAGGTCTCTATGAGTTGTGTGTTTTGTTGTTTTGGGTGATGAATGTGCATTTTCACTAAGGAGATTTCACGATAAATATCGTTCTCTTTGTACAGTTTACTTTCCCCTAGTTGTAGCTCTTCAAACAAGTGCTTTGCTGATTTTTCGCCGTTTTGCAGCTCGGTGAGCTTTTCTTCCCCCACCCACTTTTGAAAATCTTCCCAGGAGCATGTCCTGGGAAGGTATTGTTTATTCTTTTTCATCGTACGACTTTTTTCTTTGCTCCACGTAGAATCCAACGTGCGGTAATAAAAGTCATGAGTGGCAGGGCGCTTACTCCGATAATCGCCAAGTGACTATCTGTCCATTTACCTTCCGAATACTGGTACAGCGCTCCGGCACTTACAAATAGAAAACATGACCAACATAAAAGTGAGGTAAAGCGATAAAAAACACCGCGCCATCCGGCATTTACGGTTTGTTGTTTTTGTTCTTGTTCCTGCTCTACTGCTGCCATAGTATAGCCACAAGTATGGCAAAACTTTGCATCACGTGGTACGTTTTCTCCGCACTTTGCACAGGTAAGATGTGTTTTTTGGCTGCTCCCACAATGTGGACAAAATTTAGCGTGTTTTTCTACGTAGTTACCACACTGTATACACATTTTTACATTTGAGTTTAACTCCATGTTTAACTCCCCTCGATCTTTTTTAAAAGAGAATGAACAACCCATACAACAGCAACGGGAATGAAGAATAATATTACCCTTTGAATAGGTATTCTTAGCGTTAGAGAAATCACAATAACCGTTAGGATAATAACTAACAGGGCATTGAGATTGTTACTCTTATTTTCTACCGTTGTTTTATCAGAATTTTTGTCTCCTTGTAGAGGAGAATGGTCAGTTGGGGAACTGTTTTGTTTTTCTAGGTTTGCACCACAATGTATGCAAAAGACATGTTCCGCGTTAATTTGTTGCCCACAACTATTACAAATTTTTGTGTTTGGCATTACGAAGCCCTTCTTATATCGCTAAATATTGTTTCGCAGTACTGTTTGAATAGTACAACATCATCACTATCTACTTCATAAGGACTGTACTTTACTTTGAGGAACAGCTGGGTTAGCATTTGCATATTGTGCTTTGCCGTTGGGCTCACTTCTTTTTGTAAAAAGTGAAGATACTCTGTTGGTGTTTGATGCGTTTGCTTGTGCAGACCAAAAGTTTCCAATTTTTTTGATAGTTGTGTGTACTCGTGGATAATTTTTCCTAGTTCTGTATGTACTTTTTTCTTTGGCGCTAAGACTTTGGCGATCATTTTGCCCCATTTGGGTATATTTTCCGCTTCTTGTTGCGTTTCACTTTTTGAAAATAACACTTTAATTAAAAAGCGTATTGTTTTGATCACTTGCGGGACGACATAACAAAATATCAAAATTAATACAAAGGATACACAAAAAATGGTCATATTTTTGATAAATGTGATAATACCATTTGCTGTTCTCATTTGCCTCGATTGTTTCGACGATTTTTGCGTCGTATTGTTTGATGTTTTTGCCATTTTTTGTTGAGCGGTTTTGTTATGGGTTAATGTATCTAGCTTTTTTTGCTGTGGTGTAGCGCTTGAATTACGTTTTTTTGCATTGCGTTTTTTGGCAAGTTGTTTCTGTCTTTGAATGCGTTTTTGTCTTTGTATTTCTATTTGTTGGCGCAATTGTTGTTGTCGTTGTCTTTCGCGACGAATTCGCTGCAAACGTTTTCTGGCGAGTTGTTGCATTTTTTGTTGTTCGGGTGTCATAAAAAAACGGTCTTTGTCCGCGCGTTGCATATTGTTATTGCGATTGACGGAATCTTCGTTGGCAAAACGGCGTTGTTTTTTTGCGTTTTCTGAGCGATCATCAAATGGTTGCTGCCTTTTATTTCTTTGTGCCAAACGTTTTTTGTCATCGCTGAGGCGCTGATTGTTATCGCCGAAACGTTGATTGTTATCACTAAAACGTTGTTTATCACCATTATCACCAAAACGTTGGTTGTTATTAGCGGAGTTTTTATCGTTACGCGGGTCATTTCTCGCAAAGTCGTTTTGTGTTTCTCCGTTTTTATTGGGGTTGTTTTGGGTACGTTCGGATGAATGGCGACCACGCCTGTCATCATCATTATGGACAATGTTGTCGGCGCTTTGAATGTTTTCGCGTCTTTTAAACTCTTCGACTTTTTCTGTAAAGTCCGCATCTATTTGTGGATCATCTACAGGAACTGGATCGAATTTTGTCCAGCCTAAGACCTGAAAAGGTACTTCTACCCAGGCATGACGGTGTATCGAAGACACAACATATGCTTGTTTGTTTGTGTCCCATATGCCGCCGTGACATCCCACGGCGACGCGCGCTGGTATATCGATAGAGCGAAGGAGCAAAACCATGGCAGAGGCGAAATGCTGACAGTAACCACGACGTTTCTTGAATAAAAATTGATATGTGGCGTCACCGCCGCGAATACCTGGTTTTAAGTCATATGTGTAATTTTTTTGTAAATAACGCTCTATGCTTTTCACCTTGTCATATGGACGTCGAGAATTTCGTGTAATATGCTTTGCCAAGTTGCGATAAACTTGTATGTTTCGCGGGACACTGGTGTAACGGTAACTTACATTCATAATACTATAAGGGACTTGTGCTCTTGTTGTGGCAACATAGCTCACTACCTGATACTGATTTCCCTGAGTTTCGGGAAAAATATTACCTCCGCGATCCCGCAGGCCGCGTTTGATGTCGATATAACCTGGTTGCGTTAAATAGTAAAGTCGCGAAGTTGGCGCGTATAGTGTGTAGAGTTGCAATATCTTGTTGTGTTTAAATCGTGGTTTTCCCGCATTTAGAGCTATCCAACCGCCACTACTACGCGGTAAATCTTGTTGTTGAGTATTGCGCAAATACCAGTAACCGTTCTGTGCGTCATATGTGTCTAAGTGTCCTAGTTTCCAATACAAATCTTGCGAACGAATATCCGCATTTCCCAGGGTCTCCGTGGCTAGCTCCACTTCGAAAAGTTTTCGTGGAGAAATGTTTGAAAAATCAACATCACCAAATTTAAGATCGTTTTTTAACGACACCTGGGTATGGTTTGCGATGGGATTTTTATCACTGCTATTGCTATCGCTATTGGTTTGTTTATTATTAGCCTGTTTATTTTCTTTATTTTGTTTGGCTTTGCGTTGCGATTGTTGTTTTTGAGGTTGTTGTTGCTGACGGCGTTGTTGACTTTGTGTATTGTTCTGTATATTTTTTGCTGTTTGTGGTGTAGGAGGTTGTTTTTTTTGAAAATAACTACGTATGAGAGCGACACTATCTAGATAGTTGGATATTTGAGGAGTCGCAAAGGTCATCCACGTCATGATCATTACCCCAAACACTACGGAAACAATGGTGATGACGAAGGGGAACATCTTGTTTCTATTACTTTGTGCAATATATTTGTAGTTCATGTAGTCGTTGTGTATGACAATACAAAATACTAAAGCCGCGAGATAAAATCCGGCTTTGAGAACAGGATCACTTACGTCGTAAAGTTGTGATACACCAAAAAGTAAAGAGCAGGATAGCAAATATAGATATGTCGAAAATTCGCGAAAAATGAAACAGGCAGACAACGACATGGAATATATCATGAAGTAGCCAAAGTTGACTAAAGGGTGATTTTTAGTGGTATATAGCATATATACATAAAAAATCATACCGATAATGAATAACGTTTCTAGTTGTATATAACGCCGCAATTTTTCGAGAAACCCTTTGTTTTCTTTTGCGAGAAGAACTCCTAATACAAAAGAAAGAGGTAAAACGTATAATAGCCACAGTGGAGGTTGTTGCGAGGACATACTTAAAAAATTAAATATGGTAAATTCGCCGAGGCATGCCAGAGCTAGTAGTAAGAAAAATGAGTAAAACATTAGAAACCTCCTTCGAAACAACGAGCAATATCAGCGCCTTTTTCGACAACAACAACGTGAATGCCGCGTGCCATGCACATTTGTGGTAAATCGCTTTCTGCCATATAGCAATCGATACCATCATGCTCTTGTAATATTTTAAAACTAGTTGCTACGAGAAATATTGCTGTCACAGAAATATTACGGTATTGCAGCATTGTGAGTACTTGTAGGTAGTGTTGGGGATCACCAATATGGCTGCTAAAAATAACCACCACTTCCTCTCCTGAAGGTATTAGAGGCGCATACTCTTGGAGAAGTTCCAGTAGATTTTTGTCTCCTGATGGTTTCATTACCGCCATTTCTTCTAGAAGCCAGTTTAGATGTGCTTCACTCTTGCCATAATAAAAGTCATAGTCTTTTTCTCCTGCGGCAACAAGGCGAAATTCATAAGAGTTGTCCACGGCGTATTTCGCGACAGAGCCAGCTATTTTTATTGCGTAGTCCAAGTTCGTTGGACGAAATCCTTGTAGTGATTTACGGTATAAATCGAGAAAGATAACAATGCGCGAGGTGGTGATTTGCTGAAACTCTTTTATAATGAGTTTAGAGGTGCGCGCGGTTGCAGGCCAGTGTATGTAGCGCAAACTATCTCCACTACGATATTCTCTCGTTCCGCAAAAATCATAGCTTAAACCAGCTTTATGCGAAGTCCTGATACCTGAAAAGTGTAGTTTTTGCCTTCCATGAGGCGAAATAGATTTTAGCTTTACAATTGCAGGTAGCACTAATATTTTGTCAATGACTTGCAGTTCTTTACTCAAAATCCAAATGCCTAGTGGATCTGTTACCACGACATCCACGGGACCAATATTGTATTTTCCTCTTCCGGCAGCGCAGCGTGCGAAATATTGAATACTTTGTTTTTTACACCACAAATCGAATTGAGTAATTAAGTATTCATGTTGGCGATCGCAATACATTTCCGCACCAAAATAGTCTTTAATACAAATCCAACGTATGGGAAACCAAAACACACTTTTGATTTGTAGGTACACGGGAACTAGTTCATCTTCTATTGCTTTGTCGTTTGTTTCGCGTGTTACTTCTATTTTTTTTATAATATAGTGTACGTAGATGTAAGTGACAATCATCATCGCGAGCATGGTTTGTGCTAAGATAAGAGCAATACGCTCTCCGCGAATTAACCCTACGGCCAACAGAAAGAAAATAATGAAGATCCATGTCAATCTACGATTGCGTACATCAGAGCCATGGTATTTTTTGTAGGATTTCAAATTTTTTCTCCACCGCAGTAGTGAATGATGGTATCGCGAAAAATCGCCTCTACGCACACGAGTTCATCTGTCTCAACATATTCGTCTACTTCGTGCGCTTTTTGCGTAGGACCAGGGCCAAAATAGGCACATGGAATTTGAAGGCGTTCGTGAACAAGTTGCCCTTCTCCGTAACCAAAGTGCTTGGCGTCGGCAAATATCTCGCCTTCAATATAGGTTTCTACAATTTGGGCGAAATCCTGTAGCTGCTCTTTGTCTATGTGAAATGCGCCGTAGTCTAGGCGTTTTTCCACATTGGTTAACGCGTAACCGTGTTTTTGCGCAAAATCTTGCAAGATGTCGACGACAAAATCGGCATTTACCGTACTACGCGCAGGACGAATATCAAGTATGGCTTCGGCAATATCTGGAATTTTATTGGCAGACTTTTCCACGTTTATATACCCGTGTGTTTGATGGCCTGGGTCAGAACCACCGTGAAGGTAAGATAAGTTACAAGTGGATTTTCCCAATGACGGATGGGAATGTTCTTGAAGTGCCTCTTCGAGAACAGCTACGGCTTCTTGAATGCCACGGATGGCATTTTTTCCTTCATGAGGACGTGAGGCATGTCCTGTTTCGCCGTGAAGACGAAAATAAATTTCGATTACCCCGCGGTGCCCGTTGCGAATTTTCATTCCTGGTTCGGGAAAAATAGCGAGTTGTGCCGCAGGACTATATTTTTCTAGGTATTTTTCTATTCCCTTAAAATAGTACTCCTCATCGACATCAAAGACCAAATGTAAGCCACGTGTATTTTTTACGTGTGAGGCCGCGTGGAGTGCACAAGCAAGTCCACCTTTCATGTCCACCGCTCCCAAACCATACAGTTTTTTTTGCTGCACTTCTCCGCGAAATAAGTCGTGTTGCCAACCAGAGGAAGGCAGTACTGTGTCCATGTGGCAAAAAAAAATGAGCTTTGCAGGTTCATTATCGTGTACAATAAGATTATAGCGATCATTTTCAACTAATTGTCTGTGCATGGTCAATTGTGTGTGCTCTTTGATGTAAGACTCGATGAATTCCATGCATTTGTATTCATTGCATTTGCCATCAACATAGCTGGGGATTTGTACTAATTTTTGTGTTAATTCTATTATGCTCATTTAATTACCTCGGCAAACATTGTTGGTCGATAATTCGTATTGTTTACTAACTGATTCGCTCGGTAAATGATCGCGCGACTACTTGCTTTTTTTGTATTTATTATTTATTATAGCATATGTTTCTTTTTTTTTAGGAAGGATTTTTTTGTGCTAGCGAGAATAGTAATCATATCAGTACTAATCGGCTTAAATTCTTGTTCCTTTAAACAACATTATCCCAACGAAATCGTTCCTGTGGGAGAGCCAAGCATTGCGACACAGGCACATTTCTTGGCGGGGATACAAGAAGAGTATAGTATGAACTGGCGTAAAGCAATAGAGCATTTTGAGAAAGTTATTGCCATGGATTCTTCGGCGCCACGACCACACATTCACCTTGCGAGATGTTTGCTATTTTTGCAAAACATAAGCGAGGGCGTATATCATCTAGAACAAGCGGAAAATTTGGCTTCGCAAGACGACTATATGTTGTGGTTTGATATAGGATCTCTATACCACATACTGCGAATGAAAAACAATGCTCGAACTTGTTATGAAAAATCAATTACTATTTATCCTCTTTTCCAGAAAGCTGCTTTTGCTTTGATCGAATTGGATAAAATTTAGGAGAGCATCATGTTACGTATCTTTTTAATTTTTACCATCATGTTGAGTTGCATCTGTGCTGAATCTATCACCGCGAAAGACATTATATTTTTAGTCGATTTAGGTGTAGAAGAAACAGAAATAATTGGTCACATTAAGAAAGCGGAAAATCGTGGTACCTTCTCTGCCCAAGATATAAAACTATTGAAGGAAAAAGGTATTTCGTCACGGATTATTAAGGCGTTGTCGCGTACGGATGATTTGTCAGCGGCATCTATTGTTGAAATGCTAAAAGAAGGGCAAAGTAGCGAAGACATTATCGCCCAAATAGGGCAGGCGCAACAAATCGAAAATTATAGTGTAAAAGACTGGCTTTTGTTGCACCGCAACAAAGTACCGCAAAAAATTGTGAATGCCCTAAAAAATAAGTTTTCGCCGAAAAGTGACAAAGTTTCTATTAAAGACGTACGTAAGTGGTTTGGAGCAGGTAAAAGTAGCGACGAAATCATTGCTGCGCTCAAAAAATCAGAGATTGATCACGATAGTATAAATAGTAACGAACTACTAAAGTTGAAAAACGACGGTTACCCACTCGAATTGATAAAATTTCTTGCGGAAATACACTTGAATCCCGATCGCAAGCAAATTTCTGAAATAAAAAAACAGCAAAAAACACCTTTAGTTGAAGTGAAAAAAGAGCCAAAAAAAGATAAGCCCGTGGTAAAAAGAACAAAACCTACGAGTCGATTGGTTTCGCCAAAGGATGAGAAGGTTTATGTAAAATTGTATCCGAAAGCTTCTCACGTTCAATTGCCTAGTTTAGAAGAAAATGTGATTGCCAAGGTAAAGCGTGAGTTCTACTGCTCATTGTTTGCCGTGGATTCTCCTTTGGAAAACATCGAAGAATTTTATCGCAAAGCGTATAAAAAGACCCAAGTTTCACGTATTAACTTCAATGAACTTGTGCATATTTTAAAGCTGAAATTTGCTGTTCCTGGCAGTAGTGAAATGATGGAGATCCACTGTTATTCTATCGACACAAAAAACTTAGACCGCATTAAAAATATAGAGGCAATTCGCGAGACGATCGCAAAGAACGAGGCGGCAGTTAACAAAATATCTGCAGAGATACAAGAACAAAAAACTCTGTACGACGCAAAAAAGATTTCCTTAGAAGAACGTAATAAAAAATTAAGCCTGTTGCAATCTAAACTTAATATTATGCTAAACACCACAACTTACTGGGATCATGTGGTTATTAAGCATGTTTTGGAGAAAAAACGCAATATGCTTTTAATCATACAGCCGGTGGGAGTCTCGATTACTACCGAACCACAGGCAGGTTTGGTCGATCAAATCGCGAAGGTGAGTTTAGAACCAGCAAAAAGAAAGACACTAGCAAAAGATTACCCATTGGTGGTTTTTCCACAAACAAAACTCATTAGCCATGACAAGATGGAAGAAGGACTCAAAAGAACTTCTAAATCTCGATCTCTTTACCGTTCGTTGTTTTTGTGCAATTCGAGTACCGACACCGTGGAAGCGTACTATCGTAAATATTTCAAAGGAGCTTCTGTCTGGCGTATCCACTATCTCAACAGTTTTGTGATTGTCAAAGCTAAGTTTGAAGTTCCTCAAATCCGCTCGCAGGTAGAGGTGGCTTTTTATGCTTTAGACATAAGTCCTACATCTAAACGTTGGATGTCACGACAGAAGAGAATTAAGGAGCGCTTGCAAGAGTTAGAACGCGCAGTCAAAAATATTGACAATGAGATAAGTGCTTTGCGAAAATTAATGGCAAACAAGAAAATCTCTACTGACAATGCTGAATTGCGTATTCGTAGTCTACAACGCAAAAAGCAATTGAAAATGAATGCTTCGTCGTACTGGGATTTTATCGTGATGGACAAAGTAATGACATCGCAAAACAACATACTTCTTGTCAAGGAAATAAAACGCCATTTTTAAGTGAGGAGTAAAGTTATTTTGCATAAAATTGAAAAAGTTTGTCTTATTGCGATTTGCAGTATCATTTTGTGTAGCTGTACGATTTTCCAAGAACGAAATGTTGTCAAGGAATTGGGAGTAGAACTTGGTGATAGTGAAGCTCAAGTAGATTATAAAATGGGAGAACCCAAATCGCAGTTTAATTTTAACACCAAGGATCATCGTATTTCTGTTTGGAACTACAGTGAAGAAAAATTAGACTATCAGCCCATTTTAGAGGGCGATGATAATGGTGTTTTACCACCACCGCAAACAAGCATTCGTTCATATAATAAACAGCAGTGTCGTTTGGTTTTTGTAGACGGTTTTTTATGTAGTATCGAAGACTTTGTCGATAATAAGGTTTATCGTTTAGATCGTGAAGAACTTCCCGACAATGTACCAGCGATTTTAGATCAAATACATGGAAGACCCGACGAATCAAACTAAAGTTTGATAGCGATTATAACCGTGCTCGTAACCGGAAAATAAAGGAAGGTAATTATGAACAAAGATGAGTTTATCGACGGAAATGACGAAAAAAAAGCCGCCGATAAAGTTCAGGAGAATGTTTCTGAAGAGGCAAGTAGCCATTCTACGGAAACTACCAAAGAGGGCTCTACAGATGAAGCAGTGAAATCTATCAATGACGATCCTCTAGAACAAAGAATTATACAGCGTAATCTACATGTACAAATAAATGGCGACATTTCTTCTGAAGATAATAAACGAGCTGTTTCACAGAAAGATGACGCAACGAACAGCGCAGAGGATACGCCTAAGGTAGTTGCTAATAACACGACGGAACAAAATATTTCCGGTGAGCATACGGTAGAACACAAGGAAGACAATTCTGCTATATCGACAGAAGATACCATTGTCAGCGGTGCTGTCGCAGATATTGCGGCAGATGTCGTGATTGATAACTTAGAAAATTTTGATGCCGAAGAGACAGTGATTTGTTCTGGCGACGAAACTATTATTTCTAAGGTAGAAGGCGAAGAAACAATCATATCATCTATTGACGAACAGGCACTTTTAGAAACACAAAAAGTCGATGTGATTTCCTTGGACGGAAAAAGTGACGAAAGTACCACTGTTGAAGTTTCGATGAAAGAGGTTTTTTCGCAAAACGCGGCAGAACAAACGGAAGAAGAAGCACAAGAAGAAGCACAAGAAATCAATGGACGCAAAGTTTTGTTTCCTGCGGTAGCTGTAAAAAAAATCAAAGAGACAGGCATCATTGAAGATGCCGTGATTCCCTTTCTCAACCTCGACGGTTTAAGAATTGTTCATCCGCTCGTGATTCGAAATTGTCAGCTACAAGGAATTGTCGCACGAGGAACAGTATTTGAACAGGGAATAGAGGTAAGAGACAGCGAAGTAACAGAGCGACTTGAATTTAGTGCGTGGAGAGGTGACGAAGGTCTGTCGCATACGATTATACGCGAAGGTATAACAGTTGCAGATACATTAATGAACGATAATGTCTCTATGCGTAACACACGTGTCGTCGGCGATGTTGTTTTTGAAAATTGCGAATTCAAGGGAACTTTTCGTCTCGATCAATCGAAGATCGAAGGCGACGTCTTACTTGACGGCGAGGGGGACATTCTGCTTGTGAGTGCATTCCGTTGTCACTGCCATGAGTTCAAAATTCGACGCCACACGATCGTAGGTCATAAAAAAGAAAGCCTTGATTTAAACTCGTCAAAGATTGCGCGTATTAGCCTGAGTTCTTGTACTTTAGAACAAGCACTTAAAATGAAAAAATCACGCGTTGGAAACGATGACACCAATGATGCTTTTTACGCTTCCGGTTGCACGTTCGCTGATGTGGATATGTCGCAAAGTATGTTTTTCTCAAAAGTATACTGGCATGAAATAACAATAAAAGGCAAGTTTGTTGCAGAGATGCCCAAAGAAGAAAAAGGACGTAAAATCGGAAAACCTGTATATTTTAAAGAAGATATCCATTTTGACAGTATCAACTTTGAGGGAAAAACCGATTTTTACGGCGCGCGTTTTGGAAAATATGCGCGTTTTATCAAGTGCGTTTTCCATAAGCAAGCAAATTTTAATCAAGCGGAATTCCAAGACGTTTCAAGTTTTTGGATGAGCGAGTTTATGGGCAGGGCCGATTTTAAGAAAACGACATTGGGCGGACGTAGTAACTTTGGAAAAGTAACTTTCAATGGCCGCGGTTCGTTTAATGAAGCGACCTTTGGCGACGAATCGAACTTTTACCTTGCGGATGTGAAACAAGACATCTTTTTCACCGGCGCGACGTTTGAAAACCATCTCGTGTTACGCAATATTAATTTTGGCGGTGGTGTTGGCCTTTCCAAAATCTACGCGCGAAAAAATATCAAAATTTCGCAAAGTAATGTGGCGGACCGTCTAATCCTCAGCGGAAGTAATATTGAAGGTGCCATTATCGCCCCAGCTCTGACGGTTGGTACATGGGGTAGTTTGGCTGATAGTCGCGTTCATGGCTATATTGATTTTGGTGGACTTAAAGTAGGGACAAAACTCAGTGCTGAGGACAAAGAAAAATTGAGTACTTTTCATACCCAGGAAGAAAGAGGCAAGGATGATGTTGTTCCTGGTACGTTCTATATGACAGATAGTACATTTCACAAAGAAATCAATATGTTCTCTGCCAACATTGCTGGAGATTTATGTTTGGATGGCATCAACTCCTATGCTGAATGGGAACTCAATAGCGTAGATGTCGGCAACGACGTGGTATTTTCCAAGTCGTATTTTCGCGGTATGATTCGCTGTGAAAATTCAACGATTGGAGGAAAGCTGTACTCCCATAAGGCACGTTTTAAAGAAGAGGCCTCGTGGAATGGCCTCAAGTGTCAATCGGCGGACTTGCGTTTTAGTTCGTTTGATGGTGGTTTTACCATGCGTTATGGACGCATTGAAAAAGAATTGAAAATGTACAACACCGATGTCGACGGTAAGGTCGATTTATTTCGTTGTAAATTTGGCGATATTTCTTTTAACCATATGTTAGTTGACCACTTTTTGATTGATCGCCATTCCATTGGTGACGAACTAAGCTCGGAAAAGAATGGTGAATTTAGCCATGCGGTGACCGAATACGGAATTCTAAAACAATCATTTCATCAAAGAAATGACTATGAGAGTATGGATTGGGCGTACTATCGATTTTGCCGTTCAAAGCGTAAAATGAAAAAAGCCTCGTGGAAGAGACCAATGCGCAGTATGGGAATTTTCTTTGACTGGTTATTTCTCGATAAAGGTTTTGGCTACGGAACGCGTCCGATGAATATCGCTTTCGTTGCGCTTTCTTGCGTTTTTGTATTTGCCATATTGTTTTCCTTTGTACCAAACGGTATTCTTGGCCCAGACGGACCTCTGACAGATATTAGTTTTAGCGATTCCTTTTATTTGAGTATTACCACATTTGCTTCTATGGATTATGGTGACAGTGGTCCGGTTTTAGATCACTGGCTAAAGCATCTATTTTCTCTAGAAGGAATTTTGGGTATTTTTCTAACAACGCTCTTTGTCGCAACCATTTCACGAAAAATTATCCGCTCATAAAAATTTGACGATAAGGGAAAATAATGATTGCCATTGTAATACTCGCTGCGGGAAAGTCTTCGCGGTTAGGACAGAAAAAACAACTACTATCCTGGCAAAACACGACTTTACTAGAAAAAAGTATTCTCGCAGCACAAGGCAGTGATTATTCTCCCATTGTTGTTGTCATCCCACCTGAAGAAGACATTCTCCAAGTAGTTCACAACCATGACATCACTATTGCCATAAACCACCATCGAGACCAAGGGGTAAGTAGCTCCATTCGCTTGGGAACACAAAAAATTTTAGACGATAGTGATGTAGAGGCGGTGATTTTTATGGTTTGCGATCAGCCATTTATTTCCGCTGATGTACTACGACGTTTGGGAGATAAATATCGCGAAGGGCATGAAATCGTTACCTGTCAGTATGGCGAAACGTGGGGAATACCTTCGCTGTTTTCACGTAAATACTTTGATGATATTTTGCAACTACAGGGTGACCGCGGGGCGAAGAAGTTGTTGTACCGCTACCAAGATAAATGCGTAAGTATACCTTTTTTACAAGGAAATATTGACATTGACACCATGGATGAGTATAAAAAAATAACAGAGTTGGATAATATGTAGAGGTATTTCGTTTTTATATTGATACCCTCACCATCGCAGTTATGGTGATTTATGGATTAGGAATTCTTTTCTGAAAAATACCTAAATCCACAATGGTGAGGGCACCAATCGGAAAAAGAATCACTTTTCTGAAGAAAACCAAATACCAACAAATTTCAATACTAGGGGAGTTAAATTAAATGCGTAGTTTTTTTCTAATAATTACCATGCTGGCAGCGGTTTATGCGCAGCTAGATGAGAGCTTTAATGGCAAAGGTTTTGTTGTTCATGAGGACGCCGCAGGTGTTGGCAATGACTTTGGACAAGCGGTAACCATCGATAAAAAAAACCGTATCGTTGTTGCCGGTTTTAGCTCAAATCGCAATCACGGGCTCAATATAGACATGACGGTATGGCGCTATCTGGAAACAGGAAAAATTGATACCTCATTCAACAACAAAGGCTTTTTGGTCGACGACAATACCGCCGGTGGAAATAGTGACGAAGAAGGTAATGCCATTGCGATAGATCATAACAATCGCATTATTGTCGTGGGACGTAGCCGTAATGCGAATCGCAACGACGATATGGTCATTTGGTGCGTAAAGGACAATGGTAAACTAGACAAAAGTTTCGGGGAAAATGGCGTCGCTATCCATCACAATGCCGCAGGGGGAAACTTACATGACTATGGATACGCCGTGGCGATTGACGCACAGAATCGCATTGTTGTCACCGGAGAAAGTTATGCCGCGGGTTTTCCTCCAAGTTCGCAAATGATCGTGTGGCGTTATTTGCCAAATGGGAAACTCGACACCAGTTTTGGCAACGGTGGATGGCTGATCCAGGGCAATGATTGGGATTGGGGCTACGGTGTTGCAACAGTGGGAGACAAGATCATCGTCACGGGCAAAGGTTTGAATCCTACGGGAATGTATGTTTGGCAATTTCTAAACGATGGGACTCCTGACCCTAATTTTGGCGAAAAAGGTTTTGTGGTTCACAACATCGTAAAAGCCACAGACTTTGGTGATGAAGCTCGTGGAATTACGATGGATCACAGTGGAAAAATTGTTGTTGCTGGACGCAATTCTACCTTTAATGAGGGCCGCAATATGGCGGTGTGGCGTTTCAACGGTACGGGAACGCTTGATGCTTCGTTCAATGACAAGGGCTATGTTTCGCATAGCAACGCCGCAAAAGGCAATGGGTATGATACAGGACAAAGTGTGGCGATAGACTCTTTTGGCCGCATTGCCGTTGTCGGACGTAGTGATGGACAACACGGTAACCTTGATGTTGTGGTATGGCGTTATTTGCCCACAGGTAAATTGGACACCTCTTTTGCTGAAAAAGGCTACATCATTCATCACAGCACTGCTGGAGGAAATCATCACGACTTGGCACAGGCAGTAGCAATTGATAAACACGACCGCATTATCACGGTTGGGTGGAGTTTTAATAAAGAAGGCAATTATGGAATGACTATTTGGTGCCATCGCTAAAGGAAATAGTAAATGAACTGGGAAAACGTTGCGGGAAATCCCGCGCATGTGAAGAGGTTGTTTGTAAAAAGTGGTCTGTTTATTCCGATCGCCATTGCACTACCAGCGTTGTTTTTTCAACATGAAGTTTTGTGGATTGTCGGTGGTATACTGGCGGGATTTTCTTTTTTGCTATGCTTTTTTATCGCTTTTCTTCTCGGAGGTAGTATCCGAAGGTTTGAAGAGGTCGTTGCGCATATTGAAGACGGTGAGTACCTTCAAAAATGGACATATACGCAAAATGAATGGCGCCCATTTGCTGCCGCAGAGCTGGAGAGACGTCAAAAAAACTACCAAGCAGTGATAAAGTGGTCAACGATTATCTTTGTCGTTTTGTATGTCATCGCTGCTAGCTTTTTGTACGAGGAAAAAGACTTTTTACTACTTACAGGAATTTTTACCGGGGTATTGGTTTTTTTTGTGACCATTGTGTTTTTTGCTGGACGGTACCGCGAAAAATTATGGCAAAAAAACGCCATTGATTATGTCGACAAAGACACATTGATGACTTTTATTGGACCAGGTTTTTTCATACGTGGCAAAGAATACCAAAGTTTTAACGAAGTAGGTGTTGTGCTCCTCGATGTCTCATTGGAGGATAACAATTTAATTTTTAAAATCGAAATACAGGGCAACCAGCGCGTTCAACACGATCATTACGTTTTGGTTCCCCAAGGCGAAACACAACGCGCTGAAGAAATCGTGGAGTATTTTACAAAGAAGAGAGAATAATGAAGATTAACATCAAGCATTTGCAACAAGGAATATATCTCATCGAGGTTGGTGGTTCTACGGATAACATCTCTCCTCTCAAAAGCGCCATCGACGATTTACTACGCGACGGCTACAATAAATTTGTTGTCGATATGAATAAATTTGATTTTTTAGGCGCGGAAAATTTAGGGGTTTTGGTTCAACAAATACAAATCGTGCGCAATCGCGGTGGAGAAATTCGTTTTATTAATATAAATCAAACGCTTCTTGGTATTTTTCGCTATGCCGGATTTAATGATGAAAGTGTTTTTGCCTCAGGAATCAAGAATGCCACCCAGGAACTTTTAGCACATTCGCCCGCTGACGAACCAGAATCTTCGCCACGAGAAAATAAAAACGCGTATGAGGCAACGATACAAAAGAGCGGTTTAGATCCTTACGGATCGACGATTCAGGCGTCGGAATCTCTGCCAGCAAGACAATCAAATATTGAGGACCCTTACGGTTCGACAATTCAAACAAGCTCTGCACAAAATAAAAATTTGGACACACTTTATGGGGTCACAATTGTTTCCAAAAATGATCGCGCCAGTTCGCGACGAGAATTGAAAAGCGAAGAGGTGTATAAAGAAACGATTCAAGTGGAAGAATCAAAGAAAAAAAACGTGATATCACAACAGCCAGAAATAAAACGCAAATCCACCATTCGTTTCTTCAAAAGAATGTATCCTTTTTGTATTTTTCCACTCAAGGTGATTTTTTCACAAAAAAAGATACAGGAAGTCGTCAGTGAAAAAATCGAGCAAGTGGCAAGTGAAAAAGATGTTGTGGTTCAGCGCGAAAAACCTATTGTTGAAGTCGTACCGCATTTTCCAGGATGTCTGATTGTTCCCAGCCGTAAACAAGTGGATATCACTCCAGAGATTGCCGAAGCCAATTTTTCGGTGACACCGCTAGCGGAAAGTAAAAAGCAACTAGGCTATGTGGAAATACTATACAACGGTAAAGTGATCGATACGGTTGAAAATTTACGCTACAATGTCGAAAAACAGACCATTGCAAAGTGTGCTTTGTACCTCAGTATTATTTCACCCGTAATTTCAACGAGTTTAGATGCGCTTAAGATCGATTTTAACGAAGAACTTCCCGCGGCGATCGAATGGCTATCGCAAGCAACACAGTTGTGCGGTGGAAAAACCGGTTTTGGGGCAATACTCGCGGGTGTTTTTCTGTTTATCTCACTGGTTTTTTATATCGCAAAGCGACCTAAACAAGCAAATCCAATAGACAATGTCTTACCTGTCGAGGAAAGTGAATGAAAGCGACGTACCAACAATGTGCAGAGGTGATCGCTTCGAGTGAAGTAATGTTTATTCACTCAGGAGCAGGTATTGGGGTCGATTCTGGCCTACCAGATTATCGTGGTAACAAGGGGTTTTGGAATTGTTATCCGATGTACGAAAAACTGGGGATTGACTTTGTCGATGCCGCGAACCCCTATCAATTTGAAAAGGACCCGAGTTTTGCGTGGGGATTTTACGGACACCGTACGAATTTATATCGCGAAACGCAGCCGCATCGCGGATTTCATTTAATGCAGCAATGGATTGAAAAATATAACCAAGAGTATTTTATCGTTACCTCGAATGTCGACGGGCATTTTCAAAAAGCCGGGTTTAGCGACGACAAAATTTATGAGATCCACGGTTCGATTAATCACCTGCAATGTCTGACACCTTGTCGCGATGACATTTGGGAAAACAACGCCGATTTTGAAATTGATTTCGCGACAATGACCAACAAGCAAAATCCCAGTTGTCCGCACTGTGGAGGAACAAGTCGTCCGAATATATTGATGTTTGGCGATTGGAGTTGGATTTCACGACGTTCCAGCGCACAACAAAAGCGATTGTTTGACTTCGACGCGGTCTGCTGCGATAAGAAGACGGTGGTGATTGAAATTGGCGCAGGTACCGCAATTCCATCGATTCGCAGTGCAAGTTGGAGAAGAGGTTCGTCGGGAAAGGCAACGGTGATTCGCATAAATCCACGCGAACCACAAATTTCGGCACCCCATATTTCTGTGGCGTGCGGTGGTTTGGAAGCGTTGGAAGGTATTGATGATGCTTTGCAAAAGATGTAGGTAGAGACAAGTGTAGTATTCCTTTATAGACTACGGCTTTACATCCTGCGGTACAAAATAACACAAATGGAAGCAAATCCAGACGTGTTACGCCTCTCCCTGTGGGAGAGGCATGAGAATTAAGGCTTTTAGCGAAGCTAAAACCTTAAATTCGATGGTGAGGGCACCAACATGGAAGTGAAACACCAACACTAAAGCGTAGCTTTACATTTCCTCTAGCTCTTTTTTCATATTTTTGAGCCCTTCTATGATGCGCTGAGCATGGTTATTACTTTGCCTGTCTGGGCGAAATATCAGCCAATGTGGAAAAGCTTCGTTGAGTTTCTCCCAAATGCGTTTGTAGTCTTTTGCATTGTCTTCTACACGCAGAATAATCGCGGATCTATACATTAACAAAATACGAAAGACTAAGAGTTCGCACCAAATTTTGTCTCGGTTTTCTGCTTCGGGAGATCGTTCATCTGTCCACAATAACCCACCAGAAAAAAGCTCATAATGACACTTCGCGTTTGGATTATAACGTAGACTTTCCATCCCTTCTATGAAGTCGGGATGTAAATCTGCTACGGTAAAATTTTTGGGATCTAACTTTTTTATTTTTCTTTTTTCTCGCAGTGTGGTCTTCTTGCTTTTCACAAACTTTGGTTTCATTTTGCTTTTCTTTCGTGAGTTGCTCAGGTTTTTCTTGGGAAAAGGGATTCGTTTTCCGATTGGTGCCCTCACCATCGTAGATTTAGGTTTTTCTTAGGAAAAGGGATTCGTTTTCCGATTGGTGCCCTCACCATCGTAGATTTAGGTTTTTCTTAGGAAAAGGGATTCGTTTTCCGATTGGTGCCCTCACCATCGTAGATTTAGGTTTTTCTTAGGAAAAGGGATTCGTTTTCCGATTGGTGCCCTCACCATCGAATTTAAGGTTTTAGCTTCGCTAAAAGCCTTAATTCTCATGCCTCTCCCACAGGGAGAGGCGTAACACGTCTGAATTTGTATCCATTTGTGTTATTTTGTGCCGCCACATGTACAGCCGTAGTATTAAAGGTAGTAACGCCATTCCCTTGTTTCGCAACTCAAGCGAATTTAGTTTTTAACACAAGAGACTACTGAAACCTCTCCCTGTGGGAGAGGTATGAGAATAGCAGCTTACAGCGCAGCTGTAACTGCTAATTCGATGGTGAGGGCACCAACATGGAAGTGAAACACCAACACCAACCTATATCCTAGCGAAAGCGGAATACCGGTCCTTTAGACAATGACTGGTTGACAGGATAAAGACTCGAAGCTAGGTTCCTTCCCGCTTTATTACGCAAGCTAATGGTTTTATTCGACACATAAATCGCATGCACATAAAATCCCTGGTCTTTCCATTTGCCCCAGTTGTGTCCCAGGATCATTTTGATGCGTTTGCCTTTGCGGTTTATATTGGAGTAAAGCATCGTGGACCATTGTCCGTCAGGGTTGATCCCGGGGATGATGTGTCTTCCCAAAGCATCTTTTCCCAAGGTATTGATGTAGTAACCGTCGTCACCGTAGTCTTGTAATAAAATACGCGGTAGGTCTTTGGGGTATTTTTTGATGCGATCCATGACCCACTTCTCGCTTTTACTTCGCGGATTCTTCAACGGTGCCATCTTGGAATAGTTGGTGCTCTTGACAACGTCGATGTCGTGGTGTTTACGCACATAAGCGCTTTTTTGACGCGGCTCTTTGTATCCCACAACTTTCGGGTTTGGTTTGGGCGCGTTTTTGGGTTTGGTGTTTACCTTTGGCGTTGACTTGCGCTTGGTGTTGTTTTTGCTTACCTTGGTTGCTGTGTTGTTGTTTTTACGTTTAGAATTTTTTTGAACCGAGACGTTTTGCAGTGACTTTACGTTGGTACTATTTCTCGCAATATCGTTTTGCGTTTTCGTGGTCGCGGCAGAGTTTGAATTTTGTTTCTCTTCTGCGGTTTTGGGAAAAATGAGAGATATGATGTAAATGATTCCCAAAACAACAACTACGGCAATAAATTGACCAAGAGTGGTGATTTCGTAGTCTGAACTTTTTTTAGTCATTACTTTCTCCATATGTTTACAATTACTACTTATGCCAATTCTTACGCATTTCCCATATACGCGCCTCATGGCGATTTTGGCGTTTGCCATCGCTTGAACGAAAAGCGGCAATTTCGGCGACGAGTGCATTGAGTTTTGTGGCTTCAATTTGTAGATCGCGCTGACGATAGTGATGGGCGATTTTTTCCCACAAAGTGGAGGGAATATTGAGACCATTGTTCATGGCTAAAGTTAACCAGGGAAATAAAAAGTCGACAACCGCGTCGGAAAGTTGTTCTTCGTTTTCTAACTTAGCGATGAAATTTCCCAGTGTACTGCGCAAATCGTTTATATTCTCCTGCCATGCAGTTTCTAAACCCAGTTCATCGGCATCTTGGGCAAGCCAAGTGTTATGTGCTTGAAATGCATTTGATTGTAAACAATTGAGTAACTGCCACAACGAGGTGCTTTTCTCCTCAATACTTGTGCCAGCAACGCAAATCACCACAACCCCTTGTTGTTTGTAACTGATAATTTCTTCTTCTGTTGCTTCGAATACAATCATGTAGATGGGGCGCTGTGCTTTTTTGAGTAAGTTACCCACTTCTTGCAAAATAATGTTCAAGTTAGGATCACGTAAACTATAGCCGACAAATAAAAAAGTACGATTTAAGAATAGTCCCTTTAACAGTGCGGATAGCGCAGGACGGCGTTGGAAGTAATGATCGTAGTCTTCCTTACTGAGAGTAATTTCGTGTGGCGTGTCGATATCTCCGTGAATTTTCAATATATTGACTTGGTCCTTCATCGGAGCCCATGCCACATCAAATGCACTATGAATGGTGAACGCTGCTTTTTTTATGCGTAACAATGATTGCTCTAGAAGAGTATCGAAGTTGGTGGTTACTATTGTTCCCACGGGGAAAGTGGCCAACAAGTAGTGGGTAATGGAAGGTGTGGGATTATTTTTTTCGAGGGTGCGTTTGAGTTCTCTCGTAAAATATTTTCCCAATTTTTCACGGCACTGTGCCGCAAGATCTAACATTTCATCAACATTTTGTGCCTGTTCGTTTATCTGAGCGGCTGTGGCTAGTTGCGCGACTAGGCTTTGCCAGTTAGGGAGTCCTGAGCTTTGTGAAACACCGGCACCTATAAATAAAACTAGGCGTTCGTTTTGCAATTCGTATTGCAATTCTTTGACGTAGTTATTCATTTTGTATTTTGTGACGAATGCGCGGGTGTTCTGTGGCAAACTGTCATAGATTGTCAGTGCCATGCGGTATACGATATCACTGTAACTGATGAAAATAGGGTGTATGTGTGGATACTTTTCTCCAAGTTCATACATGGCTTGTAGTTGGGCTGTCATCACTTCAATACGCTGTGAACGGCCTTTTCCAAGACCGAAAGCAGGAAAAGCAATTCGTGTTGTTGTGTTAGGTTTGCAATTCGCTGCCAAAGTCTCACCAATGTTTTCTACTAAATCGCGAATGGAGTGTGCATTGATATGTCCGTGATATTCTCCTCCGACAACAGCCAGAATCATATGCGGAGCTGGTAGCGACTCGCACAGTTCTGTTGCGGGAATATAGTGTGTAAATCCCTGAGGTAGACCACCCATTTTTTTTATTTGTTCATTGTTAATTTTTTTGTCATTATTGCTTAATCTCTTTGGTTTAGAGGTGTTGAATTTACCGCGTAGATATTGGTGAAAATTTTTACCATATCTTTTCTTTAGAGAGGCAGCTAGGTAGCCTGGAGCAAGGAAACAACCTACCCCGTAAGCTATGACATCTATATGAATGGATGAAATATCGGCGCGAATGACTAATGGTCGCATAGGTAATCCTCACAAAAGTTTTCTCTACTTTATATTTTATTGAAATTAGTTTATAATAAATTACCTATTTTCGCAAAAAATTTCACTGGTAAGGTAATAAAATGTACAAACGATTTGGTAAGTATGAAATCATTTCTCTTATTGGACAAGGGGGAATGGGAAAGGTTTATAAAGCTTTTGATACTGAGCTAAAACGTACGGTGGCATTAAAAATTGTTTTGTCACGTGACTTACAATTTTTACAGCGTTTTATTGTGGAAATGCGAACCGTTGCCAAACTCAATCATCCCAACATCATCAAGATTTTTCAAACAGGTACAGAGAATGGAATTCATTTTTTTACCATGGAATACATCGAAGGGTGTGACTTAGCAGATTTTTTGAAGAATCATTCTTTAGATTACAAAGCCAAAGCGGTTATTTTAAGTAAAGTGGCTTTCGCTTTGCATCACTGTCACACGATGGGAGTTGTACATCGCGACTTAAAACCCTCCAATATCATGATTAGAAATAATAACGCTCAGCCCGTTCTGATGGATTTTGGCTTGGCGAAAGATCAAGAGAAGATCTCTGCTTTAACAAAAACCGGAGAACTCTTGGGAACGCCATTTTATATGTCTCCTGAACAAATTTTAGGTAGGAATAAACTTGTGGATCATCGCAGCGACATATTTGCACTTGGAGTTATGATGTACGAAATGCTCGTTGGACAGATTCCGTATCGAGCAACTTCTATGTCTGCGTTGTTAGTTGAAGTGACAGAAAAAAAAATACTTCCATGCTGCAAGTTAGATGAATCTATTCCCAGAGATATTTCGCGTATTTGTGAAAAAGCAATGCACCGCAATATACAAGTACGATATCAAAGTGCCCATGAGTTTGCTGTGGATTTACGCAACTATTCACGAAATAAAAAAGTAAAAGTGAATCTTGGTAGTTCACTTAAGGTCTATACACAGATGATCATTGTTGTGTTGATTGCGCTAATAGGTTTTGTGGTTTATAAAAAAACAACTCGTAGAGACGCATTAATCCACACCAAAGAAATTGTACACGTCCAGGACGACTTTCAAGAGGGAAAGTACTTATACCAGCAGAAACTATACGAAGCCAGCTATCAAAAATTACAAAAAGCTCTGCGAATAGTAAAGTCTACGGACCGACATTTGGTGTATGAATACCTGATGTGCGTGTGTGTTGAGATGGGAAATTACAGCGCCGCACAGAAATTTTTTGAGAAAATACCTAAAGAACATCGTGATAAGCAATCTTTGTATCTTGCTCAGGCAAAGATGATGTACGAGAAACGTCGTTATGAAGACTGCGATCGTTTTTTGAAAAAAATCACTGAGGATAGTTTACCAGAAACACTCTTATATAGGGGACTCGTAAATTTCCATACCGGAAATTACAAGCGCGCTATCGATTTTTTTCGCCGTTGTACACAGCAAAAGACCTCGTCGCTATTTGCTGCCAATGCACGATATGTGTTAGGGAAAGCGTATTTTTTTAGTGGGAATTCTACCGCGGCAATTGCGGCTTTTGAGGAAAGTTTACCCCTTTTGGAAAGACGCGAAACATATGTATACATTGCCAGATGTTATGTAAAACAGCAACAGTATGAAAAAGCAAAACAAATACTGGAGAAGGGATGGAAACTCGGTGGACAAAACGGGGAATATTTGACTCTTTACGCGCAAATACTCGAAAAACAAAAGCATATGGTTTTAGCCCGAGAGACCTACATCCAAGCTCTGCGGTCGGAAGTTGCAAACGTTTATGCTTTGGAAGGTGTGATACGTACATATTTGCACAAAGTTTCCTTGAGAGACACGAATATCAAATATTTATTCGTGTACTTCAATGCCCTTACCGATAAATCTTCATTAAAAGCAAACATATTTTTCCCTTACTATGAAAGCCTGGTAAAAAAGTACGCGGCATACCACTTTGAGCGCTTACATTTGCAAAAAAATACGCAGTCTCCGCTATTATTACTAAAAAAATTAGCTTCGCAAAATAAAGCAATCTACAACACCGCGATGAAAGGATTGATCGCTCTACGTTACCAAAAGGATATTGAGAAAAATATCGAAGCGGCGTTGAGCGACTTTCGCGATAATCCTCGCGTGTATCGGCTAGTGGAAAATGTATTGCGCCTAATACGCAAAAAGAAGAAACAGGAACAAAAATACATCACCTTTTATTACTTGGCCAAGTGCGAACTTGGGGATGTGGCTTCTTATTCTCCTCTACACGATTTTGTTGAAGATGAAGTGTTATTACAAATTTTTGATGACGCCAGCGTCGATGATGTTTTGCGTTACCTGTGCGGAAAAAATTTAACAAGAAGACTATATTTCGATGTTTTGGAAAAAGGAAAAACCAGCGACGACTACAACAAAAAATTAATATGCCATATTTTGCTGCATTATGAAAAAATTCAAAAATATTCACTACAAGCACCTGGAAAAAGTTGTAGTATGTTTCTCGCTGCCAAAATTGCTGGGATATGTCCGTATCCGTACAATGTAAAATTATTGAAAAATCCGCATTTAATTGTGCGGGTCAATACAGCTATTTCACTGTTGAAAGATGAGGGCGCGCGTCTTTCAAGAGTAGATAAAGAGGCATGTATACAAGCGATTGTCGATTGTCTCCAACATGATGATGCGCAATATAGGCGGCACGTTCATTTTTCATTTTGGCGCTCAAAAATGTCGATAGTAAAAGAGAATTACGTATTCCATTTCATCACCGGTTGTCATGACAAGGACGAAGATGTCATTATTTCCGCACTTAAAAATTATAATGTATTGCACCGCGAAGAGAAATTTATGGACGCCATACGTGACAACCCGGAATTTATTAAGCGTATGGAATATCTTGTAGAGAAAAAAACCGATTTTACTGTCCGTGTTCTTGCTGGGTTATGGCTACAACGTTGCGATCCAAACAACGCAGTTCTTCACAAAGTCGCGTCGGATCCGGATGAAATATTTTTTATTCGTTTCATTTTCACGATTGGTGCCGATGCTACACAGTTTTCCTTGCAGGGGGCAATGCGCATGGTGCAGCGCGTAAGGTCGCTCACTGATAGTGATGACTCATTGTTACGCGCTGCGGCCTATCTCCTGGGAGCGGTACTTGGTTCTCCCGTAATTACAAAAATAGATGAAGAAACTGATTCACGTTTAAAGGCTTCGTTGTTAACGAGTTACCGTGTTAAAAGATTGATTAGTTTTATGGGCGGACAAGATATGAAGAAGTATCTTACTGCCGCGAAGAAATATCGCAACGATGCCGATGAAAACGTGCGCACCGCTGCGTATGCCGTAGCAATAGCGCTAAGTTCTAAAGAAAAGCGGGAAAAGCTCTACCGCAAAATACTGCGTGGTAATGACACCGAAAAGAAATATGGAGCTGCCGTAGGTTACTATTCCTTGATTACGCGGGATCTTGGCGAGGTATCGTTAGCGGAAGGGTCGAAAAAGTTTTTGTCGAAAGAAGATGAGTACACGGTTTTCATTGAAAATTTAGTGAGTAGTAAAAAAAATCCGCGAAAGTGTCGTCGGTATCGCGAGTGGTTTAGCCGTGCACTGTCTCTTGTCGAAGATGACTCTCTCTACTATGAACGTTCTTTGCTTTACAACGATGACGAAAGTAGCGCCGCATTGGAAGATCTTCAAAAAGCTTTTGCAATCGCACCAAAAAACAGATATTTATTTACACAGGCGAAAATTCTTAGTAGTATAAATCCAATAAAAGCACGAGAAATTTTGCAAAAAATTGATTACTCTGGATGTGACTTAGAAGATTTTGCACAGGCAGCGAAAATCGGTATTTCCATCGCGGACTACGAATATGCAAGAAACATGATCATGAAGTATGCATTTCTCCATCAAGAATGGAAACAAAAAGCACTTATCCATTTGTTATTACACAATATACATAAAAGACAACAGCAAGAGTTTCGCGCCAAAAAACATATGTCATATGCGCGTCGTGTGAATAATCAATGAACAAGAGACATCGAGGAGAAGACTCTGTGGAAATCGGCTCTGGTGAAAGAAGATATAAAATATTACGATCCATTGGCGAAGGTGGTATGGCCAAGGTTTACGAAGCCAAGGAGTTAAGCACCAACAAGCGTCGCGCCGTCAAACATATACAAGTTCCGGCCAGTTATTCCTTCAAAGAAGGGGTTTCGCGTTTTGAGCGCGAATACCTCATCTTACGCTCCTTAAGCCATTCAAATATTGTCCGAGCATATGATTTTTTTACCGAAGAACCAAATGCTTTTATGGTCTTGCAGTATGTTCAGGGACTTTCACTACGTGACTTTATTCGCGACCGCAAAGAAAAGCTGTCGTTTAAAGAACAACTAGCTATTTGTATACAAATCGCCAGAGCGGTGGAGTACATAAACACCGCTGGCATTTTGCACCGCGATATAAAGCCGGGAAATATTGTATTGAACGAGGTCAAGAAAAAAGCGACTCTGCTCGATTTGGGTATCGCAAAAAATTTGGAAACAAACTTAACTAGGCTAACACGTACCGGTGAGATTGTTGGAACGCCGAGCTACCTAAGTCCCGAGCAAGTGGGAGGAGATATCACCGAGAATAGTGATGTATTTTCTCTCGCCGTTGTCCTATACCAGTTTCTTGCATGGGAAGATCACTCTCCTTTTCAACGCAACAACTATATCGCAACTCTTACGGCGATTTCTACATATAAAGTTCCTTCACTACACCAAGTTTTAGGCAATCGACAATCCAAAAGTGTGAGTGAAATTTTAGACAAGGCTTTGGAAAAAAAGAGCGAAAAAAGAATACAAACCGCAAAACACTTTGCCGATCTTCTCCAGGAGGTTTATGAAAACTGTGGACAAGAAAAATCACAGTGGAACGTTCCGCAGCCTCTCAACGCATCGCAGGCCGAAAAGCTACAGTTTATTGGCGAAAAATATGGGCGTGATAGCGTTTTTGCACGTCGCGTAAAACGCATTTCAAAACGACGGCAAAAAAAACAGCAGTCTTCGACTCTTGTTGCTTTGAGCATTGCTGCCGCGCTGTTTTTGGTACTCGTTGTTGTACATAACCTAATGAGTGTTTCGGTGGTAGACCCCGATGTAGACGATTACGAAGAAGATTACCGTAAAGAGCAAGTCGACACAACGTACGATAGGGATAATGAGGAAAAAGATACATACCAGCCACAAAAGAAAAAACCTGTGGCTACCCAGGAAACACAACAACAAGAGAGTAAATCCAAAGCCATTCAGGAAAAATATCTAAGTATATTACAAAAAATGGAAACAGTTTCTCCATTTGAAAAGTGGAAGCTTCTAGAAGAGTTTGTAAAAAAATATCGCGATGCAGCGATTGCCGGTGAAGCAAAACGACGTCAAGCTACCGTAGAAATAGAGATCTTGACGGTGATGGCGGATTTACAAGAGAAAATCAATAAAGGTTATCCGTCGCGGTGGGCAAAATTAACAGATGAGTTTACAAACCTTAAGGAAAATTTTTTGCAACTTAAAGTGTCTTTCGGGAAACTACATAAAGCTTTTGGTCTTTTACAAGAAAGTTATGATAAATTTTCCGCTAAAGTGCGAAGTTTTCGCAAAGACCAAGAAGATAAGATCAATCGTGATATCAAGGATGAGTTTGAAAAAGCTTTGAAAACACGTCAATTTGCTACGGCGATATTTCGTTTAGGCGTATGGGATGACAATAAATTTGCCAAAGCAAAGATCGAAATTTTATCGCAATTACAGAAATTATTTCGCAAGGTTATTCCTGCATTGAAAAAGAACCAAAGGCGCGGTCGCAAAGTGAGTATTTCCCTGACAAATGGAAAGTTTATTCGCGGATATGTCACTAAAATAGGCAAAGATAGCTTTTCTCTGAAAGACTACAAAAATAATGTATACAAGATCGAGTATACCACCATTACCACAAAAACAATTGATAAGTTGGTTTCAAAGTTAGACGATAAAGATTTGTACTACCTTGGTTTGTTGAGCTTTGTTGCGCGAGATTTACCAGAAGCAAAAATGTTTGTTGCACGCATCAAAAAACCTGACGAAGAAGTGCAAGATTTGGTAAAACAAATCACAGCAAAAATATCAAAATTAGAAGCGCAAAAACGCAAAGTATCTTTTATTTCTCCCGCAGACTGGTTAGGAAAAAACCGTGTGTCTCTTTCTTCTGATACTCTCGAAACATTATTTCAAATTGAAGTAACTGGAGGAAAACCTGTCGAAAAAGTTCTGGTCAATGGACAATTGGCAAAATATGACGAAGAAACATCGCAGTATACATACCTTGTGAGTTTTCTCGGAAAAGATATTAACGAAATCAAGGTGGAAATTATTAATCGCGATAGCTCATCTCAGGAATATAACTGGATTATTGATCGAGTGGAGATGGAAAATTTCGCAATGTTTCGTGGATCACCGGAAAGAACAGGTTTTTATCCTACGGGGAAAAATTTTAAACCACGCAATCTAAAGTGGAGTTTCAAAGCAAAGAAAGCGATACATACGTCTCCTATCGGGGCGTATAACATGGTCTATTTCGGAAGCGATGCTGGAATCGTTTATGCTGTGGATGCACAAAGTGGCAAGGAAAAATGGCAGCAGGAAATAAAAGGCATTGTTTATGCGACACCTGCCATTGACAAGGGAGTTGTGTACATCGGTAGCTTGAAAAGAAAATTATATGCTTTGCATGCGACTACTGGCGAAAAATTGTGGGATTTTCCCGTGCGAGGTGAAATAAAGAGCTCTGCTGTTGTGGTAGATGGAATTGTATTTTTTGCATCTGTGGATAAGCACGTGTATGCTGTGGATGTAAAAAAACGCAATTTGTTATGGAAATATAAGACAAATGGTGGAATTCTTTCTTCCCCAGTTATCAAAAATAATGTATTATATATCGCGAGTAAAGACAAACACATTTATGCTCTTCATTACACCTCGGGAAAACTTTTATGGAAGTATAAGTCCAAGAGAGAATTTGAGTATTCGACTCCAGCGGTGTATGGGAATTATATACACTTTACAAGTATTGACGGAGCCTTTTATTCTCTGAGCATGAGTGGAAAACAAAAACTGCGTTATGAAACGTCAGAATCTATTTACGCTTCGCCGTGTTTATTGCAAGGGGTTGCTTACATTGCTAATAAAGATGGTGATTGTTATGGTATTCATTTAAAATCAGGAAAAAGAATCTGGGAAGCGGAAGTTAATAATCCTATCTCCACAAGCCCTATTGTCACATCGAAATCTATGTATTTCACGTGTCAGGACGGCTATATATACGAGTTAGATAGAAAAAGTGGCCAAGAAACATGGAGTTATAACATTGGCATTGAAATTACAAAGTCATCGCCAATGATTTACCGCGATACACTCTATTTTGGTGGTGATAACGGACACTTATATGCTTTTGATTAATCTTTCTCGGTATTTACTGAGGACTTGCAAATGGAACTCGACTTAGGAACAAGACTCAACGGCAGATATTCGATAAAACGTGTTATCGGTCAGGGTAATATGTCTTATGTGTACGAAGCTTTTGATGACTTGTTACAAAGACCCGTTGCGATAAAGCAAATGGTTATTCCCCACGGCGCTTGGGATTCAGCATCTTTTATCAAAAGATTTAGGCGTGAATTTCACTTCTTATCTGCTATAGAACATCCCAATGTGATCAAGGCATATGGCTTTTTTTCGGAAGCAAACACAGCTTTTATGGTTTTAGAAATCGTAAAAGGACCTTCTCTACAGGATTTGATCGTAAAAAGAGCACAAATGCATGTTTCTTTATCGATGAATCTAGCCATTGCCATTCAATTGTCACGTGCAATCGAAGTTATTAACACCGCGGGTATTATCCACCGTGATATTAAACCAACCAATGTCATCATTAACGATGTGAATAAAAAGTTAAAACTTCTCGACTTAGGTGTCGCTACCACAGTGAAAAGCGAACTTTCGCGTTTGACGAATCACGGTCACATTGTGGGGACCCCTGATTATTTAAGCCCCGAACAGATAAATGGAGAATATGCCTCGAATAGCGATGTATTCTCTGTGGCAGTTGTTTTATATCAAATTTTCGCTGGCGATGACAAATCTCCTTTTCACAACGAAAATCCCATGTCAACGATGATGTCTATTTCGACAAAAGAACTTCCTTCTTTATTAGATATATCGAATCTTTCCTCTGAGTTGTATCGTCAAACTTATGTAAAAATTTGGGCGGTTTTAGAGAAGGCTCTCATAAAAGAACCCGAAGAACGCATGTCAAGTGCCACTGAAATGGCGGACGAGTTTGAGATGATCTATAAAGGATATCGTTTAGCAAAAAGTCGCGTAAAAGAGAAAAAATCACAGGTGGTGAACTGGAACGTCATCGAGAAAACCAAACCCGAAGAATTTCAAAAATTAAAAAAATTGGGTGATAAATTTGGCCGCGATGATACTCCGTTGCGTAAACGTAGACGTCGTACCAAATCAAAGCGAACTCCTCGCTATCAAGCCGAAAAAAAATCAACGCCCGTTGTTGGATTTTTAGTGATGGCAGTTTTTGTGCTTGCTACGGCGCTGTTTCTGTTTATACATTTTGCCGAAACAGAAAAAATACCACCGAAAAAAAGTATAGCACAACAAAAAAGCGAGATGTTTGAGCGATTATTATTGCAAATCAAGACATTGAAAACACCTGACAAGTGGAGTCGCGTTAACAATTTTAATCTCGAACATTCTTTTGCAAAATCGTTGGCAAAGAAAGAGCAGCTTGAAAGAGATATTTTCGAAACGCTCATAAATGCCAATGCATTTATGAACAGTAATAACTCTCCCTCTACCAAGCAATTGAAGAAATGGGAAGATATTTATTTTTGGAAGCAGAATATTGCTTTTCTGGAGCTTTACCGAAACGAAAGCAAGATCAAACAACAGTTTGAGTTATTCGAGAAACACTTCTCTGATGTTGAAAAAAATAAAATAAATAGTTACACCTTGGAAAACAAAATTGGGGTGGAGGTGTATCGAAAGCGCAATTTAAAAAACGTTCGCGAGATTTTGAACGCGATGAGTAACGTCTCCGATTTGCAGAAAAAAATAATCAAACAGTATCACGAAGAGATCGATACACTGGAAAACGTATTGGTGGCATTCAAAAGAAAAATGCGTTCACTACGCGGTAAAGATGTGAAAGTTGTTGTAGGAAAAAAGTGGCTCAAAGTGAAAGTGTTGGAAGTAGAAGACAACTATATTTCCATAAAAAAAGGTTCAAAAACTAGTAAATTTTATCTATATAACTTGGACGGTGAAATGCGGCAACTTGACGCGCGAAACTTTGCCTACCACGTACGTCCAAAGTTAGCAAAACAAATATATTGTTATGCTCTTTTGTTTTACTACGGAAAAAACTACAAGACAGCTTATAAGTATTTGCTTCGATGTGTGAACTATTCGCAAGCTACCTACTTCCTACATCGTACATACCGCAAAATTTATTCACAACCACTTTTCAAAATGGATGTACTAAAACCACAAAAAATAGAAGACGAAGATGTATTAAATGTAACAACAAACCGTGATACGATTTCTCTTCGTGGGAAGATTTTAATAAACAAAAATGTAACGACAAAAGCGAAAAAAGATATCATTTCTGGGATAACCATTAATGTCAATGGCAAAAAAGCGCGACGTAGAAACAATGAATTTGCATTGTCGTTTCCCGTGGAATATGGTAAAAATTTTATTGATGTAAAACTATCGATTCATAGTGACAAAGAAATTTTGCGCAAGTCATTTTATGTTGAGCGAGATTTTCCACGTACGCGGAATTTTTCCAACACAAATTTTTTCCCATCGCTCTCTGGAGAATTCCAGGTCCTAAATTGGCAAAACCATTATGGGAAAAATTTAGGTATACCGGTTGTGCTCAAGCAACACGTGTATGTTAAGGATCACTCCAATATACTTTATAAAACAACAATCAATGGCGAGATGGTTTGGAAGAAAGACAATGTCAGTGCGCTTACCTATGACGAAATAAAAACAAGCACAAAAAATATATACGAGTATTTTTTGTACATATCTTCTCCGGATCAACTTGTTTGTTACGATGAGAGTAACATGCAACCTTTGTGGGAAAAATCACTAAGTGATGTGATTTATCCGGGCATTATTTTAAAAAACTACATCGTTTTTGCCACCGCGACAACCTTACATGCCATTAATTACAAAACCCAAAAACAGCTTTGGCAAAAAACAATAGCGCCAGCAACAAAGGCGATTCTTGCCAATAATAGTGCATATTTTGCAATGCAAAATGGAGAAGTAATCTCTTACCGAATAAAAGATGGCAAAAAACGAATAGCACTTGCGACAGGCTCTCCGATTTCTTCTGCCCCGACAACATCAGGGCACACCATTTTTGTCGGTAACCACCAGGGAAATTTTTACGCTTTTTTCCAGGGGAAAAAGTTATGGAAATATTCTTCCAGTGCGTCCATTCGTTATTCTCCCGCCTTTGACGGTGACTATGTTTATTTTGTCAATGATGACAATAAACTATATTGTTGCGATGCACGACTTGGAAATTCTCTATGGGTTTACCAAGCACAAGAAAAAATTATATGTCAACCGCTTGTGGCAAAAGACAAAATTTTTCTTTGCACACAACCAGGAAAAATATTATCGATAGATCGCAGCACAGGCCAAAAAACCTGGCAGTACGCAACGCAAAATACTATAAGCCACTCTGCACCAACGATAGAAGGAAAAACGATGTACATCGGAGATGACGGCGGAAATCTATATTCGTTGAAATTTGATTAGAAACAGAATTGTCGCACAAATACATCTACCAATAACACAGTGCGTTGTTGTAGGAGCGGACCTAGTGTCCGCCCGTTCCCCCATACCGATAGATATTCCTTTCAAAACCTCAACGAGACCACAAATTAAACTTTACACATCCCAAAAAAAAAAGCACCCAAATTTTGGGTGCTTTTTAGAATAAGCATGTAGTTTTCAGTGTAAACAACAAAAGATTACTTACATTGGAAACTTCTACATGAGATATTTACATAACAACAGATACAACTTTATAAACAACATGCTCAACTTTAATAAGCATACTCACTAATCCATGAGGCCAATCCTGGCCTTGGGGAAAGTTGCTGCCATTTTTCTTGTGATACTTTTTTCATACTCTGAAATTCGTGGTAACCAAAGATTCCGCCTCTTGCCAACTGGACTTTGCCATTTACAGGTATCGCAACCCACATTTCGTAGACTGCACCAACACCAGCATATAGATGATTGTCAAAGTTGGAACTATTGCGATAGTACATCGTTGATATATCTTGAATGGTTGCACTACCGTATTTACCTTGCCAACCTAAAACAAAGTTGCACAATTTTTTGTAATCTTTGTCACTTAACTCTTTGTTTTCGAGCATTTTCGAAGATATAACCGCTAGCTCTTTTAACATTTTTTTGTAGTGCACCAGCTCTTTGGCAACACCTGTTTGCAGAGGGTAACCAATGTGATGAAGCACTTCTTCAAAGTGTTCTATTTTCGTAGCCATGCGATTGAAAAATTCAGGGTATGGTTCTATTGTACCATGAAAATCCGCAGTGCTTTTTCCCGTGAAAACTGGTTGTCCAAAAGAAAGATCAAGTAAGCCACATGCTACAGATGTCAATTTTCTCGCCTGCCATTCATCGGAATGGCTGAATATTGGAGCCCCCTTACCCTCCGGTATTTTGAGCGAATTTAACATCCATGCTAGACTAATAAGTCCTCCTTTGCCCCACGGATAGTTAACCGGTTGTAACTCTTTTTCCAAACGATCTTGGTATTTACGAACAGTAGACTTGTAGCCTTTGTATTCGTAATAACCTTTGTCTTCTGCTATGTATTTAGCTTTATGCCAACCCATGATTACTGCAATATCGAGTAAACTAGGATCCACACGCGGCAAATGAAGTTCACCTACATAGGGATAGGTTAACTGTTGTAATATAAAGTCACAACCGATACTACGTCGCGAAAATATTCTCAGTCCACTTTGTAAACCCAATTCAGAACGAATTTTAGGTAAACGTGTGCGAGAAATAGCTTTACAAAACTCAAGTAACTTATCTTTTTGTGAAAGAACATCTAGGGTAATTGTTGGTCCATATACATCTCTAGCAGTTTTCAAGTAATCCAGCAAATGTGGATCATCTGCTTGGCCGTAAAGAGCCGTCAGTATGTAATGGATTTCTTCCCAGATTGACATACCGTCTGTTGCGATTGTCGCAATCAACAACAACATTGCACTACGTGTTTCCGAAAGATACTGCTCTGCCACTTTTGAATAATGGTCTGCTGTGCGAAACAAGCATCTTGCATACCATTCATGGGCAATTATGTATCTTTCTAGCCGTTTATTTTTTGGTTTGCGTAGCAGCTTGAAACGACTGTAATCCATCGCATAACCAAAAATGGGGCTATTGACAATTTCTACAGGATAATCATTTCCTCCTGTATAAATTAGCGTTAATTCTTCTTGGACCTGTTTGTTAATCTTCGAAGTAATCTCTTCGGGCCATTGTTGTTTTAAATCTAGAAGTATAGAAGCTACGCGAATAAAAGCCAATGCTCTTAGGCTCGCTTTCTCATGTTGTGGCGCAATTTTTTTGTGTAGATTGATTAGTTTATGACCGATAACTTCGGTAAAGCTTGCCAGCCTACCGTAGAGTGCCTTTTCTTCTACATCAATTCGCAAACGCCCGAGTATATGAGAAAAGCCTGAGATCGCAGTATCTACCGTCACATACGATGGTATAGAGTTACGCTGATTGTTTTCATATATCTCATTAAAGGAGCCAAATCTATTCTTAGTTACAACAAAACCTTTTTGACTTAAAAACTGAATTTCACGTTGGCTAAGATTTGCTTCCTTTAGGTAACGTATATTTATAGGAACTTCATACTTCGGAATACTTGCATTTACTTTTACTACTTCATGTTCCACTTCACTTTTTTCTGGGAGACCAATTAAAGGAGTATACTCTAGTGAAAAAGTGTTTGTTGTATAAAAATTGGGCAAAAATAAGCTGACGGTGACAATAACAAATAGTGCTGCCACAAAAAGAAACTTTTGTACTAGGCTCATACCTGTAGGTTTTTTTTCATCTAACTTTTCCCACAAGTCTGTGTTGAAATTATCCCAAGAGCAATCTGTTGGTAATGGGGCAACAAGTGTACTCAATTGCTGTTTGACATTATGTAATTCTTCGACTTTTTGTCGTAATGTGTCGTTACTATTAATGGCCTCTTCCACGTAGACTTTTTGCTCTTGAGAAAGCTGATTATCGACGTAACCACTAAGTAGAATCTCAAGATTTTCGCATTTCATGCCATTAACCTCTTCACCATTAAGGAATTAAACAAAATAAAATAACCATTTGATTTATAACAACATTATAAATTAAATTGTTATTACTTTCGCCGTCATACCAAGGTGTTACTTGTTGTGGCTATGCGCTTTATCAAGAGCTACGAAGACTACTTGGGTACCTTAATAGCATCGCAATTGTAACTTGTTATCTGTTTGCGAATATAATCTCTTGCATAGTATATTCGCGACATTACTGTTCCCACATTGCATTCGAGAATTTCAGATATTTCCTTGTAGGAATAACCTTCGATATCACAAAGAACCAAAGCTGCTTTTTGTTTTGCGGGCAGCTGAGAAATTAGTTTTGTCAACTTCGATTGCAACTCTTTTTTTTCTAAACTTTGCAACGGACTTTCTGTTTGTGCTTTATACTCAAGGGCAAGTTTTTCTCGATATTGTTTGTTTTTTTCGTTTTTCTTTAAAAAATTCAATGTAAGGTTAACACCTATGCGACTAAGCCAACTGTAAAATGCATTAGGTGAGCGCAGATTGTGAATAGATTTATATGCCTTGATAAGAGTATCTTGTAACAGATCCATCGCATCGTCTTGATTGTGAACCATATAGTAAAGCAAACTATACAATTTATTTTTGTACTTACCTGCTAACATTCCAAAAGCAGATTTATCTCCAGCCATTGCTTTTTTTATCAGAAATTCTTCGTGGTTTTGCTGATCACAATTGATATTTTTTCCTGAAGTCAATGGCGTTCCTTTCGGTTATATACGTTTCTAATAAAAATCATTTACTTTTCGCATATATACCCTTTCTTGAATAAAGATGAAAATGGAGGTTACACTGGGGTGCATTTTTAACACCTTACAGAAGATAATGTTTCGAAACATTTCTGATTAAGACAAACTATTGTATATAATATTCAAAAAAAAATAAATTTTTTTGCAAAAAACTTTTTATCGCGCTATTTTTGTTTTCGGTCACGGTGACGATTACGGCTACGGTGACGATTACGGCTACGGTGACGATTACGGCTACGGTGACGATTACGGCTACGGTTTCTTTGCTATATAATGATGAATCAATTTTAAGGAAAAGACAATGAGTGATATTTGGGTGGAAGTTGAAACGAACAAAGGGACAAACAATGTAAACTCTTACCGCGGAAAATTATCGAAAAAAAATTTTGAAGCTATTTTAGCGCAAAGAAGTGGTTGGATTTGTTTACAAGAGACATATTGGGTTGCGGAATACCACGATCACGGTGAAAATAGGATGATGGCCCAAGGCACCCTACTCGGGCGTGACGGCATTTTTGCCCATTTTCACGGGGATACGTATCTAAGAGCAGAGCACATTGTTTCTATTTCCCCTGTGGATGGTGAAGAAGATCGCAGACAGTTTTTAGGAACGTAGCAAATTGTGTATTTATTGGGAATAAAAGCTAATAAGTTGTATAGATGGAGAAGAAGATCGAAGATATTTTCTGGGAAAATAATATTTTTGAACAAAGAGTGAAGGGGAAATCGTTACTGCAAATAGAAAGTGATACTTTCTATGAAGGTTGTGCCTTTTATTTAAACGAAGAGGAATGTTACTGTATCGAAGATAGCTATTTTTATAATTGTTCTTTTCGCGGGAATGTTCATTTCAGTGGCTTAGAAGGTTGTAAGTTTGATAATTGTAACTTTTGTGGAACGTTCGCGCTTGATTTTTCGGAAAGTATTTGGCCTGATAAACATTTTTGTAGTTTATACGATCTTACAAAGTTGAATTTACGCGATAGCAATATGTGCACTTTGCCTTGGAAATTTCGTTTTTTAGTAAATTTGTGCGAATTAAATTTATCAGACAACGCTATGGGTTATTTTCCACCTGAAATTTTGTTTCTCGACAAACTATGTTATTTGGATATGTCCGAAAATGGAATTGAATTTATACCGAAAGAAATAGTGCAGTTACAACAACTGTCGGTTCTCAATTTGTCATACAATAATTTATATGATGTATTATCTCCAAATCTATGTGAATTGAGGAACTTGGAAGAGTTAAATTTGACGTCGAATTACATTAGGCATTTACCCGAGGAGTTTGCTAAATTACAAAAAATTTCTATACTAAATCTAGAATACAATACTTTAAGTAGAGTACCTCTCGCGATTACAAAACTGCAAAATCTAAAATTTTTAAATTTCTCTTATAACCGCATTCGTAATTTGCCAAAGGAATTTGAACAGTTGCAAAATCTTAGGACATTACGACTTGCTAGAAACCAAATAAGTAGTTTTCCTGAGGAAATTTTTTTACTTACAAATCTACAAAGTTTAGACTTATCAATAAATTTACTACCTAGTATACCTGAAGAAATAGGGCAACTCGAAAAACTTCGCCATTTAAGATTCGTCGATAACCAATTGAAACAAATTCCATTAGAATTGTGTCGGTTGCAAAATCTAGAAACGCTCGATTTAAGTGACAACGATTTAAGACACCTACCATCAGAAATACATCGCTTAAAAAGTTTGCGACTTTTATATTTGAAAAATACTGGAATAGGTTGGTGGCAACGACAGAAAATCAAGTCGTGGTTACCAAATTGCGAGATACATTGGCAGTGAAATCATTTTAGGATGAAGAAAGCTTTTATTGGGAAAAAATTATGGATGATTACCAAACAAAAGAATTACCATCGGATAATACATGGCACGGCTATCAAATTATTAAAGAAATTGGTCGTGGTGGAATGGGTTGTGTCTACAAAGCATTCCAGACGGAACTTAAACGTACGGTAGCGCTAAAAATTACCTTAACGGCGTCTTCTCAAACAAGTAATCGTCGCTTTGTGCGCGAAATGAAAATTGCGGCGCAGTTGGATCATCCTAATATTTGCAAAATTTACGATGCGGGAATCATTGACGATAAAAAATATATGGTGATGGATTACATTGAAGGACTTTCTCTCAAAGAATATCTGAAACAGCACGATTTATCTGTGGAGGAAAAAATTCGTCTGATGATGAAAATTTGTGCAGCTCTTAGTTATGCCCATCAGCGAAAAATAGTTCATCGCGACTTAAAACCCGAAAATATCATGATGGATAAAAACAATGAGCCGATTGTGATTGATTTTGGTTTGGCAAGACGTGTCGACTCCTCAGAGTTTGATCTAACGAAAACAGGAGATGTTGTAGGAACGCCTTACTATATGGCTCCTGAGCAGATTGCTGGCTTGCGAAAAAATATTACGCATCAAGTGGATATTTACGCGATGGGTGTGATTCTTTACGAAGTTCTGACGGGAAAGCGCATGATGGAAGGGGCCAATGTTTTTGAGGTGATGTGCCGTATCCACGATAGAAATTATGTTCCGCTGCGTGTACAAAACCCCGAATTAAGTAGAGATTTACAAACTATTTGGGAGAAAGCAACGTATCCCGAGCGCAAGTATCGCTACGCAAATATCGACTTGCTTAGTTTAGATTTGCAGGCATTTCTCAACAACAAGCGTGTCAAAAAAAGTCCTCACAAACAAATGCGAATGCTTAGTTATGGTTTGGCGATTTTGTGCATAACCATGATAACATTTTTATTTATGCCGCGAAATGATCGTTTACTTGTAAATATTAAATTGAGTCGTGCGGCAAAAGAGCGTTTGCAAGAGCGTTTGCGTTACTTTGAGGCGATTCTTACACATATCGACAAACGCGAATTTGATGTGGCCGAGCACAAATACAAAGCCAGAAGGTTGAGTCCGTCACAGTATATTACATTGGTGAAAGAACTTTACGAAAAAAACGAATATGACAGGGCTTTTGCTCTATTGTCTGAGGTGGAAGATCGTGTTGTCGCAAAGTACTACAAAGCAATTATCCTATACCATAAACAACAGTATAAATTGGCAGAAAAAATCTTACGTAAATTACCCGGATATGCGAATAAAAACTATTACCTTGGGTTATGCCTATATCATATCGCCCGCAAATACAATAAGTTTGACTTGTTCGGCGAAGTTCTTACCTTACTTGAGAAGAAAAAATATCAGGACGATATCAACGTGTTGGTCGCGCTTGCGGCAATACATCGTTATCGTAAATCACAAGTAGCGAAAGAATATTTTCAAAAATGTGTGGCGAAAGAACCATTCGCTGCCAAACATTCTGTGCCATTAGCTAGAATATACATTCAGGAGAATAGACACTATGACGCTTTCGTGCTTATTCGTAAAATTCTAGATAGCGATAACACCCTAAATGCATACGAGGTATTGCACGAGATTCCGTACTACGAACCGACGTTAAATAGGTTTTGTTACCAGACGGTAGTGAATGGCTTTTTTCGCGATATCCAATTACACACTCCACATTTATTTTTGCAACAGTGCGTGGCTGTTCAACAAGGTTATCGCGAAAGGTATACTTCGTGGTTGCGGTTGCAAGTTCCACAACAAAGCTCTTTGGCAACGATTTTTGATAAATTACCAAATGCCTCACTTGAAGTACAAAAATTGTTGAAAAAAGCGATGATGAATTTGCGTTACAGTCGAAATTTCCACCAACAAATCGAAAACTTCATTGCACAAGACATTACGCCACAAATAGAAAATTTTTTGCGTGAAGTGCAAAAACAAGCGCGACGCGAAAAAGATAAAGAAATCATGGCAATGATTTTATATCGATTGGCGCGTATTGAACAAAACAGGGCATGGTCTCAAAGTGAATGGCGGCACAGTGATATGGATACACTTTTCCACTACGTATTATCCAATGGTACGAGTGTATTTGAAAAATATTTATTGGTAAAAGGAATATTACATTTCTATGGTGTAGCACCTCTGATAAAAATACTACATGATGACGGAAAAGATGCCATATTACGTACAATTGTTGCCGCCACATTTCGCGAGTATCACTTAGCCGCCAAGATTGATGTATTTTTTCAACTTCCGCAAATGCAGGAACGAATTTCCTCTGCTAGAGAGCAAGAATTTTTTAAGATTTTAATCGCACGCTCTATGTATGTAACTCATGCTTACAAACATTTAGATACCTTTTATCGTAAAATTAACTACAAAGAAAGACGCACGGAAGTTTCGCGTAAGGAAAGAGATCTCTTATTGTATCTAATGACAGACTCTTCGTTGAAGGTGCGTGTGATCGCAGCAGGGAGCTTGCATGGGCTTATGGATGAAAGGCAAGATGCAAAGACAGTTAAAATGAGCCGTGATGTTTTGACAAGATGGGGAATGCGTGCGACGCAAAATGTTGTGCGCGCATACTCTCATTTTATATTTTGGCAGAAAAAACAAGTTATACAGCCAGAGTATTTACCACTATATCGCGCAGGCTTACAGGACCCAAGTATGGAGGTGAAAAAAACAGTTCTTGGTTTTCACTTAAAGGTAGGGAGTTACATTCCAAAAATTTCCAAAGAACTAGAGAAATGTTTAACTTTATCACCCGAAATTAGAAGATTGGCGCTTTTTGCTCTGGTTATGAATAAAAGGAGTAAAAAACTAATTTTCGAAGAAAAATTTTATCCAAGTATCGCCAAAGACTTCCTACCGGTAGAGCACAGTATGGTATTTTTAACTACGTTGTACCGCATTATGGATGACTTTAAAAGTACAAACAAAATTGACTTTTCCACAATAAAAAAGCTCATTGATTTTATGAATTACACAAAAACATATATCCATTCCTTGCCTCCCAGCTCACAGTGTATGATTAGTTATATTTTAACGATGTTCAATGTACACACTGACCATGCGTATTTAGATAAAATTAACGATCCGTTTTTGTTGTCGTATCTGTTATTTCAACTACAACAGGAAGCTATTTTCTCAAATCAGATGCCAAAGGGTTTTGTAAAGAGTCCAACGTTGAAGGAACGAAAAGATATTGCCAAAGAATACCTGAAATATCCCCATGCAAAAGTGAAGCAATTTGCCACAACCAGCTACATTTCATTGGGTGACGAAAACGTGGGGAAAAACTATGTAAGGATCGCGAAAAAGTGGCCAAAATTAAAACGTTTTGTCGCTTTGGGAATTCGGGGTTTTACCGAGAGACGTTGGTTGAAAAAAGTTAAGGTAGGCCCTACAGTTGCGATGTGGTCAAGTGCCGAAACTCTCTATGTCAAATCTTTGCGTCAAACGCATCAATTTTTAAATAGCGCAAAAAATAGCCATGAAAAAAATAAGGCGATGAGATGGTTCGATTTAATGTGTTCGCTGGACCCTAAAGGGGATAAGTATTTTTTTGAAAGAGCATATTTCTTTAACCAAAAAGATGCACTTGCTGATGTGAATAAGGCGATGGAAATAAACCAGGACTACCGCGCGGGGTACCTAAAGTTGTATTACTCTTTAGAGGGGTTGACAATTGCCATTCGTCGTCGGGAAAATACCGATTTGTATTTGCAAAAACTACGCAAGCAATCCTTGCACCCTTCGTTATTTTCTGAGGTGGCAAATGCATATGTCATTGTTGGGAAGTTGGAGGAAGCGCTTAGTGTGTACGAACGAAATTTTTTCGCTACTCAGGGGAATTTTGAATTGTTTTCGGAAATTTTCACCAGAGATTTGCAGATGGTAAATATTTACTTAAAGCAAAAGGATCGGAAAACTGCTACAGTGATGTTGGAGTATTTGTATCAAATTTTCCGTCGTGGAAATTACACCACTAACAAGCGTCAAAAGTTTTTTGTAAAAATGGTAAAAGAAAAATTACCCAATTTCGTACCGTTTATAGATAACTGGTCGCAGGAGCGCGAAGTTTTAGAATAGTTCTTTGTAAAAACAGCTATAAAAAAGTTTGGCACCTATTCAAGGTGCCAAACGGGATATCGTGTGAATTAGTTACTAATATCTTGTATGTGAATCTTTACAAAGAAACATTTAGTTGCTTTCGATTTTGTATTGTATCTTTTTGCCTTTGGGATCGACAGAGAACAGACAACGTTGTTTTTTTCCTATGAAAACGACATGTGCCTTTTCATGAGTCCTCGTTGGGCTGTAACTCCCGTCTTCTAACTTACCACCTACCAACAATACATTGCCTTTTTCGTCAAAGCTATATACAACTAAGATTTCTTCAGGTTTTATTTTTGTGATATGTGAAACAATGTACATCACCTTGCTTGTGTTTACCTTACATGTGTTTTTTGAGCATGCAATTTCGATATACTGCATTTTTCCAGAAGACATCGCTGTTTCACGTGCTTTTATACATGAATTCTTCATTATTTTTCCCAATGAATCCATGTCGGAAACATGACCTTCTATTTTGGTGATTGATACATCACCATTGAGCTTTTTGTAAGCATATACTTTGTACGGCAGTTTTAAGCTATGGTAACTCAACTGCATTTCCATACAGTAAACTGTCCCGGCAACAATTTGTTTGCCAATCGCATGTGTACTTTCCACAAAATAGCCATGTTTTTCTAGTTTCGAAGTCACTGTGGCAATAATATTTTTTGCCTCAGATGAATCTTTACTGAGTGCTTCATAGCCACCTAAGACAGACTTGTCTATGGAAATTATTTTTACAATAGACGTTTTGCCATCAAGGGTTTTGTGGGCATACAGCTTTACGATTACTTTTTCTTTATTGTGGCGAAACTGCAATGCGAAGTAATAGTTGGTACCCGCTACGATTTGGTATCCTGCCTTTTGTGCTTTTACAAAAACATAACCCTCGTGTGTTTTGCAAAATAAATCGCAAACTGTGGGAATCACATCGGCAACATACGCATCGTTTACCGCTACCTGGGTATAGCCGCCTAGAATATCTTTCTCATCGGCGGCAATGCAAGATAGGCACAACACAAAAATACAAAACTTTTTCATTGCATACTCCTTATTTGCGGAAGTATGTCATGGATGGGTTTGGACGACCAACAAAGCACATGTGGGTAAATCCATATTTCTTTATCTTTGCATATGCTTCGTATGCTTCGTTTTTCTTTTTCCCAAAACTCATCAACCACGACCGACCATCAACAATTTTCCAGTCACCTTTTATGAACTGTACGCGTATTGTTCTTGGGTTAAATCGAATCGCGTCTTCTCCAGGGAAAGCTCCTACAGGAGACTTACCATTCACTAGATAATATTCCATGGATGGATTTGGTCTTCCGACAAAGCACATTTTATTTAAACGATAACGTTTCATGATCGCCAAAGCTTTTACCGCTTCTGCACGATTTGAACCAAAGTCTTTTAACCATGACCGACCATCAACGATTTTCCAACGTCTCTTAATATTCACAACTTTTATTCTCGCGGGATTGAATGGAATACAATCTTCTTTTCGTGGTGTAGGCATTTTTTTAGAGAGTACCCATGCCGCCGCATAACCTATGCGCGAACAATTGTAGGAAATGTACATGTACCCTTTTTCTCTACCATAACCAGCCGTAGAGCCCCAGCCACTTCCCCAAGAATTTTTAATGATCCACGCGCGTTTGGTGTCATCCCAACCGATCAGTGTTACACCGTGGTTAACACTTTTGTTCACATTGTGATTGAATACACCACCAGTGTAAGCTTGAAAAGCTGGTGAAACGTGAACAGCTACCGCTAAAGGACCATAGCGAAGAAGCGCTCTTTTGATATCGGTAACATTTGGGTTCATCCCCTTTACATATCCCCAGGCAATGGCCTTGTAGTATTTAGGGATAGAGTTATTACATGGTTTGTCGTTTGCTGTGTAAGGATATCTGGCTTCTGAAGCAACGCCTTTGTTGATCAAGAAGTCAAAAGCCCACCAACCACCACGACATGTTCCCTTACCACTACAATTTAAAACACACTGTTCCGAAGCATCAATGGAGCGCGAATTTCTAAGTCGATCGTTGCCTTCAAAAGCTCCAATAGTAGCAAAAGCCCAGCAACTACCACATGCTCTTTGATTGCGCACGGGAGAAACCTTACCTCTTGTGCGCCAATCCCAACGGCGTAAAACAAAAAAACTGTTAAGTTTTTTGATGGCATCCGGAGTTTGCTTCGGTAGAAGTTGGATCGCCTTCGTTGATTTCGCGTTTTGTAACTGTATAGATTGTCCTAAATTACCAGGCGCTTTTAATCCAGCCAATTGTGTAAGTGAACGGTCCATTGCTGTGGTATAACCAACATTAAAAGACCACTTTTGAGAAATTTTTTGCGAGCGCAAAGTTTGTATTTTTTGTTTCAACACAACACTCATTTTATTTTCACGTTGTAGGTAAAATTTATCTATTTTTTGTACCTGTTGCGCAAAAACGATTTGTGCTAGCAAAAAAGATGCTAATAAATATATAGTTTTTTTCATCGATCAGCACTCCTGAATAATTTTAGATTAACAGTGTTGTTAACATATTTAATCATTTCTTGTATTTAGGAAGCACGTTGTTAACTTTACAGATCAAAACTCGTTAACAACAACATTCAGTTGTCATTGAGCAATATCTGTGCCGTTTGTTTTGTTTTGTATAATATATTTTACAGAATTGGCAGGGGAAAAGGGGGCACACGACAGCAACCCTTTTAATTATAAAAATCTAAAGTAGATGTATTTAAGAAATTGCAAGAGAGGTATTTTTTTACGGTAAATATACGGTTTTATATTGAGTTATTTTCATTATAAGATATAATAACAAAAATATATAAAAACCCATGTCAGGAGAAAAAATAATGGCATGGATTAGTATCGGTAAAGTTGCTGCTCTTTTTGGTGTTACAACACAAGCGATCAGGTTGTGGACATATGAAGGAAAGCTATCAGCAAGAAGAACGTTAGGTGGTCACAGAAGATATAACCTGGAAGAAATAGAAAAAATACTAGGAATAGAAAGCAAAAACAAGAAAACAGTGTTGTACTCAAGAGTAAGCGCTCACGACCAGAAAGAAGATTTGCTAAGACAGAAGAAAGAGTTACGGGATTACATCGAAAAACAAGAACATTGCAACGTAGTGGAAATATCAGAAATAGGTTCAGTGTTGAACTATGCAAAACGTGGATTGAAAAAGTTACTGAATCTAATACTAAGTGGTGGCGTAAGGCGAATAGTAGTCTCATACAAAGATAGGCTGATGCGCTTTGCAACGCAAATACTGGAACAGGTATGTGCAGCAAAAAATGTCGAAATAGTGATCCTTAACGAAAGACCACAAAAAAAGTTTGAAGAGGCAGTAGTTGAAGATGTTTTATGTGTGCTAACCGTTTACTGTGCAAAGATCTATGGAAGACGATCGCATGAGCGAAGAAAAAAAAGACAAAATAAAAAATGGTCAGGTACTGGCATATCCCATAGTGATAGAAGAAAAGAAAGTAGCAGAAAAACTACGTGAAACATTGGAATATGTGCAGCAAAAAAGCAACGAGTACCTGGAGTTTGCTCATGAAAACAGATTGTATAATGTGTTTGATAAAAACAAAAGTAAGTACTCTTACAAAGTACTTGAACCAATATTTGTAAAGCTGTACAGGCAAAGTAAACTACCAAGTAGAATAAATCGTGGGGTGCTAGAGATTGTCGGACGTACGATGCGCCAGGTGAGAGATCGCAAGCGAGTATTTGACTTGCTGATGAAAAAAACACAAGACCCAAAGAAGTGGACAAGCAAACTCCTGGTAAAAGATGGTATCTACATAAAAATAGATTACATAAAAAACATCAAAGAGCAGGTGATCAACTACAAACGCAAAAACAACAACGAGCTACCACAAGATTTCTATGCCCTACAAAAGCCACCAAAAGTAAAAAAGAAGATACTCACATATGCCCCAGATGATGGTCAGGCAATCAAAATAGAAAAGAAAAACAACAAAGTAGTTGTTAGTTTTAAAGTGATTGACAGAAAAAATGGAGCAATCAAGTGGTATTGGCTCAAAACAAACATCAAACTTCCGTTATTTTTAGAAGACAAACATATCACTTCTCCAGATATTCGTTTTGAATGTGTTAGAGGTAATTACTTACCTGTACTTGATTTCAAGGTAACAATAGAGAAGCCTCAAAAAATAGAAAGTGGTAACTTCATCACTTTTGACTGGGGAGTTCGCAAGCTCACCACTTTGTGTGTGTTTAACGAAAAAGGACAACAACTTTCTCAACCACATTTTGTCAATTTCTCAAGAGTGCAGGATAAGTTGCAGCGTATCTACAAAGATATTGACCACTGGAAAAGTAAACGCGACAAACTCGCCCATAAAGATTCTTTGTTCAAAAAGTGTAACAGAGAAATTGCTAAAAGATGGAGCAAAATAACAACTCTTAATAAGGAAATTGCTCACACCACTGCAAACATCATTGTTTTCTTTGCTCAACACTTCAACTGTTCGAAAATCTACTGCGAAAATCTCAAATCACTTAAGTCACAAAAGAAATCAAAAGATAAAAATCGCGAAATCAACACCACTGTTCGTCAGAAAATCATGAGTCTAGTCGACTACAAGGCTCGTTTGTGTGGGATCACTCTGGCAAAGCCTGTTCACCCGGCAGGTACCAGTTCTCTTTGCCCTCGATGCTCTCACAAAGGACAACACATTAAAGCCTCTGACAATAAACAAAAAATACACAAAACTTTTTCGTGGTTTCACTGTGCAAAATGCAAATTTTCTGCAGATCGCGATTATGTTGCCTGCATCAATATTGCTCGCAAAGTTCTCTTCAAAAAGAATCTCAAAAAATGTACAAAAACAGTCGTCTATAAGAAGACTCGTTTGCCTGATTCACTGTTTCGTCAGGACGCTGGTGCTAAAACCCATTGCACCAGTCACATTCATTACTTGAAGGGCTGGATACACTCTGTATCTTTATCTTCCATAGTCGTACAAAAGAGTTTTAATTCTTTTAAAGGTACTATCTTTGGAATCCTTCGTGTATGAGTGTTATACACTACTTTAGATTTTTTAGTCTAAATAGAAACGGTGTGAATTAGAAAGTCTAAGAGGGAAGGTATTTATACCAGGCTCTAATACCTTTGCGAGTAAACTACTCTGCAGTTTGGCAGTGATTTTTTCATTTCTGAAATTTGGTTTTGTATTAGATCGTTATTAGGTAAATAGAGCGTATTGAGGTTTCGAAATTGTCCTATTCCCTTTGGAATCTCTGTTAAATCATTTTTATGTAAATAAAGTTCTTTGAGTTTTTGGAGTTGACCGATCTCTTTTGGTAACTTTGTGAATTGATTTTGGGACAATTCCAGGTGAGTAAGATTTTGGAGTTGACCGATCTCTTTTGGTAAGTCTACTAAATTATTCTGATGCAAATAAAGTTCTTTGAGGTTTTGGAGCAGGCCTAATTCTTTTGGTAGCACTGTTAATTGATTTTTGGACAAATCTAGGTGAGTGAGGTTTGGGAGCAGGCCTAATTCTTTTGGTAGCACTGTTAATTGATTTTTGGACAAATTTAGGCGCGTAAGGTTAGGGAGCAGGCCTAATTCTTTTGGTAGCACTGTTAATTGATTTTTGGACAAATCTAGGTGAGTGAGGTTTGGGAGCAGGCCTAATTCTTTTGGTAGCACTGTTAATTGATTTTTGGACAAATTTAGGCGCGTAAGGTTAGGGAGCAGGCCTAATTCTTTTGGTAGCACTGTTAATCGATTACCGCGCGAAACAAGCCTCTTTAGGTTTTGTAGTTGGAATATTTTTTTTCGTAGTCTCGTTAATTTGTTGCGAGATAAAACGAGATCCCTAAGATTTTGGAGTTGTGCTATTTCCTTTGGTAGCCCTGTTAATTGGTTTAATTGCAAATGAAGTTCCTGGAGATTTTGCAGTTGTCCTATCTCTTTTGATAACCTTGTTAATTGGTTGTAGTTCAAATTTAGCTTCTTGAGATTTGGGAGTTGAACGATCTCTTCTGGTATCTCTGTGAATTGATTGGAACCCAAATTTAGGTAAGTAAGATTTTGTAGTTGCCCGATCTCTTTTGGTAGTGCTGTTAACCTGTTGCGACGCAAATCAAGCAAGAAGCCATTAGAGAATCCACAATTAGAGAACTTACACTTTTGTATCTTACTGACTTGAAGGTGAGACCTAAAACTACAATCAATGAACAGGCAGTTATTTATAGAATATAGTCTATTCTCCAAGTAAAACGCACAGCATATATATTGGGTGTTGTTCTCTATATCTTGTAGTGATTTGTTTTTTATTGTTTTCATTTCTAGCTTTCAAATTTCTACTTCAACAATTTGTACCTGAGTCTGGCACAAAAAATCTTGCTACTCTGAAACCAAATGCTGTTCGAGTGTACGACGAAGTTGATCTTGTTCACTATGCCAAAAACAATTTCGTTCATCTTAAGGCCGGAGAACGTCGTCCCTCTTGCGACGTAGAGTGAACTTATGCTTAGTAGATAAATAATCGGTGGCTTCTTGTGCGAGTTGTAGTGCTTGAGTTTTGGTCTCTTCACCGGCTTCTGGTAGTTGTGGTATGGGAAAAGCGATGTCGAGTTTTTTCATCTTATGTACAAAATGCAGGAAGTAGGCAAATAAAGAGAAATCGTTGATTTTAAAAGTCTCAGAGTTTATTTTTTGGCAGATGCTACTCGTGGCTAAGTATTTGAGGGCGGTTTGTACTTTTTGCTGGCGCATACACAGGTTTGCAGCAATTTGTTTCGTCAAGGTGTTGATGTTGAATTCTATCTCTTCGGTTTTGATTTGAAAAGCCATTTGCGAAAGAAGAATATAGGTAAATTGGTGGAGTACATGGTACAAACTGTCCCCCAGTAGAAGTGGATGTGCGTTTTTGTCTGTGGTTTGTAGGCGGTCGACTAAATTGAAGATAAGTTTTCCTACCCAGGGGGGTAGTTTTTGTAGGACCTCTTCCATTCTTTGGTGATTGATAATCAGAACTTGGGTGTCTGTGGCGGCGACAACACTTGCCATGCGTACTTGTTCTGAAATGACCGCCATTTCTCCGACAATGTTTCCCGCCTCTACTGTTGCAAGAAGATATTCTTGGTCGGCACGTGTTTGAATGACATCGACCTTACCTTTTAATATGAAGTATGCTTCGGTTCCTTTTTCGTCTTGGCGAATCAGAACTTCGCCTTCTTTGAATATAACAGGCTCGGAAACAATAGATCCTGCGGTAAAGTCATCTAAATCTGCGCATAGGTCTTCCACTTTTTGGTAGCGATGTTCTTTTTTGTGGGCAAGAGCTTTCATGGTAATCTTTTGTAATTCGGTGGGGATTTGCTGCATGGGGTTCATTTTTTGTGGAGGAACAACTCTTCCCAACATACTAGATTCAAGTACTTGCGCCAGCGATTCGCCTTGGTGAGGTGGAGAAAACGTCAGTAGCTCGTATAAAGTACCCCCTAGAAGGTATATGTCACTTTGGTGGTCGACTTGTGAGGTGTCGTCGTCGAGTTGTTCTGGGGAAATGTACAAAGGGGTACCGAGAATTTCATCATAACTAGTTTGGCTAAAATCTTGTTTCGAGCGCAAAGATTGTATGCGCCGGGATTCTAGTGGTGTATCGGCATCTGCCTGGGTGTACTTGGCGATCCCCCAGTCCATCAACAATACTTCTCCATACTCTCCGACCATGATATTATCAGGTTTTATGTCACGATGGATGACATGGCAAGAATGTGCAAAAGCAACCGCATCACAAACTTTGCGAAAAATAATTAGGCGTTTTACTAGCGGATACTTCTCAATATATTGTTTGTCTCCCTTTTTGAGTTTTTCTATGATGTCACACAGTGGCTCGCCATGAACCATTTTCATCGTAAAATAAGGATGACCGTCGTTAAGCATTCCCATATCGTGAACCGGAACGATATTGGGATGTTCTAGCTGGGCGGTGATCAATGCTTCTTCAAAAAAATAATCGCGGTCGCGCTTGTGTACAGGGACATTTTCTGGCGGGGAGAGTACTTTCATTGCCAAATGTCGACGCAAACTTTTTTCGAATATTTCGTAAATGACACCCATTCCCCCACGGGCGAATTCGCATTTTATATGATATCTTCCGCTAGCTTCTTTCATTTTTTCATTCCTTACTTGGTAATAAACTCAAATTAGTAAATTTCCCAATTAAAAGGATCTTTGAGCTTTTGCCATTCCTCAATGTTCATTTTGGTGTCTTTTATGACGCACTCTTCCAGGCACTCCTCCACCTTCTGTGTGTCGAGTCCCACGCCTATTAATACAAGTTCCTGATGCCTGTCTCCGAAAACCTCATGCCAGCTCTCTTTGAGTTTTGCTAGCCAATTTTCATCGCGGGGCCAGTCCTCTTTCGGTTGGGCCGCCCACCACGTCGCGATAGGCTGCGCTGCAATCCGTTTTCCTGCTTGGGATAGTTCTGCAACGATGTCGGGTTGGGTAGCAAGCCAAAAAAATCCCTTAGCGCGTACAATGCCAAGCGACGTGTTTTGTAAAAATGAATATAACTTTTGCGGATGAAACGGGTATGGTGTACGAAAAACGGTACTTTTTATGTTGTACTTCGCCGTTTCTACTTTGTGGCCTTTTAATTTTTTCTTTTCTTGCATCCATAGGGAAAATGTTGCCGCTTCTTCAAAGCTGAATAAACCAGTACCAATGATTTCGTTTATGTCTATCTTTGAGTAGTTGGTGGGGATTATTTTGGCTTTGGCGTTTAGCATGCGAAGTATCTGCATGGCTTGTTGATGTTGCTCTTCATTAATTTCATCTACTTTGTTGAGAAGGATGATGTTGGCAAATTCAATTTGCTCGACCATGAGGTCAACGATGGTACGCTGATCTCCGGCGGCAACAGATTTGTCGACGTTTTTTAGCATTTCCACATTATAAAAATTTTCTGCGAGATTGCTGGCGTCTACCACCGTGACCATGGTGTCTAGCTTCGCTATTTGTTCTAAGCTAAAACCATTTTCATCTTCATAAGCAAAAGTTGCGGCAACGGGGAGTGGTTCGGAGACCCCCGTAGATTCTATTAGTAGGTAATCAAACTTATTTTGTGCGGATAAATCGCGAACTTGTGCGAGTAAATCGGCACGGACGGAGCAGCAGATGCAGCCGTTGGAAATTTCGACAAAACTTTCTTCATTGTTTACCTGAACTTGATTGTTTTTTAGTATTTCAGCGTCGATATTCACTTTGGCGACATCATTGACAATTACGGCGACTTTTTTTCCTTGTTGGTTGGTCAAAATGTGATTGAGAAGCGTTGTTTTTCCAGCTCCTAAAAAGCCGGAAAGTATAGTCACTGGTAGTTTTCCTGACATTTTTTCCTCATTTAGTAATAACGAAAGTAAACACGTTCCACTTCCTCTTCGCTGACGATAAACCACTTGTGGTGCGATTGGGTAATTTTTACAGGCATTGTATATGTTTTTTCGCGACAAACAATATAAATTTTTCCCGATAGTACAAAAGGATTTTTTCGCATTTGTTGGTAGATGTCCACGATGACTTGTGCTTTACTTTGCGACCAGCTGACAACAAATTGTGGGTAACCTGCGCGCAGAAGCCATTGATCAGTGAATGTTTTGTATTGAGGAAGAGCACGTATTAGTTGTGTGTAATTTCGGTATTTTTGGGTGTGGACAATGGTGTGCCACAAACGAAAAAACTTTTTATTTCCTAGATAAACGCGTAGCATATCAAATACAACAGGTGCTTTTGTCGCTATTATTTGTGGGTGAGTAATACTTAGTGGATCGGCCAGTGCGTATTCCGTAGGAATATCTATTTTGCGATAGGAGGCCATTTTTTTATCCAGATGGTGAAAGTACCCTATTTTATTTTTTTTAGACTTTATATAAAGTGCGCTAAGATAACTAGTAACGGCGAGGCGTAAATTAGCAGCTAAGTGTGGAACAAATAATTTCGCCAGTTGCGAAACAAAGGACAGTTTTTCGACATCGTCTTCTGTGGCTAGGCTGAGAAAATTATCATGTGAAAAATCACTATTTACAATGACAATCACATCGGATTTTATGGTTTTTTTCCACAGTTTTTGTAGAAATAAAATTTGTTGGTGTATGCGATCTACTGTTGCCTTGTTACCATTGACAACAATGAGGTGATTTGACGAGGAAAGTTTTTTACTCAGGTACTTTTTACCAATAAATAAACAAAATCTTTGTGGAGAATACCGCAAAACTTTTTGACGAAACTCGATGACTTTGGCCGGCGAAAAGTACTTGCGAGTAATCACCGATAGGTTTTTGCCGGGATATATTTGGTAGTTGTAAGTCGCTTTTGTGGTGTACGTTGTCGGAAAGCACATGGCGATCCCCTGTGGATTTTTGTAAGGCATTCGCGCTTTTACTTGAAGGTGAAGGCGTTTTTGCGCATCCCATTTGGCATTGGTAATGATTAGTTTGCCGAGTCCAGGGTACTTTGAAGCAATGACTTTCCAGTCGCAACGATGGGAACGTCGTGTAAAATGAACTTGAGAAATTTTTCCTAGCGCTACATACAGGGACAATTTCGCGACGTTTTTTCGCGCTTGCAACACAACTTGATTCTCAATGTCAATGTAGGCGTTTTTTACAAAAATCTTCACTTGATGGTGGGTGACAGTAATATTTTTTGGTGTCTGTATTTGTTGTAGTGAAGTGTTTTTTAAATTGCGAAAGAAAACCTGTGGGGTATTTGCACGCAAACGTAAAAAAACGTTTTTCCACCCTTGCTGTTGTTGTGGTGTTTGCCACGCCGCCACGTTTGTGGTGAGTTGCACAATCGTATATGCGTGTATTTGTGGAATGCCAATTTCAATGACATGAGAGTTGTACAATTTATAAATAAGACGCTGGGCTTTTACATTGTTGATCTCGGTGTCTTGGAGTTGTATTTGTTGGTAATTGGCAGCGTTTTTTTCGATATCTGTGGCTCGCTGTTGCATATTGGCATACGTTTGTGGAGGAAAAGACATCAAAACAAAACGCGCTTTTTGTTCTATCGAAGTGTAGATAGCCAGTTGCGACTGCGGAGATTTCTGGTGTAACACGCTCCAGTCATCTCCAGGAAGAATAGTCTGAATGCCCAAAGCTTCGTTGTTAACTACATAAGAATTGTCACTATATGCAAATAGTGAAAAGCAAAACAGCAAACAAAAATGAAAAAAACGCATAAAAATCCTTCCTGGAAAAATTTTTCCGTTTGATATACGCCCTATTTGCATTAAAATAAATCGTTATCAATTACAGTTGGCTGCTTGGTGAACATTATTGTCTTTGCCACAATTTGGACAAAATTTGTGATAACTTGCAGCATCGTACTACAGTATACGACGTGCACAGCCAAAAATAAACTTATTCTAACGTTTTTTGTGGCACAAGTTTGTTAGAACTAAAATAAACACAACTCTTATTTGCAGGTTTGTTATGCCTTACACAGTAAAAGACTTTGAGCAAGATTTACTCTCAAAACCATCTCGCGTCAAACCAGTGTTGTTATTTTGCAAACAACTTATGGGAAAAAACATGCAGAAATTTGCTGCGGGTAAAAGTGCAACAGAGTTTGCAAATGTTGTTATTTTAGTTCTGGATACCAACGTTCCGCAGCAAACGGCGAAGTTTTTGGCATATAACTTGTATCCTCACGTAAAAGGGAATTCGCAACCTATACTAAAAAGTATAGGCAAATGGGAAAAAGAGAAAAATACGCGAAAAGTAGTGAAGAGTTTGTGCAGCGTTTTGCAAAAAAGCAGACTGTCTTTGACACAAAAAAATAGCGTTCCAAAGAAAAAGGGTTTTTGGGGAAATCGTATTGCGACGATATCTGCAAGTAAAAAAGTAATCGGGAATCGCGTGAAGACTATTATGCAGTCTGGTCCGCGGGCAATGAAAAACTTGTTTCGCGAGGAAACATTTACGTCGGCGAGTGCCCCGATAAAGAAAAATAAAACTATCTTGGGGACAAATTCTCCGTTAAAGGACAAGGAACTCGAAGATTTACGCGTAGAAACGCTTGTGTCTTTTAACAAACAAAAGCCTCATGCATGGGTTGCCATTCCCAACGAAAGAGAATTACTACGCGCCAGACCTGTGGACGTCTTCAAAATTTTACGCAGTATATCGTTGATGATCAACTTGACCAGAGAGCAAAAAAAATTCGTCAACTTCCTCAAAAATACGCTCATGATTCGCTCAAAATTATTGTGGGAAGATGAAATCATCATAAACATAATAAACCAGGGAATGAGATCGTATAATCATACTCTTGATCGTTTATCCAAGATTTGTACAAAGAGAAATGTAAATCGTAAAATACGCGATTATTTGCATTGCTGTACGGAAATACGCCTAAAAAAACACGGTAATTTATTTCGCAAACAATTCGATCGCGTTGCGAACATCCAAAGCTTGGATAAATTGCTGGATAGTTACACTTTGCAAAGTTCTACGGTGGTTCGCAAATACAAAGATTTGGCCATTATTAGCAATGTCAAAAATCTTTTGAGAGCGTACAATCGCAACCCGCAAAAGTTAGATGTTTTAATGAACAAGCATCTGGGAAAACACGGTGAAACCAATATCAAAAGTAAATTGCGTACGTTATTGGTGACAAGTGGCAGCGATATGGAGATTTTTCGCAAAATTCAGCGCGAAAAAAATATCCAAGGTTGTATAAATGTATTGCGCAGGAGTTCAGGAGATGCCACCGTTTCCAAACTACTCGGTTTGATAGATTCGTTTATGCGTCCAGAGAACAGAACCACTTTTGGCGGTTTTAAGGCGAGCTTGAATTTTGTTTGCCCCGCACTTGCTAGTAGAGTGGAAGCATTGATGAAGTCTCATGTGGTTTTAGAGTTAAATCGAGAGACCAAGACACTGCTCAATTCGAAAGAAGCGGCGATTACGCGTTTAAATTCTCTGACGAAGCTACTGATGATGCCCAAATACCAACAGGCAAATATTAGCATTTTTGAAACGTCTCCACGATCTGTGGCCGATAAAATTAAAGTGATTAAGGGAAGTAATTCTCAACAACTCAAAAGAAATATCGAGCATTCTTTTCCTTCTCCAGAGTTTCCAAAGAGTTTGCGAAATTTGGTAACACAAGCAAAGCAAGATCAGTCTTCGCGGGGCGAGAAAAACGTCGACAATTTCTATCGTGCACTACAAGATATTGAAAATAGAGTGAAGAGACGTGAGTTGACATTGATAAAAAATGAGGTAATAAACCTATTTAAATCCTACGGAAATATCAATTTTTCTGGTACAAAATCGCAACAGTTTTTGAATGGTTACGCGATTGCGCGAGTCATCGAAGACTACTATCGCAATCCCAAAAGAGATAAAATAGATCTTTCCGTGGATATCAATCCACGAGTAAGAAGTAAAGTGAAGGCGATGATTGATAGCGAACGACAACGACAGTTGCAAAAACTATAAGGAGTGTGTTATGCACCAAGCGCAAGCTTTTATTGCCATGCCTTTTGACCAAAAATTTTATACGGTGTACAAAACCATTCGCGCCGCATGTGAATCGTTAAATATTAAAGTAATTCGCATAGATGAAGTCTGGGCAAGAGAGGATATTTACAAGCAGATTGAAGAAGAGATACTCAACTCAGATTTTGTAATTACTGATTTTACCGGAGATCGAATGCTGGAAGTTCCCAATCCCAATGTGGTTCATGAAGCGGCCTTTGCAAGAACAAAGAAGAAATATTTGATTTTAATGGCTCAAGATCACAAATGTTTGCCGTTTGATTGGCGTACAAGACCAGCGATTATCTATCAGATGACACCTGAAGGCCTTAGTTACTTAGAAGAACGGTTGGTTCTTGGTATTAAGGCTTTGATGGAGAAAGATGATTTTGGACGTGATTACGAAGAGGCCGCAGCACACAGCTTTGTCACGGGGTATCCACCGCAAATGCCTCAATATATGCCGGTAGGTTATGCCCCCACGACAATGAATTATGTTCCTCCAAGTAATAATACGTCACTAAGTGAGATTGAGGCGCATCTTATCTCAAAGCAAGCGCAACCTGTGGCGGTAAATAGCAATCATAGTTCACGCCTACCAAAAGGCTTTAACAAAAAGAAGGATCGCTTTGTGTGTCGCATTGATAGTAGCGAAATGATTCATATTCCTGCTACGGAGTTTACCATGGGGTTTGAAGATGAAGAGCCAGAACATCAGGTAGTGCTGTCGGAATACCTCATCGACAAATATCCGGTGACCAATCAACAATTTGCAAAATTTATGGAGTCGGGAGGATACCAATTCCAAGGATTTTGGAGTGAGGCTGGTTGGCAGTGGCGAGTAAACAACTCTATCTTACAGCCTGCTTTTTGGAATGATGAGAAATTTAATAGTCCTGATTACCCAGTCGTAGGGGTTTCGTGGTACGAAGCAATGGCCTATGCCGCTTGGGCTGGAAAACACCTTCCTACAGAAGCTCAGTGGGAACTCGCCGCCAAGGGGTCCGGAACCAATCAATTTCCGTGGGGTGACGAAGAACCGTGTAATAAAAAAGCAAATTATCGTTCGCAATTCAAGCAGCTGACACCAGTTCAGCAATTTGAAGATGCACCTTCGGAGTATGGGTGTATTGATATGGCGGGAAATGCTTGGGAGTGGTGCTATGACTGGTACGATGACGATTATTACGAAAATAGCCCACGAGAAAATCCTCTTGGGCCAGGGTATAGCAGTGATGAAGAAAAAGTATGCCGTGGAGGTGCCTGGACCTATGACGTGGATACTCTAAAAGTATATTATCGTTTTTTTGGTATCATTACTTTACGTGATAAAAGCTCTGGCTTTCGCTGTGCTAGAATTTTATAGGAAAAAATAATGGATAACTTCTCGATAGCAAAACAATTTCCTCAATGGAATTTTCATGAGCAAATCGGCGACAATTATTTATTAACAACATACATCGCCGAGAATTCTAAACATGGAAAGTGTGTTTTGAAGTTATTTTCAAAAACTTTGTTGAGGGATAGCGAACAGACAAAGACTTTCTTCGAGCAGCTCGATACCACGATTCGTATCAGCCACATCAATTTGGCCAAAGTCCATCAAACGAGTATTTCCGAAGAGGGAACGTATTTGTTTCGCGAATTTCTCGAAGGTGAGAGTTTAGAAAGTCAACTGCAAAAAAGAACTTTTACCCCTATTGAAGCAACGCAAATGATTCTCGACATCGCTCAGGGAATTTTTTCGGGATATCCATTTGGGATTGTATACAACAACATCAAACCATCAAACATCATTGTGGATGACGCTGGCGTGGCGAAACTTTGTGACTATTGTCTTCCAGCCATTGAATTGGCCTATCTATCTCCTGAACAGATAAAAAAACAAGAGGTAAGTAGCAAATCTGATGTGTATTCTCTCAATATTATATACTACGAAATGGTCAGAAAGCGTTTCCTATTTCACGGCAAGACGATAAAAGATATCATTGAATTACAAAGTAGAACAGCAATTCCTCCGCAGCTGAAGAATTTTAAAAATTGGCCGAAAGGTCTTCCTACGTCTATACGCGATATTATTTGTAAAAATTTAAATCGCGACCCCCAAGAGCGCGATACGCCTTTCCACTTTGTGAAACAGTTAAACGGAATTCTAAAATCGCTAAAAGTTCCACGGCGCAATACCATTAAAATTCAGAAACAAACGGTAACACGCCGTGTCAAAAGACCTAGTACGGACAAAAATGTGTGGGGAGAGGTCGGACTAGAAAATAATGTGGAAAGTCAAGTTCTTGCAGACGAATCGGTTACCGATGCCGAAAACATCGTTTTTTCTGAAGAGAAACTTGAGAAGTACATTCAAGAAGAGATTGACAGCGCTCTAACAAAATTTCGTACCGACAAAAATGAAATACTACCGTGTTTAAAGTTTTATTTTCCCAAAAAGTATGAAGAAACCATCGTTGGTTATTTACTTGACCTCTTCCATGAAGAGTGTTGGTTGATTAAAGACACGGATAAAATGAGCTATCTCGAAATCGAGATTGATTTGGAAAAAGGCTGTATCCAAAAACATTACTACAAGTTTGAAAATATACTAGAAACAGCGATTAGTAAAGCTTATGAAGCCTATGATGGTAAAGACGAAGACGAAGATGAAGACGAAAACGATAACAACGAAGATAAGAGTCAAGAGAATAACGAACCAACGAAGGGTAACCACGATAAAACAATCGATAGTGAAGATTTGTACAAAACAATTGATGTAGATAGCAATGAATTTGTTTTACCAGAAGTGAATGAAGACATAAGTGTTTCTGAAAAGGATGGGGTCACAAAAATTGTGACAGAAAAAGGCTCGGTGGAAATAGACAGCAAAGACTTGAGCGGCTCGCTGGATGGCTACGATTTAGAAGGTGAACACATTGAAACACTCAACGACATCACTGTTGATTCGTTGACTTCGGTGAAAAATTCAATAAAATCCTTATCTTTTACACGACAAAGCCTAATGGTAAGTCGCCAACTCATTGGCAAAAAAGTACAGATTACCGTTGATTTCGACAATAGACATGAAGCCACTGCATGGGTTAAATTTGTTCGCAAATATAAACTTTACAAAGGAAAGCAGTTTATTGTTGAAGACGAAGATGTCGATGTAGAGGTTGAACCCGAAACCGAACGCCAAACATTTACGATTTTTATTGATCGCTTGAAAGCGTATGAAAAAGTAAGTGAACATATTGATCGCATCAAAGAGTTTTTTGAAGGTGACTATGAAATCTCCGAAATGGATCGTGGCGGAATGGGAGCTATTCTAAAACTGATTAGCAAACACGATAGTACGATTCTTTCCCTGCGCCCCGAAAATTATTGGGCGCGGTATAAATTTGCGGAATATTTAAAGAGTTTACGCAATCTAAAGGGGGAAGAAGTTTTTTACGCCGAACTACCCAAAGGAACGGAGTTTGTGATCAAAGTAGGATTTGAAGGGTATGAAGAGTCTTTAATCCAAGAAGCGAAGATACTGACGAGTTTGGCAGAAAATGAAAATATTTGCAATACGATTATTGGGTGTGTACAACAAGGGCGCCTATTTGCGCGAGATGAAAAAGAAGACCAAGAAAAAATTGGTTATTACCTCATGCTGGAGTATGCACACCAAGGTAATTTAGAGCAAATATATAAGAGCTGTCCAGACAATCGACTTTCTCCTTCCATTGCCTTTGCGATTATGTATGGCATGATTCAGTCGTTAAAGATTTTGAGTGATAAAGGCATTATCCATCGCGATATCAAGCCACAAAATATTCTATTAGATAACAACGGCATTCCGAAGCTTACTGACTTTGGCTTGGCAATTACCACGAACCAGGCAAGTAGTAAGTTAACCGACGATCGCAAGAGACTATTGCGTATTGTCGACGAAAAATTCTGTAAAATTAGCATTCAGCGCGAACACATGCAAACTATTTTACAGAATCTAATACGTACACAAGAGAATTCGGAAGCCATCGACCTTGTGCTCCAAGAAAAAATAGAAATTCTTTCCGAAGCGATTGAAAAGTTAAAAAAACAAGAAGAACATCGCGCCGAAGAACTCAAGGAAAGGTATCGTCCCATTAGTGCGGAAGAAAACGCCTTGAAAGGTCGTTTTGCGGGATCGTTGTACTATGCAGCGCCAGAACAGTTTACAACGGATGTTGTACTAACAACAGCATGTGATATGTATCAATTGGGTATGGTCATTTTTACCATGTTGACTGGCAAAAAGCCCGTGAGCGGACGCAACACTTTTGATATTATGAGTAAAATTCTCGACCCAAATAAACCTCGTGTAAAAGATCACATTGAAAGTAGTCCTATCGTGGACATACTGAGTGAGTTGATCGAAAAAATGATTCAGCATCAACCACAAGATCGCATTGGCGTAGAAGACGTTCGCAAAACGATGTCAGAGGTTTTATTTGGTTATGCTCTAGAATTAAAGAAAGAGCCCATCTTTACCCCTAAACTAAAATTAAATGAAAAGCAACAGGAACGTTGGGATAAAAAAGTCGAGTACGCAAAGAAATTGCATAAGACATGCATAGACGCTATTTTTAGTACTGTATTTCAAGACCGTGGTTTACCCGAACTTCAATAGGAGAACAATCAATGCTCGATGAAATCATTCACTATTTCGCTATTTGGAATATCATTGAACCGTGTATCTTTATTTTTGTCATTTTCATTTTCTTTCGCGACCCCATACGTCGCTGGAATTTTTTTGGTTATCGTCCTACGGCAGTTACCGGAATATTTGACCCTAAATTAGAAAAAGTAATTTTTTCCAAAGTAAACGGTTTTTGGTCATTCAACCAAGGGGGAATATATGAAGACAATATGTACACAACTGTTGCCGACATTTTAAACCGTGAAGTAGGGCTTCCACAAACGCGCTTTAAGCTCATTTATTTTACTTCTTTGGGAAAAGTAAGACTGCACAACAAACGTTTACTTACACGTGCACGCATAAGTGCGTTTAGTATTCGCAGTAAACTGCGTGGCAAAGGTTACATGGGGTGTTATATTCGCTGTAATCTAGAAGGTATTGAGAGTGTTATTAAAAAAGGTGCTGGTATTGAAGAAGTTCGCGTAGTGAGTTTTGCAGAGGCCAAAAAACTTACCGATGAAAGATGCGATCACGAAGAGCACCAAGAAAAAAAACGCAATATGATTATTGCGATGATTGAAGAAATGGAAGGCTTTGCAAGAGACGAGAAAAAGTGGAGAGAAACGCAAAGTATCGAAGAAAAATCCGAAGAGAAGGCAAGCAAAGAAGCACAGCCAGAGAATAATGAGGAAAACGGGGAATAATGGACATTGCGTTTTGTTTGTTTAAATATTTTCCCTTTGGTGGTTTACAAAGCGACTTCCTATCCATCGCCAAAAAATGCCGCGAAAAAGGACACCTCATTGATGTTTACACGCGTAGCTGGCAAGGGGAAATTCCCGATGGATTCTCTGTTCATTTGATGAAGACAAATGCCATAACAAATGTCGGCAAAGATGTGGCCTACGCCAAAAAATTACAAAAAAAGTTGTCTACGCAGCAAAAACTAATTGTCGGTTTCAACAAAGTTCCAGGGCTACATGTCTATTTTGCTTCTGACAGTTGTTACGCGAGAAAAGTGCAGCATAAGTCGTCGTGGAAAAAGAGCTTTCTTCCACGTAATTATCACAAACTGGACCTCGAAGCAAGTTTATTTCACTCCCCGCAAGCCCATGTAATGTTTATCGCTCCGCAGCAATTAAAAGACTTCCAGGAATTTTACGATGTAAAACCACAGTACACACATTTACTTCCTCCGGGAATTAACCCACAACTAAAAGAATATAAACGCGACAACAGTTATCGCGAGAAATTACTTGCCCATTTGCAACTTGCAAAAGATACGTTTGTGATCTTGATGGTTGGCTCAGGCTTTCATACCAAAGGTGTTGACCGTTCTATTCGTGCAATTCACAGCTTAAAAGACAACAAGGCACACTTAATTATCGCTGGAAAAGGCAAAGAAACATACTTTGCGAATATGGCGAAAAAATTAGGTGTGGAGAAACAAGTTACTTTTCTAGGCGCGCGTTCCGATATTCACGAACTATATTTGGGAAGTGATATGCTTCTACACCCTTCTTATACAGAATCCGCAGGAAAAGTTTTACTCGAAGCAACAATATTGGGGCTACCGGTTATTACCACCGCAAATTGCGGCTATGCTTTTTATATAAATAAGGCGAAAAATGGCATTGTCGTTCCCGCACCCTTTCGGCAAGAGAATTTGAATGACGCACTCCAAAAAATGAGAACAACATCAAACCTATACCAAGTGTGGGGAGAGAATGGCTGGAACTATGGCCGCGAAAACGATCTTTACAGTCAGCATGACCGAGCCGTCGATATCATTGAAGACGTCGGACGTTCTTTAAACTTGAAGATGTAACGACACGTAGCTTGTTTATAAAAAGGAATGTGGTTTGGACCCTAATTTTTTTGACCAATCTAACGATCTCGATCCTAGTTTTTTAAAGGGCATTGGTTCGCAAGACACGGCCCCAACCAAAGAGTTTACCATGCCATCTACGAGCAAGTTTGATCGCTATATGATTGAAAAAGAGTTGGGGCGCGGAGGTATGGGAGTCGTATACAAAGCCTACGATACAAAATTGCGACGAACTGTTGCACTAAAGGTGATTCTAAACAGTAACATTGGTGACGTGAAACGCTTCCGTTTAGAATCAGAAGCCATGGCGCAATTACATCATCCGCATATCGTACGCATATACGATTTTGGCGAAGCACCGCAGTTGCATTTCACCATGGAATATATCGACGGTGTGACTCTTGCGGATTTAATTGATGAACAGAAAATAAAGCCGTTATTTTTAATCAATCTCATGATGAAAATTTGTGATGCCCTGGCCAGTGCACACAAACATAAAATTTTACATCGTGATATCAAACCTTCGAATATTATGATTACGCGAAGCGGTGAGCCGAAACTGATGGACTTTGGTTTGGCAAAGATTTATGACAACGCGCAACAGAGTTTGTCTAAAAGCAACGATATCATGGGAACGCTTTTGTATATGGCCCCAGAGCAAATGATGGGGAAAGCTACGGAGAAAAGTGACATATATTCGATTGGCGCGACGCTCTATGAGGCATTGACATACCGCAACATTTACGACGGGCGTTACTCTCACGAAATTCTTTTGCAAATGGCGACACATCGGCCGACACCACCACGACAAGTCAATCCGCAAATTTCTCCCTACTTAGAAGCTGTGTGCTTGAAGTGTTTAGAAAAAAAACAAATAAATAGGTATAAAAATTGCCAACAACTTGTTCGCGAGTTCAAGAATTTAAAAAGCAATAAACCGATACTTGCCAAAAAGTACACCTACCAAGACACGATTAAAAATTTTATTAGCGAACATCGCATACTCGTGGCCAGCACATTGGCGATTATTATTTCGCTTTGTGTTTCTCTTGCTGTAGTGGTGAAATACTCATTCGATATTAAACGCGAAAAGATACGTGCGGAACAAGGAGAAAATAAAGCACGGCAAGCAACCGCCGCGATAAAAAAAGAAAAAGAGAGAACCAAATTAGCCCTAAACAAAGTGATGAATATTCTTGAGTACTCGGTAAAGAACCATTCACATGTGTTTCGGCAAGACAAGAATTTTGCCAAGCTTGTTTCCGAAGTTTTTGGCTCTGTGGGGAAGTATGGAGAGAACGAAGAATGGGGAGCAATAAAGGGCTTTATTGCGCAGATGAGCGGTAATCTACAACAGAGTTTAGAATATTACAACGAGCAAGTTGCCAATGCAACATCTGACCCGATTGTTTACTACAACCGTGGTCGCATATTTGAAGAGTTAAAAAAATATAAACAAGCCATGGCAGACTACGACACCGCACTACAACTCAGTCCTAAGTATGTGGATGTTTATCACGCTAAAGCGACGATTTATGACATTTGGCAAAAATATGAGTCAGCGCTACGTGAGTATCGAAAAATTATGGTGATAAACCCCGATTACATGCCTGCCTACTTTAATAGTGCGAGTACTTACGAAAAATTGGGGAACATATCTCAGGCATTTGTCAATTACAATAAAGCGCTGCAACTTGCACCAGATCATTCGCAAATTTACTATCAACGCGGAAATTTGTATAGCAAGTGTAAAAATTACAAATTGGCGTTAGTAGACTATAGCAATGCCGTTCGTACCGGACCTGATAATGCGATTTATTATTACAATCGCGGTAGTATATACGAGATTTTGCAAGACGATAAGCACGCAGTTTTGGATTACAACAAGGCACTACAGCTCAATCCTAACTATGTGAATGCGTATTTCAATCGTGGCAATATCCATCGTAAACACAAAAATCATTTACAGGCACTACGTGACTACAATAAAGTCGTACAATACGCTCCGCAAGATTTCGAAGCGTATTGTAATCGTGGAACCATATACTTTGCCTTGCAAAAATATCGCGAGGCCATTAACGATTTTCACAAATCCCTGGCCATTTCCCCGAAGTATTGGCAGGCACACCATAATTTATACTCGTGCTACAAAGCAGTCAATGAAAATGCAAAAGCACAATATCATCTACAAAAATCTCGCCTATTACGTGTTAAATAAACACTCATTGTCATCCCTGCGAAAGCAGGGACCCAGCGTCTACGAGTTAATTTTTCATTGCTGGTTTCCCGCTTACGCGGGAATGACATGGATTTGTGAGTCTTTATTAAAAAAGTTTTTACTCTTAGCTTACACGGGAATGACACATGTGATAGGTGCTGACATCTTCGCTAAATCAATTTACTTCTTACTGATTTAACCACACAGGCTTTTGTGTCACAGGCATGAAAACAACATCTTCGAGAAAAGACTTCGCATCGGCGATGCACGCTTTGCCTTTGTCTGAAGAAAATACTTTGTACATGGAATCGACGTCTTTCCACCACAAGTAAGCAATTTCGGTGTCTTCTGTTGCGTAAACCACATATCCTTCACATCCCGAATCAACAAACGCTCCGCGCCCCATTTTTACATGTGCGTGTAGACGTTGTAAGAAATTTTCGTCGCCTTTCTTGCGTCCAACGTAAAGAACAATATGTGCGTCTGCTGACCAGTCCGGTGTTCCCAAAGAGGCGTTGTATAACACGTTGTTTTTCATCGGTTCCTTTTCATTCCAGGCTACCAATGGTTTTTTACTAACCTTTTGTTTCGCAAGTGCTTCGATGAAAAGATGTGTCAGTTGATGATCAGACTTTGGATTTTGGCCAGTGATTAATTCGCGATCGCGAACCGCATGACTTGTCCACGGCTTGGCGTGACTGAGTTTTCCACCCGCTTTTTTTAACGCTTCTGCAGGAAACTCTTTCATTTTACCGTGTAAAATATTTTCTTCGGCAAATTTCTCTTCGTCGTTAGAAAAAATTGTCATATTGTAATCTTTGTAAATCCAGCCATTTTCATCTTTCGCGGCTAGTAGAGCAATAGGACCATGACAGATAAGAGCTGTCGGTTTTTGTTGCTTATGAAAATGTCGTAAAACTCTTCCCACTTGTGCGTCGCGACATAGATCTTCCATAGGCGCGTGGCCACCAGGAAAAAAGACGCCCACAAATTCATGAAGTTGTTCGTCACTTATGGTGGAAAGCTTAACAGGGGCGACAAAGTGCGATAGCTGAATCAACTCTTTCGCTTTTTGGTACTCTTCTTTCGAAGAAAAATGCTGTACATCATCTCCCACCGCGTCCATAACCGGTTTGTTACCCTGAGGATTGGCAAAGACAATTTCGTAATTGGCCTTCATTAGCGCCATGACAGGTATGGTTAACTCTGACAGAAAGAAACCTGTTTTATGTTTACTATCATCGGCAAGAGTGATGTGATCGGAACTCGAAACAATCACCAATACTTTGTCTCTCTCAGCACAAATGCACGTTAAACACAATAGTACAGTTAGCAATAACTTCATATTCTTCTCCCAATTAAATTGAATGTATAGATTTATCTTGCCATAAATTTTGATATTAGTAAAATTATATATTGTTATTTAAATCATAAAAAAAACTAATGGCGTATTCTATGCAAAATTTTGAACAACTAAATTCCAAATACTTCGAAGCTTTTTGGGTTGCTTGTGAAACGCTCAATTTTACAAAAACAGCGAAGATTATTCACATTACGCAATCGGCGGTTACACAACAAATAAAGAAGCTCGAAACACAACTACAAGCACAGCTCTTTGTTCGTGCGCAAAAGAACTTATATTTAACACCTGCGGGGAAAAAATTACGCGCTTTCATTGCAAATTATCTCGATAATGTGGCCGAACTTGTTAGCGAGATTAAGGAACAACAAGCCGCACTATGCGGTAAAGTTCGCTACGCCATGCCCGAAAGTTGTCTAATCTCACCGCATTTTTCGCAACTTCTCCAATACCAACAGCAACATCTACCACAAGTGCAATTGCAAGTGGAGGTGAATACCCTTGATGTTATTTACGAAAAAGTGGCACACTACGAAATCGACTTTGGATTTGTCACATCGCGATACAATATACAAGCGGTAGAGTTCACTTCTTTTTGTGAAGAAGAATATATATGGATTGCGCACGGTTCTCGTAAATTGTCTGCACAAAAAATTTTACAGCAACCCATGATTGCCTATCCTGGGATGGAAGTTCTGTACGAAATATGGTGCAAACAAAAATTACCATCTTATCCAGCATTTTCTCAATTGAAAATTGTAGGTAAGATCAATCATCTTCAAGGTGTGATGGATATGGTTTCTTCGGGCATGGGGATTACGTTGATTCCCAAACACTGTTTGCAAAAGTATCACAAAAACTTATCGCAAATTTGTAGTGGCAAAAAAGTGATGAACACTATCTATATCATCACGTTGGAAAATCTACAACAGACCATACGTGTTCGCGAAATTATCAATGTCTTCCTCGGCATGCACTAAAATCGTAATCGTAGCCATAACCGTCCCTGACCGTCACCGTGTCCCTGACCGTCACCGCAATCGTAGCCGTAGCCGTAACCGTAGCCGTAACCGTAGCCATAACCGTCACCACGACAACTACTCATGAACAGTTACTTGAACCCCTGTTATTGTAATACGAACACTCGGAGCATTCCAATTCCAAATCTTTTCATGTAGCAAACATGTTGCATAAAGTGACAACAAGCACTGACCTGGTTTTGTCCAAAAATTGTGATTTTCCGAACGAAATCCCGAAACCATCGAAAACGGAATGCGGTGACTTTGTCCTGGCTTTAACATGAAACCTGTTCCACCACGCATTTCGTCAATGTGTGTTTTCGCTGTCATAATCGAGACAAAACCGGCTCCTTTTCCGGTGACACCGACTTCGCCTTTATCTCCACCAAGTTCGAGTTTGATATCTTTATTTGCATTGTTGGTCAATTCGAGAAACATTCCTAATTTTATTGGTTTGGTAAGCGGTGTTCCCCCACCATTTAGGAAAGCTTTTCGGGAAATAGCGCGCATTTCTTTGGCAAACTGTGGCAAAGATTTACCTGCGGAATCGATTTTATATTCCGTTTTTGTCACCACGAACTTCACCGCAAGCTGATCAAACATTTGTTGTTGGTTTTTTGTGGGGATCTTTTTGTCGTGTGTAATCAATGTTTTACCAATGATAATCAAAGGCGTTGCAATATTTTTTTGCGTTGTTGTTTGTTGTTGAACCGACAATACCGCTTGCACAACTCGTTGTGGTTTACTTATGTTGTTTTTGACCTGGCAATATAAAATTACGTTGTGTGGGTAGTCGTCAACGGTCAACTTTTGCGATTTTAAACCTCTTGTTTGTGAAGGATTGATTTTAAATCTATGTTTTTTGCCAGCGATTTGTATATAGGCGCTTACAAGAATAGCTCTTGTGGTCAAAGTTAGGTGTGTCGTGGGAAAAAGATTTGCTTTATTTACACTACTTTCGGAATGTGGAGGTTCGTGAAAATCAATCTTTAAAGTAACACCCCCAGTTGTATACGCGCCACTAGAGACTATGTGTGGGGCAGCAAATAATGTGTGGGAACATAGAACGAGTAAAGTGTAGATGATGTGTATGTGAACTCTCATGATTTCTCCTATTTTTTGGTTCAGAAACACTTGGCCAAGCGTTTGATCCCTTGTTCTAGTATGTCTTCCTCGTAAAAAGAAAAGCTTAGGCGTATGAAGTTGGGTAATTTTTTTTGTGTGGAAGGATAACCTTTGCCGAAATGAATTGTTTGCATGAATATGTTATTCCCTATTTGCCGGATTTGTCACAAGGCGACAACTGTTATTTTGTCTCGCTGCTGTTGATTTTTTTGAAACCTTGGATAAAAGTATCGAAATTTTCGCCAGTTATCATCGTGAAGTTATTCTCGGTAGTTATTCTCACGGCCAATACATTCTTGATATTCGCGATGTGATCTGTGAATACATGGAAAATACCTGTCGATACATTTCCCATATCATCTATGTTTATGTTAGCCGGGGTTAATTCCCAACTTTCGTCTTTGAGAAGAAACTTGACGGACTTTATGCGTCCCATTTTTTCCGCGTCTTCGGAGCCGGGAAAATAAGCAAGCAGATAGTTATTATTGCCTTTTGTCATGGAAGAAAGAAAAAGAGGAGTGGGGTTTGTGTAGATGATTATTTGCTTGAGAGCACTGTATTCACCAGGATCTGTGTCTACATTTTTTGGGTAGCCTTTATACCACATGAGACTTACCTTTATTTCATTGTCTTTTAGTGGTTTATTTTTTTTAGAAGATAAGTGTTTATGGAATACGCACGCACACATAAGCAAACAGAGCAAGCAAATTTTTTTCATCTGTGTCTCCTCAATAAAATAATAGGTAGCGAATTCTGGTGGTGAATACCTCTATTATTATCTATTTCGTCGGAAACAACAAAAAGAAAAAATTTTGATTTTTTTCATAAATTAGGTTTTTAAAACGATGACTGCTTGTTTCCGTTCTTTTACAGGTGCGATTTGTATTTTCCCCAATCACGTGATACTATTGAATCATAGTTATATTTTTATACTAAATTTATGCAAACGGACCATCATACCTTATTACGGTCTGTAAATTTTTTAAAGGATTTCTATGAAAACATTTAAAATTACCGGTATTTTACTGGGGGTAGTTGTTTTACTACTTACTATCGTTGCCGTACTTCGACCACAAGGGCATAGAGTTACGATTGTTTGCAATAATACTTTCATACAAGGTGAGCAGGGGAATATCTCCATCTGTGTCACCAATCTTTCCAACTCTATACCTGTTGCTGGAGTAAAGGTGCGTGTTGATATCGACAAGGCGCCACAACTGTTCGCTGAGAAAATGACTAGTGATCAAGGGTTTGTCAATGTACTTTTTGATACTACGCGCGTCCCGTGCGGAATAGCGACATTGAGTGTAACAGCCACAAAAAACGAGGAAACGCTACACAAGTCTTCGTTTGTTATTGAGGTGAAAAGTGCACAAAAATTGGAGATATTTACTGATAAACCTATATATCAGCCGGGACAAACAATGCATGTGCGGGTTTTGGCTACAGAGAAGTTGAGCGGACGCCCGGCACCGCAGCAAAAAATTCAGCTAGAAGTACACGATCCAAAAGACAACATTATTTGTCGGAAACAACTTACTGCTTCTGATTTTGGAATTGCGTGGAAGGCAATTGCTTTCGCAAAGCAAATTATTCCGGGGGAATACGTCATTCATGCCTCGATAAACGAAGACTCGGTAACGCGAAAAGTACAAATACAAGAATATCAATTACCACGTTTTACGACAGATATGGATTACACCTTCCGTCATAACCATTCCGGCTATACTATAAAAGGTGCTTTTAGCGTTTCCCATATCACAGGAAAGAAAATCGCCTCACCTTCGGTGAAGGCACAAATGACTTTCATGCAAGAAGGCATCGAGAAATCCAAAAGCCTCACCTTAAAGAAAGTAGACGCCAAATATCACTTTACATGTGATGTTTGGCATCGAATCACCTCTTCTAAGTTAATCGTTGAAGTCGCCGATGGCTCTGGACATATGGAAAAAATTACCCGTAAATTGCACAAGTCCTATGGATTTGGAGGTTATCCCATCACAGTATACGTTGTGCCAGAAAGTCAGCATTTCGACACTGAGAAACTGAATACATTTTTCGTGTATGCCTTTGATCGCAGCGGTTCTCCTGTACAGTGTAATGTTTATGTTGCCTGCTCAGATGAGGGAAAACAATGTCGTACAAATGCATTCGGCTTGGCCGAGGTTCAACTGCGCGTAGATCGTCCACGTTATACACAAATATTCATAGAGGCATGGTTTGATGGGCAAAATAACTCCGCATTTCTGAGTAAGTTTGTCGTGGGACGTCCTTACTACTCCGGCCATTCTAGTAAACATAATAAATTTCGTCTATCCACAAGAGTATGTCAATCCGGTGAAACAATTTATGCTTATTTTGACAACTACAACCCGCGTCGCGGAGCATACTGTATTCGTCTACTACACAATAACGTTGCTTTGCCTACGCAGATCGTAGGAGGCAAAAAAGTTGCGATACCTATTCCCGAGGGGTTGTATGGAACACTAACGTTACAGTCGGTGTTTATCGATCACGAATCGGGAGAAAATTATCTTAGCGAAGAATTAGTGACTGTTGGGCAGCGACAATTTCTCAACATTAAAACGCAACTTGACCAAGATGAGTATCGCCCAGGTACAACGGCCAAGCTCTCTATCCAAGTGGAAAATCGCAAAACCAAGGAGCCTGAACAGGTGGCGGTCTCTCTCAACATAATAGACCGTAGTGTGATGGAGATGTTCGCGCGTATTGTTGCGAACCAAACCATCGCGTTGTCGCCTGCAGATCAGTTGCTGTACAACCTTCAAAAATGTACGGATAAAGAACTGGGCAATTTAGCCGTTCGTGCACGCCAAGCGTTTATCAAGTATGAACGTCTTCATCAAGAAGATCAACAAGAAAAAACATTGCAAATTATCGATGATGGCGTATATGAAATTTGGCGTTCCCAAAAGCGCCAAAGTGATTACACTGTGATGATCATCTGGTGTAGTATTTTTATTGTGTTTGCCTATCTGGTTGGTTTGGCGATTGCGAGAAGTCCAAAATTTGTTGCATTTTTAATAACAATATGCGTAATTGGTTTACTGGCGGCAATGCTTCTGCCTGCTCTCAGCCAAGTATCGGAAAAAGCGTACCAACGAAAAAATCCACAAAATCAGATAAATGCAAACATCGTACCCAAGCATGTACGACAGCACTTTCCCGAAACGCTATACTTCAATCCACAAATCATTACCGATGAAAATGGGCGCGTTGATGTCGAGATACCTATTGCTGATTCCATCACCACTTACAACATCGAGACCCAAGCTATTTCCGCGGAAGGCTTACGCGGAAAGAACGATAGCGAACTAAACGTATTTCAACCGTTTTTCATCGCGCTAAATACGCCCTCATCGTTTATGCAAAACGATGAGATGCAAATAGGTGTTGCAATATACAATCACCTAAAAGACGAACAAAAGATTATTGTTGGTTTACAGCAGCAGTCGTGGTTTGAGATCGTTGGCAAAACCCAGCGTGAGGTTACTGTAGATAAAGAAGGCGTTGCGCATTTTACACTGCGGGTTTTGCAGGCAGGCAAACATTCTTTGACTGCTGTGGCACAACTGGCTAATAAATCTTTTGATGACGGCGTTCGTCGTGTGATCACGGTCGTTCCTGATGGAAAGTTGACCACCAAGGCGTTGAATGGCAAGTTGCAAAAAAACGTATCGCATCGCATTACTGTGCCAGAAGATGCTATGCAAAACCAAGTCCTGATAAAATACTATCCCAAGACAACTTCTGTGGTTGTAGAAGGACTAGAGAGTATGTTGCGTACTCCTCACGGCTGTTTTGAACAAACATCTTCGACGAGTTATCCAAATGTGCTTATTTTGCAGTACCTACGTAAAATAGGTTTCAAAAAAGCACAAGTTCGTGCACACCGACTCGTTGGATTGGGCTACCAACGCGTTATTTCTTTTGAGTGTTCTCAAGGTGGTTTTGAGTGGTATGGTCGCAATCCCGGTGTACTATGGCTTACCGCATATGGAATTCAACAATTACATGCGACATCTAAAGTACATGTGGTTGATGCCAACATCTTAGAGCGCTGCTATCATTTTATTGAAAAGCAGCAAAAATTTGATGGTTCATGGAAAAACCCACAACTGACCGCTTACATAACATGGTCACTTTGTGAAGCAGGTATGTCACAAAGAAAAGCAGTGAAGAAGGCTTTTGTATACTGGCAAAAACAGCGCGCAAAGGTTAGCGATACATATACGATGGCGTTGCTGGCAAATGCATATGCGTTTGCCAATAAACAATACGAATGTGCTGAAATCCTAAAAGAGTTGATGCGCCGTAGTCAACGCAAAGGTAAAACAATGTATTGGCAAGGTCAATCTACTTTGACACGCGCTTACGGAAGAGCGGCTAACGTAGAAACGACGGCTTTGGTGGCATATGCGATTTTGCACGGTAAATTCAAGGCGAACTTGACACCAATACTCGATTACTTGGTAAAGGAGCGCGATGCAAACGGAATATGGGGCTCCACTCATGCGACAATTTTGGCGTTAAAAACACTTATCGCTAGTGAAGTGGATCGCAAACCAAGTTTCTCTGAAATGGCACTTGACATTGTGGTCAATGGTCAAAAAGTCGGCTATTGGGTCGCTTCACTTGAGAATTACGATGTTGTGAAGCAACTGGATGTAAGTAAATGGCTCAAAAACGGTGACAACAAAATTGAGTTGCGTTGCAGCGCCAACAGCGAGGCATTGTACCAAATTTCGCAAAAATATTATGCACCGTGGGGTAAAGAGAAGTTGCGCAATATTGATTTTTCTCTTACTTATGACAATCAAAATGTAAAGCTGGGATCGAGTATTGTTGCGACGGCTTCTGTGAAGTATCGCGGCAAAAAAAATGCCGAATCGTTAATGGTTGAATTAGGGATCCCTAGCGGTTTCTCTGTTGGCAACGCTGTTTTTGAAAAACTAGTGAAGGAGCAGTTGATCGATCATTACGAATTGCAAGAAAACAAAGTGGTTTTGTATGTGGGAGAACTTTCTTCTACAAGTCAACTGACTTTCAACTATGAATTGCGTAGCGAGGCACCTTTGAAGGTCAAAACACCGACATCTGTTGCCTACGAATACTATGAACCTACGATTCGTGCGCAAGTTTCCTCCGTTCAACTTACTGTCACTAAGTAAATAAAAATCCCCTTCGGGGGATTCGAGTTTACCTGTTCGCATTTTCCATTTTTGTTTAGATATACTGGATGGAGAACATGGTAAGTTTGACTACCTTATTGATACGTGTTATCAGTTGTATAAGCTAAATTTATATTGCAATTTTTGCGTAACATGCTATAGTACGAACTCAATTTTTATCATCCCCGAATATAAAAATTCGGGGTTTTTTTTTGCCTTACAGCGATGCTGGTATGTGTTGCAAACATAAGAAAGGGAGAGCGAGGGCGTCTATTTTTACTATTCTTGCAAGAATCCTCGCCAAATTACCATGAGATTAAAAGACATTGATTTAAACAACCTTGATCTTTATGAAAAAGGTTTACCTCACGAGATGTTTGAAGTACTACGTAAAGAGAGTCCAGTCTACTGGCAAGAAGAAGAGGACGGACAAGGTTATTGGGCTATTACAAAATATGACGATGTTGTGGCGGTAAGTAAAAATACCAAGCTATTCTCCTCGCAAAAAGGAGCGGTGTATCTGGAAGAAATGAGCCAATCGCAAATGGAAGTACGTCGCTCTATGCTAGAAACCGACCCACCACTACATACAAAACTTCGTGGTCTCCTCAGCAAAGATTTTACCCCGAAATCGGTCAAACAATATGAAGAGTTTATTCGCAACTTAGCGAAAAAGCTTCTTGAGGAGGCTTTTTCTCGTGAAAGTTTTAATTTTGTCCACGATGTGGCGGGAAACTTGACCATGGGAGTTGTTGCAGAGATGATGGGCATTCCTGGCGAAGATATGCCAGAACTCATTCACTGGACAAATCAAATGATTGGTAGTACCGATGACGATGAGGAACGACTCGTGGATCGCGATGACCAGAGTTTAAAAGATTTACCGATGCGCAGTCCCACATCACTCAAGGTATATGAATATGCAAAAAAAGTTGCCGATGAAAAACGCTTGGATCCTCAACAAGATATTATTACCAAGTTAGTGGAAGGGTCTATTGATGGACGTCCATTAACCGAACAAGAGTATCGCATGTATTTTATTTTATTACTGATTGCCGGAAACGAGACAAATCGTTCTACGATGTCTCATGGTATCGTGGCGCTAAAAGAGCACCCTCTGGCATTGGAGAAGCTACAGAACGATTTTAGTCTTCTACCTACTGCGATAGAAGAAATCTTGCGTTGGGCGACACCTGTTTATTATTTTCGCAGAACAACAACAAAAGATACCGAAATTCGCGGAGTAAAGATCGAAGAAGGTGCCAAGGTGGTGATGTGGTATAATTCTGCAAATTTTGATGAAGAGATTTTTAGTGATCCTTATACATTTAACATCGGGCGCGAAAAAAATCGCCATTTAGTTTTTGGTGGTGGCGGACCTCATTTTTGTTTAGGAGCTCCTCTTGCGCGTATGGAAATACGTATACTTTACGAAGAACTTCTACCACATTTTGATCGTTTGCATATTGCGCAGCCAATATCTTTAATGCGCTCAAATCACTTTCACAGTCTAAAAGAGCTTATTCTCAGTTACAAATGATAGAAAACAGAATATGAGTGGTCATAAAACGCGAAAGATTAGTAAAAACGACTTGCAGCAAAAAGAAAATGTTTTTTCTCTATCTCAAGATATGATAGAGGGTATTTTAAATGTAGCCAATAGTGAGCATTCACAAGAACATGTGCAAGAAAATGAACTTATCGTAAATCGCTACCGCATTATAAAAAAACTAGGCGAAGGTGGTATGGGTATGGTGTATCAAGTAAAGGATGAGCACCTCGACAATCAAATTGTTGCGATAAAAGTCACGATCGCCGAAGCCGGAGATTCTCATACAAATACGAGGTTTTCTCGGGAAATAGAAATGATGCGCCAGTTACAACATCCTAACATTATGAAGGTGTACGATGCTGGTAAGCACCATAGCCACTTGTTTTATACCATGGAGTATATCGAAGGTAAGCCATTTTATGAGTTTTTATGGCAGAATTTTACGATAAACAAGGGCGTGGAAATTATTATTAAGGTAGCGCAAGCGGTACATTTTGCTCATGAAAATAGTATCGTTCACCGCGATTTAAAACCTGATAATATAATGATTACAAACGATCTTCGTCCAATTCTTATGGATTTTGGTATCGCAAAAATAGTGGAATCTCACACGCAATTAACCAAAAGTGGATTTGTGATGGGGACACCTTTTTATATGTCTCCAGAGCAAGCTTTGGGTAGTGAGGTAGACCATCTAAGTGATGTATACGCTTTAGGGGTGATCCTCTATGAATTTATCACCGGAAGTTTACCTTTTACAGGAAAATCAAATAAGGAAACGTTGTCTGCTGTGGTGAATGATCTTCCACAATCTCCTATGGCAATAAATCTGAAGGTGGATGAAAGACTAAATGATATTTGTCTGAAAGCTCTAAGTAAAAACAAAAAAAATCGCCATGTTTCTGCACGAGAATTTGCCATGGAATTAGAGAAATATTTGCATGATAATGGTACAATAAATAGTGATAAAAGAAAATGGTTACTATTGACCAATGTCATTATTTTAATTATATTAGCACTACTCGTGTACTATTTTACATTATAAGGGTTGTATTCTTTGGATTTGCATAAGAGGCGTTGTTATGAATTTTGTATTTATTTCTCCTCATTTTCCACCTAATTATGCGAACTTTTGCTCGCAATTACATAAATTGGGGGTTAACGTTCTTGGAATAGGGGATGCTCCATATGAAACACTTAACCAGTCGTTAAAAAAAACCTTAACAGAATATTATTATATACCCAATATGGAAAACTACGATGAAATTTTGCGTGCGTGTGGTCATTTTACACATCGCTATGGTAAAATTGATCGTATCGAATCTAACAATGAGCATTGGCTAGAAACAGACGCACGTTTACGCGATGACTTTAATGTTTTTGGTGTGCGTAGTCATGATGTACAACGTATAAAATTCAAATCTCATATGAAAGAAGAATTCCGTAAAGCCGGTGTAAATGTCCCTCGTGGCTATGTGGTGAACAATATACACGAAGCATATCACCTCATTAAAGAGGTAAAATACCCCGTGGTTGCAAAACCAGATAAGGGGGTGGGGGCTGTCGGAACATATAAAATTGAAAATGAACAGCAGTTGGAGCATTTTTTTTCCATTAAAGATGAACATCCATATATTATGGAAGAATATATTGATGGCAAGATTTGTTCCTTCGATGGACTTCTAGACCGAAATAACAGGGCTGTTTTTTATACCGTGCATCAAAATTGTGACAATGTCATGGATATCGTACATCACAATTTACACACCGCATACTATTCTGTGCGCAATGTTGACGAAGACATTTACGAGCAAGGTATGAAGATACTCAACGTTCTTGGGTTACCGGAACGTTTTTTTCATTTGGAGTTTTTTCGTCGTAGCACGGGTGAGTTAGTTGTTTTGGAAATAAACATGCGTCCTCCAGGTGGATTGACTTTAGATATGTTTAACTACGCCAATGATATCGACATATACAAAGAGTGGGCAAACGTAGTTGTACATAATCGTTTTGAAAGCGCATATTCACGTCCGTACCATTGCGCTTATATTTGTCGTAAATACGATCGCAGCTATACATTCACTCACGAGCAGATTTTACAAAACTATTCGCCGTGGATTACTCATCACACATCTTTAGCACCTATGTTTTGGAAAGCAATGGGAAACTATGCCTACTTAGTGCGCGATCCACACTTAGAGAACATCTTCGAAATAAAAAACTATATTCATCAGCAATAGGACAAAAATATGATCAAATTCATCCATACCGGTGACTGGCATGTAGGTAAAACCATCCGCGGTAAACATCGCGGTGGGGAATATCGTGCAATTTTAGACGAGCTATATGACTTTATCGTTGCGGAAAATATTGAGCTTCTTCTTGTTGCCGGAGATATTTACGATACTCCTACGCCATCGGCGGAGGCCGAAAGTATTATCTATAGCTTTTTTCATCGCGTATCGTCTTTGGGAGTAAAATCTATTGTGGTGGCGGGTAATCACGATAGCAGTTTGCGTTTTGAGGCGATCTCGCAGATTATGGCGTTGGCAAATGTTACCATGGTGGGAAAATACGATTTTGAAAACCCACAAAACTGCGTGTGTGAGTATACCTCGAAAGATGGGGAAGATAAACTCTCTATAGGTCTTGTTCCCTTTATATTTGAGAGAATGTTCATTCGCGCTCAAGACATTATCGATGAAAAGCGCGAAGAAACGACAATGCGTTACTCTCGTGGAATGACCTATGTCTTAAATGAAATCAGTAAACATTTCGCTGCGGACACCACGCAAATTATGGTGGGACATTTGCTCATGCATGGAGCGCGACCAGGAGGAGGAGAAAGGCGTCTCTATCTGGGGGACAATTATGCCGTACACCCGGTTGCTATTCCCAAAAATGTGTCGTATTTCGCATTGGCGCACGTACACATGTACCAGCAGATTGAAGGACCTTGTCCGACTTACTACTGTGGGTCACCGCTACAAATGGATTTTGGAGAGGCCGAACACGAAAAGGGTTTTCTGTGCGGAGAGATTGCCGATGGTAAAGTGAGCACACCACGCTTTATCCCTTTTAAGTCAGGCGTTCGCTTACAATCCATCAGTGGTACTATTGCCGAATTGGAGGATTTACTCGCCGAAGATAATCACAACTGGGATAATTTTCATCTAAAAATAACCATAAAGACAGATGCCTCTACTCTTGGTTTATCACATAAAATCAAGCAACAATTTCCCAACGCCGTGGACATTCGCCGTGAGTTTATTGGTGAAGACACGAAACAACTCATCGCCCAAGATAGTCCTACATGGTTACCTGATTTGTATCGCGATTTTCATAATAATCATTACGAGAGAGCCGCAGATCCAGAAATCATTGAGGAATTTTTGCAGTTGTATGAGGAATGTTCCGAAGAAGAATAATTGTGGTTATAAATGGGGCGGGCTCGAGCTTTTGTAGCTCGAGCCGATTTTTTGGCATTGTGAAGAGAATATTTACTTTTTCTCTTTTTCTTTCCAGCCGAATTTCTTTTTGAATTTTTCTACCTGACCCGCAGCGTCCAGCATCTTTTGTTTTCCAGTGTAAAAAGGGTGTGATTCGCTAGAAATCTCCACTTTTACTAATGGATATTCATTACCATCTTCCCATTTGATGGTATCTTTTGTTTGAGCTGTTGATTTTGTTAGAAAAGCATATCCGCAAGACATGTCTTTAAAAACTACGGGACGATAATCAGGATGTATACCTTTTTTCATCTGTTAAATTCTCCTATGTTACGTATTAGGCGGATGATAATAGCAAACATTCGCGGTTGTTGCAACTAAATTTAAGAATAATTTACCACGAGTTCAATTTCTTTCATGTATTTCTTGAACTCGATACGATCAAAACTGTGAATGATCATAATGGCAGCTAAAATAGCTACGTTTTCAAAAGCAGTGCCATCTTCAAGAGCATCTAAATCAATGTCGATATCGCTATCGAAATCGCTATCATCATCATCGTCAATGTCACTTGCATCACTTGAATCTTCGCTTTCTTCTTCTGATTCGAGTAAGTCTTCGTCGACCGCATCTGAAGATTTCATGTCTTCTTGAGAAGAAAATAGATCTAGTTCTGTAGAGGTCATTCCAAAAGATTTTTCCACTTTACTTTCTTGTATTTGTTTCATAAGATCTGCACGGTGTTTATTAAACGTGGATAGCAGATTGTGGTAGCCTTGTTCATCAAAGCCGCTACAACGAAACAAAATACGTACCGCATCTTTGATAATGTGAACATTTAAAGAATCACTTTCGCCTTTGAGAAGCTGCAGTGTTTCCATAAACGCCGTGGGGATTACCCCTTTTTTCAAAACACTCAAGTTCGTTTTGTCTAACATGCTTTGAATGATGCGTGCACTTGCCGCGAAACTGAGATTGTCGATGGGGATTTTTAACGCGAAGTTCGAGACATTTTCCACTTGAGATATATCCATATCTCCTGTTACAGTAAAGACTTGTTGTGGCTGTTGTTCGTCGATATTTACTTGATTCAAGAAGAATAACTCGTGGGAACCAATTTCTATCTTATCCCCTTCTTGTAAATCTTTAGTGGATACTTCTTGGTCGTTGACGATGACTTTATTACTTTCATCGAGAGAGACAATTTTGATATCGTTGTCTTTACGTTCGATTTTTGCATGTTGCTCTAAAATATTTTCCTCGATGAGTGAGATCGAAGCCTGCGGACCGTTACCGATGGATAAGTCATTGTTTTCGATGGAGAATGATTCAATAACATTGTCAAGATGCTTGAGCTTGATACAATGAAATTTGTTAACGATAACCCCTCCGCCGTCGATTACTTTTTGGTACAGAGCATAGTCGATTTGTTTCATCAACTCAAGACCTTCTTTCGTATAGCTCTCTTCGTCTAGCTTGCGACGCAGTTGAATTTCGTCGTTGGCGTTTTTCAAGAACGATAAATTTTGCAACTGATCTTCCGTGTATAGACTAAATTTACTTTCGAAGATGTGCAAGTAGTTTGCGAGACTATTATTTGTTGGTCCGTATCCTTTGTTGTACAAATACTTTTTCTCTAAATGATTCGCTACGGTAATCGATCTTTGATAACGGAGGACCGAAGATGGGTTGAGCATTTTGACCACAATTTGCGATAGCTCTTCCGGAATGTCTTTACGCACCTTACTCGGCGGAAGAATTCCTTTGGCAATGCGCTGCTTAATCTCTTCTATTCGTTGCTCTTTTGGCAGATTATTACTGGTATGAAACAGCGATATCCCGGTCAGAATTTCATAGGCCACTAATCCAAGGGCGAATAAATCTGTTCTTTCATCGACAAAAGTTTTCAGGTACTTTTCTGGTGGAAGATAGGATAGTTTTCCTTCAAGGTAATCTTCTTGCTTATGGGCAATTGCCTCAACACCGAAATCACCTAGTTTACAAATTCCGTGAGTGTTCACTAGAATATTTTTAGGTGAAATATCTTTATGTATCATGTAGTTGTGTGCGTAGCCTAGGGCTCTTGCTATTCTACTGATAATAAATGCTCCAAACTTCTCGGGAATGAGAATGGACATATTTAGGTGTTGTTGATGGAGTTCTTCCAAGTTAAGTCCATCGACAAAATCCATGGCAATTAAGAGTATTTTATCTGAACCAGTACCGCACTCAACATGGTTCCCGCCGCTATGATCTTCCTCGCGAAAGTTTAAACGGCGAAATTCATGTTCTTGCTTCTCTACCACGCGGCGATAAGAAAGGTTTTTGATATTTTCCGAAAAAGAAGCGGGAAGTTGCGATAGAGTGATAGACTCTAGACCGTATGTTTTTACAATATTTTCATGGTGAAGAGTCGCAGCTAGATTTGTTTCTTCGCGTAAAATTTGTTCATCTTCGCTGCTCAGAGGTTGCAGTGCTTTTAACACCACATAATCAGTAACTCCACCGGAGTTCCGCGCAGCTAGGTATATAATTCCAAGTCCGCCTCGACCAATTTCTTCAATGATGGTATATGTTGTTTGCGATTGAAATTTTAGTTCTTTTAAACTGAGATCATCCATAGTTAAAACAATCCTCTGTCCATTAATTTGTGTCTGAAAATGGTATTATTGACACCGGTGATACGTCTAGTAGTCCAACAAATATTAAATTTTAAACACTAAATGTTAAGTCTATTACCTGTAATTGTCAATTATTTTCTTGCTTTTGTAATTGGCAAATCTTGTCGTGTATCCCTTCCTCTGTGATAAAGCCGGTAATGAGTCGTGCAGGAGTGACATCAAAACCATAGTTTTTGGCAGGGCTTTCAGGAGGTGTTAAGAGTACTTTTTTTATTTCACCATCACATAAACCTTGGATGTACTTTACTTCGTCTTGGTTGCGTTCTTCAATGGGAATTTCTTTCACCCCATCTTCAATTTGCCAATCAATTGTTGAGGTGGGCAATGCGATGTAAAATGGAATATCGTTGTCTTTGGCCGCAAGAGCTTTGAGGTATGTTCCAATTTTATTTGCGGCGTCTCCACCACGGGTTACGCGATCGGCACCAGTAATGACAATGTCAACGAGGCCATGTTGCATTAAATGTCCGCCCGTGTTGTCGACAATGACCGTATGAGGAACACCACGTTGTTGCATTTCCCAGGCAGTTAAATTTGCGCCTTGGTTACGTGGTCTTGTTTCATCAACCCAGACGTGTATGGGTATATTTTCCAAAAATGCGTGGTAAATCGGAGAAGTTGCTGTCCCCCAATTTATGCAGGCTAACCATCCGGCATTACAATGTGTCAGAATATTGACCGGACCTGATTTTTTGGCGCTTATTTCGCGAATAAGTTCCACACCATGCTCGCCGATTTTTTTGCACGCCGCTGTGTCATCGTTGGCTATTTTTTGTGCATTGCGAAGAGCGACTTGCCTTTTGGATTCCAAGTCTTCTACTTCAGAAATCGCCGAGAGTTGTTCGTGAATGGCCCATTTTAAGTTAACAGCTGTTGGGCGTGTTTTCGCTAATGTATCTGCCGCAGTTTGTAAATCCTGTTCGCAACTGTCGGCATTTGCTTCTAGTGTGGCGAAATACATTCCGTATGCGGCGGTCACTCCAATGAGAGGAGCGCCGCGTACGACCATGTCGCGAATAGCGGTTGCCGCTTCTGCGACACAGGTAATTTCAAAAGTGCAAAACTTGTGTGGTAAGTATCGTTGGTCAATAACACATACTTTACGGTTGTCTTGTTTGTCTAACCAAATTGTTGTATTTTCCATTATTTTTCCCATAAAGGTATTGCTTTAGGTAGTAAACCTAACTCTGTCCATTCTCCGGGTTGTCCGGCACAGTGTTGTCGCGCTGCTTGGTCTGCGCGACGAATTGTATCTGGAATTTTAAACTCTCCAGCAAGCGAACAACAAATTTCCAAGGCTTGTTGTTGCGAAATCAAATGACCAGGACTGACATATACAGGGTTGACATCTGCAAAGCGGCGAACAGCAAAGCCCAAACTTTCATCATTATAGGTCATTGGTACTGTGCTACGTGCGTCGCTTTTTAGTTGATCGCCATCATAAGGTATCAGGGTTTCTTTGGCACAACCTAGGGCGGGTATTTGTGTGGCAACACCTAGCCAACAAGCAACGCCGAATTTTCTAGGGTGAGCAATACCATGACCATCAATGATGAGTAATTGTGGTTGAATATTTTCATCCTGCACCACTTTTTGATAAATAGCAAGTAGTGGTGGCCCTTCACGAAAGCAGAAATACGAGGGAACGTAAGGAACATTGATGCGAAATAAACCAGCATATGTTTTTATGTGTTCCTGTGGCCAGCGGAATACATCAACAGCAACATGTGCCTCATCGCCTTTGTATTGTATGTCGAAGGCAAATACCACATCGCCATCTTTTGCTGTATATCCATCTTTTTCTGGTATCGAAACAAGGGGAAGTAGCTTTTCCTGCTCTTTTTCTAAATGTTCGCGTATTTCATTGTCATTTTTTTTTATATTTTCAACAATAAAAATATTCTGTGCATGCTCTTGTAGGTACAATTCCAAAACGCTTTTTGTTTGCAAGGGAGAAAATCTTTCCAAACACCACGAGAATAAATTTACAACGAATTTTTCATCGTCAAGATTGAAAAAAACATCCGTGGACATTCTGTGAGATAGAACGCTTTTTTCTGAGGCGCGTAACCCTACTAAATTTTTTTGATAGGTGATAAAGAACAAATCGCGTAAAAAATGCTCGCCGCTACATTCAAAATGCTCAAAAGACGAACGGTCGAATAAAAATTCTTTTCCATGTTCAGAGTGTGTCACTGCACGACTAAAATGACCATCTTTAAAGACTTTCGTTCGATAAATTTGCGCGTCGTATTTGTCACTGTTTCCCGTAAACCAATGGATGTTTTCTTGGCGCAATTCAAATCCTGCCGCGATATCATTGATGTTTTTCTTCACTTCAATAATGGCAAGTACTTTTACCGGTTTTTCTGGTATTTCTTGGATGACGAGATAATCAATTTCTGCACGGGCACACCCCAGTGTAATGTTCGATAGAATTGTTACATCGGACGGCTGGAGATCATAGCGCTTGTAAAGAATAGGGCAAAGGTTTTCTTGTACAACTGGTAAAGAAACATCTTCAAATTGGCTTCCGGCAAATGAGCGTTTTTGCCCCTGCTTTTTAAGAAGACCTGCGAGTTTTTCTTCTTCTTCTGGCAGGTGGAGGGAGACTTCAAATTCATACAGTGCTTGTTTGGCATTTTCAAAATTTACTTTTTCAGGGGTTTTGGCGACCATTTCGCTTTGTTGTGCCTGTAAATCTTGGAGTTTTTTTTGAAAATTTTCCAATTTTTCGCGCCGCTTTTCGTCTTGCGGATTTTTTTCTAAAAAACCACTGAGACCATTGATGGCTTTTTGTGAGCTGTCAATACCATTTTCTATTTCTTGTAAAAGAGGTTTGTTCGGATGTTTATCGAACTCTTGTTCCGCAATTTTCAGTTGTTTTTGCAACGAACTATACTGCTGCCAGTTGTTTTTTTTGAGATCGCGAATTTTTGCACGTTGTTGAAAAATATCGTTGTTTTTTTCGCGTTCCAATATTTTTTCTAGGAAACTACGAAAGCTTTCTACTGTTAAACTATGAAAAGAAAATGAATTTTTTTGCAAATAAGTTGTCAAAAAGTCATGACCGGAGTGTATCGAAGAAGTATCCATACATTAGTACCTTAAATATTTAATAGAAAATGTTTTAGATTAAATATCTTACGCGAACTAGTCTTTAGTGAACGAAAAAGTGAATAATAGACTTTACGATATAGAACTTTGTCTTATAATAAGACTAAATAGTTGAGTAAAAGTGTTTGGCGAATTATTTACTACAAATACAAAAAATTTTATGTCAAAAATAAATAGGGCGTTCTGTGGCGTCAATACTTGCAGCACCCTGATCAACACTAACTACGTTACTTTACTGTTACATAATTGTCAAAAATTTTCGATGTAATGCGAAGTGCTGTCATTGTAGCAAAAAGTGAGAGTGCATCCAACTAAAACCGGTAATGCGTCCAATTTGAATTTCCTTATGTCAATCTACGTAGAAAGTAAAAAAATATGAATGACAAAACACTATACCATATTTTTTGCATACTGTTCTTTTTTTGTATGTGTGTACCTTCTATAGCACAAGAAGAAACAAACAACAAGGAAGAAAATACCCCTGTGGAAAAAACAGCAGGTGAACAAAAACAACCTGAGGAAAGCGTGGCATCTGAGGATGGAAAATCCACCGAAGATGCAAAAGAGAAAAAGTCTGCAGAGGATACTGAGTCTGAAAAAAAATCCACCGAAGAAAAAAAATCCGCGGAAGAAAAATCGTCAGAAGACGAGAAATCCAAAGATGATAAGGCTGCCAAAGATGGTAAAGCTGCCGAAGGCGTAAAGTCAGAAGATAAAGAGGCAAAACCTGAGAAAGAATCATCACCAGATGCCAAACCGGAAGACGAGAAGGAAAATTCAACAAAAACCGGTGAGGAAAATGCGAATAACGATGCTGCCTCAGAAAAAAAAGACAATGAAAAAACCGAAGATAAATCTGCGGATACAAAGGACAGCAAAAATCAACAGCCAGAAAAAGACAATGACACCAAGCAAAATGCAAATAACGGTGAAAATGTAGCAAAAGAGAGTGTGAAAGAATTGCTTACAACTCTCGCTACAAAAGTAGAGTCTCTGGAAAAGTTAGAAAAAATTTGGGAAGAAAGTTCAAAAAGTGAAGAGGATCTTTATGCGATAGCTAATTTTCTATCACTGGTAGACGCACCAAATAAAAAAATAATTCGCCACATGATCACACTTACAAAAAGCAAGTATGAAAAAGTACGTAAGGTTTCTTTGGATCGGTTGTTGGAAATCATGCCAACACTAATGAAAATTAAAGCGATTGACAATACACCAAGTGACGAAGATTTTGTGAATATTCTTTCTAGTTTTGATTCCGATATGTCTGTGGCAGCGATGCTCATGGAATATTCAAAGGAAGAGAAAGTTTTAAATGCTCTTATTTTGAAATCTCTGATGAATATGGGGACAAAAAGCCTGGAGGGAATTATACGATTTTTACGCATAAGCCCTAGTGAGAAAATAAAAAATGTGGCCATCAATGTGAGTTATGGCGTAGGGGTGGATTGTATTCCGATGATTATACCTCTGCTTGGCGACTTGAACCCCTTTATCCAAGACTTTGCAAAAAGAGCACTCAAGAAGTTTGACGAAAAAACACTTCCTTCTCTGAAGAAGTATATCCAGACAGCAGCTAACAAGGAGAATATTGCGTTAGCTATCGCTGTTATTGGGGATATGGGAGAAAAGGCGAAAGGTACCGTGCCCATACTTGTAAAGTATTTGAAAAAAGAAGGACCTACACAACTAGCCGCTACGCGTGCTTTAAAGAATATGGGGATGCATGCTTACGTGGCTCTAGATCACTTCATTAGCAATTTGCGCTCCGACGATTGGCAAGTAAGACAGGCATCGGCAGAGACAATTGGAAACTTTGGTGAAAAAGCGAAAAAAGCCGTGACACCTCTTATGAGTCAATTTCGTCGCGAAGATTACGGAATTGTTCGTGCATCGATTTGTCGTCAATTTGGACGCATCGGTAAGCCAGCCAAAAGTGCGATTCGTACGTTGATTGAAGCCTTAAACGATGAAGACGAAATCGTGATAAAGTCTGCCGCTGAGTCCTTAGGAGATTTTGGGAAAAGTGCGGAGAAAGCCATTGAACCATTGACAAAAGTTCTTATTTACTACGACGTGAAAGAACGCGAAGCGGCAGCAAAAGCTTTGGCAAAAATAGGTCGGCGTTCGGTCTCTGTTTTGATGAATATGCTAAATTATCATGAAGATCCCGCTGGACGTGAAGGGGCGGCTATGGCACTTGGTTATATGGGATCTCAAGCACGAAGATCTGTTCGCGCCCTAACAAAAGCCCTTAAGTTTGATGAAGCAGAAATTGTCAAAATTGCCGCGGCGGATGCTTTAGGAAAAATAGGAGACCGCTATGCCATTCACGCTCTTATTGATGCAGTGCGTAACGGAACAGTTGTGATTCGCGAAGTGGCCACGTCGTCGTTAATCAAAATAGGAAGTGCCGCGGTTATTGACATAACCCGAGCGCTAAAACGCCCAGGAACAGAAGCGCGTATTGCACTTGTTTATATTTTAGGTGAGTTAGGAAGAAATGCAATTCCTGCGGTGGGTACGCTAAATAGCTGTCTTGACTCATGGCGTGGCAAAGAACGTGAACAACTTATCAAAACTTTGGGTAAGATTGGTCCAAATAAGAGATCCACAGGAACATTAAATAGGTTTGTGGAGTTGATGAAGAAAACGCGAGATGATAACGAAAGACAACTACTCGCGGAAAGTCTAAAGTTATTTGGTGATATGAGTATTCCATTCGTGATACCTCTTTTAAAGAGCGATTCGGAAGAAATTGTATCGCAAACAAAAAATGTCATAGGACATCTTATCAAAGAAGCGTTTTCTACGTTGGAAAAAATTGTTGAAAAAGGAGACGATGAAGTTCTGACGTCGCGATCAATAGAAATACTTTCGAAAGATGCAAAATCATTGCCCATTATTCTCAAAAAATTTAAGCACGAAAGTAGTTTGGTGCGTAATACAGCGAAAGATTCTGTTGTCAAAAATATTGGAGAAAAAGCGGTACCTGGGCTTATTTCCATTTTGCAAAATACAGCGCTTTCCATAGAACGCAAAGTTGTCGGAGACACGCTTGCCGGAATCGGAAAGAGTGCAGTTGATTCACTTGTGCTCGTTATTTCTAACTCTGATAAACAAAAGGCGCGTTTGGCGGCCATTGATGCTGTTTCGCAAATTGGTCCAAAAGCCCGCGGGGCAATACCTGTTTTACAGGAATCGATTAAAATTCGTCGTGGGGGTGAACAAACGGCGTTGGCAAGATGCTTGGGAAGTATAGGAACACAAGCTATCCCAAAAATCCTAGAATTACTAGAACACAACGATAGCAGTGTGCAAAATGCCGCGGTGGATGCACTGGGAGAGACCGGAGCAAAAGACTCGATTAGCCACTTACTTAGCAGTCTCGAAAACGAACGTCTGTTGAGTTTGGTGATTAAGGCAATGGTGAAAATGCCCGATTTAGCGGTACCGACTTTAATTCGTTCACTGCAACATCAAAATCGCACGGTTCGTTTTGCATGTGCGGCGGCATTATTTGAAATCGCTCCCGCCAAGTCGATTGCTCCTCTTGCACAAAGAATTCTTGTCGAGAACGATCCAATGGTAAAGTATATGTTACAAACAGCTCTAAATCGCTGCCAAAATCTTTTGGAAAATAATAAGTCTTCGGATTAATTTTGCGATTTTCTATCATAGAGTATCTACATAGGGGACATTTGTCCCCTATTTCTTTTTTAAATAGAAAAAATATGAAGATAAAATTTATTTTTTTGCTGAGTCTCTTACTTTTTAGTTGCTCCCATATTTACATTGCGCCTGGCCAAAAAATATCGCGTATTTCTGCGGAGCACACGCAAACAATTTACATTGCAGGAGATTTTGGGTCACCTAGTTCGTTGTTAAAGGATGTCACGAGTTCCATTGCAAAAGATGCAGCACGACAGTCTTCTCAGCCTTATATTCTTGGTTTAGGGGATAATTTATATGTGAAAGGATTTCCACATCGCGATGCTCGTACATCAAAGCCCTTTGCCAAATTGTGTAAAATAGCGAAACTATTTAATAAGTGTCGTTACAAAGAGCAACCAATCCCCTTAATCACCATACCCGGTAATCACGATTACAATGACGATGCTGTGAGCGTCAAGCGCACTTGGGGTAATATTGCGCCGTGGTACTTTTTACGGCAAATGGCTCCACAATCAAAACTATTTGAGCAGTGGCTTTTTATGCCGGGAGACGCAAACCCCCACTCCTCCGCTTCTGAGTTGTATGAATATTTGTATAGTGATTTACAAAATTTAGTGACGTTTATGAAGCCCCAAAAAATACCTGTCGAAAATTCCTCCACGGCAATAATTGCGATGGATAGTGAATTAGTTATTGATTTATTTGCGGCAGGGTATTATGATCTCGCTAAAAAATATTTACAATCTTTAGAAGAGGTATTACGAGAAAACAAGAACCATAAGTGGGTTATCGTGCTCACTCATCATCCCCTGGCCTCATATGCAAAACATCGTCCTGGGAAATGGGGAAGTTTTCTTTTGGGGCCTGGTTGGCCACAGTTTTCTAAATGGTGGCACAAAGTTTTGATGGTACCACCTTTAGGGACTTTGACCACATTTGGTTGGTGGGCGATTCATTATCCCCAAGATATCCATTCCTGTGCTTATGAGAACTATCGTAAAGCGGTGTATGCAATGTTGAAAGACAATAATGTATCCCTTGTTATTTCTGGGCACGAGCACTGTACCCAACTGATAGATTTACAGCAAACAGTTTTAAATACAAAGAACACATCCTCAACATGTATGCAGCTTGTGTGTGGGGAGGCCGCGAAACAAGATCCCGTGACGAATGGAAAGGGAACATTGTTTTTTCATACCGGTGGCGGATATTCACAGTTGAAATTTTTTGATAAAGAATTGCTCATTGAAATGAGAGATCGCCAGGGGAATCAACTGTATAACTATGTTATCAATGAATGACGAAATGGAGAAATAAATGAAAGTAGGGCTATTTGGCTTACCTTCTAGTGGCAAGACAACCGTTTTTTCTGCGTTGTCTGATGGAAAAGCGAATATCAATGAGGGACATAACGCTCCTAATCTATACGTTGCCAAAGTACCTGATCCACGTTTAGACGAACTGACTAAGATGTACAATCCCAAAAAAACAGTGTATGCAACCATCGAGTACACTGACTTCCCAGGGTTACAAGAAAAAAGTGCCAACAGTTATTGGGGAAATTTACGCAGTGTTGATGTTCTTGTGCACGTCGTTAGAGCATTTGAGTCGGATATGGTTCATCATGTTAACGAGAGTGTTGACCACAAGAGAGATATTGAAAAAATTGACAGTGATTTGATCATTGCAGACCTTGCGATCATTGAAACGAATCTTGATCGTTTGGAAAGAAATCTAAAGGCAGGCAAGAAAAATGAGCTACTTTTTACAAAAGACGTGCTCATCAAATGCCGTGAAAATTTAGAAAACGAGATTCCCATAAGAGCGTTAGACCTAACGACAGAGGAATTAGATGCGATACAAGTATACCAATTTTTAACTCAAAAACCTTTTGTTACGGCGCTGAATTTGGGAGATGATCAAAACTTCAGTGATTTCTATCCTGACTTGAAGTATCTTGAAACAGAGAGAAAATCTCTCATTTTTGGTTTACAAGGTAAGATAGAAATGGAGATTGCACAGTTAGAACCGGAAGAGCGCGAAATATTTCTTGAAGATTTGGGGATCGAAGAATTGGCTTTGGGACGTTTCGTACGTTCTTGTTTTCAGCTTCTCGGACTTATTTCTTTTTTCACCGTTGGTGAAGATGAAGTGCGCGCATGGCCTATTCGCAAAGACACCCCCGCATCAAGAGCCGCTGGGGCGATTCACTCCGATCTTGAACGTGGTTTTATTCGTGCAGAAGTCTTTCATTATGAAGATGTTGTGTCTTTAGGCACGTCTAAACTCAAAGAAGAGGGCAAGATACGCCTAGAAGGAAAAGATTACGTTGTGATTGATGGAGATATTCTCAACATTCGTTTTAACGTTTCCTCCGCCAAAAAGAAAAAATAACTAGTTTGCGCGAATAAAAGTGTATATAATAGAACCATAGAAAATCTACTATGTATAGATAACTATATTTGTTAGAGATTCGCGGTGACAAAGCAAAAGTTGGTATGATAACTCAAATTTTATTGTCGAAACGTGTCGCCATCGGCACGTTTTAAAGGAACTTTTAATACAAAACTACTCACCTCTAACAGCACGCCTTCGTTAATCTTATAAATTCCTTAATATATGTTTAACACATATTGACATTGATGTTACGACTCGATGAAAGGATTATACTTAATGGCTATATCTGTAATTATCTATGGAGTTTTACTGATCGTGGTTGTCGTTATCGTTGCTATGCTCTCTATAGGAGGTGATGGTTCTGGTTCTGTTTCTAAACAAAATTCATTCTATTCAGAAGAGGAAGCTCTTAAAATACTCGGAGTAAGTAAAGAAGCTATTAAGACAATGGTCTCAGAGGAAATTTTACGAGCTTATCGCCACAACAATGGCATTTCGTATCGTAAAGAAGATATCGAAGAGTTATCAAGAAATCACAAAAGTTAAGTTCTCAGGAATTAAATATGTCCCCTGTATACAAAAAGTTTTATAAAGAAATTACCGCTGGCTTTTTTATTGCGCTGGCAACTATTGCTCTTGGCTATCTACCGTATGATGACTTTTGGCAAGGTGCATGGGTTTTTCTCTCTACATCAGCAGCAGCATGGATGGCTTTAAAAACAAGAGTCAAAGAAAGCGACGCGGATCGATATTCTCGATTGGCAAAAGGTTATTTTAGTTATTGGATCAAAAAAGATCCGCAAAAAGTAGAGGGCCTTTTTGCGAATAACGTTCCATATTCTGTTGTGGAATGGCTTAAAAAAGAAGAAAATTGCAATCTATTTGACTGCGATGTACCACATGTTGTCGATTCGTGGTGTCGTGTGGGCGACGAGCCTGGAGAACTTATTTTCCGCAGTGGTTTAAATTTGGGAAAAATGTTGAGCGATAAGGACAACCGGGAAGTCCACGAGTTTTTGTCAGAAAAATTTGTGGAGCTTGTCCAGGAAAAACGAAAACTTTTAGGTGAAGAAATTGCTCCGCATGTTTTCTATAAAGAGCTGAAAGAGGGAGATTATCGTCCTACAGGTGTGCATATTAGCGATGCATATAGTGAATGCCTTATTATTCGTGAACGCCGCGACTGGGATGGAGCCACTAGTGAACGGATCTCGCTAGGGTTAAAGAAGGATTATCTCGAACAGCTTAGCGACGAAGAGTGGGACACTGTTAAAAATACAATTATCTATAAACATTGCCCTTATTTTAGACCAGTGGGAGGGGGGAGCGGTCCGCAAAAAAAATACGTACCTCTCTTTTTGACAGAAAAAAAGTTAAGTGCAGAAGAACTCGATCATTTTCCGCAGACGGCAACGCAGATTTACAACGAAATAAAGAAATATATTGCTGATCAAACCTCGGTAAATGAAGAACAAGAAGAACAAAAGCAAGAGCAAAACGAGGAACAACAATGATTGATTTGCGAAGTGACACCGTAACCCAACCTTGTGATGAAATGCGTAAGAAAATGGCCACGGCTATTGTGGGTGATGATATGTTTGGCGAGGACCCTAGCGTAAATGAATTGCAGGAATTCGCGCGTAAAATTACCGGGAAAGAAGAAGTGTTGTTTGTTCCTTCCGCATCGATGTCCAATCAACTTGCTGTGAAAGCTCTAACGGCTCCTGGAGATGCTATCGCTGTTTTGAAACATGCGCATGTATATCGCTATGAGTCAGGAGCCGCACCTCTTTTATCTGGAGTTACAATGCTGCAAGTGGGAGACAAACGCGGCATAATTTCTGTGGAAGAAATAGGTAACACGATACCCCCCGATGATCAGCATTATCCGCCCTTAACGTTACTGTGCATGGAAAATACTCACAATGGTCAAATTGTACCTATCGATAACATAAAAAAACTTCACGAATATTGTTGTGAAAAGGATATTAAAATGCACTTGGACGGGGCGCGCATTTTTAACGCCTCTGTGGCCACAGGAATCGACGTTAAAGACTATGCCAAATATTTTGACACAGTTACTATTTGTCTATCGAAGGGGCTAGGGGCTCCAATAGGTGCTTTAATTTGTTCCAACAAGCAATACGCGAAAAAAATACATCGTTTTCGTAAAGTTATGGGTGGTGCAATGCGCCAATCAGGAATTATCGCCGCTGCAGGATTGTATGCATTACAGAATAATGTGCAGCATTTGAGTATGGATCACAAAAACGCACAGCATCTAGCCTCGGGACTTAAAGACCTTAACTATTTGGAGATCTTAGGTCCTGTTGAAACGAATATGGTTTTTGTTTCATATGCGCAAAGTAAAATAAGTGGTGAGGCGTTACAAGAGCATATGATGTCTAAGGGCGTTAACATTGTGGTGGACGAAGCAAAAAAAATGATACGTTTAGTGACACACCGTGACATTACTATGCAACACATCGATCATGTACTTGAACAATTACACTGTTTTGCCTCTTAATAATATTACGATTTTTCTGCTGCATCATTTTCTAAATAATGATATATTAAAGTGTAAAATATTTTAAACGACTTGTGCTGGTAGAAAGACCAAGAATAATCTATAGTAAAGCCAAAATAAATAGTGCAAGTTGTCTTCAATCAATTGTTTTTGCAATTATTTTAGCGAGAATTCACATGAACGAGGGTTACTCTGAAATTACGCAAATCATAAGTCAGATAAAGAAGAAAAAAATTGAGTTAGAAGCCCTTTTGGGAAAACACAACGATGATATTTTCACTAAAAAAATAATGAACGCCATTCTCAAAGTAGAGGGACTCATCTCAAAAGCAAAGAAGTTGCAAATGAGTATTGACGTAAAGGGCTATACAACATCACATAAGGTATCCTCTGGTATTTTACATTCCAAATTACTAAAAGAAATTAACCAAATAAAAAAGCAAGAGCAAGAAATTAATGAAACTAAGTTTGGCATAGAAAAATTAATTGCAGAAACACCCAAGGAAAAGTGGAAAAAATCACAAAAAAAGCCAAAATCTAAATCGAAACCAAAAGCAAATAGTAATGATTCTTGGGAAGTAATAGACATACCATTTCATACAGAAGAAGAGGATCAAGATCAAACAGGTGAAGAGCTCATTAGTTACGCAAAAACTTCCCCAAAAACAAAAGCGGAAAAGACTTCCTCTACTACGAAAGATCACTACAAGCCTTTTTCTAACAACTTGAGTCAAATAGAGAAAAGAAATTCCTTGGAAGTCCAGGAAATGATTAGTCAGTTTCGCAAAATACGCAGCGATTTAGATTCGATGTTGTCGTCCTATCGAGGACAAAAGTATCGTAAAAAAATCATGGATTCTATTATAAAGATAAAGGCAAGTATCAATACTTTACTTAGTATGCAATCATCTTTTAAAGTGGCAAAAAGTAGTACAATAAATCATAGTGCAACGATCAATCGCGCTCAGTTTGAGAAGCAAATTGCGCTACTCAAAAAAGAGAAGAAAGAGATGTTGGAAAAACTGAAGATACTGAAGGCCAAAGTTGCAAAAGAAAAAAGGGAAATTGTACAACAAAGCTATGAAACCAAGAAAACGTTTCATAGTAGTCCCAAGAAGAAGACAAGTAATACTAAAGATGAAAAAGACCCGGCAATGGTGAACATACTTCTCAAGATGGGTGTTTTGAAGAAAAAGAACAAAGATAAATAGCTTTGTGTTGTTGGCAGGGGTTTACTACAGGGCAATACGTTGTCGATTTTCAATGAAAAGAAAAAAAACAGGAAAGTAGTTTTCACTACTTTCCTGCAAGTGGGAAAAAGGTTTTTTAGGTGCTACTTGGGATAGGGCGCTTATTACAATCTACGCTAGACAGAATAAGCAAGTAGTGTGCCAAACAAAAGATTTTTTTTGAAAAAAGATATAAAACCTAGTAAAAATAAGGGGAGGCGGCGATTATATTTTTTTGCTTCATTCTTCTCAATATATTCAAATGCTGAAAAAAATGTCTAGATTTTAGACAGTTTTTTGGCAGAAATCATATGGGCTAAGAATTATAAGCAATAAAAAAGAAATGTCTAAATTTTAGACATGTTAAAGCCAGGTAAAGTTATGCAAAACGAATTTGAGTCAATAGAACAGTCTATCGGTCATATAAAAATTCAAGAAAAGCTAGGTAGTAGTTCACTCGGAGATTGTTATAAGATAGAGCACGATGAATATGGAATATGTGTACTTAAACACATATCACAAAAAGTTACCAAGAATAAAAAGTTTATTTCGCGATTTTTTAAAGACCTACATAAATTTAGAAACTTACAAGTAGAAAAACAGTTGTTTCATGAAAATGTGGCGAAGATTTTTGACATTGCAAATTACGAAGATGACAATCTATACATTATAAGAGAGTATGTACCTGGAGAAGAACTACAACAAACAATTTATAGTAAGAAAAAAATTGGAATACTTGAATCGGAAAAAATGTTACTACAAATCATCTCTGGTGTTGGATTTTTACATTCATACGAGTTTGTATTTCGCAATTTAAAACCTAACAACATTATTATTGATGACAACTACAACGTAAAACTGGTCGATTTTTCTTTACCTCCAACACAGGCACAGTATCTGTCTCCCGAACAATGCAAAGGTAAAAAGTCTGGATATCATTCTGATGTATATACCATTGGTAATATTTTTTTCTATTATTTAACGGGACGCTCTGTTTTTGTAGGTGCTACATCAAAAGAAATTATGGAAGCACATGTTTCACAAGAAATTCCCGATGTAAAAAAATATAGACCTGACTTATCAGATGCGATGGTGGGTGTACTAGCAAAAATGCTAGCAAAGTCATCGGAAGAACGCTACCAAAATTGTTATCAGTTATTTTTTGATGCTCAGGATGCCGCGAAAGATAAGACATCTAGCTACGAAGCACCTAAAAAGACCGAAGTGAGTCGCGTGATCAAAAAACAACCCATAGAAAGCTCGTGGAAAACAACGAGTCAAGACACCTTAGAAACATCTACAATTCAATTAATACGTAGTGGAAATTCATGGATTAGACCAGATCAAAATATCGAAACTTCAACAATTGAACTCATCCGCGATGGTGCGGGTTGGAAAATGCCCGGTTCAAAACCCGCAGAATCTTCCAGTAGTGCAAACGAACAACCTCAAGAGTCGACGTTAGAATCTAAGGATGTTGCGACAACGGGTTTGGGCACGAACATACCGAGTGTGGATTTTGGTGCGAGCGCGACTGAAACCCAAAGTAGTGGTTTGAGTACGAACATACCCAGTGTGGATTTTGGTGCGAGTGCGAATGAAACACAAAGTAGTGACTTGAGCACGAACATACCGAGTGTGGACTTTGGTGCGAGTGAAACGCAGAGCAGTGACTTGAGCACGAACATACCGAGTGTGGACTTTGGTGCGAGTGCGAATGAAACGCAAAGCAGTGATATGAGTTTCCAATCATTTAGCTTGAGTACGGACAACGCTTCTGAAGAAGAATCAAGGTCGAATAGTATGGGTTACCTTTTAGGGCGTTCAAGTTCGGATACTGTAGACGAAACGAATTCTCAAGATCCAAACAATTCTTTAGACGATTTATTTTTTAATCCTTCGACACCATCAAAAACCACTACTGCAAGGATGAATATCGAACAATTTCGCGACGCAGAAGAGCAGCAAGACGTATTTGCGGAATCGTACACTATTTCTCCTGACGACGAAGATTTAGAAGATGTGGGGGCACCACTGTCGGTTAGTACCGCAAGCAGTGAAGATGTTTCCGCTAGTGGTGAAATTACAATAGAATTACCCGGAGATGCTTCGATTTTTGATGAAGACGCCGTCGAATATGCTGCCGTCGAAGCAAGCACCGAAGAATTTGATGAGGGAGGAGACTCTCTTTTTGAAATATATTTGAATCAGGGAAAAGTGGATACTGATGATATTTTGAATACTTCAGATGGTGAATTGGAAGCTGTACAAGACGACTCCATGATTGACGAGGCATTGGGGGGGACACCAGAAAAAACAGTAACTTCAGAGGATTTTACCACGGTATTTATTTCGAAAGAAGAAAGTGAACAACAGGAAGAAAATCAATTTGAAGATAGTGTTGAGGTAGAGCTAGACCAAAGTTTTTTCCAGGTACCAAGTATCGAAATTAATCCCGAAGACCCTACTCCTTCTACAAAACAATTGATATCTCCGCTGGTGGCCAACGATTTTAACACTAACTTTTCCGAAGATAAATTTACCAGCAACATGTACGAAGTGAGTCAAGACGACAGTCAATGGCTAGAAAGTGGTACGGTAATTGATGATGAGCAAGACAGTCAATTTTGTCCCGCGTCTATTCTTTTTTTACGTGTAAAAAATAAAGAAGCGCAAGAAAACGACTTAATGCAAATGATAAATTTTTTCAATGAAATTACCGAAAATATCGAAGTCTGTGTAGAACGCTACAATGGAAATTTTGATGCGCTAATGGGAAGTTACCTGCTTTCTGTTTTTAATAAAAATGGTGGAACAGAGGACGCATGGTCGGCGATTCAAACATCACTAGAGGTAAAAAACGATTTTGCAAAATTGTACCCCGAAGTCAACATATACAGTGGAATTCACTACGGAGAAATCGTAAAAGCTTGTGTTGGTTCCGCGAAGACAAAACGTTTAACGTCTATAGGCGACAATGTTGATCTTGCGAATGAATTGGTGCGTCTGTGTGAATACTATCAATGTCGCATTCTTCTCACCGAAGATGTTTACAGCGATCACAAAAATAAGGTCATTGCCCGTGAAATAGACTATACATTAGTAAATGGTAGAGCGGTCAGAATATACGAACTGATTTGCCTTGCCAGTGATTTTCTTGACGAAGATATTATCAAGGCGCATGATTCTTACAGTAAAGCGCGTAGAATGTACAACGAAGGTAAATTTGCCCAAGCACTTGAAAAGTTTATCGGAATCTCTTGTATTCTTCCCAATGACCGGCCTACGGCATTTCATGTCGAAAGATGTATTCAATTCATTGAGCGCCCTCCCCAAAACTGGGATGGTGTATGGCGTCCCAAAACCTAACCTACCAATATAACCCAATAAAAAAGCTACTTTGTCCTCACAAAGTAGCTTTTTTTTATATCAATATTTAACTTCCAGATAGTACTCTGGGTTTTGCTATTATCAAGGTCTTTGATTATCTATTCAAAAGTTTCTTTATTTGATCTTTTAACGCTTTTCTCTCTTGCTTAGAGATTTTGCCATCGCCATCTTTATCAAACATTTTCAGCAAATTTTTCTGAACATTTTTGCGTGGCGTAGTATTTTGTTTTTTACTTTTCGTAAAGCGACGTTGTCCTTTTTTTTGCGCAAAACGCTTGCGAAGATTTTTAATGTGCTTACGCATTTTTTGTTTTTCTTGTGGTGATAGATTACCATCTCCATTTGCATCGAATTTCTGTGTCAAGCGTTCGCGTATACGTTGTTTTAGAGCTTGCTTTTGTTGTGGAGAAAAACGTTTATTGCTCCAATTAGGTTTTGCAGATTGTCTATTTTGCCATTTGTTTTGACCATCGCGTTTTTTACTTTTTGCAAAACGTCTATTTTGCCATTTATTTTTTTTACCCTTGGCAAAACGTCTGTTGTGTGGAGTATCTTGTTGGAAACGATTGCGTCTGCTTTGAAAACGTTTGCGTATATTTTGTAGATGTTTTTTGGCTAATTTTTTTTCTTTTTCAGAAAGTTTGCCGTCGCCATTACGATCGAATTTATTTTTGAAATGCTCTTTGATACGCTTTTTTATTTGTTCACGACGGTTGTTTGGGGAAAAGTTTTTTTTGCCGTGGCGTTTACCAAAGTGACGACGTCCATGTTGTTGAAAACGTTGTTGTCCGCGCGCGAAACGTCTGTGGTGACGAGGAGTATCACTGTGATGTCTGCCAAAATGCTTGTGAGAACGGTGGCGTTTGCCAAAGTGATGATGACCATGTTGTTGAAAACGTTGTTGTCCACGCGCAAAGCGTCTGTGGTGACGAGGAGTATCACTGTGATGTCTACCAAAACGCTTGTGAGAGCGGTGGCGTTTGCCAAAGTGATGATGACCATGTTGTTGAAAACGTTGTTGTCCACGCGCAAAGCGTCTGTGTTGACGAGGAGCATTACTGTGGTGTCTGCCAAAACGTTTGTGAGAGCGTTGGCGTTTGCCAAAGTGATGATGACCATGTTGTTGAAAACGTTGTTGTCCACGCGCAAAGCGTCTGTGGTGACGAGGAGCATTACTGTGATGTCTGCCAAAACGTTTGTGAGAGCGTTGGTGTTTGCCAAAGTGATGATGACCATGTTGTTGAAAACGTTGTTGTCCACGCGCAAAGCGTCTGTGGTGGTGCGGCATATTATTTGCAAAGTGACGTTGCTTTGTTCTATTTTGAAAACGTTCGCGCATACCTTGAAAATGTTTTCTTGCCAATCGTTTCTCTCGTCCAGAGAGGTGACCATCGCCATTGTAATCAAACTTGTTTTTTAAGTAGGTACGAATACGTTTCTTTATTTGTTGTCTTCGTTGCGGCGAAAAATGTCTACCCCTATTTAAATGAGGACGGTTGTGTATTTTTTTTAATTTAGCTTCTTTCTTATTTTCAAGTGTATCTACGGAAAGAGCATTTTTATTTTCGTATGTTTGAAGAGTATTTTTTAGGTCGTTTTTTAGATTTTGCATCAACGCTTGGCGTTCATTTATCGAAAGTACGCCATCATTATTTGTATCAAATTGTGCTTTCAGCTTTGTGTATTTGTCATTGGTATCCGCAAACAACACCGAACCAAAGACAAGGGCTATAATAGTTAATTTTTTCATAAGTAGATCCTTTAAATTCAAATTTGACATCCCCATAAGTTCGTCTGTTTATAGTGTGTATGATAACAACTGTGGCCAGTGAAAAAATTTTATGATAAAATATCAACCATTATACTCAATTTATATTCTAAGTTAAAGTGAGAGTTGAAAGGGGTGAATTAAGTTCACCGTTTATTTATGAAAATAGCTTTATTGATTTCAGGCGGAGTGGACAGCTCTGTTGCATTGGCCCTTCTCAAAGAGCAAGGATATGATATTACGGCTTACTATTTAAAGATTTGGTTGGAAGAAGAGCTTTCTTTTTTAGGTGACTGTCCTTGGGAGGAAGATATACAGTACATCTCTAAAGTATGCGAGCAATTTTCTGTACCACTGGAAATCATTCCTTTGCAGAGAGAGTACCACGACCGCGTTGTGAGTTACACCATTGATGAATTAAAGCAAGGTCGTACGCCGAGTCCCGATTTGTTTTGTAACCAACGTATTAAATTTGGTGCCTTTTATGACAAAGTCGGCTATAAATACCCGAAAATAGCAACAGGCCATTACGCAAGAACCGAGGATCACGATGACTATACATTTCTCAAAACGGCTCCCGACCCTATAAAAGATCAGACATACTTTCTCGCGCATTTAAACCAGCAGCAAATACAGCGTGCATTGTTTCCCATTGGCGCTTTGACGAAAACGCAAGTGCGTGAATTTGCACAGAAATATGATTTACCCAACAAGGATCGCAAGGATAGCCAAGGGATTTGTTTTTTAGGTAAAATCAAGTTTCGCGATTTTACCGCGTATCACCTAGGCGATGAGCCAGGAGATATAAAAGAATGGGAAACACAAAAAGTATTGGGGAGACATCGCGGATATTGGTTTCACACTATTGGACAACGCAAAGGCCTAGGACTGTCGGGCGGACCGTGGTATGTTGTCAAAAAAGATGTGCAAAATAATATTATTTATGTTTCCAGAGACAAAAATGCGCAGCAAGAATCTAAATCAACTTTTCATGTGGCAAATTTTAATTGGATTACACGTCCACCCATAACAACACAACAATTGAAAGTAAAAGTGCGGCATGGCAAAGAGTTTTATCATTGCAGCCTAAGTATTGAAGAAGACAATACCGGAATCGTAAGGTTAGACGGTACTGACCAAGGGATTGCTGCCGGGCAATTTGCCGTTTTTTATCAAGACGACATTTGTTTGGGATGTGCAAGTATACAGTGAGGAATAGATGACCAGAGTATATAAAGTAAACGCATTTGTGCAAAACAACCGCGGTGGAAATCCAGCAGGTGTAGTGACAAATAGTGAAAATTTAAGCGAACAACGCATGCAAAAAATGGCACATGAAATGGGTTTTTCGGAAACCGCTTTTATTTCGTCGTCGCAACAAGCAGACTTTACGATTCGTTTTTTCACTCCGAATAAGGAGGTGGACCTTTGTGGACACGCGACAATCGCTAGCTTTCATTTGTTACAAGAACAACAGCGTATTCATACAGGCAGGTATACCATGGAAACCAAGGCGGGCATACTAAATATAGATTGTTTAGAAGATGGTACTATTTACATGCAACAAAATGTACCGCAGTTTTGTGAAGTGGTACCGCCATCGGAAATTGTACCATGCCTCCATCTAGAGAAATCGAAATTTAGTCATGATATTCAAGTGGTCTCTACAGGTTTGCGTAAGATATTTGCCCCCATTTGCGACTTGGCTACGTTGGAATCTATCGCTCCTAATTACGACGCGATTATCGAAGTGAGTAAAAAATATTCAGTAACCGGAATTTACTGCTTTACTCTTGAAGTAGAAAGCTGTACCGCAAGGTGTCGCAATTTTGCACCGCTTGTCGGTATATATGAGGATGCGGCAACAGGTACCTCTGCAGCAGCACTGAGTTGCTATTTGGTACAGCATCGCTTGCAAAAAGTCGAAGCGTGTACGCAGTTTTCTTTTGAACAAGGGTATTCGATCGCAGAGCCTTCGTTATTGAAAACGCGTTTGCAGGTGCAAAACGAAAAAATTACGCGTGTTGAAGTTGCAGGACGTGCACAGACGGAGAAATATGTGGATATGTAAGACCTATCTCGATCCCGAAATACTTTTTTTTCGGGATCGATTTTCTTGGATTAATAACTCGCAATAAACCCTGCCGTAAATACTTGACGACTGTAGTCAAAATCCGCGAGATTGGAGTCATTACGCTCATATGTGTATGTGAAAAACAGTGACAACGAATCCATAATTTTATGCGCAAAAAACACCTGCGTAAAGTATACATGGTCCCCGCGTTCATCACCATCAATGGAGTTGACATTTTGGAAATCGCGGTAGCGATACTCTAAACGCACACCATAGTAATTGTCTTTCAATATGTACCCACTGAGAGATACATAAGCTGCCCCTTCGTTGCGGTCAAAGTTTTCACCTTCTGTAGAAGTAAGTAGGTGATTGTAGCCCACTTTGAATGTTGCCTTTGCTGGTTTGATATAAAAAGATTGTGCTATGCGGAAGAAGTGATAAAATCCTCCGAGTTCATCCTCGTCATCGTTTACATCGTCCAAAAACCAACGATACTCAAGCGTGTAGCCTATTTCTGTGAAAATCCATTCGTTTTGAAAAATGGTGAGATCGGCAAAGAGATCTAAATCATTGGCAAATGGATCGTAGTCAATGAGGAAGTATTGGTTGCGTATACCCGTTTTAATATTTAAGTAATCATTAAATGCATGGCGAAACCCCACTTCACTTTCCAAAGCAAGCTGGTCAATTTCATCGGCCAATTCCAAATATTTACGTCCAAACACCGAACCTTTTATGTATACTTCACTTCCCAAACCGACTTTTGTATGGTACTCACCGCGTAAAAAGTAGGAGACAAAAAAATCGTAGCGTTGGTCTACATCAACGGGAATTTCGTCACCAAAAGCGCGTGGGTTACTATCATATCCACCACCTATTTGCGCCTGAATCCACCACGGCTTTTCCGCCTCGGCAATTTTGTAGTCTTCTGCCAAGTCACGTAGTTCCAAAGCCGATTTGCGAAACCAACTTTTGTGTTTGTCTTTTATTGTTTCATCAATGCGCTTTACCATTTCTTTACGCTGCTTCAGTTGTATAGCGCACAAGGCTAAACAATAATGAATCGCATCGGTATCCGCGGCATCGCGTTCTAGTGCTATGCGCAAATATTTCTGGGCATTCTTAAACTGCTTAACAAAGAAATACGAATACCCAAGGAGAGTAATGGCTTCGGAGTCCCCTGGATTTTCTTCTTCAAATGTCGACAACGCCGCAATCGCACGCGGATACATTCTTTTGAGAAAATATGCACGACCCACTTCCAATTGATATATCGATAGGTCGGCTCCCAGCTCTTTACCTTTTTGTAATAGTTTAAGTCCTTCGTCAACTTTATTGGTACGAATAAAAATCATCCCTTTTAAGAACAGAGCAACGCCGCTGTCCGGTTCTTGTTGTAGTACAGTTTCTACCAAAGAAAGAGCTTGTGGATACTGCGAGTCTTCCAATGCAATGATAGCCTCTTCAAGAATTGTGTCCACTGACTGTTGCGAAGCGTCTGGATCCTCAATGTTTTGCTGTTGTTGATTTTCTTGAGATTCCATGTTTTGTTCGTCTTGCTGTTCGCGATTTTGTATATTTGGCTCTTCTACATCTATATTTTGTGCATAAATGCTGGTTATTGTGACTGTGAGTAAAATAATGAAAAATTTTTGCATGTCGGCTCCTATTAATGACTGTATTCAATCAATTCCTTGGTAAATATGAGTTGGTTATTGAGATATTTTTCCTGTTTTACTTCTCCAACTTCTGGAGCGTAATATATGAAGGAATGTCTCTTGGCATTATTGGAATATTTCAGCTCCAGCTTCACACAGTTGACAAACTTTCCTGCGGGAACTTGTACACTTTCCGAAATAGTTACAACGCGATATTGTACCTTGTAGCGAGGCAGTTGACTCTCCCAAGACTGTCCCTGACGTGGTGGAAATTTTAGCACTTTATCGGTGGTGCCATTGCGAAATTCTTTCACTAGGTATCCATTTTTTTTGTACCAACGTTCATCTCCCACACGACCGTCTACTTTTAGTAAATATTGATCATTTTGAAGAGCGGCGATGATGTATGTGTTGTAAGAAGAGTTGTTGTTGACAACAGTGCGATACTTCCATTTGCTATTAAAATTGAGTGGAGCATAGTTGATAAACTGTACAATAATTTTGCTCACTTGTGGATGTCGCCCTCCGAGATTTTGATAGGTTTTTAGGTATTTCCCGGCATCGTTAAGTTGTTTTTGGGAGTAAAGTATCATTCCCACTTTGCGAAATAAGTCGAGATACTTTTTCTGTAAACGCTGTTTTTCCGCATAACGCAAAGCTTTTTTGTAGGCTGTTAACGCTTTGGAAGTCTTTTTACCCTTTTCATAAAGTTGCCCGAGAAGTACATGATGGGAAACGATATTTGTTTTACTACCTTCGCGAGCTGCGGCAGCAATAGATTTTTCGAGATAAAAAGTGGCCTTTTTGTAAGACTTTTTGTTGTAAATACGCGAAAGTATGTAATATGTTGTGCTGTTGTGATTGCTGAGTTTGGATAAATAGCGCGCGGCATTTTTATAGTTTTTTTGGTAGTAGTAGGATTTTCCCAAATACAACATCGCTTTTTGATTTTTGGGCGAAAGTTTTAAAGCCTCCAAGCAAAGCTCTTGCGTTTTTTTGTAGTTCTTATTTTCGAAGTTGTTTTGCACGCTGCGAATAAGTTGTTGCAACTCATTTTTGTCGTTATCTTTTTGTAATTCTTGTAAGTGTGAAATTTTTTGTTGTATTTGCGGTAAATATGCACTTTGTGGAAATTTATCCATGTATACTTGCCATAACTGTAAAGCGACATTGTATTGCTTTTTGGCCAGTTGCAATTCCGTGGCGACTTTTGTTTTCTCGTATTCACGGCCTTCATCAAGACGCTGTAAAATTTGCTTTTTGATTTGCGCAACCTCTTGTTGTGCTTCTGTACTTGGAGGAGATAGCTTTTCTAAATCTAACAGAGCTTTATAAGCCGCTTGCCACAATTGCTGGTCGATGAGAGATTTTACCTCTTTTTTAGCTCTCGTGAATTGAAACTCCGTTTGCAATTTTTGTTGTGCGGCGTCTTGCTTGCGAAGATTTTCTATGTTTTGTAATTCCGTCTTGATTTGCTCGCTGTACGCATTGTCGGGATGTGAAGCTTCAAAAGCCTTCAACAAAGCGATTGCTCTGTCAAATTGCCGTTGATTACGCGCAATACTGACACTAGTGTTGAGTGTTTGGTAATCGGATTTTTCTTGTATCTTACGGTCGATCAATTGGCGATACTCTCCGACCTTGTTAATTTCCGACGCTGAGAGATTCATATTAACCGTTTGTGCTAGTAGTGAGCGCGCTTCTTGCCATAATTTTTGTGCGATATACGCATCTACTTTTTTTTGTAGAGAAGTGAATCGCGTCCCTGTATTTTCGAAGGTTTGTGTACTATTTCCACTATGCTGTTGTGTACCATTTGCGTTGCTTGTCGTGGTAGACTTTGTCATGAAAAAATATCCCAAAGTACCTGCAACAGCTAGAAAAACAGCCGCAGCAACTATGAGTAACGAATTTCCGCCTGGCTTGGTTTTTTTGGCTTCGACTTTTTTACCACAGGCAAAACGATCTATGTCTTCAACAAACTCCGCGCAATTTTGATAGCGCTCTTCGACAGGTTTGGCCAATGCTTTTAAAATCACGAGTTCTAACTGGTCAGGTAAATCGGGACGCACTTTTTTGGGCGGATCTGGCAATTCAAACATTTGTTTCTTGAGTAGTTCGCGCAGGGTATTACTTTTGAAGGGTAAATTCCCTGTTGTCATCTCATAAAGAATAACACCTACGGCGTATATGTCGGTGCGGTGATCCACTTTTTCGCCACCGGCTTGTTGCGGCGACATATAAAAAGGAGTGCCAATGGCACCTTGGGTGATGGACTCTATTTCTGATTCTTCTACGAGTTTTGCTAGACCAAAGTCGACAATTTTAACAACATCGTTATTTTCTTCATTTTTTTCGATGAGAATATTGGCCGGTTTCAGATCACGGTGGACAATATTTTTGCGATGCGCTTCCTCTAATCCCTGTAAAATTTGCTTGGTAATGTCCAAAGACCTTTGAATATCTTTATTCCAGTCTTTTTGTAAAATCTCATCTAGTGGCTTGCCGCTACTGCAATCCATTGTGAGGTACGGACTACCGTTTTCTAAACGACCAAATTCGCGTACGGGAATGATATTGCGATGCATAACACTCATTGTCGCTTCAACTTCGCGAACAAAACGTCTGTAGTTGTTTTCATTTGCTGCAATGTTTGGGTGCATGATTTTTAGGGCAAAATAGCGATTGCTCATCATGGTATGCTGCACCTTGTAAACTGCCCCCATGCCGCCGCTTCCTAATTTTTCCTCAACGCGAAATTTATCCGCGAGTATTTGGCCAGGAGCGAAATGCTGTCCCATCGTCGTTGGTGCTGCTGGTTGGGTTTTTTTCTCCTGCATGAGAGATAGTACTTCGCTGGGGGAAAGAACGTCTTTTTCCAGTAGTATGCGACACAGCGATACACTATTTCCACTTTGTGAGTGTTTTTGCTGCTCTTGCATACAGCGCTGCAAATCACTTACGCTGATTTTCTTTTGCTCCACAGCTTTTTGCGCGAGTTCTCGATCCTGTTGCGTTCCCGCTTGTGGGAGTTGTGCGCTGATATTATGGCGCTCTATTTCTGATAACGTGTGGAAAGAAACTTTGTTGGCATTTGCCGAAATGATACTATCCGAACCATCTTCGACGTTTAAAGGGGAGGACTCTTGGGCCGCTGTGGGAAGAGTAATTCCCATAGGGTTGACTTGCTCTTCCGAAGCAATAGTAATGTCAAGTGGCTCACCACCATCTGGAGTTTGCAAGAATGCAGGTGCCGAATCGGAGGCCATGGTTTCACTGAACTCATTGCCATTGGCTTCATCGGTATCAGAAACGGCAATTGTGATACCCGAAGTGAGTTGTTCGTCTTGCTTGGGGGTTGATTCGTCTGTCATTGTTATATCTAATGGGATTTGCTGTGGTTCGGCAGCGATTGTGATGTGGAGAGGATTTCCTTCACTATTTTGTTCGTTAGCTGGTTGCTCAGGCATCGTGATATTTAGAGCAGATACCTCACTGGAAAAATTTTCATTTGTCATGTTTTGTTCATTGTTCGCTGGCTGCTCAGGCATCGTGAGGTGCAGAGGCGTTCCCTGACCAGAAAAATCTATGATATTTTCTTGGTTATTGGCATAAGAAATGCTTAAGTCGGTTCCTATCTCTGGATGGTTTTGACTTTCATCAGCAATGATGACACTGTTGTTGGGAATTGGCTCATCTTCGCTGATGGTTTGGTCTAACCTCACCACTTCTTTTTCCAAATCTATTTTATTACGGATGGCTCTTACCTGTTCTGGGGTGAGTATTTTGTCTTCGACTAAAATATCTTCTATATTTTCGGGTATAGCGCTACCATATTGTTTTAGAAGTTCGCTGAGTTTTTGCTGCGGTAGATAATTTAAAGAAACAGCTTTTTGTAAAAAAAGTAACTTGCCGTGCATTTGAATATTCCTATAATTGCTAGAACACGTCATTATTAAAAATTTTTAATAGATGCGCGCCCTACATAAAAATCTTAAAAAGTTACAAACAAGAGTTTACAACTTAAGTTTATGGCATTGGGGGAGTATTTTCCGCCCTTGAGTTTACTAATAACCAGATAGGAGAATTAATGAAGCTTTTTTTTGTATATTTAATCATATGTATTTTGTCTTTTACAGGGTGTACAGCCAGTTATGAAGCTCTAGAGATGGATGACTTAAAGCAACCTGCAAGTCAGGACATTAATAGCGCCAATAAAAACGGTTTGCGTATAGCGGCCTCAAAATTAACCGGTCAAAAAAGCGAACAGTATTTAGGTATGGATCTTCAAAGTAAGGGTTATGCAAGTATTTTGCTAAATGCGGAAAATACCGCTGAAAATCCTTTTAAAATTACCAATCAAAACATTTCTGTTGTGACAGAAAAGGGTGATAAACTAAGCCCTGTTCCCGTATCCGAAGTTATTGAAAATGTAAAATTTTCTCATAGTCGAGCAATACCTTTCTGGATTATCATCATTCCTGGGGTATTTATTGCTCCCGGTATTCACGAAAGTGTTAGTATTTCAAATGAACTTTTAGAGATTGACTACGATAAAAAACACTTCAAAGGCACTTTGTTAACTCCTCAAGAGCAAAATCGTGGCTTTATATTTATCAAAAATACCTCGGAGTCTTTAAGCCATTTACTATTGAATGTCGAGCAGCAGGGAAAAACAGATAAAGAAATGACACAGAATTTTACCATGCGTGTTAAAATTGTCACTGAGTAGCTCTGTTTACGTGGCGCAGGCTTTTTGCCTGCGACTACATACCCTTTTTCGTACTTGTCGTTGGCTCTTCTAGTTCAAAGGCTCTAACGGTTCTCCATCAAAAGTACAGAGTTGTGAGTCCTTTTCTCCTAAACGACCACAAACAGGACAAACCATTAAAATTTCCTGTTGTTGTACAGGTGGTTGTGGTTCCTCTACCGTGTCTTGTGTTGCCGGTTGAGGTTGTGGTGCCGGTTTTTGTGCGTCTAACCATTGTTGTGCTTGTGGTTGCAGTTTTCCACCTAAACGCAGATAGTCTTCGTATAATTTCTGCGCGCGACCGTTGTATTTATTGTAGCGATAAATTTCTGCGAGTTCCAACATCGCTAAACGATATCCCGCCTCAGAACTTGTTTGGTATAGTGTCAACGCTTCTTTATCAACTCCTTGGTTTCCTTTTTGCAGACTTCTTGCCAAAAGATAACTAATCTCTGCGTCTTGTGGTGCATTTTGATGGCACTTACGCAAATAGGAGACAGCCTCTTTGTAAAATTCGAGCTCAAATTTAGTTTTGCCCATTTTGCAAATGGCATCGCGGTCATTACTGTTTGATTCCAAGTATTTACCAAAATAATATTGTGCCTTGTCATAGTCTTGCAGAAAAAAGTTACTATCTCCCAAGGCAAAAAGTTCCTGGTTACTTAAATTGTCTTTTGCCGCAATTTTTGTCACTTGTCTAAACAACTGTTTGGCTTTTGTTTCATCCCCTGAATTTATCGCTTGCTTTGCGGCCTCGTAAGTTGTCAGATCGCTACTACTGTTTGTTGGTGTAACTGTTTGCGTAGAACCACAAGCTACGAATAATAAAGTGGCTACCAGTAAAATTTTGTTCATACTAAACGTCCCTTTTCTTAATAATGTAGTATTTACGACTTGGCGAGTTTAGACTAATTTATATCATAACTGTTCCATAATAAAATAGCACTAAAAACTTCTTGTCTTTTTAAAATAAAAACAGAATGAAAGAGAAATGAATTTGTAATTGATAATGCAAGCCGCGATATGCTAAAAAGCCTTTTGATGACATGAATAAAAGACTATGTTCCTTTTTTCACTATTGTAGTGAAATCGGAAACTTTCATCAATTACAAAATGATGTGACAACTAAATTGTTTTCCTGCAATCACAAACGCTTTATGAGATTTAGTTTTAGAGAACTTCGTCATCGAGATACATCAAAAGTACTTGCCTTTTACGCTATCAGCTATTAAAATAAAAACTTTAGAAATTCTATGGCGTGTTACCACCCAAAGTTTGTTAATTCCTTGAGTTATTATAAATGCTAGCTAGGCACGAAATAAAACTCACCGGCAGTATGAATGCATAAAAATAAAACAGGAGTGAATTTGAATTACTGCGATTTTCAACTTGGGTCGGAATAAAAAATAATGTGCAATTAGAGTGAGATATTATTTTTTTCTAAATGCCTTACTACTCTTGGGGAGGGCAACTTTGTTGATGTTCTTCAATATGTTGCCAATACCGTGCTATGAATCAAAAATATATTCTCGATAATTATCCTTTTCCAATAGCCTCCATGTACAAAGCATTCACTGGTCAAACAGAAACCAAAGACCGTTTAAAAATGCTTTTACAAACACATGAATACTTACTGCGCTATATCAATTTAATGTTACTTTCCGTATACCGCGAAAAAAATGCACTGGGCAGTTTAAAGCACCATGATCCTTTTTCTCTACAATTTCTTTGCGAAAATCGTGCATTAGAAACATTTAAATTATTACTAGATCAAGAGATCTCGCACCCTGTTTTTAACGACATAAAATTGTGGATGTCACAGCTAAAGCAAAGTCATGTTTATCTGAGAGAAGTAAAAGACTTTAAATACGAAGACCAAACAACAAATTCTTTAGATTGTTTGTGGGAAATTGGTCAGTTTGTGATTCCCATCATCGATGTTTTAAACGAAGACGAAGCTCTTTCTTATCTAGATCTTTGCGAAAAAGCGCTCGCCGCAGTTTTCAAAAGCATGGAAGATTTACTAGACCAATATTTACTTATTGCCGTAGAAGATGAAACGGCATCTAGCTATCTTATTTGTTATTTTCAAGGGACAAACGCTCAGTTTCCTCAATACGAATTAAATACAACGACAAAATTGAAAAAGGGTCAGGTTTACATATACAATAAGAAGAAAAATATCTTTTTATCCATGCATCCATTTGTTGTTTACCAAGACTGCTATTATTGTATTCGCGAAGAATCTTTTTCCAACAAAGAACTGTTTCTATTTCAGTTTGCATCAAATAAACGGTTGTTTTATTCTGGCTATAAACATGAAGTTGCTCTACGAGAACATTATGAAGATTACGAGGTTTTATGGCAAAACTACAAAGAACCTTTTTCACAACCTATTGATGTAAAAGACATCTGGGAATTTTCTTTTCACAAAATGGAAGAGCATGTCGAGCAGGCAAAACGCAGTGGCTTACTGAATCAATATTTTTCACGTAAAGATTGTGAATCTGTATTAGAGAGTTTTGTGGAAAAAAGTAATCCATACCCTATGTTTTGCTTGACCGGTGAATTTGGTTGCGGGAAAAGTACTTTGTTACTCGAAGCAGCAAGGAAATGGTCTTCCCAAGGAGATGTTGTCGTCTTTTTAAACGCCTTGTGCCCGAATATAGAAACGCATCTTGATCATTACTTTTCTTGCAGTAATTTTATTAGCAAGTTCCAAGAAACGCGGTATCGCTTAATTTTGATCTTTGATGAAATTAGTGGCAATCCTCATCCGGAGAAGTTGGTAAATTCCATCACAAACTTTACACACAAATACCAAAAGTGTGTAAAAGTGATTTTGTCCGTTTCGAACATTTTCTATCTACATTTAAAAAAGCACTTGAAATTAAGTATGTTTATGCCGATAGAGGGGAAATGTCCGCTTGTCGAAGCGCGATTACATCACTATCAGTTACACCTCCCGCGTTCGTTTGTTGGCAAAACTTTATACAGTAGTGTGGCCAACCGTAAACTAGGTCCTGTTACGCCATATGATTCTTTTTCTCAAGATCTGCGTGCCATGCTCCTTAACCCTTCTTTGACATTTATATTCCTACAGGCATTAAAAAATCGCGAAGTACCCTACAATCTAGGAATTCGTGATATCATGGAAGGATTTGTCATGAACGAGGTTAGTGTAAATAAGCAACATCGCGATACGATGGACAAATTTGTAGAATCCTCCGTGAAGTCGGCGCGAACAAATCTTACTTTTGATGAAGTGATTGAGTCTGACAACGATCGTTTCGTGCAAAGTGTGATTAATTTATCTTCCTCATCCACAGTGCCACTACTACGGAAAAAAGGAATACTTTCGTATTTTTCGGTGTACGATCAACACGGAGAAATTCCTGGGGTAAACATTCCGATGTCTTTGGTGAAGAACTATTTATTTTATCGCTGCTTTGCGTTGTCAGGACAGCACGGTGATGAGTTACTCGTATCTTATTTACAAAAGCTAGAAAAAGGCAATTATCCTCTATTGGGAGTTGTGTATTTTGCATTGATGCGACTAGCAGATAAGCAGTACTATGATCGTTTGGCATTGGTCATCAAAAATACCGGCAGTTACAATTCGTTTGCTCGGGGGATTACGGCAGAGATACTATTATTCAAAATTAGGTGCTGCAACTATTTGGTGGGAAAAGGCAACGCCATTGATGAATTTGTTGAAGCATTGCTACGTAGCAATAATGAAAGTTGCGCAGTTGCGGTTGCTGATGCTGCGGCATACTTGTATAGCATTGGATATTATTCTTCCGCAGCAGCTATGTTTGAAAAGCTGTCCGAACAAACTAATAACATCATACAAGAGTACGACGACGTATCTCTGCTTGTTCTCGCGGCGAGAAGTTATCAAAAATCATCTGACATGAAACGCGCTCTGAAACTATACAAAAAAAGTTATAAGGCAATGAAAAAAATCCAAGGCACGAATCTTGAATTACAAATTTCGTTGTTATTGGCGCAAGCACATCGCGAAATGAACGATTTTGAAAAAGTTGGTTTCTTTTTAGATAAGATAAAACCGCTGCATAAAAAAATCACTGGTTCATATCTTGAGGCATACTTGTACGAAGAATTTGGTTTTCTAGAAGAAAAAAAAGGCAACTATGCGAAGGCTATCGAGTTTTTCGAACTCCAAGAAAAAACTTACGACAAACTGAACAATGAAAATAAGGTGGGCTACGCATTTGAAAATGTAGCACGCATACACTACTTACAAAAAGAAAAAGAAAAGTCTCTTGATCTCTTGGAGGAAGCGCTGCAAATATTTTCAGATACAGGAGATTATTACAAAATAGGTAATGTGCAGTACACCATAGCAAAAATTTATCAGCAGCACTACGAATACGAAAAGGCAGCGAATCATTATTTACAAGCTCTAAATGTTTACGAAGTTTTGGACGACCGAACTCTTCTTGTCGATTTGTATATGAATTTAAGCGAGATATATGAAAAGTTAGACAAATCGGAAGATGGTAAGTTATATATTGAAAAAGCAATGTTTATCCTGCGGGAGTTGGGTGACGAGAAAAGATTAGCGAAATGTTTTTTCAAATCCGGAAAACAAGATTTTAAAATCAAGCAATACAAATCGGCTCTGGATAAGTATTTTCGAGCGCTCGAAATATACAAACGCAATGAAGATCAAGAAGGTCAAGCCGATATTCACAACGAACTTGGAGTGTTGTACTACACGCAAAAAAAATATGATAAAGCAAACAAACATTATAACGACAGTCTTAAAATTTATCAGTCCATTAAGAACTTAAAAGGTATCGCCGAAGTGTACAACAATATTGTGGTGGTGATGGCTCATACCAATAAACTAAAGAAGGCCCTAGAAACTCTTATGGATTGTCGCTCTATATATCAAAAAATAAAAGATTTTAAAGGGATTGCTACAACAAAAGGAACCGAAGCTCTCATTTATAAGCTGGAAGGGGACAAAGCCAAAGCGCTAAATTGTTACATTAGTTGTGCCGAAATGTTTGAAAAAATTGGCGAGAGTCGACTTCTTGGTAATGTATACAACAGTATTGGACTTCTTTATAAAGAAAAAGCCGATTTCCAAAATGCACTGAGTTTTTTCGAGAAAAGTGCTAAAATCCAAGAAAAAATTAGCGATTATGTGGGGCTTTCTGCTTCATATAACAACATCGGTTTAATTTTCGATGCGAAAAATGACTATGAAAAAGCATTGAAATACTACAATATGGATCTCGATATATCGAAAAAATTGAATGATAAACGCGGCACCGCGACTTCATACAACAACATCGCTATTTTGCATTACAACCACAAAAATTATGCCCGTGCATTGTGGTATTTAGAGAAATCAATACAGTTGTATGAAAAACTGCAAGATGTAGCAATGGTGAGAAAAGTTAAAGAACGCATTCAGTATGTGAAAGAAAAGCTGTAACATGGATGAAGAAGATATCAAGGAAATTATAGACGAGTTTACCATCGAGGCATCAGAGCTTCTTGAGCAGATAGATCAAGATCTAGTTGCCTTAGAAGCTGAACCGGATAACCACGAATGTTTGAAACGAATTTTTCGTAATTTTCATACCATAAAAGGTACAGCAAATTTTTTGGAAGAAAAACCCAACTTTGCAAAAATGGGAAAAATTTCACACATTGCAGAAGATGTACTCGACGCGTTGCTGGGGAATAAAATAACAGCTAACTCAGAAATTATGGATTATATATTAGAGACAGTTGACATTGTCAAGTTGCTTTTTGCTTGTGAGAAACGCGGCGAGATTAGTGATGTAGATATCTCTGCTACATGCCAAAATTTGCAGAACGTTTTGCTGGCTCCCGTGAAAGAAGATTCCGAAGCTGTGGAAGAAAATTCTGAAGCCGAGGAAGACCCTGGACTTGACGAAGAAGATATTCGTGAAATTGTCGATGATTTTACGGTAGAAGCGACCGATCTCCTGCAAAAAATAGATCAAGATTTAGTTGCTTTGGAAACAGAGCCACACAATACAAAATTTCTCGAAAGTATTTTTCGTCATTTGCATACCATCAAAGGAACAGCAAACTTCCTGAAAAGTAAGAAAAATTTTTCGAAAATGGGAAAGGTGGCCCATGCTGCGGAAGATGTGATGGATGCTTTACGCAGTGGAAAGTTAAAAATGACGGCCGAGATTATGGACACGGTGTTACGCAGCGTGGACATCATTAAGTCTCTGTTTGTCATTACCGATGTCGATGAAAATCTCATTACCAAGCAGCTGCGCGAATTTTTATCAAAGGACCGAGCGCAACAAAAGCCAAAAATTTCGGTGCAGCAAACGCAACGCATCCAAGAAGCACTGCGTCGACCAGTGGATAATATGGGAGAGACGCAACGCCGTTCGGGAATTCTACCTCAGGATTCAAATATCCGCGTCGACACCAAAAGACTTGACCATTTGATGAATTTGGTGGGAGAACTTGTTCTGGGGAGAAATCAACTGCTGCAGGCGATGAACCATTTAGAAGATGTTATCGGTGATGATTTTCACTACCGAAAATCAAATTCGTTGACCACCAAGTCTGAACAATTGCAACAGAGTAAACAAATGTTGAGTTCTGCATCAGATTTTTTAAATTTTGTGACATCTGAGTTACAAATGGCGGTTCTCAAGACGCGCATGCAGCCTATAGGGAAAATTTTTAATCGCTTTAATCGCACAGTACGTGATTTAGCAAGAGAACTTAACAAAAAAATAAACTTAGTTATTGATGGCGCCGATACGGAGTTAGATAAGACGGTAATTGAGGAAATTGGGGACCCTTTGATTCACCTGCTACGTAATGCCGTAGACCATGGAATTGAAACGATTGATGAACGGCAAAAAAAAGGTAAGTCGCCCGCGGGAACGATACGCTTGTCCGCGTACCATGAAGGCAACCAAATCGTTATTCGTATATCCGACGATGGCAAGGGAATTGATCCAGAAAAGGTGAAAGAAAAGGCGCTCAACATGGGAATTGTCTCCGTGGAAGATCTTGAGCACGTGCCGCCTGAAAACTTAGTGAATTTGATTTTTATGCCAGGGTTTTCTACTGCGGGACAGGTTACGAGCATTTCTGGACGTGGCATTGGTATGGATGTGGTGAAGAGCAATATCGAAAAACTCAATGGCTTTATTGAAATCTCTTCCACAATCAACCAAGGATCTGTTTTTACCATAAGGCTTCCTTTAACTCTTGCCATTGTTCAAGCGTTAAAAATTAGCGTAGGCAATGAAGTTTTTGCGGTGCCTCTGGGGTCGGTGATTGAAACGATACGTACCTATACCCACAAAGTAGAGACCATTTCCGGGCAAGAAGTGATAAGATTTCGCAAAAATATTATACCATTGATTCGTTTAAGCTCGTTGTTTTCTTTGCCACAAAACCAAGAACACAGTGATAAAATATACGTAATTATAACACGTATTGCCGATCAAAAAATAGGTTTGGTTGTGGATAAGATACTCGGCCAACAAGAAATCGTGGTCAAATCATTGGGGAATATACTCGATAATATACCTGGGATCTCAGGCGCTTGCTTGGCGGGCGACGGCCGCGTAATTTTAATCTTAGATTTAGCGGGCGTTATTCGTCTCTTGCCTAAAAAAATAAATTTAGGTGCCGTGAAACACGAAGTGCAACATCAAGACAAACAAACTTCAAAACAACGACGTTACACTGTTTTGGTTGTCGAAGATTCTAAAAATGAACGCAAAAGAATATGCAAAGCACTTCACAATGCGAACTTTCGCGTCGTAGAAGCCCAAGACGGCCGTGAGGCTCTTGGACAATTGGAAAACTACTATGTCGATTTAGTACTAACAGATTTAGAGATGCCGGACATAGACGGCTATGAGTTCACCCGTAAAATCAAAAAAGACACGCAGTACAAAAACATACCCGTTATTGTAATTTCGAGCCACCGTGAAATTATAAATCGCATAAAAGGTATGGAGGTGGGTATAGATGATTATTTTACCAAGCCATGTGATGATAAAAAGTTAATAGAGGCTATACAAAGATTACTAAGTAGGGAATTGATATGAGGATATCCATTCAAGTAAAGACAATTTTAATTAGCGTTGCATCTGCAGTGATTACAGCGATCGCACTGCAACTATCCAAGGGAACTTCTAGTTTTTTCATTTTGGGATTTACCTGGGTATTTTCTATTTTTGCCGCAGTATTCTTAGGGTACCTACTAGGGTGGCATATTGAAAACCGTATTGGCATGTTGCACAAACGAACGAAGGAAAAGAACTTTGAGCGCTACAAGTCCATCCAAACGGTTTTTTTTACCGAAGACAGTATTAGCGATTTAATGGGAAATATTGATTCTTTTTACAACGAAGCTTTCAGTTCTCTAAATAATCTACAGGAAAATTTAAAAGAAATTGTCAAACTAATCGGCCACATTGTGCTACGTATTGAAAAAGTGGGGAAAAGTACAAAAGACCAAGGGGATGTGATGCGCAAGTTGTTGACAAAATCGATGGAAATCGACAACAGCATCGATCGTTTGTCATCGCGAGCCACAAGCCTTTCGGAGTCGACACTAAAAACTTGCCAAGTGGTAAAAAGTCTTGATGATATGATTAGTGATGAATCAACGACAATGGAAAATGTCAGTAAAATTTCTCAAGAGGCTGTAGATGTCGCGCAAGAAGGAAATTCTGTAATCCGCGAAATGCAGGAAGGTATGGATCGGATTTCCACTAATGTAAGAAGCGCATCAGAGATATTAGAAAATTTAGGACAAAGTTCGGATGAAATAGGTGAGATTATTAGTGTGATTGACGATATTGCCGACCAAACAAACCTTTTGGCTCTCAATGCTGCAATTGAAGCGGCAAGAGCTGGAGAACAAGGCCGCGGTTTTGCCGTTGTTGCCGAGGCGGTGCGCAATCTCGCCGAAAAAACACAAAAAGCGACTAAAGAAATTGTTATCATGATCAAAGGACTTCAAGTGGAAGCCACAAGTGCTGTTTCCTCAATGCAAGGCGGAAAAAAAGAAGTGGAAGGTGGTGTGGTGATGGCGGAAAAGGGTGGTCTTTCTTTACGCCGTATAGCCTCTTCTATTGATCGCTTTAACGAATTAATCAAAAAATTGAAAGAAGGTTATGGCAACCAGGTAAATTTAAATGAGCGCATCAACTCTAACATAGAGGAAATTTTGCGCATCTCAAAAGAGTTTGCGACAACGATAGAGGATCAAAAGTCCCATAGCAACATCGCTAAAAAGGATATTGATGACATGGATCGCTTTGTTGTGGACAACCTGCAAACCATTAGTGAGATTAAAAGAGACTCCGAAGAGGTATTGTCGCAAGTTTCTACCTTACAAGGCTATTTGCGCTTTTTTGCCCATGAAGAGTTACAGAAACACAACGAGGTTGAGTAATTATGGCGAATTTAAGTGTTGATACAAATCACGAAGAAAACCACGACCAGGTTGTTACTTTTCACATTGACAAAGAAATGTTTGCCTTTGGCATTTTTGAAGTCAAGGAGATTATTCGTGTTCCCGAGATTACCATTGTTCCCAAAAGTCCCTATTTCATAGAGGGGGTAATCAATCTACGTGGTACAGTAATACCTATTGTCGATTTGCGTAAAAGATTTAAACTCCCGCCTTTACAAAACAAAAATCGTATAAGAATCGTTATCGTTGAATTGGAAACGTCATTGGTTGGTTTTTTAGTCGATATGGTTTTGGGAATCCGCAAAATAAATAGAGAACTGGTGCAAAAACCATCTGCTATCATGAATACCATTGATAGTGAATGCACAAAAGGAGTCGCGCGGACAGAAGACGCAATTATTATGTTGTTAGATATTGACAAAATTTTGCATGACGAAATAGAACGAGGATAAAGATGCGCTGGGAACTTTTTCAACATCGTTTAGGTGTCAAAATATTCGTTGTTTTTTTCACCTTTTTGCTAATACTTACCACGATGAGCATTGTTATATTTACCATGAGTTTGGAGTCTATTCACAACGACCATCACCAAACAAAAATAGGCGAACTATGCCAAAGCATTGCATCGCAAATTCCTTCGGAGTGTTTATCAGGGAAGACTTCTTTCAGTACTCTTGAGGAAAATTGGCAGACTTTTTTGTCTCCGATACTCGGAGAGGAGTATGGAATAGATTTGCTGACAAAGGACAATTCCGATACGTGGAAAAGCCTTGGTGGTTGGGGAAACCTGAGTGTAACTAACCTTCCTCCCAAAGTGGCAAGTAGTATAAAGCGCGATGATTCAAATATCGTAACTGTTCAGAAAAAATCTCTGGTGGTCACATCGTTAAGTCTTCAAGACGCACTATTGGTTGTTGTTGTCGATAAGCCTGTTACTTCCACGGATAAATCGTTTGCTTTTATTGTGTTTTTAGTTGTATGTTCACTGGCAGTGGGAATAATTTTTGTGTATTTACTTTCTGTAGTGGTTTTCAGTGGTGTATTACCTAAAATCACTAAGATAAAAGACGACATTCTCCATGAAATTTCTTTTACAAAAAAAGTATTGATAGAGAATGAAACGTTAACACAGAATTTAAAACAGCACATACAGGAACGTAAAATGAGTATCCAGTCTTCGGTAAACGATACGTTGCGCGTTAACGAACATTTTTCCGGTGACCTACACGGAATGTTGCAACAACTACAGATGATTTACGTTGCTCTTGACAAACAAAATGAAAAAGTCAAGACAATGACAGACTCGCTTACCGATATTAGTAGTGCCATAAAAGACGTATCATCCAATGCAAATAAAACAGTCGGAACTTCGCGTAATTCCGAAACTGACGCCAAAAAAGGTGGAGAGGTAGTGCAACAACTTATTTTGCACATGAATAAAATCACCAAAACAGTATCTAATTCTGCACAAGTTATGAAAGAATTGGCAAAACGTTCGCATGAAATTGGAGACATCATCAATGTGATTGATGATATTGCCGATCAGACGGAACTTTTGGCGTTAAACGCCGCTATTCAAGCTGCACGAGCAGGGGAACAAGGTCGGGGATTTGCTGTTGTTGCCGATCAGATCCGAACCCTTGCGGAAAAAACCACTCATGCGACAAAGGAAATTGCAGAAACGCTTTCGGCAATACAAGAGGAATCGACTTCCGCAGTAAAAGCGATGGACAATAGTAAAAAAGAAATTGACCAAGGAACCGCTTTTGCGGTAAGAGCAGGAGTAAATTTACAAAAAATTGTTGCGGGAGCAAAAAGAGTAACTAGAATGATTTCGGGTATTGCGAGTTCTGCGGAAACGCAGTCTGAGGCAACTATTTCTATCTCCGACTTGGCTTCGGATATTTCAGAGCGTTACATGGAAACGCATGGTGAACTACAAACGGCCTTGTCAAACTCCAAAGAACTCGAAACGTGCATGACGAATCTCACCGCACTTGTGGAAAAATTCTTGGTAATTTGCTCTGACACGAAGTTGGAAAACGAAATGGTATCTTTTAGTGAGATCTCCTTAAAACAACTTGAAGATCGCAACCACCTTTTGCAAAAAGTACAACAGTTGGATTAAATAGATGAACTATCGTAAATTTTTTATATCGCAGATTGTGCTTCTTGCTCTTCCGAGCATACTATTGTCATCGTTCGCTATTTATGCGATTCTAGGTCAAAAAGCGATCATTACCCAAAAAATAGAAGAGACGTACTTGCACTTATTACGCAGTACACAACGGCGTGTGTCACAAGTTTTAGGAGAAAAAGAGTACCAAGTTTATGTGACGACGAAAAATTATACAGAAAACGAGACACAGCAATTAACATTGTTAGACCCGTTCTACACGCATGTTTTTCTTGTGCGCAACAACAAAATTGTCTACCCGACACAGCGCAACAAAAATTTTCCCGAAGCGACGAGTTTAGATTTGCATAACTACAATGCGTTTCAACAAGGTCATTTCTACGAATTTCAGGAAAAAGACTACCCAAGAGCTATTGAAGCGTACCGACAAATTCCTCAAGACAAAACCACCTTAGGTATGACACTCCTCGCCATCGCGCGCTGTTACAAAAAAAACAACAATTTTACGAAGGCACTCGATACCTACAACGATGTCGCCACGTTATTTCAAGATTCAAAAAGTCTGCGCGAGTTTCAGTTGGTGGTAAACGCTAAGTTGCAGATGATCGCGATTAAAAAATATCAACAAGATATGAAACAAGCCTACGAAAATTGTCTGCTACTATTAGAATTCCTATATGCGAACAAACTACGTGTACCCGAAAATTTATACACCCACTATCACAAGATGGTCGAAGAGGACATTGTTAAGATTAAAAACAATCAAGATTTGACGTCGGAAACCAAAACGAGTCTATTGCAACAGCATGCGCAAATTATCGAAGTTTATGAACAAAAGCAACAGCAAGAGTTGCTACTGCGGCAGATTCGACATTTGATTGACTACATTCAAAAAGAAAATAAAGACAGAGGATATCTACAGTACAAAGATAACAATGAGCAACACTTTATCTACTTCTTTCGTTTTGAATATAGTATCGCGCTGTTTAAAATAAATATTGCCGCCCTCAAAAAGAAACTACGCACGATTGTGAGTGGTAAACAACTTGGGCAAGAATTTTTTATTACCATTATTGACGAAGCGGGACGTCCGATTAATGATATCGACAAACAGGCACATATGATCATTTCCCGCCCTATTTCCAATGATTTTCCGTTTTGGAGTGTCGCAATCTATTCGCAACATGCTAGTTCGTTGGAAAATTTGACGCGTCAGAAATCGTACTTGTATTTCGGCGGAATATTTTTTGTCATTATTTTACTATTCATGGGATTGTATGTATTTATATCTTCCTTCATCAAAGAAATAAAAAGTTCGCGTTTGCAGTCCGACTTTGTGAGCAATGTGACTCACGAGTTAAAAACACCATTGACGTCGATAAAGATGTTTGTGGAAACACTACTTATGGACCGCGTTGCCGATAAAAAAGAGCAATTGCAATGTCTAAATGTTATCGCCGCAGAAAGTGACCGCTTGAGTCGTCTCATTGACCGCATTCTTGACTTTGCGAAGATGAAAGAAAATAAACGCAAATTTTATTTTACCCAAGAAGATTTAGGCAGTGTGATTTCCAAAACCGCCACACAGTTTCAAGAAAAAAGACCTGATTGCTCGATTACGTTGAATATTAAAAAAGGTTTACCGCAGATTTCTTTGGATGTGGAAGCGATTAACCAGGCATTGATGAATCTATTGTCAAATGCATACAAATATACCGAGAAAGAAAATAAAAATATTATCATTTCCTGTAACAAAAAAGGAAAAAAATATTTAGAAGTGCGCGTCAAAGACAACGGGATTGGTGTTCCGCGCCACGAACAGCAACGAATTTTTCAAAAATTTTATCGCGTCGAAGATCGCAGAGCCGCCAAAATTGAAGGGACAGGATTGGGTTTAGCACTCGTTTCTTCGATTATTGAGGCCCACAAGGGCAAAGTGAATGTTTCCAGTAAAGTTGGTGTGGGAAGTGAATTTACGTTTAGTTTACCCATACATTCTTCTACATAAACGATAAAATTCTAAAATAATAGTTGTCAAATCACCTAAAAATAGTGATAATAGATATATTTTATGGGAAAGTCTCTATTCATCTAAAATGTTAGACCATAACAAAATAGAGTAAGAGCAATTCCTTCTTCAAAAAAATGCTAAGAGAAAAATCGGTATAAACAGGTAAAATTACGAGAGTAATGAGGGATATCACCATTTGGTATTGAAAACGCAATGCTACTTTTCCAAGTCTGATGGATGATATGCCTTCAAAAATATTTGTTGTACTTATAAGTTGCTAATGTGCTCTTCCACGGGAAGACGCACCAATAATTTCAACTCATCAAATATCATGTTAGAATATTCTGACACATTTATGATAAAGAGGATACAGCATGTTTAAAAGTGTATTTGTTGTTTGCTTGCTAACTTTACTTCTTGTGGGATGTTCGAATCCAGGCGAGTTGGGGAAAACATTATTTGTTGACACACCAATACGCATTGTAAATACTGCGACATACAACGTTTTTGATCTAATGAATGAGGAGCCTGCTCCACGTGCTCCTGAAAAATTTGAAACAACAGTAAGAAAAAAGCAGTCCGGTGACGATGCCGACTCTGGTTCTGACAGCGATGCTACAGACGATGGCGGAGCTACAGACGATGGCGGAGCTGCAAGTGACAGTGGTTCTTCTGCTGGTGATAGCCTACTAGATGACGGTGGTTCTTCTGATTCAGGTGACAGTGGTGGCCTATTTGGCGGCGACAGTGGTTCATCTGATGACGGTGGCGGCCTATTCGGCGGCGACGATAGCGGTTCATCTGATTCAGGTGACGGCGGACTATTCGGCGGCGACGACAGTGGTTCTTCTGATTCTTCATCTGGCGGTGACCTATTTGGTGGAGATAGTGGTAGCTCTGATACATCTAGCAACCTATCTGGTGACAGTGGTGTTGTAGGTGGTTCTGAACCTGTAATCGAAGATATTCCTGCAGATGGTTCATTTGATGATACCATTGGTGGTGAAGGATCCGATGACACAAGCGAATTCGACGACACCATTGGTGGTGGCGACGATGCTGATGATCTAGGTGGCGACGACGCTGGTGATCTAGGTGGCGACGACGCTGGTGATCTAGGTGGCGACGACGGCTTCGGCGATGACGCTGGTGACGATGCTGCTGGTGACGACTTCGGTGGTGATGATGCTGCTGGCGATGATGGCTTCGGCGATGACGCTGGTGACGATGCTGCTGGTGACGACTTCGGTGGTGATGATGCTGCTGGCGATGATGGCTTCGGCGATGACGCTGGTGACGATGCTGCTGGTGACGACTTCGGTGGTGATGATGCTGCTGGCGATGATGGCTTCGGCGATGACGCTGGTGACGATGCTGCTGGTGACGACTTCGGTGGTGATGATGCTGCTGGCGATGATGGCTTCGGCGATGACGCTGGTGACGATGCTGCTGGTGACGACTTCGGTGGTGATGATGCTGGCGATGATGGCTTCGGCGATGACGCTGGTGACGATGCTGCTGGTGACGACTTCGGTGGTGATGATGCTGGTGACGGCGGAGACGAAGACTGGGGTGATGACTCTTCAGAGGGTGATGACTTCGGTGACGACGCTGGTGGCGACGATGAGGAATGGGGCTAAGATCCAAGACTCCTTTCTCTCTGTAAATCATAAAACCACAGGTAAGCAATTACCTGTGGTTTTATTTTGTCCTGATGTAAAAACTTTTTGGTGTAGTGTGTGATGGAATTTGTTTGGTGTGTGATGGAATTTGTTTGGTGTGTGATGGAATTTGTTTGGTGTGTGATGGAATTTGTTTGGTGTGTGATGGAATTTGTTTGGTGTGTGATGGAATTTGTTTGGTGTGCGATGCCCTCACCATCGAATTTAAGGTTTTAGCTTCGCTAAAAGCCTTAATTCTCATGCCTCTCCCACAGGGAGAGGCGTAACACGTCTGAATTGTCTCCATTTGTTTTCTTTGATGCATATCACTAGCTTGCTACATCACAACTTTGTTCCGCAAATCAAGTGAATTTTGTTTTTTACAAAAGAGAAGCATTACACCTCTCCCTGGTGGGAGAGGTATGAGGATAGCAGGTTTCAGCGTAGCTGATAACTGCTATTCGATGGTGAGGGCACCAATCAAAAGACGAATTCCAATTGGAATCCGAATTCCTACTTCTTCTTAGAATACGCGCAACGAAAACCAATATCTTGTCGATGCGAGTGTGGATAGAATCCATCGCGGTATGCGGAAGATCCTTCATGTGCACTATACAAGAAACTTCCACCCTTAATAACGCGGTCTAGCTTGGCGTCGCTCAGAAAACTATCGGTCCATTCCCAAACATTTCCGGTCATGTGAAATACTCCGTTTTGCGTCTTACCTTTTGGCAGAGAAGCAATATCCGCTACCTTTCCGGTGTCGACATTGGCGTACTTGGTTTTGAATTTATTTCCCCAAGGATACGCGTGTCCTTGTAAAGAACCGGCAACACATTGCCATTCCTGTTCTGTTGGTAGACGTTTTCCTGCCCATACAGAGTACAAGTGTGCATCGTACCATGTTACATTGGTGACGGGTAGTGTCATTTCTTGTGGTTTATTACCCTGCCAATGTTTGGGGAATGGATGTTGCGTTTCCTGGCAGAATTTCCAATAATCACCGTTACTCACTTCATGGCGGTCGATCCAAAATTCTCCCATGGTAACTGGTTTACCATTTGCCGACAGTTTGTAATTTCCACCAGCAATGTATACCATATGCTTTTTGAGCTGTTGGTGCGATAGTTCCTGTGGTGTAATTTTGGGTAGTCTTTCTTTGTAAGCCTTTAAAAGCTTTTCGGACAAAGGTTCTTCTTTTACTCTCGGTTTGACGACATATTCTTTATTTTCTTCGCCATTCTTTTTTGCAAGCACGTTGTATTCTACGTAGTTGCGTATTTCGTCGCGGAATTTATATCCGGTTCCGGCAATAACGCCTATGAGAACAACAGCGGCAACAAGTAGTTTCCCGCCTTTTTTACGAGGCTTATTTTTTTTGTTGGTAATCTCTTCCCAATGTTCGGCAGAAGCCTTTTCTTTTTTTACCGCTTCCGCAGTCGCTTGTTCGTGAGAAGTACTTTGCTCTTCGTCTTCATCAGGTTTTAGACTGGTGGTACTCATCGCCACGGTGCGTTGCTGGGTAATGTCCATTTCCTCGTTGCGCTCACTTGTTGTCGGTGCAGGACGAACTTGGCTCACTAGAAGAGGTGGCTGTGAATTTAGGTAACGATTCAAGTCAACAATAAGATCTTGGCAACATTGGTAACGATCTTCTTGCTTTTTGGCCATCATTTTGCTGATAATACTACATATGCTTTCGGAAAGATCAGCGTTGATGTCTTTTGGACTCGGAAGATCTGCGGAGACGTGTTGATTTAAAATACTCACCGCTGTGTTGCCTTGGTAAGGAACTTCGCCACTTACCATGTGGAATAGAGTGATTCCCAAAGAGTAAATATCGGAGCGAATATCAATTACCCCACCGGCGATTCCTTGTTCGGGGGACATGTAATGTGGTGTTCCCATTACAACGCCGGGAGCAGTGAGTTCTAAAGCGTCTTCCATGCATTTCGCCAAACCTAAGTCACACAATTTTACTGTTTGGTCTTCTTGGGTCAGCATGATATTATCCGGCTTTATGTCACGGTGGATGAGGTTTTGGTTCTCAATGTGCTTTAACCCATTTGTTGCTTGTAGGATAATTTTAACCGCTTCTGGTTCTGTTATACGTCCTAAATTTTTGATATATTGCTTTAGGGTGAAGCCTTCCACGTATTCCATGGCAAAATAAAAAACGTCATTAGAATCGCCAAAGTCAATTCCTTTTACGACGTTAACATGGTTGAGTTGGCACGAAAACTTTGCTTCCTTCATGAAGCGTCGTACAAATTCTTTGTTGCTCGCAAAATTGGGATACATAATCTTAAGAGCGACAAACATACCGGTGTTGTCGCGTCGTGCTTTATACACAACACCCAAACCACCTTGTCCTAAGGTTTCTAGAATGGTATAGCCGCGAACAAAGTGACGGTCTCCTTTGTTGAGCAATTTGTATATACCACTTACTTGATCTTGCGAGATGAGCTCTTTATCAAGAAGTACTCCTGATAGTGGCTTAGGAATACCCGCTTTTTCATAGTTTTCTAACTCTTGAAGACACTCCTCCAGTTTTTCTGGTGCAACTAATTTGCGTTCAAGGACAATATTTTTGAATTCTAAGTCATCTGATGTAGGCATAATAACTTTCCATTCTTAATAAGTTGTTTGACCTTCGACAATAATCGTACGTGAACCAACAACAGGTAATCCGACACCAACACTTTGCGCAGCGCGGAGCAGGGTATCAAACCAGTTGAATGTTGTGGTAATGGTTGTGCTGTGCAAATCGCCATTTCGCGGTAATTTATTGCGCAATATCGCTCTTAATGACGGGTCATTTATTGGACCAAGATCAATAATATACCATGCTTTTTTGTAGGCATAGACTGGTCTTCCTTGTGCCCAATTGGTATTGGAAAGTTGAACGTCTTGTCCCATGCCCTCTTGTTCCAATTCAACAATTTGGCATCCAGATGCTAGGCATCCTATGCAGAGAATTAAGATTAGTTGTTTCATGATTTTCCTCCGTATCCTAATATAAATCTAAACCTCCAGGAATTTTCACACCATGAACTTCGATGTAGCGTGGTGAATAAATCCCCAGAGTAATAAAACCGATAAACCATGACCACAACGTGAATTCTTCATAAATTCTCAAGTTGGTCAATCCTGCAGGAGCACCATTATTACGAGCTACTTGGGTAATATTTACTACGCCAGGATTGGGAGTAATACCCCACAAGAAAAAGTCAACGTTTTCGCTGTAATGAAAATTTTCGGGCGATGGTTGTACTTTTTTAAAAGTAATTAAAGGTGTTGGGTCTGCTGTGTATTTTACAGTTTGACAACTTGTCAATGCCAATGCGAGCATCGACAAAACTACAAAGTATGTTTTTCTCACTGAAAGCTCCTCAATTAAACTATTTCACTATCTAAATTTGAAGTGGCGGTTTTCATTTCTTTTAAAGCCAATTGACCACAGGCTCCATCAATATCACGGCCCAAGTTTTTACGAATGGTAACCGAAATACCATTTTTTTGCAAATATCGTTTAAACTCACGTGCTTTTGTTTTCGGAGATTCGCAGTGGTGGCTCTCTATCTGATTATACACGATTAAATTTGTGTGGACTAAGTGCTTTTTTTCAATATTTTTGTATAGGTTTACGAGATCTTCGGCGTCTTGTAAGCGATCGTTTTCGTCTTTTAGTAGAATGTACTCGAAAAAAACTTTACGATTATTTTTTTGCAAATAATAATTGACCGCTTTGATGAGTTCACTCAACGGATATTTTTTGTTGATGGGCATCATCTTTAGACGCAGCTCGTCATTTGCTGCATGAAGAGAAATCGCAAGGTTCACTTGGGGAAATCTGTCAGTAAATTCATAAATGGCAGGCACAAGACCAGATGTAGATACCGAAATATGTCGCGCACCAATGCGAAACGTTTGTGGATTAATTAATTCCTCAATACTCGCGAAAACCTGTTCTTTATTGTGCAGTGGTTCGCCCATTCCCATATAAACGACGTTACTTAGGTGATCGGTGAGTTGTTCTTTGGCGATAAAAAATCGCCAAAACAATACCTGGTCGGTAATCTCTTCCGAAGTCAGGTGACGAATGAATCCCAATTTACCAGTGGCACAAAAAGTACAAGCCAAGGCACAACCAGCTTGACTACTAATGCAACACGACCATAGACCAGGTTTGGGATTTAAAAGTACTGTTTCGATTAATCGATCGTCATGTAGGCGCAAAATCGCCTTGTAAGCGTTGCCATCCCGTGATGCCGCCATGTGATGGACGCGAAAAGACAATACTTTTTCCGTAGATAATTGCTCGCGTAGTTTTTTCCCAAGAGTGGTAATTTCGGCATAGCTCGATATATTTTGCTCAAAAAAAGCTTTTTGCATTTGTTGTACGCGAAATTTCGGTAAGTTGTATTTTTTTTGTATATTTTGTAAAAATACACTGTCCATGTTGTTCTTTCTATTTTCGTTGGTTTCTATTTTTAAAGTGTGTCCACCTGTATTTGGGGGAACGGGCGGACACAAGGTCCGCCCCTACATTCTGACGTTCGCATGTCGTTTTTTGTATACGTATATCTGTCTACTGTGTTAGAGGTCCTACGGTACTTCCCGAGATAAATTGTTTTACAATCGGATTTTGTGAATTCTTGATTTGGTCTGCCGTTCCTTCTTCGATGATCTGGCCTTCATATATCATGCCGATACGGTTGGCGATGCGGTATGCGGATGACATATCGTGGGTTACGCAAATAGAGGTAACACCTAATTTTTCTTGCATCGAGATAATTAGATCGTTGATTTGGTTACTCATTACCGGATCTAAGCCACTTGTGGGTTCATCGTATAAAATAATTTTCGGATTTCCGACAATGGCTCGTGCTAACCCTGCGCGTTTTTTCATTCCACCTGATAGCTCCGAAGGCATGCGTTTTCCTGCATGTTCAAGTTCTACTAGTTCTAACTTGTGTTGCACGATGCTTTGTACCTCAGATTTGGATAGATGACGTTGGTGTTCAACCAAAGGAAGAGCGACATTTTCTTCGACGTTCAACCAATTGATCAAGGCACCGCTTTGAAATAAAACACCCATTTTTTGACGCAAGGCATATGACTCTTCTTTTCCCATGTTGTTAATACATTGTCCCATAATGTTTACTTCTCCACTATCGGGCTTCATTAGACCAATGATATTTTTTAAGGTCACACTTTTGCCTGTACCACTGCGACCAATGATGACATATGTCTCCCCTTCGCGAATATGTAGATTGAGGCCTTGAAGTATTTTGCGACCATCGAGAGTTTTATATACATCTTTTAATTCGATCATAATTAACTTCCGAATATTCTTTCAATCAAAGCGGACATAAAGTAGTTACTGATAAGAACGAGTAAGAAAATGTACACCACACTTTGTCGTGCGGCTTCCCCCACTCCTTCTGCACCGTTACGTGCACGCAGGCCGTAGGCACAACTGACAGAAGTAATGATAAAACCAAAGACGATACCTTTAAATAGTCCGGCAAAAACGATGGTTAAATTATAAGTGCTCATATAAATGAGTATGCGTTTAAAGTAAATAACTGGCTCTAACCCAATTTGGTACTTAGCAACCACAGCGCCTCCTAAAACGCCGAGTAGGTTTACATATACAATGAGTATCGGCGCGCAAATTGCGAGAGCAACCATTCTTGGGAATACTAGATATTCGACAGGATCTATGCACATAACCTCTAGAGCATCTATCTCTTCTGACACCTTCATCGTTCCCAGTTCAGCAGCCATCGCTGAACCTACGCGACCTGCCAGAATAAATGCGGTCATGAATGGGCCAGCTTCTTTACACATGGTCAATAAAATGACAACACCTATGTAATTTTCTAGGCGATAGTCTTTTAATATAAGCCCCGATTGTAGGGCGAGGATCATACCGGTAAATACACCTACGATAAGGGTAACAGGCAGACTTTGAATACCGCAAATAAAAAATTGGTCCAAAATCACTCTGCCGCGAAAAGCAAGTGACTTATAGCATTTCATCGTTGCCCAAAATAAGCGGCAAATAAATCCCATATTTGCGAATATTTCGACAATTTGCCGTCCGGTATTGCCAATGTACTGTTTAGAGGAGGTGATCATCATTTACTCCAAGTGGGCCACGTGGGTAGATAAAAAAATCGTAAACCGCGCTGTTGCGGTAACCAGTTGTATTCAAATAACCCACCTAAGATGGAGAAACGACCTTGTTCTCCCTTCGTTTTCTTTTCGTTTTTGTACGAAAAAAACAAAAAGCGCTCGTAACTTAAATCTTTGCTTTTCTTCATGGTGAAAAGCGGACCTAAGAAAGTTACCGTTTTTTCATCCGTACTTTTGCAATTATAATCAAAAAGGGTGAATAGAGGAACCCACGCTTTTTCAAAGCCGTAAGGAATATAATCTTCAAATAGAAGCGGGCTTAAGATGCGACTGCGAAAAGAACCATCTTCATTGACTTTGTAATCAAAAAGAGGCCAGACCTTGAGACGCATTTCTTCCTTAGCTTTGGGGTCCTTCCCCTTGCTCCAATGTTGAGAATAAAATGGTATTATGTACACACTATCTTTTGTATGTGTGGGATATTCGCTATGTAGTGACCAATAAAAGGGCCACATTGCGATGACATCGCGGTGACGTTGTGTACCATCTTCCTGGTTATTCTCCCAGTAGAATGGCCATAGGCGAAATTCATGGATGCCTTTTCCGGTGCGGTATTTGAAAAAGGGCCATGGCAAGTTGTATTCCCTGTAACCATTTTCGTGTCCTGAGTAGGAAAAGAATGGCCACATAAACATCCACGCCAATGATTTTTTGCTTGTAGACTGTCCGTATATGGGAAATACCAAAACGTCGGTACGTGGATCTTTGGTATTGAGATCTTCCTTGTTGTAGTGTACGAATGGCCATAAAAAGCTGCGCCGTTCGTATTTATCTTTATTTTTGTAGTAACTATAAAGAAATGCGTAGAAGCGAAACGTCTTACCGCCGCCATCGCCAAAGCGAAAGAAAGGCCACATGTATCCCCGGGAAAAATATTCACCATCCCTCGCCGTTACATAGAAAGGAAAAGGTTTTCCGGTAATTTCGTCGTAGCCAAGTAGTCCTTTGATATTGCCCCAAAATCCCATATATAAATAACTACCTTCTTTTGTGTCTGCACCACCAAAAGAAGCAAACGGTAGAAAAAACCAGTCGTAGTCGCGTTCTCTGGTGTGCTGTTTGGTGATTTCTCTACTGTAATAGAATGGCAAAATAGCGATAAGGGTATCATCGGGTTTTTGACGGTAGCGTACAAAAGGCCATAGGGCGAGAATTTCGCTGTTTTTGCCGCTTTTGGCAAACTCACCAACAAAAAAGGGGCGAAATGCATAGGTTGTTTTTTCCAAGGTATCTGTCTGTGAGTAAACAGAGGTAAGTATGTCGAGTTGAGTTGTCTGCCGCTCGGGGTCTTTATCATAGTACACCACAGGCCAAATGTCTAATTCGTCTACTGTGGTACAGCCAGTTAATACGCATACAAAAGACCATAAAAGTATATGTTTTAGGTTACACCACTGCAATTTTGTGCCCTCAAATCAAGAATATAGCGTTCTATAAATTTTTATCCTAGAATAGAAGCGCGTATTATTGGATAGTCAGAGTTCATTACTTTCTTTCACTATAAACAAAGATAAATTTAATTGCACTAAAAAACGTGAATTTAATTTTTTACAACTCTGTGGGAAAACGGTAGAATATCACGCTTTGTAAAAGTGGTTTTACAAATAGTTTATTTTGTCCATGTGGAAAAATGTAAAAATAACGAACCTTACTATGACAAATTGGTTTATACAGATATATGAAGATAGACGAAGATATTAAGTTGATGCTCAAAGTAAAAAAAGATGATTTACAAGCATTTAATACGTTGTACGAAAAATATTCTGCAATAGTGGGGAATTTTTATTTGCGCTTGGGTTGCCAACCAGAAACATGCCAAGATTATGTCCAAGAAGTTTTTATGCGTATTTGGCGCGCACGACATAATTATAAACCATTGGCAAAGTTTACAACCTATTTATTTCAAATCGCGAAAAATTATTGGATTAACCAAAGCGAAAAGCAAAAGCGCAGACCATTGCTACACAGTATGGAAAGCAACCCCCAGGTTCAGGACCCAAAACAAACGGAATTGCCTGAAGTTCAAATGTTAAAAGATGAGCTATCAAGTAAGATCTTAGAGTCTATACATCAATTAGATGAAAAATATCGTTTGGTTTTCGTCATGAGTGAATTTGAAGGACTAAAATATCGCGAAATTTCCGAAATTTTGGATATTCCCATCGGCACGGTAAAGTCGCGGATGTCGACAGCGGAAAAAAAACTTAGAGAAAAGTTAAGTAAATATATTGATTAGGCTTTTACGATTTTGATGAGGATGATTTTAGGAAGGTACAAGTATGGAAGGAGATATGTATGATCAGTTGTCCATCGAGTGAAGATCTTTTGGCATTTCACAAAAATGAACTAGAATGCGAGGAAATTGGCTTGCACATTGATCGTTGCCAAAAATGTTCTTCGGAACTGTTAACTCTAAGCAAACACTTAAGTTTGTATTCACAAATTCGCACCCCACAATTTGTTCCACAAGATGTTGATTGGTCTAAACTTATCAATAATCCTTCTACTGAAAAAGATAAAAAACCTTTCGCGGTGCTCTTACAAATAGCCGCCTCTTTACTCCTTCTTGCTGTTGTTACTGTCTCTTTGTTACAAGACACAGCCTCCTCTCCACAACTCACGTATGGCTTTGCTGGGCAAAGCGACAAAAATATCAAAGCCGGAGATTCTGTCACCTTTGGCGACACCTTATACACTTCAAACGCCATTGCCAAAATATCCATGGACAAAATTTCTTGTGATCTTGCTCCCAATACTTCTGTGTACTTGGAAAACGCAAACAGTGTCCAGCTTGTACAAGGTAGTGTTTATTTCCATGTGGTACCAGGAAATGCCCTTACGATAAAGACCGAGCGCGGCACTATTCAGGTTCTTGGTACAAAATTTTTAGTGACAGCTACCAACAAAAAAACCAAAGTAAGCGTATATCGTGGTAAAGTAAAATTTACTAACCACAATAACCAAGAATATATTCTTACCCAAGGACAAAGTATAAATAGCTCTCTGGCCAAAATTCAGAAAAATAGAGAAGAAATTCCGTCGTGGGTAACACAACCACTTTTTTTACGTATAGAAACACAAAAGCAAAAAGATATCACTATCTTTGCAACAAATTTGACAATGGACACATTGTATCTAAAGCGTTTCTCTGGTACACCGAACTTCTTGTTTCACGTTCGCAATTTGCAAACAAATGAAGAGTACCAAACACCTGTTTTTTCTGAGAACAAGAAAACATTTATTGTAAAACCACGGCAGACACAAAACCTAAAAATTTCGAAGGCACAATTATTAAAAAACCCCGGAAAATACGAGGTCTCTCTTATATTTCAAGACCAAATCCAGGGGAATAATTCTTGGAGTGGTATTATTCGCAGTTCATCTATTGTAATTGACTATAACTAAAGAAAGTTTCGCCATGGCCTTAAAATATATCAAGGGTAAAATCGCTGGTATACGTAAATTTATCCGTATACTTCTTACTTTAGAAGGCAGTTTTAAAACTATTCTTACCCTATCCGTAACGATCTTATTGTCGTTTGTATTGGATTACTTTTTACATTTCCCGTTAAAAGTACGCACAGTAATGCTTGGGATTTACTTGTGTGCAATTGTTTATGTCATCGCACGACACTTGGTTTTACCTTTGACACGAAAAATATCAGACGAAGATATTGCGCTGGCGGTAGAGAAACAAAATCCGCAATTGAAAGATCGTTTAATCTCTGCTTTACAGTTTTCACGACTTTTAGATGATCCGCAGTACCACGATTCGCGTGACATGACTTTGAACGTTATCGAAGAAACTGAAAAATTGAGCAAGGGAATCAATTTTTTTCGCGTTTTGAACTTTTCGCGCACACTACGTAGTATGGTATTACCTATCGTTTTTGCCGCTGCGGTATTTTCGTTATACAACCAATTCCCTAAGCTTTCGGGTATTTGGTTAAACCGCAACGTTCTGTTGAAGCAAAATGCTTGGCCGCGTAGTACAACAGTATTTTTGGTACGCAATGAGTTTACTGTATACGACGATCGCTCAACTGAAGTTAACGTCGCCTGGGAAAATAGTGGCTCTTCAAAGGGAATCCTGTGGTATAAGTCTTCGAATTTTTGGAAGAGAGCGGTTCTTAATCCTACAGAAAAAGGCTACAAGGCAACTTTGCCGCAACTAAGTAAAAACACGATTTTTTACACAGAGATAGATGATATCGTGTCAAGTGCCTATCGTTTAAGAGTGACAAAAGGTGAAGTCAAAGAAAATAAAGAGAAAAAGCCAAACGAGGTAGGCATTACTCTTCCAGACACGAAGCTAGTTATGTCTAAAGGAGAGCGTTTATCCTTAAAAATATACGCAAGCGGTAAGATCCCTTCAGGTATCGAAGTGTATTTTCGCAATAAGGGTGTCGAAGATCAAAGTTGGAACAGCGAATTAGCTGGCCACCAAGGTGAAGGCATTTTCAAATATACATTTCCACCGATGATTGATGACATTGAGTTCTATCTAGAAGGAAATGATGATGTCGACGGTTTGCCAGTGTACAATGTCGAAGTGTTGAATCCTCCCACGATTACGAAAAGTTATATGTGGTATGAGTATCCTGCGTATTCTGGTTTGGCATCTACAGAAAAAGATAAGCCGGAACAACATGGAAACGTAAAAGCTTTGCAGGGAACAACCGTGCGTTTGCTCTTTACAACAAATATCCCCATCGCAGAAGCGAATGTTTTGTTTCCTGATGATCAGCAAGAGGTATATCCCAATACCAAGTTAGACATACTAAAAGATGGCAAACTTTTGGCAACTTCTTTTGAAGTGAAGATGGATAGTCGCTATCGCATTACATTACGCGCCAAAAATGGCCTAAGAAACACTTCACCAACGAGCTACTATGTACGCATGATGCGTGATTCAAAGCCATATGTCAAGGGAGTGTTTACCAGTAGTGCCACAAAAGGTGCTGTTGTTGTTTCAGGTGTGAAACCACGTATATATATGCTGAGAACAGCAACCGTTCCTTTGCGTGTAGATGTAGAAGACGATTATGGGATTAGCAATATCGCCATTTTGCGAAAGGCTAATAAAGAAGATACCTGGAAAAGGCAACCTCTGGAGATTCTTACCGAAGAGGAAGAAGAGCAACAACAAAAAAAACGAAAGGGCAAAAGAGCTCACAGTTATCATATTTTCTCTCTCGAAAAAGGTACTGTAGTTGATGAGGGAAGTACAAATGCCCGTAAATTACAAAAGGGTGATGTTGTCTACTACAAATTGTATGCACAAGACAACAACAACATTTCGGGACCAGGAACGAAAGAATCAGATGTGTACTCGATTGAAATCGTCGATGACACGCAGCTTCTCAAAAAGTTAAATGAGAGACTGTTAGAAAACAAACGTCAGTTGGGACGCATTTTAGATTTACAACTTACACAAAAGGAAAAAATCGATGACTTTTTGTCGATAAGTTCTGCTGTGGAGACGGGGGATTTGGTGAAAATTCACCAATGGCATTTTGCACAGAAAAACATTTCGCGTCAAGTACATGACATTGCGCAAGCTGTTAGATATGTGATGTGGACAGCTGGTCACAACAGTATTTGGGACGTTTTTACGACCAAAAAAGTACAAGATGTGCACCGGCTTCTATTGGATATTGCCTCACCGTCGAGTTCTACTTCCTTTACTGGAAAGTCGAACGAGGCGGCGACAAATATTATTGATGCCTACAAGACGATTCTCAATGATGCCGATAAGGGGCAAAGCAAATTGCGTGATGCGGTGTTTAGCCAAGAAGAGATTGTCACACTTCTTGAAGAGGTGATCGATTTGCTTGGCCAGTGGGAAGACTTGCGCGTCGAAGATGATATCAAGCGTTTGCTAGAAGAAAGTAAGAAACAACAACAAATATTGAAAAGTTGGACAGAATAGTAGCGTTTTCTGTGGTTATCTTGATGAGGTAACCACAAAAAACGCTAGAGCATGTTTTTAGGAGATTTTTTGTGATGAAGTTTTTTTCAGTGTTAGCCACGAAAAATAAAGGAGAATGATGTGATCACAAGAATTTTGATAATACTAATATTGTTTTTGTGCAGCAATGTGGTTGCCCAGAACAATCAACAACAAAAAGAGCGCATGCAAAAGCAAAGAATCGCTATGCAGGCACAAAAAAGACTAGTGCGGATGCTCAATTCTCTAAAAGAAAAAATGACACGCGTTCAGACAAGTTTGAAAAAAAGAGGACGCGACGTTGAAGCAGACAAGATTAAGAGTGCACTAGACAAAATATTATATAACTTTGACGAAAATAGTGCTCCTTCTAAGACCCCTCTTGAGTCAGATATGCAAGAATTGACAAAGCTCATCGAAGAGGGACTTCCTGGTAAAGCATTTGATAAATCCGTGGAGGTCAATGCGAAAATTGAGTTGATATACAAGTTTTTACTTGATCGTCAAACACCTGAAAAAGTAGACAAAAAGATTGCCGAATTGCAGAAGCAATTACAAAACATGAATAAACTTGCCTCAAAACAAAGTCAATTAAAAGACAAGACAAAACAAATTGAAAAAGAACAAAAGCAAGCTTTGACACAAGAAGAAAAGCAGTTAAAAAAGGAAAATGAAAATATTCTTGAACGTCTACGTAAGTTAATGTACGACACTCAAAAGACATCAAAGAAGGTCAATTCTGAGATGCAGAAGATGCAACAAAATCTCAAGGATATGGAACAGAAGCAACAAGATCTTATCTCTCAAGCGCAAAATAAACAAGAACCGACGTCTTTGAAAGAAAAGATGAAAAATGTTGACGACGTTCTCAATAAACAGAAAAAAGTTGCTGAAAAAGTCGATGACTTCAAGAAAGCGGAAGAATTGCTAAAGGATCTGCAGAAGCTACAAAAGCAACAAGAAAAGCTTTCGAATATCAAGCAAAATGAACAGCAACAGCAAGCAGGTCAGAATAAAGTCCAGGAAACAATAAAATCTCTTGATCAGTTATCACAAGCGGTAGATAACTTGAAAAAACAGCAACAGCAAACACAAGAAAAAACGCAACAAGCACAAGCAATGAGTGATCTCAAAAAAGAGATCGAGAATTTAAAGAAGCGTCAAGAACGCGCGTCGCGTGTTATGAAGTTGAGCTCTAATGATCCGCGTTTTGCGAAAGCACTGGCCCGAGGACAGAAAAAATTAGCCAAATCTGCCGACGAGTTGGCGAAAAAATTAAAAAAATTAAGTGAGAGTCCCACACTAAAAGAAAAACTGAATGATCCTAAGGCGGCAAAGCAAGCGGAAGACCTAGCCAAGCAGTTGGAAAAAACAGCAAAGAAAATGGATGAAGTTGCCAAGAAAACCGAGAGTGGTCAGCTCAAAGAAGCACAAGAGCAACAACAAAAAATCGGTAAGCAATTAGAATCCTTACAAAAAATGGCGGACAACAAGTCTCTACAAAAATTGGGAGAACAAATGTCTGCGAAATTACAAAAAGACCAAGCACAACTGAATGATCAAGCAAAAAAATTGCAGAAAGCTTTGGACAAAGTCAGCAAAAATGTTCCACAAAAAGACGACATGAAAGAAGCAAAAAAGTGGGCAGACGCCGCGCAAGAGAAAATGGAAGAGGCACAAAAGAAACTTGCAGAAAAAGACGCGAAGAGTGCTCAAGAGAAACAAGAGCGTGCTATTGAAAATTTAGACGCGATGAAAAGTTATTTGAAAAAATCTTTGGCAAAAATGAAGGACACACCGCAAAGCGATATGCAGCGAAAGTTGGCGGCCGTGCAGAAAAAAATTGCCAATAGAATGCAAAAGCTTGGAGAAAAAGCTAAGTCACAGCAAATGCCTGAAATGAAAGACATCCTAAACGAGATGAATAAGGCAGCTCAACAGACAAAACAGGGAAACCAAGAAAAGCGTATTGCGGCACAAAAAAGTGCGTCGCAAAAGATGCAGCAGAGTATCAATAAACTGCAAAAGAAGTTGGCCCAAGAAGGTAAGATGCAAGAGTTGCAAAAGCAACAGAAAAACATCGAGGACCAAGCCAAAGAGTTGGCAAAGAAATGGCAGAAGAATGATCCGAAGTTAGCGGACAACATCAAAAAAGCCATGGAGAAAATGGAAAATGCACGCAAAGAAATCGCGAAGAAAGATTTTCCGCAGGCCGATAAGAATACCAAAAAGGCATTAGAAAATCTGCAAAATATGAAAAAAGATTTGCAGCAAATGATGGCCAACACCAAGAAATCAGATCTCGATATGCAAATGGCGCAAGAAGATTTAGAGAATAAAGCGCGCAAAATGGCAAGTGATTTACAACGCATGTCGGAAAAAGAAAAAGGTGAACTGAAGAAGCAAGTTCAAAAAGCATTGGAAAACATGATGCAGGCAAGCCGCAAAATGAACAATGCAAACCGTAATATTGAAAGCCAGGACTTTAAAAATGCCTCGAAGAACCAAAAACAAGCTCTGGAAAATATACGCAAGACCATGCAAGAGATGCAAAAGAGTCTGAAAAAAGAAAATAAACAAAACAACGAACAGATGGCAAAACTTGGCAAAGAACAAGAGAATTTGCAAAAGCGTACCGAAGAGATGATGAAGAACATGGAGAAGATGATGAAGTCACAAAAGATCTCTCCTGAAAACAAAAAGCGTATTGCCGAAGCAAAAAAGTCTGTGGAAAAAGCTGTTGAGAAAATGAAAAAGTCTCTAAAGAGACTGCGCAAGAAAAAGCCAAAAGACGCACAAAACGAGCAGAAAATGGCGCAGCGTGAACTTGAACAATCCAAGCGTACGCTTGACAACATGAAAAACGAACGTCTTACACAAAAGCAACAAAAACGCTTAGAGCAGCTACGCAAGCAGCAAAAAGAATTGAAAAAAGAAGCGCAACAGTTGGCGAAGCAGTTAGACTCCTTGAAGAAAAAGAAAGCGTCTAAGGCGGCAAAAGACGCCTCTCAGGACATGCAGAATGCCGACAAGAAAATGAAAGACCAAAAGACCACTCAAGCGGCCGAAGAACAAGAAAAGGCAGAGCAGCGCTTAAAACAAGCAAAACGCGAAGTGGAAAAAGAAAAGTGGAAGTACGAAAATCTACGCCAAGAAGAAATTATTTTTAACTTGAGCGGAGAATTGAAAGAGCTTGTGAAAGAGCAAACAGCGGTGTACAATGACACCAAATCTCTAGACCAAAATACGAAGAAACACGGTATCACACGTCGTGACTTGATTGCTATTCGTCGCATTAGCAGTAGACAAAAAAAGCTTGTGGCGGAAATTGATAAGATCATGAAGAAGTTGGAAAAAGAAGATAGCCAAGTTTTCAACTGGATTTTGCGTAGAATTAGAGTGAACATGGATGAGACGGTGAAAAATCTACGCCGTCGCGACATGGGGATTTTGACTCAATCCCTACAAAAAGAAGCGATAGATCGTATGTCAAAACTTTTAGTGGCGTTAAAAGAAGAGCAAGATCGTCGCAAAAAACAAAATCAACAACAACAGCAACAGCAACAAGAACAACAAATGCAACAGCGTCCGCGAATATTGCCAACAATTGCTGAATTGAAAATGATCAAAGATATTCAAATTGAGATCAAAAACAAAACACAGCGTTTGTTTAACAATATTAAAGACAAAAAAGTAATGGACAGTCTTACGCGTAAGCGTCTCGAACGACTTGGTTATGAAGAGGGAGACCTTGCTGAAATGACCAAGAGGTTTATCGAAAGTTTAGAAGGCAAATCCGGTGGTAACTAATAATAATTCTGCCAGGAGAACTCTCCTGGCTTTTGAAGGAGTAAGGATATGAAAAAAACTCTGTGTATTTTATGGGTTTTGTTGTTTTCACTTGCGGTATTTGCACAAGATGACGATGCGCCAATGCCAGGGCAAGATGACGAAAATAAACCTCCTGTACCTCGTGGACAACAACAACAAAAACCCCTCGACATGCTAAAAGATATCCAGAAAAAAATGGAATCGATTGAAAAAGACCTTCTACGCGGTGGTGTTGAAAAGAGACGTGTTTCCAAGAAAAAAATTCGCCAAGCAGTCGCAGAAGTAAAGAATTCGGAAAAAAAGCAAAAAGAAGTGGCGGAAGATTTGGCGAAATTGTTAGAGCAAGATCAAAAGAAGCAGCAAGCTGCTGCGGAGAAAATTGAAAAATTGCTCAAGCAAAAAGACCAAGAAATCCAGAGAGAACTCATGGAGAAGAATCCACGTCGCCAGCAAGAAGTCGCAGAAAAAATAGAAGAATTTATGCGTACACAAAAACAGCAACAAGCTGCGATCGATAAGCTGGAAAAATTGATGAAACAGTCAGGTATGGACCAAGAGAAAGTTTCGCAAGAGCTTGAGAGAATATTTGACGATATGGAACATCAAAAAGACGTTTCGGAAACCATTGATAAATTGATTGAAAATATCAAGAGTCAAGAAGAGGCTATCTCGGAAATGGAAAGAACTTTCAAAAGTCTCGAAGAAAGCCAAGATAAAGTTGTGGATCGCATCAATAGAATTATCCAAGAGGCGAAAAAACAACAGCAAATGATGCCATCGTCTTCTAATCCTAAGCCGAAAAGTTTGAAGCAACAAAAGAGCAAAGGAAAGAAAAAAGAGAAGGAAAAAGGCAAAGGAAAGAAAAACGAAAAGAATAAGAAAAAAGGCGACAAAGAACGCGGTAACAAGAGCAAAGATCGCGGGAAAAAACTCAACAAGAAAAATCCCGAAGATGATAATGAGCGCTGGGGAAATTTACCTCCGCACATTCGCGAGTTTATCCACGCAGACCGCAAGAAGAAAATAGAAGGTAAGTACAGCGAAGATATCTTGCGCTACTACGAAGAAATTGCTGGTGCAGGTACAAAAAAAGAAAAAGATAAAGACAAATAGTCATGTGAAACATTGACTCTACTGGAAAGTCTTTATAAAATGAAAACTGTTTATGTTACCATCTTATCATATGGTAGGTGGTAACATAACAGTCCTTATCCAAAACCATTTAAATCTAGTAAACACTATCCATGGAAAAACGAAATAATATATTACTTATTATCACTGCAACTCTTCTGGCAACATGGGTGTTGCCATTTATTATTACTTCTGAAACAGCCACAAGTAAATCACAGGCACCAACCTTAAGCTCTTTTCTTATATTTGGTACTTACCACAATGACAATTTACTTTTCCTAGTCCTCGAAGCGGCAAAAATATCTTTAACCATTAGTTTTTACGCGTTGGTGATCAGCGCTACTTTGTGTTTGTTAACGCTAGTGATCGATTTTTATATAAATTTTCCTTTTATGAACTACCTTTTGAAAATAGCCAACTATTTTCCACGGCTTTTCGTACTGATATTTTTTTCTGCCCTATTAAAACTACACCAAACGTCACACCTGTCTTTTTCACCTTCTTTCTATTTAATTTTAATTTTGGGAATTAGCGGAACATTTTTTTTATTGGCACAGACCCACAAAGAAATTTCCGACGGTAAAAAAACACTGTACGTTCATTTTGCTTGTTCATTACCCATTCCCAAATATAAAATATTTTTGCGCCATGTTTTGCGCAACTCCATAACCTTTCCCATTAATATTGTAAAACAAATGCGTGACAATATTATGTTCATCGCGATTTTGCCGTTTACGGGTGTCGTTCATCTACAGCCGGAAGATTTAGGAGGACTTATCCACAAATATTTTTTACAACCAGATGCTTTTAATGAAGGATGGTGGATTTTAATTTTTCCATGTCTATTTTTAATATGGTTAATTTTTATTTTTGATTTGCTGACACAGTCTATTTTTTCTTCTCAGTAAACATTGTGGATGGATATACGTAATTTTGTTTATTTTTTTTCACAAAATGCAGAATATTTCACTACAATGGTATCTTGTACAAAACAAACTTGACAATTTATTTAATTCGAGTTACATTAGGTCGTGTTTGTAAACAAATTTTGCGATGAAGAAAAATTCGATAAATTGCACGCAAAATACCTACAAAATAAAATAGAAATTTAACTTGGTAAACGTTTTTTACAACACTTAAACATTCCTCGATATACCGTAAAAAATATTTGGCCATAGTTCGTTAATAGAAAGGCAAGCCTGTTACTAAGGCTAAATCTTGTATATGAAAGCTTCCGATTTATTTGTCAAATGTTTACAAGAAGAAGGCGTTGAATACATCTTTGGACTTCCAGGTGAAGAAAACGCCGATTTTATGATTTCGCTAAAAAAGTCCCCTATTAAGTTTATTCTTTGTCGTCATGAGCAAGCTGCCGCTTTTATGGCAGACGTCTATGGGCGATTAACGGGACGCCCGGGTGTATGTTTGGGAACCTTAGGTCCTGGAGCCACTAACTTGATTACTGGGGTCGCAGATGCAAATATGGACCGTGCACCTCTTATTTGCCTCACCGGTCAGGCAGACTTGAAGAGAATTCACAAAGAATCTCATCAGGCGATGGACGTTGTACAGATGTTCCGTCCTGTAACTAAGTGGAACACAACTGTTACACACCCTGACACCATACCTGAAATCGTACGTAAAGCCTTTAAAATCGCAACAAGAGAAAAAATGGGAGCCTGCCACATTGAATTACCAGAAGATGTCGCAGCGTTAGAAACAAACGCTTCACCCATTAAGCCCGTTAAGACACGTCGACCTTCCCCAGAGTACAAAGCTCTTGATCAAGCAATTAAACTAATCGAGACCGCTTCTCATCCAGTGATTCTTGCTGGTAACGGTTGTGTTCGTACACGTGTATCGCAACAGCTACAATTGTTTGCCAAATACACAGGCATCGGTGTGATTAATACTTTTATGGCCAAGGGAGCTATTCCACGCAAAGATGAGCACTGTCTATTTACTATGGGACTTCAATCTCGTGACCATATATCTATCGAAATGGAAAAAGCGGATGTTGTTATCGCCGTTGGTTTCGATATGGTTGAGTATCATCCGAGCTTGTGGAACAGAGGTAATAAAAAACAAATTATTAATATTGATTTTGAATCCGCAGAAATTGATGAAAACTATCACGTAACTGTTGATATCCATTCGGATGTTGCAGGTGCTTTATGGTCTCTTAATGAGCACTTTAAGAATAGACCTGCTTTGCGAAAAACAGAGGATTACGCAGAAGTTCGTCAAGCAATGATTGAGGACTTTGCAGAACATAAAGACGATGATGCCGAAGGTGTCATTAAACCACAAAAGGTCTTGTGGGATGCACGAGAAGTTATGGGAGAAAACGATATCTTACTCTCGGATGTTGGTGCCCATAAGATGTGGATTGCGCGTTATTTTCAGTGTGATCTTCCGAACACATGTCTCATTTCGAACGGATTTTGTTCAATGGGGTTTGCTCTTCCAGGAGCAATAGCTGCTAAAATTGTATATCCAAACAGCAATGTACTCGCCATTTGTGGTGATGCTGGAGTTCTAATGAATTTTCAAGACCTAGAGACTGCTGCTCGTATCAATGCCAATGTGGTAATCATGGTATGGGAAGACAGAGAATACGGTCTTATCAAATGGAAACAAATGAATCATTTTGGAGAACACTCCAAACTCGAATTCAACAACCCTGATTTTGTCAAGCTAGCAGAATCGTTTGGCTGTTGGGGTAAAAAAGTTACACACTCTAATCAAGTAAAATCTGTATTAGAGGAAGCTTTTAGTGTAAATAAGCCTGCTATAATCACGTTAGATATTGACTATCGTGAAAATTTAAAACTCACCGAAAAACTTGGAAAAATCCAAGGCGTTTTGTAAGACTTGATTTTAGGTGTTATGAGTAATCTATGTTTTTTCGGAAAAGCCAAAGTCTGAAGAATCGCAAATCACTTAATAACACCTAGAGCTATATTTTGAGGAGAATTGGCATGAATAAAGCAAAGTACTTGCTTCTAGGTTTATTGTTGTTCAGTCTAGTCTTTGCCCCTGCCCAAGAAGACAGCCTTTTAGGTGGTGATGGTGGCGACGATGCCGGCCTTTTTGGCGGTGGCGGCGACGATGATGGCGGCCTTTTTGGTGGCGGCGACAGCGGCGGCGACGACGGCGGCGACGGAGGCCTTTTTGAAGGTGGCGATGACAGTGCTGGCGACGACAGTGCTCTTGACGGCGATGACGCTCTTGACGGCGACGCTGAACTAGATGCTGCTGGCGATGACGCTGGTGATGATGCTGTAGACGCAACTTCAACAGAAGCGGAAGACTTTGAGGAAATGACTTTTACTTACCGCGATGTTCCGGTAACACCTGAAAGAAGAATCATTGATTTTTTCACTCCAGCTACCGTGGCGAGCTTCGAAGTTAACATCCTTCCTGGTATCGAAATTGAAGAAAATAACGAGGAAGAATTTGATCTTGTTGAATACCACGTTCAATTTGGCCATATGATTGAAATGTCACCTAACCTATACGTTAGTGTAGGAGTGAAGTCTTCTATATACGATTTCACATTGGACAACTTTAACAATATCGTTGGCAATGACGAAAATGAAGTTTTCTACGCATTTGACCTACCACTAGCTCTTCACTTTGTGGCAAGCGATCAACTGATGATTAGCTTAGAGGTAACTCCTGGTCTACACTCTGACCTACAAGGAGCTTTCGATGTACGTGACCTTCAAATTCGCGGTGGATTGAATGTTAGCTATGCTGTTAGTAACACCTTAGCCCTAATTCTTGGGGTTCATGTTATGCCTGACCAAACTAGCTACCGCGTAATCCCAGTTGGTGGAGTTGTATGGAGACCAGACCCGCAATTGGAAGTTCGTGTATTGGCACCTTATGAAGCCAAGGCAATTTTTAACTTGAATAAATTCAATTTGAGCTTTATTGCTTTCTACGAAAGTATTTTCTTTGAGCATTTTCGTATAGACGATGACAATCAGTTCGCAGGTGGCCAAGATGACGATGTCAACTTTTATTCCATGCGTGCTGGACTTGGTGTTCGTTATGAATTCACCAAAGGGTTCTTCCTAGAGCTTCTAGGTGGTGGAACTTGGGATGGTGAACTCGATTTCAACAAAAATGATGCTGCTGACCGATCTCTTGAAGGTGGACGTTTCTTCGCGAAGGTTGGTTTCACAGTCAATGCATCTATTTTTGAAGACTAATCCTAAACGAGTATCATTATTTATTTGACATCCTTATATGTGCGAATATAGTTCTTGAAATTATATTCCGAATTAAATTTATTACTATTTCAATAATGCGTTTTGGTTATTGAAATAGTAATTTTTTCTTACTCAAAACAAAACATAACCACTTATACCCACACCAAAAATCTGCAACAAACTTCGCAAAATACAAAGACCTAGCCCCTTAGCTAAAAATAATTAAAGATACTCCTTCACAATTTAAGTTTGCTTGGGTAAAATTACACACTCCTGTATAACAGGAAACTATAATTTAATGAGCTGCTATAATTACGTTGGGTATCAACCAACGCAAAAATTTAAAACTCACCAAAATTTGGATAAATCCAAGGTGTTTTATAAGACTTTATTTTAGGTGTTATGAACAATCTATGTTTTTTCGGAAAAGCCAAAGTCTGAAAAATTGTACATCCAGCACCTAAAGCTATATTTTGAGGAGAATTGGCATGAATAAAGCAAAGTATTTGCTTCTAGGTTTGTTATTGTTCAGTCTAGTCTTTGCCCCTGCCCAAGAAGACAGCCTATTAGGTGGTGACGGTGGTGACGATGCTGGTCTTTTCGGTGGCGGTGGCGACGATGACGGGGGCCTTTTTAGTAGCGGTGGCGACAGCGACAGTGGCGAAGGGGGTGATGGCGGTCTTTTCGAAGGCGACGACAGCGACGACAGTGCCCTTGATGGTGACACGGAACTAGACGCTGCTGGCGGTGACTCTGGTGACGATGTTGGTGGTGACTCCGGTAGCGCTGCTGTAGATGATTCAGCAGAAGCGGAGGACTTCGAGGAAGAAATGACTTTTACTTACCGCGATGTCCCGGTAACACCTGAAAGAAGAATCATTGACTTTTTTATCCCATCCACTATTGCTAGCTTTGAAGCTAATATAATGCCAGGGATTGATGTCGAAGAGATCGATGGCGCTGAGTTTGATATTGTGGAATACCATATTGAGTTCGGCCATATGATTGAAATGTCACCCAACTTATATCTTAGTGTGGGTGTCAAAACTTCCATATACGATTTCATCGTTGACATTAATGGTCTTGAAAATAGCGACGTATTTTACGCGTTCGACCTACCATTGGCACTACATTTCGTTGCCAGTGACCAACTTATGATTAGTTTTGAAGTTACCCCTGGTTTGCACTCTGACTTACAAGGTGCTTTTGATGCGCGCGATTTTCAAATTCGTGGTGGAATGAATGTTAGCTATGCTGTTAGTAATACATTGGCCTTAATTCTAGGGGTTCATGTGATCCCTGATCAAACTAGTTATCGTGTATTTCCTGTGGGAGGGGTTATTTGGAGACCAGATCCACAGTTGGAAGTTCGCGTACTGGCTCCTTTTGATGCAAGAGCTACTTTTCACTTGAATAAGTTTAATTTAAGTTTTATTGCTTTCTACGAAAGTATTTTCTTCGAGCATTTTCGGGTAGATGACAGCACTGCATTCTCTAATATTGATGCAGATGACGACTTCAATTACTACTCAATGCGCGCAGGTCTTGGTGTGCGTTACCAATTTACCAAAGGGTTTTTCCTTGAACTTCTAGGTGGAGGAACTTTGGACGGCGAGCTGGATTTCAATAAAGATGATGCCAATGATGTTTCATTGGAAGGTGGAAGTTTCTTCGCGAAGATAGGTTTTACTGTGAACTCCTCTATCTTTGACAATTAATTTCGCAAGATTATCATTATTTACTTGACTTCCTTATATCTGCGGATATAATTCACCAAAATCTGTATCAAAATCACATTTATTACTATTTCAGTAACTCATACACTTTGTTACTGAAGTAGTAATTTTTATATATGTAGAGGTTATGAGAGACTATATTCAATATTCACATGTCGGTATACTATTTATCGCCATATTTTTGCTATTTGTCTATGGAGGAATCCAGTTAGACAAAAAGACAAATTTACAACCCTTATTTACAATTCTGGGTGTTTTACTCGGCTTTGTAATGGCATGCTACAAACTCATTAAAGAAACAGAGGTAAAAAAAAAATAGTTCGTGTTTTTTTTGTCTATGCCATGTTGCTTATGGGAGTGTGGTTTGTCTCTTGTTGTGTCGTGTATAGTTTTTCAGATACAGAAAAGTTCTTTGACCTAAGTTTAATTATAGTTGTCATGCTGTTTATCATGACAATTGCAATCACAAGCAAAATCATATTACTACACAAATTTCCCGACAGCCTAGAATCCTTCTATTTTAGCATAATAATCCGCTTTTTTAGCATTCTCACTTCTTTACTTTATTTCCGAATGTACCATAACAAAAATTTAGAGTTAATCGTGGTTTTGTGTGTGATTATATATTTTATAACTTTGATTTACGATACTATTTACGTCGAAAGACAATTAAATGTCTGAGTCAAAAGAAGAAAAATTAGATGTTATCCACCATCTACTTGATACTCAAACAATACAAATATTCGATTGGTCTTATACACTACCAACTTTAGAGATACCTCTAATGGGCGAAGTGTATACGCTTCCCATTACGAAAAATGTATTGATGATGTGGATAGCTGCGGGTTTAATGCTGATCATATTCCCTATCGTCTGTCGTCAAAAGTCACTAGTCCCTACCGGATTAAGAAACTTTTTCGAAGCCATTTTGGTTTTTATTCGCGACGATATTGTTTACAGCAATATGGACAAAGAAGATGGCAAAAAGTACCTACCGTACTTGTGGACATTGTTCTTTTTCATCTTTTTCTGTAACCTATTGGGATTAGTTCCTTTCGCAGCAACTGCTACGGGAAACATTGCAGTGACAGCAACCTTAGCGTTAATAAGTTTCCTATTTGTTCACATATCTGGAATCATGAAAAACGGCTTGGTGACCTACTTGAAGTCTATCGTACCTCATGTACCCCTCGCCATTTGGCCGCTTCTGCTTATTGTCGAAATCATGGGGCACATTATTAAGCCCTTTGCGTTGGCAGTGCGTTTATTCGCAAACATGACAGCGGGTCACGTATTAATTCCAGTATTTTTAAGTTTTATCGTATCCTTGACTGGCGGACTTCCTGCATACGTAGGTTATCCTGTAGGGATACTCCCCTTGTTCATGGCAATCGCAATTACTCTCCTTGAGGTTTTGATTGCAATGATTCAAGCTTACATTTTTACGTTTTTAACTGCGGTATTTATGGGAATGGCGTTACACCCAGACCATTAATATTCTCATTTTATATGTAAGAAAGGTAAACATATGTTTATTTTAGAGGCTGTGGCAGCTGGAAAAGGCTTAGGTCTTTTTGGAGCAGCGCTAGGTGCTGGTATTGCAGCTATCGGTGCTGGAATGGGTATTGGTAAAATCGGTGCTAGTTCTGTTGAGAGCATGGCAAGACAACCAGAGCACAAAGGTGACATTAGAGGTGCAATGATCTTAACCGCAGCGTTCGTTGAAGGGGTTGCACTATTTGCAGTAGTAGTGTGCTTATTGATCAGCTTCCAGTAATGTAGGTGTAAACATGTCTATATTGACAAGAAATTTGGGCAAAATAATGATCATCTTAATGCTCGTTATTCCCAATACCGTATTGATGGCAAGTGGTGACGGCGCACAAATTACCAAACTTGAAAAAGGTTTGATGTTTTGGAGTCTGGTAACATTTTTCATCGTTTTCCTTATTTTGAGCAAAGTAGCTTGGAAACCGCTTATTGCGGGATTAGAGCAAAGAGAAAACACTATCCGCGGCAACATTGAAGACGCGGAGAAAAAACAAAAAGAAGCTGCTCAAAAACTACAAGAGTATGAAGAAAAATTGTCCAAGGCGGAAGATGAGGTAAAAGCAATTTTCGATTCGGCCAAGACAAACGCAGAGCAAATCAAAAAAGAAATGATTGCGGAAGCGAACAAAGAATGCGACAGTATTCGCGCTCGTGCAGAAAACGATATCAAACTAGCAAAGCAACAAGCCGTAGAAGAAGTGTTCAAAACCGCTGCTGATATATCAATAGCAATAAGTACCAAACTGATTCAAGAGTCGTTAGATGAGAAAAAGCAAGCAAAAATCATCGAAGATACACTGAAGACGTTTGAAGATTTAAAAACACTAAACTAATGTCGAAATCTGAATGCTAGTATTAGCATTCAGGTTCTGGCACCATGTAAAACGGAAAACAAATGCAAAACACAATAATTGCTCGTACTTTCGCAGAAGCCTTCTACGATATTATTTGTGATAGTGAAGACAAAAAAGATTTGTTGGACCAACTGAGCTTTTTAGTGAAATGCGTTGGCGAACAACACGATTTTGCGGTTTTTTTGGCAACACCAAAGATAAGCCGCGTGGTAAAGGTCGACTTTATCGAAAAAGTGTTTCGCGGCAAGTTACATGACAGCTTGGTCAACTTTTTGCAAGTACTCACCAATAAAGGTCACCTCTCTGCTCTTTGCGACATTTATCGCGAAATAGAAAGTTTACAAGAACTAGAAGGTAGTAAGGTGAAGGTTTTTGTGACCACAGCAACGCCTCTTGCAGCAGATCTCAAAACCAAAGTGGTAAATGCTTTGAAGAAAAAACTTTCTGCTGACATCGTTCTCGTGGAACAGGTTAAGGCCGATATTTTAGGGGGCTTCATCATACGTGTTGAAGACACTTTAATAGATGGCTCTATTAAACATCACCTAGAAAAGATAGGCAATTGCATTTTAGAAAGAAGTAAGACATATGGGATTTAAACCAGAAGAAATCGCCTCTATTATACAGGAAGAGATTAAGCAGTATGGTAAAGATCTCGATGTATCAGAAGTTGGCCAAGTGATAGAGGTAGGCGACGGTATTGCCCGTATTTACGGTTTGAGAAACGCGATGGCTGGTGAAATGCTCACGTTTGAAAATGGCGTTTCCGGCCAGGTATTCAACTTAGAAGAAGACAGCATCGGGGCAATCATTCTCGGCGAATCAACAGAAATCAAAGAAGGTTTTAGTGTTGAGTGCACAGGGAAAGTACTAAGCGTTCCTTGTGGACCTGGCATCATTGGACGGGTTGTTGATCCTTTGGGAAACCCTCTTGATGGAAAACCTGCTATCAAAGCAGATGTCTATCGACCTGTGGAAAGTACTGCACCAGGTATCGCAGATCGTCAATCAGTTTTTGAACCTTTACAAACAGGTATTAAAGCTATTGACTCAATGATTCCCATTGGTAGAGGGCAGCGTGAGTTGATTATTGGCGACCGTAAAACTGGTAAAACAGCTATTGCGATAGATACGATTATCAACCAAAAAGACACAGGTGTAATCTGTGTATATGTTGCGATTGGTCAAAAAGATTCTACGGTTGCTGGGGTTATCGAAACACTCAAACAACACGGAGCACTTGACTACACAGTAGTAGTAAACGCTTCGAGTTCTGCACCTGCGCCGCAACAGTTTATTGCGCCATACTCTGGATGTGCGATTGCTGAGTACTTTATGTACGAAGAAAATAAGCACACCTTGGTTATCTATGACGACCTTTCGAAACAAGCGGTAGCGTATCGCCAAGTTTCTCTACTACTCAACCGTCCTCCTGGACGTGAAGCTTTCCCTGGAGATGTTTTCTACCTTCACTCGCGCTTACTAGAGCGTGCAGCAAAACTTTCTGATGATTTGGGAGCCGGTTCACTAACAGCTCTTCCGATTATCGAAACGCAAGAAGGTGAAGTTTCGGCCTATATCCCTACAAACGTGATTTCAATTACCGACGGTCAGATCTATCTAGTTCCCGACCTATTCTTCAACGGTGTACGCCCCGCTGTAGACGTTGGTATCTCCGTTTCGCGTGTAGGTGGTAGTGCTCAGGTAAAGGCGATGAAAAAGATCGCTGGTAGTTTGCGTCTTGACCTCGCGGCATTTCGCGAACTAGAAGCTTTTGCACAAATGGGAACCGATCTCGATCCCGCAGCAGCAAAACAATTAGAGCGTGGGAAACGTATGGTTGAGGTTCTAAAACAAGGCCAATACAAACCACTAAAGATTGCGGATCAAGTCATTATCATCTATGCCGGAACCCAAGGCTACCTTGATGATGTTGATGTAAAAGATGTGGCTAAATTCGAACAAGATCTTCTTGAGTACATGCATTCATCTGAAAAAGGTGTTGTAGATGCTTTAGCAGAGAAGAAAGATTTAAGTGAGGAAGACAAGCTAAAGTCTGCAATAGAAAAATTCAAGAGCAAATGGAAATCATAGGTAATCATGGCTGAAATTAAAACCTTAGTAAAACGTCGCAAAAGTGCTAAAAATATCCAAAAGATAACCAAAACAATGGCGCTTATTGCTGCGGCAAAGTACAAAGTAGCTTCACGCAAAGTGACAGCTGCGAAGCCATATGCCGAGAGCTTGAATAAATTAGTTGCCGATTTAATGAGCAGAGATTCAAGTTTGTCGCATCCTCTAGCTAGTAAAAGAGAAAAAGTGCAAAATGTCTCTTTGATCGTCATCTCTTCGAATCGTGGATTTTGTGGGGCTTATAACACCAATGTTATCAGTTATGCCAAAAAAGAAATTCAGAAACTCGAAGAACAAGGCAAGAACGTATCTCTACATGTAGTCGGAAAAAAAGCATCTGTTATTTACAATGAGAGTAGTGGACCAAAGGAACTCTATCTTGAATTAGAAGATGCAAACTACGACAAGGTATATGCTCTCGCCGAATTATTGATCGATCAATATTTAAATAATGAAGTTGACGAGGTACGTGTTGTTTTTATGGAATACATATCGGCAACACAGCAAAAACCGAAGGCAACGACATTTTTGCCATTTCCTATTGATGAGTATCGCAGCGAAGAGTCTTCGGGTAACTATGAAGTCTATCCCGATGTGAACGAAGTCTTAAATTATGTTGTTCCGCAAAGTATATATTCGAACCTTTATCGCATTTTCTTAGAAGGTGCGGTGAGCGAACACATCAGTCGAATGCTGGCGATGAACAAGGCGACCGACAATGCGGCAGACATGATCAAAGACTTGACCAGGCTGTATAACAGAGCACGTCAAGCACAAATTACTAGCGAGCTTTCGGAAATTATGGGCGCAGTTCGTTCTTTGCAAAAGTAATCTTACATAACATATGTATTGATTTTATAGAAACCAGATCTTAAAAAATATTACATCGCGATTTTTTAAGACTTTCTATTTCTCAAATGGAATGTTGAATATGACAGAAGGAAAAATAGTACAAGTAATTGGCTCGGTGATCGACGCCGAATTTCCACCAGGTGAGCTACCTTCCATCTACAACGCTCTAAAAATCGAGTCGGATGTAGTCGGTGAGCTAACTGTGGAAGTCCAACAGCACCTTGGAAACAATCGTATACGTGCGATTGCCCTAGGTTCCACCGATGGTTTGCGCCGTGGTGGTAAGGTGAGAGATACGGGTAGTCCTGTACAAGTTCCGGTTGGTAAGGAAACTCTAGGACGCGTATTTAACCTACTAGGTGAGCCAATTGATAAAAGGGGTGAAGTAAAAACGAAAGAACGTCGTCCCATTTTTGCCGCACCTCCAAAACTAGTAAACTTAGAACCAAAAACCGAAATATTTGAGACGGGAATAAAAGTTGTTGACCTATTGGCTCCTTACGTTCGCGGTGGAAAAACCGGTTTGTTTGGTGGAGCGGGTGTAGGAAAAACAGTAATTATTCAGGAACTCATCAACAACATTGCCAAAGAACACGATGGTTATTCGGTTTTTTGTGGTGTAGGTGAGCGTACTCGTGAAGGAAACGATCTGTGGCACGAGATGGAAGATGCGAAGATCGAAGGCGGTAGCGTTTTAGATCAAACCGCTCTCGTATATGGACAGATGAACGAACCACCTGGAGCACGTTTACGCGTTGCGCTGTCTGGTTTGACAATGGCAGAGCACTTCCGCGATACTTCAGGTAAGGACATTCTCGTCTTTATCGATAACATTTTCCGTTTTACTCAAGCGGGTTCGGAAGTATCGGCTCTTCTCGGGCGTATGCCTTCCGCGGTAGGTTACCAACCAACTCTTTCTACGGAGATGGGGGAACTTCAAGAACGCATTACCTCGACACAAAAAGGTTCTATTACGTCAATTCAGGCGATTTACGTTCCTGCGGATGACTACACCGACCCAGCACCTGCTACGGCGTTTACTCACTTGGATGCGACGACAAACTTGTCGCGTACCATCGTGGAAAAAGGTATTTATCCTGCGGTAGATCCACTGGCGTCCTCTTCAAGAATCATGGACCCTCAGTACGTAGGTGAAGATCACTACGAGGTGGCAAAAGCTGTTCAGGGAATTTTACAGCGTTACAAAGAATTGCAAGACATCATCGCAATTCTTGGTGTGGAAGAACTTTCTGACGAAGACAAGCTCGTTGTACACCGCGCAAGACGCATCGAAAAATTCTTATCGCAGCCATTCCACGTTGCGGAAGTATTTACTGGTGTAGCTGGTGTTTACGTCAAACGTGAAGATACAGTTCGCAGTTTCAAAGAAGTTGTTGCAGGAAACTACGATCATTTGCCAGAAGGTGCTTTTATGTACGTTGGTACAATAGAAGACGCTGTTGCAAAAGCAGAAAAAATGAAGAAGGAAGGGTAAAAAGAAGGCATGAGCGACAAAAAAATCAAATTTCTCATCACCACACCAGAAGGTGCAGCAGTTACCGAAACTATTAATTGGTGCGTTCTTCCCGCGGTAGATGGTGAATGGGCTATAAAATATGACCACGCTCCTGTTGTTCTGTTACTCGGCCAAGGAACTCTACGTATCAACACCGATGCGTGGAAATATTTCCATGTAAGATCAGGTATTGCTCATATTGGCAACAATGAAGTGAATATCATATGTGACTCCGCTATAGATGCTTCCAAGCTTTCGGAAGATGAATTGCAGGGACATTTAAAAGAGCTTTTAGAGCAATCTCCTACTGATGCAAAAGAAAAAAGCAAGTTGCAGAAGTCTATTACTGAGGTAAAATCAAAACTACATACCTTACAGCAAATGCAACAAGTTTCCGCCTAAATAACAAAAGCACCAGAAATTCTGGTGCTTTTGTTATTTTTCATACCTGTATTCATATCTATCTTCATCTTAATGGAACCTCTGTTCTAGTAGCGAACATTTACCCAAACATAGCGTCCATTGCGAAGAACTCTTACGCGTTTTGATCTACTATTATTTCTGCGTACTCTGTGGTTGTTATTGTAGTGGTAATTTTTGCTGACTCCATGATTTCTGTGACGGAAATCTCTATTCACTCTATGATTTTTATTGTAGTGAAAGTTCCCATTCACTCTATGGTTTCTGGTATTGCGAATGTTTCTATTGTTGCGGAAATCTTTGTTGACTCTATAATCTCTGGTATGGCGGAAATTCTTATAGACGCCGTGATGCCTAGTGTTGCGAAAGTTTCTGTTCACACCATGGTTTCTATTGTGGCGAAAATCTCTATTTACTCGATGGTTAGAGTTGTATCTGAGGTTTATATTGAAACCGCTGTTTCTCGTATTGCGGAAGTTGCGATTGTTTCTAAAATTTCGGTTGGTTTGGAAATTTCGATTGTTTCTATAATCTCTGTGTACTACACGGTCTCTATGATGTCTTGTTTGTACGTGATAGTGGTTATTGTTAGACCATCGCTGATGGCGTGTATCATAGGTCTGACAGTTGTCGGCATAAAGTGCAGTTGTAGATAGTGTTGCGATCGCTGCAAATAATAGCTTTTTCATTTTTTTCCCCTTTGTTGTACTAGTCAGTTAATCATTTTATAATTTTATTAAGTGTGAATATAGCAAACGCCATGCCAAAGTCAAATTTAATCACAATTCGTATGCTGGATTATTGATAAAACAAGGTGTACGTCTGTTTTTTTTTGTAATGCGTATTTCAAAAAGCTATACTCGTATATTATATGTGTGTTAAAAATTGTGCAATTTGTGTATAAAAAAAGGGACATTATTTCAATGGGAGACACAATGCTGAAAATATGGTTCATTCTCGCGCTACTGTTCACAGGCTGTTCGTATAAGCTCATTGAGAGCAAACAAATAGATGTTGTTCATCCTCAAAGTACAACGGGCATTCCTTATTATCTACCAAAAAGTATGTTCCTTGTAGATTTGCAAATCGGTGATAAGGTTGTGGAGACAGTCAAAACCGATAAAGACAATAAAGTGATTTCAAAACAGCAAATACTACAATACGAGGCAAAAATAAAACTAACACAAAAGGCGGTTCCTGATCCGGATCAGGTGTATCTATTAAACTACGATAGTAGTATTTGGTACAACGACAGCATTGATGTTCGCATTTCTAAAGATGGTTTTATCCAGACGTTTGTTTCCGATATCTTACCTGAAGAAGACTTTACCGCAAAAGTGGAGGGGGAGAGTAAGGACGAAAGCAGCATTGAATTGCCCAATTCCTCGATAACGTTAAACTTTACCATTACCGATGCCCCACAAAAATTTTCTTCTGAAGAGGCGCGTTTGGTGAGTGAACTCCGCGACGATTTAAAAGTTCTCAAAGGCAACCAAAATTTTTCCTTCGATGTTCGCGATAAAGAGCAGCAGGTGAGAATTAACAATCCTGTGGCCACCGGAAATTTAAAAATGACACTGAGCGCAAAAAAATTCAGTGTGAAAAACAAAAAAAATACTACGACACAACCACCAACGACTACAGAGGAGTTCGATAACGGTATCAAATTTCGTTTACCGTATCCTTATGTGGTCAATCTGTCTCTGTACTACGAAAATAGAGAAGGAAAGTCCGTCAAGCTCGCCAATATGAATACCATCGCTCTATTACCAGATGATTCGCCGGTGTATACGCTACCTGCGGAACGCTACGCAATGGTCCATAGTGCCTTAGTTGCTGAATTTCGCAATGGACAATTGCAGAATTCCAAAATCAAAAAGCCGAGTCCAGTGTACTCAATATTAAATTTGCCGAAAACGATTTTAGGTGAGGTAAAAGAACTATTAGAGGCGATCGGACAGGCCATTGATTCCAAGATCGGCGCTATATTGGGCGTGGGTGGTGCCGCCGCGGGTGGAGCATAAATTATCGTTGTATTGATTTTGAGACCTTCAATTTGAAGGTCTCAAAAGTCTTTTTATACCAAGGACTTAAGGTTTTCTTTGGTTTATTTCGTCAAATCTTTTGCACATGCTTGTTGAAAGGTCAAAGTTTCGCCTTCCATTTTTGCGGCGATCATCGAGGTGACGACATTGGCAATGTCTCCGCCAGCGTGGCGATGAATCTCTAAATCGGTCACCGTAATATCGATTCCCTGCGCTTCGGCCATCGCTTTGTGAGCGAGGATTTCGCTATCTATTCTGTTGAGCATACCCTTGCGAAATGTAAACATTAACCACGCAAATACGACAAGAATAACGATCCATACCGCAGCGACAAAAGCGCCGGTGAAAGAAGCGATAAATAAAAATTCCATCATTTTCATTCCTAATAAAACGTGAATACAATTTTGAGACCTTCAATTTGAAGGCCTCAAAAGTTATTTTAAAATAAAGACTTACGTTATTTGATGTTTTTTTAATTGCTTTGAAACAACTCAAAACATTCATAAAAGTATGTAAAATATCTTGAAAAGATATGTTATCATAATAAAATCATGTCAAACCATTGCTGTGTAAATTTTAGTTGTTGGGAAAAGTATGGCTGTTTATAAAAAAACCGTAATAGAAGAACTCGAAGACAATGCACAATACTTTGGGTGTACGCTACACCTAGAAAATCCGATTTCACAAGTAAAAGATTGTGAATTTGACAATTGTAGTTTCCGCAGCAAACTCGTCGAAATAGACACGATTGAAAATACGGTTTTTCGCAATTGTAATTTTTCACAGTTGCGCCTCAAAAACATGGAGAACTCGCGTATCGAAGGCGGACACATTCAACGTTTGGATGTGAGTTCTGCAAGATCCATTGACCTCATAGATATCCAAAATGTAAACATCCATGAACTAAACCTGGACAACAACAAACTGCGCGAAATTCCCAAAGAGGTTTTTGCCATGAAATCGCTGCGTTCTTTGAGTTTATCGACAAACTTTTTGACAGAAATCCCTGCGCAAATAAAGCAACTCTGTGGATTAATGTGTCTGCGCGTTTCGGAAAACAATATCGAGGATTTACCCGAAGATTTCTCCGCACTCAAAGAATTGCGAGAGTTGCGGTTATGTATGAACAATTTCAAAAGCTTTCCCATGCAAATTACCCACTTAACACAATTGCGCAATTTGAGTTTGTGGGGAAATTCCATCGGTGAGATACCCGAAGAAATTGAAAAACTACATACACTGAACGAATTATGTCTATGGAAAACAGATATTGAAACGATTCCACATTCCATTGCAAATCTCAAAGATCTTCACAACCTCAACTTGTCAGAAAACAAAATACAAAACGTCCCTAGTTGCTTGTGGGAGTTACACAGTTTGACGAATTTGGATTTGTCGTACAACTACATTGGGGAAATTCCAAGTTTGATTCACAATTTGCCCAATCTGTTTGAACTTAATGTTGCCTACAATCACATTCGCGAGGTTCCTTTTGAACTTGCCGAACTTGCCAAACTTTCTTACCTAGACCTATCGGGCAACAAAATAGAAAATAGTGACTTTTTGTATCACTACCTAAAAGACTGCACCATTGAAATCTAGTGACACAGGACGAACCCTTTTCTATTTTTTTTGATTATTGCGCAAATATACCTTCAAATCCTCGGTCGATTCGGCCAATTTATCCATCGCTTTATTTGCTTTTGCCAAAGATTCGACGATCGCGTTTTTTAGTTCAATGGCGTCGTCGCGTAGTCCAGCGGATTGCGCTAATTCCTCCAATTGTTTTTGTAAATGATCTGAGGCACTTTGCAATTCTTTGCGCCACTCGTCGGACTGTACAAATTGACGCGAAGCCTCCAGTGTTTCTTCGAGGCTTTTCATCGTGGCATTTATTTTGTCAATACTCACAATGATCGCGTCACTTAGGTCTTTACTTTGGCTTTTCAAATCGTTGAGAAACGGAGCCAATGATTTCATCATCACATTGCGTGTATAACCCAAGTAGGCAAGTATGATGAGCATAAGTATAATGTTTCCCCAAGCGTCTACTAAAGTGTTTGTCAGTGCAAAAAACGTTTTCCAATCCACGCGATCGGGGAACATCATCTCAAAAGTATACAAAATAACAATGATGCCAAAAATAACGGCACCGACTTTTGTCAACAGGCGTTTCCAATAATTTTTCATAAAAATTCTTTCTTTTCATAAACCCAAAAGATTTAGACAGGATTTACAGGAGTAAAAAAGGTCTTTTGATCATCGAAAAGTTAAACCGGTCTAAATTTTTTTATAAGCAATAATGAGTGATCGTCCTCCGACATGCTCTTTTACTTCAATGTCGCGAAATCCATTTTGTTGTAGGCGCTCACAGTACTGTGATTGAGTACTTTCGCCACCGCCATCGGTGGACACTAGCATATCAAGAGATAGTAGTGAAGTAAACAGTGGTCCGCTTCCATCTTCGGCGAGGAAGTTTTCGGTAATAAGAAGCATTCCTCCCTCAGGTAGAGCCTCATAGCACTTTTCGATTAATTGTAACTGAATTTCCGTGGACCAATCGTGTAGTACCCAACCGAGATAAATGACATCGAATCCTGATGGCAATTGTTCTTCTAAGAAATTTCCGCTGTGAAAGGCAATATTGGTGTCATATTTTTCGGTAAATTCTCGGGAGATTTGGCACACTTCTTCTAGATCGTAAACTGTGGTTTGCATGTGTGGATATTTTTTGTGAATAATATCACATAAAATCCCTGTCGCTCCCCCAACATCGAGAATGGCTTTACGTGAAGAAAAATCGACCACCTCGGCAAGTGCTTTGGCGACTTGTTCATTAAAAAAATGCATCGTTTCCATAAATTTTCGCAAACGTTGTGGGTCTTTATAAAGCGTAGCGAAGTGCCCCTCGGCAGAACCAGTGGTTTGTAACCAGCGATTGCTATTTTCGCGAATAGCGTCTGTCAAGTTGAGCCACAGTGGGTTGACATCGCACACATGGTGAAACAAGTTTCCCATGAACGCAGGGCTACTTTCTACTAAAAGGGCATTGGTCGCAGGGGTGTTTGCGTATTGTTCGTTTTCTTTATGCAGTAGGCCCAAAGCCACACTCGCGGTGAGTATTTTTTGGGTCGACTCCTCGGGGGCAGATATTTGTGTCGCCACTTCCTGCAAAGTTGCAGACTGTTGTAGTTTTTCGAATATCTTTAGTTGTAAGCATGTTACGACGACTTGAAATTTCCAACTACCAATCAAAAGGTCTTGAACCAAAGCAAACGACTTATCCATATTCCTCTCCTAATTTTATTAAAATTTCAATGGTTTTTTGTATCTGTTGCGTAGAATGGTTGGTGTTGACAAAGAAACGCAGGCGCGCTTGCGTTTTGGGAACTGCAGGATAACCGATGGGCATGACGTTAATACCTTGTTCTAGTAGCTTTTGTGAAATGTGGATACATTTTTCGATAGATCCGAGAATGATAGGTATCACCGGAGAGTCCTGTGAGGGACCTGTATTCAAGCCTGCCTCTTTGGCCAATCGTAAAAAGAGAGCAGCATTTTCCTGTAGCTGTGCCACGCGTCGCGGTTGTTTCTTAATTGTGCGTATAGCACTCAAGGCCGCCATCGTATTGGCCGGTGAAATCGTTGCGGCAAAAATGTACCCAGGAACAGTGAATTTCAAATAACGCATCAAATCGCTTTGTCCTGCCAAGTAGCCTCCACAACTGGCAAGAGCTTTGCTAATGGAACTCATCCACAAATCGACTTCTAAAGGATCTATGGCAAAGTATTCACTAATGCCACGTCCTGTTTTCCCTAAGGTACCCATCGAGTGCGCTTCATCGACGAGTAGCCACGCGCGATGTTTGCGTTTGACTTCGAGTATCTGTGGTAGAGGGGCAATATCTCCGTCTTGGCTATATACTCCTTCAATCGCGATGAGAACACGACGATACTGATGGCGAATAGTGGTTAAAATTTTGTCGAGCATTTGCCAATCGTTATGTGGAAAAGAACGATATTTCGCTCCGGAGAGTATCGCACCTTGGGCAACGCTGTTGTGAATCAGTTGATCGTGGATAATTAAATCTTCTGTAGAAAACAAATGTCCTACCGCGGTAACATTTGTCGCATGTCCGCTGGGAAAAACCATGGCGTCGTGTGTACCAATAAAGCTTGCGATTTCGTTCTCTAACTGACGATGAATAGGAGTATCTCCCATCAACAACGGAGATGCAGAAGCCGAAGTTCCATAGAGCGCAACGGTTTGTTGCACATCGTTGATAATTTCTGACTCACCGGTTAATGACAGATAATCGTAGCTGGCAAAGTTGATCACCTCTTTACCGTTGACTGTGGTGGTGATTCCGTGTTGCGATTCGTGAATACGCCGGTAGGGATTTTCTCCTTGTGGAAAAAAAGGCGACTTTTGCAAAGATTTGTATTCTGGCCAGTTTTTAAAGTCGCTATCCTCATGAGAAACGTTTTGTTTTGCGACAAGGATTTTTTGTGGCGTAGGGTTGTCGTTTGTGAGCTGTTTATACAAAATACCAACAGTAGTTGCCGTAGCTAGGTCCTTTATTTTGATATTTTTAAATGGTGTCAGACTCATTATTTTATTCTGTAAATTTACGATCATAAGCGAGTCAAAACCCAAATTCTCCATGAAATGGTCGTTTTCATATATTTCATCGACAGGAAAACCACTCACCTCCGAAATCGCACCAATAAGTAAGGTATATTTATCCTGTCCATCCTGTAAATCCTGTCCAATATTTACATCCCGTAAATCTCCCCCCACATCCCGTAAATCTCTCTTTACAGAAACGCTTTGATGAATATCGCGAATCAAAGCATTTTGTTGTTCGATCATTCCTAGCATCTTACTGTAAGAGTCGACGCTCTCTGTAGAAGAGTCACCAATACTCTTTAACCAATAAGAGGAATGGTGAAAAGAATAGTGCGGAATGGGCACTAGATTATTTTCATGCGCTCGGTAAATATTTGACCACTGTAGATGGAGTCCGTGACGATATAGATGTCTCAATGTAGACGCAAGCGTTCTCCATGAATTTTTATGATGATAATATAGTGACAACGCGTGTGGTATACTCTTTTTTACAAGTGCTGATAGCACCGGGCGTGGTCCAATCTCTAAAAATATATTTGTACCTTGTTGTCGCAAAAATTGCACACCGTCGCTAAAACGAACCGTTTCACGTAAATGTTTTCTCCAATAACTAGCGTCCATTTGCGTTGCAGACTGTCCCGTAACATTCGAGACAATATTTATTTGTGGCGCATGGTAAGTAATCGCGGCTATTTGCTGTTCAAAAGAGTCGAGTATGGAGTCTAAAATAGGTGAATGAAAACCATGGGTTACTTGTAGCCATTTGTATGGTAATTGTGGGTGATGCGCGAGGTAATCGCGCAAGTGTTGTTCACTGCCGGACAGAACGGTATTTTGTGGACCATTGATCGCTGCAATGGAAATATGTTCGTTTATCGTAATTTTTTCATGGGGTTTTTCGATCGCCACCATTGTACCACAATCTTTTAGGTCCTTCATGAGTTGCGCGCGCACCGCGATGATTTTTAACGCATCCTCTAAGGAAAATACTCCAGCAACATAGGCGGCAGCATATTCACCTAGGCTATGTCCCATCACCCACGAAGGTTTTATTCCCCAGCTTTGCCACAAAGAAAAAAGCGCCACTTCAAAAGAGAAAAGAGCTAGTTGCGCACACACAGCGTCTTGCTGTAAATAGTGATCGTTGTCGGCGTTGGTCAATAAATCGACAAGCGATACATCGGTGTATTGCTTGCAAATTTGCGCGCATGCATCTATTTCCGTGCGGAATACCTGATGGTTTTCATAGAGGTCTTGTCCCATACCAGGAGCCGTGCTCGCTTGTCCGGTGAATAATAGAGACACTTGCGCATTGTCTTGTGTTGCGCAAATACTTTCTGTATTTATATCGCATATTTTGTGGTGCAAGTCTTCGCAACTCTTGGCAGTGGTTGCCCAACGATAAATAAAATGGTTGCGACCAGAATTGGCGGAGTAACAAATATCCCGTAGAGAATCTGTGGTATCTTGCAAATAGGCTTGCCACTTTTGTAGTAATTGACGTAGGGCATTTTTGTCGCGTGCAGAAACACAAAAAACTTCGTGTTCGCGTGGACTTGATGGCAATGATGACGTGGCCGAATTACTTAAAACAATGTGAGCATTGGCTCCGCCAAAACCAAGAGAACTTACCCCTGCACAGCGCTTTTCGTTTTTCCACGGTTCGGACTGCTGGGGAATGGTAAACGTTGTTAAGGCGTCTTGCAATAACGGATTTAGATTTGTGGCATACATTTGTGGAGGTATTCGTCGATGGTGAATGCACAGTACCGTTTTGATAAGTCCCGCAACGCCGGCCGCAGCCTCCAGGTGACCAATGTTTGCTTTGACAGCACCTAAAAAACAAGGTGTGTTGCGTTGTTGGTATATTTCGTGAAGAGCATTTATTTCAATGGGATCTCCCAAGGGAGTACCTGTGCCATGAGTTTCGATGTAATCAATGTCTTGTGCGCGAATGTTGGCAAAACGCAAAGCGCGGTTCACCACATGTTGTTGCGAATGTGGATTGGGGGCGGTTAGGCCATTGCTTTGCCCATCCTGGTTGACGGCCGAACCACGAATCACGGCAAGAATGTTATCCTGATGGCGAATGGCGTCATCTAGGCGTTTTAAGACAACCATTCCACAACCTTCTCCTCTAACATAGCCATCGGCTTCGGCGCTGAAGGTTTGGCACTTGAAATGAGGAGAAAGCATGTTTTTATGTTGCAAGGCGTGATGAAAAGAGCCACTCAGAATTACGTTAACTCCGCCTGCGATTGCCATCGAGCATTCTGCGTTACGCAGGTTTTGACATGCAATATGGATGGCGGTTAAAGACGAAGAACACGCTGTGTCAATTGCCATGCTCGGACCATGCAGGTCCAATAAATATGAAATGCGATTTGCGGCGATACTGAGAGCATTACCGGTAAGAGAATGTTCGTTAATCGTAGAAGACAATGGCATGTGCAATTGAGAATAGTCCCAACTACTGATACCAATAAAAATGCCAACATCTGTGCCGCGAATTTTTTTGGGAGGAATTCCCGCACTTTCCAACGCTTGCCACGTTACTTCGAGGAGTATTCTTTGTTGTGGATCAATAAATGGCACTTCTTTGGGGGCAATTCCCCAAAATACCGGGTCAAACTGATCCACATCGTCAATAAATCCTCCGGAAAATGACGATAGAGATTTGGCGGCAAAACGCTGTTGCGGATACTTCCTAATGGCATTTTGTCCGTTCATTAGAAATTGCCAGTACTCATCGACATTGTTAGAACCGGGAAAACGACACCCCATTCCGACGACGGCTATGGGTTGTTGCGTAATCGTTGGTGTTGCCTCTCGTGATATTGGACGATATTCTAATGCCGATGAATTGTTGGCGGATAAAAAAGAGGCGAGTGATGCAATTGTCGGGTATTCCCACATGACTGTTGAATTCAATGTGCAATTGAGCCAGTTTTGCAATTCACCTGACAACTCGATGAGCCTTGAAGATCCTAAACCATAACGGGAAAAGGGGGCGTGGGAATCTATACGTGTATCAATCCCCCAACTTTGCAACTTGGCGATCAACCATTGTTCAATTTCACCAGCGGATTTCTGGCTATTCGTTTGTATTATGGGATTTTTCCACGAATGCAAAGTGGTTAATTTGCCCTCAATAAAAAGTGTGCGGCATAAAGAACGCTGAATTTTGCCGCTGGAAGTTTTGGGGATGGTTTGCGGTGCGATTAACACGATTGCCGCAACCTCAATTTCATAATAACTGCTGACTTGTTGGAGAATCTTGTCTATGATATCGGTGTACGCGAACTCAGTGGAATTGATTTCTTGTAGAATAACGAGATGTTCTTCGTCGTCTACTTCAATGGAAAACGCTGCGCCACAACCACTACGTAAAGAGGGATCACTTTCTTCGACAACATACTCGATATCTTGTGGATAAAAATTACTTCCGCGAACAATGATCATATCTTTGTAACGACCAGTGATGTAAAGTTCTCCGTCCTTAATAAAGCCAAGGTCACCACTACGAAAAAATGGTCCTTTTTTGGTGTCCGCAGTATATTGTTCAAACTTTTCGGTATTTGCGGCACTATTATTCCAATATCCAGGAGATACGCTTGCATTTTTTATCCAGATTTCTCCTTCATGCTGTTCGTTGCATTCTTTCATGGTTTGTGGATGGACAATGATGACTTCTCCACGAGGCGTACCACCACTGATGACTTGTTTTTGTGTTGTCGCGTTTTGTCCACGATAATCTTTGAGAAAATGAGCGCGTCGATATTTCTCTTTAGGATTACCACCACTGACAATGAGGGTCGCTTCTGCCATGCCATAGGCTGGAGACAGTGCTTGTTGTGAAAATTCACATTCTTTGAAGGCTTGGTAAAAGTCATCCATAGTTTTTTGGCGAACTGGCTCGGCAGCGTTTGCCGCGATGCGCCACGTTTTAAGCGAAATTTGCTTTTTTTGTGCGGCATTAATTTTTTTTACACACATTACATAAGCAAAATTGGGCGCATAAGAGGTTGTACCGCCATACCTATAGATTGCTTGTAACCACCGGAAAGGCTTTTGTACAAAACTTTCCGGTGACATTAAAATTTGGGTATATCCATTGAAAATTGGGTGGATAATCCCCGTAAACAGCCCCATGTCATGAAACATTGGTAGCCAACTCACTCCGATATCTTGCTCTGTTTTTGGAAAAATATCTTTTTCAATACTTGCATTGTGTATAATGTTGTTATGAGTGACCATAACTCCTCGCGGGTTACCTGTAGAACCAGAGGTATACTGCAAAAAGGCAACGTCTGCCTGTATTTGTGGTGAATTTTGTAAGTCTTTTTCTATGATAATCGTATCGATCGCTATTGGGTTCGAAATGTGAATGTTTGTGTCGTTAAAAACGCGATTTATTGTTTGTATATGTTGACTATTTGTTAGAATAATCTTTGACCGTGAATTTTCAATAATGGATTTGAGTCGTGGCAAGGTTCGCTTCATACGATGAGGTTGAGGCGGGTATGCTGGAACCGCAATTACTTCGGCGTATAAACAACCTAAAAAACCACATATATAATCTATTCCTGAAGGAAATAATAACAGCGCTGTTTCATTTTTATAGTTAGATAAAGATTTAGCGATAGATTGGACGCGAAGACACAGCTCATGGTATGTCAGGCGCGTTTCTTGTTGCTCTCCATCTTCTAGGAAGATAAAGGCCGTCTTACGCGGTGTTTTTTGTGCTCGGGAAAAAAGAATATCTATGATGTTTGTTGTTGTCATTTTACTCTTTCCACTTAATGTTAAAAAAGGACCAGCGAAATGAAATCATTGAAAAATAGATTACACAACGCTATTGATCTTGCTGCCACAGCGCCATCTTCACACAATAGTCAACCATGGGAAATTGTTTTATTTGACAGTCGCGAAGCTCTTTCGTCCCTTGAATGTTTCGGAATCAATTTGTCTTCCTCGGCACTTTATATTGCCGTTTGTTTGAATAAAGAACGTCAACTACGTTCTTTAGATTGTCACCATCTAGAAATGGCGTTGAGTATTGGTATTTTTCTAGAAAACCTAAGTTTGGCATTACATTCTCAGAGGTGCTGTGCCACGTTTTGCTGGGCAAATTCACAAAATGTTGTTATTAAGGGTATTTCTTCAAATTGGAAACCGTTGGCCATTATTGCCGTTTCTGATAGCGATCACGACTTTGATACGGCATTTTTGGACAAACGTATCACCAATCGCGGTCCATATCAGCAACAACGCATTTCTTCCGATGTCCAGCAACAACTTATCAATAGCAATTCTCTGTTGTTTAACGATGCCAAGGAGCATTGTCGCATCTGTTTTGTCGAAGATAGCGAAAAAATTTCACGTATAGCAAATTTTGTCTCTACTCACGCTAAGTTGGAATTCACACATAGTAAAGCGTGGCGCGAAACATATAAATTCGTTAGCTTTGGTGCACAAAAAGAAATAGGTCTACCCATTACCCAATTATTTGGGCCATTGTCCACGTTGAAAAAATATTGGTACCGCGTATTGTTTTCACCTTTTGTAATGAGTTTTTTAAAACACACGAAATTTCCAGAGACAATCGCTGCACAGTTTGGACAACTCGTGGCAACAACCCCCGCTCTTTTGTATGTAAATTTTCATGAAGAGAACCCGGATACTCTTACCCTACTCAAAGGCGGAGCGCTGTTATTTCAATTGTGGTTGAACGCAGCCAAAGAAGGGATTAGTTTTCACCCCATGAGTATTGTTTTGCAACACACTGATATTTGCAAAGCATTTGTTAAGGACCACGGTCTTCCTCGTGGGCGTTCCATGTTTTTTAGTCGTGTAGGATACCCACAATTTGAATTTCCTCCCGCACCAAAAAGAAAAAATCTATCACGTGAAATACACACTATATAATTTTATAAACGATCCCGTTCCCGATCCCGTTCCCGATCCCGTTCCCGTTCCCGATCCCGTAAGAGAACAAAGTTATTTCAGTGTTACTGAGACGGAACTACACGAGTGTGTCATTCCCGCGTAAGCGCATACACGTCAAGCTAAGCGTGAAAGCTTCTTAATAAACACTCACAAATCCATGTCATTCCCGCATAAGCGGGAAACCAGCAATGTAAAGTGGACTTGTAAACGCTGGATCCCTGATCAAGTCAGGGATGACACCTAGGGGCAGAGATAACACCCGAGGTCAGGGACGACACCCGAGGTCAGGGACGACACCCGGGGTAGATTTATAGTTTCATGCAACACCCCTCGGTTTCAAACGCTTTTATCACATAAGCAACTTACTCTTCCGCAGTGTACGGTTCCTCTTTCACCATATGTCCTACAATCAATTTTAGAAAAAGGATAGGAATAAACCACTCAAACCCTGGAGTAAGTGTGAAAATATAACTATCGATAAAGATAGCACCGCATAAGATGAGAACGGCCACACAGCGTTGTAGATAGAGTGCTGTAAAAGCCACAATGACAGCGCTAAAACACAAATATCCGTAAACAACGCAAAAGTATTTCCAGTCCATGGCGCGAAATAACCACGCGACGAGAAAGGGATATGCTGCATGCCCAACGACAAAGAGAATGCGACTTTGACGACTACTTTGTGCACGATGGTACCAGCGTTTTGTCGGGGAAGTCGCATTGCATACGGCTCCTCCTACCAAGTCAAAGACCAACAACGTTGCGATGATGGTCTGCAAAAGTGACCACTGTGGATCTTTGTATACGCTAAATGCAATCATCATTGTTGCAGCAACAGTCCCTGAAGCGAAAACGACAACTAGTTCGGTTTTGCTCATTCCTGGTCCGACGACTTTTTCTATTTTCCCCATGATTCCAGGTCTAAACTGTGGATAATTCCAACGTTGCATGCCTTTTTCCTTTATAAAACAAAAATACCATCTGCTGTCATTTCGCAAAGGCTTTTTTCAAATGCAGCGGTTATTTTTTCCAAGTCCTCCATGTTGTGCGCGGCATTGAGCATTAAAGTATGTAGCTCCGGCATGTAAATTCCGTGTTTGCGCATGTAGTAAGCTAGGGCTAAATTAGCCTTAAAGTTACTACCAGACTGTTTTTCTCGGTAAAATTTACTTTTTTTATGACTGAAGGTGAAAGAAAAAATGGAACCGTAGCCGCTCACTTGTAGAGAGATTTTATTGTTTTGGGCAATTTCTTCTAGTTGTGTTGTGAGCCAATTTGTTTGCTCATGTAGTTGTTCGTATATGTGTTTGTTTTCTCTTAAGTAGGACAACGTCGCCAGTCCTGCCGCACAAGATAGCGAATTTCCACTCATCGTTCCGCCAACAAAAGTCTTTTGTTCGTAATCAATAAACGGATCTCCAGAGCTTTTGGCCACATCAATAAGCTCTTTTTTCCCGGTGACAGCACCACATGGTAATCCACCACCGATGATTTTTCCCAGGCATGTCAAATCTGGTTCTACGTCTGCGACTACCTGAGCTCCGCCATAGTGAACGCGAAAGCCAGAGACGACTTCATCGAAAATGAGAGGGATGTCATGTGTGGAACAAAATTCGCGAAGTTGTTGTAAAAATTCGTGGTCGATTTTCGCCATGGATGTCGGTAGCGGTTCACATATGATCGCGGCAAGCTCGTCTTTACGCAAGAGTAATTGTTCCAATGCCCCAGGATCTCCATATTGCAAAACCAGAGTATTGTTCACCACACTTTTTACACTACCCAATGTTCCGGCGATGGGGTCGGGATTTTTTTTCTGTCCGCTAAAGCGAAACCACGAACTGACCATTCCTTGGTCGGAAAAACCATGGTAGTGACCTTCAAATTTGGCAATCATATCTTTTTTACGGTAGGCGCGGCAAATTCGCAGGGCCTGAATAACCGCTTCGGTTCCCGAGTTCGAGAAAATAACCTTTTCGGCACTTGGAAAGGCCTCGCTAATGATTTTGGCGAGCTCTATTTCCGGAAAATGCCCCAAAGCATTAATGCTTCCCTGTTGCGAAGCTTTTTGTAGAGCTTCGTTAATGACGGGATGCGCATAGCCGAGTATGTGTGGACCATAACCACAAGAAACATCGATATAGGTGTTGTTGTCGATATCTTCTATTTTGCAGCCGTAAGCTTTTTTCACTACCAATGGGTAAGTACTGGGAAAAAAGTAGCGGTCAAAATGTGTGGGAGCGACAAGATGTTGTTTCGCGGACTTTGTTACCTGCAAAGAACGCGGTATGGTTTCTTGAAAATAACGATCGAATTTTTGCTTGACCTCATCACTCATGTAAGGAGAGAAACGGTCAGTAAATTTTCGTGCGTTTCCCCATATGTCTATTTGCGGATCTATCTGGCAGGCAAATCCTTCGCATGATAAGAACACCAGTTCGACCTTGGTAAAATTGGTGGTATAGCAAGCATTATATTTTTGTAGTACTTGGTTGACGTCTTTGAAGTACTCCATCGTCGACCAACGATTTGTTTTGTCGTGAAAATGATACTTTAATGTATTGTACAAATCTTGGCGGTATTGTTGTATTTTCGCGTGTATATCTTGTTTGTCGGTGACAAAGTGTTCGGTAAATCTGTCAACGGCGATGTCCCATTCATTGCGTGTACAGGCATAATAAAAAGAAGATAGCCCCCATTTCTCACGCTCGCTTAGGATGGTGACTATGCCAAAGTCCAAAAAGATTAGCTTTCCGTCTTCCGTAAAAAATATGTTCCCTGGATGAGGATCTCCATGGCTGAAACCATCTAAATACAACATGGTATAAACAGAATCTTGTAAACGTCTTGCAAGTTGGTCTTTTGGAAAGTTAACGCGGGAAAATTCTTGGCCGCGAATTGCAGTAATATATTCCAACACAAGTATGTTTTGTGAGCAAAATTCATCGTATGCTTTGGGAATGACGATATATGGATGCCCTATGAAGTTTTTGTATAGAACTTTTTGATGCGCCAACTCTCGCACCATATCCGTTTGCTCTACGAGTAATTTTTTGATTTCGTTGTAGCGTTCACGCAAACGCATTTTTTTCAAAATAGGAAAAAAAAGTAGTAACCACCACAACAGAATGTTGAGTAGGAAAAAGTTTCCGGTGAGTTGCTGCTTTACATTTTTTTTAACTATTTTTACGGCAACAGTTTCACCACTTTGTAAAGTGGCTTTGTGAACTTGGGCAATGGAAGCACTTGCCAGAGCTTCGAAGTCAAAATCACTAAATATTTTTGGGTAGTCGTTGCCCAATTCGCGGATGAGTAATTTCTTGACATACGCTTTGTTATCTCCGGGAACATTGTCCTGTAAAATGGCGAGCTTACTGGTAATGTTTTGGGGAATTAAGTCGCTACGGGTGGCTAAAATTTGCCCCATTTTTATATAAAATGGTCCCAATGATTGCAAACAATTGCAAATATGGTGGCCAAAACGATCTAAGCGCTCATCACGTTTGCGTATAAAAAAGTACACAAAAATTAACTTTGTCGCTACCCACGGAACTATTATGAAAAATTTGCAAAGGTGTAGTATTCTCATAATTTTACTCGTATATAAAGCTGTAACAAGCAAAAGACATACCAGCACTACCTACCCAACAAACAATTCTATCTCCAGGGACAAGGGTGTTGTCTTTTTTTGCTAAATACATTGCGGCGGGAACAGAAGCCGAAACGAGGTTGCCGTGTTCCGCGTATATGTGATATATTTTATCTTGAATACCTACGACTTCTCCAAACTTATCCCATGCTTTTTGCGAAGAAGCGTGCGGAAATACACACTTGATTTCCTGTGGCGGGACACTCAATTTTTTAAATAGTTCAACCACTTCTGGGAATCCCTCTTTGTGCAGTTCTCTTCCATAAGAGGTAAAACAATAGGCACCGTTTTTACCGATTCTTTCGCATTCTTTTGAGTACAATTTGTAACCGACAGAAGGAATTGTACACAAATCAGCGAGGTCTGGTCGTGAAGAGAAATGCCATTCCCATTCTTGGGAAGAGGGCTCAAGTAGTGTTGCTACTGCAGCATTACCTACGGTATAGTTAGGTATGGTCCACTTTGTCTGCTCGGGGGTGTACAAACGATAATTACCTGGAAACAGTGCATCACCTGTTACGTTGACAAACTCTCCGTTGACAACAAGGATGCGTTTGTAGGTATTTGTTTTAAAAAAACTATAAGCGGTTTGAAGGGCTCTTGTCCAGCTCATGCATGCGTCGAGAATGTCAAAACACTGTACGCGTTTCATGTCCATCATGTGGGCGACCATGTATGATTGGCCCGGTTCGAGAAAACCTTTTCCCACCCCCACATATATCAGAAGCTCTATGTCGTCTTTGTGGCAGTTACCTTTCTCAAGTGCTTCGTCGATGGCATTTTTAATGTGATCTATTGGCTTTTCGTTGGGTTGTAGCCATCTTCTTTTCTGTGCCCCAGAGCCATACAATTTGGTTTCTATTTCATTTAAGGTTTCGGACAAATTCCCGCGAAAAGTATAACGACTGTGCTCTTCAATGAGCGCAACGGTCTCTTTGACTGTAATTTCTTGTTGGGGAAATGATGTTCCTATTGATGTGATTCTCATGCGTTGTTCCTCTCGAGATATACTTTTCCGTTATTGCCATCTACCGTTATGATGTCACCTGTTTTGATGGTTTGTGTCGCAATTTCTGTATTTACAACCGCTGGAATACCTAGCTCACGAGCAACAATCGAGCTATGCGAAAGTACAGAACCTATATCGGTGACAACAGCCGTTGCCAAGTTAAAAAGAGGTGTCCAGGCGGTGTCCGTAAAATGGGTGACTAAGATTTCTCCTTTGGTAAATTCGTCTATTTGTTGCTCTAAATCTAAAATAATTCTTGCTTTGCCTTTGATGTATCCTACGCTCGTTCCAAGACCGGTAATGGTTTTGCCGCTAAAACTTTTCACTTGTTGTTGTGCAGGGTGCCAACTGCCGATGATGGTTAGGGGCGGTGCTGGTATTTTTTGGTTGTTGATATGATTTTTGTGACTTTTTTCTATTTTTTCGGGTGTGAAAATGTTTTTGGCTGAATTTTTCTCGGCGACATAGTCCAATATATCCTCGTAATCAATGAATATACCTTGTTCTTCACTTTTCAGAACATGCTCTTCGCTCACCAAACGCCGTATTACCTCATGAACGAGAGTGCGTATCATCCATATTCCTTGGATATAACCCATACGCGTCGCTTCGCGCCAGTGGCTCATTTTAAGATAACTGTTGATGAGAAATTTCAACATTTTGCGTTTAAACCACGACAAGTCTTTGAGTACATCTTTGGTGACTTGTTCTCTTTCACGACGCCTTTTTTGAACCTCGCCCACATGGTCTTCCTTGATGTAGGTTTTCATCATGTAAAATGCATAACTAGGATCGTCTAGCCATCGCGGAGTTGCAAGATCCATTTCTCTTTGACCACGCACGCCATGTGCACGTAGAAACGCTTGTACTTTGTTTAAAAATTTCTCAGCGGAAGGGATTTTACACAAGGCGGGATAAATTTCTCGCGGCTCTTTGTCGAGAATAATGTCACTAACCTCTGCAACTTTTTGTGCTTCTGTCGCTAAATCAGCGAGGGCAAACGAAACTTCTAGGGTGCGCAAGTCAGAGGCTCCAGCCTTTATTTTTTGTTTGATATCAGCCCCGCGACTATCATCAATCCATTGATCGCATAATAGGGAAACAATGTCGTAGATGATAAAACTGTTGAAGTAAGGTGGTCCCATCAATTCGCTACTTTTGTGAAAATATTCATACGCCTCTTTAAAGGCGCTGTGTAGCTGTGGTAGAGAAAGGGTGGTTAAATCTACAGCGCGAAACTTATCGAGGACTTCTAAACGGCGAGCGATGGCTTTTTTGGCACGACGTTTATACACAAGCATTAGCCGCGATTGATAACCAAAGTAAAACAGATTGGTAAATAAATTTTTGAGTCCTGTTGGCCCCGCTCCATATGGGCCTTTGTAGTTGGATAAATCCATTTCGGCACTGGCATAACGACATACAAATTTACTTTGGTCACGAAATATTGCGGATTGTGTATAGAGCCATGCCCAATACGATGCGTTGACGTAGGGGCGTCCGTACAATGTCAACATATATTTTTGTGGCTCCCCTGTGTCGTAAAGTCCAAGTGTTCGCAATAGTTTTCCGTGGGTATGATATTGATAGTGTTTGGCAAAAGACATGCCCAGTGGCGAAAACATTCCCGTCCACGATTCGCCAATGTCAACCATCGTGTATACGGCCTTAGTATCTTCTTGTTGTTGTTGAAAACTTTGGTGTTCTATTGCGGTAATCGGCCTAGTTTGTAAAATGTAAAACTTTTGATTGGCAGAGGCCCATTCTATATCCTGAGGAGAGTTGTAAATATCACGGATATTTTTGGCAATTTTTGCGAGTTCCAAAGCCTCTGTGTCACTCAGAGATGGTAAACTTCTTTGGTCTTCAGGTATTTTTACCGTGTGCATAGTGTTTTCTACTGCGGAAGACATCATGAGTTTGTAGCGAATGGTTTTGTGTGTAATGTGATCGTTACTGACGACAAATGAATCTGTTGCGGTTTTGCCAGAAACAACGGCTTCTCCCAATCCCCAACAAGATTCGACAAGTGTCTCTTGGTCGTTTCCGGTGATGGGGTTTTGTGTGAAAACAACACCGGCTTTTTGCGCTGGAACCATTTGTTGTACAATAACCGCCATTTCTCCTGGGTCATAAGACTCGTGCATTTTCATTCGGTAACTAAGTGCACGATAAGACCACAGTGACGCCCAGCATTTAAGAATTGCGGCGCTAATTTTTTCCTCACCCACCACGTTCAAAATGGTTTGGTATTGACCAGCAAAAGATAGGCTTTGGGTGTCTTCATTGATTGCGGATGATCTTACGGCGACGGCTTTGTTTTGCAATAAATCATTATGTTTTTTTATTTCACTTGTTACCGAGAGTGGTAGGGCTTCTTGGGAAATCTTATGTTGAATGGATTGGCAAAAATCTTGAATGGTGTTACTATCGTATTTATACTCTTTGATGATGGTGTCAATGCCTGTAGTTTTCATAAATTCACGATAGCAGTCACATGTAATGACGAATCCACTGGGAACGGTGAAACCTTCTTTCAATAGACAACTCAATTGAAAGGCTTTGTTGCCCACAATAGGTTGATCTTTTTTGGTAATATTTTGTAGGTTTAAAATAGTCATAAAGTACCTGCAGATATTGTGTTATAGCGGAGAGCAGTTTTTCATTGTTTTCCAAAAATTTTAGCATATAATTGAAATTTATCAACAACATTAGGATTTATTTTGCAAACATTTCGCACGCTTTTTATAATCCATTTAGGAAGTTTTAAAATTTTAATTTAGTATGTTGGTTTTTGTACCGTTAACTTTCATAAGCGTACTAAAACTTTTTTAACTTCAGATCTTTAAAAATACGCGGTAATTTACAGAAAGGATGCGGGGAACAACTCTTCATGAACAAAACTTGTCGTATTGACATTTCCTCGCGCAACAAAAGATGGAAAACAATGAAGATTATAAAGCGTTGGATTCGTCTTTTCAAGACGTGCTAGAAGACAGTCAGTACGAAATTGTAAATGACAATTTGTTTCTTGAGGGAAAACAAGTAACGCACGAAGATCTACTGAGAGACTACCAACGACTTCAAACCAAATATAAAGAACTCGCCAGTGTCGCAGAAGGCTCATTGGCCATGACTCTGGAAAGAGTTGTCGAAAAAGAAAAATCACAGCGTGTGGTTTTATATGCAACTCTTTTTGTCACCATCCTTGTTTTAACGCTCATCACGACTCTATTTTTTCTTGATCGCAATCAACAAAATAATTCGCAAAAAGACAATACAGCTTCTATCAACGCAATTATTGATAAGCAGAAAACCACGATGAAAAACATGTTAAACGCCATAGAGGAAAAAAAAGAGTTAGAGAAGCAAGCTCTAGTTTTAAAACTAGAGCAAGAAAAACAGAAGGAGCTGAACGATTTAAAACTACAACTGGCAAAAAATGATACGTTGTCCAATAAAGAAAAACAAGCATCACTGGATAAATTAGAAAATAAGTATGATAAACGTTACAAACGAATTATCGACAAGCTTACTGCGCAAATCAGTGAGGAAAAGAAATTGCGTCGTGAGGAAATAAAAAAAATAGCGGACCTTTCGCAGAAGATTAATGAACAGAAAACTAAGTCGGACGAAAGTAAAGGCCAGTTGGTGGAAGACTTAGTGAGTGCTCGCCAAGAATTGGTAAAAATGCAGCAAGAAATACAAAAAATGCAAAAGGAAATACAAAAAGAACGCGAGGCAGCGATCTCTGCGCAGCAGAACACCCCGCAGAATATTACGGCGAAAAAAACAACAACTCCAAAATCTCCACGTCTTAGATCTTCAAAGACAGAAAATCGCGTGGACGAATCTCTACAAGAACTCGATTTTACGAAGAATACAAATGCCGCAGCGATTATTCGCAAGTACCGCATGCGACATTATGCACCTACAGAACAAATAAAAGCTGTGATTATTGATAACAATACACAAATGGATGTGGAAATATTTGTGCAAAACAACATTGTTACGAATGCGACAAAGCAACTGATTAAAGTCAATATGCCAAAAGCAATGCGCGGCAATGCCTATTTGTCTAAAATCGATTGGCCAAGCAATGTCATCGATTTTTCGTATTATGATGTGAATGAAAACCGTATTTTCACAAAAACACATAACCTACGAGATCGAATTCTCGATACGGAATTTTCCTACACAGATTGGCTACCTGGAGATTTGAACCGCTATGATTATACTTATGTGAAAAAAGCGGTGTTACGTGGTAGAAATACACATATTATTTTGTCAACACCCAAAGAAAATTTTCGTGGGGCAAACTACGCAAAAAGATACTACTGGATAGATGCGCAGGTTTTTTATCCTTTGCAAATAAAATATTTTGCCGCAGATGGTAAGTTGACAAAGATATTTGCCGTGAAAAAAATGATTCGTGTTAGCGAAAACATATGGCGACCAAACAGCCTTTTTATTGTAAATGCGCTTACCAAGAAAAAAACGCTGATCAATATTAAAGGTTGGAAAGTTGGAGTTGCGTTCCCTTCGCAAACTTTTAACATTCAATATCTAATTGACAAATAATACTGCAGAAAGGGCAGATATGTTTTTTGCAAAAATGGCATGGCGCAATGTATGGCGTAACAAAACGAGAACTGTGATTACCATAGCTGTGATGAGTTTTAGCTATTTCTTTATTCTTACTACATTGTGTCTTGCCATTGGGTATCACGATGGTATTATTACAAATTCGGTAAAAGCGGGTAGTAGCCATATTCAGGTTCACAAAAATGAATTTGCATCTTTGTTTAATCCTCATTACTACATGGAACACAGCGAAGATGTACTCAATGTGGTGAAAGAAAACCCTGATGTTCTCGATTATACCTTGCGCATCAAGGGGGCAGGACTTGTCAATTATACATCAAAGGCGCAAAATGTGACGATTGTTGGAGTGAATCCTACTACTGAAGTCAAGGTGAGTATACTACACAAAAAAAATACGCCTGAAAGTAAAGGACCCATTGTTTCGGGAGAGTACTTAACCGATAAAGATTGGCAGGAAGGATATCCAAAAGACGCTGATGGAATTGCGATTACCAGTGAAGAATTTCGTTTACCAGGTATTTTGCTCGGTGCTAAGATTGCCGAAAAATTTAATGTGCGCGTAGGGCATAAAGTGGTACTCACTCTACAAAGTTTATCTGGAGAAATAAAACAGCATCTTTTTCGCGTAAATGGTATTTTTAAGACACTTGTCCCAGAGTATGATAAAAGAACGGTTTTTATCCACTACAAAACGGCACATAAGCTTTTTGATTACACCGCAAAATCTCCTCTCTCAAAAAATGATATCGATATCCCCGAACTTGTGCACCATTTACAGGAGCCACAAAATGATAAATATCGATTTTTATATGAAAAGTTGTCAAAGGAGCTACGCCGACAAATCCAAAGTAAACAACAAAAAAACGCGGAGTTTGTGTCAGATCTCAAGAGAGAGTTCAACAAACTGTTAAAAAGTACTTTTTTACCAGAGGAAAAAATCTTTTCCCATATCAAAATACCCCAAGAAATGTCCTCTTTGGACAAAAATGCGACACAAGATTTAATACAAATAAATCGCCACATCTTGGAGCAATCCTTTGCTGAGATTAAATCGCGTCCGCAACAAGGCTACTTTTCAGAAATCGCCATTATCTGTAAGAACAACGATGTCATTGATGCGGTGGCGAAAGATTTAAAGAAGAGTTTACAAGGAAAAGATTTTGAAATTTTAACATGGTCGCAAATCAATCCCCATTTAGTCGAATTTATCACCCTCGACAATATTTTTATGTATTTCAGTATTTTTGTACTGATTGTGGTTGCGGCAATTGGAATACTTATCGTTGTTTTGATGGCTATTTTTGAAAGAATTTATGAGTTTGGAATTATGCGTGCCATGGGAATGACCCCTAGCCGTTTGATTCGACTTATTCTTATTGAATCTATATGGATTGCAACCATTAGTTGTGTCATTGGAGCCATAATCGCGGGACCAGCGCTATACTACTTGCAAGTATATGGTTTTGACGCCGCTTTACTCGCTGGTGGAGAAGAAGGGGCATCTTTTTTTGCCATATCTATTGATACGGTGATTTATTCCAAAGCGGAGTTTATTCCTATTGTGTTGAGTTGGATTTTTATCATGTTGCTTACGGTGGTCGTTAGTTTGTATCCCGCAATAAAAGCAACAAAAATCAAAGTTATTGAAGCAATTCGTTTCGTGTAAGGAGAAGAAGAATGATTTTAGACATGGCTTGGCGAAACGTATGGCGCAATAGAAGAAGAACGATACTTAGTATCATCGTAATCGCTTTTAGTACAGCCGCATTGTTGCTGTTTATGGCAATTATTAACGGTTTTCATGAACAAATTATCGAATCAAGTGTCAATACCTTTAACGGTTACATTCAAATCAATCGCGAAGGCTTTTTTGGTAACGAAACTATCGACGGTTATATCGAAAACCACGACCTCATCACCCAAGAGTTGGAGTCAATCGAGGGAGTTAAAGCATATACAACGCGCGTTGTGTGTGGAGGTTTAGTGAGTTATCGCGATTTGTCTTTTGGTGCTGTTTTGGTAGGAATTGATCCACAGAACGAACCGCAAGTTACTGTCTTCCATCGAGGAATTTCAAGAGGCCGAGGACGTTTTTTGCTACCAGAGGATAGCAACAAAAGCGCTGGGCGTCTATTGAAGATGGATCACTTCAAGGAAAGAAAATCTTTTATAAAGAAAGTTCAAGAAGAGGTGGGAAATCCGATTGTCGCGTCGTTACGCAAATCTTTTTCGCCTTCTCTTTTAAAACGCATTGATTCTTTTGATGAATTTATTCCGATGGATAGTGATTTGCCCTCTGTACTCGTGAAGGAAATGAACTCTGTTCTCGACAAAGAAAGTTTGTTAACCACTGCTCAACTTGCCAAAATGCAAATAAATAGCAAATTTATTGTGCAAGACATCAACAACAAAAATTTTCTACGTGCTAACCGCGAGCTACTCGAAGAAGTCTATCCAGAACACTTTATCAAAATATACCCTATTATCATAGGCTCGAAAATGGCGTTACGCCTCAATGCAGACATTGATACAGAGTTAACAATTGTACTACAAGGTTTATCCGGATCTATGGAGGCGGCCATCTTTAAGGTTGTTGGAATTTTTGATGTGGGAAACCCCGAATTCAACGGGGGTATGGTTGTGGTACCGGAGAAAGTAGTTGCAGAACTTGTGGGTTACGGGCAAAACAAGACATCGCAAATTATCGTTCGTCTTGACTATTCTTATGACGTTGACGAAGTCGTGCGCAAAATTAAAGATAAACTGCAACCCTACAAAACATTTTACCAACGTTCGCAGGATACAACTTTTGCTGTCACACAAGATTCGTTTCTTGATATCGCTTCCTTTGTGTATAAATTAAAATTTACCATGGATACAGCCTCCGTACATATCGCAAAATTTTTATCCGCGGAAACCTTGAAAATGTTAGATGAGTATGACGAAATCGATATGCCATCCCCTCAGCTAAAAGAAAGTTTAATTAAAGACATCAATGTGCTTCTTGGCAAAGAATCCTTTTTCGATGATAAGGTATTTTCGCATGTGCGAAAGCCAGATTTTTCGAAAAAAAGCGGCTTGCGAAAATTTAATTATGAACTGTTGGCGTTTTCGTACAATGAGATTGATTCTCTGGAAAGTGATTTTGTAGTCGATGAACAGTTCCGCGATGAGTTTGTTGAGAGCAAGGAGGGAATCGAAACGCAAGAAAACTTTGAAGTTCTCGCCTGGAAAGACATGCTTATTGGTGTTATTCAATTTATCAAAATTGAGAATATTATCATTGAAACTTTTTTGAGTGCGATATTTCTCGCGGTGTTTATCATTATTTTTAACGTAATGACGATGTCGGTAATGGAGCGCAAGAAGGAGTTTGGGGTAATGAAGGCGATAGGAGTTACTTCAAAAAGAATCACATATATGATTTTACTCGAATCTTTTTTTCTTACGGGAGTTGCTTTGATTGTAGGTTGCATTGTTGGGTTGGCGGCATGTAGTTATTTATATTTTTCACCTATTTTCATCGAATCTTTTGTGGATGTATTTCGCCAAGGTATGTTAAAACCAAGCATTATCGCAATTGTGAATGCTGATGTTTTAATGCAACCTATTTCTTTAGTTATTTTCACGGCGCTAGTCGCCCCTCTGTACCCTATTTGGAAAATATCGCGAATGGCTCCTGTCGATGCTATTCATAATCCGTAGAAAGGCATTGTTATGAGTTCTGTTGTAAAGGCCGAAAAAATAACAAAAACATACACAGGCAAAGGTATACCGGTCACTGCTGTAAACGAATTTAGTCTTGAAGTACAAGAAGGGGATTTTATTGCGATTGCCGGTCCTTCTGGCTCAGGAAAAACAACTATCTTAAATATGATTGGAACACTCGACAATCCTTCTAGCGGTAAAGTTTTTATTGGCAACGAAGACGCATCGACTCTTCCCCAAAAAAAATTAGCAGAACTGCGTTTGCAAAACATTGGATTTATCTTCCAGTCATACAATTTAATTCCGGTGCTCACCTGTCAGGAAAATACGGAATTCGTGCTTTTATTGCAAGGCGTTCCTGCGGCAGAAAGACAAAAAAGAGTGAACGAAATTTTAGAAATTGTGGGATTGGGCGGGATGAATAACCGTTTTCCACGTGAGTTATCAGGTGGACAACAACAACGTGTGGCCGTTGCGCGTGCCATTGTTAGCAAGCCTAAATTGGTTTTGGCCGACGAACCTACGGCGAATCTTGACTCTAAAACCGGGCAAGCACTGATTGATTTGATGTTACAACTCAACAAAGAACACAACGTCACATTTTTGTTTTCCACTCACGATTCCATGGTAATGGACGCCGCGAAAAAGTTAATTCGTCTCAAAGATGGTGAAATTGAAAAGATAGAGGAACATTAGAGATAATCGCACGGTCATCCCTACAAAAGCACATGGCTGTCAAGCTAAGATATAAACTCCTTATGGTGTCATCCCTGCAAAAGCAGGGATCCAGCATTTACAAGTTAACTTTATATTGCTGGTTTCCCGCTTGCGCGGGAATGACATGGATTTGCAAGTCTTTTTCATTTGTAATCCCTTTTTTGACTAGGGATCGAGGCGTTTGCAAGTCGATTTTATATTGTGGATTCCTGCGAAAGCAGGAATGACACTCCTGGGGCAGTTTTAGTTTGAAAAATCTACTTCCAAACAGCTTGTGGTGGCTCTGCAAGAGAACGTTGTTCAAATGTACTGTCCTTCATATCTTCGTTGTACTTTGCGTTTTGGATGTTATACAAAGTGTAGTTTCCTTTTTTCTGTACATCGAACATTACCCACTTTGTTGGGATGGAGCGTCCACCAACTTCGCGAATGTCCGTCAAGTCCATAATTCTTGTCACTTGTAAGTCATCATTGTAATATTGAACGCGTACCATATTACCATCGAGTTCACGAATCCACATACGTAGTTGACGATAAGCAATTGCTCTTCCCGGTAGAGGAGTTAGCTCTAGAACGTATACAGTGCCGTATTTTTTGGCGAAGGCTTTTGATGTTCCGATAATCTTGTGAGAATAATCGTCGGTAAAGGTCGACTCACGCATAATGTCATCGTAAGTAAAGTCACTTCCCAAAACAGATTCGTGCATTTGTGCTACCGGAATACGGATTTGTTTGCGAATTTTTGGTGTGTAGGTCCACATATCTTGGTGACGTTTTAAGATGGTGATATCACGATCTTTAATGGGAGCAAGAACATGAGTGAAACTGTAGTCTCTCCCCTTTAAATACACGCCCATCTTACGTTTTACTGGATCTTTTCCTGAACGACGAACTTCGAAATTGACATATTGATTTGATGACTTTTCACCTCTAATTAATAGGTCGGCTTTTTTCACTAAAGCTGTCGCATCGGGAAGTTTTTCCGCTTGCGTATCCAAAGTTGGATTAGGGGGAGATAGAATAGAGCGTTTGTTGAAAATATCTTCGTTTTCCATTTTGTTGTAGCGAGCACCCAAAATGCGATAAACGGTCATATTTCCTTTTACGCTATTGTCTACCATTGTCCATTTTGTAGGAATAGAACGATCACCCACACTGGCGATATCTTCTAGTGAAAGAATTCTCTGGACTTTTAAGTCGTCGTTGTAATACTGAACGCGTAACATATTTCCATCGCTAGTGCGAATCCACATACGCAATTTTTTGTACGCTACCGCTCTTCCAGGAAGAGGAGCGAGATCTATGATGTAGACTGTCCCGTGGGTTTTTTCCATGGACGGAGATTTACCGACGAGTTTGTGTGAGTAGTCGTCTGTAAAAGTAGACTCGCGCATGATGTCGTCGTAGGTAAAGTCACTCCCTAAAACAGATTCGTGCATCATCGATACAGGGATTTTGATTTCTTTACGTACGGCAGGTGTGTACATCCACATATCAGAATTGCGTTTTAGAATGACGGTGTTCTTATCTTTAATAGGTTTTAAAATGTGTGTAAAACTGTAGTTTTTTCCTTTTAGGTATACCATCATTGTCCGGTCGACTTTTTTATTGGCGCGTATGACCGAAAAGCTCACGTGCTGTTCAGAACTTTTTTCTCCGCGTATCAATAAGTCGGCTTTTTTGACAAGGGCTGTGGCATTCGGAGCCGCAAAGGTAAGAGTTGTACACAACAAAACAAACAGAAAACTTCTCATTGTTTTCTCCCAATAGATATATCGTGTTTTGAATTAGTTAAGAGGTTTCCCTCCCCTATATTATGCCTTTTTCTTACGGCTTGTTAGCAAATAAATAAGAATTTGTACATCTTTGATGTAAAAGAACTTAAGCACAGTGATTTATTTTCGTAATATAGATGTCGAGGAGGTTTTTGCAAAAATTTTTTCTGTTTACACTACGAGTGATTTCATGTAGTATAGGGCGTGTTATCAATCAATCTTTATCTGGTCTCTGCCTCATAAAATACGGGCATTATTACTCTATATATTTATTATTTGTTTGTATATTTGTAGTTGTATTTCGTTTAGAGTTTACAAGTTTTATGTTGATAACATGCCCAAGTAAAATAAAGAAATATAGCTATTTACGAATAAAGAACATAAATGTTTTGTATTTAATTTGCAATCCTAAAAAGTATTTTTTTGATGTTGTAAAATGAAAAAAACAATTCTTTTCCTCTTGTGCCTTGTATGCATATGTGTAAATTCTCAAGAAGATGAAACGCTAACAGGCAATGACCTGTTAGATGATGAGTTTGAGTCAGATATAACGTTTAACGAAAAAGACGGAACTCCCTCCGAAGGTTATGTGGAAGATGAGTTTGATGTTGCCCCGGCAACGGAAAACTATGTGGAAGATGAATTCGACGTTTCGCCGTCCGAAAGTTATGTAGAGGACGAATTTGGCGAATCTTCTCCTGGAGAAGGTTATGTGGAGGATGAATTTGGCGAATCTTCTGCCGGAGAAGAATATGTGGAAGATGAATTTGGCGAATCTTCCCCTGAAGGAAACTATGTCGAAGACGAGTTCGATGTGTCGCCGTCGAAGGAATATGTACAAGATGAATTCGGGGATTCCCAAAGTAGCGAAGAATTCGAAACGGGAAATGAACTGGTCGCTGACGAATTTGAAACAGGTGATGATCTTGTTGCCGATGAATTTGAAACGGGTTATATCCAAGACGAATTTTCCTCTACAGAAGATTCTTCCGAAACCCAAACGTCTTTTGTTGAGGATGAGTTCGGTGTGGGGAACGATCTCCTAGACGATGAATTTGGTGTTGTTATTGATGAAGACATACAAGAAATCGATAAAGGCAACTTAATTGCCGAAGCGGCTTACGAAGAAGAGGAAGAAGAAAAGTTAGACTTTACCACAGCACTTCTCGATCTCGATGGTTACATAAGACGTAAATACTTCATGAATTCGTTTGAGTATTTTCGTTTTACATATTATAGCCGCACGCAATACTTTTGGAAAAACAACGACCAAAATGGTAATGAGAGACGTTTTCAAAACGAATTTACCACACGCATAGAGTTTGAATACAAATTCAATGAAAACTTGCGTTTCTTCGCTGCCCCTGAAGTCAATTTTGATGACTTTAATGCCGCAGAGGGTTACTTTGCATTGGAAAACCTAGAAGACAATGGTACGCGACGTAGTTACTTAAACTACAACGAAATGTACTTGTTTTTCCGGGTAAATGATATCGATATTTCCTTTGGCAAAAGAGTCTACGCATGGGGAAAGGCATTTGGCCCTAATCCCACCGATGTGATCAATCCTTACGATTTAATCGACCCGATCGAGGGATTTAACATCGACAGTAGTCGCAAAATGGGAGTATGGTCGGGCATGGTGAAGTATTATCTCCCTAACTTTGGTGATGTGGAATTTCCTACATTGGAATTCATCTTTGTTCCCCGTTTTACAAGGAATCGCGAAGCCTTTGAAGGTTCGAAGTGGTTTATCGATACGCCAGCTGCTGTAGAAGAGTTATTGGGACTAGCTCCTGACACAGTGAGCCAAGTCAATGAACTTGATGCGCATAATTTTCAAAATTCACAGTTTGCATTTCGCTTTTCAGCAACAGTGAAGGGGTGGGACTTTTCCCTCAGTTACTACGAGGGGGTGAACCGATTTTCCGATTTTCGTTTTGATCCCAATAATTTTTTGCTGACGCGATTTCATGATCAATTGCGCATTATTGGCGCAGATTTTGTTACCACCTTTGGTCAATGGCGGGTATTTTTTGAAGGCGTTCTCGTCGATTCAAAAACCGGAGACAGTGATGACTTTTTTGCGGTTATATTTGGATCTAGTCGTCGCTATATCAATGTATTTCGCGAAGGAGATTCCTTAGAAGGGGTGTTGCAACTCTTTTTTAATCGTTTGGTGGTCAATGAGCTAGACGCAAACCTAAATAACGGAGAGCAAATACTTGGTTTTCCAGAAGAGTCAGGTGATCGTGGCTTTACTATTTTTTCCGAATATAAATACAATACGACATTGAGCTTTCAATTATTGTTTTCGATGAATTTGAATCAGGACTATCGTTGGGCAAGTGACTTTTTCGAAGCACGTGTGGCATATAAGGTACACCCCAATTTGATTGTAAGTCTTAAAACACAATTTCTTAATGGTTTACGCGAAGACATCATTTATGGCGTTCACCGCGATAATGACAATGTTTCTTTTATCCTGGATTACACATTTTAATAGGTAAGACTTTGCAAGCACTGTATATGTCAAATGGCAAGTTATCGCTAAAAAAAATTGCCGTTCCACAACCAAAACCTCACCATTCACTGGTGAAAATACAATTGGCGGGGATTTGTTCCACAGACATACATCTTCTGCATGGTTATAAAAAATTCAGTGGAATTCCTGGACATGAATTTGTTGGTGTTGTTGCAGAATCTGATGATCACTCTCTTGTCGGAAAGCGCGTAGTTGCTGCAATTAATATTGTATGTCAAAACTGTGATATGTGTCTACGGCAAATGACAAGTCACTGCCGTAAGCGCAGGGTGCTGGGAATTTTGAATTGCGATGGTGTTCATGCGCAGTATGCGGTAATCCCCAACGAAAATTTGTATGTAGTTCCACAACATATTTGCAATGAGCAAGCGGTCTTTATCGAACCTCTTGCGGCAGCATGCCGTATACTTCGTCAAGTGGAAATCTCATCGGAGTCTCGTATTGCGATTGTTGGTGATGGCAAGCTAGGTTTTATGATCGCTACGGTGTTATCTGCGAAGAAGTTTGCGTTACAAGTTTTAGGTAAATACACCGAGAAACTAAAAATATTTCGCGATTTGGGCATCGCTATTTGCGAAGGGGAACGCGACTTTGATGTAGTCGTGGAATGTACCGGAAGCAAGTCGGGTATAACAACGGCATTACAAATGTTGCGCCCCCAAGGCACTCTAATTTTGAAAAGCACATACGCTGACATGGCAGAAATTTGTCTGTCAGATGTTGTGGTGAATGAAATTCGCATTATCGGTTCTCGTTGTGGTTCGTTTGCGGATGCCTTTCAATTTATCGACGAATACAATAGCGATTTTTCGCCCGTAATAGAAAAAATTTATCCTTTAACAGAGGGTACAAAAGCATACGAAGCAGCAAGTACTAGGGGCGCAAAGAAGATACTATTAGACTGTACTTCATGATTGCTGTTGACGTCGCAGTTTTACTTTTTCTATGATGATTTTCCAGTCTTTTTTCGTGGTAAAGGTGTAAATATATTGCAGTAAAAAAGAGATTGCTTTGCTGAAGTATGATCGACGCTTTTTGTATAAAGATTTCGTAATATTTACTTTTACACTTTCTTCCGAAAAACCACCCCACTCTCCAGCAACGGAAAGCAAATTGACGTGATAAACGGGAGCAACTTCATAAGTGTAAATGTGATTTAATGTACGTAAATCATAGGGAGAATTTGCTAGCACTTGAGCAATAGGTTCATACAAAAGTTCAATTTCGGTATCAAGGAACAAATCAGCGATTGCTTTCCAAACAGGAAGGCGCTCTTCCATTGCAAAGGAATTGGCAAAGTTTCTCTCTTCGTTGCTAAGAGCAAACTCGCGAATAAATCCTTGCCCTGGGTGCTGTTGCGCAAGTTTACCCTGGGATTGCAACATAACTTTTATATGAGAAAAAGTAAGTGGAGAAACTTGACGATTATTGAGATGTATATGGTGCACAAAATGATGTTTGGTTAACAAAAATATCGCTTGCAAACAAAGCTTCTTAAAGCTAAAAGGGCGTAGCGAAAGGCAGGATAGATTTTTAATTTCTACGGCGATTTGTTTTTGAGAACCCAAGTCGAGAATGTGTATTTTTTGAATGTTTTCCCAAGAAATAAAGCCCATGTGATGACTATAATCGTATAAACCATTGTCGTTTAGTACGAATGCAGGATGTGCAAATTTCATAAGATGATCGATGATAACTAAAAAATAAAAAAATGCGCTGAATGTTGCGAATACAGCAACAAGAAAAGTGCCGATATATATAAGAACATCTAACCAATCGTCGATGAGATTTCCAAAAAACTCATAACCGATTAAAGCAAACAAAAATGAAGAGAAGAAGCTGATTAGGATCGTTTTCCATAACGACCGATAATAAATAAAAACAGTGAACGTAAAAAGCAATGTTCCCACTGAAATAAACCAGCATTCACGATGGGACGCAGAAAAACGTGCATAGTTTTTCTGTAAATCGAAAGGCAATAAGTAGCTAATAGCACTTGCAAGTGCAAAAAAAGAGATGTACCATAATAGAGTAGTAATATAACGGTAATCTTTATTAATTTTAATATCCATTTTGACACGACGAGATGTCTCGTCCCTTTCTGCTGTAGAGAACAATTATGAAAAAAATAATACTTTATACAATTATGATAACACTTTGTGGTTGTGGTACAATGACAAATCTTGGACGACCAGCTTCTCTTAGTGCCGATTACGATAATACCACAGAAAAATATATTGAATATTACGGTGGAGTTGGCTTTGATATTGATCTCTTGGATGAAAGTATTGCTCTAGGTATTATTGACATGCCATTCAGTTTGGTTTTTGATACCGCAACACTACCTGTTGTTTTTTTCATAAAGAGTTCTGCGCAGTTCGCCGCGTATGAAAAAGAAACTGTTCATCCTCAGGCAACTCAGTATTGATTATATTCGCATATTTTGTAAAGCTTAAATATTGAACAACACCAAAAAACTGGTAAAATTGATAGTAAGCCTGTTTGTCGCGCGAAAAAGTGTACCGTTATAAACTTTGCGGTTTTTAAATTTATAACCCTGGTTGTGAACTTTATTCTTTTAGAAGAGAACCACTGAGGCTCAGAGAAAAATAAAAAATTCATCATTATGTGTTTTGACTTTATTGTTGGATGAAGGCTTAACGGTTTGTTTTTGTAATTTTCTCTTAGATCTCTGTGGTTATTTTTCTTTACTTTCCACTAGCAATTTGGGTATTTATATTATTTTATAGGTTGATTTCGTGTTATCTATAGTTTGCCCTGTTTACAATGAAGCCGACAATATTGAGAAGTTAGTAGAAGAGGTGGATAAAAAAATACAATCACCGTTAGAGTTGATTGTGGTATATGATTTTGCAGAAGACAATACGTTGCCCGTGTTAAAAAAAATAGTACACAGCTACGAATTTGAAATTCGTTCCGAGCAAAACCATTTTGGGCGTGGCGCTCTTAATGCGATAAAAACGGGTTTTGAGTGTGCAAGAGGTGAAACAGTACTTGTAACTATGGCAGACTTGTCTGATGACCTTGGTATTGTAGATGCGATGTATCGAAAAATTCACGAGGACGGTTTTGACATAGTTTGCGGATCGCGCTACATGCGCGGGGGAAAACAGGTGGGTGGCCCCCTTTTAAAGAAATTTTTGTCATCGTTGGCGGGAAAGTCATTGTATCTGTTGCGTCGATTCCCCACCCATGATGTTACAAATAGTTTTAAGATGTATCGAAAACAAATTCTTGAACAAATTGCAGTACAAAGTCAAGGTGGTTTTGAAATTGGCATGGAGTTAGTTGTCAAAGCCTTTTTACAAAACTGTAAGATAACGGAAATTCCAACAACGTGGATTGATCGAACAAGCGGCTCGTCTAAATTCCAAATGTGGAAGTGGATGCCTAGTTATTTACGGTGGTACATACATGCCTTCAATAGGCGAAAAAAATAACTTAGAAAAAGTAGGTTGAATTATGGATGAGAACATACTTTTTGCTCATATTGCTATCTCTAAAAAATATCTAACAGAGAACCAAGTACGTGGTGCTATTGGAAAATTACAGCAAAATCCAACAATGAATCTTTCAATGATTTGTATCAAAAATGAGTGGATTACTCGCGAAATGTTAGATGAGATAAATCGCGAAATTCAGCAAAAGTTAAAATCAGAGAATGAGCAATTAGAACAATCGGTAAAAGATCTCAAGGTTCGGGTAACACAACAAATGAAGGTGATGGACAAAAAACCTGAGATTTTGAAAAAAGTGGCTCTTATGCAAGATCGTCCTACGCAGGTTATTCGCAAAGACGAAATTGGTAGCAATACCAACATATCAGAAAATATCATCAATGCAGATAATGTAGTTGTTCCGCGGAATATTCATAAAAAAGTAGAATCTATGCAGGATCAACCTACCCAAGAAATGAATGTTGTCGATGTGGACTCTGCTGACGAGTTGCTTGCCGATAACATCGTTGTGCGCCGCCCAACTCCCATGCGTACACCAGTGCAAAGTGTGCCTCAAGACCTGACTTTGGAAAGTAATGTCGAAGTCTCAGAAAATGAAACTCCAGAACCTGATATCCCGTCAGAAATTGTCCGTAAAGTAGAAGCGATGCAAAATCGCGCGACCCAGGTTATCAAAAAATCTGATGTCGAAAATAAGGTGAATATTTTGGGAAGTGAAGTCGACAATAGTCCTCTGGTCATTCCTCAGACAAAAATAGTCCCTCCACAAAAAAAAGAAGCCAAAAAAGCCATTCCGGGCAATAATTTTTTACAAATGTTTGATAACTACGAAATCCTTGGAGAAATTGCTCGTGGTGGGATGGGAATCGTATACAAGGCAAAACAAAAAGATAACGAACGCCTTGTTGCCATTAAAGTCATGAAAAGATTTGACGCGACAAATCCTAAGTATGTTGCACGTTTTCACCGTGAAATAGAGGCGGCAGGGAAACTGAATCACCCCAATATAGTTGCCATATACGATGCCGGGGAGATTGATGGCACGCCATACTTTACCATGGAGTATGTAGAAGGTCTAACTTTATCTGAGTATCGCAAAAAGAAACGTATTGGAGTAAACGAATCTATACGTATTATGAAAAAAGTGGCTCTCGCAATTTCTCATGCACACCGCCATCATATTATTCACCGCGATTTAAAACCAGCAAATATTATCATCGATAGCAAAGGTGAACCACATATTACCGACTTTGGGCTGGCTAAAGATACATCTATGGCGATTGATCTAACGCAAAGCGGAATTGTGCTCGGTACGCCATACTACATGTCTCCCGAACAAGCACTTGCAAATAAAAATCAAATTGGGGCGCCAAGTGATGTATTTGCCATGGGGGTGATGCTCTATGAGTTACTGTCAGAGAAGTTGCCGTTTATTGCAGATGATGTTTCGAAATTATATCAAAAAATTGCTTATGAAAGACCACGTAAGATTAAAAAAATCAACCGGCGTATCTCTCCAAATTTGGAAATAATTGTTGAAAAAGCAATGGCAAAAAAACCAGGACGTCGTTACCTTTCTGCAAAAGCATTTGCTGAAGATTTAGAACGATATTTAAACAACGAGCCCGTTGTGGCAAAACCTCCTTCATTCCTTCATATCGCCATGGATGAACTAGAACGTCATCAGTTTTTGGTTTTGGGTGTTCTGTTTGTCTTTCTGTTGATATGCGCTTTTTATGTCATTGTTATTTGGAAACCTTAGAACGTTTGCTTTTTGACGTATTATTTGTTATGATATAGTAAGATGTTTTTAACGTAGGGCCTTGTATTTCGACGTACTTTTAGAGGGGGTGGTAGCGATCTTTTTTGTTGCCAAATTTTTATGAATAATACAATAGAACAAGAAATAGAAAAACTAGAAAAAAACTATATTCGAATTCTACAACAACAAAAATTTGTAGAACCCCAAGTTTTAGAAAATGTATTGCAAGAATATAAAAATCTTAAAAGTCAAAATCCCAAACTAGAACTTCCCGATTTTTTATTGGAAAAAAATGTCATCAATAAAATGCAGCATCGCGCTATTGTAAAAAAGCTGCGCGATTATGTGAAGAATGACCAAAGCTCTAATTTTACCCCTGTAAAGAAAAAGTCATACAAATCCTATGGGCCTTATAAAATTATGGAACGCGTTGCCAGTGGGGCAATGGGGGTGATTTACAAAGCCGAAGATACCCGTGATGGTGGTATTGTGGCCCTCAAAATTATACGTGACGGTGGAGATGCCAAAAAAATTAGAAAAGAACGTTTTGATCGTGAAGCGCGCTCGGCTCTGATGGTAAAATCTCCAGGAGTTGTTACTATTCGCGACTCAGGAGAAATCAATAATATCCCCTTTATTGCGATGGATTTTGTCGAAGGCTCTACTCTCGATGAGTATTGGGAAGAGTTGGAAAACAAAGATATTAATGAAGCTGTTCGCATAGGTATTATTATTGCTAGAGCACTTGCCCATATCCACAAGGCGGGAATTATTCACCGCGATGTCAAACCAGCAAACGTATTAATGGATTGCACTATTGATCCTCCTTTTCCAATGATTACTGACTTTTCGTTGGCGATGATCACCGATCCTTTGGAAAAGAAACTTACACAAACAGGTGTTGCGGTTGGAACACCCTACTACATGTCTCCCGAACAAACTTTTGGAATACGTGAAGACATAGGACCACATACTGACACGTATTCTCTGGGAGCGGTACTTTACGAAATGCTGTGTAACAATCCGCCGTTCAAAGCGAAATCCATACGCGAACTATATCACAAAATTCAAAAACAACAGCCAACCTCTTTAATGAAGAGAAATCCGAAAATACCACCGATTTTAGAACAAATTATTTTCAAAGCCCTAGAAAAGAAAACGACAACACGCTACAAAAGTTGCGATGACTTTGCCGATGTAATGGAGAAATACTTAAAAGGCGAAGATGTTGTCCTTGAAAAACCTGGTTTTTCAACGCAAGTGAACAAATTTATCAACAGTCACTATCGGGTAATACGCAAAGGTACCTTGGCGGCAATGGTATTTGCGATCATCACTATGTCGGCGATTCTAATTTTTGGGAAAAAAAATAATGGTGGTACCCATGTTTTTGTGAATAAAAAATCACAAGTTCAAGAAAAGCTTTTCTCTGAAGAGGTTGTGAAGGCAAAAAGATTTTTATCCTTCCCGTCTTTGAACGAGAAAGAGAGCAGTGATTATTTGGACCAGGCTCTTAGCACCGTTAACAATGCTTTTGATATCTACAACCCACCGCTACGCCTAGAGAATTTAGTGTGGCAAGCCAATGAATATTGGGTAAATGAAGATCCTGTTAAGTTTTGGTCTCAAGTCGAAAAATGGCAAAAGCTACCTGTCGATGATTTTTTAATTGCGATTAGCAAATCGAACGAGAAAGATCATTTTTCACGCGCCTTGGCATTTTTCCACATTGGTTATTTAAACAAAGCTTTGCAAGCGACAGAAAAATACCATTTCGAGGATGAGTTGGCCAAGTCTCTCCGTGCTCGTTTACAATGGTCGATAGGTCTTCGCCACAAGCAGGCCAAAGCAAAACTTGCGTCGCTAAAAAACAAAATATTTACCAATTCAAAAGGAAATTTTCCACTTATTCTAGCCGCGAATAGTCATTTTGCCGAAGCGCACAATTTGGCATTGAAGTTAGTGGAAGAGAATCCAGAGAATGCGCTGTGGAAATTGATATTGGGAGTGATTTACAAAGAAATAGGACTTTTTCGTCTTGCTGAAGAAAAACTAGGACAAATCGATTCTCCTGTGGCATTGAAAAATGCCGCTTTGTTCCATAAGGGTTTGTGTTTGAAAAAACAAGCGTTGTATCAGGAGGCCATAGACGAATTTCGCAGTATACTACAAGAACAACCACACTCACCGCAGGCATTTTATGAGTTATTGGCATGTGGAATTGAATTGGGCGACGGACAGCTAAGTGAAGGAATTAAAAATAGCGTACAGCGCTACGCGGCGAAAAATTTGTCGAAGATATCAGATCATCTAACGTATGAGCAAGCCTCCCTGGTTTACCAATTTTTGCATAACGAACATGGTGAATACTTTACGGGTTTTCAAAAGATCGAAAATGAATCGAGTAATCTTTACTATCTCAAAGGTCTTATGGCTTTAAATCATGCTAAAAGAGGTCAGCCTCATCTTTTTAATAAGGCTTTTCTGAATTTTATTAGTGCGCTCGAAATGGAACCATCTCATTACAAAGCGGCCTATGAAGCGGCACGAATAAAAAAAATGCAGAAAAAATATGAAGAAGCCTTTAACTACTACAGTCATGCATTTTGGTGTGCCCCTAACTGGAAAAAGCGCAAAGGAATTTATGAAGAATGGATGATTCTTGCTTTTCAGGAACAGCAGTATTGGCACTTGGGGCAATTTCTACATATTTTGAGAAATGAGCTTGTGGCAAATAAAGCGAGCAATTTTAAGCAAAATTGGATTCGCTTGTGTAAGAAAGCGCAGCACGAATTAAATGATACACTAGATTTAAACAATATTTTACCAGATAAATGGTTGTATCTACAAAATCGCGCAATCTCTTATTTTTTAAGCACCGCAAGTGTAGGAAGTGTCAATAGCAAGACACTCTCTGACTTTCTCGTTAGAGATCGACAAAATACCGCAGAAGCAATGTTATTAAAAGCGATGCTTCTTTATTTAGCGGGCAATCATGACGAAGCTCTTAAACATATTGATCGAGTGTCCCCCGAAGCTCTCGCGAGCAAGGGACGTTTCTTGAAAGATGAAGTTGCCTTTTTAAAAATAAGAATACTGCAGCAGAAGAAAGATGCATCGGTATATGAAAAATACAAAAATATTTCTGCTGAAAATCCATTGTACCAACAACGCACATCATACTTGATTAGTGTAAATGAACTAGCGAACAAAATCAAACAGACCGATCCTAACAAGGCAATCGAGATGCTAGAAGATGCACTGCGTTCTAGTAGTAACAATGCTTTGAAACAAAAAGCAAAAGGGCATTTACTTCTAAGTGAAATTTACCGCAACAAAGATGAACACGAAAAAGCAATTGAAAATTGTAAGTATGCCATAAGTGAAGCCCCTTCTTGGTATCGACCATACTTAATTTTAGGTGAAATTTACGAACAACAAAAAAATTACACCGAAGCTCTAAAATATTACAGTTTTGCTTGGCCTCTTGTTGCTGAAAACGCAAATGACAAAGAAGATTTTGTGAGCGCTAAGATCAAAGAAATTGAGAGAAAACTCGATTCCGTTGATTAATGACATACGTGTCAATAAGATACAAAACTCTTATGGTGTCATCCCTGACTTGATCAGGGACCCAGGCGTTTACAAATTGAATTTATATTGTGGATTTCTGCTTTCGCAGGAATGACGGCGCTCTAGGAAATTTCCGTCTTGATAAAACAACAGCGAGTTGTTGGGCACAACCAGTCTTATGGAAAATATATATCACAAACTGTTAGGAGTCTCCAGTGAAATCACGGCTCCTAACTACTACGAAATACTGGATATTCGGCCGCAAAATTTTACCGTAGAAGTGCTACAACAGAATTACAAACAGCAGCTACAAAAATTACAACGTCTGGGGAATAACCCTAAATACAAAGAAGCTATTTTATTTCTCAAAAGTGAATTGCGCAAAGCGCGTAGCCAGCTCGAAAACATCGAGTCGCGAAATGCATATGATGCCATCTTGCAGCAAAAAAAAATCGCAGAGCTTTCGCAAAAAATAGCTCTTTTCCGTATAAAAGGCTACATTGCTCCATCAGAATTTCGCTATTTGCAAAAAATAGCACGCGAAGAGAAAATTCCTCAAAAGCAACTGAGCAATTTAGTAGGAAAAACATCAAAACCAAAAACGCATTTTAAATACAAAGATGTGTTGTATGTGTTTCTGTTACTGGGAACATTGTTGTTTTATAATAGGGAATATATTTTCCAGTGGAACGACGTGACAGAAACAAAAGCCAAACAAAAAGTTAAACAACAACAGAAGAGTTTTCCCGATCCTTCGAATATTCCTCCGCATATGATATATATACCAGGCGGTTATTTTTATATGGGGTATTCCGAAGGAAATTACGATGAAAGGCCGTCACGGAAAGTTTACTTAGATGCTTTTTACATAAGTAAATATGAAGTGACAAACGCTGATTATTATAACTTTGTGAAAGACACAAATTATTCAATACCATATACAAAAAAACGAGAATCAATATATCAAAACTTTAATTGGAACCCTCTTACCAGCAAATATCCGCGTGGAAAAAAAGATCATCCTGTGGTTTTGGTAAGTTGGGAAGAAGCAAATTCTTATTGTAAGTGGTTATCACAAAAATTGCATTTAAATGTAGCTCTGCCAACAGAAGCTCAATGGGAAAAAGCAGCTAGAGGTGAAGCGGAGCTTTCGCAGTATCCTTGGGGACCTTTTGCCGAATCTGACACATTTTACGCAAACTATAGCGTTCATGAAGATGGTTTTGCACAAACAGCTCCCGTGAATTCATTTGTTCGCGGTTGCTCTCCATTTGGTTGTTATAATATGTCCGGTAATGTCGCTGAATGGTGTTTGGATGACTATAATCCTACAGCATACAGTACATTAAAAAATACTAATCCATTGTATGTAAACCACAATTCACAAAGAAAAGTGGTTCGTGGAGGTTCATGGGAAAACAAAATACACCAACTCCGAGTATCTAGTCGTAAATATCGCGCAAAGAACGAACGCAATATTCACACTGGATTTCGGTATGTCATTTTAATTTCGAAATGAGGTTATCATATGAGCAAATTTACAGAACTATTAAATGTTCTTACCGAAAAACACTTGTTAGGGTCGAGTGTCGAGGTATTATGGTGGGACCAAGAAACATACCTACCTGAAAATGCCTTTGCATTTCGCGGCGAACAAGTGTCTTTGCTTTCTAAACTAAAGCACGAGCGTTTTACAAGCAAAGCAACGGGAGACATAATAAATAGGTTATACGAAGAGTTACAAAGTAAACCCGAAAATTTTGATCATGAACAAAGTGTGATCATTCGATGTGCGCATCGCGATTACACCAAGTTGACAAAGTTACCTGCTAGTTTTATTGCCGAGCAAAGTCAGGCAATTTCAAAATCAATGAGCGCGTGGCTAAAAGCAAGAGAGCAAAAAGATTTTGCTATTTTTGCCCCACATTTAGAAAAAGTAATTGAGTTAGCTATTCAAAAGTCAAGATATATTGATAGTTCTCAACATCCATATGACGTAGCCCTGGATGAATATGAACCTGGATTTACCGTAAACAAGTTGGATGTATTGTTTGCGGGAATAAAAAAAGCTTTGATTCCTACTTTGCCGAAAGTTTTGGCACATCAAAACGAGCAAAAAAGCGTTACGCTTACTGGTTGTTTTGATGTAGAAAAGCAAAAACAATTCGTCAATGAAGTTCTCAAAGATCTTGGTTTTGATTTTTCTTCGGGACGAATGGATTTATCTGTTCATCCTTTTGCGATCACTCTAGGTCCTGAAGATGTTCGCGTTACAAGTCGTTTTAACAATACTGGTATCGAAGGTATATACTCAAGTATACATGAGTGTGGTCACGGACTTTATGAACAAGGTCTAAACAAGAAATACCCAGGCACGGGGCTTGCAGAAGCAACTTCCATAGGTGTGCATGAATCACAGTCGCGTTTTTGGGAAGTTTTTGTTGGTCGTGAAAAACCTTTTATTACCAGATATTTACCACGTCTTCAAGAACTATTTCCTCACTTGAAGCATTTGTCGGAACAAGATTTTTACCGCGCAATAAACCATGTAAATGCTAGTCCGACACGCATTGGTGCTGATGAAATAAGCTATCACTTACACATTACCTTGCGTTATGAGATGGAGCGCGATTTATTCAATGGAGACATCAAGGTCAAAGATGTTCCTGAAGTATGGAGTGGCAAAATTAGAGACTATCTCGGTGTAGAAGTCAAAGACGATCTCCAAGGCGCTTTACAAGATATCCACTGGGCTCAATCACTTCTTGGATATTTCCCAACCTATACGATAGGTAGTATGTACGCAGCACAGTTTCTGACAACAATGTATAAGGAAATTAGTGATTTTGACCAAAATATCACCAGCGGAAATTTCCATCCGTTGTACAACTGGTTGGCAAAAAACATATTTAGCGCTGGTCGTTCAGTAAACGGTCCGGAACTCATCGAAAATGTAACAGGGGAAGAGGTATCCGAAAAATATCTCCTTGGACATTTACAAAGAAAATGGTCTGATGATATGGAAGTTAGCTGTGCCGGTTGATAAATACACTGTTTTAGATAAAAATATGACAAAAGAGGAGCTCTCTAATTTAGAGAGGGCTCCTCTTTATTTTGTGCTAGACAATATACGTAGTGCCTTCAATGTCGGCTCGGCTTTTCGTACGGCAGATGCAGGTAGCATAGCGCAAATATGTATTTGTGGTATTTCCGCATATCCCCCAAATCGCAAACTAGCCAAAACAGCATTGGGAGCTACAGATTCGGTCCCCTGGAAATATTATGATACAACAACCGAGGCCATTAAGGATTTAAAGTCTCAAGGGATAAATATTTGTATTGTTGAATTGACAAGTCGTAGTGAGAATTTTTGGGAACACTCGTTTTCCAAACCCACAGCCCTTGTTTTTGGGCATGAAGTAACGGGAGTCAGTGAAGAAGCTTTAGAATTAGCGGATCATTTTGTTCACATTCCAATGCATGGCAAAAAATCCACGCTGAATGTTGCAACTTCTGTTGGAGTTGTAATGTTTGAAGTATTGCGACAGTGGAATGGTCCGAAGTAAGAAATATGAGGAGCACGCAAAATGGTAGATTTTCATCCACAGAAAGTCGGCAGCGTATTTCATCTACAACCTGGGCAGGAGATTGATGGCTATACAATTTTATCTGAGGTTAGTCGTGGTGGAATGGGAATTGTTTTTAAAGCCGAGGAAAAGAACTCGCAGCGGATAGTTGCCATCAAAATTATTTTTCAAAATCAAAGTAAAATTGCCAAAAGAAGGTTTCTTCGCGAAGCAGAGTTAGCAGCAAAACTACAACACAAAAGCATTGTTGAGGTTTACAATGCCGGAACTTTAGAGGGAAACTTGTATCTAGTGATGGAATATGTCGAAGGGGTCACCCTGGAAGACTGGAGTGAAAATCGCGACTGTTCTATGGAAGACGCTGTTGGTATTGTCTCACAGATCGCCGATGCCCTTGAATATGCACATCGCAAAAAAGTAGTCCACCGCGATGTAAAACCGTCAAATATAATGATCCAAAGAGATGGTACGGCAAAAATTATGGATTTTGGTTTGGCGAAAAGCGTCCATATTGGGGACTACAGCCTAACAAAAACCGGTGACATCATCGGCACTCCAAGTTATATGGCACCAGAACTGCTCAAGCCTTCGCGATCGCGAGAAATAAATTATCAAGCGGATATATATTCTTTGGGAACGATTCTCTATGAATTGCTGAGTGGACAGCAGATGATCCCGGGAAGGTCTGCCATGGAGATTATTTTTAATTTAGAACGTGCTGAAATTGTACCTCTGCGAAATTACATTCCCGAGTTGTCCGATGAGCTAGAAATTATTCAAAAGAAAGCGGTGGCTACCAAAGCGCAGCGCTACGAAACTATGCAGCTATTTGCTCACGATTTACATTGTTTCAAAGAAGGAAAAAAAGTAGGTACAAAACTACCCTTTGCGTGGAATAAACTGTATTTCCCTGTCGCGGTATTCAGTGCGTTGTTACTTCTTTTTGTCGTATATCGTGTCGTTTTTAGCTCGCAGAGCGTGGAAGTTGTCAATGTCGATAATACGTATTTTGAGGGGGCTGTGGCTTTTGAGAACAAACAATACCAAAAAGCCTTTGGTCTTTTTAAATCCATAGATAAGAAGCGTCCGATATTGCTATTTTACTTAGGAGCTTCTCTATACGAGCACGAAAAAAATAAGCGCAAAATTACGGGGAAGGCTTACGACATAAAGCGAATTTTACAATATTTGCAAGGAGCATATACAAAAATCCCGCAACATTTAGAAACAAATTATTACTTAGCGCAGTTACATGGAGAAAACAAGAATTCCTCTCAAGCAAAACAACATTTGCAAAATTGCATTGAGATTGCTCCCAACGATCCACGTTACTATATAGATTTTGCAAAAATTTGTTATACAAATACCCTCGAAGATCCCGGTGAGGCTTTGCCGTGTTTTGAAAATTTGAAAAAAGCATTGAATCTAGATCCTGGTAATCTGGAGGCTGCGGATTTATTATTTCGTTTGTCGTTACGTGCGCCTCATTTTCAGGGATATAATTGGATGATTCTCGAGGAAATGTTTTTTTCACTAGAAAGCATAAAGCGACCGTTACTTTTCAGACCGTATGCCCAAAAAACAAAAGTGGAAACTTATCCCAAATACATAGAAGGATTAGTAAGATTAGACGAGCGTAGTGATGATTTTTACTTGTACTTGGCTTCTGTTGCCTATATTGAAAACAAGCCGATAAATTCATCGCAAGCTACAGAAGGTATGAATAGTTTTTCGAAAGTATTGGCTGATCGAGAACGCGATGCTTTTGTGCGCTTTTTGGCCGCTCGCTCCCTTGGTGATTTAGGTAAATTTGAGTTACTCGCTTCGCACTTTGATAAAATGGACGGAGATACGGTTGGAAAAATAGTGGTGAGTAACATACTCAGCCAACATCAAATTTCCATAGATATGGATAAAGTTCTAAGTGGTTTTAAAGAGATTATGTTGCGTAAAGAACAAGAGCATTCGTTGCTGATGTCTCTCGTGGGACAAAGTTGTTACATTTACCATACGAAGTATGTTTCTCCTGTAAATGCAAAAAACAATGTGGAAACGATGCTTTTTAAGCTAATGGCAAGTAACATTCCAGATAATGCAAGACTGGCGGCGGCAGCAAGTGCCTTCTCTTTTGCTGCGGTAAATAATGATCTAGGGCGGAAAGGGTACCGCACTTTAAAGAAGTTTTTGCAAGATAAAAACCCTACAAGGCGTCACTATGCTCACAGTTATTTGTGGAATAACAGCAAGTTCATAAAAGATAAAGATGAGTTTGTCAATCTATACAAAAGCGGCCTAAACGATAATGACGAAAACGTTAATATGATATGTCTTTCTTTTTTCGATAAGTACATAAAAAAGGCTTCGATAAATAGAATTGCTCTGGATTTAAAAAGATTAGGATTAAGTCAAAAATCGCAAGAACTGACGTTGCGCGCCCTGTGCTTGTGGAATATTTCTCTACAGCCTGTCGAAGCGATTATCTCCATATTGGAAGAAAATCCACAAATGTCTCCTCTTACGCAGTGTATGATCGTGCGCTATTTTTCCATTTGCGAATACATGAAAAAAAATCGTCCGGGAAGCTTTCCTCCTGGGTTAATGAAACTGTTGGCATATACTGCACGTAGCCAAAATCATTTTTTTCAAGCAAATATGTATTTCCTCATGGCGCTTTTTGTTCCTCAGTTGGTTATGGACGGAACAAGAAAGCATCCTGACACACAGGCAGGACTAATTAACGGATTGGGCTACTCTATGGGGTTATCGCGACAGGGACAATTTTTAAAAGACAACCTTGCGCGATACCTGTACGAACCACAGCCAACCATACGCCAAGCCGCCAATACCATGATGGTCATGATATTAAATGACAACGAGAGAGCACAGTTTTGCAACTCATTGCAAAATAATCAGGATGCATTTGTACTTGCAGGAGCGAGCGATGGTTTTCACCGCATTATGCAATTGCGTTTGTCGTTGATGGATCTCAAGGATCCCGTCAAAATGCAAATGAAGATGATGAGGGTGGTAAATCCACAGCGTTATCGACCGTATACGTTTGAAAAGAAATATGACAAATACGAAGTTGCTCTTCGAACAAGAAGCCGCTCGACTGAGAGCTATTTACAAAAAATGTATCAAGCAAAAAAGCTATACGAGCGACCTGTTTATCTATATGAAGAAGCTTTGCTTCTCATGGCGTCGAATCGAGATGCAAAGCCGAGCTTGCGTAGAGCAATTGACTTGGTACCAGACTTTTACCGGGCACGAGTCACCCTTGCAGGAATTTTACAAAAAGAAGGGCGTGGTAAAGAAGCTTTTCTTTTGGTCGAAAACATTGTTGCAAAAATAGATAATCCTTATACATTACAGAAAATAGCACAACTTTTTAAGAAGCTAAGAAAGTACTCTCATGCGGAGATCGCTTACAAGAAACTTTGGGACTTAGACCCATATAAAAAAGAACGATTTTTAGATATTGTTCGTATCTTTTGTTTGCAAAAAAAACGTCAAGAAGCCCTTCGTTACGTAAGTTGGGGCGTAAAGATGTTTAAGCGTAAGTACGCCACTACGGCAAGTTACGATGATATTATCGCACAAAGTGACTTTGCTGAAGACGAATTTAAGCTGATCTACAAGAGTTCTCAAATACAAAGGTTGCCCGAGTAATGTATGATACCAAAATGGATATGGTGATGGAAAACTGTCGTGTGGCGTTGCAAAAAGACCAAGAAAATGGCAATAAAATCGATGGTTATCTCAAAATTGACGAACCGTATATCGAAGAAGACGATCTCAAAACGTTTTTTTCCGCATATGAAAATTTACTGCAAAACGGGGTTGTCGTCTGGGGACACTTAATCCAAGCCAATTTTGAATTGTATTCTTCTGGAAAATGTGATCGTCCAGGCGAAGTGGTGTATTGTAAGAATCCTTTGCTGCGTTGTGATGTGGGTAGACTAGAATGGATTGCTGCGGAAATTTTTAATCTAAAAGGAACAACCCCTGAAGATCCGTCTTTAAAAGAAATCGCAGATTATCTCACCGATGGGTACATTCGCGTTTTTGGTTTGCCAGTGCCTCCTGCCATATCACGTAAAGATATATATCAAATTTCCACGGTATATTTCGCACGACACCACCTGCCCAATAAAAAGTTGAGTGGTTCCGTATTCCCGGTCATTATCGATAAGGACAATCCGCGTGTGGCTATGGTTCTCCCCCACAAATACTGGCCACGCGATTTTTTAGATCATTGGAATAAGCAAAAAAACAATCATACGACACAGCCCAAAAAACCAAAAACCCCGAAGATTCTCCATTTGTCATTTTACAATACCGTATTTATGACTCTTTTAGCTATAGGTCTCCTGTTTTTCTTTGTCATACCTACGGCATATATGAAGTTTTTTCCCCTACAAAAAATGACATGTGGCGAGTTTTTCGATACCGACAAAAAACCCCTTGCGGTGGATTTTAGCGATGGCTCTTTAGATTATACAAAAGCGGTAACCATCGATGACAATATGTATGTTCCTGTTCGTGCACAGCAAAAGAAACACAAATTTATACGCGTCGTGATTGAATTTTCCAAAGATGCCGACAGAAAAAAAATTGGTGCGCGGGGAGTTCAAGAGTTTTATACGGACCCGAAATTACAGCAGCAAGTGTCCCACGAAATAAGTATTCGCCACGGGGTGAGAGTCAAAGATTTACTCGTTCTTACCACGGTGGAAACCGATAAACGTTTGTTGTGGATTCTGATTGCGGTTTTTGTCATCGCTTGTATATTGTCACCTCTAAATATAGTGCGCTATATTGGTATGTTTCGCAGTGGAAGTTACGACGACCATTCTCATGGTCAATTGACCAAGGCCGGTCTTTTGATTTTGTTTGCGTCTCTTGTCGCCTTCTTCATCACGTTTAGTAGCCTATACACGAGGTACAAACATGGAGAAACTATCGAGAAAAACTGTGGAGATTTTTATAAAGATCGCGAAGACCTTATCAATGTTTCAATAAAAGATTGCATTGTAGATTACAACAAAACTGTACATTTAGACCATCAAATAGTCGTCCCCGTTTTCCCAAAAAATATGCAAAATGAAGAAATGCGTATCTTTTTAATTTTAGGGGAATGGAAGAAAAAAAATCGTGCGCGCAAATACCTACATCTTAAAAACAAAGGAAAAAAAATACGCCTTTTGACAAACTATAAAGCGATAAAGGGTATGGTTAGCGAAGACAAAGGCCACGAGAAGATCCTTGCCGAAATGCGTAATAAAGGTAAAGTCGGAGAAAACTATACATTTATCGAAGAAGGTAAAAAGTTGCCAAGTACTTTCTTTGTTGTATCTCGCGGAATCTTGGCAATCATTTGTTTGATTTTGGGGTTATGGATTTGCACAAAAGTGGGCGACGATGAATAAACGTTAGCGGTTTGTAAAGAAGTATCTATCATTTACGATGGTAAATGAAACAGCTTATCAATAATTTTTTGTCTAAGTTCCTTATCATATCTACTTTTACCAACCAACGCTTTCTGCATACGTGGAAAAATAATGAGGTGCTCCTCGCCATTTTTCAGTTTCAATTTGTATCTTGGAAATCCTATGTTGTATGGAATCACCACAAAACGGGTATTTTTTTTAAAAGACTCTATCTCTTCGATATCTATCTCAAAGGTAGTATCGGAGAAATTTTTAATTGTGTTGATAAGTTTTCCCATTTGCACGCGGTGAAAGAACAGCTTGTTTCCTTCGAGTTTCACAGCATAGCAAGGTAGTATTTGCACCAGGACGTTTGTCAGTATTTTTTGTGAAGCTGTTTGTGCTAAATATACGCAAATCAGCTTATCTTCATTCTGTAAATCCACCATATTTACCCTATTTTTTTATCATTTCTAAAATTTTTGCGAACCATCCATAAATTAGTAGAGTATTACCACTGAGAAAAAAAGAAAAGAAATCGAAAGGATAAATAATATGAGTGGTAAATACTCTGCGTACTATGATAACAATTTTACGCAAAATGCAAAAAAAATTTTACAAAAATATATTGAAGACTGCGTCAGCAATGGCAAAAAATATCAGTTAGCTCCTGAGGCAATAGCCGAATATGTCAGTAGCAAAGTTAAGGAGCTTACTGCGGAAATTGCGGAAGTTGATGCCGAAGCCGTTATGGATATCATTGGGCAGTTACCGAGCGCAGCAGAAATAGCCAATGAGTGTCGTGAAAAACCAGAATTTGCAGAATCGAACGGTTACGCCCAGCTTCACTTATCGGAAAATAATCGTTTTTTAGGCGGTGTTTGCGGTGGATTAGGAGAATATTTTCGCATAGATCCTACTCTCATTCGCGTGGCATTTATCGCCGGAAGTTTTATTGGTGGAGCAGCAATTGTTGTTTACATCATTTTATGGTTGGCTTTTTTCGAAAAAGAAAAAGGCAAAGATTACCCTCCTCTTGTCGCACTTATTTTTCAAGTTCTCAACATTCTTCGCGTGGTTGTTATTTCATTGCTGTGGGTTGTTTCTAAAAAAAAAGTCGCCACTTCTTCCCCACAACAAACCGAGAATAAAACACAAAAAAAAGATGAACCTGAGCCTGTAAAAAAGCGTAACTTTTTTCGGCGTGTTTTTGGGGGCCTGACGTTTGTCGCCATGTCGCTTCTGCTCTATTTACCAAGTATTTTGGTATTGTTGGGGATAGCTAGCTTTTCGCTATGGGGTATATTTTACCCCATAGTCGATATCGATGGATTCCAATTTAGCTTTGCACAATTGAGCATTCCTGGCGTTGTTTTGGCAATTTCCGCCGCAGTGTTGACCTTTTTGTTATTTTTACTGGTAATTACTTTTGTAGGGCGTTTGCACTTCAAGGCAAAAGTAATGGGGAAAACCATGGGAGTTTTTACGATATTGTTTATTGTACTCTCTATTTTTTCTCTAGGTTCATCTGTGGCGATTACCGCGTTTCAAAACCGCAATGTAGAGTCAAATACAGTGGTGCATACCATCCCTAGTGACAAAGAGATAAACTTTTCTCTTGAGCATTTGCGTTCACATGTTCGTGTCGAAAGTTTGAAAATCCGTGGTGAGAAAACAGCGGAACAAATAACGGTTCGTTGTGATATCAGTGCTAGGGGGGAAGACAGTGAACAAGCAGAGAATAACTTGCAAAATATACAAGTTTCTTGGCTAGAGGGGAAAGTTTTTCCGCAGATTGTCAAAAATAGTGATGACTTTCACTTTGAAAAAATCAATATTGAAGTGGTGGTTCCTACGACAAAAAAAATTGCGATAAAGGGGCGGAGCCGCAAACGTCTTATCATTGAAGGCGTTTTTTCTCAGCAAATAGAACTTGATCTCGACCATAGCCATATTGTTTTGCAAAATATCGAAACCCCTGAGATCAATTTGGTGGGAAAGAAAACTTTTTTTCAACTAAGCGAAGTGAAAATACCACTTGCTAAGGTAAATCTCGAAAGAGGAAAAACTCACATCAAAAATAGCGACATCGAAAACTTGATGATCCACAGTTACCGTGGTCGCGTTCATTGCACAGAGAGCAATATACAACTGCAGTTGCATAATGACAAGGGGCATGCATTTATTATGGAAAATGTCGGCGTGTTAGAAATCGAAAATCATCGTGGACATGTTGAAATTAGAGACCACAAATTTATAGAGAAAAGTCAAAGTTCTATTGCTTGCAAGCACGGCAGTTTAGACATCGGATTGTCGACAAAAAACTTACCGCAGTTCAATATCACCAACAGCCACAGCCGTGTCCGTAATAAACTGCCAAATTTTTCTTCAGGTGACGCCATTGTCGATTTAAACCTGAACTATGGTCGTGTCTATCTACACCCCGTGTACATAGATCATTAGATTTTTTTTGACAGGATGAACAGGATGAACGGCTGTGGCTGGTTGATTTTGTTAATTCTCACGACTTGTGTTAGGTAGAGAAAATATTTTATACGTTCCCGATCCTGTTCCCGTAAGAGAACAACGTTATTTTCGGGAACGGGATCGGGAACGGGAACGGGATTGGTAAAATTCATGGATTGGGTTGTTATGAAACAAACATGTAGTAAGTGTGGTAGAGAAATAGACGGCAATTGGTGCGATGATTGTCATAGCGCAAATTTTGCTTGGCGTCGTGTCAGAGAAGGTAGTAAAATTTTTGGTGTATGCCAGGGGCTGTCGATATACACTCATCTACCAGTGGCCGCTATTCGCTTGGCATTTGTTGTGGCCGCGATATTTGGTGGTTGGGGAATACTTTTATATCTGATTTTATGCCTTTTTCCTGCCAGAGACGCAAGTGAGGCATCTCCGCTATCACAATTCGAAGACGACGATAGCACTGGTATTGGTATTTTTGAATCGTCGAAAAAGATATTATATAAATTTTTGTCTTTTATTATTTTTGTCATTTTATGTGCATGTCTTTATCTACCACTTTTTACTATCTGTACGGTTGCCGTAATTGTCTCTATCAGTGGATGGTTCTATCCCTATTTACAAATAGGTGTGTATCGCAGCACATTTTTTGAACTAGGTGCCATTGGCTTTTTGTGGGGAATATGCAACCCGCTTCTTGGTATTGTTACGATTTATTTTATTGTGCATTGGATATTGACATTTCATCTGAAAAAATGGCAATGGACAATAACGAAAACTGTCATTACTTGGTTTGTGATCGCTGCAACGTGTGTTTCATGTTTATGGATGTTTCATCTTCTGCACCGCAAAACTCATTCTAAAACATGGAATGTCGCAACGACCAGCCAGTTATCGCAGATTTTACAGACGGAAAATATTCCGATTCGCCGTATCTTTTTTACGACACATAAAAAGAAGCAAACAGTTGTTACATATTCCTTATATGTACATGAGCTTTCTTCAAATATTGTAAAAAACATGGATAATATTGACATGCTGTGGAATGAAAAACCGCGTTGGTACAATCTACATATGTTGAAAAAATCTTTTGCATATTTCGATATTTTCATCTATATGCCTGAAAATGAAAATTTGGAATTGCGTGGCATTCCTCGTTTGTATATTACCGGGAAATGGCGCAAGGTTTTCTTGGAGAACATCGATGAAATTACCTTAGAAAACACGCAAATTAAAACCCTTAACATAAACACCAACGGTGGAAAAGTACGTATCGAAAATGCCGATGTCGCAGCGATGTACCTATATCTTACCAGTTGTGAGACGATCATCGATGCTTTTCAGGGAAAAGATAGCAAAATATATCAAAATGATGGGTGGTTGGAGATGGTCGATTTTGCAGGGAAAATACAACTACAAAATATTGTGGGGCATTGTAAAATAGTTCGACCACTTTTTGAGAATAACAATGAAATCACCACCGACTCGGGAAATATTCGCATATATTTTTTACATGACTTTATCCCCAATCTTGATTGTCGTGGAGAAAATATTGTCAATTCCGCGCCACGATTTTCCATGGAAGACAAATTGTTAAAAATAGTGAGTGACAATGCCCGAGTTACTCTAAAGATGTATGGTTTGAAGTAGCCGCTTCGTTTGCGAGAAGTAAAAAAACATAGACGCTGTTTTATTGATGGAGTATAATAATTGGTAGCAGATGAAACTTTGATGCAGCAAGTGATCTCTGGAGACTCAAAAGCGGCGGATGCACTGTTGGAACGGTATAAGAAGCCGTTGTATAGCTTTATTTTTCGCATGACGGTAAATGAAAGTGATAGCGATGACCTTTTTCAAGAAACATGGTTACGCGTTATCCGTTATTGTCGCACATTTAACCCGCAAAAAAAGTTTAGTACTTGGCTATTCCAAATAGCCGCCAACTGTACACGAGATTTTTTCCGCAATAAGAAAAATTTTGTTTCTTTAGAGGAAGCGCCTCCGGCTGTCCATGAAGAAAAATCGTCTCTAGAAAATAGCGAATGGGCACGTAAGCTAATGAAGAATTTGCCCGTGTATCAGAGAGAAGTTGTTGTCTTGAAGTTTTTTCATAGCAAAAAAGAGCGCGAAATTGCTGAAATTTTAGACATTCCTATTGGAACGGTTAAAAGTCGATTGCACAAAGCAATGAATTATTTAAAGGGGATGCATGGTGAACAATGAAAATTTTATGGAACTATTCGTAGAATCATTCCCAAATCCAGAGCCTAAAGAGGAACTTATACTTAAAGTTCAACAGCAAATGGCTACGGCGATGACAAGGAAACAACGTCTGCCCCATAAGGCACTAGGAGTAGTTGTCTTAATTACTTTGGCAACTCTACCATTGTTTTCTGTGGTGAATTACTTTTACTATATTGCACTACAACAAATTATTGTGACGTATTTTCCGCAAATGTTGACATCGTTTTTAATTGTATTCACCGTTTCTGTCACTTTGATAGGAGCCATTTGTTACGGGTTTATTCCCATTTGGATTGCTTATAGTCTCCATCGCAGGGTTTAAAGGGGCGAATTTTCGCCTCATACCCCAAAACACTCTTATCCACACCTAAAACGCACACCACAATTTTCGCGAATAACTAAACGCAAAGGAGAAATCTATGACAGCGATGGCCATAGAATAATTTGGGAGAAACAAATGAGATTGTTTTTGTTTGTCGCGATCGCAGCATCATTTTTATATGCCGACATTGAAGTTCATCGTTTGATCGAAAATCAAGAACACGATCCCGTTTTTTGGCATATACCTAACTTTGCAGACCATTCCAAAAGGAATTACGCGGCGTTATCCCCCCAGGGAAATTTAGGAATTGTCTATCGTACGGTAGAAAGAATTAACGACAGAGGGAAAAAAAAATACACGGTTTTCTTTCACGACATCACCACGAACGATGTACAAGCGATTTACAGCAAAGCCACATACAAAATACCGAAGATGAATTTATCTTTGATATACGATCATTTGGGTAAACCACATATTTTTGTGGACTATACGTATCGATTTATACATTTTTACCGCAAAGATAGTAAGTGGATTAAAGATGTCTTGCCGATAAAATTTCGCCGTATATATGGAAGCGGTGTAAATAGTGCGAAGATATATCATATTGTGGAAGGTGAAAACCAGCGTTTGTACGTTGTGTTTTTTGTGATGGTCAAACTCAAATATCATTTGCTATTTGCCGAATATTCGCAAAAAAAATGGCAATTATTTGAGGTGGAAGATATTCCCAAAGATATGCAGAAAATCTTTGATGTTCAAATACGCAATCTTGAAGATTTCACATTGCTGTATGGCGGAATCAATCGTTTAATGTACGCCAATTTTTCTAGTGGAACATGGGATACGGAAACGGTGGTTAGCGGAAAAAAAATGGAGCAAGCAGGTTGGGAGGCGAATATATTTCGCAATAAAGATAAATTGTATGTCGCTTCCAACATTCGACGGGTGGTGTCTACAGGGTCACTGGTTTTCTCACGACTATTGTGGAGCGAACGCAGCGAAAAGGGTTGGGAAACAAAGGTCATATTTCGCGAATCGCGTGGTTACTCCGGAAAAGACGGTCAGAGTTATACGGGAGCTTCTCCATGTATTTTTTTCGATGATGAGGATCGTGCGAATGTGATTTTTAACGATGTTGCCTCGTGGCACAGCGGTGGAGTCAATGATTTTTGCGAAGGCAATTTGCGTCATGCTGTGCGCAAAGGTAAAAGCTGGAAAAGCGAAATTTTGTATCCGCAGATAGGCCAGTGGCATAAACCGCAACCATTGTACGAACTTTTATATCCAGTGGTGTTTTATGTGGACGGACGTGCACATTGTTTTGGTGTTGAAAGAGTAACGGAGGGTATTTCAACGCGCTTTGGTGGGAAAAATCCGATGGGTTTTTCCATTGTTTACATTATCTTCGAATAGGTGCTGACATGAGATATATATTTATCGTTCTGTTACTTGCTGCAAATGTATGTGGGCAAGTCGCGGCAAATAATACTGTTTTTGATTCGTGGTACTCTGGTGAACTTTTTGGTGCAAAGGCGATTGCGATGCACAATGTTGTGCGCAAAACCACTTATGAAGGAAAAGAAGCATATGAAGTCAATGTGTACTACAAAATGAAAATTGCACGTGGTGACGACAAGTTTGAAATGACAACCACTGAAAATACATTGGTTTACGCCGACTTAACACCTATTTCTACTGTGAGTAAATCCATAGAAGGTGCACAAAAAAAAATTGTGACAACCACTTTTTCACAAGGAGAAGTTCTACGACAAACACAAATAGATGACACGGTACACAAAGAGACTTTGAAAACAGACAAAAAGATCATTCTCGATGAAGCGGTATACCTCTATTCGTTGGTAAAAGACAAAGACCTGCAAAAAGGTGCGACGTACGAATATTTTAGTCTAAATGACGAAACGATTAAGATTGAAACAAATACACTGAAGATTTTGGGAAAAACCGCCGAAGGTAACTGGGAAGTAGAGATTACCTCTACAGAAAATTCGTTTGCTTATACGATGTTTATCGATTCCAAGGGCGAAATAGCGGCGATCACCATACCAGGGATGAATGTGAATGCAGTGCGCACCACACGGGAGCAAGCAGAAATTTTTAGTGAGCAACTCATCCTTGACATTATGTTTCCGTGTAACGTTATCTTACCAGAGGAAGAACATGTTACGCAAACCGAACTTTCGATCAATACACACAAACTATCGCTACAAAATAGTGAATACCAAACGGTAAGTAAAACCGAAGAGGGAATTCGCATTGTCCTGCATGAGCATCGACCGCAGGTCGAAGAGAATTACACATGTTCACCACAAGATAGTGAAAAGTTTAGCAAATATTTGAAGGCCCAGCCTTTAATCCAAAGTAATTCACCGCTTATTGTAAATAAAGCCACGGAAATTGTCTCGGCGAAGGCGTCTACATATACACAGGTACAAGAATTGCAAAAGTGGGTATTTGAGAAGATAAAAAAAGCCAGCACCAGTACGGCAAATGCCTCTTCTATTGCCACCTTAAATGCGATGGCCGGAGATTGCACCGAGCACGCCAATTTATTTTGTGCTTTAGCACGCTCGCTAAAAATACCAACGCGCGTATGCGGTGGTTTGGTGTATCTCGATGGCGAATTTGGCCTTCATGCATGGAACGAAGTCTATTTAGGAAAGTGGTTGGTGGTTGATTGTGCTCTGAATCGTTTGGGAAGTAATGGCAAATACATCTTTTTTAGTTATGACTATGAAAAAGACGACTCTGATCTCATTATGAATATGATGGGTTCGCGACCGCAAATTGAAATTGAAAATGTGTGGCATGGAGACAAGAAAGTAAACATGCGCCAATTCGTCAAAGACAATGATAAATGGCAAGTTGTGGAAGACCAAAAGTATCAGTTGCGCTATGAAGTGAACAACCTGTGGAGTAAAAACGACTACAGTTCCGATGAAGAGCGCATCGTACAATACACCATGAATGTCAATAGTGCGATCATTTATAGCTTTTTTGGTTGCGGAGACAATGAACTGGACATCTTGCAACCGCTCATTGCCAATCACCTAGGGAAAAACTTTTCTTCGTGGAAAGAAAGAGAAGTACAAGACCACACTGTTGGTTCCTTAGCGGGAAAATTAGGCGTGTATGATGCGACTCTTGATGGCAAGAAACTCACGTTAGAAATATTCTTCGCTGTGCACAACAAGATTATGTTTAATATCCGTGTTATTTATCTAACCGCTGAAAAAGAAAAATATCGCGAACAACTGATAAAATCAATGAATTCAATGAAATTAAACTCCGATGATAATAAAACAGAATCTCCACAAGATAAATAGTAGCGAACAGTACAAAATGTGTACTTTCTACATAGAAAGTGCTATCGATACCCTTGAGGAAAGTACATTCGAAAATTGCAGTTTTCGCGGTGAAATCAATATCCACAGTGTGAAGAATTGTCAATTCATCAATTGCAATTTTTCGGTACTTGCTGTGGACATCATGGAAAATGTCAAAATCCAAGGTGGAGTGATCGAAACATTTAATTTTCGCCGTGATCAGGAAAGTATTGAATATTTGTGGTACACAAAAGTACGTAAACATTTTCACAGCCTAAAAGACGAAAACACCACCAAAAATTCACAAAGCGATGTGATGCAAATGGAGTATCGCCTCAAGAATCATTTTGAGGAGTTTGCCAAAAATAGGAATCGCGTACGCCTTCCCCATAATTATGCGCGGTTCTTGCAAGTCTTGGATGGCTATTATTACGAAGGTGAACCACGTGAAGATCCCAATAATCAGTACTACCCGTATTGTTTTCACTGGTATGATTTAGATGAGGTTGTGGAGAATACCAAATACCTGAATGAGTTAAGTCGTGGTGACTACCGAGAGGATTTAGGGCTATGGATTTTAATCGCGCACTACTCGGACAAACACGATATGTATTTGTGCTGTGATACCGAACACCCCGACTATGGTGCGGTAATGGACTGCCACGATTCGCACCCGTGGTATGACGTTGAAGTCATTGAAAGTTCCTCTTTTTTTGATTACCTTCAGTCATTTGTTGGAGAATGACATGAAAGTCAAATCTAAGTTTAGAAAGAGACAACAGTTTTGCTGTTGTCTCTTTCTAAACTTGAATTGTTCACTAGTCTAGTTTAAAGCTCTACAAAGCATTCAATCCAGCACTTTCTAATAATTGTACCGTTTCTTGAAATCTGGTTTCGTTGGAATATTGAGCGTTTTCTTGGGCGAGATTTAAAGCATTTCTCGTTCTACAGTAACGATCGTCAAATATTTGGTCGTGAAGATTGGCATCATGATCTATGAGTAGCTGCACTATGTCAGGATAACCTCCTGCCGCGGCTTCGAGTAGAGGTGTTACACCCTCCTCATCGCGACAATTTACTACCGCTCCGGCATCTATGAGTAATTTGACAATGGCAAAGTTTCCCGTTGTTGCCGCTTCTATTAGAGAGGTTGTCTTTTTTTGATCTGCGAGGTTTACATTCGCACCATGGTCTATTAGGTAAGAAATAATTCCTTGTTGTTGTGTCATAACGGCATTACTCAAGGCTGTTCCTATACAAGAAATGTAGTTTACCATCGCTCCTTTTTCTAGCAAGGTTTTCACTTTCTCGATGTGACCTTTATACGCTGCGCATACTAGACGCAGGTTGTTTAAGGATTGTGGGTCGCTTAGAATTTTTTGTATTTCCTGAAGAATAAGTATACTTGTGTTGATGTCACTGCGACGAATATTTTTTTGTAGGATATCTGCGGTGATTTGTTGGACTGTTTTTTTGTTATTATTTTGTAGTTTGATGTCGGCCCCTAAATCGATAAGTTGCACAATTAGACCGAGAATGATGGGATCATGCCATCTCATGGAGATGGCTTTCATTAGAACGGTATTGCCCTGTAAATTTTGATGATGAACATTGGCTCCTTTTTCCATCAACATGGCTATTATCATGCTATTGCTATGTTGTTCCACAGCCATAGTAAGCGGTGTTTCACCTGCAAAACACTCCTTTCCTGCCACGTTGGGGTTTGCCCCGCAATCTAAAAGTATCTTTGTCATATTTTCATAACCAAAATAGCAAGACAGCATCAGAGGCGTAATGCCATCGGTGTTCACGGCATTGACGTCGTATTTTTCTAAAAGCAATTCCAGGTTGTTGACGTCATTGCAAATAATGGTTTTGGTCAAGAAATCGAGATCTTTTGCTGAATTTAAAATTTTATCGCCCAAAGAGGAGAACGTTGAGGAGAACATGTCCATCATAACATTGTTCATGTCTGTTATTGCTTTTTCGTCTTCTTTTTCGTTGAATATGGAGCCCATTGCTCTGGAAAATATTTGTTCTAGGTGAGGGGCTTTTTCTTGCAATCTTTGCTTTGGTTTTCCATCGCCGAGTGATTCTATGGTGTCTTTGTATTGATTCGCCATATTTTTAGAAAGATTATCACTAAACTCTTGGCATTTTTTTGGATCGCTAAATGTTTGGAAGAAATTCTGTATTGGATCTTTGGCTTGGTTGTGCAACATCCCAAACATTTGCTGATACATATTGTTGTGCGCGTTGTTGGTATTGGTGTTTTGCTGCGGTGTCTGGGGTTTATACGTATTTACCAATTGTTGGTATTGTCGTGTAGCGTATATCTGTTGCGATTCTTTTTCGGATTGTTGTTGTTCTTGTTCACATTGTTTTAACTCTTCGGCGACATTTTTTTTGGAAAACAATCGTATAAGGTCGCACACTTCGGGAATATCAGAACCCATCTTTATCGGTGTCAAATCATAATCGTCGACAGCCGTGACATCAGCACCAGCATCTAGCAGCATTTTCACGGGAGAAACATATTCGTTTTTTAATGCGATATGTAGTGCCGTTTCCCCATACTCGTTGCGCGTGTTAACGTCGGCACCTTTTTGCAAAAGAGTAGGTATGATATCCCAACTGGAGTACTCCGCAGCTTCGATGAGTAGTTTTCCGGCAAGTTTTGCATCCACAGAACCATATTGTTCTAACACGGTATCGAACAACTTTCGGTTTGTTTGCAGAGCGGCCATTAAAGCTTCTGTTGTTACCGTTGCGCCAGCTCTAAGTATGGTTTTTACTACGCCAGTGGCATTTTCGTTACAGGCTTGCTCTAGGTAATCATAGCGTTTTACATCAGCGCCGGCATTTACGAGCAACTGTACAATGTTGGAGTTGTGAGTTTCAATGGCATGTGAAAGCGGATCGATAATGTGGTGTGGACTTCGATCGAGATATTTATTCACATCGGCACCAGCTTCGATTAGTATTTTCACTATTTTGCTGTTTTCCGTTTCCACAGCGCAAATGAGAGGGAGTTCCTCATAGTCGTTTAGTTGGTTAACGTCGATGTTTTGTTTGAGTAGATTGTTTATTTGTTCTATGCTTTCTTGTGCAATTGCATCTATTAATTTCTGTACATCCATATTTTACATTCTCCATTGATAAGTTCGATTTGTTTATTTGTGTGTATCTATTGTAAGGGAGAATAAACGATTTTTCTCACAAAGCCATTGTGCCTTGAAATTAAAGAGTTTTAGTAGGTGGGGAGAAGGAAAGCTTTACAAAATAAAGGATAGTTGTTGGTGGCGGATGTATATAGTGAATTTATCTGCGTTTACGCGATTACGGTGACGGTCGGAGGCATGGAGGACAGACAACGGTGATTTATGTCTGTCCTCGTCTAGGCAAACGTTATTTTTTGGTAAATGATAAAACCAATGCTAGCAAGATGAGAGTGCTTACGGCGGCAACGACGTATTGGTTTTGTAGTACTTGCTGGGCTTCGATGATGGGCTCAAAGATAAAGCGATATAAACGCGAAGAGGGGTTTTGCCACAGCCAACTCACTTTTGTCATCATGGTTATTAAAGCGAGTACGCCGCTCGCCCATCCCATAAAAGACACAAAATTTTTTTGCGAAGAAATGTCGAAGCGTGACACTAGGCATTTTACGGCAGGACCGATGAGTGAGAATACCAGCAAAATTACCGCGCAAGCAGACATACCTACACGCATGACGATACTCATAAGGGTGTACAAAATTTTAAAGATGACGTTCATATCGCCAGGGCTAAAAATAGCAATAACAAAACCGGGAATTGCGGTGAGTACCATCAGAAAAAACGTCGTTATAATGGTTTTTTGAAAGAACAATATGTATTTGAGAATATCCGAGAAACCGTGATTGTAGTTAATCACTAAATGAATGACAAAAACCATATAGCCAATGATTTCACAAATAGCAGGCATTATGTATCCCTTTCTCTAACAAATTTGTCCGCAGCCTCTCCAAACAAATAGGAGAGGCGTCACACATCTCTTTTGTAAAAGATAAATTTAAATCCTGTTATCCTGTAATCCCGTAGAGGCAAAATTCTTATACTTTTGTCTTATCAATGTTAAGGTTATGACTGTAATAGTTCAATCAAATGCCCAACTAGATCTTTCTCTGTTAAGATTCCTACAAGCTTTTTCTGGGCATTTAACACCAACAAACTTCCGACTTTGTGCTCACGCATTTGTTGCGCGGCCTTTAATACGTCGCTGTCTTCATCGATCATCTGTAACGCACACTGCATAATATCACCAATGATACGGTTGTGGAGACGATCTTTCATGTTGTCAGGATACAGTCCTAGAAATGGACTGTCCATTGCGATTCTCATGTCGCGATCGCTGACAATTCCGACCAAATGTTCGTTGGGGTCTAAAACGGGTAGGTGATTGATGTTTTCGTTTAGTAGGAGTTCTAGCGCTTTGTCTAGTGTGGTCTCTGGTTTAACAGTTACTAGGTCGCTTTTCATGATGTCTTTTACTTTTTTCATCTTATTCCCCTTATTCTTATTTTGTGTTTGTGAAAATGGATTTGTTGGTAATATTCTAGCGAAAACCGTGCCAGATATCCATTTACTCTGTAAAGAATTTTACACTTCCTCTTGGCTAGTTTAGATTGCTTTGTGCTGATAATTTTTTATGCTATAATAATTTTCAGTAAATTAATGAATCATATGTCTTGAAATATTTCATGTTACGCGTCTTAAAATAAATCTATGAGAGTAGCTATGTATCCTAAATCGAAAGAAGCCCTTGGTTGTTTGATTATTGCGGGAGTATTGTTCTTATTCTTGGGAACAATTGGTTTATACACTGCCATTCGCAACTGGTCGCCAACAGTCATGGATTGTTCGCAGTATCTAAAAGAAGGAAGTAGTGCCTCGTGGTTACGCCTTACAGGTTGCAAGATTGACTATCGTGAAGCATGTCTAAAATATAAAACGTCTGATGATTTTTTTGTTGTGCCTGTTCGTGGGAAAGATACAAATCCGTTGCGACCCATCAAAATTTTGCTCGATCCTGATTGGGAAATGTTACGGCTTATACGTGCATATCATCATTTGAAAAAAGCACAGAAAGTAGCTCGCGAAGCATTTATAAAAGAGCATTATCACAGACTTGTGGTGGCGTCTGGTACGATTGAAGGATGGATTGATAATACTCTCGATGAGAAGAGAAGGGAATATCTGAAGCAAAATCTGACACTTGCCCATGATTATATCTTGATTGAAGAAGGTGAGGAGTCTAAATTTGGTATTTCGCTGTTTCTGTTTCTCTTAGGAATTACATGTCTGTTTCCAGGATGGATCAAGGCATGCGTCAATTATATAAAACTACTGTCACAATACCCGTTTGTCGACAAATTTATTGTACGTCCTATTTACTGGCTTTTTTTGGGGTGTGGCTTTATTGGCGGAAATATTTTTTTACTGTATTGTGTGTTGAGCGCGTGTATATTTGTGCCGTTGTTTTACAATATTCATTTTAATCCGCAATATGAAAACTTTTGGGAAGATACACATAACTACGTGACGAAAGATAAAGTGAAATGGTTGACTTTTGGAGAACGAATTTTTGAGTTGCGTATTTTACATCCAGACCAAGCGAAACAATTAGAAAAAGAACGCGAACTACAGTTCGAGAAAATGAAAAAATATCGTAAAAAATACAATATACCTCTTTTAGCCGAAGAAACAGGCTTTTCTTTACCAGCAAATAAAATGAATGAAATTGTTATTCTCGATCACTTTCTCAATCATGCCAATCCCATATATCTAGTTGCATTTTTATTTCCACTGTTATACTGGACGATGAGAGTATGGTTTCGCTTTTTTGCATATCTAACAATGTCGGGAGAAGCAAAACAGTTGTGCACAGATTACCTACAGCCGATGAGTCGCGACACATTGGTGAACATTCTACTTCCCGCGATGTTTGTGACATACATCATCGTTCTTTTTCGATGTTGGTCAGACCCTATTGCGGTGCGCATGGGGGTATTCTTTCTGTCAATGGTTACCTTTGCTCTGACATATACCAGCGCTTTTTGGTTTGTATTCCTGCGTTACATTATCGATTTTATTTTTATTCATTGTAAGGTTGACCCACGAACATCATTTAGCGATGATATTATTGTGTTTGTTATTGGTTTACCACTGCTATTGTTTTTCGACAATAGTTGGCAAACAATCCTTGGGGACCTTTCGGCGGGAGTCTTACCCTTTTTGTTAATGAAGACAGAACTTATGGAGTAATCCGCTTTTCGTTTTATTTGTGATTATTTTTTAGGAGCTTTCGATGTCGATTCGATTCATGGCGTGTATTTGCCTTTGTGCATTTTTGATGGTTGGTTGTGACGATGTCAATAAGACGTCTACAAATTACGCTAAGACTATGGTGAAAACTTTAGATACGGCAAAAAAAATACAATACACTTCTGGTGTACAACAACAAGTGCGTATGTACCAAGTAGAAAACAACAAATGGCCGAATTCTTTGAACGATGTAAAAGAAGTGCCACAGTTACCCGAGGGTTGGGAATGGAAGTATGATAATAAAACCGGAAAAGTAGACATTGTGAAAAAATAACGCAAAGCCGTTTTAGCAAAATTCCCGTTTTATAAAAAAACGAAAAAACGGGAATTGCTCCAAATAACGTTTTTTGTTGTACAATATATGATATTTTCCTTTGAATTTAGATAGGAGCTCACAATGAACAAGCCGCAACCACTCATCTCTTTTTGGGATGGTTCTTCGAGAACACTTCGCGCGTATTTAAACATGGAAAAGCGAATGTATGGTATGTTTGGCACCAACTACACCGGTGACGTAGAGACATACTTAATGCAGTTTAAAATAGGAAAAGATGGTGTCAATGATACGGCCGATTATCTCAATTTTAATAAATTACATGGACGAATTACTCCCACTCTTATTGACAACAAAAAGACACTGCTTCTAGATTTTTGGGAATTTAACGAAGATGAAGTAAAGCCTTTTTTGGTGGCTCTAGAACAGAGTGTGCATTATTATTTACAATTTGCACCTGTAGATGACGAGAACCACAAAACTTCTCAGTTACTTATGGGAGCAAAAGTGAGTATTGGTGGTAAGATTTTATCAAAAAATGGACAAGACTACACTATTGCGCAGGATATCCTTTCTAAGGATATAGTTCCACCACTTATGGAGATGTATCTAGGTTAGTTTTGGTAATTATTCAGATAAAAAAGGCGACGAGGCTCATACTTGAAAGTTTTGAAACCTGTTAACGACGTACGAAAAAGACGACAAAAAGAGATAAATGAAATTATACAATTATTTTAAGTTAACTGTATAATTTCGTTGTGTCGTTGCTATGAAACGTTATCGCTCTGATGTCGGTTACTATTCTGATTACGCATGTTCATTTCATTGAAAATATTGGTACACATTTCTCTTGCGATACCGGCAATGAGCGCCCTAGTTTCTCTCTCTTTTCTCGCCAAAGTACTTCCTTCGCGGATCATCCACAGTGCAATTCTCGCAATGACCGATAGTAAGATGATTTTGAAAAACCATGCCGCGAAATACGAAATATGCAAAGGTTGGACATCGACGGGTTTGTTTTGTGGTTTGTTATTTGGATTTTGCTGATTTTGTGGCATGGCGTCTTTTATTTCATCAAACTTGCTAAAAGATGCGTTAATCATCGAGTTGATAAATTTGTCAATGCCGCTTTCTTCTTCAAAACGTTGTGAAAAATTTTTGACGGCTGCAGGGTTTTCAAATAATTCCCATATTTGTTTGGTGACGGAAAATAAGAACACAACACCAATAATTACCATCACGATACCAAGTGTTTTCATAGCAAAATGCAATATTACCGTTGCATCCATTGGATTATTATTCCACTCTTCATTGCGCATGATACATTCCTTAACTAAGATTCTCCATTTTTTACGATCCAAATTATTTGAAATTCGCAATCCCCGTTAATAACGAAGAGGAACTTCTTTTTTGAGAAGTTGACAAAGGTCTTGCAGTTCATTTTTGGCTTTTTGTCTCGTTTCGTCGTCGAGTGGCAGTTCCATGAATTGGTCTTCATCGACGATTACTTGACGACCGTCACTAAAGGAAATGACGTCCAAAGCTAGGTCATAGTAGTAGAGATGATTCTCTTTGTAAATCGCTGGTTTTGTTATGTTGCAATACCAACCGCGAATTTGATCGCTTTCTCCAGCGTAAACCTCGAATATGTTAAACCATCTATGGAAATAAAAAACTTCAAGGCATTTGTCACCGTTTTTTAACTCTAAACCGGCAATGTTGTAGTCTTTATGACTAGTAAAGTTGGCGCGAACAACCATTTTTTCTTCGTTGTGTCGTAAAATAGTTGCAGGATATGCGAAAACATCGTTTCCCTGGTAGTCACATTTATGTACTGTTAGTTTGTTTTCCATGAGTTAGTTTTCTCTCGATAGTTGTCGTAAGGTTTTTTGTAGAGATGTAGACAAGTCTGGTTTCAACTGTATGGCGATGTTATAGTCTTGGATGGCACGTTGATTTTGCTTAAGGTTTGTCCATGCCCGAGCACGTGCCAGGTATAGGTTAAAATCGACTTTGTTTATGTTGATTGCCTGTGATAGATAATTTACTGCGTTTTTCCAATTACCTACATTTGCGTAGTACATGCCCAAGTTTTTATGTGCATTGTAAAAACTGCGATCCAACTCTAAAGCTTTTAAAGTGTACTGGATTGCTTGCGCAAAGTCTCCAAGTCGGTTGTACGCTACGCCACAGTTGTTGTAAAACATGGCGCTCTGTTGGTGTTCGAGCGCTTTTTTAAAGTCCTTGAGCGCTCGTTTGTTTCTTTGTAAGTCCAGGCATATCATGCCATGATTATTGTAGGCATCCGCGTAGCTGTTATCAATATTGATTGCTTGTGCAAAGTCTTTGAGTGCTTTTTTGTTGTTACGCATTTTACTGTAACAGAGGCCGCGATTGTTGTAGTAATACTTATTTTCCGGGGCGTATTTGATGGCGGCATTGAAGTCCTTAAGCGCACGGTCATAAAATAAGCATTTACTGTTTGCTTCTCCTCGCAGGTTGTATAACTCTGGATCTTGCGGGGAAAGGCGGATGGCATTGCTGAAATTTCCTACGGCAAAAGTGTAGTAACCTTGGGCGAAGGTTGCGATACCTTTTCCTTTAAATGCTTCCATACAGCTTGCATCGAGATCTATGGCAACTTCAAATGCTTTTATGGCTTTTTCATATTGTTGTATGTCTTGGTATATATTTCCGAGAAGAATGTAGTATTCCACAGTCTCAGGACTCAAGTTGATCGCTTGTTGGGCGTCGTGTGTTGCACGTTGTTTTTGATGGATCGACTGCAATATCTTGCCACGCTGGTAGTAAAGTTGTGGATCGTGTGTGTTGAGTTCTATGGCTTGATCGAGATAATCTAGTGCAGATGCACGATCTTGTGTAAGTTCAGATATCGTGGCAAGTTTGTGGTAAATTTGTGGATTTTTCGGTTGCGCTCTGAGTAACTTTTGATACACATCTTTGGCCGCGTTGTATTCCTTTTTGTCTAATAACTTTTGTGCTTGGTGCAAAATTTGCGAAGTTTGTGGTGATTTTTTTTCCGCAGAAGAAAACGCAGTGAAGAACAACAGCAGTAGTATGCTACCTGTTGCTGCGATGAATAGTATATGATGATTACGCTTTTGTTGCTGTGCAACTTGGCGTCTTCTTTCGGTTTGCCGTAAATGCTTTTTTGTGGTTTTTCTCGTCGTAGATTTACCGCGCAGTACATTTTGTAAACGCTTCGTTAGTTCGCGAACGGTGAGGCGTTTTTGTACATCGATTTCCAGGGCTTTTTGTAGTATAGGTGAAATTTTTTGGTAAATAGGGTCCGAAATTGTCGCCATCTCCGTTAGTGGGGGAAGTTTTGTCTTGGTTATTTTATCCATTACTTGTACGGGAGTGTTGGCAAAATAGGGAGACTGTGGAAGCCATAGAAATAATTGATACAACATAATCCCCAAAGAAAAAGTGTCGGTTTTGCTGCTAGCACCTGTTGAAAACTGTTCGGGACTCATGTAGGGAAATGTTCCTATGACGCTTCCTTCTTGTGTTAGCATCGTAAGTTGTGTCTCGATGTCTTTGGCAATGCCAAGATCCAATATTTTGGGGGTTTTGTCGTGCGTTATCATAATATTTTGTGGTTTGATATCGCGGTGGACAATTCCCTGTTCATTTAAGCAGGCAATGGCATCGCAAATTTGAATGGCAATGTGTAGTAGTTCTCGGGGGGGTAGAGAGCGAGGATTGTTGTGGATGATTTGCTCAATGGAAAATCCCTCCACATATTCCATAATGATATAGTGGGTATTTTGAAACTCGAAAAACGCCAATCCGCGAACGATATTTGGATGAGAAATTTGTTGTGAAAATTCAAATTCTCTCTGCAGGCGCTTGAATTTTTTTTGTTCATTTGGCGAAGGCAAGATGACAGTTTCTTTTATGGCGACAAAAGTATTATTTTGTGTATCTAAGCCTAGATACACAGTTCCCATGCCACCTTGCCCAAGTTGCTTTTGTAGTTTGTATCTATTGTGAATCAGCATAAATTAGCCCATTATTTTTTTGTGTATGCTTTACTGGCAATCGCAATGATGACGACCGTAAAACTCAGCAAGCTAATAGGAGGCATATAACCATACCAATTATAAGGATTTATCCAGGTATTTTTTCCGCGGAAAAAAATGTGTGTCGCGGCAAAAATAATTGCAATTGTAACACATGGGCGAATGTATAGCAGGCTTGTCGGTGAATTTACAATTGAGCACGAAGCAGCAATGAGAAACGACATAAAAGCCAGCGCTCCACATAGTATGATGATATTACCTCGTAGATTTATTTTTTGACCATCAAAAAAAGTCGAATAGTATTCGGGATTCAAAAGTATTACCGATAATAATACATGAAAAATTGCCAGAGCAAAACCATATAATCCCAAAAACTTACGAACCTGTATTTTTTTTGAGGGTAATTTACTCCACACTACTGATAACGAAATACAAAAAATAGCGGAAAAAGACACCGCTTTATTGACGACATAAAGGGGCAATTGTTCCCACGGAACATTGCCAAAAACATTGTAACGAAGTATCGCGTAAAATAAATTAACCAAAAGTGTCACAATCACGATGTAGATGCTCTGTTTCATATTTTAAACTTTCTGGAAAGATAGCAGTTGGTTATTCGCCGGCATTGTATGGTCATCCGTTATTTTCAATTGTTGCTTTTCGGCAAAAGCGCATATATCTTCAAAGTCGCGGATTCCCATTGTTGCTTTTGAGTGACGCAGACTTAAGTCAAAATGATGGTTGGATTCACTAGTATAGTTACCGTTGTATTTAAACGGGCCATACACACAAAAATATCCATGAGGTTCGAGAACTTGTCCTACAAGAACCAACATATCTTTGACTTGTGGCCAACTCATAATGTGGCAAGTATTGGCCGTGAATACATAGTTAAACTGGTCTTGTGGCCAGTGTTCTTTTTCACTTACATCCAACGTTAAAGGTAGACGTAAATTTTTTAAATGCACTTCTTCTAGCCATGTTTCAATTCCGCGATGGTGTTCTTCAACATCACTGGTTTGCCAGATGAGATGTGGTAGTTGCTTCGCGAAGTAAACGGCATGTTGGCCTGTTCCACTACCAATTTCTAATACACGGCCTTGTTTGCAAAAAATATCTTTTAGATGTTGCAAAATAGGTAATTTGTTTCTTTCACAAGCTTGAGAAAAGGGTTTATACATTTTTCTTCCTATAATTTTCTAACCATAGTTTAAACATAAGCACACTCCACAGTTGTTCCTGGTAATTTTTGCGCGCTGATTTATGTTGTTGCCACATGTTCATAATTTGTGATGTATCAAAAAAATCTTGGAGTAAAGGTGAGGATAAATGGTCTTGTACCCAATCTTTTAGTGAGTCGCGTAGCCACGCATGTAGCGGTAAAGCAAATCCCATCTTTGGTTGTTGGAATAAACTTGGTGGAACATATTTATAAAGTATTTTTCGTAGAACATATTTACCTATGCCATTATGAATTTTCATATGTAGTGGAATGCGCGAGGCAAACTCCACGACGCGATGGTCTAGATAAGGAACACGAGCTTCTATACTGGAGAACATCGTTGCTCGGTCTACCTTTGTAAGAATGTCATCCACAAGGTATGACGAGAAATCATGGAGCATCATGTCTTGGACGATGTTGTCATGAGAGATATTTCCCGAAAATTGTACAGGATTTGCGCCAAGAACAATGGGAGATTGCCAACAAGAAATTAAATAGTTATATATATGTTGTGGAGAATTCATTGCGAGAACATTTGCCAATTTAGCGATGCGATCTGAGAGTTGCCATTTTTTAAACCCCACATAATCCCAAATGAAATTGGGCGTACTGAGGAGTAACTTACTCAATAACGTACGGCATGGTAAGCGCGACATACGCATAACTTTGGGAACAAAGAGGTAGCGATTGTATCCGGCAAACACTTCGTCTCCGCCATCACCTGAAAGAACAACTTTTATGTGTTTTTTTGCCATTTTAGCGACCAAAAGAGTTGGTAGTTGTGATGAGTCGGCAAAAGGTTCATCGAATGCTTGTGGAAGCACAGAAATAGTGTTCTGCGCTTCTTTCATTGTTAAAATAAACGCCGTATGCTCCGTTTGCAAATGGCGCGCAATAGAGGCTGCTATTTGCGATTCATTGTGGCTACTCTCGGCAAAACCAATGTTGAAAGTTTTGACTCGCGAATGATGTTGTGTCATCAAAGCTGTTATCGTTGCCGAATCAATTCCCCCGGATAAGAATGCTCCCAAGGGTACATCTGAAAGCATATGTTCTTTTACACTGGTTCGTAGAATATGCTCTAGTTGTTCGCATGCTTCTGTAAAATCAGTCAATGGGGGATTATTTGTGGCAAGATGACCTATGTCCCAGTATTTTTGAAGATGAGTATCCGCTGGTAAGGGTGGAGAGATACTCAGTATTGTTGCTGGCGGGAGTTTATAAACATTTGTAAAAATAGAATGCGGATAAGGGACATACTTGTATTTCATGTACAAGGCTAGAGCATTGCGATCAATTTTTTCTTCGAAGGCCGGGTGTTTCATAATGGGCTGTAATTCAGAAGAAAAGACAAAATAATTATTGAGTTTTGCATAGTACAACGGTTTTATTCCGACGCGATCGCGAACTAGATGGAGTATCTGTGTGTTTTGGTCCCATAGGGCAAAAGCATACATACCTGCAAGTAATGAAACCGCCTTTTGCAATCCCCAGTGCTCGATAGCCTTTAAGAGAACTTCTGTGTCGCTGTCACTGTAAAATTTACTCCCTTGGTCACACAATGTTTTTTTGAGATGCAAATAATTATAAATCTCACCATTATAAACCATAGTGTATCGTCCACAGTGTGAGCGAATGGGCTGATTCCCTCCCGATATATCGATAATCGCAAGGCGCGTATGCCCCATCATGAGAATTTTTTGCTGGTCGTACCAAATATTTTGTTCATCTGGACCGCGGTGTGCAAGTAGCCGGCAACATTCTTTACTCCACTGTTGCGTGTTTTCGATATTAATACTACCGAATATACCACACATCAGCGCACTTTAATTTTAAATTGTTTTGGTCCAACACGCAGAATATCGTTATTTTGCAGTTGCTTTTTTTTGGTTTTTTCTTCATTGACGTAAATTCCCAAAGAGCTCATCATATCTGCGACTGTGCACTTATGACCATCAAAGGCAAACTTAGCGTGGACACGGGAAACAGTGGAGTCTTCCACAACAATTTTATTGGTGTTTGCAAATCTTCCAATGGTCCAGTCGCCATTACTTAGAAACTTCAAAAGTAGCTCTTCTTTGTTTATGTAAAAGCTTTTTCCACTGTGACTTCCGGTGGCAATAACAAAAATAATTTCTTTGTACATTTCTGTTTTGGATAGTTCAAACCAATTTTCCCATTCGCCATTCTCCCATAAAACGTGTTTTGCAATAACTACGTTAATAAGTGGGTAACTCATACCTTCTTTTTTGAGCTGTTTTTGTAGGGCAACGAGTTTAAGTATATCGTCTTTTGTCACTATACCGCTTTGCAGCAATGCATCGGCAACATCACGGTCTCTTTTACGCTTTACGCTAGTATCTAACTCTTCTCCAAGCTCTTCATTTTTGTATTTTAAAATTGCGCGAATAATTTTACATTTACTCTCATCGAGAAAGCCATGTGTTACGAGTATTTGTTCAATGCTCATCGTGGGGAAATTTTGCTGAATTTCTTTGCATTCCTGAACATGCTTTAAGGTTATGTATTTTTGTTGCAAAGCGCAATCAATAAATTTTTGATTTATATCCATTTTATACCTACTATTTTGATCAATGGAAAATAGTAAAATCTTTCGGGATCAGGATGGGGATCGTAGTCCGTATTGCCACCCATTGAATTATTTGTTTTGGTTATTTTCTTAAACGTTAACCGTCTCTAACTAAAAAGCCACAGAAAAATCTGTGGCTTTTTGTCAAATATATTGGTGATCTACGTGTGTTAGTTTAGCGTGCACGTGCAACACTTGTTAATATTGTGTCGTAAAGATAACCGTCTACAACATCTTTATAACGTACGAATGTGCCGTCTGTGCTATACCACGCCGACCATTTTTCACCTGTGGTGGGACTGAAGTGTTTACATTTCATGTATGTATTACCCACCTTGACATTTTCGTCATTGTGAAATTTCACTTTTGATTTCGCATATGTTGTTGTGGTACCCAAACCACCGTCTATAACAAGAAAAGAAGGGTATTTATCATATGCTTCCATCAAATTCCAAGAGCTACCAGGAATCACAGGCTCGTTGAGTTTGGTGGTTTTCCCTTTGAATGTCATGGTATATCCCGAGGACATTTTCTGGAGTTTTAAATTTGTTTTTGTACCATTGTCGTCCTGGAAACAGTCATAGCTTTGTACCACATCATTGCGCCATACTTCCGTAGAGGTCTGTTTAAATTTGTAGGAATAGTACCAAGTGCTTATGTCTATAGTCACATCTAGTTTGACAATGATATCGCCATTTTTTGTAAAAATGGTTGTGGTTTGGTGTCCACGTTTTGTTTTATCGATGTAAATGTCGTATTTGAATGTACCTTGTTTGGCAAGAAGAGAGTTCCAGTAACGCTTTTTCTCTTGTTCTGCTTTCATTTTGGCTTCGCGCGCCAGGCGTTCTTTTTCTGCTTGTATTTTTGCAAGACGTTGTTGTTCTGCTTTCATTTTGGCTTCGCGTGCCAGGCGGTCTTTTTCCGCTTTCATCTTGGCTTCGCGTGCCAGGCGGTCTTTTTCCGCTTTCATCTTGGCTTCACGTGCAAGGCTATCTTGCTGGTTATTTTCTTCCTCATAGTCTGTATCCGTCGTCGCCGTTTCGGTATCAACTTTGCTTGTTTCGCTTCCTTCGTTGATATCTTCTTCTTCGTAGGTTGTTTCTTCGACATCTTGAACGCTGGTGTCGCTTGAACTATCTTTGGCCTCTTCCATGTATGTTTCTTCGATAGTTTCTTCTTCAGAAAAATGATTTTCTGATGTGTTTCCCAGTGATTCTTGTGCGGTCTTTTCTTCCGCGATATTTTCATTTGTAGAGTCGGAAACTACTACGTTTTCATCAATTGTATTTTCTTGTGTGTTTGCGTTAGATTCACCACTGTTGCTACTCTCGTCATTTCCACCGAAAGATAGGTCAACTACACCGTTGGACTTGGTATCTTCCGCAGGTTGTTGTGTGTCATCATGAGTGGTGTCGTTATGCTCTGTCGTATCTTGTTGCTGTGTGGGTTGTTGGGCGACTTCTTGCTGTTTATTGTGTGAGACGTTATTGTCTGATGAATTATTGAGTTGCCAATTTTGGCAACCGAGACACAATAATATGGCGAAAAAGAATACAATGAGTTTGTGCATGATTAATCCTTTATTTTATTGCGATTTGTGGTTCGCATTTTTTTGGTAGCTTCTTGCATTTGTTCGATTGTTCGTGCTGCAACTTCGGAACCGACAATAAGAGATTCTATTTTAGCTTTGATGCTTGCGAGAGTGTCGTGAATATCTTCCCCCATCATCGCTTTTTCCAATAAACCTTGTCTATTGACAACGCGTTCTGTTATTTCATCAACTGCGGCAATGGCATCCTGATCGTTTGCTATTGCGATGCTTGCTGGTAAACTTTTGCCTTCTAATTCTCGAACCACAGGTTCAAGTTTCTCTCGAAGAAATGCAACACATATTACTGCATCAACCAGATCTTCATCGAGTAGCCCCATTCCTCTTAAATCTTTTTCTATTTCTTGTTTTAGTATTTCGTTAGACATTTACTTTCTCCGAGAAAATATTATGAAGATCGAAATTAAGCGGATAAAATTGTGAAAAAGTTATAGCACCTTAGAATTTTATCTCGTGTATTCGATTATTTTATCCTTGTTGTAGGTGAGTAACAATACGCGCATCCAAACACGATATATGTAAATCTTTGTTCGCATCATCGACAAATAATAAATTTTCGTCGTCTGTTTCTAAAATAACATAGTCTGTGGAAAATCCCATATCGCAAATTTGACTACATAGGCCCGCAACAGAAAAAATATCGTGAGCGCACTGATGAATTTGTGCGTAATCTTTTTGCTCGTGTGTTGTCGCAATCAGCTCTCCACTTGTTTTGTTTTGGATAACGGCATTGATTTTACTACCAACGTTAAAATCACTAACAAGTTTTGCAATTAAACCGCATACTTTGCTACGTGTAATGATTGGTATGTTACAGGTTAGTTTAGGTAAAAGAAAAAATGTTTCATCCTGTGGCTGTTGTGGAACTGTGGTTTCCTCTTCGAGGAAGATTGCTTCAACTGGAGCGTCGCTAACACTTGCAAATGCCAAAATTTCCTTTTGAGGAGAGTTTACCAGTAAGAAATTCTCTTCTTCCGTCTCCATCCACAAATAGGAAGTGTTGCCTTTCACTTCTGCGTTGACAGACAAAGAGCGTAAGTTGTATAAAAAATCTTCCCATTTATTTTGAAAAGCAGGTAAATTATCAATTTCTTTGTCACTGTGTAGTAAAGAATATTTATTATCTAAGACCACAATATCATCAAATATACCCGTTTGAAAATCTAATGATTTATTTGCAAAGTGTTGTAGAAATACATTGTGCATACCACCTTGCGGGGAATCCAATACTTGCTCTTCTGCTTCTTGTAATTCTTGTAACAGGTGATCGTCCTCTGCCAATTCAAGATCAACGACCATCATGTCATCCACAGCTTCTTTCGGTTGCGGTATGTTTACAGGTACTAGCCTTTCGCGAGTAGCTGTTTCCGATACTTGTGGAAATAACATATCTTCGTAATCAATATTGCCAGATTTAAAATCTTTTACTGCTTTGGTGAATGCCGTTTTGAGCATCTTTAGGTCAAAAGCTCCGCTTGGATTGCTGAAAAATTTTGTGGAATGACCTGGTGGTAGAGGCATAACCGGATGGTTTATATTTTTCGCTCTTTTAGGTTTGGGGAGTTTATCTATATTAAAATCTAACAATTTAATAATAGATTTCTCTTGTTTGATTTTTGTACGCCTTGTTCTCTTTGCTTCCGCTGGTTTTTTTTGGAAACGCTTGTTGATAAATTCATCTATTTTGGTTAAGAAATCTTGTGATTTCACAGGTTTCACTATATGAATATCATTTACCTTGAGCAATTTACTAATTACTTTTTCTTCAACGGCTGTTAAGAAAATAAATGGTATATTTGCAGTCTTCGCTTCCGCTTTCAGATGTTTGTAGAAGTGAAACCCACTTTTAACAGGAGGTAACTCTGCCTCTGAAATAATTATATCTGGAAGTTTTTTGTCTATTTTCTTTAAGGCTTCTTCTCTGTTTCGCGCTGTAGTTACGTTATATCCAGCCCCCTCTAAAACAGAACGCAAAATTTCTCGAATAGGATCTTCATGGTCGACAAGTAGTATCTTGTAAGGGGTCTTATGCACTTTTTTTAACAAAATAAACTTCCTTTCCTCACTAACTAATATCTATTAGGAAGTACAAAAACAAATGTTATGCCTGGGAAATTTTGAGAAAATAAAGCCTCTTTGGCAATTTTTTCAAAAAATATTAGGACAAACGCTATTATGCCATTTTCGTTGCCAGTTCTTGTACACTGAGAAGCAATGAACCGGGCTTAGTTTTTTGATCAGCAAGAACAAAAAGAATAGAATTAGCTAACTGTTGGAGAACAATAATCCCTTGTTCATTTTTGAGTAAAATTCGTTTTAGGTTTTTCCCACCTAGTTTGTCTAAACTGTTTTTGCCAACTTTCATCGTGGAGTCGATTATGAGAGCCAAAGTGTCTTTTTCAAAAGTAGATGGAAAAATGCACGATTCGATGCTCCCATTTTTTATAACTGCACATGCAACTATGTTTGGTCTTTCTTCACTAAACTCTTCTAAAATTTGTGAATAATTTTGTTGAGTATTTTGATCATCCATAGTACTCTTTCTAACATTTACAAGTTAAGTAGCCGCACAAGCCTTTGCATTTCTACTTAGAAATACAAAACCTGGATTATAGCGAAATAATAACGGTGAGACAAGATAAATTTACCTGGATTGATTGCTGAATTTACCCGTGAATTTTTCCTGATGGTATTTTGCCAAACACACTATTTCATCTTTACCTTACATGTAGCACGGTTGATCTATAAAATATAATATATTAAAACTTTCGATTTAGGGCGTGTCATCAATTAAAGTTTATTTGATATTAAAGTCATTGTAAATTCTAGCTAGGCGCTCCGCATGTATCATAGTTAGTTTATTTAAATAAGGAGCAACGACGCTAGTATTTAGAAGGACTCAATAGTGAATGAAGGTTCATTGATGACACGCCCTAATTATCAACTAACAATTAGTAGAAATTTGTGTTTGGGTCCTGAGTTTTGCAAAAAAAAATACAATTTTATCTAGAAATGATTTATAAAAATAAGTTAAAGTATTTTACTTTTTATCTCTTGTAATTATACGAGGCTATGATACAAGAGATCTATGTAATTTGATACTTAAGGCCCGTATTTGGTGGGGGAACATATGGCAAAAATAGATGCTTTTTTTCGATTGATGACAGTCCAAGGAGCTTCCGATCTACATTTATCCTCTGGTAATCCTCCAGCTCTACGTATTCGTGGAGATTTAGAAAGAGTAAAGTTTAAACAGCTAGAAGATGGTGAGTTAAAAGAACTTCTTTACGAAATATGCCCAGAGCACAAGGCAAAAGTATTCGAAGAAACAGGTGATATCGACTTTGCTTATGAGCTACCTAATGTGGGGCGATATCGGGCAAACTACTTTCAACAAGCTCATGGGGTTTCGGCTGTTTTTAGACAAATTCCGACAGAAATACTCACTGTAGAGCAACTTGGTTTACCCGAAGTGGTAAAACGTTTTGCCACTTATCACAAAGGTTTGATTCTCGTAACAGGTCCGACAGGTAGTGGAAAATCTACCACCCTGGCCGCGATTATTGACTATGCAAATAAAACGCGGAAAGATCATATCTTGACGGTAGAAGACCCCGTAGAATTCAAACACAATTCGTACAATTGTATTGTAAACCACCGCGAAGTGGGAAAAGATACAAAAAGTTTTTCAGCGGCACTTCGAGGTGCACTGCGCGAAGACCCTGATATTATACTCGTGGGGGAAATGCGTGATCAGGAAACCATTCAGCTCGCTATCGAAGCGGCGGCAACAGGGCACTTGGTATTCGGAACTCTACATACGCAAAACGCAACAAAAACTGTGGACCGTATTATCGAAGTTTTTCCTGCAAACATGCAAGATCAGATACGTACTACTTTGTCTGAATCACTCAAAGCCGTTGTTTCACAAACGCTTTTTAAGAGAAAAGACGGATCAGGTCGTATTTGCGCCTTAGAAATACTCATACAAACCCCGGCCGTTTCTGCTCTCGTTCGCGAAGGAAAAACTCACCAACTCATAAACGTTATCCAAACGAATAGACGTATGGGAATGCGTATGCTTGATGATCATATTGAAGAACTACTGGATGAAAATCTCATTAGAGAAGACGAAGCTTTTGATAAGTGTATAGAAAAGAAACGTTTTATTAAATATCTAAAAGAGATTCCCCAAGAGTACAAAGATATGTTCAAGATGTAAAGGCACCATGCGCGTGCAACATCCGCAAAGGGTGTTGCGTTGTTACTTGTCATTTTCTTTAGGCTTAATTCACGGTAAATACAATGCGTAAAAATGAAATTGATTTTATGTTGGAAAGAATTCTGCAAAGTTACGAAGATATTTCCGATATCATTTTTACTGTCGGTCGTCCTATGCAAGTTGTTACTTCTGGACTTCTCCAGCCCGTACAATTCGAAGATATTCCGATTGTAAATTTGACTCCTTTCCAAACAGAAGTGTTTTCTCTGAACCTTGTTCAAGGGAATAGTAATTTGATGCATCAACTTATTACTACGGGTTCCTGTGATTGTTCGTATCAACTGATGGACTACGAGAGATTTCGCGTAAATATTTTTTCGCAGCGCGGACAGTACTCTATCGTACTTCGTAAGCTAAGCTCTGTTATTCCGACTTTACAACAATTGAATTTGCCTACTATTTTGCAGCAGATTTCTTCTGAAAAAAATGGTCTAGTCCTTGTAACTGGTGCTACGGGAAGTGGGAAATCGAGTACGCTTGCCGCAATGATTGACGAAATCAATACCAATCAGCAAGTTCACGTAATTACTTTAGAAGACCCCATCGAGTTTGATCATAAACACAAGCTGTCGACGATTAACCAACGAGAGTTGGGACTCGATTTTTACTCGTTTCCTCAAGGACTACGCGCAGCTTTACGCCAAACTCCCAAAGTGATTCTTGTGGGAGAGATGCGCGACAGGGAGACTTTCGAAATTGTTCTTTCCGCCGCAGAAACTGGGCACCTTGTTTTCAGTACGGTGCATACTAACGATACCGGGCAGACGATTTCACGTATTAGTGCTATGTTTCCCAAAAATGACCAGTCACTTATTCGCAACCGTTTGGCTGAAAGTTTACGTTGGGTGATTGGGCAGCGCCTTGTTCCACGAATACAAGGAGGAAGAATAGCGGCTCTTGAGATACTAAATAATAATGCGCGTATCAATGAAATTATCATGAATGGTGAAACGGAAGATAAAACTTTTTATGATGTTATTTCAAAAAGTCCTCAGTATGGAATGATCTCATTTGACCAATCTCTTGGTAGTTTATACGGACAAGGGATTATTGCTGAAAATACGGCAAGAACCTATTGTACTCGTCGCAGCGTGATTACGCGGGAAATAGATCGCGTCAACGCGGAAAAAGGGATTGTGGGGAGTTACAGAACGGCGGTTTCGCAACCCAAGCCAGCTCCCAAAACAAACGAAGTAAAAGCGCCACAACACCCGTCTACCCAAGCTCCTACAGCTAAACCACCATCTGCCTTTCCAAAAACGACGCAAAAGCCAACGATACCCAGTAGAGGAATCATTCCGCGACCGGAAATAAAAAAGAAACAAAATCCACAGGGTAATTCCTTTAATTTTAAAAATTTAAAAATGGACAAAGACGAGTAAATTGCAAAGTTTTTGGTTGAGTTAAAGTATGAAAGAGTAACTAAGTTAGAATCGTTTTTAAACCTACAGTGTAGTTTCAAAATATATGTATTCTATCTTGTTTACCAAAAGTAATAAGACGAGGAATAATATGGAAGTTGTTAAAAGTATTTTAAGCGATGAACAGCGCGGTTGCGATGGCCTAAAAGTGATGGTCATTGCTGAGGGAGACCTACAAGAGTTCCTGGTAAACCAGTTTCTTGACTTGAATTGTAAGGTTTACGTGGCAAAATCCGAAGAGGACGCCATTCAGAAGTTGCGGTTTCATTCTTTTCACATTGTTGTATTGCAAGAAAATTTATATTTACAAGCAATGCAAATCCTACAAAGTTTTTCGATGAACATTCGTCGTTATATGTTTTCTGTTTTTGTAGGTAGCCTTGTCGAAACTTTTAATACGATGCAAGCATATGTCTTGAGTTGTAACTTGGTTATCAATATACAAGACCTTCAAAGTTTCAAAGATTTATTGACCAATGCCGTAAATGAAAATAAAACGTTTTATCGAGCTTATAACTATACTTTAGAAAATCATTATCAAAAGGGGTAGAGCTATGCAAGATGAATACATTGGTGGAGATTTCAATTTTGAAGATTTCCACTATTTTTTATCCCATATGGAGAGAGAAGCAAAGCCCATCCCCGAAATTCTATACTCTGTCTACTCAGGTAAAGCGTTTACCAATTGTGTTTCCTGTGAATGTGATTTAGTGGAGTCTCTAACATTGTATCAGGTTCAAAAAGTATTTCGCAGAAAAAGGGTAATCTTTGAGTATGCGTTGTGTTTTCAATGCCAGCAAGGACTTGCAAAAGAGTACTCAAAAGAATCAACAGAGAAACTTCAAAATTTCTTTTTAGAAAACTACATAATGACGGAAGACATGCATGAATGTCATTTATGTCAATCCGAAAACGTTGAAAAAGAACACACCTTGTTGGCACTATGTTTAGGAAATAAACTACTGTTTTCTTCCACCATTTGTGGTACATGCACGGAAAAAATGCAAAGTTTGCTCTCGGAACAAACGCGCAAAACAATGGGAGATTTTATTCAAAAAAACTTTCCAGGTGTACCAGAAGAATTGACTCCAGCTCCAGTTTTGAAGATATAATGAGGATCACCAACAATGTCACAGCAAAGCGATATTAGCAAATTGCTAAAAAAAATGTATACAAATTCCGTCCACCTTGAAGAGTGGAGAGAAAATCCAAAAGAAACAACCGAAAAGTGGCAAATTACAGTTGACGAACAAAATCTAGATACAATTAAAACGGTCGTTGACCATATTAGCACTAATTTAGAACAAGTGCAGGAAGTACGCTATGTCAACCAATATACTGTAAAAAAAATTAGTGATATGACACGTCATGGAGTTTTTTCTTACTACATGATGATGGCACTGCATATCGTTACTTTTATCGTTGGTATTGTGGTTTTTTGTTTTGGTATATATGCCTTCTTCCAGGGTCATGCCATACTAGGCTGTTTTTTATCTTTCTTGAGTGCGATTCCTGTGGGCTATTTTTTACTCACAAAACCATTACAAGAACTCAATGCCAATATCGGTAACCTTGTGCAAATGCAAGTAGCCCTAGGGGCATGGTTTAACGAAATGACCTACTGGCAAGTATATGCAAAAGAGCCAGATCTTGAAGAACGACAAATGGTTGCTCAGACAATGCGCGATGCAACGAAGTGGGCGGTTATGCTCATTGAAGATTACACCTCTCATCGAAGTGAAAAACGTGCTTCCGGAAAATCATATGCAGAAGTTATTGACAAAATTCGTGGTCTTGCCGAAAAATGGAAAAGCGATAAGAGTAGCCAAGATCGTCTTCTTTTAGAGAAAAAAGAACCTAAAAACAGTACAACCGCAGAAAAAAAATCAAGTTCTGATGAGTCACCGCGCGAAGAAAAAGCAGAGACTGAAGACTCCAAAAAAGAAGATACCACACCAAAAGATGAGGAAAAAGAAAATAGCTCTAACGAAGAAGAAAAGAAAGAACAAACTAAAGATGAAGCTGCAGAAGATGTAGACAAAAAAGAAAAAGGCAATCATGACGAAAAGAGAAAGAGCAAAAAAGATTAGGGTTATACTCGAAGACTTGTATCCCGAGACACCCGTTCCTCTGGATCACAAAGATTCATTTACACTACTCATCGCCGTACTATTGTCTGCACAATGTACGGATGTTCGTGTGAATCAAATTACACCCAAGTTGTTTGCCAAAGCAGATACACCACATAAGATGATAAAGCTACGCTACAAACAAATTGAAAATATTATTCGCCCATGTGGATTAGCACCTCGAAAAGCGAAAGCTATTCGCGACCTTTCTCAAATATTGATTGATAAATATGATGCACAAGTACCTCCAGATATAGATGCCTTGGAGGAATTACCAGGAGTGGGTCATAAAACAGCATCTGTTGTTATGAGCCAGGCATTTAACGTGCCCGCATTTCCGGTGGATACTCATATCCACCGTTGCGCCGAACGTTGGAAACTGTCTAGTGGGAAATCAGTTGTACAAACAGAAAGAGATCTAAAAAAAATATATGCAAAAAAATATTGGCAAAAACTGCACTTGCAAATTATTTTTTTCGGCCGTGAGTATTGCAAAGCTAGAGGACATGAAGCAGAAAAGTGCCCCATTTGCTCTTGGATTTGATTTTATAGAAAGAGATTAAACATGACAACACCATTTCAATTACTTGGTTTCGACCATGTACGTTTTATTGTTGGCAATGCTAAACAAGCTGCTCATTATTACCAAAGTATTTTTGGTTTTGAGCAAGTGGCTTATGAAGGTTTAGAAACTGGTAGTCGTGATCAGGTCACATACGTTATGAAACAAAATGATATTTACTTTTTGTTGACTTCCCCTCTTCATGCTCAGAGCGAACTTAACGAGCACATCCGTTTACACGGAGATGGAGTACAAGATGTTGCTTATACTGTTGACGATGCAAAGAAAGCATGGGAAGTGACCACATCGCGTGGTGCCACTTCTATAAGAGAGCCTCAAGTAATTGAAGACGAAAACGGCTCTATTGTGATGGCATCGATAAAAAGTTATGGCGATGTCATTCATACTTTTGTCGAACGCAAGAACTACAAGGGATTTTTACCCGGTTATAAAAAAAGCAATTCCACCGCAAAAGTCAATCCTACAGGGCTGAATTTTATTGACCATATTGTGGGAAATCAGCCAGATGGTGACATGGAAAAAATTGTCAGTTGGTACGAAAAAATATTTGACTTCCATCGGTTTTGGACAGCCGACGACAAAGATATTTCGACCGAATTTACTTCTTTGCGTTCTATTGTTGTGGCAAGTGAGAATCACAAAGTGAAAATGCCGATCAACGAACCTGCAGAAGGAATTAAGAAGTCACAAATTCAAGAATTTGTCGAATTCTACTCTGGAGCAGGTGTACAACACATTGCGTTTGCTACAGACGATATTATTACCACTGTAAAAAAGCTACGTGAGAACGGCCTTGATTGTTTACCGACACCCAAGACATATTACGAAAATTTAGAGGAACGTGTCGGAAAAATAGACGAAGATATGGAAGTGATCTCTGACCTAGGCATTTTAATTGATCGCGATGAGCAAGGGTATTTATTGCAAATATTTACGCGTCCCATTCAAGATCGACCAACTCTTTTCTTTGAAATCATTCAAAGAAAAGGAGCGGAAAGTTTCGGCAAAGGAAACTTCAAAGCTTTATTTCAGTCTATCGAGCGCGAACAAGCCCGTCGCGGTACTCTGTAGAAGGGAATCATAATGCAAAAACCACTTTGGACACCGAGTGCTGAGCGCGTTAAAAACTCTAATATGCAAAAGTTTATAGACGTATTGCGCCAAGACGGCACGGAAGTCGGTACTTATGAAAATCTCCATCAATGGTCCATTGAACATTTGGGCAAATTTTGGGAAAAAGTGTGGGATTTTGTAGAAATTAGAGCAAGTAAACCTTTTGAAAGCGCTTTAGTACAAGGTGAGAAAATGCGCGATACAAAATGGTTTACTGGTGCCAAACTCAATTTCGCCGAAAATCTACTTCGCTACCGCGATGACCGTATTGCTATTGTATTCCGAGGCGAAGATCAGGTGCAGCGTTCGATTTCTTATAAGGACTTGTATGCATCTGTAGCGAAGTTAGCCACGGCTCTTAAAGACCAAGGTGTTCAAAGCGGTGACCGCGTTGCTGGATTCATGCCAAATATGTTGGAGACTGTTGTGGCGATGTTGGCCACCACAAGTCTTGGAGCCGTGTGGTCGTCTTGTTCTCCTGATTTTGGGATGAAAGGTGTTCTTGACCGATTTGGTCAAATACAACCCAAAGTATTGTTTACGGCAAACGGCTACTATTACAATGGTAAGCAAAATGACTCTTTACAAAGAGTACAACAAGTCGTCGAAAAGTTACCTTCTATTGAAAAAGTCGTTGTGATCAACTATTTGCCCGACAACAAAGAGATTTCGCATATCAATAATAGCGTTCACTATGAAGATTTTGTTGACAATAGTGCCGAAGAACTTGAGTTTGTACAGGTCCCTTTTGATCACCCACTATACATTATGTATTCCTCTGGAACAACAGGCTTACCAAAGTGTATGGTTCAAAGTGTGGGAGGGATACTTATTAACCACCTCAAGGAACTCGTTCTTCATGTAGATGTAAAACGCGAAGATGTCATTTTTTACTACACCACTTGTGGGTGGATGATGTGGAATTGGCTGGTGAGTTCTCTGGCAACAGGGGCTACGGTTCTTCTCTACGATGGCTCTCCCTTTTTTCCCGAAGGAGATAGCTTGTGGAAAATGGCGGAAAAAGAGCGTATCACTATTTTTGGAACGAGCGCGCGTTATTTGACGGCATTGCAGCAAAAAGTTATACATCCCAAAGAGTCGGCAAACTTAAGTGAATTAAAAGCTATTTTGTCCACAGGCTCACCACTTCCCGAAGAGAGTTTTTATTTTGTACATAAACATATCAAAGAAGATGTACATCTCGCCTCCATTTCTGGTGGTACGGATCTCAACGGATGTTTTGTTGGCGGAAATCCCCTTTCGGCTGTTTTTCCAGGAGAAATTCAAGGGAAATGTTTGGGAATGGACGTCGTTGCTTATGATAGCGAGGGAAATGAAGTTACCGAGCAGAAGGGCGAGTTGGTGTGTCGTTCTCCTTTTCCGTCGATGCCCATCTACTTTTGGAATGATGAAGATGGTTCGCGCTACACCAAAGCATACTTTGCCGTATACGAAGATACATGGCGACACGGTGACTATATAGAAATTACACAAAGTAACGGAGTTATTATTTATGGTCGTTCCGACGCCACTTTAAACCCTGGAGGAGTACGTATTGGTACAGCGGAAATCTATCGCCAAGTAGAAGCGCTTGAGGAAATCGAAGATAGCGTAGTTGTCGGTCAGGAGTGGCAAAATGATACACGCGTTGTATTGTTTGTTAAGATGGTAGAAGGCAAAGTACTCGACGAAACTCTGTGTAATAGTATAAAGAATACCATTCGCCAAAATGCTTCGATTCGCCACGTACCAGCAAAGATTATCGCTGTAGATGATATTCCCTATACAATTAGTATGAAAAAAGTGGAAATTGCGGTTCGTGAAATTATTCATGGACGACCAGTGTACAACCAAGACGCGCTAAAAAATCCCGAATCACTGGAACTTTACAAAAATATTTCTGAATTACAAGAATAAGGATATAAATTTATGGTGAATTTGCTTCAATCTTCGCCAGACGAGTTTGTTCAATTTTTAAAAAGTAACGGCATTAAACGTTTTTACTTCATCCACAATGAAAATGAGTGTCGCGCTTCTCATCCCGAGCTACAGCCTCTTTGCGATTTTTTTAACAGTGACAAGCGAGACTATGAACAACACGAAGGCATTTTTTTCGAATTATTAGAAGAATATGATATTCTCCAAGGAGCTTTCGTCCACAGAACTTGTCGTGGCCAGGGGGCAGGAGGAACGAGATTTTGGAGTTATGATACCACCGAAGATTTTTTAAGAGACGGTCTTCGCTTATCCAAGGGCATGACGCATAAAAATGCTTTGGCCGGTTTGTGGTGGGGAGGCGGTAAAGGGGTGATTGTTGACAACCCTAAAATCGATAAACGCGATGCAGGAGTAAGAGAAAAAATATTTCAATCTTATGGAAAGTTCATCACATCGTTAAATGGTTGTTATATTACCGCAGAGGACGTTGGAACTACCCCTACGGACATCGGAAATATTTTTACCAAGACGCGATTTGTCACCTGTATTCCACCTGGTGTTGGAGGAAGTGGTAACCCTTCTTCAGCAACGGCAAAAGGTGTGTTATGTGGTATGGAAGCCGCCGCTGAATTTCGTTTTAAAGAGAGTTTAGAAGGAAAAACCGTCGTTGTTCAAGGTATGGGGCATGTCGGAATAGAGCTTATACGTCTTTTATTCGAGAAAAAAGTGGCGAAGGTCATTGGTAGTGATATTTTTCCGGAGTCGATAGAGCGCGCACAGCAGCAATTTGCAGGGCACAACTTGGAGACGATTCTCTCATCGAAAAATGACAATTCGCTTTTGGCAACAGAATGCGATATCTTTGCTCCGTGTGCTACAGGCGGAATTCTCTGCCCAGAAACAATTGAAAAATTAAATACAAAGATTGTTTGCGGGGCGGCGAACAACCAGTTGGAAGATGCCACGCGCGATGATAAATTGCTGTTTGAGCGAAAAATCTACTATGTTCCCGACTTTTTGGTAAATCGTATGGGAATTGTGAATTGCTCCAATGAACAGTATGGATACATCAATGAAGATCCTTTTTCTAAGCGACACCTCGACAAAAATTGGGATCAATCTGTGTACAACATGACTCTCAAAACTTTAAAGTTAGCCGAAGAAAATGGAACTCCTCCTGGTCAGACTGCCGTAGAATTAGCCACCGAGTTTTCTTTTGAGCAACATCCTATTTTTGGGCATCGTGGTCAACAAATTATAGATTCTCTTGTCAAAAATGAATGGCATAGAAAAGGTGAGTAAAATGAGCGAAAACATATTGGATGTCGTCATTATCGGTTCTGGGTGTGCGGGACATACTGCGGCCATTTATGCTGCGAGAGCAAATTTGAATCCTTTGGTTTTTGAAGGTCACGAACCCGGTGGACAGCTAAGTTTGACAAGTTCCGTAGAGAACTACCCAGGATTTCCGGAAGGAATCAACGGTTTTGAGTTGATGGATCGCATGAAGAAACAGGCAAGTAGTTTTGGCGCGAAGTACGTGATGGAGGTTATCAAAGAAGTTGACCTGCAACAGCGTCCTTTTAAAATTAGCGCAGAAGGTGGTGAATATCTAGCACAGACATTGATCATTGCTTCCGGAGCAAGAGCCAAGCTTCTCGATATTCCCGGCGAAAAAGAATTTTTTGGCAAAACTGTCTCCACATGTGCGACATGTGACGGTGCTCTTTATCGAGACAAAACTGTCATCGTTGTTGGCGGAGGTGATACGGCAATGGAAGACGCGACTTTTCTAACGCGCTTTGCCAAAGAAGTGCACTTAGTGCACCGCCGCGATAAATTTCGCGCTTCGAAGATAATGCAAGACCGCGCTCTGAATAATCCTAAAATAACCGTGCACTGGAACAGTGCGGTTACGGAAATTTGCGGTGAGGGAAACAATGTGAGTCATGTGAGGTTGGCGAAACATCCCAAGGGAAGTCCTGCTCAGAAGTTACAAGAACATGATGGTAATGCTGAAAGTGCTGGCGTTACTATTGATGAATTTAAATGCGACGGAGTATTTATCGCCATTGGTCACATTCCGAATATTGAATTTCTACATGGAAAACTAGCGACGAATAATGATGGCTACATTGTCCCGTCGCACAACGACGCAAACTGTGCCTCTTGCGATGTGGAAACCGCCATCCCCGGGGTTTTTGCCGCAGGAGATGTCGTTGACTGGCAATTCCAACAAGCGGTTACCGCTGCAGGTATGGGATGCAAGGCCGCAATGGCCGCGGAGGAATTTCTTTCCCACCAAACACCGGAAAGTTAGTAGTTTGGAACATTGAAACTCAGCTAATCCTGAAGTATAGGAAATCGCTAGCATGCCCTCCCGCCGGCTAATCGCCGGCTGCCCTCCCACAGGAGGGCTTACGTAGTGCACTTCAAGAGAGAAAAAACGACACGTTGATGCGTTACAAATCCCATGTTTGTTTGACTCGAACCAAAGTTGCGTTTTTTCAACACTTTTTGAACTACGTCAACTCCCCCAGTGGGGGCTGACAAGGGTAGGTTTTTGTTAAATACAGATAAATAAAAGAGATAAAAGCTTTTACACTAAAAAATCTCAAGGTTGTCATCCCTGGCTTGACCAGGGCCCCAGGCGCTTTCAAGTCGAATTTATATTGCTGGTTTCCTGCTTTCGCAGGAATGACCCCCCTGGGAAAATTTAGTTTGAAGCAATATCTGTTTTTAACTACAAGTACTTTTTATCAAATGTTTTACAAAAAACCTACCCCTAACACCCCAGTGGGGGAGTAATCGGCGAAGCCGATTGTGGGGGCACCAAATACTAGAAAATCTCTGCTTAGAAAACATCCACCGATTTTAAATATACCTATAAAAAATACAAACTATTTGTACGGTTTTTGTACTATTTGTATTGACTTATGTAGCGAATTTTTTTTAAGATATAGGTATAACTAAATTTAGGTAATTACCTTAAGGAGAAAAATATGGAGTTGGGAGCTTTTTCCGTAAGTTTGAGTGTCAAGGATATCAACGTTTCCAAAGAGTTTTATGAAAAATTGGGTTTTGCGATGGTCGGAGGAGATGTTGCGCAAAATTGGGCGATCATGCGCAATGGAGACCACACCATTGGATTATTCCAAGGGATGTTTGAAAAAAATGCGATGACTTTTAATCCTGGATGGGACAAGACCTGTAACAAACTTGATTCATTCGCAGACGTTCGCGAGCTACAAAAGAAGTTTAAGGCCGCGGGAGTTGAGATCAAAGATGAAGTGGATGAGAGTACGAGTGGTCCGGGCAACTTTAGTGTTGTTGATCCCGACGGTAATCCGATACTATTTGATCAGCATGTGTAGGTAGTTTCAAACGTTCCCGATTTGGTACGTGTTTTGTTAAATCGGGAACGCATTGAGTTATTTTTGCAAATAACGATTGCTAAAAACTTGCTCGATATCGATATTTTCTTTTTTTAACATTTTTGCTGCATGCATTTGTTGCAGCAACGCCTGCCAACGTTCTTTTTCCATCACCCCCAATGTCTCGCGCTTTTCTAAACCCGAGAAGACCAATGGTTGCAATTGTTCCACACCGTATTGTAAGATTTCCATACTCATTTCGCGGTTTATGGAATGAATATATTCATTGGTTTTTTGTGGTGACTGCAAGTATTTCAACCATCCTTTGCGACTGGCGATCGCCATTTTTTTTACAACAGCACTATTTTTTTGTGCGTATTGTTGTGAGGTTACCAAAATGCTGGTGTAAGGGTTGAAACCTAGAGCATCGGCAACCAATATATTTTTTACTTCAACACCTTTGCTTTTGGCAATAAAAGGTTCGCTAAATATATACGCTTGTTGCGCGCTATTTTTGTCGCGCAAGAAAGAGGTTATGTTTCCGGTGTAGGGAACTATTTTTACTCCGGTGAGCGGTAATTTGTACTTCACGTAATGCGAAAAAGAAGCAGAGGCTGACATGATGAGTGTCATATCACGGATGTCTTCCAACTTTTGTATACGGGAACTTTTGTGTAGCATAATAGAGCGTGGACTTTTGCGAATGGGAGCCATGACCGCGACAATTTGTGCTTCTTGGGAACGCGCGAGAAGTACGCGATCCGCATTTGAGATACCAAATGCGGCATTGCCACGCGCTACTTGTTGTAAAACAGGTGTTCCTGGTCCCCCAGGAACAATATTTACATCAAGACCTTCTTTTTTGTAGTATCCAGACAATAGAGCGGTATAGAACCCACCATGCTCTGCTTCGGGGAACCAATTTAGATACAAATCTACTTTGGTAAGATTGTTTTGTTGTTGTTTTTCACAGCCACAAGTTGCCAGGAAAAACAGCACTAGTAACCAATATATTTTACTCATATTTTATCTTTAGTCATATTGCTCTTCGACAATGCGTTTTCTTTCCTCAAATAATTCTTCGATTTTATTGGTAATTTCTTCGTAATTTTTTTTGATTTGACGCAACTGATCTCCATAAGCATCATCGATACTTGGAGGTGTTGGCCCCACAGGGTTACCATTATTGTCGTTTTCTTCACGCAATTGCTCTAGTTGTGTGTAACGCTTTTTTAAATTGGAATGTGCTTTCGCCGCATCCTCGATAGCGTTTTGTAAATTGACTATTTTTTTGCGTTCTTCTTTTAATGCTGTTTCTTGTCTTGATATGCGTTCGTATCTCTCTTCACTTGAGGAACAACCAAGAAAAGATGCGATGAATACACATATAAAAAATGTCTTGAAACTATACATATTTGTACTCTTTTCTACTAAAACATTTTGCTGTTATTTTACAGTAAAACAGATTGACTCTTTCCTTTAAAATATATTATATGTTCCACTTTGCATCAATACAAATAATTTTGATCGCCCATTTCGTGATGTTAGCGAGAAATTTTCATTGACGCTAAAGTTCAATTTTGCTACACTTCGTAGCTTCAAGAGGTCTAAAAACCTCGCTTCTCATTTGATATACCTACTCGAAGTTTATTTTCTAAGACATAATAGAAAGGGCTTCTTTATGAAGTTCTACCCAAAAAATATTGTGCTTTTGATTGCGATGTTATTGTTTATGTTTAGTGTCGCTATAAACGCACAAAATGACGAAAATGATCAGGTTGACGATCAAACGAAAAAAGAGCAACCTGAAAATGATGAAAACAACCCTCCTCAAAATGGGGATGCTGAAAAAGCAGAAGACGACGCCGATGCAGAAGACGACGCCAATGCAGAAGACGACGCCGAAGAAAAGCCTCAGGAAGAGAAGTGGTTGGACAATTTAGCTTCAGATAACGAAAAAGAAGTTGCTGAAGCGCTTGATAAACTAAGTACCGATCTTTCAGCAACAATAGATGTTGTTACCAAAGGTCTTAGTCACAGCAACCCTATAGTTCGAGGTCACTGTGCTGACATACTTTCCAAGGCTACGGATCACAAAGAAAAAGTGACCAAAAGTTTTGTAAATGCTCTAAAGAGCGAAGATGATGTCAAAGTTATCAAGAAAATGATGGGTGCTTTAGTTGCATGGCAAGCCGCAGAGGAAGAGCTTGTAAAACTTTTAGAACACGAAATTCCTGCTGTGCGTATGGAAGCCGTGAACTCTCTCGTCGCACTAAAAAAAGAACAGGCCCTAGACACATTATTTTCTGCATTAAAGACCGAGAGTTACCCTGATGTCAAAGCAGCTATTTATGAAAAGTTTTGCACCCAAGGAGATGATAAACAACTTGCGGAATTACTGTTAGAATTGGCAAAACTGGATTTTTCACAGGAAAAAGACGAAGTTTTAGAGCAAGTTGTTGCATGCGCCACAAAACACAAAAAACAAATCGGAACAGATATCCTAATGCGCGTTGCTCAAAATGCAACGAGTAATTCAGTGCGTGTAAAAGCCGTAGAAAATGTTTTACCGCTTATCGATCGCGAAAATATTGGAGTTTTAGTTTCTCTTCTTTGGGATGAAGATGTCAATGTTCGCCAAAAAGCTTTTGGTAAACTATCACAGACAACGGGAAAAACCTTTGGATACAACGCCAAAGCAGACTTAACGTCTCGTGTACCGAGCATTGGCGAATGGCAAAAGTGGAAACAAATAGATGAATTGGTCTATTGGTTAGACGCAGCAGAAGCAGATGAAGCAGAAGAAGCATATAACAAAATACTAGAGTATGGAATATCAAGCACCACAACGTTGATCGAAAATTACGACAATGCCAGCGCGTCTGGTAAAGAACGCATTATTAACTTGTTGGGAAATTACCCGACTCCGCAAGCCCTCGTTACAATTGCAAAAGGACTAGGGAGCGACAATGCCGCTATTAAAAAAGCTAGTACCGTAAACACTTTCCGAGCATGGAAGAAACTACAGGACCCAAAAATTCTCGTGCCGTTGCAAAATGTATTTGATGCTGCACAAGAAAAAGACCTGTCATTAGCATTTAATCTTGCACAAGCTAACTACAAAAATGCCACTGAATTTGTACAAGCAACAATCAAAGATGGTAGCAGCGTAGAAAAAACTCTTGAGTACGTCACACCAGCTTTCTATGGTGAATTAGCCAACCATATTTCGCAAAAAAATGCGATAGCAAAAAAAGTTGTGACACATCTACTACAAGAAAAAAATCCACAAGCATGGAGTGTACTTTCCAAAAACTTTTCTCATCTCGAATCTGCAGACAAAATAACCTTGCTACATGATTTGCAAGAAGTTCCTAGTGAATATGCGAACTTGGGAGCAGCGTTTAGTGCAGAAAAAGATAGTGATGTTGTTGTGGCTTTTTGTAACAACCTACCAGTATCTGAGTTAGAGAAATCTGTCGACGGTGCGATGAAAAAGTACGCGGAAGCAGATGCTAAAGCGAAAACCGCATTACTTGGCGCGATTGCAAAAGTGAATAACGATGCCACCAAGAGCTTTTTTGAAAAACTTTCTACAGCAGAAGGTGACATGCAAATTGCTGCTGTTGAGAATTACTTAAATCTCTTGGGAGACAAGAAAGACTCGTACATTGCTGAACGTTTGAAAAAAGAGACAAACGCGGCAGTGCGTTTAAAACTTCATGGTGCTACCACCTATACAAAAGAAGATTATGACAAATTGCAACAAGCGTTGGATGCAGAAAAAGACACCGCAGTGAAAAAACTTCTTGTGGAACGTCTGCACTCTCTGGATGCGAAAAAAAGCCAGGAATTGTTAGTTGCACTAGTCACAAACGGTAAAGACAGTGAATTGCAAAAGCTCGCTCTTAGCAAGCTAGACACAAAAGACAATACTTTGGCAGACAAACTTGTTGAAGTATATTCGAAAACACAAGATGCGTCTTTGCAAAATGCTATTCTTTCGACTTTGAGTGATGTAAAACCGCAAAAGGCTGCCGAATTTGCTAAGGCAAGTTTGGAAAAAAGTGTAAATGTTGCTGTATTTTCCGTTTTAGTAAAAACAGATGCTGCCGCAGCGAAAAAACATTTTGCGAATGTCATGGAAAACAGCACTACGGAACAAAAAGTAGAGATTATCAAAAACAGTGGTGCCATCATGGGCAAAGAACACGTTGCGACCCTTCTGCCTTTCATCATTAACGACGAGTCACAAGAATTATTTGACGCCACACAAAGCGCCCTTAAGTCGATTATGGGTAGCGAAGAAGTCAAAGCGGAAGAAATATCAGCGTGGAATCAAAAATACCAAGCGGTGGTAAAAAATCTGAATACTGTGCTAACTTCTGACAAAGAAGACGATATTGCCGCGGCAAAAAAAGCACTGGCAGAACACAAGACAATTGCCACAAACGAAATTGTAAGTCATCATGCCACTAATGCAAAAGCAATTGGGGTTTTAAGTGGTTGGCAAACACCTGAAACAACAAACTTTTTCAATGGATTGACCCAAAGTGGTGATGCCAAACTACGCAAAGCAGCCTATGAATTTCTAGCAGGCGACGCCAATTTTGCAAAAGAAGCAGCGACACTTTATCTGTTCGAGTTAGACCTAGATGCGAAGTTGACACTACTCAATGTATTGTTAAAAGCATACCCAGAGGTTTACCAAGATAAACTAGCAGAGTTTGTAAAAAGCGCGAAAAATAACGACGTAGTTTTTTCCCTTTTGAACAAATATGCTGACAGTAACATTATTGCTGCTTTATTGCCAAGCGCAGACGAGAAGTTGCAAAAAACTCTGCTATCTCTCGTGGAAAAAAATGTAAACAATGAAAATTTACGTACCACAGCGAAGCAGATTGTTGACGGAAATGAAGAAACAGCAAAACCATTTCTAGCAGCTTTGAAAGGCTACAGCGCTCTTAGCGACGAAGCGCGAACTTCACGTAAAAGTTTTGTTACATGGTGGTTAGAATACAAGAAGGAATTGGTTAAGCAAGAAAAAGTATATACTGTACTTGAAAACTTAGCTTCCTCTGATATTCTAGAACGAAAAAATGCAGCGAAAGAACTTTCCTCTTTAGAAATAAAAGATAAGGCACTCGAAAAATACCTAGACGATGCACAAGTTTCCTCGCAAGGTAAAATTGGTTTGTTGTCTTTCCTCGCCGCATCACCAACCGAAGAACAAATCAGTTTGTTTTCTCGCTTCTTAGATGACGAAAACAAATCACTACAATTGATCGCTGTGAACGCGATCGCGAAAATCGGTTATGACAAAGCGCCAAATGTGATTACCAATCTAGCTAAAAATGATGATGCAAAGATTAGATTTGCCGCCATTCAAGCCATTGGTAAAAGCAGCAAAGACGCCGCAGATCTACTGCGCAATAACCTTGGTGATGTTGACTTCCGCGTTCGCGAAGAAGCTTACTATTGGTTACTACAACGCAAAGAAGCTTCGAAAGAAACTTCTCTCGAAATGTTTGCTGAAAATCAACCGCTTAATATCCAAAATATGGCCGTTGATCACCTAAAATCACTTGGCGAAAACTCGATCATTCCTAAGCTAATTGCGCACTTGAACAACCCTTTTCCTGAAATGCGTGCCAATGCATACAGTGCACTTGTCTCACTTTCTGGTGAAAACATTGCATTCGATGCGGAAGCAGAAGAAAGAAAAGAGTCAATTGCCGCATGGAATTCATGGTGGGTGAAGCACAAGCAAGAAGAAGAATTGCAAGGTTTAGTTGCAAGCCTGAGTGATCCACAAGCGAATATTGACGAAGTGAAAAAGCGCATTATTAGTTTTGGAGCTGCGGCAGCAAGCCTACTCAAAGAAGAGCTAAACTCTCCTATGGGTGTTGTTCGCAAATACGCTGTTGAGACCTTAGGTGAAATGAAGCGCCGCGATATGTCTATCGAAATCGCAAGATTGCTATCTGATTCCGATATCAATGTGCGCATGGCAGCGAAAAAAGCTGTTGAATCACTAAGCGGAGCGGAGATAAAAGATCTAGTTGTTGACGCAAAAAGCGAAAGCGAATGGCAAAGTAATGTTGCAAAAGTAAACACTTGGTGGACTGCTGAACAAGCAAAACTACAAGTAAAACATCAAGAAGCGCAACAGGCGACAAAGAAAAAAGTAGATGAACTTCTTTCTAGTCTAAGTGACGAAAAAGCAGATGGCGAAAAAGTTGCGAAAGATGTTGCCAAACTAGGTTCTAGCGCTATCGAGTTTGTGGAAAAACAATTGGCAAACGACAACGCTAAAGTTGTAGTTGGTGCTATAGAAGCACTTGTGGCATTAGATGCGAAGCAGTCGGTAGAACAAATTATTTTACTCCTGCAAAAAGAAGCAACGCGTAAAGCCGCAGAAAAGGCACTGAAAAAGCTCATCGGTGAACTACCTATGGAATCCGTTGAAGCTGTACAACGACAAGAACAAGTCAAAAACTTGCAAGCTTGGTGGCAGACAAAGAGCGAAGAGCTCAAAAACGATGCCATGAGTAAAATCGACGAAATTACTACTGCTTTAGAGGCAGATGGTAAAATCGAAGATGCGGCGAAAAAGCTTGCGGCATTAAACGACCACACTGTGATTGTTGACTATCTGGCGGACAAGCGTCTTGCCGTGAAGCAGGCAATTGTTTCTGCCTTAATTGAGATCAACAGTAAAGATAGTGTTGCGGCCTTACAGCCATATCTATCGGGAACAGAAGATGCAGAGAGAACTCTCATTATCAATGCAGTTCGCGCCATTACTGGTGAAGCTTTTGCTCCTCAAGCTCCTAAAGATGAAAAAGAGTGGGACCAAGTCAATACCCAAGTAGAAAAATGGGCAAAAGACTGGGCGATCAAGAAGCAAGAAGCTTTGAGAAATGTGGAAGAACAGTTGAAGAAAGCTGTTGCGGACAACAAGGTTGATGAAACTGTGAAAGAACTAAGCTCTTTAGGCAAAGAAGCAGCGAATAGTGCCAAAGCTCTGCTAAATTCTAAAGAGGAAAAAGAGCAACTTGCGGCTCTAAGTTTAAGTGCAGCGGTGAAATCAACAACAAATGTTGCCGCGATCATTGATCTTGCAAATCACCAAAGTGAAAAAGTACGCGATGCCGCGACAAAAGCACTTATTGCTATCAGTGGCAGTGAATTACCTGAACGTCCTGATCAGGAAAAAGTTTGGGGTATTCAAATTGCGAAGCTACAAAACTTCTGGAAAGAAAAGCAAGAACAAAGTATTGACAGCGATGCTTTGACAAGTACGCTAAAAGAAGTTGCAGGTGACATGACCGATGATGATGCCAAGGCAGCTTTGAATAAATATGGACACAGTGTTGTGAGTGCAATTTCACCACTACTAGTTGACAAGGTCGACAGTGTGCGTCTTGGTGCTGTAAAAGCAATGGGACTCATTGGTGATTTCAACCAAGGAATTGCGATTGCAGCGACACTAAGTGATAGCCACCTAAAGGTTCGTAAACATTCTTACGATCTTCTAAGTAAATGGGCTGGTAGTAAACCTGAAGTTGCTTTTTCTCCTGTAGATGAAGATAAGTGGCAAGAAAAAGTGGACACATGGTTTGCAAAGTGGAAAGAACAAGAACAGAAATCTCAAGTAGAAAATATCACAAAAAATCTACAAAAAGATGCTGAAAAAGTCAAAACTTTGCAGAATATCTGGACCCAAGAGCAAGTAGAGCATACACGTAAAATCGTCGAGTATCTAAAGAGCCCCATCAAAGAAGTTCGCGATCAAGCCGCCGACATTCTAAACGACGGACCAGCATCCGAAGCTTCGAAAAATGAAGACGTTCAATACGATGATGAGGCGCGATCACAAGAAGACATTGATGCCAACTACAACGAGTATGTGGACTGGTTAAGCAATGCCGAAAAGAATCTCGAGACTTTACAAAGTGAAGTGCAAACTCTTCTCGATGACTTAGATAAGCAAAAAGAAGAATTGCAAGGTGGTATCAACACTCTTGACGATTACGAAGACGTACGCGACATTATTGGGGAAATGGCTGACAAAACCAACCCGAAAGTGTTGAAAAAATACGCCGAATTGTTGGAAAAATACGGTTGCGATGTTTCTAAATTTGATCCTTATGCCGGTGAAGAAGCGCGAAGTGATCAACTATACAATATCGAAACCTCAATATATTCACTGCGTCAAAAACTAGAAGAGCAAGCCGATACAAGTGATGAAGTTGAAGAGAGCATCGAGGACAAACTAGATGTTAAACAATCAAATACTTTAGAAGACTTGGATAAAATCGCGGCACTTGTTTCTGCACTAGAAAAAAATATCGATTATCAATTGCGTAGTGAAATTGCCAATACTTTACAACGTGCAACAGGTAACCTACAAGGTTATGACGCTTCTGCTAACAAGAAAGAGCGCGATGAAGCATTGCAAAGTTGGAAAGAGTGGTTAACACAACAAAAGAAATCGATTGAAGATCAACAAAAAGCGCAAAGTGAAAAAATCGCTGCGGCAGTGAAATCTTTGGAAGAGAAAAAGGATGTTGCTACGGATGAAGACGTAAAAACCGCAGAACTTTTGATCGCTGCACTTAGTGGTTCTGATCGCGAAAAGGCCTTAGGTGCTCTAAAGGCAGCCAACGGTGACAAAGAAGCGGAAGACTGGAGTAAGTGGTTGGCGGAAAAGAAAAAGTCGTTGCAACAAAGTCAAAATGTGCAACAAGCTCTTTCCACTGTCAATGGCTTAACAAAAGTAGCGAGTAGTGCCTCGGAAGCTATGGCGATTGGCGTTCTCGTAAATAGTTTACAGGACGAAAAATGGCGCGCTGAGGCGTACAAAGCTCTTGAAGCTTACACCAATAAGTATGCACAGACTCAGGTTCGTGAAGGTTTTGGTTATGACGCGAAGGCCCCAATCGACAAGTTAGAAAAACCAATCGCCGATTGGAAAAAGTGGTATACAAAAAATGTTGGTTCTATTGTGAGAGATCAAGAACAACAAACAAGCAGTGTACTACAACTAGGCAAGACGCTTCTAAATAACAACTTTGCAAATTCTCGTGGTTTGTATGCTGCGAAAAAATTGGTGGAATCTTTACGTAGTGACTCTGTCAATGTTCGCGAAGCTGCAATTACAGCTCTTGAAGGCTACACAAAAACCAATTATGGTTACGATGTGAATGTGAACCCACAAGAGCAGAACGAAGCTTTGCGCTTATGGGACGCATGGCTTGCGCATAACAAGTCAAACTTATTGGAAGAGGTATACGGGGATTATTTAGAAACCGGTATATCGAGTCGCGTAGCGCGGAGACGCGCTTTAGAGATGATCACCATCTTGAAAGCAAAAAATCCAATTGCGGAACTGAGTAATGTTGCGATTTCATGGTTGCGTCGCGAGACCGGCAAAGATTTGACCTGGAGTGACAATGCCGAAGAGCGCAGCAAAACACTGAGCGAGATTGATGCGTGGTTCAAACTACAAGAACCTATTTATCGCATTGACAGCATTGCAAGTGATTTAAAAGGTGGAGTGACAACCCCACTTGACTTGCAAAACGTAAAGCTACTTGTGTCTTATCTGGACTCTGCAGAGGAAAGTACCAGAGCAAAAGCAATATCCGAGTTGAACAAACTCGCGAATAATGTCTTTGACTGGGATCCGAAAGCAGATAAAGAAAAACGCGATTTGGCAAAGAAAGATATCGATGCGTGGTTGGCAGAACAAAACGCGGTTGTGCCACTTCGTGATAAAGCGGCTGTTTTGAAGAGTAAAGAAGATGTGACCAGAGATAATGTCAAAGATTTAGTCGACGCTCTTGGTAGCTCTTATAGCTCTGCACGTAAAATAGCTGCCGATGCTTTGAGTCCATATTTCCCAGAATCTGTAGACTATGATCCAGATGCTAGCGAAGAAAAACGCGAAAACGCATTAGGTGAAATCAGAGACTGGTTCGAAGAACTCGAATAATTGTTTTGAGTTTACAAAAGCGCAACTGCGGTTGCGCTTTTTTTTTATACCACAGTGGAGAAAATATGCAAAAGTATATCGTTCTAGTGTTTTTTGTATTGAGCTCTATGTTGGTGGCACAAAAAGCACAAATAAATACCCACGATGTCGGTGACAATATCCATATGCTAACAGGTCCTGGTGGAAATATTGCCGTTTCTATTGGAAAAGACGGAGTCTTTATCATCGACGATTTATACGCAAGGCACTACAAGGAAGTCACCGCTGCGATCACTAAACTGACTGACCAAAAAGTGCGTTTTGTGATCAACACACATTGGCACGCCGATCACTCCGAAGGAAACGAGTTATTTGTGGTAAATCACAACAGTACGGTACTAGCCCACGACAATGTTCGTAAAACTATGGCCGAACCACAGATGATAAAATATTTTAAAAGCCTCCGCCCCGCATCTCCTGAAAAAGCATTACCTGTGATTACCTACTCGAAAACCATGACCCTGCATTTCAATGGACAAGACGTTGTACTTATACACGTTCCTAATGCGCATACCGATGGAGACTCGATTGTTTTTTTTCAACAAGCAAACGTCATTCACATGGGAGATACCTTTTTTAAAGGTCGTTACCCGTTTATAGACCAAGACCACGGCGGCTCGATACGTGGGATCATAGAAGCGGCAAATAAAGTTTTGCAAATAGCGACAGATAAGACCAAAATTATTCCAGGGCACGGTAGTATTTCCAGCACCAAGGAACTAACGGACTATCGCAATATGCTCATGGAAGTAGAAAAAAGAGTGCAAAAGCTAGTCGACGATAAACTAACTCTGAAGGAAATCATAGCAAAAGACCCTCTAAAAGACTTAAATCCCGTTTGGGGACAAGGATTTATGAAATCAGAACTTTTCCTGACCATCTTATTTGATGATCTAAGCGAAAAATAGAAAGAGAGGTACGTATGCGTTTCTTGTTATTTTTATGCACCTTGACCTTAGTGATGGCGGACGGAAGTGGCCTAAAGTCGCGAAATGTGGAAGTGCGCGCTAGGGCAATTGCCTCCATAGGTTCACTGCACACCAAAGAAAATTTTATCATTCTCTATCAACATTATCAGAAAATGAATACCATTGAGAAAATTGCGTACATGAAAGTACTCGGACGATGGCGAGGGGAACAACGCGACAAAGCAATGGGAATCATTGGCAATACCTTACTATCGCGAAGAGAATCGCGACAAGTAAAGATTGAAGCCACAAATTCACTAGCGGTAATGGCAAGAGACGATGACAGTACCGAAGACACGAAAGCACAAAAAAGAGTCAAGAAAATCGTCAATGTGCTAAAAAAAGGACTACGCTCTACGCGCGACTCGTATCAAGTTCGCGAAAGCATTGTGCAGGCCTTTGCCACCATCGGCAACGCAGATCACATCAAAGCCGTTTCCGCAGCACTCACTGACAAGTACCAAAGCGTGCGCATACGCGCCATTCAAACATTTCAAGCCTTGAACGCCACCGATCATGTCAAATTACTTATCAAAGGTTGTGCGCGCGAAAAATACGCAGGCGTACAAAGGGAATATGTAGAAGCCATCTATAAACTCGACCGCGAAAAAGGGTTTCCTCTATTTATAAAAATTCTCAACAACCGCAAAAATGACAACGCGTTACGCATACGCCTTATTGAGATCGTTGCCAGCTACAGCGCTGTAGAATATGATGCTTTACACGGCAAGGCAGTAAAAGCGCTAGTAAAAGCCTACCCCAACGAAACCGACATGTCGACAAAAAGAGCCGTAATCCGCGCCCTGGGAAATTTTGACATCAGCCAGGCAAGTATACGCCGCATTTATGAAATGACACAAAGAGAAAGAGACGAACTCAAGGAACTAGGTAAAGAGTACCTAGATTATTGAAAACACCATGATTCTGTGAATGCATAAAAAATAATCAACCTATCGCGCAGTGCGTTGTAGGGGCGACTTTATAAAAGTTTTTGTTCTGGTGTGCGATGCCCCCACATCGCTGCGTGGGAGCAATCGCTCCCACAGGGGGAGCCTAACACATCTGATGCGTGCAGGAAAAGACGACGTTGGTGTGCGAGCCTTGTGGAAGTTTATGTTTGGAGATAAAGCTATGAGAAAAACAATACGTTGGTTATTGATCGCTTTGTTTATGCTCGTATCTATATTCTTAGTGGTTGTCACGGCATGCTATTTCAAACTACGTAGTGATACCATGAAGCGTTTTGGTAAAGACTATGAAATATGCGTATATTCTTTTCCGCATTGTTACGGTGTTGTTAACAGTAGCAATGTAAACTTCTATGGAACATTTATGAAATGGAATTTTTTAACTCTCGAAGTTTCCACCTCCGCGTATGTTGATGAACATGAAATACAAGTCATTCTGAGCAATTGCAAAAAATTCAAAGCCATTCAAATGATATTTATCGATCAACTTCAATCAAAGACAAAAAAACTTGACTGTTTACCTCCTGACATAAAGTACCTACAAAATCTAGAATACTTAAATATTTTAGGAACTCTAATCGAAGAGATACCAAAAGAAATTGGGATGCTAAAAAAACTCAAACGCATGGTTGTCGGTCATAATGAAGTTTTGCGTAGCATACCCAAAGAAATGGGCGATTTGTCAAATCTTACAACCCTACACCTACATAACAATAAAATAACTCAAGTACCAAAAGAAATGGGCAATTTGTCAAATCTTATAACTCTAAATATGGGATACAACAAAATAGCAAAACTACCGAAAGAAATAGGGAACCTTTCAAAGCTTAAAGTGCTTTTTTTAGAAGGGAACCCAATCAGTCAACAACACCAAGATGAACTGTCATTGTGGTTGCCGAAGAGCACGCTGCGTTTTGATGGTTTACACAACAAGTAGACGTTTTGTAAAAGTTTTTGTTTTGGTGTGCGAAGCACCGATGTGGGGGCATCGCACACCAAAACAAAAAATTTTCGTCAAACCCAAACCCATCACCACAATAACGACAAACAAGTAAGGCCACCGTCCATTTTGCGAAATTCGCTCATGTCTAGTTCTATCACATCGCGCCCAGACAATTGCGCTTTTGTTAACGGAAAGTCCTTGGGCATAATAACCGTGTTGTTAATCCATAGGCAATTCGCCGCGTAAGTTTCACTATCTGTGACAACGATCTTGTCGTACTTAGAAAACGCCGGTGAGTTGGCGAATTCTTGCGTCATCACTAAAATACCTTCGCCGATATAGGTCACACCCGTTTTCAAATGCAGTTGTGTCGGGACAGGTACCATTTCCCAAGTGTAGCCTTGCTTACGTAGAATATCCCCAAGCTGTTTTGCGCCCTCTTCGTTTGTGCGGCGCGAAATTCCGATGAAAAAGTGATTGTCTATACGCATTACATCGCCGCCTTCTATCGTACCGCTGTCGATCACTTCAATGCGTTTGTGTTGCGAAAGTTGCTCACGAATGCTTTGTTCCTCTCCTTGCCGGGATTTGGCGCCCAGGCGCGTTATGATCGCCAAATTCTCGGTGACAACGGCGGTGTCTTCCACAAATGGCGCGTCGGGGTAGTCTTGGTGTGCTTCTAGTATTTGCACGTCGATGTTACATTTCCGCAAAGCCTCGCAGTAAGTTTGATGTTGTTGCAGCACAAGACTTTGTTGTGGGGCGCCTAACTGCGCTTCTGTTTGTCCGCTGTGGAAATTTTCCCCGGGTTTGCGGGTAAGGGCATATTTGTACATGGAATTTAATCGCCGCCTTTGAGTAAAAACTTATTGGATATTGCCTTGCACGATAGACGTCCACCTAGAATTTCACTTTGTGTTTCTTGCCGTGGACGAACGACAATTCCTTCGCGTTCGTTTTTGGTATTTGCGTATTTTCCTTCGGCCATTTTTAACAACGATTCTGCGGTAACGGTTTCGTCGAAATGAAAATGGCTTTCTAAAATGGGAACCGTTGGTAAATCTATGCGTTTGCAGAATTCGATAAAGTCATCAAATGCCAAATACTCTTGTTTATCTATGTCCCACACATTGAACACAAAAAAGCTTAGTTCTGAGAGTTCTAGTCGGTTTTTTTGTACACGAGGTCCACAAATTTCTCCTTGGATGGCAAAATTCCCCTGTGATTTTAGTTTTTCTTCTAAGGTGTACTTTTCGGCTATTTGCGAGTAGTAGTCGTTTTCTGCCGAAATATTGGGGTTTAACGGTTCGCCTAGTGCGTAATTGCGTGAACACACATGGAATTCTCCGTCTTTTAAACTGTATGTAGCAGAGCACCCATCTAACTTAATCGCAATGTAGCAGTCCTTACCAACAAACTCTTCTATTAGTTGTGGTTGTGACTGAATGCGTATTTCATCGGTTTTACGCACGTAGTAAGGAAATGGCAAAAGTTTACGGCTTTGTTGACCTCTTTGCGGTGGTTCGTATTTTTTGACACCAATCACCTCTGTTAAATCCTGACCAACGTGTAGGTTCGCGGTGTCTACATCAAACTCGTTGAGAATGTCCGTTGGCATTGCCAAACCTTGCGAAATCACGCCGCGTAGTTTTACGGTGCGCAAACGTAAAGCCGAAGGTTTTTCGGAACGTTTGATGAATTGGAACATCGGTAAATCTGGTAATAAACTGTCGATTTCGAAGTACACGCATAGGTCACCCTTTTGGAATTCACCCTTTTTGGCGACCAATGTCCAACCGAGAACTTGAATTTGCTCAATTTTATCAGCTTTTTCAATAGGGCTGATGTCGACTACTTGCTGTACGCTACATAATTTTCGCATTTTTTTCTCACAATAAGAAAAGAGAATATTTTATGTCAAGGTTCTAGCTAACATATACTTGTACCAGCTCGTCGGTGTTTGACAATTTTTTTGTAGGACAATGAATAAATTTACTTCTACGCCGTATTAAATCAATGCCGCAAACATGAATTAACAATGTTAATTGGTGCGGTTTTTGCAATGAGTATGTTCTATGTTTTACGCGTTGATCGCCAATGAAAATAATAAATACAATTCAGGAGATAACCATGTTACAAGTCAAAGATATTATGCAAACAGAGATTGTAGTTGTGAATGCACATATGACACTACGCGAGTTGAGTAACATTTTTGCAAATTACCATCTAACTGGTTTAATTGTTGTAGATGCAAACGAAAGGCTTGCGGGAGTTGTTTCGCTACGAGACTTGATCGAGTACAGTCAGAAGTGTGTAGATATCTATTGTGAAGAAGCAAATATCGATAAAAATTTCTTTTACCACGATCTGTCGCAAAAGGAAATATTTAATTTAGATATTGAGTTCAAAGAAAATACGACCGTTGGGCAAATTATGACGCCGATGATGGTATGCGTTGATGAAGAGGAATCGGTCACTAAAGCAGCAAAAATTATGTTGGACGCAGCGGTTCACCGTTTATTGGTAACAAAAAATGATAACGTTGTTGGTATTGTTTCGGCAATGGATATGGTGGGGATTGTCGCTAGAGAAGAAGTGTCGTAACAATGAGCAATTTTGCGATTTACGTCTTGTAAAATAAAGCCTTTGCGCTTAAAATAGTAGGAAAATTTAGGATAAATCGACAAAGGCAAAATTATGATCATATATGGTACAAAAGGTGTGGAGAGGACTCTTTCTCGGGGAAATTTTTCGTGTCCCAGTTGCACAAAGAAAAGATCTTACCGAATTATTGAGGTAAAAAAATACTTTACCTTGTATTTTATTCCCATTATACCGTTAAATCGCTTGGGCTCTTATGTGGAATGTTTGTACTGTAAGGGAACGTTCAAAAAGACCGTATTGCGCAAGTCAAAAGCTCTAGAAAGAAAAGCACAAAAAGATAGTTCTCCTGCTGTCAATACGATGGATGCAGAGCAGGCCGAGTATATAGAAGCCATAAAAAACGTCATGTTGCTCATTATGATGGCGGACGGAGTCATTGATGACGGAGAACTAGAACAAATTGCGGCTGTGTACAAGCAATTCACCAATCAATATCTCACCAAAGAGCATATAAAATTGTCTGGTGAGCAAATGGCAAAGGAACAAAAAACTCTAAAAGATTATTTAAAAGATGTTTATCCTAAACTAAATCTTCAGGGAAAAATCAAAGTTTTACAAGCGGCGATGGAAATAGCGAGTGCTGATGGGGAATTTCAGTTACAAGAGCAGCAAATGATTTACAATTTGGTAAACATTTTGCAAATCCCTGTAGAAAATGCCAACCGTATCGTCCAGCAATATTTTGATATTGATGTAACATCCATTGTTTTTATGTGTCCCAATTGTCAACACCCAACGAATTTAAAGCACAGTTTTAAACCCGTTGGCAAAAAAAAGAAATGCAAGAAATGTCAGCATGTTTATCCCCTCAGTCATAAAACGGCCAAAACAGTTACGCTGTTAAATCCCTCCAGTCAACTAGTGACACAGCTTTGTACATCGTGTAACAATCAGTTCTACATAAAATTGGGTCTTCCCGCAGCACAGCAAACTTGCGTTTACTGTGCAAAGAATGTCGATAACTTGAGCCTATATTTCGACTACGAAAAGCACAAAACACCTGAGAGTATGGTGGGAAAAAAAATAGTGATCAACAATGCGACGTATACCCTAGATAACTACGTAGAGAAAAACAAGCAATATTTTATGTTTACGTTGAGAAACGATGTCAGCAATCTGATTTTGTCCACAGCGGGAATTTGTGAGTTCCCCGTCGATAGTGAAGAGTGTAAGCAATGTTTGCAACAGACGATTCAAGGGGGGGAGGCGTTGCGCACCGCAGGTATTCATTATTTATATGCCGCGTTTCACCAAACCCAAGGGGCTCTCATTAAAATTCAACCTTGCCGCTATTCTGTAAAAAATGCAGCGTACTTTGAAGAATTGGTTGCCGAAGCGTCTACGTGTTTTAACAATAAAGACTATCAACAGGCTTTAAAAATCTACAACAGCATTTTAAGTCAAAATCGTCATCACACACACGCACTCATCAACAAAGCGCGTTGTTTGATGTTTCTACAACAACTAGATGCCGCCAAACATTTCGCCACAAATGCAATAGATATAGAGCCAAATCAACCTTCTTATCATGTACTACTCGCTTATATATTCGCGTACTCTGGAAATTTTGCGATGGCCATGCAACTACTGGACCCATGGATTGCCAAAGCGGAGCATGATATAGATACGTCTCTCGCCTACTTGACGATTTCTGCGGAATTTGACACTGCATATTTCTATCAACAGCAGGTGGGATATATAACAAACCTCTACAAAAGCTACGCCGAGTTTCAAGCATTGCAAGATTCGCTACAAAAAAGTCTCGAACGCAGTCATCGCTATACGCAGTATGTTGTGGAAGCGTATAAAATACAAAGTAGCACCCCCAAAAATTGGCAAGCCGCCGCAGATTTGTGCTTGCAGGCAAAAAATATTACCGTCAATAATTATATTGCGCAAATGAACCACTATGTCTGTTTATATCATTTAGGACAGTTCGATAAAATTAGTGGCTATTTAGACAGCCTTCTCTACGTGTTGCGCAAGAATAACTTCAACAGCGCATGTATTTTATGTGCCTTATCTTACGCGAATCAAAAAAACTGGGAGAAAGCCAAGGTGATTATCTTTTTGTTAATTGACCTAGCCGATAGTTGGGGGCTTCCACTTAAGCACCCCGTAGATTTACCGAGTATACCATGTGCGATTGACGTATACGGCAAACAAGATATTGAGCAAAAGACCGGTAAGGATGTGATGGAGTTGCTGCTGAATATTTCGAAATTTACTCAGGTAAACGCAGAAGAACAACAGCAGCTGAAAAATCTCATTGTTTTGTATCACCAACGCGAAAAGATTATGTTTGAACAGAGCAGTAGCTAAATCCATTTAAATCGTAATCGTAGCCGTAATCGTAACCGTAGCCGTAACCGTAGCCATAATCGTAATCGTAGCCGTAACCGTAGCCGTCACCGTGGCCCTGACCGTGACCCTGACCCTGACCGTGACCCTGACCCTGACCCTGACCCTGACCGTGACCGTGACCCTGACCTTAACACTATTGACTTAAAAAGTGAGTTCATGTCATTCCCGCTTACGCGGAAACGACAACGTATAGAAACAATAACATAAAGAAGCATAAAATTGAGCGACATCATTTCATTACTGTTCACCATCACTGCCGAGTTTTTGATTGTGTGCATCTTGGTAAAGAACATTACCTTAAAAAGACTTTTGTTGTATTGCGTACTGGTCAATTGTTTAACACAGCCTCTTGCCAACTATTTGTATACGGAGTTCATCATTCACAACTGGGAACAAGTTTCGGCGTTTTTACTACTAGAATTTAGCGTCATTGTTGTTGAAATGTTTTTGTGGCGTTTGTTGTTACAGCGAAGCCACCTTTTTGCTTTGTACTTATCTGTTGTTGCGAACTTCGCAACGGCAACTGTGGGCCTATTCTTTCACTAGGAGAAAAAATTATGAGATACCTATATTTTTTCGTGGTATTGCTATCGACCACTTTTGTGTTTTCCGATGTTATTATTCCCAATACGAAGAGAATTGAGCATGTTTTCAATTTGCAGGGATGCGAGAAGTATTCTAATAATGTTTTCGTCGCATACCCGGTAAATGTTTCGCGCGGACGTCCTATGTTTGAGCATCGCGTATTGACCAAGGACTCTTTTGTGTCATCAGGGCGTTTTTGCCGTACACAGGTCCTCGTTTTCAAAAAAGACGCCTACGATAACAAAGCGTTTGCGAAAATGGTTGCGGATAACGATATGGACACTGATAAAACCATATCCTCTGCAAATTGTGAGGTTATATCGCTGAATTTTTCGTCAAAGCAGGTAGTACGTTCCTCTGATCCAACGCAAAGAATCGTTGATGTATATCGTCTTCAGCAAAAAAAGAAAACACAAATTTTTGAAGTCGTTCACAGCAAAAAAATATACGTTTACAAAAACAACAAGCACAAGGTTATTGACTATGAAAAAAAGGACAAGAAATCTAGTGGTGATGAACAAGCGTCTACATTTGAGCAAAAGGAATTTTACTATTTAGGTATACCCATTCTTGCACTTATGGGAGTAATATTGGTCGTTTTTAGACGTAAAACATAATGAACAGACAAGAAGTTGTTTTTGTAAGTATTTTAGGTGTCGCACATGGAATTGCGGATTGTATGGCAGGCTGGCTACTGGCTAGTTTGCCATACGAGATGGATTTGATGGAAATTGCGCGTTTGGTTCTCATCTACAACATCTGTGGCTTTTTATTGCAACCTGCAGCGGGCTGGGTAACCGATTACCTTAAAATTTACAAATGGGCAACCGTATTTGGTTTGCTATGCATTGCCGCATCTTTACTTATGCGAAATGTACACTTGTACAGTGTCATTGTTGCAGGTATTGGCTCATCTTTTTTTCACGTTGGTGGAGGGGGAATGGCGATAACCTTTACCAAAAAAAAGGCCCTGGGCCCAGGGATTTTTGCGGCTCCAGGTGTATTGGGCCTTGGGATCGGTGGATTTTTGGCGATTTATGCATATGAAATCACTACTGTATGCGTAACTCTTGCAGCATTGTTGATTGTGTTGGTGTGCTTTTTTCCACAACAACAAAGCCACCATGAAAAGTCTATAAAACCTCGCGAGTCTTTTCTTGATGGCCATGACATTATCATGTTAGCTATTATTACGGCAATTGCATTGCGCTCTGCGATATGGCTAACTATGCAATCTTTGTATGCTGGGGAAGTACACACCATACTATTCATGGCTATTGCTGCTGGTATTGGCAAACTCATCGGAGGCATTGTTGCCGACTATGTGGGGTGGAAAAATTGGGTGTATTTTGCAGCAACTTCTGCCGCTATATTACTAACGATCGAGAGATATCATCAAATATATTTACTGATTGGTGTGGGATTATTGCAATCAACAACGCCGGTGTTGGTGGTGATGATTGCACAATATATTCCAAAATATCCCGCCTTATGTGCTGGTTTAACTTTTGGTTTGGCGATCGTTCTCGGAAGTATACCTTATTATCTTGGTTGGAGTCAGGAAATGTCTTCTCCGCTATGTATTGTTGCTCTTACAATGGCGATGCTAGTGATCTTGTGGCATCCCGCAAATATTCGCAAAGAAATTCGCAAATAATCACCGCTTTACCCATCCATTGCTAAGCAATTTTGTAAATCTTCCTTCATTTCCATAGCACTTTGATAACGGTCATGAAGTTTGTGTCCCATCGCTTTTTCCACAACCGCGACAATATTTTGTGGTAAATCGGAACGTATTTCAGGTAAACGCTGATAATGATCTTTGAGCTTGGCGTAGAATAATCTGTCTAAAGTTTTTTTTATTTCTACGAAAGGAGCCCTACCCGCCAGTAGGTAAAATAAAATAGCTCCTGTAGCGTAGATATCCGCTAAGCTGGTGGCGCTTTTACTTTTTTGTATTTGTTCTAACGGGATATAGTAAGCATGTACATATTCAGAGTTCATTTTATGGAAGTCTACCGGATTTCGTAGTCGTTTCGGTAAGACCATTTGTATTTTTATATTGTTATTACAAACGTAAATTGTGGATGGATTTAAGCTGAGATGAACATAATTGTATGAATGAAGATGCTCTAGGGCAGTTAATATCTGTATTACGATACCGATGCTGATATCTATTGGTGGCGATGTTATGTGTTGGAGTTGACGTTTTTCTTCTATGTAGTCGCGAACGATAAAAATATTACTTTTATACATACCGTGATCTAGTATATTCTGAATATTGCCATGGCTAAGTGCCATGATCTGGGCTATGCGTTGATGAGTTTTGTGTTGTTCTTTTTCGTTCAGGCGGTGCATGAACTCTAAAATGGCTTTGTTGTTGTGTGAATCGCACACTTCATAGTAGATAGAGTCGTCGGAAGTTTCTCTTTTTTTGATGACTTTGTACTTGCCTTCTATCCATATCTCTTTTTGAGAGTTGCGGTTGTATTGCTTACTACTATGTGATCTGTTCGCAAGCTGTTGAAAGCGATCAGCGATTTTATCGTGTGAGGTGGAATTACTTGTGGATGGTGAGGTCAAATGATTGCTTTTGCTATCCTGAGTTATTGGCAATGTGTCAAATTTGCTATAGTATAAGTCCTGTTGTTGATTGGATGGTTCGATATTTTGCGCAAAGATGTCTTTTTTCGTATTTTGTTTGGCTTTTTGCTCAGGGGAGTTTTCTTGTTGTTCGCTCATTTATTCCTTCCTTACACATAATATTTTTTACGATTTACTTCTTTTGATAGTCACAGACCACTTCTCCACATACCCGCAAGTTCCGATGTAAGCGGTACTTTTTGTGCCGCCAAAGAAAATGAATCCATATTTGATTTGGGAGCCACTAGCAGAAAAATCTGGCTGGACACTTTCGTTTGTGTGCAGATAAGAGTTGGCAAATTCTTTAAAATTATTTTGAGTGGCAGTTTCTTCACAAATACGGAAATCATTGAGCAATAACTCATGCGCTTTGTTGGTGATGTATATTTTTCCGTCTTGTTCAAGGGCAAAATAAAAATACAAGCGTCCGTTGTGGTCCATGTCATTTCCTACTGTTGCTTGATTGCATAGAGCCGTGGCTTTAAATGTTAGCGCATAAAGTGCACCGTGTTTTGTTGGCTGATATGGTTGTGCGAAAAAAACAGCGGCGTTAATGTCTCCTTGTTTGACCTTCAGCGATATATACAGCTTACGTTGGTTACTATTGGGGACAAGTTGGGCGTTCGCGTGTTGAGGAAAGCGATCTATCTGACTACTATTTGCAAAATAAGTCACTTGGTAGTTTGCGGCATTGAAGTTTTCATCGTGAATTTTTAGGTCTTTTGGGGAGACCCATGGCCACCAAAAAAGACATGTCGCTGCGAAAGTGATGAGCAAACTTTGCACAAGTTTTCTGGAAAGAGAAGTGCGTTTCTTAGAAGAAGTGTAGTGGAATTTACAGATACCAAGATGCGCAGCTAGTTGTGGCAAAGATACGTCGTCGGCAGCAACAATACATGGTTTTTCATTGGATAACTGTTGCCGAAAAATAGTTATATCGTTCACTTTTTGCTGTAACTTTTGCGATAGAATATGCGCATCCCTCGTAGGTAAAACTAATGCCACGGCCTTTGCCATCTTCGCAGCGTTATATTTTTTTATTATGTCTTCTTCCACCTCATTTGCATCGCAGTAGGTCTTAATTGTTGCGTCGAGAAATGGTGGCGCTCCAATGGGCTTAGCGATCGCGGCGCTCAAAAGTACCAATGGTAAGTTTTGTGCTTTGTTGTGTTCATACTGTGCAAAAGCGGCCAAGACCAATGCCAACTGCATAGATACGCCCGCGCCGTTTATGCGACCATTTTGCGCAATACTTGTTTTACTATGATCATTTTGCTCGATGATGGTTCCTGATACTCCGTGGTGACACAAGTTTAAAATAGGCGGTCCAGGATCGGAGGACGGCAAGACGTAGATATTGTGATTGCTATCGCGTACTTCGCGGTATCCTGCATAATTATTGGGCTCAAGAACAACAACAACGTCGCGTAGTTTTTCAGGTGAAGGATTGGCATAGGGATATCCTATCCGATATCTTGTTTTCATGACAATCTTTCTAATTGAAGGTGTGTCCACCCTTCAATATCGACAAATATCAGATTGTTGTCGTGTGGGATGTGATTGTTTATCTCTATTTTGTACAATTCTTTATCGTCACGAAGAAAAGTTGCTCTCAAAGTCATTGTTATATTTGATTGAAGGTACACAATGTAACCATTTCGTCTTTTTTCAGCGACAATTGCCGTGTGGGTGGGGTAGCCATTTTCTTGTAACACTTCACTCGGAATACCAATAAATCTAGCGGTGGAACCTGCTGCGGCAGGTAAACTATCACGAGAAATTGTTGTAACATTTTCACGGAGTTTTTGTTTGGCGGCAATAGCCTTAATCATGGCTGTGGGAAGTTCTAAATCGGCCAAAATTTTTTGTGTATTCCCATCGCCAAAGATCGAGTTGCGAACTTCTTGACTTGTGCGACGACATGCCGCGTAGTAATTTCGACACTGCGAACACGAATTTAAGTGCTTTTCTAATTCCTGTTTCTCCGCTGCTGACAGTTCGTTATCGATCGCACGCGAAATCATTTCGTAATCGCAAGGTCGACTCATAGCGAAATCCTCAGTTCAAAATCAATGTTTTCTCGCTGTGCCACTTGAAAAAGTTCTTGGCGTACATTTGAGATGTATCTGCCGACAGCACCGACACTAATATTCATTTCTTGTGCAATTTCTTTATAGGTGAAACCCCCTACTTCACAAAGAATAAAAGCGATTCTTTGTTGTTTCGGTTGTTTTTGTAAAACCTCTAATAGCCTTTTGTTCACGCCTTTGCTTTCTCGCGTTGGTTTATCAAATTTTACAATAAACCGTTATTTTTTTTATCTTATTTATTGACAAATGCTTACAGCGGAATGTCTATTTCACAAAGTGCTTTTTCGTGGCGAAGGCTTTGAAAATAGGGACTTTCATTTCTTGTAATGCATCTCTCTTACTAACGTGCAAAAATAGTAGAATTCACTTTAATGATTTAACCAAGTAATGCACATTTTGTAAAGTTTTTCACGCGAAAACTACAAACATTTTTATATTCCTATTATGCAAGGGAGGTTTTATGATACCATTCCTTAAAAATTGTTGCGCACTACTATTTTTAGTGACGTTCATAAACGCGCAACCTATTATTATACTAGACACTCTTGCCTTCGATAATACGCAACATTCGCATATTGATTTTGAGGCAGGCTCTGGACAAAATACCACTGCGGGAATTAATACCGCGATCGCATCCACAGGAGCAACTTTTAGTCTATCGCAAGGTTCGATAAATCCCGGTTCTCCTTTTCAAGGACTGGATGGTGGTCCAGTAAGCGGAGTTGGACACATTGCGGGAGGTGCCATTGTTTTCAATATGAATTTTGCCGCAAACCCAGTGGATGCCGTGGGTTTTTTTCTCGGAGGTCTCACAGGCCCTGCGGGAAACATTGTCGTTACTTTTGTCGATAACACCACCCTAGACTTACCTGTTGCCGAGCTCACCGCAAATGGAGTATTACCGCCTGTGGGTAATGGAGCACCCGGAACAAACGCTATCAACGGTTTTATTGGAGTCGATGCCAACGGTGGATCTCTTATTAAGTCTATAGACTATAGTGTCGGCGGTGATTTACATTCTATCGATGATATTTTCTTTGGCGATGCCAATAGTGTTGCGACGGGTAGTTTTAATTTGCCCACACCAGGGCTTATAAATGTCACGAATGCAGGAGATCAATTTTTTCCAGAAAATACGTTAGGTAGTCAGTCTTCGACAACTTTACCAACGGTAGGAGGAGGTGCCCCCGAGCCACCAGCGGTTCCTGAACCAGCCACCTATTTTGTATTTGCCATTTTTGGTTTGTTTACTATTCTCAAACTGCGAAAGAAATAATCCAGATCCCGATCTCGTTCCCGTAAGAGAACAAAGTTATTTTATAAATTCACAATAACAAAAAGATTGCTCAATTTTTGGGAACGGGATCAGGATTAGGTTCGGGATTGTATTACTCGCGCCAACGATATGAATGTGGATATCCCAAGATATTGTTGATCGCGTTCAAATGCCGGTCTATTTCTCTAATGGCATTTAAGTTAGACAATAACAAGGTAGCTGCTCCACTGTATTGAAAACTAGTCACCGGTAACATCATTTTTTGGGCGAGTGGACCTCCTATTGTACCGATAAAAGAGGTAGGAGCGCCGATGATACTGTCTAAATCGCCCCACTTTTCTTGCAGCTGTAAAGCTGTTTCTCCAGCAACCATAATCCTCCAACGATGGTATTGCAAACGACGTATTGCGGAGATGCGCAAACTACGACATGTTAGGTCTTTGGTGATGATATAGCGACGGCGACGTTGTTCGGCCTCTTGCCAAAATTTTTTGCCTATTTTGGCATCAAATTGTTCGGTCGCGGCTTGTTGTATTGAGTCCTGTATATTTTGATTTGCCCATTCCGCAGCGGTGGTGTCTAAGTTTTCAAAAATGAAATCGGTAAGTTTATTGAAACCTTTTTTGCTGTAATGTTGAAAACCTACATACTTTCCTTTGGTACCATTCACAAGTTTTTGATACGACTTTAAACTACCACCGGTGAACTTTTCCATGAGTTTTTTGATACCCAAATCGCGTATTTTTTCGAGCCAGTATTTGTATATCAACCATTGGTATGCTTTGGCCAGCTTTTTCGAGTCTTCCAACATCTTATTTGCGGCTTTTTTAATGTCCATTTTTGCAGGACATTTCGGTTCCGGAGGAGAACCAAGGACCGCGTTAAATTTCCATTCCTGGGGGTCACCTCCAGGCCAAGCGTCCCAAGTACCAGCACTTTCGCTCAATTGTTGAAATACCGAAGGTATGGTAAATTCGTGAACTTGACTTTGATGCCCTCCGACGACGGCTTGGATGCTCACTTTATGTGGACGCTCTAGAGCGGGATGATTGTTGCGCGCAATTGAGACAATACGCTTTAGTAAAGACGCTACCTGACCAACATAGGGAATAACGACTAGACTCGCGTTGTCGTCGTCCACGCCACCAACGCCTACCGGAACAAATAGGACATAGCCATTAAATTCACCACCACTACTTTCTGACACTGCGCGAGGGTAACGAGCAGAAGTTTTATAGTATTCCGCGGCGTCACTGCCATATGTTTGTTCGATATTATTTGCAAAGCCATCAAATATATTGACTCCACCATCCTTACCAAGATCTTGAATATTTTGTGCAGGAACAAAGGGACGCGTTTGTTGGTCGAGAGCGATATCCATCAAAAAATCACCGTTGATCCAAAAACGTACATAGCCCCCTTGTTGCAGTTGTTGAGGGTCTCCTACTTCGACAGTTAACGATGTGAGGCCATATAGGGTCATAGGATCACTCAATGCGGCCATACGATTTTCGATGTTGTCTTTGCCGCGAACGCCATTGGTACGCGCGCAATGCTCTTTGTCCTGAAATGCCAAGCAGTAATCCTGGGAAATACAGCGATCAGGGCATCCCATATTCCAGCAGCGCAATGCAATCCAAGTTTTGGGCAGAATTTGCGCCCAATATTCTTTCGTTGGTGTCCAGTGCTTGGTGACGGTTAAAGTGGTTTTGGGTTGGTAATGTTGCCGTGATTTTTGCAGAATTACTTTCTTGATGGGAGTATCAGGTCCGCCGTCTTGTTCTTTGCGTTTAGCGACTTCGATGAGTTGTGAAGTGGATTTCATTGTCGCTGTGATGAGCGGCATTTGTTTGTTGCGTATTTGCTGTACTAATTCGCATATTTGTGGTTTTACAACAGACAACAACTCTAGATTTTCTTTGATACGTTCGACACCGGTAACGGCGATACCAATACTCATGTCTAGCTGAGCACTCATGGCAAAAACCGAGGCAGCGCTGCCCATATTCTTTTTGGCCCATTTTTTCGCTTCTTTATCCAAGCGACGGTTATAGTGACGACAACGCATGGCTTGGTATAGTACACGATTGATGCTGACGGAATCGGACTTAAGGCAAAAATTTTCGAGCGCTTGTAATAATGGTTCGACTTCATGAGGAAATTCCGTCATCGCACTTTGAAATTTGTTGGGCGGGGTTTTTGTTAGTGCTTGCATGTCCTGTGGGTTGAGTTGTGGAATGGGCACCTTTTTACCTAGCAATCTTTGCAAAACTTTCGATATGGCTTTGGGGTCCATTTTCTCGCCCTTGTCTAGAGCTTCTCCCATTTTATCCATCAATTGCTCAAATTCCCGCTGCTCCTTTTCCGTTTTGGGTAATCTGTCGATAAAGGGGATTTTTTTCCCGAAAAGTTTTTGCAAAGTTTTATTTATGTCCTCCAAATCTTCTTTTTCGTCTTGTGGGTTTGCAGGGGTGGTATTGTGTGGTTTTTTCTCGACTACTTTCGGCTTGTGCTGTGGAACTTGTGAAAATATTTTTTGGTGTATGCCAGGCCCTATTATGGATATTTTGAAACGCGAATGTTTATCTCTATGTTGCCAATTTCCGCGAATAGTCGCGGTAACTTTTTCATATTTCGCAACAATCCCCCACCGTTTTTGTTTACCTGTGGTTGGTTGTTGCTGTATTATTTTCCAACCTTTATTTTTTAGTTGTGCATTGTACCAATTGTAAATTTGCGTACAGTCCTCTTTATTGATAAGAGTGACCTGTGCAAAGTTTGGGATGGGAAATGATTGTTCTTGTATTTGCTGACTTTGGGGATACACAGGAAAAGAATTTTGCGCTTTTCCCTCGTTGAAAAATATGAATACCAAGAATAGTGTGATAAGGTGCTTCATTGCGTTTCCTCACTTTTAGCATGATGGTTTCTCTGTTACTGCGACGTCATTTTTTGTTGTTACTACCATGAAACACTATCTCTTTTTGGCAAAGAAAACAACCAAAAATTAGGTTGTCGTATATTTTTTGCAGAGAACTCATCATTTGCTGCGAAACGCGCAGCAAATTTTGGCATTTCAATAATGTGTCCGTATACATATATAAACGCGTATTGTTAGGATTTATTTGACTCGTGGAACGTTGAGAGTTGTTGGTTAGCTATTTTCTTTTTTCGGAAAAGTTTATATTTATGTTATCATATTTTTATTTTGCGACGTTTTATGGAAACCTATGATGAAAGAAACAGATACGAAATTTGGCCAATTGGCTTTAAGCAACAATATGATCAATTCGCAAATGCTCACTTACTGTATGAATTTACAAAAAAGTGCGCCGCATAAAAGTTTATCCACTCTTTTAGTCGAAAATGGTTTTTTAAATTCTCAGCAGGTAACGCAAATACAAAATCGGCTTGTGGAGCGCAACACGCAAAAAGTGGGACGCTATGAAATCATCGAAGAGGTGGGACGTGGTGGTATGGGCGTTATATATAAAGCACGCGATACGATCACCGACATCGTGGTGGCGATGAAAATTCTACTCCATAGCAATGAAGAAAACAATAAGCGCTTTTTACGCGAGGCGAAAACGATAGCTCGTTTACAGCATCCAAATATTGTGCGTTTGTACGACGTGGGCCAAGAACGAAATATGTATTACTTTACCATGGACTTTGTGACAGGACACTCTCTAGACGAAGTGATGAAGGGCGAAGCATCGCTTTCGATACGCAAGGTTGTGCAGTTGATGATTAAAGTATGCGATGCGATTCACTATGCTCATGAACAGTCGGTAATTCATCGTGACTTAAAACCAGCGAACATTATGTTGGAAGACGACGAACCCAAGGTCATGGATTTTGGGCTGGCAAAAGTTCAAGATGCGAGTCAAAAACTTTCGATGAGTGGCGCTATTATCGGTACCATTTACTACATGTCGCCTGAACAAGTACAGGGGCGTATCGCTTCTATTGATGCGCGTAGCGATGTCTATTCACTGGGGGCTGTTTTGTACACTCTTCTTACCGGAAGACCACCTTTCACCGGAAACTCCATACCACAAGTTTCGCAGCAAATATTAGAAAAAGAAATTGTCCCTCCGAGTAACATCAAACACATGGTGGCAAAAAGTCTTGACGCCATTTGTCAAAAATCGATGGCGAAGGCAAAAAACGATCGCTATCAAAGTGCTGCGGAAATGGGAAAAGATTTACAAAAGTTTTTGCGCGGTGAAAAAGTCGAGCGCGGTAAATCGCAGCAGTACAAGAAAGTAACTTCGTGGTTGAAAGGCAACACCATTATTCTGTTGGTATTTGCCTTGATTTTGGGAATGGTGTCTTTTATTTTTTGGAGTTCTTACGACGCGCTACAGCGCAAGTACCAAGCGCTAAGTAATAACCGCAACTTCGCGAAAAATATTCCTGGGAAATCGCAAAAAGAACAGCTGTTCGCCGTTTTCGCTAAGGCAATCGAGTATCGCAATGCCGGTGAGCCAGATTTAGCGCTCAAAGAGTTTGACAAAGTCGTTGCCATAGACCCTTCTTATACACGTGCATATTTAGAGCGCAGTTTGATTTACTATCAAAAAAGAAATTGGGACTTAGCCAGCAGAAATACCAACAAAGTTCTCGAACTAGACCCCTTTGAATCGATGGCACTATACAACAAAGGCACAGGATATAAGAATAACCGCAAATACGATCAGGCTTTGGTGTATCTTGAAAAAGCCGTAAAATCGAAACCAATGTTTTACAGTGCATGGTTAAGCATCGGTCGCATTCATTTAGGCAAAAAAAAATACTCCGAGGCCGCAAAAAGTTTCAACAATGCTCTTAAAGTAAAACATGGTCCGCAAGCTCATTTTTCGATGGGGGTTACTCAATATCGTTTACAAGACTATGATGAGGCCATCCGCCATTATTCTTTGGCCGTCGCGTTTGGTTACAAGGACGTGAGTGTCTACCGCAACAGAAGTGCTTGTTATTCGGAGAAAAAGCAATACGCGAAGACGATCGAGGATATAAACAGAGTGCTCGAAAAAGAACCACAGGACGTTACTATGCACAATACCAAAGCATATTCGTATGCCAAGTTAGGTCAATTTGAGGTCGCGAAAAAACATGTAAATAACGCGTTGAAAATACGTGTTACGCGAGCAGCATTAGATACCAAGGGGGAAATTTTTAATCACCAAGGTATGTACGACGACGCGCTAGGCGTAGCACGACAAAGTATCGAGTTGGAGGAGTTTGGCGACGCGTATTACAATCGTGCGATTAGTTACTATATGTTAGAAAAGTACGATTTGGCCCGAACGAGTTATGTCAAAGCGTTGTCGCTGGAGAAACTAGCGACCGAAGAAGAATATTTTGAGGACATTCCAAGTAATAGTAGCCTTTCTCCACAACAACAAGCGATGAAAGAGTTTTTTCGACGGATTAGAGATAAACGCCGGTAGGAAATATACTAATCGTAATAGATAAACGACATTGGTGTGCAATGCCCCCACAGGGGATAAAGGTAGGTTTTATTATAAAGCTTTTAAAAAAAAGATTTACGTTGATGTGAATTATGAAAATCGTGACCGTCACGGTCATGAAAATTCGGTGCAACACTTGAATGTAAAAGCTTTATTTTAAAAGAATTCCCCCTGTGGGGCACCAACTACTAGCATATTTCTATACTTAACTGTTCGTCTCAGCTTTATTTCGATTACGACGGCATCTTTCTGAGCAGTATTTTACTTCATCCCACACTTTTTGCCACTTTTTGCGCCACGCAAACGGTTTTTTACACACCACGCAAATTTTTTGTGGTAGATCGCGTTTCTTTTTCACGACAGGCTGTCCAAAAAACGCTGTGCGTCTGTGGTAATCTCTTCGAGGCGTTCTGGTTTCATGCGTGCTAAGGTGCGATACATCACCGCGACACGGTGGTTTTTTTGTAGTTTGTCTTGGTTACGCATGAGAAAATCCCAGTAAAGGTAATTAAAAGGACAGGCATCTTCGCCATTTTTTTTACTGACCTTAAAGCGACAATTTTTGCAATAGTTTGACATTTTGTTGATATACGCACCACTTGCCGCGTACGGCTTACTGGCGAGGTATCCACCGTCAGCAAAGAGAATCATTCCCGAAACATTGGGTAACTCTACCCATTCGTAGGCGTCTGCATAGACGATGAGATACCACTCGTTGACCTCATCGGGGTGTATTCCGGCAACGAGAGCAAAATTCCCCAAAACCATCAAGCGTTGGATGTGATGCGCATAGGCATTCTCCTTGGTTTCGCTGACACACTGCTTTAAGCAATTCATGTCGGTATCAGCGTCCCAAAAAAAGCTAGGCAGTTTGCGCTGGGCGTCGAGAAAATTTTGCTGTTTGTACTCTGGCATTTTTAGCCAGTAAATTCCACGAATGTATTCGCGCCACCCGATGATTTGTCTTATAAAGCCCTCCACGGCATTGAGTGGAAGATTTTTTTGGTGATATACCTCCTCCACGCGTTTTACACACTCTAAAGGAGTCAAAAGACCGCAATTTAGATATAGACCAATGTGCGAGTGATACATCCATGGTTCACCTTCGATCATGGCGTCTTGGTAATCGCCAAAGAGCACCAAACGTTCTTCAATAAAGTGCTCCAAAGCGCCCAGTGCTTGTTCGCGGGTGACGGCGTAGTGAAAAGGTTTTAGATCTCCAAAATGGTGAGAGAACTTTTTCTCCACCAGCTTGAAAACTTCTTGGGTGATTTTATCGCACTTTACGCGGTACGGTTGTGGAACATGTAAACCGCTTTTGGGTGGTTTGCGATTTTCGGCGTCGTAGTTCCACTTGCTTCCGAGTGGTTTGTCGCGGTCCATTAAAATGGAGTATTTTTTGCGCATTTCGCGATAGAAATACTCCATACGCAATTGCTTGCGCCCTTTTGCCCAATCGGCAAACTCTTGTGGAGATGCCAGAAAACGATCGTCTTCGCGAATTTCGACAGGAGTGGAGTAACGTTTTTGCCATTCTTTCATTTCTTGAAGAACGCGGTATTCTCCCGGGAATGTTACCACTACTTTCGTGGCTTGGTATTCGGCAATCGCTCTTTGGACTTCACTACCGAAGGATTGGGTATTTTTTTTGTCATCCAACTTCACATAAGCCATATTGTAGCCCTTGTCGCGTAGTTCCTGTGCAAAGTGGCGCATTGCGGAAAACAGAAAGGCAATTTTTTTTTGGTGATGTTTGACATACGAAGCTTCTTCCACAACTTCGCACATGAGTATCACATCTTTGTCTATATCAATATCTTGTAAACTGGAAATGGTATGTGTCAGCTGATCTCCTAGTAGTAAACGCAAGGTTACCATTTATAACTCGCTTTCTATTTCTCTTGGTTATCTCTACGGAGAGTTCTTATAGGCTTCATTAGATGCTCGATGGCACGATCCCTGTCCTTGACCAAACAAAATACGTACATCGAAATAAGATCTCCGTTGTCTAAAGCGTAAAAATTACAGCCAAATATTGGTTTTCCACCCTTTTTATAGCGCATAGCGTATACGAAGGTTTTGGTGCGAAAACCGTTGACTTTGGCTTTGCCAGTTTTTACCAATTTATGGTCATGTAGCTCTTCTAGGTGTTTCTTCTCTAACTCTTCGGCCAACACGTCTAAATTGCTGTTTTTCGCCACACGTCTTAGTTCTACTTGTACACCGGCCATTCTTGCATATAGAAAAAGTATTTTTACCGGCTTGCGGCTTATTTTTTGGTGAAGCCAGGTTTTGTCGATGTTGTACAAAATATTAAAGTCCGAATGTTGAATAACGATTTTTTTAGGTCGTGGCTCGGCCTTGATGCGTTTTAGGGAATGGAATGCTTTGTGTAAGCCTGCCGCATTTTTTTTTCTCAAGGCCATGCCTTTGCGTTTTAAAATGCCTATGGCATACAGTCGTCGTTGTGATTCTTCAAAATGATAAAACGCATCCAGGGTCATTTTAATACCGGAAGGTGAATTGACATTGTATTGTACTTTCTGACCTTTAATATCATTTATCGTATATGGTTGGGTTTTGAGCTTTTCTATTTTGTACCCTTTACTGCGTGGCCAAGAGCTATTTTCAAAAGTTGTCATGCACTCTTGCATGTTTTTGTTGAGTGTTCTAGACAAAAAGAAAATAATTCCCGCAGCATTGCTATCTAATTTATAATAATGCTTTGTATGCATCGGCTGGTCGAAGAAGGCTTGTTTCTCCCAGGAACTGTCGATCTCAATACTGACATTGTGCGTCTTGAATTTTTCCTGTTTCCACGAGCCAGAAACTTTTGGTTTTTCTATATTTTTATTGGAATTTTCGACTTTTTCCACAGTTTCATTTGTCTGTTGTTGGTTTTTTGGCGTTTGCTTTTTCTCGATCTTGTCAACTTTTTTGGGATTTGCTGTATTTTTGGTGTTCTCGACGAGTTGGTTTGTGGTATTGGCACTTTGCTGCCCATCTTTACCGATGTATATTCCAAAAAACACACTCGTTATCACAACGATTGCCAATACAATCGTGGAGGTATAATTTTTTTTGTTTTTCTCAAAGTGATTGGAGATGCGAATTGTTCGTGCAGATGTGGCTTTGCCTTTGAGAAAGTTTTCAATGTCGTCACCCATCATTCTTGCCGAAGGGTAACGCTTATCGGGATTTTTTGCCATCGCTTTTAGGCAGATGGCCTCTAATTTGGGAGAGATATTTTTTTTGTAGGTCTGAATAGGTTTTACATTACCATGGGTGATGTTATACATAATTTTGGATTGGGTCGTTCCTTGGATCGGACAGACTCCCGAAAGCATTTCATAAAAGATCACACCAAGTGCGTAAATGTCACTTAGATGGTTTACTCTACGCGCTTTACCTTCTGCTTGTTCCGGTGACATGTATTTTGGGGTTCCCAAAAGTTGGCCAGAACGTGTTAGGTCATTATCGGAATCAAGATCTTTTGCCAAACCAAAGTCCATAAGATATATTTTTTTGGTTTTGTCCTCGATCATTAAATTTCCAGGTTTTAAGTCACGGTGTATGATTTTATTTTTGTGGGCATACTCGACGGCTTTCGTGACTTCTATCATCATTTCGCAAGCTTTACGTGCAGAAATCTTTCCGTCTTTTAGCAATTCTTTTAGAGAATGACCATCGATAAAATCCATGACAATGTAGGACGTTTTGTTGTGTGTACCCACATCGTGTATTTTGACAATGTTGGGGTGTGTCAGTTGCGCCATCATCCGCGCTTCGGAAAAGAATCGCTTTTTGGCCTTTTCGGAAGCATCACCCAACTGTAGTAAAACTTTTATGGCGATGGTCGTGTTCAAAATAGGGTGATGAGCCTTATATACTTGTCCCATCCCTCCAGAACCAATGAGTTCTTTTACTTCATACTGACCAATGGTTTTTAGCATTTTCATTTCAGTGGTTTTGCTCAACTGCGCGGTCCAGTTGCGGATGATATTGGTTTCGTGGTTATTCAGCACACCGCTTTGGTGTAGAGTGGTTGCCAAAGATTCAGCAACACTTTGGTCAATGAGTCTTTTTTCCAAATAATTTAATGAAATACTACAATCTCCTCTAGAGAGATTTGTGGTGCGAACTTTCATCAAATTTTCAATATGAACGTCACTTGTGCTTCCTGACTGCTTCATTGCTTTCAATAAACAGTAGTAAGCGATGAAATAGTGCAGTGCTTCTGTTTGTTGCGGATTAATCGCTTTTTGTTGTTGTAGATATAACAGAAGGTCGCCCTGAAGACCTTGTAGTGAGTCCATAGGTATGGAAATGTTGAGGCCTAGCATTTTGATACACTGGGCCACTAATTGATTTCTTCGTTGTATGGACATCTTGCATTTTCCCTCAAAAATTATCCCTGACACGGGTTGTATTTTTTTACACATTATATCAACAATGCAAATGAATCAAAAGTTTCTTTTCTTTACTATTGTTCGTAGGTAGAATAAGAAAAAATTTACTTTACTCTGGAGGTCTTTTTTATGAAAAAAATATTTTATTGTCTATTACTATGTAGTTTTTTGATGGCCCAAGACAAAACTTGGGACGTTACGGAAGTAAGAGGACCACATGAAAATGTTTCCTTTACGGTTACTTCTGGAACATGGATGAATGTAGACGTTCATCCCGACGGCAAGGAAATCGTCTTCGATTTACTTGGAGATATTTACTCTTTGCCCATGGAAGGCGGCAAAGCAAAGTTGATTTCAGGCGGTCTCGCTTACGAAGGCCATCCGCGATATAGTCCCGATGGAAAACGAATTCTGTTTACGAGTGATCGTGCTGGGGGAGACAATATTTGGATGATGAATCGCGATGGTAGCGACAAGCGCCAGATCACCAAAGAAAATTTCCGGCTGTGCAATAATGCCGTTTGGTGCCGCGATGGCGATTACATTATCACCAAAAAACACTTTACCAGTACGCGTTCACTTGGTGCAGGGGAAATGTGGCTATATCATACAAATGGCGGTAGTGGTGTACGTCTGACAAAGCGCAAAAATGATCAACAAGATGTTGGCGAACCTTGTTTATCTCCCGACAATAAATATTTGTATTTTAGCGAGGACATGAGTGGGGGTAGTACGTTTCAGTATAATAAAGACCCCAATAAGCAAATTTACATGATACGCCGTGTGAGTTTGGAAGATGGCAAAATTGAAAATATCATTACCGGACCAGGAGGCGCTGTACGACCGCAAATATCACCTGATGGTAAGCTATTGGCGTTTGTGCGTCGCGTGCGCACCAAAAGTGTTCTATTTTTACACGATTTGACAACAGGGGAAGAATGGCCGATTTACGAGCATTTAAGCAAAGACCAGCAAGAAACATGGGCGACATTTGGCGTATATCCCAATTACAATTGGACGTCGGATGGCAAAAGTGTTGTCATTTGGGCAAAAGGCAAATTGTGGCGCATTAACGTGTATACTTTAAAAGCACAACAGATTCCGTTTGAAATTAATGTGAAGCAGACGATTGCACGCGGTGTTAAGTTTGCACAAAAAGTCAGTCCGAATAAGTTTCGCGCGAAAATGATTCGCGACGCGCATACTTCGCCAGATGGCAGCAAAGTGGCATTTTTTGCCGCAGGATATATCTGGGTGAAAAACCTTCCCGATGGCAAACCGCAACGCATGACACAGCAAAAAGACCACTGGGAATTTTCTCCACGTTTTGATACGAGTGGTAAAAAGATTGTCTATACGACATGGAGTGACGCACAAAAAGGAAGTATTCAAGTATTTTCTCTACAAGAAAAAATAGCGCAAAAAATTACAATAGAGCCCGGATACTACCATTCTCCGTCTTTTTCAAACGATGGGAAAAAAATCGTTTACCAACGCGGGGGAGGAGACTATATTCTCGGTTTTGTTCACGGCAAAAAGCGCGGTATTTTTTGGACAGATGGCAAAAAACATCATTTGGTGACTCAGGGTAGCAAACCGTGCTTTAACAAAGATGACAAACGTATTTTTTTTCACAGCCGTGAAGGACGTAAAAAAGCGTTGAAAAGTTGCGATTTGTACGGACGTGACGCGCGGACGCACTTTACCTCGCAATACGCAACGAGTTTTGTGGTGAGCCCTAACAACAAATGGGTGGCGTTTACCGAACTTTTTAAAGCGTATGTGGCTGCGTTCCCGCGTACTGGAACAACGATTGATCTTGCTGCGGGAACTAAGTCCATTCCACTCTACAAACTCTCAAGTGACGCAGGTGACTATCTACATTGGTCGCAAAAGGGTGTTCACTGGACAATGGGAGAGAGTTACTTCTCTCGTAGCATAAAAGAGTGTTTGACGGGCGAGAAAAAATTGCCAAAAGAAGAGGTCGGTTCACAACTGGGGCTCGATATTACCACAGACACTCCCGAAGGTATGATTGCCTTTGTTGGCGCGCGTATTATTACTATGCGCAATAACGAAGTCATTGCTCATGGAACACTACTCGTTGACAAAAATCGCATCGTAGCCATTGGCAAAAGTGACAGCGTAAGTATTCCTTCTAAGGCAAAAATTATCAATGTCGAAGGCAAGACAATTATGCCGGGAATTATTGATGTCCACGCACATCTCGGCAACAGCTATACCGGAATTTCTCCGCAGCAGCAATGGTCGTACTATGCTTCTCTCGCATATGGAGTGACCGCAACTCACGACCCTTCCACCAGTACAAGAATGGTGTTTGCGCAATCGGAAATGGTCAAGGCGGGATATATGGTGGGACCACGTATTTATTCTACGGGAACCATACTTTACGGAGCGGAAGGTGACTTCAAAGCGGTCATCAATAGTCTGGATGATGCACGCATGCATTTGAAAAGAATGAAAGCCGTGGGCGCTTTTTCGGTAAAAAGTTACAACCAACCGCGACGCAATCAACGCCAGCAAGTTATTGCCGCAGCGAGAGAGCTCGAAATGATGGTATATCCCGAAGGGGGATCTTTTTATTGCCACAACCTAAGCATGGTAATGGACGGACACACCGGTGTTGAGCACTGTTTGCCTATCGCTCCTGTGTATGAAGATGTCATTAAATTTTGGGGAAATAGTACAACCGGTTATACCCCTACTTTGATTGTGGGTTATGGCGGAATATGGGGTGAGAATTATTGGTACCAAAAAACCAAAGTGTGGGAAAAGAAGCGTCTGCTTTCTTTTACCCCACGCTCTATTATCGATAGCCGCTCACGAAGACGTATGATGATTCCCGATGATGACTTTGGGCATATCGAAAACGCCAAAGCATGCAAAGCAATTCTCGATGGCGGATCGAATGTACAATTAGGTGCTCACGGACAATTGCAAGGCCTTGGTTCACATTGGGAAATGTGGATGTTGCACCAAGGGGGCTTTAGCGAAATGGAAGCTCTAAGGTCCGCGACTCTTATGGGAGCAGAGTACATTGGTATGGACAAAGAAATTGGTTCTTTGGAAGTAGGAAAAATTGCCGACTTAATCGTGTTGGACAAAAATCCATTGGAAAATATCTATCACAGCGAAAGCGTACGCTTTACCATGGTCAATGGACGCCTATACGATTGTGACACCATGAACGAAATTGGCAACTACGACCGCCCACGACACAAGTTCTTCTGGGAACACAGTCGCAGCAGTAGCGCTTTTTCTTGGTATGGAGAAGCCAATGGCTTTATGCCGGGAAGATGTAGTTGTAATCAGTAGACAGAAAATTATTGTGAGGTGTATCCCCAAAAAGTGGGATACGCCTATCATTCATGAAATAGTCATCAAAATATCAATGCAAAGCGTAACGTTACATTCTATCTAAATGTATAGTTTGTTTGTCTAACTTTTTGTGTGTTGTAATGGAGTGATCAAGGATGAAAATTTTAAAAGCGTGCCGTCTAACGGGAAAATACGCAATTCTTCAATGGGTTATTTCTATTACCTGCGGATTATTTGCTGCCTTGTTGAGCGCAGCGGTTTGCTTGGGGGGGTTGTTTTCGGAAAATCTTATTCATATTAAGGAAGTTGTCATTGCGTTTATGGTGTTAGCTCCTTTGTTTGTCGGACTTATTGCTTGGTGGTTTTTTTTGTTAGGCTATGCTTATTGCTACGACATTTTCCAAAAATACGTAAATAAGGAACGGTCTGAGAAGTAGAATTTTTTATTACGGTTTGCTCGAATTTTTGATGATGAGATAGGCAATACTTATTTTCGCACATGATGCGCTTGAAGCAAACAGAGCATACCTATTAGCAAAATATACCAAGTAGAGGATTCGGGAATGGTCGCGGTAAAATTTAGTGTTTCGTTACCATTTGCTACCGCATTGGTAATTCCATTGGCAGATATTTCGATGAAGGTTCTGAAAATAAGAACTTCGTCGGAAAAAGATTGTCTTAGTATTTGGTTGCTAAATATTTCAAAATTGTCTGCATCAACAAAAATGTCAAAATTAAAACCATCTCCTGCCGAAATTGTCCGAATATCTTCAACGGATAGCAATATATCGGCTAGTTCATTGGGGTCTTGGTTGCGAATAGTGCGCTCTAAATCACGATTAGTAACGCGGAAATCGCGGTTGGCACTGCGCAATTCACCTCTGGCGGTTCTCAGTTGTTGCCGCGCAGTGGTAAGTTCGCTTCTTGCATCTGCGACGTTACCTGCTTCATCTAAGGCCAATTCGGCATTTTCTACGGCAATTTCTGCTTCCTCTAGGATCTGCTCCGCATCGGCAAGGATTTGTTCTGCTTCAGGTTCTCCCAACTGTTGGGCTAGTCTTCTCGCTTCGCGAAGACCACGACGCGCATTGCGTAACTCTTGTCTTTCGGCGCGAAGATTGGCTCTAGCATCTCTTACTTCTTGAAGATCATCTGTTGCTTCCGAAAAACTTTGTTCCGCTTGTTCCACAGATACCTCCGCTTCCGCAACTGATTGCTCGGCGTTTGCCAACTCTTGTGCAATGGAAATGACTTCAGGGCTTTCGCGCAGTACGCTTATGTTGGTTGTAAAGACAGTATCTGTTGTAAAAGTATCTGTTCCAGAGATATTAAGGTGAAGGTCACTTGCGAAGTCCAAATTTTGCAGTTGAGAGTCTACGGATTGCACACCGCTACTTAGAAAACCACTAACTACATCTTGGTCTGTGGAAGATAATGTAGAGATACCCAAAGGTACACTAACAATTATTGTTTCTCCCAGAACACTTCCTATACATAATAAAAGTGTGATAATGTATTTCATAGTTACTTTCTAACATAATATCCTGTTTTTAGGCCAATAAATTAATTTTACTCAATTACATTATAGTAATCGGACATCGTTGTCGCAATAAAAAAATCTGTATTTTTTTCAAAGGTTAGTGATAGGTGATAAAACTGTATATTTATTACGCTGCTTATGGTAAGAACAATGGTAAATAATCGCTGCGTACTTGTTGTTGTTGGTTTGCTTGCCAATATTTGAACGTTTCTAGATTCAGGCATGTCAGCCAGCCACCACCGTGAGCATATGTATCTATACAAACGGCATGTGATTGTTGTTGTGGAAGACCTGTCTTTTGCGGAGTGTGACCACAAATCATTGTTTTGCCAGACATATGCGCGGCGGCAATGTTTAGCCTTTCCCAGTACAACATGTAATCGGGTTGTTCGTTAAGTGGATAGTCTGGATATGCGTTGGCATGCACCACAAAATGATTTATGGTTTCATAGTAGGGAAGACAGTTTTCCAAAAACGACCAGTGGTGATCAGGGATGTCGTGTATGTTTCCCGCGTCGCCTAGTGGTGAGTATGAGGCTAGGGTTTTGTCTCCACCATTTCGTAACCATTCTTCATAGTCATCGCTATTGTCTCTGGCGCGTAACATCATAATTTCATGATTTCCACGTAAGGGATACAGGCGGTGGCTTTTAACAATGTGCAGCAATTGTTCGATGACGCCATAAGAATTTGGGCCGCGGTCAACATAATCACCTACAGTGATAATGGCATCTGAGTCACTTAGAGGGATTGTGTTTAGCAGTGCTTGTAAAGCATTTGCGCATCCGTGGATGTCGCCGATTACCCAGTGTCTCATGAAATTACTCGTTTTTCCATAGACGGTTGTTGCGGTGATAAATTCCGTCATGGAAACCGTCGAAAAAATAGTTTACCAACGGATTAATGACTTCTTTAAGTTGGTCATCTTTCATTAAATTACACTGTGGGATGTGAGTATTTTGATGAGAATTGTGTACTAGAACGCGATACCATGGTTGCGAGCCTAGGTATATATCTTGTGTCTGTTTGTTGGACTGTAGATCCAAATCTACAATGACACCGCGGTAGCCGTATTTCTTGTGCACGACTATTTGTCCTATACGGAATTTTACCTGGGAATCGACAATTTTTTTTGCGGTGATGTTCAATTGCTCTAGATACATTGCATAGTCATTGGTGAGTTGCAATACTTGATTGCGTTTTTCCCAGTTATTTTTGCTCTCGTATGCGGTTAACAGTTGATCGAGTAATTGTAGTATGATGGTGTCTATATTGATGATAAGATCACGTTTTTCTATGCTGTTTTCGCGACAAAATTTTTCCAGGGGAACGGCGTTTCCCAAGTTGTGAAATTCAACGATCATATCATCTTCTGTGCAGGCGAAAAAATTTCCGCGAAGGAAGCCACCTTTGACCTCAAAGTCTAGCATATGAGCGGTTAACATGTACAAAACCAATAAACTGAGTGGACTACCCAATTTTTGTGTGGTTACATGGTAAAGATTTTCGCGTCGCGGGTCGTCAAAGTCGCAAGAGGCATATTGTATCTTGCGCTTAATGAATAGGTACTCGGCTAGGGCTACCGCGTTATTTTCGTTAGGGGAATACAAGCGGCATATTTTCTCTAACGCTACACGTAGGCTTTGTTTGTCACCTTGCAAAAGCATAATAAGTTGGCAAAATTTTGCGAGGCGCTCAATACTACTCGTGGTACGTAGAACGTTCAACCACTGTTTTTCGACACTCGGCGGTTTGGGATAGCGTTTGGTAAATAGCTGTTCTATTTGTCGGTAGTTTTTCGCCGAAATAGGGAGTTGCTGTTTCTCAATTTCCTCTAAAACTTCGTTGCCAAGTTGTGATATTTTGTTCATGATCGTTTGACGGATTTGCGGAGAGTCATCATCCATAAGTTTTATCAGGTAAGGGAGTTGTGACATGTCTCGGTTTTGCATTACTCTATCTCCACAACGCAACGAAATCCCAAATCGCTTCTGCGAGAGTCGACGTGTACTGGTTGAGAAAACCATGTGGTGATCATGACATCACTACTATTAAAACTTCCGCCTTTCATGATCCGGTATTCATGGTTTGCCCTAAAGCGTCCTACAGGTGTATTGATACACCATTCCCAAACATTTCCCGCCATATGATGACACTGATAAAAAGAGCGCCCTGCGGCAAAAGAATCCACCACTTGTGGATAGAAAAGCGGGTATTGTTGGTTAAAATTATTGGGTTTAGGAGGAACTGAGGCGTTCACGATCTTTAAATATGGCAACTCATTTCCCCATGGAAAATTAAATTTTTGTGGGCCGCGCGCCGCTTTTTCCCATTGTACGTTTGTGGGTAAGCTCTTTTTACTCCACAACGAGTACGCCACCGCGTCCTTCCACGATACATTCACTACAGGGTGTTTACCTAGATCTAGTAAGTAATTTTCTTGCCACCATGGATTCGGGGGATAAGGGCGTGAAGTTTCATCGCAAAAGTGCAAATATTGTTGGTTAGTTACCTCATAAACATCAATGTAGTAGCTTTTGATATTGTGGGTATTTGTGAGAAACACAGCATAGGGTTTCAATTTTTCTAATTGTTGTAAATAACCAATGTCTTGCTCAATTTCACGTAATTTCTTGCGTGCAACTTGTAAGTCACGATAACATTTTCGCAAAATAGACTGAGAGGTTTTATAGTAAATATGTTCTTTTATGTGTTGTTGCATGGCAATGTCAACGGGTAATTGTGGTTCATCGACATCCGGAGTTTCTTCGAAGCCCTTTATTTGTTGCGAAATCGCATTCATGCGATTGTTTACTTTTAGAATGGATATATTGGTTTCTTGTAGTGTATTGGCTAAAATGGTTTTTAAACTCTCTTCGTCTTGCAAAAGCGATGCATACAGTTGTAACTCTTCGCGTAGTGCCGGTAATTCTTTACGTAGCTCTTGTAATTTTTTGCGCGAAGTTCCTGTGGTTGTTTTACCTTGTGGAATAAAAACCATCAGACTTTTGTCTGTTTGCCAATGGTAAAAACCGCGTTGTGGAGCTTTTTCCATTCCCTCAGGCATGTTTTCTCCAAACCACCCTTTGCGGTTTTGATTTGTTGATTTTGCGGCTGTCTTGGGAACGGTGTTTATGGTATAAAAATTGCGCCCTTTAACCACAGGATGTTGTGAATAACCACAGAAACTCAAAGACCACACTAAGAAGTTGCTCAACTCAGAAATGGTAATTTTTTGATCGTTGTTGTGATCGGCATTACGGTGCAAGTATGGTTTACCGCGCATAGCGATTTCAAAAAAGTAGTTGAATATGCTACGCCCATTTCGCGCATGGCTTTGTTCGCGATAACTGGAAGATTGCAAAAAACAGATGTTACGGTTGTTTACGTAATCATGAATTTGCCGTTGCGGTTTTCCGAAGGAACTTTTGTGGTAGCGAGCGTCGCTACAAATAAAAATATTTTTTGCCGTTAAGTATTTTTGTATTAAAAAACCTAATTGCTGGTGAGAGAGAGCAGTACGCTCTATTTCATCGAGTGAGCTATTGTTTAACAACCAATGCACACGATCGTTTTTGTAGAAGCTATGTCCTACAAAGTAAATAACCACTAAATCTTCCGTGGTTGCTTGGGATAAAAAGTCGCGAAAAGCACGGTGAATATTGCCAATATTTGCGTTGTGATTTACCAGGGAAACCACTTTTTCACTGGCGAAACCGCACGATTCTAATGTCGTTATTGTATGGCGCACATCATTTTTACTGTGGGTCAAGTTTGGCATATTTGCCATTTGTGGATAACGGTCTATGCCCACACACAATGCCCATTTTTCAGCGAATAGGCTACTTGATATCACAATAAATACGACTAAAAATGTTGCTCTCATCATACACTATCCTATTGAAGTTTTCGCTTTACGCGTTGGCGCACGGGTTTTACCTTGCCATCCCAGATGAATACGCTACTTTTTTTCTTGGACTCATCTATGCAATGTAGTAGCGAAATCAATATATCTCGCGGTTCTACTTCTTCATCTATGGTTCTGGCAGCCACCGCTATTTTAGGCTGAATGGTATTTTCGTTAACAACATAGCTTTCTTGTGTTAGTTTACGGTAAATATTTTCTGCTTCTGCACTCTCAGAGCGAATGAGTTTAGAAGGCACTATCAAGAAAAAATCTTTTTGCCCTACATTAAATAATATACTGCCTGTCGGTTTAAACGACAATATATTTTTCGACAACTCACCATGAAGTTCTTCCATATCTTGTAGATAGTTTAGTAGATCTTCGTCAAAACTACTCCAATGTATTTGCATTATGCAAAAATCTTCCTCGGCGCTTATCTTTGTCGCAAGTTCTTTTTGTAGAAGCACAATACCATGATGCGATTGCAAACTTATTTGTGAGCTGCGTTGTAAATTATGTAGTATAAGACCTATAAATTGTGCTAGACATTCGACCAAGTCGAGGTGCGATTGCAGAAGATTGCTATTGGTTTCGATGAGAGATCGTTCTTTTTCACTTAAGAATATTTGCAAAACTCCCAATGAATCCACAGGGGATGGAATGGCAACGGTGATTTCTCCTGTTTCTTCTGAGGATATCTTTGTTTCTCCGCGAAAAACTTGCGCAAATTTGTGCTGTTTTTGTAAATGAAATTTTTGCAATGGTTGTGAGGTATTCGAATGTTTAACCTGTAAAAATTCACCTTCTGCGAGAAGTATATTCACCGAAGCATACTGCAATCCACTGCCATGACACATTAACTTTACGGTTTTTTGCGCTAGAGTGTCGACATCTTTGCATTTGCAAATTTCTCGTAAAAGGACAGGAGCAACGTGTATTTTTTCCAGAAGAAGGCGGTTGCGGATAATACCTTTCACTGTTTTTAATGTTTTTTCCTGTTCTTCCTGAATTTTACTTTGTAAGTTACGATCACTTTCCTTGAAACAGCTGATATCGTGAAATGTACACAAAAAATAATGTTTTTTACTATGGGCAATTTTACGAATCGCAATTTCTATATCTTTGCAAGATTTTCCCTTACTTAAAATACGCAACTCTTCGTAAACATAATTGTCATCGGGTAAGCAGTCGATACGCTTGACAATTTTACGAAAGTCTTTTTTATAAATGAGGTCTTGCAACGAAGTATTTTCGACATCTTCTTGCGAATAGCCCACTAGTTCAAAAAAAGCTTGGTTTGCAAAGGCAATTTGTTTTTTTTCTATTGTGAGAAGGCACATCGCGATAGGGGATAAAGTAAATATTTTATTTAGCAGTGCGGCAGGCACTTTCTTCATAGACTCTCCTCAGAATATTTGTTGTAAATGCACAAAAATTACACATTTAACTTTTTCTGTGTCGCATTATATAACAGACACGACTTGAAGAAAATAGAAAATTGTGGTCACGAGTACCATTACACACAAAATTTTGGTAAAATATGCAAAAAATAAGTCGGCAAATTTGAAAATAGTGAGGTAGAGATGAAGAAATTTATACGCAGTAAATTTTTGATTCCGTTCAGTGATCAAATAGGACGTGAAACGCGGATTGAAGATGGTTATGTTCTTTTCGAGGGAGAAAGAATACTCGAAGTAGGTGCTTTCAATGATGATCTGGGAAAAAGCCTTCTAGAACGTTTTCCCCATCATATCGAAGTAGTTGGTAACAATAATAAAGTCGCGCGCCACTTACAAGATTTTGTGAAACTCGAAGGTGTGCTATTACCTGGTTTTATTAAAGCTCATGGACATGACCATGAATCGCCATTAATCGGTATTGTTAAAGATGCGCCACTTACGGAATGGTTGGATGGTGCGGTAAATATATTTGGTAAGTTTATGCAGGAAAAAAAGCAATTACTAGAAGATACTTTGGGCGTTCGTCCGCACTTAGCTACATATTTAAAAGCACGTGTGGATGATATCTATTATGGCATTACCAGCTCGATGGTGCACCACTGTAACTACAATAAATATCACGTTGCCGATATCGTTGAGGCCAATGAAACTGCCGCGACCAACATGATTGTTGCTGTGGGAAGCCAAGACCGTCATTATTACGACGCGATTCTCGATTCTCCAGAAGACGCGGTAAAGCGCCTTGAGGAAAATAAAGAACGATTTTCGCATCTGACGCGTACACGTGTTGTTCCCGGACCCGATCAATTTTTTTCCAATGGCCCCGATCTATTAAAAGCCTTAAAGGGCTGGGCGGATCGCAATAATTCTCTTATCCACATCCACAGTTCCGAAGAATACAATACCACAGAGTGGTTTAAAAAAGAATACGGAATGACACCGGTAGAATACGGCTTAAAGCTCGGTTTTCTAGGGCCAAATACAGTACTTGCTCACCAAGTACAGTGCACGAAAAAAGATTTAGAAATACTCAAAGACACCCAAACGAAAATCGTGCATAACCCATTGGCAAACACTATTCTTGGTTCGGGAATTCCTCCGGTAATTGAAATGCTAGAGAGCGGAATTGAAGTGGTGATTTCTACGGATGGTTCGGGTAGCGCCGATAGTCAAAATATACTTTCTGCGGCTCGGTTAGCATCGCAGTACCAAAAAGCTTTTCATCGCAACGCGCGACTTATGCCTGCGCAAAAAGTAATGGAAATGATCACTGTGGAGCCAGCAAAATTATTGGGTCTTAATGCCGGTTCTTTAGAAAGTGGCAAAGATGCAGATATGGTTCTCATTGACACAACAAGACCAAATCTGACACCGTCAAAAATTAACAATGTTTTGGAAAATTTAGTGTGGGCATCCGATGGTAGCGAAGCACAATATGTGATTGCCGGAGGTAAAGTTGTTAAAGATAACTATCAATTTACGACTTTAGATATGCCGAAGATCAATGAGCAAGTACAGTTGCTTTCCGAAATGTTTGAAGACTACCGCGCCGAAGAACTCAAACTGAAAGGCACCGGGGCGCATTGTTAATGAAAATTAGACAGGAGGAAAAATTCCCTCCTGTCTAATTTTTGGTTAGGAGTTCGCAATATGCAATTGCCGACAGTGGAAAATTTTTTATGTGCGTATGACAAGATTGGGAGTGTCGTTACGCACACACCTGTTGTTAAGCACCGAGACGACGTTTTTTTGAAGCCAGAGATTCATCAAGTCATCAATTCGTTTAAGATACGTGGTGTTTTTCATGCGGTATCACAACTTAGTGAAAAGGAACGCCAACAAGGTATTAGTACTGTCAGTGCTGGTAATACTGCGCAAGCTTTGGCGTGGAGCGGGAGGTATTTCGGTGTTCCTGCTTATAGTATTATGCCAGACACCGCTCCGCAAACAAAAATAGATATGGTAAAAAAATACGGCGGTACACCAATGCTTGTGAGTATGGATGAGGTGTTTGCCTATCTAAAAGAGCAGCGTTGGAACAGTGATCCGTATGCGTTTATCCACCCATGGACAAATCGTGACGTGATGATGGGACATGGGAGCATTGGTATTGAAATTTTACGTGATATGAAAGACGTAAATTCGGTTTTTGTTCCTGTAGGAGGAGGAGGACTGATTGCTGGCGTTGCGGGCTACATCAAGCAGGCCCATCCCCATGTGCAAATCTACGCAGTCGAACCACTTGGATGCCCAGCGCTACATACAAGTATACAAAAGCAAAAGCCGAGTAGTGTAGAGTGTCAAACGATATGTGATGGTGTTGCTGTACCGTACATCACCGAAGAGATGTATCCGCTCTTGGCACATGTAAGTGATAAAGTTGTGCTTGTCACAGAAGAAGACGTTAAGAAAGCGATTCGCACATTGGCGATAGAGCACAAGATGATCATTGAACCCTCAGGGGCTCTTGCATTTGCAGCAGCGCTTCAGGTACCACAAGACGAGCGTGGGAAATGCGTTTGTATTTTAACCGGGGGAAGTATTGATATGGACAAATTTGTAAAAATACTTCAAGAATAGGTTTTCTCCGATCAATTTGTGTTTTCAAATTGATCGGAGAAAACGAAGAGATGTTTATCAAGTAATATTCATGTGCATTGTTAGAATTGTGTAGTGTTAGAACAAACGCACGTGTCTCCAACGAATTTTTTGTTTGTGCTACTACACGCTTCATGTACACCAACTGGGCATGCTTTGATAATACCCATTGTTTCTAGTTTTTTCAATAAATTCATTTCTATTGCTTTGACAACTTCTTCTGGTACTTGTGAAATAGCTTCATTTATTTGTGTTGCATTCATTTTTTTCCCCTGACAAAATCTATTTCAATAATATTTTGATTCATATATAGGTTAAGTTTTAACAGTATTAAGTAGAGCTATTGCCCATTTTTACTTGTCTCTACGCTTTTTTATATTATATTCTGTTAAGTATGATATTTATATAGTCAAATACTATGCCAATTTGATGATTTTGTCGCGAGAAATGAATATTTTGTGATTGCAGTTGGGATGTGTCGGTGATTTGCGGGTAAATTTAAATTTGCTGCTCCCCACAAAAGTGGGAATAGTAGCAAATTTAAATGTAAACTAAGCTAAACGCTTATGAAAAGCGTTGGCTTTTTGCCAACCAGTGATGATAGCTTTTTTCGCTAACATCTCCCATCAACATGCGAATTTTAAGAACTTGTATCGCCGCTTCCATATCCGGAATTGAGTTGGCAGGAATTTTTTTCTTAATTTTACGATCAAAGATGTTTTGTAATATGATGATATTAAAAATACTTTGGCGCAATCTTTTCGATAGCGAGAGTTTATTTTTGGTATCTTCTAGAGCATTTTCAAAAATTTCAAAAGACATCTTACGCCCTTTTTGGTTTTTGTGAATAAAAATACTCCAGCAAATAATCGTAAATAGTGTTTCATCCTTTAGTTCTGAACGATCTGAGTCAGCAAGTGCATCTAAGGCGCGAAAATAGCGATGTAATAAGCGATAAGGCTCTGTTCGCGATTGATGTAAAATATTGCCCAAATCAGGAGAAATTACCTCAAGTACTCCGCTTTTTAGAAGAGAATCGAAACAAAAATATACTTTCCTCGTTCTCAAAACCTTCAACATCTCTAGTAAAATACGTGCCGGTGGGGTTCTTTCTAAAAAATGTGAGCACTGTATTACCGCTTTGTATAAGTCTGGAGTCATTTCGAAACCAAGACATGCGGCAAATTTTATTGCGCGTATAATTCGCACCGGATCTTCCGCGAGTCGTATTTTCGAGTCGCCTATTGTGCGAACTTTTCCATATTGTAAGTCTTCCAATCCGCCTGTGTAGTCAACAACTACACGCTCGTCAGGACAATAGAATAAAGCATTTATTGTAAAGTCGCGACGCATGGCATCTTCTTCATCACTGCCAAAGAAATTGTCGTTTTGAATGAGCAACTTCTTTTGGTTTTCTGGTTCACCATTTTCCCAAGGGGTTTTGCGAAAAGTTGTTACTTCAATGACTTTTTTGCCAAAAAATACATTTACCAGGCGAAAGCGACGACCTATGATCCTACTATTGTGAAATAGTTTTCTTATTTGTTTGGGGCGCGCGGAGGTTACTATGTCGAAATCTTTAGGCGGATTCCCCAATAGCAAGTCGCGTATACAGCCCCCGACAAAATATGTGGTGAAGCGGTTGCGCTTTAAGCGGTGGTAGACTTTTAAAGCATCTTTGTCAAATAACTCGTGTGGAAGCGGTTTTACTAAATCAAATTTTATTTCGTTTTTATTTTGCATTTTTTACGCTTACGTTTGTAGTTTGCCTAAAAGTAATTGCGAATCCAATGTCGATATGTACTTCTCAAAATACTTTGAGAAGTACATCCCTAAAAGCATTTAGAAATCTTCGTTCTTCAGCTTTTCCAATACTGATTCAGCGTCTTTTATTCTCAAATAAATAAGAGAGTTACCATCTTTAGGAGCACTGCCATAAGCATATTCGATGTTGCTTCCGATAGTTTCTAGCGTTTTGCAAATTCTGGTCAATTGTCCAGGGTCGTTTGCTACATTTACTTCAACTAGATCGTTTTCTACAACCAATACGCCTGCTTCTCCCAGTAAATGGGTCGCTTTTTTAGGTTCATCAACAACGAGTCTTACTACGGCATGGTCCACTGTATCGGAGACGGCAAGAGCAAGTATATTAATACTATTTTTTGCTAAATCTTCTGTTACACGAAGTAATGCCCCTGGTTGATTTTCTAAAAAAACAGCAAGTTGTTTTACAATTCTCATGAAATTTTCCTCAACATATAAATGCATTTTGTCATATGTACACAATTTAAGTGTATAATTTGGCAGCATATTTTTTTCAGTAAATTAGTATAAATTTGTCTCTATGTCAAGTATTTTTGGAAATCAAAGCAAATATATTCAACCGGCATCAAATTTGCATGCGAGAAAGTAAGTAACTGGTAACAAACATCATCCATTTTCTAGGAGATTTTATGAATTCGTTAACAAAATCTTTTTATCTAGGACGAATTTGGGGAATAGATGTGTTCATACACATGTTGTTCTTTGTTTTTGTCGGCTTTTTGGGGTTGATGTATACATTGTCTGTGGGCATTTTATTTGCTGTACAAGTGGTATTTTTTTTACTACTAGTATTCGTTTGTGTATTACTCCATGAGTATGGGCACTGTCTTACGGCAAAGCATTACGGTGTACATGTACAAAACATTACTTTAACACCCATTGGCGGAGTTGCAAGTATTGCACCGATTTCTAATCCCGACGTTGAACTACGTGTGACGATCGCGGGTCCTCTGGTAAATTTTTTCATTGCACTTTTACTACTACCTTTGGCTGTTGTGGCATCTTCTTTGTGGAATGTGCATATTTTCATGTACTTAGTCGCGGTCAATGTGATATTGATGTTATTTAATCTAGTGCCCGCATTTCCCATGGATGGTGGGAGAATTTTGCGAGCAATTTTAGCGAAAAGAATGAGTCTCCTCAGCGCAACGGAAAAAGCGGTGGAGGTGGGGACTTGGGCGGCGGTTATTATGGGAATTGTGGGAATTTTTATGAATCCCATGTTGGTTTTCATCGCTATATTTGTCTATTTTGCGGGGCGTGCAGAACTAAATATGATTGCATCACAAAGCCATATGCATTTCCCACACGGGAACAATGGTTCACATTACTATTTTTATACAACGCAAGATCGCGAACAACTCCTCAACGATCTACGCAATATTTTTTATCGACACCGGTAATTATTTGCGTTTGCAGATAGTTCGCAGACAATAGCGAATATTTGTAAACGCAAATAACTAAAGATATGGTCAATATCTGACCATATCTTTTATTTTACTTATGGCGACAACTCTCTGGAATAAAATCGATAATTTTTTTACAAGCGGCATTGGCCTTTTCCACAAAAGAATCGGCGCTATTGATAATAAAATAATTTGGATGGTCCTTCCACACTTCTTCTATGCGTTTATCGATTTTTTTTGCTTCATCTACGCTTTCGTTGCGCACAGGGTTCTGGTGGTTATAACCTTGTTCTAAGCTAGGGGTACGCAGGTGAAAAACCGCTTTGTATTTCGCGTACTCTTTTTCGCGCGTGGTGGAAAAAGTTTTCCAATAGCTATCTTCTTCTTCTGGCCAGTACGCCAATCCATCTAAGGTTCCACGATCGCAAAGTCCCATTGTCCAAGATTCTTCGGCGAGGACCAAGTTTTCCATCTCACGTTGTACAAAAAAAATAGCTTTTTGTGCTGCGATCTGCGCCGAGGTGCTAGACAGTCGCCAAAAACCGCCACTAAAAATGATACTTGCCGCTTCGGGGAGAATGGCGACACTCTCACATAACTGACGATTTAAAATTTCCAGTACTGCGGTTTTTCCTGCTCCTGGTCCTCCGGTAAGGACAATTAAATTACAATTATCGTCTTTGTTGTTTGTACAATTATTTTTTCCAGGTTGTATCATGTTGTCTCCTATGAATCTAGTAACCGGCTGATATCGCAAAAATACACGATACCTCCTTCATCTCCTGCTATTAGTAAATTATTATGTAGTTTGATGGCATTGACCATTCCTTCGCTCACAAACATTGCCACCTCTTTGTGGTATTTCGTGTCGAAAATGCGTACGGTTTTGTCTGCACTACCGCTGGCGATAAAACGATCGTTTTCATCCATGTCAATGCAATAAACAGATGCGGGGTGTTGCCACTCTACCATGAGAAGTGTGTTGCGCCACTCCCAGACTTTTACTACATTGTCAAGACCAGCAGATACAATCCAATCATCGCCATTGGCAAAACAAACTTGCTCAATAGAAAGTTGGTGTGCTAAGTAACGTGCGACGCGCTCGCCACTTTGGGCATCCCAAACACAAATGTGTTTGTCGCGTCCACACGTTGCAAAATGCTTACCGCTTTTGGCAAACTGAATATCTTCAAGCCCATCCTCCTGTTTGACCTTTAACAATTCGTTACCACTGTCTACTTTCCATACCTTTGCACTACAATCGCGACTTGCCGAAGCAAATTTTGCACCATCAGGAGAGAAGCATGCTGAAAATATGCGAACTTCTTGTCCAGAGTCGATTTGGCGTTCTTCACCATTTTCGTCCCAAATATGGACAATGGAATCGTCGCCAACCGCCAGTACTTTTTTGAAATCAGGAGAGTATATGGCTTTTTGTAGAGCTTTATTTACCGTAGCGAATGTTTGTATCATTTCTCCTTGTAAGTTCCATAACATCACTTTTTTATCGAAACTCGCGGTCATAACTTGTTGAGTGTTTTTATTGATGTCGATGGACGAAACATGACTACTATGACCAATGCGCGACTCAGATTTGGCACGCGTGATATCCCAGAAACGGATTGTGCTATCTTCACTACACGAAATTAACGTTGTATCGTCGACAAATGCCACATTGTAAACCCAGTCGCTATGTCCAAACAGCGTCGCGGTGCATTCCCCTGTTTCTATGTTAAAAATTTTGATGGTCTTGTCGCCACTTGCGGAAACAATATGACTACCTTTAGGAGAAATTTTTAGATCATAAATCCAGTCTTCGTGCTCTTGGATCGTGAGTTTGGCGGTACTGGTTTGGAAATCCCAGACCTTGATCGCTTGATCTTCGCCTGCTGAAACTAAGATGGAACCATTTGCGGTCAATGCGAGAGCATAAATTCCCTTTGGATGTGCATTGATTTCATGTTTTACATTTAGCTCTTCGTCTAAAATGTAAACGTCACCGTTCTTACAACCGCATATGACTTCTTTGCCGTTAAAAATAGCGGCGGTAATTTCATTCTTGAGTACCGCTTCTTTTAGAATTTTTTGTTGTTTCCAGTCCCATAACAAACATCTTTTGTCCATTCCCGTGGATAACAAAAATTCATTGTCTGCTGTAAAGCACAAACTTGTTGTGGGTGTATGCCCCTCGAGTTTTTGTACTTCGTCGCCATTTGTGGTATTCCAAATGCGAATTGTCTCGTCGCGACTGGCCGATGCCACAAACGAATTGTCTTGTGACAAGCACAATTTGGTAATCATACCTGTGTGACCACATAGCGTACGTAGTATTTGGCGTTGTGGAGAACTCCATATCTTCACTTCGTTGTCTGCTCCAGCAGATACCCAAATGGAGTTGTCGGCATTGCTATCAATGGCGATTACAGAGTGTTCATTATTCGGTAATGTTTGTAGTAGAGGCGAATCTTTGGTGAGTTGTTGTGGATGACGTGCGATTAGCGAAATGAGGTTGTTTTTGTATTTTTCTTTTCCTTTTTTCCATAAGTCACGCAAATTAGTGTTGGTAGCACAACGATTGTAAAGTTGTTGGAATACCAACTGTGGAAAACGCAAGACATTGTGAAATTCATCTTGTAGGGCTTGTTGTAATTCGTGTAGAGTGTCGTGGCCAATACCCGAAGGCATGTGTTCCACGACCATTTTGTAGTCTTGCAGTAGTTCATAAACCATCGCATACGAACATTTGTTTTCTATGAATTCTAAGTTGGTTAAAGTGGAAAACGTTTTGTCCCATTGTTTTGACAAAGTCAAGTGATAAATCAATTCGTTTAGAGTGCGGACATAATCAAATTGCTGTTCCATGAAAAATTTTGCTAAAAGTTTATGGGTACTATTGGCAAAGTTATCGTATTTTTTTTCTACCGCTTCGTAGACTTGCTGATGGAAGAAATTTAAACGCTCACCGCGTATAACTAAGTAAGATGATAGCAAATGATAAAGGCGTGCCCACACAAGTGCAGGCAAACGCTCTTCATTTTCGCGACGCAGCATGATACGCAATTCACCTATTTGTAAACCACCGCGGGCTAAAGCGAGCGCACATAAAAATTTTTGTATCAAGTCTTCGCTAAACATCGGATCTTTTTCCAGGCGTTCGAACATGCGCATGAATAGTCCCAAAACGTCTTGCGGAAGGTTGGCGAGAATACCGCGAATTTCGCGATATATTTCATTTCCACCTAGGGTTCGACACTCTTCTAAGGCCACTTTTAGATAAAGAGGATGGGCACTTTCTTCTTTCTGTACCAAAAAGTTGACGCTTTCTTCGTCAAGCACTTTGCCGTATTGTGCCAAATAATCATGAATAAACTGCTTACGGTCGTCTACAGTCAAAGGCTCCAGGTGACAATGTTGTGCTTGAAATCTTTGGCGTAGGGCTTTTTCACTGACACCTGGCAAGGTACTCACGATAATTTTTACGTTTTGTGGAAGGTCTTCTGGCAGCCAATGTAAATGGTGTGCCTCATAAAAATCTTGCAATTGATTGACGGCATCAATGACGATGACAATTTTTTCACTGCTACCACGTAACAAGTCGCCAAATAATTTACGCAATTTGTGATAATCGCGATTGTATAGAATATTTTCTTTTTCGCTAAGGGCATAGCACATACGCTGTAATAAGCGGGTAATGTCGGTAGAATCAGCGCTTGCACCTACAAAATGATACAAAAGCTGTGTGCGATTTTCTGAGTATTCGCTGCAAAACTTGGCGAGGCATGCTGATTTTCCACTTCCCGAGCTTCCGGTAACCATTAGGTAGTTGTGTGTAGAATCAAGAAAACTATGTAACTCCGCAAAAGAATTTTGCCGTCCGACGTAAACTTTGGTATTGAGGGCAATGAAGTAATCCATTGCTTGTTGCTCTTCTGCGAGAGGATTGACTATTTCGTCGCGGTCTTCGGGATATTGGCGATCTATTTCGTTCCATAAGTCTTGCAACATTTGCTGGGAAAGCGGTTGTAAATTCGAAAAACAACCGGTTAACGATTCGTCCCATAAGCACGTTTTCTCGGTATCCCAATCACAGTTATATTCGTAGACGGAATGATCACTGTCTTTGATTTGTTGTTTGAGTTCTTGTAGTTTGTGTGCCTCTTTTGAATCTACTGTTTCCCAGTAGTCACTGCGTTTATCTTCGGGGATTTGCTCGCTTGCCTGTTCTTTACGTAAGTAAAAAAAACACTTGCGTTGTTCTTTACTGTCGAAAATTCCATATTGTATTTCATCGTGGGTGATGGAAATGTCGCTGTTTTGTGGTATCGTACCGTAACGCTCTCCCAATAAACAAACAAAGATAGAACTACGATCTATCTCCTGGCGGCAGACATCCACAGCCATTTGATCTTCAAGAACGCCCCAACGCAAGTCAATGTCTTCAATTAACACTCTGCGTTTACGGCACTCTTCGCGCAACGCTGGCAAAACACCACGAACGATTTCTTCGCGCTCGGCATGCATATCGCGAAAAGTAGATGAGATAAAAATACGTACTACATGCCACTTTTTCATTACGCTACCCCCCAATTTGCTTTTTGTAACCATGCTTTGACTTTTTCACAACAATCACCTTGTAATTCTATATGCTCTTTTCCAACGGTTCCTCCTACGCCACATGCCGCTTTGAGCTTTTTGCTCAGAGCTTTCATATCTTTATCATTGAGCACTATATTGTCCACCACTGTGACTACTTTTCCTTTTTTGCGTTTTTCGACAAAAATTTTAACCTTTTGCTGTTGAGGACTTAGCGATGTTACTTTCGTGGTTTCCTCTGTTGTCGCTGAAACTAAACTCCACCCTTGCCCTTTTGTTACTTTCTTTGACATAGCATTTCTTTCTAATGAATTTTTTTGTGCGTAGCGCGGGATTATTTTTTGTCAGGATGCAAACTACCGTAAGTTTACGGTAGTACAACATCATAAATATCATAGTATAACGCCATAAAATTTACAATAAAATGTTGTACTTGTAATTACAAACAATATATTATAATGGCAATATACTGTGTATTAACATCTTTATACGACAAGGGGTAGTAAATTGTTTGTTGCGCAACAAGCGTAAAAATTAAAAGAATTATTCGTAGATAAAATTAAAGGAGTGCAGTGTGTCGGCACAGAGTTACGATGTGGTTATTATTGGCGCAGGTCTTGCAGGATTGGGTGCGGCGCTGTCTTTACATGAAAAGAATGTCAAATTTCTACTATTAGAATCTAGCGATAGTGTTGGTGGGCGCGTAAAAACAGATAATATAGATGGTTTTTTACTCGATCGTGGGTTTCAAGTATTCCAGACGTCTTATCCTGAGGCCCAACGTGTACTAGATTATAACGATTTGCGTCTTGGTAAATTTATAAATGGTGCGCTGGTACGCGTTGGTGACAAGTTTGAACGGGCCATAGATCCTATCCGTCATCCGCAACATATTTTTTCTGCCGTAGGCAACAAAGTTGGAAATTTAGGGGATAAGATTCGCACACTTCTTATTCGTTTCAAAATCTGCCAGGGAAAAACACAGGATATTTTTTCACGCCGCGAAATGACGACAATGGAATATTTAAAAAGCGTTGGCTTTTCTGACAAAATGATAGAAAGATTTTATCGACCTTTTTTATCAGGTGTTTTTCTCGAACGCGAATTGGAAACTTCCAGTCGTAAATTTGAATTTGTATTTCGTATGTTGTCATTAGGCAGTGCTTCTTTACCTCAAAACGGAATGGCCGCAATTCCACAACAAATGGCGAACCGACTTCCACAAGATTCTATTCGTTTTAATAGTCGCGTGTCACGTGTGGATGGTAAATACATAGAGCTCGAAGGTGGAGAGCGAATAAAGGCAGAGAATATACTTTTTGCCACAGACGCTGTTAGCGCGCATGAATTAGACGACAAAGTGGCGAGCCACACCTACAGTGAAGCGCAATGTGTTTACTTTAAGTCACCTGTCGCACCGATTACTGAATCAATACTTGTTCTGAATGGTAATAAGGGCGGAGTTGTCAATACCCTTTGCGTGCCCAGTGTTGTGGCCTCTGGATATGCTCCACAAGGTCAGCATCTTATTTCACTTACAGTGACTCAAGATATGGAAGATGAGGAACTTTTGGCGAAAATTCGCGAGGAAATGCGTACGTGGTTTGGCGAGCAGGTCGACAAATGGGAACACCTAAAAACATATCGTATTGAGCGCGCGATTCCTTTTATGAGTAGCGGCATTTCACAAAAGAAATCTCATGTGGCCGATCATGTGTATTGTTGTGGCGATTATATGGATATGCCATCTATTAACGGGGCTATGCTCTCGGGAAGAAGAGCCGCAGAAGAGATACAAAAAAATCTCACGGAGTAGATAAGGTTTTCATACGTATGAAAAAAAGATGATTCTCGATGGAGGTATCATGAGTAAAGAAAAATTAAAAAAACTGATCGCCAAAGGTATTTTGACACCACAACAAGCATCGCAATATCTCCGAGAATCATCACATATACCCCTCCGCAATTGGTTAATTGACAATCGGTATTTAAACGAAGGGCGTTGGAAGCAAATCTTTCCCAAAGAAAACGTTGCATTGCCGCATTCGTTTGTTTTAGACCCTCAAAATCCACCCGTCGCGCCACCCAAGCAACAGAATGTGTCTGAAGATCACCAAACAAAAGATCAAGTATTTGTTCCCAAGACGCATAACACATTTCGCCATTACAAAATGGATAAAAAACTCGGCGAAGGTGGTATGGGAAAAGTGTACAAAGCGGTGGACACTATTACGGGTAGAGTTGTGGCGCTAAAATTTATTAGCAGTCAGTTTATTACGCAGAACGACCACAAACGTTTTTTTCAGGAAGTACGTGCGATTTCACGCCTAGAGCACGACAATATTGTGAAACTTTACGAAGTGGGAGAACAACCTACGCTATACTATGCGATGGAGTATGTCGAAGGTAAAACGCTCAAGGATGTTCACAAACTTTCCTATAAACAAATTGCGGATATTCTACGCCAAGTCGCCGTGGCATTAGACTATGCCCATGAAAAGAACATCATACATCGCGACATCAAACCCGATAACATCATCCTCTCGGACAAATACCAAGCAAAACTGACTGACTTTGGACTGGCGAAAGATACCGAGATACAAAGTAGTATTTCGCGTACGGGAAATATTGTGGGAACACCAGCTTTTTTATCTCCCGAACAAGTACAAGGGGCAAAAGTGACGCCACAGTCCGATATTTACTCTCTTGGTGCAACACTCTATTACATTTTAACAGGACAGCCGCCGTTTCGCGATGAGTCGTTTGTATCGTTATTTTTTGACATATTGCACACCACACCACCTTCTCCTAGGCGTATAAAAAAAGAAATTCCCAAAGATTTGGAAAGCATATGTTTGCAGTGCTTAGAAAAAAAAGCTGAACATCGCTATGCAACTTCACAAAAACTCGCCGATGATTTGCAAAATTTCATTGATGAAAAACCTGTCTACGCCGGAAAAAACGTATGGCGTACCACCACGCACTATTTACACAAGTTCACCATGAGAAAGGGATTGTTGTTTTTAGTGTTTTGCAATGTTTTTTTGTTGGCGCTTGTCGGTGAGAATGTTCCACGAAGTCTTTCTGTGGCCACTCCTGATCGCAATAAAGATAAGGATTCTGTGCCTAACTCTGATTTTGCAAAGGTAGAAACATCGCATAAATTAGACGATGGAACCTTTACCCAAGAAATCATTGATTTTGGTGAGCGAAGTAGATTTTTGTGGGATCCCTACCATCGTGGTATGCTTTTCTACAAAATGCGGGAGAAAAATTCTAAGTATCAAAGAAAAGCCAAAAACATTTGGAATAAAGGCGTTACCATTTTTAAAGACAACGAGAAAAAAGCGACGCAACTAAAATATCAGTTGTTCTACATGGATATGATCGCCGTTATGTATAAAAAAAATTGGGCGGGAAATCCTATAAGGTTATTGCACAAAGATTGTCGTGGCATAATGGCAACGATAGAGAATTTTTCGGACAAGTCACCTGTGGATGTGAAGATATTGCGCAATTGTCGACAATTCAATGAGGTACTGCAGATAATTCGTGATTACAAGAGAGAATACGAAGGTAACAAAAGTCAGGCAGCCAAACGCGCGTTTTTTGACTCTCAACGGCGTTACGGGGGATATGAAAATCTATTTCTCGCATTACAAGGAACACAACGCTTGAGCAACCAAATAAAGTTTCTACACGAGGCCTTAAATGCAATACCTTACGAAGAATTAGTGTACGTAGAATTATTGAAGGTGTACCGTGAAGCAGGTTTTTATGAGGAAGCAGAGGCTCTGTATGATCACCTACGTGAAAATATCAATCCACATTTGTTGAGTGCCGATGTAGAGATGCTCGCCATATATATGTCACACGGAAAAATCGAAAGAGCCAAGCAAATTTTAGACAAGTTGAAAAACTACGAAATTTTTGCTAGCAGCCAAGTACAAATTTTGTACGCGCAATATCTGTTTTTAGTCGACAAAAACGACGATGCACAAAGCGTTCTTAAAAAGTTACCCAAGGGTCTTACCGTAAAAGAGAACAACTTGCGGGCAATTATTCAACGTGGTCTTGTCGGCAAGACCGTCGGGGATCAAAATGTTTTGCTGCAAGCCGCGAAATTGTACATATTAAAAGATAATATTGCATTAGCCAAAAAGTATATCACATATGTCGAGAATAAACTTGCCAGAGAAGACCGCGCTGCTGAAAAAAAATCTTATTTACGCACAAAAGCCAATTTGTACCGCACACAACTGTTGTTGTATCGCAGCGAATTACGAAATAAACGCATGTCTTTGTCACAGATTCGTGAATTTAATACTAAGTTGAGTGATGTCGGTGGCCATCACGAAAAATTTAAATCTTTAATTGCGGGGGCATATTTTGCGATAGATCACAATCTCAGCTTTGATGTATTCATAGAACCTCTGCAGCAACGTTGTGACGAGCACACTTTTTTTCGCATCCGCGGTGACTATTTTTTTCGCGATAAAAAATACCTGGATGCCATAGGGTATTGGGAAAGTTCGATACATGCGCTACCTTTTTTTCATGACTATTTGGCGGAGAAGCAGTTGAAAGCATTGGAGGCGCTAAATGCAAAGTAGCCTCGAAAAAACAAATTTATATCAATTGTCTTCAGGTAAAAAATTCCGGCAGTATCGCATAGAAAGACTTTTGGGGCGAGGAGCAATGGGAGTGGTGTACAAAGCTTTTGATGAGCACCTACAGCGTCATGTGGCCCTAAAGGTACTACAAACAAGCTTCATCGGCGAGAAAGAACATAAACAATTTGTGCGTGAAGTACAGGCCATTGCGAACCTTAATCACAACAACATTGTGAAACTTTTCGAGGTCGGTACAGAACCAACGCATTATTTCACCATGGAGTACATTGAAGGAGAAACACTAGCGCAAGTGTTGGAAAATGAAATCATTAGCCAAGCGGCGATTGCACGTATTGTTTCCAAAATAGCTCAGGGTCTGTATCATGCGCACTTAAAGGGAATTGTACATGGGGATATAAAGCCGGAAAACATCATGATTGCGCGTGACCGCGAGCCAAAAATCATGGATTTTGGGCTGGCGAAGGATCAGCGCAATAACCAAATGTCGCAAAGTGGGATTCAAGGAACTCCTGCATATCTCGCGCCCGAACAATTACAAAATGCCGCGACAGATAAACGCGTAGATATATACGCCTTGGGGGTGACGTTGTATCGCGCTCTTACAGGTAAATTACCTTTTCAGGAAAAAAACTACGTATCGCTTTTTTACCAAATTATCAACGAAACTCCTGTTAGGGTACGCAGTATCGACAGTTCGGTATCCACAGATTTGGAACTTATTTGCGAAAAATGCATGCATAAATCTCCAGAAAAGCGTTATACAAATGCGCGTTTTTTGGCCCGTGATCTAAAAAATTTTTTAGTGGGGCGTCCGTTGTGGGCAGAATCATCCTCCAATATGTGGAGTTTTTGCAAACGCATGGTGGAATTTCGCTGGTTAGAGATACTACTAAGTTTGAGTGGCATATATTTGGTATTTTTGGCCATTGTTCAATTTAATATACCTGTAGTTGTGGATAAAACATCGCACAACGAAGAACAAAGCCATTTTAGTAGGCTGCAAAATAAAAGTAAAAAGGCTTCTGAGTGGTATCGAGGCAAAAACAAATTTATTCATCATTTACGGCTGTTATCGCAACGTATGGATTTTGGCGATCTAATGTGGAAAAAGGACTTTGAAAAAGCCATTGAAAACACTTACGAACAAATTCAAAAATTGAAGGGAGCGGACCTTAAATTGGCGACAGGGCTTTTGCAAGTCATCATAGAAACACAAAAGAATGAGTATATGAATAAAAAGTTTGCCAATATTTGTGCTTTAGGAATTAAAGTAGCGAAAAAACGCAACTTAAAAAACTATTTGATCAAGTTTCAACAATTTAAAAAAGTGTATGAGATAAACAAAGAACTGGTTTCTCTAAGAAAAAAATTCAAAAATTCAAACGGCGAACTACGTATTCAAAGAGATCGTATTTTAACAGAGGCAATACCGAAAATAACAAACCCCTATTGTTGCTTTTACTTGGCATGCCATCATGGCGATGTCTGGATACGTGAAAAGTTACTTCTACACGCCATTCATGGCGCAAAAAACGAACGTTTTTACAGTGAATTGGGTGAGTTTTACATAAACTATCACTTTTACTATGAAGGTATTGCTGTTTGTCGACAATGTTTAAATTACAATCCCTATGCACCACTGGCACATTATCATATGGCTCGTGGTCTGATTTGTATAGGAGATTATGACAGTGCTCTAAAGCATTTGCATTTTCTAGAAAAAAACTTTTTCAATACACTTCGCGAACAGATTTTTTTGCAAAAAGTGCGTATATTTACGATACAGAAAAAGTATATACAGGCACAAAAAGCTTTACAAAAGGCCAGGAATTGGGCGCATAAATATGGCCGTAGTGGTTTTAACTTTCAACAAACATATTCCATATGGCAAAAAATTATCGCCAATGAAAATTTTACTTCAGATTTAACTACGGACGAAGCTACCGTATGGTATTACCGTTTAGGTAAATTGGATAAAGCCTACGAATTAGTGAATAAAATGAAATATAATATTCCGTTGCGTTTGGCGATTTATCGTGGATTTCTCGATAGAAAATTATTTGAATTTGACACTGCGGAACAGGAATGGGAAAAAGCATATAACTATGCCGTTCATATTCTTCGCAGCGAGCAACAAAGAAAAGTTTTGGTGTATAGTCCTATTGTTTACCGTTACGCATACCAGTTTCTTACAAGTAGACATTCTGAACTTTGCAAGAAATACGAAATGTCTAAATCAGGTATTCAGTTACTCAATAAAGTCGGTAAGAGGTTACAGAACTATTACTTTGCTTCTCTTTATCAGGCCTTGTTTTCAAGAGGAAAAGGACTTTATGGCCATACCATCTCTCTATGCAACGAAGCAAAAAGACTTGCGCCGTGGTATCGTCATGAAATTGAGCTTGTGGAAAAGATATGTCTGGCACGTTGGTACCGGTATACTGAAAAGATAAAGGGCTTTTCTGTAGAGCAAAAAATAGATATTGCTGTTAAAATCGCAGCACAAATGATACGCGAAGACGACTATGCTCCCGCACACAATCTACTTGGTTATATCTATACCTCGACAGACCCTGAAAAAGCCAGGCATCACTTTGAGCAAATCGACGAAAACAAACTTGCTATTTGGGATTTTCTTGATTTTCTTTATGATCGCTCTTTTTTGTACGCGAAAAAAGAAATGTATGACGACGCTATTGATAGCATGGAAAAATATCTAAAGTTAAATCCTGGTTTTATTTGGGCCGAAGGTGCGCTAAGAAAGTTTCGCGAAAAGAAAAAATAAGATTTTCAAAGATGAGGATGAGAGAAAAACGGTGAATGAAAAAACGGTGAAGCAAAATTTTTACCAATTAGCTCCTGGAACCGAATTTCGCCAATATCGTATCGAAGGTGTGATTGGACAAGGGGCGATGGGAGTTGTTTACAAAGCTTTTGATCAACATCTTCAACGATATGTTGCCTTGAAGGTTTTGCAAACAAATTTCATTGGCGAAAAGGAGCACAAGCAGTTTGTACGCGAGGTCAAAGCCATTGCCAATTTAAACCACCACAATATCGTAAAGTTATTTGAAGTGGGAATTGAGCCGACGTACTACTTTACAATGGAGTATATCGAAGGCGAAACGCTCGCTCAAGTCATCGCTAATGAAAATTTGAGCCATGCCGCCATCACGCGTATTTTTTCTAAAATCGCCATGGGGTTGTACCATGCGCACATAAAAGGTGTGATCCATGGTGATATTAAGCCCGATAACATCATGATTACCAGCAATCGTGAACCAAAAATAATGGATTTCGGGTTGGCAAAAGATCATGAGAGTAGCCAGGCTTCGCAAAGTGGTATTCAAGGTACTCCTGCGTATATGGCTCCTGAGCAGTTGCAAAAGAAAAAGGTGGATAAACGTGCGGATATTTACGCCCTTGGTGTTTCTATGTACCGCTCTCTGACCGGTACATTACCGTTTAATGAAAAAAATTATGTATCGCTTTTTTATCAGATCATCAACGAAGAACCTCCTAAGTTACGCAGTGTAAATAGTTCGATCCCTGTGGATTTAGAACTTATTTGTAGTAAGTGCATGCAAAAAAGTGTGCAAAAACGTTACGCCAATGCACGCTTTTTAGCACGTGATCTACAAAATTTTCTCGTAGGTCGCCCATTATGGGCGGAATCGTCTTCTAACGTGTTACGTTTTTTCAAGCGCGCTTTGCGTTTTTGGTGGTTGGAAATAGCGTGCACTTTGAGTTGTCTGTATTTAATCACACACCTAGTTTTTTCTCAGGGAGAGATCGCAAAAAAACAAACCATTGCGCCGCGAGATACTGTGAAAAAGGACAAAGTGGTACAGCGCCAGAAGCGTATATTGCCAAAGCACGCGAAATATGTGGCACCACAGCTTCAAAAGGATGTGTGGGACAAACACAACGAAAAAGTTGTTCAGGTGTTACCATGGTATAAAAATCGCTTTAAGCATGCTATATATAACTTGAAATTACAATGCCAACGATATGGTTATGCAAAGCAACAGGACTGGGAAAAAAACGCTGTCTCTCTTGCGAAAAGAGTTCATCGTCAAATAACATCACAATCGGTAAAGGGGACCAATTTATTTCGTAGTTATTTGGAAACCACGATTGCGATTCGCAAAGATGGAATTTTGACGGGGGAAGACTTTTATTTTTCTGAAATATGTGACTTTGGCCTTGAGGTCGCAAAAGAGCATGAATTACGTTATACAACAAATAAGTTGGAAAACTTTCAACAACTATACCCATTGCGCAAAAAGGTACATAAAAACGATACCGCGAAACAAAAGCGGATCGCCGAATTAGAAAAAAACAACGATACAAAGGGCGCAGAGAAAGCTGGGAGAGCTTTTCGCAATCGCAATCGTGAGGAAACCACTAAGGTGGAGAAGATAATCGTAGATCCCTATGCATACTTTGATTTATCGACTTTGCATGACGTTACTAGCTGGAAACGCGAAAAATTTCTTCTTCACGCAACAGCTTTAGGAGATAGTCATCGGTTTTTCGAAAAACTCGGCGAGTACTATGTTCATCATTTTTTATATGCAGAAGGTCTTGCCGCTTGTCGTGAAGCTCTGAAGCGAAATCCTACTAGTTCTGCGATTCATTACTATATAGCGCAAGCGCTCATTTCACATAAAAAGTATTCGCGAGCTTTGTCGCACTTAAAATACTTAGAGAAGAACTACTTCAATGTGGGTAGAGAAATGCTGTATTTTGCCAAAGCGCGATTGTTTGTATTACAAAAGAATTCTCATGCAGCACTCAAAGCAATAGACGATGCCAAAAAATGGCGTGTTGAACACAGAGCGATCCTCGGCGATTTTGATGAACGTTGCAAAGCTTGGCAAGACATCGCTCACAATATTGACAATAAAGATTTCGTTTTACAACTGGCACCAGAAAAAGCGGCGACAATGTATTTTGAGATAGGGGAATATGAGAAAGCGTATGCTTTAATCGACGAGCCGATGCACAATGGTTTTTTAAAATTAGCGATTTATCAATCAATCGTGGAGGAAAAACTACGCAATTTCGATCAAGCCGATCAAATTTGGAAAAAGGCAAATATCCATGTGATTAAAATCCTTCAAGATCCGAACCAGACTTTTGATTTTCGTGCTGCCGCATATCGTTGCGCCCTTATGCTTTTATCAACGCGCCACGGTAAAAATTATGAAAAATATATCAACTTAAACGGCGCACATGTTCAGTATTTACGACAGGTTCAAACAGAGTTTGCCGACTATCACTTTGCACATCTTTACATGGCGCACTTTTTAAAAGCGCAGGGACAGCATGGTCTTGTGATTGAATTGTGTAACCGCGCAAAAAACTTAGCTCCATGGTACAAAAGTGAGATGGAATTGTTACAAAAAATTTGTGTTGCACGCTGGTCTTTTTTCAAAGGAGAAAGGCCAGATATATCTGTAAATTTGGCGATAGATATGGTAGAGAAACACAACTACGCCGCGGCACACAACCTATTGGCATGTATTTATACCCATGCTCCGCAATACAAAAATGCAGCAAGAGCGTTACACCACGTACAGCAAATCCATTCCGATACGTTATCCACGATACATTTTTTTGACTTTCAGTATGATGCCGCGCACGTGTATTCTATGAACAAAATGCACGATAAGGCGCTTGAGTACATCAATAATTACTTAAAAATAGACCCTTCCTTTATATACGCGCACCAAGCCCTAGAAAAATTTCAAAAAAAGAAACGGGATGAGTTAGGCAATGGAAAATAAACACACCGCAAAACGCAATGTACAACTATCCCCCGGACAACAATTTTTGCATTATCACATTGAAAGTATTGTTGGGCAAGGGGCCATGGGGGTTGTCTACAAGGCTTACGATACGAAGCGAAAACAGCATGTGGCGCTTAAAATTTTACAGGCGCGTTTTATTGGCGAAAAACAACATCGACAATTCGTACGCGAAGTTAAGGCGATTGCAAAATTAGACCACAAACATATTGTAAAACTTTTTGATGTCGGGACCCATCCGACGTATTACTTTACCATGGAATACGTTGCGGGAAAAACCTTACAGGACCTTATTCGCGACGACAATAGCGCTATTTGTATCTCCACTGTTGTGAAGATGATACATAAAGTGGCAGAAGCCCTTTACCATGCGCATGTAAAGGGGATTATCCATGGAGATATCAAACCGCAAAACATCGTTGTTGATGAGCGTTATCAGCCAAAGATCATGGATTTTGGTTTGGCAAAAAATCGCAAAAACAGTGGGGATTGTGTGGATGTTTTACAAGGGACACCGGCATACCTTGCACCAGAACAGCTACAGTACAAAACCATGGATAAACGTTCCGATATATATTCTTTGGGTGTCACCATGTATTATGCTCTGACAAAAAAGCTGCCATTTTCGGAAAAGAACCATGCTGCACTTTTTTATCAGATAGTAAATTCGCGTCCACAAAAACTCAGTGAGATAAACGCGGAGGTCCCTACAGACTTAGAAGAGATATGCTTAAAGTGCATGGAGCGTTCTGCGGAATCTCGTTATGTCAACGCAAAATTTTTAGCGGATGACTTGCAAGAGTTCATTGCCGGAAAATCGCTCCTACAAATGTTGTCGCAAAAGATATACGACAAGCGAGTTCACATTGAACTACTGTTCGTTGCGATTCTTGCTGTTTTGACTTTCGTGGTTTACAATTCTAAGCAAGAATTTGCCAAAAAAAATATGACATTCTTGGGCGACGATCGCTGGGACGATCGCCAAGGAAAGTATCTCGAAACGTTTTTTGATAAAGAGGGAATAGGTTTCTTCACCATGTCGGCACGACGATATGGAATGCAGTCAGAAGAACAGTGGATAAAGAAGACGAGGCCAGCTGTTACAAAAATTTATCGCAAATTACAAAAACAACGTCAACTAAACTTACCGTTGCACATTATGACCCTCGCCGATAAATATTTGCGAACGATGGTGGAAATTCAAAGAGACGGATTTATTTTAGATGAGGAATTTCATTTTGCCACGGTTTGCGATTACGGATTACAAACCGCCAAAAAATATCGTGCAGGAAGCTATATTACAAAATTTGAAGACTTCAAACGAGTGTACGACTTGCATGTTAGGTTACGCGATTTAGAAACTTGGTACAATGAAGAGTTGGCAACCCAAAGAGATAATCTCAACGAAACGAAGGACCTCTCCGCAAAACTTATTCACCGCGAACGGCTAAAAAATCTTGAAGTTAGACATCGACAGGCGAAAAGAAATATAATCTCGCAAGTGGTCGATGAAGTAAGTGGAGGGCATGCCTTTTTAGAGTTGGCTTTTTTTGGGGAAACCATCAATTGGCAGCGCGAAAAACTTCTTCTTCATGCAATTCGTCTTGAAGACAGCTATTGTTTTTATGAAAAGCTGGGAGAGTACTACATTAAAAATTATCTTCTTGAAGAGGGCATTGTTCTGTGCAAAAAGGCATTGCAACGAAATCCCTATTCTTTTGTGGCGCGCTTTTACCTGGCACATGCCCTTATTTTTCGCGGAGAGTACAAAACGGCGTTTCGCCATTTGAGTTTTTTAGAAAAGACTTTTTTTGGTACAGGTAAAGAGGTTATCTATCTAGAAAAAACACGGCTGTTTGTTATGCTAAAAGATATGACACAAGCAAAGAAGGCGCTGCAGGATGCCAAAACCTGTCATGAAAATGCTAGTAGGAAACTGGGCGGGTTTTATAAAGAATGGCGGTTGTGGCAAGAGGTTGTGGAAAAGAACGACTTGCAAAAACGAGATATTTCCAAACAAGAATTGGTGAAATTATATTACCTGACAGGTCAAGTGGATAAAGCATATACACTAGTAAACGAGACTAAAGACACCAGTTTACAATTGGCCATTTTTTACAAGTTACTCTGTAAAAAGACACATGAGTTTGATCGGGCGCATGAAATTTGGTTACGTGGGTATACATTGGCGACCAATATCATCAAAAACGCGCGAAGTTTTGATCATCGTGCTATGGCCTACCGCTATGCTCTTATGTTGTTGTCTACGCGCCAAGGTAAGAAGTACAATGCATACCTTGATGTAGATAAGTCGCACATGAAATTCCTGATCAAAACCGGAAGGGAACTAGGAGAGTATTACTTCGTGCCGTGGTACCTTGCTAAGTTTGCAAGACATGTGGGAGGGTATGAGGAAGTGATACATTTGTGTCGAGAGGCGCGGAATCGTGCCCCATGGTACAAGAGTGAAATCGATATATTAGAAAAAAGTTCTCTGGCACGCTGGCACATTTATCTCGCACCTGGAAAGAAGAAACGCAATGCCGATATTGCGATTAAATTGTTGAGGGAATTGATCAATAACCACAATTACACCTCAGGACATATTTCACTGGGTTATGTTTATACACATATGAGCGTTGATATAAAAAAAGCGGTGTATCATTTTGGTCAAGTGGACCCACAGATGCTTTCGGTAACTCATTTACTCGATTTTTGTCATGATTACGCACACTTACATGCGAAGCTTCAGAAGTACGACAAGGCTATTTTTTATATGGAGAACTATCTGAAACTCAATCCCGATTTTATGTATGCTAAGAATGCGCTGCAACGCTTTCGCAAAAAGGACAATAGGTAGATTCATGGTACAGTTATTCCACAATCGTTATCAACCGGAAAAATTGATTGGCCGCGGCGGTATGGGCAAAGTGTATTTGATGATGGATACTCACACGCAACGTCGTGTAGCAATAAAAGAATGCTTGACTTGTGAACAAGATGCGAGCCTCGTAGAACGTATTAAACGCGAATACTATTTCATGACAAAAATAAAGCATCCGCATTTGGTGACGGGCTTGGATTTTTTTCATCTTCAAGGGCGATATTTCATCGTGATGGAATATGTCGAAGGTTTTACCATCAGTGACTTTTTGCAGCAATATGCACATAGTATTTCCCTAGAGCAACAGTTACAAGTTGCTGCACAAATTTGCAGTGCAGTGGCGGCCTTGAACGAGAATGGTATCATTCACCGCGACATTAAGCCTGAGAATATCATTCTTACTCCTCCAGGTCTTACACCAAAACTTCTCGATTTTGGTGTTGCTAAAGCCGTCAATGGCGAACTCGTTACCATTACTAAGACAAACAATATCGTTGGTACACCGGCATATATGACCCCAGAGCAAATTGATTTGCGCATTGAAATGTGTGGGAACTTAGATGTATTTTCTCTCGGTGTTGTCTTCTATCAGTTTTTTGCATGGATGCCGCAATCCCCTTTTTTTTCTGGGCAAATTGTCTCAACGCTTGACAGAATCGTGCATAGTGAACTTCCGCCGCTATTTCCCGAGACACAAGATGCGCAAAAGCGCTATGTGTCACAAGTCATTGCGTGGGCACTGCGTAAAAATCCTCGTGAACGCATTGGCTCTGTTCAGCAACTACAGGAACTACTCTGTCAGAGAAATGTCGCGCAGATGAACAACATACCGCAAACGCATACTTCGCCAAAAACGTTTACGCCAAACCTTTCCACTACGTCGGTGAAAAAAAACGCGACATTTTCCTATATTCGCATTCTGTTACTCGTGGTTGCTAACAGTGCTATTCTTTTGTATTTGAATTATAAAGCGCCTATTTCTTCGAAAGTAAATGACAAAAACGAAATGACGACTTACGCAAAAATAGAGAAAAGCTTTGCCGTACCCGTAACCGACTACACACCGCAACTCATTGAGTTTTACGACAAAAAGTCTAGTTCCCTTTACCACCAAGGTATGTTGCTGTATCGTATGCGCGAAAAAAATCACGCGTACAAGAAAAAGGCTATCGAAATTTGGCAAAAAGATGCAAGAAATGTGATGTCGCAATATCAATTGTTTTATACAAATATGATCGAGCTAATCATTACCGCGGAAAATTGGCAACAACTAAGAATTGAAAATCTATACCAGCAAAGTAAACAGTGCATCTCTTCTTTGGAAAAAAATCGTGGCAAAAGCCCTACATATATGAAAATGTTGCAAATGTGTCGCGATCTTCAAGAAATATTGGACATTATTACCGTATACCAAAAAGTTTCGCAGAGACAGCAAATCACGGAATTTTTTGAACAAAAATTACTGGGAAATGGTTTTGGAAACCTCCTCCTCGCATGTCGTAAGGAGACACGACTTAGTAAAAAACTAGAGTTCTTACATCGGGCGTTGCGTATGATTCCACACGAGGAACTTCTCTATGTAAAGTTACTAGAAGTGTATAAGGAATTTGAATTTTATGATAAGGCGACGTTCTTATACCAATATATACAAAGCAACATTAACCCACATTTACTTCGACCCGATGTTGAAATGTTGCAGGTGTTTATGCGCCAGGGAAAAATGGACAAAGCGCGGCAAATGATAGAGAAACTAACGCCATACAAAATTTTTAAGAATAGAGATGTGCAACTTCCTTATTGTGAATATCATTTTTTTGCTGGCAACGACAATTTGGCCCTCGATATTTTAAAAGATACATCACGGCATAAACTTTCAGAGAGAGAAAAAAATTTCCGGGAAGGTTTGCGAATGGCCATTCATAAAAAGTTCGAAAATAAGCCTGTGATGACAATTCTTAGAGCGACAAAACTGCATGTACAAAAAGGAAATTTGGAGTTGGCGGAAAAACAAATACGTTATGTCGAAGACTTTATTGCCAAAAATAAGAGATCTTTAAAAAAGATGCTGCTACTGCGGCTACAGGGGCTACTGTATCGTGTCAAGTTGCCTTTACATAGCAAACAGCAAAAAATGATAGACGTTTCCATAAAGAAAGTTCCAACTCTGTTAGGGGGAAGCATGTCGATTGTGAATACTTTTCGATTTGCAAAGAAGCGCAATATGGATCTTAGCAGTCAGCATGTGCAGTTGCTGAAGGTACGCTGCGATACGTACACTTTCCGTTTTGTGTATGCCGACTATCTATTTCATAATAGAAAGTATAAGGAAGCAATCATTTATTGGCAAAAAGCAAAGCAGGCAGCACCGAGTTTTCGTCGCTATTTCGCGGAAAAACAACAAGAAGCCTGGCGACAGGTAAATAAGATCGAATAGCAGTGCTAGTAAATTGTATTAGAAAGATAAAGCGTTATGGGAAAGTCTCGATTGCTCAATAATCGTTATCAATGGGAAAAGATGCTTGGTCAAGGCGGTATGGGGAAAGTGCATTTAATGACAGATGTGCACACCGAAAAGTATGTTGCGGTCAAAGAGTGTTTTTGTCCACCGGAAGATGATGTTGTGGAACGCATAAAGCGCGAATATTACTTTATGACGAAAATACAGCATCCGCATCTAATACAAGGTCTTGATTTTTTCCAGATAAAGGATCGTTACTTCATCGTGATGGAATATGTGGAAGGAATTACTCTTTGTGATTTTGTACGCGACCACCCCAAAAGTATTTCTGTGGAAAAACAGTTACAAATTATGGCGCAAATCTGTGATGCGGTGGCGACTTTAAACGCAAGTGGCATCATTCACCGCGATATTAAACCAGAAAATATTATTCTCACTCCTCCTGATTTGAAGCCGAAAATACTAGACTTTGGTATTGCCAAGGCCATCAATGGTGAATTGGCGACCATCACCAAAACCAGCAATATCATCGGCACGCCGGCGTATATAACGCCTGAACAAATTGATCCACGCATAGAAAATGCTGAAAACTTAGACGTTTTTTCTTTGGGAATTGTATTTTATCAATTCTTGTCTTGGATGCCACATTCACCTTTTTTTGCAGGGCAAATGGTTTCTACTCTTGATCGTATCATGAATAGCGAGTTACCACCATTGTTTCAGGTAACAAAAGAGCCACATAAAAAATACATTTCGCAGGTAATTGCCTGGGCATTACGCAAAAATCCGCAAGAACGAATTGAATCGGTTCGAGAGCTGCAACACCTAATCAGCCATCGTGACGAGCAAAAAATTCGTAGAGTACTTACCATAGACACTTCGATACAAAAGCAACAAACGCAAGTTAGTGCGGCGGTTTCTTCTCCCCAGTATTCGAATTTTCGTTACATGCGCCTTATTTTTTGGTTGGTATTAAATTTCGTATTGATTGTGACTTTATTGAAATTACCAACGACACAACAGAACGTACAACGTATAGGCATTGATTACGCAAACACACTGATTGAATTTAGTAAAAAAAACCGTCCTACGTTGGAATTTTACGAGCGTGGTATGCTTTTTTTTAAAATGCGTGAAAAAGATAAGCGTTACAGACAAGAAGCTCTTCAAACTTGGTTGAGGGGTTTACATAGTCGTAAAAACAAAGGCGATTATCGCTCACTTCGATTGACCTATCAAATATTTTATGTTGGTATGATGGATACTATTTTGCGTAAAACTTGGTTAAGTAGGAACATTAAAAAGCAACGCAGCAAAAATAAGGAAATAATCGCTGCTCTTGAAAAAAAGACGGACAAAAATCCAGTGGAAATAAAAATGCTTGATAGGTGTCTTCAATTTGCAGAGGTTTTACAAATTATATTGGAGTTTAAAAAAACTCAGGGCAACAAGCTTCTCACAACACAAAAAATTTTTGGTGGCTATGTGAGTTTATTTTTTGCATTACATGGAGAGCTACCACTCAGCAAGAAAATAAAGTATTTGCAGCAATCTCTACTTGCGATTCCCGATGAAGAACTTGTGCTCGTTAAATTATTGGAGACTTACTCCGTGGCTGGTTTTTACGATGATGCAGAGGCGTTGTATGATCACTTACAACAAAATGTAAACTCTCATTTGTTGAGTGCGGATGTTGAAATGTTATCGATTTTTATGTTGTGTGGCAAAGTACACAAAGCGAAACAAATACTAGGTAAACTTGTCCACTACGAAATATTTCATAGTCATTTGCTACAACTTTTGCATTGTCAATACTTATTTTTGATGGGTGATTATGACGCAGTGCGTACAACTCTTCGTAAATTACCGGAGTCTAAAAAGCTTTCTAAAAAAGAAGGCGATTTGAAAGCTTCGCTTGAATGTGCTCTTGATGAAAAAAGGCTGGGAAGTGATGACGTATTGCTACAAACAGCAAAGTTATATTTGCTCAAAAATAATATTGCGCTGGCAAAAAAGTATACCGATTATGTCGAAGATAGTCTTGACGCAAACAAAAGTCGCTTCTATGGATTGGCAACGCAACGCACAAAAGTGGATTTGCTTTGCACTAAATTACGGTTATATAACCATGAGTTGCAACATGGCCAAACGGTTTTTTCCATTGCTAAATTTGACAAAATAGTCGCATTAAAGAATATTGAAGGGTCTACAGAACAGTTTCTGTCACTGCTAGCGATGGTTCGTTTTGCAACCTACAACAACGGTAATCTACAGAAATATAACGATATTTTACGTTTGCATTGTGACGATTACACTTTTTTTAATATTTATGGACAATACCATTTCCAGCAAAAAAGATACCTGGATGCCATAGGTTATTGGGAAAATGCCATTCAAGAGCAACCTGTTTTTCGCAACTATCTCACCAAAAAGCAATATCGTGCTTGGCAACTTCTCAAGAATGGAGAATAATAATGCAAAGACATCTAAAAAATACGCATTTGTCAGTAGGCCAAAATTTTCTCCATTACAGGATAGAAGAAGTTGTTGGCGAAGGGGCGATGGGAATTGTCTATAAAGCCTTTGACAAAAAACGCCAACAGCATATAGCTCTTAAGATCTTACAGGCAGATTTTATTGGAGAAAAGCAGCACCGAAAATTCGTTCTCGAAGTAAAAGCAATTGCAAAACTCTATCACCAAAATATTGTAAAATTGTTTGACGCAGGTGTTGAGCCGCTCCACTATTTTGCTATGGAGTATGTAGAGGGCAAAACGCTTGCACAAGTTGTCAACAGCGAAGATCTTGATTTTTCGACTCTCGGTAAAATTTTTCACAAGATATCTCTGGCATTGTATCATGCTCACGTTAAGGGGATTATCCATGGGGATATTAAGCCGCAAAATATTATGATTGACGAAAATTATGAACCGAAAATTATGGACTTTGGTTTGGCAAAAAATCGCAAAGGTACAACTAATAATAGTACTTCTGTCGAGGGGACACCAGCGTATTTAGCCCCCGAACAACTACAATACAAAGCTGTTGATAAACGCTCTGATATATATTCCTTAGGTGTTACTCTATATTATTGTTTGACCAAACAACTGCCGTTTTCGGAAAAAAATTATGCGGCACTTTTTTATCAGATCGTTCACCACGAGCCACAGAAACCTCGAGAAATCATTAAGCACATTCCCAAAAGTTTGGAGAGAATCTGTTTAAAGTGTATTCAACGTAGCCCCGAATCGCGTTATGTGAATAGTAAATTTTTGGCCTGTGACTTCAAGCAATTTGTTGACGGAAAATCTTTAGCACAAGAGCTTTCGCAAAAAATGTGGAAAAATACGTTTTTGTTCTACGGTGAAGTGTTGCTGTTGCTAACAACAACAATTTTTATCGTCGTTTGGTATGATAAAACACGTGTAATTGTTCCACAAAAAGTGAAGGCAAATGAAATTACGAGTGATTATTCTTGGCATAACGACAAAAGTAAAGCTCTACTGTCTTGGCATCGCAAGCAAGATTTTTCTATTCATTATTTGGAGTTGTTGTCACAGCGTATTTGGTCGGGAGATTTGCACTGGAAAAAAGATACCGACAAAGCCATTGAAAATACCTACCAAAAAATGCAGACAGCAAGTATTTCCGATTTAAAGCATGTGTACCGGTTTTTGCAGTTACTGATTGAAATGCAGAAAAATGAGTACATTACGGAAAAAAAATATCATTTTAACGAAGTTTGTAGTCTAGCATTACAGTTAGCAAAAAAACACAATCAACAAGAATATATAAACAAGTTTACACAATTCAAAAAAGTTCATGAAATGAACATGGAAATAGACAGATTGGAGCGTGTTTACAAGGAAAAAAAAGAATCGATAGACTGGTTACACACTTCCAAATATAAGGTTATTTCACAGATCTCAAAGGATATAACAAATCCCTATCTAATGCTTTCGTTAGCAGTACGTTGTGACAATACTTGGTTGCGCGAAAAGCTTCTTCTTCGTGCCGTTGACAGTAAACAGGGCCATCGTTTGTATGGTAGGCTTGGAAATTTTTATATGTATCATCATTTTTATCATGAAGCCATTGCTCTTCACCAGTGTCACTTAAAATTCAATCCTTATGAACTGTCAAGTCATTATATAATAGCCCGCGCTTTTGGTTTTGTGGGAGAATACAAAAAAGCTTTACTCCATTTAGAGTTTTTGCAACAAAATTTCTTCGACACATCACGGGAGTTAATTTTTTTCGAGAAAGCGCGTATATTTGTTCTCCAAAAAAAATACCAAAAAGCGAAGAACGCGTTGACTAAAGCGCGGGAATGGGTCGATAAATATGGCGAAAGTATCAATAACTTTTCGAGTAAATTTCAAATATGGCAACAAGTGATCTCGAATGTTAAAGACAAGGACTTTACGCTAGACCTCCCTGATTCCGAAGCGATTAGGTGGTATTATGAGTTGGGTAAAATAGAAAAAGCCTACAATGTAATAGATAAGGCCGGTGATAAAACTTTAATCTTGGCCATTTACCGTACTATTCTTTATAACAAGATTTCTAGTTTTAGCGCCTACGATTCTATTTGGAAAGAAGCCTATGATACTGCAATAACTACTATTTTATATGGAAAAAAACGCGATTATCGGGCGATAGCTTATCGCTATGCTTTAGACTTTTTGGAGCTTTGCCCAAGCACTCGTTATAAACAGTACGCAAACATACATTCAGATCAACTTGAGTTTTTAAAAAATCTTGCCAAAGAATGGAATGGGTATTATTTTGTACCTTTGTATATGGCGCGCTTTTTCTATGGCAAAGGGCATTATGCTAGAGCTGTGACTCTGTGCCACAAAGCGAAACAAATCACTCCATGGTATCGCCGCGAAATTGAACGTATGGAAAAGATTTACTTGGCGCGTTGGTACTATAGTGGCAAGCCAAAAAGTATGAACGCCAAAGTTAGAGTGAATACTGCAAGAAAAATAGCCTGGGAAATCATTGACGAGGAAAGCTACGGTCCTGCGCACAACTTACTTGGTCGTAGTTATGTGAAAAAAAACATTTCACTTGCAAAATACCACTTTGAACAAGTCAATCCACATCAACTTGCGATGTCGGACTTGATGGACTTTTATTACCACTATAGTCTTCTTTGCGCTGAGCAGCAGCAATATGATAAAGCCATTGTATATATGAAAAAGTATCTAAAGTTAAATCCTGGTCATATTTGGGGAGATAGAACATTGAAAAAGTTTCGCCAAAAAGCAAGCGAGCGGTAATAATTATGGCAAAGTCTCGTTTACTCCACAATCGCTATAAATGGGAAAAGATGCTTGGCCAAGGTGGTATGGGTAAAGTGTATTTAATGACAGATCTTCGCACACAAAAACAGGTCGCCGTTAAAGAATGCTGTTGTCCACAGGAAGATAATGTGGCGGAACGCATCAAGCGCGAATATTATTTTATGACAAAAATACAACATCCCCACCTTATACGCGGATTGGATTTTTTTCAGATTCAAAATCGTTACTTTATTGTCATGGAGTATGTGCAAGGGATTACTCTTTGTGATTTCGTGCGCCATCATCCCAAGAGTATTTCTCTGGAAAAGCAGTTGCAAATTATGATGCAAATTTGCGATGCGGTGGCGACCTTGAATCGCAGTGGAATTGTCCACCGTGATATTAAGCCAGAAAATATTATTCTCACTCCCCCTGATTTGGCACCGAAACTGCTGGATTTTGGTATTGCTAAGGCGATTAATGGTGAATTGGCGACCATCACGAAAACCGATAATATTATCGGAACACCCGACTACATGACGCCGGAACAAATTGATCGGAGTATCAAGAGTTACGAAAATTTAGATGTGTTTTCGTTGGGAATTGTTTTTTATCAATTCTTGGCGTGGTTACCAGAGTCTCCTTTTTCTACGGGACGTATTGTTTCGACGATTGACCGAATTATGCATTATGAATTGCCGCCTGTTTTTGCCAAGACAAAGGACAACAAACAACAACGTATTTCCCAAATAATTAGTGGGGCTTTGCGCAAAGACCCTAGCGAACGCATCGAGTCGGTGCATATGCTAAAAAAATTACTTGGTGATGAGTCATTAAAAATATGCGCTACAAAAAAACAAGACTCTGCGATAGAAAATGACGCCAAAACTCCATGGAAATTATCGCGCAATTTGCGTATCGCATTTTGGATAGTGATAAATAGTATTTTGTTAATTATGCTTACATTAGGCAAACCAGTGCGTCAGATAACGACAATCAAAGAGGAGTTGGTTTCTACCCACAAGACCGATCCCACGCAGCTATTGAAATACTACGGGCGCGAGGTAAAAACGCAGAAGGGCTCTCGCCAAAAATGGGCGTATGCAAAGCGTAGCAATCTGTTGTATCAAATGCGACAACTCAAAAAAGATAACATGAAAAAGGCTTTACAAGACGCGCAAAAAATGGAGAGAGTGAAAAGTCGAATATTTTTAGTACGCGTACATGTATTAGAACTTATTTTAAAGACAAAAGAGCAAGATAATCAGCAAGTGAAAAAATTGGCAGCGCGTATTTTGCAGGAGAGTGCATTGCTAAAAAATAAGCACCTTGGTTTTGCGGATAGGCGTTTTATTAAATGCGCGGAGAATATTGCACGGCACTGTTTAGAAAATACACCGCGCAATACGTTACTCAATACAGGCTACGGAGATTTGTATTTATGTTGCTCCGCTTCGCAACTAGGTCAGAAAATAGTTTTTTTGCACCAAGCGCAGCTATTGATTCCCCACGAAGAGCGCGTTTATCTTGAATTATTGGATGTGTATATCGCCTGTGGATTTTTTGACAAAGCACAGGAAACCTATGATCTGTTGAAGAAAATGAATAACTCTCTTGTGGAGATGGATTTTCTCATGGCGAAAAAACATCTCGCCGTTGGTGAGTTTCACAAGGTGAAGGAGACCTTTCGCAAGTGGAAAACGAATGTTTGGCAAAAACAGACATCATGGGTACAAGTTTTAAGAATCAAGTATTTATTGGCCACAAATAATCAAGAACTTGCGAAACGCGTAATGCAAAGTATTGATAGAAAACAACTGACCACCAAGCAACAAGCCACTGTCGAATTGTTGAAAAATTATGAGCATTCTCAAATGACTTTTGCGGGACATTTAGCTCTTGCGGATATATGGATCGAACTAAGTTTTTTCCCACAAGCACAAGAGTTGTTAAAGAAGATACAGCAATTGCTTCACGATACTAAAGAAAATGAGGCAAATAGGTCTTTTCAGCGTTTAAAATGTTTGTGTGCGTTACAAGAATTGCGTTTCATGGTGAAGAAAATTATGAGTACCCATCGCGTGGATGCACAGACAATGAAAAAAATAAAGCGCAAAATAAAAGCTATTTCTGATGTAGGTAGGCCCATTGATCTATTAAAAATTTTAACCGTTGCAAATTTTAGAATTTGGTGTTTGCAAAACAATGTTGATAATATGCCGGTGCTTGACGAACAAAGACTAAAGGAAATCGTCGACAACTATGCATTTTTTTATATAAAAGCCCGAGAATACTATTATAAAGGCGAATACGCTACGGCGATTCTTTACTGGGATAAAGCAAACGACATTATACCCTCCGTACATTTCAAAAACATGCAAAAGCGCGCTTTTGCCAAACTCACAGAAAGTAAGAATAATGAAACACGATATGCCAAATAGTCTTTGTCCAGGACAAACGTTTGCACAATATCGTATTGATTCCTACCTGGGCCATGGAGCGATGGGGGTCGTGTACAAAGTTTTTGATCCACAAAGAAACCAATATGTCGCACTTAAAATTTTGCAGATGACGGCGCTTGGTCAAAAGCATCGTGAATCTTTCATTCGCGAAGTAAAAGCTATTGCTCATTTAAACCATAAAAATGTGGTAAAGCTGTATGATGTAGGCTCCCATCCACAGTACTACTTTACGATGGAGTATGTACCTGGACGTACACTGGCCGAGGTGATTGCCGAAGAAAATATATCGCAAAATGTTGTTGGCAAAATTTTTTCTAAGTTAGCGCTGGCATTGTACCATGCTCATACGAGGAATATTGTCCACGGAGATATTAAACCGCGGAATATTATTATTTCAAAAAACTGGGAACCAAAGATTACGGATTTTGGTCTTGCCTACAAAAAAAATGCCGAGAGAAAAGAAAGTCGTGTCCAGGGAACACCCGCATACTTATCTCCGGAACAATTGAAGAATAGCAAAGTAGACAAACGCAGTGATATATACGCTTTAGGGGTAACAATGTATCGCACATTGACAGGAAAACTTCCTTTTGACGAAAAAAATCCTGCGGCGCTCTTTTATCAAATTAGCCATTCATCTCCGGCACCGTTGCGAAGTATTAATACGAGTATTTCCCCATGTTTGCAAAACATCTGTTTAAAATGTTTAGAAAAATGTCCTGAAAATCGCTATGCCAATGGCAAGTTTTTATATAATGACTTGCAGAGTTTTTTATATCCTGTATGGTATTCTCATCCGCTTTTACGCAAGTGCTTCTCTGCGAAAATAGCGGAGCTATTACTGGTCGCCAGTGTACTTATTTTAGCGTTTGTCTATGCGACAAGTAAGCCATCGGTAAGTGAGGTTCATAGTATATGGGAATTTGAACGCGACAAGTTATTACGTAAAGAATATAAGTCGCGTATGATGTACATTGACCAAATGCGACTTGACGCACACATGAAAAATTTCGATCGTCATCATGAGGACGACTCTTGGAAGAATGAGGTTATTTATCGTTGGAGAAAACAGCTTAAGATAGGCAAAAATAGTCCACCACGCTTATTGTTTTCTTTTGCGAGATCTATTCTAAAATTGAAAGACATGTTTGGTATTGCAAATCTGGGGTCGAATAATATACCATTTGCCCAACTATGTATTTGGGGAAACCTACAAGCCCTAAAAGCCAACAACCAAGAATTAACGCAGAAATTTAGGGTGCTAATGGCGATTGTTAGAGGAAAAAAAGAGGACGACAATCCGTTACCTTCGCATCTAGCAGACACAAATTATTATTTGGCTATGCATGCGGTAGGAACACAGAGAGAACAATATTTACTACGCGGCATTGCTTGTGAACCATTGCCGTATTTACTAAAAGAACTCGTTTCTTTTTATCACGCTCATCATTTATATGAGAAGACAATCCACACCGCAGAAGTGTGCTTAAAGAAATATCCGTACGATATGGTTGTACGCTATTACTTGGCAATTAATCTGTTTTACTCGGGAAATACAACAAAAGCATTGTACCATTTGAATATCGTTGATAAGCATTATTATTCTGGACATAAGGAACTTCTTTTTTTACAGAGAGCACAAATTTATATGACGCAAAGCAAATGGAAGCTTGCGCGTCAAAATCTACAAAAAGCACAAGGATGGATCAATAAACATCATAAAGATAAAACTGCGCGAGCAACGGTGAATAGTCTATGCAAAGATTGGTTGCGAGTACTTTCGAAGATTCGCAATAACAATTGGAATTTTGATTTGCCGAGAAAAGGTATGGAAGCAAAATTTTATTACTCTCTTGGTAAAATAGAAAAAGCGTATGCGCTTATTAACCATGTAAACTATGCTAGTTTAAGATTTGCCATTTATCGAGCGATGTTGGAGCGACAAGGAAAAAAAATAGCCAAAGTTTCACCTGTTTGGCGAAAGGCATATAACGATGTAATTACATGTGCAAAAAATTCTCTAAGTCCTAAAAATAATCTGTCGATATATTACGAATATATGTACTTATTTTTGCGTAAATGTCCCAAAAATGAGCGAGTAATATATCTCAAACAAAGTGCGAATTTACGCCAAAAAATGCAACAAAGACTACAGTATCACTATGAACGTTATGCCAGTGAAGCACATTTGGCTTACGAAAACGGTCAAATGGCAAAAGCTGTTTTTTTGTGGGAGCGAGCGATTGCAAAAGCACCATGGTGTAAGGAGCATTACCGAAAATTGCGCGATGATGCTCTTGCGGCAACTCTAAATTTACAAAAGAAATGACATAGAAAAAAGAACAGCGGTTGTCGACAACGGAAAATAAATAATCTAAATACAAAATTTAAATGACAAAGGAGCAATAATGGAACTGCAACAACTTCAGTTAACTTGGTACGGACATTCCACATTTTCGTTTGTTTCTCCCGAAGGACTAAAAGTTCTTATCGACCCATGGTTTGAATGCCCAACAGCACCACAGGATGCAAAAACGAAAGTGGTTGATGGCGGAGTTGATTTAATACTCATCACTCATGGGCATTCTGACCATGTGGGTAACGCCGTAGAGATTGCAAATAGTACCGGAGCAAAAATTGTCGCTATTTATGAAGTCATGCTGTTTTTGGCGAGCCAAGGTGTCCCACAAGAACAGTTAGTGGGAATGAACAAAGGTGGAACATATCGCGAAAGTGATTTGCGCGCAACGATGGTAAATGCCGAGCACTCTAGTGGAATAGATTTTGAGGGAAAAGTTTTGCCTGGCGGAGAAGCGGCAGGCTTCATTATTCGTTTTGACAATGATTTTACCATGTACCACACCGGAGATACATGTTTATTTGCTGGTTTGGAAGAGTTGATTACAGATCGTTACCATCCACAATTGTTGATGTTACCTATTGGTGATTTGTTCACCATGGGCCCCGAAGAAGCCGCAATATTTGCGAAAAAAGTGCGTGCGCAGTATATTGTTCCTATGCATTGGGGAACTTTTCCCATACTTACGGGAACACCTCAGGCTTTACAAGATTGTCTGGAGGAAAATGATAAAAACAAAGTGATCGTTCTACAACCTGGAGATGTAGTTACTGCATAGCGTTTATAAATCCTCGTGAAGACGGGGATTTATGCTCTAATTAGTCTATTATTTTTTAATTGTTTAAAATTATTGTAAAACCGATGTTGATATTGCCGAAAAAAATAATATGATGAATATATGACACATTTTATGATAAAATATGTAAGCGATTAAAAAATGGAAAAAGCCAAAACAAGTAGCAAATTTAAAAAAAATACGATAACGTTTTTTGTGTTTTTCTTTGGTGTGTTATGGCTTGGAGCTATTATTGCGAGTTTCTATTTTTTTGGTGTATATGAAAATACTCCGGGAAAATTAGGTATAGTTCCGAAAAAGTTGCTGAGAACACCCCAACTAGGCATCAGTAAAAAAAAGCCAACTCTTCTTGTTTTTCTTCATCCGCGTTGCCCTTGTTCCCATGCGACGATTGGTGCCCTTGAAATAATTATTAGCCGCACGGCAAATCCTTGTGAAGTCGTTGTTGTTTTTTACGCTCCCAAGGATGAGAAAAAGCATTGGTACCAAACACGGCTTTTTCAAAAGGCTCAAAAAATATCCTTACTGCTACAGCATAAGAAATCGAAAATTCAACTGCGAACCTATGTAGATCGAGAAGCGCAACAATCCAAAAAATTTGGAGCTACGATATCCGGTACCGTTCTGCTTTACGACGCAGCAGATGCGTTGAGATTCCACGGCGGTATCACACTTTCGCGAGGACATTTTGACTCAGGAGATAATTTCGGCGTAGAGGCCATCGTCAACATACTGAATAAAAAATCGAATAAAATTACCCAAACGCCTGTTTTTGGATGCTCTATTTTCTAAATTAAAGGAGCACGAGAGTGCAAAAAGAACAATCGCTCGAGTTATACGATGAGCAAGCATATTCGCTAAATATTTACGAGAAGTCTTATCACCGAAATAGTCAATTTGTCGATAAAATGTTCGTGTATCTTATGGTTTTTCAATATGCCTTTTGCCTGTTTTTAGCTGTTGTAGTTTCGCCGAAGACGTGGGTGGGTAGTGAGTCGAGTTTTCATATTCACTTGTGGTCTGCTTTTATATTTGGTGGCATATTTACGGTATTTCCTGTTTTCTTAGCATACTTCTACTCTGGAAAAGCGATTACACGACATATTATAGGCATTAGTCAGGTACTTATTTCAGCGTTAATTATACACCTTACAGGTGGAAGAATTGAAAGCCACTTCCACGTTTTTGGTTCTTTGGCATTTCTTGCGTTTTACCGCGATTGGAAAGTTTTAGTTTCGGCATCTGCTGTTGTTGCTCTTGATCATTTTATACGTGGTGTTTATTTTCCGCAGTCGGTATTTGGGATCATAACGGCGAGTAACTGGAGATGGGTGGAGCATACGGCATGGGTAGTTTTTGAAGATATTTTTCTGATATACTCTTGCGTTCGCAGTTGCAAAGAAATGAGGGAAATCGCCAATAAACAGGCGAATTATGAGTCTCTCAACCATAAACTATGGCAGAATGAAAAAATTCTGCAAAAAAGTAACTGGCTAAAGTCAAATATTGCAAAACTCAATGAAGAGATTTTTGCACAAAATAATATCACAAATTTTGCGGATGCGTGTTTGGAATTTTTTCATTTTCACACTAAGTCATTAATGGCCGCTTTTTATCATCGTGAAGGAAATCACTTCGACTTGATTGCCACACAAGCGTTTGATCGAAAAAACTTACCAGCGCGTTTTACCTTTGGCGAAACATTACTCGGGGAAGTTGTCAAAAAAGGTAAGTTAATGGTTTTAGAAGACGAAGATCGTCTCAAAATCAATACGGGTGTGGGCTTGATTACACCCAAAAAAGTTATGTATATACCCATTATTTTTGAAGAAGAAATCAATGCACTTATTGTTATCGCAACTTTGGAAGACTATAAAAAACAAGAATTTATAGAACTGGCGGCAGAGAAAATATCTCTGCGCTTACAGAATTTAATGTCCACAAGAAAAACCGAGATGTTGGCACAAACACTCAGCGAACAAAACCGCAAAATTCAAAAGAGCAAAGAAGTGCTACAGCAGAAGAATAAAGAGTTAGAAGAGGCGAGCCGCCATAAGAGTGAATTCTTGGCGAATATGAGTCACGAATTACGCACCCCGCTAAATGCAATGATTGGTTATACGGCTCTTACCGTAAAAAAATTACAAGGTAAGGTTGAGGAACGCAATATCCGCAATCTCAAAAAAGCCGAAAAATCAGCGAAAAGTTTATTGCAGTTAATCAATGATGTTCTCGATTTCTCGAAAATCGAAGCAGGTAAAACGCAAACACATCGCAGTAGAATTTCCATATCCAATGTTATTGAGGAATGCCTAGATACCCTAGAGGGATTGGCCCAATCAAAGTCAATCACTTTAAATTGGATACAACGCGGCGAAAATTTTCAAGAAATTGACAGTGATTTCACCAAGTTAAAACAAATATTGACCAATATCATTGGCAACGCGATAAAATTCACCGAACAAGGGGGAATTACCATAAATGTGATTCATTTGAGCGACGCGCTCAAAGTGACGATTAGCGACACCGGTTGTGGTATTCCTGCTTCTACCATTGAAAATATTTTTGAATCGTTTAAACAAGTAGACAGCACTACGAAAAAAAGATTTGGTGGCACAGGTTTGGGACTTGCTATTACCAAAAAGTTTTGCGAACTTTTGGATATTGATATTTCCGTAGAAAGTGAAGAAAAACAAGGGACAACTTTTTACTTGATTGTACCGTTGTGGCAAGAGCCCTCCACAGAAAATAATGTTGTGGAAGAACAGAAAGTCTTTGCCACAAACGGGGATGTTTATACGCCGGAAGAACGTGGCAATGTTTCCGTGGAAAAACGTTTTGTACTAGCAAAGAACAAAGCGTACGTTCCATGTATTGTGAGCCCAAAGTCTTTTGACTCTCTACAAAGATGCCTGAAAGATTTACCATTTTTTCTAGAACTTTGCGATTTAGAACATTGTTTAAACAGTCAAAATATCTGGGCGATAGTTGCTGAACCTAAACTATCGGGTATTGAGGCACTTCGAACATTGAAGGAACATGCAACGACCAAACACGTTCCGGTAATTTTGTATTCAGGAGAAGACGAGGTACCTAAGTTTTGTGCGCAAATTAATCACTGGGTACAAAGCGGCAAAGAGAAAGATTTTCTGGAAGCGCTTATCCAGGCAAACAGTCACCAACGCGGTGATATTTTAATTGTGGAAGACGATGTTGATACCGCGGAAATGTACAAATCTACCCTAGAGAGCGTAAAGTTTCGGTGTAAAATAGCCAAAAACGGTAAAGAGGCCCTTGATTACGTGTCGGCGTGCCATAATTTTCAACTGATCATTCTCGATTTATTGCTACCGGGAATGGACGGTTTCGAGTTTTTAGCAAAATTGCAAGAAGATACTCATTTGCGGAAAATTCCCATTGTGATTGTGACGGGGAAAGATCTAACACAGGATGAAAAGTTTATCATTGAAGAAGGCTCCTCCATGCTTTTGAATAAAGGCAATTTTGAGTACAGTGATTTTGAGTGTTATGTTCAAGAAGTGGCACAAACGTTCCGTTTAGCTCGTTCGCGTTCGGTTTTGGTTGTGGATGACAACGACGAAAATTTAGACTTAATATCTTCATTACTCAGTATGTCCGGATATTCCGTAAGTAAGGCATCTTCTGGGCTAAATATCGTCGAGAAGGTGGTGAGAGAGAATCCCGATGTGGTCTTGATGGACTTAGCGATGCCCGAAGTAGATGGTTTTGAGGCAACGCGAAAAATTAAACAAAATCCGTCGACAGCAAATACAACGGTGATTGCATGTAGTGCTTTTCACACTCATGATTTTAAGAAAAGAGCATACGCGGCAGGGTGTGAGGGCTATATAACGAAGCCCATTGAACCATATGAGCTGATTGAACAAATTCAGAAATATACTTTGGCATCTAAAATTGCATACATATAAAATGCAATGAAAACACATGACTGTGCCGCTGAATGACCATAAAGGTTTTATATCTTAGCTGATAGTCATGTGGGCCACGATGACTGTTTATTCTACAGCCCCTTCAAAGTAATCACCGTTGTGATTGTACGCATCAGGATAAATAAGTCTAACCACATATTGCAATGTTTAACATAGAAAAGGTCATACTCTAGGCGAATCAATGCCCCCTCATTGCTGTTAACATACCCTTGGTTAATAACTGCCCATCCCGTAATGCCCGGAGTGATGAGATGACGTAAATTGTGATAGGGAATTTCTTTGGCAAACTTTTCACATTGCTCAATACTCAGTGGCCGCACTCCGACAAGAGATACATCTCCGCGCAATACGTTCCATAGTTGTGGTAGTTCATCTATGCGCGTTTTTCGTAGTAATTTGCCTATTCTGGTGATGCGTAAATCTTTTTTTTGTGTCCACATATGATTTTCTTCGTGAATAGCAAACATAGTGCGCAATTTCCACAGCCGAAAGTTTTTGCCGTTTTTTCCTTTGCGCATTTGTGAAAAAAATATTGGTCCCGAGGAGTCTATTTTTATGAGTAACGCCACAAACGGTAATAACGAAAAAGCGAATGCCAAACCTATGAGTGCGCCTGTTAAATCAATGCCTCTCTTGAGAAACTTATATGCTGTTAAATTGCGACGTATGTGAGGTAATTCCAAAAGATCGGGAGATTCGAGGGACACACGTGAGAAAAGTTCTTCGTAAAACGTGTAAATGGAAATAATTTGAATTCCACGGTCATTTAGAGCACATAACTGGTATATTTCGTTTTTCGTAATCTCGTTGGGATTGTATATGATACGATGTACTTTTTGCAGATTTCGGTTGAGGATTTTTTCGAGCTGTGACGGGGCGATGATCTCCACTACGCTAAAATGACTTTTATTTATGCGCTTATCAATCCCTAAAAGGTTTTTCGTGGCGATGATAACAATATTCTCTCGTAGTTCTTGCCAAGAAAATATCTTGAAATGTGTATAGCGCCATATTATGGTAAGGAAACACGATGCAATGCAGTATATAAAAGCGGTACCACGAGGAAGGGTGTTTCGCGGAGAAAAAAAGTAAAACACGGCGTAGATGACACCACAAAAAAAAGCGGTTCGTAGCGGTTCACAAAAGTAGAGAAACAAATTTTGTATATTTTTGCGATCGTATGATTCGGAAATCATGGCAACAAATATCCATGATAGTTCGAGAAATACCATGGTCTGGTATTGACGAAATGTATAGCTCATAGAAGAGTTGCTATAAAATTCCCACAAAAATAGCGACAGAAACATCGACAATGTTAAGGTGACGATTTCTCCCAATTTTAATAAAAAAATTCTGTTGCGTAGTGACCACACTATCCCATTTTTTGTCATTTTATGATTACTTCTTCTGGTGCTGTTATTCTAGATGATATTTATTCCTCGTTTTCGTGGGAGAGTAGCGAGGCACCTTACTCATACTCGTAACCAAACACACGAATATCATTTTTATAGAGAGTTCTTATGATCTCTACATCTTTACTTGTTTTGTAGTAAGATCGATAATCTTTATTGCGCTTTGATGCGTTGATGTGCGGTAGTGGACTGTCGATGTTGAGGATAGCACATAGCTTTTGGTAATCGTGGTGTAAGTGTTCGAATTTACCGATGAAATCAAGCGCAATTTCGGAGTTATGATTACTTAACCAATAAGTCTGCGGTAAAAAATGTACCATTTCTTGTGGGTGATTCGCCACATAACTTAGGAACTTACTATACGTTTCTAAGTGTGGTTTCCTTGACTCTACCCAGAAACGATCGACTTTTCCCCACCCACCACGACATAAAAAATTGTATGCCGAAACCATTCGATCCCAAGGATTTCGTACGAAAGTGAATGTATAATAGTTACACATATCTAGTTGTTGCGAGACTTGACGATAGGTAAAGTGGTTGATATCTGTGCCGTAGATCGCTGTGGCAAGGCTTTTCCCCGCGGCTTTGGGGATGTGAAAAAAAACAAGTTTTTTTTCGCAAAACTCTGGGGGTAAATCGACCTTGCCTTTTCGTTTAATGACATGACCTACTTTACGACGAATGCGCCAATAAGTGAATAAAATGGCGGCACGGTATCGCGATATACTCATTGCTTACCTGTCTACTCTTTTATCCCCAACAGATGGAATAAAAAGGCATATTCCAAAGCGGTTAACTTATGTCGCTTAAAACGACCTGATGCTCCGCCGTGGCCTGAATCCATATCTGTATGCAAGAGTAGTAAATTGTTATCGGTTTTTATATCACGCAATTTGGCAACCCACTTTGCCGGTTCCCAATATTGAACTTGAGAATCATGAAGCCCAGTGGTAACAAGCATATTGGGGTAATCTTTGGCGGTGACATTGTCGTATGGTGAATACGACAACATATATTCGTAATATTCCTTGACATTGGGGTTCCCCCACTCGTCGTATTCGCCGGTGGTAAGAGGAATAGAATCATCGAGCATTGTTGTGACAACATCGACAAATGGCACTGCGGCAATTACGCCACGATATAAATTTTCGGACATGTTAATTACAGCGCCCATTAAAAGACCTCCGGCACTTCCGCCTTCTGCAAAGAGAAGATCTTTTGTGGTGTACCCTTTCTCTATAACATGTTCAGAGCAAGCGATAAAATCGCTAAAGGTATTTTTTTTGTTAAATAGCTTGCCATCTTCATACCAACCACGCCCCATTTCCTGTCCACCGCGGATATGTGCAATGGCAAATATAAAACCACGATCAAGTAGACTTAAACGTGCAGAACTAAAACTAGGATCAATGCTATGTCCGTAAGAACCATATGCATAGAGGAGAAGTGGATTTCCCGCATCGTTTTTTTTGTCTTTGCGATACACTAAAGATATCGGAACTTTAACACCATCTTGTGCTGTGGCCTCTATTCGCTCACTTTGATAACGATCACTGCTAAAGTCTCCGAGTACAGTTTGCTGTTTTAGCAATGTTTTCTCTTTGGTATTCATGTTGTAATCAAAAGTACTATTCGGAGTTGTGAGGGAGGTATAACCGTAGCGTAGTAGTGACGTATCAAATTCTCTATTCACCGAGATATACGCCATGTATGCTGGCTCCCCGAAATCGAGATAATGTTCACTCTTGTCATCCCATTTGATGATGCGCAGTTGTGGTAAACCTTTTTGTCGTTCTTCCACGACGAGAAAATCTTTAAATATTTCAATGGCCTCTATGAGAACATCACTGCGGTGAGCAATAACATCTTTCCAGTTTTCACGCGAAGTGTTATGAATAGAGGTTTCCACTAACTTAAAGTTTTTTGCCTGGTCATTGGTCACAATGTAGAATTTCTCCGCGAAATGATCCACGGAATATTCTAAGTCGCGCTTACGTGGCTCAATGATGCGGAAGTCTTCGTGGTAGTTGTCGGCATCGACAAAACGGTATTCTGTGGAAACGGTACTGTAGCAGCCAATCATGATGTATTTACGGGATTTGGTTTTATAAACAAATGTAATAAAAGTGTTATCATCTTCCGTATACACAACTTCGCGTTCTTTTGTTTTTAACGAATAGCGTAAGATGCGGTTTGGCCGTAGACTTTGCGGATCTTTTTCTGCGTAGAAGAATACAGCATTGTCATTTGTCCATGCCACACCACCAACTGTGTTTTCTATTTCGCAATCCGTAATCTCGTTGTTAAGCAAATTTTTGATGTACAGTTTATATTGGCGGCGTCCGTTGGTGTCTACACCAAAGGCGACTAAGGTATTGTCTTGACTGACATTTAGCCCTTTGACTTGGTAATAACTATGCCCTTCAGCTAAAACATTGACATCTAGTATCACCTGTTCTTCGTTTTCCAAATTTAAATGCTTACGACAGTAGACAGGATATTCTTTTCCTTCAAAGAATTTGACGTAATAGTAATACTCGTTTGCATAATATGGCACGGATTCGTCTTGTTGTTTAATACGTCCGATAATTTCATCGTAAAGCTTCTGTTGTAGGTCTTGTGTATGTTCTAGGGCATTGTCTGTATAACTATTTTCCTGATTTAAATAGTCGACTACTTGTGGATTTTCACGATCATTTAGCCAATAGTAGTCGTCAATGCGCGTATGGTCGTGGATCGTTAGTTCTTTTGGTATTTTTTTCGCTTTGGGGGTATTTTCCGACATAGAAACCTCTTTTAAATCTAGTGTGCGATGTTAATATTGGTTTGGCCAATTATTATCATTGCGAAAGTATTCGCCGTCTTTAAATTCACTGAAGAAATAATATACAAGTGGATGGATAATTTTTTGCTTGGAGGTATCCGCAACTAAATTGTTTTGCGCCACATAAGTATTGTGTGTTGATGTGTGTACTAAAACATGATACCATGGCTGATTACGTGGCGGCTGCGTCTGATTTGAATAATACCAGTTGTCATCCGCTTTGCATTTTAGGTCGTAATCAACAACAACACCTCTATATCCGTATTTGGTGTGTTTGACGAGCTGACCTATATGAAACATGGCATGATCTGTGGTGGGCGTTTCTTTATTATCGTCTTCCACCTCTTTGCGCAACTCTTCAAAATCTTTGAGAAGTTGCAATATAAATGCGGCATTTTGTGGCTCGTTTTGGTAACTACGAATTAGGTTTCGCAACGCACGCGACAAGATAATGTTTGTGGAAGATTTTAAATCTTCTTCTGTCAAATTGGCCGAAAATAAGTTACTAGTGAATAGTAAATGCTTTTCGTCGATAAGTAAACCATTGTTGTAGCAATCGACAAGTACACTGCGATCGTTGTAGTTTATTTTGGCTAAAAAATGACCGGGGAAATTGTATCCTTCTATATGAAAACCCAATCGTTCACCAATTAGGATGTAGATACTGGCAAGACTAAGTGGTATTCCCTTTTTTTCACGGATTACATGGACAAGATTACTATTGAGTGGGGAATGATAATCGTGTTGATTGGCTTTAAGTCCCTCATCTCCAAATAAAAATTGCGCCAAGGTTATTTCGTTTTTTTCTTGGTGAGTTTGCAGATATTCGTGGGCTATTTGATCGAGTAAGTATTTTACCTTAAAAGGGTATAGCCGTCCATTTTGAAAAGCCGCCAACCATTCCCATCCTTGCTCTAGTCGGGCAGTTTCATCGTAAATATCAAATAATTTGGGCCAAGTAAACCGTAGCCATTGACGGTTGTGTTCTTCAAATATACCGTGTAGTATTTCTCGTTGTTTTGCGTTAGGTCGCAACGATTGCCTGGCTAATTCAAGTTCTAAACTAGGACCAAAGCTCAACAACTCTTCTAGCACAGTATTCATTACTTCAGGATTTTCATCCTCGATAAGCTGCATTAAATATTTTAGTTGAGAAGACATCTTTTCACCATATTGAGATCACAAAGTAAGAGACAAACAAATGAATATATTTTTATATGTCGATGCTTCTGGACAATCTACAGACTCGCGATTGTGGGGAGTCCTTTTGATTATTGGGCAGTATGACAACAACAAACTTCCCTCTATTATAGAAAACTTTTCGCACAATTGCGAAGACTTTCGCGAATTAAAAAGCAAAAGCCTATCCCGAGAAAAATTACAAGAAATTACTTGTGAGGTACAGCAACAAACACACGCATATTTTCATTGTCAGCGATTCGCCAGAGATAATTATCGCAAAAAACGCGAATCATTTCTCTTTAAGTTAAAATCTCTACATTTTTCTCCAGGGCAAAATGTAATACAATTTTATAGTAGTCTAAAAAAAGCGAATCAAGTAAAATTTATATGCTTACTTGAAGTAATTGAAAACGCTTTGTCTAAGTTACCTAAGAGCATTGATGTTGATGAAATAAATATTTATATTGATAATGAGAATTTTCCTCCGGGAAAAAATTTACAGATTACCATTAGCGATTATGTTTATGCAACATGGCAACATTCTGCCAAGAAAACCAAAAAAAACAAAACGGTATATACCTACCCCGCTTGCGACTCACAACAAATTGCAGGTATTCAAATCATCGATTTATTTCTCGGTTATGTACGTTGTGTTTTTGATTGTGATAACAACATATTTATTGATTTGTAGTACCATGCCCAACAGCTCGCTGTTGTTTTGTCAAAGTGAAACTACTTCAACTTGCTGTTGGAATTGTACAGTTTGGTCGTGTAAGGTGTTGTATAGTTATTGCTTACGGTTAAAATCGTAAAATCATTTTGTTTTGTAGTTTCAGAGAACTACAATCTGAAATAAACTCCAGTTTTATTAAAACGGAACTTTCTCCAGGGTGTCATTCCTGCGAAAGCAGGAATCCACAATACAAAGTTGACTTGTAAACGCCTGGATCCCTTATCAAGTAAGGGATGACACAATAAGAGAGTTTTGTAGTTTCAGAACGAGGCAAAAACATGAATTTATCTTCAAAACTCTATCTTTTATATCGTATTGTAAAGTGGCGACTAACATGGAATCGACGTGATATCAACTACAAAGGGGCGGTTGATAATCCTAAGTTTATAAGTGCACGTCAAGCGGTGGAACTCATAAAAGACGATGATGTGTGTATGGTGGCAGGACTCGCAGGTAATCAAAGAATCTCTGTCATTTCTTGGGCATTGATAGAAAAATTTCACAAGGAAAAACATCCACAAAATTTAAAGCTCATTACCCCAGGAGGACAAGGTGGACGTGGGCGTGTTCCTGGAACACTGGAAGAATGGGCACTACCGGGAATGGTTTCCACATTAATCTCCGCACATCACGAGACATATCGTTCATTTTTAGAACTCGCCGACAAAAATGGGGTGGCGTTGCAATGTATTCCTCAAGGACTTATTGCTCTTTTGGTTGAGGCGCAAAGCAAAGGAGAAAAATATATTTCCACAGAAACCGGCATTGGTACCTTTTGCGATCCTCGTGTCGAAGGGTCTTGTATTATGGACCCCACAGGAGAGAATATGCAGCTATGCGAGGTCGATGGCGAAAAACTCAAGTATCACCTTCCACAAATCAACGTGGCTATTTTTAACGCCCCTGCTGCGGATAGCGAAGGCAATATCTATGTAAAGAATAGTGCGACGATTTGCGAATCGAAATATGCGGCATTGGCCGCGCGTCGCAACGGCGGTAAGGTAATTGCCAATGTGGGCAAAATAGTGGAAAAAAATGCGGCAGAAATCTATATACCTGCGGAAAATGTCGACGCTGTTGTTGTAAATCCCATCACCGAACAAACAGGTTTGTACCCACACATTAATTACAGTAAGGATCTAACTGTCCACCCACAATCGGACCTCGATTACGGAATCGAAATGATTCGCTTTGTCAACCGTGTGGCTGGTATTACGCCAAAGCGCGGCAAAAAAGATTTCGTGCTGGCGAGATTAGGGGCAAAGATTCTCGCACAAGCTATTCACAAAGGAGCCTATGTAAATATTGGAACCGGGTTACCCGAAGAGATATGCTACAATTTATACAAAAACAACTGTCATCACGATGTCAAGTTCTTTACTGAAGCGGGTGCAATTGGTGGGATTCCCGCCCCAGGTATTTTCTTCGGTGCGGCAGCAGCACCCGAAAGCATTGTTTCCTCTCCCGAGATTTTTCACAAAACCTACGAAAGGCTAGACGCGACAGTGCTCGGCTTTTTGCAAGTGGATAACAATGGCAATGTCAATGCATCGAAAAAAAGAGAGGGAGCACAAGGATTTGTCGGGCCAGGTGGATTTATCGATTTTACCAGCGTCTCGCAAAACATCTTTTTCGTCGGCTCATGGATGACCGGAGGAAAATTGAAGATAACCGACAATTCTATCTCTATTCAAGCGAAAGGGAAACCAAAGTTTGTAGAAGAGGTGCAACAAATTACTTACAGTGGCAGTGAGGGACTACGTAAGAAACAAAATGTATTTTTTATTACACATGTCGGTGTATTTATCTTAGAAAAAGAAGGCATTACACTAAAATATGTGATGCCCGGTATCGATATCGAGAAGGATATCTTAAACTTTTCGCCAATGAAGATCGCAGTTGCCGACGATTGCCAAGAAGTAGATCGCTCGATCATTAGCGGTAAAGGTTTTACATTGTCTGTAGTTTAGGTGGTATTCCTTCTCCCTCAGCATCGTCTTTGGGTTTGAAGGTGGGTTTTTATCGTAAGGATTCTTTCCCCGGATTGGTGCCCTCACCATCGAATTAGCAGTTACAGCGCAGCTGTAAACTGCTATTCTCATACCTCTCCCACAGGGAGAGGTGTAATGCGTCTCTTGTGTAAAAAACTAAATTCGCTTGAGTTGCGGGTCAAAAGTAGTGATTTAATCAATTTTTTAATTGAGGTTGTATTTTGGCTGCAACAAATAAAACCATAAGATAAATTCAGACGTGTTACGCCTCTCCCTGTGGGAGAGGCATGAGGCTTGTTGCTTTCAGCGTAGCTGAAATCTACAAGACGATGGTGAGGGCACCAATTCGGAGAAAGAATCCCTCCCCTCAAACCGAAAGACGATGGTGAGGGCACCAATTCGGAGAAAGAATCCCTCCCCTCAAACCGAAAGACGATGGTGAGGGCACCAATTCGGAGAAAGAATCTCTCCCCTCAAACCGAAAGACGATGGTGAGGGCACCAATACGGAGAAAGAACCCCTAATCTTACGATTCCCCATTTTTATTTTCATCTTCCTGTTCTCTATCCTCTTTATTTTTGTATATCTTTGTGGTGTTGCGTTTGGCGACATCAGAGGGCTTTAGTCTGCGCGTAACATTGGTGTCACGCGTACTTTCACTGTCACCATCCAAATTGAAAAATGAATATATTTTATTGAGTATTTTACTAATTTCTGCCTGAGTTTCGTGTACCGCTTCATCAAGGGTCTTTTGCGTGCTGGCTTTGCGTTGTACCATTTTTTTGGTAAATTCGGTACTCAGTCGCGGCTTTTTCTTGAGTAGTGGTGACATACTATCTTTACTTACTTCCACGACGGTTGTATCGGTTATGGCCTTCACCGTTGCAGAACGTTTTTCTCCGGTGAGAAGCGACATCTCTCCAAATTCCGAGCCTGCGCGCAATTGTGCTACTTCAATTTCAAAATCTCCGTCGTTTTTTATCACCACAACGGATCCTGAAATGAGGGCGAACAACGAGTCTCCATGGTCACCTTCGCTAATAATGGTCTCGCCAGCTTCGAAAACACGTAGGCGACTTCCTTCACTGAGTAGATGAATGTCTTCGATGTTGAGCGTTTTAAAAATGTCAATACCTTTTAGATATTCGGAAATACCCGGTTCGTTTATCTGTATTTGTGGCATATCACTTTTGGCGATGTGCATTTCCGTCATTGCCGGTGAAATACCATGTTTTGCCAATCTCCTTTGAATTTCCGACATGAGACTGGTTTTTCCACCCCATTGGGCATTGAAGTCTTCAAAATAAATATAGACCGTATATTTCATTGGACGTCCAACTTCACTTATGTATATACGTGGGGGAGGGTCTTGTAAAACCTTGGGCGTTTCTAGACAAGCATTTACCAGTATACGTTGCACAAATTCGGGGTTTATCTTACAATCAATCCATACTTGGAACCACAAAGCATATTTTTTTTCTGGTAAATCGAAGTTATGCACTATACTACTTGTCGCCACACTGTTGGGAATGACATATATACTGTTATTCCACGACAATAAACGCGTTGTGCGCCACGTAATGTCGACTACTTTGCCAATGATTCCTTCCTTTACCTCAATCCAGTCACCTATCTGATAAGGTTTTTCTACTGCGATTGCCAAACTGGAGAACAAGTTGCTGAACATACTTTGCAGTGATAAACCGATGATACCAGCAACAATTCCCGTGGGGATGAGTAGATTGCCGATGGATTTGCCAAAAACAAAGTTGGTAATGCCATATATGGTGAAAACAACTAAAATAGCGGTGGTGAGGCCACGTAGTAGCCGTGGACTTTCTTCTCCCGTGAGTTTAACAAAGCTTGTCGACCACCAAAAAAGGTCCAGTGCTTGAATCACTAGCTTTAGCCCCGCGATCCACAACACCGTTAGAAATCCGAGATGTATTTCGTAGAAGTATTTGTCTCCGGCAATTCCTAGTAACATGAGTTGCAAATCGATAAGTGCGAGTGGAATCAAAATGACGTTGCCAAGCCATGCAAATTCTTTATACGTTTTGCCAATGAATTGGACAACTACCAATAAAAAGAGCAGTACTAGAAAAAAAAGTGACACAAAAAACAACGGAATATTGTCTATGGACATTCCAAAAATTTTCAAAAATATCGACATACTAAAATCTCTACTTGGTTGCGGTGCGAATAATATTTTTCATTTTCTGTAGACGACCTGTTCTGACAACTAAACCATCTAAATCATACTCTGTAGAAAGTGCATATTGCAAACTTTCGTGGCGTTTTTTCTTTTGCGCATCACTAATGCTAATCTTATCGAGAACCTGCGGTGCAACGCGTGGATCGTAACCCACATCGGTTATATATCTTACGCCAAGCATATCCGCCTCTTGTTGTAATAATATTTCGGGTGTTAGTATCATTTGCTTATGCTCTAAAACCGCTTTATGGAAGTCTTTATCAGGAACGTCGTGTAGATTGGCAAGTTCTTTGCTCGCTTGGTATAGTATGCGTAACGATTGCGATTTCTTGATGGCGTTGAGCGCCTGTTTTTTGGCGATAGCTGCTACGGCATGTGCTAGAGCAAACGCCAGTTCTGCTTCCGAATCCAATGCAAGAATTAATCCTGAGGTGATAAATATAAAGCCTCCAGGAACGGCATATACATTTTTCTCATTAGAATGAACCACTGCGGTATGATAAATGATACCTGGACGATGACTTTCGCGGCCAATAATATTTGTCAATATATTCATATATAGTCCAAGTTCTTGATTCATAATTGGTTCGCCAAAACCTGGTGTGGCATACATGGCGAGGCCAACATTTTCTCCGTAGCGTCTTTCGTCTTCGTATGGTATATCACTCATTATCAATTTAACGGAACTCAATAATGAAGACGAGGCAGAGGAAGCGTTGCTTACAGATTTAGCTGTCGTATTACCAATCCCTGCTTTTCTTACAAGATCTGAATTTAGCGCTTGGTCCATTTCTTTGTCGATGCTTGTGCATGATAAGCATAGTACTGTGCAACACAAATATACTATTTTCACTTTTTGTCCTTTTTTTTGATTTGCAGTTCAGAGGCGCGAATAGTTTGTTTTATCTTAACTTTACCATTTATATCGAAAATTTCTAAGGAGATCTGGACATCGTTGCCAAGAGTCGTCAATGTAACACCTCCAAAATTTTCGCCCAAGTAAGACTTCATACGGTGTTTGTTAGGTCCCAGTCCTTCCCACACTTCGGTTAAACCACTAGAGGTTAAATCGTAGATGGGGTACAACCCTGGAGTTTGCACTTTGGATAGTTCTGCCCAGTGGGTATCTCCACTTACGAAAAATACACCATTTGCCTGGGTTTTGCGAATTAAATTTAGCATACGTTGGTATTCATCAGGCATATTTTGCCATGCTTCCCACCCATTAAAATACGTTAAAAATTGTGTACTTGTGGCAATGATGCGTACGGCGGCGGGTTTCTGTAATTCTTTTTCTAACCATTTCCACTGTGTTGCCCCCAGCATAGTTGCGCCCTCATAATTTACCGGAACATATGCCCCCATATATTTTTTTTTGCGCTGTAGTTGTTTTTCCTGATCGAGTATACGCAGTAGCGGTGTACGAAAATATCGTACATCGAGCAAAATAATTTGAATTTTTTTGTCGCCTAACGTATAGAAATAAGAGGTATATATTCCCGGAGTTTTTCTGCGCTGCGACTGTAAGTCTTCCCCAAAAAAATCCAAAAAGATTTGCTGAGATTCTTTTTTGCGACTATACGATGCTCCCGCATCATTGTAACCATAATCATGATCATCCCAAGTGGCGATAATCGGGCAGGTTTTTTTCAGCTTTTGAAATCCAGGTTCTGCGGAAAAACGTTTGTATTTCGCACGCATGACATCCATATCGGAAGTATCGGCATAAATATTGTCTCCGAGAAATAAGAAGACATCTGGTTGGGATGCAACAACAGCGTCCCATATTGGCTGCGGCTTGTCTTGGTGGCAACAAGAACCAAACGCCAAGTAAAAGTTTGTTTTGCTTTCTTGGCATATACAAACGACCGACAGTATTACAAAGATAAATATCACAACAACACGAGACATACTCTTGACCCTTTACAAAAAATTAGTTTCTACACAAATATGTTAGCGAAATTTTAGGCAGGATAACAGGATAAAATTCTTGCGAATATTTCGCATAAAAAAAGCCGTAGTTATTGTGATAACTACGGCTACATCGGCAAAAAACTAATTATTTCAGCATTCTTACTGGTTTTAGGTGGTAAAAAATTATTCAAATAATATTTGAATGTCTGCTGTTTGTGAATCGTTTTTGTAAATCTATTGAATAACGCTCATGTGTAATCATTAGATGCGGGTATTATAGAGATAAATGTAAGGATTGTTTGTGGGTTTTGTTAAGATTGTGTTAAGTTTTGATATTTTATTTCTAACAATAGCGAAGTAAAATTTTTTGTAGGCTTTTATTTTGCACTTAGATGTTATGAGGGAGTAAAAAATGGATAAAAAAATAGTCAAAGGCAAATCGTTACAGGAAGTAGAATCGCACACCAAATATATGGGATGTAGTTTTTATTTGGATTATGTAGATGGCGAAGATCTGGAAGAAACGGAGTTCGACAACTGCTCTTTTCGCGGATCGTTTCACGATTGGGGGAGGGATGAATATGGATTGTGGATGGCAATCACTTACAAAAATGTGCGTCAGGTGGTGCGCTGGATAAAACCGGGAACGTTTGTCATGGGGTCTCCACAGACAGAAGAGGGGAGGTCTTCTGAGGAGGTGCAGCATCAGGTGACGCTCAGCAAAGGATTTTGGCTAGCAGAAACGGCGTGCACGCAAGAGTTGTGGAAAGCGGTGATGGGAAAAAACCCCGGTAAGTTTAAAGGTGACCAGCGTCCTGTCGAAAGTGTAAGTTGGCATAATTGTCAGGCATTCATGGATAAATGGAACAAAGAGATAACAGGAGGAAAATTGAGTTTTCCAACGGAGGCACAGTGGGAATATGCGTGTCGTGCGGGAACAACAACAGCATGTAGTTTTGGGGAAACGATTACACCGGAACAAGTAAATTATTATACAAATAAAACAGTAGAAGTAAGATCACTGCCGTGCAACAGTTGGGGATTGTACGAGATGCATGGGAATGTGATCGAATGGTGTAGTGATTGGCATGGTGAGTATGGTGACTCAAAAACGACAGATCCTGTTGGAGCTGTTAGTGGTATGGGCCGCGTCATACGCGGCGGTAGCTGGCGGAGCTCGTCCAGCCTCGTGCGCTCTGCATTTCGTGGTTGGGACGAACCGGGCAATCGCTACGACTTCGTTGGTTTTCGGTTTTGCCTGATGTCGCAAAAGTAAAGAGTGGAACTGTGGATAAGTTTAGCTTGGGAGATTTGAGACGTTGCCCTAGTATTACAACCAGGGCAACGTCGATAAACGCTAATTTACTCAGCGATTGTGCGAAAAATTATTCGTTTACGGAAAATTCAACGACGAAATCTTCTTCTAGTGAGGTACCAAAAGGATCTTGAAGTTTTTCTGCGATTCCAGTAAAGCGATAATTTCCCGCAGGAAGTTTGTCAAAAGAGAAAACCACTTCATTCGAACCAATCAAATAATCAGCGTCTAGGTTAAGTTGTACTTGCTGACCATTGTCGCGATTTTCTAATTTCCAATTGTTTACGTCTTCAGCTGCTTCGCGGTCTAATAGATCCACGATCGCAACAGTTAGCTTGGTGACGTTTTTCAAAATCGGGATGGTTTTGTTGCTAAGTTCACGCAAACCGCGAATACGTGGAGCTAGGGTTTGCTTTTGTACGGCTTTGAGTGTATTCACACGACCAGCACCTAGTAAACCTTTGTATTTGTTGTTTACTTCATCGACATTGTCACAAGTTCTGAATAGGTGTGCCACAACTTGTTCGCGTGTCCACTGTGGATTTACCGACCAGATCATTGCCGCAACGGCTGCTGCATTTGGCGAAGCCATACTTGTTCCACTCTTGCGGCCATAGCTATTGCCAGGTAGTGTCGAAAGAATACCGGCTTTTCCACCACCACCAGGAGCAGAAACGTCCATGCCGATTCCCCAATTGCTATATGCACTTTTTTGATCGTCTTTTTCTTGGTCAGCAATGGTGCTTGCGACAAGTAAAATTTCGTGGAATGCTTGGCGTTTCGGGTTAGAAGCATAACCGTTTCCACCAGAGTTGAACAGCAATACACCGTTTTGATAAACGTACTTTAGAGATGCTTCGTATACAGGGTCCCCCACAAAGCCATTGATATTGAAACTTGTGGTGATGATTTGCGCACCGTTGTCTACAGCGTAAGCGTAGCTTTTCGCCACAACAGAAGATGTCCATGCGCCACTACCGTAAAAACGAATCGGCATAACATTCGCTCCGGGGGCGGTTCCGCTAATACCGGTTTTGTTGTTGCGTTCGGCAACGATAATTCCGGCAACGTGTGTTCCGTGAGAGCCACCACTTGGACGAGGATCATTGTCATCAGAAGAAAAATCCCAACCATCGTAGTCATCTACGTAACCGTTGTTGTCATCATCAATATTGTTTCCAGGTATCTCTTTGGTGTTTTTCCACATGCGATTTTTTAAGTCAACGTGGTCTATGTCAACACCGTCATCTGTTACCGCAACAACTACCGAAGATTTTCCTTGGCTAATTTGCCATGCTTCAGGATTCTTCATTACTGGGTGATGGTATTGTTCGCCGGTTTGCGGATCGTTTTCGGTGCTAATGTCTTCGCGAGGATCGCCTTCGTAAGAATAGTTAGGAGATGCCCACTTTACCGCAGAAGATCTACCTAGAGCACTAATTGCCGCTTCGACACTACTGCGACTTGCAATGCGATGCTCTACAACGCTTACCATACTGCCGTCTTTTTCGCGATAGGTAAAAAGAACTTTGGTGCTTTCCGCATCGTAAGGACGCAAACTCTTTGGCAATACAGCGTTTAGCCCCGCAACGTCATTTGCACGTATTCCTGCAGTGCTTTTTACTGCAAAAACAACTTCATTTTGTGAAGTAACGCGTTTGATATCGTTGGATTTTCTGTTACCGTCTTCTGCGAAAAGCATAGAGCAGAAGATAGCCACAACAAGTAAAATAAATTTTTGCATTCTCTGACTTCCATAAAAGCATTATCAGAATAGTTAAACAACTACATTAGTTGATTTCACTTTTATTATAGCGAGAAAAAGCTAGAGCGTCTAGAAAATTTAGGATGGCGATCGACTTCTAATGTTTCACCCGTTCGCCAAAAAAAAGAAGCCCGTCTTCATACCAAACTTTCCTTCTGTAGTGCATTGTTATTCCTCGACATATCAAACATCTGTGTAGTTATTGCGTAACAAAGCGTATAGTACGCCTAGAAGTACCAGGAAAAGAACAAAGAAACAATACGATGTCCCCACATAGTCTACGCACAAAGTCATGATGAACACAACGGTCATTTTCATGACGTTCACCAAGGCAAAAATGGTGGCATTGACACGGCCAATGGTATGATTGTCGACAATACGCATCATCGCGGTGTTGCGCATAACGCGAATACTGGCGTTTGCCCAGCCAAGGAAAAACATGATACCCACAAAAAGGTATATATTGTGGTTAAAAGCGTGAGTCCCCATGACCACGGTGAACACGAAAAAGCACAAGTATATCGTGTGTGATATGCTCATTTTGAGTAAAAAACGCGAGATCGTTAAGCCTGCGGTAATCGAACCACTTGCCCACACGATTTCCGACCAACCAAAGACTTGTGCGCTACCGTCTAAAACGCGAATAATGTGTGTGGGTAAAAGGTAATTGAAGGCAATGATCGATATAAAAGTAAAGGTGGTGAGGAACAAGAATAGAAACGTTTGCGGGAATTTGCGGATAAAAGTAACGCCTTCCCACAACGAGGGACTTTGTTTATTTTTCTTTTGCGTTTGGGGTTGTTTTTTTTGATACCGTAGAAAAGCAAACAACGCAAAGGCACATAAATACGTTAAGGCATCGATAATCAAAATAACGCGTAGTGACACTATGTCGAGTAAGATTCCCGCAGCACCCCCTGCGGACATCATGGCGAATTGCGATTGTACTTCCATCCACCCGTTGACGCGCTCGTACATTTCTACGGGAAAAATTTCCTGGATCAAAGCCATAAGTGTCGGGAATTGGAAGTTATACACGATATTACCCAGTAAGTAGACGCAAGCAAGAGTATACAAACTCTCGGGTGGTAGCATTGCACATAAAAAAGTGGTGAAGAAACCTCCCAATGCCACGCCAAGTAAGATGGTTTTGCGCGAGAAACGGTCTACAATAACCCCGATATAAGGTAGGAGAAGGATACTGAGAGCCATGGCCGCAATACTCAAATAACCATATGTGGTGGTGGCTTGCAATTTTTTGATGAGCAGCCACGGAATGGCCAACATCGTAATTCCGGTGCCAATGTGACTTAAAATATTTCCCAGAAGTAAAAGTACCAAGTTTCTAGTATGCATGGCTATCTCTATTTAATTGTAAACGAATATCCTCACCCAAAGTGGCCATGCGATCTTTTTTGTATTTCTTAGGTTTAAATCCAAACTTTACTCCATCGTTTTCGTGTCGCGGTATGATGTGAAAGTGAACATGAAATACATCCTGGCCAGCACATGCGCCATTATTTTGCAGAATATTGAAATCTGTGCACTGTGTCACTTTACAAATCGCTTGTGAAGCTCGATGAATGGCTTGAAGAATTTCACTGTAAAACTCAGCGCCCACCGCCCAAAAGTTTTCACAATGTGTTTTGGGAATTACCAGTGCGTGGCCATCGTTGATTGGATTTATATCTAAGATAACGATGACCTTGTCGGTTTCCAAAAGTGTTTCCGATGGCAGTTCGCGATGAATAATTTTGCAAAAAACGCAGTCCATATATTTTTCTCCACTTTAAAATAGCGTTTGAGTCTAGAAATCTCCTTGCAACGCGTTGCAAAAACAAGTATCCTAGTATATTGGGAAAATTCTTTATATTTTTTAAATGTGAGCAAACTGGCCTATAAATTTACCTTAAAACTTTAAAAAAGATAGAAAAAAATCTATTTTGCCTACATTTAAAACATGGTGAGGGGATATATATGATAAAAGAAAGAAACAAAGGTCTTGCCCTAGTGATTACCATGGGAGTTTTGCTTGTATTGTCGACAACAGGTGTGACGTTTGTGCGCATGACGTCGTACGAAAGAACCGCGGCGAGTAACTATAAAGACCGCGTTGAAGCAAAACTTGCCGCTTTCGCTGGCATAGATCATGCCGTTGCCGTACTTTTTGAACAAGCGAAAACCGGTAGTGTTGGGCAACCAATAAACGGCGTCGCTGTTTTGTATCCTCATGCTCCAGGTGATACGGCGACTATCGATGGGCAGCAAACAGATATTTTTGATTTAGACAATGCTATGCGCGGTGGAGGAGAGGCAACACCTCCTCTTTTATCACTGCATGACGACGTACAGGGCGAATTTTCATACTCTGGTTTGGTAGGACGACGTATTGGTACGACGACTATTCGCGGTACTTACGAAGATAGTGGTAATCTTTATGGTATCAAAATTACTGATATAGGTGGTCGTTTAAACGTCAACAGTCACATAAGCGTAGACCAAGCGGGCAATCCTCTAGCCAATGAACAGATAGATTCCAACCGCATCATGCGCAATTTGATTCAAACTCTCGCTGGGCGATGTGGGATCGCATCTGGTGAGGCCACTACCCTTGCGGCGGCTATTCGTCCGAACGACGCCTCTGTACCTAATTTTAATACGACAAGTATTGAGGCCCTTGTTACAGACTTGTGTACAAGCAGTACACAGCAAGCACGTGATCGCTTTTTGGCAAATGTTTGTGTGAACTCGCGCATTGACCAAAATACCGCAAAAGCCTCTCTTGTAGACAACAGCACCGGAAACCCTATCTCTCCGCAGAGCTTGCGGGCACGTGACTATCGCACTGATGTGGCACCACAGTTTGTTCGTGAAATGCGTGCGCCGATTAATATCAATCGCGCATCTGAGGAACTTGTGGCGACACTGATTGAAAACTTGAAGGCGATACCCGTACTTTTATTAAGCCGTGTTCAGCGTAGTATCGACGGTACGTTTGCTGAAAACACTGCTCCAGGATCTGTTGAGATTCGTAAAGAAACTTCTATTGATCATCGTATTCCACGTCTCGAAGTTAGCTTTACCGCTGCCCAAGCTTTGAACATCGCGCAATTTCTTGTGGGAAAAACGTATAGCACTAGCGCGCAAATCAATGAAGAAATTGATCGCATTCAAGAAATTGATCCTAGTGACGGCGTTGACGCCGGAGAGGCGGCTCTTTTGGATAGCAGCACTTTTTTCCCCGCTTTTCCAACAGTGGAGGTAAAAACTCTATTTGGTGGGGCAGGTGTTTTGTTTGGTGATGCGGATGCGGACTTAGTGAGATTAAAAATTTTATGGAAACGCGCATGCCGCGATATTTTAAAAAGCAATTTTAACCCTAATGTGATCGATAATTTTTGGAATCCAAATCTCGCGGTGCGTATGCTTGGTGTGAAATCAAATCTTTTTGGAAGAGACTCTACCAGTGTTACAGGTTTAATTGTTGCTCCACTGACAACACCCATTGTAAACCATCATACCACAGAATTAACCGCATTTGATGATGGTGTGTATGAAATTACCTCTTCTTCTAGAATTACGGCTAACAATGGACAATTTGTCGCGGGAGCGTGTACTTTTCGTTCGGAATTGCGTTTATTCGATGTTGTGGAGCACACCACACAACAAGATTTTGTCAACGGTGGTAATTTTGGCAGCGATGCCATCTCTTTTCCCGGAAGGCATAATACCACATTTATTTCGCCATTTGCCGGGCGTGTTGAGCCGCGTCCACAGCTGATAAATCCGATCAACACTTCAAATGTACTATTCAACACCGGAAGTGCCAGTGAATCTTCGGCCCCTAACAATAGTGACCATTTTTTAGGATCAACGAACCGCACTCTGACGGGAACTAAGGCACAGCAAATTGTAAAAATAAGTGAGACAAACAGTATAGACACAATGATCAGGCAAGAGAACATCATTGGTCCGAACGCTTCGAGTAACATTGTAAACGACGGTTTGGTATCAACGGCGCGTTACTACAATAGTCAAGATGGTGTTATTGATGGACTCATTAACGGGATTACAGGAGCCCCTCCCGTACGTTATTACTCAAAGTACGCTTTAGACAATGCTAGTATTGGTAGCGTAAATAGTAGTGATAGTAACGGAAACAATAGTGCACGATTGCGCGATGCTGACGCTTCGGGAGACGCGGATGCGGGTTTGAGTAATCATCGTGTTGGAAACTACAGAGGAACCATGGAATTTTGGATCAAACTCGCGATCGATGGTGATTCGCCAACAGAGTGTGGTATTTTGTCTTTTTCTACCGTTGGTGAAGAAAAAACCGGGCCAACAGATTTAGATGACGATGTTGAAAATGATCCTGGGGACGATGACACGTTTCGTGAGGGAACCCAAACATTCTTGGTGAAAGATACAGAGGGGCGTTTGAAACTGACTCGCTATTATTACTGTGGTTACTTTGGTAAAAACAATGGCGAAAATGCCACGATCTTCAATCGCAACGGAGACATTGAACGCCGCTTTGCGAAACGCGATGTGAGTATTGACATATCCGATTGGTTGGCCAACACTTGGCACCATGTTATTATCAGTTGGGATGATAAAGAAGATGGTGTGGGGGACGAGTCAAATCAGGGACCTAAATTTGAGGCAGGAAACAATTTTGCAAATAGTTTGTCTCTCATTGTGGACAATCAAGCGGCTACAGACAGAGAACAAAGCTACTTTGGTATCGCCGACAGAGGAAACGGTGACCCACGTTTTGTTGTATGTGCAGAGCGCGATGTCTTTACTGTTGGAAGTTCTAATTCTAATGTGGGAAATGGTCTAAATTATATTTTATTAAATGGCGTTTTCCGTAGACAAAATAGTGTGGGAAACACCAATAAATTTTTCCAACACAGTTCGGGTGTTTATCTGGGAAATGCAACCATCGACAACTTCATTTCTTATGAAGGGAATCACACTCGTAGTGCTACGTTAAATAGGTTTAGTCCCACATCTACGTACACAAATTCTATTGCGATCAATCGCCGTGGTATATTAGGTACGTTGCGTTGGACAGCATATAATAACAGTGGGAGATATGATATTACGCAAGCGGCAACCGTAGAAGGTTCTGCGACGTTAAATGGTAACGGCGTATTTGCTTATCCAGCAAGTAAAACTGACCCAGGGGGTGATGGGAGCGGTCTTCCTGCCAATGGTTCACATGTTGCCAATGAAGGTGACGCCGTGGTGTACTCCATCACTTTTCGTACGCCTAGCAATGTGGCCGGTGCCGTGGGAAGCATTTGTGCCGCTCTTGATTCTGTTCAGGTAACTGTGATTAATTTTGAACATCTTTCTTTTGAAGAAATACAGTAATCCTGAAGTTTCATTCCTACGAAAGCGCATACTTGTCAAATTAAGAGTAAAAGCTTTTTTGGTAAAAGACTTACAAATCCATGTCATTCCCGCGTAAGCGGGAAACCAGCAATGTAAAGTTGAACTTGTAAACGCTGGATCCCTGCTTTTGCAGGGATGACACACGAAGGTGAGTTTTCTTAGTTTTAGAGAGGACCTAAAGTAAGTTTTCTTATTCCCGAAAACAAATTAGTCCAAAAAAAAAAGCAGCGGTTTTTACCGCTGCTTTCATTTCTACTCACCTAGGTCAATAAAGTATTATTCACCAGATGACATGAACAGTTGAATGATGTACCACAACATCAAAGCGATAGATGCAAATAGCGCTAGAGATGCAGCAACATATTGATCTGTTCTATAGTGACGAATCACATTCGAGGTATCATACAGTAGAAATCCACCTGCCATTAAAACCATCAATGCGGCAAAGATGTTTCCTACGTGAAATCCAAATATCATTGAGCAAATAATAAATCCAAAAGCAACAAGACTTGCCACTCTCAAAAAACCACCGAGGAAACTGAAATCTTTATTTGAAGTAAATGCAACAATAGTAATTCCAGCTACCAATCCAAGGGTTGTTATACCAGCTTTGGCAATAAGATTTGGGTCTTGAGCGAAATTATTCGCAATGTAAAGAAGTGGAACAAAGATAATGGCTTGTGCCACGACATAAAGTGCTAAACCCATGTACTGAGTTTCACGAGAAGTCGAAGATCTCGCCCAATTTTCAGCGATCCATGATACTCCGATAAATGCGATCAGTACAATTGCCCAGCTAGCTCTACCGCTACCTAACATTGTGTTTGTCATGGTAAGCGCTAGACCTGTTTTTTGAATAATGAAAGAAATACCAACAAATGCTAAAACGGCACCTGCAAGGTGGTTGTATGTACGTTGGATAAATAGAGCACGTTCGCTCGCAGCAACATTTGCTGCAAGATTTGGATGTGCGTATGATTGATTCATAAAATCCCCCATAATAAAAAGGATTGTAAAAGATTTGTATTACCTCTAATGAAGAATAATACTGAAAATTTTACGTAGTTGCAATAAATTTGTGGATATTGTCAAATTATTTTGTATATTTTATTTAGGTGTTACTATGTCTTCTCTTAAGACATCTACTAAGTGACTTCAATTGATTTTGTACTAAATACCTTCCAAACTTGCGTCAGTAAGGTTTCATACAACATAATTCACTTATGGAAACACCAATCGTAATTTGAGTTCAGTGCAGTTTATGCTACACTCCTCCATAATTAATTACGATTTTTACTAAAATTTGTTGACCTTTTTTAAAATTATTCACTTCTATGATAGCAAAAAGTAAAAATGGTATCGAAGTATTTATCGATACACAACATTTGGAAAATCACCTTGATCCCGATCAATCAGGTGGAACGTTTTTGTTTCGCGAAATGGATGTTGCCGTAGAAAAAATTTCAAAATGGTTAGGCGAGGTAACACTTCCGCCAGAGACTTGTAAAAGTTTTTGGGGAGATCCGCGACCACCATTAGGTCCTTATTCTATACGCACAGTGGTTGAGTGTGAGGAAAATGTGGGCTGGCACTCTTTAGTCAATGTTCGCGAAGTTGAAGATGGTACAAAAGTAGAGTGGGAAATTCGCCGCGGCTACTTAACCAAAGTTTTCCCTTCCTTAAAACCTAAATTATGCAAAACAGTTGCTCTGGTTATTATGCGTTTTGACCAAAAGCGTCTAGCTAAAAAAATTGAGTCAGACGTTACTTTGGGTATATGCAAAACACAAGAGGAACACCGGCAATGGAAATTCATACAAAGTCCGAGTGAGTGGGTACTGATTACCGCTTTCCCAGGAACTCTTGCACCTCCACAAAGTGATTTTAGTTTTTGGAGGACACATGGATTTGCAACAGGGCCGATAGAACCAATATCTTAACTTTAAATTCTAATGCTTTTAAAAGCAGCTAAAAATATTTATGAGTAAAAAGAAAAAAAACAAGAAGAAAAATAACCCACAGCCAAAAACTTCACCTGCGATTGTTCAAACAGAAAAACCCAAAGCAGGTAGTGTACAACAACCTTTACATGTTGACACCGATGATACTTTTCATGCCGTTGTCAAGACATACGAACACACGCAAAAATGGATCACGCTTGCCGATACCAAGTCGGGATTGGTCCTTACCGTTCATGGTGTACTCATCAGCTTTATCTTACAAGAAATGGTGTTGTGGAAGAAAGCTGTTGTTGCAGGAGATGTCGCACTCGAAACAGCGTATGTTGTAGGTGGGTTATTTGTTGTGTATCTTACCTTACAGATTATTTCGTTCTTGTATGCTATACGCGTTTTTTTCCCGCGAACCTTGCCAGTGGATTACCGTCAAACGCGACATGTTTTTAATGTTGGTATGACGATTGCTTTTCCCAGCATGGACGACAAAGAAAAATTATGGCAAGAATACAAAGCTCTTTCTGAAGAGGATTTGAAAAAAGAATATGTGTATCAGATCCATACGGACGGGCATGTTTGTTCACAAAAATATTCGTGCTTACGCAGTAGCATAAAATACTTGTTGGTTACATTGTGTTTCGCTTTTGCAACATTTGTTTCTACAGCTATATTTATTAGCTAAATAAAGTAGAGTGGTTTTCTCCTGAAAAGGAGAAAATCCACTATCGAGCATATACTAGCAGTAAAACCAATGTTATGGTGATGATAATAAAAATGGTGGTGATAAGCGCCATCATCACAACTTTTGGATTTTGAAATTGCTGAGATAAAGACGACAATGATGGCAAAGAAGAATTTTTATATACTATCTTCTTCCCGCGCAGAAACGCTTCCAAATCCTTCTTCAAGTCATAAGCACTTGCATAGCGACTTTTTTTGCTGCGTTCCATGGCTTTTAGACATATATTTTCCAATGACTTTGGAATGCGAGGGTTCTTTTTACTCGGTTTGGGAACTTTTCCAAATAAAATCTTATCCATGGTGTCCGTATGGGTCCTTCCATGAAAAGGATTATACCTGGTGAGCATTTCATAAAGAATAACGCCGATGGCATACACATCGTTTTGTGCATCTACATCCTTGACCTTACCACTTACATATTCTGGTGCTATATAGATTAATGTACCCAACATAGTGCCATCGCATGTGAGTTTTGTTTCGGCATGTTGCACTTTTGCCAAGCCGAAGTCCATCACTACCGGTTTACCTGTGGGATCAATCATGATATTGTCGGGTTTTAAATCACGGTGAATAATTCCTTGTTCATTTGCATAGTGCACCGCATCGGCTACCTGCGCCATAATTTCAGCGATATACTTCGCCGGGAAACCTCTTTTTTTCTTTTTGCACATTTCAAAAAGATTTTCCCCTTCAATGAGGTCCATGGTGAAATATGGGTAGCCGTTGTATTCGCCACAATCGTATAAACGAATAATATGTTCGTGCCGCAATTTCGCAATTGTCGCGGCTTCTCTTTGAAAACGCAGACGCTCCTCTTTTCCAAATTGATCGTCTGAAAGCACCTTTAATGCAAGTTCTCGCGACAACAATTTATCGTAAACACGATAAACTGTTCCCATACCACCACGTCCGATCTTTTGGATGATCTTATAACGTCCCCCAACATCCTGGGCTTTATTTTGCTGATAAGAGTCTTCTTGTCCATATGGCATATCAAATTCCTATACTGCTAACTCGCTTTTGATTATCGAACACACTAATTTTTTTGTATACTCTATGTCTTTTAGGGAACAAATTTCATGAGGACTGTGATTATTGAGTGTAGCGATTAATAAACACAAAGTGAGGCATCCAGCACCGATATCTTTGAAATCTTTCGCATCCGTTCCAGCGTAATTATAAACTTCGTATTGTAGTGGAATCTTATCTTGTGCTGCTATTTCTCCCACGGCGTCACGTACGGAAGTGGGGAGTAAAACCGAGGCATCCGCCAGGGTAAGTACAGGACCATCGCCCATTTTGACATTTCCCTCTTCGTATGTCGCATCGAGACAAATCGCAATGTCTGGTTCAATCATATTGGCCAGAATTTTCGCTCCGCGTCCACCCATTTCTTCGCAGTCCGTCGCTGCAAAGTAAACGTTACAGTCAAGGTCCTCGTCGCGCAGTTGTTTTGCGATATCGACCAGTAAAAAAATCCCCAAACGGTTGTCTAAATGAGGTGCAGCGATAAACTTGTTGGGCATAGTAATGATCGGAGAATGGAAACATACACTGTCACCAACACGCACCCCTTTTTTTTCTGCTTCTTTTTGGGAAGAGAAGCCAAAAAAGCCACTGTATGTTGCCATACGACGATCGGTTTCCTCTTTTTCATTAAGAGTGATAATACCTTCGTATGTTTTACTTGTTGTGCGCAATATAACGCTACGCGTATCCATTAAACCAGGACTTAGCCCTCCCAGCGAGATAATGGTTATTCTACCATCATCTTCGATATTTTTTACAATAAATCCTGGGGAGTCCATATGTGCGGTGACGACAATATTGCGTTTCTTTTTTTTACTATTTTTATTGTGGGCACAGTAAAATGATGTCCATTTCGAGTGATAAATTTTACCGTATTTTTGTAATTCATCTACCAATAAATCACGAAGATAGATTGCGTTTCCAGGAACGCTACATGTTTGAATAATTTTTTTTAATAGTGTGTTCATTCGCTTGTCCAGAAATTTAGCTCAAAAAACTATTAGTTTGGCGAGCGGCAAAGTACATGAAATAAACCTACCGAGACCGCTATGTTGCTTGATAATATACCGTAAATTTGCTAGAATATAAACTCGGAAATAAACAAATTTATCAAGTATTTTGGCAAGTATCTGTCAATAAATGTTTTAAGATTTAATGATATTATATTCAAAATTTCAATGGAGTGCAACAATGGATAAACTACTTGAAGATCTGGTTCGTTTGCCAGGTGTATGTGGACAAGAAGAGCGAATTCGTCTACGCATTGAGGAAGAAATAAAAAATCTTGTGGATTACAAAGTAGACAACATGGGAAACCTCATCACAACAATTGGTGAAGGAGAAAAACATTTAGTCATTACTGCACATATGGATGAAATTGGTTTAACAGTCACCCATATAGAAGAAAATGGTTTTTTGAGAATTCGCAAACTTGGTGGTGTAGACCCACGTACCGTTGAAGGACGAACAATGCGTCTTATTACAAAAGATGCTATTCTTCCCGTAGCCATAGCCATAAAGCCTCCTCATGTCATGGTCGATCGCTCTGAAATGAAAAGAACCATCGCGTTTGAAGAAATGTACGTTGACGCAGGTGCGACAAGTAGAGAAGAAGCTCACGAGATGGGAATTCAATTATTTGATACCATTGTCGCCTATAAAGAATTACATTACGTCGGCAAAAAATTTCTAATGGGGCGCTCTCTCGACGACCGTCTTGGGTGTTGGGCTATGGTGAAAGTACTACAGGAACTCGCCGGCAAAGATTTACCTTTACGCGTCACGTTTGCCTGGACCGTCCAAGAAGAAATTGGTTTGCGCGGAGCCCAAGTATTGGCAAATCAAATGTCTCCAGACTATGTAATCGCTCTTGATACTATTTCAAGTGGTTGTACCCCTGTCGTTCCGCACAACCTTGCCACATCCGTATGTGGTAACGGACCTGCTCTACGGATGGTCGATTCAAGGTGTATCGCATCACCATGGATGAGTAAATTTTTAATGAATCTTGCCAAGCAGCACGACATCCCCATTCAACAAGCTGTGAGTGGCGGTTCTACAGATGGCGCTGCTTTGCAGATGACTGGTGCACATATGATGGCCCTTAGTTTTCCACTGCGTTACACTCATGCCCAATGCGAAATGGCGGATAAAAACGATGTTGACAATCTACGAAAACTTCTCGCCAAGGTTCCCGAAGCGATTGTCGCGACACCCTAGAATTTCTACAGAAAAGTTAGCTGTCTAGGTAGGGTTGTTAAACAGGCTGCTGTGCTTGAAATATTTTGCGATCGGGAAAGCGTATTGCGCTCAAAACACCTGTTTCATAGCAGCTTGTGTCTAACAACACCACCTTTGGGGTAACAATCGGTTTTCCCCACATAGACTCATCTACACTATGTGTACCTTGGTGCCCCATTACCAATGTTTTTTTACCTTGCCAAGTTTGTAAAAAGTTTGCTGGTAATGACCATAACAAATCTTGCTCTTGTTGTTCTTCTAAAGGAAGTTCTGCGTTGAGTCCCGCGTGCACACATATACAGTACTTATTTTCGTAATAGTTTTGCAGAGACATAAAAAAATCAAGGTGTTCACTAGGCATAATCTCGTGAAAAAAATAACGGTAGTGTTCTTCATTCACTTGGGGTTGGGTGAAAATTTTTACCCCTAAATTACGAAAAGCTTGGCGAAAATTGTCGGCAAAATCACGAGAGTATGATTCCATCATACTGAATCCATCCATCCCTGTAACCCATGAGTTTTTACTTTTCTCTAGGGCTTGTAACATCCACTGCTCATGATTCCCTTTTAAACAAATGACGTTATGATGTTTTCTTAATTGCAAAATAATATCGACCACACCTCTTGAGTCTGGACCGCGATCGATATAATCACCTAAAAAAACAATGGTGTCTTGTTTTTGTATCTTGGGAGTTATTAAGTCAACTAGCTGACTTAATAAATTTGCATAACCGTGAATATCACCGATGACATAGCAATTCATTTTCTATTACGCCAGTGCTGTAAAAACTGAAAAAGCTTCACTAAAAGCGTCTAGAATATCGTAAATGGACAAGATACCAACGACATTTTCATCTTTATCTACAACAGGAATTGCCCCAAAGCGTTCTTCTTTGAATATTTGTGCCGCTTTTCCTATGTAATCTGTATTGTAGACAAACTTTACTTGTTTGGTCATCACATACTGAACTTCATAGGTATCATCTAAACGATAAAAATAATCTAACTCCCCCCCTTCGGGAGCCGTAGGCCTACGTAAATCACGATCACTCACAATTCCCATAAGCTTTTGATTTTCTACAACAAGCAAGTGACGGATTTTTTTTTCTTCCATTATCGTAAACGCTTTTTTTACCGAGCAATCGACGGAGATCATCAGCGGATCTTTTGTCATCCAATGTTCAATGGTCCATTGTTTTTTCATACGAGACACATCCTAAGAAACGAGTAAAACCGAACAATTTGCATGTCGCGTAACGTACTCAGAAACACTACCGACATAGCTAACACCCTTACCACCGCGTTTTCCCATGATAAGAAGCTCTACATTATTTTTTTCAATAAATTCAACGAGCTTTTCTTTCGGTTTTCCTTCCAATATATACTTTTGTCCTGTCGCTTTTAGTTCTTTATGCAACTTTGTAATAAGCGCCTGGCTATTCTTGCGCATCTCAGCGCGTGCTTCCTCTATCCATTCTGGATGTTTGTCCATAACTTCGTAATACAGACCTGGAGACATTATTTCCGTATCGAGAATGTAAATAATGTTCAGAGGCACATGAAGTTTCTTCGCCATCATCATCGCTTTTTTTTCCGCTTTTTGCGAGTGTTCCGCAAAGTCAGTGGCAAGATAAATTTCAGAAATAGCGTCCATATAATGTTCACCCACAAAATTTGTACTATCTAAGTTGTTTTTTCCAATAGCATTGTTTCAAAAGCAACGAGTAAATCGTGGTTTGATACAACACCTACAAGAGTATCTTCTCCGTGCACAATCGGTACAAGACTGAGCTTTTCGGAAATAAATAAACGCAGGACGTCAATAATCGGATCTTCATCTTTGAATGTCGTTATATCCGTGGACATAACGCTATCTACAGAAGTTTTTTTTCCTTGAATCGCTTTGTATAAATCTTCGTTGGACACAACGCCGATTAATTTTCCCTTGTCGGTAATTAATAAGTGGCGACAGTTATTTTGATGCATGATATCAAAGGCGTCTTCTACGGAAGAGGATGGTTCTACTGTCAATAACGATTTGCTCATCCAACAGTTTACTTTTGTGGTATCTCTTTTCATTGTGTATATCTCCTAATAAAAATCAATATTTTGTTTGCAGGTTTTTGTTTAGCGAAAACCATGCCATAATTTTATCATGTAGAAATTTTTGTGCAACTTTATCTATGAGAAAAGTGGTTTTCATTCGGCAAACGACTATAGTACCATTTTAATTGAGAAAATTACATTTTTACTTTGTAAAATAGTTGCCAGAAAATTTAACACTGTTAATATTTTGTCAGGTTTTGCCTTCGGATGTGATGACACACCCTAGTGAAAAGTAAAATTTATCTGGTGAAACAGTGTAAAAAAACGCAAAATAGGAGTTATGAATCAAAATAGGTATGCTCTTTGCATAACCTATTGTAATTTACAGAATAATAAAATGAAATAGAGGACGAAATTATGGAAAAGAAGGTATTTATAGCCAAAGACATTATGAGTACGGAACTCATTATGATACAAAATACAATGTCGTTGTTTGAGGCATCAAAAGTTTTGATTGAGAACAAGATATCCGGAGCACCCGTTATTGGCAAAAATAAAAAACTGCGTGGAGTTATTTCACTACGTGATCTCGTGAAAAGACAACGAGCGAGTGTTGACGACAATAAGATCCTTGATGCGGATACGAGCCGTTTTTTTCTAGATCCCAGTTTTTACTTGTCTCCGGAAGATCAAGTTGAAGATGAAGATCTGGTGGTGGAAGATGTGATGACTCCTCTGACATTGTATGTGGATGAAACGACTCCTATAGAAGAAGTTGCTATATTAATCGTGAATACAGGTGTTCATCGCGTTTTTGTGCAAAGTAACGAATGCTTGGCAGGTATTATCACCACGATAGATGTTCTACGTTTTGCCTGTGAACAAAAGTTATTTTAGGTGAATTGTATGAAACTACATAACAAAATGGTTTTGTAATTTTGACCGTAGGTAATAATACATCAACGCACTAAACGACCGAATTGTACACTTGCAACTGCAAGTTTAAAATAGTTTCACTTAAATAAAACAACAGCTTGATTTTGAATTCGGTCATTGTTACAAATGTGTTACAAAAGTTTTCATTGTTTTGTGCTATACTAAAATTAGAAGAAAAATAAAAAGTTGGGAACTTAACGTATTATTCTTCATCTAAGTAGAAAACTTAACAAAATCGTATTTACATGGAAAGGGAACAACCATGACACGTCAAATTATTACAGGTATTTTATGTTTATTGGTATTTTTTGCCACAACAATTTCTACTGTTGCCGAAGACGAAAAGAAGAAAACTTACACAATTCAAATTGCTGTTTTACTGGATACAAGTAACAGTATGGACGGTCTTATCCACCAAGCAAAGACCCAATTATGGAATATTGTAAACGAACTAGCAACAGCGAAAAAAAATGGCGTTATTCCACAGTTGCAAGTCGCACTGTACGAATACGGTAACGATTCTCTTTCCGCAGAAAACGGTTATGTACGTCGCGTATTACCTCTAACAACGGACCTTGATAAGGTTTCAGAAGAACTTTTCGCTTTGAAAACCAACGGTGGAACAGAATATTGCGGTTGGGTAATTGACAAGGCAGTAAAAGAACTGAAGTGGAGCGAAAGCGATAAAGATTTCAAAGCAATTTACATTGCCGGAAACGAATCTTTTGCACAAATGCCAGGAGGCAACACACGCGTTAGCATCAATCTATACTCGCGAAATCAAAACAGAAATAACGTTCAACAACAAGCTCAACAACAAATACAAGTACAGAAAGTCCCCAATGTACCAAACAATCCACCACAAAACAACGTGGCTAAAAACGTTGAAAAGTCGGAGAAGCCAGAAAAGCTAAAGGACATCGATTACAGAGTTTCTTGCAAAAAAGCTATCTCCAAAGGAATCGTTGTTAACACAATCCATTGCGGTGATTATCAAACAGGTATAAATGGAAAATGGCGTGATGGAGCAACTTTGGCAGATGGTATCTACATGAACATTGATCAAAACCGCAAAGTGATTGATATAAAAGCTCCACAAGACAAAAAAATCCTAGAACTTAATCAAAAGTTGAATTCAACATACATTGCTTACGGTTCTGGTGGATCAAAAGGTAAAGAACGTCAGATGATGCAAGATAAGATGGCAAAGAAAAGTTCTTACAGTGGTAACATCCAACGTGCGATGTCAAAAGCTTCTGTGCACTATCGTAACACAGCTTGGGATTTGGTCGATGCAAACAGAGAAGGTAAACTTGACCTGGAAAAAGTGAAAACAGAGGACTTACCAGAAGAAATGCGTAAAATGACCATTGAAGAACGCAAAGCATACGTTGATTCTCTTCTTAAAAAGCGTACCGAAATCCAAAAGACAATAAAAACTCTTATGGATGCACGCAAGAAGTATGTTGCAGAAAAAATGCGCGAACAATCAGGTGGTAAAGACACACTAGAAACAGCAATTACCAAGACCTTGCATGAGCAACTACAGAAAAAAGACTACACATTTGATAAGAAGTAGAAACGTATAAATAAATCTATCTATAACACAGTGCGTTGTAGGGGCGGACCTAGTGTCCGCCCGTTCTATGGAATGATGAAAAAAAGTCGTCTTTGGGTGGGTGCCCTCACCATCGAATTAGCAGTTACAGCTGCGCTGTAAGCTGCTATTCTCATACCTCTCCCACAGGGAGAGGTGTAATGCTTCTCTTTTGTTAAAAACAAAATTCGTTTGAGTTGCGGGTCAAAAGTAGTGATGTAATACACTCTTTGATTGATGTTGTACCTATGATAGCACTGAAGAAAACGAATGGAAACAAATTCAGACGTGTTACGCCTCTCCCTGTGGGAGAGGCATGAGAATTGAGGTTTTTAGCGAAGCTAAAACCTTAAATTCGATGGTGAGGGCACCAATTCGGAGAAGCAATCCCTTTACCAAAGACAAACTTCTAAACCTACTTTTCAATATAAGGATTGATCACCTCGATATTTTGCAGTGATAGCTGCAAACAAGCGTCATACAACACATCGCACACCTTTATTCTTTTTTCTAACGAATGCACGCTGGGCAGATTGGCAAGCTCTTTAGACAGAGATGGCTTTTCCACAGTACAATTTTTTGTATATTTTCGCCACTCACCGCGTAAGTCAGCGATGATCACGGCGCTATACAAAAACTTTCTTCGCAAATCTATAACATCTTTCCATACTTTGGTCACTTGTTGCTGCTGTGCGGCATTCAACTTTGTATTGCTCAAATTTTTTTTGCGTATTTTGACAATCTCTTGTGTATTTTCTTGGGCGATTTGCAAAATGATTTGTTTTGCTTCTTGATAAAGCGGTTTTGTTTGATTTTGCATTTCTTTCACTTGCAATACATAGTATTGCCAGTCTTTATTTTTTTCCCAAAAAGGTGTTGTAGTTACTATAGGGGAGTCAGGTATTTTGCATGTGTTGGAACAACTTACGCACAACACACAAAAACACACCCAAAATGCTCTTAACATAATCGTATTTCTAGTTGAGATATGATTTCTTTCCTCTTTTTTGTTTTTCATAACTAAAAACAGGTACGACCCATCCGTGTTCCATATGGATATCGAAGCGCGGGGCACAACGACATAGTAGAGTCTGGAATTTTTGATCCAAGATAAAGGCCGAAAAACAAAAGTAACGTATTTCTTTGCTTACCTTACCCTTCACTAAATGTGGTTGATGTATTTGTGGTAAGGGAACGTATTGTTGTACAATCCAATCACTGCGGCCACTGTAATTATTGACCATACCTTCCCAGCGTGGTTGTTCCATTCCTATTCCCATTTGCACCATATGAGTTCCGTCTCCATTTGCTGGTTTTAAAACAATATTTTCGCGATGTTCTTTTGCAAATTCTTTTAACTCTATGGCCGTTTTCCCAAAAAAAGTTTGTTGCTCCGAGAATCGTCTTGTCCATGGGATATATTTTTGGATAAACTGTCGCTGTTTTTTATCATATATATCGGCAAAATCGGAATTTGTCATCAGTGAGAATAGCGATTTATCACTTGCGTAGGCACCAAAAAGCGAATTTACCATGATAAAAGCCTTTTTGTTGTATGCCGACATAAAGTCGGAAATATGAGCGGCATGTTGGATAAGGGCTTTTGTATTGCAACCGCGAATTACGATATCCACACAAGCATCGTTTACATAAGCTTTATCTCCCTGCAAAGTAAAATCTCTTGGGTCGGCAATGAATGCCTTAATGCCTCCTTGCGTCAAAAAACGACTGGCAATTTGTAAGTCAGTGATTGCAGTGGATTCACGAAAATCGACAAGTGCAACAGTTGGGGCACTTACCTTTGCCGCTTTTTGTAACGCTTTGAGAAGCGATTCGAGAAAATATGCTTTTTTTTCACGTTCGGGAAAATGGATGAACTTTTCGTAGTAGGGGTGTTGTGCAAAAGCCATGCGCACATAATCGGTCCACGCTTGCCCACGCGGAGCATCGCATTCTACCCCAATTACTTTGTAATCGTTACCATTGTACACAATATCAATTCTTTGCAAAATAGATGCACGACGATTTTGTGTCCATTCTTCCGGTAAAATTTCCGTAGATAGATAATCTTTCATTCGTGGAGAGGCAAAACAAGCTTCAACGGTTTTATTTACCAACTTTCCCATATCTTCGGCTATTGTTGCGATTTTTTGTTGCTCCTGTTGTGTCAGAAGAACAGGCATCATCGCAATGGGAATCGCCTTATTGGCTATTGTGCAATTCTTTTCTTGCAAAGACTGCGCAATTTCTTTTTTGATTTCCCAAGTTCTTCTGTGGTTGTAGCAAAAATAACGCAGAGCGGATAAATATTTAGTTTTTATTTTCAAGTTACTCTCCTCTTGACTCTTGCTTTACTTGTTTTTTAGATCGATTGCAAAATTCAAAGAGATAGTCATCTTCTTCTGAATTAGGCTGTTTGTTACGTTGCAATAACTCCAACGCACGATCAAAGTCATTTGCTGCGGCAGAGTTGTTTTTGCGCAACAGATTTAGATATCCTCTATTGCAAAAATAATAAGCGCGATGCATTGCATTTTGCTGAATAAAATAGTCGTACGCAAGTATCCATTTTTTGATATTTGCTTTGTCATCCATTTCTACATGATGAAGTGCCCACAGATGGAGGATTAAAGCCTTACGTGTCTCCTCTGTGAAAAGCTTTTCTATTTGGTTGTAGGTTTCTAAACCTGTAAAGGCGATGTAGAGTTGTTTAAAAAATATGGGATTTGTTTGTAATGACTTTTCTGTTCTCTGCAATTCGTAAAGGTATAATATGTGCGACTTGTGTTTATCGTAGAGCATATACATGTAGCCAATAGTGCCCATGACGAAAAAACTAAAAAGAAGAGTCGAAACTAGAATCGTAATGCGGTACCTTTTACTGAATTTTGAGATTTTCTGCCATAAGGATATCGGTCGTGCGCTTACTGGTTTACGTTCGACGAAATTTTTTAAATCTTTGGCAAAATTGCGTGCGTTTACATAGCGGTTTTGCGATTTTTTTTGTAGAGCCTTTAAACAAATTGCCTGTAGATCCTTGGGTATATCTGGGTTCAATTCGCGAGGTAGAATTGGATCTTCGTGAAATACTTTATTTAGTATATCGTAGTATGATTCACCTTCAAAAACTTGTTTCCCAGTAAGCATTTCGTAGAGTGTGGCACCTAAGGAATAAATATCGCTTTGTGGTTCAGTTTCGTTTCCGTTCGCTTGCTCTGGCGACATATATGCCGGTGTTCCAAGAGCTTCTCCCGATTTGGACAGGTTATCGTCGACGTCAATCATTTTTGACAGACCAAAGTCCATAAGTTTAGGCTCTCTATTTGCATTAAACATGATATTCGAGGGTTTTATATCGCGGTGAATAATTCCGTTTTTGTGGGCATAATACAATGCTTCTGCAATTTTCTGGACAATCATTGCCGCTTGAACAGGTTTTAGTGGACCATTTTTTATAAGAGGGGAGAGTGTTCCTCCCTCTAAGTACTCCATAGTAAAATAGTTTTGTGGTGTTTCTCCTGCTTCTAAAACTTGAACGATATTGGGGTGATTGAGTTGCGCCGTGGCCTTAATTTCTTGCAAGAAACGTTTTTTACGCTTTTCTTTGATCTTGTGCTCCGTAGAAATAACTTTTAAAGCGACAGTACGGTTCAGTTTTGTATCATATACTTTGTAAACGGACCCCATTCCTCCTTGACCAATTTCCTTTTCTATGCGATAGTGGCCAAACATTTCGCCAGTTCCTATCACTGGAGATGAAACGGTGTTCTCCACTTTGGCGATGTTCTTTGGTAAAGAATTCTGTGAAAGATTGGCAAAATCGGATTTATTGTAGCGTTTGGTCTCCGTTTTGTTTTGCACCGTAACTTTGTTGAGTTTGCGCGTATTGCTTAAACCTTTTAGGTATTGGTTGGCTTGTGTTCTTTGCCGTGCTCTTTGGTTGGGAGAATTTGGAGTCGCTATATTTGTGGTGTTTGGTGTTTTTTGTTGGGCAATGTGGTTTTGATATTCGCGTTTAATTTCTTCGGCTTGTTGTGCGGTAATCATTTTTTTGGCGAGCAAGTAGTTTACCAGATAGATTTGCTGACCTTTTTCCGCAAATTGTTTTTGGTAAAGAAGGGCATGGTTGGCTTCATCTTTGCTCATGTAGCCTTTGTTGATAGCTATTTTTAAAAATAATATTTCAGGAGGCGTTGCCATACAAACTTGTTTACCCTCAAAATCTACATAATATAGGAATTAGTACAACTTTATTATAGTCGTTTGTAGATTCCAAAGTCTAATAAAAAATCCCCAAAAACCTTATGTCTAGATCTTTGGGGATTTCTTTATTACATTTTTCATGATAAACAGTCTTTAAATGAAACATTTGGTGAATTAAGCCCTATTCCTCTTCTTTTTTCGTGTGTAACGGTTGCTGATCTTGAGGCTTATTATCTCCACGCATTGCGATGACTGCTTCACGAATAGCATCTGCTAAAAGGTCTTGATACATCATAGTCAGTCTCCTTTAAAAAGTTTTGTACTTTGGTGTGTTTGTATATATTGTTCATTACACAAATAACAAAAATAATATTTGTTTTCATTACACATGCTGTAAACATATAATACAACACTGTTGTTTTGTTATTACTATTATATAATATTATATGTCACAGTTGTGTCACAGCTTCGTAATTTTTTAGTCACATTTTTGTTAGGATGACATGAATCCACTTAATATCATAGAGAGATACTACTCTCCGCAAACAAAAGTACACGAAATAATACTCACTCACAGCAACATGGTGATGGAAAAAGCAGTATCTGTTGCTTCAAAGTTTCCAGATGTAGATTTAGACTTCATACGCGAAGCGTCTTTACTTCATGACATCGGTATTATTTTTACCAATGCCCCAGGAATTGACTGTCACGGCAAATATCATTATTTATGTCATGGATATTTAGGACGTGAAATTTTAGAAAGAGAAGGGCTAGATGCACACGCACTTGTATGCGAGAGGCATACAGGAGTCGGCATTCGCAAAGAGGAAATTATTGCCAGTAATCTTCCTTTGCCACACCGCGATATGGTTCCGATCTCTTTGGAAGAAAAAATTATTTGCTACGCGGATAACTTTTTCTCAAAAAACATCGCGCACTTGAAAGAAGAAAAAAGCATAGAAGCGATAACAAAACATTTGGGGATACTAGGGCAAGATAAGGTCGAAACTTTTTTAAGTTGGCATCAAGAGTTTAGTTTATAACTCTTCGATCTCTTCAAAGTCATCGTCTTCGCTAAGGGTCTTTTGCCGAAGAATTTGTAGGTCAATTTCGCGTGTAGGTTTTTGAGCCAAAGAAAAAAGAGCCTTCTTTTGGTAGAGATAATCTTCTTCGCTAAGATATTTCTTTTGCGTTTCCAGTTTAGGAATTTCTTTTGTCGCTTGTTCTACAATCCACGGAAGCATATAGGAAAGTAATTTTTTACCCACAGCGTTTGTTTTTAAAAAAAATTGGTAAACCTCTTCGGCAACATCGTATTTGTGGCTGGTAAACAGTGAGAATATTTTGCGAAGTGCTAAAAATTGTAAACGTCCTACTTTCCACCATTTATGATCGTTGTATTTGCGAAAATCTTCATATGCTTCATTGAGATATGCCTGCGTATCGTGATGATTTGCTTGCGAACTCAAGTAGTACATGCATTCAGAATAAGAGAGGTCTGCAAGTAATTTTGCATAACTTTGGTATCGTCTCTCGCGTTTAGGGTGTAAATTCTTTTCGATGATTGCAATAAGGGATTTCGGAACTTTATGCAGTGTTTCGCGCAAAGCAAGCCGGTCTTTTAACGGTACACCTTTTGCTCCGGTTTCTTTTTGGCCAATAATCACCATCAATTCAGACTCATCAAAAGGGCAGGCGTAGGTCAGTAACTCGTAGCCACTCACTCCTAAAGAGTACATATCTGTACGAAAATCAATTTTTAGACCGCGGTCGCATGCTTGTACTGCCTCGTACGAAATGTAATGAACCGTTCCGCGAAAAGATGATTTAGTGGGATCGGTTATGTCCATGTTTTTGTCATCATCTTGCTCTGCAAATTTACCAATACCAAAGTCTATTAATACAGCGCGTTGTGTTTCTTCATTAAAAATCATATTTGCCGGTTTGATATCGCGGTGAATAATACCTTTTTGGTAGGCATGTTCAAGGGCACTGGCAATTTGTTTGAGAATGCTGTAAACAAGGGGAATAGACGGCACAGCTTTGGTGTAGCGTTGCTCTTTTATAATTTCGTGGAGTGTTGGTCCCTCAACATACTCTGATAGGTAGGCAAAAGAGGCGTCTTGTTCAATGACAATGGCATGAAGACTTTGAATGTTGGGATGTTGCCCCAACTCTTTGAGTATCCCCATCTCTCGCATAAATAGCTTTTCGTTTTGTTCTCTTTTTTGTGGGTTTTCATGTGGTAAAACCGATTTTTTAACGTAAAGAGAATTGTCGTCGCGTTTACGTACGAGTACAACTTCTCCCATACCTCCAGCAAAAGACTGAGAGGACTCTTCATATGCCTTGGCAAATATGGGATAGGGAAGTGTGAGAATGGTATTTTCTTGGGGCATATCTAATACTTTGCGATAGGTTTTTGACAAACAAATGTTTTCACTTTTACTCAAAGAGAGTAGGTTTCAAAACAACAGTGAGTTGTTTGAGACGGCTTTGTAGTTACAAAATAACAAAATACATAGCACAGCACAACATAAAATTTTGCCGAACGATGACAGATAGTGCAAAATTTGCTATAGTAGGGTTTTTCTGGGTTTGTTGTTCTACAACGCAGGATTTATCGATGGAGAGGATTTATGAGAAAGTACATGTTCGTTGCTTTTTGCCTTGTAACGGTGATTTACGCACAACCACGTTATGCGGTAACCCTTATTTCACTTATGCCCGAAGGTGAAGTTGATTATGAAATTCTACAACAAGATCGCCGCTCGGCATACAATGTCGTTATGAAGTATTTAAAGCCACATTGTCGTTTTTTTGATGAAGACTTGTACCGCAAACGTATTGATGATATGTACCGAAAAAATCCCGATCTAGATCCTACCGATCTACAAAATAAGTTGGCGGCACTCAGTTTGCCTACGAAATTAATTGTCGTTGTGAGTTCTAAAGTAAGTACGATTCGCGATGCACCTTTTGAACGCGTTTATCGCCACCAAGCAGAAACGACCATTAAAGTAGTGGATAAGTCGGGGTGGAGTGAAATTTACGCGCAGGTGAAGGGAAAAACTCCCAAGCTTATTTTAGAGCCTCCGCTCAACGGAAAAACTGCCGTTCACTGGCAACTCAATCGTATTTCACGCCATCGCGCAATTGAAGAAAGTATAGGACCCCTGATACCCGATCTTTTAGAGCAACTGGATATCAATAAGGAAATATTAAACGCCTTTGATTTTTTGGCGGTACGTTTGTTTGGTGACAAGAAAAATGCCATGTGGCAACTGTTGGATGCTCTTGACACAACAGAGAATGGCATTAAGATTCGCGATAAAAGATACACCACAGACCAGGGAATCGCCGCTAAGATTACTTGCAAAAATGGGATTACGGCCTTCGTTAGTGTTTTACAAAAGAAGTTCTCGGCTTACCCGCCTTTAGAAAATATGGTGTGTGATTTTGATGGACTCAGTGTGAAAACATATCCAAAAGAGGTGGACACCTCTCCGATAAAAGCGAACGAAAAGTTTACAGGAACCGTTGTTCTAACTATCGACCGAAAACACATTGTCAAACACAAACTACAGCAAAATGATGATGGCAAACAAAATCAATATATTTTAAAAGATGCTCTATGGCAGGATATGCAAACAAATTATCGCTTGTTTGATGCGGCAGAGTTATGGAAAAAGCTCAAAGATGAAAGCCAGAGAATGCAAGTATTTGCCGCAACCAACCCCACGGATTACATTGCGAAAAAAAATCATCTAGCGACACATACTGTCTATTATTGGGCAACAACAGAGTTTAAAACACAACAGCAAAAATACTGTTTTGCCAAACTTGGAATTCGCATTGTGCGCATGGTCACAGCAGAGACCGTTGCGTATTATCAATTAGATTCTGCTACGGAATTCAAACGTGGAGTAATGGTAACAAGAGACGAAGAACATGCGCGTCGTGAAGCGATTACTCAATTGGCCAAACGTGCCGTATATAAAGTAAGTCAACTGCTTGCAAAAGAAAAAAACTTTTCCGTGTACCAGCCACGCATCGCCATTGTTGCCGATAATCTCTCACAGCAGCAGCTACAAAAGCTCAAAACAATTTTGCAAGAAGTACAAGAAGATGGTTTTTTAGAAATGGCCAATAATTTTACCAGCGGAGAAGCTTTTTTAAATTGCGAAGTCAGCCCGGCGAAAGCAACTACGCAACCAAGACTGCGACAAATTTTACAAGAGTATGCGGAGGCCGACGGACTTTTGCTAAAAATACAAACGCAAGTGGGAAAATTTTTAATAACTCCCCAAGGAAACGAATAAAAAATGAGACGACCACAACTAGAGGAAAGATTACAACTTCGCCAGCGTCCACAACGCGCAAATGTGATGTATCAACGCTGGGAAAACTTGTTGTTTTTACATTGGGAATACGATGGTGAAACAATACAAAAAACCCTACCTAAGGGGCTTTACGTCGATACTTTTGATGGGCGCGCTTTTATTGGTATCGTACCTTTTTACATGAAGAACATTCGCCCGCGCTTTTTGCCTGCCGTACCTGGTATTTCTAATTTTTTAGAAATGAATTTACGTACATATGTCCATGACGGCAATGGGAATAGTGGAGTATGGTTTTACTCTTTGGATGCTAACCAGTGGCTTGCGGTAAAGTTGGCGCGCGGTTTATTTCACTTACCTTATTTTCAAGCAAAGATGCAAGCGCAAGACATCAACGGTTGCATTGACTACAATTGGAAACGCGGTGACCATGAAAGTTCGTTTGTTTATACTGCGCAGCAACCTTTACAAACAGCGGAACCCGGAACACTTGAATTTTTTTTGGTGGAGCGTTATATTTTGTTTTGTATGTACAAAAACAACCTTTATACCGGACACGTACATCACAAACCCTATCCGATCTGTCAACCGAAGTTGGATAAGTGGGGCAGTGATTTTTTGGATATCAATGGTTTTGAATGTGATCGTGCGCCTGTACATAGCCTTATGTCACCAGGAGTGGACGTAGAAGTTTTTGCTTTAGAAAAACACGGAGGTGTAAAGTGAAGGTAGCTATTTTTGGTTTAGGCTATGTGGGAAAATTTCTCTTTCCTTCTTTACAAGAGGATCACGAGACTGTGGCGTTTTCCACTAACACCCAAATAGGGCAAAGCTTTATTTTTGATGCACAAAATAGTAAGGACATTGAAAAACTGAAGCATCATAAATACGATGCCACGATCACGACTTTTCCCATCGAAAATGAAGAATTTATTTCTATGTTGTTTTCGATTTGTAATTACAATATACTTCTGGGGTCCACGGGAATATACGATCGTCGCCATTTTGACGAAGTGATCACCGAAGACAGCGAGTTGAAAAAAGAACATAAACGCTATGCAATTGAGGAATATTTTGTAGAACGTGGTGGTATTATCGTCCGTTTGTCTGGCATTTACGGGCCACAGCGAGTACCTCTAAACTGGTTACGTTCACCACGTGTAGGTTACAGCGACAAGCAACTAAATCTTATTCATCGCGATGATATTGTGGCGGCTTTAAAACTAATGCTGTGTAAACGTCCGACACAAAAAATTTACAATTTAAGTGATGGAGCGCGACATTCGTGGAAGTCGATTATCGACTTTGCACATGAAAAAAATCTTTTACAAGAAAAAATTGCGCCTATAGAAGTTAAAGAAAACTCATTTGTAGACAATACGAGATTTTGTCGTGAGTATCCACAATTACAATTCCACGATCTTTTTGAATTTTTACAAAGGTGATGTATGACTTGTTCACAAACAGCGCGGAAATTACAAGAACCGCTTATTGGTACTGCACCTGTCTATAAACACTATATTTGTATTGAAGATAAGCAGTCGCAGTGGAAACAAGGAATAACTGGTTCCGCCACGCAAAAAAAATACAATGAACGCTACGAACATCTCGACGTATTTTTTTCCTTAATCAACGGTTTAGAAAAAAAATTTGTGCGTCCAATTCTTATCGACCAGGATCGCGAAGAAGATGAACACTGTATTTTTATATACAGTTTACATGAAGGGACATACCGTTGCTACACGTACACAATAGATTCGTTAACTTCGGTATTGTCGATCTTTTGCCATTATTTATTTTACCATGTGCGTGATGTACCTGATGCAATACATTCGGTGTTAAAGCCCATTGCCGAAAAGTTCGACAAAGACCAATTCTTGTGTATGGAAGATGTCACACCGCGTATATTTGTATGTAACCATAATGTCTATGATCGTTGCTGTAGTCGTGGCAAGGTTATCCACGACGAAATTACCAGTCATGGTATTGAAAGCTGGCGTTGTAGCCACATAGGAGGCCACCGTTTTGCTGCAACGTTGGTTTCCATGCCCGAAGCGCGGTATTATGGTCAAATCGAAGTTGCTGACGTTCCGGCTTTTTTGAAATGTGCATATGTAAACAAACCTTTTCTTAAAGAAAATAAATACAGAGGCTTGGCCACTGTAAATCCCAAGTTACAAAACGCGGAACATCTCGCATGGACACGTGACACAAAAGAGGATGATACCATTAAATCGGTATGGGTGAAAGACGATGTATCGCAAGTTTATATTAAGCGCACTTATACCTCTGGCGACACGGAGTACTTTGCTGTCATGTTAAAAGAAAAGCAATCCTCGCAGCTTCGTCCAGCATCATGTAGCAAAATGGCAGAGGGAAAAGAAAAACCTTGGACATACTTTGTTGTCAAGGATTGGCAAAAGATTACTGCTGGTTAGGCGTGATGGATTTCTACAATTTTATTTATTGCGAAAAGCAGGTACAACGTTTTGTTTCGCAAATACTCTTTCCTTTAGAGGAAGACGAAGTTGTGGTGTTGTTTCTCGCAGCGCGCAAAAAATACGCTCCACAACAAGCGATCAAAAAGGAATTCCTACAACGCAAGATTGTGACAAAACGAGAATCGTTTCTTCGCAAATTGAAGCAGTTTAACTGCCAACGTGGTGCATACTTTGATGCGGAGGGAAATGATATCCGCGAAGAAGCCTGCGTTGTATACTGCACGGCAAATCCACGTAGTACCGTTGCTGCCGCGAAAAATTTGATCACTACTTTTACTGATTACTTATTTTCTCTGGCCGTAAGTAGTAGCGAGCGTAAGAAATTTACTGGTATTTATCAAAAAACACTCAGTGAGATTCAAAAATGTCGCGCACGAAAGCACTATGTCGATATAGATTTTGATGTGGTCGATAAGAATAAGGGAAAAAAATACGTGCGGGATTTTTTGCAAATCATCGCTACGAGTAAGCACCACATCATCGAAACGCGCGGAGGTTATCACATTTTAATTGAAAAACAAACGATGACAGCCGACATCGGTCGCGTGATGTACAAACAAATTGAAGCCATAAACCGTGAAGGAAAACAGATTTTTGGCGAAAAATTTGAAGTAATTATCAACCGTCAGGATATGCTTCCCATCCCCGGGACCAAACAAGGCGGATTTGCGGTGTGTATTATTGATAAACTGGAGTAAGGCTACGGACTTTTTATTGGACAAACACCAAGGAGAAGTTGGTGCAAATTTGATTGAGGATGACAATGGAAGGCTTGGATAAACAATCTTTTCTGTGGTACGAAATAGATGAATATCTACATAAAGCGCAACAGCAAGGTGCTGTCCTTGACAAAGAAAAAAAATGTTTTGTCAAAAAAAACGACGAAGGTGAAGTCGTGTTCAACCTCATTCCACCACTCATACACAAGATACAAGGTGAGCAAAATCTTGAGGAGTACCGCAGTAACTTGCAAATTGAAGAAGAAATTAGTTTTGCCATTGTTTTAGTCCAAGCGGGTGCTGCCGCCCTCGGCATATGGTGGAACGATGAGTGTACACATCACAAGGTAATTACGGCGTATATGGTACGCAAAAAACAAGGGAAAAGTCAACTAACACACCTCAATCAAAAGGGAAAATCGCGACAGGGGTCGCGAATACGACTTAATAATACCATGCGTTTTTTTGAAAACATCAATGTAAAGTTAGAAGAGTGGTACGATGATCTTGAAGCATGCGAACGTTTGTTTTTTAGCTGTACTCCACGTTTGTGGGGAGAGTTGTTTCGCAGTAAGATAGAGTGCCCCATTGATAGAGATGATGCACGCTGGTGTCGTGTGCCGATGGATATAAAAGTTCCTAACTTTAAGGAACTGCAACGCGTTGCTTTTAAGATAACTCACGGTGGAATACTGCATTAGGTTTCGACTCGAAACAGTTTTGTGGTGTTTACTTTGATGTGACTACTGTTAAATTTAGTATTTGTTTGAGATATTCTTTTTTGTGTTGATGCCCTCACAGAGGGCTATCAAGGGTAGGTATTTTGTTAAGTGTCTGTAAAGAAAAGAGATAGATGTTCTTGTACTAACAAATCCCCAGGTTGTCATCCCTGGCTTGACCAGGGATCCAGGCGTTTACAAGTCGACTTCATATTGTGGATTCCTGCTTTCGCAGGAATGACACCCTGAGGAAAATTTAGTTTGAAACAGCATCTGTTTTTTTGCGGTCTTGGTAAAAAAGACTTTGGTGTGTTTTAATTTTTGCGTATTCTTTTGATAATTTGAATGGCGGGGTGCCAATCCCACATCGATTTTGTTTTACCATCTTGGACGAAAGAAGAGGAAAACATGCGATGTTTTACACTAATTGACGTGATTTTCAAGGACTGTACAGATTTTATTTCGCCTTTGTCGACTTTGGCGTTGCCATTCTTGTCTTGCCATACACTCAGTCCCTTTAGCTCTTCACCGCTGATGGCTTTGTCGTTGTTTTTGTCCAGTACCGACAGTTTTTCAAAACCATGTTTGAATCCCCCAGCATCACCGAATAAATTCAGACCATTCATTTCACCTTTTTCGTAGCGTACCAGTAGTCCGTCGTTGGGGCCTACCCATTCCATGAATTCAGCAAAATGATCTCCGTTGATATCAAAGGTCGCTGTTTTCGATTTTGGATCGAAACGGTGAGGTAACCACTTTCCTCCCGAAGCTTGTAGTTTTTTGTCTCCATCCATGTCGAGAACCAAAGGAGTGGCATAGTGAATTTTGTCTGTCGTTTTGGTTTTTGTTTTTTGCGCCTTATTATTGTCCGCATAAAGTACGCACGAGAAAAATATTACGGCGATGGTTAGGTATTTCATATAGACCTCCTTATTGATAACAACTATCTTACAAAAACAGATATCCTGTTCTAGATAAGCCACTGTAATATACTACTGCTTCCCCAGATATACGTGGCACAAAGAATACCCTCGCCAATACCGACACCAACAAGACATTTCCATAACTTTACACGAACAATTTCTGCGGTGTAGCAAATTATGTCGGTAGGAACAAATGGGAAAAATGACCATATAATGACTACGGGGATTTCTTTGCCTTTTAATGCGACCTTGAGCTTTTCCATTTCTGTGGGAAATTTCAGACTAAAATACACGTCAAACTCTAGATATTTCCCCCAATAGTAAACAATGGTAGATGAGGTGAAAACACATAGCTGATTTACTAAAAATAGTGGCCACAGCGGTAAAAATAAAGCGCCTGCGAGAACCATGGGCGTTGACGGAATCAAAGTGAATCCTCTTAGTGTTCCCAATATAAAGTAGATTGTTAAGTTCAGTGCTGTATTGTCGGAAGACATTTTTTTTATATTCTCTGCAGTAAAAAACTGCGGATTGAAAAAATACAAACCCAATGTTCCGCAAATAAAAACTAGCCACATGTAAAAGATAATTTTTTTTCTTTTTGTCATTTAAATATTCTTAAAAATACGGTTAAGTAAAATCGATATGTGCCGTGGACCCGCACCTACCTAAATTCGTTATTGTAGTTTTTTATTGTCGTAGTTATTATATACGTCTATTTGTTTACTATTCAATAACAAAATACGGATTCTAACGCATTTAGTTATTGTGTTGTATACCGTTAGAATAAGGTTTTCATGATCTTAACCCAATAAAGGAGGTTACCTTGAAAAAGTGGTTAATACTCTTTACTGTCACCACGCTCTTTACTGTATATGCAGATGAAGCGTTATGGATGAGATATCCCGTGATCTCACCTGACGGTAAAAATATTGCTTTTTGTTATCAGGGAGATATTTACACTGTTGCTACGGAAGGTGGACAAGCCAAGCAACTTACTCGTCACACGGCATATGACTTTCAGCCGGTGTGGTCTCACGACGGACAATATCTTGCGTTTGCTTCAGATCGCTACGGTAATTTTGATGTATTCAAATTACATGTGGCTTCGGGAGAAACAACGCGCTTGACATATCATTCTTCGCGAGATTATCCATGGAGTTTCACCAATAGCGATAGCCACGTGCTTTTCTCTTCTGCACGTCTTGATTCCGTAACGAATGCGGCCTTTCCTACACGAGCTTTAAGTGAACTCTACCAAGTTCCCGTTGCAGGTGGTCGCGTACAGCAGGTACTAACAACTCCCGCAGAAAAAGCACAGTACAACAGTTCAGGTGAAAAACTGTTATACCAAGATGTGAAGGGTTTTGAAGATAAGTGGCGTAAGCACCATGTTTCTTCGATCACACGAGACATTTGGCTTTACGATGTAAAGACACAAAAACACACAAAAATTACCCAGTTCCGCGGTGAAGATCGCAATCCTATGTGGAATGACGACGATAGTTTTTTTTATCTTTCGGAACAAAGTGGTTCTATAAATATTTGGAAGCACTCCTTTAAAGAAAATAAGGCTTCGCAAATCACTAACTTTGAAAATCACCCGATTCGTTTTTTGAGTAGATCTGTCGATGGTCTACTGTGTTTTGGATACAATGGTGAGATTTATATCTTACAAGAGGGACAAAACCCGATTAAGGTAAAAGTTGAAGTCTACGGCGGTCCGCAAAAGAACGATAAAGAAACCTTGAATATCCGTGGTGGTATCACAGAAATGGCACTTTCACCAAATGGTAAGGAAATCGCTTTTATTTATCGTGGAGAGGTATTTGTCACCTCGACAAAATATGCGACAACGAAACAAATTACCAAAAGTTTTGAGCAAGAGCGTTCGGTCGACTTTAGTCCTGATGGTCGTTCTCTCATTTATGCGGGTGAAAAAAATGGAAGTTGGAATATTTACGAAGCGTCGATAAAACGCAAAGATGAAAAATATTTTTATGCGGCGACATTGATTGAAGAAAAAGCGATTGTTTCTTCGCAAGTAGAGACATTTCAACCGAGTTATTCTCCGGATGGTAAAGAAATTGCTTACCTCGAAGAACGCACGACCCTAAAAGTTTACAATATCAAAGAAAAGTTCTCTCGTAAAGTTTTGGACGGCAAGTACAATTACTCCTATGCCGATGGTGATCAGTGGTATCAATGGTCTCCGGATAGTAAGTGGTTTTTAGTTACCTTTCTCGGTAATAACCGTTGGATGGACGAAATAGGACTCGTCGCTGCTGATGGGAAATCCGAAGCGATTAATCTAACACAAAGTGGTTATAGCGATTATGCGCCAAAGTGGGCCATGAAAGGCAAAGCGATTACTTGGTTTTCCGATCGTCATGGTATGCGTTCCCATGGTAGCTGGGGAAGCCAAGACGATGTTTACGCCATGGTTTTTGATGAAGAAACTTTTGATTATCTGAAACGCAGTAAAGAAGACCAAGAACTTCTAGAAGAACTGCAAAAGGAAAAGAAAAAGGACGCCAAAGACAAGAACAAGAAAAAAGAGGATGTTCTTAAGATCAATCTCGATGGAATTGAAGATCGCAAGTTGCGGCTAACCATGCACTCTTCTGATCTGGCCGACGCTATTTGGTCCGCAGATGGAAAATCATTATTCTACCTGGCTAAATTTGAACGCGGTTACGATTTGTGGGTTCACAAAATTTTTGATTACCAAACACGCCTATTGACAAAGTTAAATGCCAATCGTGCGGGACTTGTCATGGATAGCACCGGAAACAATTTGTACCTCCTCGCCGACGGACGCATTTTTAAAGTAAACGCTGCGAGTGGACAATTGTCCTCCATTTCTTTCTCCGCAAACATGACCGTGGATCATTCGAAAGAGAGAGCATACCTTTTCGAACACGTATGGCGCCAAGTAAAGAAAAAATTCTATGTCAAAGACTTACATGGTGTCGATTGGGAGTTCTACAAAAAAGAGTACGCGAAATTCTTGCCGCACATCAACAACAAATATGATCTAGCGGAAATGTTTAGTGAACTTTTGGGAGAACTCAATGCTTCTCATACCGGATCTGGTTATATTTATCGTCCACGCAATGGCGAAAACACTGCAGCGTTGGGGGTGTTTTTTGATCATACCCATAATGGTGCAGGTTTGAAAATTGCGGAAGTGATGGATAAAAGTCCATTGAAAAAAGCCAGCTCAAAAATCAAAGCGGGAATCATTATCGAAAAAATAAACGGCCAAGAGATAAAAAGCAACGACAACTATCATAAATACCTAAATGGTTGTGTGAATAAACGTACGTTGATTCACCTCTACAATCCGAAGAAAAATGAACGTTGGGAGGAAGTTGTTCGTCCGATAAACGTACGTGCGGAAAATGAACTCGCTTATCAAAGATGGGTGAAACAGCGCCGTGCTCTAACCGAAAAATTATCTAAGGGTAAATTGGGTTATGTTCATATTCGTGGCATGAACGATGCGAGCTATCGCGAAATTTACTCCGAAATTTTAGGACGGCATAATGATAAATTGGCCATTGTTGTTGACACGCGCTTTAACGGTGGCGGATGGTTACATGACGATTTAGTCACACTGTTGAGTGGAAAAAAGTACTTCACTTTTTATCCACGTAAGCAAGACAATATGGGCGGTGAGCCTATTTTTAAGTGGAGCAAACCGTCTATTGTTGTGATGAGTGAGGGCAATTACTCTGACGCACACTTATTTCCTCTAGCGTATAAAACTTTGAAAATAGGTCGTCTTGTTGGAATGCCTGTCGCAGGAACGGGAACCGCTGTATGGTGGGAAACATTGCTCGGTGGTGATATGTTTTTTGGTATACCACAAGTTGGGATGCTCGACAACGAAGGTAACTACTTAGAAAACAACGAATTGCAACCAGATGTTCTCGTAAATAACGACCCTGGAGAGGTGGCAAAAGGTCGTGACCAACAATTGGAGAAGGCAATAGAAGAATTGTTAAAAGAAGTGGAATAGTTATGTACCTATAAGCTGACAGAGGGTTACAGACCCTCTGCGCTTATTTTGCAAGTAGCACTTTATCAGCAATTTTTACATTAAAGTTTCGATTAGGGAAATAGGATGTACCATCTGTCACCACGTAAGAAAAAAGTAATTTTTGTGACTGTTTTGTTGCTGCTGATGTTTATTTTTGTAGAAGCATGTTGCTTTTTCTTATTGCATTTTCATCATAGACGTCCATCTTTTGTGAAACTGTCTGTGGAACAAAAACAACTCATACCACTCATTGTCTCTGGGAAATCCACGCGTTTGAGGTATTCGCAAACGTTGGGATGGGAACCGCGGCCTGGTTTTTCTGATGCCACATACCAATACAACCGTCATGGAGCGAGATCACAATACGATTATACCCAAGAGTGTTCCGTAGAAAAAATGAGAGTTTTATGCTTTGGCGATTCTTACACCCATTGCGATGAGGTGGGGAATGACGAGACATGGCAATTTGAAATAACCAAACTTTTCCCACAGTATGAAATAATTAACTTTGGAGTATCTGGATATGGTTTAGATCAGGCCTATTTACGCTACGTGCAAAAAAAAGATATTTACAGAGGCGCCAAGGTTGTGGTGATCGGGTACATGACCGAGAACATCAATCGCTCAGAAAATGTTTTTCGTCCGTTTTATCAGACAAATACTAAAATACCTTTGGCAAAACCCCGTTTTCAGTTAATAAATGACGAACTCGTACTCTGCAAAAATCCGTTATCACTTGTTGATTACAACCTACTTGTCACAAAACCGCTTCCCACCTTGAGTAAACTGGGGCAGAATGATTTTTTTTATATGAATTGTTACCAACGTGGTTTGCTGGACGTTTTACCGAGTGTACGACTTTTAAAAACGCGTTGGCATACACGCCAGTTTGAGTTTTACCACTCCTCTTCTTTGGATTTGCTGTGTAGAATTTTCCAAAAATTCCATCGAGAAGTGAAAAAGTATGGAGCAATGCCTGTTATCGTTATATTTCCAAACATCTACGATATAAAGAACCTTCCACAAGGAAAGTATTACCAACCTTTGCTTTCGCGATTGGATAAGTTGCAATATAAATATATTGACATCGCCGAAGCATTTCGCGACGTAGAGAATCCCCGTAAATATTTTTTACAGGCACACTATAACAATTTGGGAAATCGAATAGTTGCTGAGGCGATCGCTAAGTTTATCGAGCGTTCTATTAAGTGACATGAACGTTTTATCTGAATATACTACAGGCTGCAAGTTAATGTTTATCGCAAAAGATTGGATTAGATTATGTCAAAACAAGTTGTAAAAATAGAAAAACAGGGGGATATCCTGGAAATCATTCTCAATCGTCCGAGCTGCTACAATGCCATGAACTTTGATTTATTTGATGGAGTTATGGAAGGTGTCGAACAAGCAAAAAATCCTGGCATTCGCGCCGTAATCATACGAGGGGAAGGAAAGTTTTTTTGCGTGGGCGGTGATATCAAAGAGTTTTCTAAAGCAATAGAAACCGGACGTGGACTTTTGGTTGAAGACCCTGAACGTTTGCATAAAATTATGTCTGGGATTCGCAGTTTACCCAAGCCGGTGATTGCAGTTGTTCATGGTGCATGTGCTGGAGCAGGTTTCAGTCTCATGCTTTGCTGTGATCTAGCAATTGCAGCAAAAAGTACACGGTTTATTATGGCCTATACAAGCATAGGTGCTTCTGCTGATGGCGGGTCTACCTATTTCTTGCCACGACATGTAGGGGTGAAGAAAGCAATGGAATTGTTTGTTACACAAGATTTACTCACCGCAAAAAAAGCACAAAAATTAGGCTTGATTAACTATGTTGTACCAAAAAGAAAATTGATACCTAAGGCACACGAAATGGCGCAAAAATTGGCATCTGGCCCCACTTTGGCGTATGCAAAAGTCAAAGAGTTATTGAATCACACATATGATAATAATCTTGGGCAACAATTAGATTTAGAAGCGCAATTTTTTGTAGATTCAACAAATACAGAAGATTTTCGCGGCGCTGTTGATGCCTTTTTAAATAAGAAAAAACCGCTATTTCGCGGAAAATAGTTGAAAATGCTTGTAGTAAAAACGACTACAGGCATTTGTTTTTGCGTTAGGGACAAATTTCCACATTTATTGCGTAATTTGATTTGCCGCAACAAATGTGTTGTCGATATCTTGCAATGGAATCTTGTGTTTACCAATAGCTAACTCACTCCACTTTTGCGCCGAAAGATTCGCTAAGTAGGAAAAAGAGCTAGTGAATTTTTTGCTGGTGTATTTGCCTACTAGGTCTCGTGCTTCTTGTTGCATATCTTCGTTACGGGGAATAAAAAGACGGACCTTTTCGCCTGCAAATTTTAAATGTAGTTCGCGGCGCGTGCGTTCGGAAAAAGCAACCGTAGTACGACGGTCGAGAAGCGGTGTTGCATAAAGTGCTGTTGCCACTGATTTGTAAGAAAATACAATGGGACATTTGGCAATATATTCCATGAGGCTTTTGAGTGTTGTGGCGAATGAATCAAGGTGTTGTAGAATCTCTACTACTTCGCTGGTAATTTGTTGATTGCTCTTCATTGGATGTTTTAATTTATGGTGATAATGTAGACTGTTTCCCAGTTTTTTCTTCTCGGGAGATTTTGCGCGTAAAATATCGTCGACAACAGGTGTATAAAAATCTAAATATTGTAGGGCGATTTCTACATTTTTCGTTTTTTGTCCGTCGCGGAACTGGGTAATAAAATTTTTATATAGAAGCAGCAATTGTTGCAAAGGCACACCACATTGGTTTTCCTGCAAGGTTGGATCGTAAGTGGCGGTGTGTTTTTGAGAAAAGCTTGTTGCATGTTGGAAAAAATTCTGTAGGTATTTGCGCATATAACCCCAAAGACTAGTATAAGTGTGACGTTTTTTACCATAGCCAGTGAAAGGCTTTTTTAGGGATTCATTCATGAATAACTGGTCGACTTTGCGTTGTAAAGCGGCGGTTTCTATTCTGAGAATGGGCGCGGCGGCCTCTTTGTCAATAAAATGCTTTAGCCGATGATTTTGTTTTATTACTTCGGCATATAAAGTATTTATATCTTCTATTTGCGGTTGGTGCTGTGGACGAAATCCTGCGGGAGGAACGAGTAGTCTACGCAGTATCATGTCATTGACATTGTCGTACTTTCGTAACATGGCAAACAATTGTTGACTGTCTTGTTCCAACATGTCATATATCATAGCGCGAAATTTTTCTACACTTAAATTCATACGTGGAGCCAAGTATTCCACCATAAACGGATGAATTACTGCTGTTGCCAAATGAATATGCCCTTGGTGTTTATAATAGGCGTCACTGTCCGCCAAAGTGACTCCACAGCGATCGCATGCATATTCTACATTGACTTTCTTTTTTTTATATTTACCGCAATAGCACGTGTATGGTTCTTTGGAATTGAAGATTCTTTCGCAGTATAAGCCGTCCTTTTCGGCGCTATTTGTACGCGGATTTATCATAAGAGGGCTGGTTACTTTTCCAAAACTTAAAGTATCGTACTGCTTTGTGGTTAATGGTATGATTTGCATGTTGCTCTCGCTGTGTACAACATCAAGACCAAGTGCCTGGCAATATTTGATGAACCATTGCAAGCTCGAAGTACAGTGGCAATTATTCATAGTACTGTTCATAGTCGTTGTACTCCTCATCGCCTTTGTGATCCTCATAGGGGTTTTGCCCTGGTACATTTTCGTAATCGTCGTCACGATCGTAGTCGTTATAGTGGTCTTCGGCGTAATCGTCGTATTCATCTTGGAATTTTTCCACCAAACACTCTTCGGCAAACAAATGCTTACTCAGATGTTGATAACCAATTAGAGCGACCATATTATGCATCTCATTTTCACTTTCTTCGATTTTGTGCTCATAGGCATATGTCTCCCTACATAACTCCAGTTCTCCTAGTGCGTATTTACCGAGATAAACGAGATCATTGAGGTTTGGAGGGCATTTTTTCTTCCCCATCATGCGTGCGATGTAGTTGACATTCTGCCCTGTTTTTTCGTTGGCCGCTGCAAAAAGGCGATAGCCGAAATTTTGCTCTAAACCAGATTTTGACGGATAGCGCCATAGGTACAGATGTTGTATGCTGTGTAGCTGGTCGACCATGGTCGAGGACGGATGAATGACAGCATGAAGATCACGTTGTTTTGGTAAAATGACGGTGCCCTCGGATATGGTGGAAATAACTCCTGTGTTTCCTTGGTTATCGCGCAAAATATCACCAATTTCCAGAGAATACATCGTATTCACACAAACGTCGGCTCTTGCTAAACTGCGAACTCTTTGGTCTGTCCAACTCAAGGGAATAGAGTTTACCGAAACCACAACACCGGGATCAGTAAACGGGTAATAAATAGAGTCGTCTTTGACATTTTCGGCACAACGTCCAAAGATAGCATGTAAAAGTTTTTCTTCCGGACTAAGTTCGAAGGGGACATCTTTGGGTTTTACGGCCCCTATGAGAGTGTCACCTTTTTTTACGGTAGTCCCTACCATTACAATACCATGCTCGTTCAAATTTTTGCTATTCGCAGGAGGCAGTACATCAGATGTAATTTCGGTCCTACCAAACATAGATTCGGTCATTTCGTATGTAAATTTATGGTTGGCGGCCGATCCGAAAAGAGGTTTACTGCACACATTTAACCATATCGCATTTTCTATTACGCGAAAAGGGGGTAAATCGCATACCAAAGTGGTTAATTTTGGTGTTGGATGAGTTTTTATAGGGATCATATTTTTGCCGTAATTAAAACGTAAGTTTGAAGTGGTATTTAGTCCTCATATTGATATTATACATTGTGGCGTTTTACTTTTTCCATAAAAAATAAAACCTGTTTATATTCCATAAAGCTAATCTATGGAAATAGTTTTGCTACCAAATCAACAAAAGGATCATCAATACCTGGGCTGTAAAAATCATAGCTTTCTTCTGCAGGAGCGTCCAGGTGACTGCCGAGTACGCGTAGAGTACCTATGAGGTTTTTACCTTGGTAAAAGTCGATAATGTATTTCGCCACGTCACCCATCTTGATTCTTTTGCCTGATCCTTCTTGGGGAATTTTTGCTAGAGTGTTTAACCACAATTGTACCGTAGCGGCATCGGTAATATCTTTAGTTTTGGGATTGGTTTCATCGGACATTTTTGCGTAGTAGGTGATGCTAATTTTATCGGTATTGGGGAAGGAAATACAATTTTCCACAGCATGATCCTCATTATTGTTGACATTGCTTGTGTCTGGATTACAGCCTGCTATCAAAAGTACTATACTCAGTAAAGCGATCATTCTCATATTACACTCCTATCCATGAAGGAATTTACGATGTAGCGTCATTGCCACTTTGTAACGGCGTACGAAGTTTTTATATTCGTCTATTTGCCTTTGTTGCTCTTGAGGCGACATTTTAATACGTTGTTTCTTGATGTATTTTTGCGCAAGTTTTCGCGTCCAACACTCCATTTCCAACTCAACGATGGGATTTATGGTTTGGCGCTCATTGTGCTTTTTGCATTCCGCGATTAAATCGCTCTTGCTCCATTTTCTGACAGAGACCAGATAATGACAGTTGCACGTCATCTGTATGATACGTTGAATTTTTTCTTGGCATTCTTCTATGCAAACTTGAATATCGTTAGGATCTTGTGGAAGGTAGCCTTGCTGTGCATTTTCCCATAAGTCTTTTTCGTAAGAGTGCAATGGAAATTTTTGCAAATGAAAAGCTCTATTTTCTTGCACTAGGCTATCTAATAGAACGCGGTACGAGACGAACATGTCGACATACATTTTTTCGATTTCGCGGCGCTCGTATTTCATACAAAACGCTATGATGAACGAATCTTTTATTGGCAATACTATTTCCATCGGATTGGGAATAAAACTTTTCAAGAAATCGACAATGCTGTTTTGGATATTTTTTTGAATTTGTTGTGCATTGACAAATGCCAAATCTCGCTTCATTTGGTCAAGATGCCCGCGTAATTCAATGACGAGTTTTAGAGCAAATGTCTGTTGTGGGGTTTCGTTGTCGTATACACTATAACCCGCAAAATAAAAAGTGCGACTCATTTGCTCACGTGCGACACTGAGATCTTCTTTGATCATGTCGATTTGTTGGTCGATATTTTTTATACTTAGGCGTTTTTGAATGGTTTTATAGTTTTTCCACGTTTCAAAAATACCGCGAACATAACTTGTCACCGCTTCGACAACGACATCACCAAAGTGGGCGAGCATGATGAAACGCAGGCCAATAAAACGTTGTATAGACTTCATGATCATTGTTGACTGTGCAACTAGGCGCTCAATAGGACCCGGGTGCCCTGCATCATCACTGAGCCATTTTTCAAACCATCTTTGTGGTAATATCTCTACATTGTCATGATATTCGAGCTGTAGTTGTTCTTTTTCTTTTTCTAAGTCCAATAGCCCCTTGGCTACTTGCTCGGGTTGTATGGCTAAGTCTTGTTTTTGAACTTGTGGTTCTGGAATTTCGGGTTGTGGTTCGATCTCTTCTCCACCAGGCATTTGTTTTCGTATGCCCAGTTCCAATTCCGGTTCGACAATCATTCCGCCAATACCACCGCCAAATTCCTGTTCTGATGGGGAAATAACCTCCGCTTTTTCTGGACGCGGTTTCATCGGAGCGGGTGGTGGAATCATGGACTTCGCCGGTGCCGCCGCAGGAGGAGGTGGTGGCGGTGGCGGTGCCGCTGCCGGAGGTGGGGCTGATGGTCGTGCACCACCAAACCCTAGTGATGGAGCGGCTGGTGCTCCAGTTGGGGGAGCCATACCACCTGCAGCGGGCATCGGTGGTTTTGGTGAAGGTTTTTTGGTTTTTTTCTTGAGAGGCGACAAGCTTCTAGGCATATCGGCTTTTAAGTAAGCAGGTTTTGCATCTAAGGTGATACCACGCTCTTGCTCCATTTCCATGAAGTCCATGGTAGGCTTTATCGGCTTTTGTTTGTTGTATACTGTGCGTTTATCTTCTAAAGTAAGTGGAGAATCTTTACCGTAGATAAATGCTTCTTCAAGGTTGTCGAAAAATGAAAAATGGGAAAGCATATCACGTATAGACGTTTGCGTACTCACCATAAGGCAGTATTCACTTGCCAGTATTGTGCTAAAGTCTTCGGTTGGGGTATCGTAGAAACGAATGACAACGAAAAAATTGATTCCGCGTGCAAAATAATCATCTAAAAGATCTAGTAGGTAATTTTGTAATTCGCGACGTGTTGCTTTGGTATGCAGATGAACAACAACAAAATCAAGGCGATTTTTTTCCCCGGGTATTTGTTGCGGATTATAAGAGTATGTTTGGTAATGTTTCAATTGTATGAATATATTTGGCAAGGTAACATCTTTTTCTTGTTGCAGAGAACCGGAAATGTTTTGCTTTTCGAATAATAAAGGCTCTTTAAAAATAGAGTAGGTAGATTCGTGCAGTTGAATCCACTTAGTTTCAGGTAAAACAGGGTAAGGAGCTTTGGCAAACATCAAAAATTGCGGAAGCAAGTCCTCAGGAGTAAAATGAGGAGGTGAATACGAAATACGCTGCGGAAGTGTCGGTTTTTCAATAAATTTTACATTAGGTAGTGGAGGAGTTTCTTGCAAAATAAGTTCTATGTCTTTTTCACTTAGCCATGCCAATGTATTTTGCGGAAGGGAGTCTTCTTGCAACAATAAGTGATAAATTTGTTGTTGCACGCTACCAACAAGAGACATGTGGTGTTTTTTTGTGGCCATGTGTGACAAAACGACAAATGCTTCACGAAGTTCCGCAGTGTGTTGCTGCAAAATATTTTCGATACTCCACATGTCATGCGAAAGAGGTAGAGTACTCAATGCCTTTATGGCTTCGCGCTGTATGTCGACATCGAGTTGTGGAATCAACTCTGCAAGTCCTGCATCATCGCGTATTAATTTTAGGTACTCCATCACATTTCGTGGGTAGGTGAGCCATTGCGATTTTTGTCGATAGAGATTTTTGCGATAAAATTCACGGTTGTGTCGTAAATTTTCTTTGATGATATCTTGGATCGGTTGCATTGCGTATTGCCAAAAGATTTCAAATGTTGCAGGGAGTTTGATTTTTATATATTGCAAATATGTGAATATTTTTTTGTCATTGTGCTGATAACTCAAATGCAGAAAGTCTTCTTTGTTTAAAACGGCATTGGTAACACCGAGAGTATACAAAATCCATGCGTCTACTTCTTCATTTCCTGAGTATCGTAGTAAAGTGCGTATGTCGGACTCCGTTAGTTGTGGTTTCAGGTGAGCCGTCGCACAAAGTACTCTGATGAAATCTTCGTTGTTCAAAGTGCGTTGGTGCAACATGACGCGCATGTTTTGCAAATACACTTCGCGCAATCCTGTCGAAGGCAAATCTAATATTCTATCACTCACAAATAAAAATAACTTCATCTCTGTGAAAGAGAGAACTTCCTGGAGAAAATTTTCTTCATGCGATGGGATTTGCACAATCCACTCGATGATCCTTGTCTTGTGAGTAGGTACCAAGGCAAAATCTGTTTGTGAGGCGAGTATGTCGGTTAAATATACATAGTGCTGAGGATGTTGAACGACTAAGTTACCTAATGTATCTAAAGTATACATTGTAATTTCTGGGTCGGCGTATGGTAAAAATTGTTGCAGAGTCGAATAGGTGACTGTGTACGTGGCACCAAGTTGTGCGATGACACTCACGAAATATTTTTGGCTTTGGTGACTGTGTTGTTTTTGGTTAAGAGCGTCACATAATACTTGAACAATAAGTTCGTCTTGTTTATTCATGCTGGCGAGTAAGCACAACAAGTTTTGCTGGAATGTTTCATCGCAATTGTTGGGAAGTTCCATAATATTTTCCAACACGACTTCTATATATTCTTCGCGAGGGTCTTGTAACGCACGGTTTAATCCCAGAGTTTTCAGGTGGAAATCATTGCAACGCAGCAATTCGACAACGCGAATATGTTCGTTGACCAAATTGTGCGGGATGACATTCGCAATTAGGTGTAGAAAAAAATCTTTGTACTGTGGAACATCAAAAATGTGATCGCTAAAAATGATCGGCCAGTCCGCAGTTTTTTCATTACGGAATAAATGATAGAGTGACAAAAAGTAACTTTCTACATCGTTGTCGGAATACAATTCTTCGATCACTTCCAAGTCATCGCTGTAGAGAAGATCTATTTTGTCTTGTAAATATTTCAGCTCTTCGTTGTGTAGTTGCGCAATTTTTGTGCGTATGCTTTGCGGAAGTGGGAAATGAAAAAAAGCCAGCCACAAAGCATACGCGGCAATAGACGTTTCGCACTCTAGCGCTTGTGCAATAAACTCTTCGCCAAAATTTCCCTTATTTTGTGCAATTTTCATCATGAGAGAAAATATATAACTCGCATGCAGGTTGTTTTGCAAAAGATGTTGGTGCCACATTTTGTTTTTGGGCAGAAGTTGCAAATAACGCAATGTGGTTTGTTGGTGACTTTCCTTTACATAGCAATTATCCGGCACTTCTAATTTCGCGTTTTCTAAGAATTGTATTGCACTGAGATAGTGTTGTGGTTTTTCTTCTAAAACAGATAACCAGCATTCTGCAAGAAAATATGCGCACGCGCTGTTTTGTGAAAAAAAGTCTATTGCGGTGGCATCTTTTGTATTGTGGGTAAAGTGAAGAAATTGTTGCCTTTTTTCTTCAAATTCCCTCAGTGACTTTACGTGAGAAAAATCTTCCATTTTTAACACGTCCTATTCTGGAACTGTAATGTTTTTATCGGCAAATGCAATGTGTACCTTGAAGTCATGACCGGGTTTTTTTATTTGCACAGTACCATTATCAACAATGGCGATTTCGCTATTGTTAGTGGTCATTTCTGCTTCCAATGCGGTAAAGTTCATTTCATGGGCCAGTTGGGCAATAGGAATGACATGCATATTATTTTTCGGGTTTAGGGCGTAAGACAACTCACGTACTTTATCACAAAATTTTCCGTACAGGTAAGTAATGGGCATTTTTCCACGTCGCGCCCATGCCGATTCGTTGTGCATGCCTTGCGGGTCTTCATGGTAAAAAATGTTGTAGAAGTCTTGTAGTCCAAGTTCTTTGAGGGCAACATATACCTCACGCATAAACCACACCATATTACCTTCATCGTCTCCCTCTAACCAACCGCCATCGATATATATCTTGGAATCCTTCGGAAAAACTAACGAGCCATCTTGTATATCTTTTACCACGCGGACATGATCCCACCAAAAAGAAGGTGACAGACAAGCCGCTTTGGAAAAAACTTTCGGATACCAACCTAAAATATAAAAAGAGGCAAGTCCTCCCAATGAAGATCCCATAAGCCCGGTGTGTTGTCGTGAGCGCAATGTGCGAAACTTTTTATCGATAAACGGCTTGAGCTCTTCGACGATAAACTTGGCATATTCGCGCAAGTGCCCTCCTTCGTTGTTACCGTATTTACAATTACTTTGTGTGGGGGTGTAGTCGTAAATGCGTTGCTCTCCGGTGTTGTAGATACCAACAACAATGATACCCTTTAGAAGTTTTTGTGCAATGAGAGCGTTGATGTTGTCATCGAGATGCCATTCGCCGACAAATGATGTTTTTTCATCGAATAGATTTTGTCCATCATGAGCATACAAAACGGGGTAACGATGAATTCCTAAGTAATAATCTGGAGGTAAGTAAACGATAATCGTGGGGGTTTTTTTTACATATTTTGATTTGTAGTGTCGTGGATCGAAAAGTAATAAGTGCCCTTCTTTTCCCCATTCGTTGTATTTGAGTTTTTGCAATATTGTTCGAAAGAAAAAACGAACTTTTTCCATAATGTTCTCACTTACTTTTTTGAACAGCAGCTAGTTTTTTTTCTTCTTGGAATATAAGCATTCACAAAAAGTACGATCAAAAATACAGCACAAGCAACAGCAAATGGTGACGATTCATGACCATGGTGGTGGTGATGTATCATCGTGTTGATGTGCGGATAAAAATAGTCAAACATAAAGCCAAAAGAGATGGCGGTGATAATGATAGACGCCAAGTAGGCAACAAGAACTTTTTTACCCATTTTACCCCAGACATAAGACATTGTTGCGCTGTTAGTTGCTGGGCCAGTGATCAAAAAAATTAATGCTGCCCCAGGAGAAAGTCCTTTGCCGATAAGAGCTACGGCAATGGGAATAGAACCCGTGGAGCATACATACATTGGTAGACCAATGATAATCATCGCCAAATAAGATACGACAGGCGAATGCAAATATTGGTCTACGAAAGATTGCGGTAAGGCAAAGGCGATAACACCACCAATGATAATACCAATCAAAAGCCATTTGCCGATGCTGTGTACAATATCAAAAAAAGCATAGCGAAAGATACTGACGAATTTGTTTCGCCATGTCTTTGTGCTTTGTTGTTGTGGTGGATCTTCCGCTGTGCTAGTGGCATCTTGTTGTGAGAAACAGTTGGTAACAACGCCGGAAAAGATGCCGGAAAACATCGCGGTAATGGGGCGCACGATAGCCCACACCGGACCAAGCATGCCGTAAGTAACGGCAATAGAATCTACACCGGTATTTGGTGTAGAGGTTAAAAATGATATTGTGGCACCTGGACTTGCTCCTTCTTCATGTAGGTGCGAAGCCACGGGAATGACAGCGCAAGAGCACAGAGGCAAGGGAACACCCACTAAAGCTGACTTTACAACGCTGGCAAAACTAGGTTTTGATAAGTGACGCAATATGTGGTTTTTAGAAGAAATACTATGTAGAAGACCTGCGCATAAAAATCCAAATAACAAATACGGAGACATTTCTACAGTGATTGCCCAGGTTTCCTTCATAATCCCGTACAAAATATCCATGTTATATACCTAAAAAATGAAGATTTGTCCTAATAAGTAACACATAATTGTCACGATAAAAATACCAATAATATTCAACATGAAGCCCGTTTTCGCCATAGTTGCGATGGAAAATCGGTCTGATCCATACATAATGGCATTTGGTGCTGTTGCCACAGGAAGCATGAAGGCAAAAGATGCCGAAATTGCTGCGGGCATCATCAGTAATGCTGGATTGGCATCTATCGACACGGCCGTGATTCCTAAAATAGGCATCATCACATTTGTTACCGCAGTATTTGACGTAACTTCGGTGAGGAAGGTCATAAATGTGCACAATATTAACATCACTAAAATAGTTGGAAAACGTGCAATGTGTTGTAAACCTTCTCCTAACCACTGAGATAAACCCGTATGGTCAAAAGCACGTGCGAGTGCTATACCACCACCAAAGAGTAGCAACATTCCCCAAGGAATTTTTTGTGCGGTAGGCCAGTCGAGTAATTTTCCGCTTCTTTGCATAGGAAAACTAAACATGACAAGAGCCATCAAGATAGCTACAGTGGTATCGTCGCATTTGGGCAAGTTGAATGTACTGGCCCATCCAGGTATTACCATAAAGCCTAAATTGATATTTTTACGGAAAATCCATAGTAAGGACGTGATCAAAAACAGAATGGCGGTGGCTTTTTCATCGCGCGTCATTCTGCCTAGGTCGCGAATTTCCCCTTCTAAAATTTCGCGGCTACTGTCGTCGCTTGATTTGGGCAGGCGAAACATGAATATCATGTAACCCCACATAATGAAAAGTAATACAATGACCGTTGGAATCCCAACTGCCATCCAACTGGCAAATGAAATCTCTTTGACACGACGGTGAGGACGAATCAAATTGGGGTAATTCGATTCGAGAAGTAGGCGATTTGAGAGTAAAGCGTCTGTAGAATTTTGGTTATCGACGGATTGTTGTTGTTGTGAAAGTGGTTTGGTCTTCATAATGGCGTTGATGGCGACGAGTAGCGAAGGCAAAATTTTGTCGTCTTTTGCTTCTTGGAGTTGCTTGCGCATTTCGAGAGGCAGATTTTCGCGTAATGTCGTCATTTCAAAGGCGTTGCTTTCGCGTAACTCACGTAAAAATTCACTGGGATTTTTTAAACTATTGTTGGCATTTAATTCAATAAAGTCGCGACGTGTTTTTTCATAACGCTGCATCATAATGAGGTTGGGAGGCGTTCCGATCGGAGTTCCGACTCCGCCAATGCTCGCAGAGTAAGCTATGGATAGTAGAAAAGCGGCTGCAAGACGTGTATTGTCGAATTTTTTTTCTAACTGTGCCACGACGGCCAAAGCAATAGGCAACATCATCAAGGTTGTTGCTGTATTTGAGATCCACATCGATAAAGTCGCCGTGGCGATCATAAACCCAAGTAAAAGTTGCCGTGGATTTGTTCCCACGCGATAAATAACGTTTAGGGCGATGCGTTTGTGTAAGTTAACTTTTTCGATAACCGTTGCAATGAAAAAACCTCCCATTAACAATAGAACCATCCGATCACCATATGCCGGGCCGATATCTTTCGTTCCCATCACGTCCAAGAAAGGAAAAGCGGCGAGGGGAATGATGGAGGTTGCAGGAATGGGAATGGCTTCGCTTACCCACCAACAAGCCATCAGTGCAGCTACGGCGAGAACTTTTACCATTTCTGGCGTAAGTCCACTCTCTGATTGTGTATCAAGTGAATGTGCCCAGGATAGAAGGAGGATAAATAAAAAAATACCGAGTAAAAAACCTATTTTTTTCATTTTTTTCTTTCGTAAAAAAACCACGAAGTCATTCACTCCGTGGTCCTATTTATAGCGGTGTTGTTACTTTTTACTTTTTCCCTTGGCGCGCATATTTACATAGAGATGAAAGTCATCACTGTTGCGAATAGCTCCCAGGAGTGCAGAGTAAGGAGTGATACCAAACTCTGTGAATTTGTACTTTCCTAATGCTTCTACAAAGAGAGTACCATTTTTTAATTTCATGTTACCAGGTATTTCCCTAGTAATGGTTTTACCTTTAACTGTCAAAGACAGTTTGATGAGTTTGTTAAACTTACGTTCACCTACCTGGGTTTCTTTGTCAATGATTTGTAATACTTTGGCTTTGATATAGGTATGATTTTTCGAGTCGAGTTGCGAAGATGACAACATATTCGTGCGCACTTTTTTGCGATCCGAATCGGATAACTTTGTAAATTTTCTTGAAAAAGCCCCCAACTTGTTCAATGTAGGATTCCACATTTTTGAAAGAGGGTGGTAGTCCGCATATAGATTATCGGCTTTTATTTTGATAGAAAACGTGGTGTCGTTCTCATTTTTGTGACTGTAATTCAGTGTCGCGTCAAACTTGTAGGCATAGATTAAGTGATCATGTGCTAAATAAGATGCAACTCCTGCCTTTTGTACGACAACAGATAGCAGTGATTTATTACCTACAACTGTAAATTCCTCATTTAAGCCATAGGTAAATATTGTCATAAAACACAAAATGGCACAAAGTAATGTCTTTTTCATTTTGTTCTCCTATTTTTTGGGAAACCATGGAAAGAAAGCATTGGTCTTTTCTATATAATCTTTGTACTGCGGTTTGGTTTTTACCAAGTTTTTTTCTAAAAGTTTAACGCCAGAAATGCGAACTAAAAAGAAATTCATGATTAAAGTACTGGCAACACAAGCATAACCGCCATTTGCGCAAGCCAACAAATAAAAAGCCCACCACACCATTGCATCTCCAAAATAGTTTGGATGGCGTGTAAACGCCCAAAAGCCACTGTTGAGTACTTTTCCTTTGTTTTGCGGATTTTTCTTAAAACGTGAGAGTTGCCAATCTCCACCAGCCTCAAAAGAAATTCCAATCACCCAGCAAACAATGGCGGCGATGGTAAAGGCATTCCATGGTGTGGTATTTTCTACGGCAAATTGAGCGGAAAGTAGAGGGGCCGATACAACCCACATCACAACTCCCTGTAACATAAAAACACGATAAAAACTTTTCCACCACCAATTTTTGCCATGTGCCTTACGCCACGCTTGATAGCGGTAATCTTCAGGTTTTCCTAAATTGCGGGCGGCGAGATATAGTGATAGTCGCAACCCCCAAATACTTGCCAAGGACAATGTGAGTAAGTTCGCTTCCCAAGTCCCTCCACATTGAATATGGTAGAAAAATGCCAAAACGACGAAACCAGAACCCCAAAATATATCAATGATGCTGGCATCTTTTTTGAGAAGGCTCATAATCCATATGGTTGAAACGTATAAAAATACGACTCCACCTCCCCATAAAAATATTGTGTAATAATCCATATGCTAATCCTTTGTTGCAAAACGAATAGGTAACTTGTGGCGTTTGTGGTTTAGAGTGGTAGTGTTTCATGAATTGTTGCGCAATACTTTCCATAATATCATGGTGTGTTTTTATTGACAACCATTTACCAGGAAAGATTTAGCGATTTCTCGGTTGTGTCAACTGTGTATGACAGATAACAAGCGTATGCAAAAAAGCAAATTTTCTATAGATTTTTGCTACGTTTCGTTCTATTATGTAGCTATATTTTTAGCAACTACCAATGTTTAGACCGCTTCTTTCTAGGAGTAAAAATATGAAAAGCTCTGGATATGCCGAACTTCCGAGATTAGAAACTCTAGGTAGAGATTTACTTGAAACTTCACTATTCCAAAAATATCTGACTGTCCTGCGTCCTTTCGTGACAGTGACCGTTTTTATTTTGGCGGCATATTTAGAGTGGTGGTATGTTCTCCCGCTTTTGATGTTTCTGATATTTGTAGCGGTAGTCAACGCGACTCATGATATCGTTCACAATAGCATCGGATTGTCACGCCTGCAAAGTGAGTGGCTAATGTTTATCATGGGGGCTATTTTACTAGAGAGCGGACACGCATATCGCAAAACACACCACTATCATCATCGTAATTTCCCCGATCACAGCGATTTAGAAGGTACACCAGCGCATATTGGTTTTTGGCGAAGTGTACTCCATGGTCCCGTATTTATACCACGTTTATGGATATGGGCGTTTAAACATAGCGAGAAAGGCTCGATGGAAAGAAGATTGCTTATTGTCGAAGCGTTGTGGCCTTTTGTTTTTATCGCGATCAGTATTAGTGTTTTGCCATGGACGTTTGCACCATTGTTTTATGCAATCATGGCTATTGTGGGGAGTTGGGTGTATCCAGCGCTCAACGTATATTGGCTACATAAAGATTTTGGTGATGATGCAATTCACCAGAGCCGTACAGTACGCGGCTGGGTTTTTTGTGAATTGTTTTTAGGACTTAGTTATCACTTGGAACATCACCTATATCCGCAGGTTCCCAGCCATAATTTACCCAAACTGGCAAAAAGGCTGGACCCATTTCTTGAAGAACAAGGTGTACGTATTTATCATTTGTTTTGAGTAGTTGTCCGTAAGAACATAATCGTTCTACAATTTTGCCTTATTCAAAGTCGTAACTTTTTGAATATATATCGACCACCGATTGGACAGTTTCTTCAATTTCCTGTTCACTGACGTCTTGCTCTAAGTTTAGTAATAACTTTAAATGATAGGTACCCTGTATCATCGAAAAAAAATGGTCCGCAGCTCGTTGTGGTGATTTTATATCCATCTTGCCTTTTTTGTTTTGTTCGTGAAAGTATTTCTCGAGCATATCGAGCATACGTTGTGGGCCGGCCTCAAAAAATATTTCGCATGCTCGTTGGTGTTTCGCGGCATCACTCATGAGGAGTCTTTGCATCAAAATACATTGATGTGAAAAGATTAAATTTGCAAAGCCTCGGCCCAGTTTTTCTAGAACTTCTCGTGGGGAAAGTCCTTGACGGTCTAGTAATTCTACCGAGGGACTAAAAGCATCGCATCTCTCCATAATAACACAGCGAAATAAATTTTCTTTTGTTTGAAAATGCGAGTACACTGTTTGTTTGGAGACACCTGCTTTTGCAGCAACAGCATCCATACTCGTATGTCCATATCCCAACTCTAACAACAAAGTTGTCGCAGAGTCTATAATGGCGCGTTTTTTCTCTAAATCGCGTGGGCGACCAGCATGTTTTTTTATTTTTGACATAAAAAATTCCAAATTGTAGTTGTTTTTTAGACTAACTAGTCTTATAATTGATTTCTAGACTTTGGAGTCTTTAAATATATTTCTGCGATTACAAAATAACATGTATTACCTGTTTCCCTTTACTTCTATTATAATAACATTTTCTTTAATAATCAAGTTCTAAACAAATAGAGTTGCCTTTCTCACAACGAACATATTTTGTTTTAATACTAGACGGTCTAGTTTTTTTGTTGTGCAGCGAATTAGCTTTTATGAGGAGATCCTACATTGAAAAAACTACAAAAGCTGTTTGTCATTACTATCACTGTTGCGGTTGTTTACACGGCGACATTGGTTTTACAAACAAAAAAAGATGTGAAGAAAGAACCACGCAAGACATTTTATGTGGCGGTGCATAAAGTAAAAAAAGTGAATCGTTATGTTGTCAAGTATCCCTATGTAGGCAAAATAGCCGCAAAACGTACTAGCCAAGTTGGTTTTGAGATCTCTGGGCAAATTGAAAGTCTTGTGTTTGATGAAGGTGACTTTGTCCGAAAAGGACAAAAAATAGCCACACTGAACGTTGATAGGCTACTCGCGAGGAAATCCGAATTAATCAGTAAATTAAAAAGTGCCAAAGCAAATTTAGAATTGGCAAAATTAACGCTAAATCGTTTTCGCAATGCAAAATTAGGTGTTTCTTTCCAAAACCTAGATGAGGCACAGCAAAATTACTATATGCAAAAGGCGAATGTTTCTTTGGCACAAGCGCAAATCAAAACCGTGGAGGTCGATATCAAAAAGTCGACGCTGTTTGCACCATTTACGGGGACGATCTCTAAAGTGTATATTGATCTAGGGCAAGTTGTTTCCCTACAACAACCGGTGATTTGGTTGATGTCAAATCATCTTCTCGAAGCACAGGTGGGCATCACAAGAGAGGGGATTGACAATATCACCATAGGCAAAAAATATCCTATCGAAATACACGGGCGAAAGGTGACAGCAGTGGCCACTGCTATTTTACCAAACCGTACGTCAATGAGTCGTACTATTGATGTTATTTTCGATCTACCGCGTCTTGAGGGTGTTGCTGTAGGCGATTTGGCGGTTTTTTACACAAAGTACACAAAACAAAAAAAAGGCACATGGATACCAATCTCGTCCTTAGTGGAAGGCGTAAGAGGACTGTGGAGTTGTTACGTTGCTGTACCACAAAAACATCAATATCGTTTAGTTGCACATCCACTACAAATACATGCGTATCGAAATAATTATGTTTTTGTGGAAAGTAATTTACGCAATGGTGACTATGTTGTAAGTACAGGGATTCATCGGGTGACCGCAGGAAAATTTGTTCAGATATTGGAGTCTCAACCGTGAATCTATTGACATTATTTTATCGTAACCGCTATTTGTTGGCATGTGCAATTGTGATTGCCATGGTTTCGGGAACTACGGCATTTCTTGAAATTCCGCGTCTAGAAGATCCGCGATTAGACAATCGCAATGCCATCATTTTGACATCTTTTCCCGGCGCTTCTGCCGCAAGAGTGGAGAGTCTTGTCACCGAGAAAATAGAGGCTCAATTGTTAGAGATCAAAGAAATAAAAACAATGAAATCTACTTCTCGCGCAGGCATTTCCTCTATTAGTGTGGAGTTGCAAGATTCGATCACCAACACCAACAACCAAGATATTTTTTCTAAAATTCGCGACGAATTAAAAGACGCCAAACAATTTCTTCCAAAAGAAGTTGGCGAACCGGTGTTAGACGATACACGTACGACGTCATTTACTGTTGTATATGCACTCAGTAGCAGTAATACAAATCTCAGTATCACTTCACGTTTAGCTACCGAATTGGCAAATCGTTTTCGCAATGTTTCGGGTACTGAAATTGTACGTGTTTACGGTAGTATTGAAGAAGAGTATCGCGTAGAACTTAACGTTGAAGAAGTGACTGCTTTGGGAATTACACCCCAGGAAATACAAAACGCTTTGACAAATGCAGATGTAAAAACACCCGCCGGAGTGATGTATGGTTCGAAAAATTCGATTGCCATGGAGGTACGTGGTGCATTTGATACAATCGCAACCATAGAAAATACGCCTATTCGCAATGGTATGTTGTTTTTGCGAGACATTGCTGTTGTCAAAAAAATCGCCAAAGACCCTCCTCAAGAAATAGGAATCGTGCAAAATAATCGCGCAATTCTTATTGCCGCACGTATACAAGAGAACGAACAAATGCACAAGTGGATGGAAACTATTCATCATCGCGCAAAATTGTTTCGCCGCTATTTGGATGATGAAACAACTCTCCGTTGCGTGTTTGACCAAGGCAAATACACATACAAACGTTTACTAAATTTATATGAGAACCTCATTATGGGTTGCGTTTTGGTGATGATGATCATTTTTTTGGTGATGGGATGGCGTTCCGCGGTAATTGTTAGCTTTGCATTACCCTTTAGTGTAGCACTTGCGCTGTTCATTATCATGTTATCTGGTGAGCAGCTACATCAGATGTCTATTTTTGGTATGATTATTGCCGTGGGATTACTTATTGATAATGCCATCGTGGTCACCGACGAAGTTGTGATGCACATTCACAACGGCTGTGGTCGTTTACAGGCAATAGAAAAAACAATCCGGCATCTTTTTGTTCCTTTACTTTCCTCTACGTTTACCACGGTATTAGGATTTATGCCGGTTTTTTTACTGGCGGGCAATATAGGTGATTTTATCAGTTCTATTGCAAAGAGTGTGGTCGCATCGTTATGTGTATCCTTTTTGGCTTCGATGACCATTATTCCAGCTCTTGCGGCGATATTCGCGCGGAAAAGTACCCATAGGTGGTGGCAAAGAGGTCTTCGTAGTAAAACGTTACTGGGTTGGTACTCTGCAACTCTAAAGTTTTTTGTGAAATACCGTAAAATGACGGTTTTTTATATTGCAGGTGTTGCGTTATTTGGTTTTATCGCAGCTGCGCAGTTACAAGAACAGTTTTTTCCGGGCGCAGATCGTAATCAGTTTGAAATTCAGGTGTGGTTACCAGAACAATCTTCTATATACGAAACGCAGCGTACGGTTCGCGAAATGAATGAACAATTACAAAAATTTACCCAAATAGATTCATTCATGTGGATGATAGGCAATAGTTTTCCGTCGGTGTATTACAACATGCTAATGACAAAAGATAATTCTCCATTTTATGCAAATGCCATTGTCAATACCAAAAATGCCAACATCGTGCGTCACTTAGTTCCGCAAATTCAAAACGCGTTAAACCGGAAATTTCCACAAGCACAATGTGTTGTACGTATATTTGGGCAAGGTCCACCGAGGGAAGCACCTCTAGAATTTCGCATTTACGGCGTTTCTATTGACAAGTTGCGTCACTATGGAGAGAAAATAAAAGCTATCTTACTGAACGACGAACAAGTGCTGCACGCCCAAACAACCATAACTTCGGGAATACCAAAACTGTGGTTGGATGTCGATCGCCGTGAAACTCTCACAGCGGGATTGACTTTAAAGGACATTGCGACAAAGACATACAGTAGTATCCAAGGAGTCTCAGGAGGTTCTGTTCTCGAAGAATTGGAAGAAATTCCCGTAACGATTCGTTACCCAAACGATTACCGACGTAAGTTTTATCACATCGCAACGATGAATGTGCAAGGTGTTCCCTTGAATGCGATTGGACGTTTGGAGATGCAACCAACGACAAATGCAATTACGCGTTACAATCATGAACGTTGCAATATTGTTCGTGGTTATCTATACCACGATGCTCTTCCCATAGAAGTCACCAAACGCGTTATGCAAAAGATTCGCACGTTACAGTTAGAAGAGGGATACTCTATTTCTATTGGTGGGGACAGCGAAGAAAAAGGAAAAGCTGTGGCGTCTTTGCTTCGCTATATTCCGGTATTGATGACTTTGATGTTGGCCACTCTAGTTCTGACATTTAACCGTTTATCATTGACGTTTATTATCGGTTGCGTGGCAATTCTATCGGTTGGTTTTGGTTTATTCTCTTTATGGATGTTTTCGTATCCTTTGGGGTTTAATCCATTTTTGGGAATCGCAGGTCTAATTGGCATTGCCCTTAATGACACGATTGTGGTTTTAGCAGGACTCCATGCGATCAAAGGTAAGGCAAACCCACAGCAAATAGTAGATACGGTTGTTCACTGTACGCGACATATTTTATCGACAACATTGACAACCATAGCCAGTTTTTTACCACTGCTTCTCTTTAGTGGAGGAACATTTTGGCCACCATTGGCGATTGTCATCAGTGGCGGTATTTTTGGCGCGACAACTTTGTCTTTGATTTTTGTTCCTTGCTTGTTTTGCATTGTGTACGATGTAAAAGATGAGGTCAAGGAATAGTTCTTTATGTAACCTCTGTGTTTTTCATCACAGAGGTTACATCGAAGTTAAATGGTTATTCTATTGCGTGAATTGCGGGAAAAAAAAGTTGATGTGTTTTTATTAGTGCGCCACTGTTTAAGATGAATATGGGCAAGCAAAAGCAAAAAAGAGCAATGGAGATTAATAGAAAACTATTTACATAGAGAGAACAATACTGGTAGAAAACGGCGTAAAGATTTAGGCTCCACCAGAATAAAAAAATAACGAGAAAACCTGCAAATACTTTGGTAAAAGAATAAAAGTTTTTTTTGCGATAGATAACGCGATATTGTTCAACAAGTATGTAAGTAGCACACGAAAAACTGAGCATAAAAGTAAACATGGTGTATTTGGGGTAACTATGAATAATAAACATAAGACTCAAAATGGCAAATAATGTCAACAACAGGTTATTCAATAGTACGCTGCCGCGTTTACCCGCGTATATGTACATACTGACAAGTAACAACATACTTCCGGGTATTAGCAAAGAGAAATCGACAAATAATCCTTGGTGGATATGTCGTAAATTTAAAGAGGTAAACAGAATATACTGTGCGGCTATACAGAAAAAAGTCGCGGGTAAAATTAAAAACAAATTTTGCAAAATGCGTTGTGTAATATGGGGAACATCACTGTTTTCTTGTGGAGAAACGTTATTGTTTAGCAACATTTGAATTTTATATTGTTTTTGCAATGTTTCCGCGCAACAGGAACACGATTTTAAATGTTCCACAAAGCCTTCACATCCCAGCATTTCATTACCAATTAGTTCGCTGTATAATTGTAGTGTATTCATAGGTCTTTTCCTTTCAATTTGTCATATAAAAGCGCTCGTGCATGGAATAATCGCGACTTTACAGTTCCCGGAGGGCATTTCAAAATTTCGGCCATATCCTCAATAGAATAATCCGTAGACAAGCGAATGACATGTTGGTGTTTGAGCGATAGTTCGCCAATGGCAATCTCAAGTACCTCTGCTGTTGATGTTTGGTCATGAGCAACGTCTTGGCGCTCACGTTGCTGATGGTAATTCCGCAGATGTTGTATTTCTTTTTGCTGTTTCTTCAATGCATTTGTGACCAAATTCATGGCAATGCGTAGTAGCCACGTTTTAAATTTCGCTTGACGGGATTTGTAAGACAACCGGTAACGAAAAACACGAATGAACGTTTCTTGGCAAATATCATCGGCATCGCTAGCGTTTTTTATATATTTTTTTATAAAAGACAGCACTTGTGGTGAAAACAAGTGTAAAAGTTTCTCAAATGCCTTTAGATCACCTTGCTGCATTCTGGCAACAACGTTTTCTATTTTTTCTTCCATACCAAATCCTAATCAAAAATATTTACAGGCGTATACCACGCAATATTCTAAAAGGTTCAAAATTTTTTTATAAATATAAAATATACCTTCCTAGAAAGTCTCATATTTGTGATTCCTGCTTTGGCACATAGCCGTTAAACTGAGATATAAAACCTTATGGTGTCATCCCTGCAAAAGCACATGGCTGTCAAGCTAAGATATAAGCCTCTTATTGTGTCATCCCTGCAAAAGTAGGGATCCAGCGTTTACAAGTTAACTTTATATTGCTGGTTTCCCGCTTACGCGGGAATGACACGGATTTGTCAGTCTTTATTACGAAAGTTTCACTCTTAGCTTGACACATATGTGCAAAAGCAGGGATCCAGCGTTTACAAGTCAACTTTATATTGCTGGTTTCCCGCTTACGCGGGAATGACATGGATTTGTAAGCCTTTATTAAGAAAGTTTTGCTCTTAGCTTGACAGATCAAGCCCATTGACTTAAGCGTAAGTATATAGTATAAAATAATTTAAAACAGTAAAAGAAGAGATTATGAAAAAAAAGAGTAATAGATAAAAGTAAAGAACTATTAGAGTCAGAGCGTTTCAAAAAAATGCATCGTAAAAACGAAAAAGACTTTACAAGAGAAAGAAAACTACCTTTTTCAAGATTAATGGTATTCATGATACGTAAAAGCATAAAATCAATACAAAATAGGCTAAACGAATTCGTAAAAGACTTGCTTACAAATTTTACAACGGTAACCTCAGGAGCATATACAAAAGCAAGGAAAAAGCTGAATTATACAGCCTTTATAGAGTTAAATAAGCAAGCAGTAGTTGAAACATTGTATGAAGATGAAGACTACAGAAAATACAAAGGTTTTCGTCTATGTGCAATAGACGGATCAAAAGTAAGACTTCCAAATGAAAAAGAGATAGAAGAACATTTTGGCACAATAAGATATAAAAATAAAAACATAAGTGTAGAAGGATCACACGCATTTGCAACAGTGTCAGTACTTTATGATCTACTAAACGAAATCGCAATTGATAGCGAAATAGGACACTGTAAAAAAGATGAAGAGCTATTTGCTTACAAACACTTTCAACATGCAAATGAAAATGATCTCATTCTCTTCGACAGAGGTTATTGTTCATATACCCTGTTAGCACATTTATGTAAAAAAGGTATCAATTTTGTAGTTAGATGTCCTGTTAATTCTTTCTATCAAGCAAACAAAATGTTTAAGCAGAAAATTGAGAGCTGTATTACAACTATTGAACCTCCTGACGATAAAAAGAAATTAGTTAATGACCAGTCTCTACCATCGAAAATTTCTGTACGTTTTGTTCGTGTTATGCTTGATACAGGTGATGTTGAAGTCCTTGTTTCTTCCTTAGTGGATGAACAATTGTACCCCACTGATGATTTTAAAGAGCTTTATTGGTTTAGATGGGGTATAGAAACTTTCTTTGATCGCATTAAAAACCGTCTTGACCTTGAGAATTTCACTGGCAAAACTACTCTATCTGTTCAACAAGATTTCTATGCTACTATTTACATTAGTGGTCTTGAATCTATTCTTATTGAAGATGCTCAAGATATTCTTGATCAGAAAACTTCTAGCAATAAGTATCCTCAGCAGGTCAATAAATCCGTTTCTTTTAATACCATTAAAAACTACGCTCTTGATTTACTTTTTGAAAATGACTCTGATTTACTTTTTGAAAAACTTACTCAACTTTTTCTTTCTTCTCCTACTTGCATTCGAAAAGATCGCCCTCGACCCCGAGTTAAATCTCCTCGAAAACAAGTTAATTACTATAAAAGAAAACGAAAACCTACTTACTAGATTTTCTTAAGTCAATGGGCTTGGCTTGACAGATATGCGTCTACGCGGGAATGACATGGATTTGTAAGCCTTTATTAAGAAAGTTTTGCTCTTAGCTTGACAGATATGCGCCTACACGGGAATGACATGGCTTTGGAAGTCTTTGTTGAGTGTTGTTGGAGGGCAATTTGGTATTTCAAAAATAAAAACGCGGTACAACGTATGATCTGTTGTACCGTGTTTTTTGTAGAAGAATTTATTTGTAAGACTCGAGATTAGGATTGTCGTAGGGAGGATTGCTTAAAACGTGAACGCGTCGAATGTGACGTGGGGAATGAGAAATGAATGCTTCTCTACCATGTAAAAGTGTAAAATTGTCGGCGATGACAATATCTCCTTCGCGCCACTGATGCGCATAAATATGACGTGGGTCGTAAATAGCCTCTTTTATACTACGGTGAAATATTTGCAATTCTTCATCACTGATTCCGGTGTATTGAAGGTCAGGTGGATTGATAAAATCTTCTCCCTCATGCGGTTCCATATAGCGAATTACCGAATAGTCTTTGAAAGGATGTTTGGTGATAATGGGGGAGACTACCTTGCTATGATAAAACTCCATTTTTCTTTGATAAACACCTGTCACTTTACTCCAAAGTCTTTTCAATTCCGGTGAGGTATGGTCTAATGCTAATATGGTGTTCGAGAAAATGGTTCTTCCGCCTTTCCCTGCTGGCGGAGCTGCGACACAGTGAAAAATCTGGTATTCTGGAACTTGCGAGCGATACATTCCATCCCAATGCATGGGCACATAACTACTGTCAAAAATATGATCTTGTGGATCGTGTTGTTGCTGCAATTCTAGTACTTTTCCAAAGGGCCAAACACTTACTTCTCCCCACGAATCACAGTAGTTTGGAAAGTCTTCCGGGGCTTGAAAGGTTTCAAACCCTCTCAATAAAACGAGATGCTCTTCCCCGAATAATTTACGAGCACCTTCTATGTCTAAATCGTTGATGCTGACATTTTCATCCCAAGGTTCTAAAAGTACCCCAAATGGCTTTAGGTGAGTGATTCTGTAATTCACCGTGTCTTCTTCCATGCGATATACTCTTAGTCTTCGGGATCGTGTAATAGACATGGCTGTTTTTTTTAATGTATAGTGGCTGGGACGACCATTGGAATAGATAACTTTTCCCCCTAAATTTTCCGCTTCACTACGTTTGAGCAAAACGAAACCTTCATTGGTATCCACAGCAACTCCATGCCAGGGAGTCATCCAACTCTCATTACCTACGAGACGAATGCCCAGTTTTTTGGAACCGCAGGTTTGAGGATGTATGGACAAACGAACCGCTTCAGGAAAGTATTCTGCGATCAGTTCCCCCCAGGCGTTACTTTTACGGATCACTTCGCAAGCATTGGCGCGAGCTTCTTTTTGAAGAGATGCACGACTTCTCGTTTGTCCAGGTTTGAGAGAGTCTTCAAATAAAAAGCGTGTGATACCGCAGTACATGCGCAATGCTTCTTGCTCTTCGGGGGTTGCGGATGTTTTTTTTCCACCGCGAATTTTCTCTTTCAGCGATTCGAGCGATCTTCCATAGCGCGTCATTAGTTCTTTGCGCATTAGGTTAAAATCAAAATCGGTGTAATAATGGTCGAGGTTAAAAGTGGATATGTCTGTAAGGGACATTTCCTGGATGAGTTTGTCCAATTCGGTTTGGTACTGTGTAACATCACTTTCTCTCATGCCAATGACATCACTAAATACTCTACCATCGGAACAAATAATTATTTTAATTCCCGGGGAATAATATTGTTTTATTTTTTGACAAAGGTTTCCCAAAAATTCAAGAGCAAGTCTCTCTGCATAATCAGGTAAAACACCCAATACTTTTTCAAGGTTGGGAGATTTTCCTGGGAAAGCAGGTAAAACAAAAGTAACTGGTTTTCTTTGTTCCACACATGAAAGAATTTTTGGTAGAAAAAGCGTCGTGCATTTTGGACATTGAGGGCCACCACATGGCTCGCTTGATCTTGGAATACGGCGAAATTCCATTACCTCTGCCAATATTTTTGTAGCGGTCTCTACAACAGAATCAGGTAATGTTTTGGAATGGGTTGCACTTGATTTGCTGTCCATCGTGTTCTCCTGTGTCTAACGCATCAAATTATTTATAAAGATTGTAGAGTTAATTGCATGATATTTATTCATTATAACGAAAACTTAGTATAAGAAAATTCAATTACAACTATTATTATCATAAGTGAAATTTATTATTAGATTCAACTAAAAAAGGGAGGACGTTATCGTCCTCCCTTTTTTGTTCGCGATGCGTTATTTTGTAAATATTAGCTGGGGATGATGCTGATGGTATTGGTAGATATCGAGTGCAGTTTGACGTTAACTCCACTTGAGCGTAGAGTCTTTTTCACTTGGCGAAAAATTTTCTTCAGTGAATTTGGTTTCTGTATCGCGACATTTACCACCATATTTCCGAAATAATCGCTGTTGTGGTTCGCTACTTTCCATCCCGCGTTTTGCAATGTTTTCACAATTTTCTTACCTTTGTAATGCGGAAAGATTTGATGAAATTGCAATTTGACAACTTGACCGACATTCGCATTGCAAGCGGGCTTTTGCCCTAAATTTATAGGTGTCTGGGGTACGCATGTATTTTTGGATTTTAAGGTAGCATTTTCTTTTTGTAGACAAACTACCTGTTCTTCGAGAACCTGTACTTTTGCGAGGGCACTCTTACATTGTTTCTTGAAACCATTTCGTTCTTCGCAGACACTTGTATACTGTGAGCGAAGATCTGCTAGTTTTTTGTGGGTATTTTTGTACTTTGTTTTGAACACATTGTTATTCTGAAGCTGATGACATTTACTCTTCCATTCGTCTCGTTCGCTACATACGACACTATACGCATTCTTTACCTGAGCAATTTCTTTACAAGCGTTGTTGTACTTATCTTCGTAGCTTGTCGCATGCGTTTGCAGTTCATGAATGGTTTGTGCCAGTTGCTGCTCTTGTATTTGAAGTTGATGAACGGTTTTTGCCAGTTCTTGTTTTTCACATAAAACGGCATCGTATTGTTTTTGCAACTTTGCATTTTTCTTTTCTAAAAGCGTAATTTGACATTGTGCCGCGTTGTTGGTCGCCTTTGCTTGCTTCAGGGCATGTGTTAATTGCCAAATTTGCTTTTTGAGTACTTTGTTTTCAATGGCGAGTTTGTAATTGATTCCACCAGCGAACAAATGACCACAGCTCACAATAACTAAAATAATAAATATAGACTTTTTCATAGTGTTCTCCTTTGATCCGATGAGTATGGTGCCGATCTATACCAAAGGGGCTAAAAATTTTAGGTAAGGATGGCAAGATCGCTCGTATAACTCATCTAGAAATGATTTCAAAAAACATTCATGATTATGCCAGGGGTTTAATACAACTTGTGTGCCAAACGAAATTTTTTCTGCAAGAATTGCGTTGTATGCCCTGTATATCAAAGAGAGAAAAAATTTTACTCTTGCGACATAAGCAAAAAATATATGAAAGTCTGTCTCGAAAAAGAGACACAAGTGAAAATTTGTGGGTACACTAGGGCGTGTCATCAATTAACCTTTACTTACTATTTAGCCCTTATAAATACTAGCGTCGTTGCTCCGTATTTAAATAACCTAGCTATGATGCATTCGGAGCGCCTAGCTAGAATTTACAATGACTTTAATATTAAACAAACTTTAATTGATGACACGCCCTAGTACAAAATATTCATGGACTACTCAATGTTAAGATGACTAGCTTGCGTTTTAACATATTCAAAAATTTGCTGTGCATTGGCTAGCGATATACTAATTTGGTACTGATTACTTTCATGGTAAAGAATAATCATATACAGGGTTCCCTCGGCAGGTATGCCATCAGAAAGACGAATTCTTTTTGGTTTTTCCTGACCCTGCATTATTTGGAAATATATTTCCTTTATTTTTTTAGGATCATTGTTTAGACAATGAATAAATTCTTTACCGCGGCGATCATTTACGTACAGACCAACATAAATCAAAAAAAGCCCCAAGATAACAAAGAGAGGTGTGATGGTGTAAAAGGCTATCGTAGCTCCCCAGGAAAGATTTTGCAGAAAAGATGCCGAACTCAAAGAACGTAAAAAAAGGGCAGAAATAGATAAACAAAAGAAAAATATCCCCATATACCCGAGGTTTTTTGTCGTTTTACGGATATCATTCATCAATGCTTCTTGCATATGTTTTCTCCAAATAGTACTTTATTATTGTTTTTATTATTAAAACAAAATGAAAATATAATGAAAAGTGCAAAATGACATTTGGCGAAAAAATATAAGATTTTAGTTAAATCTATCACTTTTTTGAGTGCGATTTTAACAACGACACTACTTCTTGATCATGAGCAATTTCCTGTGGTGTGTCGCCGTTATCATCTATAGGACTAGGGTCTGCTCCGGCATCTAGTATAATTTTAATCGTTTCTATACTACCAAAGCGCACTGCTTTATGAAGAGGTGCATCTCCTTCACTATTTTGTATGTTCACATTGACTCCTGCACGAACGAAGAAATCAATCAACTCTGTTTCATCGTCATAAAATAGGTGGTATAAGACATTTTCGTTTTCGTTATTTAGGGCATTTATCTCCGCACCTGCGTCAATGAGTACTTGAGCGATTTCTATATGAGAGGTGTAAAATAAAGGTGTTTGTCCATGTTGATTGCGTTGGTGAACAGAAGCACCATTTTCAATGAGTAATCGCGCTATTTCGGGACTTGCGGCATAAAATAGTGGTGTATCCCCATCGTTACTAATGTTGACATCTGCGCCATTATGCAATAAATATTGCACCACTTCGAGATTACCTTGTCTAAGTCGTTGGCAATTTCCCCAAGCAACAGCATATCTCAAAGGACTCCAACCAAAACGATTGAGGGAATTCACATCAACACCTTGTTCAATAAATGATTGCAATGCTGATAAATTTCCTATTTCGGCAGCTTCGTGAATGTTCTGGGCAATTCCACGGCTTTTTTGACTGAGTTGGATGGTGTGATCTGACATAGTTTCTAGATACTCACACCACGACTCGTCACCATTCCATTTATCCACATAAGAGTATTTTTGCTCGTCGCTAAGATGATTCCAAAAAGGCCGAAAAATACCATGCCACCAATCTTCGCCACTGCCCATTCTCCAGTTGATACTACCAGCTTTGTAGCCCATAAAGGTAATCCATGGTGGATAAACTTCTTCAAAACGATTGGGATAAAGGTAAAGTTTTTCTAAATTAGGGAGTTTTAATATCGCCTCAGGTAATTCTGTCAGCTGATTGTGCTGTAGATTCAAATAGCTTAATTTGATCCATTTTTGTAGAGAATTTGGTAGATTTTGAAGTCGGTTGGAATGCAAATCTAACTCTTGTAAATGGTTTAGATTCCCCAATTCCAATGGAAGATTTTGCAGAAGGTTTCTATCTAAATAGAGGTATCGCAAGTAAGAAAGTTTGCCAATTGTTACAGGAATTTCGCGAAGTTGATTATTCGACAAACGCAACTCTTCGAGGTAAAGAAGATGACCGATTTCTTGCGGGAGAATTTCTATGTTGTTGTGTTGTAATTCCAGAAATGTGAGAGAAGACAGTGAAAAAATCCACGGCGGTATGCTTGTTAAATTCGCATTGGAGAGGTCAACAGATACTTCACCGCGAAACGAACAATTGTCAAATGTAACATCCGTAAAATTTTGTGCTTGCTCTTTGTCTATTTCTGACGTTTCTAAATAAAAAGTACAACCCATGTATTTGGTATTTGGACGTACATATCTAAGAGATTTACCTTTGACTATTTTTTCTGTCATGTTTTCTCCATGGTTTTGCGATGGAAATTAAAGTCATTTTTTTACGGGATGTGCTATAATAAATGTAACTCTATGTCTGCAATAATATAGTAAGTTTTGGAGAGGACCAAAATGAACAAGACTATTATACCGCTCGCTGTATGTATTATTATAGTGTATTCCACATTCTATGTAAAAAATACTCCGCAACCAACAATAAAACAACTCGCCACAGTGGAAAATTTTGCTCTTCTTGATCACAATGGTGAATATCACGAACTCTTTGAATATAAAGACAAAAAAGCGCTCGTTTTATACATCCATGGTGTGGGTTGTCCCATTGTGCGTCACAACCTCCAAGACCTACACAAGTTACAAAAACGTTATCGAGATGACGTTGCGTTTTTAATGATCAATGGCAACATCCAAGATGAAATAGTGGATATTCGCGAAGAGGCCACATCCTTTGCCATTTCACTTCCCATCTTAAAAGATTACAGTCAGAATGTGATTGAGTTATTGCAGGTAAAACGCACCGCGGAGGCCATTGTTATTAATCCTCAGAGCTGGGGAATTATTTATCGTGGTCCGGTAGACAATCGTGTGGATTATGAAAAACAGAAATCATTGGCAACAAGGCAATTTTTGCATGATGCAATATTAGCAACTCTGGTAAAGCGACAACCAAGAGTATCAAAACTAGATGTAAAAGGTTGTGCGATTACCTACTACAAAGAAAAGCAGGTTTCTTTTAACAAAGAAGTGGTTCCCATTTTAAAAAAGCGTTGTGTGATATGTCACCGCAAAGGTGGGGCAGCACCATGGTCGATGAATAGTCACAAGAAAGTTCATGGTTGGTCGGAAATGATCCGCGAAGCAGTTCTAACAAGACGCATGCCACCATGGCCCGCTGATCCGGAAGTGGGAAGCTTCAAATCCAGCCATCAAATCTTTCCCGAAGAAAAGCGCAAGTTGCTGACATGGATAAAGCAAGGATGTGCTTTAGATGGTGAAGACACACTGAAAAGTATGACCTCTGTTCGCGAAGAAGAAGAAAAGCCCGATTTGATCGTGACCATCCCTACGCAAAAAATTCCGGCAACAGGAGTGGTGGACTATAAGTATATAAATGTGCCCACGAATTTAAAAAAGGACATGTGGGTCAAAAAAGTGAAAGTCATACCAGGTAGTAAGAAAGCAGTGCATCATGCCCTGGTGATGACTATTTTTCCAAGACGCTTGAGACATTTACAACCACAATGGAGAAATGGAAGTCGTGGTTTTTTCGCCATTTACGTTCCTGGGTACAATCCACAAAATTTTCCCGAAAATTCCGGGCAATTTCTCCCGAAAGGCACCACATTCCAATTCCAAATGCACTACACTCCCTATGGAAGAAGAACTACAGATGCCACACAAATGCACATATACTTTCACGACAAAAAACCACAAAAAGTATTGAAAATGAGCAGTGTGATCAACGCGAGGTTTCGCATACCACCCTTTGCGCAAAACCACCGCGTGCAAGGACGTTACACTTTTCGCGACAACGTAACACTATACGGTTTGTACCCACACATGCATTACCGCGGACGCCAAGTAAAGATGGAAGCGATTTTTCCCAACGGTAAAAGACAAACACTGTTGTCAGTTCCCAAATACGAATTCAATTGGCAATACTCGTACTATCTACAAAAGCCATTAAACCTACCCAAGGGTACCACAATCCGCATGTACGGAGTTTTTGATAACTCTTCGCGCAATAAATACGACATAGATCCCTCACAGACCGTAGGTTGGGGAGAGCAAAGCTGGGATGAAATGTTCATTGGTTACTTGCAATATAGCAAGTTGTAGTGTATTTGTTTTGTGTATAGGTGCCCTCACCATCGCCTTGTAAGAAACGGAAGATGAGAGATTCGTTTTCCGTATTGATGCCCTCACCATCGTCTTGTAGATTTCAGCTACGCTGAAAGCAACAAGCCTCATGCCTCTCCCACGGGGAGAGGCATAACACGTCTTAATGTGCTTCCAATCGTTTTACTCTGAGCCGCTTTACATACAGCCGTAATCGATCAATGTAACAACGCTATACTAGCGTTTTGCAAATCAAGTGAATTTAGTTTTTTACAAAAGAGAAGCATTACGCCTCTCCCTGTGGGAGAGGCATGAGAATTAAGGCTTTTAGCGAAGCTAAAACCTTAAATTCGATGGTGAGGGCACCAATACGGAAGAAGAATCTCTCATCTTCAGTTTCTCACAAGGTGATGGTGGGCACCAATACGGAAGACGAATCTCTCATCTTCAGTTTCTCACAATTCGATGGTGAGGGCACCAATACGGAAGAAGAATCTCTCATCTTCAGTTTCTCACAAGGTGATGGTGAGGGCACCAATACGGAAGAAGAATCTCTCATTTTTCGTTTCCCATAAGACGATGTATTTGGAGTGGTAAAAGGAGAACAGCGATCCCTGTCGTACTACAACAGGGATCACTGAAGCAATAGACGATTGTCTACTTAGTTTGCAGTTTGTTGATTACAATGTTGAGAACTTTTGGGTTTTTCCAGTAAGAGTGAGTTTTTACCATATCGGTAACTTCAATATTGACCACATTTTCTACTGTACGTTGTCCCAAGTCTGCGCCGACAAGTCCCATTGCATTTTTTTGTGCTCTAGCGATTGCTTCGACAACTTTGCTTTCGAAGGCATTTAAACTACGGTTGTCTTTATTTTCCCATAGTTCGCGCATTTTGGCGATGCGTTCTTCGCCATTTAGCTGTTGCCACTCTTGAGGAATTTCGCCATCGCGGCCGAATAGCCAGTGGTATGCTGCGTACAAATAACCCAATACGAAATCATTTTTTGCAAAAAAGATCCAATTTTTTTGCGGAATGTTGTTTGTGCCTTTGAATTCGTTTAAGTAAACGTCTTGGTGAACGCCAGGGCAAAAGTTAAAGCACTGTCCCCATTTAATGAAGCGAGAACTGTTTTGCTTCAAGGCACTAAAGGTAACGCGATTTCCCAGACTACTGCTCATGACATGAACACGACGTTCGTCACTGCCATACCATCCAGAAATTTCAGTAAGTAGGTGACTTAAGTACTCACCAGCTTTGTTGGCGTGCTTCATACCTTTACCGAAATCGAGAACGATATTACACGGCCATGAAAAACCAACGTAGTTGTATTTTCCGGTTTTGGTTTGCATCACTTTATTGATCGCCGTATACGAGTCTTTTGCACTATCAAAAGTGTTGAAAAAACCGTGAACCATAACGATGGTGTCGAGTTGTGGATCAAAGTCGCTTTGTACGTTACTTAAGTCCATATCCGCAGGCGAATCGACAAATTTGTTGTTGCCTTTGTCGCAAGTGACCATATTTACCTGAGGATAATCAAACGCTTGCGCTGGATCTACAATTTCCACTGTTGTTTGTACTGCGTAGTGATCAGACATGAATTTGGCGTCTTCCACAGGATTTTTCATTGGGAATTTGTTGACCAAACACTGTTTTACACGTACTTCATTGTCGGGATCATTTAGGAATATGTAGTCGATACGCTTTGGTTTACCGCCACTCAGTGGATTTTCCTGCCCGTTTGTTGTGTAGCCGGGAGATTTGTGCAGTGTGCGGAAGAGATCACGTGGATGTTGAAAGATATCCAGCATCACATTGTATTCGTCAAATGCGTCTCTTACGTTGAAGTCTCCCATTAGGAAAGTAGGTCCTGTGGAATTTTTCTTCACAAGCTCTTGCATTTGCTCTAGTTGTGTTTTTCTTTCGACGTGGTAATCTCTACCTGCTTGCGCATGTGTCAAAACTACTTCAAACTGTTTGCCGCTAGGAAGCTCAATGCGTGCAAAAATAGCACCTTTGTCAGAGAAGTAATCCCAGTTGTTGGCTTTACGGTAGATAATTTTTTCGTGAAAAACGATGGGGTAGCGACTAAAAATCATGATACCACCGTTTACCACGTGACGACCTTGTTGTCGCTTAGGTGGTTGTATTACGTGAGGGTGAGTGTCACTGAGAAGTTCGGTCCACTCTTTACGCAGTTTGTTATCAAAAACTTCGCAAAGACCAACGACATCGTAAGAACGAACTGCTTCTGACAACTCGGCAAATCTCTCTGCTTTGTAATCAAACCATCCGACAGGATCAGGGCGTAGATATACATTGTACGCCAAAAGTTTTACTTCTTCTGCTGCCGCAGGAACGGTAAAACTTAACATCAACACTACAAGTAGTGCCTTGTACCATTTCATTTCTAACCTCCTGGTTATTTTGTATTTACAACAAAATGTATGTTCCTAACAAGTTGCAACTCAAATGTATTGTTACAAAGTGTTTAGAATCAGTAAGTATTTTTATTAGTATATCTTATCGAGGGGGAAAAGTAAAGAAATACTACTGTAGTGTGGGTGGCATAAAAAAATTTTGTAAAATCGTCGAACACGAATAGTTTACTTTGCCATAAAGGTAAGCGTTAATTTTTCGACAGAGTTGAACTGAATATCGCGAAAGCCTTTTTTTATATCACTTTCTTTGATGGTGATCATGATGGTACCTATTTCATCGTTTTTTCGCGAGTCATCATCGTATACGTTGATGACAAGCACTTGTCCCTTTTTTGCCACAATAGGTGTTGCGTAATTCCATTTTGGTTGTAAGGAATTACGCACGATAGATGTTGTATACTCTTTTTCGCTACCAAACTCTTTTATGGTGGCATAGCTATCAGGGGCTGTGGTTTTGCCCCAGCCAAAATCCCATTTTTTGCCGTTGGTCTTTTGTATGAAAATTTTGGCACTTGTCACATGAATAAGATAACTTTTGGTTATTTTTGGGACATCTTCCTCGCGCGGCTTTTCCGTTTCACTTGGTTCGCTATTTTCATCTGGATTGTTGTCGTTTGTTTCTGTTGTAGTGTCTTGTTTACGGTCCGTGTAGGAAAATTTATTTTCAATGACAAGTGATTTGAGAATATCTTCTAAATGTACACTCTTTTTTTGGTAAAAATATGCCACCGCATAGGCGCGCCTACCTCTTATACAAAAGAAAATTTCGGCGTATCGGTAACGCAAAGGAAAACTCTTGTCGCGTATTATGTAAAAATATTGTTTTCCAGGAACGGATGTCTGTGGCTTTTTGATGACCCGCGCATACACGTGGTGAGGAAAGAAAATTCTCTGGATCTTTTCGATGGTGAGATGAAGAGGTACTTCAAAAGGTAAAATTTCCATATAGACTTGCATAGAGAAAAAAGGAGATATGCGGTAGAAAATTGTTTTTTTATCTACCGTATTTGTGAGTACTTCTTTTTGCCATTTGGGGTCGATGCTGTATTTTACCGCAAAATTTTTATGGTATTCTTCCACTGTGGATGGATTGACTTTTTTTACGGTAAATGATTGGGCCGAATTTTGTAGCATTTGCGCATATAGTTTATCGCTAAAACAATACAGCACGACATATAGTTTGTCTTCAAATATGCAAAAAAATACATCGTAGAATTGCGTCGCAGTCTTGTAGGTAATTGCAGTTCCTGATGCGTGATTCACCATGTGTGACTTTTGTTGTACTTTGCTATACACTTGTTGGGCAAATAGGATGTTTTCGATTTTGGCAATTTCTTCCTCGATGTTACTCGTTACGGGGTAATGACGAAAATCCACGTAGTTGCTATTGTTTATTTGGTACATGTTTGCAGAAGAATTTTTCCACGATGCCTGCACTTTGAAGGAAAAATGGGCAAAATCCTTTGTCACCCATTGTGTGTCATTGGCATACACAAAAACACTAAGTATGATTATCACAAAAAATCGCATTATGTACCTCTAAAAAAGGGCTATTCATCTCGCATCAAGTTATTAATTTGACGTAACATTTGCCAGCGCTTCGTCAACTTCTTCCATCGTTTGGTAACGATGTTCGCGATTTTTATGTAACATTTTTTCTATCACGTCGCGAATATATTGGGGAACTTGTTTCTCGGCAACAGGCCACGAGACTTCTTCGTACATTTGTGCACGCATTACCTCGTGATCGTCTTCCCCATCAAAAGGCGGATCTCCCATTAACAAGTTATAAAAAATGATGCCCAAACTATATATATCTGAGCGATGGTCGATTTCTGGGGTAATTATTTGTTCTGGTGACATATAAGCAGGTGTTCCCAAAGCAATACCTTCGGTAGTTAAACTAAAATCTTCCGGTCTTTTGGCGATGCCAAAGTCTATGATTTTTATTTTTTTTTCATGACGATTGTATAAGACATTTGATGGTTTTAAATCGCGATGAATCAATTGAACCTTATGGGCTGCGGCCATACCTTTGGCAATTTCGCGTATTAAAAAAGTACTTTCTTCCAGCGAAAAAAAGCCTTGTCGTGCTAGATGCCTACTGAGATGTTCTGCCTCAAAAAGCTCCATGACAATGTAATAATATTCATCGTCGAGTTGGCGAGCGTACATCGCTTTCACTATATTTGGATGGTCAACTGCCATTAGATACTTTGTTTCGCGATTAAATCGTTTCATGTCATTGTTAAATTGCGCCTTGAGTATTTTGATCGCAACTTCTGTGGTCCCATCGCTTGCTTTGTACACGGTACCGCTGGCCCCACAACCCAAAGTTTTTTTCACCACGTAATTATCAATTTTTTTTCCCACGGCTTGGTTACTTTTGTGTTCGTCTTTGGTAACGATACTTTGTGGTGCACTATTCACTGCATTGACTAAATTTAACATGGATACAGGCTTACAAAATAAAGCGTATACTTGCTTGGGGAGATTTTTTCTAACAATCTTGACATTTTTTTTGTCGCTGGTAATCGCGACAATAGGGGTATTCTTGTTTACTTTTAATATGTGAGTTAATATCGACGCGTCGTTTTCATAAATATCTATATTGGCGACGATTACATGCGGGCGTTGCAGCAAAATTCTTTTCACCGCATCCATCATTGTCGAAACGTTGTAAACTCGATACCCCTTAAACATTTCCTGTGGATAATCTTCGCTTTCATAATCTATGATTAAGATGTTTTTTGTCATTGCAATGTCTCTTCATTAAAGACTAAATATCAATTTCTTCCATGGTACACAGTAATGGATAACCTAATTTTTCCGCATATATTTCCACTTGCTGAATACCATCGTTGGCGACCTCATAGGTATAAATTCCCACAATTGAAATACCTTTCATGTGTGCTTCCAGCATGATTTTTCGCGCTTCTTCGTAAGATTTAAAAAATACTTCCTGTAAAACGAATTCCACAAATTCTTGTAGAGTGTAATCATCGTTATGCAGATAGACTCTGTACATTTTGGGACGTTGTAATTTTTCTTTTTTCTGGGTAATTACGATGTCATCCAATTCGTGTTTGTCCATTTTGTCTCCTTTTTCACCACATAAAATTATTTCCAATTGCGAATATCATCTTTGCTGCCGTTGTCATTTTTGCCATTTCGGCCAAAAGAATACAAATCGAAAAAACCTTTATTGTGTTTTCCAGGTACATGATATTCATATGGGCGTCCCCACATGTCGAGCACTTGACCATTGTCGTCGCGTTGGAACAACATCTTTTTGGGAAATAGTTTTTCGGGAATATCACGCAGGGTATTCGGAAATGTTTTATTTTCAGAATAAAAGCGCCATACGATTTTTTCAAGATTTGCTATATGGTGTTGTGGATATTCTTTTTTGTATTCGAATAAAAAAAATAGTAGAAATAGTAAAAATAGTACCATAACCAAAAGAATAAAGACGGTGGAAATAGTCCATTGCATTATTCTTTTCCCGCGGCGATGATTTTTAATGATGCGATCTGCGTATGATACTGATGGCGAAACAGTTGGCAAATTTTGTAGTTTTTGCCACGAACGCACGCTTTCGTCATGATATTTTTTACACTCTGTGCAATGTTGTATATGCTGTTTTACTTTGTTGTTCTCTTCATTTTCCAGCGCGCCAAGTATATAAGCATCTAAAATATCTTTTATTTTGTTGCATTCCATGGTATTGTCCTACTATTCTTCATGCGAAGATAAGATACCCTTTAGTTTTTGCAAAGTGTAGCAGATTCTCGATTTTACCGTTCCGATGGGACATTTAAGTGTATCGGCGATTTCTTCGTATGTAAATTGTTGGTAGAAGCGCAATATAAAAATAGCTCTTTGTTTTTCTGGTAGCGTTTTTAGTGCTTGTTGTACGGCAAGAGCACGTTCTTTTTCTATCGTTTTTTCCGATGGTTCAAATAGGACATTGCTCGCCATATTGAGCGCTTCGTTGTTGTATACAGGTGCGTGCTTTCGTAAATAATTAGAAGCATGATTAGTTGCTATTGCATAGAGCCACGCTCGAAAAGAACTATTTTTTTTGAAACTATCTATTTTTTGAAAAACAACTAAAAAAGTATCCTGGACGATTTCTTCCGCAACCTCGTATTTTCCGGTAAACCGGTATAAATAGTTGAGAAGTGGGCCTTGATATTTTTCCACCAATTGGCGAAAAGCATCGTCGTTACCTCCTATGAAGCTGTGAATTAAATCTTCTTCAGACTGCACGATATTTCCTTATGATTAGAGCGTAAGACAATTGTGTGCAATTATAATTTTTTTATTGTTATTTTGTCAAAAATTGTTTCATATATTTTATACCATCTTTTCGCGGTTTCTAAAAGCTAAATGTATTGACAAAACAACAACAAAATTTTTGTAAAAGTATTCCAATGAAATTAATAGAATGTGTTCCAAATTTTAGTGAAGGTCGTAATCGAGAAATTATAGAACAAATCGTGTCATCTATTGCCAGTGTCGACGGTATATACGTCTTACACTACGATATGGATGCGGATCACAATCGTACGGTGGTCACCTTTTTAGGTACTCCCGAAAACATCGTCGAGTCGGCATTTCGCGGAATTGCGCGAGCGAAAGACTTGATCAATTTAAATGAGCATTGTGGTGAACATCCGCGTTTGGGAGTTACGGACGTATGTCCTTTTATTCCTTACAAAAATGTCACGATGGAAGAATGTGTAGATTGCGCGCAACAACTAGCGAAAAAAGTACATGAAGAATTACAAATCCCCGTCTATTTATATGAAGAAGCGGCGGTAAAACCACAACATAAAAATCTGGCGGATATTCGTTTAAAACAAAAAACACTTACCCCGGATTTTGGCGTAGAACCACACCCGACGGCTGGTTATGTTTGTATTGCGGCGCGTTTCTTTTTAATCGCCTACAATATTAATTTACAAACCCAAGATGTGACTATTGCGAAGAAAATTGCCAAGGCAATACGCGAAAAAAACGATGGTTTAAAGGCTGTGAAAGCTTTGGCATTTGTCTTACAAGAGCGCAATTGCGTGCAAGTATCTACAAATTTAATTGATTACCGCCAAACATCCTTGTTGAAAATTTTTCATGAAGTTGAACGACAGGCAAATGCATATGGCGTACAAATTCTCGACAGTGAAATTGTTGGACTCATCCCTCAAGATGCTTTGCGTAGTGGTATTGTGGAAGAGCTGAAATTGTATCACTTTGTGAATGATAAAGTGATTGAACATCGATTGCAGTCTTTAGAAAGTTACCATCTCAACGTTTTTTTAGAAAAATTATCACTGGCGACACCAAGTCCTGGAGGGGGAAGTTGCGCTGCCCTAACAGGTGCAACAGCTGCGGCTTTGGCGGCTATGATTACTGGAATTAGCATGCGCAAAAGAAAAAACCGCGATCATCTCGAATTCTTACTCGAAAAGCGTAACGAGTTGCAGAAATTACAACGCCACTTAGCGAAGCTGATCGAAGAAGATGCCGGGGTCTATCAGGAGTATCTTAACGCGAAAAAAATGCCGCGAAAGACTGCTGAGGAAAAAAAGAAACATGAAGAGGCCGTAGATTCAGCATTGATCCGCTGTATTCTTGTTCCCTTAGATATCGCGGTAACAAGTCTTGGTGTATTAAAACTGTTACCCATATCATACCTATCGAAAACAACCATGTCCGATGCCGGGATTGTTGCCTCTCAAATTTCCTCGGCGATTGAGGGAAGTATTCTTACTATAAGAGGAAATTTATCTTTTACCAAAGATGAAGATGTTGTTGCGCAGATTCGCAAAGATATACAGGAAATCGAAAAGCAAAGACATGAACTTGCATCAAAAATAATGTGTGAGGTTGAAAAATTCTTGTAAGGTTTGTTTTTTTGCTGACCCAGATACACCATGTTTTTGCGGGGATGACACCATAAAACTGTGTCATTCCCGCGTAAGCGGGAAACCAGCAATATAAAGTGGACTTATAAACGCTGGATCCCGCTTTTGCAGGGATGACACTCGTATTAGTCTTTTAGTTTTGTTACTATTTTACACGAATATTAGTCAGGGTAGATGTCGTTTGAACCATCAAATGGGCCTATGAAAAGGAAAATCCATTGATTGTAATAACTCGATCCCCAAAGATCTCCAGATTTCGAGACAAAAGTGTTATCTTCTGTTTTATAAATCCATAACTGCATTTTGCACCATCCCTGTGATGTATCGCGTCTAAATACACTAAGAGGAGGAGTAATAACTGGTGGCAGTTCTGCTCCAATACCACCTAACGCAACAGGTAAGCCTGGAATACCCAGAGTAAAGTCGCTATCAAAAATACCTAGAGTACCATTGCGTACTTCGACAGTGTAGTCAGAGCCATCCGCCACTACAATGGCTCCTGCAGCAGACAAATGTTCACGTAGTGCGCTTGATACATAAGGTTTATCAACGGCATCATAACGCGAATCGTCAATAGTTATTTTTTTCCCACTAAGACTTTTGTCTACTTTATAATTTTTAATAGCGCGTTCTGCCGCAGTTGAAACAAGAAGTATCTCCGTTGCAGTTCTTGCTGTTGTTGTATCGCGAATTCCACCGATGCATCCCACAAGAGGAAGAATAGCAGATAAGATGATTATAAAACGCGAAACCATTTTCAAACTCCTTTTTTGGACGGAATATCGCCAGGTTCGACGAAATTCCGTGAAATTTCTAAACTTTGTTAAGACACTTGTACACAAAAAATAAACGCACAAGTGTACAATCTAAAATGTATATTCAGGTTATCGATCATTTGAGCAAATTTGGTGCCTATTTTTTTAATTTTCCAAATAAGCCTTTGAATCCTGTGAGAACTTTCTGTACTTTTTGCTGAGAGACATCGTCTTTCTTCTCCATAACAGAAAATTGTTGTTGAATTTGGCTTAGTTGCGCGAGAATATTGCATAACTTCTCGTTTTCCTGGGTCTCATTGCCATTTTCTTTTTGTTCACGAAGCTCTTTTAGAGTCTTATTTACCATTTCAAAGAACTGATTTATACCAGCACTCGCTTGTTCTTTAAAGCTTTTTTTCAAGTTATCAACCGCTGTCGTTTCTACTTCGTCAAGTTTTTTGCGTACATTGCCTTCGAACTCATCAAAAACAACTTTTGCTGGTTTGGTATAAAATTTACCAATGAAACCTTTGCACTTGTCGAGAAAAGGCGCAAAGTGTTTGGCCAAAGGTATGGAAGCGGCAAGACCGATAATCCCTCCGATACTAAGAGCCACAAGGGAGGCTGAGTTTACTCCAACAGCAGGTTTCACAAATGGTTCGAGAATACTCCAGCCAGATCCTCCACAGATACTGGCGACAATGTAAGTAATCCCACCATGAAAAATGAAGTCAAATGTGCGGTCAAGGTAGCCAGCACCGCTTATTTCACCTACGTTGACGGCTCCCGCATTTGTATCGAGAACTATATTTTTAAAAACAGCTTGGTTTTGTAATTGTTCCGAGATTTCACTTTGTGCTGTTTCGGTTATTTTTTCTAATTCACCAACAAATCCTTGGTAGCGTTGTCCGAAAAGTCGGTTGAAGGCAGACACCTGAGATTTTATTTCTTTCAGTTGTCTCTTACTCAGACGATAAATATTTTTCTCGGCATACTTCTGTTTTACTTCGCCAAGCGCTTGATTGATATCATCGTTCATTACTGCGGATTTAAGCTCTCGGTACAATTCAAGTATTTTTAAACTTGCGCGGTCGGCAATCATTTCCGTTAGTTGAATTGTTTTTTGTTGCTGTTGCTCTTCTGCGGCAATATTGCGTTCAATTTCTTCCAAGCTCTGTTGTAGCAAGGTCTGGCGATCTTTTACCATTTTGACAAGGCTATTTAAAATAAGTTGCCCTTTGAGTAAGTAATCGGCAAGCATACTTTGCCCGCGGTGACTAGTTAAAAAACCATAAAGATCTTTTTTGAATAGCATAAAACGGCTATCGTCTAGTCTTTGTTGCTCGTCGGCACTCAAGTTATTTTTTCCTGCACCATTCAAAATATCATGAGCAGTAAGTGCGCACAAACTATAGAGATGGATGTCATGGGCTTTTTTAAATTTCAAAAGTTGCTGCTCGTCTTTATTATCACCTATGGTGCGCAAAATTTCACAATGATCTTCCTCACCATAAACTTCTTTGTTTATTTCGTAAAAGCCTAGCTTGTGAAGATTTTCTAACGTTTGTGCCTCAAGAGGAATCCATGACTCTAACTTATCTTTTGGAAGATTTTGTACGAGAAACGTATTGGGAATATTTTTATGTATTCTTTTGTAAAAACGCAATTCACCTTCGCCAAAAGGAGGGTATGTGGAAACCACTACGGCGACGTGGCACTGCATGACAAAATCAAGCGTAATTTTTTCATGCACACTGTTCACCGCTTCTAAGCCTGGAGTGTCTACAAATACAATTTCTTTTTGCAGTGCCAAATTTGGACAACCATGGCGCACACTGTGAATGCCTTTTTCGTTATCGGGATTGTGACGAAAGTCTATGTATTCATCTTTTAGAGCGGGTTCAATGACTTCTTTTGTACCATTGTCGTAATGTACAGTACATTCTTCGATTTCAGAACTATACGTAAAATTGAGCACGCCTGTAGAAATACGTGTATTCATTGGGGAAATATACTCTCCCGCTAAAGTATTTAGCAGAGTACTTTTTCCGGCTTTAAATCGACCAAAAACACCAAGTAAAAACTGACTTTCTTGTAAGTTATTTGCATAAAAATACAAATTTCTCAGTAAATTCTTCTCTGCCTCTACTAGGTTTTGTTGATTATTGATTTGATGGAGTAGATTTTTTTTGTCTTGAATATTGACATTACCAGAAAAAACGTGATTGGCAACCAAATCGATAAGTCCATAAAACTGCGAAGACAAGGCCTGTCTGCTTTCGTTGAATTCATCGAACATTTTTCCTACTTCAGGAGAACTATCAACCATTTTTTTTCCTTTTTGTTGGTGAAGTCCTTGTCGCAAGACAAGGACTTTACTAGGAGTGCTGGGATAAATTTGTCCAGCAACTTGTCGAATTGTAAGTTGTTAATTGACAAAGTCGTATGTTTGCCGTATAATAGTGTGTAAATATCGTTTTTTAGTTACCGAGAAATGGATAACGATAATCTGTAGGAGGACAAAAAGCCTGTTTGATTGATCGTGGAGAAACCCAACGAATCAAGTTGAGATATGATCCGGCTTTATCGTTTGTACCTGAACCACGACCTCCACCAAATGGTTGTTGTCCTACAACAGCTCCTGTAACTTTATCATTTATATAAAAGTTTCCGGCGCTGTCACGTAAATTTTCATATGCAGTTTCTACTGCATATATATCTGAAGCAAAAATACCTCCTGTAAGACCGTACTCAGAGGTAGAGCCGCAAAGTTCGAGTGTTTCTTCATATTTATCGTCTGCATAGACATAAACAGTGAGAACGGGTCCGAAAATTTCTTGAACCATTGTTTCATATTGTGGATTTTGTGTTACAAGAATTGTCGGTTCTACGAAATAGCCTTTGCTGTTGTCACAGTTTCCTCCAACGAGAACTTCACAATCTTCGGCTTTTTTCGCTCTGTCAATATAGCCAGATATTTTTTGGTAAGAAAGATCATCTATGACCGCACCCATAAAGTTAGAAAAATCCTCTACATCTCCTACTTTAATCGTCGGAACTTCTGCAGTAAGTATGTCCTTTAGTTGTGACCACATACTTTGCGGTATGTATGCGCGAGAGGCCGCAGAACATTTCTGTCCTTGAAATTCAAAGGCTCCACGAATCATCGCTGTTGCAACGGCTTGAACGTTGGCAGATTTATGTACAAACATAAAATCTTTTCCACCAGTTTCGCCAACAATACGCGGATAACTATCGTATAGATCGATATTATTTCCCACAGCTTTCCAAATAGCACGGAAAACACTTGTGCTACCTGTGAAATGAATTCCGGAAAGATGGCGACTTTTGATGACTTCTTGGACAAATTCTGCGCCATCAGCTGGTAACATATTAATAACACCTTTTGGTAGACCAGCCTCTTGCAAAATTTGCATCAAGAAATGCGATGAAAATATCGATTTAGGAGAGGGCTTCCATAGGATTACATTACCCATCATCGCCGGAGCTATACACAAATTTCCAGCAATCGCGGTGAAGTTAAAAGGAGTGATCGCCAGAACAAAACCTTCTAAAGGTCTATATTCTAAACAATTCCAAATACCTTGAGAAGAGATAGGTTGGTCTTGATAGATTTGCTCGGCATACTTTACATTGAAACGCAGAAAATCGATAAATTCACAAGCGGCATCGATCTCGGCTTGGTGACATGTCTTACTTTGTCCAAGCATCGTTGCGGCATTTAAAACGTCTCGGTATTTGGTAGAAATAAGCTCAGCTGCTTTTAAGAAAATAGATGCACGATGATGAAAAGGAGTTGTTGACCATTTTTTACGGGCATTCAAACAAGAATCTATAGCTTTTTGTGCGTCTTGAGTACTGGCATGGTGAAATGTCGCCAAAACATGTTGGTGGTCATGAGGGCACCTTACTTCGCGAATATCTTGCGAGTGGTGAGCTGTGTTATCAATCACCATCGGAATTTCTATTTTTTCTTGCTTTAATTCTTGATACTTTTTTTGTAAACTTGCTCTTTCTTGTGAACCAGGTGCGTAATTTTTCACTGGCTCGTTGTATGGTTGTGGGATATTAAAATTTCCAAAAAGCATGCTGTTTCCTTTAGTAAATTTTTGAATAAAAGTAAATCATTGTGCCATTTTATTCTAAGTGTTTGTTGCTTTCAATTAAAATTTTACTTGTCACTACGGAGAAAAAAATGTCAGAAACCAAAACATTGCGAAGTGTTTTAGGAGAACAAGTGAACATACCTAAATCGTATACGCGTTATTTAGATTGTTCGGTTGTCTCTCAACAACAAAAAAACATATTCATAAAAACTCCAAAAGGGAATACTCTCATTTTTAAAGTAGAGGGTAATTCTTTGAAGAAACTCACAGCAACAAGTCATATGGACATTCAAAACAGTGAAGACAACAATACAATTAATAAAGGCATAAACACATCGACACCAGCATCAGCATCTGTATCCAAAGATGTTAACGACTTGCAAAAACAAATGGAAAGTGTAAAAGATGTAAACAAAGCAATTCCTGACTTACAGAAAAGGATAGAGGCTTTAGAAAAAATTCCACAGCAGGATATTGTCTTTATTAGTAGTAATGAATGGAAGTCTGTGCAAGAACAGCTACAAAAGAATAGCGAGTACCAACAAAAAAACAGCGAGTATCAGCAACAAAACAACGAATACCAGAACCAGAATAGCGAGTACCAACAAAAAATTACGGCACTGGAAGAACGTTTGCTAAAATTAGAAGAGAAACTGTCATTACTTGAAAGTAGTTCTTCGAAATCAGAGACCATGCAAAAAGTAGCGCGTGGATCCGCCAAAGCCGCGGTTGTTGGATCTAAATTTTTATGGCAACACCCACGTGTATTTGCCGGAATTGTTGCCGCACTATTCCTGATGATATGGCAACCATGGTCATATTTCGGTGGGACAGGAAACGAAAACCCGAATGGGTACACCGGCCAAAATTTGGGAAAACGCAACACCAATTACATCATCAAAAAGAACTCTTCCAGTACATCTAATAATACTTCCTCGCGTAAAAGTCAGCATCATAAAACAGAAGATGACGGCAACTATCTCTCTCCACAAGATCGTCGTTATGCAAAAGAAATCAAGGAAGATAATAGTTCGCAACTAAGGGATTGGGTACGTAAACTCAAAGGTCTTCCTCCGAAAGAGCGCGAAAATGAAATTCGCAGTATGGGGAGTTCTACAGATCCTATGACAGGTAAAGTGCTGATTGCGATGCTCGCTGATCCTCAAGTTACCTGGGTGGCTGTTAACACTTTGGGGGAAAAGCGTTACCGCCAAGCGGTACCATTTTTAGTGGAAGTTCTCGAAGATAAGAATCGCGAAGACTATGTACGAGCCGAAACTTGTACTAGTTTGGGAATATTGGGAAATCCTTTTACGGCAAAACTGCTGAAAAAAGTTTTTATGGATACACAAGAAAATGAAGATGTGCGTCTAAATGCTGGATTGGCACTTGGAGTAATTGGAGATGCAAATGTTAGTCCTGATTTACTCGAAGTTGTATTCAACAGCCAGAATCCTGCCATTCGTCAAGCGGCGATCACAACTCTGGGCAAGTTTCAATATCCAGCAGCAATAACTCCCATTACCGATGTAATGAACGCAACAGAAGATATTGATTTGAAACGTGCTTGTATAGATGCGTTGGGGCAGATGAGACGTAAAGCCAATGATGTTGCTCCTACTCTAGTAAATATGCTCGAAAAAGGCGACCCTGATCTTGAGGACAATCTAAAGGCATCTTTGCGCAATCTTCTTTCACGACTAAAGCCGGAGTTGCAAAAGCGAGTTTCGGAGATGATACAGGAGTAAGATAAGAATTTGAGTTGAAATTATACACCAAAGAAACTATAATTTTCCCCTGGGTTACTAAGGCGTATGAAAGGCAAATACGTCTTAGTAATTTTTTATATAGGGCGTGCCATCCATTAAATTTTGTTTAATGAATGACGCGCCCTAGGTATCTTAATTTGAATGCTACTTGACAAGGCGTGTATTATTTTAATGACACAAAACAAAATCAAACACTACTTGTAGAAAAGTAGTATTTGTTATATTACTGGTGTAGGTTGAATAAAATTTCAACTAGCACGGGACATTACAATACTAAATATACCCACTTGCAGATAGTATGCACACGTGTATTTATTACCATAAATTATAATTTAAAGTCAACGGATATGTATTATGCGCCCCACGAACAAAAATGAAAATAGGTTTTCTTTTTTTTACTTTGTGTTACTACTCACGATCATTTTGCTGATTCAAATATTATTTTTTAAACGCAATGTTGATCGTCTGACATATGGCCAATTTAAGCAATATGTACAGCAAGAGCACCGTATTCAAAGATGTATTATCTCGCGAACATCTATACACGGGAAATATATCAAAGACGAAAAACTGTGGAAGCAATTTGTAGAAAAAATCAAAGCAAACCCTGAAATTATCAAAGACGAAAAACTAAAAAAAGAAACCTTCAAAACAATCATTGAAGATAAAAAAGGTATAGGAAAATTTACAACTACGCGCGTTTACGAAGATCCTAAACTCGTGGAACTGCTTGAAAAATATAATGTTAAGTTTGAAGGAGAGATGGAGAACTACTGGGGAGCAATGTTTTTCACTTGGGGACTTCCCATTATTCTCATCATCATATTCTTCATTATACTTATGCGGCGTATGAACAGTTACGGACGCGATGTGATGTCCTTTGGGAAAAGTCGTGCCAAAATTACTGCCGAAGAAGATACCAAAACAACTTTTGAAGAGGTGGCCGGTTGCGATGAGGCCAAAGAAGAACTCAGTGAAATAGTCGCATTTTTAAAGTCTCCCGGAAAATTTGAAGAGCTAGGAGGTAAGATTCCTAAAGGAGCGTTGTTAGTTGGTCCTCCTGGTACAGGTAAAACACTGCTAGCTCGTGCTGTTGCAGGTGAAGCAGGAGTACCGTTCTTTAACATATCGGGATCAGAATTTGTAGAGATGTTTGTTGGTGTGGGGGCTTCCCGAGTGCGTGATTTATTTGCGCAAGCGAAAGCCAAGAGCCCATGTATTATCTTTATCGACGAAATTGATGCTGTTGGTCGTCACCGTGGAGCAGGTCTAGGTGGTGGACATGACGAACGCGAGCAAACTTTGAATCAACTGTTGGCGGAAATGGATGGTTTCGAATCAAGTAAGGGTATTATCATACTTGCTGCAACTAACCGTCCTGATATTTTAGATCCAGCGTTGTTACGTCCTGGACGTTTCGATCGACAGGTTGTCATTGACCAACCCGATGTACGCGGTCGCGAACAAATTCTCAAAATACACTCCAAGGGTAAGCCCTTGGCCGATGAGGTAGATTTGAAGACCTTAGCGAGAAGAACACCCGGTTTTTCAGGAGCTGATTTAGCGAATGTGATGAATGAAGCAGCATTACTTGCCGCAAGAAAAGATAAAACTGAGATCCAACAATCAGATATAGCGGAAGCGGTAGAAAGAGTAATGGCAGGTCCTGAAAGACGTAGCCGTCTTATCTCAGACAAAGAAAAAGAAAATACTGCTGTTCACGAATGCGGACATGGAATTATCGCTGTTCTTCATCCCGATTCGTATTCTGCCGTACACAAGATCACAATTATTCCACGTGGTCGTGCTCTGGGCTATGTATTGCAAATGCCTAACGAAGATAAACTTTCGCAGAGCAAGGAAGAGTTACTGGCAAATATTTGCATGGCTCTTGGTGGAAGAGTTGCGGAAGAGATTGTGTATAATCGCCTGACCACCGGTGCCGCAAACGATTTGCAACAGATTACAAATATTGCACGCTCTATGGTGGCTAAGTACGGAATGAGTGAGGAAATGGGACCTATTGCTTATGAAAAAGATTCGGGTCATGTGTTCCTCGGTAAATCTCAAAATGAACGCAACAGTTATTTTAGCGAAGCGACTTTGAATAAGATAGATGCTGAAGTACAAAAGCTTGTAAATAATTGTTATCAAAAAGCAAAAGATATCCTCACCGAGAATCGTCAAATTTTGGATACGGCAACGAAGATATTGCTTAAGCGTGAGAGTCTCGAAGGCGCTGAGTTTTCGGAGATTGTCCACAAAATTAAAAATGGTGAAAATGTCGATGCCTATTTCGAGGAGCCCGCAAACTCTTCTGCAAAAGAAAAAGTAGCGGAAGCGGAGAAGGCAAAAGCCGAGGCGGAGAAAGCAAAAGCCGAAGCGGAGAAAGCAAAAGCCGAAGCCGAAAAAGCAAAAGCCGAAGCGGAGAAAGCAAAAGCCGAAGCCGAAGCTCAGAAAGCAGAAGTTGAAGCTGGAACAGAGGCAGAAGCTGAGAAAACCGAAGAAAATACAACAGAAAAAGACGACAACGAATAATATTTTTTTATTACAATGAATCGTCTGAAAAAAGAGTGCATCGTCTACAAAGCGATGCACTTTTTTATTTATAGCGAAAACTACGTACGAATTGTGCTTTAAGTACAGGAAAATTTAGTGTTAGAAAGATAGAAAATGAAAAAAATTTTATTACTCTGTGTGTGTGTGACACTTAACATGGTAATGGCAAACGATGATTTTTTAAAAGCGGCAAAAGAAGGTAATATTGCTGCGATGAAAGAAATGATCAAGGCGGGTGTCGATGTCAACTACAGTTCCAAAAAAAGCTCTGGTTATACGGCGATGTCCTACAGTCTACGCGATGGAAATTTAGAAGCCGTGCAATTGCTTATCGACTCAGGTGCAGATGTGAATATGCGTTATTCGTATGGTCTACGCACCTACAGTTTCGCTTTGCACTATGCCTCAAGTGGCAAATCAAAAGTGGAAAACACCAATAAAATAATAGAAGCATTAGTAAAAGCAGGTTTGAAACTGGAAGCAGATGCAGGTGGCGATAGCTTTTTGTTTACTTCGATATCTTTCATCAGCGATAACGATAAGTGTATTGCGGTTGTAGAAAAACTCTTAGAGCTTGGTAACGATGTCAATGCAAAAGATAATCGTAGTAACACCGCTATGATGAAAATTGTCAGTGAAGACGAAGACAAAGCCTTACGTCTCTTAGAGGTTTTTGTGGCAAAAAAAGCAGACATAAATGCGGTTAACAAAGATAAAAATAGTGCTCTAAGTCTGGCTGTATACAAGAAAAAAAAGCAAATTGTCAAATTTCTTCTCGAAAATGGCGCCGATGTGAACCAGGGGTATTCTACGTATAGTGGTACAACAACTCTATTGGCAAAGGCTATTGACAATACGGATACGGAAACAATGGATTTGCTATTTGCTCATAAGGCCGATCTTTCAGCAGATAAAGGAAGAGAAGCATTGAAGGCCGCCATTGGTTGTGCAAGATACGATAAGGACAACATTCCTGCATGCCAAAAAATGCTAAAAATACTGGTGGAAAAAGGTAAGGTCGATATAAATAGTCTTGATAAAGACGGTGAAACGGTGTTGTTCGAGCTAACCGGTGAAGATGCCGAATTGCAAGAAGCGGCAGTGGAAACCTTGGTGTCTTTAGGTATCGATTTGAACAAAAAAAATAATAAAGGCAAAACCGCTCTACTGGCTAGTGTAGACCACTATAATAACGAAAAGGCACTAAATTTAGTCAAGTTGTTACTAAAAAACAAAGCCGATGGCAATGCTGTGGACAAAGAGGGCAATACTCTTTTACTTTCGGCATGCTCTAGCTACAGTGATCGCAAAGTGGATTTTGTTTCCTATCTAGTGAAAAATGGTGCTGACGTGAATAAGGTCAACAATAAGGGGCAAACCGCTTTGCATGTCGCCCTTGATAAAGATAGCCCCAAAACAGTGCAGTTGTTGATAGATGCTGGCGCGTCTCCAGATGTTGAAGGTGCGGAATCACTTCTTTTTAACACTAAAATGGATTTGAAACTATACAAATCACTGGTAGAAAAAAGTAGCAACATCAACGCGCAAAACAAAAAAGGACAAACTCCATTGATAGCGGCTTTGGAATACATCAAGTATACGCCGAAGTTGGCGGATTATGCCACAGCTCTCATCGAAAAAGGTGCTGATGTAAATGTTGCGGATAAAAAGGGTAACACCGCGTTGTCATATGCTTGTCAAGCAGGGAATGTTGCCTTTGCGAAATTATTGATAGAGAAAAACGCGAATGTAAATGTGAGTGATGCGGAGAACAATTCTTTGGTCATACAAGCTGCGGATGGCGAAAGTCTGGAACTTGTTAAACTACTCGTGGAAAAAGGCGCCGATGTCAATGCCAAAAACAAATACGGTGGATCTGCTCTTTCCGAAGCGGGTGGTAACAATGATTTACCAATGATTAAGTACTTAGTCGAAAAAGGCGCTGATGTCGAGGTTGTCGACGGTTATGGAAGAACACCTCTTATCCATGCGGCACGTAAAAACAATGCCGAAACTGTGGCGTTTTTATTGGAAAACGGTGTAAAAAAATTGGATGTCGCAGGAATGGGTGGTAAAACGGCATTGCACTATGCTGCCTACGAGGAGTCGGTGAAGAATATCTCTTTGCTATTGGAAAAAGGTGCGAACCCGAATATCCAAGACGATTATGGGAATACCGCTTTGCATCTAGCCATATATGCAAAAAAAGAAGAGTTGGTAAAACCATTCTTGAAGGCAAACGTTGACCTGACACTCAAAAACAAAAAAGGTCAGACGGTAGTTGATATTGCCAAAGGTAAAATCTTAGAGTTGTTGCAAAGTAAGTAGAATTTTCTGTATGAAGAGAATTCTTTGATGTGACAAAAAACACAGAGGTCGCAGAGTGTTTTACTTTTGCGATCTCTGTGTTGCATAAAAAATTACGCTTTTGTACGTAGCCACTGTATCATCCAAGAAACCACTAAGATCATCCCCATAAGGGCAATGACCATTTGTCCGGGAGGGTAGTTGTAGTGATTGGCAAAAATTAAACCGCAGACAACGCTTATTACAGCGACAATAGGTGACACAATAAACATATACGAGAGTCGCTGACATAGTGTTTTTGCTATTTGCGCTGGCAGTACCACGCATCCAAAAGTATACAACATTCCTGAAGAACACATCGCCATACCAATGGAAAATCCCAAAAATAAAGAAATGTACCACCCCCAGAGGACAATGGGTATACCAACGGCCGCGGCCATAATGGGGTCCATTACAAATAGGCGTAGTTTGTCGTTGAAGATCAGGCAAACCGCAGCAACAAACACCGATATGATCGCAAATACCACCACTTCGAAAATGCCACTGCCAATAATACTAGAGGCTACAGATGCTTGAATCTGCTTGATTCCTTGAGGATGATTGGAGAGAAGGAGTACCGACAAGCTCGCCGAGACTAAAAATACCCAGGCACTAAACTCTTCGCGGTTACTTCCTCCGCGCTTATCTTTGCGTCCTGAGACCACTGCGGCAAGAATGGAAAGAACAACAGCACAGATCATTGGTTGCTGTAAGTTAAGAAGTATGTCAATGGCTAGACCTAAAGTCGCTGCTTGAGAAATCGCTGCCGTAAGAAATATTTGTTCTCTATTGACTACAAGAATACCAATGATACTTAAAAAAATAGCCATGAATAGTGCAGATAAATACGTTTCAAAAAACAAAGGAAACGATGTGATAAATTCTTGTAGCATCCATTTATTCCTTACTCTTTAGCGTGCGATAAAAGGGAAACTCTACAGCAATACCAAAAGTTTTTTCTAGATTTTCGCTATTAAAAACTTCTTCTTTAACTCCGGCAATGACTTTTTGATCGTGGAACATCGCTACGTGGGAGGCTAGTTCCTGACAGATATTCAAGTCATGAGTCACAAAAATGACCGTAATCTTCTTGTCGCGGTTTAAATCAGTGATTGTTTGTAGCAATTCATGTGCGGCGCGAAAATCGAGACCAGAAGTGGGCTCATCGACGATCATGAGGAGTGGGTCGCGAATAAGTGCTCGTGCAATCATCGCGCGCTGGCGTTGTCCCCCGGAAACATTCCAAATACTGCTGTTTTTGATATGCTTTATTCCCATAATTTCCATTACCTTAAGAGTACGTTTGTGGCGGACACTCTTTTTGAATGGAATTCCAGCTAGTCCACAGGCCACAAATTCTTCAAGGGTTGTGGAGACCGACTTGTTTAGTTCACTTTCTTGTGGAACAAAGCCAATTCTTGTTCTACGTGCGAAATCTTTACGCAGAACAACAACACCACGTAATGTTTTGATGGCACCGAGAATAGACTTGATCAGGCTGGTTTTGCCGCTTCCGTTTGATCCAATGAAGCACCAAAAATCTCCCGAATGTATTTCCATATTTACATCTTGGAGAATCACCTTTTTACCGTAGCCAATATTGGCTTTTTCCGCGACAATAATTGGTGTTTCTTGTTGGGCTTGTTCTTTTTCCAACTAATTCTCCTTTTATTTTTTCTTGTTTGTCAGACTTTCAATTAAACTTTGGTCGACTTCTTTCTTGGGTTCTTGTTGTTGTTTTTGTTCAGGTGCTGGAGCCTCTTTCTTTAGTAGATCTTCTACCTTGACTTCCGGAGCCTTTTCTTCGACAACAGGTTCAGGTTTTTCCTCTGGTTCGTTTGTCTTAACAAGTTGTTCGAGTATATTTTCTTGACCTTTTGTGTCTTTTTTCGCTTCGCTGACGAATTCTTTTAGCTCGCGTTTTGATTTCTGCTGTTCCATGTGTTCTTCGCGTGCTTTTTCAATTTGCTGGAGGAAAAAGGTTTCGAGACGTTGCCTTTTATTTCCGAAGTTGTAGACTTCCAGACCCTCTTTTGCAAACCAGCTTGCAAGTCTTTTTTGACGATCGGCATCCATTTTTTCACTGGTAACTTGCATCATGTCTTCGTTTGCTAAGAGAGTATCTATGTCTCCTTCACAGATTTTGTGACCGCTATACAAAATGCAAAAACGATCGCAGACGTCTTCCACATCCGAAAGCAAATGACTACACAGCAAAATAGTTTTACCGTGTTTTTTGAGTTCCAGTATCAAATCTTTGATTTCACGCGTACCAAGTGGGTCTAGTCCCGATGTTGGCTCGTCGAGAATGATAAATTCAGGATCATTTATCAGAGCTTGTGCGATACCAATACGTCGCGCCATACCTTTGGAGTATTCTTTAATAAAACGTTTGCGCGCTTTTTCCAGGCCGACCATTTCAATTAAATCGTTTACGCGTTTTTTACGTATTTTCGGCGGTAAATTAAATAGTTTTGCGTAAAACGTTAAGGCTTCTTCCGCATTTTGATAGGGATACAAATAACTTTCTTCGGGTAAAAAGCCCAAACGACTTTTGCTAAAAATACTGCGCGGTGATTGGTTGAAAATGGTCACCTTGCCATGCGAGGGGAATAACAGTCCGAGAAGTAACTTGATCGTTGTAGTTTTACCAGCGCCATTAGGACCTAAAAGGCCGAAAATTTCACCTTGACGTACATCAAAATTTAGATTGGTCACGGCGCGAACTTTTTCTCTCCCCCAAAAATCTTTGTATACTTTGTGGAGTTTTATTACCTCTACAATTTTTTTTGCATTGCTCATCGCAATCTCCATAATTGTAAATTTATATGTTGTAGACATCATTTGCATACTACGAACGATGTCTACGGTAAACTACATGAGTTCTTCACCAAACCTCACTAATCGTGCACTATTGAATACGATCACTAAAGCACCAATATTATGTAAAATGGCGCCCCAAATAGGTGTTAGTAAACCAAAGCCAGAAAGAGTGAGACCAACTATAATAAAAAATATACCAAAGAATAAATTTTCATTAATAATCAATTTTGTTTTTCGTGCCAATTTAATCAAAAAAGGTAGGCGGTCTAAACGGTCATTGAGCAACGCAATTGATGCACTGTTGATCGCAATATCATTTTGCGCTGCGGCCATCGCAATTCCGATATTACCTGCGGCAAGAGCGGGAGCGTCGTTTACACCATCACCAACTACTGCCACACGGCTACCTTGTTGCTTGATTTTCTCCACCAGTTGTTGCTTGGTTTCGGGAAGACATTCCGCATGAACGTTTGTACAGCCTAGTTCTTTTCCTACTTTGCGCGCAACAGGCCAGCGGTCACCCGTTAACATGGTAATTTCTTTGCAACCAAGGCTTTTTAAATCTTTGGTAGTGGAAAATGCTTCTTCACGCGTGGTATCTTCTAAGCCAATCCATCCAACACACTCTTTATTTTGTGCAATGTACAAGACACTGTATTCGGCATTTTCCATATCCTCGGGAAGAAGTTTTGAAAAATCGCACCCTTCTTCGCGTAGCCAACTTTCGCGTCCAATTAAAATATGCTTTTGTTCAATATAACCACTCATACCTTTACCAGCGGTTTCGTGTACTTCTGGCAAGTCTATTAGTTCAATATTTGCTTTTTTTGCCATCGTAACAACGGCTTTTGCAACAGGGTGATTACTGTATTGCTCTAAAGAAGCCGCTAGAGATAGCAAGTTAGAAGCTTCGATTTCTGGAGCGGGAGACAATCTCGTTACCGCAAGATTTCCAGTGGTTAGGGTTCCCGTCTTGTCAAATACAATACTATTGAGTTGCGCCGCTTCTTCGAGATATTTGACATCTTTAATGAGAATACCCAGTCGTGCCGCACAGGATATTGCCGCAACAAGAGCTGTGGGCGTTGCAAGTACCAGCGCAGACGGGCATGTTACTACTAGTGCGGTGATCGCACGTTCTATTTCTTGTGAAAAATACAAAATGAGAGCGGCGAGCATAATGATTGTTGGCGTATACCAACTAACGTGTTTGTCGATAATTTGCATGATCGGCGTTTTTGTCTTTTCCGCTTCGAGAATAAGTTGTTTCACACGACCCAGAGTCGTATCTTCACCGACTTTTGTTACTTTGATTTCTAACATACCTGTGGCGTTCGTTGTACCAGCAAAAACTTCGCTATCTATCATTTTGTCTACAGGTAGGGATTCCCCCGTGATTTTTGCCTGTTCAACGACACTTTGCCCTTTGACGACAATACCGTCTGCGGGAATGTTTTCCCCCGGACGTACACGTACAATGTCACCTTTTTTCAGTGCAGAGACCACAACGCGCTGTTCACTACCAGAAGAAATGAGTGTTGCTTCGTTTGGCGCAAGACGTATCAAGCTCTCAATAGCATCGCGTGCCCCCAATGCCGTTCGCGTTTGCAGTGCGTCAGCAACAAGCATAAAAAAGGCGACAATACCAGCTGTTTGATACATTTCCAGAGCCACAGATGAGAGTATGGCTATGGAGGCAAGCTCCGTTACTTTCATTTGTCCTGTCGTGATGGAACGAATGGATTGAATAATAACCGGGGCACCAAGTACAATCGCTCCAAAAAATGCCGATAGTGCTGCAATTTCCGCTGAAGTTTTAAACATCATTTCCAGAAAGAAAGAATTTATTATAAGAGCCCCTCCTAGAAATGTAGCAAACAACCGCAACATTACACGTTGCTGTTGTTGTTGGTGTTGGTGTTGGGCAACAGCCATCTCAATTTTCCTCCTTTTCAAGGATATCGGGTTCTTGTCCTTCCGGAGCACTAAATTTTTTCAATTCCGGGTCGCGATTTAAACGAATGCGTAACTCGCGATTCTCTGCAGAACTAGACAAAATAAACAACTCATTTATTTCCGCTGCAATTTCTTGTAAAACTTGATGGTAATAAGTTTGTTGGTAGATCTCAGGAGTATTTTTAAAACGGTTTTTGATAAGCTGTAGATATTTGACGTCGCTTTGGGCGCTTTGTACTATATTCGATTTGAAAGTGTTTGCTTTGTTTATAATTTCTTTTGCTGAGGCTTCCGCTTCGTTTTTTATCCTTGTCGCATAACCAATGGCCATTTCTAAGTCCTTGAGCTTTTGCGCCTCAGCTTTAATCACCGAATCAAAAGCGTCTTGAACGCCTAGTGGCGGTATGATGCGTAGAGATAAGGCTGTTATTTGTAAGCCAGAGCGAGCTCTATTGAGACGTTGCTGTGCATTTACGCGAACAAAACGGATTACTTCATCGGTTTTTTGACGCGCTTCGTTTACTGTAAAGGAAGCAACGGCTTTAACAGTAGCTCCTAGAATTATATTGTGGAGTAGTTGCTTTGGATTTTTGTTAAACATAACATAATCATAAGCATTATCGACTTTATAGCGTATCTGTAGTTTTTCAACATGAACTATATTGGCGTCACTAGTAAGACAATAGCCATCTTTTTCAGGATCGAGATTGCCTTTTGCACGACTGCGACGCTTTTCTTCGGAAACATCAGGATCTTCATAATACCAAAAGTCTTCCAAAGTGAGTGAGTGATCCCTTTTGTCAACGCGAATAATTTTGCTTATGGGAAACGGAAACGTCCAATGAGGACCTGGTTGTTTTTCTTTTGCTCCCTGCGCACCGACAATATCGCCAAATCGCATTACAAGAGCTACTTCATGCTGGTTGACGATAAATACCCCAGAGCCAATAAAAATAAATATCAGCAGTAACATAATTCCTTTTAGAATCTTAAAACTGAGATTTAAAGCTTCCGCAAGAGATTGATCCGCAAGCTCGTTGACATAACTAAGCTCTTCTGAGTTGCTATGTGGTTCTTGAGACATTATTTATTCTCCTTCGTCTTCTCTTGCGATGGATCTGGAGTGTCATCTTTTTTCGCTTGATTTTCGTCTTGTGTTGCAGACGCTTTGTCACTATTCGCGGACTCTTCTACTGGTTTTTCATCTGTGTTGTTATTCTCCGACGTTTCCGTGGGTTTTTCTTGTGCCGACTCTTCCTGTGTAGACTCATCCTTTGTCGATTCATCTACGTTCTTTTCTGTTGATGTATCTGTGGTCGATGAGGCTTTTGTGTCTGCATTTTCAGATGTTGCGGTAGATTCGTCGTTTTGTTCCTCAGAGTTGTTTGTATTCTCTGGCGTGTTATTTATATTTTCATTTTCAGAAAAAACACTGTTAATACTTGAGTTTTGAAGTAGATCGAATGGTTGTGTACTTGGATCTAAGAGAAGGGTACTGCGATTTGCCTTGAGAATGTTACGTAGCGATTCCAATTTACGCAACCAAATGGCCAATTTTTTGTCCTTGGCGAATGTTTTATACTCATCGGCGATTTGCGCAAATGCTTCACCTTCTATCTCTTTGGCACGCGCCTCAGCAACAATGATTTTTTCCTGACGGAAAGCATCTGCTTGGTTGCGCTTAATTTTCGATTCTTTCGCTCCTTGTGAACGGTACTCTTCGGCAAGGCGGTTTCGTTCTTCTTTCATACGATTGGCAACTTCTTTGGTGGTACTCTCAGGAAGTACTAAGCGACGAAAGCCAAACTCTTTTACCTCAAAGCCAAACTCTATCACGTCTTGATTTACTTTTTGGCGAATTTTTTCTTCAATATCTTCGAGGAATGATTTTCCCTTGGAGCTAGAAATAATTTGATAAAAAGAATATTTGGCAATGACAGTGTATGTGTGTGAACGGATAAACGATTCTAAGTGACTTTTTGCTCTACTTTCGTTTACACTGCGAATTTGATATTTTGATGCATCATCGATTTGCCAGCCGGTATATGTTTGTAGAATAATACTTTTGCTGTCGGAAGTGAATATTTGTTCCAGTGTACCTGTAAAAATGCGCATACGTGCATCGAATACATTGACTTTTTGAAAAGGGTATGGCCATTTCCAATAAAGTCCTGCCCCAGAGTCCGTACTTGGATCAATCACTTTCGTGGGTTTTCCAAAAGTGGTGACTACGGCCTTTTCTGTGATACGCACTTGAAAGGTAAAAAAGTAGAAAAGTAAAGTAACCGCGATAATAATAGCAACGATTATGGTAACCACATTTGGTTTATTTTGTGTATTTTCATTTTTGTTTTCGTTCGTCATTGTTTATACCTCAGTTTCCCTCTATACCATGGTCATGATCGTTTTCTTCATTTTCAACAGGTATTTTGTAGTCCACGATTTTCATACCAGAATCTTCTAAATTTAAACTATCCACTTGACGTTTGGTATTCTTCACATTACTGATGATCAAGCGGCGGTTTTTCATGTTTTTCTCTAGAGTTCGTAGATACTGTCTGAGTAAAAACACTTCAGGGCTTTCTTTGTAAGCTTTGAGTGTATTATCAAACATATTCGCCTTTGCTGTGGTTATTTTTACCTTTTCCAGTTGACGTACTTTGGCTTTGAGAAGTATTTCTGCCACACTCGCTTCCACTTGCTTTTCGACTTTGGCTGCGTATGTTTCTGCCGCCATGATTTTGGTTTCTTTTGCCTCTAGAGCTGAAATAACATCTTCAAAATCACGCGCGACATATTGCGGAGGATGTGCTTCTAGAAGTTGACAGGATAAAATTTCGACACCCACTTCTTTCTTTTCACATTCTTTTTGCAGTGTTTTTTTGAGAAAAATAGAGGTCGCTTCACGTTTTTCCCCGATTAATTCTGAAATTTCTGCGGAAGCAAAGAAGCGTGTCATGACTTTATTTGCCAAGCTGTCAATCAATATCTCTGGATTTTGATGGTTGTATGTATATTTTTTGAGATCGTTAATCACATAGACAACCGAGGCTCTCGCCACCATCAAATTGACAATGAGGTTTTGGTCTCCTTGTTGTGGACCAATTACCAGGAACACATCTTCGTCGGCATGATGCTTCTTGGCAAAAATTCGTGCGGTGTGGATTTTGTCACCATACTCATCATATTTTTCAATAAGGGGTAGTTCTGGGTCTCCGAATTGACCAACAATGATGTTGTGGACTTTTTCTTTGTCTACGTGAATGGCACTTTCCACAGGCCACGGCCATTTTACGTGAAATCCTGGTGAATAAATACGATTAAGTGTTCCAAATCTTTCGACAATAACTTGTTCGCTCGGCCCCACAAATATGATGCAATTGAGTATATATAGAGAAAAAATTTGAAAGAGAAGTAGAGGGGCGATTGCTTTTTCCATGAATTGGTAGAACCACGTTTCCGAAACTTTGAAGCCAAATTGGTAATCAAACATCTGCGCAATCGTGTTGAGTACTCCCTTTGAGCCAGACGAAATTTCTAGTAAACGACTATCGAAAGGAACTCGTGTTTCTTCGTTACTAACACGTGGTCGATAAAAATCCAGAAGTAGGTTAAACAGTATTTCGATGCCAATTAAACCCATAATGGTAAGAATACCATACGCCACGTACAAGTCTATATTTTCAAAGCCTGTATGCGACATTGTAACGGCAACGCAACAAAGAAAAGATGTCGCGGCGTTGACAAAAAGATAGCTACCTCCCGCACGTAGAATACGCAGGTTTTTTCGCTGTGCCATTCCCAGAGTATATTTTGCAATGAGAAGTGAAAAGAATGCAAATCCGCCGAGAAACGCAGCACTTAGGGGTGCTTGCTTTACGGTTGTCCTTACGCCTTGTATGATGTCATTTAGGTTATATGCCGCCAAAAAATAAAGATAACCGCTATGACGAAAGAAGCTATGGGAATGACCCATGTTTGGAAAGTTTTTAAGCGGTTTCTCGCCGATAGAGGATCTAATTGATCGGCTTCGTCAAAAATAGAATTATTATTGTCTGTAACATATTCTTTTTCTGCTTGTTCTTCCTCTTCCGCTAGTCTCTCTTGCCGTATAGACAAGTAACTAAGCAACCATATGGCAATACCCATCATATAGAAAACGCTTTGTGTGCGAATAGAGATAGATTCCCAATATGATATGGAGAAAGTTAAGATAAAAAATAAGAATTGCAGAAAACACGCAAAGAAAGCAATATTTTCTGCTTTTTTCATCGCAACGTTGTCATTCATATTTATTTCCCGGTTTGAGAATTATAAAAGTTCAAAGGAATAACTGAAAATTGAACGTGTAACCATGGTGTTCAACCTTCTCAAAATGTTTTATTACTTCACCATTTTGCAGAGCAAGACGAAACCTTGAATCAAATAGTTTTGAATGACCAGACTAACAACTCGCTGTTATTTTGTGTAAATGAAATTACTTCCAAGAACAGCTGAGATTATTACTTACGGTCAAAATTGCAAAGCCATTTTGTTATGTAGTTCCAAATAACCACTAATTTGTGGGGAAATGCCACTGTCTTGTGGATCTCATTACAAGGTTTTGTGTGAGATATACTTCTGTGGATTTATCGTTAACTACAAGTGTGGTATATTCAATGAACGGACGTTTACGTTATCGAAGAATAGTTTCACGTGGTATCTAAAAATCGATATTGTGTTTGATTACGCATTTGCCGAAATGTCATTGCTGTTTTATTCAAGGAATGATGTTGAAGTGCTAATTGGGGATTAAGTAGAGTGTGGACATTTTTTGTTGTAGGTTGCGTAAGATGAGTTTTACAACCTAAACAGTAAATATAATAAGATAATATTGCATGGAAACTACATACAACAAGCGTTGTGCACAACACCAACAGCCCAAACTGAAAGACAACTTCTTGTGAAAAGTCGAGCATGATCACTTTTTTCCCTGAATAATACCAAAATAGTAAAGTAATATGTTCATTAAAATAAGAAAATGAATCGCTATTGTCAATGTTTTTTAGGGATAGGTGCGAAATAAATTGGTCAATTTAACATGCAAAATTTGTATGGGTGACGGCGAAAGCTTTACAAGATGCAGAATGATAACGTCAAGATATTCTTTTCGAAGGCAAAATAATGGCCGATAAAGTATTTGCTTCCTGTTTTTTGGGGTCTTGCGTAAGTTTTTTTGCTTTACAAAAGCTAAATTTTGTAATTATAATACTCAGAACTAAATACATAAATGGATAAGCTCCGTAATTGCTAAAATCCACATAACACAAGGTAAGTAAAAGGACACAATATGAGGTTTCGTGGGAAAATTTATTTTACACTATTACTGGTGGCTCTACTACTACTTAGTTCTTGTAGTGAACCTCCTCGAGCATCAAGAAAAGGAAAACGCTTTATTCCGGTACAAACAACTACAGTGAAAGAGTATAGTTTGGCACGTAAAGCACGTTTGACAGGTACTATGTTACCGTGGAAAACAGAGGAATTGCGTTTCCAAGTTTCCGGACGCTTAGTGAAATTACATGTTCGCAGCCCTGGAAAAATGGTACAAGGAGAGCTGAAAGACGAAAATGGAAAATTAATTCATCGTGGTGAAATTATTGCAGAACTGGATAAAGAGCCGTATTTACTAGCTTTAGAAGAGGCTGAAAACCAGCAACGCGCTGCGGAAACCAAGCTGAAAGCAGCAGAAAAATCACTGATTGTATCCGACGAAACAATCAAAGCTGCACAAGCGCGCGTAGACGCGACGACAACCGAAATTCAAAAGATTTTTCCTTTGGATCTTAAAATGGCGCAGGAACAACGAAAATTGGCAGAGGATGAATACAAACTTACCGAAAAAGCATATTCAAAACAAGATACGACAAACTCGCGCATCTTACAAAGTCGTACACAAATGCTGGTGGCGCAAATCCAAGAAGAGAAGTTGAAGCTTGCTAAAACCTTGAAGCAGAAAGAGCTACGTACATACCAAGGAGATTTATCAAAAGCCAGGGTCGAAAAAGATTTACGGTTAGCGGAAATAGATATATATAAAGCGCAGTTATTGCATGCAAAAGCGGCGGTAAAACGCGCGAAAAAATCCTTAGATAAATGCGACTTGCGTGCTCCTTTTGATGGTGTTATTGCGGGGATTAATGTGAACCCTGGTATTCTCGTTTCTCCGGCGACTTCGATTTTTAACTTAGCGATGATGGACCCGATGCGTATAGACGTGTCGGTATCCTTTAAGAAACTTCGCGATTTCCAAGTAGGAGAAGAAGTCTCCATATACACATTGGAAAACTACAACGCGTATCAAAAACCAGAAAAAGGTATTTTGTATTATCTAAATACGGCTGCAGATCCGTCTACTAGAACTTTCCTTGCTGTTTTTGCTGCGAGAAACTACCAAAAAGATGAAATCGTCTTGGATCAAAAAGCGGAAGCATATAAACGTTTTAGCAACTTTAGTAGCTTAATATATAAGAATCCCAAGGGGGGTGGAAAACTCTATGTGGATACGCGATGCGTATTAAAAGACGCTAAGGGCAACTACGTTTGGAAGTTAGAAGGGGGTAACCCTGTTGCCACGGCAAGAAAGATATACATCAAGTTAGGTAAAGACGTTGCCAATGTCGTTACATGGATTTTTCGTTCGTTAGAAAAAAGTAATGGTCTTCGCGAAAATGATGTGTTACTCGTGGGAAACCAAGAGGACTTTGTTAAACTGAAAGATGGTGACTTTGTTGTACGTCAGCAAAGCGAATGGGTATTTCGTCCTCGACAACTTGTTACAATAGAATATGCAAGTGAGCTTCCACGTGGAATATATCTGCCTGCCGATGCTATTATCAAATCACAAGGCGAAGCCACACAATCCTATTATGTTTTTGTCGTGGCAAACGAAAAAGAAGAAAATGGTAAAAACGTCGGGGAAGCGGTAAGGCGCAATGTCATAAAAACTAAAGTAGAAGATGTATGGAAAATAGAGGATGGTTTAAAACCAGGAGAGAAGGTTATTATTTACGGTGGGTATCGTATAAATAATTTGTATAGACCGCTGAATAGAAACATACCGATCAATATTATCAAAGAAATTGATATCAACCACTTAGTGGAAGGTTACGCGTTAAAAGGATCAACTCGATGAATATACCACGTTTTTCTTTACGATACAAAACCATTACTCTCACAGCTACTTTTTTTGCGTTATTATGGGGACTCACGGTTTACGATACCATACCGCGTAATGAAAACCCAGTTATCATAATACGCACTTGTTTAGTCACCGTTCCTTGGCCAGGAGCTAGTGCCGAAAAAGTTGAGCAACATATAACAAAGCCTATTGAAAGAGCGGTGAGTAAAATTAACTCCGTCTCGCGTATTTATTCGGAGTCGCGTATAGGGGTTGCGGTCATATACGTAGACGTTGATCAACGTATAAAAGATCCAAAACCCATTTTCGCTGAAGTCACAAAGAGTATTCGCGAAATTACTCATTTATTACCACGAGACGCGTATCCTCCTATCGTAAAGTCCGATTTTACGGAATTATCGGTAATGCTTTTTGCTTTGTACTCAACGAGCCCTGGAAAAGAAGGGAACTATCAACGTCTGCGCAAATATGCCAAAGAAATTGAGCGATATTTAAGTAATGTTCCCATGATCGGAAAATTCACAACAACAGGTATACAAAACGAAGTCGTGAATTTGGAAGTTTCCTCTGGGGAGTGGAGCAAGATGGACATCAGTGTCACTGAGTTGTCATTGGCTCTCAACCAGAAAAATATTGTGGCCCCGGGGGGGAGTTTAGACACCGGACAGCAGCGCTATATTGTAGGTCTCAGCGGAGAGTTTGAAACCACCAAACAAATTGAACAAGTGGTGATAAGGACAGTTCAAGACAAAGCGCCAACGTATCTTCCTGATTTGGGAATAAAAGTAACGCGCAGGTTTGCCGACCCAAAGAGTTTATATTGTCGGTTTACTGAAGACAGTTTTATCGGCGAAGAGTGTCTTATCATTGGTTTCAATATGAAAAAAGGTGGGAACATCGTTGCCTTAGGTCAACGCGTTCGCGAAAAATTACAAGAATTTTTGGACAAAGATATTCTTCCCGAGGATATTAAGCTCACCATTGCTTCCGACCAACCAATTCACGTAGAAGAAGCGTTAGAAAATTTTACGTCGAGTTTGGTACAAGGGATTGTCGTTGTTGTTATTGTTGGTTTTTTGATGATTGGTTTCCGCATAGCTCTCGTTATGGCAATGTCGATCCCGATTGTAATGATTATCTCTATTGGGATTTTTCGGTTGTTTGGCGTGGAACTTGAAGATGTATCTGTCGCTGCTTTGATCGTTTCGTTGGGGCTTCTCGTGGACAATGCCATTGAGGTTTCGGAAAATATTCACCGTTTTCTTTCCGAAGGCAAAAGTCGCTTCGAATCTGCGTGGCGCGGGGCAAGTGAAATGTCACTACCTGTTCTAGCCGCTACTCTAACGACGGTTGCCGCTTTTTTACCGATGCTCACCATACCTGGAAACGAAGGTGAATATGTGTATGGTTTACCTGTTGTTGTGAGTACAACACTTCTCGTTAGCTGGCTTGTCGCGATGAGTGTTACTACAATTCTTGGCTATTGGATTTTGCGTCCAGCGGTAGTCCAAGGTGGTATACTGGCATTTTTTGTACGTTGTTGGATTTCTATTGTCGCTTTCCTGACGCGAATTCGTACTGGCCAAGGGCAACTATTTTCTTTTAGTAAACGTTTATTTGGTTGGATTATAGGTCGCAATACAATGACAGGTGGCGACGGCGGTGGCCATCATGATCACGACCAGGAAGGAATTGTGAAGACACGCTATACCAAATTATTGCGTTTGTGTCTCAATCATCGCTACATAACTTTGACTTTTGGTTTTGGAATGTGCGTTCTCAGTATTACGCTAATGTCGATGGTGGGAAGTCAATTTTTTCCGATGGCACTTCGCGATCAGTTTATTGTAGACATCACTGTTCCAGAAGGAGCTTCTACAGAAAGAACACATCGCACATGTGAAAAAGTAGAAAATATTATCAAAAGCCTTTCCCATACCAACATTAAAGGCGAAAAAGTAAAACGTTTGAAAAATATGATTAGTTTTGTGGGAGGAAGTGCACCGCGCTTTTACCTAATGTTTGAGCCTGGTCCTGAACTACATAATGTGGCCCAAATACTTGTGAACACGACGGAGGCTGTATATACGGATAGTTACGTCGCGGAGTTGCGTGAACTTGTCGATGAACAAGTAAGTGATGCACGTATTATTGTTCGTAAACTCAATATGGGAACAAGTGCAGGTGCTCCTGTTTCACTGCGCTTAGTTGGTGAAGATCCCCAAAAAATTTATGCTTATGAAAAGGAAGTGGCAGCACTGTTATTTTCGCACCCTCATATTACCCTTTTGTATAATGATTGGGGAAATCCTGTATACCAAGTCAATGTCAACGTAAACACTGAACTTGCTAATATGTCGGGGGTAACCAACCAAAATGTTGCAGAGACAATGAATACATTTCTCGACGGCCAATATTTGACGACGTTTCGCGAGGGAGATACGAACATACCTGTGTTTTTGCGCCTACCAGCAAAAGAAAGAGAACATCTCCACTCTATCAATGATTTTTATATACGTGGCAACAATGGAGTGGTTCCCATCGAAGGTATTTCGCAAAACAAGGTAACATGGGAAACAAGTACTATTGTTCACTATCACCAACGCCGCACTTTGACAATATACGCTTTTGTACGTGCGCGTACTCTTCCCAATGGTATTGTAACGGATATAATGCCACGGCTCGATGAAATCAACGCACGCATGAAAAAAGACGGCTGCCATTTAGAAATCGGTGGCGAGTGGGAAGAAACTCTAAAAAGTGAAGAAAACTTCAATGTTGCTTTTAGCATATCTTTTATATTGATTATTTTTATCTTAGTATGTCAGTACAGTGGTTTTGCAAAAACCTTTATGATTTTACTTACGCTACCGATGGCTTTTGCCGGAAGCATGATCGGCCTAATTATTACTGGATGGCCGCTTAATTTTATGTCACAACTAGGTATGATTTCTCTAGCTGGTATGGTTCTCAACGATGCGATTGTTCTCATCGATTTTATTGATCGTCAGCTTAAAGAATCTGATTTACCAGTAAAGGAAGCTCTTGTGAAAGCCGGTCGTATGCGCATGATACCAATTTTGCTGACTACTTTTACAACTGCCGGTGGATTACTACCATTGTCTTTCTGGGGCGGTCCTCTGTGGACACCAATGGCCAATGTTGTAATTTTCGGACTTATGACAGCAACACTACTTACATTATTATTAATACCGACGGTTTACTTGGTTCTTCACCAAGATTTTAAGATTAAAATGGTTAAATAATCGCATTATGATATTTTACGGGTTAAAGAAAATTGCTTCAATAGTGCTTCATTATTAGGTGTTTTCTTTAGCCCTTTTATTAAGTATTCCATCGCTTCGCGACTTTTCATATCGTTTAAAATACGACGTAAAGCCCAAATTTCTTGGATATTTTCTTTTCCAAGTAAAAGTTCTTCACCACGTGTACCACTCTTTAGTAAATCAATGGCAGGAAATATTTTGCGGTCAGCTAGTTTACGGCTCAAGTATAACTCCATGTTACCTGTTCCTTTAAACTCTTCGAAAATAACATCGTCCATGCGACTTCCCGTTTCGATAAGCGCTGTGGCAATAATGGTTAAACTTCCACCGTCTTCGATATTGCGTGCTGCACCAAAAAGCTTTTTCGGTTTTTGAATGGCATTGGCGTCCATACCACCACTTAATGTTCTTCCACTTGGAGTACTTTCTGTATTGTATGCGCGACCAAGTCTTGTTAGCGAGTCGAGAAGCACAACAACATCTTTTCCTTCTTCAACCATTCTTTTGGCTTTTTCTAGTACGATTTCTGCGACTTGAATGTGGTTGTTCGCCGATTCGTCAAATGTACAACTAATGACTTCGCCTTGAATGCATCTACGCATATCAGTTACTTCCTCTGGGCGTTCATCAATTAAAAGAACGATGAGTGCAGTTTCAGGATGATTTGTCGAAATGCTTTTTGCTAAGGTTTTTAGAAGAACTGTCTTTCCTACGCGTGGTGGAGCAACAATTAAACCTCTCTGTCCTTTACCAAAAGGAATAAGCATATCGATTACCCGTGGTGCTACGTCATCATGTCCTTGTATTTCAAGACGGATTTGCTCATCCGGGTATATGGGGGTAAGAGTATCAAAGGTTTGTAGTTTGGTGAAGGTTTCTGCTGGTCCGCCATTTACAGACTCTACTTTTGCAAGAGCGCGGTATTTTTCGCTACCTTTTGCTGCACGAACTTGACCGTTAATGGTAACTCCGGTGCGTAGTTTAAATTTGGATATTTGTGCGGGAGAAATGTAGATATCTTCTTTCGATGGTAGGTAGTTGTGTTTTTGTGAGCGTAAAAAACCAAATCCATCAGGTAAAATCTCTAAAACACCTTCTCCACTTGTTGTCACTGTATTGGTATTTCGTCGGTTATTATTTTTCTTTTTGTTTGTATAATTTCGTTTATTATTTTGCATTTTTTTCCCCTAATTGAAAAATAGCAGAATTCTCAACATTGTAGGTAATTTTTGATGGATTACGGAATGTCTTAATTTACTTTTATACATTTTGTTTTGGAAAATGTATAAAATCACTACTGGACTCTACATCTAAATAACAATCAAACAATTAAAAGTGAAGACATGCCCTAAAATAGATTTTTGGTGAAAAGTGAAATGGTAATTTGGGTATGTGTTTCTGGATGGATAAAACCTCATATCCTGTGATTATAAATTCTATGTTTTTAAGTCAATGTTTTTCTATCCATGTTTTTAATCGGAGTTTTGTTGTTGTAAATGAAACGTAGTGAATTAAAAGTTTGTTAGTACAATGTTTTGTTTTAAAGGGTTTTGATGTTATCTGAATTTATTTAGGGTATCAACATAGGATTTGTTTAAATGTCTAGGCACTTTTAGTGATAGAATTTAACACATTAGTTTTGCAAGTGCTAGAGAGCGGAATGTATGATACACCTAGTAACATACTGAAAGTTCTATTGCAAGATTTGAATTAAGTAAAAACGGTAATAAAAAAAAATTGTTTACCTAATACATAGGTAAACAATGCAGGAATGAATACTACATAATAAGGGATTGTATTAAGAGTATTTTTGAAAGTCTAGATAAGGAGATAACATAAGTGAATTTTTATATTCAGTTAAGTTATTCTTAATTTAAGAACATTATAGCACTACCTTTTTTTGTTCGCAACTAAAAAATAAATTTTTTGTAACTTTTTATTATTTCGAGTATTTCAAGGGTAAATATTACGGCGTTAGCATTAGACATTGAACTCATAATTCGCTAGACATTTTAATAGTGCTTTATGAACTTTCTTGTTACAACTAGCGATAATTCCACCTTTATGTTCCACTGGACTCACATTTTCTCCTTGAAAGTTAGTGACACATCCTCCCATGTTGCGAATCAGTGTAACACCGGCGCATAGGTCCCATGCTTTGACTGTTTTATCGTTTGTGGTAATAAAACAGGTGTGAGATCCTTTGGCAACACAAGCCAGCGAGTAAGCAATAGATCCTCCTTGGGTAATTAATTTGGCAATGCGATATTCTTTCCACAAATCGATAAGAGAATAAATCAATTTTGTTTGCGAGCGAGGAATATGATAGTTCACGACAGCTCTTTTCAACGATTGATAATTGGTGAAAGGTAAATGTCGTCTATTTAGAGTTGCGACCTTACCCAATGAAGTTTGATACATTGCTTTTGTAAATGGATGGTAAATTGTTGCGCTAATACACTGTGAGTTTTTTAACAAAGCGACTTGTATGCACATGGTAATTTCTTGATTTACGTATGACCATGTACCATCAATGGGGTCTAAAACCCATAGAAAAGGACTTTTTGTCCTAAAATTAATTTTGCCAAATTCTTCACTGAGTATTTTGTGTTGGGGAAAATGATTTTGTATCGCTTCAACAATTATTTGTTCTGCGATTTTATCTCCTGCAGTTACAGGAGAATCATCTTTCTTAAAGGATGTCAAGAAGCCTTTTTGCTGTTGCAGTTTTAATACTTCCTTTGCTGCTAAACGTACAGCATCGCGACTAACTTTGAGGGCTTGACGTATTAAATCTTTGTCGGTCAAATGTAATCCTAGCTAAAAAAATAAAGAAAGTAAACAGAAACGTTTACTTTCTTTATAGAATAACAAATATCTAAGACGTAATTATTTAGTGGTTTCTAATTCTTCTCCTGTGAGTGGAGAGATATACGCATGCTTTTTCGTACAGGTTAGGTAGGAATTTTTGCTATTGCCAACCCATTCCAAATCGCCTGTTTTACTTCGTAAGCGGGTTTGTATATCAATCTTGATATTCTTATATCCAGGATTTCTAGGAATTTTCAACACAACGTCATTGTAGTATTTGACTTTTCCTTGCCAGTAAGAAGAACCACTTTCTGGTAGATAGGTGTAAAAAATACGCGAGTTTACATCTTCTAAAACATCAATGGTTTCTTTGTTTGGTATTTGTGTTCCCGAAAAGGATCTCAAAGCAGATTGTATGACGGAAATGGTTGGTCTTGAAAAATCTGCAAATGTTTTATTGGTGCTATGTCTACTGCCGTGATGATTTACCTTGAGAGCACAGAAATGAAAATATTTATCCTCTGGCCAAGTTTTGAAATAATCAACGATGAGTGATTCAATATCAAGATATGCAGGATCTTTTCCGCCCAAATCACCACTTGTAAAGTATTTGAATCCTTCAAATTGCAATAAGAATCCATACGAGTAATCATTTTCCGAATGCGCTTCATTTTCGCGATCTATGTAGTATTTGGCTCCATAACGTTTGTATACCTTTACGTTGCTGGTCACGCATGTCATGGTCATTTTTGTTTTGACTTTTTTGGTGAGTTGAAATAAATCGACACCCAAATCAATGTTTTCGCGTGGAAATTCAGCTGCTTTTTTTAGAAAATCATCAAGGGAAGCACCACGAGTAAGCTCATCTACTGGATCGTTTTCAAAGTAAGGGTCCCCTATCGAGGTGTCGTAGCAACAGTCATATATGATAAAAGGAGCAATGCCGTGGGTCTTTTTTCCTTTATCAATGACTTTCCCGACTGTCCAATTTTTTTCCTGACAAAGAGTCAAAATTTCTGGCGCTCCGCCATAGTGGTCGGAATGAAGGTGCGAAACAACTAAGCAATCAAGACGTTTATACTTACTACCGAACAGTTCTTCCATACGTCGAAAAATGGCACGGCCTTTGCCACTACTGTTTCCCGCATCGATGAGGATTGTACTATATTGTCCATCACTGTGCTTGGCAACAATAAGTGTTCCATCTCCCTGACCTATTCCAAAATGATGGATTTCCAGACTTTCGGCACTTACGAATGCGAAAGTAACCACCATAAAAAATATAGCCGTGTATTTTTTCATAAAAAAACCTTCCACAAACAGTGAAAAAATTTACACATTTATGTAATAATGTTGAATGCTATTGCACATTTTTATTTATTATAGGTTATTCGCATTCATATGTAAAATATTATTCACATTTTATTGGGGAACTGAATATGGAAGAAACACCGCGAAAAGTAGGAATTGTCGGTTATGGTAATTTAGGAAAATACTTGGTGGAAAATATGGACGACTCGTTTGAACTTAGCTTTGTATATAATCGAGATACGTCAAAAATAAAGGGTGTTGATGGTGAGAAGGTATTACAAAACCTCGATGATTTTACAAATTATGATGTTGACTTGATTGTTGAAGTTGCGCACCCTGAAATTAGCAAAAAATACGCAACACGTTTTTTACAACACGCCGACTACATGCCGGGTTCTCCTACCGCATTTGCCGATAAAGAGTTAGAAAGCAAGGTATTAGATTTCGTGGAAAAGGACGAATCACATGCGATGTATGTTCCTAGAGGGGCTATGTGGTATTTAGATTGTATTCTACAACTTGTGGCAAATAACAAACTCAAAAAAATGAATGTGACGATGAAGAAACATCCTTTGAGCATACACTACTATGGCCCCTTAGAGATACCGCTTGCGGAAATAACAAAAGAAACCACTATTTACTCTGGAAGTGTGCGACAGGTTTGCTCCTATGCTCCAAATAACGTCAATACTATGGCAGTTGCTGCATTGGCTTCGCAACTAGGAATGGATAATGTAACTGCACAATTAGTGGTAGATCCGCAACTGGAGTCGCATATTATTGAAGTGGAGCTTTATGGGGCGGGTGAAGGGCAAGATTGTTATGTAGAAAAAGCACAACGCTATAACCCGGCGAAAAAAGGAGCCGTTACTGGCAGCGCCACGTATTTATCTTTTTTGAACAGTATGAAACGTGCGCATGGACATAAAAACGGTTTACATTTTTGTTAAAAAACATATAGCACCTAACTATCGTTTACATTTTTTGCTAGGAAAAGTATGGATCAGAATATTTGGGCAAAACCTCGGGATATTGTTAATATAGAAGATTGTTTGTTTTACCATACAATGGATATACCTGGACATGGTTTGGTCAAAGGTATGTGGGATTTAAGAGGAAAAGAGAAGGATTACTTTGCCAATGTTGATTTTGCAGATAAAAATGTACTAGAACTTGGTACGGCAAGTGGTCATCTTTGTTTTGCAATGGAAAAGATGGGGGCCCGTGTGACCGCTTATGACTTGTCTAGCAAGCAACCATGGGATATTGTTCCTTATGCGGATTACGATTATGAGCAACATATAAAAAATCGCAAAAAGCATATTGAAAAACTCAACAACGGATACTGGTTAGCCCACAAAGCGAACAATTCGCAGGCGAAAGTTGTTTATGGTACGGTATATGACATCCCTGAGAATATAGGTACATTCGATATATGCACTTTTGGAGCGATTCTCTTACATTTAAGAGATCCTTTTCTCGCTTTGCAAAATGTGACAAAACATGTGCAAGAAACAGTAATTGTCACCGAAGGCGTCATCAGTAAAATGATGTCTGTAGCACAGTGGATTACTGGGGCGAATTTAATTCGTTTTTTACCAAACGCTAAGAAATTGCAACCTTACGAAACATGGTGGAATTTATCTCCACAGTTAATCGCGGAATATTTGCGTATATTAGGTTTTCCTGACATACATGTTACCTACCACTCTCAACTTTATAATGGTAAAAAAAATAAAATGTATACTGTTGTGGGGCACCGAAGGTAGTCATGTAGGGTGAGAACAGAAATTTTGACTTTGAAAGCCAACGTTATCCGTTGGCTGCCAAAAAATTTTGAGCATTTTTATCAATGGACGTGAGCTTCTTTTAAGAGTTGTAGCAATGCTTACTCGTTTGATTAAAGTTCAAAGAAAAATTTAATACTCTTCTAATTTGTAGCCGGGCTCGGGCTCGCAAACGGGCTCGAAAAATAGACAGTACTCTGAATGATTGTCCGTCGTAAATAGTTATTTATTGCGTAGTTTGTACAAAGCATCGACTAGTTGTGTGATTTTTGTTTTGTTTTCAGGAGTCGCCTCGATATTTCGTAAGTTTTCTAACAAAATTTCTTTTATGTTTTGCTTACCATATTTCATATCCACCGTAATCAAATAGTCTAAAGCAAGTCTTTGTTGTAATGGTAGCGACGAGTTTGCATAGCCGATCATTGCTGCGGTCACAAACGAACTTCTCGCGTAAATTAAGTCACGCAAATGTTTCTCATAGCCATTGCTTGATGTACGTAGTTGTTCCATAATGTCATTCACGAAACGTTTGTCTTTTTCGCTGTCTTTTTTTTGATGTTGCAATAAAATGTCGTAGTCGTCTTTAAAAAATGAATTTGCTGGCTGGTCGTATAAGTAAGTAAAAGATTTTTTCGGAGAAAACTGCGCAAGTTCTAGTAGTTGTTTGTTCAGTTGACGGATTTCTTTGATATTTTTTTTTCGCGGTGATATGGAGTCCAATCTTTTTAGCAGATCAATGGTCGCTAAATAATTGTGAATAGAAATTTCTAGCTGTTGTTGTAAAACAAGAGGCAGTTTTTTTGAGTTGCCAAGGGGAAATTTTACTAGAAGATCTTCTTTGCTGTAGTTAGATTTGTGTAACGTTTGTAAATCTTTGCGTAATGTAGCCGCGGTACTGTTATAACCGAGTAATGCCGATGCTAGCATACTACAAAAACCAAGTACGAACAAAAATAAAATGGTGAAGAGCTTTTTACTGCGTCTGATACGCCGTATACCTCTATTATAAATTGTTAATCGCGGTGCAATGACGGCTTCTCCGTCAAAGTACCGCGTAATATCATCTGCCAATTCGCGAGCATTGAAATAGCGATAGCGTAGGTCTTTGTACAAACATTTCATGCAGATGGCTTCTATTTCCGGAGAAAGGTCTTTTGCTATTTTTGTAGGTCGTTTTGCTTCGTGAGCGACAATCTCCTGTAGAGTTTTTTTCGGCATATTATTTGTAACAACAGGTGTTTTCGTAAGCATTTCATACAAAATAGCTCCTATTGCGTATACATCTGTCGCTGGCGAAATTTTATATGTTTGCCCCATTGCTTGTTCGGGAGCCATATAACGAGGAGTCCCGGAAATGCTACGCTGTATTTTGCTTAGGGAGTGAATATTGGCGGCAAGTCCAAAATCCATCACGATCGGCAAGCACGTGTCTTGTTCGATAATGATATTGGACGGCTTTAAGTCGCGATGAATAATTTGACTTTGGTGAGCATAGTCAATGGCCAAGGCAATAAAGCGAATAATTTGCAGTGCGTCTTTGTAAGAATATTTTCCTTTTTGGATATACTCACTTAATGTTTCGCCTTTTACATAATCCATAACTATGTAATGCGACCCCTCGGAGGTGCCAACCTCTTTGATGTTAACAATATTTGGGTGGTGAAGGCGCGAAAGCATTTGCGCCTCTTTTTGCAACGCTTGATGGTCGACATTGTTTTCAGGATGAATTACTTTAATGGCGAAATATTTATTGAGGCGCGGGTGGTAGGCGCGATATACAATACCCATGCTCCCCGAACCTATCAAGCGTAAATCTTTGTATTCTCCAAACTGCTGTGGCAACGCCGACATATTGGTGATGTCACTCGGTGGAGAAATGGCTTGCCCCAATTCATCTGAGTCCGGTACTAGAAGTAATGTTCCATCTGGATTGGTAAAGGTTTTGTCTAAAGTTTCGAGACTGTCCGTGTCACTATTGACGGACTCACTATAAATGAGCATTGCTTGAGAGTTTGACATCATATTGTCGAGAGGATCGTCTCCTGCCTTAGCCATGCGAGCACTTAATTTCATTAGAATTTGTCGTGCTTTTATATAACTTGGTTCGATATGAAGTGCTTGTTTTAAACTGTCAATTCCTTCGGCATAACGACCTAACTTTATTTCAATCATTCCTTTTCGCGTGTAAAAAGATGGTGTAGGAAGTAAGCGAATCATTTCTTCGATAGTCTCAAGTGCCTGGTTCCACCTGTGTTCGCGAATATATTTGTTGCGTTTTTGACGCAAAAGATCTAGGTTTTTTGAGAGATCATCCATCATAGGTATATTTTCGTATATTAGTATTCAATGTTTGTACGACAATGGCACCAGTGTAATTTTCACCGACTTCAAGATTCCACAATCCCCATGTGCGGGGATCATTGTGGTGTATACTTAAATTTTCTGTTGCCATTAATGGTACATAAAAACTGGCGAGTGGCATAGTTAGCCCATCGCCAATAGCTTTAATATAGGCTTCTTTACGCGACCAACCGCGAAAAAAAGCGAGTTTTTTGTTGGTGGTTTTCGCTAGCTCGATTATTTCCGTCTGCGAAAAGTATCTGGTGGCAATTTGCTCACAGGAAACATTGTCGCGCATGAATTCTATATCAACACCAAGTTCATAATTTTTATTGACGGCAAAGAGCGCGCGATCACCTGAATGCGATATATTAAAATGAATGAGTTCTTGCACATAGGGTTTTCCGCGCTCTTGATAATAGAATTGTACTTCTCGTGCTTCTTTGTTTAGATATTTTCCCAACAATATGCGCATTACTGCTCGTGCAACGGTAAAATGGATACGGTGTTTTTCAAAATGAAATTTCGCGGCGCGTTTTTTTTCTTCTTCGTTGAGCAGTTGTGAAAAATAACTTAAATCATGTGTAGACGCTTGTAGCGAAATGTACCATACGTGGGTATCGTCTTTTTGCAACTCTACCTGCGGTAAATTACTCCAAAAATTAGAAGGTAAGAACATTTTACACCTACAAATGATTGTATAGTTCGCGATTTAAAATTTCAAAATACAAGTTGGCATACATATCAATGAAGAAATGATCTCCCGGAAGCATGTGTAACGCAAAATTCTCTGTGGTGTGTTCTGTCCACATTTGCAGTTCGTCTTTCGTTGCGCGGGGGTCTTGAATACCTCCTATTGCTGTGATTCCACAGTCGATGGCAGAGCGCTGCTTATGTGAATATGTATCACAAACGCGAAAGTCGGCGCGCAACACCGGCAACAGTAAGTTCATCAATTCGCGATTGGCCATAATTTGCGGTTGCATTCCACCTAAAATTTTTAGTTCTTCGATAAATTCATTTTCTGGCAAATCGAATATCACCTTGGAACGCATCGGGAGCTGCGGTGCACGAAAACCCGAGACGAAAAGATGTTGTGGTAAGGTTTCTAAACTATGGCATAATTCAAATGCTGTGAGAGCCCCCATACTATGGCCGACAAAAACGAAAGGCATTTCATCGATAATATCTGTGATGGCGACTTTTAAATCAGCGACTAAATCGCTCATATTGTTATGAAGAGGCTCACGTAACCGTGAGCCCCGGCCAGGCAATTGAATTGCACAGACTTCAACATTTTCTGGTAAATATTCCGGCCACTTACGAAAAACAGTCGCAGAACCACCCGCATAAGGAAAGCAAAACAAACGCAATGAGGCACTTTGATTTTCATGACAAAGTAGCCACGGATTGCGTGCGATAATTTTTTTCATAAGTCACTACTTTACTTCCCAGGTATCCGCCGCATGATACAGTTGTTTTAAGTCCCCCTTGCCTTTTGTTTCTTGTGCAAGTTTGACTTGGCCAATGAGTTGATCTTCGTAGCATGGTCTTTCCACTTGACGAATTACTCCAAGAGGAATTGGGTAGTCAGGATACTGCATACGACTCACCAGAATAGACTGCATTTCATCTTCTTTATCGTGTACCAACATCTGGTCTTCGGTTACGGTGTCGTTTAGTTCGACAACTTCAGGCTTTAAACCGTTTAAACGCACACCTTTTTTTACGGTTTTGCCGAATACCATTGGTTGCCCGTGCTCAAGACCTAGCATGTTGTCACCACGCATTTTGGTGTCCGCCACAGGTTCCCATGCGCCATCATTAAAAATCGGACAGTTTTGCAAAACTTCCACGAAGGAGGTTCCTTGGTGCGCGGCCGCTTTTTTTAGTATCTCACCCATATGTTTTACATGTCTATCGAGAGTGCGGGCGACAAAAGTTGCGTGAGCAGCTATAGCAACCCCTACAGGATTAAGAGATTGTTCTATCGATCCCATTGGCGAAGATTTGGTTTTGTGTCCAGGGAGAGATGTCGGAGAATATTGTCCTTTTGTCAATCCATAGATACGATTGTTAAAAAGAATAATATTCAAATTGACATTGCGACGCAGTACGTGAAGTAGATGGTTTCCTCCGATAGACAAGCCATCACCATCTCCCGTAATGACCCAGATACTTAGGTCAGGGTTGGCCACTTTTAGGCCACTGGCGATGGTTGTTGCACGACCGTGAATGGTATGTAATCCATATGTATCCATGTAGTAAGGAAAACGACTTGAACAGCCGATTCCCGAAACAAACACGACGTTTTCTTTTGGAATACCAAGTTCCGGTAATACTTTTTGCATTTGCGCTAGTATTGCATAATCACCACAGCCAGGACACCAACGTACAGCTTGGTCGGACGTAAAATCCTTTTTCGTAAGCGCTGTAGGAGTTTTATCTTTTGTTGTGCTCATGTTCACTCCTTATATCATTTCAACTATTCGGTCAAAAATTTCTTCGATTTTAAAAGGCTGTCCTTGAACTTTAGGATAAGAAATAAAGTTGGCTTTAAAATGTAAACGAAGAAGAATAATGAGTTGCCCCATATTAAGTTCTGGTATTAATATTTGCTCAAAATTACCGATCACATCTCCTAAATTTTTCGGAAATGGATTCAAGTGTCGCAAGTGAATACTCGAAACGTTTTTACCTTGTTGTTGGGCTTGCGCAACAGCACTATGGATTGCTCCATACGTTCCCCCCCAACCTATAACGAGTAATTTTCCACTGCTTGGCCCAAAAACTTCTATGTCGGGGATAATCTGTTGTAAACGTTGTACTTTTTCGGCACGATCGTTGACCATTTGTTGGTGATCATTTGGATCATAAGATACGTTTCCTGTGCCTGGTTGTTTCGCCAATCCACCCAAACGGTGTTCGAGTTTTGCTGTTCCAGGTATTGCCCATGGGCGTGCGAATGTCACTGGGTCACGTTGATAGGGAAGAAAGTTTTCTTGTGGTTCCGGATGCACTACCTCGATTTTGGCGATACTATCTGGATCAGGTATTTTCCACGGCTCAGAACTGTTTGCGAGATAACCATCACTCAACAAAATAACAGGTCCGTTGCTGTATACAGCCCAGCGAAAAGCTTCGATTGCTGTATCGAAACAATCGGAAGGGGTTGATGGGGCGATAATGGGGATAGGACTTTCGCCGTTGCGGCCATACATCGCCATCAATAAATCGGACTGTTCCGTTTTTGTGGGTAGCCCGGTACTTGGTCCGCCACGTTGAACATCTATAATAATAAGAGGTATCTCTAAAGCAAGAGCAAGCCCCATTGCTTCCCCTTTTAGACATACACCAGGTCCACTTGTTCCGGTAACAGCAAAGGCACCACCAAAAGCAGCTCCAATCGCGGAACCAATCGCAGCAATTTCATCTTCCGCTTGAAAAGTACGCACATCAAAATTACGCATTGCAGCTAGGTAGTGCAAAATGTCACTTGCAGGCGTAATAGGGTATGAACCATAAAAAAGCGGTTTGTCCGCTACTTGTGCAGCAGTAACAAGCCCCATAGCTAAGGCTTCATTTCCGGTAATTTTTCGATAAATACCCGGCGTTTGCTCAGAAGGCTTTACACGATAACGTATTTGAAAAGTTTCGGTATTTTCACCAAAATAGTAACCCATTTCTAACGCTTTTTTATTCGCAGCAACTACTTCGGGTTTTTTGGCAAATTTGTTTTCTATCCAAGTATTGGTGTGCTCTAAAGGACGATCGTAAATCCAAAAGGTGAGTCCCAATGCAAAAAAGTTTTGGCAACGGTCGATATTTTTTGTGGTTAGTCCTTCGATTTCTTTTAATGCTTCGCGATTTAATGTGGTAATGGGAACTTCAAACACTTGATATTTTTGTAGTGAACCATCTTCTAATGGATTATTTTCGTACTGCGCTTTCTTGAGGTTTTGTGCTTTGAAGTTATCGATGTTTACAATGACGATACCACCTACTTCTAAGTCTTTGATGTTGCTTTTCAAGGCGGCAGGGTTCATCGCAATTAATACCTGTGGTTGGTCTCCAGGTGTGTGAATATCACGACTTGAAAAATTAATTTGGAAACCACTAACTCCCGCAAGAGAACCGGCTGGGGCGCGTATTTCCGCAGGAAAATTGGGAAAAGTACTGATATCATTACCAAAAATAGCGGAAGTATTGGTGAATTGACTTCCCACAACTTGAATACCATCACCGGAATCACCAGCAAAACGAATGGTTATAGACTCGAGTTCTTTTATAGTTTCTGTCATATATTGTATCCTAGAATTATAAGCGCCAATTTCTTGGCGCATTCATTACTATTTACTTTCGCGATGCAATACTTTACCATCGCTATCGTAGAGAACTATTTCTAGTTTTGTTCCACCAGCTACGTAGTAATTTCCTTGGATGCTAAAACGCTGGTTTTTCTTTATGAAGAGTTGATATACCAACTCTTCATCGCCTCTGCGATGCAGTAATAACTTAAGCATTCTTGCATCGTCCAAAAGCATTTTTCCTTCAATGTGAATCGACGCAAGCCCCGATTTACTGGTTTTTACATACCATCTGGTAATGTGTAAAGCACCAGGGACGGACTTGGGAGGTTCTGGTGCTTTTTCGATAACAACAGGAACTTCCGTTTTGATTCCCAGGCTTTTTTCTTCTACAGTAATCGTGTATTTGCCTGGCTCGTTTCCAGCAACAAAGTCTCCGTTATTGTTTACTTTACCACCACTAGCACTCCATTGCAGTTTAGGAGCTTTTTTCAAATCTCCGCGTATTTGTGCGTTAAAAGTACAACGTTGTCCGGCTTTGAGTACGACTTTGGGAGGAATGACCACTAAGCGGTGCTGTTTTTTTGGCGCTTTAGGAGCCGCTTTTACAACAACGTTTGCTTGCATTTTCACCTTGCCTACACGAGCCTGAACTTTATATTTACCGGGTTTATTTCCGGCGATAAAAATACCATCACTTGAGATTTTACCACCTGTACAACGCCATTTGATATCACAATCTACTTCTTTGCCCGAGGCATCGTAGCCCTTTGCTTGGAATTGAACTTGTTTTCCTACAGATGTGGGGGCAAATTGTGGAGAAACAGTCAACCATTTTATCGCAGGATTTTCATCTGCCGTATCTGCTTCCTCACCAAATTCACCTTCAACGCCACCACTCATGTTGTTTTGTTTCTGGTTATTGTTGTTGGTTGCAGTATTGTCTGTTGTGTTTGCGGAAACAGTGTTTTGTGAGCCACCGCCAATTTCAATATTGGTAACACTTTTCAAACCTTGTGGCGTTGAAATCTCAACAGAAAAGTTCCCTGATCTTTGCCCTGCAACATACAATCCTTTTGAATTAATGCGGCCGCCTGTTGAGTTTATGTTAATTTTGCGTAGCGGAACGGTTTTTCCGTACTGGTCATAACCATTGATGTTGAACTGAAAGGTCTGTCCAGGTGATAGTTTGACATAACTCGGAGCAATCTCGATGCGCACAAGACGTTTTTGATGGCGAATTTTTATTTGTACATTGAGACTAAAATTTTCAACTGTCGCGTTGAGCTTGTAGTCACCTGTTATATTACCCGCCTGATATACACCATTTGGTTGAATGACTCCACCTGTTGCGCTCCACGAGGGGTAAACGTTCACCAATTTTCCATCACGGCCATAAGCCCTAAGGGTAAATTGTTGTGTTTGTCCGGGAGACAAAACAGCGGATTTCGGAAGTACTTCAACGTCGGAAATATACGTGCGATTTATATTAATTGTTGCTGTACCACTGGTACCACGGTTATTACGTGCTTCAACGATATACGTTCCAGGAATACTGCCAGCATAAAACATACCATTGCTGTCGATGTTACCCCCTGTTGCCTTCCAACGTGGGGAAAGAGCGACAATTTTGCCGGCATTGTTGTATGCCGTAGCAAAAAATCGATATTGATCTCCTGGCTTTAGATTGACAAGTGAAGGACTCACTTCAATACGTGAAATCCTACCGGGAGCTGTATTTACATATACTTGAGCGTTTGCGTATATTCCATCATAGGTACGCACTTGAACGTTTTGTACTCCAGCTCTTCCCCCGGCTTGATATAAGCCGCTTGGTGTAATAGAACCACTAGAAACTTTCCAAATAAGACGTTTAGGAGGTTTTATTGATTTTCCGCGATTATCAAAAGCTTGAACGATAAATTGAACCTTTTGACGTGGTTTTACGCTAATGCTTCCAGGAGTTAGGCGCAAACTTTGTACCTTCACTTTTGAAGTAACAACTACTTGTTGTTTGGGAAATTGTGTACTGCGAAAGTCAATCATCACAGAAGCGGAACCATGAGCTCCTGTTTCCGCGTGAGAAGCAATGACTTCAAAAATTCCCGAGTTTCCCCCTGCAATAAAAACACCATCCTGGTTGATTTTTCCTCCAGAAGCTTGCCACTCTGGTTTAAAAAATACCTCATTGCCTTGCGCATCAAATGCATGGGCAACAAAGGAATATTTTTGTCCCGGTTTCAAGTTGATTTTCGCTGGAGAAACTTCAACAACAATGATTTTCCCTGCAAACAATAGATGTGTGGCAAATAGCGATACCACAAAACATAATAAGTATTTCTTAGACATGAATCCCCCTAGCTTTTCCAATTATGATCTGGAATAAAATGCGATAGGACTTTTTTCGCTTCTTCAATTAAATCGGAAAAAGTACCTTCGTTGATGACCAAAAAATCGGCTTGGATATTTGCTATTTCCTGTTCGGTTATATGATTTTGTAGATAGTTTTCATTGCGATTGTGCACACTACTTCCAATTTTCACAAGAATACCATCGTAGTCGTGAACAATATCAGCTTCGCGTTTTAAACGAACATCGCCAATAATGACAAAGCCGTCGTTGTGATCAATTTGCCTACAAACAACATTAATTAAGCAGTTTGTATCAATTCCACGCAAAGCGTCCCCTATGCTACACAGTAACTGGCGCTCTTCTTCACTAAGTTTGCCATGTATTCGTCCAATATCCTTTCCAAAACACTCACGGGCAATTTTTTTTATATAATCGGCGAAATTCAAAACCGTCGCCGCATAGCCGTTTATGCTCAAAAGATATGTAAGTACATGAACAAAACTAGTTTTTCCTTTTCCTTTTTCTCCAGTTATTCCTATTACATATTTTGCCATTGCTATCCTTTAAGAGTCAAGTTATATTTGCAAGATCTTTATTTTATGAGAACAAGCGCGTATATGCAAGATCTATCGTAAATTTAACAAATTTAACTTTCATAATAAAACTAGCTTATGGTTGTGGCGAAAATTAAAAACGGAAAACAAATGAGCGAAATAACAATACTAATCGCAGGTGTCGGTATGTAGGTTATTTGGCCCGTTTGCTGGTTCAGGCTCGACGATCACTTTTAGCCTCAACTTGCCGTACCCGAACCTGACTTTTTTGTGGTAACATTTTTGGTTGCTCTAATTGCTTTATTATGCCGAAGAGGTAAAAGAATAGATGTACTTGTGGAAAAAAATGATAAAATAAGCAACTCATTTATGAGTTGCTTGGGCTTGTGTTATAGAAATACTACTTTGTGGTATAGCGTAAATTTGCTTTGAAATAATTAGAGGTGCGTAACATCGGAAAATCTTGGTAAAGGGGCGCACCTCTATCACTAATTTCGTATACATACTATTTACTGGAGATCTTAACTATATCGGAAGTAATATTTTATTTTTTTTGTAAAAAATAGCATTCTTATTCATACAAGTCATAGATTGCGAATAACTTTTTTTAGCAGGTTAAATATGAAGATTCTATGTGGATTTATCGCTCTGCTATTGGGGATTTGTTGTGTAAAGTTCCGGAAGATTTAACAAATGGAGCTGATAGAGTTTGAGGGAGCGGGCGGACACAAGGTCCGCCCCTACAACGCACTTTGTAAAAGGTGTGTGTTTTTCGTGCGTTAGTCGAGCTGTGATAATGTTTGTTCTACATCGTATTTGTTTTGATATCCGGTAATTTTGCGGAATTTCTGGTCGGAGATGACGACCGGATAGCGAAAGTAATCCAATAAGTGCGTGGGGAAGCCCAGGCCGAAATACGCCAAGCGGTGTACCAAAGAATACGCTAAATGGTGCGGAACGGAGACGCCTTTTTTATGCGCCAATTTTATCGCTGTTTTTATAGGAACTGCTTCTCCACCGGTTAGATTGTAGATGCCAAAGATGTTTTCGTTTTCAATGGCCAACATAATGGCATCGGTGATGTCTTCTTGGTGAATATACTGTGTCATTGGATTGAAGCCCATCAAATACGGTGGGTATTTACGGCGAAAGTAGTTGCTCATGGTGTTTTTGAGGTCTTTGCCAACAACATTACATGGACGCAGGATAATGGTGCGTGCATTGCGATTTTTCCAAAAATAGGATGTGGCGAGATTGTCGAATTCTACGGCATCGATAATTTCCGGAAAAATTTGTCCAGCACGTAGCGGAGCTTCTTCATCAATGTTTGCGGGATTGTACTGGTGTGCTCCGTAAATGTGAAATGTAGAGAACATCAGTACCGTCTCTACATGGTGCTTGGTGCACAAATTTAATATATTGGCTGTTCCCAAAACATTTAAGTTGTAACGTTTGTAAAATTTTTCTGTGGGATTTCCGATACGCCCCAAGTGAATGACGACTTTGAACTTATGTTTGACAAATATATCACCAAAAGATCTTTTGGTGTAGTCGAGTTGAATAAACTCTCCTTGGTACGGCCAAACGCCAGGGTATTTTCTAAAATCAACCCCCACAATTTCATATTTTCTCGATAGTTTGGCGGCGAGTATATTTGCCAAACCACCGGACATACCCGTTATTAATACCTTTTCCATTGTGCACTTTCTAATTTCTAGTTTCTAAAACATTGTTAATTTTTGTCTGTATTTTGCGAATAACGACATCCACTAGTTCGCTGATGTGCTCTTCTGTGCCATCAAAATCACCTTCGAAAATGAGAGGGGCACCAAAATGTAACGAAACCTTAGATGGATAAGGTACAACACCCAAAGGACCCAATAGAGGCCACGTCGGGGTTATGGGAAAGTAAGGAAGTTTTAGTAACTTCGCTAAAAATTTAAAATTGTACAGTGCTGGATAAATTTCTTCCGCGCCAACAACGGAGACAGGAATAATGGGTGTCTGTGTTTCGAGAGCTAAGCGCATGAATCCAGTACCAAATCGTTGCAACTTGTAGCGCTGCCAATAGAGTTTCCCTGACCCGCGTACTCCTTCGGGAAAGACAAGAACTGCTTCATTATTGAGCAAAAGTTTTTTGCAGTTGATCGGGTCTCCAATCACATGCCCACATCGCGACATCATGGTACTCACAAATGGAACTCTAGGGACAAAACGTTCAAACATCGCTCTTGCGATTCGCGGTGGTTGTGCCTGAGTTGCCATGGCGTAGTATATCAAGGCACCATCTATAGGCAACTGGCCGCTGTGATTGGCAACCAAGAGAACGCGTCCGCTGGGAATATTTTCAATACCTTCGGTTTCGACACGAAAGTATTGATATAGATATTTTATAAACTTTAGTGCCACTGCTACCGCTTCGCGGTTCATTCCCCAGTTATCGTACCCCAAGAAATTGAGTTGATTGGGAATGTTGTCTAAATTGACAACTTCTTTTTCTAAAAGAAGTTTTTCCGTAATTTTTTGACTGACCATATCTAAAATTTTCATGCGTAGATCGCTTTACAAAAATCCAATGAAATGATAATGTATGTACTTAAGCTTATTTGATTTTTTCATGATTTGCAAACGATAAACGGAGACTGTTGCAAATATTTATTTTGTCATTGTAAATGGTTTTCACATAAAAAATCTGCGGTTGATTTGAAAAATTCGGGAGAAAGAGAGTTTGTGCTGTGGTACAAGTCGTATGTCTGGCAAAATCTATTGCGATGCATAGCTTTTCTTTCTTGAAAAGTAAGCAAAATTATGGATAATGCTCTGGATTCTTTTTGTATAGATACAATAATGGCCTAAGAAAGGATTTTTCATGTTTCAGCCAACAGCGCTAGTATATAGCTCTCACAATCGTTCACCATATTTACACCGCAATTGGATTATAGAACCGGCTTTAAAAAGTCATGACAATAAAACTATTTTTCAACTTCCGATGTCGATGAAAGAACAGCATCAACAAGACTACAGTTGGGGAAATTTTCGTTGGTACTTTGATCAATTTAAGAAGTGGGGTTTAGAATACTCTACTTTTTTCTGGAATGATCATCTTGCAAACAATGATTTAGATGTACTTTTTCAAAAACTTCGCGATTCTCAAGTTGTGATACTGGGTGGTGGAAACAGTTTACTTGGTATTAAACGCTATCGAGAACTCGGAAGACGTTATTGTAATGATGAAGATCTATTTGCCAAAATCCTACACGAAAGAGCACGTGCTGGTAAGTTAACTGCTGGTTTTTCTGCGGGAGCAAGCCAACTATGTGAATATTTAACCGAAGCGATAGATCATAATTTAGACAACCCTTATGGTTTTGGTATGGCGCGAAATGTAATGGTTACTTTACACCATGAGTGGGGACGAGAGCAAGAAATATACGAATGCGCCGCACGTTTTCAACATTGTGCCGCTTTTGGTCTGCCCAATGACTCGGGAATTGCTGTGGAACAAGGTTATTTAGCTTCCGGAAATTTCTATCAAGTAATTCAATTTATTGTTGATAGTTCTTGGGATATAGAGGAAGATGGCTTTCACATAAAGACGCGTCAAGGAATGAAAATTGAGCATTACTATAATGATAGTCGTAAATGGGTGTTTAATGATCAAGACATGATGGTGCGTATTACATCTAACGATGGGTACAATGGTGCGTGGATTGTGCAAAACGGTATCTTAGATTACTGGACACAAAAACCATCAGGTTACGATAGCATCGAGCAAATATTATCAAGTCATTAATTTTATCGCGTGCCCTTTCTTAGGGCACAGGATAAAACCATTCAATAAAGATGGTTCCTACAGCAGAAGTTAATTGTTTGGTTAGTAAAAAAATTCCTTTTACTTGAATAAAGGTTGTCATATGGAAACTTTAGCGGAAAAAGCAGAATCTTTACGAAAAACTGTCGATATCAATATTTTTAAAGGCTATGATATTCGAGGAGACGCACAGGTAACAGCCAAAAGTCCCAAAATTAATTTACGCGAAGAAGATGCTTTTCTTATTGGGCAGGCGTTGGCATCAAGTTACACATCTAAGCAGCAAACTCCGCGATTCCTCATTACCTCTGATCATCGACCTACGTCAGAGACTCTAAGGTTAGCATTGGCCCACGGGGCAAAAGATGCGGGGGCTAAAGTTGATATCAATGGTGATCCTGTACCAACGGGGGCAACGAGTTGGACTATCTTGCAACGTAAAGATCTTTACGATATTGCTATCCAAATAACAGGCTCGCACAACCCATATTACAACAATGGTTTCAAGATAACTAGTAAACAAGATGACGAAGGAAATCCTGATGTGAACGGTTTTCCTCAAGCCTTATACGGGGAAAATCTCAAAAAAATACACCGCAACATTGTCGAAGATCAGGTAGAGAAAAATTGCGAAGGTGGTGAAGTAAATGAGATAAATTATGTCAATGAAGAGTACCAAAAAGCTATGATTGACTATTTCGCACCTATATTACCTAATGATCAAAAATTTACCACACCATTTCGCGTGGTGTTGGATGCTGGAAATGGCTTAGGATGTAAGGCCGTGGAAATACTGCGTGCCCTGGGCGTGGAGGTTTACGAAATGTTTACTGACCTGCATGGCGAGTTTCCCAACCACCCTGCAGACCCTTCCAAACAAGATGGCATAAAAATGGCCCAAGATAAAGTTCGGGAGTTCAATAGTTCTTTAGAGCCAGGTGAGCAACCATGGATTGCTGCGGTTTTTGATGGCGATGGTGATCGCTCAGGTGTCATCGCTGAGGACGGAAATGTGATTTACCCAGAGCGCATACTCGCAATTTTTTATATTCGTTTTCTACTAGAAAATAAACTGGGCTTGCAGAACTTGCATGCACAAAATGAACATGTAGGCTTGGCTCTAGATGTAAGAGGCACTGCTGTTGTTGGTGAATTGATTTCTGAGTATCATCAGCAAAAGAAGTATGGTATTGTGAGCGAATTTATTCCTTGTGGTTATCCTAATCACCGTTCCTATGTTCGTCGACAAATAGAAAAACTTACGCGTTTACAAGATGATTGTGACGTCGAGACGCGTCAACAACTCGAAAATATAAAGAAGACATACACTTCTGCAGAAGCATCAGGTCACTTTTTTTACGCAACATGCAAAAATGTTCCACAGGCGATGGTCGATGATGGAATTTTCTCCGCAATTAAATTGTTGCAAATTGTGGACACAATTAGAGACTATGAAGCAAAAGAAAATTTTATTGCAGAGCAGGAAAGCTACAAGATAGTTGATTTATTTAATGCTATTTCCTGGCGACCAGTGTCTAACGAGGTACGGGGAGCTTCACCGTATGAGGATCAGGCGAAAGAAGACATTATTTGCGATATTAAAAAAGTTATCGCACAACAGAAAGAGAATCCAACGCAATTTTCACAAAAAATAACGGAGCTTATTGATGTGGATGGAATTCGCGTTGTGTTTGATGACAATAGTTTTTTACTTGTAAGAGCTTCGCAAACTTCTCCAAAGTTTACTTATAAGTTTGAAGCGCAAACAAAAGAGCGTCTGGTCGAAGTTATATCAGAAACAATAGAGTTTTTAAAATCTTACACAGACCAAGGAGTATCTCTTGTTGAGTTGCAAGAAGAACTCTCTCTACAAAAGTCTAGTCTGTAAAATATTGGAGCTTCAAGAATGGCCGTTCGACTGTTAAACCTTTTCCATTTTAGTGAAGATACCACAAATTTCTTTGTGCCTTTGATTCAAAAACTGACTCAGTCTCCTCTTTTGGAGTCTAACAAAATCGAGTTATCGGATGACTTGGCAGCTTCCATTGAGTCTTCGAATAATTGGCAAGAGAAACTAAAACATTATGGAGTTTATTCTTTTGGGCGTCTACCTCAAGATAACTCACCAAAACCTGATATTGCGCTACCTGTTGCTGATCCTCGTGTTTCAAGGCGTACAGGTTGGCTCGTTTATCTTCCCATAGAAGGAATCTCTGGTTTTATCAAACACAAAAACAATAACAACACCGTGTATGTCAACGAGCATCCATGTAATTTTAGTTTATTACAAAATTTGTCGGTGTTCAGTTTTCCGAAAGATAAAACTCATCAGATTACATTTTTCTCGGAAGATTCCAACTGTTATCTTTACGAAGAAACGCCTTATCTCTTTTCCTCTCCAGGGGAAAACCATTATATTCATGCAGAGCCACAAGAAAAAGAGGAATTGCTGTATAATCTTGTGGGAAGTTTAGGGAGTGGTACAAGCGGGAAAACATACATCGCCTTTGATAATTCAGGAGATCACCTGGTAACAATCAAAAAGTTTTTTGAAGATCTGAATCATTTTGAAGGAAAAAATGCCTTACTCGATGAATTATTTCACAACTATCGTTTGTTACAAATTGAAAGGCAAACTTTTCTATATCCACGCAATGAAGACATTGCCAATCAGGATTTTTCTTCATTAGAAGAAACCGCGTCTATTGGGCATTTGAACCTAAGCCAAATTATTCGCATGCACATACTGGAACATCAAGGACAAACGTTTCTGTGCAGAGTAAACGAATACAATCCTGGTTTTTCCTTAGCCAAATATATGGAATTAATACGCAACAACCAAAAGTTTATTGCAGTGCATATATTTAAAAATATAGCCTATCAAATTTTGGTCGCGATTAAATACTTACACTTGCGTGGAATTACTCATTGTAATTTGAATCCACATAAAATTTTATTAGTGCCCTATCCTTTTGGAACACTTGTAAAAATAAGAGATTACCCTCTCAATGAGAATCCGTTTTTGATCAGTGAGGCAACACACCAAAAACAAAAAAAGGAAGGACAATTCCACTTTATTGCTCCAGAGCTGTCGGATTTGGAACAAATCACTCCTCAAGCAGATACTTTTTCTTTTGCGATGATTTGTTGTTATATGCTGACAAATAGCACGTTGTTTAGCGACGTACAGAGTTTTGAAGAACTCCATTCTCACTACCAGCACTTTGCTCTGGGGGCAAAATTAAAAGAAAAACTTTTAAAAGCCGGTATCAACGAAGAATTCTCAGAGGCGTTAATACAGTGTTTTACTGTAGATCCACAACAACGAACCTCCTTGCAATCATTATTTGAAAAACTTTTAACAATACAGGAATAAAAGTCATGGAATACAAAAATTTAACATGCGAAATACAAGAAAATATTGCAACGGTAACTTTACAGCGTCCTAAAGCTCTCAACGCTCTCAACCAAGAAGTGCTGTCTGAGTTGCGACACGTTTTCACCGAGCATCTCACACGCGAAATCCGCTGCGTTATTCTGACCGGATCAGAGAAAGCTTTTGTTGCGGGGGCTGATATTAAAGAAATGGATGGCATGACTCCTCTTCAATCGCGTCAATTTGCTCGAAGTGGACAACTTATTTTTGAAAGTATTGAAAATTTTCATGCGCCGGTCATTGCTGCAGTGAATGGCTATGCTTTGGGGGGTGGGTGTGAGCTGGCTTTGGCATGTGATATACGTATTGCCTCTGAGAAAGCAAAATTTGGACAGCCAGAAGTGAATTTAGGCATCATTCCTGGTTTTGGTGGTACACAACGTCTTACGAGAACTGTGGGGCCAGGAAAAGCCCGCGAGCTAATTTATACAGGAAATACTATCGATGCACAAGAAGCACATCGTATTGGTTTGGTAAACGCCGTGTATACTCCAGAGGAACTGTTGGCGAAAAGCGTGGAAATGGCAAAGACCATCGCCTCGAAGGCACCTTTGGCAGTGTCCTTATGTAAAAAAGCCATTAATATGGGCTCAAATATGGATATATCGCGTGCTATTGAGTTCGAAGCGGACTTATTTGCGGAAAGCTTTTCTAGCGAAGATCGCAAAGAAGGTATCGAGGCATTTGTACAAAAAAGAAAGGCAAGTTTTGTTGGCAAGTAACATGACTTTGCGCGATTGGTTGCAACAGCAAAAATTTTCGCTGGCCATGTCATCAGGCTTCTTTGGCTTTTTTGCCCATTGTGGTATTATCACCCTTTTAGAAGAAGAAAAGCTAGTTCCCCAACGAGCAAGCGGTTCCAGTGCTGGAGCACTCATTACAGCTTGTTGGGGGGCTGGTGTTTCGGCAAATAATATGAGTGGCGAGTTATTTTCTTTACAACGCGAAGACTTTTGGGATCCTGGACTGGGTCTTGGACTTTTAAAAGGTAAGTTATTTGACAAAAAATTACGTAGCTTTATGCCGGTTACTGATTTTAAGGCGTGCCGTTTTCCGGTCTCTATTTCCGTATATGATGCTTTACTACAAAAAACCAAAGTGATTGAATCAGGGGATATTGTACGCTCAATACGAGCCTCATGCGCGGTACCTTTTTTGTTTCACCCTGTGTGGATTAAGAAAAAACCTTTTTTAGATGGTGGAATTCGTGATCATGGCGGTCTAAGCTCCATGGAAAAGGGCGAGCGCATCTTCTACCACCACCTTCTCCCGCGAAATCACAACAACAATTCGCGACTTTTTAAGCGCATTCCGCAGCGCGAAAATATGGTGACATTAGTTTTGACTTCTTTACCTAGTGTAGGACCTTATCAATTGCAAAATGGTGAAAGTGCCTACAATCATGCCTACATTGCCATGCAAAAAGCCATGGATATGCCTATTGGAGATGGACGGATTATCATTTAGTTTGGTAAAGCACATTCCCGCGTAAGCGGGAAACCAGCAATAAAAATTTGCCCCTGGCTGCTTTTGCAGGATGACACCATAACTCAACGTCTACTGTTTTTCCCCATCAACCCCCATAAAGTAATTGGCCACTTTTTCCAATTGTTCTTCAGAATTGGCACTTTCTATGGCACTTATACTCAGCTCCGGTACGTCCTGCGTGGTCTTCGGTTGGTGTTTGCCCGTTTGCATGTAGGGGATTCTTCCGCGAAGTATAAACACAATCAATGCTCCTAGTTGGAATAGGTCGTAGCGTTTTGAAGGCTTATCTTCTAGGTATTCGGGAGGAAAATATTCTGCCAGCTCTAAACTATTTTTTGCAATGCGACTGGTATTGATCATTTTTGCTCCGGCTAATTTTTTATAGCGCGGCCACTTTTCTACGCCATACAATTTAATCGCAGCAATATCAGGCGTCTTTGTTCCTCTTTCGTAGGGAATGAATACGTTCTCAGGTACGATGTTACCATGATATAGCTCTATGCTATGACAGGCCTGTACACCTTTGGCGAGTTGTAGAAGAATGATTTTGGCCTCTAACATATTGAGATTACCCTTTTTTCGGACAAAATCTTCTAATGTTATGCCTTCGTAATTGTGCAGTACAAAACAGCGCGAATGACTATCGTTCTGACTTTCGAGAACTGTGTACAAAGAAAAATCTTCTAGTTCTGAAGCATCTACGATTTTGCGTAGACGCTGTTTAATTTCTTCTGCCCAATATTCTGAAGGTAGAAAATACAAATCTACAGGTATGTTGTTTCCCGTCGCCGTTCCTGCGAATTTACAATAAACAGAGTTGCGCTCTAATTCTTTAGTGACACGGTATTTACCGAGAAATGTTGTACCTTTTTTGGGCAACAAGGCGGGTCGTCTTTTACCAATTAATTTTTCCATTTTGTCCATAAAAAGATCTTGATTGCTATCGAGTTCTTCGGCATAAACAAAATCATGTCCACGATATTTCCACTGTTTCAATTGAAGTTCATTGACTTGTTTGCCGACGAAAAGGACGGGGGCGCGTTTTTTTTCCTTGGTTTCTTTTTTGAAAATATCATATATGTTTAGAGGATACGATTTGCTTTCATCTAGTTCGATAATAAATAAGCACAACCTCTTGTGATAAGGATAGAAGTCGTCAATGTCAGTGACGAGATGTAATTCATACCCTTTGAGCATAGCTTTTAATTTTTGTAGTACTTCTTTACTACATCCAATGAGAAAAACCACATCTGGTTGACGAAGTACAAGACGTAGCCATGGTACGATACGATATAAATATATGGTCAAAATAATTAGTATGACAAGAGCTAACATTAGCAAAGGTTTCATGAAAAGACCTTCCACTACATGGTCCACGATAAGGTTACCTGGAACAAACAACAAAACGAATTGAGTAATTTAGACGTAGGAGAGGCTATTATCTGAAAATTTGTGGCAGAAAACAAGATGTTTATGATAAACAACGTGAAAGTATTTGCAATTTTGTCATTTGTCATTGCCAATAACCAACTACAAAGCTAACATGCATTTTGTCGAATAGCGTGTCGGGTATGATCATCCCTATGAAAGTAGGAAACGTGCAATGAAAATAGATTTTCATTTGTGAATCCCATTTTCACTGAGATGACCCGTATTTAACAATTGGCTGTTGTTTTATTAGAATGAATCTGCTTCAACTTGCTGTTGTAAGTGTACAACTTAGTCTTGTAATGTGTCGACCTGTAGTTGCTTACGGTCAAAATTGCAAAACCATTTTGTTATGCAGTTTCATACAGCAATCAGAATTTCTTTTATTACCAAGTAGAAAATATCTTACGATACTTTTTTTAACAGGGAATGAAAAAAACGATGTACGTGATCTTCCGCCCAAAAGTCTTCTTCGCCTATAAAACCCACATGGCCACCATAATCACATAGCAGGAGTTTTATATTTGAATTTTTGTGTATATCTGGTGAAAATTTTTGATATTGATTTGCTGGAATTACCGGGTCGTCTTTTGCGAATATCATCAATGTGTCCGTTTTGATTTTGTCTATTTGAAAACATACACTATTTTCGCGATAGTATTCTAAAGAACTTTGATATCCATGCATGGGAGCCATTATCTTATGGTTGAAATCTTCTAAATCATTGATTTTTGCGATTGGTTCTGTCGATACATGACGATGCAAACGGCCGTAAATTCTCATTAAAAGTCTTAGAAAATACCAATGATAAAATTGTGATACATTGTATTGCCACTTGGGCGTTGTTGTAAAGTCGAGAGGAGCTGATATTGTGGCGATCCCCTTGATGAAATCGGGGATGTCTGCTCTAGCAGCTAAGTTGAGAAGTATATGTCCTCCCAGAGATAGTCCCAAGATAAACAAATTATCTGCAATTCTTACGTTGTTTGCCACAAGTAAAATGTCTTGCCATAAACCGATGTGGTAAAGTTTTTTACACAAAAAATACTCACGCCCACATCCTCGAAGATTCATGCAGTGGACACGAAAACCACTTTGGCAAAAACGATCAACCATACGTAAAATATAATATGAGCCAGCAAAACCGTCTGTTCCCGGAACAATAAGTAGATCGGCTTTAACATCTACGTGTTTTGGTGTATAAGTATCTACCACTAAAACATCGTTCGTTGCCGTATCTACGTAATGTCTTTGACATGGGTTCCAAAACATATATTTTAAGTTTTTTGGCCATAACTGCGAAGCTAAGGTTTGGATATGGCCGTTTGTTAGCCATGTACTTGTTTCAAATTCTTGTTGTTGTCTTAACATATTTATATCCGTGATCATAGTAACTAGAGACATCATTCAATTACCAACGATGTCCCTGCTTCTATTTTTTGCGAAGATCTTCTTTTATTTCAATTTGTTTTTGCTCTAAATATACAACTTCTTTGCGTATTTCTTTTACACTTTCGGTAATCGCGTTCAAACTTGTTTCCATATCGAGAAGTCGTTGAACGATAAGTTCAATACTTTTTCCCATTTTCTTTTCGAAAGGTGACTTTACTTGTGACGGCTGTGGCACATTACTTGCAAAATTTTCTACAGATTTTTCCATTTCTGTAATATTTTGACGAATTTGTTCAATACTTTCGTCTATCTCTATGGGAATTTCTGTATCGGACAATGTTTGGTTATTAGGGGTAGCCGACATAGGTAAAATAAAGAGGTTGACTAGACAACACAGCCCGACAATTATTGTATACAGACGTATTTTGCGCGGTTGTTGTTCCTTTTCTTCTTCTTCTATGGCTTCTTGTATGGCGGTTACTGGATTCTTTTTGGCCATATTGTTCTCCTATTTTTTTGTTTTCATGGATGCAAAGCGCTTTTTGAGAGTCGAGATATCCTTGCTCAAATCATTAATTTTTTTGGTAAGATGCTTGAACTTATTTCTCTTTGTTTCGATGTTTGTTAAAATCAAAGATACGCTTTGCTGCATGGAGTTTTCCAAGGTCGTTGTATAATCAGATACTTGAGGAAGTTCTTGTTGCAAGTTGTTAATTTTTTTATTGAGTAAATCTAAATTGCTTTGTAATTCTTGAATTTTCGATTGTAAACTTTCTTCCCATAAAATGTCATGTTCTTGTTGTTGTGGGGTGCGAATCACGAGCATTGTCAAATTAAATACACTCACAATGAGAAGTGCGTATACGGCAATACTCAGCTTTTTTACATTACTTTGTAAATTGTTCATCCGGAAATCCTTACATTTATTGTCTTGTAATAAGCAACTATTATACACAAATGTGGCAAATTTCAATGCCAATTTTGCAATTCACATGGAGAAAAAAATTTGGTTTTTACTTTAAATTTCCTCAACATATTAAAAATACTTATTGCTATTGTTTACCAGATCATTTTTTTACAATTTTTTGGCGCAGGTTTAGAGACCGATGTGTACTTGATTGTTCTTGGTGTTATTCAGTACCTAGCGATTCTACTTGTCAGCACAATCGCGGATATCTATGTGCCATTTTACTCACAATTAAAAAATGAAGATAGTGATCGTGCAGACCAACTGGTGGGGTCTGTACTTATCTTTTTTACACTACTCATGTCCAGTGTGTGTGTACTTTTATATTTTTTTTCTTTTTCTGCTGTCAAAATATTTTCCTTAGGTTTTACGGAGGAAAAGGCCCTATTAGCAGCGCAAATGATGGAAATCTGGTCTGTGGCACTTTTTTTTAATGTCATGTATAACATCGTAAACCAAATTTTGGTCGCCAATTTGTATTTAAAAATTCATTATCAATTGAGTCTGATTACTCCCATCGCCAATTTTATCGCCTTAATCTTTTTTTCGGCTACCTGGGGAATTTATGCTTTGGTGTATTCATTTCTCTTGGGAACAGTGGTAAATTTTGTTATCATTTACTTATACTTCATGCGTTGTAGTCGTTTTCAATGGAAAAATCCGTTTTACAATAGTGACTTGAGGCAATTATTTCGCCAGAGCTTACCATTCTATGTAGGAAAATATATTTACCATAGTGAAACACTAATCGTATCAAACTTGCTATCTTTTTTTCCTACAGGACATATCACTCTATTCCACTATGCCCAACGTTTGTTCAAGTACATTGCTTCTGTATCTAATTCCCCGACGTTAAGTGTTCTGTATGCAAAAGCATCACAGATGATTGCGGAAGATAAACGTCGTGAGTTAGGTAATTTGTTGGCCATTACACTCAAGACCAATATGGTACTTTTTGTACTCCTTACTATGGGCAATGTTTGGATATTTAAACCATTGTACAGCTTGGCGTTTGGCGAAAAAGTTTCGACACAACAACTTGACGTGCTGTATTATCTGTTTATAATATTGGTTCCCTACAATGTAGTTTGGGCAATTCAATTGCCTTTTGCAAAAATTACATTTGCGTTAAAAAAAGGGAGCAACTTTCTATTTATCTCGCTCTGGTATATTTGTATTTTTGCTATATCTATTTGTATATTTATGCCCACGTTAGGTGTATATGGTTTACCTTTAGCGATGTTTGTAAGTCAGATTTTTAGTGCCAAATCCTACATGAAAATAACTTATGAATATTTACAGAGCGGCAAAATGCTCAAGTACACAACGAGTGTCTTGTATTTGTTTATTTATATTATCGGACAAAAGCTGTTGACACTTTGGGGAGCATCTTTATTTACCACTGCTTGTTTTTTAGTGCTATGCTGCCTGTTTATGCTACGCCATATTTTAGATGCTGGAAATTATTTACTGACAAAAACTGTCAACTAGGTGTGAAATGAGTAAAGAATACAAAAAAATTGAAGAATTAAAGCCCGCGAAATTAACTGCTCGCGACAAACAATTTTCGTCCTTGAAAGATTATCTAGAAAAGGCCAATAACGGTGAACCCAACTTTGTTCTCTTGCATGGTGAGCAAGGTCTAGGTAAAACACGCTTAAAAGACGAACTAAACCAATATCGCCAAGCGAAGTTTCCCGAATCATATTATTTCGAAATCACTTGTGAAAAAGACGATTTGTTACAACCTTTTCTGCGCATAGCACAAACCATTTTCCGCATCCATAAGACATGCCCACAGTTGAAAAAAGAAAACCATGTTGGAACACCCGGAGGAACTTTAGATTATAGATTTATCGATTTTGCGATGTCCAACTATACAGAAGAATCCGTGGAAAATGTTTTTTTTGACGTCGAATCAGATTTGAGTGTTATTTACAAAAGTATATGCGGATACATTCGCTCACACGCCCAGCAAAGTACACTGTGTTTTGTTATCGAAGATATCCACTTTATCGACCGTAACAGCGCTGATTTCCTAATTCATTTTCTAAACGATATCGATGCGGGAGATCGTCTACTTTTTCTATTTTGTTATCATGGCGACGAAAGCTCCGGAGAAAACGGTTTACAAAGAGCTTTACCGACCATGTTTCGTACGGGTCGACTCAAAGAGGTAAAACTTTCTCCTTTTCTTGTTCGCGATATTCCTGGTTTTATTCAATCGATCGTTGGCGAAAATGTTGAAGTAAGCACCGATTTGGCAACAATGCTATATAAGAACAGTAATGGAAACCCCTACCGCATACAAGCCTTTGTTCAAGACTTCGCGAAGAAGAAATTCTTATTTTGCGAGGGAGGAAAGTGGTCTATTGAAATTTCACCACTATTTTTTCACCAAATTCCCAAAGAAGTAGAAGAAATGCTCATTAGCAATTTAGCAAAGCAGGGTAAGTATCAACAAGAAATATTGCGGGCGATTGCTATGAGTAAGCGTAGTCTTGATAGTGAAATATTGAGCGAAGTAACAGGGTTAGCATCCGCGCAACTTCCCTACGTTCTAGAGGAATTGACCAATCAAAAATATATTTTTGGCGAAGATAGTCTTTATAGTATTTCCAGCGAGAATATATCAGAAGAAATTATTAAGCGCATCGAAGAAAAGCAGCTAATCAAAGCCTATTTAAAAATGGCGAAAATTATTGAGAAGAAACGCGCCAAAGATTTTCCATTTATTGCCGATTTGTATTTTGAAGCGCAAGAAAAAAAGAAACTTTTACTCTATGCCGTGCAGGCAGGTGAAATGCTTTATGAACAGGGAAAATTTTCCCAGGCTTTGGACTATTACACCAAAGTACTTCCCTACGCGCAGGTGTCAAAAAAGAGTATTTTTTGTAAAGTACTCATCGCGACCGGGCTTACGAATTATCAGCTTGGTAACTATAAGAAAGCATTGGAAAACTTTTCCGAAGCGAAAGGTAACGCAACAGCAAAAGACGAACAAGAAAGCATTGCGCGAGGAAAAGGATTGTGTTTGTATGGACAGCACAAACACCGTGAGGCCCGAGATGCGCTACGTAATTTGCAAAAAAAATTATCAAAGCCCAATGAAGAGATCTTTTTGGCGTTGGCTTCGCTCGAGTTAGAGAAAAACAATTTTGGTAAAGCAAATGGTTACTTGAATAAATATGAGGAAATCTCTACAAATAGAGAGATATTAAAACCCATGGCGATGGCTTGTCGTGGTGCCTTAGATTTTTATTTTGGAAAATGGGAAGAAGCGCAAAGTAACTTAGAAATGGCCATGCACTCCTTTAAAGAATTCAAACAAACCAAAGAGTTTGTGCAGGCCTCTTTGTACTGCGCTGAAATGGCTTTGTACACAAAAAATATCACGAAAGCCAATGAGCTATTACAAACCTCTACGGTGAAAGAATTGAAAGATAACCATCTTCGATTTTGTCATGATTATCTCGCTGCTTTCATTGCGATGGAAGCGGAGAACAAAGAAAAAGCAGTGAAACTATTCAACTCGATACGAACCAAAGGCAATGAGATGGGAGATGAGAGGGCATTTGGTTATGGTACGTATGGGCTGGGCATTTACAAATTAGTTTTCGAGCGTAAGGCCGACGAGGCTTACCAGTTGGCGGCCAAAGCTCTAGAATACGCCAATAATATTCGCGATAGTTATTTGTCTGCGGAATGTTACCATCTAATCGCTCGGGCAAATTTGCAACAAAAGAACTTTAATGGTGTCCAAAAATATGTAGAATACAGCCGTAAAGCTTGGAAAAGCTTAGGTGCCAGTTGGAAAAATGACCGCGTCAAGTTGTGTTTCGCACGTTTATTTGCTTACACACGCAATACCGAAAAGGCAATAGCTCTTATGCAAAAGTTAGAAGAGAAAGCACAGCAAATGCAAGATAACTATTTTTTAGCGGATGTATATTTTGAATACGGTATGGTGCAACGATTGGGCGGAAAAAAAGACATAAGTCTGCAATCTTTTAAAAAGTCAGTGGAACTCAATCAAAAATTGCAACGCTCTTTTCATTTCAAAAGAGCGCTGCACTTAATGAAAAACTAGTGATTACCATCAAAAGAGTCGTAAAACTTTTGAAGAAAGGAATTAGGTTATGGGAAAAATCTTAATCCCTACAATTATGTATATTGTTGCGATATTGCCAAAAATAATACCTTCTGTTATCGTAACTGCTGAAGTTGTGTCTGCATTGCTGACGGGAAGACAACCTCGTTTAAACGAAGACATGTGTCAAGTAACGATTATTACCTTGGTGATCACTTGTGTATTTCTTACATACCTTGCTATTGTGTTTAGGATGGAGAGAAATGAAGCGCGACAAAAAGTCGCGGCTCTAAAATCTTTTGACAAAGAAGAATAGAACGCCAACCATTTGCGCTGATGGTTATCGCACAAAAGATATCTATCTGTAAAACAGTGCGTTGTAGGGGCGGACCTAGTGTCCGCCCGTTCCCTCAAATACAGATGGATACACGTTTCCAACGAATCCAAAATCAGTTGTTTGCACGAATGGATATCGCACGAAAGATATCTACCTTTTGCACAGTGCGTTGTAGGGGCGGACCTAGTGTCCGCCCGTCCCCTCCAATACAGATCGACACCAGTTTCCAAATAGCAAAAAGGAATAACGATGAAAAACAAAAGAGGTCCGCTGCAAAATATAAAAGAGGGATATGAATTTATAAGTCTTGTTATTATCGGTCTAAAAGCTCTGTTCGCTGCCACGGTGGGAGCCATATACATAGGTCGGTTTTGGTGTGATTATTTCAATGCCGAATATTTACTTGTCATAACATTGTACGCTATCTCTTTTTCCATAACTTTTATCTCTATTTTAGGTATTTTTGTAGCACCTAAACATAGTAAAAAAGAGCTGATTTCCTACAATATATTAGCCGCTATGTTTGGCATTTTCTGTGCAGTGATCGGAGGAGAATTAGCATACAAGGGCGGGGATATTGCAAAAGGCGCATTATTGCAAACACAAATGTATTACAGTGCGTTAGCTATTCTTATGGCAGTAGTACTAACATCGTTTATTCGTACTTCTAAGTTGAATCGCGACATTAGATTTGTTCTTACCTTTGGGATAGGATTAGCTATGGGTATGCCATTTTTTTATATATACAACAACCCGGCACCCGCATTATTGGCAATTGTGTTAGCATTTTTTGTCGGTCTTATTTTTAATGAATAAGATATCTTTGCTTGCAGAGTTAGAATATCAATGATTTTAATCGTTTGACCAAACAAAGTCTTGATCTATACATGCTTACAAAACTCTATCCTTTGGCAATAATTACCGTAATATCATCCCATAAATTTCCTGATGGAAGGCGTACCAAGTCAACTAAGGGAAATCCCGCATCTATACCATGTTTCATAACTGTTTCCGTAACTTTGTCCAGCGTGATATAATTTGTCAGTCCATCACTTGCTAACAACAAAAATCCTTCCATGCGAATTGACCCAAAACCAGTGGGATTTACTCTTCCACAACCAACTAAAGGCTTACGAACTTGTGCCGTTGTTATATCGACAATTTGGTCTTTTTCTTTAATCAACCACGCGCTGGAATCTCCAACACTCGCACCGTATATGACATTGTCGCAAACTGCTACAATGACAACTGTGGTTTCACCTCCATGGTTTTGGGAAATCAAATACGAATCGATATCTGTGATGACCGTTTCCCAATATCGTGGATTTTTTACATTGAGCTTTGTGATTTCCATATCGGAGATGTAATCAATGGTATTCTGGGCTGCGCGGTTTCCACATCCAGTGCCACCTGCACCGTCGGCTACGATGAAAATGGTAAAACCTTGTCGGAGAATTACCTGGGCACGGTCTTCATTGTACGTGTTTGTCGTTTGCGACAAAATTTTGTATTGCATGTTTGATCCCTAAATTGATGAGATGGTTTGCGAGTGAGCATATTTTGGTACAACTTTTTTATTATACCATAAATGAAAAACATCTTCGCCCACTACGAAAGTAGAAAACAAGTGTGAAACTTGAGTTTAATTGTATAATAGATACAAAAAAATTAGGCCAGAGGTTTGTATTATGCGAGGGATAATATGAAACTAAACATCTTGAATAAACGATACGAATTGTTAAAAGTCATTGGCCAGGGAGGTATGGGTAAGGTTCATCTGGCAAAAGATAAGCAAAAAAACAATCGCAAAGTTGCTGTTAAAGAAATCATTCTTTCGCGAGCCAATGACCAAAGTAAGGAAAGGTTTCGGCGCGAGTATTATTTTTTAAGTACCATTGAGCACCCAAATGTAGTCAAAGCTTATGATTTTTTCGAAGAAAAAGATGTTTGCTACATGGTGATGGAATGGGTTTCTGGCATTTCTTTACAAGATTTTATTAAAACAAAGTCAGGTGTGATATCGTCAATAGAACAAATAGCTATTGCGATTCAAATAGCGAGAGCAATAGAAGTGATCAATACCGCGGGCATTATTCATCGTGATATAAAGCCAGGTAATATCATTGTCGATGAAAAAAATCGCTTGATCAAAATTTTAGATTTAGGTATCGCAAAATCTTTCGAACATAATCTACAAACCCTTACAGCTCCCAAATCGTTTATGGGAACACCGGCATATATAAGCCCAGAGCAAATAGATGGAACAACCACTCGCAATAGCGATGTGTTTCCTCTTGGAATAGTCCTTTATCAATTATTCTTATGGCTCCCCCAATCTCCTTTTCACTCTGGAACCATGATCGCTACATTTGGGGCTATTTGTGAACGAAAAATACCATCTATTATGGAAAAGATGCCTGACGTTCCTCATAAAAATATCTATCAAAATCTTTCGCAAATAGTAGAGGAATGCTTGGAAAAAAAGCACTCTCTGCGGACAAAGAGTTGTGCGGAAGTTACTCTCAAATTGCAAGAAGCTTACGAAAAGCTCCTTTCTAATACACAAGATACTCAAATAACAGGTTGGCAACCAACATCTCTGAAACGTCAACAGATAGAAATTCTAAAAGAGTTAGAGAGCAAGTACCGAAATTTGCGCTCACGTAGAATAAAACAAAAACAACAACAGAAACCTCCCTACAAAAAAATATTGTCTATCACCGGTATTCTATTGGTGACCGTAATTCTTTTTTCTTTTTTCTCTGGTTCGATATCTCAGGGGACGGATTCAATAAATCGAGAGGATGTCGCCCAAGAGGATTTATCCAGTAAACAACCGAACGAAGACATGAATCGTATCACGGAAACTAAACCTACCGAGACATTAGAGAATAACTCTTTTTACAAAGAGCAGGATGGATCTGTGAAAGAAGAATCTAAAGACTCTCCGACAAAAGAATCACCAACAAAGAATAGCGAAGAAACCCTCACTGAGGAAACAGGAGAGAACGACAAGCTCCAGGGAAAACCTCTAGATGTGATGGAAACATCGATTAGCAAAGATAATAAAATAAATAAAACAGGAGAAAAGGTTTTCCGTGAAGAGGACAAAACACCAAAGAAAGTTGAAATTTCTCCTCGGAAAAAATACAAAGCTGTTCTGAAGGGTTTTAAGTATGGTAAAGAAAGGGAGTATTCATGTGCGGGAATTCGCCATCGAGTAATGCGATTTCTCCATAAAAAAACCGATATACGTTTTGTTCTTGTACCAGGAGGAATATTTTTTAGAAAAGGGCAGAGGATTACTCTTGATCCATTTTTGATGTCAAAATATGAAGTTCGCCAAAGAGAATGGGCGAAAGTGATGAAGTCAAGGCCTTCTTTTTTTAAAGGAAGTAGAAGACCTGTTGATAGTGTATCATGGTACGAAGCAAAAGAATTTTGTAAGAAAACAAAATTTGAATTACCTACAGAAGCGCAGTGGGAATATGCGTGTCGTGCTGGCCAAGAAAGTGATTATTATTGGGGAAGTGAAAAAAGCGATGCTTATATGTGGTATGCGAAAAACTCAGGAAAAAAGAGTCAAAATACTGGACAAAAACTTCCCAATGCTTTTGGGTTATTCGACATGTCAGGTAATGTTTTTGAATGGTGTGAAGACAGTTATGCAAAGTATCCCAAAAAAGATGCGCTAAATCCGGTGAATATTTCGAAAAGCTTGGTAAAAGTGATTCGTGGAGGAGCATGGCCATTTACACTTGAGCTGGGGAAATGTGGCGAACGCAAAAAATGTCTGGCAAAAGACAAAGAAAAATTTCGCGGGTTTCGCGTTGTGAAAAATTTATCACAAATGCCTTTTTATCGCGAGTTAAATACAAAATTAGAGCGCATGCGTGAAGATTTTGCCCAAATACCAATGGAAAGTGACGACACCATTGATCTTATCAAAAAGTTTGAACGATGGAATATTTTTATGCGAAATTTCGCGGAGGATAATCCTTATACAACAGAAGATGATTATTTTCGCAAAGAAATAGCCACTTATCTTGAGAAAAACAAAGAAAAATTAAAGAAACGTAAGAAGTTGACTCATCTCAGTAGCGCAGAGGCAAATGCTGAAGTACGCCGCAAAATTAGTTCGCGCACCAATGATGAAGATTTAGTATTTATCACTTCTTACCCTACCCTTAGTGAATTAGATTTAGTTAGTACAAGAGTAACAGATAAAGGATTACGTCATCTGCTGAAATTACCTAATCTTTCCAGTGTTAAACTGAATGATCGAATCATCACCGACAAGGGATGTCTGTTTCTAAAAAAATGTAAAAACCTCCATACTCTTGCTCTTGACGCAACAAAAATAACAGATGAAGGATTACGGCATCTCTCAAATTTAAAGAAACTCAAGTATTTTAGTATACCGGGAACAAAGGTAAGTGGTAAAGGATTTGTCTATTTAAAACAACTAACGGAACTCGTTAATTTAGACCTACGGTATATAAACTTTAAACCAGAAGACTTGAAAAATTTAACCGTTCTCACTTCGCTAAGAATTTTAAACCTTGCAGGCTCCAGCATCAATGATGACGGATTGCGTTACCTCAAAGATATGGAAAATATTGAGTCTTTACACTTGTATGAAACCAAAATTGGCGATAAAGGGGCGATGTACTTGAAAAGCCTTACTGGACTTAGGGATTTGCCTATCTATGGCACTAATATTAGCGATGCAGGTCTGATACATTTGGAAAGTTTAAAGCAACTTGAATACATTCTCATTCATGGGACAAAAGCGACACAGGCTGGTATTGATAGGCTCAAAAAAGCATTGCCATCGACAAATATAGAACAAGAATAATGTGGTGGACTTGAAAACGGGTATCCACTGGCATTTGAGGGAACGGGCGGACACTAGGTCCGCCCCTACAACGCACGGTGTAAAAGATAGATGCATGCACGTTATGCGTTATAGAATTGAGTTTTATAAAAACAACACTTCCGTGTTGTTACAATTGTAAAGTTCGATCTATCGCAAGTTGTTTTAAAAACGAACGATTGTGGCTAGCAATGACGAAGCCACCCGGCCATTCTTGTAAGGCACGAACCAACGCTTTTTGTCCTAGAAAGTCTAGCTGGGTGTTGGGTTCATCCAGAATTAGCAATTCAATGTTTGGTTGCTGAAACAAACAAATCAAAGCGGCGCGTATTCGCTCCCCTGGACTCAATGAGTTCAGTGGTCTTTTTGCAAGTGCCAGAGGAAACTTGTGAGCAATAAGTATTTGTGTCGCAATTTCTAAAGAATCTACATATCTTGATATTTTACGCCACAGACTTTCCTCGGTTTTCCAGTTGTTTGCGTTTTGTGCAATATAACCTATTCGCTCCTTTTGTGTTGCTACCTTTCCTTGTTGTGGAATGATTTCTTGCATCATGACACGCAACAGAGTTGTCTTACCACTTCCATTGGCACCTACCACGGCCGTCCGTTCCCAAAGTTGAGACAGAGAAATTGGTGATAGAATACGCCTTTCACCGAAGAATACACCTACATTCTCTAAAACAACTACGGGACATTTCTGCTGTGATTTCACGATTTCGCGTTGCGGCGCAACTAACGGCAATTCAACGTGAAGAGCGCGGCGCGTATCTTTGGTCCACGAGCGCAACGCTTCTATACGCTGTTCACGAATTTTTTTCGCTTTGCCGTGTTGGCATTGTGCGTCATCGCGTTTTTGGTTTAGCGTTTGTCTTGGTGTCGCGCGATCTAGTTCGCTTATGCGTCCGTAGCGTTTTTTACGCGCTTTACGTCTTGCGATATGATGGGTGTGTTGTTCTTTTTTGATCATATTGCGCAAATTACGTAAATAATGCTCTTGGGTCGCAACATATTCTTTTTCCAGCATCTCTTGCAGCTGAGCAAAGCTACCACAAAAATAGCGACAGCCACTTTCGGCGACAATGAAGAAATCGTTAAAGTCACACAACAATTCTTGGTCATGAGATACGACAATTACAGCACCTTGCCATTTTGAAAGCCATGAACTTAGCCACGCAATGCCGCATGTATCTAAGTCTTGTGTGGGTTCATCCAAAATAATTAGCTGTGGCTGTTGTAATTTCGCCATAATGAGTTTTATTTTGCGAAACTCGCCATGGCTAACACTAGTTTGCATAACAAGTTGTGCCAAAGGTCTCAATTGTAGTGCTTGCAGCTCTTTTTCTACAAGATGCCGTGGATATTTTTGTAATTGTTGTAATACGTCAGAAACATTTACACTGCTTAACTGAAATTGCTGCTCCACAAAATACGGACTCGTATGCAAAATGACCTTGCCGCTTTCGCAACTTTTTTTGCCCGAAAATACATTGAGCAAAGTCGACTTACCCACACCATTGCGTCCGATGATCGCCACACGTTCTTTTTGTGACAGACACATGTTGAGTTCTTGTACGATTGTGCGTTTTTCATCGGTGACAACACAGGCGTTTCTCGTTTCAATCAGCGTTTTCATTTTCGTAGCTCCTGTTTTATTTTGGCAACGATGTGTACAGGTGCTTGTATAGAAAATTGCATGTGTTGTTCCGTGGCTTCGCTATGCAAAATGCGTGTTTTGCCATAAATTAACGACATAACATGGCTTGCTGTGTGCGGAACGCTAATCTCCAATGTTTGCTCTTCACTACGTACTGCTTGTAAGAGTTTGTCTTTCAGTTGAGTAACTGCCTCGTCGTCTTTACTACTCAGAGTTACGCATTTATGGTCGTACGTTAACGTATTTAACATTTCGAATGAGGGCATATTTTGTACGCGATCTGTTTTATTAAACACATAAAAACGAGGTATTTTTTGAGCGTGTAGTTTGTCGATCATTTGATGAACGATTCGTAAGTGCTCGCACCATTCGTAGTCAGAAAGATCTATAACAACGACCAAGAGCGACGCGTCGCAAATCTCTGCCAATGTCGATTCAAAACTGGGCAATAGACTTTTGGGTAAACGACGAATGAAACCAACTGTGTCACTGATAATGACATCTCCACCGTGGCGACTCAAAGAGCGCGACGTGGTGTCGAGCGTTTCAAAAGGCATATTGCGCGACGACAATTGTTCTCCTACTAGGGCGTTCATTAAGGAAGTTTTACCGGCATTGGTGTAACCAAGAAGAGTTATGCGCTTACTATTATGGCGCTGTTTGCGATGCTTGCTACCGACGCGTTCAATCTTTTTTTGCGCTTTCTTGAGTTCGGCAAGACGTCCGTCGAGTTTACGCGCCAATAGCTCCGAGGCTGTTTCTCCCGCGCCACGGCTACCGCTTATTCCTCCGGCTTGCTGATCCATATCCATACCAATACCGCGTATTCGCGGACGTAGGTACTGTAGTTGCGCAATTTCGATTTGGATTTTGGCACTACGCGTTTTGGCATGACGCAAAAATACATTGAGGATAATACCTTCACGATCGCAAATAGCAATACCCGACGCATCCTCTAAGTTACGCATTTGTGAAGGACTTAGTTCGGCATCCACCACCAACATATTCGCACCTAACTCATGTGCACGAGCGGCGATATTTTGTGCAGTACCTTTGCCAATAAGAGTTTGCGAGTCATGTCTCGCTAAGTAGTAGACCTCTTCACCAACAATGTGACCTCCCTGAGCTTTGACAAGACTAGTGATTTCAGAGAGTTGGGCTTGTTGTACATTTACGTCGCGCGTGTAGCTTACCGAAAGGACATAGCAAGTGTTTTTGTGTTTTGTACCACTTTGCTTTGTGGTATCTTCGCGCTGGTTCCAGTAGGCGACAATTTCTTCCCACTTATCATCAGTGGGAACTTCTGTGTGTTCTGCAACGGGTTTTGAATGGAATTTCATCTGGTTTCCCTTTAGTTTTGTGTAGGCATAAAGGGATTGTGGTCTTTTGGCTACTTACACAGTAGCGGAGAAAAGACGACAAGAGGTAACCTTTATCCTTTCACAAATCATCATAAAAATAGAATAAAAATGATCGTGAAAGGAATTAGACGAAATTGTAAACGAACATCACAGCTCCTGGATGGGATGGTGTTTTGTGATTTGTAGTAAAGTCAAATGTAATTGACACTTTTTAAGTGTAATACATGATGAAAGAAAATGCAAATTTTAGGTCGTAATTATTTCTCGGGAGGCATAATCCCACTTTTGAGAGAGGTAACGACTTCTTCGGCAGATAGCTCATGAAAAGTATAACGACCGTTCTTGCTATATACTTTGATTGCCGTGGTGCCTGGGTAGTGCCGTCCATCGGGAACAGGAATGATCACAACCACCGGTAACTTTTTGTTGGGTATGTAGATGAACTGGTGTTCTGGCCATTTTCTCTGCGTATGTTGAAGATGTTTCCAAGCATCTTTTTCGTTAGGACTGTGAAGTATACGGCTTGTTGCGAGAGCGAAAGGTATACTGGAAGAGTTGGTCACTTGTAAGCCATCGCGAGATAGCCATGCGGCTTGGTGGAGAATTCCCATTGCCGCCATGCTTGCGAGAAAGGTGACGATGATCATCCATGTGAAAAGTAGGCAATTTTTCCAGGAGTATTTGCGTTCCGCGTCGTCGCGTTTACTACCCCATAGTAACATTTGGCGTAGGCCAATGACAAGTCCTATGAACAGTAGGAGACCTTTTGCCATGCCGTAGGAAAAGCCTTGGAACTTTGGGGCAATGTGTAGTGGATACGAGATCCACCCGAATAGCATAGCTACAGGGAGTGTTAGTATAGTGGGGCTAAGCATAATTGCTATGAGCATAAATAAAACAATACTGACGATGATTGTGGGAATACTCGATTTTTTTGCTTTTTTTGTTTGTTTTGCTTCTGCATCCATGAGTTTTTTATACTTTCTGTTGGGTGGGTTTTATTGTAGGGATTCGTTTTTCGTATTGGTGCCCTCACCATCGACTTGGGTGGATTTTGTTTTAGGGATTCGTTTTTCGTATTGGTGCCCTCACCATCGATTTGGGTGGGTTTTGTTGCCGGGATTCTTTTTCCGTATTGGTGCCCTCACCATCGAATTTAAGGTTTTAGCTTCGCTAAAAGCCTTAATTCTCATGCCTCTCCCACAGGGAGAGGCGTAACACGTCCTAATTTATTTTATTGTTTTGTATTGTTGCAGCTAAAATTCAGCATCAATTAGAGAAAATCATAACATCATCGCTATGTCTCGCAAATCAAGTGAATTTTGTTTTTTACAAAAGAGAAGCATTACACCTCTCCCTGTGGGAGAGGTATGAAAATAGCAGGTTTCAGCGAAGCTGATACTGCTATTTGATGGTGAGGGCACCAATATGAAGACAATACCCTTTACTTAGTAAAAACCACCTCATATCTAATAACGAATTCCCGGTAAAATAACTCCCTTTTCGATACTTGCAATAATCTTTTCCAGTGGCATATTTTCGTACAACTCTTGCTGCTGAAATTGTCCTTTGGGCCAATACGCTACCAGTATAAGGTGCTCTTTTATCTCGTCGTTTTTTATAGGATAACGTATGACAGCGCCTAATGAGTGGTCCCGCGAAATAACGCATATATACTGAAAATTTTCGTAAATAGAGCGAAACAAGTTTTTTGGTTTATCGCTGTTGTGTAAGGAAAGTTCGCGTAGTTTTTCGTAGATGATTTCCATATAGTCGTCAATTTTTGGGTCTCCAAGTACGCTCATTCCGTCGATACGCAAGTTATAATCATAGCTGTAAGATAGGTAACCGCTCGTTATGCCGTGTTGTGCGGTCTTTTCTCCAAAAGTAACCACACCTACGCTTGCTGTACCACTTATAAATAGTAGGATAGCTATGGATAGCAAAGCAACGGTCCATTTTTTACGCCATTTTTTTTGCGTGCGGTGTTCGTAGATCCACTTGAGTAACGAGTGCCCACCGACTAGAAGTAGTAAAACGGCGATAATCGCTTGAGACAATATATCGATGTTGACGCTGACTTGTGGGGCCACGCGTTTAAGGAAAACAACCCATCCAAACACGAATTTCAAAATGAGTTCGTCGAACAACACTAGTCCGATGAAAAAAATGACCAATACTACTCTGGCAATTCGTAATAGTGGATGAAGTTTCTTTTTGTCGTTTTCGGCCATATTATCTCTCATTGTAACGATCTATTTCGTCTTGGAAACTTGCTTTGATATCACGCGTGCTCATGAGTTTGATATCACCACTCGATAACATAACATAACGTTTATTTCCGACAAATTCAGGTTCGTACAACAAAATGAGTTGTTTGGATTTATCGAAATAAACACCACTGATGTATTTATAGCGTACTTCGCTTTGAGGTAGTTTCCAAAGTTCTTGAGGGATGTCACTGTCAAAGTTATTCAGCGGAAACATATTATTGTTTTTCTTTGCATAGTCGACAAGCGTTCTGCTGAGTTGCTGCATATGTGCAAGACGATCTTCTGTGGAAAGTTTTTTATCGTTATTTTTTAGTTTGTAGGTAATGCCCGTTGGCTCCCAGGCTCCTGGGGTCATCAACTCTCGTGCTCCTGAAATCATGGTGAGAATTAAGTTAAATAACATACCCCACAATATCATCATACCTAGCGCGCGCATGTAGGTTACTTTAGGTAAATTGGCCATCTCGACAAATACAGAGTTCCACAGATACTTGAAAATCCAGGTACTGACGAGAAAAACAAAAAGGAAAAATGAGATCGCTTCGATGCGCAAGGAGGTCATGTAACCTATTGTTATAGAAGGCATACCTGCATATATCGGTGACTCTAAAAGGAAAATAGCGATGCTCAAGAGTAAAAAGCTTTTTCTCATAAAAACTCCCTATGAAATAAAAAACCACAAAGATGGACAGAAATGGAAATGACAAACATCGACTGTAAATATTTCTCTGTAATCTCTGCAGAAGTTTCCGTAGTAGTCGGATAAGTAGGAGTTACCTAACAGAAGAAAGGGGAGAGTACTGCAACCGTTTTAATTTAAATGATTTAGAATCAAGAAAATAATGATCTCGAATATAACGAGAAAGTTTAGTAAGAGTAAATTTAGTATTTTTGATATTCCAACGCAAAGAAGGAGAAAGAGCAGCAACTTTCAAAGAAAGACGAGCAAAAATAAAACGTAAAGAACTGATGGCAAAAGAAGCATTTTGTGCGACATGATAAGTTCCATGATAAGAAGCAATGGCAAGAACATGCTTAAAGTCGCGAAACATGTTTTCGATCTTCCATCTAACAGAATGCTCTTGATGTATAACATTAGAGTTAACATTGGGGTTAGAAGAGAGAAAAACAGAATATTTAAGCCGACGAGTAAATGGGCAAAAGTAGGGTTTAATTAACAGAGCAATATCGCCGAGAATGTTATGCGATGCATTTAAACGATAGTACAAACCGATCGAATGACTATGCTTCGGAGGCTTAGGAATACAACCATTCTTAAGTTCTAAAACATGAGTATCAACAGAATCGATATTAACAACCCACGAAGACTTTAATGCTCCATAGAATTCAAGACCAAGTTGCTTTGCTAGTTTCATAACTTCAATGATGGAGTATTCCGAGTCGGTAACCATGCGCACCCCATCAAGAGTAAGACCGTTGGCATGTACATAATTATTTAATTCTAAAAGCATCTGTTTTATTTGCACTTTTGGACTTACATGATTAGGGTGCTGTTTCGATGTAATAAAAGTGGGGGCTAAAGGAAAAATGAATTTATCTTTTCCTACGCATACAGCAAAAAATAACAATTTTTGCGCATGCATGTAGCACCTATCTGTTGGATTGTACACGTTAAATGTATATGCCATTTTTCTTCCCCAGCGTTTTATTATCGTGCTGTCTAAAATTAGTCTTATTTTCCAACGACTCTTTGACGATTTCTCTTTTTTGCTTCTGTATTTTTTTAAGAACGTTACTAATAGCCCAAAGCTTATTTCTTTGATTAGTTGCCACCAATCGACATCTTTGTCTTTCAAAAGATCATAATATTTGTTTTTGTTCTTTTGTAACGTTTGTGAAATATCATTAATACTATCAAATTGAAATATTGGATAAAGTATCAGTTCATTTAGAGTTTCTTTTACTCTCGTACCATATCTTTCTTCCAATTTTTTATACTCTTCACTCTTGTACCACGGATATATTTCTTGTACTCTATCTATCAGGGGAATTCCTGTTTCCATTTTTATATCCTTAAAAAGGAAACTAATTTTTGAATTTTTGAATTTTGAATTCCCCTAATTATATTAAATTAAAACAGTTGCATCACTCTCCTTTCTTCTTTCTTCTGTTAATTCTAATCTTTAGCTAATTACTGAAACTCCTGCTCTGTGGTTTTTATTTTTGATAAAAGTTGCGTAGGATTATGTTGCCGTGCTACTTATATAAATACAAACTACTCGCTTTGTTTACCGAGACGCCATGCAACGACTGTTCCCGTAAACAGATTGCTCACCAAAGTGATGTTGGCTTTAGGAAAATAAAAGCACTGTATGACATTTTTGTCTCCCTTGGTGGGATCGTATTTGATGTATGCACCGAGTTTTCGTACGTAGTAATTGGCATTCCACTTTTTACTAGCGGAAAGATCCTTGACTGTCCACCGTTGCAATTTGTATTGTTCGCGTTCTTTTTTTTCATTGACCGTACTCACCACAACTTTTCTCTTCAATTCGAGAATTTTACTGTATCCACGAGAACGTTTTTGTTTTTTTATGTATTTTCCTACATAAGGTTTTAACTTCTTATAGACACTTTTTTCTTTGCCGCTAGTGTATAGGTCACAATACAAGGTGACAATAACAACTCCGCTGTGTAATTGCTGCTCTTTTTGACCATCAGATCCGGCGGTGACGGTTTGCGGAATTTTTAGTGCTTGAAAAGTTTCATTGTGTACAATTGCCGTGGCCTTGCCTACTTTTTTTCCATACTCTTTATGGATATTGATGTCGAGTTGTGTGCCACTAGGTAGATTTGTTTGGCCTAAAACATAGATATAACCATTTTTGGCATATATTTTTGGCTTAATGGCAAGTTGTATATTTTTTTCCTGAGGGGTCTTATTCTTCCCCGATGAGGTGTTTTTTTGAGTTTTTTGTGTATTTGTATTTTGTGTATTTGTACTCTTTGATGTTATGGTGCTATTGGCGAGATTGGTCTGTGGTAATTCTGGTGCGTCGTGTAAAAAATAAGCAAAAATAAAAAGCAAGGGGACAAGAACGGCAGCAGTGATCGCACCACGAATGTCGTGTTGACGTTTTATGTTTTCTACAATAAAGAATTTTCCTTGTAGAGTGGCGATGATCGATAATTTTTCTTCTTTTGACTTCAGATCTGTACCATAAACCAAAATTACTTTGTCGTTTTCCTCTATGTCAATTTTTTCTTTAACGGAAAAGTGGACTTTTTCTTTGCTTTGAGCTTGGAGTTGCCAGTGATAGTCAATGGAAGAACCGTTTTCTTTGGTGATTTCTCCGATGAGTGTAAATAGGCTAAAGCGAAAAGGTTCGCGACATACTTCGCATATTTTCTCATAGTGATATTGATTGCTAATAGGTAAAAAACGGTGGGTGGAATGACAACGTGGGCACTTACAACGACTTACTTTCTCATTTTCTGCAACCGATTCGTCGAATTGCTGATTCTCACTGAGGTCTTCTTCTTCCGACCAAGCATTGGGATTTATATCACTGCGATTGCCCGAGTCCAAATCAATTTGCGAATCTTCGTATATATCCGCTTCTTCATCATCGTACCACGAGTCCTCTTCAAATTCCTCTTCATCGGGAATATCTTCAATGTAGCTATCAGGCATTTGCTCTATTTCTGATACTTCATATACATCATAGTCACTTTCCGACATTTCATTTTCCGACATTTCACTTTCCGACATTTCATAAACATCGGGCATAACTTCTGGTACTTCGTATACTTTGTTATCTTCTGTTTCGACAACGGAGTCTTCGTAGTAGTCCTCTTCAATGTCCTGTACAACAGTTGCTTCGTAGTCGTCACCAATATAGGCTTCATCAGTAAAAGTTTCCGCAGCATCTTCAACTTCTGTGGCGCGGTAACGATCAACTACTGTATCTTCGGTAGTTTTGCTTTGGTCGTCTTCAAACCACATGAAGGGATCGTTCATTTCAGTAGGGTATTGACATTTGGGACATTTTTTGGCTTCATCGGAATATGCTACGTTACACTTTTTGCAAGTAATAGACGCCATATGTTTTTATCCTTCTTTACAGCAGAAGTAGCTAGAAAGTGTGGGAAAGTTCCCACAAAATGCGCGGGAACTTAGATAAATTATAACTATTTTTTCTTTAATTTCGCATATACGCGTTCGTTTTTTGAGCCTTCTTTAGGCAAATACGATTTTTTCCAGTAATGCTTCGCCTTCTTGACTTTTTGGGCATTACTTTTGATCGACTTGTAACCTTTAGGTAGTCTTAAGGAAAGTTGTGCGAAAGACTCTTCGAATGCTTGGGTCAGGCCAGGTGCTACACCTTCCATCATACGCAATTGGTCGCGTGGGTATGGTTGTCCTTCACCTTCTTGTTGTTGAACGATGAGATAGTCACCTTTTCTTTCGATGTCGAGTTTGAACTCCAAACCTTGTTTTCCACCCATTCCGCCTGGTATCCTTCCGGCACCGCCACCCATTTGTGCAATGTATTTTTTGGCGAGTTCTGTTGCGGAAATATCGAGGTCATTCATTTTTACTAGGGCTTCGACACTGTTGAATTCAAATTTCATATCGACAACCATCGTCTCCCCTTGTACACGGTTTTTCATTTCAACGAGCTGGACGCCTTCGGGAAGTGCCTTCATGATATTTTGTTTTTCTTGATCGAGCTTGGCTTGCTTTGACTGTAGCATAAAAATTTGCTTAAACTGCTCTGGGGTTGCTCCCCTTAGTTTACGTTTGTCTGCTTTCTCCAAGTAACTATAAGCAAAACCAGCGATCTTTGCTAAATCTATTTTCGTTCTTATCGCATAAGTTCCGGAAAGATCAGCGTTAAATTTGAGAGAATAAAATTGCTTTAAACATCCTGTAAGTAAGATAGAAAGTAAAACAATGAGGCAGATTGAAAATTTGCGGAACATAAATTCTCCTCTAGAATTTCGTAATGGTCGTTTGAGCGGGAAATTTTGGACATTCATTAGAATGTCCAAAATAACAAGATTATTCTTCATCTAAACCGTTTAATATGTCACCCAAGGCATCTTTTTCTTCGTCTGTGGCATCGAGATTTTGTAATAGACTATCTAAGTCTTCTCCTTGCGGACCTTCATCGTCTTCGATGCTTTGCTCTCCCATGCCGGGAATTGGTGCGTCGTCCTCTTCTTCATCTTCATCTACATTCGCCTTTACCGGCGTTTCCATGTGTGATAAAGCTGCGCGCATATCTTCAGCGGCCTCTAATAGAGCCTCTTTTAGTAAGTTATTGAATTCAAAGTCTTCGCTGATGTAGTAAATCGTGCTAAAAGTACTACCTTTTTTGCGATAGTCTTGTTCCCAAATAACCGTACCAGCTCTATTTTTTAACTGTAGGGTAATATCAAGAGTATTGTTGTTCACAGTAACAGGGGCCCCTAGGGTCCAAAAAATAGGGCTTAAAACAGAAAAACCATAGGTATAAAACATGCCGTAGTAGTTACTTGAATTGATAACACCTTGCAGAATTAAATCGGAGCCTTTTGGTGATTTAGCGTAATATGTTTTGGTAAAAACATTTGCTGCACTCAACTCATCTGCGGTTGCACGAGCGATGTCTTCGCGTGGGTTCCACTGAGCAATTTTTTTGTTAGCACCAGTGTGATGTTCTGCTACGCGATGCCCACCAATAAACCACCATTGGCTTTCACTTGTTCTCCATTGTGCTTTTTCGGGAACATCAAAGTTTTGTGCTCCCCACAACATCAAAGGAACAAGAGTAATGGCTCGAGAGTCAGTGTTGTTATCACCACGTTTATCGGCAAAAGGCAACACAACGACGTTTGCATTCATGAGTGTTTCATTTGTGGATTGTGGCTCTGCTTCGTAGCGAAATACTTTTTGTGAAACACAACCTGTGAGTAGTACAACAAATATTAAAAGTAATATAACATTTTTCATCATGTTGTGGCGAGGATACCTGGGTTTATCAAAGAAGGAGTCGTTACTTGAAAGCAAGTACATTCGAAACCTATTTTTACCTCGCATCTCCTTTCTGAGAGTAAGAATAGCGTCCAGGTCAAGAACAAATAGCATTGTTAGTTACTTTTGTATAAAAAAGTGGCGAGAGTTGAATGTAAATTTGTTATTATTATGCTGACTCTGCTGAAGTTGGTGGTTTGCATCATAAATGCTGGAAAAGATAAATAAAGCGAAAAATGCGCCACCAAAAACGTTAGAATCAGGTATTATGCTTTTAAAATAGTTTATTCTATTGTAACATTTTGTCACAAAATTTGCTAAAAACAAAATCTTTTTATGGTAGTAAAATATATGGAATCAAGAGTTAAGAGAATTTTGGGTTTGTCGCTACCTATCATAGGGGCAATGATTTCGCAAAACGTTTTAAATTTAGTGGATACTGCGATGGTGGGGCAACTAGGAGACGCGGCACTAGCGGCAGTTGGCCTAGGTGGATTTGCGATGTTTATGTGCCAGGCTATCATTTTGGGAATTTCTACAGGTGTACAAGCGATTGCCGCAAGACGCAAAGGAGAAGGTCGCGAAGATGAGATGGCGACACCTCTTAATGGTGGTATCATGCTGGTTGTGCTCGCGGGTATTCCTTTGTCTACAGTATTGTACTTCATTGTAGAGAGTTTGTACCCGTATCTAAATTCAGATCCCGATGTCATTGCGCAAGGAGTGCCATACATACAAATTCGCATTTGGGTGATTGTATTTGTGGGGACGAATTATGCTTTTCGCGGTTACTGGAATGGGGTAGATCTTTCGCGCTTGTATATGTCAACACTCATTATAATGCATAGTACCAATATTTTTCTCAATTACGTTTTGATCTTTGGGAATTTTGGGGCTCCAGAACTGGGGGTAGTAGGCGCAGGTCTTGCTACAGCAATTTCCACGGCCCTAGGAACATTGTGTTACTTCGTTCTTGGTTGGCGTTATGCGCGTGAAAATGGCTTCCTCAAACGAAAACCAGATTCGCAAACCTTTCGCTCTCTTGTGCGATTGTCTGTCCCAAATGGTTTACAACAATTGGCGTTTGCAGCAGGTTTTGTTGCTACTTTTTGGATTATCGGTTTAGTTGGTAAAGCCGAAGTTGCCGCCGCAACAGTACTTCTAAACGTCACCTTAGTGTGCATACTACCAGGAATTGCTTTCGGAATTTCGGCGGCCACTCTTGTCGGGCAAGCTTTGGGAAGAAAAGATCTTCCCGATGCAAAACAATGGGGATGGGACGTGACAAAAATCGGTTGTATGGTTTTATTCATACTTGGGCTTCCGATGTGGATCGCTCCCAAGCAAATTCTATCGGTATTTATTATCAACCCTCAAACAGTAGAGTTAGCACGCATTCCCATGATATTAGTAGGAGCGACGATTGGTTTTGAAGCCATCGGCTTGGTGCTCATGAACGCATTACTGGGAGCAGGCGCAAGTCGTACGGTAATGATCGTTTCCTTTATCGCGCAGTGGGTTTTGTTCTTACCTCTCGCGTATTATATCGGTCCTGTTGCTGGATTTGGCTTATTGGGTATTTGGGCTTGCCAAGCTGGCTATCGCGGACTACAGAGTGTCGTTTTCGCTATTGTTTGGCATCGCGGAACATGGCAAAATATAAAAGTGTAACTTAAATTTTGACGGGATGAACAGTTTAGGAGATGATATGCATCATTTTTTTAGCGAACGTTTAATTTTAAGATCGTGGAAAAAAGAAGATTACGCGCCATTTTTTGATATAAATAACGATTCTGAGGTAGTAAGATTTTTGCCTGGTACGTTGTCAAGAGAAGAAAACGATGCATTCATCTCGCGGATTGAAAGTCATTTTGCAAAGTACGGTTTTGGGCTTTTTGCTTGTGAGCATAAACACGATGGAGTGTTTATCGGTTTTGTAGGACTTTCTATTCCTTCGTTCTCTTGCGATTTCACTCCTTGTGTGGAAATTGGTTGGCGTCTTGCCCGTAAATACTGGGGACAGGGACTGGCGACCGAAGGCGCAAAGAGAGTACTCAAATACGCGCGTGATGCTCTAAATTTAGAGCGAGTGGTGTCATTCACCGTACCTGATAATGTAGGTTCGCGGCGTGTTATGGAAAAATTAGGCATGAGATATATTAAAGACTTTGATCACCCGGCGTTAGATAAAGATCATCGTTTGTGTCGTCACGTTTTGTACGAAATTGAATTAAATGGAGAAGACCAATGATAAAAAAAGTAGACCATATTGGTATCGCGGTGAAGAGTATCGCAGAGCAAGTTGCTTACTACCGCGATGTATTGGGGCTTCCATTTCTCGGAGAAGAAGAGGTGGAAAACCAACAAGTGAAAGTGGCGATGTTCCAGGCCGGAGAAATTCGCATAGAGCTCCTTGAAGCAACCAGTGATGAAAGTCCTATTGCAAAATTTATTGCAAAAAAAGGACAAGGTATTCATCATGTTGCGTATCATTCCGACAATATTAAAGAAGACTTAGATAACGCAAAAAAACAAGACATTAGACTTATCAATGAGACGCCACAAATGGGGGCCGACAACAAACAAATTGCTTTTATGCATCCTAAATCGACTTTTGGTGTTTTGACAGAACTGTGTAGTGAAGAATAACGTCTATTTTGCGCTTGACATTCGTGTAAAATGACAAATAATTCATAGTAGAAATAGTACTTTTTTTATTGTCTTTTACGGGTAATTGATATATTCTATTACTCCAAATTATTTGCGCGACATTTGTGCATGACAGATGCGGGCAATGTAAGTTGTAGATAGAGAATTAAAGGAATAAACATGCGACAACATATATTATATATCGTGATTCTTCTGCTAACATCTTTTGTGGTTGTACAACTGTCGAACAACAACAATGTAGAGGCGAACACAAGTTTTAAAGTAGGTTTTGTCAACATACCTGAGATATTCAGTCAATACACCAAGGCGAAGGAAGAAAAAGAAAAAGTTCGTCAGCAATACCAACAAGAAACTCTTATTATCAAAAAATTAGAGGAAAAAGCAAAAAAGCTCAAAGAAAAAATACCTCTTTATCGTGCAGGAAGTGCTATTCGCCAACGATATGAAAATGAATTGGCCGAAACGGCTTTCAAAGCGAAAAATCAGTCGGAACGCGCCAAATACTTTATGGCATTAAAACTGCGTAACAGTACGGAAATGGTATACCATGACATTGCTAAAGCAATTGAAAAGTACGCCAAAGACAATAACTTTGCACTCATTTTAAAAATAGAAGAAGCTGATTTTTTTGGTGCACAAGATCCTGCGCAAGTAAAACAAAAGATTGATATGCGCAATGTTTTGTACTGGAAAAACAGTTTAGACGTGACAAAAGGTATTGTTAAATTACTCAATAAATAATGGATTCTGCAAATGAGAAAAGAGCAAAAAAAAATGCGAATAGATGAGGGATTTTTTCGACTTTGCAAATTTGCCTTTTTTCATTTGTTGATACTCTTGCTGTTTTCGTCTGTATATGCTCAAGAGCAAAGCCTTGAAGAAAAAGTGAAAAAGCTCGAAAAGCAAGTCGAAAAAATGAGTGAAGAGCTGACAAATCTTCAAGAAATTATACGCACCCAACAAAAAACCATCGAAAAAAACACTCAAAAAATAACCACTCCGAAAACACCTGCTTACGAAGAAATTATTCAGGAACTAGAAGACGAATTATCATATAATCGCGACCAAACATATTATCTAAAAGTTTTAAATTCACATTTGGAAATAGGAGGATACGGTGAGCTTATTTTTTTAGCAGAAGAGAAGCAAGATCCACAGTTTATTTTCTCACGGTTTGCTTTGCGTATGCGTTCTTCTATTAGTGATTGGCTGAGTTTCCAATCGGAAATTGCTATTGAGGACGATGTCGATTTAGAAATTAACTATGCGCACTTTAACATATTACTTTCTCCAGAATTTAATATCAAACTGGGTTTGATTTTAGTTCCTTTTGGTCAGTTTAACTCTTTTTATCCACCACCAGGAAATGAGTTGACTTCTATTCCACTAGTAAATGAATTTTTAATTCCCACAGTATGGTCGGAACCGGGAATTTCTATTTACGGACAACTCAATAATTTTTTCCCTTTGACTTTGACATATGAGTTTTTGATATCAAATGGTTTAGGGGAAGGTGGTTTTGACATTGTCAATGGTAACCGCGATGCACGTCAAGATTTTAACGTAGATAACAATGCCGACAAACAATTTAGCGGACGTATTGGTTTCATTCCACAACTTTCTCTTTTGCCACTTGGATTAGTTTTTGGTGTATCAGGAGTCGCAGGAGAATTTGATGACAATGGCAATAACCAGTATATTGGTTTAGCACTAGATGGAAATTTACGCATGGGTAGTTTTTCTCTCATTGGAGAACAGGATTACATCGAAGTTTCCGGAGAATACGCTCAATTCGACATTGAAAACGATGATCGTATTATCAACCTATTTCCTCAAATAGCTTCGTTTATGTCGGGGCATTATATCCAAGTGAGTTACTTTTTCTTCCCCGAAGAGTGGCGTGGACAAAGTATTTTCTTCAACGATGAAAGTCAATTTGCTCTTTCTCTTCGCTATGATCATTTACAGTTTGATTCGTCACAAAAAGGGGCATCTGAACTAGATGATCAGAGCATCTACACATTGGGAATCAACTTTCGTCCTATTGAAAAGTCTGTTTTCAAAATCGAGTACAATCATATTCGTAAATTTGTGGATGGCGATGAAGATTGGGTTGGTCGGATTCAAGCGTCTTTTTCCACCTATTTTTAACTTGAAAAACGCAAAAAGATAGGCGACAATTGAAGTACAACCATTGGTAAGTTATATAATAAGAGGAGATATTAATGGTAGATAAGGACAAGGACATATACAATATTGGAGCTTCCACACGAAAAATTTTGTTCAATTTTCTAGATGAACTCAAAGATAGTGACGGACAAGACGAAGGAAAATCAATCACAAAAAGCAAAAAAGACGTAAAATTATTTTCGGGGAAGCTTTCAGAAAATCAGGAAAAAGCAGTAGAGCAAAAGACCGAAAGTACTCATAAAAGTACAAAAGAATTTGTACTAAGTAAAGACGAAGAAGATAAGCTAAAATTGGCCAATGAAGATAAGTAATACTGTTTGATTTGACAATAAGTTTGAACTCATTTAAAAAGTAGGTTTTTATGGAAAATTCTGAATCAAAAAAAGAACGCCTTGCCTACGTTGCGCGAGTTGAAGATCTTGCGGAAGATTTTCTGAATCAATTAGAAAACCCCGAAGAAAAACAGGATTCCAATGTCAATGATCTTATTGATGTATTTATTAAAGACGTCGACTCCGAAAAAGTTACGACCGTAGAGGCCGACGAAAAAATACAGGAACTCTGGGAAAATCTTCGCAAAAAAATGTTGAACCAAGAAATGGACGACCAAAACGTATCTGGTACCACAAAGCGCTATGTTCGTGAATTTCTTGATGATATAAAACCGCGAACAACAAAAAAGAGAGAAAAATCTTCCAAGATTAAATTAACAGAAGAGGAGCAGCAAAAATTAAAGCTGTTCGGACAGCTATAGTTACAAGGTTGCTATAGTGTTTAACAAAATTTTTATCATTTCATCATTATGACTTACAAGCAAGAAAGAGTCAGTAGTATTTACTCCAGAGAAGGATACGAGGTTAAAAACTTCGTCACAAATCAATGAACTTACTAGTTTTTATTATACCACTAGATTTGATTGTGAATCTAGTGGTTGTTATGATTACTTTGGCATTTATTCGCTATTTCGCCAAAAAAAGTGCCAAAGATTTTAAAGAAGTAAAAAAACGTTTGAAATCTGAAAGTGAACTCTATACCGAAATCATCTTGGGTGTAGAATCCGCAGGACAAAGTGTATGTAATCCTGGACTACAAGATCGCCAAATGCGCATCGCTATTTGGGAACTTTATAACAATTTGCGCGTCCAACCAAATAAACAAAGCAAAAGTATTACCCTGCAACGCAAACTGTTGGAAAAAAAAGAAGAGATATATCACTTACTTGAACGTGGTCGCGTGGAAATCGAAACGCTACCTTTTATGGGAATCATAGGTACCCTAGTGGGTTTTGCCATTTCATTTTTTACCAACCAATTTTCATTTAATGTCAATGGTATTGGTTTCTTTTTAGCCGCTTCGAGTACGATTTTTGCTTTATCTTACCTCATCAATCTCAAGAAAACTCACGAGGCTGAGACTTTGGCTTTGTTCGATTATTTCAATGAACAACAAAATTCACTGGAAAAAATCATGACAAGTTATGAAGGTTTTCGTCTTTTGGAAGATTGGTTAAAAAGATGGCCTCAGCTTTTAGATGCAGAAAAGCCTTTAGCAACAACTCAAGAAATTTCCATGGAGCACTTTATTGATTAGGAAAGCCTATGCGTAGAGGAATTGTGAACTTAACACCGCTTATTGATGTACTTTTCGTGATATTATTTGTGGTAATTGGTAGCCAGTCGGAAGTCGCAGAAAGTGAAATTGAACGCGGGAAAAAAAAACACCAAGAGCTAAATGAGCAAGTTGACATGATGAAGCGCAGTAAGGAATCTTTGCAAGAAGAGATCAAAGAACTGAGAAAACAACTTGCAGATAAGGATAAATCCGAGGATTCTTTGCGAAAAGAATTGGAAAAAAACAAACAGTTTGTTGCTGAATTGCGTAAAAAAGTTCAAGAAGTTACTTCTGCCAAGGACAAGCTTGATAAAAAAATGGAAAAGCTACTTTCACAACAAAAAACATTGTTAGATGAAAAAAACACCTTGGCAAAAAACCAACAATCGCTAAAAGACAAAATCGAGGAAGTTGAAGAAGAACTCGCGAAGAAGAAGATCGAGTTGGCACAAGAAGTTGCGGAAAGAATAAAATTAAAAGAACTTTTAGAGGCAGAGAAAAATTCTCTAAAGAATAAGCTAGATAAGCTACAAGCGCAAAAAGCCAATCTCGATGAAGATCTGAAAAAATTGCAATCACAAATCCTAAACTTTCAATCTCAAATTCATGAATTGGAAGAGGAAAAAGCTTCTCTGAGCAAAGAACTCGAATCAAGACGCGAAAAAATTCAAGAACAAGAAGAGTTTATTCGTAAAAACAGAGAAGAGATACAAAATCAGAAAATATTTAACAAAACATTGCAAAGACAATACGAAAAAATGTGGGAGGACTTCAAGAAAGACTTTGGCGACCACAATATCGTAAAAATTTATCAACGCGCGCAGGTTCTGAAAAAAAATTACAATATATTTGAGGTGACAATCAAAGAGGACAATCAATTCTCTATTACGAACGGGGGTAGCACGGAGAGCTTAAAGTGTAATTCCGAAGAAGAACTGGTAAATTTTTTGGAAAAGACCATTCCACGCTCTGTGCACATTGATCCTAGCAGAAGTATTTTCTTAGTTCTAATGGAACCCGATTCGATACTCGTTAGTCGTGAGTGGTTGGAAAAAGAATTGAAAGAAATGAAAGTAATATACGATGTTCACCTCTTACCTAATAAGCCAGAATAGTGAGGAATGTATTATGGCAAAGAAGAAAAAAAGTATGTTGAAAAAATTAGTGCTATTCACCTTTGTAGCATTTTTCGTTGGTACAATGTATTTTCTACACCATTTTGGAATTATCGCCTTCAGTGGCAACGGGCAACTCGGATGGGGAACAAACGCCATCCAACCAACAACAAATGAACTATCGTTTTACTTTTGCGATGACAAAATTTACCAAGGTAAAAACGAAATCAACGAAGACCGTTTCCGCGAAACTATTACCGCTGCAAAAGAGAAAGATCGAAGTATCGATCTATTTTTTGTGCAAGAGAAAATTACCAACAAATTCCATGTAGGTATTAAAAAAATAGTGGATAAGGCCGATGTGGTATTTTCCGAGAAAAAAATATCCGCAGACCAATTACCGAAATAACGACTAAACGGGTAAACACTTAGGAAAAGCAGAAGTGCAATTTATCATAGATTGTACTTCTGCTTTTTTTTTACATTTACAAAAAAAGGGACAGGCACCCGCCTGTCCCTTTGGACGCACTCGTGTAAAATAGTTATAAAAAACTTAACAAGATATAAAAAGGTAAATAGAATTATAGTACTGTTGGATCTTAATCGATACTACGATAACTTCATTTTTGTCATGAAAGCTTTGTGCTTTCCTCCACCTATGTCATAGCACTACTCATTTACCATTTGTGTAAGGTAATGAGGAGTTGTGCACTATGATTTTTAAATTTTCATTTTCGTCTTTAGCATAGGCAAGCGTGTATTCAACCTTTGTTTCGTTGCCCTCTACATCTGTAAAGTAGTAGTTGCCCATTGCAATTGCCACATTACAGCTATTGTTTACTATACCCGTGTTTTCCCAACGTACTTTTGTCCAAGGTCTTAGAGCAAACCCCTTATCTTCTTCGTAGGATGGATTTCCGCCTACGAAATAAGATAGGGCCCCATCAAAAGAAGTTCTGAATTGACTATGCGACGCAAGTGTTGGCTTGAAGAGTACAAGACTTAAATCATACCCATAGTATTCATTTATATGTTCGGATGCCGCTTTCACATAATCACCGTTGCTTGAGTATGCTTTCCCAATCTTTATAATTCCCTCTCCCCAGGCTTTTTGCGCCTCGACAACTTCTTGCTCGGTGATACAGCTACTGCTGTAACGAAAGCCTTCTTGCGATTTTGATTGCGATTCTGCCCTCACAATGTGGTTGTTATTGGCACAGCCGGACAAAAATAATGCAATGAAAAAAACTATTGCGAATGACATAATGTTGTGTTTAGAAAAACTCTTTGGATTTAACATAGTATACTCTCTTCTATCATGAAAATTTTGAATGATTTTACGAAACAAAATACCGCTTATTCAGAACTTTTATTTTGATTTATTTGTTAAGTCTACTGACATAAACTTATTGTGTTAAGAAATTAATGCTTTATAAAAAGTTAACATGTTTTGCAAAAGTAACTGAAAATCAAACAATAATACTCATGATGTCTTTTGACCAGAAGCAAGAGTTGTAACTAAGACGGATAGTATAGTAAAAGTTCATAATATGCTAATGACCTTATTGTGTTAGGAAATTAATGTTTTATAAAAAGTTAACATGTTTTGCAAAAATAGTTGAATCTAGATAATTCTTGGGATATCTTTGGGTAAATAGTTAATGTTATGTACAAGATGACGAAAAAAATTCATAATATGTTATAGACCTTATTGTATTAGAAAATTAATGATTTATAAAAAGTTAATATGTTTTACAAAAGCGGTTTAAACTAGAGTAAAGATACTCAGTACGTCCTTGCTTAACCAGTTGGCATTGTATACAAGATGATAAAAAGAATTCATAATACGTTACTGACCTTATTGTATTAGAAAATTAATGCTTTATAAAAAGTTAATATGTTTTGCAAAATAAAAGATGTTTTACACAAGATTCTGTACAAAACAATTTAGCTTATTAGCATCTTAAAAGTGCTTAATGTTTGCTTGAAAAACATCGTATATTCTTCTAAGAACAATGTCAAATATTTTTTTTAATTTTATAGAAATAGAATGCTTTTTTGTCCGATTTTTTTTACTTAAATTGTTGAAGCGGTTACTCTTGTAGAGATATATTTTTTTGTCAAAAAAACATAGTGAAATCTGAAAATACAAAACAATTTTGTATTTTCAGAGAAACGTAAAAATGCTACTACAAATTCGCATTTAAACCGTCGACAATATCACCCTGCGACAGCCTTTCATATTTCTTGCCATCGCTTGGATATTTCACCTTAAGAGTCTTGCCTTTTAGCGTTAACGACTTTTCTTCACCATGTTCGATTTCCACTGTGTTGATTTTTTTGCATAGTTCCTTGATGAAATCTTCGTCGTCAGCCTTGTCTTTAAGGCTTTGCTCAAAGTTTTCAATCAGTTCGCTGATAGAACCCATTTGTAGAAAATTATCGGAGTCGAACGTTTTCCAGTTTACGCGAAATGTTAGGCCTTTTCCGATCACTTCTTTTAGAGAACCACTCACTGCGATTAGATTGCGTTCGATGGTGAGTTTTCCGGGAGCGGTTTTCATGTGTAATGGGTCAATGGCATTAAGAGAAAACGCGGGGAGATGTTCGTCTGCGTCGTGAATGCGTACCATTTGGATACTATCAACGGAAAAGTAGATTAGGTCATGTCTACGATAGTTGTTTTCCACGGAAAGTAATATTAATCCTGGGCTTTTGTCGGTTTTGATGTCCACGATTTTTCCGCTTGCACAACCACCATGGTGGAAGGTGAAGGTTACGTTGAGCGCGCGATTTTTATCGTCCTTTAGTCGATGCTTAAGCCATTGTAAATCACAAAGAATGTCACGAATAGGTCGTGCAGGCATCTTTTCGATTAAGTCACTTACTTTAGGTGGTTCTTTGTCGCCTGTTACGGCTTGACCTAGCAAGGTGATGATGGCTTCGCTACGTTCATCTACGTACTCTACGTTTGTCCAACGATGGTCGATTTTTAACACACGGTTGGCAAAAGAGATTGCAGACTTGCCGTAGGTTTCGGAATGGTTGCAGATGACGATTGTTTTGAGTGTTTCTTTTAGGGCTTGTTTACCTAAATCATCGCAACAAATGGACTCTAGGGCGCTAACTAGTGGCAAGAAGTATAACTTGGGGATATCGTTTTCATAGTATTCGTGGTTGACTTCTTTCACAATACTTTCCCAATCGATGTCCATTGTTAGTTCATGGCCCGCAATTTCGTCTAATTGTTTCTTTAGAGTAGCGTATTGGTTTTTTTGGAAATTTTCCAATGCTTTTCGTTCTTGTAAACCCATTTTTCGTCCTTTATTTATAGTAATCTTCAATAGCAGCGGCTTTTTTACGCAATGCAGTGGCTTTTTTTTCATCTTTCATTTCGTACACACCGACTTTATAAAAATGGTCTGCTAAAGCAACCATTGCTCGGGTACTATCATTTTTTACAGCTTCATTGACCCAATCAAAGGCTTGCTTAAAACGTTTTTTCTTATACTCTTCAATACCTAACTGATACATCGCATCGTAGTTATTTAGCTTTGCCGCTTCCTGATAGAAATATAGACTTCTTTCTTGGTTGCTACGTTTCACACCGCGTCCCTGGCTGTAAGCAATTCCCAATTTCACAAACATGTTACCATTGCGTATGCGCTTCTTGTATGCTTTATTCAAAATGTCCATTGCCTTTTTCGCGTTTTGTTCGACCCCATGTCCGTTGTCGTATAGGCACGCGGTACGATAAATCGCAAAGGGTTCTTTTGCGGCTTTCTCGTACAATTTTTTGGCGGTTGTATAGTCTTTTTGCTCTTCTTTTATCAAGCCAGCAGCTGTGAACAACAAACGATGCTTATTGTTGGCGTTTTTCTTTAACCACGCGAAACTTGTTTCGGGGTAAGTTCTATGGAATATGGAGACCGTACGCATTAGATAGGCCTCGTTGTTTACGGTAAAATTTAGTGCCGTTCGTTGTTTTTGATTTAAGGAAATTGTCGCGTCGAGAAAATAAGCAAACAACAAATGACGAATTGCTTTGGCTCGTTGTTTTTGCTCCAAATACATATTGCTGAGGTACCAATATGCCTTTGCCTGCGAGTGGTCAATATTTTTGATATCGTGGAGGTCGATAATTTGCTTTACGTATTTGTGCAAGTTTTTCCAATCTTGCTTGGTGTAGTGTATTTCGGCCAGCTTGTCGAGTGCTTGGCGATGTTCGTTTGCAAATAACAGTGTTTTTTCATAGTCGGAGATCGCTTGGGGATAGTCACCTAGTTGATGGTGTACAACTCCGCGCAAGTAGTAAAGGTTTGCATTTTCACGCTGTATTTCAATTGCCGCAGAAAAAGTTTCCATCGCCTCTTGGTACTTACGCAATGCGGTATAACATTGGCCTTTTCCTATGAGGGCCGACATTTTATTTGGGGTTTTGTTTAATATTTGTGTATATAAACCCAAGGCTTGTTGGTAGTTTTGATCGCGAAAATGTATGTCACCTTGTAGTTCGGCAATGTGTAGTTTGCTTTGCGATAATTGATCTTGCAAATGTGAGATTTCGGCTTGCTTTTCGCCAATCGTCTCGTTGAGTTGTTCATTACCGTTTTGCAGAAAATAGCTATAGCCACCTAGCCCAAAAATGATTAAGGTTACCGCAATACGTTTTAGCCACAAATAGGTTTTTTGCGCTTTGGTCTCTTGAAATGTTTTGGAAAATTGCTGCAAATCTTTTTTCAGGTACGTTACACTTTGGTAACGACCATCTTTTGATTCATGGAGGCATTTCAAACATATACTCTTCAAACGTTTGGGCATTTCATCTTTGATTTTAGGTAGAGGAAACGGCGGAGTTTTCATGACCAGTTCATAAAGAATTGTGCCAATGGTGTAGACGTCGCTGCGCTCGTCAATATCGTGAATGCTACCATTCATCTGTTCCGGCGGCATATACTGAATACTTCCCACGACCTGTCCGGTTCGCGTGTACTTTTCTTCGTCCATTTTTTTGGCGATACCAAAGTCCACTACTTTGACATGGTTGTTGATATCAAGCATAATATTTGATGGTTTTAGGTCGCGGTGGATGATGCTTTTATCGTGCGCATGTTCCAGGGCATCGCATATTTTAAGAACTATATCGATGGTTTCTTCTAAGGGGAATGGACGACCTTGTTCTTGCAGTTCCTTTAGCGTCTTTCCTTCAATAAACTCCATGGAAAAAAACATGCGATTGTTATAGAAAAACTTGTCAAAGATGCGAATGATATTGGGGTGATTTAGTTTGGAAACAATATCCATCTCGCGAGTGAAACGTTTTTTGATTTCTTCAGGAACATCTTCTTCGCGTATGGTTTTCAAGGCGACGTAACGATTGTTTTCCGTATCGAATGCTTTGTAAACAATTCCCATCCCTCCACGACCAATTTCGATTAGGTCATGATACGGGCCTATTTTGTGCGCTTTGGTGATTGTCGAAGCATCAATAAATGAGTCCATTGGCCGCGGTTTTTCGCCTTCATCCATTACCATGGTTGCGGCACTACTCTCCATTTCCCATGGATTCTCAATATTTGAATCGACGACGGTCGCTTCACTGGGTACACCTGGTGGAGGAGTATTGTCGTTTGGCATGGTTTCGGCTTTCAAAAATTTGCTAGTGTCTGCCGTTGTCGAAACTCCTCCTACATTTGTTTTCTCACTGATTTCACTAATCGTAACATCATGAGAAATACGTGATTCGCTGAGAGTTATATCAGGAGGGGTTACATTGGCAGAAGTCGCTTCGTTAATGGTTGCGTCAGGAGGAGTTACATTGGCAGAAGTTTCGCAGAGGGTTACATCGGCAGAACCCGATTCACTGATCGTCGCATCACTTTCGGTCGCATCACTGTTTCGTTTTTTATTGGTGCTGACTTTGCTATTTTCGTCTAAAAATTTTTGATACAGTGTCTGTATCTGCGCTACAAAAGCATTGTGATCCTCGGCAGCAGCATTGTCCAATATAGAGCCGGCAAGCTCGTATTGGTGTTCATTGAGATTGAGGAAGAACTTTTTCAACATTACCGTAGTCGGATCATTTGGCGTTTGTTGTGATGCTGCTACGAGAAAATCGTAAGCCTGCCTCCACTGATACTGTGAAGCCGCGCGAATCACTTCACTATACTTATTATCTACACCATCGGTCATGAATTAATATCCTTGTATACCTTGAAGACTATCCAATATTCTTTTAAATTTTTGTTGTTGTTGTCCCGTTGAGTTTTCGTATCTGTATTGAGCAAAATCAATTGCGGTTTTACCATTGTCCCTTTTCAGCTTGGCATTCGCACCGTTAATCATGAGCAGTTCTACAATGTCTGCGTGCCCAAGGTCGGCAGCGATCATCACAGCGGTTTTACCACCATCTGTCGATGGTTGATTGACAAAAGAACTCTGGGCATTTTCACGTAAAATATCTTGGACAATATACAAATAACCAAACTCACAGGCCAACATTAGCATGTTGTATCCGCGATCATCGCGAACATTTGCACGAACCAAAAATTGCAAATGGTCTTTAAAGTGAAAATTTTCCACCACAGTTGTGGGATGAAAACTTCCCGATAGCGAGTTGTATGATTTGCGTATTTTTTCGGCTTCGCTTTTTATTTGCGCAGTGTTATTGCGAACACTTGGCTGTGTCGTAGGCTTTGTTGGTTTCGGTTGTGTTGTTGCAGGCTGCGTTTGTGTCGGTTGTGTTGTCGCAGGTTGCGTTTGCACAGGCTGTGTTGTCGTAGGTTGCGTTACCGGCTGCGTTTGTACAGGCTGTGTTGTCGGCTGTGCTTGTACAGTTTCTGTTGTTGCAGGCTGCGTTTGTGACGATTGCGTTTCGTTTGTATCGGTATTACGCGGCGTATTGTTTGTGTTATTTGGCTGTGTTGAACTATTGTGCGTCTTATCTGTACTCACCGTTGTATTTGCTTGATCATTCTTTACTATTTTCGTGTTGTCTGTCGTTGTTTTGTTCGTTTTTTGTGTTGTTTTACAGCCGACAACGGCAAAAACCAGTAGTATAAAAATAATTGATCTCATGCCTCTAGTTCCCTAAAGCTTTTAGAATAAATGAATTTCCCGTTTTTTCTGCGGCAGCGATAGCTTGTTCATCTACGTTTGCTCCTTTATCTACTAAAAACTGTACCATGGCGGCATCGTTTTTTTCAATAGCAGCAACAAGTGGTGTTTTTCCCGTTTCATCGCGATTGTTGACATTACCACTACCTATTTGGTCGCGAAAGTTTTTTAGAATTTTAAAGTACGCATATGGTACTGTGTTGGGAATTTCGCTACGGGTATTGTTGAGTTTTTTGATGTTTGCAAAACTCTGATCAATCGCTTTGTACTGGTCGTCGACACTCTCTTCAGCAAAATCACTACCAATACTTCCGAAATCGTCACCTCCGCCACTTGTAAGAGATGTCTGCGCTCCGCCACTGAAACCTGTTAGCCCCGCGGTTAAGCTTCCAGCTAGTTGATTTGCAGTACTACAACTACTACATACAAAAATAATTGTGATTAACAATGTTATTTTTGTCATCCATTGACTTGTTTTGTGCATCATTTTTTTTCCCTTACTGAATATTCTTGTTCACGGCATATTTTAACAGTAAAATTAATATGTGTCATCAACTTTCTCGAACCATAGTTTGTTATCATCTGTGCGTTTATGACTGAATTTTTGACGCATAACTTAGGACGTGTTTTGATAGAGAGACGTTTGATTGTTTTTACATCCATCAACTTCTAGGGGATTATCATGAGATATTTGTGGTTGTTGTTTTTTTCGTTATCTACTGTTTGCGCCCAAGACTCTTATTTTGCTTCTTTGCAATACAAGCTTGTTGGACACAACAATGTAATCGAGAAGGGTGCTATTAGCAAAGATACAAATACGCTGGCTTCCGGAGATTGGGACGGAGTTATTCAGATATGGTCTTTGCCTTTTGGTATAAAAAAAACGACGATGGCGCGCCACCAAAAAAAAATTACCGGATTGGCGTTTATCGATAAAAAACATCTCATCAGTAGTAGTGAAGATGGAACAATACGCGTTTGGGATTTTACAAAAGGGCAGCAACTATATCATTTTAAACGCAATATTGCCATTACCCATTTGGCTGTTTACAATAAGATGGTTGTGGTTGCCGAACGCGATGGACAAATACTTACGGTTGATTTACAAAATAGAAAAATTTCTCCGTTGGTGCGTTTGGGACAAAAAATCAAGCATTTACAGGTTGTCAACGCCAAAGTTTTGGTGGTAACACAACGTGGTAATGTAGCTCTTTTGCAATTTGACGGTCAAATACTTTACAAGTTTGCAAATAAATTCAATATTGTAAGTGCAGATATGTATAGTGATTATATTGTCACTGCCGATGTGAATCGACAAGTGCGGTTGTGGAGGAATAAAAAATTACTCACCTCTTTTACCACCGCAAAGTCCATACTACAAGTGTTTTTTGTTGATCGTAATCGTTTATTGATTTACAGTGGTGGCAATGTCTACTTGTATTCTTTGCGCGATAAAAAAATGCAAAAAATGTTAGAAGACGCATTTTTTTATACGACGGTGCATAGTGAAAACTGGAAGCATCTTGTGGGATTTGGCAATAAGAACGTCTATGTGTATCGTTTATTGGCGACAAAAAAAAACACCCGGGCGTTTGATGGAGATTTGGCGGCGTATGTAAAGAGTAATTTGCGCACTCCGTCGCGAGAGTTAGCACCAGGTGTTGTGATTTTACCATTTATGAGCGCTAAAAATAAAACAACACAACTGGGAAGCCTTCTTGCAATTATGTCGATGTTTACTGCGACATACACACCGCAAAAAATAATGAATTTACCGCTCCGTGAAGTCGAAGAATTTTACTATGAACACGATTGGCTTCTCGCAGAACAAAAGTTACAAAAACGCGCTATCGCAAATGCGCGGCAACAATTTGCAACCAACAATATGTTGTGGGGAAAACTCATAAAGGTCAACAAAGGTTATGAGTTAAGTATCTTTTTTGATGGAGACTTTCCGCAACGTAGAGAAAAGAAAGTTTTCGCGGACGTCGCACAAATTCCTGTGTGGGTAGCGCAAAAGATTCACGAGTATACCAAAGCCACAACATTACCCGTTAGAGATGAAAAGATTGCTGCTGCTGATATACACAAAATGGCAGATATTCTTCCGGTGTACTTTGCTTCGCGTTTCACCGCAGAACTTTATGCTTGGAAAAAAATCGCTGCACAAAATACTCATTCTACTTTTGTGGCAACACATTATTCCTATAGTTATTCTCCCGACCATCTCGCTCCTATATGGCACTTATTGCGTGTAGATAAAAGACATCCACGTCATACATATGTACGCGAAATGCTTGCGCATTTTTACCTCAAAGAAAAACAAAATATTAAGGCCCTGGGAATGTATTTGGCCTTATTGGAAAAAGATGCGCAAAATCCCACACTCTACATGCAAATGATCACCGCTCTTATTCAAGAAGATGAGTGGGAGTTACAACGTCTCATTTTGTTATACTGCCGTAGTACACTACGCGACATATATTGGTACGATGTTATTGCCGCAGATTATTATATTAATTATGCCTGGGAATTACTACCGCAGGCCGACGGTAAGGCAATGTTTCGCAAAAAAATGGACAAAGCTCAGCAATTTTTACAGGCAGCGTATAAAAACAATCGCGAGAGGTGGCAAGCTCCCGCATCCATGATTAAAGTGGTTACGGCACTCAAAGAACCCCAAGAGGTTTTGAATAAATGGTTTCAGCGTGCGATACAGTACAGCAAGCCCAAAGAAGCCTACGGGCAAAAATTTCATTATTTGACACCGCGTTGGTATGGCAGCAAAGAAAAAATGTTGCAATTTGCGCGAAAAATACTCAACGAGTCTACAGCTCATTCTCCTTTGCGTTTTATTGTTCTCAATGCTCATCGTGAACTTTTACCCAACGATGACTATTACGAGCAGCAAGATGTGTGGCGTGATATTTCACGCGTTTTTGTTCCCTATTTACAAGTATATCCCCGCGACCGCATTCGCCGTATTTGGTATTGGGAATACGCGATGTTAGCAAAACGCTATCGTGTCGCAGCGCAACAGTACATAAAATTACAAAACCTTGGTCAATTACAGTCATTGCAAAGTAGTGCCCCTTTTAAAAGTATGAATAAAACACCACTGTATGCTGCCTTAGCGCAAGAATACAAACAAGATGGTGAGCAATATTTTTATTGGCTGCAACAAGCTCTGCGTCACAATCCACGTGACTGGAAACGACAACGCGAATATACAGAGCTTCTTTTACAAAACAATAGACAGGCAGAGGCTTATGATCATCTCCAAGCTCTTATATTGAACAGCAGTAAATGGAAATCTGAAGCTGAGGAGAAGATCGCTGACATCACGCCTGGAAAAATAGCGATTACGTCCAAAAAATCGCAAGTGTTGCACATCATGGCGGCGAACAAACTTCCACGAAAATTACTCGAAAAATTGAGCAGAGATCTCAATGCGAAATACCAAATACAAGTACAAATTTTGCCTGAAATGTATTCGTTTAATAAACATCACTTTATTGCCGAACGACGCAAAAAATTACAAGAGAGTTTGCAGCGTTTGTACCGTGTGGTAGGTAAAGACAAAGTGGAAGCGTATCGCGCTGTTTATGATTTAGAGAAAGACGCGGAGGGCGATTTTGAATTGTTACGTAACCTATTACAAAAAACAACCAAAGGCAAAAAAATGATTCGTGACCTAGAAGAAAATTATCGCGATCGGTGGAACGCGCAAGCGGTGCTCGGTGAAGTGAAACGTGAATATACACAGTACATAAACCCACGTGGGAATGTGGGCCTTTTATTAATCACCACCGAAGAAATAGGTACTGTGGAGAAGAGGCAAAAATTCGCAGATGCAGTGACCGGAGCCGGTATTGTTTCGCTAGCGAATTTATACAAATTTATCGACACAAGCAATGCGGTAAATGGCATTGGTTACGAACGAACATTTAAATCGTCGTTACATGCTGTGGCTGGTATTCTTGGAGTCGCCGAAAGTACGGTACCGCAATGTCCACTTTCTTTTGCCGATACGCTTTTCGCTCTCGACACACAAACCACAGAGTTTTGTTATGAGAGTGCACGAGACATTGTGGCGAAGTATAAAACATTACCATAACCTTGTTGCAAAAATTAACTGCATATGTGGAGATGTAAAAATGAGATGGTACCTTTGTATTTTAATGTTGTTCTTCATTGCAAACGCGATCGCGCAAAACGATGACATGGAAGAGATGCGCATGCTTTTTGAGAAATATCACTCGCAAACAGACTTTTTCAAGGCGGAGTTTTACGCCAAAAAGATGTACGAGATTACGCTGAAGTCTTTTGGGGAGGATCACCTAGAAACCATCGATTCCATGGAGTTCCTAGCGGAATTTTATTTTAAATATTGCCGGTACGCAAAAGCTCGCTATTTGCACGAAAGTATCCTCTCAAAAGTAGAAAAAAGGTTTGGCAATAACCATAGTGTAACCCTAATGGCAATGAGCAACTTGGCAAATACATATATGCAGTTAAATGAGTCTACAAAGGCAATGATTCTTTTTGCTCGTGCTATACAACGAAGTCGAGGAAAAGTAAATGAATCTACCATGGCATACATGCAGAATTTAGGTACGCTATGTCAAAATCGAGGAAATTACGCCAAAGCAGAGTTATTGTATCAAAATGCCCTTGGTTGGTCGAAACAGAACTTAGGGAAAACACATGAGCGTACCTTTAAAATATTGTATAGGCTATCATACCTATACATGAAACAGGAACGTTACAACAAAGCACAGAAAATCTTACTACGTATATTGCAAAATCATAAAAAACTTTTTGGAGAGAATTCCCCCCATACTTTGTTGACGTTGCATCATTTGTCAGTCCTGTATGGATATATGGGGAAAGACAATGAGGCCGAGTCTTTGTGCCGTAAGGTTTTTTATGCTAGAAAAAAAATATTAGGTATAAAGCATCCACAAACACTTACTTCGATGAACAATATGGCATTTTTTTTGATCAAACATCGTAATTATGACAAAGCAGAAGTTTTGTACAAATCCATTTTGCAGACGCGAAAGTTAAGTCGGGGAGAAACTCATCGTGACACACTCGATGTTGTTCATAAGTTAGTTATTCTCTACACAAAGAGAAAAATGTATCGAACGGCGGAGAAATTGATAAGAGAAAGTTTGTCGACATATATTAAAAAAATTGGTAAATCTCACCCACATACGATTTTTTTGTTGGAAATGTTAGCGATACTTTATTGCCAACAAGGTCTATATCAAAATGCGGAGCCTGTTTTAGAAGCTTGGTTAGAATCTAAAAATAAATTTTTGCAAAAAACACTAAAAATAGCAAGTCGTGAGTCACGCTATCATTACCTGTTTGCAGAACAAAAAATGACAAGTTTGTTAGTTTCTCTGTACCTGCAAAGAAAAGATGCACGAAAACTATTGGATTACTCTATAAAGAGAAAAGGTATTTTGTTACATTTTTCTACAAAAGGACTTTCGCAATTGGCGAAAAAAGAACCACTAGTAAAAGATCTACTAAACAATTTACAAAATGATCGAGAATCTCTTTCCGCATTGTTGTTAAACGCTGAAAAACTTTCGGAAAAACAAGTAGATGATGTGCGGCAAATGCAAGATAAAATAGAAAGAACCGAATTACTAATTAGTTCTCATTGTGAAAGGTACTCTCCAGCACAGAATGTTTCGATCAAGAAGATACAAAAGGTAATTTCAGGTACTGTTGTCGATTTTGTTGCTGTGAAAACTTGTGATTTAAAAAGTGAAGACCTACGCGTGAATGATTCTTTACAAATAATTGCGATAGTGACTACTCAGAAATCATTACAATTTGTACAACTCGGAAAATTTCAACCTATCTTGAACTTAATAAAAAAATATAGAACTCAAATTATCGACAAAGCTTCTATTACGCGAATAAAAAATACGGCGAAGAAACTATACGCGAAAATTTGGCAGCCGATCCAAAAACATTGCGATGTGAAAAATACCATTTATGTTATTCCAGATCGCGAATTAAATTTACTGCCTGTGAAAGCTCTCGTTGACGAAAAAGGACGTTATCTCATCGAGAACTACAATCTCCAGATGTTACCTTCGATACATGATTTGCTGTATAGCTCCAGCGATTTTGGTATTCCGCAAAACGAAGCGGTTATTTTTGCCAATCCCGACTACGGTAGTGAAAAAAATGAGGGATTATTTTTTAAACCATTGCCCGGCACGGCGAAAGAAGGACTATTACTTAAAGAAATGTTTTCCACTACGAAACAGCACGCCGAATTATTTTTTTCTAGAGAAGCTAACAAAGACAACATGAAAAGCATGGTTGCACCGCGAATACTGCACATAGCAACGCATGGTTTTTTTGCACGATCTTCTGCACAAGAAAACTCACGCGGTGTTGGACGAATATCACAAGAGACACATTCTCCAGAGCTAGAATTGATGGATGATGGGATAGAGGAATCTTCGCAAAATTTTGTACAATTGCGTAACGAACAAAAAGAAAACCTTTTTGCACGTTGTGGTTTGGCATTTAGTGGAGCGAACACGAATCCGAGTAAAGGGATCTTAACGGCAATGGAAGTGCTTTCACTGGATTTATTTGGCACCGAGTTGGTGGTTCTCTCTGCTTGTGATACTTCCCAAGGAGAAATTGCGGGATTTGGCAATGGACTGTTTAGTTTACAGCGCGCCTTTAAGGAAGCCGGGGCAAAAGCGGTGCTCTCTTCTTTGTGGCCTGCAAGCGACAAAGGGACTTTGCATCTGATGGAGAAATTTTATCGCCATTATTTGAACAATGTTTCTCCTCAAGCGTCTTTGCGCAGTGCTCAATTGGAGTGCATTGCCGAAGAAAAGTACGCTCATCCATACTACTGGGCAAATTTCGTGATGGAAGGCGGAGATTATCTCTTTCCCGATCGTACCACAAAAGTTGTGACAAATGTAAAACCGAATGTGCTGTATCAATATGTGTTGTGGTTAGGTTTGGCGGTGATTGTGTGCTTGGTCTTGATATTTTGGATTATATTGATACAACGAAAGGCACAAGACAAAATGCTGCGTCGCCAAACGAGACGTAAGCTGCGCGAAACGCGTATCTAAATTTGCCGATATCTTAACGAGGAAAAAATGGAAAAACAATTTTTACATTATCAAATTCTCGAAGAGCCTCCCCAAATTGGCAGTGGCTTTGTTTTCCATCTGTAGAAGGAAGTCTTGTTTTAAAAAAGATTCCGGTGATTTTTGAATATGTATATCGTAAAGATCGGAAAATGGATAGTAAAGAACTATCGTTACGGTAAATGGATTCTATTGTAAGTTGTTGTAAATCTCCAGCAGTTCGTTGAGCATTTCCTGTGGATTTTGATAGCGCTCATCGGGAGAAAGAGCCATGGCCTTTTCCACAACAGCAACAATTTCACGCGGCAAATTACCCTTAATGTCTTGTAGAGGGGCACATTTTCCTTGGCTTTTGGCAATTACTGTCTGGGTAATGTTGAGACCACCAAAGGGTTTAATTCCCGCAAGCAAATGATAAAACGTGGCACCTATCGCGTATATATCCGCGCGAATATCTACACTTTTGGCTTCGAGAAATTGTTCGTGAGGCATATAAGAGGGACTTCCTTTTATCGCACCTTCTCCTGTGAGGCCATAAGACACACCTACCGTTTTTGCTAAACCAAGGTCTAAAATTTTGACTTGGTTACTCTTGGTTAAGAAGATATTGCCAGGTTTTATGTCGCGGTGCACCAAATCAAATTGATTATGAGCGTAGTTCAATCCACTGAGAACACTAAGGGTGATTCTGACGGCGTCTTTTATCGGAAAAGCGCGGTATTTTTTTAGCAGCAAGTCTAAAGATTGTCCATCGAGGTACTCCATTACAATATAGTAGATGGATCCATAGCGACCTTGGCTGTGAGATTTGACGATGTTTTGATGTTGTAGTTGACTTTGTATCATACATTCGCGCATGAAATGGTCGAGTATTCTTTGGTTGGGGTTTTCAATCACCTTCATGGCAAACATTTCCTGGTTACTGTTTTTTACTTGGTATACAGATCCCATTCCCCCCTTGCCTAAGTGCCCAATAACCCTGTATTCATTGATTCTAAAAAAAAGTATTTGACCACAACGACGACACTTAATGCGTACAAACTTCGCATCAGAGTCGATTTCCGTTTCTGTTTCACACCCACACCGGCATTGCTGTTGATGAACTTGTAATGGCATTTTTGTTACCCTATATGAATGAAAATATTGAATCCTATTAGCTCTATTTAAGTGACATAATCTGGTAAATCAAGAGAAATTTGCTTTTGTCGGATGTTATAGCAAAATCAGCAATCTTTTAAAAATTACGTTTTGATAAACAGAACTGGGTATGTTTTCACCTTTTAAAATATTATGAATTATTTTCCACAAGAACTTTTCTTGTGGTGTAAGACTAGCAAAAGAAATTTTACTCAATTCAGCAACAACTTGTTTTTTATCCATTTTCCCTTGTTTAAATAATCCCATATAAGCAATGGCAAGATACAGTCTTAGTCGTACCTTTTGCGGTTGTGCCTTTAGGGCAATGGATAAATCCTGTGCGGCTTTTTGGTAGTGCATGTATTCTAGATACATCATTGCTCGCTGTTCGCGAAATTGATAGGCATTTGGTAAGTTGGCAATGGCATAATCTAGTATTTCACGCACTCGATGTTTTGTGTAAAAAGATTTATCAAAATGTGTGAGTTCTTCAAAAATATTACGGATAAAATGGTCCGCGACTTTTCGGTGAAAGGCACTATTTTTATCGGCGTAACGCAAAGTAACTTCCAAAAGCTGTTTTAGGGGGATATTTTGATAAAGAGACTGTTTTTCGTACTCGTAAATGTTCTGCAAAGTATTTAAATGAGGTTTCGCAGCTTGCAGCATATGACTTTGATATTGTGGAATAGAATTTTTGTGTAGAAGATGTCGGTATTTCAAAAAAGTAGCGTCGAATCTCATGATCGATTTTTGTAGAAGTTTTTGTGTGAGTGATGATGAATTTTGCCAGCTTTGTGCATTGGCGTAGGCAATCATTTGCAGTACATCCAACTCGAATGATTCTATATGATTTGCAAACTCTAAATTTTCTCCCGGTTTTTGTTGAGATACCATTACGATGGCATTGTAAAAAGCAAGGTCTGTTTGCAAATTTGCCCACCTCGAATCCAAAGAGGAAAGTTCTTTTTTTAGTAAGACGTAACGACGGTGCTTTACTAAGTTGTCAAAATATTTTAAGTACCAAGCCTGTGCATTTTGCGAGGCCGTGGTAAAGTATTGTGGTGCACGTAAGAAATTTGCTAAATACTGTTGTATGTCGTAGATACAGATTAGCCTAAAGTCGCGGTCTGTTAACAGCATGTCGTATTTTTGATCGCTATCGACATCGTAGATCCGTGGTAGTCGTTTTAGCGATGTGGTAAATTCGCTACTTTGTCCCATCCATTTACCATCTTTGCCTGAAAATATATAAAATGAGAACGTGGAGCATGTCGTGATAAAATCATTTACGCCATCGTTATCTAAATCGGCATTTAGGTCTATGATTTCTGCGTAGCCTCTTGGTTGTTGTACATTGGCAAAGTAGTGTCCGTGTTTGATTCTGTTTTGCCATATAATTTCCCCGTTGTTAGCATCGAGACAAAAGAGTTCGTCGTTTATTGTCGAGAAAACAATGCATTCTCTACCTTGAATGTTGTGTGTGGCGACTGTACGCGTGTTGGTACTGAGGATATTTTTATGCCAATATTTCTCTCCGGTATTTGCATCAAAACACGAAATAAATCCCTCTTCTTGACCTACAAAGAGGTACACCTTTCCATTTTTCATTTTGTACGTAGTAATTTGTCCGCCTTCGGCAATCGAAGGAGTCGGTTTCTGCCATTTTACATTTCCGTTACTTCCATTGAAGCAATACAGTGTATTTTGTATGCCAATTAAGAAAATCTCTTTTTGACCGTCGTCATCGACATCTTCTACTTTCATTTGTCCATGGAAGGTATCTTGATATTGTTTACTTTGCCATATGGTTTTTCCACTTTGGGAATCTATGCAATGTAGCACCGCAGGGTTTCTATTGACAAATAATATTTCTTTGCATCCATCTCTATTTACATCGACAGCAATGGGAGGATTGGGAACGTTGAAAGAACCTTCTTTTTGCCAGATGACTTGCCCTTTGTTCGAAAGTAAAGCGATATGATCTATCCCGACGATAAAAACCTGTGGCTTGCTATTTTTGATAAATTGTGCGGCAAGAACACCACTTATACGTTTGTCCATTTTGTGTTTCCAAAGGCTTTGTCTATTTACGGCATTGACGCAATGAACATAAGCTAGTCGATCGATAATTAACAATTCTTTTGTCGCGTCACCTAGTAAATCATACGCCAATGGAACGCGTATTGCAGGCATATTACGTGCAATAATGTCCACTTGTGGTTTTTTTGTAGGGGGGAGATATTCCAAACAAGAGATGACGTCATTTGCTAAAAAAATAGCCTCTAGTTTATTGTTGTTATTGGTATCGACAAATACCATAGAGGTAATGTCGTTGTTGATGTTGGTTTTTTGCAATAACTTCCCTTGGTCATTTGTGATGTAGATTGTGGTTGTGCTCCTAAGTCCTGCGGTTTGCTTTCTGGACCACGTGATGAGTTCATTGTGGTGATCTTGGTCGAAATCCACGACAAAAACAGGCATGTTGCGCGCAGTGAATTCGTTTTGTGAATCATATGCCCACTTTACCTTTTTGTTTTGTAAGTCAATACAATAAAATTTGTCTGTGTGAATTAAAATTTCATGTTGGCTGTCTTTGTCGATATCTGTTATGTTCATTGCGCTTCTGGGGAAGTCTTGGTCAAATGTATGAATGAGGTCCTGAAAACGAAATGTCTCCGAATCAATGGTGAATATAGTTTGCGAGTCGTATACAACGATGCTCTGGCGTTTCTTGATTTTGACAACTTTGATATCAGCAATGCGATTTTTGGCCTGATAGATGATATCTGATTTTTTGTTTTTTAAATCGACACGTATTATCTTTTTACCAGAAACACACAGTAGTGTGGAGGAATTCAATTGCGGAGATTTTATTAAAATATTTGTAGCTCCAACAGCAATGGAATATTTTCGTTGCGCATGAAATGTTCCTTGCTGAGAGAGAAATACATGAATACCTGAGTACGCAAATAACACCACATCTTCGTAGCCGTCATCGTTGACATCGATAATAGTAAAATTACGTCCCCAAAAAGGGTACCAATGTAACATATACTCTTTTGTTTTACCGTCAAATATCATAAACTTGGCGTAATTGGGGACTATGATATCTAGAACCCCATCCTTATTGAGGTCGCGCGTCACTATATCTAACTTATGAGGGGAAATTTCTAGTTTAAGTGGTATGTCCCATTTTTTGCGAAATTTAGGACAGCTATAACTGGTTATTTTTCCAATACTATCCGAAAATAAAAGTTGCTGAGAACCGTCGATATTGGCCAGTGTCATCCCGTTTACCTGGATATCGCGCTCCACATTTTTTTGCCACAAAATCATTGGTCGCAAATCACAATCGATTGTCTTTTTACCTTTGGGAGTAATTTCAACGCTGACTGTCTGAGGAAAGTAATTGTTTTTGGAAAAAGTTACATCGTACTTGCCCGTTTGTAAGAGTTCTTTTTCTAAAGGAACAGGTCGTGTGGTGACTTTTTGTGTCTTTTTATGCTTGAACAGAGCTTTTACTTCCAGTTGTGAGGAATGAATAGATATGACACCTGTGGGTTTTTGTGATGTCGGTAAAAAGTTAATCGCAAGCGTTGTCGTGAGCGTTGTAAAAATTATGACCGCTAACAATTTACTGTGACGTTTACATTTTCGTAGTAGTTTCCTTTGCCAGGAGATTGCACGTGCTTCAACGACTTCTCCTAAAGTAAAACGTCGGAGGTCATTTGCAAAGGCTTTTGCACTTTGATAGCGTTGTGCTTTTTGTTTTTCCAATGCCTTCAAACAAATACTTTCCAAGTCACGCGCAATGATTTTTTTGCGTTTAGAAGGTGGAATCGGATCGCGGTGAATGATATCGTGGAGTAGGTTTAAGTGCGATCCACCACTGAACATAGTGTGCCCTGTTAAAAGTTCGTAGAGGATTGCTCCTAGTGCATAGACATCGCTGCGCTCGTCTACTTCGCTATTGCGTCCTGAGGCTTGTTCTGGAGCCATATATTGCAATGTACCGACTAACATGCCTGTTTGTGATAATTTTTTTGCGTTGGCAATTTTCGCAATACCAAAATCCATTACAATAGGTGACCCATCGTTCATCATGATGTTCTCTGGTTTTAAATCGCGATGTACAACACCCTGTTTGTGGGCATAGTGGATAGCATCAGCAACTTGCAACATTAACATCGCAATGCGGTGATTGGACAAGCCTTCTTTTTTGGCCAAGTTTTTTAGAGACTTTCCTTTGATGAGTTCCATGGTGAAATAGGGCTGATTGTTTTCGATTCCAATGTCATACAAAGTAATAATATTGGGATGCTTTAAATTCGCCGTGGCTCTAGCTTCGCGCATAAACCGTTCCGTCGCTCTTTTCTCCGATCCCGCGATGAGCATTTTTAGTGCGACCATTCGTTGGAGGTGCGGGTCATATGCCTTGAAAACTTTTCCCATGCCTCCTTGACCAAGTTCTTGGTGTACGTTGTAGCGACCAAACTTCGTTTGCTCATCTTCCGAGAAAAAATCTTCCATGTCGCACTCTTCTAAAATGACTTTGGCATCGGCAGAAGACAAGAAACCTAAATGTACCAAGCACGAATGTATGGGAACAATTTTCCCTTGTTGTTGTTGCTGTTGTTGAAGGTGCGCGGCTTGACGAATTTTCACGTCGTCAATAAAGTTTTGCGAAAGAGCTTTTTCCAAAAAACGCTTGTCCTGCAAATTCATAATAAATCCCCTATTTGACTTAACTATTTTACTACCAAAACCAACGATAACGAAACCTATCTTTTTAGATTTTTAACCCAGTCTTGATGGAGAACAGCGCGTAGTTCGGGGTATTGCATGATCATTGTTTTTGTCAGCAAGCGGTGGTCGCGTAGTGAAACGTTATAAATACGCCGATAAATACTATCGTAATACTGCAGATACTTTACGGCACTTTTGACATCGTTTTCCGCAGCGAAGATGCGTGCTATTTCTACATTGGCGATGATTGTGTCCAAATAAGCAATCATATGATATGTTTCTTTGTTATTGACAAGGCACTTGTAAAAAAAGTGTTTGGCTTTTTTGCCCTCGCGCAAATTCCAATAGATTTTTCCCATGCGGAGATTGATTGCGTTGTCAAGGTCGCGTTTTTCTAGTTCCTGCAATTTTTGTTTTGCCAATGTTGGTTTGTGCGTATCCACATATATTTCGATAAGTTCGAGAAGGTAAAGAGAATTTTGCGGAGTTTGTTGTATGGCCTGTTGTAGATCTTGTTCCGCCAAAACAAGCTTGTTCTGTAAACGATAGAGAATTGCTCGTTCATAAAGATATTTGCTTTGCGGCGAGAGCTTGATGGCATTGGATAAAAAACGTAAGTATTTTTCTCTATCTGTAGGCAATGCTTGACGTAAATAGGATAGATACGTTCTGTAGCGTGTATCAGGTAGTACGCGATCAAGAGCTTGGTATATGGGATATTTTTTTAATATATCCAAGTAAATTAAATTATAAAAACCTTGGGCGGCACCTTTACGCAAAGGTTCACTACTGTTTAAACACTTGTGCATGATTTTTTTGCGCTGAGCACGTGTGGAAAGTGTCAAATAGGCGGCAACTGCATTTTCTTTGACCTTGTCGTTGGTGGACTTTATGTATTTTTTTGCCATATTACGTCGTTCACTTATCGATGATTGCGGTTTTTGGATAAGAGACAACATTTGGTTTTGATAACCTCCGACACTGTTGAGGATCAGGTGCGCTCTTACATTGTCGGTTTCTTGATCAATTAAATACAGTGGACTGTTGTTGAAAACAAATGAATTGCAGTAGTAGATAAAAATGCGTAGCGATTCTTGGGGGTCTTTAGACATAACCTCTATTTGTTTTTTTGCTGCCGCCATATCTTTGGGAAGTTGGCGAAAGGCCGTTGCTGGATTTCGCGTCAATTTGAGCAAGCGCGTATAACCGGTGAAAACCACAACTGTGGCGCGAACAAAAAATGAATTTTGAGTGTCGTGAAGTAACTCCTGTAGGAATGGGTGATCAGAGTTGCCGATCGCTAAAGCGTAAATCGCTGGTAATTTTAGGCGTAGGTTATCCGTGCGTCTTATAAGTTGTATTAGGGGATCGGCCACTAAGTTCATATTAAATCTATACGAGAAAAACAATACGGTGGAGACAACATCGTCGTGTGTATCGTTTAAAGCACGAATGTATAAGTATTTATCTCGCTCAAACTCATTGAAGGAAGTGGTGTGCCAAAAATAATGATGCGCGCAACTGCGGAATTCTGGAATTTTATGCGCCATAAATTTTTGAAGTATATTCCTCACCTGCTGACGCAGATTTGAACGCTGTGCTGTATCGATGATATATGCAATGCGCGACAGGTTTGCCGCCGCATATATTTGTATGGCCGGATCACTATGTGTAAGCCACTTTTGTAAGTAGTGCGTGTGGATACGGTATGACGTATCTCGTGGATCTAATTTATTGGCTAGAGGGTAGTTCATCGCATGACAAATACGCGCGGTGAGAAATTTACTGTTTATTTGGTCTATTATCTCGGGTACAGCAATAGGAATAAAGTGTCCACAGTCGCGTAGTACACAACGTGCAATGATGGCCAACTGCGGATCTGTGTGTTGCGCAAGTTTTTCCAAAGAAGAGAATTTTCCAAGATGAGCAAGGGCATTTGCGGCGGCGTAGCGTAGATGTAGTATTTGTGTACCGTCGTGTAAGAGTTCGGCAATGAGCGTTTGTTTCTTTTGCAAAGCGATGAGAGCGCTTGCGTTTTGATTCAAGTAAAAGTCGATGATGTAATAGGATACAATGCGTTTTTGTTCTTGAATTTTCTTTTCCCGTAGTATGTTAAAAACTTTTTGCAGTTGTTCATTTTGGGAATTTTTATCTATGGCATCTTGTAGTATAATTTCGCATTGTGGGTGATAGCGTAGGCTGAGAAGTCCACTGAGTGCCTGACTGTAAATTTGCGGACGTGTGCTTGTCTGCAAAATCTTAATGAATACCTGCGGATCACCATTATTGCGCTGTTGTGCCGTGCGCCACTGTACATAATCCTGGGAGTAGTTCGCCAAAAGCTTTTTAAAATCACCGCGAAATACATCGGGACGTTCGGTTCGCGCAAGTTGCCCTACATAGTAAGAGATCGTCCAGAAGTAATCGTTTTCGATTTCCGGTTGCTTCACCGCAAAATCCATAAAATTACCGATGGCATTTACATTAAGAGCATTGAGTTTTAGCGCTTTGATGAAAGAGGTTTTTGCTGCGACGAACAAGTTGAGTTTTTGTTGTATTTTACCACGTACAATGTAATATTCATCGTGTCCCGGAGCTAAATCTATGGCTTGTTGTATCTTGGTCAGAGCCTCAGAGTATTTTTCTTCATGTAATAATATTTGCGCCTGATAATGGAGTAGTTGCGGGTCATCTTCGATATATGGGGATGCCTTAGTAAAAAATTGCTTAGCTCTTTGATAATCGTCGAGATGAAATGAACAAATTCCTTGATAAAAAAGTACAATGGGGATATTGGCAACTTGAGGTTTACGTTGAAAACAGTCGAGGGCTTTGCGATATGACTTATTTTTTAGATAGATAGAGCCTTTATACAGTAGTGCTTCGTTGGCGATTTCGTCGTTTGCTTTGTGAATAACTTCATCCAACAACAACAGCGCTTGTGCGTTTCTGTTCTGACCAGCAAGCAATTGCGACATCGTGAATTTCGTAGACGATGAACGCTCCTGTAGACTTTCGTATAATTTCCTTGCGAGTTCGTATTGTTGAGTTTTTGCGTAGCATAAGAACAGTTTTTCATTGATGTCATCGCCCGTTTTTTTCGAGACTTTTTGATACTCGTGTAGCAATTTAATGGCTTTTAGGTAATCTTGTTGTGCGATGTTTTCACTGGCCTCTATGTATATTTTTTGTGATTTCGATACGGATGTTTCGAGGTTTTGCAACTCAACAGGGTTTTTATCACGCAGAAGATTCCATATTACAGTCATCATTACAATTACACTAAAACAAGCGACTACCGCAAGTATTGCGACATTATTTTGTGGTTTTCTTACTTTTGTCGCGACAGGACGATTGCGTAAAGAACGCCCTAAGTCATCGGCAAATGCGTTTGCTGAAGGGTAACGGTGTGCTTTGTCTTTGCTAAGAGCAACTAAGCAAACGTTTTCCAAACTCTGGGGAATTTTTTTGTTAATTTGTCGCGGTGGAACAGGGTCTTCTCTAAGTATTTTTTGCACTAAGCTAATGAATGACTGCGCATGAAAGGCGAATTGTCCAGTAAGTAGTCTATATAATATCGCTCCGAGAGCGAAAATATCGCTGCGTTCATCTACTTCTTTGTGTAGTCCCTCGGCTTGCTCTGGTGACATGTAAAAAGGAGTTCCAAGAGTGTCACCGGTTTTGGTAAGGTCATATCCACCACTGTCAATTTTGGCAAGACCAAAATCCATGATGTGTGGATTTCCACTGTTATCCACGAGAATATTGTCGGGTTTTAAATCGCGATGAATAACCCCCTGACTATGTGCATAATGAATACCCTTGGCGATCTTGCGCATGAGCCCGGCAATCTTGTTTGGAATGAGTTTTCGTTCTGCGACGTACTCGTCCAAAGGAGAGCCTTCGATATAGTCCATCGTAAAGTAATGCACCCCATTTTCTTCCCCAATTGTATGTATTTGCACAATAGAAGGGTGGTGTAACTTGGAAACGGCGGTTGCTTCGCGATAGAATCGCGATACCGCTGATTCGTTCATTTGGTTGGGGAGTATGGTTTTAAGAGCAACAACTCTTTTTAGATTTGGGTCCCAGGCTTTGTATACCTTCCCCATACCGCCTTGTCCTAAAATGGACATAATTTGATAGTTTCCTATCACTTTGTGTTGCGACGTGCTCATGACGAATCCCTAGCGAATTTGTAAAAGATTTGCGTGGCGTAAGCTACTTGCAATCGATGAGATAACATCGTGGTTGTTGAGAGCGAAGTAGTATGGAATACGATATTGGCTGGCAAAAGATTGCCAGTATTCGCGAAATTTTCGCGTTTGTTGTGTGTATTGCTGCCGGGTGTCGGCATTGATACGCACAATCATTTTTTCATTACTTTCGATATCGCGCAATGTAAAACTACCACTGAGTGAAGTCATTATATCTTCTACGGCGCAAAGGTGCAAAAGTAGAGTTCTGTTATTTGCCGCAAGTTGTCGGATGGCTGCGAAAGAATTTGGTGCATGGAAAAAGTCGCTAATGAGAACATACATTTGCGAGCGTTTCCGTGGAATCTTTTGTATTACGTTACCTAATGATTGTGCCCCTTGTGGATGGTGTTGTGACAGAAACGTAAAAATATCTTTTATGTATTTACTATGGCGATACAGTTTACTATACAAAATAGAGTCATTTTGCATAATGCCGATTTGAATAGAGCACCCATTATACAAAAACAGATACGCGATCCCCGCGGCAAATTTTTTGGCCATGTCTATTTTACGTGGATTTCCCTGTATCATGGATGCGGATAAATCGACAAATATTTTAATGGCAAAATGTTTATTTTGTCGGTATTGTTTTATATAAAACTGTTCCGTACGCGCATATATGTTCCAGTCGATGTGTTTAAAGTCATCTCCTGGATTATATGGCAAATGAAAGTTGAATTCGTCGCCAACACCACGCGATTTTGTGGAAACACCACCGTGGGCGTTACTTCCCAGATTTTTTTTGATAAGAAGTCGCAATTGGGCGAGCTGTTGTATAAAGGATGTACTAAATATTTGCGCGTTATATTGATTTTCCATAACTAAACGAGTGAAAAATGAATGTTTTTGATATAATAAAAAAATGTGCACAGGTTCCCAGTTTTAGTTCATACGAAGAACGAATACATTCTGTGATTTATGAAATCCTTGCACCCGCCCATGTAGAAATTACTCAGGTAGCGGACAATAATTTACTGGTGTGTGTGCCTGGAAAAAAAGACGCACCGGCGGTTGCTCTGACGGCCCACTTAGACAAAATCAATCACTGGGGAGAAGAGTTTCCGCAAAGTTTGCCATGTGAAATATCTTCGCAAAAAATTGTTGGTCAAATGGACGATGCAGCGGGTGTAGGAATATGTCTGTTTATGGCTTTAGAAAGCGCAAAATATTCTTTCCCCCCACTGCTTATTTTACTTTCCGAAATGGAAGAAAGTACAGGATTAAAAAAACATCCACATTTGTTAAAAAGCAATGATCTATACCCAGGAATGGGGGCCGTTCGCTTGGCAGAATATCTTCTACAAGAAAATATGCTGCCTTCCTGTGCAATCACTATCGATACGACTCCCGAATTTCGCGAACAACCAGGTATTGCATTTTATGACAACTTTTGGCATCTTCAGCACCAATTTACTCCTTCCGAAGTGTTGAGTGCAAAGATTGAGAAAATAAAACATTTCTTTTTACAAAAAGATCCTGAAATTATTGTCAGCAATGCCAATAATGACTATATTGAATACGGCTTAACTCTAAACAAAAACGGTGATGACATTCCCAGCGTGGCACTAGAACCAGCCATACATCCTTATCACCAAGCTCCTGAAGGAGTACACTGCGGTGATATCGAAAAAATGGTGCATTTGCTGCGTGATTTTTTACAAGACTTTACTTGGGATGACGCGCTAAGTTAAACTCTCTATGTTCTCTAGCCGTTTCCGAGCCCGAGCCCGTTTCCGAGAATTTCTTGGCGGGTCCGGGTATGGGCAACGATTCACTTTTACTTATTCAATTCTTCCAAATATTTCTTACACTCCTGGTAGTGTTGAAAAGCATCGTCACTAAGTTCTAACGCTTTATTGATGTATCTTTTCGCCTCTTGTTTTTTATTTTCTCTGATCATGTGCAAAGCGTAATGGTAATTTGCATAAGCGCTTTTGGGAAGCAGAGGTAGTATTCTTTTCAACAGTTTCTTACTTTCTTTGTATCTTCCCTGCTGATAGTATACCCATGCCAATGTATCAAGAGAATGTGGAATACGCAGTTTAGTGAAAGATTCATTCGCTAATTTTTCCGCATATTCTAGTTCCAATTTATTATCGGCAAGAAGTGAGGCTAAATTGTTGGCGATAATGCCACTACTTTGTTTGTTAGCACCTTCCATCAGTTTTTTATATATAGAAATTGCTCGTTGAGATTGTCCAGACATGTGATAAGAAACCGCATTCATGATTTGTGCTTCTGTCAGTTTGGGATATTTGGTGAGCAGCTCTTGGGATTTTTTCTGTACCTGCTGCCAATTTTTCATGGCACTATGTACGTTAATAATTTGTAGTCGAACTTTTTGTTGATGCTTTTCCTGTTTGCTAAATTCCAGTATTTGATTGTAAACATCGAGAACCTTGGAAAAATTTTGTTGACGTAAGTAAACGTTGGCTAATAAGAAGTGCAGCTCCAATTGATAGGGATCTATTTTTAATGCTTGTTCTACAAAGTTTAGCGCCTCGTTTTCTTTTCTACGCATAATGGCGGTTTTAGCGAGACGTTTAAAAATTTTTAACTTGATGGAAGCGTCAATGGTGTTCTTGAGAGCGTTCTCATAGTATTTATATGCAAGAGCCCAAGCGCGCTTTTGAATGCAAATGTCTCCCAGAACTGTATCGAAGAAGATTTGTTTGGAAAACTTTCTTTTGGCATTTTTCGCCAAAGTGTACGCGTAGTCGATTTCTTGGTAACGCAGGGCCAATGCAATTAATTTTTTGACACTTTCCACGTTAGAGTTACCCTCATTGACTTTATTCGATAGATTTTTCGCTTCGGTGTTACGTCCTGCATCAAAAAGTAGTTCTACGACGGCCATTTTTACATTTTGTTGTATGTTTGTTTGAACTAGTTTTTCAATTTCGGTAATGAAGTTTTTTTTGCGCAGATAAATTTGCGCCATTTGTAACGTGGCTTTACCAGAAACTTCTTTATCACTACTCGTCATTAAATTTGAAAAATACTCAATGGCCTTGGCGGGTTTTTCTTTACTGTGTATTAAGCCTAAGCAGTAGTTGTAAAACATGCCTACTTGTGAAAAGTTGGTAATGGATTTGTTGACATTGTCTATCATTTCTTTGGCTTTGTTGTGATGGCCTAAACTTGCTTGGCATATCGCCAAAAAGACACGGCCGTTGGCTTGCAGTACAGCGTCTTGCGTTTTTAATAAGTTTTGTGCGTGTTTTCGCAAGCTTATAAAGTCATTTTTAATAAAAAAGTACCTAGCCAAAGTAAAAATAGCGAGGTTATTTTGTAAATTTGCCGATTTTTCATAGCTCTTTAGTGCTAAATCCATGTTTCTCTTTTTAAAAGAGACATTGCCCAACCAATAGTGATATTCGTTGTTTTCCGGCTCTTCTTTGATAAGGTCTCTCAGAATGACTTCTGCTTGGTTGTACCTTTTTAAATTATAGAGTTTTTTCACGGAACGCAGACTAGTGTCGTAATCAACTTTCCCGTCGTCGCCGAACAAATTTTCGTTTGGTTTTTCTTCTCTTCCAATATTGATACGCTTTAGCTTTTTTAAATCTTCGTTGGCCTTGAGAGCAAATTCGGATGTCTCATACTTAATGAGAATTTGTTCAAAAATAACCGCGGCCTGTTCTGCTTTGCCTTGACGCACCAGAGTCCGCGCTTCTAAATACAGTTTTGCGGGCGTATCGTCGTTGTTATTGCATGCACACACAAATATTGTAAAAAGCATAAGGATATATTTGTACATTTTTCACCTATTTTGATTCTATATTATCGATTAGTTTTTGAATTTCGCGCTTTGTCGACTTGTCCGAGATCAATAGTCTCGCTTTGCGTAGGCATTGCAATGCCTGAAAATTTATGCCCAATTCGTAGAATACGAGACCATGTAGGCGCCAGTATTCACCATTTTGCTCATACTCTTTTGTCAGTCGCTGTGTGATCACTCCGCATTCTTTCCAACGTTTCATGGCATAGTATATTTTTGCTAAAGTAAAATGATATTCGGGGAGATTGGCAGTGCGAATAGCAAAAAAGGCAAAGCTAACCGCTTCTCCTAGATCTTTGTTTCTCTCCAATTTCATGCTCGCGAGTTGATGAGCGGTGGTCGCGCTCTTTTGTGGAAATTTTTCGATCGTTTTGCGATAAAGCTGTTCTGCTTTTTCCCAATTCTGCATTTTTTCATACATTTTTCCACGGATATTGGCCACTACGACGGGATTTCCATTGTTCCTTAAGGCTAACTTCAAGTTTGCAACAGCTTTACGCCATTTCTTTAATGCGATAAATACTTGCGCTTTTCCAAGGTAAGGAAACGCGCTATCCGCATCTTTCTTCTGCGCTTTTTCGTACTCGACGAGAGCTTGACGATACTTGCCACTTTTGCGTAGCATCTCGCCTAAAATGTAGTATGCGTATGAAGTATCTGGAAATAATTTTGTGAGTTGCTCGTAGGAACGAAATGCGCGTCGATTTTGTCCTTTCAGTTTGTACATGTCGCCTAGAAGACTAGCAGCAAAAGCCAACTGCGAATTGCTTGCCTTGCTTTGCAGCACATATTCACAATGCACAATCATTTCTGCAAATAAACCACGCTCAAAATATACTTTTGCCGCCACCAAGTGTAGGGTAATACTCTGCGGAAATTTATCGAGATATTCCACCGCTATTTCCGCTGCTTGGTCGTAAGAACGATACGTCATTAAAAGATCTGCGAGTATTTCTACTGCATTGAGATTATCTGAGATTTTCTTTTTTACATCATAGTGAAGTAAAATGGCCTCGCGTCTTTTCCCACGTACAAAGTAGTATTTAATTAGTGTTAGTTCCGCATCAATCGAGTAGCGATTTTCCACCAAGTTTTCAAGATCTCGCTCCGCCGTTTCATAATTTTGCAATCGCAAGTTAATTTCTACGAGTCTTAACGTGGCGTGAACATAAAGGTCGCTACTTTTTTGCGCCATTTTAAATTTTTGTTTCGCTTGTGGAAATTCTCTATTGTCCATAAAAAATAGTGCTTGCAAGTAATGTACGAGAGGAATATCACTGTCTTGTAACTTGGCGATTATCTTCGCAGCTTCGTTTTTGTTTCCCGATTTTACAAAAGCCGCTGCCAAAATAGCATCGCACTCTTGGTTATTCGTTCCTAAATCACGCAACCTTTTTATGATTTCATGAATCTGATCTACGGAAAGGTAATGCCATCCTAGGTGACATATACGTAACTGCGCTTCTATACGGTGGTGGTCTACTTGCGTTGCCATCATATATTGTTGGATGATTTGTTTGGTGTCGATCTTGCGTATGGCATACTTTTCTAAAGATTCGTAAACCGTTCCCAAAAGGTAAAGAGCTTTATACGAACGCAATTTTAGGCTCAAAGCACGGAGTAATTTTTTTTCTGCTTCAATAAATTTTTGTTTCTTTATTAAGTTCTCGGCTTCAAAAATTAAATCAAAATGTCGCGCCTCTTTGATATTGGTAATAACAACGGATTGCTTGTATTCACGATACATGTGCGCTGTAAATAATACACTACCAACAACCAATATATACGTTCCCAGTGTCGCAAGTGTACGCCATAAGTACATTTTAGGTTTGGTACTTTGCGCATTACACGCATAATATCCTTTCGTGTTGTCGCGTAAATTCACCAGAGGACAGACGTAATTTACCATTTGTGGGGAACCGTATAATTTTGTGGCGCGGCAATAGTAGACAACAACATCTTCTCCGTATTCGTCGGGGCGTACCCCGAAGTACTGACAATTTCTTTTGAATATAAATGCAAAAAGACGCAATTTCGTTATATTAATCCACAAGGAGTGTACTAGAAGCAACATGATGTCTAACGGAAAGCGAATGAGAATAGGAGTATAGTATTCTAAACGTTCAAAAAAACTTTTTTGGCGCATGTTATTGGCGTTGTTTTGCAATCGTTCTATTTCTTTCTCGGGGAGTTTACACCACGGATACAAAGTGGCAAAAAGAGTGTAAATAGTGACGGTGTATAAAACCATCGACCCATACGAGTGCCACGCATCGACAATTGTTTCCGAATCAAAAAAGTGTCCCAAACTAATCAGCACAAAAATACGCACAACGTTTATAAAATACATGATGATAAGTCCAAACATACAAAATACTAACGCGCGTGTTTTGTACATTTGGCGAAAAATGGGAAAAAATATGGCAATAAATGCGACAAAAAATGTGGTGAGTCCTTCCATTCCCGAGCATTTGTCGGCAATGTATACGAAAAATTCGCTGGTTCCTATGATCGGGTTGTGCCCTTCAAAGCGCGTAACGACGTCATCGAAAAAGAACTGCAGCCATACGGCGTTCATTTTTGCGACATTGTATGACAGAAGTGTCCATAATTGCTTGTTGAAAAGCGTTGATAAAACCAATCCAAAAAACAATGCCGAAAAACGTCGTACGTGTAGATGTGGTGACTTCCAAAAACTGTATAACAAAAAGGGACAAAGTACGATTGTATAAACTTCGTTGGCTGCGATGGCAATAGGAAAAGAGAGCAAATACCATAAATAAATATAGCGAATTTTAAAGAATATATTTATCAAAGTGATGTGACACAACATAGAAACGAACAAAATTTCAATACGGTATATTGCCGTGAGGTAAATAATATTCTTTCGAAAGTAGCTAGCAATTTGAATCAATATGTGATCTTTGGACCATGGTTGGCGAAAATCTACCGTTTTTAAGTACATTACAAAAGCAATAAATACGAGAAAAAATAGTAGGTGCAGTGCAACGTGGGTCGTGTGTTTTTTTTCGCGTACTTCGATATTTTCGTGATCGAAAAAAACGAATACAAACAGTATTACCGAAAAAATTACTATTATAAATCCGTCGCGTACGATGGGTTTTATGGGATGTAATGAAATGAGAATTTCAGGTAAAATGTGTAGTTCTAAATACAATGCCAAACACAAAAAAATGAAGAGGTTGACTTTTTTTTCGACAGATGTTTGCATGTTATTCTCCTGGTTTATACTTTTTTCTGCGCAGACCAGTTGTTTAATTCGCCCAATGTAAGAGTTGTAAAAATTTTCCCTACATATAAAATAATTCCAAAACACAGCAAACAGTGAATTAGAATAAATGGCTCAAGAAAAATAACCAAAAAAGTGAAAACGAAGCTCAAACAAGTTACAAATACACAAAAAACAATCACTGTGTATGTCAGTGCTGTTGCCGTAACTCTGTATCTTGCGGAACAAAATAGTGCGATACGGACTAACAAAAAACTTGTAGGCACGTAAATCATACCTACTATGAATCCAAAAATCCACATATAGATGCCAATTAATACCATTAAAAAAATGGTTGATGAGGCAACATAACCATGCACAAAACGCGATAAGGGGCTTATACTCAATTGGAGAGCCCGACGTTTATTTTCAAGAAAAGTTTCTGAAGTGATGGATGTTAACCGTAATAATTCTATTTCTTGGCTATCCACTGCAAATGCAGAAGCCGCGTACAATGTTAAAGAGAAAAGTGCACACAACGCTACAATAGGTAGAACAATGAAGTTAATAATTGGTAACCAGCCAATGATGGCCACGACCGAAATAAAACGACAGAATGCGTGGGTGATTTGAAAAACTTGTCGACGTTCTTCGCGTCGTAATAAAAAATTGTTGCGCGAAAAATTCTTGGTTAATTTGTAACGTTTTAATAGCCAAGCACTAAATTTTTTAGCGTACTTACTCTTTGCAGAGGAGAATATTTTTACATTTTTACCAGCAGAAAGTAAAAGCATTAACGACATTGCGAGGCAAATGAGCGAAAAGTTGAGATAACTGGAAGATGATGTGGCATTTAGCAACAATTCCATTTGAAACATGGGAGAAACAGGAATTTGTAAATTGTATGCAGTCAACTCGCTAACACAGGCCAGTGCAAAACTGAGAAATAGAGCTTTTGTCATTGAAAAGTCTGTCTTGGCAGTAATGCAGATGACCAAACTGGCAATGATAGAACTGTAAGAAAACAATATCAGATACGTGGCAAATATTTGTTGCGCTGCAATACCTCCAATATGCGTACACATTAAAAATACAGGTAATGTTGCGCTGCCATGGATGGAAATTAGCACTAAGAAGGCGACATATTTATACCAAACTAACGACATTGTGGGAATTTTAGAGATCAATAGAAGGGGAAGTACACCTTGCTCCTTGTCATCGTTGATTAATTTGCTGGCAAAAACGGGTATAAACAAAATGATGAAAATATATAACGCCAGGGAGATAGCTAGAAATACATCTAGGCCCACACGCGAATGCTCTCCTGCACTAATATTGGCCTCTGAAATTAAAATAATGAAGGTAAAACAAATACATCCTACCAGGACCAATCGACGTAGTAAATAAATTTGGCGATTGGAACAACGATATAAATAATGAGCAACAAAAGAAAAAGTATTCATTTTTCGTTCCCAACGAAAGTCGATTTATCTACCCGAAGAGCTAGCTAATTATTCTCTTCAAGCACAGGTACAGAAAAACGGATTGCGATAGGATAGTGATCCGAGCCATAATTCGACATTACTTTTCGTTCGTATATCTTTACTTGTGGTGAGACTAAGCAGTGATCGATTGGGATCCACAATAACGGGGCCATGGATGGCCAAGTACATTGTATTCCAAAACCTTGACGACTGTCTTGTAGTTGTGTGGTGTGTACAAAGTCCTTAAAATATGGTGACCATGGTGTTACATTTAGATCTCCAATAACAACGACAGGCGTTTCCAAATTTTTTACATAGTTGGCAACCGTTGTCAGCTGTGCATTTCTTTGGGCAGAATAGGACGCTGTTCGCGGAGGAAGTGGGTGAGTCGCAACTATGGTAAATTCACGCTTTTCTTGTACGACCTTGACAACAATACTTGGTACTTGGGAGCGAGAGAAATATTGTACTTTTTTGTATAAAAAGGGCTTTTTACTTAAAAGCAAAATTCCAAAACTATCGTCTCGCGGTGAGGATTCATGATATGGATAGCTTTTATAGAGTTCTTTACAGGCATTTTCCCAAGCGAATGTCACCTCTTGTAAACATACAAAGTCGTATTGTTGTTTCTGTAAAAAAAAGATGACTTCATCGTAGTTGGTATTGTTACGTAGCACGTTAAAATGCAAAATAGTCATGGGAGAGGTTTGTGGTAATTTTATTTCACTTTGGGGAATAAAAACGGCGAATAGGTTTATGGCTTGCCATGAAAAGATACAAAAAATACCAATGGCAATTTTCCATTTTTTGTAGAGGCAAAAAATGACAAGTATCGCGAAAATCGCTACGGTGTATTGCCACGCAAAGTGACAAGCAAGTTCACAAACCCATGAAAAACGCGCGAAAAATTGTACGATCCAACCGGCGAAAAACAAACATGCAAAAACCATGATGACATTACTGATGTGAAACTTTTTTTCCATAGTATTTTCCAAAAAAAAGCGACTCCAAAAAAACGAGTACCAACATAAAGTTTTTTGGAGTCGCTAAATCGTTTCTTACTTATGGCTTACAATAAGCGGAATGCCTTACGTAAAACCCATTCTAAAGTATAAATAGTCAATACTAAAAGAAGAAGCCACATAACCCAATCATTTTTGTCTAGAATGGATTGGGAGCGTACTTGAATGGGGATAGTCTCTTTAATTGGTTCTAAATCAACAAGACTACTTTCTAAGTCATAAATCTTTAAGTATTTACCTTTGGTTTTTTGTGAAAGTTTTTTTAAGTCACTGTCGTTTAGTTCGGATTTTCCTGATTCGGCTAAAGGAGCTTCGACATTGAATAATACGCTAATTTCTTTATCTTCAGGCGTTTTAAACCAAATCTTGTAGTTTCCAACTTCAGATACAACTAAACTACCTTGAAAAGTTCCCGCTTCACTCGGATTTTTTTTGAGCTTTTTCTCTTTGCGTCCACTTCCGGGTGCGGAATAATAGACCAACCATTCTTCTTCGTCAATCTCTTCGTTTTTTCTATTGTCCACAACTTTAAGGGTGATATTGACCATGTCACCAACAACATATTGCGAGTTGTCTACGCGCAAATAATATTGGCGGCCTTTTCCTAACAATATACCTTTCGAAATGTGGCGAATCACTTGCCCCCAAAAACGATAAAAATATCGATCTCCATGGATGTAACGCCATCGCCATGTAGAGTCAATTGCCGAGAAAAACGTTTTTCCACGTCCATAAAACTGTGTCGTGAACAATTTCGATCGCGTTTCGCGATTGAGAGCAAGAATTGTAGCTCCTGGTTTTACCTTGTCCACTGGATAATACCAGTAGTACGGAGGGAGACCAACTCTTTGATTTTCCCATAGCTGGGTGTTTGTTTCGTTTTCGCTAAGGAGTCGCATAATTGAGTGCGTCTTCCCCTCTGCGGTCAAACTAATGCCATAAGGTGTCGCAAAAGGAGGAGTTAATTCATTCGCTGAGTTGACAAAGATCGGTAGTAGTGGAGCCAGATCACTTCCCCAGTATTCTGTGGGATTGTGACGTTCGCCACTAATGAAGACCAATCCACCGCCTTGTTCTTTCACGTAGTCTGTGAGCAGTTTTTGCCTATCAGGATCTAAATGTTCTAAACCAACGTCTCCGATGATGATACAATGATACTCTGCAATCTCTTCTTCTGAAGGAAATCCGCTAATCACCGGCGCGTCGATACTTTTGTCTTGCGGAAAACGCGAGTCGGCAGAAAACAACCACGTATTTGCAGTAATGGTGCGATCGCGAATTAGAGCGTTGCGTAAATATCGGTATTCCCAGCGTGGTGGACCTTCGAGATACAAAACACGCAGTTTTTCTTCGATGATGCGAATGTTGTGTTGGCGAATATTGTTGTCGGTGTTTGCCTCATAAGGCTGCTCGACAACATGAACTGTAATGTTGTAGTCTCCAGGATTTTGAAACGTATGCGGAATAATAATTCGCTGTCTCGTTTCTTCTGGACCAAGAGTCATCGACTTTTCTGCTAGCGTAATCTCACCCCATTTTAAATAAATGGAGACTGTTTCACCTTGATAGCCCACGTGTTTTACTTCGACTTCAAAAGGCACATTATCATCTTTTAATGCCATTTCTGGAGCTTCAACAGCTGTGAGTATTATGTCTTTTTTCTTGAGTGTACTTCCGACACCAACCGTATAAATGGGAATTTCTTTTTGGTAAGCAAATTCTCCTACCTCTTGAGAACTTAGATGTCCCGTGTTGTGCTGGCCATCAGTGAAAACATACACGGCTGTTGTTGTACGACCTTGCATGGAATCAATGGCTTTTTTTATATGGCCATATATATCGGTTTTTTTTCCTTCCGCTTCAATTACTTTCCAATCGGGAGGAAGAGAAAGTTTTGACAATGCAGTGTCGAATTTGAAAAAATGTACATTGCATTCATCTTTCAACTCTTTTAAACGCTTTGAGCCATTTACTATATTCTGAATAATCTCGACGCGTGTTGATTGGTTAATTTCTTTTGTGGAACCGGCCTTGGTAATCGCGGTTACTAATTTTTGTTGTTCTTTTTCATCAGGATAGCGATCTTTTGTGTTCATCGAAACCGAGGAATCCAACAAAAACAACAAGTTGGATTTTTTCACTTCCGAACGGGTTTCTTCCCAAACTGGTTCGCATAGTATTACTAAGAGTATTAGTAGTACTGCAAGACGTAATAACCCTAAGAAGCCCCTGGCAAGTACAGATTGGCAACCCACTTCTCTCTTATAACAGAAGTATATCCACACTAGCATCACTGCCACTACTGTGGCTATTCCCCATTCAGGAATTTCTGTATTAAACTTGAAAGTATGGGTAACTTGCTCATTATTCGCAATAAAGAAGCCAAACATAATTTCCCGTTCTAAATAAAATTTTTATTATAAATATGTAATTACTTGTCGTATCGTCCAAACCACATTGCCATAAATGTTTCAACTAGAGACAACAGAAGTATCAAAAGGAGCATTGGTTTCCAATACTCTGAATCAGAAAGTGGTCCCATTATATTGCTTTTTTCTTTTACGTTTGTCTTAAAGGAGATTTGCACACCGTCTAACAAACCAAGTATTTCTGTTTGTGATACGCGGTGGATATCGCCTTCTTCAGGGTCAACGTTTACAGCAAATAATTCTGTTGTTTCCAATATCTCTTGTTCTTTCATCACTTGTTCAGGTATGTTGAGTTTTAAGTGATAGACTCCTGATTTTAGTGTGTCGCTATATGTGATTTTGTATGGAGGTCCACCTGTATCAGAAGGATAAACTCCTTTTTTGATGGGAGACTTTCCCGGAGCTGTTACTTCTGCGTCTTCACCGACGTAATATGGGAATTCTTTGATAATGGAAGCACCTACAAATAAATTGTTTTTGTCTATTGGTGGACTTACAAGATACTGAATAAATTCGTGAATCATAATTAAAAATACGTAACCAAAACGATCAGAGTGTAAGTTGTTCCAAGCTTTGTCAACTGTTGTTGTCGCTAATATTACTTTGCCATCACCATAAATCTTTTCAATAAACGCCGGATATTTTTTGGGATGGTCAAAAGCCGCGATCACTGTCACTATTTCTTCTTCGTTTTGGTTTTCTTCTTCTTCACTGTCATTCTCCTCTTGAGTTATCTCGACGGGAAAAAATTTATATGTAAAGTAGTTGCGGAAATCCTGAAGAAGATCTTTGTTATTTGCAAAGTAACGCATTGCTTTGTGGTCTTTTTTTACTTCATCGAGTTTGAATGTGGTCTTGTCTTCTAAATCCGAAGCTTTTCCTATGGCTCCCCCAGCTAACTTGCCAGGAAGAACACCAAGACCATCGCGATAAAATTCCAAGTTATAGTAATCTACGGGAACTTTATCTCCCAACCACATAAATAATCCACCACCTTTGCGTACAAATTCTTGCAATTCTTCGAAACGTCTTTCGTCATCGAAGGTTTGTAGATTTGCAAGAATAACTACATCATAATCTTTGAACTTTATTGAGGAAGAAAAACTTCCAATATCAACAACACGTGATTGAATAATACTTTGCTGTGATTGCCCGATGGCTGCAGCTAAGTGATCTGTTTCACTTTCAAATGATTCTTCGCGGCTATCACCATCGATGATGAGTACACGAATGTGTTTGACGACTTTTACAATAAGGTGTCTTTCGTTATCTGCAACTAGATTATCACCTGTTAAATCTACAGTTACGCTATGGCTTCCCATTTTGGGGAAATTGTAGAAAAATGGAATGCGTTGTTGCTCTCCGGCAGATATGGATACGTATTCCGTTCCTTGTTTACCTCTTTTGTCTTTTGCTACAGGGGTTTCACCACTGTTAACAAAAAAGTTTACCGCAATGCCTTCCGCATCCTTGTCGCTATTGTTGCGTATCGTTGCGACAAAACGCGTTAGACCACCAACTCCAATAACACCGTCTGTCTCGATAGACTGAACGGTTAAATTAATCGGGTCTGAGGTAATTCCAACGTCTACCATCGTCAGTTGTGTTTGTTCACCGATTTTTTCCATATTTTTCATAAAACCGAGGCTTTTGCACGCCGCGATCCAAGGTTTACGTTGTAAATCGGTTAAGATAAACACCTTTTTATTTTTCTTCTTTTGTTGTCCGTATTCTGGATTTTCAACAAAATCGCGAAGTAAACTGATAGAACCTACAACATCTGTTCCCATCTCTGAAGGTTCTATGCTTTCCATTTGTTGCAGAATAACGCCCTTTTCGCCAGCAGATACTTTGTGCAGTGCATCAACTATTTTGGGACGTTGGTTCATGGTAATCAAAGATACAAAGTCACCTGATTTGGATTCTTTGACTAGTTTGCGAATACGATCACGGGCTCTCTCTAGTGGAGATGTGTTACCATCACGTACACTCATACTAAATGAGTTATCCAATAGGACAACGTAGTGATCCGTTTTTCGTGTAAATATATCAGCTAAAGCGCTTTCGTTTGCCGTAGGACGTGCAAACATCAAAACGAGTAAAATGATAATGAGAATTCTGATTAATAGTAAGAGGAGGTTTTCCACTAACAAAGAACGTTTATTTTTTTTGTACGCGGCTAATAAAAATTTCATTGCGGCCCATTGTACTGTTTTATAGCGTTTGCGAAACAAAAGATGAATGATAATAGGTATCATCCCCGCAGCAGCAAAGTATAAAATGTTCGCATGTATAAAGTGCAAATTCATCAAGCATTCCTCAATTGTTTAGGATAAATTCGTCGCCTATCTTCTTCCAGCGCGGTTGGCTAAATACGCAGAAAGAGCAACACCCAAATCTTGATCGGTTGTTATCTGTACGTAATCAATTCGGTTGGCCACGCATCCACTCTTTAAATGGGATATAAATTTATTTATCTCTTCTAAATAAGCGTTTCTTATAGCGCGTGGATTGATGATTACTTTACTGTTAACATCTTCTAAACCTTCGAATTGGGTCAATTTTTGTAGTGGAAAATTGATTTCGTCTGGATCGAGAACGTGCATAATAACCACATCGTGTTTGCGGTGACGTAAGTGGCGTAAACCAGCTAAAATATTTCCGGTTTCATCTATAAAATCGGAAAGGATTACAACTAACCCACGTCGCCTAAGTCTTTCACCGACATACTTCAGAACTTCGGAAATATCGGTTTTTTCTTGTGGGGAAACTTCCGCCATAGTTTTGACTATATCGCGTAGGTATGCCGCATTGGATGACGATGGCAATATTTTTTGAATTTTATCGTCAAAAGTACAAAAACCAACCATGTCTTGTTGTCGAAAAACAAGATAGGCTATGCTTGCCGCCACATGGCAAGCATAGTCGTATTTGGACATATTACCTTCGCTAGCGTACTGCATCGAAGCGCTACTATCTAGTAACAAATAAGCTGTTAAACTTGTTTCTTCTTCGTACTCTTTGATGTAGTAACGATTCGAACGCCCGTACACTTTCCAGTCAATGTAACGAATATCGTCTCCTGGAACATATTCGCGGTGCTGTGCAAATTCTACAGAAAATCCGTGAAAGGGGCTTTTGTGTAATCCCGAGATAAAACCTTCTACAATAAGACGCGCTTTGAGTTCCAAGTTGTTTATTTTATTTAAAACTTTAGGATTTAAGTACTTCTGATAATCTTCCATCTTCTGCTGCCTTATCAGGAATAGTTTCAATTAGTTTATCAATTACCTTATCTGGAGTAATTCCTTCTGCGGAAGCACTGTAGTTGGTAATAATACGGTGGCGTAGTACCGGATGGGCTACCGCACGTATATCTTCTGTCGAAACGTAGTTACGGCCGCGCAAAATTGCACGCGCTTTCGCACCAATAATTAGGTATTGACTTGCACGAGGTCCTGCACCCCAGGAAAGCCAGTTTTTAATAAAATCAGGTGCTTCCGGTGTTGTCACACGTGTCATACGCGCGAAACTCATTGCGTATTGAATTTGATGGTCTCCAATAGGAACGCGGCGCACGATTTTTTGTAGTTCCATGATATCTTCTTTCGAAACTACTTGAGAGATGTCTGCATCAGAACCCATTGTGGTCATTTTCATGATCTGTAGTTCTTCCGCCTCTGTAGGATATTCTACAAGTGTATTGAACATAAAACGGTCCAACTGCGCTTCTGGTAGAGGATAGGTTCCCTCTTGTTCTATGGGGTTTTGTGTTGCCAATACGAAGAAGGGCTGTGGAAGGGTATGTTTGCGTCCACCAGCGGTTACTTGGTGTTCTTGCATCGCTTCGAGTAGCGCCGCCTGAGTTTTGGGCGGAGTACGGTTAATTTCGTCGGCAAGAACTACGTTTGCAAAGATAGGTCCTTGCAAAAATTTAAATTGTCTTTGCCCAGATAGCTTATCTTCTTGAATAACTTCGGTCCCCGTAATATCAGAAGGCATCAAGTCCGGAGTAAATTGAATACGCGAAAAAGAAAGAGATAAGGCTTGAGCTAATGTGGATATTAGTTTTGTTTTTGCAAGTCCAGGAACCCCTACAAGTAAACAGTGACCGCGTGAGAAAATCGAGATGAGAACTTCGTCGATTACTCTTTCTTGGCCGACAATTACTTTGCTAATTTCACTTTTTAAAATTTTGTATGCTTTTTGGAGTTTCGCTATAACTTCCTGGTCTTTTTCTTCTGTATTTGTTGGAGCCGTTGTATTTTCCATAGGTTTTCTTTCTACTGGTACATTTTTAGATTCAGTATCATGTGATTCTGAATGGGTACTTTGAACAGAAATTTCATCATTATCGGTTTGTTCTGTAGAAGTAGCGGGTTTTTCTGGCTGGCTACTTTCTGGCGCAACATTTTCTGCTGCTTGATTTTGAGTGGTGGACGCCTCAGTTTCTTGTGTAGTTGTACTCGATGTTTCCTTTTTTTCGTCTTCCTGCGCTTGTGTAGATGTTTCTTCTACTGGTTCTTGGACCGTATCCGGGGTTGCGTTTACAGGCTCACTATCGTCCGGCGAAGTATCTCGTTCTTCGTTGGCCGACGTTTCATCATCGCAAGCATCTTGTTCTTCGCTGGCAGACGTTTCACCATCAGAAGCACCTTGTTCTTCGCTGACAGGCTCGCTATCGTTGGACGAAGTATCTTGGGTTTCGCTGGCAGAAGTTTCATCATCGGAAGAAGTATTTTGTTCGCTATTTTCATTATCTGGTAAAGAGTTTTCTTGAGGTACGCGATCTTGCGTCTCTTTAGGTGATGGACTATTCGAAGTTTCAGAAGATGTCTCTTCAGTATTTTGTACCTCTGTTTGCTGAGTTTCGGAAGATGTTTGTTCTGTGTCCTCAGGGGGAGAACTCTGCGCCGAAACACCAGACTCTTCGCTGATAGTCTCATCGTTAACAGATTTTACCGCCTTAGGGGTATCAAACTCTTCTTCTGGGTCTTCTATCTTTTCCACAGTAGATGACGCGGCATCGGACTCTTGTACTGCGGAGCTTTCATTGTTTCCCAAATTGTTTGTAGGTGTATCCGTCGCAGATACCTCATTATCTTTATCTACGTCTTCCTTTTTTACACCTTCGTCGTTTTGTGACTCACTATTCTGTGCCAAATTGCGATTTTGATCATCTGAATTTTGGCTTCCAAGAGTATTTTCATCTTGAGACATCTGTAACTTCTTTCTATTCAAAATTAATGAGGTTTTGCAAAAAAAAGTATGCTACTTCTACCAGATAAAACGAAATAAGATTTTTTGTTATGTTGGAATATATTTATTGTGTAGTTTTTGAGTCTTCTTCGCGTAAATAAATATGCCATTTGTTTGTCGTAATTTAAGTTCAATGAACGGCCATCTGACTTTCGTATGGCATATAGTAATCGAGTGTCCGTAGGAAAGTATATATTATTGTCACTCATACTGCCTATGCCGTTGATGGCGCCGAAAATATTTTTTTCCCATAAAATTTCGCGCGACTGTTCCTCTTGTAAGGCAACTACCTTTGTTTTGTTGTGATTACCTTGCCCCGCAATATAAACAATACCATTGCGGTCTACTCCCAAAACGCGGTCAAAAACGGTATTTTGTGTATTATCAGGATACACGCGTTGTAAGGCGCCACTGAAGCAATCATAAATGTATAGTTTATCTGAATCAGTGGGGGTGACATACAACTTGCCATTTTTGACAATAGGGGGAACATTTTCCCATTTGATTTTTCTTGGAATTGCATTACTACGCAATTGATATTTTTGTTTTTTGTGATCGTGATATTGATTGAGCCAGTGTATGTGACCATCAACCACATCAATTGCCGCAACTACCCCTAGGTTAGTACAACAGTATATTTTTCCATATCCACTTACAATACCAGAGCCAATGGTTACTTTGTCAGAAGTATTGTAATAATCCTTCTCTATTGCCGAACCAATAAAACGACGCCATAGAAGTTTACCTTTGCGGTTATAGCGCTTTTGGATTTTAGGATCATTGTCGTCGCTAATGTCAAAGCAGTAAACTTCGGTACTTGTTTCGCCCACAAATCGCGTTACACTCGCAAACAGTTTGTTGCCAACAACCACAGGAGAAAAATTAAAATGTTGTTTTGCATTTCCCCATTGCCACAATAATTTGCCACTTTTGGCATCGCGCGCACAGATTCTGGAAAACTTACTATTGTCTTTTCTCTGTGTGGTAAAGTAGTAAACATTACCGTTGTTGTATGTCGCGGTTGTATAGCGCGGATTATTTTTAAAATTGCGCGGGCTTAAAGGGATATCATCCACAGCCCATTTGGGTTTCATGAACATACTTTTTTGTGGAAGTATATCATTTAAATCGACGCAAATCAATTTATTTGGGCGTCTTATATATGCCAGATTATTCGCGAATATGGGTAAAGATATTTGAGTCGAAGCATTTCTGTAACGATAAGATGCGGTGCTCGATCGTCTGATTTTGCTAAAGTCAAAGTCTGGTGTCGTACCACTATTCGCATTGTTCCCTCGAAAAGAAAACCATCCATTTCCCGGTTTGTGACTAAATTTTTTCGGGATTTCTTGTAAAAACTTTCCAATGGAGGTATTTTCTCCGCCAATTGTCATTTTCTTATTACTTTTACGATATCTAGAGCTCAAGTGTTTGTAAATATGCATATCTTTATTCAAATATGCGGCAATGGCAATCTTGGCAACGGTGAGAATTCTTTGATAATTCGGGAAGTATTGGATGCTTGTTCTCCAGGCATTTAAGGCTTGATCAATTCGCCCACAGGCAAAATATAAATCCCCCAGTTGCACCAACATACCTTCATGGTGCAACTGTAGCGGATTTTTGGCTAAAAATTCTTCAACTATTTTGGGGTTGTAGTTCTTCCAAGATAACTGCAAAGCTGTATTTCGGTCCTTGGCAAAAGAAACTAAACGTTTCTTTACGTCAGGAGAAATTTGTTTCAGCAATGCATGTAGATACGGACGCATACCTATGTTTAGACCGCGGGCAATATTTTCATACTGAATTTGCCATAGCTTGGCAACGGGCTTTTTGTAACTCCCACTTAAAATCTCGAGCTGTTTAGGAGTTAGCATTAAATCAAAATTATCAAATATCTCCCTTATATATATATTTGATTGCGGCTTTTGATTGTTCTTTTGAAAAGAAAAATTTTGCCCCTTGTATTTGTAAATAATGCTTTCGAGATTTTTTAATTCGCTAATATTGCTACTTCGGTATTTTGTCACGATTCCGGAACATATTTTTAAAATTTTGCTATACTCGCTAGCAGCGTATTCAACGTCGCTACTAATTTGTTTCGATATAGCATTATCTATACGCTCTTCTATCTCGATATCTTTTTCGATATATATGGTGCGTTTTTGGACTTGCTGCGTCCACACACTCCCAATTAAGAACATACAAATCAAAACATAAGAAGAATTTTTCATATTTGGGCCTCTACTTGATACCTCTTGCTTTTTTAGTTTCGTACAGCAAGGTGGATATATCTTCCATTTTTTGGGTGAATTTAAACTGTGTCTTTTCTTCTATATCTTGATACATCTTTTGTGCAGATTTCAAAAGTTTTTCTGCTTTTTCTAAATCTGCTTTAAGCTTGTTCACCATCAGTGGCTTCGCTTGGGCTATTTTTTCGTCTGCTTTTGCGATAAAACTGTCGACTTTCTGCATGGTGGTGTACCAGTTTTGCCAACTTTTCGTATTCGCTTCGACCGGCTTTTGTTGGTGGCAAGCACGGCATTTTTTGCGATACTCTTCTAAGGCTTTGTGTAAGCGCTCTTTGGCATCACCATCTTGCATTTGGTTAAAACCACTGATAAACAGTTTTAAATTACCTTCCTGTGGAGAATGCTTCATGTAACGTTCGATGATCACAAATAGCTTTTCGCGTTTTGTCAGAGTTCTGCTTTCTTCTCTTTCGCGTTCCGCTCTTGTTAATGGTTTGTTCCTCTTCTTCTTTTTAGGAGGTGTCGGTGTCTTTTTTATTAGTGCAACAAGCAGTTTGCTGTCTTTGGTCGACATTTTAAAAGGAGAAGTTTCCGTGTAGCGGAACAACAACTCAAAGTACTCACCGGCAATCTTTTGGTTTGTTTTGTGACGGTGCATGACTCTAAAAATTTGTTCGACGGTTTCTTGTATTTTTTGGTCTTTCAAAAGATACAAATAGTATTCATTGAGTAGTTTTGCTGTGAGTGTTAAGATCACTTTACTATTACTATCGACAAAGGAGTTTTCCAGTACTTTGGTCGGAATTTCAGAGTCGCCTATTTTCACAAGGGCTTCTGCGGCACTTGTGGCCACTAGTTCAGATTTGTGTCTTAGTAATTTGAACAAACGATCAATGTATTGATCATCGCCAAACACACCTAGCGTACGTGCTGCGGCAGCTTTTTCCTCTTCGTTGTCGTTGTTCAATAACTTACGTATAGAACCACGAAAACGGTTTACATAATTATCTCCCGAAGGCTTTGTACACTTACCTATAACGCCAATAATGTCTATGATACGCGCGCGTTCTACGGCACTTTGACTATCAATAAGTTTACTGTCAACCATTTCCACCAACGCCGATGCATAAGGATGTAGCACTTGATTTTGGCGATGAATTTCAAGAATGTAAGTTGCTTTTTGTACAACATCACGGTTTTTATCTACCCCAAGTTTAATAATTCCTTCGGCAGCTTTTTGTTCTGTGTAGTTAGATAGCGCTTCGATGATATATATCTTCTTTTCAGCGCTTATTTCTTTGTCAACTTCTTCAAGAAGAATGTTTAAAGCCTCTGGAGTTTTTGTTTGTCCAAGAGCATTTATGATGTATTGCTGTTGTTCTCCCGAAGTTTTCTTCAAATCTTCTCTCAAGGTAGCAACAGCTTTTTCTTCCATAAAGCCTGCCGCGGTTGCCGCAAGGGTTTTTAAACGCTCATCTTTACTGAGAAGAGCTGGGCTCAAAATTTTCATGCTCTCTTCATTTTTGAAGTAGCGTATCAAAGCCAATGTACCTATTTTTTCGTTTTCCTTCATCGCAGGATATTTTTTGATTAATTCGGGCAAACATCCTTCGCCTTCTCGTAAAATGGGAACCAAAACAGGGTCATTGCGCGGATCAAAATTTTGTAGATCTTCTGGAATGTCAAAATTCTTCAAGTCGCCCACTAAACGAATCGGAGCTTGAGAATCGTACCAGTATGTAAATCCTACACCACCACCTACGATGAGTAGTAACACCAAAAGCGGGATTAAAGATCTTTCTTTTACGCTGCGATAAACGCGACCCTTCATTTTCTTTTCGCGCTTTTTGATCCCTAGCTTAGGAAATTTTATTTTTCTCGGCGGTTTGGGTGGTTTGGGTTGGCGTACTTTTGGCGCCTTTTCTTGTTTGACTTTTACTGGTTTCGCTTTTTTGGCCGGCTTGGCTTTTTTCGGCGGTCTTGCTTGTTTTACCGGCCTTGTTGCTTTCTTTGCAACTCTTTTTTCACCTGTAGTACTCGATTTCATACGCGGCGTTGTTCCTGTTGATTTCCTCTTGCCGCTGGCAGGTACCTTTCCTGTTTTTACACGAGGTTTTGCGGTTGCGGAAGTTCTGCTTGATGTTCGTGAAGTGCTCGAACTTCTTTTCTTTTTTATTTTATCACGATCTAAAGACACGACTAACTCCTCAAAACATTGGAGATAAAATGTTAATAAGTTTCGGCTAATGATATCATTTGCATAGGGAACTTGTCAAGTATGATAGTAGGCGCGTTGCCATTATCTGACACTTTTATGTAGTAGAGCTTTTTGCTATAATTATCCCTCATTTGTCAAGTTAAGGAATTTCTATGCATACAAAGATACAGGTTATTTCAAATATAACTCTTGGAATCTGTTGGATTTACCAAGGTTTACTACCTAAGATTATTGCCCGCCATCCGCAAGAAATTGCCATGGTCACACACAGTGGTTTCTTTACAGAGAATCAAGCGGTTACGATGGTGATCTGCGCAGGTATTGCCGAATGTATTTTTGGAATACTTTTTTTTATAATCCCGTCTCATAAAATGCTACATTTTTTGAACATCGCAGCGTTGACAATGCTATTTGTCGCAGCGTTTTTTACGGCGCATGAATTGTTTATTTTTCCCTTTAACCCCGCAACTTTAAGTATTACAATGATCGCATTATCACTTATTTCTTTAGAGGCAAGGAAGACCGATGAAAAACAACGTTTATAACATTATACATCACGGCGCTGTCGATGGTGTCACTGGTTCCTGTCACGAATTGAATATCGCAGGTAAAGACGGTATTCTCGTTGACTGTGGTTTATTCCAAGGTGAAGAAAAATCCATGGATGGGGCAGGGGCGAATCAGTTAGAAATAGAGTTTCCTATTGAGCATATACGCGCTTTGGTTGTTACACATTGCCATATCGATCATGTGGGTCGCATTCCGTATTTACTAGCTGCGGGATTTGAGGGGCCGATTATTTGTACAATTCCTACAGCCAAGTTATTACCTCTTATTTTGGAAGATGCTTTGCACATTGGTGTTACGAAAAACAAGAGTTTGATAGATCGCTTTCTTAAAATTATTGAAGAGAGAATTGTCGCTGTGGAGTATGGCAAGTGGCATGACATCGCATTGACGGCAAAAGGCAAGGAACTGAAAATTAAGTTTTCGCCCGCAGGGCATGTGATTGGTTCCGCATATGTCGAGTGTGAATTACAGGAGAAAAAGAATACCCATCAAATTCTTTTCTCCGGAGATTTGGGAGCAACGCACACACCGATTCTTATCTCGCCAAACGCTCCGAAGGGAACGGATGTACTTATCTTAGAAAGCACTTATGGTGATAAAAACCACAAGGGGCGCAAGGAGAGACGCGAGGTACTAAAGTCGATTATTGAGCACTGTTTTCGCGATCGCGGCGTGGTGATTATACCTGCTTTTAGTATTGGTCGTACTCAAGAACTCCTCTATGAGTTTGAGCATATTATTCATGAGTTTGGTGAAAATAAAGCTCATGACAAGGGAAACTGGGAAGACGTCGAAGTTGTGATCGATTCTCCCTTGGCAAATAACTTTACCGAAGTATACAAAACATTACGCGATTATTGGGATTATGAAGCTCAGGATCGTATAAAAGAAGGTCGGCATCCATTGGCATTTGACCAAATGACGACGATTGGAGATCATGAAGAGCACCTTTCAACTGTGAAGTATTTGAAAAAAACAGCACGTCCCACAATTGTGATTGCTGCGAGTGGTATGTGTACGGGGGGACGCGTTGTCAACTATCTAAAGAGCTTATTAGATGATTCGCGTACGGATGTGGTATTTGTCGGTTATCAATCTTATGGTACTCCTGGTAGGGATATTCAAAAATACGGACCACGTAACGGTTATGTAGAATTAGATGGAAAACGCTATGATATCAATGCACAAGTGTATACATTGCGTGGGTATTCTGCACATGCTGATCAGGAAGGGTTGTTGAATTTTGTGCGCGATATGGAGAAAAAACCCAAGGAAATACGCCTTGTTCACGGAGATGATCGCACAAAGCGCGCATTTAAAGAGGTTTTAGAAAAGGAATTTCCCAATATTGAAATTCTCATTCCGTAGACAACAAAACCGGAGTCTTTTAAAACTCCGGTTTTGTAAAATGTATTTAGCTGGTTTTTACTTCTATTCTCGTTTTTTTATCTTCGGCTATTTGTTGTTTTCCTAAAGTAACCTCTAGTACACCATTGCGAAATGTCGCATCAATTTTGGCGGCGTCTATGTTTTTAGGAAAAGGAATACTGCGATAAAAAGAACCATAACTTCTTTCGCTGTAGTAACTACCCTTTTCTTTCTTTTCCGTTTCGTTCTTTTTTTCACCCTTAATGCTGAGTACATTGTCTTCAAAATTCACTTCCACATCTTTTTCGGTCAAACCGGGAAGCTCAGCACTTACATGGTAGGAATTTTCATCTTCTTTGACATCCATACTCGGTGAAAAGCTCATCTCTTTGAACATTTTGTTGCTGCTTGGAAAAGAAAACGGATCTTTCCAAAAGTTTTCGAATAGATCGTTCATATGTTTTTGGAAAGTATCAATGGTATTTTTGTTATTTTTGGATAGAAAACTCATAGCTAGTCCTCCTAATCGATAAAATATAGCTTACTGTTTAACGATGGATTTGTATTACCTATCTTAAAGTTATGAATTTTTATATAAAGGAATTCATTCATTGTTTAATTAAATATGCAAGATCTATGCCAAAAATTTACTGGAAAGGAGCTGTCAATTTGAAAATATTGAAAAAAAAGGATATAGCGTCTTAAATTGCCGTGGTTATTCTTGTACAATGAAAACATACTTGTTAATTTGTCTTAAACACTGTTAAATGTTCTGTTAACGATGTATCAACGCTTACGAACACAGTTTTGTCACTTGAATTTCTGTTCCTTTTCAGAGAAAAAACGATGCATAAAAATATCATATTCGTCATTGGTCTCACCGGTGTGGGAAAAAGCTCTACTCTTGAGGTTTTACTGCATAACAATTCCCAGTTTTTACTTCTTCCTAATCGCCGCAAACTAACAGACGACATCATTATTCCCCATATCCAAAAAATGCGTGGGGAAGAATTGCAAAAAGTGGGGGATCGCGCCAAAAGGTTTGAAATGACAGCAGCATACCGCGAAATTTTTCCCGATGGAATGGCGCATGTCGTCGCGGTGTATTTACAACAACGCGAATTTTCAACCGCGTCAACATTGGTTTTTGACAATCTGCGTGGAGTAAATGAGGTACGCGGAGCAATAGAAAAATTTCCTGAAACAACGCGATTTGTGATGTTGGACGCTCCCGAAGAAGTTCGTTTACAGCGCTTGTTGGGTCGACAAGACGAGTTTGATCAAGTTACGCTCGAAAATATTATGCAACATGACGCTGCGGTAGATGGTGTTTCGGCACAGGAGTTGGCGAAAGCCAAAAAAATTATCCATAGTGAAAAGCAGAATTACGATGCGCAAAAAACGGCGGCATTTTTAAAAGAAAATCTTTCCCGCAAACGACTTTGCTATGTGGATACGAGTAACCACAACATTACACAGGTTAATGAGATTATCCAGGAGTGGCTACAATGTACATAAAAAGAATAGAAACAACTCCCTTTGAACTCGAAATGCATGGAGCATTGCGCTGGGGAAAGTTTGGAGAATTGAAGTCCATAGAACATATGCTGGTTAAAGTGGAAGACCAAGAAGGGAATATTGGTATTTCTGAAGCCCCTGTACGTCCTACAATATATGGTGAAACGCGTGAGAGTATCACCGCAATCGTTCAGCTATTTTCGACAAAACTCATTGGACTTTCTAGCGATGACGAAGAAATATACAATGTGCTCGACAGCATTCCCAACAATCACTGCGCAAAAGGGGCGATTGATATGGCGATTTACGATCTCCGCGCCAAGCAGCGACAACAAAATATTGTGGATGCCTATGCCGGAGAAAAAAATCAAATTCGCGTAAGTTATATATTGGGAATTAGTAATATCGAAACAATGCTTCAGGAGGCAAAGAGAGTCTTTGCCAACGGTGTGAGTGTGTTCAAAATAAAAATAGGTCGTGACAGCCAGCACGATGAACAAATTATTCAAGCGTTGAAAACAGAGTTTTCGGATGAAGTAATTTTATATGTCGATGCCAATGAAACTTTGGACGCCAAAGAAGCCCCGGCACGTTTAGAAAAGCTGGCAAACTTAGGCGTTGCGTACATCGAAGAACCATTACCTGTACACCTAATCAAAGAAAGAGAATATCTGAGATCTTTGGAAATTTTGCCGATTATTGGTGATGATTCTTGTTTTACCCTAAACGATTTGCAACGTGAATTACAATGCAATACATTCGATATCCTTAATATAAAAACCGCACGCAGTGGTTTTTACTATTCGTTTAAAATGCTCGAAGAGGCAAAAAAACACCATAAAGGTGTCATGCTCGGTTCCCAGGCGAGTTGTGGTTTGGGAACAATTTTTTGTGCCATAATGGCGAGCCAGGAAGGTGTAACGCATCCTTGTGAACTCAGCTTTCCATTAAAACTCAAGACACATATGCTACAGAAACCAATCAACTACAACAATGGTTTTTTAGACATCCATAGTTTGCGCGATTACAAATTGCTTTGTGAACTATGATCTCCGGGTCCATTTGCGAGCTCAAAAACAATATTCTGTTTTTTCACGTTATTTTATCGTAATTGTGAAATAAACCACCAAATCCATTGGAGTTTATTATGAAAAAAGAGATGTTCATTACGTACATTCTAGAGACTTTAGGGTGGATCAATGAAGCGACAACACAGCAGTTTGCCAAAACAAACTTTGTGAGTGTATACGGCTATCTCAATACGCAGCAACAACAGAAAGACCAATTAAATTTTCATTATTGGTATATTGAATTTTTGCTGTTGACCAAACTCGAAGAAACAGAAGTCGTCGACAATGCCAAATGTGCATTATGGTTTTACGACAATTTGCATCGTGTTGCGGCGAAAAAACCCTATATCAGCTTGATACGCTGCGATGTTCTTTCTGTTACTCTGGCAAAAAGTCTCGCTTCACAGATGCTCAAAGAGGGAATATTCGATATCGATAGTATGAAAATCTTTTTGCAAGCCATACAAATTCCGTCCGAACCTTCCGAGGGAATAGACATCGAAAGGGCATATCAGTATCTACAAAAGTTTTCTAAAAAAGTAGACGCTTATCGCAATACCCAAGGCGAATTGACGCGTGTGGGACACTATAAGGTTCTTTCTGAATTAGGCCGTGGAGGAATGGGGATCGTCTTTAAGGCTTTAGACACGAAGTTAAATCGTTTTGTGGCACTGAAAGTGATTACAAATCAACGTGTATCTGAATTAAATGTACGACGATTCATCCAAGAAACAAAAGCCGTGGCGGCACTTCAGCATCCCAACATCATTCAAATTTTTGATGCAGGGCAGGAGCCTAAGATGTATTTTGCGATGGAATATGTGAATGGCCAAAGTATGCGCGACAAGCTGTCAGAACTCCAGGGAAAATACCAAGACTGTGCGATTATTATGCAAAAGCTATGTAGTGCTTTGCAATATGTACACGAAAAACGCATTATTCACCGCGATATCAAACCGGACAATATAATGTTGGACGAGGCAGGTGAGCCTAAATTGATGGACTTTGGTTTGGCGAAAATGATTGATGAGAACAATAGTTTGTCGCGACAAGGAGATGTTGTGGGGACACCGTTTTATATGTCTCCCGAACAAACACAGGGACAAAAAGTCGATTCTCGCTCTGACATATATTCTTTAGGCGCCTCTTTTTATCAAATGTTAACTGGACGTACGGTTTTTCAGGGGAATATGTATATTCAAATCGTATATAAAATTTGTAATGATGACCCCATCGCTCCGCGCATGCTCGACTCGGATATCCCCAAAGATTTGGAGCTTATATGTCTAAAGTGCTTGGAGAAAAGTAAAGAGCGTCGCTATCAAACGGCACAGGATTTAAAGCAAGACATCGAGAACTATCTCCAGCACAAGCCTATTTCGGTAAAAGTAAATATTTTGCACAACATGCGCAAATGGTGTTATCGTCACAAGTTCTTGACGGCAAGCATTTTCTTGGCAGCTATTTTGATGGCGGTGATCGGTTGGTTTTCTATCGAAAAATCGAGAACAAACCAACGTTTGACAAAATTAATCGGGCAATTAGAAACGAACAATATCGAAAAGGAACACGCTTTAGCACAGTTGGAAAAAAACAACGTAGAAAAAGCACATGCTTTGGCCAAATCGCAGAAGCAACTGGTAACGGCGCATATCAAAATGGCAGAGTATCAATTTTTGCAGAGAAAGATGTCTCGGGCCAAAGACGAACTTTTCGCGGCCAAGGAAATTTCTGAAAAGATTGAACTGCCAGCGCAACAAAAAGCGTATGTTGATTTACTTCTTGAGTATTCTGTAGCGCCAACGATACCCATTGTGAAAAGAAGTACCCCTCTAGAGGCCAAAAGCATATCGTATGTTCATAAAGCTTATGTCGACGAAAATTACATTAGTCTGTCATCGAATCAACGTATTTTTGTTTGGAAAAGAGGCAGCAAAACGTTGAAGGAAGAGGAGGCAATCGTCACAAAAGGTGTTCACTATACGATATGTGGCGATTACTTAGTGTGTACTTGGCAAACGGATATTAAAATTATGCACCTAAAGACGATGAAAGAGAAAACTTATGCGTTTCCTGAGGTACGTAATATTCACCATTTGGCATTTTCGCCTCGGACAAAGTGGATTGCCATTAAGGCATACGAGAGATTAATACTTTTCCATATTGTAACACGTAAAAAAATAGAAATAGATACCAAGCATCGTATCTCGGATTCAAACCCTATTTATTTCGATAAAAGTGGTACGTTGCTAATTGGAGGAATTGAAAGCTCTATTGCTACCTGGGAATTAAAAAAAGACGCGTGGAGTATTACCAGTAGTGTTTCGTTTTTAGGACGTCAAGTCCACGCCAATCGCTTATCTCCAGATCGCAAGTTATTATTCTACGGCGACGATCAAGGAGAGCTGACTATTTTGCAGCTGGCGGGCAAGATGAGTTCCTCCGTCAATTATCACAAAACGAAAATTGTCGATATCACCTTTAACCAAAGCGGACGTCTCTTTGCCACTGCGGAAAAGGAAGGCAAGGTAATTTTGTGGGACCAAGTTTCCGTAAAGCCAATCGTAATGTACGACACCGGTTTACTGATTTCGCATGTTCACTTTGTTGGTAAGCAAAGTATCGGAGTGATTGGTTTTCGCGAAGGTAAATTCACCTATGAGGAATTTTTGGTCGAAAAAAACCTGGATGGCGACTATGCCGTGCACAAGAAAAAAGATCTCATCGCTGTTTTGAATAAGCTAGCGATCAAATCGTCTGCGTTTCGCAATTTGTTGCATCTAAGTCCAAAAGGAAAGTACATTGCTGTTAGTTACAATACCGTGGTTTTTTTATGGGACAGATCCCAAAAATTTGAAAAATTCTTTGTTGTGGACAATAACTTTTTATATGGCGAGGTCCGCGAACTGGACTTCAGTCCCGACGAGAAAAAAATGTCCCTTTTTTACACCGACGGACGCATTGTTGTTTTGGAAACAGCTACGATGAAAGTAATCGCTGATATTAAACCAACTACATACCGTCGCGGAATGCATGAAGGTTTTGCGATTTTTTCCACAGATAGTTCTCACTTACTCTTCACGCAGAGACAGAAAAACGACGCGTACAAAATATACAGCTACCATCTCAAAAATCATACAAAAAAATATATACAAAAAGCCAAGTATATCATCACAAAGCGCCTTATCGTTGGCGACCAACTCGTTGTGGGAACCATGATGGGTAAAGTAGAAATCTATACAATTTCTGCCACAAGCATTCGTAAACATCTCGATTTTAGTACAAAAATAAATGAGAGAGTCCAAGCGATTGCGTGGACACCAAAAAGATTAGCACTATACATAAGAGATACGAATGCAATACAGGTATATACGAAAAAACAAAATACCTATGCGTTTGAAAAGTCCATTCCCGTATATGGAAAAGTAAATTTTCTTTCCTTTTCCCCACGAGGAAACAAGTTGGCTATTTTTCAATTCGACCGCATATATCTCTACGATGTCGATTATGATGCGAAGGTAGAAATCTTGGCGGGTTACTTCAAAGGTGGTGCCGCCGTTGTTTTACCATCATGGGAGTTTTTAGCAGTACCATCGCACTATGGTAATGTGATCACGATGAAAATGAAACGTTAACCACGAAAAATTTGTTGGGCAAAATGCAAATTGTTTTTATAATAAGAAGGTTGCAATTGGTTTGTCTTCACAGTGACAAAATTTATGGATAAGTTTAGATGAGTGATTCAAATAAAAAAAAACCGGGACGCCCTAAAAACCAAGAATTAGTCGTGCGTCGTCGGAAGCAAATCTTAGAAATGGCCGCAAAAACGTTTGCACAACACGGGTATCCCAACACCGATGTACAAACAATCGCCGATTTACTCAATATCGGTAAGGGGACTATCTACCGTTATTTTTCGACAAAGAAAGAATTATTTTTCGCCGCAGTAGAACGAGGAATGAGATGCTTAAGTGAAAAAGTAGACGCGGAAATCTCCAACATAAAAGATCCACTCGATAAGTTTAGTAAGGCCATTTACTCCTACTTGTCATTTTTTGATGAGTATCCCGAGTACATAGAGCTTCTCATTCAGCAGCGTGCAGGTTTTAAAGATGATAAGAAACCAAGTTATTTCGGCTGCATTTCTGCGCACGTAGAACAGTGGCAAGAATTGTGCAAGAACGTTATCGAACAAAACAGCACGCATAACGTCACCAACGAGAGAATTTTGGAAACGGTTAATGATCTCGTATACGGAACTATCTTCACCAATTACTTTTCTGGTCGATGCAAATCATTTGAAAATCAAGCGAGAGATATTCTTAATATTATTTTGCATGGTATTTTACAAAGTAATCCTAACACGGCATAAAAAAATACATTTCTGCATGTAGCCTCATGGAAAATCTATTTTGTTTTAAATAGTTGACGGACTAGTCCGTTTATTTTATAATAGTTGACGGACCAGTCCGCTTACTAATTTTCAGGAGAAAAAAATGACGTGTTACCATGCAGAAGAATGGAAGTGGCTTTTGAAAAACGCCATTGATTGGAAGACGATATTACCTCTTTACTATTCGAGTTTTCCTACGGAAGATTTTGAAAACGAAGAAGAATTACATGAGTTTTTCGATGAAATATTTGCCCAAGTATCTCAGTGGAGTGATCGCTCCGTCACACCGCGTGCACGCTTACTTGACGAAAAAGGAGCGGGAATCATTGAAAATGGTAGTACAGTTCCCAGCAAAGAACTACAGGATTTTTACCGTGAAGCAGCAGATCTTGGGTTTTTTGGGCTTGCCGTTCCTGAAAAATACAATGGTATGGGGATTCCTGTTACACTATCCCTGTTTGGTACTGCCCAAGTAGGACGTGGTTGCTCCGCTTCTTTTATACAGCTAGGGGCCTTTATCTTTACTGCCGATATGTTGGAACGCTTTTGTGCTCCTGAATTTTGTGAAAAATATATTCCACAGATTGTAGAAGGGAAAATCAGTGGCTGTATGTGCCTCACCGAACCAAATAGCGGCTCCGATGTTGGTTCTATGAGGACAAAAGCTGTGGCAACTGCCGACGGAAAATATTTGCTAAACGGCGCAAAGATTTTTATCAGCAATGGTGGCGGTGGTCTCGCTTTAGTTCTTGCGCGCAAAGAAGGAGCCCCTGAAGGCTTGAAAGGACTTTCGTTGTTTTTCGTAGAAGAGTGGATTGAAATCGACGGCAAAAAGCACCACAATTACACCATAAGTAAAAATGAAGATAAAATGGGACTGCATGGTTCTTTTACATGTGAAGTTCTTTTTGAAGATAGTGTGGCCACTCAAGTTGGCGATGACGACCAAGGTTTCAAAATAATGTTGCATTTGATGAATGAGGCGCGCATCGCGACAGGCATTCAGTCTTTAGGTGGTATTGAAGCAAGTCTTGATCGCGCATTTTCATATGCCAGAGAACGAAAGCAATTTGGCAAACCTGTTGCCGAGCTTCCTTTGATGAAGCGCAACCTTGAGGATTACAAAGCAGAGATGGATGCATTCCGCGCACTTATTGCAGATACGATTTCTTGGTATGATATTTATCAAAAATTAGATTTAAAAGTCCAGCACGGAGAGACGCTGTCACCAGAACACAAGCAACTGTTATCCAAGGCAAAAAAGTGTGTGAGACGCCGCACACCTATTGTAAAATATTATGGTTCCGAAGCATATGCAAATCTATCCTTGAAAGCCATTCAAGTTCACGGCGGTTATGGCTTTATGAAAGAGTATGATGTGGAGAGACTGCACCGCGATAGTATTGGAGCGCTATTGTATGAAGGCACTTCGCAAATTCAATCGTTAATGGCATTGAAGGATTTATTGAAGGCGATTCTTTCAAATCCCAAACGTTGGTTCGGGTCTTTGATTAAAGGACACCCTTTTGCGGGTTATATCGAAGGGTGTGAACAGACGACAAAAACGTTTCGCGAGGTGCAGTATTCTTTTAAGAAAAATTTTACTTCTTTGGTGATAAAGTGTTTACGTCTAGGAAATATTTCCGTATTCTTGCACCCCAAAAATTGGCAAAAACAAGAGAATATTGATCGATTGATGGTTCATGCCGAGACTTGCTGTCAGGCACTATCCTATTTAGAGACTCTGAGGGTTCTTGATCAGCACGCGCAAATGGACGATAGTCGCAAAGAATTGTTCTGGAGTTACTACAAGCTGGTTATACCAAGACTCTCGGGAATTTACAGTGATTGGAAAATGTACAAGCCGGAAAAAGGTTATGATGTATCAGAGTCCGACACCACGGAAATGAATGTAGAGCAAAATAGAGAACACGCGGCAGTAAGTTCTTAGATATCTCCAGGGCACGATTTTCGTGCCCTAACAATTTTACCTCCTATTTACTACCTCGCTTTACCTTACTTCACCTCACTTACTATTCGAAATCGCTATCACAAGCCATTTTATTATCTGGTAAGACAATAATTGTTGGATAAGCATAGTCCTATAATATAAAATAGAACCATTCGTCATGCAATATTCAGATAAATGTCTACTTCATAATTTTCGAGAAAATAATGTTCCCACATAATGAAAATCAAAATCCGCAAAATGCACCACAAAAACCACGAAGAAAGTATGGTATTTACGAAGTTATCGATCAACTTGGTAAGGGCGGAATGGGTGTTGTGTATAAAGTACATGACCCCACTTTACACCGAGAATTGGCACTTAAAATCTTGCTGCACAACAAGGTTTATTTACGCAAACGCTTTGCTCGTGAGGCCCAAGCAATCGCCAAATTGGATCACCCAAATATTGTGAAGTGTTATAATTTCTTTGCCCATGAAAATATGCTGTGTATTGCGATGGAATATGTGGAAGGAATGTCATTAAGAGACGGGATGCAGCACTACCAACTTTCGCTTGAGGATAAGCTAAAAATTTTTGTAAAGATTGTCGAGGCTGTTGACTATGCCCATAGTCACAATGTGTTACATCGCGATTTAAAACCGGAAAATATTCTTATTGACTATGAACAGCAGCCGTATTTGACGGATTTTGGCCTATCGAAAATAACACATACCAAAGATAAGTCGCTCACCAAAACAGGTACTTTTATGGGAACCCCTAGCTACATGTCTCCGGAACAAGCACGTGGGCGGTTGCGGGAAATGGATAGCCGTTCCGATGTTTTTTCTTTGGGAATTATACTTTATGAAGTCATTACCGGAGAAATGCTGTTTCCCATGACGAATATCAATGAGGTTTTTTATTCTATTCTACATAAAAAGTCTTCTGCACCAAGTAAAGTGGATCGCACAATTCCAAAAGCTCTCGATCAAATTTGCCTGAAGGCTTTGGAAAAAGATAAAAAAAGGCGTTACCAAACAGCAGGGCAAATGGCGCAAGATATACAATCCTTTCTCAATGGTGAATCGCCAATTTTTGCGAAGCGTGGCATAGGAAAATGGATAGTAGCATCATGTGCGATTTTGTTGTTGGCTTGTTTGTACTTCTATCCTGTACAGAATGTACCAAAACAAAAAGAGCCGACAACACCTCCTGTAAAAATAGAGGAGCTGTTTTTTCAACCGCTGACGAATTTCATGGCGGATCGAGATTATGATGAGGCACAAAAATTTTTAGAGAAAATTTTTAAACATGTGAAAGAAAATCCTAGTAAGAAAGATTCTTACTACATGTGCATGTTGAATCTGTATAGATCTATGTGTTCCATCGAGAAGGGATTCGATAGCTCAGAAGAAAAGGGCGAAATCGTAAGTTGGTTACAAAAAGCGCAGCAAGGTTTACCTCAAGAGCCGAAAGTTTATGAGTATCTCGGACGTTATTATTTGGAAAACAATCAATTGTCTCTGGCAGTAGAAAACTTTCGTGAAAGTATACGCTTGGAGCCGTACAATAGTGATATTCACAACTATCTGGGAGAGGCATTACAACAACAAAACAAACACAATGAAGCGCATCGAAAATTTGCGAAGGCTGTGGAAATTGACAGTCTGAACTTTAGGGCTTTGACTAATTTATATAAGGCCGCCCACGACTACCCGGAATTGCATCTTTTCATACACTACCAAACCATCGCCGTCAATTATGCCTTCGTTAACCTTTCACCACCAGACATATTCGAAAATGAATTAAAAGCGATGCGACGCGAGCATTACATAAGTTATTTTTACTGGCGCAATAACTTGTTAGACAAATTTGAGGTGCAGGCAAAAAATATTCATTACTACCGTTTTGCCAATTTACATAGTTTGCAAATACAAAAAGAACTGCACAATGCGGTGTATAATCCAAGAAATAAAAATGAAGTGTCGATAGCGGAAATTAAGAATATTCTGTACAACGGTAAAAACACTTTTCATCGGTATTTAGCGGCGTGTAGTCTAATGTACACCGATGAGTTTGAAAATATTCGACGCAGTATCTATAACAAGAGTGATCGCTTTCTCGGTAGTATATGTTTGTGCGCTTTACATGCAAAAAACATTTCCGTGAAAGTTCCAGCGCATTTGCGAAAATTCTTTTCTAAGATAGAAGACAATACTCTAAAAACACTCTTGGCACAACACGTGGAAGATTTTGATTTGCGGTTACTGAAAAAATGGATGGACTCTTCCGATGAAAAACTTGCGATTTGTGCGGCAGGAAACGCATTCAACCAACAAAATGCTTCTGCGAAACGCATATCGTCTCGTTCGGGAAAAATTTTAATCGCAGGAATGGATAAAGATCGAATCATACGCCACTACGCTCATTACTATTTCTGGAATTCGCTTTACAGTGAGGATAAAAAGAATAAATATTTATGTCGCAAAGGTCTTGAAGACGAGGATTACGATATCAACACCACTGTTTTGCGTTATTGTCGTATTTTTGATGAGGGTATATTGAGAAATTATATTGAAGAGTACATTAAGAAGAACAGTGTAGGTAAACGAGCACTTACATTGACATACGCGTTGGCGCGTATTAGCCCTGTTTTTCCAGAAAAAATTATAAAAGATCCGCAAAATCATTTTATGCTTCGCGTCCTCGCGCGTCATATCGCGGTATATTCCCTCATTTATTTGCAAAAAACAAGCCTTGTAGAGATTCCTTTTATCTTAGTGAGAATTGCTGAAAATATTAAAAACTATCCGAGTGAAGATATACGTGCCGCAAATTACGCCTATATGGCAATTACCTTGGGCTACAATGTGACCTACGATGCCATCAAATTTTTCCCCGAAGAAACCCCCAGCGTAAAACTACTGATCATGCATAATTTGCAATGCGCGAGCAAAGACCGCCATCCTTTAATATTCCAAGAGAGTCATCCGCAAAAAATTGCGTGGGCCAAGAAATTTATCCGCGATCGCGAACCCAAAATGCGCCAAGCGGCTTGGGCGGCTTGGGCAGCGATGAGTACACGAGAACGCAATAATATATATAACTTGGCGAAAAATTCAAAAGACGTCGTTGTACGTAAAGGTGTGGCTCGTGGTTTTTACAGTGCATTTTATTTTACCGTACGTCGTAAAATGAACTCATACAACGATCAGATGAATTCTGCTGAAAATTTTATGGAGTTGTATTATTCTGGAATCAGTCGACTACTCCTTCGTTTAAACGACAAGGAGAAAAAAGATTTGCTGCAAATGTTGGTACGTGCCGTTACTTTAGATCCTGAAAATGCACAGTACTACTTTAACCGAGCGCTTTATTTCCGAGCAATGCGAAATTACCGTTTGGCAAAAAGTGATTTGCAAAAAGCGCTTGATCTAGAAAAAGATAATCTACGCTATCAATTGATGTTGGCGGAAGTGACGTTTCTCAACAATCCTTCGACAAAAGAGCAGGTGGCAGAAGAACTAAAATCCATACTAAACAAAACGCGTAGTGTGGTGATCGAGTTCTCTGCGGGAAAGTTGTATTTGCAAATGGGAATGTTTGCCCAAGCGAAAAAAATACTACGCAAGGCTCACCTACAAAGACCTGAAGGCTTTTCACGAAGTGTGTGGATGGCCAAAACGTATTGGGAGAACAACGAGAAAGAAGAGGCGCTGTTAATGTTACGCGCACTCATGAAAGCCGAAAATATACACCTACGTTACGCCAATATGTACCGTAGATCAAAATTGAAAGAGAAAATTACGCGACAAGTGATATCTGGTTTGTTCCCAGGATTAAATCTCGACGCATTTTTCAATAGAAAGTAGGGCGTGTCATCATTTAGACAAAAATATGATTCATTTAATAATACGCCAGTAGTATTGCCTAATCTTTTGAATTGCATTTGGCATCTTTGAAAATTTTGCCTTACAATAAAGAGCAACAGAAATATTTGAAGTTTGCCGTCGTAAAAAAGCTGAAAACAGGGAAATATAAAATGCAGAACAAAAGAGCACTGACAGAGAGCGGACTAGAAAAATTAAGAAAAATTTCCATAGGATCTATCATTGCTGTGGGTGAAGATTTCGATGATATCTTACGAAAAATTGATGAAAAGAACTATTTTGAACAAATTTATCGTGACATTCAGCTTGTCCTGAGCGAGTGGAAACTTTGCCCTGATCTAAACTTGGGATGGTGCAGCAGCGGACACACCATGATCCCGGACTTCGTGACAACAAGTTGTGTTGGCGAGCCGATGTCGTACTTTGGGTGGGTTTTTCAAGACGAGGAGGGATTCATCGATGAACATTCGAATCCTAACGATGATGTTGGACGAGCTTTATGGGAAAAAAAATTAATTCTTGGACATTATTCGATACGGGGATATGCTTTCCCTTCTGATCTTCTAGAAAAGTACTCTCCCGGGTATCTTTGCCACGATTTTGCCATTGATGAAGCGACAGCTTGGGTACCCAGCTTACATTTTGATATGCACTCCGAGGACTCTCCGATTACCATGATGTCAAAAGCCATGATGGAAAATGACGAAAGAGGTGAAGAACTCGCGAGGAAAAGAGCCTCTCAAGAATACACGGAACTGGGTTATTTGATTTTTGAAAATGGTTTTGCGGAGTGTAAAGAAAAATGCATATGGTAGAAATACAAACTAATGCAGCGCCACTTGTATTTTTTTTAGCATCTTTTCGCAATATTCACGACAATGTCCTTCTACGATGTTGAACCTTTCATTGTCGTGAAAGAACTGTTGTGTGTCGGATAAAGCGTCATCTTTTATCTGTCTAAGTTTTTTCCAGTCTTCTTCTTTTATTGGTTTAAACATTATTTACTACCTACTTTAGCACATTGTTTTTGATATCTTCCATCAATAAATGCCGCAAAACGTTGCATATACAACGTTGTTAAGAGGCAATTGATTACTTTTTGGCCTTCCACTCATACAAGAAGGGATGGACCGAAGGTCCATGGTGACGAATCGTTTTACCGCCGGTTTGTATGATATTTAGTTTATTGGTGTCAGGGTTGTACACTAAGCATTTTTGTACTTTATTTTTGTGTAATAAATCATAGATCAACTTTTTGGTTTTTGTATCCATTTGCGGATGAAATAAAGCCAATTGACTGTCATAGTTGTTGGCGATATTTCTGATAGCTATTTCGGAAGCAGGAGTTGTGCTCAAAAAGTAATACGTATCGTTGATTTTGTTTATGTCGACTACAATATATTCTTTGTCCAAAAACTGTTGCAGTATGTTGCGTATATCTGGAAAGTCAGGCTTGTTATAAAAAGGTTTTAACAGCGGCGAAATGTTGGTTTTCTTTTCGGGCTTTTGTTGCGATTTTGACGTCGTTGATATTGTTGATGGCGATGCTTGTGTTCGTATTGCGAAAATTAGGAAAATACAGCCTACTACTGCGGCAATGACACTTGGTAAAAGATAATTTTCCCGTGTTGTGAGAGGTTCGTTTTTGGCAAATCTCTCAAGATCTTCTGCTAAAAGTTGTGCGCTTTGGTAACGTTTCACCGGTTTTTTTTGTAAACATTTTAAGCATATGATTTCTAGATCTTTTGGGACTTTTTCCGTGAGTAGTTTTGGGCGTACCGGAGTTTTACTGGTGATTTCGGTGATCATTTTATTTGTGCTCCCGGAAAAAGGCAATTTTCCGGTGAGAAGTTCGTATAAAATAACTCCGATCGCATAGATATCCGTGTAAGGACCTACTTTTTGCCCAAGCATTTGTTCTGGTGGCATATAAGAAAGCGTACCTAATCCTTCACCGGTGCGGGAAATTCTTCTGGTTGCGGTGTTGAGTTTGGCCAAACCAAAATCCATTACCTTTGGTACTCCGTTATCCATCATGATGTTTTCGGGTTTTAAATCCCTATGTATGACACCGCGGCTATGTGCATAGTCGATAGCTGCGGCAACTTGGATCAGTATTTCGGCTATTTGCTTAAAATTTAGGCGATTATCTGTTACATACTTTTTTAAATGTTCCCCATGGATAAGTTCCATGGTAAAGTATGGTTTTCCTTGGTATTCACCAAAGTTGTACAATTGGATGATGTTGGGGTGTTTTAATTTGGCTGTCGCTTCTGCCTCACGGTAGAAGCGTTGAACACGGCTTTTTTTTGTGGCATCACCTGCCATCACTTTCAGAGCCACTTCGCGTTGCAATACTTTGTCGAAAACCTTATATACGCGCCCCATACCTCCTTGGCCAATCATTTTTTCTACTTGAAAGGGAGTATCATTCTGTTTCATATTTTTTTCTCAGAGTTGTTGTATAAAAGGTAAGTTCATTTAGGAAGTAGACGGTACCACTGCTTGGATCAAGTTCTATGCTTAGATTGTTGAGACCCTGTTTGACATAATCGCTAACATCTATGTAGTCCGCTTCTGGGTTTTGATAGACAATAACGTGTTTACGACGTAAAGAACGACCGTTGAGATTGATGTTTATATATGTTCTGTTGTTCTTGTTTACGGTTCCGGAAAAATTTCGGATGAGTAACAGCGTTTTGCGCGGTTCTTTGGCGACATTTTTTATTTGAAAAGAAAAACGTAATTTGCGTTTGGGGACCTTGATCACAAATGCTTTGAGATATATACGTACGTTTTTAGGGTATTGCATGTTGGTTGCTTCGCAGTGACGTTGTTTTACTTTGAATTTGGCAATGATATCGCGCCCTTTCCCCGCAGCACCTTGGCGATTTTTTCCCCATTCACATACAAACTCTAATTGCTGCCGCCCTGATTTGTCATACTGCCAATCGCAGGAATTGTCCAATTGTACTTTTGTATAAACTGCTACCGATGGTTTAGATCCTGGTAAGTGCTTGCCAACAATCGACCAGTTTTTATAAAGTAGAGGCTCTTGTGTTACCCAGCTGTTTTTTTTATTTTTATACTGCAACCCAATCCAGTACTTTTTGCGTGTGGACATGATGGACATTAAAAATTGATTTTCGTCGTGATCGGTGACCGTGACGAGATAACCACCTAACTTTTTGCAAGTTAAATAGGCCTTAAGCCACGATGTTTTTGATGCGATTACGGCGTAGTAGTGCCCTTTGTACTGGTAAAGCTGACTAAGGTGATCTAGCTTTTGCTGCCGTAGTTTGGCCAATATTTGCTTTTCATTATGCGTTTTAGTTGTATTTGTTGTATTGGCGGTGTTTGTCGTGTTTGTTTTGCTTAGGTTAAGAAATAAAACAACACACATAATGGCGATAGATACGAACAGCGCATACTTGGCGTATTTGCGTTTTATGCGTGCCCAATGAGGAAAATTCTGAATCTTGGAGCGTTGTGTTTCTTTGTTGATAAAACTGTATAGGTCGCTTGCCAGGTCTGCTGCGCTTTGGTAACGGTCTTCTGGCTTTTTTTCCAACGCTTTAAAGCAAATATTTTGCAATTTTTTGGGGATGTTCTTCTTTGCTTGCGCGGGAAACGTAACTTCTTGGCGGGTGATTTTAAAAACTAGATTGACCGCATTGGGTGAACGAAATGGTGGGCGATTGGTCAATAGCTCGTATAAAATGGCACCTATAGCATATGTGTCGGCGCGTTGATCGACGTTTTCTCCTCTGGTTTGCTCCGGAGGCATGTAGTTAAGGGTTCCTAAAATACTGCCACTCAGCGAAATATTGTTGGGTACATTGTGTGTTTGCGCCAAACCAAAATCGGTTATTTTTGGTTTGTCGCCGTCCATCAATATATTGGACGGTTTTAAATCGCGGTGAATGACCTTATTTTGGTGCGCGTGTTCTACACCTTTGGCTATTTGCGCTGTGATATCGGCGATTTGCTCAAACGATAATTTCTTACGGCGTTTGTATTCTTTTAAATCCCCACCTTCGATGAGCTCCATCGTCAAAAAGGCGATCCCTTCAAATACTCCTGCTTCGTATATTTGTGCAATATTCTCATGAGAAATTTTTGCCATGGACACCGCTTCTTTATGAAAACGTTGACGAGCAGGGGTGTCTTCTAGTGGCGAGTTATCGAGAAGTACCTTTAGGGCAACTTCGCGATTTAAATTGGCGTCAAGTGCTTTGTATACTTTTCCGACTCCTCCTTGTCCAAGAGTGTCGCATATTTTGTATTGTGCAAAACGCGTTTGTACAAATTTTGTATCTATTTGTGTGTCATGAAACACATTGTGTGAAGAGTCATCTTTCATATTTTTTCCCACAGTCTTTTGCATAAAAATTAGAGTGTCGATCTATTGTAACTTTTTACGGCAAATTCAAAAGTATTTTTTGCAGAGTTATGAAAATTGTATTATTATTGAAACTTGCGTAATATTTGTTGTTAGCTAAATTACCACTAAACAGAGGAAGTTTTCTTATGAAGCGTTTCGTGCTATGTACCATTTTGCTTTGTTGTTTATTATCTCAATCTCTTGACGAAATATTACACAAAGTATATCAAAATAACAACGCCATTGGTATGTCGGTGATTGTGACGGCCAAAAATAAAATGGTATTTTCGGGAGTCTATGGTTTAAGGGATGTAGATCGAAAGTTATCCATAACCCAAGATACGATTTATCGTATCGCTTCTATTTCGAAAATGATTACCGCCACGGCACTAATGCAACTATTTGAACGCGGTAAGTTTCAATTGGATGATGATATTAGTGACTATTTGAAATACAAAGTCGTTCATCCGCATTTTCCCAAAGAAAAAATTACTTTTCGTAGCCTTTTGGCACATACTTCGGGCTTGCGGGATGACAAAGCGTATTATACATTTTTGCGCGAAGACGATATAATTCCCTTGCGTGAATTACTTTGCGAAGAAGGGAAATACTTTTCTAGGAATTTATTTGACGAAAAACACCCACCTGGTTACTTCAAATATGCAAATGTGAACTATGGTGTTATTGCATCTTTGGTGGAAGTACTTTCTGAAGAACGCTTTGACAAATATTGCGAACGATACATTTTTGCGCCACTTAACATTACGGCAAGTTTTAATATCCATACCCTAAAAAATGTCGACAATATTGCGGCTTTGTATCGTTATAAAGACGAACAGTGGCAAGCACAAGCAGATCATTTCCAGGGGAAGCCTCCTGCCAAAAAAGATTTCTCTGGGTATACTCCCGGAACAAACGGTTTCTTATTCGCTCCCCAAGGTGGTTTGCGAATATCCGCGAAAAATCTTGCAAAGCTAATGATGTTTTACTACGACAAACAGAATAATAATGTTCTACAATCACCAACGAAAGAATTGATGTACAAGATTGTTTGGCAGTATGATAAAAAGAATGGTGACAATTACTATGGTATATTTAACAGTTACGCATTAGGTAACCATACCACCACAGACTTAATTCGCGGTGAAAAATTAATCGGTCACCCAGGTGAAGCTTACGGGTTGATTAGTGATATGTATTTTTCACCGACCAAAGAATTTGGCATTGTATTTATTAGTAATGGTGCAAAAAATTGGCAAAAAGGAAAGCACAGTGGTTGGTATCGCATTGAAGAGGAAGTATTTCAGCATTGTTACGCTTTTGTTCAAAAATATTTAGCGGAATGAATTCATATACACCGCCATTGATTTTGGCATTTACAAACAAATATTTGCACGAAACAAGCAAACAAAGTACAATTACCTGCGGAGTTGTCGCCTATTACTGGCAGCTCATTCCACGAACGATAAACATCTACTTTTGAGTTTTATTCTATGGCGATGATAAAAAAAATAAGAAAAAAAATAAAGCGTTTCATGCGCAAAGTGGGCAAAAACATACTAAAATATACAATTCCCTATATCTATATGTCCTATTGTTGGTTTGTTTGGAAAACCAGCAAAGTTCAAAATGGTATCGTTGATGGCGACTACATCTATTACCCCGACAAACCAGCGCAATACGTGGCGGTTTTGTGGCACCAAGATGTGTTTTTTGTGAGCTATGCTTTCAAGGAGTGTCATGGTTTGACCATCGCCAGTAGTGGGGCGGCGGGAGAAATTATTGCCAAAATGTTAGGCATGTGCAACTTTACCGTTTTCCGCGGTGGGTCGAGTAAAGGGAAAAAACGCCGTATTCCCGTTTTAGAAAAGTTTATCGAATATGCGAAAGATCTAGAACACCGACCGACGGGTATTACGGTGGATGGTTCATCTGGTCCAATATATCGTATGAAAAGTGGTGCCATTGTCATGGCGCAAAAACTAGACATGCCACTGCTCACGGTTCGCATTTGGTGTAAGAGAAAGATTCTCTTGAAAACTTGGGATCGCACGATGATCCCACTGCCCTTTAATGATATTCGCGTGTTTGTCGATGGCCCATTCTACGTTCCTGCGGAAGCGGAGCACGACGAGGAAGCGTTTGATAAATTTCACAAATTTATGGAAAATGAACTTTTAGAAGCGGCCTATCGCGGTTTTAAATACTACGACAAAGATCCGAAAGCTTTTACAAAAGGTTTTCCTGAAGGCTGGGAGCCAAAAAAAACGTATCCTGAAGATGAAGAGAAAGAGTCTAAATGAAAAAACCCTACCGTAATTCAATACGGTAGGGTGTAGAGTTCTCTTAATTTACTTTGCGCGAATTTCGTAGATTGTACCATCCCACTCAATGGTGAGGTCTTTAGAAATCGCCAAATATTTTCCTATTTTTGGATATTTTTTCAGTAGTGCAAAGTACGCATCACTCAAGTAAGTGATTTTCTTTGTTGTTAGCTTTTGGGCTTTTTTACTCAACGCATCGCTATCGTACCACGCATTTCCCGATAAGTAGAATGTCTTGAATCCCACTTTGCGCATTTTGTTTTTGGTAACACTGCTTTGCTTATCGTTGTTGTAAAGGCCATCGGCTTTTTTCATCTTTTGGATTTCCTTGGAAGCCTCTACTGCAGACTCACCACTTTCCGCGTCCATTGCTTCTCCACCATCGGCAAAACTATCATCTTCTTCGGCAGCATTGGTGTTTCGCGATTGGTCCCATATCGTTGGTTCCGGCATTGGTCTTCCTGGAATTGGTTTTGGATCGTCTTCCACGACCAAGTACGATGTGTATGGTGTTACGATTCCAAATTTTTTGGCCAGACGCACAACTTCTTTCTTTAGTTCGTCGTTTTCGCCATGTAGGCGTATCTGGTCTAGTAAGAAACCAACTTTACGCACTGCCCATAATCGTGGAACATGTTCGTTTTCGGTATTTTGTTCAGGGAAAGACACTTCGTATACAAATTCTTGCTCTTTGCCGTTTACTTTTCCGGTGACCTTAATCACTTGATCACCTTTACCTGAAAAGCGCCCAAGTAGTGTCAAAGGAGAACCTTTAAATAAATCGGGAATTTCCTTTGGATACACTTCGCTTACACGTAGATCTTCGTTAGAGGGGAATTTCACCTGCACGTCGCTTAGTACCGGGGAGGAAACTTTGTCGACGAAGCTCGATATTTTTATTTCAATGTCTTCCTTGGCACTGACGTATTCACGTGTACCTTTATTTTCTTCTGCAAGGCGATCTAGTAACTTCGCATTGAGTTGATCTCCGATACCAAAAGAGAACAAACGCAAGTTTTTCATCGACGCCTTTTGTACTTTTTTGATGATTTCTTGAGGATTGGTAACACCAATTGTCGGTTTACCATCGGTTAGTAAAATGATCATGTATGGGCGATCACTGTTTTTCGGAGCAATGTCAAGAGCATAGTGTAGAGCCTCTTCGAGGTTTGTTCCACCACGTGCACGGATGTCTTCTTCGACATACTCTAAAGCTTTTTTGACATTGGCCTTCGAAGCATTCACTAATTTGTCTTTGTATAGTGTGGCCTCGGTAGAAAATGAAACGATGTTGAAGTTGTCTTTTTCGTGTAGCTGATGTAGACAGTATTGCAATGCTTTTTTCGCTTGGTCCATTTTGTCTCCGACCATCGATCCTGAGGTATCTAAGATATAGACAATGTCCTTAGGATTAATCTCATCTTTGCTGACTTCGGTCTTTGGTGATAGCATGACGAGAAAATGGCCTTTTTCCGATCCTTTAGAAAATGGAATAAAGCTCAAGTCTACACGCTTGTTGGAATCTGAGGTGTAGAGCACAAAATCGCGATCGGTGTTGATGTGATTTTTGGCAAAAGTTACGGTAGCGTTTTTGCCTTTTTGCTCCACTTTAATGTCATGTGTCGGAGAAAATACTGATTTTATAGAATGTTGTGAGGAAATCTTTACTGTACACGAAAAATCACCAATCGTGTCTTCGTGGCCACTTCCCACGGCGGTGAGTGGATACTCATAGCGTGTTAAGTTATTGTCCACAGTTAAAACTTGTTGATAAGTAAGCTTTATCTTACGTGATCCATTTGCAGGAAATGGAAAAATACGCATTTTGAATGTCTCGCGTCCTACAAATTCAAGAAGAGCAGGGTCGATCATTTTGCGTACGATGCTTATGTATAAATTCTCCGCTTTTTTCGCATCCAATAACTCCGCAGGCATTTCTTTGCCATCAATCCACAACGAAAAATTGGCAACAGAAGCACCTTTTGGAAGGGCAAATAGATATGTGCCTTCCAAAAGGCGATTATTCGGGTTATAATACTCCGTTTCCAAAGTTGTCACGGCAACGCCATTTTTTATCTCAACGTTGACATGATGCTTCTTCGCTTTTATTGGTTGAAGTGCAATAGACGGTGGTGTTGTTGTATTTGGAATATTGGGAATAATTCTTGCCTGAACACTACTTAGGGCAAGAACTAGTAATGCAAAAAAAATATTTTTCATGTTGTTTCCCTTTACATAATGAAAGTTATTAAGTTTTGTTACTCCTTAGAATCGAATAAACCAAAAAAGTTTCCAAAATTTTGCGAAAATTTAAAATAATTTTTTTAGGGCGTGTTATCAAGGCAACTTTCATTGATGATACGCCCTAGGTCTATTTAAATGAACAATTGGAGGTCTACTTAAATGAACAAGTGGATTATGTTTGTCATTTTTGCCTACATGACAACAGGATTTGCGCAAGAGTCTGCTCCGCATGCATTTGTCGGTGCGCGTATTATCCCTGTTGTAGGTAAACCTATTGAAAAAGGTGTCATTGTCATACACAAAGGTAAGATCAGTGCCATTGGTGTTGCCGACGCCGTTGAGTTACCGAACGATGCTGTTGTTCACGACGCGACAGGGCAAGTTATTTTGCCTGGTTTTGTGGACACACACAGTCACATTGGTGGTGCCGGAGCGGGAGACAGTTCGAAACCTTTGCATCCCGGAACTAGCGTTTTTGACTCGTTTAATGTTTTGGATGCCGGAATTCAAAAAGCGCAAGCGGGTGGCGTTACGGTCGCGAATGTTATGCCCGGTTCTGGACACTTGATGAGTGGACAAACAATTTATATCAAAATGCGCGACGGACGTATTATCAATGACTTAGTGATAAAAAACGCCGAAGGTAAATTTATGGGTGGTATGAAGATGGCAAATGGAACAAACTCTATCCGCCAAGCACCTTTCCCGGGAACGCGAGGAAAATCCGCGGCATTGGTACGCGCTTTGTATATAAAAGCACAGGAGTATCGACAAAAAATACTCGATGCTAAAGGAGACAAAACCAAGATGCCACCGCGCGATTTAGGTATGGAGGCTCTTGTTGAAGTGTTAGAAGGAAAACGCATTGTTCACCATCATACCCATCGCCACGATGATGTGATGACGGTACTGCGTTTACAAAAAGAGTTCGGCTTTCGCGTTGTTTTGCATCACGTGAGCGAGGCGTGGAAAATAGCAAAAGAGATTGCCGCGGCAAAAGCACCGTGTTCGATTATTATCATTGATAGCCCCGGAGGTAAATTAGAGGCACGAGACCTCGATTGGAAAAACGGTATCGCTTTGGAAAAAGCTGGTGCAGTTGTTGGTTTTCACACCGACGATCCCATTACGGATTCGCGTTTATTTTTGCGCTCCGCAGCGTTCGCTGTTCGCGCAGGAATGTCTGAGGAAGCGGCGATATACGGACTTACCATGGCAGGAGCGATTATGCTCGATTTGCAAGATCGTTTGGGTTCACTAGAAGTGGGCAAAGATGCGGACTTAGTTATACTCTCTGGTTCTCCCTTAAGTGTTTATACCAAAATACAAGAGACGTGGGTAGATGGTAAGAAAGTTTTTGATCGTGCAGATGCCCAAGATCATCTGTGGGCAGTAGGTGGTTATGGCGCAGGTGAGGATCGTCCTGTGGAATATTGCTGCTATGGAAAGGGACAATAATGAGAAAAAGTATATGTTTAATCTTCGCACTCCTCATTTCCCTAAACGCACAAATTGCGGTAAAGGGCGAAGTAATTCACACCATGGCCGGAGAACAGATCACCAATGGTGTTATTCTGATACGCGACGGCAAGATTGCGGCAATCGGAACGACGAAAGAAGTCATTATTCCTAAAGAATGCCAAGTACTTAGCGCGAAAGTGGTGACACCAGGTCTCATTGATGCACGTAGTGTCGTTGGTCTCGGAGGTATGTTAAATCAGAGCCAAGACCAAGATCAACTGGAACGTTCTGCACCGATGCAGCCAGAATTACGCGCCATCGATGCATACAATTCACTAGATCCTTTGGTGAAATGGATCCGTCAACTTGGAGTGACCACCGTGAACACCGGACATGCACCAGGAATGCTAATGTCTGGACAAACAATGGTGGTAAAAACGCATGGTACGGTAGTGGACAAAGCGGTGATGAAAACCACACAAATGATTGCCGTAACTCTCGGAGATTCCGGTCTCATGCCAAAAGGAAGCCCTGGAACAAGAGGTAAAGCCGTAGCAATGTTGCGCGGTGAATTTGTACGCATTCAAAACCAGATAAATGCACGTGAACAGGCCCAGGCAGCGAGCAAGGAAGATGAAAAAAACGTTGCGAAAAGCACACAACCGCGCAATATTCGCGATGAAATACTCGAACGTGTGCTCAATCGCGAAGTACCACTGTTAGTGTACGCACATCGTCACTATGATATCTTGTCAGCTTTGCGCCTAGCAAAAGAATTTAATATCGAAATCGTGCTAGATGGGGCAAGTGAGGCGTATTTATTGGTGAATGAAATCAAGGAAGCTGGTGTATCTGTGATTGTACACCCTTCGATGTCGCGAACTTTTGGCGAAAAACAAAATATGAGCATGGAAAACGCCAGTATTTTGCAAAAAGCGGGTATTCGTATCGCGATGCAGAGTGGCTATGAAAGCTACGTTCCAAAAACACGCGTGGTACTTTTTGAAGCAGCGATCGCTGCGGCATACGGTTTGGGATTTGACAATGCTCTAAAAGCTATTACCATCGACGCCGCAAAAATTTTAGGTATCGATGCGCGTGTGGGTTCTTTGGAAGTAGGAAAAGACGCGGATATCGCTCTTTACGACGGTGATCCGTTTGAGTACACAAGTCATTGTACCGCGGTCATCATCGACGGAAAAATCGTTAGCTCAGAAAGTCATTAACGCATTGTAGGGGCGAACCTTTACACAAACGACATTGTTTGTGTTGATGTAATTCTTCTGGGTGTTGGTGCCCTCACCATCGAATTTAAGGTTTTAGCTTCGCTAAAAGCCTGAATTCTCATGCCTCTCCCACGGGAGAGGCGTAACACGTCTGAATTTGTTTCCATTGGTTTTCTTTGGTGCATACCACAAACAAGATTGATTTGTGTTGGTGTGATTCTCCTCGGTGTTGGTGCCCTCACCATCGAATTTAAGGTTTTAGCTTCGCTAAAAGCCTGAATTCTCATGCCTCTCCCACGGGAGAGGCGTAACACGTCTGAATTTATTTCCATTTATTTCCATTTGTTTTCTTTGATGCATATCACAAACAAGATTGATTTGTGTTGGTGTGATTCTCCTCAGTGTTGGTGCCCTCACCATCGAATTTAGGGTTTTAGCTTCGCTAAAAGCCTGAATTCTCATGCCTCTCCCACGGGAGAGGCGTAACACGTCTGAATTTATTTCCATTTGTTTTCTTTGATGCATATCATAGATACAACATTAATCAAAAGATTGTATTACATCACTACTTTCGACCCGCAACTCAAGTGAATTTAGTTTTTTACAAAAGAGAAGCATTACACCTCTCCCTGTGGGAGAGGTATGAGAATAGTAGCTTACAGCGCAGCTGTAACTGCTAATTCGATGGCGAGGGCACCAACATGGAAGTGCTAAATCTATACGGAAAACTTCCTACATCTTAGGCGGTTTCACCTCGCGAACAATCGCTCCGTGCTTTTCACTTAGAATTAAAATGGAAAACATTTGTACGCGGTCGAGATTATCCGTACTCAATGACGCATAGTCAAAACGTCCACGTAAATCTGTATAGCCATCCTTGTAAAACTGCACAGTGCCATCGTTATATTTGGCATAAACCTTCACATATACTTTCTTTAGCATGCTGTTGCTCTTGGCATCGCGGACTTGCAATTGACCGTAGTTTTGTGCAACGTGCAATTTCAGATTATGTGGGTAATACGCCTGCGCTTTGGTTTTTCCTCCAGCGACAACTTCGACCAATACATTTTGCTCCACGTATTTTTGTGGTAAGGCATGGGTCATTTTCTGTTGTTTTTTGTCCAAAGAAATTTTCTGTGTGCTGTTTGGGTGAATGATCGAAAATTGATCCGCAGTACTTTTTACAAAAGGATTACGCGAAAACAACAATTCAAGGTCCATTGGGTAATAGTTCACTTGGCAGTCAGCGATGTTGTGATACTGTAAGCGTATTTGACGCTGTTCGATGACAAAATCAAAGTCCTGAGTGTTTTTCACCACATCTTCCTTTTTGCCTTCTTGCTTTTGTTGTTTCGCTTCACTACTTTCTAATTCATCGATCTGCGCCAAAACGTCGCTAAAAAATGCCCGCCATCTTTCAACGGGGTAATTCTTATATTTATTTGCAATTTCTTTGGCGTTTTGCGGTTTTTCCAAATAGAAAGCCATGTAGCTTTGTAGGTAATCGTACTGAATTTGCGTTTCCAATTTTTGGTGATCAACGCGTTGCAGTATTGCAAGTACATCGTCCACGCGATCCTGAAGTAGCAAATACATTGCACAAGTCAATAGATCTTCATCACTTAGATTTGGTCGATAACGCATGTATTTCATAAAGTCTTGATATTGAATAAAAAATTGTTGGTTGAGAATTTGGCGTTTGCTGCCAAGTTGGTTGACGCGTGGATGAACTAGCGGCCAATATTCGCGATGTTGGTAACGATGTCGTTCCACGGGATTGACACTTAAGAGCTGTGAGTCAATGTAATCCCCACAACCATTTGCGTATGATGTGTGCGGCAAATATTGGCGAATGACTTGCGGATCGTTATGCTTTAGGGAGTATGACCACAGTGTATTGTTGTATGCTTGGCGTTGTTGTAAGATCGCTATAGCGCGCGAAAAGAACGACGCGTCTTTCATGCGAAATGCAATCAGTTGCAAATCGATACGCGAAAGATTCTCGGTACGCAGATAACGAATTACCTCGTCTTGTGTGGCATGCTGGGAAATATAGTCCCAAGAAGTAGTGTCTTGTTGAGAAAGCACCTTGACTACTTTGAACGCCTGTGGTTTTTCATGAGCAATGATGGTTTCATTTTCTGAAATATGTACAGGGTAAAGTGCAAAGTTTCCGCTGAATGGGAAGTAAAAATAATATTTAATCGCCTCGGTTGCGTATGGATTTAACTCATAATATCGACTCTCCGCGACAAAACCACGGTGGATAGGTATGGCTCCTTGAGGAATTTGCATCAGCACGTTGATTTTTCTTTTCCGTGAGGTTGGATTGGTAATGATAATTTGGCATCCATAAACTTTGCCCACTTGAAATTCACCGTCGATGAAGTTTTCCACACGTTGGTTGTCCACATAGATGTAGGGATTGCTTTGTGGGAAAAAACGTTGACGTGTTAGAATAGAGTTTTTGTTTTTTACTGTTGATTTTTGAATCTGTTGATGAAAGACAATCACAGCGCTTCCTGGAGAAAGAGTCATTTTCTCCTTGATGTATTCCACTTGGTGTTTCTTGGCGGTAAATGGAAGATCGAGAACCGCGAGTGCAAACATCATTTCGCTAAAATTTTGCGTTGCTTCGATAAAATTGCCCGACAAAAAAGGACCTTGGCGGTGTGCGGCATAATCACGCCAGAAGTTGTTGACGCGAATAAGAGAAGCCACTTGCTCTTCTATTCTTCTGTGGTAGTAATTGTTCTCTACCCACTCTTTCGTTTTTTCAGGACCGCGATAAAAGGAACGCGTGGTTTTTCTGCGTTTTTCGTCGCGTTTGCGGTCTACATCTATGTCTTTTTCCGAAAAAGCGGGACCGTCGGTAGGCTCGTTAACTTCGTTATCATCCCATTCGCCCTCTTCGCCAGAATCATCGCCTGCGCCGTCGTCCCAGTCGTCGTCACTATCTCCTTCATCATCCCCCCACTCATCGCCAGCTTCCTCGGCTTCATCCATAGCTTCTTCTTCGGAATACTCTTCGCTTTCTTTTTCTTCGTCGTATTCCGTGGCGTCGGGCAAAGGTTTTTTGTCGGTAACTTCGTCCAAAGCACGATCTAAACCTAAGTCGTCTTGTGTGGTGAGTGAACTCAGTTGAATTGCGGTGCGGTATCTACGATTTAAATCATCGACATTTACATTGCGTAGTAAGTTTACGTCATTGATTTGACGAAAAATATTTGTGCCGTTGTGCCTTTGACCAAGCAAGATACGTTCTACGACATTTAGGCGATGAAAATGCCATGGTTTTAAGTACTTCTTAAGATCATTTTCTAATAACCAATGATCGATAAATGTTTTGTGTTTTTTGTTTTTTAAATATGGCTTGATCACATTGTTAAAATATTTTCGATCTTTTTGGTAAAGGAAAAAATTTAACTCGTGACATGCGTGCTCGGAGTACAAACGATTTTTTTCTTTTGTATCGAGCTGTGGCCAGCGTAATACAAAGTCGAATTTTTGTAAATGTTCATTTTTGGTGAGAACCGAAAACAGACTATGTACTTTCTGTAGAGAGTCGTATACCTCTATTTTACTAGTGGTGATGTCGTTAATATTGAACAAACGTCCCGACAACACTGCGGTGGTTTCTTTGCGTTCCGCAAAATGCGTTTCGCGATCGAAGGATTGCGCCAAACGCAAATCGCGAAAATGATCTTTATCTCGTGCAAGTCCCCATTCTCTGTACACAATGTCGTCGTGGTCAACAGCAACAACGTGTATATGTTGGCGCGGTTGTAATGTAGATACGGTCAATTCAACAACACCATTTTTATCTGGTTTTAGATTGGCGAGAACTAGCGAAGCATTTTGCAAGAAATCAAAATTGCTGTATGCGCTATTTGATTGTCGCCTATCATAAGGTGCTCCGGTGTGTATGATGCCAGAACCGTTTCGTGTTCCATACAAAGGTTTGTGAATATCTCCCCATCTTTCGCCACTTTCTGCTGTTTGCTGTGTGGTGTGTGTGTCGCGAAGTGACCATGGGTTTAATAATAAGCTGGGTCTTGCTAAACTATTTCCCGGGTATTTTTTGGCATACTTGCGATTCAAAATATAGCGGTACTCGTCTCCAATATTGCGCCCTGACAAATAGATCGAAATGGGTTGTTGTATATTTCTACTTTGTGGAGTAGCACTGTATACACCTCCAAAAACACTAAAGATATCCATTTCCGGGACAAAGTGTGTTGCAATAATGTGAACGCGCGTATTTTTTTGATGGTTGCGCAATTGTACACGCAATTTATTTTTTTGTTGTGTGATGTTTACGATGTGTAACGGATTGCGATTACGTAGTTCTAGGTAACGTTTTGCACTCACAACTGTATGGTGTTTTTTGGAGCCCGTTGCCACGCGGATGGTAATGCGTTGTCGCGCTTTTTTTAGCCACAAATGATAGTCACCTGCGGATAAATTTTCTATTTGCAAGAAGCCGTTTTTTTGCGAAACATTTGCGTTTTTTTCGCTAACGAACGTTCCGTTACGCAATTCGAGAAGCGAACATATGTCGCGCGTATTGGTGTGATCGTCCAGAATGGGCAGCGATAGTTTTTCCCCGGTGGCGATGTGTAAGGTCTGTGGATAAGAACGTTTGTCATTGTGTAAATACCAATGATGTGTGACATTGTCTGCACCAGAAGCAGAAACGGTTTGGATATTTTGCAGTTTTCCCAGGTCCACGTGACCATTTTTGTTTGTTTGCAATGTAACATGAATGGTATTTGTAAAGTGGCGATGTTGACACTTTATTTTTACAATGCGTTTTTCGCGAGCTTCGCCGGTTTTTCCCAATACTTGCAGTATGTATTTTTTGCCAACGCGCCGTAAGAAAAGATCTTCGACGTTGTATGTTGAATCAATGGAGTTTATTTGGTGGGAAATTTTGCGCGAAAGATTCTCTTTGCTACCTTTGCTGATATTTTCTACTTTTCCCGATAGTGTGACGGTAATTTTCTGAAGTTTCTCTGGCACTTTAAAAGTATATGTGGTTTCTGCGGAGTCGCTTAGTTTGAAATCTTTTATGTCTTGTGTATTTTGAATTCCGTCGCGGTTTGTCGTTTCGATTTGTAAAGTAACGTCTTCAAGCAATGAAATACTAATGGGATTGTTATTAACGTAAAGTCTTGGGCGTACTATGATTTGACATGACTTTTGGCGCAGTAATTGTTCGCGATCGATGTAGATACCCGCTGAAAATTTGTAATTCTCTGCCTGGTGCTGAAAAGTCTTTAGCATCGAAAAATTATTGTGCGACACAATGTACTTTTGTTGTCCCGGTCGCTTGCTAAATGGGATGGTGATCTCTCCATCTTTGTCGGCACTAAATAGGCGATTGCCATAGTGAATTTGCGCTGTCTTTAGCAAATTCTGTTGGTCATCGTAAACAGAAAAAACATGACCTGCAGCACCGACACGCTCTATACACATTAAGTTTCCCTTGCGTATGAGAGCACGACTACTTTTGCCATTACCAATACACTCAATAATATACACACCGGATTTCTGTATGTGTGGAAAATCTAGTGTTTCAATGTGGCGTATTTGCGCTACTTGATGATAACGCATTACTTGCTCGTGGTTGGCGATGAGTCCATCGAGGTCAATCGCAGTGTTTACTTCGTCATTATTTTTTGTGTAGTAGTTTTTTGTGTGCACAACATATGTTTTGACGATGAGGTCTTTTACATTTTTCACGGCTATTTTAAGTTGTACTTTATCGTTTGAACGAAAATATTGCTGGTTATCCACCGTGAATTTTAGATCTACTCTGTTGGTAAGGCGCTGGTAATCCTCTACCGAAAGTAGACTGTACCATTGCTCCTTATCTCCCACACCATTGGTTATTTTACTCTCAGCAAATAATTCCTTGAGTATGGATTCATCTATATAACGGCTGTATTCGTCGTAATTATCTGCTGTTTTGAAAAAATGTAACAAATATTCATTTATGACAGTGTCGTCGCCATCAATGTTTTTCAAACCGGTATCTCTCGAATAATTGGCTTCGGTGTCCGCCTCATATTCGGCATTTTCAAAAAATTCTTCATTGCTATATCCATCATTGCGTGGTAGTTTTATGTAGCTCATAAAGAGAGCTTTGGGATATTTTCCTTGGCGTAGGTTGAGTAACAGATAGTTGTATAAAATATGGGCTTTTAACGAATTTTGCGCGGGGGGAAGTTTTTTGGCAAACTTCCATAGCTTGTATAGATAACTTCTGTGTTCATTGTCATCTTGTTGCCAGTTACTATCTGCGTGTGGGTGTAATTTTCGAATGTAGGTTTGGATAAATGTATTGTTGTTGATGAGTTGCGGCATACGTTTTAAGCATTCTTCAAGTTGTTTTAATAGCAACTTGCTATGTATTTTTAAAGAACCAAAGCCTCTACTGTAACGATACTGTAAATCTTCGACGACAAGTGCTGGCAAACGTTCGTGATCGGGATATGTCAGGTTTTTTAACATATGACGTCGTGCATTAGGAGAAAGATTTTCATTCACAAAGAATTCCCAAGAACTGTTGTGAATCTGCCTGTATCTGCGTTGCGCCAAGGCATATTTAAACAACTTTTCCGTCGCAATAAGATTTTGATTTAAAGAACTCGGATATTGAACCTTTGTCGCCACCTGACGTTTTTGGTGATCAAAAGAAATTCCCAATGTTTCTACAATATGTTGCAGTGATTCTTGCGGATTCTTTTCATAATCCAAAAGAGCTTGGCGATTTTCAATTTCGCGTACTTGCGAAGTGGTTCCGTAATTTTCGATCCACTTTGTTAGTATTTCTTTTACCTTGGGATATTGTTTTTGCTGTTGATAATAGAGAGCATGGTAATAGTAATACTCCTTTGTACCAGGAATGAGTTGTTTTAGGGATTCGCTGCGGTCTTTCTGTAAATTAAACCACTCATCAAATCCGATTTCATTCGCGGCGAGAAAAGAACAACAAAGCAATAATAAAATGTACTTCATGGCGTTCCTTACATAAAATAATGAATAGGTGTTATGACACACCCGAGGTAGATGTAACTTTTTAGGCTTGAAATATTATGTCGGTAACATACGTGTTGAAAAAATTTTGTGATTTGACTTTATATGAATTATATGAAATTCTTAAAGTAAGGCAAGAAGTGTTTGTGATTGAACAACAATGCTTCTATCTGGATTTAGATGATAAAGATCAGGAATCAATACACTTGCAAGGAATATATAACGAAAAGCTAGTGAGTTATCTGCGGATCATTCCAGAAAAAGATAAAGTGAAAATTGGTCGCGTGATTACGCGTAAGGAGATGCGCGGAAAAAAGATTGCGCGAGCAATGATGGACCACGCGCTACAAAAAATTGCGCAGATGTTTCCCGAACAAACATTGGAACTAGCCGCACAAGAGCATCTACAAGATTTCTACAGCTCTTTTGGCTTTGATGCAATCAGTGATCCGTATGATGAAGATGGAATTATGCATGTAGATATGAGGAAAAACAAATGAGATATTTTTGGATTGTTTTATTGTTGTGCGTCTCCTGCCAAGTCGCAGAAAAATCGTATACCCAAGAACAAATTTCCGAGCAAATCGCAGCGTATGAGGAAGAACTCAAGTCGATTGTGTCTTTGGAACTGGCGATGAAGGATTACCAAAAAGGCGAAACTTCGTGGAAAATGTGCAATTATCGCATAGATATGTATATGTACGTACGCAAGCAAAATCGCAAGAAAAATTTACAAGTGGGACCACCTCTATCAGAAAGACCTACCGAACAAGAATTTCGCAAAGCAGAAAGCTACTTATTAGACGCCATCCACGAATGGAAAAAGAAACGCAATTAAGAATTGATTTAAGTTACTTGGTTGATATGACATGCACCAAAGAAAACCAATGGAAACAAATTCAGACGTGTTACGCCTCTCCCGTGGGAGAGGCATGAGACTTGTTGCTTTCAGCGCAGCTGAAATCTACAAGGCGATGGTGAGGGCACCCATTAGGAGATAAACCCACTAATTATTCATAAAGTCCTGCTCTCGCAAACAACGCAAGACATTTTGTGAAAAATGCTTGTGCGACTCCTGCGTGTACTTCACTTGCGTGTAAACCTGTGCTAAGTTTTCCACCCCAGACTCTTCAATCATTTTTCGCAAACGCGGAACGGACATGTAGCGATCCCAACCTTTTGTTTCGCGCTCTTCATAGATGGTTGCAATATCCTCGTCACTATACTTCGTGTATTTCTCGCGATGCACAAGCCCCGACAATGGTAAACGGTCGCGCAATTGTGGTGACTCGTCGGGATAACCCATCACATACCCTACGACGGGAACTACGTTGGGCGGAAGCTCTAAAATTTGCGCAATGGTGTCACAACTTGCGAGAGTCGTTCCCATGTAGCATATGCCAAGACCTTCGGCCTCTGCGGCAAGAGCGACATTTTGCGCCGCAATTGTCGCGTCAATGGCTCCGATCATAAAACTCATTAAGTTATCAAAATTGTCGGCGGCGTCACGTAGTTTTATCCAACGGCGCATACGATGAAAATCACTACAAAAAGTCAGTAGCAACGGCGCTTGAAGTAACATTTCTTGCTCAAAATGAGCCTGAAACAGACTCTGGCGAATTTTTGGATCACTCGTGACCACCACGGACCATGTTTGCATATTTCCCGAGCTGGAAGCACGAAGTCCCGCATGTAAAATTTTTTGTAGGAGTTCTTCAGGAACCTGTGTGCTTTTATACTCACGAATAGATTTATGATTCTCTAAGACTTCAAAAATATCCATTATTGCGTTTACTTTCTTTATGTAATCATTCGGTAACGTAGGTCGTTGAGCCACGATTCGATTTCTGGGGTTAATTCAATGGTGGGAAACGTGAGCTCTTTTTTGGTTTTGTCGCAAAATCCCGCTGTCATCTCATTTTTGGAAAAACAAAAGTACACGTAAGGTTGATCTTGTGATAGTCCATGATGCAGCGCACGAGATAGCATTAAAACCCACATCGATTGTCCTGCACGGAGACATTTGTGATAACCCTTTGCCCGCATAGAATTCATGAAGGCGACGACTTCGTTATAGCATGGGTGGGCACGATATAAATCCTCTACCCAATTCCAGCTATGCACAAATTGTTCCTCCAATCCCTTGAGCTTTTCCAGGTTACCACTACGTCCTGCGCGTGCATGAAGCTTTTTATGTAAGCGACTGACATGAGATTCGTCCATGAATTTCTCCCATAAATCTAGATCCCGATTTGTCGGGATCTGTAGCAAATGTTTACCCACCAGCAGCGAGAATCATCAATTGTCCGCAAAGCCATGCACAATAGGTACCAAGAGCATATCCTAGAACAGCAAGAAGTACACCCACGGGAGCTAAAGCAGGGTCTACAGCAGAGGCAACAACTGGTGCAGACGCCGCGCCGCCAATATTTGCCTGACTACCCACAGCGGTGAAGAAAAACGGTGCGCGAATCAGATAAGAAGTCGTTAGCAGCAAGGTGATATGAAAGAATATTAATACAAAGCCAAGAAAAAACAAATCAGGATTGCGAAAAATGGCAAATAAATCCATTTTCATACCGATGGTGGCTACGAGTACATAGAGAAAAACGGAGCCTATTTTAGAAGCTCCCACGCCTTCCAGTTTTCGCGCTTTGCTAAAAGACAGCAATAGTCCACCTGTTGTCGCAAGAAGTATTGTCCAGAAAAATTCACTTCCCAGATTTATTTCCGCGAGCCATTTGACATTGTTTTTAATATAAGGAGCAAAATAATCTGCGGCAAAGTGAGAAAGAGATGTAATTCCAAAGGCAATACCCGCGACAACCATTAGATCATTTAGGGACGGTATACGCGAATTTTCTGCGTGAAATTTTTCCATTTGTTCGCGAATTTCTTCAATCGCCGTATTATCTGCCTGTAGTTTTTCATCCAGACGCTTGTAATTCGCTGCGCCCAAAAGTAACAGCGCCATCCATAGGTTTGCGACAAGTATGTCGACCGTGGTCATTGCGGAAAAAATTTCATTGTCGACACGAAAGGTCTCTTTCATCGCCGTTTGGTTCGCACCACCACCGATCCAGCTTCCGATTAATGTTGTCATACCTCTGGCAATATCTTGTGACTTAATGTCGCGATATACGTTCACTCCACCGTCTTCACCAACCAACAAATACGGACCGATTACGATATGGAGTATACCTTCTTTTTCATTAAAAATGTCATAGTCGTTGATCACTAAGTTATGTTTGCTCAATTCGAAAACAAGAGTTTTGCGGTTTTCAAAAAAGTCAATACGCTCTTTTAATTTAACTTTGAACTTAGAACCGTTGGCGTCCACGTGTAGAAAACCATCGCGTTGTTCGACAACACATTTTTGTTCTGTAATGCGCCAGCGATTGTCACCAATTTTTTCAATAGAAGCGTTTTCACTAATCGGACGTTTTTTCTTTGCGAAAGCGTCACACAGTTTTTTTGATGGCGAGGAAAGTGTCAGTTCGTTTTTATATTCAGGTGAAAGATGAAATGCGTACAGCTGTTCCAGAGTTTGTGGAGAAACCCAACCGATGAACATGATGGTAAGTGGCCCGCCAACTACAATACTAAAGGTAGCAACAAAAAACATAATGAGCGCTTTGGGACCTAACTGCAACGTACTTTTTAAATCAATACTGAGTGTAAGAAGTACTAAACTTGCAGGAAGAAGATAACGCGACGCGACATAGTATAAACTAGAATCGGAAATATCGACGATTCCAGTAGTTGTTAGTACAGAGGGAATAAAATAACACAATAATAGCGAAGGGACATATGTATAGAATTTTTGCCAAAAATTATTCTTACTTTTTGCGGTGTAAAAAATAAAAGCAAGAATAACCATTAGCATTCCAAAAATGACATCATCGTTGGTGATCGGAAACATAAATGGGCTCCATAACGACAAAATTAAAATACAAAATGGAGTGCAGCACGCGGCACATCACATGAAAATTATAGAAGTATTTTAAGGTATTTTCTTATTTTCATTACTTTTTCTAATGTTATTCTTAGATGTTTTATAAGGTCAGGTGTGATACAAGGTATATTTTTTCTTGGATCGATCGATCTTACTAACCAATCACACTCGAAAATAGTGGCTAAGCAGTTCTGAAAAATTTAGTTGCATAGATGTTTATTTTTTATAACATATATAACCATGAAAAACTTTTTATTAATAAAATTTCTTATTTTTCAAGAATAGTTTATTGATAAAGGTTTGTGGGGTTAAGAGTTTTATCAGAAGAATTTGTCGAATCTCTAAATATTTCGGGTAATTTACACTTGAGAAACATAAGTGCGAACGAACTATATGCAAGTTATGCGCCAATGTGTTTATGTATTCGATTGTAAAATCGATGACATCCTCATTTCACACAAGTTCTGTCTACAGACTATAATTTTTTTTTCGTAAAATTCAAAAAGAAAATGATATTTAAAGAGTGCGGTCGAAATAATTTGCGTATTTCTATCCACATCTCTCACGTCGGATTGTATGCCAAATACACCGGGAAAATTTCACAATGTGATTATAAAAAATGGTAGAAGAAAACATGAAAGAGAACACTGAAGTTGCCAAAGAGTTTAAAGATGCTTTCGAAGCATTGTGCAAGGAAATTGGTAAGGTAATCGTTGGTCATGACGAAATAGTCGAAAATGTACTCATATGTCTTTTTGCCGGGGGAAACGTTCTACTAGAAGGGGTTCCTGGTTTGGGTAAAACGATGTTGGTACGCACTCTTTCCGAGGTTCTTGATCTTCCTTTTTCGCGTATTCAGTTCACACCTGACTTGATGCCGGCAGACATTGTGGGAACCAATCTAATCACAGAAGATCGTCAATTCAAATTTCAACCGGGACCTATTTTTTCCAATATTGTTCTTGCCGATGAGATTAACCGTGCTACCCCGAAAACGCAATCTGCGTTACTTGAGTGTATGCAGGAAAAAAGTGTAACGGTCGGTGGTACAATTCATCAACTCGATCGACCATTTTTTGTTCTCGGAACACAGAACCCTTTAGAAATGGAAGGTACATATCCGTTACCGGAAGCACAACTCGATAGATTTTTGTTTAAACTTTTGGTTTCCTTCCCTTCCCGTGAGGATTTAAATGAAATTTTACTCCGCACCACAGAAAAAGTAGAAGTCACACCGCAAAAAATTGCGAAGCAAGAAGATATAAAAAAATGGATGGACGTGGTTCGCGATGTTTATGTGGCACCACACGTAAGGGATTACGCTTCGCGTTTACTTCTTGCTACACATCCGGGATCGACATATGCTAGTGAAAAAACAAATCGTTTTGTGCGTTTTGGTTCTTCACCTCGTGGAGGACAGGCGCTCATTCGTTCGGCAAAAATTAAAGCACTGATACAAGGGCGGTACAACGCTAGTTTTGATGACGTCGCACAAAGTGCTATTCCCGCGTTACGTCACCGTATGATTTTAAATTTCGAAGGCGAAGCGGAAAGAATTTCTACAGATACTATCGTCGAAGATATTCTCGAACATGTGAAAAGAGACGAAGGCTCGAGTAAGAAATGAGCGAACAAAAACTCTTAGATCCTGATTTTATGAGAACACTGGAAAACATGTCTTTTGTATCACGCAAAGTTTTCCGTGGCTTACTCAAGGGAGAACGGCGTAGTAAAAAAAAGGGAATATCCATTGAATTTGCTGATTATCGCGAATACGTTCCTGGGGATGATTTGCGCTTTTTAGATTGGAATATTCTCGGACGACTCAATAAACTTTTATTGAGATTATTTCAAGAAGAAGAAGACCTTAATTTATATTTTTTGATCGACAACTCAAAATCCATGAGTTTTGGCTCGCCAACAAAATACACATATGCAAAAAAGATCGCCGCGTCTTTGGGTTATATAGCTTTAAATAATTTAGACCGCATTGCTGTGGGAATTTTTGATCGCGAATTAAAACATATCTATCCATTATCTCGTGGAAAAAAACATGTATGGAAATTACTAAACTTTTTGGAGAATGCTCCTGAAGGTGGCGAGACCGACATGCACAATGCTTTTCGCGCTTTTCCCATCCGTTTTCGGCATAGCGGTATCGTCGTAATTATATCTGATTTTCTTGATGTACAAGGGTTAGAAAAAGCGTATAAGTTTTTTTCTCCACGAAGTTATGAAGTGATTGCAATACAAGTTCTCGCTGAAGAAGAGATAGAACCAACCTTAACCGGAGATATTAAACTTGTTGATTCAGAAAATGGTGCAACTACAGACTTAAGCATAAGCGCTGATTTATTACAGCGCTATCAATTTGTGCTCAGTGGTTTTATGCAACAACTTTCCGATTACTGTAGTCGCAATGGCATATTTTACTTATATACATCAAACCAGGCACCGATAGAAGATTTGCTACTCAGGTACTTAAAGAAGCTGGGCATTGTAAAGTAGGGTACTACATGGGGTGGTTAGAAAATTTAGAAAAAGAGTGCAGTGAGCTCCAAGAGCAAATAAATAAACTGTATTCTGTCATTAAAAGCCTTGTTCAGGAAGGTGCGCCGCAAAAACAAATCGATCACTTGCAGAGTTTATTTAGCGGATTTATTAACCAAGTACAAATTACCTCCTGGGAAATAAAGGGATGGCGTAAGCTAGACGAAAATGAATACAGCGAGGCTGCGGATTGGTTCTACAAGGGTTTGAATCGCTTGTATTCCATACCAAATAGTCAGGTTCGCATACAAAAAGAAATTAGTATTTGTTTGGGATTGGGGAAGTGTCACATTGTGACCAAAGGCTACGAGGCTGATGAGGTAAAGAAGGTTTATCAAAGGCTTTTTGATATTACCGATGATAAGGTGGTGGGAAAATTTTTGGCCTTGCGTGGCTTGTGGGCACATCAGGTGATGAAGGGCCAAACAAACGAAAGTTACCAAACGTCAAAAGAGCTTTTTGCCATCGCAAACGAGTTGGAGCACCCACTATTGGTAATTGAATCGCATATGACCCAAGCATTTCCTCTGTTTATTATGGCTGCGTGGGATCAGGCCAAATTTCATTTACAAAAAGCTTTGCAAGTGTGCATGCAAAACAAAAATAATATCCCACGAGATTTTTCTTTGGAAAATCCACTATTGTTGGTTCTGGGATTAACAGGGTTTAGCTCTGCGTATCGTGGATATTTGGACAAAGCTTTGAAACAAATTCAGTTTTCGTATGAATTTGCCAAGCAAATTATGACACCATATAATGTGGCTTTGGCACTGTTTTTTATGGCGCGTATTCACCAAATTAGACGTGATATACCCAAGACAATTCATTTTGCAGCCCGTGGGGTAAAGTGGTCAAAGAATCATGGAATTTCCTTATGGAAAAATATTTCACAAGTCATACTAGGCTGGGCACTTATACACAACAAAAGTAAAGATGAAGGTTTAATGTTAATCGAGAATTCTCTAGTCGCACTAGAAGAATTTAAAGTGACATTGCACAAACCTTTTTTATTGAGTATATTGGCAGACAGCTATCATAAAATAGGTCTACATGAAGAAGCATGCGAAACAATAGAGAATGCGTGGAACGCCATCGAGGATGGAAATCAACAAATATATAAAATAGAAGTACTACAACTAAAGGGCGAAATTTTATTGAGTGATAGTCTCAAACTCAACGAAGCAGTAAACTGTTTTCACCAAGCGCGAAAACTCGCCATTAATTATGATATGCGTTTATTTGAGCTTCGCTCTCTATCCAGTTTAACAAAACATACACCTCGCGAACAGTCCGTAAAACTAAAGGAAGAGTTACATAAACTGTACATGTCGTTCGATGAAGGCTTTGAGACACTGTTTCTTCGAGAGGCAAAATCGCTAATTGACTAGGTATTCCGTTTTATAGTCAACAACACACGAAAACAACATTTTTCACATCTTGTAAAGGAAGTAAAATGGAAGATATTTATGATGATGAAAGAGGTTTGCGCATTCAAACAACAATGAAACAAATGGATGATTTAGATGTTTTGTTTTTTGATGTAACAGGGTCCATAGATACGCACACTTGTAGTATCCATTTGTTGGATAACATCATTTCGCTGAAAGTGCAAGAAGCAGATGTAAAGTATGTGGCTTTTAACATGGCGGAATTAAATCATATCAACTCCACTGGTATAGGCTTTCTTATTAAACTAGCCGACAATCTAAAAAATGACAAAGACGGTACAATCTTTATGAGAAACATTGATGAGGACAAAGAGCACTTATTTGACATGATGGGATTATGGCGTCTTTTTGTTAAGATAGATGCCGACCAAGATATCGCGGATCACTTACAGGCTTCATAGGCTAAACGAAATTATAAAAGGATAAAAAATGGAAAAATTTGTTGAACTAGAGCATTTCGAATTAGATGCAGATTCGATACAAATGTTACCGTATAAGTTTTGTGTCGAAAACCGCCTGGTAATTCTCAACAAAGTGAATATTCATTCTCCTGACCCGATTACTTTGGGGGTGATTGATGATGCAAATCAAGAGTTACTTGCCGAAGTAAAGGCGATGTTGAACCACTCGATTAAAGCGGTAAGACTGAATGCCTATGAAATCCAAAAAGCCATAGATATTGGTTATGGTGTGCATAAAAAAGAAGATTTTGACTACACCCTTACTTTGAATCCTATTTCGACTATTTCATATGACCCCGACGCGCCGATGAGTAAAACCATCAATGAAATTTTAGGAAAAGCGATTGCTCTGGGGGCAAGTGATATCCACATCGAAACGTATCCCGATGACATAGATGTGCGTTTTCGTGTCGATGGCATGTTACACCAAATAAACCATCCTTTAAGTAAAGCAAATATCCGCACGGCGATTTCTCGATTGCGCATTTTGGCAAACCTCGACGTTACCGAACATCGTTTTGCCCAAGATGGTCGCATTAACTCCGTATACGAAGAAGGAGGCGAACGCGTTATTGATTTTCGCGTCTCTATCGTTCCCGGACCATTTGGCCTTGACGCGGTTATGCGTGTACTTGACAGCTCGCGAGCCATTGTTGGACTGGATAAACTTGGTCTTAACGCACAACAAAAGCAAGATTTTGAAAATCTAGTGAGTAGTCCCGAAGGTCTTGTTTTAGTTGCGGGCCCTACAGGATGTGGAAAAACAACAACGCTGTATTCTGCTCTTCATCACATAAATACCACGCAAAATAAAGTGGTGACAGTGGAAGATCCCATTGAGTATATTTTTGCCAAAACCAACCAGAAACAAATCAATGCGGACATGGGTTTTGCAGACTATGTGCGTGCCTTTTTGCGTCAAAACCCCGATGTGATTATGATCGGTGAAATTCGCGATGAAGAGACGGCGGAAGTGGCGTTTCGCGCAGCGCAAACGGGGCACCTCGTTCTAAGTACTATTCACGCGATAGATAGTGTACGTGGATTCTCGCGATTAAAGACACTCAATGTCGACTCAAGTGTCATTTCAGCGTGTTTGCTGGGGATTTTATCGCAACGCTTGGTACGTAAACTGTGCCCAGTTTGTAAAGATGTCGGAGAACCTTCTGATGAACTCAAAGCAAAACTACGCCTACCCCACGATGAGCAATTTTATCACGCGGTGGGTTGCGAACATTGCGATGGCATTGGCTACAAAGGACGTACCGGAATATATGAGTTATTTGCCGTAAATGACGCACTTGCGGAATTGATTAACATGGAAGCTTCGACTCAAGAAATAAGATCTACCGCACGAGAAATGGGGCTGAAATCATTATTGGAAGACGCGCTACCTAAGGCGAGAAAAGGCATTACTAGCCTAGACGAACTTCTTAGAGTTATTCCTTATCGGATTATTGCCATGGAAAGGTAACAATGTCTGATCGACAACCAGAGAAAAAAATAGTGAAAACAATTGCCGTAATTGCTTTTGTCGGCATTGGCTTACAAACATTATATCTTTTTTTCTATGTCGTTGCGAAAAATGATGTGCAAAGTTTGCTCGATTTGCAACAAGTAGAATCTATAGAGCAGTATAAAACGACAAATATGAAAGTATGGTTGATGGACACCGACGTGTCCATTCAAAATCTTATTGCGTTTTCATTTTGTGTGGTGTGCAAAGAATTTGATCACGGTTTGCATATTCGTTGGACACTGATACCGTTTCGATCGGTCGAAATCGACAAACAGGTTCTTTCTGAAGAACAGGTCGAAACGATAAAACGCAAATTATTTTTCATAGACGAAGAATGAAAGAAACCATCCATTGCTGATAAAATAACATCGGCGATGGATGTTTTTTTTTGTAGATAGGGGATTAAAATGAAAAAATTTTGTGTATTTCTATGTATGTTTATGGCCGGATGTGCAACTGGTTTTGATCGTTCGGACTTAAATAGACGTCTGTCGCAACAAGTAAAGATTTCGGAAAAAGATGCCGAAATTGAATCGCTTTTTGAAAGACGCCCACTGGCAAATCTACCGGTGAAAGTAGCGATTGCCTTAAATACGTCGCACTGGAACGAAGACGATAAGAACAAAATACTTGCTGTTGGTGATGAGTTGGTAAGTCAAGGTGTGGCCACGGATGTTGTCTTACTTCCACAGATGGTAATGGCCGATAGAAATTTGCGTACGATTCGTCTCGCAGCAGCGCGTTACCAAGCGGATGTGGTATTTGTGATTTCCTCAATCAACGATCTCGATCGCTATTATAATCCACTGTCGGTGTTATATATCACCATCGTCGGAGCATGGGTGATCCCTGGTTCGCATATCGACAGTTTGTATATTGCGGAAGGAACATTGTTTGATGTGCGTAACGAGTACATTTATTTTTCCGTTCACGCAGAAGGCGAAGGCTCTACTTGGGGACCAGGGGCAATCATTGAGGCGAACGATGCCATCAAAAGAGCCAAAACTAGATGCGTGGAAAAATTTGCCACGTCTCTACGAGAACAATCGCAGAAAATATTGCTAGACACTATTCGGTAGTGATCTATGATCGCTTTATCGATAGACCCTGTGAATCGCGAAGAGTTGCATTATATTTTGCACAATGCGCAAGAAGCGTTGCAGCTTAAACTGGAACTTGATTACTTACGCGATAAGTTTTGGAAACCAGAAAGTTTGCAACTGATCAATATTTGAAGGAAATACTTACTCCACAAAGGCAAAATTGCAAAAACAGCAGAGACTGCCGGCGTTGGTACACCTCAAATCCATAAACTCATGGCCAAATACAACATCCGTAAGGAAGACTTTAAAATTTAATTCTAAAAGGGAGAAAATATATGGAGGATCAGGTTGTTCTAGCTACCTTTGCATCGAGCATTGTTTTAGGAATTTTATTTATCCAGCTTGCTCACCAACTGCACATATCTTCTATTGTCATTTTGTTACTGGGAGGGATTGTCGCTGGCCCTGCATGCCTGGGGCTTGTGCAACCTCAAAGTTTTAGCCATGAGGCACTTAAAACAATTGTCGCCTTAGCCGTCGGTTTAATTTTATTTGAAGGTGGACTAACGCTCAACATTCGCGAATATCGCAGAGTATCAAGAGAAATAAAGGGGCTTTTGACTGTTGGTGTCATCATCACCTGGTTGGGATGTGCTTGCTGCATTCGCTTTTTATTTCCCCAATTTAACTGGGATTTTTGTTTTCTTACTGCCAGTTTGGTCATCGTAACAGGTCCTACTGTCATCGGTCCGATTTTAAAAAGGATTCACGCGAAGAAAAACCTCAGCAACATATTGCACTGGGAAGGTATTTTGATAGATCCTATCGGTGTTTTTATCGCCTTGCTCTGTTATGAATGGATGATCAGCGGTGGTGACCATGCGATACCGCTACTTCTAAAGAGAGTGGCAGTAGGTGTTGTTTTTGGACTAATTAGTGGCGGACTTATTTCGTTTGTTGTACGAAAATCGTGGATTGAGTCTGACAAACTCAACGGTTTTGTCCTCGCGTTCGCCATCGCCACTTTTACACTAAGCGAATTCGTCGCCCATGAAAGTGGTTTGTTAAGCGTCATTATTTCGGGGTTTTTAATTGGCTACTTTTTTGACAAAGAGCGGTTCCATCAAGTCAAGATTTATAAAGAGCAATTGATCGAAATCCTAATCGGGATGCTGTTTGTGCTTTTGGCGGCCAACCTCGATATTTCTTCGTTTAAAAATTACGGTTGGCAACTTTACGCAGTGGTGCTGATGTTGATTTTTATCGTGCGTCCGGTGAATGTTTTTCTCTCCACGTTGGGTTCGCAACTTGTTTTGAAGGAAAAACTCTTCTTGTCGTGGATTGCTCCGCGAGGTATTGTAGCTGCGTCCATGGCGTCCCTGTTTGCCATGCGTTTAAAAGGTGATGTTTTTGCACAAAACCAAGTACAGTTTTTGGAGACATTTACCTTTTGTGTCATTATCTGCACGGTACTCATTCAGGGTTTAACGGCAAAATGGGTTGGTCGATCACTAGGGGTTCTTAGTTCGCAACCGTCAGGTTGGCTAATTGTCGGCGCTCACAAAGCTGGACGCGACATTGCTTCTTTTATTCACGCACAGAACATCCCGGTATTTCTCATGGACACCAACCAACGCTGTATCCGTCAGTCGCGCAAGAAAAAGTTAGTGACCATTTGTGAAAACGCTCTATTGGCGCAACCAGAGCAGTACCCACAACTTTATGAAGTGGGCCATGTTTTGGCAATCACTTCTAACGAATCGCTGAATTTACTCATTTGTCAACATTTTAAAAAGCAAATTCCCGATGCAGAATTCTATGCGCACAGTGACAAAGAGCAAGACTATTATAATGTAAATATTGCGAAACCGGTATGGTCGGGACTTCCCGTACAAAGAATTATAAGCCTAGAAGACAATGAACATAAAATTGTCAAACGCAAAAAATTTGCCGCAAAAAGCGATAAACAAAAAAGAAATGTGCTCATTTGCTGTGATGAGGGTAAAATATATCCCTTTTTACCTGAAAATGTTTCGGAAAATTGCCAGGTCTTACAATACAAACAAGAAGATGTTTCTGTAGAATTGAATTTGCAGGAAGAAGCTGTCTTGTACAGTGATGCGAAATCATTGAAGAGCGTTTTGGAAGAAATGCTTGTGCAGATGTTAGAGGACTTTCCACAAATTTCCTCCGAAAGCATTTTGCAAAAGCTCAATGAGGCAAATCAAGAAAACGTTATTTTGTTTCATTATTATGACATTGCCATATACTACTATTATCACGAGGACTTTGAAACGCAAAAAATCGGTATCGCTAAGTTAGAAAATCCTCTGTTGATCTCCAATAGAGAAGCAAAGAGTGTTTTTGTTGTACTTAGCCCTGCCACTTTCTTACAAAGACACTTGGAAACGTCTTCAGATCTTTTGCGCTTTCTTGCTCAAAAGAAAAATCGAAAAGGATTGCGCAACGCAAAGAATCAAAATGAATTGTTACAATTGTTTTTTTGACTTTGCATCAACAAAGGATGCCTCATAAATTAGGCATCCTTTGTTGTAATACATTACTGTTGTTCTTTTACTTCGCTAACTATTTTGCTGACATTAGCGCCGTTGATGGAACGCACATGAATATCGCGTTGCGGGAAAGCAATCTCAATACCCTTTTCGCGGAAAGTACGGTTAATTGTCATGTGTAAATCATGAATCACTTTTAGAAAAAACGAAATGTTTGGTATAAAGACACGCATACTGAAATTGAGAGCGCTGTCACCAAATTTATTAAATACAACGGTAACACCTTCATCGGGAAGTATGTCGGGGTGACTTTGTGCCACTTCAATCAGAGTCTGTCTGACTTTTTCAACATCAGACCCGTATGCCACGCCTACATCTACAACAATACGCAAAGTAGTGTCTGACAACGACCAATTCACTAAGCGACCGGTAATAAACTCCTTGTTGGGTACTATCAGTTCTTTGCGATCCCAATCGGTGATGGTTGTCGCGCGAATTTTAATTTTACTAACTTTGCCAGAGGTCTCACCTACAGTAACAATGTCACCCACGCGCATAGGGCGTTCGAACAATATGATCAGGCCAGCGACAAAATTGGCAAAAATTTCTTGTAGACCAAAACCAAGTCCCACAGAAAAAGCAGCGACGAGCCACTGTACTTTGCCCCAATTGAGTCCAATACTTTGACAAGCGATAATCACTCCTACGGTTACCAGTGTGTAACGAATCAATGTGGAAACGGCAAAACTAACGCCATTTTCAAGCTTGATCTTTTGTAAAAAATAGATTTCGAGTAGTGTTGGTAGGTTTTTAGCAAGTATACTGGTGACCACTAAAGCAATAATCGCGTAAATCAAATCCTTTAATGATGTCACTTCTTCACCACCTGGAATCGTGTAACTCCATAACACGATGCGGTTGAGCATTTTTAAAGCCGGTAGAACATCACGCCATATCAACCACAAGCAAACGGCAACTGCTAACCACTGCAAAATGGAAACCAGGTATTTTCCTTGATTTTTAAATTCTTCTAGATTGTAGGATGCAATCGCTTCCTCTGATGATTCGGAAGTCTCTAACTGTAAGTTTTCTACTGCGTGCGTGTCTAGTGGCGCTTCGTTTGTGTTTTCCTCGTGGTTTTCCGCCTCTTTTTTTTCTGTCGCTTTTCTTTGCAAGTAGACAAATTTGTGATAAATGACTTCTAGCCAGCGTAGTAGTAAATTGCCCACATAAAATATGAGGAGAGATACTGCGATAGATTGCAATATTTTTTCGGATAAATGAATCGATGTGTAATGGTAACCAATAAAAGAAATGACTATGAGAAAAATAGGCAGGATTACGGTAGAAAAGAATGCTACGTAATAGATAATTTTGTGCAGGGGTTTTGTGTGCAAAGGAAAAATAGTGCGATAGTGGTGAAAAATGCGGAAAAAGAATATCATACCAACGATCATAGAAAAGCTAAAGAACAGACGTCCTAAAGAGTCTTGCCAAATATTGTGATTTTCGATAATGAAAACGAAAAAATATAACGTCACTAGTGGCCACATGAAAAAACGAATACTTTTTCTGATGAAAGCGGTTAGCCCTACAGGCCAGCGAAAGTGTGCTTCTCCTAAGCCATTTACCATGCAAATGGCATACGACAATGAGAACAAGAAATATATTTTTGTGGTTGCCTTAAGAGCTTGACCAGTATAAATGGCGAATAGCGACGGCGCTTTTTCCAAACGCCACCCAAGAGACCACATTATGATTGGTACTGTCGAAGCAACTACTAATGTATAGAAGCACACATATAATGTGTGTTTGAATTGATCGGTGCGTTTGCGACTTATTAATTTGGTAATATCATCGAGTTGTTGATAGATCGACCATCGCACGTAAATGAGGAAGGCTAAAACAATGAAAAAGACAATGTAAAGTAATATATTTTCTCGTGCATCTATGAGAATGGTAGTGCAAATCTTCCACCAGTTGGCGGGTGAAAACAACCACTGTATTGCGGAAAAAATTTTACTGATGTGCTTTACTCTAAAAGCATCGGTACTTTTTTCCCAAAAAATGTGCTCCTCTATGTAAGTACGATATTCATTTACGGTACTAATGAGAAAGCGTTCTTTTGTGTCAAGATCGATTAATTTAGATAGGTAGGTGTTGTAGTCTGTCACTAAATTTTGTATGTAGGCACGGCGGTTGGTAAGCACCTCTTCCAATGTTTGCAAGTAATTTTGGTAGTTTGCAACATCATTTGCAAATTGTGCAGCATACGATGCCTTCGCTTTTTCAAAATTGGCTAACTCGAGAAGTTTTTCTTCAAGTTCAATAATGGCAAGTTGTGTTGCAGGTAGTTCGTATTGACGTTGTATAACCTGTTGCTTGTTTTCGTGGATATGAGGTAAATTGTATAATTGTTGCCTTAGTAGTATCCCCATCACGTTTGTTAAATGGGCGGCTGTTGCTTTTTCTTTGGTACGATTAATTTCCAGTTGGACATCTTTTAGAGTTTTTTCGACTGTTTTGATGTATTCGATACGCATAGTTATATTTTTTAGTATTTGTTTACGTCTCTCCGTAAGGTTCGCATTTTCGGCTGTCAACTTTTTGATAACCGGGTGAGAACGAATAACATTTAGCAAAGCTTCGCGAGCTTGTTGCGCCGCTTCCTCCGCTTCAATTTTTTTTCTTTGCGCGATTTCATTGGTCAAGGTATTGATATTTTGTTCTAACAACAGCTGTCTTTTTGCCATATGTTCTTTGCGTAAATTGATCAAGTTATTGCGTGCATCGTAACTCGCAATTTCTTTTTCGTATGTCGTGTGTTCTTGAATAAGGGACTTTCGAATCAACATTGTCAGAATGTTGTTGGCTGTCTGGATACTATTGGTGTCACTTTTTTCCGTCGACAGTTGGTAGGATTCGATATTTTTCTTTATTTCCAGTAGTAATTTAGGAATTTCTAAACGCCGATTATTACGATACTCCAACTCCGCATGTAACGTAGCGACATCACCTTTGAGACTATCGCGTTCTGTTCTAAGCTGCGCAAGTTTTTTTTCTAAATCACTGAGGGAAATTTTGGCAAAGGCAAGGTCTTTAAAATCACTACGTGCAAAAACGGGTTTTTCTAACTCTTTTTGCAACTGGTTGATTTTGTCGCGAAATTCCACTTCACGGTTAGGAGCTGTGGTGGTGTGATTCGCGAAATCTTTTTCTTTGAGAACAAGATTTTCCGTTTTCTTGATATAATCAGACATTTGATTGTATATCTCTTGTAACTTTTTCTTGTCCTCTTCTGGGAGTTGAGAATCTTCCAATCGTTTTTGACGCGTTTGGATCCATTCTTGAGTGATGTCTCTTTCCACAGAAGTGTTGTCATTTTGCGAAAGTAAATTTAAACTGAAAAAACACATCAACAACAATATATAAAACGTTCTCATAAGAATTCCTCGTACAAATACGATGTAAATTGTCTACGCTTTGACTATTATAATGTGATTATAACCATCTCTTTTTTTTAAAATAAAAGAGCATGGAAAAAACAATCGTAATCATAATTCCCCAAACACAAAAATAACCCCATTGCCACTCTAATTCGGGGATATGTTTAAAATTCATGCCGTACACACCAACGATAAAACTAAGCGGAATAAAAATGGTCGAAATAAAGGTGAGCATTTTCATGATTTCGTTCATCTTATTGCTAATTGAGGTTAAGTATATGTCGAGCATACTAGATAGCATTTCGCGAAACGTTTCAATTTGATCTATGACTTGCGCGATGTGGTCGGAAACATCGCGAAAATAAATACGTACGTTTTCGTCAACGATGCTAGAGTCTTGTTGTAGTTTTCTGACAATTTCTCGTAGCGGAGAAACCATTTTACGCAAAGAAATAATTTCGCGTTTTAAATTGTGAATGGTGTGCATATTTTCGGGTTGTGGATTCGAAATCAAGTCGTCTTCTAACTCTTCCAAATCTTCTCGCATCTCTTCCAATAATAAAAAGTAGTGATCGACAATAGAGTCTATTAGAGTATAGGTTAGATAGGTCATGCCTTTATCAATAATCTTACCACTTTTTAGGCGATTGCGTACGGAATTAAAAACGTCTCCTGACTTTTCTCGAAAAGAAAGGACAAACTCTTTCCCTAGTATAATACTCACTTGTTCTGTTTCTATGGTGTTTTTCTCTTCTTCGTAGGATAGCATCTTCAATACGATATAAATATAATGCGGATATTCTTCCATTTTAGGGCGTTGATGTGGATTGACGATGTCTTCAAGCACCAACGAATGAATATTAAAATGTTTTCCTATCAACTGAATGGTTTCAATACGATGTAAGCCATTTACATTTAACCATACTGGTTGGTTCAAATGAGAAAGAGAGTCTGATAATTCTTCTTCTTGTAGTTTTGTAAAACTTTTGGTGTGGGCCTTAAAAACATTAATGGCGACAGGAGTTTCGCTTTTATCTCCCATATACACCAATGTTCCTGGTGATAGCCCTATTTTAAGATGGCGTTTTTTTCTGTGCATTTTATCTCTTTTGGAAAATCGGTTGCGCCACTTGCTCAAAATGGATTTCATTTTTTTCAGCAAGTGGCGGTATCAAATAAGTTAAGATTTATGATGAGAGTGTGCGAGCTTGTCCATGAATGCCAGTGCAACACCTGAAATGACCAAAGCCAAATATATAATTAATCGCCATTTAAATTCACTTTCTGTGTAGTTTTTGGCGTTGATAAACACCTTGAGCATATCAACAGAAGCAATGGCAATGATAGAACTGATCAGTTTGACTTTTAGTGTCGAGAAACCCACCTTGCCCATCCAATCCATTCTTTCGATATTTTTTATTTCTATTTTGGAGATAAAACTTTCATAGCCATTGAATACAACAATGACAATTAAATTTCCCATCAAACACATATCAATCAACGACAGAATAGCAATCACCAATTCTTTTTCATTGATACTAAAAATACTGGGGACGATATGTGCAATTTCTCCGAAAAACTTTACTACCAGGACCAGTAGCATAAAGGCCATTCCAAGATACAACGGGGCCAATAGCCACCTACTGGCAAAAATTAGACGTTCGAAGAAATCTTCAAATGTTTTCGCTGTTGATTGTTCTGGCGTTTGATCTTGACATTTTTCTTCATCTTGATTTTTGATTTGTTTTTGTTTTTGTTTTTTTGACATCTATTTCTCTCACTATTTATCAAGTGGTTATTTTTTCAATTTTAACTAGTGCTTTGGAACATTAGTTTTTAGTTTTCATTAGAGAGTTGTATTTTGCTAGTATGCGGTGCCCTCCCGCCGGCTAATCGCCGGCTGCCCTCCCACAGGGAGGGCTTACGTATAGCACTTTTTAAAAGAAAAAACGACACGTTGGTAAGTAATCTATACCATGTATAAGTTTGAACTAACGCTGCGTTTTTTCGACACTTTTTGAACTACGTAAACTCCCCACTGGGGAGTTTACGGCGAAGTCGATTGTGGGCACCAAGTGCTAGGAAATATCTACTTAAGCAAATTTCACAAATTAATTCCAAGACACTAGTCCGTATCCTTATTTTCTGTTTCGTTTTCTTCGATTTTCTCGAACGCAAGAAAACGAACTTTCCAAATATGATCTCGAATATCTCTAGGATTATGTACTCCGGAAATCCAATAATCCATTTTCGTCGTTTTTGTACTTACATACAAAGAGCCCACGCCTAAAAGTTTTTCGCGGCGCGATTGTTCGAAAGTCACGTCGGTAATTTCAGTAACGGGAATTTCTATTGTACTTGGAAATATAAAACCGCGGCTAATAATTAGAGTATTTTTGGTGATGGAATATCTGCAATAATAGATAAGCCAACAACGCATTACTAAGTGACATCCCCAGAAAGCAGCAATGGTAAGACCAAGATATTTTGCGGTAACTTTATGATAAAAATATAAAGCAACTACCGAAGCAAACAGAAGAAAGCTCACCAAAAAAAATTTCCAATAATATCTCCAACTTTCATAGCGAATGACAACTTCTCTTGTGTCTCGCCAATCTTTGGCATCCCTGGTACGCAGAAAGTCCTGAAGTATTTTTTTATGGTCGGCATATAAGGTCAATGTCAGAGCTTTTGAAACAGCAAACCACTGCGCTTCTTGTACCTCACTACTCGGCGTTAGTTCGGGAAGAGACTCTAGTTTGCCTAAATGAAAATGAAATACCTGAGTAGTTACCCAATGATCCTTGTCCGCTCTGGGATCTCGATCTCGGTCTTGATAATATCCTTTGCATTTCGCTTCTAGACTGTGCAAGTTATAACCGGTTTCTTCCCGTGTTTCGCGACGTGCTGTTTCTTCCGCTAGCTTTATACTTTTTTTATTACCTGCTACAAAGCCTCCTGGAAAAGCGTAGGTGTCATCCTTGCGCTTTACGAGAATAATATGCTCCCGATCTTGAAATTCGGCTGTGATAATACTATCTGCAGCACGATTTTCTCCCTTGTAAAACAAAGTCGATTTTTTCGCCATCGTCATTTACCTTTCCGCTGTAGTAAAAAATTTACAATTTCATTTGTACACCGATTTTTTACATATTTGTCAAAAATGTATTCGAGCAGGGCTATTTACTCCACTATGTTATCTCTTCCATTATACCCAATTGTTTCCTGAAAAATCTTCCAAAGGGCGCTTTTTGTATCTATTTTTTTACGTTTATTTATGACGACCTTAAATGGCACGTGAGTAAAAGTTTGGTTCCAATATCCGATAAAAATACCTGTGCGTCCAGACATCCCCGCATGAACAGCATTTTGACCTAACATCAGACAAAAAGTTGAATCTTCTGAGTTGGCTTTGACGCTGCGGATCGTGTAACTAGGATCTATGTATTTTAAAGTGATGGGGATGTTTTTATGCGAAAAATGGGCGTTGATTTTATCTTTTAGAAATACTCCAATATCTTTATGCAAGACATTGCCGGAGGCGTCTCGCTGTGTCGCAGATGTATGAAATAAATTTTGTCCTGCTCCTTCGGCAACAACAATAACGGCATGGCGCTTTTTTTCCAAGCGATGTTCCAGAACGTTTAGTAAACCTGTTTCTCCCTCCAGCGTGAGCGAATCTTCTGGGACAAAACAATAGTTTACATCGTTATTCGCCAAAGTGGCATGTGCGGCGACAAAACCAGAATCTCTACCCATCAATTTTACTAAACCAATACCGTTCCAAGCGCTCAAAGCCTCATAATGAGCACAAGAAATTACTTTTTCGGCTATATTAACGGCACTGCTAAATCCAAAAGTCTGTGATGTTCCCACGATGTCATTGTCTATGGTTTTGGGAATACCAATGATGGAAATCATTAAATTACGCTTTTTGATTTCCTTTACCATCTCATGAGCCCCGTTTAATGTCCCATCTCCGCCAATAACGAAAAGAATGCTGACATTTTTTTGTATCAATACATCGATCATTTCATTTATGTCTTGCTTGCCACGCGAACTTCCCAGGATCGTTCCTCCATGGTTATGAATGTTTTCTACTTTTTGCGGTGTTAGCTCCATAGGCTCTGCGAGTGGAGCGTTAGAAAGACCTTGGTAACCGTAGCGGAAGCCTAATATTTTAGGAACTTTGTATTGTTCTCGCAAGGTCATTACGATGGTGCGAATGACATTGTTAATTCCGGGACATAATCCACCACAAGTGACAATACCACATGTTATTTGTGCACCATCAAAAAAAACTTCGCTACGTGGCCCGGCGATTTCAAAGGTTTTACTTTTGTCGACTTGGGAAAAATCTGGATCGATAACGATACGCGCATTGTTTTCGACGTAATAATTTTTGTTGCGAAGTGGTGAGGCAATTTGGGGAGTTCCCAATGTATCTACTTGCAAATTTTGCAATTCTATCGAAACAGACTTTTGCGAATCCATAATATCTACCTTTCTAAACTTATCTATATTTTGTGAGTTTATCGTTGTTGATGATTCGTATACAATTACGTGTATATTTCGGCTACGGGATTATACTTCACTATTTGTTAGAGTTCCAAGCCTCTATTCCTCCTTGGAGGGATAAGACATTTTGAAAACCTTGTTCACGTAGGATATTCGTTGCTTTTTGGCTACGACGTCCTGACTTACAGTACACGACAATGGGGTGTTGTTTTGCACACGAAGGAAGGTTTTGTGGGAGTTGATCAAGTGGTATGAGGATGCTACCTGTGATGTGTTCGGCGTGGTGTTCGTATTCTTGGCGAACATCTATGAGTAAAAGGTCGGCCTTTTTTTGGCGTAGTTGCGCACACGAAATTTCATTTTCGAAAACTTGTGATGTGTTGTATGCATAGTTTTCGATGTCGATTTGGCCGTTACATGCCAGGCATTTAGGATTTTTTTTGATGTTAAGCTTGCGCATTTCCATATCCAAAGCGTTGAAACACAGTAGTTTTCCACTAAGGGTTTCGCCTATTTGTAGAATATGTTTTAGCGTTTCCGTGGCTTGAAACATGGCAATCATTCCCGGCAAGACTCCTAAAACGCCGGCTTGGCTACAGTCGGGGATGGCGTCTTTTTGTGGCATTTGAGGATACAGACAACGATAACATGGTGCGTCTTTTGTTGTGGAAAATAGAGAAACCTGACCTTCAAAACGAAAGATGCTACCGTATACAAGTGGCTTCTGCAGTTTTACGCAAGCATCACTCACTAAATAGCGCGTTGCGAAATTGTCACTGCCGTCAACAACGATATCATATGCCGACAATAACCTGTGATAGTTTTGCTGGTTAAGTCTTTCTTGGAAAACTTCTACGGAAATAAGAGGATTTTGTGCGCGTATTTTTTGCGCGGCGACAAGCGCTTTGGGCTGGCCAATTTCGGCATTGGCGTATAGCACTTGGCGTTGCAAGTTGCTTTCTTCCACGACATCGTTGTCGACAATAGCAATATGACCAATTCCCGCAGCAGCTAAATACATGAGAATCGGGCATCCTAGCCCTCCAACTCCGATGACAATCACTCTGGTTTCTTTGAGTCGCAGTTGTCCTTGTTCTCCTACTTGCTGGAGCATTAAGTGACGCATGTAGCGTTTGTATTCGGCTTGTGTGAGTTGTGTCATGAAATTCCCCATTGTGTGTGTGCTTCTTTTACAAAGTAATTACGGTCGGGTTTGATGCCTTTCATCGGTACATGTTGTGGCCACTCTAAAAAGTGATCGGGGATCTTAAAGCTCGCTAGGCGTTTTTGTAGATATTGCTTGAGTTGTTGTGCTGTCAGTGTTGTATCCACAAAAGCCACGGGGCGAAAACCAAATTCCGCGTGGGGAATGGCGACAACGATGGCATTTTTGACCTGGGACAATGTGTAGAGTTCTTTTTCGATTTCTTGGGGATGGATATTTTCCCCACCAGAGATAAACATATGATCTTTGCGCCCGTACACACGGAGGTAACCTTCTTTTACGGCTCCGTAGTCTCCGGTGTGATACCACCCTTTTTCGTCGGTAACACCTACGACTTGTGAACCTTGTAAGTATCCGCGAAATAGTGTGTGGCCTTTTACGAGTATCTCCCCCTCCGTGCTTATTTTGAGATCGCGATAACGAAGTGGTCGGAAGCGATCGTTGTCACACGACGCGCTTAAACGCGTTGTGGTAGCGATTTGCGATGACATTTCCGTTGATCCATAACTCGTGTAAATATTTAGGCCGTAATCGATGGCTTTTTGTACTAGCGAAGCTCCCACAGCACTTCCCCCGACAAGTATATGTTCTAACGTAGAAAGATCATGGTTGTTGTCGATAAGTCTTTGTAATTGTGTCGTTACTAGCGATATGTGTGATATGCTGTGGTCGGTGATGGCAGTTGCCATGTCTTTTTGCGAACAAACAATGGTAGCACCTGCGGTTAAGCAACGAAACACGATCGCAATTCCCGCAACATGGTAAATGGGCAGTGACAACAACCAGCGATTTTCTGGTGAAATGGGGATATGTTCATTGGAACCAAGAGCACTGTAATAGTGATTGGCAAATGTGTGTACAGCACCTTTGGATTTCCCTGTGCTTCCCGAGGTAAAGACCACAGTACTTGGTTTTTCTGCGTCTATTTCTTGTAAGGAAAACGGTGTTTGTGCAAAGTCCCTGAGCGAAAAGTCTTCGCGATAAAATATATTGTCTACGCTTAGATGGCGTTCGCGATCACAGATGACATATTGACAGTGGTGCTCATCGAGTATTTCTTGTATTTTTTCATCGGGAAAGCGCGTATTGATTGGGACAATAAGAACTTCCAGACGCAGCAACGCCAGAAAAAGTATTACGTAGTCGATGTCGAGTGGCAGCACCATGGCCACACGACCCGTAACACCTTGTTGTTGAAAAAACTGCGCAATACCTGTGGTGATTTGCGCGAGCTTTTCGTATGAAAATTGTTCATTGTCGCCAATGAGTGCTATATTAGTCGGGTGATGATGTGCGTGCTGGTCGACGAGAAATTTCATGTGAGAAATCGCTCCTGAATGTCAGGTGTAGGCATACGACAATACTCTAACTTTCCAAACCACTTGTAGCGATTTCGCGCGACAATGTCGTAAAAAAAGTTGCCAATAAATGGCGGAATGACAATAAAAATACTTAGTAAATTCCATGGGAATTTCATCCAGCGCACCACACGCCACACGGCCGAAGTCTTTTTAAAGTAGCGGCCTTTGTGCACGACAACAAGGCTATCAAAATTTTCGGTATCCAAAGAAAACTTTTTCAGGAGTTGCTGCCCGGACTCGGACTGTAAGGCAGCAAAACGAATATTTTTATGTGGATCGCGGTCAATGATAAAGTTGACCGTGCCATCGCAAAAATTGCATACACCGTCAAAAAGTAAAATGGGCTTATCTTCATTAACCATCTTGTTTGTCCTTAATGACTTGCTCAATAATATCGTCTAGAGAACATTTCGGGGACCACTCCAAAAAATTCTTGGCACGTGTTAGGTCGGGGACGCGTTTTAAGATGTCGTCGAATCCTGGCCCAAAAACCTCGCTGTAAGGAACGAGTTCAATGGTCGATTTAGATTGGGTCTTCTCCACCACTTTTTCGGCGAGTGCTTTTATGGATATTTCCTGCTGGCTACCAATATTGATGACCTTACCTATGGCATTTTTCGACTGCGGAAATTTGGCGAGGGCCTTGACTACGTCATAAACAGAACAAAAGCAACGCGTTTGTTGGCCGTTACCAAAAACACGAATGGGCTGATTGTTGAGCGCCCGAGTTACAAAATTGGGTAACACCATTCCATATTGCCCTGTTTGTCTTGGGCCTACCGTGTTAAATAAACGCGCGATGTACACCGGTAAATTGGTTTGCATGTGATGTGCTAGGATTAAAAATTCATCCACCGCTTTTGTTGCTGCATATGCCCAGCGATGTTTTTCTGCGCAACCTAAAAGTACATCAGAGTCTTCACTAAACACATCTTTATCTAATTTTCCATATACCTCACTTGTCGAAGTAAACACAAATGGCTTTCGGTAGCGCGAGCATTTCTTTATCGCCATGTCTGTTGTGTGAAAGATGGTGTCGATGGTATCGATGGGTTTTTCCATGATCAGTTTGACGCCAACCGCAGAGGCCAAATGATACACGATATCACTATTGCGCACTAAGTCGTCCATGAGTCTTTCATCTGTCACACAGGAAATAACAGCCGAGAAGTTTTCGTTTTGTTCAAGATGCTGGATATTTGCCCATGCACCTGTCGACAAATTGTCGACGATTGTTACCTGACAATTTTGTTCGAGAAAAAATTCGGCGAGGTGGGAACCAATAAAACCTGCTCCACCGGTGATGAGAATTCTTTTGTGTTTCATACGTCTAATTCCTTTGCTACTTGTTCGCAAATCTCGCTAGTCATGTGCTGCAAAACGGTCGTTGCAATGAGCGTGTCTAAACCTTGTTTATCAGCAACTGACATCGCAATCATTTGTGTTTGCCACTCATAAGGCACATCTGCAATTAATTCTGTAAGCTTTTCTACTTGGTGACGATAGATGGGAATGTTGCGAATATGTGTTATGCATGAATCGTAATCTTGTATATTGTGCATCAGTTTCGTGATGTTCGAAAACACGGTACTTTTTTGATATAAGTCGGTTAAAGATAAGGCCTCGTCTGCACAATTCTCTATTTTTTCTAGTATTTGTTGTTTGGTTGGCGGAATTTCTCCGCTTTGTAATAGTTTATCATTGATTTGTATTTGCGCCAACAACCTTTGGTAGTTATTATTCATTTCCTGTACAATATTTTGAATGCGCGGCAGATAGATCCACACATCGTCCATGTGTGAAGATTCTTCAATACGTTTTATCATACCAGCAAACTCAACAAGTCGCTTACGCTTTTCGACAGGCTCTGTCATCTGCGCGACGTCCTGTAGTAATTTACCAATTATTTTTTGAATGCGCGATGTGGCGTCTATACCGTTTAATGTCGCGAGTACATTGTGCAAGATGCGACACCTAATGAGTAGATCTTTTTCTTGATTGAGACGTCCTAAAAAGCGCTCGATGTTTTCTTTTATTCTTTTGGACGAACCAAAAGAACGAAGTAGGCGTAGCACCTGTGCCAATACCTCTGGTTCTTCACTTTCTTCGACTACTTGCCATAGTTCATCTATATAAACTTGCGAATCTTCTTTGAGATCATCATTTTGATATGCCGTATATGTAATTTGTGCTACATGACGATACAGGGATAGTGGATCATTTGCAAAACATTTATGTGCCAGTTCTTGCAAGATACGAAGAAATTGTTTGATTTCTTTACTTTTCTCTAGGGATTGCAGTAGTGACATGAGGTCGTAAATGAGTTGTGATTGCCAGAACGCATTTTGTGTATTGGCGATGTGGTCTGTAAAAGACGTTAGTACAGAACGAAAAGGCGAAAACTCCTTTATGGGCATAAGTTCTTGTAGCCAATAGCGCATATCACGAAAGCGTTGTTCTTCTTGGGGATTTTCGATGATGATCTGCAGTGATTTGTGTAATAAGTCGTTGGCAGCGATAAAATCATTATGACTTAAGCCTTTGAAAAGTTGTTCGCGCCACGAACTATTGGTGACCACTTCGGGATAGTGTTGTGTTGTTTTGCGACAACATTCATAGAGCGCTTTGGGATACAATTGAGAGCTGTCTTTGCTATTTAAAAGATATTTTTGTCCTTCTAACATCCACTCTAGACTGAGGTCTCGTTCATTGTGATAGGCTATTTCAGCAAGGTAAAACATACATTGTGCTTTCAATGATAACGATTCCAAATGTTGCACGTATTGGTACCAAGGTTGTAACTTAGTATTACGCGGCAACCATTTACAAATGGCATAAAACGTTTGGGCTGAAGTCGTATGTTTTGTGATAAACTGCAAAACATCGTCTATGTTCTTTTCATTTTGAGGGAAAACACTCAAAAAAGACGAAAATATTTGAGGATATATTCCTTGTGGAAATAGAGGCAACACTTTCTGCCAAAATATATCGTAAACATGATGTTGGTACTCTACAGGAAGTTTTAGCACCGGATGGAGAACTTTGCGTAGATATTCACAACGCGTCGTAAGTGGGAATATCGATTTACTCGCGTACAAAAGTTGCTCCAGCAGTTCTATTGCCGTGGAATCAATACCATAAGCGATGAGATCTTCGACGGCAGATATCATGACATCATTGCGCGTAGCTTCGTCACTGATTTTATAAATTTCTGCGACAATCTTTGTCGCGAGATCTTGTCGCACTTCGTCATTTTGGATAAATATGAGCGCTTTGCTTATGTCGATTAATTGGCGTACTTCTTTTACGTCGCGATTTGTGCCGCGATCGCTGATTAAAGAATCGATTTCGAGCCATCGTTCTTCGAGATTTTCTTTGGTAATGGAGTAAGTAGTAATTGCGATCTGCAGGCAAAACTTTTTGGTAAACGATGTACTGTTGTCGCGCCATTGTTTTAGGGCTAACAGTTGTTGCGGCGAGAGTTTTTTGCTGTTGTACAGTAGTTCACTCGCAAGGTGAAGTTTTACTCCTTCATCGTCAATGTCATCAATAATTGCGAGAAGTGTATCGCAGTGTTGTTCTGTGCAGTGAGAAATAATCGTCGAAATAATCGATGCTTTGTGCTGATTTTGTGTTATTTGACGAACACAGCTCAGGATTTCATTCATGACTTCACCCACTTCGCACAGCGGGATAAGCGCATGGCATAACGCATAGGGATCTTGTATATTGTTCTGTAAGAATGAAAACCACGCCATTTTACTTGTCGCGGCAATATGCAAATCTCGAAAAATTTTGTGGTGTTGTTGTTGCAAAATAGTTAACGCCAGGTTTTCAGTGGTGTTTAAGTTTTCGTCTAGAGAAAATTGCAAAAGGTGATGCCATAACGTGCGATTGTATTTCAGAAAGTCAAATGCAATACCATGACGCAGGTTTTCTTTGCAAAAGACTAAAAATAAAGGCAAATTGCCATAGCCAATTTTGGGAATAGGTAAGCGCTTGAACTCATTGGTAATATAGTTCCATTCTTCGTGCAGATTGTTATTTAAAATGGGTATACTCAAGATCAATAATTGGTAAAAACGCTCTTCTTCTGAATGAATTAAGAGCGTTTCCTTTAGTGCCGCGTCGTATTTTTTGTTGGCCACAAACTGCAAAGCCGTTTCGGGAACTTGTTTGCGACCACTGTCTAAAATGCGATTGTAGTTCACACAGTATTTCACGAGGCGTGTAAAATTATTTTTATCCTCATTTGCCTGTAGCGTTGCTGCCGAAATAGCGCATTGCAGATCGTCGAGAACGAACTGAGTGGACAGCTTTTCGCTTTTGTATTGTAAAAAATCTGCGTCATCGACAAGTGAATACAAATGCGAATAGTCTTTGGTAAAATTGCCGTAGTGATAGGCGTGATAGGCAACATAGTGCAAACCATTAATGGTGAAGTCGCGTGTTTGACGTTTATTTTCACTGTCGCGTACATTGTAGTAATCCAGCAATGAATGGTGGAAATTGGCCAAGTCTCTGTCGGCAAATTTCTGCAAGATATAGTGACGAAATTTTTGATGAAAGATTGTGTAGCTGTCTTTGCTCATGACCAGTAGTTTACTAAATTGTAAACGTATATTTGCAATGACGTCTTCTGATTTCCCGAATAAATCGGCAAACAATGAATCGCTACCCGAAGTTTGCATCACGGCGAGAAATCCGAGTATGCGGTATGCCAGAAAGTCTTCTTGCGTGGGAAGTGAAAACCACGCGTCTTCAAAAAAGCCTTCGAGACTTTGTGGCATTAGACTTACATTGTTGAGCGAAATGGAACCACTGCGAATAGCATCGGCCATAAAACGCAGATAAAACGGGTCCCCTTCTCCAGAGTTTGTCCAAATCACATTAAGTATGTTCGCAGAGATTTTGTGCTTGTCTACTCCCAGTTTCTCAGTGAGAAGGCGCAAAATGTCATCTTGGGTGAGTTTTTGTAATTTGGCAATACTCGTGATGTTTTCCCAGTTACTCAATGGTATATCACCTAGCAGATTTTGACGCACACTCACTAGCCCCACAATATTCTTAGGAAGCGTTTTATCTAGCAAGTAGGGGATGGACTCGTTGTTGTTCTTGAGCAAAGCTTCATCCAGGGCATCGATCACAAAAACAAATTTTTGATCATCTGGCAACGACTCCGAAATTTTTTCTAAGGTTTTTTGCCACTGAAATTGTAATTTCTTCACGGAAAAAAGAATTTCCTCTTTGTATTGCGGAAATTTTTCGTAGGTTTGTGCTAAAAGAGAACGGAGAAATATTTGGGCGTTGTTGCGATTCTCGGTGGTTGCACAAAAGTGCCATACATAGTTATTGTGTAGATTTTCCTGGTACATATAGGCAAAAAACGCTGTTTTTCCGATGCCCGCTTCTCCGGTAATAAGGCCATACTCGCCACTCGCTTTTTCTACAAAATGGTACCAACTTTCTCGTACATCTTCGCGTCCCACAAAGTTGGCCTGATGAAATTTGCAAATATGTGAAAAGTCCAAAATAGTGCTTTGTTCTGCATGCTCGTCTTTGGGTAAGGCATTTTGTTGTAAGCTTTGCCAAACTACCTGGCACGATTGGGCAATTTCATTGGAGAGTTTTTCCACACTTATTTGGCCACCGTGAGCGTAGTTTATAAAGAAAAAACGCTGCTGTTGTTGTTTGCTGTAAAAAAAGATATCATCATTGGCGAACACCCACGGAGAAAGCGACAATTCATAATCGTCTTTGCGTAAAAATACCGGTGAAAAATTTTGTGCCGTGTCATTAAAAGGCGGCAGTCCTTTAAACAAAGTGTTGTCTTTGCTGTAAAGGTCATAGTCGCAAAGCATATTCCATAGAGGATGTAAATTGTCTAAATTTTCGGTAAGCTTTTTTATCATTTCCTTACTGTTTACCGAGTCTCCACGGTGAACAATATCGTTGCGTAGTTCGACATTGTGCAGCAGAATATGGATTAATTTGTCTTCGTTTTTGATTACTTGGGCGATTTGCTGTGAAAATTTGCTTCGTGGATGAACAATCTTTAGCAGGTAATCGAGTAAAGATACCCATGTTCCGTCACTTGGTTTTTCCAAAGAGTTGAGTATGAAACGATTGTGTTTTGCACCATCGTCATCTTCGTAGTGCTGCAAATGTTCTGCAAGAGCGACAAATGTCAAAAATCGCGTTGTGGCAAACGACATATCCAAAAAACGAAATGGGTTTGGGGTACGTTGCAAACGTACAATGTTTTGCAATAAACTACTCAGCGGAAACGGTAAGTTTTGCAGCCAATGATCGCGAATATTCATGTCCTTGTTCCTTTAAAACTGTTTGTCGATGGATAACGAGCTAGTTGCTATAGGTGTCTTTCAAATAAGCTGCTAATACGGGATGGTATGTCGTGTAACCATTGTTTTTTTCGTTCATCAATATATCAATTTCCCCCAAGAAACGTTCTACCTTTGGGGTAAATATTTGTAAACTTGCCGCAATTTCTTTTGCGGATAAATACTGAGAAGTTTGTGCAAGAAAAGACAGAACTCTTTTTTGGTCTTCGTTGGGAGCATAGTGGCGTAACCATTTGCCAAAGTAACGCTTTTGTAATACACTATTTTCCCCTGCTGTGACACATAGCCATATAAACTTTGCGCAACCCAAAGTGTAGGCAATCACTTTTTGTGCGTCGTGTTGTGGAAAAGCCTCCGCAAAACTTTGGGTATTGATAGGGGGAATATCAACACTCGTATCATAAAATTGTGGCACAGGCTCACCAGGACAAGCGGTGACAATCCAAACAATATTTGCTGGATAGTCGCTCCCTAAAATGGTCAGCCATTCTTCTTTCCACCATTCCTTGACAAATATCGAAAATAAACCATCAATGGCAATGACAAATTTTTGTTGTGGATGTTGTTTGGCTAGTTCACATAGGTGCTGGATTAACTGTTGTTGCTTTTTTGGTACGGAGCATGCTTGTTGTACGTGATCACATAACTTTTTATAGAAAGTTCGCAAAGCGACTGATGGACGTATTTTTAGAGGGCTGTCTTCAATCGAATACTGGCATAATACAGGAAACGTCAAGTTGCGAATTACGTAAGTTTTTCCGCCACCAGGAGGCGCCCATAATACTATTTTGTTCTTGCCCTCTGCAATCGTGGAGTTTATTTGTTCGAAGATAGGGGTGGAAAAATGTTTGTTGGGTTGTTCCTGTACTGTGGAGCTAATCCCATCTTTCTGCTGTAAATATTCTTTGTAGCGATCGCCAATGGCAAAGTCGTCGTAAAACGACTCTTTTTTCTTCGGCGCATTGTGGAGTGCCAAAATCTTGTCTTCCTGATCCCAAGACACAAAAGGGGATAGATTCAAGTACACTTCTTGGTCGCAAAGCGTTGTCTGATTACCGAGTGTTCGTGGATGTAATTCTCCCGCAGAGTTGACTTGGTATTTTTCGTCTTCGACGGAAATGCCTAAGTCGTATTCGTGCAAAAAAGATAGATATTCGCGATGAAAAAATTCTATTTTTTGGACGATATGCGTCGCAAATTGTTCATTTTGCGCAGCACTACCATGACGTACGTCGTTGCGAAATTGCAAAAAATCAGAACTCAATGCTACGAGATCGTTGTCATGTCCGTATTTTTGTAAAAAGTCCACCCAGCGGATAAAATGCGTTGCGGTATAGTTTTCATCGTAAAAAAACTCACCTATTCTACGTGTTAAGTACAACCAACTTCCAAAAAATGATTTTTCAAAACTGATAAAAATAGCGTGATCAATGGCCACATTTTTTTTGGCGTAGTCGCGATACAGGGCGGTTGCCACAATACCCGTAAAGTGAATCATATTTTCAATGTGCTCACAACATAGGTTTACTTTTTCGTATATATCTTCTACATGTAGGGCACTGTAATCTAATAGTTGATAAGGTTTTATGTTTTGCGTGTACATTTTTATTTTCCCAATAACCGTGCCCAACAGCACGCCGTTTTATTTAAATGAAACTACTTTATTTTGTCCATGTTAGTGGACGAGTATTTTTGGAGAAACGTTTGCTTCGTAATACGAAAATAGCATTAAAAATAGAAGTAGTTGCTCCATATCCATGAAATTTCTTCTAAAAAATTATGCCCGACAGCTCTACTCGAAATTGCGGTGGGCATACTATATTTCATAATACGGCTGATGATGTGATGAGATAAAGCTAGCGCGTATATGTTGGGATATTTTTGATAGCATTTGGCCCAGAAATACATCAAATACATAGTACCGAGCATGACAAATGGATTAGGCGCGTGCATAACGACGAAGAAACCAACCACTATGAGTAGGCTTCTATGCGCTGACCATTTTCTCACGTGACGATGAAAAAAACATTGGATGGCAAATTGTTGTAACAAAGCACTGATGGGAACAAAAACAACGAGAAGGAATACCAACCATTCTTTGGTGGTATTTTTGTACAATACGTATATTGCCCCGCCAATGGCTACGGCAAAAAATAACCACGGTGATATGTTGTAGAGAGGGAAAAAGTTTTCTAAAAACTCCGTGCGTAGATTTAAACTGTTGTACGACCATCCGATGGTTAACAGGGCTGCGACAGCAAACAAGGAAGGGGCAAATAAATAGCGAATTGCTGTGGAGAAATTTGTGACCTTTACACCTAAGTCTTGTAATTTCGGACGTGAGAGTACAAAGCGTAGCAATGCCCAAATGGCGATACTTATGTAAAAAATTTGTTGCCACGAGAGTATAAATGAAATATCGTTACCAATAAATTGTAGAGGAGGAAACCACAAAATAATCGCAACAGCAACGCCCATCCACATTAACTCAAACATCTCGTACTTAGGGTGCGTTACTTTACTCAGTAATGCCGCTAACAACAGCAGTATGATACAAAGTATCCATAAGCATTTTTGGTAGTTTGTCGAAGATTTTATGTCGACACTTTGTATTTTCAACTTCGAGTCTATGTAAAAAAGACCATATTCAAGAAGTTCTTCGCCATCTTTTGCAATAAATAATTGTAATTTCAGTATGGCTTGTGGTTTGATTTTCAAACCGGATAGCAAGATTCTTTTTTTATTGAGTTTTATGAAGAAGAACCCACCGCGATTACGTCTATTTTTATAACCACGGGGCAATTCGTAGCGAATGTTAATTTCATACAGTCCCCGAGAAACTTTCGGAAGAAACCCTTGCGCAAGATAACCACTTACGACATGCTTAACTTTAATCTTTGCGGGGGTGTTTTCAGGGAAAGTGAGTTGTTGTGGATCTATACTAAAGTGATAGTCATTGCAGTAGCGAAATGATGCATAAGCAATGACCAAAGATAAAAGCACTGAGAAAATGGATATTGTTTTTGTTATTGTTTTCATGTTTCGATTGACTTAGAGTAAACCTAAGGCGCCCCAAATGTTTTATTTTTTTACCAAACTGTTCACATGGTCAAGCACTTCTTTTGCACACCCCCACGAAATAGTGACACCTGCACCGCCATGTCCGTAGTTGTGGACAACAGGTACGGAAAAGGAGTGGTCTATTTCCAAACGTACTTCTTTACGCGCAGGGCGTAATCCTGTTTCGTACTTGAGTATTTCAGCATTCTCCAAAGAGGGGTTTAGATTCGCACAGCGACGTTGGATTGCTTTTGCGGCTTCCATATCAACACTAAGATCATCTGTCGCTTCTGTGGTTCCTCCGAGAACGCAGTTATCTTTGCGCGGGATGATGTATGAAAGACAATTCGGACCGTTTTTGAAATCGTGGCGAAATTCGCGAATTTGTGGAGCATGTACTTTTAAAATGAGTCCCTTCAACGGGTAAACTTCTTTATCGTTCACTAGTTCTCGTGATCCGAGTCCTGCACAATTGATGACGATGTCGGCTTTGACATCTTCTATATGGGATATTTTTTGTGTTATCTTTTTCCCGCCACCATCGAGAAAGCGTTTTTCCAACCATGGCATGTAGTAGTGCATATCGATAATGGGAGTCAAAAACGAGAAACCATCTACATAACCGGATGGAATTTCATCGCCACTAAGACGGCGAAAATCTTTAACAAAATGTTGCCACCATTGCTCAGGCATTTTTAGGCCAAATAGGTCATAGCCAGGAAGAAAGTAAACGCCAGACTCCGGAGATTCTTCGCCGATATCAAAAAAAATTTCATAGGATTTCTTGCCCCATACGGCTACTTTTTCCTCTGGTTCTACGGTAAAAGGATACCATACGGCAGCAGCAACGTCAGAAGTGGTGTTTGGTGTCCACTTATCGGAGTATAAAGTAGGAGAAAAACCTGCTTGTTGTAGGCAAATAGCACAGCTTAACCCAGATATTCCCCCACCAATGATTGCTATTTTCATGGAAAACACTTTAAAAATGGTTGTGGTTCGTTGTTCAGTCCACCTATTTGCGAAGGACTACAAAATTTTATTTTAACATTTTGCAGTAGATTTGCACAAAATTTAATTGATGACACGTTGTATAAATTTGCTAAAATTGTGCATAAATTTAACGGTGTTATCGATATTATGTCGGGAACGGGATTGGGAACGGGATCGGGAACGTATGTATAAGGATATACAAATGGATTACGCAAATATATTAGGAAAAGAATTAAAACTCGCCAACGGATGCACGATCAAGAATCGCTTTATGAAATCCGCAATGAGTGAGGTCCTTGGTTCTCCCAAGTATGCGCCAACAGCGCGTCATTTCAAACTTTATGAAACATGGGCGCAAGGCGGAACGGGTTTACTTTTTACCGGAAACGTTATGGTGGATTCGCGCTATATGGGAGAACCGGGAAATGTGGTTGTGGAAGATGATGAGCACATGGATGCGTTGCGTGTTTGGGCGAAGTCGGGTACGGCAAATGGAACGCAGTTATGGATGCAGATCAATCATCCAGGGAAACAAATACCTAATTTTTTGTGTAAGGAACCTGTCGCACCTTCGGCCATTCCTCTTGCGTTGCCGATGTTTAATAAACCTCGTGCTTTGACCGGAGAGGAAATTCGCGATACGATTCGTCGCTTTGCAAAAACAGCTGCGATTGCCAAAGAAGCGGGATTTACAGGGGTACAAATTCACGGAGCACATGGATATCTTGTGAGCCAATTTCTTTCGCCGCTGCATAATGAGCGCCAAGACGAATGGGGAGGAAGTTTGGAAAATCGCATGCGCTTTCTAGTCGAAATATACCAAGCGATGCGCGAAAGCGTTGGTGAGAAGTTTCCGATTTCCATCAAGCTGAACTCCGCGGATTTTCAGCGCGGTGGATTTTCCGAAGAGGAATCACTACAAGTCATTGAAAAAATTTCGCAAATGGGTATGGATCTGATCGAAGTTTCTGGGGGAACTTACGAAGCCCAGGCCATGACGGGAAAAAAGAAAAAAGAAAGCACCAAACAACGCGAAGCATATTTTCTCGAATTTGCCGAAAAAGTGCGCGAAATTACCGATGTTCCGATAGCGGTCACCGGAGGATTTCGCACGGCGAAGGGGATGGCAGAAGCGATTGCCAGTAACAAAGTTGACTTAGTAGGTCTGGCAAGACCACTTGCCGTTTTTACCGATATACCTAACCGCATTTTAGGTGGCGAAGATTTTTCGTGTGAACTTCCGGAAAGTGTCAAAACGGGTTTGAAATTTATTGATAATTTGTCGATGCTGGATTTGACATGGTATGAAATTCAGCTAGCACGTATTGGTCAAGGTAAAAAGCCAAAGCCAAATATGGGAGCATGGTCGGCATTAGCCCGAACAATGTTGGGCGTTGGTTGGAAAAATTTGCGCCGTCGTCGTGGTTAATATGTGTTTAAGTAAAACCGAGCCCGCTTCCGAGCCCAAGCCCGGCCCGAAAATCTTCAAAAAGAGATAACAAAGAGAACTTTGGCGATAAACACCTTGATGTTGGCGAAGTAAATCAAAGCGTACATAAAAAAAACGAAAGCGGGCTCGGGCTCGGAAGCGGGCTCGGGCTCGGGCTCGGAAGCGGGCTCGGTTTATACTTAGTGTTTGGATGCACTTCGTATATAAGATTCCAATACGCGTTTGTGCTCAGATCCAAGGGAAATTGCTTTTCGCCATGCGGCGATAGCTTGTTTGTTTTTTCCTTGTTTTTGATATAAAACTCCGAGGTTGGCATAGGCATTGGAGTGTTTAGGATGTAGCTCAATCGCTTTTTTTATATGAAATAGGGCTTTGGAATAGTTATTTTGTTTCATATATACCATTCCCAGGTTGTTGTGCACTTGGTAAAAATCAGGATTGAGTTTCAAGGCATGTAGGTAGTCTTCTTTGGCGGACTCTTGTTGTCCCAGTCTGGCGTATAATTTTCCTCGATTGCAGTAGACACCATAGTACTTTGGATTGTGTAGAATAGCGCTTTTGTAATCTTTCATTGCCGCAGAAAAATTTCGCATCTCTTCGTGTAACAATCCGCGATTTGAATAGAGGTTAGACGATATGGGAGACAATTCAATTGCTTTGGCATAACATTCCAATGCACGTTGGTATTTCTTTTGACGGCGGTACAGTATTCCTTTGTTTCCATAGGCTTTGCCGTTGTCGGCGTTGAGGGAGATGGCTTTGTCAAAATCGCGTTCGGCCAGTTCGTAATTATTTTGATTGAGATAAATATATCCGCGATTTGTGAATGCTTTGTAGTCGTTGTTAATCTTAATTGCTTCGTTGTAGTCGCGTATTGCTCGTTTGTAGTCTTTCATTTTTTGATAAATAAGCCCACGATTGGTGTACGCTTTTGCGTAACGAGGACGTTTCTCGATAATTTTATCGTATATTTCAATCCCTTTACTACGAAGTTCTTCGGTTTCAGAACAAACAATACCATACAGCATAAGAACGTCGATATGCTTTTCCAAATCCGTCATGATATCCAGTTTTTCCAATTCGCGAAAAACATCATTGAGTTGTTGAATAAGCTGTACGTTTTCTTTCAAAGCACCATTAATTTCGTAAATACTGTAAAGAGTTGTGAAAGCTTTTTTCGCGGCACTTAGGGCGTTTTGTTTTTGGCGAAGTAGTGTTTGCGAATATTGTTTGTACATCGAAATATACAAAATAATGGCCGCGACGATCACTAAAAATATTGTGCATACACTGGAGACAAGTAGCTTGTTGCGGCGAATAATGGTTTGTGCCGCGGCTAATTTCGTGTAACGTCGCGCGCTAACGATATCTCCGCGGAGAAAATTTCGCAGATCTTGCTCTAAACTTTTTGCATCATTGTACCTTTTGTAAGGATTTTTTTGGAGACATTGCAAACAAATAGCTTCTAGTTCCGTGGGTATTTGTGGATTGATACTGCGTGGAGGTAGTGGATCTTCTTTCGTAATTTTGTAGGCAACGGTGGCATAAACGGGACTATAAAAAGGTAAGGTCCCTGTTAGGACTTCATACATTGTCGCTCCAATGGAGTATATGTCGCTGCGTTTACCTATCTTTTGGCCATTGATTTGTTCCGGTGACATGTAGTAAGCCGTCCCTATGACTTGTCCACTACATGAAAATTGCCGATCACTTTGTTTCTTTTTTATAAGGCCAAAGTCCATCAATTTGGGATGGTTGTCTTTTGTAAGAACAATATTTGCTGGCTTTATGTCGCGATGTACGATACCTTCCTCATGTATACCATGCACAGCATTTGCGATTTGGCAAAAAATATCTGCGACAACGTTGGGCGAGAGATGATTTTGTGACTCGGTGTAGAACGACAGATCGTGTCCAACGAGGTATTCCATTGTGTAATATAGGTTGTCGTGATCTCCTACTTCATAAACCTTGACGATGTTTGGGTGATCGAGTTTTGCTAAGGTTTTTGCCTCTTGTAAAAAGCGTCCTATTTCGCTCCTTCCACCACTAGAAAGCAAAATTTTTAATGCCACAGGTCTTTCGCTACGTGGATCGTAAACTTTGTAAACCGCTCCCATCCCACCACGTCCTAACTCTTGCAAAACATGGTAGTGCAAAAATTTATCTTTAAGAACGGTATGTTGTGAACTAAATGGTTGAGTAACTGCTTGGCTCTGCCGACTTTGGCTTTGCCATGACAAAGCGGAGCGCACAATGTCTACTTGGCTGTTATTGACATGTTTATTTTGCATTAGACAGTCTGAAAGACTGACATGGCGGCCAAGTTGCCTTAAGTGTTGTTGCAGTTTGAGGCTTACACTGATGGCTTGGGGAGTTGTTATCTTTAATTCCAATGCTTTTTGGGCGAATAGTACATCTTCAGGTTTGCTATCTGACATAGGAAATTGCCTCCAACACATTTGCTAGATTTTATCAAAAGAGAGTTTTAGGAGTCTCTCCTGATAAAATCTAGCTTTACTTTACTCTATATCTAGAATGTCTCCATCATTCGCGATGGTAAAGTCTACTTTTTCTCTATGTTCCAGCACTTCGCGATGGGCGTGGAGTAAGATGATTTTTTTGGTATCTATGCGAGTGCTGTTTTCATGGATCTCTTCATAGGAGCAGTGACCTATCCGCGGTTGCGGTTTTTTATAGTGGAAACATTCACAGATTAGACAATCACTATCTTTGGCTAAATCAACAATACCGTCATGCCACTGTGTATCTCCGGTAATTGCGATACATTTGCCTCCGATAGAAATTCGATATCCCAAAGATTCGGGAGCATGTTCCATCGGAAATGTTTCGACGATCGCCTTATTATCTAAAATAGTGTATTTTTGGTGTGGCGCGTATTCAACCATTTCTCTCACAAAATTATCATTCGGATATAATCGTGGATAACTTAAAGAAAAAAGTTGCTGACAACGTTCTTTTAAACCAACAGGACCCAAGTATAGCAAATTGCGCTTTCTGGGAAAGTCAAATATTAAAGATAGATCTAAGTGTACGGTGCCCAAAAAGTGGTCCGCATGAAAATGTGTAAATAGCACCGCATCAATGGTATTGGGGTCTATTTGCATTTTTTGTAGACGTTGTAGAGTGTTGGCTCCACAATCAACTAACAACGTAAAGTTAGAAGTTGTCAATAATAACGCTTGTTGGGCACGCCCCCCTGAATTGGAGGCGTCTCCTGTACCAAGGAAAGTGATTTTAACGCTCATATCTACTATTCCTCATTTTTAAAGCGACCAGAGATGGCAACAACTACAAGACTTACCAAGCCTAAGTAGATGAGTTTTGTGTAATCCGCAACATAACCAAGAGCCACATTTGCATGCCCCTGCCATTCACCGATTGCACTGTGGAGCACCACCACTTCTTGTGGAACGTTCGTCATCATGTATAGAGATGTCCATGCACAAAAACCTAAGCATGCTAAAGCACCTATTAGCATTCTTTTATATAGCTTTACTTTTACTAAGCAATATAGTACGCCCCACAACCATACGAAAACGAGGAGTGCCTGACTCACAAAATTCACTGTTCCCATAAATACAGCGTTTTCTGGCGAAGTAAGTGGTGAAGTTTGTTTTCGATCACTCTCTTGAGGAGTTTCCGTTTTGTTTGTAGCGTCGGTGTTTACACCAGTGTCGGTATTTGCATCAGTATTTGCGTCGGTATTTGCATCAGTATTTGTGTCGGTATTTGCATCAGTATTTGTGTCGGTATTTGCATCAGTATTTGTGTCGGTATTTGCATCAGTATTTGTGTCGGTATTTGCATCAGTATTTGTGTCGGTATTCACATCGGTATCGGTGTTCATGTCGGTGTCAGTGTTTACGTCGGTGTCGGTGTTTACATCGGTGTCGGTATTTACATCGGTGTCGGTATTTACGTCGGTATCAGTGTTCATGTCGGTATCGGTATTCACGTCGGCATCGGTATTCATGTCGGTATCGGTATTCATGTCGGTATCGGTATTCACGTCGGTATCGGTATTCACGTCGGCGTCGGTGTTCATGTCGGTATCGGTGTTCATGTCGGTGTCGGTGTTCATGTCGGTGTCGGTGTTCATGTCGGTATCGGTGTTCATGTCGGTGTCGGTGTTCATGTCGGTGTCGGTGTTCATGTCGGTATCGGTGTTCATGTCGGTGTCGGTGTTCATGTCGGTGTCGGTGTTCATGTCGGTGTCGGTGTTCATGTCGGTGTCGGTGTTCATGTCGGTGTCGGTGTTCATGTCGGTATTGATGCCAGCGTTTACATCCGTGTCAGTGTTCATATCCGCATCGATATCAGGTATGTTGCTATCTGTGTTGTCTTCGGGTGTTGTGAAATCCTTTTCATCTTCGCCGTTTTCGTCGGTAAAATCTTCGCCGTCTTCAATGTTATCGTCGCTGTCATTGGTCTCTTCTGCGCGATCTTCACCTGCATTGACAACTGCATCGTAAATGTTCTCTGGCATTGCGATGCTGTTTGTGAAAGTACTTGCTCTTTTGATCGCTTCTTCTCGAACTATCTCTCCGCGAAGAAGTTGTATATTAACGCGTAGCAAATCATAATATTGATTTTGAGAAGTTATCTTGTCAACTATGTTGTTTTTCTGGTCAACTACAATAGTTGCGGGTACGCTCTCATAGCCAACTTCGTTGAGCAACGAGCGATCTTGATCTATATAAAGAGAAAAGTCTAGAGAAAGTCTATCACTCAGATCTTTAAGCGCTTCGGTGTCAGGCTCAAATTCTAGAGACGACAATAAACAGACAAATTCTATGTCAGAATATTTTTTTTTCAGTAATTTTATCGAGTATAAAAGAGGACTGCTTATCGTTTCTGCCTCGTCAAAAAAGAGGATAATTTTGGCAGATTTATGATCTTTACTGCTGTATACTTTGCCATCTAAATTTTTCACTTCAAAATCCGGCATTTTTTCTGCATTCAGACAAATACAAGAAAATAATAATACTAATATCAATACCATTTTCTGCATAATACGTTCCTTAAAACTTCTATACGAAATTTCGCATAACTATTGGTCGTGTTTTCGAACATTAAATTGTAAATCCCAAGAGTGCTTATTATCTGTTGTGCGACATGAAATCTCCAAAGTCCCCACCTCTGTGACCTTACTATGTAGTTTCACAGGTACCATTTCTCCTTTTTTAACGCCTTCTTTTACACTTAGAGTTGTCTCTAGGGGGGAACTACTTTGCAATGTTTCTAGGTCATCCACATCGTCTCCAATGAGGTCTTCCTTGCGTGTATTGGAACTAAAAAACGGAAACTCTACTGGCTCGCCGATCATAAGTCCCAATTCTGTACCTGGTACGTCACTTTCGCTTCCTTCTTCCATTCCACTGGGAATAACGCATAGTCCCCTTAGTGGAGGAGGTACGCCTGGAATGGCGGGCATAGCGGTTTCAATCCCGAGGTAGTAAGAACGTGCGACACCTCCGCGAATGCGAATCCCTTCTCCGTGTTTTGTCGTACCATAGTACACGGCACCAATTGCCACCGAAGTGTCAAGATCGTGGCTGTTAAGAGTTTTTACCTGGGCGTCGGGTAGCCACGAGTTAATGACAGATGTGACTTGTTGCTGTAAGACATCGGCTTTAAAAACGCCGCCATTAAATAAGACAGCTGTCGGACGAATAAGTTCCTGATTGTTAGAATTTTGTTGTAAGAATTCTGCGATATGTTTTGTAATCGCCGGTTCTGTTGCATACGGTAAGCCCATTTGCATGAGACCTACTTTGTGTTTTTGTACAGAAAAATTATGAATATCTACTTCGGGGAAAAAACCATTCTTCGCTACATTCTCTAATTCTTCGCGAGTTAGTTTTGCTTTCAGTGTTCCACCGATTAAACTACTACTGCGTCCTAAAATAGCAACATTGGCTTTTTTGAGTGTTGGATCGCTGAATAATGCTTCTTTGGCTTCACAGCAACTGTACCACAAGGATAGCGATTGCCATGGATCGAGTTTGGCCTTGGGGAGCTTTGCACTAATCAAATGCGCAAGGGCCAAATCGATATTGTCGCCACCTAGTAAAATGTGGTTTCCTACAGCAATACGATTTAACTCTAAGTTACCATCTTGTTCCTCAACAGCAACGAGACAAAAGTCGCTTGTCCCACCTCCTACATCGACAACTAAAACTACATCTCCAACTTGGAGTTTATTACGCCAGTTTTCTCCTTCTCGATATAGCCAAGCGTAAAAAGCGGATTGTGGTTCTTCGAGTAAGGTGGCCTCAATTCCCGCAGCTTTGGCTGCTTTTACTGTCAGCTCTCGGGCAACAGCGTCAAATGAGGCAGGAACCGTTAAATAAATTTCTTGGTCAACAAATGCTGCGTTTTTTTCTTTGCGAAATTGGTGATCCCAACTCTCTTTGATATGCGATAGGTATCTTGTGGAAGCCTCTACCGGCGAAATTTTTTCCAGCTCTTCCTCTCCTTGGAAGGGAAGTAACTTTTCTTCGCGATCTACCTGTTGGTGAGATAGCCATGATTTCGCAGAACTGATCATTCTTCCGGGAACTTTGTTACCCTGTTTACGTGCTAGTTCTCCGCTACAGTACCCCATATTTTTATTCCAGGGTAGAGCAATTTGTTTCTTGTTTAAATCGTGTTCTCCTGGAATGTATAAAAAAGATGGTAAAGACTTGCGCTCTTCAACATGACCCTCCTTGGTCAGTTGCAGTATTTGAAACAATTCAATTGCAGAATCTGAACCCCTTTTCTTGTATGCGACGACAGAGTTTGTCGTTCCTAGGTCTATTCCAATAATGTAGTTTCCATCCATCTCGCGTTGCCTCTATCTATATTTCTACTTCTGCTTTTGCAATAACCGATACACTTTCTTGTGTGGGAAGTTTTTTACTTGCGACGATTTTCCATCCATGGTGCTGTACAGTTCCTTTGAAAGGAGGATTTCCTGTTACCTTCCCTACTAATTTTATGGCATTTTTGTCAAAATTTTCAACTATTTTTATTGTTTCGCCTTCAGATTGTTCGGTGATTGCTTCGATGGTGAACACTTTGTGAAGTGCTTGACGCGTTTTGGTGTGAACTTCGCGAACCGCAGCTCCAATTTGTTCGTCATCAAATTCTGAGATATCCTCTTGTAAAAAGTCGACTAAGCGACCTTCCTCTTGCAAGAATGCCAATAACAATTTTGCATCCTTCAGTGGTTCTTCTTTACTTTGCAAATTGTTGGCAAAATTTCCATCAGCAAGGGCGCGAAAAAAACAACGGAAGGCGTTTAACAACCTCTTCATCAGAAACTCCTTTTGATTTTGTTAAAAATTTTTAGTATTGTAATCCATCAGTGATATTTGAGCAAACAATAAATGGCTTTTGCAATCAATTTATTTTCAGGATACTATTGGTATAAATAAATGATTTGTGCCTAAAAACGATCCCGATCCCGACCCCGTTCCCGATCCCGAAACTTACTTATTTTTCGAGATCAGGATGGGAAACGATCTACTCTTTTTAATGGCGCAAGTCGTATAGACTACTTCTACAATAGCACCATGACCATATACACGATGGGAAAATTTATGCAAGAAACACCTTATTTAGTGGGGATTGATTTAGGGACGACGAATTGTAGTGTCGCATATATTCATCGTTCGCGTAAGCGTTCACAACACAAGATAAAAATATTTGAAATACCACAAATTGTGTCGGCAAATGCTATTGAGGAGCGCAAAACGTTACCTTCTTTTCATTATAGTTTGTCTGAGTTCGATACCTTATCCGTCGCCATGCCTTGGGAAGACAAACCATCGTATATCGTGGGGGAATTTGCCAAGAAACAAAAAATTCCCGACAACATTGTGCATTCTGCAAAGTCATGGTTATGCCATTCACGTGTTGATCGCCGTAGTCCTATTTTACCCTGGGGAACCAAAAGCACACAAAAAATTTCACCAGTGGAAGCGGCGGTGAGATATCTGAAGTTCATACAAGAAGCTTGGAATCACTATGTCGCCAAAGAGTCCCATGAGCATCTACAACAGCAACAGATTGTACTGACGGTACCTGCGGCTTTTGATCAGGATGCGCGAGAACTTACTTTAGAAGCGGCGAATAAAGCGGGATTTAAAAATGTAAACTTACTCGAAGAGCCCATGGCCGCCTTTTATTCATGGATTTATTTTTATCAATTTAAGTGGCCAAAAAAAGTTCAGGATAATATGTTGGCTTTGGTGTGCGACTTAGGAGGCGGAACTACAGACTTTAGTCTTATCGAGTTACAGCGCAACGAAGATAATTTCCAATTTAAAAGAGTGGCCGTTGGTAAGCACCTTCTGTTGGGGGGAGATAATATGGATCTTGCTCTTGCTTACCGACTGGAAAAGAGTAAACTTTCGAGTAATCAGTTTTTAGAACTAGTCTCGGCCGCACGCCATGCAAAAGAGTATCTATGGACAAGCGGTAACGAAGATAAAAACTCGGACATTACGATCATGGGCGGCGGGAGTTCTCTTGTTAAGGGAGCGAAAAAATTCGAGGTAAGTCACGAACTTTTACAAGAAGTTATCGTGGAACAATTTTTCCCGATTTTACCTTGGGAAGCTCCAGGGGAATCGAAACAATCCGGGTTGAAGGATTGGGGACTTCCTTATGAAACAGATCCGCGAATCACAAAGCACCTTTGTGACTTTCTTCATCGACATCTCGAAGAAAACACTAAACCTGATTTGATTTTGTTTAACGGGGGAGTATTGACTCCTAAGGCAATTCGCGACCGAATCGTGTCGCAATTAAAAGAATGGTTTGGTAGCTCTTCATGGAAACCTATTGTTTTAACCAACAACAAGCTCGATTTGGCCGTGGCTATTGGAGCAGCGTATTTTCATCTTGTGCAACGTGGCGAAGGCATTCAAATCGGTGGTGGTATTCCGCGTTCATACTATCTCGAAATAAAACAGCACCAGGGCAAGAAAAAGGGACTGTGTATTTTACCGTTTGCTTCGCGACAACAGCAATTTTTTGAAATCAACCAACATACTTTAGAGGTGATTGCAAAGCAACCAGTGTCTTTTAAAATTTATTCTAGTAACGAGCGCAAGGAGGATGAGTTAGGTCAGGTTGTGGACCTCGAAGAAAACATGGTGTTACTTCCTCCTGTTCAAACAGTTATTAAAGTGGGGAAAACGGCTAAGAAACGCCAAATTCCGGTAAATTTGCAAGCGCAAATGAATGAGATTGGGCTTTTGGAAATTAGGTTGGTGGCCAAAGATTCTGACCGTATTTGGCGCTTACAATTTCAAATGAGCCATGCTCAGGAACCTAAAAAAATAGAAAAACAAGTTAGCAAAAAGAAAATAGTCTTTCCCGAGCAAAAGATACGAGAGGTTATCGAAGGAGTTTTCTGTAAAGATCTAGCACCACGCACCTTGAAAAACGACATTGAAAAAATACTTGGTTGCAAAAAAGACGCCTGGGATTTACAATTAAATCGAAAGATATGGGACATTCTCATTTCTTTTGCTACACAAAAAAATCGCAGCGAAAACCACGAGGAACGCTGGCTACACCTTGTTGGATTCTGTTTGCGTCCAGGAATTGGATTCCCTGGAGATGATTGGCGCATAAAAAAATTACTTCCCATTATACAAAATCGTGTACACTTTACGCGCAACATCCAGAATTGGATGGAATATTGGATTCTACTGAGAAGAATTGCCGCTAGTTTACGAGGAGAGCAGCAGCTTAATTTATTAAAGCTTTTTGCGGAGCATTTGTTAGGGCCATCGACAAAATGGAAGATGAAAAAAACAACACGTAAACATGTAAAACCGGCCGAGAAGGTAGAAATGTGGCGTACTGTGTCTAGTTTCGAAAATTTGCCTGCCAAGGTAAAACAACAGCTTGGAGATGAAATTATACGTTTGTTCTCTAAGGAAAAAAATCTCGATCATTTGTATTGGGCTTTGGGAAGATTGGGAGCGCGTATTCTTTTTTACAATCAAAACCCTTTAGAAAAAGACCAAATTACTCCGTGGATTGAGACTCTTCTCGCTATGGAAAATGATAATTTTCATCGTCTTTCCGCGCTAGCGCAACTTGCGCGAAAATCAGGAGATCGCAGTATTGATATCGACGATGATTTGCGCCAGCGCGTAATAGAAGAATTGCAAAAATACGATGACTCTGCCAAAATAAATGAATTGTGTTCTTCTGTAGAAACGATAACTGTTCTCAATGAAAAGTTACAAAAACATTACTTTGGAGACTCTCTCCCTACAGGTCTTCTCCTAAAATAGGAGTATGTATGGTAAAAGCTATTATTGTTTATATATTTCTCATTATGTTGGCATTGATTTCTTTATTATTTTGGCATATTGTCAAGCGCAATAGATGGGAAACTGAGTTAAAACAAGCGCACAATAAGCTCCAAAAAGCCAATGCAAAATTACAAAGTGAGATAGAACAGCACGAAAAAACTATTCGTGAAAAACACAGAATTCACACGCAGCTTTTGCATACGCAAAAGTTGGAGGCTATTGGCCGTCTTGCCGGGGGAATTTCCCATGATTTTAACAACTTACTTACCGTAATTCTCGGTTATAGTGATTTAATTATGGAAGAGACATCTGACAACGGCGATGTGTATGAGTTGGCCCAAGAAATTAAACAAGTGGCACAACAAGCGACTTCGTTACCAAGGCAACTTCTGGCATTTAGCCGTAAGCAAGTGTTACAGTCTGAAATCGTCAATGTCAACAGTATGTTACAGAAGATGAGCAAGTTTCTAACGCGTATGATTCGTGAAGATATCGAATTTACCATAAATTTTCACTCTGATAATACATACGTAGAGATTGACCCTGGTCAGATTGAGCAAGTTATCATGAATTTGGTTCTCAATGCCTGTGATGCGATACCTAATGGTGGAAAGCTGTCCATTACAACGGAGCATGTACATATTAATCCTCGTGTTTCTGAGTTTATGGTAGATGCCGTTTTTGGTGATTTCGTATGTATTTGTGTTGCCGACAATGGTTGTGGCATCGACAAGGAACACCTTCCATATGTATTTGAACCTTTTTTTACGACAAAACTCAATGAAAATTCTGGGTTAGGACTGTCGGTGGTTTATGGAATTGTTAAACAGCACGATGGATGGATTCACCTAGAAAGTTCGGCAAAGCGTGGAACTTGTATTAAGGTCTTCTTGCCTTTTTGTAAAAACGTTTACTGTCATGAAGAGCAGGACCCGCAAGTATCTGTTGAGCTTTATCAAGGTCAAGGAGAGAAAATTTTATTGGTGGAAGATGACGTACAGGTATGTCGCTTTACAAGTAGAATTTTACAACGCAACGGATATGATGTTCTGAAAGCCCACAGTGCCGAAGAGGCGATAGACATTTTTTTTGAGAAGAATTGTAAGTTTGATTTGATGATAAGCGATGTTATTTTACCGAAAAAGAATGGCTTAGAGTTGGCGGAATATCTTGTTCAAGAAAAAAGTAATCTACCAGTTATTTTGTCGACGGGATATGCGGATCAAAAATTGCCTACGCATTTTACCAGTCAAAATCATTTACGCTTATTGAAAAAACCATACAGTGTCTCCGATTTACTGTATGTGATTCGCCAAACACTCAACCATCAATCCGCATAGTAAAGTGGGAGTAAATTCCCGTGGTTTGAAAATGTTAGACACCTCAGTATCTTGGAAATATTTGTATGTCGCAGTTTATGTTACGTGCTCTTGAACTTGCTGAGAAAGCAAGAGGAAAAACAAGTCCTAACCCAATGGTAGGAGCGGTAATCGTCCGCGATGGTGCCATTGTTGGTGAAGGATTTCATTTGCGTGCAGGAGAGCACCATGCTGAAATTATTGCTTTAGAACAGGCGGGAGAAAATGCCCGCGGAGCAACCTTATACATCAATTTAGAACCTTGCTGTCACTATGGAAAAACGCCTCCATGTACAGATGCTATTATTGCCGCAGGTATTCGCCAAGTTCATATGGCAATTTTAGATCCCAATCCTTTGGTTCAAGGTAAGGGAAAACGTATCCTCGAAGAAGCAGGTATCGAGACATCTGTCGGCTGTTGTGCTCAACAGGCGCTACAACTCAATGAAGTTTTTTGTTATTGGATTGAGCATAAACTTCCATTTGTTATTGCTAAATTTGCGATGAGTCTTGACGGCAAAATTGCTACAAAAACAGGTCATTCTCGATGGATTAGTTCCCAGGAATCGCGTTTGTTTGGCCATAGAATACGCAATGAAATTGATGCAATTATTGTCGGGGCGAATACCGTAAAGAAAGATAACCCGATGCTGACAACGCGTTTAGAGAACACCGAAGTGCAACATCCTATTCGGGTGGTCATTGATTCAAAAGGAGGACTTCCTCACGAGGCAAAAATTTTTAGTGACGGTTTACCTGGACAGACCATTTTGGCAACAACAATCCCGCAGCGTTTTCCAAAAAATGTCGAAGTTATGGTACTACCGCAAAGTGATCAAGGTGTTTGCACAAACGCGTTACTGAAAGAATTGGGAAAAAGAGGGATTACTTCTGTACTTTTGGAAGGGGGCGGAACAATACTCTCTAGTTTTCTCGCCAATAATCATGTAAATAAAATATTAGCATTCATTGCGCCCATGATTATTGGTGGCAAAGAAGCTCCTTCACCTGTGGCAGGAGAAGGAATAAACTACATTGAAGAGGCATTTGTATTGAAAGATTTACAAGTGAGCAGATTAGCAGGAGACATCTTAATTAGTGGCTACTGCAAAAGAGGTGAAAATGTTTAGTGGTATTGTCGAAGAGTTAGGGAAAGTACGCAAAATAGCATCTTCTTCTTGGGAAATAACCGCAAATGTTGTTTTGCAAAATACAAAAATAGGTGATAGCATATCAGTGAATGGTGTCTGTCTGACGGTGACGACGTTTAACGAAGATAGTTTTACTGTTGATGTAACACCTGAAACAACACGACGTAGTAACTTAGAACTTTTACGTGCTGGTAGTGTCGTAAACCTTGAGCGCAGTCTGCGTGTCGGAGATCGCATAGGTGGTCATTTTGTCGAAGGTCATGTCGATTCTACAGCAAAAGTTAGCTTTGTAAAAAAAGAAGGTAATTCTTATGTAGTTACGTTCACCCTTGATGCAAAACTAATGCGTTATATAGTTGAAAAGGGATATGTTGCAATTGATGGGATGAGTCTCACGGTTGTCAATCCTCAAAAAGACTGTTTTAGCGTTGCTTTTATTCCACATACTTTTATGAATACGGTTGCGAAAAATTATTCTTATGGTACAGTTGTTAACATTGAAGTTGACATTCTCGCAAAGTACATAGAAAACTTCACAACTAAACGCACGAACACAACAATAAATAGAGAATTTCTCAATGAAAATGGATTTATGTAAGGATGGTATTATGACATCTGTTGTAAGCGAGCAAAAATTCGAAACTCACACAATTGAAACAGCGATTCATGAAATTCAATGTGGAAAAATGATTATTGTCGTTGATGATGAAGATCGCGAAAACGAGGGGGATTTAGTTATACCAGCAGAAAAAATAACCCCAGATATCGTCAATTTCATGGCAACACACGGACGTGGATTGATATGTATTGCACTTACCAAAGAACGTATCGAGAAACTACGCATCCCGATGATGATTAGTGACAAAGATAACAAGGACAAATTTCGCACAGCATTTACGGTTTCTGTTGATGCAAAAAACGGAACAACCACAGGAATCTCCAGTTTTGACCGAGCGAAAACAATTCACACGTTGATTGATCCACACGCAACAACAGAAGACTTGTTAATGCCTGGACATATGTTTCCATTGCGCGCTCACCGTGAGGGGGTGTTAGCACGTCCTGGGCATACAGAAGCTGCGGTAGATTTTGCTCAACTAGCGGGCATGTATCCTGCTGGGGTAATTTGTGAAATTATGTCTGAAGATGGAACGATGGCGCGTTTACCACAATTGCAAGTATTTGCCCAACAACATGATTTGAAAATTTTCACAATCGCCGAGTTGATCGCATACCGAAGAGAAAGGGAATAACATGGCAAAAATTTTTAGTGGAAAGTTAACTGGACAAGGTTTAAAAATAGCAGTAGTTGTCGCACGATACAATAATTTCATCACCGAAAAACTGCTTTCAGGTGCAAAGGACGCTCTTCATCGCCATGGAGTAGAAGACGAGGCCGTGGATATCGCATGGGTCCCTGGGGCATTCGAAATACCACTTATTGCAAAAAAACTAGCTTGTAGTGGTCGCTACGATGCGGTTGTTTGCCTGGGAGCTCTTATTCGCGGTGCCACTTCACATTTTGACTATGTTGCTGCGGAAGCTGCAAAAGGAGTTGCTGCGGCCTCTTTACATAGCGATACACCTGTTATATTTGGAGTTTTGACAACAGATAGCATCGAACAAGCCATTGAACGTGCCGGAACCAAGGCGGGTAATAAAGGTTTTGAAGCAGCAACTGCCGCAATCGAAATGGCAAATTTAAATAACACTTTATCCGAAAACGTCAACTAAAGACTTTATTAGGGAATATGTCACTTTGGCGCCTAAACGTCCTTTTTTCAAATATCTCAGCTTATTTGTTATTCTATGTGGGGGAGTGTTTTTTTCTGTTAGTAGCTTTCATTTTATGGAAGCTGTGGAATACGAAAACTTACAGCTTGAACTCCAAAAACGCGGTGACTCCTGCATCAATTCATTTAAGCGTGAGATTGTGCGCAATTTAGAAGTGCTGACCGGATTACAGGGATTTTTTTCGGCGTCACCTACGATTTCGCGTGATATGTTTTTTGCTTATACAAACTCTGTCTTAAAAGGACGCCCGAGTGTACAGGCTTTGGAGTGGATTCCCAGAGTAAAAACAGAAGACCGTTTGCGCTATGAACAGCTTGCTCAAAACGAGGGACTGACAAATTTTGTGTTTACTGAAAGAGATAACGGAGTGATGATTCCTGTAAAGAATCGTCAAGTGTATTTTCCGGTATACTACACAGCTCCACTTCAAGAAAACGAATCGGTCTTGGGCTTTGATTTATCATCAGATTCTGTGATAAAAAAAGCGTTACAACAAGCTATTAGCAGCAAAAAGATGACCGGAACCATCCCCATTCTTCTTATTCAAAGCAGAGAAAAACAAAAAGGTTTTATGGTGTTTATTCCTGTGTATGATAAAGTAGAGGGGGATAAAAGCACCCCGCAAATTTTACGCGGTTTTGTTGCGGGGGTTTTTGACATCGAAAAAATTTTTCAGGTGGCGATGAAGCATGCAGGTGGAAACGTTTCGGGTCTTTCATTTGCCATTTTTGACCGAACAAATAACCAGCGAAAATCTCTTTATCAAGATGTCTTTCGTTACGATCGCGTTTGGGCAACACACAAACAAACAATTCTCATTGCGCAACGCAAATGGCAAATGATCGTTTATGTGACAAGCCATTTTAAAACCATGCATCTGAAAAGTAACTCACTCGTCATTATGTCCATTAGTTTGTGCTTCACATTTATCATTTGTTTGTATGTTAAAGTGGTATTGGACAAGCATCAAAAAAACGAGGAAATTGTAAAGCTACGTACGCAAGAGCTTCAAACACGCGAAAATCAATACCAACAGTTAGAAAAAATGGCGAAAAAGATGGAGGAACTTGCACGAACAGATCCTTTGACGAAATTATTCAATCGCCGTTATTTTTTAGAAAAGCTTGAGGAAGAAAAAAATCGTAGTGGACGTTCGAGTAAACCTTTTAGTATCGTGCTTATTGATGTTGACCACTTCAAATCCTTTAACGACTCTTATGGACACAGTTGCGGAGATTTTGTACTACAATCTATTGCGAATATAATGAAAGAGACGATACGCAAACAGGATATTGTTGCACGCTGGGGAGGCGAAGAGTTCATTATAATGCTTCCTGAGACATCGATTACTGGATGTAAAACAGTTGCCGAAAAAATAAAAAATAAAGTAGCCTCGCAAGTATATACTTACCAAAATAAAGAAATGTCCGTCACAATCACCGCAGGGGTAGCAATGCACAATAGTGATAGCGACATCGATGAATGTATCAAGAAAGCCGATGATGCCCTTTACAAAGGTAAGAAACATGGACGCAACGAAGTTGTTATTGCTGACTAGTTGATATGCCGTAGTTGTTCACGATATACTTTCCTTACACCTAAGAAAAAATCAATGTAGTGAGGAAATTGGTAATCGGGGTATGTCCATGGCCAAGCATGATAAGTTTTTTGTTGGTAAAATAATTCCACCTCTGCATAAATTCCCGATGCTAAGTAAATGCGATGAGTGTAGTCTTTTGTAGTCGCCAGAATGACTTTGGCCGCATCTAAATATCCTGGATCAAGGTTAATCGGACGCTTCATATCCAGCGTTTCTTGAAATGATTCTTCTAATTCGTTAGAAAAAATTTTTATATCTTTTATCGTTTCTGGTAAAATCAAATCTTTAAAACTTATAAAAGTCTTATATAAATTTTTTCCCATTTCTTTTTCGTAGTAGTTGGTGTGTGAAAAATCCCAAATATCGCTAAAAATATCAATGGTGCCGTATTTTTTTGAAAGTATTAGGTAAGCGTCTTCAAAAACTTTTTTGTCGGCGAAAATGCAACCAACAAAAAGTTTAACGGGTTTAGGGGGTGAAATGTGTGCCATTTTTATATCCGTATCAAGGTAACTGTATAATGTGAAAAATTTCGTGGCATATGATTAATCTTGGAAGATTACATGCCTGGAACTACGCTCTGTAACTTAACCTCACCGTGAAGGTTCGTCAAGCTAGTTTTGTTAGAAAAGTTTATTTATGTATTTAAGGTAATTAACATGGGTTTTGAAGGAAGTTTAGATAGCGTTTCATTTGCCGACATTCTCAACACTTTATGCAAAATCAACAAAGAAGGTACTCTTGTTGTTTTCGATGACAAAAATAAAAAAATAATCCATTTTCGCGATAATGGTGTGACTCTTGTCGGAGACCGCCAGATGAACTTACTGGGCGAGAAATTGGTCCAGGAAGGGAAATTGAAAGATTGGGAGTTGGAAAACGCCATTGAGGAACAACAGCAAACAGGGCAAAATTTAGAGGTGATTCTTGTAGAACAAGGTTTAGTCGCTGAAGAAGAAGTGGAAGATTTCATTTATGAGCACATGGAAGAAGAGATTTGCGACATTTTCTTTTGGGAAAATGCTCGTTTTTCTTTCACTGATGGTCCTCCTTCAGAAAGTAACTTCGGTTCACAACAACAAGTTTCTTTCACCTTTGATGTGCAAAGTTTATTATTTCGCATAGCAGAGCAATTAGAAGAATGGAAAAAGATCCGCGAAAAAATACCATCATTAGATATCGTATTTGTGATCAAAGAAAATGATAGTTGGGGAGATGAAAATCTTGGAGATGAATTTAAGGAAATTCGCAAGCTTATTGATGGAACGCATGATATTCGCGATATTATTCGCATTACCAATTCTCCTGTGATTGCCGTTTGCGGGCTGTTTTCTTTGATGCTGTTACAAGATTTGATACAGCCAGCGGAATACGAAGATTTCGTAGCACGAGCGGAAGAGGCGCAGTTTAAGGGAAAAGTACAGCTACAAATTAACTTGTTGAAAAAAGCGCTGGCTTTAAATCCCAACGACCAAGAGATTATGTTGAACATTGCCAAGGCATATGAAAACATAAGTAACCAGAATCAAGCGGCTCATTGGTATTTAGACCTGAGCACTATTGAAAACGATGACGATAAAAAAGAGAAGTATATTGACAGTGCATTGCATTTGAATCCGAATATGGTCGTTGCCTATAGAGAAAAAATAGCGTTACTGAAAACGAAAAACAATTTGGATAAAGTCGTCAATGTCACCATGAAATTGGCCGATCTGCAGAAAAAAATCGGTGCGATTGTTGAAGCTATTTCTCTTTGTGAAGAATTTCGCGAACATCCTAACCTTACCTTTCAAAAATACTTGATGGATTTGTATATCGAAAATCAAAATGGAGAAGAAGCTTTTAAATCTTACATTTTGGTTCGGCAACTTGAAAACAAAGATGATCCAGAAACGCTACATAAAATTGCAAATATACCTGTTGAAAACCAAGAGGTACAAAAAAATATATTGCAGATGGAAAAGAGTCTACAGTGGGAAAAAAAGCGCAATTTTGTGTATACAATGCTCACGGCAAGTGTGGTAGTGGTTGTTGTTGTGGCATATGCGGTCTTTTACGAGTTGTCTGCACAGTCACTTCACAATTCGGCGAATGCTTTTTTCCAATTGAAAGAGTACAAAAAGGCCTTAAATTTAAACCAAGATATTGTGAATAACTATTCGTGGAGTACTGTATTCAACGATGCAAAAAACAACATCGCAAAAATTAATGCACACTTCGCCTTGATGAAACAAAAACAACGAAAATTAGAACAAATACAGTTTAAAAAAGTTGTGGAACGCCTTGAAGAGATCAAAAAAATTGTAGAAATAGGTCTTTTTGACAAGGCGCGCGCCAAACTGAAAGAATACGAGTGGGAGTATTCTTCCCCAAAATGGAGAAATCTACGCGGTCGCATAGACATTGAAATTGAAAACGTGCAAAATCTTATCGAAAAGGCAGAAAAAGATCAGCGCAAAAAGTCTTTACAAGAATTGCGCAATAAAGCCGTCGAAAAAGAGCAGAAGGCCGAGATTGCAGAAGCTCTTGAAATATGGCGTGAATTGCAAAAAATACCGCGATATAAAAAAGAAGCGACAGATGCCATTACTCGTATTGAGAAAAATGAAATTTCTATATTGTCTTCGGCAATAAAAAGCGAGTTTAAGAAAGCGGAGCAAAACGAAAGAGATGGCAAATTGCAGCTGGCATATGCAAATTACAAGCAAACAGAAAAACTTTTGCAAGAAATTAAAACGAAAACACTACTCGAACGCGATATTTTCTTTGTGACAGATACGCTACAGCAGGTGGAGAACGGTAAGAGCCGGATTGAAAAGTGGGAACGCCAAGCGAATCTTGAGTGGAACGAAGTTTTACAACTTCGCAAACGTTTAGAAATAAAGAAAGCGCATCAAAAGGCCTGGAAATTAGTTCAGGACACTCGTTTGTCAAAAACAAAGATTGCACAGCAAGTCAAGTTAGCCACGTACATTACCTCGACTCCCTCAGGGGCAAAGATAAAAAATACCGCGTTTGTAACGCCATGTTTTTACGAGCTAGAGAATGATGAACAGGAAATCGTACTCGTTCATAAATCCTTTCGTCAGCAAACCGCAACCATTAGCTGGTTAAATGCTGAGCACCACATTAAGTTGAAAAAGCCAAAGCTGTGGCGACAAAAACTAAAAGTTCGTATTTCCACCATGCCGGTTGTTCACAAAAAGAAAATCGTAGTGGCAGACACGCGTGGCCATATTCTCTCTTTATCGCAAAATAAAGGCAAAATAATATGGTCGTTTTCGACAAAGAAGGGTTTTGGAGACATTATTGGCGGAGTGGAGATTTATAACAACAATGTGTACTTCGGGAGTAATGACTACTACCTTTATAGTGTTGATTTACGAAGACGTCGCGAAACGTGGCGCTTTAAGGCGAACTATTTTGTACAAAATACTCCCGCGGTGGATGAAAAAAATGTATTTTTCGCCACAAACAAGGGGGATGTTTATTGCTTAAATCGTAGTTCTGGTAAACAAGTGTGGCGGAAAAAACTCGATAGTGCTGTATACTCGCAACCGGTTATCTACAAATCGCAAGTACTGTTTGTCACATTACGTGGTAACTTAGTGAGTTTGGATATCTTTAGTGGCGAAAGAAAGTGGAATACCAAAATTCTAGGAAAAGCTGTGTCCAAACCTGTAACCAGAGGGGAATTTGTATACATCACAACCGAAGAAGGCTACGTGTATTGTTTTGATATGGAGAAACGCGATAAAGTATGGCATAAGTTTTTGGACCAAAAAATCAATTTTTCTCCCATTGTCTGGGGAAAAAATCTATATGTCAGTAGTGAAAACGGTTTCATTTTTAGTATATCTCGTGACGACGGGGTTACAAATTGGAAAAAGAATGTCAATATTCAATCTAATTTAACAGTAGCTTATGATCGAGAGCACATGTATGGTGCCAATCTTCAAGGTGAGATTTTGTTGATTAATTTCGAAGGTTCTGTTGTTTGGAGTGAAAAATTAATGAAGGAGAGTAAAAAGGTTCATGTGGTTACCGACGAATATGCCACTTTTGTATTTTCTCAATCAGGTCAAATTCACGCAATAAAAAACTAAAGGGTAAAAATCAAAATGAATGTTTTAGACTGGACAGTTGTAGCTGTTTATTTATCATCAATGATTGCGCTTGCTATTTATCTAGGAAGATCGCAAAAAAATGAAAAAGATTACTATCTCGGAGGAAACGACGTCAACTATTTTGCGATTGCTATTTCGACAATGGCAACACAGTGTTCGACAAACAGTCTCCTAGGAGCCCCTGCTTTTGTTATATCTGTTGGTGGTTTGTTGTGGTTACAGTACGAATTGGCTGTACCACTTGCGATGATAGGTGTCATGATTTTTTTGCTTCCTTTTTTCCGTAAACAAAATATTATTTCCGTTTATGAGTATCTCGAAAAACGCTTCGGAGTAGGGACGCGGACTTTTATGTCGGTCCTTTTCCAATTTTTACGTGCGTTCGCCACTGGAGTTACCGTTTATGGTATCTCCATTGTCCTGTTTAAAATAACGGGAATTCCTTTTTGGATTTCGGTACTGATTTTGGGAATTATCACCATTATTTATGATATGTTTGGTGGAATGAAGGCGGTGATCTATTCCGATGTCATCCAAATGATCGTACTCTATGGTGGAATTGCTGTTTGTTTGTACTACGCGATTACTCTCACCGGAGGATGGGCAGAGATTTGGAGTATTCTTCCCGCAGATAAGGCAAATGCACTTGATTTTGCACACCATGGCTTTGGTGATGGTAAGACATATGCTTTTTGGCCGATGCTCATCGGTGGATTTTTTCTATACGTTAGTTATTATGGCTGTGACCAAACTCAGGTACAGCGTGAACTATCATCAAAAGATATCGATGACACCAATATGTCGCTTTTTGTAAACGGGGTACTGCGTTTTCCTTTGGTGGTTACCTACTGTTTTGTTGGGGTAGCTCTCGCGGCATTTATTGTCAAAAATCCTGAGTTTATAGAAAAACTGATTTTGACACCTGGTGGGCAACCCGATTACAATTTAGCCGTTCCGATATTCTGTACTACGTATCTACCTCACGGGATTATTGGCCTAATTATGGTGGCGCTATTCTCCGCGGCGATGTCCTCTCTTGACTCAACGATCAACTCCCTTTCGGCGACAACAATTCGCGACATTGTTGAACGCTTTTTTGTTGAAGGTGAAATGGATGATAAAACACAACTGCTATGGTCGCGAATGATGACGGTATTTTGGGGCGTTGTGTGTGTGGGATTTTCTTTCTTCGTTGGCAATATCTCCGATTCGATTATTGAGTCGATTAATAAGATTGGTTCTCTGGCAAACGGTTCTATTCTCGCGACATTTTTACTCGCAATTTTAACGAGAAAAGCAAACGGTGTTGGGGCTGTTTGTGGTATCGTGCTCGGTTTTGCTGTCAACACCTATTTGTGGATTTTTCATCCAGAAATTTCATGGCTATGGTGGAATTTCATCGGTTGTGTGGTTACTTTTTCTTATGGATACTATGTAAGTGTTCGCGTTGGCGGTGAAAAACTCAATCCTGAAAATATCGATGATTTGGTCTTCAGCAAGGATGCCAAGAAATTCTTTAACTACAAACGCAATTGGCCGATGTACTACGCTATTCTTGTAGGCTACTGCGTATTTATGATTTACATGTTGCAAATCATAAGTAGTTGGGGAGGCAAAGCATAGATGAAAATTGCTCTTTTACATTTTCGTGCTGGGGAAACCGATGGGGTTTCCCTAGAAATGGACAAGTGGAAAAAAGCTATTGGTAACATTGGTGGCGAATGCACAATTATCGCGGGTTCTGGAGGAGATTATAACGATCCGTATTTGAGCTATCGCCACGACGATGTCGTGAAGTTTTTTGCAAATGCTTTTACAAAACTATCGGTTACGGAAGACGAATTACGTGTAGCATACAAAGAAATTTATAGTCATGCATGCCGTGCGTTAACGTCTATTTTTAATTCTGTCAAGCCCGATAGTGTTGTGGTAAACAATATCTATTCACTTCCATTAAATCTTCCGCTAGCCGTTGCTATTAGCGATGTATGTGGAAAGCGCGGTATTGAAATTATTGGTTTTCACCATGATTTTTACTGGGAGCGCGAAATTTATAATGTGACTTGTCCATTTATCGCAGAACTTGTAGAAGAGTATTTTCCTCCGCAAAATTTAGCACGGCATTTAGTGATAAACTCCATTGCTCAGCAATCTCTTAGCGAGCGCAAAGATCTACCATCTAAGGTAGTGGATAACTACTTCGATTTTGAGGAAGTGACTTTTGCCAAAGACGATTACAACAGTCAGTTGCGTAGTACTTTGGGAATAGCGGAAAATGATATTTTTGCTCTACATGCGACACGCATTGTAAAACGCAAAAGCATTGAGTTTGCCTTGGAAGTGTGCGCACAGATGCAAAAATGTACCCAACGAAAAGTACACTTAATATTTCCAGGTTTAGAGGAGGATCCTCCTTACTACGAAATGTTACACCGCTATGCCAAAGAAATTGGTTTTTCCCCTACGTTTGTTCCCGATTTGTGTACGCATACGCGTAAGGAGGGAACATTTTCGTTGTGGGACTTTTATGTCACTGCCGATGTCGTAACGTATACAAGTACTTACGAGGGCTGGGGAAATCAACTTATCGAGGCTATTGCCGCAATGAAACCCATTGTGATCTATGAATACCCTGTATACAAGAGTAACATAAAGCCATTGGGCTTTGAGCTTTTTTCTTTAGGGGATTCATACACAAAGGCTGGAGATGTTTTGCAGCTTCCTCGACAAAGAGTGAAAGACACCGCGCAAAGTGTCCTTGAATTTATTGAAAATCCACAGCCTCAGATTTTGCAAAAAAACTATGATATAGCAAAGGAGCATTTATCTATAAATGCTTTAGAAAAAGTATGTTATCGTTTGTTTTGCGAAAAAAAATCTTCATGATGATACCAGATTTTTTATCAAACCCCTTAAGTAAAACTAGGGGTTTGTTGCTTTTTCATTTTACATTTTTGTTGTGGTAAAATTCGTCCATGCATCATAAAATTTCAGCCATCTTAAAAAAACATACAATAGTTATCCTCTCTACTTTTTCTCTCACAGGTGTGGTTGTTGTCGTTCTGTACTTATCACATGTTTACCAGACTTTCGAAGAAAATATTGCTTTACAAAATGCCAAGGATTACGTTAAGCTTTTGCGCATTTTTCGTAAGTTTTATACTTCAGAGGTGGTAAAACCAGCAAAAAAGCACGGAATGGAAATTACGCATGACTATAGAAATAAAAAAGCGATCCCTCTACCAGCCACATTGAGTATGATGATAGGTAACAAACTAGGCCAATCTAGCGATATTAAAACCTATTTGTATAGCGCGTATCCATTTCCATGGAGAAAAAACGAAGGGCTTAATGATTCGTTCCGTCGCGACGCATGGAAAAAAATAACGAATAACAAGGAAAAACCATTCTATCGTTACGAGTCGGCAAATGGTAAAAGGGTACTTCGTTATGCCAGTGCCGATATCATGCATCCAAGTTGCGTAAAATGTCATAACACTCACAAGCATACCCCAAAAAGCGATTGGCGTGTTGGCGATGTGCGTGGCATTGTTGAAATACGTTTACCCATGGATGTGTTCGCTACCGAGGTCAATAATCGTTTATTTTCGATTACAGCTTTAATTTTCGCTATAACCATACTCGGTCTAGTCGGAATAGCTTTTATTTTTAAGGAATTACGCAATAATTACCTTAAAATGGAGCAACACAGTGAAAAAATGCACGATGAAATAGAAAAACACAAAAAAACGGAAAAGAGACTTATTGAAAGTAAAAAATTATTAGAAGAAAACACTGTTTCGAAAACAGTGTTAGAGGAAAGCAATCGCCGTTATAAAGCGATTATTGAGGCAATCCCTGATCGGGTTATTGAATTGAGCAATTGTTATACGGATACAGAGTTGCCGCAAATCTTTTATGATTATTTTCATAAGGCGCAAAAAACACAGCAAGTGCAGTTTTTCAAGCTACGACAGAAAGTCGAAGGAGACTTACGTGACTATGAAGTTTATGTGAACGTGGTAAACGAGGACGAAGGACTCGCTTTCATTCGCGATGTTACTCAGAAGCGTTTGATGGAAAATGAAATTTTGAATATCAGTGAATATGAGCGGAAAAAAATTGGCCAAGATCTACATGATGACTTAGGGCAGCGCCTTGCGAGTATAGCTTATATAACGAACGTACTCAAAGATAAGCACCAAAAAATTGGTGGTGATATAAAAGATTTCGAAATGGTAGAGGACTTGATTCGCACATCAATTGAACAGTCACGAACTTTAGCCCGGGGGCTTTATCCGATTGAAATTGATGAGCATGGAATTATAGGTGCGCTGCAAAAACTTACGCAGCAAACGCAGCAGTTGTACAATATAAAGTGCTCTTTGCATGTCGCAGTACAAGAGATTACCGTAAAATCCATTGTTCGCGAACATTTATATCGTATTGCACAAGAAGCAATCCACAACGCGGTGAAACACAGCAAAGCAGAAAAAATTGATATTTCTCTTTACGAGGATGAGCAACTAACCCTAACAATTAGTGACAATGGTATCGGTTTTCCCGAAGTTATGGAGAAAAAACACGGTATGGGATTGAACACCATGCGTTATCGCGCCAATAGACTGCAAGGTGATTTATTTATCAATAGTACGGTGGGTAAAACCTCTGTAATTTGTAAAATACCGAGAGGGGATAACAATGAGTAAAAAAATACAAGTATTCTTAATAGATGATCATCCTATCCTTCGTCATGGATTGACCCTTCTCCTTAACCAGCAGGAAGACATACAAGTCTGTTTAGAAGCGTGTAACTTTATTGAAGTAAAGCAAAAGCTTCCCACGAACAATGTCAATGTTATCATTTTGGATTTATCTCTGGAAGAGGTAAGTGGCCTGGAGGTACTAAAATGGATTCGCGAAAATTATCCGTCACTTCCCGTATTAATTTTGTCAATGTATGACGAAAATGTCTACGCCGAACGAGCGTTGCGTTCTGGAGCAAACGGTTATATAAGTAAACAATCTCCTCCGCCAGAAATTATCAATGCCATTCGCACTGTTCACTCCGGAGAAATTTACTTAAACCACCAAATGTTTTCCAAATTACTCTCCAAATATTTAAATAATAAAAATGATAACGACTCGCTTTTTGAAAAGTTAACAAAACGTGAACTCGAAATTTTTCGTCTCTTTGGCGAAGGAATGACAGTGAAAGGTATCGCAGAAAAATTGCATATCAGCGTAAAAACAGTAGAAACACATAAGTTAAACATTAGAGAAAAACTGAACTTCAGTAAAGGTGAAGACGTGATCCGCGTAGCAAAAATATGGATTGCCACGGGAAATTTACCGAAATACCTATAAAGCATTTATTCATGGCTTTTGCAAAGTCTAGACCTACTTTGTTGTATTTATGCTTTGTCTGAGATGAACTCATCTCTTAAAATAAGAGAGATCTTATAAAAAAATGAGTAGAATCCCTTATTGTGAGATTTTTTATTTTTACTATAGTAAATAAACGTTTTACCTCTATATAAAGAGTTCTATCAAATCACCACTTAATATTTTTGCGGCACTGAATTGTATATTGATGACGCAAGACTTATAAACACCATTGTGATTTAATCTATCGTAATGCAAATTATTGCGATAGATTAAGTGCTATTTTAAAAAAGGAAGAATACATGAAATTCTCCAAAGCTGAATATATTTGGCTCGATGGAGCACAACCAACCGCGGCTCTACGCTGTAAAACACGCATACTGCCTTATTTTTCTCCTGTGGATGCCAATCTCGATAAATTTCCAGAGTGGGGTTATGACGGTTCATCCACTTACCAGGCAGAAGGCCATTCATCTGACTTAGTATTACGACCTGTACGCGTTGTCAATGACCCGATCGAAGGAGAAGGCAACTACTTGGTACTTTGCGAAGTTTTTGATGAGCAAGGTAAGCCACACGCGACAAATACCCGTGCAGTATTACGTGAAGTTCTCGATAACGGCGGTAAGAAACACCAACCATGGATTGGTTTTGAACAAGAGTACACATTTTTCAGCAATAACGGTCATCCATTGGGATGGCCACAGGGGGGTTATCCTGCACCGCAAGGACCTTTCTATTGCAGTGTCGGAGCGAAGAACGCTTTTGGAAGAAAAATCGTACGACGCCACACCGAGGCTTGTCTGGAGTCTGGTTTGTCCATTTATGGTATTAATGCTGAAGTAATGCCAGGACAGTGGGAATTCCAAATTGGTTATCGTGGCATTGAAGGTGAATCAGCAGATCCACTGACAATTTCTGACCATTTATGGTTGGCGCGTTGGCTGATGCACCGCATTGCAGAAGACGAAGAAGTTACGGTTTCTTTTGACGCAAAACCGGTGAAGGGGGATTGGAATGGCGCGGGAATGCACACAAATTTTTCGGTGAACGAAACGCGAAAAGAAGGTGGATTAGATTTCATTCACAATGCCATTAAGTCTTTAGAATCGAAACATATGGAACATGTTGCTGTATATGGACATGGTTTAGATGAAAGACTTACCGGTTTGCATGAGACATGTCATATTACAGAATTTAAGTCCGGGGTGTCAGACCGTGGAGCTTCTATTCGCATACCTCTTCATGTACAGGAAAAAGGTTACGGTTACTTTGAAGACCGTCGTCCTAATGCAAATGCCGATCCTTATCAAGTATCTGCGCGTTTAGTGAAGACGGTTTGTAACGTATAATTTTATTGCAAAATTTCACTTTGTGAGCGCAATTTTGCGCTCACAAAATACGAATTTATTTCCACATCGCTTGATGTAAAAGAACACCATTCGCCATGTTGACTTTCTTTGGCTTCACCACATTAATACCCAACTCCGCCATGAATGCTTCTACTAATATCATATTGCTAATTTCAGTACTAGCATATTTGCTGCCGATATCGGCGTCTGTCTTACCAATACCGTTGTATACTAGAGCTTCAGAAAAAGCACTTATTCCATATTTATCTCCCATTTTTAGCTGACCGCGAATGCTATAGTAGTGTACGCCACCAATACCTAATACGTGAGTCTTTCCATCTTTCAATTTGTCTTTGATGGCTTGAGGAACGTTCTTTGCCACTCCACGAGCATATTTATGTGCTTTCTCTTTTTCTTCTGAGCTTATGGGATTGGGAGAGTTGCCGTCTTTTTTTTGTATCTCTTTAATGATGTGATTTGCAAAAGTAACGGAAGCGAGGTTTCCTTTATAAATCACATGCTCATTATCCTTAAGGGCTATCATTTGCATACTTCCTGCTCCGATATCCCACACGACGACGTTCTGTGCTTGTACATCTTCTCCTGCTAGAGCACCATAAAAACCTAAAACAGCTTCTTGCTCTTGGGTAATGATGGTGACATGAATCCCTAATACCTTCGAAATAAAATCCGCAAACTCTTTACCGTTTTTCGCGGTGCGAAAAGAAGCTGTTGCCACTGCGCGGAATTGTGTGGCGCCTTTTTGTATTGCAGTCCACTTTAGTGTTGCTAAAGTTAGAGTTCCGAGGTTTCTTATTTCTTTGCTAAAGGAGTCCTGCCCTTCCAAAGCTTCTTGGTAGTCTACTTTCTCATCTTGGGTATAAATAATTGTCATTTTATTTGTTGTAGTATCAACATCTGCAACAACCATTTTCGTTGAGCCAGATCCGATATCAAAAGCGGCACGCCGTACTGTTTCGGCATGGACGAAAGCCATCAGGATGACAAGCGTTAAAATAATCTTTTTCATATGTTTCCTTCGTAGTTTTAGAGGGGTTAAAAGGATAGTGTAAGTGCTACTTCCGGCTAAATGCTTGATATTTTTGCCAGTTTGTGATAATTATTATTGCTAAAAACAAAATTGTCAAGTATAATATCTTTTAATAAAAAACGTAAAAAACAATATTTTTTTTATTTAAATAAAAAACTAAATTGTTTGTGTTTTTGTTTTTTATATAAAAAATATAAAAAAATACGTTTTTTATTAAATTAACATAAATTATACTAAGACGAATAAGTCTTACTTGCGGAATACTTGCGCATGTGTTAAGTGTTTAACATAGGGGGATACTATGTCGGATTTACCGAAAAGTTTGGTGGAAGAGGTTAAAATAAGCCGTATTCGCCTTGAACCAGACAAGTATCGACATTTTGCACTGGATATAGAGGGAATAGAACGTTTAACGGAAGATATTCGCGAAAAAGGTCTTCTCGTACCTGTTTTACTCTGGCGTAGAGGAGAAGACAACATCTTAATTGGCGGATACCATCGTATTGAATGTGCAAAAAAACTAGGATGGAAAACCATTCCTGCTCGAATAGTTTTTTTTTCAACGCCAGAACAAGCTCTTGAAGCTTCGGTACAAACAAATGCTCAGGACCAATACACTTTTTCAAAACGTAGTTGGTTTGATCGTTTTCGTATAGCGGAAAATGTTTTACGAAACATATACGAGAAAAAAGCGCAGCAAAGGCAAAGGCGAGGAGTCAAGGTAAAGAAAAAGTATCGTGTAGATGAACTTCTTGCGCGAGCCGTGGGACTTTCCTGGTCATATGTGAAGTATGCACAAATGCGTAAGATATACACTTTCATACATGAAAAAGAAATAGATGAATGTGTTGTGAAATGCTTGCGCCAGACGAAAGACCCTAAGATTCAATTGTGGTTAGAGGTTTTTGAGATGCATAAAGCGCAAAAAATTCCACAAAAACACTGGAATGAGTTTGTGAATATTTGTGAAGAAATCGTTGAGGAGGAAAATAGTGAATTACGCGCCAAGCTAGATGGACATCTCAAACATCTAAAAGGCTTACTGCGTAAAAAAAGTCAAGTGATAGAGTCGCAAGCACAACACTCTGCGACATTTCTCCTTACGTGGACAGATGGCAATGCTCACAAGGTTCTCGACGAGCTAAAAAAAACCTGTGCCAAAGCAAATTGGATTGTGAAGGTAGATGGTAGACCAAAACGCGAAAGAGATGTATTTAGTCAAAAAGTGACATTGACTCCTCCGCAAGAAGAATAGAGCTTATACACCTCTTTTGTTACCGAAAAGATCGATATGCATGCGCGGAGTGTAGCGAAAACCATATTCTTTACATACTTCTGTAAGCCATATAGACTTTTCGTAAAGTGCCGCGGCCTGCGTTCCCTCTGGCATTAATACAACGTTTTGGCGTGTAACATTCGTTAATGACTCCAGGAGTTGCAAGATTTCTTGCAGGTCATTCTTCTCACTCACAACAAATTTTAGTTGATAGTCGTACTTTTCTATCCACTTGTTGATTATTTGTGGTTGTAAACGTTGTTTCTCGTGACGCTGAATCCAATCTTCACTCAACCCCTGCGGTTTTGAATTACTCAATTTAGGACTCAGAGAGGCCAAGTCGCAAATGATATCTTCATTAAAAATGGTCGCTGCAGTCTCGATGGTAATATGCTTATTTTCTTGGTGCAGCAAATGTGTTAATGTCGTAATGTCTTTATCCAACAGTGGCTCGCCACCGGTGAGCACTACATGATCACAGGGAAAGGACATCACTTTTTTCAGTACATCTTCCACGTTAATGTGCTGTCCACTAGCATTCCACGACGTATACTTGGTATCGCACCAAGCGCAACGTAAGTTACAACCAGATGTTCTCACAAAAACAGAAGGAACACCGAGTAAAATTCCTTCGCCTTGAACAGTATAAAATATTTCCGAAATCCACATTTTCCTAATCCAATTCGTACTGAGTGGGGTCATTTAAATTCGCTTTTGCGAAAGCTTCTTTTCTCTCGACACAAGTACCGCATTTACCACAATGTAATTCTTTCCCCTTGTAACAAGACCATGTAAGCGCATAATCGACACCTAACAGGTTGCCTTTTTGGGCAATATCTTCTTTGCGATCTTCGATAAACGGACGTATTATCTCTGTTTGCGAATAAGTTCCATTTTTGATAGCATTGGACATTGATTGCATAAAAGATTCACGGCAATCGGGGTAAATAGCATGGTCTCCAGCATGGGCGGCAATGACTAAGTGCTGTGCTTGAATACTTTCCGCATAGCCCGCAGCAATCGCCAGCATGATGCCATTGCGAAAGGGGACGACGGTAAGTTTCATGTTTTCTTCTTCGTAGTGTCCTTCGGGGATATCGCCCCCACTTTTTAGGAGGTTTGATGTAAACAAATCGTTCATAAATTGTAGAGAAATAATGTTGTGTTTTATTCCTAAAAGAGCACAGTGTTTTTGTGCGAAAGGGATTTCTTTATGATTGTGTTTGGCTCCGTAGTCAAAGCTCACCGCCCCTTGCACTTGCAAATTCTCATTTGCCCAATACAAAGCAGTGACAGAATCCATTCCTCCGCTTAGTAGCACAATTGCTTTTTTGTGGCGATTATTTTTTTCCATGTTCTATGTATATCCTGCAAAAAAACCTTGAAAACTTGTAGTCTTTGGATTATACTAACCTCAAAAATAAAAGACATTTTCCTTACAAATCAAGAACAATCAAAGAACAAATTTTCATTGTTGTAGTATAAAACTCTAGCTATAAAATACTACATGATTTTTTTAACTTAAACTTTTAAAAAGAGACCAAAAACAAGGTTTAAGTTACGGCGAAATAGTTAGCGCAAATTATGTTTTATTGATAATTCCGACAGTGATTGGTGTAAAAATGAACATTTGGAAATTACTACCTTTAGCACTCATTTGCATAGCTCTAGTGTATGGTGATGATGAATTGCAATTGACTCCTGAAGAACATCGTGAAAATAGACGAGCTATCGACCTCGGGCTTAATTATTTGCTAAAACATCAAGACGAGGATGGTTCTTTTGCCGGGGCAACCGATAAGAAGTATGCTATCTCCGTAACGAGTTTTGCAGGTTTATCACTAATGGCCGCTGGTAATTTACCACAGCGAGGAAAGCATGGAGTTGCTTTATACAAAGCATTGCAATACATACTCGCTTCTGTTAACAGAAGTGGTTATATTACAACCAACATTGACGAATCAAAAATGCATGGGCATTGCTATGCAGCACTATTTCTAGCCCAAATATGTGGCACATCTAGGGATTATAGTGAGGAGTTAAGTCAAAATACAGCTTATTCTGTAAAAAATGTGCGTAGAGCTTTGGAAAGATCTATCAAAATCATTATTGATTCCCAAACAGCCGAGGGCGGATGGGGATATCTTCCTCACGACAAGGACCATGAAGGTTCGATTACCGTGTGTGCGATTCAAGCACTACGCGCCGCAAGAAATGTGGGAATTCGCGTACCCAAGAAAACTATCGAAAGAGCAATAACTTATATTCGGCGTTCGGCAAATGATGATGGAACTTTTATGTATCGCTTGGGGATGACACAACGAAGAAAAAGTTTCCCTCTGGCAGCCGCCGGCGTTTCGAGTTTAAACGGAACAGGAGAGTATGACTCTCTTGAAATAAAAAGAGGTCTGAAATTCATGATGCAATACTTACCACCTAACGGTAAGAAAGATCAGTTTTACAACCGTTTCTTTTACTACGGACATTTTTATGCTGTTCAGGCAATGTTTCAAGCACCAAGCCATACGGGCTACTGGAAAACATGGTACCCTGCTGTTCGCAAAGAGTTTTTGAGATTGCAAAATAAGAAAAAAGGCTCTTGGGGAGGACGAACTCCCTTTAACACCACCGGTCATAGTGTAATTGGTGAAGTATATGCAACCGCTGTAGCAACATTAATCCTACAAGTACCGTACAGATATTTGCCCATTTTTCAAAAATAACAGGAGTACAACGTGAGCCCAGAATATAGAGCTCCTCGTTCAGGAATGCGCTTGGGAAACTACATCCTAACTGTAAAGTTAGGACAGGGAGTATTTAGTGAAACATGGTTAGCAGAGCATTCATACTTAGAAAGTAAAGAGACATGTCTTAAGATCTTTACAAATGAGAGAATATGTCATCACCTAAGAACTCAAAAATTCTTACCTGTGGTCAAGGCACCCAAGTACTTAGCGCATGTCGAAGATTACGATCCGACCTCTAATCCTGCTTATCTTGCCCAAGAGCTACTGTCGGGAAAAAACTTACGTCAACTACTGCGCGAACGAAAAAAACTTTCCCCACAACTTACGATACGGCTAATCGGTAAAATAGCTTACGCTTTATCTAAACTTCACCAAAAAAATATCGCGCACTTGGACTTAAGGCCTGAACATATCATACTAGAAAAAAGTGGTTATGCGCGTCTAATCGATTATCCTATAGGCAAGGTCATTACACTTACCATTGCGGAGTATTACCGAGAATATTCTGAGAATAGTGTCAAAATTCCTAAACCGATCATGCGCTTACTTGTATACAAATCAAAGAGACAAAGAACAGGTTTTTCGTTTGACCAAAGCGCAGATATATTTTCCTTGGGTATGTTGATTTTTGAAATGGCAACCGGTACATACCCCAGTTTACAAGCAGGTTTTCCTAGTGATATAGATCCCAGCCTTCCCAATAAAATAGACGAATTATATGCTCATTGCTGTGGAAAATCAGATAGTGTATTTCAAGACATTACAGAATTCTTAAAATTTATCAAAGCAGATATTGTTAAACAAGCACCTAAGGCTTTGCCTGGTATTAAACCCACTAGTGAACAAACAGCAATTATCTCTGTTTTCAGCTTAGGAGGCGAAAAAAACTACGTTGATGCAAAAAACCTCAATACGTTATCAAAAAATCTCGATGAAATTACATCGACAAAGTTGCGATTCATTGCCTTTGACTTTGCGAAGATAGATTACTTGAACTCCAGTGCAATAGGTTTCCTCATTAACTTTAGCGACAAAGTTCAAGGAGTAGGCGGTGATATATTTTTGTTCAACGTGGACGAGAAAGTCTTTACAATTTTATCAGCTTTAGGGTTGGAAAACGTTATTACTATTTTGAGTAATGACAAAGACGTAGAAGGACGATTGGCTGAAATTGCAAACAAAAGAAAAAAGGAATAATTTGTGAATGGTTTTAACATGGATGATAAAAATCCTCATGAAACAGATAAAATAAAGATCTTTGATAATGACAATAAAAGCGATTTTCCTCTGCCTGATAGCCCAAAGGATGAATCCGTCACTATCAAAGGACAAAACTTTATTAAAATTTCCCATTCAAAAGAGCGTCTATTTAACATCATCGACAGTACATCCGAAGAAGAGGGTGACATCATATGGCGGCCAGAAGAGAAAGAAGTTGAAAATCATTTATTTTCTCCTACAGATGATGGTTTGGGAAAAACACAGCGCAGAAAAGTACCCACAAGAGGTTCGCGTTCTAGTTCAACAAGGCGAATGAGTAAAAACAAGGTAAAGCGTAAATACCCACTTCATTACTACATAGGCTTTTATGGAAGTATTATATTTGTGATTTTGTTGTTAGGTTTACTGGTGATCTTACGTTACCGAAGTATACAAAACAACAATAACAACAACAATGACAATACAACAGAGAAGTCAAGCGAAGCAAAATTGTGGACCAATGCGGAGAAAAAAGTCTCTAAGGCCTACGTAAACATCAACTATGCAAAAGAACGTTTGCGAAAGCAAGATAAGAACAATGCTCTCATTTATTTTCGCAAATCAGCTGTTCTCTACGATAACGCGATCAAGATGGCAAAACGGTCGATAGATATGCAAATTACTTTGGAAAAAACCAAGAGGGGTTTTACACAAAAACAAGCGGAAAAGTATGTAAACAAAGAGTACAAGTACTACATTGACAAGATAAAAAAGTGGGAAAGTAATTTGGAAAAAGTTACCGACGAGATCATCAGAATAAAGGCGGAATAGTGCGCCTAGATCTTCACAATCATACTTTTGATTATAGAGAACCCAACGATAAATTTTTAAAAAAAGATATCGAAGCGATTTACACAACAAAAATTCTCTATCCTAGTTTAGATGGTATTGCAGTTACAAACTATCACAACGTAGGCAACGCTTTCACTTTAAAAGAAGAGTTCCCGCAATTTATTATTGTCGGTTGTGAATATCGAGTTGTTGAGAAAAATTTTCCTGTGCATGTCGTTTGTTTAAACATAGAAGATAAACACCATCAGAAACTAATGTCCGCTCGTTTAAGAGGAATCTTATATTTTATCTCTCTACTCAAAAATGAGAATATACCCTTTTATTTAACCAGAGTAGCGTGGGGCATTCCTATCAATGACAAAGTTATAGAATGTTTGTATCAATATTTTGACAACTTTTACGCAATAGATGTTGCGAATATCTCTACAGAACGTGAATCTCTTTTTGCGAAAAAAATTGCCTCTTACTACAAACTAGCCAAAGTAGGCGGCTCCGACAACCTGATTGCTCATTACAAGCAAAAAGTCTACACCGAATTTGCCTGCGAAAGCATAGATGAAGCACTACAAGATATGCAAAATGCACGGACAACAGTGGGCACCCTGTACACTCCCGAAACGAAACAACATAAGTCATGGTGGTATATTGGAAAAGAGATTTATCAACAACATATACACAATGCCGCCAACGCACGCCGTTTGTCTCCTGAGTTTGGAAACTTTAGCTCCACATTTGAAAACAAATATTTTTTTGAAATTATTTCTCAAAGTCAGCATGTATATAAGTTAGAAAAACACGAGAAAAAGATCGAAAAGCTCGAGAAGGTCTTTATCGATTATCTACGTTGGAAAAAGACACAGGAAATTTTTAATAGTGACCTTTCCGCAGAGGAAAAGAAAGACTCCTGGGTAAAATGTTTGAAGGAAATCAATAGTAGTTTTGATTTGTAGTTTATGACGAAAAATACATATGATGTTGCGGTTATTGGCGCAGGAATTGTCGGACTTGCCACAGCATATACAATCAATCAGCGTTTCCCACAAAAAAAAATAGTGATACTAGAAAAAGAACATGCTCCTTCTTTGCACCAAACAGGACGAAATAGTGGAGTAATTCACTCAGGTATTTACTATCGGCCAGGCTCATTAAAAGCCCGAACTTGCGTTCTTGGGGTTCAAAAGCTCTACGATTTTTGCAAAACACATGGTGTTGCACATAACCGTATTGGTAAAGTAATTGTCGCAAGTGACAAAGAAGAAGAAATCTATTTACAGCGTTTATATGAGCGCGGTATTGAAAATAACGTGTCAGGCATTGAGATTATCGACAAACCAAAACTACTAGAAATAGAAAAAAACGTCAATGCCACCAAAGGCATATGGGTTCCCATTACTGGCATTGTTGATTATGCAAGTGTATGTGCTAAACTAGCAGAAATTGTAAAAGCACGGGGAGCAAAAATTGTTTTCAAGTGCAATATAAAAGAGATTCACACCGAAGAAAACGCTTGTATACTGAAAACAACGCAAGGAAAAGTAATCAAGAGTCGTTATACTTTCAATTGTGCTGGACTCAACGCCGACTACATCGCGAAACTTTCGGGAGTTACTCCACAAATTCGTTTGATTCCGTTCCGCGGAGAGTACTACAAACTCATTCCCCAACAAAATGACTTAGTACGTGGTTTGATTTACCCAGTTCCTAATCCTCAATTCCCTTTTCTTGGAGTGCACCTAACCAAGATGATTGATGGTAGTGTTGAAATGGGACCAAATGCCGTCTTATCTTTTAAAAAAGAAGGGTATCGCAAAACGTCTTTTTCTACAAAAGACTTCCTCAACATCATCTCATATAAAGGCTTTTGGAAATTTACCTCACGCCACTGGCGCACTGGAATTGCCGAATACCAACGTTCTTTTTTCAAAAGTGCTTTTGTTAAAAGCGTCCGGCGTTTAATGCCTATCATCACAGCAAGAGATATGGTCTACTACAAAGCAGGTGTTCGCGCACAAGCTTTAGATCACAACGGAAACTTAGTGGATGATTTCTGTGTAGAGAAAAGCCACAATGTTTTTCATGTGTTAAATGCCCCTTCTCCAGCAGCAACGGCTTCGTTAGCGATTGCCGAAAGTATTGTCACAATGAGCGATTTGTCGTAGCGATACCTTTAACTATTCCTCAGACCTACGATAAAATTACTGCATTAAGTCCATCGCCAATCCTTTATGAGCTTCCGCAATTGTGTCGCGATTATCGTAATAAAAAACCATATTAATTGAACTGTGCCCACTTACTTTTGCCACCTCGTGATTATGAATTCCCTTCTCTATCAGCATCTCAATTACTGATTTACGGAAACCGTGGGGACTAATTCCCGTTGCTTTTTTTACAATACGATGTGCGTATACACGCCCCATTGCTTGCCTGGTTGACGTTTGGAAAACTTGACCTTTGATTTCATAGAGACAAATAAAGTCCCATAGCGCTTTTTGTATTTGTGTTGGTAAATCTAATTTTCGTGTCTTACCGCGTTTTTGAACAATTGACACACAACCTTCTTCTACCATCTGTGTTGTTATCTGCAAAACTTCCGATATACGTAAACCTGTTGTTGCCAAAGTTGCTGTTAAAACGTATTTGACATGATCGCAAAAACCGAATTTTGTGTACGATTGTAATTTGTCGAGAAGACGTTTTATCTTGTCGAAAGTAAGACTTTTGGTAAGGCTCTTACTTTGTCGCGGTGGCAAATTCATTTTGGCGGGCACGGGATTTTTTTTATAACCGTAAACATCGCACAGATAATTCCAAAAACCACGTAGACAAGAAATGACGACGCGTTTTGTATTTGGTGACGAAAAACTTTTTATAAAAGCCACAATCGTCTTGCGTATGTCAATGTAGTGGATGTGATTTAAATCTTGCAATTTTTCGAAATGTATCTTATTTACATGCCTTATTATATAAGACTTATAGGAAGATATTGTGTTGGGATTACTGTATTTTTCATATATATATTCATCTATAGTCTCATATATACTTTTATTCAATATTCTTAGAAGGTTCTCATCGTTATTTCCTTGTAAAACAATATTCATATAGGTCACCTAATAAAAAATATGTAGTTACATAATTGTTATTATGTAACTATTGTACTTTTGAATAGATGATCTGTCAATTGTTTGCTGAAAAATTTTTGTGGAATGACATTGATCGCGATAGAATAGATGAGATAAATTTTTTATGGAGAGAAAAAATGAAAATGAACAAAAAAATTATTGTCGCGTCATCGTGTGTGATTTTATTTGCCGTTGTTTTTGTATTTTATATTTCGATAAAATTTTCTAAAAAAGATTTACGTATGATTACGTATGAAGTGACAACTTTCAAAAAAATAAAAAATGCACTCGCGAAAAAAAATGACAAGATAGAAAAACTAAAAGGAAAAAATAAAATACCCAGTGTAAAATACGAAACACAAAAAATAAAATACACAACGCAAGACAAAATTTTGATGGAAAAAATAATTGATGTCCTCAACGCTTCTTCGCCCGGAAGAAATCACAAATGTGCTAGCCTTGCAAAAATTACTTTGTACTACGCGAGCAAAAAAATTGTGATTGATTGTTTGTCGGGACACAACAGTGGGTATTATGAATATCGATACAACGGTTGGTTATATAAAATGAACGAAGCAAAATTTTTTGCACTACGCGATGCGATGGAAAAAAATTTTTGACGGGATTAATAGATTAACTTTGCAATTTAATTAGATCGATTTTGTAGAAGGCTTTTTCTGTTGTTTTACTAATTTGACTCCAACTATAAGAGAGTTCATATATGAGCTTCGAAAAAGTATTATATTCTATTGTTGTATAATGGTCTGTTTACTTCGTGTTACAAATGTAAAAATCAACACGATGTGGTTTTTCCTCAGGTGTTATATATCATCTTTATATGTTCATGCCTCTACAACTCAGTAATATATCGAGAAGCTGTTGGAACTTTACTATTAATATATCCTGTTATTTTTATGATAGGAATCGCGTTCATTGCGCTACTTGTTCTTGTATTTTCGGAATTTAAAGCGAAATACCGAAATGCTTTTTTTCGTTTACATCTACTTATTATTATTTTCGATCCGAGTTCGGCATTATTGCCTATCATCTTTTTTGAAATACACTAGTTTTGTAATATAACCGTTTAGGGATCATTGCTAACCACATTGCAGTAAGGTAAATCGTTTCTTATTTTTTCTATTTGCTTTGTACTTAGAAGTGTACCACGTATATTTAAATGCTTTAAGTTTGTTAGGTTTTTCATCGTTGTTGGTAAATCTACAAGTGGGTTTGATTCAAGTTCCAACGAATATAGTTGTTCCATTTGCGTGATACTATCAGGTAGGTGAGTTATATTGTTGGAGTCCAATCTTAAAGATGATAGTTTTTTACATTGGGCTATTTCTTTTGGTAACTCCGATAAACAATTATGTGCTAAGTCGATGTACGAGAGGCTTTGTAGTTGCGAAATTTTTGCAGGTAAATTTTGTAGTTGGTTGTCCTGTAAGTAAAAACTTTTTAGGGAAACTAATTGTCCAAAACTTTTAGGAAGTTCCTCCAACCTGTTAAAAGATAAGTCCAGAATTTCTAAATTTTTGAGATGAAAAATGCAGTGCGGAAAATTTTTAATTGAATTACTCTGCACATGTAAAGATCGCAATGTTTGTAAATTTTTCATTTCATAAGGTAAACCCACCAAACGATTATGCGTCAGGGTCATTTCCTCAATGTTTAATAGATTACCAATGTTGGAAGGCAATTCTCGCAATTGATTTGATGATACGATTAAATATTTCAAATTATGCATGTTGCCTATTTCGTTGGGTAATCGCAGTAATTGATTGTTTGATAAATCCAAATACGTCAATGAATGTAGCTCGCCTAATTCTCTTGGAATTTCTTTAAGTTGATTTGACCCTAAGGTTAGCAAGTCTAGCGACTTTAAATTTTTGAGGGAAGGCGGCAATAATTCTAGTTCATTATTATCCAAATGTAGTGAGGTTAATTTTTTTAAGTTGCCTATTTGCGATGGCAAAGTTTTTAAGTTGTTATAACTCAAATGTAACTCTCTTAAAAAGGGCATTTCAAAAATTGTCTTTGCTATTTCGGTTAAGCGACTTTGCGTTACAGCTAAAAATTCCACTTTTTTTAATGTGGCAATAGAATCTGGCATATGTGTTAGATCTAACTGATGTAGAGATAGGCTTGTTGTTTGTGGAAGTTGCTTTATGATGAGATCTAACTCTTCACCTTCCTTTACGCGACTTTCTTTCCCAAAAGATAAATTTAGTTTATTACTAAAACTACAGTTCGAAAATACAACATTGTCGATATTACGAAAACCGACTTCATCACGAAAATTACAATTGTAGAATTCCGTTTCCCGAAAAGAGATCGGGTTTTTTATGTTGAAAGTACATCCGTAGTATTTCGCTTTCGTATAGATATTTGAGAGTTTTTTTAACTTGAATTCTAGTATTTTCAATTAAATCTCCCCATAACGCAGACCCTGTGTTAAGCAAGGAACAAACGCGAAAGTTTTTCGTAGAAAACGCAAGTTATATGTTTCTCGTTATTTTGTTAAAAACATAAAAAACAAAAATATCATGTTTTGTTATGATTTTATATTAAATATAAATTTAAATTAATTTACATTTATATTATAACTTAATGTTATTTTTGTTTTTTATTTAAACGTTGATTTTCTAGAAATTTCTCATTGCGTAAAGTAGCTCTCTTTTTTCTCCCTCAATATGCTTTAAATGCATATCTACAACAATTGCATCGTGAAAAAATGGTTGAATATGCGTACGTACTTTATCCGCCCATTCGATCACAACAATGTTGGGTGGGTTGAACATCTGTTCACAGCGTAAATCGTCCATTTCTTTGGCATCAAACATGCGATAGGTATCTATGTGATACAAACGCCCTTCGGATTGCGGAAGTTTATGTTCGCGACATAGTATAAATGTAGGCGAGGACACGGCTCCTTCTACATTAAGATGCTTGGATAATGTGCGGGTAAAAAAAGTTTTTCCTGTACCAAGATCGCCTTGCAAAAGAAAAACGATTAAATTTTTCCCGACATATTCATTGATTTTGTCAAAAATTTCTTTTGCAAAATTCTCCGTATCTTTTTCGCAAGAAAGAGTAAGTTGTGAAAAGTTTTTGAAGTCAAAATTGCTGCGGCGCAATACCTTTAAGTCTTCGACTGTCGTATCGGTAACAATACTCGGTTTTCTTTTGGGAAGTTGTCCAGCATCAATGATGAGACCAATGAGACTTTGTTGTTTTTGCGAAGTGTTTTGCAGTATATCGTCTATTTTGTACGGAGTCTTTTTGTAAGACGCATTGGCAGACGTTGCGGTGATTGGTTTACCAAAGCTTTGTGCTATATCGCGTACTAGTTTATAATCGGGTATACGTATTCCCAAAGTTCCATTTGCGGCCTGTACATGATTGGCGACCTTATTTTTTCCACGCGAAATGACGGTGATTGGCCCTGGTAAATATAAGTTGTAGAGATTTATTGCGGTATTGTTTAATTCCACATACTCTTCCGCCATTTCTCGGTGGGGAACAGCGACCGATAGCGCTTTGTCTGCACGTTTACTCTTGTATGCAAGTACTTTGTCCACCGCTTGCTGATTCGTTGCGTCAACCCCCACACCATAGCATGTTTCTGTGGGATAGATCACAATATTACCTGCTTTTAATGTTGCAACAGCTTTTGCAACAACTTCTTCATAATTGTCTTGTAGTTTTATTATATCCATGATTAAAATTCTCGATTTAAAACGATTTGAAATTGCTATTTGCAAAAATTTTATTGCAATACCTGTTTTTTTTCCAGTACAATAAAACGCTGTAAAATTATATTCAATACTAGATTCCAAATATCAAAAAATAGAGCTAAAAAGTATATTTTCACATACTAATATCTTATATGTGAAACCACGATAAAAACCAAAAACAAAATGTATTGTGGCGTGTCATCAATTTTCCAACTCTAGTATAATAGAACGCCTGGAGTCAAAAAATAATAACTTTCTTTGATAGAAATGAGCTATGGAACAAGCATATTTAACACAAGAAGATATTGTATTTCTAGGGACTTTACTGCAACAGTCAAAGTCGAAAAACGTGATCACTGCGTATACTAAAATCTTGATCGAAGCTCGCAAAAATGGCGTAAAAGATAAAGCGCAAAAGGTATTGTGTAATGAAGATTTAAAGCTTTCTCATACTTCAATGAGCACATTTACACTTGCAGGAAATTCGCTCCTGACTGAAGGTGTTATTTCTATCGACAATATTCCACAACATCAACAAGACTACTTTCGTTTGAATAATGATCAAAAGCAAGCTGCCATATTTGGTATGGTTGCGATGAAAGAAGGTATGTTTAATTTACAACAGGTGAATCAAATTCTTGCAAAATGGTCAAAGGAGTACACTCAGACACAATGCCATATTGCAAAATTTGCCGTGGAAAACCGTTTTATCGAGGGCAATGTACTACAAACACTTTTCAAAAAAGCAGGAGAAATAGAAGAAGGTCTCGGGCGAGTCCAGTTTCGCGAGGGTGTCTTACAGGTCGGAGCTAGTGTGCCTAAAAACTTCGGGCGTTACGAAATAGAACAAGAAATTGCCCGTGGTGGAATGGGTATCGTATACAAGGCTTATGACCCATCTTTTCAACGTACAGTTGCTCTTAAAGTATTAATTCGTGGAGAAGGGTCATCGCAACTAGATGTTGCCCGTTTTGAAAGAGAAGCGCGGTCGGTATACAAGATTCAGCATGAACACATCATACCTGTATACGATTTAGGTAGTGAAAATGGCATGCCGTATTTTGCCATGAAATTTGTGAGTGGGCATGGCTTGGATCGTGAGAAAGTCCCTATGCACTATCGCAAGGCGATCAAACTATTAACTCCCATAGCAAACGCACTCCACACAGCTCACCAGACTGGCATTATACACCGTGATATCAAGCCTGCGAATATAATGATTGATAACGAGGGAAAGCCATGGCTAACGGACTTCGGCTTAGCGAAAGACAAAGAGGGAATTCAAGAACTCACCCAGGCAGGAAGTTTTATGGGGACACCCGCCTACATGGCCCCCGAGCAAATAGATCATCCGGAATCGGTAGATGCCAAGTGTGATATATATGCTTTAGGTGTTGTCTTTTATCTTCTGATTGTGGGAAAGCCCCCTTATGATGCAAATACATTTCCGGCACTCTTAAGAAAAATATCGGAAGGAAAAGCCAAGCCCCCACATCTCGTACGCAAAGAAATTCCAGAAGAAATTTCGCGCATTTGTATGCGGGCGATTGCAAAAAAGAAAAAGGATCGTTACTCTAGTGCACAACGTTTTGCCAAAGATTTAGAAAACGCTGCTGGAAAAGCAAAACCTTCCAGGGCTTCGGGCGCCACCTCACGAAGTAGCGTTCCCAAAAAGGCAAGAAAAAAAGCGGGAAGGCGTCGTGGGCAATCAAAAAACACCAATGTGATTATCACCGTTGCCTCTATCTTTGTCATGATACTCTTTTTAGTGATATTTGCGTCATCATCATCGTCATCTTCTGAAGATAATACTTACGAAAATGAATTTGAATACACACAAGAGAACAACCGAAAAAAAGATAAAACACCGAAAAAATGGGAAAACGACGCAGACAAGAATCAAAACACAAATAAACAAGCGAATACAGATAAGAATAAAAACACAAATAAACAAGCGAATACAGACAACAATCAAAACTCCAATAAACAAAATGCCAACAATAATCCTAAAGTCTTGCCAAGAACCAAAATGTCTCCTGCTGAATTAGGACAAAAGTTGCAACAAGTCACCGTTTATGTTCGGCAGAAAAATTATGCTCTTGCCGAAAAATATGTGGATCAAATCTTAAAAGATTTTCCAAAAAATTCACAGGCGAACTATGAGAAAAGTGTCATTTTAGTTCACAAAAAACAATATAGTGAAGCGTTGAAGCATGTAGACATAGCTCTGAATATTCCTTCTCCTCCTGCAGGAGTCATTAGCTACAAAGGCCACATACTGAAAATGCTAAACCGTTTTCAAGAAGCGGCGCAATTTTATACAAAAGCTATCAATAAACGCAAATGCTTTCATTGCTACAACGAGAGAGCTCTTATTTATGCACAACATTTACATGAATATGACAAAGCTTTGGCCGATTTATCTTTAATTATAGATGAAAAACCCAACGATAGAGTATCATTTACCAATGTAGGGCGTGTGTTAGAGCAAATGGGAGATCCCTATAAATCCATTACATTTTTTACGAACCATATAAAAAAATATCCACAAAGTGCACATGCTCATTTTGAACGAGGCTGGGTACATTTGAGTCTTTTAAAGAATTTCGATAAAGCGTTGAAAGATTTTGAAAAGGTAGTAAAAATAAACCCTGGGTATGTGGAAGCGCAGTTTCATATTGGGCAAATTTCTTTGAGAAATGGCGACCATAAAAAAGCGCTAAAGATAGCGAAGGAAGTGTCTAAAAAAGACCCACGTTTCTTTGCTGCTCATGCATTAAAGGGAGATTGTTATATAATTATGAACCAAAAAAAGAGAGCGATAAAAAGCTGGAAAAAGGCGATTGGTTTATTGCAGTTTGCCCCTCCACCAATTCGAGGACAGGTTCGTGCTGATCTTGAAAATAAAATAAGACGTGCGGGGAAATAGAAAAAGTAAAAGTCTTTAGACTTGTTCTAAAGACTTTTCGCATCAAAAGATCGCGGGAGAAGTTCATTTAGGGGTGTAATTTCCACTTTCATTCTTCCACGGATATTCACCATAATAATATCCATATCATTACAAAATTCGTTTAGGACCTGACGACACGCACCACATGGGGTACAAGGTTGAGGAGAGTTTACGACCACAGCTATCGCGCTAAATTTACTCTTTCCCATTGCCACAGCATTAAAAATCGCATTTCTTTCCGCGCAGCAGGTCAAACCAAAAGAAGCATTTTCTACATTACAACCTACATAAACTTCACCATCTTGGCATAAAATAGCCGCTCCAACTTTAAATTTAGAGTACGGAGCATAAGAGTTTTTTCGCACTTCTTTTGCGGCTTCGATTAGATTTTGATATTTTTGTATTTCCATATTAGCATTTCATATTTAGGTTAAATTAGTAAAAAGGGAAAAGATTTATATTCTACAATAAGATATTATGAAAAATCAAGTTATTTAATTTTTTTATAGAACTGTATTTTAGAGAAAAAAATGACCGATAAATTATTTTCACAAGCGTTTTCTCCAGAAGCCTTTACTGATAACACCAACAAAATAGTTCTTATATTGCAGGAACACTTAAAATCCATGCATCGTGCGGACAAAAAAGTGTTAGAAACAACAGATTGGGAGTCGATTCTCGATCGTTGTTCGCAAATGGATCGTCGTTTTACCAATAGCTGGGATACTTTTCTTCGTGAAGTGGTGGAACATTCTCAGCATTTGCACCATCCCCACTACATTGGGCATCAAGTCGCTGTTCCTTTGCCAATGGCCGCCGCCGTTGATCTATTGAGTTCTTTTTTGAATAACAGTACTGCGATTGTTGAGATGGGACCCATGCATACCGCAGTTGAAGTGCGGATTATTGAATGGATGGCAAAAAAAATAGGTTATGGCAATGCCGGTGGGTTCATCACCGCCGGTGGATCTTTAGGTAACTTGATGGCTCTTCTCGCTGCTAGGCAAATCAAGGCGGGTTATGATGTTTGGAATGAAGGAGTGCAAGAACCGTTATCAGTGCTTGTTTCTAGTGAAGCTCATTATTGTGTTAAACGCGCAACGCAAATTATGGGACTAGGACAAGACGGTGCTATTCCCATTGTTAGCAATGAAAAATTTCAAATTACGCGTAAAGCTCTTGAGACTGCCTACCAAGAAGCCCTAAAAAAATATCGAAAGGTGATCGCGGTCGTGGGAAGTTGTTGTAATACAGGACCAGGTACTTTTGAAGATTTACAGATGATCGCTGATTTCTGCGAGGAACATGATTTGTGGTTTCATGTTGATGGTGCCCATGGAGCCCCTGTTGTTTTGTCCAAAAAATACCAACACCTAGCACAGCAAATACACCGCGCCGATTCTGTTGTTTGGGATCTACATAAAATGATGATGATGCCGAGTTTGTGTACGGGTGTTATCTTTCGCGACAAAAGAAACTCTCACTTTGCTCTAAAGCAACACGCACCATACTTATATTCTGAAGATAGTGATGAGCAGGATTGGCACGCCATCAGTCGACGTACCATGGAGTGTACAAAACCCTCTATGGGGCTCAAGGCGTATTTTTGTTTACGTCACTATGGAGAAGAATTTTTTGCAAAGTACATAGAATATACCTTCGAAATGGCACAACATTTGGCAAATTTGATTGAGAAAAATCCTAACTTCACGTTAGCGGTATTTCCCCAAGGCAATATCGTGTGTTTTCGCTTCGTTCCCGAAGAGTTCTCTGGTGATCTCGATCAACTACAACGCGATATTTGCAAAAATGTTATGCAAAGCGGAGTTTTCTATATTGTGAGCACCACCTTAAAAAATAAAGTATACCTTCGTACAACCATCATGAATCCATTTACAAAAGAAGAAACGTTACAAGATTTACTAAGTCACATACAAAAAATAGCTCTTTAAATATTTTTCATAGATAGGAAAATTTATGCGTATATTACTTACAACAATTCTATTGTTTTCTATTGCATATTGTGATGATTGGCTACAATGGCGTGGTTCTGAGGGGAACGGGATATCCACAGAAACAAGTATTATGAATACTTGGCCCGAAGGAGGACTTCAAAAATTGTGGGAGTTTCCACTGGGAGAAGGTCTTTCAGGAGTCTCAGTTTCGGGTACAACGGCCATTACCATGTATGGTGATCCTCCAGGTGGTATTAAGAAAAAGAAACCAACAACACCACAACCGAAAAAGTCATATGGTGGCTATAATTTTGATATCCCTATTCATGAACAAGAGGTCGACAAATACGAATACGTTGTTGCGATAAATATTGAAAAAGGTAAAGTACTTTGGAAAACAAAGATTAACGATCTCTACTACAATCAAATGGGCAACGGTCCACGAGCTACACCAGCAATTGATGGCAACAGGGTCTATACTGTGAGTGGTAAGGGAAATTTGTCTTGCTTAGATCTAAAGAGTGGCAAAATCATTTGGCAAGTGAATATATTTAAACAATTCGCAAGTGATAATTTATTATTTGGAATTTCTTCTTCACCGATTATCTATAAGGAGTGGCTGATCTATCAAGTAGGGAAGGGGAAAAATTCAATAGCAGCTTTCGATAAAAAAACGGGTTCTGTTGCGTGGACAATGTCTGGGCAAGGTCCCTCTTACGCGACACCTGTGGTGGCAAATATCCTTGGGCAATCGCAAATTTTATTTTTTAACCAAGAGGGGATTGTCAGTATAAATCCACAAAAGCAGAGTTATATTTGGCGTTTTCCGTGGAAGACATTCCAACAAATTCATGCCGCGGCTCCTATTGTGTACAAAAATTATGTGTTTATTTCTTCTGGTTATCATACGGGGGCTGGACTTATAAAGCTACAGAAGAGTAATCAGGGTATTCAGCCACAACTTTCGTGGAAAACTCCACGTATGAAGAATCATTTTTCTTCGTCTATTTTGTTAAAAGAGCACATTTATGGTTTCCACAATCGAATATTAAAATGTATGCATGCTGTCACGGGAAAAGAAAAGTGGCAGGCTAGAGGATTTAGCAAGGGATCTATGGTTGCTTTCGGAGACAATCTCATTGTCCTTGGTGAGGATGGACGTTTGGGACTAGTTGCTGCCAACCCAGACAAGTATATATTAAAGCAGCAGTTCAATCCTTTTAACAGAAAGACGACTTGTTGGACAACACCAAGTGTTGCAAATGGGAAACTATTCATACGTGATAAAAAATCGCTAATGTGTTTTTCCTTACGTAAGTAAATACTAGACGACAAGTCGAAAATACAAAAGAGAAAGGCTTTCAATGAAACTATTACTGTGCTTTGTCTTGATCACATTATTTATTCAAGCCGAAAATATCAAGAGTTTATACATTCGCGAATTGACGGTTAGTCAAAAAAAAGAAAATAGCAAAAACTGGGATTTGTTGGGGAAACCTGACATTCAAATGAAGTTTTTTGTGAAGATCAAAGGCGCTTGGCAACAAATATCTAAGAGTAAGGTATTTAAGAATACCCACACTTTAAAAGATAAGATGTTTAAACTAAGTGTAAAAGAAAAACAACAATTGCGTATTGATGTCAGTGATCACGACGCGGTAGACGGAAATGATTTTATTGGAAGCTACGAAGTTACCATTTTTCAGTATCAGGAAGACCAAGTATCTTTTGGTTCAGTTCAAAAATTTAACTTTGTCATCTCTGACCCCGAGGCAAAAAACTACCTTGCGAGTAAAGAAATGGAATCGTGGGAGAAGCGTTTACAGAAAAAGGAGCAAGAACTTCGCTCTCTAGAAAATAGGTTAAATTTCGAAAATTCGCAAGTTGCCAAAACAAACCGCCTTATTAAGCAATTAAAAGAAGACCTCGCGTACTGGAAAAAAGAGTTTGAAAAAAAAGAGATAGAAAAAAACGAGTTACAGCAAAGATATTATATTTTGGAAGAGCGCTTAAAACAACAAAAGCAGTATGTTCCAAAAACGAAGCCACAGGAATTACCTGCATTTGTGCAATTTGATTTGGAAAAAGTGACGAAAGCGCTTGATGAAGTGGAAGAAGCGCTACAAAAAAAATATAAATATTATTTAAAAAGTGCCAGAATTTCAATGGATTCCGCTCAATACTATTTTGATAATGTACAAAAAGCTCACCGAGGTAAGTTTAACGAAAAACAGCCTAAATTTATGAGCATTGTCAATCGCCTGCATCGGTTGAATCAACAATTGAAGAAAGAAGAAAGTTTGCCAAAAGAAAACACAAAAGACCACAGAAAATAGGAGATGATGGTGAATATGGAAAATCAAAAAATTGGTTTTATTGGACTGGGTATTATGGGAGCACAAATGGCCTCTCATCTCCGTAATGCCGGTCACTCTTTACACGTTTACACACGCAGCAAGCCAAAAGCCGCGCATTTAATTTCCATGGGAGCGAAGTGGTGTGATTCTCCAAAAGAAATAGCCCAGGAATGCGATGTTATTTTTACGATTGTCGGTTTTCCCGACGATGTTCGCGAAGTGTATTTGGGAGAAAACGGATTGGTTGCAAACGCAAAGAGCAATAGCATTCTCTGTGATATGACAACAAGCGAACCATCATTGGCAATAGAAATAGCGGAGCAAGCCGCGCAAAGGCAAATCGAAACCCTAGATGCGCCGGTTAGCGGTGGAGATACCGGAGCAAAGAACGCTTCCTTATCTATTATGGTCGGAGGGTATAAGGAAACCTTTGATCGCATACTACCGCTTTTTCAACTAATGGGAAAAAATATCGTGTATCAAGGTAAATCTGGCAGCGGTCAACATTGTAAGATGTGTAACCAAATAGCCATTGCGGGGACAATGATGGGAATGATTGAAGCATTACGTTATGCAAAACAATACGGACTTTGCCAAAAAGAGCTACTCGCATCCATTAGCAAGGGAGCTGCTGGCAGTTGGAGTTTGGACAATCTTGCACCGCGTATCATTGCCAAAGATAGCTCTCCTGGATTTTTGATCAAACATTTTCTTAAAGATATGCAAATCGCAGCCAAAGAATCTCAAAGTATAAATATGAGCGTCCCGGTCTTATCAAAAACGATTGAGTATTACGAAAAAGCCGCTAAGTCAGGTGGAGAAGACATGGGAACACAAGGCCTATATATGCTGTGGGAAGAAAATCCCCATTGGTGATTACTCACTGCTATACATGACATCAGAGCGCAGTACGTATTTTTTTCCTGAAACGACTGTAGTCCCTTCGTGAATAATGGCATGTTTAAAAAATAAGGCCATCCCCGCCTTAGGTTTTATGACAACATCCTCTTGTCCGATTAGCAAAGGGAAAAAGAATTTGGTTTCTCCGCCTTCACAATCGTCGTTTAGATATACCATGAACGTAAAAAAACTGCGCTCACCGTTTTCTCTCTGGTAGTATCCATCGCCGTGAGGAGCAAATCGTTGCCCAGGCTCGTAACGATAAAAACGAAAACGTTCGTTTAGACCTAGAGCATCTCTTCCTTTACATTTTTGAGGGAGAAAAGTCTGTACGCGCTGCCACAACTTATCCGCCATTTTCTCATTATCAAACATGACACGCGTGTTATTGCGAATTCCGGGACTCATAATAGGTCCCGCAGCGGTTGTAATCGGTGCATCCGCAAATCCAATATTTTCCGTGTAATCAATATATTTTTGACATTCCTCTGGTGATAAAACATCCGTAACTGTAAATATATCTTCCGTAAATTCGGTTTTTTGCATGACGTTTCTTTCTAAAAAAAACATACCAATTTATTATTTGTTTTGCTATGATGACCCGCCCGATAGTTTACTTCAAACAATTATACCATAGAATTAGATGACAAAGAGGAAGAAATGTTAGAAGAGTTTATTGGTTATGCTGCGTCTATACTAGTCGCTGTTTCTTTGATGATGAGTTCTATTTTAAAACTACGTATTATTAATTTAGTTGGGGCGATAACCTTTGTGGTTTATGGCTTAATGCTACCGGCATACCCCGTCGCTTTTGTCAATTTCTTAATCGTGTGCATCAATGTCTACTATCTTGTGCAAGTTTTATTTGCGAAAGAATATTTTTACATTCTCAACACCACATATACGGAGCAATACACTCAACATTTTCTAAATTTTCACTCCGAAGACATCCAAAAATTCTATCCGCAACTTTCTTTAGACAAGGAAAAAGATTACCTTAGTTTCTTTGTATTGCGCAATACTGTACCAGCAGGGCTCATTTTGTTAGAGGAACACCAAGACAGACTACACGTTATTCTCGATTATGTCGTACCGCAATACCGTGATTTCAAGATAGGACATTTTTTTTACAACAAAAATTGTTTTACAAAAGAGCTGATTACTTCCTCATGCCAAGGAGATTGGCATCAAATTTATCTAGAAAAAATGGGTTTTAACAAAGAAGATGATCTATACGTTTTGCATTTAAACTCTGGGGATTGATTTGAGACTTCCCTTAGTACTTAACAAGTTTGACTTTAAAAATTCGAAGAATCTTTTGACGGTTTTCATAATTTTTAGCCTCTCTCAAATTCAAGAGCTTGTTGTTTAACATTTTCTTCGTTTCTCTATTTTTAATTAAATAATCACTTCTTAGCGCTTCAGGCATTGAAAAATAAAAGTAATTGAATAAGAAACTTTCTCTTTCATTTATATTAAAAGCTAAGAATGAAAAATTGTTAATAATTTGTGTCTTGTTGTAATTTGAGAAGTCCAGTTTCCAATCTTTAGCTTGCATTTTCTCCATGTTAAGAGACCCAGATTTTTTTGTATATATACGATTTAAAAGTTCAGGTGAAATTTTAGGGTAGTCATTAACAAAAGAAGTCATTTTTCTATACCATTCAAACCAAGATTCAAGATAGATAGAATTGCTATTATTCATTTCTAAAGCTTTTTCCAAAAAAAACTTCCATTGAAAAAGATAATCGGCCCGGTTTGTCGGATTTCTGTCTTCTCGTCGAAGTTCCTGATACGCTTTAGCCAAAAGGTAGTAATGTTTAGAAGTACTAAAATTGTTATTGACTAGAGATTTCAAAAAATTTATGTTTTCTTTTAAGAAGGCAACTTTGTCTTTTCTCCGAAAAATATTTCCTGGATTTACATATCGAAAATAAGCCAAAAGAAGACTTTTTTCACGCGATCTAGTCAACTGGTACCTTGTTTTTCTATTAATGAATAACTTTACTAAATCTTGATCTCTTTTAACACTTTCATCATCTATTTGGAGTGCACAAAGGTTAGATAAAAATTTTTTTTCACAAAAAGGATGCAGAGAATGTTCTATTCCAGCCTTTTTGTACAAAAAATAAAATTTTTGTAATTCTTGGCTTGCAAAGCTACCTCTATTCTTTTTCAAAACATTGTCAAATAATTCGAAAAGTTTGCTAACTAAAAACCTATTATCATGTAATAAAACACTGTTATCACCTCGTAAAAAAGGCGATTTAAGTGTAGATGCTAACATTTTGCTCATAAACGTGTAGATATTTTTTTTATCTACTTTTTTGTACCATTGCGAATCAATATTATAAAGAAAAAGAATTTCCTCACTCATTTTTTCTACAGAAATGTATTTTTTCGAGTTGATACTTAAAACCTTTTCCTTATAAATATTTCTTAGGTTATTTAAGTCATCTTGTAATATCTTTACTTGATTATCTTTTTGATTTTTTTCTTTATAAATATTGTTGATTTCAAGTAAGAAAAATATACATAAAATAGTGCTAAAAGATGAATATAGAATAAAGTAAGATTTTGATTTATTTACCTGAGAAACTTTTTTTAATTTGTTTCTATTCTTTGGTTTAGCCAAATTACTTTTCGAAACTATCTTATCAAGCATTGTCAACATTTTTTGTGTAGATTCGATTCTTTCTTTAGGATTTTTTTTTAACGCTTTATCTATTAAATCTGAAATAGCCGAGGTGACTGAATTATTTTCCTGGAGTATGGAAGTCAAAGCAGGTGGGTTATAGTTGTAAACTTTATCTATACTTTGTACTATACCACCAGCATAAAAAGGTGAATATTTTTGCCACGAAAAAAATTGATAGAATATAATTCCTAAAGAAAAAACATCTATATTATTCACCGAATTTTCGCCGTCGATTTGTTCTGGACTAACATAGCATGGGGTACCAATAATACTTCCTGTGTTTGTTATTGTTGGAAGTTCTCCGTTTGTGGACCTTGCAATTCCAAGATCTAAAATTTTAGGTGTTAGATTTCTTTGCAAGATAATGTTTTCTGGCTTTAAGTCTCTATGTATAATTCCATTATTGTTCAAAGCGACAACAGCACTACAAATATCTCTTACAATTTGTAGTTGTTGGCTAAAACTAATAGACCATGAATTATTGCTAATAAAGTCTTTTAGAGATATACCCTCAACATATTCCATAACAATAAAATACTTTTTATTAACTTTGAAAAGATTTTGTCCTTTTACAATACAAGGGTGATCTATACTAGTCATAAATTGATATTCGCGTTTTATACGCTCTTGTAAATCCAGATCTTCATTAGCATTACATTCTTTAATTGCAACTTGTGTATTTGTTTTTGTGTCCAGCGCAAGATAAACAGTGCCCATTCCTCCTCTACCAATTTCCTGTTTTAATTGATAACGATTTTTTAAGAGAGTTTGCATTATTTACCCTTTCTACATTACTACTAGACAAGACAATTTTATAACATATAGAAGGCTTTATATCGCAAAACAACACAAAGCCTTCTACACTCACAATTACTCGTTATATTGGAAATAATTATCCCAAATATAATCCAATTTCTTACATGCCTCTTCTACGGCAATCGCTTGATAAATAGTCTTTCCTTCTATTTCGCTTGTTGTGCAAAGTTCTAATTCCACAAGTTTACGCAATGCGTCGTCTATCTCAAAATCGATACGCGTTTTGTGTTTTGTTTCGAACCATTTTTCAATGGAATCATCTATTTGTTCTTCTGTTAGTCCTTGCGGATTTTGTAGTAAAAAGAAGTAGCTTAAGATCACTTCTTTGCATTCTTCCTCTTCTGCCGAATCGACCAAGTGATGAAAAACTCCGGCATTGTTGTCTAGGTTCTTGAAATACAGATTTTCCGACAGGGTTTTCATAAACTCTATTTTTCGCGAACGATACTTCACCCATTGACGCCAAGCATAGGCGAAAATACCAATTAACGCTGTTCCTCCAGCGATCAAAATGGCCGCTTGTTGTGAGTCTATTTCGGATAAGTTTCCTGTTGTCAACAATATATACATGATCGTAAAGATAATCGGCAAAGCGTAAAGAACAGATCCCCCTTTTGCCAATACGACAAACAAACCACCAAGGACAGCAGGAACTCCTAAGAAAAGTTTGTCTTTCAAACGCATGCGTACTTTGGTGTTGGGGAAAAGCATCTCCATATCCGCCTTGGGAATGTTACGGAACAGTTTTACTACCATGGTTCCTGGTGTAAACATGATGCCGTCTCTATCCTCTTTTGCAATGTGTTTTTCTTCGCGGAATTTTATTAACATTGCTATGCGTTTGTATGTGGGAACTTCGATGGTTTTTTTCTTAAAATTCCAGGTGCGAATGACCACTTTGTTGGTAACATCACCACGGCAAAATAGTAAACATTTATCGAACTGAGCAAAGTCTACAAAGAGACTTATCTTGAAAAGAGATTCCCTAACAAGAGCTTCGTGCAGTTCCTCTTCTGAAATCTGTCGATAATTGGCATTGTTTAAAATTTCACTAAAAACTTCTTCTAGCTCGTCTTCGGACTGCTTTAGCTCTTCAGGAGTATATTTACGGAATTTTCTGGTGTCGATGTCGGGATTAAAGGGATAATAACATTGCTTCATTTTTTCTAACTTTTCGTGAAACTTGAAGTGATATACACTTTCAAGGATACGGCAAAATCTTTTAAAATCTCTTTGACTTTCTACCGTTAAGTCTTTAGATATCATATTGACTAATTCGAATTTTTGATAAGGAATAAACCTTTCTCGATCATCGTATACCGCCATGTTATACCTCTCATAAATGTTGTAAAAAACAGTTTGTACTGGCATGCTGTATTTATGGACATGCCGTGTTTACACAGGTATCATATTATATAAAAAGAAAACAACGGGCAATCTTTTTTTACTAGGAGATAAAGAATGCACAACGTGATTAAAATCCTCGTACTGGTCGTATTTTTATTTGGATGTTCAGGAGGCTATAAACAACAGCCTGTTGTCAAAAAAATCGCTGTTGCACAGGACTACGCACAGTTATATTGTGGTACAAGTCGCGTCGCTTTAACCCCATACAAAAACACCTACATGGCGGGATATGCTCCAGGAAATCGCATTGCCTCTGGAACATATTACGATGAAAAACGTGAGCTATATCACCATTTGTACAGCCGTGCCGTACTTTTACATAACAACGCGCAAATTGCGTCTAACAAAAAATACATTGCCTATGTGTCCGTGGACCTACTTATTTTAACAGACGCTTTGACAAAAAAAGTTCGCGAGCAAGTCGGTCCTGAAATCGTGGTGAATTTATGTGCCACACATCCGCATTCGGCAATCGGTGGATATTGGTGTTGTACTTTACCATCTATTGCAATGGGCTCTTTTGATGCCGAAAATTTAGAATACCTGGCACAAAAAATCTCCCAGAGTATTCTCACCGCAAAAAAGAACATGCAACCAGCGAAGATTGGCATTACCCATGCGCAACTACAAAACACCACAAAAAATAGAAGACGTAAAAACGACCCTGTGGACACAAGGCTGACGTTGATCCATGTTAAAGACCAGAATGATAAAATAATGGCGGATATGGTGTGGTTTGCCGGACACCCAATACTCATGCCTCCTGAATTATGGAAGTACTCTTCTGACTTTCCTGGGGCTTTTGCACGTATTTTAGAAAAAGAGCAAGATCCATCTTATGTGGCGTTGTTTTTTCAAGGAGGGCTAGGAGATGTCACGACCAGACCCCCTGCAAAATATTGGAAACATATCAGTGGACGTGTACCACAGCGTATGGAAAAAATTGAAATCATGGGAAAACTTATTTCCGACAAGGTAAAGGAAATACGCAGTACAGTACAAACGTCTCCCGTGGTTCGTTTACAACACCATTCGCCCAAGTTTATTTTGGGCAATGTCAATGTCAATGCCATTCCTGACTTTCTCATACCTCTTGAAATTGTAGGAAGAGTTTGGGTAGACTGGGGATATATGCCTGAGGAATCTCATTTAGAAATTAGTACAATCGATAACACATTGCACCAAACAGCTATTGCAAACTTTCCCTTCGAAATTTCATCTACATTGACCATTGATCTACGTAAGAAGTTGGAAAGGCACTATGATGTGGGAATTGTGACTTCTTTGAGTAATAGCTGGTACAGTTATCTCATGCACTCCTATAGTGCGATGTGGCCACCATCAGGCCCCGAATATATTGAAAGTTTTTTTGATCCCGGCTACGGCGAATGCGTCATGGATTACGCGTATAGTGTTGCTGTTGAGATGAAAAACAGTTCCATGGAGAGAAAATGATTTTTATAAAATATCTAACGAAAAGCTTTTAATAAAAAAAGTAGTTTTTGGGTATTTTCAGAACGCGATTTGAAGAATATAATCATCATAAATCATTTTGATTTTGACTAAAGTTCTCATAACTAATAAAATAGGGCAAAAATTTGCCGTTTCAGGTTGTTTTTTGCTCTACGAAAAACCAAATTCCACAAATACCTATTGAGTTCTCCTCACTAATGATCGCTGATACTAGGAGTTAGAAAAAATGATTCGTTATTTCACACTTGTTATCTTATTCTGCGCTTGTTTTGTGCAAGCTGATTGGCGTGAAAAAATTGCCACCTGTCCTGTTTGTTTAAAACAAACTGCATTTTTGCAACCTGCATCATTTTCCAATGAAATATACATGCGTCCATCGCGTTTTCAATACGTGTTTTGGCCATTTACAGATACACGCTCTATTTACTGTTGTCAGAAGTGCTCTTACTCTACTTTTTCCTGGCATTTTCATGCCCTTCCTGCAAATAAATTGATTGCCGTTACCGATGCGTTGAAGGAAATGAATCACGATTTATCTAAATACGAAGATTACACGGCAATTCCTATTTCTACGCGTATGAGGATTGCGGAGAAAGTTTATGAGGTTTGGGGACTTGGGCATGATCACTTTTGGGCTGAATTTTACCGAACCAAAGCATATCATCTTGAAAAAGAAGCGGATAATTCGAAAAACAAGAAGAAGGCTCTTGAGAGAAAACAGCCACAGGTTTTGGAAAAGCGCAAACACCCTGGCGCAACACGGTCGATACTATCGGCAGTATTTTATCCTGTGTTGAAGTTTTTAATTACACAACAAACAAAAGATTTCTTGCAACATTATCGGCACCAACAAATGAGTGAAGAGCAAGACATTCTTTACAAAGAAGCCACCGAAGATCGTAAAAAGGCACTCGCAATTGCCGAAGAAGTTTTAAAGCAACCTCAACAGGACTTTTTTCCTCACAAAGAGTGTTACTTTATTGCCGGAGCAATGAGTTATCTTATTAAAGATTATAAAAAGGCAAAAAAACATTTTAACGATGGTCTAAAAATTGACTATACAACAAAACAAATGAGTGCAGAAGAAGCTCAAGAATACAATAAATATTTAAATAAACTACTACAGGAATATCTCAAAAAGCTAGAATAAGGGGAGTGCGATGAAGAAGAGTGTTGGATTTCTAAGTGTTTTGTTTGTGATTATTGTTATTGTGAATGCTTGGAGTATAGTATCGCTTTTTGATCAATACAGTATCTACAACGAAGCTTCACAAAATAATATCCTTTCTGTGGAAACTGTCGAAGAAAGTAATGTGCAAATGCAGTTACTGACGATTACACAAATGATTTTATATATTTTGATATTTATCACTTTTTGTTTGTGGTTCTATGGGGTGCATGAAGATCTAGAAAGTTTAGGGGCAAAAGACCTAAAATATAGTCACGGGCAGACATTTTGGGGCTTTATTATTCCTATTGTCAATATTGTTCGTCCTTACCGTATTGCGAAAGAAGTGTGGACACAAAGTTCCAAAGACTCAGCAAAAAAGTCATTTGTGGTTTTATTTTGGTGGCTTAGTGTACTACTTACGATCGTTTTAGGGTATGTAAGTGGCTTATTGGTCGCTTTTTCTGACGATGTGGAAACTTTCAAAAACTCCATCTTAGCTCTGATCGCTGCGGATGCGCTGGGCGTTTTTGCGGCGATGTTTGCTTTTTCTATGGTTCGTAGTATTGAAAAACTACAAAAAGAGAGTTATGCCACCAATTGAGTTTTAGGTGAAACTTTGGAGAGGATGAATTAATGTTTAGAATACCAATTTTATTAGCGCTTTTTTGCAGTTTTTTATACGCGGAAATACAATTTCAAGCCAATGTAGTTTGTGAAAATAATGAAGTAATATTTTCCGCCACAGCTTATGAAGATGGCCGTGTAAGAAAAGATTTAAACGTTGTTGTCAACGACGAAAAAATAGGTTACCACCCCGTTTTAGGTTACATAAGCGGTTTCCCTTCTTTGAAACCAGGTGATACAGCATCGGTAGTCGTGACAAATACAAACGGAGATGTCGTATTTGCAGACGATGTAGTGTTACCACTTGTGCCTAGTTTGATTGATCCACAACTTAAAATGGATAAACTCTATCCCACTGTTTATCAATGGCAAGCGACAAGTCCTTTCATGTACTTTAGCTATGAAAACAATAATGGTGCATCTTTTGAAAAATATTTTTACAACTCTGAGGCTAGCATCGAAATCCCTACAGAGACGCTTGAAGCCGGTAATGGTTATATCACGATTTGTGCTTTAAGTGGAGATGCTGAAAAGTCATCTTTAATTGCATCAAGTGTTGTATCGCAAAAAGTGAATGTGGACGGAGAGCGTAAACAATTGAGAGACAAACTACCACCTGCCAAGAGTTGGAAAGACTCCTTTGAAATTCCAAAGGTTGGCAAACGTACATTTGATCTAAATGCTTACATCATGCCACACGATGGTAACTTTAAAGTCGGAGGACGCAATCGTCGCTTTAAGGCAAGTGTTATCGTCGTTTATTATAACGAACAACCCATCTGGACTTGGGATCGTGTTTATAAATTTTCCAAAAAGAACTATTCGCAAAGTTTTGCAAGAAAAGCCCAAGAAATGATGGTTGTTGCAACTCACCACATACATTGTTGGGTTGATTTTAAATAATTTTTTAAGAAGAGGATGTTGTGTTATATGGCATCCTCTTTTTTCATTTAAGGAGTGTATATGAAAAAAATCTTTTGTGTATTTTTACTCTGTATTCCCTTTGTGATAGATATATTTGGATATCGACAATTTTTATTTGGTGTTGGTTTTTGTGAAATTTCACCAGAATCTTTTGCGGAAAACGCAACCATTGCCCCACCAAATTTCTTAGGAATATTTGAGGCGGTAGAGCTTTGTATTTTATTCTGTTACATTACGATTATTCGTCGCAATATTATCCGTTTAATTCTTATTATATCAACGGTCGTATTTTGTACTCTTGGAATGATACTGAGCTCTGTTGCTGATATTCTCGCTAGATCTACGATTTACTCTGTAGCAGTTGTCGATCTGATTTCCATTCAAAATATATGTGCTATGGCGGCATGTTTTTATCTATTTTCGCTGGCGTTTATGTGTATGAGTAACATTCTTTTTCGCCGCTTATCTTTCCTAAAAATGCTATCTCTAACTCTAATTGTTAGTGGCGCAGTCGGTGTGATATTGACGCGTTTTCATGTGATTGCCGATCCAAGGTGTTTACAAATTGCTGCAATCAACGACACACTACGTTTCTCGGTCTCCGAACTTTTTTATCTGTTTGGATTGGAACTAGCATTTGTGACATACATCGGAGAGTTTTTGGAAAAGTATAGTGCAAAGATCGCGATGCAAAAGATTCAAGTGCTCGATCGTCAGTACAGAATCGCCGACTATTACTATCAGCGCGTGCATATGGGAGAAATTGAGTGTGTGAGTCCAATGTGGGAAAGTATGCTCATTGGCAGTGGGCTTGACATAACACGTGTGGGACGTCAATACTATGGAGTTCCCGATCCTGACGTCATTCAGCAACAAATCCATTATGTCGAAGCCAGTCACAAACTCGTGCATTTTGTACCACACATAATCGCAATGCTCGTTTTAGTCGTTATTGTTTTATAAATGAATTACTACAGGGTGCTTCGTAAAATGGAAGCATCCTGTGAACAATGACAAAACGGTATAGTGGATTGTTATTGTTCAAAATTTCTATTGCATTTTGTCGAAAAAATAAGTATAATTTTATACTAAATCTCTGTTATTTTATAACAATTTTATAAATGGAGGATTTGTGATGGTCAACATAATAACAATTACAGAAGAATCAGCAAAACAAATCCAAAAAATACGCAAGAACGACAACATACCCGACGACCAATTTCTACGCGTTTCTGTTGTAGGAGGCGGGTGTTCTGGATTTTCTTATAAACTCTCATTTGAGAGTGAAAAACGAGAAGACGACATTGTTGTCGCTGAACACGATGTTCAGTTACATGTAGATGCAAAATCTGCACTGTATTTGAGCGGAACCACACTAGATTACAGTGGTGGGCTTAATGGCTCTGGATTTGAATTTACAAATCCCAATGCAGTACGCACTTGCGGCTGTGGTAGCTCATTTGCAATTTAGAGAAACAAGGTAACACTTGTTTCTCTAAATTTTGAAAATTCAACCAATCTATACAACTTCAAAATAATACAAATTTACACACCTCATATATACATCTCATGTATAACAGGACTCTCTCCTAACCTTATGATCTTTTAGTCTGGTAAGTTATTTTCGGCCAGGTCCCTTAAACGAAAACACCTGTACTCTTTTCTAGAGTATTCTAGCGGAACAGGAAATTCAAAAGTCTCTATAAATTAAGGAAATCTTTTATGAGCAGATATAGTGAATATCTAAAAGAGATTGAAGAAAGAAAAGGTCAAGGACTTCATGCGAAGCCAATTGACACTGCTGAATTATTAAGCGAAGTTATTGCGCAAATCAAAGATTTGAATAATGAGCATCGCAAAGACTCTCTTAATTTCTTTATCTACAATGTCTTGCCAGGAACCACCAGTGCGGCTGGTGTAAAAGCGGAGTTTTTAAAGGAAATCATTCTTGGTAAAGCGACCGTAGAAGAAATTTCGCCTGCTTCTGCCTTTGAGCAATTATCCCACATGAAAGGAGGACCTTCTGTTAAGGTTCTACTCGATTTAGCGTTGGGTGATGATGCTGCGATTGCCGGTGAGGCGGCAAAGGTTTTAAAGACTCAGGTATTCCTTTATGAAGCGGATACAGAACGTCTAGAAGAAGCTTTGAAAAATGGTAATGAAATCGCGAAAGATATTGTTGAAAGTTATGCACAAGCGGAATTTTTCACTAAACTGCCGGAGATAGAAGAAGAGATTAAAGTGGTTACTTTTGTCGCCGGGATAGGCGATATCTCTACAGATTTACTGTCACCAGGTAGTGATGCCCACTCTAGATCAGACCGTGAGTTACATGGTCAATGTATGTTTGAGCACAACAAAGAGAAACAAAACGAACTCAAGGCTCTACAGGAAGCACATCCCGATAAGAGAGTCATGTTAGTTGCCGAGAAGGGAACTATGGGAGTAGGTTCTTCGCGAATGTCAGGCGTAAACAACGTCGCACTTTGGATCGGAAAACCTGCCAGTCCGTATGTACCATTTATTAACTTTGCTCCCATCGTGGCAGGTACCAACGGTATTTCACCTATCTTCCTTACCACTGTTGGTGTAACAGGTGGTATTGGTTTAGATCTCAAAAACTGGGTGAAAAAACGTGATGAAGAGGGGAATGTCGTCGTCGATGAAGAGGGCGAACCCGTTTTAGAACAAGCATATTCTGTGGATACAGGTACCGTTCTTACCATTAATACCAAAACCAAAAAACTGTACAATGGCGACCAGGAGTTAATGGACATCTCATCTGCTTTTACCCCACAGAAAATGGAATTTATGAGAGCCGGAGGTTCATACGCCATTGTATTTGGTAAAAAACTTCAGGCATTTGCCGCAAAAGCACTTGGGATCGAAGTTCCACCAGTTTTTGCTACATCCAAAGAAATCTCTCACGAAGGACAAGGTCTTACGGCCGTCGAAAAAATATTCAACAAAAATGCTGTGGGGACTTCGGGTGCCACATTGCATGCTGGTTCATACGTTCGTGTGAATGTAGATATTGTCGGTTCTCAGGACACCACAGGTCTCATGACTTCTCAGGAATTGGAAATGATGGCGGCTACGGTGATTTCACCAATTGTTCAGGGCGCTTATCAGTCAGGTTGTCACACCGCTTCGGTATGGGATGTGAAGGCGCAAAGAAACACACCAAGATTGATGAAGTTTATGAATGATTTTGGCCTGATTACCGGTCGTGACCCAGAAGATAAGTATCATGCCATGACCGACGTAATTCACAAGGTACTCAACGATCTTACGGTAGACGACAGGTGGGTGATTATCGGTGGTGACTCTCATACGAGAATGTCAAAGGGGGTTGCTTTCGGAGCTGACTCGGGAACTGTTGCACTCGCACTTGCCACTGGTGAAGCCTCTATGCCAATACCGGAATCTGTAAAAGTAACCTTCAAAGGCGAAATGAAAGATCACATGGACTTTCGCGATGTTGTGCATGCAACACAATCGCAAATGCTCAAGAAGTTTGGTGGCGAAAATGTATTCCAAGGTAGAGTTATCGAAGTTCATATAGGAACCCTGCCTTCTGATCAGGCTTTCACCTTTACCGACTGGACAGCAGAGATGAAAGCAAAAGCGTCTATTTGTATTTCTGAAGCGGATACCCTTATCGAGTCGCTTGAGATTGCAAAGAGTCGAATTCAAACAATGATCGATAAGGGCATGGACAATGAGAAGCAAGTCCTTCAAGGTCTTATCGATAGAGCAAACAACAGAATTGAAGAGGTGAAGACCGGCAAAAAGCCGCCATTAACCCCTGACGAAAATGCGAAGTACTACGCAGAATTTGTCGTTGACTTAGATGCTATCGATGAGCCAATGATTGCCGATCCTGATGTTCACAACGAAGATGTATCCAAACGTTACACTCACGACACCATTCGCGATCTTACCTACTATAAGGGCGAAAAGCACGTAGATCTTGGTTTTGTAGGGTCTTGCATGGTTCACAAGGGTGACATCAAGATTGTTGCTAAAATGCTCAAAAATTTAGAAGAACAGTCGGGAATGGTAGAGTTTAAAGCACCTCTTGTCGTTACAGCGCCTACCTACAATATCATTGAGGAACTCAAAGAGGAAGGTGACTGGGAAATACTACAGAGGTATTCCGGTTTTGAATTTGATGATGCGGCCCCTAAACAACAAGCTCGTACCGAGTACGAAAATATCTTGTATCTGGAAAGACCGGGTTGTAACCTATGTATGGGGAACCAAGAAAAGGCTGCAAAAGGTGATACGGTGATGTCTACTTCTACGCGTTTATTCCAAGGAAGAGTTGTAAAAGACTCGGATCGCAAGAAGGGGGAATCATTACTTGCATCAACACCCGTCGTGGTTCTTTCTGCGATTCTTGGTAGAATACCTACGATCGATGAATACAAGTCCGCGGTACAAGGTATCGAGTTGACAAAATTTGCACCGCCGTTGAAACAGATGACCTCCGCACCATCTCATTTACTTTCTTACTAGTTTTCAGATTGGGTGCCCTCACCATCGAATTTATTTTCGTATTAGTTTGAGTTTTTCAGATTGGGTGCCCTCACCATCGAATTAGCAGTTACAGCTAGGCTGTAATCTGCTATTCTTATACCTCTCCCACAGGGAGAGGTGTAATGCTTCTCTTTTGTTAAAAACTAAATTTGCTTGAGTTGCGGGACAAAGTAGGGATGTAATACACTCTTTTGATGGATGTTGCATTGTGATACGCATCATAGAAAACGAATGGAATCAAATTCAGACGCGTTACGCCTCTCCCTGTGGGAGAGGCATGAGAATTGAGGCTTTTAGCGAAGCTAAAACCTTAAATTCGATGGTGAGGGCACCAATCTGAAAACGAATCCCTACCACAAAATCACTTCTAACTCTATTTTATGTCAAACAAATCTTGTAATTGAATACGCATCAATTCCTGCTGTTTGCGATCTCTTTTTTTTATCCAATATTGTAGCGAATGTGGTACTTGCACCGCATTTTGTTGATAAAAATTATATGTATCGACGATTCCGCGCAAAGCACGATATGAACCTAGTTTTTCTGCCTGTAGATAATAACCCAGTGACTTTTGCAAATGCAAATCGGGACTCCCTGGCAAAGAATGGAAATACCCCAACATACACATCGCTTCACGATAGCCAAGTTCCGCGGCTTTAACATACAAATATCTCTTTTTACTGCGATTAGCATAAGATATGATGAGAGGTGCAAATTGCTTTTCCTCGCCCAATTCGTAACACTCCTGCAATTTTTGCATTTGATTGGTTAATGTGTAGTAATTGACAAGCTGTAATGTTGCTTCGAAAAAACCCTTACGGTGTAACGCGTGTAACTTTTCGTAAGCCAATGGCAAATTTTTCTCTACCCCTAAACCGCGGTAATACATAAGCCCCTGGCAGTATAACGCGTCATCGTCTGTTGCGGCAAGTAGTGGTTGAATATAGCCTTTTCTCCTAAGAAAAGTGGCTATGTCCCTATCAGCCTGTCTAAGGAGCTCTTTTTCTTGTTTTTCTGGCATGAAGCGATTGCGTATAATTAACCAAAAAATGCGATAACCATAGACATAATACCGCGGATTTTTATCCCACCTAATCGTTTCTTTGATCTCTAGCCAAGCTTTTTCAATACGATACAAGTGATGTTGTTTTTTACTCTCCGCAAAATGATGCTGCGCTTTTTTGCGATTTTGCTCTTCTAGTATTTTTTGTGGGTCGTGTTTTTGTGTTGTTTTTTTCTTTCCTACGTTTCTCGGTTTAGACGTTTGGCGAAGAAATAGGAAACTCGTCACCAAAATCACCACCACACTAACAGCAACTATGTAAGATATCGGAAATTTTTTGCGTTTTATTTTTACCCGTCCGGTATTGCGTACGGCAAGGCCTTTACGGAAGTTTCGTAAATCCCGGGCCATCTTTGCCGCACTCGAGTAGCGTTTTGCCTTGTCCTTTTGCAATGCACAAAAACATATATCTTGCAACTCTTTAGCTATTGTTCGTGGCATAGGTTGTGGAGGTTTATTAAGTACCAGAAACAATAAATTGGCTTGGCCTTCGGATTTAAAAATAGGACGCTGTGCTAAAACTTCATACAACGTGGCACCCAACGCATAAATGTCGGTAAGATGGTCGACTTTTTTTCCAGAGATTTGCTCCGGGGAAGCATACAGCAATGTACCTAGCATACTACCTGATTGCGTTAGAGTGCTACAGTCCGTAGCGCGCGCCAAGCCAAAATCCATCACTACTGGTTCGTTGTTTTGAGTAACGAGGATGTTACTTGGTTTTATATCGCGGTGAATCACTCCTTGGCCATGGGCATAATGTATTGCATTGATTACTTGGATCATAATGTCGATGATTTGATTCTTTTTGAGTTTTTTTGCTGCTTCTTTTAACGTGGTGCCATCTATGTAATCCATAGTAAAAAAGTATTGTTTTTCAAAAACATCGATATCGTAAACGCGAATAATATTTTTGTGTTGTAGACTGGCTAGAGTTTTTGCTTCGCGAAGAAAACGTCGATTCTCGGTTTCGTTGGCATTTTTTCCAGATAACAGAACCTTGAGAGCAATAACTCTATTGATTTTTGCGTCAAAAGCTTTGTAAACGCGTCCCATTCCGCCCGCCCCTATTTCTTGCAAAATTTGATAGCGTTTGGCTTTACCGAAATAACGAGCTTCGTTTGAGGTTTGCGTGTCTCGAAATTGGTCCAATTTCGTTCCTTACTTTCTCATTTAGAGTTTGTGCGTATTTACAAGTTTATTTAGAGCATGATGGATTACCTAGCGATCATTTTATAGGAGGTAGTATTATAGGTATGTATTAGGCTGGCCCTAGATAAAACAAAAATTTATTATACATAACTATTTAAAATTTTTCTAAGGAGTATGATAAATTTTTGCTAATATTATGGAACTATCGGATGGTTACAAGTATCTCAATATACATTTTTATAGATGCGTTAGAAAAATCACATTTACAAAAATGGTAAAATCTGTTATTGGCGGATACTTGCACGAGACCGTTATTTCAAGTTATTGTTAACAAAGGATTTTACGATGAGAACAACTTTTTTAGTTTTGTTACTGTTCATTTTGGGTAGCCATTGTTACAGTGAAACTCGTTATATTTTTATCACGAAAATCAAGGTGACAAATAAAAATGGTGCGAAATATTGGGATTCATTTAAGGGTGCACCTGATTTGATCATCAGTATTTCCAAAAATGGTAGTAACATTTTCAAAAGTAAGACATACCAAAATCACTTAATCTTAGAAGAAACTATCGCCATTGACCATATGTTCCGAGTGGGAGATAAGGTTACTGTCAATATTGTCGACAAGGATTTAACAAACAACGATAGTATTGGTAGTCATACTTTTACTGTGGCAGAACAAGACGATGAGTACAATACAAATTTCTCTAAAGTGACTAGTTTTACCTATATTTCGACGGCGCATAAATCTTTAGAGGAAAGAAAAAGTCATATCGCTGCACAAAAAAAACAGGAGCAAATGCTTGAACAGCAAAAGAAAACACAAGCTCAAAAAGAATGGCTGGCAAAGCAACAACAAAATAAAGAAATGATGAAGAGCGAGTTGGAAAAAATAAAGACCAAAATGCTTCAGGATTTGATGAACGAAATTGCGCAAAAAAAGTCGACTGCTGATGAAGAAATTATGCAACAGCAAATCGAGGCAGATAAAAAAATTGCGGAAAAAAAAGCACAAGCCGAGAAAGAAATTGCAGAAAAAGAAGCACTCGCAGCAAAGAAAATTGCCGAAAAAAGAGCACAGGCCGAAAAAGAGATTGTAGAAAAAAGAGCTAACGCCGACAGAGAAATGGTAACGAAAAGAGCACAGTACGAAAGAGAACTTCAAGAGCGTAAATTACTTGTAGAAAAAAATATCAAAACTCTAGTTGCAACAGAACAAGAGAAAGCCAACGCGGAAATTGAGATGCACAAAGCCAAAGTGCAAAAAATTGTACAACAAGTCGCCAAAAAACAGAAAGAGATGTCGGCGAAAGAAAAGCAGTACGCAATAGCGCAAAAAACCGCAAAGCTTTACATTGTTGGCCTGAAAAATGAAAAAGCAAAACTCAAAAAAGAGGTTGCTGACTTAGCAGCGAAGCAGGAAAAGGCAAAATTAGAAGCAGAAAAAGCGCAGAAAAAACATCAAAGTGAATTAAGAATCCTCGAAGCGAAGTCGAAAATTTTGCGAGCGGAAGTGAAAAATCTACAGACGATGTCCAATGTAGCGAAAACACAACTGAAGACATACAAAACACAAATAGCTTCACACAAAGAGTTGGTAGAGAAGCAAAATAGTCAACAAAGTGGTGCACAAAAAAAATACCAACAAGAATTAGTGCAACTTCTCACCAAAAAAAAGCAATTGAACTCCAATATTGCGACCTTGGAAAAGCAGCAACAAAAGTGCAAAAAAGAAGTCGAAAGCTATGAAACAAAAATAAACACATATAAGAAAAACGAAAAGCTTCTATTGACACAACTGCAAACACTCAAATTGCAAAAGCAAAAATATTCGCAACAAGTGAAAGGCTACAGTTCACAACTGGAAAAACTCAAAAGCCAAGTGGACGAATATAAAAATCAAGCGACAAAGCCGCAAGAAGCCACGAAACCGCAAGAAACAACAAAGTCACAAGAAACAACAAAGCAACCCCAACATGAGACAACAGCAAAACAGCCGTACCAAAACAACACAAACGATACGCAACAAGCGCAGCCAAAGCGCGTTCTGTTTCGCGGTGAGACTCCTCCGAAAATGACACCAGAAAAAATGCAAAGAGCGATGCGCGCGATGGGTACTTTTTTTCGTCATATAGATAAAGAAGGACCAAGTGAGTCACCTGAGGATCTTTTCGAAGCTTTGAGCGAAGGTGTAAAAGAGTTCACACGTGGATATAAACAATTAGAAAAAATGGCAAAGATGTACTCGCAAAATAAGTAGTTAAATCGAGTCTGCTCAGTACACTGAGCAGGCTTTATCAGAAAATTTAGCGAGAAGAAAAGCTAAAAATAAAACGCAAAATAGCATACAACGCAAAAGCAAGTGGTCCAAATAAAATACATACAAACATAATGGGGGAAACCAACCAAAACGATATACTGTGTTCGTGGGCATCTAAAAATATCCAACGCCCGACAAAAAGATCAAACGCTCCGGCATAAGCCCAAAATAAACTAGCGCCCCAAACTTCCCCCATAAGTGCAGCCACTGCCTGAGGATTCGGTTTGTAAAACAACATAATCGATTCTTTAAGGTGTGGCATTAAGATAATGAGATAGCATATTGTGGGAGGTAAAATAATCCATGGTGAGCGAACAACTTTTTTAACAAATTCACTATGGGGAAAAAAAATCATCGGAAACCAAAAAATTAAAACACTGTAGGCTGATAGATGGAAGAGATATTCATCCATGGGAAAACCTTTCTGTGAAAAGAAAAAATAAGAGAGCGCGATGAACGAAAAAGTTTTGTTAGAAAGTCAAAGTCTACGACAAGAACTTTGCCAAGATGAAAATACAAACGTTTTAGAACGCGTAGGCGAATTGATTACTTTAAACGAAAATGGATACGCAACAACACAACAAGTGGCGACTTTTTATGAAGTTCCTGTAAAAACACTACAGACCAACGTACTACGTCACCGTGAAGAATTTAACCAAGATGGTTATCATATCATAGATTCGAAAACTTTTAAAAAACTCTATGGGCAAAAAGTTCATACGCGGATGCGCAAGATAGGTATTTTCCCGCGTAGAGCTATCTTGCGTGCAGGTATGATTTTAGCAAAATCAAAAATCGCACAGCAGATAAGAGAATACCTACTAACGGCGGAAAAAAACTCTACTCCGGTTTTATTTAATGTGGCTGGACAACTGTCTGACCAAGCGTATGTTGTCGCCAATAACGCGTTGCAACTCAGTGAACAATCAAAGGTTCTCGAAAGACACTCGACGGAATTAGCACGTAGTGCTCAGCTTTCCAATGACAACGCACAACAATTAATCTTACAAGCAAATTTACTAAAAGCGGTAGTGAAAGAAGTTTACAATAATAAGGATCGCATCGCACAAAATAGTGAACGCATTGCATTTCTAGAGCAACAATACTTTAAATTCCAAACAGACGCAAATACCGAAGATACGATCGACACACAACAAATTAATATCTTGAGAGATAAAGTACGACGCCAAAAACAAAAGCCCATCACTGTGTGGCGTAAATTTAATCGCCACTTTGCGATATCCAGTTATAAACTTCTTCCTCGGTCACAATTTTCTAATGCATTGCTGTGGTTTGAGAAACTCGAAGCCTCAAAATAATATTTGTAAAATTGTGTACTTTATTGAATCTGTGGCGAATATAATACATAACTTTATTGAACCTGTGGCAAATATAGTACATAATAGAAAAGATAGCATATTTGTATTTGTCACAAATGACTTTAAGATAGTGAAGATAAATAATTGACGAGAAACACAATTTGCTGTTTGCACTATCACAAAATTGCTGTTATAAATATAAATCAACACAAAATTACAATACAATCTATACTATTTTAGAAGGAGAACGAGAATATTACGCAAAGTATAGGGATTGTTGTAAGTGCCAATACGTTTCGTAATGATTCTTGAACAGTGTTATGAAAAAGTGCATAATTTTGATAGTTGCTTGCTTTTTGATGACTGCTATCTATGCAGATAATGCTGAACTGAGCAAGTGGCAAGGTATGGTAAAAAAGTATGAAGGACTAGCGAAAAAATATTCTAGTAACTTCAAAAAAGCCAAAAGCCTTTATAGCAAAGCCAAGAAAAGTGGCAACGCTGCAAAAGCAAAAAAGTACAGAGGTCTAGCAGTTAAATATCAAAAAAGTATGAAAGTTGCGCAAGCACGTTTAAAAGCTGCTCAAGCAAAAGTGCAAGCACTTTCAAGTTCCGCAAGTAGCGGAGACACCGGCAATGCAAACAACGGTGGCGGCGCAAAAATTACCTTAACCGCTGAAGATAGAGCAATGTTAAAAGTAATTGATAGCCAAAAACCTTTGAAGGTAGATCCTGCCAAAGTACTTACCTTCAATAAATGTAACGATTGCCATAAGCAAGCTGTGCAGGTATGGAAGAAAACACCTCACCACAACACCTTTAAGCAACTTCACAAGCGCCCACGTGCAAAAGAAATTGTAAAGAAAATGGGCCTAAAGGGAAGTATCAAGCGCAATGGTTTTTGCGCAACATGCCACTACACCCAACAAATGTCTCGTGGAAAACCTAAAGCAATCTCTGGTGTATCCTGCGAATCTTGCCATGGCGCATCAAGAGACTGGGTAAACATCCACAACAACAAAGCTGCTGATAGAATGCAAAGACTAAAAGAAGCGTCGGCAAAAGGTATGAACAATACTACAGACGTTTACAACATTGCACAAAACTGTTACCAGTGCCACAGTGTTGGTAACGAAAAATTGGTAAATGTCGGTGGACACAAAGCGGGAAGTGACAATTTCGAAGTTGTTCGATGGTCACAAGGTATGGTTCGTCACAATTTTGTACGTGGCAACAACTCTACCAACGCCAAGAGTTCTATCGAGAGATTACGTGTTATGTTTATAACCGGTGCAATGCTTGACCTTGAGTATGGATTGCGCGGAGTAGCCCTAGCTACAAAGAAAGGCCGTTACTACGATGCAAAAATGAAGCGTACCAATGTCGCTTTTAAACGTCTTAAGGCGATTAATAGCAAATCGGGTGGAATTCCTGAAATCCAGACACTACTAACACTATTTAAAAAGTTAAACTTCAACAACAAGAAGAACTTAACAACCGCGGCAAACTTCATCACTTTACAAGCACGTAAGTTTACTCAAAATCACGATGGGTCTAAACTTTCTGGCGTAGACGCTGCTTTACCAAAAGAAAGCGACTATAAGTGGAAGCCAACACGCACTAAGTAGTGTTACTAATTTTGATGCTCAAATTGAGCATCAAAATTAACACAAGCCAAAAAACAAAATATTTTACTCACACTACAATTCCTTACGCACCAACCCTCCCGCTACTTTTGCGACAAATTTTTTCGAAAAGAATACCTGTGCTGTTGCGATGAAGCGGTTTTTTAATCCAGGGATATATAACCATTTTTTTCGGCGTAAGGCTTTCAAACATCCTGCAACTACCTCATCACTTGTCATACTGCCGTCGGCAAATTTCTCTTTGCTCATTCGTGCGACTTGTCCAAATTCTGTGTCAGTTTTTCCCGGGCACAGTGCCAATACATGAACATTGTGCCTGCGCATTTCATGATATATCGATTGCGCCAAGAATTTATCGTAGGCTTTTGTTGCTGTATAGACAGAAAAATACGGTATTGGTTGAAAAGCGGCTACCGAGGCGACGATGATCATTTCTCCTTGTTTGCGTTCTGCCATTTTCTTTGCAAAAAAGTGAGTTATGTCAGTAACAGCACTCACATTCAATTCAACCATACGCAATGCAGATTCACGGGTTTGCTCTAAAAAAGAACCGGTATAGCCAAACCCAGCATTGTTGACAAGTAGATCTATTTTGTGCCCTTCTCCCTCTGTGGCAGCAAACAATTGATCGCGTCCTGCTACTGTGGCCAAGTCTAATGCCAGAGGAGTTACTTGAACTTTATGTTTTTCTTGGAGTTCGTTTGCCAATTGTTTCAGGAGTTCGTCGCGACGCGCCGTAATAAATAAATTGTAGTTTTGTGCCGCCAAGTGTTGCGCAAACACTTTGCCGATTCCTGAAGAAGCTCCCGTAACTAAAGCAATTTTTGTCATGTTATCTCCGATCGTTTTTTGAGGTTTGTGTAGTATTTTATCGCAATATTTGCAAATACAGTTGCAAATATAATCGAAGCCCCTAAGTAAAAACCTGGCGTCATCGTTTCGCTTTCACCAAAAATAGCCACGGCAAGTAAAATAGCATATATTGGTTCCATATTTACGCTAATTGTGACTGTGTAAGGGGAGATTTCTTTCATGATTTCGATACTAACTAAAAAAGCCAACGAAGTACAAATCAGACCTAATACTAGCAGGTAAACAGTATCATTGACATTGGGAAGAGGTATACTCTCTAGAGATCCGTAATACAGCATTGCGAACATAGTAATTGTGATGCCTAAGAATCCTCCAAGCATTTCGTACAAACTAATGGATAGTGCCGCGTATTTTTTGATCCATCGACTATTGATGATGGTAAAGACTGCCGCGAGAAACGCCGAGCAAATGGCAAATATAATTCCCCACATAAACTGTATTTCGAATTCAAAAATCAAGTACAGGCCGAAAATGGCAAAAAGACTCAGAATCACTTCGTAGGCAACAAGGCGCGTTCTTAGAAGGAGCGGTTGTAAGAACGCTGTAAAAAAAGGAGTTGAGGACATACATACTAACGCCACCGAGACATTGGAGACTTTTATCGCCGCAAAAAATAAAATCCAATGTAAGGCGATCAAGAAACCCACACCAAGTATACGCATTTTGTTAGGAATGTTGATTTTTTTGTTGGTAAACCACGCAAAAAAAGCGAGTCCGGCAGAAGCAATCAACATGCGGTACCACACCAGTGGAATAGATTTCAAAGAAATGAGCTTTCCGAGTATGCCAGTAAAGCCCCATATGAAAACAATCACATGCAGATAGAGATGATAACGATATTTATTAATGATATGCAACATAAGTAACAACTCGATTTGTTTTTACATACTTTTGAGAAAATTGTATAATTTGTCACGTTTTCGTGGAACTTATTTGTGAAAAATGTATCTAAAACGTAACCAATATAAATTATCAGATGTTAGCATATTACATAAAAATATCAAAATCTAATGGAAATTTTCAATGACAACTGAACAAGAGATTCGTCTGGGGCATTACGCTGTGATCGAAGAAGTCGGACGCGGTGGGATGGGCATTGTATACAAAGCCCAAGATCTTAAGTTAAATCGCATTGTTGCTCTAAAGGTGATGGTCGGAGAAAACGCACAAAGTGCCGCTGTTCAAAGATTTATACGCGAGGCAAAAACAATTGCCAAACTCAACCATCCAAATATTATCAATGTTTTGGATGTCGGTTGGGAAGGCAACTATTACTTTTTTGCCATGGACTTTATCAATGGTTGTTCTCTAGACGATGCCATTGGCAATAGACTATTGACATACAACTCCACACTTGAAATTTTAGTCACCGTTGCCAAAGCTATTGATTTTGCTCATAAAAACGGTGTCATACACCGCGATTTAAAACCAGCAAATGTCATGTTAGATAGTCAGAAAAAGCCTATCATTATGGATTTTGGTGTGGCGCTTTCTCTTGATGAAAGTGTGCAGTTATCTCGCTCGAATGTAATGGTTGGGACGATTGGTTACATGTCTCCAGAACAGTTAGAGGGCAAAAGAGGCCACGTCGACCGACGCAGCGATATTTACTCCCTAGGAGTAATCATGTATAAAATGCTTACCCGACGCGACGCTTTTTTTGGTACATCAGCACAGATTATCAATAAAGTCAGAACAGGACAACTCATACCTCTTCACAAAATAAAAGGTAATTTACCTAAAGACTTGCAGTACATATGTTCTAAAGCTATGGCCAATAATCGAAACCACCGCTACGCAAATGCTGCGGAAATGGCAAGAGACATACAACTCGTACAGCAAGGGAAAAAAGTGAAGCGTAAAGACTCTTTTTTCATGAAATTTGCTGTTGTTCGCGATACCCTTAAACACAAAAAGAACTTGCATAGTTACGTTTTATGGCTCGTTGTTGTCATTACCGGTTTTATTTTAGGAGCTAACTTTAGTCCCGTGCACGACATGCCACACAACTGGACCACTTCTTTGTGGAGTGATTGTTGGAACGGACATTATGTGGATTTCTCTGCGAAGAAATGGCGAGAACTTTCGTTAAAAGACCAGCAACTCTATGCACGTTCTTACCAAACATGGTACGCAAATAAAGTAAATGTGCCGCAGGAATTTGTTCATAAAACAGGTGTCATGATGATTCTCATTCCACCGGGTAAATTCATTATGGGATCTTCGCCTAGTGAAAAAGGACATCAAAAGCATGAGTTAGAACGCGAGGAAACGATATTTGCCCCGTATTACATCGCCAAATATGAAATAAGCGTTGCCCAGTGGGACAGCGATACTAAAGAACGTAATAAACTGCACCCCATTAGTAACATCACATGGGAGGAAGCTAGAGACTTTTGTGTTGCAAATGGTATGTTACTACCTCGGGAAGTTGAATGGGAGTATGCATGTCGCGCGGGAACCACGACTCCTTTTGCCACAGGAAATGACTTACAAACCTCGCGTTCCATTGCTAATGTCACTAATGAGCAGGGAGTGAATAGTTGGGGATGTAGCAACATGCATCACAATGTTCGTGAGTGGTGCCGTGATAAAGCACGGTCTGCCAAAAACGTGAAGCCTGTAGTGGGAGATGCGTATTTTAAACTTCCGTCACAAGGTAATATCATGCGCGGTGGAAGTTGGGGAGGCAAAAACAACAAAAAAAATTGCCGCTCTGCAGCGCGATTTTCATCTACTAGGGCACGTACAAATATCGGATTTCGCCCCATCCTATCATTGTCGTATCTTGTAAATAAGCAACCTAATATTTTTCTTTCCACGCCATTTGTCACAGAGTAAGGATTTCAATATGGTTACTGCACAAGACAAAGTTTTCATCGAAAAAATATTGCAAATGAACTATGTTACACGTGAGCAGATTCAAGAATGCCTGACACTCAAAAAAATCGATGCATCAAAATCTATGGCGGACATATTGCTGGAAAAAAGATACCTTACACAACAGCAAGTTGTTGCGTTGATGTCGCAAACCACAACTTCAAATAATATTCATTTCTCCACGGGGCTTTTTAATTCAAAAATTCTGAGTGGCAATACATTATTCGAACGCTATCAGGTAATTACCGAGCTGGGGCGTGGAGGTATGGGAATTGTGTATAAAGCACGAGATCTTCACCTTCAGAGAACCGTCGCGCTGAAGATGCTCTTAGAGAGCAATACCGACGAAGTTGCCGTAAAGAGATTTTTGCGCGAAGCGCAAACTTGTGCACAGCTGAAACACGAAAACCTTATTGAGCTTTATGATTCCAATGTCGAGCATGGCCGTTACTTTTTCACAATGGAGTACATCGAAGGACAGACTTTAAAAAGTTATGCTGCCGAAAACCGCTTATCAACTACACAAATAACTGAAATTATGCTAAAAATGTGTGCTGGTATTGCCTATGCACATACCAAGGGGGTGATCCACCGCGACCTAAAACCTCAAAATATAATGATCAAGAAAAATGGTGTGGTGAAAATTATGGATTTCGGCTTGGCTAGAAGTGCAGAGAACACCAAATTATCAAAAAGTGGTGCCATTGTCGGTACACTTGTCTATATGCCTCCCGAGCAGCTTTCCGGTAAAAAACGCGAATTAGATTTGCGTAGTGATGTGTATTCTCTTGGAGCAATTCTTTATGAGTTGCTCACCGGTCGTCCACCGTTTCAAGGATCTTATTTTAATTTACTCAATTATGTTCTAAATCACAAACCAGTTCCACCTAGTGAAGTAAAACCCTATGTTTCAAAAAATTTAGAGACGATTTGTCTAAAGGCGATGGAAAAAGACAAACACGACCGCTATACTAGTGTGGAAAAAATGATGCGTGATTTAAAAAGAGCCTTGGCGGGAGAGAAGATTTCACAAAAGCGATCGTGGAAAAATATGAAGCTATCTCAAGTATTGACGATGGTGATCGTCGCGACATGTTTCTTCTTGATTGGTTGGACGAGTACGGTCAATCAAGTGGACTACGAACAACAGCAAAAAGATAGCCGTCATGTGCAGAACTCAAAATCACCAGCAACGATCCCTAAAAATCTGTGGCGCTCTTGTTGGAAAAAATCTTATTTTGATTTTACCGAGTCCGTCTGGATGAATTTATCGTCTAGTGATCAAAAAAAGTATAGTAACCATTACCAAAAGTGGTACGCGCAACAACACAATATCAACAGACATAAAACGTTCACTATCTCTGAAAACGAAGTAACGATGTGTTTAATTCCACCAGGTAAGTTTTTCATGGGGCAAAAAGGCGATGAAAATGCCGACAACGCACAACATCGCGTTACCATTTCACAACCATTTTATGTTTTAAAAAATAAGTTAGATCGCAAAACCCTCGCAAAATTATTACAAATGTCGCCACCTAAATTTTTTGGTTTATCGTGGCAAGATGCGGTGGATTACTGTGAAATGCTTGGTTGGGTTTTACCAAGTGAAGCACAGTGGGAATATATGTTTCGCGCCGGAGTTGTGGAAGAAAAGTTTCTTACAAAAGACAATACTTGGGGTGTCGAAAACTTTGATCACATCGGCGAATGGTGTTTTGATCGTGCTGACGTTGCATTGTATCGCAATAAAAACTGTGTGCGTACACCCAACACCTATGTCGATGACAACGTCGATCCTCTTTGCAAAGAAGGGCAATACAATATTTTCCGTCGATTTGGGGTTAAGCGTTATACTAGTAGTGCAGATCGTGTGGATGTACGTCCTATTTTGCCCGTAGTTACTAGCACTGCCCCACTTCCTAATGTGTCGACAAAAGAGGTGGTAATCGGTCGTTTAAGCCAACAGTCAGGAACGCAAAATTTAATCGGCCTCGACAAAATTGGTTTAGCTCCGAGATCTTTGGGATGGAATCCGAAGCATAATCGTTTTATTATCGCCGACGCCGGGGGAAAATTTGCAGCGCAGTTCATTTTGAAAAAAGTACCAGCGAAAGTGTTTATATGTTATAAAGGACTTGTATCCGCGAGCCCTATACCTGGACTTGTGAATGTCGAAATGAATAACCACATTCTCGAAAATCGCAGTACATGGCCAAATACAGAGTATCTTAAAAAAACGTGGTGTATAGATAAAAGTATGTTGCGCGAGGGATTGAACGTATTTTCGATATATTATGCCGGCAATTCTGCTCACGTGTGGTTTGACTATATAGAAATAGCAACAAGAGAAAAATAATGATAAAACACACCATTGTATTTACCCTAATTATTTCGTGCTTGTTTTGCCAAGAAGTTGATAGTGCAGAAGAAGTCGAACGTACCAACTGGCTTTTCTATTTATACCAAAAAATAGGTGCAAACACATATAACCGGGTAGTTCCACTCTACTCTTATAATCGTAACAGCGACCAAGCTTCCGAAGATTTCGTGCTGTGGCCACTTCTTATTGGTTATAAAATGCGCAAGAATCTCTACCCCGAAGAATTACCTTTTGCCAAACAATTTCGTTGGTATTCGGTTCCTATTCTAACCTTAAGTGGTCACTCAACAACAACCGGAGGGGACGATTATATTGAAACAAATACATTTGTTTCTTTTTCACTCCTTAGCTTTTACCAAAACCGTCACATTAGCGAAAAATATTTTTCCACGAGTTGGTTTTCGTTACCGGCGTTATCGTATTACAACCGCGAATTATTGTACGACAAAGAGCTGCAATTTGACCACTTGGCATTTGGTGGCCCGCTATTTCTATTTGAAGAAACGCTCATTCGCCAACAAAAACAGATATACAATGCAAATAATTGGTCAATAAACCCCAGCTTTGTTGCATTTGGCAAAGATGGTTTTAAGTTATTACAATACCAAAACTGGGGCAAAGATACATGGTTTAAATTCGCTTCTTTATTTAGTTTCGCACTCTTTGAACTCTCAACGACTTTTCACAAATATCCGGGTGCAAAGTACGACTATTTTCGCGAATATGACACTAATCCCAACCATGCCTTTCGCGAGCTATATCTTGACAAAAAGTCCCCCACAACGCGTATTGGTTTTCTCTCACCATTTATTCAGATAGAGTCGGACCCCAATGGTAAATTTTCGTGGCAGTTTCTACCTTTTTTTCACTACGTTTCCGACGAAGAAGGCTACCAGTTTAGCATCATCCCTTTTGGCATGACCTTTGGTTCAAAAGGAATGCAATTTTCACTACAACCCAAGATATTTCCTCTTTTTTATCACGACGAACAATTCAATCGATGGGATATTTTGTGGCCACTAATTCACTATGAAAACAATCCCGAATACCCCAAGATATCTTTTAATGTACGTTTTCTGTTTGAGTACACTTGGCAACAAGATTCAGAAGGAAATATTTCTAAAAACCTGAATATTGCCGAACAATTTTTATTCCACTACTCGGAAGATCGGAAGCAAAAAGTACTAGAGTTCCTTCCTTTTGGTATCTTGTTTGCCTTTTTACAAAACGATTCGGGATTTCAGTGGCGATTATTTGGCTTTGGCTATTCGGAAAATCGCTACAAACGTTATTTGCAAATATTATTCTTTAATGTACCTATTGGTAGTAAGTAGTCGTTTTATTTCTGGTGTGCGATGCCCCACATCGCTGCGAAGCAGCGATTGCTCCCCCTACAGGGGAAGCCAAGTACATCTAACATGTACATAAAAGAAGCCATTGGTATGCGAACTATTGATTTAAATGGTCATTACAGTTGGATGCCCGTTATCAAGACGGACTATCGATCAATTTTACGAAGACATCCCCTTTTTCTTTGAAACTAAGAAAGGCATCGTAGCCTGGTGCTGCTGGTGAAAGTAAAATTACGCCGTCGCGTGGCGTTATTTTTTTTGCAAAGGATACGGCGCGCGCTAAATCAATGGCATAGGCTGTTTGTTCATAGCCATCTTGTTGTAAAAATGTGTGAATTTTCTTGCCGGTTTCGTATGTATTTATGACAAAATGCACCTTGCACTGCTGTAGCTCTTTGGCAAATTCTTCCCAATCTAAGCCGCGATCTTGTCCGCCTAGAATTACCACCAACTTATCATTGTGAAATGTTTTTATTGCCGCTAGTGTTGACTGTGGAGTTGTGGATATACTGTCGCAAACGTAGGTAATTGTTTCGCGTGTTGCGACTTTATGCATGCGATATTCTAATGGTTCAAATGTGATTAGCGACTCTTTGATTTTGTTGAGCGGTAGGCACAGACATTGGCAAGCAAGTAAAATAGCGCAAATGTTGGTGTAATTGTGTACGCCACGCAAAGAGATATCACTATCGGAAATTATTTTTTGTCGTTTGTCGTAGATCCCGTCATCGATAGCATAGAGGTCTTTGTCATTAAAAGTGGCGTTGTGTGGCAGCTTTTTACTAATACATGCGGCGTTGACAATATTGAAGGCATTTTCGTTATTGCGAAAAATTTTCGTTTTGTCATGAAAATATTGTTCGATGCTTTGATGCCAATCAAGGTGTTCTGGATAAAGATTCAACAATATGTTAATATCTGCGCTGTACTCTAAATCGGCAATTTGATAGCTGGACAGTTCTATTACATAAATATCGCAGACCGCATCGCAAGTATCGAGAAGCGGTGTGCCGATATTGCCTGCCAATGTCACAACGAAACCGTTGCTGCGCAAGATATGAGTAAGTAACGAGCTTGTGGTGCTTTTACCTTTCGTACCAGTAATGGCGATAGTTTTGTACTTGGGTGCATAATATTCAAACCACAAATTTGTGGCGGAAGTAAAAACGACGTTGCGTTTTACAAGTTGTATTTCTTTACGATATAGACTAATACCTGGGGATTTGATTACTATATCAAAGTGGCGCAATACGTTGGAAATTTTGTTGCCGATGACAACATCTTCTACATTAGAAAAGCTTTTGTCCACCTTTACATCTGTGTCATTGAGAAGTGTAAATGATATACCGCGACGTTGTAAAAATTTTGCAGTAGAAATTCCTTCTTTTCCCCAGCCCCAAATGGCTATTTTTTTATCTTCCATGTCTTGAAATCTCTGTAAACATACTCTTGTATAAATTTGTCTATTCGGATATAGTACTCCAACAGTACATTTTATATATTTTACCAAAAGGAGAACAAAAAATGGATAAATTTGCTGATACAGTTGCAAAGTATTTTGCGGCTATTCGTGAGGGAGATACCAATACTTGGGTTCAGTTGTTTGCAAAAGACGGTGTCAGCCACGATCCGATCGGAATGGCTTCGTACACCGGACACGAACAACTCGAAAAGTTTTTTACGGGTATTAATAAAGCTTTCGCCAAAGTATCATTTGTCGAAGAAAGTACCTATGTTTGTGGGCAATACGCTGCTGTTAAGTGGAATGCCAATGGCACAGGACACAACGGGGTGGAGGTTTCGTTTAGTGGTATCGACACTTTTGAAATGAACGACGACGGCGAAATCGTCGAACTCAAAGCGTATTGGGATTTAAAAGGAACGATGGCAAAGCTTAAGGGATAATATGGACATTCGCATTGCGCAGCAACATGACTGGCCACAAATTTGGGAAATTTTACGCGAAGCCTTTGCCACAGAGGCAACGTATGTTTATTCTGCCAATATCAGCGAAGAAGAAGCCCAAAAATTGTGGATGGATCGCACTAAAGCGACTTATGTTGTGCGGCAAGACAATGTTGTTCTCGGAACATATTATATCAAAGAGAATCAACCAGACTTAGGAGCACATATTTGCAATTGCGGATACATCACTTCAACAAAGGCGCAGGGACGAGGCGTTGGTAAGTTTATGTGCGCGCATTCATTAGAAGTGGCAAAAGAAATGGGATTTTTGGCAATGCAGTATAACCTTGTCGTCAGCAATAATGAGCGTGCTGTACACTTATGGAAAAAATTTGGTTTTGAAATTATTGGAACCATTCCTCAGGCGTTTCACTTTAAAAGGCAACAATTTGTCGACGCCTATATTATGTATAAAAAATTATAAAGGAAATTTACAATGGAAGTGAAAGACTACGGTGATGTCGCTCATTATTATGACCCGGCATATGCTGCGAAGACCGATCTTCAAGATGTTTCTTTTTATGTAAAACAAGCCAAAAAATACGGTGGACCTGTTTTAGAAATCGCCTGTGGAACAGGGCGTGTACTTCTCGAAATAGCCAAGTTGGGTCTTGAAACCACAGGAGTAGATTTTTGCGAGAAATTTTTGGAAATTTTACGCAATAAAACACAAGGCGAAAACGTTTCTCTACACCACGCAGACATGAGAGATTTTTCTTTGGAGAAAAAATTTGCCTTGGTGACAATACCTTTTCGTCCCCTGCAACACATGTATACTTTCGAAGATCAAGTAAAAGCACTTACATGTGCGCGAAATCACATGGCCGACGATGGAGTGCTTGTCTTTGACGTTTTTTATCCACTGTGGCACAAAATTTTGGAAGATGTAAATACCGAACAATTGGAACTAGAATGGCAAGATCCTAAAAATCCACAGCGGACGATTAAACGCAGTTTTATACGCACAGAAGCAAACCCCTTTTATCAATTTTTCTGTGGCGAGTTCATATTTCGCACTTTCGAAAATGATCAAATGATTCAGGAAGAACGCTCAAAGTTAAAAATGAGCTTTTACACATATCCGCAAATGCAAGCATTGATCAAATGCTGTGGCTTTGAAATAATGGAAGAGTATGGTTCGTTTGATGAAACCCCTATTGCCGATGGGCCAGAAATGATTTTTGTGGTAAAGAAAGCTTAGATATTATTGTGACTTTTGGTGGAAGTATTTTTCCAAATCTTGGATATACAACTTGTATTGCGAAATATACACAGATGCAACGGCATTGTCTTGTGTACGAAGTTCATGAACTTTTTCGGTAAAATGAATCATTTGCGCCATGTTACGCCGTAGCTCTGGGAGCTGAGGAGGAAGTTGTTGCAGTTGTTTTTTTAATTTTTGTAGTGGTAGTTTTTGATCGTTTTTCCACAGAGCCACTTTTGCTTTTTTGTATGCGTCAAACATCGAGGCATAACGAGCATGTAATTTGTTCAAAGCAAGTTCTCGTGCTTTATGTTTCTCTTCTAGCACAATTTGTATTTTTTGTACAGCTCCCTTGTACTGTTGCGTTATATTCTGGGCACTTTGTGTGGGAATGTTGTGTAATTTGATTTTTACATCATATTTGCGGCTCAAGTTGGCAAAATGTAGCTGCACAATTTTTTGTATGGACAATACAATTTTTTTGAAGTGGCGGTAAATCTTTTTTTGACAAAACGGAGAATTTTTGTATTGATTTTCACGCTTTTGTAAATGTTGAATTTCGAGAGAGAAGTAGTCGTACATGATTTTTATTTGCTTGTGGCGATGATTTTTATTGTCGATATATCGTTGTAGTGTTTTCATGATGCTGTCGCACCATAAAAGATCTTCTTTTACTGAATTGTCGTCAAAAGATTCCTCCGGGACAATTTTTGCGTCGATTTCATGGAGATAATGCTGGATGTTTGCTCGGTATGCCTTGTATCTACCTCTTTTTTTATTGCGATGGTATTCGAAAGTCATCTGCTTTTGTAGTTGACTAATTTTTTTTGCGTGAAAAATGCTTTGTGGAAAATATGGCGCGAGTACACTTGAAGACAAAAGGTGAAGCTCTTTTTCTATTGGTTGTAATAACTCTGTGCATTTTGCCGTATCACAGTCCTCTTTGCCGAGGCAATCTTGAATTTCGCGAATAGTGGCGATGAACTTTTCTAAGAAGTCTATATGGTTTAACTGTTGTTGCTTTTTTTGAAAAGGATTGCCCTGCGAATATGAATAACGATAGTTTTCGCGTATTTTTTTGTAGGCAAGTAGCATTTGCAGTTCATATGTACCACTTAATGCTTTTTTTGATATGGGACCATAAATAAACGTTGTGCGGTTATTGCGTATAAGTAGTCTTTGCCGACTCGAGTTGACTTCTCCGCCGGCAAAGACTATTTTTGTGTATAAAAAGCCGCTTTGGTGTGGAAGGTTCTTTATTTCAAATTTCCAAAATAAGTCATTATTTTTTCTTTGTTCCGAAAAATACACTTCTTGGGCAAAAGTACAATGAAAAACAATCCACAGCAGAAGCAAACTTCTCATATTATTTTCCTATATAGCGATATTCCAAAAGTCGTAAATGGGTAAAATATGCAAAAGTGATCTTGTCGAGAAGCGGTGACTGAAAAATAGGGTTTCGGTCTTGGCGATTAAATGTAAATTTAATCGATACCGGCTCTCCTGGATTTTGCTGTAACGGTATTAGAACATTGAATTCGGAAATTAAACTACCTACATTAAGTGGTTCATCAATAAAGGCAAGATAGTCTTGAAGACTCTGTTCTAAAGTTTGCCCAGGAGTCGCTGTAAATTTTTCATGATCATTTTTGAATTTCACTTTGAATGTCGAATCAATTAAATCTTCTCCGTTACGATCCTTGAGATGCATTTTGATTTCGCGTTTTTTCCTGCCGCGCTTATCCTCTACGACTTCAATGTCTAGTGTCTCTACTGTTTTATCCAAAAATTCAGAAAGATTAGGTAGTTGACGATTACTAATCCCCAAAACGTCGTTAAAGGTAGCTTCGACATCTGTTGCATTGTCCACTTGCAAAATCTCGGGTTTCACAAACAGAATATTTGCTCCGTTTGGTGTATCGACAATAACGTCAAACTGTGCAAAGAAGTTACTGTCCGGATCTTGGTTTAACTCATATCGCGATGGTAGAAAAGAAGGATCTGTCATCCAATCAATATTTCTACTGATGCGAAGATCATCAATGGTAATATCAGGGATCTGACCAAAAGTAGGTGCCGGAGGACCGATGAATATTTTATTTTGTAACGTCAAACTGCTGGCCACCGCTTGTGGAGAATCACCTTCGTCTTCCTCTTCTTCCTCTTCGCTTTCTTCTTCCTCTTCGCTTTCTTCGCCTTCTTCGCTTTCTTCACCTTCTTCACCTTCGCCAATGAATGGTGTACCTAAAGGTGAAAAGTTATTGGCATCCATATCGAGAGTCGACAAGATGTCTTGTATGAAGTTCAACGGAGAAGCTGTTGTTTGGCCTTCGGAAATTTGAAAATCTGTGAGACTCGACAATAGTCCTCTTTGAAAAAGTCCACCGTTATTGCGGTAAAATTGCCCGGTGACTTTTATTGCGTCGCCACCATCTCCGAAACTTTCCATCGAAAGACCGTCGCGCCATCGCACTGCGAGGTGGTAGAATTCTTGGGTGTGAATACCCGCACCATCCACTGCAGGATCAATGGTTAATTGTTTCGTAAAAGTGATGAATTTTCCATTTTGGATAACTTGTCCAAAATTAAATTCAGATCCTAATTGCAGTTTATCTTCCACGGAAAGTTCTTCGGGTTGACCGTCTACAAATTTTTGTACAACAAATTTATTGGTAACGCGCACATCTAATTTACGTAATGCATCATCACCAGAAGCCTCTGGTTTTATGGCGCGCATTTCGATTTGTCGTTGTACACCTATTTGAAAACTTCCGCCAGCATTGGCATCTTTTTTCAATGTGGAGTTACTAAAAAATACGGTGCGAAATTGTTCCGCGTTGTCATCGTCTTCACTTCCCCAGTCGTCGTTGATCTTAAACCAAAACATGATAGATCCGCTGTTACTGGAAATATTTCCTTGATTATCAATGCTGTCTGTGGCATTTCCGTTCAAGAGAGCAGGTAGATTTCCATCCTCTTCCAAGTTTGCGATATTTGGGGCAGGAAAAGAATCGAATGATAGCAAACTCCTCTCGTCGTCTTTTTTGAGAACAAAACCGTCGGCGGCCAAGTTGATTTTTTGCAAATTATTGGCTCTTCTCTTTATCTCAAAAACGCCAAGTACCGGAGGAAGTTCCTCATTGATAAGAGCATTGTCTAGACCTGTCGTCGATTTGTTTGGTGTAACACTTCCGTTAAAATCAGCACGAAATAAATAATTTCCTCCCCTGTCTTCTGGGTTTGGTGACTCATCTAAACCAACGAAACCTGTTACGGCATCGAATTGAACGGGATCAAAAAAACCCGAAATATCACTGGATTTTAAAAAGGAATTGTCGAAGTTGTCAACTTGTAAATTGTTCGGTGCTGTAAACGAATTTTGTTCGATTTTTTCATCCACATTTTGTCGTCTACGTGCCACTTCAAAATCTTCCTGACTATCGTATTGATCAATTTCAAAAATTTGTGCGGTCGTACAATATTTTTGCGAAACTACCATTCCCAATGTGGGAGAAGATCTTTGTACAAGAGCCGTAATCTCAAAGTGCCCACCAGGGAAAAAACATAGGTTCGCTGTGTGGTACACTAGATCGGATCTATTAGGATTTTGAAATTTCAAACGATTGCCGTTTTGTTTTTTTAGTGACACATCGGGATTGAAATTGGCATCCAACATCTTCGCCTTGTCGCGTTCAAAATCGTCGAAAATTTTATTGCGTTTACTATCTACCAGTTTGATAAAAGTGTCAAAGTCTGGAAATATGTCTTGTTGACGACGCACGCAAACTAAATTTGCAAGGCGAATAGCCTCGTCTTGTGTTACTTCTACGAGAATTGTTTCGCCTCTGCGCCTTTTCTCCATGGAGATACCTTTTGTGAGCGCATAGAGAACAGGCCACGCTGCGGTGTTAATGTTGATGGGCGCTACCGATTTTGTTTCGAGATTATCTTCGTTTCCAATGGTACGAAAAGTAATCTGCTGAAAAAATACACCTTCGTCCATTTCCGAACGATCGGGGAATACAGTGATGAAGTCCTGTATCGCTTCAAAGTCACTTTTCGAAATAGTGGTTTGGCCATCTGTAAGACCAATAATACTGTCTTTAGAACGATAGCCCACGCCATCATTGGGACGACTAGAAACAATAATGTTGCCTATTTGTGTAATATCAACATCAAAAGTATATGGTGGCACAGAAGGATCATCTGTTGGGCCAAAATGCTTCATCTCGACGGCCTCTGCTAGATTCGACAGAATTTGTCCTAAAGAAGCCAGGTCGCTATTGATGTTAATTTGCGATGTACTGTCAAAAACTTTCAGCGTGTACATATGCTCGGCGTCGTTCATAAAGCTCGATATGTTGCGTCCTTCAAAGATTTCATTCGTCGAGTATGAAGGTTCGTTGACATTGTTGTCAAAAGTTTTTTGCAAATCGTTTATGTTTAAACCTGCGGCAGTTTCATCGTCCGCAATATCAATACCATTAAACTGTGTGGGGGCATCTTCGGTAAAACAAAGATAATCGCGATAATAAATATTATCTTTAAAACCATCAATGAGATTTGCAACGGCAATATCAATGGAGCCAAAACCATGCATATCAGCAGTTACTCCGTCGGTATAACTAACGGAAACCCCCCTTTGTAAAACAGCAACACGAGTGAACGTCACTGCCATGGTACTGAGAAGTAATAGTACGGATGTACATAGGATTAGTGCAAAAGCTTTTTCTTTTTTTCTTTTTTGCATACCCCCTCCTTAATGAAGTGGTAATTTGGCGAAAAATCTTGAACTATTTTTAACTTATTGTATTTATTTTTGCGCTTTTTCTTAGTATAATAAAAGTGATTAGTGCTTCCAAATAAAAAAATGGTAAGTGCTTACAAAATAGTGTTACTGATAAATACTCTGTATCACTTCATTGTTTGCTAAAATTCCCATGTGTGCGTCTTCGATAAGCAATTCGATATTCGCTCTTTCTTCAGCATCGGTAATATCCTGTAGATGGTTTTGCGCACTTTGCACAAAAAAATCCAGACACTGCCGTGAAACTTCGTACTTATCTAAATGAAAATAAACTTTTCCTAAATACAAACAAACATAAGCATATTCGTAAGAATCCGCTCCGTACATAGGTTGCAGAATTTGGCCAGCTTTAATTGCTGTTTTTCCGGCATCTTTGTAATTTTCCTGTTTCATTAAAACATCTGCGACGTTGAGTAAGCACCACGCTTTTCTTTCACCGTCGGTTATGTCTACAGCTTTGTGAGCTAACTCTAATGCCAAATGGTAATCTTCTTCGTCTACCGCCATCATCATTTTTGATTGGATTTGCTCTAGATTCATAATGTTGTTCCAAAAATAAAGGTTGAAAAAATGACCGAAGTTCATAATAAAATGTCGCTGGAAAAGGCACTAGACCAGTTTATAGAAAATACAAAAAGACCATATCGTTTAGAAAAGGTAATTCAGTTTATTGTGCCAATACTCAAAAAAATTCCAAAAAACTTATATATTTCGGTGGATAGAATGCTTCGCCGTGATCGACGTTTTTTTTATGATAGTTTCAAAGAATTGTATGTTCCTAGATCTTATTTTTTTAAGAATACACAATTTTTAATTAAACCCACGCTTGAAGAAATTAACGAAGGAATTTTATATCCAGGACATCGATTTATACCTTTTTGTCATTGGGAGATTTTTCCCACAGCCTGTCAACTACGGTGGGGGAGGCGCAAAATAAAAGCAATTTCAGTGAAAAAAAGGTTCCAAGATATTTTAGTGTATCACACCTTACTTGGCAAGGAGAATATTATCAGTTATCTTCTTGTCGACCATGAAGATAATGCTGATATTCTTTCCAAACCCAATATAATGATCGAAAATGTACTGCTACATGCTTTTGATATGAAAGAATTTTATGCACAGCATAACTTCAAAGAAGGGGACTATATTTTAACCACGGTAAAAGATTGGGCACAGGGAAAATATACGGTAGAATACAGAGAAACCATAAACAGCGATTTAGACTATCACAACAACAAAAAACAGTGGATCAAAGATTTTGAAACAAGTATGTTGGAAACATTTAAAGATGAGGGAACACTCACGAGCATTTACGAACAACTTGCCATCGCTTTTTTTAAAGGCGGCAAAAACATGCTCAAAAATCCACTGGCGCATATAGGCGGTATGTTAGCGATCAGTGAACAAATGGAGATCGCTCCACTGGGGATGACAAGTATATTGTGGCATAAAGGGCAGTCTCCAGAAGATGCCATCGATTTTGATTCTGTGGAATATCAAATTGGTATGACGGGAAACACCGACAGTATTGATGGTATACTTCAAGATTTGGGGGTCGCATTAAATGAGCAGGTTGTGGAAGCTTTCATGCGCGATGAGTTTTACACCAAGCGCAACAGCCTTACAAACGCTTTAGAGCGTTGCCTACCAATGCAAATTATAGAGTTTTATGATGAGGACCAAGAAAAGTCCTTTCATAAACTCATCAAAAAACTGTGGAATAAAACTCAAAAAAGCTATAATGTATTTTGCGATAAATACGCAGGAAAATACCGCAATAAAGCGCTAGCCACTTTGGAAGAGTATTACACTTGGTTGTACAGCTTGGAAAAAAAAGGTATTGAAGAAAAAAATTGCCCGAAACGCGAAACCCTTGCCTTAGGGGAAATGCAGGTAATGCTAATGCACCTTGTGGCAGGCTTTAACAGTGGAGACAGTGAAGATTTAGCAAAGCAGAAAGACATGATGCTTGCTTTAGAAGATATCGAACAATCTAGCAAAGCTTTTATGGAAGTCATAGAGCGTGAGGCTAAAGTGGCAATGCGTCCTATTTTAAAAATAGTAAATAATCACATTACCTCTTTAGAGCAAGATTCGACAGTCTACTACCTCAAAATTTCATTAAAAAAATCAAAACCACTTATTTGGCGGCGCATATGTGTACCAGGGAACGTTAGTTTAGCGGCGCTGCATAATATTATTCAAATTGTTATGGGGTGGGAAAACAACCATGAACATTGCTTCACGATTGATGAGGTTGTTTACGGTGACATGAATAGTGATTATCATATGAAGGATGAACACCAACATACCTTAAACCAATTAATCCAAGAAAATAAAAAGTCATTCTTTTATGAATATGATTTTCAAGACTCGTGGGAGCACAAAATCGTTGTTGAAAAAATTGTCACCCACAAAGACAAAGAAGTAAAAATTAAATGTCTTGCGGGAAAAAATGCCTGCCCGCCCGAAAATTGTGGCGGTATTTACGGGTACGAAGAGATGTTACAAATCTTGAAGGACTCCTCTGACCCTGAATATTTAGATTTGCAAGATTGGCTAGAGGGATTTGATCCTAAATTTTTTAGCGTGAAAGAAGTCAACAAGTATTTAGAAAATTTATAATCTACAAGGTATCGTTGAAAAAATCTTGAAAAAAACTTCGAAATCCAGTTAAAATATCAAGATGAATATAAACAGTCGTTGGTTTACAAATTTATGCAAGAATACTTCAATATAGAAAGTTGAAAATGGCTGAACAAAAACGAAGAAGGTTAGGCTCTATTCTTCGAGCACTCGGAATTATAAACGATGGGCAACTGAAAAAAGCTCTTGCATACCAACAAGAGCACGGGGTTAAACTTGGCGAAGCGCTAATCCAAATGCAGTTTGCAACAACTGTTCAAGTTACTCAAGCATTAGCAAGACAGTTTAGTTTACCGTTTGTTGACGTAGCGCAGGGAAATATTCCGATGGAAGTAATAGAATGTATTCCTAGGCAAATAGTAGAAGAGAAGCAAATTCTTCCTGTGAAAAAAACCGCACGTTCGGTAATTGTGGCAATGACAGATCCATTGGACCTAGCCACTTTAGAAGATTTACGTTTCTTACTCGCATGTGATGTCGACTGCGCACTAACAACCCCAGCATCCATGCAAGAAGCTATTGCGAAATACTACAACATCGAAAAAAGTAATCTGGAAGATTTTTATGAACAAGTAACGGCAGCTGATCTAGACTATACCGTAGATCAAGTGGAAGAGGAAGATGTCGAAGAAGAAGATGATGACGCTCCTGTAATTCGCTTAGTGACGCTAATTATCAACGAAGCGTTGAAAAATAGAGCTTCCGATATCCACATTGAGCCATTGGCAAACAGAATCCGCGTACGTTATCGTATTGACGGTGTTTGTCAAGAGGTGGACTCACCGCCGAAAAAATTGCAAGGTCCGATTTTGAGTCGTTTAAAAATTATGTCGGATATGAACATTGCCGAAAAAAGAATTCCTCAAGACGGTCGTATAAAACTAACTCTACAAGGTCGCGGAATCGACTTGCGTGTTTCTTCTCTACCGTGCTACCATGGCGAAAGTGTGGTTATGCGTATACTTGACAAAGAGAAAGCGCTGGTAAGTCTAGATATCCTCGGTTTTCACGAATCTGACTTCGAGCGATTTCAACGCATTATCAAAAAACCGAATGGTATCTTTCTAGTAACAGGACCTACGGGAAGTGGTAAAACGACGACTCTATACGCGGCACTGCAAGAACTCAATCGTCCAGACGTAAAGATTATTACCGCAGAAAACCCTGTGGAATACAATATTACTGGTATTAACCAATGCCAAGTACGCCACGATATTGGCCTAAATTTTGCCACAATTCTCAAAGCGATGTTACGTCAGGCGCCCAACGTAGTACTTGTTGGGGAGATTCGTGACCAAGAAACAGCTGAAATTGCGATACAAGCGGCGCTTACTGGGCACTTAGTATTTTCAACGCTGCACACCAACGACGCCCCAAGTTCCTTAACTCGTATTATTGACATGAACGTAAAACCGTTCCTTGTTTCTTCCGCGGTACAGGCAGTACTTGCGCAACGACTTATTCGTAAAATATGTCCTCACTGTAAAGAACAATATGTTCCTGACGATGCGGAACTTATTTCCGTAGGTTTAAACCCTGATGCGACACGTCATACGCGAATCTACAGAGCTGTCGGTTGTGATCAATGCAAAGGCGTTGGCTACCGAGGACGTATGGGAGTGTACGAAATGCTGGAGATGTCTCCTCAATTACGTGAACTGGTATTCCACCAAGCATCTACCATCAAAATACGCGATGAAGCAAAGCTCTCAGGTGGAATGGCTACCCTACAAGAAGATGGGGTACGCAAAATTTTAGCAGGAACAACAACAATTGATGAAGTACTACGTGTTACACACGCAAAACATTAAGGAGAGAAAAATTGCCTGATATGAATCAACTGTTACAGTTAGTAATTGACAAAGGTGGCTCTGACTTACATCTTACGGTTGGGCGTCCTCCTGTTGTGCGTTTACACGGAAGAATGCGAACTCTAAATACCCCTCCTTTGACACCAGAAGATACTAATGACTTAATGAAAAGTATCACTGGGGAACGTTATCAACAAGAGTTGGACGAATTGGGAAGCACTGACTTCGGTTTTGCGTTTGGTGAGCAGGCTCGTTTTCGTTCGGCTGTTTTTAAACAAAGAGGTAACATTGGATTAGTGTTGCGCCAAATATCCAATACACTCCTGACAATGGAACAAATCGGTTTGTCGCATAACATTAAAAGTTTATTGGCGAAACCTCGAGGAATGATACTTGTAACCGGTCCTACAGGAAGTGGGAAGTCGACGACTTTGGCTTCGATGATTAACTTTATCAACGAAGAGCATGATCATCACATTATTACTATTGAAGATCCTATTGAGTTTTATCACGAACACAAGAAATCTATTATCACCCAGCGTGAAGTAGGTGTAGATGTTGATTCGTTTTCCGAGGCATTGCGACGTGCTTTGCGTATGGACCCCGATGTAATTCTCGTTGGTGAGATGCGCGACCTAGAAACAATCAGTGCTGCCATTACCGCAGCGGAAACAGGACACCTTGTTTTTGGGACACTTCACACCACGGGAGCAGCAAAAACAATCGACCGTGTTATCGATGCTTTCCCTCAAGCACAACAGGAACAAGTTCGGGTACAGTTGGCAGGATCTCTCGTCGCTGTAATATCGCAGTTACTAGTACCACGATGTGATAAGCAAGGAGTTATCGCTGCTCATGAGATTATGATCGTAACCTCAGCTATTTCAAACTTAATCCGTGAAAATAAAACATTTCGTATAGACTCTTCTATACAAACGGGTAAAAAATATGGTATGAAACTGCTTGATGATACATTGTTTCGTTACTTTGCCGAAAAGAAGATAAAGTACTCGGATGCAATGCAACGAGCGCAAGATCCTATCGCTCTACAGGAACGAATCAAGCAGGCAAGTGAACAGGCTCAGTCTCAATAACTTAGAAGGTACTAAAATATGGCGAGAAGATTATTAGGACAAATATTAAAAGATAAAAACTTAATAACAGAACCGCAAATTCAGCAAGCACTTTCCATCCAAAAAAATCAAGGTGGTGCTATTGGGAAAATTTTTATTGACCAAGGATGGGTGTCAGACCAAGAGGTACTGTTTGCTCTTGGTGAACAGTTTGGCATGAGTGCGATCAATCTCGATGAAAAAGAACTCGATACAGACATTATTAAAAAAGTGCCTTATTCCATGGCCAATATCTATCGTGTAATACCTGTTTCTTTTAAAGATGATATGTTGACCATCGCGATGGCTGATCCTATGAATGTACAAGTTCTTGACGACTTGCGTATGATGCTACACTGTGAAGTGCAAGGGGCTGTATCCAACGAAGAGCAAATTCAACGTGCTATCGACAAATACTACAGTGATGATGGTGGTGGAAACTTCGACGAACTCATCAACGAGTTCAAACAAGAAGAAGAAATGGTGGAAGTTTCCGAGGCAAAAGAGGGCTACGACTTAGATGATGTTAACCGCATGGCGGAGTCGGCTCCGGTAATTAAACTACTCAACCTGATACTTATGCAGGCGATTAAAGACAAGGGATCTGACATTCACTTTGAGCCTTTTGAACGTGACTTTAAAATTCGCTACCGTGTGGATGGTGTACTATACGAAATGATGCCACCACCGCAAAACTTAGCTTTAGCACTTATCTCGCGTATTAAGGTAATGAGTAACCTTGACATTTCTGAAACGCGACTTCCTCAAGATGGTCGTATCGAATTAACCATTGGTGGTCGTCCGGTTGACCTTCGTGTATCGACTTTACCAACAATGTTCGGTGAAAGTTGTGTAATGCGTATTCTTGACCGTACTGTCGTAAACCTTGACCTCGAAAGTGTAGGGCTACGTGAACGTGAACTAGAAACTATGCGCAACTTTATCGCAAAACCGAATGGAATTGTCTTGGTAACCGGCCCAACAGGATCTGGAAAGACAACCACTTTATATTCAGCGCTAAGTGAAGCAAATAAAATTGAAGTGAAAATTATTACGACGGAAGATCCTGTCGAATATGACATCGATGGAATTATGCAGTGTCAGGTGAATCATGATGTGGGTTTGACATATGCAGCAGCACTCCGTAGTATTTTGCGTCAAGACCCTGATAAAGTGTTAGTGGGTGAGATTCGCGATAAAGAAACTGCGGGTATCGCAATCGAAGCCGCCCTGACAGGACACTTAGTATTTTCGACTCTTCACACCAACGACTCCGCTGGTTCTGTAGCGCGTTTGGTCGACATGGGAATAGAGCCATTCTTGATTGCAGCGACTGTGCAGGGGGTAATTGCCCAACGTCTTGTTCGTCGAATATGCACAAACTGCAAAGTAGAATATAGCCCTGCTCTGGAAGAAGTTCACGAGCTAGGTATGGAACCTGAGAATATTGGTTCTAAGAAGTTTGCCTACGGAAAAGGATGTGCAAACTGTAATAAGTCCGGATATCGTGGACGAACAGCCTTATATGAAATTTTAGTTGCGAATGATAATATTGCGCAGATGATTCTCGAAAGAGGTTCTACAGGACAAATACGCGATTTAGCGCGAGAACAAGGTATGCGAACACTACGCGAAAGTGGTTTACTCGCTATTTTTGATGGTATAACCACCGTGGAAGAGGTTGTGCGAGAAACGTTGTTTTAGAAGATCTATGTTTGCTTTTGTAAAAACAGAATTATTGGCATGCCAGTAGTTCGATAAGAAAGGATTTGTTATGGCTAATGCTGGTGAAGCAAAAAAAGGTAAATCACTATCTTTGAGTTTTAGTAAAGGAGTTAGTTCAAAAGAACTAACAACTTTCACCACTCAGCTTTCTACTCTACAAGACGCGGGGCTTCCCATTGTGCGAAGTTTAAAAATTCTAGCGGGCCAGTTAAAACCAGGGACCTTGCAACGTACTATTTACACTGTTGCTGACGATGTTGAAGGCGGTAGTACGTTTTCAGAAGCGTTGTCTAAACACCCCAAAATTTTTGACCGTTTATTTGTAAACATGATTAAAGCTGGTGAGATGGGGGGGGTACTAGACACCATTCTCCGTCGTTTGTCAGACTTCATGGAGAAGTCCGAAAAACTGAAAAAGAAAATTATCGGAGCGGCGGTTTACCCGATTGCGGTACTTACTGTTGCGGGTGGTATCTTGGCAATCATTATGATTCTCGTTGTACCACAGTTTAAAGAAATTTTTAGAGACATGGGAGTTGATCTACCATTTATCACTCAACTTCTTATCAACATGAGTGACAACATGGCCTCTTTATGGTGGGTAGCTCTACTTGTTATTTTTGCTGTCATGACTATATTCCGACTTATTGCTAGTAACAAACGCGGAAAACTGATGCTTGACACAATTGTCTTGCGTTTACCGGTGTTTGGCGACATCGTTCGTAAATCTAGTATCAGTCGTTTTACCCGAACACTAGGAACGTTGATTACTTCTGGTGTAGCGATCTTAGAAGCGTTACAAATTGTAAAAAATGCGATTGGTAACCAAATCATTGCTAGGGCAATTCAAGCTGTTCAAGATAGTATTCGCGAAGGGGAAAGTATTGCAGAACCTCTGGCGAATAGTGGTGAATTTGACGACATCGTTGTAAATATGATCGATGTAGGTGAAGAAACCGGTGAACTGGATAAGATGCTTATCAAGGTTGCAGACAACTACGACGAAGAGGTAGATGTACTCGTTACTTCCATGGTAAGTTTGATGGAACCAGCGCTTATTATCGGAATGGGTTTGGTCATTGGTTTTATTGTAATCGCCCTATTCTTACCGCTAATCAAACTAGTACAAGATATGGGACAATAACCACAGCTTTAAAACCAGCTTTAGCAAACCGTTGAAATGTTATTCCTGCAATAGGCAGGAATAACATTTTCTATTAATAACTCCGACACACAACATTTCGCATTATCTATACCTTTCACATAAATCAGAAAGGAGATGCGGGGGCAACCTCGTAATAACCATATGAAAGTTTTTGTTTGGATATTCTTATTTGTCACTTCTCTACATGCCATTGAATTTTCCGAAACTTTAGCCAAAAATATTCAATCGTATATAAAACCTCTCCTCGAAAAAAACTTAGCGCAAAAAACTCAGCGATCTCAACCGCGTCTAGGGATTGAATTTTCTGTAAGTGAAAATCAGATGAATTTCTTTTTGTCGCGAAGAAGTCAACGCGATACTTTATTTAGCGTTGTTGTACGAAAAGAGCAACAAACTCTGGACACAAATGCAGTGGTTCTTTACCCTGAAGAAAAACAAATTATAAAAAGTGCTCTGCGTATTTTTATAAGTGAGTACAATGCAAATGAAACTATAATCGTTGGTCCTATTGCTTGGGGAATTTCGAAGAAGGGTGTCTGTAATTTATATGTAGAACCGCGAGACGAGGCTGGGGACAACTTGGCTAGTCAGTTGGCATTTGGTACACCTTTGCTCATTTTGGAGAGTAACGAAGACAACACTTTTTTCCGTGTACAAGGTTGTAGTGACGGCTACTTGGGGTGGATAAATAGCCGCGACTTTCGTTTTGTAACACAGGACCACTGGGATGAATGGAATGCTAGTGTTGTGACTTGTAACACCAAAGAAATCATGTTGAAAAATATGGCAATTCCAGCAGGCGGACGATTCGCGCTGCTGTCCTACAAGGGTAAAACCATTCATGTTCGCGATTTTGCAAACAATAAATGGGAGTTTGCGAAAGAAGATTTCAGCATGTACCTTAGTCAACAAGAGAAAATAATCGACACAGCGCGTAAATTCCTCCCCAAATCGCTGTTGGCAACACAAAAGTATTTGTGGGGTGGAACAACAACGCCACAAACCGACTGTAGTGGATTTGTACAACTAACCTATCGCATGCATAATATACTTTTGCCTCGCGATTCAGATCAACAATATCAATACAGCAAAAAAATAAAATTAGAAAATGCGCAATCGGGTGATCTAATTTTTTTCAGTAAACACGGTAAACATCCTACCCATGTAGGTTTACATATCGATAATGATTTATTTATTCACTGCTCAGCTTCTGGCCCTTACTCAGGAGTGAAAATCAATAGTTTAAGCGGTGAAAGTGATTATGAAAAATATTTAAGAAAGATTTATTATGCTTCGGGACGTATTAAATAAATTCGCTATAATGAGTTGTATGATCGTTATTGCTTGCTCTCCATCGCAAATTAACTTGAATGAAGCACGTAGTACGGATGCCACAGCGCAAGATATGGAAGGCTATGCGCAAAGTGATGATCCTCTTCTACGTGAGTCTACGGCGGGAAATCCCAACACTCCTGTTTCGATTTTAGAGAAATTGGCGAAAGATCAGGATGAAGCAGTGCGTAGAGCAGTTGCCGAAAACCCCAACACCACCGCCGCAATATTACAACAGTTGGCTTCCGATGAAAGTTGGATTGTGCGCGATGTTGTGGCATTTCATGAAAATACCGATGAAAACACATTGCGAAAATTAGCGGAAGATTCGCAATACGAGGTAAGATTGACAGTTGCAGATAACTCCAAAACTCCTACGGACACACTTGAGAAACTTTCTCAAGATGGCAATGAAGAAGTACAGAGCCTCGCGACAAAAAATTTACAAATGCGAAAATAGATACTTGCAAGCGTAAATATTTTCTGTATAGTAACAGAATTAAATTAAATGTTGTTCCCCAGTTCTCTGGGGAGAAAAAATATACTTGATTTCAAAAGAGGGAGTACAATCATGGGATTTTCAATACCAGATCTACCATATGATTACAACGCATTGGAACCTCACATTGATGCACGCACAATGGAAATTCATCACAGCAAACACCATGCAGGATATGCGAAGAAATTGAACGCAGCTCTTGAAGGTGCAAATCATGCTGCGGATGATGCTGAGGCTCTACTCAAAGATTTAAATGCTGTTCCAGAATCAATAAGAACAGCTGTTCGTAACAATGGTGGTGGTTATGTAAACCATAATTTATTCTGGGAAGTTATGGCTCCTAATGCTGGTGGCGAACCAGAAGGTGATTTAGCTACCGCAATTAATGAAACCTTTGGTAGTTTTGCTGCTTTCCAAGAAAAATTCACAACAGCTGCTGGTACACGTTTTGGAAGTGGCTGGGCATGGCTGAGTGTGAAAGATGGAAAACTTGCTGTTAGCAGTACTGCAAACCAAGACAACCCTCTTAGTGAAGGTGCAACCCCTATTCTTGGACTAGATGTGTGGGAGCATGCTTATTATTTAAATTACCAAAATCGTCGTCCAGACTATGTTAAGTCATGGTGGAACGTCGTTAATTGGAAAGCTGTTGCAGAAAAATACGCAAAAGCCATGGGCAAATAACAGTTTTAAGATATAATTAATCTACTGGGCGATAGTTGGTTTCATGCCATCTATCGCCTTGTTTTATACCATGCCCTTTATCGGAGAAAAATATGAGCATAGATACAGCAAAAGTTTTAGAAAACTTAGGTATTCAGTCGCAAAACTATGGTGCTTTTAACGGCGAATGGTTTGGAAGCGGCGAAGTGTTAGAGAGTATCTCTCCTATCGATGGTAAAAAAATAGCAACTGTAGTACAGGCAACCACAGAAGAATATGAAAAAGTCTATAGTGAAGCAGAGAAAGCGTTTAAAGAATGGCGAATGGTGCCCGGCCCTAAACGCGGCGAAATTGTACGGCAAATCGGCGAAGGACTTCGCGCTCACAAAGATGACCTAGGAGCATTAGTCACTCTGGAAATGGGAAAGATTTGGGCAGAGGGAAAAGGTGAAGTTCAGGAAATGATCGATATCGCTGACTTTGCTGTGGGACTATCGCGACAAATGTATGGACGCACTATGCACAGTGAACGTCCTTTACACCGCATGTACGAACAGTGGCATCCTCTGGGTGTAATTGGTATCATCAGCGCTTTTAATTTTCCTGTTGCTGTATGGTCATGGAATGCGATGATCGCAGCCGTTTGTGGAGACACGATGATTTGGAAACCTTCTCCGAAAACGCCACTAACCGCAATTGCCTGCCAAAAAATTGCCGCGAAAGTTTTTGTGGACAACGGTCTTTCTCCTGCTGTGATGTCTCTAGTCATTGGGGAAACAGAAACTGTAGGTGAAAAAATGATCCACGATAAACGACTGCCACTCATTAGTGCCACAGGCAGCACGCGTATGGGAAAACGAGTGGGCGAAGTTGTCGGCGGACGTCTTGGACGTACGATCCTAGAGTTAGGTGGTAACAATGCGATCATTGTGAGTAATAACAGCGATATGAAAATGGTGACGCGCGCTATTTTGTTTGGCGCAGTAGGAACTGCGGGACAACGTTGCACATCAACGCGCCGTGTTTTCATTCATGAAGACATTTATGATGAATTAAAAGAAAAGCTCGTGAGTGCATATCAGCAAGTTTCGATTGGTAATCCTTTGGATGAAGGAACGTTAATGGGGCCTCTCATCGACAACCTTGCTGTTCAATCGATGCAAGATGCGATTACAGAAGCAAAATCACAAGGAGGTACCGTCCTTTGTGGTGGAGAAGTTCTCCAGGAAGATTTCCCCTGTGGGAATTATGTAAAGCCTTGTATTATTGAAATGCCAAACCAATCACAAATCGTCCAAGACGAAACATTTGCTCCGATTCTTTACTTACTCAAGTTCAACAATATAGAAGAGGCACTTCATAGTCACAATGCCGTTCCTCAAGGTTTATCATCGGCTATGTTCACCACAAACGTACTGGAAGCAGAAACCTTCTTGAGTCATATGGGAAGCGATTGTGGAATCGCCAATATCAATATCGGTACCTCTGGTGCAGAAATTGGCGGAGCCTTCGGCGGGGAAAAAGAAACCGGCGGCGGAAGAGAAGCTGGGTCTGACTCATGGAAAGCATACATGCGACGCCAGACGAATACGATAAATTGGTCAAAGGAATTGCCACTCGCACAAGGTATAAAATTCGGAGATTAGAATGCATTTTTTAAAAAGTTCTCTGAGCTTTACTCGTTTTAAAGTAATTGGAAATTTCTCATTTGCTCATGAAGAATTCCAAAACTCATTGGTACAAAACTCTTTTGTGGATCTATCCGAGCTACCCGATCATGAAGAATCCATTGGTTGGGTTTCTCATGAAAACTGTCTTGAAGAACCCGACTTGTCGCTTATGTTGATGGAACCTTATATTCGTTTGACTTTTCGCATCGATAAAAGAAAAATTCCCGCCGCTCTTCTCGAAGCACATTTTGCCATTGAAGAACGCGCAACTCTAGCCGCAGAAGGCAAGGAGAGACTTTCTCTTAATCGTCGCCGAGAGCTAAAACGTCAGGTGAAAACCATGTTAATGATGCGAACTAGCCCTAACAGCAGTTTATATCGCGCGCTATGGAATTTCAAGACACAACATTGTTTATTATTTGCCACTGGAAAAGGTTTACGCAACAAATTTGATAAGCTATTTCTAGAGACTTTTGGTTTAGAATTAATGCCTCTCACTCCTTGGTCGTTAGCTGATATATGGGCAGAAAAAAATAATTTAGATGAGCTTTTGCAAGAAACAGAACCAGCAGAATTTAATGAATAAGGATGCATATGTTACTTCCTGAAGGCGAAACAAAAGATTTTTTAGGCCGTGAATTTTTGACATGGCTGTGGTTTTACGGAGAACAGAATAACTGGCACTTCAGCTTTAGTGATGGCGACAGTATGGAATATGGAATGGATGAACTTCTTGTCATGCAAGGTGACGATGCCAATTGTATGCAGAAGTTATCAGGTCCAGTTCCCATCAAAGCCCCTGAAGCACAAGTGGCTTTACTAGAAGGAAAAAAAGTTTCTACGACACGTGTTGTTTTTGTTCATGGTCAACAAGAATGGACATTCACCATTAGTGGAGACAATTTTAACATTTCTTCTTTAAAACTCATATCTCCCACAACGTCGGACATTGAAGAACGCTTTGCCGAACTTTCTGACGATTTAGAACAAGTAACGTTGTTATTTGACAAGGTATACACCACTTTTCTACAACTACGCATTTCGGAAGAGTGGCACAAAGATATCTTGCCACAAATGAAAGAATGGGTCGCACAAAAAGCGGAAAACGCCGATTAGTGCTTTGGCATTATTTTTGGTATGTGATGCCTTTGGTCTCAAACGACCGGTATCACATATCAAAGTATTGCCTAATTACGATGGAAAATCATCTTGTCGTAAAAAACAGCGGTGTAATATCGTTTATTTTTCATGTTTTTGAAAAATCTGTTTTACAAAAACCAAGCATAGGATAAAATTAGGAGTAGAGGTATGGAAAAGTGGGGAGCGGGAATATATCTATTGGGGCAGTATCATCGCTACCAAACTGGTTTGTGGTTGCTAAAACATCAAGATGAAGCAGCAATCCTAGAAATGCCACCGTATTTTAAGAGTGAAGTCCCTCCGTATAAACTTTGTAAAACACTATGCGAAGATTATAATTTAAAGATAAAATACTTTTTATGTTCCCATGCTCACGGAGATCACTTTTGGCAAAAAACATACGACGAGATCAAGAAAAACTTTCCACAGGCGAAAATTTATTTACAAAACGGTTTTAAAAAACGAATAAAAAATAAGGCGCGCACAAAATTTTTTGAAGACGAACAACGCCTTTATCTCGCAAACGAACCTCTAATATTGATCCATGCTCCCAAGCACAGTCCCACTGATACAATGGTTGCCTTTCGCGGAACTATGTTTACGGGTGACTGGGAACTAAATACAATTCGCAGTGTACATGATGGTAAAAAATACGCCGTCCCTATGGAAACGCGTTTGCAATCCGTGCAAAAGATGGAAACATTTGAAGAGCGTTACAATTACAACATCCATCGTGTCTTTTCCGTACACGCAAACGATCGGCGCGAAAATGTAAACTTTACGGAATTAATGGCTGATACAAAAAACAACAGACAATTGTGGTAGGAACCAAAATGTTTGGATTTGGTAAACGCAAAAAGAAAAAAGAAGACGAAGTCAAAGCAAATGAAGAGCTGAATCAAGACATTAACATTGACGATTCAGAAGGTGACCAAGTCGACGAAGTGGATGAGGATGTCAGCGAAGTTGACGATGATGTTAGCGAGGTTGACGAAGATATTAGCGATGTTGATGAACTCGATGATATAGATGAAATTGACGAACTCGACGATGACATTGACGAAATTGACGACGTTGACGATGATATTGAAGACGTGCAAGACGCTAAAAGTGAGAATATAGCTAGCCAAAAGGACTTTGAAGAGGTAAGTTCTCCGACAATAAAACCCGCCAATATTTCTTCTAGCCACAATATATCCACAGAAGACATAAAAAGATCGATGGAAGCCAACAATAACGGAATTCGCTGCAAGAAAAATAGAGATTTCGCCAAAGCGTTAGAGATGTACAACGAAGCCATCATGGTCTATCCCGGTTATGCAATGGCGTATTACAACCGCGCTATATTGTATACCGAGCAACAACAATTCGATAAGGCCATTGAAGATTACAGCACCGCGATCAGCATTAACCCAAGAGCACCAGAGTTTTACAATAATCGTGGTAATCTGTTTTTTGAAGCAAAAAAATACGACAAGGCAGAAGAGGATTACAACAAGTCACTAGAGCTAGCTCCGAACTACTCTGAAGCTTTTCATAACAGAGGTATGTTGTATTTCTGCCAAAGCAAACTACAAGAAGCTCTACAAAACTTTACGCGTGCTATAGAACTCAACGCAGATCTTTCGATTAACTACTACAACATTGCATGTATACATTCGCGTTTAGAAGAGCAAGACCAAGCGTTGGTATTTTTAGAAAAAGCTTTCCGCGAAGGTTTTTTTGATCGCGAAAAACTAAACAGCGATAGCGACTTAGACAACATTCGCAGTCTGCCAGCTTTCCAAGACCTCACAGATCGCGGCGGAAGTATGTCTCCCTACACCATGGCGATGAAGAATTTTTCAACGAGGAGAAAGTAATTGCAACACGCAAAGCAACCGTGCGATTGGGAAGGGGAAAAAAGAGAGTGCCCGTATATACTTGACGATTACAAGTATTCCTTTTGGGGATGGACTCTTCTCTCCATCGGGATTAGCGCAAAACCCGTAAGACTCATTCGCACTTGCAGTAAATGCCACGAAGAGATCGAAGACATCACCGATCATAAACAACTCATGGAGCATATTGGCCGTTAGTGAATTGACTATTGTGTTAGAAAATTGAGATGGGGATTTCTCACCATCGAAATAGCGGGTTCATTTAAGGTGATAGGTTCTGTTTCCTGATTGGTGCCCTCACCATCGAATTAGCAGTTACAGCTGCGCTGTAAGCTGCTATTCTCATACCTCTCCCACAGGGAGAGGTATAATGCTTCTCTTTTGTAAAAAACTAAATTCGTTTGAGTTGCGGGACAATTGCGGTTGTGCATGCGGCAGCACAAAATAACGCAAATGGAAGCAAATTAAGACGTGTTACGCCTCTCCCTGTGGGAGAGGCATGAGAATTAAGGCTTTTAGCGAAGCTAAAACCTTAAATTCGATGGTGAGGGCACCAATACGGAAAAAGAATCCCTAATCGAAAGCGAACCCACACAAAACAATAGTGAGAACACCAATCCGGAAAAAGAATCCCGAATCCGAACCACTACCCTTTAATCAAATTCACTACCTCATTCTCTTCCGCGTGGCGTCCTAACTTCTTTTTGGAAAAAATCAGTTCGCCGTCTTTTACCACCTCAAAAACTCCGCCTCCTGAGGCGATAAGTTCTGCGTCTATCGAAAAATGCTTCTTCAATTCTTCTGCCAAACCGGCAGCTATGGGATAGTAGTCTCACTTCTGGCAATACTCAATCGACACTTTCATTTTTCTCTCCTATATAAAATATGCTACTCCAAGCACGACTTGTGCGTAAACCATCATCATGTACATGTGTCGCCACGAAGGATGGTTTTCGGTTGTTGTTAGCGAATGTGGATCTTTTAGAATTAAATATACGACATAGCTTCCCCATATGCACATCGATACTCCCAGAAAGATCAGTAACAAAGGGTTACCGTGCAAAACTTTCAAATACACCCCTAGGGGAAACAATAGAAAAGGTACGATAAACGATGGAGCGATCATCAGAGCGCTCTTTTTTACCCCAAAAGCGATGGGGAGAGTGATACAGTTATTGCGTTTGTCGCCTTCCATATCGGCGTAATCTTTCGTTGACGTAGCGCCCAATAAGAAAAGACCGAAAATAAGGCCTATGTACCAAGCTTCGGTATACCAAATGGGCAAAAGTACTCCCCAGCCAGCAACTTTCATCAGTAAGCCTCGTGGAATAACGATGGTAAGGGTTGCCGACCACCAATAGCGTTTGGTACGCAGTGGTGGCACAGAGTAGATGATGGTACAAAAAGCGGCGATAAATACCATAATCGCAAATTCATAGCTCAAGGCAAATGCGATCAGTAACGACGCTACATATAACACAACAGAAATTATCCATGCGCTGCGCATGGACACTTTACCTGAGGGAAGAGGTCGCTGTGGTTTGTTGATGCAATCTATCTCATAATCGTAGATTTGGTTTATGGCATTGCTCGCACCATTTAAAATGGCTCCGGTAAAGCCACCTAGCAGTACTTTGCACAAAATCCACCACTGTGGATCGTGAAATTCATGATAGCCGACACCCCAAGCGACAAAAGAGCCGCTCATGATCCCTATGGCGGGTGCTAATAAAGTAAATGGACGTAAGAGTACAATATACGCTTTCATCTTAATTCCGAATGGAAATAGGCTTGTTGTTCTCGTCTACGGCAACATAAACCACGGTAGCTTCTGTCACGTTTAGAGTGGTTTGGTAGCCGTCTTTCCAACGATCTACGACTACGCGAACTTCTACAGTGATGGAGGTATTTCCGACTTTCGTGGTTTGCGTGTAGAAGCTCACGATATCTCCGACAAATACCGGAGATAAAAACTTGACCTCTTTCACAGACACCGTCACTACTTTTTTGGCAGTGTGACGTCGCACTTCCACAGCTCCGGCTAGGTCTATGTTGCTCAAAATAACACCACCAAAAATGGTACCGACACCATTGGTGTCTTTTGGTAACATTGTTAAACGTATACTGGGTTGTTGATTAGTTTCCATGTGTTAGCTCCAATTTACCATTTTGCATAATCGTGCGTCCATCTGCGGTTACAGTGGGATGCATTGCCACTAAGTCCCAGTGCAGAGACGATTTATTAATTCCACCATACATCGTATTCTTTCCTATCGCGATGTGAATAGAACCCACGACTTTTTCGTCGAGTAGTATGTTACCTATTGTTTCGGGGACGTTGGGGTTTAATCCAATGCCTAGCTCAGCGATACAGTCTTTATCTCCACTGTGCATGCCGAGTACTTCTTCAAATATTTCCTCGCCTTCGTCGGCGTTTACTTGTGTTACGCGACCTTCTTCAAAGGTGAGTTCTAGATTGCGAATCCAATTGCCATTGTAGAAAACTTTTTGGAACAGCACCGTTCCATTTGCCGAATCTTCTATCGGAGAGCAGTACACCTCACCACACGGTAAATTTTTTGTTAGGTCCCCCGCAGCGACTAATTCTTCGGTAAAGCACCCCGTATCAATCCAAATAGGGCGTTCACCAATCGCAAACTCTAGGGTTTTTCCGTTTTCTGAAGTCACCACCACTTTTTTTGCACCTTGCAATTTTTCTTTTATTGTGGCCGCTTCTGCGGTGAGTTTATCTAAGTCCACCCAAAATGCGCGCCAAAAGATTTCTTGCAATTGCTCCAGACTCATTCCGTAAGTTTTTGCTTTGGGTATGGTGGGCCATTCCATGATGAGAGCGCGGGATGTTCTTTCTCTATCATATTGCGCAATGCGTTTATTGCGCAGAGCGTTCTTTTGTGTATCTTTGCGTTTTTCTACTTCCAAGGAATAGTTAGGATGCAAAATAAAATCAACATCAATGTGGTCTTGCAAATTGCGGACGGCTTCGGGAATTTTCCCGACGTAATCATCTCCGACATCGTTGACTAAAGATACGGTGGTCTCATCATCGCGGATATCCAAAATGCCATAACCACCACTTTTATGGACATAAACCTGTATTTTTGCCAAAAGTGGATATTGGTGTATTCCACCACGGATGTTGACTATTTCGTTCTCTTTTACCCTAAGGCATTTATTAACAATGTGTTTTGCAACTTTGTCTAATTCACAGATGTTTGGAAAATCTATATTGTTCATTTTTTTCGTGAGCCTTTGTACAAGAACAGCTTTTTAATTGTATATTAACTTGCGTTTGTGTTATGATTATATAGAAGAAATCATATCAAAACAAAAGATGTTACAGAAAATATTTCTAACAAATTTGGCAATGAAATTTAACTATTATGCATATAGGCAACTACAACAATCGAGAATTGCTGGAAGTCAACTTACATTATTTGCATTCTCAGGGAAAATTAACAGAAGAAACTGGCTTTTTTTTACGACGAATGTACAACTACCCACATAACATATATTCTTTTATAAAAGAAGTGTGGGAAGCACAGGGCTCGAAAGAAATACATACGAATACTCAATATATTGATAATCGCTATACTCTTGTTTGTAAAACTCCTATAGGTAGTGGTGGAATGGGAGAAGTATACCCATTCTGGGATGCACAAGAACAGAAAGTAGTGGCCTTTAAAATAGCCAAATTAGTGTGTAGCGCCAGTGGTGAAAATAGGCGTTTATTACGCGAAGGAGAGGTACTTAAGAGACTTCATGAGGTTCATCCGAATATCGTTAAGTATCAGGACCTGCGTATTGAAAAATTTGGCGACCTATTTAGTGAAGACGCGATATGCCTCGTCATGGAATATGTCGAAGGGCGTTCGCTAAAAGAATTTGCACTACGCAAAGGATTGTATTGGTACGATATGTGCCGTAGGGAAAATAGAAAACTCGATCAACTCTTACAAAGTAATATTGGTTATATTTGTACAATAGCAAAAGCACTACAAACTTTACATAAAAAAGGTTTAGTTCACCGCGATGTGAAACCAACAAATATCATCATTAGCGATGATGTCCCCATTCTTATTGATTTTGGCATCGCACAACGAATAGAGGCCGAAGGCTATCTTCGCACAATATGTAGTATGGCCTCAAATATCGGAACTCCACCGTTTATGGATCCAGGAACCGCGCTATCGTTTATAGATCTTCTACACTTACAAAAAGATATTCAGGACAAGTCTTGGGAGGAGTTTTTGCGAAATGTTAAGAAACCTTTATTGGAATACCCTACAAAAATGAAACCACTGAAGAAAAAGATAAAACAAATAAAAACCAAATTATTTGTTGATAAGTGGTTGTACAATAAACCTCCAAAAATTGATGAAGTCGCCTGGGAAGAAGTGGAGCAAATTATTAACGAAATACGTTTTTGCTCTGACCCCAAAGAAGATGTTTATTCATTGGGAGCGACTCTATATTGGTGTTTAACAGGAGAAACTCTTTTCTCCACACCTGAGCAAGCAAGAATGTATTATCACAACCCTTCCAAAATACATTTGGTAAGGCGTATGAACATTGTTGACTTTGCCCAACCCAAAAAAATCACCAAGGTGATCAAAAAACTAGAAAAAATAATTCAACATACTCTTAATCCCGACCCCGTAAAGCGTTGGTCGTGTGAAAAATTGATCAAAGCTTTGGAACCTTTCGCCAATAATTTGTATGCTCGGTGATAACTATGCTATTCGAACATGAACTACATCCAGAAGATATACTTGCATACCTACCGTCTTGTTACCAAAAGGCGCAAGTTTTGGCTCAAGGTGGCATGGGATGGGTCTACGAAGCCATTTATGAAGGTAAGAAGGTTTGTGTCAAAATTCCTTCGTTGTCCTCCAAAAACAAAATGGCCGAATTTATGATGCGTTTCCAGGTAGAAAGAGATGTTCTATTTAATTTAAGTCACCCACGAATCATTAAGGGAATTTCTCGCGGAGAAATAGAATACTGCAAAGATTTAACCATTCCATATTACAGTATGGAATTTTGCAGTGGAGGAACTCTACGTGACAAACTCAACGACAAGCTGCGTTTAGGCAAACACGAAGCGTTGAGTATTGTCCTCGAAATAGCGGGTGCTTTAGATTACTTCCATAAAACAGGTTGCATATACCGTGATTTAAAACCAGAGAATATATTTTTTGACGCACATGGCAAACCCAAATTAGGCGATTTTGGAACGATAAAAGATCCTGAGATATTCTTAACTCAAAAAGGTGATATCATTGGCTCGTTCTATTATTGTGCCCCAGAACAATTGTTAAACCAAAAACTTGATAAGCGCGTGGATATATTCGCATTGGGTCTTATTCTGTTTGAAATGATCACGGGACGAAAAATTGGCGACCAGATAACGGACTTTTGGAAAAAACAAAATGCTCTCTCGGCATTGGAATACGATCCATTTTTGTGGGAATTATGCTCTTCAATGCTTGCAGAAAAAGAGCATCGAATTCCTGTAATGTCAAAAGTTGTTGATAAGATATATGAAAGTCATGGTGGTGCAAAGAAAAAGCTGAGCGTACTCAAGTACTACGCCAAAGATTGGTGGTATGGCAAACATTTTCATCGAAATTCACTGCACCGTAGTGAGATAGTGAATGCCCTACAAAAAATAACGGATCTTATTGAGCAGTACTCTATCGAGGATATTACGCTAGAAATAATGCGTAAGTTAAAACCGTTTCCCGTGCATTTAATTGCCAATGAAATACCTGGTTTTTTAACGGCATTACCACTTTCCTCGAACGAAAAATTGGCAAAGGCCTTGTGTAGTGTACGTAATCGCAAATGGTTGAGTTATCTCATTACCCATTTGGTGATACACTCTGCCCATGATGATACGGCAATACTCATGACTTATATGCTGGCCATTGATCCACAAAATCAAATGCTACGCAAAAAGATATCTAAAGCTCTACAACAAATCTGGAGTGAAGAACAAATAGAAATGCTGTCGCAACTCATCGATGAGAACTATGCGAATCTCAACACGTTTTACGGTGAAAATCATTACGCAGCCTTTCCTATTGTTTTAAATATACTTCATAAAAGTGACGATTTAGCCATTCAAAAAAAGTGCTTAGAAATTCTTAGTTCTATTTCACGAGCATTAGAGAGCACTGCTGTTGTTTTTGCCAAATTTTTTAATTCGGATGACCAAGATATTCGTGAAATGTGCGCAGTGGCTCTTGGAAAGATGTTGCCTTACAGCAGCGAAGTACTTCCGTACTTACTATCCGGACTTTTAGATCCTTCGCATACCGTACGTTGTGCCTGTGCATTGGCATTGGGAACAAAAAACAGAGGTATTACCGAGGTATCTGCTTTGACGACAGGCCTATATGATCCGAATGCTATGGTACGTAAAGCTTGTGCGAAATCTCTAGGAAAAATTGGACAGGCAATTCCGCAAGTGATTGAAAATCTTGTCGAATGTTTGGCAGACCGCGATAGTTCTGTACGCAAAAGTTGTGCACAAGCACTAGATTCTTTGAAGTGGGTACCAGTGAACGGTCAGCAAATGTTATGGTGGCAAGCAGCAAAAGAAAATTGGTCATATTTGGCAGATCGTTACCAACACGCACGCGATATTATTGAATATTTACTTCTCGACACCGATAATAACATACGTATTTCCTGTGTTAAAATCGCGGAAAAAGATGTGGAATATTTAGACGTTTATATACCACTTTTAATTCTTGGGTTAAAGAACACCCGTAGTAAGAAATACCGTCGTGCTTGCGCAAAAGCACTTGAAAATTTGAAGTGGCAAGCAAATACTCGTGAAAATTACGCGTGGTTTTTAGTAGAGAATAAAGAATGGGATTTGCTGCCTTTACTTGGGATTAATTGTATACCGGCGATTTATCAAAATCTAAAAGATGGCGATGCCCAAACTCGGGTAGAAATACTACGCGCTCTTACAAAAATCGAGGGTGTTGATAACAAAACCATTGAATTGATTAGCTGTGGATACTCTGAAAAGTATCGCGATGTTCGTATGGAATATGCCAACTGCTTGGCTTTAATGGACAATTTTACCACGGAAGATGCGCTACATTTCATGAAGCGCATTGACAATTTCGATGAAAACGCCCAACAGTTTTGGAGTATTGTTTTAGAAAATAAATCCAAAACAATACAAACTCTTACACAAATACAACAAGAAAATGCGAATATGCGCATTTCTTATGTGAGTTCTATTACTCCGGAACAACTAGACGAAGCGCATATATATTTCTTGCTAAAACAATTACAGAGCCGTTATGTACGCTTTCAGTTGATTTGCTTGAAGGCTCTTGCACAAGTGTCAACTTCGCAACGCAAGATAGTCAAAAAAATCGTTGCGCGGGTGCTGCAACTTATCAAAGGTGACAATCCACAACTGCAAGTTGCTAGCGCGCAGATTATCAGCACTTTTGCTTATGTCGACAAACATGTGGTTGCGGCTTTAACTTCCAAGTTAGACAGTAAAAATAATTCGGTGAATCAGTCGGTCAATCTTGCATTGGTACGTCTAAAAGACAAAGCGATTCCATTTTTGTTTAGCGAGATTACCACTTGCAATAACAAAGAAGTTTTAAAGGCAATACTTCTCATCGTAAAGAAGACGTATTCAAATAATTTATTGTGCATAGGACTACGACACAATCATCCACGGTTGCGTTTAATTTGCGCAAAAAGATTGCGTGATACGGTACGTAATAAACAAGATGCCCTAGCTGTGATACCTAATTTAATTGATGGAATTGACAACATGGACTTGTCATTTTCTGACATTTGTTTAGATACATTACAACACATAAGTCATCGCGTAGAAGAAGATATTGATATATTTATTCAATCACTATCTCATCATAATCGTAAAGTGCGTAAAGTGTGCAAATCAATCGTTACACGTAAAGGAAAAAAAGCCACAGACAAACTCATACATTACTTTGTCAATGGTCCCTCTTCTATTAGTTATCGTTGCGCCGAAATATTAGAACAACTTGGTTCAAAAGCTATTTATAATTTGATGCATTCTGTCGCCAAAGACTTTAACGTTCGTGAAATTAATAAGAAAATCACGAGCTCGTACCTAAGTATTTCGCCAGACAAAAAACTTGAGCTGAAAAAAGAAGATCTCAACAATCGTCATTTGGCAATTTCTAATAAGGCCACTTCTTCTTTTAAAATGACTTCGCGTATCGATCTAAAAGGTGTCAAAGATTTGCCTATTACCATCGACAAAAATTTGCGCAAAACGACTCCAGAATATAATTCTAACTTTTACAATGAAAGTTGCAGTGGATTGCGGTTAGCGAATAAGGATCGTTCTCTGGGAGAAACAATCAACGACATTGGTTTGTCTCCCAAATCTTCAAACAACGAAGAACCTAGCCGTAAGAATTCACCACAGATACGTATTGGGAAAAAGTAATTTTTTTGACTTCGATTAGGGCGTGCCATCAATTAAAGTTTGTTAATTGATGGCACGCCCTAAAGTACAATAATTCGCTAGTTTGCCTTACCTACAATCGGGCCGGTTACTCCACAGGAGTAACCGTACACTAGCAAATTCCAACCAACAAACAGTTTTAAAATTTAGTTTTTATAGATTATGTAACGGAAATGGAAACTATGCTCTTCTCAGATTTTCAACCTGCGTCCCATCAACAATGGAAAGATAAAATTTCACAAGAATTAAAAGAACGCGATTTCTCCGAAATCGTCTCACAAACAGATGAAAACTTCGATATCCTTCCATTTTACCAACAAGCAGATACTGCTCATCTAGACATGAATTGTTTTTCACATAGCAAAGAATGTTTTTATCCTCAAAATACTTGGAAATCATTCCTGCCGATCAATAACAATTCATTAGAACATGGCACGCAAAACTTAGAACTTATTTTTGATAATTTTCAAGGTAATTCGGGGATTTCTATCGAGCAAGATTTAGATCTTGTGCTCAAAAATATCCAGGTACAAAATGTTGATTTGTGTTTTACAGCTGGATTGCAATCCATCGCGACACTTGAACTCATCAAGAAATACAATCAAAAGCACAATACCACGATTCGTGGTAGTATAGACAACGATCCTATTATCGAACTTTTTATTCGTGGTCAAATAGCCTCATCGGATGATATAACACGCTGTAAAAATGTTGTCGAAAGTTGTGCGAAACTTGAAAATTTTACCGGCCTGAGTGTACAGGGACAGAATTTTCAGGAATTAGGTGCCAATAAAGTGCAAGAATTGGCATTCACTTTCACAGCAGCTATCGAATACTGCGACAAACTGACAGATTTAGGATTGTCATATGAAACAATCGTGAGCAATATGCAGTTTAGTTTTGGAATTTCAGGGAATTATTTCTTAGAAATAGCCAAGTTGCGCGCCGCAAAATTGTTGTGGGCAAATATAGCATCGCAATTGAACATGTCGCAATGTTTTCCTATTTTACTACATGGAAAAACCAGCATATATAACAAATCGCTGCAGGATAGTCATAACAATATTATTCGTGCGACGATTGAAGCAATGGCAGCAATTAGTGGTGGATGTCACGGACTGACAATTTATCCCTATGATTACCCTACTTCATCGAAACAAGGCCTTCGCATCGCAAAAAATATACACCATATACTCAAAGAAGAGGCTTTTTTTGATCAATGCTTAAATGCTGCTTCAGGAGCATATTATATTGAACAGCTTACCCAACAACTCGCAAACAGTGCTTGGAAACTAATACAACAGGTAGAAGAAAAAGGTGGCTTTTTACAAGCGACGGATTTTATTCGCGAATCCATCACAGCACAACGCCAGAAGAAAGAACAAGATTTTTTACAAAAAAAGGCGATCTTGGTTGGCGTCAATAAATACGAGATGGACAACAAGCCTGAAAAAGTAAGTCAACCTGTAGAAGAAACGACAACAACATATGGTAAGCCGCTAATTACTCCACAGCAAGTAAAAGAGGCATTGAAAATGCATGACTATAACACTATTGCCAAATCGTTGTGCTCTTATTCCATAGAAAATTCACTACCGAAATATGCACCAACAACACTAGCGGAATAAGAGGTATGAACTTCAAATACGAAGTAGAAAACGTCGCCGTACATCACAATTCGCTGATGATACTTGTTGGCCCTTCGGGATCTGGAAAATCGACATTTGTGGGAAAAAATTTTTCCGAAAGTATGCGCGTTTCTACAGATGAATGTCGGCGCATGATTTGTGGATCGCATCTAAATCAAAGAGTATCGGAAGACGCCTTTGATATTTTTTATACCATTATTGAAAAAAGACTTAAAAATGGCAATCCTACAGTGGCCGACTCGACGGCATTAAAAAGAAAATATCGCCAACGTTTGGTAAAAATAGCGCAAAAGTATAAATTCAAAACGGTACTCATACTTTTTGATCTGCCACTTCACATTTGTATGAATCAAGACAAAAAACGCAAGCAATACGCTGTTGGTGAGAAAGTGATCGAGCAGCAATACAAAAATTTACAAAAAACCAAAATGCAAATACATGAAGAAAAATACGATCAGGTAATTATATTTAATAGTTCCCAACAAGCGCGCTCTATGCATTTTCGTTTTACGCATCCCGATGTAGAAAAAAAGGATCTCGGACCGTTTGACATCATAAGCAGTATCAATGGCTGTTACGATGAATTGCAAGTACTGTTGCGTAAATTGGGTTACCAACAAAACGGGAAAAGCGAGTATTACCACCCAGAACGTAGGAAGCTCGTTGTTTTAGGTGATATTTGCAACAAAGGTCCATGCAATGCCGAAACATTGCAGTTGATATACAACATGTGGCAAAATAATTGCGCCTATTATGTGCCAGGTGATGAGTGCGAAAAATTATACAATTTTCTAAAGGGCGATAGGGTTATAAAATCACGTAGTTTGCAATCTACCCAATGCGAACTTGAAGATCTATCACAACAACAAATATGCGAGTTCACCACACAGTTTAAAGAATTATATGAAAGGTCGTCCCCATACTTGATACTTGCAGATGGAAATCTCGTTGTATCTCATGGTGGAATCCTCGGAAAATGGATCGGCCAACTTAATAAAAAAATCAAATCTTTCTGTATGCATGGTGATGTAAAACGCAGTCCTTGGTACAAGAATTATCATGGCAAAGCACATATTGTTTATGGCCATCCACACACAAAAGTTGCGCATTGGAAAAACCGCACAATGAACATCAACCTAGACGTTGCCTGTGGCGGGCAGCTATGCGCTCTACGTTATCCAGAAAAAAATGTAGTTACAGTAAACGCAAATAAAAACTACTATAAGACAAAAAATTAAGTTGAGCATTATTTATGAGTACTTTTAATCCAAAAACCGTTGAGGAGTTTCGCTTTCTCGACTGGCAGTTCGACGAAAAAACCTACACGGCGTCCTTGCGATATGCTTTCGACAATGACTATATTTTTACAGAAAAGTTTATCTTTCCTACCCCAACATTTGCTTTAACAGACGAAAAACGCGGCGCACTGGAAATGTGTTTGCAAAATTTGCACCTCGCGGCGGGCATTAGCTACTATAAAGCAGCGATTCCCAGTAAAATTTCCATTGAGAATTATGTCATTTCACCAGAAACAGCACGTTTTTTTAATAAGTTGTATTTGTATGGCTTGGGAGAATTTGCCTATAAGAATAAAGTAGATTTACAAGGCCATATATCGTTTCCATATGTAAATGAACCATTTCCTTCCGCTTCCAAAATAGAGCTAGGACATCGTACGGCAATACCTGTTGGCGGTGGAAAGGATTCTATTGTCACTATTGAAATGTTGAAAAAACTTTCTATACCACTTTTACTCATATCCATAGGTAACGCATCTCCCATCGCAAAAACGGCTGAAATTGCTCAACTTCCCCATGTAGCCATCAAACGCGAACTATCTCCACTACTTTTGGAACTAAATGAAAAAGGGGCTTTGAACGGCCACGTACCTATTTCTGCTATTATTTCTTTTGCCATTTCTGTTGCTGCTGTTCTCTATGACTTTAATTATATTGTGATGTCAAATGAAAGATCTGCGAATATTGGAAATCTATGGCATGATGGCCTAGAAATTAACCATCAGTATAGTAAAAGTTTAGAGTTTGAAAAAGACATCTCTCGTTATTTACACAATCATGTATTAGATAACTTGCGATACTTTTCCTTTTTGCGTCCACTATCAGAGCTGATGATATCAAAAGTGTTCTGTGACAACTGTCAACCATATCACGATATTTTTGCCAGTTGCAGCATGGCATTTCGCCTTACGAAGTCCTTAGAAGGACGCTGGTGTTTAAATTGTGCGAAATGTCGTTTTGTATTTGCAATGATGGCCCCGTTTATGCCCAAAGAAAAGCTTGTGCAAATTTTTGGTAAAAACTTATTAGACGACAGCGAACAGATCTCTGGATTTCGCGAGATTATGGGACTTGGAAAACATAAGCCTTTTTCCTGCATTGGCGAATCAGAAGAAACGATCGCCGCATTTGTTATTTTGAGTAGTAACAACGAATGGAAAGACAATGTGGTCGTTGCACATTTTACCGAAGAGATTCTTCCCACGTTAACTTTACCGGAAACATATGTCGAGAATGCATTACTTTTTTCCGAAAACCACTTACTCGAAAAAAATGAAAAAGATTTGCTTCTTGAGAATATGAATATTTGAGGGTTTGAATTTTTTATTAACAATGTTAACCCTTTTTTCTGCGGGCATTCAAAAAGTATAGAAATTTTATTGGTGTGCGATGCCCCCACATCACTGCAAAGTAGCGATTGCTCCCCCACAGGGGGAGCCTAATACATCTAACGTGTACAGGAAAAGATGAAAGTGGTATGCGTTACAAACCTTTATTGACTGCAGGCATCGACAAATTCTGCACTTCAACTCATCCCCAAGGCATATATTTTGCTCTAACATTACATGTGATGACAAATGAATTGCTGATTTAACAAAAGGGGATATTTTCATGAAAAAATTACTCGTGTGTATGATTTGTGCGTTTCTTGTAATGAACGTTTCTGCGGATAATAAACTAAAACTTAAAAACGTGGATAAAAGAAAATTCAAGAATGCATCTACTGAAATTCAATCAGCCATTAATTGGTTAAAAAAGCCAACGCCTGGTTATAAACACCAAGTATTTTTCCATTTGGCGTATATGGAAACGCCTGCAAAGTGGGTAGGCTTTTGCGAAGGACAATTACTCTTGAATAAAAGCAAAACAAAACTAAGTACCAGAGGTGGCTCTGCAAAAGTATATTTCAGTGACCGCCGCTGGGACCCCAAAAAATCTGGTGGCCTGCTACCGACAAAACCACAACTTTTTGACTATCGCAAAGCAGAAAAATGGAATATTGAACTACACAGCAACGGCAAGATGTTTCTGCATATGATTACGTGGAAGCAAAAATTTACGATTGCTTTATCATTGAGAGGTGGAGTGCTTTATGGTAGCGTTGGTAGAAATGTGGTGATTGTTAGTTTGAAAAAAAGTAAATATATGATACCAAAATAAGTGGTGTAAAGAGGCGGGCAAGATACATGCATTTTGCCCGCTTCTTTGTATTTATTTTTTGTCGTCTGACGACAGGTGATTACTCATCGAGGAAACTATTTATGAAGGCCACATAATACATGGTGGCATGATCTAGTGAATTCACAGGGCAGTACTCATCTTGTCGGTGAGCTTCCTCTTCAATACCCGATCCTAAACCAAAGTAAGCAATATCAGGTATATCAGTTCCTTCTTTTTGTGCACGACGAATCATCTGTGCCAACCCTGTCAAATCTGTTGAAAAATTATAATAGTCACGTACGGAGCAATCTCCCTCATCGGGATTTCCACCATCGCTTGCCACATCGCGTTTGTCATACGGAGGTGTGGAAAACAAACTGGTGTAGACATCCATAACCCTCTTATATATAGGGTGCGTTGGAGCAAGCCATGGCCCCGGCAATTCCTGAAGCGCAACAAAGTTATAACCATTGTAGGTTTGGTCTTCAGGCGCTACCACTGAAAATGCGACTTGCGGCATCTCTTCAACAGTAACATTTTTTTCTTTTGCAACTTCATGGGTAACCTCTTCGGCCACTTTGCGCATATCTTTGAGTATATGTTCTGGATCTGAAGTAGGCGCGATGCGCAAATCTATATTCCAGGCAGCTACTTCGGTATGAGCATTTCCCGATGGTGAAGTTATCTTTCCTGTGGTAAAGGCATAAGTGTCTCGCCCAAATTTGGGAGAATTTGGTCCTGTGACTTTTTGGAAGATATTGTGGATGGTTCTCGAAAATACCTCGGCTACGGGAACTTTCACTGGAATGGAACCATGCCCTGTTTCTCCTTGCATGCGAATTTCATAGAGATAACGACCACGATGTCCAAAATATGGTCTAGGCATTCCATCACGTGTTGAAGTTGGTTCTGTTGTTACCATGATATTGGGAAGTTTTTGCATCCAATCAGGGTATTCACGCGATGTATTGGCAATATTTTTCAGCATATATTTTATATTTTCGCCTTCGCATTCCTCTTCATGAGGATTTGCGGTAACGACAAAACGTACGCCTTTTTCGATAAGCTTTTCTTCCGATTCTTTTAGTATTTTCATGGCAGCAATCGAAGAAACAACACCCGCAAGTTGGTCCGAAGATCCACGACCATAAAGTTTATCGCCATCCAGTTTAGGAGTATAAGCCTCTTTCCACTCTCCTGGTCCAACAGTGTCAAAATGTCCAATTAACCAAACAATTGTTTGTGGATTTTTACCTTCACCAATCGCAGCGCAAATATTACCAAATTTGTCTTTACAGACAAGGTCGGTCATTGTTTTGAACTCACGTTCGATGATGTCACCTCGAGGACCTTCTTTGCCACTTATACCACCATCGCCAGCCCCTGCGGCGATTAGTTCAGAAAGTAGTTTAACCGAATACTCGTGTAATCCTCTTGATTTTGTTTTTATCTCTTCGTGTGTCGGCATATGATTCCTTTAATTAAAATTGTAATAGGCTTTTTCTTAAATAGCTAAATCTTTTCGCCTTTCATTATAAGGAAAAAAACGTTACAAAACTATACGAAACACCTTGTGTATGAAAAAAAATTTTACGGAAATGCAAATAGACAACGACAATACATACAAGGTTCGAAATTTTCGTAGTAAATGGGCAGTGAAACGCGTTTAATTTACATTTACATTTTTCGAGAAATTTGAAATAATAGCGGCTTGTTTATATACGTTTTTGTAAAGTGAGAAAAAATGCACAAAGATATTGAAAATTTAATTGAAAACCTTGGAAGCACCTTTAGTAGTAATTATGGACACGATTTTTTACAATCATGGGATAAAAGTGATTCTGACATAAAAGCAACTCTTCTTGCGACAAAGATATTACGACAAATGCACAAGCATGGTATTTCGGCAAAAGCATTTGCAAGTGGTACAGCTATTTCTATTTTTAAAGATCAGTCAACGCGCACCAGATATAGTTTTGATAGCGCGACAAATTTCTTGGGTTTAAATCCTATTGAATTGGATTTAGGCAAGTCGCAAGTCGCTCATGGGGAAACCACTAAGGAAACTGTTAATATGGTTTCGTTTTTGACACGAACTATTGGTATTCGCGATGACATATATCTCGGAATTGGACATAACTATATTTCAGAGGTAGCACAGTTTGTTCAACAAGGTTTTGATGAAGGAGTTCTACATAATAGACCTGCCGTCATCAATCTACAGAGTGACCGTGATCACCCTACACAAAGTATGGCAGACCTTGCGCATTTGGAAGAGCACTTTGGTGGTTTAGAGAATTTGCGTGGAAAAAAAATTGCCATGACTTGGGCATATTCTCCTAGCTATGGCAAACCGTTGTCTGTTCCACAGGGAATTATTGGACTGATGACGCGTTTTGGGGCAAATGTGACTCTGGCGCATCCACAAAATTTTGACTTGATTCCTGATATTGTGGAGACTTCAAAAAACAACGCACAACAGTCGGGTGGAACGTTTCACATGACAAATTCAATGGAAGAAGCGTTTAAAGATGCCGATATCGTGTATCCTAAGTCTTGGGCTTCATATTCTATTATGGAAAAAAGAACAGAGCTTTTAAACAGTGGTGACAAGAATGCCTATGAGAATTTAGAAAAAGAAGCTCTGGCAGAAAATGCAAGTCACAAAGACTGGGAATGTACAGAAAAAATGATGTCCTTAACCAACAACGCTTTGTATATGCACTGTTTACCAGCAGACATAACAGGTGTTAGCTGCAAAGAAGGTGAAGTGGAAAGTTCTGTATTTGATCGCTATCGCAAAGAACTATACCAAGAGGCAAGCTATAAACCTTTTGTCATTGCCGCGATGATTCTACTCGGACAAAGTAAAGATCCTGCGAAAACACTGCATAAATTATTGCAATGTAATTCTGCACTTTTGTCGTAAATGAGACGCAGTAAATTGCTACGCTCAAAATTGCAACACCATTTCGTTCAAAACCAGCTACAGACAAGTAGTAATGCGTTTTGATACGTTGTATTTATTTAAAATATTGTATGTAAGGGCGTTTTGTAGCACCTTGCATACAATACAAATCTCCGAATTGGGTTCAGGATCAATTTGAAAATTTAAATGTCAACATTCCCTAAAAAAATAAATCTTTAAATTGAAAAAATCTGGTAAAATTACGTTTTTAATTACGTATGGAGAATGTTATAATTTATAATGTAATTAAGTAATACACTCGTCGATATTGCAACACTTCATGGTTTTGATTACGCGAAAAACACTGGTAAATTTTAGCTGTTTGTGAGGAATATATATGATAACTATAAACAGGGAAAATATAACTCAAATAGCTAGTAATACCAAATATATGGCCTGCGCTTTATACATAGAAGAAATCTACGATAAAACGAACTGTTTTTTTGATAATTGTAGTTTTCGAAAAAATTTAGAAATCAACTACTGCTCAAATTTCTCATTTTTAAACTGCAATTTTCGTACGATCAAAATTGGCTATGGGGTTAAAGATTTTGATTTGAGTGGCTACATCGAAGTCTTGAGACTTTTCGAGCAAAGTATTTCCTGCCTAAAAAAAATTCAGTTTTTAAATACACTAGAACTGATCGGTTCCCGATACTCATCTATCAAAAAAGAACAATGGCGCAATTTGTATCAGTTATCACAATTGAAGGAACTGTCGATAAAAGGTACAGGAATACGCAATAAAGACTTTCGAAATTTACTCGCACAAATACCTTCTATCGAATCTCTTATATTTAAATACGAAAATATCAATAACACTGGATTTTCAGGTGTGAGAAGCCTTCCTAATTTAAAAAAGTTGATGTTTTTCAAATCGAAAATGCGCAGTCGTTGGCTAAAATACATAGAGAGTCTTCGTCATCTTGAAGATTTGTATTTGGGGGATGGAGTCACTTCTCATGGATTACAATATTTACAGTCTTTGCCCAAGCTGGTCAAACTTGCTTTACCAAGAACCAAGGTCGATAATGATGGATTAAAGTATCTACGCAACTTGGAGAGTCTACAGCAACTCAATTTAGAACGCTCGATGATTACCGACGAAGGTCTGCGCTACTTGATTTCCAACACTGAAATTAACGAACTCAATTTATCGCATCTTGCCGGAATCGGAGATAAAGGCTTAAAATATATTAAACATTTTCCACAACTAAGCATCCTTAGCCTACGTGGAACAAAAATAACGGACAATGCACTACGCTATCACATAAAAGATATGCACAGTCTTAAACGACTTGATTTATCAGAAACACGCGTAAGTGACAAAGGATTAAAGTACTTTGAGCAACTTACTCACTTAGAGTATGTAAATATTTGCGGTACAGAAATCTGTAATATAGCACAGCTACAAAGTATTCTTCCACACACATGTAAGATTGAATATTTGGATGATGACTGGAAGATACGCAAAGTAAATGGATTGGCAAATTAGGAAGTGTTGTATGACACAAAACAAAATGGTTTTGTAATTTTGACCATAAGTGATAATTATACAACACTTTATACGACCAAGTTGTACAGCGAACTGTTGGGCACGGTCATCCCTAAAAAACTCCAAGCGTTTTTTGAAAAGGTAAGCGAATGACAAATAGTGGAAATATAAGCGAAATACTATTTCAAGTAGATCATGCTTCACTTAAGAGCACTCTAAAAAACTTGTGGATAGAACATTCAGGAAAAATGCAACTTGATAAAAGTTTTGAAGAAGTAAAGTTTTTTGCCAAGACATTGGAAAATTTTATCCGTTCCCCTTTGGGAGGCGATGTTCTCACGTTATTGCGAATCACTGGTTATCAAATTGTGTTGGCAACACAAAGAGTCGATAATAAAGAAAAGCTGTGGGCAATTACCGGTAAAGGACCTGCCATTATTTATGCCAATACCGGTAATCAAGAAGAGGTTTTTTATATTCGTTATCCATTTGAGTTTATCGAATTTGTCGAGCAAGTGTTGGCCGTATCGGAGCTAAGTCCTTCTGATGTTATGGAGACGATTGTTAACAGCACCAACAAGATTATCTCGACCATCAACTAGGCACATCATCATAACGATGATATGCCTATAAATTTTGTGCTTCTACTTGCAACTCTTTCAAAAGATTTAGTGCATCGATCGGGGTTAAAGCCTCAATATTCAAATTAGATAGTGTATCTATCAAATCCTCACCAACCATGGAAAAAAGGTTTTCCCCACTATCACGACAGGCCTTACCTGTAAAATTGCGAACGTCAATGGCATGTCTTTCCAAGCGTGTTAAAATTTTACGAGAATTATGAATGACTTGTTGCGGAATACCGGCGAGTTTGGCAACCTCGATTCCGTAACTACGGTCAGCGCTTCCTTCCAATATTTTATGTAAAAAAGCGACCTGTCCATTCCACTCTTGGATGGCAACGTTGTAATTGAGAACATTAGGATAAATATCCGCCAAATCGGCCATTTCATGATAATGGGTGGCGAACAATGTACGCGCGCCTATTTTTTTCTGTATGTGCTCAATAATCGACCAAGCCAATGACACACCATCAAATGTACTTGTGCCTCGTCCTACCTCATCTAAAGCAATGAAACTAGATGCCTTAGCGTTATTGAGTATATTTGCTGTTTCAATCATCTCGACCATAAACGTACTGCGACCTTTGGCAATTTCATCTGCCGAGCCTATTCGCGTAAAAATGCGATCAGCGATCCCTATTTTTACTTTTTTTGCTGGAACAAAAGAACCGATTTGAGCCAGTAAAACAATCAAGGCATTTTGGCGAATGTATGTCGATTTTCCTGCCATATTCGGCCCGGTGATAATCATAATTTCGCGACCAGGCCCCATGTGTAAATTATTTGCAATAAAGGGCGTATCCAATGTGGCCTCTAATACAGGGTGGCGACCTTCTTCAATTTCAAGAGTGTTATTGTTTAGTAGTTGTGGACAAACATAATTGCGCTGTTTTGCAACAGTGGCCATAGAACACAAAACATCAAGGCACGCAATTGCCTCGGCAACATTGCGCAATTCACGCAGATATTTCTGTACTTCATCGCGAACTTCTTGAAATAATTTGTACTCTAAATCTTTGCTGCGATCATTTGCCGACAATACATCGCTTTCATACTCCTTGAGTTCGGCTGTAATATAGCGTTCTGCATTTTTGAGAGTTTGTTTGCGTATATAGTGTTGTGGTACGCGGTGACTATGGGTATGTGTTACTTCGATGTAGTAATTAAAAACTTTGTTAAAGCTTACCTTTAACGAAGGAATACCCGTGCTTTCGACTTCGCGTTTTTGAAAATCTTCTAACCATTTGTCCCCTGAGGATTGCACTTGGCGCAATTTATCGAGTTCTTCGTTGTAGCCATCGCGTATAATTTCTCCATCTTTTAGTGTTGGCTTTGGTTGTGGGTGAATGGCTTTTTCGAGAAGATCAGTTAAAGAAGCAAGAGAAACCAAATTTTGTAGGATGTTGTTTATGATAAGTGATGAAAATGAATGTAGCTCTTGTTGTAAGTTTGGTAGTACTTGTAGCGAGTTTTTCAATGAAAGAAGGTCGCGTGCGTCAGCTCTCTTACTGGCAATACGCGCACACAGTCTCTCAATGTCTTGTATAGAGGTAAGGACTTTGCAAATATTTTGATGCTGATCGGAATGTTCGATCAGCTCAAGTACACCTTCTTGTCGCGCACGAATCTTTTCGAGAACAATCAACGGAGAGGTTATCCAGTCACTTAAAAGTCGTCCTCCCATTGCCGTTTGCGTTTTATCGATGACATGCAAAAGAGTGTTTTTTTTAGATGAACGCAGTGACTTTGTCAATTCTAAGCAATTACGTGTCGCAGCATCTAGAAGCATTTTTTCTTGGGCATTGTAACGTACTATTTTTGTAATGTGTGGGAGAGTGCTTTTTTGTGTTTCCTTTACATAATGGAATAAAGCACCAGCAGCTCCTAAGCCTACGGTCATATCTTCGCAACCAAACCCTTCCAAGGAACTTACTTGCAAATGCTCTTCTAAAGTACGTTTTGCGTTACTTTTTGCAAAAAACCAATCTGGACGATAGGTCAGAGCCGCTTTTTGGTGTTTGATGATCTCGGTGATTGTTAAATCACTTTCCCAAACACGTATGAGAGTGTCGCGTTTCTTATCAGGAACGAGACATTCCGCCGGATCAATGCGTGCGATCTCATCCGCCAAGAATTCACTGGGAACTTCGTGAACTTCAAATGTCCCCGTAGATATATCCACCCATGCCAAACCAATGAGTTTTTTTTGGGGAGCGATGGCAAGTAAAAAGTTGTGACTTTTTTCATTGAGAACCGCTTCTTCTGTCACAGTACCAGGTGTGATCACCCGAACTACATCGCGTTCTACTAGCCCTTGGGCCTCTGATGCATCTTGGATCTGCTCGCAAATGGCAACACGATACCCTTGATGAATAAGTTTTGTAAGGTAAGTATCCAGAGATTTCACTGGTACCCCGGCCATTGGTACAGCTTTCTCTCCTTTATTGCGCGCGGTAAGAGCAATTCCCAAAACCCGTGAACACAACTCTGCGTCCTCATAAAATACTTCGTAAAAATCCCCCATACGAAAAAATAAAATAGAATCCTGATGGTTTTTTTTCGCAGTGTGATACTGCTTCATCATTGGAGTTTCAGACATATTATTCCTTATTTTGTAACTTTTTTACTGCGGTAACGATTTGTTCGCTGGCAACGAGCACTTCGTCTTGTGTATTGTACTTACTCAAACTAAAACGTATTGCCCCACGTGCAACTTCATCTTCAATTCCCATTGCACGCAATACGAAAGATCCTGGTTTTTTTGTACATGCAGCACCTGTGGATGCGGCGATATCGGGAGCTAGTGACAAAACTTCGGCACCGATTAATCCAGGAAACGAAAGATTGACGGTATTTGATAGACGTTGTTGCCCGCCATTTATCACTGCATCGGGGCAACTGTGGTGAATGGTATTCCATAGTAAGTCGCGCATTTCACACAAACGTTCGCGGTAACTCTCCATTGTATTTTCGATAATCGCACATGCCTTGCCCAGTGCGATACAAAACGGAAGATTTTCTGTACCAGCGCGCTTGCCTCTTTCATGTCCTGTTCCATGTATTAAAGGTTCTATTTCAACATCGCGTTTTAAGTAGAAAGCACCAATTCCTTTCGGTGCATGGAACTTATGGCCTGCGATCGTAAGCATATGGACCCCCAAGTCCTTTACACTTACTTTTTCTTTGCCAACACTTTGTGCCGCATCACTATGAAATAAAATTCCTTTTTGCGCCGCCAGTGCACTCATTGGGGCAATATCTTGAATAGTACCGACTTCATTATTGGCATGCATGATGGATATTAGTATGGTATCGGGACGTATGCTCTTCTCCAAATCTTCGAGACTCACCTGACCATCCCTACTTACGGGTAAGTACGTTACTTCATAACCATTTTTTTCTAAATACGCGCAACTGCGTAGCACACTGGGGTGTTCAAAACTCGAAGTGATAAGGTGCTTACCTTTATGCTTATGGCTATGAGCAATTCCCTTTATCAAAGTATTGTTTGCCTCTGAGGCACAACCGGTAAAGTATATCTCATCGGCTTCACATTCAAGTAAACTCGCTACTTGTTGTCGTGCTTCTTCAATCGCATGGCGATTTTTTTGTCCCCACTGATGACTACTGGAGGGATTTGCAAAATTCCCTTGTAAAAAAGGTAGCATGTGTGAAAATACTTCTTCGGATACTGCTGTTGTCGCATTGTTATCAAAATAAATCACGGTGTTTCCTTTACTTGGGAGATATGCGAATATTATATTTGTTTAATACTCTATCTAATGCGCCTTCTGCTTGGTCTAAGGCATATATTGCTTTTTGATAAGTGATAATTGTATTGATCTCATTGATACGCGCAGATGTTAGATCTTGTTCTGTTTCTTGTACTTGAAACAGAGGTATAATACCCGCACGAAATTTATTCTCTTCGTTGGCCAATTGCTTTTCAGCCAATTCTCTAGTTTTACGCGCTGTGTATACGCGGCGTGAAGCAATATTCAAATTGAGAATTGCACGGCGTAAGTCCCAAATAATTTGACTTTGTATTTGGTTATGTTGCAATTCTAGTTGCTTTCTTTGCATGAGCGCTTGTTGATAGCGCGAGCGCGCAGCGCGGTTTCCAAGAGGCACCTCTAGCTGTAACTGGACAGACCACGTGGGAAAATCGCCATCAAAAACATCATCTAACGCGTCGGGATGATTTTCTTGTACCCCTGTAAAGTTGATGCTTCCTGTTAGATCTAAAGTAGGGAGTAACTGATTTTTTTGGAAATCAACATTTAGCGTTGAATTTTCAATCGCCAACAAATTTTGTTTTAAATCTTGGCGATGTTTTAATGCATAGCGCAGGCTACTGTCGAAATTCGTTTCTATGGGGGTAAAATATGGACGCTCCACAGGTATCAATCTTACATTGGCGTAGTAACGGGTGTCTAGAGGACGAATAAATCGTTTTAGTTGATCCTCGGCCAAGAGAACCTGTTGCTCCGCGACAATGAGACTGTCACGCACTTGTGCCACATTTCGCTCTGCATTTAAAATATCTGCGGCAGCGAGAGAACCTGCTTTGATACGCGCCTGGGTAATTTTGTACAGATTTTGTGTTTGCCGTAGCGATTGGCGTTGTAATTCGTAGTTTTCTCGTGCATTGATCAGATCCCAATACGCTTGTTGTACACTGGTGACTAAGTTAAGCGACTGTTGCTCAAAAGCATAGTAAGAAGACTTAAGGTCATTCTCTGCGGTGCGAATACCGGTTGTATTTGTACCAACTCCAAAGTTACGTAGCAACGGCTGAGTAAGTGTCAGGGTCAAGGTTCCCGACCAAGCCGTATCAATGGCAAAGATTCCATTTGCCTCAAGATCTTTGTTGTAATTTAGTTGATAGTCGATCGATGCCACCCCGCCCAGTGTATTCGCTTTTCGCAAGCCAAGATTAAAGCGTCCAGCGAGGTTTTCATTGGAGGCAAAGTTGTTGAGGGCCGCACGATTAGAACTTGTATACGAGAAACCACTAGTGAAAGTGGTGTCAAAATTACTTTTGGCAATAGTGAGGTCAAACTCACTAAGTTTTGGATTATAACTTTCTATTTTTAATTCAATATTATTGCGAAGCGCTTGAATTAAGCTGTCTTTCATTGTGATAGATTCTACATGTTGTTGGGCATTCGCCAAACATAGAAATAACAAAGTTGTAGTAAACAACATTACGCGCATAATAACACCTCTGTATTTTGTTTAAGGCTAAAAAAACATGTCTATTTCCATTTAGTTGCTAACTCTTGGGCTAATTCCTTTCGTTGTGTCGGGCTCATTTGCGGGTGATACGTCTGTAATAACTCAAAATCGTTGGTACGTACTCGCAAAATTTGTACGATGTAGTTGTAGTAGCTAATATTTTGTGTATCTTTCGCCAAACCCTTTGCCAAAACCAAATTTACCCCTGTATCTTTCGCATCAATTAAAGTCTGACGCGCGCGGTTGCGAATGTCATAATTTTCGTCATCAAGAACAGAGACGAGTATGTTTATTTTATCCGAAATATCGACAAATGGCAATAAATTAAGAGCCTCCTCTCTTACTTTGACATACGAGTCAGAAAATAACTTTGTAAAATTTGTAATGCGATAATATTTTTGTTTTTTCAGCGCTGTTAGTGCTAGGTGGCGAACATACTTGTTCGAATGAAAAAGTAGACCATTTAAAAACTCAGGTGTCGTTTCATCTTGCCACACAATCAGGTTTTCTAAAGCGTGAATTTTAACCTTTTCACTTTTGCCATGCAAAACTAATTTTTTGAGTACGGGAATTTGCTCTTTTCCCAATGCCAAGTTCATTTTTTCGATAATCGCGTATTGTTTTTTAGCATCAGAGTTAATATCTTCCACAAATGAAGGGATTTTTTGCACAACGACGTTTGTTGCCCCCCAGAATAAATCGCGAAAATTTTGCGAAATTTCTTTGCGTCTTTGCGAGGAAACATCTTGAAACTCTTGTTCAATAATCGTTTCTAACTCTAGGATAGGGATGCCGATGTTTGCAAGAGCAATAAAAATTTGCGTGTCATATTCTTTTTGTGAACGCAAGGTACTCAACAATAGCGAGATACCTTTCGGCGATTGTATATCGGCTATACATTCAATAAAGTCTGCTAGTACGTCTTGGCTATCTTTATATATACTTTCTAAACATGGTAGTGCTATTTGGCCGATATGACCCAAGTCACGTAGTGTTTCTTGTTTTTGATTTTTCGTCAGTGTCGCGAAATTTTGTGCTGTTTCTTGCAAATGTTGACGTAATTTTGCGGAGGGTTCTTGTTCTTCTAGACTTCTAATTCTCTGTATGGATTGTTGTGCAAGACGTTTAATTTTATCATCGGTATCAAGTTGTTTTAACTCAGCAAACAAAACTTTTGCACGTTGATATCTTTCCATTTGCAAGTACAAATACGCCATTTTTTCCACGACAACTGCACGACGATAGTGCTGTGGGTAGTCGCGAATAAAGTCTTCAAAATGGTAAATAGCGCGCTCCGATTGATTGTTGGCTAAAAAACTTTGTGCTTGAAAAAATAAAGCGCTCCCCACAAACTTGGTTTCCCAGGGAAAATCACGTCGAAAATCAGCAAAAATATCAATGGCTACCGAGAGTTTTTGCAAACGATACAAAGACATGGCATGACGATAGTTTGCCAGGGACAGGTTGTGGCAAAAATAACGTTTGTCGGAAAAAATATTTTGTAACTGTTCCAGACATTGCGTGTAGTTTTTTAATTCGTAATAGCACATGGCCATCCAGAAGTGCATGTCGTATACCAACACACTGTCATGGTAGTTTAAAATAAAGGTTTGTCCCTTAGAGATCGCGGCGCCATAGTTTTCCGCTAAGTATTCCTTTAGCGCACCGTTGTATTTAGAGATTAAACTACGATAACGACTGATGAGATATTGTTTCGCAAACAGTACCACTTTTTGCGAAAAAGTGGAAAAGTCCTCTCCGGATGACAAAGCTAATTGCTCTTCCCAGTTTTTTTTGTTGAAGAGCACGTTGTAAGTAAAGTCCTTTACCGCATTTTTTGCCCCGTATTTTTCTTCCAGAAAAATCAGAAGAAACAATGACTCTAGTTGAGGAAAAGGTTGAACATTACTATCAAGACCCACGATCGCGTTTTCAAGAAAAACTTTGTTGCCATTTACAATACGCAATAAAGCCTTCTTTACTGTGTATTCTTCTAACCCGCATCCGTAATGTACAAGACTTTGCCATAAAAAATCAGGGATTTCTCCATAATGATCTCCCACAGCATCGCGCAGTAAAATCTGTGCAATCGCTGTTTTGTAAATAATGGAAAGAGGGACACTACCATTTTGCAGATGTTCAGAAACATAGGTAATACGCCATATTTCTTGCCCTTCTTTTACCAACGGAGCAATCACAAAAGGTTTTTTTTCATACTCGCTTTCCCAATCGCGGTACTCGATTTCTATAAACAACGAGTCATTTTGCAAATAGCCCAGCTTGTCAGCAAGTGCAAGCTCTATATCTTTCTTTATTTTGGTGATTTTAGACAAATTCCAAAAACGGTTGCGTAGAGAGTATTTCCCATCGTATGGAAGAATTTTTATTTCTTCCTCAAGTGGTTGATCATCGTCTAGCGTTTTAATAACAATATCCTGCGGAGAACGATTTTGAACGTTCTCATGTGGTTGGTCTTTTACGGCCCAATCACATGAAGTAAGTAGCACAAGCAAAATGATGTATTTCTTCATTGTATCTCTCTCCACAAAACCTGAGTTGTTACGCGAAAAACGTTTTATCTATGATAGATTCTATGTTATAAAGAAATAATATACTACTAGTACGACCGCAGTTTGACAACAAAAATATCATATAAAAACTTATGTGACAAACACTTGAGGCAAAAAATGAAAAAAATAGCAGTGTTGGGCGCTGGAAGTTATGGAACAGCAACAGCATATCATCTAGCAAAGAAATATGAAAACGACGCAAATTATAGCATTTGTATCTATGCACGCGACAAAAAAATCGTAGAAGAAATCAATCGCGATCACACCAATAAAAAATATACCCAAACTCCTTTACCACATAATCTAGTTGCGCATGACAATTTACAGCAGGCTGTGGATAAGGCCGACTACACAATTATGGGTGTACCAGCACAATCTATGCGTAGCGTAGCGAAAGAGTTGGCTCCCATTATTCGTCATAAAACCATCATCATTAATTTGGCGAAAGGCTTGGAGGTGGGATCTTTCAAGCGAATGTCTCAAATAATTAGCGAAGAGTTACAAGCGGTCAAACATTTGTGTAGTATAACTTCTTTGGGAGGTCCCGCATTCTCTAAGGATATATTTGCTCACCATCCTATTGGAGTAGCGCTCGGTGGAAAAAATAATAAAATTCTCCATGAAATTCGTCTTCTTTTTGATACCGAAACGTTTGATGTAAAAATTACCAAAGATGTTATTGGCGTCGAATTGGGCGGAGCACTCAAAAACGTTTTTGGTATTATGGCGGGAATTATGTCGGGTACAGATATGGGAAGTAGCATTAACGGTGATTACCTGACGCGAAGTATTGTCGATATGAAAGCCATCGCTTCGTTTATGGGCGCAAGGCGTGCGACACTAGATGGTCGTGCTGGTTTGGGAGACTTGGCGATTACCTGTACCGAAGGTAGTCGGAACTTTCGTTTTGGTCGAGAATTTGCCAAGCAACACCAAAAAAATAGTAGTTTACCCATAGACGAATTGCTACAAAATACTCTAGAAGCCCTCAACATTAAAACTGTAGAAGGATTTTATACTCTAGATCCTTTGTATCAATTGTGTGAGTCGATCAATATGTTTGTTCCGATTGTCAATAATTTATATAAGATGCTGTACAAAAACGATTGTTCGCCAGAAGAGGCGGTACATCGTTATCGCATACGCGATAAAATTCGGTCACGTGAAGCACGCCTAACTATTTCGCGCGTGTTGTCTTTTTTGTTTCCGCGAATATGGTATCGCCGCGAGCGCGGTTTTTTTGGAGTCAAAAATTTATAGCATTTCCATGTTGCGCAGCAATTTGTTGCTCGATTGAATGATTAGCTGCGCAATATAGATGAAACGCCTCTCTAGTATTATTTGGCCATCAATTCTTCTATTTCTGTCACTGCTTTGGGAATACCGGTTGACAACACCACTGGTCCATTTTCGCTCATCCAAATGTCGTCTTCAATGCGCACACATGTGTTCATGTATTCTTTCACCTTCGAAGCTATTTTCATTGCAAAATCATCACCATAAAACATACGTGCCATGGTGATGGTATTCGGACCAATGTATATGCCTGGCTCTATCGTAAATACGCTTCCCACAGAAATTGTCTTAATGTCTCCGGCGACGTCATGCGTGTCTAGTCCTAACCAGTGGCAAGTTCCATGCATAAAAAAGATGCGGTATTGGTCACTATCTCTTTTGGTGGTTAGGCCCAATTCGTAAAGCCCGTTTTTGATTGTTTTTACAGCTCGACGATGTATATCATAAAGCGAAGCTCCCAACTTGACCGCCTGTAGAGCATCTATATTCGCTTGCAACACCAGTTCGTATATTTGCTTTTGCCTTACGGTGAATTTCCCACTCGCTGGCACAGTCCTGGTAATGTCAGCGCTGTAGTATTTATATGCGGCCCCCACATCCATTAATACCAAGTCATTTGCTTCGAGAACCCCTTGACTTTTTGTATAGTGTAGTATCGCGGCATTTTCCCCTGCGGCAACAATAGAAGGAAATCCCCAATCGGCATTGTTTTCTTTGTAAGCATATTCAATTTGTGCTTCGATTTGATATTCATACATACCAGGGGTCATCATTTTAACGGCTTTTCGTAAACCGCTTTCGGTAATAACAATGGCTTTACGTAAACAATCTATCTCGTACTTTGATTTCAGAAAACGCAGGTTGGCAACTAGGCTTTTACAGCTCGTCGTGTCTTTTTTTAGGAGTATAGCACTTCCATTATATTTGTCATAGAGTTTGCGCGAAATCCATGCGGCGTCTTCGATTTCGAGATACAGTTGTGAGGTAGCATGCAGTGTTTGGGTAAAAGAGGAGAATTTTTTGTGGGAGTGTACCGATGAAATCCCACTAATATTCTGTGCCTGTTGAGGTGTTAGCCTTTTTCCTTCCCACATTTCATCGTACCAATCTTTGGGCGCAATAAATAAATGTTCAATCACTTTTTGTGGTTGTTTTTCAATAATGAGAATTGTTTGCGGCTGTGTAATTCCCGTTAAGTAATATAAATTACTCGAAGTACGATACTCATAATGTATGTCACTGTTTTTGTGTTTCACTTCTGGACTAAAAATCATCAGTACGCTGTTATTTTGCATTTGTGCAGCCAGGCGTGAACGCCGTTTTTTTCTTTCGCTTGTTATTTCGTTTTGTTGCGCGAATAGGAAAGTCGAACATATTACCATAATGGTGAGTAGTCTCATGGAGTTCTCCCAAGTAAAAATCAGAGTAATTCATCGATAAAAAACATCATTGCTGGGAATCAATTTGACAAATTGTAACATTTGGTTTTTACTAAAGTCAAAGCTAGAAAGTTTTTATGTTATTTTTTGGGCAAATGGCAATGGAGCGGTACTATGATTGAGAACGATGATCTTGATGACTCTTTCTTCGAAACACCTAAAAATGTCGAAGAACAACAAGAACAACAAGAAAACACAAATGATAAATATACAATTATTAAAGAGTTAGGCCGTGGAGGTATGGGGGTTGTTTACCTTGCACGAAATAACGATCTGATGCGCAATATTGCAATAAAATTCGTTCTCGACGCCACATCTCAAAAACGTTTTTTGCGCGAAGCCAAGGCAATCGCACGTCTTTCTCATCCGAATATTACCAAAATACACCATCTCGATTTCGAAGATGAAAACCCTTACATTGAAATGGAATATGTTGACGGCTGTGATTTAACAGACTACATAGATCACAGCTCGATGGCTTTCGATGACCGAGTACGTTTATTCCTTTCCATCGTGGATGCGGTGGCCTACGCGCATAGCCACAACGTCATTCACCGCGATATAAAACCATCGAACATTTTAGTGAGTCGCGAAGGGACTCCTTACTTGATGGATTTTGGGTTGGCAAAAATTACCAATGTCGCCGATAAGTCACTTACCAAAACTGGGGTAACAATAGGTAGTCCTGGTTATATGTCACCAGAACAAGCGGAAGGACTACGTCGCAAAATCAATACCCTATCTGACGTATACTCTTTAGGTGGGGTGCTGTACTTCATGTGTTGCGGACAACCTCCGATTCGTGGTGGAAGTGCTGTGGAGATTTTATGGAATTCCGTAGAGGCCCAAGTGGAACCCCCGCGAAACATATGTCCTGAAATGCCTGAACCGCTGGAGAGAATCTGTTTAAAAGCGTTACAAAAAAATCCCGAAAATCGTTATCAAAGTGCACAACAACTGGGCGATGACTTACGTTCCTATTTAAAAAGCGGTAACATTTCCGTTGGGCGCAAGCATTTGTGGTGGATACGCCACAGGCGTAAAGTTATCTCTTGGCTATTGATTTGCTGTTTTGCCGTGAGCTTTGTTACGTGGAAATTAGGTAATCGTCGTCAGGAGCTGGCGATTAGTATAACACAAAAAGAAAGCGCATTAAAATCCATACGCAACGGTTTTTATGATGAAGCTGTGCGAGAATTGCATCTTGCACATAAAAGTGAACAACTTTCTGTAAACGATTACAACATGTACATGGCCTTTGTTTATGCAAGACTACGCAATACAAAACTATTTCACAAACATTACGCAAACATCAATTTATCGCAAAAAAACGCGATGATGATGCGGCTGGCAAAGGGAGAGGTCTTATACCACGAAAAAAATGCACAAGGGGCTCGTGATCAATTCTTATTCGTATGGAAAAACGCACGCGAAGAAATCCAACAAGCATACGCCGGTTACTATCTCGGACAATTGTATTTACATGAGCAAGACTACCAGCAGGCTTTTGATATCTTGTTAAAAACCAAACAAAAAATACAAAATGAAAGTTTCCTATTTCACCACCAATTGTTGTTTTTCTTAGGGAAAACGGAGTTTCATTTAGGTAAAAACAACCTGAAAAATTTGCAAGAAGCGTTACCAAAGCTGCCTAATTTTGCGCCACTCTATTTGTATTTAGGACGAATGCATTCGCGGAATAGCAATGATGAGAAAGCCTTAGATTTTTTACAAAAATGTTTGAGTATAAACGAACGAGATGATCGCGCATATGTTTGTGTTGCCGATATTTTACAGCGCCAAGGGAGATATGCCCAAGCGTTATCAACATATCACAAAGCACGCCGTATCAACAATAAAAACATTGAGGCTATGAATGGTATTGCGCAAGTGGTGTCAAAAAATATGCCACAGATGGAACGTTACTACGCGATGATCCTCCAAGAATTAGAAGGTGCATCATTTACCCCTCCGAAGATACTCGAAAAATACTTCGTTTCCAAACGTGGAAAGTACGCAAGCGACTACAAACTTCAGCAAAAACTTTTGCATTACGATGTCGATTTAAAACAATTGCTTATAAAATTGGAATCTAAAGACCGTAATATCCTTGATAGTGCTGAAAAAGCTTTGTTTTTATCGCGCTATAATCCAAGGCTACAAGAAGTATTGGGGAAAAAAAATAGCGCCTTATGCAATAAGATTTTGGATTTCAAAAAACAAGAGCAACAAAAAGTTTTGCGTTATATGCTCCTAGAAGCACATTTCCAATCGCATATGTTAGAGAAGATCTCACAGCAAACTCTTGTTGCCACCGTTGAGAACGCCCAAGAGCTTGTGATGTATCGTTACTTAGCTGCTCTGGCATTAATTCGTAAATTACAATTCCAAAAAGTAAAAATGTTGGCAACCGAAGGCATACAAAAGATCATATGTTGCGCCGCATTGCAATATGCAGATATTCAAATAAAAACAGACATCCCACCGCAAAAATTTAGCGATGAATTTTCTCAAATTCTCTCTGTGAAAACTCTGTCTAGTGATTCGCAATATGCACAAAAAGTCTTAGAGAGCCGTAGCGAAGAAAAGGCCTTTTTTATCGCCAGATCTCTTGTGAATACTTCCCATTCATTGGCCGAAAAAGCTAGAAAAAAATTAGTGGCTCTCACCAAAAGTCGCAATCCCCAAATACGCAGTAATGCTTACTATTGCCTATTTTCGCATTTTTGGCAACCTCAAAAGGACGCGCTACCATTGTTAGAAGAATTATGGTTACATGGAATGCAAGACCCTGACGAAAATGTACGTCTTGCCATCATGGAAAAAACACCTAAATATTTAATAACGAATAAGATAAGAGCTTTGCTAAATGATTTAAAACCCAATAGAAATTTAGCCACACTCGAAAAAATTAAAATTATCAAGACATTGGCGGACAAGTATTGTCTTGAGTCTTTGAACTTGTATTACGAAGACAAACAGGAAGACCCGATTATCCGTATGTACGCACTCGATAAGCAAGTGGTGACACTTATGCGTATGGCTCTATTGTCCAACAAAAAAATCATGCAAGAATTTGTTCGCGAAAATTTTGTGGATATTGATGTCTTTTTGCAAAGTGACAATATATTTTTACGTGCGTATGGATATATGATATACAGTGCGATGTTGGGAGAGGTACTCAACTTTATCGACAAAGAGCAGGACAACAATGTTCGAGGGGCCATTATACTGAGTTCTTCTATTGGTGAAGGGGCCTCTGGTTCCTCATTTCTCAAATTGGCACAAAATTTTGTACGTAGGTTTTTCAAACGCAAAGTTGCACCACGCAAACACCAACAAGAAAAAATGGAAATCATCAAGAAATTCTTAGATTCTAGTTCAGCGAATTTGAATCTAAGCGCTCATTTTGGATGTGCATACTACGGTAGTAACGCCCTACGCAAAAAGATCTACCAAAAGGTAAAAGATTCACGCAATGATAACGGAAAAAAAGGAGTCGCCATGGCTCTTTTTTATCGCATTCGTGACAAAATAGAACATCTTGACCTACGCGCACAATTTGAATTTTATTTGGGAATCATTAGTTTTGCCAAAAAAGACTACTTGTTTTCACGTATATACAAAAAACAACTAAAAAATAAACAAAGACTTGCATACTATCAACAAGGCCTATCGAGAATTTTAATGTTAGACCCCAACTACCCCAGTGCCAATTATTACATGGCTCTCGTACATCTGGCACAGGGAAATTCACAAGATGCAGAAAAATATTTGTACAAAGCCATCGACAAAGAAGATCGCTTTCTCTTTTTTGTTGAATTGGTGAACATTTTGTGGAAAAGAGATCGGAAAATCCCTAAAGAAATAACTTCTAAAATGTTGGAAATCGTCAAACAACGCAAAGTTTATCCTGGAATGCTAGGAGAACTTTTGCATATTACGACTCCCGAAATACACCGTATCTTGCGCCAGAATTATTTGTTTTATACATTATTGAATAACCAGAAATTCGCGTTAGACAAAAAGATCGCTTACGACAATCTTATTTCTTTCGAAAAAAGTAAATAAGCAGCGAACCTTTTTCATATTGATAAATCAATTGATAGTTGTTTTGTAGATACTCTTTGAGCGGGGAGGACGTGTTGAGCCAGGCGTTGTTTTTACGAGAATGATAGTAAAAATAACGGCAGTTAGGGTATGCTTTTTCTAAGAATTGGTAATCCTCTACGGTAACTGGTAGCCATAGTGCAAAACGTTGTGTCCTCCAAGATAATTCAAAAGGAACATTTGTGGCGATGCAATCAGTTTCCTGTGTACTCGATTTGACGAAATCCATGGATTGTTGCGTTGGTTGTTGCCATGCCGGCGATGCGCTTCTTGTACCCATCATCACGACGAAGGAAAAAGTGACAAACACCGCAATCATCAGTCTTAGCTTTCCCCACGAGATTTTCTGTAGGTATTCACCACAAACAAAAACAGTACAGAGTAACACAAAAGGAATGCAATGTCTCATAACTGGATGAACAAAAGACAGCACCAAAACTTGTAATAAAATTCCCATGATGATTAGAGCATAAAATATACGCTTCTTACTGTAAAAAAGTAAAGAAAACGCAGCAACGATAAATACCAATGCATGTAAAGAGAATTGACGACTTTGAACGCGAAAAAAATCACCCCATGTTGCTGTTTTTAGTTCCGCAAACTCCAGGCTTTTTGGAAAAAAATATCGGGGAATATTCTGCGTATGTAAAGGTCCTATTCCCAACGCTTGAGGCCAATAGTATAGTGCACTGTAATAAAGACCTTTCTCTAATACATCGTCATGGTTGTTTACTGTGTATTCAAGTGGTTGTGGTACGTGAACATGTCGATATACAGTATAGTGAGGATAGTCCTTGGTGAACAACGAGACTTCATAGCGCTGTAATGTAAAAAAAGGGGAGAGTCCACAACTTATATTGCGTACACACCACGGGCTAAGAGTAATGAAAAAGGCCATCGCTACCTTTAAAATAAACGCCTTATTTATATCTTTGCGTTTATATTTTACCAGCAAATATATCGCAAAAGACGGTAGCAAAAATAAAAAGTTATAGCGGGTTAGATATGTCGTTGCGCAAAGAATCCCCAAAATGTAAGCATTGCGACACGTATATAAACAGTAAATGCTACCTACTAGGAAAGCGCAAAAAACCGGTTCACGTAAGCAATTGAGTGTGTACCAGCAAATTTCAGGAGAAAATCCAACAAAGATCAGCGAAAGAATAGCGGCTTTTTCATTATACATGTGTTTCGCTAGGATATAGACCATCACCAAAAAAATGCAATATGCTGTGACACACATGACCAAAATGGTGACTTCTGAGGTACCTAGCAAAAGAAAAAAAGCGGCTATCATCAAAGGAAATACAGGAGGACGCCACATATCATGGTTGTTTGAGGTTGTCTGTTTTTCTACAGTAAGGGGTATGATCACATGGCTGTGAAAAAAATTACCATCATTTATGTTTCGCGCCATTTGAGCATAGTCATAACCATCTTGGACTCGCAAACCACTGTATTTAAAGAAGATGCAAAGTGTCATAAATATCAAAACCGCCGTGGCCAGGTACACAAACTTTTTTCTCATATAAGAGGCATTTCCATTGGTGATTTATGTTAGGCGATGGTCCTGGTACTTTTTGCCGCCACTGGGCACTTTGTGTTCTGAGACATCGTAGATGCGATGATCTTGGTATTTTTTGCCGCCGCTGGCTACTTTGTGTTCTGAGACATCGTATATGCGATGGTCTTGGTACTTTTTTCCCTTGTTAGGTACTTTGTGTTCTGAGACATCGTAGATGCGATGGTCTTGATACTTTTTGCCGCCGCCGACTACTTTGTGTTCTGAGACATCGTATATGCGATGGTCTTGGTACTTATTTTTTGCTTTTTTGTTTGAAGAGTCTACTTCTTTTACCTTTGCCGTTTGCGTTTGAGACACTTGATTCGAAGTTTGTTGACCTGTTTTCACTTGCAAATTTTGTGATGGTTGTGTTTTTTGAGGCAACTTCACTTGTGAGGACTGTCCCGAATTGGTTTGTGGTGTTCTTTTTACTTGCGAGTTTTGCGCAGAGTTGGGCTGTGTTGTTGTTTTCGCTTGATGAACTTGCCCAGAGTTGGATCGCGGTATTGTCTTCACTTGAGAAGATTGTCCGGAGTTAGGTCGTGGTATTGTCTTCACTTGAGGAGCTTGTCCGGAGTTAGGTCGTGGTATTGTCTTCACTTGAGGGACTTGTCCAGAGTTAGGTCGTGGTATTGTCTTCACTTGAGGGACTTGTCCAGAGTTAGGTCGCGGAATTGTCTTCACTTGAGGGACTTGTCCAGAGTTAGGTCGTGGTATTGTCTTCACTTGAGGAACTTGTCCAGAGTTAGGTCGTGGAATTGTCTTCACTTGAGGGACTTGTCCAGAGTTAGGGCGTGGTATTGTCTTTACTTTGGGAACCTGCCCAGAATTGATACCTTGGTTGGGAGAAACTGAAGTAGGAGATTTACTTCCCTTGTCTACTCCAGAATCTTGTGAGGATAAAGTATTTTTTTTCAGCGCTTTAGAAAGCTGTTTGCGATTAACACCAAAAATACTTTTTTTTTCTTTATCCATCATCACACCTAAGGAATTTTTTATAGAATTCGTTTTTCTTGAATGTATTTTGTCGCGGGCTGTCCAGTAATCATACTACGTCGAACTCCACGTAGTAATGCCTGAAAATCGTTAGCGTGTAGATACTCTTTTTCTACTAGAATTTGCCCGACAGAACGATATTTCCCCATTACAATGGTATTCGAATAAATACGCGATGTTCTCTCTATTTGCGTTTGTGTCAGTACTTTATTATCTAATGCGCACTTCAGAACCATTTTTCCTTCTTCACTCATAAGTAGCATTTTGATGTTCGCGTGTATTTTTTGTCGTTTGTCTTCTGAGATTTTACCTTGAGATAACAAAAAGGCACCAACCCCTTTGTGTCCACTTGCCTTAAATGTTTTTGCTTCGTTAATCTCTATAGGAGACAAAAGATTATTGGATTCACATGATTTAAAAAAGCACTCATCAAAACGATCTAAAAGAAATTGAATTTTCGCTTTGTGTAGTAAACTTCGCTGTTGGTTGGAAATAATTTTTTGTTCAACCATAATATCGGATATATCGAGTTCTACGCCCATTAGGTATAGATTTTCCTGCCGATTGAGGCATGCTTCCATTTTTGCAGGTACTGTGACTTTATTGTGCACAGCTATTTGTCCCAATAGAACATCACTCTGACTTGGAACATAACATTCATAAAATTTTGCGGGGATAACGCGCTTTTTCACTGGTTCGCTAATACGCTTCTTCAGATCTTTGACTAGCTCGGCAAAACTTTGGTAGCGTTCATTTTTATTCTTTTTCATCATCATGTCAACAACTTGACATGTTTCATTCGATACCTTTGGGTTTCGCTCTTGTATGTGTGGCGGAGACGATTCTAAAAGTCTAGTCATGATGGTGATCGGATCTGGTCCATCAAAAGGAGGCGAGCCTGTTAACATATGATAGAAAGTGGCACCCAGACTAAAAATATCACTTCTCTCGTCTAGATTATCTTCCCCTTGTGCTTGTTCAGGTGACATGTAGTGGGGAGTTCCCAACACTGTACCCATTACAGTAAGCTTGTTATCACTTTCTGTAGATTTTGCAAGTCCAAGATCGCAAAGTTTTGCTTTGCTATCTACAGTGATCATAATATTATCAGGTTTTATATCACGGTGGATAATACCAAATTTAGCTGCGTATTCCAAAGCACTGGCTATCTGCAAAATAATCTCAAGGGCTTTTTGTTCTTCGTAAGAGCCATTGGTGATAATTTTCTTTTTTACGGTTGTACCATCAATAAATTCCATCACATAGTACAGGCGTCCCTTAAATTCTCCGGCAGCACATGCAGAGATGATATTGGGGTGATTTAGCTGTATTGTTTGACGAATTTCTCTTTTAAAACGATCTACAGCACGTGGGTTACCAGATAAGTCATCCGACAATATCTTAATAGCAACCAGGTTATCATTTTTTATATCGCGTCCTTTGAAGACGTCACCCATTGCTCCACTACCGATTTTTTCAACTACCTCGTAGTCTCCAATCCTGTATGGCATACGACTAACTTTCCATAAAGATGTATAGTGATTTGTTATTATTGATTAGATTTAATGAGTCTGTATCTAAATTGTACAGATATACAATCCAATATCAAAATATTTTAGACTTTACTTGAAAAGAATGTTTACATAAGTAAAAGTTTAAGAAGATAATATGATCTTAATTCAAAGATAGCTTTAGCATACTATACTATAACATTCTTAATCATAAATGTAAATAATGTTTTTTGGTAAGAAAATTCCATTTAAGTATGGTACTATAGGAATCTCAAACAATTTGTCAAGTTTAAAATGCAAAACAAAGCGATACTTAATTTCGTTCGCGCCAAATATTATTGAATCTCAGAAGGGAGATGAGGGACCTAGATGTTCTTTCTCTACAGAATAGGCAATATCATACATTACAATCCCTCGCTATAAAAACGATGAAGTATACACTATTTTTTGTCATGTCGTGCTTGTGCATTGTACAACTAAATGCCAATTTTGAAATTTCTACCTTGGGCAACAAAACCTATACAGGAAATATTATAAAGTTTGATAAAAATAGACAACAAATATCTTTCTCTACCACGGGTAACCAAGTGGTGAATATTTTTTGCCAAGATATTATAAAAATAGAGAACACCGCTAGTTTGACAAAAGTCAACGGTACTGAAAAAATAGTATTGAGTGATTCGTCTGTACTTTACGGTAAAATTACAGACGGCTCCTCTCAAGCAATCGGTGTTCAGACAAATCTACTTGAATTCAAAGATATTGACCTAATGTATATAAAAGATATCTACTTTGACGGTTCTGCAACACAAGGACCTGCCAACTCCTCAGAAAATGACGTTTTATACTTCAAGTCTGGTGACGTCATGAGAGGCATTATTGAACAATTTGGTCAAGACTTTGTTGAAATTGAGCACGAGCAACTCGGAAAACGTAAAGAATTATTTAGCAAACTAAACAGAGTAAGTTTTGCGGCATTAGAGCCTTTAGAAAAACAAGAATTTTCAACGAACATTGTTGGGTTTGACAATAGTAACCTTTCTGGAAACATTGAAGACATCAATGGTGGTATTATTTCCCTAAAAACGGTCATGCAAGACACTTTACGTATTCCCCTTAGCAAAGTACGCTTTATGTTTTTTAAAAACGGACGTTTTGTTTATGTTTCGGACCTACCCGAAAAGAAACTGCGAACAAGATATGTTCCCTATTTTCCAAACATGAAAATAGACAACGTGGTCAAGCGCGACCAAAGTTATGGTGGTAAACCACTGCGCATTCGTGGGCAACGTTTTTTCAAGGGTTTAGGGGTTATATCAAAAACAGAAATTAACCTACGCCTAAACGGTAAATTTAAAAAATTCCGTTGTTATGCCGGTGTTGATGATGAAATTGCGGAACGCTATAAAAAACAGAGTAACTTTCTTGGGGGAAGCGTGGTATTCCGTATTCTTCTCGATGGAAAAACCGCTTACCAGAGCAATATAGTGTATCACTTTTCAAAACCAATATCCATTGACCTGAATGTTGCCAATAAGAATAGCATGACTCTCGTTGTCGATTTTGGTGACAATGCACACGTAAATGACTATGCGAATTGGGGAGATGCCATACTGGTGCGCTAATGACAGTAGAAAAATGGATACAACTCATCACCGGTTTTATTTCGGGAATCATGCTCGCATGTATTTTTTTAGCGATACAAGGGGTGTTTTTCTATCTAACGAATACTTTCATGTCTAGCGACTACCTTGTGATACGAATTTTATCGTGGTTGTTGGATATCTGTAATGGATTGTTGTATTTGTTGGTCTTTTTTGTGGTATTTCATAGTTTACGCAAAAACAAAAAGCTGGCAGTTGTTGTTGCAAATGTGGTTTTGCTTGGAACTAGTCTTTTGTATTTATCATGGTGGATTTTTTACTGATCCTGAACCGATCCTGATCCCGAAAAGTCGTGAGCGGGATCGGATTCGAGATCGAAATAGAGCACTAATCCACTTTGCTATTGCGCAATATTGATTGAAGAGTATCACGAAAAAAACGTTTTTGTAAACAACGCATTACTGGGTAACCACACTTTGTCAAAAAATGGCCCGATCGAGAAATGGCACAAACCTCGTAGTAAACACTATCGCTATTATGATCCCACTCTATGAGAAATTTTTCTTCACCTATTTCTGGGTGGTCTTGTACGGTGCCAAAACCAAATCCAAATAGACTTTTGTTGTTGTTAGTTTCGTCTATGGTGTAAACAATACGACATGGAATGGCGCTAAACCATATACCGAATAGCTTAATAAATGTAACGCTAACCTCTCCTTCTTGTATAGGAGCAACAGGCCGGTGTACATCCATCCATCCTAAATCGTACATCTTCCAATTTTGTATCGCGCACTTTGCTTTGTCAAATGTACTTTCTCCCTTGCCCAACAATATACGATGCTTGTCTTTGTTGTAACCGGGAGGTACTTGCTCAAAACGCGTGCAACCAATCTCTGTATAGGTAAGTGGTTTACTGCGCCATTCTTCAATAAGTTTTGGCATTTTTTTCGCACTAGGGCGTAGTATATGTAACATTTTTATTTTGTGAGATTACAGCCACACAACCTCTCCATATTCGTCTACATAGTAATTTCCTACAATAACATGACCTTGATCTTTTTTGGAAATCAATGAATAGACTTGATGATTTTTGGCATTCTGTGCCTGATCAAAACGTTTTTTCTCGTTAAGTAAGAATAGTCCACTTATGAATATTAGTATTGCGATAATAAACTTATGAAACATAATTTTCTTCCTTAGTTAATATGAAATGTTTAGTATTGCGATTAAAAAATTAGGATTATGTATAGGAGTACGTATTTCTATCAAAAATGTTTGCTAAAATAACTACGAATGGAAAAAAAATGCAAAAAATACTGATGATAGTTTTTTTACTGTTGGGTGGCTGTTACCACAACGTGAAAAACACAATGAATGAAATGCCCGTTGTTGGAGCGATTACTCACAGTAGTTTTTCACTGACTTCAGATATATACGAAGGTACGCAATATTTACTGGATGTTCCCTATGAGTTTGTTCGCGATATGATTACGGCGATGGGTATAGAAGCATATGTTCGTACGTTACCACTAAAAAAAGATGTTGTAACGCGTATCGTCACACGCTTGCGCAATCCGCGGTATTCCGCAAAGCTTTTGGCGTTTATATTATTTCTAAAAGATCAATATACATCACAAAATGATATCCAAAAATTTTCGCAGTACGCGAAACAATATGAGTTTGACAAAATAGTTGGTAGTGCTTCTACTACAGAAGTTGCTCATCAAGGAGAGAAAGAAGAAAAAGAAGAGAAAAAAAATACACTCACACAGACAGAGCTTATCGTAAAAGGATTACAAATATACGACAGTATATTTTTGCAAAATGAAAGTATCATCGATGAAAAATTACAGAGTACATACTCATATCTCACCAAGAAAGATCAAAAATTAATTACGCGTACGCAAACGTTTATTATTGATTTATTGACTAAGGTCGCAAATGCTATGGAGGAGGGGGAATACAAAGAATTGGTACTGAGTATTCTTCGTCATAAAAATAAACGCGAAGCATTGACAATTTCGGTGATAGATTTACTACGGATGATGGTACTGAAAAACTACCGGATGTTTACACAGAAATATCATCGTAAAGAGCGTTTTCATAAGTGGTTGACTCAAGCATTGACCGAAGAAATGAAGTCGTCCACAGACGGTGCGTTGATTCAATTTTTGCAAAACGAGAATACGAATAAGCGCTACGCGATGCACATTGTTGTGGATGGTTTACAGGGACTACTGATGAAAAGTCTGGTCGAAGCTCATTCATCGCAAAACCCATTTATTCAATCGTTGTATGACATGCACAAAAATCAACAACAATACAAATACCCTCAAGAAAATTTGCAACCAATCACCACAGAACAAAATTTTAAATTTTTATATCATATTGCCAAAAAAGATTTTAGTGAACCACGCTATTTACCATTTTTTCGTTCGCTGTATAAAGAAAAAACCATTTCACTCCAAGGGCTAGCAACAACACCAACCATTAGCGTTCGCAACCTTCCTATGGTTAAAACGGGCGCAGAGGTTGCGGGCAAAAAAGCAACGGGAATGCCCAACTTTCATTTTGTCGATCGTAAGATAGACCGCGGATACTACTTTTATGGCAACGATGCTTTGCTACTGGAAAAAATTACCAGTGACAACGGTCTGCAAACGATGTTTCAACGTCTAAGTTCTTTGAATAACATAAATTATTATGCTCAATATGATTGGTGGACACAAACCTCTTATGACTCATTCGTAAATCTTGCAAAAGGCGAGATTGATCGCGATTTTGGGGAAGTATTGCTTTTGGGGGATTTACAAAAACGCGCCGAAGCAGAGCGCGAACTTCGAAAAATACGCACCACAATTATTGAAAGTATACGTAAGTTGAAAAAACAATTGCAAATAAACGTTTTAAAGCAATATGGTCTTAAAAGTGATCTGCGGCGTTTATTGTTAACACTTGCAACAAAAAATGATGAAGGTATCCCACAATACGCACTCTACTACAATCCGTGGCCAGACCATTTCGCACATTTTGTGGGACCGTTTAGCGATGAGATTCTTTCGATGACCGGAGAACTCAATCGACTCGATTATTGGCTGGGAAAGATTTCAGATGTTTACAAGGATTTGGGGATATACGAGCGTACGTTGTTTGCAATGGCCGGAGATCATGGTCTTACACCTGTATTCTACTTCTTAAATCCCGAAAAGGAAGTTTTTGAGAAACTCGCCAGTGATTTACAGACATCCATTCGCGTAAAAAAGCTTTCTTCTGATGAGGGAGAAGGCCCAAAAATTAACCATAACATTTCCCCTTCAACGAATAAAAATTTCGATGTAATTCTAGCCTCCACGGCGGGAGGAAATTTTATGATTGATCTATTCAAAAATCAGGGAGAAGATTGGAAAACGCAACCCCTGTATCGCGATTTAGTCAAATGGAGAACAATCAGCGGTATCGAAATAGACATTGTAAATGAAATTGTTTCACGTTTACCACAAACCTTAGACTACCTAGTTGTACGCGAAGGTACAAGTGACACACAACAAGCACACATCCGCCTTGTGGCACAACGAGGTGGCAAACGTTTCGATGAACAGATTATACGCGATAAAGATAAAATTTACTATGAAGCAAGCGCCGGAAATCTTCTCGAAGTAAACCGCATAAATCCCGTAATAAAATTCTCACCGTCGCAACAACAACGATACAAACAACTACTTGAGAAGTGTTGCGAGAAACCACACAAAGATAATCGCGAAACGTGGGCCACGGAACAAGAATGGCGCGAATTAACCAGTTACACGACGAAACCAGACAGCATAGTACAAGTAGCTCATCTTTACGATGTGGATATTGCCGGAACGATAAATTTATTTCCCCGAGAAGGAATAGGATATAACACCAAAGTGCCTGGAAGACATGCCGGAGAGCACTTTCACGAAAAAGATGCTTTTGTTGGTTTTTGGGGAGGCGCAACAAACGCCTCACAATATTTACCCTCGGAACCCGGAGGATGTCTAGCACCGACCATTTATGAGTTTTTGACTTCACGGCAAGCGAGGAAAGGAGAAAATGGTTGGGGATTTGACTCGGTTTGGGACAAACTACGCAAATAGAAACTTAAGTAGAGAGTATGCATCTGTATTTGAGGGAACGGGCGGACACAAGGTCCGTCCGTCTCCCAAATTCGGATAGACAAACGTTTCCTATTTGTATTCTATTGGTCTCAATTTTCCACGCGGCGTTTGGGTAAGCAGAGAGTATCCATCTGTATTTGAGGGAACGGTAACGAATACGGTCACGATTACGGTCACGAAAATTCGATGCAACGCTTGAATTTTAAACCTTTACTACTCAATGATAACCTCTTCATTACCCGCAACATCAAAGTCGACATCTTTACTTTGGTTTCCTTTTCCCGAAGAATAGAGGACTTGTATTTTGATATCTTGCGCCACATCATTGCTGGTGTTGATGATGGTAATTTTCGGCAACTCTTCGGCACGTTCGGGAAATTTTAGTTCTTGTTTTTCTAATGTCTCTGCTAATGCAGGAGTTGTTCTACCAAGAACAGGATTGTGTGGATAATGTGTATTGAGATCAATCACCATGTTTTTGAAGTCGCCTATTTTCATCGTGTGGTTGTAATTTTTTTCATTTAGACGATAACTCAACGCGAGGCGCACGTTTTTTATAGGTGCGGACGCTTTGTTTACTAAAACGCGTTTAATTTTTGAGGAAGCATACTTTGCAAAACGGTAGCGCAAACCGGTGTGCACGAGCACGACAGGTGCATAACCGTCCATTTCAACCGCCGTTTCTAAATATCTGTTACCTTTGAAACTATGGTAGTACGCCAAGGCACTCACTTTTCCACTATAATCAATACTTCCTACAGCAAATAGGCAAAAAGGATTGTATTTCTTTGTTTTACCGCGAATACGTACAATACCATGATATTCGATCTGGGTAAGATCGTAGATTTTGATGTGGATGACTTTAATTCCGCCACCTAGAGGAATGGCAATATCTTCAAAATCTAAAGTCAGTGGATCAGCAGTGGGCTCTTCTTTGATCACTTGCGGCTGTTGCTCTTTCACTGCCGGCACAGGAATTATATTTTTAAATTCGCGTGTTTCGCCCAAATATTCCACAACAACATCGACATTCGCGGCGGTTAAATCTCGCGTGACAACGTTATACAATGGAAGTGAAAGTTGTAACTGAGAAAACGATTGCTTTGATGAAGGCTGCGCGTTTAACGCAAGTTTTTTTTGCAAAAGTATTCCGTTTACCCATACTTGTGCATCATGAACGTTTTTGCCATTTATGCGCACTTGGGCAAGAATAACTTGTTGTTCTCCGCGAGATATTTCCGCCAAAAACTCCCACTCATTCTTTTCTACATAAATATAACTTTGATTGGCAAAGCATGGTAGCATTACTAATATCAATAGTACTAATCTCATCTGAACTCCCCTTATTTAATACAAAATCTAAAAATCGGCAAATAAATCGATTTTTAAGAAAAATAAACATTTATGTATTATAGTAATTGTATACAAAAAAATAAACCATTGAAGTAGAAAGGTCAAAAATGGACACCCAGCTCGTCTCGTCGCAACAAGCCATGGAAAAAATACCTGGACTATATTATATTGCAAATTATCTCGACGAAGCGCAGCAGCAGCAACTTATTACAACAATTGATAATCAACAATGGATTCACGATTTGCATCGCAGAACACAACACTATGGATATCGATATTTTTTTAAAACAGGAATGATTTATCCATTTACATATTTGGGAAAATTTCCGGAGTGGTTACATCATGTCGCTGAAAATCTATATCATAATGAGATTGTAAAAGAGATGCCGCAACAAGCTTTAATTAATGAATATTTATCGGGGCAAGGCATTGGTGAACATGTCGATACAATTGCTTGTTTTGGTGAAGAAATCGTGTCGCTTAGTTTAGTTTCACAGTGTTTTATGACGTTTAAAAATAAAGAAACAAAAGAGAAAGTGGCCATAGTACTAGAACCAGGTAGTATGGTGGCGATGAAGGATATTGCCAGGTACAAATGGAGTCACGGTATAAAGAAAAGTGAAGTCGAAGTAATTGAAGACAGGGAAATAGTTCGCGACAGACGTGTTGCGATTACACTACGTACCGCAGAGTGGAAGCCATTTTCTGCAACACGTTTGATACATAGAAATTCGCTAGAGGACATTTTATCAAGTCTGCTTCCTCAAGATCGGATAGTGTATACCGTAGGTGTTTTTTCTCAAAAGTTACCATTCTCTAGCGGTGAATGGTATTCTCGCGACAAAGATTTTTTATATGTGAGAAGAGATGCCAATATAAACATTGTGTTGAATATGATACGAGAATTTCATCACGAAAATTTGTATTTTATTAATCCACAAAAAAATATTTGTATCCACAGTCCTAAAAATCACCTAATAAACATAACGGCCTACAAATATGAAAATTTTGTGGCAACCATAGAGCAGTTACGAGATTTTATCTTGTAGAAAAAGAACTTCGATAATGCACTTGGAAATGTGTGTAGATTTTGTGACCTTCATGCTGAAGGTCACAAAAGTCATTTCAAATCAATGCTTTAGGTGAATACGCCTGAGGGGTTGAAGGTTGCAAAATTTCATTTTCCAGGGATAAAGCAATCTTACGTTGTTCTGCTAAAATAGATTTTAAATGTGATGTGGTTGTGAGAGGATTGATAATCGCGGCACGTAAGATAACCGTGTCGCCAAAGTTATACTGAGGTAAATTTACCGTTGTTTTTGAAATGAAAGAAGAACCTTGTTCCCATTGCTTTTTCTGCAAAGAACTGTTGATGGAGTTGATGAACTGCTGTTGGGCATCATTGTAAAATTCCTTGTTGCGTAGTGTTGTCGGGATATAACGATAGGTTACAATGTTCATTTGCGGTGGAAGAATGAGTTCAAATTCTGGGGTCGACTCAATTTTATCGACAAAATAATCGCACAAAGAAAAACTGTGTTGCAACAAACTCTCGTACCCCTTGGGACCAATGCAATTGAGTGCTGCGTGTAAGAACAATGAATTGGCAGGACGCGAACCTTCTAATGTCCAACGGCCGAGATCAAACGAATTGGAACGCGCTTGGTATTTCGCTTGGGTTTCAATAAAGTTCATATACTGTGTTTTCTTTGCCAACATCATCGAAATTCCCTGTGGTAAATAGAATTGTTTGTGCCCACAAATTGTGACGGTGTCGGCTTTTTCCACACCGCGCAAAAGCATTTTATATTTTGTCAACGCCAAAACTCCGCCCCAGGCAGCGTCCACGTGAAAATGCACATTGTGTTGCTGTGCAATCTCCGCCATCTCATCGATAGGATCAATTGACCCTAGCTCTGTTGTGCCGGCAATGCCCCAAATAGAAATAATACAAATATTATTTTTTTTACACTGCAATATTTGTTTTTTGAGTATGTCTGTGGGCATACGCCCATTGCTATCGACATCTATAGAGATAATGTTGTTGGTACCTATTCCAATTAACGAAGCTATTTTCTTGACGGAATAATGGGCAAGAGAAGAGCATATAATCACCGCTTTGCGATATTTTTTTTCTAAGAGACATGCACTCATTCCATCTTCAGCGCAAGAAAAGTGTTCGCTATCAAGAGCACGGTTACGTGCGATCCACATCGCCATGGTATTCGATAGTGAACCATTGGAAGTAATGGTACCCAACATGTGATTTCCACATCGTGCTGCTAATGGATATTCCGTATCGCCGTATACACAACGATGGATATATTCGAGACACTTTCGTTCAATAAAAGTTAAAATATGAGATGTTTCCGTCTTAACTACGTTCTGGTTAAGGCTGGTAATCAGCTTAGATATTTCGCCAAAAAAACTTGGAAGCGACGAGGTCATATGTCCAATAAACTTGGGATTTGTTACCTCGACAGTTCTAGGAACAATATCCTGTTGTAATTTTTGCCAATATTCAGAAAACCCCATGGCATTTTCTGAGATATCTTCTATTTCACCGCCATTTATATCGACAATACTCTTCCGTGTCACTTGGTCCTTAGGTATATCATAGGTAAACGTGGAAGAGAAAAGTTTTTTTATTGTATTCTCCATATTTACCTCAACTGTTTAAAGACAATGCGATTTTGAGCCCTTGTAAAGAGAGTGTGGGGACAAAATCATCGAAGACTTTTTCATTTTCGTAAAGGCGAGCGAATCCCCCTGTACCAATAATAACCACATCGTTGCCCGCAAAGTAATCGCGTTTTATTTCGGATGTTAGTTGTGTGGCCATCGCTAGATATCCATAGTAAAGGCCTGATTGTATACTCTCTTCTGTAGAACGTCCTACGAGTTCTTTGGGTTTTAGAATTTGTACTTTGGGCAATTTTGCCGTTTTGAGGTCCAGCATCTCCATTGCAATGCGCAGCCCAGGTAGAATAATGCCCCCAAGATATTCTTTTTTTTGTGAGATGGCACATACGGTTGTCGCTGTACCAAAATCGACAATGACAATATCTTGTTTGGGATATAAAGTTGTTGCTGCAATGGCATTTGCTATACGATCCGCTCCCACTTCAATGGGATTGCGGTATTTGATTTTAAGTCCTGTCTTAACACCTGCTTGTAGAAAAAATGGTTCCATCGCAAAGTACTTCAATGTACAGTTGCGGATAGAATGTGTTAAGTCTGGCACAACGGAGCATATGGCTATTTTTTGCAATTCTTTTGTTTGAAAACTATTTTCGCGCAGTACCTGACGCAGAAAAACTCCTAAATCGTCGGAGGTGAGTCCTTCTTTTGTCCCCGTACGAAACTGTAAACGTAGCTCGTCTTTGACAAAAACTCCTCCATGTATTTGCGTGTTACCAACATCAAGAACTAGAATCATGTTGTTCTCCTAAAGGAATATTGTCAATTAGGCGTACATTTCCCAAAAAAGCAGCGGCAAATCGGCGTTGCCAAAGTTCGACAACATAATCAACGCGAAAACCTGATTTCGTCAGCATGTGCTTTGCTTCTTCGGTGCTAGTCGCTTTACAAATAATTTGGTGTAACTGTGGCGCTATCACTCGTTGTTCATTGGAAAGTAACAAATTGCGCGAACTCATCGCCAGGCCATCCTCTTCGCGAATAATTTCGCAACCAACGATTTCGATATTCATAAAAAAGGCCTCCACCATATCGCAAATGAGCATATATTGTTGGTAATCTTTTTTCCCGAAGTATGCACGTGTAGGGCACACAATGTTTAGCAGCTTCATCACAACGGTGAGTACCCCATCGAAATGTCCTGGACGACTTTCCCCACATAACACAGAGGACATTTCATTTTCAGCCACTTTATAACGATAATTATCGCGATAAAGTTCTTCATATTTTGGAGAAAACACGTAGTCAATATCTGCCTTTTCTAATTTGGCAATATCTTCCTCCCAGGTTTGGGGGTATGTATTGAAATCCGCTTTATCATTGAATTGTGTTGGATTGACGAAAATACTCACAACACATGTGGAATTTTCGTGGCGTGCTCTTTCTACAAGCGATATATGGCCGCGATGTAAAGCACCCATTGTTGGCACAAAGCCAATATCACCGTTTTTGCGTACGGCTTTCCACTGCTCAATAGAGGTAATGATTTTCACGAATAACTCTCCTTTTTACTAGGGAATATTCGTTCCTTTACTTCTGTATCAAACTGATTGAGGGCAGATGACAAATGTGTTTTCCCTGCCAAGTAATGTTTCAAAAATTTAGGACGAAATTGGTCATCCATTCCCAGAAGATCCTGTAAAACCAGTACTTGGCCATCGGTTTCGATTCCTGCACCAATTCCAATTGTCGGAATTTGTAGTTTTTTGGTAATCTCATCGGCAACATGAGAAGGAACGCACTCCAGGACAATAGCAAAGCACCCCAGCTCTTCCAATGTTTGCGCTTCTTGTAGCAATATTTTTGCACTTTCCTCATTTTTACCTTGGACGCGAAAACCACCTATTTGGTGAATGGATTGTGGAGTAAGGCCAATATGACCCATGACCGGTACACCAGAGTGAACAATATGTTGTATTACGTCTTCATGTCCGGTAACACCTTCCAATTTGATGGCTTTTGCTCCACTGTGCATGAGAGTTTGTACATGGTCTATTGCCTGAGCAACGCCCTTACGGTAAGAAAGAAAAGGCATATCAACAACAACAAACTTAGATGTTCCACGGCAAACAGCACTTGCATGTAAAGCCATCATCTCTGTTGTGGCATGTAATGTAGATTCGAAACCGTGCATAACCATCGCCAAACTGTCTCCAACTAAAACACAGTCGATTTGCGATGCGTCAATAATTTTAGCACTCCAAAAGTCATAGCAAGTTACCATGGAGATTTTACGATTTTTTTGTTTGGCTTTGCCAAAGTCATAGATACTATCCATACTTTTTCCTCGCTCAATAAAATTGAATACAAATTAACATAACGGTATTTATCTAAAATGTATGGCTTTTTATCGCATCGATAAAAAAACGCGTATGTTAGTTTGGGAAAAAAAGTGTAGATAATTGTAAGAAGAATATATGTTGGTTTGTGATGTGTAGTTTTGTATGATTATATTGAACATGGTACCTGTCCTTTCTGGATCAAGTCCTAATTGTTTTTTGTTTTTGGGTTTTTACTACGTAGCCGTCTCTAAGAGATCAACTCGTACTCAAATAATACATTAAAAACATTTATTTGTCAATGAGACCTCTAAAATCAAAAATCCATATACAGCATCAAAGTTACTCATTGAAAGAATTTAGATATAAACAAACACTCACTTTTTTTGTACGTTTAAATGAGAAATAAATATTAGCATGTCTTTTTCTATAAACTCACAACAAACACTAATCTCAGTTAGATGAGGCTTGCGATAAATAAGAATCAAATAACCATATACAAAAGGAAATACCATGCAACCATGGAAAACTTTGAAAGTCTTTGTCAGCTCGACGTTTAAGGATCTCGAATTGGAACGCGATCAACTTGCAAAAGTGTTTGCCGAAATACAACGTTCTATATTTTCACGAAAATTGCAACTTATTCCCTACGACTTAAGGTGGCGCGAGCGAAGTGAGAAAGACTTGGTAAATTGGTGTTTGGACATGGTCGAAGAGTGCGATTACTTTATCGGCATTTTAGGATATCGTTATGGATGGCGACCTCCACATACAGCAGAAGGCAAACCCAATAACCAAAAATTATCCATTACCGAAATGGAAATTCGCAAAGCCCTAGAGGTAATACCTCCAAGTAAACGCTTTTTTTGCTTTGGTGACTTGCAACAGTACAACGAGGAACAACTTGCGAGTGAAGCCCCTGAAGATTTAGAGTCACTACAAAAACTCAAAGATGACTTACGCAATGAAAAAGTTTTTAGTTACAAAGACTCACAAAGCGTTTTACAGCATATGCATAAAGAACTACAAACAATCATCGATAGCGATTTTCGCCCTGGTAAACAAGTCGAAACTGGCGTTGTTGATCGTGAGAGCGCACTGCAAGAAATTATCAATGAAAAAAACAAGGGTTTCGTCGGTCGCGTATCATATCTGAATAAACTCGAAGATTTTTGCGAAAAACAAAACGAAAAAAACTACCTTGCGGTAAACGCGGTTGCGGGAACAGGAAAGTCCGCCCTGCTGGCCAACTTTATTTGTCGCTGGCGCAAAAATATGCAAATACCTATTGCGGCTCATTATATGAGTATGGCGGGAGACAGTCGTAGTGTCAGTGGTATCGTCCATAGTCTTACTCAGCAACTCATTAGACTAAACATACTAGAAGAAAAATCACAAACGACCACAGAGGAAATGATTTACTTTTTACGTAGTGGTTTGATGAATACAAAGCGGCACGTCGTCATTGCGATCGATGGTCTTGATGAAATGGAAGAAGACGAGTTATCGTGGCTTCCTGAAAATCTACCACATAATATACGTATGGTGATTACCACACGCGCTGTGGGAGCTTGGGAAAAACTAAAAAGCTATCCACAAGTGGAGCAGTTAGACTTACCGACACTACAGGACCAAGAAATTTTAGAAATCATCGATAATTATCAGCGTGAACGCAACATTTCGCTTACCCCTACAGAAAAAGATATTTTACTGAAAAGAGCTACGGGAAATCCATTATTTTTAAAGGTGGCACTTGATGAAATGACTGCGGGCGGAACTGCTATTGCACAGTTAGCAGAAACCGTGGATGGTTTATTTCATCAAATACTCAAACGTTTGCAACAGTCATACGGAGAGAAGGCCATTGAGAATTACCTGGGGTTGATTGCTTCTGGACGTGGTGGTATTGCCGAAATTGAGCTAGAACAAATTATGTTAGAAGAACATCAACGGTCTATATCCGACGATTTCATGATTCGCATTCATAAATCTCTTGACAATTTTATTGTGAAGCGCGAAGGTCTTTTGAATTTTTTCCACCCTGAATTCGAAAGAACAGTAAAAATGTTTCTTGGTAAAGCGGGAATGCGTTGGGCGCACAATCGTTTTTCACATTACCTTTTACAACAAACGTATGAGTATGAGCGTTCTCTCTTTGAGTTACCTTACCAACTACAATGGGCCGAAAAATACGATACGCTTTTGAAAACGCTTAGTGATTTAAAATTTCTTGAAGCCAAATGTGGCAACAATATTTTGCTAAACAGTTTGCTAGAAGACTTTGAACGTGCGCTTTACAACCAAACGGTTCCTCTTGATGAAAATTTAGATATTTCTTGTTGGGGAAATGGCAAAATAAATAAAGAAATAATACGACTTATTGCTCGCGCTATTAATCTTGACTTACAATTCATCCGTCGCTATCCGCAACAACTTTTTCAATGTTTGTGGAATCGATGTTACTGGCATGACTGTCCTATTACCGCAAAACACCATGTGAAGGACGCCTTCAAAGCCGGATCACTTCCCTGGCATCGTGATGATGAAAAATGTATCTATCATTTAGCGGAATATTGGCGTAAAGCGAAGGAATCGCAAAGGCACTTTTCATGGATACGTAGCAAGCGACCTTTACCTCCGGGATTAAATTCTCCACTACAAAAAATCCTTTACGGTCACACACGTAAAGTGAGTGACGTGACATTCAATGCCCAAGGGTCCCAGGTAATTTCTGCGGGAGAAGATCGTGAAGTATATTTATGGTCTGTATCGACAGGAGAGGTTCTATTCCGTTCGACAAAACACGGTAAAAAAGTTAATTGTGTTGCTGCTGCGGCAAACGAAGATATATTTGCTTCCGGAGGAAGTGATAACAATATTTATTTGTGGTCTACCTCCCTACGAAAAACTATCGCTACTTGTTCTGGACATACTCTTCCCATCACTTCCATTGCTTTCCATCCACAGCACAGCCAGCTCGTGAGTGCTGCTTACGACGGCGAAATTCATTTATGGAGTCCCAAAGGAGAATTACTGGAGTCGTTTGTATCCAAGGAAGGATACGCGTGGAAAGTACTTTTTAGCCCTGATGGTAAGTATCTGGCGACGGCACATAAAACAGGAAACATTTGTATTTGGGATGTGGAGACACAAAACTTAGAGTTTACTCTAAAAGGACACAAAGGAGACGTTCATGCACTGGTTTTTACTCCCAATGGCCAGCAAATTATTTCGGCAGGCACAGACCACACGATACGCATTTGGTCCATCACTTCACGGCAGTGCCTACGGAAAATTGAGGCACACAAAGAGCTTATTTCTGGCTTAGCCATACATCCTAATGGTAAATATTTGTATTCCGTTTCTTGGGATCGAATGTTATGTACATGGGAGCTTCCCTTTGCCAATTGTATTTCGAAAATAAAAGCTCACGAAACGGAGATTCGCAGTATAGCCATAAATAGCCGCGGTACAAATTTAGCCACCACTGGTGTTGAAGGTACTGTACGTATATGGTCTACACAACCGGGAGCAGTATACATGATGCGCGGCCATGAAGGACTCATTTCGAATTTAGACTTTACGGAAAGCGGTGAAGAAATTTCCACGGGGGCAGCAGACAAACGCATTTGCATTTGGTCAGCAAAAACAGGTAACTGTTTGCGTGTACAACACGGTCTATACAGAACATTGCAAAGCCCCAAAGGAAATTCTCGCTTACTTGTTGAACAAGAAGGGGAAGAACTCGTTGTGAAAGCGCGCCATATCAAAAGCGCCTTACACTTTCCGGCAAAAGTAAAGCAATTCAAAATCGCACCACATGAAAGTATCATTGCCGGATACTTTGGTGACTACGTTTATATTTTAGAACTGATCGCGAAGTAGAGTTATGTATGATGATTTACAATTTAGAGAGGTACGCTCGATGATTTACAACTTAGATTTTTATTTTGTCGTTATCAATGCCATGCTGTTTATATTGATTTGGTTAGTGCAATTGATTATTTATCCGTCGTTTGCCTATTGCGACCATGAGCAATTTGTGATGTGGCACAATCGCTACACGGGATTAATCTCATTGTTTGTCGTTCCACTGATGTTCGCGCAAGTTTTTTTGGCATTATGCATGTTACACAACACATGGAATTATGTGATTTTGGGGTTAATTGTCGGCGTGTGGTTGACAACATTTTTGTTGTCTGTACCTTGTCATAATAGTTTACACAACAACGGCTATGATCAAGAGGTGATTCGCAAACTAGTACTTACCAATTGGCCAAGAACCATCATGTGGACAATGTGTCTGGGCCTGCATTTTTGGCAGCTATCGAAGAAATAATTTTACTCTAGCTTTATTGAGACAGAATGTTCTACGTGTTATTCTTACGGAAGTAGGGATGACCGTTCTCTGAATAAACTTCAGTTTTATTGAGACGGAGCTACCACATTGTGGATTCCTGGTCAAGCCAGGAATCCACAATGTGAAGTAAACTTCAAAGCGCCTGGATCCCTGATCAAGTCAGGGATGACACTCCGATGGTAGTTTTGTAGTTCCAGAGAACGCGGCTTAAGATCAAGTCAAGGGTGACATTCGGATTAGTTTTTTAGTTCTAGAGGAGGTAACTATTTCTTTGGTTTAAAAGTACGTACTCGTGCTCCCGGTGGCTGCTTTTGCAGCCACGCAACAAACTTGCTAATTTCAGGATGCGCCAACAGCTTTTCCAAGGTGTTGTATTCATATTCTAGTTCTTTATTTGTTAGAAATTGATGAATCGCACTGTGACAGTTACGACAGATCATTGCCAATCTTTCCCTAACTTCTTGCCGTGAAAAGTTTTTTTTGTTCTTTTTATTTTTATGCCTAGTTTTTGGAATGAGATGGTGCTTGGTTAAGCGCGCTGCTTCGCGTTTACACATTTCACATACACTGTTTTCCATTATGACAACCTCTTAATCCATTCAGTCATTTTTTCGATTCCTCGTTGAATCTTCGGACAATAGACGCTCAAGAATTTTTCGTCCGGTTCTGATTTTTCACATGCTTCGAGAGCCTTCTTCCCATCGAAATCAACATAGGCCATACGCACCGTATATTCGCTTTCACAACGTAGAAAATCACTACCGGGTAAAATGGCCACACCTGTTTCTTCCAGAAGCCTTTCGCAAAGTTGACCGCTGTCATGGATTCCATTTTTCTGTAGTACATCGCGAAACTTAGAAAAGTTTAGGAATAAATAAAATCCTCCTTGTGCTTCCCATAAATCAACCCCCGCATCCGATAATTTTTCGTAGCAGTGTGTGGCGATGATTTGCAGCACTTTGCGCGAATTTTGCAAATAGACCTCTATTTCTTCCCCCATCTCATATGCGCGAATTGCCGCGTATTGGATAGGAGCCGAGACAGATGTAAACGTTTCGCTTGCGATAGAAACCATGGATTTCAGTAAGGGAGTAAATTGCGGTGGAAAAACAAACGTTCCCAAACGCCATCCTCCCGCGCCACACCATTTGGATATTCCAGAACTAATAATTGTGCCCTCTGGATAGTATCGCGCGATCGATGTATGTTTTCCCGAAAAATTGAGCAGTCCATATATCTCATCAGACAGGACAATAATTTTGTGTTTACGAGCGGTTTCGGCGATTGCCTGAAGTTCCTCCTCTGTATATGTTTGCCCTTCTGGATTTCCGGGATAATTTAGGATGATCAAACGCGGACGACCACTATCATCTTCACATAGTTTTTCAAGATCCTCGGCTTGTATACGCCATCTGTTCTTATAGGTCGTGAGAACGCTGACATTGTTGCGCCCAATAATTTCAGCCTGGGGACGATAAGAGACCCAGCACGGAGAAGGCGTAATGATATCTCCATAAAAAGCCAACTGTAAGATAAACATCAACTCTTTAGATCCAGGTCCAATGAGTACATGTTGCGCATCCGCAGCAACTTGATCATAGTCACGATGGAAGGCGGCCACAGCTTCGCGTAATTCCCATAGTCCCTGCGGATGTAAGTAATCTTTTTGATGGGCATTGTCTTGCAAGGCTTTTATCACGCAATTAGGTACGGGAAAAGGAGATTGACCTAAGCCAAAAAAATAGATCTCTCGGCCGTTTTTTTGCAACTCTTTACTTCTTTCGTTGATACGAATAGTTGCCGAAGTTTTTCGGCCTCTTGTTGAGAGATTTAAACTAATAGGGTGCATGTTTATTTATCCGGAAAAAAGAAAATCTTTTTAGTTTGGAAAACACAAGGTACAATGGGTAATCTTTTTGCACTTTTATGCTACTGTAAACTATGCTTGAATAACAACAAAAAATGAAAATTTCTATCCTTTATGAAGATGAAAATTTAATTGCCGTAAACAAACCTCCTGGGCTTGTTTGCCATCCTGTGGGAGGTTACCAAGGAGACACAGTGATTTCACAACTGTCGTCGATGTACCCTGAAAATATTCATTTGTTACACCGTTTAGATAAAAATACTTCGGGAGTGCTTCTTGTGACACGCGGCAAGAGAATTATTGGTAAAATGTACAAACAATTTGCGCGACGTATTATTTGTAAAACGTATCTTGCTGTTGTTCATGGTGTCGTCAAATTCCAGCAAGGGATCATAAAGCTTCCCATCGCGCGTGCTGACGAATCTTCGCTGATTAAATTAAAAATGACAACGCAAAACCCTAGCGGACTCATCGCACAAACAAATTATAAGTTACTCGAAACTACAGCAACACACAGTTTGTTACACCTACAACCTATTACCGGACGTAAACACCAAATTCGTTTGCATCTCGCCGCTATTGGGCATCCCATTGTAGGTGATTACCTCTATACACATTCGGGTGTTCCCTTTTTGTGGGAATATTATTTACAAAGACCGTCTCCGTGGCATGAAACGATTGCGGGACATGCGCTTCACGCACACTCTATTGAGTTTGAGCATCCCGTTTTAGGTCAACAACTAAAAATGACCGCCCCTCTCCCACGGCATCTACACAGCATGATGAAAGGATTTTAAATGTCGAAAAAAATAGCGATTCTAACTGGTGGAGGCGATTGCCCAGGACTAAACGCTGTGATTCGCGCGGTGGTAAAAAGTTCCTTGCGCAATGGCTGGCAAGTTTATGGAGTTCTCCAAGGTTTTTCTGGGCTTCTAGATCCTGAAAACAAAGTCATTGAAATGAACGAAGAACACGTGCGTGGTATTTTGCACATAGGTGGTACGATATTGGGAACGACCAATCGTGCAAATCCTTTTGAATACGTGGAAGATGGTGAAAAAAAAGATGTCTCTTCGCGCGTCAAAGATAATTTTGCCAAATTAGGTCTCGACGCCCTTATATGTATCGGGGGAGATGGAACGTTAAGTATTGCCAATCAGTTTTCACAAATGGGGTTGCCGGTGATTGGTATTCCCAAGACCATCGACAATGATTTGGCGTCTACGGTGATTACCTTCGGCTTTGACACTGCGGTAAACAACGCCACGGATGCGCTCGATAAACTACACTCCACCGCAGAAAGTCACGAGCGCGTTATTGTTGTCGAACTTATGGGACGTTATGCCGGTTGGATTACTCTAAATGCAGGTGTCTCTGGCGGTGCAGACGTTATTTTGATTCCGGAAATTCCCTTTAACATGGAGTATGTTTGTCAAAAAATAGAGAGTCGCTATAACAAGGGGCGTAAATTCGCGATTGTTGCCGTTGCCGAAGGCGCAAAACCCAAAGGTGCTTCGGAGCTATTCTCTAAGGGAAAAGGCGAAGAGGGACGACAGGAAGTTGTTCTCGGAGGTATTGGAGAATGGGTGGCCAATGAAATTCGCCAGCGCACCAAGCGCGATACGCGCACTTTGACCTTAGGGCACTTACAGCGCGGAGGAACACCAACAACTTTTGACCGATTACTCTCCACCAGATTTGGGGCTGCAGCGGTGCGTATGGTAAAAGATGGACAGTTTGGCATCATGGTGGCCTTGGCTCCACCCAATGTTGTCGCGGTTCCTTTGGAAGAAGCCATCAAAAATAGCAAACAGGTACCACATGACAGCGACGTAGTGCTTTCCGCGCGTCAAATAGGCATTAGTTTTGGTGACTAACTTTCGATTTATGCACTTTTGGGCTTACGCAGTAGCTGTGTCCCTAACGCCGAGAAAACAATGAGAAGCATACCAATAAACGACATAAAAACAATACTTTCATTGAATAGTACGTAGCCAAACACTAAAGAAAAAACCGTTCCCAAATACTTTAGATTGACAATATTTGACGCTTTTTCTTCTTGGTATGCTTTGGTCATATATGTATGTGCCAAATATGTGGCAACACCTGCGGCAATCAAAAAGAACCAATCTTTACTTTGCGGTGTTTCCCAGTAGATGATTGCCAGTGGCATGTAAATAATGGAGGCGACGAAGGGAAAGTAAAAAACAATCACCAGTGGGTTCTCGTCTTTTAGAACACGGATAATGTTGTACGCTGTTGCCGACATGAGTGCCGAAAAAACACCAATGGAGGCCATAAAAAGAGAAACGCGAACATCAAACCCCTGAATGCAAACAATACCAAGGAAAGCGATTGCTAAAAACAACCATTGTGATAGCGTGGCGTACTCTTTTAAAAACACACCGGCGATGATTACGGTAAAGATGGGGGACAGGTATTGGATTGTTGTCGCGTATGCTAGAGGTATGTGCTGTAGTGTGTAAAAAAACAACAGCAACGCAATAGAACCTGCGACTCCCCTTGCAATGAGTAACCGCTTATTGTTCCCCCAAGGAGATATTCTGTGCCGGCGAAAAAATACACAACAGATCGCGATAATAACCAGTGAACGAAAAACAATAATTTCGAACACTGGTATATGTTTGATGGCTTTTACACACACTTGCATGATAGCGAAAAACACCGTGGAGATAATCATATTTTTAGTTGCGGACATGTGGTGTCGATTCTAGATATAATGTATGTGGCTACCTCAATTTTTGTAGCCATTGTTGGTCAACGTATCCTGCCATTTTCAGCTTATATAGCTTTAAACTCGTGTTTAAAAAAGAGACAATCCCTACTCTACCCTTTTGAAGTTTCGCGTTCTTGGTGTAACATAAAGTTCTTTTTTTGTATTGACCAGTGATCAGATTGCCTTTTTTCGTAAGTTTCATGACCAACATGCGATTACGGTTCACTGAAATGGACTTGTTTTTCATTGGGGGAACCAGAGCCGGTGCGAATAGTCCTATGCCTTTTCGCAATACGAAATGTCCTTTTCTCTCATCAATTTCCAATGTGTAACCATTCAGTGCCGCGAAACAAACTCCCAGTGCGTATGAACGATTGGTTGAATTGGATAAAAAAGATATTTCAACAGCAACATCACCATTAAATTCTACTTTATTTGACATCCCCACAGGAATTAAACCAGCTGTTATTTCAAAATGGTCTTTATGCATTTGGGTAGTAGCGTTTGGTATAATGTCGAAGTCTTGAAGACAACTGTAGTCGTTGAAAACATAGGTCATTTCAACAAAGCCATCGTCTTTAAATTTATAATCAGTTGCGTGAAAGTTTTTCTTCATTATTGTTGATATATGTCTTTTTCTCGCATTTTTATCTTCGACTTTGTTGTTTTTATCTGCCAGTTGCTTTTTACGCTCTACACCATCCTTTATCTTTTCTAGGATATTTTTTGTTCTGTATATTTTAAATTCTTTATGACTTTTTCTGTCAAAACGATCATTAGCCACTACCTGTATGGAGTTCTCGCCCTTAGATAAAGAAATCATACGTGTAAAATATTTTCCAAAACGCGTGGCGACTTTTTTGTTTACGTAAACTCTATCATAAAGTGGATCGGCAAGACATTTAATTTTAATTCTTTTTCTCGGTGTAGAAAAATTATTCTTTTTAGGAAAGACAATGGTAGGAGGTGGGCATTTGTCACTGTAATTGGTCGAAAATTTCTTAGTTGTTATGTTACCAGCACAGTCTTCCACCTTGAGGGTTACATTGTTTTCTCCTGGGACAAGAGAGTGTACAAAAACAAAAGATTCTTTCCCTTTTGTGGGTAAAATCTTACCATCGATACTTGCTTTCCAAGGGTTACTTTCCGATACATCAACGCGGATGTTAATTTGCTTTTCAATTATGAACTGCGGAGCGTCGACCGAAACAACTGGTGGAGTTTTATCCAACAAAAAGTACACCACAGTTTGTTGACGTTTCCCATTTTGATCTGTGGCAACAATTTGATATTGTTTTTTTCCCTCGCCCTCCAATGGTAGGCGCAACTCAAATTGATTATCATTCACCTGAGCATCAATTTTACCACAAAAAACACGTGGAGATTCCCCTGTAACGCGACCGCGAATTACCCAGACATTTTGATTGGTTTTCACCTCTTCTGTCGGGCTACCCACAACAAGTTGTAATGGTGTTTTCGGTGTCTTTTTTTCCGCGAGATCAATGGCATTGAGGAGGGCTTGCGCTTTTTCACTTGGTTGTTGTTCTAGAGCGAGTCGCAAATATTCGCGTGCAGACACATAGTTGTTTTCAATAAACGCCTTCTCCGCTTTTTGCATATATTCTTCAAAAAGACCAGCCTTTTCCGTCTTTGCGTTGTCATTTCCCGAAAAAGAAAGCACCATGAAAATAACAACAATCCCTGCAATACCTCCGACCATCGAATATATAAACTTTTTGTTGTGGCGTTGTGTCTGCAAAACGGTTTTCTGTGAAGCCAATGTCGCTTTCGATGTGCGCATTTTTCGCGGTGCAATGCGTTTTTTTCGCGGTGCAGCGTGTGTTTGTGGTAGTACTTGCGTTTGCGGAGATAGAAGATGTTGCAAATGATGAGCAAATTCTTGGGCGGTGGAATAACGATCTTCGCGTGACTTCGCTAGTGCTTTTAGACATACTTTTTCGAGTGCTACGGGAATTTGGGGATTAATTTCTCGCGGCGGCACAGGATCTTTTTCTACAGTTGCCCTCATCATCATAAAAACGCTATCTCCTTTAAAAGGGATAGATTCAGTCAACATTTCGTAGAGAATAATTCCCAAAGAAAAAATGTCGGTGCGATGATCTATCGTATCATTTTCGCCTTTGGCCTGTTCGGGAGACATGTACCGCGGTGTGCCAAAAATATCTCCCGCACGCGATATCTTCGTGTCTGACTCTCGACGCTTCGCCAAACCAAAATCCATAATGATTGGTTCGTTGTTGTTGTCAATCATAATGTTTTCTGGTTTTAGATCGCGGTGGATCACTCCTTGCTGGTGGGCATAGTGCATTGCCTGAGCGATTTTGATAATGCACTTCACTGTTTCGGGTATTGCGAAACGGTGGTTTTTTAATTTTTTTTGTAGCGACATCCCCTCTATATAACTCATGACCAAGAAAGGGGTGTTATGCGTTTCTAGATGATGAATTCCCATGATATTGCCGTGCATTAATTGTGCCACTGAACGCGCTTCTTCCCAAAAACGTTGTGTTTTGGCACTTTTCTCATCATAGTTACCTAGTAGAAATTTGATGGCCACATTTCGCTGTAGTTTCGTATCAATCGCCTTGTAAACAACACCCATCCCTCCTTGCCCAAGTTTTTTTTCTATTTTGTAGTGCAGCACCATTGCATCTTTAGCTAAGTTTTTTATATTCACATGAAACGCCTTTCATTAAAGCGAATATTCACAGTAACATTGGCGTTATTATAAACGAATGTTATTGCATAGTAAATAGCTACAGAAAAAATAACTGTGCTAGTTGTTGTATAGGACAAATTTTGCAATCGTTGTCGCAATGTGCTTGAAAAACAATTCATATTGCAAAATAAAACCCGATGTCTAAAAAATAGACACTAGTTGGCGTTTTGAAGTTTTTGTGTACCACTAGTAAAACCCTGCAGAATAAAACTGCTTTTCATAAGAAAATTTTATTTGCTTTATATGCTACCAAAATATTACAATAGTCTATAGTGACTACTATAAAGGTCACTGTCTATTTTTTGGACATATCTTTGATTTTTATATTGTACTAGATAAATGCACAAGACTTATAAGGGAATGTATATGCGTGGTTTTTTACATGAAAAAGGATTGGCTTTGATGTTTGCCGTGATAGCGGCAATCATCGTTATGGGGGGAATTGTGACTCTACTGACAAAATCAGCAAATTCACACCATATTCGTCAGCAAAAAGCACTAAAAGCATGTCACCAAGCAGCGCAATCCGGTTTACAAGCAACGGCGATTGTTATCCGAGAACACCTGAATGAAAATGAGGTGCCTGTGGAAGTTCACGGGAATTGCGGCAACTGGAACTCTGTTGTCGTACGCATTGATGATCATGGGACCCAAAAATGGGTAGAGCTTGCCACAGGCGAAGAGTCTCCCGCAAATTTTAATGCTGCGGCACGCAAAGTATACGATCAAGTTTCGGTAAAAACACCAATACGTCAGAGAAAGAACAATGAATTTCGCGTACGATTAACGGCGGTACAGTCGCGCCAAAATTCTGATCCAAATGCACATGACTTTGACGTAGTATCTACAGGGGTATTTGATGGTGAAGCGGTTGCGTTTCGTGGATTAATCATGCAAGTCCGTAGACAAGGCAATAGCATCATACCGCATAAAACAGATGATGAGATTTTAAAAACCAATGGGCAAATTTCATTTTTTTCGGATAGCGCAACGTTCCAAGGAGACAAATATTTTTTTGTTTTACAAGCAAGTGGTGTTCATCGCACGAAAGTGGAAGAGTGAACAGATACTTAACTAGTATTATGAACGATTATTTGTGATAACAAAACGCAATAGAACGCTAGTTTGTATTCGTTTTTTTCCACACGAACATAAAACTAATTGGTTTATTGTGGTAGGCCTTCCAATTCGGTTTTTTCTTAATCCATGCGTCGTCAACAATGCGCTCATACATTTCTGTCAGTTGCCACGAGCTTCTTAAAGCTGCTTGCACATGGTCACTCATGAGATGAACATAGTTGTGAATCGCGATAGAGTTTCCCTCTTCGTCATCAAAGTGGGTGGGGATTCCACTTAGTAAGAAAAATGGGTGGTAACCTAGTATAATGAAGTAGCCATTTGCGGTGACAATGCGCTGTGCTTCCTTGTATAGAGGTTCTAGACTTGGTATATGTTCGTTTGCTAAAGAGCACATAGCTAGATGATATGTGTCGTCTACGAATTTGGTATTGCGTATGTCACCGTGGGTGAGATTACGATAGATATTTTTTTCCTTGGCAACGTTCATCATTTCTGGAGTTATATCAATTCCATCTAACTCTCTTACCCCTTGTCGTTTTAACCAAATTCCAGTGCGACCTGTTCCACAAGCGAGGTCTATCGCGGTCTCTATTTTTGTCCAGTATATATTTTTTATTTTTCCCAGTAAGTCAAAATCCATTTCATCGTAAACAGTGTCGTCGTAAGTCCCTACCCACTTGCGATAGCCTTGGCGTACCGACAATGTCGGGTAATGGCGATTGTCAAATTCAGAAAATTCCATTTTTTTCTCCTTGGGAACATTCATATACCAGCATTTTTTATTGGAAGTCTATTGAAAAATGCAATAGAATTATAGCTTATTTTGCCAACGGAGATTTTTATGAGAAAAACCATATTAGCTGTTGTTTTTATGAGTATAATTTCTATTGTAATATTTTTTGGGCCAAACGAGAAAAGAAATATTACAAATCAAATATGCCCGGTCATGACTGCGGAAAAGATAGATCCCAATATCTACTATGATTACAATGGACAAAGAGTTTACCTTTGTTGTAAAAGATGTATAAAAAAGTTTAGCGCCGCACCACAAAAATACATGAAAAACTTTCGCGTGGATACGCCACTGCAAGTACAGCAAGGTTTTCGGGAAAAGTTAACCTCTTTTGTGGGAAAATTACATCCCATTTCCGTACACTTTCCCATAGCACTTTTTTTTGCCGCAGTGCTTGGCGAAATACTCTCGCTGTTATACAACAAACAGCTTCAGCAGGCGATCAACTATTGCTTCAATATTGCCGCAATCAGCTCTGTAATTGCCGTAGTTCTTGGATGGTGCGCTCATATATCCTCCACCTACAAAAACGAATTACACACTGTCGCCAACTATCATAAAGTGATGGGGATTTTGACAGCGATACTCATTATCACCGTTAGCGTACTCAATAGCAAAAAGCAAACTGCGTCGCAAACGCAGTTAGAAAAGCTATACTGGCCGTGTATACTGATAACATCCATTATTATCGGAATCACCGGATTTTTAGGGTCATCACTGATTTTTGGATTAGGACATTATAATTGGTAGATAAGTACGATTACTACAAGAACGCAACATGCGCTATTGCCATGCCATTCGCCGCTCTCGATATGGAATTGTTTGAAGAAAATATCGAGAAGGTGGCGAAACGCGCTTGTGAAAAACCGATTCGCATTGCATCGAAGTCGATTCGTAGTGTAGAATTAATAAAGCGCATTCTAAATAGCCATTCTATTTTTCAGGGCGTTATGTCCTATAGTGCTGATGAAGCCATTTATCTTCATAACAGCGGGATTGAGGATATTTTAGTGGCATATCCCATATTTGATCCACGCAGAATACGATCCATATGCCAATTAACACAAACGAACATTACCTTAATGGTGGATTGTATAGATCATGCGCGACAAATCTCGCAAATTTGCTGTGAAAACAACACCACATTACCAATATGTGTGGATGTCGATATGTCGAGTTCTTTTCCGGGAATCCACTTTGGCGTTAGACGTTCGCCACTCAATACTGCACAGCAGGTTTTGCAACTCGTACAAGAAATGGATACCCTACCAGGTGTGTCGTTTGCCGGGGTAATGGGATATGAGGCGCAAATAGCTGGTTTGGGAGACAAGAGCCCATTTAATAATTTTATAATGAATGCTGTCATTCGCCAGCTCAAAAAGATATCCATTCAACAAATACAAAAACGTCGGCAAAATGTTGTCGAAACACTACAACAAAATGGTTTTTCATGTAAAATCGTAAATGGAGGCGGCACGGGAAGTTTAGAAACAACTTCTTTAGAACCTTGCATTACAGAGGTTACAGCAGGATCTGCATTTTTTTCACCGGGGCTATTTGATTACTATTGCAATTTCCAACACAACCCAGCTCTGTTTTATGCCATCGAGGTTACACGCACGCCAACCGCGAATATTTTTACATGTCATGGCGGTGGCTACGTGGCTTCTGGCACGGGAAAAGACAAAATTCCACAACCCTATTTACCAAAAAAGAGCAAGTTGCTTGATACCGAAGGCGCAGGAGAAGTTCAAACGCCAGTAGTTTATCGTGGTAAAAAGAAAATACAACTCGGAGACCCTATTTTTATGCGCCACAGCAAAGCAGGTGAATTATGCGAACATTTTAACAGTATACATCTGGTAAAAAACGGTAAGGTAGTAGATGAAGTAAGCACATATCGCGGCGAAGGCAAATGTTTTTTGTAGCCAATGTTTTTAATAAATCTAACTATCCAGATTATTCATATAACCATTCAAATTTACAGTAATGACTTCAGAGCCTATTTTCGGGAATGGGCTCGGGCTCAAAATCGAGCAGGATGAGATTTCCTCCTTGTTCAATTACATATACATCAGAAGAGAAAATAGATGAAAACTTTTACGGGAAAAAACTGGCAAAATTGGTCAGGATCAGTCTCTTGTATGCCCAATAAAATATTCTTTCCGACGAGCGAACAAGATATTATCGATGCAATACAACAGGTAAAATATAAAAAACAAGCTATTCGCGTTGAGGGATCGCGACACTCTTTTACACCTCTCATTGAAACTGAAGATAACATACTGTCTCTCAAGCAATATCATGGCATTTACAGCATCGACGAAGAAAAATGCGAAGCTACCGTAAAATCGGGTACACAGCTTCGGGCTTTGGGGCAGATGCTTGCAGATAGAGGCTTGGCAATGCAAAATTTGGGAGACATCGATTGTCAAACCATTGCCGGTGCAGTATCGACGGGAACTCATGGTACAGGACTGTCACTAGGAGGTATCGCAACCCAAGTGGCAAGTTTTAGTTTAGTCACCGCAGATGGAGAGGTGATACACTGCTCAGAAACAGAGAATAGCGAAGTGTTCAAGGCCGGACAGATCTCTCTGGGGGCCTTGGGTATTATTAGTAAACTCACGCTCAAACTTATGCCCGCATATTATCTGAAGGTCGTCAAAAAACGCTGCACTCTTGATGAGAGTTTAGAAAATTTTACACAAAACATCGAAAACAATCGCCACTTTGAGTTTTTCTGGTTGCCGCACACCAATTACACATATACCAAGGCAATGAACATCACCAATGACAAAAAAGATCGCGGTACGTGGCGTAAATACTTTAGCGAAATTGTTTTCGAAAACGGAGCGCTATTTATGTTTGGGAGTTTATGCCGTCTTTTTCCACGATGGTCACAAAAAATTAGTGCCGCAGGTACGTCGTTAATCCCACAAGGCGAAGAAACAAACTTGAGTGCGAATATTTTTAGCAGCTATCGGTGGGTAAGATTTCACGAAATGGAATACTCTGTACCGCTGGAAAAAGGCACAGAAGTACTCCGGGAAATCGAAGCCTTCATCCGCAAAGAAAATATCAAAGTGACTTTCCCCATAGAGTTTCGCGTTGCCAAAGAGGACGACATTTATTTGAGTCCTTCTTATGGAAGGCCAAGCGTGTACATCGCAATCCATAGCTTTAAGGGTGTACCTTACGAAAAATACTTTGCGGGTTGTGAAGCCATTTTCCGTAAATACAACGGTAGACCGCACTGGGGAAAAATGCATAATCTTAAGGCCAGTGACTTCAAGAATATTTACCCCAAATGGGAAAATTTTCATCGTGTGCGTCGCGAGCTAGATCCCGATGGTTTGTTTATGAATCCGTATTTGCAATCTATTTTTGAGGAATAACAGATGGACAACGAAATTCGCGAGCAACACAACATGGTCGAATTAACCGGGTCACTACCCAATAACTCCCTAACAAATGAAGATATCGCTCCTACTAAGATTGCTGAACGCAGCTGGAGCCGGTGGGATATTGCCGCACTATGGATCGGTATGGCGGTTTGTATACCCACATACATGCTTGCCGCGAGTTTACTGAACGAAGGTATGAACTGGTGGCAGGCGATTTTAACGGTACTGATTGGAAATGTCGTTGTCTTGCTACCTATGATTCTCAATGCACACCCCGGAACCAAATACGGAATTCCATTTCCGGTATTAACTAGAGCCTCTTTTGGAACAAAAGGTGCACATATTCCTTCGATTTTAAGGGCACTTGTTGCTTGTGGGTGGTTTGGAATACAAACATGGATTGGCGGATTTGCCATTTATGTTTGTTTGATTAAATTTTACCCTTCGATACAGTCCGCAGAAAAACTATTTATTGGCATCAATGTTTGGCAGTTGTCGTGTTTCTTAATTTTCTGGGCATGCAATATGGCGATTATTGTCGCGGGCATTGAATCCATTCGTTGGTTAGAGAATTATGTCGCTCCGATCTTAATACTCATGGGTTTAGGGCTACTGGGATGGTCCTTGGCCACCGTAGGCATGCAAAAGGCTTTAGACAACACGCAAACCTTTACGCAACCAGCGGTTGTTGTCAGTGAAAATTTTTCAAGTGAAACGATTACCTTAAGTTTATATGCTCTCGAATCTGAGGGAAAAAGTCGTGTAACCCAAGTTGTGATCACCGAAAATGATCGCACGACCACCGTCGCGTATGCAAAACAAATTACCTACAAGATTCAAAAATTGCCGCAAGCAAATGAACAGGTAACCTTGGGAATTGTCTTTCGCAATGACCAGCACCAAAGTAAGTCGATTGTTAAAACGCTACGTTATACCCCGGAATCTTCACCAAGCCCCCCACAAAAACGCGATTTTTGGAAGATATTCTTTCCCCTGTTGACTGCCATTATTGGCTTTTGGGCGACGCTGTCTTTAAACATTCCCGATTTTACACGTTACGCAAGCTCACAAAAAGAACACATCGCTGGACAATTTATCGGTTTACCGCTGACGATGGCTTTGTACTCTTTTGTAGGTCTTATTGCCACCAGTACCGGAATCATTCTCTTTTCGGATATCCTGATCGCCCAAGACGCACCATGGGACCCGGTAACTCTGCTTTCTAGAGTGGAACAGCCATGGATCGTTGTCGTTGCAATGATATTTATTGCCATTGCCACGTTGTCGACAAACCTAGCGGCGAATGTCGTTGCCCCGGCAAATGGTTTTTCCAACCTATATCCACAAAAGATAAGTTTTACCACCGGAGGTCTTATTACTGGGATTATTGGTATTGCCATTTGCCCATGGAAATTAATTGAAAGTACCCAAGGATATATTTTTACGTGGCTTATTGGCTATAGTGCGTTACTTGGTCCTATCGCAGGTATTGTGATCGCCGACTACTTTCTCGTACGCAAAACGCGCTTAAATCTCGCGGCATTGTACGATGAAAATGCTGAGTATAGCTACACAAACGGTTTTAACAACGTAGCAATTATCGCCTTAATTTTGGGAGTTATTCCAAACATTCCCGGTTTTCTGGCAGCTTGTGGCTTTGTCAACTCCGTACCACAAATTTTCATGACCATTTACACATACGCGTGGTTTGTGGGTTTCTTTATTTCATTGTTTGTCTACATCGTGTTAATGCCGAAGGCAAAAGGGGACGGATAACATGGACAACGTGCAACGATTTCGCGAACAACTCCGTAAGAGTCGCTATGTTACGGTTCTCACAGGTGCGGGAGTTTCTGCTGAATCCAATATTCCCACATTTCGCGGTTCGGGAAGTAGCAGTCTATGGAAAAATCACGAGGTAACGCAAGTTGCCTCGCCCAATGCCTGGAATTGCGATCCAGGACTTGTTTGGGAATTTTACAATTATCGACGGCAAATGATGCAAGATAAAAAGTTCAATATGGCACATAAGGCCCTTGCCGATTTGGAAAAAAAACTGAAGGAACAACAAAAGACCTTTTCTCTCATCACCCAAAACATCGACGACTTACATTTTGATGCGGGTTCAAAAAACGTAACGCGCCTTCACGGCTCGATTTGGATGATCCGCTGTGCAAAATGCGGTCACCTGCAAAAGAATCGCGATGTACCGATTACCCCAGCATTTGATCAGGAGTGCACCGGTGAGGCCAATCGTTACACGGTGGACGATTTGCCACAATGCCAACAACAAAATTGCACCGGCATTTTGCGCCCGCATGTAGTGTGGTTTGGCGAAGCGCTACGTAAACAAGACATCAATCAGGCGGTGTTGTCTTCGCAAAACTGTGATCTATTTTTGGTTATAGGTACCTCATGCTTGGTACAGCCTGCGGCGAGTTTTATGCAACTCGCCAAATCCGAAGGAGCCAAGACGGCGGTGATTAACCTTGAGGAAACCGTTGCCGATCATCATGCTGATTTTGTCTTTCACGGTAAAGCAGGTGAAGTGTTACCGGAGCTTTTTCAGTAACAATTCTTGAAGTAAATGTCAATATTGATGACGTGGTGGAAATGAATGGCATCTACTTAATTCGCGAGAAGGACGAGCACGTACAAAACATTCCATAATGGCTATTTCTGCAAAAGTTTGCGAAGAAACTGAAAATTTTCGTGGTTTGAATGCGCTTGTAGCTTTTTCCAAACAGTGGAGAAATTTTGTTTGTCGTTGAGTGATTTGTAACACAGTGCTTGCAAGCTCAAAATGCGAAAGTTAATTTCGGCGTCTTGTGTGGTGAAAGCGTACTCTTTCCACATTTTCATCACTTGTGCGGCATAACTTTGCAATTGTTTTTGGTATTTTTTCTGCTGTTGATGATGTACTAGCTCGAAGTATTTTTTTAACTTCTGCGCATGATCTGCCAGAAATTGATCCATTAACTTGGCGAAATAATGCGCATCGCTTTTTTGTAGGTATGAAATAAATGGTTGTTTGTCAATCGTCGTATATAGGCTCACCGTGTACGCCGCGAGAGGTCTCTTTTCTGTGATATTTTCCGTGTCTACATAAAAAAGTAAGTAGGCAAATTTTGCACGTAGTGTCCATGCTTTTTGTGGACACTCGCCTAAAAGACGTGCAAGCTCTTCACACATGAACTTTTTTTCTGCTGTGGAAATTTTTTCGCCAGAGAATGCGCTTTGCGACAATTCTTGGTACTCAACTTGCAATTGTAGTATCTTGTCGAGTAGATTCCTGTAATCTTTGAGTGATTCTCCGTTGTATACGTCGCGAAAAAAAACTTTGCCTTTCGCGGTCATGCACATTACTGTGGGGACTTCGTCGACCTTGAACATGTTAAATAGCTTACTATATTGTTCTCTTTCTTTTGCGGTTTTTGCCAAACGCGGATCAATACGGCACAGTACGCATGTTTCCTCAAAGCGCATGAAACTCTTTTTTGTGGCCACATTGCGATGAAAGTCAGAGCACAGCTTGCAATTGCTTTCATCGGAAAAGTATAGCAACACGTATTTCTTTTGTTGTGCGGCTTCTTTTAGAGCTATTTGCAAATTGTTGCCCCAGTCGGCAAACACACTACACAAGCACAACCACAGTAATGCGTACTTCATACAAACTCCTAACTGAAATCTTGTTTCTCATACAGGGTTTTATAGGTAGGGCTTTTGTCGATAATTTCTTCGTGAGAGCCAAAAGCTTCTATTTTACCGCGATCGAGTACCAATATACGGTCGGCTTTTTGTATTGTGGTAAAACGATGCGCAATAATAAATGCCGTACAACTTTGCAAATAACTGTCCAAGGCTTCTTTGATATAGTGCTCACTATCCACATCTAGGTTTGCAGTGGCTTCATCTAAAATGAGAATATCGGCGTGTCTTACAATGGCTCTTGCCAAGGCAATGCGTTGTTCTTGTCCCCCGGAGAGACCAATACCACCCTTCCCATATAAAGTATGATACCCATTTTCGAGTTTATCAACAAAATCATGGCTGTGTGTTAGTTTCCCCGCTTCTGCAATCTGCTCTTCGCTGGCATCGCTACTACATTTTATATTATTTAGAATACTACTGTTGAATAGCATTGCCTTTTGCGTGACCAATGAAAAATGACTGCGCAGACTGTCCACGGTGACGTCGGTGATTTTCTGCCCGTCTATTAGGATTTCTCCACTTGTCGGATCAAAAAAGCGTAAAAGTAGCGAAATCAGTGTGCTCTTTCCGGAACCGTTTTTACCCACAATGGCGATAATTTCACCTTTATTGACAGAAAAAGAGATATTTTCTAATACTTTGTTGTGCGATTCGTAACAAAAATCGACATTGCGAAACTCAATTTCTTTTTGCAATTTGGGAAGGACCACGGCATCCGGTTTTTCTTTTACTTCATACGGTTGATCGATGAATTCGAATATACGCTCTCCTGCCCCAATACACCCACTGATTCGGTTGTAAACATCTGCCAGTTTACGCACGGGGTCAAAAATGGCTCCGAGAGCACCATAGAACAAGAGAAAGTCCCCGGAACTCATTTCCCCACTGAGTACTAATTCCGCAGAAAAAATCAGAAGCACCACAGCCGCTAAGGTAACAAATGTTTCCATCACGGGACTGGTGATTGCCTCGACGGTGGCAAGTTTTAACCTGGCACGGAATGCTTTTTCATTTTCTTTTTCGAATTTGTCGATAAACTGCTGTTCCATTTGATAGGCTTTTATAAGCTTTAGTCCGCGAAAACTTTCCATGATCGTTTCGAGTATGTCCGCATTTTTTTGTAAGTCTTTTTTGGTTCTTTTCTTTACGCGTTTGCCCAAATTGCGGATGAAAATATATGCAATGGGAAATACCACAAAAATAAATATGGTCACTTTCCATTGCAACCATAAACAAATCGCCAGGGAGCTAACGGCTTTCAATGGCTCGCGCATCGCTTTACCAAAGATACTTTTGATACCTTTTTTTACGCCGGAGGCGTCATTCGTAAAACGCGAAGACACTTGTTCAAGACCTATTTTGTCAAAAAAACGCACCGAATGATTGATGATTTTATTGTACATATCTCTTCGAATATCGAGAACCACTTTATCGCTGATATAAGCGCTGAGATAATCGTGGGTAAAACGTAAAATTCCCTTGAGAACGGTAAGAATGGCAACACACCCCATGACAAGGTACAGAGTCGTAAATTTATTGCTAAATACATGGGCCTTTAAATAATTGGCCACGGACACTCCCCAGTCACCCAAAGTGACTAATTTGTTGAATATGGTTTGTGTTCCGTCTTTTTCGAATAGAATATCTCCCAAAGGATTCAAAAGAGCTAAAGAGCCTAGTTGAACCACGGAAATAAGAATGGATAATACAAAGCAGAATATTGCTATTTTCAAATAGGGGCGTACATATTTTATGAGGCGAATATATACGTTAAAATTCATGGATTCCGATGACTTCATAAAAAACCTTCTGTGCAAGCTGTACTTAATTTGCTAGAAAATATCGTAGTTGGCGTGTAAAATACTATAAAACCCGGCAAAAAGCAAGCAGTAATATTGACCTTGATAGGAGAGGTTATGAGAAAGTATTTTGTTCGTATAATGTTGTTACTTTCTTTGTTGTCTAGTGGCTGTGTAACAACGTCTTTACTTAGCGTCACCGACCCGCAACCCGAAACTTTTCGCGAATATACATCGGCGTGGGTCGGTGCAGAAGAGCTAATTATTACCTATGAAACAGATCGCGGTGAACGTTGGGCAGTGATCGATTTAGTGCAGGGACAACACACAGATACTTTGAAGGGTTCCCTTCCTGTAGAAGAACAACAAGCAAAGAGAAGAATACCTATTATCGTACGCGAACGTCAAGATGACTTTGCGTATCACCGCAGTCGTTTTCAGCGCAGCGCACAACAAGTGAATCAACTGGGGAAAATTTTTCTATGGGGCGACTCCCGACGTTATCGCGATCCGCAATACGACATTCAGTTAATCATCGAACCTATCGGTAACACTTATGATTCTATGGGAAAATCAATTCCGGCTCCCCCGATGCCGCACTATCGACCTAGTTGGGCATATCCAGCGCGTATTGTGGGACTTCCTTTTGCCGTTTGTCTTGACATTGCGATTCTTCCGTTGTGGTTTGTTTCTTATTTTAGGGTGTCAGTACGCTTTTAAGAGTGTTTTACAGTAGAAATCTAGATAGGACTGATATGTTAACTGTCGAACAAAAAAAGTTTATCTTGTTTTGCATGGAAAACGATTTTTTTACCAAAAAAGATGCACAACAAATCCAAGAAAATATGGGAAAGTATCCCAAAGCATCTTTTGGCGAAGTTGTGGCCAAATCTTTGTCGTGCTCCATGGCTCATATCGAAAAAATGCGCAACGCTTATATACAACAAAATGACAATGCACAAAGCAATACCATGCCGATGTACTTACTAAATGATTACAAATGGGCGCAGGAAGTATTTGGACGTGGCATTGTTGACCTAAAGGTTTTAAACCGCATCCTCCAAGAAAAATACCAAGAAGGAGACGAGCGCGATTTTTTGCAAATTCTCTTAGCAAAGCGTGCTATTAATACCAAAAATTTTCTATTGGTACAAAAAGAAATCAATGTGGAGCAGTGGCGCGACACACCTTCTGAACTAGAAATTCGCATGAAAGGCGATTCCTATTTTTTCGAGCGCAAGTCGACAGCAAAAACGCTAGGACGTTATAGAATCATACGCGAATTAGGACGTGGTGGTATGGGCGTTGTCTACGAAGGATACGATCGTGAACTCGATCGCACTGTCGCAATCAAAACGATGATTTCCAACCTTGCAGGAGAAGAGCAAAAGGAGCGTTTCCTTCGCGAGGCAAAATTAATCGCATCTTTAAAACACCCCGGAATAACGCAAATCTACGAGATCGGAGTGGAAGACGAGGTCGTTTTTTTTGCCATGGATTATATTGAAGGTCTGTCCCTGATCGAATATATCAAAGTCATGCAGCTCGATGTCCATGAGAAAATCAAACTCATGGCACAAGTTGCAGATGCTTTGGCATTTGCACATCAACAAGGTGTCATTCACCGCGATATAAAACCTGACAACGTCATGATCGACTCCAACGGCAAACCATATCTTATGGATTTTGGATTGGCAAAACGCAAGGGTAGCGAGGTTCTAACTATGACCGGAGCTGCGATTGGTACCCCCCAATATATGTCGCCGGAGCAAGTTGAGGGACAAAAGGGAAAAATAAAAAAAACCACCGACGTTTTTTCCTTTGGAATCGTATTGTACGAAGTTCTTGTCGGTAAGCCGCCATTTACCGCGGCAAGCATTCAAGCCATTTTTGCCGCCATATCTGTAAAAGATCCTGTCATGCCACGTAAGTTAGTTCCCGACTTGCCACGGGATTTAGAGACTATTTGCATGAAATGCCTGGAAAAATCTCCTGCAAAGCGCTATCCCACCGCACGTGCTTTACACAACGATCTACAAAATTTTATCCATGGAGGAAACATTAAGGCCAAGCCTGTCGGAATCACCGCAAAAACGATGCGTTTTGTACGACGTAATAAAATGGTGTTTAGCTTGGCGTGTATCTTGGTTGTTTCCGTGACAACACTCGCATATCAATTCCTGTTCGCCCCGGGAACTTTATATTTAAAATTAAAAGGTGACAAACAGATTTTAACTGCCAACATCTTTATCGATGATGAATTTTTACCTGTACAGAAAAGTTACTCTTTGGCAAGTGGTTATCATGAAGTGACCATAAAGCATCCGCAATACCAAACACTGCGCTTTTCGGTCAAACTCGCCCCCGGGGAAGAGCGCAACATTGAGAAACAGTTAAAGCGTATTCAAGGCAAAATTACATTGAAATCCCCCATAAGTGGCATCCGTGTAACATGCATTCACCAAGAAACGCAGGAAAAATTCCATTTTTTTGCCCCGGTATATGAATATGAACTCCCCAAAGGCGATTATGAATGTATCTTTGAAAAAGATAATTATTTTGCGCAACAACGCAAGCTACATATTGGTCCGAATCGCATCGTAAATGTAGATATCGACCTCGAAAGTATGCTAGTGTGGAAGCAAGATTTTGCCCAAAAAATCCATGATATTGCCACCGCAGATATCGACAAGGATGGACGCGATGAATTGTACGTAACACGTGACGAAGGTAGCATTACTAGTTTTGATATACTCTCACGTCAGGAATTATGGTCGTTTGTTTCCAACTTGCGCAGTTTTGGTGGTATCGATTTTCACGATATAAATCACGACGGCGTTCTCGATATTGTTTATACTCACCAAAATGAATTTTTTATTCTAGATGGTAATACACACAACAAAATATTTACCGAACCTTCGTGGTGGGGAGGACGTTACGGTTTTTACGACGAAAATGGAGACGGATACGACGACGTAATTTTGGCAAATCATCACCGCGGTATTCGCTGTATTGACATGAAAAGCGGTAAAGATCTATGGCGCAGACCAATGCGCAATTTCAAAGCGGCTTCGGCACAAATTTTGGATTTTATTACTCCAACACAAATTTTATATCCGACAACAGATTACGATTTTGTATTGTTTGATGTTAAACGAAAAATTCAGCGTCCCATTCTGAAAATGCAAGATGCCAGTTTGGTTGCCTTTGATGAAAAGCACCTGTTTTTTAGCAATCGTCAAACATTGTCATGTATCGAGAAGCGTAAACTTTCTCAAAAATGGGCGTGGAAAGCCAGCAGCCAGCATATGATAAAAATTCAAGTTTGTGACATTGACAACGATCATCGCGAAGAAGTCATCGTGGTTGCCGACCACTTGTATTGCCTGGATAGCGAAGATGGTTCTTTGAAGTGGAAGTCACAACAACCATGCGGTTTTACCACAACTTTTACACCCATCGTTACCGACTTAAATAAAGACAATAATCGCGAAATTATTGTCAGTGGAGATAATCGTGTACTGATTTTTAATAACCGTGGTGCGCAAATTAGTGAATTGAAATTTGCCAGCAAGTTAAAGAAGTTGAAAATCGCAGATGTAAGTGGTGATGGCTTTTTAGAAATTTTATGTTTACTTGAAAAGAGCATTCTCGCAATGAATCCCACAAAGGGACTCAAAAAGACGTACAAAAATGATTTGTTTTTAAACGCGCGAAGTTTAATTCCCGTTGACGTAAACAATGACGAAGTATGCGATGCAATTGTGGCCAATACCTTGGGAGAAATTTATTGTTTAGATGGTAAAAATTTTCAAAAAATTTGGCAGATAAAGCAGCCAGAGGAAACTCCTATATACCTACAAAACGTCACTTCCCGTAAACAGCTTATCGTAAATCATCGCGAAAAAATATCATTGTACGATCTGCAGGGAAACTTAGAAAAAGACCTTGTATTGTCACCATACAATCAAGGTGTAAATATGCAAATCGTCAACCTCAACAATGACGAAGTTCCCGAAATAATATACTCGTTAGAAGGTCACATATACTGCTTTAGCGATGGTAATTTGCTATGGAAAAAACCATTTCCTCTCCGTCACGGCTTAGTGGATTTTGTGGATGTGAATAACAATGGCTTTAAAGATGTTATTGTACTTTCAGAGATTCGCGACGATTTAGGTTACTCGTTTGTTGTATGTTTTGAAGGGCAATCGGGAAGTTTGCTGTGGAAAGAAGAAACAATGTATGCCGGAGGAAAACTTCTTGGACCTATGGTACTTCAAGGTAGTACAGGACCTCTTCTCTTTGTCACACAGCACGCAGGTACTGTATCACATATCAACTTTCGCAACGGCAAAACAATTTGGCAAAAACAACTCACCACCGGTGCCATCATAAATCATGCTCAAGTGGGTAACTTTGATGGAGTTGCGGGAGATGAAATTATCGTATTTGGCGATGATGCCGAAATTGTGTCCTTGGATGTGAGTACGGGTAAAAGAAATTGGATACAATTTAGTGAAGACGGTTTTAGTAATCGCGATTTTAACACACTAGTCGCGGACATTGACAAAGACGGAACTCTTGATGTTGTCACAACAATAAATCCCGCAAAATTTCGCGTATTTAATTTAAAGAGTGGACGTCATGTCTCTACCGTATATGGAAAAACGATCAAAGGCACGCCACATTTCATCCGTAGCGCCAATGACTATAACTTTTTTACCGTTACCACCAACTCTCAAGTCATTCATATAAAATCTTTTATTAAATATTTACACGCATCTCTAAAGAGTAATGCCATTTTTCCTCTAAAAAATGGCACAATACGCAGCCATACGTCTGAAATCGACAAAGCGGTGCATTGTATTGAGCAGCAACAATATACATTGGCATTGAATTATATAAAAAAATACGAGCAAGTATACCCTAAGGCCTTCGTGGGAAAATTTTTACATTTGGTCATATCTCTCAATCGACAATCTCCAAATGCTCAGAAATTACTTGCTGCTCTCATTAGTACATCCATATGGAATTTTGAAATCACTTGGCAAAAATATGCAGCGCTGCTAGACGATCAAGGGAACGAGCACCTACGTAAAATTTTACCAAGTACCATCCGTAAACGCGGTTACCACAAAAAACTAGTACGTGCTTATGAAAATGCCATTTTCATGAACAATCCACAAGAACAACAACGCTTGTTGGCCATGTCTTTAAAATATGGTAGTAGTAGCGATCCTGGATATGAAAATCGTAGACAATTGTATTTGCAGTATGTGCGCAATGAAATAGCGCGAAACTTTACTTTGTATCGTAGGCACAAAGGTTTCCGTATTATCGAAAAGGCTTTCACCGTACTACATAACGATAAAGATCTTCATTTAGAAAAAATATATTTATGTATCGATAGACGTAATTACGAAGAGGCGATGATTGCCATCCACAAACTATTACGGAAAAATCCCAAAAATTTGACCGCTCACATAGCATTTACCATATGTAAAATTTTACAAAAAAACTATGCCCAAGCTCTTGATTTCTTACAAAAAAACAAGCAGAGTTTTATCGGGAAACAGCAAACGAAAAGTATTTATTTATTTTTGACACTTTTAGCAAAACGTGATAAAAAATCAGCTGTGCAAGTATGGAAGCAGCATTTAGAGCACTTAGGTCCACAAGATTTATGGAAATACTCGCTACGTTATCTTATCTATCGCTAACAAGGAAAGTATATTGAGCATTCTTTACTGTTTGGACTTGATCGGAGTTGCCGTCTTTGCTTTTAGCGGGGCACTTGTTGCGGGGAAAAAAGGACTTGATTGGGTGGGTGTCGCCGCTTTAGCGGCCGTTACCGCACTTGGTGGTGGTACACTTCGCGATATTCTTCTCAATAAAGATGTGGTTTTTTGGATGAAAGACCCCACCTATTTATGGCTTATTCTCGGAGCTTCTCTGTTCACGATGATGTACGTACGTTTTTGGAAACCACCTTTTACGACACTGCTATATGCCGACGCCTTAGGTCTGGCACTTTTTACCATTACCGGTGCACAAATAGCGGAAAATCAGGGGATGACAGGAATCATAGTGGTGCTGATGGGGATTATGACCGGAACAGCAGGAGGTGTTCTTCGCGATGTTCTTTCTGGAGAGGTGCCTCTTTTATTTCGTTCCACAGAAACTCTGTATTCCACAGCCTCTGCGATTGGGATCGTTTGTTATTTGGCGTTGCAGTACTTAGGTTGTGCTAAAACGATTGCGGCTTTTATTGGAATTTTCATCGTGGCGTGCATCCGTTTTTTTGCCATCATTTGTGGACTTCGCCTTCCCGCATTTCATGTTGCGAATGAGGAAGGCTAGTAAAAGATGGTTTTGTAGTCTGCGGGAACCGTTTTCGAAACTACACCATTTTAGCAGAAATGCTGGTAATACACCTTGGCAATGGCTTGTTCCATTTCATGGGCATTGCTAAAACGTTTTTCTTGCTCTTTTTCTAGAGCCTTTAAGCATATGTCGTCGAGTTCTTGCGGAATATCTTTTTGCAAATCACTTGGTTTTACCGGTTCGTCTTGCAAAACTTTCCACAACACTTCGTGAATTTTGGTTCCTTTGATTTCAAATGGCGGTTTTCCAGTGATCATTTCGTAGAGTATGGCACCCGCCGCATAAATATCGGTCTGCACGTCAATTTTTCCGCGTTTAACGTCGATTTGTTCGGGGGCCATATAACACGGTGTACCGACAATTTCGTTGTCTTTGGTAAGCTTTTCATTTTCGGCAACTTTTGCTAAACCAAAATCCATAATGTGCGGTTCACCATCGTTATCGATAATGATATTTGCAGGTTTTAAATCGCGATGAACCACTCCACTTTTATGCGCGGTAAAAAGCGCATTTGCTATTTTTTGTGCAATCCCCACGGCAATACCAGGTGTCACTTCACCACTTTTGATGAAGTGGTCTAGAGTCTTGCCTTCGATATATTCCATCACAAAGTAATGCAGAGGGGTATTACCTATATCGTAAACCGTGATGATGTTTGGATGTTTGATTTGAGCAATTGCTCGCGCTTCTTGTGTTAAGCGTTTGATAAGTCGCTCATTTGTATCGCGGATGCTCTTTAAGGCCACATAGCGCTCTAGACGTGTGTCATAAGCTTTGTAAACAATCCCCATACCACCTTGACCTAGTTTATCTTCAATGCGATAGTGAAAAAAGTCTTCACCTATTTTGATACCATCAGAGGTTTGTAACCCATCCATTGTGACACATTCTTCAACATTATCTTTTACTTTTGCGTACGACAATTGCGTTTTTATTCGTGCCAAAGCAATCACAAAATCAACTGGTTTTGTAATATAATCGTTGGCACCGTTTTCCAAAGCCCAAGCAATATCCTCACTTTGGTAGCGTGCGCTTACCATAATGACCGGCAACTCCGACATTGAATATTTCTTGCGAATTTCTTGCAGTGCTTCAATGCCGTTCATTCCAGGCATATTGATGTCTAGTAGAATAAGATTAAACTCGTGCTTGCTTACAAGATCAAGAGCTTCGAGGCCACTTGCAGCGGTTAGTACCGAAAACTTTTTGCGCTTTAATCTACGCGATAGCATATCGCGGTTCATTTCATTGTCGTCGACAACGAGAATATTCGCCCCTTCAGTTTTATTCACTACTCGTCCTCTTTCGTAAGAAAAATATTTATTTTTGAGATCAGTCTTTTCAAATCTACTGGTTTGGTATCGTATTCGTCGCAACCTGCCTCTAGTGCTTTCTCGCGATCCCCGACCATCGCATGTGCCGTGAGGGCTATAATGGGAATATTTTGCGTTTGTGGATGTTGTTTAATACGTCTCGTCGCTTCCCATCCATCTATTTTGGGAAGACTCATATCCATTAAAATCAAGTCGGGATTTTGTGACTGAGCTTTTTCAATAGCCTGTTCTCCGTCCACAGCAAGAATGGTATTAAATCCTTTTCTTTTTAGCCTGCGCATCAACATATCGTAATTTAGTTCGTTATCTTCTACCAAAAGAATTTTAAACATAACGGTTTTCCTGCACCTCAACCTATGAAGACGTTTTTATTAATGTACTGATTTTTTGCATCAAATCGTCGCTACTCAGCTCACTTTTTTCTATTATTTTTTGTACACTTCCACTCAGTTTTTCACGATCTTCTTTGGTGATGTTTTTTGCAGATACCACAACAACAGGTATGTCCTTCCATTCAGAAGAAGTACGCAGATTTACCAAAAACTGAAAACCGTCCATTTGCGGCATTAACAAATCGAGAAGTATTAAATCGGGGATATGTTCTTGTATTTTTTGTAACGCACTTTCTCCATTTTCAGCCACGACAGCTTTATAACCTTGTTTTTCCAAAGAACGCAGTAACATTTCTTGCATGTCCTCGTCGTCTTCGACAATGAGAACCGATGGCGTCTCATTTTCTTTATATTTTTGCAACACTTTTGTCAAATGGTCAAGATCCAGAGGTTTGGTTAGGTACTCTGCCGCCCCTAATTCAAATCCCATTGATTTTTTGTCCACCATCGAGATCATGATCACCGGAATGTCTGCCAGTTGTGGATTTTGTTTCAATTGTTTGAGCACTTCCCAGCCGTCAATATTGGGCATCATAACATCAAGGAAAATAGTTTGCGGTTTTACGGCTTCCGCTTTTTCCAAGCCCTCCTTACCATTCATCGCGATTTCAAGATTGTAGCCTTCTTTATCTGCAAAGCGTTGCATGACATCGTGGATCGTAATATCATCATCAATGACCAGTATTGTATCTGGATTGTTACTCGGTTTACTTGGTACTTTTTTTATCGCTTTTGTGGTGTGACTTAAACGACCGCGAGAAGTATTTTCTACAACTTCCTCTTCAGAAGCTTTTACGGTTAGTGGCAATTCAACATGGAAAGTCGAACCTTTTCCTTCTTCACTTTCTACACTAATACTTCCGCCCATCATTTCGCAGAACTTCTTGGAAATGGTTAAACCTAAACCAGTTCCTCCGTATTTACGCGTTGTTGAAGAATCTGCTTGTGAGAAAGGCTCAAACAAGCGATCGGTTTGTTCTGGGTTTAGCCCAATTCCCGTATCGCTAATCGTGAAGGTAACGCGCTCGTTCTTTTGAAAAGTGCGTAAAGTAATCGTTCCTTGCTCAGTAAATTTGGCGGCATTACTCAGTAGATTTAATAAAACTTGTCTTACTTTCACTAAATCCGCGCGCATTTCGCCTAAATCTTCGGCATAATCTGTTGACAATGTATTTGAATTTTTTAGAGCCAATGGTTCTGCGGTAACGAGTATTTCTCCCAGCATCTCATTGATATTAAATTTCTCAATATGCAGATCCATTTTACCCGCCTCAATTTTTGAGAGGTCGAGAATACCGTTGATGAGAGATAGTAAGTGTTTACCGGCAAATTTAATTTTATTCAAATCTTCGACGAAATCCTCTTCGCCCATATCCTCTGCATCTTCCAGTAGAAGTTCACTGTAACCAATAATTGCATTTAACGGTGTTCTTAATTCGTGACTCATATTCGCCAAGAACACACTCTTATGTTTGTTACTCTCTTCTAATTGTTTGTTCTTGAGGTCGAGAATATTTTGTTGGGTAATAATTTCACTATTCTGTTTCTGCAACTCACGACGCTGTTGCTCTGTTTTTTCTAATAGCTTACGCATTTCTAAACGCGATAGAGCTGTATTGAAGTATATCGCAATATTTTCAGAAGCCTCTTCTAAGAATTCAATTTGTCGCGAAGTGAACTTATGCGTACTACCAATAACAAGAAGACCTTTCACATCGTCTTCATGCAAGAGTGGCAAAAAGAGAATGTTCTCGATCTGTACTTTGCCAAGACCTACATTGATCGTCAGCATATCCCCAGCGTTGTCGAGAACAATGCGTTTTTTTTCTTTGGCAGCTTGTCCAGGTAAGCCTTCTCCCCATTTAAATTTTTCGGTCAAATAACTTTGTCCCTTGCCAGCAAAGGACCCCACCAGCTTAAATATATTGTCACGATCTTTCAAATAAAGTGCCGCAACTTGTGAGTCAAGGTATGGTACAAGATAGCTCAAAATATTTTTCGCCATCACGTGTATTTCTTGTTCACCACGCATTTTATCGTTCAGTTCTGTCACACCTGTCTTCATCCAGTTGGTTTGCTGCAGAGCCTCTTTATTACTCTGAAGTTCCTGGGCGCGTTTTTCTGCTTGGAGCTGTATATCTTCATTGGCTTTTTCGAGTTCAACTCTCTTGAGAACGATTTTATCGATCTCTTTTTTTCCGCGAATGGAATATATAACGAAAAAAATCGCGATCAACAAAATCCACCCGCCACTGCTTAAAAGCGTTTGTGTATCTCCAAATACCCCTAAACTATTTCCCGTGGACACATAATTCCATGTTACATGGTGAACCACCATGAAAATGTAAAATAATATCAGTATGCTTGCACGGCGATATAAAGCGAAAATCGCTAGTGAGATAATCATTTGCGAATATAACGCTAGTGTAAAATCTACTTTGGCAAAATACGCCAGAATAACGCATAAAAAGGCTTGCGCTATCGTTAAAACGTAGCAAGCAAAAGATGGATACTTTATTGTCATAAAAATAGCGAATAGAGATGTAACACCTGCACAGCTTACACAGGTATAAAAGTATTGCTGTTGTGGCGCCTCTATTGAAAAAAGTTTGAAAGAAATCAAAATCCCAACAAACCACTGTACAACGATCCAAGCACTCAGAAAATAGTTGCTTTGCCCGATGATTTGTTGTTGATGTTCTTCGAGGAACTTTTGGGTCGAATCGAAATTCGTTGTTGATACACTTGTGTTTGACACGGAATGACCTTTCCTGCATTTTGCCGCAATGAATTTTTAAGTTGCCTGGAACACCAATCTGTTTATACTAAGGAGTGTTCTGTAAATCAGACAGATGAATTGTAACCAAAAAATTGTGGATAATCCAATGATTTCTACGCTAGAAAGACGAAAACTATGACGGACATTGACAAACAACTACAGTTTATTATTGAAATCGACAAATTAAAGAATATTTTTCGACGAAATTATATTGCGGATGGACTACGCAACGAAAATTCTGCTGAACATTCTTGGCATTTGGCAATGATGGCGGTAATACTTGAGCCACACAGTAAAAAAATAGATTTATTAAAAGTCATAAAAATGGTGATTATCCATGATATTGTCGAAGTAGATGCCGGAGACACGTATATACACGACAAGGATGGTTTAAAGGATAAAAAACAGAGGGAAATAAAAGCCGCTAAACGTTTATTTGGTATTCTTCCGCAACACCAAGCACAAGAATTACATGAACTTTGGGATGAATTTGAAGAAGGGGAGAGCAATGAAGCGAAATTTGCCAATGTACTAGATCGCCTTCATCCCTTCTTATTACACATTGAATCGGATGGCAAGGCGTGGAAAGAAAATAAAATTAGTGCGCACCAAGTTTATGATGTTATGGCACCCGTAAGAGAGTTTCCCGAGTTATGGCAATACTTAGCAAAACAAGTGGAATCTGCCTGTGAGAAAGGTTGGTTACAAAATGACGAAAAAATATAAATCGAGTGCTTTTATCTTTCGCCGCGATTTGCGTTTGGGAGACAACACAGGCCTAAATGAAGCTGTCAAAGAATCTCAACAAGTAATGTTGTGTTTTATTTTTAATCCACGACAAGTGGGGGGTAATAATCCATTTCGCGGGCAAAATATTCTACAGTTTATGCTCGAATCCCTTGAAGACTTACAAAAACAAATAGAAAAGCAAAACGGACGCCTGTATTTTTTTCACGACACAGTTGAAAATATCGTAGATCACTTAGCCAAAAATGATTGTGAGGCCGTCTTTTGTAATCGCGATTATACACCGTTTAGTCAAAAACGCGATGCTGCAATAGAAAAGCGTTGCAAAAAAAACAAAGTAGCATTTCATTCCTTTGCCGATGCGCTATTAACCGAGCCAGGACAAGTTCTCAATTTGAGTAATGAGCCGTATAAGGTGTACACTCCGTTTATGAAAAAGGCGCGCTTGATTACCGTAGAACGTCCCCAATACTACAAAAACCCTTGCTTTTCCAACGATGACTTGTCAAATACGGTTTCTTTGGATGCGATGCGTAAAGAAATTTGTCCCAAGTCCAATAAAAACCTATACGTTCCCGGTGGACGCACCTACGCTCTTAAGCAGCTAAAAAAAGTGAAACAATTCACTAACTACAAAGAGCAGCGTGACTACCCATCGATTAAAGGTACAACTGGGCTTTCCGCTCACAACAAATTCGGTACAATTTCCGCACGTGAATTCTTTCATACCGTCGCAAAAGATTTAGGAGAAACGCACACCATTATTTCCGAGTTGTATTGGCGTGACTTTTTCACTCACGTAGCGTATCACTTTCCGCATGTTTTTGGTAAGTGCTTTCATGAAAAATACCAAGGGTTAAAGTGGGAAAATAACAAAAAACAATTTGACCTATGGTGCGAAGGACGAACGGGATTTCCAATCGTAGACGCCGGAATGCGCGAACTAAACACCACCGGCTACATGCATAACCGTGTACGTATGATTGTCGCGTCATTTTTGACAAAACACTTGCGTGTTGACTGGCGCTGGGGAGAAAAGTATTTTGCACAACAGCTTATCGACTATGATCCTTGTGTCAACAATGGAAATTGGCAGTGGGCCGCTTCCACCGGTTGCGACGCTCAACCGTATTTTCGCGTTTTTAATCCATGGCTCCAGCAAAAAAAATTCGATGTGAAAGTGGAGTATATCAAAAAATGGGTTCCAGAGTTGGAGTTACTCGACGCCAAGGTCATTCACAATTGGTTCAATGAAAAATACGCAGATCTTGAAGTGGATTACCCGCGCCCCATGGTAGATCACGCGACAGAGTCGAAAAAAGCCAAAGCGATGTTTGCCGATTTGAAACAGTAACTCATAAAATAATCCAACGAACAAAAAAATATTATGTTGTAAATTGCGTTACACATCGATCATTTCTATTTTCTTCCAACACAAATTCACTTCATGCGTCTAACAACGTACCTGAGTTTAAATACTTTATGCAGAGCACTTATCATAAGTGCTCTGCATACCTTATACTCACAAAGATTTGTTATAAAGGAGTTACACATGAAATTTTCTCCTAGTGAATTTCCTAAAATTCCACAGTACAAACAACAAGCGGATTGGCTGCATTGTGTGAACAACGTGGTGTGTATGGAAAAAATTGATGGCACAAATACACGTATTGGCATAAGTAAAGATGCACAAAGTGCTGATGATATTGTCATTGGTGGGCGTACGCTCCTTGAGCACGAAGAGAAGTTTTCACAAAATTTTATCTGCGATATGATCCGCAAAGACAAAACGTTGTGTAAGGCAATGCTTTTCTTTGCCAAAGAGATCGACGCCAATGTCACCTTTTATGGTGAGACATGCGGTGGTTCTATTCAGGCCTGTGGATTTATTTACGGTAAGATAAATTTTGTACTTTTTGCCGCCGTGATGGATGGAATCTGGTGTAGCTATAGTCGCACGATGGGCGGTGATAAAGAATATCCGACGCTGATGCAGATTTCAAAACGTTTGGATTTTACCCTTGCCCCTGTACTGTACCAAGGTACACCCAATGTACAGGAGTTTACTTCTCTACTCGATCGTCGTTCTCAGCACAGCGAAAACCGTGGTTTTCGTCGCCAAGATACCGATAACACTCACGAGGGAATTGTCATTTGGAGCGATCCATTACTTTTCAATAACTACGGAGAAGCGCTTGTCGCCAAATATAAGCATCCCAACCGCCAAGAGTACATAGCACCTACAGAAGAGCAGCAAACTCCCCAAGATTTTGCGAAACGCGTTGTATTGCGTGAACGAATTCGTCATGCGATGGAATATTTAAAAGAACAAGGGCGTTGGCAAGAAGAGTTTTTCGCTAACAAAGAAAACGTCATACGCCGTGTTATTCAAGATATTTCTCGTGAAGTAGATGAATACCAACAACAATTAAATTTACATGGGAAAAAAAATGTGCGTAAAGCTTTGAGCTCCGAAGCCGAAAAACAATTTTCGATGATGAAAACGTAGTCAAGTAAAATATATCCAAATAAAATTCCTAAAAAAACGTGGTGAATGGTCGTGAATTTATGTATACTCCGATACTTGCGAATCATTCATCGTTAAGGTGTGTATTAGTAACACACTGTTCTATTGATAATCTCCCAGGTTCCATTCAACGGAGAAGTTACGTGATAAAAATTGCTTTAGCAAACCAAAAAGGGGGTTGTGCAAAGTCGACAACCTCTGTTAATCTTGCAGCATGTCTAGCGGCAAAAAACAAAAAAGTTCTACTAATTGATGCAGATCCACAAGCGCACGCCACAATACATCTCGGAGTAAATCCATACCAAATGGAACATACGCTTTACGACCTTCTACTACATAATAAAAAAGCCAAGGATGTGATTGTGCAAACCGCGACAAAGAATCTTCATGTCATTCCCTCACACATTGATCTTTCCGCAGCAGAAATAGAGCTTGTCACTCATATTGGTCGGGAAAGTGTATTGCGCGATCAACTCAAAGGTCTCGGTAAAAAGTACGACTACTTATTAATTGATTGTCCTCCTTCTCTAGGATTACTTACGATAAATGCACTTAACGCCGTGGACAGAATTATTATTCCCATTCAAGCGGAATTTTTTGCCCTGGAAGGTTCGGGAAAACTATTACAAACCGTCGATGTCATCAAAGAAAGATTAAATCCTAAATTGGAAGTATACAAAGTTCTCATCACACGCTACGATTCGCGTAAGAATATATGCAAAGACGTGGCGGACAAAATTGGACAACATTTTGCGAAAAAAGTGTTTAAAACAAAGATTAGAGAGAATGTAAAACTTGCAGAAGCGCCGAGCTATGGAAAACCCATAACGACGTATGCTCCAAACTCCAATGGAAAAAAAGACTACGCAAGTCTTGCGAAGGAGGTGATCAAAGATGGCTAAAAAATCAGGTCTTGGTAGTAACCCCTTAAGTTGGATTCAACCGACAAAACAAGGTATCTCTGATTCCGATTCGGATTCGCAAATAGTCGATGGCAAAGAGATCAAGGTGGTTGAAATTAGCAAAATAAAGCCTGACCCCAACCAACCGCGCAAAGAAATTAATCCACATAGTGCCGACATTAAAGAATTGGCTCAAAGTATCAAGGTGCACGGCTTTATAAATTTCATCACCGTACGTAGTGAAGAAGATGTTTATATTATCGTCGCAGGTGAGCGAAGGTATACCGCAGCAAAAATAGCTGGGCTAAAGAAGATTCCGGTGATGATTATTGACGAAAGCAAAGCTCCTTTGGATTATGCACTGATTCAATTAGAAGAGAATTTGCAACGCGAAAATTTAAATACCTTTGACGAAGCCGATTTTTATCAACGCTTACAAATAGAATTTGGACTACAACAGAAACAAATTGTAGAAAGAGTGGGAAAAAGTAAAGCGTATATATCAAAAATGATGAAACTGGCCAAAATCGAGCCACAAGTAAAGGAACAAGCGAAAGAACAAGCTGTCCCTCGCGAGGTACTATTTGAGCTTTCGTCGTTACAAAAAGAAAATCAGACAGAAGTGTGGGAAAAAATAAAGAAAAACCCGACGATTGCTGCCGTAGAAAAAAGTAAGGCCGGGCTAACGAAAAAGAAACCAACAAAAAGGAAAAGTAAACGCCCCGACGCGCAGTTGGTGTTCCAGGCCCTAAAGAAAGCCGTCAAAAAAGACAACGACGCTATTTTCCAATTTATCCCCTCAACAAAAGTGCAAAAACTGTTAGAGGAATACGGCGAAAGTTAGGTGGGTTTTGTTGTAGGGATTCGTCCTCTGTATTGGTGCCTCATCATCGAATTAGGGTGGATTTTGTTGTAGGGATTCGTTTTCCGTATTGGTGCCCTCACCATCGAATTAGGAGGGATTTTGTTGTAGGGATTCGTTTTCCGTATTGGTGCCTTCACCATCGAATTAGGGTGGATTTTGTTGTAGGGATTCGTCCTCTGTATTGGTGCCTCATCATCGAATTAGGGTGGATTTTGTTGTAGGGATTCGTTTTCCGTATTGGTGCCCTCACCATCGAATTAGCAGTTACAGCTGCGCTGTAAACTGCTATTCTCATACCTCTCCCACAGGGAGAGATGTAATGCGTCTCTTTTGTAAAAAACTAAATTCACTTGATTTGCGAGACAAAAGTATCGCGTTACCATATTCATAAAATTATGGTTGTGCATGCGGCGGCACAAAGTAACACAAATGGAAACAAATTCAGACGTGTTATGCCTCTCCCTGTGGGAGAGGCATGAGAATTATGGTTTTTAGCGAAGCTAAAACCTTAAATTCGATGGTGAGGGCACCAATACGGAAACGAATCCCTACAACAAAATTCCCCCTAATTCGATGGTGAAGGCACCCAATCTAAAAATCCCCTAAGTCAACCATTCCATCACCTGCAAAAAAGTGCCCGCATCTATTTTACCTGCATATAAATTGTGCAATAGCGTTTCGCGCAGTGTTGCCGTCTTTTGCGCCATTTTTGTTATTTTCTCTTCTGACATATTTGTATGCACGGCTTTCCGCAATGCAGCATCGATTTGCCAAAGTTCGTATATAAGCACTTGCCCGTTGTAGCCAATATATCTACACTTTTCACAACCTGTATTATACCCAAGCCTCACTTTCGCAATATCAACACCATACTCCAAAAGCTCTCGTTCAACAGCAGATGAAACGTCATAACCCACACCGCAATGACCACATTGTTGCGGTAGCAAATATTGCGAAATAATGAGATCTACGCAGTCTATGACCTGCGAGCCTCCCATTTCACATACACGCTGTATCGTTTGCAATGGACTATGAATCCCGCCCCACATACTGACAACTAGCATTTTATTCTGTTCACTGAGTTCTAGTGCCGCGCTCAGCGAATCGTGATCACGAATAGGATGGGCAATTCCCCAATAGTCGACCATCGAGGTTTTTTCAAAAATAGCGCCTATGTTCATACCGATATCGTGACGAATCGCCAACAAATCTGTATTTTTTGGCCACTGGGTGTTGCCATTGTCGATCGCACAGCAACGTTTTGTCGTAAGCTCGTTTAAAATTGCGGACTGCGTGGTCGTGGCTCCCCCTTCTTGCGGAGAACTGATGAGAATTGCTTTCGTATTTTTTTGGACAATGATATCCTGCGAGGCTTTGTTCATTCCCAATTGTGACAATGGCTTTAACGTTTGCGTTGCGATCGTCTGTAACTTTAAAGATACTTCGTTGTCATCTTGTAGGTAGTGGAGAATACCCCTGTAACCTTGGCGCAAAAAGCGATGCTGTATCGAGGACTCTTGTATATCGAAAGCTTTTTTGATGTTATGAATAAAGTTTATAGAACAAGGGCGGGTTATACAGTGATTGTCGGTGTCGTATATTGAGATGGAAGTTTCGCCGCGATGGGAATGAAAGTATAAACGACGAAAATTGAGCAAAAACAACTCGCCTATGCATGAAAACACAGACGAGTCACTTGTTGTATTTGCTATCTTAGAAAAAATTTTTTCTATATCCATTTATTCTACCACTCTTGGCACCATTCCGGTCTAGAACGTAGATTATTTTGTGGATATTGTGGTTCTTCTTTTGGTCGTGTCAATAGCTCTTTTAAGAAACTATCGTTCCCAAAAGCTTTGATCAGTTCCTTGCGCAATTGTGTGATATTCAATCCACCAATGATGGGGATGTCATCATCAATGACCCATTCACCTTCGCCATTTGCCACGTCTACTGGATCAATGAAATTCAAATAGCCTGGGCTGGCGGGTTGGTCAACGGCTTTCCCTTCATCACGCCACCAATACACCAAAGAGTGTGCGGTCCATAGGTAACCATAGTGGTATGCCGTAGGGTTATATCGCCATCCGGCAATGCGATGTAGGTCTACGCGATAACGTTGTTCCTGACGGCGGACGACGACTTTGGCCTTATCTAAACACCTTCGTGCTTCCGCTAGACGTTGTGGCGCTTTGCCAAGCTCACCGCTCCAGGCGTTGTCCATAATTTCGTCTACTGTTTCATACAGATTATGCACTTGTCGCGCACGTAGCGCTGTAATGCGGATGGCATCGTTGAGCTCGTCATAGATTTTCTGGCCACTCGGAGAAACACTTCCTCTCACCATGGCAAATTCATCGGCTAAGGCATTAAATCTTTCGTCCATGGCGCGAAGTACTGGCTTCACTTCGGCGTCGTAAGGAGGGTCATCAATAGGATTGCGCATATCGATAAGCCCTTTTTTCTTTGGACATACCACAACAGCATCGGTAAGGTTCGACATATCCATCCACGTGTCGTATCCTTGAATGTAAGCCGTTCCATTGCGCTTTTCAATACTTTTCGGACTTTTACCGTTTACCTTACCAAAGATCAGCAAATCTGCTTGTGCCTTGATTAAACGTATAATGGTATGTGTCGCGGAATGAGAACCGTCTCCTAACGGTGCTAGGATCTTTTGCAACATCTTCGCAAGGGCCACATCGTGGTTCTTCTCTTCGATCATTGGGTCCCACGAAGTTCGTGCGGTAACGACGTCGTTTAACCAATATCCCCATTCCCAACCACTGGAAAAGTTAACTTGACCTTGGATACGTGAACCGGCATGTGCACCACGCCCCATTTTACCATCAAGTTCATCTTGGGCGATGAGGCGCAAATCAAAAAAGCGTCTCTCGGCATAAATAGGCAAAAAAATGGGAACGTTGATATCAAAGCTCACCCAGTAAGCCGTTTCGGGATACCAAAGAACTTCACGTCTACCCGCTTCCATTTGCATATAACGACGTATTTCGCTAAAATCTTTTCCATTATAAGTAGGAGCAGGGTCTGTTAGGGAATAAAACTGTACGGTATGTGGTAAAACTCCCATGCTTTGGTCGCAATAATAAGGTAGGAAGTTAAAATTTATATCTTCTCCTGTTTCAGGATCTTTATACCCTTCGGCTTTTTGGTGTTGCGAACAGTGAATTTTGACATACGTTCTTTTGCCATAGGTATTTTGCGCGTACATACTCGCAGCGTTCATCCAACTCAACATCTTTTCCGAAGTGGGATGGGTGAATTCGCTAAAACCCATTTCGACTTCAAAATAGTCAAAACCAGCTTGGTGTAGCCAATCAATCGCATTGTGGATTTGCTGTATTTCGGTTCCGTCCACTTGTCTAACCATAAGCCACGAGTGCTGTTGACGTAGAATAATGGGCGCGTCTACCCCTACAGCTATTCCCCAATTGTGACCCATCTCAACAAGTATTTTTAATCTTTCTTGGCGTTCGCGACTATCAGCAAATTGTTGCCAAGAACTCGCCATAAGGAGCACCCATTCTACGCGATTTTGTTTGTTGGCGATCATCCATTCAAGAAAGACATCCCACTCTGGCAATGTACTTTCCCAACCCACGCGATCTTCGGGTCCTTGAGGTCCCCAGCCGTTTAGCATGTCGGTAAGTTCCAGTGGATGTTGCGTGTGTAAGTGCCAAGCGCGAATAGGCCAATATGGCTTTTGTTGGGTATCGATTTGTCGTGGGATATTTAGTTTTTGTGGTAGAGTAGGTTCTAAAGGATGCAAAAAACCAAAACCCATTTCCTCTAATAAACTGTAAACCCCATACAAAAGGCCAATGTTAACTTTTGAGGAAGCACACACGTTTTTTTCGGTGTTCATGTTACCGCGAACTGCGATAACGTGTTTACCGTCTATTTGCTGCGTGCGAATGATAAATCCTTCTGATCCAAGCTGATCTAGCTCGAATTGCGCAATAATTTTCTTTGCGTAAAAAGTATCTCCCATGGTAATGACAATTTCACTTTGCGCAAGTTGCGGGTCACCATTAACGATGTGAAACTGATCTTTTGCTACGGAAGAGATTAAATGCTCTATGCGTTGTTTGGGTATAGAGCTGAAGTTGTTTTCAAAGTTAAGTAGTAGTGTTTCTTTTGCAAAGCAAAAACTCATACAACAACACAGTACTAACAGTAAAAACTTTTTATTCATAAGTAAACCTCCCATTATAAGTTATATACGTTATATCTTAAGATATCGCATATAAATAGTCTACGAAAATAATTTACGTAGCTATTTGCTTTAGGATTTCAGGAATCTCATCGTGGTGGTCATACCAAATAGGATGAACACCTAACTCATCCATGACGAATTCTTGTTGTTCAAAATCTAGTTTTTCCACTTGTTGAATGATGCCACGTATTTCGTAACGATAACGTGGTTCACCTTCTGAATCCGGTGTCGCTGCTTTTACGGCCACGGGACGTGCAGATTTTCTCTTCACCGCACTTTTTACCCCAATGCGATTTGGACCTAACAAACTCGAAGAGAAGTCGCGTTTGGCACCACTGTTGTAAAAATTGTGCATGTATTCAATCGCTTGGTTGTTGATATCTTCAAGAGCTTGCGTGGTGATATTGAGTTTTTGTCTTTGCAGCAAAGCGTAGTTTCGCGGCTGCGAGCCCTGACTTTTTGATGCATACAACAATCTTCTCATATTGCGATCTGACAAAGATAGACCGATCATCACCCCAACAGAATTGGACATGGAATTGAGTTGCACTTTATTGGACCAATGATCGGGATTACTTGCCATTCGATTATACTGTGTTTCGGTAAATACCAACTGATCTATCGTTGACCGCGGCAAATCGGGACGAATGGGAATAAAGCCATGTACATGATAAACTGGAAGACTTTGTAAATTGGGTACACTACGCGTAAAAATGCTTTCCGCAGGAGAATCTCCTAGAGCAATTTCTAAAAAGTCGTCATAGTTGTAAGTAACTACAGATTGTATTCCGCGAGAGGACGTGGATTTCTCACATAAATAGGCAATGGCATCTAGAGTAGGATTTCCGTTACGCAGTGAATCTTTGTTTAAATCCTCTGCTGGCGAACCGTTTTCGTCGAGTAGACCACTGTACAAAGTGCTATACATTCTATCGAGAAATTTTCGCTGCCCTTCTTCATCGTTCGAAAAGTATTTTTGTAATTTGCGTACCGTAATTTCTAAGGGCTCGTTATTTTGCGAAAGATACCACTCTGAAATCGCAAATAGATAGTTAGGTAGTGGTCGCCACCCCTTCATTTTTTGCTCGCCAATGACAGAAAAATACATGGCCAAAACTAACTTTTCCCAACTTGGTAGGCCGTTGGCTATTGAAGTGCCCGCTCCCAAATACAAGGTAATGTTTTTGTGTCGATATGCCTGTTGTAGATGTTCTAAATAATCCATTCGTGACCTTTCTAAATAGTCCCAATTTTTTAAGTGCCGCACGCCGCGACTACGTTCATCGATTTTTTCTTTCCATTTATATTAGCGAAAGAGTGGTTTCAATGAAAAGTACAAAATAAATTTTCTAAGCGTACTCATCGCAAAAATTTTCTATAATATTGCTCACACATATGCTTCATTCATTTATAGATATTTAGGAGAAAAAGATGAAACTGCGTTACTTAGTTGTAGTCATACTGTTAAGTATGTTTATGAATTCTTTATCAGCGCAAGACTACAAAGAATTAGGTATATGGCTTGACAACTGGGAAATTATCAAAAATAAATACTTAGATGAAGTAGGTAAAAAAAGCCGTCCACGTGAAAAGTTTTTAGGGTTTAAAAAAGCGAGCCTGACACCATCTCTAAAGAAACTCGACAGATGTTACAACTCTCTTGAAGATGAGAGTCTTGCTGGAACAAATTTTATCAAAACGTTTAAGTCGTTCAAAAAGGCTTACAAGAAATTCAATAAAGCCAAAGATACATACGTAAACTTTATTGAAGATGACTTGCTAAAAGAATCGAAAACCTCCCCGCAAAAAAAAGCGGCGGCAACACTCGTTGAAAATTTAGATGACTTGGAGAAAAGTATCGTCGATTTTCGCGAGGAAGTAACCAAAGAAAAAAAATCAAAAATGACATTCAAATTTGATTTGATTGAATGTGATGACAAAACACCTTATTTGGAAGAGCCAGATGGTACTCTACACATTACTGTTGAATTATCATCAAGTGCCCTAAAGAAATATAAAAAGACCATTCGAGTTGGCGCCAAACAACGATTGAGAAAACTTCGTAACAAATTAGAGAAAAAACTCATTGAAATCGACAAGGGTGTTGGTGATAAAATTTGGGAATTTATATTTGCTGAAAATTTAGAGCAGGAAACCGAAAAAGCGCGCAAAGAAGCTCAAAAACAATGGGAAACTGTTATCGAAGAAGCATATGTAGAAGTGGAAGAAGCTATTCTTTTCACATGGATGAAGATACGTAGATCGCGTGTTCGCTACCGCAAGTACCAAGTAGAAACCACAAAGTCTGTTGCCAAAAAAACCTTTTCTCTCACTTCTGGAGTGGGACGTTTGATCGGTAGTGGGGGCACAGACGTCACAGCTTATCTAAGTACCGCAAAGGCGATTTACGATATTGCAATGGAAATAAAGAATTTACTGACCACTCCCGAAAAAATAGCAGAAACGCTTAGTAAAGACCTTGTTAAATTTCAGCAGGTCTACCAGGAATTGGAAAAAGACCAATCGAGTATCAGTTTACAAACGCAACTGGCAAAAGCCGAGTCTGCAATTCGCGAGAACCTAAAAAAACTCAAAGATAAAAATGCCGGTTTAGTGACAAGAGCGCTAAATTTGGAGAAAAAAATGACGGAGTTGAAACAGCTTCGCGAAAGTATTGATGATCATGAATCGTTATTGCGCGGTTCGAAACTAGAGGCTATTGATATAAAGTTATCTGGTCTCGTAGAAAAGCATAAAGATTTGTTGAAGCGTTTTGAAAAAAATGACCAAGTGGCCGAGTTGGCCATAAGCGTTTATGCACAAAAAGGTGCTGCCGCTATTTTACAAGCAAAAGAAGCTCTAGCAAAAGCATACGATTACTACAGCAAAGCAAAAACCGCTGTTACTAAATTTGCAGAAGTGGCCGAAACATTAGGCGTTTTATAAACTAAAGCTGTTCGTAGACAAAGCATAATATAGTTTTGTCTACATAACTTTCTGAAGGTGTTTGTGGTGGACGAGACGAAAAAATTTCCAGAAAAAACAACAAGACGCTTTGGAAAATACGATATCATCGATGAAATAGGTCGCGGTGGTATGGGGCAAGTTTTCAAAGCTTATGATTCTGAACTTCGAAGATACGTAGCGATTAAGATTATAAAAAAAGCCGAGATGGATCAGGAAAATATCGCACGCTTCTTCCGCGAAGCACAGACCATTGCCAAACTACAACATCCCAATATTATCGCCGTCTACGATTTCGGCAGCTGTAATGGTTATCCTTTTTTTGCGATGGAATATATCGAAACAGGTTCTCTGCAAACACTCATAAAAAAGCATTCGCTAACACATCGCCAAATGGCGCAAATCATGATCAAAATCGCAAAAGGTATTGATCATGCCCATAACCTAGGTATTATTCATCGCGACTTGAAACCCGACAACATACTGATGAAAGATTCCGAACCTATCATTACCGATTTCGGTATTGCCAAGGTGGCAAATGCCGAAAAAAAACTTTCCAAAACCGGAGTTGTTTTTGGTAGCCCGGAGTATATGCCTCCCGAACAAGCAAAAGCCAAGTCACGCGCAGTTGATGAACGCAGCGATGTCTATTCTTTAGGGGCGATATTGTACCACATGCTGGTAGGCCATCCGCCGTTTTTAGGAAAATCTTCATTGGATATTTTATACCAAGTTGCCAATCAGCCGCCTACTCCACCGACAAAGTTTAAAGCGATGATACCTAAAAACTTAGAGCGAATTTGTTTAAAAGCTTTGGAAAAGACAAAAGTAAATCGTTACAAAAGTGCCCAAGCTTTCGCAGAGGATCTGAATTCTTTTTTAAGTGGTGGTGCAATCTCCGCAAGGCGTTCTAACCTAGGACGAATCATTATCCACCAATTAGCAAAATACAAACAAGCGTTGATCGCGGGTGTCATCGTGGCCGTTGTTATGTGGTTTGCCAATACTTTTTCATCGTACCATCGCAATGTAACTCCGCAAGTAAAAATGCTGGACCAAGACGGAGTCATTCAGTGTGATCTCATTTCTACACGACAGCAGGTAAAAAAAATCTTTGTAAATGACCAAAACATACCATGGCAAAGCGAAAAATTTACATTAAGTGTCCCAGCAAGATATGGTAAAAATGAACTACAATTTCACATCCTCTACACAGATGGAAAGTGGAATAGAGTAACTAAGGATATTGTGCGTGAAAGGCCGCAGTCAAGTTTTACATATATGTGCGATGCACAGCGCTCAGGGCGTCCGCGTCAGGCTAAGGCATTTTTTGCGAACCCCCAACAACTGTACGTTCATAACAGCCTTAATCTCGAAGTCATCTTCCATCCTATTGTTGTGAACGATGTCGTTTACTTTGGCAGTAGTGACAATCACGCGTATGCGTGGGATATGAAAAAACGAGAAATAAAATGGAAGTTCTTAACAAGCCTTGATGTGGTATTCATCGCAATCGCCAAAGGAATGGTACTATGTAGTAGTGCTGATCAGCATTTATATGCCATTGATATGTACAACGGAAATTTACTATGGAGACTCAAAACTCCGGCGATCACATTATTCTCTCCCATTGTAATCGAGAATCACATTTTCATCGTTTCGCAAAATACCCTACTTAAAATGGATTGTGAAGGCGGTGTTTGTAGTAAGATTTTTCAGGTGAATAACTTGATCACTTCTTCCCCGTGTTTTGATGGACAAAATATCATTGTCCGCAGTTCCAATAACGTTTACGCTGTGGACACGAACGGACGATTGCGTTGGAAAACAGCCATTGCAAATTTTATTACTCCCCCAAGAATGGAACAGTCCCCCTACTATCGAGCCCCCAAACCTACAAGTGACGTGATCCACAATGGTTTACTTTATATAAATGCGACAAGAAGCATAATTGTGATCCATTGTGCCACGGGTAGAGTAGTACAAAGTTATACTACTAGCTGCGCCATTTGCTCTGATGTTGCCGTTACAGATGACAGTATTTATGCTGGATGTACACAAGGACATTTACATATTATTCACAAAACGACAAAAAAAGACGTGCGCCTGCAGTTTTTTGAAGTGGTCGGCGAGAATCGAAATTTCATAGTGAATACACCTGTTGTTGTCGGAGACACAATATACACCGCCTTGCATCAACCAAATACTTTCGAAAGTTTCTTTTTTACTTTTTCACTTTCAAAAAAGAAGAAATTAAGGCACAACACGCGCGGAGAAATTTCGCTACCGTTTTTTCGAAAAGATGATATGTTTTTTACGGCGGGTAATCAGTTGTATTATGTTAATGGAAAATGATCCTCATCTGAGTTGTTTTTGCTAACGGATGTCTCGATAAAGATATGATTTTGTTTTATGGATGACTGTCGTTGGCAGGCGACATTCCACCATAATGATAAACAATAAATCGATCAATGCTTGCTTAATAACACCTACTTTGGTAAATCGTCGTGCAGATGTCGTGACAGATAACGGTGAAATGTATGGTTTGGTTATTTTACGCAAACGTTTGTAAAAATCGATGTCTTCAAATGGTCGTTCTTCATCAAAGCCTTGTAATTGCTTAAAGTATTCCTTGTTGACAAAAAACGCTTGGTCACCATACGAAAAATATTGGAAACGCGTAAAGAAAGCATAGAAGTTAAGGATGCCATTTGCCGGGGTAAAACTGTCGCGAAATCGCCCGCATTTTTTTAAGCGAATTCCTTGCAAAATTTCTGATTTTGCAAGGTGAGGAAGATAGGTGTCGGCGTGCAAGAACAACAGTATATCATGTTTGGCATGTGCTGCGCCCAAGTTCATTTGCGCAGCACGGCCTTTTAAGGGAGAAACATATACATTCGGTGTATACTTTTTGGCGATTTCACATGTGTGGTCTTTGCTACCGCCATCGACAACAATTATTTCGTCAAAAAGATGTTTTTTTAATTCATTCAAGAATCCAGCAATACATTGCTCTTCATTGTAAGTGGGAACAATCACCGATATGGGAAAATCCATCTGTGTCTTAATCTTCACGCCATAGAGTTTGTCCATTGTAGGACTGTTGTGCTAGTGGCGGAGAAGCTTGTTGTTGCTGCTGCCAACAGTAGGTACCTGGTACGGGTAGTTCTTGTCCGTAGTCAAGGCGAATTTTCTGTCCAGAAGGATCAAATACATACACCCCATCTTTTTTACCCACAGAAGTATAACGCGGATATAATTGATTGTTGTGAGTATGAGAATCCAATAGTAAAAAGCTATCTTCGTTGAGGCCAACACATACTTTTCCTTGGAAACGTTGTGCTAAATAGGCCAAGTTGTCTGGGTCATCCGTTTGAATGCGGTCTTTGCAGTGTGGGAACAATGTCATTTTTTTTACTAGAGCAAAACCATTGTCAAAAAATTCAAAATGACGCGGTTTTTGTCCACGAAGTTCTTGAAAGTCGTCATAAATGATAATCTTTTGTCCCAAAACCATCGAACCAGCAGAAACGGTGTAAAAGTTTGTCCCACGTAGTAAAGCTTCTTTGAGAGCATCCTGAAGTTCCCAAAACCTCAGAGAGTGATACAATGTTGCGATATCGCCGCCAAAGATAAAAATGGAATTAGACGACAGTATTTTATTGACGAGCTGTTGTCTGGTTTGTTGATAAACATGATCAGCAAACACTCCGGATTTTCCCTTGGCAAATTCCTGAATGTTTTGTGACATTTGCGCTTGTAGTTCGTCGCCTCCGATTAAATAATCCAGCGTTTTTTGGATTTCACGGCAAGCGTAGTTCGCAAATAGCTCTTGGGTATTCTCTAACGATGAAATGACATCACTTCCACTATTCAAAATACGCCCCAAAGAAAGATGGGGGAATTCTTTCTTTAGCATGATTGTGTGGCGCTGAAGTAAATGTACCAATTCGCTATTTCGTTCTTGATAAAAACGTTTAATTTTCAGTAATGTATTGATGGCTTGATTGTAAACGTCGCAGGCAAATGGATTGTGCTTGTAATATTGCAGCCACTCGTGATACACACATAAGTTTTGGATATTGTTGTCAAAACCATTTTGGTAATTTGATTGTATGCCTACTTCTTGTATGGCATCTTTTACATGCTGTTCATTAAATTCATTGTCGCGCCATGCTGCGGTAATAAGTAGTACTTTTTTGCTATCTCTTACTGCGGGATCTATATGGTTACTTTGCAGGATGCGTTCGGCAAATTGATAGATAAAATCTTGTTCGCGAATGACATTACCGTTAAAGAGAATACTACCGATCATTTTTTACCTTTCTTCGTCAACTTCTTTGGCAAATTCCATCAGTAAATATTCTATCTGACCTTCCGATGAACTCGCTTCCACCTTTTGTTGTACAAACTCGAAGCGGCCTTTACTCAATTTCAAAATAGAGAAAAAAGCTTTTTTGCCTTCTAAACCATCATGAGTACATGTTGCGACATTGCCGTTGTGTAAATGAACTTTCCCCACGATATTTTTTTGCGTATCGTATATTTTTAAAACGCCACTATTTCCATACATCGCCACAATTTGCAAAATAGGTACTAGGTTGAAGGCTCCAATGTCCCCCACAATACTATCTTCGAGTTGCGAATGTTTAAATTGCTTTTGCTCCTCGTCTTCTTTCAAAGAAATGTGGTAATGTGGATTTTGCGTCTTGTAATACAACAAATGTTTGGAGCATTCATCGTAAGAAATCATTTTTTCGTGTATAAGTACCTCAAGTAGCGTAACATAATGTCGTTGCTGTTGTTCTAATAAAAACTCAAGTTGTTTTTCCGAAATTAAACGCATTTGCATGGCCAGCTTGCCGAAATGTTTTTTTATTTTTGACTGTACTTTGAGAATTTTTTCGACATCCGCGTCGTGCATTAATCCTTCTTCAACAGCCACCTCGCCTATTTTTTTGTTAATTTCCGATTGGATTTTAAACGCTTCAAACACTTGAATTTTAGTTAAAACGTTTGTTTTTAGCAAATGCTCGATAAATGGATCTCTTAGTGGTATTGCAATTTTTTTTGTTGTGAGTTCACGCCTCATATGTCTCTCTCCGTGCTTTTCCCCTAACAAACTATCGCATAATTTTAGAAAATATTGTAGAGTATTGTATTGCTTTGTGACAAATATACTTTTCTAAAATTACAAGAGCTAAATAGTGAATAAAGGTTAATTGATGACACACCCTAGTCAGACTTCCTCATGAATATTATTTTGTGTTTGCAATATCAAAGTATATATGATTTATGTGTAAAACATAGGAAAATTTTTGGATTTTTTTTTGGAGAAATTAATGGATAACAAAGCGTACTTTTTTGCAATGATTTGCATAATATGTATTTGCGTTGGTGTCATTCTAAATCAACAATCGGCAAATAATAATTCTTCTACAGGTGGTAATGGAACCATTACATCGCTAGGTTCAGAAGAATTTAATGTGCAAGATCATCTTGTCCCCGGTAAATACACCATTTTTAAATTTGGAGCACAGTGGTGAGGTGCTTGCGTTAATTTAACTCCTCAGGTTGAGGCAGTTGTAAATGCAAACGGATCTTTGGCACTTTGTAAAGTGGATGTAAAGAGTTGGAATTCTCCTGTGAGTCGTCAATACGGTTTACGATCTCTACCGCATATTAAAGTATACTCTGCTTCTGGCGAGTTAGTTAAACAAGGGGGCCCAGAAGTTTTTCAGTATATAAAAACTCTAAAATAGCCTGGAGTTTTTTATGTCCTTTGCAAAAAATGGTTTTCTACTTATTGATAAACCTCTCGGCATCACATCGCGTCAGGCGTTATTTAACGTGCAAAAAGCCATTGATTGCCGCAAAATGGGTCATACGGGAACCCTTGACCCTCTTGCGACAGGTTTATTGGTATTGTTATGTGGGCAAGCGCGCAAATTACAAGATATCCTAACTTTGGACAATAAGGAATACGAAGTTTGTGTATTTTTGGGAGCAACGTCAGAAACAGACGACAGCGAAGGCCCTATTCATGAAAATGAACAAGCACAACCTTGTCATAGAGACGACGTAGAAAAAAGCGTTGCTAAATTCGTAGGTGAAATAGAACAAATACCACCTCGTTATAGTGCGATCAAAATAAAAGGGAAGCGAGCATACAAACGCGCTCGGGATGGCGAAAATGTGTCTATGCCGTCGCGGAAAATCAAAATTCATGCGATTGAAATTCTCGCATACGATTATCCGCATCTAAAACTCAGAGTAAAATGTGGATCGGGAACTTATATTCGCTCTTTAGCCCGTGATATAGGTGAAGATTTAAATGTGGGCGGTTATGTCACCGAATTGCATCGCACTCAAGTAGGGCAATTCGACATCAACCAATCGAGTAAAATAGAGGACGTCTCACCGGAAACAATATTACCGTTAGAAAAAATTGTTGTCGACTATCCACGTATTGATCTAGAAGACAAATATTTACGTCGGATATGCCATGGACAAAAAATAGCGGTACCCAATATAACCGAACAACAGTTTTCATCCCCGGCATTTTTATGGATAAATGATCGTGTGATTGCTATTGCCAAAATTGGCGACGGCTTCGTCGCGTCGCGGAAGTTGTTGATCGATGAGGCATCGTAAATACTTTCTACAAGTAAATCTTGTTATTTTACCTGCATGTCGTTATACTTGAGGGAAGTAACTTCAATTTGCAAATAGAAGGAGGTAACATATGATCCGTTTTATCATGATCGTTGTACTGATCTCTGCTACTTTAATTGCAACTCAGGCTCAAACAGAAGCACCAGCTGAAAGAATTCGAGAATTGCAAGCCATAGAAGGTTTTGAACGTCAAGAACTTAAGCGCGTCCAAGAATTTGAAGGCCAAGAAAGAATTTTTGAAGCGGAAGAAAGATTCCTAAAAGAAGAAGCCATTTTCGATAAAATAATCGATCGCGAAATTTTTAGACCGACTCGCGATGTTTTCGATAATTTTTCACCTCCAGAAAATCAAGTAATTAAAAATCCTGGGGTTGATGGCAACTCTTTCTTTGGTGGTGCAACCAAACAAAATGAGCAAGAGTTTCGCGATGCGCGTTTGAGAAAGTTATCAAAAATGGACTTTATCGAACGTCGTGTGATAAAGAGATCGTTCAAATCGTTTTTGAGAAAAAGTCTCGAAAACAAAATGACTGCCAGTCGCAAGTCAAGATTTAAACGCTTAACCGCTGAAGTTAGAAATCTACGCAGAGCAAAAAATACGCGTCTTGCCAAGAAAAATGCGAAAAATAAAGTCGCAGAAGCACAACAAAAAAAACTTCAGCAACAGAAGTAATTACTACATAAAAGATCTGCCATGGCAGATCTTTTATACCAATAAAATGCGCGACAATTCCACATCTACCCCTATATCAGGGTACTGCCTTTTGCACATCTTCTTAAAAATTCGCAAAATACTGCGTGTTGTGTCATTGTTTCCACATTGTAAATACACATAACCATTTTTGCGATAGCGTTTACATAATGTATCAATCATTTCAGCCATCGCATTAAATTTTTTGAGATGCCGCCCACGGTCTTTCGGATTCACATAGATATCAAACATCCCGATCATACTACGTGCCGGATGTTTTTGAAACGAAATCATACAGTACACATGCTTTCCGTCATCGTCTTTTTTTATACCGACAATCGAATCATAACGCAAGCGATTGAGAATCGTTACCAGCAAAAATTTGGGAATAAAACGGCGTAAGATTTGAATAAACTTATTAAACTGTGATGTTGAATTTTCGGCGATCGAGTCTATTCGGGTAAATATGTAATCGAGGACGAGTTGAAAATCGCGCTCATAACGTTTTGAGTAACGTGACTTTTTTCGCAGATCGGATAAAAAAAATAATTCGTATTTATTGTCATCCATGGAGTGTCTCTTACTTTGAAAGAATTGCGGTGTTGGGTAAGGGGAACTTTGGAACATGTTCTGTGGAATATTTGAAGAAAGTTTTCCACAGAACATGTCTGCTAAAAGTTATAACTATTTGCTAGCTATGATATTTCTGACGGTCTGTGCTACGGAGTCAGTGATTTTCTGCATGTATGTATAGTCGATATTTGCCACTTCATCACATCCGCGGTGGTAACAAGGGTTGGAGTCTCCGCCGAAAAAGTTTTGCGAGATAACAATAGCAGGTTTATTGTATCTCCAAAAAGAGGCGTGGTCACTACGGTTGGTGCATGCAGGAACCATTGCCAACTTAACCTTTGAAGCAATAACTGTTTTGATAACTGTATCGGATAAATTCGCCGAAGTATTTTCGTTACAATCGATTACGTGGAAACCTCCATCGTTGTCGCGATCGTATCCCATCATTTCTAATTGAATAAGCCCAATCATGTTGTTAAGCTCACCAGAACTGTTTAAGTCTCTAGCATACGCTTGAGAGCCCACTAGTCCGATTTCTTCCTGATCAAAACATACAACGCGCAATGTATAATCCAAAGGAATATCTTTTAATGCATTGGCAATTGCGAGTATACCAATGATTCCTGTACCATCGTCGTCAGCACCTGCAGTACTTACTGTATCATAGTGCGCGGAGATAATAAGAAATTTATCGGCATTTTTACCTTTTTTCTCTGCCACAAGGTTTGTTCCTTGGTACCAGCTTTGTGTATATGAATGTTCACGTACTTCAAAGCCGATCTTTTGGAATTCTCTTGTTAGGTAAGCACGAGCACGCATTCTTCCTGTTGAAGAGCGTCTTTCTTCTATGCGAAATGTACTACCACCGATTGTTACGGGGACGGCTCCAGAAAGCTCTTCCAATTTTTGTTTGAGGAAATTGCGATCAATATTGACATTGTGTGTGGACAAATGAAACAAGTCTCCAGGATTTGGTCCTGTGGCTCGTGTAATGTTTTTCAAGACAACAGCACCTTCATTTTCCGACATTGGAATGTGCTTCATGTACAGTTCTGGCTTTTCAGGATAGTGACTATGTCCTGTTGGGGGGATAGGAAGTTGTACAACGATAATGTTGTCTAAACGCGCCACTTCACCTTCTAGCTTAGGCTGCATGTGCGAAAAAGATTCAACGAAGAACAATGTTTCGTTTTCTTTTATATCCACAGTGGTTGCTCTCATTGCATCTTCCACTGCGTTTTTTGTGGCGATAACTTGATAGTTTTCATTTGACATCATCGCCAAGTAGTTATCAACACTCCCTTTTTGGATAACTGAAATGTGCACTTTTGTCGACTCTGCCACAACAAAAGTAGCGCATAACAAAGTTATTAACAAAATAGTATATTTTTGCATATACTCTAACCTCCATATAAGATAAAGTATTATTCATTTATTGTGAATGACAAGTGGTTATCCATTTGTCATCAGCAATACTATTAAGTTACCAGAAAATACATCTTTTTACAAGATTATTAGAGGGGATCAGGGATAGGTTTTTGCATAATGTCACAAAAAAGAACGACTTGTGCTAGCTAAAATTGTAATACGATCCCGAACCCGATCCCGTTCCCGATCCCAAAAATTGAGGAGAGTTTATGTCTAGGGAAACGACGATTGTAATTACTCTAGTAGTGTATAAAATAATTTTAGTTGCCATCGGTATATTGACAAGTCGCAAAACAAATGACACCGATGACTTTTATTTGGGTGGACGGACCTTAGGTCCTGTCGTTTCTGCGATTAGCGCCTCGGCAAGTTCTTCATCTGCCTGGACTTTACTTGGTGTGAGTGGAGCTGCTTATGCCTGGGGAATCTCGGCGATATGGTTATTCCCCGCTTGTGTGGGAGGTTTTATTCTCAATTGGTATGTTGTGGCTCCGCGATTGCAAACTCTAAGTCATGAAACAAATTCCTTAACTCTTACGGAGGTGATTGCACGAGATACTCCGCCGAAGTATTCGATCGCGGTAGTGGCATCCATTATTATTGCTTTTTCCTTGTTGTTTTACATATCGTCGCAGTTTCAGGCAGCAGGAAAAACATTTTCTGCCACATTTGACATCTCTTACGACAAAAGCGTTGTGATTGGTGGAGCGATTATTATATTTTACACGCTCATGGGGGGATTTTGGGCTGTGAGTATTACTGACACTCTTCAAGGTCTACTTATGGCCGCCGCCGCTATTATTTTACCTATTGCGGCACTTGTAGAGGTTGGTGGATTTTCCACTTTAGTGCAACAGCTTCCCCAAGTGGACATCGATGGCTATATGAGTTTGACACGCAATATGCTACCTTCCGCGGCTGTTGGATTCGTATTGGGCCTTCTGGGGATAGGGCTTGGTTATCCGGGACAACCTCATGTCGTAAATCGTTTTATGGCACTCAAGGATCAAAAAGCCCTCATCCATGCGCGGAGAATTGCAATTCTATGGGCCGTTTGCGTGTATAGTGGAATGATATTGTTAGGATTGTGTGGAAGGGTGTTATTTGATACAATACCCGATAAGGAAAAAATATTTTTTGTGGCCACCAATAATTTATTTTCCCCGGTAATTGCTGGAGTTATGACTGCCTGCATTTTATCGGCAATTATGTCGACAGCAGACAGTCAACTCCTCGTTGCTGCCTCATCTCTTACACATGACTTACGCTTGCATCGCGAAAAAACAAGCGTGAAACAATCCCTAACCCAAGCACGTGTGGTTGTATTTTTGCTTAGCATTGCCGCTATTTTTCTTGCGATCTTTGGCACAAAAGAAATTTTTGATCGCGTCTTATTTGCATGGACAGCTATGGGAGCAGCGTTTGGCCCTATTTTAATTGTGCGGTTATTGTGCGGACCAATTACTCCTCGTGCGACGCTTATTGCCATGTTACTGGGTTTTACATTAAGTGTTGTAGGATACAGTATTCCCGCAACAAAAGGAACATACATCGATAGAATTTTACCTTTTGTCTTGGCAACAGTTATTGCATACCGTGGTACAAAAAAATAGTTATTCGTTTTCGATAATTTCGTTGATGTCAATGTGTAAATCGTTGGCATCAGCACATGCTTTTACCGCATGTAAACGATACTTTTTGATGGATGCAATTGTCATAGGAATAACAAATGATGCCTTCTCTCCGGGAGAGAGACTAGCGATTTTCTTGTCCTGATACATTGGGACAGGCTTACCAAACACCGACTCATAATGCGCGACCAACTTTAGATCCGATATTGATTTACGCAAATGATTGTGGAAAATGATTTCCACTTTTTTGCTATCAAGATACTTCTTTGCACGAAAACCTTTGCATTTTTGTATTTTGTAGTAGCGAACATAAGAAACTTGCTTCAATGCTTCGGTGCTGCTATGCCCTATGGAATAACCGGTTTCGTCATCAACCCAGTCAGACCTTATTTGCTGCATGCTCTCTTGCTCCCCGTAGTTTTCGGGGCACTCCCCTATCACTTCCAAAACTTTATTTAAATCTTTTTCTAAATACCCGTGGACCATCACCACTCTGTTTTCGAGGTCAGAAAGATCGCGTTTTTTTGTGGAGTGAATATATAAATCTCCCACGTAGTAATCGGCTCCCTTATACAGCATGTCGTCTTCGAGAACGTATTCACTTGGTTTTTTCATGGTAAGAGGTTTGGTTTTGACTAATTTGCCAATAACGATAATGCGATGGCGCTGTGGTTTGGGTTTTTCTTTTACTTCCACTTGTTGTTCGTCATTTTCCTCGCGATTCGCTCCCTTGTTTTTTTCGTCTGACTTGTTGTTGTCTACTTGTTCGTCTTTTTTCTCGCGATCTTCACCCTTATTGTTTTCATGCGCTTCTAAATTTTTGTTATTTTTTTCTTCGTCAACATCGTCGCCTTTCTCGACACTGTTTGCATCGATTTTTTTTGCAACGTCTTCTTTTGGATTTTGTTGTGGTTGTTCTTGGCTGTAAATTGTAATATTCAAAGTTAGTAGAATTAAAATAAATAATCTCATATTCACTCCCAACACTTTAGCGTAATAATTGTAGAGAAAAAGATAATACAGTAGATTCTTATATCTCTGTGTTTTGTTTACCGAACAGTCTATCACTATTTTGAGTTGCGAAATAATTTTTTTCCAGAAATTTATCACAGAAAAAAAATTTATAAAGGAAACTACTATGAAGCAGTTATTCTTAATATTGGGTGTTGTCATATCTTTAAATGCCGATGTATCAACACAACAAAGACAAATACTACAACCGCACTTAGGTATTATAGAAAATGCCATTCCTATTTTAGAAAAAGAACTAGGCGCAAGCAAAGAAAAATATCAGGAACTTTTACTTAATAAACGCGCAATAACCAAAAAGTTAAATGCCGAAAGTTCCATCATCCAACAAGGGGTACTAAAAACCAAGTTGCTTTACTACGAAAAACAGCTCGCGTCCACAAAACAAAAAATCGCTGAAAAACAGAATGACTTAGCAACATATTATGGCGTTTTATCCGCTTTTGCGAAGTCAGTTTCGTCGCCAAAAATTTCATTCGCACAAACTAGAATTTCCCACTTAGAAAAACGTTTATCACAAATGATGGCCAAACAAAAAAAAATACAGACGCGCCAAGAAGATGCACAGCAAAAAAAAACATTAATTCCGGCAAAACGAACAAAGGCAAGCGCTACCTTAAAAGAGCTTCAGGCGAAATTAAAAGTATTAGAATACAAAAAAAGCTGGAGTAACTTAGGAGAACGCACCAAGGTAATCAGTCAAATTTCTTACCAAAAAGGTATTTTGGCAAAGTGTACCGCGGAAGAGTTGGTATTCGAAAAGATCATTGAAGATTGTATTAAAGAGCAGCAGTCTCTGTTAATTGGTAGAACAGAACTAGACGTTGCTCTTGAAGAACTTCGGAAATAAATGAGGAGAGTAAATGGATATTTTTAAACAAAAGAAAGCTGTGTTATTTTGCGGGGCAGGCATTAGTTTAGAACCCCCCGCCGGTCTTCCCGATTGGCATATGCTTCGCGACTACACTCTATCTTCTATCGCCAATACCGATAGTTTTTTACAAAATTACACACACGATCTAACACAGATCGACATGATTGGTGAAAACGACAAGAAAGGTCTGACACCAGAATATGTTGCCTCCATTATTCTAAAATATTGTGAGGGATATTTTGAAAGCTTTCAGGCTTTAGAGCAAGGGGAGCCAAACATAAATCACCTTTATTTAGCCAAACTCGCAGAAAAAGGCTATTTAAAATACATCGTCACCACCAATTTTGACGTTTTTATCGAAACAGCGTTGCAAAAAAGCAGCATACCGCACAAAGTGTATTCCAGTGACGAACATTTTGCCAACTTTGATTCTAAAGATACAACAAATGTACACCTGCTAAAACTTCATGGCTGCATTCGAACACCACAGACAATTACCGCCACGGTAGAACAAGAAAGTCAGGGGCTGTCCAGTGTAAAAAAGCGTGTTCTACAACAACTTCTTCGTGAATACTATTTTGCTTTTTGGGGATATAGCGGCGCCGATTTAAAAATCAATCTCGATTATTTGGCAATGGAAAGTTCTGTCAAAGATGCCCAAGGCTTTGTGTGGAATTTTTTGCAAAAAGACGACCACAAAGAAACGATAAACCCTCATGTACAGAAACTCGTAAAGCTCTATGACAAAAAAGGTCAAATCACTCACGGAAAATTTCCCCAAGTATTTACGGAGATTCTAGGCGAGCAGTTGCCGCATCACACTTACAGTGAGGAACAGCAACATAGACTGATCGAACATAAAAATGAACAACTGCATGTCGCTTTAGATCAGTGGGCCCAAAAACATGTTGATATTCCGAGTGCCTTTAGCATCATCGGTCGTTTGTTACGCCACAGTGGGCAAATTGAAAAAGCCTTTGCTTGTTATCTCAAAATGACAGAAATTATCGATGAAAAAGACAATTATGCGTTTGTTGCCAATGCTTACAATGAAATGGGCTACCTACAAAAAGTACGAAGCTATTATGACGAGGCACTTGATTTTTTTTGCAAAGCGCAACAAATTGCCGCAAAAAATAAAGATTTGCGTTTAGAAGCAGAGTATCTAAACAGCATAGGCGGAATCTATCGCGTACGGCGCAATTACACACAAGCATTGGGTTATTACCAAAAAGCGGTGGACATCGCTCAATCGATCTCTGACCAAAAGGGACTCGCTTTTTATTTAAATAAACTAGGTGGCTTATACAAAAGCATGGGAAGAAGATCACAAGCACTGGATTATTTGAAACAAGCAAAAGAACTATGTGTCACCATAGGTGACGAACAAGGTTTGGCCATTAACTTAGACAATATCGGAAAGATTTACCGTGACGAAAAAGATTACGACACAGCACTGGAATATTTTTTAGAGGCCGAACGCATCACACGTCTTTTGGGAGATAAACAAGGAATTGCTGTACGTCTAAGTAGCCTGGGAGGGATTTATAAACGCAATTCACAAACACGTCACAAAGCTTTGGATTGTTATTTACAAGCGATGGAAATTGCGCAAGACCTGGGAGATCGGCGAGGTAGCCTTCTTCACAGTCAGAATGCCGCCAGTGTTTATTTGCGATTAAAACAATATAACAAAGCCGTTGAGCATTACAAACTGGCGGTAGAAATTGCCGAAGACCTGAAGGATACCAAAAACACCGCGCAACTGAACCGAGCGTTAGGCAATATTTTCCATTTTGATTTACAGCGTAATTCTGCGGCACGTGACTGCTACACGAAGAGCCTAGAAAGCTATCAAACGTTGGGGTGGCAACGCGAAATCAATGAAATTCGACGCTTTCTACGGAAACTTACATAGACCTTACGCGCGTTATTGCGCAGAGTAAAAATATCTGCTATTATGGTAGAAACGGTAAACGCTTTTGAATTTTATGGGAGAAGCGATGCATCATAGAAACTCTCTAGTGCTAAATTGTATCCAAGCATCAGGATATCTTAATGTGCAGCAACTGGAAACGGTAAAAAATTGCCGTGGAGATTTATTGAACAACTTGGCGCAATCTCAGCTTATCAATACACAACAAAAAAATTACTTGCATTTCCTTGTTGCATACTACGCCTTACTGCAGGGGTCTAGTCGTTATGGTTACTTAAACGAAATGCAGGTGAAAAATTTAATGCACAACAAGCTGAAAAATAGTGATGGCTCGACAACATCGTTGACTTATGCCGATAAACAGTTTATTCATCGCGATGCGGCGCAAAAAATTGCCACAGATTTGTACAAAAACAAAGTACTGGTCAATGAGGAATATAAACTCATCCAGAGTTGGATTAGTGGACTAGAGGGCACACTTAACAAAAAAGCTTTTCCACAAATAGCAAGCTACCAAATAGAGGAACTTGTAGGAAGTGGAGGGATGGGACGCGTATATCGCGCACGACACCCTATTCTACAAAAAGATGTTGCCATTAAGGTTCTCCTAAATTTACAAAACGCTCCACAAACCATCAAGCAACGCTTTTTTAGTGAAGCGCAGACAATGGCGCAACTAAAACATCCCAATATAGTACAAATCCATGATGTAGGTGTGCACAACGGTATTTCTTTTATTGCGATGGACTATATCGACGGAATGCCCCTAAAAGACATTCTAAAAGAAAAAAAAATGTCTTCGCGAAAATGTTGTGACATGATGTTGCAAATTCTCACCGCTGTCAACTATGCGCACCAACGTGGGATTATTCATCGCGATTTAAAACCAAGTAATCTTCTGTTAAAGGAAAATCACATATTTTTGATGGACTTTGGTTTGGCCAAAGACGTAAAAAAAGACGAGGATCTTACAAATAGTGGACAAATCTTAGGGACGCCAAAATATATGTCCCCAGAACAGGCGGAAGGCAAAAGCAAGAGTATCGACTTACGTAGTGATATATATGCACTAGGTGTCATTTTTTATGAAATGCTTACCGGTGTTTGCCCCATTAATGGTTCCTCACAGTCAAAAATAATTTACAACATTTTACATGGCGAAGTCAAACCGATGCGCACTTATAACAAAAACTTGTCGAGTAAATTAGAAGCCATATGCTTGAAGGCTATGGCACGCGATGCAGATAAACGCTACCAAACTGCACGAGAAATGCATAGTGACATACAAAATTTCCTGCATGGCAAAGCACTTTCCGTATCAAGTAGTCGAATTTCGCAACACATGAACCGCAACCAAAAAAAATACACGCGGATCATGGCAATGGCATGTGCTTTTGTTGTGTGTTTATCTATAGGCATTTTTATTGGACGGGGAAATAAACAACCTAAGACGAAACAACCTCTGATGGTAACTTCGCAACAAAAACCACCACAGCGCATTGATCCTCCTTTGAAAAAAACAACAGAAAAAGAATTGTCACGACAAGTTGATGAGTCTTCACACAACACAGCACAAAAGAAATCTCCGCAGCAGAATACACAAGAATATGTCCCGGTGTCAACGTTACGCAACTACAAATACATCGCCAACAAATGGAAAAAATGGGTTACGCGTAAATATAAAGCTCAATTTTACATCAAACCTGTATGGAAATATCAGGTATTGTCCGATGATGATATTTTTCGCATCTTGTACAGCACCGGAACCAATAGTTATGCAGTTTTTGCTTTTTCACGAGTTCGTCACGAAAATATATCTCACGTCATTCAAACCGCCGAAAAAGTGATTCTCAGCTCCAATGTAAGCGCTAAACTTGTACGAAAAAAACAGCAAGATACGCAAATTAACGAACTAAAGGGGAAAATGACGTATTATCAACTACACAGCGCGGGAAAAAAATTCTATTTGCAAATGTTCACCGCAATTCATGATGGAATTGCGTACGTATGTACAGCGCGTCGTCCTCAGGACACACATCGCAAAAATGCAGGTGTCCTTCATGCAATGTACTCGTTGTCTATCATTGGTGAGGAATATACCACGGTCGAAAACAAAGATTTACACATTCGCTATAAAGTCAAAACCAAGTGGCCGGTACGAGAAAAAAAATTTAACAATGGAGGCATGAAATTTTACGGTTACTTAGGAGGCTTCTATTTCACGGTGCAGTCCTTCAAAATAGAAAGCAAAGACCTCGATTATTGCCGCCGAAAAATGGAACGGCAGAGTATCATGAAGTTCTACCGCTTTCGTGTAAATGACAAAAAACCATATCGTATCGGAGGCTTAAACGGTATTCTCGTAAGTTATAATCTGCGCAATAAACGAAGCAACATACGTTTTGAATCACAACGTTTCTATACTATCAAAAATGGCAATGCCTATGGTATATTCGCTGTATATCGTGCAAACAATGAAAACCACAAAGCAGAACTGATAGAGGCGATGAATTCTTTAGAATATATTTCGGAATAATGGAAAGATTGTGTTATGACAAACCACATAGAAGCACTACGTGAAATTATCGAAACGCGCCGTTCGGTACGACGCTTCACCGATGAAGAAATCCCACGCGAAGTTATCGAAGAATGCCTGCGATTGGCAATTTTAGCTCCAAATTCTAGTAACTTGCAACCATGGGAATTTTACGTTGTTTCCTCAGAGAATGAACGAAAACAACTTGCGGCAGCGTGCTTCCAACAACGTGCGGCCAAAACTGCCGCAGTATTAATCGCGGTGGTGGGTCGCAGCAAATCATGGAAAGAGAACGCACAAAAATTACTCAATGAATGGCCAGGTGATATTCCCCCCGCCGTGGAATCCTATTACACCAAGACCGTAAAATTACTTTATACACAAGGTCCTTTAGGCATTTTAGGATTCGCACGCAAGATAATGATGACTGTTGTAGGGTTATTCCGCCCGGTCCCACGCGGGCCTTTTTCTAAGCAAGGCATGCAGACATGGGCAGCGAAAACATGTGCCTTGGCTGCGGAAAATTTAATGCTAGCACTAAAAGCTCATGGTTACGATTCCTGCCCCATGGAAGGCTTCGACGAAAAACGTGTGCGCAAAATCCTCGGTTACCCAAGCGATGCTTTTACGGTGATGATGATCGGTGCCGGAAAAGGTGCCGCGGATGGAATTTATTACCCGCGCATGCGCTTTGATTCGAAGCATCATGTATTTGAGGTGTAATGTTGGGCACGGTTCTCTGGAACTACAAAACAAAATGGTTTTGCAATTTTGACCGTAAGATCTTACGTTGTTCTCTGGAACTACAAAACAAAATGGTTTTGCAATTTTGATCGTAAGTAACAATTGTACAACACTTTGCACGACCAAATTGTACAATTTCAACAGCAAGTTGAAGTAGTTTGATTTTAATAAAACAACGGCTTGCTGTTGGGCACGGTCATCCCTCAGAAGCAGGGATCCAGCGTTTATAAGTCATCTTTATATTGCTGGTTTCCCGCTTACGCGGGAATGACATCGATTTGTAAATCTTTTATTGACTGAAATGTACTTTTTAGTCAATGATTGTTTCCTATCGCAAACGTTGAAAAAACGTCATCACTACGGTCGTTAACATGGTCGTGTCTTGCGGATTTCCCAAGTCAACATTGACTTCGCGATGTGTTTTATCAATCAAATAAACCTCACAATTGGAGAGCAACTTTGCAAACCCATAGTTTTGTTGCTCGCGCATCTCTTGTCCTTTTTGCGTCACTAAAAGCATAGGACCATCTTCGCGATCCGCGTATTCCGAAGGAGAGGCTTTTCGCCACGTATCGTACTTTTTATTTTCCTCTTCCGTACCGAAAGCGTTAAAGAACATTCCTCCGGCGGTTGATGTACGCTTTGCAACGTCATATGCTGCGGTGTCAAGTGCACACGTACCGCGAATAATCTCTGTAGAAATGTCGTAGCGCTTGAGATAAGATTCATCTGTTGCGACCAGTGCAACAAGATGTGCTCCTGCCGAGTGACCAATCAGAAAAAACTTTTCGTTGTCCCCCTTGTACTCCGCGATATTTTTATGTAACCACGCGATTGCTTCGCCTACATCATTTGGATGATCGGGAAACATAATCCTATTTTTATTTTTTAGTTCTAAGGGAAAAGGAGAAAGTCGATAGTTTATCGAAACAAAGATATACTGTTCATCGGTAAACAACGTTGCTTTGTGATGCACTCTTTTCTTATCACCAATGCACCACCCTCCGCCGTGAACATAAATCATCACTGGAAGAGGCTTTGATATTTGTTTGGGAACATAAATATCCAGTGTATTCATCTTTTCGGACTGCTTATCTAAATTGTAATTAATATCACTGTATTTTGTATAGTCCGCATATACAAAGCTACACAGCAGTAGTCCAAATACTAAAGTCCTCATAAAATGTCTCCCAAAGATAAATTTTCCAATACATAGTCACCGATAATTTTCATGATATCCTGCTCCGGCGGACGATTTCTTACACGACCATAGTTGAATATTGGTTCGTGGTCCTCCACCTCGTCGAGGTTAATATGTGCGACCCGATTACCATGACCGCGTAACTTTTTTATATACTGCCGGATAATATGCTTGCAGATAATTTTGTCGTCTATTTCACTTTTTCCCGTAGTGATAATAAAAAAATTACTGTCGTGAATTTTTCCTTTTTTGATCAACTTCTCTAAAGACAACGACACTTTACATACTTCTTTGTATAACTTGTCCGTAACCCCAGCGGTGACATATCGTTGATTAAGGTTGAGCTTCTCATAATAATTATCAACGTACTCACGATGTTCATCGGTCATATGCCCTGTATATAAGTCATTGTAATGCAATTGCTTACTAAAATTGGCATTTTTAATAATGCGCAGCACTTCACCTATGTAAAAGGGACTGTTGCGATTGAAAGAAGGTATGTAGCGTTTTGAAAAATTCACCAAACCTTTCCACTTACGGACTAAAGGAATATTTCCCAACCACAGACCTCCTGCCGCAGCATAGCCAGGAGAAATAAGCAAAGTGCGCTTGGGGAGTTGATCCCTGTAGTCTATGATGGCTCTAGTTGTTAACATACCACTAAGACTAATACCCGCCATCACCACTTCCACATGTAGGTACTCTTTTATCACCTCTTGTATGGTGATGGTTGCATGAGCTATTTGCTTGATCCACTCCTCAAAAGAGCCAATATGCCCTTTGGGGGTAGATATTTTTTGGGGCTGTGCGTCTGAGTTAGAGGCACCATGCCCTAATAGATCAACTGCCACCACATAAATTCCCTGTTCCACAATTTTTTTTATGTGGCACAGGTCACCACACCATGAACCAATTCCATGCCACAATACCATCACCTTTTTAATTTGAGTGTATTGTGGGGTAAATTCCATAAAAGAATAGTACCAACCATTATCAGCGAAAGCCGATTTTATTTGTATGCCAATATAACTGAGTGTTTGTCCATAATACCCTTGGCTAATATGGTCATATGCTTGTGGGGTTTGTGCTTGTAAGTAATCACTCTGTGTTTTTAAATATTCCAACGACGCTGTTGGATCATAACCATAATCGTAATCAATACTACTCGTACTCATGTAGTTGTTAAAATAAAAACGCACTTCGTCTTCACGTGTTTCCAAAGCGTGTTTCACTACATCAAAAGGCTTTTTTACGGTATCCCCAACTTGTTGCCCAGTTTTTTTGACAGTATTGCCAACTTGTTTTCCGGTTTTCTTGACGGAGTGACCTACCTGTTTCCCGGTTTTTTTTACCTGATTTTTTGTTTGCCGATATTTTGTACGCACATAACCACTCGCTTTTGTCACTCGTTCTTTTGTCACGTTCTTGATTTGCTGAGTGATTTTTTTGCGTTGTGGTTCTTGCTGATCAAAGGCAGGGCCAGGATAATCAAAGTTATTGTCGTTCATAATGCCCTCCCAAATATTTATGTGTATGTAAACAGTGTGAAAGAACGATTTTTTTTATTTACTAGGAAATCTTTTACTCTTATGGTGTTTTTAAAAAGCAGGAGGAATATATCTTTTCCCACGAAAAAGCACATTAACTTCATCTTTGCTTTTTAAACGCTTTACTACATGTCCCGCCCACTGCTGAAGGATAGGCACACTTTCACTGTCATGTGACCAAAATAAGAGAAGGTGTTCTTTGTGTGAATAGATAAAAACCCATCCTACTACCATTTTGAGGACTTTTTCTAAATGTTTGTCCAACAATTGCTTGTCACTAAATTCAAAAGCCATGTAACCAGCTTGATCGCTTTTTCCTTTGAGAGAAACATTATAAATGCGATGAATATTTTCTGGCTCTATTTTAAGTCTCGTGCAAAAATCCTTGAGAAATTTTTGGGGAATAAATCCAGGATTTTTTAAACCTTGTTTCTTGTCGTTCTCGGAAAATTTAACTAACGTATGTCCTTTCGGTATTTCATTTTTTTCTAAAGTAAAAGGATATATTTTGTTGTCAGTCTTTTGTTCATCCGCGTAGTTCAAAATGATGATGCAACAAAAAACGAATGTCAGTATCTTCATACTAATCCCTTTCGCTTTTTAATTTTTTTGATCTTGCAATGTAAGATTGGAGCTCTCCCTCTAAACTTGGTTCAAGTTTTAAAGCCCTGTTAAAATCACGAAGTGCGCGACGATATTTTGCGAGATAGAAAAAACAGATTCCTCGTGATCTAAAGGAATCAGCATGGCGATGATCCATCTTAATAGCTTTCGTAAAGTGACGTAATGCTTTTGAATAGTGTTTTAACTTCATGTATTGCGCACCTAATTTGTAATGTGCCGCAAACATTTTGTTGTGTGTTGTTTTTGGGCTTTGCTTTTTGACTTCTTCTTTTTCCTTCGTTTCTGGGCGCTTGTTTGTGCTTTTATCATCGCCATGATTACTTTTATTATGATTCTTTGGTGGTGTTTTGTCTTTTTTTGTATTACTTTTTTGTATTTTTTTCCGCAAAATTTTCGGCGTTTTTTTCTTCGGAGGCGTTTTATCAAATGACATTATCCAGAAAAAGCCGCACAAAATTAGACCTGCTAAAAGTAAGGGGATGATGATGACGTTTTTGTCAAATATTTTGTCGTCGTTTTTTCTACGAGCTATTTTACTTGGCGAATTCTGTATTTCGTCATCAAGAGATTCCAAATCTATTGGTTCTGGATTTGGCAACGACGCAGGAGTTGTACTTAACGGAGGTGAAGTTGCCACGACCTGATTTGGTTGTGCAAGAGGACAGTTTCGCAATATATTGTACATTTCGGCGGTGGAGCTAAGTCGCTTTTGCGGATCTTTATGTAGTGCTTGGTCCAAAAGTCTTGCCACATATGCAACATGAGGAGACCGATCCCCTAAGAATTCATGAAGTAATGGCAAACGCGCTTGCAAAATATTGCGAAAGACCCGTGCCTTACTTTGGTCGTGAAAAGGAGAATTCTCCATCCATGCAAACCACTGATACAACACCACACCCAAAGAAAAAACATCGGAATTATGCGCAATAGAACCTTCCACTTGTTCAGGACTCATATATTTCGGAGTTCCCACAACTTTTCCAGGTTGCGTAAGGCTTTGCATGCTTTCCATTTTGGCGATTCCTAAATCTAAAAGACGAGGAACAAGATTATTTCCCTCAAGCATGATATTAGAAGGTTTAATATCACGATGAATAATTTCTGCTTTATTTAGGGTAGCTACGGCACTACAAATTTGTGTTGCTATTTCTAATTTTTTATTGAAGTCTATGGTGAATAACTTCTTCTTTAATACGTCGCGAACTGTAACTCCTTGAATGTAATCCATTACAATAAAATAACTATTTTTCTGTTGTAAAAATTCAATACCACGTACAATATTGGGGTGATTGATGCGCGTTAAAAAATAAAATTCACGACGTATACGCTCCAGAATCTTTGGATTTAGGGAGTTGCATTCCTTTGCGGCAAAATAACAACCACTACGCAAGTTTCTTACAAGATAAACCTTACCCATGGCGCCCTGCCCCAGAGTAGACTCTACTTTGTATTTGCCGCTTAATATTTCCATTGGTTACCTCAGATTGTTATTTTCAAGAATCTACACAGAAATGCCATTTACAATATACTTTCTCCTAGGATACACAAAAACGCGGTCGTTGTCATTCGAATTTTGCCATGCTTTTACGTTAAATGCACTATTTATTTTTGAGTGAGTTTATGACATAATAGAAAATACACTTGGTGTAAAGTTAAGCTTTTGTGCGAAAGATCTAAAGGGAGATAAATCAAGTGAAATATAATTTCGACAAAAAAATAAATAGGCGTAACACCGAATCAATGAAGTGGGATCATCTTGGAAAAATGTTTCCACTTTTTGAGAATAAAACGTTATTACCTTTATGGGTAGCGGATATGGACTTTGAGTGTGCCCCTCCTATTCAAGATGCCATCCGCAAACGTGTGGAACATGGCATCTGGGGGTATACGATTTGTGGGGACGATTACTATAGCTCTGTGATAAACTGGATGGCAAAAAGACACGATTGGGCAATCGAAAAAGAGTGGATTGTTTATGCACGTGGGATAGTACCGACCTTGTGTTTTTGTGTACAGACCTTTACCAATCCCGGAGATAAAGTTATTATCCAGCGGCCAGTTTATTACCCATTTACTGCTGTTGTCGAAAATAATGGTCGTGTGGTGGCAAACAACGCACTGGTATATGATAAAAATTATTACACGATAGATTTTGAAGATCTAGAAAAACAAGCGGCAGACCCCACCACCAAATTGATGTTCTTATGTAATCCGCATAATCCTGTGGGAAGAGTTTGGACAGCGGCGGAACTCGAAACAGTCGGAGATATATGCCTTAGAAATAACATAATTCTCGTTTCGGATGAGGTTCATGGTGATTTGACGTTGAAAGATCATCGCCATATTCCCATCACGAATGTTGCAGAACGCTTTATGCAAAATACAATTATTTGTACCGCCCCAAGCAAAACGTTTAATTTGGCAGGTATGCATACATCAAATATCATTATACCTGACAAAAAATTACGCGGAAACTACATGCGTACGGCAATAGACAAACACTTCAATCTCGACGCAAATCCCATGGGCATTGAAGCAACCAAAGCAGCATATAACGACTGCGACGAGTGGCTTGATGAACTCCTTCTATATGTGGAAGACAACATGGAGTTTATTGCTGATTTTTGTCGCCAAAATATCCCACAGGTAAAATTAGTAGAGCCCCAGGGAACCTATCTGGCCTGGCTCGATTTTACCCAGTTAGGGTTAACGCAATCGCAACTGACCGATTTGATTGTCCATAAATGCCAAATCGCACTTGACGAAGGATACTTTTTTGGGGCAGAAGGAACTGGTTTCGAGAGAATAAATGTCGCTTGCCCCAAAGCCACCCTCAAAGAGTGCATGGAGCGTATCGCCAAAGAATTGGCAACGTAACTTGAGGAAAAAATGAAAATAAGCAATAAAAAATTCGTTTGTACTTGTGGTAAAAAAATTCGCATTTCCAATACGCATCTTGGACAAACAGGACGCTGTCCCAACTGCGACAAAAAAATACTTGTTTGCAAAACGTTTTTTCAAGATGAATCGCTCTCGGAAGATGTTACTCTCGTAGATCGTACAACGATACATTCTCAACCAATCATGGGAAGAGAGTTTGGTGATTACGAAATCGAACACAAACTGGGGCAAGGCGGTATGGGGATCGTCTACAAAGCTTACGAAACGAAAATCAAACGCGTTGTGGCACTCAAAATTATCTCCCATGGCGATGAGAATATGGTCTCGCGTTTCCAAAAAGAAATGGAAATTCTGGGAAAGTTACAGCACCCCAATATCGTACGTCTTCTTTCCTATGGAACGGATCCGCAAATTTATTTGACAATGGAATATTTAGAAGGAAAATCTCTCGCCGAAATCAACAACCTATCCTTTCGTCAAATAGCAAAAGTGATACAAAAAGTGGCATTGGCATTACAAGACGCGCATGACAGAGGAATTATTCACCGCGACATCAAACCCGCCAACATTATGCTTGTAGGCAAAGAACCCAAACTAATGGATTTTGGCCTAGCTAAATTACAACAAGACGACGAACAAATTTCCAAAACCGGTGAATTGCTAGGTACTGTGGCTTACATGTCACCAGAACAGGCCTATGGTAATCCATTGGGGAATTCTACGGATATTTATTCTTTGGGAGCAACGCTCTACAAACTATTGACATCGCGTCCTCCGTTTGAAGGAGACAACAATATAAATATCATTTTCCGCGTATGTTACCAGGACGCTATTTCGCCGAGAGCTTTGAATCCCGATATTCCCGTCGACCTAGAGGCAATATGCTTAAAATGTTTAGAAAAAGATCCTCGTAAACGCTACTCTTCTGCGAAGTCTCTTGCGGATGACCTACAAAATTTTCTACAAGGGCAGTCGGTAACAGCACGTCCGTACACGCCCATCAAAAAAGTATACAAATTTATTTTACGCCATAAACTTACCTTTGCTCTCACCACCCTATGCATACTTTTAACCATTATATTTACGGTTGTGCATATACAGTATTTGAAAAAATCGCGTCTCCAGGCTGCCGAAAAGCACAAATCTTCTAGTAAAATTTTGGCTAAATTTGCCTCATACAATGCCGATATCAAGTTTAATGTTGGACTCACAAGAGAAAGTGGTCTACTCACCGGTCGCAGTTTGCAATTTTTGGAAGGCTTAAGTGGAGAAGATATTGGCAAAATTCGCAACGGAACGCGCAAAATGCTCTATAGAAATTTACGTCACTACGGTTTGGTACAACGTTATTTATTGAATGAGGAATTCCCCACAGTACAGCACATTGCCTTTAACCAAAATGGTGATTTACTGGCAATGATCAATGAGGAAAATCTCCAAATATGGGACATCCCAAGCCATAAAATAATTGCAAAGATAAAACATTCCATCCAGGAAGTGTCTGACATATTCATGAGCGAAGACAAACGAACCTTTATTTTCGGGAAAAACGGTATTGTCTATCACTACAACGGAAAAAAAATCACCGAGTATTGTGATGTCCCTAAGTCGATATCTATTGTAAAGTGGGAATTTCCTGATGTATATTTCGTGAGTGGCAAAAATTTGCACGTTTTGAATATTGAGGATAAAAAAACGACTCTTATTCGTGAATGCACGCAAAACATTACACACTTAGATATCTCCACAAATAGTGTAGTTTACACATCTTCTTCTCATGTACATGTGTACAACAAACATACGCACAAAATACAAAAATGGCGAAAACCCAAAAAAATGCGTTCCATGACGCTATGCCACGACGGACAGTATATTGCGAGCTATTACGATGGATATCTGCGACTTTTTGACATCCAGGGCAATCGTATTAGTCGTAAAAAGCAAGGCAATTTCGAATACGACAATTTCGGAAAAGTTGAATTATACACAGCGCCATTCAATGACAATATTGTTTTTACTGTATCGTATTCCGAGATCATAATCACCGATTTTTTTGTTCCGGAAAATCCAGCGCTCATCGGTTATTTCGGAAATGATTTCCACCAAATCGCCATTCATCCGCATGCCAAGTATGTTGCAACAACAAATAAAAATGGTGTTTATTTGTGGGACCGCTCATTTGCTTTGCAATCATTCAATATCCCCACGAAAAAAGTACGCAAGCTGCGCTTTCATCGTTCCCAGAAATTAGTTGTTTTGCAAAATCAAATATCTGTGTGGCGAAAAGATCAGAAGTTGTGGACTTCCACAATACAAAATAGAATCATTGACTTTCGCATTGATGAAGACTATATCATTGTGAAGACAAAATTGGAAAATATCATTTTTACTATGACCGGAAAAGTCTTTTATCGCTGCCCACAACAGCGTTTTCTGCACATAGAGGCAAATGGTTCGACAATTGTTTACTACAGCAAGAAAGATCACTGTATATGTGTGGAAGATATCAAAAATAAAATGCTGCAAAAAATTACTTTATCAGAAAAAATGGAATGCACTAGTTTGGTCGTCAACAGTCACCGTGATATTTTTTATACTCTCACCAACAACAATGACAATGGCATGAAAAAAGATAATTATAATACGACTCTTTGCATTGTAGATAAACAACTCAAGAAAATATACAGCAAAAAATTTTCGGTTTCACATGAAATTCTAAAATGTATCAAAGACCGAATTTATGTATTTACAAAAGACGCGCATCTAAAAATAATAGATCGCAACGGACAGGTCTTAGAAAATATAGTTGATGTCCTCAATACATGGCATATAAAAGAAGACTACATCGTTTTTTTGAGAAATGCCCACGCCATTGTTTTCGAAACAAATGCCGATCGCAAAGTGAACTGGATTTTCCCTGTAGAAGGTGCCTATGATGTCGATTTTATTCAAAACACCATTGTGTTCGCATGCCCCAGGAGAATCCATGTACGCAACATCGCTCACCGCCTAACAATGGACGACTTTAAACTACACAAACTCATTTCATCTACGAACAATAAAAAAAGCTTATCCGACTATGTAAACGAGCATCCGCAAAAATTTACCGAACAAGTTTTTGACGGCAAGCTCGACGAAAATTTTGAAACCGAATATGCGGAATATTAGGACAACAAATGCAAAAAGTAATTGTGACAGGTAGTGGCGGTATGGTGGGAACATACCTCATTCCTCTATTGAACGAAAAATATGACGTTCATGCGTTTCCACACAGCGATCTCGACGTGACGGACGTGCAAAAACTGACAAGCGCATTTGAGAAAATTCAGCCACAGATTGTTGTGCATCTCGCGGCGATGACCAATGTCGATCTTTGTGAAGAGCAGCCACAACAAGCGTTTTTTGTTAACGAACAAGGCACGAAAAATATTGCAAAGTGTTGTCGCCAGCACAATTGTACTTTGCTATACGTAAGCACTGGGATGGTTTTTGATGGTAATAAAACTTCGGCTTATGAAGAAAGCGATTGTGTGACAAGATCTGTCAATATCTACGGAGAATCAAAGTACAAAGGTGAACAAGCCATTCAACAGCTACTACAAAAATTTTATATTGTGCGAACCACATGGTTATTTGGTGGGGGACAACGCGATAAAAAATTTGTGGCGAAAATGTTACAGTTGGGGAAAAAAAACGATTCTTTATCGGTTGTGGATGACACGTGGGGAAGTCCCACCTATACAAAAGATCTAAGCGCTGCTCTGGAAACTCTGTGCACTAAAGTACCCGATTATGGGATTTATCATATCGCCAACGTTGGTCGCTGTAATCGTTTACAGTTTGCCCAAAAAATATTCGCCGACGCCAAGATGGATTGCACAACCAAGGGTGTCCGTTCTGCATCTTTTCCCACCAAAGCACCGCGTCCTTTTAACGAAAGCATCACAAGTACAAAGCTATCTGCGATTCATAAAATGCGCACATGGCAAGAGGCACTTCACGAGTATGTTACTACTGAATTTTAAGGTTACACAATGCACATTCCCATTTTATACCAGGATGAATCTATCGTAGTTGTCTCAAAGCCACCAAAACTTCTGGTACACAGAACAGATATGGCAAAGGATAATATATTCCTACTACAAACGTTATCGCAACAAATAGATAAATACCTATACCCTATTCATCGTCTCGACCGCGCCGCATCAGGAGCGATCGCTTTCGCTCTCACCAAAGAAGACGCAAAACTATTACAAGAATCTCTACAATCCACAGAGACACGCAAAGAATACATTGCCTTTGTACGTGGTTCCGCACCTGAGGAATGGACCATGGAACGCGAGTTGACTAGTGAAAAAGGAGTAAAGCAACACGCACGCACCCATTTTCACAAAATAAGTGAATTTTTTCGCTGTTCTCTTATCCGCGCACAAATCTTTACAGGACGCAAACACCAAATTCGTCGCCACTTAGCTCACAGTGCTCATCAAATTTTGGGTGATACTAGCTACGGAAAAGGTAAAATCAATCGCTTTTTTCGTGCCGAATATGGATTGCCACGTCTATGTTTGCATGCAAAATGGCTAGAGTTTAAACATCCGCGTCACGACAAAATCGTTCAAATAAACGCACCACTTGCAGACGACTTTCGTTCTTTTTTATTGCGTTTACCAGAGTGCGACAAAGAAATTGTTGCCTCTTTATAGAATTGGCAAGTATGTATTTGTGTTACTCCCGGAGTCAGACACGTAATCTTTTTTTGGTAAAAATTTAGTTATTGACGTTCTGCGAATGTCGCAACATTGTAACAACAACTTTGAGTAGGCTAACCGTCAGATTGGGTAAAATATTTATTTTTGTTCTGTTAGGAAGAACATGAATCTCATCACACGTAAAGAATTTCTAAAAAAATCCGCTCTTTTTTTGGCATTTGGTTTTACGAATCTATGGGCCGAAGACACAAATGAAAACTACGATGTAATTGTTGTAGGAGCTGGAGTAGCGGGACTGACAACGGCCCGCGAATTGATAAATCAAGGGGTTAAATCGGTTTTAGTCATAGAAGCGCGAAATAGAGTCGGAGGAAGAACATACAACATACCAACAGCTGGCAATGGTTATGCCGAAGCGGGAGGTCAATGGATAGGACCGACACAAACAGAAATACAAAAGTTGATTCGCGACTTGGGGATAAATTCATTTCCCATGTATACGCAAGGACGCGCCATAGGTATGCCTGCCAGAGGATCTGCCGATGATGAATTGTCACCGAGTGATTGGCAAGATTACGATCGCGTAAAAGCACAACTGGAAAGAATGGCAAAGACCATTCCTGTAAATGCACCGTGGGTCGCACCACGTGCCAAACAGTGGGATCGAATGACCGCAGGAGAATGGTTAGATAATAATGCTCAATCGGAAATTTCGCGTTTTCTACTGGAAATAGATATCATGATGCCACTGAGTACAACATCTGAGAATCTTTCATTACTATACTACTTGTATTACATTCGTTCTGCGGGAAGTTTAGACGCCATAAACCGTACCGCACAGACAAGTCGCATTGTAGGAGGGGCGCACAGCATATCTTTAAAGATGGCGCAAAATATGCGAAAAAATATATTGCTCAATAGCCCTGTACAACGGATAGAAAATAAAGATAAACATGTGGTTGTTCATACGAGAAATAAATCTTTCCGTGCGCAAAGATTGGTGATGGCCATGATGCCTCGCGATGTCACGCGAATAGAAATCACACCACAGTTGAGTCGCCGCCGGAGATTGTTAAACGAAAATTGGACAGCCACCTCAGGAGCAAAGATCAGTGTTGTTTATTCAGAGCCTTTCTGGCGTAAAAAAGGTTTAAATGGTCAATCTATCGGAGAATCCGGACCCGTCAGTGCAACGTTTGACAACTCACCTCATTCAGGAAAACCAGGCGTTTTGTTAGTCTTTCCTGACGATGAATGGATGACGCGTAGTCTTTCTAGTCGCAAAAATGCCATCATCAATCAACTTGTTCAATTGTTTGGCAACGAAGCGCGAAATTTCATTGATTATAAAGAATACAATTGGGGGAACGATGCGTGGAGCAGTGGTTGTGTTTCTCCGTTACAACCAAATATTTTAACACAATACGGAAGTGAAATTCGCAAACCGGTAGGTCGTATACACTGGGCCGGAACCGAAACTTCAGTAATTTGGACTGGTTATATTGAAGGGGCGGTGAGATCAGGACAAAGAGTTGCCCGTGAAGTAAGATCTCTGATAAAATAGTCAAGTCGTTTACCTCTTTTATAGGCGTTATTCAAAACCGAAAATAACTATCATAGGTAGATTTGATGTACTCTACCTATGATTTTTTAGCATTCCACTTTTTCCAAGACGTGTACGTTTTGGGAATATCCAACTCTTTTAAATTTTCCCAATGTTTGATAGCCTCTTCTCTTGTGGCGTTTTTTTCATTTGCTAAAAAGTCCGCAACAAAATTGATATAACGTCCATGAGGAACACGGGCAAAAGGCTCTTCACTCTGATTTAGCTCAATATATTTGTGAACTAAATCTCCATAAGTGATCTCTTTTCCCAAAGTTATTTGTTCTTCTCGCCAGCGATTTAAACGATAGCGTACCCCTGACCTTTCTCGTAAGTCAGGTACTATTTTCTTGGCCTCTGTTACAATGAATTCTTTGGTTTGTTTATTACTGGTGTAGTGAACGACTTTAAGAGTAAGACTAAGACCTTTGCTAATATCTTTTTCGCCGGTTTTTTTGAGGTTTCTTTTTGTGGGATTTTTCACCTTACCAGTACGCAAAAAGTCTTTTATGGCTTTTTCTAGCTCATCTTTTCTTAGTTTAGACGTCGATGGTATTCCCAACTCTTTCGCAAAAACTCGCAGTTCATCCACATACCAATAACCATTATCAAACTCTGTTTCTGTCATTTTTGGCGACAAACTATTTTGACTCATATTTTTCTTTCTTTTCGTTTCCCAAATTGATCTTATTTTAAAATTTAGTTAAAAAGTGAATGTATATATTTCGTATAGATTTATTCGTTTTGAAGCGAATAAATCTATACCGAAACGAACACTACAAAATAATGGATATGCAAACGATATTTTCTACTTGTCCATGATTTTGTTCTTGGAAAAAGTATTTTGTTCGATGGTTTGTAAAACGTATTCCATTACATTTTTCTCATAAGGAATTGTCGTGTTATTTATGATGGATTGTAACTTTTTACATATAGTAGTTTTGTGTTCTTTCCAATCTAAAAATTGTGAAGAACGCGCGATAGAAACGCGAACGTTGTAGTCAGGGTCATTGAGTGCCTCCATGAGAATATGTGCTTTTTTCTCTAAATTTATTTTGAGCTGTGCAATTTTGGAATAGTAAATTTCTCTTATTTGGTTGTCGTTTTCTGACTTCGCTAGAGACAATAGGCTTTCTAGATGTTCTCCCCGCTCCATTTGCAAACACTGTGCGGCATAAAAACGCATAAACGAATCTTTGTTGGTTTTAAGTATATTCAAGAGATAAGGAGTCGTTTTTTCTCCCATTTTTTCCACAATGTCATACGCCATCGTCGAAGATTGTGAACGACCTAACCGTGGAAATAGTTCCAGTAGATCCAAAACGTAATTTTCGGAACACGTCTTGTCGAATAATCTAAGCAACAATGACTCTAAAAATTTAAGATTTGTATCACCTCTACTCATCAATTGCGACATACAAAATGGCACCCACTCTTCTTTTATGGAAGCCTTAAACAAAATTTCGTGTCGTTTCCACAGTATTTTTTCTCTCACCAACAAAAGAGGTAAACAATCCTCCACAAATGACTGTAGCTTTTGTACTTTTTCTTTCCACGGAGATGAAAATTCAACATTATGTTTGGACAGCGAATCTGCGGCAAACAAAACGACCAATTGTTTTTCGTCTTGTAAGCATTTTGTCAATTCGATCTTGGTTGCTTCGGATAAAACAGACAAATTTCCCAACGATCTAGCGGCAAAGGCTCTCACTACAGAATAGTCATCTTTTAAAGCTTTCAAAACAGATGGTATACTAATAGGTGAGATCGTATCTAAATTCGCTAGAGCTTTTGCGCAACCTCGACGTATACGCCAATTTGCATTCTCTAAATTTACCACTAGTAACTTCTCCAACTGTGGTGGTATTTTTCCGGAAATCAAATCTACGGCATGAATACATAGTCGTTCGTGATCACCTTGTAAACTCTTTGTGATCGCCGGTAAAATTTCGCTATGAGTAGAATTCATTATTTTTAGAGTTTTAAAAGCGTCTAACCTTACATAGACATCTTCATCTTGCAGAAGAGGGACCACTTTTTCTTCGATATCTTGGTACCTAGAAGAGGCATTAGAAGAACCTACATAGTAAAATATCCTGTGTAAAGCATGTCTCTTTGCCCTTGCACTTGAAGAACTGAGATCATGTATGTAACCTTCAAAAGAAGGATAGCTTATTTGTGAAAGCGAGGGAAGAACAGTAAAAACAATAACTGTTATGACAAACGTAAAAAGTAAAAGCATTTTTATATATTTTGGCATAATAGTACCTTTATGATTGCGTTAATAATTTTGATAATTAGGGTTGCTTATTTTTTTACTCTAAAATGCAACCTAAAATAATAAAACTAAAATTATACAAAAGGAACGCATTTGACAAAATATAAAAAATTTGTAAAAACGCAGAGTCGTTATGTGTTGGTCCTTAGTGTAGAGAGCGCTACTTATCTTTCACTAAATATTTTTTTAATGTATTCGCTACTTGCTGTGGCCAATAGCCCCCCTCCACTTTAAAGTAACTCTCGTGTTGTGAAAATGTTTGCTTGGTCAAATCAAAGATCGCAACCTCTTTGTTACTTGCGCAAATAGCCGTTTGCCAATTTCTTGTATACGAAGCTCCGTTCATGTTGTAGGTACCAAGATGAGATGGAGTTAAACATTTACTATGAAAGTCGTAGATGAAGAATTTCTCTTTACCAAATATAGCTAAGTATTCATCTTTAGGGGAAAAAGCAATCTCGGTAATGGTATCGTCCCAGGTTTCTTGCCAAATTTTATCGGCAACTAAAGGAGTACATTGCCATTGTTGACGCGTCTTCTTTAAAATAAATATGCGGTCGTTGCTCACAAAAGCCAGTGTGTTTTGCAAATTTGCCCAAGCCATCAGTTCGATAGGCATATTGTGTTTGTGTTGTAGTTTATACACGCGCTCTCTATTTTGGAAAAGTGACAAACTAGAGTATTGATGAGTGACAGCGGTAAGATCCTTCCTACTTTTCAAATTGTACACTTCATTTTCCAATGTGACAAATCGCGGTAAGTTTTCCAAAGAAAGCGTGCTGTTGTCTTCGTATTCTTTCCATAGTATCTCCCACACCTTTTCATCTTCGCAAATGCGTATTCTTCGATTGTCGTTGGTAATTTCCAATCCGCGTATCGAAGTAAACTTCCCCATGAAGTTTAATTTGAATTCCTTGAAGTTTCTTTCGCTTTGCTGATGAAGGTCATAGACGCGTAACTTGAATGAACGACTCATATTACCTTTAAGCAGTATTGCCAAGTACTGCTCATCATCACTAAGACGCTTTTTTTGCACAGAAAAAAATGGAGCAATCATATCAATGCGATCAGCATAACCTTGTTTTTGTTTGTACCACATGAGTATCACCCATCTTGTGGGGACAAATATACAACTCAGATCGTTGGTCGCAAACGCTTTCATGGAATCTTCTTCTACGCCTTCATATCCTTTGCTGAATTTTTTAAAAATACCTGGGTCTAATTTTGTAGGACGCACGGTCTTCATCAATGAGGGGTATAGTTGTAAAGTTCGCAAAATGCACGTTTTTTCTTTTTTTTCCTCATATGTAGAGATTGTTTGGAGTATTCCCGAATCGTATTGGTGAAAATTTCCCAAACCCGCGAGAGATAATTTTTTTTCAGAGGACACATCGGCAATTTGAAGTTCGTGTTTGCTTTCACTCGCTAACCATTTCTGATTCAAAAAGCGCACCTTGGTAATTTTTTGCGGATGTTTTGTGATGAAATATTCAGAGGGCTTTACCGTCGAAGAAGATTTTAACATACTTTCGATATAGGCGTAAAATACGGTTTTTTCTCTGGCAAACGCCAAGGAATCGTTCTCCGGAGATATTTGCACCAATTCTAAATTTGCATAGGACTCTGTACGAAAATGATAACTATTTGGGTAATTTTTCTCGCGCCACTTCCCCTGTTTTAGCCTATACATAGAGACATCCGAAAAACAATTTCGAAAATAAAGGTATAGAGACCTCTCGTGGGACAAAAAATTTGCGCCAACATTCCAGTTGGAAAAACGTTTTTCAAACCCCTGAACCTTTCCACTGTGTACATTGACAAAATACATCGATCGCGTGGATATAACTAACAACCACTTGCTATCGGGAGAAAAAAGAAAGCGTCTTACTTTTTCTTTGATGGGGACTTGAACGCGTTTTAAACTTTTGAGACGAATGATTTCGATTTCATAGTCCGCGTTACTGTAGGCAAAAATTTGGCTATTCGGAGAAAGTTTATGTTGGATGGTCTTGGAAAAGTGTTTGAGGCGTATGATTTTTTTGCACGACGGCAATGCGTGAATATCAATGCCTCCCGGTGAGAGATAATAAAAATAATTGCTATTTGCCGAAAAAGTTTCAAAGCTGTGCTTTCCATCATATATTTTGCGACGCGCTTGGTCAAAGATTTCAGTTTGTTGGTAATTGTAAATAGCGTGGTACCTATTATTGTGGGCTAATCTAATTTTTTTGTCATCCGCGAAGGAAAAGCGTTCTTTTGCAATTTCTTTCGGCAAAGTCGGGACAATAAAAAATTTCAAAAAAGATAGCGTTTTCAAAAAGCGCTGGTAAGACTCGGTAGGGATTTGCTGTGTTTTTTGGGTGATGTCTGCAATTTTTTCGTAAGACGATTTCCATTTCTTAAGAAGCGGTATGGCCGCCACAGAACTACGATCAGAGTGCATGATATTCTCTAGTTCCTGCAATAGAGTGTCGACAACAGCATGATTGGCCGCCAATTTTTCCTGCTCTAGTTTCACAACCGCCTTTTTTACCTGCGACTTCTCTTGTTCCAGTTTTACCACAGACTTTTTGACTTGTGACTTTTCTTGTTCTAACGCTTGCAGTTCCCGATGTCCAAACAGGACAACTATACCAAAAATACATATAGAGCCGAGAAAAGAAAATATCATGGAATAGCGAAATAACCGATCGTATTTAAATTTTTTCAGCCATTTCTCAGAAAACTTTGGTGACTGTGTCATAATCGGTTTTCCAGTGATAATGGCTTGTACCTCTTGGTATAAGATATGTGCGGACGCTAGACGTTTTTCCGGATTTTTCTCCAAAGCTTTCATACAAACAATTTCGAGGTCGCTATCTTTCGCGATAGATTTGTTTAGTAGCGAAGGAAGAATCGGTTCTTCCGTCGCAAGTTGGAACATGACTTCCATGACATTGCTACCATCGAACGGGACGCGCCCTGTCAATAATTCATACAAAATAACCCCCAACGCATAAACATCACAACGTGCATCAACTGTCATCCCCTGAACAATTTCTGGAGCCAAATATTTCGGTGTACCGTACAAATCACCGGTTTTTGTCAAGTCGACATTTCCCTCGGTGTCTTTGGCAATACCAAAATCTAAAATAACAGGTGTATCATTTTCCATAACCAGGATGTTATGGGGTTTCAAATCGCGATGTATAATTTTGTTATCGTGTGCACAGACAATCCCCGAACAAATTTGCGCAAATATAGATAGGCAGAGCGGTATATCACTACGATTTTCTGCAATCCAATCGCTCAAACAAATCCCGGGAATGTATTCCATAATAAAATAAGGCTGTTGTTTATAAACATCGATTTCATACATCTTGATGATGTTTTTGTGATTGAGTTTTGCAACCGACTGCGCTTCTACAAAAAAGCGTTGCCAGGATTCCGGTGTGACATTGTGTAAAACTTTTAGGGCACAGTCACGACCAAGTTGTATATCTCGCGCATGATACACAACTCCCATTCCGCCACGTCCTAACTCCGAGATAATGCGATACTTGTTTTTTATATCCATTGTGTGCCTTGCTTGATGAATTTTACTTTTCAGAAGTCAATATTTCTTTCTCTAATATACAAGTTCATTCAATAGGTGAGAATGAAAATTTGCGTAAAATTCACATTAATCGGTAACACTTATAAAGTGTCAGAATCAAAACTTGGCATTTTTTAGCTGCCGCGTGAGATATTCGATTCCTTCACTAGCCTTCTTAGATAAGTGTAAATCTGAAAATTGAGGTTGGGCGTTGGGATTAATGCTAATTACTTTTCGTTGTTGTGGTTTCTGCATCTTCCAGCGCACGATAATATTTTCATTTCGCGGAACTTCGCCGGAGCTACCAATCAAAATAGCCACTTGCGGGAGAGTATTTTGCATAAACTTTTGGAAATTTTGGTATTGAGGCAAATGGTCAACAAAACCATAGTCACCACCAAAAAGATATGTATTTGTTCGCGCAATACCTTTACATTTAGGACAAGGTGGTATTTGCGAAGCGGGCATGGTTTCCTCATCTAACACGCACAAAAGTACAGATACATTTTCCCATGTTTCAAAACAACATGGCTTAGGATTTGGCAGCTTTCCTGCGCATTGTAATCGCCAAATAGAACCATGTTCCATCTCTATCTCCTCAAATTTAGGAATTGATGACAGAAACCCTGAGTGAGTTTGATTCACGACACTCTAAACTTGAAAATTAGGAGCAAAATCTAAACCACCATCGACTTTAATTGTCTGTCCCACAATCCAACTCGCTTTCCGCGAACACAAAAACAATACTAACTCAGAAATTTCTTGTAGAGTTGCTTCTCTCTTAAGAGGGACAGCATTGCAAACTTGATTATTCACTTTTTCAAACATTTTGCCTAAATATTTCTGTGTGGATTCGGTGCGAAAAAAACCAGGATTAATGCCATTCACGGCAATATTTTTTGCAGCAACTTCGTGGGCATAGTATGCGGTAAGAGTTTCCAATGATGATTTTGCAGCGGCTAATAGTCCATGAAAAGGTACCGCTTTTAGAGTGTCCATCCCACTAATGGTCACCACTGCTCCACCGCTCATCATTTCCACAACGTGCTTCATATTTAAAATAAAAGATTTCACCGTGATATTGAACGTTTTATCAATATGGTGCTCTTTCATTTGTAGCAAATTTTTAAATGCCGTTGCCGCCGCGTTATGAATATAAAAATCTAACGTTTGTGTATGTTCTTTGATTTGCGCAAAAAGTTTTTCGCTTGCATTGGGAAAAGCCAAATCGCATTTAAAAATCGTACATTTACCACCCGCATCGACAATTTGCCGATGAGCGTTTTGCGCTGTTTCTTCATCTGAGCGATATGTCAAAAATACTTCGGCTTGCTGTTGAGAAAAAGCGCTGGCAATGGCAAATCCAAGACCTTTTGTCCCACCAGTGATCAAAACTTTCTTATTGTGAAATTCATTCATTTTTTTCTCCGGAATCGTGAGTAGAATATATCATTTTCTTTATTGTATTCTCCCATTGTTCGAGGAGAACATTTTCTTTGAAATTTTTTTGTATTTTGTAAAACCATGCGTTGGTTTGTTGATGAAAGTATTGCAACTGCTCGTGATTCAATTTGGCTATATGAAATTGGGAAAAGCGATCAACGGCAAATTCGTCTTCGACGACCGTACCACGGCCGAATTTGGCACTGCAATACACAAAAAGAGGACTCAAACCGACTTTAGGAGATAAAATCGTGTAATCGTTGCGCCCAAAGTGATATTCATTTTCAAGCAAAAAATCCGCCTGTTCTATTTTTCCCCAAGTAATGAGTTTCTCTCCATAGCTGTGACTGTCAAAATCATCACTGGTTAAAATCGATTGTGGATCTATGTAGACTCGACCATCGGACTCAACCTCTTCTTCACTGGAAAAAAACAATGAGGAAGTATTTACGATATCGCATATCGGTTGCGTTTCGGTTGTCGTTTGTGTTAACTGTCGATACAAGTTTTTGGACATATCCTTGAGTGTTTGTACAATCTTATTGTTTATAGTGCGCTTATTGTGTAACACTTCTCCCAAATCGAGAATCGCCCTTTGGTAAGACATATTGGGAACGGGAATCTTGGTGTGCGCAATAAACGAATCGTAGTCTAACGAAGCAAGCATTCCCTTATGATTTTCGTAGTTTTCCATAGGGTTCATTACTCTCAAATAATCGCATATGTACAAAGGTAGAGCAACTTCTGTTTTGATGCGGCAAACAAAGTATTCTTCTAATGTTGGATTTTTAACTTGCTGCCCAACAATAACATACGACTGAGAAGATTTACTTCCGCGCCTTCTGCGAATCAGAATATCATCATCGAGAATTTGCACGGCAGGGACAGTAATATCTTTAAGAAGTGGGAAATTCCATCTTGCCATTTTTTAAATTACCTAACGTATCAAGAATAGTTTGTTGTAATTTATTAGACTCTATAAATTGTTGCTCCAGCTGAGCAACGAGTTTTTTCATTTCCGCCTGCAACTCTTTATTTTGCGCCATATTGTTTTCCTAAGGTATAATTTTTATACTGAATGTTAATTTGAGTTCTCTACAATACATTTTGTTTAATTCTTTTTCAAATATCCTAAATTCGTAAACTCTTACTTATGCAGTTTCTCCAAGCTTTTTCAAAAGTTGTGTTCCACTTGCAGTTTCAAAGTTTTCGATAGATCTCTTCTATTTTGGCTTTGAATTCTTTACTGTAACTATTTCTCACTCTCGCCATTTATATTCATTCCTCTTTTTGCGCACTATATTATATCCTATTTAGTCTGCTTTTTGGGTTCTATTTTTCGTAACCGTTAGATGTCAATAAACTTGTTAGCGAGTCTGGCACTTGTTACTGTGTTGTTACTGTATTTTGGCTTTGAATTCTTTACTGTAACTATTTCTCACTCTCGCCATTTATATTCATTCCTCTTTTTGCGCACTATATTATATCCTATTTAGTCTGCTTTTTGGGTTCTATTTTTCGTAACCGTTAGATGTCAATAAACTTGTTAGCGAGTCTGGCACTTGTTACTGTGTTGTTACTGTGTTACTGTGAAACTTGTTAGCGAGTCTGGCACTTATTACTATAATAGTCTTAGTCTTAATAGTCTTAGTCTTGGTAAATAGTGCCAGACTTGCTGTTAGTGTAAATAGTGCCAGACTCGGTGCCATGATAATCTCTATTAAGAGAAACGAGTTACTTTTACGCACTTTCCGGGTAAATAGTGCCAGACTCGGTGCCATGAGGTAAATGGAAATGGTAAATAGTGCCAGACTCGGTGTGCCATGAACCTGTATAGAAAATAAGGAAGACCCCTTGTAACCAGCTTGCAGAAGAAGGTTGCAAACCACCTTACGCTGCTGTAATAAAGAGTTATGGTAGGATGAAATAGTGCCAGACTCGAGTGCAGGTGAAATAGCTGACTCAGAAATATGAAAGAAATTTCAATCAACACCTAAAAAGCATGCAGATAAATGCACACTGTAGAAGTATAAAGAGACTTTGTCTGTGATAAAATAATCATGAAGAGACTTAAAAGCTATTTTAAACTCAAGTGCTAGGTTTTCTCAAACACGAAGAGTTAGAGTCAAGAGAATAACTTTTTCGATTTTTGTAGTAGTTGTGGCATGTATATTTCGTGATGATCTCATTGATAAAAGATTCAGAACCAAATATCAGACCATGAGTAAAGTGTAATTGCCTAGATAATAAACCTTTTTCAACCATTCTTTCTTTCATCATGTTAATATATTTTTTTTTCCTTTGCTTCATTGTACCACCCAAGTTCAAATACAGCTCATGAAAATCAATGACAATAGGCCCTTCACCTTTTGTGTGTTGGTTATAACTGCTCCATTTCCATTCTTTTGGATGACGAGTTACGCCATTTCTCGTCATATTTAATTCAATATAGAAAATAGTATTCAAAAGGTGCGTCTCGGACTGAATAATCGTTGAATAAAAGCGTTCACCCCAAAAATGTCCAGTCCTTTTATGCCTGTGATTGTAGTTTCTGGCGTATAACCCGTTGATGTACTGCATTAGTTTAGATAAGTTGTTTTCTGTTGGTGTCGATATAAGTAGATGCACATGATTACTTGTCAAACAATAAGCATGTAGTTTGAAGGCGTATTTCTCGCGTGCTCTGTCAACTATGTTGAGATATTGTCTAAAGTCTTCTTCTTCTTGGAAATAGAAATTTTTGTTATCACATCTTGTTGTGATATGGAATAGACCGTTAATCATCGAAATTCTGATTGGACGCACGTTTTCTCCTTTTTAAAATAAGATTAGATTTTTCATCTTATTATACATATGCGTTTGACAGAATGACACGGGACGCTGAGTCAGTCACCTTTTTTCACTGTTTTCACTGAACGCTGAGTCTGTTACATTCACATCTTCTGTCACTTTCACACCTTTCGGTAACCACCTTCACACCTTCGGCGAGTCTGTCACCTTTTTGATTCACTGTTTTCACTAAACGGCGAGTCTGTCACCTTTTTGAATTCAAATTCACTGTTTTCACTAAACGGCGAGTCTGTCACCTTTTTGAACTGTATTATATCTTATTTAGTCTGCTTTTTGGGTTCTATTTTTCGTAACCGTTAGATGTCACTAAACTTCTTCGCGAGTCTGGCACTTATTACTCCTGAGTATCTGCTCCTGTCACAACAGGGTTTGCACTATCAACAACAAGTCCTCGGATGCGCTGCGGATCATTGTTATCAATTTCTTGTGGCAAAATATTTGGTGGAAATAATTTACCAATCTCTGCGGTATTGGTAATCTTGCTATGCAGTAGTTTCTTTTCGTCGGAGTGTCCAATTAATGGAGCAAATAGCGTGTGGAAATTATTCGTTCCACGTCGACCAAGGTTACCGGTTATCAGAAATAGGAGTTTTTCAAGATAAGAGTTCAAAGTGCTATTTAGGCTTTGTTGTAGACCTAAATCAACGCGAATACAAGCTGTTTTTGCCTCACATAGTTTTTGTGCGACACTTACGACTTGTTCTAGTGGTACATGACTTTTTTCAGCATAGTCTTCAGGCGAGATATTTGCAAATACCTGTTGTAGTTTTTCAAAACCAGTGGTGCGTTCCTCAATAAACTTTTGATTATACCAGCCTTTTTGTATGATTACCGCGATGATGGCACTTAGTAAATAGACATCGCGTCCGGGAAAAACGCGTACATGCATATCTGCTAGTTTTGCCGTTTCCGTTTCCTTGGGATCAATCACGATCATCGTTTTTTGTGGATCTTTCGCTATCTCGCGCAACACACTTCTTGCACGTGGAATTCCGTGTGCTTGCCAAGGATTTGTTCCTATAAACACTGCCACATCGGCATGTTCAACATCTTCAGTGATGTGTGAGTGCTGACGACCAAATAGTTTACCATTTACCCAGAAGTCACCCGTTTTTTCCTGCGCTAATGCTGTGTACAAGTAACGAGTTTTCATCGCCGCACGTAAAGCACTTGAGTAAAGACCGCCAAGGTGATTCCCTTGTCCACCGCCGCCGTAAAAAGCAAGGGAATCTCCCCCATGGCTATCTCGAAGTTCGATTAATTTTGCGGCTATTTCGCGAAAAGCCGTTTCCCAAGAAATCGCTTCAAAACAACCATCCTCTTTGCGGCGTAAAGGTTGCTCTAGTAAGTCACTATTATTTTGATAATAATCGAGCCGTGCCGCTTTTTGGCATAAGTATCCTTGGGATAATGGATTTTTTTTGTCCCCGCGTATTTTTTGCAAGTGACGATCTTGAACTTGGACCTCCAAGCCACAATTGATGCTACAGAGAATACATGCTGTTTTGTTCCATTTTTCCTGTGTCATGAATGAACTCCCAATAAAATGATTGAGAAAAGAAAACGAAATTGCTCTAGTAGATGATATCAGTGAACGTGGAGAAACACAAGATACTCTGACAAAAGGAAAGTAAAACACATAGAAAACAATTTTGTAGTACTGATAACGTGTACTGTCTTGATAAGATTATACTCTTACCAGTTACAGAGAAACTAAAATCTTAGGGGGCTTATATGTATAAAAATATGTATTTTTTACTGCTCATAGTTCTTATATTTGGCTGTGATAACTCTGAGCAAGACGTAGGCGAAGAAACACCAACACAAGAATTGACAGAAATTGAAATATTTCGCATTTTTCGCAGTGGCAATGAGGCAGATATTGCCAAAATAAAAAAAACTCTAATATCTCAGGGGGAAAACGGCTACCAACGTTTGAAAAATATGAGAAATATTGATGATCTTGAAACGAGTAAACACATAGAACAAACGATGCATAGTATTGCTTGGGACAAAGTACGCGAAGCACTGCATCAAGAACGAGACAATATGCAACAAAGCTCCAATGACACAGGTCCTCCCAAAGTGAAACAAATAGACGTTAACATCGCTAGCGAACTGTTTCCCAACTATGCTTTTTATCGCATAGAAAGATCATCAAAATACTATAAACCAGGACAAGAATGGCACGGAAGCGGCTACGCAGGAAAAAAATTCACCAACCATATCATTAAAATTCACACAGTTGGTAAACCTCTCGTAGACGGTTGGAGCAAAATTTTTCACATAGCAGGGCAAGAAGGACTGCCTTTAGATGATGAAACAACAGTTCAATCGATATTTCGCATATTTGGCCATGTTTTTGGTAGTGGTATGAGTGTTAATAAACGACATATTTTCACAAAGACAACCAAAGGGTGGAAAATACATCCTAGAGAGGTAGATGTTTGGAGCACAAATTTTTATATAGAAATAAATCCGCTAAAGATTTATTCAAAAGTAGAAAAAGTAAAATAGCAACTTGAGATATTAGAAAATTTTTGGAAAAGCAGTAAAGGCGCAACGAGTCTTTACCTCAGGTAAAAAAAGTATCAAAGTAAACAGAGGACATTAACTTTGCATACTTCACCCAAAACAATATTCCGGGCGAGATATTTAATTTTACTTCTTTGACTGTTGCAATTTCTGTAAGTGATATTGTTCTTTTTTCTCGTTTATTTTGAATATTATTATTACTTGGATGTCTAAAGTAACCAACTAAATCACTAAAAATAAACTCACTGTAAATTTAAGGATGCTCTTATGCCAAAAGGATTATTTTTTATTATTGGTATCACATTAAACGTCATTATTGCTCACGACGCTTTTCAAAACTTCACCTTTGAACAAGCTTGTTCAGAAGCCGAAAAGAATAAAAAATTGGTGATGATTGATTTTTATACTACTTGGTGTGGACCGTGCAAGAGATTGGATCGCACAACGTGGAAAGATGCCCAAGTAAAAAAGTGGCTAAATGACAATACTATCGCTTTAAAAATAGATGCTGAAAAAGAACGTGCACTATCAAAAAAACTTAAGATCAAAGCATACCCTACGATGATATTTATCAATAGCAAAGGACAGGAGCAAGGACGCATTGTCGGTTACCGCAATGCATCGGGTTTTATTGCAGACGCACAGGAAATTCTGAAGGGCAAAGATCCCATTGCGATTGCCAAGGAAAAGTTAGAAAAAAAAGGCAAAGATGATCCAAGTAATGTTATGCGTTATGCAAGAGTCCTAATACAAAATGAGAAATATGAAGAGGCCTTGGAAAAACTCCTGTGGTGTTTTGATCACGGTTTAGAAAAAAAATCCAGTTTTGTGGGCGTGCGAAGTTCTTTTCTCCTGTCAGAGATAAGTCATCTAGGCAAAGAATACCCTCAAGCGATCACGGCCCTAAGCAAACGTTATGAAGAACGCAAACAAAAGATGAACAATGAAACAGCCCGCAAAATGGATATAAGTGATTTTGTAACTCTTGGTGAAGTATTAAAAAAAGACTCAGAAGTGATGGCAATGTATGATCAGCTATCCGATAAACAAAGTGTAAATAGATCCTTGCTTGGAAGACAATTGTTTGCTCAGTTACTGGCGTTAAAGCGCTACAAAGATATCATTCATGATAACCCCGATCTTCTACAACAAATGGATAAAGAAATAGCGAGCTATCAAAAAATGCAAAAAAGCCCTAGCATGGTAAAATATCCGTCGCTGCTTACTAAACTACGCAAAATGGCGGTGAAAAACGGAGCAAAGTACTACGAAGTACTTTTAGGTATCAATCGCACCCAAGATGCGCAAAAAATGCAAGACAAAATTATCGCTTTTGATGCCACAGAGCCCACGTATCACTTGCTAATACAGCATGCGCAAAGCGCCAATGTGCAAAACGCTGTTAACTCTTTGCAAGAGCTATTGCGTACAAAATTTTCCAAATAAAAGAATAAACACAAAGCAATCTGTTATTTTTTTTCACGAAGCGCATAAAAAATAGCGATTCACTTTATTAGCTCGGTCAATAAGCGAATTGTTTTTCCTTGGAAGGATTGTTTTCCTTCGCGATCTATTAATACACAGTCTATTCCAGTTTTGTTTGCACCTTTGATGTCTTCCTCTATGGAATTGCCAACAAAAAGGCATTCTTTTTTGCAAAAAGGTAGCTTTTGCAAAACGTACTCAAATGCTTTTGCATCTGGTTTAGCGTAAACGATATCTTCACTTACAAAAACTTTTTTTTCTGGAATTACTTTTAGGTGTTTTACTTTTCGCTTTTGTCCGTCGGACGGGCCATTCGTTAAAATAACATAGTCAATACTGCGCTTTTGTAAGTATGCAAGGTAAATAACCGCATCTTCAAACATTTCTACTTTTGTATTGGCATAATCTTGATAGTTTATATTTGCGGTCTCTGCATACTTTAAAACTTTATCACAACTTAGACCTTGTGGGCACAAAGACAAAACCGGAAAAAAGAAGCGATTTACTCTATATTTTTCTCTATCAATTTTTTTTGATGTGAATAATTTAAAAAGTTTTGGCTCTAACTCTAAATACAAATCTCTAAGACAATTTTGGTCAATACCAAGTTCTATAAAACTTGATAGTGCCTTGTCTAAAGCTTTTCTTTTTGCGGAAGAATAGTCACAAAGAGTGTCATCTAAATCGAAGATTATACATTTGTACATAGTTACTTTTTGTCCTCATACGGTAATGAGCAAAATTTTAACATTTTAAGCGAGAAGTCCCCCATCCTCCATAGGTGGGGGATGAATCGCTAGCTACCTAATACAGTGATAGAAAATTTTATAAAATTTTGTTATCGCTGTACATCATATTTTCGTAACTGAGAATAAAATCCGTAATTTTTCCGTATCTTTTTAGGAAAAATGCTTGAAAGCAAATTCAAGGAATGATAAAATTTCTTTCACTATGAAAGAAAAATATAACAAATTAGTAACGACTTTAGATACAAATAATCATTCAGTATTCAATCTGAATTACCACTTGGTATTGGTGGTGAAATGCCGTAGAAAAGTATTGAACAAACAAATGGTAAGCCGTATAAGAGAAATAGGTGAGTACATAGGAAACAGATATCATATAAATTTCTTGGAAGTAAATCACGAGAAAGATCATATGCACATTCTATTCAAAGCCCATCCAAAGAGCGCTTTATCAAAGTATATCGGTGCTTTCAAAAGTGCATCTTCGAGACTTATCAAAAAAGAGTATCCTCATGTAAAAGAAAAATTATGGAAAGAGTGCTTCTGGTCACAAAGTTATTGTTTGATCAGTACCGGAGGAGCACCGCTTGAAGTCATTAAAAGTTATATTCAAACACAGGGAGAGAAAAAAAGAAAGGCAAACGGTCAGTGATAAAAGTAAAGAAGACACCTTTTCAAACGAACAAAGAAAGTCTCTCTCGTCTTTTCAATTGCAATCGAATAAGTGCCCAGGTATACAATGACTGCTTGAAAATATCAAAAGCCTATAGCAAAGATAATGGCAAGTGGATCAATAAAACACATTTGCAACAGGCAACAAAACGCAAATATCCTCTTCACTCTCAGTCGATTCAAGCTGTGTGCCATAAGTATCTTGATGCCAGAAATGCTGCACGCGAAGCACGCAAAAAAGGCTATAAAAACCGCTATCCTTACAAACAGAAAAAGTATTTTCCAACAAAATGGGCTAAAGATGGATTTTATATTGACTATGACAAAGGAAAAATTACTTTCTCTATGGGAATCAAAGATGGTAAAAGGCAAAAACCGCTTTCTGTTAAAGTCGATAAACTTCCAAGTGGTAAGATCAAAGAAATAGAACTGGTGTACAGTGGTAAATTACATTTAGCAATTACCTATGAAGATGGGTATCATCCCAAAGAAAATAATAGTAAAACTATTGCTGCAATTGATATGGGAGAGATTCACTCAATTGCAAGTGTTACTGAAAATGGAGAGTCTCTAATTATCACCGCACGACAATTGCGCTCCATCAAACGTTTGAGAAACAAAAAGCATAGTCAAATAAGAAAGAAACTCTCTCGTACTAAAAAAGGCTCTAGGCGCCACCGAAAGCTGAGACGAGCCATGCACTCAATCACTAATAAAACTGACCGACAACAACAAGATATTCTCCATAAAACCAGCCACAACTTTCTCAAGTGGGCCAAAGAAAATGAGGTCAAAACGGTTGTTGTTGGTGATGTTGAGGGAGTACAACGCAACACTTCTGCTCGTAAAAAAACAAATCCCAATAAAAAAAGACGTCGACGTCAAGTCAGTCAAAAACTCAGCCAATGGTCTTTTGGTATTCTCCTCACTTACCTTGCATACAAACTAGCTGCTAACTCTATTGAGTTGGTTTGCCGAAGCGAAGCATACACTTCTCAGACATGTCCTGTCTGTCACCGGAAAAAGAAACCTTCTGGTAGAGTATATCGTTGTCACTGTGGTTATCGCGAGCATCGTGATATTCATGGTGCTAAAAATATACTATCGCTTCACAAATATGGCTCTATCCAAAATTTGGAGATAGATGTCAAACAAATAACGTATCTACGGCCTGCCGCTTGCGGCAAAAAGTAGTAGAAAGCTCTGTTCCGAGCCTGTAGGAGAGTCCGGTAAACATCCCTGATTCATTTGTACTACAGTTGTCAGGAGTACTGATGGAATGATGCGCATCCTTCGTGGATGAGGTTGTTCTTGTGGATGACCGTCTGTGATTACTTGATGTATACTCCTTGAAATCTCTTGCTTTTGGAAGCCGGGGAGGGTTCACTCGATAAAAATTACAACTATCGGTAAAAAACCAAACATTTAATTCAAAAGGAAAAAATGGAACCCAGCAAAACGGCGAAAATAAATATGATGACATTTTCTAATAAAAAGAAAAGTATCGCTTGTTGTGTAGTAAGTTCGCACAAGGCCGGTATGAACCAATCGAAAAAATTTTGCATTTCTTTTCCTTAATGAAGAATAGAGACCAAATAAAAGAATACAATTTTTTTGGCAAAAATGATAGGTTATATTCTTATGTAAACAGATGCCACTTGACCATATTACCCTTTGGGATTTGAATAGAAAATACAAAATCCATGAATCCACAATCCAAAAATACCAAAAGCACAATGAGAGACATTCCTAAAATTCTCAACCTTGCCAAACCAGAAACAAAAACATTACTTTTGGGAACCTTCTTTTTGTTTATAGGTAGCGGTCTAACTCTCATTTATCCTCAAGTCATTCGCGTCATTGTCGACGAAGCGCTAAAATCGAAGAATGCTCAATACATTGATGCTGCGGCATTGTTCATTTTAATTGTTTTTGTCATTGCATCGCTGTTTTCATCATGCCGTTATTATCTTTTTACCACAGCAGGTGAGCGTATTGTCAAGCGTCTACGACAGGATTTATACCGTGCTGTCATTCTCCAAGATATTGCGTTCTTCGACTCCAGTAGAACAGGTGAACTTATGAGTCGTTTATCTTCGGACACCACCATCCTGCAAAATACCGTGAGTGTGAATATTTCGCAAATGCTACGTGGTATTGTCGCAAGTTTGGGAGGAATTGCTTTTCTTGTGTATACTTCTCCGATTCTTTCATTGACCGTAATTGCACTAATTCCACCTATTGCCGTTAGTATTTCGATATTCGGGCGCAAAATCCGAGATCTCTCTAAACAGAGCCAGGATGCCTTAGCTCAAGCAGCAGTGGTTGCCGAAGAAACCATCTCTGGAATTCGCACCGTGCGTGCATTTGCCCAAGAGAAGAACGAAGTCCAGCGCTACCAGAAATCTTTGGACGGATACTTTTCCTTCACACAACGCCGTATCTACCAAATAGCCTTATTTTCAAATTTAGCTTCTTTAATAGGATATATTGGGGTCACTGTTGTTATTTGGTATGGCGGGCGCCAAGTCGTCTCCGGAAATATGTCTATCGGTGACTTAACTTCTTTTTTACTGTACATGATCACCGTAACTTTTGCAGTGGCTTCTCTGGCGAGTTTGTGGACTGATTTCATGAACGCTTCGGGAGCGGCAGCGCGTGTTTTTGAACTTATCGATCGCCAACCACAAGTGATCACACATGATCCCAAAAAACTTGAATCTTGGTGTGCTCGGGTCAAATTTCAAGACGTAGGTTTCGTCTATCCTTCGCGCCCAGACATCCAAGTATTGTGCGATGTAAACTTTGAAATGGAGCCAGGAGAAATGGTTGCCCTGGTGGGACCTTCTGGCGGAGGTAAAAGTACCATCGCGCATTTGATTCAACGCTTTTATGATCCTATCCAAGGAACGATTTACGTGAGTGACTGCGACATTCGACATCTCGATGGCGACTATTTACGAAAAAATATTGGAGTGGTGGCCCAAGACCCTATTTTACTATCGACAACCATCGCCGAAAATGTGTGCTATGGAAAAAGTGATTCAAGTGAACAAGAAATATTAGACGCAATACAAGCGGCAAATGCACGCGAATTCGTAGATAAATTTCCGGAAGGAATTCACACAATCGTCGGAGAAAAAGGCATTCAACTATCAGGCGGACAAAAGCAAAGAATTGCCATTGCGCGCGCTATTTTGAAAGATCCTTCACTACTGATTCTTGACGAAGCCACCAGCGCTTTGGACACAGAAAGTGAGCATCTAGTCCAAGAAGCTTTAGAACGGCTCATGCAAAATCGTACAACTTTAGTCATCGCCCATCGTTTATCGACAGTACGACACGCTGATCGCGTTATCGTAATAGATTCGGGAAAAATCGTACAACAAGGAAAGCATGAAGAGTTGATGGAACAGCACGGCTTGTACAGTCGCCTAGTCGCCAGACAATTTGTGAAATAAAATTTTTCGATAGACACTAGCTTTAAATTTAGTTTACGTTGTTGCACTCTCATATTTATTGTAATTTGACAATTAGAAAATGAAACTGTTGAGGTCACTTACTTTAATCATTATGAATTTTGCAAAAATTCGTAGATGAGTTCTCCTATTTTTTGAGGCTGATCTTCTTGTAAAAAATGCCCACAACCAGGAATAGAAGTCAACTGTGCTTGCGGTAGGTCTTTTTGCACACGCTGCATGGTTTTGGCAATACCTGGTAAGATACGATCATTTTCGCCGTAAATCAAACGCACAGGAACGTCAAAATTGGCCAATTTTCGTTGTATTTCACCAACACCATGTAAATCATGAATCGTTTTTAACAACGCTTTTCCTGCCTTTTTATCACGGAAAGGTTCGCAATAGTTTTTGAGGACTTCTGGGGTTAAATTTTTCTTATTTTCCACGCCAAAACGCATCGCTTTAGCAATCCCCTTCGGACTAGCCATCCATGAATTCAAAAGTGGCACACGCGTTGCCATTACAAATAGCGCAACCGCCCAAGAAAACGATGTATATACAAGGGTATTGAGTAGGATCAGTCTTTTAATACGTTGAGGGTTACGTACCGCCCATTTCAAACCTACAGGTCCGCCCAGATCATGTACCGCTAGACTCACTTGTGAAATGTTTAATTGATCGAGAAACTTTTCAAGAACGCTTTCGTAATACTTCAAGCTGTAGGTTTGATTGAGAGGCTTATCTGATAAACCAAATGCTGGTAAGTCAATCGCAATCACATCATAATTTTTCGCGATGGGAAGCATGACATTGCGCCACAGATAAGCGCAAGTCGGCCAACCATGGATTAGTAAAACACACTCACCACTTCCTGCAGAAAGGTAGTGAACTTTTACACCATCAATATCGATAAAATTGCTTGATATACTTTCAGGAACTGACATAGCCTCTCCTATATTTATATTTACTTTGATAGACTGAGATTTCAATGTGACAATTATAGTAAAAAATAGTTACTTGTACATAGTAAGATTATTTTGGTATAGGTATGAAATACCCAACGAATACTCTTATAAATCTATTATTTCACATCCGCCTTCCTTGTACATTTTGCAGACAAAGTCTTTGCCAAAAGTAGAGAAATTTTCAGGGATTCTACAAATTTGATTTTTATCATAAACATCTATACTAATCGGCCGTAGTGTGCTCTCTCCAGAAAATGTATCTCTTTCGCCGAAATGGTTCTCCAAAAAATCTTCGATGTTTTTCACGTCGATACTCAGATGAGTTAGCCCTTTTAGCTGAGAGAGAGATCTTGGTAGGCGCTTTATATTATTTTTTGCAATGTCTAGAAAACGTAATTTTTTGAGTTTTCCGATTTCTTCCGGAAGGGATGTCAAATTGTTGTCATGGCAATTTAGGTATTGTAACTCTTGTAAATTGGTGATTTCTTGCGGAATTTGCGAAAGTTCATTTTGCGCGATGTTTAGGGAATATAGTTTCTTAAGGATTCCCAACTCCTCGGGAATAGAGCGCAATTTATTATGCTTTATGTCAAGATCAGACAAATTTTGCAATTCTACTATTTTATTAGGAAGATGTTGGATGTTGTTGTTCCCTATACACAACGAGAAAAGAGAGTGCAACCCACAAATATCTTCCGTAAGAAATGCAAATTGGTTGTCTTCTAGGATTAGAGAATGTAACTTTTCTAAGTTTTTTATTTCTTCGGGGAGTTGTCTTATTTTGTTTTGGGCGATATCCAAAACGGTACATTCATATAGATCACCAATTTGTTGTGGAACTATTTCAATTTCATTATTACGGAAACTCAGATACTTTATTTTTGATAAATCGGAAATTTCCTGCGGAATGGATGTGATGCGATTATTGTCTAGGTATATAGTTTTGAGCTCAGGTAAAGAAAAAATTTCCCGAGGTATACAACGAAGATGATTGTTTTTTAAAGACAGCTGAATGAGATTTCGAAGACAAGAGATTTCCTTTGTTACGTTTAGCAAATGGTTATTGTCGAGGAAGAGCGTTTCTAAGCGTTGTAATTTTTTTATCTCGGGCGGTATAGACTTTAGAGAATTGTTACTTATTTTGAGAAACGTCAAATTACGCAAATGTACAATTTCTTCTGGCCAATTTGTCAGGGAATTGTTGTCTAAGCTGAGAAAACTTAGATCTTTAGAAAATGGAATTTTGCCAAAAGAATTGTTTAGATTGACATTGTGTAAATCCAGATACTCTTGGTTTTGAAAATATTCTAAAAGTTCTGGTGTTATGTTTTGTATTTCGTTTTTGCAAATGTCTTTTCGTAAAGGTTTTTCCATTTATTTCCTACGCTTTTTAGTTATATTATACAGCGGTATATGGTTTCATACAATTAGTGCTTTAGAAAACTAGCTTGTGGAGATTCCCCAAGTGTAGAAATATGACAGTATACGGCTTTTTACAGTTTATAAAAACACGTCGATATTCTTGTCGCTCAAAAAAAAATTATAAAAAAATTTGTTTGCATTATTGCAAATATAATTTATCATAACAGCCCATACTATTTTTAGTAGCCTTCCTACTATCCGCTACGTTTAACAAAAAACTAACAGTTACCTAATAAACCCCAAACACAAATTCATTAGTATTCCCTACTAATTTTTTGAAACTAGTTATTTTTTTGCAAACTTTATTTTACAAATGCGGTTATATTTAAGATAGATAAGTAGATAAAAAACTTAGAGTTAAGTTACACTATTCTAAAATTTTAGGTCTTAGAATAGGGACGTAGGGTTTCGTCCATTGAGACATTCTCATAAATGCATATAAAACTTCTTTTCAAAAACATACTTTTATATGAAACCCATGTTAACTATTAAAACAAAACTATTAAGGTAATCTCTCATGACAAAGAATACTTCTTTAGAGCATATACGCAACATCGGTATTATGGCACACATCGACGCAGGTAAAACGACAACTTCCGAGCGGATACTATTTTACACAGGGAAATCACATAAAATCGGAGAGGTCCACGATGGTAATGCGACAATGGACTGGATGGAGCAAGAGCAAGAACGAGGTATTACCATAACCAGTGCTGCAACAACTACTATTTGGCGTAATCACATGATCAACTTGATCGATACGCCGGGACACGTTGACTTCACTGTAGAGGTCGAGAGAAGTTTGCGAATTCTCGATGGTACAATCGCTCTTTTTTGTGCTGTTGGTGGTGTAGAACCACAATCTGAGAATGTATGGCGTCAGGCGGAAAAATACAATGTTCCTTCTATCGTTTTCATCAACAAGATGGACCGCGCTGGAGCAGACTTTTTCAAGGTACTCGATGCGATAAAAGACGATCTTAAAGCTGAGGCAGTTCCTCTTGTAATTCCGATTGGTGCGGGAGACCAATTCGAAGGGATTATCGATCTTGTAGAAGATTGCGCCGTTTACTACGATGAAAAAGATAGTGGTGCGAGCTATCACGAAGAAGCCATTCCAGAAGAATGGCAAGACACTTACAAAGAATGGAAACAATACTTACTAGAACGCGTGAGTGAAACAAATGAAGAACTACTCGAAAAATTTTGCGCTGATGAGAAAATCGAAGCAAACGAACTTCGTACAGCAATTCGCGAGGCAACTCACCTACGCCATATTTTTCCAGTTCTCTGTGGAAGTGCATTTAAAAACAAAGGTGTACAGCGCCTACTTGACTCCGTAGTATACTATCTTCCAAGTCCTATCGACATACCTCCAGTAAAAGGAATCTTACCTGACGGTGAAGAGGCAGAACGTACCCCAAAAGACAGCGACAAAATGTCTGCTTTAGCGTTCAAAGTTGTTGCAGACAAACACATGGGAAAACTTACTTACGTTCGCGTTTACTCTGGTACACTAGAGTCAGGCTCTTACATTTATAATTCAACCAAAGACAAAAAACAACGCGTAGGACGCATTGTGAGAATGCACGCCAATCGCCAAGAAATTGTAGAACAACTATACTGTGGAGATATCGGAGCGGTAATTGGTTTGAGTGATACGGTAACAGGTGACACTCTATGTAGTGAAGAACATCCAATTGTACTGGAAGCGATTGATTTTCCAGAACCTGTTTTGAGTATGGCGATCATTCTAAAGAATCGCATTGAGCAAGAAAAAACCATGAAGGCTTTACATAAACTTGCCGAAGAAGATCCGACATTTACTGTACGCCTAGACCATGAAACCAATGAAACCATCATTTCAGGAATGGGTGAATTACACCTTGAAATTCTTCTTGATCGTATGAAGAGAGAGTTTGGTTTAGATGTACAAGCAGGCGCACCTCAGGTAGCATATCGCGAAACAATTCGTCGCGAAGTCAAGCACGAAGAAAAGTATGTTAAGCAAACAGGTGGTAAAGGTCAGTACGCTCACATCATTTTTAAAATCGAGCCGCACGAAGAGGAATTCGAGTTTGAAAATAAAGTTGTTCAAGGTCGCATTCCACGTGAATACATACCTTCTGTTGAAAAAGGTGCAAAAGACGCGATGCTAAAAGGATCTTATGCTGGATTCCAGGTAGTTAACGTAAAATTTACCTTGATCGATGGTTCTTACCACGATGTGGATTCGTCTGAGATGGCGTTTAGAACTTGTGCGAGTATTGCGCTCAAAGAAGCTTTACGTAAAGCGAAGCCTGAAATTCTAGAGCCTATAATGGATGTAAGCGTTGTGACACCAGAGCAATATGCTGGTAGTATCACTAGCCATGTTTGTAGCAAAAGAGGACAGATCGTGGAGATGGGAACACAAGGCTCCGCACAGCTCATAAAGGCAAAAGTACCTCTAGCAAACCTATTTGGTTACACCAGTGAATTGCGTAATGCAACACAAGGACGCGCATCTTTCTCCATGGTTTTTGATAAATACGACAGCGTACCACAGAATATCGCTGAGGAAATTATCGAAAAGCAAAGAGAAAAAGAAAAGAAATAAGCAATAGCAAAGTATTCGTAATAACAAAAAAGATGCTCTAAATTTAGAGCATCTTTTTTTTATGCATTTTCTATTTCGGCCGTCTTCAACTGATGTATCACTAAAAAGCTATCCGCCAGCCAATAAAAAACTATCACCAAACCTGCGAAAATGAATGTCAATGGAATTAACAACATCATTCTTGCCGCTAGTTGTGGGACAAAGTTGGAGGTTAGGGCTGCGTACATGGCGATCGGGGTTTGTACCACAAATATAACTGCCACGGATAAACATATCATCGATGCCATTTTTTCCATACGTAAAGTTGCGGTAATGATGAGTACAATGGAAGCGAAAAGAAGTATATAGTGTAGAACCCGCCATCCTGCAAAGCCAAGCATAACAATACCGCCTGAAGAAATTCTTATGTTTAATGCGGCTTGTGCGCTGTCGATTTGTAGATGGTTGATAGCTGCCATGGCAAAACTCAATGCTGTGAAAATAGCGGTTATATATACTTGACCATCTATCGCAAATTCTCGTTTTTCTTCATTTTCAGAATCTAAGTGTAAAAAAAAGCGCCACATTAAAAATATCGCCCAAAATATAAAGATGCTTGTGCTAACGGCGTTTGCGATCGGGAAAAAAGCCTCAGAGCTTTGAAACATATTTGATAAAACCGATGGTGTCAGTATAACACGTAGTATCTTGAGAAATGCCCAGCCGTGTGCTAACAATAACAAAGTTGCGATAACTTTACACAAAAGCAACGCGACGGGATTTTCATTTCTCAAGTGATAAAAAGACCACACCCCAGCTACTGCACATAGAATTAAAGCAACTTCAAAAGCCCCCACCAAACGAAAGCTCGGTAGCATAAATATACCGAGTACAGCGAGTGCGGAGACAACAGCGAAACTAATATATCCCAAGTAAGAAAATCGGTGTATCCAGATAATTGTTCTGTTATCCATACCTAGTCCTTTAATGCAACTGCCGTTGTACATCGTAGATAATTTCACCACGAATATGTGCGCGAATACGTACCTTGCGGTTATGGTAGCGTTGAATAATTTGCGGCATTTCTGGATCTCCGATGGCATAACTACGCCAATTTTCAATAACAAAGCCATTGATGCGACCTACATTTCGCGCATACAAATCGCCAGACATGTTTTGTTTGATAAACTGAAGCATTGCGTTACGCCACGCTTTACTAATAGCTAGCTTTTGTGAAGATCCTTTAGCGGAAGATTCTACCCAGACGGGGTCTGAGGAAGGGGTGTCATAGTCGGGAGGTTCAAGAATATGATCGTTTGCACAAGAGGCCAACAATACAAATAAACACAAAATGTACTTTGTCATAAAAAATTCCTTAGTATTAGCCACAAAATACCAGCACTACAAATACCTGTAATCCATTTTTGCTGTGTAGAGAGTTGAAAGTCGCGTTTCTTTCTCGTAAGCACTATTTGCGATTTGCGGTAAGGGTCTTGTTCTTCCTCTTCTCCAACAGTACTTTCCTTAAACTTTACCGTTTTTCCTTGTAAAATACTGGTGATATCTCTCAACAACTCATTTGGAGATTGATAGCGATCTTCGCGATTTCGTGCGGTCATTTTGTGTAGTAGAGAAATAGTTTGTTCGGATATATTCAATTTGGGGTTTAAAGTAAAGCGATTGTTTACCGGTAACTTTGCCGTCAGCATTTGATAAAGGCATACTCCCAATGAGTAAATATCTGTACGGATATCGATATTTTTATTTCCACTCGATTGTTCAGGAGAAGCGTAACACGCTGTGCCAAGAGTAATGCCTGCCGAGTGGTAAATATCCTGCGATAAGTCTTTCGCCAAACCTAGATCACAAAGCTTCACGACCCCCTCTGTGGAGTATAAAATATTTTCAGGTTTGACATCGCGATGTACAATAGAGAAACGATCGGCATGCTCTAAGGCAGACGCGATCTGTCGACAAATAATCAGCGCTTGTTTTTCCGTAACTTTTCCTTTGCCGTAGATAATTTGTGCTAACGAACAGCCATCAACGAACTCCATGGCAAAGTAAAATTTTCCCTTATATTCGCCAATATCATACGCTTCCACAATATTGGGATGTTTTTTTAATTTGGCAGCATTTTTTGCTTCGCGTAAAAACCGTGAAATAAACCCATGATCTTCCGCTAACTCCTGATCCAATATTTTCAAAGCAACGATACGCTCACTTTTGGTGTGCTTTGCTTTGTAAACACAACCCATTGCACCTTCACCAAGTTTTTTAAGAAGTAAATAACTACCTAAAACAGTTTTTCCTTCTTCTACCTTGTCAAATTCTTTTGTGGCAAAAGATCGTTCAATTTTCTCAATCGCTTCTTTGTTTGCATATCCTGTGCGCAAAAGTATGTCTTTAAGAGAAGAGTTTTTACTATTGCGCAAAAACTTTATGCACTCCAGCATTTGCTCTCCACTTACTAAACCATGGCGTACTGCGCGTCTTGCAAATGTTAATTCATCTCTTTGAATGATCATAATTGTTTACCGTGAAAAATGCCTTTCTCTTTACGAGAAAGGCTACAAGCATTATTCGTCAATGACAATATCGTCAAAATTGTCCATTATGCGTTCGTCACGCCAACGAATGAGATTTGCACAAGCTTTATCAATATTGAGTTTTACTTGATCTTTCACACAGTATCTTCGCCATGTGATCGCTTGTTCTTCCATCTCATTGTTACCAATTATCCAGATATTAGGTATTTTGCGTGTTACGCCGCGACGGATTTTTTTATTGAACGTGTCACCACTCAAGTCTGTTTCCACACGGAGCATGTTGTCAAACAAACGCGACTCTATTTGTTTAGCATATTCGTGGACAGTCTCGTTCACCGGAATAATGAGTACTTGTACAGGGGACATCCATGTCGGAAACGCTCCCCCATATAACTCAATTAAAAAGGCAATCATGCGTTCGTGTGTACTAAGCGGAGCACGATGCAAAATAAAAGGTCGCTGTGATTCGCCATTGCGATCCGTGTATTCCAAATCAAATCTTTCCGGCATCACAAAGTCCAGTTGACATGTCGAAACTGTTTCTTCACGTCCCATAACATTACTCAACTGTATGTCCACTTTCGGGCCATAAAACGCTGCTTCACCCACTTCTTCATCGAAATCGATATTATTCTCGCGTAAAACTTCGCGAACGATATTCTCACTTTCCACCCACTCCTCTTCACTATCGACAAACTTTTCGCTGTCCTTATCATGCAAAGATAGACGTACACGGAAATTACCCAAGCGCAAATGATCATAATAAAAGCGATACATCTGCATCACCTTTGTAAATTCTTCTTTGACTTGATCTTGTTCACAATAAATGTGTGCGTCGTTCATACTCATGGCACGTACACGTAGAATACCAGCGAGAGAACCGTGTTTTTCGTAACGATAAACATCTCCATATTCTGCAAGACGTATTGGGAGATCTCTGTAACTACGTGGTCGCGACATATATAGTTTGTGGTGATGTGGGCAGTTCATTGGTCGTAAATAATATTCGTCGTGATCATCAATCACCATTGGTGGAAACATTCCCTCTGTATAGTATGGTAAATGTCCCGAACGATGATATAGATTAGAACGTGTAATGCATGGAGTGGAAACACGTTTGTATCCTGCCTTGAATTCTACTTCATGGGCCCACTTTTCCAGTTCATCGCGAATAATCGTTCCGTTGGGTAACCACATAGGAAGCCCGACACCCACTTCATCATCAATAACAAATAAATCTAACTCTGCACCCAATTTGCGGTGTTCGCGCTTTTTCGCTAGTTCGCGACGTTGGATATAGTCTTTCAATTCGTCGACGTTTTCAAAAGCCAACGCGTATATGCGCGTTAACATCGGGCGCTTTTCATCTCCGCGCCAATAGCTACCTGCGATTTTATCCAATTTGAAGCATGCCTTGGGAACTTTACCGGTGTCCTCTAAATGCGGTCCTTCACACATATCGATAAATGGACCGTTGACATAAAAGCCCAGCTGTCCACCTTCTGCTTTGCCGGTTTCGACAAGCTCCTTTGCGTATTCGATCTTGTACTCCTGGTTTGTTTCTTCAAGAAGTTGAAGGGTTTCATCCAAAGATTTTTGCGAAGCTTCGAAGACTTGTTTTTGCTTGACGATTTTCTTCATACGCTTTTCAATATCTTTGAAGTCGCTATCGCTAATAGGACTATCGCCAAAATCAAAATCATAGTAGAAACCATTGTCTACTGGTGGCCCAAAGCCCAGCTTTGCATCTGGACGTATTTGTAAAACAGCCTGGGCCATAATATGCGCTAGAGAGTGGCGCAATCGGTAAATATGGCTGTTTTTATATTCCTGCGTTTTTTCTGCAGCTTTCATAAAACGATCCTTTAAGTTATTATACTACTGTGGGGGGAGTTCACGAAATCAACAATATATGTCAAATCGCATATGATTGTATGTTTATCTCGGTGTTATTCTCGACCCCTCTATGTAGATGATCCGCTGTCATTGTGTACAAATCTCCCTTAATGTCAGCGGAATAATGTGCGCTGTATTTGGCAATTTTGTCTTTTAAATACATCATTTCCTCAAAACTAATTTGCAAATACACCTGTAGTTAGGTTAGAATATTATACTAAAAAATACGTGGCTGGGCGAAAGTATTTGTACATTTCTCTTGTAGAAATAGATACTTGGTTTGAGATTTTTGATAAACCGTTGCCGCAAAAGCAACATCGCCAGTAAAATTTAGTAGTTAATTGCGATGTGAAATCTCTTTGATTTTCCGAAAATATGTACTTCACAAAACAATAGTTAAGTAAAATATTGTTACAACCATTCCTCTTTGGAATGAAGCGTAAACATTTAACTAACAATTACGCCACCACCAACTGTTAATAACAAAATTTGTAGTTTAAGTGAGTTTACTATATGGATAAAGTAATCGCAAATGAACAAATAAATTATTGGGCAGAAAAAATACCTGATCGCAATGCTCTCTATAATAAAGCAGGCAATACATGGCAAACAACGTCTTGGAAAGAGTATAAGGAAAAAGTAGATGCTGTCTCTAGATCTCTTATTGCTCTGGGACACAAGAGTGATGAGTGCGTAGGAATTATCGCTCACAATTGCAAAGAGTTTTTATTTTCGCAATTTGGTATTGTCGGCGCAGGAGGAATTCCAGCACCTATCTATGTCACTTCAAAAGCCGACCAAGTTGCCTACATTCTCAAACATTCCAAGTCGCGTTTCGTGATTATCGAAGATGAAACGCAGTATAAAAAGCTCGTTCAGGAACGTGACAATATCGATGTCGAAAAAGTGATCGTACTGCGCGATTTCGCAGACCGCGATAAAGAGTGGAGTTTGAGTTTTGATGAGTTCATGCAACTGGGAAACAAAGAACACGAAGAAGAACGTCAAAGTCGGCTCAAAGCACTTGACAAAGACAAAACGATGCTCCTTATATACACGTCGGGAACAACTGGTCGACCTAAAGCAGTTATCATCACGCACAACAACCTGTATGCTACAGGGAGTATTGCCATTAGACGTTTTAACTTAAAACGCACGAGAGTAGTTTCTTATTTGCCACTTTCGCATATCGCAGAACAAATCATCACCAACGCGGCCCAGTTGTACACTGGTGGGGAAGTCTACCTATGTCCAGATATGAAAGAAGTTAAAGATTATCTCATCGAAGCACGCCCCAATGTATTTTTAGGCGTTCCTCGCGTGTGGGAAAAATTTGCCGATGCTGTTGGCAAACAACTTTCTCAGGCAACAGGTATGAAGAGAAAGCTCTTAGATTGGGCACGAAAAGTTGAGTTGGCATGTTTTGACAAAGGAGCAAAACAGGGTAAAAACATCCAGAGTTTCTCGCGCAAACTTGCCAACAAACTAGTTATATCGAAAATCAAAGAACGTCTTGGATTTGATCGCATCGAAGTTGCCGTTACCGGAGCGGCCCCTATTAGCATAGAAACACAAAAATTCTTTGCTTCTATCGGGATTACTATTTTTGAAGTATATGGTATGAGTGAAACCAGTGGTCTTATTTCGACAACAGTGCCTCTCAAGCCTCGTTTTGGTACTGTGGGAAAAAGTTTCGACGAATTAGAACTACGCATCGCCGAAGATGGTGAAATTCTCGTCAAAGGTCCGAATATGTCACCTGGTTATTTACACGATGAGGAAAATACTGCGGAGTTGTGGGAAGGCGGTTGGCTACATACCGGAGATATCGGAAAATTTGATGATGAAGGAAACTTAGTCATTACCGACCGTAAAAAAAATCTTATCATTACCGCGGGGGGAAAAAATATCGCTCCACAACCTATCGAACAAGCATTGCATTCCATACCAGGAATCGGTCATGCTGTGGTTGTTGGCGATCGTCGCAAATATTTGGTGGCTGTACTTACTCTTGACCACGAAAATATGCCCGCCATTGCAGAAGAACTCAACATCGAATACCAGTCCACTTCGGATTTAGCTACAGATGACTCTTTCCTTGCGTATGTAGAGGAAAAGGTACAAAACGATGTGAACACTGGTTTAGCGCAATATCAAACCATCAAAAAATTCTACATTCATCCGCAAGAGTTTTCCGTAGAAACAGGCGAAATGACACCGACGATGAAAGTAAAACGCAAGGTGGTGATTCAAAAATACGATGCAGAAATAGAAAAACTTTATTAGGCCTATTGATGTTCTCTCACTTAGACAAAAACGACCAACCACAAATGGTTGACATAACTGCAAAAAAAACGAGTAAACGTAAAGCACACGCACAAAGCGTTGTTTTACTCCCGCAATCCATTTGCGATTTATTTTGCGATGGCGATTTGCAAACGGCAAAGGGATCCGTTATTCAGATTGCCATTATTGCAGGTATAATGGCTGCAAAGAAAACCAGCGAGTTGATACCTCTTTGTCATCCTATTGCATTGGAAAATTGCAATGTAGAGGTACAACTTGTCGGAAAAAAATTGTTGATCGATTGCTACGCTTGTACCTCGGGAAAAACCGGCGTTGAAATGGAAGCGTTAACAGGAGCAAGTGTAGCCGCCCTTACGGTATATGACATGTGCAAAGGGTTATCACACGACATTGTCATTGAAACGACAAAACTCATGAGTAAACAAGGTGGAAAACGCGATTTTATGAGGGAAAAATGAAAGATATCGAAGTGGAATACTACGCCATTTTGCGCGAAGAACGCGGTTGTAAACGAGAGTCGACAACAACCACAGCACAAACACCGCGTGATTTGTACATAGAACTACAGAAAAAACATGGATTTTCACTAAGCATAGATAATGTCAAACCTGCGATTAACGACGATTTTGTTGATTGGGATCATCACTTACAAACCAACGACAAAATAGTATTTATTCCTCCGGTGACAGGAGGATAAAGTGTTTTACTTAGAAGAAACGAATATTAATACCAGCGCGTTACAGAGTAATTTGTGCAACGAGCGTGCAGGGGGATATGTATCTTTTGAAGGCTGGGTACGCAACCACAACCATGGTAAAGAAGTAACAAAGTTGGAGTATGAAGCTTACACACCACTTGCCGTGAAAGAAGCCGCAAAAATTCTCCAAGAAGCACAGCAAAAATTCTCTATTTTAGAGGCCCACTGTGTTCATCGCGTCGGCTCCTTAAAAATAGGTGAAGTCGCGGTATGGGTCGGAGTAAATTCAGTGCATCGCGGCCCGGCATTTGACGCTTGTGAATACATAATTGACGAACTCAAAGTACGCGTTCCTATCTGGAAAAAAGAGCATTATCTCGACGGTGACTCTGGATGGGTAAAGTGCGAACATTGCCATGAAAAAAAGGTATGAAAAAATTAATACTAGGCTCTTATCGCTGTATTGAAAACTCCTTGTTCAAATTGTTACAAGGAAGACAATACAGCAACGCCTTGTCTCCGGTTGCCATTATAGCCGAAAGTACATCTCTCAAAAATCATTTACAAAACTACATAGTGACCAACCTCGGTAACATTACCAACATCTACTTATTTACACTATCCGAATTTATTGAACGCTCATTGTTGGCTAGTCGCGAAAATTTTCTTCCCCAACATTTACAGTCTATTGTTGTCGAAGAGGTTCTCCAGGACTTACCTCCACAGAATTATTTTGCTCAAATCAATCCACAAACCATCGCCAAAACCATTGCAGAAAGCATTGTGTTTTTTCAACAAATGCAGATCAACTTGCAGGAATTTACAGTGCTCTCTCAACGAGAAAATCATAGTAAATGGCAAGATTTTATTGTGATTTTCAACAGATATCGCGAATTTTTACACAAACATAATTTCGTTGACTTTGAACAAGGTCTACTTTGTGACACGCGTTATTTTTTGTCATTTTCCGCGATATGCCTTTATGGATTCTACGAACACAATCCTTGTGAATATAAATGGCGCATGACCTTACAACAGCATCCTCAAGTATTTTGCTATACCCCATTTCGCTCACTACCCTACTACGAGTATGCTCAACCATTGATTGATTGGCATTACGAGCAAGGGTTTGAAGTGTTTCAGGCACAAAATATAGAACAGAATAGTCTTACACACAATTTTTTTTCGCGAGATACACAAAATATAAGCATTACAACGTTTAAAAACGAACTACATGAATTGTATAATATTCCACAAACGCGCGAAATATCTATGATGAATTTTGCAATTCCCGAAGATGAAAAATACCGCAATGGTATACACAATACATTGTGCGACTTACAATGTTCGCTACGTCAAAGTCTTGCTCCAAACCATTGTAGTATGGACGTTATTATTTTACAAATTTTCATCGACAACTTCTCCACGCATGCGCTGTGTAATTTATTCTTTCATCCACATTTTAACTACGAAAACTTTAGTCACCACACCTCTGACAATCTATTTATTCTTTGGGAAAAATTTGCCGAAGATTTCTCTCTGGACAATTTACAAGACAAGACGTCTCCCGAGGAACTTCTATTTCGCAATGTCATTGAGTATCTAGTCGAAGTGGAAAAACAATTACGAAAACAAAATAGCTACAAAGACTATATGGCAATACTTTCGCAAGTAGTCCATAGACTAACATTGCAAGATATACAGATGTATAAAAAGCAAATTGCCGCCAAAATAAACTTTCTTTCTGTGAATCACAAAAATGCAAAAAAAATTCTCGATTGTTGTCCGGAACAATCGGCCCCGGAAAATGGAAAAATTGATCTATGGCAAAATTTCATCGGGAGAGATAGTAAATTCTTAGCCGTATTAGGAGCCTCTGCCAGTTATTTCTCTTCGGTAAAAACACCGAATACCATTTTTAATGACGACATTCTATCTCCCCTGAACTGTGTGGTTCCCAACAAAGTAAATAAAGAAAAACTGTTGTTGTGTTTACTTTTTGATTCGGCACAAGAAATTATATTTTCTTATCCTCGCCAAGACTTCATCTTCGGCAAAGAGCAACAACCATGCTCCCTTCTGCATTTGATCATTAAATTTGAACAAGGCGAATTCTACGAAATACATCGTTCGCAGTTCTTATACAACTTTCCTAAATGCAAGTTGCATACCATCATAGAATACGATTTATCACTGCATGACCGTGCTGTAACGCAAAACGATCGCGGAGCGTTAATGGTACTCTATGCAGCATACCCAGAATGGAAATTATTGATGGATTCTTTGTGCAACAAGTGGCAAAAGGATGTTTTTACTGAATACGAAGGTGTACTAAGTGACGATGCTTTACAAGAAATTCTCCAGCGAGTTTTACCGAGTAAGATGTCTGAAGTTGCGGCAAATTTCATCGAAGCATATGCAAGATGTCCCTACCAATTTTTTTTAGAGCACGTATTACAAGTAATACCTAACTACCCCAAAGATGTTTTTATCAAAGACTGGCAAAAGAAAAGGCTACTGTTGAAATCTATCCGTAAAATCAAAAATAAAAACAATATTCGTTCTGTCATAGAACAGTGTATTGCAGAAGATTTTAAGGATCACGAATGTAAGTATCCGATGATATTTGAAATCGAAAAGATTCGCATGATGAATACGATAGAGAAATATGTGTACCACTCTTTGAGTGAAAATGTTATTGACCACGATTTTTTTGTGTCGTACCGCGATCAAGATACTATCCCTATTACCATTGATGCAGATCATACAATTCGCTTTACAGGAAAAATAGATCAAGTCAACACGACAAGCCACGGACATCATGGTATACAATATCACCTCAAAAACACCCACCAGTACAAAAATAATTGTTTTTATGGTGGAACGCAACTACAACTTGCTACAGAGTTGATGGCTCTACAGCAAAGGTACGACCCTACACACGTAGAACATCGTTTTATCCAAGAAACAGGTGATTACAAACCGGTTTTTTTTACTTATGATAAATGGCAAGATACCTATGATAAACTACAAAAAATTTGCTACTTAGTTTGTCGCGGTATTGAAAGTGGTTTTTTTGCCGCCGCCCCGGAAGACCAAAAATGTCGCAAATGTAATTACAGTGATATATGCGGTCCATATCGTTACATACTATTTAACATGAAACGCAACGACTCGCGACTACAATTTTACCAGGAACTGAAGGAAATTGATTAGGAAACTATCAATAAAAACTTCCTTGCGGTTGATACCGAAACTGCGAGAATTCACATTTTACCACTTATAAACTTGAAAATTAGCGGAAAAATGCTTAAATAGAAGGTATATTGTTTTTATGATATCATTGCAAAGTATTTTTTTAGTGAGTAAAATGATGGATCATCGCAATGGATTTAGTTTTGTTATTCCTAAGACATTAGCAGGTATGGGACTACCGGGTAGGACAAATGCAATAAAAGACGATTTTGAGTTTTTGTCTCAAAACAACATAAAAGCCATTGTTACCTTAATGGAATACCCCTTAAACAAAAAAATACTAAAACAATATGAGATGGATTATCTTCACATAGCTGTCAAAGATTTTTCGGCTCCCTCTCTCACGCAAATAGAAATTTTTGTAAATTACATCGACCAAATGCTCAACAATAAGAAGCCCGTTGTTGCTCACTGTCACGCTGGTATTGGAAGAACAGGAACAATGCTCGCCTGTTATCTCGCCAAAGAGGGAATGCAACCTGACGAGGCTATTCGCGAAATACGCTATTTACGTCCAGGATCTATTGACACACGCGCTCAAGAAGATGCAGTATGGAATTATTCACTATCTATTCGTTAATAGTATGTGGTTTTTTTTAGAAAGTCCGAGGATCAACAGTGTCCGCCAACATTCACAAAATCATTAATTGTCCAATTTGCCAGATACAATTAACCGTTACTCTATCAAATTTTACGGGGCAGCTACGTCTTGTTTGCAATCGTTGTGATTGTACCATCGTAAACTGGATAGATAGTGAACTGAAAAGCCAAACTGGTAATAGTCGCCGGTTTGCCAAAACAGGGTCTAATCCTCGGAAACCTAGATCGCATACTGCAAAAAGAATTCCTATTCAGTCTGTACAAAAGGACTCTTCTAACCCCCAACAAGATACTCCAGATTTAGCGGAAAGTGCACTTGATTTAGATAGTATAAAAAAGAATATAACGACAAACGATGCGGAAACCAAAAAAAGGTCAGCAACAAAACCAGTTAAGAAATTTACTCTCCCCAAAAATACTCTTGAACGAATAGGAGATTACCGCATAATTAAGCCGGTAAACAGTGGTTCGATGGGAGAGATTTATTTGGCCCAGCACATTGGGGTTAAAAACTACGCTGCGATCAAGTTGCTGAGCTCAAAAATGGAAAAGGACCAACAAGCCGCAGACCGATTCAAACAAGAAGCGCGCGTCCATTCGCGATTAGAACATCCAAATATTGTACGTATCTTTGACGTAGACAGCTACAATGGCCGCCCGTATATTGTGATGGAATACATCGAAGGCGAAAGTTTAGAAGAGGTTTTACGTAGCCGTAAGCAGCTACAACCTCGGCACACTTTGAAGATTGCCATAGCCGTAGCCCTCGCTCTGGAGCACGCACTAAAGCAGAAAATTATTCATCGCGATTTAAAACCAGCAAATATCATGATAGATCGCAGAAATCGCAAAGTAAAACTCGCCGATTTCGGCCTGGGAAAGATATTAGAAGAAAAAGGTGCGACACTAACAGGACAAATGATGGGAACTGCGTACTACATGGCTCCTGAACAAATTCGCAGTGCAAAAGAAGTAGATCACCGCGCCGACATCTATGCGTTAGGTGCCACGATCTACCACATGTTAAGTGGTCAACCACCTTATGCCAATATTCGCGGTGCTTTAGATATTCTAAAAGCCAAAGTAAACGAGCAGCCAGAGCCGATAGAAAGTCTCGTCAGTGGCTTATCCAAAGAGGTGATCGACATTGTCAATAAGTCAATGCACCACAATATAAACAAACGATACCAGACTCCTGCAAAAATGAAAAAATACATGGAGTATGCACTTAATAATCTGTAAGGATTCGTAATGAGAATATTTTTACTTACTTTTGTATTAGTTATCACATGTACATTGTTTGCACAGGAAGATGACTTTTTCCCTCCTGAAGAAGACGAAATTCGTTCGGAACAAGAAGGCGATTTTTTTCCTCCTGAAGAAGAGGAAACTCGCTCTGAGGATGAAGACGATTTTTTCCCTGATGAAGAAAAAGAAATTCGTTCCGAGGATGAAGATAATTTTTTCCCCGACGAAGAAGAAGAAATACGTTCCGAAGAAAATAACGACGACTTTTTTCCTGACGAAGAAAACGAAAAGCAAAACGAAAACGAAGAGCAAAGCAATAACAAAGAGCAGAGCGACAACGGAGAGCAAAACGACAACGAAAAGCAAAGTAACAACGAAAGTGAAAATACAGATACGAACGAAGGTTATGACCCACAAGAAACATACTATCAGGAAGAGGATGACTACGGTGGCGGAGCCGTCATTATCAATGAAGATCGCGATGTCCGTAATATAATGATTTCCGGAACATTAGGATTCAATTATGTTTTTCGCGAAGATCTCTTTGCCGATGCCGTATTAGCAGACCAGACAACAAACCTCGATGGAGATTTTTTTGACCCACGACTTACCTTGCGTTTGGATATTATGTTTAATCAAAATATTCAAGCTGTTTTGGAACTTCACAACGAAGTACGTGTGGCAACACAGCTCAATACGGGTTTACTAGCCAACAGATCTGGAAACTTATTCATTACCAACCGTGCGGAAGAAAACAATTTTATTTTTGAAATAGAGCGCGCGTACTTGAACATTAGTGACTTCTTATTTTCAAATACGATGTTACAAATCGGTATTATTCCCAAGCGTTACGCGCTACGTGCTAATGGTGATGCTTTTTTCCTCGACCTAGGAGAATCAGAGTCCCCCTTTAATGATGGCGACCCCAATGTCGATGAAGATGGCGAAGACATCAATGCACGTGGATTTGTTTATCGTTGGCAAATGAGTGATGCTTTTCAATTGAGCCAGGTTTTCCAAGCAGATTTAGAGGCGTTTTACTTTAACACCCAAGAAAATGGGTTTTTACGCCAAGATCAGTCCATTGCTGGAATAAATTTAGACCTCGATTTCTCCAAAACCGTTGTAAATGAAGATGAATCAGAGGCGTTACTGGTGCGCTTTTTCAATGTAATCGTTGCGGCAATCTTTGGTGATAACAATCAGCCAATTTGGTCTGTCGGATTTGGTTTTGACTATTTTATGAGTAACCAACCCGATGTATACTTAATTGAATTTTATGGCGAAACGCTATTTCAATTTGGAATACTTGACCGCAAGAATCTCGCCCCAGCATTTGCCAACAAGAACCAAGCACATTTGGCCTTCGGCGGATATCTCGGAACGCGATTTTCTTACGAAAAAAGTGACTGGAAACCATTCGTCGATATTTCGATGTGGTACATTTCCGGAGATGACGACGACCCTAATCGCGACAAAAATAGTGACCTTGTTACTTTTGAAGACATTGACAGTACAATAATCGTAGAAGAAAACGATTATGGCTTAGATGTTGACTCCAACTACTGGGCGGTAAAATTTCAATCAGGTATTAGTTTAAAACCTCTCACAAGTGAAGAAATGCGTTTAGAAATATTGTACGCGCATTTTGAAGCGATAGATACGACAAATACTAGCCGCCATATTGGCGAAGAAATTGATGTACGCGTTGTATGGGAATACAGCAGCGATCTCACTTTTGTCCTGGCAGCAGGTGTACTTTTTAATTCTACATTTTTTAAAGATGTGTTTGACGAATTAGGTGCTGATGGTGACCAAAGCGTTTTTATGCTTCGCTTTGAAACTTTACTACGTTTTTAAATAAGAGTTAAAAATGAGTGCTCCCGATCAAAGAATACGCATGTTCTCCAAAGAACAATTGCAAAGCCAACTATGTACTGCAGAAAAGCCCTCTACAGAAGAGCCGTCTTCATATGAGACGGTCTATCATGGTGAAAAAACTCTGCGCCAAATACTTCGCGATGATTATGACTTTACCAAGGAAGAGTTTTTAAAAGTAGACGATAAAACTTCTATTTTTAAAAACTATGTCATCGTGGGTAAAATAGGTGTAGGTCGCTTTGGAGTCGTATACAAAGCAAAACAAAAAAATATGGGCAACCGCCTTGTCGCCATAAAATTACTACAGCCAAGGTCAGAAAAACATATCGAGCTCTTCCAACGCCAAGTGAAAGCCTTGGGTCAATTGCAACACCCAAACATCATTACCGCTATTGAATCTGGACAAATTCTCGATATTTACTATCTTGTTATGGAATATTTCCATGGCACACAGTTAGATCAATATGTACGAGGAAACGGGCCTTTAACCGAAGAAAGTACTCTGAAAATAGCCGAAGATTTGGCATCGGCATTAAAACATATTTGGTCAAAAAATTTAGTACATCGCGATATTTCTCCGCAAAATATTATGATTGGTGATCACAAAGTAAAACTTTGTGATTTTAACTTAATTCGTGCGGTAGAATCTAACAAGGGACATACCTATGGTATCGAGGTACGCTCCTATGACTATTGCGCCCCGGAACTAACTGAAAAAGGTAAACTCAGTTTTACATGCGATTGCTTTTCTCTCGGTGCAGTGCTCTATTTCTGCATGAGTAGTTATTCTCCATTTGAAAACACCAATCGCCAAGATTTCAAACAACGAATTCCACATCCATTAAAGAAAATAGCTCCACAAACCCCGCGTAGTTTAGAGAAATTTATCTATCGCCTCCTGGCTAAAAATCCAGAAGATAGATGCTCGGAACCGCAGGAGTTGTTTCGCGATGTAGAACGTCTCGTAAGACAAAACCGCAAAAGCTCTTTGATAAAAACTCTCATCCCTGTTGCAATCGCGGTAGTGCTTGCGATTTACTTACTCATTCCCCAAGTGAGAAATTACGTTAAGCACGAAATATTTGCCATCGCTAAACAAAATAATTTAGGCGAAGAAATATACAACAAGCGTGCACAATGCGTGGTGATGATAAAAGCCGATGTACTTCTGGGTAGTGGTGTGATTGTTCGCCACAAACAACAGAATTTAATCGTAACCAACGCACATGTAGTTAAAAACCAAGAGTTGGTCATTGTCACCTTAAGAAATAAAAAATCGTATCGGTTACGTGTGGTAGACCGCTACGAAGACGAAGAAATAGACATTGCCTTCATTGAATTTCCGCACGCGATACATCCAAACTATATCATGCCAATGGGGGAAAAAGTAAAAGTAGGACAAACCGTATATGCCATTGGTCATCCACGTGGTTATAAGTGGTCCTTAACCAGTGGAACGGTGAGTGCGATTCGCGGAGACAATATACAAACGGACACTCCGATAAACCCTGGAAATTCCGGCGGACCATTGTTGAATGCTGAAGGGATCATGATCGGTATGAATACCTACGTGGTGGGAAAAGCGAACAGCATAGGTTTTGCCGTATCGACAAAAAGAATACGTGAATGTTTGTTACTTTCGGAAGAACGCGATCGTTTACACTAGCGGAAATACTATGGCCAAACAACTACGCATCTATCATTATCCGCATCCTGTTTTAAAACAGCAAGCACAACCAGTATCTAACATCGCTGATAAACAAATACAAACATTCATTGACGATTTGGCGCATACTTGTGAACTCGCCAAAGGTATGGGGATTGCGGCACCTCAAGTAGGGTACTCGCTGCGCATCTTTATTTTGATGTCTCACCCCAATCCACGTTATCCTTACGCCCCTGTCATGCCGACAACAGCAGTCATAAATCCTGAAATTATCGAGTATGGCTCACAACAAATAAGCGATTGGGAAGGTTGCTTGAGCATACCTGATAAGCGCGGACAAGTGCCGCGTAGCGAAACAATCTATGTGAAGTATACCGATCGCTACGGAGAAGAAGTTTTTGCCGACTTTGAAGGATTTATTGCCCGCGTTTTCCAACATGAATACGATCATCTACAAGGCACAATGTTTTTTGAACGCATGAAGGAAAATCGACTCTACACGAATGTAGAGTTTCACAAAATAATTGGACAATAAAATCGCAGTCTATTTATGAAAATGGGACAAGTATAAATTTTATTAAGGCGTTGTTAAAATTTTACTTTCGAGGACGTGGTTATTATACCGTCAAGATAAATGGCGTAAAAATGCGTGTAGATCCTTATCATATAGGGTTTTGGAGAGATGCTGCACGCAATATATGGGAACCTAATACTTTTAAAATTATGTCTCCTACTTCATAAAGATTCCGTTTACCTTGATATTGGGGCATGGATTGGTCCCACCTCTCTCTATGCATCAAAAATTTGTAGAAAAGTAATAAGCATTGAACCAGCCTAAGACTTAGGGGCAAAATCACAGCCCAAAAATTTTCAAATGTGTACGATGGTCTTTGTGATACCATACTGCCAAAGATAGTTTTCGAACTAAACGATGAGGATCTTTTACGGCTTTTTTTAGAGAAATCGTAAATAGTCTAACACGAAAAGGTTTTGGAGAGAGATACATTTCCAACCATATCTTTTCATAGGTAAGTAATTCACGTTTTGTCTTGCTCGCTTCTTTATCAATCAAAACACCGATAAATGCCAGAGCATCGTGATAGTGTTTATTGATTCCTTTAGGATTGAATTGCGTGTGAAAATCGCAAAATTCTCGCGAAAATTTTTCTGACAAGATTTCTTTCGCCAAAGGAAGTATTTTGCAAATGCATTGGTAACGTTTGCGAAATAGACTTTGCGCAAAACGTCGTAACTCAGGCAAAGAAGCTTTCATAAATACCTCAATGTCCTCTTCACTATGCTGGAGTTTTTGTAGCATGCGACGCGGATCTTGCAAAAATTCTTCGCGTAACTGCGGTTGCGTATACAACAACGCCAAAGTTTTTTGTTGTTCGCTTAAGGCCATTTTTTTGAGATTTCCCGTGCTTTATTCAGTTCTTGTAAAATTTCATCGAAATGCGGTAGGTTTTCATCGCGTTCGAGAATAGCACCTTTCACCGCAGCTCTTTCAAAAACTTTGTGCATAATACTCCAAACTTCAGGAGGTGTTGTGTGAGAATGACTATCAATTAGCACATCTTCGTCCCAATGTCCACCGACAAAATGTAGTTGTACCACCTTTTCCATCGGCAAATGAGCAAGATATTCTTCTATATCATAGTTATAATTCGTGGCGTTGGTATAAACATTCGTCAAGTCTAGCAATAAACCACAGCCCGTGGTACGAATAACTTTAGAGATAAACTCCGCCTCGGTCATTGTACTACCCGGAACGCGAAACAAGTAAGTAATGTTCTCTAAAAGGAGTGGTGTTTTGATGTACTTGCGAACTGTCTCGACATTTCGGCACAGTACATCCACTGATTCTTGGTTGAATGGTAACGGTGACAAATGACCGATATCGATGCCTCCTGCCGTAGTAAAACAAATGTGCTCACTCCACCATGGTGGAGATACTTTCTCTATAAGAACAGCTAGTTTTTCGACATATTCTAAATTTACCCCTTCCGCGCTCCCCAGTGATAAATTTAATCCATGGGGTATCAAAGTAAATTCTTCGCGAAGCATTTGTAGCTCGTGATTTTTTTGTGGTATATCACTCATAAAATGATCGGCGACAATTTCCAAAAAATCAATTTGCTGGTGATGGAGAAAAATGTCCCCCATAAACGGGGAACGATAGCCGAGACCAACGCCAAGTTTGGGAAGAGACTCCATGTCTAACCGCCACAGCCTCCACAACCGCCACAGCCTCCACCGCCACCGCAGCCTCCTCCGCCACCACAGCCTGCACCGCAACCGCTGGCTGGAGAACTGATGCCATCGTAACTACTACGAAATACATCTTTGTACATATCGCGGTGATAACTGTCCCCTAAAACTCCCATTCCAAAAACAGCAAGGACAACGGGAAAGTTGGCTTGTGGTGTATCCTCAAGTGTTTGCTTTTTGAGTGTATCAAACATCACTTGCAATTTTTTGATGTATTGCACACCCAATTTTGTCAAACGTTGATTCTTTAGATATTGATACGCTTTCGTGATCAATATACATGCCACCACCGCAAAAATAATTAAAAAAGCGACATTTTGACGACCTTTAGAAAGGGCGGCCAGTAGCTTATAACCACTAATAGAGCATATCAAAATCATTCCCACAAGAAATGCTTGTTTAATAAACGCATAATGATTTTCAGAAAAAATCAAGTGCTGTTTTTCCAGATTCAGTTCGTGGTTAAGAAAAAAACGATCTATTTTTTCTGCCGTTTTGGAAGTGAAGATCTTTGAAAAGTCATCCGACTTGACTTGCGCGTATTTGTATACTTCCACTTCTACAGGATTACTGTCAGCAGGGAGTTCTTTTAATCCGGGGCCTATAGAGGTTCTTCCGTTCTTAGTATGCAATTCAATAAAGTCTTTTTCTGCAAGATTGAAGATCGCAAGACGAATGACCTCGTCCACACGTCCGCGTAGAAATGCAATTTGGTACGTATCAAAATTTTTCTTCTGCGGCAATGGATATGAACTACTCTTGTCTTTCAAAAAGGATAGTAACATCATTGCAATAATAATTCCTACTGTAAGAATTACCTGCAACATAAGAAAATGAGGCCCATACATATTCGCAATCATATTGTTAAACACGAAATATCTCCTATACATACAATCAAATCATATCATTCACAAAGATTACTATTGCTATTATTTCGTTCTTAGACGTCGTGGAATCAACAAGCGTTTGTTTTACAGTTGTTACGATAGCTTTTATTCTGCCACAAGTGGTAAAAAACGCTCATCACAATAGTGTGGTAGAGTCAATATTCTTATCCAAAGCCATGTATTTTGTCAAGCTATCTTTTCGTTTCACGTAGCGCTTTACTCCGCCACTCACTTTTGAAATACAAAAAACATTGTCAATTGTCATTGAGATTAAGTAACATTGAGTACATAAGTCCCCACCATCACATAACAATTGTACAAAAGAAAGATAGCAATGAGAAAACTCATATTAATCGCTCTTGGGTTGATTGCCATTGTAGCGCAAGACAACTCCTATGATTTTCCTGTAATTCGTACGTTCCAATCACCACTTGCTCATCAAGGAGTCGCTGTTGATCGCGAGCATTTTTACACCATCAAAACGCGAAGCATTGCAAAACATCGTAAAGATACAGGCAAACTTACCGCAGAATGGAACGCGACAACGCCCGGAAAAATTATCCATTTAAATAGTGGTCTAGTGGTAAATGATCGACTGTACTGTGGACATTCCAATTGGCCCAATACACCAATGAAAAGTTCGATTGAGGTGTGGGACACAAATACTTTATCACACTGCAACAGTATTCATTTTGCAAATCCTCCTGGTTCTTGTACATGGGTGGATCGTTACCAAGACTTCTGGTGGGTATGTTTCGCACACTACGACAAAAAAGGTGGTGAAAAAGGAAAAGGTGTCGAAATGACGACTTTGGTCAAATACGATGACCAGTGGCGTCCTCTTGGTTCGTGGAAGTTCCCACAAACTGTTGTCAAAAAATTTGCACCTTACAGTTGTTCCGGAGGAGCATGGGGAGCTGACGGTCTTCTTTATGTTAGTGGTCATGATGCCGCCGAGTTATATGCTCTTAGTATTGTAAAAGAAGAGAGTACTTTGCATTTTCAAAAAACCATTAAAGTAAACAGTCGTGGTCAAGGCATTGCCTTCGACAGGACACCTTCACCACAAAATTTGTATACAATCAATCGAGACACAAAAACGGTTATTGTTTCTAGCGTTCCCATCTCAACACAGTCTTCTTTGCCAATTTTTTTACTGGTAGGCGCGATTTTATTTATCGTATTTAGCACCACAAAATGGAAGTTGCATCCTTTTATGGCATTGATTTTAGCGGCTATTGGTTTTGGGTTACTATCAGGCATGGAACCCCTCAGCGTTGTCAAAGCTGTCAATACCGGATTTGGTGGTACAATAGGCTATATTGGTATTGTCATTCTATTTGGAACGATCATCGGTACTTTTCTCGAAAAATCCGGAGCGGCTTTTACTCTTTCCGAAAACGCTCTCAAAATCACCGGAGAAAAGAACGTTTCTCTATCCATGGGAATAGTCGGCTACATAGTTTCCATGCCGGTCTTTTGCGACTCCGGCTTCGTCATTCTTTCGCCGTTAAACAAGGCACTCTCCAAACGCGCCCAAAAATCGATTGCTGCTGGTGCTGTTGCTTTGGCACTTGGATTATATGTGACACACACCATGGTTCCTCCCACGCCGGGACCTGTCGCTGCCGCTGGTATTCTAGGTGCGGATCTCGGTTTAGTTATTATGTGGGGCTTTGCCGTTAGTTTTGTGGCCTTACTTTCCGGTTGGTTGTTTGCCGTGAAATACGCTTCTCGTTTTGATTTAGCGGATGCGAATATACAAGAACCTACTCCACCGCCGCAACAAGAACGTCCATCTGTATCGCGTTCTGTTGCGCCTATTTTAATTCCCATTTTTCTCATCGTATTACAATCCATCGCCAAACTGCCCTCGAAACCTCTTGGTGAAGGAGTTTTAACCCAATGGCTGATCTTTTGCGGACAACCAGTTGTTGCTCTGTTATGTGGCGTAGGCTTAGCACTGTTACTGCCCAAAAAACTACACAGCGACATGATGTCTACCAAGGGATGGATTGGAGAAGCCATTGTCTCCGCAGCTGCAATTATTATCATCACCGGAGCTGGTGGCGCATTTGGAAAAGTGCTCCAAAGTTCCGACATTGCCGCTGTTGTAGGAAATTACATTCAGGACTTTCCCATCGGTATTTTGCTACCGTTTATCATTGCCGCCGCCATAAAAACAGCCCAAGGATCTTCCACCGTTGCAATCATTACCACCGCAGGTATTGTGGCTCCTTTGCTAGGAGAGTTGCAGTTAACAGACGACACAGCGAAAGCACTAGTTGTGATCGCCATCGGAGCGGGATCAATGGTCGTTTCTCATGTCAACGACAGTTATTTTTGGGTAGTAACGCAATTCTCGAACATGAATGTCGAACAGGGATACAAATTACATACGCTGGGGACTCTTGTCGTTGGATCTGTCGCGGCATTGACGGTGTGGACACTGAGTTTATTTCTAATTTAGAGGAGGAAAGTGGAAACTTTTTTTCACTGGTTAATTTGAAAAACAGACGTTGACATTGTATTATTGTCATGAATACAACATGAATAGAAAACAAACAAGAAAGGAAAGTTATGTCTACCATCATCACCGCAGTTTTTGGTATCTTTAGTATTATTGGTGGAACAATTGGTTACATCAAGGCTGGTAGCTTAGCCTCGATCATCGCAGGTGGAACCTCTGGTGCACTTCTTCTTTTATGCGCGTTTGGAATGAAAAAAAAGCAAAAATTGGCCTTTGTTGGAGCACTTGTAATTTCTTTATTACTTGGAGCGCGCTTTGGTAACAGTTATTTCCAAACGATGAAAGTCATGCCTCACTTAATCATGGTTATTCTCGCCGCTCTCACGGCACTTAGCACCGTGCGAGATCTACTCACTCAAAAAAATTAAATTTTGCGGTCCTTGCGTCTCGGTTTGTAAGCCAGAGACGCAGAACATAACGTTACATTCAATGGTGCTTTTATGAATAAAGAAATATATCTACAGCTTATGGTTATTATTGCGGGTACGTTTCCCTACTGCGTAAATTGGTGCTTAAAACCCGGTGAACGCATAACTATTGGCAGAAAACGCGATGATTCAGATAGGGATTTGCAAATAGAGGAAAAAAATCTTAGTTTACGGCAGGCCGCCATTATAAACGACGATGGTCAACTGTTCATTGAGGATACAGTAAGTCGCGGCGGTACTTTTGTGGATGGCAAGCGTATACAAAATAAAGTGCCTATTAATATAGAAAGTCATATTAAATTTTCATCCGTCCTCAGTCTTCTGATTTGTTCCTCTCGTAATGCTGAGAAAACAAAATTTGAAAAACAAAAACTGAAAACAATTGTGGGCAACCGTGAATATTACGGCTGTACCTTTTATCTAGACGAACACAAACCTTACAATATCATTAACTCCCAATTTTACGACTGTAGCTTTCGAGGTAATGTCGAAATGAGAAATATTTACAACTGTCGATTTGAAAACTGTGGATTTAATGGTAATTTTATACTGAACATCCAAGACAAGGCCTATTTACAGGACCATTATCACGCATATTTACCATTTGTAAACGAACTAAAGCTTTCATTGGCGATGTACAACGGTACATGTCTATGTGAAGAACTAGCAAAAATCCCACAGTTAAGTCTGAATTTGTCATTTCATCGAGATTATAATCCGACAAATCTAGCAAACGAAATAAGTCATTTACAAAACCTCATTCAATTAGATTTAAGTAGCAATGATACAAGTCGAATACCCAATCTGAGTACATTGAAAAATACAAAAATTTTGTAATAACAAAACTATCCATGCAATTGCAGTAAAGTCCTCCCAAACTGTTCAAAACTTTAAATACCATTGTAGCGATTACGAATAACACAATATGAGGCATGCACACTGAGTAACCATAGCTTAACTGAATGACATTTGAGTCTGGCACCTTTTTGGACATTTGAGTCTGGCACTTTTTTCAAATTCAAGTCTGACACCATTCAATTCGCAGTACCAAATTCAAGTCTGACACCATTCAATTCGCTATATTTTTATCGCTCTTGGGCAAAAAATTTGTTAGGGTATATAAAATGTTTAGCATATTGGTAAATATTTGAAAATCAATGGTTAAAGCTTTAGGAGAACATGGTGTTTCATATTCCGAAAAGAAAAAATGCGAAGCAAAAAGTATCGCAAACAAAACCGCAAGATAAGCCAAATACAGTACCAGTTCAGCCTACCATACAAAGAACAGAAGATCTTTTCTCCTTGACGCACACAGAAGTAATGCAGCTTCAAAAAGCCGCGGGGAACAAAGCTGTACAACAACTTGTGTCTAGTGAAAATAAAACAGGTTTACCTGATAACCTAAAGCGTGGAATAGAGCGCTTATCTGGTATGGACATGTCGGATATAAAAGTGAAATACAACTCTCCTGAACCAGCCAAAGTAAACGCTCATGCCTATGCACAAGGAACAAATATCCATGTCGCTCCCAAACAAGAGAAACATCTCGCTCACGAAGCTTGGCACACTGTTCAACAGAAGCAAGGTCGTGTAAGACCAACAAAAAGCATTGGCGGAGTACCAGTAAACGATAGTAAGAGTTTGGAGAGAGAAGCGGATGTAATGGGTAAGCGCGCCAGCGTCATTGGTAGACTTATCTCGCAATTTAAGGTAAAAGAGCCTGTCTCAGAACAGAGAAGTCGACTAGTACCTATTCAACGTTATATTGTCAACGATGACGACCAAGTGGTAAAACTATTTCCAAGTAAAGAAGAAAAAGAAGAGCAAAAAGTTCTACTAGAAGAACTCAATACCAAGGTACGCTCTAAAATTGCGGAACTTGAAGATTTTCACCCCAAACACCTCGACACTCTAGTTTGGAGTGCCATGTTAAAAGTAGATGAAAATCCTGATCGTAAATTTACCATAAAAGACATTGTCAGTTACATAAAACACTTTGGAGCGGAAAAAAAACTTAAAGGCACCGAAACAGAAGATCAATTAGAAACATCGGATCAAAAATTAGATACCGATGAAATTGTAGGTGCAGACGTTGATCCTGCCGCGCTTAAACATGCCAAAGAATTGACAATGATATACGCAGTTGCTGTCGAGGAAGCAAAAAGACTGGGCAATTTAACCAATCTTTTACTTATGAAAGGTGGAGAAAAAGCCAAAGTTGTCGTACGCAAATTTCCTGGGGTAAAAAGCATGGATCGCGCAGCCTTCAAAGCTGTAATCAAGAAAAAAGGTGAAACAAAACAGATCGCCGATATTCTAGCGAGTTCTTTAGTTTTCGACGATGTAGAAGATTTGAAAGACGCACTTCCTGGTATTCGTGCATACCTAGACAATAATAAAGATAATGTAACCCTAGTGAATATCAAAAACCGTTTCACGACACCTTCTCCCCAGGGCTATCGCGATATATTGATGAATGTAAAGCTCGCTTCAGGGCATGTGGGGGAAATTCAACTCCATATATCCAAAATGATTGCTGCCAAGAAAAAGGGTCATAAATTATATGAAGATGAACGAGAACTCAGTGAAGAGTTCGAAAATATCGATATTCCATATTTGAAGAAGATGTTTAAAGATATCGACACCTTTTTTAAGAATCAAACAAGAGATAAAAAAGCCACCATCAAGCATATAAATACTATTCGTAAAGCACGTGGTCTTCCTCAATCAGAAAAAGCCACCAAACTGGAAAATGAAGTAAAAGCCGCGGACGCCACAAAACTTAAGCAAGAATTAATCAAAGACTTGCAAAAACAAGCTCATGATGAGTTTTATGGGCCAGCCTGGAAAGAAGAACAAAAAGATTTTGATCCCGAAGTTTTTGATGAAATTATTAAGGAAATTGGTAAGTTCAAGAAAAAAGGTGACAAAAGCCAAGATATCCAAAAAACCTACAAGAATCTCTTTGGTAAAACAGAGCTAATTAAGTTACACGAAGTATTTTTTGTCATGGCCTATGAACTTGTGCGCGGTTATGAACGCGAATTAGGTAGAGACGTCATTGACAATTTAGCAAAGTACAGTAAAAGTATGACATAGATACAAAATCAAAGACACGGATACCTCAGTGGTATTCGTGTTAAACCCGAATATTTATTGTACTTTCTCGCTCTAATAGTCTCCCAGGGCTTTTGTATTTCCTAAGTCTCCTGCTTTACGATACCAATATTTAGTATTGGTATCCCTTGCCTTGTCATACATCTCCCCCACTTTACATTGATTGGTGATGCTTACCAGCGCGTTTATAGAATACATTACAGTTTGGCTATCATTTTTTCCCCCAACCTTCTTCGTACATAATTCCTAACTGGTACAGTGCATCAGGTTCATTGTCAATTTTTTTGTAGTGATTTACCTTTTATTGTTTTTATTTTCGTTCTCGTTCAAAACTATCCACACAGCAAAAGGTTCCAGAACTACGGAGTAGTCTAAATTTGTAGGGTGCCATAGGTAGTTAGATATCACAAAATAACGACCCGTCATTTTGTCGGGCGTCTCTGTAAAATAACAAGGATAAATGACATTATTTTAAAAAGGAGAACAAATGCGCCCTATCCGAATTTCGATGATCAACGGTTTGTTTCATATTAGGATATGTTTATTGTCTATATCAAGTTGTGATAACAAGATTACAAATTCAATTGCAATAAAGCCTGCTGGAACTGATCAAAACTGTCAAATCGATCTGCTGTGTTTTTTGATAGAGCTTTCATCACGATATCGTCCAAGTCACCTATATTACAAACAATCTTTTTTAGTGATACGGGATCTTTGTACTTGATACGTTCAATAATACTTCCAGGTGTCGAACCTGAAAAAGGAGGGAAACCTGTCAGTACAAAAAACATGACAGATCCGAGAGAAAAGATATTGCTTGGTACATCAATGTTGTTGCTGTCCAGCTTTTCGGGCGAGGCATAGTTATCGATGCAGATGTAGTTAGTGTATTTTGCTGTCATACTTGGATAGTCGAGAAATCCGTCTACTTTTACAACGCCTTTTCTGTTGACCATGATACACTCTGGTCTAAGATTGGGATGGTTGATGCCTTGTTGACTGACAAAGGAAAGTACGTCTAGAACTTGAATAAAAAGTTTTACGGCTATTGGTGGTACAAGTGGACCAAATTTGCGAATAACATCACAGAAGTTCTCTCCGCAAAAGTTTTCCAAGATACAATAGCGGTTGCCTATTTTGATGTCGCGTTCTGTAATTTCGTGATGACACATATTAGCGTTTTTGATTTTTTCAATACGTAGTAGATTTGGATGTTCGATGGAAGAGAGCTTTTTGGCTACTGCTAAACGTTTTTTTTCTATGAATTCTTTTTCTTTTTCGTAGTCACTTTTACTCTCTTCACCGTAGTAGCGCATGTTTATACCTTTTTTAGGCAGTAACGATAATCGCACCATTTTTTGTTACAACGATGGTGTGCTCAAACTGTGCAGTAAAGTAGCCTTTCGGAGTGCACAGGCTCCAACCGTCACTGCTTAACTCCACCCAACTACAACCTGTGGATAAAAATGGCTCGATCGCTAAAACCATACCTTCGGTAAATTTGCGTTTGTCGTTTTCCCGGGAAAAATCGGGAACGTAGGTCGGTTCTTCGTGTAATTTTCTCCCCAAGCCGTGTCCACATAGGTTGTGGATAATGGAAAAGTTGTGTTTTTTTGCGCCGCGGGTGTACACTTTTTTTAGCATTTCCATTTTTTGATTGGCTTTGATTTTTGAAATCGCTTCGTTGAGGACATTTTTTGCTGTTTTGCACAGTAGTTGTAGTCGCTTATCTTCAACCTCTACAGGAAATGTCGCTCCTGTATCAGCGTAAAAACCATCTAACTCCGCAGAAACGTCAATATTGACCATATCCCCTTTTTGGATGCGACGTTCTCCGGGAATTCCATGGGCGACTTGTTCGTTGATACTTATGCATGTGTAGCCAGGGAAGTCGTAACATTTTTTTGGTGCGGAAATGGCTCCGAAACTTTCTAGCGTTTCGCGACCTATTTCGTCTAGTTCCTTCGTAGTGATCCCTGGTGTGAGATGTTTACTCATTGTTTTTAGTGTTGTCGATACCGCTTTACCTACGGCTTTTAATTTTTCTAGCTCTTTTTCACCAGTAATTGACATATTAACGGTCCTCATTTTTCTTGATTAAACGGTTCAGGTATTGCACTAATAAACTTGCATGTGCAAGGGGAGAAGAGGGGTTATTGATATCTCCGTTGTTTTCTACATCATAAAAATATTGCGAAACTCCTTGTTGCGCATTTTGAAGAATTGTCGCATAGACCTTACTGTCTATTTTGTTTTGCAAAACCCATTCGTAGGCCACTTTGTAAATTTTATAACGCGCTTCGACGACAGATAGTAATTTACTTCCATATTGATGCCCTTCTGGTTTTCCTCCGCGTTTTTTTCCAGGCCCACGGAAATAACGTGGGGCAATTTTTTTGCGAATGACCTTTAGTCCCTGCCATATTCCTTCCACAGTATCGCTGTACTCTCCGGCTTTTTTTGGTATGGGTATATCTCCATGCACATAAAAAGGGCTAAACTGGCAATATGGTTCTTCCGCATAGCTACTGACATCAACGAGAAGTGCATCTTTAGCAACGTGATCTATTTTTGCAAAAGCGACAAAATGACATTTCGCATATTTAGTTTTTTTCATAATTTTTCCAAAAAAACAAACTTTTTATTTTGTATATGGTTTTATCCAGAAAGTGATTAACAGGAGAACTAAATATGCCAAAATTTTTATTACTATTATTTTTTATCACAGTCACACATTCGCAGCAAGCACAAAAACTGCAAGAATATACATCTATCAAAATTGCACGTATGGATCATGATGCGACTGTAAAACTAAAGATGGAGTTTTTCTATTCATCCAAAAATACAGTTCGTTGCGAAGTTACGTGGGAGGGCGGAGCGGAGTTAATGCTAAAGCGTATACATAAAGACGACCGTCATCTCCAAAAGCAACAACTAAGGAAACTAAGCGAAAAACGCTTAAAAAAAACACAGGCTTTGCAAAAAATAGCGGTAACATATGATTGCTTACATCGAGAAATTGTGCTGCACTTGGTCAAGAACCGTGAAGAAAGTGGCTTGGCTCATAACATTTCTGTTAAGTTACAGGTAGTCGATACGCCGCACAAATTTACAATAAAATGGCCTTTGGGGCGTAAAAAATTTGCCGAAGAGCTAAAAAAAATTGAGCCTAAAGAACAAAAAGGATCGTTATTAAATAGCGTAGAATGCCGTAAAAAGCCCGGTCTTTTTGTCACGACATATCCTGCGGGAAGTGACGTATACGAAAAAGTAGTTCCCGGCAAAAAGTGGAAAATTGAAATTCACGACAATACGGATATTAAACCGCGGAAGCCCGCTATTGTAAAAATATCCCACTAGAATAGTGTCGTATTTTACTCTTTGTTTTATATGAAAATAGAATGGATAGACTGTTCAGGCAGGTGAAGCGCGAACGAGAAAAATAAGCCCAACGATTGTCGGACTTATTCTGTTTTGATAACCTATACGAAGCGATCATCCACTTCCATCACCTCGCCTGTTTTAGGGCAGGTACGAAGTTTTTCAGAAGAATAGAATTTTTTCATTACCGGCAAAAAGTCTTTTTCGATATTGGTCAGATGAAAGTATTCTTCATATAACTTCTCATTGGATTTATCGGCGTACCAGATCAGTCCGTCTTTGTGCTCTGGCTGGCGTTTGTATTCGATGACTAAACCCACTGTATCGGCAGGACGAATCGGAGAGTGAGGAACTTTTGCCGGAAGTAGAAACATTTCACCTTCACGGATAGGAATTTCTACACGTTTGCCATCTTCTTGTATCGCAACCGTAATATCCCCTTTTATTTGGAAAAAAAGTTCTTCGGTTTCATTGTAGTGGAAATCCTTGCGTGCATTGGGACCTCCCACGATCATCACAATGTAATCTCCCGACTCAACATATAAATTTTTATTACATACAGGTGGTTTTAACAAATCTTTGTTTTCATCAATCCACTTGTAAAGATTAAAAGGGCGTCGAATAGACATATTTTTCCTTTCAAAATATTCTCGTGTTAGTATCCACGACTCAAACGTTCCGCCAAAAACTTTTTGACATCTTTTTTCATCGATGTGGCATACAGTTTTTTTTGCGTTTTCTTCCAGTCATAATTCAATCGAAAAAAGCTAACGCTTTGTCCATCGTAAATAGCATAAGATGCACGACGGCTACCATCTCTTGGTTGACCAACACTACCAGGATTTATGATCATTTTTTTATTTTTGATATTGCGGACATGCGTTTTTTTACTTGGAACGAAAAAGATGGTCTTAGGACCGATAAAAGTGGCTTTCGTATTCCATGAGTGAATATTTTTAAAAATAATGCTATTGTGATATGATGTAAGTATAGCAGGGACATGCGTATGACCGCAAAAACAGTGGTTTTCAGAAAACTGTGTTAGAAAAGTCATTAACAAGTTATCGATTTGCCGATTAAATGCCAAAAACAAATGTTCATCTTCAGGGCATACGTACTCCATGATCGGACTTCGAGGAGATGCGTGGACAAAAAGTGTTTCTTTATCTTTTCGCGAAGCAAGTTTTTTTGCTCCCTTTTTCTTAAACTCTTGTTTCAATTTTTTCCAAGAAGGAAGATTGTGTAGTTGTTTTCCTGTCCAACGAATGGCTTCGCTGGCAACAGGGTTCATCATTTCGTCTCCGGGGCTTAAAATCTCATATTCGTGGTTACCAATTAGTAAAATATCTGCTACCTTTTTCGCTTTTTCCCAACACTCTTTTGGATTAGGCCCATAACCGACGGTATCTCCTATAATTATGATGCGATCGACTTTTTGCTTTTCAACATCTCGTAAAACAGCTTCAAACGCTTCTAAATTACCATGGATATCACTCAACACAGCACATTTTTTCTTCACATAAAACCCTTTCTATACACTTGCGCGTTTTTTAATATGTTGATAAACAACATCTCTGAATCGCTTATCTTTCTTAGATGTCGTTTTACAGTTTAACAATTCGCTCCGTTTTACGCTAGCTGAAAATATTTCACTTGTTTCCGCATCAAAGATACAGCAAGACAAAATTCAGTTATATATTTTACAAGGAAACAATTACATTGTATATTATATCCAAAATAATTGGCGATGTTTCATATAGTACACACCAGTTTATGTCTTTAATTCTGTATATGCAATCTTTTATAGTTCATAATGTATATATACCGTTGCAGGATGGAAAGAAATCCTAGCACTCTTCAAACTATACAACATACTGTTACAGGATACGATTCTTATGAAGATTCTGATACACCTTATTTTTATATCGTTATTGGTAAGTCCCATGTGGGCGCAAAGTTGGCATCACTGGCGCGGTCCGTCGCAAAATGGTGTTGCTGAAGACAAAAATTTACCGAGTTCCTGGTCGAAAGACGGGGAAAACTTGATTTGGAAAGCGGACTACGGAGCGCGATCAGCACCTCTAGTGATGAACGGCATGGTGTATATGATCAATAGCGCTGGAGAAAAAGAGCACTTACAAGAAAGAGTTCTCGCTCTAGACGCTAAGACAGGTAAACTTATCTGGGAACACCGCTTCAACGTTTTCCACACAGATATCGTCGCACACCGCGTGGGATGGGCAAATCTCGGAGGAGATTTGGAAACGGGAAATGTTTATGCTCATGGTGTCCAAGGGCGCTTTTTTTGCTTTAGCAAAGACGGCAAGGTTTTATGGTCTCGCTCTTTGACAGAAGAGTTTGGACGTATCTCTGGGTACGGAGGACGTACAAACACTCCAGTAGTTGACGGTGACTTGGTAATTATTAGTTTTCTAAGTAGTGGTTGGGGAAAACACGGTAAAGGTAAACATCGCTACTTGGCAATGAACAAGCATTCCGGCCAAGTTGTTTGGTGGTCTGATCCAGGACAAAAGCCTCTGGACACAACTTATTCTGTACCAGTAATAGCTGAAATAGATGGTCTACGTCTTCTCATCACAGGATGTGCGGACGGTTTTATATACGCACTGAACATCCACACCGGGCAACGCCGTTGGGGATACCAATTTAGCAAGCGTGGTATCAACTCTTCGGTAGTTGTACAAAACCATCGTGTATTTGCCATGCACAGTGAAGAAAATATCGATAACAATCTCATGGGTAGTATTGTGTGCATTGATGGGCGCGGAAAAGGAGACATAACAAAAACCGGTACACTATGGCGCCACGATGGTACTCGTGTAGGATACACATCGCCCATTGTACATGGAAGTAACTTATACGTCATGGATAATTCCGCAAATGTTCATTGTATGAATGTTGTTGATGGCAAAACAAAATGGGAGTTCAATTACGGAACCGTCGCCAAAGGTTCAGGAGTACTCGCCGATGGCAAAATTTACGTGGGAGTTGTTGGTGGTAAGTATGTCATTTTACAACCTTCCGCATCAGGATGCAAATTGCTAGATGAAGAACATTTTGCATTAAAAGACGGTTCTCCTATCGAAATAAATGGTTCCCCAGCAGTTGCAAACGGTCATGTTTATTTACCAACGGGTAATAGCATGTACTGCATTGGTTCCAAAGAAAAGCAAGTGAGCGGTACAAAAGCACAACTACTACAGATTGTACCTGCAGAGACATGGATTTCTCCCAAAGAAAGCGTTCAATTTACCGCACAGCTATTTGATGGCGAAGGTAAGTTTGTCAAAAATGGTGCGGCAAAATGGACCATCAAAGGATTAACAGGTAATATCGATGAACACGGCAACTATACTGCCGGTGATGGTAATCAGCAACAAGCAGGCGAAATCACTGCTGAAATCGACGGTTTAAAAGCCATTGCGCGTCTACGCATCATTCCCAAACTTCCTTATAGCGAAAATTTCAATAGTATCAAGGAAGGTACACCTCCTCCTGGTTGGATCACATCAAAACTTAAGTGCCAAGTTGTGCAACTAGATGGAGAAAAAGTATTAAAGAAAATGGCAAACCGCCCAGCACCTCCATTTGCCAGACTCAAAGCATATATCCAGCCACCACTACCCGCAGGGTACACGATTCAGGCAGACTTGCGCGGAGATCGCAAAAAACGTTTTTATCCTGACCTTGGTCTTATCAACTGTCGTTATACACTTATTCTCTTAGGAACTACCTTGAAACCGCAATTGCGCCTTGTTAGTTGGGACCCAATGCCGCGCATTCAAAAAGATGTTCCTTTCAAATGGAAAACAAATAAGTGGTACACAGCAAAATTACGTGTTGATTTACAGGATAACAAAGCGCTGGTGCGCGGTAAGGTCTGGGTTCGCGGAGAACAAGAGCCAAAAGAATGGTCCATTGAACTAGTTGACCCATGTCCCAACCTTGGGGGAAGCCCTGGTTTGTACGCGTATAGCGTAGGTATCACATCTTCTAAGCCAGGTACACCTGTATATTTTGACAACGTGGAAATCACAAATAACTAAGGGGAGTAAGATGAAAAAGTATACCGTATTAGGATTGTTGATCTCACTGACATTTACCATCGCCGATGATTGGACAATGTGGGGTGGTAAAGTTGGACGCAATATGGTCAACGATGTAGAAAAAAACCTACCCGTAAAATGGGACGAAGAGAGCGGTGAGAACATCAAGTGGATTGTGGAACTTGGATCTCAAAGCTATGGAAATCCAGTTGTTTCTAAAGGTAAAGTATTTGTTGGTAGTAACAACGAAGGTTTGAAAGACCCTAAAGTTAAAGGCGACAAGGGTAACATCTTGTGTTTTCGTGAAAAAGACGGTAAATTTTTATGGCAAGCAGTACATGACAAACTTACCGCAGGTCGCGTAAACGATTGGCCTCTACAAGGTATTTGTTCTACACCGGCGATAGAAGGTGACAGACTTTACTATGTGAGTAACCGTTGTGAAGTGGTATGTGCTGATACCGAAGGTTTCCACGATGGCGAAAATGATGGTATGCAAGATGAAAAATACAAGGGCAAAGATAAAGCCGACATCATTTGGACCTTCGATATGATAGAAGAACTAGGCGTTTTTCCTCACAACCTTGCAACTTCTTCACCCATTGTCGTTGGCGACATGATTTATTTGTTAACATCAAACGGCGTAGATGAGGGGCACTTAAACATACCATCTCCTCGTGCACCAAGTTTTATTGCCATAAACAAAAAAACTGGTGAATTGGAGTGGGAAAATGGCGATCCTGCGGATAAAATATTACATGGTCAGTGGTCTTCTCCGGCATATGGAGTTGTAAAAGGTCGTGCTCAAGTGATTTGTCCTGGTGGCGATGGCCTTGTTTATTCTCTTGATCCTAAAACAGGAGAAGTACTATGGACATTCGACTGTAACCCTAAAGATGCCGTTTGGGAACTTGGTGGTCATGGTACACGCAACAACTTGGTTTCCACACCAGTTATCTTCAATGATAAGGTGTACATTGGTGTTGGGCAAGACCCAGAACACGGCGAAGGTATTGGCCATTTATATGCCATTGATGCTTCAGGTTCTGGAGATGTCACCAAAACACACGCGTTGTGGCACATTGGTGGAAAAGACTTTGGACGTACGATGTCTACTGCCGCAATTAAAGACGGCTTGATGTACAATTGTGACTTAGCCGGATTTATGTACTGCATCGACGTTGAAAAAGGTAAAATTCTTTGGAAGCATGATATGGAAGCTGCCATTTGGGGCTCGACGATCATTGTTGACGGAAAAGTATACCTTGGTGACGAAGATGGTGATATTGTTGTTTTTGCCCATGGAAAAGAAAAGAAAGTTCTTGGTGAATCGATACTAGAAGGTACTATTTACACAACACCTTCACCTGCAAACGGTACTCTATACATCGCCACACAGTCAAGACTTTATGCTGTTGCACTTCCACCTGCAAAAGAAGATGGAAAAAAAGATGAAAAATGATGTATTAAATAAGTTAAAAAAGAATGCACATCCCAGTGCTCCATTGGGAGAGGCACTCATTATCGGAGCGATAGGTGGCTCTGCTTTTTACCTATCTTTCGCTATTTTTGCCGGTCCTATCTTTATCAGCACTCTTCTCACGTGCACTTTATTTGGCTTATTAGGAGGAGCTATCCCCGAATTGATTTTCTTATTTGCAGGGAATAACATCGCTCTTATCCGTTCATGGACAATGGTAGCGATTCTACTGTTTTTGCTACCCGCTGTCCCGACAGGGTTTTACGGAACGTCTTTTATTTACGGCTACTTGGTATACTTACTAAACCTAGCGCGTAAAAAAGGACTTCCTGATACATAAAATATATTTAGTGCTACATAGAAAACGCATTCCACGACAATCATTGTGAAAAAGAAAATCCGACAATTTCAGGTCATCCTTTTTCACAATGATGACAATATTTCACTACAAAGTATCATATTTTTTTATTTTGTAAGTATTCAATTTGTTTAGCAATAACTATCAAGGAAAAAAAATGTCCACAGAAACAACCGAAAAGTTAAATGCATGGACCCGAGAAATTGTAGAGTGGCACTTTAATCCCGAAACGGGATGCAAATTTTGGCTCGATTTTGCTGAAAAACTTTCTTGGGACCCACGCAAAGAAATACAAAGTTTCGCTGATTTACATAAATTTGGTTTTTTTGAAGATAATTGGCTAAGATCAGGGGATATTCGCGACTGGTTACCGAAGGGGAATGTTGGAAAACCGATGTACGTTTTCGAAACCGGGGGAAGTACAGGACAACCCAAAACTAGGCTGAGTTCTGACGATTTGCGTACGGACTATAGCAATTTTAGTACTACACTCAACGATGATGATTTCCCTAAAGGAAGCGACTGGCTACTTCTCGGCCCTACTGGTCCTAGACGTTTGCGTTTAGCAATTGAACATCTTGCACAGGTACGAAATGGAATCTGTTTTTGCGTGGACATGGATCCGCGCTGGGTAGTAAAACTTATCAAGAAAAAACAACTTGCTGTACTAGAAGAGTACAAAAGACATATTGTCGATCAAGCCTTAACTATTTTGAAGAGACACAAGAATATCAAGTGTCTATTTGCAACTCCTAAACTTCTACAAGAACTTTGCTCACGCGTTTCCCTAAAACAATTGGGAATAAAAGGAGTATTTTGCGGTGGAACACAAATGGACGCACAATTTCATCGTTTTGCTGTCGAGGAATTAATAGAAGGGGCTGCATTTGTTCCCACATATGGGAATACATTAATGGGACTTGCTTGCCATAAACCTTATACTCCCGAGGATAATTACGATATCATTTATTATCCGCCATTACCACGAGCACTTTTACAGGTGGTAAATCCGGATAATCCAAAAGAAGTTGTGCCATACGGTGAACTTGGCCGTGTTATGTTAACAACGATGACAAAAGAACTCTTTATGCCAAACTTTTTAGAAAGAGATCAGGCCATCCGCGAACCTGCCTGCGACCTATATCCTTGGGACGGTGTACGTAATGTCGCCCCATTCAGTCGTATGGGGGCAACTGTAGTCGAAGGAGTATATTAATGCTACACATTCCGTTATTGCGCAATGGAAAACAGTATACGAGTTTGAACCAGAGCGAAATTACTGATCATCGCACCGGAGAAGTTCTCGCAACGATGAGTTTAGCAAATCCAGGGCTTATCACCAAAGACATTAGAGAGAACAAAAAAGTTTGGCATGATTTGCAAAAACTATCTCTCGATGAAACCTTAGAAATGTGTAAAAAAGCCGCAGGTTTGTTTTTAAACGCGGAAATTCCATTTGCCAACACAACACAAACTCCCGAACAGTTTGTAAAATATCAATCGGCATCCACAGGTATGCCAGAAAACATGTGCCGTGCGAACATGGACAAAGTGCACTGGGTCCTCACCAATCTTCGCGATATCATCAAGAGTCTATCAGGTCGCGTCGATTTCTCGATAATAGAGAGTGGGTATGGAGTTCAAGACGGTATACCTATTTCGTTTTTGCCCATGGCAAGACAACTAGGAGCCGTATTGCCAAGTAACTCTCCGGGGGTACACTCTTTATGGGTACCTTCTCTAGCGCTTCGCGTTCCTGTTGTTTTAAAACCAGGTAGTCGTGAACCATGGACCCCTTTTCGACTTTTGCACGCCTTTATGGAAGCAGGCTATCCTTCCGAGGCCCTTTCTTGTTATCCAACAGACTATGCAGGTGGAAACAACATCATGCTTTATTGTGAAAGAGCCATGATTTTTGGAGATGATTCCACAGTACGCCTATGGGAAAACGATCGACGTGTGGAAGTCCATGGTACTGGTTTTAGTAAAGTTCTTCTTGGCGAAGACATCGTGGAGAACTGGCAAGAGTATATGGATGTTCTATTCACCTCGGTAATGGCCAACGGCGGACGTTCATGTATCAATACTTCCGCAATTTGGACACCCAAATACGGTCGCGAAATAGCAGATGCACTCGCAAAACGCATGGTGGAAACAAGACCTTTGCCTCTTACCCATCCACAGGCAGAGTTATCGGCATTTTCCGATAAACGCATGGCGGAATATATGGACCATGCCATAGAAGTGGGTCTTGATACCGAGGGGGCAGAAGACGTAACCGCAAAGTATCGTCAAGGTGAGCGCGTAGAGGTTTGCGAAAAGAGTACTTTCTTACAGCCAACGTTAATACATGTAAATGGTTATGAGCATCCGCTCGCCAACCGCGAATTTATGTTTCCCTTTACATCTGTAGTGGAAATGCCGCAAGAGGAAATGTTAAAAACTATTGAAAAAAGCTTAGTGGTTACCGCGATTACCAACGACCCAGATTGGCAACGCGAATTATCATGTTGTCCACATATCGATCGTTTAAACATTGGTCCAATTCCGACGTGTAAAGTAGATTGGTTACAACCTCACGAAGGTAATTTATTCGAATTCTTGTTCCAGCGTCGTTCGTTCCAGAAAACCCCATAACTAAAGAGGATAAGATGTGGCAACCCTTTGAATACGCAGCCAAAAGTAAAATTATTTTTGGGAAAAATTCTTTAGAGCGCCTAGGTGAAGTGGTCGAATCATTTTCCGTTCAACGCGTAGTAATCGTCACTGATCAAGGCATTATCGATGCTGGCCATGCCCAAAAAGCCGTCGAAAATCTTACACAAAGAAATATCACCGCCCTTATTTTTAGTGATTTTGCCGAAAATCCCACTACGGAAAACGTCAAAGTTGGCGTTCAGTTCGCAAAAGAAAACGACATTGAACTTATCGTTGGACTTGGCGGTGGTAGTAGTATGGATTGTGCCAAAGGTATCAATTTCATTTTGAGCAATGGCGGTGAAATGCACGACTATTGGGGATATGGTAAAGCACAGCAACCAATGCTGCCAATGATAGGTATTCCCACAACCACAGGAACGGGAAGTGAGGCGCAATCATATGCCCTCATCTCTGATGCAAAAACGCATCGCAAGATGGCTTGTGGAGATCCGAAAGCCGCCTTTAAAGTAGCGATACTCGATCCAGAGTTGACCAAAACCCAACCAGTTTCCGTAATAAAAGCAACAGGAATTGACGCGATTTCACATGCCTTAGAAAGTGCAGTTACCAAAAGGCGTAACGCGATGTCGGCTTCGTTTTCTTTGTATGCTTGGAAGCTACTCAACGAACATTTTGAGCGTATGCTCTTCGAACCTACAGATGAAGAGACAAATACCAATATGCAAATCGGAGCTTGTTACTCTGGTATGGCGATTGAAAACTCGATGCTGGGCGCAGCACATGCCAGTGCAAATCCGCTCACCAAAAACTTTGGAATTACTCATGGACATGCTATTGCTTTGATGTTGCCACATGTTATTCGTTATAATGCTACACATGCGCAAGATATCTATGAAGATCTTTGCCGAATATCTGGTATTACTGTCGGTTCATGTGCAGGAAAAGCACTAGCCCGACGTGTTGAAAAGCTCATTTCGTTTACAGAGTTACCCACTAATTTACGAGCATATGATATTCCTTCCGACGCTATTAACAACTTAGCTGCGGAAGCTACCAAAGAATGGACAGCCCAATTTAATCCACGTATGGTTAAACACAACGATTTTGTTACTCTTTACAATAGAGCTTTATAGAGGTTGCTATGAGCGAAACAAAAAAAGATACTGGAGTGGGAAGTTATTTTGTTTCTAACTATCCGCCATACTCCTTTTGGAAAGACGAACACCAAAATACGGCACTGCAAACAATTAATACACCAGCACAACAAAATCGCAACTTGGGATTTTACATGCACATACCATTTTGCCGCAAACGCTGCAAATTTTGCTATTTTCGCGTTTACACAGATAAAAACAAAAAGCAACGCGAAGATTATTTGCGCAACTTGGTAAAAGAATTAGAATTGTATGCAAAATCTCCTGCTGTCAGCGAGCGCAATGTAAAGTTTTTTTACGTTGGCGGGGGGACTCCTTCGGCTTTAGCTCCCGAACAGATAGAATACCTAGGACAGGAGTTGCGTCGTATTTTTTCACATGAAAATGTTGAAGAAGTGACCTTTGAATGCGAACCTGGCACTTTAAGTGAAAAAAAATTAGAGGCCATCAGAAACTTTGGCACAACTCGCTTGAGTTTGGGTGTCGAAAATTTTTCTGACGAAATTTTAAAAGAAAATGGTCGTGCACATTTAAGCGAAGAAATTTTTCGCGCATACGAATGGGTGAAAAAACTTGACTTTCCACAAGTCAATATTGACCTGATCTCAGGTATGGTTGGTGAAACGGAAGAAAACTGGCAATCGTGCATTGATCAAACAATAGATTTGCGTCCAACGAGTGTGACGATCTATCAAATGGAATTACCCTTTAATTCGATATACGCCAAACAAATACTAGGCGAAGAGGCCACATGTAAAGTGGCGACATGGGAAACGAAACGCCGCTGGGTCCAAGACGCTTTTGACCAATTTAAAAAGGTCGGCTATCAGCAAAGTAGTGCTTATACAGTGGTCCTTCCCAGTGAGAAGCAAGCATTTTGCTACCGCGACGAATTGTGGTATGGTGCGGACATGATTGGCACTGGTGTGGCGTCTTTTTCTCATTTACAAGGTGTGCACTACCAAAATGTCGACAAATTTGATAGTTATATGGAAAAATGCGAACAAGGAGTATTCCCTGTTCACCGCGCCTTTCCTACCACAGATCGCCACCGTTTAATCCGTGAGTTAATCTTGCGTATGAAACTCGGTTATTTAAAACGTCAAGAATTTTTAGATAAATTCTCCGTAGATATCCTAAATGAGTTTGCAGATCAATTTTCAACACTGCAAAATCAGGGAATGTTAATCGAAAACAACGAAGGTGTGCAACTAACACCTCAAGGTTTGTTACAAGTAGATAGTCTACTACCTAATTTTTATGATCCTGAATATCAAAATGCCCGTTATACGTAAAAAAATATGCTAAATTCACTGTTCACATTTTTCAGTAAAGAGAATCTACGCTACGAGTTATTATCTGGCGAAAGGGTTCCCGTTCCATATCGAGATTTGTTGGTACACAACAATCATATGACCACTACTTTGGAAAAATTTTATGGGCAACCGATCCAGGTAGAGGTAAAAAGGCAACAAGTAACAAAGTCCTTATACCAAAGGTACTCATTGCTATGGCTTCCCAAAGTCGGAGTTGTCGAAATAGGCATTGTTGAAATGGACTTATCTTTTTTTTCTGACGGAATATGTGAAGAAATTTTGCACGGGCAAAAACCATTGGGTAAAATATTAATAGACCATAAAGAACCGCGAGATGTACAAGTAGACAACTATTTTAAATTGCAAACTTGTGCAAGCCTAGAAAAGGCCTTTTCTCTATCTACGGTTTTTTTTTACGGGCGCGCAACGACAATTTCGTGCAAAGCCCCCATAAAGGTAGCTGAAATTATACGACCCCAAGGAGTAAAACATGGAGAATCTTAAAAGCTTTTACGAAGTAGTTGTCATCGGTGCTGGTCCTGCTGGTAGTTCTGCGGCCACTTTTTTAGCGCAACTAGGCCACGACGTTTTATTAGTAGAACGCGAAAAGTTCCCTCGCCATCACATCGGTGAATCACTCATGCCGAATGCGTACTGGCAACTCAAGCGCCTAAACGTAATAGATAAACTAAAAGAAATTGGATTTGTGCGCAAACACAGTGTGCAATTTGTCAACGATAAGGGCAAAGCATCAAAGCCATTTTATTTTAAAGAACGCAACTCACATGAAAGTTCCGTTACGTGGCAAGTAGAGCGTAGTGAATTTGATCAGATGATGCTGAATAACGCCGCGGAACACGGCGCACAAATTATGTCCAACACCAAAGTAATCGACATACTACAAGATAACGACACCATAAATGGCGTTGTGGTAAAGCAGGGAGAACACGAACACAAAATCAATGCCAAAGTTGTCGTTGATGCGAGTGGAACAAGTGCCTTCATCGCACGCAGACTGAAAATATACGAACCCGACCCGCATTTAAACAAGGGCGTTCTTTACACCTATTTTCGTGGAGCAATGCGTGAGTGTGGAGTTGATGAAGGAACCACGATTATACTACATACAGAAAAGAAGGATGGTTGGTTCTGGTACATCCCACTAAAAGACAACGTTGTCAGTGTGGGAGTTGTCTCAGACATCGACAAATTATTTCGCGATCGCACGCTCAGTAAATGCGGTATTTTTATGCGAGAAGTCAACAGATGTAAAGCTCTAAAAGAAAAGATACAATTTGCAACCCCGATTGCAAACGTAAAAGTCTGCAAAGACTTTTCGTACAAGTCCAAACAGGTCGCGGGAAATGGCTATGTTCTCGTAGGGGATGCATTTAGTTTTATAGACCCTGTCTATTCTTCAGGTGTATTTCTAGCGATGAAATCAGCAGAGTTTGCCGCAGATGCTATTCATAAAGCGCTCAAGGCAGATGATGTAAGTGCTGAACGTTTACGTAGTTTTGAGCCACAGCTACTCAGTGGTATGGAGTCTATTAAAAAGTTGGTTTACACTTTCTACGACAACGGTTTTAGCTTTGCTAAATTCTTAAAAGCATATCCACAGCACCAAGATATTCTAGTGGACATACTCATCGGTGACGTCTTTAAGGACGGAATTGATGAAATTTTCACTGCCATGGAGAATTTTCAATCACCACAAATGGAATATGCACAAGCGTAGTATAACGAACTAGGGCGTGCGATGACACGCCACACAACAAAAAAGGAAAAACATGAAAAAGAAAATTATTTGGGGAGCGGTCATCTTACTTGCCATTCTCCACAAAGATTTTTGGTGGTGGGATGATACAACCATCGTATTTGATTTTCTACCAATTGGATTAGCATATCATGCTGGAATTTCAATATGCGCTTCCATCCTGTGGGCGCTAGCCGTTGTATATGCCTGGCCTGATGATTTAGAAGCCGAAGCTGAGGGAGAATAAACGTGACTGTACTTATCGTAATTGCATGTTATTTATTATTGCTATTGTCCTTAGGGGTACTTAGCGCGCGTTTTGCAAAACAGACAACAAGTGACTTTTTTCTCGCAGGTCGCAGCATTGGCCCTTTTTTGTTGTTTATGTCGCTCTTTGGAACGACAATGACCGCTTTTGCACTTGTGGGTAGTAGTGGCGAAGCTTACGAACGCGGAATCGGCGTTTATGGACTTATGGCTTCTGCTTCGGGAATTATTCACTCTGCGGTTTTCTTTCTCGTTGGTATGAAGCTATGGGTATTTGGAAAAAAATACGGTTATACCACGCAAATTCAATATTTTCGCGATCGTTTTGAGAGCGACAGCATAGGACTCGTACTATTTCCCGTGTTAGTACTTCTCGTTCTTCCGTACTTGCTCATTGGTCTTTTGGCAAGTGGAGCGAGTATCTTCGCTCTAACAAAAGGCGCATTACCTGGTGTTTTTGCCGCTGGAGCTGTTCCGCCGTGGCTTGGAACACTTGTTATTTGTTGTGTTGTCGTCACCTACATTTTTTACGGTGGAATTCGCGGTGCCGCATGGGCCAACGCGTTTCAAACATGCGTATTTATCATTCTCGGAATCGTAGCCTTTTATATGATTTCTGACGCGTTAGGAGGTGCGGCAAAAGCCACACAAATGGTACTCGCGCACAAACCAGACCTTCTGGCAAGAAGCGCACATATATCAAAATTTGAATTTGCGACATACATGTTAATCCCACTATCCGTGGGGATGTTTCCACACTTATTTCAACATTGGTTAACAGCTAAATCAGCAAAATCATTTCGCCTTTCCATAATAGCTCACCCAGTTTTTATTATGCTGGTGTGGGTTCCGTGTGTTTTAATCGGAGTTTGGGCTTCATCGGCGATGATCGACGGTACTCTCGTCGTTCCCGACCACAGTCGTGCCAATCAGGTTCTCACCATATTAATCCGCAAGCTACTCGATAGCCCTGTTCTAACTGGTTTACTGGGCGCAGGTATTTTAGCCGCCATTATGTCCTCTCTCGATTCACAGTTTTTGTGTCTAGGTACAATATTTACCAATGACATTGTGTTACATTATGCGGACGAAAGCAAAATATCCAACGTTCAAAAAGTATGGATTGCACGTGGATTTATTATCGCAATAGTTGCGGTTACCTATGTTATATCACTCTTTAAACCGGTACGTGTTTTTCCCCTCGCTGTATGGTGCTTTACCGGATTCTCCAGCTTATTTCCGCTGGTTTTTGCCTCTATTTATTGGAAAAGAACTACGAAAGTGGGGGCCATTGCCTCCGTCGTTACCGCCATTGGTATGTGGCTATTCTTTCTAAGTAAAGCAAATTGGGGAGCGAAAAGTAGTTTTCTTTTACCGGAAATACTACCTTTTATCAGCGCATCATCGGAATCGATGAATATAACTATTATGCCTGTATTACCAATTATTATTTGTTCCACTCTGGCACTTATTATAGGTTCACTGATGTCAAGTCCACCTTCCGAAAAAACGGTGGCAAAGTTCTTTAAGTAAAGACGTAACTGGTTGTAGCGAAGTAAAATTGCGTTACAACCAGATGTAGAACACTCAATTCATGAAAGTAAAAATGTTGAAAGCAAATACAATACAAACGAATTTTCTTATGCAATTACCAATTTCAACTTACATCCAATTGACAAAACCACGAATACTCATGATGGTGTTGATTACCGCTACGATGGGATATTTTTTGGCGAACAATAATGAAACGCCAGTTGTCACATTGGTATATACTTTGTGCGGTATGGCGTTAGCTGTCGGTGGTTCCGGAGCACTTAATCACTATATCGAACGTGAGACAGACAAAAAAATGCGCCGCACAGCCAATAGGCCTCTTCCTCAAGGAGTTATTTCGCCAGGCCAGGCCTTATTTTTTGGAACCACACTCATTATAGCGGGAACACTTGTATTATTCTTTCTCGTAAATATTATGACAACCTCCTTGGTGCTGTTGGCCGCACTCTCGTACGTTCTGGTATATACTCCACTCAAAAAAATAACGTGGTGGAATACATTTATAGGTGCGATTCCAGGAGCAATTCCTCCAGTTGCCGGTTGGTCAGCGACGGGTGCTATTACCATCGAAGCTTGGTTGTTATTTGCCATACTTTTTGCCTGGCAACATCCACATTTTTACGCCATCGCTTGGATGTATAGAGAAGACTATGCACGCGGTGGTTTCAAAATGCTTCCCGTGGTAGAACCCGATGGCAAGAGAACATTTCGCCAAGTCATTTTTTATACTTTGGCTATGATAGCTGTCTCGGTATGGCTATTTATTGAAGGACAAATGGGATACGTATACCTGGGTGGAGCAATACTATTAGGAGCTTTTTTTCTACACAAAGCCGTGGTATTTTGCCTTGGTAAACAAAATTCACAAGCCAAAGAATTGTTAAAGGCGTCAATCATATATTTACCAATACTTCTCGTTCTTATTTGTATGGATAAACTACTCTAATGACTATTCAAGATTTACCTACACTAAACGTCGGGTTAAATGCGCTGGCCTCTGTTTTTTTACTAAGTGGGTGGTGGGCGATTAAAACAAAAAAGCCGAACTTGCACAAAAAACTCATGTTGATGGCCTTTACAACTTCCGCGTGTTTTTTAGCAAGTTACTTGTACTATCATTTCAACGTGAAATTGATCACAAAATATGAAAAAGAAGGCTTTATCAGATATGTGTATTTCGCCGTTCTCTTCACACACATACCTGCGGCAACGTTTTCCGTACCACCTATTTTTATGGCACTCTACCACGCGTTTAAAGGAAATTTCGAAAAACACATGCGTATTACCCGTTGGTTACTGCCATTGTGGTTATACGTTTCGATTACTGGTATTATCGTATATTTTATGTTGTATGTCTTTTAGGAAAATCTAATGGGAAAAACTCAATCTCTCCTCGGAGAAAAAAGCGATTACTTATTGTCACACACTTGCCAAGGGATTAGCAAAGATCAACTCCATCTTCCTAGTGGCGACTTTGTGGATAGAATATTTGGTCCGAGTAACCGCTCTGTACCTGTTCTACGCAACCTGCAATCGTTATTCTCGGCCGGTCGTTTGGCAGATACAGGATACCTATCTATTTTGCCTGTTGATCAAGGTATAGAACACTCTGCTGGAGCATCTTTTGCCCCCAATCCTATGTATTTCGACCCCGAAAATATTGTGAAGTTAGCAATAGAAGGTGGATGTAATGGTGTCGCTTCAACCCTGGGGGTTCTTGCGTCCGTTTCACGCAAATACGCACACAAAATCCCTTTTATTCTCAAAATAAATCACAATGAGCTCATCAGTTACCCAAATACCCATGATCAAATTATGTTTGCAAGTATTGATCAGGCTTACGATATGGGCGCTGTGGGAATTGGCGCGACAATTTATTTTGGTGCACCTGAGTCTTCACGACAAATTCAAGAAGTATCGAAGGCGTTTGCTTACGCTCACCAAAGAGGATTACTCACTATCTTATGGTGTTATACACGTAACTCTGCCTTCAAGAAAGATGGTGTAGATTATCACGTTTCTGCGGACCTCACCGGTCAGGCGAACCATCTAGGTGTTACGATCGAAGCGGACATCATCAAACAGAAACTTCCTGTAAATAACGGTGGATACACCGCACTGAATTTTGGGAAAACTCACAAGAACGTTTATGAAAAACTTTGCAGCGACCACCCTATCGATTTAACACGTTACCAAGTAGCAAACTGTTATATGGGAAGAGCAGGGTTAATTAACTCTGGTGGTGCTTCAGGAGAGAACGATCTTGTGCAAGCAGTGGAAACAGCTGTGATCAACAAAAGAGCTGGAGGGATGGGTCTTATTTGTGGACGTAAAGCATTCCAAAGGCCAATGACAGAAGGTGTCGAAATTTTGAACGCAATTCAGGATGTTTATCTTGATGATTCTGTAACGATTGCGTAGATCTTATTTATATTTAGGCTGTATAAATATACAGCCTAAATATATTACAAGCCGAAACGATCTTTATTTTTTTGTATAAAAGATTCTTGACCTTCGGGAATTTCATCTTCATGGTAGATTGCGTTCACAGGACACTCTGGTTCACATGCTCCACAGTCGATACATTCATCAGGATTTATATACAACATATCATTCGCTTCACGCATCTTCTCTTTATCTTCTTCGCTCTCAATATCATACTCTTCTGCTGTATAAATGCAATCAACTGGGCAAACAGCGACGCAAGCTGTGTCACATACGCCCACACATGGCTCTGTTATATAATATGACATATCTATTTTCTTTTGGAATATCCAAGGCTGCCTTCCTTCAGCCAAAGAAAGTGACCTTATTCTGCTTTGATGTGTGTAATTGTATTATTGGTACTGAGGAGGTCTTGCGATATATACAGAAGACTATTCCCCTGTGTACCAATAAAAATGAAATCCACGCGAATGTCAACTATTATCTAAAGTTTTTATCGTAATTTTATAATAGGACGCTTTGCGGCTTTTATCACATCTTTTTGGATTTGCAGTAAATTTCCCAAATGTCCTCCTCGAGGGGATAGCATTAGGCGATTTTCTGGTACCAAATGTTTTAGCAAACGCAAAGATTGTTTATCAACAAGTGGGTCATTGGCATTTACAAAGAATTTTAGTTTATAATTATCGCGTAAAGTATTTTTAATTTTCCAATAACTGTTGTTGTATCCGAACTCTTCGTTGATATTGCCATCATCTATTCCCAGTTTTTTCTGATACGTCGGAATAATAATATTACGGCAATATGTAGAGAAACTAGCGACGGGAAGTCCTTCTGTCCATACGAGTAAACTACGAATATAGCTAAATCCTACCAAAAATCGTGCGTCTTCTCCGGTGAGTTGGTATGGTGTATTCCATGGATTTGGTCCACCACTAGTGATCAACTCAAAAATAGTCCCAATACTTTTCAGCTGTCGCGAGGCGCGCTCTTCGTTGTTAAGGTTTTTATAACTATCATAGGTAAAGCGGTCAATTAAACTCATCGCGTAGGTTAAGTTACCAGGGCTATGAACACTGATATAGTTATCGAAGATAGGATTGCGTAGTTTTTCTTCCTTCGCCGCAATAAAAGCGGTATAAAATCCCCCCATTGAGTAACCAACGAGAGTCACTTGGGTAATCTTTTGCGGATACTTGTTACGTATCTCTCCGAGGATCGCTTCAATCATGGTGTATATATGCTCTGTGTCACGAGCGATAATGCCCGGCTTATCGTTGCCTTTGAAACCTTGGGCGAAATTCACACTAAAAATACTACTCATGGTAACAACAGAAAAACCTTCGTTGTAGAAATCTTCCGCAGTTTTATTGCACAATCCCGAGTTGTAGTCTCCCCCAAAACCAGGAATAACAAAAGCCAAAGGCGCTTCTTTTTCTTGCATCCACACGTTATAGTTGATCGCTTTCTCTTGGCCTTTAAACTTGATATCTCCCGTGATCGCTTGGTTGGCAAAACGAGGATTTCTTCCTGTGTACTGCAAGTAACCCAGCGTTTCCAATATTCCCGCATCTTGTGGACGTATTACTTTCTTCGCCTCCTGCTGTGGCGTATGCTCCTCCAACTCCACTGAACCAACCACTCGTAGACGCGACAAATCGCGAATGTTGGCATACGGGTCCGCAACACCTTTGGTGTTTGTATTCCATATGGGTACGATTACATAAAGTATATTGTTAATATTCAAAACCGTACCGACTTCTTGCAGGTAATAGGTAAATACGCTGGTGGCGTTATCACCAGCCAATCCTCCAATGCCGCGAATATCAGATGGGCCAAGAAATGGTATCATGATAAACGGTCCTGGGGGTAGCCCCCAGTGTGCTAGTGTCTTTTCAAAGCCCTGTACAGGTGGCTTTTTTAGAAAACCAACTCCTGTATAATCAGCAAAGTCAAAAATTCCGGCGATTCCAATGGTTGAATTCAACAAGAAACGACTTACCACAGAAGAGGCATGCACAAACTTAAACTGTAATAAATTGTTCACGAACTTTGTAGGCATGTTGATGTTGTCCGCGACATTCTGAATGCGCTTTTGGGCTTCGCGCGGTACGACATAACCATAGACGTCTCCCACAGGGGTGAGTACCCAACGGATGACAAAGTCGTTAAAGTGGTATATAGGGCGGTTGACAGACTCAATGGGGTCCCAAATTGTAACCCCTTCGGTGGGATCATTTTTTTGCATCTGTACTTCATAAACGGGCATATCGCTTAAAAAATCTTCGTAGGCAACATCTCCCTCAACAACATAGTCAAGGTCTTTTTCGCTTTCAAATATTGGTTGACTTTCAACCACTTGTGTCTCAAAAACCTTTACGGGAGCAGAGCATGAGCAAACGAATATGCACAGCACTATGCCCCATGTGAATTTTTGTGAAATCATATTGGATTCCTATTGTATGTAACTGAATGTAAAATTTCCAAACGATCCCAAACCCAACAACTAAAGTATTCAAACATCACGAATAGATTTGCGAGCAGGAGCGAAATCGTAGAACACATTGTACACATATCAAAATGTAGATCAATCTCTATCTGCATTAAATTTTACTAATGTAACCACGATGGATTTAGAGGCCGGAGTGTTACTACCGTCGGCTTTGTGACCTATGGGAACGAGAACATTTGCTTCCGGAAAATACGTCGCCACACAACATGCAGGGATATCGTATTCCACCACCATAAATTTACGAGCAATGCGTTTTTCACCACTAAAATGACTGGTAATGTCGACGTGATCGCCTTGCTTTAGCTGTGCGTTTTCCATATCAGAACGATTCATTAAAATAACACGGCGCGTATTGTGGATACCACGATAACGATCAGAAAGACCATAAATCGTTGTGTTGTACTGGTCGTGGCTGCGAATCGTCATCATCATATACTCATCTTTTTGCAATGTACTACGCGGAATGGGGTGAGACGTGAAAACGCCTTTTTCTGAAGAAGTGGCAAAATAGCACTTGTCGCGTACCGCATTCGGTAAATAAAAACCATCATGAACGCGTTTGTTGTAATTGTCGAAACCTGCGATTGTTTTTTCAATGCACTCGCGCACCACATCGTAGTTGTCCATGGAATCCCACGCAAATTTTTCGGGAAACATTGCTTTTGCCATCTCGCGCACAATCCATATTTCACTGCGCAGCTCCGTCGAGGCAGGAGTCAGCAACCCTTGTGTTTTATGCACAATCCCCATCGAATTTTCCACGCTACAAAATTGCAATTTACCGTTTTGCACATCCTGCTCGGTGCGGCCAAGACATGGCAAGATAATCGACTCTTTTCCGGTGATCAAATGCGCGCGATTGAGCTTTGTCGATACATGAACCGTAAGATCGCAATTGCTCATTGCTGTTGCCGTGTACTCGGTGTCTGGTGTGGCCGAAAGAAAATTGCCGCCCATAGAAAAAAACACTTTTACCTTACTGTCGTACATCGCTTCGATGGCAGCAACGGTGTCATAGCCCTTTTGTTGTGGAGGAGTAAAATCAAACACCTTTGACAGATTTTCCAGAAGCGCTTGCGGGGGATTACTCGTAATACCCACCGTCCGATCGCCTTGCACATTGCTATGTCCACGCACAGGACATGCACCAGCGCCTTTACGCCCAAAATGTCCCCCGAGAAGAAGTAAATTCACCACATTCTGGATATTGGCAATGGCATTTTTATGCTGTGTCAGTCCCATCGCCCAACAGCAGATCATGCTCTTGGCATGGGCAATAATCTGTGTTGCCTCTTCGATTTTCTCCTGAGAAATACCACTCTCTTCGACAATGATTTCCCATGATTCTTCGCGTATGTCTGTACAAAATGCGTCAAATCCCACCGTATTTTTCTCAATAAAATCGTAGTCAATGAGGCGTTTGTCGTTTTGTTCATCCAATGCCAACCACGCTTTTAAAATTCCCTTGAGAAGAGCAACATCTCCATTTATCTTCACCTGTAGAAAAAGTGAAGTAAGCTTTGTACTGTTAACTCCCATTAGTCCACTCACCTCTTGAGGATGTGCAAAACGGTTGCTACCAACTTCTGACAACGGATTAATGGTGATGATCTGACAGCCACCACGCGCAGCTTTCTGCAAAGCGGTCAGCATACGAGGATGATTCGTTCCGGGATTTTGTCCAAGAACCACAATGCACTCTGCATGTTCGAAGTCTTCTAAAGTTACGGTACCTTTACCAATGCCGATAACTTGCTTGAGTCCCATTCCACTGGATTCATGACACATATTTGAACAGTCAGGTAGGTTATTTGTTCCCAACATACGCGCAAAAAGCTGTAGCAAAAACGCCGCTTCATTGCTAGTACGTCCTGAAGTATAAAATACCGCGTCATTCGCACTTTCAAGATCTTTCAGCTTTGTGGTAATCTTCTCAAGAGCGTCTTCCCAGGAAATTTCTTCATAACAAGACGCATCAGGAGCGAGATAAACTGGATGAGTCAAACGCCCTTGTTTCCCCAACCAATAGTCGCTTTGCAAGGAAAGCTTGTCCACCGACCATTCGCCAAAAAATTGTGGTGTAACGCGCTTTTTCGTCGCCTCTTCGGCAACGGCCTTTACTCCATTTTCGCAAAACTCGACAACACTGCGCTTGTCTTCTGGGTCCGGCCACGCACAGCCAGGGCAATCAAATCCATCTTTTTGGTTCACCTTACGCAGCGTTTGTAGAGTGCGCAAAGTTCCCATTTCTTTGAAGGCATGTTGCGTACTTGACATCACCGCCTTACTCCCACCTGCCACATCGGGATTTTTGGTGATTTTGGCATCACTAAAGTTTTCCAGTGGCGGCTGCGCTTGTGTATTTTTTCTTTTGTAATTCATAAAAACCCCAACTATTCGTTAAATTTGTTGATTTTGAACGCCATTATAACTTATTGACCAACACAAAAAAAGTTGCAAAAATTTTTCCGTAATTTGTTATGATAGCAAAAATTTTACATTCAAATGGAGACAAGTTATGAAATATATTGCGGTATTAAGTTTCGTTATTTTGATAAGTTGTAGTAGTGAAGTCGAAGTGGTGGACACCACCCCACAGCCGTTGCCGGGTATCGACATAAGCTATTACCAAGGGCAAATCGAACCCAAGATCGACGGTTACCCCACAGGCACACCACTAGTTGTGGAATATACCAATGCCGACTTTCCTGAGAGCACTTACGCCAATGATAAATACTTATTTGTCGCAAACATCAACGGTGTAGGTTTAGACAAGGACGGCAATGGCTGGATCGCCAAAATGCCTTTGGGGAAATTACCCCAAAAAATGACCCCGTGGGTGAGTGGTTTAAACGCACCAAAAGGCATGCGTGCTTCTAAAGGTACGTTATGGGTAGCCGATATTGACACTGTGGTTGCCATTGACATCGCCGCAGGAAAAATTACACAAAAAATAGAGCTGGCCGATAGTGGATTCTTAAACGACATTGCTGTTGATAACGACGGCAATATTTACGTTTCGGATACACTCAAAAGTCGTATTTGGAAAATAACAGATGGTAAAGCCAGTATATGGGATGAAGGCAAACACTTAGAGTCGCCAAACGGTTTACTCGTCGATGGGGACAAACTCATTGTCGCTGCTTTTGGTTACCTAACGGAATTATGGAAAGCCCAGTCCCCCGGCAAATTGTATTCCTTAGATTTGAAAACAAAAGACAAAAAAGACATCACCGGAACATTGGGCAATTTAGATGGACTGGAAAAATACGACGACAATCATTACTTAGTGTCAGACTGGCCGCAAGGGAAGATATTTGCGGTAAACAAAAATGGCGAAAAAAAAGTAATTGTCCATGGTATACTCGGAGCTGCGGACATTGGGTTTGCTTCGGGCAAAAAGTGGCTAACCATCCCACGCATGGGAGAAGATCTCATCACGGTTCTCCACATAGATTCACTGGAAAAGTTAGATGGTATGCAAAAAAAGCATGAAGTAAAAATAAACCAACTATGGAATAAAGGACGCATTCGTTCTGCGGCGTGCAATGCCTGCCATGGCCGCGAGGGAAATAGTGGCAATACACTGTGGCCTAATTTGCGCAATCAACATCGTAATTACTTTGTCAAAGCACTACGCGATTTTCGCAAAGGAAAGCGCAAGCACCCGCTAATGACACCCGCAGCAAAAAATCTTACCGATAGAGACATTACCTATCTTTCTTATTACTACACTGCGTATAGGGATGAGCCACGTAGCGAGCCATTAAACGACGAGAAGTGGCAAAAAGGCAAGACTAAATCAAAGACATGCTTTACTTGCCACGGCACAAATGGCATTAGCCCGGCATCCATGTGGCCGAGCTTGATCAAGCAAAGCGAAGGGTATTTGGTGAAGTCCATGAAAGACTTTCGCGACGGGAAAAGAAAAGATTTGCAGATGAATTATGTGATGAAGAAGTTTAGCGACGAAGACATTGAAGCAGTGGCTTATTATTTTTATCACCAGTAAATTATACGAAGGTTGCCATGTGATTATTTGGTTTTGTGAAACCGCAAAACCAAATAATCACATGCAATCCAAAACTACCCTGGAGTGATAATACGAATTGTCTCTTTCACTGGTAAGGTTGCTGGCAAGGTCGCCTTCACCAAAAATAACAGAGCAAAACATGTCGTCACCATATCCTTCCAGTGACCGTCTCTTTGATGTCGCACAAGATAACTAGCGCCAAGCGCATACCACTCAAAGCGACCAATCAAGTCCCAACCAATCAAACTCCCTACACGTTCCAAACCATACAAATAGTAATAGTGCCAGTTCTTGTGATGGCGCGAACGACTCGGATTTGTTTCTACGGTAAAATGTAGAGCCAACCACGCCATACCATCCTCGATACCTTTTGTCAACATCTTATGTGCCCGCGCATATTTTTTCGTTGTACTAAGATGTTCGCGAATAATGAGCAAACAACAAACGCCTGCGGCGGTCATACTTCCCGTAGAAGATGCCTTCGCGGTATATCCCCAACCACGTGCGTAATGTTGCGTATCACTTTTGTAATACTCATTTTTACTACCACCTATGACTCCAACGACTTCATGGCCATTTTTTTGTGCACGCAACAAAGCTTCCAATAGCCGCAACCATATCTTATCGGATATTTTGACTCCTAATCTCACCGCAGATCTCAAGGCAAAAACGGCAAATTGCGTATTCGACAAATCTTTAGAAGATGAGTGCGTACTATAAGACCAATAATCATTCGACCGCGCCGCAAGCAGCTTTTTCACCATTACTTTTAATAACAGTTGCATTCTTTTGGGAAATTTGGGAACTTTACGACGATAGTAATCTAAAGCCATAATGGTGAGAGACACGCCATAAGTAGTACGAGGAGGACGCTGCCAGAGGGAAGAAAAGCCCGCGCGTATTGCTCTTGTTTTCGGGTTAACACCAGACTTCAACAACGTAAAAACAACCAACGCTGTTTTGCCAGGTCCCTCCCAGCTTCCGTTGCGTTTTTGTTTTTTGAGTAAATATGCGACACCTGAATTTACGGTGCTGTTGATTTCGGTCTGTTGGACGTTGGCTGCAAAAGCAACTATTGTTGTGGAAAGCATTAAAATGCATAGCGATTTTTTCATTGCGTATCTCCTTTGTAAATGTATAGGTTTACCTTTAGAGATGCGCAAATCGCAAAAAGGTTAAATAAAATCTAAATTTTTTAACCCCCTCAAAAAATCGCTATTCTTTGGTATGACATTGAAATCTTTTTTGTTACGTAGTTCCCATTACTCGGGGTAGATGTCATTCGAACCGTCAAATGGACCTATAAAAAGAAAAATCCATTGATTGTAGTAAGAAGAACCCCAAAGGTCATCAGACTTGGAAACAAAAGTGTTGTCGGCAGTTTTATAAATCCACAACTGCATTTTACACCATCCTTGAGATGTATCACGTTTGAATACACTAATTGGCGGTGTAATAACTGGTGGAAGTTCTGCCCCAAAACCGAGAGCAACAGGTAAACCAGGTATACCCATCGTGAAATCGCTATCAAAAATTCCGAGAGTTCCATTGCGTACTTCAACAGTGTAGTCAGAACCATCGGCAACGACAATAGCGCCTGCCGCAGACAAATGTTCGCGTAATGCACTACTGACATACGGTTTATCCACAGAATCATAATGTGAATCGTCAATGGTCACTTTTTTTCCGCTTAAACTTTTGTCAACTTTGTAGTTCTGGATAGCACGTTCCGCTGCGGTGGAAACCAGAAGTATTTCGGTTGCTGTTCTCGCTGTTGTCGTATCGCGAATTCCACCAATACACCCTATCATAGGAAGAAATGCAAGCAGAATCATAATACAGCGTGAAAACATTTTTAACTCCTTATCGATACTCTTAATATAAAACACAAGTTCCTCGTTTATTAGAAACTTTTCAACAAACTACTAGAATCGTGTAGTTTTGTCAAAACGAAAATAGGTTTTTACAATGAAGTACTACATTTCCCAAAACTGCGCTAATTTTTGTTCCTTTTGCGTGTAATACCACAAAAAACGACGGCTTTCTTTGCCGCGAATAACTGTGCTAGGTAATGATTGTTAAATTTCATTTTCGGCCTTCCAAATAAACGTTTACTGTTATCCATTCAAATGTGACAAATAATTTGTCAATGTTTAGATTTTCACATACGAAAATATAGTATAATGAAATGATGTGCAAATAAAAATAGCAGGGTACTTGTTTTTGTAACTCCTTTGTCATCTTTTAATATAGATTTTTGAAAAAATCTTGCCATATTTATAGAAGGTTATCGTATGAGAATTACACCAAATATTTTACTTGAAAATCTGACGATAGAAGATGCATCTACTCTTTTTTCCTTGATAGAAAAAAATCGTGATTTGCTTGAAAAGTATTTGTATTGGGTCAAAAGTGTTGTCGATGTAAAAACAGCAGAAGATTACATTCGCACGCGTGTGTCGAGTGATAAACCTGGAGCCAAATGGTTCAAAATTATCTTTCGCAAAAAAATTTCGGGTATTTTCGGCATCAAATCTTTATGTCATGAGAAATCAGAAGTAGAAATAGGTTATTGGTTATCACAACACGCTCATGGAAATGGGATAGTTACACAAATAATTTCGACCGTTTGTGAGAGCCTTAAACATAAAAAGAATATAAAATACCTGAAAATTTGCTGTCTAGAAGAAAATCATGCAAGTATCTCCGTAGCGAAGAGTGTGGGCGGAATTCACACAAATACCATTCATAAATATTTTGAAATCGATGGAATCTTGCAAGATCTACATGTATACACCGCCAAATTGTTTTGATATTGCCGCATCATTTTTTCCTTTTGGGAATTAGCATGCGTAGTCGGGCAATCGTGGTATCCAGATTTGCATCTTTCACACCCAATGCCTTCGCATCCCCAAAGTCTTTTAGGGCCTGCCGAAAATTACTCTTCATCATATGTAATCTACCGCGATTGACATAGGCCTTGGCCAAATTAGGCTCTAGTGCCAGGGCCTTATCGTGATCCACAAGAGCTTCGTGGTACATTTTTTTATCGATATACAATCGCCCTCGTCCCGCATACGCATCTACATAAGAAGGATTTAATTCAATGGCAACGCTGTAATCTCGGAGGGCCTCATTTAACTTTCCTTGGCGATGATAAATGTTCGCGCGAAAAACGTATGGTTCTGCGCGCTTTGGGTCTATTTGCATGGCTTTGGCAATATCTTTGAGGGCTTCTTCATTTTTTCCTAACTTGCGGTATGTGTTGGCGCGATTGATGTAACCCAAAACGTCCTCAGGGGAATCGGCAATCACATGATTATAATCTTTAATCGATTCTTCCAAATACCGACGTTTATTGCTCTGTCCAAAGATAGCACCGCGTAGCCATCGCAATTCTTTTGCTGTTTTTAAACGATCGGCTTGTTGAAAAACTTTGATAAACGGCTGTACAAATTTTTTATCTTGTATTAAACGTGGAGATTTCTTTGCTGCGTATTTGAGGGATTTGAGGCTCGCGTTTACCAAAACTTGCGATTGTTGTTGCTCTTGCTTCAATTTGACAAGATTCTCTTCGGTTTTCTTCTTTTCTTGCATCAGAAGAACATTGAGATCTTGTGCTTGTTGCCAGGCATGAGTAATGAACGTAACAGCTACGAGCAAAATGCTAAAAACACTGATCACCGCCAGGGTTAGAATTTTATTTTTCAAGAAGAAGTATCGTGCGGCATCTAATTTGGTGTACCTTTTGGCTAAAATGGGTCTTTGTTGCTGCAAATTGCGAAATTCTTTGGTCAATTGTCGAAAATCGTTGTAGCGTTTTTGCGGTTTTTTTTCTAGACACTTCAAACAAATCGCTTCGAGATACGCAGACACTTTTTCATTGAATTCGTGAGGAGGAACGGGGTATTTATCTACGATTTGGCAGACAATATTCACATAGTGCGCTCCCTGAAAAACCGGGCGCAAAGTCAAAGCTTCGTATAATGTCGCACCTATGGAATAAATATCACTTTGGATTGTCGCTTTGCCCTCGATTTGCTCCGGGGACATGTACAACAACGTCCCCAACATTTGACCTGATTGCGAAAGTTTTTCCACATCTTCATCGCGCACTTTCGCAAGACCAAAGTCCATAATTTTTGGCTGGCCTTGGGCCGTTACCATGATATTTGCCGGTTTAATATCGCGGTGTAAGATATTTTTTTTGTGCGCATGCTGTAGGGCTTCGCAGATTTTGATCATCAAATCAATGATATGGGTCTCTTTCAACCTGCGTTCATGAATAAGCTGCTGCAAGGTCCAACCTTCTATGTACTCCATGGCAATATATGGTTGTGGTTTCTCACCCACCTCGTAAAATCGTACTATATTGGGATGATCCAAACGTGCAGTTGCCGCAGCTTCTAACAAAAATCGTTTTTGATTTTGGTGAGATGCTTGGTTGGCAATCACCTTGAGAGCCACAGGTATTTTCAGTTTGGTGTCATATGCCTTGTAGACAACCCCCATGCCTCCGCGTCCGAGAGGTCTTTCTATGTGGTAGCGACCAAACGTTTGTCCTTTTACAATGGGACTCTGTGTACGAAGGTGATCAAAGAATTCGCTGTGCTTTTTTGTGGTTTCAGCCCTTGAGTCGGCAGCGGTAACATTTTCCCTATTGTGGTAATCCATACTCACTCCTATCCTCTCACTACGCTTTTGTCTTGTATTTGTAAAATGATCGAGGTCTCCCACATTGCAATGGCAATGTGGGAGAATCCACGGTATCATTACTCACCAATCAAAGCTTGCTCTAATAACAAACCTTCTAGTTCATCAGCTTCGCGAATCGGTGCGGAACAGGCGCCATCGGCACATAAGAACGCGGCAGAAAAAGGTAGCGAGGGAAACGTAATTCCGGCATTGTTCGTCGCATCTTCTTTTTCTTGTAACCACTCGATCACCTTGTGATAGCGCATAAATTTTTGAGCTCTCATAAAGAGTGCTTTTGCCTCTTCATCGACGCCGACAACTGTCACATGTAATGGCGGCGCAGCCAATTCTTCATCGGCCAACAAAATCGCGGGTTCCGTAAGACGTTTTTTGAGTATCGATTCTGTTGCTAAGTATTGCATTGCGTGACGTGCCATTTGCAAGTAGTTGTCTTTATTGGTGTAGTGATACACCTTGTTCGCACATCTTGTCACCGCAATATTCTCACTTAGGTCGTTTATGGGGGAGATAACGCTGTTCGCGGCGGGCGCCTCACCATAATATCCACCACGCTCATTGCGCAAGTTTTGCGCGATGAAATCCAGTGTTTGTTTAGCGCTTTGCAACCACTTTTCGGTCGCGGTGACTTCGTAAAGTTGTATAAAGGCGGCGGCTAGGGCGATATTTCCCGAAAGGTATGGTCCGCCGTTGTCTTTCGCTCCGTGGGTAAAACCTAAACCTGAACGACGGTTTTTTAGAAACCATTCTCCGGCATTTTGCGCGATTTGTAAATATTTTTCGTCATCCGTTACCGCATACATTAAGGCAAAAGCTTCTATTGCCCAACCATTTTCGCGTGAGTATACGCTTTTGTCAACGCGAGGAATTCCCTGTTCGCGCCGTTTTTCATCCCCCAAGGCAAAATACGCATCGCTTTTTTGTCCAGGAACGACATCCGCATCTTGACTCGTATAAAAAACGCCATCGCTACTCATCAAAAATTCTTGCATATAGTCGCAAATCTTTTTCGCGGCGCGTAGATACTTTGGTTCGCGATATACACGGTATCCACTGGCATACGCTTTAATGGCACGAACTTGTGTGGCCATAATTTTTTCGTAGTGTGCGTGTTGCCAATCGCCGTGGGTAGAATATTGGTACATCCCACCCCACACCGGATCAATAAGTTCGGCGGCACCGTCTAATGTGCTGCGCGCCACTTTGTCGCTAAAATCGTCTTTGAGTTGTGCACGTACTAACGCGTACTCTACGCTGTCCCAGTCTAAAAACTTCTTGGCCAATTTAAGTCCACCAAATTTTGCGTCGTATGTTTTGCGATACTTATTTTTGAGTACCTCACGCGTAGTAACAGATAGGGTGTGTTCTTTGGCGTATTGTACTTGTTCTTTGCCTTCCTGCGCTTGCGGGTTTAAGAAAAGTTCTTGCAAAAGTTTACTCATTCTTTGCGGAGGAATATATCCGCGATTTTTTAGAATCTCTCTTCCATCTGCGGTAAATATAATTGTCGCAGGCCACCCGTATTGGCGGTAACGATTTGCAAGTGCCGGATGGGAGTCCTGATCAACACGTACCGGAATATAGTGGGCATCGATCATTTTGACCACATCACTATCTTCATAAGTTGTCTGCTCCATGACATGACACCAATGACACCAGTTAGATTTTAGATCCAGAATCACTAAACGATTTTCCTGTTGTGCTTTCGCAAATACATCATTAGACCAAGTCTCCCATAAAATGGAAGGCTGAGAATTGTTGTGCATATTCTGTGATGTATAACAGCCGCTTAGGAAAATCACTAGAACAAAAGCGTAGCGAAACATAGGTATTTCCTTGTGAAAAAGTTATTATTTTTTGTCAAATTCACTTAGTTTTACGCGGTCAACATCTTCTAGAGTTTTCCAGTATTCGCGAATAGATGCACGACAAGCAAGTCCTAGCTCTAAAGATTGTTTTTTGAGTAAATCGGCGTGTTCTACTGTCGGAGGTTGGCTGTTTTTTATGCGATTCTCACACTTGCGCAGGGTTTGTCCAAAATCAAACAACGCCACTTCCACATGCTTATCCTCAACAATACTCAGCGATCCATAGTACAACTTCCAAAAACCACTTTTCGGTTTATTGGCCAGCAAACTTTGCATATCACCACTTGTCGAAAGTTTTGCCATAAAATTTGCGACAGTTGCCGCAGAATTACAGGTATCGACATATACCTCAAAACGCTTTTCCCAAAAAGTCTTGTACAACTCAAACTGGCGATGTTGAAAACTTTGTTCTTGTTGAAACTTGCGTTCTTTCTCGCGAGTTTCCTCATGTAGTCGATACTCATAGTACCCGTAACCTATGGTCCCTAAAAAGCCAAGAGCGGTTACTAGTTTGATAAAAATTTCCCATTTCCATTTAGCACTACTATCACTCATTTTTTGCTCCTTTATATTGTTATTTTTCGAAAGTAAGGTAATCTTCAATCACAAAGTGATTCTCACGGAAAGAAACATAAAAGTTCCATAACTGAAATGTACGAATAATCTGTGGAATTTTGGCAAACACATCACTCGAACTATAGTAAGAATAATGATAACGACTTTTGCTTTGCGCATGCGGAATTTCTTGTAACAAACGATCACTTATCAGGTTTTTTGTCGGAAAAATATGTTGCTCTTTCATGGTCTTTTCCCACATTCCGTTGCCAATAAAATCCTTTATCGAGTTTACAAAATCTCTTCTTTTTGCCGAAATTTCACCTTGGTAGCGTACATACAAATGAAATAATCTACGGCGTAAAGTGTAGGCTTGTTTCAAATCAACTGCCACACGTATGTCGCAGGGAATTTTATCGGTTGTTGTTTCCGACGAGCCATTGCGACGCAATAAAGTATGTGGGTCAAGGCTAAACGTAAAGTTACGCTCTTGTTTGTTGTGAGAAAATAGCAACGGATAAAATTCCTCCCATGACGCACGCCCTCCTGGTACGGTTAACTTGTTAATTCCGGGGAAATCACTCGGAGTGACTTTCACATCCCCCACGAGTTTTTTCAAGACTCCGATAAAAAAATCTGGTAGGGTAATATTAAATGGTATGCGTGTAAAAGTGCTGTAATCAAGGGGAGGGTATCGTTTTTGCCAATAAGATGCGGCAAGAGAATCGAAAGCAAAATCGAATAGTGAACCCTTGATCAACAAAATTTTTCCCAACTCTTCCGGCAGAGATTGGTACATGCGCAAACGATCCATATTGATAGCAAAACTGTAGCGTAGAGCTTCCCCTGAAAACACTTTGTGCTGGTGTGTCACTTTTTCGCGAAGGAAAAAATCGCGGAGCCATATGTAAGAGGAGTCTATTGGCCCGCTGGCAAAACGCAGTCCCCAGTTATCTTTTTGACGAAATACCTGAAGCGATAGAGGTGGATAACCGCGAACGTGATATGGCGTGTATTCTTTATAGTACGCATATTTTTTGGCCTCATCTTTAGAAACCTTGTCGAGAGAAATATCTTCAATTGCAGGATTATCAAACATTTTTCCCAAAGATGTATGACGTGTTGTCCCTTCCACATCTTCCAAATCATGGGTGAGCCAGTTAAGATAGTCTTTATCAAGAGAGAGCTTGCTTAAATCTTCTAACGTTGGCCAACTTTGCATATGAAACTCACGTGCGACAATAGTTTTGAACAAAAACACTTTGCGCAAACGTTTATCGAGATCAATAAGACGCGTATTTAAAATGCCCCAATGTGGTTGGTGGAAACGCTCATACCAGTGTCGTGAGAAAAAAGCAAAAATCTGTTGTTGTTCTCCATCGCGCAATTGACATTCATTACGTCCTTTTTTGAAATGTGAAGCATGGCGCAAACTGTCCTGTGGTTGCAAATGGCGTATGGCGTATGCCAGGCTATTTGTGTTTTCGGGAAATGGAGACGAAATATATACAAATACTTGCTCGCTCAAAGCAATCGCCCGAGAAGATTCAGGTAGTCTACATGGCTCAGAGGTGTGTATAAAAAGTGCAACATTGGTTCCCCAAGCAAAGTAAAAATCCCAACCGCTCATGACGACACTGTCCACCTTGTCGTCAAAAAATGCAACGTCTTCATCACTTAGGCCAAGCTTTTCTTTATATTTTTGTATAACCTCTTCACCGGACTGCGGAACATATCCCCAAGAAAAATTATCCCACTGCTTCTTTGCGAAATTGATACACTGTACAAAACTTTGCCAATTGTGCCATTCAATGTAATAACAATCTTTAGGTACAAATTGTGCTAAAGGTGCTACATCTTTCGCCAAAACGTCAACACTAGCATCGTAGGTTGCTATTTTCTTCACTTGAGGAACGTCTTGGTCATACACGGGGACTTTTTTTTCATTCAAACCACCAAACCATCGTTTATAGACGAGTTCTTCAAATTCGTTGCGTTCATCATAGTTATGCAAACGACGTGCCCAAAGATCACGCCACTCTTGTGTTGCCATTTGCCACTTATCCTCAGAGACGACAAGTTTTCCGCCTTCATGTTTGGCAAAATTATGAGTGTAATAACTACCTTGGCGACGTTTATTTACTTCGACCTTGCATTTGTCCATGGTATCTGAAGATAAAATGCCCTTGGGAATACGAAAAAAACACTCGACAATCACTCCACTGTCTGCCGTTTTATAGCGAGATGTCTGATATAAAACAGGAACTGTATGATTGGTAGCTTGTATATTCAAAACTAATGGTATATTTTCCCAATACCCATTTTTTTTGTGGATCACAACATGTGCCGTATCGAGATGTTCCTGCGGATGCGAATATACCTTAAAGCTATTAGCCTCCGCGCTTATGGCAAGTATGGAAAATACTAAACAAAGAATGTATCGCATAACAACTCCTTTTTAAATACACAAAATACACATACCGGTGTCGTCTTTTCCTGTATTTGGTTCCAGTGGGGGAGCCTAGTACATCCGACGCTCACAGGAAAAGACGACATTGGTATGCGAACTCTGCACCGATGACAATTTTATAAGCATAATAACGCATTTTTTTACAAAAATAAATGGCATTTTGTTATGATAGTCGCATTGACAATGTGTTGTTTATGGAGGCAAAGAATGGACCCGTACGCGGAAGATCGCGAGTTAAAGCATAAAGAGTTTATACGCGAGCACAGTAAAAAAGTAAAATCACTCGACAATCTACAAGTACTTCATGAAGTGATGAATCGTTACGCAGAACTTAGCCAAGGTTGGACGCGAGATAGCTTAGTTGTTGAGAGAGAAATGAATGTGAGCAAAGAAGAGGTGTTGCGCAGAATGGAAAAAAAAAGCAACGCTGGTTTATGGAGTGTTCTCTCTGTTTCGTTTATTGTAAATGTTGTCCTGGGTTGTTTGTTGTTATTTAGGTGAGTATAAAATGAACGATATAAATAAATTAATGGCTAAAATCATCGCTTTTTTGGGAATTTTGGTGTGTATTTCGTTTGTGGTGATCTTTTTTATCGCTTGCTTAAATGCGACTTCTACTTTCCAAAAGTTAGGGCATGTGGCTTTTAGTTGTTTTTCACTCATTACCGCACAAGTCATCGGTAAACACGAACATTATCCCGAAGATGTCGCAGGACTTTGTTATTGCAACATCATGGGGTTTTGTATGATATTTGGCGTTGAGATCATGACGCGTAGTGTACTGGAAGGCATTATATGCTTTACTTTTGGGTTGATGTTTTTCATGGTGTGGCTTCTAACGATCAATGCCTTTCTCAAAAAAACACCGACATATCTAGGCCGCGCGTTTTTGTAAATAACGTCTAGCAAGTATGACAGAAACAATAATGATCATCACAATTGCCATGGTCATGATCGTCGTGAAGCGTCGTGAGGAAGATCCGAAAAGTTTTAGGAATAAACGGGGATCGGTTTTGCTCACAATCGAACCATTTACCGCGAATTTATATGTAAGTCCGTCCACCGTCTTTATCGTTAGTATCTCCTGCTCTTTATCATAATCGTATGCGTCTTTCCACATAAAATGACTTACCGTATACCTTAGGCTACTTTCATCATAAACTAAATCCTCGATCAGATATTGTTTTACAACGCGTCCATTTTTATAAAATGCCACGGCCAATTCGTCTTGGGAACTTGCCCATGGGCCCATGCGAATTAAATGCTGGCCGTCATTTGCGGCTTCCACTCTAAAAGCATACCAATTGACCATCCACAACGGTGTTGCCGAACCATCATTTTTATATAACCCTGATAGTGAGTACTTTGCTAAATTTTCATTACGCTGTATGATATCAGGCGCTTTCATGACAAAAACGTATTTATCGTTTGCACTATTTTTTGCGTAAGAATATTGCTCTGCTGGCGAATCGCCGAAAACCACAGATACAAAAAAACAAAATAGTAGTGCTCTTCTCATATTGTTCTCCATATTGTAAAATTTGTTTTGCTTAGTGTGCTTTACGATGTTAATAATTTTGTTCTGTGAAAAGCCAACTTGCGAACTTTATAGAGTTATGATAACATCACTAAAAAAATTCGCAAAATTTATAAATGAAATTATTAATATAATATATTTGGTACACAAATTGCACGTTTTTGAATATTTTGTTTACTGTTAAGGACACAACTACATGATGAATTTGATATCTACAGATTTACTGGATGAAATTATTCAATTTCGCCGTGATTTACACAAACATCCTGAACTTAGCTGGCAAGAAACGCGAACATGCGCCAAAATATGTGAAAAACTCAAAAGCTGGGGCGTTTCCTATCGTGTAGTTGCAGGAACGGGAATTATCGCGGAACTCAACCCAGGTTTGACAAAAAAGTATCTAGCATTTCGCGCCGATATTGACGCGTTACCTGTTTTTGAAGAAACTGGTCTAGAATTTTCTTCGGTAAACAACGGTATTATGCATGCTTGTGGACACGATGGACATACCAGCATGTTGCTTGGTGCAATCAAAACATTGGTGCACGAAAATCTCCCCTACAGTTTGCGCTTCATCTTTCAGCCCGGAGAAGAACACGGCAATGGGGCAAGCAAAATGATTTCAGAGGGGGCCTTAGAAGACGTCGCAGCTATTTTCGGGGGACACGTAGACCGCCATTACAAACCTGGAGAAATTATCATTTCAGACGGCCCGGTCAATGCCTCCACCGATCAATTTACCATTTCGATAAACGGCCAAGGAGGGCATGGCGCGCGACCTCATGAGAGTATTGATGCTGTTGTTGTCGGAAGTCTTATCGTGATGGCTTTGCAAACAATCGTTTCTAGAGAGGTGGATCCGGCCAGACCATCCGTTGTTTCCGTAGGTGTGTTTTCCGCAGGTACAGCTTCCAACGTTATTGCGGGTACAGCAAAACTCGAAGGTACAATCCGCGCTTTAGACAACGATGTTCGTTACTATTTACGCGACGCGATCGAACGCGTGGCAAACTCAGTAGGTCAACTTCACAATGCCAAAGTTGTTGTTTCTTTCGTTGATGGTACGCCTCCACTGTACAATGAAAAAGAAATGGCAGAACTATCCCGATGTGCAGCGCGCACAGTGATTCATGAGAAAAAAATTAAGGAATTGCATACCGCAAATATGGGAGGAGAAGATTTTAGTTACTATCTTGAAAGTGTTCCTGGTAGTTACGTGCGTTTTGGTTCACAAGTAAAAGGACGCGAAAGCTTTCCTGCACACTCTAGCAAATTTGATTTCGACGAACGCGTTCTGGCAATTGGAGCCGCTTATTTTGTCGCCATGGCGAAAATGGCAGGTAAAAAATTCTTGGAGTAAAAAATATGTTTTCGGTACGACAAGCCACAGAAAAAGATGCGGAGGGCATCCGCGATTTATTTGTTGCCTCATATGGGACAGACTATCCTTACCAACAGTTTTACGATCTTTACTACATAAAGAAAATGTGCTTCAGTGATAGTTATGTTGTTCTTGTTTGTGAAGATGATGACGGAAAAATCATGGCGACGGGTTCTGTAGTCATGGATGTAGGGGCATATACCGATCTTATAGGAGAATTTGGTCGCCTCATTGTTCACCCTGATGCGCGAGGACGCGGAGCAGGAAACTTACTGATGGAAAAGCGTCTGGAATTTATCCGCAAACGACTACATGTCGGTATTGTCGAAGCACGCGCGATCCACCCATTTGCCCAAAAAATTTCGGATCGTTACGATTTCAAGGCTGTAGGCTTTCTACCACAAAAACATTACATCAAAGGTCGACGCGAAAGTGTCGCGCATTTAGTTCAATATTTTGATAATTCTCTGGAACTGCGTAAAAGTAACCCACAAATTATTCCACAAGTACACACCCTTGCGGAAGTTGCCCTGACAAACGTTGGAATACCTTCTGACGTAGTTGTCCATGAAAAAGTGATTCCTTATCCATACAACGGTGGGTACCGCATTAAAGAGCTAGACAATGATGAATACGCAGCTCTACTTCGTATACAAAGAGGAAGATTGAAAAACCGCGAAGTTTTTGGCCCGGTCAGACTACACTATGGTTTTTCGAGATTACATGCAAAAAACGCTAACTATTTGTTGACAATGGATAGCGATGTAATTGTTGGTGCTGTCGGGTATATATACGATAAGGCAGAAAAGAGCGCGAAGATTTTTGAGGTGATTGCTATTCACGATGATTCTATTCGTTTTCTCCTTTCGCAACTCAATGAGAAATTGAAAAAAATGGGAGCCGAATACATTGAAATTGATGTGAGTGCCCACGCTCCACAAATGCAGAAAACACTACTTGAGTTAGGTTTTCTACCCACATCTTACATTCCAGCATTTGCTTTTGACGATACATTTCGCCTTGACCTCGTGCGCATGGTACGCTTAGAGCTTCCGTTTGACATCCGCGAAATTAAACTCATTCCCATCGTAAAACCCATTTCCGAGATTGTCAGCGCTGAGTTTCAAAAACAAAATTTACGCGTGCATATCGGCGAAGGTATGCGTAGCGTACCGTTTTTTCGCGGGCTATCCGATGAACAACTTCAGCGTTTAGCTCTGATCTCTACCGCAAACTACTATAAAAAAGATGAGAAAATACTTTGTGAAGATGAGCTTTCGCAGCGCTTACACATCGTGTTAGAAGGAAACGTAGAGGTATACAAACAGCAGAAGCTCGTGGGAAAATTGCAAAAATTTGATTCACTCGGGGAAATGTCTTTGGCTTTGGAACAGAATCAACACACCGCAACCGCTATTGCAGTAGATAACGTCAAAACAGTGGCCTTTCAATACGAAGACCTTAAAGAACTTTCAGGTGTCAGACCCGATATTGCTCTAGTGATTTATCAAAATTTAACAACGGGACTTGCGGAAAAGCTCGACAAGGTAAATCAGGACTTACTACGCTTAAAACAAGCAGAAAAGAGTTGAAAAGAATAACGAATTGTGTTATGTAATTCGTAAAACTATGCAAAATTCTCTAGAATATGGAAAAAAATATGAACTTTCGACAACGATTTTTAGCCGCTTGTAAACGCGAAAAAGTAGACCATCCACCGATCTGGTTAATGAGACAAGCGGGTCGTTATTTACCTGAGTATCGAGCACTCAAAGAAAAATACGATTTTTTAACATTAGTAAAAACTCCAGAGCTAGCGACAGAAGTGACCATGCAACCAATCAAACGTTTTGGTTTTGACGCCGCTATCTTGTTTAGCGATATTTTGGTAATTCCCGAAGCATTGGGGCAACCGTATTCCTTCCGAGATATCGGAGGAATTGAAATGCAAGGTGCCATACGCAACGCACAGGACATCGCGCGTTTAGACAATACCGAAATACAAAAAAAATTATCATATGTTGCCGACGCCATTCGTCTCATCAAAAAAGAACTCAACGACGAAAGAGCTCTCATTGGATTTAGTGGCGCTCCTTGGACGCTTGCTACTTATATGGTAGAAGGTGGAAGTTCCAAGAACTACTCGCAAATAAAAACGCTGTTTTACTTGCACCCCACACTTTTTAATCAACTTATGGAAAAACTCAGTGACGCGGTAAGCGACTATTTACAAATGCAAATAGATGCTGGTGTCGACTGTGTGCAAATTTTCGATAGTTGGGGTGGTATTTTAAGCGCCGACACCTATTGGGAAGCTTCAGGAAAATACATCGCCAGAATCATCTCTTCTCTAAAGGGAAAGGTTCCGGTGATTGCCTACGCAAAGGGTTGTCACATTTGGCCAGAAGCTCTAGAACGACTCGGGGCAGATGTCCTTGGTCTTGATTGGACAATACCCCTAGAGATTTTCTACGACACTTTCGACGGCGAATTTGCCGTACAGGGGAACCTTGACCCGGCGTTGATGAATTCGCATCCCGATATCGTCGAAAAAGAAGCACAAAAAATTCTAGAAGGCTTTGGGGAGCGCAAAGGACACATATTTAACTTAGGGCATGGAATTTTGCCGCAGGCGAAAATTGAATGTGTAGAGAGATTGATTGCAACAGTGCGTGGCTTTAAATAAGGATTGACAATGCAAAAAATAGCGATTATTGGAGCAGGGATCGCCGGATTGACAGCGGCATGTTTGTTAAAAAGACAAGGTTTTGAGGTTGTGGTATTTGAACAAAATAATCATATCGGCGGTGTGATGCAATCTCATCGTGAAGATGGTTACCTCATCGAAAAGGGACCAAATACCATTTTAGAAAACAGCCCTGAAGTTTCGGATTTTTTCGAAACTCTGCAACTTCGTGAACGCAAAGTTGCCCCGGATAACTGCGCCAAAATTCGCTATATTGCCTGTCGCGGAAGACTCATTCCGCTGCCTATGTCACCACCACTATTTCTCAAAAGTGAACTGTTCCCACTGCGTGCAAAACTCCGCCTTCTTTGCGAACCGCTCATACCTCCACGTAAATCTTCACGTGAAGAGTCTATCGCTCAATTTGTCAAAAGGCGTTTAGGAACCGAAATACTCAACTACGCGATCAATCCCTTTGTGGCAGGGACATACGCGGGAGTACCAGAAAAATTGAGTATAAAGCACGCGTTTCCTAAATTGTATGCATTAGAAAAAGAACATAACAGCATTATTCGCGGGCAAATTCACATGAAAAAAAGCGGAAAAAAACCACCACATATCATTTCTTTCCGCGATGGCCTCGGAGAATTCCCTCAGGCAATGGCCAAGGAAATTTCACCACAAAATATTCATTTGAATACCAAAATTGAGTCCATCGACTTTCGCGACGACAGCATAGTAATAAAATCACAAAAGCAACAATACAAAGTATCAAAAGTCATCTACGCCGGGACGGTACATGGACTTTGTCATTTGCAAATAAACGGATCGCAAATCAACAAACCACAATTGGATAAGGTCTACTATCCACCAGTTAGCGTCATGTGTTTGGGATTCAAGCGACAACAAGTAAAGCACAGCCTCAATGGATTTGGATTTTTAATTCCCGCGCGCGAAAAAGCCCGTATATTAGGTGCTCTTTTCTCGTCGAGTTTATTTAAAGACAGAGCGCCAAAAGATCACGTACTGTTGACTGTCTTTGTCGGTGGCGCACGTCAACCCGAATATGGACTTTTGCCACAACAACAAATGATCGACTATGCGATGACAGATCTACGTAAATATTTACACATCAACGGTGATCCGGGATTTGTTCATTTGACGCAGTGGGAAAAATCCATTCCGCAATACGAACTTGGATACGGAGAGTGTAAGAAAACTTTTGGCGAGATAGAAAAAGACTATCCTGGTCTACACCTCATTGGCAACTATCGCGAAGGGGTTTCCATTACTGACACCATTCGCTTTGCGCAAAAAACTGTACGCGGCATAGCGAAAGTAACAACATAACCTATTTATTTTTAGGCTTTAACTCTTGATATCTTTGAAAATGGTACTGTGCCTTACGATGTTTTTTTAGAGCTTTGTAACAGTAGTGTAATCCACGATGAGCAAACCATTCCCCTTGTATCTTTTCAAACGCCAAGATCGCTTGTTGGTAATTTTTTAGATGATAGTAAGTGTTGCCCAAATTTAGATATGCGGGCTTATTACCTGGGTCCAATGAAATCACTGTACGAAAATCTGACTTTGCCTTTTCCAAATTTGGTATTTGCAGATAAGTGTTTCCTCTTGCTAAATAAGCGTTGATATTCTCTTGATCTATCGATATAAGCTTATCAAAATCGGCAATGGATTTGTCATATTGTCGTAAATTAAAATAAAGATTTCCTCTATTGAAATAAATCTCAATGTTGTTAGGGTTTAATTGCGCAGATTTCTCAAAATCGGCAAGCGCGTCAGGATATTTTTTTAACCTGTAGTTCGTCATTGCACGATAGAAATACAATTTCGGGTTTTTATTTTGTAAAGGCAACGCTTTATCTAAATCAGCAAGGGCTTTTCGGTATTTCTTTAGCCAAAAATAAGCAACACTACGACCAATGTATACCTCTACGTCCATATCTTCGAGAGATATGGCTTTGTTGTAGTCCGCAAGAGCTTTTTCGTGTAAACCTAAATAATTGTAAGTATTGGCTCTTTTCCTATAAGAAATTGCAATTGGGCGAAGAGATACAAGCCGATTGAAATCGTCAAGTGCCTTTTTGTATTTCTGCCATTCATGGTAAGCAGTTCCACGATTTAGATATGTCACAGGTTTTTTGGGATTTATAAGATCTGCCTTGTTGTAGTCATCAATTGCTTTTTTATACTTTCCTATTTGTGTGTAGAATCCCGCCCTACGTATATAAGAGTCAAAATCCTTAGAATTTAAACTCGTCGACTTGTCAAAATCTTTCAAAGCTTTCTCATACTCCTGCAAACTAGCATATACAATTCCTCGTTTAGAGTATGTACTCGAATTACCAGGGGCCAAATATATGGATTTATCAAAATCAGCAAGAGCTTTTCGCAATTGTGTTAACTCATAGTACAGTGCTCCGCGTAATGTGTAGGCATTTGCAAATTTATCATTGAGTTCTATCGCTTTATTAAAATCAACAAGAGCTTTTTCGTATTCTTTTGACGCAAGATAACAACTCCCTCGTGAGTTGTAAGCAAAATAGTTATCGGAAGACAAAAGAATCGCTTTATTATAATCACTGAGTGCTTTTTTGTGGTCACCTAATCTTTGGTAAAGATTACCTCTTGTACTGTAAGCACTTGAATCTTGAGGATAGTTGACAATTCGTTTGTTTAGGTACTCAATGCTCTTTCTTTCATTCCCGTTTATACTCATGACATGAGCTATCAGAAAACTCCAATCTTGACTTTTACCATACTTTTCGAGGTCGTCAAAAATCTGCGTGAATAATCGTCCTAGCTTTTTATCTTTTTGCAAGTAGTCGTAATGAACCATCACGTAGTGCAGTGCTTTCATAGTTTCGTTGAGAGTTACCTTCGCTTGCTCTTCCGATCTTTGCGATGTGTTTAGTGCATATAAAGTAACACACAAAGAGATCACTAAAACAACAAAAGCAAAGCAAATCGCACTGAACATGATCTTATGACGGCGAATAAAGTTCACCATGGTGTTCCAAGACGTGTACTTTTTGGCAATTATGGGTTTGTGCGCTTTGAAATTTTTTAGCTCTCGCACAAGCTGCTTGAAATCGCAATATCTCTTGTGTTCTTTTTTCGCAATACATTTTAGGCAAATCGCTTCAAAATACGGTGACAGTGTTGGATTCAGTCTTCGCGGAGGAATCGGATCATTTTGCAACAGTTGGAAAAGAATATCAGGTGTTGAATCTCCATGGTATACATTGCGGTAGGTAAGCGCTTCATACATTGTCGCCCCCAGAGAATATATATCACTTCGTTCTGTCGTTTTTCCATTGAGTTGTTCGGGAGACATGTAGTGGACAGATCCTAGAATATCCCCTGTTTTCGACAATGTTTTTTCGCTGTCCTCAAATGTCTTTGCCAGTCCAAAATCCATAATTTTCGGCTCACCGTTCTTGGTGATCATTATGTTCGATGGTTTGATGTCGCGATGTAGAATTTTATTTTCGTGGGCATGTGCGAGTGCATTGCATACTTTGATAAGTAGGTCGAGAAGAAATAACGGTTTTACTTTTTTTTCCTTGATAAGATCCGCCAATGTAAAACCTTCTATATACTCCATGGTGAAAAACGGTTGCGGATCTATACCAAAATCATACAACTTTATGATGTTTTGGTGATCAAGCTTTGCCATTGCCAACGATTCACGTTGAAATCTTTGAACATCTCTCTCTTCGCCTTTTAAAATCACTTTAAGTGCCACGACACGCTTCAAATGCGTATCAAAAGCTTTATAAACAATTCCCATTCCACCGCGACCAAGTTCTTCTTGAATGGTATAACGTCCAAAAGACTGACCTGTTTGCATCGCTTGGTATTTTTGCCTTCCTTCTTCAAAAAGGCAAGATGATTTTTGTCTTGAGACGTCGATTAGAAAACTGTCTCCCAGCTTTAAATCTTTCTGTTTGGAATTTTCATTCATAATTTATCACCTTTGACGCGACTTTTGGCTACTTTGTTCACAATATCTAATTTAATTTTCTATAAAAACAACTTATTTACGCAATTCCTGGTATTTTTGAAAATGGTATTGCGCTTTACTTTCGTTTTTTAAATCTCGATAGCATTGATACAATCCGTGATGTGCTCTCCAATGTCCCAACACTTTTTCGTATTCCGTGATTGATTGTTTATATTTTTTCAAATGGTGATAAATAATTCCTAAATTCAAATATCCATGAATATTTTTGGGTTGAAGCAAGCAAAATTTATGAAAATCAGCTATTGCCTTTTCGTAATTTTCCATTGCCGCGTATAGCTTTCCTCTATAAAAGTAAGCATAAACATGATTTTTATACAGAGATATCGTTTTATTGAGATCCGCCTCAGACTTTTTATACTGTTCTAACTCAAGGTAAAGCACACCTCTCCGGAAGTATCCCTCTCTAGAGTCAAATTGAATAGCTTTTGTAAAGTCGGCAATAGCCTTATCGTGGTTCTCCAATTTGTAGTGTGAAACTCCACGTCTGGAGTAAAAATCACCACTGATATCTACGAGCATGATTGCTTTGTCTAAGTCAATTATCGCTTTCTCATATTGACCTAGTTTGTTGTATACGCCACCACGACTGTAATACGCCAGCGCATGATTAGCATCTAAAGACAAGACCTTGTTGTAATCCGCAATTGCTTTTTTGTATTGTCCTAACTGATGGAGGACCCACCCTCTATGCATGTAAGAAGCCGTTGTGGGATAAAGGGACACAAGACGTTCAAAATCAGCCTTAGCCTTTTTGTATTGTTCTAACCGACCGTAAATCTTACCACGCATTAAATAGACATCAGATTTTTGGGGGGCCAAAAGCATCGCTTTTTCAAAATCAGCTTCCGCCTTTTTGTATTTTTTTGATAGATAGTAAAATACAGCACGGTTTAAGTATACATCCAGATTTTTGGGGGCCAAAAGCATCGCTTTTTCAAAATCGGCCTCCGCCTTTGTATACTCTTTTGTCTTTGTGTACAAGTTACCTCTTAAAAGATAAGGTTGAAAATTTTGCGAATCAAGTTCAATAGCGCGCTTGAAATTCTTATGCGCTAGTTCATATTTTTCCGTAGAGGCGTAAACAGCACCTCGTCTCGCATGTGCAACTGGGTTTTCTGGTTCTATCATACACGCTTTATTAAAGTCCTCAATAGCCTTTTGAGGTTTACGTTGACGATGGTAAAGATTACCTCTATTAATATATACTTCGTAGTAGTTAGGTTCAATACTTATTGCTTTGTTGTAATCGGCAAGCGCCTGACCATATTGGTAAAATTCACTGTAGTAAAGTCCTCTAGAATTGTATGCAAAAAAATTTCTATCTTCTATGCGTATGGCTTCGTTATAGTCATGCAAGGCTTTTTGATGCTTTCCCAAATTGAAATAAATATTACCTCTGTCAACATATGCGATAGAATTGTTAGGATTATTGGCAATTTCGCGGTCAAAGAATACTATATTTTTCTCTTCTTTAGCGTCCATGCTCAAAACATAGCCTTTTAGTAAACTCCACTTTTCGTTTTCTACATACTTCGCATTGTCAGAAAATATTTTTGCAAACATTTTGCCGAGTTTCTTGTCTTCCCGCAAAAATTTATGATTACGCATAACGTACTCTAATGTTTCAAACGTCTGATCTAATGTTTGTCTAGTTTGACGTTCTGTTTTTATGGCGAAAACAAGGGAAACCACTAGAACAGTAAAAGCAAAAGAAATGGCACTAACAATCACCTTGTGGCGATGAACAAAGTTCGTAAAAGTATTCCACGAGGTGTATTTTTTAGCGAGTATAGGCTTATGTGCTTTAAAGTTTTTGAGTTCTCGTACAAGTTGCTTGAAGCCACGGTACCTCTTATGTTCTTTTTTTGCAATACACTTGAGACAAATGGCTTCAAAATACGGGGACAGTGTTGGATTCAATCTCCGTGGTGGAATGGGATCACTTTGCAACAGTTGGAAAAGAATATCGTGGGTGGAATCCCCTTGGTATACATTGCGATAGGTAAGCGCTTCGTACATAGTCGCGCCAAGAGAGTAGATATCGCTTCGTTCTGTAGTTTTTCCATTGAGTTGCTCAGGAGGCATGTAGTTGACAGAACCTAAAATATCACCTGTTTTCGATAATCTCTTTTCATCACTCTTAAATATCTTTGCCAGCCCAAAATCCATAATTTTAGGTTCGCCGTTTTTGGTGATCATGATATTGGATGGCTTGATATCGCGATGTAAAATTTTATGTTTATGTGCATGCGCAAGTGCGTCACACACTTTAATCAAAAGATCGAGAAGAAAATCGGGATTGACTTTTTTTTCCTTGATAAGATCTGCCAATGTAAAACCTTCAATATACTCCATGGTAAAAAAAGGCTGAGGGGATATCCCAAAATCGTACAGCTTGACAATATTATGATGATCCAGTTGCGCCATCGCTGATGATTCACGCTCAAACCTTTGAATATCTTTTTCTTCGCCGTGTAAAATCACTTTCAGTGCTACAGTGCGTTTCAACTTTGTGTCGAAAGCTTTGTAAACAATCCCCATTCCACCGCGACCTAGCTCTTCTTGAATCGTGTAGCGTTCAAAAGATTGGCCAATATGCATGGATTGGTATTCTTGTTTTGTCTCTTCAAAAAAATTAGATACATTTTGCGATCGCCGTGTTTCGATTAAAAAACTTTCCGCTAACCTTGCATCTTGCCCATCATTTCCACTTTTTTTAGATGCATCGAATCTTGAATCCATAATGGTACCTCAAACGCAAATCGGACCTTGTATATAGAGTAATAGTTCGTTACAATCTTAATGATTTGGTGTTTAACTACATTTATTACTATAAGACGCATTTTATTATTTATCAAATATTTATTTTCAGGGATTTATAATTACTACACTAGAGAGTGACTTATGCTAAGTAAATATTACAAATATTGGCAGATATGGCCGATCATTGCCGCAATCATCATTATGATATTGCGTGTTATTGTGACTCCGCAGTTTGTAGAGACGTGGTATTCTTGTGGAGTGTACATTTTTTTTCAATGGGTTTTTGCCCTACTTGGGAAAATAGTGTTTTTTTGCTCGGTGAATGAACTGCTCATTGCGGTTTGTTTGGGGAGTTATGTATTTTTCATTTACAAATCGTACAAGCGCAAAGAGAAATTCTGGCGTATTGGTGCCAATACCTTAGCCATGTTTGGTGTTGTATATTGTGCGTTTAACATACTATGGGGATTCAATTATCTACGCCAACCTTTTTACAAGCACGCTGCGATAGATATTAGTGTTGCGAATAAAAACCATGACTACCACAAAATGGCGGAAATGATGGTGTCTACACTGAACGAACTACAGGACTGTTCATTTCCCGCAACGCAACTTCCCGATCAAATCGTGGACGAAGCCATGCATTCTACGTTAGAAGGCATTTATAAAAATGCCGTCACACCACCACCAACAAAATATTTATTGGTCAATGAATTCATGAACGCTGCGGGGATTTCAGGTATTTTCCTACCTTTTTTCATGGAGCCACACATCAATGCCGATTTACTTCCGTGGGAGAGACCTTTTGTCATGGCCCATGAAAAGGCACATTTTCACGGATTTGCATCGGAAACAGATGCGAATTTAATCGCTTATATTGCGTGCTTTTCTTCAAAAAATAAAATGTTGCGCTACTCCGTGGCCTTGCGCATCTTTCTGTGGCTGTCTGCTTATTTAGAAGGTGAAATGTGGATACAGTTCTTTCAAAAGTTGAACTCCAATACACAGCAACATATAAACGCATGGCAACAACGCATGGATAAAAATCGTAAACGCTACCGAACCTTTTACAACTTGAGCCGTAAGGTAAACGACACCTACTTGAAAATGAACTCCCAGCAACTGGGCATTTTGGCGTATCAGGCAGCGTTACCGCAATTTGTACGTTGGTACTATCAGTACAATAAATAGGAACACTAATACACCGTTACATAATGAGAAAGTCTATTTTTGACCTCTCCCTCATTGCGCAAAGTGTTATTGCTAATACCAAGTTGTTGTAGGCTTTTTAGACGGGTGACAGACAATGGCAAACTTTCCAATTGATTATTGCTGACGTCCAACATACGTAGTTTTTTTAAATTTTGGATTTCTAGCGGAAGAGATAACAAGCGGTTATTATTTAGCCACAGAGATTTCAATTGTTGTAAGTTTCCAAGTTCACGGGGAATCAATAACAATTTATTGCGCGACAAACGCAATTCTTCGAGGGCGGTCATGTCACCAATTTCTTGTGGTAAATTGGTGATATTGTTATCAATCAAGTACAACTTGCGTAAATTTTGTAGTCCTCGTACTTGTGCCGGTAATTCGCGTAGATTGTTGTCGTTTACAAAAAGTGTGCGTAAAAATGTAAGATCTCCCAATTGTGGAGGAAGTTGCGACAAGTAGTTATTGTTGAGGATAAGAGTTTGCAGAGACCCAAGACACCCCAATGTCTCGGGAAGTTTCAACAACCTGTTACCGGAAGCATTCAACTTTTTTAAATTGTACAACTTACCCATCTGTGGTGGGAAATCACTCAAACGATTGTCGCGTACATTTATTTCCTCTAGAAATTCAAGCGCTTCGATTTGCGGAGATAAATCGCACAAATGATTCTTGCTTAAGTTTAGCTTATGCAAAGAAGTTAAAGAATTGATTTGTAGAGGATAAACCTCAAATACATTGTTGCTAATGTCTAACTCTTGTAGTTGCGAAAGATTACCTATTTCTTGTGGTAAATCGTGCAATGCATTGCTACTCAAGGACAGAGTAAGTAGCGAGGTGAGCTTTCCTATTGCCGGAGAAAGTTTCTCCATGGGACAAATCCCACACGACAAATCTAAATGTGAAATATTCACTTCTTGGAGAAAATCGAAGTTTTCGACTTTAGCGTTGGGTGGTATTTTCATCGCATAAATATGGCATTTGTGAAAAACAAAATTTTCCGCACGTTCCACAATCACATCGACAAAGTTGCAAAAGCGAAAACTACAATTACGCATTTTTTGCAGTACTAACCTTTGGTTGCGAAAACTACAATTTTCAAAATGACTATCTTCCACGCGATCAACGTGGTCGCTTACGTCGAACGTACAACCACGATACCGCGTATTGCTTTCTATTTTACGCAAAGTTTTTCGCTGGATCACCGACACAGGATCTTTTCCATTCTATTTCGAGGTCATTGCGTAAAAGGTGTCTCCACTGGCAAAAAATAAGTCTCCGTCATAGATCACCGGAGTCGAATACGTTTTTTTCTTTTTGTCATATTTTGCTACTTGTCGTCTTTTTTTCGTATCCACAACATATAAAATACCGTTATAGTCACAACAATATAAATAGTTTCCGGCAATAACGGGTGAAGAAAAAACTCCATAGTCGTGTTTTTCTTTACTCCGCCCACTGATGAGTGGTATTGATTTGGCAGAGGGCTTACCTGATTTTAGATTTTTCACTATATGAATTTTGTTGTCATCGCAGGTTGCATACAACACCTCGTTGTATATCAAGGGGGAAGAATCGACATCCCAGTCCATACGATGCCTCCATTGTATTTTACCGGTTTTCGCATCCATGGCATAAATGTAGCGCTTGAAATCACGTGGTCTTTGCACAAACTTTCTTTGGCATCCGAAATAAACGACTCCTTCATGGAGTACCGGAGAAGATTCTATTTTTGCTCCAATGATTTCCATCCAGTTTTTCTTTCCAGTGTCGCGATCGAAAGAGTAAATAGAACCATTATTACAGGTGACAATGACACTGTCTTCAAATAAAACAGGTGACGTGAATCCTTGTTGTATGCCAATATTTTGTGCAAGTGGATTTATTGCTGGCAGTTTTTTATCGCGCCTCTCTCGTTCTTCTTTTATGATGTCGACTTTCCATTTTTCTTGTCCACTGCTCTTGTCTAAGGCAAAAAATTTGCCATTGTCGCATCCAAAATAAACATGTTTACTATCTATCGCTGGTGAAGACCATGATTTTTCACCGGTAACAAAACGCCACTTTTCTTGGCTATTGTACATATCTAAGCAATAAAAAATGTCCTCACCACCAAAGTAGACATAGCCATCTTTTACCGCCGGCGTTGCACGAACTTCGGTAATCGTCTTGAATGTCCAGCACAGTTCTCCGCTTTGTGTCTTTACAGCGTATAAACGCGTGTCATCGCATCCAAAAAAAACAATGCCATCGCTAATCACAGGTGAGGAAGCGATAAAATCTTTTGCTGTGAACTTCCACTTATCTTTTAAATCCTGAGTAAAATCTTTAACAACCCGTGAGTTACGCTGTGGAGAACCAAGAAAAAATGCACTTCGCGACCCAGGTTGTGCGCGAACAACTTCCACAGAAAATTTACTCCAACGATTGTCGTGTGTTAAAACAACAATCTCAAAGCTGTTTTTTTTGTAGCCAAGAGCTACTTTCTGCTCAAAAACATCATGGTGTTGTACTTTGTATTCTTTACCATTGATGAATAGCTTTTGGAAAGCATACCCACGATTTACTTTTCCCTTTATGGTAACAAACCCTTCATTGTCGGCCACAGAAGAAGGCACTTCAATTTCACACACTTGTTCCTGTTTCGAAAAGTACAGTTCGTAAAATAGCAACCCACAAATGATGCCCAAAAAAACCACCAATGAACCCATGACAGGCACTGCGTGTTTCTGCGCCCACAACATCATAGACGTACCCACACGTTTTTTAATTAGCGACGCTTTACCTTGGGAATATCTCTCCAACTCTTCCGCGAACTCCAAAGCCGTAGCGAAACGTAACTTTTTACGTTTCTCCATTGCCTTGAGACAAATTCGTTCTAAGGTTTCGGGTATTTGTGGGTTGATATCACGTGGAAACGGCGGACGTTCCTTTGCTAACTTCATGAGTATTTGCCACTTTGTGCCGGTAAATGGAAGCCTACCAGTGAGCATTTCGTAAAAACACACGCCCAATCCATACACATCGACTTGTTGGTCAAGGTTATGCGTTCCGCTGGCTTGCTCCGGAGCCATGTATGCGGGTGTTCCCAAAATGGCATCTGTTTGTGAAAGTTTACTGCGGTCGCGAATTTGCCGCGCCAGGCCAAAATCCATGACAATAGGCTCACCATTTTTATTGAGCATAATATTTCCCGCTTTTAAATCGCGGTGTAAAACATTATTTTTATGTGCATAGTACATGGCATGAGCTATCTTTGTAGTAATCTCAACACTTTTATTGAATGTCAAACGCTTATTGCGAATCCATTCAGAAAGTGTCTCACCTTCAATATAGCGCATGGTAAAAAAGTGGTACCCTTGGTCTTTACTAATTTCATAGATCTTAATGATATTTGGATGAGACAGTTTACTCATCGCTTGCGCTTCGCGCAAAAAACGTTTTTCTTGTAATGGCGACTGGTTATCCAGCATCATTTTTAGAGCAACTTTGCGTTTTTTGTGAACATCTTCGGCCAAAAACACGCGCCCCATACTTCCTTGTCCCAGTTCGGACAGTATTTGATAGTTTCCTATTTGCATTTTTTTACTCTGTTCTGCTTTTTTGTGCTATTCCTCATCTATCCCCGGCAAAAAGTTTTCCGCCATCATACAGCGAACACTTCCTCCCCCATGTAACTCAATGAGTGGTATGGCGATGGGAAGAGGTTTCGCATACTTATTAATTTTCTCTATCTGTTGCGCATCTAAAGAGTCAAAGGCACGGCGCGATATCACCAAAAAATTTTCTTCGTCACCATTGCACACTTCGAGAGCGTTGCCAGCAAAGGAGCGCATTTGCTCGTGACTAATTTCGATGATCTCTCGCGAACTTTCTTCCAAAGAAGAAACGACTTGTACACGCTCCGCATCGTTTTTAATCGATTCACTACACACAATCGCAAATTTATCCCCTACTGACATCATTACGTTCGTGTGATAAACAGGAACGTCATTTTCATCATATGCATGAAAAGTGACTCCACGATATCCCGCTTTGTGGCAAAACATGTTCAAAACATGCGCATTGCTACGACTAGAAACGCACATATAGGCGACGCGTTCTCTGCGATCTAAAACTAAGCTTCCCGTTCCTTCTAAATACTTTCCTTCGTGTTCCATGATACTGAGATTGGTGATTTCGCTATACAAACATCGATATTTTCTTTCAAGGGTATCGAAGATGTCTAGACGACGTTCTTGGCGACGAATCTGCGATTCGAGAGGGTAGACAATCACCAAGCCACTGTCATGTGTCGAAAACCAATTGTTCAAAAACACCGTATCTGGCTTGGGGGGTTGTGGATCATCATCTATTACAATAACTTCGATATTGTTGTTGCGTAAAATTTCCACCATATTATTGAATTCTTCAATAGCTTTTAAACTGATATCCTTGGGGATTGCAACCGATGATTGAAATGCGTTTGACGACGCAGTTTCGCTATTCGCTGAAAAATGGCTTGGTCGCATCATAATAATAGATTGTGCTGTCTGTGGATTACTCATAAATTATTTTCCGATATGGCGCAAAGTCTTGTGTGGTTTTTTTAAAAAACGGTGAAAAGCTTTTTTCGCTTTCCAATCCGCGCTAACAAATAGATAAAAGCAAGTTGCGACGCCAAGGCAAAAGCCAACGACGAGTATAACAAAACCACGCTTGAATCTTGTCCATAGACTCGTTTCGTCAACATCCTTTTTTTTCTGTAAAAAAAACTTTAATAGTGTCAGAATAATGCCTAAAATAGAAGAGATGAGAGCGACTATCTCCGGATCATTGATCGCTAAATACATATAATTTTCCCTAAAAATGAAGGTGCGACCGAATTACTAGTCGCAAAATGAAGCGCTTTTATTTTCGATGAGTCAAAACTAGTAATTTGGGTATGCTATTCTATACAATGGTACCACAAAAACATATATTTATTTTCATCATAGGCGTACTTTTCAGCGTTGCTTGTAGTTATGAGTGCTATATAACAGTTGTGGATAAAAATGGCCATCCTGTTCGCGGTGTTAAAATTACTCATATTGGTAACAATGACCGTGCCACTTTTACCGATAAACAAGGACGTGCACGCGTTCCAGGTCTTTCTCCTCCCAAATCGCGCTATATTCGCGTTGAAAAAAACGGTTACAAAACAGTCGAAATGTACTACCCGCCTTCGGGATATATTGTGCTACAAAAATTGTGAGAGAAAAAATGTTTAAAAACAACGTAACACCACAAAATATTTCAGCTGCCGCTTTTTTTACCTTGCCCTTTATCGTTTTGCTCTTTGCTCTATATTTTGCCAATACGTTTACCGCAAAGCAGATGCAGGAAGCCGATCCGATTATTGTCTTTATTCATAACCTGGGGATACTTTCTATCCCTTTATTTTCTCTTGCTGTTTGTAGTGTTTGGCTTAAAATCGCACCCATAAATAGTGTGCAAATTCGCCGTAATTTTGTGTTGGCTCTTTTCGGAGCTGGTGTTGCAGCGAGTATACTGTTTCTTATTCGCCTAGTGCATGGCGAAACATTACCAGCATTCATCCCTCCGGAAGAAAGTGCGAAACCAGGGTTGCTGTTGGGACTCAGTGCAGGAGTTATTGAAGAAATTGTTTTTCGTTTGGTACTTCTACCGGGGGTATACTTTTTGTTAAAAGGAAAAACTCACAATTACTTAGCATGTATAATTGCTGTTGTTATCACTAGTTTCCTGTTCGCACTTTCTCATGAAATATACGATCCATTTTCTTGGTCGCATTTCATGACGCGTTTTGCCTTACCCGGATGCGTGATGAGTCTGGCTTTTTTTGTCATTGGCCCTGCGTTCATTGTTACTGCGCATTGCACAGCGCATTTGTTTTTGCCGTTATTGTTTGTTTAGATTTGGTTACGGTCATGGTGGCGATTACGGCTACGGCTACTGATTGTTAGATCTTTTGTTTTTTATTTCTATTAGCCATGCACAGAGAGACAGAAATGTAAAGCCAAAAGCGTTGGCAACACCGTGGGTAATGGCCATTGTTGAAATCGAGATCACATGCCAATCGTAGTATTCGCTCATCGCATATGTGGCAGCAAGAGCCATCGTCGCGATCATCGCTAGAAACGCCGTGATAAAAAATATTTTGCTTAGCCATGTCCGACAAGAAAAACCAAAGGCTGTCGTTGCCGAAAAAATAATAATCGCCACTGCTAGTGTACAGGCGGCAACCATTTCCAAAAGCGGTGAGAAAATAATGCCCATGGCCACAAAAACGGGGCAAAAAACCACAACCCAGCCGGTGGTGTAGTAAAGTTTGTGTACAAAACGTTTGTTTTTGTCTACCGCAAAACCACCTAGACCGGCTAAGACAGAAAGTGCGAAACCGGCGTAATGAAAGTGCGCTGCGGTTAGAAGAACAATCGTGGAACGAAAGCCAAAGGTAATTCCCATGTTTGATGATACTAACCACACACCAGCGATGGGGATGTATAGGCATCCCATCAAAACACTTACACCAGGAAGTTGTTGGAATAACGGTTTTTCACGGTCGCAGACTGTGAGAAAGAACACAATCCCGTACACGGCAATAATCAAATTTTGCATCAGCCACGGAAGGGCAAGCATGGCCGAGGTACTTCCGGTGTTCACACACATGGACACCACGGCGCAAATGGCAGCAGGAAAATGAAAAATCATTGCGATACGCTGCAAGATATGTTTTTGGTCTATGGTGATGAGTGATAATGCAATAGGCACAATCACCAAGGGGGCAAATGAAATCGTGTAGCCTATGCCGCCTAAACTAGGCAAAAAAACAAAGGGTTGTAATACACAAACAGTAATAAAAGCTGCCATACCCAAAAGCGCTTGGTATAACCATACTTTGTTGATGGAAAATGAAAATGTGTTCGTCATGTTGTGTCCTAACTGTTTTCCAGAATGACCTTCGTACAATTGTCGCATTTTTTATCGAACATCTCATATGCCTTCTTTCCGTCAGCAAGAGGCAAACGATGTGAAATAATCGATGACAAATCGTACTTTTTGCTCTGCACGACAGGTATAAGTTTGTCCATATAATATCGCGCTGAGCAGCGACCGATTTTATATGTCAAATTTTTATCGTATGCTTCTACGGGAGAAAAAGAGAATGTATTTGCGGTGTGTACACCGGCAACGGAAATAATTCCTCCGGGACGTACAATGTCTACCGCAGTTCTTTCAGCGGCATTGCTTCCCACGACTTCAAGAACAGCATCGACACCGATTCCCTGTGTTTTTTCGAGAATGACCTCTTTGACATCTTGTTGTTGGAAGTTAATGGGGATTGCCCCAAAACGTTGGGCGTGCGCTAAACGCTCGGGCACACAGTCTACGGCGTAGATGGTCTGCGCCCCTAGCTCTCTTGCTCCTAATATCGCTAAGAGTCCAACAGGTCCACACCCCAAAACCGCGTATGCCCCCTCTGGTGAAATTTGCGCCATATCCGCACAAAAATATCCGGTACATAGAATATCTCCCAGAAGAAGAGCCTCCGTCAGAGTGACACCTTCGGGAATTTTGACCAATGTACTATCGGCAAGTGCAACACGCACGTATTCAGCTTGTCCGCCATGAAGTCCCTCACCATTTTCCACCCAACCATACAAACTTCCCGCGACACATCTTGCGGTCAGCCCTTTTTTGCAAAAAAAGCATGCACCACAACTCGTGGTAAATGGACTTGTAACCATGTCACCCACTTTTAAATTGCGTACTTCTTTACCAAGCTCAACGACTTCGCCTACAAATTCGTGTCCCATCACCGTACCGTGATCAAGACCTGTTTCGCGTTCGTGGTACACATGCAAGTCAGAACCACAAATAGCGGTCAATTTTACTTTGACAATCGCGTCCTGAGGAGCGGTAACTTTAGGATCTGCGACCTCTTGGAATTCGATATTTTCTTTTCCACAAAAAGTAAGTGCCTTCACTTTGTTTTCCTCCTGTAGGTAACTATGCCAACTCTTCTAGTTCTTCCCAGCGCGCATAACACTTTTCCAATTCTTCTCCGATTTCTTGTAGTTCTTTCTGCACAGTCGCAATTTCCTCTTTATCCTTTTGATAAAACTGCGGATCACTGCTCTCGGCGTAAAGCTTTTGCTGTCTTTCTTCTAGTTCTTCTATTTTCAGAGGCAGTTGCTCTAGCTCGCGTTTTTCTTTGTGCGATAGCTTTTTCTCGCGTTGTGGTTTACTGTAAGTAACTTGTTTTTTTTCCTTTACTACCTCAGGGCGTTGCATTAACCAGTCGTCGTAACCTCCGGCATATTCATTGATTTCGTCGTTCTCAAAAACAATGCTATTCGTCACAACGTTATTCAAAAACACGCGATCGTGACTTACCAAAAATACCGTTCCGGGGTAATCGATAATCAGTTGTTCTAGCAAATCCAGAGTTTCAATATCGAGATCGTTGGTCGGTTCGTCGAGAACCAAAACATTGGATGGTCGCAAAAACAATTTTGCCAATAGCAGGCGATTTTGTTCTCCTCCCGATAGCGTCCACACCGGATTGTTGGCATCTTTTGTGGAAAAAAGAAAGTCTTGTAGATAACCCATTACGTGTTTTTTGCGCCCATTAATCACCACATGATCATTGCCTTCGCCAATATTTTCGTACACAGACTTTTCTCTGTCGAGTAAGTTGCGCAATTGGTCAAAATAGGCAATTTGCAAATTGGTTCCCAAGTGAACATCGCCTTTCTGCGCCTGTAACTCCCCAAGAAGAATTTTGAGAAGAGTGGTTTTTCCCGTTCCATTTTCCCCAATAATTCCCACCTTATCTCCACGCATAATTGTCAAAGATAAATCGTTTATAATTGGTACATTGCCATAAGAAAAACTTATATTCTGTGCGCGAACAACCAAATTCCCCGACTTTTCCGCATGCTGTGCGCCCATTTTGACGTTGCCCATTTTCTTGCGTCTTTCGCGATACAAGTCGCGCATTTCCTTTAAGCGGCGTACACGCCCTTGGTTGCGCGTTCTTCTGGCGAGAATTCCCTTGCGAATCCACACTTCTTCTTCGGCAAGTCTTTTGTCAAAGAGTTGCTGTTCTTTTTCTTGGGCGCGCAGTAAATCCTCGCGACGTGTGAGAAAAGTTTCGTAGTCACAGTCCCAACTCGTCAACGCTCCTGCGGAGAGTTCAACGATACGCGTGGCAATTTTCTGCAAAAACCTTCGATCGTGAGTGACAAACAAAATCGAAGAAGAGTAGCGCCCAAAAAATTCCTCTAGCCAGCTAATCGAAGGAATATCAAGGTGGTTAGTCGGTTCATCGAGAAGCAAAAGATCTGGTTTTTTCACTAACGCCTTTCCCAAAAGAACACGGCGTTTTTTTCCCGCAGATAAATTTTCAAATTTTTCACTACTGTCGAGCTGCAAATGCGAAATAATCTCCTCGACGTTCTGAATCTGCTCCCATCCACCATTGTCATCGAGTTTTTTCTGCGCATCTTCTAATTTTTGCAACAGCGCATCTGAACTCTCCTCGGCAAGCTTCTGGCTTACCGCGTTGTACTCCACAATCGCTTCACCTAAATCTCCCAAGCCTTGTACGAGAATGTCAAAAACAACCCCACTCATATCTTGAGGAACCTCTTGCCCCAGGTACGCGATCTTTAGACCTTGATTCTTTTGAATCTCTCCCGCCTCAGGAGTAATTTCTCCGCAGAGTAACTTAAGCAGCGTCGACTTCCCTTGTCCATTGCGGCCAATCACCGCCACTTTTTCGTTGTCGTGTATTTGCAGGTGAGCATTTTCCAAAATAGGATGACCACCAAAGCCAAGAGTCACATCTTGCATATTGATGTAGATCATAGTTTTATTTCCATTGTAAACGAACTCTAAAATGCCAAAGGCACAACCAATATTTTTCGCATTATAACAAAAAAAATGATAAATCTTTGCGAATTTGTAAAACTGTCGTTGTTTTGTGTAAATATTGGTAAAATATCCCAAAAGTTAAGCAAATATCTTATAAAGATTCGCAAACCAATGTCGTATGCAAATTATTTTGCAGTTACAATTTCCATTATTTGAAAGTCAAAACAAAATGAGCGATGGTAGAAATAGACAAAATGTTCGTATTGGTCAATGTGTTGAAGTGGTCAAAAAGCGCGACCAACGAACGGGAAACCTCACCGAGGGCATAGTAAAAAAGATATTGACGAACTCCAAATTTCACCCACATGGTATCAAAGTCATGCTGGAATCGGGCGAGGTCGGGCGTATCAAAAATATTCTTGAAGACGAATAAATTTATCATTCACATGGGGAGTAAAATATGAGCACAAAATCACTACGGGAAAATTACCTTGTTATTCTGGGGTTTTGTTGCCAAAATATCAATAGACTTATTTTCAAAATAGTATGTCTACCTCAAATTACAGGCATACTCTACATATACAAGGAAGGAAAACACAGTGAATATTAGTCAACGCTGCTGGTGTTTGGTATTGGTAGTAATGCTATTCTTGCAAGCACAAGAAAAAACAGTACAGCAAGACCAAGCCAACAATCAGGTGGAAATTCGCAAGGTAATGAAAAAAGTTTATCCAGCACTCGTGCGAATTTCGGTGGTGACAGCATTTGTCGCGCAAGGACGCGAACAAAAAGCGTTCACCAGTGGTAGTGGAGCGATTATTTCCCCAGATGGTTATGTTGTTACCAACCACCACGTCGTGGGAGGGGCAAAGAGAATTTGGTGTACACTGTCCAACAAAGAAGAGGTCGAAGCCGATTTAATCGGTACTGATGCGTTGTGTGACATCGCCATTATCAAACTCAAACCATGGACAATGCGCGTTCCCGTACGTTCTTTTGCTCATGCTTCTTGGGGAGATTCCAATGAACTGAAGATTGGGCAAAAAGTATTTGCCATGGGAAGTCCTGGAGCGATTTCACAAACGGTCACTTATGGAATTATTGGTAACCTCAATATGGTAATTCCCAAAGCAATCGGTGGAAGAAATAGCTTTATGCTCGATGGCGAAGCTGTGGGAAGCATTGTAAGATGGATCATCCACGATGCAACCATCTTCGGTGGAAATAGTGGTGGGCCACTTGTTGATCTAGATGGCAAAATTATTGGTATTAACGAAATTGGTATTGCTGGCCTTGGTGGCGCGATACCAGCCAACACAGCCAAACGTGTTGCAGATAGTCTTATCAAAAAAGGTTATGTTGAACGCACATGGATCGGGACTAGGGTACAAACTCTTCTTAAATCAGACCAGCGTTTGTACGGTGTTCTTGTCAGCAACGTTACCAAAGGTTCTCCTGCCGAAGAAGCAGGGATTCAATCAGGTGATATTGTCGTTGAGTTTAACGGTACTAGAATTTCTGGTCGCTACGAAGAGCAAATACCAGTATTTAATGCTTTGGTTTTTGATACTCCTATCGACACAGAAGTACCTGTCACCGTAATGCGTAACGACAAAGAATTAAAGTTAAAGCTTACCACACGTGCACGTGGCAAAGCTAAAGAACTAGATCACGAAGTTCTTTCTTGGGGAATCACTGCGCGAAATCTAACCAAACTCAACACCGTACGTTTACGCCGCGATAGCAAAAAAGGTGTGTTTATATCGAGTGTACGTCCTGGTGGGCCTTGTGGACAAGCAAAACCTTCATTGCGCGTAGGGGATATCATTACCAAAATTAGTGGTATGGAGGTCAATGATTTAAACGCAATGCTAGAGCTAACCAAAAAGCTAACTGCCGAGAAAAAAACAACAACGGTTGTTGTAGAATTCGAGCGCAGAAAAGATCAGTATTTAACAGCTGTACAACTCGGAGAAGAAGACAAAGATAGTTGGGCGCGCGCTAGAAAAGCTTGGTTTCCGGCCAAAGTACAAGTACTTACCACACCTTTGGCGAAAGCTCTGGGTTTAGAAGGCAAAAAAGGTGTGCGTATTACACGTCTTTACCCACAACTGACAGACGGAGATTTCCGTTTGGGGGATATCATCACTCATCTCAATGAGGTGTCTATTGATGCTTCCAATACATCGCATTCAGAAGTTTTCCCCACCATGATTCGCCGTTTTCGCGCACGCAAGAAAGTCGATTTTACGGTGATCCGCGATGGCAAAGAACTTAAGGTCAATTATAAGTTGCCCAAATCACCAAAGCCGAGTGCGGAGATGAAAACTTACGTAAACGAACACTTTGAATTTACTGTGCGCAATATGGCCGTAATGGACAAAATAGCTTTGAATTTGCCACAGGATTACAAAGGTGCTTTACTAAAAGAAGTACGCACCGGTGGGTGGTTGAGTCTGGCACGTATAAGAACCAACGACATACTCCTAAGTATCAACGGCGAAAAAATACAAAACGTCAACGACGTCAAAAAAATTATGGAAAACCTACATAAAGAAAAACCTAGTTCTGTTGTATTTTACGTCTATCGTCGCGGAACACATTTTTACGCAGAAGCGCGGCCAAAATGGTAAAGCAGACCGCTACAGAGTTGAGGTTTAGAAGAATTTAGATATTTTATTTCGAAGGAATTACACATGTATAAATTATTATTACTGTTCGTGATGAGCGGTTTGTTATTCGCACAAGAACAACAAAGTGAAACGCAAGCGACAGAATCCTCTAGCAAAACACAGAAACAAAAGATTCTAGATATTGTTGATGCTCATAAAGATGCCGTTGTTTCCGTGCAATTAGTCGTCAAAATACCATCGATGGGTAATTTTGAACGCAAACTGGAAATACCAGGTACAGTTGTCAATGAACAAGGGTTAGTGATTGTCTCTAATTCGCAGGCAGACCCCATGGTAGCCATGCGTCGTCGTTTCCAACAAGGCGGCCCACAAAACGCCAAAACCGAATTTACAGATATCAAAATTATCTGCAATGACAATACCGAAGTTCCAGCACAAATCGCCATGCAAGACGAAGATTTGGACATTATTTTTATCAAGCCAAAAGAAAATAAACGCAAGTTTGCTTACATTTCACTTGATAAAACCGCAAAGCCACAATTGTTAGACGATGTAGTGGTTATTGCCAAACTAGACGCCTCTACCGGAAGAACACCAATGATTTTCCATACACGTGTTATGGCGATTATCACCAAGCCAAGTACCTACTATGTTATTTTTGGTATTTCCGCTGGTGTTCCGGCATTCGATGAAAATGGAAAATGCTTTGGTCTGCTTCTAAGTCGCATTGGTGGTGGAAATGCAGCAATGACCAACAACAGTAACATTGCTTCAGCAATGGCAATGTTACCGATGATTTTGCCAGCAGAAGACATTCTCGATGTTATCGCAGATTTGGAAGAAGAGGAAGAGTAAACGACGTTTTCGTTGACAAATAGAATAGAAACATTCACGCTCGCAATAGATGGGTGTGAATGTTTTTACATCGCAACATCACCACTTCAAATCGTAATTCAATTCCCAAAATAGACTCAGCTTAGGTTAGCTGTTGTGAACAACAAATAATGCGTCTATATCATAGAGCTTGATAATTTACCAGGAACAATTTTTAAAATCGCATTAAACAGTTTGGCAACACTTATTTTGTGGTCAAAACGTATAAGTAACTTTCACAACTCCGTTGCAAGCAGTTATTGTAGTAGAAATAGAGAAAACACCTATCACATGGATTACTATATTTGTGTTTTAGATATTTTTTATTCTTTTACAGGAGATATGATGGACAGAGATCTTTTAGAAATAGTTAATCAAAGAAAGATTAAATCTGTTATTAGTAAAGAGAAATGGAATAAACTTTGTTTGTCATTTGATAAAATTTCTCCAGAGGTACGGTACAAATCAATTGATGGAAATGAAATTTATGGTTTTAGCAAAGTTTGGTGGCATGAGTTATTTAGTGATTCAGAGACTATCGAATGGATAGATATTAAAACAGTATTAACTGAGTTTCGCGGAAGACTAATTCCCCCAAAAGAAATTGACATAAGTAGAAGTATATTAAAAATTCTTGAAAAATTTAATATTTCTTATACCACTGGAGAAAAATACTTTAGGATTTGGTGTTATATTAGTTCTGAATCAAGCCAATAATTACAACCAAACCTGTTACCAAAATTCTTCTTCAAACAGGAGGACCGGATTTAGAGCTTTTAGATGGCTATGAAAGATGTCCACTAGACCTAAAAACGAATGTAAAAGACGCCAAATACACATATCGGTCATTCTCTCAAGAGAGCAAGCATAGTTCACCTATCGTAGATCTAAATGTTGTAGTTCTAAAAAATGGTGATAGCCTAGAGGATAAACTCCAATGTGGCTACGAATTTATACCCTGTAGACTTGAATACTTGAGTATCAGGTATAGATAGAATGTACCTTGTATACAAAAAAAATAGTATCTAGCCTGTATACGGTGAAGGAGTGAAACGACTGGCCATGCAATAAAAGTTTACACAAACAACTGTTCACCTTCTCTAACCAACCATAAAACCCTGAAAAGGATAATCTTACAAGGTGAACAGTTGTTTTTTTATAAAATCATCTGTTCGATAACTGTTCACTTTGTAACATATGATTGTACAGATACTTGAGGCTCAGTGCACGAAGGCGAACAGTCAAAACCAATTATTTTTGTTTTACGAAATCGTAAGTCCTTGGTATCCACGATAAACTTTACCAGCACTTGTTTTTTCTTTTTTGTGTAAAGCCAAGACGCTTTAGTGCCATACCAAGTTTGTTTGTAGCTAATGAGTAATGGCCATTTTCTTTGCTCCAAGTAACGTATCTTTCGCGAAGTTCTTTTACTGCGAAAAAATTGTTCTCATTCACCTTGCATTCTTCATCGACAAAACCAATAGCTTTACAAGCCTGGCTTTAGTAAGATCTAAGATCATCACCGACAACACTTGACGCTGCTTTAATGAGCTTTTCCATAGCCCCACCAGCAACTATTTTTTTCATTGCATCCACTTGACTCTCGCCCACTTCGTTTTCAATTAGGTCGTATGCCTTATTTAGCAACATCTTATTTGTTTTCGCCAGCCGCACGCATTTATTTGCGGCCATAATCATGTAAGCGCTGACAAATCGGTGTTGAAAAGGTTTGAATTTTGCATCATGATATACGAGAAATCTCTTGGTTCTCTTTCTATCTTGCCCATAGCGAAAATCACGATTTACCCTAATGGTCACTTCTCCTTTTTTACTTATTTTTGCAGAAGATAGTAATTTATCTTTATAATCTCGATACACAAACAGCACTACATCTCTTTTACCACGGCAAGCCGCAGAAATTTTGTAATATTGTTCTCTGTATTTTTTTCCCCAGTCTTGGCTCCATTCAACTGAGATAAGGTTTCTACTAGATAAATCTTTTTCCTTGAATTGTATTTTATCTCCAGATTCCACTAAGCCACCTGAATATGCTCGAAGATTATCTCCAAAAGTAGATGCGGCTACGTCAATAGCTTTTTCTGCGGCTCCGCTACGAATTCCTTTTTTAATTAAGTCAACAACTCCTTTTCCTAACTGTTTTTCAACGATACCAAAAGCAATTTTAGCAGCGGATGAATCGGAACCTTTCTTCATCAATTTGGCGCATTTTTTCGCCATACTGATCACGTAGGCATGAAGGAATCTGTGTTGATAGGGTTGAAAACTTCTATCGTGATAGACTAGAAATCTTCTTGTTTTTTTCCTATTCTGTCCATAGCGAAAAGCATTGGTTACGGTGGCTGTCACTTTCTTTTTCTTTTTGTCGAGTTTCGCAAAAGACATCAGTCTGTCTTTATAGTCTTTGTGGACAAATAGCATCAAGTCGCCTTTTCCTTTGCACGTCGCTGAAACCTTGTAGTATTTTTCTTTATACTTCGTACCAAAGCCCTGGCTCCATTTTATTTCGATTAAATTTTTCTTTGAAAATTGGTTTTTATTAAATACTATTTTATCACCCTTCTCTACTAACTTAGCAAAAGAAACTGAAGTAAGTATAAATAAAACTGACAAAGTTATCAGAGCCTTTTTTACGACTTGGCTGAACATATTTTATCTCCTTAAGATTCAAAAACACAAACTATATTCTATAAAAAATAACAATAGCGAATTACAAAGTCAACATAAATATGCAAAATTTGCACAATATAGTCGACAAAATAGATAAAAAACATTTTACTTATTAATTTATTCGAACCTATATTCACAGCTTAAATATGGTATTTAATTGTTAATGTAAAACTGGTGCCAGACTTCATTAGCAAAGCAGGCAAGTTTAATAAAAAAGGTAGTTTACAGTTTTATGATGTTAGAGAAATAGATTTCTTGTCGTATGAGTATGTAAAATAACAAAATACACAATCGGACATTTTACATATGAAGGAGAAAGAAAAGATGCGGCCAACCAGAATATCTATGATCAATGGCTTGTTTCATGTCACGACAAGATGCGACAATAAAAACTTTTATTTTCGAGAAGATGAAGACTTTACTGAATATCTAAAAATAGTAGAGAGAGCAAGGAAAAAATATGGTTTTAAATTACATGCTTACTGCTTGACAAGTAATCACGTACACTTACTTCTTTCAACGCCAGTAGAAGATAATCTTTCGAAACTAATGCAGTATATAAATGGGATGTATGCAAGAATCTACAATAGAAGACACAAAAGGACAGGACATTTTTGGGGAGAGCGCTTTTATTCAACTATCGTAGAGTCAGAAAATCAGCTCCTAAGCACCATTTTTTATATTGAGTTGAACATGACGAGAAACGGTGTAACTAAACATCCAAAAGAATGGAAATGGAGTAGCTATAACCAACATACAAAGGGTAAAGGACCTATAGAAATTGATTTTCATGAAATCTATATGGCGTTAGGTAATACAGATAAAGAAAGACGTAACAAATATATTACGATGATGAGTGATAGAATCATACAAAAAGGATTATTGGCTAAACAACCACAAGTCACCTATGGCCTAATATTTGGTTCTGAGTCTTTTATCAAGGAGATTATTGGTAATCACACAAATCATAGATATTACACAAATCGTAAACACTTTGCTGTAGATGAAACTACATTTTGTTTACGAAAATTCAAAACTTGATTTCTACTCACAATATGTAAATGAATTCCCCCCTTAGAGAAAGTCTATCTATTTCAAAAAATGTGCACAACTTTGCACACTTTTTTACTTAAGAATTTATCTTTCTTGAGTCAAAATGTCCCATTTTCATCTAAATTCTAGACGTGTTTATCGAATACATTATTGTATTCTACTTTTTTGTTTACCTACCGTTGTGTGAGTCTGGCATTTATTCGTTTATTCGTTATATTTTCGGTGTGAGTCTGGCATTTATTTTCTTTATTTTCCTGGCATTTATTATATTTTCGGTGTGAGTCTGGCATTTATTTTCTTTATTTTCCTGGCATTTATTTTCCATTTATTTTCTTGGCTGTCTTTTGTGAGTCTGGCATTTATTTTGCATTTATTTTCGGTGTGAGTCTGGCATTTAATGTCCTGTATCCCTTTGGGAATAATACTTTCTTAGCGTAATTTCGCAAACTTTCGATAATCGTTTTTGTCAAAACTGGTGCCAGACTTCATTAGCAAAGCAGCCTTTTAAAACTTACTATTTTGATAAACATACAGTGCAATTTGGCAACCAAGACTTTATTTGTTCTAATTGAGTTTTGTCTATTGTATTGCCGGATAAATCTAATCTCGTTAAAGAGGGTATTTTACCTAATTCTTTGGGGAAACGACTTAATTTGTTATTTGACAAGGTCAGCCTTTTTAGAGACGATAATTTTCCTATTTCTTTGGTTAAATACTTCAATTTGTTAGAGGACAAATCCAACTCTGTGAGAGAAAATAACTTTTCCAATTGTGTATCTAATCCTATTTTAGAGAGATGATAATGTCGCTCAAAAGTACCGTCTGTAAACACCGAAAGATCTGATATATTAATTGGAAACGCTTCTAAACGATTAGAAGACAAATTTAGTTTTTTTAAAGAGGATAATTGAGCGAATTCTTGTGGTAAGTAACCCAAGTTATTAAAAGATAAATCTAGTTCCACGAGAGAGGATAACATACCTATATATGGTACGCCTTCTAATTTGGCAGTTCTGAGTTCAAAAAATAGATCATCATCGGAGTCGATAGGAAAAAACGCTAATGAGTTATGAGATAAATTCAACTTTTTTAAAGATGAGAGGCTCGTTATCTCTTTAGGGATTCCACCCAACAAGTTATAAGATAAATCAAGCTTGACTAAAGATGGTGGGAATTTTATCTGTTTTTCGTAATTAAAACCAGAGTTATGAGAAAAATCTAATTCTGTTAAAGATGTCAGTTTAGAAATGCCTTCTAGAGGAAAACGCAGGTGGTTATGAGATAAATTCAATTTTGTTAAAGAAGTAAGTTGCTCGATTTCTTTTGGTAGTCTTGTCAGTCTGCAATTAGATAAATTCAACTCGGTTAAAGAAGTAAGTTGCTCGATTTCTTTTGGCAATCCTGTCCACCGTGTGTTAGATAAGTCTAGCTTGGTTAAAGAAGTAAGCTGCTTGATTTCTTTTGATAGTTTTATATTCCCAGTATTAGATAAGTCCAAATCGGTTAAAGAAGAAAATTTATCAATTTCAGGTAGCACTTCTTCTAATTCCATTAATTTCCATTTTTCGATACTCCAGGCCGCAATAAAGGTAGTTTTCCGCTTGGTATGAACTCTGAAATAGAAGGTATAATCTGAAAGACTGAATGTGTGTAATTGGTAGTTACTTCCATACTTTACTGTAATATCATTTCTGGCGATGAAATATATAACCAAAAATATTAAAGACAAACTAGAAATCAGAATAGTAATAAGTATTGTTAGTTTTTTTATCCAATGTATTTTCTTTTGCGACATAGAATCCACCATATAATTTTAATCCCAAAAATTAATTTCGAAGTGTATTTTAACACTACAAATGATTTCTTTTATCGTTCTTGGAGATAATTCAAAGCGGGTTTTCCTGTCAACTCACTACGTGCCATAGCTCGCTTCAAAGCCGCCATTACTGTTTTATCCATGAAACCTCTTTCGAGAATAATTTCTTCTACACTAACAAATCTTCCAAAGCACCTGTGAGCCTGATAGATTCTAATGGTTTTGTCAAAACGCGTTTGGGTGAGCAGTTCACCTTCTACAGCGGTTTCCAACATTAATTTAGCTTTTTTGATAGACATTTTGTGCTTTACCGTAGCCAAAATGGTTTCTCGCATTTTGTCATCTGTTGGTTGTTGATCCGATAGTCCAATCGCTACCCCTCTAACTCCTTGTTTTTGCCACTTTTTCAATTCTTGTATCTTGTCCTTTGGGTATAAATGATGAGCATTCGCCTCCTCAAGGAAACCTGCATCAATTTGATCTAAGAGTTGTTCCATTTCGATTTTGTCCAAAGAAATTTTTTGCTGAGGAGTAATTTTTTCTTGATCAAGCATAATTTGTCCCAGATTTACGATAGCACCAGCAAGAGCATACTTCTCTTGATAATTTAGGCACTCCTCAATTTCTTCTTGAGTGATCCATCCCTTTTCTATGGCAATTTTCCCAAACCGAACATCAATTTCCGATGGACAAAAACAATGTCGAAATTTTTTGATTGGAATCTTATTCGGAAGGTTAAACGGTCCACGCTTAACTTTTTCAATATCTTCTAGTACCTGTGTAAAGTTTTGATATCGATATTCTCGTTCTTTGTGAGTCATTTTGAAGATGACTTCGCAGGAAGGCCAAAAAATTTGGGGATGATATCTCTGAAGCGTTTCAAGGCTTTGCTCTAGAGATCCGTCCATAAGTTTTTGCAGGTTCAATTTTTCAAAAGGTATCGAGTTGGTAAGCATGTAGTACCACAAAGCCCCTAAACTGTAGACATCACTACGAGTATCCAAATCTTCTTTTTTCTGTTGTTCTGGAGAAAGATAAGGAGCAATCGCAGTTGTGTCTGCTTTCTCTGGGATGGGTAGTCCCAAATCGCCAATTTTTACCCGGGCATTAAGTATGATGTGATTTGGGGTAAGATTTTGATGTATGATCCCATGGCTATTTGCATATTCAAGAGCTGTAGCGATTTGTGTTACAATATCCAGAGACCAACACTCTGTCAGTCGACCTCGATACAGTGTCTGTTTTATGATGCTAGTTCCTTCGACATATTCCATTACATAGCATAGTCGATTTTTATACTCACCAACATCATAAAACTTTATCAAATTTGGATGTTCCAGCTGCATAGCTTGTACAACAGCTTTCCGGAGATTGGCAGAAAATACTCGGTTATTAGAGTGTTCTTCGTGGACAATTTTAATTGCTACCAAGGAGCCTTTTTTTGTATCTTTCCCTTTAAAAATACTGCCAATGCTTCCATCTGCAATTCTTTCATGAATTTCATATTTTCCTAGTATGCGATTATCCATATGTCCACTAACTGTATTGTATTACCATGTACTACGCGCTAACATAAAATGAAGTATTATATGATGACATTTAGCCCTATCGCGGAGTGTAAGTTTTCAAAACTTTTTTCAATTCCTCTAGAGTGATAGGCTTGCTTAAAAAATCATCCATGCCGCTATCTAGCAAGTGACGTTTATTCTCATCAAATGCATCGGCTGTAATCGCGATAATCACAGGGTTTTTGCTCTTGCTTTCGCGAATGCAAATCGTAGCTTCGCGTCCGTCGATTTTTGGCATGTGGATGTCCATGAAAATAATATCATAATCGTTGTCTTCACTATGCTTGATCACCTGCTCACCATCCGCAACAATATCAATTTCATATCCCAGGTGAGAGAAAAAATTGCGTAAAATGAGTTGGTTCACTTTGTTGTCTTCCGCGAGCAAAATTTTACATGGATAGAGTTGGGCAAAATCCGTGCTGTTTTCCTCTTTTTCATCGCCTACATTTTCGCCTTCGTCTGCAATGCATGTTTGTAGCGTAAAGAAAAAAGTCGATCCCACACCAAGTTTGCTTTCAACGCTGATGTCCCCATTCATAAGTTGTGTTAATCTCTTACAGATTGCTAATCCTAAACCCGTTCCAGCATACTCTCGTGTCGAAGAACTATCTAGTTGTACAAAGCTATCGAAAAGCTGTGTCAATCTATCCTGAGGAATACCAATACCTGTATCTTTAACAAAAAACTGCAACTCTACCTGACGCTCTTTCACAAAGTTTACATCAACCCCCACAGTGACACAACCTTTCGCAGTGAATTTTATCGCGTTGTTGATCAAATTCGCCAGAATTTGTTGAACGCGTCGGCAATCGCCAACAACCCAAATATCAATATTGTCATTGAACTCGTAATCGATACGTAGATTTTTTTCACCGGCAGAAATTTCGAAAATATTGACGATTTCCGTAACGCATTTTTTTAGGTGGAACACTTCCCGCTGTAGTTGGAATTTACCTGATTCTATTTTCGATAAATCGAGAATGTCATTCACTAAATAAAGTAAGTGTTTCCCAGCGCTAGAAAGCATTTCGACATACTTCTGTTGAGCTTTGTCGAGCGGTGTTTGTCCAAGGAGTTCAGCAACGCCAATGACCGCATTCATAGGTGTGCGTATTTCATGACTCATTGTGGCTAAAAATTCACTTTTTGCCTTACTTGTTTTGTCAGAAACATTTTTCGCTCTCACCAAATCGTTTTCCAATTTTTTGCGTTGCGTAATATTGCGAATAATGGCAAACACTTCATCATCACCACAAGGAACGATACGCGCTTCGTAGTCTTGCATATTGCTACTGGTCATGGGAACAGGTATTTGATATTCAAATATTTGCAATTTTTTATAGTGGAGCGCTCTTTGAATATAGCTCATGGTTTGTTTTCCCACATTGCCAGGAAAAATCTCGGTGATCTTCTTCCCCATAAAATCATGTAAGTTCATTGCTAGATCATCATGGTCTTCGGTACAGTATAAGAAAGTTCCATCCCGCGATATTTTAATGAGTAGGTCAGGTAGGACGTTCATCAAAGCGATATTGTGGTTTTGTACCTCGCTGCATCGTTCTTCTAGTTGCTCCCTTGAATCTTGGTACCTGCACAACAAATTTCCTAGCAAATACACAAACAAACACGATAAAATGCTGACAAATAAACCCGGTAACTCGTCCAAGTTCTCCGGGATCACTAGAGTGGGGGATGGGTTGGTGTATATCAACGTCAAAGTCTGACGCGTTAGCATCAAAAATACGATTAGTGTGAAAAAAACTAGACACCAATCTTTGATCTTTCGTAGTAACCAAGACGACCATATCAATGCTATAATTCTTAAGAAGATGGATAAAACAAGTATTATACTCATAATCTAAATTTTTGTACTCTTATGAAAATATTTTCAAAGGCGCAAAGTTAGCCGATTAATTTGCAAAGTCTATACGTAAGCGTAAATTGCGCACAAGGTAATTATAAAATGTCATGGCAACGGACATGTGCAAAAATGCGACGATGAGGTTAATGATAACTCCCGTAAATCCGAACCAAAAAATAGCTTGACTTGAGAAAAGCATACCGCTCATTATATGCCAAATAATAAAATATAACACGAAATAATTGCTCGCGCGACGATGATTTTTATAGTAAAAAGAACAAAAGAGAGCACAACAAAATAAGTTCGCCACGTAAGCGACAATCCATACGATGTAAGATAAGGAAAGAATTATCTGACTCAACTTTATCGGCAAAGACAAAAAGACAATCAACGCATATGATATGAGTACTATTAAATAAGCCATGAGAAAAATTTTAGCGCTGCGAAAAGCTCCCCACATTTTTCCTTGGACGATTTGTTCGTTTGTTAGCTGTGTCGTTAACAAAATTTGCCAGCTTTTGCTCTCCATTTCCTTAGAAAAACAGCGAATGGCACTATTTATGAACGTCATTAGAAATAAGAGCATCAGTATCACTAAAAAAGAGGGCATCATCTGCATAAATCGTCTTGGCGAATTATTGGTAAATGACAAAAACAGAAAAAAGGCGATGATCATCACCAAAATCACTTTTTTTACATTTCCGGAAATTCCACCATGTATCATATGAAAATCGCGCCATGCAATGGGATTTCCCTTAATTTTTTGCCCAACAACTTTTCCTTTGCTTTTCTTTTTCGTCGATGGTAGAGCTATTTTTCCCAAAGCCTTGTTTATTTTTACCTCAAATCCCACCTTATTGCGCCACAAATACATAAAGGGTAAAAAACGTACTGCCAGGGCGACTAAAATAGCGGAAAATAGACATTGCCAAAAGAAATTGTAGTAGCAATACGAAAAATCGAGCCCGGCGATGCTGGCCCTTAAGGAATGAAAACACGAAATAGGTAAGTAAAAAAAATAACTTGCGGCGATTTGATAAACAATCATCAATGTTACCGCTGTAGATCCTGAACTTTTGCTATTAAATAACGTCGAACAAAAAATTCCGATGGCGATAGCAATGAGCAGTGTGCTGAGTAGACTGAGTAAGATGCATACAATTTGCTCAAGGGAAACTCCACCTAGACTAATACAGAACAAAAAAATAGGCAATGGCGCAATGGCATTTAAACACGTGATGAATAGTTGTTGGATATATTTTCCAACAACAATGTTGCGATAAGATAGGTGGGTAATTACTAAGATGCCAAGTGTCTTCTTTTCAATTTCTTCGCCGATGGTCATGGCTGCGGAGGCAGAAGCACTCAAGACAAGCAATACGTATGTCGCCCAAGCGATAAAGGATAAAAGATGGACTCCCATCGCTGTATTTGTATGACTTGAGGCGATGGCGACACAAAAAAAGAAAAAGATACAACCCACGAACAAAAACCTGCGCCAATAAAAATACTTCATCGAGGTAATTCTCTTTAAGTCACGTAGAAAAATGACCGTAGGCACTATGAAATACCTCCTTTGGTTAGGCTCATAAACACGTCTTCCAAATTCGCAGAAATTTTTGCCGCTTCTTCTATTTGTATATCATTTTTTACTAAATGCGCAATAATATCGCTACTTTTAATTTGTAGATTGTGATACTCGACAAGTGTGACTTTCTCGCCTTTCAAAGTGGCCTTCACGTCATCGCGCCACGCATGAAGGATATTAATAACCGTTTGAGAATCCTGTGCAGAGGTAATTTGGATACGACTGAGGTCCCCTTCGACGGTTGTTGCCGCATCACTAACAGTACCATTGTAAATTTTTTTGCCGTTTTCAATAATAACGACAAAGTCGCATAAGTTTTTTAACTCGGCCAAAATGTGCGATGAAATAAATATCGTTTTTCCCATACGCCGTAACTCGCGCAACAATTCCATCAACTCCATACGTGCTCTAGGGTCTAAGCCAGAAGCAGGCTCATCGAGGAGTAAAAGCTTGGGATCGTGGACGAGTGCTCTTCCAAGAGAAAGACGTTGCTGCATTCCCCTTGACAGTTCATTGATCAGTGAATGTTTTTTCGCAGTTAGGTCGAGAAGTGTTAGAATATCGTCTACCAGTTTTCCTCTGCGATGTGCCGCAATGCGATACGCTGCGGCAAAAAAATCTAGATATTCGTATACTTCCATATCGTCATATAAACCAAAGTAGTCTGGCATAAATCCCAATTGATGGCGTATTTTTGTTGCGGATGTGCTGGTGTCGAGATCAAAGATTTTTACACTGCCTAGGTCCGGTTTTAACAGAGTACACAGTATACGCAGTGTTGTGGTTTTTCCTGCGCCGTTTGGTCCAATAAATCCAGTAATAGATCCCTCTGGTACCTGAAAGCTAAGATTATTTACCGCTATCTTATTGCCAAATGCTTTGCGTAGATTTTTTACATCTATGGCCATTTTTTTTTCTTCAGACATTTCTCACCTCAATGCAGGTACAACATAACGTAGTACACTTTGTTCATTACGAATCGGATCCTCTCCTACGATCTGAACGTGATTGTCAGTATCGCAAAACAAAACGACAGCCATACCATTTTTTAAATTTCGCGTTACGTCTAACATTTTTTCCACATCTTTTATATTTACTTTGTACTGGTAAAAACTACTCTTTAAAGGAGACGAATAACCCAGAAGTAGCTTTTTTGCCTCGCTGTTTGAATTTCGACTAACAGCATCGACATACCAAGTTTCCCCAACAGTTAGTACTCTCTTCAGTTCTCCATCCATCATAATATACCCATCTGTAACGTGGAAACCTTGTGGTATGTTTATGTCAAAGCGTTTATTTGCATCAAAAGCTATTTTTTGGGTGCGCATCGGATAGGTTTTTTGCCAAACGCCAATGTAATTTTTTGATGAATAGATGGGAATACGGCTAACAAGGCGATTATTTTCTTGGTCAAAAGTTTCTTCATCATAAGTAAAATCGCTATTTAAAGGTAAAAAATAACCATTTTGTGAGGTATTTCGTAATGTATAGTTGGCATTGCGCGTCGAGTACACGCCAAAAACTGTCGAACCAATTGCTTCGCCATTATCATAAACATCAATGTAATTTAAACAATGAATTTTCATCGGACCTGATTTGAGAACATAGCCCTTTATATACGCAAAGAACGAAAATAACACGATAGAAAAAATGTAAATCCACCATGTTAGCATGCGGTTTTTAAATTTTTTGGTGATGAAATAGTCCACAGGACCAATGCAAATTAGATAAGCGATTAGTAGCAAAATCATCCATGCAAATTGAATTTCGCCGCTGAGTTCTCTACTCATATACCTTTGTAAATCAGAGTGATATGCCTCACGATAAACAGACTCGCTGTACTGCAAGGTTTTCTTAACAAAGGTTGTGTTACTATGCAGTTTTTGTATATACGGATGATCTTTACTCTGGGAAAAACATACAACGCGTCCACAGTTAAGTGTTGTTACGGCAGGTAAAAGGGAATCCGATGAAAATTCCACTTGAAGAAAAGGAAGTCGACGTTGAATCAGAGCTTCTAATCCAGACGTTCCCACAAAAATGAGACTACCACCGTGAGAGATCCATTTCTGTAAGATAGCAGTCTGTTCTTCATCAACTTCAAAATTTTGTGGTTCAGCAACAAACATCACCGCAACATTACTTAGGGCAATAGGTGTTCGAGGGAATGCGATAAGGGGTGTATTGGCTACGGCATAATACGTTTCATCATAGTACTTATTTTTTTTTATATCTTTTTTCCAATTAATCCATATAGGATGATTGCTTAATCTTGCTTGAAAACTTTGTTCATGGGTAAAAACTTGTCCGTCTGCAACTAAAGAAGCGCTAATCACCGTACGAGAGTTTGATAACAATACATAAAACGTAAAAACTTTATTAGATTTTCCCGGAAGAACAACCTCTCGGTGATACGAACGACCACTTGCTGCAGAGAATAGACCCCCTCGGGACAAACGAAGTTCTCCTTTGATGAGTTTCAGGCCTTCATTTTTCACTGTGACAATCACGGGTTCAAAAGAAGCGCTGTTCGGCAATGTATTACCATAACCGCTCATGATAGACATCTTGATATCTTCACCAAAAGTGAGGCAACTAAGAAAAGCAATGCACACACCAATAAATATTTTCATCAAAACTCTCCTGGCTTTATCAACAGTAGGGGTAAAATGCAAAAAAGGGCGCTAAAATAAGCACCCCTATCTACGTGCCATGAGTTATGTTATCTATAACAATTTGTCTACAAAAACTTTTATAAACAGACTGATACAGACAATATACTAGGACGCCACCTATAAAACTTTGCTGAATCTCTTGCGTCTTATAAACTCAAAGATGTTGCCATTTAATATCGCATAACTAAGTTGTTTTAACTGGGGAACAACTTAGTTATGCAAGGCGAGAGATTGAACAGTTGTAAATGGCGCGCTATTTCACTTCACATTCTTCCGTAGGCTTTGTTGAACTTTGTTGAGCAATTAGCTCCTGAATCTCCATTGCTTTTTCGTATAGTTCTTCTTTAATGTAGTACTGTAGTAATTTTTCTAGTTTGTCCATATTGACCACCTTATTGAATAATGGAGCCTAGTTTTTTGAGTTTTTCTTCTCTTTCCTGAACTTGTAGTAACTCTACAAATTCATCAATGTTGCCTTGCATGATGCTTTCTAGATTGTATATACTGTGATTGATTCTGTGATCGGTAACGCGATTTTGTGGAAAATTATAAGTGCGAATTCTTTCGTTACGATCCCCCGAGCCACTTTGATCTTTACGTAAAGCATTTATTTCTTTTTGTTGCTCCTCTACCATACGATTGTAAAGACGCGCACGCAAAACTTTCATTGCTTTCATTCTATTTTTATGCTGCTCCGGGGTTTCTTGACATGAAACGACAATCCCGGTCGGAAGATGTGTAATGCGAACAGCAGAACTCGTTTTGTTTACATTTTGTCCTCCAGGTCCGGAAGCACGCATATAATCAATCTTCAAATCCGTATCTTTTATATCTACTTCTACATCATCAACTTCAGGTAAAACGGCGATGGTACAAGCAGAGGTGTGAATTCGCCCACCACTTTCGGTACTCGGAATGCGCTGTACACGATGCCCACCACCTTCGTATTTCATTTTTTTATAGGCCTCTTTGCCTTTCAGCGAAAAAGAAACTTCTTTTATACCACCTAATTCCGTCGAAGTATTTTCTAAGACTTCTAACCGCAAATATTGACGTTCAGCATATTTTGCATACAAAGTGAATAATTCTTGTGCAAAAAGACATGCCTCGTCTCCTCCTGTACCAGCGCGAATTTCAACGATAACATTGCGGTTATCTTGTTGTTCGTCGGTTATCAATAAATTTTCGATCTCTTTACCAACAACTGCTTCGCGTTGTTCTAGTTCTTCCAGTTCTTCTGTTGCCATAGCGCGCATGTCAGAATCTTTTTCTTCTGCAAGTATTTGTTTCGCTTCATCACGCTCTTTTTTAATCGTTTGTAATTCCCGATATTTATTGACAATTTTAGACAAAGCACCATGCTCTTTTAGATATTTAGAATACAACGAACCATTTTTCATTATCTCTGGTTTCTGAATTAATTCTTCTAACTCACTAAAACGAGCTTCCATTTGTTGTAGTGTAGTCTGTTCCATTTGGGGGTCCTTCTTTCTGAATTGTTACCGATAGGGGATACCCTATTGAGTAATTATATAAAAATATTGCTAATTTTTGCAAGGTAGATGTTGGGTTTAACGTTATTTTTGTTAGAAAAATAGAGCGATGACTTTTGCGAAAACAGCAGGGGCTTGTAATTTGCTAACGAAGTAAGAAATGAAGAATATTAGGTTCTAGAGTAGATTTTTTCTGATGGTATAGATGGTGGCATCCTCCGCGTACGCAAATCAGTTGCGACTTAGGAATTAAACGTAACAGCTTCTGGTATTGGTCTGGAGAAATGAGAGCATCTTTGTCTCCGCCAATAATTAGCGTTTCACTATTGATTTTTGGCAAAAAGTTTTCACTATTACGTCTTTTTAGTGCTTCCACAAGCAAGGTGAGCTGGTGAGGATTTTGCGGTTTTTTGAAGAATAAGTATTTCATAAACGAATGTTTGTTTGTAAAATAGTGCGACATACTTTTGTGCAAAGATTGCCAACGATCTTGTTGCACATAGCGCACCCAATGCTCATATACTTCTTGGGATTTGGCGTTTGATTTTGTAGATGTAGAAACTAAAACTAATTTTTTTAGCGCTTGCCGCGTTGCGAGATGCTGTGCAATAAAAGCACCTTCTTCCATGGCAAGCACAGCATATGGCTGTAGTTGCATTAAACGTTTATGATATTCTTCTACAACAGACAAAAATGTACCTTTTTCTGGTAAATGGTTAAAAGTAATCACATTTACCGTAAAGTACTTTGCATAATAAGAAAAATATGATGGAGAAAGTAGCTTCCAAATTGTAGGATATAAAAGTGTCGATATTCCGGGAATAATAACCAAATTTTTTTTGTTGCCCGAACGCCAAATCGAAGCGCGAGTATTTTCCATATTGAATTCCACAACAATACTTAAAATTCACAAAGGTATGGGTAGATAGTCTTTGTAGTTTGTCAGGAAACCTGACGATACAATTTTCTAGATTAAATGAAAAGCAAGAACAAAGCAACAAAAAATTGATGGTTGCAGTTTATAAAACTATTGGTAAAAAGGTAGAATCGATGAATAGTATATGGAACTTGAGATATCATGTGGCTATTTTTACTTTGTTATTTGCCTCTATCTATATTTTTTGGCAACTACAAAAAATAGATTTACTAAGTAGCGCCGATGTCGTTGAATTTGTGAGCGAATTAAAACAGGTAGATCAAACCCTCAACGAAGAGATTTTAGAAATACGCTACTTTCGTCGTGACAATTACAATTACATGACAAAAATGGTTTCAGAACTAGAAGAATTCCCCAATAGGGTAAAAAGAAGTAACATTCAGAGATTTCTACAAGATAAAATAGCATTTCAGCAAAACTTTATTCAGTTGGAAACAACACTGCGAAAAAAACTTGCGTTGGTACAAAATTTTAAAAATCTCCATGGTACATTACATCGTTCCCTTGAATCATTTCCCAAAATGGTACAAAAACACATGCAGGAACAACCATCGGCGGAAAACGAACTTTATTTTTTGTTACTCAAGTCGTTTGTTCACAATTTTACCAATAGCGAAGGTGCCAAAGCCGATGTTGAGCGTATTGTGGCATACGCAAACAAAAATAACTGTAAGCCCATTGCAACAATGCTGAAAAGTATCGACCAACAACGACAAGACCTAGACAAAACCCTGAGTGCGATTTTACAATCTCCCACAACAACAAATCTCAACAACTTTTTCCAACAATATAAAGAATACCACCATGAACAGTTGCGCCAATTTTCCTACCACAAATCGGCATTAATCATCGCATTTGTTTTGTTTATCATTACGTTATTTCTACTACTATACAGTTGGCAAAACAAAACGCAATCGACAAAACCTCTAACAAAAATTTGTCAGGAATTGTACGATGAAGTGGGAAATGTCGGTCAAACTTCCGACCGCCTAAAGAAAACCAGCGAATGGATTACCACCAACGGCAAACAACAAAATTCTGCAATACAAAATACCAACATTTTACTTCGTGAAATGACACAAGTGGCACAAATTCACTGGCAAGAATGTGCCAAAGCCCAAGAGATTACAGATAAAGCCGATTCATCAATTCGCGACAGCATCAATCACTCTCATAAAATGATTCTCGCCATCAAAGAAATGGAAGCGGCAAGTTACGAGGCATCGACCATTTTGCAAAATATCCAAGAAATCGCCAAGCAAAGTAAAATTGTGGGACTAAACGCGACCATTGAAGCCGCAAAATCAGACAATGAGGTTTTTGAGTTAGTTGCACAAGAGGTGAGTAGTTTAGCAATTCGCAGTGCCGAAGCATTGGAAGAAACAAGCAGTCAAATCTTAAACTCTCAGGAAAGAAGTCGCCAAGGAACCAACTTGACAGAAAACATTTTACTATACCTAAGTGACACACAGTTCAAAATTCAGAGTCTTGAAGAAAAGATTGATAAGATGAATGCCTATTTCCAAAAGCAAAAATCGAGTTTTGAAACATTTGGCCATGCCGTGGACTTTGTGACTACTTCGATCAAAAAGAACGATGAGTTTTCTCAGGAAAACGCGCAGCTAGCGGAAAATTTACATAGTCTATCTTCTAAGTTAAAAAAGAGTGTAAACACAATGCTATCCATTAGCAAAGAAATGGCGATGAAGAAGTAATCTCACTCTCCACTGCCAAGGTAAGCTATGGATCTACAAAACCTGGAACGCGCAATTAGATTCCTCGTTTATGCTCACGGCCATCGTTTAGGTACATCGGACATCGCAATGACGATGCTCGTGAGCGCCAATACTATTCACTTAACAAATACCTACGTAAAACTTGCACTACACGTAAAAAAAATCCCCAAAAATCATCGAGCGCATTGCCATATATATTTCCCTATGACATTACTACCCTAGAATAGTTGCTTGGGAAGTGCTCGTTAGAAATTTTTTGTTGCGTTGATGAGCAACAAATAGTAATAGAAGTAGTAGCAACCCTCCGCCAACATTACCGCCATAAAATAATTGTAAGTACTGTCGACCAGCGTTGGCATGTGCTAATTTTACGGAGGTTTTCTCTTCGACTTGTCCATCGCGAATCATATAGGTATTTCCCCCCATAAATTTGGGATATTTGTACTCAATGTACACAACGGTTAAAACTTCCTTGTTCTGTAGCTGTGATTGCGATGGCATGGTAACTTGTGCATATATATGTGATTTTGTATCGCGTTCAGAACTTTCAAAACTTATTGTTTGTTCCCAAGAATTATTATTGGTCGTTGCTTTGGCATCAAAGCTTTGTCCTTCCATAAAAATATTGGCAACCGCGATTCCTCGCCAATAGCCTTTGATGCTGTAAATGGCTTTTTTAAAGTAATATCGCGACGTATCGTTTGGACCGATAATTTGTGGATACCACTGGGGATTTAGAGGCCATTTTTTTGTGGTGCGTACAACTTCTGGAGTTATGATAAATAAAAGTGATAAAGCACACAACGCAGATAAAAACCCCGAGTATATGTGAGTAATTTCGTTTGGAGGGATATCACCTTCTAAATTGCCTTGTTTTTCAAGCTTGAGTTGCGCAGGATGTTGTTCACGTTGTTTGGCAATTTTGCGTTGCGCAACGAGATTATTATTGGGGTTATGGATGTTTGTAATTAGGTGCCAAATAACAATAGAAAAGGCTCCACAGAAATGAATCAAAACAGCCGTCGTGTAGTGGATTACATGAAAATATGCGATAAGGACTGTGATTAAAAACAAACAAGTAAAAATAATCATCTGCCATATGTAGTGTTTTTTACGCTTTGCTGCGACCATCTCTGGCTGAACAACTCCACAATTGGGACAAGGATGATTATCAACTCCTGTTGCCGCTTGTATGACATTCGCTTCAAATGCCTTAACCGCTTCTTCTTCACTATTTGCCATACCATGCGGGGTTCTTTTCATTACATAGCTAAATATTGAGCCACAATGAATACAAGTATGGGTTTTATGATAGAATATTTCTTTGGAGACGGATACTGACATAGTTTTTCTTTCCGTATAAATAAATTGTGCTTGTTGTTTTCGCTTATTATATTGCTAAATTTCTTTTACATCCAGACGGATGTCAATCAACCTTAGCATTATAATGGAACGCAGTTGTTTGAAAAAGCACTTTTGACTGAATAAATGTAAGCCATTATTTCCGAATAGTCTAATTCAGTTCAAGTTGGGGTTTTCCCCATGAGGAAAATTTAAATGGGAAAGGAAAAAACCTAAACCTCCAGGTGAAGAATATTTTACATATACATTTGTGGATTCTTTAGACCTTTCATCTCGCAGAGAACGATGAATAAATCTCTTAATTCTGCAATACTTTTACCAGGATAAAAGCAAATTCGGTCGTCTCCAATCAAAGAACGGCCGACTCCCCAATGCTTTAGCCGAAGATCGAAATACACAATCCAACCTTCTTTGTTGGCAATTGTGTATGCTTGCATAAAATCCATTGTATTTACTTCCATTTGTCTCCCTTTCTAAAAATTTATTACCGTGCTTTCATAGTAACAACCTTGGTAACAAATGGAAACCTAATTTCTTGAGCGAAATTTCCCTACATACAGCGCCGAAATTTCCCTACTTGATCAATATGAGAACTCCCACATCATAATTAAGAATCTCCCGATTACAAAAACAACGCACGTTTGGTAAGTTATCTTCTTTTATTGGGAGTAATGATTATGAGGTTGATGGAACAAGAAAAATTTACGGGGATTAACTTTCATCCGGCAACAAATGAATTTATTTACAGATATTATCAATCTCTTCCCCAAATAGACGCTTTTCAAGCAAGAAGTGAAAATTTGTTTATTTGGACATACGAAGGATCTCGACAATTAGTTTTGGATCGTGTCCCGGAGATTAGCCATGAAGTCTTGTACAACACCAATGTGATTGCAGTGCTTCTCAATGTCATGATTGATGACATTGCCGACATGATACTAGATGAAAAGCTTCTACATGGGACTCTTGAAATTCTGGAAACAGGTCAAGACCACCATGGTATCTTACATTCATTTCCAGAATGGCAAATGTATTTGTCGTTGTTGATGGACATAAGAAATTATCTCAATGAAACAATCAAAACATGGCCGCAATACGCATTATGGATTTCGGATCTAGTGTTTTTTATCAGACGGCTAAAAACAGCGATGATGGGCAGTCTTTATTTCAATCAATCTTTTCACAACAGCAAAACATCTAACTGGAATTTTGAAAAGTATGTCGTCGAGATGTCTCCACCAATTCACACGTTTATTTATGGCATTTTTAACCTAATGCTAATAGAAGAATTAGAATACAAGGAACGAGAAGCCATTGTTTCCGCATTGTACCAAGGGGAACAATTTATGGCAATGAGTAACTGGCTTTCCACTTGGGAAGTAGAGATTGAACAAAGCGACTACACCAGTGGAGTCGTACTGTGGGCATTAAACAATAATATACTCAGCAAGGAAGAGCTGAACGATGTCCCACACGCGAAGCAAAAAATTCAGAAAAGTGTTTGCATATCTGATTTTGCTGAAAAAATGGAGGAAAAACTTTCTATTATCCAAGGTTTACGTTCTAGAGTCAGCACCTTTAGTCTGGAAAAATATATAGAAGATTTGCGTGAAGTACATGATTTACATATGAACTTTAACAAAATGCTGAAATATCAATTGGAGAATGAAATTATGTTATCGCATGAGGAAAAGAGAAAAATTACAGAATATTACAGTCAAGCTGATAAATCGTACCAGAACTGGGGTAACTCTGTCTACGAACTGCACTATGGCTATAGAGACCACCCACAAGATAAACACCACACTTCCCTTATTCGTATGAATGAAGAAGTCGCGCAAGAAGCAAAGGTTCAAAAGGGTGACAGAATTTTAGATGCTGGTTGTGGAGTAGGGGCTAGTGTGATTTGGCTGGCGAAAAACTTTGATGCCACTGCTTCGGGAATTTCACTTTCTCCCCTGCAAGTCGAAAAAGCCAACAAATTTATGCATGAACACCAACTAGAGTCACGCGTGGATTTTTCGGTTCAGGACTTTACCAAGACTAATTTTCCCGATAATCATTTTGATGTTGTGTGGGGATTAGAAAGCATTTGTCATGCCATTGACAAAAAAGATTTTATCGAAGAAGCTTGGCGAATCTTAAAACCAGGTGGTCGCATTGTTGTGGGTGACACTTTTTTGGTGCGGGAAGAGTTGAGCGAAATAGAAGAACACGCTCTACGAAAATGGTTAGATGGCTTTGCCATTGACAATCTCGCTTCCACAAAAAGTTTTATCGAAAACCTGGAGAATAGCAGTTTTCAACAAATCAAAGTACGAGACATCACCGAAAACATAATGGGCTCCGCAAATGAAATTTACCAACGTGGTAAAAGTGGATACCCTGATGATTTAATCAACAAAAACAAAAGCATTGTACAAATTAAGCATGTAGAAGCATGTTTATTCCAAAAAATCTGCCTAGATTTTGGGCTGTGGAGATATCAGATTATTAGTGCACAGAAATAAATTTTACGATCCTGATTCCACCCCTGCTCCTGATTACTCATCCCGTCAAACTTCACATTCGTTATGTGAAGTTTGATACAATAAAAGAATTAGCCATTCACTTATACAAAGTTTCGGGAGCAGGATTGAAATCAGGATCGTAACTCATATAAAGTATTGCATTTTCATAAAACCTCCCCTGACAGTCATTTTTTTATCAACGACGAACAATCACCTCGAAGCTTTCAATTTGAAAATCAAAACATATTCTTGAATATATTCATATACTGTATTTATTTTTGCAAATAAATACAGTATATTTACTTATAATCTTTCATTATGCTTATTTTCAACCTAAGAAATCTAATTACTATAAGTGGGATCTATTACAATGTTAACTCTTCAAGGCTACAAAATAACGGAAAGGATTTATGAAGGGAGAGAGACAGAGGTCTTCAAAGGATACAAAAACCAACAGGCGTTGATATTTAAATCACTAAAAGGCGAGTACCCTTCTAGAAGGGCCTTAGCTAGATTTAGACGAGAATATGAAATCGTAAAAAACTTGGACATCGACGGAATTGTCGAAGTAGTTGATCTAGTAGAATATCGAAATAGCCTAGTTATCGTCCTAAAAGATTTTGGTGGCGTTCCTCTTTCTAAAGTAATCGCTGACAAAAAAATCACTATTGATATTTTTTTCCCCATTGCAATTGCCATTGTAAAAATTTTGGGAAATATCCACAAACATAACCTCATCCACAAGGATATCAAACCAAGTAACATCATTATCAACTATGACAATCTCGACGTCAAAATAGCCGACTTCGGCATTTCCACTTTTCTTTCGCGAGAAGTTCCTCAAGTCCGCAATCCTAAGTTACTAGAAGGTACTTTGGCCTACATGTCGCCGGAACAAACCGGCTGGATAAATCGCGGCCTGGACTACCGCACAGATTTTTATTCCCTGGGCATCACTTTTTACCAAATGCTAACAAGTCGTTTGCCCTTTTCTGGTAAAGACGCTCTGGAATTGATGCATGCCCAAATTGCTAAGGTAGCTCCTTCTCCTCATAAAATAGAAGACATTCCTCCATCACTATCTCTGATTGTCGACAAACTTATGGCAAAAACAGTAAAGGAAAGATATCAAAGTGCTCGCGGTCTTTTATTAGATCTAGAGGATTGTTTTTCGAAATGGAGAGATAACGAGATACATCTTTTTGTTCCCAAGAATGCGGAAATATCAGAACGATTTCAACTATCTGAAAAGCTATATGGGCGAGACAAGGAACTTGAAATACTCCTAAATAGTTTTAACGAGGTGAGCAAAGGCCGCATGGAGACCCTTCTGGTTTGTGGGCATGCAGGAACGGGTAAATCTACTCTTATCCATGAAATTTACAAGTCGGTGCTAGCCAAAAAAGGTTATTTTATTACCGGAAAATTCGATCAAAAAGAACGAAATGTCCCCTACAGTGGTTTTAAGTCGGCATTCAAAAAATTAATCGTTCAAATTCTAGGAGAGAATGAGGAAGTCATTTATCTTTGGCGTAGAAAACTGTTAAAAGCGTTTGCTGATAATGGACAGGTACTAATCGATTTTATCCCAGAAATCGAACTTATCATAGGAAAGCAACCTACTTTAGAAAAACTCCCTGGTACTGAGTCGCAAAATCGCTTCAATGTTGTTTTTATCAACTTTATACGTGCACTTGCTCAACAAGAGAGCCCTCTTGTTATTTTTTTAGATGATTTACAGTGGAGTGACTCAGGAACGCAGAATTTATTAAAATTGCTTATAGACAATAGTTTACCACACCTCTTCTTATTGGGAGCATATCGCGATAATGAAATAGATGGTTCCCATCCTCTTGCGATGACTTTAGAAAGTATAGAACAAAAACATTTGATAAAAAAAATATCTCTATCCCCATTGACATTTCCCTATGTAAACAAGTGGATCGCAGATTCTCTGAACACATCTTCTGAAAAATCGCAATCTTTTTCACAATTAATTTTTCGCAAAACCACAGGGAATCCTTTTTTTGTCAAGCAGTTTATCACCACTTTATACCAAGACGGTATACTAACCTTTGATGATAAAACGAATTGTTGGCAAGCTCCATTAGAGGAAATCCAGCAAATGAATGTTGCTGAGAATGTCGTCGCATTTATGGCCGAGAAATTATCAAAACTTCCCTCTTCTAGTCTAGAGTTGATAAAAGTTGCAGCCACAATCGGAAATACTTTTAAATGGCAGCTCCTCGCGACTGTTCTTGAGCAAAAAATCACCGAAATAAAACATGATGTAGAAGAGCTTGTAAAAAAAGGCTTTATTTTTCCGGTGGGAACTTTTGATATTACCTTTGTAAGCGATGAATTTCTCGAAGAAATTTCATTTCGATTTGCCCACGACAAGATTCAACAGGCAGCGTACTCTTTGATAGAGAAAGAGTACATAAAAGATATCCATCTTTCTATTGGTAAAATTATAGCACAAAAATCACCTGAAATGATTTTTCAACTTGTTTATCATATGAATTTAGCAATGGATCTACTTTCTCAAAATGAAAAACTCCAACTGGTGGAATACAATCTACAGGCAGGTAAAAAAGCCATGTCGTCCGCCGCGTATTCTTCCGCATGTGAATATTTTATCGCCGGAAGAACTTTACTACCCGAGAATGCCTGGGAAAACCTTTATCCTCTAACTCTATCTCTCCATAGCAAAGCAGCAGAATGTGAACATTTGAACGGTAATTTCGAAAATGCGAAAAAATTATTTTCTCTGTCACTGTTGCATGTTAAAAGCAACGTAGAAAGGGCAGATATATACAACATTAAGATTACCTTTCATACAAACTTGGGAGAACACCAGCAAGCTCTAAGTCTTGGAAAAGAAGGATTAATATTTTTTGGCATACAGGTTCCGGAACTTCCCGGTAAAGGAACTGTCCTGCAAGAGGTTCTCAAAGTCAAATGGCTTCTGCGTGGAAAAAAAACAGAGCAACTACTCTATTTACCAGAAATGGTCGATCCCAATGCCCTAGCAGCTATGAAATTATTAATGAGTATAAGTCCTTCTACATTTTTTGTAAGCCCAAATCTATGGGCTTGGGGTATCCTCAAAATGCTTTATCTTACCTTGAAGTACGGAAACACCCCCATCTCTGCTTTTGTTTATGTCTGCTATGGAATCATTGTCGGTTCAGGATCAGGAAATTATAAAAAAGGCTATGACTTCGGTAAATTGGCCATAGAGGTTGCCGAAAAATATGGAGATCTTCGTCTAAAAACCAAAGCTTTTAATTTATTTGGTTCTTTAGTTGGGCATTGGCAACAACATGCGATCGATGACATTGACTATCTTCTAAAGGCTTACCATACGGGATTAGAATGTGGCGATTTAATGTTTGCTTGTTTTTCCCTAACCTACGTGGTAAACAAAATGGTCATCACCGGAAAAAATTTGGACGAAGTTTCCCAAAAAATAAAAGATTATTCTCGTTTTTTTGATCAACTCAAATTTCAAGACGCTGTGCGCGTGTACTGGGGAATCGAACAAATGATTAAAAGCCTACAGGACGTACCAGAAAATGCCTTGATGCAAAATATAGAAGCAGAGAGTACTTTTCAGGAAATGCAAACCGCGACAAATCAAATGCCTCTGCATTGGCATTACATCAATCAATTGCAGGTATTTTTTATTTTCGGACGCTATTCACAGGCGTTAGAGATGGCGCAAAAGTCTCAAGAGATGCTCAGCATTTCATTTGGCACCATGCAAGTTCCTGTACAGAACTTTTATCATAGTTTGACTTTAACGGCCATTTATCACAAACAATCGCATGCGAATAAACGCATATCCAAAAAAATACTCCAAGAAAATCAGAAGAAAATGAAAAAATGGGCAAAAAATTGTCCGCAAAATTTTTCTCACAAATACCTTCTGGTACAGGCAGAGATCGCGCGTATCAACAACGATGAAAAAGAAAAAATTATCGAGTTATACGAACAAGCTATTCACAAAGCCGATGAAACTAAATACACACAAAATAAGGCAATTGCCTGCGAACTGGCTGCTAAGTTCTTTTTAGCACAAGGAAAAGCAAAAATTGCCAGGGTGTACTTAGAAGAGGCCTGTTACAGTTACAATAAATGGGGAGCTATTGGCAAAGTCATCGATCTGACAAGAAAACACACTTCCTTACTACCCAAAAAAGACAATAGCAATTTTACGCTTCGCTCTCACGAAATTGAAACAACTATTTCGACAATGGTAGGTCACTTATCACATTTGAATATCAATACTGTGATCAAAGCCTCCCAGGCTATCTCGCGAGAAATATCATTGGATAAATTACTGGTAAGACTAATGGAAATCGCTCTGGAAAATGCGGGAGCAGAGAGAGGATTTTTAATTTTAAATAGAGACAATCAACTTTTCATAGAGGTGAGACAAAGCACCGATCAGAGTAAGGCAATGCTGCAATCTATACCGATGGATAATTGCGCAGAAATCCCTATTACAATTGTAAATTTTGTAAGAAGAACAATGGAGAAAGTTGTTCTCCACGACGCTTTTAAGGAAGGAGGGTTTCAATCAGACCCTTACGTTATTGCAAAAAAATTAAAATCTGTTTTATGTATTCCTATTTTGAAGCAAAACGAGCTTTTGGGAATATTTTATCTAGAAAACAATCTCACTCCTGATGTCTTCACTCCTGATCGTTTGGAAGTGCTGGAGATGATCTCTACCCAATCGGCTATTTCTATAGAAAATGCCAAGTATTACGAAGGCATGAAACAAACACAAAGAGAATTACAACAAAGCGAAACAAAATACAGGTTGTTGATGGAGCAAGCATCAGATGCCATTTTAATATCTGATAAAGAAGGAAATTATCTCGACGTCAATTCAAGAGCCTGTGAAATATTTGGCTATGAAAAAAAGCAATTTCTACAATTGCAACTATCTCACTTCTTTCCGCAAAGATTTATAAATCTTGCAGAGTTAGAATCGGGAAAAACAACAGGTGCAGAGCTACAAATGAAACGCGGTAATGGGACTCTATTCCCGTCAGAATTTAACATGAAACTCATTTCTGATGGACGAATACAAACAATTATTCGCGATATTACAGAACGCAAGCGTTTAGAAAAAGAAGTTTTGGAAATTAGTTCTAGAGAACAACAACGTGTAGCACAAGATTTGCATGACGGACTTGGACAACAACTTACAGGCATCAAGTATCTCAGCGAAGCGTTGGCAAGAAGCTTATCCGAAAAATCTTTAGACGAAGCCACTAAAATGGAAAGAATTTCTCAACTCGTGGCGGAGGCAATTAACTCTACTCGCGGAATGGCAAAAGGACTTTATCCAATGATTTTGCAAAGCAATGGATTGACAGTGGCCTTAAGCGAACTAGCACATAATACAAGTAAAATACCGCGTGTTTCTTGTGAGTTTAACTACGATTCTAATATAGAAATAAAAGACCCTGCGGTTGCCAACCAATTGTATAGAATCGCACAAGAGGCGCTCAACAATGCGATTAAACATGGTGGAGCTAAAAATATTTCTATTTCACTTAACAAAGAAAATGACAAAAACATTCTTTCGGTAAGAGACAATGGCAAAGGCTTCCCTGAACATATTAAAAAAGGAATGGGGTTAAATATTATGAAGTATCGTGCAGGTGTTTTAGGCGGAGATTTACAAATTGTAAGAAAAAAGAAAAACACCTATGTTATATGCTCTTTTTAAAAGAAAGAAGGAGAAGAAATGAGCTCAACAAGAGTAGTATTGATAGATGACCATCCCGTAGTTCGCGAAGGTTTAGCCATGAGTTTTCAGCAAACAGATGATCTGGTTGTCTGTGGAGAGGCTTCTGATTATTATGAAGCACTAGAGGTTATAGATGAACTACAACCTGATGTGGCTGTCATGGATTTATCTCTTCAGGGAATGGGAGGTCTTGATTTGATCAAGACTCTTCGAAAAAAAGGACACAAACTTCCCATCTTGGTACTCTCTATTCACAATGAATCTTTCTATGCAGAAAGAGCTATTCGCGCAGGTGCGCAGGGCTACATCATGAAACAAGAAAAAACAGAAGAAGTGATAAAGGCGGTCAGGCAAGTTCTTCAAGGTAAGATTTATGTTAGCCGTGAACTTAGTGATAGTATCATGTACAAGTTTTTTGACAAGAATCCCAGCTCTGATTCACCTTTAGACCGTCTTACTGACAGAGAATTAGAGGTTTACCAACTAATTGGCCAGGGAGTTTCCCCTCATAAAATAGCCGACGATTTGTGCATAAGTATAAAAACAGTTGATTCATATCGCGCGCGAATTAAAGAAAAATTGAATTTAAAGAGTGGTACTGAATTGCTACAAAGTGCTATTCAATGGGTACAAAGCCAAGATTTAGGATAAGCACCGAAAATTTCCGACATGACTTTAGTATTTTTTTGCAGCAAAAAGTAGGTAATTCCCTATTTCGTAAAAAAATAATTCTATTAAAATGGAAACATTACAAATGGAGATGCTTACTAAATAAAGCTAAATGAACATGAGGATTCAAAATATGAGTATTCTCAAACAAAAATGAGGATTAAAACTATGGATACTCCCCAAGCAAAACAAATTTTTATTGTTGATCATCCTATTATTCAAGATGGGTTAGAAAATATTTTTCAATTTGAGAATGATCTGAAAATTTGTGGAAGGGCGAACTCTTCTGAAGAGACTCTAAAACATCTTCCTTCCGTAAAGCCAGATTTAATGATAGCAGATATATTCCTCAAAGGAATAGGTGGACTAGATTTTGTCGAAAATATTCGGCGAGCTGGTTACACATTTCCTATCTTAGTTTTGAGTATTTACGAAGGTATATCCTATGCCGAACAGTGTGTCGGTGCAGGAATTGAAGGATACATTCCCAAAAAAGAAAAAACATCCACATTGTTAAAAGCAATTAGAAATCTGTTAAACGGACAAATATACATTGATGAAGATCTAAAGTTAGAAATAATAAAAAAGTTTTTTATGAGTGATTCTTTATCCGTTTTCTCCCCTAAGCTTATTCTTACAGAAGAAGAACAGAAAGTATATAACTTTATTGGCGATGGATGTCCTATCGAAACCATAGCAAAATTGCTCAATCTGAATGCAAAAAAAATCATACTTTTTCGAGAACAAATTAAGAAAAAATTATATTTCAAAGATAATGTCGAATTATTGCAAAGCGCGATTGGTTACAGAAAAGGATAAGAATGAATATTGATATTCTCATAGTAGATGATGATTATTTAACTATTCTGTACATGAAGGAAATGTTAATGGTTTTAGGATGTGAAGTTCAATGTGCCAACTCAGCCCAAATGGCTCTAGAAATTTTAACCAAAAACCAAATAGATCTTATCATTTCCGATGTAAATATGCCTGAAACAGATGGTCTAGAGTTTTTTTTACAAATTCAAAAACTTCATCCTCTGTTAGCAGATAATTTCATACTTATCTCTAGTAACGTTTGCGAAGAGCAAATGAAAGAGATAAAAGAATTGCAATTATCTTTGTACCAAAAACCACTTTCACTAGTTACTCTTACAAAAATAGTTGCAAAAAACTTTGGCTCAGATTTACTTGAGGGTAGCAAGTCAAAATTTAATAAACTTTAGATAAGGGAAATCCCATCCCTAAAACACAGATGAAAAAAAAGACTGGTGCTCTCTAGACCCAAAGAAAATCAGATGTAAGCAATAACATTACAGTGCCTTACGCTTGTTAATTCATACAGCCAAATAACGCAATTTCATTTGCGAAAAAATTTTAGTTTTGCCTCAATAAACAAATTTTTATTTTGGGTGGTTCCTCTTGAAACTAGCTGAAACTTTTCTTAACATTGCCGCTGATGCAACAATATACTTAGAGACAGAAGACCCTCTTGTTAAAGACCGTCTTATTCACGAATTAGACAAGAGCTTTAGTCTTTTGTACGCTCTTTCCTCTGAAATTGAAGCCCCGTATACAAAAAAATACGTTGACTTTGTTGCAGACAATCACACACAAAATTTAATTGCCTTGTTAGAAAGCGACGAATCTTGTTTACAAGGTGTCCCTGACAATATCTCTAAATGGCAAAACCAGTGTTTGGTTAAATTATCCAATACTTATCGTTACTGGAAAGAGAACATTGCCCAAGGACAACTTCGCGCATATTTTGTTGTCGCGTTTAACAATGTAGGTCTTCTCAGTTCATTGCGCATGTCATCATACAATCCCCTTCCTTATCAACGTATTCAAGGAAGTGGATACGACACATCCATAGCGCGTAGTTTAGACGATGCCCGAAAAATCATAAAGTACTACTGGCAGGCGAAATACAAATTACCAACAAGTGAAGTAGACAAAAATTTGGAAGCTTGGGCTGTGGAGTGGGGAAGTTCTTTACTATCTCAATTTAAAAATCGTCCTGTTACAGGACAAAGCTTCTCTTTTACATTTACTATTTTCTTTTTTATCTCTTCGTTGCGCAAATTATGCGAACAGGGCGTATTGGAGGTTTATCATCATGACAGTCATCAAAAAATAGAACCGCATTGTCTAAATTTACCATCAAATATGGTAGCAAGCGGTGCATTTATAAGAGACCAAATACCGGACGAATCACTAACTCCAAAACAATATAATAATATCGCGACAAAAAAGATTGCCCACATCCAAACAAAGCTTGAAGTTATATCGCAGGCGAATTCTGTTTGCCATGAACCGTTTATAGAATACTTTTTAATACCAAAAGATAACTATTTTGATATTGAAACCCAAGACGAAAAAATTGTCATTGTTCCCATTGAAAATTTAGATGATTTAATTACAAAATTTTTCCCCAATTGGTTGATTCGCAGTAAATATCAAACTTCAGAACAACCTAAGTCACATATAAACATAGAGCAATTTGTACAACAAGGACAACAGCTAGCTTTGCAGTTGTCGAAAATTCACCGGCAAAATAAGATATATAAACATTTAACCCTTAGCTGCATAACTTCTACTCTTGGCAGTTCACATGTAGATTGGATTCCTCCAACAGAAGCTATGTCCATTGCTCTTGTTAACCCGAAATCGACAATGGCCTATATTGCACCAGAACAAACGGACTATTACAATGTGAACATAGATCAGCGTACAGATATTTATTCGTTGGGCGTTATCTTTTATCAAATGCTCACCACAAAACTTCCTTTTAGTGCAGAAAATGTCTATGAATTTATCGTTGCACATGTTTCGCAAAAAGTGATTCCTCCTCACGATCTTTTCCCGCAAATTCCCCCAGCACTTTCACGCATGATCATGAAAATGCTCGCAAAAAATCCTGATGATAGATACAAGAGTGTTGCACAAATTGCACAACTTTTGGTAGCCTATAAAAACAATGATACTCTACAAGTAACTGATGCATACGAAAATCTGGTTTTTCCGAGAAAAATGTATGGAAGAAAATCGGAGTATCAACAGTTACAAAAATCATGGCAAAATTTTCTCGACGGTAATAACGAAATTGTTGTGGTCTATGGAATGCCTGGAATCGGCAAAACTGATTTGGTAAATAGCTTACTGCGCGACGTACTCGAACAAGGGTGCTTTTTCTTTACCGGAAAATACCGACAAAACAACAAGCAACCGTCTTACAATGCCTGGATAGAAATTCTCCAGAAATTCTGTAGGCAAGTCTTATCCAGTTCACCACAAAATGTAACCAAGTGGAGAAATATGATTATGGATGCTCTTGGCACTAATGTAAGTGTCGTCGCCGAAGTAGTTCCAGATTTCGATAATTTAGTAGGAAAACAAGAGCCTTCGTCTCCGCTTCCTCCCGAAGAATCTCGTAACCGCTTTTACTTCGTTATGGAGCAGTTATTCGACGTTATTGTTACCAATAGTAATAAAATCACTGTATTTATTGATGATATTCAGTGGACGGACGATGCATCATTATTACTTATTAGCAGATTTTTAGGAAAATATCCTCAAAAACTATTTTTTATTTTTGCTTCACGTAACAGTGAAACAAGTTGCCAAAAGACCGCGCATCTACAAGAGCTCATCGCAGCGAAAGGTATAAAAATAAAGAAAATATTTCTTTCTCCTCTTTCATTGTTCGCTGTAGAAAAAATTCTTACACATCTGTTTTCACCAACACCAAATAATATTCGACTTTTAAGCTCTTTCATTTTTCAAAAAACAATGGGAAATCCGTTATTTGTCAAACAACTTTTAGAAGTTCTCTACCGAGAGAAACTGTTGTACTTTGAAAAAGAAACTCGTACTTGGTCTTGGGATTTATCTATCATTGAAAAATTGAACTTCAGTAATGATATTTTAGATTCCTTGCGTAAAAAAACGACCTCATTACCCAAAGAATATCAAGATTTACTACAAATATGTTCGTGTCTACGTGAAAACTTTTCAACAAAAATGTTAGGTGGCATTATTTGTAAATACCAGGATTGTATAACGGATTTTATCAACGAAGCGACGCAACAACATTACATTGTCGCAACACAAAGCCAGTGGAATACTTTATCGACAGAACATACTTATAAGTTTACCCATGATTTAGTGCATCAAAGTATCCATGCCTCCATAGACGAAAAAACAAAAGCTCAAATTCATTACGATATCGGTTCATACTACTTTAGACAAGATGACTTATCTCCATCTAAAGTAGCCGTTCACTGGAATCACTGTATTCCACAATTGAAAAACGAAGAAAAAAAACAACTAGCAAAGTTCAACTTTCAAGCGGCGATCAGAGCAAAAAATGCTGCGTCCTACACAAAAGCTTTTATGTACATTCAGCACATTCAAAAAATTGCCCAACAGATAAAACTTGAAACTAAATTTATGTCTCAAGTTTCTCAACAGGAAGCAGAATTGGCTTACTTGAGTGGTAATTTTCGCCAAGCAGAAAAGCTGTTCATGCAAATGATCGCCAATACAAAAGACAAAGTAGAAATTGCGCAGATCCACGCTTACCTTGTCGTTTTGTACACTCATATAGGCGACTGGGATCAATCTTTCAAAGTAGGAAAAAAAGGACTGAGCTATCTTGGAATTCATTGGTCATCGAGAAGTGTATTATTCACTTTATGCAAAGAATTTTTCCGCATTAAAAGAAATTTACGCAAGTTAAAAACCACACCGGACTATTTTGTCAACGTGTGTAAACTGCAAGACAAGGAGCAAGAAATTGCTTTACAACTACTCTCGATATTCATGCACACCACTTATTACGGTGGTAAATTATATGCCTTTTTAACCGCTCTGAAAATGGTAAACATCACCATAGAAAACGGTTTTACCGTAGATTCGCCGAATGGTTATGCATATTTTGCCATGTTATTGGGACACTTAAAAACATTAGGTAGTTACACTCTAGGGCGTGACTTTATGGAATGGGCGATTACACTAAGTCAAAAGTACAACAATCCATTACACACTGGTCGCGTGTATTTTACCTTCGGAGCAGTTGTAAATCATTGGACACGAGAATTTAAATTAAATCTACACTATTTGCAAAAAGCGAAAAAATACAGTATACAGGGTGGAGATCTGATGTTCGCTTCTTATGCCGCTGTTCACCCTTTACAAGTCTATTTTTTCTCTGGGAAAAATTTACAAGAACTCTTTGAGGAAACCAATATTCGCCAGGACTTTTTAGAAAAAGTGAGCTTCACTTCACAAGAATTTTTCCCCATTGGTTTACAAAAATTTATTGTCGAAATGAGCGATGTCTCGCCTTCGAGAATACGTAAAAACTTAACTTTGAACTACTACCGAAACAAGCAACAAAAAATAAAAAATACCACCGGAATCATATGGTTAGAAACTTTAGAATTAAAAAAACTTTATTTACAAAATAACTACCAAGAAGCGGTTAACGTGGCCACAAATTCTCTTCCCTATATAGATGGCGCTTTTGGTCAAATTATGCAACCAGAGTATTATTATTACTTTACTTTATCATTATTAGCTCTTTATTCACAAGAAAAGCCACGAAAACGCTTGAATAGAAGAATTAAAAAGAATTTTGCCAAACTAACCACGTGGAAAAATAACTGTTCGCAAAATTTTGAACATAAGTACTTAATCGTAAAGTGCGAAATACTTAGAGTTCAGCACAATTTTGTCGCAGCGATGAAGCTTTACCCACAGGCAATTACAATAGCAAAACAAAACGGTTTTATCCATCAACAAGCTTTAGCAAACGAGCTAGCGGCAAAGTTGTATATTCAATTAGGAATAAACGATACAGCAAAAATGTACATGCAACAATCCATCGCCTGTTATGAGAAATGGGGATGTACAATGAAGGTACAGCAGCTCAGTAAATTGTTAGACAGCGTTAACTGAATTCGTATACATACCCTGACTTTACCGATAACGAAAGTTTTGAAGGAAATAAGGTTTGTACTGAGTAGGGTGTTAATGGTCAAGTTTTTATGGAGCAAGAGAAAGCAAGGATTATAAGTGAAAACAATACAAAACAAATCACTACAAGATATAGAGGAAAATACTACTTATGTCTGCTGTGCTTTCTATGTGGACGAAGAAGTAAATTATTCTGCTAAAAATTGCCATTTTATAGACTGTAGTTTCAGATCTAGCATACGTTTTGACAAAATAGAAAATTGCGCCTTTAAAAATTGTGGATTTTCTAACCAATTTTGGCTTCTACTACACGGGAAAAAATTAACAGAGATACCAAAAGAGATATTCCAACTTCAAAATCTTACGGGATTACACCTGAGGAACAACCACATAACAAAGATTCCAAAAGAGATAGGCAAACTGCAAAACCTTATTGAGCTAGATCTGGGTAATAACCACATAACGAAGATTCCAAAAGAGATAGGTAAATTACAAAATCTTATTGAGCTAGATCTGAGTAACAATCACATAACAAAAATTCCGCAAGAGATAGGAAAACTTCAAAATCTTACGAATCTTTGTATATCTTCTAATCAACTAACAGAGATTCCAAAGGAGATATTGCAACTTCAAAATCTTACGAGCCTCTCTTTGTACCGTAACTGGCTGACGGAAATCCCAAAAGAGATAGGAAAACTCAAAAATCTTACGAGCCTCTCTTTATACCTTAACTGGCTGACAAAAATCCCAAAAGAGATAGGAAAACTTCAAAATCTTATTGGGCTCGATTTGGGTAACAACCAGATCACGAAGATTCCAAAAGAGATAGGCAAACTTCAAAACCTTACTGTCCTCTCTTTAGCTAGCAACCACATAAAGAAGATTCCAGAGGAGATATTCCAACTTCAAAATCTTACGAACCTCTATTTAGGCAATAATAAGGTAACAGAGATCTCAAAAGAAATAGGAAAACTTCAAAATCTTACTCTTATCTATTTACAGGACAACAAGATCACAAAAATCCCAAAGGAAATAGGGAATCTTCAAAATCTTACTCATCTCTACTTATTTTCTAATGAGATAACAGAAATTCCAAAAGAAATAGGACAACTACAAAATATTACTTATATCGATTTGCACCACAACCAAAATCACTTAAAAAAAATAAAACGTCAAATGAAAAAATTAAAACGCCAAATGGAAAAAATGCTACCAAACTGCGAAATAAAATTTTAGGTACATAGGTTGTGTTAACTCGGGTAAGTGCCAGACTCGGGTACATAAAATGCTACCAAACTGCGAAATAAAATTTTAGGTACATAGGTTGTGTTAACTCGGGTAAGTGCCAGACTCGGGTACATAATGTTAACTCGGGTAAGACATAGGTTGTGTTAACTCGGGTAAGTGCCAGACTCGGGTACATAATGTTAACTCGGGTAAGTGCCAGACTCGGGTAAGTGCCAGACTCGGGTACATAAAATGCTACCAAACTGCGAAATAAAATTTTAGGTACATAGGGTGTGTTAACTCAGGTAAGTGCCAGACTCGGGTACATAGTTAAGTGCCAAACTCGGGTTGTCGTTTCGGATAAAATTCGGTTACGTGTTAAGTGCCAAACTCGGGTTGTCGTTTCGGATAAAATTCGGTTACGTGTTAAGTGCCAAACTCGGGTTGTCGTTTCGGATAAAATTCGGTTACGTGTTAAGTGCCAAACTCGGGTTGTCGTTTCGGATAAAATTCGGTTACGTGTCAGACTGAGGTTGTCGCTGAGGTTGTCGTAGGTCTGTTAATTTGTGTAAGTGCCTGACTCGTTTAAATAAGAATAGGCAAAAACTCCGAGTATCAACATTCATGTAATAAATTTTTCAAATATTGGATTCAACAACAATAAATTTTAAAACTGCGTTCAAACAAGATTGTAAGAAGCTCATTTTTTAAACGTGGACAGATTTTTGGTGCTAAAATCTTCAGGCACTAAAGTCAAGTTTTGAATTTCCTCAAACAATATGTTTCTTGATCAATGCTATAAGTTTTACGATTTTTGTAATATTTATGAGATGAACATTTTATGATGACTTCTTTGACAAACGACTCTGAGCCAAATATGAGTCCATAAGTTACCTGTGGTTGTCTGGAGAGTAGACCTTTTTGCACCATTTTTTCTTCCATCATGGAAGTATACTTCTTCTGCCGATCTTGTGCCGTGCTGCTCAATCTCAAGTAGACTTCATGGTAGTCAATTTTGATGGGCCCTTTGCATCCAGAGTGTTGGTTATAACTACTCCATTTCCAATCTTTTGGATGTTTGGTTACACCATTTCTAGTCATGTTCAACTCAATATAAAAAATGCTATTCAATAGCTGAGTTTCTGACTCAATAATCGTTGAATAAAAGCGCTCACCCCAAAAATGCCCTGTTCTTTTGTGCCGACGATTGTAGTTTTTCGCGTATTGCCCATTGATATACTGCATTAAGGTTGATAAATTATCTTCTGTAGGAGTCGAAAGTAGTAAGTGGACGTGGTTACGGGTTAAGCAATAGGCATGTAGTTTAAAACCATATTTTTCTCGTGCTTTTTCTAACACCTTTAGATACTCTGTAAAATCTTCATCTTCTTGGAAATAGAAGTTCTTGTTATCACAACGCGTTGTAATATGAAACAAACCATTTATCATCGAAAGTCGAATTGGGCGCATTTGTTCTCCTTTGTAAAATAATATCATTTTTTCTTGTTATTTTACAAATACACCCGACAAAATGAGCCTCGAGTGATCATCGAAACTGAACACTTTTGAAACAATACTATGCCGTAAGTCATTTTTTTATTTAGGCTTATCGTTTTCTTTCGTCAAGTCTGGTACCTGTAATAACGTTTTCTTTCGTCAAGTCTGGTACCTGTAATAATGTCTTCGTTTTTTTCTTTCGCTGAGCCTGACACCTGCAAACCTTACCCGCAAAAGAGTCTGGCACCTGTAAACCTTAACTGCAAAAGAGTCTGGCACCTGTAAAACCCCACCTGTAAACAGAGTCTGGCACCTGTAAAACTCACCTGTAAAACTAATATCTTTCGTCACAACAGTAAAAAATTTGGCTATATTGACAATCTCTATTTGTGCTTCAGCTTTTGCAAGTAAGAGATAGCATGCTGTATTTTGATTTGATAAAACTCTTTCTGTGGAGTTTTTGCATTTTTCATTTGCTGAGAGATCTGTTCTAAAACAGGTATAGCAGAAATAGCTTTTAATCTTACTAAACTATCTACAGTGGAAATACAAATAAATGGGTCTTCGTCTTTCAGGTATGGAATGAGGATGTCTATTGAATTTGTACTGTTAATATGCCCTAAGATTTGTATGACATAGGGTGTTGCGGGAGAATTCGGCTTTTGTAAAATAGAGATTAATTGTTGTTGTACATTAATGGCACTTTTCACTATAGCATTAGCGGCCGCTTTTTTGACATATCCGTTCGCATCAAATAAAGCAACGATTAAATACTCTGAGGACTCTTTAGGAGATAGGGAACTGAGGAGAGCAATGCTTGCAACACGATATCCTTCGTAAGTTTCATTAAGAGTTAAAATGGCTAGATCCAGTTTTTTGGGAAAATTTTTGGATATACTTTCTTGTAATATGCGCATCTTGTTTTGATACCCTGAATTTTGGTATTCTTCGATCAAAGAGTGTTGCGTTTTTATTTTTTTTGCGTCTTGGATAATTTGCTGATATTTATTTTCTGTTCGAATAGAACTCCAATCACTGTCAACTTCTAATTTTTCGAGTTTAGTGTATCCTTTCTGGATAGTCTTTTCTAAATAGATTAAAGCATTTTTTTTATCATTTTGTAGTGCGTAAATACATCCTAAATTATAATAGCTAAATAAAGGTGGGTTATCGGTATTTGTAGCTTGTAGGTAAAAGTTTTTTGCTTTTTCGTATTTTTTAGTCACAAGATAGCAATTTCCTAAGCGATGTAAGGTCCAGCAATGGTTGGGAGCAAATTTAAGAGCAGCAGAATAATTTTGAATAGCTTCAGAATAATTTTTTTGAGAATAACAATGGCTTCCATATGTGTAAAAAAAATGGGCCATGCCTTTACTATACAGTTGACTTGCTAAAATATGTGTAGAAAAAAGTAAAAAAAAGATGATGATTCGCATATAGTTCCTTTCATATCAGTTATAGCTTTTCGTTTTATTTATTATTATAGAGCGTTATCTTCGTTTTGTATTCATTTTTACGTAAGTAATTTTTAATGTTTGGGAGAACAACCAGATAAGAAAAGATGTTGGCACCATATTTAGTTTGGTAAAATGAGTGCCAGACTCAGAAACAAAGCCAAGGAATGCGTTCGGTAAGATGAGTGCCAGACTCGGAAACGAAGCCAAGGAAAACGCCGAGCATCAGACATTTAGAAAAATAATCAAAATAATCGAGTTAAATCAGCTAAAAATGACTTCCGATTCCGATTTCGAAAAGTGCTGCAAATGCAATTCTTTATAATAAAAGGTATTCACGATAACCTAACAATGAAGAAAATTACATATCCAGCAGAACAGGCCATATTCTTTATTTTCGGAACGGGATTAGAATTGATATAAAATTTTAAGTCTAGATCGACATACAGTACTACAACTGGAAAAAGAAGTTAAAAAATATACCGATAAAAAGTACCATAAACAATATCATACACGCAAAGGCAATGACGACAACCTCAGGGCGGCGATCTTGTTGCCATTGGTCGTAGTGGTGTGTCGCTCTTTCCACGGCGGAATTTGTCAAATGGTGCATGGCTTGCTCAATTGTTGAGTTTCCCAAATTAACTCCTTTAACCGAAAATTCTTGAGTGCCACCAATACTTGATATCGCATCCTCATCAAAAAATACAAAACTATACTCACCAACTTGAATGATGTCTTTGTGACGAATAGGCACAGTGTTGTTGTGTACTATTTTTCCATTCACTTGTGAACCATGGGTGCTCTCATCGCAAAAAATCCAGTTTCCTTTGCGGCACAGAATGGTGGCATGGTTACTGGAGACACTTTCATTGATCAAGCTAATTGTTATATTTTTCGCCCTAGGCGATGTTCCTCGACCTATTTTGTTATCGCGATCAAACTCCAACTCGAATTTTAAATTTTTTCTTTCGTCGTAGAGACATGGCTTGATTCTTTCCACTACCGCACCTTTCTTTACATCGATACATTAGACAGTTGTATAAAAGTTCCGGTAGAATGACCTACAAGATTGTCATTTCCGTCAAACAAAGACATTTCGGCAATACTTTGGCGTTTTCCATATTTAATAATTTTGCCTGTTGCCAGGAGAGAGGTTTGTTTCGCGGGGAGTAAGAAGTGAATGGACATTTCGCTAGTGGCAATCCAAAAGTTATTGGTTTCGCTATGAGCTGCCACAGTAAACCATCCGGCGTTATCCAACATTGTGGCGTATATCCCACCATGCACTAATCCCAATGCATGGTCCAAATTAGGATTGTACGGCAAGTGTACTTTTGCATTATTGTTCTCGTCAAAGGACAGTTTCATTCCAAATAACTGTGCAATGGGAGCTTTATTGTTGAACATATCTAATAACTTGTTTATATCACTCATAATCACCCTCTTTAAAACGAAACCATTTCATCCAGTCTTCTACAGATTCTTCATCGAGTAAAGCATCGTCCTCTTCTTGAGTTTGCTCTTCTGTATACTCGGGAACTTGTGGTAGTTTTTCATCAAAATTTTTAGGTATTTCGACTTCATCGTCGAGTCCAAATTCTTCCAACCACTCGTCAACATCATTCGTTGGTAGACTCATTTGCTTTGGTGTGGTTCTACGCTGCGTTTTTAAGAGCTCTTGTGTAAAACTTTGTGGGGAAGTTATGCTGCTGCGATTTCTTTTTGTGTACTTAATGATACGTCGATCAGCAGTAACAACCATCACATTGTTAAGATGCTTCGATAGAGAAATGATTTTTTCATCTGCTTTTCCCTGACAAATCGCGTAAATAATTTCAATCCCTTGTTGCGACGTCTGCTTCTTATATGGTCCAATACCTGCACAACCATCAAAAACGACAATTACCCGCGCAATACGCTTTTTTTGTTTAAACGATACCACCAAATCTATTAATTTTTTACGCCGATCTTCGAGTGCACCTTCGTGATATGGCCAAGAATCATGAAACAGCAAATTATAGCCATCAATAATAACAATCATAATTCTTACACCTCTATCTTAAGACCGTCATATGCTAGGTGCATATTCTCGGGGAGTAACTTCTCGATTTCGTCATGCAATCCCATTTGATGACTCATATGAATAAAGTACGCCTTTTGTGGCTGAAATTTTTTGATGATATCTATCGCCGCATCCAAATGAAGGTGTGTGGGATGAGGAGTTTGACGCAGTGCATCGAGAACAATAACCTTAGAGCCTTGGATTTTTTCGTTTTCGCTTTCGGGAATAAAACTTGTATCGGTAAGATAGGTGAAATCTCCTATGCGAAAACCAAATATGGGTAATTTTCCATGTAATACTTGGAGAGGTGTAATCTCCACACCTTTGACGGAAAAAACTTTGTCTTTTATTCTAGTTATGTACACCTGTGGTGCTCCGGGGTATTGAACTTCCGAAAAGATGTAAGAGAAAACTTCGCGTAACCTTTGTTCGACTGCCGCCGAGGTATAAATGCCTATCGGTTTTTTATATTTAAAATTAAAACAGCGTACGTCGTCAAGACCTGCAATGTGGTCGTGATGGCTATGCGTAAAAAGAATACCGTCTATGTGCATAATTTTTTCACGTAATAACTGTTGGCGAAAATCGGGGCCTGTATCAATAATAATATCTTTCCCCTGGTATTCGATATAAACAGAACAACGTAATCTTTGATCTCGGTGATCCGTAGAACGGCAAACCTTACAATCGCACATGGGAACAGGTACTCCCTGAGAAGTACCTGTCCCTAAAAAAGTAACTTTCAAAATTTTCCCCTATTTTACTGGTCTGAGAATTTTCGTTAGCATATCTGGAGAGTTAGGTACACGCTCTAAATGTAAATACTTCGCTCCACCATCGTACTTTAGGGTTAAAATTTTGTATGTGTAGCGCTCAAAAACGAGCAGTTCTATTTTACCTGTCACGATACTATTGGCAATGGCATTTTCCAAATTAGAAACAGTGAACTTTTGGCCATTGATACCTGTCACTTGCATCCCTGGTGCAATTCCCGATTGATCACCAACCATTCCTGGTATTATCTTGCGTATTTGTCCATCATAACTAAATAGTATTCCCAAAGAATCTGATGCATCTATGTACTTGCGTCGTCTCTGTAACTCTTGGAGATATCGAGACGCTTTGTTGGTGTAAATCATGCGATATCCGCACAGGTTAACTAGGTTGAGGGGTAGTTTGTCTTTAGGTTCCTTGATACGCCCTTCAATAAAATTTTTCCAATCGTACTGAACGATGTTATCCAAAATTTGGTAGACCTCTAATAAGTCGAATGCCAATGCTTGACCAGAGTTTCCTTTGCCGAAAAACTGTATGCAAAAATCATCCAAAGACTTTTCACCAAAACTACGATGGCGAATCATGGTGTCGATCTCCAACCACAACAGTAAACCTTCATCGTAGTAGTCTTGTCCGCGGCGCCATACCCCCCAATTTTTACTTCGTTGGCGTAAGGTATAGGTGCAGACGCATGTATCTTCAAGGGGACGCCAACTACGACCTGTTTGTTTCATTAAATAATTGAGTTTACGTGTAAAACGCGGTATGTACTCCTCGGGGGTTAAGAAACCACTACGTACAGCCAGTACCTCACCAAGATATGTAGTTAACCCTTCATATATCCATAAAAGGCGCGTATCTTTATTACTATGATAATCAGGTGTATGCATGCCAATCGGGCGACGATATTTGCCACACCACGAATGTACATACTCATGAGGCAAGAGACTTCCTACCCACCCCTTAAGACTCCAGGCGTTAAAAAAATCTTTTTCACCGATGCCATTAAGACTCGAAGACAAGTGTTCTAAACCCATAGATGGCAGACGATTGCTCATAAAGACCAGAAAATGATACTCGCGAAAATGCGGCTTAAAAAATATTTTTTGTGCTTGTTGTACACAGCGACGGTATTTTTGGATGAGCTTTTCGGGTATATTCAAATCGCTACTTGATTCGGCAACAAGATGTAAATAATGCGGTGGAAAATTATTTACTTTTAAATCAACGGTACGAAAATATTGACCGCAAATAAGAGGACAATCGATAAGTTCCTCTAGCGTCGTTGTCTTAAAAGTAATCGTTTGCTTTTCCTGGGACTTCGTTTGCAGAGCACTCGCGTATTTCCAACCTTTAGGCAAAGTAAGTTTCGTACGAACTTTAATCTGATTGTTTTTCCAAGCGGGGTACAACAATACTGTGTTCCAGTTGATAACACCCATTTGCGAGTTCCCATAACTGTCAACCCCTGTCGAATTTCCATTCGGCTGATTGCAGATGTAACGCAGCTTTATGCGCACTTTTTTGGTATCTTGGTCCAACTTACAAATGAAGCGAAATGGTTCATGTGAGTTGCGATGCCATTTTAATTTTTCGCCTTTCTCAGAATAAAAGTATACTCCACCAAGATTTTCCACTGGATTACGTGGTCCATGTATACCAGGAATCCATTTGGGATACCACATCACGATTTCGGTATCACTTGTATGGATTTCCATTTCTGAAGTCAAAAGACCTCTGGTTAAATCTGTTGCATCAACATGAAGAGTCATATAATCTTCTGCCTGTATAGATAGAAGAGTAGCTAAAAAAAGAGCGAGTATCAATCTCATAACTATAATCCTAAATAAATCGTTCCGACCCACCCAAAAAACGCGTCGTTGTGATGTCTACGATGATTTTAAACGCATGAAAGCTATCGAAAATATATTTTCGATAGCTTTTATTGGTGTAGTAGTTTCTTTACATACTCTGGCGGTATTACGCGAGAAACTTGAGGCCAACTTTCTGTGGTGATTGTTTCTAATAGTAAATGAATACTAGAACTCAGCGCATTCAGGGAGTAACCACCTTCTAAGGTATACACAAAAGGTATTTTTTCCGCAAGTGCGTGGCGCATAATAACAGAATACATCGCACAAAATCCCTGACATGTGACTTGCATTCCCCCTAAAGGATCTAGCTCGTGTGCATCAAATCCTGCCGAAAATAATATTAGTTGCGGTTTATATTCTTTTATTATATCAACTATTGCATGTTGTGCCAAATATATATATGTTTCATCTCCCTCGCCACAACGCAGCGGATAGTTGGCATTTTTTCCCACACCATCGCCTACACCCTTTTCCTCATAGCGGCCCGTCCCTGGATAGTGTGGAAATTGATGTATAGAGGCATAAAAAACATCTCCACGATGGTAGAATATCTCCTGCGTGCCATTTCCATGGTGTACATCAGGATCAAAAATCAAAACGCGTTGCAATCCTTTATATTTTATTGCATACGCAGCCGCTATTGCCACACTATTGAGTAGACAAAAACCCATAACACGATTACTTTCGGCGTGGTGTCCAGGAGGTCTTACCGCACAAAAAGCCGTTGAACCTGGTTCTTGCAATACCAAATCTACCGCCTCGACTCCGGCCCCTGCGGCATAGAGAGCAGCATCAACACTGTGCTCATTGGTATGCGTGTCGGCGTCAAACATCGTTTTTTTGCCATGCGCCGCAAGTACTTTTTCGATATGAGCACTTGTATGTACCAGTGGAAGATAATCTACGGACACTTTCTCGGCTATGCGCTTTTCCAAGGCAATATTTTTCTCTGCCAAAGCATCAAAGATAGCTTGTAAACGTTGGCCATTTTCAGGATGACCAGCCCCTGCACTGTGTTTAACACAAGTATCATGTGTTATAAAATATGTTTTCATAAATGTTTCTTCACCTTGAAATGATAACGAAAGCCTTTTTCGTATGAAAAAAGATTAAAATACACATAGCGTGCGACCATAATGGAAATGAGTAGTGAAATGAAACTCGAATAGAAAGACAAAACCGTTGGCACGTCTTTATTTTTTCCAAACACGGTATCAATCATTATTTTCAAATAGAAATCGGTGGCACATACTGGCAACAAGCACAATATTCGACGTCCAAGCTCCACAATCTTATCATAGAAATTGCTGGGGTCTCCAAAGACTTTGTCGCGTTTTTTACTTTGTGCCTTGAGTTTTTGTGAAAGATTTGCGTAGTTTTCATTTGCAAAATTGTGAATGTGTCCGTGAGTCAGAAAAGCATCTTCTGAAATTTTTTGCCCGATGCCTTTTTCAATCATCGCATACAACTCATCGTAACCAAAAATGTAGTCATAAATTCGAATAATCTCGTTGTTTTTTAGTTCAATATACAAAAATCGCGACTCTTTTCCGAAAAATTCACCACGACTTTCGCGAACAGTGCGAACTTGATCAAAGCCAACGAACGGAACGCTATACCAAGAACCTTTGCGTTCCAAGCCTTTGCTATCCACAACAAAGTAAGAATACTTGCTGCGAAAATAAATAGAGATATACAATGCGAATATGATGAGGATTGTGTAGAGCACAATAGAGGGCGTTTTGTGGATACTATCTATCTGATGTACAGTTTTCGAGAACCAAAATCCAGTGAGCAGTGTTACTACGATTGAAATCACAACCGTCGAAAAAAATTCCGGAATAAAAACGCGATTGTAACTAAACCTATTTCTCATATTATCATTCCTAATCTACGGCATAAATTGTACCATCAATACCACCACAAAATAACGTGTTATGTCCAATAGTAGGGCTCGAGAATGTACAATTGAGTTTTTGTCGCCACAAAATTCTGCCATCGCGACGATAGGCACAGTATAGAAAACCATCCAGAGAACTATAATATAACACATTGTTAAAGATACACGGTGACATAACCACGGGAGATTTTGTGGCATTTCTCCACTTTAGTTTTCCAGTATTTTTATCTAAGGCATAAAAATAACCGTCATTACTTCCTACATAAATCAATTCTTTAATTGCTGCCGAAGAGTGAATCTCAGCCCCCGTTTTAAAACGCCATAAAAGTTCACCTTTGTGGCTTACTGCGTAAACATGGTGATCAAAACTACCAAAGTAAACAGCATTGTCATCTATGGCCGGGACAGATTTGATGACACCATTTGTTGCAAATCGCCACCGCAATTCCCCCGAATTTGCTTTAATAGCATATAGGAAACCATCATTGCAGCCAATAAACAATGTTTTATCAAAAATCGCCGGGGAAGAAAGAATCTTATCACCAGTTTTGTGGGACCAAACTTCCTTACCAGTCCTAGCATTCACCGCATAAATTTTATGATCGTGAGAAGCAAAATACACCATGCCTTCATTGAAGGCAGGTGAGGACAAAATACTGTCTTGTGCACGAAACTTCCAAATTAATGTGCCATTTTTTTTCTCTAGGGCGTACATGTAACCATCATGGCTACCTATGTAGAGCACGTTATCATAAATGGCAGGGCTAGAATAGATCAAATCGTTTGCCGTAAATTCCCAGATAGTTTTCCCACTTTGTACCCCAAGTGCATAAACTTTATGGGTATATCCTGCAAAATACACGATGTTGTCACTGACAACTGGAGAACTTTTTATGCGCTTTTTGGTAGGTAAACTCCATCTTATTTGTGAGACGTTTGTTAAGGGTTTGGTATTATAAAAACCTGTACGTCTTAAATTTCCACGGTATAAGATCGTAGGTGTTTTTTTTTGCGGCGCAACTTTGCGTACAGTCTCGCTTTTATTTTTATTGGAAAGAAGTGGTAAGGTAAGTAGGCAAATCGCGCACAAAATGATTACACCGAAAATCGGTAATGTACGCGACGAATGTCTAACAGCATGCACATTTTGTTTACTCTGTACAAAATTTTGTAGATCTTCGAGAAACATTTCTGCGCTTTGGTAACGTTTGGAGATTTTTTTTTGCAGAGCCTTCATGCATATGGCACTTAATTGACGCGGGATTTTCGTTTTTATTTCATGAGGCGTTGTGAAAGGACGATTGATTTTTTTTACCGCTTCGGCAAATGATTTTGCGACAAACGGTGTACGTCCTGTTAGGATTTCGTAGAGTGTTACCCCTGTAGAATAGATATCTGTGGTATAACTAATTTTTGATCTCTGGGCAAGCATTTGCTCTGGAGACATATAGTGAACAGTTCCCACAGCGTTGCCTGTTTGTGAAATGCGAACTTTTTCCTCAACCATTTTTGCCAAACCGAAATCCATAACTTTGACATTTTTATCGCTTATCATGATATTGTCGGGTTTAATATCGCGATGAATGATGCCATTGCTGTGTGCATGTTGTAAGGCATTTAAAATTTTTATTGTGATTTTAGCTGCCTCACGCACACTTATTTTTTTGCTTTGCATTAGGGTGCGTAAATTTTTTCCTTTTACGTATTCCATCGTAAAATAGTGAAAATCTTTCTCCATCCCAATATCATATATTTCCACAATATTAGGATGTTTGAGTTTTGCCATGGCTTTGGCTTCGCGTAAAAAACGCGCCGACATTTTATGATTTCCATCAAAATTACGTAAAATTTTGATGGCGACCTCACGCTCGAAAACTTCATCTTGTGCGCGATAAACTATTCCCATTCCACCACGTCCTAGTTCTTGAAGAACCTGATAACGATTGGCAATTTTTAACGGCACTTGGTTTGCGCTTAGCGTTTGATTTCCTTCACCAGTTGTGGTTTTTTGCAAAATATGAATTTGCGACTGCGAAATAAAATTTTTGTGCCGTAAAATATCTAAAAGGGAGTAGTATTCGCCATTTTGATGGTATTGGGCTTGAAGTTTCAGGCAGACCGATAATTGTTGTGCGCTAATTATTCCAATAGAAACAGCAAACTGTCCAATATAAATGTCGTGTTCCTTAGACATTATTTCTCCTGAATGTCCACTAGATAATCTCTACACAATTGCAAAAAATAAATTTTGAGAGAAATGCACTTAGTTTGAAGTGGTGTTTGTTGAATTAACCATGTAGTTATTTAGCTGACAATGTACTAAATACCAAACTACAAAAAGCTGCATATTGAAGGCATGTACTTCATTGTAAATTTATACAAGTTGTATGCAAGAAAATTTTGCCATGAAATAAGCTTTAAATTGCTTATTCATTTATTGTATAATGTAAGCTCTCTATTTGTAAAACTATGTAGGTACTCTGTATTTATAAAGTAATATAAGATCGCATAATAACTTTTACACATGACAACGAAGCCAACAAAGAATCGTTGTCAAACCAAGGTAATATTTAGCTTTAGGAGGTAGGTGTCGTGGCACAAACTACAACATCTTTGAAGTATGCAAGTTCTGATTTTAGGTTACGTCGAGCTTTAATCAATACCAAATTTATGAACATGAATGAAATCGACGATTATCTAAATAAGGCAAAGCAAAACAAAGTCACCCTTGCGGAACTACTGATTGAAGAAGATGTAATATCAGAAGATCGCCTTGTCAATTTAATTGCCATTGACGGGCATATGACTCCAATAGACCTCAAAAGGATCAAGACCATTGATGAATCTGTTTTATCACTCTTAACCGCAGAAGACGTAAGAAAACACCAAGCAATTCCTTTATCTCTCATCGGTGATAGTCTCACTGTAGCGGTAAACGACCCCTTCAGCAGCGAGGTGAAAGAAACACTTGAAATTCGCGCACAAAAGAAAATTACCTTTGTATTGGCCAAACTACAAGATATTCACACCAAGATCAATGAATTCTACAAAGTAGAAGCTAAAAAAGACGAGCACACTTCCGAAACCAAACGCGTCAGCCAAGAAAAAATGAGCGTATTGTCCAGCGAAGACTTTGATTTCCTGATCAAAGAAGCGGAGGTAAAGGCAAAAGACAAGTCAAAGGAAGAAGAAGAAAAGGTACAAGAGTCGGTAGATGGTGGTATCATTCGCCTAGCAAACCGCGTCATTGTAGATGCCTTTAACGAAGGAGCTTCGGATATCCACATAGAACCATATCACGGCAAAGAAGAAACGATTATTCGTTTTCGTGTTGATGGGGAATGCCGCGAATATCGTAGAATACCCAATGCTTTGAAAAGAGCCCTTATTACGCGTATCAAAATTATGTGCAATCTCGACATCGCTGAACGACGTTTACCACAGGATGGAAAGATACAATTCAGTAATTATGGTCCTCTCAACATAGAACTCCGTGTTGCCACCATTCCCACAGTGAATGGTAACGAAGATGCGGTCATGCGTATTCTTGCAGCAAGTAAACCTATTCCTATTGAAAAGATGGGTTTTCAAAAACGAAATCTCGACGAATTCAAAAAAATGGTAAAAATCCCTTACGGCTTAATTTTAGTTGTGGGACCTACCGGTTCTGGTAAAACAACAACATTACACTCTGCTTTAGGTTTTATCAACGAACCTGAACGCAAAATTTGGACCGCCGAAGATCCGGTGGAAATTACCCAAAGAGGCTTGCGTCAAGTCCAGGTACTGCCTAAAATTGGTTTTACCTTTGCTTCTGCGATGCGCGCCTTTTTACGTGCCGACCCTGATGTAATTATGATTGGGGAGATGCGTGACCACGAAACGGCAGCCATGGGAATCGAAGCATCACTCACAGGACACTTAGTTTTTAGTACTCTTCACACCAACAGTGCTCCAGAAACAGTAACACGTCTTATTGATATGGGTCTTGACCCATTTAACTTTGCCGACGCTCTTTTAGGTGTAATGGCCCAACGTCTCACACGACGTATTTGCGATAAGTGTCATACCGAAAGCCCGATGGATGAAGAGATGTACATGAACATCCGCAAAGAATTCGATGAAGAGCAATTTGATAAAATTGTCGGATATGGCACTGGTTTGATACCGAGTTTAGAAGAGGCCGTGTACCACATAGGTAAAGGATGTTCCAAATGCCATGACACAGGTTGCCGTGGACGACTTGGTATTCACGAACTACTAACAGGAACCGATAAAATTAAGGCCCTCATTCAAGAAAAGGCTAAAGCGGAAAATTTACGTTTACAAGCAATAGAAGATGGAATGACAACACTAAAGCAGGATGGATTCATCAAAGCTTTTGCCGGCATGACTAACTTCCAACAAGTTCGTTCTGTATGTATTAAATAAGGATTTTTTCATGAGAAAAAACCACCGGGGATTTACACTTATCGAAATTATGGTTGTAATGGTCATCATGGGCTCCATGCTCGCTCTGGTATCAATGAACATGGACTCATTAACTCCATCGTCGCGTTTAGAAGCATCCACACGTAGCATTTACTCTATTGTCAATTTAGGCATGAGTCATGCAGTGATGAGCGGAAAACCAACTAAGTTACGTTACAGCATAAGTGAAGGTTATTACGAACTTTATATCACCAACGAAAAACAAAAATTTGAGTCGTTGGAAAAAAAATTTCTTACCCGCGGTGTCTCCTACAAAGATGTTGATGTGGCAGGTGACCGTAAGTATCGCGATGGCTGGGTAGAAATAGAAATATCCCCTTTGGGTGTCTTGGCCGGACATGTAATTCACCTTGGTAATGACCAGAATGAGGAAACGACTATTGAGGTAAATCCCCTATCTGGTGTTATTACCATAAAAAAAGGTTACCATAAAATGGATTTCGTCGAAAAATTGTAATAGCACATGGGGTTTTCTTGTTCTACCGTTTTCGTGGTGTAGAACCACTTATGGTCATTCGGATTTATTCACCACCGATTGCGGTAAAACCGGAAATTTTGATGGTATAAAGCTTTTATGCAAGCGTATTTGTCTCTAAAAAATGATGGTGGCACTGCCAAATTTTCTCTAGACCCAAAAACCAAAACATCTATTGGCCGTGTAAACGACTGCACTATACAACTACAAGACAGCAAAATTTCTTCACATCATTGCTGTATCGAAGTATTTGGTAACTATTTTTATATTATCGATTTAAATAGTACCAATGGTACATATGTAAACAACACACGGATACGAAGTCGCCAACTATATAATGGAGACGAAATACAAGTTGGTGATATAAAACTCCAATTTGAGTATGACATCGACGATGAATCCGAACAAGACATCACTTGGGCCGAAATGGAAGCAATTCATGAAGAGCCCAAAAAAGAAAATCTCAATGACAAAGATCGCATAGGTAAATATCGTATTATCGAAAAAATTGGCCAAGGTGGTATTGGAGAGGTGTACAAAGCCACACCTCTACACAAACCACACGAAATAGTTGCCATAAAAATACTCAACCAAAAGTCCAGTGTGCGTGAGACGTTGGTCGAAAGATTTTTGCGCGAAGCGCGTGCTCTTATAGCCCTTGATCATCCAAGAATCATCAAGGTTTTTGAGCTAGATGAACACGAAAACCGTCACTATTTTGCGATGGAATATATCAATGGGCATGCACTAAACAAATGGGTCGCTAAAAATGGAAAAATGCATTACAAAAATGCCCTTAAAATTGCCGGGCACATTGCACATGCTCTGGCGTATGCCCATAAGCACAATATCATACACCGCGATTTAAAACCAGCAAATGTCATCGTCGAAGAAGGAACCTACCAAGTAAAACTCATCGACCTTGGTTTAGCAAAAATGTTAGAGGAAACAGATCTTACCATGGAACGCAACGTCATCGGAACACCGCGTTATATGGCCCCTGAACAAATTCGCGACTCTAAAGGTGTCGATGTTCGTGCCGATGTATATTCTTTAGGTGCGACGTTGTATCATATGCTAACAGGTGTACCACCATATGCAGATGTCGTTACCAATAAAAAAAGTGTTTTGCTAAAACACATATACAAAAATCCACCGGTACCTATTACCAATATCGTCACTGACATTCCTCCCATTGTGATTAAAATCGTACGTAAAGCTATGGCAAAAAATAAAGAAAATAGATTTCGTTCTGCGCAACATATGTATAAGACGATTTACCAAGTGTTATCTCGGTTAAAGAAAGAATAATCCATGCAGGGAAAACTTATCTTGAAAAATAGCGATCAAGAAGTTGTCTTGACATTCAAAGAAAATGATAAAATTATCATTGGCAGAAATAAACGTTGTAACCTCATTGTGAACGACACTAAAATTTCGAGTATGCATTGCCAAATTGATGTTTCAGGGGAAGGTTGCCGCTTTGTAGATTTAGGTAGTACCAATGGTAGCTATGTAAATGGAAATAAAACAAGTTCGGCGACCTTGTATAACAATGACGTCATACGTTTGGGAAATGCGGAAATTGCCATTGAGTTTACCGTCGACAAAGACAAATCGCTGAAGAAAAAACTCTTAAATTCGGAGATAACGGAAACTTGGAGTGAAAATGATCTTCCTGCCGAAGAAGTCGAATATATTTATAACTATCGTTTACTAAAAACAATAAATGACTTTGGTCAAGGCGAAAATTACCAAGCAGAACACAAGACACGCTATGATATTGTGGCATTACGCAAATTGCCTGTGAGTAGTTCCACCAACTCTTTTGAAAAATTTGCGAAAAGCACCGAGTTTTTCAAATCTCTTGATAGTGCACGTATTATCAAAACATTAGATATCTTTGAGGAAAACGGTGTTCCGATCATCGTCACAGAATATATACAAGGGTGCACTTTAGAGATGTGGTTGGAAAAAAAACAACGGCTATCTTTATCGCGATCATTAAAAATTGCCGCTTACATTGCTAGCGGTATTGAATACCTACATCGTTTTCATATCTCAGGAATTTGTCTGTGTCCACATCATATTATTGTCGAAGAACTTACAAAAAGAACCAAGATTTTTGACATATCTTGCGCTTCTTTCCTCCGTCAAAGTGGTTACGATACACATGCACTTGATGTTGCCGTTCAGAAATACTACCCTAAGCCACTTGAAGATGCACAAGATGACATGTATGTGCTAGGTACTTTACTTTTTTTCTTACTCACCGGCGAATCACCTATACAACACTCTTCTCCGCAGGAATATCTAGAACAAAAACGTAGTGTACCGCCTGCTATTCTACAATTGGTCGTCGATTACTTGCAAAAGCCCAGGGAACAAAAAATAAAGCGTTTCTATCAAACTGTTACCAAAACGTTTCACAACTTAAAAAGAAAAGAACGTTAATGATCGCCAAGATTTTGATCACAGCTGGTTCCATGGCTGGTATTAGTATTGCCTTACCCAACAGCCTAACTATTGGAAAAGGAAAAGGCTGCAATTTGCAGCTAGGTGACGATGGGATTGCCGAACTTCACTGCCAAATATATAGACAAAACGATGGATTTTTTGTCAAAAACCTCGAAAGTGAAGAAAAAACATTTGTGAATGATAAAGCCGTTCATGATCATCCTTTGTCTGTAAAAGATTGTATCCGCATAGGCAGCGTACGCATGGAATTCTGTGCAGAAGAAGAGCATCAACCTATCAAAACGCACTTTGCCGACAAAGAAGATGAATTTGATATGCCAGAAGCCATTGAAGATGATCCACGTAAAATAGGAGACTACATCATACTAGATCACCTAGGAACTGGCGCAACAGGGGATGTTTTCAAAGCGGAGAATTTTACAACTCATGAAGTTGTCGCTCTTAAAATTTTACATGCCCAAGACATTGACAAACATATTTTAAAACGTTTTATTCAAGAAGTGCAGATATGCAGTAAATTTGATCATCCTAAAATTGTAAAAGTTTACGAATTTGGCATGTTTAAAGGTCGTCCTCTTATCGCAATGGAATACATAGAAGGTATTTCTCTCGAAGAATTTATCAAAGAGTACGGAAGTCTTACCGCAGTACAAGCACTAAGAACAGCGGGACAGATTGCCCAAGCACTTCATTATACCCATCAGCAAGGTGTCGTTCATCGCGATTTAAAACCAAGCAACATATTGTTACAAAATAAAGAGAATATCAAGATTATCGATTTTGGTGTTATCAAAGTGTATGGCAACAGTATTACTTTTGCCAATCAAATGATAGGAACTGTACGTTACATTCCTCCAGAACAGATAGACGATGCTTCCTCAGTAGATGAACGTGCTGACATATATTCATTGGGAGCAATCATGTATTTTTTGGTGAGCGGCAAACCTCCCTTTTTTGATATTGAAGGAATTGAGTCTCTCATCTTAAACATCAACGCGCGCAAGCTAACTCCGTTGAAAAAACTTGTACCAAATATTCCTTCTGAATTTCAAAGTATTGTCCGCAAGGCAATGCATAGAAAAATAGAAAAACGTTATCCCAACATAACGGCGATGTTTCGCGACATCATCGAAGCATTGCAAACCATAGAAAATAAATCTCCCTCATAAAGTGAAATATCTATCGTCAAACTTGCTAAAATGACAGGGTATTGCCATAAGTTTAATTCCATGGAGCTTCTTTTTTATGAAAATAAAAACTCGAGATGTAGAGCACGACACAAAGCTAATTACTTTACAAGGTATTATAGACGAAAATACCATTGATTTAGTGCAGGGAACTTTTAGCAGCATATTCAACCTCGACAACTACAAAGTTATTTGCGATATGGAAGGTGTGGAGCATATTTCGGCACCTGTGATAAAAGCATTCCTCGAAAATATAATCATCGCCAAGGTACATAGTGGAGATATCAAATTACTCAACGTGCATTCGTCTATACAAACGATTCTTCGCTATGCAGGTTTTACCGATGAAAAAGTATTTTGTTCCGACTTGCGTGTTGCCATCCAATATTTCGAACACTTTTCCATGCAAGCACCAGCAGATGATCAAGTGGACCCATTTGCCGAAACAATTTTGCCGATTAACAAAGCTGTACGTCCATTGCAACAGAGTTTAACGGATGCTCCTCCACAAAACTTACCACAACAGTCTCAAGAACAAGACGACTGCTACAACGAAACTTTGTTAAGCTATGTTCCCGAACAAAAAAATAAATCCCAATTAGATTCCTATGATGAAACTTTGGTCAACTTTGTTCCTCCCAAACAAACCGAGGATGATTGTAATGATAAGACGTTGGTGAACTTCACACCGCCATCACCTAACGTACAAGACGATGGAGACGATGAATTCGATGCGCATGGTGAAACCTTGCAGGAAGAATTCGATGTTCGAGATTACGTAGCAAAAGATGTTTTAGCAAAAAGGTCTTTAAAACAAAGTAACATTCCGACAGGTCTTGACTCAGAAGACAATCAAGCCACGAAAAACGAGGAACCGAAGAACGTCAGTCCCCAAAAACAGCAAGCACACAACGACAAACCGCAAATATCTCATAATGAAGTTGCGAAAAATAAATCGGAAAAAGAGCTTGTAAAGAAGCAACCTCAAAAAGCTCAGGAAACAACTCCGAAAAAAGAACTTGTCAAGAAGCAACCTCAAAAAGCTCAGGAAACAGCTCCGAAAAAAGAACTTGTGAAGAAACCACCACAGAGTTCTCAGGAAACAACCTCTCCGAAAAAAGAACTTGTGAAGAAGCAACCTCAAAAAACTCAGGAAAAAAATACCCCGAAAAAAACACTTGCGAAGAAACAGCCTCCAAGCTCCCAGGAAGAAACGGCGCAAAAAAAAGTGCCAAAAAAATTACCCAAAAAAGAATCCACTATCCCGCAGAAGACTAGCCAAAACAACGTAAAACAAAACATAAAAAAGCCAACGTCTTCCAAAGAAATTTTACAAAAGGAACACAAGTCTATACCACAAAAAAAGCCAGCAAAACCATTAGTTAAGACCGCCAAACCGCAAAAGAAACTCAACTTTACTGACGTAACGCAACAGTGGAATAAGTACACACACCACTGGCACAAACTACCCGCAAATTTCGACATTTCACAACCGAAACAAGTGGTTGCCTTTGTCAAAAATGCCGCGGCAATACGTAGCAACATTGTCACAAGTATAAGTATAGGTAAAGAAGATAAAGCGCATCTCAGTAAATTTAACGAATGTTGGCGCAAGTGGAAAGACTCTCTTGAAAAACACGGATATACAATTTATCCGGAAATAGGAGGGTATTTGAAAAAACCGGTGGGCAAGATTATTTACTGTCACTCTTTGCGTGCCAAAGTGAAAAAAATTATTCTTGTTGTTCCCGGAGTGACCAAAGATGGAAAAGAATATATTGCACCCGTGTCAACGGTAATTTTACCGACAACGGTACCCTTTCCTGAGAAACATATTGCAGCAAAGTTACCGACATGCTGGCGTAGTATACTAGGTGAGATAGAATTGCTGTGCATTCACGCGCGTATTCAACCAAAAACGATGTGTGCAATTGAGAGTTTAAATAAAACGCCCATGTCTCTGCACAACAACCGCAATATCGCTATTGAGGAACTCAAAAAGCGCAGAAAAACACTTGAACGTCTTCTCAAAACAAAGTCCAGCAACTACAAAATAGCCACACACTACTCTTTGGTAGAAGAATGTTTCTGGAGCTTGTATCACGATGATCAGCGTCCCCAAGGTCATTCCTTTTTCGATATGATACGCAAACGTCTACAAGAGTGGCATAATATCATAAAACGCAAGCACAACATCACCATAAAAAACTTTACCAAAAGAAGCGATGTGAAAAATATTCAGGGTTATGTTGCCAAAAACATCATACAAAAACACCCCGATTTACCACCGAAAAAGGTATTGCGCCAATTATGTCCGGCAATCATCGTCGAAGTAAATGCGCAAAAGCGTGTATTGAAGGGGCGTATCATTTCAACGTAAGTGTTGCAGTGATGTCACTCGTTTTTCGGTTGGTGAGGACACCAACCGAAAAACGAATACCTATTTCAGAACTTCATAAGAAATGACAGCTGGCTCACTTGTCAATGTTTTGCTGATATCGTGCTGAAAAATCTCTCTCACCACTTGCAACGGATTGCTCTCTAATAGTTTCTCAATGTAATGCCCATGCGCTAGATCAGTGCGATAATCAAAAAGAGAAATATCGGGTTCTTCGTCTTTGCTAGATTCTTGCATTTCCGCAGGCAGCGACGCTTTCATGTGCTTAGATGCTCTTTTGTACCAATCGTTCTCTAAACTCCACAACTTCACCTCTCCCTCATCCGCTGAAACCAAAAATCCATTTTTGACAGCCACACATGTCGTAGGTAATGTTAATTTGCGGAAAAATTGCAGCTGATATTGCCTATCTTCCTGCGAAACAAGCAAATTACTCTGCTCTTCTACTGTATTCCGAATCTTTTGTTGAGAACCATATGGCACCTGACTCAGCGATATTTCTCGTTTTTTTCTTTTTATCTTCCACATGTAAATTTCATCTTCCCCCAACACCACCAACGTTTTGCCGTCAAAATCGATTGATTTGATTTTGAATTCTGAGTCAAGTTGTACGGGTTTTAAATGTGTCAATTTGTCGTGTACAAAACTACGTACCGTTAGTTCTTTATCCTGTGAAATAGTCACTAGGGAATCATTTGCAAACAGTTTGACTTTGTTGGTTTGCGTTATATATTTTTCGGGAAAGAACATGTTGTTGTCTATAGAGAAATTTCCGGCATGCCCATTTACATCAAAACGTAGAATGCCACTCGCGGCGAAAGAAATGGCCAAATCATCGCAAAATTTTTGTATATTTTTGCCTTTAATGTGTACCTTTGTACGTAAAGATAACTCTTGTATCTTCTCACCTGTTTTTGTATATATTTGAACCAAATCTCCATCATGAGTTGCAATAAAACGATCGCTGATTACAAGATCCTTTACCGAAGCACTATGGGTAAATTGCGAAAATACTTTTTTGGCTTTATAATCCCAAACAACAATTTCGCGTGGTGTACAAAAGGCGATGTGCCCATTTTTCATCGGTGAAAAACATACGGACTTCCCCCACTTTTGCAGCTTGTGTTTTGAAATTATATCACCCGTATACAAATGGCAATATTGCACAGTTCCATCATGGTAAAATAAAATAATTGTTTCGTTATAAACAAAAACTTTTACAACAGATCCACCCTTTTTTCGCCAAACCAAACCATAGTTAATAATAGATTCACGGATAAGTTTTTTGAATTGTTTTCGCAACCTCTTTGTACGTGGTTTTTGATCCACAATAAACTCCAGCCCTCTTCCACACAACAAAGCAATATCTGCCCACAAAGTACTGTTGGAGTTTTTTATAGCCAATTTCTTTATTTCTTCGGCCTTAGCTTTGGCAATTTCCGCAAGATGCAAATTGGCATTTTTGCGCTCTGCATCGGCTTTTTGACGTTGACGTTCGGCATTCTTACGTTCCGTTTCCGCTTTCTTGCGTTCAGCGACAGCTTTCTTGCGTTGTTCTTGCGCATTATTGCTCTCGGCAACGGCTTTCTTTCGTTGTTCCTCCGCGTTTTTACGCTCCACTTCGGCCTTTTGCCATTGAAAATAAGAGAAAGTACCTGCGGCACTTACAATGAAAAAAACAAAGCTCAAAAGTAATACGGCAATTTTGTGACGCATAACGAATTTTATTGCATAAGTCATCATATTAGGCGGTGTTGCCATCGTCGGACGGTGGTGCAAGTAGTTTTGTAAATCATCTGCGAGTAGTTGCGCACTCTGATAACGTTTTTCCGGATTTCGTTCTAAACATTTCAAACAAATGGCTTCTAGTTCTCTAGGAATATCGGGATTGAGCTGCGTAGGGCTGATGATGTCATTATTAAAAATTTGATGTAGTACATTCAAATGGGATTCGCCATCAAATGGTGGACGTTTACACAATAATTCATAAAGCGTCGCTCCAAGAGAATATACATCGCTACGCTTATCGACGGTTCGTCCTTCTGCTTGCTCAACAGGCATGTATGCAAGAGTTCCCAGTATAGCTCCCGGATTGGATAAACTCTGTTCAATATCTGTCATTTTTGCTAAGCCAAAATCCATAATTTTAGGTACACCATCTTTGGTAATCATGATATTAGAAGGCTTTATATCACGATGAATAATACCGTTTTGATGCGCAAAATGTAGGGCCTGAGAAATATGGCTGCATAGTTCCGCGATTTCACGATATGATTTCGTGTATTGTCGTGACAGGGTATCGCCATCAATGTACTCCATTACTAAATGATGTTGTGGTGTTTCCCCCGTAGAATACAGTTTCACAATATTGGGGTGCTCTAATTTAGCTGTTGCCTGCGCTTCTTGAAAAAATCTTTGGAGTTGTGTTTGCGTAAGATTTTGCGAAAGAATAAGTTTTAAAGCGACAAAACGCTGCAGTTTTGTATCGAAAGCCTTATACACAGCTCCCATTCCCCCACGGCCAAGTAGTGTTTCGATACGATAATCGCCAAACATTTGACCTTCTTGCAAATTTTTTGTCACTTTTGCGGTCGAAGAATGAGTCGACACACTCATTACTGTGGCATTCTCGGTAATGTCTTTTTCATCGAGAATTGTACGATCCTCAGCAATGTTTGTCGCAGAATTGTCGTCGAGTGTTTCTTTTTTCTCCATAGTTTTTTTTCCTGTATAAAAAACAAAAGCCCTCAAATGAGGGCTTTTTTGTAAATTTTACAAGTCGATGTCGAAACTAAGTATACAATTATTTTTGTATATTGTATTTCCAAAGTTGTATATCATCCAAACTCGCAGATATAATCGTATTTTCCTTTTCAGAAAATGCGATATCGACAATCTTGCTATTGTGTTTTACAAGAGCAGCAGCTCTAGAAGTTCCATTTTGTAGCAACATAATCTTGCCTTCTTCGTTTCCAATGGCGATCATGCTGGTACGAGAACAAATAGTAACACATGAAAAAATATTGTGTTCGTTGGTTCTAATTCTCACCTTGTCCACTTTTTTGATGCTTTGAGCATCTAGAGGACTGCGCCATATACTCACATCACTATCAGCATATGTAACTACAGTAAGTTGCTTTTTAGCAAAATCAAATTCATGGTCGATGAATTCATATTCTTGTTGTTCACCAATACTTTGTTTTGCAGTAACAGGGTTCATGCTAAAAGTATTGTCTAGTAAATCTCCTGTCTCAACATTCCATGTCAAAAGAGGCTTACTTTCGCTACCGGTATAAAATACATTGAGTTGTGGATCAAAGGCGACATATTCAATTGCATCAAAGTGGGCATTTAAAGTAAAAATAGGGCTTAAAGCTAATGTAGCCACTTTACCTTTTTTCTGTACTTTTATTTTAGATATATCCCACAATTTGACAGTACCATCGTCTGCTCCGGAAAGTACGAAGTCATCTTTGATTGCCAAGCTCACCACTTTACTTCCGTGGCGTATTGTATTTCTTTTGGTTGTTTCCGTATTTCCCACCACAAAGTTTCCATTGTTGTAACCCAGTAAAAACTTTTCACCATTGGCAGAAAGAGCACTACTTGTAAGTTCTGCTTTTATTGGAAAGTTGTTCTTTCCTCCTGTGGGCAATGTGTTTTTCAATTGACCGTTACTTACCAGCAATGGATTTTCTTTTGGTTTCTTCGGATTATTGGGGTTATTCGGATTATTGGGGTTATTCGGATTATTGGGGTTATTCGGATTATTTGGAGTACTCGGGGTACCACTATTTCCATCCCCAGGTGTAACGCGACGACCATTTGTTCTTCGCGAAGATTTGTCCTTTGCGTCGGTATTTTGTGCTACAGCAGTGTTTTCTTCTACTGTCTTTTCAACATTTTTCTTCGCAGGAGTTGTTTCTGACACGTCGAATTCACTGCGTTTTTTCTTCGCAACGGCAACTTTGGCATCTTCTTCTTTTTTCTGCAACTTTGCAATTTTAATCAACTCATTTTTTAGCTCAATTGCCTGAATGAGTTCATTGTTTAATTGTCTGATTTTATTTACAGGTTTTCTTGCACTTTTTGCTTTTTTTACCATTGTTTTTAAATCAGCAATTTTTTGTTGTTGCTTTTCAATTCTCTTACTAAGAAGCAGTTGTTTTTCGACGGACTCATTTTTTTCCGCAAGAACTTCTTCAATCTTGTTATTTTTTGCAACCAACTGTTTTTGCGTATCTTTTTGAATTTGCTGTGTATTTTTTGCATGCATTTCTTGCTCACGTTGCATTTTTTTGTGCATACTGTATGCAACAGATATAAAAGCCAAAACAATACACATAACACCTGCCATAACGCCACAGAAAGCTCTGTTACGTTCGACAAATTTGTTCATTGCAGACATTCTTGTCGGAGGTTTTGCTGAGATTGGTCGATTTTGCAAATAATTATCTAAATCTTTGACAAGCTCACTCATGTAGCGATAACGCTTATCGGGATTCTTTTCCAAACACTTAAGAGCAATGGCTGACAATTCAACAGAAACGTTTGGATTAATTTTTCGTGGGCACTGTGGATCTTGATGTAAAATTTGGTAATAGACACTCATATGAGAGTCGCCCTCGAATGGTGCTTTACCTGCTAAAAGTTCGTACAGGGTAGCTCCTAGAGAGTATACGTCTGTTCTAAAGTCAATGGCTTCATTATTTGCTTGCTCAGGAGACATATACATCAATGTACCAAGTAAATCACCTGTTCGCGAAATATCATCATTGCGATTTACCAATTTTGCAATACCAAAATCGAGTATCTTCACCTTATTGTTCTTGTCCACAATAATGTTAGAAGGTTTAATATCGCGATGAATAACACCTTGTTTGTGTACTTCGTCAATGGCTTCCGCGATTATTTTTATTAAAAGAGCGGTTTTACGAGGAAAAAGTTTTCGCTCTTTCCCAAGAGTTTTTAGCGTTTGACCTTCGACATACTCCATAGCAAAATAAGGTTGCGGTTCGCTACCTATTTCGTATAACTGGACGATATTCTCATGATTCAACTTAGCAATAGCCTTCGCTTCTTGGCGAAAACGTAAAAGTTCTTTGCTGTGAGCACTCGGCGCATGAGAAAGTACTTTTAAGGCCACTTCACGATCTAACTTACTATCAATCGCTTTGTACACAAGCCCCATACCGCCCGCACCGATTTGTTCCACAATTGTGTATTGCGCAAATTTCTGCCTTTCATGAAGGCCTTGGCTAATAAGCTGCTTTTGCGATTTTTCTTGCTCTTTAGGTGCTACAGGAACGAAGCTTCCTAGAGTTTCCCAATTGACCGTGTCTTCATCGATTTTTGAAATTTCAAATAAACTACTAACACCGTTCAACTCTACAGAAGAGGCTTCCATTGCATCTTCTTGCTGTTCTTTTTCATCTGCACATGGCATATCAAAAAAACTATCCATGTTAATCGCATCAGATGAGTCAGAATTCTGTTTAGGTTTATGTTTATTTTCCATAAATCCTCCCCTAAGTAAACCATTGTGATTCTTTCACTTTGGCTGCGTTTATGTTCACTGTAAGTATAACATTTTATGCAAGGTTCGCAAGAAATTATTTCCGCTTTGCGAACCTTCTACAGTAATAATGGTTAAACGTTATGTAGGATGTGACGAAAAATACTTTAGTATTTTCTAGTGCATCCCGTGTTTGTATAATAGTTTTCCTTTAATTCTAACGTTTTTAGCTGGGAAAAATTCCCAATTATAAAGGAAGTTAAAATGAGTGACGTTCGCAGTAAAATTAGCGAAGATTTAAAACAAGCCATGCGCGAAAAAAACCAAGATAAGGTCGCAACTCTACGCATGCTGAAAACCGAAATTGTAAAACAAGAAACCTCTGACAAGGCAAAAGAACTAGACGAAAAAGGTCTACTAAAGCTTTTAAACACCATGAAAAAACAGCGTTTAGAAGCGATAGAACAATATGAAAAGGCTGAACGTCAAGAACTTGCGGACCAAGAGAAACGCGAACTTGTTATCATCGAAGAGTATTTGCCAAAACAACTTTCTGCCGAAGAAATAACGGCAATTGTAAAAGAAGCTATTTCCGAAGTAGGGGCTAGTGACATGAAGCAAATGGGACAAGTGATGAAGTCTGCTGTTGCCAAAGCAGCGGGTAGAGCCGATGGTAAGGCCATTAGTGCAGAAGTGCGCAAACAACTCGGCTAATTTTGTTCAAAGGCGGCATAGAGCCGCCTTCAAACTTCATTTCGTAACAAGCAAAAGGAAAAACGATGAGTGATCCATACATCTGGTTGGAAAACACAGGTGATCAACAAGCCCTTGCCTGGGTAAAAAAACAAAACGATGATACCACATCTCATTTTAAACAAGATACTAATTTTTGTGAGTTCTATGATCGTTGCCTTGGAATACTTAACTCAGAAAAACGCATATTTTATCCAACAATACGCGGCGAATACCTATACAATTTTTACAAAAGTCCCAAAAATGAACGCGGTATATGGCGGCGCACTAGCTATGAAAATTATTTCAACGAACAACAGTGGGAAGAATTACTTGATCTAGATAAATTATGTGAAGAACAACAACAACCCTGGGTGTTCAAAGGTGTCGAAGGATTATATCCTAACTACGAAAGATACATGGTCAAGCTTTCGCAAGGTGGCTCGGACGCGGTTGCCATCCGTGAATACGACATTGTACAAAAATCTTTTATTGAAGACGGGTTTCGCGTCCCAGAATCGAAAACATTTTTGTCATGGTGTGATATCGACACGCTGTGGATCGCTTGTCATGTCGGAGGGCTGACAAAATCGGGTTATCCACTTACATTGCGTGAGTGGAAAAGAGGAACGAATATCGAAGATTCGAAAATACTTTTTCGTGGAGAGGAAGATGATGTTGCCGTGTACGGAGCGGTTGTACATACACAACAGCGCAAGTACAAATTAATTTTGCGTGCACAAACTTTTTATCAAACGCAACACTTTCTCTATGAAGAAAATCAACTGCAACGCTTGGATATTCCGGAGGATAGCAAGCTATGCGGTTTTTTACAAGATCATTTAATTCTTCAGTTAAAATCAGATTGGAAACCAGCCGATGTCGTTTATCCATCGGGAAGTATTGTTGCAATTTCATTTCCTGATTTTATAAAAGGCTCACGAGATTTTATAACAGTTTTTTGTCCTGAATCTTGTGAAACAGTAACATCTATAGAACTAACGAAAAACCTCATTGTCATCAACAAATTGAAAAATGTTCGCAGTGAATTATGGTGTTACGATTTACGCACGAGGCAACTGCATCAAGTAGAAACACCTTGTTATGGAAGCATACATCTTGTCAGTAGTGATGATCTTCACAACCGTTTTTTCTATACATACAGTGACTTTTTAACTCCGCCAACACTATACCTTTTCGAGGACAATCATACACGCCAAACACGACAACTACCTCATTTTTTTTGCAATGAAAATTTTCGCGTGCAGCAATTAATGACACCTAGTAAAGATGGAACGGAAATTCCTTACTTTATCGTTTCCGCAAAAGATGTCGTTTACGATGGCAACAACCCTACTCTTATTAAAGTATACGGAGGTTTCGAAGTTTCGCTGTACCCTCACTATCTAGCGATGATTGGTTCTACATGGTTGGAACGTGGTGGTGTTTACGTAATAGCCAATGTACGTGGTGGAGGTGAATTTGGACCACAATGGCATCGTGCTGCCATAAAAGAAAACAAACAACGTTCTTTAGATGACTTGTTTGCGGTTACTCAAGACATCATACACAGGAAATTGTCTCAGCCACGCTATATTGGCATTATTGGTGGTAGTAATGGTGGGCTTTTAGTCGCAAGTGCATTGATGCAGCGCCCGAAGTTATACAATGCTGTTATATGCCAAGTGCCTATTCTCGACATGAAAAGGTATCACAAACTTCTGGCGGGCGCAAGTTGGATCGCAGAATATGGAAATCCCGATATTGATGAAGAGTGGTCGTATATGAAAAGCTATTCGCCTTATCACAACGTATCTGCAAAAGATCAATATCCAACGATTCTTATATATACATCGACAAAAGACGATCGTGTTCATCCAGGGCACGCACGTAAAATGGTCGCCAAAATGCAAGGTATGAACCACAAAGTACATTATTATGAAAATTTAGAAGGTGGACATGCAGGTGCGAGTACTCATCAACAACAAGCATTTGTCACGGCATTATCCTACACTTATTTGTGGAAACAGCTAGGCAACTAATTTTTTTTGCGAATAAGCATTTTACATACTATACTTTTATGAAACCCTACTAGGTAGCTTTGTCATGGACACAATGCTACCGTTTTACCGAATAAAATGTTCGGAGAAATTACCGCTACAAGCATGGTCAAGATCATATTACAACCTTAACCTTAGTTAATATTTTTTTCTACCTTAGTGATCGCTAAACTAAGTTTTAAACAAAAATGGTTTGGCTAAAGATTAGTAGCTAAAACAATCTACATTCAGCTTATCGAAATAGTAAATACTAATCACCCAAAATCGAATATATTCCACAAAATTAGTTTTAACAATGGGAAAATAGGTCTTGTGACGGTTTTTTTAGGGGAAAGGGATGGACAATTTTTCAGGCGTTATTCCGTCTAAAAATAGCAATAATAATACAATCTACACATCCTTCATTTTAAATTTGGCAAAAGAACTTCGGTGCTCATTTTTGGGAATATATCTCATAGAACATCAACAAACCGTTCATCTTGGAATTGTAAACAATAATAATCAACAATACACGATTGAAAATAGCAAATGGCGCGTGCAAAAGGAGTTTTCTCATCTTCGTGATGAAATTAAATTCGATCAAGAGTGGAAATCGAAAAAAAATTGGCACTGGTGCTCTATAAACAATTTTCTATTTGTATGTCGTGCTGACCAAAATTGCGATGTAAAAAAACTACAAAGTACCTGTGAGTCTGTTGCTATTTTTACGCCTAGTTTTGTGTCACTCACACACAAATCTACACAGAAAAATAGTGTCTTAAAAAACAAACGCTCGCTACTAAAATATCCGTACAGCGATATTATTGGTCAAAGTAATTTACTTTTAGAAACACTGAGTTACGTTGACAAGGTAATTCAATATACCGATGCAAATGATTTGATTTACATTCATGGTGAAATAGGCACGGGAAAATCTATTCTCGCGCAAAACATTCACAGATATAGTTTTAGAGGTAACAAACCATTTATCGAGGTCAACTGTGGTGCTCTTGTCGAAACTTTATGCGAAACAGAATTTTTTGGCATAGCTCCTAACTCTGGTATTTCAGGGGCTCCAGCTCAAGGCCGTCCAGGTCTTTTTGAACTTGCCAATGGTGGTTTTCTATTTCTCGACGAAGTTTCTGAGTTGTTGCCTTCTATGCAATCGGCGTTACTCCGCGTTGTAGAGGGGGCACCTTTTCGACGTGTATGTGGCAGTCACAATATCTATGTAGACGTGCGTATTATATCAGCAAGTAGTCGCGATATAAAAACACTAGACAAACGTAGCTTCATGCCTGAGCTGGCAGAACGTTTGGAAACAGTACGCATAGAAGTACCTTCTTTAGCACAAAGAAAAGAAGACATACCTTTTCTCATTGAATATTTCTGTGGTCAGTTATCAGCATCGCGCTCTAAGGCAATTACACTTGAACTCAAGCAGCGTATGTCTGCGTATGATTGGCCAGGTAACATCCGTCAGCTAAACAATTGTATACGCCAGTGTTCTCTGGGTAGAGTTCCGCAGTATCTACAGCGGCAGCAAATAAAAGATTATTGTTCTTTAGATTTAGCTGTCCGTGATTGCACACTACACATCATCATAAAGAGGGTTGCGGCTTTTGCCACAAAGAATAATCGTTTTTCTATGGATGATGTCGCGCAATCTTTTTCTTTATCACGCGAAGCTTTTAGACGCAGGTTAAAAGCAATTGGATACACATGGAAGCAGATTAAAGAGTTAAGTAACAAATGTGCGCATTCCGCACATTCATGTTCTTGAAATACATCGCGATCCGTGTGAAAACCACAAAGCAAACTTGAATTTTTTTTAACTCTTAAATAAAATATAGCTCTAGATACGCTTAAATAAAACAACTTACTGTATTTTTTTATCCTTTTAAGCAAAAAAATATACAATTTGGCATAATAATTGTTTAAACAGATGGAAAACATACAATTTGTATAAAACAAGAAAGGAGCTATATCATGAGCGTTGACTCTATTATCGCAAAGTGTATAGGAGAGGTACCAAAAGCATTGGCCGCAGGTGTAATTGACCTGGACATGGGGATGCTGCTAAACGTCAAAACCGTAGATAGTCACCCTTCTGAAGTACTAGATCTTGTGGCGGCCGCCACAAAAGATCTTTTTGAGGGAGATAATGTTACCGCCATCGAGAACACGTTCAAAAAAATGCGTGGTGTGGAAAGTGATGAACGTTATTTTCAAGAAATGCTGATCACTTCAGCGAATCTTCTTCACTACTTTGGGCGCTTAAAATCAAATCCGCGCATCGCAATAGTTGTTGTATGCCGCGTGGATGCGAACATTGGAATGGTGATGTCCAAGTCTAGAGCAATTGTCAATAGTGAGACTACATAAACTTAGATATTGGGAAAATTTAGGTTTTAGATTTTAGCCTTTTAGTTTTAGGTTTTGAATCTGGCAAAATCAATTTTGCCAGATTTTTCTCTTTACATTTTTTGCTATATAAAGTTATTTCCAACGCAAAAAAATTTATAGTAAGGGAAATAAAATGTTGGACCAAAAAGTCATCAACAACTTTAAAATCATTCGCCTACTGGGATATGGGGGAATGGGGGAAGTGTACCTAGCAGAGCAGCAAGACCTCGAACGCCTTGTTGCCCTTAAAATTATTTACAAAACAATGCAGATAGACTTCATTGAAAGATTTAAACGCGAAGCAAAAATTGCAGCGGCTTTACAACACCCAAATATTGTCAATATATATAGCATTGGTGAAGAAAAAGATTTTTTCTATATCGCCATGGAATATGTGGAAGGACACGATATCCAGCATATTCTTGCAGAAGGCGCTTTGCCTGAAATAGAGGTGTGGCACGAAATTGCATTACCTGTTTGTTCAGCATTACAGAAAGCAGCAACGAAAAACATCATACACCGCGACATAAAACCCGCAAACTTGATGTTTGACATCAATGGTAATGTCAAACTTACCGACTTCGGTTTATCAAAAACCATAACCGGTGGTGATGGAATTACGATGGAAGGTACAATACTAGGTACACCTGAATATATGAGTCCTGAGCAGGCCACGCACAACGACTTAGATTTTCGTTCGGATATATACTCCCTAGGTGCAACTGTTTATCATTTACTCACAGGTCACTATATTTTTACGGGCCAGCATTTTGTCGACATACTGCTTAAGCACAAAAGTGAAAAAGTACTCCCGCCACAACAGCACGTGCCCAGTTTAAAAATAGCGACAAGCCGTATCTTGGCAAAAATGTTAGCAAAAAATCCCGACGATCGCTATCTTCAGTATGAAGACCTGATTTGTGATGTAGATGCGCTCATCAATAACAAACCACTACAGTATGCGAAAGACTCAAAAATATTAGACGTATATACCTATAATCCTGAAAAAAAGAAAACAACCTCACAACGTTTGAAAACATGGTTAATGTCACCTACAAAAGAAAATCAGGATACAAAAACAACTTCACGCGTTATCAAAGGAACCATCACCTCACGTATTGTTTTGGCAATGAAAGACAAACAAAATACCGAGGTAGTGAAGACACAAAAGAAAGATGTGAATATTCCTCTAGCAACAAAACAAGTACAACATGACACCATTCACGAAGACGAATTGACACACATACAGAACACAATGAGTGAAGACAAAATACAACTTCCTCAAAAAAATCAAAGCAATCGGCATCTCAAAATCGATGAGCAAACGATCAGCCAGGCTATTGATAACAATGACTTTAGTAATTATATCGTAGATTTTTACCAAGAAATGAAATCGACCCTTTTAAGATCTTCGACAACGGCCATATTGGTGGCCTTTTACATACCACAACCCATGATATATAAAGTTCTGGAAGGGCGTAGCGCAGATGAGCAAAACCTGCAAATACTACAAAAATCACACTTACTAGGGAAAAAACTCGAACCATTATTTGACGAAAATATTTTTATGCATGAAACATTTAAAGATGACCATTACCAAGCATTGTTGTGGAGTCGTGCACAGGATATTGCCTTTGTTTACATAGATACTCTCAGCAACTTAAGTAAGATGTCAATATGCCATACAAATATTTTCGGTATATATAGAAACATGAAACAAAAAATACCTGTTTAGGATAAACAATGATTTCCGCAAAGAATCTTAGTGTTGGTTATGGGGAAAAAACTATATTAGAACATATTTCATTTGCAATACCGGAAAAGTCTACAACAGTCATTATGGGGCCAGGGGGTAGCGGAAAAACAACCATTTTAAAGATGCTAATTGGTACATCTATTGATGAAGAGCTTTGGTATACGGGAGAGTTCAACTACCCAACAACGCCGCCGTTTTTTTGTCCACAAAATAAAAGTTTCCACCCAAAAGGCTCACTGTGTGAAATTTTACAGGAGCATTATCCAAAAGCAAAGAGTGACAATTTTCTTCATTCGGTGTGGCGCTCTTTTCCGGACGTTTTCGCTTCTCTAAAGAAGATACAGAAAACACCTCTTTGTGAGTTACCTCTAGGAACAGCAAAACTTGCCTATTTGTCCATTGCACTGGGAAATAAATACCCCTACGTAATTTTAGATGAACCGGAGCGTTACTTAAAATTCGAAGAGCAACAACTGCTTATAAAAAAAATAGCAGAAGTAAAAACAGAAAAAACATTGGTTATTACAACACATAATCAACGTTTTAGTCGTGAAGTGGCTGATTTTGTCATGTTATTTGTGTACGGTGAACTCATCGAGTGTGCTGATCGCGATAGTTTTTTTCTACACCCCAAACATGACAGAACAAAACAATACCTCAGATATGGGAGTTAAAATATGCCTGTTGGATTCTGTTGGATCATAGATCAAAAGTTAGCGGGAGCTGGTCAACCTGGGTTGATACATGATATCGCGGAAGATTATTCTTACTACAAAAACTTGGGTATTTCTTTTATCGTAAACTTGACGGAGAATATTGTACCTCCCTCTCCTACACAGTATGGTTTTCGCGAAAAACATTTTCCCATCAACGATATGTCCATACCCAATATGCCGGCAGCACACCAACTATGTCAAGAAATTTTGACAGCAATTGATGAAGGGGAAACAGTGCTCTTACACTGTAAAGCTGGTCTGGGAAGAACAGGAACTATTTTGGCTTGCTGTCTTGTTTTGCAGGGGAAAACCGCCATAGATGCGCTACAATATATTCGCATAAAAAATAGTAGTTATGTGCAAACCACAGAACAAGAAGAGTTTATTGACCAATACCAATTATACTGCCAGCAAAATAAATGCGAAATAGATCCTCAAAAAGTAGAAAATAAACAGGTAATAGCGAGCAAAGACCCCATAGAAAAAAAGCCTTCTGAAAATCGTCTATTTGATAAATTTATCGAACAAATTCCCGACACCGTTGCAACAGCAATTATTGATTTACAAACACAAAAAATGACACATTTGCAAACGATAGATAATCACCCGCAACAAGTAATCGATTTACTGTATGCCGCAACAGAGGATATGTATCAAGGACCAAAAATACAAGAAATAGAACAACTTTTTTGTCAAATACGCCAAGAACAAAAACCTCATTATTTTAAAGAAATCATTGTCTTTTCTAAAAATCTAATTCACTACTTTTCGCGCTTTTCCAATAATCCGCATCACATTGCCGTGATCGTATGTCGTACAAACGTTAACTTAGCAAATCTTGTCAGCAAAGCCCGAAGCTACGTCTGGCAATAATAAATGTAAAATTCCAATATTCATACCAGCCCTTTGGTGAATTACTTTCCCCCTCCTTTTCTATAAGTACACTTCTAGAACTAAGTTTTTGTAAAATTTAGTTCTAAGCTTTCGATAAAATAGAGTATGCACGAGTCTGACACCAAAGTCCGACTGATGTGTACGAGTCTGACACCAAACAAGTCTGACACCAAATGTGTACGAGTCTGACACCAAAACCAAAGTCCGGAGTGTGTGCGAGTATGCACGAGTCTGACACATCAGTCCGACTAATGTGCACGAGTCTGACACCACACCTTGACACCAAATGTGTACGAGTCTGACACCAAAGTCCGACTGATGTGTACGAGTCTGACACCAAACGAGTCTGACACCAAAGTCCGACTGATGTGCACGAGTCTGACACCAAAGTCCGACTGATGTGTACGAGTCTGACACCAACACCAAAGTCCGACTAATGTGCACGAGTCTGACACCAAACGAGTCTGACACCAAAGTCCGACTGATGTGCACGAGTCTGACACCAAAGTCAAAACAGTACTCAAATTTAAATTTTTCAAAAAAAAATACTTCTATATTCCTTTAAAAATATAGTTTGTATTAAAAGAGATATATTTTTATCGAAAAAAAAGCCATCGGCGCACTAATTGCGCCAGTAATGAGTATTAAATTATACTACATAGAGGAAAGGAGCTTATGATGAGTGTTGATTCTATTATTGCTAAATGTATGGCGGAAGTACCTAAAGCATTAGCAGCAGGGGTAATAGACCTAGACATGGGAATGTTACTCAATGTAAAAACGGTAGATAGTCATCCGTCCGAAGTGCTAGATCTTGTAGCTGCGGCAACGAAAGATCTCTTTGAAGGGGACAATGTTACCGCAATTGAAAATATATTCAAAAAAATGCGCGGTGTCGAAAGCGATGAGCGTTATTTTAAAGAAATGTTAATCACTTCAGCGAACCTTCTTCACTACTTCGCCCGCCTGAAATCAAATCCACGTATCGCCATAGTAGTGGTTTGTCGTGTCGATGCCAACATTGGAATGGTAATGTCAAAATCACGATCTATCGCAGGTAGCGAAACTACTTAAAAAAAGGTTTTATAGGTGTAAGCTAAATCTGGCAAAGTTTGCCAGGTTTAGTATTAAATTTATTCATTTAACATTGTTATTTATTTCCGCTCTGAAAAACTTCATATGTTAAGGGAAATAAAATGCCAGATCAAAAAGTCATTAATAACTTTAAAATCATACGTCTACTGGGATATGGCGGTATGGGCGAGGTATATCTTGCAGAACAACAAGATCTGGAGCGTTTAGTTGCAATTAAAATTGTCGACAAAGCAACACAACTTGACTTCATTGAAAGATTCAAACGTGAAGCTAAAATCGCCGCAGCTTTACAGCATCCTAACATTGTTAACATTTACAGTATCGGTGAAGAAAAAGACTTTTTTTACATCACAATGGAATATGTGGAAGGGCAAGATATCGAGCACATTCTCGAGGAAGGTCCTTTACCAGAACTTGAAGTATGGCATCAAATTGTCATACCTATTTGTTCTGCGCTACAAAAAGCGGCAACCAAAAACATTATCCATCGCGATATAAAACCATCCAATCTGATGTTCGATGTTAATGGATGTGTTAAACTCACCGATTTTGGTTTGTCAAAAACTATTGTAGAGAGCAACGGTCTTACCACCGAAGGTGTAATACTGGGGACTCCAGAATACATGAGTCCAGAGCAAGCGACACATAATAACTTGGACTTTCGTTCGGACATATATTCTTTGGGAGCCACAATCTATCATTTATTAACCTGTCACAAAGTTTTTTCCGGACAACACTTTGTCGATATACTACTTAAACACAAAATAGAAAAAATCATTCCTCCCCAGGAATATATACCGGAATTACGAATAGCAACTAGTCGCATTTTGGCGAAAATGCTAGCAAAAGATCCCGATGATCGCTACCAAACATACGAACAATTGATTTGTGATGTAGAGGCACTCATCGATAATAAACCACTCCAGTATGCAGATGCGAAAGCGCTATCTGTATATACAATAAACCCAGAAAAAAAGAAAAGTACAACTCAACGTCTAAAAAAGTGGTTAATGTCACCAAATAGTGACCCAGCAGACTCCAAACCAACATCGCGCATCATAAAGGGAAGAATTACCTCACGCCTTGTTTTGACAATGCAAAACAAAAATATATCGCCACAAAAAACCGCAACTAATATTGAGACGCCTGAAAAGGTCAAACAAAACGACAATATCGAGATGGTTGAAAAAACAAAGCAAAGCGAGGTTATAGAAAGTGTCCATGATGCGGTGATGAACAAGAGTAACACCAACGAATCCACTGTACATCAAAATATCGATATGGACGACTTTAGCAATTATATTATGGACTTTTATCAAGAAGCTAAGTCAACTCTCTTACGCGCGTCAACGACAACACTACTCATCGCCTTTTATATCCCTCAAAAAACAATATACAAAGTGTTAGAGGGAAGAGCAGACAGTGATGAGCTCAAGGGAATACTACACGAAACGCAACTATTGGGAAAAAACCTAGAGTCGTTATTTGATAAAGATATTTTTATGTATGAAACTTTCAAAGACAATCACTATCAAGCCATAATATGGGGACGCGCGCAAGATATTGCTTTTGTGTATTTAGATACTCTTAGTAGTCTAAGCAAAATGACTTTGTCTCATGTAAATGCTTTTAGTATATACAAAAATATGAAACAGAAAATACCGGTTTAGGACAACGTATGATTTCGGCCAAGAACCTAAGCGTTGGCTACGGTGAAAAAAAGTGTTACAGAATATTTCGTTTACCTCGGTTTTTGGGTACGGTATGACCGTGCCCAACAGCTCACTGTTGTTTTATTAAAATGAAACAACAGTGAGCTGTTGGAATTGTACAACTTGGTCGTGTAAAGTGTTGCACAGTTACCACTTACGGTTAAAATTGCAAAACCATTTTATTTTGTAGTTCCAGAGAACAAGTACTATATATGATTACTATTACACTTAATTCTTAAGTCAATAGTGACAGCGGCGGTTACGGCGATCATAACTTAACCGTGAATGCAACACCATGGCATTTCTTCTCGCAAAAATTCTATGTTTTCTCGGCTCATACGTGAAGAATAGACACCTAAGTGTTTGAGATGAGACATTTGTTTGAAAAATTCGATCGCTTCGTCACAAATGTAGGTGTGGGGTAGTTCCAGTTTTTCCAATTGTGGAATTTGCAACAGCGTCTCTAGTCCCGCCGTACTTATTGTTGTATATCCCAAATACAAAAAGCGTAAATTCGTTAAATTGACCAATGCCTCCAAATTCGCATTTTTAATATTCGTTCGTCCCAAATTTAAGACTTCCAGATTTTTTAACTCACCAAGATTTTTCCACTCATTTTCACGAAACGAGTTATAGCTTAAATCTAACTTGCACAAATGTTTTATATTTTGTAGTGGGGCAATCTCGCTTATTTTCGTACCACTCAAATTGAGATCTTCTAGTTGGGAAAATAATTGTAGATGTTCTAAATCTCTATCATTTACAATTCGTGCGCTGATATCCAACGATTGTAGGTTTTTGATATTCTGTAGATAGTTAAAATCCAAGCTACAGACAGGTACGCGCATTTTTTTTACTTGTACCGCCGACTTAATCCATGATACAGAGCCTTTGGTGATCGCCAAATCTTCCATGCAACCACCTTCTAGAACTAAATTTTTGCAAAAATTTAGTTCTAAACTGTGAAAATTGCATTGGGTAAACGAGCAATCTTCACAGTATAAAATTTGCACTTCTCTTTCGCGAAAACTACAGTTGCAGAATATGACATTATTACAAAGAACGATTTGCGAAATATAAATAGCACAACCGTCATAGCAGGTATTGCTTTCGATACTGTGTACATTTTTCCGCGCAACTTTATTCATTTTAGCAGACAAATTTTACTCCTGGTATGGCAAGATTTATCCGTGTATTATTTTGTGTCGCTATGTATTCTAAGTTTTGCCACACATCAAAAAAAAGTGTGCTTTTAAACTTCGGCAACTCTTTGTAGCCTTTCTTGGTATACGCATACAATTTCTTTTCACAAAATAACTTCTGCAAAATATCGCTACCTATTTTATCACGTCCACCATTTTCCTGGGCTATTGCCAGGGCTTCATCAACAGAACAATTTTCTACCCGCAATCCTTTAAAAAAATTGATGATACGCGTTGTGATGAATAATGTGTATATATCTTCGCGTTGAAAATGTTCCGTTTCTATTGCCATTGCAGTCAAACGTGAGGTAAACATTTCTTTTACAGATAATGGAGGAAAATTTTTGGCAATCGGCGCATTTGGCGTCAGATAAAACATCGATGCTCCCAATAAAATAGGAAGTCTTGCACCAAAACTCAGTGTCTGAATCATAGAAGCGAGACTTTCGGAGGGCAATCCAAGTATTTGGTAAGAGACAATCGAAAACCCCAAATGTACAGCGTCCTCGACAACCTTTCTGTATTTTTCCACCGTATGAGGTCTTTTTGTGGTTTCGCGCACCGTTTTGTCAGAACTAACTAATGCGAGATTTAGATGCGTAAACCCTGCCTCTTTCATGAGCTGTAATAATTCGCCATCTAAACTCAGATAGGAAATACCATTCATCGCCACAAACTGCACATCTTTCTCTGGAAAAGCCGCAATAAGCTCGCGGCATAAGAATTTCATTTCTTTTACATAAAAAGTTAAATTGTCATCTTCAAAATCAAAAATACGATAGCCTTCATTATAACGTTCTTTTATTTCGGCGATTACATCTTGTGGACATCTACGTCGGTAACGCTTTCCAAAAGTCAAATGTACAGAACAAAAAGTACACTTGTGTGGACAACTACGCGAAGTAATCATAAAGGATAGAGGTCGCTTTTCAAATAGATAGCGATTTTGATCTAAATCACTCAAATCGGGATGTGGTAAGTCGTCAATAAGGTAATTTTCTCCTTGTGGATTGAAAAACAACTGTTTATTTTTTTTGTAACCCAAATTAGAGACTTGGTCGTAGTTTTTTCCGCCTTGCCATTCGCGAAGAAGTTCCACAATTGGTTTTTCTCCCTCCCCACAAATCACAAAATCAACATGATCATCTTGAAGAATGCTCTGTGGCACCGCAGAAACATGTGAGCCTCCGACAACCACAGGACAATTTGCCTTTTCTTTTACAATTTTTGCGACCTGCAGTACTTCGCGATAATACGGTGTGAATAGCGATGAAATACCAACAAAATCAGGAGAAAATTCTGTTATTTCTACGGCGATTTGTTCAAAAGTGGCCCCAAAATGGTAGTAGTGATAGAACGAGCAAAATGGACTTTTATCGGGGTGAGGATAATATTCTTGTAGATATTTTAATTCCTTAGGAATAGGTAGGGTTTTTCTTCCCCACCCTTGATGAAAATCACGTATCGTAACATCTACATGGGGAAGAAATTTACCGATAGCTGCTTTAAGGTAACATAAGCCGATCGGCTGCAACCGAATATCGGTATCGTAAAAATCTTGGATAGGTGGTTGTATTAGCAGTAATTTCATTTTTCAATTGGCAAATTGTTTTCTGCCCATTCTAACATTCCACCATCCATGTGGTAAATTTTCTTAAATCCGAAATCTTTGACTTTTTCTAGGGCCATTGCACTACGTCCACCACTTCTACAATGCATCACATAAGTAGTGTCTTTGTCTAATTTTTGCATTTCGTCCATAAAATTTTCTGATTTTATATCAATATTTAGAGCGTCTTTAATATGTCCGTCGTTGTATTCATTCGCTGTTCTAACATCGAGGACTACGACAGAGCTGTCTTCCATAATTGTTTGTGCTTGCTTTGCTGAAACATTTTCGAACACGTTTTTATCCCTTTCTGGAGTAGATGAACAAGATAGTAAAAAAACAACGATTAGAAATAAAAGTCTTTTCATTTTTTAGCTTCCATAATAATAATAGTAACTACCATCCATGTTAGAAACATCTTTAGATTTACTGTTAAAAATAGTACCCTGCAACGACATTTGTAGTACATCTAAACGGCGCAGTACATTTCGCAGTAATTTTTTCTTACATTTATTGACCGTCACGACAAGAAATATTTTCGCCCCGTTGTTGGCCAGTAACAATACGTCAGATATCAATCCCACAGGCGGTGTGTCGAAGATAATATAATCGTACTTTTCTGCTAAATCTTGTAAGATTTTCTGTAATTCGCTATTGTAAATCGTCTGGTGAGGATCTTCGGGTAGAGTACCTGCTGGTAAGCACCACAAATTATCTTCGAGCTTAAGCACCACATCTTCGAACTTAACCTTATCTTGAATCAAGTCCGCAAATCCCAATGATTGAGAAATATCAAAGCTACTACTGATGCGTGGTTTATATAAATCCGCATCCACTAACAAAACTTTTTTTCCTGACTTGGCAATTGTTTGACTGATGTTTGTGGTGATCACAGTCTTTCCGTCACCGGCCCATGGACTTGTTACCGCGAATATTTTTTGCTCATTTTCCATCAACAAAACATTCAACGATAAAGAACGAAAAGCTTCGGCAATAGGTGATTTACTGTAGTTAGTCACCACTTTTTCGATATCTTTTCCATAACGGCGTTTTGAAATAAAAGGAATTTGTCCAAAGACAGGGACATCCACCAACTCACGCATGTCTTTTTCATTTTGTATTGTGTCATCGAGACTTTCTAACAAAAATACCGCCAGTATTCCCATGAATATTCCTAAAAAACCACTCATCACGTAGTTGACGAGTGCGCGTGGCCTGTATATGTCATTTTTGGCTGGTGCAAGGGCCTTGTGCTCACGACGTATATTATTTACCTCATAACCGCTAATTGCCTTTATGTCTTTCAATTTATCCATAAAGTTATTGTAGGTATTTAGCTGTACGTCATATTCGCGTTTGGCGTGCTGGTAGTCGATATATATTTGCCGTTGCTTGAGAAGTTTCTTTTTTTCTTGTTGTAAAAGCTGCTCTAGCTGCTGTTTTTTATATACAAGTCCCAAATATTCTTGTTCTTCGCGGTGTACAAATAAACGTGCTTCTTGCTCAATTTTACGCTTTGTATTGGTAATGCTCTTCTTTAGCCATACCATGGTGCGGTGTTCTGGTTGATATCGCAAACGGTTTTCTGCATATTTTTGCTGTAGTTCAAATTCACGTTGACGCAAATTACTGAGAAGTTCACTTTCACGGAAAAACTCTAAGCGTAAAATAGCTTCCAACGTACCTTTTTTACGTGCAATAGCGCATTTATCGTAGTTATTTTTTTTTGTCAAAAGTTCCACATTGATGCTTTGAATTTTGTCTAACAATTTTTCAATTTGAGTCGTGTCAAAATTGTTTTCGCTATTTGTAAAAAATAAGATGTTGCGATGATTCTCTTCGAATTCTTTCAGGCGCTCTTCCGCTTCTGCCAGGCTTTGCTTCCTTTCGGGTAATCCTTGATTTAAGAACTTCAGCACTTGATTTTGTGAAGATTTTTGATTACGTTTGTACTCTTCGATATATATATCCACAAGTAAATTAGCAATTGTAGCGCAATGCTGTGGCTGCTTACCAATGACACCTACCTCAAAGATGTAAGTGTTACGTCGGTAAGAAATAGCAATTTGCCTTTGTACTTGTTTTATGGAAACTTGTTCCTTTGGTTTACCGAAAAATTCGCGACAAATATCGTCGTCTAGACGTTCGACAAGAAGGCGCATCGTCCCTTCGCCTTGTAAAATTTGTTTTTGTGTGTTCACAAAATATTGCATGTGAGCGTTAAATTCTTCTTGAACTTCAATTCCAGCAATATTGCGCTTTTGGGGAGGAGTAATCGACAACGCAGCTGTTGTCTTGTAGAGCCTTGTTTGTTTGGAGGTATATAACACTCCCCCCACAACAAATATTGTAAAAATAATGGCGATAAACCACTTTCTTCTGTACAAAAGTTCTAAATAATAGCGAATATTTAAATTTAAATTTTCCATGTATACCAATTTCTACCATAAACCATAGTCGCAATAAACAACGTCACCAGAACGCATTTCAATATCTTGTTTACTATCTCCAGAGGTAATGGCATCAAAATCGATAGAAAACTTTTGCGTTTTTCCAGTGGTAGAATAACGAAACACGCGAATAGAACGCGAAGCGTACTGAGTCAAACCACCGGCATTGGCAATAACAGTGGAAAGACGTACAGAGCGTCCGATAAGTCTCACAGTTCCTGGCTGCTTTACCTGTCCATAGACGGTCACCACATTTTCGTTTTGCGAGGGAACCACAACAATATCATCTGCCTCAAGCAAAATCAGTTCGCTTTGTTTGATATCTGATGCAGAAACTACGGTTACATCGTAACCTTCTTCTGCCTGTCTAAGTATTTTAATATTGGCAAGATCCGCTTCCTGCGTTGGCCCTTCAGCCAGAGATAGAGCAAACCACAAATTCATCTTTTCGTTTTTTTGCAAAGGAAATGATCCCGGAGATTTTACATTTCCCTGCACATGAATCTTGGGAGCTTCTTTGACAATAATCAAGTCTCCTGGTTGTAATATAACATCTTTTGTGACATCGTAATTTTCTAAAAGATCTTGCAGAGGTATGGGAATTACTTTTTGCTTGTTACTGACACGTCTTGTTAACGAAATGCGATTAAAGTCCGCTTCTTTAGGAGAAACCCCTGCGGAAATGAGAAACTGACTCGCGGTCATTCCTTTTGTCGGATCTAAAACAACACTGTTTTTGCCATTTTCCACACCATATAAATAGACACGTCTTTCCGCCCAACTCTCTACAGAAATACTCACCACTGGTTCTACATAATATTTTTCAAGTTTTGAGACGAGAATTTCTTCTAGTTCTGCAACAGTTTTTCCAATAACTTGGATTTTTTTTGCGTATGGATAAGAAATAATGCCGCTGTTAGAAATCGCAAATTCTCGCGTCATTTCATCTTCGCCGGCCAACTCGATTTTTATTTTATCTCCGGCAATAAATCGCGCTTCCACATCTAAATTTAGATCTGGTATGCGCAACGCCTTTATTTCTTGCGTCGTGCTGTTGTTTTGCTCGTCCTGCTTATTAGTGTTTATATTGGTGTTCGCTGTATTTTGTTGTGCATTATTTTGAGTATTTGTGTTTGTATTTGTGTCCGTGTTCGTATTGGATTGTGAATTATCAACCACATCATTTTTTTGCGTATTCTTTGCCACCTCTAAAGGATCGGGAACAAACTCGTCAGGAGGAGTTTCACACCCTAAGACGAGTAAAATTAACAAACACAGTACATACAGTTTATTCTTACAATGCTTAAAAAACCACATTGATGCCTCCTCCGGTTTTCAGCCATACAAAATCGGCTATACTATCATCTTTTACGGACAAACTACAAAAGGCTTCGAATTCTACACCATCAAATAAACGATATACAACATTAACCCCAGATGTGTAAAGATAACTGGTGGCACCATTTTCTGGATTTCCATGTAACAAACTAAAATTAGTTTTGATCACCGTATTTTCGGTAAGTAAATACTCCGTTCCTGCTCCAACAACAGAAATTAACTGAAAGTCGCCAGCAAATGTAGGCAACGTTTGACGTAAGAGTGAAAGAGTCATACGCAAGTTTGGTGAAGGCTGCCAGACCAAAAAGGCCTTAAGACCTACATAATCAAATGAGGTACGATGATCTAGACCTACTTGCAATAGTACATACAAACTCTCCGTAAACGCGATCTCTACACCTGGCAATATCTTTACTCCAAGAGTATCACTTTGTTGATCCCCTGCGACAATAGCCGCTTCGCGATAATTGATATAATCCCAAGCCGTCTCAAAAAGGAAAGTAACGTTTTGTCTCGGTCTGTACTTCAACACATACGCTTGCCCATAGTTGTGATAGTCCCCTTCTATGTCTTCGAAGTCTAGAAAGGAATGAAATGACTGTACTTCAAAAATCAATTGCTTGTATTGAAATCCTATTGCCGATTTTGAGGTACTTTGGTTCCACGGTGAGCGATCGTTTAACTCTACGGTGTTTGGTACTGTGTTACGCGATACTTCACTTTTAAAAGAGGCGTAAAAATTTCGCCCTTTGTAGCTAAAATCAATAGACCCTCGCGGCAAAAATTGATCTAGAGAATTTTCCTCAAGATAATCTTCATAGCGAAATATACCGGTCAATCCTATTTGCCAGCTTTCTTGCACATATCGCAAGTCCGACTGTAACTGTGTTGCCCACACAAAGTCGTCCGCACGATCTTCGCCTTCGTTTAAGAAAACGTTGCTGTCATAATAAAAAACAGTAGAAACTCGATTGGTCCATTGTAAAGCTTGTGTTTTAGGGGTTAAATCAAAACCGCGATTTGCATAAAATAAATCAATCCCAGCTGGTCCTTGTTCCTCTTCTGGCGTTGCCTGTTCTTGTTGCTGTTCCTGCTGTTGCTGTTGTGTATTTTCAAAATCTTGAGAGATGACAATGCCTAAAAAGAGAATCATCAGACACATATATTTTATCATAGTATTTATTTCCTATTACGTGCTGTCCCGAAACAGGGAAAGATGGAACTGGTTTCTGTTGTTCAAAAAACAGCTTACTCTTCCTTTTTACTTTCGAGATGAGTGACCAATGAATTGATTTCAAAGTCACCGTTGTTCCTTTGTTGAGCTTTTTTAGCCCAAAGTAAAGATTTATTGTACAATTTGTGATTGTAAAAAGCATATGCTACCCATTTGTACAATTTAAATGGTTTTTCCATAAAAGGAGAATATTTGCGCACGCGTATTTCTACATCATTCCACATGTTTCTCTTTAACAAAGATTGTAGCAAATATATCAAGTAGCGAAAATTTTGCCTATCTTGTTCCACTGCCTTTTCCGCGTAGAGAATATGATCTTCTAGCTGTAATTTTTTTTCTGCGATGAGTGCTCTCAAGTAAAAGATAGTGGCATTTGCGGCAAAGTTCTTCTCGCACTCTATGAGAAAAGTTTCCACCTTAGACATAGAGATATTTATCTCTACCGCTTTTTCTACCATTTCTAAAGACAGAGGTAAATCATAATTATTTGACTTTGCAACATCGACAGCTTCATCCCAATACTTCTTCGCAACAAGAGTATTCACTATTTCGCGAAGTAGTGTAGCGTCGATATCAACTCGAGCGTAGTTTTCAAGGGCTTTATCTATGCTGCCATCATGAACATGAATGTGCCCCAATAGAAAATTCTTTTTTGAATTGTCACCTTTGATATGTCGCGCCATACGCCGTGCCATATCCAGTTCGTTATTTTGCAAAAAGTATTTTCCCGCTTCAAGTACAAAGTCGTTTTCTTTCGGAAAAACAACGCCATACCAACGTTCTTCCTTCTCGTAGTGAGAAGAAATGCTTCTCCAAGCCTTGAATATGTCTGGTAAAGGTGCACAATCTCTCTTACTCATCACCCACAGACGATCGGCAATTAAATCAAGGTAAACTTTACGCTGTGTCTGTTCCCAACGTTTTAACCAATATTTTGCAATAATAGCGGCATACTTACTTTTGTAGGGACCAAGAGTAACTCCCGTCGTCATGTACTGGTCGGCTTTTTTATAATCTTTCTGAGCAAAATATACCTCTGCCAAACGAACATAGACAGCATGGTTATTGGGCATAATCTCACGTGATTTTTCTAGAAAAAAAGCAGCAGACTTCAGCAGTTCGTCCTTTTTCGCAAAATGCAAACGCGCGGCTTCTCGGTAAAAAAAACCAATTTTGTACAACAGTTCTGGATCTCTTTGGTTCCATGCGAGAGACTCTTTTAAAACATCCACCGTATTTAAAATCTTATTACGCTGTTCAACAACGCCTAGCTTTCGATTTTTGTAAAAAGTATCAAATATTTTTTTGGGTTGTAAATGGCTACTATAACCGCGACAAAAAGATTCATACGCAATAGGACTTGCTGCAACAGTAAACAAAACTAACCAAATGTAAGAACTCTTCTTGGCAGGCTCTACGATTACTTTTTTACGTGTGATGAGAAGTCCCATTAAAAGTGCCAGTAGCAAACGGTGACTATCTATCTGCAACCCATAGTCGACAAAACCATGGCAAAATAACACCACGCAGCCTGCCAGACATCCGGCCCATAACGTTCGCGACAGTACACAATCTTCGCGTATTTTCCATGTATATCGCAACCAAACAAGTAGCAAAAGGCTCAGGAGCACAACTCCCACAACCCCATACTCCATTGCCCATTGCACATAGTCGTTGTGTGGATAGACAAAATGATCTAAGTGTGATTTGTTGTACGCGGGTGTTGCATAAAAGTAGTTACGGCCACCAACCCCCAATGGATAATCAGAGGCCACCTGCATAGAGATATCCCATAACTCCGAACGTATATCCCCTTTTTCTACTGCCAAAGCAAAGCGTTCATATATATTATTAAGAGTCGATAAATAGAGGTATAGCAAAAAAATGGCTACGAGAGGAACAATCTTTTTACTATGTACTATCATCTGTTTAAAAGTTACATTATGCCTGTAGACATATAAAAGTAAAAAACAGACACTGCCACAGAAAAAGCTTAAAATAGCTCCTCTCGAAACACTCAGGAAAATACACAAAACGATGATTAGTGTACATATAAAAAGTATTGCGATTTTTGAAAAGTTTCGACTCTGCCATACACAAACGAGCATATTCTTCTTTGTCGATTTCTTCAAGCTATGTGCAACAAACTTTACAAACCAGGACAGAGAAAGTATGCCAATTACAGCTAAGAAACCCGCAAAAGTATTGCGACACACAAACGTGCCATGTACCTCACCTCGTATGATGGGTAAGTAAGTAACAATGGGGTCTTTTACTAAAAACTGTGCCAAACCCAAACATGCCTGAAAAAGGCCAACAACGATAATTGCACCTAACAAATAACGTGCATTTTTCGAAGTGGAGGCAATTTGCGGAACTAAAAATAGCACAAGTATCGGCAAAAGCCACTTGTAAATCGCAATTTTTGCTTCGTAGAGATTTGTCGTGGTCGCTTGTAGTGTTTCCCAAGGCAATGAAATGTTGCGTAAAGTATAAGGAGCTTTTAATACTTGTTCGTGAAGTAGAAACCACTGCACCACCATAAAAACAGAAACACAACCCGCCAAAAACAATACAGAACTTGGAATCTGCACAATGTGGTTTTTTGTATTGACAATTAACACACAAAACCAACAAGCAAAAACCACGATTAGCAACGTAACTTGAGGAATCGGGTCCACAGCACCGTATAAACACGATGCTGTGAATAGTGCACATGAAATAACAAATAACAGTAGTTTACTGACCACCGCCGGAGTCGCCATTCTCATTCGTAACATCACTTTCGTTTGCACCACTTGTTATATTGTCAAATGCATCAGATGCACCACCGCCGCCTGCAGAGCCGCCGCCGTCGCCACCAGGACCGTCACCGCCACCGCTAGCTCCACTGTCGCCGCCGCCTGTGTCACCACCACCGTCGCCGCCTGCGTCACCACCGCCGTCGCCACCTGCGTCACCACCGTCGCCGCCTGCATCACCGTCGCCACCTGCATCACCGTCGCCGCCTGCATCACCGTCGCCGCCTGCATCACCGTCGCCGCCGTCTCCTTCGCCACCGTCGCCGTCGCCGCCGTCTCCTTCACCGCCGTCTCCGTCACCTTCACCGTCGCCGCCGTCACCTTCGCCGTCTCCTTCGCCGTCTCCTTCGCCGTCTCCTTCGCCGTCTCCTTCGCCGTCTCCTTCGCCTTCGCCGTCTCCGCCGCCATCGCCGTCTCCGCCGCCATCGCCGTCACCGCCACTAGAAGATGTAAGACCAGTTTGATTGGTACTACTCTCTGCGGTTTGGTCAATCATGTCGCCCATGGCATCAGCAAATTGCGGATTTTCATCGGCAAGATTAATCATGCTACCAACACCACTTTGGTCAAGGGTATCCGGGTTAGACTCGGGAACATTTGCCACAACCTCATAACTTCCTTCAGGATCAATGTTCCCCTCGGTAACGGCTACGCTACCTGAGTTCACAATATTTTGTGGTTCTTGCGTTACTTCTTGTCCCGCAGAACTACTCACTTGGGAGTTAGGGTTGTCTTCCATCAATGCCGCATCAGATTGAAAACTAGCTGTGGCATCGCCGCTACCAGCAAGAGAATTATCACTAGATTGCTCAATGAGAGTATCAGGAGCTGTTCCCTCTTGGGGCGTTCCATCCAATTGGTCAAAAGATCCTTCCTCAAAGTTCATGAAGGATTGGTGATTCTGTGTGTCGACATTACTCATATCGGTACTCACAGAACTAGTCGCTTGGCTACTAGGATTTAGGGCCATAGAGTCAACCGTGTTGTTGATTGCTCCCTGAATGCCATTAAAACTTGGTTGTTCAAATGCTGTATTATAGCTGGTGTACACGTTACTTGCTTGCGCTGCTGACTCTCCAGGACTGATCATCTCCGCCCCAACGTAATTTCCAGTGGTATCTACATTTCCAGAAAGGGTTGTTTGCGCAGATTGCCCCGTTGCAGCATCGTGACCATATTCAACAACTGTACCACGAAGTCCACATACCATGTTTGGCGTTTGTAAATAACTTTTCACTTTGGACTTTTTACCACTCTTAAACCACATCTTTCCGGTAAAGCAGGTTATACGACGCTCTTTCTTTTTTGAGTTTGGTTTTTTGTGCTGTTGAATCAAGGTACTGGTAAATGGGCGTATTTTTAACAAACCGCCATCGGCAAATTTCACCTGGACCTTGCCACGTTTTGTTTGAACATGGTCTCCCGCATATAGAATTCGTCCTGGTTTTTTGATACGTTCAATCTTTCGTCCCGAACGAACTATGGCAAAACCTTTCACTCTTAGAACACGTCCCACCTGCGGTTTTGTGGGAACTGCTGCGATTTCGACAACTGTACCACGAAGTCCACATACCATATTTGGTGTTTGTACGTAGTTTTTAATTTTTTTGTTAAAACCACTTTTCATCCATAATTTACCGGAAAAACAGGTAACGCGTCGCTTGGTTTTACCTTCTTTTTTCTTCTCTTGTATACGGATGCGCGAAAAAGGTCTTACCTTGATCACTGCACCATCGTTTAAAGTAACAATCGCTTTACCGCGTTTTGTCTGAATACGGTCATCGGCATAAACAAGAACACCTTTTTTCTTCACACGCAGTATCTTTTTACCAGACTGGAGGATGACACGTCCTTTAACTGCGGTAATCGAACCGATTTCTTTTTTCTTCGGAAAAGCACCAATCTCTACTTCTGTACCACGAAGTCCACATACCATGTTTGGTGTTTGTAGATAATTCTTAACTTTGGACTTCTTTCCACTTTTAAACCATACTTTTCCTGCAAAACACGTTACTCTACGTGTTTTTTTGCCTTTTTCTATTTTGTTACCTATACGAGTACTAGAAAACGGACGCACAGTCATTTGAGCGCCATCGTTAAATAGTATTTTCGCATGTCCTTTTTTCGCCTGAATGAAATCTCCATTGCTTAGCGGTTGGTTTTTGCTCTTCAAGCGAAAGATTTTCTTTCCGCTTTTGACAATAACGTATCCTCTAAAGGACTGTACTTTTGCAATAGATTCGCAAAAACAAAAGGGTATTAAGAAAATAATAGAGAAAAGTATTGTAAATTTTCGTAACATATTTTTCTCCTACCTAGATTTCCAAGTAAGTAATCTCATATTTTTTCCATGAAAAAAATTTAACTTAAAATATTATTGCAGCCTGACTTGCAGGAATTATTTACTATATTTATGGTTGAAGCCATTTACATAAAAATGAACAAATGGCCACAACCTATTTAAGCTTTTTATTGCATAGTGATTTTGCAGAATATCACCATACGATTATAACACCTTACCTTACAAAGATGCTAGTAATTTCCGGAGGCATATTTTATTTCGATGCTAAACGGAACACGCCATCCCACTCTTCTCCTTCTGCAACAGGAGGAGTTTCTTTAAAGATTTTACAACGTTCAATGAAAACTTCAGATGGGGTTGTCTTGCCATCGGGAAAACGCTCATATTCTAGAGCTTCATGGAATTTCGCCAGAGCTTCATCCCACTTCATTTCTTGGTAAAGCTTCATTGCCTCATCAAAAAGCGGTAGTAAAATTTTCTCCCGCGGAGATAAGTCGTTCTTGAGCGAAATAACTTCAAAGACTTTTACCGGTTCCGACTTACCAACAACGGTAATCTTGTCGATGAAACGAATTTCTACCATTTCATCCATGCGCACTTTACGCTGTAACTCAACGTGTTCGAATTCGTGCTCTGCGGTAAAATGACTCACTAGAGTGTATACGCCATATTGTTTCGCCCCCGATTCTAATCGTGCCGCTAAGTTTACAGGGTCTCCCATCATCGTATAATTCATACGCGTCTTGGACCCCATGTTACCAACCACGATTTCTCCGACATTTATTCCGATACGCATGCGCATATCGTGAACGATCTTTGGCCACTTGTCACCAGGTGCCCACTCTTCGTCGGGAAGACTTTTCACATTGCGATTTTCCACAGAACGTTCTTGACGCCATTTTGCCTTCAAGTCCTCAAGTTTGTCTTGCATGCGTATCGCCGCTTTACAAGCGAAAAAAGCGTGTTCAGTGCTTTTTAGAGGTGCTCCAAAAAACGCAATAATCGCATCACCTTCGTATTTATCCAGAGTCCCCTGTTCTTCCAGAAGAATATCCGTCATCGCCGTTAGATATTCGTTGAGAAGTTCAACAACCTGTGTGGCAGTTAATTTCTCCGAAAAAGTAGAAAAACCTTGAATGTCTGTAAAGTACGCGGTAAATATTCCACTTTCACCACCCAACTGCGGTTGTACCTTAGAGTCATACATGATATCGATCAATTCCGGCGAAATATATTGAGAAAAAGTATTCTGCAAAAATTTGCGATTTCGTTCTTCGGTCAGTAATCTCATGGAAATGATGCCCGAAAATAAAATCGTATTCACCAAAAATAAAGGTATCATATTTAGGTATAAGTTATCTCGGTAAAATATCATGTAACCAATTACACCCACCGAGACAATACCAGCAGCAAACAAGAACAAGCAATAGCGGATGTTCGACCATCTGTAAACCATCGCCAAGATAAAGGCAAAGACAAAAAAGATGACCATTTGCGTTGTGGCATTTACATTAAGGATTTGGTTATCGACAACAATGGTGTTAAATGCATTGGCCATAACCCCAATTCCGAACATGTCTCCAAAAGGTGTGGTTTTTACGTCATCCGCCATACCTGTCGAATAGGCTCCGACAAAAAGATATTTACCGTAATAATTGTACACTCCTTCTGCATATACGTTGTAGATGGCCTCTAGCAACTTCCGCTTTGTCATGGGGGGAACTTGTTCAGGAGGTAACCCCATTTGTTGCGACCAATCCTTGTAGTAGCGAGTGTAATTACGAAAACTAAATTTTTTCCCTGGAAACTGTTCTGCCATTTGCTCAAAAAACATCGCATAAAAAAAATAAAAGCCTTCTATTTGGTTTTCTTCGAGAATGTATGTCTGAAATTCCTCTTCGCCACCTTCCGGATAGGCACTTGTGAAATCAGAAATGACCGATTGTCTTTTTTTCTCGCACAAGTTTTTATACCATGCGACGGTCTCTGGCGCAATTTTTTCGCCTTTGCCAGGAAAGTCAGGAACAAAACCAATGTTGTAACCATCGAGAAAACTTTTTACTGGAATAGTATTGTACGTTTCTACGGAGGCCGTTTGTTCGTTAAAGTTATCTATACGTAAGCGTCCAGGGTAGTTGATAGGTACTTGATGTTTAATTGGGTTGAGGTTAGAATCTTCCACGATAGGCGTTTTAATAACAATGTCTTGCTTTTTATAAAAAATACACTGTATTTTTTGTGACTTTGCTGCCAACGCCGCATCGTATATTTCTTTACCATCTATTAGGCGATAACCGCCCTCCTCTTCGACAAGGTGGATAGGATATGCGGGAGCCCCATCTTCCTCCATTTGTTCAACAAGTGCCTCATACAACAAATAATTATACAAATTCTTGCTGTATTGTTGCGGCTCATTGATATTCTTGATTTTTTCCTTTAGTGAATCAAGACTGCGTTTTTGAGGTTTTTTGTCTATGGGAACATGACTTCCTTTGAGGATCACCTCTTCCTCTTTTATAACAACCGCATCTCTCTTTATACGGTAGTGCGTTAGAAGCATGTTCAAAACACTCGAGTAAAGATAAAATTTCTGTCCTTCGCTGTTTTGATACACGTGAACCATGGGGAAACGTCGCAAAATTAAATCTTGATCAGGTAATGCATTCACAGTTGAAAGCATTGAATTCACTGCAAACTTATCGAGAACAGGTTCAAGGGAGCGGAACATGGGAACGGCATCCTCGGGAGCTTTTTGAGAGTATTGCTGTACGAGATTTTCCGTTTCCTGAATTTGCTTTATATATGAAATATCAGGACGTGCCTGCGAAACAAGAAATAAGTCGGTATATATATTGTCGTATTTTTTCAAAGCTTGTGCAAACTTATCGTCCGACTTACTAAAAATAGAACTCACTTTTTCTAGAAGCTGTGGTTCGTTTTGCAACTCTGTTGCCACGGTTTTGGGCACACGCTCTGGTAATACAAACGTTATATCGAGTTGCATTTGTTTTGGTCCGAATTTGTTTACAGCATTGATATACTGAGCATAAACATCTCTATACCAAGGCCATTTACCGATGTTTCCAAGAGAAACATCATCGATTTTTACGATTAAAGTATCTTCATGAGTAAAGGGATTGACTTCTTCTCCTCCCATATACTGCTCTAGTTTTACTTCGCGTCTATCGAAAAAGAAATCGCGGACAAGGTACTCTGCGCGATCAAAAGCGGTAAAACGCGTTAAAAAACCATGTAATACAAAAATCGCAATACTAATGAAAATAACATACAGAATGTTTTTTTTCACAACAATCTCCGTAAAATGTAGTGATATTCCTTTACAACTTTAATTTTCGGCTTTATTTTCCATCTGAAATAAAAAAAATGCGAAAATTGTTCATAATTCTCGCATTTTTTATATTTCATTACCAGTATAAAATTGTTTTACAATGTGCAACTATGAGCGGTTGCGTCTTCTATTCCTTCTCATGGGTTTTTCATGTCCAGGGACACCTTTGTTGTATTTGTATTTCTTACGTCCCATATCAATATACTTTGCCGTGTCAAATAGCTCAAATGGTATAAAAGGACGTTCCGCCATGCGTTCATGTAATACTTGATCTGAACTCTTTAACCCTGTATCAATGAATGCATGTACGCGTTTAAAATCAGACTCTTTGCGCTTTTCGATATTTTTGACGTCAAAACCTTGTAGTTTGCTTTGCTTTTGCAATTTTGCGTCGGAGAAAAAGGCTTTTTCAAGATGTGTATTTAAAAATAGTTCGTTGCGTTGTGAGATAGGTAGTTTGGTATTGTGGTACAACTTATTCAGGGATACCGCCAACTTAGCTTCGGAAAGAAAGGCTTCGGGATTCCAGAAACCAGGCAAACAGTTTACCACACGTGCGTCTTTGGTCATAAAAAACATTTGCACGTTGTGATGTCCTGAGCAGTTGGTCACGGTAACAGCTTCGTAAGAAGGTAAGTGCGTGTTTGATGTACCTGCATAGTTTGTTTTTCCCGCAATATTGCGCAGTCCACTAATGAAGTGCTTTTGCATAAATCTCATTACACGTTTATCAGAGAGCGTCACGGCTCTCAAAGAGTGGCCAGCGCTTCACAATCCGCCATCTAATTCGCCGACGACTTGCAACCAAAAAATCATTTTATTTTTTTTCGTTGCTTCTTTTTGTAGTTCTTCTAAAGAGTCACTCCAGTCATAGACCGCCATAACTTTGGCAACGTTTTTCTTCACCTGACTTGCGGACACCGCTTGCTTTAAAGTATCGGCATTTACAAGTGTTAAAAATAGTAACAGTAACAATAACTTTTTCATAGTAGCCTCCTATTTATTCTGTTGCTTGCTCCACCAACTTTTCCATTCCTTGACGTTAGAAAATGGTAGAGAAGTAATTTGTGATAAAGTGGCAATTATTTTGTCGCGAATCACAGTATTTTTTGTCGTTAAGGTCGCCATCAACTTTGGAATGGCGTGTTCTGCTTTTGCGGCGGTAAGAGCGTTTAAAATGGCAAGACTTCTCGTCTCATCGCGTTTGTTGAGTTTTTTAACAAGATATTTTGTCATTTCAGGATCTTGTAGTTTGGTGAAATCGTCGACAATACTATTTTGCAAAGTCAAAAGTCTTTGCTGTTGTTTCTTTTGTATTTCCGCCTTCTTTTGAGATAACTCCAGTAAACGTTGGTGCTTCTCCAAATCGTCTCGTGACATATTTTGTTTTTGTTTCGCTAAATCTAAAAGCTTCTGAACGCGTTTCTCCAAAAAAGTAATATTTTTGTTTAGGTCATGGTTCAAACTCTCAGAGTACTCGACCAACTCCAACATTTTTTTTGCTGCTTTTAGTGAGGAAGAACCAGACAACTGTGACAACATTGGCTGCAAACTTTGCGATGAAATACTCGGAAATGCATAGCTTTCCAGTATGGTTATTAATTTTTTAGCAAGTGCATCTAAATCATATGAGCGTTCCGCTATTTTCGGTTCTTTGTTTTCGCGTATATCTTTTTTTTCCGGCACTTCCACAACGGTCTTTTCTTCGGTGAGTTCTTCTTCAGGTTCTGTATTTTCTATATCTTTCGTTTCTTCAACAAGCACTGCTTTATCTTCGTTATCTATTCCGTTTTCAGATACATCCTTATTCGTATTTTTACGTTTCTGGAGTAACCGATCTCTCTGTTTTCTCACCAAACGCAACTGACCTTGTGTCAGCGACAATAAATTCTGTTTTTTTTCTACTTGGCGTTTTTGTTGCGCTATTTGTTGTTGCTGGTCTTCAATTTTAGTTTGTAAGGCGGCGGTTGTATGCTCATTTTCGGCAATCTGTTTTTTATAAGTCGCTACCTCATTTTCGATCTTCGAAAGTTTCTTGCGCAGGTCACCAACGGCATTTTCGTCTTTTAATTTTTCCTCGCGAGGAATGAAAGCAAAAATGGCACACAGTACTGCAATAACCCATGGAAGTACATAGCCTAGTTTCGGCTTCTCGCGGGATGGTTCTTCTAATAAGGCACTGACGTTTTCTTCGCTCGATTTTTTGGCAGTCGATGACTGCCCCTCCATATACATCAAGCGCCAATGTTCCCCAAGAACAATTTCATCTCCATCCTTGAGATATTGTCCGCAAGCTTTTTCTCTCCCCACGAAAGTGCCATTTCGCGAAGAAAAATCATATATAACGACACCTTCCCCGGTACGAATTAAAATACAATGCGCCTTAGAAACATTGGCATCGTTAATTTGTATCTCACTAGAAGAAGAACGCCCTATACGTGTTAAACCAAGCGCAACAGGAGTATCTTCACGCTCGGGATCTGTAACAAAAATAATAAAAGGATCTTGCATATTGTACTCAGCTATAACTGACCTAGAAGATAAATAACACAAAACATCACAAGAGATTTACTCTATCCTAACTCGATCCCGAACCCACTTTTTTCCTTTCTGGAAGTAGAATAGAGTTAGGACTATAGTTTAATAAGTGTAAACCCAACAACTGTTTCAGTGAATTATTTTACACCAACAGTCAAAGCATCTACACGTCGCGGATCTGACGCTCCAAAAAAGAATCCCTTGTCCCACATAATACTTTGTGTACTTCCCATAACGCTTTTTTGAACAACCTTGTGCCCCTTTTGGCGTAGTAAATCAAGTGTGTCAAAACTCAAACCTTTTTCCGTGCGAATTTCGTCAGGATACCATTGGTGATGGATACGCGGCATGTTACTTGCTTCTGCAACGTTGAGATCGTGGTCAATCACATTTAAAATAATTTGCAATGTGGTTGTAATAATACGACTCCCACCTGGACTTCCCGTGACCAAAAATGGTTTATCATCTTTGACAACAATGGTAGGGGTCATGGAACTCAACATTCTTTTTTGTGGTTCGATAGCGTTTGCCTTGCCACCCAAAAGACCAAAAGCGTTTGGTACACCTGGCTTTGCAACAAAATCATCCATTTCGTTGTTCAACAAAATACCTGTTCCAGGAACTGTAAAACCAGAGCCATAGCTAAAATTTAGAGTGTATGTATTGGATACCGCATTACCATATTGATCCATTACCGAAAAGTGAGTGGTATCGTTACTTTCGTGTTTCCACGGATCATCAGCGAGAATTTTTTTGCTTGAAGTCGCTTGTTGTAAATTTATTTTAGACAGCAAATGTTTTGCGTAAGATTTAGATATAATGCCAGAAATCGGAACTTTCACAAAATCGGGATCTCCCAAATGTTTTGCGCGATCGGCGTAGGCCAACTTCATCGCTTCTGCCATCACATGAATTGTTTGCGCACTGTTTTGTCCCCATTTTTTTAGGGGGTAGTGCTCTAAAATGTTTAGCATTTGTACTAAATGTACCCCTCCAGAACTTGGTGGTGGCATGGAATACACATCATAGCCGCGGTAACTTCCGTATATGGGGGTACGTATACTTGGTCGGTATATTTTCAAATCTTCTAAGGAAATAAGTCCGCCATTTTGTTGCATCTCATTCGCAATTTTTTGTGCGATTTCACCTTCATAAAATGCCTTTGTACCTTCTTCGGCTATCTTTTTCAAAGATTGAGCCAAGTCTTTTTGGTATATCATTTCTCCTGGTTCATAACATTCACCATTTTTGAAGAAAATTTTCATACTCGCCGGACATTTTGCGAATCGCTTTTTCAATCCCTTCAACGAATCGGACAGTCCGGGACTCACAGGAAATCCGTTTTCGGCGTAATGAATCGCAGGAGCTAATGCCTTTGCCAAAGAGTAAGTTCCGTACTTTTCTAGGGCCAGAGCAAATCCGGCAACCGTACCTGGAACTCCAGACGAAAGAAGACTAAAACGCGCTTTTTCGTTATCAACATCTCCGTTTTCATCTAAAAACATGTCGGCAGTTGCTTTTACAGGTGCTTTTTCTCGATAGTCGATCGTAATGGCCTTTTTCGTTTTTGCATCAAAAACGACCATAAATCCCCCTCCGCCAATGTTGCCTGCACGTGGAAGGGTCACGGCCAAAACAAATCCCACAGTAACAGCGGCATCGATCGCATTACCACCTTCCTGCAAAACCTTTGCCCCTGCCAACGTTGCTAGAGCCTCTTGGGAAGCTACCATTCCACGCTTACCGTAAATAGGATGAAAGATATCATTCCCACTAAAAATAGGGGCGTCTTGGGAAAAGGTAGAAATAGGAAAGATCAGTGTACATATTAGGCATAATTGAATGAATTTTCGAAAATGCATTGGATTCTCACTTTATTAACTGTTTTACAACTTGAATTTGCAAACACCACAATTTGTGGTATATAATAGTTATTGCTAGGGTATATTATCGATAAATAATCCTTAATTGATAACATATCCTACAAAAATATGTTTAGTCGGGCTTTGTGTGTAAACTATTAGGAGATTGCTTTTTTGTCTAGTATAGAATATATCATAAAAAGAGATGGCTCAAAAGAAAGTTTTGCGTCCGAAAAAATAATCAATGCTATTGAAAAAGCAACTGAATCTCTGGGCAAAGATGGCCAGGGTATAGCCGAAAAAGTTTCCTCATATGTTTTATGCGAGATAGAGAAAACTTTTGCAAATAAAATTCCTCATGTCGAAAAAATACAGGATATTATAGAAGAGGTCCTAATGCAAATGCACTATGGAGATATTGCAAAAGCATACATTATATATAGACATGAGAGAGAAAAAGAAAGACAACAAAACTTTTTCACAACTTACCGTGAAAATTTATTAAAAAGTATAAAGAAACGCGATGGACAAATTGTTGTTTTTGATGAAAAAAAAATTTTCAACGCAATTAAAAGTGCCGCGGATGCGACCACTCCTATCGACACACAACTAAACACAAAATTGACCAACCAAGTAATTTGGCATTTAAATGAGCTATTCCCGCCTTGGGAGATTCCCGAAGTAGAGGACATACAAGATGTGGTTGAAAAAGTCTTGATGAAGAACGATCTTGAAAAAATTGCTCGGGCGTACATCCTATATCGCAATAATCGCGCTTGCAAACGCAAATAAAATTTTGTTGTATTTGTTTTTTTACATGGTAAAATTACGCATATTTATGCTTTTTAACTTAGGTAAAACGTTGTTAAGATTCGTATAATTTTAGCGATTTAAAACATTTTGTTTCGCTGTGCTTTCCACATCGCAAAATATCGAATCAAAGCTTTATTCTATAGCAGAAAATACATTCTAATATAATCTTAAAATGAGATAAATATGTCTATTGAGGAAAAACTCCCCTTTTCTCCAGATGAAATAATTGATGAACAAGTCAGTGGTTACAAAATTGTTCAACGTATAGAAGATAGTTTGGTGTATCTTGCTTTTCGCAAAGATATTGACCACCAGGTTGCGATTAAAATATTTTATCCAAACCCATATGCAGACAACCAGCAACTTGTAGTAGATCGCCTAAACACTATATGCAAACTCAACCACCCTAATATTGTGAAGACATACGAGGTGGGTGAAATACGTGGCGTTGTTTATTGTGTAATGGAGTACATTCCAGGGGAAAACCTATATGACCTCATGAAGAGAAATCCAAGACTTCACTGGGGAGCTGCTGCAGAAATAGGACGCGAACTTACCCAAGGTCTCGTTGCTGCTCACAAACTAAACGTACTACACCTTAGTTTGCATCCTGATAGAGTTCTATTGAGTAAAGATGGACAAATCAAGGTAAATTTTTGTAACGAAGGGTTGATTACACCCAGTAATGAAATCGTTCATTACGTTGCACCTGAACTATTTTTGGGACAAGACATACAAAAAAGTAGTGACATTTATTCTCTAGGAGCAATTATCTACCACATTGTAACGGGAAATCCTCCCCTTGCAGGAAAAGAGCCACAAGAAATTGCTCTAATCCACCGTCAATTGTCTCCGGTTATTCCGTCCTACGGTGTTGCAGATGTACCCCATCCTTTATCTCTTCTTCTTGAAAGAACAATGACCAAAAAATTGGAGCAGCGCTACAGCAATTCATTTCAACTTCTTGCAGCTCTTAACAACTTCTTACTCAATGAAGCCTGCGTTCATTTTTATTCTGAAAAAGCGAAAAAACTAACTATTGCTCCTAAAAGATACCACCTCGGATCATACAAAGAATTAGTAACACAAGTAGTCAAAGCAGATCGCGATGAGTCATTTGTCCAAGAAATTCATCGTATAGAAAAAGAGCTTATCCAAAATAATGCCCCGACTATCCCGCTAAATGACTCCATGATGAATGATTCGCAAGTAAAACCAACTCTATCAAGCAAAGATACCTCTATTGTGCAAAGAGCTACAAAATACTTAAGAATGCGTTTTGGAAAAAACTATACATACGTATTGTTCTCATGCTTTTGTAGTTTTACACTCAGTATGTTTTTGATGTTTGTTTTTCTCTTCATCAAGTAATCACTTGGAGTGTCCATTATACAATCGACACTCCTTCACCATTCTAGAACGATACCTTTTGCCATCTATGTCTACAGGAAAATCTTATGCAAGACAAAAAATTTTGGAGCGTTACTGCTGGTATAGTTGTCGTATTGTTTGTTAGTTGGAGTTTTGTGATCTCACCAACCCAACAACAAATTTCACAATACAAAAGGAAATGTAAAAATCTTCATGGTTTGACAAATCAAATCCATTCGCAAGATTACCCGCCTTATGATCATGTGGTCGCATATGTGAGTAGTCGCCAAACAACACTGAAAAAAAATATAGAACGCCTAAGTAGCAAAATAATGCTAAAACCACAAGTATCTCCTTCACCGAGCCCTGCAGACTTCAGGCGTGAATTAGAAAAGAAATCGACTTCTATAGAAAATAAGACCAATCGATTGGCAATTAAATTTGATAAAAAGTTAGGTTTTGCAAAACAAATTCTGAAAGTCTCTCCTAGACACTATATACATTTACACATAATACATCATGCGCTATGGCAATTAACAGAGATAGTCGAGAAGCAAAACAAAAATTTAGATGTATCGCACATTGAACACCTCACTTTAGCACCAAAAACCAAACAACTGATTAACAAGTATTCCATTAGAATAAAAGTAAGTGCGCAACTACATACCGTAATGCAGTGGTTACATACGCTATCTCAACCAGTCACGGGCCAGGAAATATTTTTTCACATAGACAAAGTTGTTTTTCAAAACCAAAAACAAAGCTCTGTTGAAGCTAACATTACGATCTCGGCGGCAAACATTGATTTAGAAAAGAAGAATACTACAGTTCCAAAAGAGCAACAACAAGAGAAAGACACATCAGACCCATTATGGGAAAGGTATTGATAAATATGCAGACGATCAACAAGCAACAAATACTGTTTTTCTCCAGTACATTGGTTGGATTTTTTTTATTTTACACATCCTATACATCAAAACAAATAGAGTTATTCACTACGCGAACAACTTCCAGTGACTTTTCGCGAAAAAGTGCTAGCATGTCTTCTCCATTTCCCGAAAGAAATTTCTATAGCTATTGGTCTGGAAAAGAAAGGTATGTTTTTCGCAAGGTTGACAACTACAAAAAACTTCCACCAAGTAAAATGGCCTTCCCCCAAGTAGAAATATCGAAAAATTTTTACTTATTGCCTTTGCCTGTCGCAAAAACAATAAAAATAATTGCCAAAGATTCTTTTTCAGCGATAGAGGAAGAAATCGTTGTTCCCGAACAACAGCAGCAAAGCTCTTCCGAAAAAGAGTACAGTCGCTTGGCAAAAATATTACTGCGCAAAGTATTAAAAGAAGATGTTATTCTTATGAACAACGGTAAAAAATTCTCGGGAAAAATCATCAGTGAAAACCGTAAAGAAGTCATCATTCATGTTGTGCAGAAAAAAACAAACTACAACCTTCCCAAAAAACAAATACAAAAAATTTACAGACAAATAGACATCGAAAACGTTTGTAAGCGCGAAGCAAAAAGACTTGCATCACTTTCCTTACAAAAACGTCTTCAATTGGCTTCCGCGTGTGCAGAACTCGAACAACATTCTTTAGCACAAACTTTGTTCAAAAAAACACTAGAAAAATTTCCCAATGAAGAACAGGCCTTTTTAGGCTTTGTTGACTATTGGCTCGAAAACCTAAATTATGAACAGGCTTCCCACTGGATTGAAAAAGCTCATCAGTCTTTTAAGAATTCCCTCGAAATTGAACGTAAGTATGCGCAACTGCTTAGCAAATTAAATTTTGATATTTCTTTTTTAAAGACGTTCCAAAAATCACAAAAACCACAAGATGTGTTTGAAAAAATTGCATACGCCATACACAACCACAACTACACAGAAGCGCAACAACAATTAGCCCTGATTGCTGATGTGAAAAATGAAAATGACAAAGAAGGCTATTTTTACTGGAAAGCTTATCTAGAGTATATCGAGGGTAAATTCCCAAGTGCACTCAAGACAAGTGAGAAAATTGCAAAATCGGCCAAATGGTTGCAAAAAATTGCGGCCATTCGTGGAGCGATATTCTATCTACAAGGTGATTTGCCCAAAGCAAGGGAAGTACTACTTCCCAATGCGCAACAAGGCGATTTGGTATCGCTCTACAATCTTGCATTAGTATATTTGGCGAGTAATGCCGCAGAAGAAGCGCAAAAAATTTTAGATAACCTACAAAAAAGTAGTATCGCCTTGTCTCATAATGTCACCTGTGCAAAAGCTTACATCGCCTATGTCGCCGAAGAAATAGACACCGCGATAGAACTCGCAGAGAAATCAATAAAAGAAAGCCCCAAGAGTTTTCTCGCCAATTATGTTGCAGCAGAAATCTATTATCAGCAGCAAAATGTGTCAAAAGCATACGAGCTATATTCGAGAGCATTGCAACTACGATTTTCATTTACACCTGTTTTGGTACGTCTTGCAGAAATCACCTATCGTAGTAATAACATTCGCGACAGTTTTGTTTACATCGAAGAATTGCTAAAGCGCCAAGATGCTCTTTTCGCAGACGATGTCATTCGCGTTTACAACTTGCTATCACAAATTTATATCCAGCAACAACAATATGCAAAGGCAAAAGAGGTTTTGCAAAAATCTATTCAGGTATCGGCGACAAATACCGACACTTTGAAACTGTTTGCTATTCTTGCCAATCAAAGTGGAGACTACGATGTCGCTGCTTCTTATTTAAATAAAGTTTTACAAATAAACGCAAACGATGAATACGCAAAACAATATACCTACAATATAAAATTAAACAAAAAGAGCATATACTGGGAAGATACCTTTAGTCGTAAAGGTAGTAACGATGTTCGTCGTGGATGGTTTGAAGAGGAAAACAATGGTATTGTCATCCAACTGCGCAATAGCCAAGTTTTTTTCTCAGGAACCCAACGCAATAACAGCACAACTCAAATTTCGCGACAAGTCCCCGAAAAGAGATTTTTAGCGATATCAGCAGATATTACCACTATCGCCAAAGCATATGTTGGTATTATAATTTCTAGCGGTAACAATCGTCTACTTTTCGGAAAAGACCCTGACAACGATATCGGTTATGGCTTACAAAAGTCGGAAACGGTATGGGAATGGAACAAAATAGAAAATTTTACTTGGCCAAAAGACCCTGTTGTGAGGCTAAAAATTAAAAAACTACCTGTCAAAAAAAGCAAAGACAGTTACGAAATGTACATAAATGATCAAATGGTCAAAAAATTTCAAACCAAACTAAACCGCAATTTACAAACGGGCTTTTTTGGCAAAGCAGATTTTGGCATTCCATGGAGCATGCATGTAGATAACGCTAGAATTGTAGAACTAAAAGAGTGAAAGAGGTAATATTGCAAATAATAAAGCGTAAAAACGTTATATTGTTTTTGCGCTTTATCATACTATGTCTCCTGATTTTTCCTTCCGTTTCCTTCGTAACTCCACCCGCACAGCAAGTGGTTATTTGTCTCGACTTCTCACGTAGCATAAAGTGGCTACACAACAAAAACAATCTGAGTTTGCAGGATGTCTACCAACAAGAGTTACAAAAAATTACCCAAGCCTTGTCACCACAAGACCAATACGCCATCGTTTGCTTTGCAACACAGGCAACCATCGCCAAAAAATTTACCGAAAACAAAACTGTTTTTTTGGAATACAATGGGGACATAGAAACTTCAAGAGTCGATTTAGCCTTGCAGTCAGCGATGACAATGTTTCATACACACAGCGCTTTGCGTAAAACAATCATAGTCTATAGTGATGGTCTGGTGAAAGATTTGCCACCGCGCATTCAAAAGCAACTCACCTACAACAATATAACCTTGCGATTTGAATATTTACAAACACAACAAATTAAGCAACTACGCGACATCGCTATTCGTAAATTGACACTACCTTCATTTGCGAAACAAGGACAAACACTTCATGGAGAAATCGTTGTCAAGACTTCCCACAAGACAGAGGCAATGATTCAACTTCGTAACGATGATACAACGATTGAGCAGCGAAGCATATATCTCCCTAAACAAGGTGAATATACCTTTCATTTTTTTTTTAATGTAAATGACAAACGCGACATGAATATTACCGCACAAGTTTATTCTCTCTCTTTTGACGATCCGTGTTTACAAAACAACATCTATCATCAAAATGTTCATGTCGAGAAAAAAAGTCAAATACTCGAGTTCGGAACACAATTAAGGCAACTAAACGTCGACTTTGCAACAATTACATCATACAGTGACCATACCTCTTTTGATGAAATTGATCTACAAGACTATGATGTCGTTGTGATAAGCGATATGGCCTTTACCAAACTTCAGCGCTTCGATAATTTGATCGCGCAACATATCGCAAATGGGCACGGATTAATGATGATCGCTAGTCCAAAAACTTTCGCCCTCGGTGGATACTCAAACACAAATATCGAAAAATCTTTGCCGGTATGGACTACGCCACGTCAGAAAAACTCCCAGCATATAGTTGTTTTGCTCGATATTTCTGGAAGTATGAATGAAAAGTATTCCACAACAACGAAAATAGAAGCGGCCAAGCAGGCCATACTTGAAATCAATGATCAGTTAAATGGTGAAACGTTGGAATTAATAGCTTTTAATAACAACATATACGATATTTTTTCACAAAAAACCGCTGACATAAACAGTAAAATTGCGACACTGCGTGCCAACGGTGAAACAAAAATAGTTCCGGCACTGCGTTACACACTCCAGAAAAAACCTCAGCAAAAACACATCATCATTATCTCTGATGGCGAAGTACAAAAAAACATTATGAATCAACTGGGAACGCTTCCGAAAAATACTTCCCTCTCGGTAATAAGTACGGGAAAAAACAACAGTATATTGCAAAAGATTGCGCGCTGGGGAAAGGGAAACTTTTACGATGCAAATTCAATGGCCCTTCGTGAAATTATTTGGCGCGACCTTCTAGAAACAAAAGGAACCCTACTCATCGAAAAAAATACCATGGTCGTACGTAAATCACATGCCATAAAAAATTGGAGTTGGGAAGACTATACAGGAAAATACATTGGAAAGTACGTCTTAACAAAAGCAAAATCATCAGCAAAAACACTTATACAAACACCATCAGGAGACGCTTTACTTTGTGTTGCCAATTATCAATTGGGTAGATGTGTCGCGCTAATGACAAATACAAGCTGGACCAAAGATCTTGCCGTAGAAAAGCTCATTGCCCAAGCATTACAATGGCTTACTTCCATAGGTAATTCACCCTACAAAATTTTTATTGACCACCACAAGAATAAAATCCGTATACGCTACCACGTGGACAAACACAATCAACAAATTTTTGTACGCCCACAATGGCTACAACAAAGATTTACCATGCGTGAACGCGAGCATGGTATTTACACTTTAGAATTACCAATGCCAAAAAAATCCATTACCAGCAACCTTAGCGTGCAGTACAATGACATACATTTACCAGTAAAATTTCACTTGGTGTATTCACCAGAGTATGTGAATTTGACAGATGTTAATTACATCGCAAGCACAAAAAATTCAAATAAAAATTCAAATAGTGTAAAAAATATGGATAATATATTAATATGCTTTGCCGTCATATGCTTTTTACTAGAGAGGTTTCTTAATAAGGGAATACAAAATGGATTTTGATGTTGAAGATTACAAAAGAAGACAGGAGGCTCGTCGTAAAAAAGATGTTGCGATAAGACGCAAAAAAGCCCGCAACCAAGCAATTGGTGCAACAATTGTTTTTGTGTGTCTTTCCGCGATGTTATCCACGACAGAAATGGGTTGCGATTTTTTACAAAGCCATGTTGATAGTTATGTTGACCCATTTATCGCCCAAGCGAAAAGAATAGACAATCATCCAAAAGGATACCCTTACTATCCAGGGCTTAAACCAACATTTCAAGACCTCATGAAAAAGAACTTTAAAGACTCGTGGCTTATCTCTATACAAAAATATGTTTGTGACATGAATTTGTTCTGGTCTCGGTCTTATAAAGCGTACCTATCCTATAAAAAATATCGTCAATATTTTGGTTGCTTTATGCCTGAAAAGATCCCAGAGTTTTATTTTTATGAGATGTCTTCCGCGATTGACTGCGGACAATTTAAGGATTGCGGGGAGATCATCGATATATTCTATGCCAAGTATAGTCATAAACTAAATCAAGTCGAACCATGGGCCAGTAAGATAAAAAAAATAAAAATCCGTTGGGATCAAATAAACCCTGCCAAGCGCGCAATTAATGAATTTGTATACTAGACCAAGGAACACATAATGGATTTACTTTTACTCACACTTTTTCTTATCGTTTCACTTTACGTACTAATAAAATCGTCAGACTTGTTTATTGATTCTGCGGAACAAATCGGCAAATGGCTAGCCATTCCTCCTTTTGTCATTGGGGTTACGATCGTTGCATTGGGCACTAGTTTACCAGAACTCATTACTTCGTTAATCGCCGTATCTGAAAATTCTTCAGAAATTGTTCTGGGGGGAGTAATCGGTTCAAATATCGCAAACATATTACTGATATTGGGAATTGCTTCTCTGTTTACCAACAGCATGAATATAAGTTGGAACATATTTTACAGCGATTTACCGATCTTTTTTGTTTCAGGAGGAATGTTTTGTTTTGTGGTTCTACCTCTTGGGCAAAGCGCTGCCAACAACTATGTGACTATCGGAGAATCTCTTCTTTTGCTGGCTGGCTATTTTATCTACATATGGTTTTTTATTACAGACCGTCAAGCAAGTAGCGACGATGTCGCCAAAAAAGACAAAAGCAAAAAGAAAAAGACAAATCAGTCTTTACCAACAAAAGTACCGGTCTTTTTAGTACTGGGTTCCCTTGGAATATATTTTGGAGCGAGCTATACAGTTGAGTGTGTTATCAAAATTTCTGAAATCATAAAAGTAGCCAAAGACATTATTGCTAGTAGCGCTGTAGCCATAGGTACGAGTCTACCGGAACTCATGGTTTCGATTGCCGCTGTGCGCAAAAAACAGTTTGATATAGCTTTTGGTAACGTTGCCGGGTCAAATGTGTTCAATATTTTTGCCGTTGTTGGCATACCAGGAATCTTTGCCGGAGGAAAACTCATCGTACCTGCTTCCGTAATTACCCTTGGTTTGCCGTATTTGATATTTTCCTATATTTTGTTTTTAGTAATCATGATGGATAATAAAGTGACGCGTATGGAGGGGGCTGCTCTGTTATTGTGTTATGCGTTATTTATGGGAAAACTATTTAACGTAATTTAGAGAGATAAAGCGTGCAAAATAAAAAACTAAGTCATCCAATTATATTAGCGTGTTTATTTGTAATTTTGTCATTTACTCTGTATTTGAGCATCGCTGGAATACGCAGTTCAATAGAAAAGCAGAGCTATAAACAATTAATTGCGATTAGGGATCTTCAAGCACAACGTTTAGAGGATACTTTAACCTCTATGCGCAAACAAGTGCAAAATTTAGCCAAAACTCCATTTGTTGTTACCGCAATGCAAGATTTTTCGCAAAGTTTTTATGATTTTGACGAAGTTGATACCAAAGCGGCAAAGGTAAAAGCTCAAAATTTCTACCAAGATACTTTTACTTCACTTTTGAAGAAGAAAGCCTCAACTTTACCAAGGCAAGACATAATTTCGCAGCTAATAAATCTTCCAAACTCTAGTTTGCTTTTACAACAAAATTATATTATTTCAAATCCGCATGCTTTCGGAGAAAAACATAAATTACTCCAGGCACAAGATGCGTCGCCATGGTCGAACGCACATAAAAAATATCATGATAAATTCAAAAACTATTCGCAACGAAATCAAATAGCGGATGTACTACTCATAGATTTGAAGAAACAAAATATCGTTTACAGCTTGGCAAAACAAATTGATTTTGCCACCTCTTTATCTACGGGGCCATTTCAAGATTCCGCTGTAGCATATGCCTATGAAGATGCACGATCGTCTCTAGACCCTAACTTCACAAAAGTAACGGATTTAGTCACTTATGTACCCGCTTTTGGTAAAGCAACGAGTTTTATCGCATCTCCTATTTACAAAGGGGACGAAAAAATTGGAGTCTTAGTTGCCAAAGTTTACTACCATAGTTTTAACCAAGTTATGGCAGACACAAAACTATGGAAGAGAGCTGGTTGGGGAAATACCATTGAAACATATGTTATTGGACGCGATAATAAAATGCGCAGTAACTCACGTATGTTTGTAGAAAAACCACAAGAATTTGTTGCCATGCAAACAAATGCTGCGACAAGAGACACATTACCGCGCATGACAGCAACCAAAACTACCGTACTATTACAAAATACGGATTACTATTTTGCAGAAGAAACAGGCTGCGATACAACAACCAATTACTATGGGCAAGAAGCAATTGTTGCTCACGCAAATCTCAACGATCCTGATTTACAGTGGGTCGTAATCGCAGAACAGAATTACAGCGAACCTTTTGAACAAATACGTGAATTGGAAAATGGTATTCTCGTGTGTTTTGCCCTGATATTTGGTGGTTTATTAGGGTTTATTTATGTGAACAAACACAGCAAAAAGCAAGATGCTTCACGTCTCACGCAAAGACTCACCAGCGAATTGAGTTCTATTCACCAACAGGTGAACCAAGTGGGGAGGCGTGGAGGAAAAGTGCTAAAAAAATGTGCGACAAATATAGAACTCACGACAAATTTCCATCACAAAGTACGATCCTTCAACAAAGACTTCGTTGAAGACAAAGAAAAAGCACAACACATCCGAGATTTTTTTGTGGAGATTGATCAAAAACTAAAAGAGAATCTACACAAAATGCGCAACTTTGGAAAAAATTTACACAATGTTGATGATGCACTAAAACAAATAAAAAATACGATACTAATTTTAGAAAATGTAGCCAAAGAAACCCATATAGTGTCACTAAATGCTTCTATTCGTGCAGCAAGGGAAGACAATTCACCTTTTTCGTCCGTCGCCGATGAAATTCGCAAATTAGCGCTCAAAAATGCAGATGTATTGGAAAATGCCAGCGAAAAAATCGATGACGCACAAAAAATTGTTAGTCGTAATAATGCTAACTTTGAACATATTGAAGAAAAATCGAAAAATATTGAAAAGCAAATCGAAAAAATAAGCAAAACACAAGAAAAGATTGTGGAACTAAAGCGGCGTTTGTTAATTTACCTCGACAATTTAACAAACGAGACACAAGACACACAGTTCTCATGTGCATATCTACAGCAAGATTTGGAAAGGATTGCAGCAGAAAGTTCTAATTTAACCAATCAAATCGAACTTGTAGCGCATAATTTAAAAAGTATAGAACTCTAATTCAATTTTGTTGGGAGAAACAATATGGCTTACATACCAAAAACTAAAGAATTTATGGAGAAAAAACTATTCACTCTTGACCCTGATATGGATGTTTACAATGCAATTGACGTGCTGATTACTCGCGGAATAAATAGTGCCGCAGTTGTCGACAAAAGAGGAAATCTAGTGGGAATTTTGTCTGAGAAAGATTGCTTATTAACCTTAATAGGCGAAGTCTACGATAATCTTCCGGGTAGAACGGTATCCGCTTATATGACAAGAGATGTCAAAACCATATCACCAGAAACGGATATTTTTGTTGCAGCAGACACATTTCTAAAAAACAGTTTTCGTCGCCTACTAGTTGTGGATCATGACCGGTTGGTTGGACAAATTACCCGCAAAGATCTGTTACGCGCCATCATGAAATTAAAAGGTCGCAAGGTGTATAATCCCATCAGTGGCGATTACGAGCAAGAAAGTAATATTGGTTTGTTGTAATAAATCTTCATTATGAGTACTTTTACATGTAAATAAAAAAAAGAGACGACAAATGTCGTCTCTTTTTTTTTGAGCCCGGGCTCAATAATTGTTATTCTTCTATGTTTCCGTATTATTTTTTTCGTAATTTTAAAGTACGCCACCAAAAGGCTTATGTACTTTTACACGTAAATATCTATTTTTTATCTTTTTTGTCCTCGGGCATATCACCAATCAAGCCTGGCTCTTTGGTAAATTTACCAAATATTCTATCGTGAATACTTGATAGAGAATTGGTCGGTTGAACGGAACTCCCATTCATTTTATCTCGATATACAGACGTTGTTAGTTCCATCTTGTGTATAAGAACACGATGCTGGTCAATGGCGACAATGGCCTTAATCGGGGAATCAATCCATGTCAACGTAGAGATATCACTCGCCTGATGAGAATGGACACTAAAGAGTTGCAACTCTCCAGACGATACAATTCCACCCAAGAAATGACGAAGTGTCTGTTGTTTTTGCGCATCGGACAACTTTGGGTTTGCAGCAATATAACGCAAATAACTTTTGCAAAGTTGTTCTATTTCCGCACGAAACTCTGTCGAAGCAAGACGCATTTGCAACTTCGCTTTTTCTTTGTGATAAAACTGATATTTTCCTTCATACAACACTCCCATCACGGTGAGTATTGCAAAAACAGAAACAATGACACCCCATCCCGAACCAATTTGTGCCACCTTTTGTTTTCCTTGAATATCCCAACGGCATATTGCAGTGATAAAGGTTGTCAATAAACCAATAGTGACCACAAGAACTATTAAGTAAACGCCTATTTGTGATTTCAAAAATACTTGCAGTTGTTCCGTTGACAATCCATACGTTTGATAAACGAGATATCCGACAAAAACAGAAATATTTGTGGCAATAATTCCAGAAAAAAGAACCAGTTCCTCTTTCTTTTTAATACTTTTGATCATCGAAAAAGGTGCCCATATGGGATAAAGTATGTAAGCAATTGTTGGCAATGGCTTTTTGTTAAAGTACAAAGATTTTAGTTTAAAACACGTATTGTTCATAAAAGAAAAGAATGGAATATACGTAAATATAGACGAAGATAAAATTTCATCATGATACGCATGAAGCAACAATGCACTCATAGTTCCGGCCATTACCCATATAATCCAATTCTCTGATGTCACAAGAGCAAGTACTGTTAATAGTATTGGTATTGTAAGAACTGCGATAAGTTGCACGTTGTATTCTATAAAAGATTTGAACTTATCCATTCCACTTTCGAAATTACTCCAGTGAGGATGATCGATTTCCTGGCTATATGTATATTTGTTAATTTTTTCGAGACTACTATCAGCAACTCCCTCTTTGCGTGCCTGGATAACAAGCCATGGCAAGATAAATAAATCAACAACGACACCTACAAACAAAAATCCAAAGGTTAGGCTATATAAAATTGCCGAACGATCTTTACGTAGATAATAACGGTGCACGCCCAAAAACCCTAAAAAAATGAGCAGTAAATATGCCGTTGTCATTTGCAAAGCAGCACCTTCGGATTCGCGAACTTGAGCTGCCTCTTCTACAGCAGGTGGCTCTGGTTGTTTAACAGGTTGTTTTTGAGGTGGTTTAACAACTGGTTTCAATGGCCCTTTGGGCTCTGTTGATATTTGTTTTTCTTGGTTAACAGCAAAAAGAGATGTCGGCTTACTTTTCTTTGGGGCCGCAGCTGGCTGTGGCGCCTCTACTTGGTTTGTTACTTCTGCTATTTCCTGGCGAATGGTAAACTTTTTGCCTTTTTTAGCCGACAAAGCCGCACGAGCAATTTTTGGTCGCTCCTTTTCTTCAATATCGACTTTCCCCTCTGAAGTAAACACAGGTGTCGTATCGCGAACGGAACTACTCTCTAGAGCTCTAATAAAACTGTCCAATTTTGCGGTAGACAAAATATCTAATTTTTTTAGAGTATCGGTTAAAGAAACCTCGCTACCTCTTTGCTTTAAATGTCTTTCTTGATAGACTCTACATGCTTCTGCATCCTCTTGCTCTATTACACCTTCCTTCAGCAAAATTTTTAATAATTTATCATCATCTATCTTCGCCATTTGATACCTTTCTATCGCAATTCGAGGGGAATTAAAAATACACTACGTATTATTTACATTCCTCAGAAAAACTCTCTGAAAAAAATTGCATACTCCAAATACAAAAAAATAAAGCATAGTAGCCATTGCTATACAAGACAAGATATTCGCACTATGCCATATCCCAAGGTTTTCTATATTTTTTTCCCTGCAACTATACACAAAAAATCCCATAACAAATGTGGAAAAAACAACTTTTAGTATGAACAATTTGTTGGGAATAACAGAAAATTGTAGTTTTCTTTTTAAATAATGAACAGCTAAAAACAGAGCAATAACCGCACTAACAACTGTGGCCGCAGCTAGCCCAAGCTCTGAAAAGTAATTCACCAGCAAAAAATTTAATACTACATTTACTGTTACCGAAATACAAGAAATTTTCATAGGAGTTTTCGAGTCGCCGAAGGAATAAAAGACTTTATAAACGACTTGCTGTAGACAAAAAATCCACACCGCAACGCTATAAATACACAATACGTTCGCGGTACGAAAAATATTTTTCGTAGAAAAAGATCCATAAAAAACTGCCATAAGCTCTGGCGACAATAAGAACAGACCTATCGTTGCCGGTAGTGACAAAAGCAGTGTCGCTGCCAGAGCACGTGATATAGAACGCTGTAAGCCCTGCATATCTTTTTGAATAATTTCAGCGGTAAATTTAGGAAAAGCTACCGTAGCGATCGAAATGCCGATTAGGGCTAGTGGGAACTGCACAAAACGGTTTGCCATATATAAAACAGTAACCGCTCCCTCCTGCGTAATGAACACCCAAGCAATCAAACGGTCTAAAAGAACATTCATTTGTACTACCATTACCCCAACGCTACCTTCGAGAAAAGTCGAGAAAGGCACATCGTTTTTGCGAAAATTCATAGTGAATTTCGGTAACACATTATTGCTTTTCATTGCCGGCAACTGCACCATCATTTGTAACACACCTGTAACAACGATAGATACAGACATGATATACACAGCGGACATAAGGTCTACGTTGTTTACCATAAAAAAAAGAAGTACACCAATCCACACAACGTTAAGAATAATAGGAGATAAAGCCGGTACGACGAAGTGATTTACTGCGTGTAATATCGCGGAAAAAAAAGCAGTACTACAAATAAAAATAGCATAGGGAAGCATAATGCAAATTAGATGGAGAACCAGTTTTGCTTCGTGGCTTACCATAGGTAAAAAACTACAAAGCAACGACAAAGCCGCCAGAATAAAACTACTTACTGCGGTAAAAAAAAATAAACGCGCAAAAACAACTCCGGCAAAGATTTTTGCTTTTTCGTTGCCGACTTCCTTGCTTTTTCGCTGAAACATGGGAGTAAAAATAGCCGCAAACAGTCCCTCACCTAAGAGTTTGCGAAAAAAATTGGGAATGGTAAATCCCAAAACAAAAGCATCCAGTATGGCGGTTGCTCCAAATGTCGCCGCCAAAAGAATATCGCGTAATAATCCTAAAATACGGGATACTAGGGTGAAAAAACTAATAATACTCACATTTTTCACCTGGCGATTTTTGTCACTTTTTTGAGTTTCTGTTTTCATAAGTTGTTTTTTTCTGCGATAAATCTGTTAGAGTGAGTAGAATCCGAACATGGCAATTTTTCGTTCATTGTATTAACTTAAGTGTTGACAGCACAAGGCGAATTCTTTATCATTAGATAAATTTATTTTCAAATTTTTTTGTTATAAACAATGCAAAATAAACGAGAATTTACAAAAGTCATTTTGTGGGGAATGTCATCAACTATAAGACGAATCCTAAATATTGTTGATAACACACCCTAATCCCCAGTTATTTTGCGTTGTGATTGTAAATTAAAAATCGTTTTAATATTAGTGAGCGATTCATGAAGAATCTCCTTTTGTTGATAACTTTAAGTATATGTATGATTGTTGGTTGCAAAACAACCAAAAAAGATACAAAACCAAGAATAGTCTACAAAAAAGTTGAAAAGGGTCCAAAAGTTTCTGCGGAAAATATCATTCGCATTGCTTTTGAAAGTCCAGTGATTGCCGTTGATGGTGTCAGAGCAAAAAAAGTGGACGATCCTTTTGCTGTAGAACAAGAAAGAATTATCAAAGAGTATCCTAAAAACTCAACAAATGACATTTCTATTACGTTTAAATCCTCTCATGGTGAAGAACACGTAATTCACGGTACAATCAAAGTTTTTGATTATAGCGAAAAGGCATCGGATTTTAGAACAGACAAAGCTATTCTGATTAGTCCAAGAAACGACTTAGTATATGAAGATATATGGATAAATGGCTATGGACGTCTTGTTGCTTCCGAGGTAGTTCCTGAAGATAGTGAAGAAACTGGAGCTGAATTGGTCCAGATAGTGTTGGGAAGTAGAAAAAAAAAAAGTAATGGAGTAGAATTCCATTTTCGCGAAGGAAGTATTTCAAGTGTCAATGATAAATATACACCTTACAACCTAACTTTTCCGGCAAATAGTAAACAAAACATCAAGCTATCTTTGGATGAAGGTCTTGTAAACGTAAAAGGTCAACTTGAAATATTCAAAGGCACCGAATATACAAACCTGGCTCCTGTGTGGGTGGATTTAGATAGTAATACCCAGGAAGTTCTAAAAAGAAATGGTGGAGAGGCCAAAATTGCCATTAGCGTTCCAGACGAAAAACATCTAGGTAAACGCAATGTCATTGTTCCGATCCAAACCGAACAGGATCCTGTAGAAGAGGGAAGTAAATACGGAACAGTTATCGGCGTTCTAAATTTAAGACAAACCTCTGAGTAAATGTCGTATTGCGATACGTCGCTCTGAAATATTGACATTTAGCAAAAAAAATGCTAATTTAAATTCATAATTTATAGAATTACTTATTGAATATTAAAGTATTCATTCATATGAGGAGTAAATATGAAAAAACTTGCCCTATTCCTCGTTTTATTTGCAATTATAGTCTCTGGTTGTAATCAACAACAAACAGAAATATCTGTTCTTCCCGAAAGAGCAGAGGGTTCTGAACAATTCGTTGAAAATGGTGGTCCTGGTATTACAGAAGCGACATACACAGATGAAAAAGGGAAAGCTTGGAACATTGCTTCAAACAAAGTTAGTGTTCCCATTCAGGAAGATTGCGAGGAACCTGATGTGGCTTTAGAAACAGATGTCCCTTTGATACTTCCCCAAGACAGTTTAATACCAACTACAGTAGCTGTTACCACATATCAAAATCAATTGTTTGTGGCCACAGCAGAAAAACCAGAAGTGCAAACAAAAACAGAAGTTTTTGTTCCAAAAAGTCCGCCAAAGATTCGTTTGGAAAAATCAACGGACCAGGACGTACTTTGCTGTAACGATCAACTTACCTTCCGTATTAAGTACACCAATGACGGTGGTGATGACGCTTACAACATTAAAATCACCGACCTAGTTCCCGACAACGTCGAATATCTTGAAGACTCTGTTGGTACTGAGCCATTCATCGGTGACATTTACATTGATCGTAGCTTTGAAGATCGTGCAGAAAAAATTACATGGCTAATTGAAGGCCCTGTTCCTCCAGGAGCAGAAGGTGAAGTTTATTTTACAGTAACTTGTAAACGTAAACGTCCAAAACTTAGATGTGTAGTTTGTATCGATCCTGAGACTGTTGTTGTCGGCGACACAGCAGTTGTTGTATGTAATGTACTAAACTCAGGTGATGGCGTTGGTACAGGCGCAAAGTTGATTCTTTCTTTGCCTCCAGAGTTTGAATATGTAAAAGACCCTGCGCAAAGAGAACTAGAGTTTGATCTTGGAGACATTGCTCCACAACAAACAGTTACCAAAGAATTTTCTGTGAAAATGACAGGTAACGGCAAATTAGAAGAGATCATTTCGACAATTGTTATTGACAATGGCGAAGGATGCCAGTGTGGATTACCACCAACAGCCTCTTTGACCATTCAAAAAACAGGTCCGTATCAACTAAAAAATAGTAAGCCAATGGTACACACGATAGTTGTACGTAACACAAGCTCCACCGTAGCTGCTACAGAATGTGTTCTCGTCGATACTTTACCTGAAGGTGTAAGATTCGAAGAAGCCAGTAACGAAGGACAGTATGATGAAGCAAATCACACTGTTACTTGGAACATGGGAACAATGGCTCCAGGAGCAGCAGAAACTCGTACAGTTACAGTAATTCCACTACGCTCAGGTAATTTTACTGATAACGCAGAGGTTACATGTGCTGAAGGAATCACCGTAAAAGATGACGCCACAACGATCGTAAAAGGTCAAGCGGCGATGCACATCTCTAAATATGATTCTGACGACCCCGTAGCTGTGGGAGACACAACAACCTATACCATCGAAGTACGTAACGAAGGTTTTGAAGACGCAACAGGTGTTATTCTTGAGAATGAAATACCTGAACTCACAGAGTTTGTAAGTGCATCAGCTGAAGATCCATACAGCAAAAAGCCTATCGCCTTCACTACAGAAGGACAAAAAGTTATTTTTGCAAAACTACCTTTGCTTTCTTCTGGTGACAAGGTAATTTTCAATGTAACAGTACGCGTTTCCGCAAAAGGTCAGTTGTTAAACCGTACAAGCTTACGTTATGACCAATTTGCAAGAACACTTATTGTTGAAGAACCAACATCAACGTACGAATAAGTAAATTTATAGAGGTGTAATCCTCAAACTGTCCTGGCAACCCAAAAATCCTGACGATGGTCTTTTGGGTGTGCCAGGATTTAATATTCAATAAGCCTCTATCAATATTTAGAATTGTTGACATCTTAGATTTGCTATTTGTTTGTCAATTTCTAAACGTTAGTTTAGAATCCAAACTCCATTGAGAGAAAGGAGTAGGGCTTTTTAGCCTAAAACTATTATGAAAGCCAGTCTTGCTGAAATAAAAGAAATTGCCCAGCGTCTAGACACCGCTGCTGTACAGTGGATAAATGCTGGTCCTCCTGAAAGTATTCAAAGCAAATTGAATGAAGCAAGAGAATCCCTAAAAAGGGGGGAAGAGTTAGCTGATGCTCCTTTACGTATCGCAGTTGTTGGAGAGTTCAACAGTGGTAAAACATTATTGTTAAACTCACTACTAGACACAACCGATTTATTTCCATGTTTATTAAAACCAACAACAGGAAACGTATTAGAAGCACGCGTGCACTTAATTCGCGAAGAAAGAGCACCATCTATTCGCAGCGCAGCGGTAAACTTCTTCAATCAATTTGAAATTGAAAAAGTATTGAATTACTTTGTTAAAAACCTGCGAGCTCATAGTTTAGAAGGCGTCCCTGCCGAAGTCACTATGCGCAACTTAGATCAACTAGAACAATTTATTTTGCGAAAGTACGGAGAAGTCCGCTCTGTTACTCCAAAATATGCTCTAATTTCCGCGCTAGAGTTTGTCGTTGCGATAAAAGCATGGCGCGAAATCGTTGATCGCGAAGAGCGTATGAGTGTAACTCTACCAATGGACTTGATCAACAAAGTACTAACTCTTGATTCTCGTCCTGACTTGAATAAAGGTATACAAGCTATTCATCAGGAAATGAAGCAGCGTCAAGACAAAGCCAAAGGCGGTGGAATCGACAAAATTACATCGACAAACGTACGCGCAGTATTCCCTGTGATTCGTCGTGTAGAAGTTGATGTTGATGCGTGGTGTGCTCCTTTTGGTGTAGCAAATCCAGAAGATCATAACACGATTGCCTTTTTGGACTTCCCAGGATTGGGTGCAGAAAGTAGTAACGCGCGCGACGAATATTTATGTGTATCCGAAATAGAACACGCGCACGCTGTACTTTTGGTATTTAACGGTTCAAACCCTGGTACATCAGGTGCTTCCGTTATGGCAACTCTTTTCCAAAGAGTGGGAAAACTCACTAGTGAAAGAACACTAGTTGCTGTAAACCGTTTCGACGAGTTCCATCCTCTACCCACGGGAAAAACGGCAAGTGAATACTACTCTACTCCGGAACAAGGAACAACAGTTGGTTTCCAAAGTATCTTAGTACCAGCCAAAAATGCGATCAATACTGCTGGTGGAAAACCAAACCTATACGTATGCTCTGCGCTTTGCTACTTATTTGAAGAAAAGTCAAAACGCCCAAGTTGGAACTTTGGAAACACAAAGTGGTTCAACGACAACAAACGTCAAGCGGCATACACTCTATACAAGAGATCTCAAGAAGATTTCAATAGTATTATTGGACAAGTGAATAAATCACGCAGTAATACAAACGACATGAACATCATGAAGACGGGTTTAGAGCGCTATCTCGACGCTGCAGGTGTACCTTCCTTGAGAAGTGACCTTGTTAAGTTTACAATGGACCGCGGTGAAAAACTCATCAAAGAAGATGCCATGCGTGAAATCCGCAATGCACAAAAAATTCTAGATGAAGTTGCACCTTCCAGTTCCGGTGTTGACAAAGGCGTCAATGCAGAGGTAAGTTTTTCTGCCCAAGAATTTTATCGCGTCTTAGAATTAGCGGTTGCCGACACACTTCCAAGTGGACCGAGTGACTACAAAAAACTAAAAATGCGCGTGAAAGACGAAGATGTTACTCTTTGGGACCTAATCGAATCAGAAATTGCGGCAAGTGTTACTTGTTGGCCAGAGTGGTTTGCTATTTTAAATCAGAGTTTGACCAGTAAACCGCAAAGATCTTCCAAACCGCAAAGAAGTTTTGGACGTTACAAGCACTTAAAGAAGAGTGGAGCAGAAGTACCCACAGAATTTAGTGCGTTTGATGAACGCTTCCAAAATACTGCGGAAGAGCTTACCAACTACACTCTAGAGTGTATTGACGAAGCCATCCGCTACAGTCTACAAAGATTTGAAAATCATCCAGATTACAGAGCAGCGATTGATCACCTACAGGGAATGGTAGACTGCTCACGTCTTCCGCAAATGGAAGAAGCTCTTCCTCTACTAGACGTTTGGAACCCTTCTGAATTAGCAGAAGGTGAAGATGGTCTAGTTTCTCTAACAAGAGAGAGAATCGAAGATGAAGTAGAAGCACTGCGCACGATGTCTTATCCATATGACGGCAGCAAGCCTTGTCATTGGAACCTAGCTCTTATCATCCGTATTCAAGTACAGTTGATGAAGACATATCGCGACAGACTTTCACGTCTTGTAGCTGCTTCAGAAAACAACTTCCAAGATTTCTTCTGCAACGAAGTTCTACGTGCAGAGATCTTGCCTCTCGTACGCAGCAGCTTAAACAACCCAGATTTCTTGGGAGAAGTTGCTACAATGGAGCCAGGAAGCACATGGGAAAATGTAGGACAAGTAGTGAGAAGTGCTGTCGATGATTACAAGACAAAGCATTCCGCGCCTGTAAAGGGATTTGTCCCATCTAAGCAACAAGATATCCCAGATGAACCGCCAGGGGAATCCATGGCGGGAGCAACAGCAGCAGCTGCTACAGCCGCAACAGTCGCCGCAGCAACTACTGCAATGGATGAGCCACAAGATGAACCTCAAGAAGATACTGCAGCAGAGGAACCAACTCAAGATGCAGGTGAAATCATTGATGAGGAAGAATTCGAAGAGTGGTAAAATACTTCTCTTTTTTATAAATTCATAAAATAAGGCTTCCAAATGGAAGCCTTATTTTGTTAGGTATAAAAATGTCCAAACAAATTACATTTCACCCTGTTCAAGAATATGTAACGATAGATCCGATTAAACACAAGGGTCATCTTAGGTATGTTTTACTTTCAGCGGAACATATAAAAAAAAGTGAAATTACCATCAAGTTTGCATTCCCGCGCAGTTGGCACAGCGAAGCGCCACATCTTCGTGGTATTGCCAGAAATGTGCTCATTCAGGTTCTTGATATAGCTAACTTTGATATAGAGTACAAAAGCGATCACCTAGAAATTGTCGTACCAATGAAGCAATTAAGTGATGACTCGGTACTCCAGGGATATAATCCTTTTGAAATCCAATTGGCCGTAAAAATTCAGAGAACGAGTGATGATCACAGTTTTCAAATAAAAGCGCGCCAAGTTCTGATTGTAGAAATACTACCTGATGATATCGAATGGGAAAAAAGCAACAACTTTCTTGTCGAAGAGGACTTTTCTGACGACCCATTTTTTAATGAGGTCCAGGAACAAGATTTAGAGGCAAAGCAAACTTTGCCATATTCAGGCATTATTTCTGTAGATTTTGGAACAACAAATTCGGTTATTGTGGTTCGAGATCCCCATTTTGCCGCCGAAGAAATCGGCAAAGATTTAAGTCGCGAACAGTGGTCTGCACTAAGTACCTGGGTAAACAACTGGTTAATCGAACACTTATCGATGATAACCCCCAATGAAGCAGATACCTTTATCGAAAAACTTTCGCGGCAAACTAGCAATATGGAACTTCCCCCCTGTGGTAGTTTATCAATAGATATATGGGAAGAATTAGAAAAAACAGATTTAGCCACATACCAGGAGTATATTCACAATGTCATTATTGCCCTGGTAAATCCAGACCTAGACCCGCAGTTGTTGCAAAAAATATCCTATGAGTTATTGCATGGCTTAGAAAAAGTTATCTACTCAAAAACACTACAATCGCAACGCTACTTTATACTAGAATTAGATGCCAATGCCGGTGCCAAACCCATACCGAGTACATTGCAAATAATTTCAGCTCCTCAAGATACGAACCGTATCAATTACGACACCGAAATTGAGATGGGTGTGCGTGTGAGTCTATTAATGCGTAGCGCCACTTTAGGTAATGACGACATTCGTCAATTCGCTCTTTCCGTCAAAAGATATTTTGGACGCGATGAGTACATCGACCTTTTTCCAAGTGAAGCGGCCGGTACGCCAACATCATTTAACGCCGACACCCTTTGTCTTTTAGCGTATCGTAAACTTTTACAACGTGCAATAAACGACATTCAAAAGCGTGCAAACAAAGACCAGTTCTCTTATGCAGACGCCGCACATACAATAGTTGCAACTTTTCCGACAACATATCCGGCTTCTTTGCGTCGTAAACTTCGGGATTTATTATATGAGTTAGACATTCATGATGTGGACACCCGTTTTGACGAAGGTTCTGCCTCACTGCTGTATTACGTCTGGCACGAAGTCTGTGCTGACCCTGTTTGTGGTATGGAAGGTTTGATGTCACGCTGTCGCGTTGATCGGCACAATCGCCCGTATCAAAACATATTATTATACGACTTAGGGGGTGGTACAACCGACATTGCTCTTATCCAACTTATCTATGAAGAGCTTCCTATATTTGAACCAATGGATAAGACCGCCACGGGTGGTGGAAGTTATTTTCGCATTACTCCGCGTCTATTGGGATCTACTGGACATTCGTTTATAGGTGGAGACCTAATCACCTTATGGCTATTTCGCCTACTCAAAACAAAAGTGGCCGATAAAGTTTTATCCATTATCGCCGAGAAACAGATAGATCCTCCGCCAGGAACAAAAATGTCATCACTTCTCGCAGATTTAGATGTGCGTTTCATGGAAAATGACAGTTACAGGCCTCAAAGTTTACTGGATTGGACATACGCTCCACAAGAGAATATAAAGCAATATGAAGTGTTGAACGAAACCATTATCGATATTGTAATCCCCACACGCTATAAAACGGAACGCGAAAGAACATCGACATTTTTTACCCTATGGCACATGACCGAAGAAGCAAAGAAGAACCTCGGTACACCTAGTTCAACACACCCTGGAAGTAGTCTTGGTCATGAATGGCCCGCCAAAATTATGCTTGATAGCTTACAACTATACAATATGGTGATCTTTTTACATCCATGGTTAGAAAACTGCAACATAGACGCCGCAGAATTCACCATTGAAGTCACCCAAGAAGAGCTATGTAAATTTGCCAAAGGACCGGTAAGTGACTCACTACACTTAGCAATGAATTTGGCCAAAGCACGCTTGAAAGTAGAAAATATAAACGATAAAGTGGACCGTTTAATACTTTCGGGTTTGTCGTGCAATTTAAAAATAGTACAAGAAGAAACCAAGAATATATTTCGACAATCCGAAGGCGTTTTCAATTTCAATATTGCCAACGTTTTTTTCGACCAAGAACTAGCAAAAACATCGGTGGCGATGGGAGCGTGTGTTGGTCGTTATCTGGAATCTATGCGTTTGGATCCCACAAGCGAAAAAACCAGACAAATGCTTCGTAACGGTTACGATCAAATCGAACTAGTTGTCGAAAATTTATTCACCCACTTAGCATGTCGTTTAGTATATGACTCGCTGGTTGCCATGGTTGTCATGTTTGACTATGGACAAGAACTCAATAAACGTTCTTACATCGACAACAAACCAGTTGCGCGGACAGACATGGACAACTTACGACCTGTTCAAGAAAAATTATGGATTTATCGCGTAGACTTTGAAGGTGCTAGCCCGCTGTATCTCGGACTTATTGATGCAGAAGCGGTAGCGATGGAACACGATTTTTCTGATTTTCGAAAATTTCGCGAACACTATCTTGTTGGCTTCGAAGCAGATGCGGAACTATTCGTTCGCGGTTTTTTTATTCCGCGTGGTCCAAAAAATATCGTGGCACAAAACTATATTATCCCCGAGCCTGAAAGTCCTTCAATAAACGAAATTATTGCTATAGATGACAGAGCTGTAATTCATTTAACACACGATATCAGTAGTCAAGAGTTATTTAAACGTAAAGCAGTCCTTGAAAAAGGACAAGAAATGATAGATACTATAGAGTATCCAAATGGCGAAAAGAAAAAATGTGTTATTAGTAAGCCGCTAGCTGTGCGGGAGATGTATGACTTTTACATAGAAGGTAAAAGTATACATAATAAAGAACCACAATTGATAGCACATTTTCATCTACCAGATCGCGAAGTAGATGAAGTTCATCTTTGTTGCGATGAAACAGGAAAAGTTATATTGTTGTATTCATTTAAATACGACATTAGAATTTGGGGCGACATTGATTATCTTCCGCAAAAAATAGACTCTCAGTTTGATCCTTTTTGTGGGCAACATTAACTTACTAATGGACTTGGTAACGTCCGTCATTCACTTTGAGGAGTTATCCGTGACATCTAAATCATCTTTACAAAATCTTTTGAACATATTAGTCAATACCCCAGAGGCAGAAAAAGGGGCCTTGGTATATGCAATCTTAAAATCTTTACGAGAAGCTTGCAACATGTTTGATCAAAGTGCTCCCAAAGAAAAACAGGCAGCGCAAGACTTACGTGCAACTCTCGATCAAATGTTGTCTGCCAATGCATCTCTAGATGCCGATGAAGAATGGGAAGAAGAATTTGCCGATAGCAGCATAGATGTGGACCTAGACGATGAAAAATCAACCACTTTTGTCTCATCTGAATCTAAAATGTCGATACCAGAAGAAGATTTAGACACTCCTCGTGGAAAAATTCGCGCCAAAGTAACCAGTTGGAACAAGGCAAATGATGGGTGGTTAAAACTACCAAATATTGACCCAGAGAAGTCTGATCAAGTGGTTCATTTTGTAAAATCTGTTGCCGCGGTACGCGCCAACATTAAGTGCAATCCAGGAGATAACAGCGCGCATCTCGAAAAGTTAGATGATTTTTGGTCGAATATCAAAGATCTGTTTGCGGAAATCGACTACTTCATCAACTCTGAATTTGGTCCGATTTCTGATCTTGTCGGCGAGGTCATTTATACATGCCGCAATCGTATCACGGAGAGAACCTCGGAGCTAGTATGCCCCGGGATTGATTACAAAGGAGAGACTCTCCTGCAACCGACATGCCTGTGCATCTTACCTGTTGATGCAGACTACCCCGCCAACCATGTCAATAAAGACTTACCAAGTCACTGGCGCGGTATCTTCGGCGAAATGGATTTACTCATAAAACATGTGCAGATGCAACGCGATGTTTCCGCGGCGATTGAAGGTGTAAATAAAAACAAAGTAGAGCACATTCGCGATTCGCGCAGTGCCGTCCTAGCAGAACTAAAGCGCCGTGCTGATGTGCTACGTGCCACAATCAATAAAAAAGACGAAACGATCTATCGCCTTGCCACCGACTACTGGCGTGTTGAAGAATGTTTTTGGTCTATTTTCCATGATGACGATCGTCCAAGTGGTCATTCGTACTTTGATCGTTTACGCAATAGAGTACAAGCATGGCGAACAACATTACGACGCATCGTAAAATTTAATATCCGCGACTTTTCGTGCGGAAGTGATACCTTGGCATCGGTGAACAAATACATTGGAAATATGATCCTTTCTCCGAAAAAAGGTATTTCCCCTGGAACAGTTATTCGAGAACTACGTCCAGCAATTATTGTCAACGTCCAGTCAACTTCGCGTATGCTAAAAGGAAGAGTTATCGCAACTTAGAATAAGCCAGGAGTTAAAATTGTTAAAAGTAGCAGTAATCGGCGTTGGGCATCTTGGTAAAGCGCACGCACGAATTTACCATGAATTACCAAACGTCGAGTTGGTTGCCGTTGTTGACACCAACGAAAAGATTAGGAACAGCATTGCACAAAAACACAAAACAACAGCACTCAGCGACTACAATGATCTCATAGGAAAAGTAGATGCTATTTCGGTGGTAACCCCAACGATATCACACTATGAAATTTGCCGTACCTTCATAGAAAACGGCATACATGTTTTAGTGGAAAAACCTATTACCAACGACCTAAAACACGCAGAACACTTAGTGGAACTAGCACAAAAAAACAAAGTTAAACTACAAGTGGGTCACATAGAAAGATTTAACCCCATTGTAATGGAAATATCAAAAAGAAAACTAAACCCTATTTATATGGAAGCTGTGCGACTAAGTCCTTTTCGTTTTCGCTCAGGAGACATTGGAGTTACCCTTGACTTGATGATACACGACATAGATATTATTCGCTCGTTCGTCAATTCCAAAGTCAAAAAAGTAGATGCCATTGGGGTAAATCTCCTGGGGAAAAATGAAGATCTGGCAAACGCAAGAATACAATTTGAAAATGGATGTGTCGCGAATGTAAACGTAAGTCGCGCCTCATTTAAATCTCAGCGCAAAATACGCATGTTCTGCCCCGATAGCTATGTATCTCTCGACTACCAGTCGATGAAAGGAACGATCTACCATAAACCTGCAGAGGTCGATTTAGTAAAGTTAAATTATCAACAAGGACCTCCCAAGAGTTTTTTAGGCATTCCTTTTGAAGAATTCTTTTTCCAGAAAATATTGAAAAAAGAAAAAATATCGATGAAAGCACATGAGCCGTTACTCAAAGAATTGCAAAGTTTTGTGTCATGTATATTGGAAGATAAAGAACCTGCTGTCAGTGGTGAAGATGGAGCAGAGGCGTTGCGTATCGCAACAATGATATGTGATGATATAAATAGTAACCTGCAATTGATACGTCAAAATTTGCGCGCTTAATAGTCTAGTTTTAAAGAAATTACTTATGCAATTAAAAGAAAAAACAACGATTATGGATGGTGTCGAAATCAATCAAGTGTTGAATAGACTCGCTGCGGAGATTGTAGAGCAATCACAAGAAATACTACTTGTCGGCATTCATCGTCGTGGAGTTCCATTGGCCAAGCGCCTTCTAACAAAAATAAACAATTTAGGAAATGCCAATACCAACCTAGCAACGATAGATATATCTTTTTATCAAGAAGATTTAACACAAGTCGCCGAACAACCTATCTTCAAAGAATTTGATTGTCCGACAGAAGATCTAAGTAATAAAGATATTGTTCTCATTGATGATGTGATCTACTCTGGACGCACCGTTCTCACGGCAATTAATGAAATTATGCAAAAAGGACTGCCCAATAAAATCACATTAGCTGTATTGGTAGATCGCGGTCATCGCCGCTTTCCTATTCGTCCAGATTATGCCGGAAAATTAGTACCTACAAGACGCAGTGAACACATAAAAGTTATGCTAGAGGAAATAGATGGCGAAGACAAGGTTCTCATTATGGAAGTGGAAAACGATGAGTAAAATTAATATATGCGTTGTATGTTCGGGTAACATTTGTCGTTCTCCTTTTGTTGAATACGTGCTGAAAAAGGAACTTGACAACAACTACCATGTATTTTCTGCGGGACTACTCGGAATATACAAACAACCAGCATACGAAGTGTGTGTGGCCCTTGCTCCTAGATTTGGTGTGCGTTTAGAACCTCATAAGTCACAAGGAGTTACCGGAGAAAATGTACAGCAGTGCGATTATATTCTCGCAATGACCCAAACGCACCTAAAAGGTTTGAGTATTTACTTACCAAAAAGAAGACCATACTTACTAAGTGAATTTTTGGACAAAGATGCCGTTTATGACTTAGGCGGTTTGGGAAAAGTGCGTTGCGGGGATGATATACCCGATCCGATGGGGCAAAATTCTTTGGTGGTAGAACCTGTATTAAAGCTACTCAAGGAAGCGACGATGAAATTTATCGAGCGCTTAAAGAACGACGATCTTCCTGAGTAAATATTACAAAGAAATGAAAAGTGATCGTAGCCGTAATCGTGATTTATGATTACGGCTAGGTCACGGTGACGATTACGGTCACGGTCACGGTGACGATTACGGCTACGTTGACGATCACAAGTTTTTAGAGTGACGCTTTCATTTGTGACACTCTCTAGCCAATGTAAAGCTGTGAAACATCTACATTTTCTAGCAATCTCTTTGGATTTACAATTCCATATCCATAGAATCTATCGCGTCCCACAATCCCTGCATCGTCTGCTGTACGCAGCAAGTGCTCGCGAACGCGTTCAGGTGTGTCGATCGGTGTATTGTTGCTATCACTATTCTTGTGTTTTGCGATGAGAAGTGCTAGAACACCTGTGATAAATGGTGTTGCCATACTTGTACCAGACAAAATAGCATACTGATTATTCAGGTGAGTTGAATAAATATCCTGCCCTGGGGCCGCAATATCTAATTCGTTACCATCTGAGGAAAACCAACTACGCTCTAAATGCTTGTCGATTGCTCCCACGCAAATAACTTCTTCGTATCTTCCAGGATAATCAATATCATTATCTTCGTATGTATCACCGTCATTACCTGCGGCAGCAACTACAGTTATATTTTTGGCATACGCGCGTTTTACAGCTTCGTGAAGGACAGGACTATCGTAATTACTTCCCAAAGACATAGAAATGATATCCATGTCATTTTCGATGGCCCAATCGATTCCCTTGGCAATCATTTCATAACTACCAGAACCGTTGTCGCCCAAAACTTTCACAGCGTAAACGTGTGCTTTTGGTGCAACACCAACTACTCCAAATGCATTGTCTGTCGCCGCAACAATTCCTGCCACGTGAGTACCATGCCCTGCACGGTCTTCATAGTCATTTATGTCATCCGAGGTAAAATTTGCTCCGCCTTTGAGATTGTCGGTCAAGTCAGGGTGTTTAATGCAACCAGTATCTAAAATGGCAACTTTAACGCCTTCTCCCTTGCTTTCCTTCCACACGTCGTATACATTTAGAGCTTTAATTCCCCAGTCGATGACTTGGTCTTTTTTATCTCCAGCCCATTTGACTTCATTCACTTCTAATTTTATTGTTGTCATTTGTATAACCTTCCTACTCAAAACTATCCACAATGGTTTTGTTTCTCCAAAATTTTAATATGGAAAGATTATCCTAATTATAAGGAAGTGGAGGGAACAAAAGGATTTTGGATAAGTTGAAGCTAAAAGAGAGAACATGATGAGGGTTTCGTAGAAACACCTCACCAATATTCAAACACAAATACCTACTACTTGCGAACAATAGTCTGTATTTTTTTCTCTACGCGGTTGATAAATGGAACGTTTTCTAAGCGTATGGTTGGTGCATTTGGAACGGAAAATGTCAATGTTCCCGATAATAGGAGTGCATATTCAAAAACATCGTCAATCGATTTTTGTACTTGTAAGTCGATTACAGGATATTCTCTTACATCACCAAACAAACCGTGTTTGTGGAAAATACGTGTTGATTCGATTACCCAACGGTTCCATAAGAAGTTGGCTAAAATTCCTGCAACAACCATCAAAAAGAGGATTGCCGATATCATACAGTAGAACATCGTCGACGCATGAACCTGCTGAAACAATATATCAAAAACTTTCTTCATTGGGGCAATGATTTCCCATTTACTATTCGCCCACAACAAAGCAAAGATTGTTGCGATAATGACCATTGCTAGTGCCATTGCTTTTACACCGGGAAAATCAAAGGCAATAATGAGAATGTTCACCAAAAAGACAATGATAAATAGTGTACCGGCAATGGTGCTGCTTTCCGCACTACTTCCACTTCTAGCTGAAGCCTCCATAATTGCGCATATGATGCATACGATCATTAAAGGATAGAAAAAAACAATTTTAGGTAAGGGAACTACTGTATGACGTAATTTTCGTGCCGGTGTTGAACTAGCACTACCTTTTGTGTCGGACATATTCCTTATCACCTTTCTAAAAATAGATAAGATAAGATTGAAACGGTAAAACTCTAAAATATTTTTTTTAATCTGACTCTAACAGATTTGATGGTTTATCTATGTTATATTTCAAATTGGTAGCTATTATTTTTGTAGTGATTTATAAACTTTTGTTTACCAAGTTAGACGCTTTTAAGCCCGCTTGCGAGCCTGAACCCGCTTCCGAAAATACAATATTTCGGGCTCGGGCTCGCAAACGGGCTCGGGCTCAAATCGTAATTACATTGCCACCGTGTATGATACTCACCACCAAATTCAGTGAGAATTAGCAGAAAATACCTTAGATGCATTTAAGGTATTTTAGTATTTTTTACCGCTAATGTCAATTTTTGTTCATTTTATACATTTTATACTGGAAGTTTATTGTAAAATTTCGTACAAAATCCGTATACATGAAAATATTAAACTATAGTGGAGTGCGAAAAATGCAAGAAAACATCGAAATAACAGGTGCTCGGGAACACAACTTACAAAATGTAAGTGTCTCCTTTCCACGATACACTATGACCGTCGTAACAGGTGTTTCTGGCTCAGGAAAATCATCACTGGTTCACGATACTCTATTCAAAGAAGGACAACGAAGATTTATTGAATCGCTTTCCCCATACGCACGTCAGTTCCTAGGACAAATGCAAAAACCGAAAGTTGATCAAATTGAAGGTCTGTCCCCAACCATTTGTATCGATCAAAAAAGACGCGGGCGAAGTGCACGTTCCACTGTAGGTACTATTACAGAAATATACGATCATTTGCGTTTATTGTTTGCTCGTCTCGGTGAACCCCACTGTCCTTCTTGCGCAAAAAAAATTGTCACCCAAACGCCCGACCAAATTTCGCGGCATCTTTTAAAACATTTTGACCAAAAAAAAATATATATACTTGCCCCGATGTTTATCGATCGCAAGGGAGAATATCGCAAAGAATTACAAAAATGGAAAACCGATGGCTTTATACGCATACGTATCGATGGCAAAATATATCGCCTGGATGAAGAGATTAAATTAAAACGCTACGAAAAACACACACTAGAACTAGTTATTGACCGCATAAAAGTAAGCGAAAGAGAACGAGGACGTGTTCACGAAGGCATCGAGCAAGCGATCAACATCACTGGTGGCATCATGGCTGTTTACAGCGAAGACGACGTACACCAAGTGCACTCTGTGCATCTGTCATGTCCTAGTTGTGGAATTAGTATACCAGAAATGGAACCACGCTTGTTTTCATTTAACAATGCACAAGGAGCATGTTCGCAATGTGGCGGTAAGGGTATACAAGAAACCTTTGAGGAAAGCCTCATTATTCCTGACGAAAATGTCACCATCACAGATGGTGCACTTAAATGCGTAAAACAAGATGGCCAGATATTATTCTCCAGCTATGGTATAGATGAAATCAAAAAACTGGCTAAAATTCGCAAAGTATCTTTGAAAAAAACCTGGAAAAAACTCCCTGATTCTTTTAAAGAAGAGGTTCTGTGGGGAGTACATATAAAAAAGAAATTACATTTTCCAGGTGTAATTCCCATCATGAAAAAAGTCTATGACAAGTGGAATTTATATCAGCTGCGACGCTTTATTCGCGCAACGACTTGCAAAGAATGTGCGGGAAGTCGTTTGCGTCGTGAAGCTTTATCTATCTTATTTCGCGACAAAAACATCTTCGATCTTGTGACGATGACAGTAAGTGATTTACAACAATTTTTACGCGAAATAAAATTGCGTCAAACAGAGACACTTGTGGGTAAAGAGATTTTTAAAGAGCTAAAATTGCGCCTAGCATTTCTACATCAAGTCGGATTAGGTTATCTGACCTTACAGCGTACAGCAAATACTCTATCCGGTGGAGAAATGCAGCGGATACGACTCGCAAGGCAACTGGGTTCTGGTTTGCAAGGTGTTCTATACATTCTTGACGAACCCTCGATTGGGCTTCATCCGCGAGACAATGTGCAATTACTCCAAGCTTTAAAACAATTGCGTAACGCCGGAAACTCCCTCGTTGTCATCGAACACGATGAAGAGACAATGAACTACAGTGACCATATCATAGACATTGGCCCAGGTGCAGGTAGTGGTGGTGGACAACTCGTCGCCCAAGGTAGGGTTCGCGATATCAAAGCAAATAAAGATTCCATCACCGGTCAATTTCTCACAAAGGCACAAAGCATACCTGTCCCGAAAAAACGCAGAGCCACCACAAAAAAATGGCTCAAGATTGTCAATGCCAGCGAACACAATTTAAAAAATATTGATGTAGAAATTCCCCTCGAAGTGTTGTGTATTGTTACCGGAGTTTCCGGGAGTGGAAAGTCGACACTGATAGACGATATTCTCAAAAAAGCGCTCGCATATCACATACATGGAAGTAGCAAAACTCCGGGAAAACACAAAAGAATTAACGGAATAAAGCACATTGATAAAGTAATCGAAGTCGACCAATCCCCGATCGGTAGAACGCCGCGTAGTAACCCAGCTACATATACCAAAGTGTTTGATGAAATTCGCAATTTATTCAGCATGTTGCCAGAATCCAAAATGCGTGGTTATCAATCAGGACGGTTTTCTTTTAACGTCGCTGGCGGAAGATGCGAAGAATGCAAAGGTGCTGGAGTAAAAGAAATAGAGATGCAATTTTTATCAAATGTATTCATTGAATGTGAATTTTGCGAAGGGCATCGCTTTAACAACGAAACACTCCAGGTAAAATATAACGATAAAAATATATATGATATTTTGGAAATGCCTATTTCCGAAGCGACTACTTTTTTCGAAAACCAACCGAAAATATACAAAACATTGAGCATTTTATGTGAAGTAGGTCTAGGATACCTCAAGTTAGGACAACCCTCACCGACATTATCTGGTGGCGAAGCACAGCGTATAAAACTCGTACGTGAACTACGGCGTACTGATACAGGCAAAACGCTATACATACTTGACGAGCCAACAACGGGGCTACATTTTTTTGACATTCAAAATCTTTTATCGGCGATTCAAAAGCTGGTAGAAAAGGGAAATTCTGTCGTTGTCATAGAGCATAACCTTGATATCATCAAAGTCGCAGATTATATTATCGACCTAGGACCGGAAGGCGGTGAAGGCGGTGGTGAAATAGTTGTTGCAGGCACCCCAGAAAAGGTTATGCGTTGCAAAAAATCTTACACGGGCCAAGCTCTTAAGGGCTTTCTCCATCCACAACCACAACGGCAAAAACCACGCAGTAAAGTAAAACCAAGAGACATAAAAATATTTGGCGCGATGAAAAACAATCTTAAAAATATCGATGTTTGCTTTCCCAAAGACCAAATGACCGTTGTCACAGGCGTTTCGGGAAGTGGAAAAACATCACTGGTTTTTGACACGCTATTTGCCGAAGGACAACGCGCTTTCCTTGAATCACTCTCTACGTACGCACGTCGCTTTCTCGGTAGACTCGACCATGGATTTGTCGATTCCATAGAAGGGTTAGCTCCGGCCATCGCCATAGATCAAAAAAACGCTTCGCGTAACCCGCGCTCTACCGTGGCGACAATGACAGAAATATACGATTACTTGCGTATTTTGTATTCGCGAGTGGGAGTGGCTCATTGCCCGGAGTGCAATCAAAAACTGCAATCATATACTTCAAGTACAAGTGCCGCCCACATTGTAAAAAACTGGCAAGGGCACAAAGGAATGATTCTCGCACCACTGTACATGCCCAGTGCTAACAAATATTATCGATTAAGTAGTCCTTCACATTTGAAGGACTATAAAAAGTCTTTGATAGAAAAAGGTTTTTCGCGAATATTAATTGGTGGTACGGTTTACCGACTCGATGAAAAATTCCCTACCGACAAACGCGTTCCGATCCATTTAATTATCGATCGTATTCACGTCAAGAAAAATGCACAAAATCGTATCGCCGAAGCCATGGAAACGGCTTTTCACCTTGGGGAGAACATTGCATTTTTCTATAGCGAAGATACATCACTGCAACCCTACAGCACCATACCAGCATGTATTCCCTGTGACTACTATCAGTTTGATGAACTGCACCCCCGCTACTTTTCCTTCAACCACTATTTGGGTGGATGCGCAGATTGTGATGGACTGGGATACTACGACGACGTTAGCGAAGTATGCATTGAGTGTAATGGTAAAAGACTGAATGCTCGCAGCCTGGCTGTTTACGTTGGCGAGAAATCGATATACGACTTTTGCGAGTTGAAGATTTCTGATGCGCAAAAATTCATTCGCAACGTAAAGTTAACAAAAACCCAAGCCATTATTGCCAAGGATGTTCTCAAAGAAATTCAAAATCGCCTAAAGTTTCTAGTTGACGTTGGTTTAGAGTATCTAACGCTTAGTCGTCGTGCAAATACACTTTCTGGTGGTGAAGCCCAAAGAATACGTCTCGCTTCGCAAATTGGCAACTCACTTGTTGGCGTATTATACATTCTCGACGAACCAACCATCGGTCTGCACCCACGCGACACAACACGACTTCTTACTACATTAAAGAAACTAGTTTCAATAGGCAATACAGTGGTGATGGTCGAACACGATAAACAGTGTATGCAGAACGCACATCATATTATCGATATGGGACCAGGAGCAGGACATTTAGGTGGAGAAGTCGTCGCCACCGGAACAATGAAAAAATTGATGAAGGATGAAAAGTCTCTTACAGGGAAATATTTACAACAAAATATTGCCATCGCTCCGAAAAAACGCAAGGCTGCCAAAAGCCACTTGAGCATAAAAAAAGCTTCGCAGCACAATTTACAAAATATAGACGTAGATATACCTGTCGAAAGACTGTCCGTGGTAACAGGTGTCTCTGGTAGCGGAAAATCGACATTGGTAGTCGATGTCATTCAAAGAGCTCTGGAATATGGCTGGAAAGACAATACAATCAAAGGAAAAAAAAGTGATGGCTTTGGGCAAATATCTGGTCTAAACAACATTGATGCGTTTACCGTAATTGACCAATCACCGATCGGGCGCTCTCCCAAATCAAATCCAGCGACGTATTCTGGTATCTTTAACCATATACGTAAGTTTTACGCGCAGTTACCTGGAGCCAAAACACGAGGCTTTACGGCTTCGCGATTTTCTTTTAATCGCCCAGGAGGAAGGTGTGAAGCTTGTGAAGGAAAAGGATCTATAGTTGTGCACATGCATTTTTTATCCGATGTATCGATCACATGTGAAGCCTGTAAAGGACAGCGTTACCTCGAAGAAACTCTCAGTGTTCTCTACAAAGGAAAAAATATATCTCAAGTTTTGGATATGGACATCAAAGAAGCATTGGATTTTTTTGAATCGCATCGCGTTATTGCAAAAAAACTTCAAGTGTTGTATGATGTAGGTCTTGGGTATATGAAGTTAGGACAACCAGTCACCACTCTTTCGGGTGGTGAAGCACAAAGAATGAAATTGGCCGCAGAGTTATCCTCTAGAGGTAAAACGCGAACTTTGTACTTGTTAGACGAACCAACAACGGGTTTACACTTTGCTGATGTAGAAAAGCTTATTTCTGTATTGCAAAATCTTGTCGATGCGGGCAATACCGTTGTGGTGATTGAACACAATCTCGATGTTATTGCTACTGCAGATTGGATTATCGACCTCGGTCCCGAAGGTGGGGAACAAGGTGGAAATATCGTTTTTTGCGGCAAGCCACAAAATCTAGCAAAGCAAAAAAATAGCCATACTGGTTTGTGCCTAAAACAGCATTTGCAAAACTTGTAAAGGGATGAAGAAATGTCGAGTGAAATGTTGACTTTTCAGTGTACGAATTGTCCAAATAGAGTGCATATAAAAAAAAGCGCCAATCCTCTGGGAAAAGCATTAAAATGTAAGCAGTGTGGAAATATTTTTCATTTGCGCCGCGATAATCTTTGTCGTACACCATCGTTATTACAGTTCACTTGCCCCAAATGCAAACGCCAGATACCCGTTCGTGGAGGAAAAGAAGTCTACGGCAAGAGGTTACCTTGTAGAGCATGCAACCACGTATTTGTTCTCCAAGATCCCAATAACAAAACCTCACCACTAAAACGCGCCACAAAACAAATGAAACCAAAGAAACAAGAGGTCAAAACAAGTTTTGGACACTATTCTCCTTTGGAATTTGTAGGGCGCGGTGGTATGGGCGAAGTGTACAAAGTATACGAACCTCGGTTATCGACACATCTCGCTCTAAAAATACTTCCTCGCGCCTTGGACGGCATGCAAGAGAAACAGCAACGTTTTTTACGCGAAGCAAAGCTTGCGATGCAACTCACACATCCCAATATTGTCAAGGTGTACGACATTGGAAAACTAGAAGATCAGCACTATTTCACCATGGAATTTATCGATGGACTAGAACTACACACCATTATCAAAAACAAGCAACTTCCCATGAAATCTCTATTGCAAATATTCGTCAAGTTGTGCTATGCGATGCAACATGCCCATGAAAAAAACATGATACATCGCGATTTGAAACCAGAAAATATTATGGTCAATAGACAAGGACAACCCAAAATAATGGACTTTGGTCTAGCGAAGCCGACAGATGATACGCAACGTTTGACAGCGGCAGGTGTAATCGTCGGTACAATTACCCATATGTCTCCCGAGCAAGCAATGGGACAAAGCGAAGAACTAGACCACCGTACCGATATCTACTCATTAGGTGTTATTCTTTACAATATGCTCACCTATGAACTACCTTTTCGACCAGGTCCTGTCTATCAAATGCTAAAACAAGTGATAGAAATTCCTCCCATTCCTCCGAACGAGATCAACGAAAGCGTCTCACAGAAACTTTCTGACGTGTGTATGAAAGCACTGGCAAAGAAAAAACAACAGCGCTATCAAAAAGTGGAAAATTTAGGCAAAGCGGTAGAGAAAATTATGGGGTAACTCTATTTGACGCGCATTCATAATTTTTTGGGTTGATTTAAGATTGGGGATTCTTTCTCCGGATTAGTGCCCTCACCATCGTAATTTTTTGGGTTGATTTAAGATTAGGGATTCTTTCTCCGGATTGGTGCCCTCACCATCGTAATTTTTGGGTTGATATAAGATTCGGAGTTCTTTCTTCGGATTGGTGCCCTCACCATCGAATTTAAGGTTTTAGCTCCGCTAAAAGCCTTAATTCTCATGCCTCTCCCTGTGGGAGAGGCATAACACGTCTGAATTTGTTTCCATTCGTTTTCTTCGGTGCATATCACAAATCAACATTAGTCAAACAGTTGATTGCATCAAAACTATTGTCCCGCAAATCAAGAGAATTTTGTTTTTTACAAAAGAGAAGCATTACACCTCTCCCTGTGGGAGAGGTATGAGAATAGCAGCTTACAGCGCAGCTGTGACTGCTAATTCGATGGTGAGGGCACCAATCCGGAGAAAGACCCCTAATGTATCGACCCCTCATATTGTCGCAAGTATCCACCATTACGTTGATTCTTCACCGCTAGAATTTCCGCGATAATTGCCGTCGCAATTTCTTCGGGAGTTTCGCTGCCTATGTCTAGGCCTATCGGACCAAAAATATTGGTGGAATCTACCTGTTGTTGTGCTTTTTCCTGTATTTCATCAATGATACGCTGGGTTCTCGTTTTTGGGCCTAGCATTCCAATGTACGAAACCGGAGTACTTTGCAGTTGTTTGAGGACTTGTAGGTCATTGTGGTAATTGTGAGTCATGACGATGACAAAGTGATGTGGCTGTAATTTTAGATGTTGATCTACTACTTTTGGGTGCGCGACAATACGTTTATCTGCTCGGGGAAAGCGTTCGGCGTTTAGGTATGTTTCACGCGGATCGCAAATAATCACTTTCCATCCTAAATTTTTGCAAAATTCAACGACAGGAACGGCGTCAAAACCGGCCCCAAAAACCACAACAGTTGTCGGCATAATGCTTTCTACTAAAACCTTGCATGCGACATTGTCTATTTCAATCTCCACAACACTATTTTTATTTTGTTCAAAAATCTGTGGTTTGGCTTTTTGTATTTTTTGCCAAATATCATCGTCTTCGCCATAGATGTATTTACGTCCAACAAGTTCTTGGCGCTGTGCTTCGAAAATCATTGCGATAAACCCTGCTTTTTCATTTTGATAACAATCTTCGACGAATTGAAGTTCACGAGGAACCTCATTTGCCATTACTGGTTCCAAAAGAACTTGCACAACACCATTGCATCCTAGTCCCAATCCCCAAACAATATCGTCATCGGACATCATATCGTATGTGACCAACTGTACATGGTTTTCTTCTAAAACTTGCTGTGACTTTTTCCTTACGTCTTCCTCTAAACAACCACCGCTGATAGCTCCTACTAATTCCTGTGATTCCGTAACGAGCATACGCGCTCCAGGACGACGGTATGTAGAGCCTTTTATATGAACAACAGTTGCCAATACCGCGCGTTGTTGTATTTTGCGTATTTTGCCGATAATGTCGTGGATTTCTTTCATTTTTTTTACCTACATAGTAGACGAGAAAATTTCTTTAAACTATCAAGATCATGGACAGACGACAGAACTTCAATGTATGGTTTTGCGACTTTCATACACCTTGTCGTTGGTTCAAAGCCAGGAGTTGCACTCCATGGATTTAGCCAAATAATACCTTTGCTATAGTGCTGTAATTTTTCCATAGAGTGTTCCATTAAATTGACATCCCCACGGTCCCAGCCGTCGCTTACAATCACAATATATGTTGATTTGCTTATTAAGTGACGATACTTGGTGAAAAAAGCGCGCAGCGATTCTCCGATACGCGTTCCACTTTGCGATACGCTTAGCAATACATTGCGTACGTTCTGTTGTTGCGTTTGCGGTGTTATATCATACAGTTGTGTATTGAATAGAAATGATTTTACTTCTTTGTAGCGCCTAGCAAAAGCAAAAATGAACTGTAGAAAAAAATAATTATAGTCCTTCATCGAATGGCTGGTATCGCATAACACGATTAACTTAAGTTTGCGTTTTTTCTTTGCACAAAAATGCAGATGTAGAATATCCGGATGATACTTACGATTTTTGCGTATTGTGTTGCGCAAATCAAAACGCTTGTTCTTCGAACGTCTGTAGTTGCGGTCCAAACTGCTTGCTAATTGCCAGGCGATTTGTTCAATAGTTCTTTGCAAACTTTTATCAGCAACTGGTAAAAAATGTTGTTTGTGTTTTATGCTATGAAGAGGACTATAACTAAACATCGATTGCATACGCGCACCATTCTTTTGTGATTTTTGATGCGTTGCCTCTTCGCCTTTTTGCGAATGGCCTTTGCCTTTTTCTCCTGAAGAACTATTTGCAAGCCCCTCTTGTCTTACAACACCTGAATACCAATATTCATAAAACGCTTGGCGAAAAATTTGTTGATGTTCATATGTCTTCGCGACACAGGTGCGTAAAGCGTCATAAAAAGTTTGACGATTGAGAATATCAATGTGCATCACGGCATGACATGCATCTATTTCCTCGGCGATAGAAACCGCTAAGCCTTGCTGTTTTAGGTAATGGAAAAACTGTGTTAGATGTTTATTAAAGTTATTCATTTGTTGCAATGGCCATCAGAGTTCTTAACTTTTGTAGTGGCTCTTTGTGTTCTCGTGTTTTTGCAATTTGCTCCATTAAATCTGGTAGAACGGATTTCACTTGCTCAATATCACTATTGTTTTTGAAAACAACTCCCAACAACTCATCGACAATCTGCGGTTCAAGGTGTGATGCATTTAACAGTGTCAGTGACATCGCCCAGTCGATCGTTTCCGCAACCCCTGGTCTCTTTGCCAATGACATGTCGCGAATCGCCTGAACAAATCCACAAATTTCACCTGCTAGTTTGGTATTGATTTGTGGGACATGTGTTTGCAAAATCTCTAACTCTTTGTCGAAAGAAGGATAATCAATCCACAGATAAAGGCATCGACGACGTAGAGCGTTCGACAATGGTCTTTTGCGATTACTTGTTAGAATCGTGTATGGAATGTGCTGTGCGGTAACTGTCCCCGTTTCAGGTATCGAAATTTGCCAATCCGATAAAATCTCCAGTAAAAAACTTTCAAATTCCTCATCTGCACGATCAATTTCGTCAATTAACAAAACGACGTTTTTGCTACTTGTAATGGCATGGAGTAAAGGCCTCTTTAGTAAAAAATCTTCGCTGTAAAGACGCTCTTCATTTACATCGCTATTTGCCTTTAAGTACAAAAGTTGTTTTTGATAATTCCAATCGTACAAAGCATTATAACTATCTAGTCCCTCATAGCATTGTAAACGAATTAACTGCGTGTGGTGAATTTTGGCGAGAACTTTGGCGATTTCTGTCTTACCAACTCCAGGAGGGCCTTCAATAAGTAAAGGCTTTTGCAATTTTTGTGCTAGAAAGACCGAAGTATAAATACTGCGGTTGCCGATATAGCCTTCTTGACAAAATTTTTGTTGTATTTCCTGCATTATTCTCTTCTCATACAAACTACCCGACTATCCACATTAATAAAGGTTGTTTTCCCCAACGTGCCATAAAAGTTTTTAAAACTGCGATGTCCAAAAATATGAAAGCGAACCTCGGACTTTTTCACAATTTCCCGTAAATCAAAGTCACCAGAAGACTTGTTGATAATTTCGGGAATTTGCGGAATTTCGTGCGTTAGCAGCCACTCAGGAGAACTAGCCACCACACTTTGTAATATGCGAACATAATCTTTTTTCGGCATACGATGCAACAACTTTTTGCGGGAAATAATACCATCGACTCCTGCAATCACACCTAGTTCATCTATTGTTTGTACACGATTGTGGACATGACAATGACTGCCATCGGTATTGCGTTTACCTTGCAAAATATCCGACACTTCGTCATGGTTACCATTCACAAAAAATACTTTTTTAAAATGACTGCTTGCTCTTTCCATCGCCCGTGTGGGATCACCATTACTCCCGAGAATACCTGTACCTGCCATATCCCCTGCGCTTAAAAAAATAAAATCTTGCGCTCTTTGTACTTTTTCCGCAATAACATCAACAAGTTCCACAGCATTATGGTGTAAGTCACTGGTAATGACCACCGGATGAGAAATATCCGCAATCACCTCAACATATTCAATGAAATCTTTACCTTTGACCGGATTTAACTTGGCATCTAAAACACAAGGTACTTCTATTTTTTCACGTTTTTTGACTTCGAACTTCATCACTTTTTATCCTGTAAAACTTGAAGTATATTATTAAATTTTGCCAGTTCCTCTGCCGATACATTGTGCAGTTGAATGGTATATTTGTTATAGCTTGCTAATTTTTTTACTTTGGCATAGGCTTTTTTATCCATATACTTTTGTAACAATGCATTATTTTCTTCGGCATATTGACTATGAGACAACGCATTGCTATCTAGTTTGCTTTGAATTTTTTGTGCGTAAAGTAAGCGTTCTTTTGTTGAAATATAGAAATGATTCGAACAAAGCCTGTATATTTCTCTGGCCTCTTCGTAACGTTGTTGTTGTATAAATTCTTCGACAATTTCGTAACCGTGCAAGGTAAATATTATGTGGTTTGGGATATTAGGATCTTTTTCGGCACAAGACTTCAATAACTGAGCTATACGCGGTAACAGTTCCTGAGCCCCAGTTTTGCGATACTTATGTATCAATGCCACACTTTCAAGAAAAGCATCTTTTTCTTTGTGTAGCATATCCAAAGCTACGTTATATTGATTTGACATAATCGCGTGGCGCACCACATGTTTGTGAATTTTGCGAATACCGGAGTTCAAAATCCTTTGATAGTTATTGATTTGCTTGTTGTACAGCAAAAAATCAAGTAGCTCTTTGTCTTGAGAATACATTTTTCGCATCGAATTTTGCAACTGCTTTTGTGATTGCTCTAAGTTTTTTAAGAACGGGCGGTACCTAATGATTGGCTGTGTACTATATTCACGCAGCACATGCACAAACCATTTCATCTCAAGTACAAAGTGAAATCTTTGTTCGCGATTGAAAAGTGCCCAATTTATTTTGACCCGGCCAAAAATGCGATAGCTAATTTGTAATCCACGAAAAAAAGTCATTGCCGATTGGAACGGAGGTTCAATACCTGCCTTATAAAAATAGCTGAAATCCCATTTAGGGAAATGTTCAAAAAGAAAATTGATGTATGCTTTTTGTTTCTCTAGGTCTTTCGAGTTTAGATACGCAAGAATGCATTGGTAAACCGTTCCCTTTGTTTCTTCATAATTGCCACGATCATGTAGGATTTTTGGTTTTTCATGTTTTGTCAGAATATCGTAAACAAGTATTTTTGACGGTAGAAAATCAGGATACTTTTCGATAAAGGGCTGTAAATTTTTTTTTATGGATATGAAATTTTGTTGTAACTCTACCTGAAGTGCCGCAATACGGTGTACGATATGGTGTATGGATTTGTGATTGGGAATTTGATTTGCTGCTTTTTGCACGATAAGAAATCTATTGCGTTTCTTCTGATTCGCTCGTTGGTCGTTAAAATCGGTTTTTATACAATTGTATACCGCTGTAAAGAAACTATTACGTATAGTACGCGGAAGTTCGTATTCATCCCAACGCCCCAAATTTTTTCCGGCGTATAACTTCAAATGTGTGACGTCGAGAAAAAACTGACAGCACTCTTTTTCCATGGTAAGTCTTTGCGCAACGTCCCAAGAGCGCAATAAATAAAACGCTTTATGATAATTACGTATCGCTATTTTAAAAGCAGGGCAACGAACCATTTCAAAAAACTTGGGGTAGTCTCTAGACACGATCCCCGAATACCATGTTGCCAAAGCGTATTCGGCTTTACACACAAACAGTCGTACGTTGTACAACAAATTCAGTACATTCTTCTCGTTTCGCAGTAGTTTCGCACCTAAATCTAATGTTTTTTGCTCCCAATTTTTATTATAAAATCGTCGTATAAATTTCTCTTTGTCGTTTTGTGGTTTATACTGATGGAAGAAATGCGCGTCGTTGATCGTGTCCAATTGGTCGATAAGTTTACATAATTTTTTAAAATCCTGTTTTTTCTCGCACAACTGCATTTGTCTCAATAGTTCGCCAAACGTAATTTTTTTGTCGCGCTTTCCTCTTGGTATCATCATCACCATCGTCAATACCAATAACGCAAGGCCAACTCCAAAAGCTAACGGCAAAAAGTTGTGCTTCTTTCGCTTTTTAAAACGATTTGTACGACTAGGTAATTGCTCCGATCCGATATAACTCTGTTTGATTTTTTCTAAAGACAAAATAGATTGTCGATCTAAATGACTAGAAGGTTTCCATGTACTTCGACCTCTTGTTTGTAAATAAACATTATTCAATTGCTGTGCAAGCTCGCGACAACTTTCGGTGCGCTTGGTTAAATCCTTGCGCAGAGCTTTTTTCAAAATAGCATGGATACTTTTATATGTGGCAATTTCATTGCGTTTTAAGTTACTTGTTGCAAATGGCGGGACACGTTTATTGGCGATATTATTCATGGTATGCAACATACTTTCACTCGCAAAAATAGAGCGACTTTGCCAACTAAATAGCTGATACAAGGTTGCTGCGACAGAAAATACATCACTATTTTCATATAATTGACCGTTCATTTGCTCGGGACTCATATAATCAAGAGTCCCCACTACAGCCCCAGCTTTTGTCAACTTTTGACTGTCACAAAAAGCATCGAGGTGCTTACCCATCCCAAGGTCGAGTATCTTTACAAGGTGCTTCTCACTATCAATCATGATGTTATCTGGTTTTATATCGCGGTGGACAATACCCGCCGCATTCACGACTTCTACAGAACGCGCTACTTGTATCGCAATCGCTAATAGATCTTTTGTCGGTAATTTAGTATTGTCTTTGATAAAATCGGTAAGGGAAACGCCTTGGACATACTCCATAACCATGAAGCTTTTATCTTTCAGCGTCAAAAAATCGTATGCTTTGACGATGTTGGGATGGTCGATCGCAGACAAAAAATTGTATTCACGGCGAAACCTAGCGTTGCTATCGCGGTCGCTGTGATAGGTTTCTTTAATCGCATAATATCGTCGATTTGCTTGACTTTGTGCTAGAAATACACGTCCAACACCCCCACGCCCTAAGAGCTTGAGTAATTTGTAATCACCAACGATCATTCGTTCACCTATTTATTACTTTTGTCTATTTTTTAAGAACTGCTCGATGTTTTGTCTGTCAATAGGATGATTGTAATGGAAGAGTGGATATAGAAATGCGGCAATATCCAAGTCTTGACGCATTTTCTCAAATTGCAACGTTTTCTTAAACTGCTTAGCTCTCTGGATATAGGCGAGGGTTATTCCTCGTTCTTTTTGTAAGAAAAACTTTTGACTGTCTTTTTGTTGAATTGCCATTTCATTCATGAGGCGTGTATAAATATATTCAAACCATATGTTGCGCAATATTTTGTGTTGTGGATGTCGAAAATGTGCCATACAATTTTTTTTATGGAACGCCATCATCAAATTTATATACTCAACTAAAAACAAGCCATGATTTCGCCATACACTTTTCTTTGTTTGTGTTCTGTCAAAAAATTCTTGCGCGCGTTTCAAAATTTTTAAGTCCTGAGCTTCTTGCTTCTTTTTCGATGAGCTGTGATGAACTCGCTCGACCTCATAAACCGCCCGATAAAAAAGACGATTTTGTGAATCTTCTCGGCGTATAAATCGTACCGCTTTTTTCCAATTTTTATCTTCAATATAGAAATAAGGACTCCGTTGCTTTCTTAATTTAGGCTGTGCCTCTTCCAATATGGAAATCAATTCATCTACTTGATTAATGACAACAGACAATCGACTATTTAGCACTCCTGACATACGCTGGTGAATAGTTTTAATACGTCGTAAATTCCAATAAAAAACAACCGATTCCTTAAGACGTAACTTTCCCACACTACGTGTATATATTTGTTGCGTTTTGGCGGTTAACTTTCCTAAGTTTATGCTAACAAATCCACTCAATGTTCTTAATGATGGCGCAGTACCAGACTTTAAAACGTAACCCTCAGGCCACTCGGGAAAAAACTCAATTAACGAATCTATTTTATCATAGTAACGCTTATTCACAATAGAGCAATACAAAGATCTTTTAATGATTTCAGAGTTTTCAGAACTGGTATATTGACGTATGATATCGTTCGAAGTTTCCACGCTTGGCTTCGTTAAAATTTCCACAGGGCAAAAATTGGGATACGATGGCATTTTTTGCAAAATTTCTTGTTGCTGTGTTGCGTTTTTGTTGATCATTAACAGCATGTACAAAGGGAAATGTCTTTTACGCATGATGCGTTTTTTGGCTATTTTTTCCAAATTTTCATAGCGTTTTTCATAGCTTATATTTAGTTGCTGGGCGTAGTATAGGACTTCACATATCTCTTTGAAAACTTCATTTTTCATATGCTTACGTACAGCGGTCCAATTAACTTTGGAAGGCTGTTTGCGCAAAATCTGTGCGATCATGTATTGCAGGTAGAGTTCTTTCTCCTTTTCAGAGCCACGCCATTTTTTCCATTTGTTGTATGCCTCTTCTTGGTGTAAAGAGATGGCGATCGCTGGATCTTTGATGGACTCGTAGAAATCGCCATGTTGCCCCACAAAAATGTCACTATACCAAGTGCCTAAAAGAACTTCGCCACTAAGAGCAAAAGTACGAACGCTGAGATATAGACCAAACCCATGATAGTCTTTCGCTAAAACTTGTGCCGTTGTTGCCAGAGCATTTTCATAATCACCATTACACAAATACATAACAAGTTTATAAAATGGCTCATCACTCTTTACAGCGCACTTTTCCTCGGAGCGGTACATATTTTCAAAAGATTGCAGAGCCTTCCGATATTCATGACCTTTTGCGAACGCAAGCAAATCTTCTATCGCAGAATCTCGATATGTATGTTTTTCCTCCGCATCTTTAGAAGTGGTGGTGTTGGTATTTGTATTGGTATTTGCATCGGTGACTTTTTTATTTTCCTGTGGTCCCTGATCTAGAACGACATAGTAGAAAACTGCCCATAGCAATGCGGCAAAGACAGCAACAAAAAAAATAGAATACATTAAATCTTGTTGTTGTTTGCTTTTTCTTGCCAGCGCTTTTTGTTTGGCAATCCGTTGTGTCGATGTAATGTTTGCTGGCAATCGTTTATTGTGGACTCTTGCACTCGATACTTTTTGTGTACCTGCGGCTTTTTGAACTTTGGGGGTCTTTGTCCCACGTCTCGCACTAGCCTTTCTACGACGTATACCTTTGTCTCCCCCATATTTTTGGCGCAGATTTTCTAATTTTTCACGTTCTTGATTGCTCAACGCCTGAACAGGTTCCCAGGTGTGTCCATGAACACCGGAAGCCAGCATGCGTAGCATATTGTATTTTTCGAGTATTTTTTCAAATTGCTCTGCGAAACTGTGGATGTCAATTCTTTGTTCAGGGTCTTTAATAAGACCTTGGGCCAAACTATCGCTAATCATGAGATAAATTTGTTGTTCTTCGTTATTTGTGGTGTGAACCACTTCGTGAAGAGGAGGTAAGGTTTCATTGGCGATTGCATTGAGTGTTGCCAAAAGATTTTTACGCTCAAAGGGAGATTGTTCTGACCACGAAAAAAATTGATATAGTGTTATGGCACAAGAAAACACATCTGTATTGTCATATATTTCCGACTTTATTTGCTCGGGACTCATGTAAGAAGGTGTTCCCACAACAGTTCCCGCTTTTGTAACCCTGGTGTTCTCTTCTCCTGGAGTTTCTAATTTTTTTCCTGTTCCCAAGTCAAGAATTTTTACCAAACGGTGCACAGAGTCCAACATGATATTCGGTGGTTTAATGTCACGGTGCACAATACCTAGAGCATTGATGACTTCGAGAGATCTCGTTAACTGGATGGCTACAACTAAACGATCATAAAAAGACAAGGAACGTTTATATTTTACAATAAGCTCCTCTAGAGTACATCCCTTTACGTACTCCGTTATCATAAAAAAACTGTCTTGTTCCATGAAATGATCATAGGCACATAGTATATTTGGGTGGCGAATTTCAGATAATAGGGCATACTCTCTTTGTAAGCGCAACAGCACCATTTCTTTGTCGTCTTTTAAAGTTATTTTTTTTACCGCAACTGGTTTTTGTGAAGTGATGTCTTTCGCAAGAAATACTTCGCTAGAAGCCCCACTTCCCAGCTTTTGTATAATTTCGTATCTACCGTTTATCAACATGTTCTGCGCCTATTTAAAAATAAAGATATGTCCTTTGGTGGATGCTACAAACAAATAACCATTGCGAATTGTAGGCGATGCGCTAAGCATAGCTTTTGCTCTATTATTTTCGGGAACCGAAATAAATGTTTTTTTCAAATTGTTCACATCTAAAACATAGATTCGCCCCTCGTCACTAGTACAGTAAACGATACCACTTTTTGTTGCGATAGGAGAGCTATAAATTCGGTGTTTTGTACGCAGAAAACGTATCTTTTTACCCGAAAGAACATTTATGATATGTAAGCCACTGTAACTACCGCAAAATAGCGTGTCATTTATAACGGTAGGCGCAGCAAAAATAATTGGGCTTTTTCCTTTGTACGTCCACTCTATGATACCTGTTGTTGCTTGAATGGCAGAAATAACTCCTGCACTATTGGCAAAATAAACGCGATCTCCAACGACAGTTGGTGGAGAGGTGATTTTGTCCGAGGTTTTATGACTCCATATGTTTCGTCCAAACTCGCAGTCAACAGCATGGAGAAAAGAAGCGTAATCCCCCACATAGATAGTGCCCTTATCAAATGCGGGAGAGGAGGCGATAGGACCTTTTGCACTGTATGACCAAATCAACTCACCACTAAAGCGGTTTAGACAGTATAATTTTCCATCACCGCTTCCAAAATAACAATGGTGTTCATTGATGATGGCAGATGATCTGATAACCCCTTGGGTTTTAAACTCCCAAATGGTGCTACCCGTATTTTTATTTAAGGCGTAAAATTTTCCATTTTCACTTCCGAAATACAAAAATTTACCGGCAATTGTAGGAGAGCGATAGATATTTCGTTTTCCCTTTAATTTTTCTTTTATCTTAAACGTCCAGAGTTGCTGGTTTTTGATGTAATCATACGCATATACACTTCCCACATCTGTTGCGAGGTATAGCTTACCAGAATCTTCGATAGGGGCTGCCCATACACCTCCTGGTATTGCAAAGCTTCGATATAGCTTTGTAAATGACGTTTTCGATACATTTTCCATGATTCCTGTGCGCTGTAAATTCTCGCGGAACATCACAGTTTTGACGTTTTCTTTTACAGGAGCTTTCAATGGTTTTAGTGAAAAGGATAAAATTTGCTCTTTTTGCAATTTCCCAATACTTATTTTAGATACAAGTTCATATTTACCGGGTGTTTCCACTAGTACCTTGACATTGGTCAACAGCTCATTTACCGTTTGCTGTTGTGTATAATTTGATTGATATGATTCTAATTCTTTTCCGTAAAACTCAAGGTAAACTTGGTGCTGTTTTACTTGTTTTTCGGGTAGCCAACGTACCAGTAAATATATATTCTCTCCCACAGAAAATGTACTTTGTTCATTTTTCTTGCTATTTACAAGGGAAAATGAAATATCTTGCTGTGTGAGATATTCTTCCTTACTTTGGAATACGGATATCAATAAGAACACACATATCGCAAACAGAGATACGAATGCTGCGAGAAACTTTGTTCTTCGACTGCGAAGATTTTTCTTTACATTACGCGCTATTTTTGGCCAAAAAGAATTTTTAATGTTAACTTTATGTCCCCGAGAAAACGCCGTAAGGTCTTTCACCAAGTCATTTGCTGATTGATAGCGATCTTCTTTTTCTTTTTCAATTGCTTTCAGACATATTTTTTCTAAATCTTTGGGAACCCTTTTTGCCACCTTGGAAGGTGGTGGGGGATTTTGATAGAGGATTTGATCAATCACTTCTGAAAAAGATGAGCCCGTAAAAGGTGTTCGATTTGTAATTAACTCGTAGAGAATTGCCCCCAGGGCGTAAGTATCACTGCGTTCATCCAATTCTTTGACCAATCCATCGGCTTGTTCAGGAGGCATGTAGTGCACTGTACCAATAATCATACCACTTTTGGAAAGTTTGCTATCTTCATTGATAATTTTTGCCAATCCAAAGTCCATCACTTTGGGTTCTTTATTTTTGTCAATAATGATGTTTTCGGGTTTTAAATCGCGGTGTATAATCTTTTTACCATGGGCATGAGCAACCGCTTGTGTCACTTTAATCATCAGTTCCACAATTTGTCTGCGCGTTAAGCTACGTTCCTTGATAACTTGATCAAGAGTTTTCCCTTCGATAAAATCCATCGTAAAAAATATATTGCCTTCTTCATTACCAATGTCATGAACTGCGACAATATTAGGATGGTCAAATTTTGAGGATAAAAATGCTTCGCGAAGAAAACGCCCCATTCTCTCGGTTTCTCGTTCCTCTGTGGAAAGAAGAACTTTTAGGGCAAGGATTTTTTTTGTACTCGCATCGTAGACTTTGTAAACTTTCCCCATTCCGCCACGTCCAATTTCGCCAATGATGTCATAACGGCCAAATTTCTTCCCCGGTTTTATCGCCACGGCTTCCGCAGAGAACTCTGAATGTACTAACTCCACTTCGGACTCTTCAAGTTTGTTACTAGCTCCCGCAACTTGCGTCTCCGGAAGCATATCGTTGGGGAGAGGAAAAGGGTTGTCAAAAAGCCTGTCATGCTGAATCTGCGGGAGTTCAGCATCATTATCATATAAAGTAGATGGAACCTTAATCCCGGGTGAATTTCCTTCAAACAACGTTTGTGGGATATTTTTCGAAGAATTTGTACTAAGCGGTGAATTTCCCTCGAATAATGTCTGAGGAATATTGCTCGAAGAACTGTTTTTTACAGGTGCATTTCCTTCAAACAACGTTTGCGGTATATTCCCGGAAGACTCGTTCTTTACGGGTGCATTTCCTTCAAACAACGTTTGCGGTATATTCCCCGAAGATTCGTTCTTTACGGGTGCATTTCCTTCAAACAACGTTTGTGGTATATTTCCCGAAGATTCATTGGTAATGGGGGGTAATTTTCCCACAAGAGTGTTCGGAATTTCGTTTGAATTCGTAGAGAAGGTCTTAGGAATAGGGTTTGGTTCTTCGTCGTATACTGTGCTTGCAACAGCAGGCATATCATCGAAATTGATATTATCTATTGTCTGTACACGATCACTTCTGACATAGTATTCTTCATCTTCCAGGACAGACTTTATTTCGTGATCGATATCATCACTGTCTGATGTTTCGGACATTTTCGCTTTTTTAATGATTTGGTGCTCAATAGTTGCTACTTGTGCTAAAGATAAAAACTTGTTTTGAACTAACCATTGTGCAAATGAAAGATTTCGTTGGTAGTAATTTTGTTTTTCGTATTGTTTCCACAAGCTTTGGAGGTGCGTTTGTTTTATAAAACCAAGCGCTGCTGTTACCCTTGCAAATTCTTTATCCTTTGCAGTAGCCATATTTTTTCCCACATATATTGTAACAAAAGGCAGTTAAAAATGATTTTGCGAGGTCTTTGGTCTTCAAAACGGCGGATGTTTTTTGAAGTTACCAATTAAGAATTTGTCACTTAGATCGCAGGGGGGTCTCAATACAAGAAATACAATGAACAAGTAACGTGTCAAACCCCAAAAAACTTCAGTTAAACAAATGACAACATTCTTAGAGTGTAAGAGTACAATCTTAGCAAAATTTCCCGTTTTTGTAAATGGAAAACCGCGAAGCAAAAAAAATTATTGCACATTCCCAAAAAATTCTCATATACTTGTCAATATTTTTAGTAACTCATTTCCACACACGTGTTGCAAAGACAGGATTTACTGAGATTTATTTTCACCAAATTTATTTCGATAGGCTTGGAGGACACATGAAACGATTTTTATGGGTAATAGCATTCATCATCGTAGGGTGTAGCGAAAAAGTAACGATTTCTGTTCCCCCTGGAGCAGGAAAAGATTTACAAAAAGCCTTAATTACCGTTCAGCCTGGTACAGAGGTTCAATTACAAGAGGGTGTGTATGAATTTTCCAAACGTTTAACACTTGATGTAGAAAATATAACAATTACAGGTCAAGGCCCGAAAAAAACTATTTTATCCTTTAAAAAACAAAAAGTAGGTGCCGAAGGTTTTCTCGTCACCAAGGGCAAGTTTAAAATACGCAATTTGGCTATTGAGGATTCGGTTGGCGATGCTCTAAAAATAAAAGGTGCCAAAGATATTCACATTGACTCCATTCGCGTAGAGTGGTTAGGAGAAGTTAAGGAAAGCAATGGTGCTTACGGATTGTATCCTGTAGAGTGTGAAAATATCGTTATTAAAAACTGTTTTGTACGGGGAGCATCTGATGCCGGTATTTACGTTGGTCAATCAAAAAATATTATTGTGACCAACAATCACGTTGTCGAAAATGTCGCGGGTATCGAAATCGAAAACTCAACAAAAGCTGATGTTTACAAAAACAAAGTACACAACAACACCGGAGGCATTTTGGTCTTTGATTTGCCAAATTTGCCTGTGCAAGGAGGGAGTCGCGTACGTGTTTTTCATAACGATTTACAAAACAACAACCACAAAAACTTCGCAGCAAAAGGTACCGTAGTTGCAAATGTTTCGCCGGGAACAGGGGTAATGGTGATGGCCAACGATTACGTGGAGATTTTCGAGAATCAAATTCAAGGTCACAATACGGTAAGCATTGCCATCGTCAGTTACTTCGTTCTCAATAAAAAATGGAAAGATGAGGCTTACGACCCTTTCCCTCAAGCCATATTTGTCCACCACAACAAAATTTTCGGTGGCGGAACAAAGCCTTCCGGAACATTGGCAGAACTTATTGCACCACTTTTTTCAAGGATGCCCGATATTCTTTGGGATGGTATGGTAAACATCCAAAAGTATCCGAATGGTAAACTACCGCGAAGTATAGGAATCTTCATTGAAAACAATGGCCACGCCACTTTTGGAAATTTTAACTTGCGCGGGCTCCCAGAGGGCAAACCAAAAGTCAGCACAGATATAAAAGTACACCGCGGTAAAATGCCCGCTCTTCCTCCTGTTCGCGTGAAGGGATTCTGATTGATGTATCGTGTATTTATTTTTATATTTTTGTTTGTACTTGGTTGTTCGCAGGAACCACACACAAAAGAGTTCTCTCCACACAACAAATTGTCCGACTATGGTTTCTTTATGGGAAAAATCCGTGAACAAATTCCCCAAAGTGGAGTAATACCCTACGAGCTAAATACACCGTTGTTTTCGGACTACACCAACAAAAAGCGTTTCATCTATTTGCCACCTAACTCTGCGATAGAATATCGTCCTAGCGATATTTTATCTTTTCCACAAGGAAGCATTCTTATCAAAACATTTTCGCTTGCGCACGATATGACAAACAACAAGCGCAGAGAAAAAATACTGGAAACGCGTCTACTGGTTAACACCAAACAAGGATGGAAAGCCTACCCTTATATTTGGAATAGTGCTCAAGATGAAGCATACTTAGAGCTAGTGGGAGATATTTTTGATGTTTCGTGGATCGACAAAAATGGACAACGTCGCACAAATAACTATGTTGTCCCTAATGTAAATGATTGTAAGGGTTGCCACTTCAAAAACGATAAAATTCAGCCCATTGGTCCACAGGCGAAACATTTAAATACGTCCGGACAGCTACAACAATGGCAAAAAATGGGACATCTAAAAAAAGTCCCTGCTCAAGATATCCCGCAAATAGCCGTATGGAATGATGAAAATGCAGATATTAACGACAGAGCTCGTGCTTATCTCGATATCAACTGTGCTCACTGCCATAACCTCCATGGACCAGCGAGTAATGCCGGGCTGGATTTACGCAGTGAAAATCTCGATCGTTCCTTATTGGGAATATATAAATCTCCCGTTGCCGCCGGCCATGGCACCGGTGGACTCAGTTATGATATTTTTCCTGGTAAGCCACAGAAGTCCATTTTATTGTACCGTATGCAATCCACAGATCCTAAAATTGCTATGCCAGAGCTGGGGAGAGGTGTCGTTCACGAAGAAGGCGTTCTTCTCATTACGCAATGGATCGAAAACATGAAAGAGACCAAAGATGAGTAAATGGATATTGTTTCTACTGTTGGTAGTCAACGTTATTGGGCAAAACGAATTTGATAAACATGTGCGTAAACTGACCAAACAATTAAAGTCTCCAGATGAACAAAGCAAGATTGCAGCGCTTCATTCTCTTGGACATTTAGGAGAACATGCGGCGCCAGCAATTCCCATGATGATTAGTCTGCTAAAAAAGCCGCAAAGTAAAGTAGCGCAAAAAACTTTGGAAACTTTCGCACGTTTGGGAGCTGTAGCAAAACCTGCTGGCTATGAACTCATAAAATTACTGTCATCGAAAGACAAAAAAACAGTATTGTTGGTGCGTAAAGCCCTTATCGCAATGAAGGACGGCGCTGTTGGACAACTTTTAAAAAATATAGACCATGAGTCCACAAAAGTTCGCTGCCATATTCTTTTCATATTAGGCGAAATTAGATCTCTTGATACGCACTCGTTTATTCTCAACAAACTCAACGACAATGAGTGGCAAGTTCGTTTTGCCGCTCTAGAAGCTCTGGGGAAAATAGGTGCCAATAAAGCGCAACAGGAAGTATTACAAAGATTGTTCGATGAAAATCTACAAGTGCAAATTCTCGCTGTCAAAACTTGTGGGGCGATAAAACCGGCAAATGAAATGTTCTTGCCTCCTCTAGCAAAAATTTTTGCGAAAGATTCACTAGTCTTGCGCAAGGCTATTTTACAAAGCATCAGCGACATGAAAATCACTTCGGTCAAAATCAACAAAATATTGGTGCGCAGCTTACGCAACAAAAAGATGCAAAAGCTGGCAATAAAAGCGATCGGTAAAATACGTAGCGTGAAAATGACCAAAGAATTGTTGCCCTTTTTACAAGATAGCAACACCAATATAAAAATAGCTGCCATTGATAGTATCGGAAATTTAGAAAATGAAGCCCTGGTTTTTCTCGACGACCTTATCCCCATCGCCACCGATGGAAGTGTTCGCGTGCGTATGCACACCGCAAACGCTATTGGTAAAATAGGAGAAAAAGCCGCGACAGCGGCAATGCCTGTGCTATTATCTTTATTGGAAGACATAGAAAGTGAAGTACAAACTTACGCGGCCATCGCTCTAGGAAAAATGGGAAAAAAAGCCGTATCTATTTTGCGTGACATCATCATCCATAAGCCCAGACTTCGCTCTCATGCGGCCTATGCACTCGGACAAATAGGTAGAGACAGTATTCCAACGCTCATTGAATTATTAAATAAACCACAGAAAAGCGTTCAATTTTATGCCGCAGAAGCACTTGGACGCATCGAACATGAAGATACTCAGCAAGCAATTCCCATACTGATCAAACTTCTAAAACAATCCAAAAATAAACAACAGTTTGTCGAAGTATTGGGAAAAATAGGTCCTAAAGCGGCAAATGACCTAATACCACTCCTCGCAGAAAAAAAGTGGCAGGTGCGCAAAGCGGCAGCAGATACTTTGGTACTCATCGGTCCAGCGGTGATCCCGCTTCTTGCACAAACAGTGCGCCACAACAACAAATATGTGGTACTGTATTCCATCTCCGTTATTGGACGCCTCCAAGATAAATCTTTGGCACCTTCGTTGGTGGAAATATACAAATCAACACCCGACGCACAAATAAAAAAAAGTATTGTCATTGCCCTAGGACAGGTCAAAGAAGGGGTCTCTATTCTAAATGATGCTCTTCTTCTTCCTAGCCTACGCGAAGAAGCGCTCGTCGCTATTGAAAAAATAGCACGGGATGCCCCACAAACGGTAAATAATTTGGCCACTGTTTTGCAAAAAGAACAATGGCATTTGCGAAAAAAAGCGGCGCGGTGCTTGAGCCAAATTGGCAAACCCGCAGTGGCAAAACTCATGGACGTTCTCGCAAACGGAGACCGTATTGCACAAGCTTTTTCGGTCATCGCATTGGGAAATATGGGACAAGACGCGGCCCAAGCGGTTCCACAACTTATTACAACTCTTCACCAAACAAACGATAAAGCCCTAAAAGAAAATATCATGTTTGCATTGGTAAGTATCAAAGTGCAAATAAAAGATATTATGATGGCTTTACAAAAATATCTCAGTAGCGAAGATCTTCGCCTCAAACGTGCCGCAATACTGGCGATCGGAAAAATGGGAGAACTAGGGGCCGTGTATATTCCAAAATTTCTTTACGAAGCGCAACAATCACCAAAGAAACTGCGTAGTGTTGTTGTAAATGCCATTGCCGAAATGGGAGAAAAAGCCATTCGCTATATTGTGCCATTTCTCAAAAACAAAGAAATGCTCCATCGCGAAATTATTGCTGCGGCACTAGGCAAAATGGGACAAAGTGCCCATAAAGCGTTGCCGTTTATTGTTTCTGCTCTAGAAAACAGTTCTGGAGATGCGCGCAAAGAGATGATAAAAGCGATTCGCGATATAGGCCCACAAGGCGCTTTCGCAATTCCAATGTTGTCGGTATTCTTACGCTACGAAGATTGGCAAGTTCGCGAACTTGCTGCCCAAGCCATCGGAGCCATGGGCAAAAAAGCAGAAATTGCCGTACCTGTATTATTGCCTTTGTTGGGGGATTCTTCGTGGCCTGTAAGAAACGCCGTGAGTGAAACATTGGCAAAAATAGGTGGGCAAACAACAGTGTTAGGTCTCACCACCGCTTTGCGAAAGCCTTTCGTAGAGCTACGTATCCATGCACTCATTACCTTGAAAGACCTTGGACCACAAGCTTATAGTGCTGTAGATGAAATATTAAAAATATTGCGCAGTGACTCCTCTGTTCGCGTACGAAGCAATGCGATATACGCTCTGGGAAAAATAGCCCCAAAGGAAACCAAAGTCCGTCGTGAACTTGTCAAACTGCTCAAAGATAAAAACTGGCAAATTCGCCAAGCGATTTCCTTTGTATTGAAACAAGAAAGAGATTGATTGTGCTAAGAGAATTTACAAAGAAATTAAAAAAACAGTTATCACAAGATTTACCAGGTGTTGACGCTCATCGCAAGATGTCGTCATGTCTGAGGATGACGGCGGAAGAGGCACTAAAACGCAAAAAAAATGTACGCCTAAGTGCGGTCATGTTGTTACTCTACGAAAACGAAGGTAGCATTCACACTCTTTTAATCCAGCGCTCCACATACAAGGGGGTACACAGTGCGCAAATGGCCTTACCTGGCGGTGGAAAAGAACCACAGGACATTGATTTACAACACACGGCCTTACGCGAAACCGAAGAAGAATTGGGAATTTGTCGCCATGAAATTAATATCATAGGGCAAATGACCAAAGTGTATATTCCTCCGAGCCGTTACGTAGTAGCACCTTACATTGGATATATGGAAAACAAACCTAGTTTTTCCCCAGATCCGCACGAAGTAGCGGAAGTCGTACAAGTACCACTAAAAGAACTCTTTGCTCCAGAGACAATAAAAAAAACTAAAGTAAACGTGAGTAGAGTGAAAATACCAATTAAAGTACCGTGTTTTGAGGTACAGCAGCGGATTGTGTGGGGAGCAACAGCGATGATGTTGAGTGAATTTTGTGATATTGTCAACCGTGACGCGAAGTTGATGTCGTTGTAGAAAAGATACTAGCATACGATGCCCCACAATCGGCTAATCGCCGACGATAGGGCATTGTACACTAACAAAACACAAGCTAAAAAACTACGACAACTTACCAAAAGCATTTTCCACAAGTTGCTTTTGTTCTATTTGGTGTTGTTTATTGGAACCTGTTGCTGGTGCAGCGAGTTCATGTCGCGAGACGACCTTAATTTGATTGTCGAATGGCCAAGTACGTAAAATAAATGACCATGCTCCCATATTTTTAGGCTCCTCTTGAACCCACACATATTCCTTCGCGTTTTTATATTGAGCAAACAATGTTTGCAATGTCTTCTTTGGAAAAGGATACAACTGTTCTACGCGCAAAATCGCAACATCGGAGATATTGTTGTCTTGTTGATGTTTAATAAGGTCATATGATACCTTACCGTTACACAATAATATTCTCTTTACCTTTTTCACATCAGCAACATTATCATCTATTACCATATGGAACTTTCCAGTTGCCAGTTCCTCTAAAGGACTTTGGCACATCGGATGACGCAGCAAGCTTTTTGGAGTAAAAACAACCAGAGGCATACGAAACGGAAAAAGCATATGGCGGCGTAATAAATGGAAAAAATTGGCAGCGCTTGTGCAATTTACGACCTGCATATTGTTATAAGCGCATAACTCTAAGAAACGCTCCATACGTGCAGAGGAGTGTTCTGGTCCTTGCCCCTCGTAACCGTGTGGCAAATACAAAACAAGGCCGCAGTTACGCTTCCACTTCGTTTCGGAGCACGATAGAAATTGATCGATAATGATTTGCGCACCGTTTACGAAATCACCAAATTGTGCTTCCCAAATAGTTAAAGTTTTTGGATTGGCGCTTGAATAGCCAAATTCAAAACCCATAACGCCGTATTCCGACAGTGGGGAGTTGTATACAAAAAACGGTGCCTGATCCAGAGCAATATTGTTTAGCGGTATATACTGTTCTTCCGTGTCTTCGCGTAAAATAACACTGTGACGATGCGCGAAAGTACCGCGTTTACTGTCCTGTCCACTAAGACGCACAGAAAAACCCTGGGTAAGTAGTGAAGCATATGCTAAATACTCGGCGATGGACCAATCGCATTTTCCCTCTTTCAGCAACAGCTCTTTTTGCGTATTGTAAATTCTTCTTATTTTGGGAATTACTTGGAAATCATCGGGAATTGTCAATATGTTTGTTCCCATCTTGCGTAGACTTTTTAGAGGAACTCCTGTTTCCGGAGAGTCATGAAAGTCATCGCTGTTAGGGCGTCGATATCCCGTCCAATCGCCTTTAAAAGAAGTATAAGTTGATTTAGCTCCCTCACGCCTGACGACATCGAGTTTTTGTTGTAGCATCTCTCGATAACTCACTTCAACATCCTTCATCTCGTCGGAAGTGAATGTTTTGTCTTTCAGTAGCTTCTCGACGTAAATATTACATGGATCGGGATGTTTGGCGATGGTTTTGTATAATTTGGGTTGTGTAAAACGCGGTTCATCCGCTTCGTTGTGACCATATCTACGATAACCAAGAAGATCTATATACACATCCGTACGAAAAGTTTGGCGATATTCCATTGCTAATTGAATGGCAAAAACAACCGCTTCTACATCATCAGCATTTACGTGGAAAACAGGAGAAAGAGTCACTTTTGCTATGTCGGTGCAATATGTACTCGAACGCCCTTCAATGTAATTGGTCGTGAAACCAACTTGATTGTTGAGCACAACGTGAATCGTACCTCCAGAGTGGTATCCTGGAAGAGTGGACATTTGGCTTACTTCGTACACAATTCCCTGACCTGCAATCGCGGCATCTCCGTGAATTAAAATAGGTACTATTTTACTCGCGTCTCCGTTATAGCGTTTGTCAATTTTTGCTCTCACGACTCCCTGGGTAACAGGTCCTACCGCTTCAAGGTGTGAAGGATTTGGGATTAAATTCAAGTGGACATTTTTATCTAAGCGTGTCTTTACATCACTTGAATAACCGAGGTGATACTTTACATCTCCTGCAAATACCGCCTCAACAAAAGCGTTACCTTCAAATTCAGCAAACATTTCATCGTAACTTTTTTGCAGTATATTGGCGAGAACATTCAGACGACCACGGTGCGCCATACCAATAACGAATTCATCCACTCCCAGCTCTGCGCCCTTTTCAATGATTGTATCTAATCCAGGGATCACAGACTCTACTCCCGAGAGAGAAAATCGTTTCTGCCCGATATATTTAGTGTGCAAAAAGTTTTCGAAAACAACAGCGTTGGTTAATTTCGCTAAAATATGTTTTTTATCTGCCAGGGAAAACTGCGGAGTATTTCGCGATTTTTCCATTTTTTCCTGTAACCATTTAATGCGCTCAGGGCTTCGAACAAACATATATTCCGCACCGATAGAGTTACAATATGTTTGGTTGAGATGATCGAGAATTTCTTGTAGTGTAGAAGAACCCAAACCTATCTGGTGTCCAGCTTCAAATTTGGTATTCAAGTCACTTTTAGAAAGACCAAAATTTTCGAGATCTAAAGTAGGTGTATATTTACGTCTTTCGCGCACGGGATTTGTACGCGTAAAAAAATGCCCGCGTTTGCGATATTCGTTGATTAGATTAATCACCATAATTTCTTTGTTGATCTGCGAACTTTGTTCAGGCCCTGCTTCACGACTAGCGCCAAGATCATACCCATGAAAAAAAGCTTGCCAATCGCTATCTACGCTATCAGGATTTTGCAAATATTGTTGATATAGTGACTCAATGTATTCTGGATGGGCTTGCATAACGAACGAGAAATTTTTCATCAGTTTGTCACGAGGGTACCCTACATTTGGGAGGAATCGTTTTCAACACTGTGATGATAAACACGAACCCGATTCTTTTTACCTCGCATCTCCTTTCTGGGAGTAAAAATATTCCATATACTCTTGTACAAACACTCTTTGTATGAATCTTGAAAATGGTTAAGATTCGCGGGCGGCGAGATAACCCCATAACATACCGCACAGCAAACCCGCGCTGTGCGCATAATTAGCTATACCAGGAATGACAAACCAGCATAGAAAAAACCACACAATCGCTAGTTTTACGACATTCTCCCCTAAATGAATGTCCCAGGTTTTGTCGAGTCGATCGCGAATCCATAGGTAACCAAATTGACCGTAGAGAACTCCGGACATACCGCCAAAAATGCTAGGACTTATCATAAATTCTGCCATATTAGATATAGTTGCAATTACAACTATTTGTGTCAAATAAAAAATAGATCCATGTTTACCTTCGATGAGAGAACCTAGGAAATTGAGCGCTAACATATTGAAAACTAAATGTAATAAATCGAAGTGAACAAAGATAGGTGTAATAATAGTCCAGTGGTGACTAAGGAAAGGATTGTGCAGTATTAGTACATGTGGTGCAATAATTTCCCGCAGTGCAGGGGAGTGGAAGAGTCCTGTAACGATGATGCATACAACAATAAATAGTTGCGTCAAAAAGGGATATTGGGGGCCTAAAACTAAAGTAACTTTTTTCGCGCGTTTCTTTTTTGCCGGCTTTTTAACGATTACATTCGCATATTTACCATCATCAGGGTTTTGCGTAAATTCGTTGCATATATTTTTTGCTGTTTCTAACTTATCTTCATCGTGTACCCATATGACATATTCGTCCTGTGAATTTTTAATCACATTTTCAATATCTTGACTTATCAGATAATTGCTTAAAGTTTGTGCGTCTTTTTGATTTTGTAACTTACCAATTTTTCTCATAGGATTATCCGTAGCGTTGCTGTGCTAATATTTTGACTAATTTATTGTTCTGTTGTACAGATATATACTTTTTTTCTACCATCATCTCACTGAGGCGCGGTATTTTTTTGTGCTGTTCATATTTGTTTTTTTGTAAGAGAAGACATTCCTCTATTTCTTTGTCTGAGACAAAGTCGTAGTATATCGCTAATTTACCAAGTACAGTATCTTTGTGTAAAATTTTATTGTACCGGTGTTCACGGAGAAGTTCATCTATTTTTTCTTGTGAGATGAGATTTTCTTGAATAAGACCAGGAATAATAGATTGTCCTGCCGCAAGTAACTGCGTAATATGTTGATGAGATATTAATTTGTGGCGTATTGCCAAGCGTAAAATGCTCAACTCTTTTGTAACTTTGATCTTGCGTCCAAGAGGTATAATTTTTGGATCATTGTTTGCAGAAACCGCTGAAGAGTCTTCCCTGAGTGGTTGTAGTAGGGCTGGTTCTTCTCCTGTTAAGTAGTCCTTATCGTCTTCTTCCTCTTCGTGAAAAGAAAACTCTAAAAGCATTCGTCCTATTTTGATTTTTTGTTGTGGCTGCAACTCACAGTGTTCAATTAGCTCATTATCAACAAATACTCCATTTGCAGAGAGTAAATCCGTGACATAAAAAGAATTTTTCTCGCTTGTTATCATAAAATGCAGAGAAGAACAAAGTGGATCATCTACACGAAAGTGACAAATACTTGAGCGCCCAACTAAACGCATTTGACCATACGGAAGCAAAAAAACTTGATTAAGTTGATGCTGCATTCCTTCTAAAATGATTAATTGTGCATTAGTCATATCGGTTATCTCTTTCAATCAGATCCACGGGAATTTCTTTCAAAAAGCGCGAAGGAGAGTTACGAAAACCATATGTATCTCCTCGTGAGGAAATGCGACTATAACTGATGGTGAGCATTTTTTTTGCTCTGGTAATTCCCACAAACAGAAGGCGCCGTTCTTCTTCTATCTCGTTTTGTGTTTCACTGCGACTATGCGGGCAGATTCCTTCCGCAACACCAATAATAAATACAATAGGAAATTCCAAACCCTTTGCGGCATGCAACGTCATAAGTGTCAGAGAGTCAACATCCTGATTTTCTTTTTCGTTATCAGTTAACAAAGAAATGTGTTGCAAAAAGTTAGATAAATTAGCATCTTTATGGATCTTTTCATACTCTTTTGCCGATGCTAAAAGTTCTAAAATATTTGCCTGGCGTTCCTCTTCTTTTTTTTCATCATTTTTTTTAATATGCTTCATGTAACCTGTTTCATCAACAACAATTTCGATAAATTGCGAAATAGGTACATCTATTTTTTCTTGTACATTACGCACGATCGTCATAAATTTACGCAGCGAGTTTTGTTGACGTGTTGTCATGCGTGTCCATAAAGCTTCGGCTTCCATAACTTCAAATATACTAATGTCATTTTCGCGAGCAATCTCAATCAAGCACTTAATGCACTTTTTGCTAATCCCTCGTGGTGGATTATTTATTATGCGAAATAAAGAAATTTCGTCAACGGGATTTGCAAAAAATTTAAGATATGCCAACACATCTTTTACTTCCGCTCTTTTGTAAAACTCTAGACCACCAACAATTGTGTAGGGAATATTCGCCTCAACAAGTTCGGTTTCGATAATACGACTTTGTGCGTTTGTTCGATAGAAAACAACCATATCAGATAAGTTGTGTTCGCCTCGCAATTGCTGAATTTGACGGCGAACAATTTCGGCTTCGTGCTTTTCATCATCGGCACGGACAAACTTGACGGGTTGGCCCTCGTCATTCTCTGTCCATAAGTCTTTTGCTTTGCGAAATATGTTATTGGAAATTAAGCTATCCGCTACTTTCAAAATCGTACGTGTGCTACGGTAATTTTGTTCGAGTTTGATCACTTTGGCGTCAGGGAAATCTTTTTCAAAATTTAGAATATTCTGAATATTTGCCCCACGCCATGAGTAAATAGATTGATCTGGATCGCCTGTTGCACAGATATTTTTGTGCTCTTGTGCCAACAATTTTGCAATTTGGTATTGTGGCTCGTTGGTATCCTGAAACTCATCTATTAGCAGATATTGAAATTTATTTTGATAAAATTCGAGGACGTCTTCGTTTTTTTGAAATAGTTCGAGTGTTTTTAATAGCAAATCGTCAAAATCAAAAGCATTGTTACGTTGAAGCATTTCTTGGTATGTTTTATAAACTTTACCGATGAGTCGATCCCAATAATTTCGCGACGCAAGAATCACTTCGGGAGATTTGCCGTGGTTTTTATAACGACCGATCGCATATTGATACTTACTGACACCGATAGATAAATCTATATCTAGTTCCGTAAGTACTTGTTTGATAATTTTTTTTTGATCGTCTGCATCGTAAATGGTGAAGTCAGGTTTGTAATCGATGGCTTCGCATTCTTTGCGTAGTATTCGCGAACAAAAGGAATGAAATGTTGTGATCCAACCAATTTTGTAATTGGTGATGGTTTCTACACGCTTTACCATTTCCTTAGCTGCTTTATTGGTAAATGTTAAAGCGAGGATCTGGGAAGAGTATATTTTTGTAGAAACAAGTCGTGCGATACGATGTGTAATGACGCGTGTTTTTCCACTCCCTGGTCCTGCTAAAATGAGTAGCGGTCCTTCATCGTGGTTTACAGCTTCATACTGTGGTTTATTTAATCCTTGTAGAAAGTTCATTGACTTGGCGACGGGAAGACCAATGCAAAATTTGGCCTTAATTTCTTGCCCCATCATCCCTTCTTTGTGTAAAAAAATCAGGGTTATTCATTCTTATTTTAGCCTATCTCCGAGCCCACATCGAACTCATCACACAGGCTAATTATGCAACAAGCACGCTCTTTACAATTAGCATCTAAACCTAGAATTTGAGTGTTGTGCTTTCGTATGTCAATTTAATACAAAATAACTTCGCAAAAAAATATGCTACTATTGACAATCAACGGAAAAATAGCTAACATAAAAAAAAATTATGGGCAAAGCGAATTCAACTTTTATGGAAGTAATCAGATGGAAACACCATCAAATGAAAAGAAAAAGAAAAAAGGCTTTTTGAGCTTTCTAATGAAAATCTTTATTTTCTTCGTAGTTATTATTCTAATCTGCACTGGGCTTTTTTATTGGAAAAAAAAGACGGTTACTGTGTATGCCTTGAACTTTTATTCTACCCAACTATCGAGCACTTTAACTTCAGAGAAACACTACAACATTGAAGATGATCAAGAGTATAAAGTTGTATATGAAGGTAAAAAAGGCACAGCTGACTTTGATGAAGCACAAGCAAAAAAGCGCATACTTGATCAAAGAAAAAAAGAAGTTTTAACAGCATTACAAAGTCTAGTAAAGAACTATAGCGAAAACGCGACAAAAAAGTGGCAAGAAATCTTTGCCGAACTACGTGGCGATATAAACGCAATGTTTGCCGATCAAAAAATTTCTACGGACGAGTATAAACATTTCTTGTCAAAGTTAGAGGCATATTCAAAGTAAACTTTGGAACTTCCTCTTGGAAGTTCCGATGTTCTGGAGCTACAAAACAAAGTGGCTTTTAAATTTTGACCGTAAGTAATAACTGTACAACACTTTATACGACCAAATTGTACAATTCCAACAGCAAGTTGAAGTAGTTTGATTTTAATAAAACAATAGCGAGTTGTTCGGCACGGTTCTGTGGAACTTGTGGGGTTACTCTTCCCAAGAAAATTCGATTTGTGTATCACCAATTTGGATGATATCTCCCAATTGCAAATCTTCGCGAAATGAAATAACTGCCCCGTTTACACTAGTACCATTCTGACTATTGTTATCGAGAATTTCAAAAGCACCACCAACATTACGGACAATACAGTGGATTCGCGACATTTTTATATCTGGGATTGGAATAGAACATTCTAAATTTCGTCCGATAGAAGCTTCATCGCCATCTTTAATCACACAGGATAGACCTTCGCCTTCCCCTTTAATTACCTTGAGTTTTCCAATTTTCATACAGCATCCTTTTTCGAACTTTAGAACACAACATTACCTTTTCATCGTTTTAGGCAATGTTCTAATTGGGTTTGTTTAGATTATACTTTTCCATTTTTTTATACAAATTACTGCGTTGCATCTTCAAAATTTCAGCTGTTTTTTTGACATTCCAATTTGTTTCTTCTAGCTTTTGCGACAAAAAGGCTTTTTCTGATACTTTTTTGAAATCTTCGAATGTTTCCGAATTGAACATTGAATCATTAGAAGATGTGTCGTTTGTGTATAAATTAATATCTTTTTTGGTAATAGAGCTTGATTTTGCAAGGATTACAGCGCGTTCAATTAGGTTACGCAGTTCACGAATATTTCCAGGCCATGAATACGACTGTAGGCTTTTAATAGCGCTTTCTTCCAATGTTTTGGCGGGTAGTTTATATTTTTTTACGAAACGGTCAAGAAAAAAATTGGCAATAAGTGGTATGTCACTTAACCTTTCTCTAAGGGGAGGTAAATGTATCGGAACTACATTTAGTCGATAGTATAAGTCTTGACGAAAAGTCCCCTCAATGCTCTCCTCAGCTAAGTTTTTATTCGTAGCTGCGATCACGCGTACATCAACATCGATTTGGGTACTACCACCTACGCGTGTAATCTTTCCCTCTTCTAACACTCTGAGCACTTTTGCTTGCGCGGTTAAACTCATATCCCCTATCTCATCGAGAAATAAACTCCCTTTGTTGGCAAGCTCAAATTTTCCCTTGCGCTTTTCATGAGCATGAGTGAAGGCGCCCTTCTCATGGCCAAATAATTCGCTTTCAATCAAGCTTTCTGGTATGGCTGCGCAATTCACTTCGACAAAAGAAGCTTCTTTCCTCACCGATTGATAGTGAATTGCTTGCGCGATTAGTTCTTTACCTGTACCATTTTCTCCTGTAATGAGTACTTTGGCTTCTGTGGGGGCAACACGTTCTACAGTATCGAGTATATCAAGGATCGCCTTGCTATTTCCCAAAATTTGTGGGTCATCATTGACAATTTCGGATAATTCTTTACACTGCCTAGATAATTTTTTCTTCTTCAAAGCATTGCGGATGGTAATGAGGACGCGATCTTGATCAAGAGGTTTAGCAAGAAAGTCAAACGCTCCTTTTTTTGTCGCATCTACGGCAATCGGGATTTCCGCATTTCCAGAAATGACAATGACTTCGATGTCTCCGAAGTCTTTTTTTATTATCTCTAGTAATTCCAAGCCGTCCATACCAGGCATTTTAATATCTACAAGAGCAACATCTATATCGGACTTTTTCTTTAAAAATTTCAGAGCGTCTTTACCATTCGCGGCTTTATCTACGTGATAGTCCTCGTACAAAAGAACCATTTCTAACGTGTTGCGAATTCCCTGATCGTCATCAACTATTAAAATGTTTGTCATTTTTTTATTCCACAAGACTAGAAGAGCAAGTTATTTAAAATTCGTCGTCGTCGTAGTCATCACCTTCGTCGTCATAGTCATCGTCACCTTCATCGTCACCATCGTCTTCTTCATCTTCGTAAGTGTCTTCTTCGCTATCACTATCATCTTCGTTTTCGTAACTATCGTCTTCATAGCTATCATCGCCATACTCATCGTCTTCGTAACTGTCGTCTTCGTACTCGTCGTCTTCAGACTCATCGTCTTTTTCACGCTTTAGTGTACTCTTACCTCTGCCTTTACGAATGGTAAGCTTTCTCTTTTTCTCAGGAGCTTTATCACTGATGCTGTAGGTAATATTATTGGTATCAAAGATACGTTGCAACGCAGTGTTGAAATCATAATTTCCCATCGCAACTTCGCGGTCTTCATTGTATTTTTTTGTACGTCCATCATCACCGACATAACCAACTAATTCACCGCGTAGGTCAAAAACAAAGTAATGATTTCGCGCTATATTTTTTTTATTTCGCCACGAATACTCATGAGCATATCCTGCAGGTACGTTGTTGGATCTCACATGATAAATTTTGTCAAGTTCAGGCTCTGTGGCGGAAAGAGTGATTTTTTCCTTTGGTATTTGTTGACAGCCCATAATAAAAATACTGCACAATAAAAATCTAAGTAGCACTTATTTTCTCCTGAAATAAAAAATGCCAGGAATATTCCTGGCATTTTTCTTGTTTAGTCTAATACAGCCTAGTTAGCAAGAGGGTCTGTAATAAGTTCAGCTCCCCAGTCTGCAGCCGCTCTTCTTAAGTGATCAACGTGCGCATCTAGGAATAGGAATTGCATAACTTGTCCGTTTTCGTGATTTTCAACGAAACCATCATTCCAGTCGTCAGCTGCGATTGGAGTAGTTGTGGTTTCTTCTGTAGGACGGAAAATACCAGGATATTTGTTTTGGTCTACATTGATACGTCCACCATAACTAATAACTGTTGTGGTATCAGCGGTGCTGTAATCAGCTGTAGGAGTAATTTTAGCAATTACCATTTCGTCACCAGCTTTAGACGGATCGTTAGGATCTGTAGAGTTGATGTCTGGAGTAGATGGACATAGATATACTTCTGGTTCGATAAGAATTTTTTCAGAGTATAGTTCGAATATGAATGCAGAACCGTTAGGGTCAGAACCTTCAACAGATCCAGCTCCGGTAGGATAGCGAACTTGACGTCCAATATCTAGTAGGAATAGGTTGAATGCTTTACCCAATTGGCTTAAGTTAGCTTTACACTTAGATTGCTTAGCTTTTTCACTTACCTGGCTAAGAGCTGGTAATAACATAGCAGCCAGGATACCAATAATAGCTATTACAACTAATAGTTCTATTAGAGTAAATCCTCTTTTTTTCATGTATGTCTCCTATCAATCCACATTTTTTTTCGCAAAATGTGGAAAAAAATATGTTTACAATATAAAGGTTATATATATACCTATTATATTTACTCGAATAAAAAAAGCAATTTTTTTTCTCGCCTAAAAAAAATTTTTTTTCTTAGGAAGTTTGTAATTTCAAGAAGTAAGTATAGGTTCCTCCGTAACCACAAATGTATCCTTCAGGGGAAAAGAACGCATTGCGTATCAGTGACGGAAAAAAAGCAATACTTTCTTGTTGTTTTGTTTGGCAAGTCGTCTCTAAATCTTGAGTGGCCACATAAAAATCTTTTGCGACAAGAAATTGCTCTACGTTGCAGTTTCCTTCCACAATTTTAACACATTGGGCGTTCATATAATCCCAAAAGCGGATGGTGTTATCACGCGAAGCAGAAACAAGTTGATTTCCCACAAAGGCAACGCTTGTAACCCCGCTAGAATGTCCCACAAGTGTCGCCACTAACTTTTGTTGTTGAATATCCCAAATCTGAATGGTCCGATCTTCCGCTCCTGAAGCAACGTAGCGATTGTCAGAGCTAATATCTATACTGCGTACATCGTGCTGGTGTTCTTTCCATTTCTGCAGGCACTTTTGCTGCGCAATGTCCCAAAGATGCACGTTGTGGCCACGATCCCCGCTGGCTAAAAACCGACCATCACTACTCACCTTTGCACACATAACCACTTTTTCATGACCTGTTAGTTTAAAAGCGCGCGTATCTTGTTCTAAATCGTAAAAAGAAATGTCTTTGGAACTTCCGCCGTAATAGACGTAGCGATCATCGGGTGTATAGTGAGCAAAACGCGTGTACTCTTCAGTTGAAATAGTTCTTACTTTACGTCCAGATGCGACATCCCATATATGCAAATAGGTGTCTTTTGACGAGGTAACTAAATTTTTGTTACAGTGACTAAACGAAGTGGTCAACACCACATCCTCATGCCCAATAGGAAAAGAAATTTGTGACTCGCTGTTGGCGTTCCACAAACGAATGGTTTTGTCACTCGAAGCAGAAATGATACGTTGCGCATCACCCGTCATTTGTAGGCCAAAGATTGCACTTTCGTGACCTTCAAATTTTTTGATACATTCTCCACTTTGCACATCCCAAACGCGGATCGTTCCAAAAACACTTGTCGCGACGTAGCGTCCATCACTGCTACACGAAACGACAAATACAATACTTTTGTGCGGTAGTGTGCGTAAACATTCTCCTGATTGCAAATCCCATATACGAACACTGTAGTCGCGCGAGGCGGAAAACAGTAAGCGTTTGTCTTTGTCCATACAAACACTTTTCACATCGCGACTGTGACCTTTGAGCACATTGATGCACTCCCCACTTTTGGCATTCCAAATGCGTATCGTATGGTCCCAAGAAGCCGAAGCAATGATACTTTCATCATCGCTGAGACAAACACCATTCACAGTTTTGGTGTGCCCGTTCAACACATGTAGACATTCTCCACTCTTGCGGCTCCAAACACGTACGGTTTTATCTTTGCTACCGGACACGATCAGATTTCCGTCTTCGTTACTACTCACACAAGCGATTTCGTCGGTATGTCCTTCGAGAGTTCGAATACAATCACCTTTTTGAATATCCCATATTCGCAAAGTGCTATCTCCCGAAGAAGTCACTACTTGGTGTGGGTGACAGAAGGATATGCCCGAGATATAGTGGCTATGGCCTTTTAAGGTCATAAAACAACGACCGGATTCGCTATCCCAAACACGCACGGAACGATCCCATGACCCCGAAACGATAATATTCTGTTTGGCGTTCATTGCAACGCTCGTTGCAATGTCTTCATGTCCACGTAGTATTTTAATCGTCGCGGCATTTAATGTCTCCGGAAGAGGTGACAAACTTTGCAACCACTTCCACCCACCGCGCGATTCTTTTTGTTGCCGTAAGTAATCAACAAATTTGTAAAAGTGAGGTGAGGAAATAGATTTTTTCTCCGCATAGTAAGAACTTGCTTGTGGAGCATCATACCAATAGCCGTGGTTCCACAATGATTGAATCAAACACTGTGGGTGGCGAATCAAAAAATGTAATTCTAAGTCGATAATACTGCCCATGAGCTGTAAACTGTCTCGTTTCACAGAAACTCCCGGAGCCAAATCGATACAAAGATCTGCAGGAAGCGGTACGGCAACGGCTGTCGTGGCAAATTCGATATCATTGCGCAAATCACTTAACATATTTGCACAACATTTTTTTTCGAGAAAGTCAATATCGGAAAATAGTTGCAAAAGACTGGTATAGTCTTCGCCCCATTGCGTCTGATAGGCGATCTCTGTCAGACTACGTTCATAACCAAACCCTTGCTCGCGAAAAAAAGCCGCTAGGCGCAAATGGCTATTACGTAAATTGTTTCTTCCTAACCACATTTTCACTGAACGTTCAAACTCTGGGTGGAAAAAAGTCAATAGCTTTTCACGTGGGATCACAAAATTCGCCAAGTTATTTTGCAAAACAACCAAGAAATCATCGGCAAACTCTTCGCGAAAATCGCGCAACATAATTTCGCGAATTTCCACCTCTGCGAGACCATTGCGACTAGAAGCGATGAGTCCCAAGTAGCAGGTGATGATTTGCTTGCCATAGGCGTTTTGCAATCGGTCGAGAATTTGATGGAATAAAGATTCTACGGTTTCTGCCAACTGACCAACGGCGATACCACCGGCACTCATTTCATCTAACGCCACCTTAAGAAAAAGAGGACTCCCGCATGCTCTTTTTATCAACAAGTTTTCTTCGTCTACCGACAACTTATTTTGCTGCTGACGAATGATAAGACGAATACTTTCTTCATCTAGAGGTGGTAGAGATAAAATCTCAGGTGTTAAATGTTCCTGTATCTTTGGCCATATGGATGTGGGACGTGTTGTCAGAATCAAGCGTACGTTTTGACTGAAATTCTTGGGTAACCAACGTAAATTATGCCCCTCGTCATCCATTTCGTCAAATCCATCGATAGCAACCACCAATGAACGTTCTGTCGTCTGTAACACTTCATGCACTTGCTCAAGAATTTTCAAATCGGAATTTTGCAAATTTTCAATAAAGCCGTACTGCTGTAATTGTTCCGCCAAACTATTGACAATGCCGCGTACCGAACGACTTTCCCCCGCCATACTCATGTAATGTGCGATGATAGGAGTGTCTTGCCATTTGTAAATAAACTCTGCAAGTAATGCCGACTTCCCCGTTCCTGCGACAGCTTCAATTGCCAACGTATTTGGCGCGGTGTTTTGCCGACAAAATTTTGCCATATGTGCTAAATGCTGTTGTTGCCCGACAAAACCGCGGCGCTTTTCTTCAATAATTTCGCTTAAAGCATCTTTTTTACTATAGGATTGCAAATCTGCCTTCACTCCTGGTGGATACTCACAATCAATGATCTTTTCGATATTGGTCGCAATAATTTCTAGGAGTTCCTCGGTGTTGTGGTAAACAAAAACTTTTTCACCTTTCTCTTGCAACTCTATTTTCAATGATTGTAGAGAATGTTGGTCTTGCTCATTTTCCATTCCCCTCACAGAATCATCGTATTGACTTAAATCTCCAAAGCAAAAAAAACGGCGATTTTTTGGTATTACTTCCAGTGCTTTCCTTATTTCCATTTCGGTAATTGATATGTGATCGCTATTCTCTGCGCCATCAAAATCTTTTGGTGGTCGCCATCCATAACGATACCCGAGTATGCCCACAAAGTATTGACACTCCATCACCATATTGATACACCAACGAACCAAGTCATCATGATGGTCTTCTCGCCATCGTAAATCATAGGGGATGATATGTAGACGCCGTTCAAAAACTTGTTTTTGTAGCTTTTGAAATATCAACGCCAAGCGGTCGCGTTCTAGTTCGAGGTCCCGAAAAGTAGAACTTATAAAAATCTTAAGGGTCGTCCAAATATGCATGATATTGTTCCTAAATTTGGAGAAAAGACTCAGGTGCGGCGGCTTTGACCATGATAGTGTTCTCTTTTTTGCAAATGACACTTCCTGGTTTCGCACCGCGACTTTTACTGACGTACTTTGCCATGGTATATATCACCGCCACCTTACCAGCATTTTTTTGTTTAGAGTGATATGCGGTAATTGCCGCTACTTTTTTTATAGTGCTTTTTTCAGGACGCTTGTCGTGACATGCCAATATGACATGTGCACTGGGCATTCCTTTGACGTGAAACCAATAATCATTTGCACGTGCAAATCTCAAACTTAAGTAATCATTACTTACCGCATCACGTCCTATGTACAACTTGTAATCGTCTATATCCATTTCGTCAACACGATGTTCTTCTAAACTCATGCCTTACTATCCCAATAAGGTTCCTCTATATTGTTTTTCTGATTTTCATAACGGCTCATAACAAACAATAAATCCGATAAACGGTTCATATACTGCAAAGTATTTTCTCCGACAGGCTCTTCACGGTGTAGTTGTGCTAAATGGCGTTCGCCACGTCTACAGACAGTACGCGCAACATGAAGATATGACGCTGCCAAGGTTCCTCCAGGGAGAATAAAATTCTGTAAGGCAGGAAGTTCTTCATTCATTTCGTCCATCCATTTTTCTAGTTTGTCGGTATGCTTTTGATCAATCCCTGGGACAGGCATTTTCTCTTTGTCTTCTTCTAAAATACATAGATCACAACCAAGATGAAATAACTCATTTTGAATTTCGCGAAGCCGCGTTTTATTCACATCTACAGTGGTAGTGCTGATGGCAAGTCCGATAAAAGAGTTAAGTTCATCTACAGTACCGTATGTCTCAATGCGCAGCGAGTCCTTATCCACACGCTGACCTCCACCGAGAGATGTCGTTCCATCGTCGCCTTTGCGCGTGTATACTCTAGTTATTTTTGGCATATCGTTCTTCTTTCAAAAAATGAAAAATACTATACGCCGCCAATTTGTTGGTGAAAATTTTCAACCATTTGCTGATACATATCATCATAATTTTTTTGACAAAACACCACTTCTTCGGTATTTAGCAAAAAAACATGGTCATTGGCAAGCGCTAAACTATTAAATAAATCATTGTGGATAATTTGGTTTTTTTTCATTTGTGCAATAAAATCCATTACTTGATTCATGGCACTTTTATGCATGTTATCTTGGGATTGCTCTTTCTCCAAGTCGCTAATTTTTTTAAACGAAACACTTTGAGAAAGTGTAAAACTGCAATCTAAGTCTTTGATATATGCCATTGGATCGGGTAGATAAAAGCCGAGAATTTGTAGATGATGAGCATTGCACCAGCTTCTTTTCGCCTTGCGGTCATCTATATAACGTGTGACAGTAACACATCGGTCTCGAAAATTCATGAGGTGGCTATTTTGTTGTGTATGACAAAAAGATTTTATCTCCTTAATAAGAGGAAGAACTTCCTCGTCTTTGCAAAGACTCTTATCGACAATTGCCTCTACGTGTGAGGTTTGTATGTGATGGTGGCGAGTGTTCTTACGTAAGTATTTTTTCAAAATTTTTTGGACGCGTATGGAAGAAATTTTTCGCACTTGTTGCGAAAAATTTGCGCTTTCTTTTTTCCGTAAACACCACTGGCGATGTTTTGTGTAGTTTTCCAAGAAATACTCAGCAGAAAATTGCTGATGCGCTGCTGCAAGAATGGCTAAATTGTAAAGGCATGCACCGCGATTTAGTTTTGTAAATCCAAATTTTATCTGTGCGGGATCTAGTGTAAAAACTTTGTTTTTTGCCAGTAAAAAATTTCCCAGATGTAGATCTCTTTGTAGTACTTTTTTATGGTGATGCTCGGCGATCGTGGCAATGACAAGTTGTAAAAGTTTTTCTTTTTCGTCTAGAGATTGTGTCATGCCCCATAAATCTTTCATATTTTTTCCATGGGCAATATATTCGGTAACGATACACCAATCTCCCACACTATTTTTTCCATAAAAAAGGATACGTGGTCCGCGTATATTGCGTTTGTTTAAACCAACAAGTCCTTTCACCTCTCTGCGCATTCTTCTTTTGCCTTTTCGACCTAGAAATTTTTTGACAATGACGTCCTGCTCTTGCCATTTGCCACTGTATATGACCCTATTTCCCGGTACCTCGCGTAGAATTTTTTCGCAACAAAAGGTGTTGTCCTGCAAATAAATAGTATGTGACATTTGTTTATTTCATCTACAAAAATTCATTGAATTTACGACAATACATACTTAGCCACATGTAAAAAGCTTTCTTTTGCAAAAAAGAGTAATTGCTAGCGGCAACATATTCTTCCATAAATAAGGGTAGGCCATACTCATTCATTTTGGCAAAATCAACCGTATAATTTGGTTGGGTAAAAACACGGAAATTGCGTGCGCGATACCACGTGTTCAGTCGCCGGCGATGAATAATCATGTTTCCAAAATCTATGAGGCCGAACCCTCCTTCCGGAAGAACAATGACATTGTTAAAATGTATTGCGCGAAAGTATATTCCCAAATCGTGAACACGTGCAAAAAACAATGCTAGGTCATGTATTTTAGAAAGATCATCCGGATTTTTGACAAAGTAATTGCGCAGCGTGTCTCCTTCCAAAGGTTCATAAATCGTATAAAACAAATCTGTGGAATCCACTTGATACGCACCTTTTACTTTCATAATCGGCATTTGCATTTTCTCAAGTTTTTCTGCGTTTTCCAGAAAACGGAAAAAGTAAAGTCCGTTTTTTTTTCGCGAAAAAACTTTTATGATTTGATGTGGTTCCACAAAGACAATTCCGCCACCACGGCTACGCTGAATACTTGTTTTTCCATCTATCAGTTTGAGGTAATCATCATGTGTGACTTGCTGTATTTCCATGCTTTACTTTCCCGTTACTCTGATTTCTATTTCAAAAGATAGTTTGCCTTCTTCCTCATTCAAACGCGGATCTTTATCTTTAATTTCCGTTACTATCGGTATTTTCTTTAACTTTGACCTAAAGTCATCAAGAATAGTGTAAACATCAATAAAAGATTCCTCAATCACTCCGCTAATCCTTACTGTTGTAGGTGAGGCATAAGAAGTATTAAAATCTAGTTCTGTTAGGTACATGCTCTCTGGTAATTGCGAGTGAAGAAAGTCCATCATTTCAAAAAAATGTTTATTACTATTCACGTAGCTATGCAGCAAAGAAAATTGATCGCGAAGAACTGCATTTTGCTTCAATGTTGTTTTTATCTTCTGCTCGCGCTGTTGATAGCCTTTATATCTCTTCTCCATGTTCTGGTAAATATTTTCATAATAATTTCTCGTGGTAACAACATAGATGATAGAAAAACAGACAAAAATTAGCGTTAAGGCCACCGAGGTATAGACAAACAGCTTTTCGCGTATTAATTTTTCAATGGTTTTTTTGCGTTCGCTAACAATTTGGATAATAGAGTCTTTTTTGTTGGCGTGAATTTTCGCGATACCAATGGGTACGAAAAAATTATGCGAAAATTTTTGGAAGAAGGGCCCACTCGCCCCTGGCAAATTGTGGGTTTCTAAGGCCTTCACGCTTAAATGCACCACAGGGCACCCTATTTTTTTCAAAACGGACTCACGAAGCGAACGTTCACGACTTCTCTCTCCAGAAAGAAATAGCTGATCTACTTGCAAATTGACACTGGTTTGTAGTGCGGCAAATTTGATGGAGGCATCGATAAGATCAGGAACAGCTCGTCCTGAAATAGGAGAAGGGGTACTCACCGTTTCCTCTATTTCCTCTTCGCTATCGTCGCTTGTCAGGTCGATTTCTACTAATTTATAGTCATCTTTGGTTTCAAAAGAGGCATCTTGACCATCATTTATATTCAAATTGCGCATAAACCACAATTCATTAAAATCTAGCACGGCTAAGTTCAAGTTATGTCGGTCAACATCAACTAAACAGTATTTTTTTTGTGGTTGGATATCGTGATATTTCAGAAAAAATTGATATAGACCGAAAGCGCAGGGGACAAAAAAATCTATTTTGACTTTTGCTTTCTTAAAAAAATCGCTAAGCAAATCCAGAAAGCTGTTGCGCACCATTACGACAATTGCCACAGGAGCTTTTTGTGGTATCGTGGCCACTGTAAAATCATAACTTAGACTGGTTCGCGATTTTTCTGAAATTTGCTCTACATCCATTTCAACCAAATGTTGAATCCGATCTACGGGGCAGCCGGGAGGAATTTTTACATAACGGATGTTTACATTTTCCCCAGAAATACCGATAACAGCACTGGATATCTTTACGTTTTGTCCTTGCAAAAAATCGCAGAACTTCGTTGCTGTTTCCTCTGAAAACTTGTCATTTTGTGAAATGGGTAATTCGAATTCACAAGCATTTAGCAAAGAGGTGCTTTTGTCGGAGGTTTTGATTTTGGCAATACGCAAACAGTTTTCAGATACTTGTATGCCAACTCCTAAATTTTCCGCCATGAATTATTCCCCCGCAACTTGTTTTAATTTATTAATTTTGTTATTTAGGTCATTTTGCAACTTAGAATCTTGAGCAAGTGCCAACGCGCGACGGTAACTCAAAATGGCCAAGTTTTCTTGTTGGCTCGTCGCAAAATTTTCTGCACGTGCGACAAGAACTTCGATTTGTTGTTGTGTTTGTTGTAGATGTAAATTGCGCTGCTCGTTTTTCGCAGAATCCATAATCTTGTCGAGTTCCGTAATCATATCTACTCCTTGCCATTTAGTGTATATATTTTGACAAAAGGCAATGCATCTTTCGTATTTGGAGTGCTGTTTAAAAAACTGTGCTTTTTCTAGAAGAAGTTGAGCTTGCTCTTGGTCTTTTTCAAAAAACTTAACAAGACGTTCGATCTCATTTTGTGGCGAAATTTTATATTCGTAAACGAAAAAATTCCCTAACATCTTTTGATAATGCGCGTACGCTTTACCAAGTAATCCTCTTTCTTTGTCTTGTTCGGCTAGTTTCTTCAACTCTAGTAATTTTTCGCGATCTTTCTCATAATTGGTTTTTACTTTTATACTCAACTTTTGTTGCGGTATATCTTTAAAGCGTTGTGCCAACACCAAAGAGTTTGCTGTATTTTCGATGGAAGCCACACCTGAGTGAGAATATATAAACCCAAGCTGCTGTTCTTGCCATACAATTTGTCTAACACCTGCTTGTTGCGAAAAGTTATCAATATTGGCGAGAAATACTTCTGTATTTTTAATCACCTGCATTTCGGACGTGTAGGCCGTAGAAATGAGAAAAGAACATTCGATTTCGCTATCGCGAAATTCTTGTGGAAAAGTATAAGATATTTCAATACCGTCTTCAACAATTTGGTAAGAAACATGTATGTTTTTGTGTTCCCAAATGAGCTGACCTTGCTGGTTAGATGTTTTGCCTCCACAAAATGTCTGATCCAGGACAATTTTGTCGCCTTGCCAAATTTTAAAATTTGCCGAACCAAATACGAATTTATTTTTGCGGTATGCATTTACGTTACCCGTAGGCTCCATCTGTATCTTGCGATAAACATTTTCTACTACATTTTGTTGCACATCCTGTGCTGTTTCGTCAATAGCAATGATCGTAAAGTGATCCACCTCGACGTTGCTAACCTCTCCATGGCCAATAATGCTCACTTGAAAACTTTTTGCATACTGTGGTGGGACCATTGTCTTGGACAACTCTTCCCAATTGTTTGCAGTGCCACTAACAAAGGGGGTGTATGTTTCGATGGTATAAGAAGCTTCGTTTTCGCATTTCCAGGATATTTTCACCGCAATTTGCCCAGAAATATTTTGGTAACGCAACCAACAACTCACAAGATAATGTTTTCCGTACTCGATGGCAATAGAGTCCCAGTACTTTATCTCTTCTGCTTGATTCAAGCGCAAAAGGTACTTCCCTGTTTTTGCTTTTCCTTCTACACGTGTAGCGCTTTTGTAATTCCAACTGCTATTTTCTTCAAACGAGAAGTTATCGATTAAGTTCCCCGGAATAAATGAATTGTCTTGTAAATTACGCTGTAAAAAGTACACAATGGCAAACAACGATACAAACAATACACTAAAGACGATAGGCATTAATGCCTGCGTTTTTCTTACCGTTTTTGTTTTTTTCTTCGCTTTAGGAACTTGTAAAAGGCAAAAGTTGGTTCCCAATTGCAACGTGTCTCCGTGGTGAATCCTATACATTTTATTTGGTTGAATTCGTTTACTGTTCACAATAGTTCCGTTGCGACTTCCGAGATCCTGAAGTTTATACCCTGTACTATCCACATGTATTTCTGCGTGAGCCGAAGATACTTGATCGTCACTGAGACAAATATCATTGTGTTTTTTGCGCCCTAGAGTATTTACACCCGTTTTAAGTGGTATTTTTTGCCGCCATTTACCAGGTTTCCCCACAAGAACGAAAGCCCCCGGAGAGACAGAGGAAGACTCTTCTTCCTTGCAAGTAAAAATAAAACGCGTTTTTCCTACGGTAATAATATCACTATCTTTAATGAGATGTTGGGTGATTTTCTTGTCGTTTAATAGTGTCCCGTTAAATGAATTTAAGTCTTTCACATAATAACCATCTTCATTTTTCCCTATTTCAAAATGATGGCGTGAAAAATGGTTATCGCTCATCGTAATATCACTCTTTGAAGAGCGTCCGATAATAATAGGCTTCTCTTTTACTTCAAAGGCAGTGTCTTTGCCATCTATGTGTAGTTGAGCCATCTCATCTCCTATTTTATTGTCAGAATATTACTTAACCCAATACAAAGTGGAATTAAGATGTCGGATATAATGCTTTTTCGCGCTGAGGGTTAAAGGCACTCAGATCAAATGCAGGTTCTTCGTTGGCGATAAGCTGTGACATACATGTTGCACAAAGCGGGGCCACGGCAAAACCCACCTTATAATGCGCTGTAGAAATAATAACAGATTTATTCTCGTTGATAAATCCCATCACCGGATATCTGTCTTTGATAATAGAACGAATTCCCGCCCATTTTTGGATCGCTTCAAATTTTACATTTGCCATGTACTTGTGTAAAGTATTTCGTAAATATTGTTCCCCAAAATCGTTAAATCCTTCTTCCCAAACACGCCGTTCTTGGGTGGATCCTAAAAGTAATTGATTTTGTCTTGGAACCATGTAAAGGTCGCGATGAAAGAAGACCATTGCAGGTGAATCGTAAAATTTCGGAATAGTCACCATTTGTCCTTTTACAGGAATAATATCCAGCGCATAGTTGAAATATTTTAATAGTTCTCCGCACCAAGCACCGGCCGTAATCACACAGTGCTGAGCGTAAATATTTTCATTGCGCAATGTAATCTTAATTCTTTCTCCCTGATCCTCCACACCTTCAATCTGTTCTTCACGGGTACTTAACCCTAAGTTGTCACACGTTTTGATGATGGCTTTTAGCAGAGCGCGATTATCGAGATAATATTCATTGGGAAAGTATACGGTCTTGCATGTATCCGGCAGGTAATTTTCTAAAAAAGGCGGGCGCGTCATCTCCGTGTAATCACTCGCCAGTTCTCTGTTTACTTGTGAAAATAAGATTTTGTATTCACTCTCACCTTCTGGTCTTCCAAAATCGTAAACATAGTAACACCCGCCTTTTATGAAAGGAATCTCTATCTGCGAGTTTTTACTGATAAAATCTAACCACTCTGGCATCATCTGTACGGATTGTACATACATTCTACGCAGTGGGGAAAAAAACTTTTTAACATCTCTGACAACCATAGTTCCAGCTGCGGCCCACGAAGCATTATTTTTACCAATAGAACTACGATCGATCAAGCACACAGACTTATTTCTACGCAATTCTTCCAGAGCGCAAGACAATCCAATAATTCCACCACCGATGATAAGAGTATCTACTCTACTTTCTTTCATTTGCGCTCTACTTTCTTTCATTTGCGCAACTCTTCAATGCGTGATTCTGCAAATTGTATCATACGTTCTCGATCATAACGATTTAATGGAATGCGACTGAAGTTATCGACAATTTCATTAACTCTATCTTCTGTTTGTGCACTTTGAACAAGACGTACAAAATTTTCAAATACCTTATCATCACCCTGTTTTTCTTCGATTTGCTTCCGTGAAGAGGTTTTTTCCCCCTCCTCTTTATCCAAGTTCTCATTTTGCTTTTTTTGTGATATCGTCTGCTCATTTTCAGAATACATTTTGTAGGTTTTCATCGCTAGAAAGAAAAATCCGACGATTAGAGTGATAAAAAAAAGGAAACACCCTGCTCCTTCAAAATATACCATGGATTTACTTTGTTTTACTTGTTCATTACTCACGGTGGTCCTTTCACGATGAGACTGATGTCGAGAATATTTAGTATTTCATTGCTACTATTATAACAAAACACGTTGAGAGTGCTAGGTGAAAGTAAGTACTATACGTATTTAAAATTCGTACGTGACTTATTCCGCGCAAGTGGTGATTTTCTTGCACCAAATACCATAAAAAAAGGATCAAAACCTCCTTATAAGATGCATAAAAAAAAATGCGTGCAATATTTTTATTGCACTAATTAAGTAACAAATTACAATTTTTCTAGCACTTTGTATGTCAATTCACCCATTTTATGACGCAACTACGCAAATTGGTATGTTCTTTGCTAATGTTTATGTCACCACTTGTTATATGCACAAAACACAATTCCTTGTTTATATAGAAATGGTATTGACGATGTTCTACCTACTCTTTAAAATTTTGCGTTTTATTTTTTGTTTATTGGATGTGATTATTATTACAAGTATTACCTTTGTATGTGCCCTTCTACCAAAATCTATAAACAAATATTTTATTCGTCGTTTGTTCCGCTTGGTATGTTCGAGTTTTATCCATTTGATAGGACGCAGTCCTCATATTCACGAAAAGTTTCAATCAAAATTACCTAAGCAATACATATTAATTTCTAATCATCCATCAGGTTATGACATATTATTGTTAAATGCTATATTTCCCGTATTCCCTTTAGCAAAAGACGATGTCCGAAAATGGTTTTTGTTGGGAAAAATTGCTGAATCTGCAGGAACAATTTTTGTAACACGTAGCGATAAGGGGTCCAGACAAGCTTCTAAAGAGGCATGTCGCAAAGCCACGAAACAAGGAAAGAATGTTCTCATCTATCCAGAAGGCGGATGCTTCGGAAAGCACTTACGCCCATTCAAGTATGGTGCCTTTGAAATTTCCATGGATACAAATATTCCTATTCTCCCGGTTTATTTGCAATACGAAGCAGAAAATTGTTTTGAATGGGGGGATTACGGACTTGTGAGACACTTACTAAATTTAATTAAAGCCGTCAATAAAAATGCACACTGCTATGTGTTCAACCCCATCTATCCGGAAGGTTTTGAAAATGCACAAGAGTACGCGCAGTACGTTCAAAAACTATACACAAAATGGGAAGCGAAGTACCGTTTAGTCGATTACATACCGATTCCGCCTGTGGTAGATAAAAATTCAGCAGAAGAGAATGTCAAACAAGATGTGTTGCAAGAAAGTGAAACAAAAAGCGTTTCACAACAAGAAGTACAGGAAGATGCTACGAAAAACAAAGAGGAAGAACAGGCAAAGAGTGAAGATGAGTCTACAGAATATGCAACCGCTGTAACAGAATAGCGAACTTTGCATTGGCTCACTTTTCGTAATTACGTTTATGTACATAAGTGCGGTATCTCATTTACAATGTCCATAAGCGTAATTACGGTTTTTGCAATTTACGCAAAGATTACAACAGTTTTACAATCAATGTTGTTGTGATTTTTTCCCCCAAACAAATGGACTTACCATCTATTTGTAGCTGTAGGGAATTATCGTAACTTATTTTCTTTTCGATTTTTACGTTAGTTCCTAGCTCGATTCCCACATCATACAAATACTTTAATAGTGACGGCTCTTCCTCACGAAATTGTATAATTTCAGCTTGCTGACCCTCTTTTAATTCACTTAGTCGACATTGAGGAATGCTAGCGACAGTACCATCTTTCCTCGGAATCGGACAACCATGTGGATCTTTTTCTGGGTAACCAAGGAAGGCATCTAAATATTCTTCGAGTGAATCATCCGTAACATGCTCCAACAACTCAGCATACTGATGAACGTTTTCGGAGGGTATTTTTAACGTATTTTTTAAAAATACTTCCCACAAACGATGCCTTCGTAAAAGGCTCAATGCTATTTTTTCCCCTTTTGTTGTAAGAGAAACACCTTTGTATGGCAAATGATCCGCATAGTTTTCCTTGCTCAGACGCCTTATCATATCCGAGGCGGATGCATTCGAAACTTTCATTTCTTTGGCTAAGGATGAAGTCGATACGGGTGTTTCGTCTAGCGCCAAAATATAGATTGCTTTCAAATAATCGCCGTAGGATTCTCTTATAAAAGAACTATTTTTATTCATTACTCTCTGCTTTATCGTTGTTGATAGGAAAAGGTTGGGGTTTTGTCAAAGATGTATAGAGATATAAAAATAGGCGCACCATTATTGGCTTTCACAAAATAGGAAAGATCATAATGACACGCTTATATTGTGGAACAAACTATGATGATTTATTTAAGTGCTTCGTCAAGGTGAGAACATTACCTTTGTCGTTATACTCTACTTTATCCACGCATTTGAGCATCAACATGATACCTAAACCACCTAATTTTCCTTCTTGGAACCTTTCTCGTGCTCGGCCAACGGCATCACCTTGTTTCCCGAGGTTAAGATAATTTTGCCAATCAAAACCAGGTCCGCTATCTGTCACCACGATGGTAATTTTTTTCTTGTCTAGGATATATAGAACTTCCATCATTGCATCAGTTTTGTGTTTATTTCCATGTTGCGCACCGTTTCCTACAGCTTCGCGAAATGCTGCCGCCATGGTAATTTGCTCTTCTTGTGAAAGTCCCGAAATCGTAAAGAGTTTTTGCGCTAGTTTATTCGCTTTGTCTATATGTTCGTCATTACTTGAGAATTGTAAGAGCACTTCTTGATCAAATATTGCCTCTTCTTCTGTAGATCTACGCAGTACTGTATCTGAAGTAGTGAGAAGATGACGAATTTCAAATGGTTGTACAATTTGCTCGTCGCCGCAAATGCGTACGTTTGACGGTTGTGTAAGCTCTGCACTTTTGGGAAACAATGTAATTAGGGGGATCAAGCGACCATGTTTACGACATTTGATTGATTCGCATAGTGATTGGTGATTTTCAATGGCTGTATCAAGAATCACCAAATACGTATGACCTTCGTTAACTAGGCTTTCCGCTTCTTCAACGGTTTGTGCCATGTAAGTTTTCCAACCAGCCTTGTCAAAATGATATTCGAGGGTTTTTACAAAAAAATCTCTTTGGGGAAGAACTAGTAAGACGGCTGCTGTTCTAAGGCGTGCAATGTACTCATCAAAGACTTTTTCCGGCTCGAATTTGACATTTTTTTTCACTTTTTTGATCAGAGCTTTTTCTGGCTGGAACTTGAGTACTTTTCTTGTGGGAACTATTGTTTTTCGCCCGGTACGTGGATTTTTTATAATTTGTGCCTTTTTTTCGACGAGTCGAAAAGAAGCAAAATCAATCAATTGGATTTCTAATCCCTTAAGAATGCAATCCTTCACAAAATGGAATAAATTGGATACGGCGTTTTTAGCTCTTACTTTTGTGATACCGACATCACTTACAACATTATCAATCAAATCTTCCATACTAAGAGGCTCTTTGGAAGGGTTTTTTCCGATATAGAAACACCCGAATTCCGCTATATCAACACTTTTGTTTTTTAATATCCCCTCAGCAATGTTGTTTTTAACAGAAGCTAATAAATTCTCCGCCTCTTCTGAGCTATGACAAAAACCTTGTGATTGTAATTCGTCAAGTATGTCTTTTTTGACAATGATATCCATTTATGCCCACTCCCTCCCTCTGACATGCTATTTTATATCTGTCTATTTTATTCTGTCTATTTTTTTGGTTAACTCTGACTCGGTTATGATTTTCTTTTCCAATAGTAGTTCAATAACGGCCTTCTGTAGGGTTCTGAATTTGTCATCTGTGCTGTTTAGATATGAAGCAACTCCTTCAGAAGAAGTAAAATCCCTGTTTTCTTCGGAGTTGTAAAATTGGATAATCGCTTTGCGAATAGCTTCTTTGGAAGCTAGCACAGGTTCTACGCGACAATTTGTCAGAAATTGTATAGACTCAATAGCTTCAAAGTTGTTTACGTCTGCAATTGCTAAGGTGATCTGACCGTCTTTTTTACTAATAGGCATCACATTGTGTTGCTCTATTACACTACGTGGGATCTCGCGTACAAGTATTGCTGGTATCACCAAAGAGGAGATGTCAATACTATGAACGCCTTCTAGCTTTGCAAGAGTTGTGGTGAGTTCCTTGTCGGATATGTACCCTAATTTGACTAGTAAGGGGGCAAAGTCGCCACCTATTTTGTCATGCATTGAAAGAGCAGTTTTGAGAGCTTCTTTAGTTATCTTTTTTGCATTGACTAATGAATTTCCTAATTTCGTTCTATCCATGATTGTGCCGCCAAAATATAGATGTTGTGAGCGTGTTGTGATTACGCTCTAATGTTTTCAAAATAAGCCTTTCGAATATGCTATCACAGTTCGCAAAAACTGTCAACTATTAACTACGAATGTTACCTACGATTATTTTCCCAAAAAACGATACGTCCATCCATCCCCGACGACACTAGAGAATCATCTTCGTTAAAAAACTTACAAGCGGTGACATAACCAGTGTGTGCATTCAAAACGATAAGTTGATCTCCTGTCGTATTCCACATGCGTATCGTGCAGTCCTCAGAAGCAGAAACAATCCGGTCTCCCGCACGATTAAAAGCAATATCCAGTATTGAACCATCATGACCGTTAAGAATAGTCAGTTGTTTACGCGTCCTCAAGTCGAAAAGGTATATATAGTAATTTGTCATACCAACGGCCAATATACTGTCGTCATAGTTTGTGGTAAGGCGACTGATAGAACGTCCTACAGGAATTTCAATTTTTGAGTACTCAAAAGTTGTTGTGGAGAAAACATAGCATGCTTTTTTATATGCTGCAAACAACCACTTTCCATCATGACTAAATGTTGCACATGCAAATTTTTTTCCCGGAAAATCATGTAGTACAGAAAAGTCATCCAAACGGTACAAAATTGTCCGACGATCGCGTCCGAGAGCTAAGAGTTTTTGATGTTGAGAATCTATTTTCATATCGAGTATTTCTTCGCGGATGTAGATTTTCTTTTCTAATCGTCGCGATTTAAAATCGTAGACAGAGATATTGCCTTTTTTATCACCAATGACAAATTTTTGTTTGCCTTTTTGCGTAATAAATTTACCAAATCGCGGCCGATTGATACACGGCTTGCGAAATAAAAGTTCCCCACTAAAAATATCGCGAACATATATAAATCTATCTTCCGCCACATACATGAGTAGATTGCCAAACACGTCGAGATTGTGAATACTTGCCGGTATTTTTTTATAGTGTGGTAAAAACTTTTGCGTATCCCACTTCTTTAAACGCCCGTCATTCCCTGTAGAAAGAACATAGCGGTCATCTCGTGTAAAATCACAAACGAGTACTGGACTAATGTGCCCACGGAAGGTCTGCAACATTTCTCCTGTTCGAATATCCCATAGTTTCAAAGTTTTGTCATCTCCTGCCGAAATCAAAAAACGATCGTCGGAGGAAAAAGAACAATCGCGAATAATTCCAGAATGCCCTAAATGCAAAATCTTTTTGTGCGGACCGACCCACGAACTATACTCGTATTTCTTTATCAACTTATGCTGCTTTGTATTCCACAAACGAATTTCGGGGCCATCTCCCGCCGAAACAAGCCAATTACCGTTCTCATTGTATTTACAAGTACGTAGGTAGCCGGGATGATGCAATTTGGGCAAACGTTTTTTACGATCAAAGTCAAAGCGGTGGATGTAACCGTATTTGCCTGTATATGCAACGACATTTTTAGATGGATGAAAATCTAAGCGATCTGTACTTTGCGATTTTTCTTCTATTTCATAAAGAAATTCTAACTGTGGAAAAGAAAGAAACTGTATCCGTTCAATCATCGCAACCGCAACAATATTATTGCGATAGTTAATATCTAGGTAATAAATTTCTTTTTCGAGTTGTTTGTCGCGAATCTTTGAGCCACTGCGAATACTCCATAACGAAAGTTTACTTTTTTTTGCGGTAAGAACAAATTCTTCTTTTTTGTCAATAACCCCATAGTCCGCTTCGGTTTTTATTGTCTTGATGGATTTTAATGTTGTGGGATTCCACTGGATTATTTTTTTTCTTGTAAAGGTAAATAGATGTTTTTTACTTGGAGTAAAGGCAAAATGCTTTAGCGACATACCATGATGCACATTGAGGACTTCATTTTTTACTTGTGAGGCAATCCAATACCATTCCCAACCGCGCAAATACTCAGGACAGTATTCTTCGGAATTAATCAACTTATTTGCAATCGCAATGTTATTCTTCTGAATGTAAACATCACTTAGTGCGATGACATAGGGGTAGAAACCTTCACGAGATCTCTTTTTTTCGCGCTGTAAAGACGTCTCTTTTGTTTGCAAAACTTCTCTTTGAACATCCAGCATCGCCTCTTGGCGCTGCAACTCACCTTGTTTTGTGGCTAACTTGATCGAAAAATAAACAAATAGACTACTAATAATAAGAGCAGCAATCCCAACGATTGTCGTTAAAAGCAAATTGCGTTGCACAAATTTATTTACTTTTTGTAAAGCAGAAGGGGGCTTAGCGCTAATCGGACGATTGTCTAAAAAGTTTTGTAGGTCTTGGGCGAGTTTCTCCATGTTGAAGTAGCGCTTCTTCGGAGATTTTTGCAAACACTTAAGACAAATGGCTTCTAAATCCACGGAAATTTCTGGATTCAGAACGCGCGGAGCTATCGGATCTTTATTGATGGCTTGGTACATGATATTTACCGTGTTTTGTCCTTGGAATACACGGCGTTTGGTCAATGCCTCATAGAGTGTTGCTCCTAGGGAATATATATCCGTACGCGAATCTATCTGCCCCTCTTGTATTTGTTCAGGAGATGCATATGCCGGTGTTCCTACAAAATTTTTTGATAGCGATGCGGTATTGTGCTTTATCTTTGCTAAGCCAAAATCCATTACTTTAGGTTCATTTTTTTGGGTTAGCATAATATTTTCGGGTTTTAAATCGCGATGAATAATTTTTTGCCGATGAGCAACGCTAAGAGCTTGCGCTACTTTTAAGAACATCGTGGCAATTTTTTTCTCATCGAGGTCGTGATCGACAATATATTTGTGCAGGGATATTCCACAAATGTATTCCATGGTAAAATAGTGCTGTGGTTTATCCCCTACTTCAAATATACGAATAATATTAGGGTGATCTAAACGGGCGATCGTCTGTGCCTCTTGGGTAAATCGCAAAAGATGTTGCTCATCTTGTGTAAGCATAACTTTCAACGCCACCTCGCGATTGAGTTTAGGATCATGCACTCTATATACAGCCCCCATACCACCGCGACCAAGTTCTTGTATGATTTTGTAGTTCCCAAAATTTAATCCCAAAGAACTTTTTCCGCGCACCTTATTACTAATATCACTGATTAGAGACTGATTTGTTGGCTGCTTCTGCATCCGTTCTACATAACTTTGGTATTTTTCTTGAATAATTTGTATTTGCTGCTCAGAAACCACATTCATCTTCAAAAGAATGTTCACCAAAGAAATATGACGATTTTGTTGGCGTAGATAGACTTGGCGTTTTTTACAATCTTCCATGACAACACTATCTATTTTTTCACCATAATATTTTTCAAAAAAACTATCAAAGTCCATAGCAACTCGCGAATTAAAAATTTAAAGCATTTATAAAAAAAATAGTATATACTTACAGCATCTTGTAGAAAATGGTACGTATATTACGTTTAGATTCTACTATTTTTTAAGTGTGTCATCAATTAAGTTTACTACAATTATTTTTTAGAACACTATCTGCACAACTTTCCCATAAATGGGGAAGAGTACTCAAATGATGACTGTAATACTTAATGACATCTTCGTCAAACTTCTTGTTTACAAATAGAATAGAAATTTATTTGACGAATTACTGGGTAATTTAAGGAGCTGATTTTTGGAAAATGAACAAAACGAATCAATAAATATACAAGATGTTTTCCCTAACCTACAACCAATCAAAAAAGCACCTTCGATGTACATGGTCAACGGTATTGGAACCAATGTATATGGTAAAAGAGATTATCACGCACAGACAGGAGCCTACCTGAAAACGTATTGTCTTGCAATATTTTTCATACCGATAATCGCTATTCGCGCCTATCGCGTTTGTGATGCACAAAATGGTGGGTGGCACTTTTTAGGTCGCGAACCACTATCGGGTTTCGCAAAAGGTTGGAACTATTTGCTACTTTCGAGTATTGTAGGACTTATTTCCTTTGCCGCATGGGCTGATTATGTTAACTCGCCGGAGTATCGCGCCAAACAGAATTTAGCAAAGGCGCAAGCGTACATGGAAGAAGGCAACACCACCGCTGCAGTAGATCGCTACATTGCCGTTGCCAAGAGTTATACTTCATATGCACAAACAGGCAGACAAGAACTAAATGACTTCGTGGCAAATCTCGACAAACAACCTCTCAACAATGTCGAAAATATTCTCGATGTTTTTAAAAAGAATTACTTCAAAGGTTGTGACGAAGCACTCAGTACTCAACTGTCCAAGCTTGTGACAACAAACGCGCAAAGCGAACCTCTAACGAGTTACAAACTCTACAAGCGCGCCAATGACCTTGCGAAAAAAAAACAAAGCGATCCCAAGTTAAAACTACAGTTGTTAGAAGCCATTGTGAGCAAACATCCGCAAGAAACAAAATATGCATCTGAACTTGCGGTGATATATGAACAACAAAAGCGCTGGGAAGACTGTGAGAAAATTTTAGCACCTCACGGAAAAAAATTAGTGAAGTACGAAGGGGCGAGAATCCTAGGTCAGATTTACGCACAAAAAGGAAAACTTGAACAGTCAGATGCACTACTTGTCCCCTATGTAAATCGCGGAATTGACGATTTAAAGAGAATCGAACAAGAGTACAACAATGTATGGCGCGCTTCTCAAGACCAAGCTCTATCGCTTTTCAATTATCAATATCGCTACGACAGGACAACCCCACAAGAAGAATTGCGCAAGAAATTCCAAATTTTTTTCCAAAAACATTTGAAAAAAGATCCCAAAGTCCAAGCAAAATTAGAAGAGTATCGTGACGCAGTACAAATTGTTCACGTAGCCATGGACCTTGGAATGGTAAAACTGTATCTTGCCCGCACAGAAAAACAAGAAAGCGTACGCGCGAAAAAGTTACAAGATGTGGAAAAACTATTTCTTTCCATCCAAAGTGCTGCCGGTTCAAGTGACCGCTACCAGTTAACTCTGGGACAAGTTTACTACTGGATGGGGAAAAAAGAGCAGGGAAAAAAGCAGTTCGCGGAATTTTTAAAACAAAATGCGGGAAATGCCACCAAGTCCTTGCAATTAGCTAAAATATATCGCGAGTTAGGAGATGGTGACGAAGCGCTAAAATTAGCGAAAGAGGCTTACGAAAAATCCACTTTAGACGCTGACAAAAAGAGTGCAGCCGAGATTTGCGCAGTATCTGCGGTAAACACCGAAGAAAAGATTGAGTGGTTGAAAAAAACAGATTTGACAAGCCCACACAATTCAGCGTCTCTCAACAGTGTACTGGGCGACAAGGCTCTTGCCGAAGGTGACAACGAGAATGCAAAAAAATACTTGCTAAAGGCCATTTCTTCCTACCAAAAGCAGCACAAAAACTCAACAACACTCAACAACGAAGCGTTGGTACACTATTCTCTCTTCGGCCTCGATGGAAATGTAAAGCACATCAATAACACCGCTAGATTACTCGAAGAGGCTGTTTCTTTAAGTCCTAACAGCAGTATCATCATTCGCAATGCTTACTTGTATATGATGATAAAGTCTTTTTGCGATGTGACAGGTCCTAAGGTAGACTTTAAAAATTTTCAAGAGCAGCTCACAAGCCGTATACTCCAGTTTTTTTATCGCGATCGAAAATCCAAGCAACAAATCCTGAAAAAACTCAAGAAAAATCCGACCTTTGTAAAAGCAATGTCTTATATGAAAAAGAGTATGATACTTTCGCCAGAGAGCATAGATACATACTCCACTGCTGCAAAAATGTACTATTTGCTAAAAGACCACGAAGGTATGCACGGTTTGTTAACACAGTTGCGTAGTATCAAAAAGTATTTACCACAAAATGCATACAGTGGCGTTGGCTTAGCTCCATATGCCAGTGTATTTCAACAACAGGTTGATCACTACAAGACCTTGGCAAACTCGAAAAATCCGATGACAATTGCTTTGGCAAAATCCAACTACATATACTATTCATTACTACTGGTACAATGTGGTGTCGCGGTGAACCATCAAGATTTGCAAAAGTTGGCCGAACAAATCTACACAAACGCTCCTTCACAAGCAACAAGACAGAACCTCATTAATTGTCACCTACTACAAACACATGTCGCGATGCTTAAAAACAAAGACTACAAAAGTAATGTTGCCAAATACGACAAGCAGGTAGCACATCAACACCTAATTGCTGTGGCTTTACGCAATTATCCACAACTCAAATCGCTCATCTTAGCAAACAAAAATTTTGTAAAAGCCGTCAAACTACTCAAAGAAAGCTCTCAAGAATTTCCGAAATCAACAAAGATACTTCACTGGACATTGCTTTCTTCTGCGAACCAACAAAAAGAGGCTATGTTGCAAAATTTCAAAAGCTCGCAATTACAAGCATTACAAGAAATAAATGCCACATTGAGTCCCGTAAGTATACCTGTTCTTTTGGAAAGTTACTGGTTTTACGAAGCGCTAGGGCAAAAAGAACGTGCACAACAACTAGTGAACGATTATCAAAAACGCGGTGTTCCCTTTCCCAAATAGATAAGTAAAATACTTAATTGATGACAAAATAGCAACCATTCTACGGTTGCTATTTTATTCTTATTTTTTGCACTTTCCCAACCAAGGAGTCAACCGATGCCTCGTTATGCCTTACTTTCAGACATCCATGCTAATATCGAAGCTCTACAAGCAGTTCTTGCCGATGTAGAAAAACGCAACGTTGATGAAATACTGGTGCTAGGAGATATTATTGGTTATGGTCCTGATCCCAAAGAATGCTGGGAAAAAGTTTGCGAAGTTGCCAATGTAATGTTGATTGGTAATCATGAACAAGAAATAGTTGCCGCGGACGATGACTATACAGGGGGAGATGTCAAAGCGATGTTAAAGTGGACGGAGCAACAACTGCAAAACAGTAGCTCTTGGACCGAATTTATCGCTCCGATCACCGTAGAAAATTACCCCGAATATGCCTTAAAGATATACAATGGAAAAACATTCGTACACGCGGCGGCACATTCTCCAACAAAACAATATATTTGGCCCGGGTACGAGGGGTTTTATATTATATACAATGATCAGTTAGACAGTCGCTTACTCGAATTTATGTCCGCATTTACCACGCAACACGGTTTTTTTGGTCACACACATGTTCCGACAGTACTCACATACTACAGAAACAAGCTCATCTTCGATATAGAAGGTACATGGAACAAAGAAATGACTTTCATTGGTCCGAACACCATATTTTTTGTTCCGCAAGGTAAAATGCGCATCGAAGACTTGGCGGACAAACATGCGTATATAAATCCCGGTAGTGTTGGGCAACCACGCGACGGTGATCCACGTGCAGCTTATGCCATTTACGATGATACCAGTATCGAATTTATACGCGTTGTCTACGATTTCACAAAAACCCAAGAAAAAGTTTCTCAACTACCGGTTAGTGAAGGAATCAAGAAACGCACAATTGATCGCCTTGCAAAAGGAAAATAACCGTCTTATTACGCAGCTCTACAGAGAATCAATGTATAGGTGTAAAGTCTTCCATGGCCATAAAGTTCTTTTCGGTTTGTATTTCCTCACAACTTTCGTTTGTGATTCCCAACGCAATCGCATTGATAATGCGCGTTTCTTCTTTTAATGGATGCGGAACCACACCTTTATGCATGACACCTAACATGTGACGTCCATCAACTTTCTCAGGAAAAAAGCTGTTATTTAACACGATGATTTGGAAGTGCTGGTGCTGAATGTTTAACTTGGTAATATAGTTTTCGGCACAAGGATTTTGACCAAAGATTTGCAAAAGGTTTTTCATCGAAGTTTGCGCATCGAGTTGATGATCATAAATATACTTTGAGTAGTCGCCAACGTGTAGTGCGCTTTTTATAACACTTGGCTCATAACCTAACATCAATATAGACTCTTGGTCCATTGTCGCCTCTAAATGAAACTTCGTGGTGAATTGACGCGAAGTACGATCCATCGACAAATAGTAAAGGTACTTACCGAAACGATGGTAATATAAATCATTGAAATTCTTTTTGATTTCCATCATCGCTTTTTTTAGCTGCTTTGCATCTATCTCTTTTCCCAAATCGATTATGCAAAAACCTGGCGTCGAGAAATCGCAGCGAAATACCAACGCAAATATCTCTTCGATGGCTCCGTGTTGTATATCATGTAACGTAAAATGAGTCTGCATATGACATCCTTATATAAAACTAGGTTACTATAAAAACAAGCCCGAGCTCGGGAGCGGGCTTGTTTTTTCTAATTTGACGTCAACTCGAACTGTATTGGAAATTTTTGTAAACCGCGAAAAGCCAGATCTTTTCTCCAGTCAACTTTTTCCGTACTCAATTCGATATTGTTGATTTTGCGCAACAATGTGGTAAAAGCAATGTTCGCTTCTAACCGCGACAATGCGGAACCAATGCAAAAATGTGCGCCGTAACCAAAAGCGAGATGTTTATTCTCCTTGCGCTCAATGTCAAATTTATCTGCTTCAACAAAAACTCTCTCGTCACGATTGGCCGAACCTATCAACATAATGACAGTTTGCCCAGGAGAGATAGTCTTACCCGCTATTTCTATTTCTTGCGTAGCAACGCGTGTATTCCATTGCACCGGACTTTCAAAACGCAACATTTCTTCAATAGCGGTCGGTAACAACTTCACATTTTTCTGTAGTTTATGCCATTCATCACGATGGTTCATCAATGTGTACAGGCCGTTCCCTAGCAAATTGGTGGTTGTTTCATGACCACCAAATAGCAAAACCCCACATGTGGCTAAGATTTCACCTGTTTGTAAAACTTCTCCTTCACATCCCACGAAAGTACTGATCAGATCTTCCTGGGGTTTTTTGCGACGCTCTTCAATCACATCACGGAAATAATCGTTCAATTCTTTTACAGAATCATTGGCATTTTTTGCCACTTCTTTTGTTGTTTTGGGCGACCCTAATATACTGGCAATGCTATTTGATTTTTCTTTTAACCAATCACGATCTTCGCGTGGTAGACCCAGCATGTCGGCAATAACAATCACCGGTAATGGGTAAGCAAATTCTGCAATAAAATCACAATGTTTTTTTTCTAAAAACGACTCGAACAACTCATCGACGATTTTTTGCACGCGCTGATGCATACCTTGAACAAATTTTGGGGAAAAAGCTTTGCTCACTAGCGAACGAATTCGCGTATGTTGTGGGGGATCACAAAAAAGGAGCCACAGTGATAAGGAGTCGACAAAATGCGACATGTCACCTGGGGAATAATCGGGAATGCGTGCAACGATAGCCCCTACGCGTTTTGAAGATAGATCATTGTGTCTATATAGGGTGCGTACTTCGTCATAGTGGACGCATAGCCACGCATTGAAAAAGTCACTCCAGTACACACTTTCACCTGCACGAAGCTTCGCATAACAAGGGTAGGGGTTTTCTAATGTTTGTGGATCAAATGGGTTATAGTCGAAAGATGGCATAACAACTTCCTTAATTGTATGATTTTAGTTATGCCATCTTAGCACAAATTTTAAAAGTACTGCAAAAGATAAAAGACTTTTACCAATCGAAATCTGTTTGTCCGGTCATTTCTTCGAAACGTTGTTGGATAATTTTACCTTTGTTGGTTACTTTTCTGGTGAGTCTTTCCTTTAATTCTTGCAGCTCTCTTACTAAATGCTGCATTTCGTGTTTTTGCATCGCAATCTTGGTATCAAAAACAATATTGAGTGATTCCAATAATTGTTTTTTCAACGCTTCATCTTTTGTCTCTCTGTAACGGTCGGCAAGAATCTCACTGCGTATTGAGTGGCGCTGTGCGCGAACTGCCAACGCAAACATATCAGGGTTTTCTCGTTTTAATTCTTCCAACTCTTCCATATCTTCGTACAAATTATCTATTGTTTCTTCAAACTCTTCAGGATTTTCTTTTTGCAATCGTTGGAGTATGGTTGCCATTTCAGGAAGGTACTCTTTAATAAAGCTGCGTAGCTTTTTGTGGTGATCGCCTTCCAAGGCCGCTTGTATTTTTTTTATTCTACCACGAAGTTCGCGTACTTCTTCCTCGTTCTCTTCTTCTTCCTCTTCCTCGATACGTTCTTGCAATTCCTCAACTTCGTCTTCTAATCTTTCGCGAAAGGCATCGCGTAGAATTTCTTGTAGGTTACGCTGAATTTCTTCAGCTCTTTCGCGAACCTCTTTGTGCCAATTTTCGCTAACTTCATCTGATTCTTCAATGCTTTCGAGCAATTCGCGTACTTCGTCTCCCAATTCTTCGATGGGATCGTCGTCATCACAAAAAACAAATGATGTTGTTAAGATTAATGCAAAAATAAGAAAAATTCTAAACATAGGTGTACTCCTTACCATATTCTACTGTTTTTTAATTTTGTAATTTTACGCTTCATCTTCGAGTAACGAGTTTTATAAAGACTGGTAACATAACTACGTCGCGACAAACGCTTAATTCCCCGACGTAACTTGTCGATGTCCGCGTCAAGACTATCCCACCCCATTTCTTCGGCAACAAAATTTTGTGGCAATTTTTTTTGCGGTAATTTTTCTTCCAAAGAAAATAAAGACAAAATCCCAATAAGCAGTGCTGCAGCGGCGGCTAATATCCAACGGTAAGTTCTTCTGTGCGGCAAGACTATCTTAGGTTGTGGCATATCGTCAAAATCCATTACCTGCGACATTTTTTGCAAAAAATCTAAACGCTCTTGACAAGAAGGGCAATTCGCTAGATGCACAAGAAATTCGCGATCACATTCTAATTCGTTGTAAAAATATAAGTAAACTTGTTCATGACAGCAATGCATCATATGACTCCTTCCAATTCCTTACGCAACTTCTCTACAGCATAATGCATTCGACCTAAAGCGGTGTTGATGGGTATATCCAAAATTTGTGCAATTTCTTTGAAAGTTAACCCCGCCTCTTGGCGCATCAAAAACACTTCGCGCTGTTCTACAGGTAACGCTTGAATGGATGTAATAACCTTACTATGGACTTCGCGATTTAGTAATTCACTACAAGGATCTTCGCGGTGTACGCGTTTAAAAATCACATCACGTAACTTATTGTCACGGCGCCTTTTTTTACGCAAGTAGTCTTTCGCGATATTGCTGGCAATTTTGTAAACCCATGCACCAAAAAAATCTTGTTCTCGAAACAAATGCATATTATTGATAACACGCAACAGGGTATCTTGAACTAAATCTTCCGTATCGTGAAAATTTCCAATGTATTTCCACAAAAAGTGAAAGACCTTCTTTTGGTATGTTTCGACGAAGACATTAATTGCCCGCTCATTACCGTTTCGCAAACCATCTATATTCATTTTTCACTCGCACAAACTCGAATTTGATTAAACACTTTGAGATATACAACGTCCTTATTTCATTTTTATTGTGCAAAAAATTTAAAATTTTCATTTTTATTGCTAAAATGTACTTGCGCGTTAAAAACTTGCTCCGTGAAATTAGGGTGTTTACGCTCTACTATAAAGGCTATCTAAATGTTGTCAGATCAAGATAAATTATTTGCCCAATATGCTCTCAACAAAGGCTTTATTAATAAACAAATTTTAAACCACTATTTGGCCCAACAACATAAAAGTACTCTACAGGACTACTTACAGAAAAATCAACTACTGACCCTTGAACAAATTGCTACCGTTCACAGCGACATACAATCTTCGATTTGTCCTTTGCGTTTAGAACGTTATACAATCTTAGGCAAAATTGGCCAAGGAGGCATGGGCTCTGTTTATAAAGTGAACGATCAGCAACTACAACGTATCGTGGCCCTGAAAACAATTTCACCAGAGAGCAACTACGACATCCAGCGTTTTTTGCGCGAAGCGAGAACAATGGCCTCTCTAAAACATCCCAACATTCTCAGCGTAATTGACCTTGGAGTGGATGGCAGTGGCCAACCTTATTTTACGATGGAATACATCACTGGAAAAACGCTCAAAGAAAGACCTCTTTCTACACGTAAAATTATCACGATTATGATCGAAGTTTGCAAAGCCATTCAATACGCACATAATCAGGGGGTCATTCACCGCGATTTAAAGCCATCGAATATCATGCTCGATGGAAATAAACCCATCATTATGGATTTTGGCTTGGCAAAAGTAAACCACGATGATAAAAAATTGTCAAAAAGCAACGAAGTTCTTGGCACACTTCAATACATGCCACCAGAGCAAGCTCTGGGGCGTGGAAATGCCATTGACCATCGCAGCGATATTTATTCTCTGGGAGCTATTCTATTTTATCTCTTAACAGGTGCACCACCATTCACCGGCTCTTCGATAAACGTCATTTTTCAACTTACCCAAGAACCAGTGAAGTTCACAGCCAAGTCCAAAAAGCGCATTCCGCAAAAACTGCAAAGCATCTGTTTAAAAGCAATGGCAAAAGAAAAGGAGAATCGTTACCAAAGTGCTGAGGAACTCGCTAGTGATTTAGATGGTTTTTTGCAGGGGAAAGGTGTTGCTGCTCAAAAACAAAAACAAGTGATGACCATGAAAAAATTCGCTTTTGTTTTTTTGGGAGTTGTTTTGCTAACGACTTGGTTTTTCGCGACAAGTTATAAACCTGTCATGGTCACCGACAAAAAACAAAAAGTGTTATCTCCAGAGTTGGCACCTCCAAAAAAGTCTCCACAAGTCATCTCACCGACAAATCCATACGTATTTCGCGGAGATATTGCGCGCACTGGTGTTTATTTCACAACAGACGGAAATAGCCAAATACAAACGGACAAGTCCAAAGCCGGAACTATTTCCTCATTAAACTTAACAAAAGATACCCTATATTATGGTAGCAGCTATCAAAAACAATATAGCCTTGTTGCGCGCAACAAAAACCTAAAAATTGCATGGCAAGACGCTCTTTCTTCACCTGTAGCATCTTTTCCGCTGATTGTGGAGAACTTTATCTATGTAGGAACAAAAAACGGCGAATTTCACTGTATAGACATACAAAACCAATTTCCCAAACCCCATTGGAGTATACAACTAAATAAGGCTGCGCGATTTGATTCGCCAATATTTTACCAAGGCATTGTCTACGTAAGCGATCAAACAAATTGTTATGCTTTAGACATGCACAGTGGAAAAACAATGTGGCAATTTAGCGGAAACTCCATGACTTCACCAGCGATTTATCAAGAGGTATTGTACATTGGCGACACAAACTCACTTTATGCATTGTCGCCAAAGAGTGGTCGTAATTTATGGGAGACAAAAACAAAAGTGGCATGTACCCCTGCCATTCACAATGACAAAATTTTTTATCACTCTACAACAGAGGCCTACTGTACTGATTTAAAAGGTAAAAAATTATGGTCTATTCCTTCACAATCTAATTTTAAAATACAAAGGTTATTCGCAAAGGGACCTGTTCTGTACAACGATATGGTGTACTGGCTAGCACAGTGTCGTATACAGCGGAATAAAAATTACTTCAGCGAAATACATGCGATGCAAATTACGGACGGGAAAATCAAATGGCAAACGGTTATACCTCATAAAAACTCTCCTTTAGAACAACGTAGAGTACAACACGCTCCTATACTAATAGAGCATGCAAAAAACAGCGGCATCTTTGTCGTCAATAAAACCGCCTCCATGTTCGTATTGGATTACAAATCGGGAAAACAAATGGTGCACTACCAGATGCTATCGCCAAAAAAATTAAACCATATTAATTTTTTACCTATACTAAACCGCCAAACGCTCTATATACCCTCGCGCTACAAAATAGAAAAGAGGAGCCTTCCTAAATTTTTAGATAAATACCGCATTACAGAAATAAATGAGCAATCTATTGAAGGCGAACATTTTTTAGTCGCATCAAAATACATAGAGGATATGAATTACTGGGGAAGTTGGAGTAACGGTCAACATCTGAGATGGCACAACGATAACAAAGGCCAACGCATCGCGTTCTCCTTTATTGCACCGCAAGAGGGAGAGTACAACATACAGGCTTACTTTACCTTAAATAAACACTACGGTAAGTACAAAGTTACGATTAATGACTATCAATTCTTAGAGGATACTTCAACTATTGATTTATATGCGAAAGAAAACGGTTATCATAGATCACAGGCACAAGACTTAGGCTTACATAAACTGCGCAAAGGAAAAAACTTGTTTATCATTCACTGTGTTGGAAAAAATCCACGATCAAGGGATTACCGTTTTGGCTTGGACAACATTGTGTTACAACGAAAACCCTCACCAAAATTGCCTACATCGCATTTGGTCGCCTATTTACCTTTTGACAATGACTGTAAAGATCACTCTCCTTTTAAAAATTTGGTGCACAACAAAGGAAATGTATCTATTTCCCCGGGAGGTGTCAAAGGTAAATGTGCCAATTTTGACGGCAAAAGTTTTTTAACACTAAAAGAAAAAATGCCGCTCACACAAAAATTTACATTCTGTGTTTGGTTATACCATGCAGGATTAGAACCATTGCGTCCCATTTTAAGTAAATTTGCCCCCAAAGAACGCTCCTCTTATCGCTTTATGGTGTCTTCACAAACACCGAAACTACAGCTATGGTGTTTTTCTCCCCATCACTTATCCCCTCTGCAATTTCGCGTACCCAATAAAAAATGGTACATGCTTACCGTGACATACAATGGGAGTAAAGCAAAATTTTACCTGGACGGGAAATGGAAAAGTTCTGTAAACTTCTATGGAAAAATCGCTACGTCGCTCAATGATTTACACATTGGCTTCACTGATAGCCAACCAAAACCATTTGTATTCCGCGGGAAAATGGACGAGTTGCGTATTTACAATCGCGTTCTCACCGCCGAAGAAATAAAAAATCTTTATAAAAAATAAACTCTCACAAAATATACTTTAGCGCAAAAAAATAATTGACAAAGCATTGTGATTACCATATCTTATTAGCTTCTTATGCTTATCGATAACTGTACAACAGCAAACAGTTATTTTATTTTGATGAAACTACTGATAAAAACAGCCGTGTTACGTCAAAATTACAAACCATTTTGTTATGTAGTTCCGAAAAAGGGCAAAAGCCCGTATTTCAATTTTTATTTTTAGGAAGTCAATTATGGGTCGTGGTGATCGTAGAACACGTCGTGGCAAAGTTGCCGCAGGAAGTTTTGGAAAATTCCGTCTAAAGAACAAGAACAAAGCAAAAAACAAAAAAGCTGAAGCAAAGTAAAGTAAAGAGTAATATATGTTGATACAACAATTATATGCAGAAGCACAAAATACGCAAAATCCTCACGAATCGTTACAGAAATTCCAAAAATTGTTGCGATTGGTTGAAGCGCAATCTGGTCCCTTTGATATGGGAGTATGCGAAGTACTTACACACATTAGCGGGCGCCAATTTGATGTGGGGGATTACAAAAGTTGTATCGAATCAGCCAAAAAGGCGCTGAACATTTTAGTTTTTGAAAACGTAGAAGATAATGTTTTGCGTGCACAGCTTTACAATAACATTGGGATGAGTTACTGGGCTTTAAAAAATCAAGAGAAAGCCCAGGAACATTTCGAATACCTATGGCGCCTGTTGCAAAAGCAAGAAGATAAAGAATTGCTCAACTACGGCGTCGAAGACTACAAAAATTTTTGTTACCAAACGCAAAAATATGAAAAATTAGTTGAAATTGCCGATCACTTTAAAGTACCGGCAATCGTATATACCCACCTAAATAACAACCAGCCTGTTATTTTTGACAATTTAATTTTTTGTTGTACAGATCCTAAATATGCAAAGGAAAACGCGGGGTATCCTTTGGGAAAAGTAGTTTATTTCCAATTGATTCCTATTGCCATAGACAACAATGTGTCTTTATCTTTCGATAAAAACGACACCGAGCGCGAAAAGATAGAAAAATTTGCGCAAAGTCTATTTTCCTTTGATATATAAAATCGCGATCGTTGTAGTTTCTCAAAATAAAAATTCATATAGCAAATATGTATCTCATTCACTTCTGTGAACACCTCATAGCTATCACTCTCACTAATTTTACATAAACAACCACGTCGTTTATGTATTTATATTTTAATATTCAGATACAGTACTTGCAGAATTCATCAAACAAATCGTTAGTGCCAAACCAATACTTATTTATCAATAAAATTTAGGTTATGAATACAATTCAAAATGGAGAAAAAAAGTGAAATTTACAAAATCTGAGTACATTTGGCTTGATGGTGCGACACCTGCGGCTTTACGTTGTAAAACACGCATTCTTCCCTACATGGAAGAAGCGAAACTTGATTCATTTCCCGAATGGGGATATGATGGTTCATCAACATACCAAGCACAAGGCCACGCTTCAGATCTCGTTTTAAAACCCGTACACTTTATCAATGATCCGCTTCGTGGGCAAGGCCATTACCTCGTGTTATGCGAAGTCTTTGATGAACAAGGAAATCCACACGAAAGCAACACGCGTGCTAAGCTAAGAAAAGTATTGGATGCAGGTGGCCAAAACCACGAACCGTGGGTTGGTTTTGAACAAGAATACACATTTTTTAGTGGCCATGGTACTCCCCTTGGATGGCCACAAAAAGGATATCCAAAGCCACAGGGACCTTTTTATTGTAGTGTCGGTTCGGAAACTGCTTTTGGCAGAAAAATAGTGGAGCGCCATGCAGACGCTTGTATTGCGGCTGGAATTTGTATTTACGGTATCAATGCGGAGGTAATGCCTGGGCAATGGGAATTCCAAATAGGCTATCGCGGAATAGAAGGAGAGTCTGTTGACCCCTTAACTATTTCTGACCATGTATGGTTGGCAAGGTGGCTAATTCATCGCATTGCCGAAGACGAAAATGTAAGTGTTTCCTTTGACGCCAAGCCAGTAAAAGGCGACTGGAATGGAGCGGGGATGCACACCAATTTTTCGGTAAAAGAAACCCGTGAACAAGGTGGTTTAGAATTTATTCACCAGGCAATTAAATCTCTAGAAGAAAAACACATGGAACACATCGAAGTTTATGGATATGGTTTAGAGGAACGTTTGACAGGATTACACGAAACTTGTCATATCACAGAATTTAAATCCGGTGTGTCTGACCGTGGAGCCTCGATTCGCATTCCTCTTCATGTAAAAGCCAAAGGCCATGGTTACTTTGAAGATCGTCGCCCCAGTGCCAACGCAGACCCTTATCAGGTGTCGCAACGTTTAGTTCAAACAGTATGTAACTTGTAATTCTTTATGCAAAGGTGTCGTGTATCCGACATGGCACCTTTGCTTTATTTGAGATTCATTATCGATAATAGTACCTATCGGTACTCCCTGTTTGGCTTCATAAGCCAAACAGGAGAAATCACTCATGATGAATCTTTCATTTAACTCTTAACATCAAAATCACTAGCATCTTGGTATTCAACCATTTGTTCTTCCTCAGTTTTCTTTTGGTGCCAGACTAAAAGACAAAAGTGCATAAATTAAGAACGCAAAGAAACGCGAAACGGTTTTACTTCACCACAAAACACTTTGTTTTGAACACAAGGGTCGTTTTGCATGATTTCCATTGCCTGTACTTCGGATTCAACTTCCACTATTGCAATTCCTAGAGAGCCATCTTCACAAGGCCCTGCCAGTAACAGTTTTTTTTCGGCAAGTAAGTTTTGTAAGTAAGAAAAGTGCTGCCCTAAAATTTGCTGCTCTTGTTCACTCATTGTGTTGATAAAATTATCTCTTGTTGGTTTGTACATGATTAAATATGCCATTTTGTTTTTTCTATTTCCTTTATGGTGTCATCCCTGCAAAAGCAGGGATCCAGCGTTTACAAGTCCACTTTACATTGCTGGTTTCCCGCTTACGCGGGAATGACATTGCTATCGTGTCATCCCTGCAAAAGCAGGGATCCAGCGTTTACAAGTCCACTTTACATTGCTGGTTTCCCGCTTACGCGGGAATGACATAAGTTTGAATGACATGGATTTTTATGCATTAAATCCTAGGCGTGAACGATTTTTCTAACCTTTTGACTCAAAATCGCTGGCATCGTGGCGTTCCGCCATTTGTTCTTCCTCAGGCCCCCACACGCGATTCACTCTTCTTCCACGTTGCACCGCGGGACGTTTTTCAATTTCCTCTGTCCAGCGCACGACATTTTTATATGACTTCACATCAAGAAATTCGGCAGCATCGTATAATTTTCCGAGCACAAGGCCCCCATACCACGGCCAGATTGCCATATCGGCAATAGAATATTCCTCCCCCGCCATGTAAGCATTATCGGCTAAATGACGATCTAGTACATCCAATTGGCGTTTTACCTCCATCGCAAATCGATCAATGCAATACTCTATTTTCATCGGAGCGTAGTTATAAAAATGCCCGAAGCCACCTCCTAAATAGGGAGCAGATCCCATTTGCCAAAATAACCAATTCAGACACTCGGTGCGCCCTGCAGGAGTTTTGGGTATAAAGTGTCCAAATTTTTCCGCTAGATACATAAGTATAGAACCTGACTCAAATACACGTGTTACGGGGGAAGTGGAGTGGTCCATTAATGCCGGAATTTTAGAATTGGGATTTGCGGCGACAAAACCACTAGAAAATTGATCACCTTCACCGATATGAATCAGATATGCGTCGTACTCCGCGTTGGATTCGCCAAGCTCTAATAGTTCTTCGAGCATAATGGTGACTTTCTGTCCATTTGGCGTTGCTAATGAATATAATTGAAAGGGATGTTTGCCTACGGGCAAATCTTTTTCATGTGTGGCTCCGGCAATAGGACGGTTGATGTTGGCAAATTTTCCCCCACTACCTTTTTTCCATTCCCAAACTTTTGGCGGTTGATATTCATTGGTTTCTGACATGTTGTTGCCTTTCTTTGATTAAGTGTTAACGAAACATATAACGAGTGGCTTCCACCTCTGTTATCGTTGAATCTTTTGTGATGCGTAGACCAAATAGGATTTCAGTAATTTTTTGTGGATCTTCTCTTAAAAAATACTCAATTAAACTTCCCGCCACATCTAAACGAAAATTAAAGGGCGATTGGCTTTTTAACGGAATATTCTGCATATTGGTTTTGACCCAAATGGGCAACTGTAATTTTTGCAAATTGTGATGAGAGGAAAAGTTAATCGGCCACATACGAATAGAACCATCTTCGGAAGCCGAAGCAAGAGTTTTTCCATCTGGCGAAAAGTCTAACCAATAAATCGGACCATTGTGCGCTTTAATTTTACGTTTGAGAGTAGAAGTTTTTATTTCCCACAAAAAAATATGCCCGCTATAGGACGACGTCACTAAGAATTGTTCATCGGGACTGAAAGTCGCAGAACCGGCGCTAGAATTTGTGTTAAATTGATTCACCTGTACGCCTTTTTTGACATCCCACAAGCGAATGGTTTGGTCAATGGATGCCGAGGCGAGTAGAGTACCCGAAGGATTGAATTCTAACCAGTATCCTGGAGCTAGGTGACCGCGCAATTTTTTTACCGGTGTTTGTTGTTCCGCATCCCATATACCAATGACTTTGTCGTGAGCAAACGTTGCGATTGTTTTACCGTCCGCGGCAATCGCTACCGCATAGACAAAATCAGTATGTCCGTATAAAACCTTTAGGCATTTTCCTGTCGTGATATCCCACAAGCGCAAAGTGTGATCGGCAGATACGCTTGCTAAAGTACGGTTATCAGGACTCATCGCAATGTTATATACTTCCTCTTCGTGCCCTTCCATCACGAATTCCACCTTCCCCGAAGCGATGTCCCACACACGTATCGTTTTGTCCGAGGAGCACGAAATTATTTTGTCATTTTTATCGTTAAAAATAGCTGTTTTTACACGGTCGCTATGCCCGGAAAGATATCTACGCGTATTTTTTTCGGTGTTGTATATACATACACGACTATCCCCGCCGGCGGATATCAAATTTTTGCCGTCTTTGCTAAAAATAGCCGAGTAGACTTCTTCTTTGTGCAAGCGTAACTTGCGTTGTAGTTGTGGAAGATCCATGCTCCACAAACGCAACGTGCGGTCTTCGGAACACGACACCAAAAGCTCTCCATCTCTCGAAACTTCGATATCAACCACGATATCGCGGTGGCCGCGTAACTCTTTCATCTCACGATACGCATCGAGATCCCATATCCGAATCGTTTTGTCTTCCGAGGCGGAAATTAAGACATTTTTTTGTGGATGAAAACATACATCGTACACAATATCTTCGTGCCCTTTTAGCTCTTCCATTTGCTTTCCGGAAGCAATGTCCCATATTTTTATTACCGTATCTTCTGAACTCGATGCAATTCTCTTGTTGTCAAGGCTAAGAGCAACTCCAAACACAATATTGCTGTGTCCACGAAACGTTTTGAGTACTTTACCCGTCTTCAGTTCCCACAATTTAACGGTTTTGTCATACGATCCCGAAACGATAAAGCGTTCATCATCGCTAAAGATGGCTTTGGTAACGATGTGCTCATGACCTGAAAAAGTACGAAGTAGCTTGCGCGTTTTTACATCCCAAAGTTTCGCTGTCATGTCTTCGGATGCAGAGAGCAAATAACGACCACTTTTACTATATTGCACAGATAGAACCGCCTCTTCGTGCCCTAAAAAGGTATGCAAAACATTGTGTTTCTCCAAGTCCCATAATTTTATGGTTTTATCAAAAGAAGCAGAGGCCAACGTCTTGCCATCTGGGCTAAAGGTGATGCAATTCACTTCCGCGTCGTGGCCAACAAATACACCTTGATGTTCTCCTGTGGTGGTGTCCCACAAACGTATCGTCTTGTCATGCGAAGCGGAAGCGACAAATTTTTGTTGCGGATGAAAAGCTACCGAGTAAACATAATGTACGTGACCTTTAACTTCACTTATTTGTTGACGTTTTTCGAGATCCCATAGACGAACAGTTTTATCTTCCGAAGCGGAAACCAATGTTTTGCCGTCGCGATTGAAGTGCACGTCCGTAATTGCACCGAGGTGCCGCGCAAAAGTATGACGTATTTCATAGTTCACTAAATCAAGGACATAAACTTTGCCATCATTTCCCGCAAGTGCGGCAATTTTTTTTGCGCCACTAACAGATATATCATTCACAATGTAATCGTTCGTTATCGTTTTGAGCTCTTTTTGGCGATTCACATCGTAAAACTTTATCTTTTTGTCGCGAGAGGCCGAAATGAGAGTTTCCCCGAAAAACGCAATGTCTGTCACAATGTCTTCGTGATAAATAAACTTTTCCTTGCGCTGAAAAGAATTCACATCCCAAAAATAAATACAACGATCTTTTCCGCAGGAAGCAAGTGTTTTATCTCCCCAAAAATCAATGTCCGTTACCGCCGATTTGTGCGCGGTTATTTTCTTGAGTAACTTGCCTGTTGCCATTTCCCAAAAGCAAATAGAACCATCCTCAGAACTCGAAACCAACCATTCATTATTGGCGGACAACTCAATATCGGTAATGGTGCGCTTGTGGCCACGCAAAACGCGAATTAATTTACCATTGCCACTATCCCACAGACGAATTGTGTTGTCTTGAGAGGCAGAGATCAGAATATCTTTTTTCGCAAAAACAATGCTTGTTACTCCTCCAAAGTGACCGCTAATGGAGAGTAATTTATGACCGTTCGTTCCCCAAAGATCAATGTCCCCGCTTTCCAAGGCTGTGGCAAGTACCGATTCATCACTATTGAACGCTAACTTATTGGCGGCAATCGCAAAATCTCGCGATTCCCATAAAAGTCCGTAACGAAACAAAGCGGTGCGCACATGACTGTAAGCTTGTTCTTGAATAATTTTCGCCTTCTTACTGCCTAGGTCCTGTACAATACTCAAAGCTTTTCCTGACAAAACACCACATTTACGCCATGACTCGGAGATCGATGCTTCCCTGGCTTTGGACATCATAATGTTGGCATTTTGCAAAATGGCTTCGCGGCGCTCAATTTCGCTTTGTCGCCATTGCAGCAAAACGTAGTAACCCCAGAAACTCAAAACAAAAATAGTACTCAACAAAGCGGTGATCAAAAGTGGATGACGTCGGCAAAACTTTTTCAGAAGTGCTACATGACCTGGAGGACGAGCAATAATTGGGCGATGCGTCAGATAGTTTTCTAAATCTTTTGCCAATAGTTGTGCCGAATGATAACGCCTATGTGCTTTTTTGTCTATGGCTTTAAAGCATATTGCTTCGAGTTCTTTTGATATTTCTGCATTGAGAGCGCGCGGCGCAATGGGGTCATCATTGAATATTTGTTGTAAAATACTTGCGAGTGTTTTGCCACGAAATGGTACGCGCCCACAAAGTGCCTCATAGAGAATAATTCCCAGAGAATAAACATCCGTTGCCGCAGTGACGTGGCTACTTTCACCTTGCTCAGGAGACATGTAAGCAGGTGTACCCAATATTTCGTTGGTCATCGAAACATTATCTTGACTCTCCAAACTTTTTGCGAGGCCAAAGTCCATCACCTTTGGTTCGTTGTTGGGACAAATCATGATATTCTCAGGTTTTAAATCGCGGTGAATGACTCCTTTGCTGTGCGCAAAATCAATAGCACGCGCCACTTTTATGATAATTTCAAGTATGGCCGACTGCGAATAATCCTCGCTCTTCAGGAAAGAACGCAAGGAGGCTCCTTCGATATACTCCATCGTAAAATAATGGTGATTGTCAAAAAAACCCGTTTCGTACAAAGTAACAATGTTGGCATGCCGTAAATTTGCAGTGGTCTTAATTTCACGCATAAAACGTTGTACGTGTTTCTCATGAGAAAAGCTACCGGAGAGCAAAACCTTTAGGGCGACAACACGATCCGTTTGCGGGTCATACACCTTGTAGACAAGCCCCATACCTCCACGCCCTAGCTCTTCTATAATTCGATAGCGATCAAAAGACTTTTCTCTTTTCATTTGTTGGATAACTTGCGTTTTTTCCTGGTGCATTTTTTTCTGGTTTTCGCTTGTTCCAGGCATTTGCATAGTGACATTAGAAGCAAACTCTTCTTTGTCTTCGCTATCTTGTTCGCTCCCGTCGAGAATGAACGTTTCGTTTGTCATAAAAACATCGGCGTCATTACTCGCGACAGAATTTTGTTGATCATCTATTTTTTCGGTATCAGCTTGTTCTTGCAGCTTTTCATTGCATTTTTCGAAAAGTCGTAACGCATCTTGATTTTGAGGATGGGCGGCAAGAACTTCTTCGGCACACTGTTTTGCCTCTTCGTATTTTTTCAACTTTAGTAGCAAAGCACCTCTTTTGTAGTGAAATGATGAGGTCGTTGCAATCATCTTATCCAGAATGGACAGTGCTTCTTCCCAATTTTTTTTGGCGATTTTTTCGTTGAATTGAGATTTTAGCTGTTTGATTTTTTTGAGTTTCATTCAAAAGTCCTCCAGCTATATTGTACCAAAGAAATAAAATAGCGCAAAATTTTAACACAAAATCGTTTGCGCTTATTGAAAAATATAAAAAGACGCTTTATTTACCCAGAATAATCGCTATAATAAAACAAGGTAAGTTTACCCTAATTGTTGGTTAGGTTTTCACGTATTGCTTTTGCAAAAACACAGAAGCGATAAATGTGTAATTCTGTCTAGCGTCTAGCTAACTATTAAGGTAAGTTTAAATTCTCACAAGTTTTGTGAACCTTAGCATAAGGAATTTAGTGTGAAAAAAGCAATTATCTTACTTATATCAGCAACTGTAATGCTTGCAGCTGGCTGTTCGCAAAAAACACCTGAAGTAAAACCCAATGTAGATGAAAAAATCGTATACCCGGGTACCGACGCTCCAAATAGTGAATACGACGAATATTTGCTGCTCATGGAAGATAGTCAAAGAGCGCGATTTTTTAAACTAAATACAGATCTACAAAAACAACGTTTTTTGCAAGCGGAAGGCATTATCCGCAAAAAAGAACTCAATGATACTCTATCAACAAGCATGTCGACAAATGAAGTCGCACAAGCCCTTGGTTTTCCAAATGATAAAGAAACAAATATGTACGAAGGTATCAAAGAGGTTCGATGGACTTATGTTGAGTTTAACAACTATCGCAATATGAAATATACATTAACTTTTCGCGATGATGCATTAGATGCTTGGTATTTATGGTTGGACTAGAGTATCTTTATAAAAACAAACGATCTTAATTGTAGTCTTAGCTCCAATGAAAAGCTATTACAATTAAGATCACTCTATTTGTGATATTTTACAGGCAATACTATGGCGGCCAAAAAAACAACGAAGTCGAAAAGCGCAACGAAGTCGAAAAGTACGAAATCGAAAAGTACAACCAAACCGAAAAGTACTAAGTCGAAAAGTACAACGAAGCCAAAGAGCACAACTAACTCGAAAAAACACGAAGAATATGATGTCATCAAACTATTCGCCGAGAGTATAAACCACAACATCGCCGTAACCGATACCCAAGAAAAAATTATCATTTGGAATTCGCGAATAGAATCCCAGTTTGCTCAGAAAGAACAGGCAATGGGACAACCACTCAAGGAGTTATTTCCAAGATTCCAGGAAGAATTTCGCGGTCAAATTCTCGCAGATATGATATCCACGGATGTCATCAAAAAAGGAAAAACTCACGAATTTTCCCGCTATCCACTTGAAACCAAATCGCAGAAAATACGCTATTTTGATTTACAATTTTCTCCGTTTAAAAATAACAACGGTGAAATCATAGGTTGCATCATGACAATGATCGATGCAACAGATAAAATATACATGGAAAATCAACTCGTGCGTAATGCACGCACAACTTCTCTGGCGAATCTTGGAGCAAGTATTGCTCATGAAATACGCAATCCTCTTAACTCAATATCTCTCAATATTCAACTCATAAAAGAAGATATGGAGTCATCAAACTCGCAAACAGAAACTCTCGAAATCATCGACAATGTATTGTATGAAATCAATAGATTAAATAAAATCATCAAGAATTTCTTGAGTTTTTCGCGGCCACCAGAACCCACATTTGTCGAAGCGGACATTAATGACGTGATTCGCCGTGTTCTTTCTCTCTTGAGAGAGGAGGCCCGCCAGTCAGGTGTTGAAATTATCTCTAACCTAGGACGGGTTTCCAAGAGCTTTGTAGACCCTGACCAAATTTCTCAGGCGGTGTATAACATTGCTCTCAATGCCATACAAGAAATGCAAAAAGAAGAAGGTGGTATTCTTGAGGTTTCGACATTGAGTGTTGATGAGTATATTTTAATAGAAATAAAAGACAATGGACCTAGTTTGCAAATGGAAAATAAATCACAATTGTTCGATTTATTTTTTACCACCAAAGAAGAGGGAACCGGTTTAGGTTTGCCAATTGCCAACCGCATTATAGAACGTCACGAGGGAAGAATTGTCGCTGAAAATAATCTAGACCAAGGTGCGTGTTTTAGTATATATATTCCTGTTGTCAAAAAATAACAATTTAGGGCGTGTCATCAATTAAAGTTTATTTAATATCAAAGTCATTGTAAATTCTAGCTAGGCGCTCCGCATGCATCATAGCTAGGTTATTTAAATAAGGAGCAACGACGCTAGTATTTACAAGGTCTCAATAGTGAATGAAGGTTAATTGATGACACGCCCTAGTCTACACAACGATTAAGCATACCTAATAAAACGAACGATTTTCGTCCGCACCACTCGAATCATTTACAAATAAATATGAAATTACATAGAATTTTTAGAGGTTTCCATGAGTAGTATTCTAATTATAGAAGATGACAAGGGTGCCCGTATGGCCTTGTCGCGAGCAATTGAAAAATGGGGATATAAAGTCTTACAGGCAGGTAATGGCCAAGAAGGACTAAAAAAACTAAAAAGTAAAGATGTAGACCTTGTATTATCAGATATCCAATTACCAGGGATCAATGGTATCGAAGTTCTTGAACGCATACAAAAAGAACATCCCCAGGTTTCCGTAGTGATGATGACAGCTTTTGGAAGTGTGGAAAAAGCGGTAAAAGCTGTAAAATTGGGAGCCATTGACTTTCTAGAAAAACCACTTGATCTTTCTATACTCAAAAAAATTATTCCGGCTTCGCTGCAAACCAAAAACATTCAAGAAGACCGGAAAAAACTATTAAGTGAAGTGAAACGGACCAATTCTTTCGAAGGAATGATTGGTAGCGGGGAAAAAATGCAGGAAGTTTTTGAAACAATCATCAAGGTCGCTCCTTCCAGGGCAACAGTTCTTATCACCGGAGAAACAGGGACAGGAAAAGAACTTGTGGCACGTGCCTTACATCGTTTGAGTAATCGCAACGGTAACTTGGTGACCGTAAACCTTACCGCATTTCCCGATACCCTTATTGAAGACGAGCTATTTGGCCACGATAAAGGAGCGCACTCTACGGCATTTGAAGATCGTGACGGGCGACTTGCCGAGGCCGACGCAGGAACTTTTTTTCTCGATGAATTAGGAGAAATCCCCCTTAACATACAAGTAAAGTTACTACGCGTTATAGAGCAACGTGAATTCCAGCGGTTAGGAGCTAATAAAACTCATAAAGTCGACATTCGTTTTATTGCGGCTACCCATGTCAATCTCGAACAAAAAGTTCGCGACGGTCAATTTCGTGAAGATTTGTATTATCGTCTAAAAGTTCTACAAATAGAGCTGCCACCTTTACGAGAACATCGCGAAGACATTCCCCCTCTTGTTCAACATTTCATTCGTTATCACAGCGAAGAAAACAACAAAAAAGTGGACCACATTTCCGAAGAAGCACTCAATCTCTTAAACAGTTATGACTGGCCAGGAAATATACGTGAGCTGGAACGCGCTGTAGAGAGTGCGATTGTCATGTGTGAAGGAAATACTCTTGAACCAGAACATTTTTCCAAAGAAATTCAAAATACGAAAATAAAAGGTGATGTTGTCACAATACAAGTGGGAAGTTCGTCCCTAAAAGAAGTGGAAAAAGAATTGATACGTTGCACACTCATAAAAACAGGCGGAAACAAAACAAAAACGGCGAAAATTCTTGGCATTGGTATTCGCACCTTGTACAGAAAAATTGATGAATACGATTTACCTTACAAAAACGAAAAGAAAAGCGATGAAACAGAATAATTGCTATCATCACAGCAAAGTTGTCACCTAGCGATGGAATGGCAAATAACTGATCGTCAATTTACAATACGCATTCGTACACCAAGAGAGCTGCACTTTTGGATAAAAACGATTGCCATGGTTACGTGTTGCGATTTTATTTTGCGCATCCAGCATTATTTTTGGCCTATTATTCCCAATGAAGTCGCCGATGTGGTTTTAAATTTGTACTACATTTTTTTTATCCTAGGCATCTACATAACGATAAATTATTTCAAAAAGCCGCGCAAAGTAATCATTAATTTTGATTCAGGCACTTTTCGCTATTTTTACTTTCTCGCATCACGCAAATACTACTTTGCCGAAGTAGAGTGCATACGCATTGCTACGGATATGTCCAAAGCGCTCACTAAGTTAAAAGGTAACATGTACCATCGTGTATACTTAAAGCTACGTAAGCAAAGTTTTTTATTTCTGGGAGAATTTGACGACGACCAACAGTTAAACTTGTTTATCAATGAGTTGCGTAATGTTTTTGATGTGCATGTTGACAAGTTACACAAGGTAGGACGAAAACTCAGCAAAGAAGTACGCCTTGGACGCTACACCATCGAAAAAGAAATATCACGAGGGGGAATGGGCAAGGTTTTTTTGGCAAGAGATGATTTCATGCAAAAAGCGGTGGCCATCAAGGTGCTTCCCGCGAATCTCGCTTTAAAATACGACCACGCCAACAACTTTGCCAGAGAAACGCGTATTTTACAAAAATTACGCCACCCAAATATCATTCAAATATATGATGTTGGCCGCGAAAAGGGTAAAAAGACCGACATTTATTTTTACGCAATGGAGTGTATTCACGGTAAACCACTCTCTTTTTTCATTAAGGAAAAGGCAATCACGATAGAACAATCGGTTCGCTACGCCATACAACTTTCCCTTGCTTTGGACTACATTCATTCGCACAAAGTTGTGCATCGCGACATAAAACCGGAAAACATTTTGATACGCAACGAAGGTAGTTGTGTGTTGATTGATTTTGGTATCGCACGCGATATTTCTATTCGCTATAAAAAAATTTACAAACGCGTTTTTCGCCACCAACCGGAAATATCTCATCATGTAGGAACATTGCCTTATATGTCACCAGAGCAAATATCAGCGCACCACGACATAGACTATCGTACCGATATCTATTCGTTGGGAATTACTCTTTACGAAATGTTGGTATTTAAGCGCGCATTTACCGGAAATAGCGCGACTATTTTGCGCGCCATTCCTACATCGACACCAACGCCGCCCAGTAAAGAGAACCCAAGAGTACCACAAAGTTTAGATACCATCGTAATGAAAGCGATTGCCAAAAACAAAAACAAGCGCTATCAAAGCGGTGCTCTACTTGCTAATGACCTACATAACTGGCTACACGACATTGTCGTTGAAAAACAACAACTAAATTTATGGCAAAGTCTATCGCAAAAGTTTCTACATTTTTTTCAAGGCTAACTCTTATGAAAGCTCATTATCTTCATTTAGTAAAACTAGGAATCACGCTTAAATATGTAAAAAAGAGTGAAGTGGATGATCTTTTAGATCAAAGTAAAGGATTTGAATATTCGCGGCTCCAAGGAAATGTCAAAAAAAACGAATGGAAAAACATGTGGCGCATTTACATTGAAAACTCTATCACGAGCTTATTTGTACGTCACGGTCTTCTTGACAAAAAACTATTCTTGGTCATCATCGATGATTTAATTCAGCAAGGCAAGCAAAAAAAAGCCATTAGCGGAGCGATGATCGCCGTGCAAAAAAATCTCCTTTGTCAAAAAATAGTAGATCGCGCATACCACAACATATTGTCAAAAAAAATACAACTACCGTCCGAAATATACGCCGCTTTTCTCAAGGACGGTTTTCTCACAGACGATACCAATCTATTTGGGTTGGATTTCACCATCGAAGATAACGAAAAAATAGAAGAGGTGGCACCAATAGAGCCGTCAGTAAAAAAAGATGCGACGATTATTGCCGACAACTCAAGTAAAGATGATACACAAAAAATTCACTACGAGCCCACACAAGATATGCAAGAGAATGTATCTCCCCAAGAAGATACAATTGCCATGTACAAAAACGAAATCAATTATACCCAAGAGGTTTGCAAAGATTTAGCCGCTAGTACTGCGGAATTTGAAGCCGTCAGTCGACCACAGCGTTTCTCATTGGCAGTGATGATCACCATTGTCCTAGCAATACCGCTTATATATTTCTTATGGCCTAGTGACCAAAAGCCTGTCATGCCACAACAAATAAAGATGCTTGTCGCTGAAGTGCAACGTGAAAATGGCAATACTACGAAAACACACTGGGAGATTCTAAAATGGTATCAAAAAACCACCCTCCAATTTCCCCGCGATGAAAAATTAAGAAAAGAACAACTACAACTATTGAACACATTTTTAGAAAAAGCCCTAAAAAAACGACAGTTGTATTTGGCGAATGCCATCATAAACGAATACAAAATAAGTTTACAAACAATGTTACGTTACCAACTCATCGATAAAGAACAGCTGGATTCTACTTTAAAACCATTACAAACTAAATTTAACAAAGCTATTAAGAGGTAATACGAATGAAGTACATAGATTGCCACGCTCATGTTTTTGCGGAGAATGCTCTCGGTTATGAAGAGCAAGTCGCTGGTTGGCATCAGCATAATGTTGACAGAATACTCAATGTGTTTTGTTTGGAAACAGACCTTGACATTGCACGTCAAGTCATGCAAGATCCTGCGAGACAACAAAATCTGTCGTTTATTGCCGGAGTTACACCGCACGGAGCAGATAAATTCTGCGCAGAGCACGAGAAGTTTTTATACGATCATAAAGATCAATTGGTCGCCATTGGAGAAACTGGACTCGATTTTCACTACAATTTATCGGGAAAGGAACAACAGCGGAATTCTTTTATACGCCATATGGAAATTGCCTGCGAATTACAAAAAAGCGTTGTTCTTCATTTACGCGATGCCGACGAAGAAGCAAAGGAAATTCTACAAAACTATGTCGGAAAAGTTCCTGGTGTGATGTTGCACTGTTATACTTCCGGAGAACAACTGGCCAAATGGGCCATAGAACAAGGTTTTTATATTTCCGCTTCAGGCATTGTTACCTTCAAAAAATCTCAACCTCTTCGTGATATATTCAAACAAGTTCCCCTCGAACAACTACTAGTAGAAACCGATTCGCCATACTTAGCGCCACCACCATATCGCGGCAAAACCAACCAATCCGCATACATCGTCAAAATTTATGAGTATTTGGCAGAGATGTACGGAGTGTCAACGGAGCAATTATGTGAGCAAGTCTGGAGCAATAGCAAGAAACTGTTTTCACTATCCTAGTGTAAGAACTATCGTGACAGTAGTCCGTAATCGTCACCGTGACGACTACGGCTATGGTTACGACTACGTTTACCGCTACGGTTACGACTACGATTTATCCAAAACGTTCGTAGTTTTGGAATCCACAAACCTCTTAGGAGTCCTTCGCATGTTTAGAACTATGCTCATCGTTCTTTTTTGTACTACGGTGTTGTTCTCACAAGACACTACTTTTGAAATGATCTACAAAATAAAAACGCTAGAAGACAAAGTTAAAATATTAGAAAAGCAGTTAGAACGACTTGAATATTTAGAGTTGCGCGTTTTAGAATTAGAAAAACGCCTTAATGACAAACATGCTGTAGAGCAACCTGTAGAAATACAACCTGTCCCCCCCGTAACTCCACCACAGCAGGGAATCAATGCTATTTGTTCATGGCAATCACGCGGCTCTTATTATTTCTTTAAAGGCAACAAGTACGTCAAGCAAGGAAATCAGGCATCCGCAGCAAAGGCTATTGCCGCAAATTGGAACGGTTTATGGAGCGATGTCGACGCAGCGATCGAATTCAACAATAACAAAATTTACTTTTTCAAAGGTCGTCATTATCGCACTTACGATATGAAGACGTACAAACTAGGTAAAAAGAATAACATCGCTAGTAATTGGAGTGGTTTGTGGAGTAGTGGTATTGATGCCGCTGTGCGTTGGGGAGATAACATATACTTTTTCAAAGGCAGTCAGTATCTTTCCTACAGCATGAAAACCTACAAATCGAGTGCCCCAAAACCCATTGCTGGTAATTGGAGCGGACTTTGGGCAAATGGTATCGATGCCGGTGTCACTTGGAACAATGGCTATATTTATTTCTTCAAAGGATCTGAGTTTATGCGTTACAATCAAAAAACTTACAAGACAGAAGGTCCTTGGCCAATAAGTAGCTGGAAGGGTCTTGACTTCTAGAATACATGCGGGTTGAGAAATGGGGTATTCAAAACGAAATACCCTCGAAATAATTTTCGAAAAATCGCTCGCACTTTACATGAAGTGTGGACGATTTTTTTATGTCTTAGACACTAAACATTCTTCTCTGTCTGAAGTTGTCCACATCCTGCCGCCACATCGATACCTCTTTTTTGGCGGATGGTGTTGGGAATTTGGTAAGAATCTAATATGCGACGGAAACTTTGTATTCGCGAATCTTCGCCTGGAGTTCCCGCATAATCTTTGATGGGGTTTAGTGGAATCAGATTTACGTGAGCGCGAATCCCTTGTAAAAGCTTTCCTAAATCATGCGCATCTTCGCTGCGATCGTTTTCTTCGCGGATCACTGTCCATTCAAAGAAAATGCGTTTTTTCTTGCGTTCGGTGTATTCACGACAAACATTCATCAATTCATCCAAATCCCATCTTTTGCCAATGGGAACCAAGCGATTGCGCTTTGTATCACTTGCGCCATGCAAGCTAACGGCTAAGTTTACGCATAAAGGGTGTTCTATGAGCTTGCGTATTTGTGGTACAACGCCAACGGTGCTCAAAGTGATGTGACGACGTGCAATGGCCAATGCGCGAAAATCAGTAAATATATCGATCGCATCCATGGTGGCATCGAAATTATGCAGTGGTTCTCCCATACCCATGAAAACTATATTACGGATTTTGTGTTTTTCTATTTTTTCCAATAGCATTATCTGGGAAACAATTTCTCCCACAGAAAGATGACGCTTAAATCCCATGTGCCCTGTTGCGCAAAATACACATCCCATTGCACATCCTACTTGGGTGCTTACACAAACAGTGTAGCGTCCGTGGTAATTCATCCACACACTCTCAATGAGTTTTCCATCATGGAGTCGCAAAATATATTTTCGCGTACGCCCGTCTTCACTGTGGATAATAGAGTGCACTTCGGGTAAATCAAGATCAAAGTTATTTAGACGCTCTTTTTTGTTTTTCATGGATATTTGCGAAATACAAGATATCCTTTTTTCATAAATTTGTTCAAAAACAATCCGCGCGTAGTATGTACTATCCAAATGTTCTGCAAGCGCTGCAAATGTAAAATCATATAGGCTTTTTTTATTTTGAGTCATGGCTAAATTTTGCAAAGTATTTTTTTAGTTGTTGTTTTTGTTTTTCGTTGGCATCTTCGAATGTCAAGCATTTTCGCAAATCATCTACGGCCATGTCGTATTGTTGAAGCTCACCATAGAGGATGGCTCGTTTCAAATAACCAGAAAAAGACGATTGTATTCCAATGGCCGTATTATAGTCTTCCATGGCCTTGTCAAAATTACTTATGTGTTTATAACTGTCGCCACGATACAGATAACTTATGTAATTTTGATTATTGATCTGCATCGCGATAGAGCAATCGTTTATCGCATTTACATGATCACTTATCTTTTGATAGCAAAGAGCCCTTTGCAAATATAATTGTTCATTTTGCGGTGTAAGTTGTATTGCCAGAGAGTAGTCTTGTATCGCTTTGCTAAACTCTTTAAGTTCTACATAACAACGTGCGCGGTTACTATAAGCCGGCGCATACTTGTCATTGATTTGCACCGCCGTAGCGTGGTCTGCGAGAGCCTTGCTCCAATTTTTGATATCGGCGTAACAATCTCCACGACTTGTGTAATAATATTCATTCGGGGGACTCATTTTAATCGCTTTTGAAAAGTCAGCGATGGCCTTATCAATTTTCACTTGTATCTTATAACATTCTGCGCGATTCGCATATGCAAAATGAAACTTAGGTTCAATGGTGATGGCTTGTGTGTAGTCGGCGATGGCCTTCGCAAATTCTTTTTTTGTTTGAAAACAAACACCACGATTACTATACGCCTTCACATAGTTCGCATCGATAGAGATCGCCTTTGTGTAATCGACAATCGCTTTGTCAACATCCCCATTGTTGTTATAGCATATCCCTCGACCATTGTAGGCTTGCACGAACTTAGAGTCCAAATCTATGGCCTTTGAAAAATCGGCAATCGCATTGCGGAGATTTCCTTTAAGATACCACCCCTTACCGCGCTCGAAGTAACCCTGCGCTGTTTGCGAATTTACCTCTCCCATAGGAATCCACGCATAGGGAATCACTGTTTTATTCCAAAAAACGCTATGCTGCCCCATCTTAGCGCGAAATTCGCCCACAACTTTGTTAGAACGCGCATCGCGTAAACGTCCTAGTGCCCAGATCACTTTTTCAGCCTCTTCATCATTGAGGTTATCTTCTTTTAGTTGTAGCATTAAGGACTCAACAACATCCAAACCTTTGTATTTAGTATACTTGTCCCCTATTTTCCCCAAAGACTCGATGGCAATGGCTTTTTGCCATTTGTTGCCATATTTCAAATACGGAATCAATATACGCACGATATAACTTTTACTCATGCGTGTGATCTCAATTATGTATTCGTATAACATTCCCGCGGCGGGAGGACTGCTGCTAATCTCTTGCATAATTTCGCGTAGACGTCGAATATCACGTTTACGTTGTTGGTCTTTGTAGTTGTTGACAATAGAAACCAACACTTTCGCTTCTTCTTTGTCTGATAGAATTTCACAACGACGAAAAGACAGTTCGCTAAGGATGTAATTTTTGCCAAGTAAAGCAAGGAGACCTATTTCTCTCTCAATTTCATATAATTCCGTCTTTAAATCGCTGTTGTCAGGGGAGATAATCAACGCCTTCTCCAGCAGCAAACGTGACTTCATATAGTGTTTGATCGACTCTTCTACTTCATGTTCTAACTGTTTACGTGCCGCAGCATCATACTCAGAGTTGGCAAATTTGTCTTTTAAATTTTTTGCATTGACAACTTTACGGATATTTTCTTGGGAACGTTGCCGCAAACTATCTACATAGTTTTGATTTTGAATTATGCGCACGCTAAAAATAGAAACGGATAAAATAACCAAGGACAACAGAAATACGCTCGTGAGTACCACGGCGTTTTTATGCGCTTTTATTTTGCGATTTAGGCGCTGCCGAAAACCAAGGCGTGCTTCGACCATTTCGCCGTTGAGAAGTCGCTCGATATCTTCCGCAAGCGCTTTACCCGTTTGATAACGATGTTTAGGATTTTTCTCCAAGCATTTTAAGCATATCGCCTCGATCCCCATTGACAATTTGGGATTTTTTTTCCGTGGCGGTACGACTTCAAGATACAAAATATTGTAAATGATTCCTGCAGGATCATTTCCAGGTACAGCAGGCTCACCGGCAAGAAGCTCATACATCACCGTCCCCAAAGCATAGATATCTGTGGGCGGTCCAATAAGGCTTTGCTTTCCTTCTGCTTGTTCGGGAGCCATGTAGCGAGGTGTTCCGAGAATTTCCCCACTTTTTGTCACTTCTCCAGAGGGGTGCAAGTCTTTTGCAAGTCCAAAATCCATGATAACCGGAAGTTTCGTATCCTCGTCTAACATGATATTCGCTGGTTTTAAGTCGCGATGAATGATACCGTTATTATGGGCATAGTCTATCGCAAGTGCTACTTGGCGAATAATTTCAATTGACTTGCGAAATGAAAGCGCTTTTTCGATGTTTAAGGTTCTTAAGGAGTGTCCTTTGATGTAGTCCATCACAATATAATTTTGTTTTTCGATGGTTCCCACATCGTATACGGAAGCAATACTTGGATGGTGGAGTTTGGCCATTAATTTCGCTTCGATAAAAAATCGTTTTCGCTGTTTGGGAGATTCCACATCAGCATGCATCACTTTAATAGCGACTTCTCTCTCTAATTCAGGATGAAATGCTTTGTAGACCTTCCCCATTCCACCGACGCCAATCACTTCAATGATTTCGTATGGGCCAAATTTTTTATGGGTCTTTTGCTCTAAAGCATTGGTTTTACGTATGTGGGGTCGTGAAAGAGGAGTTATTTCAATAATTTCCGTATCATAAATGTCCACTAACGGAATGATCGAACTTTCAGCACTTGGTTTTAGGTCAAGCATCGTGACGCTAACATCAGACGTTTGAAATTTTTTATCATCGACCTGAGATTCTAACAAGTTGTGATATGCTTCAATACATGTCTCATCCATTTTTGCGGATAGTTTCACTAGAATTTCTCGTGCTCGCTGATAATCAGAGTCTATTTTTAGTGCTTGTTTAAAACTGGCAATCGCGTCTCGGTATCTATTTAACTTAACGAGTAACATTCCTTTTCTTGTGAAAGAGGAAGGTGATGGGTATAGTTTAATCATCTCATCAACAACCTTTAGGGCTTTTTCCCAGGAACGCGTGCTGACGAGTTTATCGCGTTTTTTTCTTAGAGCTGCCAGTCGATTAAAAGTTTTTTCCATACAACATCCTAATTTAAGCCTATAAACACTCCTAATTTTTCACAGAGCTAGAAATCCAACCCGTATCATCATTATATCCTGTATCTTAAAGTATTTAAAGTAATTAATAAAATATCATTGCGTAAAGTTTGGTACGGTTGCCGCAACGAATTTGGTAGTTAACATACACTATGTAAGCCACACATATGAAATATTGTCATTTGAATCCGAGCCCGAACCCGAGCCCGAGCCCGAGCCCGAATTTTTTTTACTTGAGCGCAAAGATGGAAAAATCTTTGTATTTCGGGATCGGGATCGGGATCAGGATCGGGATTGTTTACTCGTAGAACACATCATATTTGTACTAGCAATTACCTACGTGTTGTGCTATCATAAAATCATAATATAGAAACCTTATCAGGAGAATGTGGTGTGAACAGTGAATATACCTGGAACATGAATGTAATTTGCGTTGATGCCGAAGAGGAAACTTTAAAATTATACAAAAAGGTACTTTCTAATTCTGCCAATCAACTCGGACCATCTATAACAACAAAGTGGAGCTCTGCATCACAAGATCAAAACTATGCGGTATACCCTGCAATGTCAGGTAAAGCGGCAATAAGAACTGCCTTAGAAGCCAAAACAAATGCACAAGATCTTGCTGTGGGATTTTTCGACGTAGGTATGAAAGGCGAAATGGATGGAATCAATACCATCGAAGAAATTAAACGAATTTTCCCTTCATTGTTGTGCGCGATTGTTACAGATGAGACTAGCATAGATGTTTCAGCAGCAGTTAGAAATTCTTTCGAATCTCAAGATGAGTGGTTGTACATCAAGAAGCCTTTTAGCGAAGAAGAATTGATGCAAACTGCATGTAACTTAGTTGTGGCATGGAACCTACGCCGCGAACAGCTACGTACGATGGAAAAGATCAAAAAACAACAAAATAACGTACAGCGTGTTTTGTTTATTACCCCTTCGTTGTTCCATACACAAACATATGAAGAGTTGTGTGCCACCACTGTTAGGGAAGCATGCGAAATTGCGGGCAGTAACCATGCGTTTCTTGCCATGCGTCAAGAAGGACAGATGAGTTTCAAAGAAGGTAGCGGTAAATTCAATGTAAAGACCGAAGAAGAAAAAGCACAAGTCATTAAAGTTTTGACAACCCCCTCCATGTGGGATAAAGGTTGTTTATTGACCATTTCTTTGGCAGAAAATCCGCTGGGAATCTTATTTATAGACGACCTATCTTCACAAAGCGAAGGAACGGAAATGCTGGAGTTATTTGTCACACAAGTGGCTTCTGCCTTCGAAAATATACAGAGACAACAAGAAAAAGAAAAACAAAAGGCCCACGAGCAAGAACTCATCATTGGGACAAAAATACAACGCAGTCTACTTCCCAAAGAACGTCCACAAAGCGACGACATTGAACTATATGGTCTCATGCAGAGTGCAAAAGAAATCGGCGGGGACTACTTTGACTATTTCTACCGCGAAATTCCACCGGACAAAGTAACCGATGATATTTTTGTAAGCGTAGGAGACGTTGCAGGAAAAGGGGTTGCTGCGGGTCTTATCATGAGTGAAGTGCGTTCCTTTATCCGTGCTCTTAACCCATTTTACAGCTCTACAAAAGAAATTATGGATCAATTATCCCGTTTACTGGAGAAGGATATCAAAGGGACAGGACGATTCATGAGTCTTCTTCTGATGCTTTGGGATTCCAAAAACAAATATTTTAAATTTACATCTGCAGGGCACGAACACATTATCCATTACGTTGCCAAAGAAGGTAAATGCACAGTGTCTAAAGCCGGAGGTGTTGTTCTCGGTTTGAAGCACTCCCTAGTGAGCACCCACTTAAAAGAACAAAAACTCACCATTGACAAGGGGGATGTCATTATTCTGTTCACAGATGGAACTACGGAATCGATGAAGAATAACGATTCCAGTAAAATGTTCGGTCTAGAACGAATGGTAGAGCTCACCGTAGACTATGCCAAACTTTCCGTAGATAAAATTCTCAACAACATATACAACGATATCTTCGAGTTTATCGAAGATGGCGAACAAAGTGATGACATTACGATGGTTGCTATTAAGAGAAAGTAGAACAATAAAATGCAGTTTCATACGATAGAAGATTTCAAAGATAAGTTACAAAACCAAAAAGTATTTGTACGCGTGGACACCAACACCACTCTCGAAAACGGAGAGATGCCGTTAACATCACGAATAGAGCAAGCTTTGCAGACAATTAATAAACTGACAGGCTATGGTGCGGCAGTGGTGGTCGGTGCTCACAACGGCCGCAGTGGCGAAACTAGTTTTGTATCTCTTGGCCCATTGTTTTCTATGCTGCAAAAACAAAATCCCAGTGTGCCGAAAATGATATGCCCGGGTAATACTTACGATAGCGAATACGAAGGTTTAAACAACGCAGCCAGAGACACAATTAAAAATCTACAATCAGGTGAAATACTTGTTTTAGAAAACTTGCGTTTTCTGAAAAATGAAACAGCAAAAATGAGTATAGACGATTTCGCACAGCAAAAATTCGTACTGGACTTACTCGATAGTGGTGTTAGTCACTATGTACTCGATGGGTTTTCCGTGGCACACCGCGCACATATGTCCATTGTTGGTTTTTCGAAAGTTCCCAATATGGCAGGTCTTGCCGTCGAAAAAGAGTTAAAAGGCGCTGCGAAAATCAAAGAATTATTGGCACAAAATCAAACAGGTGATGGACGTGTTACGTTTATATTTGGTGGAGCGAAAATACAAGACTATTTTCAGCTCATGGAAAGTGCTTTAGAAAACAAAAGTGTGAGTAAAATTCTTCCTGGCGGATTGTTTTCCTCTATTTGCTTAATAATAAATGGCTACGACTTAGGGCAACCAAGTCGCGTTCCCTTAGAGAAAAAAGATTCCAAAGGAAAATCGACCTTAGACTATCAAGAAACTTTACAAAAACTCATGGAAAAACATCCCGATGTTTTTGTAATGCCCGAAGATGTGGCATACTTAATTGATGGAAAACGCGTGGAATACGCTATTGATGAAATTCCACAAGAAGCACGAGAAAAAGGTGCAGTACTTGACATAGGAGAAAAAACCATCCTTAAGTACAAACAAGTATTGCAGGAAAGCAACATGGCTTACTGGAAAGGACCCATTGGCGCATTTGATATCAATCCACTTTTCGCAAAAGGTTCACAAGAAGTTTTGCAGTTACTGAAAGAGAATAAACAAATCTTTTCGGTTATGGGTGGTGGAGATACAGGACAAATGCTCAGTAAGTTTGATACACTACCCAGTGAATTAAGCTATGTCAGCCTTTCTGGAGGAGCTCTCATCCAGATACTTGCGGGAAATGATTTGCCCGGTATTGCGGCACTAGAAAAAAGTTATAAGGCTAGTTAGACATTTTTTCACAGAAAAGCAAAGGCTTTCGCCATGTTTAGTGAAACAACACAGTTGCTTATATTGTTGGCAATATTTTTCTTTATAATGGTGCCTATTACCATCGCCAAGCGCGGAGACAACATTGTTGCTAAATTTTTGTTTCGAACGATATTCTTTCCATTTTATTTGATTCGATGGTGGTTACGAAAAAAAGAAATTGAACGTCGTAGGCGCAACTACGAAATTTTAGGACAATATGTTGCGCTTCTCGGAAACAACTCCGCGACTTTGGGTTTCTTTCGCGAACTGATTGAAAAAGGAATCAAAGAAGAGGAGCTAGAAAAACTTATCCAAGCCAACCTACAAAAGATGAAGGATTTTGATGAGGGTAAGAAAAAGGAAGCCATTCGCAGTAAACTAGAAGAAGAAATGCAGATGCGCGAGTTAGCTCAAGAGCAACAAACGATACTAAGCGAAGCAAAAATGAGTCTAGAACAAATAAAGTTTCGAGAACAATTGTTAGACGGTTTGTATCAAAAAATTCGCAGAAAATATGGACTGTAAAGGAGTTGCTATGAGTAGTAATAGTTTATCAATCCAATGCACGGGAAAAGACCTTTCTCTTTCTGAAAGAGACTTCTTTGAGAGTTTGGGTAGACAAATTACCAAAGGAGAAAAAGAAATACCGTGGAAAAACAAAAAAAAGTACAAAGTAGAAGTTAGTAAAAAAGCGCAAGACTACGTACTACGATTAATCGATGTAAAAGCGGATCGCGAAATAGAACGTTTGAGACTACATTCTACCAAAAGTTTGATGGATTTAGAAACGCGCTTGTTGACAGATTTAGCTCGGTCTATTGAAAAATACAGTTTACAAGCAGCACTAGATATCCAAAAAGATTTCAAAGACGCCCAAGCGCTCGCGAAACAGATTGATCCCGATGACGATGAATTCAACGAAGGTTACCTCAAAGATATCCGTAATGTGGCACTCGAAAATGTAAAGAACATATCGCGGATCAAAGAGCGCAATTCATAAACAAATACTAAATCATACTCACAAACAGCCCTTGTAGACGAATTACAAGGGCTGTTTGCGTAAATTTTCTGGGAAATGTTATGTCTATTTCACTACTCGAAAACGAAAAAATACTCAAAATGACATGCCCACATCCTCTGTCCATGCTACATATCTATCTCAATTGGTTGTATATTGCATGCGTAGGGATTGCTTTTATTGCAATGCGCGGACATGTCGAAGAATGGATTTACTATCTTCCTTTGGGAGAAAAATTTTCTACGCAGCTTTTTTTCTGTGTATGGGCTGGCTGCTTATTGCTTCCATCGTTAATCTTGTCCTTTTATCGCATCAATTGGTCATGGTTAGGTTTAGGCCTATTGCTTTCTATCCTAGGCGGTGTTTTTACCTATCATCATCATCAAATTGCCGCAAGTATAAAAGGATTTATCTACAGCTCCTACTACATACACTCCGTAGCCGCTTTTATCTACAGTTACTTTCCACTTCCCATTGCCTCGGAACAACTGTTCGCTGAAAAGGAACTCGCCAATCACATGTTGATGATCGTAGGGTTTATTGGTTTGTGCACAAGTAATAGCTATCGTAAAAGCCACAAATACTATCTAACAAACCGACGTATTCTCGTACACTTTGGGTTTATCAGCGTCAAACAACGTGACACGATGTACAGCAAAGTAGACGATATGATTATCCAACAAGGTGTCTTGGGGCGCATCTTCGACTTCGGTACCATTATTCCCATATCTGCTTCGGGCATGGGGACAGGAAGTGACCATGCTTTTGCGGCGATGGGAATCGAAGGAAAACTTCCGATGGGACCCACGATGACCGTTTCCGTTGGCGGTGGACGCAGTGTTACCATTCCGCGAGCTCCCAGTTTTTACTCTCTTTACGGAGTCGCCGACCCCGAAGAAACAAAAAAAATTATGTTAAAAGAAATGGAACAACGCGAATACGGACACACCAGACGGCGCAAGATCGCCGAAATGGAAAAACAGCTTGAGTCTATGAAGGAAGAATACAACCAATAATTCGGGAACTTGCAATGCAAAAAATACACAACGGTGCTGCGATCATTATCACCAACAACAGTTGTTCAAAATTTTTTATACAACGCAAAGACGATACATATCCGTTAAAAGAGTGCCGTGGTTGTATTTCTCTTTTTGGCGGTGCTTGCGATGATGACGAAGATAGCGAGACAACCATTGCCCGAGAGCTCGCCGAAGAACTCGTTTTAGACAACATCAAAATAACACCCAAATTATGGCGTAATTTTCGTCTACATGGCAACCAGTTTGCTAATACCTACGAAATCACTGTGTTCACGTGCTTTTTAACTGACGAGGTCTTCGAAGAGTTAGCAAAGCAAATTGTTAGACCACAGGTTGTTTTAGAGGGGCTTGGCGAAATTGTAACGCGAGAACAACTTTGCAAGTGGAGTAAAGACACCAGCAAATTTTTTGCCTCTTTAGATGTTGTTATCGACGAGTTTTTACAACAACATTAAATTCAAATTGTTACAAGTAACAAAAAATCATACCATGATAATTATTAACTTGCTATAATATGCCAAAATCAAAATGATAAGTCCAATTTTAAGGGGTACTTATATGACCAGAGTTTATTTAGTGTTGTTGGTATTATTGTCTTCGCTTTTTGCTGATCAACTTCCTAAAGTTCATTTTAGTGTAAAGAATTTCCCACAAATGGATGTGTGGCAAGAATACCTGGGAGATACGTCTTACATCACATATGAACATGATAGCAGTACAGAAACAAAAGCTTACAATTACAGTGCCAACATGAACAAAGCTATGTTGCCAGCTATTTTTAATGATGACCGTAGCAACTTCAATGGAAATTTTTCTTCTTTTTCGAGTACAAACAACGTTCGTTTACTCGAAGCACTTCTCGCAAAAGGTTATCACCTACAAGTTTATGTACACCACGCGGACTCTGCAGCAGAATATACCATCGTTGGCTATGACCGTCAACAACAGCAGTTTACCGTAAGAAACGGGGCACAAAAAGAACAAAAGTTTGCGTATGACAACTTTGATATTCGCTACGCACAAGTCAAATCGGAAAGTCTGCAACGCACCTGGCACGTATCACGTATTGGTGATGATGCTATGGTACTTCAAAGTGCCAAGGTAGAAGCAAGCTCTATTGCAGATGCCCTACAAAAAAGTAACATACTGCAAGGACGCATTTTCTTGCAACTCGTTACAGATTCCACAGAGGATTTCCCTGTACATATCAGTGGCTGGGGAGGCGAAACGCAATTTGAGCAACCAATTCAATTTAGTGGAACTAGTTATGGTACTTTAGCAGAGAGAATTGTCACCATTTATATCTCGGATCAAAGCGCCACAGGATGCCATATGACGCGTTACACCGTAGGTGGAAAAGGCGATGGCTATAGTGAATCTGTCATTTCCGGTGAGGTATACTGCAACTCACAAAATCCAACAGCCATCAACAAAGCGGCGGGATTAGTACAATTTGCACTGCGGTGTAAAGTACGCAAAAATGCTCCCAAACCTTGGTGGGTAAAAGCACAAATTTACTACCGCCTATTCACTCCAGATGGAAAATAGTTTTTTAAAAACAACATAGAAAAACTATTTTACTGAATAAAATCGCCCATAAGGATACGAAAATTATCCTCAATGGGCGTCAACATTGCCTATTTAGCCACACCAATACTATTCTTATCCCAACAAAACTTATGCGGTTTGTTTATAACGTTATTCACAGCAAAACAAAGTTAGTGTAGGACAGAAAATGCAAGTTACAACAGAACATGGTATTCTCATCGTTACTTTTACCGAAAGTAGTCTCAACGAACTCATTATCAACACGTATCTACATAAATTACTAACCATAGAAAACTATTTTGCCGTAGTACTTGACATGCAAAATGTCGTACACATTAGCCCAGGTGCGCTAAAAGTTTTTGCAACAATGACAAATAGCTGTTGTGACAACCTCTCGATCGTAAGCGTTGACGAACATCTCATCAATATATTTAAAATCCATGGTTGTTATACACACAAAATTTTTTTTAATGACATATCACAAGCCCGCAACGTTTTACGCAACAAGCAAGTGGACCTCAACGCCGAGACGATAAAAAACACGCTGTCAAGTTCCATCACAATCACGGATTCTTCACAATTGGATCAATATTCACCGACAGTTATTGTAGAACATTCTGTCGAAGACCAAGCAATGAGTAACAATGAAACGATCTGTGCACAAGCAGATGATTTACAACAGTTATGGAAATCTTATGCAGATGATGTGAAAAACCCGTCATTAACTCACAAAGGCAAGCGCTCTATTGATGTAAATTTCTTTTCAGATAACAATGAAGATAGAACAACCTTTCACAATGACCAAACAGTGGTACCTGGTCATCTAAACAAACCGCGATTTTCTTGCGATACAGAAATCGCGCGTGGAGGTATGGGCGTTATATTCAAGGGCTATCAAAACAACCTTCAACGTGAAATTGCCATTAAAAAACTCATTGCAACTCTCAAAAACAAACAAGATAAAAAAAATATGTTTCTATCGGAATCCATGACCACCGCTTACCTTGACCACCCAAATATTGTTCCCGTGTATGACCTTGAACAACAAAACGACGAAATACACCTTGCAATGAAACTCATCAAAGGAACCTCTTGGGCAAAAATCATACAGGAGTATAACGTCGAAAAGAATTTACAAATTTTACTCCAGGTATGCAATGCCATTGCTTTTGCACATAGCAAAGAAATTATCCATTGTGATTTGAAACCTGAAAACATCATGATAGGGCAATTTGGGGAAATAACAGTGATGGACTGGGGAGTTTCCGTAAGTATGATAAAATCATCTGTTGCTCCACACAAAGACGAAGTAACCACTCCGATGGGAACACCTATTTACTTCTCTCCTGAGTTGGCAAACGGCAAAGGAAGCGAAATTGGACCGTGGACAGATGTGTACCTACTAGGGTCTATCTTATACGAAATTTTGACTGGGCACGCTCCACATCGCGCAAAGACTATTTTTTTGACTTTCTGTTCCGCAGGAGAGGGCAAGATTCCCGAATTTCCGGAAACAGCTCCACGAAAACTCGTGGAGATATGTCGAAAGGCATTAGATCCGTCTCCAAAAAAACGTTACCCAAATGTGCTTTCTTTGCAAAAGGATATTGAAGACTACTTACAGCACAGTAAAAGTATTTTGCTCACAGAGCAGGCACAGAAAAACATTTCGCAGTGTAAAATAACAGATGCAAATGCCTATGATGTGTTTACAGAAGCATACTTTGATTTTCAACAGGCGTTAAAGCTATGGAGTGAAAATACCGTAGCACAAAAAGGAAGAGAACAGGCGTGTTTGCAGCATGCCCGTGCGGCGATGAACAGAGAAGAATTTAACTTAGCCGAAACTCTTTTGCAAAAATTACATGATACAAATACCAAAAAAACCAAACTATACGATGAAATACAAAATGCCAAGAGTCTTAAAAAAGGACTTGATATCGCGCAAAAACTTTTCAAGTTAAGTTTGTTTTTCCTGTGCGTTCTCGTCATAAAATTCGTGCTGATGCCCTTTGAAGATGAAGCAATGAGCGATATCATTTTAAATCAGGTGCCCACCGAATTACGCATATCCATCGCCCTTTTTTTTGGGACATTTTGCTATTGTTTTTACCGCAGTAAATTGAGTTTTACTGCCAACATACGCATTAGTATTATTTTTCAGATTACAGGGTGCTTTTTACTTTTTATTGGCATATTTTTAGCAAATTTCCCTGATGATTTTCCCGCTGTTGGTATTTTTCCACCTGTGTTATGGATAGCTCTCATTAACATATTAATACCATACACATGGAAAGAAGCTTTCGCAGCGCAGGTGCTTGTGTTGGCTTCCCTAGGAGTAACAATTTTATATTTCTCCCCAAACTTACCACCCAACAAAATATTTAGCACTTTCATTTCGCAAATGGTCCTAGTGTCTATTGTTTCTGTACTTTTACGCGCAAAAAAATAAAGACTTTGTACAATGACACTACTGTTTATGATGCGGTAAAGTGGAATTGATTCCACTTTGTTCTCTGCAACTACAAAACAAAATGGCTTTGCAATTCTGACCGTAAGTGATAACTGTACAACACTTTCTACGACCAAGTTGTACAATCCCAACAGCAAGTTGAAGTAGTTTCATTTTAATAAAACAACAGCGAGCTGTTGGGTACGGTCATCTATAACTCTAAACGCATCATAACATCACCGCGTTGGTAGTGTCCTTGCTTGTTCATATCCATCACAAAACCCAAACGACGATAGAGATTTGTTGCGGGAATTAACTTGGAGTTTGTTTCGAGCACCACCGCTTTTGCTCCTAACTCTCTTGCGCGATCTATTGCCGCAAGCGCAAGTTTTTTTCCGATTTGCTTTCCCTGAGCCTTTTCATCAACTCCCATTTTGGCCAATTCAAAACAATCTTCACTTTCTTTTAACAGCGCACATGTTCCGACGATTTCACCGTTGTATTCTGCCATGAAGATGTGGCCTCCACATTTAAGTATTTCTGTTTCAGGATTGGTAAGAACCTGATAATCGAGATCTTCCACATGGAAGTACTTTTCAATCCAACGCAGATTTATATCACGGAAATAATCTTTGTGCTGCGCTTTGTAATCGATTATATTTACTGAATCAAGCTGACTTTGCTTTTCCTCTTCGCAAAATCTTTCCACTAAACCTTTCTGGGCCATGCTTTCCTCCATTCTTTTTAAAACATCAATGACATCGTATTCAATTTCCATAATATACTTATGAACACTGCTCTCTAAATTTCGCCATATGGGTTGTAATTTAGGGTATAGCTGTTTTCCTTTTTCCGTCAGGGATATCATGCGTTTGCGCTTGTCTTTTTTGCCCGTTTGTGAGCAGATAAGATCTTTTTTCTGCAAACCTTTCAACATATGATTGACCGCAACATGACTCACCCCCAATTTCTTTGAGATCTCCGTAACGGCAATCGGTGAATAATGATACAAAGTATAAAAGCAAGTGAACCACCGCGGTTCAAAATCTACATTCTGTTTTTTATAGATAGTGGTAACATCTTGCATAATGCAGTCACTTAATCTCTTTAAACGACTCCCTAAAGCAAGTACATGTAGTTCATTCATTATGTCCATTTTTATTCACCTTTATGTGCGTGGTATCAGTGCTTCTGCAAATTAAATTAGTATATTACGTAACTAATTACATAATATACTACAGAGTTAGTCAAGAAAAAATTGAATAATTTTTGGAAGGTTGATATTTGCTGGTGAATTAAGGGATGGAATTCGTTTTCATATTGGTGCCCTCACCATCGAATTTAAGGTTTTAGCTTCGCTAAAAGCCTTAATTCTCATGCCTCTCCCACAGGGAGAGGCGTAATGCGTCTCTTTTGTAAAAAACAAAATTCACTTGAGTTGCGGGATGCTAGGTGCAGCGTTACTATCTTTATACAATACGGCGGTGTATGCGGCAGCACAACATAACACAAATGGAAGCAAATTTAGACGTGTTACGCCTCTCCCGTGGGAGAGGCATGAGACTTGTTGCTTTCAACGAAGCTGAAATCTACAAGTCGATGGTGAGGGCACCAATCCGAAGAAAGAACCCCTAATCTTAAACGAATCCTAACCTACTTTTGCTGACGGATCGCCTCTTCCAACTGGGGTATTTCTTTGCGCAATCTCGCCGATTCCACATGCCCCAATTTTACAGCGCTTTTCCAATCGCTCAATGCTTGCCTGAATTTAGTTTTTTGTATGTACAATCCCCCACGTAAATAATAGCCTTCGGCATTTTGGGGATCGTCGCGCAAAGCTCTGCTGTAATCACTCAGCGCCTTATCCATTTTTCCCGCCAATTGAAAAAGAATACCTCGTGATAAACGCGTGTTGGCATCGCGTGAATTCAATTTTAAAGCTTTTGTGTAGTAATGCACCGCTTTTGCACTATTGTTTTTCATTTGATATATGACACCCGTCGCGGTATAAGCCAGGTAATTGTCTGGCTCAATGCGCATAGCGTGTTGGTAATCGCGAAGTGCGAAAGACAGTTGTTTTTGTAGTCGGTATACATAACCACGATTGATGTAATAATAATAAATACTCGGTTTGATACTAATTGCCGTAGAATAGCTTTTTATGGACGCGTCTAATTTACCTTGCCTTTCGAGTAACTCACCTTGTGTTGCATACGCACGATGATACTCGCCATTGAGAGCGATCGCCTTTTTTAAATCACTCGCTGCTTGTGCATAGTCTTTAGCAACCATATACAATCTACCGCGATTGTGATGCGCCTGATAAAAACGCGGATTCAAAGCCAGAGCCTTTGTATAATCAGCAATCGCTGCGTTATGGTCTTCTAGCTCTTCGTGTATTCTACCGCGATTGTAGAATGCGCGTGCATATCCAGAATTAAGACGGATAGAGGTGTTGTAGTCATCCAGAGCCTTGGGGTACTCTTTTGTCTTTTCGTATAGTAGAGCGCGATTATAGTAACTAAGCGGTGACCCAGGGTCTTTCGCAATCACATTATTGTAGTCAATAATCGCTTGGCGAATATCTTCTTTGTCTCCGGTCTGTCCAAGCACTAGTCCGCGGAGAAATTCATATTCTTTTGCGGTTTTTAACTGTGAAGATTGTTGGAAAATTCTCTTGAGTGGTTTCAAGAAATGCATATCGAAAAACAACTCGTGGTGATCTTCACTATGACGCGCATAATCCAGCGCTTCGATCATCGCGCGATTCAAGTGCTTCAACTCTTGATTCGTCGTTTGTAGTTGCGCTTCTTTACTTTCCAATTTTTCATATGCAATCACTAAAAATACACTAAATCCAAAGACCGTTGTGATGAAAATGGCAAGAAAACTAAATAACAACATATGTTGTTTGATCATGGTGGATAATGTGTCCCATTTGGTGTATTTTCGCGCGAGTATCGGACGTTTGTGTTGGTAATTCTTTAATTCCTGGTCTAATTGCCGGAAGCTTTCGTAGCGCCGCGCTGGATTACGCGAAAGAGCCTTAAGACAAATGGCTTCGAGATAAGGACAAACTTCGGGATTCAACTGATGGGGAGGAATAGGAGGTTTTTCTAAGATCTGTACAATAATATTTATGTTAGTAGTTCCTTGGTACACCGTGCGCCACGTCAACGCTTCATAAAGCGTTGCCCCAAATGAATAAATATCACTGCGCTTGTTGGGGTTACCTTGCAACTGTTCAGGTGCCATATAATAAGCAGTTCCCAGCGCCTCTCCTGTATTTGTCAAATCGTCTTGGGCATGAATATTTTTTGCCAGTCCGAAGTCGAGTAACTTTGCCTGCCCTTCTTTTGTGACAATAACATTGGCAGGTTTTATGTCGCGGTGTAAGATTCCACTACGATGTGCGTGTTCACATGCCTGGCAGATTTGCCGCAAAATCGTCACTAAAAAATTTGGCTTCATGCGTCGGTCTTTAATCAAATTTGACAGAGGTAAACCATGAATGTATTCCATCGTGAAATGCAGTTGTGGAAAATCGCCAAATTCATAAAATCTGACGATATTCGCGTGGTTTAATTGCGCAACGGCTTGCGATTCTTTTAGAAAGCGTTCTCTGTCTCCCAAATCTTTGTTCATAATGACTTTCAATGCAATGACTCTTTGCATTTGCGGATCGTAGGCTTCGTACACAATTCCCATACCACCACGCCCGAGTTCGCGATTGATCAAATAGCGACCAAAATAACTTCCTTTGTTTAAAGAAGAATAGGCATCCTGCTCACGGGCATAGAAGCCTTTTTTCACATCAAAACGCGTTGTTTTATCTGAATCTTGTTGTGGAGATTTCACAGGGTTCTTTCTAAAATAGGTAGCAGCGATAGTAAATATTGACTTTTTATTTTACGGTAAAAAATCTCTTTTACAAGACACAAATTGCGTGCTAGTATCTTTGTAACTATCTATTTCCGTGGTTATGTTGGGGAAAATTTATGAAAACGAACTGGAAAATACTCAAGGTGTTTCTGTCTTCTACCTTTAAAGATCTAGAACTCACCCGTGATCGCTTGGCGAATATTTTTGAAACCATCGAACGTACGATCCTCAAAAGATCATTGACCATACGCCCTTATGATTTGCGCTGGCGCGATCGCCATTCGGATGAACCGATTGTCGAGTGGTGTATACGCATGGTACGCCAGTGCGACTATTTTATCGGGATTTTGGGAAATCGCTATGGATGGCGTCCTCCCTACCGCGCCGATGGAAAAGAAAATACCATCAATATTTCGATGACCGAAATGGAGATCAAAGAAGCTCTGGCGACGATCCCCCGCGAAAACCGTTTTTTTTGTTTCACTTCATTTCAAGATATCGAAGACGAAAACGAGGAAGACATCAAGGCCATGGAAAAACTCAAGGAATTCTTGCGCAGCAAAAAAGAGACGATCTTTGAGTGTGATAGTTTAGAACAACTCATGCAGTGCATCGAACAAAAATTCACCGAAACTGTCGACGCTCAGTTTCCACCTGACGTTATTGTTACCGCAGAACAACTCAGTCGTTTAGAAGCACTAGATGAATTTATAGAGGAAAAACTCAAAGGCTTCGTGGGTCGCCAAAAAGATATTGAAGATTTGTGCAACTTTGCGGTCGGCGAAGAACGTGCCAACTATCTCGTGGTAAACGCGGTCGCTGGAACGGGGAAGTCGGCTCTAATGGGTAAGTTTATGCGCCACATCGATGAGCAAAAAAACATGGTGCGTATCGCGCATTTTTTAAGTATAGATGGTGGGGCACGCGAAGTGAAAGAAATTCTATTGTCTCTAGTTGACCAACTACACAGCAACCAAATCATTACTGAAGAACCGGAAAGTGAAATAAAATCTCTGCGCAACCAACTGCAAGAAGCGCTGGAAAACTATGACAAGCAACTACTCCTCATTATCGATGGTATTGACGAGGTAGAAGAAGACGGTCGCTCTCTTTTCTGGCTACCACGCAATTTACCACAGAATATCCGCGTCGTAGTCACCACAAGACCAGTGGACACTCTAGAGGTTCTTAACACCTACCCATTTGTACAAACAAAACACTTGGAAGTTTTACATGAGCGCGATATTGCTCAAATCATTGACAACTACATGAAGGAACACCAATTACAATACAATGAACAAGATCGCGAAATACTACAAAAAAATTGTGCGGGTAACCCTCTTTATCTAAAAGTGGGACTTGATGAATTGCGCGCTTCGGGAACTTCGGTAGCGCAGTTGGCCATGACTGTCGATGCTTTATTTCATCAAATATTGAATCGCCTAGAAGAGAAATATCAGCAAAAATTTGACAAGACGGGTGTCGGTGTTTCGGCAAAAGAGTTTTTTGAAAAGTACCTGGGGTTTATTGCCGCAGGTAGAACCGGTGTTTTGGAAAAAGAACTACAAGACATTCTAAAAATAGGTGATGACTTGCTTTTGCCTATTAGTAAATCATTGAGTAACTTTATTATTACCCGCAGTGGCTTTCTAAACTTTTTCCACCCTGAGTTTGAGCGTACGATAAAAGCACGCATTGGCAAACAAAAAATGCGTGGTATGCATGAAGAATTGGCAACCTATTTTTCTCACAAAGGACTTGATTATGTACGCTCATTAGATGAACTTCCTTATCAACTTCAGTGGAGCGAGCAATACTCCGAATTGCTAAAACTACTCACCTCCATCGTGTTCCTAGAGGGTAAAGGTCAACGTAACCTCATACAGGGCTTACGCGAAGATTTCCGTTTAGCACTGGACAATCAAGTTGTTGCCGTTCCCGAAAATTGTCGTGTAGAAATTTCTCCTGATATTTGCGTAGATAGAAACACCATACGTCTAATGTACAAGGCTTTAGAAATAGACTTTCACCTCCTACAACAACAACCACAGAGTATTTTTCATTGTTTGTGGAATCGCTGTTATTGGCATGACTGTCCCGAATTGGCGCAACGCTATCAACTAGAAATTTCCTCTGTAGAAAAAATGTACAAACTCGCCGAGAAATGGCGTCGCGAAATAACACCGCGAAAGTTATGGTTGCGCAGTTTGCGCCCGTTGCCCCAGAGGATGGACTCGGCGATCATGAGTACTTTGCGCGGTCACAGTAAACCCATTCAACAAATTCACATACACAAACACAAAGCCGCCTCTGCCGGACAAGATCACAGCGTAAAAATTTGGGATCTCAAAACAGAAATATGCCTATTTACCTTAAAACATCGCCACCAAGTAAATAGTGTGAACTGGCATCCACAAGGAAATTACCTCGCTTCGGCAGCCGAAGATGGTTGTGTCAAAATATGGAATGCACAAACAGGAGAAGAGATCCATAATTGGGACCACACCGGTAGTGTGAGTTCCGTAAAATGGAGTCACGATGGTTCCTATATTGCCAGTGGTTCTCGCGACGGTCAGGTACGCGTATGGAGCTTGGACAAAAAAGAAATCATTGCGACTTTAGAGGGACACAAAGGTGGCGTTTTCTGTGTCGATTGGCATCCGGATGATGATTTGATCGCCTCTGCGTCAAAAGACCGCAATATCAATATATGGAAGTGGCAAGAACAACAATGTGTTGCGGTTCTTCGTGGTCACAGCGAACGAATTTTTTCCGTGTCTTGGAGTCATGATGGCTTGTACTTGGCTTCTGGAGCACATGACAATGAGGTACGTATTTGGGATTTTACCAAAGAAAAATGCACCGCCACTTTTCGCAACCACACCAATGTCGTGAACGACGTACAATGGCATCCGCAAAAAAACGTTTTGGCTTCTGCTTCCCAGGACAAGACCATACGTATTTGGGATATCGAAAGCGGAGAGCAACTCTCTTGTTTAGAAGGCGCGGATGGGAAAATCGGCTGCGTTGCCTGGACAGCGAACAATGATTTAATTTCCGGCGGCGACGACCACTTAATTCGTTTGTGGAATCCCAAAGTGGCGCAATTCACCATTCCCTTTGAAGAACAACACACCAAAATTAGAACCATCGCCTGGCATCCCAAGGGAACGCATGTCGCTTCTGTGCTAGAAAACGGTCACGTGCAAATTTGGGACGTAGAGAAGGCCAAAATATTTTGTACTCTGCGCACAGCCCCCCAAACCTTCGACGCGGTTTGGATTGATGACGAACAACTCGCTACACTAGATACGGACATTACTGTTTGGCTCTGGGAAAAACAACGACGCGAAGAGCAACTCGAATTCCAAAGCAACAAACAACTATTTCAAAAATGGAAATCGTGTACGGTAGTCAGTGGTACTCACGCGGTACAAGAAGAACCACAAAGCACTCTTGTGATGTGCGACGAGGGAAAAATGAGCTACTTTCCGGCTCCACTTAGTCACGCAGTATGCCTAGAATCTGGTTACTTGAGTGGCCATTCGCAGGCGTATTTGTACCTTTTTGAGATTATGAAGGAAAGTTTCGCTAGCGAATAGAATTTGTAAGAACTGACATTTCGATTGCTTATTCACTTAACTCTTTGTACAATGAAAATATAATTAGGGGCTGTCATCAATTAATGAAATATACAGATTTTAAAACACACGCTAGGTGTCATCCCGCACTTGATGCGGGATCCACGAATAAAATTAGAAAGCTGTAAAAAATAAAGAATTCTTATTTCTAAAAATATTTCTTCTTATTTTTGGTATTTTTATTTGTTAACTTGGATCCCTGCTTTCGCAAGGATGACACGAGAACGAAACAAATTTTCTAATTCATCACACGCCTGATATAATCTCAACATCAAATCTAGATTTTGAAAGATAACATATGAAAATACCAAAAATACTATGTATTTCGATGCTTCTGTTTGTCTTACCCCAAGCAGTTTTTGCTGAGATTATCTTTATTGACGACTTTGTTGGATTTTCAAATGAAATATCCGATCAACAAACCTTCACCATCGATTTTGAATCTGGTAATTTACCTACATTCAATGACCCAAACTCTTCTCAATCAGTGAATATCAATGCGCTAAACAATATTAGAGGAAACGGTTTCGGAACAGCCCCCGCAAGTGGAGCTTTGCAGGGAGGAGTAAATCGTAATGACAATTCAACAAGAATTATTACCTTTACATTTTCAGAAGAAGTAAATTCTTTTGGACTCTCCATCGGAGACATGTTTGATGCTCCAGGAACCTTTCGATTAACTACGAACACAGGCATTACTTTTCTCGACGCAACAGCCTTTTTTCCTAATGGAGGAACTGGTCAGGTTACGGATACCATCACAGGATCAACCTTTACCGGGGGTAATGGGCTACACGTTTTTTTTGGCGTTACCGATAGTAATCCGTTTAACTCTGTCACATTAACACACATAGATGCCCCAGGAAATGCGGCAGACAACTTTGTCATTGACGACGTCGTCGTGGGTACCGCTGTGCCAGAACCATCGACATACATACTGCTATTTGTATTGGCAGTAGGTGCTTGGTTTTACAAAAATAAGAAAGCAGTGTATGCGAAAGAAAGTACGAATTAAAAGACCTCATAATGCCCATCTAATAGGAGACATCAAAAAATTTGGTATCTCCTATTAGTTTCGTCTACCAAATACACGATTGTTCCCGCCAAAATTCACATCATCTACAATCAATGTTCTTCTATCATGCAAACGTTGGCTCCAATAGTATTCAAAAAACTAAGAAATATTTACCCAACTGCGAAGTAACAAAAAAATTTCGTCAATAAACAAACAGGTTGTCTCATGAATCATACAAAAAATGGTACCGTATTTGGTAAGTACAGCCTCCTTAAAGAACTCGGTCGCGGAGGAATGGGGGTTGTATATCTTGCCGAAGATAGAGAGTTAAAGCGGCGATGTGCGCTCAAAGTATTGTTGCAAAACGACAAACGTGCAATAGAACGTTTCATCCGCGAAGCACGTGCTGTTGCGCGCCTCAATCACAACAACATCATCAAAATATATGAAATTGGCAACGCGCCGCGAATCTTTTTTACCATGGAGTACATTGAAGGTGTGCCGCTTACAGAGAAGATTGGCAATATGTCCTACCGTGAATCGTTGTTACTGTTTTACAAAATTTGCGATGGGGTGGCATATGCACACCAGAACAACATTGTCCATCGCGATTTAAAGCCTGGTAACATTGTGATTGACAAACACGGTGAGCCGATTATTCTCGATTTTGGTTTAGCAAAGCACACCGTTCACGATACCGGTATTACCGAAACGGGGCAAATGTTAGGAACTCCCAAATACATGGCTCCCGAGATCGCAAAGGGAAAAGAGGTTGGAGAAAAGGGTGACATCTATTCTCTGGGCGTCATTCTCTATCAAATGCTGACCAATCATGTTCCCTTTGATGGGGAAAATCTATTTGAAATTTTGTTTCAAATCACCACCAATGACATCATTCCACCCTCGCGTCTCAATTTTGCGATCAAAGATAAAGATATTGAAATTGTATGTCTCAAGTGCTTAAAGAAGTCACCCGCCGAGCGAATCGCCAGCGTTGATTTTTTAAAACGTGAAATACAAGCGATTATCGACAACAAGCCCATCCGTACACGACCACCATCAACATTGCAAAAGCTAAAAGCCTGGGGATACAAGAACAAAGCATTATTTGTCATATTATCTGCTTTGTCTGTCATCTCGGTATTTCTAACCGCAAGCCTGATGTTTATTTCACAGAAACGACACCAAGCACTTGTCGAAAGTAGTACTGTCAAGTTAAATAGCTTCGTACGTAACTTGCGTTACCATCGCAAAGAGTGCGAAAACAATATAGCGCTTTTCCACTACCTTGGTAAGGTAAAACAAGAATACCAAGTAATGCAAAAAGAGTTCTTCCATGCAAGCAACGACTCAGCCAAAAAACAAGCGCTTATGGAAGCGATTGCGCAACTTCAACAAAACGACATCTGGAATTTACAAGCACAACTGGACTTTTTTAAATTTAGCGTAATGTTGCACTTGCCACGAAAAAAGACATTACGTGTAGACGTTCCCGAACTCTATAAGGGATACATAGCTAGCGACCTACAACACATTATCTCTATGACGCCTGACAAACTATATTGCTGGAAAAACGACAACAATATCCCGTTTTTCCATATACAAAACAGTCTTTTATCTTTGCCCATCTCAAAAAGTAAATATGACTTTGATCTTTTTTCTCACGACGGGCAAACATTCATTCACGAAGACAACAACGTCAATCTTTACTCAGTAAAGAATCGAAAAAAGTACTTTTTTCACGACAAGACCACAAGTTCGCAACAAATCATCTTTTGCAAAAATAATCGTTTTGTCGCATTTCAAGATGATAGTCGTGGTGAAATTTATTTATACAATTATCGCACATCTAAACTTATTCATACATTCAAAAAACCAGGAAGACAAAAGTCGCGCATATGTTTTTCTCCCAAAGGTAACTTTTTATTTTTACTTTTTGGAGGAGAGACCATCCTTTACAATATTGCCACCCGAAAAGTCATACACAGAGAAAATTCGAACTATTCTATTGATAAAACCTATGCGATTTTTTCCGCCAACGAAAAGAACATTTTTGTTTTTAGCCGTGTTGGTATTCTCAAATTTAATATCGATAACAAAAAGTTTACAAAAGTAAACTCGGGATTTTATCAATCACTACATCACCTACAAATGGATTATGATCAACAGTTTATTATTGGTAGTCGCAATAGTGAAAAGGGGGAAATCCTGTTATTTCGCTCTGAGGAAAGTAAAGATGGAAAGATAGACACCAATATTCGTTTTTACAATGCCCACAAAAGCCACATTACGCATATCAATAGTGATCATCCACATTTTATTGCTGTAAGTAGTATTGATAATCATGTCAGCTTGCACAGCCCCACAAACTTTGCGGCAAAACTTTCACTGCTTTACGATAAGCCGTTACTCGATTTACAATTATCCACAAAAAATCAAGATACACTGGCCGTCCTGACCACGACAAGTTACGATGAATATGTGTTTCCTCCGCGACATAATCTAAGTATCAACGCGAAAACACAAAATTTTATCGAAAAATCCGCAGCGGCTTTTTTCAAATCCAAAGAATCATGGCTTCGTTATCCCATCGTCGGTAACTCACGCGGAGACGTCGTAGTGCTACCACATCATGTTGGATTTTTTGTGTGGAAAAAAAACAATGATACCTATACTTTTTCTGAAAACATCAAATTAATACAACCGAGAGTTTTCGAAATCGTTGTCAGCTCTGATGGAAAACAACTCATTGAGTTACGTAAAAATAGCCTTCTCACATTATTCGACACTACGGATATATCAAAATCAAAAAGAATACATATTCCCCATAAATCGAAAGAAAATCAGGTCGAGAGCGTTGCTTTTGCCGATCACGACAAAACGTTGCTTTATAACTTTGGTAAAGACATATACACCTATAACATACAAAAAGGCGTATCAAAAAAATACATAGCTTTTCGCATGATATTCGCGAATTGCGTAACAAGGGTTCATATACAGTGGTGGGTATGAAAAATGGTTGCCTTGGATTAATAAAAAGGCAAAATGGCCGTACCGTAAGTGCGGTAGAGTCGGAAGTCAAATTACAAGGCATCATAGTAAAAATGGCTATACACAATAAAGGTGACACCCCCATCATCGCCACTGTTGATGACCAGGGGCAACTTCTTGTGAGAAGATTTGATGGCAACTTCCAAAGCATATTGCGTAAAAAATGCCACCGTAAAGTTTCCCAACTTACATTCTCTCCTAATGGAAACTATCTAGCGGTTTTTATGAAAAACCAAATCCTACTCTACAATATAAATCGCAGTGAATACTATCGACACAATGAGGGAATTCCATTACATCTTAGTTATGATAGCTCCGAAGCCACCTCCTTCAGCCCAAACTGGGAAAAGATATACGTACCCAACAAAGACGGTGTCCAAATATTTGACCAATCCCATTTTTTCTCCGCGACGCAATTTGAAAAAAAGGTGACGGAAAACCAAGCATTATTCCGCAACGAATCGCAACAATTATGGCCACTACAATTTATAAAGCTTGTAGAGAATATTTTGAAAATGCACCAAAAGTGATGTATTTACCATCGTCTGGGCATCGCACACTGGCATACCTCAATACGTAAACGATATCCACAAAGTAAATCAAAACTCAAACCAAAAAATTCGGGCTCGGGCTCGCAAGCGGGACGGGCTATCTGAAAATACTTTTACAAAAAAAATAAAAACAGCGTAATTTTTTTTCGAGTCGTGCGTTCTGTTTTACAAGGCAATCAATTTTGCCTGTAAATTTCTTATGACTATTTGAAGGTTCTTTTATGGATGATTGGTTGATTGAATTGGCGGTCTTGGGCGATGAAGATGCCTTTGCCAAACTTGTGGAAAAGCATCATCGTTTTGTGCTTGGTGTCGCATATCAATTTCTAAAAAACCCGCAGGACGCAGAAGACGTTGCGCAAGATACTTTTGTAAAGCTATACAATTTTTTACCGCGTTACAAAAAGCAAGGAAAATTTCAAAAATTCCTCTACCGCTTGGTAATCAATGAGTGTATCAGTTTTTCGCGCAAAAAAAATGTACGCAAGAGCACTTCTCTTGAGGCTGATGTCGCTAGTACGGAAAAATTTCCCGACGAAATTTGTGAAGGCAAAGAATTACAGGAAATTTTGTCATCGGCAGCGCAGCAACTTCCAGAGAAACAAAAGCAGGCATTTTTATTAAAAACGTACGGAGACTACTCCTATGAAGAAATGGGTGAAATACTTGGATGTTCGGAAACATCTGTGGGAGCACTCATTTTTCGCGCCCGTAAAGCTTTATCGAGCAAACTACGCAGTATATTAAAGTAAGGAATACAACTATGAATTGCGAAGAATACCAAAAGTCGCTTTCTCTTCTAATTGATGGTGAAATTTCTCCTGATGACGCAGAGAAACTACAACAGCACTTACAACAGTGCGATCACTGTACGGAAGTACAAACTACTTTCTCGCAACTAGAAGATCTGTATCGTAAACCTAACTATCCATTCGACTCTTCTCACTTTGTGGGTAATGTAATGCGCAAAGTCCGTCCAAATCGCAGTGGTATATACAGGAAAGTCGCGGCGGCCATACTGATCATTACTGCAGGAATCGTAGGCGCTACCATTACCTATTTTTTCGTGTCGCCAAAACATGTGTCTCATGAACAACCTCTAGCAACACTGACACAATATTCCCTAAAAGAAAACCCTTGGAAACTGCTACGAGAAGGAATCTCTTGCAAGATGCAAAGTCCGACAAAAGCAAAATATCTTTTTGTCGAGGCGCGAAATCGTACCGAAGATAGCCAGGTTTTTGATGCGGCCTCCTATCAATTGGCGGTGATATCATACTACAAAGAAAACAAAGCTCTACATGCTTTATCGCAATTATGTGAATTGGCGCAAAGTATTGAAACAAATGCAAATCTCCATTCACCTTACGTAGCAATGGGGCTCCATTTAGCCAAAGAAATTTACTTGTCTTTACCTTTAAAAGATATTCTTAGACCCGTCGCTAGACAAGTCATTCAAAAATATAAGTACTTGTCTGCTGAAAACAATAAAGAACAACCGGTGATTATGATTGGAGACCCATATGAAAATTAAATGGCTCATATTTATATTTTTCAGTACATTTTTATGCGCAGAGTACTTCTATGACAACACCATTGTACCATGGAATGTTCGCCGCGAAATGGAACGCGTTTTACACAAAACACCACAGAATGCGCCACAAAAACTAGCAACTTTACTAGAACAGACTACAGACATATTTGTAAAGAATCGTATTGCGGCCACCAAAGCCATTTCTGAACTCGGCATTGTAAATGATAAAGTCATCAACGCTCTCATCATTCGCTTGGAAAATAATCCCAGTGAAGGCGTCAAAAAGTGGACAGCGTTGGCGTTTGGTAACCTGGGAATCAAAACCCCGCGTACAACAGAACATCTAAAAAAATTGGCCAAAGACCCCAGTCATCATGTGCGTCATGCCGCAGCGATGGCATTGGCGGAACTCCAAGAACAGGAAGTTATTCTTGGCCTAATGAAAAGTCACGACCCCACAGATCGCGAAGTCGCAGCACGTAGCTTTGTCTACATGGGAAGAAAAGCACAAAAGTTCTTAACCCATATCGCGAAATTGAGTCGCGATGAAAATGTTCATGTGCAGCGCGAAGCGATGTGGGCGCTCAATAATATTTCCCAGTACACAAATATTTGCGACAAAATAAAAACAACGATAGAAAAAGCACAAAGTGTACAAAGAAAAGAGCGAGAAGCGGCATTTGAGAAGCTTTTTCTTTTGGGAAGCGGAGCAATTCCGGTAATCTTAGAACTGGCATCTCATCAAAATAAACAAGTGCGACAAAAAGCCATCGACATCATTGCTCAAGTACAACAAAAGCAACAAAAAATAATATGGGAAGAACAACAACGTTTACAAGATTACATCAAATCACAGTTGGGAAATTACAAACTGACCACCACTTTCGTGGGGGAAAAGCAACTTAAAACAGGTAATGCCTATAAATACAAGCTCGTGATAGAAAATCAAGGCCCTGATGTGGCTCATGATGTATTGGTGCGTATTAACCTGCCAAACAACCTCTATTTTCGCGGCAGAACAAGTACAGAGACACGTTGGGAAATTGGTAGTTTGGCCGCCAAGACACCGCGGACCTACTCATTTACGGTGGTTCCAGTATTACCAGGAAAGCAAAAAATAAGCATCTCAACAAACAGTGCGACAAATAACAAAAAACACTACACGCACCCCATTGTTGTTTCAAAAGCTCCGCAACAAAATCGAAAAGATTTTGCGATGGAAATCATTGGTGAGCGAAGTATGCAAATGCACGATACGGCAACCTACCGTATCGCAGTAAAGAACTTGCGTAGCGAAACGAAAAAAAATCTACAATTGCACATTATATTACCGTTTCATTGTCGCGAAGGCAAAAAACGCAACGGTAGTTATACAGAATATGAAATTCTCGAGTTACAAGCGGAGCAGATTTACCAAAAAACAATACACTTAACCGGAAATTTTCCCGGTGAAGGTGCCCTTAAGGTAGTCCTAATTGATGAAAAGTACGTTCAGCAACAGACAAAAGCAGTCGAAGTCATCGGGCAAACGTTATACAAAGAGGTACTTGCCGCGCAAAATCCAATGGGGATAGATATAAAGTTCGCGATCAATAAAACAAAGTATGTCGTAAACGAAAATTTTCGTTGCAGTGTTTCACTACACAACAAAACCGACAAAACGATCGAGAATTTTGATCTTAATGTAACGTTTCCTAAAAATATAAATCCGAATAATCGCGGTGCTGGACCACGCATTTTTTTATGGCCCGACATCAGTCTTGCTCCAAATAGCACCAAAAATGTGTACGTGGATTGCGAAATGCTGGAGGAGGGAGAAGCGGCGTTTAAGGTATTCTTGGAGAAAAACAACAAAGAGGTGTTTCATTTTTTCAAAAAAATAATGATTGAGAAATAGATGCTAGGTGTGCGATGCCCCTACATCGGTGCGCATCGCACACCAGCATATACCTGTACGTATTAACCCGAACCAAAGTTGCGTTTTTTCTCTCACAAAGTGCTATACGTAAACTCCCCCTGTGGGGAGTAATCGGCGAAGCCGATTGTGGGGGCATCGCACACCAGTATATACCTACACTTCACCAAATTGAGCCACCAAGTTCGCGTGAAGAGCCATACCGTATTTCATGCAGCTCTCATCGATGTCAAACTCCGGGTGATGCCACGCCTTTGTTCCGACGTTATCTGCCGTATTTCCCGATCCTAGAGCGATAAAACACCCAGGTATTTCTCGCGTATAGTACGTAAAATCTTCCCCACCAAGAAACGATGTATATGGATAGTGGATGTTTTCTTTCGTCACAGCACTTTCCGCGGCACGCAATGCCTTTACGACACACTCCTCGTGGTTATAGGTAACCGGGTAACCTTCTTGGTAGTCAAATCGGTATGTGGCACCGTGTGATTCGGTGATACCGCGTAGCATTTTTTCCATTTGAGTGCGAATAATGCTTTGTACATTTGGATCTAGAGTACGCGCCGTACCTTTAATTACCGCACTTGTGGGAATAATGTTAAAAGCAGAACCGCTATTAATTTGCGTGACGCTAATCACAGCGGCATCGAAAGGATTGATATTGCGCGCGACGATGGATTGCAGCATCGTCACATACTGACACGCAATCACGATAGGATCTACCGAATAATGTGGTGTTGCAGCATGGCTGCCTGTTCCCATAATTTCAATTGTGAAATCATCGGGTTGTCCCATAAAAGCTCCAGGAGTGATTGCCATCGTCCCCACTTCGGCAATGGGCCATACGTGCAAACCGTATATTTCATCAACCCCCTCCAAAGCGCCTTCGGCGATCATGCGCGAAGCACCTCCGGGGTATTTTTCCTCACAGGGTTGAAAGATAAAGCGCACGTTGCATGGTAAATTTTCACGCATCTCGCACAAAATTCGTGCAGCCCCAATCAACATCGCGCAGTGAGCGTCGTGACCACACATATGCGCCTTACCATCTATGGTGGATTTGTAGGGAACATCGTTCATTTCTTGAATAGGAAGGGCATCCATATCCGCACGTAGCGCAACACGGCGCTGCGCATTTTTAATTTCTAAATCTGCGACGATTCCGTGTTGTGCTATGCCTGTACGTATTTGTAGAGGAAGTTTTTCCAGTTCTTTAACAATAACACTTGCAGTGCGAGGTAAATCAAACTCTACCTCGGGGTACATGTGAATATCGCGGCGAATTTTAACAATATCTTGGTAGTTTTTTTCACATAATTCCCATATTTTTTGTTTCATGACTGGTTATCTGCTCCATTCAAATCGTTCGTTGTGGTTACCAAAAGAATCGGTAGCCATTCCTTCATCAACGGTTAGGAAATCAATTTTGTCTTTAATCGGTAATGTAGTGCGGAACACACCTTTTTGGCCTTTTACCGCTTTGGCGACAAATAATTTCTTGGTACCATTTATGGTAAATTGAATTTGTCCGTTATCGACATACTCTTGACGATGATGTAAATCATCTTTAGTCGCTTTCGGGTACTTCATGCGAAATGTGACACCTGTTGCGGAAACATTACAATTACTGATGCGTAATTTTGTGCTCGGCTGCAATGTAAACTCGCGACTTTCTCCAGAGTATGATTTAATTTCACCACTGAGACCATTTTTATAATAGCCGCTGTGTAAAATGCGATACGTTCCTTGCGGCATATCTCCAGGAATATCCCACATAACGGTAATTTCCGAAGCCGAAATTCCCGAACGCTTCCACATAAAAGCGGTATCTAAATCATAATCGTAACGAACATCTTCCCAACCCTCATCGCTTTTACGTTGTATGGTAAGGAATGTCGGAAAATCGCGTGGTGCATTTTTCGGATGCGCACCCCAAAATTTGACTTTTAGAACAGATAGACGCTCTACTTGCTGTGGTGCATCTTTTTTCACATCGCCAAACTCGCCAAGAAGAGGTGGTGTATCGAAAATAACCCCTGGTTGAATTTCAATTTGCTTGCCTGTAAGATCTCTCGGAGAAGGACCTTTAGGTGCACCTTTGCCAGAAGTAATGGCTTCGGCGAGTACCTTAAATTGTTGGCGAAACGCCGCTAGGGTCCATTGCCCGAAGTGTGTGGAAGCACCTTCGTAGTGTTGCTCATTGTATTCTTCACGTGTGGTGACATATCCGGCATATGTATTGGCAGGTCCTGTAATAATGATGTGCTCTACACCGCGTTGTTGTAAAAGAGGTCGAACAGTGTCTTGTACACGACGTCCAGCATGAGTGGTGAATTCACCAGGAACAGCAAGAATGGCTACTTTGCCCAGAACAAACATCTGTACAGGTAAAACCTCAGGTGTCCATGGATAAGGCTTCATTTTTCCCGTTTCAAGAAAAATGGGTTTTAGACCATGAACTTCATCATAATGACCTTTCAAATCCCCCTCTTTAATATAAGGAATCTTACTTGGACCATCTTCAGCACCCGCAGCAAAAGCAATACCTAGAGCGGCATAACCTGTTTTGCGTTCTTTGCCATCGGTAAATTCAGGGGCCACTGTCATTTTGGAATAGTCCGCAAAGTTATGGCTGTAGTCAAGAGAATTTGTCGCCAACTCTTCTGTGGCATTGTGATACAAATCCCAAGCGGCTTCGAATTGTTTTTCTCCTGAAATGTGCGTACTGGCGAAGTCGTTAATTCCACCACCATTTTCTCCACCATGTATATTTGGACTCACGTCCCCCAATGTAGAGTTGGCAAATATGGAAATAAATGTGTCTTTTGTACGATAGTCGCTGTCTTTTTTCACATCAAATTTTCTTTGCGCCCAACCTTTGTTGTCGCCATTGATGAGTTTGTTTTGGTTTCCCATGGAAGTGGCATGAACAGCAAACCAACTCAGTAAACCCATTTCACGACCATCGGGGCGTTCAAAACGCAGTAATGTCATGGACTTATCATATGGCTCGTGTAAATTGGCATCGATGTTGGCATTGTAAGCTTCGATCGAACGGTTGATCACCGTATTTTCCAAATTACCACGTGCTATTTTTATTTTTGCTGGTGCAACATTGTCATGGGCTTTTTCGATTGCTTTACAAATACCATATACAACGGTATCAAAATTCTTTTTCGAAAAACCAAGAATGGTAATGTTGTAAAGTGCATAGTGTGAAAAGCCACCCGGACCACTATGAGTGTGTGTGGCGACAAGCATCACATTGTCGTTGGTGTACATGTTGCCATAAGTTTTTTGCAGCTTTTCGACAACCTTCATCTTCACCGCTTGCATGATCATAGCGACGTCGACATTGACAAACACAACGCGCTTGCCGTTCACGTCTTGGATCACGAAAGCTCGCGCCCACAAACGATGATGAATACCGCTTGTTTGCTGATCAACATTTGCATATCCCATCATTCCCACTTCCGCAGCGGGACCTGTAACATCATGAATACCCATACCTACTTCAAAGTGGTCGGCACTCACCATTTGTGCCATCATAACGATGGCACAGATAATGCTTAAAAATTTTGTCATCTTTACCTCCCCAATGACAAAGAGTCTCTGGAACTACAAAACAAAATGGTTTTGGAGACGGCCATTATGTTTTTTGCACATTTTTCATTCGACCTCAGTTGTTTTGTCGTGTGCTCTAGTAAGATATCATAACCAATAACCAGTTTTTCGCAAGAATATTTTCACTTGTAGGAGTGACCATGGACGCTGTTATGATTATGGGATTATCTACGATAAATGGCATTGGGCGCAGGAAAATAATGCGCTTGTTGTCGCTGGTAAACCACCATAAAAAGCTCATTTCTTTAGATTACGATGCTGTACAAAAAATTCTTAGTCGAGAACTATGGCAAAAAGTCCGTTCTTTATCGTGGGATCGATTTGCGGAGCAGTACGAAAAGTCACCTTATGCCATTATCACATTAGAAGACAAAAACTATCCGTCACAATTGCGAAATACGATGGATCCCCCATTGTTGTTATACGTGCACGGTGAAATTCCTATGGGCAATGCGATCGCCATCGTCGGAACACGCAAAGCGTCGGCATACGGCAAAAAACAAGCGCGAATATTTGCCGAAGAGTTATCAAGTCGCGGTATTGTAATTATATCCGGCCTAGCCACGGGTATAGATGCCGCAGCACATAACGGTGCCGTTACTAGAGGGCGAACAGTCGCTGTGTTAGGTAGTGGAATCGAACGTATTTACCCTTCGCACCATCGATATTTGGCAAATACAATTAGTGAAAACGGTGCTTGCATCTCCGAGTACGCTCCGCAAGCACCGGCTCTAGCGCACCACTTTCCCGAACGCAATCGCATTGTCGCGGGCCTAGTAGCAGGTATTATTGTTATTGAAGCCCCACAGAAAAGTGGGGCACTTATCACCGCCAACATCGGAGTGGAAAATGGTCGCGACATTTTTGTTGTTCCTGGGATGATAGGCGATGATCAATACTTGGGTGGACACAAACTGATACAAAGTGGCGCAAAACTAGTGACAAGTGTGGAAGATGTCTTAGAGGAATATCCACAGTGGCAAATGACAAATGATGTACAACAAATACATTTGAGCAAGATTCAATATAAAATATGGAACGTGCTCAGTGATACGCCACAAAGTATCGACGACATTAGCAACACCACGCAGTTACCTATAGACAAAGTGATGTCAGAGTTGATGGAAATGCGCATCGAGGGAATTGTGGTGTGTAGCCACTTTCACTACTACCGCAGTCGCGGTATTGTTTGTTGTGATAATTAGGGCTTGGTGGGATGGGGATTCGCTTTTATATTGGTGCCCTTCGGGTAAGGTTCATTTTCATATTGGTGTTCTTCGGATGAGGGATTCGTTTTCCGATTGGTGCCCTCACCATCGGCTTTGTAGATTTCAGCTTCGCTGAAAGCAACAAGCCGCATGCCTCTCCCACGGGAGAGGCGTAACACGTCTGAGTTGTTTCCATTCGTTTTCTTTAGTGCTATCACAGGTACAACATCAATCAAAGAGTGTATTACATCACTACTTTTGTCTCGCAACTCAAGCGAATTTTGTTTTTAACAAAAGAGAAGCATTACACCTCTCCCTGTAGGAGAGGTATGAAAACATTATATTTCCGCGCAGCGGAAATCTGCTGTTTGATGGTGAGGGCACCAATCGGAAAACGAATCCCACACCAATCCCGAAAACTACTTCCTAATTTCAATTTCGTCCAATAACTTACCGTTGATATCTCGTGCGCGGTACAATAAACGATGTTCATCTACCTCGATATCTAAGACTTGGTATGTAGATGTGTCCATAAAGCCCACTTCCCTGTAGTACAACTCAGGAGACTGTCGATACATCTTTACCCCCGAAACAGAGACCACATAGTACGTGCCGTCTTTCGCGGTTTTGACTCTCTTTTCAGCAAACATGGGGTACGTCCGTAAATAAGAATGGTCATGACCTTGCAGGGCCATATCTACGTGATATTTATCAAATAGAGGCGTCCACAGATTGCGTATTTTTTTGTTATCGCGCCCTATCGCAGAGGAATACGCGGGGTGGTGGTATACAACGATTTTCCAGGTGGCGTTGCTTGTCTTTAGTTGCTCCTCCAACCACGCCACTTGCGTTTCAGGATCTACGTTGGTATCTAGCACAATAAATAGCGTATTGCTATACGTAAATGAATAAGCGCGTTCTTTTTCTATGGTTTGCGGGCCGTTTTCAAATAGGGTAAATAATTGTAAATACAGCCACGGTCCACTATTTCCATAGTCTTCGTGATTACCAATCGCCGGAACCAACGTTTTGCGATCATAGATATTTTTGCAGTTGAAGAAAAAATGGTCCCAGTCCCAACGTTCATCACCGCGATTGATCAGGTCACCGGCCATAATATAAAAGTCGGCGTCTGGCCGTTCTTCAAAAGCTTTTTTTAACAATTTCCCCCAAAAATCTAACCCATTTTGCGCATCGCCCATGTATACGAACGAGAACGGCTTCACTTTGCTCGGGGCTGTTGTAAATTGTGCGACACCACTCCAATTGCTCTCGTTACCATTTCCCACTTTGTACATATACGTTGTATCTGGCTGCAAATTCTTTAACGTCGCCGTATGCCGCAAACAAACAGGATCATTGACAATATATTTCGTGGTTAGGGTGTTTGTTTTTGCGGGAGTATGAATAATTTTCTCGGTGTCTTTTTTCCAGTAAGCGACAACACCTTTACTTACTTTGGTATTTGTGCGCCACTGAATTGTCTGTGTCGTTTTGGGATCGTCACTCCAAGTGAGTACAATTTGATCTGGTTTTTCTGTGGAAGGGAAGTGTGTCTTACTAAAGACATTTACCAAGCGCCCCACTTTTCTCCAAGATTTCGATGCCTGAATAAGAGTCAGTCCATTTAGAGCCTGAGGAATTTCTTCGACAAAGTCATCATTGTCGTCAACATAAGCCAGTGCACTTTTTTGCAGAGTAGTCACACGGCATTGCCCAGGGTACAAATCTTTTACCTGAATTTTGTCACCTGCGTTTTGTGGTTTTAAAGCGATAAGATATTGGTCCACTTTCCTTTCGACGGAGTTGACCCCTAATTCAATTTTCCCTGCCGGAAAAGACTTTACCCATACATCAAAATCGCGGCCATCGACTTTTGCGTCAAGTGGTGTCAGTGTAAAATTCCTTTCGCCAAGCCAATAGGGTTTCGTATGCGACACATTCACCGTCTTTAGACGTTGATCTCGTAAAATGTAAACATCGACAGGTACATTCACGTGGAATTGTACTAACTTATGGCCTAAGACATGTGCTTCTTTGTCACTCAAAAATTTACGCACTTTTCTGGCATTTAAATTTAATATTTCCTCTACAGACAACTCTTTTAACATGCGCTCTTTGATATTGGTAAGAGCATCGTGCACAGATTCTCCATTGTGGCAATGGGTATTTTGCACAACAAATAAAAAGAGAATTAAAACAAAAAAGTAATTTTGCATACAATAGCTTCCTAAAGAAAAAAGCCCTGCATTTTCTATACAGGGCTTCTATCATCATAACTTATTTTAATACACCACTCACTACCGGAAATACACCTCAACAATGCCCCCAAGTGCAAAATTTTTCTTTATTCGTATTTGAATATTTTCTTTTGGGAGCTTGTCAATGGCATAAAGTGCCAATAAGAAGTGATACTTAGGACGATGTTTTGCGCGTCTCCACCATTCTTGGTATTCTTTGATTACTTGAGAAATTTGTTGTTCTTCATTTTCTAATTTCTTGAGTGGCGCTAGTTTTTCCTCGATTTCATTTATATTATTTTTGATTTCTTCGCGTTTGTCTTCTAAACTTCCCAACTCAGGAGAGGCTTCCTGTGCTTTTCTTTCCAGCCGCGGCCTTTCGCGTTTTAGTGAGTCTAACTGTCGCAAATCAGATGCGATTTGGCGTTCTAGTCTTCTTACATCGCGAACAAACTGATCTCTTTCCGCAATAATACCCCGGCGTTGGCGTTCAAAGGAATTTCTTCTATTGATTAACGATATACGTGTTGCGTCATTAACTTCGCGAACAATTTGTCCGTCCAAACGGCGTATAATGGCAATAAGACGTAATTCTTCATCGGCACTACCTCCCACAGAAGATCTGCGCGAATCGATATCAGAGCGTGCATCACTTACTCTATCTTCTAGCGCCTCAATCGCTTCTTCCACCTGCTGTAGCCTTGATTCAGCCTTGCGTTTTGTTTTTGATAACTTCGCAATTGTTTTATCTAAAGTATTCAATGCTTTTTGTTGAATATTTTTACTGGCTATTTCGCGAGATAACCCTGAACGAACATTGGTCAATTTCGCTTTCACCTGCGAACGGCGCAAAGGATTGATTGCATAAATGAGTTCGCGGTGATTGTCGTACATTTTTGCAGGATAGAAGAACCCCATTTGCTTATTGGTAATCTTACGTGAGTTTGCAATTTCTAAACTAGTGGAGTTCACACCTTCATATGTCAAAAAATCTTGCAAAGCCGGAAGGCGTGAAAATTTTTCATATGCTTCGGTTAATGATGAAATTTTAGCAGAACGTTTCGCGTGTTGATTTAACTGTTCATAGTATTTATTGATGATTTCGACTAAATTTTGTTCGGCGAATATTATATTTATTAGACAAAGGGTAAGTAATAGTTTTTTCATGCCCAATCCTTTCGAGTTATTCTCTAAAACCTTGGCAAAACCTAATTGACAACTCACCTTCATTTTGCTACTATGGAGAATATTACAAACTAGCTTTCTCAAACTCTACCAACAAGGGAGGAAGGTGCTATGACAGGGGGAGTAAATGACACAAAATCGGTAGCATATTACCAAAAACTGGAAAATTTTTTGTTGCGTTTCAAAAAGAAAATTGCTCCAAATCACAAAGTAAAATCTACTGGGCGCTTTAAGATGGATGATCGTTATCCAGAATACAAAAACGAAAAAAGTGACAATCCGCCGAAAACAGGTATTGACGTATCCAATGTGGTTGTCAACAAAAAACACGATGGCGAATTTGTGGAAAAATTCAAAAGTTTCTTTTCTTTTTTAAAGAGAATGTTCCATAAAGCTGAATAATTACAATCATACTCATCCACATGTTAATTCTAGACGTACTGCGCGCCTAGAATTAACAACAACTACATCCGCCTGTATGCCCACCTGACACAGCAGGAGCCTTTGCTTCACCAACTTTTCTCCTTGGCAACGACATACCACCGCTAATTACGCGTTTTACTACCGCTTCTCCAGGAGTCTCGCCTAGTTCCATACTAGCCAAATCACACAGTTTTTTCCAAGTGTCTACAGTTTCAGACATTCCATGTCTGACCTCAATTGTTTTTTCATTTTCTTCACAGTAATATTCGTATAAAGGCATAAATTTCTTCCTAAATATAAACAATCATTCGTGCTATAAAATATTGCGAATTGATGACTATACCTTAACAAAGCTACGATATTTATATAATTATAGAAGATGCCACGATAAACAGCAAAGGCTAATTTTGGCGAAAAATGTAGATTTTCCTCTACAACCTAAGCTGCGCGTAAAGAAAATAGTAGAAAAAAGTGAAATAAAAATTTATAATTTGCCAAAAAGCACTACGAATATTGTACAATATATGACACACATTTCAATGATTTGTAAAATATAAAAAACGAATTTTTTTAACATAAGGAGTCGTCATGTCGGAAAATGCTTCTGGTAAAGGAAAGAAAATTGTGTTGTGGGTTTTCTCCATCGTCATTATGCTTTCTGCCTTTTCTTACCAAAAAAGAACTGGGCCAACATACCCTTATCGCGGAAGCTATAAGATAGGTGACACAGAGTATTATCACAAATTAATTCGCAGTGGAGATAGTCAAGAAGATGCGGTTGTTGAACTCAAGGCAGGAGAATACGCGCCATCTCTTTTCTACAAAAGATTTAAAACGCAAGATGAATTCACTCAAGTTTTGATGGAAAAAAAGCAAGAAAATTTTGTGGCATTTTTACCGAAACAACCGGCCGCAGGAAAGTTAGAATACTACCTTATGATGAAAGCCGGTGATACAAAAATACGCATTCCGCAAAATAAAGAGGAAAACATCATCATACGTTTTAAGGACCCGGTTCCTGAATACATACTGATTCCGCACATTCTTTTGATGTTTTTTGCTATGTTAGTCGGTATGCGCGCAGCACTAGGTGCGTTGTTTGCGCCAGACAGCATGCGTGCTTTCGTATGGTTTTCATTTGTATCGATGACAATAGGTGGGATGATCCTTGGTCCTATTGTACAGAAATATGCATTTGGTGAGTACTGGACAGGCTTTCCTTGGGGAGGTGACTGGACAGACAACAAGATGCTTATCATGTGGGTGGCGTGGCTAGCAGCGATCTCCGTTGTCGGTCTCAAAGCGAAATCCAAAGAACTTATGTCGCGCATTGCCGTTATTTTGGCCGCCATCGTAATGACAGCCGTTTATGTAATTCCTCACAGCATTCATGGTAGTGAATTAGACTACAGCAAAGTGGATGCGGGTATGGACCCGGCAAAAGCCATTAAAACAGGTAAATAGATGAACGCTGTACATTGGCATCTCATTGTGGTACACGTTCCTGTAGTAGGGCTATTCTTCACTTTTGCCCTACTCGTTTGTGCACATATTACCAAACAAGAAATCCTATATAAAATAAGCTACAGCTTTGCTATCTGCTGTGCGATATTTGCTGTTTTTGCCTATATTTCTGGACCTCTTGCCTACGAGGCACAAGTCGACCTTGAAAAAAAATACGTTGACCCACATGCTATGCTAGGCAAGATTTCCTTTATGGCAATGATCGTATTGGGTATGATTTCCCTCAGTGCCATTGCACAATATGTGCAACAAGAAAAACCATCTTCTTTACATCGCTATGTAATTTTGTTTATGATTGTTGCACTAATTTACTTACTGTGTTGGACAGCAAACACGGGAGGTGCTATTCGGCATGTTCCCGTTCGCGGAGGAAATATCATTTTTCCCTCTTTAGGAAATTAACTTTATGAAGCGATTTTTTTTATTTAGCATTTGTATTGTTTTCACTTTTGCACAAAGCGATTGGCCACAATGGCGCGGACAACAATTTAACGCCGCAGTTATGGAAAATACGCTACTACAAAACGATAAATCATATACATTAAAAACATTGTGGAAACGCAATCTCGGCTCTGGTTATTCCAGTATCTCTGTTTGGGGTAACTATGCCGTCACCATGTATTCTGATTCCAAAAAAGATTATGTCATTGCTTGCAATGCTCATAGTGGCGAAAATGTATGGCAATATACCATTGGTGATACCTACGTTGGGCATGATGGTTCTCACGATGGTCCTATTTCTACACCTGTTGTAGATCAAGAAAAAGTCTTTGCCTTGGGAGCAAAAGGAGAACTGCTATGCCTTAATCTCACCGATGGCTCTCTATTGTGGAAAAAAAATCTACCTACAGAGCACAAAGCAAACGTACCCTTCTATGGTTTTGGAACTTCTCCCATTGTATCTGAAAATTTAGTCATTGTACAAGCGGGGGCAGAAAAAGGAACCATATCCGCTTTCCACAAGCAAAATGGTGAGCTTGTTTGGACAATGGGAAGTGATTCTGTAAACTACCAATGTCCGACGATGATTACCATGGACAACAAAAACTACTTACTGTGCGGAGGGGACAAACATTTGTATTGTATTCTTCCGGAAAGTGGTGAGGAAGTATGGCGTTATGAACACAACGGTGGCAACTGGTCTACCATGCCAACCGTTGTGAGCAAAAATCCATGGCAAATCTACATTCAATATAGTGGAAACCAAGGAATCTTACTAGAGCTTACCGGAGAGAAAGACAAACCAGTAAAGGAAGTTTGGAAAACCAGAAGCCTAAAAAAATCTTTTTGTCCACCTGTTGTCGTCGGCGAGAGAATTTACGGCTACAGTGGTCGTTTTTTTGGTTGCATCAATGCGAAAAACGGTAAAAAAGTATGGCGATCACGTCAGCCAGGTGATGGTTTTTTACTGGTGGTGAACAATCATTTCGTGGTTGTGACCAAAAATGGGCATCTACACTTAGCAAATGATGCCTCTGGAAAATACACAGATCTACATAGTCTTAAGTTATTCAAAGACTTAGTATGGTCCCCACCAAGTTTTGCCCATAACAAAATTTACGTGCGTAGTTTAGGCGAAATGGCATGTATTTCTATTAGCGACAAAGCGTCTACAGAGCAGAATAAGTCACAAATTGTCTACCCAAAGGTAGAATCTCAGTTCAACGACTTCGTCGAAAAAGTGCGCAATTCTCCTAACAAAAAAGAGCTGATCGATGCCTTTATGAAGGAACAAAAACAATTTCCTATTATGGAAAAAAACTCCATTCATTTTGTGTACCGAGGCGAAGCGCATGATATAGGCTTAGAAGGTGATGTTATTGGATTTCGCATTGACCATCCCATGCAACGAATTCCTGATACAAACTTTTTCTACTACTCGTCTTACATTGAGGAAGACGCTTGTGTCAACTATCGCTTCCTAAAAAATTACGATGAAATTGTTGTCGATCCGCTAAATAAAAATATCGGACAAAATTATTTCGGAAAGTTTTCCGCAGCAAAGATGCCAAAATGGAAACCAGCTTCCGACTTAGAAGGCTCTGACAAAAAAGGTAAACTAGAAAAACACACCTACGAAAGTAAAGAAAATAAAGACAAACGCGAAATAACCGTGTATGTCCCTCATGAATACGATGCAAAAAAATCTTATCCGGTATTGTTTATTCACGATGGAAAATCGGTATTGGAAAGTGGCAAATGGCAAGATACGCTTGATTACCTTATCTCTAAAGGCCTGCCTGCCGCAATTGCTGTCTTTATCCCGCAAAAACACGGAAGAGAATACTCTTTGGAAGCTCCACGCAATCAATACATAAAAATGCTTGTTGAGGAGTGGATTCCTTTCTTAGAAAAAACCTATAGTATAAAAGGCTCACCGCGTTTCAATATTGGTTTTGTCAACGGAGCAACTGTATCGCTGTATGCCACCATGCAAAATCCACAAGTTTTTTCGGGAGCCGCAAGTGTCTCGGCATTCTATTTGACAAAGGAAGAACAAGAACTAAGTTCTCTTATTGCAGAAATCAAAGAACCGCTCAAATTCTATATCAGTTGGGGAAAATACGACCTACGTAGCCCTAACGACGGCTGGAGCCTTATTGATAGTGGAAAAAATGTGGCCGCAGCCATCGCCAAAACCAATAACCATAGTATTTCACATGTTTTTCCCGGTGGATTTAGCTGGGAAAATTGGCGCAATGAAAATGGAAAAATACTCAAACATTTCTTGGGAAAAGGCGATAAACAGTAGTTTACTAGTGTAAATTCTATTGCAAAAAAACGCTATTTCCAGTAAAATTAAGGTGTGCAGCTTATTTGACAATTGCACACCTTAAACTATTATTGTAAGGAGTCAAGCATGGATGAATCAACTCGTAATGCTGAATTTGACAAGCGTATAGAAGAAGGTACCAAAATCGAGCCGAAAGATTGGATGCCAGAAAAGTATCGCAATCAACTCATTCGCATGATGTCACAACATGCACATTCGGAAGTAGTGGGAATGCTACCTGAAGGAAATTGGATTACCCGTGCACCTAACTTACGCAGAAAAATGGCTCTTCTTGCTAAAGTCCAAGATGAAGCCGGACACGGTCTATATATCTACAGTGCAGCGGAAACGCTAGGAGCTTCACGCGAAGATCTTGTCCATCAACTTCTCATCGGTAAAGCAAAGTACTCCAGTATTTTTAATTACCCCACACTCACTTGGGCAGACATTGGAATCATCGGTTGGTTGGTGGATGGTGCTGCCATTGTCAACCAGACTATGTTGGCCAAATGTTCTTACGGACCATATTCGCGAGCGATGCTACGTATATGTGCGGAGGAAAATTTCCATAAAAAGCAAGGCTATGAAATTGTATGCACTCTCATGAAAGGCACCGAAGAACAGAAAAAAATGGCGCAAGATGCCCTAAATCGATTCTGGTGGCCAACCCTCATGATGTTTGGACCTCATGACAGCGATTCCCCAAACAGTGCCACATTGCTTAAGTGGAAAGTGAAAAAGAAAACCAATGACGAACTACGCCAACACTTTGTCAATATCACAGTACCACAAGCACGCACAATCGGCTTAGAAATACCTGATCCTAATTTGAAGTACAATGAAGAGACAAAAAATTGGGAATTTGGCGAAATCAACTGGGAAGAATTCTACGCGGTAATCAAAGGCCATGGGCCATGTAACAAAGATAGAATGAAGGCGCGCAACGATGCTCATGAAAATGGTTCTTGGGTCCGCGAAGCTTCTGTTGCCTACGCGAAAAAGAAACAAGGAAAGAAAGTGGAGAAATTCTTAAATGTCGGATAACGAACAACTTCCCGTATGGGAAGTATTTATGCAACAAAAAAACGGTGGTCCTCACCAACATGTCGGCAATGTGCACGCTGCGGATGCCGAAATTGCCTTGCAAAATGCACGTGATGTATATGCAAGACGTGGTGGAAACGGGAGTATATGGGTTGTTCCACTAGAAACCATTTATGCTTCTGGTTCGGATGACGAAGCTCCGTTTTTCGACCCTTCTGATGACAAAGCGTATCGTCACCCAAATTTTTACAGGGTTCCCAAAGCTGTTAAAAACTTATAAGGCATTCTTATGAAACTGGAAGAACTTAAAGACTCTACACGCGAAGCTCTCTTTGGATACCTGCTATTTTTAGGCGATAGCAATTTAGTTTTAGGGCATCGTCTCTCCGAGTGGTGTGGTCATGGGCCCATGCTTGAAGAAGACATTGCTTTAGCCAATTTGGCTTTGGATTGTGTGGGGCAATCGGCTAATTTTCTAAAACTAGCCGGTGAAGTCGAAGGCAAAAATCGCAATGAAGATGACCTAGCTTATCTTCGCGATGCCGTCGACTTTCGCAATGCCACAATCGCAGAGTTACCGCGTGGAGATTTTGGATATACAATTATGCGCCAATTTTTGGTTTCAACATATCTGTATATCGTTTTTAAAAATTTGCGCGAAAGTAGTTTTGACGATTTAAAAAGCATTGCGCAAAAAAGTATCAAAGAAATTAAGTATCATGTCCGCCATAGCAGCGAATGGGTACTGCGTCTCGGAGATGGCACAGAAGAAAGCCACGAACGTATTCAAAAATCCCTCAATGAACTTTGGCGCTACACGGACGAGTTGTTCACTCATACTGCGACAGATAAAACACTCATAGAGCAAAATATTATTAGTGATATGAGTAAGTATCATAGTGAATGGCTAGAAATTGTCTCCCAGGTGATCAAAGAAGCGACATTGACCATACCTGAGGAGAAAACATATTTGTACCACAATGGTCGCGAGGGAAAACACACGGAGTACCTTGGACATATGTTGGCGGAAATGCAAATTTTACCTAGATCTCATCCTGGTGCCGTATGGTAGTAAAAATGACCTCTGAGGAAATATGGCAAATGCTTGCCGAAGTAAAAGATCCGGAAATACCTCTGGTAACCATCACCGGAATGGGTATTGTTCGCGATGTTTTGGTAAACGATCACCACGTAGAAGTGGTGATCACTCCAACGTATTCAGGTTGTCCGGCAATGAAGGAAATCAACGATAGTATCGCACAAAAACTACGCGAAAATAACATTGAAGATTTCACCATCAAGTCTGTTTTGTCACCACCATGGACAACCGATTGGATGACAGAAGAAACTCGCGAGAAACTAAAGGAAAGCGGTATTGCTCCTCCCCACAAAGTACAAACAAATGAGTTGTTGAGTCTACTTAGCGACAAAAGGGTCGTTACATGCCCGTATTGTGGTAGCGAAGACACCAAAAAAACAAGTGAATTCGGCTCGACATTGTGTAAAGCCCTACATTTCTGTAATGGATGTCAACAACCCTTCGAATATTTTAAATGTATATAGAGACAAAAAACGTTCCGATCCCGACCCCGTTCCCGATCCTGAAATTATCACAAAACCAAAATAATTTGGGTCATGAACGGGGTCTCATACCTAGGGCATATCATCATTAATCTTCATATTAAACAAACTTTAATTGATAAAACGCCCTAATAGAAAGATAATTCAATGCAATATCAACACATAACCTATGTAGTAGAAGATAACGTTGCAATTATTACTCTCAATCGACCAGACGTTCTCAATAGTTTTCACATGGAAATGGCACGCGAATTACAAGAAATCCTTCGCGACGTTAACGATAACAGTGAAGTACGCTGTGCCCTTCTTACAGGAGGCGGACGGGCCTTTTGTGCAGGCCAAGACTTGGCAGAAGCCACCAAAAACCCGGAAGAGGAAAAAATACTCGGAGATTTTGTCGAACAAATGTACAACCCCATTGTTCGCGGAATTCGCAACACCCCAAAGCCCGTTGTGTGTGCCGTAAACGGCGTTGCGGCAGGTGCGGGAGCCAATTTAGCACTTGCCTGTGATATTGTTTTTGCTTCCGATCGTGCCTCATTCATTCAATCCTTTTGCAAAATAGGTCTAGTACCTGACACCGCCGGATCGTTTTTTCTTCCACGTTTAATCGGGTTTGGACGTGCAAGTGCCTTGATGCTTCTCGGTGACAAGATCAGTGCGCAACAAGCCCTGGATATGGGTATGATTTACCGCGTGGTAGAAAATGATTGTCTACTCGAAGAGGCCACGGAAACAGCTAGATATTTAGCGACGCAACCTACCAAGGGTCTCGGTTATATTAAACAAGCTATGAATAGAAGCTTAGTCAATGATCTAGAAGCACAATTAAATGCAGAAAAAGAGTTACAAACTCTTGCCGGACAAACACAAGATTACAAAGAAGGTGTTCAGGCGTTCTTAGAAAAACGTAAACCAAAATTTATGGGGAATTAGTGTGGCAGAGAAAATTCAAATAGGGGTTCTTGGCAGCGGAACGATGGGAAATGGTATTGCACAAATAGCTGCGACACAAGGACATGACGTCATCATTGTTGATAACAACGAAGAAGCGCTGGTGAATGCGAGTAAAAAATTACAAAAAATCTTTACGCGTCTTGTGGAAAAAAAGCGCATGACCACCGAGGAAATGCAGGCGAGTATTTCACGAACGACTTACACCACAGACTTCGAATCTTTAAGCAATAGTAAACTGATTATTGAAGCCATCGTCGAAGATCTCAACGTCAAACAACAAGTCTTTGAAAAATTAGAAAACATCGTCAGTGAAGACTGTATTCTAGCAACGAATACCTCCTCGTTATCTGTAACCGCTGTTGCTTCAGGATGCAAGAAAGATAGCCGCGTGCTGGGAATTCACTTCTTCAACCCAGCACCTCTCATGCCGCTAGTAGAAATTGTTCCTGGTCTTGCCACAGATGAACAAACATTGCAAAACGCCAAGCAAATCATCGACTCGTGGGGAAAAACTGTTGTAATCGCCAAAGATACTCCGGGATTTATCGTCAACCGTATTGCACGTCCATTTTATGGAGAATCGATACGCATTCTCGAAGAAGGAGTTGCTGACGTAGCCACCATCGATTGGGCGCTCAAAGAGTATGGTTTTCGCATGGGGCCTTTTGAACTCATGGATCTTATTGGCAATGATGTCAACTATAAAGTGACGTGTTCGGTGTTTGCCGCTTTTTTCTACGACCAGCGCTATAAACCTTCTTTTACACAACAACGCCTTGTAGAAGCTAGACGTTACGGACGCAAAAGTGGACATGGCTATTACAGCTATGCAGAAAATGCGCAAAAACCTGAAGCGAAGCAAGACAAAGAACTTGCGGAACAGATAATGATGCGCGTGGTATGTATGATTATCAATGAGGCAGTGGATGCGGTCTTTTTGCAAATAGCCTCTGCAGCGGATATTGATTTAGCGATGACCAAGGGTGTCAACTATCCCAAGGGTCCTATTGCATGGGCGCAAGAGATGGGACTAGAAAAAGTTCTCGATTATCTACAAAATCTCTATGAAGAGTATGGCGAAGATCGTTATCGCCCAAGTCCTCTACTGCGTAGAATGGTAAAAAATAATCAGAATTTTGATTAAGGTGTCATTCTTTTCCGAGCCCGTTTCCGAGCCTGTCAAAACACCAACTTAGGTTGTCATCCCTGACTTGATCAGGGATCCAGCGTTGACAAGTCAACTTCATATTGCTGGTTTCCCGCTTACGCGGGAATGACACTGGCTCGGATTAAAGATACTGAGAATATCCTTTAACGCGAACGACGTTTGCGAATAGGGCGCGAAGACGATTTGCGATTGCTATACAAATCGCTACTGTGATCTACTTTTTGTAGCGTCAAACGCGGTCGAGAAACGGTTTTTGTCGCAGACCTATACTTATTGTACGTACTCGCGGATTTTTCAAATCCAGGATGAACAGGTCCGGTAAGAGACTTTACGCGACGTCCTGGACGTAGGGGTTTTGCCGTGGGTTTAGTGTTGTTACCTATATAGCGGGAAGAAGGACTACCCCAAACATTTCCTTTGCTTTGCGAAGAGCTTTTTCTCGTTTTTTTTCTGACAACTCGCATACTTGCCCCCTCTCTATAAATGAAAATTTATAAACATTGTAACGACACGAGAATCTATTATAACGACTTTGCCCAAAAAAAGCAATATTTTGCTGAGGAAAGCACATGCAACGCAGAATTTTCTATACGGGAAGCAAAAAACCACCGCAAAGCGATCTCCATTTACTGTGGACACCTACAATAGCCATCGAATACTCTCCGCCGACAAACCAGGAAAAGCTCCAGCAAATGATGGCGCAAGAATGTAGATATGTATTTTTCAGTAGACACGGAGTGATTGGTTTTCGTAAACACTTTGCGCTTCCACCGCATGCAATCGTTTATGCCGTGGGAAAAACAACGTGTAATTGTATTCGCGATATTTGGGATACGGTATCGGTGTTTACGCCTGAAGAGCAGAATGCGTTGGGAATGATCAAACTATTTGAACGCCAAGAAAAGCCATTTACTACAGTGGTAATCCAGGGAAACAAAGGTCGCAAGGAATTTAGCGATTGGCTAACGGAAAACAACTGGCCTTTTCTCACGAGTTGTGTGTATCAAAATACATTACGAAAAAACGACGTGCTGCAAAAACATTGGCAAAACAACGAAAATGAATATGTGCTTTTCACTTCCCCGTCGACAGTGAAGGGATTTCTATACTCGATCGCCGCACAAGACTTGCAAAATGTTGCGTCTCGCTTGATGTCCATCGGCCCCACGACAAGCAATGCAATACGCGAGCACGGAGGTAAAGTACATTACCAATGCCTATGCCCTGACATACAAGACTTGATTCGCCACATACCATAAAAAAATCCTGCACAGTATAACAAAGTACCGTGCAGGAGACAATTATTGTGCTAGCTTTAGTTTAATTTGCTTTTTTGCCTGGTGGACGCGCCAGTAAACAGTCGCTTCCGAGCAACCTTCTATCTTGGCAACATCCCCCGTATCCATTTCATATAAAATAGTAAGAACAATGGCTGATTTGAGTTTAGGAGACAGTGTTTCTAGGTATTTGTCAATACCACTGTGCATTTCTTCCTCATGAATCATTTTTTCGAGTGCCGAAGGAGAAAGATCTACGCGCTCAGGTAGTTGCGAACACGCATGAACTTTTCTGTTTTTGTTCTTCGACAAAAACGTGTATGTTGTATTTATTGCAATTTTGTACAACCACGTGTATATATTGGATTTTTCCTGAAAACAAGCTGCATTTTTCCACGCCTTCATAAACACTTCTTGTGTTAGATCTTCAGCGTCTATTTCATTGGCAACCATTCGTCGAATCGTTGCTTTTATTTTGACCATACAGGTTTGCATCTCGTCTTCATCAAAAAAGCCTTTCTCTTCTTTTGCCGTCATTTTTCTTACCATTCCAAAAAAGTGAATACTAAAACTATACATATAGTCACTTAATACTGGTGGTGGGAGTCGAACCCACAAACCCTTGGTCCTAAGCCAAGTCCCTTTACCAGTTTGGGCACACCAGCTCATGGTGGAGAGAGAAGGATTCGAACCTTCGTAGATCATCACGATCGGTAGATTTACAGTCTACTCCCTTTGGCCACTCGGGCATCCCTCCGATTTGTCATACTGATGGTGGGAGTCGAACCCACAAACCCTTGATTTTGAATCAAGTCCCTTTACCAGTTTGGGCACACCAGTTTACGGTTACAAATACTGGTGGTGGGATTCGAACCCACAAATACTTGATTTTAAGTCAAGTCCCTATACCAATTTGGGCACACCAGTTCAATGGAGAGAGAAGGATTCGAACCTTCGTAGATCATCACGATCGGTAGATTTACAGTCTACTCCCTTTGGCCACTCGGGCATCCCTCCGATTTGTCATACTGATGGTGGGAGTCGAACCCACAAATCCTTGGTTCTTAGCCAAGTCCCTTTACCAATTTGGGCACACCAGTTTACGGTTACAAATACTGGTGGTGGGATTCGAACCCACAAATCCTTGATTTTAAGTCAAGTCCCTTTACCAATTTGGGCACACCAGTTCACGTTAAAAATTTTGCAAAAAAAAAGCCCTGAACTCCTTGATATTAGAAGTTCAGGGCTTTAGGTAAGTTTATTTTTCATGACAAACCATCTCCACGCCTTCCCTTCCGAAGGATATATAAGTACAGGTATAAGTAGTTGAGCAGTAAATAATTTTTCATGTTTCTTTCCTTGGCAGATAATTTTATATCAATAATAATCACTTGAAGTTTACATTAAACCAACACAGTTTCATTTTACAATAAACATTTGTATTTTTGTTTGTTTACAGTATTAGACTGTCGCATTGTTCAATATCTTTGAAAAAAATTTTTTATTCCTAAAAATTCGTGTTACACTATTCTTTCTACAAAGAAGTAGATACTTTTACCAAACCATATATTCGGAGAATGTGGATGGCTGATAAACGTCACACTGTCACTGTAAAAATCGACAAAAATAATAACATTACTCTAAAAAATCTTCCTTTCTCTCCGGGAGACGAGGTGGAAGTTATTGTGCGTCCCATTAATATAAAAGCTCCCGACACAGACGATAGTTCCGAGGAAACATTTATCAGCGGAGCCAAAAGCTTTAGTGAATCTCTCGTTATTGAAACTCCGGAACTTGATGATGATGACTTTGCAACATTTATGGGGGAAGTCAAATCTCCTGAAGTAGATAAACATAGTAAATCTTTCATCGGACGTTTAACTTCGCGCTACCGCAGTGACCAAATAAAGAAAAAGTCACCAAAAAAACCGAAGCCCCCAAAGATTCCCAAAAACAAAATCCTTAACAAAGCGGATAAAATCACAAATCGTAGTGTCAGCAAAAAAATTCTGTTGTATTTTCATACAGCACTGCGCGTTATTCTCGATCATAAAAAAATAAATCTATCCAAGGAATCGGCCTCGCACAAACTGCCCACAAAGTTTTTGGTTCCCAACGACAATTGCGAAATGGTATTTGGCTCAGAAAAAGAAGCGCAAAAGAAAAATGGAATCCGTTGTAATATTCAAATCAACAAGCAAGTACTCGAAATGCAAGGGCGCAAGATTATTACACGATTTATCGAACATTACGAAGATAGGCCATACTTTTTTCTCGGCGAGGTAGACCCTGTTATATTTTCCGAAATATGTTCGATTATGGAAAAAAGACAGTCGAAATGGAAAGGAATTTTTCGTTTTCCGTATCGCTTAGATAAAGGCAAGAAAGAGGCGCTCTTAGATATACTTCAACAACGCAAGAGTCGTATCAAAAAAGAAAAATCGCGGCAAGTGGTTAGCGAAGTCATCGAATACTACGAAAAAAATCCCGATGCCGATTTTCATTTTCGCGATGTTGCCAAGGTAGAGCGTTTTTTAACCGATCGCGAAAAAGACAAAGTGTTTATTGACATGCGTAAGAATCTAAAAGTAGAGGCTATCTTGCCCATTTTACAAAAAATACTTGGCAAAATGAAAACACCTTACTACAACGTTTTGGTAACCGGAGAACTTTTGTCCTCACAATCGACATCTTTTTATCATCGTCCGGCTTCTTTTGGTATTGTAAAAATTGATGAGGACAAAATCCATCACTTTAAACACAAAAAAATACGCCCGTGTTTAACAGACAATGAATTCTCAAAAAAGTTGCACAAAGTCCTCACTGGAAAAGTGATGTATGAAGAAGCACAATTAAATAAACACAGTGGTGGACAACGTAAAGAACTCGAAGATTTACTCATTCCCTCACAGGAAATCAAAAAGGTAAAAAAATTACCTGATTATGACAAGAAAATTAAACAAACATCTTTTCTTCACCTCTTTAGTGCTCTATGTGCGATGGTGTTGGCTTTTTTACCATACACAGGCGTTTTCTGGGCGCAACAAATACCTGAACTAAATGAATATTCCACTCGCTATATCAGCGCTTTTTTAGGTGTCATTGCTATTTGGAATACAACCGTTGCTTTTTCCTTATTCAATCGCCGCGGTCGCTTTTTATCGATTATGTTGAACATCGTTTTGGTCATGATATTTGGCTTTTTCATGTTCACAACAACAGATCGTAACACTTACTTATTATACATACCATGGATTTTACTCAGTCTGTGGATGGCGATGCGACTATTGCGGCCCATTATGCAATATTATTTCGATAAAGATTTTGGTCCCATATATGCAAAATTTTCTTTTGCAAATGTCCTTGTTCTTTTATTGATCATTGCGGTGATTATTACATGTAATTTAGCGTTTTACTATCCACAGCAATTTTTTATTTCCGACATACTAAAATGGCCGATGTAATGATATAGCGAAACTTCACAATCACAACAGTGATAACGACGATAACCTTAACTCAAAACCTAAGGTGAAACATGACTCTAGAACAATTGATTTTACAATACGGTTATATCATTTTGTTTATTGGAACTTTTGTCGAAGGGGAAACGACGATTATTCTTGCGGGAATAGCCGCATACCAAGGGTATTTAGACTTGTCGTTGGTTATTGCCGTGTCTTTTCTGGGAGGAATCGCAGGAGACCAAACCTTTTTTATTCTAGGAAGAATATACGGCAAACCCTTTATTGAAAAACGCCCGAATTGGAAAGTTCCCGCCGACAAAGTAAACGAACTACTGGAAAAGCATAAACACTTAGTGCTAATTAGTTTTCGCTTTTTTTATGGTTTTCGTACCGTAACCCCCTTTGTGATCGGAGCGAGTCACTTGTCGACCGCATATGTTGTCACGATGAATTTTATCGGTGCCTCTTTTTGGGCGGTCTCTATGGGAATCGCTTCGTTTTATTTTGGAAAAACAATTGAGTTGGTTGTACATAGTGTATATGAATACCAAAAATGGGTGTTCTTGTCTGTCATTTTCGTAGCATCCATTATTTGGCTCATCCACTTTTACAACATCCGTAGAATAAGGAAAGAAAAGGAATTATAAAACTTGAAGACAACCGCTTTTTCTTATTTTATCTTTTTTGCGATTATAGGCGTTCAAACAACTTATTTACCTAACTATTACATAAAATATCACGGTTTTACCGGTAAGAATATTTCGGTAATGTTCGCAGGAAACATGCTTTTAGGCGTTTTTTCCCATGTCATTTGGGGACAACTTGCCGACTACACACGGCGAAGTGCTTTGTTGCTGCGTGTGTGCTCACTGTGCATTGTACTACTTTATTTTTCGCTGGCAATGATTCGCGAGGTGTGGGTCGTTGCCATACTATTTTGGTCCTTGGGTTTTTTCATGACCGCAATGCCAGCTCTTCTCGATACAATTGCCATCACCAATTATCCGATCGAGCGCTATGGTGGTATACGCCTATGGGGTTCTGTGGGCTATGGAGGAATTGTATTCATTACACCGTTTGTCATTCCCAGTGGTTATTCGCCACTTCTGTATATCAGTGCCCTAGCAATGCTGTACAGTGTGGGACTTATATTTATCCACGAAGAAAATCGCGAAAAATCTCATCACACGGCAAAAAAACTTCTTGTTGTTGAGCTATTAAAAATACCGGGTATTTTGCCATTTTTACTCTTTTCGCTTCTCCACTGGTGTGCACATATATCGTACAATCTATGCCTGGACGTGCATCGCGATCTTCTCGGACTTCCATATTACTTAACAGGAGTTGCGATTTGCACCGGAATATCTTGTGAGATATTTTGCATGGCACGTGTTAGCGAATGGTTCAAAAAAATCCCCTCGTATAAAATATGGTTTATGGTTATCGCCACAACCTCTGCCCTTAGATGGGCATGTATGGGTTATTCTCTCAACACCTGGTGGTTTGCTGGCCTACAAGTATTACAAGGATTTACCTTTGGTACATTTTTCACCATCAGTATTATGTACTTACAAACCATTGTGCCGCGCGATATGTTAACGAGCGGACAAAACATATTTTACATAACAACATTTTCCCTGGGTGGTTTTATCGGTACATTTTTATGCGGAATAATGCTGGACAGTAGTGGAAAAGGTTTTTATGTATTTTTGTGTTCCGCGGTAATTTCACTGTTGTCATTGATACAAAGTCTATTTTTAAAAGAAAGTAGTGTTTCATAGAAAGAAATGACATGCCTTTTACGATCATAAATCCACAAGGAAATAGAGTTCCCGTTGTTGTCAGCGTACCACACTGTGGCACGCAAATACCTGATGATATACGCGACACGTACTGCCCCAAGCAACTGCAATGCATTGATGATACCGATTGGTTTGTGGACAAACTATATGACTTTGCTCCGCAAATGGGCATCACCATGATATGCGCCAAATATAGTCGCTGGGTGATTGACCTAAATCGCGATCCCAAGGGAGCAGCCTTATACAACGACGGACGTATTATTACCGAACTGACACCAACAAAAAACTTCTTGGGCGAAAGCTTGTACCGCGATCAAATACCCGATGAAAATGAAATTGCGCGGCGTTTACAGGAATATTACTGGCCGTACCACAACAAAATTCGCGAACTATTAGAGGATTTGCACAATGAATTTTCCCAAGTGCTCTTTTTTGACGCGCACTCTATTCGTCGTGTCGTCACGACAATTCGCAAAGATCCATTCCCCGACTTAATTCTCGGAAACCAAGATGGCAAAACCGCAAAATCTAGTTTGATAAATACAGTTCTCCGTGTATTGAAAGATTCTGGTTACACGGTACAACACAACGATCCTTTCAAAGGAGGTACTCTGACACGCAGTTTTGGTAACCCCGATGCTGGTACACATGCCTTGCAACTAGAAATGACAAAAATAAACTACATGGATGACGACGAACTATGTTATGACGAGAAACGCGCCGCGAAAATGCGTCAACTTTTACAAAAAATGTTTAGCAATTTGTTGGAAGAAATACAAAAATGAAAACCTGGAAATTTGATGCTTTACTACAAAACGATCGTTGGCTACAACCCGCCTATATAACCGTTGACAATAGCGGAGTGATACAAGAAATAGCCGAAAATAGCGAAAATTCATACGAAGAGGTAAAAGGCGTTGCTCTTCCTGGTTACCAAAATGCTCATTCACATGCATTCCAATACGCAATGGCCGGTACGGCAGAGCACTTACCTGTAGGCGCACAATCCGACGATTTTTGGAGCTGGCGCGAAGCGATGTACCGCTTAGCACTCAATGTGAGTCCGCAAGATATCCGCGCAATTGCCACCATGCTCTACAGTGAAATGTTACGCCATGGTTACACGGCGGTTACCGAATTTCACTATGTGCACCACAATACAGATGGAACGGCGTATGACAATCTAGCCGAAATGGGTACACAGTTAATTGCTGCGGCCAAAGAAGTGGGAATTGACATTACTTTAGTGCCTATTTTTTATCAAATGGGGGACTTTGGCGTTGCGGCAAAAGATGGTCAACGCCGTTTTATCTCGTCAACAGTGGATGATTATTTGAAACTTTACGAAAAAAGTCGCGAAGCGTGCACCAACTATGATGGCGCAAGTATTGGCGTTGGAGTCCACTCGCTACGTGCCGTACATGCAGAAGACATCATCGCTCTATTTGCACAAACAGCGACCAATATTCCACGACACATACACATAGCAGAGCAGCAAAAAGAGGTCGACTCATGCATTGCTTACACAAAACAACGTCCGGTAGAATGGCTCCTCAATAATGTAAATCTCGACGAAACGTATCATCTTGTCCATGCCACGCATTTGGATGCAAACGAAGTTTCGCGTTTATGTGAAACCAAAGCGCACGTTGTTCTTTGCCCTTCGACAGAAGGTAACTTAGGCGATGGATTATTTTCCCTACGTGATTTTTGGCAACAAGGAGGACATTGGAGTATTGGTACCGATAGCCATGTCGGTCTAAATCCCATGGAGGAGTTGCGTATACTGGACTATGGGCAGCGTTTGCATTTTGAAAAACGCAATATTCTATGCCGTAAAGACGGTGAAGATAGTGGGGAACAAGCTTTTATGGAAAGTGTTCTCAGTGGACGCAAGGCCATGGGAAATTTGCAACAAGAGTTTTTTGCCGTGGGACAACCGCTCAATGCTGTGGTTATGGATCATAGCCATCCTCTACTCGCCACAACCTCTCTGCAACGTTTTTTGGCTACCGTGGTATACTCATGTGACGTTTCGGCCATTCGCGGCACAATGGTGAATGGATCTTGGGTTATACAAAATCAACGTCACGCAAAACATGAGCAAATTGTCAGTGACTTTTGCGATACAATTACTAAGTTGAAAAATAGATAGGTAGGTTCAAGTATAGAAATATACTGGTATGCGATGCCCCCACAGGGGGAGTTTACGTAGTTCAAAAAGTATTGAAAGGACGCAACTTTGGTTCGGACCGCATACAAAATGTCGTCTCTTCTGTACGCGTAAGATGTATTTGGCTCCCCTGTGGGGCAACGTCATTTAGTTAGTAAAAAACAAGTATTTATCAAGGCTAGATCTAAGATATAGAGATGTAGCCTTGATAAACAGGAACTTTCAGTGTCCTGTTTTTTTCCTATATTTCTGATGCCAAAGCTGATAGCTAGCAGACTTCTTAACACGAGGCGCATTGTTATCAGGCCTTATTGGAGAAGGAGACAAACGAAAGAGAACTCTTATTTCAGCATATGCTTCTTCAATAGGAATACTTTCATCATAAAGAAGAGCAATAACTTCATCGTGAAGTTCGGCATACGAAATAGACTTATTGATACGATATCGATATTTAGTATTTTTTTTATCGCATTCTTGGTCAAGAATTTGTTGTTCACTTTTAATAACGATGGATTCAAGAGCACTCATAAAAACACGAGCATAAAAGTCTTGCTCAATATGTAATAAAAAACCAGAAGAAAAACGCTCAACATCTAACTGATTTTTGAGACGATCAAAATAGGTTTCTATTTTCCAACGTTGGTGGTATAGCCAAGCAAAGTCATCAAGAGGATAAAGTTCTTGATCAAGTAAAGTAGTAAGAAGAACTTCAACCTCTCCTGTCGAAAGAATAACTTTTATTAACCTAACATTTACAGATGATGGTAAATTATATTTTTTCCACTCAATTCGTTTTTCTTTAGGAATGACTAGTTTGTAAACAGAGTCGAAAGAGTCACTTTTTAGAAATTCGCTAACAATTGAGAAAGAACTGGAAGTTGAACATCTTATAACGCAAGGAACACTTAAAGATTTATGTAAAGCTACTAACGCATTACTGGCATATGCTCTATCATAGAGAACGATTGTATTTTTATCGTAGTAGTCACAGTGAGAATCAAAGACAAACTTTATCTCAGATTGTTTTGCTTCAAGTTCTTGGTTAATAGGAAGTTCGTTTAAAACATCGTATAAAAAACTTCCATAGCCTTGGACTCTCTCAGTTGGGCTTTGATTACTTTGGACACTAAAAAATGCCAAAGTTTCCTCTGATTTTGGTAAATTGATTGTACTTACATCTACAGCATAGATCTGATTATTTTTCCATTTTTTATTTTCATCTTTCGCTTCTTCATAAAAAGTTTTTAATATTGTATTTTGGAGATGCTTATATAGCTTCGGATCTAGCTTGTTCCTTGCTTGGTGTAGTCCTCCTGGACTAATTATTTTATCAAGCGCTTTGATTTTCTTGAAAAATGTTCTTATTTTGTTGCTGAGGCTCATTTTAGCTCCTAGCAGTATCATTGTTGCTAATCCTGCAAATGTTATTTTCCGGCAACGTGTAAAGTGTTTTTTTTAGTTTTGTATCGTTCCACTATTTCTTTTTTGCTTAGTTCTGATCTTACACTTTTCATTGTTGATACTACTAGTAAGTTTTTCATGTTAACCTCATATTTTCATCCTATCTTTCGTTCGTTCATTTATTTATTACAAACTATAAATGTAGCATTTGCAAGGGATATATCATCACTTCACTTCTCTAGCTACTGAAAATACTACATTTACCTTAACTAAATGACGTTGCCCTGTGGGGGCATCGCATAATAGCATCTATCTACTGCGAATAACGCTGCAATTCTTCCTTGGTTAACCTTCGCGTTTGATTCACTTTTTCTCTTACGCCCATCACAATGAGTGTATCGCCTTCTTCAATTACCGTACTTGATGCGGGATTGTAGTAAATTTCGCCATCGCGATGCATGATAGCCAAAATGAGCAAATTGAACTTCTCTTTAAAATTTGAATTGGCGATTGTTTTGCCGATCAAAGCGGAGCTAGAATCTACGGGTACCTCTTCTATACGCATTGTTCCCTTGGAATGACGCAGCATTTTGTCGAGAAAACTCACCACCGAAGGACGAATCATTTCCGAAGCCATACGGAGTCCACCGATGGCATTTGTACAAATAATGGCATTGGCCCCTACGCGCTGTAGTTTTTCCTTCATCTTGAGACAAGATGTTTGCACCACGACGCGAATATCAGGGTTAATCTGCCTCACCGAAACCGTGATGTACAAATTATCTTTGTCGGACGACGAAGTCACCACAATGCCCTTGGCGTTCTCAATATTGGCCTCCAACAACAGTTCATCATCTGAAGGGTCTCCGTTTAACCAAAAAACGCGATTTTCCGAAAATTCTGCCACAAAGTCTTCGGCATCGTCTGCGATGACAACGGTAGGCACGCCAGTTTTTATCAACTCTTGAACTACATGCAAGGCAATAGGACCACTTCCACACACAATGTAATGATCACGCATATCTGACATAATTTTTTTCATACGCCGTTCCTTTAATAATTGAATAAGCTCTCCTTCCACTAGAAAAGCTGTTGTCAAACTGATGCAATATCCTAAAACTCCTATGCCAAACAGCATCAAAAACATTGTGTACACTTTTGCCCACACGTTATTACTTACATCGATAATTTCCCCATAACCTACAGTTGTCAAAGTAACAACGGTCATGTAGACACAATCGATAAATTCCTCTTGTCCACCACAAATTAAATAGTAACCAATAGAGCCAAATATAATCGTCGTTGTTAACAAAAATATAATCGTCAAAATCTTTTTCTTTATATTAGACATAAGGTTTCCCTATGTTTTGGAATGCGCGTAATAGTTGTTTACTAGTTGTGCAAAGATTAGCGGTTTTTGAAAGTGCGGCATGTGACTACACTCTTCAAAAATAGATATTTTTACAGATGTTTCTTTTTGCAAACGCTGGGCAACAGCGAAATACTTGGTGTCCATTCTCCCACAGATATAAAGAATAGATTGCTGAGTACATTTTAACCATGGCCACATATTCGGTTGTTTCCCTACGCTCATGATATCGAGTCCTTTTTGCATTTCAACAAAATTTCCACAAAGACGTCGTGCAAAAAGTTGTGCGTACTTATCATCTTCGGGAATTCCATAAAATAAATTTTGTCGATACCACTTATGTAAAAAAGCTTGTTTCTCACAATTCGCAAGTAACTTTTTATCTTTTTCATAGCGCGCATGCGCTAACATTGGGTCTTCAAAACCAGGCGAACCACTAATACAAATAAGTTTGGGAACTTGTTTTGGGTAGCGTCGCATAATATCTAAAGCAATGCGCCCTCCCATAGAATACCCCAATAAAAAGAACGAACGCCTTCCCAATTGCTTGACAATTGTGTCAGCGACACTAGCAAAGTTCGTCAAACGCGAACTTTCATTAAATGTAGACGCGCCATGCCCAGGTAAATCTACCGCCGCACAATAAAAATTCGGTAGCTGCGGAATAAAAATATCCCAATCCTCGGCACATCCTAAAAAACCATGAAGTAAAACCAAAAGAGGTTTATCTGGATTTCCCCAGTATTTTATTGAAAGCTCCACTTTGCATTATCCTTGTCTACGATCAAATTTTTTGAGAAATTTTAAAAATGCAATCTTACCTTCGATTTTTAACTTTCCCTCACGGATCGCGGTTGCTGCTTGCTGTTTATTCAATGCCAGCTTTTTCCATGTCATCGAGTCGGTGTAAACTGTTGCTACTGGAGAAGGCGTATTAGGAAGCGCATGGTTCATTACCAGCTCCGCAATACCACGGCGGATAGTGATAAAAAATTTCTCTTGCGTGTCACTCATATGAAACAAGACCGTTTCATGAGTATTTATGGATTTTTCCGGTATTATTCGCGAGCACATAATGCGAAAAATTACCGTTAAGGGTACCTGGGCAATGAGTGTATCGTCCAGCTGTGACAAAGGCGGAGCTACCTCACCATTATGAAGCTCATAGGCTCTCTCTAGTAGATAAGCGCGCCCATTGGTGTTGAATATTTGCCGTCCTAGTTTTGCATAACATGCCGCCAGTTCTTTTTTTACTTTTGGTAACTGCCACCCGTAGTCTCGTAGCTTTGCTAACAAATGAATTGCCCACTTTATTTCACCTGAAGTATACGCTTTTTTAGCTTCCGAGAGAACCTTTTCTTCACCTCCCATTAATTTGATTTCGCGTCGCACAAGCTCTTTTTGCGGCAACGGATACAGAGCATCACTATTGCCATCGAACCAGCCAAGTTCATTTGTATAAATTGCACGAACCGACCAGTCAATTTGTCCATACAATTCACGTAAATTTTCTGCTTGTGCTAAATGTCCTGGCAAGGCAATTTCATCTGTCATTTTTGCCAAGCTCTCTCCGCGATTGGCACGACGCACCACTTCGTCGCGAATCCACTGAATGGCATCGCGATAATCACGCAAACACTTACGTATTTTATCTTTACCAATAACCGGCTGTGTATGAGAAGGGATGAGATAATCAGGATCATAACTTCGCATCTTATCTAAGCTTTTAATCCATTCAGCGATGGGGCGTGGGTTTGTACCGCGAATGGTATACAAATTGGGAAAAGCGTGATAATAGTTGTCCCCCGCCATCAGTACTTTTTGCCGTGGTAACCATACAAACAACTGATCATGCGTTTCCCCATGCGCTTCGACAAGATGAATTTCTTCTGAGCCAATGTGCAAAATATGCTTGTCGCTAAACGTATGCGAAGGAATACGCGTTCCATTTTGTAATACCGCCTCCAGGTCAAGGCGTTTACCAATAGACGATGTCGGCAAATCTTTTTTTGTTACGTGACGGCCAAACTGCCGCCATCCACGCTGCCTTTCTGTAGGAGTAAATAAACCATACTGCTTAAATACATGTTCAGCGAATGCTTCCGTTGCCCAAACTTGTGTGTCTTTTTGTACCCAGGCGCTAGCTCCCCCCATGTGGTCGACATGGCTATGGGTGTAAATCACCGCCGCTGTTTTTTCGTGCATATGTGATTGCAAAGCTTTTTTAATTTCATGCGCACGTTTGGGACATGATGCCGTGTCGACAATTACATTGCCTGCATCTGTGCGAATCAAGATCACATTCGCCAAATCATAACTCAGCGCCACAAAAACATTCTCGGTTATTTTTTCCACACGTGGTTGTGCAATAATTTTATTGGTTTGATGCTCCAATTGCTTCGGCAAAACAATAACGCGTTCGCTATCCAACTTTGTAGAGGGAACATACGTAATATACTTGAAAATTCCCCAACAAATTACTAGCACAGTGAAAATAGTTATCAATACATAGTAGATTTTTTTTGGTTTCATACTTGATCCCATCAACAACAAAATATCACAACCCGTCAATACAAATGTAACGCTTCATAAATTTTAATGGATGATACGCCCGACACAAAATAAATTTGCAATTTTCCCAATCGCATATTACACTTAAACCGAGAATACATAAAACAACATATTTACACTACAAGATCTTTTTGATTTATGGAGAAAAAAATGAGACTTTCTAACCTTCGCGTAGACATAATTATTACCATTATTGGTATCGTTATGCCTATTCGATGGTCAAATTCTATTTAACTCCATAAACTATTTCCAAATGGCCCATCGATAGCGATGGGCTTTTTTTATCTACATTTACAAAATAAGCCCTCGAAAATTCGAGGGCTTTTTTTATTTATTCAAAAAAACCACTGCAATGGTTTTGTTCGGAGATAATTATGACTAACTACTCTCACACTCTTAATTTACCAAAAACAAGCTTTCCAATGAAGGCAAATTTGGCAAAACGTGAGTTGGAAATATTACAACTGTGGAAACAGTTGTATCCATCCTTACGCGCCAAACGTGCAGGGCAGCCTAAATTTGTTCTGCATGATGGACCACCATATGCCAACGGTCATGTACACATAGGAACAACTCTCAACAAGGTGCTAAAAGATATCACGGTAAAAGCAAAAAACATGGAAGGCTACGACGCGCCTTTCGTACCCGGATGGGATTGCCATGGTCTTCCCATCGAATTGCAAGTGCTCAAAAAAGTCAAGGGAAACACTGCACAACTGCGCAAAGCTTGTCGTGAACACGCCCAACAGTACGTCAACTTGCAAATGCAAGAATTCAAAAGATTGGGCGTCGTTGCCGATTGGGACGCACCGTACCTAACGATGAATCCTGATTTCGAAGCACTGACCGCACAAAAAATGTTTTCCTTGGTAAAAAGTGGCGCACTCACCAAAGGGAAAAAGCCTGTTCATTGGTGTGTGGAATGTCACACTGCTCTTGCGCAAGCAGAACTAGAGTACAAAAACCACACCTCACGCGCGGTGTATGTGCGTTTTTCGCTAGTCGATAGTGAAGTTTTTTGTACCAAACACAATGTGCCGATAAAAGAAGTATCGCTTGTAGTGTGGACAACAACTCCATGGACTCTTCCGGCAAATACTGCCGTATGTCTACATGCAGATTATCAATATTGTGTATTGGCACAACACGACGAGTACCTTGTCACCGCAAGTGATTTGCGCAATGATTTTTGCGATAAAAGTAACATCGAAAACGCAGAGGTAGTTGCCACATTCTCGGGAAAGGATTTGCAAAACGCTCTGTGCCAACATCCTTTTTTATCGCGAAATGTTCCGGTAGTTTTAGGCGAGCATGTGAACCTTTCGCAAGGAACAGGTTGCATACACACCGCTCCGGGGCATGGAGAAGAAGACTTTGCCGTAGGCAAGGAATACCAACTTCCGGTACTATGCCCCGTAGACGACTATGGATACTTTACGGACGAAGTGCCACAATTTCACGGGAAAAAAGTATGGGAGGTAAACGATTTAGTTGTAGAAACCTTGCAACAAAGCAACACATTGGTACAACAACATGACCAACAACACGAATATCCATATTGCTGGCGGTGCCATTCCCCGGTAATCGTACGTGCCACCCCACAATGGTTTGTGTCTATGGACTACGACAAACTTCGCGAACGTTGCATAGAAGAAGCCACGAAAACACAATGGATACCGCAGTGGGGGAAGAAGCGTATCGTCAACATGTTGCAAAAAAGACCGGATTGGTGTGTATCGCGTCAGAGAGCGTGGGGAGTACCGATCGCCGTATTTTATTGCAATGAATGCGACACCCAGGTACGAGATGATGTGGTGATGCAACATGTGGTCAAACTTTTTTCCCAGGAAACGTGCGATGTGTGGTTTACAAAACCGGTAGAAGACCTAATGCCCAAAGATTACCGTTGCTGTGGCGCACAAAATTTTACCAAAGAGAACGATGTACTAGATGTGTGGTTTGATGCGGGAACGACGCAAGATATCGTCCTTAAACGCCAAGATTTAAAATATCCAGCAGATTTATACTTGGAAGGAAGCGACCAATTCCGCGGTTGGTTCCAAAGCTCTTTGGTATTGGCCGTAGCCGGAAATAAATCTGCACCATACAAAGCCGTAGCAACACATGGGTATGTCGTTGAACCGCGCACAAAAAATCGCGAAAAGCAAAAGGTATCAAAGTCGCGTGGAGCACTTTTTCCCAAAGACTTAATAGAAAAGTATGGTGCTGATTTACTGCGCTTATGGGTAGCCTCGGAAAACTTTCGCGACGATGTAGAATTTTCACCAGACAAGTTGCAACAAGTGCAGACATATTATAGAAAAATACGTAATACGTATCGTTACTTGCTGGGAAACTTGTATGATGACGACCAACAAATACACAAATTTTGCGACCTTCCGCAGTTGGAAAAATATATACTCACGCGCCTTCACACCCTGAATGGTGAAGTGCGCGAAGCGTATGCACGATACGAATACCACACGGTATTTCAACTAGTACAAAATTTTTTCAGTAACGAATTGAGTTCTTTGTATTTCGATGTGCGCAAAGATACCTTATACAGTGAATCTGCCAACTCATCACAACGAAGACAAGCACAGTTTGTACTGCGTGAACTTTTACGAACTACACTACCGTGGATCGCACCGGTGTTGAGTTTTACCGCAGAAGAAATATGGCAACATGTGCGCAAAGATTGCGATGAACACAGCATACACCTGAGTAAGTTTTGCAATGTCAACGCAGATTATTGTGATGCCGCTTTGCAACAACAGTGGAAAAATCTTCTACAACTGCGAACAGATATACTAAAGAAACTAGAAGATAGTAAAAATAGAGGTCTTATAAAGACTTTCGCAGAAGCTCATGTGAATGCCGGAGGCCAAGTGTCTACAGAGTATTGCAAAATACTTACACAGCTGCTTCCGGTAGCTCGCGTCAGCTGTAGTGACGGAGATATGAGTGTCATGGTGTTTGCAGGAAAAAAATGTCAACGTTGTTGGCAATACTTTTCTATAGAAAAAGACAGCGGTGATTTATGTCAACGTTGCATTGATGTACTCCATTTACATACCGAATAAATTTACAGCACAATACTTATCGAAATCAACATAAGTATTGTGTTGATAAAAACTACTATTTACTGCTATAATTCAGTCGTATTGCTAGGTCCTGTCACCAATGAATTTTCATTGAGGACATGCCCTAATCAAAATTAATAGAAATATTGCGAAGGTAAATGAAATGCAAAACACAATTACACAAGTTAGAGAAGGAGATGATACTTCTCTTGTTTTAGAAGCTCCTAGTGCTACTCCAGGGGGAACGTTGGTTTTTTCTGACAGAGAAGAAATTTCAGTTTCTCTATACGAGCAAGAACTCATACGACGCATTGATGAAGGTACACGAGAAATCATATTCAATTTTCGCGATTTAGCATTTATGAATAGTTCTTATATGGCAATGTTGACAACCCTTGGCAGCTATTTACAAAAAAAAGGAGGTCGCGTAAAATTTGTCAACTTGGATGAAAGACGCGTAAAATTGATTGAAATGGTTGGTGTTTTAGACCTTTTTAAACTGTACAAAACTGTAGATGAAGCTATTAGTGATACCGCGGGGTAGTCAGAAGTCATCGATATCATCCCAATTAAGTTTTGTCACAATTGAGGGCAGACCCGCGTCTGTCCTTAACAACGCAAAGCCCTTATATTCCGCATAGATTCTTACTCCTATATTCACATAAATATGATATTTGTTTTCTATCCTTCTCCCGCTCAAGAACATATGATAACTTATCCTCCATATTTGTCTTCACATGATTTATGTCATAATGTTTATTTATAAAAGCGACAAGAGCTTTTATATTCTCTCAACAAACAATCCTGGTAAACTGAAAGAACTAAGGTATACCACACGCCGCTTCGCAGTATCTCTACTGTACAAACAACGTTTTTCCATATTCTCCTCAAATAAATTTGTAAAAATAAGGAACTTTTTCTTATCATATAACACTAACTACTCAGTAGCCAAAATGTCAAAAGGAGATTGCGATGTCAGATAACGACCAAACACAAATAGATATGAACAACACCGAAGTTGTGTCCTCGGCGGATACCCAAGTTTGTAGTATAGCGAAAACACTAAACCTTGACACAAAAATTACCTTGCCAATGGACGATAGTACCATAGGACCACCCGGGAAAGAGCCACGGCCTGTCATGGGTGGAAAATACGATGTCATTCACGAGATCAACCGCGGAGGAATGGGACGAATTTTATTGTGGAAAGACCGTGATATCCAACGAGTAGTTGCGAGTAAGATGTTACTTAGCGAAAACCAAAAATCACCAGAAACCCTACAGCGATTTTTTGAAGAAGGTCAAATTACCGGACAACTTGAACATCCAAACATTGTTCCTATTCACGAAATGGGTTTAGATGGCAACAATTTGTATTTCACCATGAAATACGTCAAAGGTAAATCCCTCCATCAACTTATACAACACATCACAAAAAATTCGGACCATGAGTGGACACAAGGCAAAATGTTTCGCATTTTCCAAGGAATATGTGATGCGATTGACTATGCACATTCGAAAAGTGTGATACATCGCGACTTAAAACCGGCGAACATTATGATCGGTAATTTTGGTGAAGTAATGGTAATGGACTGGGGATTGGCCAAAGTTGTTGGCCAGGGAACAGAAGTCTTTAGCGACGATCCGGTTACGACTCTACGCCGCGAAGGTGGATTTCAAACAATTACTGGGCAAATTGCCGGAACTCCTCTTTATATGTCCCCTGAACAAGCGCGTGGTGAAATAGACAACATTGACCATCGTTCCGATATTTACGCTTTGGGAACCATACTATACGAAATGCTCACTGGTGAAAGATGTGTTAAAGGAAACAGCCCAGCGCAAATTTTAGCTACGGTTTCGCAGGGAAAACAAAGTGAAATTCCCAAAAAAGGTCTCTTTGGAACTATTCCACGCGAGTTACGCGCCATACTAAAAAAAACGATGGCGTTTGCCGCGGAAAATCGCTATCAAAACGTTAAAGAATTGTCACAAGACATTCAACGTTTCTTAGACCACCGCCAAGTCAGTGCCTGCAAATATACACTGTGGGATAAAGCAAAAAATACTGCTTTGCGCTACCGAAAAGAAATTTCCCTTGTCGTCTTTACCAGTATACTGTTTATTGCTTTTTTCGCTTTTTGGAGCCACTATCAGCACAAAAAACGCAGCGAAAATAGTGCTTCCATGGCCTTGGAGCAGTTGGCCGCGTTAGAGCAACAATATTCCTTTTTGCAGTCGAAAGACCTGAAGCGTAAACTGAACAAGAAGATCATCAAAGAAACGTCGGCCAAAAAGATCGAATCTTCCTCTGGTAAAAACGTCGCGTCTGATTTACCACAAGAAAAGCAAGATAATTTTATCGAGAGTGATGCAAGCGCAGGTGCCTATATAGAAAGTAACGAAGACAAAGCAAATGATGATGAAGAGCAACCTACACCAGCCGCGAAGCCACAAAAAAGTCAAATGCCGCAAAAAAACAAAGAACAAAATGTGTTAGACAACAAGCAAAAATTTTTACGTGTTAAAGAGGTTGTTCTCGACTGCACACACAAATATCGTACGGCATATGAAAATACGCCCTTATATCGCTATAAACAACTCGAAGCACAAGCCTGGGCTAAACTTTATACCGCTGCCAAATTAGCCAATGAAAGCAGTTGGCAAGAAATGGCCAAACTACAGGTCAGTCAGTTATTATCAAAAGAAGACTATGACCAAATCAAAAAGACATTAAAATAAAAAGGTAGCGCCGCGGCGCTACTTTTTATAACATTGAACAACACAATGCCGATCAATGATCATATCCTCTGTCACTTGCTCCTGCGATACACTATCCCCATTTATCCCGCTAAACTTTTCCACGATTTCGCACACAAAAGTCCATGCATCCTCTTCAGATAGAGCCGTGCATGTTTTAATTTGCTGGCAAAGTTCCCTCACGGACACCTCGTCATCAACATACTCAATCAAAGAAATACCTAGTTCATCTTCCATTTCCATAATCATCATTTCCAAAAGCAACATTCCCATCGCTAGCTCTCCGCTGAAAAACCGCTAAAACAAAATAAAGACCTTCACATACTACCACGAAAATTTTTTTTCTCAACTCAGTTGAGAAACCTCTAGTAAATAGAAAGGACTTTATTATGAAAAAACATATACTACTCTCGTTCATCATTGCTCTATGCGCTGTTGCCTATAGTGATGACAAACACTGGTCAAAACAATTTACCAAACCAAAATCTTCGAATAAAATGTTGCCGTCTACAGGAATGTCAGATGCGACCAACAAACCCATTTTTCGCAAAACGAAATGGCATGATGGCAAACTGTACATGTCCGGCGCTTGGGAAAATGGTGTAAGTGGCTGGGACATCAGTAAGCGTCAACTCAACCATTACTGGTACCTATGGTCGTGGTCTCCTGATTACGGATATGAAGCCATTTGCCATTTTCACACAGCACAAGGTGGCGTTGGGCCTGATGGAAAAATAAATGACTTCTTGTGGTTACCCGATGGGCGCTTAGTGGTCGGTGGTGAATTTACACGTATCGACAACCCTGGTGGTGTGATGTATCATCGCGTAGGAGCTGTGGCGATCTATGATCCTAACGAGCCTTCTGCCAACAAATGGCAACCTCTTGGTAACTTTCAATACAACGGAAATGCTGGTGCTGGAGCAGTGTACTGCTTGGCGTATGATTCACAAGGTAACGATCTTTACATCGGTGGAACTTTTGCAGGTATTAAGGGAAAGGCCTCGCGCAAAATGCCGATTTCATCACAAATCCACCGCTACAATTTTGACACAAATTCACTAGAGCCTGTACTTCCTGGTGTCGGAGGTAGTAAGCCTGCCATTTACAAAATCTTTGTCGATACCAGCACTTCGCCTTCAACGATATACGTAGGGGGAAAGTTTCACTACACTGCGGGCAATGGACTAAACCCGGTTTTAAAAGATAGTACTGCGAAGTACTCTACTGGTTTTGCCCATTACCAAGAAGGTAAAGGATGGACAACATACCCACGCAAAATCGCCCGAAAATTTGGGCCACGAGCCAAGGAAATGATTTTGCAACGCGCTGCTGATTTTAAATACTTTGATTCGGTTCGTGTACTTGATTTTTTAGTCGATGGTAAGGACATCTGGATTAGTGGTGCTTTCTCGCAAGGCAAAGCAGGAAAAAAGAAGTTTAAAGGAATTGCCAAGTGGGACAATGATAAGCAGATGTGGATAGACCCCACCGCCAAAGGTGGTATGGGTCGTGAAGTTTATAGCATTGCCAAAGCAAGTAATGGAAAAATATACTTCGCCGGAGCATTTGGTGGTCCAAAAATCAAAGGTTTTCAAAATGGCGATCCTGCACACATGGCCATTAGTTATGATCCTGCAAACAATAGTTGGCAACAACTCGGCAGCGGCTTGGCGGGTAGATCTATGCCAGAGTGCCGTTTGACAGTAAATGGAAATGACGTTTATTTTGTGGGAGACTTTAATTACATTGGAGCAAAAAGAACCGGACGCAATCGCAACGACAAAAAATTCGAATCGTGGTACATTGCACGGTGGAACGAAACGATCGATTTTGATAAAAACCCGGTAAAACTTTCGACAAAAGCCAAAAAGTCCCAAGCGTTTAAAATGCCAACGACAACATGGTCTAGTGGAAACGAACATTGGTCACGAGCTTTTCCCAAGCCGCCACGTGCACGCGGCAAGAATTCACAAATGTCTGCGAAAACAGGCATGGACGATGGCACAGGAGCTCCGAACATCACCGGGGTAGTTAAGCACAAAGATACGCTGTATTTCTGTGGAAGGTGGGAAGCGGTACGCGGTGTATATTGGTATGTATGGCAGCATTCGACCCAAGGTTGGAAAGCGATCGCTTCGCAAAAAGGAAAAGATATCCAAGGTGTGGGTAGCCCACCAAAGGGGATGAAACTCAAAAACGATAAGTTATGGGTATACGGTTCGATTAACAACTATGCAGGTATTGCAATATATGATATAGTAAAAGGCAAATGGAGTCCGTTAACCGGAAAGACCCAAAACGGCACAGAAGTTTTTGGCAACTCCGACCCTAATCGCGGTAGTCCCGTAAACGATATCGCCTGGGATAGCAAAACCGGAGACTTATACTTAGTTGGCTCGCGCGGTGGTTTGGAAAACACAAACTATTCTTCACCGAAAGCTGTTGGTCAAGTCATTCGTATCGACAAAAACGGTGTGTATCATCCCATGGGACGCATGCTGATGGCAGAGATGCCAGCGAAACCGACTCTAATTATCGATTCCATCTATATAGATGAAAGCGTTTCTCCGTCAGACATATATATTGGTGGAACCTTTAACTACTATGGTCGTATTTCGACAAATAAACGCATGTTGTATAACATCGCCAAGTGGAATTACAAAGCCAAAGATTGGGGACCTGTTGGTCAAGGTACTTTTATCGGTTTGAGTCCTTTGGATAAGAAACACTATCCCAACGGCTTGCCTGGTCTAGTCGCAAAACCAGAGTTATATCGCGGTTTTTTAATGTCGGGTTTTCCAAGAATTCGTTGTATGACCATGGATAAGTCGGGCAATCTCTATGTCGGAGGAACACTTGCCGTTGTAGATAACCGTTTACCAGTCAACAAACGTCATGAGACTTTTGGAATCGCCAAGCTAGACGCCAAGAGCAACACCTGGGTTTCCTGCACAAAAGTAGGTGGCGTTTCACGAGACATTTTCCAGATGACCTTCATCGACGATCATCAGCTATTGTTATCCGGGGGATTTCATTTTGACAATGCCTGGCAGCCACTTCATGGAGCTGCAGTTCTCGATATACAAACAGGGGAACTCAAGCCATTTGGTGGAGGGCTACTACGTCAAGCCCATTGACTTAAGCGTAAGTATATAGTATAAAATAATTTAAAACAGTAAAAGAAGAGATTATGAAAAAAAAGAGTAATAGATAAAAGTAAAGAACTATTAGAGTCAGAGCGTTTCAAAAAAATGCATCGTAAAAACGAAAAAGACTTTACAAGAGAAAGAAAACTACCTTTTTCAAGATTAATGGTATTCATGATACGTAAAAGCATAAAATCAATACAAAATAGGCTAAACGAATTCGTAAAAGACTTGCTTACAAATTTTACAACGGTAACCTCAGGAGCATATACAAAAGCAAGGAAAAAGCTGAATTATACAGCCTTTATAGAGTTAAATAAGCAAGCAGTAGTTGAAACATTGTATGAAGATGAAGACTACAGAAAATACAAAGGTTTTCGTCTATGTGCAATAGACGGATCAAAAGTAAGACTTCCAAATGAAAAAGAGATAGAAGAACATTTTGGCACAATAAGATATAAAAATAAAAACATAAGTGTAGAAGGATCACACGCATTTGCAACAGTGTCAGTACTTTATGATCTACTAAACGAAATCGCAATTGATAGCGAAATAGGACACTGTAAAAAAGATGAAGAGCTATTTGCTTACAAACACTTTCAACATGCAAATGAAAATGATCTCATTCTCTTCGACAGAGGTTATTGTTCATATACCCTGTTAGCACATTTATGTAAAAAAGGTATCAATTTTGTAGTTAGATGTCCTGTTAATTCTTTCTATCAAGCAAACAAAATGTTTAAGCAGAAAATTGAGAGCTGTATTACAACTATTGAACCTCCTGACGATAAAAAGAAATTAGTTAATGACCAGTCTCTACCATCGAAAATTTCTGTACGTTTTGTTCGTGTTATGCTTGATACAGGTGATGTTGAAGTCCTTGTTTCTTCCTTAGTGGATGAACAATTGTACCCCACTGATGATTTTAAAGAGCTTTATTGGTTTAGATGGGGTATAGAAACTTTCTTTGATCGCATTAAAAACCGTCTTGACCTTGAGAATTTCACTGGCAAAACTACTCTATCTGTTCAACAAGATTTCTATGCTACTATTTACATTAGTGGTCTTGAATCTATTCTTATTGAAGATGCTCAAGATATTCTTGATCAGAAAACTTCTAGCAATAAGTATCCTCAGCAGGTCAATAAATCCGTTTCTTTTAATACCATTAAAAACTACGCTCTTGATTTACTTTTTGAAAATGACTCTGATTTACTTTTTGAAAAACTTACTCAACTTTTTCTTTCTTCTCCTACTTGCATTCGAAAAGATCGCCCTCGACCCCGAGTTAAATCTCCTCGAAAACAAGTTAATTACTATAAAAGAAAACGAAAACCTACTTACTAGATTTTCTTAAGTCAATGGGCTTGGGCTACTACGTAGGGGGAGATCGCAGGTTGTGTCTTCCGACATTCGTCACTTTGTCGCAGGTGATGACATTTACTTCGCCGGTCTTTTTGATCATGCGGGAATTAATGCCAATGACTTAGTTGCAGCTCCGATTGAGTCAAATTACGTAGCGCACTGGAACGCCAACAAAAACTTTGACCCAAACAGCGGCTTGCAAATTGCCCCGATAAAACCGCTCAAAAGACCTAGTGGATTTAGTTCGCGCAGTATGCAAGTAAAAATAAAGGCCACAGTACCTAAAGGAAAAATTACCTGGTACGAAAAGAGAAGTAATGGTCAATTTGTCAAAAAAGGGCAAGGAAATAATTATACAGCGCGTTTGAGAATAAGTTCGGTTTCGCCAGATCCAGTTGTGTACGTAACAGTAACAGTTGATGGCATCGAAGGTGGCAAAAAACCACTGCGAATTCCCCTAAACTAATTCGCAAAACAATACGTAGAATAGCTTTGTGCAAAGCTATTCTACGTAGCTTTTTTTAGGAGAGCGTTATGAAAATTACTGTTTGTGTTCTACTCATATTCTTTTGTGGTTGTGATCTGATGAACAGGCCACGCTTCAATGAAAAACCACGGTTGCAGCAAAAACCATCCAAAACGGATTTACCTGAAGTTTCTATCGCAAGTGTTCCACAAAATATCGTTGAATATTCCGCCCTATGTCAGCAAAACAACACCCCCGAAGGTGCTGTTGCCATGACAATTCTCGCAATGTGGATTTATGCAGAAGATCAAGATTTTGGGCAAAAGGCCATGTCAGTCATTTCTCATCCCGATTTACTGCAAGCGGGAGACAAAGGCGTCGATGGTATGCAATTGGGTAATATGGATCTACAGCGATTAAGAGATCGTCTTAAAGGTAAACGTTACATGCTGCAAAGTTATTTTAAAGGAACCACCAAACCCCAATACACCGCAACGCCTCCTTTTGTTGTAGAAACCTTTAAAAACCCATATAGCAGACTTGAAAAAGGTGCTTTGAAGGTATATGTATACTGTAATGGCGCGGACAATCCTCGCCCGGTCACCGTAAAACCACACAATGGAACTTGGAAGGTAAAAGAGTGGAGTAGTTTAACTCTTGGAGTGAAAAAGTAAGCAAAGTCGTTTTCAGATGGGTGCCCTCACCATCGAAAATCAGGTTTCAGTAGTCTCTTTTGTTAAAAACTAAATTCACTTGAGTTGCGGGTCAAAAGTAGTGATGTAAGAAACTTTTTACCTTATATTGTACCGGTGATATGCATCAAAGAAAACAAATGGAAACAAATTCAGACGCGTTACGCCTCTCCCGTGGGAGAGGCATGAGACTTGTTGCTTTCAGCGCAGCTGAAATCTACAAGGCGATGGTGAGGGCATCAATCGCAAAAAGAATACCTATTCCAAAACAACCTTCCACAACCGCAACTATTCACATTTCATTTCACGTAGTGCTCTTCTTACTTCGGCTTCTAACTCTAAACTAGGCTCTTTCTCTAAAATGATTTGTAGCAACTTACAAGACCGGGGCGAACTTACATTTTTTAGAACTTTCACTATGGCACGAAGAATATCCATAGATTGTTCTTCTTTAAGAAGATTTTCAATAAACGGCAAGGATTTTTCCACAAATTTAGGCAAGGCATTGATGGCGATCTCTTTTAATTCTTCATCACTACGTACTAAAAGTTCGATATGAGAAAGTGAATAATTACCGCTCTGTAAAATCATCGGTAAAATGTCTTGTGGTTTGTCGAATTTCTGCAAAATATCGCGTAAAAACGCTAGGGCATTGCCATTCATCGCCAACTCTTCGAGCACAGCATATCTCACCACATCAGAAGCGTCATCAAACGCAGTAAGTAGAGGTTGTGTATCATTCGTAATCTTCGCCAATGTAATGTAAGCCTGTGCGCGAACATGCGCATTGCGATGTTGTTGCAAACTTTGTACGAGGGGTAACGCTTGTTTCATATGTAGGCGCTGCAATATCCTTAAGCATACATATTGTGTCTTAGGATTTTTATCTTCCACCATCTTGATAAGTAATTCTTTATATTCTTTGTTTAACCCACCATCTATCTTTGCCAAGGCCTCCATGGCTAAAATTTTTATATAAGACGATACACTCCCTTGTACCAAAGATTGTAATGTCTTACTTCCCTCTTTCATTTCTCCTAAAGCTAAGATAACAACGGCTTGTTCGTTCGTAAGTAAGTGAGGTAAAATTTGCTCCAGGGAACGCACCAACTGCGGTGATGCATTTACACGCCACAAATCTATAATCTGCTGATGATAAAAATGCGCGTCTTTTAGTAGCAACAACGTGTAATCTAAAGTAGATTGTGGTACACGCCCCATTTTTGCCAGACATCCCAAAATTTCACGACGCACTCGATCGTACAGGACATCCCCTTTTCGCGTTAATAGCTGCAAAAGTATTGGTCGTACTTTTGTTGTGGCTTCAACACCGACCTTTTCGATACATCGAATAAGTATTTGGTAAGTTGTCACGTTTATATCGTGGTGTGTTAATAATTTTGCAATAGTAGGCACTAGTTTTGGCAAACGTGGTACATCATTTACATAGGAAAGTATGTGCATAATTCCCTGTTTGACATAACGATTGTTTGTTGTTTGTAAATTTCGTAACAACAATGGCAAAAATTGCCTAGGTGGTACTTTGAGAAAAATATCTCTTTTCATATTTTTGAATTGAAGCTTATCTATCGCAAAAGAATGCAGCAAATACTCCATCGTTTTGATATCGATTTCTTGTCGTGGTTTGTTGTGTAGAATTTTTAGTAACGCCCTTCTGTTTTTGCGGTTATTTTTTAACTCCGCAATAACATGGGTGGTGCTGTTAGGAGAGAGCATCAGGCACAGCATGCCCAGATTAGAGACATTGATGCTTGACGATTGTAATTTTGCGAATAGTAAGGGAATCGCTGCATCAGGAAGGGTGGGAAAGTGTTTCAACAAATGCAATACTGTGGCAACAACACTGCGATTGTCATGACGGAGATATTTTTCTAACGCCAAATACGTCGCGATATCCGTTTCAAAAGTTGTATTTTTCATCACTTCAAGAATGAAGCGTTGATTGCTATTGTCGAGTTTGTCGAGAAGAGGCAAGACATTGCGTAGATGTGGTTGTAATTCGTTGAGAATACTACTTGCCACAAAACCAACAAAAGTATCCTCCACTAAAAACTGTAGTAGTCGCTCCTCGGCAAACCTTTTCTCTTGCATTTCACCGATTAAGTACACGCTAACAATGCGCACACGCCAATCTTCATGATTTAAATTTTCCAACAATGTCGGCCGATAGTTGGCAAGCGGTATATTCGAATCCGATACATAACGACGTATACGCTGCCGGCTTTTGCCTTTTCCTTCTTTATATACATCTGCCATAGTAACGGTTTGTGCTATTTCCACGATAGATTTTTGCAAAGAATTCGCTGAAAATGTGCTCCCGTAGAACAGCAATGTCGTCAAAACAAATATAAGCACCAAAATGGTCCGCCATTTTACAAAAGGAGAACGGGGTTTTGTTAATTTTGTCAATAGCAATGACCACTGATGTGTTTCACAAGAAACGAGATGTGGTACAGCAGACGCCTCATTAAAATTTACTTCTGCGACGGAAATGCTCTTTGTTGACAACGCTTCACTCAAGATTTGTGCGTCGTCACAATGAAGAACCAATGCCCGTGCGTTGTTTTTACATGCCGCGTGCCACTTATTGAGTAAAGATTCACGTGCTTCTTCTCGATCGTTTCCCGTTACTTTTTCCAACATGATCTTTTTTAAACCATACTGTTGTGGTTGTGCAACAAAAGCGCAGGAAATCAACAACAGCGGTACTTCGTAAGATCTGCCTTGTCGGTGGTACTGTGTAATTGCTAGGGCACATGCCGCAGAATCAGAGTAGCCAACATCGCAAAGATTATCAGGTCTTGTTTTGCTATTTGGCATAGGAATTGGCGTAAATTCGTAGCGACACTTCTGTTGGATCTCTGGTAATGCGCGGCGAAATACGTAGGCCGCTCCAGAGTTTTCACGTAGTCCAGAACCTTGTCCTCCTGTACAAAAGTGTGAATTTGCCACAACGACGCGTGTTATCGTGACAAAAGACAAATCTTTCTCCCCAGCATCAATGGGAAAACCGATGCGAAAATCCATAACTATTCCTCTTTGTTGTAGACAAAGTCAAGGCGGCAAATATTCTTTGCTTTATCGGCCACGATTTCCCACATGCCCCCCATGGCGATATCTCTACCGTAAAAAACTTGTTTTTCGCCATCGAAGAAAAATACATGTATTTCGATACCAAGGCGTAGTTTCACGGAACCACCACGTAAACTCATGTTTAAATCCTGTGTCACCGGGTCCCATTCGAAATGCAACGACATATCTTTGCCGTTGATAAATTGGTGAGGCACAGACATGTTTGGCGGTAAATTGTCCCTAGTGCCCGCCGCACGCCGTTCGCAAATTTGCTGTTGTTGTTCTTGCCCCTGTTTCCATAAAAACAGAATTCGCCCTTGTTTTCCGACAATGAGTTTGTTGTAGAAAACGCGAAAATAATTTGCGCGCATGTCTTCTTGGTTTTGTACTTCTCTAACAACATGCAAATACTCCCCGGGGTGCTTCTCGGCAAGGTACCACAAACACTCATGACTTTTATCTGCCAAAAGTTTGTGCTGTTTGTCGACACAAAAAGGGCAACTTAACATGTGGTACAACGTGTGGTAATATAAAAAAGGGTGTTGGCGTTTCACCACAGCAAAAGCTTCGCTCAGTAACTGGCGCTCTACAACGGACATAGAGTAGTCCTGCCAATTCTCGCATAGCGAAAAAAATTGCAGTTTTGTATAAAAGTGGTCACAACCAGGCTGTAAAATTTTTTTAATTTTCATCATAAACTTTAGATAAATTTTCGAGTATATCTTCTACCAAGCAAGTGTAATCATCGTCATTGAGTTTTGTTGACTGTTTTTCATGTAAGAAATTGGCAATACAAGTCTTTAAGACATCGCGTACACTATGGCGTGTTTCGCAACTCTCTAACGCATCACGACTATGCGTTTCTTCGATTACTTTTGGATCTACTGCCGTAGAAACCATTTGTGGGCGATAATCTTTGCTATATTCATATAACAAAGCACTAATATTAACGTCCCCAAGTATAGAACGCGGCGAATGAAAGCGATATACTTCCTCACAACTGTTACCAAATTCTATTTTTTCTCGCTTAAATTCCACTTGTAGATAAATAGCAAAGGCATAGGTGTTTTTTTCGTGCACGGCAAATGTCTTTTGCAAATACTCCACGAGTGTTATCTCGTTCCTGTAACTAGCGCTGATCACTTGCAGCATATCTGAAAAAAAGCGGTTTTTATTCACATGATCCGCGCAAAATAAAACTTCACGGTGATTAATTTCCGCGGTTTGCAGTTGAAAATTATGTCCCTTGGCCGCTGTCCAAAAAAAACCATCGTTGTCAAAAACATTGGCGGTTTTATCAAATTTCACAACGCAACTTTGTGCCGGTGATTTTACGGTATGCAATACCAACAGTGTATTGTTATCTACTCTACGTACACTAAAACGAGCGCGATTTTTGATATTGGGATCTGTTGGCCAAATGCATAAAAAAAGTTTTGTTGGTACAACACCTCTAAAGGCACTCACTGATACAGTACCACCTTGCAAACCACAATTCTTTAAACGACGAATGTAAGTTCTCATACTTTACTTAAGTATTCTCAACTGAGTTGAGAAATTCCTTTCGTTTTAAGCGCTTTTACAACATTTATCTATAAATATTCATCGTAACAAAAAATCAAAACAAAGATCTAGTTTTATTTGTCTTCGCCAAAACATGCCTAAAAATGTGACATATATTATGCAAAATAATCAAAATTAGGTTGAAAAACACCACAAGTAACCGTATAGTTACTAAAGTAACCTTTTAGTTACCATTTGGTTCATCTAAAAAATAATGGAGTGCTATAGATGACAAATAACGAAAGAAATCCTCAACAAACCAAACGCAAAATTCTCCGCGCGGCTTTAGAAGAATTTTGCGAGAATGGTTTTGATGGTGCTCGTGTTGACAAAATTAAGGACGAGGCTGGTGTTAACAAGAGAATGATATACCATTACTTTGGAAGCAAGGAAGGACTTTTTGAAGCTGTTTTCCAAAACCAAATTCTACTCTTAGACCAAATACTAGACAAAGCTCCGAATAACTCCATACGAGAAGAAGCAAAGCACTGGATGGAGCATAGTGACGAAATAAAGGGATTCTTGAAGCTAAGTTCATGGATAGAGTTCAGCGATTTAGACAAGCTCATTCACGAAAAGACAGATAAAACCAATCATTTCAAAAGGGCGGTGGCATTTTTTGACGAAATGCAAAAAGATGGTCTATTTTCGAAAGAAATTTCCCCAGATTTGTATTTGATTGGCCTGATGGCGCTCATTAGTTTCCCAATTGTTTTACCCTCTCTTGTAAAATTTATTACGGACAAAGATCCTGCAAGTAGCGAATTTAAAACAGGGTATTTTAAGGTAGTCGAAGAGATGACATCTCATCTCAAAAAATCATGAAAAATAAAAGGACATAGTGATGCGTACACACACTAGAAAACTATTAGAACTTAGCAGCTTATGCATCCTCGTTGTGACGTTTTGTTGTTCCTGCGAACAAAAGGTAGATTATAAAAATGAATTTTTAAAAACCGTTACCTGGATAAAGTTACAAAAACAAAAAAACACTTCCATGCGCAAAATGTCAGGCGTTGTTCAACCCGCTGACACAACAGATGTCAGTTTTGAGATGAGCGGCAAGGTGGCGGGAATATATTTTGATTTGGGAAAAAAATTCCGCAAAGGAGACCTGTTGGCCAAGCTAGATGACAGGATCATCAGACTCACTGCCAAACAGCGGCAGAATGAATATTTAGAAGCAAAAGCCAGCTTGATTGAATTTAAAGATGACTACAAAAGAAAAAAAGATTTAGTAAATAGAGGTTCCGTTTCAAAATCAGAATATGACATTGCCGTTGCCAAGTACAAAACCGCTATTCGAAGAATAGATATTGCCAAAGCACGATTAGAAATAGCTCGTGAAAACTGGAATGATACACACATTCGCGCCCCTTACAACGGGTCTATTTCCAAACGTTACATGGACCCTCCTAAATATCTCAATGCGGGAGAACCTGTACTGCAAATTCAAAAAGACCGTGGCTTAGAAGTTGCGATATTAGCCCCTGAAACCATCATCAATAACATCAGAGTAGGACAAAAAGCTCGGGTAATAATACCAGCCATCACCCGTAAAACGCTATTTTTGGGACGCGTCAGTAAAATAGGCTCCCGAGCCGAAAATGCCAATGCGTTTCCTGTACAAATTTCTCTCTTGGCAACACAAAAAGAAAATCAAATTAAACCAGGGATGTCGGCGCAAGTTGCATTGCGTTTTCCACAAACGAAAGTCACCAACAATTTATTTCGCGTTCCGATCACTGCTTTTGCCGCAGGAGAAAAACAATCGCACTACCTGCTTGTCATTCGCAAACAAAAGTATGGTGGACAACTACAAAGAATCCCTGTAGAGGTCAAAGAGGTTTTTGACCAAGAAGTCCTCGTAACAGGAAATCTAAAAACAGGACAGCGTATTGTCCGTACGGGCCTGAGTTACTTACGTCACGGTCAAAAAGTACGACTACTAGGGCAGCAGCAAATTCTTTACAACGAATAGACGGGGCATCACCATGAATTTATCTACTTTAGGTTATAAATATAGCCGTGTGTCTGTGGCGATTACGTTGATTTTAATGTTGATTGGATTTACGAGTTACTTTACCTTGCCTGCCCAAGAAGATCCCAAAATATTGGTGCGCGAAGCAGTGGTCACCACTGAATATCCGGGAATGTCAGCGGAAAGAGTAGAACTACTTATTACCAAGAAACTAGAAGAAGCCATAAAAAAACTCTCACAAGTCAAAAAAATAGAGTCTGTTTCTACTATAGGCAAATCCATTATTCACGTCACCATCAAAGATCGGTATTTTAATCTTTCGCAAATATGGGATGACTTACATCATGAAATTGAACAAGCAACCGTATATTTGCCACAGGGAACAACAAAACCCTTTATCAACGACGACTTTGATGATGTGGCCATTCTAACGGTGGCTTTGCTTTCCGATTCTAAAACGCAAATGGGAGAAAAATTTCGCATCGCTCAACACGTACGCGATATGATGCTCACCGTTCCGGGAACCAAAAAAGTCGATTTGTTTGGTGTACAACAAGAGAGAATATTTATCGAATTTACCAATAGCAAATTGTCACAGTTAGGCATTGCCCCCAACGCATTGATAAGAGAACTGCAAGAGCAGAACATCATTCAGTTGGGTGGTGTCATCGATACTTTGGGAAGATCTTTTTCTATTCGCCCTACAGGTAATTTTCAAAATATTGCCAGCATCGAACAGACACCGATATCTGTCCCTCCACAAGGTGCGTCCATTGCTCTTCGCGACGTTGCGACAGTCAAGAGAGGAACTGTCGACCCGGCGACACAAAAAGCGTATTTTAATGGACAACAAGCCATTGTGTTTGCCATTTACCAAGGAGATCGTTCTAATTTACTGAAATTCTCCCCCAAAATGGAAAAAATGCTCGCAAATCTCAACAGGGACATTCCCGCCGGTTATCAATTGGAAATTATTACGCGCCAGGCAGATCAAGTGGAAAAGGCGGTTTACGGTGTCACCGAAAGTGTCCTACAAACACTGGTAACGGTTATCGTAGTGGTGGTTATGTTTCTTGGACTACGCATGGGACTCATTGTCGGCTCCATCATCCCCGCAGCTATTTTGATTACGTTGGCTAGTTTAAAGTTCTCTGGAATGGCATTAGAGCGCATGTCACTTGCCACCATCATTATTTCCCTTGGTTTGCTTGTCGACAATGCGATTGTGGTTGCAGAGGACTTCAAAAAAAGATTGGAAGAAGGTGAAAGTAAAGACGACATTCTATATAATATCGGACGCACCCTTGCCATACCACTTTTGACTTCGTCGGCAACAACAGTTCTCGTTTTTATGCCTCTTATGCTAGGGGAAAGTGCGTCGAATGAGTACACACGATCTATTTCGTTGGTCATCCTATTTTCTCTAACCATCTCGTGGTTTTTATCGCTAGTCATTACCCCATTTCTATGCTATCATTTTATCCGCACAACACCCAAAAATCGCGGCTTAGAGTCATGGATGAACAGTGTATTTGAAAAATTGGGCGATGTATATGGAAAAATTCTGCGCGGCGTTATGCGATTTCGCGTTACGTTCTTAGTTAGTATGCTCCTAACTCTGGTTGCCTCCGTTTTTTTGATGAGCAAAGTACCCGTACGTTTTTTCCCCGATTCAAATAGGCCACAAATTCTTATCTACCTTGATCTTCCGGCGGGATCTTCTATTCGAGAAACAGAACGTGCCTTACAATTGCTCCACCAAAAACTCCAAGAAAAAAATCGATTTCCCCACATTCAGTCCTTCGCCAGCTACGCTGGTTTTGGTGGTCCACGCTTTGTTTTGTCCTTAAACCCCATAGATCCAGAAGACTCCAAAGGCTTCGTCATGATCAACGTCGATAAATTAAAAAACCTAAACGTGACGATTGATGTACTGCGTAAAATGTTTTTTGATGAATTTCCCAACTTGAGCGCCCGGGTAACAAAAATGTTTCTCGGCCCTTCTGACTCCTCTAAGATAGAAGTACAAATTAAAGGGCCAGATAAAGACTACATATACAAAAAAGCAAGTGAAATAGAAGATATATTGCGCGATATACCTGGGTCAATAGATATACAACACAATTGGGAAAATCGCATCGTGCAATTTAAAATTGAGATAAACCAAAGCAAAGCGCGTCGCGTAGGAATTACCTCACAGAATGTCGCAAATACTTTAAGGACCTATTTGTCAGGACGAAATATCAGTGAATTTTACGCTGGAGATGAAATTTTCCCTGTGGTTCTGAGAGCACAAAGTACAGAGCGCTTTCGGCCCTCGCAAATCAAGCATGTGTATGTTTACTCGGAAATGTACAAAAAAAGCTTTCCACTAATGCAAATTGCGCAAATCAAACTGGAAAATAGGTATGCGCGTATTGCTCGTGAAGATCTATTTCGTACTGTAACTATCGAAGCGAAAAATACGTTAATGACCGCTGAGGATATGGTGCCAATGCTGCGAACGAAACTACAGAGATTGGTCCGTGATCTTCCCCCAGCGTATACCATCGAATTTGACGGTGTTGTCCAAGACTCTCTAGAATCGCAACAAGCACTCAATGCCAATGTTCCTTTATGTGTAGGCCTGATTGTCATTTTGCTCATTGCGCAATTTAATTCCTACCGTCGCGCGACGATTATTTTTCTGACCATACCTTTTATTGTTATTGGTTCGGCAGTAGGTTTGATCGTGATGAAGGCCAATATAGGATTTATGGTCATCTTGGGACTGTACGCATTAGCGGGTATTATAGTAAACAACGCCATTGTCTTAATTGACCGTATCGACATCGATGCCGCACAACAAGGACTGAGCAACGAAGTGATTTTTCAAGCTTGTACACGCCGTTTTCGTCCGATTGTCATCTCTACCACAACCACGGTTTTTGGAGTGTTGCCATTAATATTAAATAAGACGCCGTTGTTTTACAGTATGTCAGTGGTCATTGCTTTCGGACTCACGGTGGGAACAGTGATTACCCTTGGCTTAGTGCCTGTTTTGTTTAGTTTATTTTTTCGCGTGCGTACCTAGGAGTTCACAACATGAAAATCAAAAATATATCTCTTTTTGTCGTTGCGACTTTATTATTAAGTTGTTCGATTGAAAAGCAAAGTGCCACGACACACATGCCACAGGTGCAAAAACTAGGAAAACAATTTGCCATGGAGACGTCAAAATCGCAAAAATTTCGAACAAGTGAACCAGTGGCCAAATGGTGGACGCAATTCAAAGACGATGATCTAACATATCTAGTGAACAAGGGCTTCAAAAACAATTTTGACATCAAGATTGCCATGGCAAACTTTCTCAAGTCGCGCGCCATAGTCGAAGAAGCGGGAACAGCCGGGTTACCAACTATGGATATACGCTCCTCTTATACACGCCAACAACTCAGCGAAGAAGGGTTTTTCGGTGATTTGCAAGAACTCGACATAAATCTCTATGATGTGGGTTTAGATGCGTTTTGGGAAGTGGATCTTTTTGGAAGGCTAGCGCAAAACAATAAAAGAGCGTTGGCCATCAACAAACAAGCGCTTGCCGACCTGGAACTTATTTCCATGACAATCACCGCAGAAATAGTACGAAATTACATTATATTGAGAGGTGAGCAGTATCTTTTGCAAATTGCCAAGCGCAACCTGGAGAACCAAAGCAAAATTTACACCACAGCTTTAGATTTATTTGAAAGTGGCCTAGGAATAGATTTAGATGTCAAACAAGCAAAATCAGAATTACGACTCATTGAAGCAAATATACCAACCATCGAAGCAAATATTGCGAGATCCATTCGCAGGCTCAGTGTTTTAACCGGTGACATTCCCACCTCTTTATTTACAAGATTACGTGAAGAGAAGCGACTGCCCGACATACCGCAGAGCATCGCCATGGGAAATCCCACCGATCTTTTACGCAGACGAGCGGATATCCAAAAAGCAGAACAACAGTTAATGCAGGCTTTTGCCGAATATAATTTAGCGTACTCGGATCTTTTTCCCAGGGTAACTTTAAAAGGTTCTATTGGCTTTATCGCAACAGCTTTCGGTCGTTGGCTCACTGCCGGGGCATTAGAAACCAACTTTGGACCTTCCATTAGCTGGAAAATACTCAATCTTCAACGAGTGCTTGCGCGCATTGACCAAAACGACGCCACGACAAAAAATAGAATATACTCTTATCAAAAAACTGTTCTCAATGCACTGGAAGAAACGGAAAATGCGATAGATAATTTTAGCAAAGAGGAGGTACGTCGCAATCATCTCGTACAGGCGGCACAAGACGTGAACTCTGCCGTTGACATTGCCCAACAAAGGTTTGAAAAAGGAATTGATCCCATCCTTAGAGTTTTAGATGTTCAAAGAAGTCAACTCAATATAGAAAGTCAGCTTGTCAGAAGTGAAACAAACCTTTGTTTACAGTTGGTCATATTGTACAAAGCATTGGGGGGAGGATGGTATTTGCCAAAGAGTACACGATAGGTACTTGGAAATTTAGGTATGAAATGGTAACCCATGATGAAAAAGGAAAAAAATGCGCTACGGAATTTGTAGTAATATTTGTGGCAACTTAGAAGCTTTTCACGCGGTCATAGAAACATTCCAGCAACACCATGTGACGGAATATATTTGTTTGGGAAATATCGTAGGACAAGCGGCGAATCCCAACGAATGCATAGATTTATTGCAGCAACAAAATTTTATAACCGTAGCAGGTATGCTCGACTATACCGCCGCCGGCCTCCTGGAGATGACGTACTGGGGAAGTGTTATCTTAAAAGAAGCTATGTTATGGACCCAGAGGCAATTGACACCTGAGAATATGAAATTTTTACACGATTTGCCTTTACAACACACAGTCGACAACATACTATTTTCACATGGTCACCCACAACACCCCGAGTATTTCGATTACGTACAAACAGTCGTCGATGCGCGTACAGCAATGACAAAAAAGCCACTTATTTTTACGGGCTGTAACCATGTCCCGTTGGTATTTGCTGGTTTTCCGGTAAACTGCGTCAGAAAACAACAACTATACATCGACGCAGATCATCACTATCTTATTGATGTTGGAAGCGTAGGAAATCCAAGAGACCGAGACCCGCGTGCTTGTGGTGTTATTTATGACAAAATCCGTGGTATTGTATCTATTCTTCGCGTTCACTATAATATCAATACCACACAACAAAAAATTCACAGCGTTGGTTTTCACGAATTACTTGCGGAACGTTTATCACGCGGTGTTTGATTCATTTACACAGTTGCCATTACCGTTACTAGTTAGAGAAGAATAGCATGAGAATATTTATAGATGCAGATGGTTGCCCCGTAAAACAGGAAGTGTATCGCGTTGCCCAACGTTATAAATTAAACGTTGTACTTGTCGCAAATACTTGGATGAAAACGCCACAAACCACATGGGCAGAATTTGTGATGGTGAACGACGACTTAGATGCGGCCGATGATTGGATTGTTGATAACGTAGCAGAAAACGATATTGTTGTCACCGCCGATATTCCTCTTGCCTCGCGGTCGTTAGATAAAGGAGCCTATGCTCTTAGTCATCGCGGACGCATTTTTGACGACGACAATATCAAAGACGCCGTTGCCACAAGAGATTTACAAGCTCAACTACGTGAAGCGGGTATGATGACACGTGGTCCCGCTCCTTTTCAAAAAAAAGACCGTTCGCGCTTTTTGCAAAGTTTAGATCTAGTCATTCAAAAAATTTATAAAAAAATGAAACGAAATAAATAGGAATTCGTTGGTATGCGATGCCCCACAGGGGCCCAGTGGGGGAGTAATCGGCGAAGCCGATTGTGGGGGCACCAAATACTAGCATATCCCTACACCAGAGAATTTCTATACCTAAGAACAAAAAAATGCCATCTTTGTGAAAACAAAGATGGCATTCATCGCATTCAAATCTATTTCATTTTTTTGTTGCAAACAAACTCTTACTTACGCGCTACCCAGCATATCTTGTAATTCGTTGCTTTTGTACATTTCGCCCATGATATCACATCCACCGACAAATTCGCCTTTGATGTACAATTGCGGAATAGTTTTCCAATCACTGAAATCTTTAATTCCTTGGCGAACCAAATCGTCATCTAGTACATTGATATCTTTAAAATTCGTTACTCCACAAGCTTTTAAAATCGCTACGGCTTGTGCACTAAAGCCGCACATTGGTTGCATAGCTGTACCTTTCATGTACAGTACAACTTCATTGCTTTCCACAGTTTCTTTTATTTCTTGTTGTACGTCGCGACTCATCATTCACCCTTTCTAAAAGTGACTCATTACTATTTCTTCTAGTTTTTCGCGTAGCGAATCTTGTTTTACAAACTCCAATACTTCCCCCACAAACGCTTGGCGTAATAAAGAGTGCGCTTCTTTTTCGCCAATGCCTCTGGCACGTAGGTAGAACATTGCACCTTCGTCTAGCTCTCCCACAGTCGCACCGTGGCTACATTTTACGTCGTCGGCGAATATTTCTAATTGCGGCTTGGTATCAACCCCAGCGTTGTCACTTAACAGTATGTTTTGATTTGACTGAAAAGCGTTGGTCTTTTGCGCATCTTGCCTTACCAGTACCTTGCCATTAAACACACCGCGTGCTTTATCATCTAAAATACCTTTGTAAAGTTCATTACTATTACAATGAGGTTTTGCATGATCGATAAAGGTATGATTGTCAATCAGCTGTTCATCTTTTCCAAGATATAGGCCGTAGAGATTCGATTCGATATTCGAGTCTTGTAAGTCTACATTGATATTATTTCGTACGATCGCTCCCCCCAGATCAACGCTCACCGAAGTGTAAGTGCTGTCTTTTTGTTGACGAATATTCAGAGTAGTGATTTGATACGCTTTTTTGCTTTCCATTTGCAGACGTACGTGCTGTACATGAGCATTTGCGGCGACAAATACGTCAGTAGTGATATTGTTGAAATACGCACTGTCTTTGCCATGGCGGTAAGTCTCCACAATATTGACTTGGCTATTTTCTCCGACATCAATAATGTTTTTGGCATTATGAATGAATTGTTGCTCGCTATCAGAAACATTGACCACAAAAATGGGTTTTTCCACTACCTTGTTTTTTGGTACTTGAATAAAAACACCATCTTGCAAGAGAGCGGTATTTAGTACAGAGAATATTTGTTCTTTGTCTGTCGTGTTTTCTACAAACTGAGTGACTTTTTCACCGTGCTTTTGTAGCGCACCTTTCACATTAGATACAATAATCTCTTCACTATTTTCGATATGGGAGAGTTCTTCATTAAATATCCCGTTGACAAATACCAATATGTTTCCAGGAGTTTCTCCCAGTATATATCCATCAATAGTTTCTTGAGAAACGCTACAATTTTCTTCTACGGTGTAACTTTTTTGAATGATCGGGTTTATATTTGTGTATTTCCATTCTTCATGGCGTCTTGTCGGGAACTCCAACTGCGAAAATGTATCAATTGCTTGTTTGCGAATATCTTTTAATGCATCTTCGTTCGCCATCTCATCGAAAATGGAAATAAAATGTTGTTTTGTTTTCATGGTATCCCTCTTATGAAGCGGCGGCGGCCTCTTCTTTTATCCAAGCGTAACCTTCTTTTTCCAATTCCAATGCCAAGTTTTTATCTCCTGATTTCACAATAGCACCATTGTACAAAACGTGTACAAAGTCAGGAACTATGTGATCAAGCAATCTTTGGTAGTGAGTAACAACTACAAAAGCGTTGTCTTCGCCGCGCAATTGATTGATCCCCTCAGAAACGATGCGTAGGGCATCAATATCTAATCCAGAGTCCGTTTCATCCAGAACCGCCAATTGGAATCCCAAGACAGCCATTTGCAAAATTTCATTGCGTTTTTTCTCACCACCAGAGAAACCTTCGTTTACTGCGCGACGTAAAAATTCGTCGTCGACCTCAACGAGTTTTGCTTTTTCACGCACTAGTTTTAGAATTTCACGGGCACTCATCTTTTTTTGCTCGTGGTACTCGCGATTTGCATTTAAAGCGGTTTTTAGAAAATTGATCATACTTACCCCAGGAATTTCCACAGGGTATTGAAACGCCATGAATATACCTTCACGTGAACGGTCTTCTATTGACATCTCTAGTAAATCTTCTCCTTTATATATGATCTCGCCTGCGGTTACTTCGTAATCTTCTTTTCCCGCAAGTACATTCGCTAAAGTACTTTTTCCCGAACCATTTGGCCCCATAATCGCGTGTACTTCGCCTTTGTTAATTTCTAAATTTAATCCGCGTAGTATTTCGTTACCTTCTACAGATACATGCAAGTTTTTAATTTTTAACATAATTCTATCCTACACTACCTTCTAAACTAATTTTCAGAAGCTGTTGCGCTTCCAAAGCAAATTCCACAGGAAGTTCTTCTAATACTTCTTTACAATAACCATTTACGATGAGGGCAATGGCGTCCTCCATCTCAATTCCACGTTGGGCACAATAAAATAACTGATCTTCACCAACTTTTGAGGTTGTGGCTTCGTGCTCGATCTTAGCACCTTTGTTGTGTATCTCTAAATATGGAAACGTATGTGCACCGCAACGGTCTCCGATGAGAAGAGAATCACACTGCGAAAAGTTACGTGCCTTGTCGGCCGACTTAGCCACTTTTACTAAACCACGGTAAGAATTATGACTTTTCCCTGCCGAAATACCTTTAGAAACAATCGTACTCTTGGTATTTTTTCCTAGATGAATCATCTTTGTTCCGGTATCCGCTTGTTGGTAATTATTGGTAACTGCCACGGAGTAAAATTCACCGACAGAGTTATCTCCTTTGAGAATAACACTTGGGTATTTCCAGGTAATTGCCGAACCAGTTTCCACTTGTGTCCATGAAATTTTTGCACTTCGGTGACAAATTCCTCTCTTGGTCACAAAGTTGTATATTCCACCAACACCATTTTCATCTCCAGGATACCAGTTTTGTACTGTAGAGTATTTTACCTCAGCACTTTCATGAGCAATAATTTCCACTACCGCAGCATGTAACTGATTGTCTGCGAAACGTGGCGCGGTACAACCTTCTAGATAGCTCACATAACTACCTTCTTCCGCAATGATTAAGGTGCGTTCAAACTGTCCGGTATTTGGAGTGTTGATGCGAAAATATGTCGATAGATCCATGGGGCATCTTACACCCTTCGGAATGTAACAAAAAGATCCATCGCTAAATACCGCAGAATTTAGTGCCGCAAAATAGTTGTCTGTATGAGGCACGACACTACCAATATATTTCTTGATCAAATCAGGATGCTCTTGCAATGCCTCAGAGAAAGAACAAAAAATAATGCCTTTTTCCGCCAACTGCTCCTTAAAAGTTGTGGTAACGGATACGCTGTCAATCACCGCATCTACAGCTACTCCAGCAAGTCTTTTTTGCTCTAACAACGGAATGCCCAGTTTATCAAACGTCTCTTTAATTTTTGGATCAAGTTCGTCCAGGCTTTCTAATGCTTTTTGTTGTTTAGGAGCCGCATAGTAGTACGCCTCTTGATAGTCAATCGGTGGATATTTTACATTTGGCCACGTAGGCTCGGTCATTGTCTGCCAATGACGGAAAGCTTTCAATCTCCACTCTAACATCCACTCAGGTTCTTGCTTTTTTTCCGAAATAAGTCGTACGATATCTTCCGATAACCCCTTAGGAGCTATTTCGGTATCAATGTCGCTATGAAAACCGTACTTATATTCTCTTGTAGCAAGTTCTTCTATTTGCTGTTTAGACATATCAAATCTCTTTTTGTAATTTTAGTATTATTTTGTAATTTTAAACTGGACTAAAAAGGTCTCGTTTATGGTAAAATTTTTTTGGTGAAAGTAGTTATTACTGAATTTTGCTTTTAAAATCAAGAGAATTTTATTTAAAAGCAAATATTAATATGTTATATTATATCTAAATGAGACTAAATTAGTCAAGTTTATTATAAATAAATTTATCCGCACTTCACCAGATTTAAGAGTATGTTGTCATGTTAAAGTTTAATAAGAAGACGGAATATGCAATTATGGCACTTTTGCATATGTCGGAAAATAATAAACAGGTATGCTCTGTAAGAGAAATTGCCGAGAAATTTTCGATCCCCAAAGAACTTTTACGCAAGGTTCTACATGCCCTTGCCCAAAAAAACGTCATAGAATCAATACAGGGAGTTAGAGGTGGTTTCAAAATGACGAGATGTCTACATGATATAAGTGTTATTGAGATTATCAATGCCACACACAAACCAGTGAAAATCGTTGACTGTGTAGATAGTAGTGACTGCGAATGCCCACAAAACATTGAGTGCAATATAAAGGGTAGTATGTTATCGTTGCAAGACGAACTCAGTAGTTTCTTTAGTTCGATTACTCTTCAAGATCTACAGAACAAGAACTATCTACGTGAAACCTCAGAAAAGATATAGGATAGCCTTAGCTCCGTGCCACTGAAAAGATTTTTTGTTTGCAAATATTTCAAATATTAATTAAGATATAAAAAATTTAATTGTAATTTAATTGTGGTTCAAATAATCATTAAAAATTTTTTATCTAGAAAACAACACATTTCCTCTGTTCAAAATTTGATCACTCGTTAAATTCAATTTGTTCTTTCATTTCTCAAAACATCTTGCAAATTACCTCAAAGCAAATTTAAAGTCAGTTTTTTCACGCAAAACTCCAAATTGTTCAAGAATTTCCATAAACCTGATTTTAAATCCAGGGTACATCCACTCGAAAACAACCGATTTAGATTTATGCAGGAGACTACCCTCATTGAAAGATGTGACTATATCCTAAATATTTTGTATAAGAGAGGTCCTTTTGAAACAAACAAACACAACGTTTAATAATTACAATTTAACGAAAAACATTCTAAAAGATATTGCGGCAATGGGGTTCAAGACTCCTACCTCAATACAGGCAAAGTGCATTCCGCCCGCTTTAGACGGAAAAGATATTATCGGTTTAGCACAAACGGGTACAGGCAAAACGGCCGCCTTTGCATTGCCGATCATACAAAAAGTTGCTCATAACATGGACATGGCAGCTTTGGTACTTGCACCAACACGTGAACTTGCGCAACAGATTGCGCAGACTATCACAAATTTGGGAAAATCAAGCGGTGCACGCGTCGCTCTTTTAGTTGGTGGCACATCTATTAAAGAAGACTCTAAAGCTTTAGGCTCATGGCCAAATATACTTGTTGCCACACCTGGTCGACTCATCGACCACATTTTTTCGCGCACAGTTGATCTTTCAAAAATTGAAATCCTAACCATTGATGAAGCAGATCACATGCACGACATGGGTTTTTTACCACAAATCCAACAAATCATAGATGTATTACCCAAAAAACGCCAAACGATGATGTTCACAGCAACTATGTCCAAAAAAATTGAACATTTTGTTAGGCGCAGCATGCATCGCCCTAAACGCATAGAAATAGGAAGAGTAACTCCTGCGACACGCGCTGAACAAAAACTATTTCGCGTTAATGAAGACGAAAAGTTACTACTTCTCATGGACCTTTTGAGTCAGAAATCTCAACGAATTTTAATTTTCGCACGAACCAAAAGAAAAGTAGACCAGCTCGCTCGCCGTATTTCGGCACTGAACAAAAATGTAGCTCGTTTACATGGTGACTACGAACAATCACAGCGTGAGATGGCCATGGAAGGTTTTCGCAACGGCAAATACAATATTTTGGTTGCCACAGACATCGCTGCTCGCGGTATTGATGTTGCCAATATAGAGCATGTAATCAACTACGATTTTCCAAGTAGTGCCGAAGATTACATCCATCGCATTGGCCGTACAGCACGTGCGACATCTAGTGGCCTAGCAACGAGTTTTGTTACTCGTAGTGATTTATCTTGTCTGAAACATTTAGAAAAAATGATTTCTTCAAAATTGAAGCTGATCCATGTGGGATCAGAAAATTCAAAACCGTACGCAAACAAAAATCGCAAAAATCAGAATAAAAACAAACATTACAATCAAAAAAACAAAAACCACGCAAAGGGAAAATCGCAGTATAATCCAAGAAGGCGTGAAAACAAAAAATAATTAACTATTTCATTTGCAGAAAATTCCAACAACCTGCAACAATCCGCTCTTTATAAATGCGGATATCATTTTGAATGCGACCATAAATTTTAAAAAATGTTACACGGACAACAGCTCCGTAGATAAAGGCGGCAGAAACGCTACTTTCTTGTTCGGGAATCTCTTTGTTAGCTTTGCCGTCGTCAATGACTTTTATAATAACATCAATAGGAGTCCGCTGGTCGCATTTCATTCTTTTTGCGAAATTATGTTCTGATAATAGCAAATAAGAAAACAGAACCTGATCGTTCTCAAAAAACTCGTAAAATGTATCCACCATAATCCGAAGACGCTTTTGGATACATTTTTCGTCGGTAAGAATACTGTCTAATTGCGACACAAAAATATCTAAATTTTCAAAAAAGATATTCTGCGCCAATTCTTCCTTACTGCGGAAATAACGATACAATGTACCGCCAGCGGCATTTGCACGGCTGGCGATATCTTGAATAGTCGTTCCGTCCACCCCTTTTTCTGTAAAAACTTCCAATGCCGCACGTATAATAATATCTTTTTTAATAATCGGCCTTGCCATTGTTGTCCTCCTCAAAAACACCTTTGCTAAATATTTTTATTCATTTTAACAAACAAAGATGCTATAATCACGTATAAATGAATAAATATTCATTCATTATTTATATTGGGGAGAAAATTATGAGCATTTATAAATTGAAGTCACAATTCCAAAACCTACTGCGTCCTATTACACGGGGTCTAGCGCGTATAGGTGTTACCGCAAACCAAGTTACTGTTCTTGCAATGCTACTCTCTTGTGCTGTGGGTTTTGTTATGTACATGAGGCCTTCTTTGGGTCTAATGATTCTACCGATATTCCTTTTTGTGCGCATGGCACTCAATGCCATTGACGGAATGTTAGCTCGTGAGCACAATATGCAGAGTAAACTTGGTGCCATACTAAACGAAATGGGCGATGTTGTCTCTGATACGGCTTTGTACTTACCTTTTATTTGGGTCAGTGGATTTTCGTCTTTTACCATCATCACCATTGTTATTTTAGCCGTTATGTCGGAAATGATGGGAGTTGTTGCTGTGCAGATCGGTGCCAGCCGTCGTTACGATGGCCCAATGGGAAAAAGTGACCGTGCATTTGTGTTCGGTCTTCTTGCCATACTTGTATTTTTCGAGCTTCTCCCACAAAATTGGATTTTCGGTATTCTCATTGTCATTGTGCTACTTTTAGTATGGACAATCTTTAATCGAGCATATTATGCCTTGAAGGAGTGTAAGTAATGAATTTATCCAAAATACCACAAAACATATTATGGATGATGGGGGGAATTTTTGCTCTCTTAATTGTGGCCAATTTGATTACGTTTCTACTAAAAAAATTGCGTCCACAAAAAGATTATAATGAACTTCAAATGCGCATTCGATCGTGGTGGGTTATGGCAAGTGTTTTTGCCTTGGCGATGACGCTCGACAAAAGTATATCGTTGTGGTTTATGGCTTTTGTCAGTTTTCTCGCCTTTAAAGAATTTCTATCGATCATTCCTACAAGGCGTGTGGATCGTCGCGTAATATTTTGGGCGTATATGGCCATACCAATACAAACATGCTGGATTATGATGGGCTGGTACGATATGTTTATTATATTTATTCCCGTGTATATGTTTTTATGGCTCGCAGCGCAAATGGTACTTATTGGTGACACCAGTGGTTTTTTGAAAGCCGTTGGAACGTTACAGTGGGGACTTATGATTACCGCTTTTACTATTGGTCATATGGCATATATGCTCGTTTTTCCCAACGACTTTAATCCCAATGCCGGAGGAGGTGGGTTAGTACTTTATTTGGTCATATTAACACAGCTAAACGACGTATCACAGTTTATCTGGGGAAAATCATTTGGCCGTAACAAGGTCATTCCCAAGGTAAGCCCAAATAAAACATGGGAAGGTTTTTTGGGAGGTGTCGCGACCACAATAGCCCTCGCATGGCTTCTCGCACCTTTTTTGACTTTTTTTAGTGTAAGAGAGTCTATTATTGCTGGAGCAATTATCGCACTTGCGGGTTTTCTAGGTGATTTAACAATGTCCGCGATAAAAAGAGATTTGGGAATCAAGGACACGAGCCAGCTTGTTCCTGGACATGGTGGTATCCTCGATCGCCTTGACAGCCTAACTTACACAGCGCCATTATTTTTTCATTTTACCTCTTTTGTGCTTCCCAATTTCTAGGAATCAAAAATGTTAAAGCACATATTTTTTTATTTATGCGTAAAACCAATTATTCTGATCGGTCTAGGTTTAAATGTACGCAATTACGAGCGCTTTCCCAAAAAAGGTCCAGCCATTATCGTCGCAAATCACAATAGTCATTTGGATACTTTGGTACTTATGACGCTTGCTCCGCAAAAATTATTACGCAAGGTTCGTCCTGTTGCCGCGTACGATTACTTTTGTTCAAATCCCGTTTTCAGTTGGTTGAGCAAAAACTTTTTGGGAATAATCCCCATTAAAAGAACTCGATCAACGAAGGACGAAGACCTTTTACAGCCATGTTATGATGCTATTGAAAAACAGCAAATTCTCATACTATATCCCGAAGGCACACGAGGAAAACCTGAACAAATGGCGGAATTCAAGTCAGGTATTGCACGTCTTGCGCAAAAATATCCACAAATGCCCATTTGCCCGGTTTATATGCACGGATTGGGCAAGACATTACCCAAAGGTTCTTTTATTCCCGTACCGTTTTTTTGTGATGTATTTATAGGAGAGGCGCTAAAGTGGAATGGAGAAAAGCAGTCATTTGTGGATTCGCTGCGCAAATCCATTGAAGATTTGCAAAAACAGGGGCATTTTCCGGAGTGGGAATGAGTGGTACTATAGTTGTTTATGCGGTTTCCACCAATGGAATATTGTTGCGACAACTCCCCAAAATAGGCATATGATACCTAAAAATAAGGTAGAATGATAATGGCTTGCCAAGTGAGTCATACATTCATAGTTCATAAAGGCCGTGAACCATGCTTCATCGCGGTAGTAAATCAATTCACGTAAGGCCAACGCCGATGTGATCACAATAACACTACCAACGATCGTTGTGCACCAACCAACAACCTTACTGGTAAAGCTTACTTTGAAAACAATTTTCACCTGGGGGTCCAACCGGCGTAATTCATGAAAAGAAATACGCCAGTTTTTTACGAAAAAAAAGATCGAAATACTACCAAGTATCATCAAAAGTAAACCGCAGACCAACGCAGCTAAAAAGTGTATTTTACGGTCGCGCATCAAATGTGCGCTGTGAAAATCCTTTGTTAGTTTTTCTACCGTAAAATCACTTTGAAGGTGGGTAATGGTTTTTTCGACTTGTTCGATTTCATCCATTTCCTCGTCGGATATTTCATGGAGTTTGATGCTCGCAAGATTGAAACTATTTTGCGCGACAAGAAAAATTCCCAATTGTAGTAAATTAAAGGCTAAGAATATGGCCAAAATTGTTGGCCGCACCACATAGTGGGTGTTTTTCGAACGCGAAAACATTCTAGTTGCGTCTTCTTCTAAAAAATCGACGTGGATGCTGCACTTCGCTCAGTGCTTCTCGTACGGCTGGTATAACAGCATTGCGAATCGTCTGACGCTTCGTACGAAACTGCCGCACATGAAAGCCAAAAGCATCACGAAAACGAATTACCCCGCCACCTGCAGCAATGATTGCCGCACATTTTGTTGCCAAACGATACGATAAATATTCTGGTAAACCAAGTCCTGTGCGCCTATTAAATTTGAAGAATAAAAAACTATAGGCACTATTGAAGTCACCATCAGCACTACTTCCACCGCTTGCCACTTTAGCGGCAAACCGCAAAGCAAATAAGAACAGCCCACGATTTCTAATAATTTGAAAGCGATTTGTCGCTGGTCTTCGACGATTCGGATTTCGCTGCGTCTCCAAACGAATAATGGTAAAAAATGTACGGTCAAAAACTTGGAACGCACGATCTCCACCCACAGACGCAATATTTTTATACTTATTGGCCAAAGCACGCGCATCATTTACGGAAAACCCTGCTTGTTGTGCTTTACGGAATATGAAGCTAAAAAGTAGATTGAGTCCTCCGCGATTTGCAAATCTTTCCACGGGAAAGGAATGCTGCTGTAGGTACAATTCATCGATAAAGTCTTCAAAGTCGGTCAACGTCTTGGTGTTGTATTGGTACTCTATTGGCAAAAGTCCAAATTGAACGCGATTTCTTTCTAGGCTTACTTTTCTCTGTTCCTCTAGTTGCTTTCTTTGTTCCTCTTCTTTGATTTTCTGTTCTTCGCGTAGCTTTTTTTCTCTTTCTATTTTGAGCTGACGTTTTTGTTCTCTCTTCTTTTCGCGCTCTTCATCAATAGTAAGTAAGTGTAGTATTTCGTTTTTGGCATCTTCGTGTGCCGGATCAGCTTGAACTGTTTGATCGAGAACAATGAGAAGATCTTCTCGTGACAAACGTTGTTTTTTTGCCCACAAATAAAGCGCAAACCATCCTTCAGCATCATCTTCGGTGAGGTTGGCTTTGCGTTCGTTAAAAATCTCCCAAACTGTTTTACTGTTTTCAATCTCTCGAATTTGATCTTTGGGAATTTCTAGATAGCCATGTACCGTCTCCAGGACAATACTGTCGCTTTTATTTACGACGTTGCCCTCTAAGGATCGTCCATTTTTCAAATGGACAATGTCGGCATAACAGCTACTAATTAAAAAAATTATTATTAATGTTGTCGTTTTATTCATAGCGGCTCCCAAAAAGTAATAAAGCACTCTATTTAGATTATATTATACAATTGTACGTAAAGAAACGCTACCGAAAATTCACTAGAGTGGTGAATAACCTTCCCTTTACGAAGGGTAATGAGCCACTTGTAATCCTCTAACATAGCAACGGCAAAAAAGCTCTAGGCGAATCCAGATGTAGACTATATACAGATTATATTGTTTAAATACAGCGATATATTCCACGTAAAATGGTATAATTTTTTTTTGTAGCTATGTAAAATAAAACCTAATTTTTATAAAAAACTTCATTCAAAAAAGAAATAATCGTCTTCTTACTGCCTGCGCTACGATAGTGAACATAGCTAAGCAAACCCAAAGCATCCATTTTTTTCTTTAGTAGTACCCCAAATTGTGGATGGTGGATAGAAGTATTCATCGGTGTATCTTTTGCCAAAGGCGTTGTCGTTAAGTCTCCATGATAATACATAACTACCGGCGGATCATCATTACTCACAAAGTTAATTGGTGAAGAGTCGTAGGCTATTTTGCGTATTTCTGGTTTGTATATCTCATCAAAAGACTCAATACCGTAAAAGTCGAGTAATGAAGGATATACTCGTTCGTCTCCGCCAATATTTTGTAAAATCCAAATAGGATCTGTCGAAGTCGGAGCTTGTTTAGGTACGACAATCTGAACGCGTGTTGATTCACGTAATACGGGATCTTCATTCATCGGATCCGCCATGTCGTTTTTTAATCCCAGCCACAACCCCATTAAAGCACCTGCTGAGTAACCTAGTAGTGCCACTTTCTCTTTGTTTATATTCCATTTTTTTGCATTATGACGCACAAATTGCAAAGCTCTTTTTCCGTCGAGCATTGGAGCCGGGTACGGATGGGTAGTGACAAAACGATAGTTAATCGAAACAACCGCAATTTTTTTTTCCATACATTGCCGTAAAATAGGGTCTGTTTGCGCATACTTTTTATCCCCTGTCACAAATCCCCCCCCATGCATGTAAATTAGAACTGGCGTAGGTGTAGGAGAATCAATAACCCATACATCCATCACATTGCGTTCGTCTGGTCCATAAGATACATTTGTAAAAGTTGCTGGATATTTTTCTGCAGTAGCATAACTTAAAAAAATAAGTGCAAATATTAGTACTCTGTAACGCATTTGAACTTCTCCTAGAAATAAACTCGTGATTCGTGGGGTCGATATTTGAAAACGTAGGTCCACCTTTATTTTAGGGAACGGGCGGACACAAGGTCCGCCCCTACATTTCCACCTCGATTCCCATTTATTTTTTTCCGCTCATCACGTAACCTTGCAAGGGTATTTTTATCTTTGTTTGTTTTTCATCTGAGGTTTCAATCACAATGTGATCACGCATTTCGCCTGCCTTCATATTTTTCGAAGGTTTGCACACGACAATGATTTTATAATATTGATTTTTGATCATTTCTTCTTTGGTAATAGATAGCTCTGGCCAGGGAGAATGCATTGCTTTGATGGTGAAAGATTCGCCGTTGCGATGATAAATAAAAGCATGTCGCGTCTTGGGCTTGCCGTCACGTAGTAGTCCAAACGAAATTGTATCTGGACGTACCCCAATGTCACCTGCAACTCTTGCCAAAATCGCCACTTTGATCTTTTCATATCCGGGAATATTTGTTTCGATGCTCAGTTCGCCGTCAATTCGTCCATAGGGAATATCTTTTTTTGTGGTCAACACAATACATTTTGCCGGGCGTTTCCCGGGGTAAAATCCCGCATAGACATCATCTTTTACTTCAATGTCAAAATATTCGCCCTGTTGATCAAAAATATTTTGTTTGATTGCGATAATTTTAAAATCTGGATTGTTTTCGGGAGAAATCCACAATTGTTTTTTTTGCGTTGTTTCGCGACGGAATTCGCCGAAGCTCAGAAATTTATGTGATACGGTTCCTGTCTGTAAAACATCGGCATCGAAAGAGGCATAAACAATAGGTGTGTTCACCGAGTTTGTAAATACCTTAATTTGCCAAGAAGAATAACCTTTTTTCCCTCGTGGATCTAAATTTGCTTTTATTTTTGAAGTTCCCGCAGGGGAAACTTCTGATGGTGTAGGGTAGGCAGAAGAGCACCCACAAGAAGTCTCGACTTTTTCAATCACCACTGTAGAATTACTATTGTTTGTTATGGTAAAAACCATATCGATTTTTTTATTATCTGGTATTTTTCCTAAAGAAATCGTCTCAGGAGAAATTACCAAATCATCTTGAGCTGTTACTAACGCAACGAAAAATAATGCCAAGATAAATCTAAACATAAAAATCTCCTATTCATTTTTAGGCCAATGGCGAATTTTTTCTCGGTATTTGTTGTAGTCAAATTTTGGACTATGGTCTTTATCGTGACATACGGTACATGTCATCTCCCCTGTCGTTTTTCCATAACCTGGTTTAGGGTCGAAAGCATGTCTTGCGCCAGGACCATGACAATTTTCGCAACCAACATTAATTAGATAGTCACTTTCTTCCCAGTTGCGAAAGCCTTCCGCAAATTCATAACCAACCACATGACATTTCACACATTCAGGGTCGTGATGGTAATTTTGCTTTTGCAAAGTGGCAAAAGCATGCGAATGATCTTGTTTTGTCAACCACGATTGAAACTCTTTTTTATGACAAGATTTGCACATATCTGTTCCCACATAGCCAATAGGTGTACTTCTTTTTATTTCAAAATCCAACAATCGCGCTTCTTTTACGGTATTTTTATAGTTTGTCAGGATACTAAGAACTTTCTCATCGGCACCATGTTCGTTGGTAATTGCGATGTGCTCGTGTTTCCAACTAAATACGTTTTTTTCCCAAGAAAACCGCAAAACACCAGCGTAACGTCCACGATCCCCCGCACTCAAAACGATCGTTTTTTCTTGTGGTGTAAAAGGAGTTATGGGATTTTGCGCATCATTAATTAAAAATATTCGCCAAAAATCTCCTTGAGGAAACCCCTCAGAAACCTGCGAAGAGGTTTTTCCCCTTGCCATCACGATCACTAAATCAATGGATTTCTGTTGCAAGATCGTTTGTGCTTGTTGTTTATCTTGTTCGGTTTCTAAACGCAAAATGACAAATTTTTTGCCCCTAAAGTCACCAAAATATGGTTTGGGCACTGTCACTAAGTTCTGCTCTTGCTGTGTGACACAAGAAAATTCATACTCCATTACTTTTAACATCTTGCGATAGGTGGTAAATTTCATTTTCTGTTGCCGCCCACTCTTTTTCGTAGCAAAACCACCATCAATGAGCACCCATTTGCCACCGCTGTCGCGAAAATGGCGAATCCAACCACTGCGCTGTGCAATGCCGCCTGTTTTCATTCCTGTACAACCACAAGGCTCAAGCTCACCCGATGCCTCACCCGTAAACAGTATGTTTAAGGTATCTACTTGTTGTTCTTGCACGCATCCACACAAAAATAGCAGCGCAACGCAGCTCATAAATAAAAACTTTTGCATAGTACCCTCAAAAAGCACGGAATAAAATATTGGTAAATGTTGTAATGGGAACTTGTTCACGTGCATCCTCAATGGAATCAGAAAAACTTTTGATTAACTGGCGAATTTCGGTATATAGTGCATCATCTGCCATTAACTTACCAATGGTCCCTTCGCCTTTCTCTAAACGCGTCGCTACTTTTTGCAAACTGGCAATTGTATTCTTTAAATCTGCGGCCATTTGTTCGTCGTTAATAAGAACCCCCAGAGTTCCTTTACCGTTGTTAATGCCGTCAACCGTATTATTTACGTTATTGATCATGGTGCGCGCATCACTCAATGTCTTTTCTAACTCGGAATATAATTTGTCATCCATAAACAACTTGCCAATTGTACCTTCTCCGCGTTGAATACGTTCCGTAAGCTCATACATATTTTGCGATATTTTATCGGCATTTTTCATAGTATTTTTAATACTTGAATATAATTCATCATCGCGTATTAGTCGTCCAATTGTTCCCTTACCTTTACGTACACGGCTAGTGATTGCTGCGACATCCTGGGAAATTTGGTCAAGCCGTTGATAAAGTTTATCGTCGTATAGCAAGCGCCCAAGAGTTCCCTCGGCCTTTTTGAGACTTTCGGTAATATCGCGTAAATTTTTTACCGCGACGGAAATATCATCGTAGATTTTTCTTTCTCTTATTAGCAAACCAATTGTCCCATCGCTTTTTAAACTTTTTGCCACCTCTTTTAATTCGGAAATAAGCTCGTCCATTTCTGGATTATCGAGTATTGAGTGCTTGGCTTTACCTTCTAATTCTTGTACTTTTTCTGACTTTGCTGCAATTGCCGGAAATTGAACGAGAGGTTTGAGTTCCTCTTCTTCGCTGGATTCCCCCACATCAATGTCGATTAACTTCCCTCCGAGAGCACTCGCGTCTTTCACTTTAATGTGGTAACCATCATAAAGATTGAGTGGTTCTACTAAATTGATATCGACCTTTACACGTCCATCATCTTGTAGTTTTAGTTCAGAAACAGTCCCCACTTCCATACCCGAAGCAAGAACTTTATGCCCCACTTCCAAACCATCTACACGGTCAAAAATGATCGCCATTTTTGCACTACGCCCCTGTAGAATAGTAAAATCTTTAATGATAATTGTAAAAAGCCCCACAACAATAAAACCAACGAAAAATACAATTCCTACAATAAAATCGCGTTTGGTTGTACTCATTTTACTCTCCCGTTTTTCTAAAACTTGGAGTTATATTTAAAAGTAAAGGCGGCCAAAGACCGCCTTGTACTACTTATATTTATTTCAATGGGAATTACAAGTTAACATGATTACTTAAACAGAACCGCCAATGGAATTTCAGCAACAGCAATAGGGTTCCCCAAACCAAAATTTACAATTACCTGCGGATGGATTTCACCTAAAACGATTTTACCTGTCGCAATTTCCACTTCAGCACAACGTCCTTCAATAAAACTAGGATGTGAACTTCGACTGTAAGTACCTGTCCAACCTAATTCAGACAAAATTCCATCTACATAAGAACGTATCTCCGCATAACTGGCCCTAGGCCCGATGATGGCAAGACACAAACGTCTTTCTTCCCAAGTATTGGTATCGTGTTTTTCATTGCCCACGTGTACCACGTTCCCCAACTCAAAGTACTTTTGAGGCATTGGCTTACGTTTGTTCTTTACAAAACTTTCAAAAAGTCCTGTCATTAAGTGGCAACGAACGATGTTGTGTTCCACTAACTTTGGGTTTTCAATAATAGCATGATCTTCACCAGGAGTTAGCTGAAATTTAGTGAAGTGATTCGCTTCGGTTGTCAGCATGAGCGACATAATTTCGTTATAACCTAAACCTAGCATAATTTGGCGTGCTTTTTCACTAATCAGTTCTTCTGGTCGTGCTTGTGCTACGGTTAAGGTTTCCACCATTTTCGGCTGAATGTTGTGATAGCCGTATGCGATCCCCAGATCTTCGAAGATATCCACTTCGTGTTTGATATCTGTACGAAATCCGGGATAGTATATTTCATAATTAGGAAAGCGTCCATCTACACGGAAACGCATTTTTTCCAGTAATTCTTTGAATTCTGGAATAGTGAAATTAATGCCTAGCCATCTTCGTGCTCTTTCTGCATTTATTCTAATTTTGCGCAAAGCTAAATCAGGTGTCGTCGTTTTTGTCTCGCCATGTACTAAATTTACCAACTCAACACTTCCACCTAATTCGACAAGAGAACTAACTAGGGTATTCAAACTTTTGTGTACATCTGTTTGTGTAAGACCTGTCACGTCGATAAACAAATTGGTACTACCCTCTCTCACTCTTGTTTCTTCGCTATTGATAATAGGCGGCATGGACAATACTTGCCCACTACTATCAATCAGTAAAGGATATTTTTTGCTATTTTCCAACAAATGAGCATACGCTTTGCCTTTGGGATGTTTGTCCAATACTTGTTTGGGCGTCATTTTTTCTTCGGCATTACCCAAGGGATAAAATTCTAACTCCTCCGGAGCAACGGCCTTGTAATAGATTGGTCCTTTGATGGTATCTAAATCGTAAATACCTATTGATGCCAATTTGCGATCACGTCCAATTCCCCAATGTAAATTTTCTTGCAACTTCATTATGGTACGCAACAATTTAGCGTCAACAGCAGCTATACGAACAATGGCGCATGCGATATATGGTCGATAACTTTCTTCTCTTTGTAGCTCGTCCGATACAAAAACATCGACTTGTGCAGGAGCTAAATCGAATTCAGCAAGCCCTTTCTCAATGCCTAAATAACCTTTGAGAGTACGCGAAAGACCTCCGGCATCAAAAAGGTCTGGTCGCGCAGGTAAGAGATCGAGACGAATGGTTTCTTCTTCGTCTACAGAAGCAAAAATTTCCTCTTGTTCATGACCACACTGCGTACAGCGTTTAGGACCCTCTTCGTGTTCTTGTTTTTCCATGAAAAAGCCGCAATTTGGGCAGCGATAAACGATTGTTTTTCCCATACCGTCAACGTCGCACCCAAGGTACTCCAGTGTATCTGACAGCTTTTCTGAAGTAATAGACTGTCCTAATAAGTCTGATAATTGTTTTACCGATATTCCTATTACTGGCACAACTTAGCCTCCTGTAACCAATCTAAATCCGATCCATAAAGAGTGCGAATATCAGATATACCATAGCGCAACATCGCTAATCTCTCTAAACCCAAACCCCAAGCCATTACGGGAACATTGCACCCCAAAGGCATTGTCACTTCTGGACGAAAAATTCCTGAGCCACCCAGCTCGATCCAACAACTTTTTTGTTCCATCCAAACAAACACCTCCGCTGATGGTTCGGTGTACGGAAAAAAGGATGGTTTAAATTTTACTTTGTCAAAACCCATCTTACGATAAAACGCTTGTAAAGTTCCTAGTAAAGAGCACAAGGATGCATTTTTATCCACAACAATTCCGTCTACTTGGTGAAACTCTGGTAAATGTTTAAAGCTTATTGTTTCATTACGAAATACTCTACCAACACAAAAAACTTTGCTCGGTGGATTCGGATTTTCGGAAAGGTAGCGAATCGACGAGGCCGTTGTATGCGTACGCAATACCATACGTCGTGCTTCCTCGCTATCCCATTTGTAACCCCAACCACTAGATCCGGTATTTCCTCCGTTTTCATGAGTGCTGCTGATACGTTCTACCAATTCTTGATTTGGTAGTGAACCATATTGCGGTTTTTTCATATAAAATGTATCTTGCATGTCTCGTGAAGGGTGATCTTGTGGCTGAAAGAGAGCATCAAAATCCCACAACCCCGTGTCTAAGTGCGGAGAAACTGTCTCAATAAAGCCCATTTCCAAAAATGTCCGACGTGTTTCTTGTATAATTTTTTGTAGAGGATGGCATTTTACAGGTACTTTTATGTCAGCTTTTTCCGTTATATCATAAGGGCGAAGTGTGATATCTTTCCAACGACCGCTTGCAAGATCTTCTGGTGTTAAAAGAGTAGCCCCTTCTTCTTTTACTTGTAGTGTGGGAAATACTTCCTTGCCTTTGTCTGTCATATTAATATAACGAACGGTACGCTCTTTTAGTTTGGCAAGTTCTCCACGACGGCGCAAAAGTTTTTCGACATACTGTGCGTCAAAATCATTGCCTAGTTCATCTAGGAATATACTTTGTTTTTCTATCGCGAGCTTTAATGCTCGTTCATCATGTGCTTCTTGAGAAATTGCTTCTATTCCCGAGTCAGTTAACTCTAAATTCTGGCCATTCTTTTTAAACCATCCGCGCGCCATTCCCCATTTCATAATGTCTCCCATTGAGAGATCATTTTCTTTTGCGCGTTTTGCAACGTCTTGCATGGCCAAACTGTTATTGCTTTCTTGCAAAATAGTCAAAAACTTTCTTTCGGCTAAGCCATTCGCGAGAAGTTCCTGTGCATCGGAAGTAGGTACTAATTCTAATCTTTTGTATTCTTCAATGTGAACCCAACCTTCACCTTCGGCAAAAGTCATCGTACCCATAACCATGGGTTGTTCGATCTGTGTTTCCTCACAAAGTTGCTTTATCGTAATCTTGTCTGTATTAGCAACAAGTGAAAACAATTTATACTGCTCATTTGTAATTTGTGTAGACATTTTTCTTGTTCCAATATTGAAAATTTTGTTCTCTGGAACTACATAACAAATTGGTTTTGCAATTTTGACCGTACGTAATAACACTTCAACATATTACACGACCAAATTGTACACTTGCAACTGCAAGTTAAAAGTAGTTTCATCTTAATAAAACAACAGCGACCTGTTGATGGTTCTCTCGAACTACATAACAAAGTAATTTTGCAATTTTGACCGTACGTGATAACACTTCAACATATTACACGACCAAATTGTACACTTGCAACTGCAAATTAAAAGTAGTTTCATCTTAATAAAACAACAGCGACCTGTTGATAGCGGTCATTTATGACGTGGGGAGGTCTTTTGTTGTGTATGATAAGAGAATTGTATTTTACTGTCAAGAACCGTCATTATATTTTACTGTTTTTTGCATAACCGTCGTTAGAAATGTGGTTATGTATGATGATGCGGTGGGCAAATCGCAATGTTTGTGGAGGTCTGAAATGGAGAGGCAGTGTTGGAAGATAAACTTCCAACACTAAAAGATAACTATTAACCCTTTGCAGAGTAAATATTTCCTTTGCGGAATGCTTCGGCAATTGCCTTTGGTACTTCTGCTTGTGCCAAAACAACCTTTGCACGATTTTCTTTGACTTTTGCTTTCATCTCTTGCTCTTGTGCAATCGCCATTGCTCTTCTCTCTTCTGCTTTCGCTTGAGCTACACGACGATCTGCTTCCGCTTGATCTGCTTGAAGTTGCGCACCAATGTTTTCTCCAACATCTACGTCTGCAATATCAATAGACAGGATTTCAAATGCGGTACCAGAGTCAAGACCTTTACCAAGTACATACTGAGAAATCAAGTCGGGATTTTCGAGTACTTTTTTATGGGTTTCCGCAGAACCAATCGCCGAAACAATACCTTCACCAACACGAGCGATGATCGTTTCTTCTTTGGCTCCACCAACCAAACGATCGATGTTTGCTCTCACTGTTACGCGAGCTTTTGCTTTCAATTGAATTCCATCTTTTGCTACCGCGGCAATAGTGGTACGTCCATCTTCACTTGGGCAATCAATTACCTTTGGATTTACGGATGTTTGTACCGCTTCGAGTACGTCACGTCCAGCAAGATCAATAGCAGCTGCTTTTGGGAACGAAAGTGGAATATTCGCTCTATTCGCTGCAATAAGTGCGCGTATTACGTTTGGCACATTTCCCCGTGCAAGGTAGTGTGTTTCCAAATCTTTGATGTTCACATCTTTTATTTCAGACTGCACGGACATAATTAGCGCATCCACAATGGTTTTCGGATTTACTTTTCTCAACCACATTCCCACTAAACTACGTATGGATACTGGAGCGCCGGAGGAGGCTGCTTGTATCCACAACATTCCGAAGTTCAGTAGGATTAAAGCCAATACTAAGATAACAACTGCGGCTACAACAAAACCAATAGTAACTAATATTTCGTTATTAGCCTTTAGTAAAAAGTGTATCATTATAATTCCTCACTCAAATATCCTGGGTCAACGATTTCGGTTTATTGAAAATTTCCGACAACACAAAGGCTCGTTGAATATCATTGAACCGCTTATTTTCTAGAATAAGTTCTTCTAGTCTTGCTTTTTTATTGGTACTCGTAGTAGTGGTTGTAGTTCCTTCTACTACGGCTTGTTCCATTGAAGGATGTATATTGTCAATGTGTTCCGCCACATGTTGAACAACATCTTGCTCTACCGCTTGTGAAATTCTGTCAAAATTACTTTCTTTTTCCTCATAAGAGGAAAAGCGATTTTCTGTTTGCCAAGAAGCTTTTTCTTCTTCTACTTCAGCAACAACCGGCTCTTCATATAGAGCTGCCGATTGTTCTTGTAAAGCGCGCATTCTCTCTAAATATTTTTTGACTTCTTCACGAGAACGGTTTTTGCGTGGTACATTTCCTTGCTGTCCTTCAAATAGCTTTCGTAGAGCTGGCCCAATAAAAAAGATCAACACTATCAGAAAAGTTAAAAAATCTTCCATGAAATTGGTCCTTTTATGAAAGGATTACAAGGTTATATTTTAAAACCACTGTTAGTTTCACCAGCTAAAGCATTACGCATACTAGAGTCGGCCATGACATTACGCAGTTTGTAGTAATCCATGAGTCCAACCTTCCCTTGTTTGAAGGAGTCGGCAATTGCTTGAGGAATTTCGGCTTCTGCCATAATAACTTTCGCCTGATTTTCTTGAATCTCTGCAATTTTTTCTTGTTCGTGCGCAACAGCCATCGCACGTCTTTTCTCTGCTTTTGCTTGCGCTACGCGCTTATCAGCTTCCGCTTGATCGGCTTGTAGTTTCGCACCAATGTTGTCTCCAACATCAACGTCAGCAATATCGATAGAAAGAATATCGAAAGCAGTACCAGAGTCCAAACCTTTTTCCAATACTTTTTTAGAGATCATATCTGGATTTTCGAGTACTTTGGTATAATTTTCCACCGAACCAATTGTGGTTACGATACCTTCACCAACACGTGCGATGATCGTTTCCTCTGTCGCCCCACCCACAAGACGGTCAAGGTTTGCTCTTACCGTAACTCTTGCTCTTGCTTTTAGTTGGATACCATCTTTTGCAACAGCGTCAACTGTTTTCTTTTTTGACTTTCGACCAGGGCAATCGATTACTTTTGGGTTTACGGAAGTTTGTACCGCATCGAGTACGTCACGACCTGCGAGGTCTATTGCCGCGGCTTTAGAAAATAGTAGAGGAATGTTTGCTTTGTTAGCCGCAATCAAGGCTCTAATTACATTTGGTACATTTCCGCCTGCCAGGTAGTGCGATTCTAAGTGTTTTGCTTCTACGTTTAGACCGGCTTTTACTACCATGATACGGCTTTCAACAATCACGTTGGGATTTATCTTTCTAAACCACATCCCGATCAAAGACATCCAAGAAACTCTTGCACCTGATGCAAAAGCTTGGATCCATAGAAAACCGAATTTGAATAGGATGATGAAAAGAATAAGACCAAATATACCAACGACTGGCCACACAATAAATTGTATTTCCGATGTCATTTAAATATTCCTTAAAAATATTTTTATTTTTCCGCCTTAGTTAATCGGGCGCACAAAGATCTGGTTTGCTTCTACTTTCACTACTTTCACTGGAGTATCTTTTTCGACAACGTTGCCCTCAGATACTACATCATAGCGTTTCTTCTCTATGATTGCGATACCTGCGGGGCGCAGCATACTACTAGTGACTCCCTCTTTGTGAAGAAGCTCCTCAATGCCATCTTGCGACGAAACATAACCAGCTTCTACCGATTGTTGATCATCGAGCACTGCCCGCTTTAGTCCCCAAGATATAATCATTGGTATAACAATAATCGATATAATAATAAGCGAAAATCCATAGATGGGACTATCGAGATCTGTAAAAGCGAAATAAATACTACTTACAATAATAATGCTACCTATCACACCTACGATTCCACCAGGAACAAACACCTCTGTAAAGAGGATCACAAGTCCGGCGATGTAGATAAGGCATATAATTTCAAATTGCATTTTTTACTATTCCTCTGTTTTTTCTGTATCTTGTGCTTGCTCTGCTTCGGCTTTCTCAACAATAATACGAGTTCCTTCAACAAACAAAACAGATACAGTTTCTCCAGCGTTAATCATACCGCCCTGGGTAACCACATCGTAATATTCGCCGTCCATTTCCATTCTTCCCGAAGGCCGTAAAGTTGCAATTACTTTACCTGTTTTTCCAACAAGTTCTTGGTTTTTAGCAAGAGCTTCGTTGTATTCACTGCTTATATCTGCTTTTTCTAAGGAAAGTGGGCCTAGAGGTTTTTTGTTGGGAAACAGATTTGATATAGAAAAGAATATTGCAATGTTTGCCCCAATGCTCATGGTAATGGCCATCATGTTACCCATAAATATGCTAACTTGTTGTTGTGTTGATGGATATACAAAAGTTTGCATCGATAAAAGAACACCTGCAAAGCACATCGCGGCCCCAGCAACACCGATGACAATCATACCTGGCATCACGAAAATTTCAAGTGCAATACATCCTAGTCCAAAGATGAAAATCACTATTTCCCAGGATTCAACTAACCCTGCATATGATCCACCAATGAAAAATAAAAACAAGAACGACATTCCACCAAGGATAGGAACTCCAACACCGGGAGATAAAAATTCAATGAGTATTCCCAAAAAGCCGAGAGTTAAACACAAGATGCGTATCCATTTGTTTGTTAACAATTGTGTTAAGGTATCGGAACTGACGTTTGAAACTTTTTCTACATTGTACTCAGTTAAGTTAAGTGCATCAAGTAGTTTTGCTTTTGTGGTGTACATCTCACGACATATTCCAAAATCTTTACATTCTTTGGCGCTAAAAATGGCAACAGCCCCTCTCTTAACAACAATACCTTTATCGTGGATTTCCTTGTTTGGTTTTGTGGGGTCGCTACGCATCTCATTCAATTCTTCCGTAGTTTTAAACAACGGCTGTGCGCGATAGCTAATTTGACGTACTTCCATATCTGGATCTACCATACTTTGCATTAACGCCGTGGGATATAGGTGGCGCTTTGCGTAAGTGGTAAAGTAATCTTTAGCAACTTTTATGCCTTCTTTGTCGATACCGCCAAAGGTGGTCTTAAGTACAACATTACCTAGTGTAGCTCCAGGTTGCATATAAATTTTTTCACACGCAATGGCCAATAGCGCTGAAGCACCTTGGGCCTGAGTCACGTATGCGTAGGTAGGTACTCCGCTCTCTGCAAGAGCGTCTAACTCACGGCAAATCATATTTGCAGCTTCAATTTTGCCTCCGGAAGAATTAATTTCCAGGATGATGACTTTCGCACTATCTTTATCTACCGCTTTGAGTTTATTAATGATAACTTTTGTTAAGTTGTTGGATAGTGGTTCTTGCACCTTCAGATTGTAAACAGTGTGCGCATCGTTTTGTGAGAAAGCGAACACTGTGAGTAGCAAAAATAAAAAAAGGTTTTTCATGTTATTTTTCCATTACTTTTGGAACATTTTCATAATATTGTTTACATCCAGCCCGTTTGTCAGCTGACTCATTTCCTTTTGGAAAAGATTTTTTGATTTTTCTAAAGCTTGGTTCACTGCAGCAACGATCATATCTTCTAGAAACTCGGGATCTTCGGCCATAAGCTCTGGATCAATGTGCACTTTGACAATTTGCTGATTTCCGTTGGCAGTCGCTATAACCTTACCTCCGCCAACGCTCGCTTCTACAGTTTTGTTTTTCAATTCGCTTTGGATTTTCATCATCTCTTGCTGTGCTTTTTGCATCTGCTCAAACATATTACCAAACATTTGCTTTCCTTACTGTTGTTTTTTGTGAATAGCGTCTATTTTTATCACTCTTGCGGAAAAAAGTTCCATACACAGGGAAACAATTGGGTCATTTTCGACAATTGCTTTGTGTTTTTCTTGGTTTTTGCGTGGTTGATTTTCCCCTTCGTAGACAAGTCTTGCCTGAACTTCACTACCATAGGCCTGTTTTACCGCCTCAATAACAATAGGATAATTTTTTTTGTTTTTCAACATATCCATTGTAATTTTATGGTCTATTTTTATTAGCAAAACTTTGTTGTTTATTGTTATCTGCGCATCATCTCGCAACACACTAATCATGTTACGTCCAAGCTTTTTTTCTTCTAACAGTGATAAAAACAGCTGTTTGGGGGTTTTTGCTTCTGTAACGGCAACTTCAGGTGTTTTGTTAGTTTGTCTCGCTACATTGGACGTTTTTGCAGGGGAAAATGTTTGCAACGAATTCGTTATATCATTTTTTTTTTGATTTCGTGGCTGCTGAAAAAAGTCTAAAGCGCTTTTTTCCTTAGGTTTGGCCTTTGGTGGCAGTTGAGGCTGAGGTTGTTGGCTTAACGCTGGCGACTGTGGAAAAGAGCTATTTTTTTTTTCTAGTGCTGTTAGGTGTTCAATCATCTCTTCAAGAGGAAGAAGCGATTCGATATTCATGATTTTAAGAAGCAACGTCTCCAGCAAAATACGTCCCAATAGACCTCGCTGGAAGTGCACTTTGCTAGTAATAATATGCTGCATTGCTTGGAAAATATAGTCGTGGCTAAATTTATTTTGTAACTTCTTCAATTGCTCAATGTAAAAATCAGTGCCACTGATAAATTTGTCTCCCGACATCGAAAAAACTAACAAATCTCTTAGCTGCTGAGCAAGTTGATCGATAAAGTTCGAAAAATCTCCTCCCTCTTCGCTAAATTTTTCGACAACTTCAAGAAGGTCCTCGACATTTTTATCTGCAAGAGCTTGGAGTGTTGTAAAGATGTATTCACTATCATTTCCCAGTATTTTCTCTAGGTCCTTGATGTCAATACTGTCACCACTGTAGGAGTATACCTGATCTAGCAAAACAAGCGAGTCACGAAGTGCACCTTTGGCAATTTGTGCAATTTGTAACAAAGCGTCTTCACTAATTTTGATTTTTTCTTTTTTGGCAACTTGCTTCAAACGCGTAACGACGTCTTCTATTTTAATTTTGCGAAAATCGAATCGTTGACAACGTGAGAGAATTGTGTCTGGAATAGAGTAAACTTGCGTTGTCGCAAAAATAAATTTTACATGCGTAGGAGGTTCTTCCAAAGTTTTCAACAAGGCATTAAAAGCAGCTTGCGTTAGCATGTGAACTTCATCAATAATAAATATCTTATATTTTCCTTGGGAAGGAAGGTATTTGACATCATTTTTGATATTGCGAATTTCTTCGATACCGCGATTGGAAGCGCCATCCACCTCTAAAACATCCATATCTTCGCCGATGGCAATTCTTTGGCAAACAACGCATTTATTGCAAGAAATTCCCTCTTTTGCTTCTGGGCAATTCAAGGCTTTCGCAAAAATACGAGCTGTAGACGTCTTACCTACACCGCGCGAACCACAGAATAAGTAGGCATGATGAACACGGTTGTTGATAATAGCATTTTTTAGCGTTGTTGCTATATGCTGTTGCCCGATCACTTCATCAAAATTTTGCGGGCGATATTTTCTTGAAAATGCAAGATAATCCATTGTGGAGATTCCGAGGAAGGTTGAGTGAGAGTCGTGCACCTTTATTTGATTTCCGGTTTGTGAGTTTTATTGGCAGTTAGCTAATATCTGGAATTCCTAGAACACCTCAGGGACATCCTTATGGCTGCTGGTTTCACCCCCTGACCAGGTTCGGAAGTTTAAGATTTCCAGGCGCCAGATACTTCAAACACCACTTGCCGCTAAAGGTCCCGCAAACACTTGGAAACCTCATAAAGGCATCAACCCCTATATAGCGGATTTAGGGTACAGGACGCCGCTACTTTCCCGTTTAGCACGACAAAATTTTAATTACGGAGGAGGAGGGATTCGAACCCTCGAAACAGTTTCCCGTTAACACGCTTTCCAAGCGTGCGCCATAGGCCGCTAGGCGACACCTCCCACATTATTTTTTCTTACGCTTTTCTCGAAAGAAGCTCTGTACTAAATGTAATGATTCTTCAGCACAAACTCCATCAATCACTTCGATAGAGTGATTTAATTTAGGCTCATTTGTTACATTAAACACTGTTCCACAAGCACCACCTTTTGGATCTCTTATAGAGAAAACAACTGTGGCAATGCGACTTAAAACCAGTGCTCCTGCACACATTGCGCAAGGCTCCATTGTTACATAAACAGTGCAGTCATGTAATCGCCATGTCTTTAAATTTCGTGCAGCATCATTTACTGCAAGAATTTCAGCATGGGCAGTTGGACATTGTAGGGTTTCGCGTTGGTTGTATCCACGACCAACAACTTCATGATTTTTGACAACCACAGCCCCTACCGGAACCTCGTCTTTTGCAAAAGCCGTTTTTGCTTCTTCAAGAGCTAATGACATATATTTTTTATGTGTTAAATCGTCATTAGATGTAGCATTGTAGATATGCATACGCAAAAAGTCAATAGAAAATTTTGTTAAACTTAAAATAAATGTAAAGATTATTTCACAACAAAATAACTCTGAAGCCGTCTCCAAAGTGTCATTCCTGCGAAAGCAGGAATCCACAAAACAAATTTAACTAGTAAGCGCCTGGATCCCTAATCAAGTTAGGGATGACACCCTAAGTTAGAATAAATTAGAATTTTAGTTTAGAGGTTTTAGAGAACGATTTAGTTTTTAGTTCAAAAGAACACCCCTAAACAAAAGTAAGGGGGGCATAAAATAAATTTATACCCCCCTTACTAATAAGTTAGTATGTATTCGCTTAGAATTTTTGTCTTACTTCTAGACGGATACCACTTAGATCATCGTCTTCAGGTAGTATAGCATACATAGCATCTACACGGAAAATGGTTGCGTTCCATGTTGTTCCCCAGTTAACTGGAAGTTGAAAACGCATTTGGAAAGCATATTGTGCACCTTCGAATGGTGCTCCACCATTGTTTGCGTTAGCTGCGCGCTCTGCACCTTCAAGCTCTTGGACAGTTGCAAATTCAAATACAATTTGCTTATCAAGAGCAAATAGGTATTCGATACCTAGTGCGAAACCATATGTATCTTGACCTGTATCGTCTAGTCTTGGAAAACCTGTCAAACCATCTGTTTCAAAGTTGATACCTGTTTGGAATAGGTTTCCGTTGTTATTTGCCAAAGATTGAGGTCTATCAAATCCAGCAAAAAAGTTGAAATAAGGTACAAGAGTCGAAGGTAAAGGTGAAATGATAGAGTTTTCTATTAGAAGAAGAACACCATCAGCAGTTTGACCATTACCACCGATATTAAGATCACTATCTTGACCGAAGTTCCAAATTACACGGATACTGTTTGATAGAATACCACCATAACGCTTGGAAAATGAAACAATTATGTTGTGATAGTCTGCAAAGTTATTGTTACCATCACCATTTTCACTACTGTCGCGGGTGTAGGCGTACCCAATTTCCCAGTAACCCTTCCATGTTTCCATGAAGAGGTTGAAACCGAAAATATCGGCATCTTCATCAGCAGCAATTGCATTTGTATCGATACGGTCGAAACCTGCGAAAAAAGTGATGTCCATATTAGAAATGTCTAATGCAGGGACGTTAAGCGCTGGTATTGTTAACGCAGCTCCGGTGAATGCTTCATTAAGCCATACACCGTTGTGAAATAGAAGGTTGATAAGACCAAAACCGATTGGCATACTAAATCCGGTCTCGTTACCAGTCCAACCTTGAATCATAACTCCAAGGTCACCTTCGAAAAATAAGTTTTCGACGTTGAGATCGATTCGCTCTTCAAAAGCGTGGTTTTCACCACCAAAATCAAAACGAGTAAAATCTCCACCTTGTTGCAAAGGTTGCATGAAAATGTGTATACGCTCTGTAGATGTTAGCTGGATATCAATGTTTAGGTTTAGATTCCATGCAAGCACTGCCTGGTCGTTAACACCATTGTCATTGTAAGCGATCGCGGTAAATAGGTCACCAAATACCATGATATGAAACATACTTGGGTTTTTTTCACCCCAAAATAACGATAAAGCTTGGTCAACTGTCGGCCAATCTTCGCCATCCCACACACCAGTTTTTGGAAATTCACCGTAAGGGTATAGTGGACGGTTGAGTTCTAGTAGAGGACGAGGCTCTCTGAAGGGCGTTTTTCCACCATAGATAACAAGTTGTTTTTCCGCGCTATAAGGTTTGTCTTCATAAGTTGGATCTGGTCGGAAAGCTTTATTACTGTGTTTTACTTTTGTAGCGTCTTTAGGACGATAGGGAGTTATCTCTTCGCCGTCAGCGAACAGTGGAGCAGATACTGCAATGAGTATAACTCCAATCAAGAGATAGATTATTTTTTTGTTACCCAACATTACTATTCCTATTCAGTTATTAGCAGCTTGTATAAAATTGAACGCGATTGTTATGTTAGAAAATAACGTTGAAAAAACATCTGCGGACGAGCCGCAGATGTTTCTATTTTACTTACTCAACTTCAAATTCGACTGAGTAAGGATGAATGTCGAGCATCCATTCGTTCATTGCTTGCTCCATCTCTGGAGTTGCATCGCAGAATCTCATGAAATATATAGGTTCCGCGCGACTACGCATACGAGACGCTAAACGGTAGGTTCCTTTTTTCTTCATTAGTTCAGAAGGAACTGAGTATTCAGCATAGCGGTAGCCCAAAGGTGGTAAACTACGACCTTCCATTCTTACGAATGGTGGGTGGTTCATCAACGAGTTCATGAAGTTGTTAGGTCTAATGATCGGTCTTTGATCTGCATCAAGGTTTACTGGCAGATACATTTCGCGATCAGTACCTTTAACATTTGTTGTCAAGAACTTGGTTTGTAGGTTGAATAGTTGATCATCATGCTTGATCTTTCCAGCACGTACATCGTAAGAATGGAGATCGCACATGTCCCCTAAACTATCCAAATAACCAGATTCCCAAATGTTGACACCATCAGGATCGATTAGAGCAACGTTGAACCAAAGTTCTGGTTGCGCACCTAGAGAACCTGAAGGTAGGTTGTGACCTAAGTCAATGTTGGTGATCTTGTAACTGAAATTGAAAGTTTTTCCAGTTGTTGGTCTTGACTCGAAGAATGGTCCGTCAATACGGCTACCATTTTCCATAACGCGACGGCGAAGATCTCTCTTCTTTTCGAGTTCAGCAATGTTGCTGGTTACGATGTCACGAGCGTCAAAACGATCGTCAATTTCTTGCCATTCAGGTGGGAAATCAACTTTGATGTCACCATTTTCCAATTTTTCTTCGAACTCTTCTGTTCCCCAACCAGCACGATAATCAAACTTTAACCAAGTTTGCATATCGAATCTTTCACCTTCTTTGTGGTGAGGGAAAACACCTGGGTGAGTAATTGGATAACCTGGACCATAGAATGCGTGGTTAGCATGAATTCCATCTGGTTCGATAGGAATACCGTTAACTACAGCCACAGGCCCTTTAGCATAGCCTTTTGGCTCTCCAGGAACAAGACCCATGTGACACTCTTGGCAAGTGATACCCTTTTTAAGAGCAGGTGAGTTTAGGTATTGTTCGTATACAACCTCTAGCTTAATACCAGCGTAAATTGCCACTTGGTGACAAGAAGCACAGTACTCGGACTTATCTAATTGTTCGAACTTGATACCTTTTAAGTGTATTGCAACACCTGTTTCATTTTTGTTGGTTGCGACTTTGTATTTTTCCTTGTTTTCAACCACGTGCTTAACACCTTCACCGGTACGTGTACCGTAGATAGGTTGGTGGATGTCACCAGGAGTAATACGACGCATACCATTGAAACCACGTGCGTATGATTCTGTGATGCGGTGGCATGTTATACATGTTACACCTTCACGTGAAACTTGTGCACGTTTCCACAAAGGCATATCGCGAGGTTCACCCAATGTTGTTCCAACGCTCATGTGACAACGAACGCAGAAAGCACCTTTTGTCGGAGCTAAACTGTGAAGTTTTTGCTCAAACTTATGGAACATAGGAGAAATCGCAGCGTATGCGTGGTTAGAAGATCGCCACTCATCATAAATTTGTTCGTGACAAGGAGCACATTTGGCTGCACTAGGATATTGTGTAACTTCGAATACCTCAACGTGAGGATCACCAGTTAGCTTTTCTTGTAGTGGAGATGTGGGTGTTGGTGTTGGCACTGAGTCATCTGTTAAAGCGGTCTCAGAATAACATCCCACAAGAACTGAACTGACAAGAAGGCAAATCCCGAGCATCCAGATTTTTTTCAATATTTTATTTTCTCTCATAGATTTAGGGAGAACTATATCAAAGTATAGTTCCTTCCTCCTTCCTAAGCATAACTCAAGAAAGGCATAGTCAATTATATAAACTACGTCTGTAGTGATGCAGAAATCTGTTTGATGTGTTTTAATATATTCGATTTATGTGTAATGTTATAGAGATGCAAAATGATTATAACATGATCACAACATATCGATATTTCTAAGCTTACAATATCGACAAACATAACGCAAATAGTTCTTAAAATTTACAATCATTAAACACAGATCGAATTCAATAGAAGAAGATACGCTATAGTGAAAAGGATGTCAAGCATTTTTTTACGTTCTCCCCCAACTTAATTTAGTAATTTCGCATTATTTTTCCAAATAATAGTGTGTAAATTTGCAAATACCCGTATAATTAAGGCAAAAAGTCTTGCAAAACAAAACACTCTCCATTATATTCTCTCTTACACACAAAACATATAGTTAGAAATCATAATGATTTGCAATGTAGAATTAAGATAGAACTGAATTCTACCCTTTTATTTTGCAGTATCGCTACTCTATATCATTACTATACAAAACCATATACGAACTTTTGTTCGTGACACATTTTCAATGTCTAAAATAATACAAAATGATTACAAAACATTTGAAGCTAAAGGATAACTAAAGTGAAAAATAAAAAGCTTCCAAAGAGTATTGATTTTCTTTCGTCACACGGATTAACGGTTATTTCTTTACTTTTTCTAATGGTAATAACTATCATCGGAACAATTGATCAAAAATACATTGGATTGTATCAATCTCAAAAAATATATTTTGAATCTATCTATTTCAATATAACTTTATTCAAAGCTGGTGGGTATGTATTTTTCCTACCTTTACCCGGAGGATATACCGTACTAGCAGTTTTATTCGTGAACTTGATTCTCGCTTTTGTCTTCAAGTTTCGCTGGCGCTTGCGTACATTCGGCGTGGTTGTTTGTCACATCGGATTACTTCTCCTACTCATAGGATCTTACCTAACATATGCTTACTCCGTTAATGGGCATATGACGTTTGCTGAACAGGAAAAAAGAGCGTATTTTGTCAGTTACACAGACAATGAAATTGTCTTAACCGAAACTTCTGCAGAAGGGGAAGAAACGAAATCTTTCGCCAATGAGTATTTATTTAAAGGTGCTACTTTACTTGCGCCTTCCAAAAAGATTCATGTCGAAATTGCCTATTTTTTCGAAAATTGCGATGCGATTCGCAACAAAGACAATTTATTTTCTAACCAAGAATATGTCTTACGAAAAATTGCTCCGTCTTTGGAAACAGAAATGAATAGTGTTGGAGTTTACGCCTCTGTTTTTAACGGCAAAAACCTCATTGGAAGATACTATATGTATCAAGGGGTTCCCGTTGACTTCAATTATCAGGGAGTTCATTACAGTATTTACATCCAAAGACGCAAATTTCCAGTACCATTTTCCTTAAAACTGCTAAAGTTTACTCGTGAATTGTACCCTGGAACACAAACACCAAAACACTATGAAAGTAAAGTAACGCTTTCTGAAAAAGACAGGTCAGGACAAAACAGTGAACGTGAAATACTCATCAGTATGAACCGTCCGCTACGCCACAAAGGTTATACGTTCTATCAAAGTTCTTTTAACCAGGAAAAAGACCAGGCGGGTAACACTATAAAATATTACTCTACGTTGGCGGTAATGAAAAACCCTGCCGAAGAGTGGCCTTATTTTTCATGTCTTCTTGTAGTATTGGGTATGATTATTCACTTTACCCCGAAAATGTTTCGCTTCGCCAAAAGGCAGGGTAAAAAATAATATTCAAATTAACATCTTGATATATAGTGATATTTTTGGAGCTGCATCATGAAAGAAACAAAAAGCCTTACATATATTTATTTTTTGCTGTGTATGTGCATGATCATTGCAGTCATTTTGCCAACACAGCAATGGGACGATACAGATCGCACCCCGGCTTTAGCCAAAAAGGGTATTGATTGGGACAATTTAAAAGCCATACCAGTCCAAAAAGAAGGTCGCGTTATGCCTTTCGACTCTTTTGCCCGTGTACTTTTAACACAAATTTCCGGAAAATCTTCCGTTAAAGTAAATGGGAAAAAGATATCGGCCGCTCAGTGGCTAGCGGAAACCATATTCGCAGGAACAACCGAGGATTATAAAATTTTTCTCATCGAGAACCCTCGGGTAATGGAAGCGATCAAAGTCGAATACAAAGCCGATCGCGATCGCTACTCTTACAAAGTACTGAAAACTCAGATAGATTTAATCAATCAGTACGCGGCACAAGCAGCGCGTGTAGAGCAAGAGAAACGAAGTATATTTCAAAATCAAATCATTCATTTGAGCAACAATGTATTTCAATACCAATCGCTCATTAACTCACTTTCTTTTTGGAAAAAGCGTAGGGATCTTGCAGGTATAGATACATTTTACACAACCATCGTATCCGAGCTGAATGCCGTACGTGTCGAAAACCCGAACATGTCCCCTAAATACCGACAGATTATTCAATCGATTATTACTTATCCTTACGAAAAACAAGTCGGTGTGTCTGTTGCACGATTTATGCATCATCTTTATTTTGCAGGGGAAATTTTCGCAAAATTTAACAAAATGAAACTCAGCCAAAAAATTATGGATATTACCAAAAGTTTAGAAAATAAAAATATCCAAAAAATGTACAGCGAAAGTTTCACCATGGTTCCACCACCACAACGACTCATAAACTTTCTAGAAACCGTAAAAAAATCTGGGGGTGAGGATGAGTTACCACGAGATATGGAAAAAGAATTCAAAATATATATCTCCAATTATCTCAATGGAAAAGTGATTAAAAAAGTTGCAAAACATAAATACAAACTCACACAACAAGGTGAGAAAGTGCTAGAAGATGTCGATCAGGAATGGAAAGCGCCATGGTATGTATTCCTCTCGACATTAAGTAACCCAGACGATACACGACGAGATAGCTTGAGTAGTCTCAATATGATACACTATGGATTTTCCAACAATAGTATCTCAGACATAAACAACGGAATAAAAGGTGTAAAAGATTTCAATAATAAGATGCTAAGTGATAAAACCACAAAAAAAGTATCACTAGAAGTGTCTTATAATCGCTATGACTTATTCTTCTGGTGTGTAGTGCTGTATTTAGCCAGTGCTATTTTCTGCCTAATTTCTTGGTTAGGGTGGGCAAAAAGACCTCTGTTTTTTGTCTCTTTGTTTTTTCTCATCGTGGCATTCATTTGCCATTCGTGGGGGATTACTTTGCGGATGATCATAAAAGAACGTCCTCCTGTATCCACACTGTATGAATCTATTGTTTTTGCATCGTGGGTCGGAGTCGGTATTGCAATGATTATGGAATATTTTTCCCGAGCAAGTAAATCCATTAGTTTATTCACGGGGGCCATTAGTGGCTATATTTTAATGGCCATTGCTGGAAAATACGCCATGGATGGTGACAACATGGCCGTTCTTGTGGCAGTTCTTGACTCCAACTTCTGGCTTTCTACCCACGTAACAAGCATGGTGATCGGCTATTCGGCGTGTTTGGTCGCTGGTGCCATTGGACATATATATGTTCTTATGCACTTGATGCCAAACACCAACCAAAAACAGGCCAAAGAAGTAGGCAAACTCGTATATGGTACTCTGTGTTTTGGAACCATCATCGCTTTTCTTGGAACGATTCTTGGTGGACTGTGGGCCGACCAGTCATGGGGACGATTCTGGGGTTGGGATCCAAAAGAAAACGGTGCTATGCTCATCGTCTTATGGAGTGTCATTCTACTACATGCGCGTTTAGGTGGTTACATTCGCGATTGGGGACTAGCTCTTGGTGCTGTATTCGGTAATATTGTTGTTGCTGCCGCATGGTGGGGAGTAAACCTTCTCAGCGTTGGTCTACACAACTATGGATTCACACAAGGTCTATTTAACAAACTTGCAATATTCACTGTTGCTGAATTATTGTTTATCGCCTTTGGAATGGTACTGTGGTACAAAAAACAAGGTGGCAAGTCAACTAAAACGCCGAAAGCGGCAACAGCTTAATATTCATTCATATCCACGAATATGTCATCTCCGTTTCTGCAGAAACGGAGATGACCATCCAACAACTACTTTTCCTGCAGTCCTGTGGTATATTCAAGCGTGTTCTTCTCACGTGCATACGTCATTATGCGAATGGGACGTGAAATCCGTTGGTGCTTCTCACCAAATACATCCACATTTAAAAAAGTGCTCGTATTTTTCACCATGGGAACAATGGAAAAATACACTTTTTTACAGCGATCATGTAGATAAAAAAATGGTGGTTGTACAATACAGCCTTTTATATGTGGTACAATTTGCCATTTGCGTTCGAGACAATCTGTCATACTTATTTCTATTCCATACTCTTTTTTTATCGTCAAAGAGCTGTCATAGACTACTTTCAAAAAGGCGGTCTTCACATCTTCAGATTTTGCCGCTGTTTTTTTGGGAGTTGCTTTGACTGATTTGGTTAATTTTGGTTGTGGTTGTGGTTCAGGAGCCTCGTTGTTTTTTGGTATTTTTAATTGTTGCGTTTTTTGTAAGTAGTATTTTACTGGCTCACGCAAAACACCATTATTTTCTAATTCAGCAAAGACATCTTCCTCGGTATCAAAAATAGCGAAGCACGAGGTCATTCCCAACATTTTAAATAAATGGTGTATTTTTTGCGAAACGCGGCACATTTTCAATTGTACATCTGTTTCTTCACATTGCTGTTGAAAAGTGGCAAGTATTCCCAATCCTGTGCTATCAATATAATGCACTTCTTGCAAATCGAGAATAATAATGGAGTCTTCTTCTTCAAGCGAGGAGCTGAATTGTTGGATGGGTTGTACAGTGTGCTTATTGATGGCCCCTAGCACAAATACAAATACAATATTTTTCTCTGACGAAAGAGAAAATCTATGAAATTGAAGGTTTGTTTTTTTCATGTGAAAAACTTCCTAAAATAAAAACACTTGTATTTTAGGAAGTTCCTACAATATTACTTTTTCTTTTTTGTCATTTTAAGAAGTTGTCCTCTTGTTGGCAGAGGGAATACTTCTAGACGATCAACTTTTCTCGCAATAGCTGGAAGCCTTGGATCTTTTGGACCGTTTTGTACAAGGAATGGATTTAACGATTTTAAACCAATCACCATTTCATTTGCATCGGCAACTGCCAGTACGTGGAAATTTTCTTTCGCTTGGGGATTGCTTTTCTCTGCGGTAATATTGATTGCATTTTCTAGCGCTTCTTTTACTTCTTCACAAAAAACATTCGAAAAGCCTACTTGTTGTGCTAAACAACTAATCGCCAATATAACAGGGTTTCGATAAACTGCGTTACATGGATATGTCATGTCTATAACGTACGAATTCATTTTCGCATGAACGGATTGATTACCGAATTCATCAATTGTTATATAACTACTGTTACATGGACATTTGTAATTACCTTTTGCAGCAAATTCCAAACTTCTTTGGCATACAGCACAAGGAGCAACATGTGGAAAACGTACTTGTTGTTTTGGTGGAGGAGCAACTGCTGATTCAGCGCCAAAGGACAAATCGATACCTCCGCCCATGCCCATTCCCATGCCCATTCCTCCCATTTGGTTACTTGGAGGTGGAGCCATTGCAGGCGGAGCTGGTGCTGGTGGCGGTGGTGGTGGTGCCGGTGCCGCAGGTCTAGGTTGCGCAACTGGTGGTGGCGGTGGTGGCGGTGGTGCTGCTGCTACAGCGGCATTGTTTCCCGCAGGAGAGCTCATAGATTCTGCTGTAATAGATTGTATGGCATCTTTATCTGTCTCGTAAATTTTAAATAGAGACAGTAACCCTAGCATGTCGAAAAGAGCTATTACTTTTTCAGGAACTCCTACCAGTTTTATATCCCCGCCACCTTCCTGAAATTTATCAGCTAGTTTTACAAGGAGTCCCATTCCAGTACTATTTATATATTTTACTTCAGAGAAGACCAAAATTAAATTCTTAACGCCTTGATTAAAGAAACCAATGAGCTTATCTTCAAATTGACGAACAGTTGTTCCATCAATGGCTCCGAGGATCTTCGTGATGATGATAGGCGAACCATCATGCAATTTTTCTTGTTTTGATTGGAAGAGTAGTTCGGGCATTGGTTCTCCTAAACTCTTTCAAAGATATTTGTATGCAACTAAAAAACTATATTACACTGGGGTGATTGAAGTGAATGCGAATTTTATAGATTTAACTTGAATTTATTCTAATAAAAAATATAAAATATATTCAAACTTTAAGAGCTAAGTATATTGCACAAAAAATAAAAGTCAAGAAAAAATTTTGAAAGGTAAGAAATGTCGAATGCTCCTTCTATTCCTCAACCTGTTTCGCAAGAAGAGTGGGACTTTGTAAAGCAGATACAAACTTGCGAACATCAATTTATTCTCTTATCGAGAAAAGCAACATTGCAACAGACCGTTCCAGCACAAAAATATCATCCTGTTGAATTTTTTCTTAAACCTTAAATAATCACTTTCATACACTTTTACATCAATGGCCACGGAAACGCAAATATTTGTGGGACTATTTGCGTTTCTGTGGCTTTGCAATTTAAGAGCTAATTAACTAAAACTTACGGAGAAAGAAATGCAAGGGAAAAATCACATCATTGGCTTTTTTATGGGGTGTTTAGCTGTATTTGCTCTGTGGTTCGCTTTACAATTACAGGAATATAGTTTTGCAGTTGCAATACTACTATCTATTATAAGTGGTGGCCTTGGTCATTTACTCGGCTGTATTTTATTCCAGGTCGCTCCAAGAACAACGCTGATTGCGTTGTTTTTATCCTTCATATTCTATACCACATACTTTATTCCTGAAATCAACAAGCATCGCAAAGAGCTCAACCCAAACAAGGAAGAATTCCTAAAAACAGCCCCTCCTGAACTGGTGATGACAACCACAGCTCTCGGAGGATTACGCGGTTTTATCATAGATATGCTATGGTTACGCGCAACCAAATTGCGCGATGAGGGTAAACACTACGAAATTATTCAACTATATGACCTTATTGGAAAACTAGAGCCACGACTTCCATCCATATGGGAGTTTACCGCATGGGAAATGTCTTATAACATCGCAGCGAGCACTCCCAAAAGAGAGGAAAAATGGCGTTGGATTTGGAAGGGCGTAGAGCAGCTACGTAACTACGGTATACGTTACAATCCAGGAGCATATAAACTTTATTGGCAGTTGGCGTTTATTTTTTTTCACAAAGCAGGAGTCAACAACCAAGAAAAACACGGCAGCTACTTCCAACAACAAATCATCAAAATGTCAAATGACATTCTCGGATCGCGCCCAAATCTCAAATTTTTAGTAGATGTCCCACGCTCTTATCTGCAACTACTAAAACATCCAAATATACAGTTTTTAATCCAAACAAAGGGTGTGGATTATGTAAGGGACATGGATGATAAAATTTCTCAAAAAACAACCCTTCTATCTGTCGGAGAACTTCTAAAATCAGAATTGCAAAATCAGCCCCCTCCGGCCAGCGACGAGGAAAAACAAAAATTACTCAAAGGTTATTCACTGCTACAAAAACATTGGGTCGTGAAAAACTTATGGGAAAAGCTACGCATGACCCCACAAAAAATGTATGCCATTGAGAAAAAGTACATTGCCATTGATTGGCGTCTCGCAGCAGCGCACAGCCTGTATTGGGCACAAGAAGGGGTTGATATCCAAAATCAAAAACCCGAATCGTGGCTTGAAAATGAGCAAAACCGCGTAAATGTACAAAACATGAACCGACTACGCTTTAACGCTTTACGAGAAATTTTTGAATACGGCTTTCCTGTTGATTTCGAAGATAATCAACTTATATGCATCCCTAACTTCAACGTAATCAAACCTCTCAACAAAGTATTTATGGAATTACAAGATGTATGGGGAGAGAGAGGTATCGTAAGTCATGAGGAATTTTTGCGAGATGTTGTCAAAACGACCTATGTATATGGGCGCAAAGATCTGGCGATGAAATACTATAAAAAAATGAAAAAATTGTTCAAGAACCCTAAATACAACCAGGACTTGGAACAGTACGTCATTTTAGAAATAGCGAGAAAAATTGATTACTGGGGTCGTGCTCACGAAATCGAAGCGTACATCATTGGTTTTTTAAAGCGTGGTTACCTTGATCTATTTCGCAATTATGTTGATGAAGAAGGAAAAAAGCGTGCCATCGAATTTCACCAATTCGCAAAGCTTGTACATGTTCAATACGTGAAACGTCATGGTGAGCTAAAACACATGGCAAAACCTTATGTTTATTTTGTAAAAACAGCACAAAAATCAATAAAAAAGACTCTTATTTCTCAAAATGGTAAAAAAAGAGGTCAACAAATATGGTCAAATATACGCGCCGCCTACCCGGAACTCATTGCCATTGACTAGGACGCGCTACACCTAGTGTCGATCTCTTCAAAGTGAAGAGATCGGGCTGTTCAACAAAACGTTTACTTCATAAAAAAACCACAGGAGAGTTTCCTGTGGTTTTTTTTTTGAAACCCGTAGCCACTGTTCTTACCAAATCCCTTCGTTGAAATATTCACTCATAACAGTGGTTACGCAAAACAAGCTTTATTCACAAGTAATCACTTAATCCATAAACTTATTTTTATCGATCTTTTGGCTTGTTTTTCGAGGCTTCCTCTTGATAAGAGGTATTGCCATCGTACTAGAATCCGCCTCTTTTCGGTCTACTTTTCGTGATGTAGATTCTTTTTCCTCTTTTTTAGGCTCATCTTTTTTGGTTTCGTCTTTTGCGTTATCCTTTTCGTCCTTCTTCACTTCATCTTTTTTAGACTCACTTTTAGCGGAGTCATCTTTTGATGGTGTGTCTTTCTTTTCTAACTTAGACTCATCTTTTTTGGACTCGTCTTTTTTAGATTCATCTTTTTTAGACTCATCTTTTTTGGACTCATCCTTTTTGGACTCATCTTTTTTGGACTCATCTTTTTTGGACTCATCTTTTTTGGACTCGTCTTTTTTAGAATCATCCTTTTTGGAATCGTCTTTTTTGGACTCATCTTTTTTGGACTCATCTTTTTTAGATTCATCTTTTTTGGACTCATCTTTTTTGGACTCATCCTTTTTAGACTCATCCTTTTTAGACTCATCCTTTTTGGATTCATCTTTTTTGGACTCGTCTTTTTTGGACTCATCTTTTTTGGACTCATCCTTTTTAGACGCGTCTTTTTTCTCTAGTTTAGACTCACCTTTATTCGCGGTTTTATTGTCTGGCTTAGGTTCATCTTTTTTAGTGTCGCCTTTTGCCACATCTTTTTTCGACTCGTCTTTTGCCGAATCTTTGCCAAGTGTTGTTTTCTTATCGTCTTTTTTGTCTTCACCTTTTGCAGGGGTTTTCTCTTCTTTGTTCGCAGAGTCTTTTTCGTCCTTTTTCGCTACCTCTTTACTGTCTTTGTTCTCTGGCTTAGACTCATCCTTTTTCTCATCTTTTTGGGAAGTCATCGCTGCCGTGCCAGTAGAAGATTCGTCCTCTTCAATTTCATCTTCAATTTCGTCTACATCTTCCACTTCATCATCAATATCTTCAACTTCATCATCAATATCTTCAATATCGTCTTCCCAAACTTCGTCAAAATCTGTCGCGTCAATTTCTTTGCGCATGAGAAAGTAGATTAAAGTACTCGAAGCAAATATATATGCCACAAGGTAGCCATAGACAAAATATTGTGTACCATAGTAAAAGATCATTAGGAAAACACCAATGCACGTCCAAAATTTATCAAGGTGCCAAAAGTTAATCAAACGCATTTTACGCACACGTGGTTCAACTTCATTGCTTGTTTTTTCCCATAGATACGACTCCGTAGGAACTCCTTGTATATATGCCCATATGTCGCTAATACTTGCGGTATACATCTGCACACCATTCAGTTGTTCTTGCAACAGTGCTTTGGCTTCTTCGTCCTTTTGATTTTGTAGTTCCGTTGCTAAAGTGTTATACGTCTTATTATAAGCCTCTTTGCTTAGATAATAAGCTTTGCTAACTTCTTGTACAGTGTTGTTTACACTTTTTCTTTTAACAACCTCAACTGTTTTCCAATTTTCATCGAAGATATATGTTGAAATTTTTTCACTATTTCCCACTAGAGATGTGTTAAAAGTTACGTGAACAAAAATTCCGCCGATCCACAACAAGAAAACACAAGATACAATAACAAAACCGTGATAAATCATATAAGACCACGGTCGAGAATATATATATTGAAGAGACGTAATGACCCCTTCGATTCCTTCGCATCCTTCCGTACATATAGAAGAAGAGATAAGGTTAAAGCCAAAAACTAAACCTATTCCCAAAACAACGATAAATATAGAAGAAAGTATTACTAAGAAAAATAATGCTACAAAAAGAATGGGACCAATGAGCGGAAATTTAAAAGTCAACCACCCGGCGATATAATTGCAACTACAAAAGAAGGCAATCACCAGCGCTAACATAATCGGGGTAAAAAACAAAGACAGCTTGTGCTTCCACGAAAATTTAAACGCCGCAGAAATCGACATAGATTCTTGTTTCGCTATGTGGTAAGCTATAATGCGGTTGATTGCCCCACCAAAAAAAGCCCATACAAATAAAAACCATGAAAACAAAATGGCCATAGCTTCATAAGAAGGTGTTTGTACGACTCTTTCAAAAGCTAATTTACTTCCAGGTAAAATGGCATAAATTCCTTGAAATGTATTTACACCATTATCTCCCAAACACGAAAAAAAGAAGTAAGTACTTCTAGCTATTAAATTTTCTTCATCACTAAATAACTCAATTACATACACACCTGCTATTAACATTAACACAGCTAAAAAGCCTATTATGATGGCATTTAAGTTTATCGGTACGCGTTGCCCAGCAAATGGTCCTGACCAACTTCGACTCGCTTCATTCATCTTCTTGAATTCCTTTCGATAAAATCTATAGCTGAAGTATTTTTCACTGTCAAATTTTGCGGTATTCTATTTAAGGCATGTCACCTACAAAAGTAAGACGATTTTCAAATACTTTATTATATATATATAATTAACATCTAAAAACGCGTTTGCAAACTAAATTTTGACTTAAAATACAGGTTGATGCTTGAACTGGATATTTACAACTGATACAATAACTCAAAAATATTTTTGGGCTATTATGATGTGCAGTGCTAAGGGGGTCTTTTATGGCCATAAAAATTGGGCAGACAATAGATAATTATGTAATTGTCGAGAAAATAGGTAGTGGTGGTAATGGGGTTGTTTATAAAGCAAAAAGTGAAGAAAATTTTGTTGCGCTAAAATTTCCAATCAGCAACAACATTGCCTATGACACACATCTTATTGAAAGCTTCAAAAATGAAATATCTGCGATAACTCGCCTTGAGCATCCTTACATTGCCAAACCGTTAAATGCAGGTGTCTATAAAATAAACGATCAGCAGATGATTCCTTATCTTGCAATGGAATATGTCGAAGGTACACCACTTTCTGCCATCAAAAGTTTACCGATGCGCGATGCGGTTATCCTGATGTCAAAAGTAGCAGAATGTATCGCTTCTGCACACAAGAAAAGAGTTATTCACAAAGATTTAAAACCTTCCAACATAATTGTCGACATCCACGGCAACCCCAAAATTCTCGATTTTGGAATCGCAAAGCTCATGGATCAATTTTCGACAAACTCTAAAATATTTGAAGGTTCTCCCAACTACGCGGCCCCCGAACAATTTTCCGGCGAAGGCTGCGACGAGCGTACCGACATATGGACAATGGGAGTCATTCTCTATGAGCTTCTCACCGCAAGATTACCCTTTTTAGTGGAAAATTTCGAGGAGCTATCTGATTCACGTGTGCAAATTTTTGCTGTACAAGATAGAGTAATCAATCACAAACTCCAAAAGCCTTCAAAAATCAATTTAGATATAGATCCTATCCTGGATGAAATTTGTATGAAAACAATGGCGAAAGCACCTGAGTCTCGCTATCAAAGTGCTGATGAAGTTGCCACAAGACTGAAGCAGTGGGGTCGCGAAAACAGGGATCGAGAATTTAAAAAAGCCCAAAAAATATTTTTAAGTGCGAAACTCATGCCGCGCAAAATGCGTGACAACCTAGTCAAAAAGACCCTGGACCAAATACACGTCGCTCTATCTTATGATGTCCTAACACCATCAATAAAGGACCTCATTAAACGTTGTTACTCATTCCTATATTCTCCACAGATATCTATTGTGGAAATGCCGCTACAAAATCTCGACGAGAACTCTTGGGAACAATTGCAACAACGGCTAGAAAAAATAATGCTTCTGGAACACAGCTTTATTGTACCGATAAGAGACATGGTTTTGGGTGCTGGGAAAAACGCAATTGTTCCTCACCAAGTGGTTCTTGTTTACGAACACACTAAGGGAAAGAATATCTTAAACAACGAGCCTACGCCAGAGTCAGTGACAAAACTGACACGTGATATCATCACAGTCCTTACCTATGTAATAAACATGGACTTGCGCCCATCTCTTCCTAGCCCAAATCAAATTTTTGTAGACCCGCTACAAATCATGGCGATGGAATGGCTATGGGACAAAAACAAAAAAGGCGTTAATGCCTGTGATTTAATGGCTCTTATTTATCATATTTTATTAAAAACACCTTTTGACCCCGATATGCCCAACTGGCAAAAAATACCAGAGATTTTCCGCGGGGAATTCAAAGAAACATTCACAAGCAACACCATCAAAACACCACAGCAATTGCTAGATGCGATGGAGAAAAAATTAGAAACATTAAAAATTATTGAAAAAGGTGTTCTCGATAGACCGTTCTCGTTTCCTCCTGGCGAGTATACTTTGCAAAAGTCTCTAAAAATAGAAGCAAAAGGTCGCCTCGAACTGCGAAATGATACCACATTATATTTCACAAAAGACACGGGAATTTTTTGCCACGGCCAACTCGATATACAAGGAGAATGGAATCCTGACTCAGGCAACGGCAGCATTCACCTAAAACCCGTTTCATCTCGTGAGGGATGGCAAGGCATACAGATAATACCAAACCATGACAATGTTAATATTATCAAGGGTTGCAACATCGAAGGTGCCCAAGGAATTTTGGAAGAAAAAAGTTTTGTATGTGGAGGAGCTATCCACATACAAGGAGGAAACTTCCGCATCCAACAATGTCGTTTTTCAGATAATAAAGTAGATGGTAGTGGTGGTGTTGTACACGTTTCAAATGAAAACAACAAGAAAGCAAATTTAGAAATAAAAGAGTGCATCTTTAACAACAACAAAGCGGCATTACATGGTGGTGCCATCAGCAACTACGCCTTTGGAAAAATGAATATCGTCGATTGTCATTTTGAAAACAATCGTGCCCTCGAAGAAGGCGGATCTATTTACGTTCGCGGAGTTGATAGCAACAATCAACTAAAAACCTCCGTTGTCGCAACGCGCTTCATTGAAAATCGCTCTAATATGTCCGGTGGCGCTGTTTACTGTGGCTTTTTCACCTACACTTTGGTGAAAAATGCGTACTTTGATAGCAATACCAGCGAAGATTGCGGCGGTTCCATTGCGGTAATTGGTAAAAAAAGTATCAGTGATGTTGTTATAGACAAGACTAAGTTTGTAAGTAATCGCTGTCAAAATCGCGGAGGGGCAATTGTTGCAAAGAAAAATAGCAAATTGACGATAAAAGACAGTCGCTTTGATGGCAATACCTCGATGCGCGACAGTGCAGGTGCTATCGCCATTGACGGTAAGGGAAGTGAAAATTACAGTGTGGCGGAATTGACAAAAGTAACTTTTGTTGAAAACAGATGTCACATTGATGGCGGAGCCATTAACGCGAACCTACTGTCCAAAATTATTTGTCATGATTGTCGCTTCGAAGGCAACTACACAGAAAATAACAGTGGCGGAGCAATCGTTATTGTGGGAAATAGCGGCGAGCTATTTAGCGAAGGCGAGTTCCACAATACCGTATTCATTCGCAATCGTTGCAAACAAGATGGTGGAGCCATTAATGCCAACTTGTACACAAAAACACTATTTGAATCTTGCCGATTCAAAAATAATAGTTGTGATGATAGTGGTGGTGCTGTAGAAATCGTAGGTGAAGAGGGAGATAATTTTTCGGAAGCTCTATTCAAAGAAGTCATGTTCCTCAACAATCGCTGTCGCATAACAGGAGGGGCCGTAAATGCGGTAGACTACACCCGCATACATTTCGAAGGATGTCAATTTGAGAATAACCGTGCAGACGAAGATGCAGGTGCTGTCTATGTTCGTGGCGCTGACGGGGGGAAATACAGCGAAATCACCTTCCGCAAAACTCAATTTGTCGAAAATCGCAGTAAATTTTCCGCAGGCGCTGTTTACCTGAATGTTCTGACGCGTTCTAAATTTGAAGAGTGCCTATTCAGCTCCAACTGTGCCGACAATAAACACGGTGGTGCCTTATTGATAACAGGAAAGCGCGCCAAAAATTGTACAGAGGTAAGTTGCCACAAAGTGCACTTTATCGAAAATCAGTGCAAGGCCAATGGCGGTGCCATCCACATTGGATTTTACTCGCTGTGTATACTAAATGACATGCGTTTTGAGCGCAACATCAGCGAAGGAAGTGGTGGAGCATTAGAAATTATCGGAAAAGACGACAATGGTCCTACAAAACTAACATTGAAAAAAGGTATACTTGCCGAAAACTCCTGTAATAGTGACGGTGGAGCCATCGCAGCAAACGCACACACGCAAATGGTTGTGAGTGATTGTAGTTTCCGTGCCAACGCTGCCAAAGGCAACTGTGGTGCTATTGGCATTATCGGCAAAATAGACAGCGAACCAAGCAAAGCCAAATTTGAAAAAGTAACCTTCATTGAAAATCATTGTCAGGGAGATGGAGGTGCGATTGCCGCCGGTATACGCAGTCGACTTATTTTCCAGAGCTGCAATTTTGAAGGCAACGCCGCCGATGGATCTTGCGGTGCAATAGGCATTGCTGGCAAAGACAATAAAAACCTAAGCGACGCCACGTTTAAAGACGTTGAATTTGTAGACAATCACGCCAACATTGACGGCGGAGCGATGGTCGTAGGAAAATTTAGTCGCATAAAGTGTACAGAAACTTCGTTCTTTAAAAATTACGCAGAAACCAAAACAGGAGGTGCCATCCTTGTTCTTGGAGCACACCCTCTATTTCCGACCATCTGCAACTTTCGCGAAGTAAAGTTTGTAAAAAACCACTGTGCTATTGACGGAGGAGCGATTAACGCAAATATTTACAGTCGAAATACGTTTGAAAATTGCCTGTTTGAAGAAAACTTTGCTCGCGAGAAAAACGGAGGAGCTGTTGTCCTTCTTGGTAAGGACAGCAGTTGTTACACCGAAGCATCTTTTCGCAAAGTACATTTTGTGAAAAATTACTGTGGTGTTTCTGGTGGTGCGGTTAACTCCAACGATTTTACACGTAGCCTATTTGTCAACTGTATTTTTGAACGTAACCGCGCCATGGGCAAAAACGGTGGGGCTGTTCTCATTTTAGGAGATAACAGTCAAGAACCAAGTGATGCCAAATTTAGTAAAGTACAGTTTGTCAACAACTACTCCGCAGGTTCAGGTGGTGGAGTAAACGCCCATGTATACACAATTACCCATTTCGAAGATTGCTTTTTCAAGAGAAACATTGCCGACGAAAATGGTGGTGGGGTATTTATTCGTGGTTTACGACGTGTTCCTAATAAATCTTACATTACTGGTTGTCATTTCGTTGGAAATATAGCGGAAAATATTGGACCAGACGTAGCACTTCATGCAGTAAAAGGAGTGACTGAATCTACTCTAATAGAGGAAAACACAATAGAAGTTGACGAAGAAGATATTTAGGAACATTACTCTTTACAACAAAGTCAATTCTTATTAGAATAATCATATGCGAAGTGTTCTACACACAGACTTTAGGTAGATAAATTCACTTTATCTATTAGCTCCGTTCGTCTATTTTGTATCAGTCGTATAAATGCGTAGCAACACTATTGCTTAGAAGTATTGTGATGTTTCAACATCCTTTAGGGATGTGGTCGAAAATGGTTATAGATTTTTGGTCGCATCCCTTAAGTTTTACAAGAATCAAAACTATCAAAGGTAAAGTTGTATGTTTGGAAATATGAAAGAGCACCTACAACAAGAACTTCAAAATATAAAAGATTCTGGTGTATGGAAAGAAGAAAGAGTCATCACGGAATTAAAGCGAACCAATCTAAAAGTTGATCAAGGAAACTACGTCATCAATTTTTGTGCAAACAATTATCTAGGGCTTGGCGACGATTCAAGGCTCATAGAGGCTGCCAAAGATGGTTTAGATTCATGGGGTTATGGTTTATCATCTGTTCGCTTCATCTGTGGTACCCAATTGATTCATAAAGAGCTCGAAGGTAAAATCGCTTCGTTTCTGGGAATGGATGATTGTATCCTGTACGCATCGTGCTTTGATGCAAATGGTGGTTTATTTGAAACGATATTAACCAAAGAGGACGCTGTTATCAGCGATTCGCTTAACCATGCCTCCATTATTGATGGAATTCGTTTATGCAAAGCACAGCGCTACGTATACAAACATGCCGACATGCAAGACTTAGAGCAACAATTACAACAAGCACAACAACAAAGATTTCGACTTATTGTAACCGACGGCGTATTTTCCATGGATGGAGATATTGCCAAACTTGATCAAATATGTGATTTAGCACAAAAATATGATGCACTTGTCATGATAGACGACTGTCATTCGACAGGGTTTCTCGGTAAAAAAGGCAAGGGAACCCACGAATACAAGAATGTCGAAGGGCGAGTAGACATTATTACAGGTACGTTAGGAAAAGCACTAGGTGGTGCTTCAGGAGGATTTACAGCAGCACGTCAAGAGGTAGTAAGTATGCTGCGTCAAAGATCCCGACCTTACCTTTTTAGTAATTCAGTTCCTCCACCGATTGTTTATTCTGCTATCAAAGTATTGGACCTTATATCATCTTCAACAGAATTGCGCGACCGTTTAGAAGATAACACAAAATACTTTCGTACAAAAATAGTCGATGCCGGTTTTGATGTAAAGCCAGGTGAACATCCTATCATACCCATTATGCTTGGAGATGCGCGTTTGGCAAATCAAATGGCAGATGAACTTTTACAAGTTGGTATTTATGTTATTGGTTTTTCATACCCTGTAGTTCCGAAAAATGAAGCTCGCATTCGTGTACAAATATCCGCTGCGCATACAAAAGAAGAATTAGACAAAGCAATAGATGCTTTTAGCAAAATAGGCAAAAAGTTAAATGTTATATAGATCACTAGAGTTTTACTTGATTTGGAATTGTCATGGAAATACGTAAACAAGAGCCACCCGAATATGGCGAGAGAGTTTTATATAAAGAACTAGAAAGTAATCTTGCCTTAAAAAATCCATTGATAAACGATATCATTTCAGTTCTCGACGACCAAGGTTTTCTGGACGAAGACGACAAGATTTGGGCGAGATTGTGTCTTGATGAAGTTATTGTCAATGCGATCAAACACGGTAACAAAGAATGCAAGGACAAACAGTTTCGCACAGGATTGTATGTTACTGAAAAACAATGGGCAGTACGTGTAGAAGATGAAGGAGAGGGGTTCTCTCCCGATGATGTTCCTGATGTCGAAGATGAAGAAACTTTAGGCTACGATCATGGACGTGGAATTTTGTTAATGAAAAACTACATGGACGAAATCTGGTATTTCAACAATGGAGCCAGCGTACAGCTGATGAGATACAAAAGAAGCAAGTTCAGAAAACTACTAGAGAAAATATTAGTTTTTTTAAAAATTAAATAGGAGCTAAAAATGTCTCAAGGGACACTGAAAATAGAAGAAGAAAAAAACTTTACTATCGTGAGCTTTTTCGACACTGTTATTTTAGATGAAACTAATATAACCACATTCGCCGAAGAACTGGTATCCGTTATAAAAAGTCGACAAAAAATTAACCTAGTTATCGATTTTGCCAATATTGAGTTTCTTTCAAGTGCCGTACTGGGCAAGCTAGTAAAAATTAGAAAAATAGTCAAAAAACAAGGCGGCAAACTAAAACTTTGTGGCCTACGTACCAATTTAATGCAAATATTCAAAGTCACCAAACTCCACAAAGTATTTGATATTGTTGCTGATCGCAAGAAAGCAACTGGTGGTGGTGGTTTTGGCTTATTTGGCTAAAACAACTTCGGATGTTTTCACAACATCACGCCGCGTATTTAACAAATTCCCAAAATTTAGACGTGTCTCCCGTAAAGGCACGTCCACTTTTTTACCTTTGCGCTTGTAAACCCACCTATTTCGCTAGGATAAAAAATGCAGCACTTATTTATTACAGACCCCTTCCAAATTCTTGTTCCAGGCCATGATTCCACTTTAGCGCTAATGAAAAGTGCGCTGAGACACCACCATCGTGTTTTCCAATGTGAAATGAGCGACATATACTGGGATGGTAACCACGTCATTGCCCAAGGAACGTCCATCGAAAATGAAAAGGGTATTTTGGTCGAAAAAAAGCAGCAAGAGTTTAATTTGAATTCCTCTAATTTGCCTGTGGTGTGGATGAGAAAAGATCCTCCAGTAGACAGTGCTTACACCAGAACATGTCAACTACTTCGTCTAGCCACCTGCCCTGTACTCAATAATCCCAATACGCTCATTACATGTGACGAAAAGTTGTTTGCTCTTGAATTTCCACAGTTAACACCAAAAACGTATATTGCTCAACACAAAAAGCAAATAACAAAATTGGTTCAACAACAAAACAAATTAATCGCCAAACCCATAGGGGCAAAAGGTGGTGAAGGCATATTTCTCTTATCCGCAGCAGACAAAAATCTAAGTTCTCTCATCGAAATGATGACACAAAATGGCAAAAATTCTATCATCCTCCAAGAATATCTTCCACAGATCAAAGAGGGGGATAAACGTATATTCTTACTAGATGGTGAACCCCTAGGTGCTGTGCTTAGGTTACCTCAAGATCACGACCATCGTGCAAACATGGCCGCCGGAGGTACTATTGCGAAAACAGGATTAACAGAAAAAGAACAGCAGATTTGTGCAATAATAAAACCAAGACTTTTAGAACTTGGTATGCACATTGTTGGAATCGACACGATTGGGGATAAGTTAACGGAAATCAACGTAACAAGCCCCACTTGTTTAGAAGAAATTGCTGAATTAGATGGAAGCTCACCTGCTTGCGAAATTATTAAATGGTCCGAGAAGTTTTTGCAGTAGGTTTGGCTGATCCCTGGTTTGTACCAGGGATCAATACAACACTTGAATGTCATTCCTACAAGAGCATGAGTCTACCGTGTTGAGTTGACTACTTTAATTGAATGCTTTCGAGTTCTTTTGCATCAGAGAACACCATCCATTTAATGGTACTGTCTATTTTTGCAAAAAGCTTTTTATAATTCTCTAGAGAGTCATCGGCCTTTTGGACGTCGCGTACGCATATAGCAATAATTTGTTTGGGATATTTCTTGGCGATATGCGCGTACACAGTTGCATCCATTTCTCCTGTGTCACCTACAAGGACATACCTTCTTTTTGGAAATCTATCAATAATTTTTTCGATAATGGCCGATTTATATTTGAATTGGTCTGACTTCAAAAATTTAACAATAGAAGAATCTTTGATACGAAATTTTTTCAAGTGAAAACTACCAAAAGGATATTTGGAATCAATAAAGAACTGCTGTAAATCTGGATATAGCTGCCAAGGACTTCCAGAAACATAGTGAAAATTCGCTCCCAATTTTTTCCATTTTTGATATACTTCCGGCATGTTTTTTACCGCTTTAAAGGGGCGTAATAAAGTATTGCGCACTAATTCTTTTTTATTCAACACATTGCTAATTTTAATCGTATCATCAATATCAGAAATCACCGAGACACCTTCTTTGTCGACAATGTGTATTTCCCCGGAAAATTTTCTATCATCACTCTTTTGTTCTGAGACATGATATGGTAGAATACCGCTCTTAATGTACTCCTGTACCTGATTTTTTTTGAACTTTGTCGACAGTGAAAAGTGCCCATTGGCATGCGACTTGGGTAATGTGAGAACTGAACCAGCTATTTGAATCGGTATTTTTTTACCGCCTTCATTATCAGCTAGAAAATAGCGCATGCGCTTTTTAAAAAGTGGATTGTTACGTGTTTCTTTATCGGAAAGTTGAATAGTTTTTATAAACATATTACGAAAGATAGACCTTTCCTCTAGTTCATATATCCATCCGTGGATATCAACGACTAGTTCGTCGTCTTCATAATAGCCATATGTGGGAAAAAATGTTACAGTTTCGTCTTTATTAATGTAACCGGATACAAACAAAAAACTAAATCCTAAAATTAAAGTTGCGATAATCGAATACCATATATATTTCATATTCCCCCCGTGATTTACATAGTTTAGTATCTTTAGAGTTTAATACAAAACTCTCTCCTAGTCAATAAAGGAAGTCACAAGTGAACAAAAATATTTATCACACAGATGTGTTTGCCGATCGCCATATTGGACCAAACGAATCGGACACAAAACAGATGCTTGAAACAGTAGGAGCAGAAAATCTAGAGCAGCTTATTGCGGAAACAATACCAGAACAAATTCGCAGTAACAAAGAATTAGACATTTCACAAGCTCTTAGCGAATATGAATTGGCGGAAAATTTACAGACACTAGCCAAACAAAACAAAGTGTATAAATCGTTTATTGGACTTGGCTATCACCAATGTATCACTCCCGCGGTTATTAGTCGCAATGTATTTGAAAATCCCAATTGGTACACTCAATATACTCCCTACCAAGCAGAAATAGCTCAGGGGAGATTAGAAGCTCTACTCAACTTTCAAACAATGGTTTGCGATTTAACGGGAATGGATATAGCGAACTCTTCATTACTGGATGAAGCGACAGCAGCTGCGGAAGCAATGACGATGTTTTATCGTCAACGCAGTAAAAAGATGAAAAAAAGTGATGCAAACGTATTTTTTGTCTCGGATGAGTGTTTCCCACAAACCATAGATGTCTTAAAAACCAGAGCCACTCCGCTGGGGATAGAACTGCAAATTGGTAATTTTCAAAACTTTAACTTTGACGAAAAGTGTTTTGGCGCCTTGGTGCAGTACACAACATGTGATGGTCAAATACATAACTATCAACCATTTATAGAAAAAGCCCATGAAAACGGAAGTTTAGTTGCTGTGGCAGTGGATCTACTTAGCTTGGTTCTACTTACTCCTCCAGGCGAAATAGGAGCCGATGCCGTTGTGGGTAATTCACAAGTTTTTGGTGTGCCCATGGGGTATGGCGGACCGCACGCGGCGTTTTTTGCCACACACGAAAAATTTAAGCGTAGCATCCCTGGAAGAATTGTGGGTGTTTCCAAAGACAGGCTAGGAAACAATGCCTACCGCCTTGCTCTACAAACTAGAGAGCAGCACATTCGTCGTGAAAAAGCAACTTCCAACATTTGTACTGCGCAAGTCTTGCTTGCTGTCATTGCTAGTATGTATGCCGTGTATCACGGCCCTGATGGACTAAAAAGAATTGCCACAAAAATCCACACTTTAACACAAATACTCGCGGCGCAATTGCAAAAGTTAGGTTTTCGTCAATTAAATACCCATTACTTTAATACTCTGGCAATAGAGGTAACTCCCGAACAAAACGATGCCATCAAAAAAGCTTCTTTGGCACAACAAATGAATTTCAGACATACAGAAAAACTCGTTACAATTGCCATTGACGAAACCACAACTTGTGAACACATACAAACCATTTGTCAGGTCTTCTCTGACAATGCACCAACAATAGATTTTGATAGCTACCAAAGCACAAATGTCCTTCAAGATTTCCATAGAAAGACATCGTTTATGCAACACGAGGCTTTCCATAAATACAAATCGGAAACGGCAATGATGCGCTATCTAAAATCTTTAGAAAACAGAGACCTTTCTTTAACAACATCAATGATTGCTTTGGGCTCTTGCACGATGAAGCTAAATGCCGCCATGGAAATGATTCCCGTTTCGTGGCCAGAATTTGCTCAGATTCACCCATTTGCACCAGAAGAGCAAACCCTCGGGTACCGTGCTCTATTTGAAGAATTAGAGAAAGATCTTTCTGAAATCACTGGTTTCTATGCAACCTCTTTGCAGCCCAACTCGGGCGCTCAAGGTGAATACGCAGGGCTCATGGTCATAAGAGCATACCACATTGCCAACGGAGACACACAACGCAATATAGCACTCATACCATCATCGGCACACGGTACAAATCCCGCTAGTGCTGTCATGGCAGGAATGAAAGTAGTTGTGGTAAAATGTGACGATCTAGGTAACATTGATGTGGATGATCTAGAAAAGAAAGCGATAGAACACAAAGACCATCTCTCCAGTTTGATGATCACTTATCCTTCTACTCACGGGGTTTTTGAAGAAGAAATTCAAAAAATCTGTCAGATTATTCATGACAACGGTGGACAGGTGTATATGGACGGTGCCAATATGAATGCCCAAGTTGGCCTAACAAGCCCCGGCATCATCGGTGCGGATGTCTGTCACTTGAATCTACATAAGACTTTTAGCATCCCTCACGGAGGTGGTGGACCTGGAATGGGACCAATATGTGTCCAAAAACATTTGGCTCCTTATTTACCCGGGCACGTTTTAACTAAGGTAGGAGGAGAAAACCCCATTTCAGCTATTTCAGCGGCTCCTTGGGGAAGCTCCAGTATTCTACTCATTTCGTATGCTTATATCAAAATGATGGGACGCGATGGCCTAAAATTGGCATCGGAATATGCGATACTCAATGCCAATTACCTAAAGAAAAAATTAGAAAATGATTTTAAACTTCTTTATAGCGGCAAGAATGGTCGTGTTGCTCACGAAATGATCATTGATGTGAGAGAGTTTAAAAACACAGCTCATGTCACCGTAGAAGACATCGCAAAGCGACTCATGGACTACAACTACCATGCCCCGACAGTTTCTTTTCCTGTACCCGAAACAATGATGATTGAGCCCACAGAAAGTGAAAATAAAGATGAGTTGGATCAATTTGTAGCGGCATTGTTGAGTATACGTCAAGAAATAAGAGAAATTGCCGAGCAAAAAGTCGATGACAAAAATAATGTATTGAAAAATGCCCCTCATACCGCGTGGGAAGCCATCGCTGGTGAATGGCCTCATCCTTACAGTACAAAGAAGGCTTGTTTCCCTTTGGACTACATTAAGAATAACAAATTTTGGGCGTACGTTTCACGTATTGACAATGTGCAAGGAGACCGCAATCTGATTTGTACTTGTCCTGGTATGGAAGAATATATGGAAGACTAAAGGTTAGCACCTAAATTGTCATTCCGACAAAAGCAGGTATCGATCAATGGAAATAAATTTTCCAAATGTTCCATACCTGCTTTTGTTTACAAAACTCTAGAAAAAGAATAAAGATGGACACAGTACTTGGACTTCGTTGTGTACGATGTGAAAAAGAGTGGTCAGTAGAACAAATACAATACACATGCCCCTCTTGTCAGAACAATTTAGACGTCGTATACGACTATGCAAAAATTGCCCAACGAATTTCCAAAAAAAGTTTACAGGAAAATCGAGACTACAGCATTTGGCGTTATCGATCATTTTACCCTGTGGATAATTTTGAAAATATTCCGTCCCTCCAGATTGGTTGGACCCCCTTGTACAAAAGTAAGAAACAAAACTTGTACATAAAAGACGATGGTCGTAATCCCAGCGCATCTTTCAAAGATCGGGCCAGCGCTATCGCTCTTTTAGACGCCATAAGCAAAAAGTCTCCGCGTATCATGGGAGCCTCCACCGGCAATGCCGGATCATCCATTGCTTGTTTAGGAGCGAGTGCCGATGTACCCATTACCATTCTCGTTCCCAATAGCGCACCTCAGGCGAAGTTAGCACAACTGCTCATTTTTGGAGCGACAGTAGTTCCCATCGACGGCAACTACGACCAAGCTTTTGATCTATGCCAAGAAATTGCACTACATAACAATTGGTACAATCGTAATACAGGATACAACCCTTACACTCGTGAAGGAAAAAAATCCTGTGCCTTTGAAATATGTGAACAATTAAACTGGCAAGCTCCCGACTGGGTTTTTGTTTCCGTTGGCGATGGTAATATTATCAGTGGTATTTGGAAGGGCTTTTACGATTTATACCACTGCAAATTTATTGACAAATTGCCACGGCTTGTGGCAGTACAAAGTTCGAAAAGCAATGCGATACACCAGGCGTTTGTTCATTTCAACAATACCGGTGAAAAAACAATCAAGCAGACAGCAGCGACAACAATTGCCGATAGTATTTCCGTGGATATTCCACGAGATGGACTTGCAGCGCTCAACTCCATCATCGCATCAAAAGGTCTTAGTGTCGAGGTAGATGACAGTGAAATTTTATGCGAAATCCGCAATATCGCTCGCGATTTTGCTGTTTTTGCGGAACCAGCGGGAGCCACGAGTGTGGCCGGTTTCAATAAGCTCGTTGCGCAAAACGTTGTAAAAGAAGAAGAAGTAAGTGTTTGTATTATAACGGGAAACGGATTAAAAGATATATCATCTGCGTTATCCATCGTAAAACGTCCACAACCTATTGCTCCTTGTCGAAGCAAAGTGGAAGAGTACCTACAGAGGAGAAATTAACTTGCACACTATAGAAATTACATATGGAAAAGAACGTATCGAAACGGATGTAATCATTGTTGACTATTTCGAAGAAGAACCTGTTGATTACGGAGAACGATTTCCGGACAACGATCCATATTTCGACATTGTAAAACCTGCCTTTGATAGCGAAGATTTTGCAGGAAAATGGAAACAAACCGTCCTACTATACTCATCTGGTAGACTATTAGAAAAAAGAGTTATGCTCGTCGGCCTAGGAGAACAAAAAGACGTATACCCTTTCAAAATTAAGGTGTCTTTGGCCCATGCATTAAAAAAAATGAACTCTTATCACGAGATCAAAACAGTGTCGGCTTTTATCGATAAAGAGTATAGCGCTGAAAAAGTAAAAGAAATTGCAACATTTCTCGTCGAAGCTGCCTACATGAGCCAGTATCATGCAAAAACCTATAAGAAAGATGAAAAACAATTTACTCCCATCGAGCACCTTCATCTCATCATACCAGACAATATCGATGAAAAAGACATAGAAGACGCCATAAACCAAGGAACCATTATAGGGCAAGGAATTAACGAGGTACGCGATCTAATTAATAAGCCGAGTAATGACGTTACACCAAGTTATTTAGCGAATTATGCTCTGGATCTTGCGGCAAAAAATGACAATATTCAAAGTAAAATATTTCACCAAGATCAACTGCGGCAAATGGGTATGAACGGTATTTTGAGTGTTGGCCAAGGGTCAGAAGAAGAACCCAAACTCGTGATGATGACCTACACGCCAGAGGTCGAACCAGAATACTCCATAGCTTTAGTCGGTAAAGGGATTACTTTCGATGCCGGAGGAATATCACTCAAGCCATCCAGTAACATGTACCTTATGAAGATTGACATGGCGGGTGCGGCGTTAGTTCTTATATTAATGAAAGTCATCTCGCGTCTCAAGTTGCCTGTAAAAGTATTCGGCCTTGTTCCCACTTGTGAAAATATGCCCGGTGGTAACTCTATTAAACCTGGAGATATTATTACTGCTTATGACGGTTCTTCTGTGGAGATTATTGATACCGATGCTGAGGGGCGTTTAATTCTAATGGATGCGTTAGGATACGCGGTTACCCAAAAGCCAAATGTTATTATAGATATTGCGACACTGACAGGAGCGTGTACAGTTGCACTAGGGCGTTACGTCATTGGTGGAATGAGTAACCACGACCCGGTTATGGATATTATGCGCGCTAGTGGTGACTATATGTATGAAAGAGTATGGGAACTACCACTAATGGAAGAATATAAGCTCATGCTAAAAAGCTATTTTGCCGACATTAAAAACTTCGGAGGTAAAGAAGCAGGAGCCATCACCGCAGGTGCGTTTTTAAGCCATTTCGTTGGTGACACACCGTGGATTCATCTTGATATTGCTGGGGTAAGTTGGTTTAACTCTGAAACTTCATTAATGCCTCATGGAGCTACAGGAATCGGCATTCGTCTTATCACCGACTTTATGAGAAGATTATTAAAAGAAGATCGCAATATTTGGGAGAAGAAAACAGCGGATATTCGTCAGACACTATACAAGGAAGATGAAGTACCAAAATACGACAGTTAAAATCTTGTATGGATTTTCAATAGACGACTAGCTGAAACTCCATAAAATTAAAATAAAATTTGTCATTAAGCTCAAAATTTAACATATAGCCTCGTAAGTCTCTTTTTGACATTTTGTTTTTTTTCTGTTACATTTAAGTAAAGATAAAGCCTTTGAGAATTGACAAAAATATGGGTAAGTTATCAACTTCGAAAACACAAACAAAAGCTCAAATACTAAGTAGCACTTAAAAAACGAGCTTTGAACTTACAAAACAATTGGTAACACCCTATCTCAAATCATTTAATAATAATTATCTAAAAGGATTCGACATGTCTGAGGTAGTCAAAGTAATTTTAAAAGATAAAATTGCAAATAAATTAGTCGCCTTAAAGTTAAAAGAGCAAAACAGAATAGGTCGTGCGATTCTTGTTCTCAAAAAGAAATACGAACATCTAAAAGATTTAGATCTAGCCTTATACTACAAAAATGAAGAGCTTGATCTCAATATGAACGTTCAACAATTTATCGCAGACTACAATTATACCGAAAAAAAACGTATTGAAATACGCCAAGTTACACCGGCTGTTGAAGTAAATACTTTTGCAGCGGAAGAAGTACCACCTGCTGCACCTCAAAAGCAACAAGCAGACTACATCGCGATGATGAGCCAAGGAAAAACAAGTTTCCAGCAAGCAATTCTTGAACTTTTTGCCTCTTGTGGAATGATCAGCGGTGACACCAACGATATTTTGGTAAAAGCTCAGCAACTCAATCAACCAATATCACAAGTACTCATCGAAGGAAGATATGTATCTGAGCAAGATTACTTAACTACCATCAACAGTAAACTAGATATACCAACTATTAATGTAAATCATTTAGAAGTTCCCAGTGAAGTTTTGGGCAAAATAAACAAAGATGTTGCCGAACATTGCAGTGCACTCCCTATAAAAGAAGAGGGTGGAGTACTATTTGTTGCCGTTCCTAATCCTTTTGATGTACAAAAGCTACAGGAAATTAGATCTTTAGCAAAGCAACAAATAGAAACTGTTCTCGCACCAGAAAACAGTATACAGCAACGTATACAACAACTCTATGCCAAAAAAGAAGAAAAACTTATCATTGAAAACGGAAGAAGACTCTCCAGTGATGAGTTATCAATGGACAAATGTGATGCACCTACTGTTTGGCAAGATAAAGACGATTTTTTTGCCGACGATGAGCCTCAAAAACCAGAAGGACAAATATGGGATGCCCCTACTCTAGTCACTCGCTCTGGCGAAGATGGCACGCCTGAAATTATGGATGAACAACAACCTTTTGATCTGCATGAAGAAGCTGCCTTTGGTGGTATGGACGAACTCATCCAATCTGCTAACCAAGAAGAGGGACTACAAGCAGGTAGCAGTGATGGATTTTCCATTGATGGTGGAAACCCCATGGGAGATGGCTTTTCTATCGACGCCGATGCTGGTGCAGAAATGGGAGATGGCTTTGAAATAGGTGGTGGCGATGCCACAGATCCTATGAGTGATGGCTTTGCTATAGATGGTGGTGACGATGCCGCAGCTGATCCTATGAGCGATGGTTTTGCCATAGGTGGTGATGATGATGCCGCAGTTGATCCTATGAACGATGGTTTTGCCATAGGTGGTGATGATGCCGCAGCCGATCCTATGAGTGATGGTTTTGCCATAGGTGGTGACGATACCGCCGCGAATCCTATGGACGACGGATTTGCCATCGGAGGTGATAGTCCCGATTCGATGAGCGATGGATTTTCGATAGACGGTGACGATACCGCCGCGAATCCTATGGACGACGGATTTGCCATCGACGGAGGTGATAGTCCTGATTCGATGAGCGACGGATTTTCGATAGACGGTGATGCCAACAGTGCAATGGAAGATGGTTTTTCTCTTGATAGCGATGATAGTGCAAGTGCTGCTGCACCGATGGCCGATGCCGATGGCTTTGATATCGACAGTGACGATGGTACGAATGCCATGGATGAAAATATTGCCACAGATGCAAGCGCTAGCGATACAGAAAGTGGTGGTTTCGACATAGATCAAGAATCACCTTTGGCTGAAACTGGTGAACCCCAAGACGAAGAAACACCAGAGACATCACAAGAAGATACCGCTTCTGACAGTTTGATTGAATCAAGCGAAAGTCAAGTAAGCATGGATGATGAAGCCGAAGCGGAAGACAAAGCAGAAGCTGACAGTCCACAAGAAAGTTCTGCGGAAGCACCACAAGGTGAACTCGCCATTGGGGAAGAAATCCCACTTTACGGTGGCATTAATCCTGAAGAGCTAGAACAAGATTCGAAAGATGAAATTGCCATCAAATCAGAGGCAAATATCGATACACCTGCCGAGGAAGAGCAAAAAAAGACAAAAGCAGACGATCCAGAAATGAATCTTACCGACGAAGAAGAGTTGTTGGAACAAAGTATACGCGACGAGTTTTTAGAATCGCGACATGAACAAGAGGCTGATACGGAAAGTTCCTCGTCTCTGGAACAAGATGCGGAAGAATCTGAAACACAACAAGAAACCCCAGAGCAAGAAGAACCTACACAGCCAGCAGAAGAGCCTGCACCACCACAAGAAAAAAAACAAGCACAACCGCAGCCTGTTGCGCAAGCACAACCAGCTCAACCAGTTGCACAGCCGAAGAAAAAGCTCACCTCGCTGCGACGTAACATTCATGTGAAGCACTACAACAAAATATCTTTATGGAAAACATATCCCATCAACGTAGTTTTTTCCAAAAAGAAAATAAAGATACAATCAGCAGACAATGTCACCCAAGTAAGAGGAAGAATAAGTGTGTCGGCAGACAATCCTACCGTAAAAATTGTTCCTCATGTACCAGGATGCATTGTTTCTTCACAAGAGGTTTATGTTGACTTAAGTGGAGACGTAAAAGCCCAAATATGGATAACCCCTGTCTCCGTAGGAAAAATACAAGATGCGCATCTACAATTTTGGCATGATGGCAAACGTGTATGTCATATAGATTTGGACTTCCAGGTGGTCAAACAGACTTCAGCGAAGTTTTCGATGGCCTGTGCTTTCATTTTTCCAATACTATCTTTAATTCACACAGTTTTTGGTCAACAAATCATCGAAAAATCACCAAAGGTGATGGGTTTTGCCTTACAAAAACTAGATGAATTTGCCCAGCAAACCAACGGAGTATTTAATCTCGGTTTAATTGTGGGTCTTTCCTTCTTAGGTCTTGCAGGAATATTCTACTTACTCAACCGACACAAAAAAGGCCTACCAGTAGACGATAATCTTGAATTAACATATTAATCAGAAAATTACGAACATATCGCTACTAAAAAATGTAAACGTGGACGTTGTTGTTACAATAGCGTTCACGTTTACGTTCATGTTATGTGCTGTGCTAAACTATTGTAAAAAAGGCTATGCATCAGTGGTAGCCATTGCACTCAATTTTGTTTCAACCTATTTTATGGAATTTGCAGATGAGTCATGAATTAATTGGTTCATACTTGGGGAAGTATAAAATCATTTCACTGATTGAAGCCAATAATTCCAGCATTACTTTTCATGCTTTTGATACAGAAAACGATACCAAAAAGATGGTCATTGTTTTCAAAGAAGGTTATGTCAAAACCGAAAAACAAAAACAGGCGCTGTACAAAGTTCTTCTGAGCACAACAAAATGGTCGCACCCCAATATTATAACGCCTGAAGAGGTGAGCTATGAAAAGAATACTTTTTATGCTGGCTTTCCCATGTATGAACAATCTCTAGCTGATGCTTGCCAAAAATCTGGTGTGATTACAACAATAAAAGCTCTTGAAATCGCAAAACAAATTGGACAAGCTTTGCTCTACGCACACGAAAAGAACGTTCTACATATAAACATAAGTCCTTTTTCCGTATTCACCGAAAACAATGAAAATGTTAAGGTGATGGGCTTCGGTTTTATACCAGATGTTGATTTTTGGATCAACAGCGATATTATTGATTGCCCTTTTTACAGTGCTCCTGAGCTTGTCATGGAAAACAAAGTTTCTCCTGCCAGTGATTTATATTCGCTTGGAACATCTCTTTTTCACTTGCTAAGTGGCCTAATGCCATTTGAAGGCGAAACAACAGAAGCTATTTTTAAACAAATTGCATTTTCCGCAACCCCAGAAATACAAAAGCATCGTCCGAATATTTCCTCTTCAATGAACGACCTAATCAAAAAATTGATGGAGAAAAAGCCACAAGATCGTTTTGCCTCGGTGACAGACTTCTTAAAAGAGATACAAAGTATTTCTTCGGGAAACAGGAAGACAGGAAACAAAAATGTCGAAGATGTATTTCTTGCCTATGTAAATCGAAGTCAAATACCCGATGAACAAATCGTCAATATTTTAGAAACGATATCACATCAAAGAAATGTAAAGACCCAAGCAAGAACTTTAATGGAACGCATTGCTATTCAGGAACTATCGGAAAAATTAAATTGCAATACCAAAGTAATCGAAGCGATAAAGAATAGCCCAAAGATCATCGACAACCCTCGGGAATGGATCAAAAAACGCACCCCAGTACCCGAAACAAATTCAACACCGGAAAATATGACATCGGCCCCCACAAAAGTTCTACCAAAATCACCAAAATCAGCGCCAGCGCCAACACCAATGCCAGAGTCAAACGCGGCAGTTTCAGAGCCATCGCAAACTCAAAGAACACGTATCATAAAATCAGGTAACACCAGCGAATACATGAATATGATGGCCAATATAAATTCGAATAAAAAACCAGAGCTGAAGAAGACGAAAACAAATCTGACACGCAACATTGATTTTGAAACATTCAAGCAGTCGCGGAAGACCCAAACCCCCATACGTCAGGCACAAGGTCATCAAACTCCTATACGCAATATGCAACCACAAAAAGCGTTTACTCCGGTTCTACCACCGATGCAAAAAATGGTCACGAAACCCACAGAAACGTTTAAACCACCCACAGAAACGTTTAAACCACCCACATTAGAACCATCATCTCCCGTAAAAAGCATTTTTAAACAAACAATAAAATTGTTGTTATTAGCATTTTTAGGTATTGTCATTGTTGCCGCTATTTATATATTTTTATCTCCCTATTTACAGCAAGAACTCAAAAAATGGATTTTTAATAATTAGGTAATTTATGCAAAACGTCAAAGGATTTCAACTACTACAAAAAATTGGAGAAGGTGCGACAAGTATTGTTTTTAAAGCCGTTCAAACAAGTATGGGAAGAAATGTAGCGGTAAAAATACTCCGTCCTGAATTGGCAAAAAATTTTGAAATACAACAACGATTTGTATCAGAAGCCAAGGCGGTAGCAAAACTTTCTCATCGCAATATTATCAAAGGAATAAATGTCGGACGTACCGCCAATAACCTCATTTATTTTGTCATGGAATATGTCGATGGTGATACGGGATTACAACTCATCCGCAAAAACAAAAAATTACCAGAAAAACAAGTTATTTCCATTACAAAGCAAATGGCTCTTGCCTTAGAGCACGCCCACAAACACAAAATGTTACACAAAGACATCAAGCCAGAGAATATCATGGTTACGAAAACAGGTTGTGCCAAACTATGTGATCTTGGTTTAGCGGCAGCGCAACTTGACGGTTCAAAAATTACAGGAACACCTTACTACATATCTCCGGAACAAGCACGAGGTGAGGCCGATATAGATATACGCAGCGATATCTATTCTCTTGGGATTACCGCTTACCATTTCGCTACGGGAAAAGTACCTTTTGGTGGTACCCCTACTGTTGTTATGTCAAAACATCTAACACAAAAAGTACGCCATCCGAAAGACCTTGTTCCTGAGCTTTCAGATTCTTTATGCAATATTATTATGAAAATGGTAAAAAAAGACCCTGATGGCCGTTATCAAAATCCCACACAACTTGCTGCGGCTCTCACAAAACTGCGATAAGGATAAATCCATGCAACAAATATTTTCTCCCGTATCTTTCGGACGCCTAAAATTGCGCAACCGCATCGCCATGGCCCCGATGACCAGGCGCAAAGCCAAAAAAGATGGTATTCCTACCCCTGAAATCATTGAGTATTATCGTCGTCGTGCGCAAGGTGAAGTGGGGTTGATTATTAGTGAAGGTACAGGAATTGATAGCTTTCATGCTTATGATACTCTCACCGTTCCACGTTTCGAAAGCGATGAGCAACTCGAAGGCTGGAAAAAAGTAGTTGATGCAATCCACGAAGAAGGTAGCGCTTTTGCTCCACAACTTTGGCATACCGGCCGTTACGCGCACAATCCTATCGGACCTAGTGCATGCGAAATGCCTCCCAAAGCCGATGGAACTTCGCGTCCTTCTGTACAGGAAATGAATGAACACCATTTTGCGCAAGTTATCAACGCTTACATTGAAGCGGCAAAAAATGCAGAAGCCATTGGTTGCGATGCCATTGAAATTCACGGTGCCCACGGCTACCTCCTAGATTCTTTTGTGAGTCCTGTGACCAACAAGCGTCAAGATCAATATGGCGGTAGTCTGGAGAATCGTATACGCTTTCCCATCGAAGTAGCCACTGCAGTGCGTGGAGCCGTCTCTGAAGACTTTCCCATTATTTACCGCTTTAGCCAATGGCAACTCGCGGACTACAACCAAATCAAATTCTCCAATCCACAACAACTAGAGCTGTGGGTCACTGCGCTCAAGAATGCAGGAGTAGATATTCTACATGTCAGCACATACGACGCCACCGTTCCTGGTTTTCCAGAAGTAGATTCCCATAAAACGTTGTGCGGTTGGGCACGAGAATTATCGGGTTTACCATGTATTGCGGTAGGAAAAGTAACCGTAAGTCTTACTTTCAATAATGCATACGGGGAAGAACAAGATCAAGTCGCTTCTCCGCAACCCGCCTTCGATTTAGTAGAAAATAACGAAGCAGACCTCATTGCTGTAGGACGCGCCCTTATTGCGAACCCCAACTGGGTACAAATAGTAAAACGCGGTGAGTGGCAACAACTCCGTCCTTTTCACAAAGATTTATTAAAAGACCTTGTATAGGAAAACAAACATGTGGATGATTTATGGCGCAAATGGTTACTCAGGACATCTCATCGCTCGTATGGCAGTAGACCAAGGAATGAAACCCATCATTGCCGGGCGCAATGTTGAACAGTTGACAAAAATTTCCACAGAACTATCACTGGAAAAGCGTATATTCTCGCTAGATGATGTCGATAAAATCGTGGAAAATATACAAGATATCGATGTGGTCCTGCATTGTGCTGGCCCATTTTCACGTACCGCTTCGCCCATGGTAGAAGCTTGTCTAAAAAGTAAAACGCACTATTTAGACATTACCGGTGAAATGGGAGTATTCGCCAGCGTACAACAACAAGATGACGCGGCAAAACAGCAACAAATTATGTTAATGCCTGGGGTAGGCTTTGATGTTGTTCCCACGGACTGTATGGCTGCACATCTCAAAAAACGCCTACCAACAGCCACACACCTTGCTCTAGCTTTTCAGGGATCGGGGGGAATTTCACATGGTACAGCAACCACCATGGCCGAAAATGCTGGTAACGGTGGCTGTGTTCGCCGCGACGGTAAACTCGTAAAAGTAAAGTCGGCGTGGAAAACACGCAGTATCGATTTTGGCTATGGCAAAACAAAAGCAATCACTATACCATGGGGCGATGTTTTTACTGCTTACTACAGTACGAATATACCCAACATCGAAGTATACATGGCGGCTCCTTTTGCCATGCGTTTTGGTGCCAAAGCCACGAGACGTTTAGGTTTTTTATTGAGTAGCTCTCCTGTACAAAATTACCTGAAAAAACGTATCAAAGCGCAACCAGCAGGACCAAGTGATCAAGAGCGCATGCGCGGAAGATGTTTGGTATGGGGCGAAGTAAAAGACGGAGAAAAAACATTAACTTCAATACTTGAAGGACCAGAAGGATACACCTTTACGGCAATCGCGGCGCTCAAAATCGTACAAAAAGTTCTGGAGGGAGAAATCAAAGCTGGTTTCCAAACTCCTTCTCTCGTTTATGGAAGTAGCCTAGTAGAATCCTGCGAAGGTGTTGTTCTAAAGGACGTGTAATGGTTGACTACACACAGGAATTTAAACAAAATACGCAACAAGATCCAAAACAGAGTGCACAGCAAAATAAAAGCTCACCAGCACAACCTCTCGCCAAGACCGAGCTACAACAGATCGTAGAACACGGTAAGGCGCAATGGCAAATAAAAAACAAATGGTGGTTCTATACAGAGCTTCTTTTACTACGAATTATATATCTAGCCTTCTATATTTGTTTTGTTACGGTAATGGCTTTTTTCCTGGACTGTTACGAGCTAATATTTATTATCGCCTTCACTTTTATCGTTACCGCAAATATGAAACTTCTTTCCTATTTAGTAGGAAACCACACGGTTCTCGATTCCATTCCTCTCGTAGGACATACATTGAGGATTTTTCGCAAACTATATATCTTTTACTTTACCCACAAACCTCCGGCATTTATATACTACACTTTTTATTTTCCGTTGGCTTTTATCACAGCCCTTTTCTCCTTCCGCGTACGCGAAGAATTAAAACTTTATTGCCAAATAGTTTACGGGATAACGCTTTTGTTTATCGCCAAAGTAGCCATTTACTACTTTAGTATTTTCCCTCCATATCTCTCCGTAGAAGACGCGTTTGTATACCTTTTTGTGCAAATTGTCATGACAACCATCATCACCTTGGCGTTTGTTTCTCCGGTGATCTCGACTTCTTTCGTTCTCCATTTTACAGGGCATCGTACCATCTTAAAATTTATCAATGGACTACTTTTACTATTGTTACTCCTTTTTTCTGTGGTGTGCATTGACTTGTCGAATGATGAATATCATGCCTCTTTTTTGGCAGAGCAAACATTAAAAATGCGTATGGAAAAATCGGCTTTCCGCCGCGATTTGACAGAACAAACCACAGAGTTTTCTAAAAAAGAATTTCCGCAAATAAATGCCGCGGACATGATATTTACCGACTTACGCTGGTCAAAAAAGTACCGAAAACATATCGAAAAACTACTTGCCACCAGTGAAAAACGAGCATTTTCTGCCATTATTATCACTGACAGTGACAAACAAAATTGGCTATTTATTTGCTGTAGAGTTCAACAGGATGCATATTTATTATATGCATGCGACACCAAAAAAAATGTATATACTTCCTGGAGACAATTACCCGAAGCTATCCAACAAAAATTTACCGTGGAGCCGATTGCCGATCCGTCGCAACCATCGATCATTAGCGATTTTTCATTAATTGATGAATCTCCTCTAACTTCGACTCATTAATCACACAAACAAGAGAGGAAAACACATGTTTAAAAGATGTTTTTTGAGTGTATTTATCATTGCCGCAATGCTAATTGCGGACCAAGACCAAGTCCAAATCGAACTACAAATCACCTATAATAGTCCCGCAGAATACGGAACTCCTAACTGTAAAGTCTCGTTGAAAAACCAAACACAAACTGTTCAAGTAAAAGATGGGGACATGGTCAACGCAGGTAAATATATTATTTCATTAGAATCCAAAGGATACCAAAATCACAGTGACGAAATCTCCATCACAAAAGACAACCACAAGTTTGTATTTGCTTATCAATTTATTGCCGTAAAACGCAAAATTTCTAATAAAATCATCTCTTCGGTAACTGGAAAAGTCATCACTCCTGACACAATTACCGTCAATGATAAACCTTTAACGAAAGATCTAGAATTACTACCCGGCCAGTACGACTTCGCTATTACCAAAAAAGGCTACATGCCCATGCGCAAAATCATCACCATACTTGCCTCTGACAAAGAATTTGTTCTCGAACAAAAACTAAAGGCATATGGTCCATCCACCGAAAAGCCCAAAGATCTTTCGCATGCACATGTGGTGCTAAAACTAGTTAGTGATTTCAACCGAAAGCCGATAACACCAGACAGTAGTACTTTAGACGGCAAACCATTTGTCAAGAAAAAAGAAAACGCGGAAATTCGCACAAAAAACACCAATCCAACACTTGAAATCAAAAAGCGCGGTTACTACTCCATCATCGAATATTTACGTGTTCACCGCGGAGAAAAAAACGTTATTGTTCGAAATCTAGTGAGTAAACCGCGTAAATTCCAAGTAAACATTGTATCTAGTAGTGGAAAAAGCCTTACTCCACAACAACTAAAACTAGGAAAACAAGATATTCGCTACGCGCAACACATCAAACCAGGAAAATACGAATTTTACGCTTCTATTGAGGGTTATCAACCGATCAAAAAGAACATTGAAGTGATACCTGACGAAAAACCATATGTTATTCATGAAGTGATGCAAGCAGTGGAAACCACAAAGAAGAAATAACTTTGTCCGACGTATCCAACGCGAATAGGTCTAACTATTCGCGTTTTGTTTTCTCAACGGCACTCAACTTAAAACCACGCGGCATTAACTCTGAGATACTTTCTACGGTTATTTTTTGAGAAAACACATTGATTGTAATCACCTCTATATCCATTCCGAATTCAAAAATCACTTGGCGGCAAGCTCCACAAGGGCTAGGAGAACCTTCTTCACAAGATAGAGCGATACAAATTGCCTTAAACTTCTTTTTGCCTTCCGCAATGGCATTAAAAATAGCCACTCTTTCTGCGCAACAAGTAAGACCAAAAGAAGCATTCTCTATATTACATCCTGTGTATATTGAGCCATCTTCGCATAATAGAGCAGCTCCTACCTTAAATTGAGAATAGGGTGCATATGCTTTTTCCCGTGCTAAAGTCGCTCTTTTAATCAACTCTTCCTGATACTTCATAATCTCTCTCTAATGTTTGTTAACTTTGAGAATAGGCTTAATCCTCTACCTTCGTTTGATTCCGTAACTCAATCGATTTATCATTGTTATGCTCACGGATTATTTGACCTCTAACATAGCTTCAACAGAAAAGACTTTTAATGAATGTGGTATTGATTCACAGAGAAAAGTTGATGGAGTGTTGTGAGATGAGGTGTTTGGTCGTAAAGATGTCTGTATTCGAAAACACAATAACAAATGTTATTGCTATTAAACTACTAGTTAGTAGTCAACAGGGGGGAGTTTATCTATACGTAAACATAATAGCTGACTACTAACTAACAGTATAATAAAATAGCCCTCATTACATAATGAGGGTTTTTCGTTAAAGATTGGAGGTCTTTAAAGTATACGCTCTCTAAATTATCACGTTATCACAGGAGTGTCAAACGAAAAAATGCAATTTAATTGCATTTTTTAGACAAATAAGGTAATATAAATTCCCACAATAGCAATTCAATTGCATTTTTCGTGTTTCACTACGGCAAAAAACTTTTTTCAGGATACGCAGGTGAAAATCATGGGCAATAATAATCTCTGTAGCACTCATATATTAAGACAAGCAAAAATCAGCAATACAAAAGTCCGCAAATCTATTTTAGAATTTTTAATGAAAAATCACGGTCCGTTTTCGATTGATGAAATACACGAAAAAATTTCCACTTGCGATAGTACAACAGTGTATCGATGCATAAAAAAATTCGAAAAATGTAAAATTGTGGAAAGATGTGACTTCGGCGATAACATTTCACGTTACGAATATAAATGTTCAGAACACCACCACCATATTATGTGTCGCAATTGCAATAGAATCGACACAGTGAAGTATTGTTTTGTTAAAGAGATGGAAAAAGTTTTGATACAACAAGGCTATAAAGAGGTGTCCCACAAATTAGAATTCTTTGGTATTTGTCAGGATTGTCAAAATTCAAATACTAACTCTGAGAATTGAGATCCGACTTTGAAAGATTTGGTGTCACCTGAACTATATGATGTTCTCGAAAATAGTCAGGTATCTTAAAAAACTGTTTTGCTTCTGGACTTTGCATAATTTTCTTTGCCGCCATACGAGCACCGCTGATATTTCTAGAGGCTGGTCCGATTTCTAGTTCTGCTAACGGCCCCATCACAAACAAACCTTTTTGCCATCTTAGAAAACAATCTACAATAGGAAACCCGTCCGCGGCTGTTGGTAAATTAAGGTTTTTAATCGCATTGTCAATAAAAGATCCACCAGGCCGTTTACGTTCAAACCCGGTAGCGAGTACCATAGTGTCGGCTTCCCATGTTTCAAGGTTATCTAACTCACAGTGTGCGCGAATCACGACTTTTCGAGATGTAGGATTGTAAACTACATTGTCGATTTTAACCAGTTTCCAGTCTATTTTTTGGTTATGCATGGCAATTTGCAAACTGTACATCACTTCTGATGCTAAAGAACCAACGTTTCGGGCCTCTTGAATCATAGTACGACGTTGCGCGTAATCCTGTTCCGCGTTAAATTTTTCCAAATATTTTGGGCCTAACCAGCCAGGGTCACTATCAAAATCTGACTCTCGTAAACGGTGATGGGAAACGATGATGATTTGCCGATTTGGATTGATTTCTAAGAGAGTCAATGCTAGCTGCACAGCGGAAATACCACCACCAACAATAGTAACGTTGTCACTAGTCGCAATTTGGTCGCGTCGAAAATCTGGGTCAAAAATGTGATGTACACCGTTAGAATCGCTAGACTGCTTAAGAACCTTGGCCCACTCCGGCCAGTTCGGCTGGTCTCCTATTCCCAAAGCCAATACCACATTCTTCGCTTCAAACACGACACCTTTTTCCGTTTTTACTTGGTATCCATTATTCGTTGACTCGATCACTTCTGCCTTCCCCTGGTACCAACTATCCATCAATCCAGCCTTGTTTACCACAAATTGGGCGTGATGCATAAATAACCTCAGTGAGGGACGATCATACGGTGGAATAAAATCATGTTCATCACAACCTTCCGCTAAATTTAACTTATCATTTTTAAACTGCGGCTCATCAACATAACTTTCCAGCTCAAATGGTTTTATGCCAAGACTATGTACTAGGGGAGATCGCATGTGGGTCATACCTGTATTTGTAGTATGGTGATTCCACCGCGCTAAAGGTGTGCTATGCGGGTCTAAAATCACTAAACGGCTAGAACATACACCATTATATCGCAAATGGTTCGCCAAATGGACCCCTTGAGGACCACCACCAATTACAAGCCAATCTAACATACTATAACCTCATTTATTCAACAAAATGTACTATTGTTCTCTTCAAAAGTTACTCATACTTTTATACCTCGACGGACACTTCAACTGTACATATTTTGCAATTCAATTGCATAAAGTCAATAGTTAAATTTTAGATCTCGAATAAAAGTTCGTGACTTATGTATCATTTTCAGGCCGCCAAACCACAACAAAAAAATTCAAATACTTCCTTCATAATTTGGCAACACAGTATACCACATTTTCACAAGGAATCACAATTGGCGCACTAGCCAAGGCGTGAAAAATGCAATCAAATTGCATTTTTTACCTTGATACATTCGTAGGAAAATGATATTTTGACGAACCAATTTGAGAGTTTTAAACCTCGAATAGAAAAACTGTTAGACACTGAATTATTCTTCCAAATAAATTCAAAGAAAGCGTTTGCTTCATTCTTCTTCTCAAAAGAACAAAATATAAAGGTTTGCTATGCGTAAAAAAAACAAAGAATTCGATGTTATCATCGTCGGAGCAGGAGCTGCGGGTTTAGGAGTGGCAATTGTCTTAAAAAAACTTGGTATAAATCATGTGATATTAGAAAAACATTCTGTTGGATCTTCATTTAAAAAATGGCCGAAAGAAACCCGATTCATATCTCCTTCTTTTACCGGGAACTTCTTCAAAATGCCCGACTTAAATGCAATATCTCCTAAAACATCCCCCGCATTTAATCTTTTAACCGAACATCCCTCAGGAAAAGAGTTTGCAAGGTATCTTGAAGGTATTGCAAAGTTTTATAAATTGCCCGTAGAAACGAATATAGAAGTAAAAACTGTACAAGACAAACAAGATTTCTTTTCTATAAATACCAGCAATGGAGAATACAAAAGTAAATTTGTCATATGGGCCGCAGGAGAATACCAATATCCCAGAAAAATGTCCTTCCAAGGCGACCATCACTGCACACATTATTCTGAAATTTCCTCTTTTTCTGATATAAAAGGAGAAGATTGTATTGTCATTGGAGGATATGAATCTGGTTTTGATGCAACAGTTCATTTAGTAAAATCGGGGAAAAAAGTCACGCTGATTGATGCATCGAATTACTTAAATGTGGTGAACAGCGATTCAAGTTACTCACTTTCGCCATTTACAAGAGACAGAGTAAGAGAAGTTGCAAATAATTATACCTACCACAAGAACACCAAAGTGCAAGAGGTCAAATTTGACAAGGAAGTATACGTTGTAAAGACCACAAAAAAAACGTTTACCACAAAAAACAAACCCATTAATTGTACAGGGTTCATGAGTAGCCTCTTCCACGTACAGGAATTATTTAATTTTAAAGACGGCTATCCTATATTGAATAATTATGATGAGTCTACGAGGACAAATAATTTGTTTTTGGTAGGACCCCAAGTTAAACACCGCAATGCTTTATTCTGTTTTATTTATAAATATCGGCAACGGTTTGCAATCGTAGCGGAGACAATTGCAAAGAGAAACAAAATTTCTCGAAAGCTCATTAAAGAAATTCTCCACGAGTACCAGGACGGTAATTTTTATTTAGAAGATTTATCTTGTTGTGATGAAGAGTGCACATGCTAACATGAAAAATCCCAAGCGCGCAGCAATTAATGCAATTCAATTGCGCTAAAAACGCCAAAAATCTTCAGTATTCGAAAAAAAATGCAATCAAATTGCATTTTTTAATTGCGACAAGTGACAAGAATTGATATCTTATACCTAAATACTTGAAGACAAATAGTTTTTTTAACCAAACAAAACCCTCATTAAAAATGAGGGCTATTTTCATTCTAGCGAAAAGCCTGCGGGTAATGTTCTACATAAAAATTTTCAACCTGTTTTGTATTACTACGCATAAACTTTGAGTATTTTGGAACGAAAAAATACAATAGTGATACAACCATAATCCCCAAGCCATGTATGCGAATACTAGTAGAAAAATCTAAATATTTTAGAGACACCCCCGCATATGCAACCCCCAATGGAATAGTAATTTGAATCAAAAACTGGCGGCATGCTGATAAACGTGTTCTATACTCATCTGGTATCGCTAAAATTCGTTGTGTTCTCATATTCACGTTAATTGCAGTAAGTCCAATTCCAACTCCTATTAATAAAACGGGAAGTAATTTAAGTTCCTGTGTCCATCCCACAAGAGCGATACACATCCCAAAAGTAAAAGTACCAACAATACACACGATGTCTTTGGGTATACGTTCGTTAAATTTTTCAAGTAACCAAGAAGAAGTTAGAAATATTCCCAACCCAAAGCTAGCTTGTAAAGCACCAAAATACCATGCGGGCATACCAAGTCCTCGTTCTACATAGGAAGGCAAAATCACCACTAGAAAAGATGTTAAAAAAAAGTTTACGATCATCACAAGCACTCCAGAATACATCTCTAGCGGAATTTTCCACATAGCACGAACACCATCGCCGACATTGCGAAACCATTTTGCGACAAGTTTCTTATATTCTTTGTCTTTATTGACAAAAGATTGAGAAGTTTGTCGAATAATAGATGTTAAAATCGCTGCAATTAAAAAACTCAAAGCGTTAAGCAGTAATGTTACAGGAATACCTACAAAAGCGACTAAAATACCTCCGAGAATTGCCCCAAGAATAAATCCTATAGAATTGATAAGTGAACCCGTGGCCATAGCTTTTTGAGTGTGTTCTTTTGGCACCAAGGTAGTTACAATAGAATACATAACGGGGCTTAGTAAAGCTGTACCTATAGAAGAAAGAACTGACAATATCACAATCCAGATAGGATCAAATATTCCGAGCAATGCAAGTAACGCCAAAACAAAAGAAAAAACAAAACACCAAATGTCTGCAAGTACAGCACAATATTTTCTTGGGAAAATATCGCCCGCAGGACCCATGAGAGGTGTGAGTATTATATTGACAAACATCGAAGGAGCTAAGATCGCAGCTAGCAAAGTAGGAGATTTTGTTTCCTCAATGACCCACCACGCTAAAGCTATATGAGAGCAACGTCCCCCTAACATGGACAGCGCTTGGCCAATGCGGAATAATAAAAAATCACGTCCTAACTCTTTCATAAGAGCTTTCCTTTCAAAAAAATCACTTAAATTTGCTTGTGGGTAATGATGTTTGTCTTGAAATTGGTCTATATCTCTGTTTGCTGACAGTGAGAAATCATTTGCTCTAGAGCCTTTTGGTATAACTCGGCTAGGTTTGAAACTTGCTGTTCTTCCAGGGCTGCGCTATGGCTAAAAATTATACTCAGTTGTGCATCGCGCACCACGCCAACGATGTCGAGTAAATATCTTCGGTGATTTTTAGCTCCCAAGTTGTTGCTTGTTGCCGTTGTTGCTTTCCACAGTGCGTCCTTACCTGAAGTACTGAACTGTCCAATGTAATTAAATCTAATTTGTGCTGGATTTTGCGCTAGTTGCGTACGCACGTCTTGTTGTGGATGTAAGTATCTAAGAATACCGAACCCCAAGCCTTTGCTAGGCACTGTGCGTAGTTGTTCCTTAATGCTACATATTATCTCTGACCACTGTGGCTCTTCGTCGGGAATTTCTAGGCATATAGGAAAAAAACTAGTGAACCAGCCAATAGTACGGGTAAGGTCTATAGGCCGGTCATCTTGCAATACACTTTCCTCACGCCCGTGCCCCGCTAAATCCAACAGTAAAAGAGATTGTTTTCTCCAATGATAAAAAGTAACGCAGAGAGCCGACAACAATAGCTCATTGATTTGCGTGTGATATACATGTGCATCTTGTAAAAGGGCTTTGGTTAAGTCTACGCTAAGTGTAAAACTCGTGGAACAACGATTTTCTTGTAGATGTTGTTGTGCATTGCCATCGGGAAAACGCGGTACTGTTTTTTGTTTTATCGCCAACCAATAGGAAATTTGCGAAGAAAGGTTCTCTGCGTACTGCACAAGTGTATCCGCCCATTCTTGAAAACTACTGCTTTTTCGCGGAAGCTTTACTTTTTGGCCTGCTTCAAGCTGCTGGTATGCTCGATGTAAATCTTCTAATAAAATGCGGCGTGAAACACCATCCATAACCAGATGGTGAACGACAATCAACAAACGCTCTTTACCGTCGTTATGACCATCAAAAAGAACAGCTTTAAAAATAGGTCCCTGTTCAATATTAAACTGCTGCTGCCAATACACACTCACTTGATTTATTTCTTCGCGTAGTTCTTCAGAGGTTTTTGAAGATAGTTTGTGAGTGACAATTTCGACCATGGCTATTTCCTCTTGGTAAAACTGCCGCCACTTATTCGCGGCGGTTTGGGTAAAACGCAACCTAAATGAATCGTGGTGTTTTAAAACACAGTTAAGAGCTTTTTGTAATAACTCAATGTTTAATGGCTGGTTCCATTCTAGTAAAAATGCCATGTTCCAATGGTGTCTTTGTGCTAAGTTTTGCTCAAAGAATTGATGTTGAATCGGAGTAAGGGGTACTTCCCCGTATACAGGTCGCTCAGAAATTGTTGTAGCTACTAACTTCTTGGTCACCATTGCCAACGAGCGTATGTTGGGATTTTCAAACAATTCCTTGGGAGAAATCTTCCAGCCAGCCTCTCTCGCTTTGTAAATTAACTGAAGGCTCAAAATGGAATCGCCACCGAGACGAAAAAAATTATCATCCACTCCTATTCTATCCATATTTAAAACTTGTTGCCAAATCACCGCTAAAGTTTTTTCTAACTCGCTAGCCGGAGCAATATAGTCATTTTTTGGTGCCATAACATTTTGTGGTAACCGTGAACGATCTAACTTGCCATTGGCATTTAGAGGCAAAGAGTCTAAATAAACAAAAATAGAAGGTATCATATACTCAGGTAATTCATTTTGCAAATATGCACGTAGATCAGATTCATCTATTCTCTCGCTTGATTTATTTACGCAATAACCAACTAGCTGTTTACGCAAGTTGTTTTGTAGAACGACAGCACACTGCGATATCGAAGGATGGTTGGCCAACACAGTTTCGATTTCGCCTAGCTCAATGCGAAAACCACGTAGTTTTATCTGAAAATCAATACGCCCTAAAAAATCAATATTTCCGTCGGGCATTCGTTTAACCAAATCGCCTGTACGATACATATGCAAATATTGTTTTTGCGTCTGATCTTCTTCGCTAACAAATGGATTGGCAATAAACTTTTCTTGGTTTAACTGTGGACGATTTTTATAACCACGTGCCAACCCCACACCACTAATATACAATTCACCAGGAACACCAATGGGAACAGGACAGAGAGAACGATCTAAAACGTACAGACGTATATTGCCAATGGGCTTGCCAATAGGCGTAGTGTTATGAATAAGGTGATCTTTAACATCACATGTCCAATGACTCACAGCAATCGAAGTTTCTGTTGGCCCGTACGAATTGAAAAGAGTACATGTCTTGTGGCGTGTCAAAAACTCCTCGCTCAAACGTGATGGTAAAGCTTCTCCACCACAAAAAATTCGTTGAAGAGAAGTTAAATCTTCAAACTGCGTTGTTTCTAAGAAAGCCTGAAACATCGAAGGTACAAAGTGGATCGTTGTAATTTGGTATTTTTTAATGGTGTCGTATAAGTACTGAGGATCTTTGTGCCCTTCAGCATTTGCAATAACAAGCCTTGCTCCTACAAAAAAAGGCCACAGTAGTTCCCACACCGAAGCATCAAAGCTGAATGGAGTTTTGTGCAATAGACTTTCTTGTGATTGCAATTTACATGTTTCTTGCATCCACAAAATAAGATTGATGACTCCTCGATGCTCAAGCATAACCCCTTTGGGCTTACCTGTAGAACCAGAGGTGTAGATCATGTAAACTAAGTCTTCACGGTTATTAATTTGCGTCGGATTTTGAGAAGAGTATGTAGAAAAATCATCTTCCAAAAGAATGGTTTTCTCTTCATCAATAGACAAAGTATGAATTTGTAGAATATCTTTTTGTGTTAGTAGTAAATCGACTTGGCTATCTTCAATCATGTAATCCAAGCGTTGTTGCGGATAATCTGGTTCTAGGGGCACGTAAGCAGCTCCCGCTTTCAAAATTCCCCAAATAGCAACAACCATTTGCAAGTTACGTCGCGTACATATACCAATTAAGGCCCCCGCAGGCATATTTTGTCCATAGCAATCCATATAACGTTTGCGTATGGCGTGAGCCATCTGGTTTACTTGGGCATTGAACTCTTGATAACTCAAAGTTTCCTCTGCAAATTGTAAAGCAATATTTGCAGGTGTCTTCTCTACTTGCGATTCTAAATATTGACTTAATACTTGTTTTGGGTTATAGCAAACTTGTGTCTGGTTCCATTTGCGCAGCAACTCTTTTTTTTCTAAATTACCCACAATGTTGATTTTTTGTACTGGTTGTTGTGGACTTTCCAAAACATTCAAGATTGTTTGTTCCAGGTGATGTAACAAACGTTTTATACTTTCTAGGCTAAAGCAATTGCTATTGTACATAGCTTTGAGTTGAAAAGTTCTCCCAGGCACAGCAAGCAGAGTCAAAGGATAGTTTGTTTTCTCGTGTCCTTTAAACTGTGTCAACTGCAACTCCTCCTGCGATTCTTTGTGATTTGTCGGATAGTTTTGATACACAAAGAGGCTATAGAATAAAGGTGTTCCCGTTGGTACCTGACTTTGAGCCTGTATTTCAGAGAGTCCCACGTAGTCGTAGTCGCTAATTTGTTGTATCGTTTGTTGAAATTTATTGAGCATGTCTATGGTTTGCTCTTCTTTAAAGTGCGCGTGCACAGGCACAGTATTAATCAGTAAACTGATGTGCTTGTCCAAACCTGCCACAGGATGTGAACGTCCAGAAGTTACCGTACCGTATACCACACTGTCTTGTCCACTGTAGCAAGAAAGAACCTTGGCCCATGCAAACTGCACCAAAGTGTTTAGTGTAATGCGACACTCTTTGGAAAACCGCTGCATTTTTTGAGTGACTTCTTGTGAAATTTGGTGTTGGTAACCTTGCACTTGTGCATCTGCTTGGTAAACATCTAAAATTGTTCCCGTCTTTTGAATATGTAAAGGTGTTACGGCTTCTACTTGCGCCATTTGCTGTTTCCAAAAGTCCAAAGCGGCATTTTTGTTTTGTTGCTGTAACCAAGTAAAATAATGACGATGAGTGTTGCCTTCTCTTCCCAAAGAGTGTCCTTCACAATGTTTTGCAACCTCTTCTAGCAAAATAGGTACACACCAACCGTCAAGAAGTAGATGGTGATGAGTCCAAAGTAATACGTGACGTGCGTCGCACATTTGTATCAGACAGAAACGTGTAAGACCTGGCTTTTCAAAATCGAAGCCCTTCCCACGATCTTGTTGCATGTATTCTTGCAATAATTGTTGTTGTTTTTCCTCAGTATGCTCGCGCCAGTCCAATTCGCACCACTCAATTTTTACTTGTTTGTGGACTATTTGCCAAAATCGCCCATCTTCCCACGCAAATTTAGTACGCAGGGTAGCATACTTGTCGACAACAGCTTGCCACGCATGATGCAATTCTTCTTTTGACAAACGTCCCGTGTATTCTAACTCAAGTTGCACACAGTATTGATCTGATTTGGGAGCATACAAAGCGTGGAATAATAACCCTTGTTGTGTAGTTGTTGATGGATATACCGTTTCTATATTGGAATAATTTTTTTCCACGATTTGGTCTAGCTGTTTTTGGCTACAATTCAACCACGGAAAATCAGAAGGAGTAAAACTACCAACATTTGGCTGCTGGCAATGATCGATCATCTGCTCCAGAGATTGTTTGTATAATTGCACCAATTGTTGAATGTTTTGTTCGTTAAGTACTGGGCTATAAACAAAATTAATCCGTAATTGTTGATCGCGTACAACGCCGAGAATATCGAGCAAATAACGCCGGTGATTATCCCCTCCAATACTCTCACCGGTTGTCTCAGCTGCAATATTCCACAGCGAAGAAGATTTTTTGCTAAACTGGCCTAAATAGTTAAAACTAATTTGCGATTTCGTTTGCGAAAGTTGTTGACGTATATCAGGATCAAGGTGTAAGTATTGCAAAACACCAAAACCAACACCTTTATCAGGAATAGAGCGCAGTTGCTCTTTCACCGAACAAATAATTTCGCGCCAATTGATGGCTTGTGATTCATAATTCGCAGCTTGCGGATCGATTTCCAAGTAGACGGGAAAGACACTTGTGAACCAACCCATGGTACGCGAAAGTTCGACTTGGCCAACGGCTTCTTGTTCACGCCCATGGCCTTCTAAATCCAATCGCAAACTTGTTTGTTTCTGCCAGCGATAAAACGCTACGATAAGTGCTGATAACAATAAATCATTAATTTGTGTATGGTATACATGTGGTATTTCTTGAAGTAATGTATGTGTGAGTTCTTTGGAAAGGACGATACCTTTACGCTTGCTGTGTCGCTGAATATTGTTACTTTTATCTCCACTGTAAGGTAAACGGTAAACGGATTTACGACTCATGCTAAGCCAATATTCTATATGGGTCGCCAACGTCTCGTCTTCGGCATACTGCAACAACGCATGGCTCCAGTCTTTAAAGCTACTTGTTTTTTCAGGTAAACTTAGCTTTTGTCCTTCGATCGATTGTTGGTAAACACTTTGTAAATCTGCCAATAAAATACGCCACGAAACTCCGTCGACAACCAAATGATGGATCGCGATAAATAAACGTTCATTGCCATCGCTATGCCCACGCAAAATCCCCACCTTGCAAATAGGACCACGCTCTATATTTAGTTGCTGTTGCCATTTGCTGCATATCTCTTTTATTGCTTTGTCTTGCTCTTCTTCTGGCAATGAATATTGTTCTATGTCAATGGCAAATACATTCGCGTTGTCCTCATAAAATTGTTTCCAACCACTCGCACTTTTTTGAAAACGCAATCTCAACGTGTCGTGATGCCCAACTATATGTCTCAATGTTTGTTGCAATGCCTCAACGTCGAAATTTTCACTACTCTCCAATAAAAATGCCTGATTCCAGTGATGCAGTTGTACAAAATTTTGTTCAAGAAAGCGATGTTGGATGGGGGTCAGCGGTACCTCTCCCTGTGCAGGTTTTTGCGAGATTTCTATCGACGACAACTTTTCCGCCACCAACGCTAAAGAATGTATATCTGGATTCTCAAACAACTGTTTTGGAGAAATTCTTAAACCAAAATCTCGGGCTTTCGCCACAACCTGGATACTTAGAATAGAATCTCCCCCCATAGAAAAAAAGTTCTCATGGATACCAATTTCTTCAATACCCAACACTTGTTGCCAAACATTTGCCAAAGTCTTTTCTATCTCCGTTGTCGCAAGTGTGCGGTCTCGACTTTGTATAGAACTCAGTGGCAACCTCGCACGATCTATTTTCCCTGAGTCATTTAACGGCATATGCTCCAACGGCACAAAAGCCGCCGGAATCATGTAGTCAGGTAGTTGTTGTTGCAAATACTGTTGTAAGGCCTGTGGCTCCAATGATTCCGTAGTTGTGTAAAAAGCCAACAATTGTTTGTGCTCTTTCTGCTTACGAATGCCTATAGCACATTGCGTGACATGTGGGTGCTGCAAGATCACAGCCTCTATTTCTTCTATTTCAATGCGGAAACCGCGAACTTTTACTTGGTAGTCCACACGCCCCAGAAACTGCAACGCACCATTGTCTAAATGACGTACAATATCACCCGTTTTATACAAACGCTGTTGTTGTCCTGCGATGGTTGCCACACAGAATCTTTCCTTATTCAGCTGTGGCCGTTTGTGGTAACCGCGCGCTAGAGCAATACCTGCTATATACAATTCTCCTGGAGATCCTATTGCCACGGGTCTAAGATGCGAATCTAACACATACAATCGCACATTGCTAATCGGAGTTCCAATCGGAGCTATTTGGTGGCGCAATTCATCACCCAAATTGCATTTAAAATGGCTTACGGCAATAGACGCCTCCGTCGGACCATAGGAATTGTAAAGCTCGCTTTTCGTTTTTTCTAAATACTCCTGGCACCAAGCCGTTGGTAGTGCCTCACCGCCACAAATCGTCAAACGCAATCCATTTCGTTCTTCCCAATTCGGAACGTCTAAAAGTAAACGAAACATCGCCGGCACAAAGTGCGCAACACTTATGTTTTCCTTGTCGATTAGCTCCCAAAGCAAATCTGGACTTTTGCGTTGTTCTTCTGATGCGATGACTACCGTTGCCCCGCAAATCAAAGGCCAAAACAACTCCCACACCGACACGTCAAAACTCAAATGTGTTTTTTGCAACACGCGTTCTTCCGCCATCAATTGGTATTCGCACTGCATCCACCGTAAACGATTCGCCACTCCTCCATGCTCTAGCAATGCCCCTTTCGGATTACCTGTCGAGCCGGACGTGTAAATCATATACGCCAAATTTTTCGCACCGCTCGTCGCACCTAGATTATTCTGATTATGAGTTCCTATTTGTTCTATACATAGCACCGCAACGCTGTCCTTTAGCCACGGCTTTTCTTCTAAAATTCTACCTTCCGTTACCAATAGTGCTACATCACTATCATCCACCAAATACGATAACCGTTGTCGCGGATATTTTGGGTCCATTGGTACATAAGCACCACCTGCTTTCCAAATTCCCAAAATGGCAATGATCGCCTGCAAGTCTCTCTCCAGACATAACCCCACAAGAGTGTCCACCGCCAAAGGTTTACCATAAACGTCTTGATAGTGCTCTCGCAGTGCATACGCAAATTCATTCGCTCGCTCATTGACCTCTTGATACGACAATGATTGATCTTCGAACATCATCGCCGTGTACTGTGGTGTTTTTTTCACTTGTTGTTCAAATAATTCGTGAATCGGTGCATCCACTAAGTCCAACCGACTACTTTGATTAAAAGTCTCTAATACTTGTTTGCGTTCCTCTGCCGTCATCAAGTCTATTTGTGAAATAGCTATTTCTGGCGTTTGTAAAACTGTCTTTACCACAAGTTTAAATTGTTCCGCCAAACGCGCAATTGTTTGCTCTTTGAACAAAGTAGTGTTGTATTGGATCGTTCCCTGTAAACTCTCTTTTGTTTGCCTGATAAAAAAACTGAAATCGAATTTGGAAAAATGGTATGGCACCGGATGGTTACTAATCTCCACTCCAGGCAAATTTAGAGACAAGTGTTCTTCTACATTTTGTACTTGAAACATTGTTTGCACAATAGAAGCGCGGCTAGTATCGCGTTCGACTTTTAAAACATCGATGAGCTTTTCGAATGGTATATCTTGGTGGGCATAGTCGTCAATGGTGTTTGTCGAAATTTGTTTGAGCAGACTCATAAAACTTTGATCTTTCGACAAATCGCTACGCAGTACCAGTGTATTCACAAATAGACCGATCATTTGTTGCACAGCATCGTGGGTACGATTCGCAACTGGTGTACCAATCACGATGTCACTTTGTCCACTACAACGACTTAAAACAATTTTTAATACGCTTAACAACAATGTGAACAGAGTGCCGTTTGCTGTGCGAGCCATTTCTTGTAGGTCAGGTAAGAGACCTTCTCCTATCTCAAAAGAATAAGTGTCTCCTTGATAAGCAAGAGTTTTTGGCCGTGGATAGTCAGTGGGTAATCGTAAGTCTTGGTATCCTTGCAGTCTTTTGTGCCAGTAATTGATTTTCTTTTTTAGCACCTCTCCACTTAAGTATTTTCGCTGCCACTGCGCATAGTCGTGGTACTCTAGGTTGAGTTCTTTTACGTTTGGCTCTTCTTTATGGAGATAACTGCGATAAAGTTCCTGCAATTCTTTTAAAAAGATATTTATTGACAAACCGTCGCTAATAATATGGTGTTTTACAATACACAATATAAAGTTAAAAGGTTCCGTTTCAAATATTGTAGCGCGAAGTAATGGCGCAGTTGTTAAGTCAAAAGGTGCGTGTATTTCACGCTCTAAAACTTGTGTTAGTTCTTCGCTTGTAGCCTTTTTTTGCGAAATGGATATTTGTGTAGCTCTTGCTATATTGACACTCGGGTGACCATTTTTCTCACCAAAACTCATACGCAAGCTAGAGTGCCTTTGTATTAGGGTGTTTAATGCTTCGTTGAGAACTTGTATTTGTAAATCGCCACAAATTTTGAATACCAGTGGCATGTTGTACATCGCACTTTTTTCTTCATAGCGGTCAATAAACCACAAGCGCTGCTGGGCAAATGACAGTGTTAAAGGAGTGCCTGGTTGCGCTTTACTTATGCTGATGGCTGGGCTAAGAGCGTGCTTTGTTTTCTCCAGGTAATTTGCCAGAGACGCCAACTCGGTATGCTCAAATAGAGATTTTACCGGGCATTCAATGTGCAACTGCAAACGAATTTGTGCGACCACCTGCATCACCGACAGTGAATGACCACCTATATAAAAAAAATCGTCATTTGCGCTTATTTTTTCTAATTTTAGTATCTGACCCCAAGTAGTTGCAAGCCATTTCTCCATTGACGTTTTTGGAGGCACATACTCGTTAGAACCGAAGTCCAAACTAGAAGAAACCAGTGCTTTGGTATCGACTTTTCCATTGGCCGTAAGTGGAAATTTTTCCACGAAAACGAAGGCTGTTGGTATCATATACGCAGGTAGTCTTTGCTCTAAGTAATTTCTCAGTACCTGTGTTTCTTCGTTTGCGCCTATACAATAAGCAATTAAATGGTGCTGTCTTTCTTGCTTGTGAACCACAACGACAACTTGCTCTATTTCAGGACGAGTAATGAGAGTTGCTTCTATTTCACCAAGTTCAATGCGAAACCCTCTGATTTTTACTTGGTGATCAACCCGTCCTAAGAATTCAATATTGCCATCGGCAAAATAGCGTCCCATATCGCCGGTTTTATAAAGTTTTTCGCCCGTTTGTGGATGCTCAATAAAGCTAGCCGCTGTCTTTTCCGGATCACGCCAATAGCCTTTGGCAACGCCTTGACCACCTATGTGTAACTCTCCGGTGATGCCCGGTGGGACGGGTTGTAAATATTGGTCAAGGATATAAAAACTTTGATTCCACATTGGTTTGCCATAAGGAATGCTTTTCCATGAAGCATCTATTTTTTTTATAGGGTAAAGAATAGACCAAATAGAGCCTTCCGTTGCCCCTCCTAAGCTAATAATTTGTGTGTCTTCACCAAAATATTGGTGAATTTTCTCAGGTAACTCCAGAGGAATCCAATCCCCGCTCATCATGACTAAACGCAGTGCAGATATATTGTTTTTTGTGTTTCCACCTGCTAAATAATCTACTAATAACTGCATCAAAGCTGGTACCGTGTTCCAAAGACTGACTTGGTACTTCTCCATCCACTCTAACCATTTTAAAGGCTCTCTAATTTCCTGCTCATCAGGTAATATCACGGTACCTCCTGCTGCCAATACACCAAAGATATCATAAACAGAAAGGTCAAAATTCAAAGACGATAGAGATAGTACACAGTCCGTCGCGACAACCATAAATCTTTTATTGATATCCCAAATGGTATTGAGTGCACTTTGATGGTCAATCATCACCCCTTTCGGCGTGCCTGTGGAACCAGAAGTAAAAATGACATATGCAAGGTCTGTGTGACTTTGCAAAGTATCCAAACCTTCGTCACTACACTCCTGCCACAAATCATTTTCATCTACAGCCATTACTCGCATATCTTTCGGCCAATTTAGCGAATTTTTATATTTGCTCTGCGTTAGAATAATTTCAACTTGACCATGCTCTAAAATTTTGTGCATACGTGCTTGTGGCTCAGAAGCAGCTACTGGCAAATACGCTGACCCCGCTTTTAAAATGCCAACAACAGCGGCCACTTGCTCCCAGCCTTTTTCCATTACCACCGCCACAAGTTTGTTGCGCGTGGCTCCGCATGTTCGCAGTTGATGACCAATTTTATTAGAAATAATACTCAACTCGTGGTAGGTTAAATTTCCGCGACTAGAGGCTACCGCTAACTTCGTTGCTGGCGCAGGTGATTGTTCGATTATATGGTGCAAGCATTGCTTAGAATCCAAAGGCACTTGCGTTTGGTTCCAACTAAGTAACATTTGCTTTTCTTCTTGCGTCAGATAGTTTAAATCGCTTAGCTTCTTTTGCGGGTTTTGCACAATACTACGCAAAATTTGTATGAAATGTTGTGCAAAACGTGCAATCGTCTGTTGTTTGAATAAATCGGCATTGTATTGAATACTTGCATGCAAACTATTTTTGCTTTGCTTTACAGAAAGAGAAAGATCAAATTTCGAAATGCGATAAGGCGCTTGGTAATTGCTAATCTCTAGCTCTGGTAAATTTAGAGATACACCTTGTTCATCATTTTGGGTTTGGAACGTAACTTGCAATAAAGGCGAACGACTCGTATTACGTTCGACATTTAAAGCCTCAATCAGTTTTTCAAATGGCACATCTTGGTGGGCATATGCTTCGATCGTTTGCGCGGAAATCTCTTTGATCAATTCCATAAAACTTTGGTCTTTAGATAAATCGCTACGCAGTGCCACAGTATTGACAAATAAGCCAATCATTCCCTCTAGGTCTTCATGAGTACGATTGGCAACAGGAGTACCAACGATAAGATCACTTTGTCCACTATAACGACTTAACAGAATTTTAAAGGCACTTAACAAAACAGTAAACATTGTACCGCTAGCTTTTCGCGCGATTGTTTGTAGATCTGGCATCAGCGACTGCTCAATGTTAAAAGTATACGAGCCTCCTTGATAACCCAGTGTTTTCGCGCGAGGAAAGTCGGTGGGCAATTGCAGGTCTTGATACCCTTCTAGTCTATCGAGCCAGTAACTGATTTTCTCCTGTAGTAAATCACCGTTTAAGTACTGTTGTTGCCAATGAGCATAGTCATTGTATTCGACGTTTAGTTTTTTTACATTAGGCTCCTTGTGTTGGAGATAACTGCTGTAAAATTCCTGCAATTCTTCTAAAAAAATGTTTATTGATAGGCCATCACTGATAATATGGTGTTTCACAATACACAATACAAAGTACAAAGGTTCTATTTCAAATAGCGTGACACGAAGTAGTGGCGGCGTCTTCAAGTCGAAAGGTGTATGTATTTCGCGTTCTAAAGCTTGTGTTAGTTCTTGTTGATTGGTCTTTTTTCGCGAGACAGATACTCGTATAGTTTTTGCAATGTCCACTAGCGGATGACCGTTTTGTTCACCGAAACTCATACGCAGACTAGAGTGCCGTTGTATCACGGCATTTATGGCGTCTGTAAGAGGTTGTATTTGCAAATCCCCACAAATTTTAAATGTCAATGGTATGTTATACACTGCATTTTTTTCTTCATAGCGATCGAGAAACCACAAACGTTGCTGAGCAAATGACAGAGTTATAGGAGTACCCGGTTCTACTTTGCGAATACTAATTGCCGGACGATGCTTTGTTTGCTCTAAATACCCGGCAAGTGCTGACAATTGTGTATGCTCAAATAAAGATTTCACCGGGCATTCAACGTCCAACTGTGAACGAATTTTGGCAACAACCTGCATCACCGATAGTGAATGTCCACCTATGTAGAAAAAATCATCGTTTGCGCTTACCTTTTCTAAATTTAATATCGCACACCAAGTAGTCGCGAGCCATTTCTCCATTTGCGTTTTAGGTGGTACATACTCGTTAGAACCCAAATCCAAATGAGAAGACACTAGTGCTTTGGTGTCCACTTTGCCATTGGCAGTGAGTGGAAATTTTTCTACAAAAACGAAGGCCATTGGTATCATATACGCGGGTAGTCTTTGTTCTAAATAATTTCGGAGTTCCTGACTTTCTTCGTTTGTGCCCATACAGTAGGCAATTAAATAGTGCTGTCCTTCATGTTTACGGACCGCAACTACGGCTTGTTCTATTTCCGTGGCAGAGCTGAGAGCTGCTTCTATTTCGCCAAGTTCAATACGGAAACCTCTGATTTTTACTTGGTGATCAACGCGTCCTAAGAACTCGATATTTCCATCGGCAAAATAACGTCCCATATCGCCCGTTTTATAGAGTCGTTCACCAGTTTGTGGATCTTCAATAAAGCTAGCAGCGGTCCTTACGGGATCACGCCAATAGCCTTTGGCAACACCTTGCCCACCAATATGTAGCTCTCCGGTAATGCCAAGCGGTACAGGTTGCAAATATTTGTCAAGGATATGAAAACTTTGATTCCACATTGGTTTACCGTAAGGAATGCTTTTCCACAAAGGATCTATTTTTTCTATGGGGTAAAGAATGGACCAAATAGAACCTTCCGTAGCACCTCCCAAACTAATAGTTTGTACATCATCACCAAAATAGTCGCGAATTTGATCGGGTAACTCCAATGGAATCCAGTCTCCACTCATCATAACTAAACGCAGTGCAGAGACGTCTTTATCGGTCTTTCCTCCAACTAAATAGTCGACTAATAATTGCATCAAAGCCGGAACCGTATTCCAAACGCTAACGCGGTATTTTTCCATCCATCCTAGCCACTTTAAAGGCTCTCTAATCTCCTGCTCATCAGGTAACACCACGGTGCCTCCTGCCCCCAACACACCAAAGATGTCATAAACAGAGAGGTCAAAATTTAAAGATGAGAGAGATAGCACACAGTCTGTCGCGTTAACGTTAAATCTTTTATTAATATCTAAAATAGTATTGAGTGCACTTTGGTGGTCAATCATCACCCCTTTAGGCATGCCCGTAGAACCCGAAGTAAAAATGACATATGCGAGGTCTAAATGACTTTGTACGGTATTCAAATTTTCACTACTACATTCCTGCCACGAGATATCTTCGTCCACGGCCATTGCCAGCATCCCTTCCGGCCAAGTCAACGAATCTTTATATTTGCTTTGCGTTAAAATAATATCTACTTGTCCGTGTTGCAAAATTTTGCACATTCGCGCTTGTGGCTCCGATGCAGCGACAGGTAAATAAGCAGCTCCTGCTTTTAGAATACCAATAACAGCTGCGACTTGTTCCCAACCTTTCTCCATGACCACAGCAACCAGTTTGTTGGGTTTGGCTCCACATGTTCGTAGTTTATGTCCAATTTTATTAGAAAGAATACCTAGCTCGTGGTAGGTCAAATTTCCGCGACTAGATGCCACCGCTAACTTTGCCGCTAACGCAGGTGATTTTTCGACGACTTGGTGTAAGCATTGCTTAAAATCTAAAGGCATTTGCGTCTGATTACCATCATAAAGAGCCTGCTTTTCCTGTGGCGTTAAATACTCCAACTGGCTAAGTTTTTTTTGCGGATTTTCGACAATACTTTCCAATAGAATCTGCAAATGAGAACTTAAACGGGCAATGGTTTTTTCGGTAAATAAGTCCGTGTTATACTCGATTGATAAATTCCAGTTGTGATTTGTTTCACGTACAAACAATGTCAGATCAAACTTCGCGGTATTGTGACGACTTTTTATGTGCTTTATTTCTGTGCCAGAAAGAGAAAAAGTTGTTTGTTCTTTTGCAGATTGTACCACCAACATAACTTGAAACAACGGCGAGCGACTCGCATCTCGTTCAACATTGAGCACTTCTATTAATTTTTCAAAAGGAAGATCTTGATAAGTATAAGCCTCGAGTGTTGTTTGTTGTATGCGCGCCAATAGCTCTTCACAACTTGGATTGCCCGATAAATCGCTACGTAGCACCAAGGTGTTGAGAAAAAAGCCCAACGTATTCGCGATATCTTGGTGTCCACGGTTGGCGATGGGAGTACCAATTACAATGTCTTCTTGACCACAATAACGGTTTAAAAGGATTTTAAATGCGGTCAACATTACTGTAAACAACGTTGTCTGCGCACTTTTTGCCCATTGCATAATCTTTTCGCTGAGAGGTACTGGTAAAGTAAAAGGGTATGTATCTCCGTTATGGCTAAGAGAAGAAGGACGCAAATAATCCGTTGGCAGTTGTATAGTAGGGTAATCTGCCAATTGATCACGCCAATATTCTAACTTGTATTTGAGAATGTCACCTTGCAAGTAACTACGCTGCCATTGAGAAAAATCGGCATATTGCGCGGCAATATCTTCAAAATTTGCGTTTTGCCCCGATAGCTGTGCGTTATAAAATTGCGATAGTTCTGTGAGTAAAATATTTACAGACCACGCATCACTAATGATATGGTGTTGATTAATTGCAAGAACATGTCTGAGTGGCTCTATCTCAAATAATTTTGCTCGCAACAAAGAAGCATTAGTTAAGTCAAAACCACTGCTGCGTTCTGTGGTGAGAACTTTGTCCACATCTTCTTCACTTATCTTTTGTTTACTTAGCGAAAATTTACAGTCGCTGGCAATTTTTTGTGTTGGTTGCCCATCGAGAACCTCAAAACTTGTGCGTAAAATTTCATGGCGCGTCACAAGCTGCTGGAAGCTTTTTTCCAAAGCGTTGGTATCTAAATTCCCCATAATTTCAAATGCAAGAAAAATATTATAGGTTGCGTTTTCTTGTTCCTCGTATTGATTAAGAAACCACAGCCTTTGCTGTGCAAAAGACAGAGGAATTGGGTGTTGGCGATCTATTTTACAGATAGAACTTTTTAGCTGTTGCTCTTTAGTCTGACTCTTTAAAAACGCAATGATAGCATCTTTGTGTGTTCGAATTTGTAGGCGCTGGTCGTCGTTTAATTTTTTATTGGCAATGTGTGTAAAACGCAATTTGTCGTTTTTGCATTCCACCACAAAACCTTCCTTTTGAAAAGAAGCGATGAGCTTAGCTATTTTCATCTTAAAACTCCTCAAATTCTACGTCATCTTCCTCTTGATTTTTCAAGGTTATGTAAGCGGCTAATTCCGAAATAGTAGCCATTTGAAAAAAAAGAGCAATGGGAATGGTTATATTAAAAGCTACGGTGATTTTTGCTACAATTTGAATGATAGCTAAAGAATCGCCTCCCAAGCTAAAAAAATTGTCGTGTACACTAATTTTTTCTTTTTGCAAAACCTCCTGCCAAATAGAAGAGAGTAATACTTCTTCTTGCGTTTGTGGGGCCACAAAAGCCACGGCTTTTTCTTCCGGTTTGGGAAGAGCTTTGCGATCTATTTTGCCATTGACGTTTAAAGGTAAAGAATCCAAGTAAACAAAAATAGAAGGTACCATATACTCCGGTAATTGGTCGTACAAATACCCACGCAACACCGATTCGTCGATTTTATTGCCTGATTTGCTTACACAATAACCAACTAGTTGCGGACGAATATTGTTGTACACAATGACAGCACATTGAGATACCGAAGGATGGTTGGCGAGTACTGCTTCAATTTCACCTAGCTCAATGCGAAACCCACGAAGTTTTATCTGAAAATCCATACGCCCCAAAAAGTCGATATTGCCATCGGCCATTCGCTTGACTAAGTCACCAGTGCGATACATTCGTAAATATTGTTTTTTTGCCAAATCTTCTTCGCTAGCAAATGGATTGGTGATAAACTTCTCATCGTTTAACTTTGGACGACTCTTATAACCGCGTGCTAATCCCACACCACTAATGTACAACTCCCCTGGAACACCAATGGGGACTTGGCAAAGATGACGGTCCAAAACATAAAGACGCATATTAGCAATGGGTTTACCAATAGGTGTGGTCTTATAGAAAACATGGTCTTCAACACCGCACGTCCAGTGACTCACATCGATGGAAGCTTCCGTGGGACCATATAAATTATAAAGGGCACATTCAGAGTGGCGTGTTAAAAATGCCTGACTCAAATGGGACGGTAGAGCTTCTCCACTACAAAAAATTTGTCGAAGAGAGGTTAAATTTTCAAATGGTATTGTTTCTAGAAAAACCTGAAACATCGAAGGCACAAAATGAATGGTAGTGATTTTGTATTTTTCGATGGTGGTATATAAATACTGAGTGTCCTTGTGCCCTTGTGGTTCAGCAATGACAAGTTTTGCTCCTACAAAGAAGGGCCACAATAGCTCCCACACAGAGACATCAAAGCTAAAAGGCGTCTTATGTAATACATTTTCTCGTGGTTGCAGTGCATATGTTTCTTGCATCCAACAAATGCGATTGATTACCCCTGCATGTTCTATCATAGTCCCTTTGGGTTTACCTGTAGACCCAGAAGTATAAATCATATAAGCCAAGTCGTGTTGGCTATTAATCTGCGTTGGGTTTTGGGAAGAGTATTGCGAAAAATTTTCTTCTAGAACAATCGTTTTGTCTTTGTCAATACACAAAGTGTGTGATTGTAAAATATCCTGTTGTGTTAGCAATAGTTCAATTTCACTATCTTCCATCATATAATCGAGGCGTTGTTGTGGATACTCTGGCTCTAGTGGTACGTAAGCAGCTCCCGCTTTCAAGATTCCCCAAATTCCTACTACCATTTGCAAGCTACGCCGGGCACATATGCCGATTAAGGTGCCCGCCGGCATGCTTTGGCCATAACAATCCATGTAACGCTCGCGTATAGCATGGGCCACCTGGTTTACCAGAGAGTTGAATTCTTCATAGTTCAATGTTTTCTCTGCAAATTGTACGGCAATTTGAGTCGGAGTCTTCTCTGCCTGTGATTCCAAATATTCGCTCAGAACTTGTTTGGGGTTATAGTCAACTTGTGTGCAATTCCATTTTTGTACCAACTGTTGTTTTTCTAAAGCACTTACAACTTGGATTTGTCGTGTCGATTGTTGCGGGTTTTCTAAAATGTGTTGTATTGTCTGCTCCAGGTGATGTAGCAAGTGTTCAATACTTTCTAAACCAAAACAATTGGTGTTGTACATCACTTTGAGCTGAAAAGTTTCTCCAGGCACAGCAAGTAAAGTCAAAGGGTAATTTGTTCTTTCATGTCCTTTGATTTGCTTTAATTGCAAAGATTCGCGCGACTTTTGAAGGTTTGTCGGATAATTTTGGTACACAAAAAGGCTATAAAACAACGGCGTTCCTGTCGGGACCTGACTTTGTGCTTGTATTTGCGAAAGACCTACATGGTCATAGTCACTCATTTTTTGTATGGTTTGTTGAAGACTATTTAGTGCTTCGATAGTTTGCTGTTCTTTAAATTGAACATGCACTGGCACAGTATTGATGAGCAGGCCTATGTGTTTGTCTAAACCTGCGATAGGATGTGAACGTCCTGAAGTAACAGTACCATACACCACACTTTCTTGTCCACTGTAGCAAGAAAGAACTTTGGCCCATGCGAATTGCGCCATGGTGTTTAAGGTAATGCGGTGCTCTTTCGAAAACTGTTGCATTTCTTGGGTAGTTTTTTGTGAAAGCTGATATTTACAACTCTTTATCTGGGCATCTGTTTGGTAAACATCCAAAGTGGAGCCCGGCTTTTGGATATGTAAAGATGTCACGGCTTCTACCTGCGCCATTTGCTGTTTCCAAAAGTCCAAAGCGACTTTTTTGTTTTGTTGCTGTAACCAAGTAAAATAATTACGATGCGTGTTGCCTTCTCTTCCCAGAGGCTGTCCACCGCAATATTTGGCAACTTCTTCGAGCAAAATAGGTAGACACCATCCATCAAGAAGTAAATGATGATGGGTCCACAGTAAAACATGATGCTCATCAGACATTTGTATCAAACAAAAACGCATAAGGCCTGGCTTTGAAAAATCAAAACCTTGTTTGCGATCTTGCTCAACATATTCTTGCAACAATTGTTGTTGTTTTTCCTGAGTATGCTCGCGCCAGTCCAATTCGCACCACTCAATTTTTAGTTGTTTATAGACTATTTGCCAAAATAGCCCATCTTCCCATACAAATTTAGTTCGTAGAGTTGCGTATTTATCTACAACAGCTTGCCATCCATGAAGCAATGTTCCTTTTGGCAAATGTCCCGTATACTCCAGCTCAAGTTGTACACAGTATTGACCCGATTCCGGGGCATATAAAGTATGAAATAATAGTCCCTGCTGTACAGTTGTCAGCGGGTATACAGCCTCGATATGGGAGTAATCTTTTGCCAACATACGATCCAGTTGTTGTTGGTTACAACCAAGCCACGGAAAATCAGAGGGCGTAAAACCGCCCACCTGTGGTTGCTGACAGTGTGTAATCATTTGCTCTAAAGACTGCTGATATAAATGCGCTAATTCATTGATATTTTCATCGTCAAGTGTTAGGCCATAAATAAAATCAACTCTCAATTTTTGTTCGCGTACAATACCAACGATATCAAGCAAATAGTGTCTTTGGTTATTGTTGCCTATACTTGCGCCTGGTGTCAGTGAAGACAAATTCCACGGCGAAGAAGTTTCTTTGCTAAACTGACCTAAATAGTTAAAACTAATTTGCGATTTGTCTTGCGAAAGTTGTTCACGTATATTGGAATTTGGATACAAGTATTGCAAAACACCAAAACCAACACCTTTATCAGGAATAGAGCGCAGTTGCTCTTTCACAGAACAAATAATTTCGCGCCAATTGATGGCTTGTGATTCATAATTCGCAGCTTGCGGATCGATTTCCAAGTAGACGGGAAAGACACTTGTGAACCAACCCATGGTACGCGAAAGTTCGACTTGGCCAACGGCTTCTTGTTCACGCCCATGGCCTTCTAAATCCAATCGTAAACTGGTTTGTTCCTGCCAGCGATAAAACGCTACAATAAGTGCTGATAGCAATAGATCGTTGATTTGTGTGTGGTATACATGTGGAATTTCTTGAAGTAACGTATTTGTGAGTTCTTTCGAAAGTACAATGCCCTTACGCTTGCTGTGTCGCTGAAGATTGTTGTTATCTCCATTGCAAGGCAAACGAGGAACTGATTTACTGTTCACGCTAAGCCAATATTCTACATGGGTGGCCAACGTCTCGTCTTCGGCATACCGCAACAACGCATGGCTCCAGTCTTTGAAGCTGCTTGTCTTTTTAGGTAAACTTAGCTTTTGTCCTTCGATCGATTGTTGATAAACACTTTGTAAATCTGCCAATAAAATACGCCACGAAACTCCGTCGACAACCAAATGATGGATAGTGATAAATAAACGTTCATTGCCATCACTATACCCGCGCAAAATACCTACCTTACAAATAGGACCATTCTCTATATTCAGTTGTTGTTGCCATTTGCTGCATATCTCTTTTATTGCTTTGTCTTGCTCTTCTTCTGGCAATGAGTATTGTTCTATGTCAATGGCAAATACGTTCGCGTTGTCATCATAAAATTGTTGCCAGCCACCGGCACTTTTTTGAAAACGCAATCTCAGCGCGTCGTGGTTCATCACTATATGTCTCAATGTTTGCTGCAAAGCCTCAACGTCTAAGGGTTCACTACTCTCCAATAAAAATGCCTGATTCCAGTGATGCAATTGTGCAAAATTTTGTTCAAAAAAGCGATGTTGGATAGGGGTCAGCGGTACCTCTCCCTGTGCGGGTTTTTGCGAGATTTCTATCGACGCTAGCTTTTCCGCCACCAACGCCAAAGAATGTATGTCCGGATTTTCAAACAACTGTTTTGGAGAAATTCTTAAACCAAAATCTCGGGCTTTCGCTACAACCTGGATACTTAGAATAGAGTCCCCCCCATAGAAAAAAAGTTCTCATGGATACCAATTTCTTCAATACCCAACACTTGTTGCCAAACATTCGCTAAAGTCTTTTCTACCTCCGTTGTCGCAAGTGTGCGATCTTGACTTTGTATAGCGTTGAGTGGCAACCTCGCACGATCTATTTTCCCTGAGTCATTTAGCGGCATATGCTCCAGCGGCACAAAAGCCGCAGGAATCATGTAACTAGGTAGTTGTTGTTGCAAATACTGTTGTAAGGTTTGAGGCTCCAATGATTCCGTAGTTGTGTAAAAAGCCAACAGTTGTTTGTGCTCTTTCTGCTTACGAATGCCTATAGCACATTGCGTGACATGTGGGTGCTGCAAGATCACAGCCTCTATTTCTTCTATTTCAATACGGAAACCGCGAATTTTTACTTGGTAGTCCGCACGTCCGAGGAATTGCAACGCACCATTGTCTAAATGACGTACAATATCACCCGTTTTATACAAACGCTGTTGTTGTCCTGCGATGGTTGCCACACAGAATCTTTCCTTATTCAGCGGTGCACGTCTGTGATAGCCACGCGCCAAGGCAACACCCGCTATGTACAATTCTCCTGGAGATCCTATTGCCACCGGTCTAAGATGCGAATCTAACACGTACAATCGCACATTGCTAATCGGCGTTCCAATCGGAGCTATTTGGTAGTGCAATTCATCACCCAAATTGCATTTAAAATGACTTACAGCAATCGATGCCTCCGTGGGACCATAGGAATTGTAAAGCTCGCTTTTCGTTTTTTCTAAATACTCCTGGCACCAAGCCGTTGGTAGTGCCTCACCGCCACAAATCGTCAAACGCAATCCATTTCGTTCTTCCCAATTCGGAACGTCTAAAAGTAAACGAAACATCGCTGGTACAAAGTGCGCAACACTTATGTTTTCCTTGTCGATTAGCTCCCAAAGCAAATCTGGACTTTTGCGTTGTTCTTCCGATGCGATGACAACCGTTGCTCCGCAAATCAAAGGCCAAAACAACTCCCACACCGACACGTCAAAACTCAGGTGTGTTTTTTGCAACACGCGGTCTTCTGCTGTCAATTCGTATTCGCTTTGCATCCACCTTAAACGATTCGCTACTCCTCCATGCTCTAGCAATGCCCCTTTGGGATTACCTGTCGAGCCAGAGGTATAAATCATATACGCCAAATTTTCTACACCGCTCGTCGCACCTAGATTATCTTGATTGTGATTGCCTATTTTATTTGCACACAGCACCGGAGCGCAATCCTCCAGCCACGGCTTTTCTTTTAAAATTTCACCATCCGTTACCAGTAGTGCTACATCACTATCATCCACTAAATACGACAACCGTTGTTGCGGATATGTCGGGTCCATCGGAACATAAGCCCCACCAGCTTTCCAAATTCCCAAAATGGCAATGGCCGCCTGCAAGTCTCTCTCCAGACATAACCCCACAAGAGTGTCCACCGGTAAAGATTTATCATAAACTTGTTGATAGCGCTCTTGCAGTGTATACGCAAACTGATTCGCTCGTTCATTGAGCTCTCGATAGGACAATGATTGATCTTCGAACATCATCGCCGTGTGCTGTGGCGTTTTTTTCACTTGTTGTTCAAATAATTTGTGTATCGGTTCTTCGACTAACTCCAACGACCTGCTTTGATTAAAAGTCTCTAACACTTGCTTACGTTGTTCTACTGTCATCAAGTCTATTTGTGAAATAGCTATTTCTGGCGTTTGTAGAACTGTCTTTACCACAAGTTGGAATTGTTCCGCCAGACGCGCCATCGTTTGTTCTTTGAACAACGTAGTGTTGTATTGGATCGTTCCCTGTAAACTCTCTTTTGTTTGTCTTATAGAAAAACTAAAATCGAATTTAGAAAAATGGTACGGAATCGGATAGTTGCTAATTTTTACTCCCGGCAAATTTAGAGATAAGTTTTCTTCCACATTTTGCACTTGAAACATCGCTTGCACAATAGCAGCGCGACTAGTATCGCGTTCGACTTTTAAAACATCAATGAGCTTTTCGAATGGCATATCTTGGTGAGCATATGCTTCAATCGTTTGTGCCGAAATTTCTTCCAACAATTCCATAAAACTTTGGTCTTTAGATAAATCGCTGCGCAGTGCCACAGTATTGACAAACAGACCAATCATTCCCTCTAGGTCTTCATGAGCACGGTTGGCAACAGGAGTACCAACGATAAGATCGCTTTGCCCACTGTAACGACTTAACACAATTTTGAAAGCACTCAACAAAATAGTGAACATCGTACCACCAGCTTTTCGTGCTATTGCTTGTAAGTCTGGTACTAGTGATTGTCCAATGTTAAAGGTATATGTGTCTCCTTGATAGTCCAGTGTTTTCGGCCTTGGGTAGTCGGTGGGTAATTGTAAGTCTTGGTACCCTTGTAGCCTTTCGTACCAGTAACGAATTTTCTCCTTTAACAAATCACCGCTTAAGTACTGTTGTTGCCAATGAGCGTAGTCATTGTATTCGACATTTAACTTTTTTACATTAGGCTCTCGGTGTTCGAGATAACTGCTATAAAACTCCTGTAATTCTTGCAAAAAGATTTTTGTTGAGAGGCCATCGCTAATAATATGGTGTTTCACAATACACAATATAAAGTTTAAAGGTTCCGTTTCAAATATTGTAGCGCGAAGTAATGGCGCAGTTGTTAAGTCGAAAGGTGTGTGTATTTCACGTTCTAAAGCTTGTGTTAGTTCTTTTTGATTGGTCTTTTTTAGCGCAATAGATATTTGCATGGTACCCGCTATGTCGACTAGCGCAAGACCATTTTGTTCAGCAAAACTCATACGTAAACTACAGTGCCTTTGTATTAGGGCGTTTAATGCCTCGTTGAGAATTTGTATTTGTAAATCACCACAAATTTTGAATGCCAGTGGCATGTTATACATCGCACTTTTTTCTTCATAGCGATCAATAAACCACAAGCGCTGCTGGGCAAAAGATAACGTTACAGGAGTACCCAGTGGTGCTTTACTAATGTTTATTGCTGGAGCAAAAGAGTGCTTTTTTTGCTCCAAGTAAGTAGCGAGAGATGCCAGCCGGGTATGTTTAAATAGAGATTTAACGGGGCATTCAATGTGTAACTGTGAACGAATTTTGGCAACTACCTGCATCACCGACAGCGAATGTCCACCTATATAAAAGAAATCGTCGTTGATGCTGACCTTGTCGATTTTTAGAACTTGGCACCAAATAGCAGCGAGCCACTTTTGCATCTGCGTCTTGGGCGGGTCGTCAATGGGAATAGAGCTGTCTTTCGCCATAATTTCCAACGTTAACCGTGAACGATCCACTTTCCCTGAAGTGTTCACAGGCATTTTCTCTAACTGTGTAAAAATGTTGGGTATCATGTATGGGGGTAGTTGATCTTGCAATTTTGCCTGTAAAGCTGCTGAGGAAACCTCTTCGTTTGCCGTGTAAAAAGCCAACAATTGTTGGTGTTTTTTGTTTACCACAACAACACATTGAGATATAGAAGGATAGTTGGTAACTACTGCTTCGATTTCACCTAGCTCAATGCGAAATCCGCGTAGTTTTATCTGAAAATCTATACGACCTAGAAAGTTGATATTGCCATCGGCCATTCGTTTGACTAAGTCACCTGTGCGATACATGCGTGAATGTTGATCTTGTGCCAAGTCTTCTTCGCGAACAAATGGATTGACAATGAACTTCTCATCGTTTAGCTGTGCGCGATTTTTATAGCCACGTGCCAAGCCCACACCGCTGATATACAACTCGCCAGGTACACCCATTGGAACTTGGCAAAGATGGCGATCTAAAATATACAAACGTATGTTGCCTATGGGCTTGCCAATGGGTGTGGTGTTGTAAAGAAGATGATCTTTGGCATTGCATGGCCAATGACTAACAGTAATCGAAGTTTCCGTCGGTCCATACAAATTGTAAAGAGCGCATGTGGTGTGACGTGTTAAAAATTTTAGACTCAAGCTGGACGATAAAGCCTCTCCCCCGCAAAAAGTTCGCCGCAACGAAGTCAACTTTTCAAACGATGTTGTTTCTAAAAAAATCTGAAACATCGAAGGCACAAAGTGCACCGTAGTGATGTTGTACTTTTTGATGGTATCGTATAAATACTGTGTATCCTTGTGTCCTTCCGCTTCTGCAATAACAAGCTTTGCTCCTACAAAGAAAGGCCATAATAGCTCTGTTACCGAGAAGTCAAAACTAAATGGCGTTTTGTGCAATACACTCTCTTGCGGCTGTAGTTTATATGTTTCTTGCATCCACAAAGTTTGGTTGATTACCCCTGCGTGCTCAAGCATAACCCCCTTGGGTTTGCCTGTAGAGCCTGAAGTATATATAATATACGCTAAATCGTGCGCATTATTTATCTGTATGGGGTTTTGCGAAGAGTATTGCGAAAAATCCTCTTCCAATGCAATAATTTTATCTTTATCAACACATAATGTATGTGTTTGTAAAATGTCCTGTTGTGTTAACAATAGTTCTATTTCGCTATCTTCGACCATATAATCCAGACGTTGTTGCGGATACTCTGGCTCTAGTGGTACGTAAGCCGCTCCCGCTTTTAAAATCCCCCAAATTGCAACAACCATTTGTAAGTTACGTCTAGCGCATATACCAATCAGAGTACCGGCAGGCATGTTTTGACCATAACAATCCATGTAGCGTTTGCGTATTGCGTGAGCTACCTGGTTTACCTGCGTGTTAAATTCATGGTAACTTAAGTTTTTTTCGGCAAATTGCACAGCAATCTGCGTAGGGTTTTTCTCTGCTTGTACCTCCAAATATTCGCTCAAAACTTGCTTTGGTTTGTAACAGACTTGTGTTTGGTTCCACTTTTCGAGTAACTCTTTTTTTTCTAAATTACTCAAAATGTTGATTTTTTGCACCGGTTTTTTTGGACTTTCCAAAACATTCAAGATTGTTTGTTCCAGGTGATGCAACAAACGTTTTATGCTGTCTAAGCTAAAGCAATTGGTATTGTACATGACATCGAATTGAAAAGTTTCCCCTGGTGTAGCACTTAACGTCAAGGGGTAATTTGTTCTTTCGTGCCCTTTGACTTGAGCCAGCAGAAGCCCCTGTGACTTTTGAACGTTGGTCGGATAATTTTGATATACAAAAAGGCTATAAAACAAAGGTGTTCCCGCTGGTATATGGCTTTGTAATTGTATCTCAGGAAGCCCTACGTAGTCGTAATCGCTTATTTTCTGTATGGTCTGCTGAAGACGATTTAGCGATTCTATGGTTTGCTGTTCTTTAAAATCAAAATGTACTGGCACCGTATTGATCAGTAGCCCAATGTGTTTATCTAAACCTGCGACAGGATGTGAACGCCCAGAAGTAACGGTGCCATACACTACGCTCTGCTGTCCGCTATAACATGAGAGAACTTTGGCCCATGCAAATTGTGCCAAAGTATTTAGGGTAACGCGATACTCTTTGGAAAATTGTTGCATCCTTTGGGTATTTTTTTGCGAAAACTGGTGTTTATAACCTTGTATCTGAGCATCTGTCTGGTAGACATCCAACGTCGTGCCAGGCTTTTGAATATTTAAAGGGGTTACTGCTTCCACCTGTGCCATCTGTTGCTTCCAAAAGTCCAAAGCAATTTTTTTGTCTTGTTGTTCCAACCAAGTAAAATAATTGCGATGGGTGTTACCTTCCCTCCCCAAAGAATGCCCTTCATAAAATTTAGCCACCTCTTCGAGTAGAATAGGCAGACACCAACCATCAAGAAGTAAGTGATGATGGGTCCACAATAATACATGACATTCATCAGACATTTGTATTAAACAAAAACGCATAAACCCTAGCGTTTTAAAATCAAAGCCTTCATTACGGTCTTGTCGAAGATATTCTTGCAATAGTTGCTTTTGCTCTCTCTGGTTATGTTCGCGCCAATCTAATTCGCACCACTCAATTTTTACCTGTTTGTGAACTATTTGCCAAAATACCTCGTCTTCCCACACAAACTTCGCTCGTAGAGTTGCATATTTGTCGACGACAGCTTGCCATGCGCAACGCAATACCTCTTTTGACAAATTCCCGTTGTACTCCATTTCAAGTTGTACACAATACTGGCCCGACTCAGGTGCATACAAAGTATGAAATAATAATCCCTGCTGCACATTTGTCAGGGGATATACGGCCTCTACACTTGAGTAATTCTTTGCCAATATCTCATCTAGTTGCTGCTGGCTACAAGCAAGCCATGGAAAATCAGAAGGAGTAAAGCCACCCGCTTTTGGTTGTCGGCAGTGAGCAATCATTTGCTCTAACGACTGCTTATACAAATGCGCTAATTCATGGATACTTTCTTCATCAAGTGTTGGCCCATGGATAAAATCAATACTCAATTGTTGGTTACGTACAATACCAATTACATCAAGTAAATAATGCCTGTGGTTATCGTCTCCGATACTTTCTCCTGGAGCCTGTGTAGAGAAATTCCACAGCGAAGTCTTTTCGTTAAACTGACCTAAATAGTTAAAACTAATTTGCGATTTTGTTTGCGAAAGTTGCTTGCGCATATGGGAGTCTCGATGCAAGTATTGCAAAACACCAAAACCAAAACCTTTATCGGGAATAGCGCGTAATTGCTCTTTGATCGAACAAATGATTTGACGCCAATTAAACTCCCGTGGTTCCATTTCCAGATGAACAGGAAAGACACTGGTAAACCAACCAACTGTACGTGAAAGTTCTACTTGTCCAACGGTTTCTTGCTCGCGTCCGTGCCCCTCTAAATCTAGTCGCACGCTAGTTTGCTTTCGCCAGCGATAAAACGCAACCGTCAACGCTGCCAACAATAAATCATTGATCTGAGTGTGATACACCTCCGGAATTTCTTGGAGCAATGCTGTGGTAAGTTCTTTAGAGAGTGCAATGCGTTGACGAGCACTATACTTTTGAGTATTTGTGTATTTTTTTTCCCTAGAAGGTAACAGCGGAACCGTTTTGCTCGTTGTATGGAGCCAATATTCTATGTGGCTTGCTAAAGACGGGTTATCAGTATACTGTAACAACGCATGACTCCAGTCTTGGAAACTACTGGTTTTTTTAGGTAAGTCGAATTTTTTTCGCTGCCTCAATTGTTGGTAAATAACTTGTAAATCTTCTAGTAAAATACGCCACGAAACTCCATCAATCACCAGATGGTGGATTGCGATACATAAACGTTCTTTGCCATCACTGTGGCCACGTAAAATACCCACCTTCCAAATAGGTCCATGCTCTATGTTTAGCTGCTGTTGCCAGTTTGTACAGATATCTCTCACCGCTTGCTCTTGTTTTTCTAAGGGTAATGAGCATTGTTCTATATCAATAGTAAATGCCTCCGCGTGGTCATCGTAAAACTGTCGCCAACCGCTAGAATTTTTTGAAAAGCGCAATCTAAGCGCATCGTGGAGCTCTATAAGAACACCCAGAGCTTTTTGCAAAAAGGGAATGTGCAATGATTCATTACATACAAGTAAAAATGCTTGGTTCCAATGGTGCAACTGTATAAAATTTTGAGCAAAAAAGCGCTGCTGAATAGGGGTAAGAGGTACTTCTCCTACAGCAGATTTTTGAGAAATTTTTATCGATCCTTGTTTTTGTGCCACCAGCGCTAACAGTCGAACGGTGGGATTTGCAAATAGTTGTTTAGGAGAAATTTTCCAGCCCGCTTCTCTCGCTTTAGAAATTACCTGAATACTTAAAATCGAATCCCCACCAAGGCTAAAGAAATTGTCGTCTATCCCCACATGCTCAACATGCAAAACTTGCTGCCAAATCTCTGCTAACGTTTTTTCCAATTCGCTAGTTGGGGCGATAAAGTCATCTTGCGTTGTGTTTACCTCTAGGGGTAACTTTCCACGGTCTATTTTACCAGAGGTGTTTAAAGGCATGCGTTCTAGTCTTATAAAAATACTTGGTAACATATACGCAGGTAATTGCTCGTGTAATTTTGCTTGTAAATCTTCCGGAGAAAGTTGTCGCGTTGTCGTATAAAAAGCCAATAGTTGCTTGTGTCGATCGCGTTCGCGCACAGCAACGGCGCACTGAGATATTTCTGGATGGCGTAAAATAACCGCTTCTATTTCCTCTATTTCAATGCGAAATCCACGAATTTTTACTTGGTGATCCATACGGCCAAGAAATTCTAAGTTGCCATTTTCCAGCCAACGCACTATATCACCTGTTTTATAAAGACGTTGTTTATGTCCGTCGATAAAACCCCAAATAAACTTTTGGTGGTTGAGTTCTTCGCGATTGTGGTAACCACGCGCTAAGGCGACACCAGCAATGTGTAGTTCTCCTGGAATACGAGTGGCCACTGGACGTAATTCAGAGTCTAGAACATAAAATTTTACATTACTAATCGGCGAACCGAGAGGAGTAATATCGTAGTGTAAATGGTCTTGTTTACTACATGGAAAATGACTTACAGCAATAGAGGCTTCCGTCGGTCCATAGGAATTGTACAACTCCCCTGTGGTTTTATCTAAATACTCTTTAGACCATGCCGTAGGTAAAGGTTCTCCGCCGCAAATAGTCAAACGCAAGGAATTCAATTGTTTCCAAGCACGCACATTTAATAATAGACGAAATAGAGAGGGGACAAAGTGTGCAACAGTAACTTGCTCCTCCTCTATTAGTTGTATGAGTGTATGTGGATTGCGATACTCTGTACCGGCAATTACAACAGTAGCACCAGAAATCAGTGGCCATAGAAATTCCCATACCGAGACATCAAAGCTATAAGTTGTTTTTTGTAAAACGCGATCGGCGGACGTAAGTTGATATACATCTTGCATCCACAAAAGGCGATTAATGACTCCCTTGTGCTCTAATAAAACGCCTTTGGGCTTACCGGTTGAACCAGAAGTGTAAATCATATACGCTAAATTTGAATTTTCACATACAACATTTGGATTTTCGTTGTTGAACTGGTCTATATCTTTATCGATATCTATACAAATGTTTTGTTGTTTTAGCCATGGATGATTGGCACAAGTATGACGATCTATTACGAGTAGATTAACGCCACTATCTTCCAGAAGATAACGTATTCGTGGCAACGGGTATTCTGGATCAATGGGCACGTAAGCGGCTCCTGCTTTTAGGATACCCAAAATTCCCACTATCATTTGTGTACCACGATCTAAACATAAGCCAACTAGAGTATCGATTGGCAATGGTTGTTCGTATCGACATTGGTAAGTAGTTCTGAGCGCATTCGCTAATTTATTTGCTTGCTGGTTGAGTTGTTGGTAACTCCAGTGTTTTTTTTGGAATATGACAGCGTTGTGCTTTGGTGTTTTTTTGACTTGTTCTTCAAACAAACAATGCAGGCAAGTTTGGGTTATCGCTAATGGTTTACTTTGATTGAACTCCTTTAAAATGCGCTGACGTTGTGATGTGGGAATTAAGCCTATTTGCGCAATAGAAGTATTTGGATTTTCGGCAACATGCGCAACCACCATTGTAAAACGCTGCGCTAAATTTTCGATCGTCTCTGGTTTGAATAAATCGGTGTTATACTGAATGGTTCCTTGTAGTTTTTGTCCCGTGTGCTTAATGAAAAAACTTAGATCAAACTTTGAAACATCGCAAAAAATAGGGAGATTATAAACTTCTAAATTTGGCAAAGACAGTGAAATGTTTTCTGCGACACTTTCCAACTGGAACATCAATTGTACAACTGGCGCACGACTTGTATCGCGTTGTACATTTAAAGCGTCTACAATCTTTTCAAATGGTATATCCTGGTGAGTATATGCCTCCACTGCATTGGCAGAAACTTTTTTAATTACGTCAATAAAGTTAGGATTGCCGGATAAATCGCTGCGCAGTACGAGGGTATTTACAAATAAACCGATGACATTTTCAATCGAATCGTGAGTACGGCCCGCCACAGGTGTTCCGACAACAATATCACTTTGCCCACTGTAACGGTGTAGTACAACTTTAAGCGCACTTAGCAAGATAGTAAAAAAAGTACCGCCTATTTCGTTCGTTATTCTTTGTAGAGCACGGGAATGATTTCCTATCTCAAATGTATGTATCAATCCTTTGTGCCCGAGAACTTTAGGTCGCATAAAATCGGTTGGCAATTGCAAATTTTCGTAGCCTTGTAACTTTTGGCGCCAATATTGAATTTGTTGATCCAGTATCCCACCATGTAAATATTCGCGTTGCCATCTGGCATAGTCAGAATATTCTACGGGCAAATCACCTAACTGCGTAACTTGATGTTTGATTCCATTTGCATACAAATCTTGTAATTCGTGCACAAAAATAACCACGGAGAGGCCATCGCTTATAATATGGTGCTTTACGATACACAAAACAAACTCAGGAGAGGTTGTATCAACAATTTGTAATAATGTTGCACGAAATAGTGGTCCTGTTCTTAGATCAAAAGGGGTATGTATTTCTTTGTAAATGTTTTGTGTTAAATCCGCCTTTCGAACTTTATGTACCGCAAGAGAAAATTTTACAGACTCTGCAATGGCAATGGCGGGAACTCCGCCTTCGCTGAAAAAAGTTGTACGCAAACTGGCATGGCGTTGCACCAAGGTTTGTAGTGCCGATTGCAAAACTTGTATATCGAGATTGCCCTCTATTTTAAAAGCTATGGGAATATTGTACAGTGCACTTTGCTCTTCATATTGGTCAATAAACCACAGTCTTTGTTGGGCAAATGAAAGTAATAGAGGTGCTTCTACATCTCTTTCAATAGAAATTGCGGTGGTGAGGTTGTCTTTTTGCGTCTGCAAAAATTGCGCAAGCTTTTTAACGGTTGTGTGTTCAAACAAGTGTACGACAGGACATTCTAATTTTAACTGCGAACGAATTCTTGCCGCCACTTGCATGGCCCTCAAGGAATTGCCACCTATTTGAAAAAAGTTGTCGTTGACTCCTACTTGCATTAGTTTTAAAACTTCGCACCAAATAGCCGCCAACTTTGACTCCATCTGATTGCCAGGAGCTAGATATGCCGTTTGTAACTGGATTTTGGGCAGCGCTTGTACGTCTACTTTGCCATTGGCACTCAGAGGCATTTTTTCTACCGCCATAAAAGCGCTAGGCACCATATAAAAAGGAAGTCGCTCAGACATATAGGAATGTAAATCTTCTCTATCCAGACTTCGCGAGGAGATATAATACGCTGCGAGGTGCTTTTGTCCTTGTACTTCACGCACTGTAACCACTGGCTGCTCAATATGCGGATGGCTTCCCAGTGCGGCCTCTATTTCGCCTAATTCAATGCGAAATCCTCTTATTTTTACCTGGTCGTCAACACGCCCCAAAAATTCTATATTACCATCGGCAAAATAACGCCCCATGTCACCTGTTTTATAAAGTATTTCTCCTGTTTGCGGATATTCTATAAAGCTAGCGGCGGTTCGCGATGTGTCTCGCCAATAACCTTTGGCCACTCCCACACCACCTATATGCAGCTCTCCAACAACTCCCACAGGTACCGGTTGTAAAAATTTGTCGAGAATGTGGAAGCTTTGGTTCCACATTGGTTTGCCGTAAGGGATGCTTTTCCACGAAGGATCAATTTTTTCTATCGGATAAAGAATCGACCAAATAGAGCCCTCTGTGGCCCCTCCCAAACTGATTTGTTGCGCATTCTCGCCACAGTGTTTGCGAATTTTGGCGGGTAATTCTAGTGGAATCCAGTCGCCGCTCATCAGGATCAAGCGTAGCTGAAATGTTTGTTTTGCTTTATTTGTTTCTAAAAAATCTACGAGTAAATGCATCAAAGCCGGCACGGTGTTCCATAGACTCACGTCACATTTTTCCATCCACTCTAACCATTTTGTTGGCTCTCTAACTTCCTGTTCACCGGGTAGTACAACAGTACCTCCTGCCCCCAAAACGCCAAAGATATCATACACCGAAAGATCAAAACTTAGTGCGGACAGAGACAGTACGCTGTCTTGCTCGTTAACGTCAAACCTTTGATTGATATCTAAAATGGTATTGAGCGCTCCCTGGTGGTCAATCATTACCCCTTTGGGCATTCCGGTAGAACCCGAGGTAAAAATCACATAAGCAAGATCTTCGTGACTTTGCACCGTTTGTAAATTTTCCGTGCCACTATTCTGCCACTCTGAATTATCATCAACGGCGAAAACCTTTATATTTTCTGGCCACTTGCACGTTTGTTTGTGATCACTTTGCGTCAGAACAATTTTTACCTGACCGTGCTCCAATATTTTATGCATGCGCTGTTGTGGTTCGAAAACAGACACAGGTAAATACGCAGCCCCTGCTTTGAGAATGCCCACCACAGCGGCAACTTGTTCCCAGCCTTTTTCCATCACCACCGCAACTAGTTGATTGGGCTTGACTTGACACTCGCGTAGTTTGTGTCCTATTTTATTCGAAAGAGTATACAATTCTTGGTAGGTCAAATCTCCCCGGGCAGAAACCACCGCTTTTTTTTGCGCAGGAGCAGGTGATCTTTCCACTATTTGATGCAGGCACTGCTTGTAGTTTAACTTTTTTTGTGTGCGATTCCATTCACACAAAGAGGCTTCGAGTTTATTCGTTTTCATTTTCTGATCTCTGGATGCCAAACATTATAAGATATCAGATGGCGCATAGCTTTTACGTATTTGATTCTAAGCCAATGCGCCATTTTCAAGAAACATGAGTTGTTGGTAAACACTCCAACGGCTGTTATATCATTTTATCTACGGGCTTGCGTAACAAAATCCCTAGTAGCAAAAGAATAACGGCATATATGGTAATCATTACCGTATTTACATAAAGATTTTTCTTCACCAAATTGGTTTGCAATGTAAACTGTGGTAAATTGGATAAATCCTTTTTGGTCATTTTTTGGTTACGAAATGTCTTTTCTGATATTGTTTTACGCCATGTATCGTAAAAATTTTGCACTTGCTGCTGATAAGCAAGATAATGTCGGCTCGATGTACCAGCAATTTCATTTAGACTTTCCTGGTAAAGAATTGCAGGAGAAAAAAAGCGCAAAATTCCAGAGAGATCGCGACGCAATTGTATTTGCTGCGCATGATGTTTGATGATCGGTTGTGTATGCTCTTCAATATCTTTAGAAACGACATACTTGGTTTTCCAAAATGTATTATATCTTTTCAAAGCTTCATCTTCATTAGGAGCCTCTAATACTGCTAATTCTGGGTGGTCTTCGTAGAAACTGGCGAGCAGTTTACTTCCTTCTTCTTTGGCCTCTTTTTCTGCGCTGCGCATTTCCGACAGTTGTTTCACACGTGAAGGTACAGGATACAGAGTCGTCGCAAACAAACCAATCGTCGCCGGAAAAATCATAACAAAAAATACCCAAATAGATACTAAAATTACCGCATTTGTTCCCGAATGGCGACTAAAGAGATTTACCAGAAGTGAGATGAAAAAATATAAGCTGATGTATATACCTGTCAACAATAACAACAACAAAGTATCCATGTAGCTAAATGACAAATCTAGTATGGGCAAAATGATCAAAATACAAAATACAATCATGGAAAAAATGACGCTAAAACGAAAGACAAGTTTTACAAATAACCACTTTGTCAAAGTGACGGGCTGAGATAGTACGAGTTTTAAGGTGCCTTGCTCTCTTTCCGCAGAGATAATATTGTAACTAAGAGCGATTACAATAAGTGGTATCAAGTATACAAGTACAAAGGCCAGATCAAAATTACCAAATAATTGCTGAACAGGATTGCTAAATTTATCATGTGCAAAACGAGGGTCTTGCTCAAAAGAAATACTATTTATCGCGACATAAATGTCACTTTGCCCCGTTGCAATCCACGACAAAGGTGTGTGAGGAAACGTGGTAATCAAAGGAATTTTACGCCCTGTGGTTACAGGGTTTTGAGGATTTGCCCACGGTTTTAGGTCTTGCGGTTCACCGCTTTCTACTTTTTGCAATACTTGGGTATAGTGGTCCACATTTTTTTTATGTTCTTCTAACACCATCTTTTGTTTTTCTTGTTGATTATCTACCCTGATCTTTCCATTGTATGCTCCAAAACTGATCAATAGTAGGAGCAATATCGAAGAGACCAACATCCCTGGATCGGCGACAAAATTTTTAAATTCGAGGTGCATAATGTTGCGTATCATGATAAATCCTTAAACGATTAGGAGGTTTGATTTCTTCGTGAAAGAAAAAGCATCAGGGTTAGCGACAAGCAAAACCAAACTAGTAAAACAATAAATTTGGGAAAATGTGCTTTTCCAGTGATATGTACGGAGGTCGTCGGGGGAGAAAATGGAGGTATTTTTTTCCACAAATCACTTCCCGCTTCATATTTTTGACCGTGTTTACTGTTGTATTGCAGGTCTTCATTGAGAGTTTTTACCATGAGGCGTCTGTATTGTTCCGCTGCATTTGTAAAAGTCCAATGATGATGCATATCTGTCCCAGAAAATGCCATAGACAGAAAACGCACCGGTAAAAAAGGAGATAAAAATGCAAAAGTATCGTAGATTTTTTCTTGCTTTTTGTATTGTTCCTGCAATTTTTGGTAGTTACGATCATAAATTTTATTGGTCACTTCCTCGCCCTTTTGCATGCGTAAACCAGCAAAATTGAAAGGTAACTCAGAGATATCTTTCACATTATGCTCTTTCAAAGTATCACGCAACAATTTTTCCGTCTCGCGGCTGTATGGATTGTGTCCATCAATTCCTTGTTTTTTTTCCATAGCAATGCGTTTTTGAAACTCAAACATACTCGGTAATGGTTCGCGCATTTCAACAAAGGTGGTTGCAAATTTAGGTACGATAAGACAACAGAAAATCCATCCTGCTAAAAGAACAAGAAATGCCGTATGTGACTTTTTTACCCATAGAGATACGGATAGTGTCAGTTGGACCACAATGGCGTAATACAGAAAATACACAGTACCCACCGTCCCAATCGCCAGGTAGTCTATTTCACCGAAATTTTTCAATGTGGCCAATAACAACATTCCGAGTAACAGAACAGGCACAAGAAGGCTTGCCAGTGGCAATAACACCCCTAGCCATTTACCCCAAACGAGTTTTCGTGGATGAACCCCCTGGGCTAATAACATTTTCCAGGTACCGTTTTCTTTTTCGCGTGTAAAGCAGTTGAAACCGATGAGTATAATAAATAAAGGTACCAAATACAGTAGGACAAAATCTGCGGTAAGATCACCAAAACGAGCTAGCGCTGACTGATCACTGATAGCTTTAAATGTACTTTCGTGGCGTTTGTGTGCTTCTAAAAATACCGACACGCCGGTGTATTTGTCCACACCTTGATCTACCAATGATAAAGGATATTTAGGTTTAAACACGTACATTCCATAATGAGCGGCACTATGAGGATTTTTCTTTTTTTGGCAGTCCCAATGGTTACGTGATGTTTGCTGTGCTTCTTGATGTTGCTTTTGCACAGATACATAATAATTTCTACCCTTAACCACAGCAATCACCAATAGAATGAGTAGTATAGTAAATGTGGCGAGAAATTTCCCCTCGCGGCGAATTTCTCTAAATTCTTTGCGCGCAATTTGCAATATCATATTTGTTCCTTAGTCATGCATATGTTCTAAATAAATTTTTTCTAAATCTCGATGAGAAATCTCTTCGGTGGTCATTTTCTCGACGAGTTTTCCATGCTTCATAATGCCAATGTGAGTTCCGGTTTCTTTGGCGCGAAAAAGATCGTGCGTGGCCATCAAAATAGCGACATCTGTTTGTTTAAGCTCCTGCAATAACTGCGCAAATTCATTACTTGCCTTGGGATCTAGCCCTGAAGTCGGCTCATCTAACAACAAGGCCGACGCTTGTTTGGCAATGGCGATGGCGATTCCCACTTTCTGACGCATACCTTTGGAATATTTTCCCACACGACGTTTGTGCAAATCTTCTTTTAGACCTGCTTTTTGCAAAAAATTATGCAACTCTGCGGTTGGGTATTTTTTTCCAGATAAACCACAGAAATACTGCAAATTTTCGACACCGCTTAAATTGGGATAGAGCATGAGATTTTCGGGAATGTAGGCAATATATTTTTTCGTTTCAAGGGGATGTTGCGTAACATCTACGTCGTTGATTTTAACCGTGCCTTCGCTAGGTTGAATAAAATTAAGAAAAAGGTTAATTGTTGTACTTTTACCCGCTCCATTTGCTCCTAAAAGGCAAAAGACTTCTCCTTTGAGGATTTTTAAATCGAGCTGATTCAAAGCTCTAAAAGAGCCGTAGTCTTTAGATAGCTGCGCTGCTTCAAGCATAAGATATATCCAAAAAAATGATCATTATCGTAGCAGGTAGAGCATGTAATGACACACCCTAGTTTATGAAAAGAGGTGCACCAGAAAGAAGTGGTGACTTTGTACCCCTTTCGCTCTAGTGCTTACAGTAATCGACAATATTAATCAATATCCCAGAAAATTGCAATTGAATTGCAAAAAAAGCGCAAAAACAATTTACATAAGTGTTTATGAAATAGACATTCCATTTTTTTAACGTTTCAATTTGCAGACTTTCCCACTACCGAATCATTTGCCCTTACAAAAAATGCAATCAAATTGCATTTTCTCCTTGATACATTTACACGAAAGTTATATTTTAAACTTATGTGATAAATGCTCTTACAATAGAAATACATCAAAGTGGAGGTTAGGACGATACTCACCAAAACTTTTCTGTAATGTTTGATAAGTTTGATGTTTATAAATGAATCTAGCACTTTGTAATGAGCAGCTTTAAAAGAAACGAAACCAGAAAAGGAGCAAATAATGAAGCTTTATTTATTTGCGTTTATTTTATTGAGTAGTTTAGTTTTTGCTCAAGAAACGGAAAAGGCTTCCAACAATAAAGCCCTACGCAGTGTTTTTCTAACGAGTAACGACGGGCTTGCTGTTGGTGCTGAAGGAGTTGTTTTACAATACAAATCAACATGGCAACCAATAAAAACCACCAAAAATACCTACACCCTACGTGGTGTTTACAAACATGGGGAAGAAATTTTTGCTGTTGGTGAAAAAGGGACAATAGTTCACTACCAAAAAGGTACGTGGAACATTGTGAATGTTGGTACGTCCAACAATCTCTATGCCATAGGTGGCGCAGGAGATAAAGTTTTTGCCGTTGGCGAAAAGGGAACAATTCTCGAATACCATGATGGACGTTGGTTCAATGTCAAAAGCGGTGTTGATGCAGATCTTTATGGTGTTGGTGGTAATGATGAGATTTTTGTTGTTGGTGCAAATGGTACAGTACTTGAGCATCATAACGGTCATTGGCACATTTTAGAAAAAGAGACAGAAGAAAACCTCTATGCTGTCGCAGAAAACGATAACGAAATGCTGATTGCTGGCGCAAATGGTGTAGTCCTTCAACGTCATGATGAACACTTCCATAAGATCGAAAGCAAGACAGAAAATGATCTTTACGGTCTGTGGGCAAAAGGTGAGCATATGGTCGCGGTAGGAAAAGGCGGAGTAATTCTCGAACGCCACGGTGACCACTGGCACAAATTAAAAAACAACAGTGAGGAAACTCTTTACGCTGTTTCAGGAAACGACGAAATATTATTCGCTGTTGGCGAACAAGGTACTATTATTGAGATACCACTAGACTAACGTAGCGAAATATCTTTACCAATACATATTTCTTCGGAAATATTTCCCACCAAATATGGTAGGCTGCCGTCAAACGCCTGTAGCCTACCATTCACGTCTATCCAAAGACACAGAGTACAAAACTTCTACAAAAGCCACACAAATTCCAGTAGCGAAGACCACCAAAGAAATCTTGAATGATTACATATACTACAGTATAATATGAACGACTTTTAAAGCACCCCCTAACCTCTATTTAGCGTAAAGGCTGGCCACATGAAAGAACAATCCCTACAAGATGAAGTAAATCGTTATGCACGACTGTCTGAAATTATTTTAGCAGTGTCTAGTGCGAAAGATTTAGAAACACTTTTATTTGAATCTGTAAAAAAAATCTATTCGATTTTTAGATTCGACAATTGTTGGTTAGCTCTTCTCAACAGGGACTCCATTAGTTATAGTGTGAAACACATATTTAATGTCGATGACAACTTGGTGGCAAACCAAGATTGTATATTGCTAAATGTTGGCGTTTGCGGCTGGGTTATTGAAAATCAACAAATGCATTTATCGGGGGAATGGCTACCGCAAGAAAGCGAAGTCATTGCTCCAAACAAAGAGAAACAATCTATTCTTGCTCTGCCGTTGCAGGTTGGTGGGGATACGATTGGCACGATTGTTTTTACCGACAAAAAACAAGATTCGTTTGAAATTGTCGATATAGAAATGGCGGTTACCTTTACCGTACATATGGCTTTGGCTATTGATCGTTGGCGGCAACTCGAACAACTTGTAGAAATGAATAAAGATTTGGAGCAAAAGGTCCAGCAGCGAACACAACAACTCAAAATATCAAACCGCACCTTACAAGATAAGATTGTGAGCAGTCAACGAGCTCTGCAAGACCAAATCACAAGTAGCTCGCGAATTCAAAAAAGTTTACAATTGGAGAAAGATACCGCAGAAAAAAGACTACAGGCCAAAAATCAACTTTTACAAAACCTACGACCGGCTATTGAATCCATTGTAGAAGACACCTCTCTTTTGGTGAGGAAAAATGCCTATGAAGATAAGCTGAACTGCGATCAACTAAGGCGTATACAATCAGCCGCTGAGCAATCACTCGCTGCCATTGACAACGATAATTCGTAGCACTTTTAGCAAGGCCTTCATGACAATGCACTACTTTGCGATAGAACTTTTGAACACGGCAACACCAGCGTGAATCGTCGGTAAAGCAATACGATCCCAAGACGGACCTATCGTTGCCGCACCATTTTTATAATAACCTCTCATTGTTTCGGCAAAGTGATCGAGCTCTAGATCATAAATCAGTATCTTTGAAAATAGTACGATGGCCATGTAGCGTTCGTCAGGGGAAATACTAATAGAGTATATTTTTTCAGAAACGGGTATTTTCTTCGTCACTTCCCACAACGGATCTTTTTTATAAAGAACAACGCACCCCTCATTTTTACTCCAAAAAGAAATATATGTTGCGCGTCGTGAAAAATTCAAAAACTCAATATATTCCGTATGCTTTGTTTGTAATTCCTCGACAAACTCAATATGATCTCCATCGACTTTCCACATAACAATTTGGCCACTATGTGTCCCAAAGACAAGCTGTGAAGTTCGTGGATGTGCGATGAGTTCTGTGATATCGTAGTGTGGTATAGGGGATGTGCTCAAATGTCTTTTCTGTGAAATATTCCACAGCGACAATTTGCGGCTACTATGAACAACAACAATGTTTTGTTTGACAAAAGCAATATGTTCAATCCTGCGATCGGCTATTTTATAGTACACATCGAAAGAATTTAAATCCACAAATTCTGCTTGCGACTTTTGATATGAGATACCTAACCATTTATTTTGTGGACTAAATACCGCTTGCTGTACCATTCTTTGCTGGATGATACTGTCATTGACAAAAAAAACGCGATTGCGTTTTGTTTTTGTATCCCACAAAGAAACTCCGCTCGAGAGAATGGCAGCACAAAAACGATCATTTTCACTTAAACACACGGGCAATGAAAACAACGACTCTAAACTTGGTAGACTTTTTTGCAATATATCGAGTAAACGACGATGTCGTTTTTCAACAACGAGATGGTGAGTGAGAAACGATTCGATTTCCCAAACCACATAGTTATTGGTATTCATTGTTTTTGATACTGAAATAAGCCGTCTTCCGTCTTGTGAAAAACGCACGCGATAGTTATGTTTCTCCGTAACTATTTGTAAAATAACATCCAAAGTTTTTGCGTCCCATAAACATATCTTGCCATCACGGCTTGTTGTTGCAAATGTACGTCCTGACGGATGGAAATAGATATCCGTAACATTATGGGTATGAAATTTAGCTATTTTCGTACTACCGATATTTATATCTGTTAAGTAAACACTGCCACCTTTGTCTCCATAAACGATGAATCTGTTATCAGGACTACATGCCAGACTATGTATTGCTGTATATCCCATGGTGAGAAAGGAGCTTTTTTCAACGAATTTATCCCCTTGTCGTTGCCAAATCGTCAACATTCCCCCCAAAATACTAATCAAAAGCTTTCCATCTTGCGAAAATATCATCGGTGAATTATTTGAATTGCGATGTGTGCCTTTTAGATATTGTGTTTTTTGCGATTTTATATGCACAAGTTCGATATCAAAATCGCGTTTAATGGCACACCACTCTCCGTTATCATCCATCGCGAGACCTATCACTGTCTGCGTGCCACGCTTGAAATGAATGGGAATTTTTCGTTTCGCCTCGTATAGGAAAATATTGTTTTTATCATAGGAGACCATTTGTGTTTTTGTGGGAGACACGATAAATTTATCTGCCTGTCGCGAAGCAACGATCGCCCTTTCATAACGTAGGTTTTTATCATGAAAGGAGTAGTCTAAAGCTTCATAAAGACACGCAAAGTTATTGTTGTAGGCAACAAACATACTTCCATAACGATTTAAAGCGATGCTTTTTTCGCTTTCAAAAGTATAATTTTTTACACGATGCACTTCATTACTTTTTAGCCACAGCATATCAAGATATATTTTTTCTCGCAGCATCTTGCTATCTTGATCTGGTAGAGAATCGAGTATTTTGTTGGCAAGATGAAATTCTTTTTTGGCGGAGATGAAATTTTTGATCGCCACTTGGTAGCGCGCCATGTTGATATGAGATTGCGCAAGTTTTTTTTGTGAAATGACCAAGGCCTGCTCTTTTTCCAACTTGGCTTTGTTCAAATTTTCGTAGGCTTCCTGCAATGATCTATTCATTTTTTCAATGGCAAGACTTGCCACCCACTTTTGATGAGTAAAGAGCACTATGGTAGTTAATACCAACACTACGGCACACAACATAGCTGTTTTTATACGATTGCGATATGACCATTTGTAGGTGCGTTCTAGCAATCCAGGAGGCTTTGCTATAAGGGGTTTATGCTCAAGGAAATTCCTAAAATCTTTCGCAAGAGACTCTACAGAGGTGTATCTTTTATTTTTATCTTTTTGCAAACACTTCAGGCAAATAGACTCTAACGACCGAGAAACATCTGGGGTTAATTTTGAAGGGGGAATCGGATCGTCGTTAAAGATTTGCTGTGCCACATTTAAAAACGTTGTTCCTTGGAAAGGGGGACGTCCACATAAAATTTCATATAAAGTGGCTCCCAAAGAATATATATCCGATTGTTTGTCAACAAGAGCGCCATTGGCTTGTTCGGGGGACATATAAAAAGGTGTTCCCACAACCTCGTTGGTCATCGAAACATCAGACGCCTGCGTTTTTGCTAGACCAAAATCCATCACCTTGGGTATATTGTTATCATCCACCATAATGTTGTCGGGTTTTAAGTCGCGATGTAATATATCCAGGTGGTGTGCTACACCAATTGCCGCAGAAATTTGACACATAATTTTCGCAATTTGCCGCGCATTGGGTCGATGCTGCTTTATATAGTCTAACAAAGAACATCCGCGAATATATTCCATGGTAAAGTATGGAAAAGGCTCTTCACCTACCTCTAAAAGTCGCACCACATTTTCGTGGTTAATTTGTGCCATACTTTTTATTTCGCGTATAAACCGTAGCAGCGTTTTTTTCTCAATGTGTTTAGTGTCAGTAATTACTTTGATCGCCACATAACGATTAAGCTTTGTATCACGCGCTTTATACACAATCCCCATTCCACCACGACCTAGTTCTTCTTCAATATAGTAATGGTGGAACATTTTTAGTGATGTCAGACTATCTTTGTTCACAATTTACCTCAGGAAAAATTTTGATCTATTTTTTCCGCTACTTGTTTTGCATTTAAATAATCTTGCTCATTGTCAATTTCCAACCACGGTAAATCACTAACATCAATCGCCTCAAAATCGTATTTGCCAATTAGAGCAAATAGAAAATCTTCGTAATTAATTTCTTTTCCTTGATCGGGATCTGTATTCTCCAAGTTGTTGCGTAACTCTTTTGTCGTTTCACTACTCAATTTAGTAAATCCGACCCAATCGCCATCGGCTTTGGTGTCAGGATTTCCCCAAAAAGCTTTTTGAATTTTGCCATCTTGCAAAACAATTTTTACTTCGTCGCGACCGTGATTAAAGTGTCCCAATGTCATACTATTTTTTCCGATTTGTGCTGCTAAGCGCTCTAAAATACGGTAGTCGTATAGTAAATCCGACTCAATAATCACCATTTCTCCTTCAAGATAAGGAGTTGAGCAAATAAAAGAAGAACCACTGCCGCGGGTGTAATCGGTATTGTAAACCACCTTGCAAAAGGAAGAATACTTCTCTACGATAAAGTCTTCTAAAAGCTTATGCAAGTAACCTGTCACAATAATCACTTCAGAAAAACCTGCTTTTTGTAAATTGAGAATACTGCGCTCAATCAATGTACGTCCGTTGATTTCCAACAAACTTTTTGGTTTATCTTCCGTGTATTCCTTTAAACGACTACCACGTCCGGCGGCAAGAATAAGAGCTTTCATATAAGGATCCTTAAAATAAATAAAGCCCAGTATAACTGAGCTTTATTTAAATGACAACTTTAGAATGGCGGTTCATCCATAGGAGGCTGGTTCCAATCGGGCGCTCCTCCAGAATCTTCTGGCATCGGAGGACTCCATTCTCCTCCTCCACCACCACTTTGGTAGTCATTACCACCGCCGTAGCTTGATTGCCCGCCGTAGTTGCCGCCACCGCCACTACCGCCACCTTGGTGATCTTTGGGATCTAGAAACTGTACGTTGTCGGCAACAACGGTCAACTTAGAACGTTTTTTACCAGTATCGCGATCATCCCAACTTTCAAAACGCAGTCTCCCGCCGACAAAAACCTGACGCCCTTTGCGTAAATTGTTATATACAATCTCCGCCAAACGTGCCCAACAGCTAATGTCAACAAATGCAGTTTCTTCGCGTAGCATACCACTGCTGTCTTTGTATTTACGACTTGTGGCCAACGAAAAATTTGTTACATTTTGCCCTGAGGGTATTTGTCGAATCTCAGGATCTCTCGTTAGCCTACCAATTAAACGAACTTCATTTAAATGAGCCATATTTTCTTCCAATCAAAATAACTGAATAAAACCAACTTTTATGATTCATGATGTAGGGGGTGTCACCAATTAAACTTTATTTAATGACACCCCCCTTAGTTTACCTTGTCTTGCGACAAAAAAGTATATTTTTATCGCCAGACAAAGCAATCCGATTCCAGTATACAGGCAAATGTATTCGTAAACTTCAGGGTAGCGAAAAGGGTAACTCGCTCCAATAACACACAACTCGTATAAATTCTGTGTTCTAAGGATATCTGAATTGACATAACACCTACTTATACCGATCATTGGATTACTATACAGAATACAGTTTATTATAAAACCTTTGCCCATTGCCCAATTTTTTACAAAAAAATTTGTCCACAGTACATTTGTTGTTGCCATGAATAAAAAAATACTACAAATAATCCCTGCTCTATGTAGTAGATATCCCAAGGAAAACACCATGAAAAACAAACTAGCGTAAACCAAAAAAAGCGATGTATAATCTGGGCTAAATTTTTTTTGTAGCGCCGGAGAAAGGTCCCACTTCAAAGCATACAGTGTCACCAACAACACTGTACACCACAGCAAGGAAAATCCCAAACCAAGTAAATATGTCTTTTTATCATTGAGTTTTGCAAAGATGAGAATGGGTGTAGTGATAACGACAAATAAAGTACTTAGTGAAAAAGAACGCATAAACACAATTGTACTGCGCGTGGACAAATCATTGGCAAAATAAATGCTATATCCACAAAAAGCGATCCACGAAAAAGTAACAACAATAAAGTATCTCATTTGGCCTAAAAACCTTTTGGTCTTTTAAATTGCAAAAGGATAGAGTTTGTCTTGGCCGCGTTTTTGTGTAGGGCAATACCATTATTGTCTATAATAAGAAAAATTTTATCCGCGGTCATTGCGATACCTTCTACCAAACCAAAGGGATCTTCGCGATGATAGAGTTTTTTTGTAATATGCCCATAATACGCGCTAGAAACAATACTCTTTTTTTGAGGATCGATACACAATATTTTATATTCATTGCGGTAAATGACGTACAGGTATTTATCAAAGTATGCTCCTGAAAAATCAGGATATATGGCATACTTACCTTCATAACGTGGTAGAGCATTTCCCGAAGGAACATCAAAGTCACTTGTAATTTTGTGGTCGTGGACTTCGTATATATGCCGATACATTCTTTCGTTAAGCACATACATTTTTTGTGCGTGTTTGTCATACGCAATTCCTTCAAATCCCGCATTTGTGACCCCGGAGAAAGGATTCCAATGTTGTGTAGTGGTGTATGAATAAAAGTCTATGGGCATTTTTTGCATATCACCATTTTCGGAAACTTGCAGAATATTGCGATTGCGCTCATCGCAAATGTAAAAAAAACGATTGTTATTTGTGACACCTTCAAAATCAACGCGGTATTTCTGAGCGCCACTGTATTGCGAAATCTGCTCTTTGTTTAAAAAGATAAGTGGTTTCGCATCGGCATAACCATCATTCTTGGTGACAAGTTCATAAATTTTATCGCTGTTCTCGGATTTATCACTAACAGTGATCAACTTATCTTTCCACAATGTAAGACCAGAGGGATCGAACTTCTCCACACCATCTTTTGTAGATATAATCAGCCACTCTTTTTGTAGCTCAAGTGTAAATATTGCAATTATTGGCAATAACAACCATATTTTCAACATCGTTTTTCCTTTACTCTCATTATAAAATATATACCAATAAAATACAACTAAACTACGGTTTTTTATCGGACTTTATTTATCTTTACTACCTGAGTACATCTCAAAATACAATAAGCGACAATCAATAGATCCATTGTGCAAGGGAATACGCCGTGAGGCTCGCAAACCTATTTTTTTCGCCGCATCTAAATTTCCCGTAAAAATGTATGCGTGAAAACCAGCATAGTTCTTTTTAAGCGTGTCCCCAATCATCTTGTATTTTTCTCCAAGATCTTGAGAGGTTTTTTGCCTGGCGTTGTATGGTGGGTTCATTACCAATGTTCCACTCGAACAGCGCGGTTCGAAAAATTCAAAAGGCTTATTAAAAACGCGAATAAACTTGCTTAGGCCCGCATTTTCAATATTGTCACGTGCAATCCCACACGTTTTTTTGTTTACCTCACACCCCATCAATGACAGCGACTTTGTCGATCGACGCCTGCGCTTTGCCTCTCCCAACAGTTTGGCAAATAATTCCTTATCGTAATCTTTCCAATTCATAAACCCGAACTTTTTGCGAAAAAACCCCGGAGCAATATCCAAAGCGATCATTGCTGCCTCGATTAAAATGGTTCCACTGCCGCACATCCCGTCAATGAAAGCACTACTGCGATCCCATTTACCCAGAAGAACAATACCGGCAGCTAAAACTTCATTTAACGGTACGGTATGTGTTTGTGCACGATACCCTCGCTTATGTAGAGATTGTCCTGATGCATCAAGAGAGACACTCACTTTATTTTTGTTTATATAGAGCACTATGCGTAAATCGGGTGATTTTAAATCCACAGAAGGTCGTTCTCCCGTATGATTGCGGAATTGGTCAACAATCGCGTCTTTTGTGAGTTGTGCAATATAAAGCGAGTGTTGAAAAGTAGAGTTGGTAAGAATAACATCTACAGCAATCGAATTATGCACCTCGATGAATCGCAGCCAGTTTGTTTTTTGCACCTCTTGATATAATTCCTTTTCGCTATACGCAGAAAATGAATCAATGGGCTTTAATATGCGAATGGCTGTACGGCACCACAAATTTGCTCGATACAAAAGTTCCTTGTTTCCTTCAAAAGTTACCAAACGTTTTTGCGAGACAATTTTTTTCGCTCCGAGACCGCGCAATTCTTCGGCTAACAATTCTTCTAAACCACTCAACGTGGTTGCATGTATCTGAAAATTTTCCAATATTTTTCCCTGAAAAAAATAAATAAAAACAACCGTATCCAAATTTGTAGGTTGTATATGATATAGAATGCGTTGTGGGTCATCATGAATGGATGCCCAATTCTTTTAGAGCTAAAATTTTCCTTACTTTAACAAGTGAAGGTTTATATGATATTATTTCATGGCACTACCGAAGATAATATAAAAAATATAAAACGAAATGGTTTACTCGCATCAACCCAGGATCAATGGATTATGGAAGTTACCAACAAAAATGTTTGTTGTGTTGCCAGTGAGCCCACCTCAGGCGAAGGAGGAAGTCCAATATACTTCGCCGGGCGACACTCCCGGAGCAACAATCAAAACGGTTATCTTGTTGTCGTTTCTCTTCCAGTAGAAGTTTACCACGAAAAACTCATTGCTATTTTTGATAATAAAACCATAGATGACTATGCTCAATATCACTTTTTCCTACGCGAAGAATTTCGGCAAAAGGGTTTTGAACTATACAAAATTTTACACAAAATAAAAGCAAAAAATTCTTCTTTGGAAAACATCCCAACACGAAAAAAAGCTCAACAACTTATCATTAGCTCCCAAGATCAAAACACATACTACAAACAACTTTCGTACCGCGATCTTCCCGTATCTCACCAACTTGAGAATATTCATTTTACGGAGCATCTATACCAACTTGTTAAGTTTATGGGAGGGTGGAAATTTTTTTACGATTTTTTAGATTTGCATTTTTCCAACGTAGACGACGTTTCTTTCCACAAATTTACGCAACACTCTCCACGATGTAATGCACTTTTTTGGCAGCGATTTTATCATCGTTATCCCCAAGAACACACACATTTTGCCCACTGGTTTTCACCTCAATGGTTAAAGAACAAAATGCAAGACACCGCCAAACACAATAGCCAAATACTCATGTGTTCTATTGAGCCAAAGTACATCGTCGGTTTTATTCATGTCACCAACGCCGCAGGCGTTGTTGCGCGCTTTCGACCTATAAAAAAACACCATAAAAGGCAAGCACGCTACACTTTGGGAAAGCGCATCTGGAGACAAGTTTACCGCATGCTTAAAGCTGCTTAAAAATTTGACAGGTTAAAATTAACCTGTCAAATCTTTACTCCACGACAGGAGATTGTCCACGTAGGATGCTATTGTCTTCCCAAAATTGTGTTTGGTCTATTTTAATCGGTTCTGCGATCATTTCTTCCGAAATTTTGCCGCTACTTGCGTAAAACGCAATGGGGTTTTTCCAGAATAGTTTTTCGATATCGGCGTCGGAGAAATTTGCCTCCTTCATCAAACCAGCTGTTTTCGGTATATTTAGTGGATCACTCATCCCCCAATCCGCGGAACTATTTACTAAAATTCTTTCCACACCGTATTGCTGCACTAACTTCACCATGCGGTCTTTGCTCATTTTCGTTTGGGGATAAATAGTGTGCCCTGCCCAACAATCTGTCTGCTCTAAAACGAGAGGTAGTGTTTCCTCCATGTTGTGGTCTATCACTACCTGCTTTTGATTTATTCCCACTTCCTTAACGATATCAATGGAACGTTGAGTACCTTCTTTTTTATTACGGTGTGGCGTATGAATAATCACGGGTAAATTATGCTCCTTTGCCAATTGCAACTGTGCAAGAAAATACTTTTCTTCGACGCTTGTCATATCATCGAGACCTATTTCACCTATACCAAGAACGCTTTCTTTGTGTATGTATAGTGGTAATAGTTCCATAACCTCTGGAGCGATGTGTGAATTGGCTTCTCTAGGATTGAGAGCGATGGTGCAAAAGTGATGTATACCAAACTGTGAAGCTCTAAATCTTTCCCAACCAATAATTGTTTTCAAATAATCTTCGTATGTACCTGCGTGAGTACGCGGCTGTCCTAACCAAAAAGCCGGTTCACATACGGCACGAATTCCCATCTCCACCATTCTTTGGTAATCGTCGGTAGTACGTGCTGTCATATGAATATGTGGATCAAAAAACTTCATTTATTTCTCCTTCGGTCAATAATTTGCTGCAAAATTTCCTTTGTGGGTATATGGTCTTCTATCTCAATTTGTTTTTCAACGAATGAATCTTGTACATCTTCTTCGTGTAGCAGCGAACACGCTACCCAGTAGCGATGAAGAACAGATTTGTGATGCAAATATCGGTATACACGCTCCCTATCCTTTCCATGGGAAAACGGACAGGCGATCAACCACAAATCGCAAGGAAAATCTCTATTCGCCGCCTCACGTTCGTCGATATATTGATTTGCCATACGACTCAGTGCCTCATTCGTTTTTTGCACAAGGCCATATATTTTGGCAATAGAAATATTCATGAACACGGCTTTTAAAACCATATTGTTAAATTCTTGTGTGGAAAAATAATCGTATGGATATGGATTCCCACAACATAGTGCTGCAAGAACATCGGGGATATTTGTACGGACACACGAATGAGCAATGTGCGCAAGTTTTTCTCTATATTGAGAAATAGCGAGTATTTTAAGAAGCGAACACTGCTCCTTGGTATCAGCAATACGATAACTTTTTTCTATGGCTTCCACATAGTCTTTCTCTGGCAAAAATTGAATTCTTTTTACAATTGCAGCACGAATCATGTCTTCGAGCGACCAATAATCAAACTCGATATTTGCCATAACATTTTTTAACTTTTCTCTATCTTCCCCGGTAATTTTTATATCACAATTGAACATATATACCTTTGAAAATATTTCAATAAACTTGTTCGTCGTGTATGAATTTTCAAGTTGTTGCAGTTGCTTCTGCAACGACAAATACTTTTCAGCAGGTATATATTTCTCGATAATAGCATCGAACATAAAGCTTCTTTCTAATTTTGAACGCGAGGATATCTACAAAAATCAATTTGCCAAATATTTCTGTATATCATAAAATATGGACTACAAAAGATAAACTACTTTTCTCCATTTTCGTGGAGATCGCAAAAATTGACAGGATTAACAGGATTACTAGGATAAATTTGCCTCTTTCTCCTGTTCATCCTGTTAATCCTGTCAAATGATTATTTTATACACAAAAAACTAAAAAATTAGTTTTTCTGGAACGGAAAGCGAATGTCGAAAAAGAATTTCAAAATATTAGCCGTCGATGATGATGAGGCTATTATAAAGTACATTCAAGTACAGTTACTCAAGCAAGGTTACGATTTAGAAGTTACTACGGACGAACATGAAGCTCTGTCACTTGTAAAAAAAAGTTTTTTTGATGTTGTGATTACTGACTTATACATGCCGCAAATTTCTGGTTTGGAAATTCTCAAAGAAATAAAACAAGTGTCGTCAAAAACAAATGTCATTGTCATGACAGCATCCAACGATGTTGGTCATTCACTAACAGCTATGGAAGAAGGCGCTTACGATTATTTGTTAAAGCCCATTTCTCCTGAGTTACTCACATTGCGCATCGAATATTTGTATACGCTCAAAAAACAAGCGCAAGAAACAAATGCCCTGCGTTTGCAACTAGAATCGCAATACCGTTTTGGCAACATCATTGGAAAAAGCAAACCAATGCAAGTCGTATTTGAAAAAATACAGATGGTTGCAAACAGTGCCAGCACGATTATTGTCCAAGGACCGAGTGGCACGGGAAAAGAGCTGATCGCCCATGCTCTTCATTACAATAGTGATCGTCGTGACAAAGCTTTCATAAAAGTCAGCTGTGGTATTTTCAACACCGAAATTCTTGAAAGCGAACTATTTGGTCACGAAAAAGGTGCTTTTACGGGAGCGTTGCGTCAAAAAATTGGACGATTTGAACTAGCAAACCACGGAACCATTTTTCTAGATGATGTCGATGACATCCCCCTCGCCACCCAAGTGAAACTTTTGCGGGTTTTGCAAGAACGCGAGTTTGAGAGAGTTGGTGGAGAAAAAACACTAAAAGTCGACGTACGTGTAATTGCCGCGACAAAAAAAGATTTAAAACTATTAGTCGCCGAAGGTAAGTTTCGCGAAGACCTTTACTATCGCCTGAATGTTATTCCAATTGTGCTACCCCCTCTTGCCGAGAGGAAGGAAGATATTCCATTATTGGTTTCTTTTTTCATAAAGAAATATCAACGAAAAAAGAAAATTTCAACGGATTTGTCCCCAGAAGTCGCAAAGTTAGTGCGCAATTATCAATGGCCTGGTAATGTACGTGAACTGGAAAATGCCGTTGAACATGCTGTGGCATTCTGTAAACAGGGACTGCTTAATATCATCCACTTCCCTGAAGAAATTCAAAAAGTAGCAAAGCCAGACACCATCACTCTAGACATTGGTAACAGTGAAGAAGTAGATTTTAACGAAATGGTAAATGGCTTTGAAAAGAAGTTGCTCATTTGGGCCGCGGACAAAGCCGATGGACATCAAACCAAAATGGCAAAGGTACTCAATCTACCACGTACTACTTTACGCGACAAGCTCATCAGACACAAACTAATTGAGGCTTTGTAAACGTACAAACACTTCATTCTTATGTTACGTCTAAAAGATGTACAAATTTAAACAAGGTACACAAACAACTCTAAGGAGGATAAGTATGGTACGTGCATTTTATATTCTGACAATTGCATCGGCAATGCTATTTGTAGTGGTTAAAACAAATTCACCAGATGATCTCCACATAAACCAAACAGAAGTTTTCACCGAAACTATGGATGAAAAAATACCTGAGTGGGACTTGCTACTTGTGGAAGAAGAGAAACACTCTCCCCAAGAGACAAATATTGACGATGATCAGCCACAACAAATAGCGGAAATCGACTCGCAAAGTGACAATGAGAATGACTTTGATTATGAAGACTTTGAAGAACAATACGATGACTTTTTTTCTGCGGAATCTGTTAGCTCAGAGGTAAACTATACCACAGATAATTCAACGCAGTTGTTCATAGAAGATAAACTCAAAATGTACTTGCAAGAGCGAAAACAACAGCGTCTTGCAGAAAATGCCTTTCGTCCTGGCAGTCGCAATGCTGATGACTCCTCATTTCGCCCTGGCAGTCGTAACACTGATGACACATCGTTTCGCCCAGGTAGTCGAACCGAAGAAACCTCCTATTTTCGCCCTGGAAGCCGTACAGAACATAACGGCTCTTTTCGTCCGGGCAGTTCGTCAACATTTCGCCCTGGTAGTCAAAAGTTTCGTCCTGGGTCGTCGAAGTCATTTCGTCCTGGATCGTCGAAGTCATTTCGTCCTGGGTCGTCGAAGTCATTTCGTCCTGGATCGGTAAAGTCGTTTCGCCCTGGATCAGCCAAGTCGTTTCGCCCTGGGTCGGCAAAATCATTTCGTCCTGGCGGTGTGGTATTCGATACGCAAATTCGTCATCCACAGCTTATAAAAATGTCGATAGAAAATTCTTCGCTCGTTTTTCTGACAAAGTCGGGAAAAAAAGTTTATTTCAAAACAAATTTTTCCAACGAAGAATTACAAAGGCTAGCTGTTGCTGTTAAAGAGTGGGAAGGATTTGCTCTTAGCCAAAACAACACAGATAAAGGATGCTATACATTTTCTCATCCTCTTCTCTACGGAACCTCCATTATAGACGTCATTAACGAGTTAGATACATTGACGGGTGAAATTTACTATGGAAACACACGTCGTGCTTCGTCATACGGCAAGTATGAATCTCAAGCACTAGGGTATCGTAGTGTTATGGACGATTTACATGCTTTTTTGCGTGAAAATGACACTGAATCTGCCAAAATTTTACTACTAGAGTACTTTAATTTTTTCGATGGTAACCCCGCTACGTTTACCAAGCAAAGAATAAATACAGCTCTAGAAAACGATCAATTGCTCATTGACAAACAAATTTTGGCACTGGAGCTTTTTCCAAGTTTGTGCGATTCCAACTCCATGTATCGTGCCGTAAGCCCGCAAGAACTTTTTACACAACAACAATTTGTGCGCGCTCACAGCGCTGTAGCTCTCTTCAATAAAAATAATATGAACTATGCGCAAGATGTACGTATGGAAAAAGCCATTGAAGTTGCACAAATTGTCGGTTTGTTTCTCGGATATTCTGCAGATATCAATATTGACGCGGAATCATTTGCACAAAAAACACCAGGAGAGACATACGAACCCCAAGCAGCTTTCGGTTATAACGGCTCACTTTACAACCGCGTTTGGAAAAACCTGACATCGCAAGAAAAACAAACGCTGCGTCGTGCCTTAGACGGAGCAATTGATACGATGCGACAAATTCCCGAAAGAAAAGTAGATGTGGTGACATTAGAAAACTATCTCATCCCTCAAATTTGGAGAAAAGTCAACGCAACTCACTAGTTTTTAGAACTTGATAATAAACTTAGGTCCCCATTTTCATGGGGATCTAAAAATAAATTAGGAAAACGATCATGGACAACATCACCCGCGAAAAAACGTTGGCGGCGACTGCCGCTGTTTCACGAATAAAACCGAACATGATTGTGGGTTTAGGTAGTGGCTCTACGGCAGAAATTGCGGTACAGTTACTTGGTGAAAAAGTAAAAAATGGTATGCAAATAACAGGTGTTCCTAGTTCTGTCACCACAAAAAAACTCGCACAAACTTTTGACATCCCACTCATCACCGATGCCGTTCCTGCAAAAATAGACATCACCATAGATGGAGCCGATGAATTTGATGAAAATCTAAATTTAATAAAAGGAGGCGGTGGCGCCCTCCTTCACGAAAAAATAGTGGCAAGTGCCAGCCGTGAACTAATTATCATTGTCGATTCACGTAAAACGGCGCGACCGCTAGGTAGTAGTTTCCACTTACCCGTAGAAGTTATTCCCTATGCCCATGTTATTGTCGAACAAACTCTTTGCCAGCTAGGCTCCACACCTAAGTTGCGCCGCAACAACGACAAGCCGTTCGTTACAGATGAAGGAAATTATATTTTAGATTGTAATTTTAACACCATTGCAAATCCACAAAAACTAGCCTCTGACATTTCGCAGATACCTGGTGTTGTAGAGCATGGAATGTTTATAGGTATGGCCACAAGAATTATTATTGGCAGCGGTGAAACCACACGTGAACTACAAGCGACATAAAAATATTATCTAGATCATCAGGAAAGGGCTTGCTGTGAAATACACCACCATACTGATTATTGTCATTAGTTTTCTTTTTGCACATGGACAGTCTGCCTTATTACAAACTCCACATACAGAAAATTACAATGAAACACTTGCCAAATACCCTTTTCGTTTTTCTCCCACTTCAGCACAAACAGTTATTAGTAAACTGAAAAAAACTACTCAAGTACCTCTAACGATCTCGACGATAGAAAAACCACTTCTAAAAGATGCACTGGATGGGCGCTTTGACTCTTTTTCCATTTCCGAAGCGGCCCTAATTGCTTCAGGTATTACCGATAAAAATCTTCGCACTGTGTACCAAAAAAAAATACATAGCATTTTTCAAACCATTCGCCGTGATTTGCCCGCGAAAACCTCACAAAAAAAAATAGCATTTTACCTGTTATTGTACTTACATAAAAACCATCTACAACACTATGACATTCGTTCTTCCAGTCTACCTAAGCTATTAGACGATGGTATTTATAACTGTGTGTCTTCATCACTTCTGTATAACATACTAGCACAAAAACTCGGTCTCGATGTACGCGGAGTGGAAGCACCAGAGCATTGTTTTTCTATTGTGTATCACAATGGCAATGCATGGGATATAGAAACAACATCACCTGCCGGATTTGACGCCGCACATGCAAAAGACACCACTAAAATCACCGTCCACACTGATGGCTATGTTATGAAAAAAAGTTTACGCCGCGAAATGAGTGTGGATCGTCAGGTGGCTATGATTTACTATAATCGCGGTGTGGACCTTGGTAAAAAAAAGCAGTACATTGCTTCTACCGTGGAATATTTTAAAGCACTCCTCATCGACAATGACTTCCATACGGCCTGTCAAAACACCATTGTCAATTTCGCTTACTATGCGCGACAACTCAGTGCAAAAGGGAAAACCAATAAGGCTTTGCAAATACTAAAGTTAGGTCTAGAATTAGCCCCGAACGACAAGAATTTGCGCAATGATCTCTATGTAATGATGCGTAATTGGTCCATAGATTTAATTCAAAATAAAAAATTCGATCGTGCAACACAAGTTCTGCAAAAAGCGCAAAAGTATTTTCCGCGCGATCGCGATTTGGCGTTTTTAATTTGTAGTGCTCAACTACAGAAAGCTCTAGGACACAAACAAAATTTCCTACATGCGATGCAAATTTTACAACGAGCCATCGACAGCGCAGACAAAGAAATACAGAGCGAAATTCGCCAAGCGCGTTGGTATGTAATTGATGAGCATGCTCGATATCAAACACGTAAAAACCAGTGGCAAAAGGCCATTGCTATTTACGAATGGGGATTGGCCCTTAAAGAAGGAGAAACGCTGCGCAACAACTGGATTAAGACATACATAGACTGGGCCGAATCGATACAAAATAGCGATAAGCTCCAAGCTATCGCCATATACGAAAAAGCGTTGGAGAGTTCTCCACAAAAAGCACACTTTCAATCCAGAGTAATGCTCCTTTATCAAGAAATGTACAATAAAGAACTTCAACGTCAAAAACATGCGCGCGCTTTTGCCTGGATTACGAGATTATACGAGATGTTTCCTAATGAACAAGCGGTAAAAAACAATTTGTGGTATGTTTACCAAGAATGGCATAAACATCTCATTAAAAATAAAAAATATAACGATGCACACCAAAATTTTCGCGATGTCACCACGAAATTTCCGCAAGAATACACCAGCATTCGCGGAATATACACGGCGGTCAGCAACGAATATGCCATGAACTATGCCCAAAAAAATGTATATTCTCATGCTTTGGCAATATACAGTGGCCTTCGTCAAAATCTGCCGGAAGACAAACAGATTGAAAATAATTTTCATTATTTGTTGCAAGAAGGAGTAAAACACTTTCTCGCGCAAAAAAAATACGCAAGCATCCATCAATTAACCACAATACTACGTAAAAAATTACCACAAGAAGAACGCATCATGCAAATCGTCGTCACACAGTTGGTTAAAAACGCCCAAGAAACCAAAGAACCATACGCCGTGTACCAAATAGCAAAATGCCTACGTAATTTTCCCACACAAAAAAATATTAGTGACTCGCTTATCAACGAATCACTACGACTTTCCTATGTCCAAAAAAACGACAAAGCCCTATGGAAAATATACAGCGAATTTTCTCAAACTCCTCAAATAACCGACTACATGCGCAAAATTTGTTACAACCGCGGGGCACAACTTATCAACGGCAAAGTTTGGCGCAAGGCATTTGACTTTCATCGCCAAGCGCTCACACAGTTTCCTAATGATGGTAAAATCCGCGAACGTCTAGCCTATATTAGGTCACAACTACAAGAATGATATTTTATATTTGCAATTCGATGCGCTATACATAAAATTAACTTCAGAAAATTTTACCTCGTTTCACATTCAACAAAGGAAAGTTATTATGAAAATCGTTATCGTTGCTTTATGTTGTGTTCTCAGTTTTTGTGGTTGCAATGAAGGAAAAACACCTGATTCTAACACAGGAGACAACCACCATCATCACAGTCACAATCCACAATATGGTGGTTTGCTTATCGAAGTAGGGGACCATTTCGCTCATGCGGAAATGGCCTTGAAAGACGGAAAACTAACTCTGTATATTCTCGACGGCGAAGCGGAAAACAATGTTCGCTTGGAACAAGAAAGTGTTAGAGTAAATGTAAAAGTAAAGGAAGAAAATCTAGAGTTAGATTTAAAAGGTGTGGCGAATGAATTAACCGGTGAAACGGCAAAAAATACCTCTCAGTTTAGCGCAACACACGAGAAACTCAAAGGCGTGGAAGAGTTTACCGCTGTCGTAGCATCTTGCACAATCAAAGGACAAAAATTCGAAAACATCACCTTTAAATTTGAGCACAAAGATGATCATGACCACGATCACGATCATGATGATCACGACCACGATCATGATCACGATGACGACCATGACCATTAAGTGTTGATCGTCGTTTTTAGATTGGTGCCCTCACCATCGAATTAGCAGGTTACAGCTTCGCTGAAAACCTGCTATTCTCATGCCTCTCCCACAGGGAGAGGCGTAACACGTCTTAATTTCTTCCATTTGTGTTGTTTTGTGCCACGCATACACAACCGTAATTGTATAAAGATAGTAACGCTACACTACTGTCTCGCAACTCAAGTGAATTTTGTTTTTTACAAAAGAGAAGCATTACGCCTCTCCTGTGGGAGAGGCATGAGAATTGAGGATTTTAGCGAAGCTAAAACCTTAAATTCGATGGTGAGGGCACCAATTCCAAAACGACTCTCTCTCCTGAAAATCACCGTCACAGAAATCGTTCTAGGTTGTTTGGTGTAGCAAAGTGAGTTTCTGCAACAAATCTTGCAAAAACTCATCTAGCGGCATGTCGTGTTCTTGCATGTATAAAATAGCTTTGTAACAACTACGACAGTGCTCTAGAGACTCATTAATGCGTTGTTCCATCTCACATAAATTTCCCACAATATAGTGGCTCAACACAACATTCCGCGCCATTTCATCGTCATGCGTACACAATCGTCGCAAATCTTTGTAACATTGTAACTGTTGTAAGTAATGCTCAATTGCCGGAGCATAGAGTTCCTCTTTCTCGTACAACGTCGCTAGTTTGCAATAAATTTCTGCTAAATCTTTTAAAAATCCCGTATTGTCAGCGTTGTTGTCACACAATTCCACTCGTAAATCTAAACATTTTTTATAGTATTCTTTAGCTTTATCGATCTTATTTTGTTTGTGTAAAACATCGCCAAAGCTGCTATAACATCTCGCAGAGTCGTCCTTGTAATATGCATTTTTGGGCGCGATATCCATCAAATCACCACATACTTCTAACGCTTGAGAAAAGTATTTTTCTGCGACAGAGAACGCGTCTCTTGCACTGTGTAAATCACCTAAGTTTTTACAAAGAACCAATGTGTCGCGTTTGAACTCCACATTATCTGGATATTTTTTGTGTAGTTGTTGTGCAATATCCAAATTTTCCATGTACAGTTTTTGTGCTTGCTCCCACTCATTTTGTCGTTGATAAACCACCGCTAATTTGCTGTGATTTACACAGACATCGCGTAAACAATCGTCGTTATCTGGATGGCTCTCTTGTAGCGATCTTCGTATTTTAAGCGCTTCGTCGTAAAAATGCTTAGCTTCTTGTAGTTGATTGTTTTGCAAATAAAAGTCACCCAAGCGATTGTAATTTACCGACACATCGCGTGTGCATTTTGTGTCATCGGGATATTGTAATTGTAAATTTTGACTCATATACAGTGAATTTAAATAGTATTGTTGCGCTTCTTCCATACGGCCATCTTTATTATAGAGGTCTGCCAATTTATACATCACAACCCCTAAATCTCGTGCATATTGTGGTTGAGGATCATTTTCCCATAATTCTTCGCGTATATCTAAAGAGTTGTGGTAATAACGACGTCCACGTTTCGCATCTCCCATTAACAAAAAAATACCCGCCAAACGTTCAAAATTTACCGAAAGATCGCGAGAAATAATGTCCATATCTGGATGTTGTTGATAGAGATACTGTCCAACATTCAGTGCCGCCAAAAAGCAATCCATTGCTTGTTGTAAGTCTCCACTATGCTGGTGCAAATCTCCTTGTTTTTCATGAGACATCGCCAAATTTCTCATACGCTCTACACACTCAGGACGCTTCTCGCACAACTCTTGTAGTAGAGAGTGCGTTTTCAACAAAACATTCCATCTTGCTTTTGTATTGGCGTAGCTGGCAAGGCACTTGTCCACTTTAGTTTGTAAACGCTCACACAAAATTTGCGACTCAATTTCGCTAAGTTCTTGTTGCAATAAACTTGAAGTTACCTGTTCACTTCCCGCGATTACCTCTGCTAAAATACCGCTGGCCTTCTCTAGTTCTTGCTCTTTCTTGATATAAATAAAGTATGCGAGTGCTTTACCATATTTTTGCTGCTGCAAATCCGAAGAAAATTGTTCTAAAGTCACAAAGCGTTCCTTAAAAATTCTTGTTCTATGTATCTGAAATCTCTGTGGTTATTTTTTATCGTTCACCAAATCCGTCAGAATTATTTTTTTACTATACTGCATTTTTCGCAACTTGACAATACCACCAGCGGCCTTATGCGCTGTCTTCTTCGTTTTTATTGCCCCCCAAGTCATTCACCTCATCTTCATTTGGGGATATAAGTGGTATTCTCACGGAGAATTTCGCCCCAGGATGATTATCGGCAAAACGAATGTCTCCTTTTATTCTCTCCAAACGTCTTTTTACAATTGCCAACCCGAGGCCTGTTCCCGTCTGCTTTGTTGTATAGAAAGGTTCAAAAATTTTGTCGCGTTCTTCGACGGGAACTCCTGGACCATTATCGCAAATTTCGACAACACAATATTCCAGAACATGGCGTTTACTTTTTTTCTTATAGCTCGAAATTTCTAATTTGCCACCTTGGGGCATAGATTGAATCGCGTTGCTTGTCAGGTTCAGAAAAATTTCCATCAACGCATCTTGATCACAGTACAGTTCTATGGGATCTACCTCAACAACAATTTCAACATTATTACGCCGGGCATTGTGTTTGATCAACATGGTTACGTTGGCAATCACATCGGCAATATTGATGCGCTCTTCGGCGTACGAACGCGGCCTTGCAAAGTGTAAAAGTTGGTTCACTACCCGCGACAAACGGTCGATTTCCTGGATAATAATCCCCAGTCCTTCTTGGTTAGGATCATCAGAATCAAGGTCTTCTTTCATCACTTGGGTGATGAGTTTAATAGAAGACAACGGATTTTTTACTTCGTGAGCAATACTCGCCGACAATCTTCCTAGGGAAGATAATTTTTCCGATTCGTACATCTTACGCCCCAGAGCAAATTTTTCCCTTGCGAGTTTTGTATTTTCTATGGTGGTGATAATTTGATTCACCAAAATTAAAAACATCTCTTCTTCTTCGGGAATTAAGTGGTTACGTACCGGACGTTTTCCTATATTTAGCAAACCAACAAGTTCGCTCTCTTGGTAAATGGGAATGACATTGAAAGCTTTTATGTTTTTCATTTGTCTAAAAATTTCGACGTCTTCTTCCCGCAAATGATAACGGCTGAGAACGCGTGGTTTGTGCACTTTGATGTAGTTGATAATTTCTTTGATGTCCTCAGGCATAATCGCCAATGTGCTCCCCGTAATAGATAAACTCTTATCCGGCTGTTCATGAAAAAGAATGATCGAAACCGCGCGTATCTTTAGAGCACGACTAATGCTAAATGCTGTATAATCCAGTAAGTCATCAATATCCATGTGTACTTGATTTATTGTTTTCGACAAGTTGCTGATAATTGTTTGGAAATACAAATTTTCGCGGAAAAATATTCGATTAAATAATTCGAGTAGCTTTTTCTTCAAAGTATCAAAGAAAAAAACCATCACCATAATCAGCATTCCTTGCAAAATGCGAAAGTTAATACTCAAATGCTTTTCCATCACCTTCCCAAACGGCGCAATTGTCGAGAGATAAAACACGATAATAAACGACCCCAAGACCGTATAAATTAAACCGCGTTTAAAAACATATTCGATATAACTATAGCGGTATAAATAGTAACAAAATAATGTCGGTAGTAACGACACGAGAATATGACTCAATAAGTTCAGATACTCTCCGACATGTGGAACTGAACGAATATTCAAAATAAATGTTGCCAAATAAATAACGAGAACGGATGTTACCAACCAGTCAAAAATGCTCAAAAAATTCTTTTCTTCTTCGTCTTCTAGTGAGCGGCATAGTTTTACCACAATAAGCCACGAAATGACCAAAAGAATAGACGACCACACCGAAAATTGGGCGAGCAGATTTTCGCGTGGGCTATTTTCTAACATCATGATTTTTTGGACCAACGGATAGAGGAAGAAATATATCGTGGGGATATATAAAGCGCTAAGAGCCGCATAGCGCGTGTAGATTCGCAACTTCAAGTACCGCGTTTCGATGAAGTTTATCAATGTATGCACCGCGAGTGGATGCAACATGGTAAACCCCACAGTCGCCGTTATACTAAAGATTTGCTCCACAACATTGACCTGAGTGTACAAATACAAAGATATATGTGAAATAAAAACACTAAAATTCCACACAAATGCCGCAAAAGTAAAAAACGCAAAAATAGTTTCGTTGTGTTGGCGGTTCTTACGCTTCATAATCAAAAATAATATACTGATCTGCAACACACTTAAAAATAAGAAACTAAATATTTCAAATATAGGAAAAATCATTTCATTTATTTTTGGCAAAATCTCGCTCCGAGCATTTTAAAAATTTAATAGAAAATTTTTACTAAAAATGATACAGTATTGCCGGTAAACTCCCCGCATTCCTTTTCTATTCATAACTTACAGTTGGCTGACAAATATGCAAAGTGGTCATGTAACCATTATGATATTTTGCCATTACTCAATTATATCTTATAGAAAGGCTGTATATTATGCAAACACAGGTCGAAAAAACACATGATAATGTTATACCTGAAACGCCTAAAATATACCAACCGCAAAACAAAATTCGTATGGTAACGGCAGCATCTTTGTTTGACGGCCATGATGTTAGTATTAATATTATGCGCAGAATGCTACAAGCTTCTGGTGCAGAAATTATACATCTAGGGCATAACCGTAGTGTAGGAGAAATTGTCAATTGTGCAATACAAGAAGGTGTTCAAGGAATTGCCATCACCAGCTACCAAGGTGGACATGTAGAATACTTAAAGTATATGTACGACCTTTTAAAAAAGAATAAAGCACAGCATATCAAAATATTTGCTGGTGGCGGTGGAACTATTCTTCCAACAGAAATAGACGAGCTACACAACTACGGAATTACACGTATATACTCGCCAGATGATGGGCGTGCCATGGGTCTACAAGGGATGATCAACGATGTGCTCGAAAAATGTGACTTCCCCGCTGGCCGTTTACTACAAGGGGAAATAGGTGGTCTATTAAAGCGCGAAGATTTGGCTCTGGGAAATATCATAAGCGCTATGGAAAACGACAACGCTACGGTTGAAAAAATATTTGAGGAAATAGAAGAAAGTATCCGCCATAGCAAAGTCCCTATCTTGGGAGTTACGGGTACCGGTGGCGCGGGAAAATCGTCGGTGGTTGACGAATTTGTGCGGCGTTTTTTGTATGATTTTCAGGATAAAAATATTGCCATCATATGTGTGGACCCTTCCAAACGCAAAACAGGAGGAGCACTACTTGGGGACAGAATCCGCATGAATGCGATCGACACCCCTCGGGTATACATGCGTTCCATGGCCACACGCCAAGCCCACCTTGCTTTGAATAAAAATGTGGGACCAGTGATTGATCTCTACAAAGCCGCCAAATTTGATCTTATCATTTTGGAAACAGCAGGTATTGGACAAAGTGACTCAGCGATTACCGAATTTGTGGATACGTCTCTATACGTGATGACCCCTGAATACGGTGCTGCGACACAACTTGAAAAAATAGATATGATTGACTACGCCGACATCATCGCCTTGAATAAATTCGATAAGCGCGGTGCTTTAGATGCCCTACGCGATGTCAAAAAACAATACCAACGTGCACACAACTTATTCAGTGAATCTCCTGATAACATGCCGGTTTTTGGTACCATTGCCTCACAATTCGATGATCCGGGAATGAATCAACTATACAAAAACATTATCGATTTGCTCATCGAAAGCACCGGTGTACGCTGGAAGTCCACCCAAGAACTCGTCACCGACACCAGCAAAAAAATATACATCATACCCCCCAAAAAAACCCGCTACCTCGCAGAAATCTGCGATGAAATCGATCGTTACAATGGTGACATGAGTAAGCAAGCACAAATCGCGGGAGATTTGTATAAATTAAAGGGGAGTAAGCAAATACTCCAAGGTGTTGACACCACTATTTTAGACGAAGAAATCAAGAAAAAAGAATTGCAACTCTTGCCAGAAGTCAAAGACAAAATCGATCACTGGGAAACCACAAAACAGAAATACCGTGAACAACACTTTACTTACACCGTACGCAATAAAGAAATCAAAGTAGAAAACTACACCACCTCACTCAGCAACGTACCTATTCCCAAAATTGCCATACCGCGTTTTCAGGATTGGCACGACATTGTCGAGTGGACAGCGCAAGAAAATTTCCCAGGCGAATTTCCATTTACCGCGGGAGTCTTTCCGTTTAAGCGTAAAGGAGAAGACCCTACACGCATGTTTGCCGGAGAAGGCGGACCGGAGAGAACCAACCGCCGTTTTCATTATTTAAGTAAAGATATGCCTGCCGCACGTTTAAGTACCGCGTTTGACTCCGTCACTTTGTATGGAGAAGACCCAGCTCACCGACCAGATATTTATGGCAAGATTGGAAATTCCGGTGTTAGTATCGCCACACTAGACGATGCGAAAAAACTATACTCTGGTTTTGATTTGTGTTCGCCAAAAACTTCGGTATCGATGACCATCAATGGGCCAGCCCCTATTCTACTATCATTCTTCTTAAATGCCGCGATTGATCAAATGTGTGAAAAGTACATTTTACAAAACGGTCTACAGGAAGAAGTGCAACAAAAAATCAAAGATATCTATGCGCAAAGAGGTATTGCCCAACCTAAATATCATGGTGAATTGCCGGAAGGGAATGACGGACTGGGTCTTATGCTACTGGGGGTCACGGGAGATGAAGTCCTGCCTTTAGAAACATATCAAAAACTCAAAGCAGAGGCGCTAAACAGCGTTCGCGGAACAGTACAGGCCGACATATTGAAAGAAGACCAAGCACAAAACACGTGTATTTTTTCCACAGAGTTTGCTCTAAGACTTATGGGAGACGTTCAACAATACTTTATCGACCACAAGGTACGCAATTTTTATTCCGTATCTATTTCGGGATACCACATCGCAGAAGCGGGAGCAAATCCGATTACCCAACTTGCTTTTACACTTGCCAATGGTTTTACTTTTGTTGAATACTATTTAAGTCGTGGAATGAACATCGATGATTTTGCACCTAACTTTTCCTTCTTCTTCAGCAATGGAATTGACCCAGAATACTCTGTGATTGGACGCGTTGCGCGAAGAATTTGGGCAAAAACAATAAAAATGAAGTATAATGGTAATAAAAGATCACAAATGCTCAAATATCATATTCAAACTTCAGGACGTTCTTTGCACGCACAAGAAATAGCTTTCAATGACATCAGAACTACCTTGCAAGCCCTCTATGCTATTTACGACAACTGTAACTCACTACATACAAATGCATACGACGAAGCGATCACAACACCAACAGAGGAATCTGTGCGTCGTGCAATGGCCATACAACTTATTATAAATCGCGAATTGGGTTTAGCAAAAAATGAAAACCCCCTTCAAGGTTCCTTTATCATTGAAGAGCTCACACAGCTAGTCGAAGAGGCTGTTCTCGCAGAGTTTAGAAGAATTTCAGAGCGTGGTGGTGTTCTTGGTGCTATGGAAAAAATGTACCAACGTAGTAAAATACAAGAAGAGTCGATGTATTACGAGCACCTAAAACACACAGGGGAATATCCAATTATCGGTGTGAACACTTTTCTTGATGCCAAAGGCTCTCCCACAATTATACCTCAAGAAGTTATTCGTTCTACCTCCGAGGAAAAAGAAATGCAAATACAAAACGTTGCGGCCGTACAAAAACGTTCTCCACAACAAACAACAGAGTCTCTAGAACAAATACGTAGTAGCGCCTTACAACAGCAAAATATATTTACATCGTTAATGGAAGCCGCGAAACATTGTTCATTAGGACAAATTTCTAACTCATTATACAACATTGGTGGGCAGTATCGACGTAATATGTAGTATATTTTATATGGGCCCGTTTTCGACTGACGGGCAACTTTCTGTTAAGTGTTTATAATTGGGATAAACGTATAAATCTGGATGAATGCTTTGGAAAAAAACTGATGAAAAATAATTTTTTTGACGATAAATCAAACGAAAAAAATAATCTGGCACAACTATTTTTTGGTTATACTCACTACTGCCACGAATATATATGGTTACTCAAACAAAAACTTTTTTACAAAATGTGCCTGCAATTAGAATACTTAACAGAAGTGCAATTAGAGCAAGCCAAAACAACTCAGAAACGCGCTTTTAACGCCGGAAAGCAAATCCACATCGGAGAAATTTTACTACAGATGTATCTCTTAGATGAGGAAAAGATATACACGATTTGCGGTATTCTCGGAGAAGAGTTGTTGTATGATTCACAAACAAAAACTCATTACAAAGCATTGTTTTCCACAGAAGAAGAACGAACACGTCACGGCAAAAATCTCCAGCTAAAAAAAGCGGAGGAGATAACACGCGAACAACTACTGCGTTTCTTGCGCATTGACTATTGGTGGCCGCGACGTGTTCCAGAAAAAACCAAAGAAAGTCACGACTTGTTTGTCTTTCTCAACATGGAAACACATTCATTGATGAAAATAAGCGAGCTTGACACAGAGTTTCACAATGTTATTGCGACATTTAAGCATTGGATTGCCACGCCAATTATGGCAAATGAAACCTATCTAAGCACTCTAGATAAATCGCAACAGCAAGCAGAAAAACAAAAAAATCTCGAGTTGGTTAAGCAAGTTTTTCTTGGCTACAACAAAAACCTGCGCGAGTTACTATGGCTTCTACAACAAAAAATGTTTGAAGACTTGGCAAGCAAATACTATAAAATTACCGCACAACAAATCAGTGATGCCTTAAAGGTTCAACACCGCGCTTTCCAACAAAATAAGCAACTACAACTTCCCGAAGTTATGCTGCACATGTATTTGCTCAACGAACTACAAGTCTACGACATACTCAAAGGTTTAGGCATTTATGTATTGCAAAGTGATCAGCAAGAACACTTCGTGACGTTATCGCCAAACAGTGCGCCACAAACAGTGGATTGCGACACACTGCAACAAGTAAAGTTAAAATACGAAACGATCATGCAATCGTTGCGTATTGACGCCGCTAAACCGATAGCCATTCCTCAAGAGTTAGTGGAACACAATACGTTTTTGTTTTTTAGAAAACGTGGCGACTACGCACCGGCCTTTGATTTGCAAGAACGAGAACTGACCGAAGCCATTAGCAGTATCTACAAACATCTAAACGCCGAGGTACCACAGCATATCGTAGAAAATATATCGCAAAAAGCAGAATACAGTCAAACGCAACGTGCCTCCGAAACACTGACTCCGGTTGCCGATATCGTTGGTGAACAAAGCAATGTAGTTTCCGCAGTCCCTCTCATCGGCGACAGTCTCATCGAAATGGAAGCGATTCAGGGAAAAACGCAGGATACAAAAGATTCACTGCAAAATCGTTTACGCCAAACAATGTCTTTACCCGCGATTCCCATTTCGGAAAAGGATAAGCAACAAATTTCCGGGAACAAAAAGGCGACAGCGATACTGCAAAAATTTAGCAAAACCATTACCATGAGTTTACAGAAACGCGCACGGAGAAAAGCCCAAGCACAACAAGAGCAACCGCAAACAGAACAAAAGCAAGCGGTACCTTCGTCGCGCACACCTGTCAATTACCAACAGTACTCAGAGACCATTTATGGTTATGTTATGGCAAATATAGATGCCAAAGAAAAAGGTTTGCCCACACAACGCGAAATTGTGGGAAAGAGAACCAACGTTTTTGAACAAATCGCCAAACGCATAGACCGTCCTCAAGAAGCGAAAGCCAAAAAATCGCAGGTGGATATTTACGATGAAATTCTCACAGAAATAGAAACCGATCAAAGTTCTGGAAACCAAGAATTTGCACAGAAACGCGCTCAACAAAAAGAGAAAATAAAAAACGAACTCAAAGAACAGAACTTTGAAGAATACTATGTCGACTTCAATAGCGGTGAGCAAATGCCCGATCACCTCGATGAAATAGGTGATTCAGGCGAATTCCAGCCCTTAGAACCCGATATTATGGACATTAGCACCGAAGTAGACTCTTTTTTACAATCTTTCGACGACATTGACGAAAATACAGATATTGAAAAACTGTATGACAAATTCAGTCGTGATATGGATGATGATTATGATCCCCTACTCGAAATAGAAAATATTCCCGATGAAGAAAAAAAGTCTGACAAAATACAAATAACACCGCCAGAAAAAAAGCCGAGTAATCCACAACTACGACGCACTATTTCTCTTAGCCAGCCGAAACTTCACAGTGCTATTCCAACGGCGTTAGAATATGTTGAGGGTTACCAGGAAAAAGAAAGCTCTTTTGTTTCCAAAATAGCCATTCCTTTGCTGTTGATTATTTTTACAGGTGGACTGGTGTTTCTGTTTGTGCAGCCATATTTCAAGGACAACGATACGCCACAAAATAAAGAAACGGTAAATAAACCGAAGAAAAACAACAACAAAACGACAAATATCGACCAAGAATTTACCGAAAAAGATTTCGAATTCATTGAAAATCCCAAAAACCCTACGCAAGACGATAATAAAAAACAAGAGACGCAAAAACCGAAACAACAGAACCAACAAAATCCGCAAACAACAAAAAACAATAACTCTACGCAGAGAAAAACCAAAAGTTTACGGGAGTATTTGTCGGGGAGTGAGGGTAATGCCAGTAAAGTGATGAGGGCATTGCGCAGAATGTCGCAAAAAGGTGCACTAACCGCAGAAGATGCTAGCTTCATAAAAGAACTCTACAATCAATTCCAGGACAAAAAAGTACAAAAATTATGCATTTGGGCGATGGGAAGCATCCATGCACCAGAGGCGCGAGAATGGTTAGAAAATATACTACTGACATCTCAAGACTTACAAAATCGCAAAGCATCGATAAACGCTTTGGAAAAAATTGGCGATACTCGTGCGAAGAGTTCTATTTTAGACACGTTTAGTCGTGAACAGGATAAGAAAATTTTAGAAGCAGCAGCGTATTCTTTAGCAAAGATTGCTCCAAAGAACTACGAAGTTCAGCAAGCGATGATTTCCAAATTTTACGAGATCAACAACGATGAAATCAAGAGGCGTATTCTCAATGCACTTAGCACCATGCGTGTAGATTCGCAAAGTGAATTTTTCGTACGTGTAGCCATTGATTCGCAATATAGTACCGCTTTACGCCTGGAAGCCTTAGATGCGTTGATCATCAACTCTGCAGGAAACAGCGCCAACTATACTTCAGAAATTTCTGTCATCGCGGCTTCTCAAGATGAGGAACTTAAAGCCAAAGTTCAGGAAGCTCTGGAATATCTTTCTGATAATTAAATTCGCACCTTGACTCGCGATGAGATTTGCATTAAAATAAAACTGTGAACATATATGTAATAAAGATCCTATTCATTTGGAAATACAAATGACTGAAGAAAATAAGAACAAGAATATTGTCGCCTATGTTGAGTGCCCGCCGTATCCTCTAGCACAATTGCAGAAAGAAGAAGAATTCACAATTGGTCGTGGAGTATATAATCGCTTGGTTCTTTCATTAGATAACGTTTCGCGATATCACGCAGTGATAAAATGGGGAGATAGTGGTTTTATCATTGAAGATTTAGGAAGTAGTAATGGAACCTTTGTTAATGATGAAATTATTGAAGCGCAGCATAAATTACAAACAGGTGACAAGATATTAATTGGTAACCAATTAATCACGTACCGAGAGTCAGAAAAGAAGAGTGAATTTCAACATAATAAGACGCTTAAAACTGATGGACAAGGTGCTTTTCGTGTTCCATCGGTAGAGGAGATTAAGAGTTTACGCTCAAGTCTACAGGGGAATATTGAAACAATACCACTGTTTAGCGTTCTACAAATGCTCAGTGGAGACAACCAAACCGGATGTCTTACTATACAAAATAATGATTTAGTGGGTGATATTTATTTTAGAGATGGTAGTGTTGTATACACACAAATTTCTGATGATAACACCGGGGAAAGAGCTTTTTTTGACATCATGAAATGGGAACAAGGACAATTCCAATTTGATAAGCAAAAAGTCCCCCCACAAGAAACAATGCGCGAAAACCTACAACGATTACTGTTAGAAGGTTTGAGAATTCTCGATGAAGGTTAAAAAAAATGGATAGCCATTGGGATTTACGAAACAAAACGGCGTTGATTACCGGTGGTACCAAAGGAATTGGTTTAGCAACACTCGAAGAATTTGTAAAACTTCAAGCAAATGTTTGTATTGTCGCGCGAAATCAAAGCAGTATTGAACAACAGATATCTTTTTGGAAACAAAAAGGTATCTGCGTACATGGTATTTGCGCAGATGTCTCCACAACATCTGGACGTGATGCAATTCATCAGTATGTTAAAGAGATGTGGTCGCAACTCGATATATTGGTGAATAATGTTGCCACCAATATACGCAAAAATACCACAGACTACACCGACGAAGAATACCAACATATTACCGCAACAAATATTACCTCTACTTGGGACTTGCTACGCCTACTACATCCACTTCTACAACAATCTTCTTCAGCATCCATAATAAATGTGAGTTCTGTTGCTAGTTTAAAGTACATCGGTTCTGGTGCAATCTATTCGATGACCAAAGCCGCTTTAGATCAATTGACGCGATATCTATCTGTAGAATGGGCGCAAGACAAAATTCGAGTGAATGGAGTTCTACCGTGGTATACAAACACGCCACTGGCCAAACCAGTCCTTGACGATCCACAAAAATTGCAAAAAATACTACACAACACTCCCTTGGGGAGAGTCGCCGAGCCACAGGAAGTCGCCAGAGTAATCGCGTTTTTAGCCATGCCTGCCTCCTCGTATGTTACCGGAGCAAATATACGCGTAGACGGTGGTTTTAGCAACGTGGGTTTGCCTTCTTAGTTTAACGGCATACTATCGACCGCTTATGCAATTGCTTGGGTAAATAGGATACCTCAATCATGATGTTTGCAAACAATAGACATCAGATTTCACTTTCTACCTTTTTTTCATTTTCCGCCTTTTTACGCAAAGTTTCGTTCATTACTTTTACAAAAGCATGGTTCTTGTATTTTTCCTTTGCCTGACGAAATAGTTGTTGCTGTAAAGCCTCCACGTCAATAACCTGTATATTGTCCGATACAGGCTTCCCTGCAGCAATATCCTCTTCACGTCTTTTTGCTATATTAGAATTGGAAGGAATATACACCACTTGCTCTGCTCTTTCTGCAATTTGGTCTTGTAAAGATAATTTCTCGACTTGATTGTAGTGTTTGAGAGCCATTGTTTGTTCTAATTCGGCTCGGGTGTCACTCAAATCATTGCGATATTCTGCCAGAGCTTTTGCTAATTTTTCGTTTTCAAACTCGCTGCGATTTGCACGACTGTGTTGTTCATATAAACGCTCTTTTAATTCTTCGATCTGCGACTTTTGCGTCTGAATAACTTCCTTTTTCTCTTCCACATCTTCTTGCAAAGCAACAATTTGCGTACGCATTTCATTCTTTTCGTTTTCTAAATCAATGCGGTAGGCTCTCGCCTTATCTCTTTCAGCGATAGAACGTCGTACTTCCTCTTGAAGCGCGAGTATTTGTTGTTCTAATTCGCATACTTTTTTTTCTAAAAAATTAGGTTTAGGAATCGCCGTGGTGCTTTTTTTCATGATTTGGGGTGAGTAAAATTTAGCGGGTTCGTTGAGTACACGAAGATTTGATTTCGCTACCCAGCTTTTCTCTCCATTTTGAAATTGTACTTGAACACGCTTTTTTATATTGCAAATGACACCCATGCGATTTGATTTGTTTTTTGTATCACACCACAGTACATCTTGTCCAACGCCCCAGTTTTTTTCGTCTTTTTTTGTAACGGTGTTTACAACTATTTGCGTTGTACCTTGGTCTGCTTTTCCCTCATATGCGACAACGGCTTCCTTCATGGATGTTCCTGCCGCAATTTTTTGAGAAACAAAAGCGACTTTTTTTTGTAGATCTTTTCCCAATGACTTACCTTTTTTTGCTTCTTTGAAACACTCATCAACTAATACAATCCATCGCGGATTTTTCTCGGCAATAATTTTGTTCCCAATCCAGTTCATAATCGTTGGAATAGAGGTCTTCTTTATTTTAGCCGCTTCTTTTATTGAGATCGTCTTGTGGGTCATCATTAGCTCCTAGGAAAAAACCGTTAGTTAACCGAAAATACACCGAAAGTATAAGTCATTGTCTTCCATGGGGTTACACAGAATTATATAGTCATTTTTTTCGTTTTGCCAATAAAATTGACTATTTTACTTTTAATTTTAAAAGTACCTAAGATTTCAAAAAAATTGTTGCCAATGTAAAAAAAAACGCTTACGATGAACGAACCACTGCACATAAAACTATATTCCAAAGGAGAAAAAATGAAAGACCGTCCTTCTAGAGGAGGAATTGCTTGCAAGTATATTTTTTTCATTGCTTTTGTGGTTACCCTATTCGCTTTTGTTGCCATAGGTGTTTATGACCAGCGAAGAGCCGCTCAGCGCAGTCTTGTCACAACGCAGTTACAAACATTTTCTTTCGCTTTAAAGTACTACAAACACATAAATGGAAACTATCCAAATGAAGACCAGGGATTAGATCTACTGCTAAAAAAAAATCAACCTTTGTATAACGAACAAATACCACTAATGGATCCATGGGGAAATAAATATTTGTATAAAACGACTGTTACCGGATACCAACTCATATGCTACGGTCGCGATGGTAAAAAAGGAGGACAAGGTCAGGATGAAGATATAATTATTACTGATTAGCTATACGCTCTTTTTCCGTAGAATATTCGTTGATTAAACGCTCCACAAGTTCCTTCGCCGAAATGATATCGTCAATGGCTCCAATACCATGCCCAGCACTCCAGATATCTTTCCATGCTCTTTGATCTGTGCCAAAATTCATTTTGGAGGGATCACTTTGTTGCAGATTTTCCGGGTCAAGCCCTGTATTTCGAATAGAAGGTTTGAGATAATTGCCATGTACCCCTGAGAAAAGGTTACTGTACACAATATCTTGAGAACTACAATCGACAATCATCTTTTTGTATGCCTCTACAGCGTTTGCTTCTTTCGTGGCAATAAAAGCAGATCCAATATATGCTAAATCAGCGCCCATGACCTGCGCTGCCAAAATCGCCCGTCCGGTGGCAATCGAGCCAGAGAGTAGCAGCGGACCATCAAACCATTCGCGAATTTCTTGTATCAATGCAAATGGTGAAGTAGTTCCCGCATGTCCTCCCGCCCCAGCAGCTACAGCAATCAGACCATCTGCACCTTTATCAATGGCTTTTTTTGCAAAAGTATTATTGATGACATCGTGTAAAGTAATTCCACCGTAAGAGTGCACAATTTCATTTAGCTCTACTCGTGCCCCAAGGGAGGTGATGATAATGGGTACTTTGTATTTCACGCACAGTTCTAAATCTTGCTCTAATCTTTTATTCGAACGATGCACAATTTGATTTACCGCAAACGGAGCCGCAGGTTTTTCGTTTTCTTGATTATAACGATCTAGCTCTTCGCTGATTTTCATCAACCACTTTTCCAATTGTCCTTCTTCTCTGGCATTTAAAGCGGGAAACGACCCTACAATGCCTGCCTTACACTGGGCAATCACTAAATCGGGGTTTGAAATAATAAACATCGGCGCGCCGACAGCAGGTATTGTCAAACGTTTATCTAATATATTAGGTAGACTCATGGCTCTCTCGTCAAAAAATTTTAGTCGATTGGGGTATACCAGCTGGTGGTAGCCTGATAAACTGTAAATCCCGCAGTGGATGCGGGATTTACAAAGGAAAGAAAAACGGTGTTGTGTGGCAAGAGAACCCTACTTTTTCGTTATTAAAGCCAATAGCTCTTTTGCAGGGCCGTAACCTTTTTCTGCGGATTTCGATAACGCGCGTTTTGCTAAGCGCAAGTCGGCACGGCTATTGTTACCTTTGGAAGAACTAAAAAGTAGCAATCCTAAAGAATAGGCCACCGGAGGATTATTCAGATGCCTTTTTTCCAACAGTTGAAAGACATAAAGCGCTTTAATATCGGTGTAGGAAAATTTTTCAACAGAAGTAAAAGTTTTTAGTCGAAAGGTATCTTTCTTTGTAGAAACGACTACCCCACTGCGTAGTTTTCCAGAGACTAACGCCAGGACCACTTTCTTCTTAGTTTTTTTCCGATAGCGTAGTTCTTTGTATAGAAGATAAGAAATTTTTTCCAAACCTTTTATGTCATTCAGTGCTTTTGCAAACTTTTCGTCGAGAGAATCTTCCCCTAAATTCGTTAAGCTTTTTTGGTATTCCGCAATTCTCTCTTTCGCACTATTGTAAGCACCCTTTGACAAATATTCGTAGTAACCATTTTCTAAAAAACTATCCGCCAATCCAGCAATACGCTTTGCTTCGCGTTCATTCTTACTCTTGAGCTGTCTCATGTAAACACTATGGTTTCTCTCCAATTGTCGATACACCCCTTCTAAAGTCCGTGGTATGTTGCGATCACGTCCTTTTATTGTGGAGAAAATTTCCGTAACGTCTTTTTGGTTTTCTTTAGAAAAGAAAGATCCGAATGTTTTCTTAAAATCTCCCATGTCTTTGTAATCTTTGCTTTTCATCATTTGGTTCATACGTACTTGTAAATCTTTTAGGGTCTTTACTACCGCTATACGCTCATCAGCGATGTGCTTGTTGACTTTTTCTTCAATAGGTAAGCCTTTGTATTTTTCTAAAGGAAATTCTTTCCATATGCGCCAATTTTCCAGCGGTGTTTTTGGAGAAGTACGTGCAAAATACTGCTTGTAGAGCTCTTTTGTTTCGTCGGCAAATAGTTTTTCTCTAATTTCGAAAATGCGCTTTTGTGCTCTTTCTCCATAGATCCCACTTGGAAACTGTTTTACAAAGTTATTTAAGAAACTTATCTCCTGTTCCGGGGTAGAAAAGGGCATGTTTTTGTATTCTTGCCACTGCACTTCTTCGGTGATTTTTGTACGTCCTTCTCCGCCCAACCACTTTACTTGTTCCACGAAATTTTTACTTAATTGCCAATTGACAATTAGGCTATCCTCTTCGGTATGGAATTCAATGTTGTTAAGTAAAGCAGCAGAGTCTTTTACCCTTTTCGACTCAAAAGACAGAATATAGTTTTGCAGCTTCTGTTTTTGTTTCTTCAATAAAGTATAAAGTTTGCTCGCTGCCCGCGATTCTTCAAATCCACCATTGAAGTAAATGTAACCAGCGTCCCCGTTGTGACCAATTTCCAATGAGATTTTGTATAACGAGGTGTATAAACGGTACTCTTCGGGAATATCGTTAAATTGTGGTATCTTGCGAAACTCTTCTGGTGATACCTTGCCATGCATTTTGAAAATATAGGGAATATCGTTTGTTCCCAATTTCAGGAAGTTCATATTGGCAGTTGTCACACTAGAGTCGGAATAACGATCCACGATTCCCTTTACACGCAACTCACTGTCTGTGAGCACCAGCAAATCTTTTTGCAGCAAACAATAGTAACCCGTTCGCTTACTTGGCCCATCGAATTTAACACTACCGATGCCGTAACTACCATATCTATTCGCGATATTTTCGAACCGAGCAGGATGAAATTGCCCCATCACGAAAACTTCGACATCGGGCTTTTGTGGGTCACCAGACATGTATACAAATAACTTGCGAACGTTGCTTTCACGAAATGGAAAGTCTTTCGGCAAATTGCGCGTAAACTCCGAAATCATTTTTTGATCGTCACGAGTCAGTATTTTTTCTAGCGCCTCATAGTTGACAACAAAAGCGCCATTTACGTCATTCGGAGCGAGATCTACTATTTGCGAAACAGTAATAGGTGGTGCTTCGTATTCGCGTATAAAAAACCAGTATACCACCGCTAAAACGGCGAGAGCCCCTAACAACATCGGTAATTTACTTTTTTTAGCTGTACTCGTAATGATCGGTTCCAGAGAAACGCCTGTGTCGTTGTCCACTTTTCGCATTTGCGCGGGAGGAGAATCTTCAATAGCGGGTTTTAAATTATCTTCTGCCAAATCGTCAGGGATGGTAATATCCGCATCTAAGTCAACCTCCATATCATCGCCGACATCCAATGTAGGGTCATGATACTCTTCTTCCTGTTGTGAGTTATCGTCCATAAAATCATCATCGGAAAACCCCAACTCGATGGAAACAACGTTCCCACAGCTCGGACAATTCACGTTTTTACCAAAACATTCATCGGGAACTTCAAATGCGTGGCCACAGCCAGAGCAAGTACATTTAATTGCCATTAGTCTTTCCTTTTGAATACAGATACGTTCCTACCAAACAATCGTTTTGTATTACCATACACACTCTTATGTAATACTTTCCTGGTTTTAAATTTTTTATGGGAATTCGTAACTCCCCGTTTTCGTAAAATTTAGACGTTTCAAAAATAGCTTGATCATGCACTGCAAGAGAACTAGTTTCAGCGCCCAACAAGTCGAAACTTACAGAAACATGCATCTTTGTACTAACCGGAATATTTACTTTTGATGTTACACCTAGTACTAAAAACTCATCATACTTTTTTTTCATTTTAATAGAAAGTACATTTTTAGGATATCTTATGCGTGTTGCTGGATCACCTAAAATGCCGTACAAATAACAATGTTCTCGACGTATGCGATTTAAATCACGTAGAGGCGTACCAATAGTAAACATCTTTGCTCCACCATCGATTAAAATTTGTAGAAAATCAAAGCGTGGAGGAAATTTTAACTCGTGATACACGTTGCACATCAATTTCCCTACGGTATCAGACTTTTTAACAAACAGCCCTTTTAGCAACGCTTTTCCCACTAAAGCATTGGCATATGGATGCGATATACGTGAAGAACCGATAAACAATGAGCAACCAAATGGATGAAACAGCATTTTTTCCCCCAAACATTCGCGGTGATGATCAAAATAAGCGGTGTCACACGCAATGGAAACCACAGGAGGAAATGTATTTCCACGATACATTTTTTGCACATCGCGTTTTCGCAACATGGGGTATCTGCGTTTATTGTGGGAGATATCTGCAAAGCGATCATAATTACCATGACCTACGTATACAAAAAATAATCCTCCCTCGCCAAAACGTCTTAAAACGCCAGGCATAAACTTTTTTGGCAATTCAAAAAAAGGAGAATTGGGATTGGCATACATCATTTTGAGTTGATACAACGTCGGCATGTAACTGGCCACTAGTTTTTTAAAAACAAGTTCGCAAAAACTGTCAATGGCCGCTCCAAAATCCCCTTGACCAGCAACAAAATGTACTTTATGTTGCCACAAACCACCTTGTGTTTCGTACGCGATTATTTTAGAAATAATTGTATTTAGTTTTTCGTAGTTTTGCGTTGGTATACGTCCCACAGCAATTTTTCCATCTAAACTATACGGAAAGTCGCTCGCTGTAACTCCACCAAAATAAGTGTACACGTAGTTCGTAGGTATTTCTATTTTCCCCACATCACCAACTAAAAGTAAATACTCAATACGTTGTTTTTTTGCGATGCTCTTAATAAAACGTTTAATTGCTGCGGCATTGGCCATACCATAACCAAATGTATCGTAAATTTCTTGTGGGGTAGCAAATAAAAATCGATGACCTTGTCCTTTGCGCCATTGAACAAGACGTTGTAATATTCCTTGTAAATTCTTTGGGGCAATGACGATATAGTTTGCCCCCGCGTTCTTATTGCGAAAGATTTTAATTTTGCGAACCTTCGCCGTTTTGAAATTCGTTTTACGCCAAAAGTAAATACGACGTGGCTCATTGCAATAAAAGGCATTGCGTACCTCTTGATAAACATAGTCCTCACTTAGAAAACAGTATGTTTCTCTTTCGGCGATGGCTATGTGATATTTTTGTTTTTGCGCTGTGAGCTGTCCACTACCCAAAATTGCTCCGCGATAGAACACAGTTATATTGTTGAGATATACAGGTAAATATGTTCCCGGTTGCAGTTCAAATCGCAGTTGATTTCCCCCACGTCGCAGCCGTTTTGTTTGTAACTTCTTCAGGGAAGAAAGAGCATACAAACCATTTAGTTCACCGTTGATAAATATCTTTGTTGTTCCGACAGCTTCGCACGTATAACTGTGTACTAAATCGATAAATACTGTACTAGTTGTGGCAGGAAGAATGTTTTCCAAATAAAAACGAATCTCTAACACACCGCGACGACTAGCTCTTTTCCACATTTTGTAATCAAATGCAATGGGAGTTATCCCTGACTTCTCTCCTGGTAAAGAAGCATTGATATTGTTTTGCGTCAACTCTTTTTTGTTTATGCAAGAGGAAATCTTCGGTAGTTTTGCGTTGCGCAAAAATTTTTTTCGCCAACGCGCCTGCGAAACAACGAATTTTCGCTTTAGTATGTACGCATGTGAGCCACGATAATAATTGTAGAAAAAAATGGAATCTCCGCGCCGCAATTTTTCTGTTTGTGCGTTTACATGAATAGGTACTTTTTTTCCATTGTACTGTAGTTCGAGATAGTCATGTAGACAACCTTGCATAAAAGAGGGTAGTTGATCATAGTGAATTACATACGGCCCTTTTTCGTCGACAGTAATTTTGACAGCTTCCTCGGCCACTATCTGAACGCAGAGTAGTACTAGGATGAACTTAATAAACTTTGCGCATGTTGTAAACACTCTTGTGCCTCCTTGTTTTCAGGAGAAGATTTCAATACTTTTTGAAAGTCAAATATCGCCGATGGGTATTCTTCTAAACCTAAAAAACACTTTCCACGTAACATACGAGTGTCACAGTCCAAATTACTTGCAAAAGTTTCGGTGATAACTTCTACCGCCTTTTCGTACTCCTGCTGCTCAAAATAGACTTTTGCGTGGTGCGCCATCTTTTCTTTGTCGGTTTTGGGGGAATCGCTCGCAACAGAATCCCCAAGATATACTTCTTGTACGGTACGATTTGTGGCAACAACATTGGGAACATCTTCTACCAAAATTTTTCCCTGATGCATCACATATACATAATCACTTACTGCCAAAGTTTCTTTTGGTTTGTGATCGGTGATCAGAATTCCGATACCTTTTTCCTTCAGCTCTAAAATAATTTTTTGCAGATACTCGACAATAATAGGGTCCACTGCGGCAAATGGTTCGTCCCACATCATGAAAGAAGGAGATGTGGACAACAACCTTGTTACTTCTAATCGGCGTCTCTCACCTCCCGAAAGCCTCTCCGCATATGTTTTTTCTAAATGTTTTAGATTCATTTCATCAAGGAGTGACTCCAGTAGTTTCTTACGCTCTTTGGCACTCATCTTCAAGTGTTGCAGTACCACCATTATATTATCCCGTACTGTGAGACGTCGAAAAATCGTTGCTTCTTGAGGAAGATAACCAATACCAATGCGTGCCCGCATGTACATAGGTAGATTCGAAATATCCTTACCATCTAACACGATACGTCCGTAGTCTGGTCTTACTAGACCTGCTACCATGCGAAAAGTTGTCGATTTCCCTGCGCCATTTGCCCCGAGAAGTCCAATGACTTTCCCAGGCTCTATACGCAAAGAAACTTTATCCACAACACGTCTTTTTTTATATACTTTTACCAACTCCACTGTTTGTAAAAATCGTTCCATAATTCTCACCTAGTTCTGTTGCCATAGCGATACAGTACACTCCACACAAAATGTTTTGTTTCTAAAGAGGCGTGGGTTTCCAGTATCTCCCAAGTTGTAAGATGCGGTGTTTTCTCCAGCCAACTTTGGACGCGATTAGGACCACAGTTGTAAGCTGCCAGTGCCAGGACAGCACAGCCATCAAAGGTATTTAATAAATTATGCAGATAATAGCAACCGAGAAAAATATTGTGTTGTGGTTGTAGCAGCATTGCCACAGAAAAAGGCCGTTGTAGTTTTTTGCATAACCTTTTTGCTGTTGCCGGTGTTATTTGCATCACTCCTCGCGCGCCTTTTGTAGAAACAGCCTTGACATCACCACCTGATTCTGTCATAATCGTCGCCGCAACTAAATTTTCGTCTATAGAAAATTCACAAGCATACTTATTTATCCACATCTTATAACTACTTATATTGGGCTGTGGGGAAAACCAACTACCAATTATTATAGTTGTACAAAATAACGCACAAAATATTTTTATATTTGAAGAAATCATATGCAAATCTCAATTTTTAAGATTATAATTTCGATGAAATTAGTATAGCAAAATAATCTTAAATTGGGTAACAAATATAACATGAGTAAAAAAAAATTTCCCCAACCATCGTTAACAGTGGACCTTGTTCTATTTAGGTGGTATCGCTCTAAAGTAGAAATTCTCCTGATCAAAAGAAAACAGGCTCCGTTCAAGGATTGTTGGGCATTGCCAGGTGGTTTTGTGGCGAAAGGCGAAACAGCTGAAGAAGCAGCTTATCGCGAATTGCAGGAAGAGACAAGCTTAGTTGCCTCCTCACTAGTGCCATTGACATTATTTGATGAGCCAGGTCGCGATCCTAGAGGATGGACCATTTCTATGGCATACTGGAGTATAGTTAAATCAAAAAACAATGTAAAAGCAGGAACAGATGCCAAAGAGGCACAGTGGTTCTCAATCAAAAAACTTCCAGCATTGAGTTTTGATCATGGAAAAATTATTGATTATACGCTAAACACAATTAAACAATATGCTACACCAGCACTCACACTGTTAAACGGCGTAGAGGACCTATCAACATCAAAACTAAAGTTGATATTACGTTATATGCAAGAAAGGGCGAACAATGAAAGTAAAAACTAGAAAATCAAGCCTCAAATACCGCAAAAAAACCGGTTTTTTGACACGCATGAAAACAAGAGGTGGGCGTGCCATTATCAGTAATCAAAGAAAACGTCGCGCAAACAAAAAAAATTAGACTCTGGTAGAGTGTTGGCCAAGTGTCTTTAGAATTTATTAGAAATTCGGTACGTCTAAACAGGCGTACCGAATTCTTATATACCTTAGGTAAAGTTTCTCGTTAACCAATAATCGCTTAGAGGAATAATGGAAAATTTACAAAAACTCATCCAAAACATCGAGCAAGTGATTGTAGGAAAAACTCAATCTATCAAACTATCTATAGCTTGTTTACTTGCCGGCGGCCACTTGCTGATAGAAGATATTCCAGGTACAGGTAAAACAACTTTGGCTTTGGCAATTGCCAAATCAATCGAAGCTAATTTTTCGCGTATCCAGTTTACACCTGATCTCATGCCCGCAGATATTACTGGCGTTTCCCTCTTCAACAAAGAAAACAATGACTTTGAATTTCGCAAAGGTCCTATATTTCACAATATCATTCTTGCAGATGAAATCAACCGCGGTACTCCCAAAGTACAAAGTAGTCTTCTTGAAGCAATGAACGAAGCCCAAGTCACTGTTGATGGCAAAACATACGAATTACCTCAACCATTTTTTGTGATTGCCACACAAAATCCCATTTCCTTTGCTGGAACTTTTCCACTTCTTACCGCGCAACTCGACCGCTTTTTATTAAAAATCTCGTTGGGGTACCTTGATAGCTCACAAGAGATGTCCATGATGAAAAGCCAATCACAGCAACATCCGATCAAAAATCTCCAATCCGTACTCCACATAGAGGATATTCTAGAGTTACGTGAACAGGTGAAAAAAGTTGTTGTCGACGACAACATATACAAATACATCATTGCCCTAGCAAACGCAACGCGCAACACAAAAGAAGTCGCTTTTGGTGTAAGTCACCGCGGTAGTCTTTCTTTGTTTAGAATATGTCGCGCTTATGCACTTGTATCTGGTAGAGATTATGTACTCCCCGATGATATAAAAGAGCTATTTTTACCAACGCTTCTACATCGTGTCGTACAATCCACGGATCATCACAACAATGAATTTGTGGAGAAATTTTTACTGCGCGTTTTAGAACAGACACCTGTACCGCTATGACACTCACAAAAACAGGAAAAATCCTCATAGCTGTCATACTTGCTTTGCTATTCGCTGGTTTAAACACACGTTCCAACTTGATGCACTTATTTAACACATTTCTCATCTGTATCTGGTTGTTTTCACCTATGTTAGCTCAGCGAAATCTCAGCGGGGTAAAAATAAAAATACAGCACCCCCACGAGACGTTTGCCAAAGAACACATATCGATTCAAGTTTTGTTTCACAACACAACTGACGAACACAAGTATGCCATTAGCTTAAAAGACGCGACTTGTCAACAAAACATATTTGTTTACAACTTACCTCCACAGTCGCGCGTCCTGTCGACATATACGACAACTTATCCGCGACGCGGTGTTGTTCGCTGGAAAAAGTTGCCCTTGGAAACCATTTACCCCTTTGGCCTATTTCAAAATAAAATATCACTTTCGACAGATAACAAGTTGTATGTATTACCTGCCATACTTCGCTTAGAAAACTTTTATATCGAATATTTTGCACGACACGATCGCAACAAACAATTGCAAATGACAAACAATAAAACATCACGCGATTCATTTTCGCGTTTACGCGACTATGTACAAGGAGACAATCCGCGTTATATCGATTGGAAAGCCTCGGCAAAAAAAGACGACCTCATTGTTCGCCAATACGTAGACCTTAACCCAATAGAATGTAGTATCGCTATTCACTTTGACATGCAGAGTCAATACACCACGCAACAAAATGAAAATTTCGAAAACATCATCGTTCTTGCGGCCTCACTTACGTCAGAAATCCAACAACAAGGACGCTTGAATGATTTTATTGTTGGCGACAAAAAAGTAAAATCGACAAAACTAAAACCGGTGTTGCGTTTTCTAACAGAGCTCAAGATACAAGATCTTCCCTTTACCTTAACCAAGCAACATAAAAACTTAATTGTACTAACGAATAGAGTGACAAAGCCACTGAAAGAATTTTTGCAAAACTCCCCGCAAACAACGCTTATACTGACACAGAAAAGTGAAAGATATGTAAACCATCAATATGTGTTTTTTGTACGAGAAAACTCAATTAGGTTGGAAAAACTATGTTAAAAAAAACACGAAAACTATCTATAGATAACCACAATATTGAAAAATATTACATTCGCTGGATATACCTAAACATGATACTCACCCTTTCGTGTTTTGCTTTTGCTGTAGAAAGAACATACTTAATTGCACCACTCATTGTTTTAGTGACCATAGGTTTTCTCATCAATAAACCGATCTCCAACAAGTCGACCGACACCATCGCCTCTTTTGTACTTTTGGCCATTTTCATATTGATTTACCTTACAACACGTGGTGACACACTCTTCTCCGCCGGGGGAATCTTGATTGGTTCTTATGTACTGTTTTTCTTCCGCGAAAAACAGCACCAAAAATCCGCGGTCAACTTATTGACAATACTGGGAATGATGTTGTTGTGCACTTCATTGTTAAACCGTTTTGCCTACTTATTCTTTTTTGTGGCCTTTGTTTTTTGTAGCACACGACTACTTCGCTATTTTATTTTATTCCAACACAAAAATGCATCGATGTACGTCATACAACAACAAACAATTCCCTACAAAAACTCCTTTCGAAAGATCTGCATTAAATCTGCCATGGTGGCTGCCGGTGTACTTTTAGCAACCGTCATTTTTATTCTAGTCCCTCGCTCCCACAAATGGGAATTTGCCACATCAGGGCAGCTCAACATCGGAAAAACGGGTTTTAGCAGCAAAATAACCAGTGCGTCTGTACAAAACATTCTTTCTGACCCCAATATATTTTTCATTGTACAAACAAAAAATACTTCGGACTATTTCAAAGGTGCTATTTACAACGAATATGACGGAACAAATTGGTCCGCCAATCTACCGACAAAACCTGTTCGTTTTCGCGGATACGCGGAGTTTAATCCTCCGATAAAGAATATCACTGCTGAGGTCTATAAATTCAATAATAACCCAGGACAAACTATCTTCTATCGCAATACACCTTATGTTCTAAAAGCTAGTAATTTTCGGACACAGCTCGACATAGATGAAGTGGGAAATATAACCTCTACGCGCAAATTCAGAAAAAAATTCACCTACTTTATGCTCACAGGGCCTAAGGTAGCAAAAAAATGGGACAAAGCTTGGGTAGACAAGTATTTTTTACAGTTGCCTGAAATTTCCGATCGCGTCAAACAGCTCGCGGTTGATGTCACCAAAAACGCTTCGGGAAATCTCGAAAAAGTTATTGCCATAGAAGCACACTTAAAGAAAAACTATTACTACACCCTAAATATGAACCCAGGCAAAAACGAAGTAAGCGATTACTTCCTATTCAATGCCCAAAGCGGATACTGCATACATTTCGCCACATCCATGGTGGTTATGCTTCGCTCTCTAGGAATTCCCGCTAGATTGGTCGGTGGTTTTCGCTCAGAAAAATATGAAAAAGATCACGTTGTGGTCACCAATGAAGACGCACATGCTTGGGTAGAAGTTTTTCACAACAACGAGTGGAAATTTTTTGACCCAACACCACCCCAAGAAGATTATCTCATCGGACTCAGTTATTGGAAGAAAATATACTACAAGTTATATGCATTTTGGACTCTAGATGTTTTAGGGTTTTCTTACTCACAGCAAAAAAGCGTATATGGCTATGTGAAAGCCTTTTTTAAATGGTTAAGACCACATTTGTGGATGGTACTCACGGCGTTAGTCCTCTTTTATATGTACAAAATTCTACAACGTAACCAAAAAAAACACATAGGTAAAACCACAAAGAATCATCCACAACAAATAGACAAGAGTCCCCACGCAATCGCCAACTCTTTTTATCAAAAAACGCTTTCGATCTTAGAGGGTATACAGTGTTATAAATATGCGGAGGAAACCCCATTTGAATTTACCCAAAGAGTGCAAAGTGATTTTCCGCAAACCTACAAAACGGTAAAAAATATTAGTGATCTATTTTGCGAAATTCGATTTGGTCATGCTCCGTACACTGCGGAAAGAAAACAAATCGTCGAAAATAATATTGCACAACTGCAACAAATTGTAGACAATCAAGTAGAAACACAAAAAAACGCGGTTTAGACAAAAGGGGCTCTCAATGACAAATTTTAAAAATCAAACCCTACAAGAAATTAAAGATAATTGCACATATGAAAACTGTGTTTTGCAGCTCTACAGTGACATCCAACAACTTCAAAACAGCAACTTTCACGATTGCCAGTTTAAAAATGAGGTCGTTTCGATATACGGTATCGCCAATTGTACTTTTCACAACTGCGAATTTGAAGAATTGAGCATTGCCAATAAAATTGAAACAACGCAAATCGTGGATTGCAAGATCGAGTATCTTAACTTAGAGGCGCTAAAAATTTCCGATAAAACGCTGGCGTTTATTCACCCGAACAATTCCATTGGTAAACTAAATTTACACTGGACAGATCTCAAAGAAATCCCCACCGCTGTTCTAAAAATAAGAACTCTAGAAAGCCTATATTTGGGAAACAACTACATCACCGAAGTCCCGGAAAACATTGTGCAGTTATACCAATTGCACCTACTAGACCTTTCCGACAACGCCATTGAGAAATTGCCAACAAATCTATCGCAACTGCAAAGTTTAAAAGTGCTGGGGTTATCGGGGAATAAAATCACGCAAATACCCGGAATTCAAAATATGAAGCAACTTTCGGATTTAGTTTTGGACAAAGCAAACTTTTCCGCAGAACAGCAAAAGGTCATTTGTGAATATTTGCCGTCGTGCAGTGTTTACTTTGAATAGTTCTAAAAAATTGGACAGGATTTACAGGATGGATGGGATAAAATAATCGGAAAATGACATCTTTATCTATTTTCCCTAAATAATAAAACTTACATAAATATTCGTTCACGCTTGCGAAAATTTACAAACGTGAACGAATATATCTAACAAATCACACCAGGTAAAACTTCGCCAACATTTTGCATAATACCGCGAAATTCTTCCAGCATTTGCGCTAAGATTCCATCGTCGGCAAAGGGATAGTAAATCACCATCGCTACATTCTGCGACTCGGGTGTTGTTTTTGTCGCGAGAGAGTCTTTCACCGGATTGACCATTGCCTGCTCTTTTCCATCGCGCATGCAAAAGCCGGTAATAAGGTCATGCAGTTTAATCTCCTGATCGGCGCTATTGAAAATATATCTTTCGTCCTCAGTACCTAGACGAAAAATATACTGTTCACTTGCCGCCAAATCTGTGTCCCACAAAGATATGGGAACTAAATATTTGAGAGACAAATAATTGATGGTATCCACGGCAATATTGATGCGCGGAAACTTGTCATTCAACGCCGCGCGGATCAGATATTCCGATGCGGGTTTACTTCTTCCCGTAGGACGATATACACCGCGGCGCAACATCTTGCGTACACTTTGCCGTACATGCTCTTCTTCTTCGCTGAGCGGTTCTTTGCGTTTTTGCAGTAAAATGGCAAGTTGCTTTTCCAATTCGTCGACACTTTGGTCGATTTTCACATTCTTCACCGCAACACCGCCGAGAAAAATGTCCTCTAGTTTTTTTTCTATGGATAAAGACATGTGCTCTCCCGCTACTTCTTTTTTACTTCGTTTCTTCGCAGTCTTTTGATACGTGATATTTCATCTTCACAATCTTGCAGTTGGCTTTTGTACAAATACTCTTTGTAAGTTTCATACGCTTTTTCGTACATTTTGGAGGCATCTTTTAAACGATCCACGGGATCAGGTACCGTATTCGCGGTGTATTGCAAACTCACAGCATAGTTGTAAATATTTCGCGCGTGTACTTCGCTATCGGGATTTTCCTCTAAATAGATCTCGTGAAAAATGTTCATCGCTTCCTGCCAATTTCCTTGTTGCGCGAACTCTACACCTGTGTAAAAATCACCATGTCGTACTTTCTGTAAACGCACTTCTCCGTACGATTTTTGCGGAACCGTAGATTTTGCAAATTCGCGTACTATGTAGAACAGCATGCCATGAAGTACTTTCTCTTCCTCCATGAGTGGCGGCGGACTACCGACTCTCTCCTTTTTCATTTCATTGTATGGCGTGTATTTTTTTGTCGCGAATAACTCTTCATCGACAAACACCTCAAATTTGACGTCGAGCTCCACGACGGTTGTTCGTATATAGCGCTTTGTTTTTTCATAATCCGCATCCATAAACTCATTCTTAAAAGGCTGCGTCTCGTCGGTACGCATCTCATTGATACGCGTTGTTCTGGTGACAGACTTTTCTTCAATGTCTTCGCCATCAAATCTTTCCTTACAGTTGATGCGAATTTCTGCGTCATGTCCGCTATCCACAATTTCAAACGCTTCGCCCATACGAATAGAAAGTTGTTCCTTGATATGAGGTGCATATTTCCCACTTTCGGACGTTACTTTTATTTTTTTATACGGAATTAAGTTAATTTCGGCAGGAACGTCAACTGCTGTGCGCACGCGAACTACCGACAAAGTACATGAGCACAACAAACAGCCTAAGATAGTGATTGAAATTAATTTATACATATTTTCCCCTTTACTTGGCTCCCGGATTTTCGATAGAGCTTTCCCATAAGCGCAAAAATTCCATAGCTTGATTTGAGTGGTGTAAATACGAAAATTTTGCAATTTGTTGTCCGACATTGCGTACTTGCTTTCGTAAATCTTCGTCCAACAAGTTCCCATTTTCATCAAATTGCTTCCAAGATTCCGAAATAGAGGCTTGTTGCGGAATTACCCATGAATGCAACGTCCGCCCAACAACCCGTAAGCCGTTTAAAGCATTTATCGCCCCCATTTTTCCTCCTGCAACTCCCACAAGTCCCATCATCTTGCCTTCAAACTGACGAAAACCCATTAAGTCGAGAGCATTTTTCAACACTCCGCTGTAGCCACCATGGTACTCTGGAGTTCCAATAATGATGCCATGTGCTGCTTCTACTTTTTGTCTTAGTTTTTCAACATCGGCAGGGTAGTTTTCTTCGTTTTCGGCATTGCAGAAAACCAACTCATAACGTCCTAGTTCCACAAGCTCGACTTCTGCACCAAATTCCTGTGCACCTTCTAAAGCAATTTTTACCGCCGCACTTGTATAACTATTGGCGCGCATACTGCCTGAAATACCAATGACTTTGATTTTTTCCTCGTTTGACTCCATGTAAAACTCCTATTTTTTGCACATAATGTGCATAAATGTTGGCAATGCGTAACAATCCCAAAACAAAGCAAGTAATATACCGGTTTGAAATATAAAACCAAAACTATGATACACACGTAGTTGGCTCATAAAAAAAACGCTAAAACCGCCAATGAGTATCAATGAACTGGAAATAATGGCAGGTTTTACTTGCTGTAAAGTTTTCGCGACTCTATTATCGAAATTTTCTTCGTATTTGCAATAATAATTATAATGCACCATAAAATGAATGGTATCGTCAACCATAATGCCAATAAGACCGGCCAATAGTACCACAGTGTATAAAGTGATCTCAAAACCACACAATACAAATACGGAAACAACTCCAAATAGAGACATCATATTGACAAAAACAGCTAAAACGGTTAAACGCCAAGAGCGAATAATTACCCAAAACAAAATAGCGATGAATAAACTTCCCCACAAAATAGAAATATACTGGGTCTCGTAAATATTCGTTGCGGTATTTGCCAAAAGTAATGAGTAACCAGTACAATACATTTTCGCATTTAGTAACCGTGCATACTTATCCAGCGTTTTTTGCAAATTGCGCTCTAAAGCGAGAATTTTTAAAGGATCGTCGCTGCGCAACCGACAACCTATGCGCGTGTATTTGCCGTCTGTCGAAAAAAGTTGCTGCATCTGAGAGCGATAATAACTGAGAATATCGTCCCCCTTCTTTTCACTAGCGTTTCCTTCAAAAAATAGCAAAAATGGCTTTACGAGCCACGAAATGGCAAAATCCGTTGTCTTTGCCACAACGCGAAAATTTTCCGCACGTGCGTCTTGATTGGTATCGTATTCAAACTTCCAGTTCAAGCTTGCCATCAATGTTGCCGGACTAATCGTTTCGGCAATCATCTCGTGGTTGTTCTCCTTCATTTCTCGTTCTAAGTTTTGCAAATGCAGATAGTTTTCGGCTTTGAGAAGTGTACCGTCATCTTTGAATTCGATCATAATTTCTAAGGGATGCTGCGCCTTGAGTTTTTGCGAAATATAACGAAAATCGCGCACAACCTTGTGCTCTTCGGGTAAATAATCGATAAAGCTCGGTAAAACTTTTGGTGCCTTGCCCAGAAATATCCACGGCAAACTCAAAAATACCGCCGCTACCAGAATAATTTTCCGATTATTCTTCGCAACGAATGTTGTAGAGACCGATTCTTTCGCGGTACAAAAACATATATTGACCGCAAAAGAAGTCAACATCACCAGAGGGATTTCTATTCCTAGTAGCGATATAGGTTGAATATTACTAAAGTATAGCGTAAAAAGTCCTACGACAGTGGTAATCGTCGACCAGAAACATGCGCGGCGTGTAATTTTTTGGCGCTGTGCTGTTGTATGATTCATATGAATCACAACAGGAACGGAAGTGATGAAAAAAAACAGCGGAACGATGTTGCTAAAAACGTGAAACCCACTACCGCTAAAATATACGAATAATACCCACAGGCTACCCGTCACCAACAAAGACATAAAAAAACCAACGATGGCCAGTAAAGGTACTTTACAAATGATTAGCAAAGTCACGCTCAATAAAAAAGAAACGGAAAAGAGTATTTGTGCATCACGCATCGCAAGTTGTTTCATGACAATGTAAATAAGTGGAAAACCAGAAATACGTACTTGCGTGGGAACTTGCTGCTGTAAATTTCCAATATATGCGGCAAAATCACGGCGTTCCTTTAATTGGGGTTTTAAAAGAAGCCAAATAAAGGTCGTTTTGCGATCGGGACTAATGAGTCCGGTGTAAAAAAAGGGATCGCTAAAAATACGTTGCCGAACCTTTGCGTCTATTTTATCAGGGCTGAGCAAGTTACCTGCTGGATAGGGTACATATTTGTCATCGAAAAATGGTATACTAATTTTTTTTACCGCAAAATCTTTAATATTGGTAATACTGACAACCATCTCAATGTTTTTATCTTTTGCAAAACGCTTCGTCAATTTGTCAACCATATTCACAGATATGTCGTTGAGGATATCTTTACCTTTTGCACTCACCGCTAAAACTAAAAACTCATCTGTGCCAAAAATATTGTGAAATTTTGAAAAATTACGATACACACGACTTTCTTTTACAAATAATTGTGAAATAGAACTGTCATGAGCAACTTTAGGTGTATACCACCACAAAATGACACAACATATAGCTGCTGTTACGAGACAAAAAGTTTTTTTCATACAAAAATCTCACGAAAAATTAACAGAAATTTAACTTTTACTCTAAGAAAAAGTTAACTATAATTGATGTTATTTTCAATACAAACCACTGTAAATATGGTGTATTCTCTGAAAACTACATAATAAAATGGTTTCCGAATTTGGCCGTAAGCATTTACTATATAAAAACTTACAAAACTGCGCTTAGCTGCAATTGTAACAAAAAGTAGTAAAAAACTACAGCACGTTATTTGGGTACGGTCACCATAAGCTTCACCATATTCCTAACATCTAATATTCAATTTTGCAACTTATCCTTGGAAGTGTTCTAATGGATTCCATCTTTTACATCTTCACCACCCCTTTTCGCAAAAACTTTTTAAAAATTCATTGTTCACTTTCTACAGTAAAGTCACAAAGGAAGACACAACCATAGATAGAAAGGGCTTCTTGATGAAGTTCTACCCAAAAAATATTGTGCTTTTGATCGCGATGTTCTTGCTAATGTGTAGCGTTGCTATAAATGCACAAAATGACGAAAACAATCAGGTTGACAATCAAGTAAAAAAAGAACAACCTAACGAACAAAACAATCCTGCCCCAAATGACAATGCTAAAGACAAAGGCAAAGACAAAGGAAAACCAATCGATTACTTTAAAATGGCCTACACAGCTTTGGGAGGGTTGGGAATTTTCTTCTTAGGAATGAAATTTCTGTCCGAGAGTCTGCAAGCGATGACGGGAGACTTAATCAAAAAACTGATTACTAAGGCCACTTCAAATAGAATCATCGCCGTTCTTGTCGGCTTATCAGTGACAGCCTTAATTCAATCATCTTCCATATCCACAGTTATGGTCGTGGGTTTGGTCAATGCCCAACTCATGAATTTAATGCAAGCGATCGGTGTTATTTTAGGTGCGAACATCGGTACAACAATCACGGGTTGGATTTTAGCCATCAAAATCGGAAAATACGGACTACTTCTCATCGGACTGGGAATATTTCCGATGTTATTTATGAAAAGGTCTACGTTGGCAGCTATTGGCAAGGCCGTTGTGGCTCTAGGATTTATCTTTTTTGGTCTCCAGCTTATGAGTGGCGCGTTCAAACCACTTCGTTCTCATCAGGGTTTTATTAGCTTTTTAGAATACTTCGATGCACAAAGTATTATGAGTCTTTTTGGCTGTGTTGCTATTGGCTGCTGTATGACATTTATCATCCAAAGTAGTTCCGCAATGCTAGGTATTACTATGGTACTTGCAGGCAACGGTTCGTTGAGTTTTGCCACCGCCGCAGCATTGGTACTTGGGGAAAACATCGGAACTACTATTACGGCACAATTAGCATGTATCGGAGGTAGCACGAATGCAAAAAGGGCGGCAGTCTCACATGCCTGCTTCAATTTGTTTGGCGTATTCGTTATGATATTGATTTTTCAGCCGTACATTGCTTTTATTGAGAACATTATCCCCGGTTTAGCAGATCAAATAAGTTCAGATGGTTCCAAGCAGTACATCGCTGCGCACATCGCTGCCAGTCACACAATATTTAATGTCTCCGCCACAATTTTGTTTCTTCCGTTTACTCAGTACCTTGCCAGGCTCGTTTGTTGGATCATTCCTGATAGCAAGACAAAAGAGGTGGCACAATTAAAATATCTTCAAGCAGGTGGTTACCAATCTTCGGGTGTTTCTTTAAAAATGGCCTCTCTTGAATTGGAAAATATGGCGCAAATTACCAAGCAATCCCTCAAACACACGCGAACATACCTTCTCGAAAAAGAAAAACCCAGCAAAGAAGATTTTGACGAAGTAATGCATCTAGAGAAAATTACCGATAATGTTCAAGAAGAAATCACTTCGTTTGTATGCCGGGCAATGGAAGGATCTCTCATTACACAACAGACAGAAGAAGCGTATACAATTATTCGCGCGGCAGATGAGCTAGAATCTATCGCAGACCAGGCAACTGCTTTGTGTATTTACCGTTGGCGTATTCACAAGAACAAACAAACATTTAGTGACTCGGCATGGCAACAACTTTCCGAATACTATGAGAGTACCTATACTCTCTTCAATAGTGTTGTGGAAAATATTCGTGATTTAGAAGGTAAAGTGGAACATTACGATCGCGAAGCTGCGAAGTTAAGTGCCACAGCAAATGAAATGCGTGATAAGCACGTAGAACGCATGCGCGACGGAACTTGTAAACCTTTATCTGCTCTTACCTTTAGCGATATTTTTGTTTCACTGCGTCGCATTAAAAACCATACCATAAATTTTGTGGATGCGGTCAATTTTCAAAACATGAAAATGCAAGAGCGCACAGAGACAGAAGGCCAAGACTAAAAATATTTTCCGAGCGTGTCTTAGGACACGCTCTACAACTCTTTTGGTATATAACTATGCGTAACTTACTCCTCTCCTTTTTTACTCTGACATTGGTCTATGCAAATGGTCTTTCACTACAAGACCTACAAAAAATATCACAACAATCCCACCAAGATATTTCCCAGTATTTTACAGATAAAACGGCTTGTGAACTAATGGCATGGGAACAACAAACATTTCCCGATAATTTTTTGTTTCTCGACAAACTAGAGACTATTTCTGTAGATACCGCAAAAGTATTGCAAAATTGGCCGGGAAGATACTTGTTTTTAAATGGTATTTCACAAATAGAACCCGAAGTCGCACGATATCTTTTCAAGTGGCGCGGATCAACACTGATGATGAACGGTTTACAACAAATCGAAGCTGTGGCGACACACCTTTATCAATGGCGTGGATCTTATCTCAGTTTGGACGGGATCACTGCTCTGTCGGAAGAAAGCGCCAAAAGAATAGGAAAAGCCTCTTGCGCCATTTCACTAAAAAACTTGAAACACTTATCACCAAACATTGCAAGATTGGTTTTAAAAAAAGACGCTAGACTTGTTCATTTAAGTGGTCTAAAAAAAATAAGTGACGCATCGTTAAAAATCCTAATGAAAAAAAGGTATACCACACTACACCTCAACGGACTAACAAGTATCTCTCCACAGTTCTTTGTCCTTCTCGACAACAAAAACAAGACTCTGTATTTAAACGGGCTAAAACACTTACCACATACTCAAATCAAAAGTCTACCCGATTGGTCTGGTAGAGAGTTGTACCTGGACCAACTAAAATTTTTATCAACAAAAACCGCGTTATACATAAGTCACTGGCGCGGTATAAAATTATCATTGCGTAACTTGGAAAAAATGGATTTAGCGGCAGTGGAATATCTGAGCCAATGGAAAGGTTATACCTTGACACTAGGTATCCCAAAAATCGATGAGGCAACAGCAAATCATTTACAAAAATGGACAGGATATACCTTGCACCTCAATAATATAAAGACCCTATCTCCACAAGCATTGAATAGTATTGTCAGGTGGAACGGAAACGAATTATTTATGCCACAATGGGCTCCGTCCATTTCTCAGGCAATGGTGCTAAAAAAATGGAACGGAAACCGTCTATATCTCTCACCGCAGACCACACCGCAGGTAATAAAAATTTTACAGCGTTTTGTGGAGTAGAGACTTGTGTCAAATTGTGCTATTCCATACCGTATCGATCAAATAAGTACATCAAAGCGGTAATTGTCGCGCTACCCAATTCAAGTTCGCGTTTATTCACCGCCTCGAAAACATCGCTCGCCGCGTGGTGATAGTCGAAATATCTTTGTGAGTCCGGTTTAAAACCGACGAGTGTAGCACGACCATCCTTCAAAACACCTACATCCGCCGCAGAACGCCCGGGAAAGAAAGCATAGACATTGTATTTCGCGAAAAGTGGTTGCCACTTGAGTACCTTTTCCATTCGCGGCCATGCAGTATCGATACTGAACCCACGAGGGGTAAATCCTCCGGAATCGCTCTCTACCGCGGCAACATGAACCTCACCTTTTTCTTTTGCCACCCTGGCGTATTCCCTTGCACCGCGTAAGCCATTTTCTTCATTCATAAACATCACTACACGCAAAGTCCGCTTGGGTTTTATTTTGAGTACATTAAATAGATGCATCACCTCAATTGCCTGAACGCAGCCAGCACCATCGTCGTGCGCACCCTCTCCGATATCCCAAGAATCAAGGTGCCCACCTACAGCAATAATTTCTTTAGGAAATTCGCTTCCCTTTACTTCACCAATCACATTGTACGACTTGGCATCAGGTAGCGTCTTGCAGTGCATTTCGTAGTTCATTTTTACGACCTTGTGTTCACGCAGTAGATTACTCAAAAATTCCGCATCATTAGTACTAACCGCTGCGGCAGGTATTTTTTTTACTCCGTCTTGATAACGCATGGTTCCCGTGTGAGGATAATCATCGAGGCGCAAGTTCATCGACCGAACTAAAACACCAACTGCACCATATTTAGAAGCTTCGACTGCACCACGTGTACGTTGGCCTACAGCTTGAGAGTACGATACAAAAGCGTTGATATTCGTCGCCTTCATCGGACGATTAAAAAATACTATTTTACCAGAAATTTTTTCTTTTCCGAGTTTCTCAAGGTCTGAAAACTGATGTACTTCGACAATTTCCGCCCGCAAACCACCTTCTCCGGTACCAACACTACCACCAAGGGCACAAATGTTGAGTGTACGTTTTTTTATCGCACCATGCGCCACCACATGGGCTTTTTCCTTTGCGCCACGTACCCAATGCGGAACCATCACTTCTTGTAAAGTAACTTTCATACCTAATTTTTCTAAGACTTCTTTTGACCACATAACTGCTTTTTCCGCTTGTGGAGAACCACTTAACCTTGGACCAACGTCTTTACATAACGCTCGTAAATTTTCATAACACTGACCTTCTTCTAAAGCCGCCTGATAAATTTTCGCAAACATTTTTTCATCTACGGACAACTCTTTTTTTGTTTCTTGAGCAAACAAAGTTCCAATGAGCAAAATAGCGATGAGTCTATACATTTCTTTCCTTTCCTAAAAACCGATCCCGTTCCCGATCCCGTTCCCGATCCCGTTCCCGATCCCGAACACAAGTTGATTGCGCAAAATATACCAATTTTACTTGTAAATATTTCCTCATATTATATTCTATTTATTTCTATTTTCTACCATGAGTTTTTTTTGCGAGTTTACAAACATGTCTCAGAATACATTTATGCAAACACCTTTGTTAAAAATTGCCGCCAAAGAGTACCGTAGTCACCAAAAATGCAAACTACTTGCTCTCCACGGCTGGATGGACAATGCCGCAAGCTTTGACTCATTACTACCTCTTATGGAAAACTATCACAGTCTTGCCATTGATCTACCGGGGCATGGTTTATCGCAACATCGAAGCCATGACAGTAACTACTCATTTATTCATTGGCCCATTGACGTCGCACATGTGATCGAAACGTTGTCATGGGACAAATTAACCCTTATGGGTCATTCTTTGGGGGCCTCTATTGCATGTTTTGTTGCTGCTATGTACCCTAACAAAATTGAACGTTTAGTACTAATAGAGGGTCTTGGCCCATTAACAAAAGGTAGCGACGATCCCATCACTTCACTACAAAACCATATAAAAGATAATCAAAAATACCGCGGCAAAAAACCACCAGTGTACAAAGATCTCGATATTCTCATCGAAAAAAGACGTAGTGTCGGAAACCTTCGTTTACAGGACGCAAAAATACTAATTGAAAGATCGGTACAAAAAACCGTAGAGGGTTACAAATGGTCCATAGACAATCGTTTGCGTACTTACTCACCGATACGACTTACCGAAGAACAGGTTCTCAGTGTACTTAGTAAAATTGAGTGCCCGGTTATCTTATTTAAAGCACATGATGGCATTACTTACGACGAAGCCCAAGTGGAAAAACGTTGCCGTGCTATCAAACAATTAGAAATCGTAGAAATACCTGGTAGCCATCACATGCACATGGAACACCCTCAACAAATTGCAGCACATCTAAAGTGAGAGATGTATGAAGCGTAATATCAAACTTACTGTAGAATACGACGGTACGAACTATTATGGTTGGCAAATACAACCTAGCGTTCCCACAATCCAAAATGAATTAAAAAAAGCTATTTTCAACATCACTAAAGAAAACGTGACCATTATAGGCTCGGGCAGAACAGATACAGGAGTACATGCCAAAAATCAAGTCGCTCATTTTCATACGCAAAGTTCCATCAAAGTAGCGGACTTCGCCAAGGCAATTAACTCTCAACTTCCCGAAGATATTGTGGTAAAACAATCCCAGCTTGCGGAGATGGACTTTCATGCGCAGTACCAAGCAAAGGCCAAAGCATATAGTTACACTATTTTTGTCGGCGAACATCGCCCAGCAATCAACAGAAACTATGTATATTGGATACGTCGTAATTTAAATGTGTCTCTCATGAGAGAAGCAGCGTCCTATCTTATAGGAACACATGATTTTTCATCTTTTGAAGCGGCAAAATCACCACGTAAATCAAGTATAAGAACCATAAATAAAGTTGACATCCAAAAAGAAAACTGCTATATTACAACACTATTAGAAGCAAATGGTTTCTTGTACAAAATGGTTCGCAACATAATGGGAACCTTAATAGAAGTAGGCTATGAAAAATACAGTCCTACAAAAATAAATGAAATATTAAAAGCTAAAAATCGTGACTTTGCGGGAGTAACAGCACCTTCCCATGGTCTATGTTTAGAATATGTTTTGTATTAGTTGGAGATGGCAAATTTATCTTCTAACACATTTACAAATAAATGTAGAAAATTTGTCAAGTTTACCATGAATAAAAGGATAGCCTTAATTTCAGATATCCATGGAAACTTAGAAGGATTTAATGCTGTACTTGAGGATATTAGTCGTCATAATGTCGACATGATTTATTGCCTCGGAGACGTTATCGGCTATGGACCCAATCCAGTTGAATGTCTTGATAAGGCTATTCAGTGCAGTGAATTTATATTGATGGGGAATCACGAGGAAGCTGTTTTGACAGGTGCATTTGGATTTAATCCAACCGCCAAAGAAGCAGTGGATTGGACACGTAGTCAATTAAAACCCTCGTGGCTCAGTCTTAAAAAAACCAAAAAACGTTGGGAAGTACTCAAAAATCTATCACTCTCTTACAGTGAAGATGACTATCTATTTGTCCATGGATCTCCGCGTGATCCAACCATGGAGTATATTTTAAAATCAGATACGGAAGATTTGTTTGGGGAAGTTCCCGAGAAAATTCGCGAAATATTCAGCCAATTCAACAGAGCTTGTTTTGTTGGGCATACACATACACCAGGGATTATAACCGAAGATAGTAAATGGTATAATATTGAAGATTTCGACGGCGTATGGGAATGCAAGCCCGGCGAACGAATCGTTTGCAACATAGGTTCTGTTGGACAGCCTAGAGATAAAGACAATCGCTCTTGCTATGTTATCTTTGACGGAAAAGAAATTTGTTATCATCGTATCCCATATGATTTTAGAAAAACTCAAGAAAAAATCTTGAGAATAAAGCAACTAGACAACCGCAACGCTGAGAGATTAGAGTTTGGCAACTAATACTTACACTCGAAGTTTGTAGACGCTAGTTGATATCTAGAAAGGTTGTTATTTTGAACAGCAATATAACTGTTAGAAATAGTGAAGTAAGTCAAGAGACCAAAGACTACATCCAAGATAAGGTTCAAAAACTTGGCAAGTACTCTGTACGTCGAGTAGAAACCATCGCTGAGTTCAGAAGTACCAAAGACGCGCAAAATCAATATAAAGTGGAAATCGTTGCAACTCCTGAAAGAGGAGGAACTGTTGTTGGTACAGCTAGAGCTAGTGAGTGGTTTGGCGCAATTGATCAGGCCTTAGATAAAGTGGAAAGACAATTGCGTAAAATGAAAGAAAAAAGTAAAAGCCATCGCGTGAAACGCTATATTCCAGAGACAGAGGATGATGGTGATGATATGATTATGCACTACTAATCGGCAAATTTTTGAGTTCTTTTATAGTTATGGAAATAACGTGTAAACTCGTCGTACCTTGGCAATATGGGGTTCATATGCGGCCTGCGACAAAGATAGTGAAGCTACTAAGAAATTTTGATTCGGAAACATATTTTTCAATACACAGTGAAAAATACAATGCGAAAAAAATATTAGAGCTTATCAGTATGGAAGCATATTGCGGTCAAAAAATAAAATTCTCTGCTTCGGGAAGTGATGCACAAGAAGTTGTTGAAAAGTTAAAAGAGTTATTTAGCGAAGAAGATGACGATGATGATGAGGAAAGCCAAATAGGTGCCTATTAGACGAAAAATGGAAGTTAGAGGGGGAATTGCTGTAACCCCTGCCATCACTGTAGGTAAAGCATTTATTTTAGATCGAGAACAACCGAGAGTTACTCAGCAATTTATTCGCCAAGATAAAAAAACGGTTGAAAGCGAAAAAACGAGATATCTGAAAGCACAAAGCAAAGCTATAAAAGAACTCAAAAAAATTGAAAAGCAAACCGCAGATACCAAAGATATATCCATAATATTCTGTGGTCATCGCCTTATATTAGAGGAAAGTCAACAAGAAATACTCTATACAATAGAAAACAATTTCTTTAAGGCGGAATATGCCGTACACCACTTGATGCAAAGTTATCAGCAAAATTTGTCTTCTCGTAGAGGTGAACTATATTCACGGCGTATTAGTGATTTAAAAGATATTGAAAATCGCTTACTAAAACATCTAACATCTCATAAAAACATTTCTTATAAATCACTGCGTAAGCCCGTTGTTATTGTTGCAAAAGAGCTCACACCCTCGCAAACCGCTCTACTTCCACTCAACAAAATAGTTGGTATTATCACCAATAGTGGTGGACAAACCTCACACACAGCTATTGTCGCTAGGACAAGAGGTATCAATGCTATTGTAGGAATCGGTGAAGAAACCAACAATATCTTCACAGGTGACACGGTCATCTTAGATGGTTTTACAGGTAAAGTAGTAATACGGCCGACAAAAAAAACCATCGACAAATACAAAAAACAGCAACAACAACAAAAAATAAAAACAACCTCTCTGCAAAAAATCAAACAATTGCGTAGCGAAACAAAAGACCAACATTCCATTTCTCTATTGGCGAACATCGAAAATCCATTTGAAGTAAAAACGGCTCTTTCACAAAGTGCGGAAGGCGTAGGATTGTACCGCACAGAGTTCATTTATGTCGATCACAATCACCCTGATGAAGAAACGCATTACAATGCTTACGCAAGTGCTGCGCGCAAATTGGGAAATAGGTCCATTGTTGTTCGTACTTTGGATTTGGGAGCCGATAAAGATTTTGGTTTATTTCGTACAGTAGAAGATAATCCTTTTCTGGGGTGTCGTTCTCTGCGATTGTGTTTTAAACATGAAAATGTTTTTCGTACACAACTACGTGCTATTCTAAGAGCATCTGTACACGGGAATGTAGCTATCATGTTCCCTATGGTATCTTCCGTTGAAGATATCAAAAAAGCTCTTGATATCTTGTCTCAGGTAAAAGAAGAATTACATTCGCAAAATATTCATTTTGCGCCGCGTATTCCCATAGGAATCATGATAGAGATTCCTTCTGCCGCAATCACATGTGATTTATTCGTAGATTATGTAGATTTTTTCTGTATTGGAACAAATGACTTAGTCCAATATACCTTGGCTGTAGATCGTTGTAATGAAAACGTCGCCAACTATTACAAATTTGCTCACCCTGCTATTTTTCGACTAATACAACATGTTATTCAAGTGGGAAATAAACATGGTGTTCGGGTAAGTATATGCGGTGAAATTTCAAAAGAAATGATTATAGTGCTTATAGGTATGGGATTAAAGGAGTTTAGTTTGTCTCCTTATTCCATACTTGAGGTCAAAAAAATGATTCGCGCTATAACTCTCCAACAGACGCAGAAAATTGCTAAGCGCGTTTTGGGCTTAGTCCATCATGACGATGTTATCCGCTATTTGCGCAAAAAAATAAAAAATATAGAAAAAGAATATGACTAAAAGCCTTCCATGGAATCATCAGCAGGAACGGCAATAACAACTTGTCCACCTTCACTTGGTTGAGGCACGATGATAATCACTTGGCAACTTGGACAACGAACTTTTTGACCAGCCATCGAGTCGGGTAAACTATATGTTTTACTTCCACAAGTGCACATAAAATGTACCGTCATATTTATTATTCCTCTTTTTCTCTAGTTAATACTTATTAATTCTACAACACAATACATTTGCGATATTATATATTATTTTATGGAGAATAACGAGATAAAATAAAATTTATCTCGTTATTTTATACACGAATTAGTAATTCATGTGGATACCAAAGTTAGCAACTAAATCAAATTCCTCATCGTCGTTTGTATCTTCTGCAGCTTCGCCTAAGAAATAAGCGTCTAAGCCAGCAACGAATCTCCACTGACCAAAACGTTTAGGAATGAAAACCAAAGGTACATTCGCTTTTATACCAACACTGGTAAAACCGTATGAACGAGCGTCACCACCAGCATCAACATATGTGTCGTTAGCCAAAGCGTGTGCAACAGTTACTGGCAACGATATTAACAGGTTAGCACCTTTGTCGATTTCGATCGCAATGGTAGGCTCAATACCGAAAAGTGCGAAGAAACTTTCATCACCTTCGTTATCAACATTTGGGTTTCCGTCTTCAAGCTCAAGTGCAAGAAGTCCCCAAGGATTGATAGAAAAGTTACCTAGGCCAAGTAGTGGTCCATCATTAATGCGAACCTCTAAGGATACCTCATGACGGTCTTCTAAACGGTCTTGGTTAATACCTGTATCTGACTGGTTAGGAAAAGTATAAATAGTGTAGCGGCCTGTAACGATAAGTAGGTCGTACAAATCAAATTCCAAACCACCAATAATTCTTAGTTCGTTTAATGCTTCAGGGTCATCTCCAACCTGATTCGTCACATCTTCACCTTGAAGACTCGCCCAAACGCCACCAAATGCGGTAACTTCAACATCACAACCACTGACAATATGAAAATTAATTTGCGCATATGGTTGAATGATGTATCCATCATCTTCCACTAAAAGACCGCGGAAGAAATACTTGGTAACATAGTCAATACCTGCATCTACGGAAATATCACCGCGGTTGTACACGATTTCAGAAGAAACATCTTCTTGTGCGCAGATGAAAGTAGATAGCATTAGAATAAAAACTAAGGAAAATGTTGCTACTTTTTTCATAATAATACTTTCTAAAATATACAAAACCTTAATAGTATCTAGTAAAATAAGTTTGAGAAAAACAACCTATTTACTATATATTTAAAGATGTTTTTATACGATTATAACTAAAATGCTAGAGCATTTTTACAATACACTGTGCGAGTTCTAAATTAGACTTTAAGAGTAGCCATTCCTACAACAAAAAATATCATCTATTGAGTATTTGGATAATTTCAAACTTCAGACAAATTATAGATAATCTGCAAAAGCAATACTAAAACTTAAAATTAACCAACTACGCGCAAAGGTGAATAAATGATATACTCACTTGTATTGTTGCTACGCTTCTCAGTATTGTAGCTAATCACCGGATATTGTTCAAGTGACTTCATAAAATTATTTAAACTCTAGGGTCTACTCTTTGAAAAAACAATCAACTCTTGTTCAAGTACTTCGCGCTTAATTATTTTTTCGCGGAGTAAAACTTCATAAAAATCAATGTGATGTTTATCTTGTCTCGATAAAATTTCAAGAACCTGCTCTTTTCGCAAAAACCCCATTTGAATGGCTAGTTGCCCAAAGGATTTTTTGATGCGTTTCTGGACTTTTAAGATCTTTTCCACCTGATCAGGTAGCAACCACCCTTCGCTAACTGCCAGCTCTCCAAACTTGGAATTTACCGTCAAATATATTTCAAGTGCCGATTTCAGCTGACCGCTTGTTATGATACCGCGCTTAACAAGATGTTCACTAAACGATTTTTTGACTTTCTGCTCGAGAAATTCAATATTCTTTTGCAATAAGTTACTTGCCGAAATTTTACGTGTGGTTTTTGTTCTACGACGTATAGCCGTTTGCTCACTAGTTACTTCACGACGCCGCTTATGGGTTTCCGACAAAGGATTTTTATGAATCCCTAATGTCGCTTGCATCTTACTCGACTCTGATGTTTCGTCTCGCTTTATGATATTTTGAACATTACCGACAATTCTCTGTGTCAATCTCGATGTCTTGGAAAAAACTTTTCGTTCGATAGGTTTGTCAAAATATATATTATGGGCACATTTTTCATTTGCGTAAATGAGTGGTTTTTCATCTAGGAGACAATGAACATCACATAAAAGTTCATCGTAACTTTGGTAACGTTCGTTGGGGTCTTTCTGAATCATTTTCGCAATAATAAATGAGCTTTTATAGGAAAGACTTGGAACGTATTCGATAGGATCTACGGTTTTTTCATATCGGTGTTTGTACAGAACGTCAATCACACTATTTGCTGTAAACAACAAACGTCCGGTAATGGTTTTGTACAAAGTTGCTCCCAATGAGTAAATATCGGATCGATGATCAACATCTCCTCCTGTTGCCTGCTCTATGCTCATATAGCTCGGTGTACCGAGAATCAAACCAGCCTGAGTCAACTCTTGGTCGTTTTTTCTCTTAGAAAGTCCAAAATCGGTAACCTTTGCTTGATTTTCGGTCATAAGAATATTTGCAGGTTTAATATCGCGATGAATGATATCTTTTACAAGAGCACACTTTAAAGCATCGGCGACTTGCAAAGCGATCAACCATGTGTCTTCTTCTTCCAGTGGTCCTTTTTCAATAATATCTTCCAGTGGATATCCGCACACATACTCCATGGCGATATAGCAAAATGCCTCTTTATTTCCTATCGAATAGATGTTGACAATATTTGGGTGTTGTATGGAAGCGGCTAAACGCGCTTCTCGCAAAAAGCGTCCTATCGAATCATCACTTTCTAAATTATTCGTTCGACGAAGAATTTTCAAAGCGACATCTCTCTGCAAAGAATTCTGATGCGCAAGATATACCTCGGCCATGTTTCCTTTGCCAAGCAACTTCTTTACCGTATAATCGTCGAAAGTGGTGCCTACGATAGATGTACTCAATGTGGATTCCTTATTTTGGTGAATAGGTTTCATACCATCCTACTTCGTTTGAAAAAATTGGATCAAACTTGTAAGAGCTTGCGCATCGTTGTTTATTTTATTAGAGGTTATTTTTAATTCATTGATCAGACTCAAATTGTGTTGTGTAAATGCATCCATTTCCACTACAGATTTTGAAATTTCTTTAATTGTCTGTGCTAGCTCTTCACTTGCAGAAGCGATTTCGGTAATATTTTCCATCATCTGGTTAATTGCTTCTACACCTTGATTGATTTGTTGAACATTGTTGTGAATAGATTGGCTAACCTCATTAGACTGCATTTCTGTACGTTTTGATAACAACCTCATTTCATCAGCAACTACCTCAAAACCCTTACCTACATCACCAACATGGGCAGATTCGATGGCAGCATTGATTGCCAGTAAATTTGTTTCAAAAGCAATATCGTCAATGATTTTTAAAACTTCTGACATTTTATTACTAGTTCTAGAAAGACCATCCATTGTACTTTTAATACTCTGAACTTGTTTTTCGACTTTATTGGTCGTCGCAGTCGTTTCGTCGAGCATTTTGCTTGTTGCAGAAATCTTTTGTCTAAATTGATTAACAGCCGATGCCTCTTTTTCGGCCTGCACAAAGATATTATCCCCTTCAGTATGCGCCTTTTTTACTGACTTTTGCAAATTGTCGCAGATAGATTGACTTTTTTCAGCAAAGTCATGTAAGTTATCAACAAATTTGTTGATTACGTTCCCTAATTTCCCCACTTCACCTTTCACAGGTATTTGTACTTTGTTCTTTAAATTCCCTTGCGATAGACTCGTCACAGTATCCGTAACATTATGTAGCGAAATAGTAGACTCTGCGGCAAAAATATATGTTACGATGACGATAAAAATGCATGCGATTAGACAAGTTAACATCGCAGAACGCGCGACATCGTTATTGACAATCTGATTTTCAGGTATTGCCACAGCAATTTTCCAAGTGTTTGACATCAAAGACTCAAAAAACAAATAGACATTTGTTCCACTTTCGGGGTCTATGGTATTTATATGACCGCTTGTTTGCCCGGCGACTTCCTCTAAATCGGGATTTTTGTGCTGCTTTGCATATGATTGAATTGTCTGCCCTTGTTCCACAAGGTTTACATTAGGATGTACGAGATAACGACTTTCGCTATCGAGTAAAAAAGCATAGCCAACATCGTACGCATTGGCATTCTCTACAATACTTGCAAATGTCTCAAATGCAATATCTATGCCAACTACTCCCACAAATTCGTCATCTTTTACCACGGGAAACACAAAAGATACCAGAGGACTGCTTTTATATATGGCAGAGGGAATCACTTGAAAATTTTTTGTTACTTTACTTTTTCGATACCAATCATTTTTGTGTGTGTCATTGCGCTCTTCAAACTTAACACTCTTGTCTCCAAGTCGATTCCAATAATATGTTGTCGACTCTTTATCTTTTGAAAATGGCTCCATACAAGAAAATACAGCTGCAAGATATGTGTTCTCTCGTAAAAAGTCTTCGAGAACGAATTTTATATTCTCATGATCATCCTTGTAGTTGTGTTCTATAAATTTTGCAAATCCACGAACAACAACATGATTTTTCTCTAAGAACATAGATATTTCTTGAGCGTAGCGTTTTGCTATTTGTTCCCCGCTATTTAGTGCTGTCTGTTTTTGCTGATCAGCAACTTGAACAACAACCATCCATGTAACAGCAATGACACTACCAATAATAAAAGCATTCATGAGTAATAATTTCTTAAATTGTCTCATAGCAAAAGCCTTTGTCAAAAATATAAACTTTACCTTGCAAGTTCCGCCAATTCGTCTTGGTCGGCTCCAATGTCTTCAGGTGAGCCTTTTCCTTTATCTAAATATTCAGAGCATAAGTCCGCATAGCACTTGCGTTTTGCTCCATCAGCACATCGAGCTTGTAATAAGTATTTTTTTGCACTTTCCAAGAAACCTTGATTTTGTAAATAATCGAGTTCCTCTTGGTTCGTACCGATTTCCTCTGGTGTTAAATTATAATTCGTCAGTGTAGTGCGACATAAGTTAGCAAAGTATTGACGATTCGTACAATTGTTATCTCGGCATTTTTGCAAATATTCCTGACAAATTTGCACAGGATTTTTACTCTTTATGCGCGCTGCTCTACGACGGCGCCTAACTATTTTCCGCGAAAGCAATGTAAGTTCTTGGTCGTCTGTTCCGATATCCGCAGGAGAGGCAGCACTTTTTGCTAGGCAGACTTTCGTTAAATTCGCAAAATAATTGCGCGTACTTCCCGAAGCATTCCTAGCTTTATCTAAATATTTTTTGGCTAGTTCAAGATACACGTTTTACCCCTCGAAATTTTTTTGACGCTGTGCAAAGATATTTTTACCAACAATCACCAAATCAACCTGTCCCTCAGGAACAAGTATCGGTATGATTAAAGCCTCTCTACCCTTTGGCAAAGTGATATGTTCTTCGTCCACTTTTTTTATCTTAGGAGGCTTCATATCAAATTTAATATTATTGTTGTCTAATTTACTAATAGCATTCCCGCATACAATGTTGACAAATTCTCCGGCCACTTCCAAAAGTACATCTTGGCTAATGTCATCTTCTAGTTCGACCATAGCGTCAGCAATAGCAATAGCCACTTCATTGCTAATATTTAATATATACATCCAGTTGAAGTCACCCGAAAAAGATAACTCAACGACAATCCCATTGGAGCGAATTTTTTCGTTGTCAAAACTACAATCACCTTCTAAAACGAAAAACTCTGTAAGACGCATTAGTAACTTCAACGTCTGTTCTGTAAAAACTTCAAAGACGGCACCATTTTCAAAATTTTCTTTAATCCACTGTAGACCATAAACCCCTTGATCGCCTTGATCGAGAGATCTAAATTGCTCTAGTTCAGCTTCAAGTTTTTCTTTTAATATAATTTTTTCCCGGGCCATGATATCTTCCAAATTTATATAGTGTGTTTGTTGTACTTTTAACAATTGCTGCAGCTGTCTGCTTTTCAAAATTCCCATTTGCATGGTCAGCTGACCAAAATATTTGTTAATGCGTTTTTGCACTTTTAAAATTTTGTCTACTTGTTCTGGAAGCATTAGTCCTTCTTCAACGGCAATTTCACCAATTTTTCGATTCACTGAGTTTTGCACTTCCAGGCAATGCAACAATTGATCTTGTGAAATAATGCCTTTTTGAAGCAAATATTGTCCGAAGGAACTACCAATGACTTGAAAATCGTCGTCCTCTTCTACCTCAAATTCAATATCAGGAGCCTTGTCACCAAGAATTTTCCCTAAAGTTTTTAATAGTGTGTACGTTTCAAAAGGTTTCGTAATGTAATTCTTAACACCTATACGCAGTGCCTCTATTAACTTTTTCTTGCTACCAATAGATGTCACCATAACGATTTGCGCTGAAGGATCGTGTTTTAATATTTGTTTTGCGCTATCTACCCCTTTTAGCTTAGGCATATTGTAGTCCATCAACACAATATCTGGTAAAACTTTTTTGTAGTCTTGAGCAGCAGCAAGTCCATTGGGACTTTCGCAAACGACTTCGTACCCACTCTCTGTCAGAATTTCGCGTAATACTCTTCTCATGAAACTAGAATCATCGGCTATGAGTACTCTGACCATCTTTTACCTTTCTACCAAACAACAGATAACAAACAACCGTTAGCTTTCTGTTTTCTCCGCATTTACTATGTCGTTAACGATGACAAGTTCTTCGCTAGTAAGTACTTTTTCAATATTAAGTAGTATTTTGATTCCTTGTAAATCTTTAGCAATGGCCTCTATAAATTCCGTCTTTACAGCAGAACCAAATTGCGGTGTCTCTTCTTTGAATTCTTTTTGAATTTCCGTCACTTCATACACCGCGTCAACGATAATTCCCATCTCACTTTGTTTGATATACACAATAGCGATACATGTATTACGGTCGTATTCCTTTTCGGTTAAATCAAACTTTTTTCTTAAATTGATAATTGGAATAACTTTTCCGCGAACATTTACCATTCCTGCAACAAAATTTGGCGTTTGAGGAATAGGAGTTATATCTTTAATTGCTATAATTTCCGAAACGTTTGCTATCTGAATTCCATACGTCTGGTTATCTAAACCAAAAGTCAAATATTTATTCGAAACATTAGCCGATGACATTTGCATTTCCTTAATTTTACGACATAGTACGCTCAATAGACTGCATCTCTAAATATCTCTCGGTGATATTTTGTAAATCGAGAATGTATGCAATACTACCGTCGCTTAAAATTGTTGTGCCCGATATTCCGATAAGTTGAGAAAAACTTTTGTCCAAACTTTTTATGACCACTTGCTGCTGTTGTTTTACTTCATCGATCACCAAACAGTATGGTTTATCATCTTTATCGATAATAACTCCTATTTTCTGTTTAAAATCTCGCGACAAGGAGGGAGAATCAATCACTTCTTCCGTGTAAATTACCGGTATGCTTTTCCCCTTGTGAACAACAACCTCTGCACCATCAATTAGAGAAGAAATAGCCTCTGGAGATAGTTGGATAAATTCTTTTATATCTTTCGAGTTGAGGATATAGTTATTGTGCTTAATTCGAATGATAATACCATCGAGCATCGCGAGAGTAAGTGGCAGAGTAATGGTAAACTTACAACCTTTGCCTTGTTCAGAATCAATACTGATCTCCCCCTCTAACGATTGAATTTTTTGCTTAACAATGTTTAAGCCCATACCCCGTCCAGAAATCTCAGATAAATTTTCCTTGGTGGAAAAACCTGAGTGAAAAATAAAATCCGCCCAATCAATATTTGGATCGCGCACATTCTTTACCAAGCCCAAAGTGAGAGCTTTCTCCTGTATTTTGGGAATTTGTATACCGCCGCCATCATCCGCAATTTCGACAATAATATTGCCCGCACTATGGTACGCTCGTAGAAAGACATTTGCCACCCCTGGTTTTCCAGATTTTGCCCTAACATTTTTCTGCTCTATTCCGTGGTCAACAGCATTACGCATTAAATGCATAAATGGCTCATGTATTGCTTCCACAACAGTACGGTCGAGTTCTGTGTCTTCGCCAAAAGTACGTATCACAACCTCTTTGTCTAGCTTTTTCGCTAGATTACGTCCAAGACGATTCATGCGTTGAAAGATAGGTTGAATCGGCGTCATTCGTGCACGAAGCGCCACTTTTTGCAACTGCTTTACTAGCTTTGTACACGACGCGATTTTCTTTTGTGTGGCGATATTTTTTATTTGTGAAATATTTAAGTCGTTTTCCACCATGGAATACGAAATAATGAGCTCTCCCACAGTATCGATCAAATCGTCCAAATCAGACGTTTTTATTTTGGTAATCGCTTGTAAATCAACACTTTCGGCGATTTCTTTGTCTTGAGATTTTTGGTACTCGGACTGATCTTGTATAGCCGAAAATGGCATGTTAATGGTTTCTTCACCTGTTTGAGAAATCTTGTTAATCGGCTGTGTCTTGGCGATGCCTTCTAGCTGATTTGGATCTATCATTCTCTCCGTTTTTACTCGCGGTTCATCCGGAAAAAATGATGGTTTAGCTTTTGGCGGTATCATATCTGGGGTATTTTGCAATTCAGTAAGATAACCTTCAAACTCTTCGACAAGCATCCCAGGATTTGTGATGACTGTAAAACGACGATTATCGAGGTAACTCTTTAAAGATAAATCCATTTCTTTAAAACAATCAATAGCCCCAAACAGAAGATTTGCCGCTTCGGGAGTGAGAATAGAAATTTTTTCTAGCAATGTCTCGGCGATATGCGCCACCTTTACCATATCATGCATTTGCAATATACCAGCATTTCCCTTAATCGTGTGAAAAACACTTAATAAATCTTGTAGTTTTTCTTTATTATCTGGTGCATTTTCCAATGCTAAAATGGCAGACTCCGCTGTATCAAACAAATCGTTCATATCGCTCAAAAAAGCCACCAAATGATCAGGATTTATTTCCTGCTCTGGTATGGAAAACAGGACCTTACTTTCATTGTTTTCGCTAGCCGTTTCGCCTTCTTCTAATTCCGCCCTTTCAGAGTCGTGGTCTTTTGGTTCTTCTAAACTTTCAACAAGACTCTCCTCCGGAGCCTCATCATCATCTTCATGATCCTCTTCATCTTCGAGGTCTTCTAACTCCAGACCTAACCCTTCTGGTAACGGTACAGACAGAGGGTCTTCTTCATCAATAATTTCACGTACCATACACTGCAATGTCGAACAGGTTTCAATAACCGTATCTAAATCATACTCTACATCGTCTGATTCTTGCAGGACGATTCTCATGGCAATCTCTGCTCCCTTTTGTCCAATTTTAGACAAAAACGAATAATCCGTTTCCGCAAGAACAGCAACAATCTCCATCAAATCATCGTGGACACCAATTACAGTAGAAAGATCAGACTCTTCTGCATCAACAGCACTGATTACTAGCTGGTCTATCTGCTCAATGATTTCATCCCATGTTAAGTCAGACATGGTCTCCTCCTACGGACGTTATTTCTATTATTCGGATGCGTAATATGCATTTTTCTTCTCCACTGACATTAAAAATCACTGTACTCTACTTCCTTCAATGGAACAATATCAGTATTGGGTGACACACTTTCTGCTTTAGTTCCCTGTTGTTGTAAAAGAGAACTGTGTATTGCAGGTATGGTATTTACTTCGCGGCGAGCAAAAAATGTAATCACACTGTTTAGATTGTTCGCTGCCGTTTGTTGCTCTATAACCTGAACAACAGAGCTTTCTTCAATCTTTTGCAGCATGTGGCGCATATTTTTAAGTGGTATTTTTTGTTCCTGGCACCACTCTTTTACACGAATGAGTAGTTGTAAACGACTTTGCATGATACCTATTATTTCTTTTGCCAACTGTTGGCGATTTGTCAGTTGGTTCAATACATGAAAATCATTTGCGCTATCAATTACTTGTCTAGTTGTTTCGTGGAGGAAAAATTGAATATTCGAAGCCACTCCTTGGTATTCTTTCGCTAGTATAGCAAAGGCCTCATGAGGAAGAGAGTTTGAAGCTTCAATAGAAGTATTGAGGGACAGAATACTCGACGTAAAAGATAAGCTTTTCGCTCGGTTAATCGTCGCAGAGATATTGTGCTGGTATTTCGTAAGTTGATTTACTAGATTTGATATTTTGTCTATGTTTTGCACGTTTTCACGCAAAATCTTAATTAATTTCTTAAAAACTTTTTCGACATTCTCCAACATCTCTTCTAAATTTTGATTCGCATTGATAAATTCCTGAAGTTGACTGTTGGCCTCATAACACTTTAAGCGTAAATTCTCTGCCTCTTTTGCGTTGCTACTTAGACTCTCCTCTACTTTACACAAATTGTTTTTTATCTCTTGCCATTGGTGCGCGTCATTACACGACAAATGATAAACACCACTAAAATGCGGCGCAAGACAATAGTAGCAAATTACTAATGTGAATATGGCGAGCATGATGATGACAAAATACATAGAGTGTTGCCCATATCCCGGAGACTTTTTCATGGCAATAACGCCTTGCTGTTGAAATATTTGAATAGGGGCTACTTTTTCCAAGTCATTTAGTAGTAAACTTTGTCTCCCCATAAACAACTGAAATTCAACGTCTTTCGTATTCACCGAAACTTGCTTTTCAATTTTATTCCCAGAAGTCCGAATAACAATGTAAAGAGGAAAATGTTCTTCCAGGGCTATTTTTTGTATTAAATATATATTTCCCCAGCCTTTATTGGAAGAGTCCACAACCATGGCAAAAGATTTTTTTTGCAGGTGTGATTTTAGGAAGTCCGTAATTTTTGCATCCGTATTTTCCATCTTAAAAAGTGTCTGCATCGTCTTTGCGAAAAAAACATGTACGGACGACTGTTCATTTACATGATAGAAGTTTGTTAAGAATTGTAAATCGCGGTACAATACATCACGCAGTTGCGATTCAATGTATAGAGTCCACGGAGTATTTGAAATTTTCTGAAATGATCCCACAACAAATCTTTGGTTCACACCGCGGTATATCGATGATCCACTGTTTTTTCCCGTCGTGGAAACAAATATATCCACTTTACGTTGTTGAGATTTCGCATTGAGATCGTTGTGCGAAAGAAAAATGTTTGAAATGATGGGAGTATTGCCTTCACGCAACAAAGGTTCTAGCGTGTCACTCAATTTAATTTCGAAAATAGTCACAGAGCCTTTTGTCGGTGAACATACAAAAAGGGTATCTTGTCCGTTGAAGATACATGTTTGTTTTTTTCCCTGGATAAAGGCTTTAGAAATCGCTAAAGCACTATACTCCTTGGTGTTTATATTGCGACGAAATATAGAGTCTTTTGATTTATCACTACTCCATACCACTTCACCATCTAACGCGACAAAGTGAACATGCTTGAACTTTCTCGATTTAGCAAACAACGCGACCTTACTGGCATAACGATTGTATTTTTTCCAAATGTCCGTTTTGTTTTGTTTATAACTTCGACGTAAATTCTCCATCATTTTGGCAAAAAATGGATTATCGTTAAACAACTCTATTTCTGTTTGTAAACTCGCGTAAAATTTTTGTACAGCGCGGCTTTTTTCTTTAGCAATATATCTTTGATGTAGCGCAGCATCTTGATAAGACTTTTTCGCACAAGAAACCATATAGTCTAAATTTCTCTTTTTTTGCTGAAAGTACTCGACAAAAAAACGTTTGATTTTGTGCTCGTTTATGTTCTGATATTGATGCGTTGATTTATTGTAAAAGTAGCAATAAAAAATAAAACTTATTATGGTTACGATGACAACTGTTGCAACAATAATAATAAATACTTTATTTTTGAGATCGTGTATTTTTGCTGGCAACATGTTTTTTCTTTCTTTCAACTTATTGATGTAAATGAATCATTTTATGAAGATGTTTCGTGGCGCTGCAAAACATTCAAATCGCTCTTAATATACAAAATTTACGTTTATTTTTATACAAAATATTTGGAAAAATTTTGTCATAATTTAAGTAAATGATAATTTTAAAGTTAAAGTTAACCATCTGCCAAACGTCCGCTTTTATAGATAAACAGAAGGAGTTTTTTGTGAAACGATTGTTACTCATTACACCCATAATACTTTGTTGCTATGCGCAAAACTCCATAGCGGAGAAACATTTCCAAACATCACTTACAGAATACTACGAAAAGCACTCTTACGAAAAAGCTTGGAACGAAAACGAAACTGCTCTCGATAAACACAAAGATGCAAGATACTTTGCCCACAAAGCGAAAATGCTCTTTGTCGGGCATGGTACACAAAAAAACCCCACGCAAGCAAAAAAAATCGTACGCGATATTTTACCAAAGCTAGTGCAAAACCAAGATCCTTTTTCGCTATACATGAGCGGATGGTTTTACTTTGTTCCTGTTGGTACGGACAAAAATCTAAACAAATCACTATCTTTGTTTACCAAGGCGGGAGAGAAAAACTTTAGTCCGGCAATGAATCATATTGGTGTTATGTATCGCTATGGCTTAGGTGTGGAGAAAAATCTAGACACAGCAATGATGTGGTATCAAAAAGCATCAAAGCTCAACTCCGCATATGCCATGACCAACATAGCCAACATGTACTACTACGGTTCTGGCGTAGAGAAAAACTTAAAAGAAGCCGCTCGCTGGTTCGAAAAGGCAGCCAATTTGGATTTTCCGGAAGCCATGTATCGCTATGGAATCATGAACTACTATGGTGAAGAAATAGAGCTAAACCAAGAAAGAGCCATAGAATTTTTCCAAAAAGCCGCGGCAAAAAAACACGCTTTATCCATGTTTAATCTAGGTGTTGTTTATTTTTACGGCACCGGAGCACCTTCGGATTTCGCAACGGCGTACAAATGGTTCCTGGAAGCAAGTAAGTACAATCACGGGGAATCAATGGCTTTTCTTGGGGAAATGCACGAAAAAGGCTTTGGTAGAGACAAAGACCTGAGTAAGGCCATGCAGTGGTTTACAAAAGGCGCTGCTTTGGGAAATAAAAGAAGTATCGAAAAATTAGAAAAATACAAAAAAAATTAATAGTACCTGCACGTGTTGCCTAAAATCACCGTGACCTTGACCGTAATCGTGATCGTAACCGTAGCCGTAATCGTCGCCGATTTATTCGGTCACGGTCGAGTTCACGGCCCAATGCCATTGACTTAAGCGTAAACAACCTATAATGAAGACTTACACCTCGTGTTCTCTGGAACTACAAAACAAAATGGCTTTGTAATTTTGACCGTAAGCAATAACTGTACAACACTTTATACGACCAAGTTGTACAATCCCAACAGCAAGTTGAAATAGGTTCATTTTAATAAAACAACAGCGAGCTGTTGGGTATGTTCATCCCTGACTTGATCAGGGATGACACTGGTAAGGTAGTTTTTTAGTTTTAGAGAAAAAAATGTAATTCTTTTATTTGTAGTACTTTATGTCTTAGCTTGACAGCCATGCGCTTTCGCGGGAATGACATAAATTCGTAAGTTTTTTACTGAATAACACTTACTTATTAAGCCAATGGCATTGACGGTCACGGTCACGGTCACAGTCACGGCGACGATTACGGCTACGGTTACGATTTTTATACTTCGCATTTTTAGGGACCGGCACTAGACGCTAACATTGAATCCCTATTTCTTCTCGCCGTGTACGGAAAAATAAACTTCTGACAATGGTATGGTCACATCTGTGGAAAATTCAGCGATACACACTTGGCTTCTCACCTCGACAATTTTACCATCGCTCACTTTTTGATTGTCGCTTTTTCGATACAATGATACGTTTTGTTTCTCGCGTAGATAGCTACTTTTCCCGGTTTCCAGCACATATTGGGTAGCCATTTGCGGAAGATCTACCTGCTCTTCATTCCAAGTAACTTTACGTTCTACTTTGGCGATGACACGTCCACTTAGTAAACCTGTCGGTTTATTTTTGCGCAAATCTATATTGACATATAGTATATTTACTTCACCTTTTTGATTAGGCCCTGCAATCACTCTAACGGTAGAGGGCGTCTTAAATAACAGCGCAATCATCTGTGAACTATTATATATCTGAGGACGATGAATAGGGCCGTCTTTGGTTTTGATTTGCTTAATAGGCTTTACATAATCGGCAACATCAATCCGCAAATGCAAATGATGATTCTGATCCTTTTTGGGAAACGGTAAAATGTGAAGATTGAATTTTCTTTCTAATTTCTTTAATTCTGGTATCGTGACTTTTTGTGGTTGGTTCACAATTTGAACATAACGATAGCCACTCACATAGTTTAGATTTTCTTTACTCGCCATCTCCAACTTGTTAATGAAATTATCGGCGATGGCAATCGTTGGTGAAGCCATCACCGTTGCGTGTTTCTTAAAATAGGTGATTTGCTGCTGCGCCTCTTCTGTCTTGACCGCGTCCACCACAATATGCACATTGGGAAACTGCCATTTCTCTTTTTCTTTTAACTGTACTTTATCTAGAGGAATTGCTCTGACCAACTGAATCTGCACAGAAAAAGAACGCAACACCTCCATCTTACGTAAAAAATACGCGATTTCACGATTGGCTTGTGGGGTGGCCACAACCACAATATCCGACTTCACAACTTCCATACTATGTAGTTGTGGTAAAAGTTTCTTGGCACTTAAGTGTTCACGTATATTCGTAAACAAATGTTCTTCCGCTTTTTTTTCCATAGACGAAACGCCACCTTTATCTGACATGCGAATATTCCCTGCTTTGGAGAGATACTTTTCAATATCAAAGTGACGTACTTCCGCCGCATGCAGACTTTCCTGGGCATATATTGCCACAGCGAATAACAGCATAAAAACAATATAGTAAACCTTATTCATTGTGTTCTCCTAAATGGTAGTGATAGTATGTCATCCGATGTTCATTCTCGGAAATGTATGTCGTAGAAGATTCGATACTTAATACTTTAACGGAACTCTCTTCTTTGCTGTTGTCAAAAAGAAGGATAAAGCATGTCACAACAATCATTGCCGCTAACAAAAATTGCCTCCGGTATCCCATAGTAAAATGTGTTTTTTGTTTTTTATTTGGCGAGAGTTCTGTTGTACGTTTGCGTAAAGCAAATATCCATTCCGCCAGTTCCAAAGTTTCACGACAGTGTTGGCATAGGGAAATATGATTAAGTACTTCGTGTTGATCTTCTTTCGTAATTTCACCGTTAAGGTAATGTAGCCATTTATTTTTTGCTTGTCGACAATCCAATTATGTTCTCCCACCAAAAAAGTTTTGCAATAACTTCGAACTGCGGCTCAAGCTACTTTTGACAGTGCCAACGGGTGTATTTAGTATCTGCGCGATTTCTTTCGCAGAATGAGATTCATAGTGGTAGAGAAGAAAAATAATCCTTGCTTTTTTATCGAGTAGTGACAACGGTTTATGAATTTCATCAAAGAACTCACATGTATCGAACGATTTTTTTCCGGGAACATCGCGGCTTAAACGCTCCCACCAACGTCGTTTTCGTTTATAGTTAATCGCCACATTGGTCGTTACCTTGAGTACCCACGTATAGAATGGATAGCGAAAATCGTATAGCGAAATTTTTGTGTACAAACGCATCCAAACCTCCTGAGATATATCTTCTAACTCCCAACGGTCTTGCGTAAAACGCAATAGCAAAGCAAAAATACGATCTCTGTAGCGATCCACTATTTTTGGCCATCCTTCGCTATTTCCTTCCTGGAGAGCTTTGATCTCTTCGTCCAACGACATATTTCTTCCATTCATTTCTTGCGGTTATTCACACACTCTACGTATTACCTTACTTTCGCATTTATATACACTTCTTTTTTCAAAATGGTTGCACAAAAAAAATATTTATTTACTCCAGCAAAAATGGTTCTTTCAGTTAACGCCTATAAACAACTTTTATATATAGCCTTACGAAAGTACTTCTCTAAAAAATCACCAACAGGAGCAGAATAAACGATGAATTGCGCGCAAATGTCTAAAAAACTTAAACTCAGCAGCCGTTCTTCCCTTTATAAATTGCTTGACATCAACTATTCCTATGATATCATTAGGCTTTCCATGTAGTTAGATAAAAACTTTTGATTTCGTTAGCAGACGCAACAAAGGCTTTTACCTAGCTATCCACCGAAATATACCTCTATTAAGGATGAGAAGAATGACGGAACAAAACGCTTTGAAAGTAGGAGATGTTGCCCCAGATTTTACTTTAAAAAGTCATGATTTAGAGGATGTCACTCTGAGTTCATTCAAAGGAAAAAATGTAGTATTGCTATTTTTCCCTTTTGTAAACACCGGTGTTTGTGAAAAAGAGCTTTGCTATGCTCGTGATAATATGGGAAAATATGAAGAGTTGAATGCTCAAGTTTTGGCGATTAGTGTTGACAGTCCTTTTTCGCAAAAACTATGGGTAGAAAAACATAAATTTTCCTTTCCTCTACTCAGTGACTTCAATAAAAAAGTCAGCGCACTATATGGATCCCTTTTTGAAAGTTTTGTGCCAGAAAAATTTGATTTTCACGGTGTGTCAAAAAGATCTGCATTTGTTGTGGATGGTGAAGGGAAATTAAAATACTGCGAAGTATTAGAAAATCCAGGGCAAGAACCAAATTACGAAGCGATTCAACAAGCCTTATCCTAAGACTCTTGGAGACGTATGTCTCCAAGTTATATTGGTCCCAACTCTAGATATTAAAATATGTGTTTACTGCAAGTATATTCCATATTTACGGTTCAAAAACAATTCTTAAGATAGGAAAATACAATGGAAAACAGAGAGCAATTAAATAGAAATTTAGCACAAATGCTTAAAGGTGGCGTGATCATGGACGTTGTAAATGCGGAGCAAGCTAAAATTGCAGAAGATGCTGGAGCAGTCGCGGTCATGGCCCTAGAGAGAGTTCCTGCCGACATTCGTAAGCAAGGTGGAGTTGCCAGAATGTCAGACCCAAGCCTAATTATTGAAATAAAAGAAGCGGTTTCCATTCCGGTAATGGCGAAAGCACGTATTGGTCATTTTGTAGAGGCCCAGATACTTGAAGCGTTAAAGATCGACTATATCGACGAATCTGAAGTATTAACTCCTGCTGATGAAAAACACCATATCAATAAAAAAGTATTTTCAATCCCTTTTGTGTGTGGGGCAACAAACTTAGCAGAAGCTTTACGTCGCATTGCAGAAGGGGCAGCGATGATCCGTACCAAAGGTGAAGCGGGAACCGGTAATGTCGTAGAAGCTGTTCGCCACATGCGCGCCATACGCGAAGGCATTAAAACAATTTCTGGTATGGAGCCTCAAGAAATAATGGTGTGGGCAAAAGAAAACGGTGCGCCTTACGAATTAACATGTGAGGTGGCAAAAAACGGTAAATTACCTGTCGTCAATTTTTCTGCGGGAGGAATTGCAACACCTGCCGATGCAGCACTGATGATGCAGTTGGGTGCGGAAGGGGTATTTGTTGGTTCCGGTATCTTTAAGTCTGAGAATCCACAAAAAACAGGTGAAGCCATCGTCAAAGCCACAAGTGACTACAAAAACCCACAAGTACTGGCGGAAGTCTCTAGAAATTTAGGCAATGCAATGTCAGGTTTGGAAATAGCACAAATTCCAGAAGATCAAAAGCTGGCAAAGCGAGGCTGGTAATGAAAACAGTTGGTGTTTTGGCTTTCCAAGGAAGTGTTATAGAGCACAAAAAAAAAATAAACGAAGCGGGAGCTGATGCACGCGAAGTTCGTCACCCAGAGGATTTAAATGCTATTGATGCAATTATTCTCCCGGGTGGCGAGAGTACTTGCATCACCAGAATGTTAAACGAATTCCAGCTAATGGAGCCTCTTGCACAAAAAATTCAACAAGGTTTACCTGTATGGGGAACTTGTGCAGGGGCTATACTTCTTTCACGTAATGTAGATGGGCAGCCAAACCCACTACCTCTAGGTATCGTTGACATAGATATCGAGCGAAATTCATACGGCAGTCAACTCGATAGCTTTCAATATCAAACGCCAGTTTCTTTTCTAGATAATCGCCAGGTAAACTTAATATTTATCAGAGCACCGCGCATTCATTCTGTACATACTTGTGAAAACCTACTTAATATTGAATGGAAGCAACAGCAAGAAATCGTCGCAGTAAAACAAAACAACATATTTATCACTACTTTTCATCCAGAATTAGATTCGGGTTGCACATTTCATCGTTACTTTATAGATAATTACATAAAGACGCCCTAACCAAACATTTATAACTCCTGACATTAAGGAATATAGTATTGTTGAACAAAGGTTTTGAAGTAGAAATGTACACAGGTACATATGATGCGGAAATTATTGGCTTATCCGACAAGATCAGTAGAGATTTGGAAGGATTTGAAAGAGAACCTGATGCACGAAATGTAGAGTACATCACGTCACCAACAAGGGACTATAAAGAATCTATATGCAAGCTCATACAACCGCGCGTGGCGCTAAGGGAATATCTGAAGAGTCGCAACTATACCATCATTCCCGGAAGTACCATGTCTCTGGGAGATACCAAAAAATTTGTGCGTTCCTATCCAGACAATCCCTATCACGATTTTATCGAACAAACCTACGGCACAGATGTCGTAACGGCGAGCATCCACATAAACCTTGGTATAGAAGAAGACGTAGAAGTTTTAATGCGTGCTTGTCGTGTTATACGCATGGAAGCCTCTATGTATCTAGCGATGAGTACTTCCTCACCTTTTATAGATAACCAAGTGACAGGATACCACTCTACACGTTGGAAAAGATTTCCCAAAACACCGAAAATCGTACCGGTATTTTCCAACCACCAGCACTATATCGATTGGATGTTACAGCAAATCGAAGAAAAAAATATGCAAAATGTTCGTCATTTATGGACAAGTGTTCGCCCAAATGGAAGTAAGCGTCCTTATGATCTCAACCGATTGGAACTACGCATTTGTGATTTAATCTCTGACCCAGTAGAGCTTGTAACGCTAACAGCTTTACTTGAAGCAAGAGTTTTACAAATTATTCACGACGAAACCATAGATCCACTTAATAAAAATTTCAGCAATGAAGAATTGCGTATCATTGCAGATGACAATGATGAAAAAGCAGCAGAAGAAAGCCTCGAAGCACAAGTCACCAATTGGGCCACAGGTGAGTCAGTTGTAATACGCGATTGGATTAACGATATATACAACCAAGTTCACCCTATCGCAAAAGAACATGGCTTTGCGTGTTTTCTAGAGAAAGTACCTGCTATGTTAGATCGTGGTAGCATATCACAACAATGGCTCAATTTATACAATAGCGGTAACTCGATCCAAGATATACTAAAATCTGCTATACAAACGAACATAGTTCGCGAACAAGAGATTTTTGCCATGGCATGTTGTTGTGACAAAAGCTAAAAGACAAATTTTGCGTTACATACTATCCTGTAATTTTTTCTCAAGAACACCGCTATCGTACAGTTCTTGAACTTCTTCACTTCCCCCTATAAATTCGCCACTTACATATAATTGGGGAAGTGAGGGCCAATCACTAAAAACTTTAACACCCTCACGTATCGCGAAATCATTGAGGATGTCAATGTTTTTAAAATCGTGAATTCCATGCTCTTTTAACATCATGACAATGTTTGCACTCAAACGACACATGGGAGAGGAAGGTGTGCCCTTCATAAAGAGAACAACGCGATTCTCGTCAATAATTTTCTTAATTTCTCTTTGAATATCTCTATTCATGATTTTTACCTGAAAGAAAAGATATTTTCGACAAAATTTACCTGTGTATTATGAGTTATTGGCCAGTTTTTGAAACTCTGCGATCGTAAGTGTTTTTAGAGCTAGGGCGTGTATTTCACCATCCATCGCGTTTCCTAGAGCTTTGTAAACCATTTGATGTCTTTTTACGCGGCTAACGCCTTCAAAACTATTACTCATAACAATAACTTCAAAATGGTCTCCTCCGCCGGTGTAGTCGTTTACACGTACTTCTGCTTCGGGAATGGCGGCCTGTAGAGTGTCACTAATCTGTTGTGGAGTCATATTTTACGCCCTTCATAAAAAAGTATTGTAATATTGTGATTCAGTTATAATCACGCCTAAGTTTAAACGAATTTTTTTATTTGTCAATGAATTTTACCCAAGGAATAAACAATGAACGCCATCGATTTTGTGGTATTTTTCGCCATATATTTTGTTAGTATATCTTTCACTATGCGCATTATGCAGCACGAACTAAAATGGAAAAACATTCTCTTTATATCCATTGTTTTGACATTTATCCCCCTATTATCTAAGTACGCCGCAACATATTTGACTAGCCTGACATTCATTCGTAACCCTATGCAGTTATTAGTTGCTGTACTTTCGATTATTGTATTTTCCATTTTCATTCACAAAACAAACCAACATTCTACAAAAGAAAAAGTACAGGTCACGATTTGTTGGTTTTTGATATTTTTTCTAATACAACTCATGGTACGCCACGCTTTGTAACACACAACTTATTCTGGACAAATATCCGGAGAGCCTTTTTGATGATTATTCTAACAAAAGATCTACGTTTTTTTAGTCGCGATCGTTACTTTTACTTCAAAAGAGCATTTTTAGTCATTGCACTCTCAATGCTCTTTTGCTTTTATTTTTTTTCTGCGACAAGCTACGATGGACTTGGAGGGCAAATTATTGCGAAATTCTCACTACTTAGTTTTGCCTGTTTCCTCATCACAATTCCTACAATTGCTACCGATAGTATTGTTCAAGAGCAACGACAACAAACCTTGGCCCTCCTCAGTCTTTCGACAATAAGCTATTCATCCATTCTCTATGAAAAATTTTTCGCTCTTCTGGCAATGTTTTACGCTTATTACTTTGGCATTATCCCATTACTATTTGTTTGTGGTTGTTTTGGAGGAATCGCACCTGCGCAGATACTCCAGATTGTCATTGTCCAATTGAGTTTTGTCATGGTCATTAATTCCATAGGACTTCTCGTTGCTTCTTTTCACGCTTCCTACCAAACACAAGTGCTGGCATTTCTCGTCGCATTATTGTGGCTCGGCACTTCGATGCTCATCGCCATCATCCCCGACATTTTTGCTGTATCTCCTTTTACGACTTACATTTGCCAAAGTTTCTCCCCTTTTTTGGTCGTGGAAAAAATTCTCGCCACCTCTTCGTGGTCTTTGACTCTCACAAACTTAGCGATTGAAACAATACTAACCGTTATATTCCTTCATATGGCCGCGAAACTATTGCGCAGTCACATTTTAATTTTCAATGAGCCACAGACCATTAAAAAATCAAAAATGAATACGAAGCATGACAATCCCATTTTTTGGCGTGATTACTACAAAGTATATGGTGGCAATCGTTCTTTTTTGGTACGATTTTTTCTCACACTCTTTGCCATTCCTTTGGCAACTTATCTTTCACACTTTTTGTTTATGTACCTCTATGCGCGTCCTGTCCCTTTTAATTTGTTGTCTTTTACCACGACAGGACTCATCATAACCATTCCCTGTACAATCTTTACCCTATTTTCGGGATGTACGCGATCATTTGTGCGCGAAACGCGGCGCAAAAGTTTTGACTTTTTGCGACTCACATCACTGTCAAATCGTCAAATCATTTTGGGAAAAAGCCGGGCCATTTTATTTTACAGTGCCCCCTTTATTATTCTCATGATCATTTTTAGCGCTATTTTTATATATTTTTTTCCGAAGTATACCCAAGGGAAGTGGTTGTACATTACCATGTCTGTTACCAATCTCCTCGCTATTTTCAGCTGCGCTTTTTGCTTATCTTCACGAGTCAAAACTTCAGGAGCAGCCGCAATCTACACATACATTATTTTTACAATACTCCATGGGGCAACATCCCTGGTCTCTAACTTTATCGCCAGTTCTCCTGCGGCAAATGTAAAAATAATGGCTACCTACTATACTTTAATAACGATTGGTTATATAATAATAGCAATTCTATTTTTCGAGTGGACAAATAAAAATTTGCGTACATAATTAATTATGTGCGGCGTGTTGTGTCTACAAACAAATCCTGAAAGGAAATGTTCTTGAAAATTTACATATTTTTGACTCTTTTCTCTATAACCGTGTTGTTTGCCCAAAGCAACGATCCCTCGGTAACTATTGCAAATAAAATAGCGCGAAGAGATGCAATGAACAACTTAGAATTGCAGATAACCAACTTACCACTCGCTAACGACGGTAGTATAAAAACATTTCTTTACCGCCGTAAATTGCAAAAAGATTTCCGTGAGATATACAACAAACACATAGAGCAAATAGGAGTCTATGTAGATGCTCACCAAAAAGCTTACAAGATTACAATCGCCATCACCTTGGAAAATGTCATCTTAAGTTTACACGAGTTAACGCGCAAACACAATATCCGCGGCTATCAACCCGCTATCGGAAATTTACACCAATACTCCCAAAAAATTTTCTACGCCACAGGTGCCATTCCCATAGGTAGCTATATACTAGAACCTACGCCTGCAAATCAACAAGCGAAAAATTTCGCCATACATTGCGCCCAGACAAATGCATACAAGCATCTTGCAGACATCATCAAAAATATGCGCATTCATTCTGATTTGAAGGTCAATGATTTCGTTACAGAAAGTGGCGATATTCACAACGCATTTGTCATGTTTATTCGCCAAAACGAACTACAAACGCACTTGCAGCATCAAAATCTCGGTGTTGTGGAAGTGGTTATTGAAGTGAAGGTAAGCGATATTGAACAGGCCCTAGCAAAAATTTGCTCAACACACTACAAAGGTGATTTTTGGAACGCACAGCATTTTGAAAATTTACATAAATATGTGCGCTCGCAACGCATTATTGCAAAGGGAAAGGGTATGATTCCCACTCAAAAAGGACATAAACGCTTGCGTAAAACGATTTACATACCACAATGGGCAAACAAAACCATACTTGTCACAGGAGAAAGTTTTATTCCCAAAACCGTAGGTACAGTTAAGGCAAAGAAAATTGGTTTGGAAAGAGCGCGTGCCGATGGTTACCACAAACTGATCATTTACATCATGGATTTACCATTACACGACAATAGAAGCCTAAGAAAGCTTATGGAAAAAAATATAGTCGTACGCGACAATATAAGTACCGCAATCAAAAGGGCTGATGTTATTGAAATACAATACACAAAGCAGGTTGTCAAAATAAAACTGGAATTGTATCTTGCTGAAATTTGGCGAGTGGTCGCCCACCTTTATCGCCGCTAAGAATTTCCTACAACAAATCAAGTCGCCCGATCGCACGCCAAATGCCCACTATACTTTTTCGCGGTACAACAATTTCCCTACGCAAACGCGGATTGAGCGCTTTTAGATAAATCTTACCGCGATTAGATTCCACTACCTGGCGAAATATTTTTTGCATTCCCGCTTGATTTTGATAAATCACAAATACAAAATCATTGCGATGTATATGTTCTATCTTAGAGAAAAATACAATATTTCCTTTAGAAAAACACGGGAAAACTTTGCGTTCCATGGTATCATCAAATATCTGTAGAGCAAATACTACCAACGCCTTATGCAATCTGAAGCGAATGTACTCTTGAACATTTTTGATGTATTCTTCAAAGTCACCCTCAATTTTTTCATAATTACTCACCAGCGGAACATAATCTTCGGGCATTGATTTGCGTTTATTGTATTCCTCTTCCAGGATAGAAGACAATTCATTGCCTTTTTCTTTTAGGTATTTAGAAGGGGTAATAATTTTGGAGACATGTAGTTCTTGCTTGATATCTTCGGGAATTTTGTCAATGTGAGAAAGGCGTAAAAGAATCTTACGATCGATGTTAAGAACCTTGCAAAGTTTGCGGATCATTTTGTCGGAGGGGGGATTTTTTTTACCGTTTTCTATTTCGGAGAGATACCCTTTAGAAGTTTTGATTTTTTTAGCCACATCATCAAGGGTTAGTTTTAAATTTTTACGAGCTTCGCGAATTTTTTTACCGAATACCGAAGTCATTTATTACTCTTTCCAATAAAATTGCCATACGAAAAGTATGGCAATTTATGCGCAGTGCTATTTACTTTTTCTTTTTGGTGTTATATAGATCATATGTTTGATCAGATACTTTAGGTGCAGAAACACCTCCAAACGTGCGTTTACCGGTATCAACACGTTGTTCAGGTCTTGGTTTGCGAATCCCATCAAGGCTATGTGGGGCAGCTAATCCTACCTGCCCAGGAGCTTTTCCATGTCCACTCACATTTTTGTGTACATTTAAATCGTTTGTGCCTTGTTGTTTTAGACCATTAACTTTAACACCTTTTTTATTTTCAGCCATGAACAGCCACCTTTCTAATGATAATAGCAGATTCTCTTATTACTTAATCATACGAAAATTTTAGGTGAAATTCAATAAAATTTCGTGTATTGGGCAAGGAGATACCTCTCTTATGCTACATCGCGTAGTGTTTCTTGTGCAGAAAAAGAGTTTACATATTTTGGAAAAAAAACTCCCCATAGTAACTGCCATGTAGATAAGATAGGTAACTTCCACAAGGAACGTGTTCCCATATTTGCCTCCAGAAAATGCTGAAAACAAGTGGCAGAACGTGAAAGAGCGCGCATTGCCAATCGACGCAGCAATGGATGGCGTGTCAAAAATAACGCCAAGCGCGTCAGGGTCACATATCTTTTTGCGGGAGCAGAAAACTTTTTCTCGATTACCTTAAGCGAATTTTTACAAAGACGATTTTTTGCAATAAGTTCCGGTAGAACTTCGCCAATGATTTCCGCTTGTTCAAATGCCATAGAAATGCCTTCCCCGGTGATTCCATCGAGATACAATTGTGCATCACCAATTAAGATGACACGATCAGAAATAGCAGAACTGCACCCTACGGCTAAAGGACCAATCCCCTGCGCTTTACTCAATTCTTCACAGTCAGCAATTTTTTCCTGTAAATCGGGAAATAGCTCTAACAAACTGCCGAACCAATTTTCTTTACGTGGCTTAAATTGATCGCGGTCCCACAAAAAAGCAATTTCGACACGGCAACTACCCGAAGGTGTTACATATGCCTCGACACCTTTTCGCCAGCGTATTTCAACATGGTCACACCATGGAGCAATTGCGAAATGTTGCCGTCCACCCCATCTTTTTTGTTTTCCCGGAGGAGTCCCTGTCAACGCGGCAATTTGTTTTACAGTCGAACGAAGTCCATCTGCGCCAACAACAACGGCAAATTCTTCCTTGCTTTCGTGCTTATTTTCGCTCAGTAGCAGTGCTGTAACACCGTCAGCATCGCAACTAAAATCTTTCAAGCGCGTTTTTTCACGAATCTCAATACACGAAAAACTTTGGGCGGTCTTTAACAATGCTCCACTTAAATGTAAACGCCGGATACCAAACCCTTCGCCACTTCTAAATTTACCTTCGGCAACGATCTTGCCATCCAAGTAGCGAATGCCGACAAAAGGATAATATCCATCGTGTGGCAAATGATCAGATACACCATATTTATGTAAAAAATCCACACCGGTAGGCATAAGACCTTCTCCACAAACTTTGTCTCGTGGCCAAGACCCTTTTTCGATGACCACACATGCGATGTTGTGGTGAGCCAGAGTAATGGCTGTTGCAAGACCTGCTGGTCCACCACCAACAATGAGTACCTTAGACATTTTTTACTTTTCTTTCCCGTTGTGCTTGGCGATGTTGCCAAACGCCTTGGATACTTTCTTTTAGCACTGTTTTCAAACCACCTTTGCCCGGCTTTTGCAAATTGTGGTGACGCCATTGTATTTTGGCAGCGTTACGTCTTATTTTTCCGGAAGAAGTTCGTGGCAGAGTACCCGGTTCTAAAAGTAAAATATCTGCGGCCTTTAAATTACATTGCAGTTGGATTTTATCACTAATTTTTTTCTTGAGATCTTCGGTGTCTTCTACTTGTTTTTTGCGATACTCCACTAAAACCACAAGACTTTCGCTGTCGTCTTCTTCGCGAATGTAATCGCTAAAAGCTGCCGCACAACCTTGCCTTACGCCTGGTAATTCTTCCAAAGAATGTTCTATATCGCTTGCGCTGTAATTACGTCCGCGAATAATAATGGCATCTTTATAACGGCCACAAAGATACAAATTTCCCCCATGGATAAATCCCTGGTCTCCTGTATCAAGCCAACCATCGCGAATGATTTCCGCTGTCGCTTCGGGGTTTAAGTAATACTCTTCCATAATACCAGCACTTTTTACCCACACGCGCCCAATAATGTTATCATCAAGCTTTGCGTTACTTGCATCGCGCACCTCAATTTCAGTATCAGGTAGCGCCTGACCAACGGAAGCAAGAGTTACACCACAGTCCGCGGGCACTGCTTTCCCATGAATTTCTAACTGTTCGCGATCAAAAATTGTCGACGTCGGCGCATCTTCCAAAGGAGAAAAAGTAACCGCAAGAGTTGCTTCTGCCAAACCATAAACAGGAGAAAGAGAAGTTTCCTTAAAACCAACACTGGCAAACTTTTGCGCAAAGTTTTTCAGGGTATTTGGATGAACCGCTTCGGCGCCACACAGTGCCACCTTCCACTTTGACAAATCAAGTTCGGCCATATCTTTCTCTGAAATGCGATTATTACACAAACCAAAAGCAAAATTTGGCGCAACAGATACCGTCGCTTTTTGTACCGTAAGTGCCTCTAACCACATTTTCGGACGTGCGATAAACTGCTCGGGACGAATCAATGTCAAGTCGCGAACAGCCATCATTGCACTGAACAAACATCCCACAAGTCCCATATCGTGATACAGAGGTAACCAGCTAACCGCGCTGTGCTCTTTTACGTCTCCAGGTAATGTGCTCAAAATAGAGTACGCATTTTTGACTATATTGGCATGAGATAACGCTACGGGTTTCGGAGAGCCCGTAGTTCCTGAACTGAACTGAATGATACATAAATCGCGCTGTTCTAACTGTGGGACTTCACCGCGAATGCCATCTTTTTGCAATTCATCCACAGTGAAACAGCCTAATTCAGGAGAGGCTGTGCGTACTGGTTCACCAAGAAGGTTAAAAATTTTCTTATCGGTAATTACTGCTTTGCAATTGATGCTTTTTAGCATGAGAGCCGTGCGCTCTTTCCATTCATCCATACGTCCTAAACGGACCGGTGGGTATAAGGCCGCTGCGATTGCTCCACAAAAAATAGTGCCAAAAAATGCGTGATAAAAACTCGGGTCTGTTGGTAGAACAATGGCAACGCGATCTCCTTTTTTAACTCCGAGTTGTTGAAGTTTCCCAGTAACAAGAAGTGCTTTGTCTTCAAGTTCTTTGTATGTATAGCTTGAAATATTGTTTTTATTTTTCCAAAAGTGAACTTTCACTTCGGGGTCATCTACAGCACGCGAAAAAAGTTGATCTAAAGTTATATCACTGACTTTACTTTCCATTTTACGACTCCATCGCCATTTTCTCTTGCAATCGAATATCAATTAAATCTACGAGATCTTCTATTGTTTGTGGAGGGTCTTCGGGAGTTTCGTTCAAGTAAAGTTCCCAATGGTTCTCTATTTCAGTTGCCAATGTCAACAAACCGACACTGTCTAATCCCAAATCCTTTTGCAAATCTAAACTCTTGTTTATTTTCTCTGTTTCAATTTCACATTGTTCGTGCAAAATACGCACAATTTCATTATAGATATCTAATTTCATTTTTCTACTCACGGGGTATAAAACGATGATCAGGTAACGACTCTTTGTATTCACTAACAGACTGCAAGGCCTTTTCTTCTGCACCAATACGCACAAATAGAACCAAAGCATTGCCTATGCTAAAAACAATGGCAGTCATAAAGCAGCCAAATACAATGGGTAGGGCAAGTATTTCAATAATAACGCCTAAATAGTTCGGATGGCGAATGTAACGATAAATTCCGCCGGTCACCGGTTGCGAATCGGGAATGACAATAATTTTAACTGTCCAACGTCCATCCAGAGTCTTGATCGCAACGATGCGTAGTATTTGACCGATTAGTAAAAACACGATTCCTGTAACGATAAGCCACCACTGCGGTGGATTTTGCCGATAGTATGCTTCGGCGACGCAACTCACTAACCACAACGCATGGACTAATTTCATAAAAATAAAATGTCTGGGAAATTTTTCTATTGCACCGAGTTCTTCTTTTAATTTTTTTTCATTTCGCGCAGAGACGCGCATTTCCCATAATCTTTGTATGGCAACACATACAACCAGTGCAATGTATAAATTTATTGGGGTAAACAACATCGAATTAATCCCAATTCAGAACAAAAGGCAGGTCCCATAGCCGTCATCAACCCTAAGGAATCTTTTGCTGGCAGACTTTTCAAAAGAGCTTCTAACACGAATAGTACTGATACAGAACTCATATTGCCGTGTTTTTGTAAACAATCCCAACTATATTTTAAGTCGTCGGGCTTCAGATCCAACGCTTCCTCCATCGCCTTTAGTACTTTTGGACCACCTGGATGCGCAACATAAAACTCAAGTTGCTCTTTTTGTGTATTATAGTCCTGTAGAAAGTCAGCAACTGCTCGCGGCATTTCGTTAGATACAATGTCAGGAACTTTACTGCTAAGAACAATTTTAAAACCACTATCTACCATATCCCAGCCCATAATACGCTCGGTGTCTGGAAAAAAAACAGAACGCCAACCACAGACTTCAAAAGGAGAACTTTCACGAAGAGGATGCTCATCTCCCACGAGTAGTACAGCTGCTCCACCATCGCCAAACAAACCAGAAGATATAATATTAGGTATACTCAAATCTTGTCGTTGTAGCGTTAAGGAACACAGTTCAACGCTAAAAAATATAGCTGCTTCTTTCGGATGACCTTCCAGGTAGTCACATACACGATTGATACCGGCAACACCAGCAAGACATCCTAAACCGAGAATGGGCAAACGTTTTGTATATGGGGAAAAAGATATTTTATTCATTAAGCGCGCTTCTAAACTCGGTACAGAAATTCCTGTGACCGTGTTACTCACCAATAAATTTATATCTTCAGGAGAAATATCCGCCTGTTGTAAAAGATTATTCGTTGCTCGTTCAGCTACATCAAGCCCAACTCGAATCCAAGCATCGTTGTGCCCACCAAAGCCTTCAAGTTTATCGTATTCTTCAACTGGCAACGCCAAATGGCGTCCACCGACAAGAACGTTGCGATGAAAGGTTTCTAGACGCGAAGGATTAAAAAATTTAGCCGACCATCTAGATTTTAGGGCATCGATTAAAGTGTCTTGGTCATAATAGTGAGGAGGAAATGCACAGCTAACACTGTGAATATAAGGCATGAGATTACGCTTTCTAAAAAATTTTTTTGTGCTAAACAATCATAACTAAAGCGAAAATCAAAAGTTAACTTTGATTTGTCTTTGGCTCATTATAATATGTTTTTTAGATGCAACAAGAAAAATTTTATCGTTTTGTATTCTTACTCACTACACAAAATTTTCCACCCCCAGCACGGCGCAAGATTCTCTCCTTTACCATCTTTCCCAGTGTCGCACGAACGCTTGATAATTTTAATTTACTCACTTCAGCTAATTCTTCAACGGTCATAGCCTCCTTGCGTTTATCTAAGATCTCCCACAAAACATGTTGTGCGTTTTTTTTGTTATCCATGGTGTGTCCTTTGCGGATAAAAATGTTTTCGAAATTCCTCTACGGAAAATAAGCGTAACGCAATACTTAACTCGGTAGCAATTTCTATTCCTTGTTCTTTCGCCAATGTTAAAGCACTCATACGGTGATGCCCTTCATACAACATGAATTTATGTCCATCACTAACTCCCAACACCTGACTTGACTGTGGAAAGTCGTGCATAATACTGTTGATTTTAGGATTTTCCTTTAGAGAACTATTGGGAACTATGTACCCAAATGTAGAGCGCTCTCGCTCTTTTTCTGTGGGAAATTCGCCATTGGAATAATGTTTGAACCATGTATGAAAAGGACCACAATACGCCATACTAGCAAACAAAACAGGATCGTGAATACGATAAACTTTCCAATCATCTTTTGGCAATGCAAATTTTTTTAAACAGGCCTCACGCCACGCTTCCCATGAAGGGTATTCTTTATAGATCTTTTGCCAAAAAGCCTGGTCAACCTCGTCTTGTTTCCAAGTATGAATAATTTCATCCCAAGAAATATTTTTTATAAAAGAAAGTTGCTTAGAAAATAGCACATTTTGTCCTAACCAAAAAAAATTAGACAGGATTAACAGGATTATGAATTTCCACAAAATTCAGGTAGCAATCAAATGTGTTTTATGTTTTAGTAATAACATCAAATACATTTGATTGCAAACGAATAAAAGCGCAAAAATTTGTGAAGATAGCTAGAAAGGAAGTGTGAGGGAATTTTGTCACACATTTTCACCAATAACTCCCTCGCCATATTGTCATGAAGAAATTGGGTCAGGGACGCTCGGGTGTTGTTTTCATGGACGACAACCAAAAAATTGTTCACAAAATATTCATAGGTAGTCGCCTAGCAAATTTAGTACATTACGTTTTTTCCGGAGCACCTAACGCTTACACTTGGGATCAACATGCTATTCGCTGTGCATACCTACGCCGTAACATCCTCAAAAAACTTACCCATTTTTGGTTCAGTGATCGCGTCGATGTCTCCGAGGCCTATGATGTGGAATGGAATGCCGAATACAAAGCATATGAATTGCAAGCAGAGCCCATTGATGGGCGTACCGCATCTTTAAAGCACTGTTTTCATACAGAAGAAGACGATGCGCTTAGTTTTCATTACCTAAAAAACAATGTCATGCTACCTCTACAAAAAAAATTAAAAGAAAGCGGTTTTGACGGATTGGTGTGGCAAGCTGGCATGGGAAATCCCGTCGCTGCCAACAATTTTTTACGCACGGAAAGCAGTTGGGTGTGGATCGATTTGGAATCAGGCGTTCCCGCGCTCATCCCCTTGAATCCATTGCCGCTCTTTACCTTTTATCTTCCCAAAAGTTTTCGACATCGCCGCGCGTTATTTGATGATGTCGATATCAACAAACTCCAAACTTATTTACAAAGCAACCACGAACAGCTGAATTCTTTTTTTAGCGAAAGCGATTTCTCATCTTTGCAAAAAGAAATTGAGGAGTTGCAGCAACAGCAAAATTTATGGCGAAATACAAAAAGAATTCACCGCGCACTTACTTACGCACATAAAAAAAATAAGATAAATGATGAGCAACTTGCATTCTACAAGCGCTTTTCGTTTTTGTGGTATGGACGAGAAATATTCCGCATTCTATGGCTAGTAATACAAACATTATTCTTTTTACCAAAAAAAATAGTGCAAATGCTGATGCGTTTTCCCCTTCCAGAAAAAATAAAGAAAGCGATCAAGTTTGTTTTTTCCCAAAAATATCGCGAACAAAAAGCGCGCAGTTATGTACAGAAAAGCGTTAAACGCTGGCAACAACGTCAACAACTACGTCCACAAACTGTACAAAAGCTAGAAGAAGAGATGGGGCAAGGCGATGCCAGTGCATTCATCACCGATTTTGGTGTTCATATCGCCATAAAGCCATTTGTCAAAACTTTCGAGTACGTATTCGTACCTTTTTTATTGTTTTCTAAAGTAATTAATCTGCCAACGTCGATATTTTTAATTTTAATTGCTGGTCCGGTGGCAAGAAGTTTGTACACATTATTTCGTATACTGCAAAACTCTTTCTATGGTCAAAGGAAGCCTTGGGTAGCGCTATTTGTCGGTATAATTCCTGTTCTCGGTAACTTAGCATATCCCGTGCAAATGATCTATAGTGCCTCAAGCGACGACGGAGTCGCAACATTTATTCTCTATGATTCTTTTAGTAAATTTGGAATATACATGCCAATTTGGGGAGGAGAGGATACCGCGACCGAACACTTTTTCAATCGTTTTTTGTATACGTGCCTAAGTATTCTCAAACGTAAACCTTCACAAGGCTAAGTGTTGATTTCCCATGCACTGGTGTAGCTATCAATTTCTTCGATATATTCGACAAATCCGTTATAAAAATCTTCCGCGCAAATCGTAGCGCTGTCACCGATGACAACAAGCTTCTGTTTTGCGCGCGTCATGGCGACGTTCATACGTCGAATATCCTTTAAAAAACCAATTTCGCTATTGCTGTTGCTGCGCACCAAACTTATGTAAATAATATCGCGTTCTTGTCCTTGAAAGCCATCAATGGTATTAATGGATAGTCGTGGACCGAAAACCTCATATATTTTCATATGCTCAAATGACTTTTCTTTGAGATAACGAACTTGCTCTTTATACGGAGAAATAATACCCACACTCAACTTACCAAGCATTTCTTCGTCTGCACTTAGCAGACGAATTAAACCACGCATGTGGGTAAAAAGAACTTGTGCTTCCCCAGGATTGTACCGACTTTTTGTTTGCGGATTTATTTGCTCTTCATAACCGCATCCCGCAGTGTCGATAAAATCCACTACCGATATTTCATTTGCCAGACATCGCTCTTTTACACTGCGATCCGCCTGCAATTTTTGGTTGTAAAACACGCGATTTGAGTAATTCATGATACGTTGGTGCATGCGATATTGGGTATCTAACATCACCGCAACGTCTTGGCGCGTTGTGCATTTTTCCATCAAACTGATTCCCAGACCGTTTTTATCAGCTTCAACGGACTTTACTACCGGAGGTAACTGTAAATGATCCCCGGCCATGATCACTTTACGCGCCTTAACAATAGGAATCCAGCTAGCTCCTTCTAGCGCCTGTGCTGCTTCATCCATAAATACAACTTCAAATTCACAGTTTTTTAATAGCTCGTGATTTGCTCCCGTTAACGTGCAAACAACCGCTTGTGTTTCGCGTAAAATTTCGCGGCATATTTCTTTTTCTAAACGCTGAACTTCGCGCACTAACGAACGGGCTTCTAGGAATTGCTGTTTGCGTTGTTCGCGTTTATGCCTATCAAAATTTTTATGGTACTTCGTCGCCTGCGCGCGTAGATCTTGGATTTCCTTTCGCCATTTTTTTAGTAGCTTGTAGTCACCATGGCGCAACATCTTGGCATCAATTGTGTTATCAAGTACATCGCGATGGACTCGTGCAGGATGCCCCAAACGCAAGACTTCAATATTTTGCTCAATGAGTTTTGCCGCAAGTAAATCAACAGCCGTGTTGCTCGGAGCACAAACAAGTACCTGCTCGTGAACTTTGAGAGTTTCGCAAATACTTTTTACCATCGTCGTGGTTTTTCCCGTACCAGGAGGACCGTGAATCACAGCAACATCCGCAGCGCAAAGCACCTTGTCAACCGCAAGTTGCTGTGATGGATTTATGCCTTCTACCACTGTGCGTGGTAGCGAAGAAAACTTTGGTGGCGTACTTCCGAGAATAACATCGCGCAATTCCTCTAGACGGTTATTTTTGGCTTCGATAACACGGCGCACAGCTTCCTGCATTTGTACAAAAGTTTTCTCATCATTTCCCAAATCCACTCCCAGCTTGTCGTCTTCCATCCACTCAGGCAATTCGTCGCTGTACAAACAAATCGTCATGGTGTTTTTCTCCACATTTTTCACAACACCTCCGACAAAAGGATTTTTTTTTCCGCGACCTTTTTCCGCAAAAAGGGAAACGACGGCTCCATTGCTAAAAGAATTATGCTCCGCGTTTTTATCTTTTGTTTCTATTTCGATAACAAATGTTCCCCCTAAGCCAAGATATTCCTTATTTATAGTGATTGGGTACCATGTAATACCGCGCGATTTTCTTTCCTCTATGGATGTCTCTAATACCATTTCCACAAAAAGTCGATTGTCTTCTTTGCGTTCCACTTCAATAAGTTCTAGAATTTTTTGTAGCTCTTCTATTGTTTTTTGTTTTTGCATTTATTTTCTCTATAGAAATGTTTTTTTTTATTTTTTGTTGCATGGAGTATCGTTTTCAGGTATAATTTTCGAACTATTTTAGACTGGCTGCCTAGCCCACTATTGTGGGCGATCCCTGTGGCAACTTCGGTTGCTGAAGTTATTGGTTTCCAATAAGGAAGGGAAAGGTTTCTTATAGATATACACCTAGTTATGTAGTAGTACGTCCCTCTTTAGGGTCCCCTGCACTACCGCGGCAGCGCCGGTGCGCACCATGGTGATCGTCCTGGTTGTTCGAGCGCGCGCGCTGTACTTTTCAGCTAGAAGTGGTATCTGTAAGTGGTTCTTAGATAACAACTTAAGTTTTTGTCGAAAGCTTAATTGCCGAGAACTACCCTGAGTAGTAGTAGGGAATGTTCCTGAACTACCCCTGTAGCTATGCTTCTGACTATTTTGCGCAGTCTTGATGCAAACTTCATCTAAGTAAAATTAGGTGAAGTTTTTTTATGTCTATTGGGAAATTCTTTCCCATTTCGGTATTCTTTCTTCAGGTTGATGCCCTCACCATCGTAATTGTTGAAGTTTAGGGATTATGTCTCCGAATTGGTGCCCTCACCATCGTAATTGTTGAAGGTTGATTGAAGATCAGGGATTCGGTCTTCGAATTGGTGCCCTCACCATCGAATTTACGGTTTTAGCTTCGCTAAAAGCCTTAATTCTCATGCCTCTCCCACAGGGAGAGGCGTAACACGTCTGAATTTGTTTCCATTTGTGTTATTTTATGCCGTTCAAAAAGCATAGTCGTGTTATAGCTATTGTCTCGCAAATCAAGTGAATTTTGTTTTTACCAAAAGAGAAGCATTACACCTCTCCCTGTGGGAGAGGTATGAGGATAGGAGGTTTCAGCCTCGCTGAAATCTCCTATTCGATGGTGAGGGCACCAATTCGGAGAAGAATTACAGTACAAAATTCACCAATTTATTTGGCACAACAATTACACGTCGCACTTCTTTGTCTAGGTGTGTTTTTACCTTTTCATCTTCGCGGGCAATCTTTTCTAACTCGTCTTTAGAAAGTCCCTTTGCCACTTTTAATGACGCGCGGAATTTACCGTTTACTTGGACAACAAGAGTGATTTCATCATCAACGACGAGTTTTGGATCGTGCTTTGGCCATTCCTGTTCACATACACACGGATCGTTACCCAATAGTGCCCATAACTCTTCGGCGATGTGTGGTGCTAGTGGCGAAATTAACTTTAGCAATGTTTCCGCACATTCCTTGTTTATTTCCTTACCACCTAGCTCATTGACCAAAATCATCAACTGTGAAATTGCGGTGTTGAAGCGCAATTTTTCCAAATCGTTTGTCACTTTTTCAATGGTCTTGTGCAAAAGCTTTTCCACATTTTTGTCGAGTTTTGCATCGTCTTTGATCGACTCATTCAAATTGCCTTCGCGATCGATAAATAGTAGCCACACTTTGCGCAAGAAACGGTGTACACCTTCAATACCCGTGTCGTTCCATGGCTTTTCCTGCTCAAGTGGCCCCATAAACATTTCATAAAGACGTAGAGAGTCTGCGCCATAATCTTTAATGATTACGTCAGGGTTGATTGTATTTCCCAAAGACTTGGACATTTTTTCCGCTTTTACCTCTAGCTCACAATCCAACTCTTCGTGATATACCTTACCATCTTTCCACACCACTTCATGTGGGGCAACCAACTCTACTTTTAGCTCTTCTTTTGTTTCTTTGTGGTAGGCAATTTGTCCACTATCTTCCACTTTCCACTTTGCGTCGTTGTGGGAAACCACTTCGCCTTTGTCGTTTTTGTAATTGCGATATGTGTAACCAAGTATCATTCCTTGGTTAAACAATTTTTGAAAGGGTTCTTTGGTACTTACGCAACCCAAATCATAGAGGACTTTGTGCCAAAAGCGTGCATAGATCAAGTGCAAAACAGCATGTTCTGCGCCACCGATGTATAAATCAACCGGCATCCAGTATTTTTCCTTTTCGGGATCGCAAAACTTATCTTCGTTGTCTGGATCTAGAAAACGCAAATAGTACCAACAAGATCCTGCCCACTGCGGCATCGTGTTTGTTTCTCGCACATATTTCTTGCCGTCTTTCCCTTCGTATTCCAACCACTCAGTGGCCTTCGATAGCGGTGCTTCGGGAGTACCTGTTGGTTTAAAGTCCGACATTTCGGGGAGCAAAACAGGAAGCTCTTCTTCGCTGAGCGCTTGGGCTTCACCTTTGTCATTGTATACGACAGGAAAAGGTTCTCCCCAGTAACGCTGACGTGAGAACAACCAGTCGCGTATTTTGTAATTGGTCTTTGCTTCACCACAATTGTTTTTTTCCAACCACTCTATTGCTGTAGCAATTCCCGCTTCTTTTTCCAAACCATTTAGCACAAAACCATTCTCTTTATTTTCCGAATTGATGTAGCGTTCATTGTCATCGGTAATGGCAACAATATCGAGATCGAAAACTTCAGCAAACTCGTGATCGCGTTCATCCCCATGAGGTACACACATAATAGCACCTGTACCATAACTGACAAGTACATAGTCAGCTATCCAAATAGGAATCTCTTGGCCATTTGCTGGATTTATCGCATATGCTCCGGTAAATGTTCCGGTTTTTTTCTTGCTAAGTTCGGTACGTTCTAGTTCAGATTTTAAAGAAGACTGTTCCTGATAAGAGCACACCGCTTCTTTACAATCGCTCGTCGTTACTTTTTCTACAAGAGGATGCTCAGGAGCCAATACCATGAAGGTTGCACCAAAAATAGTATCTGGTCTAGTGGTATAGACACGCAGTTTTTCATCGTGATTCTTTATCGCAAAGTCAATTTCCGCCCCCTTTGACTTTCCGATCCAGTTGCGTTGCATTTCTTTTAGACTTTCTGGCCAATCAAGGTCGTCTAAATCCTGTAACAACTCTTCGGCATACGCCGTAATCTTCAACATCCACTGTCGCATCGGACGGCGCTCAACACGATAACCTTTCGCTACTTGTTCCGGTACTTCTTCATTGGCAAGTACTGTTCCTAAGTCTGGACACCAATTGACCGGCACTTCCGCAACGTAAGCAAGTCCTTTTTTATGGAGTTGCAAAAAGATCCACTGTGTCCAACGATAATATTTTTCATCCGTAGTATTTACTTCGCGGTTCCAGTCATATGATAAACCAAGTGACTGAATTTGTTTTTTAAAATTAGCGACATTTGTCGCGGTTGTCTCTCGTGGATGTTGGCCGGTTTTTACAGCGTATTGTTCGGCAGGAAGACCAAATGCATCCCATCCCATAGGGTGCATGACATTAAATCCGGCCATTCTCTTATAACGTGCTACGATATCTGTAGCGGTATAACCCTCGACGTGACCAACGTGCAAACCTGCCCCAGAAGGATAGGGGAACATATCTAATACATAGTATTTTGGTTTGCTTTTATCTACTTCACTTTTAAAAGTGTCATTTTCTAACCAATGTTTTTGCCACTTTGGTTCAATTTTTTGAAAATCATATCGCATGTTGTACATTCCTTTACTCAAAATTGCCACCAAGCAATTTCACAAGTACCTATTCCCTTCTCATACCAATGGAGGTGAAAAAGGGTTTTGTTATTTTTTTTAGACAAATAACGATCACTATTTCTTTGCTATTTTTTTGTCTGTATACCAACGACGCAGTAACTTATGAGGAAGTCCGAAAAAAAATCCGATAACGATACATTGATTTATCAACCATGTTCGCCATGGACCTGAACGTTCCCATTTACGCGCTGACGTAAGTATTTTCATTGGGGAGATCACAACGTTCCCCAATTTACGTAGGCGTCTTACGAAAACAAAATCTTCCATGATTTCTATCTGTGGAAATCCTTGTACCTTTTCATATGCACTACGACGCACAAAGATACCTTGATCTCCGTAGGCCAAACCAAGTAAACGCGAACGTCTGTTAATACCGGTTTGCATTTTTTTTATTTCGCGATGATCCGAATCCAACTCAATGGAAAATGCCCCTCCGCAGTTACTGCCTAGTATACGTCGGACTTCCTCGGCAAATTTTTGTGGTAGAACACTGTCTGCATGAAGAAATAACAAAATGTCCCCACTCGAAATTTGCGCTCCATAGTTTAGCTGTTGTGCTCGTCCTCGACCACAGGAAACCACCTGTACATTATCAAAACTACTCGCTATTTCGCAAGTGCGATCCTCACTTCCTCCATCGACCACAATACACTCGATATTTTTACCAACAACGCTACGCAAACATCGTGCGATGTACTTTTCTTCATTCAAGCATGCAACGACAACAGAAATCTTCGGGGAGAATTCGCTGTTTTCCTTCACAGATTGCCATACCGACAAATCTTCTGGTAAATCTACGTCATGTAGAACAGGCAGCAATTGGTAACGAATTCCAACTTTTTTTGCTGCGTCTAGTGTTTGTTGTAAAACGCTAGAGCTACCCCAGGCAATATTGTGAAAAACTTCACGAAAACGTTGTGTCATTGCAATAAGATAATAACCACCGTCTGCGGCGGGTCCGATCACTAGAGGAACTGATTTTAGATACAAAAAAGTTAAGCGCAAAATCTCTTCGCTCACTTCAGGACAATCTGCCCCTGTCACAACGCAATACTTCGTACCTTCATTAAAACTTTGAGAGAATGCTTGGTACATCTTTTCTCCCAAATCTTCGCCGCGTTGCGCGCGCATTACCATACTTTCCCCAAGCCATTTTTGCATCTCTTGCCGATTGCCGCCGAAAAAACGCACCTCAAAAATTATATTGTTCTTGCGACAGAAGCGACGTAGTTTCGCCGAGATAAAAGTAGTCATTTCACGCTGTAGATTTGCCGCCCCTTCTTTACCCAAAGCCGGTATCATTCGCGTTTTAGATTTTCCAGCAAGCGGGTATTTACTGAACAAAACTACACGCTTGGTTTTATTGACCTGCTGTAGGCGAACGGCGTATTTGAAAATCGTGGTAAGTATCTTATATCCTGCTCCGATTACTCCTGAAACTGTACCGGAAATTTTGGAGGTGCCGATGCGTCGGCAGTAGTCTACCGCAACATCTGTCGATGGCGTACGATGGATAGCGGCTTTGATCTGCATTTCGACAGTCCATCCATAGTTTAAATCGCACATGGCAAAAGACGTCAGTGTAGGGTAAGAAATGGCGCGAAAAGGACCCAGGTCTGTATAGCGAACACGCCACACCGCAAATATTAAGTGGCAAGCTAGCCAGTTTCCAAAACGCGCTTGAGGAGTTAGGGCTCCGCGTTCCCTGTTACCTAGAACGCGAGAGCCGATAACCATCTCGGCCTCACCATGAACTATAGGGTCAACTAGGCGATGCATTTGTTGTGGGCGATCACTATAGTCCCCGTCTACAAAAACCACAATATCGGGATTTTGTAGAACAGAAATGCCCTTTAAACAAGCGGCCCCATAACCACGCATCGGTTCATGCACAACTTTGGCTCCGTGCCTTACAGCTACTTCGACAGTGTTGTCCGTACAGCCATTGTCGACAACAATGATGTCACGTACCCAAGAAGGTATATCGTCAATCACTTTGCCAATAGACAATTCTTCATTCAGAACAGGTATGATGACATCGATTTTCTGCTTATACATCATTCTCCATGGTGAAAAGTAAATTCTTTAACGCCACAAGTAATTTGCCATTTATATGATAACGAAGTACACGGCGTTTTTTCTCTTTGAGCGCCTGAAAATCTCCTGCAGCTTGCGCATGTATTAATGTATTGAAGTCATAATTTTCACCAGGTACGGCAAGTTTATCTTGCGCGCTATGTGTTATTTGCAAAAACACTCCGCTGTTATCGTCACCTTTGTGAAGTTGCCCTGTTGAATGCAAAAAACGCGGACCAAATCCGATGGTTGTGGCAATATTGTGTTTTTGTTGTATATGACAGCGAATTTTCTGCAGAATGTTTGTAATCTCTTCATCATACGGTAAATATGCCATCACCGCAAAATAATCACTACTCTTGATACTAGAAAGTAGACTACATAAAAGGCCTTCAATATTTGTACCTTCGTCAATATTTGCGCTGTATATTTCAAGATCGTCGCGCACAATCTTTACATCTCCTGACGTGACGCTACCATCACCACTCATGAGCTCGCGTGCTTTTATTTTTGCTAGCTCCACATCGGGTTGATCAAAAGGATTGATTTGCAAAACACTACCACAAATTGCTGTGGCCACTTGCCAACGCAAGAACTCTCCTCCAAGGTCGGTCAAATTTTCGAGATGTATGTGCAAGACATTGTCAGAAGGAATGTTAGGCGCCTTTTCTTCCCCTACCGTAACACAGACAAAAACGCGATCATTGCTATAATTTTCCTGAAGATGCTCTCCGGCAACAGGAAGAACACCTTTGCCTATTTTTCCTGTACTTTCCGCGACGAGTTGCTCTACCCAATCGGCAAAAGGTGTCAGTTGATCACTAAGAACAAACGTAAGTTTGTTCTTGCCTTGTGTGGCTAGTTTCCCTAGAGTTGTTCCCAAAACCACAGGAGAAATTTCATCTGTTGCACTCAAACTGTTTTGTATTTTTTCTGCACTGTCGAGTATGTTTTGTAGTGGTGCTCCGATAAGAGCTGCGGGAACCATCCCGAAAACGGTAAAAACAGAATAACGCCCCCCCACATCTTGTGGGGCGAAAAAAGTGCGCAAAAACTGTTTTTCGTTCGCAATATTTTCCAGTTTAGATCCAGGATCAGTAATGGCGATAAAATGCTGCCCAGGTTGTGAAGATACTTTTTGTACTTCGGCAAAGAAAAACTTATACAAACTCAGAGTTTCGATGGTTCCGCCCGATTTGCTCGAAACAACAAACACTGTTTTTGCCAAATCCATTTCCTGCAAATATTGACGAATTGTCACGGGGTTTGTGGTGTCGATAACACGTAGTGATGGATATCCCGATTTGTTGCCAAATATTTTCATAAAAACTTCAGGGGCGAGACTACTACCTCCCATCCCTAAAAGAACAACGGCAGAAAATTTTTCGCGCACTTCGTGTGCGAATTCTTGCAAATCTGATATTTTTTGTTGTGTTTCGCGAACACTATCAAGCCAACCTAGACGCTCGCGTACTTCATCTAGGTTAACTCCGGGAAAATCCCATAAACTACAATCTTTTTCAAGCAGTTTCGCTGCTAAGTTTTTTTTTTCGCCGAGTTTGGCCTTTTTTTCTTCCAGTGTCTGCATAAGAGATGCAAAAGATTTGCTAAACGCCGCAACACCATCTTCTTTTAGTTTGCTGGCAATTTGTTGTAAATCGATATTCAGCTCTTGTACTTTTGCCAAAACCTCTTGTACTTCTTCGAGATTTTTCCCGACTCTTGATGCCGCATTTCCGTGATCGCGAAAGGCATCTAGTGTATGTGGAGGAACCGTGTTTACTGTATTTTCCCCCATCAATTCTTCCATATACAAAACGTCGCGATATGCAGGGTTCTTTACCCCTGTACTTGCCCATAGCAATCGTTGTATACGTGCTCCTTTTGCTTCCAAATCCTTAAAGCGTTGGCTTGCATAAAACTCGATAGCTTTTTGGTAGACATTTTTGGCATAACTGATGGCAACTTTTCCCGCAATAGCAGAATTTTCAGGTAAAAGTTTGTCCACCGCTGAATCCATGCGACTGATAAAAAACGATGCGACAGATGCAACGCCATCTAGCTTACCACCATTTTTATCCAAGAGCTCTAAACCCGAAAGATATGCATCGGCAACGTCAAGAAAATCCTGCATTGCAAACATAAGCGTTACGTTAACATTAATTCCCTGTCCAATAATCTGTGTAATGGCAGGTAATCCCTCTTTTGTTGCAGGTACTTTAATCATTACATTTTCGCGATCAATGGTGCGAAATAGGTGTTGTGCTTCTTTTATGGTCCCCTCAGTATCATGTGCCAAGTCTGGCGAAACTTCCACCGAAACATATCCATCAACCCCACTTGTTGCATCGTAGACGCCGCGTAGTAAATCTGCTGCTTCGCGGATATCTTCGATCACCAAAGCCTCATACAACTCTTTGATGGACATTTGCGGATTGTTTTCTAAAAGTTCCGTCATCATATCATCGTAATCGTTGCTGCCACCTATTGCTTTGTCAAAAATGGTCGGATTGGAAGTAATCCCTACAATCTCGCCTTCGTCAATCATTTGTTTTATTTTGCTTAGCAAAGAACGCTGTATATTATCATACCAAATGCTTTGTGAATAATTTTGCACTTGTAATAGAGGATTTGCCATGACTTATTCCTTTAGCCCTACATAAAAAAAGTGGCATTAGTTCGCATAAATATCGAACTAATGCCTTACATTAAAATATTGCAGAAATATCTCACAAGGAGATAATGTTATAAACTATCACTAGTTATTGCAACCATTTTCTTTGTCGCAAGTTTCAGGATCGCAATTTTCAGGATCACTACAGTCTGTTTTTTCTGCTTTTACAGGTGTAGCTGTCGCTCCAGCTTCGCCTTCACAACTAGCTTTTTCACTGCAGCAGCCTTCTGCTTTTGCTGTTGTGTTAGCAACTGTTGTTGCCTTTTCACTGCAGCAGCCTTCTGCTTTTGCTGTTGTGTTAGCAACTGTTGTTGCCTTTTCACTGCAGCAGCCTTCTGCTTTTGCTGTTGTGTTAGCAACTGTTGTTGCCTTTTCACTGCAGCAGCCTTCTGCTTTTTCACTACAACCTTCTGCTTTTGCTGTTGTGTTCGCAACTGTTGTTGCTGTTGCTTTTTCACTGCAGCAAGACTTAGCTGTTGTATTAGCAACTGTTGTTGCTTTTCCACTACAACCTTCGGCTTTTTCGCTACAACTTGTCGTGTTAGCAACTGTTGTCGCTTTTGCTTTGCTTTTGCAACAAGATTTCGCTGTAGTATTAGCAACTGTTGTCGCTTTTGCTTTGCTTTTGCAACATCCTGTTTTTGCCGCAAGATTGGCCGCTTGCGCTTTTGCTTTAGATTTACAACACCCGGTATTTTGTGAAGCAAAAAAACCATCTTCCATATGGGTGTAGTAACCTACAGTAAAAAGAGAAACAACCAAAACGGCGGTTAATAAAGCTGCGGTTTTCATTGTAAATCAACCTTTCTAAGTTAATAACGTAAAAATTTACTGTATTCAGTGAGTAACTTTTCAATTTCTTTTTCTGTTGTTGCTGGCTGTAAACATGTCTTACCAACGCAAAACACAGCCGTTGTTTTACGGATATCTTTGTATGCCTCTAAAATTTTCCACTTTTGTTTCTTGGTTTTTTCTAAGTCGATGACTGTGGCCAAATAGTGATTCTTACGGCACGCTTTCAAAAGTGCTTCCTTTTCCTCACCGGCTCCGGTAATAACGATTGTCATTTCTCCTCGTTGTAAAGCAAGATGTGCCGTTAATAAAGTTCCCAAAGAAATGCATATTTTACTTGCCGACTTTCCCAATACCTCTATGGACGCTCTGGCAGTCGCTTTAAATTTTTCATTTCCTGTCACATTCCATAAACGAACAAGCCCCAAGGCCATCGCAGAGTTACCAGAAGGATATGCATTGTCGTAAAGTATACGCGAGCGCATAATCAAATCATCGCGATTATCTACCGTAGAGTAAAACCCGCCACCTTTGTGCGCAAAATTTTCGCTAGCTTCTATGGCAATCTTCTCGGCACTAAGAACAAGATCTACATCACCCAAAGCGTCAAAAGCATCCATTAAACCGCACAGTAAGAAACCATAGTCATTGATAAAAGCGGCGATATGTGGCAAACGCAACAAACCATCTTTTTTATGTCTTCCAAGTAATACCGATGCGAGTTCTCTGGTAGCGGTAATGTACTTTTGTTTTTGAGTCAAGCGCGCGCCGTGCGCAAAAGCGGACAATGCAAGCCCATTCCACGAAGTCAACACCTTGTCATCAAGATGTGGGCGCGGTCGTTCTTCGCGTTTTTTTAAGAGTGCGGCGTAGTGTTGTTCCCACGATAACCTTTTGGCAATACTCTCGGGAGAGTGGAAATCCTCTTTTAAACTACTGCCACGAGGAAAGGGAATATGAGAGGTCACCGGTTCTTTGTGACCAAAATCGTTTTTGTGCACTTCCCCTTTTGTTACATTCCAGTCTTCGGCAAGAGCTTGCGCCTCTTTGTCGGATAAAACTTGAGATAGCAACTCTTTATTCCAGGCATAAAAGCTGCCTTCTCCATTGGGATCATCGGCATCTTCGGCGCATGCATAACCAATGAATTTTTCACCACTCTTTACGCGCAAATCACGCAGCATATAGTCGAGAATTCTCTCGCCCGTTCGCGTTAAATCGTTTCGTTTATACTGATCTCCGGCAATGAAGTATGCCACAGCAAGAAGAGCATTGTCGTACAGCATTTTTTCAAAATGCGGTACACGCCATATTTTATCTGTGCTATAACGATGAAAACCTCCCCCTACTAGATCATGAAGCCCGGAGTCTTGCATCGTAGTTAAAATATCTAACGCTTGTTGTTTTACTTCCTTACCCTCTTTTAGCAGCAAAACTAGACGTAACATTTGTGCACTGGGAAACTTGGGGGCTCTTCCCCACGCAGGGTCCTTTTCGTCATAGTATGTCCGCAAATTCTTCTGTAAATCCTCCCATATCGACACGGGAATTTCGCTTTGCGTTTGCTCTTCATTTTCTTGTAAAAATTTCGTTAACCCATTGGCAATCTCGTCTACTTTTTTGCGTTCTGTTGTCCAAGCATCGTGTATTGCCTTGAGAAGTTTCATCCATTGCTCTTTGGGAAAAAACGTTCCCCCAAAAAATGGTTTTCCTTCAGGCGTAATGATCACATTGAGAGGCCATCCACCTCTTTGATTCATGGCGTGCACAGCACTCATGTAAATATCATCAACTTCTGGTCGTTCTTCGCGGTCCACCTTCACACAAACAAACCATTTGTTCATCATCTCTGCCGCTTCTTGGTCTTCAAAAACTTCGTGTTCCATAACATGGCACCAGTGGCAAGTGGAATAACCAATAGATACGATAATAGGTACATCGCGCTTTTTCGCCATATGAAATGCTTTTTCTCCCCAAGGCTGCCAATGCACAGGGTTGTTTTTGTGTTGTAGGAGATATGGGCTACTCTCCTGTGCTAATTCGTTTTTAGAAGTCTGCATTTGTGAATTTTTCTTTTGTTTGTTGTTGTCGTAATCATTTTGTGCGCTACAATTTGTTAAAAAAAATAGCAAACATACTAGCAAATATTTATTGCGAACGATAGGCATTGTAATATACTTTCTATTATACTGGAAAATGAAAACCAAATCGAGGTTAAACCGTGCAAAAAACCATTCTTTCTACATCAATTATTCTTCTTCTTGGAAGTGTAAGTGTTTTTTATGCGTACAGCTCCAATCTCTACGGACCTTTTATCTATGACGACATCTGGCAAATTGTCGATAGCGAGGACATAGAAAACGCGCAATATTTAACAGCAAATAACTGGCGCATTATACCAAATTTTACTTTTTGGCTAAACTACAACCTTGGTCCGCAACTCGAAGGGCGCAATACCATTACCACCATAGGTGGTCCCTCTCTTTTTTATTGGCACATAACCAATATTGTTTTACATTTTGCATGCGCTATTGCCCTTCTCTTGTTGTGCAAAGATTTGAAATTCCCCCGTGCACTGTCCATATTAGTGAGTGGTGTATTTCTCGTCCATCCTCTCGCCAGCGAGGCTGTAAACTACATTCAAGCACGCTCCATGATTCTTTTAACATTATTTCTGTTGTTGTCAATCATCTATCGTGAAAGAAATATTTTGTTTGTCTTATTCTCCTTAGGCACTATCCTATGTAAGGAGGTAGCATGCTTTTACTTACTGGCGACATACATCATATTTTCTTACAAAAAAAAATCGCAACTTCATAAAAAAATTCCGCTCTTAGGTTTAGTATGTTTTGTAATCATTGCCTTTCTGTCTCCGGTTATTTACAACAGGTTTGCCGCAGGTGATTTTTTTTCCAATCTAACCAAACAGCTAGTTGCTTTTTGGTATTATGTCAAATTATTCATCTACCCTGCTGCAACACAACTTTCTTTAGATCATGTCACACAGAACTTCTCCCATGGCTTTAGTAGTTTATTTGCCTTGATCCTTACAGGATTTATTTTATGCAAACTAAACAATAAAGTGGCCCCCCGCGCATTTCTCGCTTGCATGGTAATTCTTATACCTTACGCTTTCATCCCCACCAACTTCGTTGTTGTAGAATACAGAGCATATCCCTTCCTAGTTTTTCTTGTTGTTGGCGTCGCCAGCGTTGGCCTTTCACTATATGAAAATTTAGTCCAGCAAGCGCGTAAATTTTACCAAAACCAAGCGCAAAAGGGACAAAATAGACAATCGAAGCAAAAATTCCTGTATTTTCTTGCACACACTACTTTGCTATGCCTATTTGTTCTACTCTTACTCATTCTTAGTCAGGAAACACGAAAAAGGTCTCGCGTCTGGCAGTCCGCTATTTCTATTTATGGAGATACAATCGACAAAGGAACTTTACGTCCCAGCATACGGTTTAATTTTTGCATGGCTTACGTAAGTACTGCACAATGGATGTGGGAAAACAATCGTCAACAACTTGCCAGAATCTATTTTACGTATGGCAAACAGCACATAAACAGTTATTTAAAAGAGGCGAAAAAAATATCTGCGCAACACCTCCTCCATCTACGCTTGCAACTGCTCAAAGTTTATGAAATAGAAGAAAATTTTAGCAAAATACTTGCTCTCACAACCCTTCTTAAGCAACAAGTACCAAAGCACTCGTCGCATTATTCTCTACTTCTTTTGTTAGAAGCGCAAACATATTTAAAACAACAAAAGTCTAAAGAGTGTGAAACAGTCTTGTTACAACTCAAGTCTTTGAAGTTAAGTAAAAATATTCAACGACGTTATACAGAGTTATTACAAAAACTACAACAACTCCACAAACAAAAGTAGATACGATTTCTAACGTTTTGGTGATTTACTTTGTAAAGTACGAAAAATCAGCATTGCTCGCTTGCGGGCTCGGGTTCGGCAAAAACTTTTATACCAAGCACCAAATTCGTTAGAATAAAAGTAGGTGTAATTCGAGTAGTTGTTGCCATGGTAAAGTAAAAGAAATTCAAAAATAATTCAAAATCCTTATACTCAATTTGTTTTGTTATCGAACAGCAAAATCCATTTACAAATAACGTCAAACATAACGATTCTCGGAGTCTCATATTGTTATATTCACCAACCACGGCCTTTAATTTGTTGCATATTTTACTAGGCCGCGAAATAAAGAATTACTCTTGACTTTTTGTTTTCATACTTTACAATAGCTAGGAACTATCTCTTTTTACGACACTAAGAGCTATAATTATATTAATATTTTTGACTTCCACCGCAGATTTTCAGGGAGAGTAAAAATCATGAGCAGTATTGCTAAAATTTTTATTTTCATCAATTTTATTCTTAGCATTGCTTATATGGTAATTGCTGGAACACTGTTAGCCCAGAAATGGGACTACAAACAAATGCTGATTGATCAAGCTCAAAAAGCCACTCGTGAAAAACAAGTACAAGAAGATAAATTAAAAGATGCTGAAGGAAAAGTTGCAAACTTGCAAGAAAGTTTGAACAACGTTACCGGCCGAGCAATTCAACTTAATGTTGAACTTAATAAAACCAAAGATATATACGATGAGGCAAAGAGAACTAATGATAGCCTAAACGAAAAAATAGCTAACCTAGAAGCTAGTTATAAGGAAATCAATAGTAAAATAGGCGAAAAAGATGCTCGCATCAACGAATTAGAAACAGCCAGAGATCAAGCAAAAGAAGAAAAAGAAGACGCTATTCGCGCAAAAGAAAGTTCCGAAGAAGAACAACTTGTTTTACAGACCGAACTAAATAACATCAAAGGCGAAATTGCCGAAAAAGAAAAAATAATTCAAAAACAACAACGCGAATTGCTCGAAGCAAAACAAATCATTGCCGCTGCAGAAAAACAAGGTGTACGTCTTGACCTTCTGTACACAAGAGAAAAACCTCTTGATGGTTTTATTACAGCCGTTAGTAAAAAACTACCGCTTGTAATGATTTCTCTCGGAAGTGACGACAATGTACAAAAAGGTTATCAATTTACTGTATTCCGAGGAAGCAGTTATATTGGAACTATTGTAATTGAAGACGTTTACAAAGACGCTAGCGCCGCTCGTATCCTCAAAGACAAAACCCGCCAAAAAATTCAAAAAGGCGATTCTGTAACAACACGCTTTGGAGGCACAAGAGGCTAAAATGGCAGCAGATTATGAAGACTATCAAGGAGAACTAGAGGTTATTGATGAAGGAGAAGATCTAGGAAGTTCCGTAGCTCCTTCCGATTCGATAACGCCTGTAATTATAATCTTAACAACCATTTTCACGATTATAGGCATGTTACTCATTGGTTGGGAACTCTTTTCCGTTTACGACGGTCAAGGAAACCCAGGAAGAGCAGATAGTGCTCTTATTCAGATAAAACTCAAGTAGTATTAAGTGTTAATAGTATGCCATCTCTACAAATACGCTTTGTAAAACTGGTATACTATTTACAAATTACTACGAGTAAATATTCCTAGTAAAGGCTATTTGCTATGGCTGTCACTTGTACAGCCAAAGCCTTTATTATTTGTTAGCTAAGTAACTACATCTAAAGCTTCACATTTCCTATTTCAGACTTCTTCTGAAAATCTTACTGGTCCTTCCCAACTTTTCTTCTGGCGAAATTACATTATGTTAGGCTTATCAAATAAAATATTGGGTGCCGTTTCGCTTAATTTAGGAATAGATCTCGGCACAGCGAATACTCTTGTTAGTGTTCAAAACCAAGGCATTATAAGTGAACCCTCTGTTGTTGCTATCAACAAAAATACCAACGAAGTTTTGATGGGGGGAAATGCCGTTGGAAACGAAGCAAAAAAAATGATTGGCAAAACACCACCCAACATACAAGCAGTACGACCTCTAAAACACGGTGTTATATCTGACTTTGCTGTCACCGAAGCAATGCTACGCTATTTTATACGCAAAGCATTAAATTTCAAATGGGGCATTCGCGTACGTGTTGTCATTGCCATCCCTTCAGGAATCAACAGCGTTGAAAAACAAGCAGTGATCGACTCGACACGTCGCGCAGGGGCAAAAGAAGTCTACCTAATTGATGAGCCAATGGCAGCAGCAATTGGTTCGGGCTTGCCGATTACCGAAGCAAAAGGTAGTATGATTGTGGATATCGGAGGTGGAACAAGCGAAGTTGCTATTATTTCGTTGGCTTCACCAGTGGTTACGCGCGGTATAAAAATAGCAGGAGATGCGATGGACCGTGCAATCGTCGACTATCTAAAACAAGAAAAAAAAATACTTATCGGTGAATCAACAGCAGAAATTATAAAAAAGAATTTAGGTTCTGCGTGCGAACTAGAGCAAGAACTCCAAATGGAAATCAAAGGACAACATGCGACTTCGTCTTTGCCAAAAACCGTTATTGTCCGTTCCGAAGAAGTGCGCGAAGCAATACAAACTTGTATACAAGACATCATACATATGATAAAAAATTCACTAGAGGCCACCTCTCCTGAGATTTCCGCTGACTTAATCGAACGGGGTATTGTCTTAGCCGGAGGAGGAGCACTACTAAAAGGTTTAGATCAAGTTATTGCCAACGAGACCCAATTAAAAGTTAGTGTCGCTGACTCACCTTTAGAATGTGTAGTTCGCGGTACAGGAGCTGTTTTAGGAAAATTGGATTTATTGCAACATATCCTAAGCTCTCCATAAATTTTTCTATCATAAACCTCAATAATCGTAAAGGCAAAAAAATTGAAGTACTATCAACACATCCTGCTTGTATGTCTCGCATTACTCTCATGTGTATTTATGTTTTACAGTAGCTATTTCTCTTCCTGGAGTTTAACTTCTTTCACATTTTTGCTATCAAATCCGGAAAAAAAAGAAGTAAAAGGTAACAAAGACGAAATAATTAGTCATTTGCAAAAACAATTGGCGAGTAAACAACTCGAAATCATACATCTTCAACAAACCTTGGCAAATATAGAAGCACTACAAAAAGAAGCCTTTCTTGATAGCAGTAGAAACCTCATTAGTGCAAAAGTTTTGCTGAAGCGAGATAGTACAAGTCACCGTAATTCATTTGTCATCAACAAAGGAAAACGCGATGGAGTTCAATTAGGTGCCTTAGTTACATTTAAGAAAAATTTACTTGGTATTGTCTCTAAATTATCAGCAAAATCTAGTATGGTCTTACATGTTTCCGATCCATACATGCACATACCCGTTTTTCTAATGGTCAAAAAACAGCAGGCTTTTACCATTTACGATGAGGGAATTTGTGTTGGACAGAGCAAGCAAAAATGCAAAATAAAGTTTATTCAGTGGTTCGCAGAAAAGGCTCTTCCCGAAGCAGCAGTAGCACTTACGTCTGGTTTTGGTAATCGATATCCCCAAGGCCTAATCGTTGGTAACGTAACGATAAAAAAATCGACAACACAACGCGAAAAACAACATTACTTACTCAATGTAAATCCAATTGCCTTGGACAAAATATACAACGTTATGGTAACTGTCAATCAGGATGTTCGCAAATGAAACTATACATTACCTTAATATTTGGTGTATTGTTTTTATTTACAGGTATCGTTGTCTTCCCCATATTGGGTTTTCACAACGAACGTCCAGATCTACTCATTATTCTCTGTGTTTACATCATTGTTTACAATAACAGTCGCCAGTCTATATTACTACAAACTTGGCTCATCGGACTATTAAAAGACAGTTTGACTCTCGATTTGTTTGGTTTGCATTCTCTTTTGTGTATATTACTTTCCTATACACTTCTCAAACTCAAACAAACAATGCATCTCACCAACTCGTTTGTACTTTTAATTCTAATTTTTTTCTATACATTCCAATACTATTTGTTAAATTCCATCATTGTGTATATTTTTTGTAATGTTGATTTAGCCAACACAGCATTCAAGTGTGCCATATACACCACTCTTGTTGCCCCATTCACCATACTCGTTTTACGCGTTTTCACTCATGAGCCTCCGGAAGGGTATCTTTACGAGGTTTAAATATGGAAAGTGTACATAATAAAATAATGCAACTCATCTTTTTTTCTTTCGCTCTTTCGGCGATTCTCTGCACGAGATTGTTTGTTTTACAAGTCGTCAGGCATGATTACTATCTTGAAAAAACTCTCAAACAAAGAAAAAAAAGTAAAAATCCACTTTATAGTCGTAAGTACAACATCATTGTGGAAAAGTCAGCTTTTGACATTGAGATTATTCCCAAAAAGCTACTCAATAAAGACAAAAAGCTTGCGTACAACGAATCGGTTACGCGCCTTGCTAACCTACTAGGTTACAGTAGCGGATATGTGTGGCAAGAATGTCTCAAAAAAGAAAAAATTTTACGAAAAAAAATCGATGCGAAAGCCAAAGAAGAATATGAACAAAACGGTGGTGATTGGCAAAAAATTATACGTGAGAAAGAGGAGATGTATTTCAATCGTCCCTACCCGATCTTTTATAACATCGATAAAAATACGATCATGCGTTTAGCAATAGAAAAGCATGTACCTCGAAACAATGATGATATTTTAATATGGCGCGACTTATACACCGGTTTTGTTGTTCGTAGGCGTGCTGCAAAACAGAAAAAAAGAGGCCGATAAATAATGTCTATCTTTAACCAGCTCAAGTGGAACAAAACTTTGTATAGCTTCATCATTCCTATCATTGTTATCGTCGTCTTATTGTCGATCATAGGTCTATCCTTCATATACAGCACAACCTTTGATGGCGAAAACACCTATGCGAAACAAAAAAAATGGTTTATCATTTCCGCAATCGCATTTTTCATCACTATACGAATCAATCACAAATGGTTACTTCAATATGCGTTTATTTTTTACTCGTTGGGGATTATCACCCTTCTTTTCTTACTTATTTGCGATCCGTTTGTTGGTAATACCAAGCGCTGGTTTCGCGTGTCTTCTTTTTCGATACAACCTTCCGAATTTATGAAATACGCGCTAGTTCTCGTCTTAGCAAAACTGTTTTCCCAATTCGTGACCAACAAAGACAAAACGCATTTTGACGTTATACCTGCGTTCTTTATTACATGCTTACCAGCGGCGATGGTATTTATACAACCAGACCTGGGTACATCGTTGATTTTTTTTGGTACTTTGTTCGCCATGGCATTTGTTGTAGGAATACCCATACGCCACATTATACTGCTATCTCTATTGGCTTTTTCGCTTATCTACTCCTACGGACTAAAACCCTATCAAAAAAGAAGATTGACGAATTTCTTCCAGCCACTCGTCCAAAATGAGTTACCCAAATATCAACAAGAAGGCGAAATGTATCAATTGATTCAATCGCTAAATGCATACGGATCAGGAAGTTGGTTTGGTTCTGGATTGAAAAACGGCTATCAAAATATCAACAACTTTTTACCTGCGAAAAAGACAGACTTTATTTTTGCGATTGTGGGTGAAGAGTGGGGGTTTTTGGGGACGGTATCCACAATTGTGCTATTCTTTGCTTTATTTGCATTGTTACTGTTTACCGCCTCGTCTTTACCAGACTTGCAGTCTCAGCTTGTGGTTGTAGGAATCACGGCAATTTTTGCCATGCAAACTTTCGTCAATATGTTTATGACAGTAGGATTTGCACCCATTACAGGTATTCCATTACCATTTATTTCATATGGGGGTAGTTCTTTGCTAACTTCTTTTATAGGTATCGGTTTGGTGGTATCTATTCAGGGGAGTGAGTAGGTAGATAATGAAGTTGCCCCCCGCTCTCGCGGGAATGGCAACTTTACAGCAAAACGTTGTGTAATTACTGACTACGGAACCAAAATTTCACTTTCGCATTATTCTTAGGTCCGTTTTTTCCTTCGACTTTGATGGTGATGCTTCCGGAATTCACTGACTTCTGAATAGGATAGAAAGTACGTGCGTCTAATTCCGCAACTGGCTTTTCCCATACAGCTTCGCCATTGATAGTTACTTGGTATTCGTCATAGGCAGCGTTGCACTGCATATCAAGAATAAGTCTGTTACTATTGAGAACGATGTCTTGGGTAATATTGAGGTTACCTTCGCGATCTGTACGACCAGAGAAAAATATCGTACGTGAACGTGCCAAAGCAGCAACGCGTTGCTGTGGTGCAGGCGCTACTTCTGCAGGAAGCTTGTTGTGACGGCAAGAAATCATGATTTTCACCTTGCTATTCTTAGGACCGTTTTCCGCTTCAACCTTGAAGGTAACTTCGCCTTTTTCAGTAACGATTTGTTGACCTAGATCGTAATTTGTACGCGGCTCAACTTCACCAACACCTTTTTCCCATCCATTTTTACCATTGACGGAAAGTTGGAAATTGGTATACCTTGCGTTGCAAAAAACACGTTGAACCAAAGCTCTTCTGTTTGCAGGCATAGTTTTAATAACACTCAGTTTACCATTGCTATCCGTGACAGCTTCAATTTTCACTGTACTAGAATTTTGATTGCGTTCGCTAATTACTTCAAGAGTACCTAGATCTGTACCAACTTTGCTCATCGCCAAGTCGCACTGTACAGTTCCTTCACCATACCAATTTTCTTTCTTGGTACCATTTGTTGTCGCCATAAGGATGTTTTTAACCCCCTGAGGTTTCATCCCTTTTGCTTTACTGAGCATCAGAGCAACCAAACCAGCAACGTGTGGTGTCGCCATAGATGTTCCGGAAATGGTATTCGTTCCCCCATTTTTCCACGCAGATAGTACATCGACACCTGGGGCAACCATATCAGGTTTAGGATCTAAGTATACGCTAACTCCGCGACTACTGAAATATGCAAGTTCACCTTTATTATCAATAGCACCAACGGTAATCGCTTTTTTTACACAACCAGGAGTACCGATAGTTTGCATAAATGGGCCCTCATTACCTGCGGCAATTACGACAACAATTCCGTTGTCAATAGCGTTTTCAACGGCATCTTCCACAACGTTACCGTTTGGATTTGCACGTCCGCCAAGGCTCATACTAATAACGTCCGCATGAAGCGCGGAATACTGAACTCCTTCCATTACGGCTGTCCAGCTACCACTACCTGTGGCACTTAGAACTTTAACTCCGATGAGACTAGCCCCTGGAGCTACACCATAAAGTTGGCTTGCAACTGTTCCGGCACAGTGAGTTCCGTGTCCATTTCCGTCTTCGACGGTTGGTTCACCAGGAACAAAAGATTTACATAAATCTGTACGTATTTGTTGTGGAGAAAATGCAGGGTGATCCGTATCAAGTCCTGTATCAACAACAGCAACAGTCACACCTTGTCCGGTAAACCCTTTTGCGTTTACTTCACGAGATTTAATGTACTCCAATCCCCAAGGTACTTGCGCCGAATCTAAAGAACCAAATGGCTGGATCATACTTTGGATAGCATCTAAAGAAATCAAGTGCACTTCTGGTTGCATAACCAATTCTTCAATCGCTTCTCTTTTTGCTGTCAAAGATACTGCATTTGCTAGCCAAAAAACTTTGATGTCTTTGACATAGCCTTCCAGTTGCATGCGTTGGCATAAATCTTTGATAAACGTTTGTTTTTGCTCACATTCATTTTTCAGAATATCAAAAATTTCCTCTTTCGACATGCCACTGTAATATTCCATGATATCACCGACCTTGACATCTTCTGTAAATGATATCATAACCGCGAATTCACTTTCATCTCCTTGCATAGCTTTCTGCAAATCAGGACCTAAGATTCCTGCAAAAGAACAAGAAAAAGTGATTGCGATGGTCAGTAAAATAACAAATTTTGTCATGTGACCCCCTAATAACAAATATCTATTTTCTATAATCTTATGAATTATAACAAAGTATTGAAAATTGTGCGAGTTTTTTCCATCTGGTTCATCTGTTCATCTTAACCAAATTTCTTCCATCAAACCTAACAGGTTTTCCCATTAATCACGAAATTCATCAGGATTAATAAATTCATCATTAAAATATGTGTGGGTTTTTCTCTTTTCCTCGGGTTTCTCAAATGCAGCATGTACGTCATCAATCGTCATGGCATCGGCATCTACTTCATATTTTTTCGTGACGGCTTCTTCATTTGTTGGACTAGGCAATTGCGAATGAATATCGTCAATGGTCATGTCTCCTGGCTCGTATTTTTTTGTTGCCACTTGCTTATTTGCCACACCAACAACCTGAGAATGAACATCATCAATGGTCATATCCCCTGGATCAACTTCGTGTTTTTTCGTTACTATCTGGGAATGAACATCATCAATGGTCATCGCGTCAGTATCTACATATTTTTCCATTTTAGCTTCAGAATTTGCCATTTGTACGTGAACATCGTCAATGGTCATGTCTCCTGGCAATACTTCATACTTCTTTGTCACCACTTGTCCATTGTCGGCAATCACAAGCGGTTCATCTTCGCAAATTGTATTTTCGGTGGTTATATATGTACTTTCTTTAAAGCCTGTGGTTTCTTTCACAGGCGACATATCGCTTTGAGATTCAAAGTCTAATGTTGGATCGCTGTTGTCACTGGTGGAGGCTTCCGCCCCACTACTATTTGGTTTAGGTATGTTGTTTATGTTCGTTTCGTGAATAGGATGAATACGAAGACCTTCTTCTGGTAACGGAGGCATCTTGCTATTGTGGTATTTTTTACTATCGTCCACTTCGTTTTCATCCGTAAATTTACCACCTAGTTGCTCTTCTAAAATATGTTTTTCACGTCTTCCCGTGGGTATTTCTTCAGAAAGTTTACGGCTCTCGGGAAGTGGTGGCATTTTGCTATTGTGGTATTTTTTGATCTCTACGGCATTTGCGTTATTACTAGCCTTTCCCATATCGAGCGTTTCTCGCGATATATCTCCGGTGCGTTTATCTTCATTTGGGGTATACATCGCGCTATTGGCGTTTTGAACCTGCGCGACCATTTCATTTTGCAATCTCTGCTGTGCTTTGTTTAAAGCATCTTTCCCTTTGGTAAAATGGGGATTTAGTTCCAAACTTTTCTTGAAACTATTCATCGCTTCTTTAACACGTTGTAATTGTAATAAGACAACTCCTTGGTTGTAATAACGATCAAACGTAGGTTCAAGTGTTAAAGCAGTATTTATAACTTCTAGCGCTCCCAACCAGTTTTTGTCTTTTATTAACTGTCGTCTGCGTGCTCGAAGTTCTTGTAATATAGTTTCTTGCGACTTCATATTTACTTCTCCTACATTTGATACTTTTCGAGTTTTCGTTGTAGGCTAAATCTACTAATTCCTAATACTTGCGATGCTTTTGATTTATTATTTTGACACATCTTCATCGCTTTTTCAATCTCATTTCTCTCAACCTCGCGAAGTAGCTCAGGTAAGTTGGTCACAGTCGTACTTTTTCGTCCCTGTATTTCAGGAGAAAGACAATCTATTGTTAAATCGCCATCACAAAGCGTTAACATACGATGTAGCTCGTTGCGTAACTGCCGAATATTGCCCGGCCACTCGTAGCTCATCATCATGTCAATGACTTTTTGACTCACTCTACGCATAGACATCTTTGCTGTTTTACAATATTCGCGTATAAAATATTCTATTAAAATGGGAATATCCCCCCTACGTTTGCGTAGAGGTGGCAAATAAATTTCAACGACATTTAGACGATAAAACAAATCTTCGCGAAAAGATCCTTCGCGAATCATTTGTCGTAAATCGCGATTCGTCGCAGTGACGATGCGCGTATCAATTTCAATACTTTTATGTGCCCCCACGCGACGGATTTTTTTTTCCGCAAGTGTACGTAGTAATTTTTTTTGTAACGCTATCGGCAATTCGCCAATTTCGTCGAGGAACAATGTTCCGCCATGACTTTCTTCAAATAAACCTTTTTTTCCCTTTTTTGCTCCGGTAAATGCTCCCGCTTCATAACCAAAGAGTTCACTCTCGAAAATGCTCTCTGGTATTGCGGCGCAGTTTTCGCTGACAAAAGAACAATCTTTGCGATTCCCCATAAAGTGAAGCGCTTGGGCAATAAGCTCCTTTCCCGTACCGCTTTCTCCGCATACCAACACCGGCAATTCACTATTTTTTACTTTTTCAATAACGGCGAAAACTTGCTGCATCTCTTCACTCTCCGCGCAAATTTTCCAATAATTTCCGACGGGGAAGATTTGTTTTGTCAATTCCGCAGTTTGCGATTTTACTTGATCGCGAAGTGCTATATTCATTTCTTCCGCTTGCTGTGCCCGTTGTGACATTCGTGCATGTAAAAATACATTCTCAATCGCAAGAGAAACTTGTTGAGCAAAAGCACAAAGTACCGCTAATTCATCCTCTTCAAAATTTGCCATAACCAAACGATTATCAAGATAAATAGCTCCCAAGTTCTTATTGCGCACTTTTAAAGGAACACAAATAATAGACACCAAACGATGCTCCTGCACGGAAGTATACGGAGAAAAACGCTGGTCCCCTTGTGCATTGTCCGTTAGCACAGCCTTTCCATGGTCCATGACTTGTCGTGCTAGTTTGCGACTAATTTTCAAATCACCATCGATATGTTCTTGGGCAAAATTACGCGCTATTTCTAAATCGTTCAGTAATAAAACTCCGCGTTCAGCGTTGGTTAATTCAATGGCATGATCGAGTACAGACTGTAGTAAAGTCGGCAATTCAAATCCAGCATTGATATCATTAAGATTCTTTTGTAAGTAAAATAACTGCTTTTCCACGGACAACAACCTACGTAGATAATCAATGCCATGCTTTTCATAAGATGCACAGAATACATTCCAGTATTTTTCACTGTGGGCATCACTTTTGTATGTATCTAATAAAAATTGTAATTTTTCTTTTGCGCTCATAGTATAGAACAATAAAATTGATGGATTGTTTGGATTTATATAACTATTCAATATTTTATCAGTAATTAGTAGGATTGAAAAATGGAAAATGCCATTTTTATTACAGGGTGCACACGAAGAATTGGTTTGCATCTAACAAAACGCTTTTTGGATGAAGGGTACGATGTAATCGCTCACTACCGTAAGATGACACCAGAACTCGAAGTATACAAAAATAGAAATACAGTTGTCATCCGCGCCGACTTAACTTCGCCAAAAGACATCGATAGCATGGTAGATCAGCTGCAACGTTACACGCGATCACTTCGCGCGATCATACACAACGCCTCTTTTTACGAGAAAACAAGCGATGATTTAAGCGAAGCCATAAAACAATACCAAACTTTTTTCAACGTACACATGTTAGCCCCTTTTTTAATCAATCACAAATTCTATCCGTTACTTACGAGAGGTGAAGGCCCACGAGACATCATTCACATCACTGATACCAATGCTCAAAATCCCGATAAACGTTTTTGCATCTACTCCTCTACGAAAGCCGGTTTAGAAAACCTGACAAAATCATTTGCCAAAAACTTTGCACCACAAGTAAAGGTCAATTCCATTGCTCCTGGCCCAATCGTATTTTCCAAAAGAGAGTCAGAAGAACAACGCAAAGCGATCTTAGCCAAAACCTTATTAAAAAAGGAAGGTGGAATGGAAAGTGTGTTCCAAGCGGTCAAAGGAATTATGAACAATGATTTTATCACCGGAACATGTGTTTGTGTGGATGGTGGGAGAAGCCTAGGTTAAGAGTTACTTGGTTCTGTTGAGGTTAATCAACACAAATGCGTTTTTCGATCCTGATCCCGAAAAGTTTATTGACATCTTATTTTCGGGATCGGGATCGGGATCGGGATCGGATTCACTCTATACCGATGTTAATCTGTCGGCGTATATCTTGCAAACGATCTGAAAAACTACAGAGAAATATACCTGAAAAATATAACGATACAATCGGAAATGCCATCAATAGCTGCGTCACTACATCAGGAGGTGTCAACAGGGCTGCGATGACAAAGGCGGCAAGAAATGAGTGACGCCAATTTTCAACAAAGAAACGCGTATTTAAAAGACCGGCTTTTACCAAAACCAACATAACGAGCGGTAACTCGAATATAACACCACATACAAACGTCAATACAAAGAATAGCGATACATACGAGGAAAGAGTAAACCCCATTTGGATGGTATTCTCCCCTCCATATCCACCGAGAAATCGCAATCCTAGAGGAATAAGTACGCTGTAGCCAAAAACAATGCCTGTTGCGAAAAAGATAATTGCAAAAGGAAAAAACGTCATAACATAACGCTTCTCATGACTGTATAATCCCGAAGCAATGAATTCCCACAACTGGTAAAGAGTAAAGGGCATTGTAATGATAAGTGCGGCGATAATAGACACTTTTAAATAACAAAAAAATGTCTCTTCGTAACGCAGAACTTGAATGGTCGTCGGGTGATTTAGGGCAAGCATTGCTTCCTTGTGCGGTTCGAGAATAATAGTCATGTAAAAATTTTGATCGACTATTGTCATCGCAAAGGCACCGAACAGCACAAAAAGACAAGTCACTATTCGCTTGCGCAATTCGTCTAAATGATCCCCAATAGACATGGAGACATCGTGAATATCCATTTTGTCAAACCTTTTATTGTTGCGACATTTTTTTCACAATTTGCAATGTAGTATCGGTAGCGGTTTTTCGCACATCTACATTTGCATGTGATAAATATGCATTGATAACATGTAAACTATCGGGATCTGCTATTTTCCCTAAAACGCGCAAAGTTTCTTGTATTATTTGTGGTTCGTTATATATTCTATTATAAAGAATCTTTGTTAAAAGAGGCTTTGCTTTTACATAATGTTTTTGTTGAAGAGATTGTATTGCCGTTAATATTTTCTCGCGGCTAATTTTCACTTGTGGTGCCTCGCTACGGTTTGTATAGGGAATAAAAGAAGCTCCCCCTAAACAAAATAGCGCCACAAAAATAACCCAACATACTTTTTGTTGTACGTTGAGAAATAGCATCAACATCTTGCGCACAACGGTCAAAAATAGAACAATGCAAGCGGTTACCACTAGCAATATATGGCTTATGATAAACCACTCCTTATAAAATCCCCAAATAACAATAGAGCTACACCAAGTTGTAAAAATCAACATGTACATCACGGTTTTTCCGCGGCCATAAAGTTTAAGTGTCGCACGATGTCCGACAACATAGTTAATAAATAGCGGAAAAAACAAAACAAAAGCTAGACCATAGATAATCGGAATAGCATACAACAACGGTTCTAAATAAAAACTCATCGGCAAATTTGGCTTTTCGACGGCGATGGATAATTGGTAAAGGGGATCGGACTCTATCGAACTTACAAGTTTGGCAATATCTTGGCCATGTGCTTTTTCTTTTGCCAACTCGCGCAGTTGCTCCATCACTTTTTGGCGATACTGAGGAAAAGCGGTAATACTTTCCCGCAGTGTTTGTGCGGCTGCTTCGCGCACACTTGCATCTTCATCGTTTTGCACGTTGTTGATTAAAACTTGAATGGCTGTTTCACTTGGTTGCAGTACTGGTTCACCAAATGCAACAAAAACAAGCCGCACCACAATAATACACAGAAGCCACGCCCACCAGTTGTGTAAAACTTTTTGCATATCTCTATCCAATCCCTTGAATGATCAATAAAATAGTGATCAAATTGTGTAGAGAATGTACTGCAATGGGAATCCAAATGGCTTGTGTCCTTTCATATAACAAGGCAAAAAACACGCCAAGAGAAGCGATGGGCAAGAAGCCAACGAGTGTTCCGTGAACAGCGGCAAAGCAAATCGCAGACCCCACAATGGCCAATGGAACGCCCAAAAAAGATCGTAACAAAGAATAGAGAAAAGCACGGAAGAAAAACTCTTCAAAAATAGGAATAAAGACAATAGCAACCATTGCTCCAATCCACAGACGCCTTCCTTGTTCATTCATAAAATATATGACAATTTCTTGTTTTTGTGGCGTTTCTCCCATACTGGTAACTAGTAGGTAAGACAGTATGACAATACACACAAAAATGGGCCACGATAGTAAGTATGCGGCAATAGCATAACCCGCTTTTCTAGCAGGTAATTTTACAATACCAAGAGAGCTCCACGAACTATTGCGAAACTTACGCAACCATAAACATAAAAAACCACATGTGCACAGTTGAATGAGACCATTTAGTACAATAAGTATGTATTTGTCCCCTGCCATCTCTTGTGTGATGAAGAATTGAGCAATGCCGAGAACGACAAAAAATATACATACCGCGACAAAAAAATCAGTAATGTCCCATGAGGCTTTTTCAAATGGTTGCGATTTAATTTTACGCAAAACGCATGACACAGCCCACACTGCCGCAACAATAATCCCCACAAAAACGGCAATGGCTTGTGGACTTTTCAATAAATCAATGAGTTGTTTTTCCACAAATTAGCTTTCGTTCAATTTAGCAAACACCATGCGCCCTATGTTATTCTGCAATACGTTTGTAACAACAACAGAAACGTTCTTCCCTATCATTCTGCGGGTATTTTCAACAATGACAACTGTTCCGTCTTCTAAGTATCCAATTCCTTGCTCTGCTTCTTCTCCTTGCTTCACAATGCGAATATCAATCAGTTCCCCAGGAAATACTGTGGGCTTCAAAGCATTGGCGAGAGAATTCAAATTAATAACCCCCACATCTTGTAGCTGCGCTATCTTTTTGAGATTATAGTCATTTGTAATCACGATACCGTTTATCTCTTGCGCAAGGGCAATTAATTTATTGTCAACTTCTTTGATATTGGGAAAAGTTTGTGGCTCGATGGTGACATCTAGTTTCTTATTTTTTTGTAATTCAGCAAGTATTTCCAAGCCGCGTCGTCCACGGATTCGCTTCTGCTTATCCGAACAATCCGCTAAACTTTGCACTTCGTCTAAAATAAATTTAGGAATAACGAGGTTGCCCTTCATAATTCCCGTTTCACATATATTAGAAATACGTCCATCAATAATGATACTCGAATCGAGTATTAAACGACGATCTCCGGCTTCTTTCGTAAAGTCTACGAAAGGAATTAACAACTTAAACCTGTTCTTTGTACGATACAAAACAGCCACAGATAGATAACAAAACAAAAAAGTAATTCCAACATTTACTAAATCGCGAATTTTCTGATACTCGTCGGGAAAAATATCCTTCATCATATTCACATGTGGAATTAAAAATAGTGCTTGCACAAAAAGATACGAAGCAATAAATCCAACTAGCAAACCAAGTATAACGGTGAAAATTCCCACTAAAAATCGCGTTGAATACTTAATTTCTACCCAAATAATACATATACCGATTATCGATCCAGTAATAATGGCAGATATATTAACTATGTGGAAATTTGGCCGTTCAAATATTAGTTTTGCAAGTTGGTAAAATACACTGGCCGTTGTGATCACAAATACAGTTCTTAATACTAATAATATTCCTGGCACTGAATTTTACCTCATATAATACTCACAGCTTGTATTAGCTGCATACAAATTGCAATTGTATATTCAATACAATCAAACTATAAAACTATTTTCTTAATACATTCCTATATTTACGGTGAAGTATACGCCATTTAAAATAAATTTGTCAATAAAAATAAGGCTCATCTCTTAGGCGCGTCATCTGTCAAATAATAAACAGCTATCGTAATCGTAGCCATCATTACGCGTTAAGTAAAGAGTAAAATCTTTCAAAACAATCCCAACAGCAAGTTGAAGTAGTTTCATTTTAATAAAACAACAGCGAGCTGTTGGGCACGGTCATCCCTAACTTGATCAGGGATCCAGGCGTTTTACAAGTCGACTTCATTTTGTGGATTCCCGCTTTCGCAGGAATGACACACTTGTGTAGTTCCGTCTCAACAAAACTGAAGTTACTTCAAAAAATTTTCTGGAACTACATAACAAAATGATTTTTTGCCTTATGTATATTGAGCAATTTTTTCAAACAGTTGCTGTTCATTAACCGGTTTACAAATATAATCATTCATCCCTATCGCCAAACCCTTTTCGCGTTCTTTCGACATAGCATGCGCTGTCAAAGCAATGATCGGCATAGAAAAACCCAAACTGCGAATTTTACGCGTTGCTCCTAATCCGTCCATTTTCGGCATAGAAATATCCATAAGTACTATGTCATATTCACTTTTTTGAACTTGTTCTACAGCCTCTTCCCCGTTATTGGCAATATCAACTTTACACCCCAAACGGCGCAAAATGATTTCAAAGATTTTTTGATTTGTGCGATCGTCTTCTACCAATAGAACAAAAACATTCAGCAGCCTCTTCATCTTTTGCTGCGGTACTTCCAAAACAGCATCGAAAGATTTTTTTAATTTTACATCAAAACTAAATTTACTTCCCTTTCCTTCTTCTGATTCCACCCTAATTTTGCCTTGCATACGTTCGACCAAATATTTAGAAATGGCAAGCCCCAAACCCGCTCCATCTGAAGTACGGTTAAAGGACATGTCTACTCGTGAAAAAACTTCGAATATTTTCACTTGCTCTGAACGAGGAATACCAATGCCGTTGTCTTCAACAACAGCAAGCATAGTAGTATGCTCGTCTGTCTCGCAGAAAGATATTTCTAAAGAAATTTCACCATTCTGCGACGTGAATTTAATGGCGTTGTTCAGTAAATTTAAAAATATTTGCTGAATGCGTACCGGGTCTCCCAACAAATTCTTTGAAGCTTCACCACAAGAAAACTGAAACTCAATATTTTTCTTTTGAAATTGCGGCTGTAAAAGTTGCACCAGTTTACGAATAATCTCCTGTACGTCAATTACTTTTTCCTGTAAATGAAATTTGCCAAACTCAATCATTGATAAATCTAGTAGATCGTCGATAAGAGAGATGAGTAAATCACCACTATTTTTTATGACTTGTAAATGGTTTTGCTGTTCTTTATTAAGCTTTGTACTTTGTAAAAGGTCACAAAAACCCATAATCGCGTTCATTGGCGTTCGAATTTCATGGCTCATATTTGCCAGAAATAAACTCTTCGCTTCATTGGCTTTTTCCAACTCGCGCTTCGCTCTTTTTAATTTTTCTTCTGCCTCTTTGCGATCGAGAAAAACAGGAATATGATAGGATCTCACCTGCTCTTCTTTGTGCACATATTCTTTTATTCTATGCGGCGGTGCCATAATGAAAGTACAGTTTTCGTCGCCTTGGGCGCGGCAAGAAATTTCTACTGCTGTTAGCGGTATACCAAAGCTTGCCTCGCACCACCCCGATGAGTAACCGGCATTCATTATACAAATCGGCTTCTGCGCTTTCTTGCCGGCCTTAATCCAGGAGGTAGCTTCAAACGAATATGGATGGTGGTATTTTAGGTAAAAATTATCGTCAGGGGAAGGATTACTCTCGGGCAAGATTTCCACAAATGCCCAACCAGTGTATGCAAAGTGAACAGGACCTGCTGATAATTTATCAATGGGGGTTTTCACTTGCATCTGCTCATGAAACTTCTTGGCGTCTTCTATACCAATGACATGCGAAATATCAAACAAGAAATCAAGGCCTATTTGTAGCGCATCTTCGGGACCACGATCTTTATATAAATTCTGGATATTTTTTAAGAACTCAAAAGACAAGGACGATGCCCGCATTAAAATATAGCGTTCATTATCTACAGAAACGAGCGCACGACAGGGATCAAATTCGATATTTTGAAAATACTCTCCGACAGTGTCCTGCGCTGCGTCAAAAGTCGCTTTAAACTCCTGGGGAACTTTAATCGTATCTCCGTTGACTTTTCCCAAAGTTTTTTTCTTCAGTCTAAGAACCTCTAGCTCTAATTCAGCTATTCTTTTTTCCAATTCTTTTTCACGGCTCACCATATTCTCCTATTTCACGATTTCCCACTTTCGCAACGCATAAGACTTTTGTTACTTCCGACTATTAACGCGAAAGATTGTTAAGGTTTTTTTAGAACTCGTTGTATTTCTTCTTCAAATTTTCCAGGATTACTTCCTGTTATATTGGCGTGATCCCAACGTCCAGAATTCCACAAAATGATACAGCCATTTTTGTTGTACTTGCGAAATTCGCGGTGAAAATCAATGTAATTTCCCCGTGAGTTTTTGTCGCGCAATCCAAATTCTCCTAGAGAAAAATCCTCTTTTGCTATTTTTCGTATTCGAATAATAAGTCTCTGAATATTTTTACCAAGAAACATTTTGCGCAATTTTTTCACTAATCTACGAATAAAGCTGCGACGACTTTCTAAATAACTACCATTGATAATATGATTGTGTTGTTCGTACATAGATGGTGCAATAGAGTCAATGTTCTCAAAGATCTTCAGCAATAATTTGTAATTTGGTTTTTTTTGCCCTTCGTGCCATCCATGTAGAAAATCACCATTGGGGTTCCATACCAACTTTACTTTATTTTTGATTCCTATTTGAGCAAGTCTACGACGTAGCCTTTCTATCGTTTTATAAGTCGCTTGTGTTTCTGTAACAAAAGCAGGGTCAATTTCGGATGCTACGGTAATGCGAATTTGCTGATTAAGTTTGATGTTGTCTTTATTTTTTTCTATAGACTTAAGTAACGCGCCGTATGAACGCAAAAAATAGTGTTCATCCAACGGTATTTCACAATGTATTCGCCAATTCGACTCCCAAATGCGATTTAGGGTTACAATACTTTCCAGGTGTGGAACAAACGTAAGAGATAAGCCACTATTCCAAATTTTTTGTAAACACCGCAACAGCTCGTCTTCGTCAATGGCAAAATCATCTTCATAAAAATAATGATGGCCGTAAACAATTTCATTGTTTAAACGTGAGAGTCTCTTTTTACGCGTACTCCCACCAGAGTAATACACAGGAAAAAACAAAGTAACTTTGTCAAAGCCCTTCTGAATGCCATTTTGCAAAATATAGTCCGCATGTTTATCTAAGTCTCCTTTTTTAAAAGGAATCAATGAAAAACTATACGCGGAATTCTGCTGTATTTGCCTTTTAGACACTTTTAGAGAAAACTCACTTTTAGAAGCTGGCCGATTAAAAACACGGTATGCCTGGTTGATGCTACGAAGTACAAAAAAGAATTTCTCCTCATCCATTTGCGTGTCTACATAAGTAAACTTTTGCTTTGTTATTCGCTCAAGATACCTAGCAAATTTTGCATGTTGTGTCACAAAAGAATTGTCTAACAATAGATCTCTTACTATATTATATAGCTTAGAAACCTGCCATCGCGGCAACAAATACACAACTTTTTTTGGGCCAATTTGCAAAACAGGTTCGTAGTTACGATTAAACTTAATCTCTCCACCGCTCAACTTTAGCATTTTTGCCAAATCATATGTATCCCATTTACTGTTCTTGGCAAAGATATATTTTACAAATTTGAGATCCATAAAACCAACTTTCGGCCCTGTTGTACGAAACACAATAAAAGCTTTTTTACTGCGTATTTGTTTTGTCGATAGAGGTGTTTTTGTTTTATACCAATTCATCCTGCGATCAAAGTACCCGGGTAATTCACCACCTGGATGCAGATACAGTCTTGCCTTTTTTTGCATCACCTTTTCCCAAATTTCAGGTACTTCGCGCACATTTTTTTTATAGTAGTCGGCATGTAAGGTTATTAAAAATAGCAAAGAGTAGCACAAACACTTATGAGCTTTGCAACGCCACATGTAGTTTTTCCTTGAAAAAAAACATCACTTTCCATATCATCAAAACGATTCAACGATTTTTCACACACAAGGTAAAAGTCGTTTTTGGTTTATAAAATTACACTTTCATTGAAGGTTTTTTATGAAAAAAATGCAATTTATTTGTCTAAGCACCCTATTCTTGTTTTTGTTGAGTATATCAGCGCAGGTTGTAAATGACAAATACAAACAAGCAGATAAATTTCGTCAACTAGACGAAAACCTACGTACCCCGAACGCCTACCGCACAGCTTCGGGTGCCCCAGGCCACAAATATTGGCAACAACGAGCCGATTATGTCATCAATGTTGAAATCGACGACGAAAATCAACGTTTGATAGGTTCGGAAAAAATTGCCTACACAAATCATTCTCCTGATACACTAAACTATATCTGGGTGCAATTAGATAATAACATTTTTGCTCCAAATTCGGATGCGGTTCTCACCGAGACCTCAGGTGGACTTCAAGGAGAAATTCCTTTTGCTCTTATGCGTCGCACTCTCGCACGCCAGAAATTTGACGGTAGTGTAAAAATCACTTCTGTAAAAGATGCTTTTGACCTGCCTATGGAGTATCATATCGTAAAAACAATGATGCGCATTGATCTGAAATCGCCACTAAAGCACGGAGAAACAGTGAGTTTTTCTATTTCCTGGCATTACCAAATCAATGATTCGCGCCTTGTTGGTGGAAGAACATCTTATGAGTATTTCAAAGAAGATGGTAACTACATTTACGAAATTGCCCATTGGTATCCACGCATGGCAGCTTACACAGACGTTCATGGCTGGCAGCACAAGCAATTTTTAGGTCGCGGCGAATTCACGCTAGAATTCGGAGATTTTTTAGTACGCATCACTGCTCCTGATGATCACGTTGTTGCGTCAACAGGTGTTTTACAAAACGCCCAAGAAGTACTTACAGAAAAACAACGCCAACGTCTAAAGGAAGCTAAGACAGCAAAAAAGCCTGTATTTATCGTAACTCCAGAAGAAGCAAAACTAAACGAAAAGAAAAAGCCTAAGGGAAAGAAAACCTGGGTTTTTAAAGCCGAAAACGTACGCGACTTTGCCTTTGCCACATCGCGCAAATTCATTTGGGATGCTCAAGGCCACAATGTACAGGGTAACCATGTGATGGCGATGAGTTATTATCCAAATGAAGGCGAACCGCTATGGAGTAGATACTCAACGCATTCGATTATCCATACACTCAATGTATACTCACGCTATACGTTTAAATATCCATATCCTGTTGCCATTTCCGTTAATGGTCCGGTTTTTGGTATGGAATATCCGATGATATGCTTTAATGGACCACGTCCCGAAAAAGACGGAACATACTCCAAACGCACCAAATACGCTCTTATCTCCGTAATCATTCACGAAGTAGGGCACAACTACTTCCCGATGATTGTAAACAGCGACGAACGCCGTTGGACATGGATGGACGAAGGACTCAATACCTTCTTGCAATATTTATCTGAGCAAGAATGGGAGGACAACTATCCGTCAAGACGCGGAGAACCAAATGACATCACATCATACATGGCAAGTAGCGCACAAGTTCCCATCATGACTCACTCTGATTCCGCATTACAATTTGGACCAAATGCATACAGTAAGCCCGCAACTGCTTTAAACATACTACGCGAAACAGTTATGGGAAGAAAACTTTTTGACAAGGCATTCAAAGAATATTCACAGCGTTGGATGTTCAAACACCCTACTCCAGAAGACTTTTTCCGTACCATGGAAGATGCCTCTGGGATTGACTTAGACTGGTTCTGGCGTGGTTGGTTTTACTCGACTGATCATACCGATATCTCTATTGAAGATGTGCGTCTTTACAATGTAAATACCATGAACCCTGAAATAGAGAAAAAGTTACTTCGCGAAAAACGCGATTCTGCTCCAGAAACACTATCGAAAAAACGTAATAAGAACCTCACCAAACGCGCAAATTTATATCCTGAACTTAAGGATTTCTATAATAGTTACGATCCACTAGATGTTACCTCGAAAGAATTAAAAGGTTTCGAAAAATTCTTTGGCGGTCTTACCGAAGAAGAAAGAAAACTCATTGAAACAAAATACAATTTCTACTCGGTAAAATTTAAAAACATTGGTGGGTTAGTCATGCCGGTAATTCTTCAAATCAATTACAGCGACAAAACCAGCCAAGAATTGCGTATTCCTGCGGAAATTTGGCGTTACAATAGCGAAGTCGTTTCAAAGATGATCATTACCGAAAAAGAAATCACCAGTCTTGTTCTTGATCCACGTTTGGAAACCGCCGACACAGACTTGCACAACAATCACTATCCACGACGCATTCGCGAATCGCGTTTTAAGCTATTCAAGAGAAAGCGCCCAAAAAATCCGATGCAAGTAAAGGCGGAAGCGGAAAAAAAGAAAGCAGAAAAAAAAGAGAGTAAAGGTGAATGAAAAAACTAGTCGTTATTTTATTCTTGTGCTCCACTTTTCTTTTTGCTCATAGATACCACTTTACAATCTCTGAAGTTGAGTGGAATTCTCAAAACAAATGTTTAGAAGTTGGGTTGCGTGTCGATTCCTTTGAATTAGAAAGTGTACTTTCTAAAATTTACGGCAAAAAAATCGATTTAGAAAAGACCAAAGATGTGGATAAAATACTTCATCTATATCTACAAAAAAGATTTTTGGTAAAAACCCCGCAAAGGAAACCTTGTTCTATCGTGTGGATTGGTAAAGAAATTTCGCGTGGTCAGCTATGGCTATACTTTGAAGTACCGGTAAAAGAACCGCTAGAAGGCTTAATTATCAGTAACAGCGTGTTATTTGAAGCGGCGACTTTTGAAGCCAATAGTTCACACACGCCCGTCAACATTATGAATATACGCTATAAGCAACACAAACTGTCGCTCTATTTTACCAAAGATAAAGCGCAGCGAATTCTATCATTTGCGAAGAAATAACAAAACAAAATGCTCCTAGATACTTTAGGGGCATTTGTTTCCAACCAGCAACGCGCATCCAACTGTATTTGTGAGAACGGGCGGACACTAGGTCCGCCCCTACATTTCCACCACGTTTCCTCCTTGTTAACAAACCACCCTGTCCAAATACCTAATTTTGTGCTATACTATTGTGTCGAAAATTCAATTTATACCATCGGTAAAAAACCATGAAAGAAAACTACGATCATCAAAAATTCATATACGAAGATCTAATTGACGATTTTGATCCTACATTGAGCGACATCAGCAGCTTAAGCACTGTACATGATCGTTATCAATTTGAATCGAAGTTCAACTATGATCTAAACGGTGACGAAAATAGTGAAAAAAATTACGAAGTCGATATTTACTTTTTTATTCCCAAAAACATAGGAATCAACCGCGATACTTATACTCGTGAAGATTTTTATGGTGATATCGTCAATTATTTACGTATTTCGAGTACACAAAAACAAGACAATCGCGATCTACTACCCAATCTCAAAAAATATTTTGCCGTACATCTCACCACCCGTAAGCGACAAAAACTCATACAACTTGTGATTCAAGATATCAAACTCTTCGGTTGTTCGTTTAACAGTGAACTAAAAAATTTGCACTATGGACTATTTCAAGTCCTCAACAAAAAATCTCATGAAATTATTCAACGTGTGGACGTTTTACAAAAATTACTAGTAGATTTTCAAAAAACTCTGCAAGTATACCGCGATGAATATGTGGAAAAATTGCGACAGCAAATGGTCGTTGTCGACTCCGAAGTCAAACGCGCGTTGTTTTTAGTCGACGAATACAACTCCTATCGTCTTGAAACAACTCTCATCAGTATCTTCCGACTTTTACAACCATATGAGGATCATTTTAGTGAAATAAAGACCACAATAGAAAATATATTGCATGGTGAAATTAATTATCGTAGTAAAGTAAATATCACAAATATCGATGAAGGAGACGATGCCGTACGCGAATATTATCACTATCGCATGGGTCTTCTAAAGAAATATGTTTCTTCGGCTTTATATCTACAAGTAACCAACATTAAAAACGATAAAAAATATCGCAATATCGTTGCGGGCATAGGCGCTGCTCTTGCCGCCTTATGGGCCAGTTTAGCCAACGTGCACTACTGGCAAGTTGCTCAAGTAGGGCAAACAGCCAACTTACAACTCATGACCATTATTATCATTGGTGTTGTTGCCTACGTTTTTAAAGACCGTATCAAAGACTGGAGCAAAAGTTATTTCAACGAGCAACTAAAACACCGCTTACCTGATTTTGACCGTCATATGTACTACACACGTTATGATGCCAATGGCGAAAAACAGCAATATTTCCTGGGTAAATCAACAGAATACATGCGCTATTTGCAAAAAAAAGCTGTTTCCCCAGATGTTTTGTATGTTCGCGAAATGGGACACGATAGCGAGATAGAGCCGCAACGCCACGAAATGATCATTCACTACAGCAAAACCTTAAAATTGCAACGCGGTAACTTAGAGGGTGTGCCTTCCATAAAAGATGTGGTGCGCTTTAATTTTGCGAAATTTCTATCCAAACTAGACAACCCCAGTAAATCGTTGAGCTATTTCGACCGCAACAAAGGGATCATTTCCATAGAAGCTCCGAAGGTATACCACATCAATGTGGTATTCCGTTATGTTGTTTGTGAAAAGAAAAACAAAGAAATAAAGTACACGCGCAATATCGAATTAGAACGTATTCGCATTATTCTCAATAAAAAAGGAATTTTACGTGTGGAAGAAGTGATTCCCCGAGGGGAAATGAATTATCAGGAGGCGCAGAGTGAACACTGATTGGATGCAAGTGGTCGGAGGATTTGGTTTATTTTTACTGTCGTTACGTCTACTAAATAGAATATTGGAAAAATCGATAGCCAACTCAATAAAGCCCTTACTGAAAAAGGTATTGTCGAATCGCTTCTTTTCCATGGTCATCGGTTGCGTATCAACAATTTTTGTGCAGGCAAGTAGTATCACGATTATTGCGGCAATGGGACTTTTAGGGACTTCGCTGATTACCCTAGAACAGAGTTTTCTCGTGATGCTTGGTGCGACACTGGGAACAACCATCAAAAGTTGGTTCTTTGCCATTGCCATCCACAAATATGGGCTGGCGATTGTTGGCATTAGTAGTATATTTCTTGTACTGCTACGCCGTCCTTTTTTACGTGAGTGTGTCGAGGCACTTCTCGCTATTGGCTTAGCGTTTCTCGCACTTCATTTACTATACCAAGGTTTACAGCCAATTGTCACACAACAATGGACTCAGGAACTTCTAAGAAAATATACCCAGCAATCCTCGATCACTTCGTTACTACTCGTCGTGGCGTCAGGATGCTTTATCACTATGTTGGTACAATCTAGTAGTACCATTGTCTTTCTCGTTTTGGAACTAGCGCGCCAAGGATTTGTCGATTATCCGATGGGAGCTGCGCTTATTCTCGGAGCCAATATAGGTACAACGATTACTCCCATTATCGCGTCCCTAGAGTACGACCGCAATGTAAAACGCCTTGCAATATCACATCTCGTGATAAAATTACTTGGGGTGATGATTACCTTATCATTTTTTTCGTCGTTTTTACTTCTTGTAGACGCTATTGTCCCAGGTGATGTCGGCGATGCCGCTCTTTTGCACCTAGCCGCAGTTCATACTATTTTTAATTTTCTCAATGTATGTTTATGGGGACTTCTATCCACTGTTGTCGTAAAAATATTATTTCAGCTAATTCCCAGCCAATCTTACGACCAAGAATCGCAATCCATTTTGCCTATGCGCGTGCGACGCATGTTAGCGCGTCATCCACAACACGCTTTCCGCGAAATAGACAAACAAATTTCGCGCTTGAAGGACATGACAAAAAGTTTAGCCGATCATAGTTTAGAAATGCTCACCGATGGCGTAAACGGCCAAAAATTACCAACTCGATGTTACTACAACGTCGTTTTGAGAGCTTTAAAGAGGTCATCTATGATTTGTTAGTGCGTCTAAAACAGAATAATTTAGATCAAAAAGACAACCAACATATTCAAAATCAACTCGAAATATTATCCGACATCAGTAGTTTTTATATTTTGAATATTGACTTCAAAAATCACATAGAAAAGGGCATGATTTTAAATGGCTATCAAGTTCCTTCCGAAATGCGCAGTTTATTTCAGGAGTTTCAAAAAGGATTTAATGAAATGTGGCTAAAGCTTTTTCTGGGTAACATCGCAACAAAATTCGGTGCCAATCTCAATAATACCTTGCGGGATTTGGAGAATGTTTACGTCTTCTATCTAACCAAGAAGAGAAACAGCCAGCAGTTGTACTGGCTCTACGAAACCATTCGCTATCAGAACCAAACGGTACTACTTTTCGAAAGATTATATCAAAGATCTAGTCGGCCGCAGAATGTAGAATAGAAATATTCTATCGAACTGGTGCCCTCTTCATCGCAGATTATTTGGGTTCCGTTAAGAAAAGAGTTCGTTTTCAGATTGGTGCCCTCACCATCGGATTTAAGGTTTCAGCTTCGCTAAAAGCCTTAATTCTCATGCCTCTCCCACAGGAGAGGCGTAACACGTCTAAATTTGTTTCCATTTGTGTTGTTTTGTGCCGTTATACATACAACCTCAACTGTATAAAGTACAGTATCGCTGTACTCTCGTTTCGCAAATCAAGTGAATTTAGTTTTTAACACCAGAGAAGCATTACACCTCTCCCTGTGGGAGAGGTATGAGAATACAACTTTTCAGCGTAGCTGAAAATTGTTATTCGATGGTGAGGGCACCAATCTGAAAACGAATCTCTTCTCTTAACGGAACCCATAATCTGCCACTCAACCACGCGACGCCTGTACACGACCAACGATCGCGGTAATTACTTTACGCGGCAAAAAGCGATAAGCACAAGACATTAATTTATTTGTCCATCCATGAACCGCAACACTCTTGCCCTTCATCATCGCTTTATATCCATATATCGCCACATCTCGTGATGATGGCAAATTCTCTCCCGCAACAAGTTTTTCGTCTTTCATTTGCGCAACTCGCTGGAAATCAGAGGCCGTAGGTCCTGGACACAATGTTGTGACCGTAACCCCCCGACCTTTGATTTCGTGTGCTAAAGCTTCTGAAAAGTGCAATACGTAAGCTTTTGACGCGTAATATATTGCCATGAGTGGTCCTGCCTGAAAAGATGCTGTGGAAGCCACGTTGACTATTTTACCGGTCTTTTTTTCTAACATTCCAGGCAGAAACAAATGTGTAAGCTCGGTCAATGCGGTTATGTTTACCTGGATCATTTGCTGTAATTTACCCCACGACGCATCGCTAAATTCTCCATGGTCACCAAATCCCGCGTTATTAATCAGTACATCAGGTGTGTTGTTGATCTCAGAAAATATTTCCTGAGCACTATTCTCTTTGCTTAAATCCTTCACAATAACATGTGCTTTTCTTAGCTCTGCAGCAACAGCACGTAACTTTTGTTCGTTACGTGCGATAAGAAAAATTTCGTAACCGTTCTCGTTTAGAATTTTGCAAAACTCATAACCAATGCCACTAGAGGCACCGGTAACAATTGCCGTCTTACACATATTTTCTCACTTCTTCTTCTTTTTCTTTTTCTTCTTTTTCTTTTTCGGCTTGGTATTTTCTTGCGAAGTCTTTTCTTCTTGCGAAGTCTTTTCTTCTTGCGAAGTCTTTTCTTCTTGCGAAGTCTTTTCTTCTTGCGAAGTCTTTTCTTCTTGTGAAGTCTTTTCTTCTTGTGAGACTTCTTTCTTTTGTGGTTTATCAGGTACAACGTGCTTCTTCATGGGCGAAATGCGTTCTATTGCCCATTTTAGAGCAGGAGGAGTGACAAATGTCGTCAACATAACCACAACAATTACCGCAGAAAACATTCCTTCATCCAAAACTCCGGTGGTCTTTCCGATACTTGCAAAGATAAGACCAACCTCTCCGCGAGGGATCAAGCCAATACCGACAACCAAGCTACTCAAATCTTTCTTCACGACCCAACCTGCGGCGAGTTTACCAATAACCGCAACAACGGTAAGCGCTAAGGCAATTTTAATCACCTCGGGATCTAAAAAAGTCGTCACATCAACCAGCATCCCCATCATAACGAAAAAGATCGGGGCAAAAAGACTCTCAATAGGCCCAATAGCACTTTCAATGCTTTCGTAATGATCGCGAGACACTTTGGGGAAAAACTTATCTTCCAAAATTAACCCTGCGGCAAAAGCACCGACAATGGAAGCCAATCCCAATGCATCACTTGCCCATGCAAACAGCAACATTAACGAAATGGTGAATAACAACTTGGCGTTGGTACGGTCAAGCAAAATGATGTGATATGTATACTTACTCAAGAGCTTACCAATGACAAATATCGCTACGAACAAGAACACAAATGCTTTGATGATGATAAAAGATACATTTTTCAACTCAACATGCCCGGTGGTAACAATTCCCGTTACAACAGCCAAAATAATCAGACCTAAAATATCATCAATTACCGCTGCTCCCATCACAACTTTTGCTTCGGGAATGTGCAGTTTGTTCATGTCTTTAAAAACACGTGCCGTAATACCAATACTCGTAGCACACAACGTCGCCCCAATAAAAATATACACATTTTGATCAATGTCGGGGGCAAGCAACTTTGTTACGTAGTAGCCAAGAATAAAGGGGAGAACAATACCCACTATTGCCGACCATAGCGATGAAGACCCCACCGCCATCATCTCTCGAAAATTACACTCTAGCCCGACCATAAACAGTAGAAGAATCACTCCCAATGCCGAGAATATTTTTAGAGCAATCACCATGCGTAGATATTTGTCAAAACTGTCGCGCTGTAGTATTTTTGCTAAAAAATACCCATAGCGCCCTTCTTGCATGTCCTTCTCTGGTATTTCTTTCTTGATCGCCTCTTGCAAGTCCATATTAGAACGGATAGTGTGTTCGAGAATTTTTTCCACTTTGTCGTTGTGCCGCATCACCAACATAACCGGTTGGTGATATTGGTAAATAATGGTTCCGATTACAAGACCAATGAGAAGTTCGCCAAGTACTGCCGGTTGGTTGAACAATTTTGCAATAAAACGTCCGAGTACAGCCCCAAAAATCAAACCGAAAATCAAAAGATAAATAGGAGCGATCTCGTCACCGTGACCTCCGGCATGAGAATCATGAGAATCGTGAGCGTCTTGATTTTCGTGTGTTGTATGATCTTCTTGTGCTTGTAATTCTGTAAACGTAGTTGGGAGATCGCTGACGATTCCCAGTAACAGTACCAAGCAGAGTATCCACCAAATTTTTTTAGTGAATATTTTCATTTTTGCCACCTTTCCATCAAGTTGTAAATGTGGTAATATGGTGTTTATTATAAAGATGTGACCAAAGCTCGAAAAGCACATCTTCAGATTAAGATTCGTTGATTAGTTGAATAGCGAGTAGCCAAATGTATAAACACAACTTAGTTGAGCCTGTAGGGAAAATTGTTTGTGTAGGACGTAACTATCTAGAACATATCAAAGAGTTAAATAACCCTGTCCCCAAAGCTCCCATTATTTTTATGAAACCGTCCACATCTTTTGTACCATTGTCCGAACCTATTTCGCTACCTTCACATGCCAAAGAATGCCATCATGAAATAGAAATTGCCGTTCTGATTGGTGAAACGATTCATGCAGGCGAAACGATAGATGTAAAATCAAAAATCGCAGGTTACGGATTGGCACTCGACCTAACACTCCGCGACATACAACAGCAACTCAAACAAAACGGTCATCCATGGGAAATGGCCAAGGCATTTGACAAATCCTGTCCTATTTCGCCTTTTATTCCTCACGAGGAGTTTCCCGATTTGCAGGATATTTCTTTTTCACTTACAATAAACGGTGAAATACGTCAACAAGGCAATAGTAAGATGATGATGTATGGTATTGTAGAACTCATCAACTACATTTGCAAATACTTTACACTTGTTAAAGGAGATGTCATCTTAACAGGTACGCCGTCTGGGGTTGCTGCACTGAATTCACAAGACAAGTTACAACTTGAGTTAAACGGCAAACACCACTTCACAACGCAAGTTTTATAAAGGAAAAAATATGCGACAAATAATCATTATTTTTATTTTTTGTGCTTGCGCTTTTGCACAAAACAATATACCAGGCGAAGATTTTAACTCTTATGTATTAAATGCCCTAAAAGAATATCCCACCGACGGAACGCATACTTATTACTGGCCAAAAAGCGGTGGTTGGGCGGGCAACACCCAAGACCTTTATTACAAGGGGAAATTATTTTCCAAAGGAGACACAAAAAAACGCTGCTATTGCTGTGGCCTAACGTTTGAAATTTTCTTTAACGCCTATAAAAAGTATTGTGCTGACAATAAGTGGGAATTTAACATAGCCAATTTCGATAGTGCCCAACTAAAAAAATTCCGAGGTCAATGGTTTGGTAGCGACGGTAATCGCAAAACTCTACTAAACGCCATTACCAAAAATAAACTAGGCAAAAAAATACCTTTTTCCGAAGCACAACCAGGTGACTTTGTACAACTGTGGCGTCACAGTGGTTCGGGGCACTCCGTCGTTTTCATGAGTTGGGTACGCGATTCACAAAGTAAAATCATCGGCATGCAATATTGGTCCACCCAAACCTCCACTAACGGTGTACACTACAACACCGAATATTTTGGCGACAGCAAAGGACTCAAACGCGATGAAACCTACATCGCTCGCGTAGGAAAAAGTTCGAGGGAAAACTAAACATTGTAGTGCAGACTTTGTAGGGGCGGACCCTGTGTCCGCCCCTACATTCCACCGCGTTCACGAATTCCAGCAAAACTTGAAACAATTTGACATTTTTGCGCAAATACAATATAATTGAACAAATTCTAGAGATGTGTAATCTCTTCCTAAACTATAGTATGGGAGGCCAGTGTATTCGCAATCCTTTGCCAAATACACTGATTATTTTTATGAAGAAAAATATTTTTTTAATATTTTTTGTATTGCTCTTTAGCCTGTTTTCTGTTGCTGAAGAGTTTATCATTAACCCTAACGTAGAAAAAAACCAAGTGATTTTTGTCTCTGAAGATTTCGAATCTGAAACTCCTTCGATGACAATCCGTGCGCAACTACGTGGTGGTGATTATGAAATTGTCGAAACTCCAAAGGGAAAATTTGCGCGCATGACTTTTCCAGGAGCATACAGTTTCAATCCTCGTAACCCAGGTGAACCACAAAGACCTGTGCACAACACTTTTATTGAAGCTCCCCTTGGTTCTACCGTACGTGCGGAAGTTGTGTCTGTTATTGAAACAGAATACACTCAAGACGAGCTGGGAATCAAGCACAACGTATTTCCAAACCAACCTTCGATATGCAAGCAACAAAAAGAATTTGAATTTGCATATTTCGAAGCTGCTTACAAAAGAGGATACGCAAAAGTCAACCTCGTATCTGTAAGAGAAGTTGGTATATTGAGAGGTTTTCGTCTCTTTCAGGTCCAAGTCAAACTATGTGACTATAATCCAAAAGAAGGCAAAATCAAATTCTTCTCGGATATGGAAATCAAAATTACCTTCAAAGACGCTGATCTTGAAAAAACCAAGAAATTCAAAAAACGCTATTCGACTCCACCTATCGACAACGTATGCCGTAGCTTGATTCAAAGTCCAACTATGCTCGCGATGCAACCTGAGCGTAAGAATTCTTTGAAGTACATCATTGTATCGGATCCGATGTTCAAAAGTGAAGTACAGCGTTTTGTGGACCACAAAAAAGCACGTGGTATTAAAAGTGTTGTTCTTTACACAGATGTAACCGGTAAGACAAAAGAAGATATCCAAGAAGCGATCAAGAAAGAGTACGACAATCCTGCAGATGGTATTACTCCCTCTTTCTTACTTCTAGTGGGTGATAAAGAACACATTCCTACTTTTGATGGAACAGAAGGTTACTACGTAACTGATTTGTACTACGCCACAACACAAGGAAAAGATCATCTTCCTGATCTTCTTCATGGTCGATTTTCTGCACAAACCCTAACAGACCTAAGAAATCAAATTGACAAAACCATTGCTTACGAAAGTGGTACTCTACCTGACTACAGTTTCCTAAAAAGAGTGGTAATGACCGCCGGTTGGGATAGCTACTGGGCAGTAAAAAGAGGATATCCACATATCCGTTATGCAGAAAAGTATCATGTCAATGCGAAACAAGGTTATGAAAATGTAAAACAAAATACATTTTTGTCCGCAGGCTCACACCAAAATGAGAAAGAAATCATTGCGGCGGTTAGCAAAGGTGCTGGACTTTTTAACTATACAGCGCACGGAACCGAGACAGACTTCAACGATCCACAATTTACCATTAGAGATGTCAACAACTTGACAAACTTTAACGAGTATTTGGTTGTGATCGGTAACTGCTGCTTAACCAACTCATTTGAAGTAGAAACTTGTTTTGGCGAAGCATGGCTACGCGCTGCTGGCAAAGGTGCTGTTGGCTTTATTGGTGGAAGTAGTTATACTTACTGGGATGAAGATCTATGGTGGGGTACCGGAAACGTTGCGATTACCTCTAGCATAGACGAAGGTAATCCACCGAAACGCGAAGACACAGGCGTTGGTGCTTACGACTCCACTTTTGATAAGAAAAATTATTTTACAAATGCAGGTATGATGCTTGCTGGTAACATGGCGGTAATGCAAGCGGATTCTTACTTGACAAAGTACTATTTTGAAGTATACCACTTGATGGGTGATCCAGGTTTACAAGCGTACTGGGCAACTCCAAGTGTACCTCCAACAAGTAAGTAGTGTCACAAAACTTTACGAGGAAATTTCCTCGTAAAGTTTATATTGTTTATATCTTACCATCATCTCCACGATGAAGATTCTTCTGTAAATCAACAAACAAATCGGCCTTTAATCGCCAGCTTCCTTTAAATGGATTGTTTAAATCCTGTATCATACCGTAAATCATCGTTACGACAAAGGCAACAAATCCGTTCAAAGCAACGATCATCGAAAAACTTCCTACGGGTACTAACATGAAGACAATGATCACTGCCCAAGATAATAGTAGCATCACATGGAGTAAAGAGCGTGGTAACGCTTCGCTACATGCGGTTAGTCGCTCAGTACGCAGCGTTGTCACACGTCCTACCACTTCGATGAGTTTGCTCAACGCGAGGTGATCGCTCTCATTGCCAATACTTATTTTGTGAATGCTGGTCATGAGATCATAAATCTCATCCGAGGTATCGACATGTACTTTTTGGCGTTTCATCATCGATGCCCACTCGTTGTTTACTAGTGAATCGACGTAAATCTTTAGTTTATCCTTCACGTTTTGTACCGCTTCTTCTTGATTATCTACGTACAACAAAAAGTCACGAAGATCTTGAAGACTATTTACTTCCTCTGCTAGGTGGTCCTTGATTTTGGTGTAGTTATCTAACACAACCAACATCACGAAACCCGACATTACCGCGTAAATAGTACCCAGAATACTAAAAAATATCTCAAAGCCTCCGGTGTCACTTGCCTTGGAAACAGGTAACAATTCATGAGGATACGAGTGGATATAGTAACTACCACCAATAGCGGCTAGCGTAATAAGTGCTGCGCGTATATACATAAACATATTTTCTCCTAAGTATGATTCCATTTTTAAGTCACTTTCTTTATAGGAAAGAAAACCTAGCCGGAATCATTCTCAACCAATACAAAATATAAATCATAATACAATAACTATAAAATTACCGGTTGATCATAGCAAGTATTATTTGTACAATGACAAAAATCTTAAGTTTCTACTATTATTGAAAGTTAAATTCCGTGAAAGTCATACAACGTTATATTCTTCTAGAGTTGCTAAAGTCATTTATTTTGACGTTTGTTGTCCTCACATCGATTGTTTTTGTCATTTCTACATGGCAAATTATTCGTTACTACGGTGAGTACTTGCAAATAACAACCATTCTTTCGGCCATCCCTTTTGTAATAGGTAAATCGATTTCTTTTACTCTGCCGATGTCTCTTCTCCCTGCTGTGACGATTACCTACGGACGTATGACTCATGAAAACGAAATTCTCATACTGCGTACCACAGGAATATATGCAATTTCGTATTTAATTCCCGCTTTCATCATTGGAGTTTTTTTTAGTTTAGTGTGTTTGTATTTAAATTGCGAAATTATACCGTGGATGAACAAAAAGCGCGACGCGTTAACTCGCTATGCTGTAGAACTTATTATTTCGACCTCATTCAGTTCGGGACAAAATACGATAGACTTTATTCCCGATGTCAAAATTCGCTATGACTCCCTAAGTCGCGGAAAGTTCAACAAACTTTTTATTCAAAGACTCGATATTCAAAAATTCGACACTCCCAAAAACGACACCGACGCAAACAAGCAGTATGTCAGTCAAGAAATTATTGCTCAGTCGGGAAGTTTAGTATTTGATACCACAAAGAACATTATCAATTTCCAACTCGAAAATGGAGTAATATCACATATCGATCGCGAGCATGAGTTCGGTAAAACCATTGTAGAAAAACGCTTTTCATTTAAATACATCTCCATACCAATTCAACTTTATGCTCCAGAAAACGAAATGGCTGACCGTGCCAAATACAAACGCATAGGTGCACTCATTCGCGATACGCGAAAAATGGGCGAACAAATAGAACGATTACGTGCCTCAGGAAAAATTCCACAAAAGTTTGACTCACACAACCGTCTTTATAAAACCTACTACCAAGACCGCGTTGCCATCCATGAAAGATTCTCCAATGCATTTACTCCTATTATCATCATATTGATTGGTGCTCCATTGGGAATTTTAATACGTCACAGTAATCCTCTTGTCGCTTTTGGCGTAAGTGCAATACCAATGTTTGTTTTTTACTACCCGATGATGATGGTTGGCCGAACATTAGGAGAAGAAGCGATACTTCCGGCATTTATCGGCGCTTGGATGTCGAATGTGTTCATGCTAATTTTGGGCTTTTTTCTCATTATATACATCTCGCGAAAGTAAGGCGCATACTCTACAGAATTCCGATAAAAAAACTTCTATTCTTTTTTGTCGATAATTCCTTGTTTATCTCTAGGGCCTCTCTTTAGTACTTAGTTGATGTCATTCGCAACTTTGCGAGAACCACAATAGCGTTAAATTGCACAAAATGACTTCTTGACATGAGCAATCATAATCGTGTATCATGATCAACAATTTGCTATGCGTGTCACATTATTTAAAAAACGATAAAAGCACAAAAATACCCAAATCTCTATACCCACAAATGTGTATATGCAAAACGAAAATTCATTGTATTTCTTTGTAAATATACTGAATTCTCATTTTCGCAGAAGACCATCCCAAAGTAAGAGAGGTAATTTTCGTGTTTTGCGGTTTTCTAAAAAAGTGACCATTTCATCAAAAAATTTAGTCTAGTTATATTCTAGATTGCTTGAATATTCAAGTTTTGGAAGGATAACCCGTGAAACAAAAAATTCTTTTGAATATTTTCATATTAGGATTGTCTATATTAGTACTAACGTCATGTTGCAACTACACAGCCAAGGAGGACTTCTATATAACAGAAGATCCAGTTACGAATGTAGATGAACAAGCTGTTGCTCAAGTAACAGTCTTAAAACGTGGTTTTTATTTCTTGTGGTTTATACCATTTAAACGCGGATGTGAAGCTTACGCCAAAGATCTAATGGAGAAAAAGGTTCGCGAAGCGTACAAGGGCAAAGCGGTAGGAGTCGCTGAATACAAAATCATCGACGAATACAATATGTCATTGTTTTGGTGGACAACGGGAACAAAGGTCACCGGAAAAATCATTGTAAAGAAATAACAAGGAGTTTGCCTAATGAATAAAAAACTTTCATGGTTGTGTATAGGGGCTTTGGTTTTCGCACTAATCGGCTGCGATTGTGTTCGTATTAAACGCTTGGCCGGAGAACAACACATTTACGAAAATCAAAATAACTTAACAGTTAAAAATCAAGATGAGAATCCACTTGTGATTCCTGAAAGCCAAACAGTTGTCGTAAACAACAGTGGTGATGGTGACAAAGAGACAAACGTTACCAATAACCTTGGTGATGGTAATGGCGATGGTGGATTAGACAGTAACTGGCAAGATAGTGAGATTGGTGGAACAGCATACCACGATGACACAGGTATGCGTGGTAATACACAACTTGATAATACCACCACCGACTCCATGAATGCAAAAAACATCAATTTAATTGTGAATGTTATGGCCGATTATCCACGTGGACCACTAGAGTCAAACACGATTATGCTTGACGGTGCACAAATTTACTCTCCACACAAGGTGGGCCCAGGACAAAAAACTCTTGAGGTCAGTGCCAATGGTTATCAATCGGCATCTAAGGTCATCAATGTTCCTAAAGGTAGTACAGAGCATATCGTTGACGTTGAACTTCTTGCCAAACCACGTCCGGTGAAATTTCAATTTAAAGACAGTAAAACAGGAAAAAACATTCGTGCAGACCAAGTGATTATTGGTGCGAGCACCGTACGTGATGGTGGAAAAGTCAAGCCTGGTAAGCATACATTGGAGATTTCCAAAAAAGGTTATCAGACATATATCGGTTCTATCACAATAGATCCAGGAACTTCTCCATATGTAATCCGTCGTAAGCTAGATCCAGAAAACCGTACCGTAACACGCATCAAGTGGATCATTTACACTGAGTATCCAGCACAGGAAGAAATTCCGGTACCAGAAACTGTACTACTCGACGGTGCAGAGATCGAGCAAGGAAATAAAATTTCCAGTGGTAGTCACCAAATTATTGTCAAGCACCCTGGACACGAAACACTACGCAAAAACATCAGTGTTCCGGCAGGAATGAAAGTGTATACATTTAAAGGAACAATGGCCACACTGCCACGTCGTGTAGAGTCAAATGTGACCTATGATGTTCCTCCTCCGTCATCTTTGGGAGATACCTCGATAACACTAGTCTCTCAACGTTCGGGAAGAACCATCAATGTGACTGACAATACTTCTGTGAAGCCCGGTGAATATAAACTAAAAATCAGCAAGCGTGGTTATCTACCTGTGGACAAAACCATACGTATTTATCCACTACTTTCGGCATACAACATCGAAGAAATGCTCGAAGCAAAGCCTGTGAAGATTCGTACAATCATCAACTATGATATCAATCCTCCGGCGAACCTACCTCGCCCAAGTGCTGTATTTGTAGGACGTAGCGTTCAGTTTAAAATATTCGATGGCGGAAGTATCAAGCCAGGTCGTTACAGCTACAAGATTACACAACCTGGATATTTGATGCAAGGTGGACAAAAGCAAATAAACATCTTGCCGAGTGAAGACGTTTATGAGATTCGCGAAAGCATGAATGTGCAGCCACGTCAAATATCGTTTGATATCAACCAAAATGGTATTTTGGTCAACATCCAAGAGATTTTCATCGACGGAGAAAAAGTAACTTTTGACAAGACTTTTACTCCAGGTAAACAATACCGATTAGTCGCAAAATTTAGAGAATACCAAACCGTACAGAGAACCATCACCATAACACCCGGTGAAGGACCGTTTAGATTAAACGTTCCTCTTGTACGTAAGTAATAATATATAGAAACACAAAGTGGACTTTATACAAAGTCCACTTTGCCCAGGTTAACCTTCCACAAAAAAGAAATGACATTTTTTGTTATTTGCACTATTATTTTTTAACATTCTTTTATATAATTTAATTCCTTTTTACTCGTAAATTTTCTCCTAGAAGTTATTTGTCAACAAAAATGTACAAATTACGTATATGTGATTGTATGCTTTTTTTCACAAATACTTTTTTGATAACAAAATTTTGAAAAGAGAGTTTTTATGGCAGAAGAAAGAGATCCCAAGAAGCCAAAACAAAGACACAGGCTCTTGGTTAATCCACAAGAACTAGGACTTACTGCACGTATCAAAACAGCTCTCCTTCAGCAAGATATGGGAATTACGCAACGCATTAAAAAAGCCGTTGGTAAAACGCAGGACAAAGAAGGTTTCTTCGAAATGAAGAAGTTCATCTTTGCTGCGCTTTTAACCTTACTTTTTTTCTGCATTATTTTTGCGTACTTGGGATTGCGTACACGCTATGTGAATGTAGCGGTTCTTTATCCTGACGGTTCAAAGGGTAAGGGAGAAGTTTCTGTTCCCTTTTACTCTTCCCAAAGCAATATGAAGGCACCAGCTTACGAGCGGCAAGTCGTGTATGAACGTACTGATGTTTACGGTAAAGACCTTTTAGACAGTGAATTCGAAGTATATACCAAAGATAACAAGGTCGAAGATAAGCACAAGTTACAACCAGGGACTTATAAAATCAAAATCAGTAAAGACGGTTATAAGCCCATTGATAGACCAGTGACCATCAGTGACAAGAAAGTAACAGTATTAGTTAGTCTACAACCAATCGTCGTTCCTAAACGCCGTTTGGTACTTCACATTAACGATCCCCTGTTTGGGGGCCAACCGTTAGAACCCGACGATGTAGTTATTGTCGGTGAAAAAAATAAATCTATCAAAAACACTCTCATTCGCAGCGGTAGTTATGTTGTTCGCGTTATTAAAGAGGGTTATGAACCACTCGAAACGACAATTGATGTTCCCGACGATGGTGTGGTAAAGAAAAAAATTACTTTACAATACAAGTTCCGTCCGGTACGTCTACTTGTTGATGATGGTGTTTGGGAAGAAGGAAAAGAGCCGGTACTAAAAGGGGAAGACGTTGTCATTACCCAAGAAAATAAGCAAATCAACTACCGCGATACTCTTTTACCTGGTCGCTACACCCTTGAAATTAACCGTGATGGTTACAAACAAGTACGCGAAAACATTAAAATCTTACCAGGAGAAACACTCGACATCCACCGCGTTAAGATGCGCCCTCTACCACGCAAGGTATTGGTGCAAATGAACTACGATGTTATTCCTCCTGACAAAATTGCACCTGATAAAAAGTATTTGATCGATTTAGATAGCGTAAACAAAATTACGATTCCGATTACCGATGAAACAGTTGCTCCTGGAAACTACAATGTTGTAGTGGAAAAAGCCGGTTATAAAAAATACAGTAAACCGATTTTCATCGAGCCTAATAGTCGTCCTTATATCGTCAAAGCACACATGGTATCCGTTACCAAATACATGCTGTGGAAAATTTTCTCTGACTTTGATGTAGATCCTACCCCAAATCCAGATGAAATGGATGTGATGGTAGATATCCGCAAAAAAGGTTACAAACCAGTGGAAGATTTGCAAAGATCACTTCCAGCGCAAAAACTTGAAATTGAAGTACGCGTTGACATGGAAACAATTCCACGTAAAGTGATTCCTGAAATTTCAGCGGACAACGTGCTGGGTGTAACCACTCCAGACATTATCAGTCTTGCGCGTATCATAAATGGTAACGAAAAAGAAACCGTTGATGTTGCGACCAAGGCACCGTTCAAGCTGTACAAACCAGGACGCTATCGTTTACGCATTCGCAAAGTTGGTTATGAGCCAATCGACGAAGAAATCATTATCTTTCCAGATGACAAACAATATGTAATCAAGAAAGAACTTGTATCGATTCGTCGTGAGCTAGTCATTGACGTGAATTCGGATTACGATCCAGATATCAAAATCAAACCGGATTCGATGCTTGTAAACCGCAAAGACGCCGAAGATGGTTACAAAGTAAAACCTGGAAAACACACACTTGTTCTCAACAAAGCCGGATACTATCCGATTGAGAAGGTGATTGATGTAACTCCTGGTAGTGAACCTTATATCATCAAAGGCCAATTCAATGCGAAGCCACGTGAAGTTCACCTTGAGATTTATGGTGGGATTGAAGATCCTAACAATCCTGATGCCCAAGAAGGTATTTCCAAACTAGACAACGTGAAAGTAACCATTGGTGGTAACGAAGTCCGTCACGGCGACGCTGTTCCGCCGCAAAAGGTTAACGAATTCCGCGTTGAGCGCGAAGGTTTCGAAGTATATACCTTTGAAGGTCCAATCGAACCTTCAGAAGATCCTTATATACTAAAGACTACACTACGACCAAAAACACGACGTGTTCTTCTCCACGTAACCGCTTCTTTTCCAAAAGGAATCGACCTCATGCCTCTAGACACAAGTACTCTAGGCAACGAGACAATTCAAAAAGAAAGCGAAGCCAAACCTGGAAGATACGAACTTGTTTTAGGTAAAACTGGTTACGAAACGATCGCGAAGACTCTGGAAATTGAACCTTCCGAAGAGCCATACAGAATCATCGAAATAATGAAGCCTAAGCAACGTGCGTTGACTTTGGACGTTAGCTACGATGTTCCTCCTGAGAATCCAAATATTTCGCAAACTGTTCGCCTAAAAGGGGAAACAATTGCGTTTGACAAAATTGTAAGAACCAATGATAAGATAGATCCGCACAACTACCGCTTGGAAATCGTTGCCGATGGTTACGAACGTGTGACAGAAGCGATGACCATCAATCCAGCAGAAACCGCGTATCTACTCAAGAGAGAATTGGTATCTTTACCACGTCAAGTGATTTTCCGCGTAACTTCGGACTACGAAATGATGCCAAACCTACAAGATTACCAAATCTTAGTCGATGGTAATCCAGTAGAAAACATCACCAAAATAAAGCCTGGTGTACACACTCTAGTGATCAACAAAGCCGGCTTCCACTCAATTAACGATGAGTTTAAACTACTCGCAGGAACTGAAGACTATGTGATCCAAAAGCAAATGGTATCTATGGCACGCGTTGTACGCGCACAAATTACCGACATCGAAGACAATAAGCCAATTACACCAGATATTATTACACTTGGTGATTCTCCGGTAACCGGAAGCGCACCATTTAAGCCAAAGCGTTATCGCTTGGTCATTAAGGCACAAGGTTATTCTACTCTAACAGAAGACGTTAACATTGAGCCAGGTGCGACAGAATACGTCATTGAAAGACAACTCAGTCCTTCTGAGCGTTTGGTTAAAGCCGAAATCAAAGGTGACTACAACAACGATTTCCTCACCGCACAAGTATTGACACTTAATGGTGAAGACGTCACCCCAGGATCAAGTAAAGTACGTCCAGGTGGTTACGATGTAGTGATCTACGTTCCCGGATACGAACAGCTCAATACGCGTATTCAAGTAAACCCAAGTCAGGAAGACTACATAATTCGTCAGACACTTGTTGCTAAGAAACGTAAACTGGTACTTGATATTAGTGACTCACTTGACAGTAGTATCAAGATCATACCAAACAAAGTTTCTTTCAATGGTAAAGAAATACGTGAAGGTGAAGAAATAAAACCAGGACAATTCCAAGTACAGCTTGAAAAAGAAGGTTACGATCCAGCAACAACTGCGATCACCGTAGAACCTTCCGAAGAAGCGTACACATTGAAAATGTCTATGGACCCACGTGCACGTCGATTAGACCTACAAGTCGATGGTGACTATCGTCCAGGTGTTATGCTAGATCTTGATCAGGTTGTGGTAGATGGTAGAGATTTTCTACCTACCGATGTACTCACCCCAGGTGAGCGCAAAGTTACCCTCAAGAAAGAGGGATACGAAGACCTGAGTTTTACCATCACCGTAGCTGCGGGAACCACTCCGTTCTTGGTGAAGAAGACCATGATCTCCAAACCACGTCAAGTGGCGGTAAAAGTAACTCATGATTACATGGATGGCGCAGATTTTACCCCAGAACTTCTCACCTTAGGTGAACGCGATATCGTTCCGGAAGAAAAGTTCAAGCCAGCGTCGTATGAATTGATGATCGCTCACCCAGGTTTCGCAGAGATTCGCGAAAAAATCGATGTCGAACCAGGCGAAGGAATTCTTGAGCTAGATCGTCACCTCATCGCCAACCGTCGTCGTCTAAACGTAGACCTAAGCTACGATGTCGAACCGACACAAGAATTAGGTATACACAAGATACGCATTCGCAGTCTTAACGACACTGATTTCCGTCAAGTGAGCGAAGGCGACATGATCATTCCTGGTGAATACGAAGTACAAATCGAAAAAGAAGCGTATGAACTCTACAGAGGTCGCGCGGTGATTATCCCTGATGATCGTCCGTACAAACTCTCAGCAAAACTCGTTGCTAAGTACGTACAAATCTTAATCGAAGTCAAGTACGATATCGCACCAGGTGAAGAGGCCAAAGCTCTTGGTGACTATGAAGTAACTTTCATTAACGAAGACGGTATCGGACGTAGTGTACAACACGGAAACCGCATCAAGCCAGGAAATCACAAACTAGAAATTACCCGCCCTGGTTATGGATTCGGTGATAGTAAGAAAGTACTACGTATTCGTCCAAGCGAACAACCGTACTGGATTCGCGAGACACTCAAGGCACAACCTCGTCCGTTGTCTTTCGGTATTTACGATCAGAAAGTAGGTCGTATTATTGAAGCAGAACAAGTACTCATCAACGGTACAGTTGCGACACCGGATACAAAGTTTGATCCAGGAGTCAAATACGGATTTATCGCGCGTTTTGTTAAATACAAAACCGTAGATGCTTCTGTAACAATTGAGCCTGGTGATGGTCCATACGCGATTAAGGTTGACTTGACCGAGTACAAGAAGTACGAAATGCGCATTGGTAAGAAATATCATGGTATGGTACTTGACAGCATTAAGATCCCTGTCGAAATCTATGTTGACGGTGATCCGCTAGAAAAGCACCACATTATTTCTGGTGATGGTTTTAACCTCATCAACTATGAATTCTACGCACCAAAAGGCATGCGTTCGATGCGTATTGTTTGTGGTTTTTACTACGACGAATCCCTAGTTCGCGAAAATTTCGAATTCCGCGACCTACGTAAGATCGACACAACACGCTTACTTGAACACTTGCGTGGTTTAGCAAAATCAAGTCCAAGTCAAGCGCTACGTCGTGCTGTACGTCTACTCAAAGATCGTCAAGACAAGTTTAAGGTTGCGGCTCTTCCTCAAGAAGATCGCCGTCGTATTGCCAACTTGTTGCGCGACCTAACTCTAAACCCAGACGAACAAAAGACACGTAAGACCGCGATCAAAAAACTAGAAGAAAAATAATTTCTTCTTTTAAGACGTTTCGATTGCCGAAAGTATTGTCATTCCCGCGAAAGCGGGAAACCAGCAATCCAGGATTTACTTCAAATTGCTGGATCCCCGCTCAAGTCGGGGATGACAATTCCCAAACCGGGGATGACAATCTTTCTATTGAAAAATGTTTCATATCTGGACATCACAAGGTGTCCGGATATTATCTTAAAACTGTATAATAAACAATATTCACAGTCTTAACACCCCTTCAAAGCAAAATGAAAACAAAACAACGATTAAAAAATTGCCACACAGAGAAGAACATGGTATTATATGCAAAAACAAACAATTGCTTAAAGGACACCCTACCCAAATTCCCATCTAAAGCCCAAAGTAGATCGTCAATTGCTTGTACTATCTCTTTGAACTTCAGATTGTGGAAAAAATTTTCATAAATCTGTGAATAGAATTACCAGTTTGCTGTCTATTAATTGTAATAAACGAAACAGCAAAAGGTACATTTTCAGTTTTAGAAAGGTAACACTCAATGTGTAGACTTCCTCTTATTTTTTTATTAGCTATCAGCCTCATTTTTAGCTCTGGGCTTATAGCTGATGACAAAAAACCGGAAAAAAAAGAAGGTGAAAAAACCAAAGTAGTCGCACCGCAGAGTGCGCAACAAGCCAAAGAGCTTTTCCAAAAGTCTTTTGGTTTGGAAAAAGAACACAAGTACGCCGAAGCTATCGCTGGATACGAAGCTGTACTTGGATTTTATCAAAAGCAAGAAGGTACACAGTACGATGTATACATCATGTATACACTACAAAACCTTGCGGTACTATATGCAAATAGCAACCAAACAGAAAAATCCATTCGTCTATTGCAACAAGCGATTCGCTACGCAGAAAAGCTTGGCAACTGCGGCAAGATGTCGGATTTCCATCACAAATTAGGTGTTATCTACAATCACAAGTGCCAAGTAAAAGCAAAAGCTGCGGCACAAAAAGACGATATCACTCCTGATGGTCAAATTACTGTTGGTGCGGCCGATGTTCTCGGCAACAAAAATTTCACTGATTTTCAAGCAGTTGCAGGTGCAGAATTTGTTCCTCAAAGTGTACAAACAGCTGGTACTGAAGATCCTTTCGCGAAAAAGATTGAGCACTACACAAAATTCTTGGTCGCTAAAGTTCGCAGTGATTTTGACGAAGACGAACTCATCACTCCTGATTCAGTACGCGTTGTACTACAAATTGAGAAAAAGGGATACTATCCTTTGAACAAAATGGTACAAATGCTTCCTGAAAAAAGACACTCAGAAGTCGATGAAATGTTAGTGGCGATGCCACGTAAGGTGGAACCTAGAGTTTTTGAAGACTTTTTTCAACAAGGTCCAATTACTCCAGATGAAATCACGCTAACAAACCTAAAAAATGGTAAAGAAAGTGGTAAGCCACGTCGTGTAAGCGATGACAGTTTCAAGCCAGGGCATTATTTACTAAGTATCCGTAAAGCGGGTTACGAAGATGTGAAAAAAGCCCTTACCATTTATCCAAACGAAGGTCCTTTTCAGTTTGAAGAACGTCTACTAAGTAAAATGCGCGAAATTGCAGCAAGTATTCGCGGTGACTTTGTAGATCCAAAATCAGGAAAAGACACTATTGATCCAGACACATTTACACTAAATGGTCAATCAGTAAAAGACAGCAGCAAAGTAAAACCAGGTGAATATCAGTTGGTGATTAAAGAAGAGGGTTTCGAACCCATCGTAAAAACCATCATTATTCCACCTAGTGAGTCACAATATCGCTTTTTTGAGCAAATGAAGACCCTAAATCGTCAGGTATATTTCCAAATTACGGGTGACTATCAACCAAACAAAGAGTTGACTCCTGATGAAATCGCTTTCAATAACCGTTTTGTAAAAATTACCGGTGAAAGTTTACGTCCTGATACTTACCGTGTTGTCATTCGCAAAAGAGGTTATGAGCCAGTAAGTAAACGCGTAACAATTTATCCGTCTTCTAAAGACTATATCTTAAAAGAATCTTTAAAATCTCTACCACGTCGTGTACAAACACAAATTTTAGCGTCTTTCCCTAAAATGCGTATTTCTCCAGACAAATGTACACTAAATGGTCGTGATATCAAAACCCAGGAAAACTTTAAGCCTGGAAAGTACGAGTTAAAAATCGAACGTGCTGGTTACGTTCCGATCACAAAAACAATCGAAATACCACCATCGGATGAACCATACACTATTTCCAGTGTACTGAATCCAAAAGATGTTGAACTAAAACTACAAATCACTTACGATGTAGAACCTGAAGACAAAGACCAGACTTACACATGCAACATGAAAAACGAAGCTCTTGGTCTAAAAGAAAAAGTATCTGACGGCAAGAAAATTAAGCCAGAAAGTTATCTATACGAAGTAATTCAACCTGGTTATGAAATTGCAAGTGACCGCGTACTTATTATGCCTCGCGAAGACGCATACACACTACAGCGTCGCCTAGTGGCAAGAGACCGTACTGTTGTTACAGACATTTCTGACGAAGCTGGAAATCCAATTGAACCAGATGAAATTACTCTTGATGGAAAAGCAATCAACAAAGGTTTCAAAGTTAAGCCTGGTATTCATGAACTAGTAATCCTAAAAGAAGGTTACATCCCAGTTCGTAAGCAAGTACAAATTCTTGCAAGCGACAAAGATTATATCCTTTCTGAAGTTGTTATCTCCAAAACTCGTCTTGTTACTTTCGAGTTCAGAGATTCTTACACAAAAGATTTGATCAAGCCTGAACAAATCAGCATTGGAAAAGAAAATCCAAAGAATCCAAAAACCGTTCTTACAATGAAGCCTGGTAACTATCCGCTACGCGTTGTAAAAACTGGTTACGCAATGATCAACAAAACAGTGAACATTCCTGTAGGTAGTGGTAACTATGTAATCAAAGAACTCATGAACGCAACCGTTCGCGAAGTACACATCAACATCACCGGAGACTTCAAACCATCTGAACCTCTAGAAGTTGACGTTCTAGCGATGAACGAAATGCCAATGGGTGCTGTAAACAAGATTCGTCCAGGTATGTACGAACTTGTGATCGAAAGAAAAGGTTACTACCCAATCTACAAGCGTCTAAACATCACTCCTGGTCAAGAGCCATACAAGATTGATGAACAAATGAAGAGTAAGCCACGTAAGGTGAACCTAAACATCATCAGCTCTTACACCAGTAACAAAATGACACCAACAAGCGTACTTGTTGGAACAACAGCGATCAAAGATGGCCAAGAGATGAAGCCTAGCGAATATCAATTGGCAATCAAAGAAAAAGGTTACAAGACCATTTCTAGTGGTATCACAATTGAGCCAAGCGAAGATCCATATGTACTAGAAGCGACAATGGAAGCATTGCCACGTCAAATCCAGTACTCTTTCGTCAGTGACTTCGATAACAAAGAAGTTATGCCAGACGTAATCACTCTGGACAACGAAATCATGGAACAAGGTGAGTCTCAACTACCTGGTACTTACACTGTTGCTGTTGAAAAGCAAGGTTACAACGAGAAGTCATTTGAAATTGTTGTGACACCTTCAGATGAACCATATCTAATTAAAGATATGCTCGAAACTGTTGCTCGTGAAATCGAACTTGACATCACCGGGGACTTCCCAGTGGGTGAACGTATCGATCCAGAAATTGTTGCTCTAGACGGTAAAGATGCTCGTGAACACTTGTTCAAGCCTCGCAAGTACGAACTTGAAATTCAACAACCTGGTTACATCCCATTACGTAAGAACGTAACTATTGAGCCAGGAAACGAACCATACTTGATTCAAGAAGTATTGGCGACTAAACCACGTAAGATCGACTTGAACATTACTTATGACATAGAGCCACCTTCACACTTGGCACCTTACAAAATTACAATGGCTCCTCTTGATAAGCCTTCGGAAGCGAAAGAAATCAAGCCAGGTGACATCATTAAGCCAAACTCTTACATCCTCAAGATTGAGAAGCCTGCATACGAAACAATCGAGGTGAAGCAACACGTATGGCCAGATGATCGTCCATATGTAATTGATCAAAAACTACGTGCGAAGCAAGTACCGATCAACATCAACATTACGCACAATGTTGAGCCACCAGCGAACTTGCCACCATACCAAGTATCGTTGATCTCGAAGAAAACACGCGTATTGTTCCTAGTAACAGATGGTAAGAGAATCCGTCCAGGTTCATACGACCTCAAGGTAACTCAGCCAGGATACAGTTTTGGTGCGATTAAGACCATCGACATTGCTCCAAGTGAAGATGCATACTTAATCAACGAAAGCTTACTAGCGAAGAATCGTCAAATCTCTTTTGAGATGGTTGACAAGAAAACTGGATCTCTAGTTGATGCTCACGAAGTAATCGACCTAGGAACCAAGAAAAAAGTAGAATTTAGAGATGTATTCGAACCAGGAAAGAAAGTAAACTTCCGCGTGAAGTTCAAGAAGTATCAAACCGTTTCTACGGCTACTTTGATACCACCTGGAGAAGGTCCATACATTCTACCAGTACCACTTGTAGAACTAAATCCTCTTGAGTTTACGATCCGCAAGAATACCGAAAAAATTGATGGTATTGAATACACATACACATTCAGTATTGACGGTAAAATGCTAGAAGATCACCACATCAAGATGGAAAAAGGTATTGGACGTTTCTACTACACAGTAATGGTTCCGCCAAAAGCGAAGAACTTCCGCGCATACATTGGCTACAAGTTCTTACAAAGAGCTCTAGCGCGTTTCCGTTCTGGTATGAGCATCAGCCGTCCAGAAAACCTATCCGTACCTAAATTGATCGAGCACTTAGACCGCATGGCCAAAGGTGAACGTGGTCGTCGTGCATCTCTAGAGGTAATGGAAAAACTACTCAAAGGATATCGTAATCGTAAGATGTTGAAGCAATTACACAACACCGAACGAGATCAGTTGATTAGCTACCTAGAATCTTGGAAACTAGGTCCTGCGCAAGATCGCGTACGTCTACAAGTTGTTGTTGAGGCAATCAACAAAACTAAGTAATTCTTTACTTGTGTAATCAAAATGGACGGTGGCAAATGCCACCGTCCGTTCTATTATTTAGGGTATAACAATGAATCCTGGATGTTTTTTTTATGTACTAATGGGCTGCGTTTTGGTAATGGCCGCTTGTACGCAAACAGTTTTCGAAGACACAAATGAACCAGACAAAATCATCGTACACCGCAATACCACCAACCAACAAATTGACGCAGGTGTCGCAAAACGTGATGGTCTTGCCGTAATTAAGCATGAAATACAGTGTGACCATCCCGCTGGTCGTGCCATTGGCATTACGGTATGGAATAACAATGAAATTGTCACTCATAACAGTCGTTTGCCTCATGGTCAATACAACTTGCGTATTGAAAAAAGCGGTTATGACACTCTGTTCAAAGACGTATACATTCAAAGTGATTTTGAAGGAAAATATGTACTTACCGGTATGTTAAAAGCAAAAGATCGCCTTCTTAATTTCAACTTTTTAGATGTCAATACCAACCAGCGCATCACACCAGACAAAGTAAGCATTGCCGATGTAGGTGGTGGAACGGAACAGCAAACAATCAGTGACCAATCTTATGTAAAACCTGGTCGCAAGATTATGGTAGTTGAAAAAGCGGGGTATAAAACTTACACACAAGAAATTGACATACCAGCTTCACCTGAACCATTTTCCATAAGCGCACTTTTAAATCCCAACTAAAATTACAATACTCCACTTAGAGGATGGTCAAAATAATTTGCCAATGTAAATTATTTTGCGCCACATCTCTTGGCTCTCAAAAAGTTTTTTTACTTTTTGAGAGCCATTTTTTGTTATAATGTTTCTAGAAACTTGAAGTATGTATAATAACTCTTATAAACAGGATACAACGGAATGGCAAAAAAAAGAAAATCGTCAGGAAAATTCATCGTATTCGAAGGCTTGGACGGTGCAGGAACAACAACACAAGCAAATCTACTCTCAAAATATTTAGAAAATGAAAATTGGCCTGTCGTGGTCACCAATGAACCAACACAAGGTCCGATGGGACTCATCATCCGTTTAGTATTATCCAATCGACTTATATTCAGCGCACAAACGAAGGAAATGGAAATTCTATCCAATAACTCCATTGCTTTGTTATTTGCCGCAGACCGCTTAGATCATTTGCAACACTTAATCATTCCCAAACTAGAAGAAGGTGTTATTGTTATTTGCGATCGCTATCATCTATCTTCTTATGCATACCAAATGGGTAACGATAGTAAAAATTTATCGTGGCTTCAGACAATAAACTCCAAATGTTTGCAACCAGACTTGATTATTCATCTCGACACATCTCTTTCGGTATGCGAAAAAAGACGTTCCAAAAATCGTTGGTACCGAGATTTATACGAAAAACCCGAAATACTGGAAATCGTTCGCAAAAACTATGAATATGCAATAAAAGATATGCGTCAACAAGGAGTAAATATTGTCACTATTGACGGTAATCCTCCGGAAAAGGTTGTTTTTGGCGAAATCCTATCTGTGGTAAAAAGCCACTTCCCAGAAATGTTTCCTGGTGACTTACCACTTTTCAACACTTAATGCGAATTACCATCTACAAACATTTTCCACAAACTTTGTTTAAGGAAATAGCAACATGGCAAAAAAAGGCAAAAAGACCTCGAACAACCAAATGCCTGTAGATCCAAATCAACAGTATCAATACTCTGGTCACCAAGGAATGATGCCAGGACACCAAGGGATGCCTGGACATCAAGGTATGCCGGGACACCAAGGAATGATGCCGGGACACCAAGGGATGATGCCAGGACACCAAGGGATGCCTGGGCAGATGTCTGCTCCACATATGGCGGCATATCCCAATCAAATGCCTGGTGGGCAAATGCAAATGCAAAACCAAATGATGCAAATGATGCAGATGATGATGTCGGGAAATATGGGAATCGCAGGAGCAGACACCGCCGCGCAACCATTTACGTACACGGAAGTACCAGAAGAGGAAGATCCGGGACTCGATGCCGATATTATTCGTCCACACCAGTTGCGTAGTGTTGTAAAAACACAAGAACCACTACCACTCGACACCGTACTAGACTATCTATGTCTTACCGAAGATAGCAATTACTCTCTAGGTGGCATTCCCAAAGGATGCACCATCGCTTTTGTAGGGCCTCCGGGGCAAGGAAAAACACGTACAGCCATCTCAGCTTTGTGCCGCATAGCATATAGTGGAACTCGTTGTGCATTTGTTGTTGCTGAAGAAGGATTTATTGACGAAAATGACTCAGGTCGCGATGATTTGTGCAGTCGCCTAACAAAAATAGGTATGAAAACTTTAGGACTTTCAGAAGCTCAATTTCAGAAAAAAGTTGCCAAAAATATCGCGGTACTTTTAAGTCAATATCACAAAGGTAGTTCATGGGATAATTTTGTTACTCGTTATCGTTTTATTGTCGAAAAAGAAGGCATTAAATTCGTTATTATCGACTCACTAAACATGCTAGATCCGTCGAAGACAAAAACCGCCGATAATTTGTCGGCTTTAAAAACGTACAACCATGAAAAAGGCGTGACATGTCTAACCATTGGACAAATACGCGATACAGGTATGCCAGTAGGTGGTGAGGCACTCATTCACACCGCCGACGCAGTTTTCTTATTGGAAGAAATGGGTCTTACTTCCAAAGAAATGGCCGCTTTATGGGGCGGCAAATACCGCGACCGCATTGTGACAATTCGTGCCGTGAAGTCAGTGACCACCCCTATTTTTCCACATCCCATTCGCATACATCGCGACGAAGAACGCGGTGTGCTCATCGCTCACCCTGAACAACCCGACATCTACAAGCCACTACCCACAAAAGAAGAGGCAAAAAAACTCCAAGAGCAAAGTCCGGTAAGCGAAGAAAAACAAACAGATGCCGAAGAACAACCGGCCCCTGAAGCTAATGCGGAAGAAAAACCTGCACCCGAAGTAAAGGCAGAAACGACCGCTGAAGAAACCACAGAGACACCAAAGAAAAAAACAAAAAAAACAGCGAGTGCACCAAAAGAGGGCGAAGAAAAGGTCGAAAAGCCCAAGAAAACTACGCGTAAACGTAAAAAAACTAAAGAAAAAAGCGAATAACACGTGTAAAATATGTTAGAAAAAATCGATACAATCATTATTTCTCTTGCTGTAGATGAAAATCAATCCCTTTTTATACTATTGGGGCTTGACGGAGTAATACAGTGTATGGGAGATGGTTCCGTCCATAATAGCGACAAAACAATATACATTGGGAAAACCTCACCAGACCTTTTTGCCAATCTAAAACAACATATTAACCCACAATGGCTACAACGCTGCGGACGATATACTGTCCCGCAGCGCTGTGGACAAACCTGTGAATTATCTATCGTTTTTAAAGCAAAAGAAAATGAGAAGGGCATTCAGTTTGTTTATGGTGCCACATCCCAAGGACCGCCTACGGATATCACAAACTTTGTTTATTTCGCTGTAGATCTTATCACCCCGTGGCATGCACGACAAAAACACAAAACCCAAAGTGAAGGAGTAGACAATGGAATTTCGTGAGAGCTTCGAACAAACCTACAATGAAGCTTTTATCATACCATTTAATAGCATCGACGATAAAATAGCACAACACATCAGTGCCGAAGAAAAAACCACTTTACAACAACTAAAAGACCAACTAAATGCCGACTCTTCCGAAAGCCGATTAGAAGCGCAAAAGCAACTGATGGAATTCAAGATAAACATCTGCGATAAGTACAACATCGGAAATATCATTTCGCGAGATACCGTTGATTTTACTCCACGCGATGGCTTTGGCAACCTACCCATTGTTGCCGCAAATATGGATGGGGTTACCGGCAAGCGCATGGCGGAAGCAATGGCCATGATGGGCGGCAGTGCTGCGCTACCACAATACATGTCCGACGACGACTTGTGCCGTATTATTGAATATATGAATACGCGTCATCCCCTTTACAGGACACCACTTACTTTAAAGTCCGATAAAAAGATATATAATTTCGAAAATATCATTTCCAAACGCGATCTACCTGCGGTTGTTATTATCGATCAAGACGATCAACTCGTTGGCATTTTGCACAAACGCGATGTACAAAGCGTAAATAAAGATACGCCGGTCACCAAACTGATGGTTACCGAAAGACTTGTGACAAGTAAACCCGACATATCTGCGGTAGATGCCATTAACTTAATGAAAAAAAATAAGGTCAAGTTTCTCCCCATTCTGGATGAATCAGGACATCCTTTTGGTGTATTAACGGAAAAGTTAGCGGCCATGAGTTTACGCTATAAACCCCATCAAGGACATGGTAAAAAAGGCTTAGCCGTTTTGGCCACTGTGGGGGCACTCAATCGTGATCCTGTAGAGAAGGCAAAAATGCTCATAAATGCCGGAGTCACAGGAATTATTCTAGACACGGCGCACTTTGATCAGGGAATTCAGTCCTACCGCAATTTGAACAAAATAGCCAATCTCGTAAGTAATTATGAAAACGCAACCGATTACAAAATTCCAATTATTGCCGGAAATGTGGTGACACCAGAAGCCACGGTGCGCATTATTGGAGCGGGAGCAGATATTATCAAAGTGGGTATTGGACCAGGAGCTATGTGCTCTACACGCTACGAAACAGGTGTAGGTAGACCTCAACTTGCCGCAGTCATGAAATGTGTCAACGCCGCAGAACCTTATGGTAAACATATATGGGCCGATGGCGGTATAAAAACCCCTCGTGATGTAGCCCTTGCCCTTGCCGCGGGTGCCTCGCAGGTAATGGTGGGAAGTTGGTTTGCAGGTACAATGGAAAGTCCAGGGGACTTAAAGTACGATTTCGAAGGACATAAATACAAAGAGAATTTTGGTATGGCCTCGCGTAGCGCTTCCGAAAAGAGATCACAACGCGATACAATGCGTGAAATTCTTGGACACCGCTCAGAGGGAAGTAATCGTTCATTCGTGTACTTAGACCCCGATCGTCCGTCAGTAATGGATATCATACACTACATAATAGATGGTGTGACCTCGTCCATGACATACGTCGGTGCACAAAATTTAAGTGAATTTTTCCGCAACGCCAACATCGGTATTCAGTCGCAAATCGGTTATGAAGAAGGAAAACCGCTTGATATCGTTAAAATAAAGAGGATATAAAGAATTTTGTTGATCTTCATCAATCTAAAAGTGTAGCTCTTGTTTAATAAAAAACGCGTTTAATAAAGAGAAACAGTCTAGATGAGAAATCTAATTCAGAATGTATACATTATCACAAACAAAGATTTTACAACAAGATTAGGAGTTTACTATGAATAAATACATGAAACTGTTCTTCATCGTATGTTTCTTTTTGCCTTTGACACATATCTTCGCAGAAACCGAACACAAAATCACATACGATTTGTTAACGTGTGACAAGAAAACAGATCTTCTAGACGAAGGAGATGACAAGTTTTCTGTGACGATTAAAATTAGTGGAAAAGTGACAAAAGGCGATCTAGCTTTATTAGATAAGCTGACCAAAAAAACACTAAAAAGACAGCGCAAGAAAATCAACAAGCGAGTCATAAAATTCAATAACCGACTAGGAAAATTGGATCTTACAGACAAAGGTCACCGTGACTGGTTTAGGGAAAAAGCACAAGACGAACTAAACCAGTTGTGGGAAGGTCTACAAAGTAACGCAGAAACACAAGTAAAGAAAGATGTACAAAAAAAGTGGAAAGAAATCCAAAAAAATAACAAAGCTTACAAAAAACACAAAATCGTATTTAGAGTTAGATTTGCTGTTCACGTGATCAAAATATCATCAACAATTATATCTATCGTTGCCTCTGGGGGAACGAATATTATTAGTTATGTTTCCCTGGTATTAAATATTGCCACTTTTGCAAATTTTATTAAAGAATCAAAAATTGACCAAGACAAAACAAGAAAGGCTCTTGTGGGATCTCTTGCTGTTTATACCTCGGAGGCGGAGAGACTACAAAAAGCAAGGGACGAAAATAGAGAAGAAAGTATCATTGAGGCATTTGAAGAGAGCCTGGAAAACTCAAAGAACACATTGTTGGCAAATTTAGCGGAACACAGAGTCAGTGTTGGTAAAATGCAAACCAATGTATTAAAGATGGACAAAAAAATAACCAAAGCAAAAAAACAATACGAAAAATTGCAGAAAAAAATGAAGAAAAATGACGTAGATATACAGAACACGGAAGAAGACCTCGCAAAACTAGACAAAAAAATACAAGATCTTGACAAAGCTCTTGATAATTTAGTCTCTGATATAGACGATGAGTTGGAAAGGCTTGCGAATGTGGGAGTACCAGAAGAAGAAAAAACTTTCCTACAAGCGGCGAAAAGTTATATTTCTGTGAGCACTACCTTAGAGGCTGTAGAGCTAATTGGTTCTATTGTCAGTGACATCGTCGTCATAACGAGTTAGCCAAAACTGAACATTTGTCCATTTTAACTTAACCAAGATAAATAGTACATAAATGAACTTCGCGCAACTACTAAATAGAAATTGCGCCGCGTATGTGATCTCTAAGTTATTTAAATTTAATTAACTTAGAGACACTACATGCGTCGTTACTTACTCTTTACTCAATACTCTCACCATTTTCATCTTTTTGCTTTTTTATTGTAGATGTCAACTTTTTCTCCCCCTTTTTTCGTGCCACGATTTCTAAGTCGTCGACATGATCGGTTTCATCTACAATTTCTTTCCCTACGAGCTCTTCGAGTATATCTTCAAGAGTCACAACTCCTTCTACTCCACCGTACTCATCGAGAACAATCGCCATATGTTGTTGTTGATTGATAAACTCGCGTAACAACGCTTCTAGCGATTTGCTTCTATAGGCAAAAATAGCGCTCTTACTGAAATCTTTGACTAATTTCTCCTCATCACCGCAAATGATCGCCGACATCAACTCTTGCTTTAGAGCAATACCTGTAACATTGTCAATCGATTCGCCGATAATGGGCATACGGCTGTGAGGCGAGCTGATAATTTTATCTTTGCTCTTTGCTAGTGTGTCGTCAGCTTTCAAATACGTCATTACCGTTCGTGGAGTATCGACTTCTCCGACCATTTTGTCATTGAGAAAAAATACACGCTTGGCAATTTCATACTCGCTATCATTTATCTTACCATCACGGTGTGCGGCTTTAATGATCGTAAGAACATCGCGCTCTGTTACTTTATTTGCTTGATTTCGCGTAATTGCTTCGGTAACAGAGTTGAGAATGTATAGCACCGGTCCCATGATAAAAATAAGAAGTCGCAGAGGGCGTGCGATCAACAAACACACTTTTTCGGAATAGGTATAACCGATTACTTTAGGTATTACTTCGGCAAAGAAAATAATAAGAATCGTTAAAACGCCGGAACAAACGCCCAGCCATACTTTGCCCCATGCGTCGATAACAACGGCAGTGACCATCATACTCCCAACAATATTTATGATATTGTTGAACACTACAATTGTATTGGAAGCACGCCCCATATCTTTTTTGATTATGCCAAGTGCTATAGCGTCTTTTCTCTGCGTTTCCGCAAGTTGCTGTACACGAAACAGCGAAACGGATGCTAATGCTGCCTCCGAGCAAGAACAAAGTGCGGAACCAACAACGACGAGAAAAACGATAATACTCAGCTCTACCATTATCACTTACGCTTTATCCTTTTCTTTCTTTTCTCTTCGTTTGCGATCTTCTTCTTCTACAAGTTGTCGCAAATTCTCTGGTATAGTCATGGCAACGGTTGCTGCTGCACAACGTTCTTCTGTTTTTTCCACATCAGAAGATACACCAAATTCTCCGAGGTGTGATCCTAAAAAGTCAAGGCATCCGCGTTCCGTTTCAAAAAACGTAAATGGATTGGCATGATCTTCGATCTTTGCCTTTAGAATCATGTTCATCGAACAGAATAAAAATGTACACCCCTGAAATTTATGGAGTATTGTCCGCGCGAAATTGGCAAATGCATCGCGCGACACTTGTTTTAAATTTTTCGCTTCTAGAATAAAATAGCAACTTCCTTGGTCAAAAGCCACCTGGATATTTTCAATAAAAGTATCCACGGCTTGTGCATCCAATTCACCTTGCATTTTAAACAAAGAAACTTTTTCCATCGGATTTTCGACCTCTACAATAAATCCCATGTTGTTCCTTTCTGTAGAGTACTGTGGGCAACCTACTTTGAGGCTACCCACAGTATTGGTCATTTGTCGATTAGAGTATCACTACTCTGAATATTATTTAGACAATAAATTCCGTAGGTTTTCACCTAGGTCTTTGACAAAATCATCTAAGCTTTTTTAGGCATAGCACTGCGTAGTAACATAAACATTACTATCGCTAATAAAATTACTCCTGGGTACCAAGCATTCCAACCAATAGACAATAAGTCTTTTTTACCTGAAACTACAATTGGAATAGCAATTAATATACCAACAAGTGCTTCACCAGTAATGAGACCAGAGGCAAATAGCAATCCACGTGTTTGTGCCGCTTCCCCTTCTTCTTTATTTTGCCATTTGGCAATCGCTTTTTCAGAAACGGCAGCGATAATTCCGCCAAGAAGAATTGGTACAGCAAGTTCTATTGGTAGATAAATTCCAACAGCAACGGCAAGTACCGGTAAACGGAAATTAGATTTTCTTGCTTCCTGGATTTTGTCCAGCACAATAATCACAACAGCGATTGCGGCCCCAATGCCAATAAAAAGCCATGGTAAGCCACCTTCAAAAACACCTTTGGCAACAGATGCCATCAAACTTGCTTGTGGAGCGAGAAGAGGCTCAGGATGTTCTGCAGTTTTCACACCGATTCCATACGCCTTATCGATAAGCATTAAAATGGGAGCAAGTACAAGTGCTGCGGAAACGACACCGATCATTTGCATAATTTGCTGTTTCCACGGTGTTGCTCCTACAATATGACCCGCTTTCAAGTCTTGTAAATTATCTCCACCAATCGCAGCGGCACAACAAACCACACCACCAACGAAAATCGCCGCGGCAGGGCCTGCTGCCGTGTCGGTCATCATGTACGATAATAATAAAGATGTAAATAGAATGGTTGCTATTGTAATACCCGAAATTGGGTTATTTGAACTTCCCACAAGTCCTGCCATGTACGCAGCGACTGCAGAAAATAAAAATCCGGCGATAAGCATAATCACCGACATAATAGCCGAAGGTACAGGTTCGCCAATCACGTAGTAGTATAAGGCACATATTGGTATAAGCGAAAGTACTAAGGCCGTAGCCACCCAAGTAATAGGTGTATCCTTCTCCGTCGAAGGTATTTCTTCTCCGTCTTCTCCGCCTTTGTAAGCACTTAAACTGGCCTTCACTCCTTTGACAATAGGCTTGATTAAGTTAACTAAGGCCCACAAACCACCAACAGCCATTGCTCCAACGCCTAGATACCGAGTATGTCCACTCCAAATATCCCAGGCAAAACTAGCGGCTGTTGCATCTTTTGGCCATGGATTGTACATGGCAAAAAGCGGTATGGCAACAAGCCAGTTAATCGCTCCCCCAACAAAAACGAGTATGGCGATATTAAGTCCAACAATATAACCAACCGAAACCAAAGCAGGAGAAACGTTTGATCCAACGTATAGAATACCATTCCCTACCCGACTGGCGATTTCAACTGTTCCATGCCAAGCTTTCAAACCGGTTTCACCAAATTTGAACAATGCACCGATAATACCTGCGGTTACCATATATTTTACACCGTCACCACTGTCTCCAGCTTTTAACACTTCGGCAGTTGCAATTCCTTCAGGGAATTTTAGATTTTCTTCAACAATAAGAGCACGGCGCAGAGGAACAGTGAAAAGTACTCCAATAACTCCTCCAAGGGCGGCAATAATTGTTGTTTGGGTATAGTCAAAACCTTGCCAATGTTTTAAAATAACTAGCGCCGGTATAGTAAAAATAACTCCTGCAGCAAGAGATTCCCCTGCAGATGCGGCAGTTTGCACGATGTTGTTTTCGAGAATATTGGACTCTTTGAATAATCTCAAAATAGCCATAGATAGGACCGCAGCGGGAATAGACGCAGAAACGGTAAGACCTGCGAATAAACCGAGATATGCATTTGCTCCCGCTAAGATAATCGATAGAAATATCCCTAAAACTACAGCCTTAAGGGTAATTTCGGGTAAAGGTTTGTTATTGTTCACGAAAGATGCCTTTCTAAAAATTCATTCTCAACATAGCCATGGCGTTAACGGCACTGGCTACTAAGTAGTTTGTAGTAAACTCTAAAACTACCAGACTACTCGCTTTCTTCTTGCGTAGATTTTTTGACAAACTCTACGTTGTATTCTTCACCAGTCCATTCTTTCAAGACAAATGCCGCCATTTTTCGAACGGGTAAAACTGGGTCATTGAGTTTCTTTTTGACTTGCGGGACAAAAGTTCGGTCTCCAATTTTTCCTAGCGCGCGAATGGAGTTGTAGCGAATGGTAGGTTCTTTGTCCTCGAGTGTTTTTTGCGCAATCACATTGGCGGCATTCAAATTTCCAACAACGGCCAGACCAATAAGAGCATGGTTACGCGCCTCAGCGCTTGTTTCTTCAAGCCCCTTGAGCAAAACGGGTAAGGATTTATCCTTGTCTTTGTCTTCGTCATTGACAACACGCGAAAGAGCAAAGTACAACATACCGCGCACCGCTTCATCTTGTTCGCTTTCTATCGCTCCCAAAAGAGCTTCTTGTGGAGTGTCGGTATATCCTATATGCCCCACACTCATCGCAGAATTGCGGCGTACTTCGACATTTGCTTCGTTTAACGCCGAAAGAAGATAAGGAATTGCGCGTATGTCGTCGCAAAAACCGAGTGCAGCAGAGGATATGATTTTTTGATCATCTTCACCTTCCGCAAGTGCGCCGACAACTTCGCTAAAGTGTCCACGTGTCAATTCTAAAAGTTTTTTTTCTGCCGAGTGGATATTACCGTGATCGCGTAATTTTTGCGCACCGCTCCATTCGGTTAACAGAGTATCTAAATCTGTAAATAGTTCGTTGTTAAAAGAGGCATCATCAAGACCATCTCTGGTTGTTTTTATACCTTCCCAATCGATGTCTTTTTTTTCTTCTTTGGTCTTGCAACCAACTAAAATGGTTATGCCTAGTACCATCATAATAATTATATTTCTCATCATTTCTCCATGGTTATGTACGAACCCCATAAAAGAACCTTAAGTCTTAGATGTAGTTGTATGTTAGCATAAGTAATTCACTAGCGAAAAGGAAAAAACAAAAAATCTAGACGAGTAAGCAAAAGTATACAAATATATAAGACGTTTACTATTGTATTTTGGGATACAAAAAATTTGTGATTTTGGTCGTTTATGACTACGGCTACGGTTACGATTACGGTTACGATTACGGTTACGGTCAGGGTCACGGTCAGGGTCACGGTCAGGGTGACGATTAGGTCACGGTAACGGTTATGTGTTTTTGCGGCAATACAATGTAATCCCTACTAGCATTAGAGCTGGAGGAAGTCCTTGTCCTAAGACTCCGGTGATCATATGCGGTGCCGAATAGAGAAGAACTAAGGCCGCGGCTACCATACAGGAACCAATATATGCTAGGAGAGTAAAAGCGATGGTTTCATTCTTTTTCATAACAACTAGTGCTGCGATGATGCCTAGGGCGAAAAACAAGTTGTAAAAACCTTGATTAAAAGCAAGTAACTGTGTAGATTCTATAGTTTCGGCACTTTGGCCAAAAACTTTTTGCACTTTGGGATTTGTCCACAACAGACTTTCTAAACAAAAAAACAATACATGAATGAGTGCAGACAACGCTGCAAATATTTTAATCATTTTCATAATTTTTCTGCGAAAAAACGCGTATTTAACGTTGAATTCGCTTCCTTTCTAAATTTTTTTCAAAATTTTTTTCAAAATCGCAAAAGAGTTTACACTTTTATTGTAGACCAGGACGCGTAAGCCAAACATTTTATGGTGCTTTATATGAAATTATACAAAAGTTGCTCAGAACTCACAGTACAACTCATTGAGTATATCAAAGAAAACCCGCATACGATAGATCATATGAATGATTTTTTATCGCGTTACCAAGATGCGGTATTTAATTTCGTTCGTCTAAGCATTGGTCACTATCACGATAGCCTAGAATTAACAAATAAAGTACTTCTCACGTTATCTGTAAAAGTGAAACAAATTGAAACCCCGAAAAAATTCAACTACCTGGCCATTAAGATCATCAAAGGGGAAATAAGTAACTATTGGCGTACCAAAAAAGCAAAAAAGCGTGCGATCGTCCAACACAAAAGCGAAAGCGAAGCTTTTGCCGAACAGATGCTGGTTAACGATCATCGCGCCTCGGAATTATTTGAAAGTTTACTCATTCGCGAAGTCATCGAAGAGATGGATGATCCACATATTCGCGATATCTTTTTATTGAAATATCGCGATGGCAAAAACGTTTCTTTTATCGCCAATGAACTAAATATTAGCAGATATCAGGTCAACAAATCTCTAGAAGTTTTACATAACGAGCTAAAAAAATGTATAGGAGAATAGTGTAATGAGCGAGTTGGAACGCAAATTGAAACAATGTGCAAAACTCTGCTATGACGACGACAATGCGCCGAAAATACCTAGGTACAAATTGGAGACAAACGAAATTTGCGACTCGATCTTATCGCACTTTGACCATACGCCGCAATCTCCACCGCGTAGAAAGGAAGAACAAATGGACATGCAAATACCTGGATACAATGTAATTAGCAAATTGGGACAAGGTGGCATGGGTGCCGTGTACAAAGCGATGCAAAAATCCATGCAACGCACCGTCGCCATTAAAGTTTTATCCAGACAAAATCAAAACAACGACTATGTAAAAAGATTTATACGCGAAGCACGCTCTGTTGCTAGGCTCAATCACAAAAATATTATTACCGGTATTGATGTGGGTACCAGCAATAATTTTTATTACTTTGTTATGGAATACATTGACGGAAAAAATGTCGCCCAAATTTTAGGAAAAGGTAAGTTACCCCTAAACAAGTCATTGAATATCGTCATTCAAATTGCCGAAGCACTTCGCTATGCGGATGCACAACACAACATCATTCACCGCGACATTAAACCTGAAAATATTATGATTCGCAGTGAAGACTCTCATGTAAAACTCTGCGACTTAGGTTTGGCAAGACGCGCAAATATCTCAACAATGACCGCTGATGGTCGCATCATGGGTACTCCTCATTATATGTCTCCGGAGCAATGCCGCGGTGAGAATGATATTGATAAACGCAGCGACATCTACAGTTTGGGTATTACGTTTTTCCATATGGTCACAGGAAAACAGCCATTTTCTGCTCCGCACCCCGCGGCTCTCTGCCTAAAACACATTTCGGAAAAGTTGCCCAATCCGAAAAAGTTGAACAGCAATTTACCGAACTCTTTGTATCCGCTGCTATTAAAAATGACCGCCAAAGAAAAAAAAGATCGTTTTCAAAATTATGAAGAGCTTATAGAAGCTTTACAAACTTTTCGTAGCAGTCGCTATACGAAAACAGTAACCAATGCCACACAACTTATTGATGAACAAACAATACCCACGAAAAAATTGACACAGACATCGCGAACGCGTACCGCGCGCATACAACAACCTCCTAAAAAGAAATTTCCTGTTCCTATGTGGGGGGTGGGTGTTGCAGTAGCGGTTGTCGCCATTATTATTGTGCTACAATTTACCGGTGTGGATCCACAGCAAGTACAGCAACAAATTGTGCAAAAAATAAATGATAACGATTTGCAACTTGCCTGGGAAATCGCCGACGAGCACAGTAGCTACCCTGAAATTTATGAACTTCGCGATTATATTGAACAGTCGATATCTTTGCGTGAAAAAAGTCAAGATGAGGCAAATGATGCGCAGCTATTATCTCTGATGAAACAGAACCAAGGTCAAGGGCCCTCCTGGTACAATCAGATACTTAAAAATGTAACAAAACGCATCAATAAACGTCGTCAACAAAAACTATACGACGCACAGATGGTAAAGAATCAACTGTTGGCCAACATTGAAGAAAACATTCACAAAGCCATCCAAGCAGCAGATGTGTATTTACTGCACGACATGCTCTCACAAGTAAAAGAGAAACAATTAATTACAAAATGGGGTAAGTCATTCCCTGAACAAGAGAACATGTTGTGGCAAATGATCATTGCGCAAGTAATTTACATTCACGAGCAAAAAAACAGTGACCCTAAAAAATCTCTTGTCAAAATATTAGAAGGAGATTTTTCGGTAACCGCCCAAGAAATCGCGGAAAGAAAACTAGCCACACTCGAAAAACGACCAAAAAACAATATGGAAGAGTTACAATGGGAACAATACCAATCCAAGTTACAGAAACTTGTGACACAACAAAAATATAGCAAAGTGGGGGAGTGTTTAAAGAAACTTTGTCAGCAAGATGCCACCAGAGAAAGTGCAGTTGATTTTATTGAAGAAGTATTCAATAATATTCCCCAAGATCCGCGAATCAATAGAAGTAACATTAAAATGGCCATCAACCAATTTAGCGACTTTGTCAATTTTTACGCACAAATCGCCGATTTTCTACCGCAACAGCACATGGGACACCAATACATTTTGCAGATTTTCCAAAATATAAACGAGACATTGTACTCATTTGCAGAGAACGCGCCACAGGTTAACCTTGCGGCAATTTTATTCCTACACGAAAAAACCATGGATCAACTTCCCGTTTCTGCACAACAAAAATGGAAAATCACCATTGCGCAAAATATGGAAAAATACATAACAACAAACGTACGTTCCAAAGATCTAGCCAAAATAGCAGAACTCATAGACGAATATCCCAAATTCATGGACAAAAAAGTACAAGACAAACACCAAGAAATCGTCAAACTAAGAATTCAAGGCCTCACTGAAAAGTTAGTAAATGCAGTAGAAAAATCTATGTTTTGGGAAATACAACCATACTATCGTGCGCTAAAAATACTGCGTGAAGTCAACGAACAAGAGTTTTCTGCAATGGAAAGTAGAGTGCTTGATCAGGTCAAAGCTACCGCGGGACATCTTATTGAACAAGAAAATTTCGAGATGGCCAAGAACTACTACAATCGCCTACGCGAAAAATTTCCAGAGGACAGTGAAGTTGTTCGAGAAATTGGCGAACTACAACAACAGCTAGAAGAGAAAGGCGCACCAGAAAGTCGCGACGACAAGGTAAAAAAATTGTTAGCGGGACGTATAAAAAACTTCGGTGGCAATTGGCTAGAAGCCAACTATCCATTCTTTCGTTCGCAGGAGTTGGGCTTACTGGGAATGGAAAAAGACTGGCATTTATTCAAGTATGGAAAAAAATTCAAGCCATTAAACATGAAAATGTATTCACCAAAATTGATGTTGTTAAAAAAAGGTGAGGTGGTTTTATACAAATACCCCATGCAGCCAAACTATTTTCATATAAAAACCCATATCGTCAATCCGCAACAACCGGAAATGCGTAAGGAATTTAGTAAAGTAGTCGACAACACCCCGAAAAAAATAGGAAAAAATTTTGGAGTAGTGTTATTTTATCGTCCAGGAAAATCGTATTACTTAATTTTGTTCAATGTACGTGACCGACGTAACCATCTTTACATAGTAAAACCAAATGGAAAAGAGCGGTTAATAAACAAGTCCGAAGGAAATTTTATCGATCACAAAAGACCTTACGAAATATGGGTGCGATACAAAGGTGAAGAAAAAGAGCTAGACTTTAACTGTGGTGATGCCGCTGTAGAACACAACATGGAAAATGATGGTGTAGAACCCGAAGGTTTTGTGGGCTTAGTGGCTCTGGAGTGGTTAGCAATGTGGAATATCGAGATTAGCACCAATCTCAATATGGAAGAGTTTCCTTTTGATGGCAAAATTCATTTGCGAAAGCAAAATAGGTAGGTGGGTTTAGTGGGGTTTACTTCCATGTTGGTGCCCTCACCATCGAATTAGCAGTTACAGCTGCGCTGTAAACTTCTATTCTCATACCTCTCCCACAGGGAGAGGTGTAATGCTTCTCTTTTGTAAAAAACAAAATTCGTTTGAGTTGCGAGACAAAAGTAGTGATGTAATACACTCTTTGATTGATGTTGTACCTGTGATAGCACTAAAGAAAATGAATGGAAACAAATTCAGACGTGTTACGCCTCTCCCGTGGGAGAGGCATGAGAATTAAGGCTTTTAGCGAAGCTAAAACCTTAAATTCGATGGTGAGGGCACCAATATGAAGACGAATTCCTTCACTCAGCAGAACTTCAATGATTTGCGATGGTGAGGGCACCAATATGAAGATGAATTCCTTCACTCAGCAGAACTTCAATGATTTGCGATGGTGAGGGCACCAACATGAAAACGAATTTCTTCACTCAGCAGAACTTCAATGATTTGCGATGGTGAGGGCACCAACATGGAAGACGAATTTCTTCACTCAGCAGAACTTCAATGATTTGCGGTGGTGAGGGCACCAATCCGAAGAAAAAATCCCTAATCGTAAATCATCTCGCCAAACTTTTATAATCGCGGTCGTTGAGCAATAACTTTGCCCAAGAGTCACCCTTGTCCATTTTAGCTATTTGGATGAGAACATATGAAGCAATGGCAACATTACCAATACCCATAATCAACAAAAACCACGCAATTTTTCCGCCCAGGCCTTCTTTGTAGAAAACCCAAACATAAAAAACGGTAAATGCCAAATAGGCTTCGAGGAGTGTCGTACGTCCCCACGCATCGTTCATCATCATCGAGCCAGACTCAAAAAAATTTGCCGTCAGCAACGCGTGGACAATGGAACTGGCCATGGATACTAGAATGAATACAAACAAAACGCTAACAATTTTTTTCACGGCAAAATCCTTCTGCTTTTATGCGCCTATCGTAAAAGAGCCACGCAAACTTTTCCCGGTGGCTTTTTCCACTGCCTCAATAATTTTATTGCTTTGAACTAAAGACTTCATATTGTTGTGATCGGGATAAAGCGGACGATCAACATCTAAATGGTCCACCACTTCGCGAATCGTGCTGTGTGCTGCGGCAGTACCAACTCCCGGCTTAAAATCCCGAAAATCTAGAGCTTGTGCTGCGGCCATCAATTCCAAACCAACAATAGCGTAGGCGTTGTCTAATATTTGACGCATTTTTATCACACCGTTCATTCCCATGCTCACAAAATCCTCTTGATCTGCCGCCGCAGGAATCGACTGATTACTTGCAGGATGAGAAAGAATGCGTTGTTCAACAATCAACATATCGGAGGTGTATTGCGATAGCATCATACCAGAGAACATTCCGGCACCTTTGGTAAGAAAAGCAGGTAAACCAGAACTAAGGGCTGGATTTAACAAACGATTCATACGTCTTTCCGCCATCACACATACCATGTTAACAGCAACCGCAACCATATCAAGCGGTAAGGCAATCGGTGTACCTTGAAAATTTGCCCCTGTTAAAACAGTGTCGCTTTCCGGCAAGAAAATAGGGTTATCTCCGACACCGTTAATTTCGATGGATACCTGACTGTGAAGGTAACGAATCGCATCGCGAGCTGCACCGACAACTTGTGGTGTCGAACGCATAGAGTATGCATCTTGAACACGCGTCTTGTGCTTGCCATCCAAAAGATCCGAGCCAGCGATTACTTGTCGTAAATTCTCGGCACAAGTCACTGCTCCACTAAACCCACGTAGTTCATGTAATCGGTTGTCATAGGGCTTCATATTTGCCATCAATGCTTCCAAAGACATTGCCGCTGCGATATCAATATGCTTCATTAAGTTTTCGATGTCATGAAGCAATAAACAACTGATTCCGGCAACAAAATTGGAACCGTTGATTGTCGATAGTCCATCGCGAGCCTGTAAACCAGGAATAGGTATACCCGCTTTGTCCATCGCTTCTTTTGCAGAAAGTCGCTCACCTTTATAAAAAGCTTCGCCTTCCCCCATCAGTAGCATCGCAACCTGACTCATAGGCGCCAAGTCACCACAAGCCGCAACACTTCCCTTTTCACAAACAACTGGTGTAACACCCTTGTTTAAAAAAGCGATTAAAGTTTCGGTAATATCGGGGCGGCATCCCGAATGTCCATGGGCATGAACGTTAATACGTGTTGTAATCGCCGCACGCACAAACTCAACGGGAAAAGGTTCGCCAATACCTGCGGAGTGATTATATATGAGATATTTCTGAAACTGTTTTATTTGTTCATCATCGAGAACTATCTCAGAAAACTCACCTATTCCGGTATTCACACCATACATAATTTCTTTGGCATGAATTTTTTCTTCTAACATCGCACGGCAACGTTTAATTCTTTGCCAGCAGTCAGAAGCAACTTGCAACTCTTCGTTGTGACGAGCAACGCGTACAACTTCTTCGGTACTTAAGTCCTTAGCTTTTAACGTAATGGTCATTTCTTACTACTTTCCAGATCGCTTCATCTCACCAACTAACCACTCAATAAAATCATCTACACGGTAACTTCCCAAATCTTTTTTGGCAATGGCTGCGTGCTTTAGAGCACGTTCGTATTGTTTTTGTGCGGCGAAACATCTTGCCAACTGCAAGTGGTACTCACCCTTTTTATCAGAATTGGGAAGCGCTTTTAATAATTTCTGATACAGTGGTATTAACGATGGATGACTTTGAACTTGCTCGGGAGAAACTTTGTCAAAACGCATTAGAAGCACCACTTTAGTTTGGATTAAATTTTCCATGTTTTCTTCGATTTTGCGATTTTGGTCTATCACATCTTGCCATTGTTGCAACTCTTCGTATTTCACACGATTTGACACATAAATATCAATACTCTTCGCGTAAGTGTTTACCAATTGCTCTCCAATTTCCTTGGATAAATTCTCAATTTGGTCGTCTTTCACTAGAGACTGGATATTACTATCTTTATCTTCATAAAATCGGCTTGTTTGAGTATTGGCTTCTTTTAATAAATCGATGGCATTGGCTATATTATTTTCTTGCAGTTCTAAACGGCTTTCCATGACTAAATTTTTGATGTGCTTTTTTGTCACATCACTGCGCATATTTAGAACTTTCAAATACAAAGGATCAGTAAAAGACTGCTTTTTTACGCTGCTGACATAACCTTGCTTGCGTTCGCGTATAAAGTCTTGTACATCGCGCAACTGTGCTTCTAATTCGGAAAAATCGGCAATATTACTTAGCGCATTATCATACAGCAAAAAGGCTTTTCCTTGGGCGAGATATATTTGTGTTTGTTCATTGTACGCTTGATTTAAATTACGCATAATAACATTAATGTCACCACGGCCACTATTACTAAACTGAACTTGTTGATCTTTTAAACTATCAATTTTTTGTTGTAAGGTAATTTGTCGAAAACGATGTATTTCTTTTAATAAGTTGTATGCTGCATCGTAATCGCTTTGCAGTTGTAAGCATTTTTGATAGTACACGATGGCATTATCTAACTCGCCTATTGCCGCATACGCTCGCGCAGTTAAATAATATATTTCGGGGTCTTCGTTGTTGACAAGAAGTGGTTCAAGCTCTTGTAAAGCTTTTTGCGATTCGTTGTTTTCAAGATAATATGCACTTTTTTGCAATGGATCACTGGGAATTGCGCGACTCTTCATTTTTGTAGGTTTTTGTACTAATTGACAGCTACATAGTAAGGCGCAAAGAATTATGGCGATGTATTTCACTTGATCCTCCGTTTATGGATTTTCGAAAGGGATGTTTTGCAATCCGAGGAATTCTATGGCTGTGCCAGCTAACAATTGTTTTGCACTTCTTCGGAAAAACCACGTAAGTAACTTACTAAACTAAAAGCACTTACATTTTAGCAGTTGTTATTCAAAAAAATTTATCGTACTCTTGGTGGTTACTTTTAGTATTTAAGTTGTATAATCACCAAATCCGTCAGAATCGGTTTTTATCATATTTTTATTGAAAAGTATATTGTATTTTTTACTATACTTGTAAGTATTGGGTGAAAGTACAAACACTTTTATCCAGTCACTCATGGTATAAAATTACAAGCCAAAAAGCAAGAATGATTTTAGGCGTTAACACCGCCTTAGTAAATAGGACAGAACACTATGAGCTTTACACTCGAAAAAAGATGTGCGGAAGATTTAGACCTAAAAGATGAACTGCGCTCCTGCCGCGAACAATTTTATTTTCCTCACGAAGAAGGTAAGCCTTATTTATATTTTTGCGGCAACTCTTTGGGGTTACAACCCAAAAAAACGCCACAATTTGTTGAATGCGAAATAAAAAAATGGCAGCAAGCGGCGGTGGAGGGCCATTTCACTGGCGAAAGACCATGGATGGATTACCATGAATTTCTCACCGAAAACCTTGCACATTTGGTGGGAGCCAAACCTATTGAAGTCGTTGCGATGAATTCCCTCACCACAAACTTACACCTGTTGATGGTTTCTTTTTATCGCCCAACGTCACAAAAAAACAAAATACTCATCGAAAAAGGCGCATTCCCCTCCGATCGCTATGCCGTAGAATCGCAAATTCGCTTTCATGGTTATGATCCAAAGGAGTGTCTTGTCGAACTTGTACCACGACCTGGAGAATACTGTGTTCGTGAAGAAGACATTACGGAAGTTATTCAGCGTGAAGGTAAAAACATTGCCTTGATTCTTCTGGGAGGAGTAAACTATTACACCGGTCAAGTATTTCCCATGCAAAAAATTACGCAGTGGGGGCATGAAGAAAAGTGCACCGTTGGTTTCGACTTAGCGCATGCCATTGGCAACGTCCCCTTGCAACTCCATGACTGGCAAGTAGATTTTGCGGTATGGTGTAGCTACAAATACCTAAATGGTGGACCAGGGGGAGTGGGTGGTGCTTTTGTTCACGAACGCTATGCCAATGATCCTTCTCTACCGCGCTTTTGTGGATGGTGGGGACATGACAAGTCCACGCGTTTTACAATGCCTGATAACTTTCAACTCATGTCAGGTGCAGAAGGATGGCAACTAAGTAACGCTCCGGTTTTATCGATGGCCGCTTTAATCCCCTCTCTACAAATTTTTGCAGACGTAGGAATACCAGCACTACGCAATAAAAGCTTGCAACTGACAAACTATCTAGAGTTTCTATTGCGAAACAAACTACAAAATCAGTTAGAGATTATTACTCCACAAAACCCACATGAGCGCGGTGCACAATTATCTTTACATCTGCAAAATGGCGGTAAAGAGGTTCACAAAGCTCTTTTGGAAAATAGTGTTATATGTGACTGGCGCGAACCAAATAGTATTCGCATAGCCCCTGTACCACTGTACAACAGTTTCCAAGACGTGTGGGATTTTGTAAAGATTTTAGAAACTTTATTACTAAGAGGTGAATAAATGGAAAAAGTTACAATTGCAGGAGCAGGTCTTGTAGGATCATTACTTGCTCTCTACTTGGGGAAGCGTGGTATCAAAGTAGACGTGTACGAACGCCGCGGTGATATGCGCAAAGTACAAGTAGACGCGGGACGCTCAATAAACCTGGCTTGTTCTAATCGTGGGTGGCGCGCTCTGAGCGGTGTTGGGCTCGAAGAAAGCGTAAAAGAATCAGCCATTGCCATGAACGGACGGATGATGCACTCTGTCGAGGGGAACTTGACGTTTCAACCGTACGGTAAAGAGGGGGAGGCTATTTACTCCATCTCTCGCGCACAACTCAACAAAATATTACTCGAAGAAGCGGAAAAGCAACCAAGTGTAGACATTCATTTCCATCACAAATGCATGGATATTGATTTAGAAAACGCCACAGCTCGTTTTCTAGATGAGGCAAATCAACGCGAAATACAAAGCGAAGCACAAGTCATTTTTGGAGCCGATGGCGCCTTTTCCGCAGTACGTGAAACCATGCGCAAAAAACTGCGTTTTAATTATCAGCAACAGTATATTGAGCATGGATACAAAGAATTGACGATTCCTCCCACAGCAGATGGTCAATGGGCGCTAGAAAAAAACTTCTTGCATATTTGGCCGCGCAAACAATTTATGCTCATCGCACTACCCAATACCGACGGAAGTTTTACTTGTACGCTCTTTCTTGCCTATCATGGAGAAAAATCTTTTGAAAATTTACAAACACGTGAGCAAGTCTCGAAATTTTTCGCGGAAGAGTTTGCCGATGTTGTGCCGCTTATTCCCAATTTGCTAGATGAATTTTTCACAAACCCCACATCTTCATTGGTAACAATTTCTTGTTCACCATGGCAATACCAAGAAAAAATTGCCCTAATAGGTGATGCAGCTCATGCCATCGTTCCCTTTTATGGACAGGGAATGGTATCAGGATTTGAGGACGTACGCGTCCTAAACGATTTGATCGAAGAGTTTCCCAATGAGCCTATCTTAGAAAAATATGCAAATGCGCGTAAAGACAACGGCGATGCGATTGCCGAACTCGCCTTGCGAAATTTTATTGAAATGCGTGATTTGGTGGGCGATCCTAGCTTCTTATTGCGCAAGAGGATAGAAGCGCTCATTCAAGAGTTATATCCAGGTAAATATATCCCCTTGTACTCGATGGTCACTTTTTCCCACATTTGTTACAAAGATGCACTTGCCATCGGCAAACGTCAACAAAAAATGCTCGACCAAATGCTCAAGATTCCCAACATCGAAAACGTATGGAGAACGGAAGCATTTACCGAAGTAATACACCAATTTATAAAAGAGTTCAAAGACGCGGTTTTGCTAAAATAGTGGAAAACAACATGATACAAATACAAAATACGATCCAACAAAAAATACAAGTACACTTAGAGTTTCCGGTGTGTTTTACCCAAGATTTATTTACACATGACAACGCAACGTTTGAGCAGTGCGTGTGCAACAAAGAACCGGACAAACAACACAAAGTGATATTTTTTGTTGATGACAGCGTATCGCGCAAACATCCTACATTATTGAAAGATATACAGGCGTATTGCCAAGATCGCGACTCCATTGATTTGGTAACCAAGCCAATTGTTATTCCCGGCGGCGAGCCGGCGAAAAATGATATATCTTTTGTGGAAAACATCCAGCAAATGATCGAAAAGTTTAAAATATGTCGACACTCTTTTGTCGCGGTTATTGGTGGCGGTGCGGTTCTAGACATGGTGGGCTTTGCCTGTGCAACTCCACATCGCGGTGTACGTCTTATACGTATTCCCACCACCGTACTTTCGCAAAACGACGCGGCAATGGGGGTAAAAAACGCCGTAAATGCCTTTAACAAAAAGAACTTTTTAGGAACTTTTTGTGCACCATATGCGGTGATCAACGATCGCGAATTTTTGAAGACATTGTGCTTTCGCGACTGGATTTCTGGAATATCCGAGGCAATTAAAGTCGCCTTAATTAAAGACGCGGAGTTTTTCGCCTTCCTAAAAGAACACGCCATACAACTGAGAGAACGTGATATTGAAGCAATGGAAAAACTCATTTTTCGCTGTGCGGAACTGCATTTACAGCATATTCGTTGTAGCGGAGATCCTTTTGAACTCGGGTATTCACGTCCACTTGATTTTGGGCACTGGGCAGCACACAAATTAGAGTCTTTAAGCGGTTACCGTATTCGTCATGGTGAAGCGGTCGCGGCAGGGATTGCGATAGATTCTTATTACGCCTACCGTCAACAAATGCTCAGCGAACAACAACTGCATGATATCCACCAGTTGTTAAGTTCTCTACAATTTTCGTTGTACTACTCGCAAATGCATCACAGTGATTTTCTAAACGGTTTAGAAGAATTTCGTGAACATTTGGGGGGCATACTATGCATCACACTTCCCAAAAATATAGGTCATAAAATAGAGGTCAACACCATAGACAACGCGATTATGTACGAAGCGATTGACTATTTAAAGGAGAATTTTGGTGAAAGTGTCACGTAATCATTTAACATATTGCACGAACATTCATCCCGGAGAAAGTCGCAGCGAAACTTTAGACAACGTAAAACAACATGTCGTTGCGGTTAAGAGTAAATTTTGTCCTGCCGAGTCTTTCGGTGTGGGATTGCGTTTATCAAATTGCGCATGTGAGGAGTTCCTCCGCCATGGTCTGGACGAACTCCACGATATGTGCCGCGAAAATGACCTTTACGTTTTCACTATAAACGGTTTTATCTACGGACATTTCCATAAAAAACCCGTAAAACAAGATGTCTACCTACCCGATTGGAGTGCCACAGAAAGAGTAGAGTTTTCCAACAACCTCGCGCAAATTTTAGCGGATCTTCTACCTCAAGAAATCAACGGAACAATAAGCACTGTACCTGTGGGATTCAAAAATCGTTTCACTACCCGAGACACGGTAGAAAAAGCAGCCCAGAATCTATTGCAGCACCTCCAACATCTGTACGCGATCAAAAAGCGCAGTGGTAAAAATATCATGACATGTCTCGAACCAGAGCCAGGGTGTTACATCGAAACGATTGACGAAACAATTGCTTTTTTTCGCGAGTACATTTTTACCGAGAAAAATTATCAAGCGTTCAGCGCCCACACCGGACTTGCGCTTAACGAAAGCGCTGCATTTATTAAAAACCACTTGGGTATATGCTACGACACTTGTCATATGGCTATCGAATACGAACAAGCGCAACACGCCCTACAGCGGCTACAACAAAATGAAATTCGCGTTGGCAAGGTACAAATAAGTTCCGCGATAAAAATGTGTTTTTCATCAACAGACGCGGAAATTAGCGAATGTCTACAACCATACGTAGACCCCATCTACCTCCACCAAGTGGTCGAGGATCACGACGGAATTATTACTCGGTTTAACGACCTACCACTTGCGCTACAAAGCCTTAAAAATCGTAATGTTTCACAACAACTTGAGTGGCGTATTCATTTTCATATACCCATTTTTGTCGATTCCGTACATCCCCTCATCCAATCAACACAGCAACATATCATCGACACCCTAGATTACCTAAAACAACACAATATATGCGAGCACCTTGAGGTGGAAACCTACACATGGGAAGTTCTTCCGCAAAAATATCGCCAAGTATCTCTTCACGATTCGATTACACGCGAACTACAGTGGGCACTACAACAAATACGGAGCTAAAAATGTCACAATTTATCGCCTATTTAAAAATGAGCCGCGTTTCCAACTTGCCAACCGTTTGGGGAAACTGTTTGCTGGCAATGACCGCAATTGGTAATTTTACATGGTCGCATTTTGCCATGGTGTCGGCCATTTGTTCGCTATTTTACGTCGCAGGAATGATATTAAACGATGTATGTGACAGTGAAATTGATCGCAAAGAAAGACCACAGCGTCCTATTCCTTCAGGGATCGTAAAGCGCCACACCGCACTCCTTGTTGCCACCTTAATTCTGCTATCTGCCATTTTCATCTATGAATTTATCTACGCGTATCCTAGTTTGTGGCAGACTCTAGCACCTCTGGCACTCGCAGCCGTCATTGTACTTTACGATGTGTGGCACAAAGGAAATAACTTCAGCCCTTTTATTATGGCTGCGTGTCGTTTTATGGTATACATTGTTGCCGCGTTAAGCATTGCTTCGTACCCAACACAAAACATCATTGTCATGGCGGCAGTTGCGGCAAGCTATATTGTAGGACTCACTTATATGGCCATGCAAGAGAACCTCTACAAAGTCAAAAACTACTGGCCAGCGCTATTCCTGGCGTTACCGTTTTTGTATGCGGCCATTCACCAAGCGCAAATCATTTATATTGTCATTGCATTTTTGTGGGTTCTTTATAATATTTTCTTGCTCTATAACAAACGCATAAAAAACGCAATAGGGGGTCTTATCGCCGGAATATGTTTTGTAGACGCTATGTTATTGTCGACCGTTTCATCTACAGAGTCACTACCTTACTTTTTCGTATTGTTTGTCTGTACATTCTTTGCACAAAAATTTATTCCGGGGACTTAGACTTATGAATCACACAGCCGTTATCAATGTCGTTGGACTCAGCCAAAATTTACTCCCCTTTGCACCTTATTTGAGTAAATTTGCGGCAAACGGTAGTCTTACCAATATCCATGCTGTTACTCCTGCCGTTACCTGTACAGCTCAATCTACCTATTTGACAGGACTTCCGCCTAGCGGACACGGGAGTGTTGCCAACGGTTGGTACTTTAAAGACCTATCGCAAATTTGGTTGTGGCGCCAATCCAACAAACTCATTGCTGGTGAAAAAATTTGGGAAACCGCGAGAAAGATTGATCAGAATTTTACTTGCGCTAACATGTTTTGGTGGTATAACATGTATAGCAGTGTGGATTTTTCTGCAACCCCTCGTCCAATGTATCCTGCAGATGGTAGAAAAATACCCGACATATACACTTTTCCCGCAAATTTACGCGATGAACTAAACGATTGTTTAGGACAATTTCCGTTATTCAATTTCTGGGGACCAAAAGCAAATATTGTCTCAAGCAAGTGGATAGCCAAAGCCAGTCGTCACATTTTCGAGAAACACCGTCCGACTTTGAATTTAATCTATTTACCGCACCTTGACTACAATTTACAAAGACTCGGGCCTCGCAACCCGCAAATTGCAAAAGATGTCGCTGAAATTGATGAAGTTTGCCGTGAATTAATTGAATATTTTCTTGGAAAAAACTGTAAGGTAATTGTACTATCTGAATATGCGATTCACGAGGTAGACAGCTGCGTGCACATCAACAGAATACTACGAGAAAAAAAGTGGTTGTGTGTACGCGAAGAATTGGGAAAAGAAATACTTGACCCGGGCGCATCGCAAGCCTTTGCTGTTGCGGATCATCAAATAGCTCATGTGTACATTCACAACGATGGGAATATTGCGGAAATCAAAAATCATCTCCAACAATTTTCCGATATTGAGTTTGTTCTCGATAAAAAAGAACAACAAAAATACAACATCGATCACTCGCGAAGTGGTGACCTTGTATTGCTTTCTAGCGAAAACAGTTGGTTTAGTTATTATTATTGGTTGGATGATAATAAAGCTCCAGATTTTGCAAGAACCGTAGATATCCATCGCAAACCTGGGTACGATCCCGTCGAGTTATTTGTTGATCCCAAAATTTATTTTCCAACTTTAAAAGTCGTGTATAAATTGTTGAGGAAAAAACTAGGGTTCCGTTATTTATTGGATATAATTTCATTGGATGCCTCCCTAGTAAAGGGGTCTCATGGGCGGGTCACAAAAAATAATCAACCACTTTTTATCTCTTCAGAAAAACAAGCGATATCTCAACAAGAAATCGCGGCAGAACAAGTAAAAGAAAACATATTAACACATATATTTGGCGAGAAATACCATGAAAAACTCTGCAATCAATAGGATTATCAAACTCTTTATGAACTGCTTCGGCAAACTAAAAATTGATTATGACATGACATACATAGAGGAAATGTCTTGTCTTGTGCATAGAAGCATGGATAGTTTTTCACGCAATTTTCATAATACAGGACACGTTTTCAAGTTGAGTGAAGGACTTTCACCACTGGAAACTCTAGCCTGTATTTTCCACGACGTGGCATATTTCCAAGTCGATGGTGGCTTCCCCAAAGGAATGGAGGAGTTGTTACTACAATACGTATTGGTAGAAGAGCAAAAGGTTTTTATTCATAGCAAGAGTAAAGTTCCCAACAATGAACTTTTTTGCATTTGCCTAGATATATTTGACTTCAAGTATGAACAAGAATTATCCTCCATGGGAGGACTCAACGAATTCTTGAGCGCTCTTATTGCGTGTGCAAAGTTGCAAAATCTCCTCGACAAAAAGCAACTCATTACCATCATGGCGATCATAGAAGGGACAAGACCGTTTCGTCCAACGGATCAACATGGCAAAAGTTGTTTCGATTATTTAGAAGAGCGTCTCATTGCCTTGCAAAAAAAATACAAAGATACCCCAACACCAAAAGAAAGCGTACGTATAGTAGAACTAGCACTTAACTTTGCCAATAAAGATGTCGAAAACTTTGCCTTTGAAAATTCAGCAGAATTCTTAGGAAATACATGGGCATTACTTGAAGAATCCAATACATTTTTACAAAACGCTAGGGTGTACACCATTACAGACTATCGCCAAGTTTTGCAAAAAATGGAAAGCTTCATGAACTTTTTAAGACCGGAAACAGTTTTTCATCGCTACAAGAAAACACCGTCACAAAGAAAATATGACAATCTTATCTCTCGTGCAACACGCAACATCCAAATTGCACGTGAATATCTAAAAGTAAAAGTACTCACCATAGGAATCATAGAAGCCATCGCCCTCGAAACAGGAGGAGACGCGCCGATCTCTATGTTTCTTGGAGATTTCCCGACATCCACCAATGATGTCTTACTGCGCGCAGAATATTATCTACCACAAGCAAGTGTTTCATCAAAACTCACCCTTGACCCCGATGTACTCATGCTGATAGAAAAAGGTCGTGCACAAGATGCTTCATTTGATATCAAGCATTCTCCCACATCTACGTATGTATACAAAAAAATAGGACGCGAAGGTGTAGAAAAAGCTTACCCCGTTATGACAAAAGCTCTTCTAGGAGTTATTAGCACCAAAGAATTTCTCAAGAGTCTTGACAGAGACGTTGTCGTTGGTATTGCCAAAGCTTGTTCCAAAATATCGATATCGCGGCAAGGTGCCCTAGAAAAAATAATCGCAGGAAAATAGGCTGTTTATAGATATTCTCTGGTATTTGGTGCCCCCACAATCGGCTTCGCCGATTACTCCCACAGGGGAGTTTACGTAGTTCAAAAAGTGTTGAAAAAACGCAACGTTGGTTCGAGTCTATATGTACAATAGGTCACGTACCTACCTGTCGTTTTTTCCCTTACGAAGTGCTATACGTTAGTCCTCCCTGTAAGAGGGCAGCTGGCGATTAGCCGGCGCGAGGGCATCGCATACTGGAAAAAACCAACACTTAAATATAAATATAAAATTAGAATTTTTTGAGAATTATCAACTATGACTATTCCAGTTGTCGCAATATGCGGACGCCCTAATGTAGGAAAATCAACATTGTTTAATGCCATATGTGGTCGTCGAATATCGATTGTAGAACCAACAAGTGGTGTTACACGCGACCGCGTAGAGACCTTACTAAAAGTAAAAGACTACTACTATGAACTCATCGATACCGGAGGAATCGGCGTCGTTGACGAGCATAGCTTAGAAGATAAAATTTACGATCAAATCAACATCGGTATTCAAAAGGCCGATTTACTATTGTTTGTCGTCGACATCAAAGAGGGTATTACACCTCTAGACAAAGAGGTTGCGCGTTTACTTCTAAAACAAGAGAAAAAAGCCGTACTCATCGCCAATAAAACCGACGAATCGAAATTTAAAATGGAAGCCCCCAAATTTCTACAGTTAGGATTTGGCGAACCTATTTGTATTTCAGCGCAGCAAAGACATGGCATTGACGACATTATGGAGCTTATTGAAGAAAAAGTAACTCCCTTCAACTGCACAGACTTGGAAAAAGAAGAAAAAGAACTGAAAATTGCAGTTGTTGGCCAACCAAATGCCGGTAAATCGACTTTTATAAACGCACTGGCAAACGAAGAACGCGTAATCGTTTCCGAAATTCCAGGTACAACGCGTGACTCGATAGATGTTCGTTTTGAAAAAGACGGTAAAAGTATTCTTGCCATAGACACGGCGGGTTTGAAAAGACGCAAAAATGTACGCAATTCTATCGAATTTTATAGCCAAGCACGTGCACAACGCGCTATTCGTCGTAGCGATGTGGTGTTGTTCTTTATCGATGCCACAAAGGATATCACGCGTATAGACCGCGAAATCGCCATGTATGTTCGCGAACAACACAAACCCACGATTATTGTGATCAATAAGTGGGATCTAGTTCCTGAGCATTTGGCCACTTCTGATTATGAAGAGTACATTACAAAAACGTTGCCGCATATTTTTTACGCTCCGGTAAGTTTTATTACCGCCAAAACCAGTAAAAACGTTACGTCAACTATTCATTTAGCGCGAAGCTTAATAAAACAAGCCCATCGTAGAATAAGCACTGGAGAGCTCAATCGCGTACTCAAAACCATTATCATGAAAAAGTCTCCGCGAGTTGTTCGCGGCCAAAAAGTAAAAATATTTTACGGAACTCAGGCCGATGTTAACCCTCCAACAATGGTGTTATTTTGCAACAAGCCACAGCTCGTTAGCAAAAATTATAAACGCTATATGTTCAACGCTCTTCAAGAAAAATTGCGCCTTGCCGAAATTCCCATTCGCGTAGAATTCCGCGATAAGAAGAGTCAGCCAGGACAAAAAGACATCGCCATCAATGAGAACGAAGAACAAATTGACTTTACAGACAAAAATAAGTAGGAGAGAACAGTTTTGAATACATTGTGGGGATTTACTGCTGCTAAAAAAATATTGCATTTTGAAATTGACGAAGAATTATCTCATATACTAATTCGTGCGTGTCCAGCAACACTACTTGGCTGGATTTTAAGTTTCTTTGTGCGTAGCAACGAAACGACCATTAAAATCAATAAAAATCTCTTTGTGTCAGATGAATGGGGATTTTTTAGGCGCAAAATTATGTACATTCCCGTCAAGAGCATTACTTCTATTTCCATGCGCGAAAGGTTTCGTACATTACTTTTATTTTGTGCCATATTTTGCTTTGTTGTGTCGATGTTACTTATCTATGCCAGCATACCGTTTTCGGTAACTCTGCGTGTATTGTTATTTTTAATGGGAATTCTGTCTGCTGTTTTCGCCTTTGTTTTAAAACAACGCGTATTTATTACCATTTACCGTGGAAATCACATTCATGAATTGAATTTTCGCGCCACGCAAAAAGACCTCATTCGTCTGAAGAAAATGCTGGAAATGATTATGTTTCTCAGTACCGGAGGCAAGAAAAAAGAATTGGCGGAGCTCAAACTGAGCGAAAAAGAACTGCAAGAAGAAATCGCCAATGGGCAAGACGAAGTCGACGAAAGCAAAAAAAATCCACCAAAAACGTCGAAAAAAAATGAAGGAAAATCAAAAAGTAAGAAGAAAAAGAAAAAATGAGTAAAAACAACCCTGTTCCTGAAAAAGACATTCACCAATTTTGCGAATTTCTAAAGAGTAGAAAACTCAAATTTACTACGGAACGAAAGAAGATTTTAGACGAAGTTTACGCATACTCTTCTCACTTTCAAGCAGAAGATTTACTGTTCTCCATGAGAAAACGTGGTGTAAACGTTTCCAAAGCAACCATTTACAGAACTTTACCTGTCATAGTGGACTGTGGCTTATTACGCAAAGTACACCTAAGTGACAAACAAACGTATTACGAATACGTACACGACGATAATCAACCACATCATCACTTTATCTGTAATAACTGTGGTAGTGTCACTAAATTTACGGATAAAAAAATAGACGAACTACTACAAAGTGTGGCAAGAGAAATCGACTTTGTAGTGCAATCACATATCATCGAAATGCAAGGTTATTGCCGCCACTGTAAATTTGCGATACCTGAATGATATAGCGATGTATATGAAACACACAGTTTGAAAGACATAGTTCGTAGTAAACGTACACCTAACTGTATTTGAAGAACGGGCGGACACTAGGTCCGCCCCTACATTTCCAACGCAACTCCCATAAACAAAACATTTTGCCAAGTCTAATTTATGTAAATAGGGCTTGTTAAAATCCACAGCGTTCCGTCTTTGTATATTTCTGCGCGATAAATCCCTTTTCCTGGGAGAGATTGTGCAAAGGAAGCGGTATTTTTCTCGATGATTTGCTTTCCATCGCGAAAAATGCGAACCGTTGCTGTTTGCGGAAGACGAATATCCAATTGTGCGTTTTTGTCATAAACAACTTCATCGCCGATAATCCCCCCATTTTGCGGAGAACCGTAACGCATCGCAAATCCTTTGCTATCACCTAAATAGTCAAAAGTAAGAAACGTACGACCGCGCCACCGGGAATAATGAGTGCACACCCGCCACAAAAAAAAGTAATACATATGAGAATTAGTACTTTGTACATGATGTTTTCCTATAACTTGAAAATATTCATACACATCCCTAAAATCGTGAGGATAGACTTTGATTATTGTAACATACTTCACAACCGCAACGTATTTTTCTGTAATATTTTGTCATCATAGTTGTGTGTCGTAAAATTACGCCAAACTGTATTCAAACGACAAGGGAACAAAGTCTGCACTGCATTTCCATCATGATTCATACAACAAAGTTTCATGCATATTTTCCGCGGCAAAATTGCTGATACGAATAGATGATACTCATCATCGCGATCAAAACCCAAATCGTTACTTTCCATAACATGGGAATGGAAAACTCCAGTAGTAAAAGCACCACACTGATCTCAAAAGCGATTGCAGCGCTGGCACATGTTTCCGGAGTGATAATCGATAGAGAAATTAAAAAACAAAAGGCAAAAAGTGCTAGAGATGTACAAACAAAAAGTATAGAACTTACCTCAAAACTACACCATAGCAGAATACTAATGAGTAGCAGTGCTATTACTCCTACGCGTAGACTTAACTTTACCCACCATACTGCCGCGCGCGACGCGGTTAAACTCACCAGGAACATCAGATTTTTTTTACTTTGCTCGGTACTGAACGATGTGACGCCTAAAAACAATATATATAGCTGCCAAATACCTATGGTGAAATATTCGCGATACTCCCTATCTACCGCAATAAACTGTAGTACAACTACCGCAACGATTGTCAATAATGTCATTGCCTGGATCGTGCGCCATTCTTTCCAAAAAAGAGCTTTCATCATACCTATTCTCCTAATTTATCGCTTCAAATCCATTTTTTATGTAGTAAATTTTACGGTCATTGTCTTCATAGAAAATCCCACCGTCGCGATCGACAAATACAATATAGCAACTGCGAGGTATCTTGGTTTTATAAAACCTTTGCTCTTTGACATCGAAATAGTAATATGTTTCCTCATTTGATCGAAAACACACCTTACCATTTGAGTACAGCAAATAACCTCTTTGTGGAGCAAATTGGTATTCCTGTTGATACAATATCTTCTTTGTGGAAAAATCCATTTGCTGTATACCATTTTCCGTTAACAGCATAAACTGTCGTTCATTTTGATGTAAAAAGCGCCCCTCCAGTTTTGTGGTGTTTCCGTTCTCCATGTTGATTAAAAGGACTTTTTCTTGATGTTTCTTATCGTAATAACGAACGATACAATCATTGCTCGCGGCATTTATGCGTAAACGCGATACAAAAAACACATCTTTTTCATTGTATTCGTAGACTTTTTTCAGGGTATTTTTTTGCAGATCTTTCACCCAAAACGCCCGATTTAAGTCACGTCTTTTTTCTACAACCAAAAACCTGTTGGCAACGATATAATTCATTACAATAGACGCGGGATTTTCGTTGATTAAAACTGTGTCGCCAATGCTGTCATCGACAATTTTTTCTCTTTTTTGCAAATTCATTTTTATCAACGTGCCACTCTGCTGACGAAAAAAATACGCGTAACTTTCACTTGCCCCTTCAAAGCGAAAATCTTTATCAATGAGATAGGAGATGGTGTGTTGTAATGTATCCGCAATTTTGAAAACGTGTAGTTTACTTTTCCCTACCAACAACAAACGATTCCCTTGAAAATCAACATCTTTGCAGTCTTTAAAATCAGAAGATATATCGTATTTCTTTTTCGTGTTGTGGTTATATACATAATACTTCTTCGCAACTGGCAATCCCCACTTAAATTCCATACTCCAACAAAAAATATATTCGTTACTGTAGGAAAAAGCAGTGCAGTATAAACCTAAATCTTGTATTGTTTTTGTTTCGTAATTGAAAATACTCATTTTTCCATCGTACAGATTGCCTCTACGATTGCGTATTTGTGAATTAGAAAAGAAGATGTTGCCCTCGAAGTGGCGATACTCCACTTGGTCATATGTAGTATTAAAAAACAGCGCAAGACAAACGATCGCTGTTCCACAAGGAATAAATAGTGTCGTAATTTTTTGAAAAATCGCGCGCTGTACAAAAATTTTATAACTGACGAGTAAACTACAAATCCCCACGCAGCAAAAGATCAACATAATGTACTCTTCTGCTACCCACCATGAAAAATCATGGTGCTCAGGGTGCAATTGCCCCATCTTGAAGTCGCGATAGATACAAAACAATTCGACAAAGAATAATAAACCCACCAACGCATTTCCCCACCGCATTTTCGTATTCAAGACAAATGGGATCGTTAATAAAATTGCCACAACCCCTAAAAATTCAACTGGTATATAGGAAAAACTCAATGCCTTTACTAAAAAGGTGAAAAATCCGCATGAAGCGCAAAAGATAGCGATGCTGGTAAAAGCAATAATAAAACTATGAGAAAAAATAGATGACGCGACCATCGCCACCATAGTTAAAGCGAAATAAACCGCATAGAACCAAGGACCTAGAGCATAAGTATAAAACGCGCCATGAAAAATAAGTGATGTGAGCGCAATATAAAAAAGTCGTATGCTCCAAACACGGCGTCGTGAAATAGGCAAGGCTGCGGTAAATTCCCCGCTATTTTGTTCCTCGTCACCAACAAAAACCACAGCAGGCAGTAGCATCGCCCAAAAAAGAGAATTGAGTGTACACACCAAATACGCCGCCAAGTCACTCTCTTTACCAAGCGTGATCAAAATGGCAAACAAATTTAAGCAGACAAACAGCAAAAACATCATGCGCGTTTTACGCCATTCTTTCCATATCAGCTGTATCATATGGTGGCCTCCTCTGTTAGACATTCCACAAAAACATCCTCTAAACTCATGTGTACCGCACGAACCTCTTTTGCTCCCATATCGCGCAGTTGCTGTTCATGAGTAGAGCTATAATCGCGCACCGTCAGCATATATTCTCTCCCAAGTTGTTGTTGGTGCAGTACACCTTCTAAATCTATACTTTCTGGGAGCACATCAAAAGAAACTTGTATTTTGCGAAAGGTGTTTTTCAGCTCTTCGACAGAATAGGTTTTGTGTATCTTTCCATTTTGCAAAAAACCAATCTGATCGGCGATGCGCTCCACATCTTGCAAAAGATGCGAAGAAATCACCACGGTATGGTCTTCTTTTTCAACAGTATCGACAACACAATCTAAAAATTCACGACGTACTGCTACATCCAACCCCGCAGTGGCTTCGTCGAGAATCAATAACTTGGGGCGATGCGCCATCGCCATTGTGAGTAACAGTTTGCTCTTAAATCCCCGCGAAAGTGTTTTTATTTTTGCTTTGTAATTCAAGGTAAATTTCTCCGCCAATTCCTTTTCGTAATTAGAATCCCACGTAGGATAAAAACGCGAAACAAACCATAGAATTTCTTTTACCGTCATCCATTCGTACATTTGTAAACCATCGGCAACATAACCCACTTGCTGACGTATTTTCCAATCATCCCGCTGTGAATCTAGTCCAAAAACCGTTGATTGCCCACTTGTCGGATGCGAAAGTCCTAACAATGTGCGTAGTAGCGTGGTTTTTCCCACACCATTTTTACCAACAAGCGCGTAAACGACCCCCGAGGAGATATTCAAATTGACATTGTCGAGAACCTGGTTTTTGCCAAATTTTTTACATAGATTTTGTATTGAAATGACTTCACTCATGGTCGATCTCCTTTATATTTTTAAACTCCGCAATTTTTTCCTCTAGTACATTGCGAATTTCATCGAAATTCATTCCAAGGTTCAATCCCTCGACAATCGCTGGAGCCATTTTTTCTCCGACCAAACGCTTTTTCTCGTTTTCGGTGTAAACATCTTGCGTCACCATAACAAAAACCCCTTTTCCTTTGTGTGTGCGAACGACATTGTTTCTCTCTAACTCGCGATATGCCTTCGCCACAGTATTGGGATTTACCACCAACTGTTTGGCAAGTTCGCGTACTGAGGGAAGCTTGTCATTTTCCTTCAAGCGTTGCGATGCAACCGCATGCTCAATGTGATCCATGATTTGTTTATAGATAGGAATACTTGACTCTGGCTGAATTTGAATAAACATTCATGTCCTTCCTTTCTGTGCAATACTTCAAAAACAACACTGTATTAGTTCAGCAGTACAGTACTGTATTAGTGTATTAATACAGATTACTTTCGTCAATAGTTTTTTTGAAATTTTTTAAATGAGCATTGCGATTTGTTATTGATGACTCTTTGGTGGGTGTTTTATAATATGGTTTGTGGCAAAACGTTCCTGATACCTCTGGAAGGAAATGAAAATGAAAAAAAATGCTTTTGTTATTGTTTTATATCTGACAGCTCTAATATCGTTTGCTTGCGTGTGCTTTCTCGCCAGGTACTATGTTCCCGCGTACAAAGAAATATTTAGAGATTTTGGTATGGCGCTTCCTATCATATCCATCTATTCCCTCATGATTTCCGATACTATTGCAATCTATTTCTTCCCTGCAATTGCATGTGCGTTGATCATAACCACTGTTGTTTGGACCTTGCCATCCATCGCATTCAAAACGGTGGGCTTTTGCTTTCTGATACTAGCCAACACTTTATTAGGGGCTATTCTTTATGGCGGGGTACTGGTAAGTGCTTCACACTTACAACCAGCTTCTATTTTAACATATGCGTTACAAGATAAGAGCAGTGACTTAAGTTCCACCTACCAAAAAATCGTAGACGAGGCCAAATCACCGCAATTTGTCCAAGAGTTGCAAAACGCTCCCGCGAAATTTTTGGAGATAGGAATTCACGCCTTGGCGGATGCAAACAATGAAATAACTGTGGAGCTTATCGACAAAGCTTTACAAGAAAACGTTTGGCAGCAAGCGCAATTCTCAAAAGATTTACATCATACTCAGTGGAAACTTTTAGCGGTGAGTATCTACGCTTTGTATAGAATCCAGGGGAAATATCCCGAAGAAATATCTAAAAAAATAGAAGTTTTCCATCATAGTGAAAAATTTCTTCCCGCAGTGCGCTTTATGTGTCGCGACAAAAGCGTTTTGTCTGACGTAATAAAATATTACACTCCTGATTTTGCCCGTCAATTGGCCACGTGGTCTCCTGAGAGCGTCGGAAAAAACTCGCAGCCGCAAGTCAATTTTAAAGATATTTCCTCACACGATATGTTGCAGTGCATTACTCAAGCGATGCATATGTTGCAGTATATTACTCAATACCAACATTAGGTCATTCGATTACTTACCATAATTCGTCCAGATTTTGACCTGACCATCTTGACTACCAATGGCCAATAATCTCTCATCAGGAGAGATGGCCATTGCGGTGATCGCACTTTGATTTTGTCCCAGGGTAAAAAGGGGAGCGACTATGTCGTCGCTGTGCTCTAAGTCCAACGACCAGATTTTTATCGAGCGATCGCGACTGACAGAGATTATTTGTTGATCATTGTTGATAAATTTACATCTTGTCACTCGTGCATTGTGCCCCACAAACCTACGTAACAGCTTTCCTGACTTGACATCAACGAGCCATATTTCTCTTGCGTGTGCTGCCAGCAACCATTTGCCATCTTGCGAAAATTCGCAATAGGAAAATCGGTCTTTCTCACGATGTAAAGACCACCGAAGCCTTGCGGTTTTCGCGTCGTGCAATTTTAAATGTACATTATTGGCGGTCGCGATATCATTTTTGTGATTAAAGGCACAATAGATTACATCGGAACCTGTTTTTATAATTTGTGAAGGCTTACAACGAAGCGGCGTTTTGCCCTTACTTTTCGGCAGGGTACGGATGTTCCAAATATGTACACGATCATTGTAGCACCCCGCGGCCACTCTTGTACCATCGGGAGAATAGGCGCAGCTAATCACATTTTCGGTCAGCCCCACAAACTCAATGAGGTGCTGCTTGTTTTCGAGTGCAAATAGGCGCAAAAACCTGGAACACGCCACCAGTATTTTATCACCCTGTTGGTTAAAAAAACTCATGCGCGATGGCAAAAAGTTACTAAACATCGGCTTGACTTTATTGTGCTTCCTAGACCATAGCCGCACCGCAATGTCAGGTGCATTGGTAATCACCATGTTATCAGCGGAAAAACTCAGCGTGGTAATTTTGGAGTTGAGTTTTGCGATGGTTTGTGGATTTTGTTTCGACGCTTTCCATAATTTCACCGTATTATCATTTCCCGATGTTATAATTGTTTGACCGTTTTTTGTAACAGCACAACTCGAAATAACCGCCAAATGCCTTTGACCTCTCGAAAAAGACACCCCTTTGTGCCCAGTGAACACCTGTTTAATTTTTTCACTTGCGAGATCGGTTATGATTAGTTTCTGGTCTTCCCCCACAGAAACGATTGTTTGACCATCCTCCATCAAGTCAAAACCATAAACGCGCCCCTTGTGTATATCTAAAATTTTTGTGGCGTTCGCTCTTTTTATATCCCACACTCTTATCGTTTTATCATAACTCGCGGAAACAATTTTACCTTGCGATGCGAAACGACAGCAACTCACTTCATCTTCATGGCCTTTAAATATCTGCAACTGTTTGCCAGTTTTTACGTCCCACAACCGAACAGTCTTATCGTCGCCAGCAGTAAGTAGCCAGTCTTTATAGATGTCACAGTCATTTATATTATTGAGAAATTCGCTCTTATGCGCCACGATGGATTTGCGCTTACGACGTTTTTCAACATCCCACACCACAATTGTTTGTTGCAACGCTACGGCAATTTTGCTATTTCGCGTGGCGCGATTTCCCCCACTGGTCTGATCTTGACCAAGGTAACATGCGATCAACATTTTACCATTTACAGAAAAAACCACTTTTTTCGCAGGAATGGTGTGCTTTAATGTCGTAAGAATTTTCCCGGAGGCAACATCGTATAAAAAAACATCCTTTCCAGCCACCGCGATTTGCTTACCATCGGGGCTAAACGTACAAGTGTTACATAAAGAGTTTTTTGCACACGTTATGCTACGAACCATTCTAGGCGTTTCGGTCGTAAAATCCCAAATAATGAGTTTATTTTTGCTATCTAAAGACGCCATACGTTTATTATCCGCACTTAAAGTGCAGTGCACTACATGGCTTTTATGTTGTTCCAAAGAGACATATTCATCGTTATTCTCTCCTTTCAACCAATGCCATTCCCAACCACGCATGTTCTCGGGGCAAGATTCTAGCCGGTTTTCCACATCGAGAACTTTATTGTCTTTTAAAAACAAATTCGCTAGTGCAATATTGGCATTATACGCCGACATTTGCGCTTTTTCTTCCGATTTTACCGCGGCTAACTGTGCGTCTTCCGCTGCTTTTCGCGCTTCTTCTGCTGCTTGTAGAGCGTCTTCCGCTACTTTTCGTGCATCTTCCGCTTCCTTTTTCGCTCGATGGGCTTTTTTTTCCTCTAACTGCGAACGTTCCATCTCACGAACAGCAATCTTTTCCGCATTGATCGCCTTGAGCCTTGCGTTTTTTTCAACGATAATTTGTCGTTGAAAACTGTACAAAGTAAAAACAATACTTGCGAGTATCACAAACGCGGCTATTCCGGAAATGATGGCAATTTTCGTATTGCGAGCTGTCCATTTACGAAGTTTCCCCCAGTAGGTAATGGGACGTGCCCGAACAGGGCGGTTATGAATGAAGTTTTGTAAATCTTCGGCCAAAGCCATCGCCGTAGCGTAGCGTTTACTTGGTTTTTTTTCCAAACATTTCAAGCAAATAGACTCAAGATCTACGGGAATATCAGGGTTAATAAGGCGTGGAGAAACGGGATCTTTGTTGAGAATATGATTCAATGTGTTGTAAACGGACTCCCCTTGAAACGGGGGTGTTTTCGCCAACGCCATGTACAGGCTCGCACCTAGAGAATATATATCACTTTTTTTGCCTACTTTCGTTCCACCTGCTTGCTCCGGCGACATAAAAAAAGGTGTTCCTAAAAGTTCTCCGGTGCACGACAAATTGTTATCTGTCATTTTTGCCAAACCAAAATCCATCAACTTGACTTGACGTTTATTGGTTAACATGATATTCGACGGTTTGATATCACGGTGTACTATTTTGTATTTATGAATTTCCGCAACAGCGTGTGCACATTGTAACATAATTTGAGCTATTTGTTTGGCGTTCAAAGTTCCTTGTTCTATTTCTTTAGAAAATACATCGCCGTCTACATATTCCATCGTAAAATAATTCTGAGGGTGTTCACCAACATCGTAAATCTCCACAATGTTGGGATGACGAAGTTGCGCCATGGCTTTTGCCTCAAGGAGAAAGCGCTCAATAATTTTATCCTCTATATTACTACCCAAGATAATCTTCAGTGCCACTTTGCGATTTAGTTTATGATCATAAGCAGCATAAACGGCCCCCATACCTCCGCGACCAAGCAAAGACTCTATGCGATAGTGGTTAAAGTTTTCACCTATCGCCAAGCCCTTTTGTTTATTGGAAGTTGCGGTACTTAAAGACTGACTAGCTCTCTGTAAATCGCTACTTGACAAGCGCCGTTTTTGCATTAATAATTCCGACAAAGAGATGGCATTGTTTGTTCTTGCGGCATTGATAAATTCATTCCACACAACCATCGCTTGTTGTTGGGTAATAAATTGCTTTTGTATCAGTGTTGTCAAAAGTTGTTGTTCTTTCTCAAAGGCCATGATTTATTTTCCTACAAAATTTTTATACACGCGAAACAATATAGTTACCCATGGCAATCACATCCATCTTAGTACGCAGAAAGCACTGCAAAGCTTGCTGTGGTGTATTGACAATTGGCTCGTTTTCATTAAACGAAGTGTTGAGCACCAACGGAATCCCCGTCTGTTGATAAAATTTTTCAATTAACTTATAGTACAACGGGTTTTGCTCTTTGGCCACTGTTTGCAGACGCCCACTACCATCAACATGAGTTACAGCAGGAATTTGCGAATGTTTTTCTTTTTTAATTTGTAACACCATCATCATAAATGGCACCTCGGTGTCCGTGGTGAAATATTCACAAACGTGCTCGCGTAAAATAGACGGTGCAAAGGGGCGAAAGGATTCACGGCGCTTGATTTTTGCATTGAGTATTTCACGCATATCCTCGCGTCGTGGGTCAACAACAATACTACGATTTCCCAGCGCGCGCGGCCCCCATTCCATTTTTCCTTGAAACCAGCCAATCACTTTGCCTTCGACAATTGCCGTAGCAGTTTTTGCCGTTAACTCTTCGTCGTCTTTGCACTGCACAACACAAAACTCATCTTGCGCAATACCTTGTTGCAGTTTTTCATTTTCGTGTAGTGCGTTTTCAATTTCCGCATCGTCATAACCCGGTCCTAAGTAGGCGTTGTATTCCTTTGCAATGCGTTTGTTGCCCAACAAGACATTATGCACATAATACGCTGCCCCTATCGCTCCACCAGCATCCCCAGCAGCAGCGGGAATATACACATTTTTAAATTCGGTCGCAGAATGTATTTTGCCATTGGCAACACTGTTCATCGCACAACCTCCTGCTAAAGCAAGGTTTTCTTCGTGTGTTTTGCGATGGAGGTGTGTCAAAATGTGGAAAACAGCCTCTTCGTACATCGCTTGCATTGATGCGGCAATATTGCGATGATGCTCATTAATTTCTTCGTGTTTGCCGCGAGGAGGGCCGAGTAATTTGCTTAACTTTGCAGAGTACACGGTTTCAATTTTTGGTTCTCCACCATCCCACGACATCTTGCCTCCACCACGGTGATGGCAGAAAAACGGCAGGTTAAGGCGAAATAGACCATTTTTTTGCAGAAGAACAATTTGTCGCATTTCGCGCATCAGATTTTTCTCGCCGTACGGAGACAAGCCCATCACTTTGTACTCATCTCCGTATTTATCAAATCCCAAAAACTGAGTAATCGCAAGATAAAATAGTCCTAAGGAATGCGGAAACAGCACTTCGCCATTCACCTGAATCTCGTTGTGCTCGCCCACACCGATCATTGTGCTGGCAAAATCACCAAAGCCATCCACGGAACAAACAGCAGCTCTTTCCATACCCGAAAGAAAAAAACTGCTGGCGATATGTGCTAAGTGATGATGAACATGAATTACCTTAGCATCAAACTCTGGCCAGTGTTGTTGTAGGATATTCTCAAGACTCGCAACTTTTTTTCGGTTTTTTAAACGATTGATGACCAAAGACGGCCCTGGCATATTGGTGAACGTAAACAAAACTTTGCGCCAAAAATGCGCATGCGGATCGCGATTGATCGCCACATATTCTACATCGCGCATTGTGATTTCACATTGTTGTAGCACAAAATCAATGGCTTGTCGCGGAAAACCCGCCCAGTGTTTTATGCGTGAAAAACGTTCTTCTTCAACCGCTGCAATCAATTCACCATCTTTTATAATACATGCCGCAGAGTCCCCATGGTATGCATTGATTCCCAAAATAAACATCTTTTTTCTTCCTGCTATTTTTACCTAAACGTGTGTCCATCTCTCTTTGAGGGAACGGGCGGACACAAGGTCCGCCCCTACATTTCTTCCTGCTATTTTTGACCTAAACGTGTGTCCATCTCTCTTTGAGGGAACGGGCGGACACAAGGTCCATCCCTACATTTCCGCCTCGATTCCGCAACGCCTACTGTTCGCGGACATCCATATTTTTCTCATACATCTTGGCATCAATCAAAAAACGGTACCAAAATCCTTGTAAAAAGTGAAAAATAAGTCCTGGCTTTCCGTCGAGAAAACCCAAACGCAAAAAATAGCGATACCCAAAATACAATAGCGGACGCAAAAACAATGGAAACTTCCCATAAAACTTACGCAAAAAACGGCGTTTTTCAATCGGATTACCGGTGATTTTTGCTTGTATTTGCTGTGAATTTATTTTCGATAATTGTTCTTCGGCTTCCAAAGTTGCCCATCGATTATGGCGCGTAATAAACTTGTCAATAGAATCGGTAATGATATCGATCATATCTCCGCGTATTTTTAGAGTTTTCCCCTCGACCATAAAGTGTTGGTCGTAAAGTCGCTCTTCACACTTTCCTCTACCGTTGCGAAATACAATGGCGTGGTATACGGGATAATGCCCGCCATAGCGAATCCATTTTCCCATAAAAATAGTGCGTCTACTTACCAAGAACCCGTTCACTTCAGAAGGAATATCCGCGGTAAAATGATTGCGTATACTTTCTTGTAGCTCTGGTGTTGCGCGGTGGTCGGCGTCGAGATTCATGATCCACGGCGTTTTAATATCTAGATGTGAAAATGCCCAATTGCGCTGTTGAGAATAATTGTCGAAAGGATTCTGCGCAATGTTTTTGGTGTATTTACCAGCTATTTCTAATGTGCGGTCTGTCGAATATGAATCAACAACGAACACCTCCTCTACCCAAGAAACAACGCTTTGAATACAAGCCTCTATATTTTTTTCTTCATTGTAGGTTAAGATAATAGCTGAAATAGGCAGTTTATTGTTTTTCACGGATAATCTTTCTATAGTTCTGTAACATCAACAATGCCGTTCTTTGCGCTGCGTAAAAATTTTTGACGAGCGTGTAACCATTTTCTACCATCTCTTCATGTGAGCTTCTCCATATACTTTCCAGCGCATTGTACACACTTTCCACTTTCGTCTCACAGATCAACCCCGCGTCATGTTTTTGTACTTCGATGAAAATCCCCACTTGGTCGGAAATAATGATGGGGGTACGGCATGCAAGCGCTTCAATTGCTACCATTCCAAAATTCTCGGAATAAGAAGGAAGAATAAAGCATTGGGCATTTTGGTAAGCCGCAACGCGTGCTTCTCCGTTGATGAGACCAGTAAAAACAACACGCGTCTCTATATCATATTTTTGGATGATGGAATGCAAAAACTGCGTATAGTTATCTTCGTCAGGCCCGGCAATGACTAAACAAACATCGTCATACTTTTTACAAAATTTTGCATACGCCGGTAATAATAAATCAATGCCCTTCTTCCAGCTTAGGCGGCTCAAAAAAAGTATGTATTTTGTCGTTTTTTTTCCGAGGTAGTGCTCGGAAAAATTCATCGTCGACGGTGAAAATTCCTCAAGCTCAATTCCGTTAGCGACAACAAACCCTTTTGCTTTTAATTGTAAAAATTTTTGTACCTTTTGTTGTTCATCTGTGGTAGTAAAGTGCAGTGCAGCGCTACTATTTAAGCATCGGCGTGCCACCAAATAGTAATATAGTTTCTTGAGATAGCGCGACTTTGTGAGCAATGTTTTCGGGTATATAGTACCGCGTGGAGAAATAATAAACGGAATTTTATGTATACAACAAGCAATGCATGCCGCGACAACGGGAAAATTCCACACCGCTGTGATATGTACTATATCATAATTTTTCACTACGCGCAGTAAATACGCAAACATACGCGGTGAAAAGGTAAAATGATGATATCCGTAGTATTTAAAGTACATCACGCGAACATCATCAACTTTTTGCCATTTATTTAATGCGATATTTTGATCCCGTAAGCCTGCATTCGAGGTAATTACGTCGACGTCCTGTCCTTGCTTTACAAGATTTTTATTCAGTAAATGCACGGAATGAATCGGGCCACCATAGCAAAATGCCGGATAGTACGACGGACTAACATGCAATATTCGTAGGCGAACATTTTCCATAATAATTTTTCTGTGGTAAAATAGGGCGTGTCATCCATTAACCTTCATTCACTATTTAGCCCTTGTAAATACTAGCGTCGTTGTTCCTCATTTAAATAAACTGGTTATGATGCGTTCGGAGCGCCTAGCTAGAATTTACAATGACTTTAATATTAAACAAACTTTAATTGATGACACGCCCTAAATCTGTGTTGTTTTATTTCTACTAGCACAAGTCATTTTCTATAGAACAAGTTATAGCATAATAGCACCGCCTCATTCTAAAGTAAATTATGGATAATCGCGATTTTTTATTAGGGAATAGTAACGTGCCCCATTACATATGGACAATAATCTGCATCATGCTGTTGTGTAGCTGCGAAGAACAAGCGACACAAACATCTCAACAAGATATACGCATCGCTCAAGTGAAAACAATGACAATACAATCACAAAAATGGCAAGAAATGATCTCCGCGTACGGTGTTATTGAAGCCGCAAAAGAAGTACAAATCACCGTAGAGTTTTCTGCTAAAATAAAAAGTGTGTTTTTCAAGGAAGGACAAACAGTAAAACGTGGCCAACAATTAATTACTTTTGATAGTACAAAACGCAAGCTGCGTTTGCAAAATGCCGAACAATCGGTAAAAGACGCTCGTGCACGTCTTCACAAAGCAAGACAAGAGGCACGCAGTACGCGTAAACTATTTATGCATGGAAATGCTGCGCGCACAAAATACGACGCTACGGAAGCAAAACTTCGCCAAGCAATGGCGCAGTACGAACAATCTTTGACAGCCACCAAATTGGCAATGCGCGAGTTACGAGAGAGTAGATTGATTAGTCCGGTCACAGGTGTTGTCGAAAAATGCAATGTCCACTCAGGGGAAACCATCTTACCCGGACAACTCATTGGTGTCATTCAGGTTGTCGAAACGGTGCGTGTCGCCACTTATGTCAGCGAAAAAGACATCAATCATTTACGCATTGGATCAGAAGCGCGCGTCACCTCTTCGGGTGTCGCTGGTTATACTTACTCTGCGCGTGTGGAAGCTTTGGGCATTAAAGCCGATACACGTACAGGAAACTTTCCTGTCAAATTGATGATCGAAAACAAGCAAGGACTACTGCGCCCCGGTATGACGGCCAAGGTAGTGTTACAAGGTTTAGAAATACAAGACGCGATTGTCGTACCCGACAATATTCTCGTAGATCGCCAGCGTCGCAAGGTACTTTACATTGTAAAAAACAACGCGGCCGAAGAAATAGAGCCGGTCATCGGTACTTCTCCTAATGATCAAGTGCTCATACTCCAAGGTCTCCATCCGGGAGACAAAGTGATTACAAGTAATCTACAACAAATTGTCAATGGTTCCCCTGTAAAGGAGATCCCATGAAAAACCTCCTCGCTTTTTTTGCAAAGCGCCATCTCCTCGTCAATCTACTCATGGCAGTGGTCATTGTGTTTGGTTTTCTCGCCACTACCAACATGAAACTCGAAGTTTTTCCCAAATTCGATTTGGGAATTGTCACCATCACTACTGCGCGCCCCGGGGCAGGACCAGAAGATGTCGAATTATCACTCACAGTGCCCATAGAAGAAGAAATTCTCAAGATCGACGGTTTGAAAAAAGTGGTATCCAACAGTATGGAAGGTATTTCGGTGATCACCGTACGTCTCGACCCAGATGTCAAAAACCAAAAACAACTCGTCAATGATATCCAAAAAGCAGTTGATCGCGCCGCAAGTCTTTTACCTAGTGATATCCCCAACAAGCCTATTGTAGAAGAAATCTCCTCTCTAAAGGTTCCGGTGATAGAGCTGCATATATCGGGCAAAGTACCTGAACAACTTTTGCGCCTTACGGCCAAAAAATTAGCGGATAGTTTACGTGAGGTACCTGGTGTTTCGGGAGTAAAGAAGATAGGATTCCGCGATCGCGAGGTACGTATTCTTTTAGATCCTGGTCGCTTAGAACACCTTGGCATTACGTATGATGAAATTATCACCGCCGTCAACAAACGCAATGTTCGCGACGCTGGAGGGTCGGTAGAGTCCTTCGTCGCGGAAAAAAAAGTCCTTACCGTAGGACAGTTTTCGCAGCCAAAAGAAGTGGAAAACGTCATTATTCGCGCGGCCGAACCCGGTAACTACATCCGCGTTCGCGATATAGCTCAAGTTGTTCTTGACTACGAAGATTGGAAGGTACAGTCGCGCATCAACAATGTAATGGGAATTGCACTTTCCGTACGTAAAAAAGCCAATGCCGATGCGGTGAAAACCACCGCTGCTGTGAAAAACTTCATCAAAAATGTGCAAAGTAGTTTTCCTCCTGGAGTCGAGGTTGTTGCAGTAAACGATGTATCGCGCTTTACCTTGATGATGATTGATGTTCTCATTGGAAACGCACTTATCGGTCTCATATTAGTGTTTGTCACTCTGGTGCTGTTTTTCCGCATACGTTTAGCTTTTTGGGTAAGTGTGGGGCTTTTAGTTTCCATTTGTTTCACCTTTGCCATGATGCCCATTTTAGGAATTGGTATCGATATGCTGTCACTTATGGCCCTTATTTTGATGATCGGAATGCTTGTAGATGATGCCATCGTCACCGGAGAGAGTATTTATCGCCACCGTGAAAAAGGCGAGTTACCCCTGGAGGCAAGTGTTAATGGTACACACAGCGTCGCAGCTCCTGTCATCGTCAGCACGTTGACGACGATTCTCGCTTTTACTCCTGTTTCTTTCTTGGGTGGTCTAGAAGGAAAATTCATGTGGACATTACCGGTGATGGTCGCTTTAATACTTGGAGCTTCACTATTCGAATGCAAATTTATGCTTCCAGCACATTTAATGGGTGGTAAGGGAGATTTCACCGCACGCAAATGGTTTGCCACATGTCAAAATTTCTACCATAGCTTCATCTTAAAATTAGTTCGCTGGCGCTGCCTTACCCTACTGGTAATTCTGTCTGTATTCATAGGAATTCTCTTTTTAGCAGGTTCGATAAAGTTTAATTTGTATCCCGAAGTAGACATCGATACTTTTTTTGCCAAAGTAGAGCTTCCGGAAGGCTCGTCATTTCACCATACGCAAGTCATGACCGCCAAACTGGAGAAAATGATACGCAAAATAACTCCACAACAAGATCTTCTAAGTATCACTTCGCAAATTGGACACCACAACACCAATGTTTATGGTATTACCGAAGGTTTTAATCCGGCATGGTCGCTTATTGCGATCTACATGAAACCCCAAGGGGAACGAAGCACCAACTCCAATGACATCATCGCCCAACTACGCAACCATGTGCAGAATTTACCGGGATACAATAGCATTGCATTCGAACCACTGGAAGAAGCTCCTGTACCAGGAGCTCCTGTGCAACTAGAAATTATAGGCAACGATCCTACCCGCTTTGAACTGGGCAAAATTTTGTATGATTTCCTACAACAACAATCAGGTGTTGTCAGCGTCAACAGCAGTTACAAATCAGGAAAAGATGTCATCGAACTGCTTTTTGATCACTCATTAATGGCCAGCCGCAACATAGCAGTAGCAGATGTTACCCGAGCTGTTAGAATCGCCTTTGATGGACTCATCATCAACGAATTGCAAACCATTGACGAAAAAATAAAGTATCGCTTACAATTCGATAATCAGCAACAGGGCAAGTTGGCAACATTGAAAAACTTAGTGATTATTAATCGTCTACAACAAAAAATACCGCTAAAGAGCTTTACTAATTTCCATTTGCGTACCGGTGAGGCCGCCATTCAGCACTACTTCGGACAACGCAACATCACAATTTCTGCTGACATAGATCGCTTTCAAATTAGTGTGGGCGAAATCAATGCTAAGGTAGCCAAATTCTTAAAGCAACAAAAACTATTGCAGCGCTTTTCCAAACTACGCATATGGTATGGCGGTGAGATTGAACAACAACAAGAAGCGCTCGGTAATTATTTGGTGGCATTTTGTATCTGTAGTGTGGGTATCTTCTTTATATTGGCTTTACTATTCAACTCCATGTCACAACCGTTCTTGATACTCCTAGTCATCCCTTTTGGGATCGCGGGAGTTATCCTGACGTTTATACTCCATGGCCTTCCTCTTAGCCTTATTGCTCTCATTGGAGTTCTTGGTCTAATAGGGGTCCTAGTGAACGATTCGCTGGTGATGATTGTCACTCTCAATAGAGAAGTATATCAAACAAAACTATACACAGATGAGTCTATTGCACAAGGTGCGAGTGAGAGATTACGCCCCATTACCATAACCTCTTTGACAAGTGTTTCGGGTCTTCTTCCTGCGGCTTACGGTGTTGCAGGTTCTAATCCACTGATTACTCCAATGATACTTGCCATGGCATGGGGAATTCTATTTGGTACCGTCGCTACTTTAATCGTGCTTCCATGTATTTATGCTGTAGATCGCGACATAAAACGTTTATTCGGTGTGATAAAATGTGAAGAGGTGTAGCTTTATTTCTTAGAGCCTGGTGAAAACCAGGCTCTAGTATTCTTAATTCGCGGATATCATTTCCAAAAATGCACGGTGCGATGCGAACATTTTTTGTTGTAGCGCCTCCTTAAGTGAGAAAAATCCCCCCTCAATCACTTCGGAATGCTGTACTGTAATTTGTGGATCAAAGTTTTCAACATGAACATGATACACAGAAGTCTCAATCCACGCATTGTCAGTGTTACGCGGATCATCCACGTAACCTTCGTACACTTTTTTCGCCGCGGATAAATCTAACTCAATACTTGTTTCTTCTTTTAGTTCGCGCTGTGCTGTTTGCAAACTTGTTTCTCCAGTATCGATCATCCCTCCAGGAACAGCGAACTCCAAAGTGTCTTTTCTTTTGACCAAAAGAACTTCCAAATCTCCGCTACCTCTTGTAATGATCACATCTGCGCTAAAATTGGCTCCCCATTTTGCTAAAATTCCTCTACCGGTCATTCCTGTGCGTCCTACGGGATTTTGTGGATAGCCATCCACCACATTAATATCTCCGGTATGACTTTTAAATGTCATTTTCTTAACAGCTTCGGCATCTTCAGGGTCAGCGTAACTACGCGTATCATTGTCTTTGTGATTAAAATATACAGGTGCATAAGGATCTTCAATAGATGCTCTCTTCGGATAATCTGGATAATCTTCCAGGCATTTTTTATTGTGGACCTTCATAACTATTCCTTTTCTGTGTTTTCTGTTGATTTTTCATCTGTCGTCGATTTTTGTTCCTCTTGAGGCTTTTCTTCATTAACTGCGGCTTTTTCTCCCTCTTGAGGCTTTGCTTTGCGTATGCATACTGCCGGAACTCCACCCCAAACTTCACCATCAGGGATTTCCGTATTGGGCATCACAAAAGAATTTGCCAATATTTTTGCCTTCTTACCAATAGTAACACCACCCATAATGGTGGACTTCAAACCGACAACCGCTCCTTTACCGATACGCACAGGACTAATGACTAGATACCCCGCTTGCCCATAGTGTGCAATAATCGTCGCCGAACCACCAATGGTAACTTTGTCTTCTAGTGTCAGAAGAGAAGGGTCAGAGATATTTACGGTATTGAGTTGTGTTCCTCGGCCAATTTTCATCCCCATCAGTTTGTAAAACATCATGCTAAAAGGTGTCGGGGTAATCATAAATAAAAAGGTATAACGCGCAATATAGGTAAATCCGTTATGAACGTACCAAGGAACAGCTTCCAAAGAGTAGTAAATCCCGCGCCACGGTTTTAATTTTAGACGAAAAACAAAATTTGCTGTTGGCAAAACGACCAAAATTAAAGTAAAGCCGTAGATAAAATAGCCCGCGGCAAGAGAAATGGCGAATGCGGTGTAGTGGTATAGGTGAAACCATGTGTATGTCCATTTGTGTATAAATGAAACAAAATAAATACTCGGTACTAATGCCAATCCAATGAGAACAGATGCTAGAACATACAATAGCAACAAAACAGAACAATGCACGATGCTGCGAAATTTACGTAATCCTGTTTCAACAAGCCCAGCAAATCCACCTCGCGTAGATTTTTTTGCATCAACGTCAACTCTTTGAGACTTTTTTTCTTCCATAACGGTAACTTTCACTATAAAAAAGTTTTGGTAATTCTACTGAATATTTTGCGAAATAGCAAGTGTAACAACAAGTCACTTTTTTTGTTCGATGTACTCGATTAAATGCTTTGCGATAATTTTTGATTTTTGCTCGATACCTTCAGGAGTTAGATGACAAATATCGACAAAGTAGTTGGTGCTACCTCTTAAATTCTTTGCCACAGGTATGAACAATATATTGTTTTTATTACAAAACTTTTCCAACTGTTCATTGTAATTTTCCACCACGCGACAATAATCGTGAATCGATAGGTACTTTGCACGCCAAAATGCGTTTAGATTGTAATTTAAATAAGCGATCTCCTCCGTAGAAGACTTTTGTAAATCGGGGTAAGCCAAACTACAAAAAACCATTTTTACGTTGTGGGCTTTTGCTTGTTGCCAAATTTTTTTTAAATTTGTAATCATCACCTTATCAATATCTTCATCAATTTTTTTCTGGCTAGGCATGAGCGACGGTTGAAAAATCATCTTTAGTACAAGAGAACCATGCAACCATTTCGCCAATGAAGAGTAATCTTTTTCCCAGTTGCGTACTAAAACACGGCAAATATCATTTACCCCGTTGTATTCCATTAAAATATCAGGCTTTAGAGAAAGATACACCGGTAATTTTTGGTACTCTCCCGACGACAACAGCCCTGATATACCGCAATTGATTACATCCACACGATGCTTTTGTAGTCGCTTTTCTACCAAGTTGGGATATGTTGTTGCATTGGTCTGTCCTTCAACGGTGGTTGATCCTCCCACACACACAATACGTAGTTCATTTGCTTTCTTTTCACGAACATCGTCATCACGAAACCCCTGAGCATTGGTGCGAATTTGAAAATTTATACCATCTTTTTCAAAAAAAAGAACCATGTTTTTTTTGTATTCCCACCATTTTTTTGCCCACAAGTTATTGTGGTATGCTTCGGTAAAAAAGGCATTTTTTCTTTTTGTTTCCTGCAAAACTTTACTATTCTCTAACCATTCATCGTGCTGGTAATGCAAATAAAATTCGGCGGAAAAAAACGCAACCCCTATCCACAGCAACACTAAGAATATTCGAAAAACAACACGTATTTTTTTATTCCTAGCACTCATTCTTTCCCCAGTCTTTTGTAGAACTTATAAAATCACTTGAGAGTTAATTACCCGATATTATACAATGGCATACTAAATCAACAGCGTACTAGTATACTAGTAAATGATAACATTATAAATTCCATTTATTGAAATACAAGGGGGAGTTATGGAACGCGTAGGTTTATATGCAGGAAGCTTTAATCCACCGACAAAGGGACACTTAGATATTATTAGCCGCGCTTGCAATGTCTGTGATCGCCTAATCGTTGGCGTTGGTATCAATATGCGTAAAAAAGCGGTTATCAAACCCGACGAACGCGTACAATTATTGGAAAAGGCCACGGCACAGTTTACCAATGTCACCGTTGCCACATATGAAGGACTCACCGTTGATTACGCCAACAATATCGGAGTGAATGTACTCATTCGCGGTCTACGTAACCCTACAGATTTTCACATGGAATTTCACATGGCGGTCACCAATAAGACCCTATCACCTAATTTAGAAACTCTATTTCTAATGAGTACTCCCAACTTTGCTTTTGTCAATAGTTACCTAGTACGCGAAGTAGCCGCCTCAGGGGGAGATATTGACGCTTTTTTACCAGAAGAAATTATTGAAGATGTCAAACAAATCTTCGCAAAAAGAATGGAGCTACTAAAGGAACTATTTTAGTCCACAACCAACTCCATAACCGTCACCGTAGCCGTAATCGTCACCGTAGCCCGTAGCCGTAGCCGTAATCGTCACCGTAATCGTAGTCGTAATCGTCACCGTGACCCTGACCGTGACCCTGACCGAAAACAAAAGGCTACGGTAACGGTCAAATTCTAATAAAATGATGTATCTCGTCCATAAGGAAAATTGTATAACACCACACCACGTTGAATACTAGGTATCGCCAAATATTTCCAATCGCAATCCAAAGAAGCCGATGTCCCCAAAAAATAACCCGTCCATACCGGTTTGCGCGTCCCACTCTCCAGATGTTCAATAAACATTTGATTGCGACCAAAAACACACATATACTTCCCATCAGGTGATAAACTAACGCGAACAATATCAAAAGGACTACGTATATACTTCACTAACTCCCAACGCTCTTCCACACGATCAAAAATTGCCACTTCCTTGGCATCACTGATCGAAAATCGCTTGCTATTTTTACTCCATGCACAAAAATGTCCGCGAAAATTCATGGGCACGACTGTTCCCTCATAATTTTTGTCGAGAATCTTTTCGTGGTCAAAAATATGCACGACGTTTTCGCGAATAAGCGCAATCCACTTACGATCATGACTTATTTCAAGAGCACGCAGCACCCTATTGTAATATGGTTTTTGTAATATATATTTTTCCGCAACCATATCATACGCAAAAAGCTGCTTGTCAGAATTGAATAACAGAACGTTTTCGTTCCAAAAAATCAAACCGTGACTTCTTCGTGGCAGTGACAACGACGTAATCTCTCCCGTTTCCAGGTTTTGCCATTCCACATGATTCTTGTTAAAACTATACGCAACCGTTTTTTCCTGTGGAGAGAACGTAATCTTTAATAATTCTTGATACATCACCGACGCCGCAATGTGGGAAAAAGTAGACTTTTGCAAATCCCACATCAATAAATGCGTCAGAATGGGCATGGCCACATATCTTTTCGAAGGACTAAAAGCAATTCCTCCCGAAGAAAAAGAATTGGCATGCGTAATAAATTTTTGTAGTTCGTCAAATTGTTGTGCTATTTTTTTACTGACAAACAGTTGTTTTTGCAAATTAGGCTCTATTTTCCAGCAATAGTAATAGAGCTTTTCCTTCACACAAACCATTTGCAAATGCCGATTGTTGCGATCAAAACGAATTTCATAGATAGGACTGTCCACGGTAAAGGAGAGTATTTTACCACGTGTCATCATGTCCCATAGTACCACCTCTCGCCCCTCTGCCACCGTCGCAAAAAAACGTCGATCTTGGCTAAAAACAACATGATTGATGTGTTTATTGGGGTGTGCCGCAAACAATATATCTTGCTGTTTGGCTTTGCTGGCAGCATTCCACACCAAAATATTACCCGCTTTATCGTAGACAAATACGCGTTTATTTGGTGTGAATGCCGCGCCAGCCACTGGATTTCCAGCATACCAAAGCGAGTTGACTTTCTTGTCGTTGAGGTTCATCACTTGTATTCCTATGTGCAGGCGGCACAGAGCGCGGGAACTGTCATGACTAAAAGTAATGTTCGCCAGGCTCTCACGGCGTACCTCATCAAACAGAAATTGTTTGTCTTGTTGTAAATCGACAATCATATTTTCGAACGAAGTTCGCGACCGAATCACACTAACTCCCATAAAGCGACCATTCGGAGAGAAAGTCAAAAATTTTATTCTGCCACCAAAAGAAAATTTTTTCTCTACTTTTTTGCGCGCAAGATTATATATCCGCACTTCGTTTCTAACAGCATACGCAACATTTTGCCCGTCGTTGGTGATGCTAAAGATAGATGAGCCTATAGGTACGATCTGTTGCGGAGACGAAAAGTTTTCCTCATCGCGAATAAGAACAGAGGTGTTCCACACAAAAAGCTGTTTCTTTCGGTACAACAAAAAATATTGTCCATTGCTACTAAAATCAAAGTCCTTTGCCTCGAACGGAATTTTTTTTGCTAGCCGCGGCAGGATAGGTGTTGTCGTATAATTTAGAGCCATAGCTATGTCGTTGAGGTGCTTACTTTGTCCAGGTGATGCCCCAAAAATATTCTTTGCGGCCAGTAAATCTTTCTGCGCTTTTGTATAAAAGCGCGTTGCAATATGGTACTCCGACATTTTCATATGCGCCAACGCCAATTTTTGCTGCGATTTCACCAATGCACGTTTTTTCTCTTGCAATGCTTTTTTGGTCGCTTGTTCGGCAGTTTGTAGTTGGTTGTTGCTATCCTCCAGCTCTCGTGCATGCGAAGCAAGGAGGTAAATCGTCATGATAATGGAAATAAACATCAGCAAACACAAACCTGCGGCAACAGGATTGCGCTCGCACCACTTCCGCGTTTTCGAAACAATACCTGGAGAATGTGTGAGCACGGGTTTGTTGTTTAAAAAGCGTTCAATTTCGTCGCGTAGTGGTCGCACCGTCTGGAATCTTTTCTCCGGAGATTTCTCCAAACACTTAAGACAAACGGCTTCCAAATCTTTATTGGTTTTCGGATGTAGCTTTGATGGTGGCGTAGGGTCTTTGCGTGCCATTTGAAAAAATATTTGCACAGGTGTTTTGCCGACAAACGGTTTACTTCCGGTAAGGGCTTCGTAAATCATCACTCCCACGGCGTAAATATCACTGCGTTGGTCCGCCTTACCACCGTTGAGAAGTTCGATCGCCATATACGCCGGAGTCCCCACAATCTCATCGGTTTTCGACAAAGTTTTCTCGGCGTCCAAACGCCGGGCAATACCAAAATCCATCACCTTGGCATGCCCCTCTGTGGTGATCATAATATTTTCTGGCTTTAAATCGCGGTGAATGACTTGCCGTTCATGAGCGTACTCCAATGCGGCACAAACTTCTAATATTATTTGCATAAATCTTTGGATGTCGAAGTCATCCGCCAACAGATATTTTTGTAACGTTTGCCCAGCGACATATTCCATGGCAAACATGTGTATCGGAGTGGTAATAATTTCGTGAATGGTGACAATATTGCGGTGTTTTAAGTGACCAATGGACCGCGCCTCTTCAATAAAACGTTCCACACTGCGACTGTTGGTAAGTTGTTGATGATGAATCACCTTCAATGCGCACACGCGGTTTAACTTTAGATCTTCAGCTTTATAGACAATTCCCATTCCTCCGCGCCCAAGCTCTCCCAAAATTCTGTAATGTCCGACCTGGTTATCCAATGGCAAAGAAAGCTTTTTCGTCTTTACAAAACTACTATGTGAATGCCCTGAAATTGGTTGTTGTGGGGCCCGAAGTCGTCGTGTTTCCTCAAAAGAAGACAAAATCTGCAAAGCTCCCACCCAGTGCTTGTGGTCTTTGGATACGACATGCTCCCGGCTCAGCTTGCCTTGTCGATGAAAAGCAACAAGTTCCTGTTTGGAAAAGGGGCCAAATACCTTGTTTTCACTTTCCAAACGCAAATACCAATTTTTTTCACGCATCACAGAATCCCATCTAAATTTTAAACATTCGCTATTGAGGTTTGGTAGGGTTTGTATTATCGATCATTACTTTATCCATTGTACACTTGGTTCAATTGTGGTAAAGTTTTTAGATTAAAATTATAACGTAAATATAACGGCTGCGTCAATTTGTGATTTTACCTTATTTGCATTTTATAGTGAGAAAAATAAATGGATGAACCAACACAAAATCAACAAGTAGAAAACGATCTACCGCAAAATAAAGAATCCACACCACAAGATATCTCCGAAAAACCATCAATAAATAAAGAGTATCCGTATTTGCGGTGGGCTATTTTGATTCTTACTCCCATTACCATTTTGTTTTTCGGTGTTTTAGTCTCCATCAGTATCGCGCAAACAGAACAAAAAGTATCCAAAAAAGAGCAAGTTGACTTCAAAGTCGAAGAAGTTGATATCATTGAAATTTCTCCACAACCGATAAAAACCACCATTGATGGCTATGGAGCTGTTCGTCCACAACGCCAGACAATGCTGACCTCGGAAGTTTCAGGGCGTATTACTTATATCGCCAAGAGTTTTAAAAGAGGTAACTTTGTCAAAAAAGGCGAAATTCTCATCAAAATCAACCCCGAAGATTACGAAATTACCTATAAGTTGGTAAAAGCCGAACTTGAAGAAGCAAAAGCGGAATGGCAACGTCTCAAAAAAACCAGTTCCTTTTTGCAAAAAGAACTCAATTTATTAAAAGAACAACTCGACTTACGCAAAAAAGATCTCGAACGCAGCCGTAAACTAGCCACGAGCGGGCGACTGTCGGAAAAAGAATGGGAATCCACCCGTACTAGTTACCTACAACAGCAACAGCAACTACTCGCGACACAAAAATCGCTAGAAACACTTCCTCATGAAATCGAGAAAATTAAAATCACCATTAAGCGTAGTGAAGTCAATTTAAAAAAGGCCAAGAAAGACCTAAAACGAACGGTAATCACCTCTCCTTTTAGCGCCGAAGTGGTGGCAAAAAATGCCGAAATTGGACAATTTGTATCTTCGGGGGTGGAACTAGGGCAGCTAGCGTACGATCGCATCTACGAAGTTGTCGTGAAGGTCGATCCTGAAGAACTACAAAAGATTCCCTATGTACCGCAAGAAAATTTACCAGAAAACTTACGTGACATCAAAGAGGCAATTGGAACTCCCAAAGCAAAGGTCACTTGGGTCGCTTTTGGCCGGAGTTTTAAATGGGACGGTACCTTAGTACGTATAGAGCCCATTGACGAAAAAACACGCACCCTACCTCTTGTTGTACAAATAGAAAATCCCTGGCTTGGTCTAAAAAACAATAATCCGCCTCTTCTTACCGGAGTATATTGCCAAGTAAGTATTGAGGGTGTTGAAATCGAAAAAGCGATGGCGGTACCGGAACAAGCCATTCGCGAACAAGACAGCATCTATTTACTGCGCGGTGACAAACTGCATATCGAAAAAGTCTTCACTTACTACAGCGGTGGACAGTACATGATTTTTCCCAAAGATCGCAATAAAAAAAATGCCGTTACTTTTGGAGATCTCGTCATTACTTCTCCGATCATGTACCCTATACAGGGAATGCCTTTAAAAATAAGACAGGAGAAGTAACATGAGAGACCTAATTCGCGAAGTTGCGCGCCATCCCGTTTTACCAAACTTACTGATGATTGTTTTCTTGGTGGCAGGTTTTTTCGGATATTCCAACCTATATCGTGAAACCTTTCCCCCCATTAACATCGACATGATTACCGTAAGCGTCGTCTATCCCGGCGCGTCGTCTACCGAGGTAGAGGAAGGTGTTTTGCGCCAAATTGAACGTGCCATAAAAGGTACACCGGAAATAAAAAACATTGAAAGCTCGGCCAGTGAAGGTATTGCTTTTTTAAATTTAGAACTCAAAGAGCGTCGTAGCCGTGATACTAAAGAAATTCTACAAGATGTGAAGAGCAAAATAGACAAAATCACCACCTTGCCCAAAGATATCGAAAAACCAGAAGTGCAAGAAATCATCGCCACCGACACGGTGTATCTCATGGTACTCCATGGAGACGCACAAGAACGCGTACTGCGTGAAATGGCTCTTGACATCAAAGACGAACTTTTTGCCCAGGGTCTATCGCAGGTCAAACTGGAAGGTATTCGCGACTATGAAATCACCATAGAAGTTAGCGAAGAAAAACTCCGCGCTTACGGAATCACTTTACAGCAAATCTCACAAATTATTCAGCAAAGTAGTGTCAATCTACCCGCAGGTGCCATTCGCACCAAAAATCGCGAATATAAAATCGAAATCCAAGGACGCATTTACACCGGGAAAAACTACGAAAATTTGGCCATTGTCACCAAAGAAGATGGAACCTTACTACGCCTAAACCAAATCGCCAAAGTACACGATGCTTTTGTCGAAGGCAAAAGTATCGGAAAATTCAACACCAAAAGAGCGGTGCTATTTGTCGTGGAAAAAACCAAAGAGGAAGACAGCATTGAAGTCGCAAAACAAGTACGTGATTACATTGCAGCAAAGAGCAAAGAACTCCCACCGGGCATGAAGCTAGCGACCTTAGCGGACTTTTCCAAAAATATCACCGATCGCATTCAACTTCTTATAAAAAACGGCTGGCAAGGACTTCTGTTGTTATTTTTATGCCTATGGTTATTTATGAATTTGCGTCTGTCTTTTTGGGTGACGATTGGTATTCCCATTTCATTTGCTTTTACCGGATTTGTCCTATTTGCCCTGGGTAGCTCCCTAAACATGATCAACTTATTTGGCCTCATTCTCGTACTCGGTATTGTTGTAGATGATGCGATTGTTGTCGGAGAAAATATATATCGCCGCCAAAAAGAAGGCACTTCGATGATGGAAGCCGCCGTTGATGGCACCAGCGAAATGTCATGGCCGGTAATTGCCGCTGTTTCCACCACTGTTTTGGCATTCATGCCTTTATTTTTCGTCGCCGGTGTTCTGGGAAAATTTATTTCGGTGCTACCGCTCGTAGTTGTTCTCACTCTCATTGGTTCACTAATCGAAAGTTTGTTTATCTTGCCCGCGCACTTGGGTCATGGCTCTCCAACAAAATCAACATCGAAAATACGTCAAACAATCGACGCGAGCATTGAGTACGTGATTCACCGTCTATACGCTCCCGTCTATCATGTCGTTTTACAATACCGCTACATAGCCATTTCACTAATGTTCGTCATCTTTACCATGTCTTTGTCTCTCGTCTTCGGTGGTTTTGTCAAATACATCATGTTTCCTGAAGGCGACGCTTTATTTCTAAAAGCCGAAGTTGCGTTTCCCGAAGGAACGCCCGTTTCTTATACACAAAACGCCACTTCACAAATAGAAAACGCCGCTTTGAGTCTCAACAAAAAAGACCAACCGCGCTTAGTTAAAAGTGTTTATTCTATTTCAGGAGAAGGAAAAGAAAATACCGGTAGTGTATATGTTACCTTGGTAGGACCCGAAAAACGCAACCTTCACTCAAAAGACATTCTCAATTTATGGCGTGACAGGGTGGGTAAGATTGACTACGCCACCTCCGCCAAATTTTTCAACCTAGAGAGTAGCCCCGGAGGAAAAGACATTCAAATTTTCCTCGAAGGTGGTGATCTAGCAGAGTTGCAATATATTTCCCAAGAATTGCAGATAATGTTGAAGAACTATCAAGGTGTCTACGATGTCAAAAGCGACTTAAAACCGGGAAAACAAGAAATGCATGTCGCGCTAAAACCATATGGGCGCATGATGGGCATTACCCTACAAAACCTCGCGTTGCAAATTCGTCAGGGATTTCATGGACTGGAAGCTCTCAAAATCCAAAGAGGTCGCGATGAAATTAAAGTCAACATCAAATACCCACGACAATATCGTCAGCATATCATTGACTTAGAACGCATTCGCATCCGTACCGACGAAGGAACAGAAATTCCTTTTTCGGAAATCGCGACCGTGGAAATCAAACGCGGCGTATCGGAAATTTTGCGCCGTAACAGCCAAAGACGTGTAGAGGTAACCGCGAAGGTAAATAAAACTCTCGTAACACCTCAATATATACTAAAAGATATGCGCAAAAACTTCCTCGCACTGGAGAAAAAATACCGCCGGGTGAAGATAAAAACCGAAGGGGCACAATCCGAAAATCAGCGCGTTGTCGACTCTCTTGTCACCGGCTTTGTGTTTGGTATTTTGGGAATATACGTCATCCTAACCCTGATTTTCCGTTCCTATTTGCAACCCATGTTAATCATGACCACAATTCCTCTGGGACTAATAGGAGCCATTCTTGGTCACTTTTTATTGGGGTACGAACTCACCATGTTGAGTTTTTTCGGTGTGGTGGCCCTTTCCGGAGTGGTCGTCAACGACTCGTTGGTTCTCATCGAGCAGATCAATAACGCACAGCGTAAAGGAGTCAATGTATTAGAATCTGTACAAAAGGCCGGTCCACTGCGTTTTCGTGCAATTATATTGACATCCATGACAACTGTGGCTGGTGTCACGCCACTACTAACCGAACAGAGTTTCCAGGCACAATTTTTAAAGCCCATGGCACTCTCTTTGGCTGCAGGTCTTATTTTTGCTACAGTGATCATGTTGTTTATCGTTCCTTGTTTTTATTTAGCTTTAAATGACATACGTCGCGTATTCCACTGGTTAAAAACGGGATATTGGCCTACTGCGGAGCAAGTTGAGCCTGCTTCCACACAGGAGCAACATTGATTTTTTTTGACAGGATTAACAGGATGGAAAGGATAGTTTTTTTTGACAGGATTAACAGGATGAATGGGATGTTTCTTCTGTCACCCTTGCACCTCTTTACCAAATTAGATTTAACTTCAACTTAAGGTGTTTTGTTATTACAGATATTTCGGGGAAAAAGTTTTTAGTTAGGAATAGCAATGAAAAAGTTCATACTATTTACTGTATTGTTGTTTGTGTGCTTAATCGCTGAAGATAACCATTCGCAACAGGCATTGCAAAAATGGATAGATCAATTACAATCGAAAGATAGAAAACAACAAATACATGCTATAAAAGAATTGCGGAAAATAGGTAACAAAGCTTACAAAAGTTTACCTGAACTTCAAAATTTACTAAGCCACTCTCTGGAAAATAGTGATCAAGAACTTTTTTGGCTAGCTAGCCAAACTGCTAGAGACATTGGCGCTTCTGTCTCAATCAAAAAACAACTCCCGCTTGAAAAAACTAAAGTCAAATCTATACAAGAAAAACAACGTACAACTTCATTTTTAACTAGGAACCTTGGGGGGTTAAATGTTTTAGGTGCAAGTAGTGATTTCCGACAGAGATTACGATATGGCAAAAGGCATGCTCTCGTTATTGGGATTAACAAATACCAACATTACACACCACTTGAAGGTCCTAGCTTTGATGCAGGAGAGGTTGCATCAATTTTGACAGGGCGTTATGGTTTTGAAAATGTTGTCTACTTATGTGATACCATCCCTCAACAAGTTTATCGCCAACATAATTTAACTCTGGTAGGAGAAAAAGAAAATGAAAAAGTATATAAAGATAAATACGGTAGTGAAAAAATCGTTGTAGCTACCTACATAACAAAAGCAGTTGTTCAAAAGTATTTAGATGACATCTGTAGGGAAGTAAACAACAATGACTCATTGATGTTGTTTTATGCTGGTCATGGAGTGACAGGATATTTAGTACCAGCAGATAGTACAAAAAATAAGACACAAAATCTTTCTTTAAAAAGTATTGGCGAACAACTATCTAGGGCAGAAGCACGTCATACCTTAATGGTCTTGGATTGTTGTTTTGGTGGTTCTATCCTTCAGGATAAATATAAACCTAAGTTAGAAGGGTATAGCAATACAACATTTCAATTTGGCAAGGGTGAAAACATTGATCGTGTATTTGCTCGTAGAGCTTTTCAGATAATTACTGCTGGCACCGGAAATGAAGCGGTTGCGGATAAATTGGGAATTTCTGCAAAATATGCACAGCTAACAGGTACAAAGGATCACTCACCATTTTCTGCTGTTTTTCTTCAAGCCTTAAAAGGATTAACTGGTCGTGCAGACGGAATTCAGCTCGTTTCTGATTTGGGTTACTATATGATGACAACTCTTGTCAATGATGATCGTTTGAACGCATCGCAAACACCTCGATATGCTAATATTGGAGATGGAGACTTTATGTTTTTCCCAAAAGATAAAGTTTTGAATCCCAAGTTAATTGCACCATTGTATTTAGATGAAAAGAGCTACACAGATATACGAATCTCTTCGTGCGAGGCGCTTAAGAAGTTTATTATCCAGCAAAAGAGTAAAAAAGAGCGGATAGCATTGACAAAAAATGCAATAGTCCATATTAATAAATTACTAAAAGAAGAACAACAAGATGTGAACTATGCAGCAATAAAATTTATTGATGACATGGTCGAAAACTATGTACAGGCAAAAGAAGTAGATGAACTTCGTAAGGTAATAGATGATATCTCTGATTTGTTAGACAAAGAGATTGTTGAGGAACAGAGAAAAGCAGAAAAATCTACCGAAAAACAAAAGGAGAAAAACGAGAAAAATGAAAAAACAACAATTCTTATTGTAGCGAACGTTCTAAAGAAACTGGGGATTTACGCTAACGAAAAAACTGTATTGAGTCTAAAAAACTATGTCATAAATTATCAGAAGCCCTTGTGGCAGAAGAATAGTATTGGATACACTATACCGATGGAGGTGCATAACTACATTGCTCAATTAGATTCCTCTAGTTTACAAAAAACTATACAAGGACAAATGTTATTGTATAGTCATGAAAGTTCTGTATACGAATGGTTGAATAGTAAAGGAATAGAGTTAGTTCTAAAATATGACAATGAAATAAAGTTGTTAATCGAAGATGCTCAGATTATGTTGAATAAATCGCAATTAGTAAGAAAATCGATACTTGATGAAGTAAGAAAGCAAGGGACGGGAAAGAGTAATTATTACAGTGAGCAAGATATAAATGATAAGTATGAGCAATGTGGGGCATATGCGAATAAGGCTTTGGAATTACTAGAAAAAATTAAAAATCCAGGTAAAAAACACAAAGGCCTGATAGAAAAAATCAAGCAATCCAGTCACGAAATGATTTGGCTAGCTTTACATCGTTATAATAGTCGGTTCGTTTGGCAAACCACTACATTGAAATATTCTAACGTAATAAAATTTGCAGTATTTAGCCCTGATGGCAAAATTCTCGCTTCAGCTTCTGGTGCATCGATACAATTATCTGATGCTGTAACTGGTAGACAAATCGCAGTTTTAAAAATAGAGGGGGCAGTTAACTCTGTAGCATTTAGCCCAAATGGCAAAGTCATTGTTTCAGCATCGGATGATAAGTCGTTATGTATATGGGATGTGGAAAGTAAAAAACAAATTGCTATGCTCAAAGGACATTCTAGATCAGTTAACTCAGTAGCATTTAGTCCAGACGGTAAAATTATTGCCTCTGGTTCAAACGACAAATCTATAAGTATATGGGATGTGGAAAGTAAAAAACAAATTGCTATACTCAAAGGACATTCTGCAGCAGTTAACTCTGTAGCATTTAGCCCAAATGGCAAAGTCATTGTTTCAGCATCGGATGATAAGTCGTTATGTATATGGGATGTGGAAAGTAAAAAACAAATTGCTATGCTCAAAGGACATTCTAGATCAGTTAACTCAGTAGCATTTAGTCCAGACGGTAAAATTATTGCCTCTGGTTCAAACGACAAATCTATAAGTATATGGGATGTGGAAAGTAAAAAACAAATTGCTATACTCAAAGGACATTCTGCAGCAGTTAACTCTGTAGCATTTAGCCCAAATGGCAAAATTATTGCCTCTGGTTCAAACGACAAATCTATAAGTCTATGGAATAAATCCACTAGTCAACAAATAGCTGTATTGCTAGGACATAGTGACACTATTAACACCATAGTATTTAGTCCAAACGGTAAAGTTATTGCCTCTGGATCTCAAGATCAATCTTTGAATTTATGGGATGTGACGACCGGTAAGCAAATTACCGATGCTGGGCATACTGGTAGAGTTAATTCAGTAGCATTTAGTCCAAATGGTAAAATCATTGCTTCATGTTCAGATGATAAGTCGGTACGATTATGGAGTTCGAAGACTGGTAAGCAAATTACTCTTCTTTCTGGACATACTGAGAGGGTTAATTCAGTAGCATTTAGTCCAAATGGTAAAATCATTGCTTCATGTTCAGATGATAAGTCGGTACTATTATGGGATGCGACGACCGGTAAGCAAATTACTCTTCTTTTTGGACATACTGAGAGGGTTAATTCAGTAGCATTTAGTCCAAATGGTAAAATCATTGCTTCATGTTCAGATGATAAGTCGGTACGATTATGGAGTTCGAAGACTGGTAAGCAAATTACTCTTCTTTCTGGACATACTGAGAGGGTTAATTCAGTAGCATTTAGTCCAAATGGTAAAATCATTGCTTCATGTTCAGATGATAAGTCGGTACTATTATGGAGTTCGAGGACTGGTAAGCAAATTACTCTTCTTTCTGGACATACTGAGAGGGTTAATTCAGTAGCATTTAGTCCAAATGGTAAAACCATCGCTTCAGCTTCGTTTAGTGGAGTAAAATTGTTTAATATAGTGACTCGTAAAGTAACAGAATTTTCTACTTCAGTAATGGCTAAATCTATTGCATTTAGTCCCGATGGTGAGACACTTGCTTCAGCTTCAAGTGATATGTTTGTGCGACTATGGGATACAAACAGTGCAAAACAAATTGCTATACTTGAGAGACACACTGACGATGTCAATTCAGTAGCATTTAGTCCTGATGGCAAATTTGTTATTTCTGCATCATCTGATCGCTCAATTTGCTTGTGGAAAACAAGATATGAGAATACTTTTTTTCTTTCGGGGCATAAGTCAAGCATCAACTCAGTAGCATTTAGTCCTGATGGCAAAATCATTGCTTCATGTTCAGACGGTAGAGGAGCATCGGTATGGGATAAAACTAGGTCTATAAGATTATGGGATACAAGTAGTGGAAAACAAACTACCATACTTAGTGGACATACTGATACTGTTAACTCTGTAGCGTTTAGTCCAGATGGCAAATTTATCGCTTCATGCTCAGAAGATAGGTCTATAATATTATGGGATACAACTAGCGCAGAACAGTTTACTATTCTTAGTGGACATACCAATGCAGTTAATTCTGTAGTGTTTAGTCCCGATGGTAAAATTATTGCTTCATGTTCAGACGATAGGTCAGTACGATTATGGGATGTAAGCAGTGGAAAACAAACTGCCATGCTTAGGGGACATACTAATACGGTTCATTGTGTTATATTTAGTCCAGATGGCAAAATCATTGCTTCAGCTTCAAGAGATAAGTCTATAAGATTATGGGATACAACTAGCGCAGAACAGTTTACTATTCTTAGTGGACATACCAATGCAGTTAATTCTGTAGTGTTTAGTCCAGATGGTAAAATTATTGCTTCATGTTCAGACGATAGGTCAGTACGATTATGGGATGTAAGCAGTGGAAAACAAACTGCCATGCTTAGGGGAAATACTAATACGGTTCATTGTGTTATATTTAGTCCAGATGGCAAAATCATTGCTTCAGCTTCAAGAGATAAGTCTATAAGATTATGGGATACAACTAGCGCAAAACAAATTGCTATACTCCAGGGACATACCAATGCAGTTAATTATGTGACATTTAGTCCAGATGGCAAATTCATCGCTTCAGCTTCAAACGATAACTCTGTGAGATTATGGGATTCGTTATCCGGCAAACAAATTGCTAAGCTCCAGGGACACACTGGTGTGGTTAATTATGTGGCATTTAGTCCAAATGGTAGGATGCTTGCTTCAACTTCAAGAGATAAGTCTGTAAGATTATGGGATACAACTAGCACAAAACAAATTGCTATATGTGGCAGATATGTTGATATCTTAGCAATAGCATTTAGTCCAGATGGTTTACATATCTCCGGTAGTGACTACAATGATCCTATAGTGGGAGTGTGGGATAGTAAAACTGGAGCTCTTCTTGCTACTCTCGAAGGGCATACCGATGTGGTTAATTCTGTAGTGTTTAGTCCAGATGGCAAATTTATCGCTTCAGCTTCAAGAGATAAGTCTATAAGATTATGGGATACAACTAGCGCAAAACAGCTTGTCATTCTTAGAGGACATACCGATGCAGTTAATTCTGTAGTGTTTAGTCCGGATGGCAAATTTATCGCTTCAGCTTCAAAAGATAAATCTGTGAGATTATGGGATGTATATAATGCAAAACAAATTGCTACATTTGAAGAACATACTGATGTAGTTAATTCTGTTGCGTTTAGTCCAGACGGCAAAATTCTCGTTTCAGTTTCAAACGATAAATCTGTGAGATTATGTGGTACAAGTGGTTTAAAACAGCTTATTATTCTTAGAGGACATACCGATGCAGTTAATTCTGTAGTGTTTAGTCCGGATGGCAAAATTCTCGCTTCAGCTTCAAAAGATAAATCTGTGAGATTATGGGATGTAAATAATGCAAAACAAATTGCTACATTTGAAGAACATACTGATGCAGTTAATTCTGTTGCGTTTAGCCCCGATAGCAAAATTGTTATGACAAAGAATGCGGAACATAATACAATACAGTTATGGGATGTAGCAACCTGTAAACAAGTATCTATTTTCCCGATACGGAGTGGTGTAATTACCTCTCTACTATTTAGTCCAGATGGAAATATTGTTTCCTGTTTACGAGACATGCGTGATTACTCTTCTCATCTTACCATAATTAAAAATTCGTTTATAGATTTAAAAAAGTTATCTTTTTTTTACAAAAAGCATAAAGGCGATTCCAACAGATTTCTGAGTTATTTTGGTCAAGGCAATAAATCGTACTTTTCATATAAAGTAAACTCCGACATGACTCTTAGCAAGAAGAACACTCAAAAGTATTTTTGGAGTCGTATAAAGGCCACTCCCTCGAAATATCCATGGACCAATGTAAAAGCTCACGAAATCAATAGAAAATTGCGACAGGCTTATATAAATAAAGATAAAAATAATATCAAAAAACAACATCTAGAATATCTACTCCGCTTTAACCGTAAAGACTACATCGAAACTGTTGCTGATATTTATACATGGCAGGGAAATAAAACAAAAGCCAAAATGTTAATGTCAAAAATTACTTCAAAAGATTTACTTGTGCCTATAAAGATTAAAAAATCTCAAGAAATATTAAACGAAGAGTCTGTTATAAAAACACTCAAACTGCTAAGTTTCGCAGAAAACTTGTCGAAAGCTTTACCAGACATAGATCAAGATGATGATGGTGATGGAGAATATAGGCTACTAGCCGAGTTGCAGCTAACTAGAGACTCTCGTACAAGAAGTGGCAAGAAGCTGCAACCCATGATTAAAAAACTCGGAACTATCAATGAATATGGATTTTTAAATAAATATGGTTACTACTTTCAGATTTTTCTTCCGTCTTCATTAGGTAAACCTTTAACTGATAGCACATCGAGAAAGGCTGCTCCATATGAAACTGAATATAATGTTATTGATATGCAAGAACAACATTTTCGCATTTATGCTTGGCCAATAGTTTTCGGGGAAGGCGGACGTAAAGCGTTTTCTGTTGATTCGACAGAGAACGTAATCTATATTGATAATGTTGACAAATTTGGAAATCCCTTACTTGAAGGTAAAAAAAGTCCCCATTTTGAAGATTGTATTGCTAATACAAAAAGAACTAACGATCCAGCCAAATTTGTTGTTGACCAGTCATATGGAGATGCTAATGTTCGTGGTACAACAGTACAATGGAAAATTGTTCAAAAAAAACAACCACAAAAACTAGCCCAAAAAATTTCTTCCTACCAGTTTTCTAATGAATTGTCGCTCAAAAAATGGACTCGTCCCGCAAATTTACCTAGTGAGTATCTATCGAATGACAAACGTGCCTTTAATATTAATACACTTTTACAACAAGCACTTTGGAAACAAAATAAAGAAGTTATTAATTACAAAGATATTGATTACCTAAGTCATTTTACTAGGCACGATTATATTGAAACAGTAGCTTGCACTTATGCTTGGTTGGGAATGGAAGAACAAGCAAAGGAAGTTGCTAAAAGAGGATTGCCAGATACTCAAATATTGGTTAAGCTGCTGCTTTTGAAGTTTTCCTTTAGAGAAATAGAGCAACATGTTAAAGACAACTTTTCTGGACTCCATGAAAAATTACATGGTATTTACACAGAAGAAAAACTAGAGGCGCTAAGTAAACGTGAACTGGCAATTTTTACAGCTTTTATAAAAATGCGAAATGAATGCATTGATATTTTGGCAACAAAATTAGGTACTTATAGAAGTATGGCGTTATTTCCTCCATATATTGATACTCTCGCAATGATACATGCTTGGTTGGGAAATGAAAAAATCGCAAAGAAATTTGTTAGCAGTTCAAAGTTAAAACAACGAGTGCCGCTACTACTTAAAAAGTTTACTCCAAAACAAGTTGAAAGTATTTGTAGTGGCGAACTTAATAAGAGAATATGGGAGTTGTATCTTGATGAAAAGGTGAATAAAATAAACCAACAAGATTTTCAATTATTGCATCACGCTACAGAGGAAGAGTCAAAAAACACTGTCGCAACTATTTATGATTATTTGGATTATAAGATTCAAGATAGAATATGTCAGTCCAGAAACACTTTAGCAACTATTTATGCCTATCAAGGAAATGTAAAGCAAGCAATATTTTTCGCCAAAAAAGCCACTTTACAAACTCCTATTCGTGTCGAGTTGTTATTGTCAAAGTTTTCTCCCAAAACAGTGGAAAATTTACTTAACCAAGAAGCATGCCAGTTTTACCTTTTACTCTATATTCATTACTATGGGCAGCAAGATAAACTTAGCGATATTTACGATGTATATCTAAGAAGGATAATAAGATACACAAATAGCAAGGAGTTATACAAGCAAGATGTCCTTTGGAAAGTCTTTCAGTACTACCGTGGTAAAATCTCAGAAGAAGAAATATTATTGGAAGCAAAAAGTAAAGATGTCAAACGTCGATGTCAGGTTTATTGTTACCTGGGAATGTTAGCTAAAACAAAGGGACAAAAAGATAAAGCTAACAAATATTTGCAGTTATGCTTAAAGCAAAACCTCTTAAACCTAATAGAAACTAGGCTGGCGAAGATTGAATTACGCGTCACCACCACAGGGGAGAAAAGAATCAACGCACTCCTACGCGTTGCCGAGGAAGAACTCGCCATACAGCAACTAAACATCAACATAAGCAAAGCCGCTCCCCAGGGTTGGGAGAGTTCATTATGGGAGTTGTGTTGGAATGCGGAGAAGGAATGTATCGACTTTACGGTAGAGGAGTGGGGAGCTTTGTCGCACGAGAAGCAGGTGGAGTTAGCGCACAGCTATCAGGAGTGGTATGCGCAGGTGAAGGGGTTGGAGTTGACGAAAGAGATTGAAAGAAGTGGTGCGAAGTTTGTGTTGAAGATGATACCGCCGGGGAAGTTTTGGATGGGATCACCGCAGGGAGAAAAGGATCGTGAGGATGATGAAGTACGACATAAGGTGTGGGTGAGTGAGGTGTACTATGTGGGGGAGACGGGGGTGATGCAGGGGCAGTGGTCGGCTGTTATGGGCTCGAATCCATCTGAGTTTAAAGATGTGGGTTTACAGGGGCCGGTGGAGAGCGTATCGTGGGAGGATTGTGCGGAGTTTTGTAAAAGAGTGGGGATGAGGTTATTGACGGAGGCGGAGTGGGAGTATGCTTGTCGCGCGGGGACAACGAGGGCTTATAATTTAGGAGATAGTATAGATACTTCGAAAGTATGTTTTGACCCCAATTGGTCAGGACAAACAGCGAGTACAGTTGCAGTAAAAAGTTTACCCAATGAAAATAGCTGGGGGTGTTATGATTTTCATGGGAATGTGTGGGAGTGGTGCAGTGACAGGTATGGTGATTACAGTACTGCTGAGCAGAAGGATCCCAAAGGCTCACTAGAGGGCTGGGAACGGGTGCTTCGTGGCGGCTGCTGGAAGTACGGAGCCAGGGAATGTCGGTCGGCTCTGCGCTTCGGCTACAGGCCCGGCGGCCGCGATAGCGGTGTGGGTTTGCGCCTCTGCGTTTCGGGTGCGAAAGTCAAGTAACAGTTGACTTGTATCCCTTTGCTCTTTTTCTTTTTTACCCCTTTGCGCGACGTAAAAATGGACTACAATAGTACAGTAAAACAACACATGTATGTAGTCTGTCTGTAGGTTTACTGTGCAGTCTATCTATAGGCATCTCTGTAGACAAATCTATAGAAGCTACTGGCAATTTACTGCACAGTAGCAATAACTGGATGAGGACTTTCTCTATTACTATTGACTAATAGAGAAAGTCCTCCTCCAGTATGGGAAAAAATTCCTATAGGGATGACCTATAGCGCAGTGCCTCTGCAAAAGTTTCCGTAGTAGTTGCATAAGTAGGAGTTACCTAACAGAAGAAAGGGGAGAGTACTGCAACCGTTTTAATTTAAATGATTTAGAATCAAGAAAATAATGATTTCGAATATAACGAGAAAGTTTAGTAAGAGTAAATTTAGTATTTTTGATATTCCAACGCAAAGAAGGAGAAAGAGCGGTAATGATGGTAGGCGAAAAACTTCTTTTTTAGATACTCACCACTTTCGATCCCCATATCCATTTCTAGGCGAAAATAACAGATTGGTTTCGCGTCGCGGTAGATGGTGAATTCACCGTCGCTACGTAAGTATAAATTTTGCTTACCGTTTTTTATGCGAACCTCAAGGCGTTTCATCTCGCCATTAAATTCGTTAGCACTTTCCATACTGTATTCACTAGCGAGAAGAGCTGTGTGCATCGTTTTTTCCCATTTGCGGATCATGTGAAAATGGCGTAGATGTCTAATACAAGGATTAACAGGATGGATGGGATGTTTTTTTGACAGGATTAACAGGATGGACAGGATGTTAGGATAAGTGCTCTTTTAGAACCTCTTGTGCTTGTGCATTAGAGGTTCTTGTTTGTATTTTCTAAATTTGCTTTGCATCCACTGCGACAAGATGTGCTAGTAGTTCTTTGTTTACTTCATCGGTACACTGCCGTAGTATTCCGTGACCAGCGTTGGGAAAAGATACTAGGCGTGAGCCTTTGATCAAGCGGTGCAGAACATCGTTTTCACTTGGTGCCACTAAATAATCACAATCAGGGCGTAAAATGAGTACGGGCAATTGCAGAAGATGTAATGAAGGCTTGGTATTGTGAGCAATCACCGCCTTTACATGTGCGGAAACGACGTTCTTGGGTATTTTACGTTGGTAAATTTGCGACAAATGCTCGTGTTGTTCTTTGCTAAGAGTTTTTAGGTAACTTTTGGGAAAGAGTAATTCTTTTACTAATTGTGCGCGTTGCTCGTTACTTTTGCATCCCAACGTTTTTAGCCAAAACATAAAACTATGTGTTGTCGGCGCGGGAGATAAAACCCCACCGGCAGAGGTCGCTAAAAGGCTCAAAGAGCGAACGCGATGTGGGTACATTAACGTCACGTGTTGTGCGATCATCCCCCCCATGGAAATACCAATTACATGAGCACTTTCCCAACCAACTTCCTCAAGTAGCCTACCAACATCAATGGCCATTTCCGCCATCGACTTTCCGCCTCGCGGAAGGGGATCGCTTTCTCCTATTCCCAAATGATCAAATATGAGAACACGATGTTTTTTACTCAGCACTGGTATCTGACAACCCCATACACTACCGAGCATACCTAAACCCATAATTAAAACAACAGGTGTTCCCTCGTCACCATAAATTTGATAGGCGATTCCTGATTTTGCCTTGTTCACTTTTGATTCTCCATTTTTATCGTTGTGATCCTAGTTGTTATGTGTATACCTATCTTAATTTCAGGACGGTTCGTCTCTACAAAAGATCCTTGAGAAGATATGTTGGTGCATATGCGGCTTCTTGACAAAGTTCATCTAAATTTGCCACTCCTGTTCCAATAAGTGCGGAGTCAATTCCGAAATCGTAAGCACCTTTGATATCGGTCAACATTTGGTCTCCGACCATCACCATGTCTTTTGTACCACAGCGCAAAAAAGCCTCTTCGTAGATAAATTTATTTGGTTTTCCCAAACGCACAAAAGACAAATTGTCGCGTTGTGGGTAGCGCAAACGTAGCGCATTTTCGATAATAAGCGCCACACTACCACTTGTCATACCGAAATATCCTGCGGCTTTTGGATAGATATAGTCGGGGTTTGGCAGTACTAGTTTTATATTTTCTCCGCGATCGAAAGTCGCAAATAGTGTCGACAACACCAAATCGATGGTCTCGATAAACGGGTAATCACCACCATCGCAAATCACCAAAACATCGGCTTTGGTATCCTTGCCAACAAAGGGAACAATTTTTCCTCCCGCCTCGCCAACATAAGAGCGCGAATCTTCCGACCCCAGAAACAAACACTTACATCCTTGTAAGTTGTTATCTGCAAAATATCTTGACAGTAGACTTCCTGAAGGAATCACTTTGTCTTCCGATATTTCTAAACCCAAACGTGCGTACTTACGCGACAACGTGCCCGGTTGTTTCGAGGCATCGTTGGTTAAAATTAAATATGACTTATTTTCGGTGTTCAAACGCTCAATAAACTGTTTTGCCCCTGGTAAAGCAGAATTTTTGTCTACTAAAACCCCATAGGCATCTAACAAAATAGTGGAGTATTTTTCGATAATTTCATTCGCAGTGATGGTATTCACAGTTGTACTTTCTATAAACAATATCAAAATCATAAACCAAGATTGGAGTTTACCTGATTTACTGTGTGTAGTATAATTTAAAACAAAACTCTGGAGTCGCATATGAATTTTGATGGAAATTTTAGAACCTTCGCCCAAGTCAATATACAACCTGTACAAAAGTTAGTGGCCGGTTTTTCGGAAAGCGATTGGCAACAAAATTCTTTACGTCAACAAAAGTTCAAAGCTCACCACAGCACCGACACCATTTTTATCAAATTTATCAACAAGTCTCATTGCATCGTTGAAGAAGATATCATACAAAAAATCCAACCAACCCTGGACTCTATTATCGATAATTTACAAAAAACTTTTGGTTACACAAACATTGATATTGAAAGAATCATTCTTACACGTCTTAAGCCAAAAACAGAAATTTCACGTCACCGCGATAAGGGTCTTATATTTGAAACAAATCACCGTCTACACATCCCCATACAGACAAATGAAAAAGTTTCTTTTACCGTAGGTAAGGAACAAAAATGCCTACAGCAAGGAAAAATGTACGAAATCAATAACCGCAGACTTCACAGTGTCAAAAATGCAAGTAATGAGTCGCGAATTCATATGATCGTCGATTGTAATAGTCGACGCTCTCGTATCGAATTTATCAAAAATAAATGCACAACACATTTGTTTTTAGCTCCAATAAATAATAGTGGCTCTACGTATTTAAAAAAGATATTGCGTAAGTGCGCTAAAACAATTTTTTTTAAAAAAGAGGGCCAATTTGTTGCCGACTTTTGTGGACCAGTCCCCAAAGACAAAAGTTTATCTTTTTTATGGGCAAATGATCCGTACTACCCCTCTATACTACAAAATGACAGTCACTACGATTGGAAAAAAATTAAAGATGCCTGGTATTATGCCGCGTCATTTCATTATCGAAAAGGAGCATGTGTATTTCTCGAAAAGTCTCCTCCCAATATTGCACGTATTTCTCTTTTACAAAGAAATTTTTCCCATGCAAAATTCATATTCACAGTGCGCAACCCATATGCCATTATCGAAAGTACCAAACGCAGCCGTAAAGACGTTTACAACGTGAATGCCGCTGCAAATCACGTTGTGAATTGTTTGCGCATACAAAGAGATAACATTGAGAAATTCCCCAACAGTATATTTTTTACCTACGAACAAATGTGCGACAACTATCGGGAGATTGAACAAAAAATCAAATATTTTCTACCAGAACTCGAAGACATAAATCTAAATCAGAAAATACCGATAAAAAGACGCTACAATGAATTTTTGCGTAATATGAATGAAGAGCAAGTCGCGCGACTTTCTGTAAAAGAAATAGAGAGTATACGGCCAATATTTGGGCAAAATCGCGATATTTTGGACTATTTTGGGTATGAAATTCTCTAAGTCCCTGTTCTAGGGACTTAGGATTAAGATCTTTACTTGGTAAGTTTTAAGGAATGTTCTAATTGGGAGTTTTCCCAACGAGGCGTAGGATAAAATTCCATTTTGCGTGAATGACGCGTTGAAAAAACTTGGTTATTCGCCAGGATTTCCGCGGTAAAAGTGGTCGAATGTAAACAAATACCGCATATCCGCACCTAGCAAAGAAGTAAATGATTCTATAACGCATGACCCGTGCAAACTTTTCAAATCCGGGCGTATTTTCCCAAATAGCGATAAAGGCGTCTATTCCACGGTGCATTTTCCCATCACCAGATTTTACGTGCAAGTTGACATGTATGTCGCAATCTTCAACGCCGTAGTTTTCTGCACGGAACTCGGAGTCGCATATGTCGACAAAATCTATGCTGTTCTTTGCATCTTTCTTTTTGTAGTGAGATATTTCGGCGGAGCAGACGCAGCACTCTCCGTCATAGAATACTTGCATTTTTTCACTTGTACTCATGCTTTCACCTTCGTTGAGAATAACTTGGTAAACACATATTCTAATTTATGTAAACAAAACCTCTGCTATAAATATAGTATAAAAACTACAATATTGCAATAAAATGTTTTTTTTATTTCACATTTTTATAAAGAAAAGTAGAAGATACAAAAATCCCGCCCGCAAGGTTACTTGTTTTCTGGCGTTTGTTCCTTATTGTTTTTGTCTGTTGCTTTTTCGTTTTTTTCGCTGTCCGAATTAGGTTCTAATTTTTTCGCTTCCGGATTAAAACCATTGTTTAGGGTATGACGCAATATCCATTCAACGTCACTCGCAAATTCTTTTTCCTTCTTTGAAAGTTCTTCCTCTTCGGCTTTTTTTTGTTCTTCGGCTTTACGTTCTTCTTCGGCCTTTAACTGCTGTTGACGTTTTTGTTCCTCTATCTCTTGTTGGCTTGTGCATCCACAAAGTACCACCAAGATTAGGATGAAAATTTCTCTCATTCTCGTTCCTAAAAAGTAATAAGGTCTTGAGGCATGTGCGACACATCTAGACAACTCATCTCTTTTGTATCCCACGTAATTTTTAAAATACAAGCATTTGCCACTGGAAATTTACGCATGTCTTGATACTTTTGCATCAGCGAAAAACAATCGCGGTATTGCTTTGTCAACTGCAATAATAAAATCAAACGTATCACCAAACCATGAGTAAAAATAACGATATTGTTTTGCGGTGCAGCGTCGATTTTGGAAAAACATTCTTCAATTCTCGCGACAAACTCGGTAAAAGATTCGGCCCCTGGACCTTCGACAAGTTCAGGATCATTATCTTTCCAATACTTTTCCGCCATGGGTTTACGCTCCCCCATCGTAGTACCTTTGTAACGATCTGGGCTTAGATAAGTAAACTCATGTAGCGGCCACTCTTCGTGGCTCACTTTTGAAAAACGCGACATAAAATCTTGCGCCGTTTCCTTCGTACGAATATAGCGGGAGGTCACAATTAAGTCTGGTTGAACATCAAATCCTTCACTCAAAAGCTGCGCTTGGCGTTTACCAAGATCTGTGAGAGGTATACCAGAAGGACTATGCGTTATTTCCCCTGCATTGCCTGTACTTTGAGCATGGCGAATAAACCATACGGTTTTATTCATGATATTTCACTTCCTTTAAACAGACAAAGGCCACAGAATTGTGTTTCTGTGGCCTTTACGAATTATTATTTTTTCCATACCGCGTTTAGTTGTTCCACACCACCCCATGCGGAAAAAAGGCGTTGCCCTGTTGCACGAATTTCTTCACGCGTTCGCAGTTTGCCGTTGCCTTGTCCTGACCCAGGAAAGACAATAAAAACAACTCCGCTGCTAACACCACCTTTTTTGGGACTGGAATGAATACCAAGATCTTCCGCTAAGGCAATAGACCCTTCACCAATATGGTTTTTTGGCCCAACATCAGAGTACATGGCATATGCCACTTTACCACTTCGTGTATTTACCACCGCAGCGATGTCTCCTAATTTAGCCCCCATAGATTTACGCGCTGGCAATACGAAATATGGAATGGTACTCGCATTGACATAGCGTCGCGGATCATAAATACTTTTTGCAGAAGAAAACATTGCCGTTTGCGAAACGTAGTAACCAGGAGCAGGGTCACTTGACTTTTGAACAACAGGTACGCCGTTTTTAGTCACAATTCCCCACCAATTTCCAGGGTATCCTGCGTTTGCCAAGTAATCTAGGCCTTTTCCTTTCTCACGATGGTATGCTTTTGGAGCGCCATCCGCGTCTACCGACATACCACTCCCCCAGAAAAAACCATTTTTACCTGGGACTTTCCAAATGGTCTTTCCCGCGGCCGCATCGTAAGCGACTTTCTTATTCACTACCTCACGTGCAAAAAACGCTTTTCCAGACAGAATCCTCTCCACAGCAATACGTAGAGCTTCTTTGCTTTGCCAATAGGAATGTCCACTCACAAAATCGCGAGAATCGGTATTGCCCACATTATCAATCGCATCTGCTCCGACAAGTCCCATCGCCGCTTGTGCACGCTTAATCTGTTGCATAAGTTCGCGATCAAATTCGCTACGCGCGATAGAATTTTCCAAATTGCGCATATATTGCAATTTTTCCTCTAGTGAAAGCGGAATAAAATTTTCCGCTCCGGAAAGTTCTTGCCAACTCTCACCTCGTCCAAACAGCCAGTACCACAGCGCATACATATATTTCAGTACTAAATCATCCTTTGAGAAATACACAAAATTGTTTCGCGCAATTTCGTTTGCCCCACTAAAGCTCTTGTGGAAAACATCGTGCTGTACCGCCGGAGCGAAAAAATGGCAATCTCCCCAATTAATATAGCGGGAACTATTGTCCTTTAGAGAACTGAGTAATACTCTGCAACCTAAGCTATGCGCAATAACATGCACTTTTCTGTCACCGTTATGCAAAGTAGAAATCGTCGTTAGTGTGTGCGTTAAGTAATCTCCCGCCTCATTGGCGTGCTTCACCGCTTTTCCGAAATCAATCGAAAAATTTACCGGCCAACAAAAACCCACATAGTTAAAGCGACCTGATTTACTGGCCACAGGATACACCTCTTTGTATGTATCCACTGCACTGTTGTAGGTATTGTTGAATCCGTGAATCAATACCACTGTATCTAAATTTGGATTCAAATTTTTGTGCAATTCTTCAAATTGCATTGCTTGTGGTGAGGAAAGAAATTTATTCTTACCATTATCGCAACGTACAACAGTAAGGCTACCTTTCTCACAAAAAACAACACTTGTCCATAACAGACATAGCGTCAAAATAAACTTCATCGAAAATCCCCTAAATGAAAGACCAATTTTGTAAACTTGATAAAATTGATCGCGTAAATTTCTCGTCTATTTTACTACCGTAACATTATAGTTTTATGTATAATTCAAATCCAATGGAAAACAATCTCGAAATGAAATCGTATTTTATTTTCATTTTTTCGAAAATATTGCCACTATTTCACAACAATATTACGTATATTTATTTGCGCCTATTGTTTTTGTGGGTATGGTAAAAAGTCGAAAACACCCACAGCAAATTTTTATGTATTAGAGGAAATAATATAGATGACACATTCTATTGACAGCGGCCAAACACTACTCGAAGCCGTAAAACTTCTTTCACCGGGAACTCCACTTAGAGATGGTGTGAACTTAATTTTGCAAGGAGGGCTGGGGAGCCTTATTGTTCTCAGTGACACCCCAGAAGTTTTGGCTCTGACAAAAGGTGGTTTTCATATAGATTGTGAATACACTCCCATGCGTCTTTTTGAATTATCAAAAATGGATGGAGCGATCATTCTTTCCGAAGATTTGAAGCGCATCGTACGCGCCAATGCCAATCTAGTACCAGATTACGAGTACACATCCGAAGAAACAGGTATTCGTCACCAAACCGGTGAAAGATTTTCTAAACAAACAAAAAAAATTGTACTCAGTATCTCCGAAAGGCGCAAAACCCTACATTTGTATATACAAGATGAAAAGTACATGTTTCGCAGTGTTCCCATACTTATTTCGAGTGCAAATCAGACAATGCTAGCACTGGAAAGACATATAAAATCTCTCAACCTCGCCATACAAACACTACATCTACTCGAAATCAGAGACACAGTGACCTTGCACGATGTCATCACCGCAATTCAGTATAGTGAAATGGCACGTCGCACACAAATGGAACTCAATCGTCACCGCATCGAATTGGGCAACGAAGTGGTTTCTCTCCACCTTAACTCTCCCGAACAAGAAAAAGTCATCGAAAAAGGCTTTCTTGTGATACGCGACTACTACAAAAGCGATAAACTCACCGAAGAAGAGGTACTAAAACGCCTAAAAAAACTAGACGACCAAGCGTTACTTATCGAAGGAAACATAAGTTTGGCCATGGGTTTCCCCCGCGACATCAACAGTTATATAGAGCCCATTGCACCACGTGGCCACCGCATCTTATCGATGATTCCACGTTTATCCACGTACATCATCAAAAACCTAATCGAAAACTTTGGTTCTTTTACAAATATAAAGAGTGCCTCAATTGATTCGTTGAAGGACATCAAAGGTATTGGTGAAGTACGCGCACAACTGATCAATAAAGAAATTTTACGTATTATCTATATGGCAGAGAAGTGGAGTACCTAAATAGACACGATGAACAGGATACAATATCCTGCTCATTCCGTTAATCCTGTCCCATACCAGCGCGTTTAGTGAGTTTAAGAGAAGAGCGTACTTCTTCTTCCACCATATCCCAAATGCTTTTTTTCAAATCGATATAGTCTTTGGTTAACTGAACATTTACATCTCTTGGTCTTGGTAACTTGACATCGATCATGGTTTTTACTCTACCTGGTCGTGCGGACATCACCACAATTGTATCACTAATAATTAAAGCCTCATCAATAGAGTGTGTAATAAATAAAACCGTTTGCTGAGATTTTTGTACGATACTCAACAGTTCTTGTTGCATCACTTGTCTTGTCATCGCGTCTAATGCCGCAAAAGGCTCATCGCACAAAAGAACATCGGTTTTGTTTGCCAAAGCGCGGCAAATAGCCACCCGCTGACACATTCCTCCAGAAAGCTCGGAAGGGTAGGCATTGGCAAATGCCTTCAAGCCAACCAGCTCTATATATTTTTGAGCTTCGAGATGTCTTTGCTTCCGCGAAAGGCCTTTCATTTTTAAACCAAATGCCACATTGTCCTTTACGGTTAACCACGGAAACAAGGCATAGCTTTGAAAGACCATACCACACCGTGGTTCAATCGCGGTGATTTTTTCTCCTTCCAAAAGCACCTCTCCTGTTGTGGGAAGGAGAAAACCCGCCGCCGCGTTCAACACCGTTGTTTTACCACACCCCGAAGCCCCAACAAGAGATACCACTTGTCCTTTGTCTACTTTTAAGTCAAAATCGCAAACCGCAGTAACGGTTTCTTTGCGCGTCGTAAATGACATCGTGAGATTATTAAAGTGCATAAATGGCTTGCTCATGTTAGTCCTTACTTTGCCAAGGTAAAAGAAACTTTTCAATGAAGCGAAATAAGATATCGAGAAGTAATACGGTCAAACTAATACATATCATACCAACAAGCACCTGACTGGTATCTGACCACTCCTTCGCTGTCCAAATACGAAAGCCCAATCCACTGTTTGCACCCACCATTTCTGCAGAAATCACGCATGTCCAGGCAATCGCCAAAACAACCTTTAACCCACTTAAAATATCGGGAAGTGCACCAGGCAAAGTCACATGCAGCAATACTTGTAAACGTGAAGCGCCTAAATTTCTGGCCGCGCGCTGTAAAAGTGGATCAACACGTAAAGTCGCATCGGTAGTGTATACGACGATGGAGGCAAAACATCCCATAAAAACAATGGCATATTTTTGTTGTTCGTCAATCCCCAACCACAACATGGATAGCGGAATCCAACTCAAAGCGGGAAGAGGACGAATAATGGAAATAATTGGATTGATCATTGCGCGAATATATGGATTCATTCCCATCACAAGGCCAATGGGAATTCCAACAATGACGCTCAATAAAAATCCGATCAATACGCGCATAGCACTCATACGAATATCGACAAGTAGCACACCATCGTTTACCGTCATATTCCAAGCACGCTGAACAACTTGCGACGGCGGGGGAAGGAAAAACATATCAATGATGTTTGTCCGCGTCAAAAGTTCCCACATTCCTAAAAATATAAGAATCCCCAGTGCCCCCAAAACAGATGCCGACCATAAATCAAGTTCTTTTCGTCCCATTATTTACTCCTGAGGTAACACTTGTAGATTCACCCACTCGCGAAATGCAGGCTTATGAGGAATGACTTTCATCTCCTCATGTAAAATTTTGAGTATGTAATCTGCTTGACGAAAAATTCCCTTTTCACTCATAATCTGTCGCTGTTCTTCCAAACCATGCCACTTGAATATCTTCATATTTTTTTGAATCAATCCGATATCCTGCTGAATATATTTGTTATGAATGATTTTTATCGCTTCTTCGCCATTATTTTTTACCCACTCCAAAGCTTTAAAATAACACTTTAAGAACTTCTGTGCTCGTTGTGGATGTGAGTCTACCCACTTCTTGCTAATAATAAGAACATCAGGACCTGTCATCGTTCCAAATTTTTGATATACCTCCGTATCGGTGTCTTTTCCCAAAACGGTGGCACCTTCTACAGCGGTTAATTGGGAAAACCCAGGCTCCCAAATAGCTGCCGCATCCACATTTTTTGCGCGAAACACTGCAGGAACGTCTCCGACCTCTAAATTCACAAGTTGCACATCTTTTTGTGGGTCAAGTCCTTGTTGCTTTAATAGCATACGACATGTTATGTCCACGGTAGTCCCAAAAGGAAATCCAATCTTCTTACCTTTCAGGTCTTGTAAGGAGTTAATTTCCGGAGCAGCAACCATTCCTTCTAAACCCGGAGCAATATCCTGATTGCCCACCCAGTAGAAATTCTTATTGCCAAAAGCCATGGAACTCAGCATGGCAATTTCTCCTAAACTAGCAAAATGTGCTCTTCCCGAAGAAATCGCATTTAAACGATCCATGCTTTTGCCGATAGGACGCCACTCTACTTCAAAACCGCTTTCTTTGAAAAACCCTTTTTCAATTCCAATCCATACTGGAATGTGGCCGTACCATTGAGAGCCAACAACAACTATTTTTTGCGAAGTTTTCGTTGCTTCACTACCACAACAACAAAGTAATAACGAAAGCATCATGAATATATATATTCTCATTTGTCCATCCTACATTTCAAAATCACTATTTTGATTCGTACTACAAATGCCTACATAGTAAATTGAGCTATGCTTTTAAAAGCAATTTGTATGCCACAGTATTTTTAAAATGATGGATGACTATCTAAAGGCGAAAGGTAAATGAGATTTGTATGCGATGGTCGTTTTGTAAGTCCTAATACATTTTTTGAAATTATTTTTTTTATATTAACAGTGTTAATTTCTGAGGTAATTTGAAGTAGAAAAATACGGAGAGGTGAAGATTTTTTGTTTGATATGCGAACATGTTAGAATAATTTTGCGGTATATTTTTTGTAACAGTCACAAAACCACATTACAGGATGTGGTTTTATGCGTTTTACTCTTCTTCAAAATACTTTTTTATCTTAATGCCTTGTGTTGTTGAATTTGCTTTTCTTTTTTTCATCATGCGTGTAACAACTTTTTGAAGATTAGTTGTTTTTCTTTCTTTGAGGTGACGAAGCGCCATGCACACTTCTTCGATACTTTGGTAACGCTTTTCCGGCTGTTTGTTCATCATTTTACAAATCACTTCGGAAAACATTACAGGTAACTCAATATTCTTTTCGTGAGGTGGAACGACATCCTTGTGGATGTGCGCCATGAGTGTTGCCATACTCGTCGGAGTCTCGAATGGAGGAACACCCGTTGTAAGGTGATATAATGTTGCTCCGAGACTATATATATCAGATGTTTGGTTAAGAGGTTCTCCCATACATTGTTCTGGTGACATGTATAGGGGCGTACCTATAATAGAGCCTTTTTTGGTTTCTTCTTGGTCAGGATTTATTTGATGAATGCTTCCAAAATCCACCAAAATGGGTATTCCGGTACTTTTCTCAATAATGATGTTTGATGGTTTAATATCACGGTGCACTACTTTGAGTTTGTGCACTTCTTCTAGGCCAGAACAGATCTCAATAGCCACGGATAGGGCGATGTTAAATGGAATAGATTCTCTAGCGAGAATATTTTCCAAGTTTTCACCTTCAATGTAGCGCATAATCAAAAAGTGGAAACCCGATTCGTGACCGAGGTTAATAATTTTGGCGATGTTGGGATGCTCTATTTTTGCCAAAATTCGACCTTCTTGTACGAAACGCTGAATGGCCTCACTATCTTCATGCGTATTTAAAACTTTTATCGCTACTTTCATCCCCATATTAATGTGGATACCTTTGTAGACTTTTCCGGCGCCACCCTTACCGATCAAAGCTCCGACCAAACATCCCCCGACTGTTTTATGATTGATGGAACTTACGTGCTCTCTTGTGGTACTTAAAACGGAGCTTGTTGTTTGTGCTTGGTCAGAAAAAGCGTGGCGTTCAATTTTGCTCAAAATGGGTTTACACGCAATTCCAAAAAGTTTGCTATTAAAAAAACTATCCACAATAACAATTAGATAGCCGTTCGCAAACTTCTGCACAATAATACTTTGGTTTTTATATGCAAAGTTGACACATTCTGCCCCATAAGAACTATGTATAACATCGCAACAATTCACAACGCTCTCGATTGTTGCCTTAAGATGATCACCCACTTCTATATCACTAAACGTGTAAACCAACTCGTTCTCGTGATACAGAAATACATCCTGTATACCTTGTAACTTTTTTATGGGGGATAAAATTTGTTCCAAGGACGCCATACAATTTCCTTAAAGATTCCTAAATTCTGTAAGTTATACTACGATAATAATACAATAGTTCCGTAATAAAAAGCAACTACCTAATTCACAAATTGAATAAATTTGTCACTGCAACATTTGTTCTAGATAAGAAAGATATTTACTATCGGAAACATTCTTGTCCAGCATTGCGAGAAGTAAAAAACCTTTTTGTTCGGTAACCACACATTTGTATGAACCGTGTTCAAAGGCAATATGGCGAAAAGAGGATAGTCCAAATTCAGTTCCCATTTGCAAAGCACTCTGATGCAAAAAAGAACACATCACAGCCTCATCTTCATTGTTTTCACTACTTGAAGCAAGAATATTGCCTTGTAAGTCTGCTACGAGCATATGGTGTATATATGGTAGCCGTAAGTTTTTTTGTATAAATTTTTGGTAATCATTCATAATAAGGTACTCTACGTAAACAAGTTGGAAATGAATTTCGCTTCGTCTTCGAGAAAAGGATCTATGTACTTGTAGCGCTGCGTGCGCCACATGTCAACTTCTGATGTGTAGTAAAGAGAAAAACGTCGGTCACTTGGTCCACCGAGCAGGTGGCTCATAATTCCCATCGTGCTCATGTCGACAATCATACGTAAAGACGGTACAAAACTTGTTTTTCGCCCACCACTTTGATAAAGTTGTCCTTGCTGTATAGTAGCTCTTCCACCAGCGATATCTACTGGACCATAATCAAATCCCAACCATTTGAGTTTGCCCGAGAAAAAAATATTGGTCAATTCTATTTTTTGTTCCCAAGATTGAATGTCTTTCTGTGTAAGTTGTAAAAGGCTCTTCTCAAAAGCTTCTTTAAAAATTTGTGCTTGGGTTTTTCCTGCAAACCAACGGCTAGATTTTTGTAATAAGATATTATCAAAATTACCGAAGAAATCTATAAAAATACCCGTTTGTTCGCGAAGAAAAGCAAATACTTTTTCTCCCCCCATTTTCGCGAATACATCATAAAACAGTTGCGCATAAAATTTTTCGAATAACCATGCACCTTTTGCTTGAAAATTATATTGGCAATTCCACCTTTTTAATTCCTTTTCTGCGGGACAAGCCACCATAACAGGCTTGAGTATCTTCATAAACTCTTGTGCTTGCAGAGAAAAAACATTGTGTTGTATTTTGATACAATCTGCCGAAGAAACCTCGGTGGATTTTTCGAGTATTTTTGCGATCATGTCGGCACGATAACTACCCATACACAAATTGATCGGAGAAGTTTTACCTAAATGATTGAGGTTGTTATTTGCGGTGGCGATAAATTGTTGCGGTGGATTTAGTGAACGCGGTAAATCTTCGTGCACATAAAAACCTTGCCAATCGTTTTGCGAAAAACGACCATCTGCGGGATAGAGTCCTGACCAATTGCGCACAGGACACAAACCGGACATCTGATAGGCAATATTTTCAAAATCAGCGATCACCCAATTAAACGGTACTTCTAGCTGCCCAAGAATATCCATCATTTGTGGTGCAGAAGTCACAAATAAATTAGAAAACATCGCACTAAGAGAACGTGCACCAGTATTCTCACCGCACGCCCATTTACTGGCAAGGTAACACCCTGCGACGTTGGGATCTCCATCTAAAACCCCATGTTCATTTTCGTAATAGCAAACTTCATGTGCTTTTTTCTTGCGATAAATCACCTCGGTTCTTTTGTGAAACGCATGCCATTTCTCATCTTTATAGTATTCGCCGTTTTTACATGTCTCCACCCATGAATCCAGGCTATCCATAAACGCGTATGTCGCTCCCCAAGACACACTATTATTGCGTCCAATTAAAATCCCAGGAATACCGGGCATCCCTGCCCCAGCTAAATAACTAGATCCACATTTCAACAGCATTTCCTGCCATACATTCGGCAGACGATTTCCTTCTAGATGAGGGTCGTTCGCTAGAATGGGGTGTCCCGAAAGAGTCTTACGACCATGGATCACCCAATTATTCGAAGCAATTGCCGGGGAAATTCCCGATAGCCACGCAATATCTTGAGAAACGAAAGTTTCGTGTAACCGCACCTTTTTAATAAGCTCTACATCTATTCCTTGTAGCTGACCAGGAAATAGTTCTTCTAAATACGTTAGCGGAACATCGTTTTGTATTAAACTCACCACCAAGTTTTCCATTTCGGCCTGCGATTGTTGCAAATTTAAATAACTAATCATGCGCATTAATAATACGCTGTCTTCCATTTTCCAAGGTTCAACACGCACGCCAAGCAATCGAAATTCCCATGGAATTTTTTCACGAAAAGCACAATTGATTCCTTTGCACCATGCTGTAAACTTGGCGAGATTTTCTGCGGACATTTTTTGTAACTCCTGTTCGCAGTCTTTTTGCCAATTCATGCGTCGAAAAAAAACATCGGCTTTCCAGGTTTCCTCGCTATCCTTCAACAATTCACAAATACGACCTTGTCCAACGATACGCGTAAAGATCATTTGCATACCGCGATCTACCGCTTGCGCATAACCATTGCCAAAATACATATCTTCTTCATTATTTGCCTCGACACACAGTACACCATTCTTCAATCTTTGGAGCAGAAGCTTTTCTTTATAAAATAAGTTTTTCATGAAATTTTCCTTGCCAAAAATTTTACTAAAGCGGTATTTTTCTGAAAAAAATGTCTTAATTGTAGTGATATTGTTGCATTATCAATATATAATATATTCTACTTAAAACGCTTCACTTTCGCCTTTAATATAAAATATAATCTACAAATATATTCTTTTTAAGTTTTTTAAAGTTAAAACAGGTTAAAGATGGTGTATTCGCAAAAATAAAATACTAATTGTAGTCATAATGCCAAACAAACACCACATAGAGCCGTTTTCACATATAGATAAGGGCAGCAATGGATAAAATACTATACATAATAATATCGACTATATGTTTGATCGCATGTAGTCCCTATGATGTCCGCGATCATAGTAAAGCTCCGCAGTCAATACCTATATCATACCACAACACCAATAATGGAGAAAAACAAATAGGGTACTGGTGGGAAGAATTTGCTGATGGAGACTTAAATAATATCGTTGACCAAGCACTACTCCAAAATTTTGAGGTAAAACAAGCATGGCATCGCTTACGGCAAGCGGCGGCCATTATTAACATAGATCGTTCCCAATTATACCCTCAGGTAGAAGTCCGCACAGGTGGAACCTACAATCGCTTTGAAGATAGTGAAGACCAGGGGTTTGGTGCCTTTGGAGGTGGTTTTGGCGGCGGTGGCGGTGGAGGTGCATTCGCCTTTAACCAAGAGCGCTACTTTTTTAACGCAGGATTATCTTTTGAAGTCGACCTATGGAAGCGTATTTCTTCACAAGTGAAAGCATCGCGTTTACGTTACGAAGCTGGTAAAGAAGATATAAAGCAAACGATGCTGCTTTTGAGTGCAACCATAGTGGAAACATGGTTTACCGCGCAAGAACAACAAGCGGCACTGCATCTTTTAAACAACCAAATTGAAGTAGCGACGACTTTACTCGAACTTACAGAATTGCGCTTTGGCTTAGGAAGAGGTTCCGCTGTTGATGTGTTACAACAACGCCAGCAACTTGCGGCTTTAGAAGGACAAATACCTGGTGCGCGTTCTCTACTAAAAACGTCCTTACAACAGCTAGCGGTTCTTATGGGCTTACCTCCGGGAAAATTAGATGTCAAAACTTCCGGCTATTTACCAGAGCTTCCTCCTTTTCCCAATGTCATTGACCCCAAAATGCTCATGTATAACCGACCAGATTTGCGATCCATCATGTTGCAACTCCAAGCGGCAGAATATGAGATTGCCGTGGCTGTCGCTGATCGTTTACCACGGTTTGTCATCACTCCGTCTTATGAATGGGCCACAACAAAAATTTCTACATTCTTCCACCAGGAAATCCTAAATATTATCGGTAACCTAACGGCACCGATCTTTGACGGTGGAAGAAGAGAAGAAGAAGTGGAAAGACGCAAGGCCGTTGTCGATGAAATAGCTAACCGCCTTGCCGATACTTACTTGAAGGCACTTCTTGAAATTGAAAATGCATTTGTCCAAGAAAAAGAACAGCTAAAATTGATGGCCAATATCAAACAACAAATCGCCTTAGCTCAAAAAACGTTAGAAGAATCCAAATCGCGTTACGTCAATGGTCTAAACGATTACCTTACCGTAATTGTCGCTTTGCAAAATTTACAAAATCTACAAAGACAACAAATCGCGCAACAGCGAAATTTACTTCTGATTCGTGCCCAGTTGTATAGAGCAATGGGAGGAAACTGGCTACAGAATTCACTGGTAAATTTACAGGAGGAAATGAAGTGAAAAAAGTCATGCGTTATGCTCTAAAACTTACTTACATTCTTATCGTACAAATAGCCCTTCCTGTGGGAATTATCATGGGGAGTATGCATTATGCCAAAAAAATTATCGCCTCAAAGCCAAAGGCATCGCGAAAAGAGCAAGTAAAAAGCAAAGTTGTGGTAAAAACCATCACAGTGACCCCACAACGCAAACGCAACATAGTTAGTGGCTACGGTACGATGCAAGCATATCGTCGCCTTAGTGTGCGTCCTCAAGTGAGTGGCAATGTCGTATGGCAAAACCCCAAACTTCTTGTCGGTCAAGTCATCGCAAAGGGCGAAGACATTCTACGCATTGACAAACGCGAATTTGAAATTCGTTACCAACAAGAACAAGCCAATCTCGTCCGAGCGCAATTTGAGTTGAAGGTAGAAGAAGGTAACCAAGTAGTCGCGGCACGTGAATGGGAACTATTAGGTGAAACGGTTTCCAGTAAAGTAGACTCGGACCTAGCACTGCGTAAACCACATTTAAAAGAAAAACAAGCCGCGGTAATGGCGGCCGAAAACAGCGTAAAGCGTGCCAAGTTAGATTTAGAAAGAACGATCATCGCCGCCCCGTTTTCCGCTATTGTCATTGATGAATCTGTGGAGGTGGGGCAACTTGTCAATTCACAAAATTCCATTGCCACCGTTGCTGACGTCAATGCTTTTTGGGTCCGCGTAAACATACCCGTTGAGCAACTATCGCAAATCGTCATTCCCCCCAGCCAAGAACAAACAGGTTCCAAAGCGCGTATCATTCAAAATATGGGAAGAGGAAAACCAAACGTACGCAACGGGCACGTCATAGGTATTCTTGGAGATCTTGATCCTCAAGGACGCATGGCGCGCGTGCTAGTAAAAGTCGATGATGCCTTAGGACGTAGTAGCCAAAAAAAGCCCATGTTGATCGGCTCATATGTCAAGGTAGATATTCAGGGCAAAGCCACAAAAAACCTATATAAAATTCCGCGTTATGCACTACACCAAAACAACGAAGTTTGGATAAAAAACGCACGCAATCAACTCGAAATACGTATCGTCAAAGTGGCATTTGGTAACGACGACTTTATTTTTGTAGAGGGCCTAAAAGACAACGAACGTGTGATCGTCAGTAATCTATCCGTCGCGATGTCAGGAATGCTACTGGAAGAAGCGGGTAACAACAATGAGTAACGAAAAAAAACTCAGCGGTCCCATTGCATGGATGACGCGCAACCATGTAGCGGCAAACTTACTCATGGGCATATTTATTCTCGGCGGAGCCATTGTCGGCTTCGGAGTAAAGCAAGAAGTATTTCCCGAGTTTGTTAGTGAAAGAGTCAACATTGAAATTACCTATCCCGGAGCAAGTCCCGAAGAGGTAGAGCAAGGCATTATACTGGCGATCGAAGACTCGATCCAAGGTTTAGATGGTGTCAAAACCACTTTATCCAACGCCTTCGAAAGTCGTGCACAAATTACCGCAACACTTCTCAATGGCGCTGACGCCAGTAAGGCCTTACAGGACATCAAAAATGCCGTGGACCGCATCCAAACATTTCCGGAAGATGCAGAGCGTCCCATTGTCAGCTTAATAGAAGCACGTAATCAAGTTCTCTCCGTCATGGTATATGGAGAACAAGAAGAGTATCGCCTCCGTGAAATTGCCGAACAAATACGCGATGGTCTTTTACAAGAAAAAGGCATCACCTTAGTTACGTTAAGCGCAGCAAGGCCTTTTGAAATTGCCATCGAAATTCCACAACAACAATTGCGCCGCTATAACCTAAGCTTGGGGCAAGTCTCCGCCAAAGTACGCGCCTTTGCCTTGGAGTTACCCGGCGGTGGAATAAAAACCAAAGGTGGCGAAATCCTACTGCGCACACAAGAGCGCAAAGATTACGCCCAAGAATACGCAAATATTCCCATCGTAGTAGATCCCAATGGAAGCGTTGTCTATCTGAAGGACATCGCCATAATTCGCGATCAATTTGCTGAAACCGACGAAGAAGCTTCCTACAATGGCAAACGCGCCATCGAAATTCAAGTCTTTCGTGTGGGGAGTGAAACCCCGCAAAGCGTTTCACGCGTCGCCAACAAATATGTAAAACAAGTGCGCAGCGGCCTTCCACAAGATGTGAAGCTCGCGGTGTGGAACGATCGCTCGGAAGTATACAAAGATCGCATGTACCTACTACTCAAAAACGCTGGAATTGGTCTTATTTTGGTACTCATGTTATTAGGACTATTTCTCGACCCGCGTCTAGCGTTTTGGGTCACACTGGGTATTCCCATCTCGGTACTAGGTTCTTTCTTATTTATTCCCTTCACTGGTGCCTCCATCAACATGATTTCTCTATTCGCGTTCATCGTTACGCTGGGAATTATCGTTGACGACGCCGTAATTGTCGGAGAAAACGTCTATGAGAAGCGTCAACAAGGTCTTGGATTTATGGATGCCGCTATTCTAGGGGCAAAAGGAATGACTCTTCCGGTATGCTTCGCAGTATTGACAAACATCGCCGCGTTCTTACCACTATTTTTTGTACCCGGAGACAGTGGAAATCTCTTTAAACAAATACCCGCCATCGTTGTATCAGTGTTCATCGTTTCCTTGGTGGAGTCACTGTTTGTTCTCCCTGCGCACTTATCGCACAAAGACAAACCCAATGTCTTCTGGTTTGTTTTAGCAATCCCTAGCAAAATTTTTAGTCGCATTATGATCTTTGCCGCCAACAAACTCCATGCTCCACTTGTACGGCTTTGTGTGAGACATCGCTATACCACACTGTCGGTTGCTATTGCCATACTCATTCTTTCGGTCAGTTTGGTCATTGGCGGCCGTATTCCCTTTACCTTTATGCCAAAAATTAGCTCGGATCGCGTCACCGCACAGGTACAACTGCCCTTTGGCATTGCCATTGAAGACTCGCGTAAAATCAAAGATATCTTAGTGGAAAAAGCTCGCGAAGTCATCGCCAACAACGGCGGAGAGAAAATTGTACGTGGTATCTATGCCAAAATAGGTTCGGCCATCGGAGGTTTTGGACCTGGAGTACGTGGTGGAGGAGTCACGGGTAGTCATTTAGTCGGAGTGCAGGTGTACCTAGTCACTGCGTCAAAACGCGATGTCACCAGCCAAGATTTTGCCAGACAATGGCGTGAACTTACCCAAGGACTTCCTAATGTACAAACCATTAGCTTTGACTCCAGCATAGGGAACAGTTCTGGGGCAGCAATTCAAGTGGAGCTCAGTCACCGCTCGCGGAAAATTTTAGAAACCGCTTCCGAGGAGTTAGCAAAAATCGTCGGTACTTACGACGGAGCAAAAGACATTGACGACGGCGTTTCGCAAGGAAAACCGCAAATCAATTTCAAACTACGCCCCGAAGCCGCCAGCTTAAACCTAACGGCCAATGATGTCGCCATACAAATACGCGGTGCTTTCTTTGGTATAGAATCACTAAGACAACAACGTGGTCGCAATGAAGTAAAAGTGATGGTACGCTTTCCTCTAGAAGAGCGACAAACATACAATACATTGGAACAAATGGTGATACGCACTCCCGGTGGTATAGAAGTGCCACTAATGGAGGTAGTGGAACTGCGCTACGACTACGCCTACACCGAAATCAATCGCCGTGATGGACGCCGTATTATTTCCGTAACCGGAGACGTAGATTCCAAACAAGGTAACGCCAACAATATCATGGGAGAAATCGTCGCCAACGAAATCCCCAGGCTACAGAAAAAATACCAAGGGCTCACCTACTCTCTAGAAGGTGAACAAGCGGCACAAAGGGAATCTCTCGACTTCTTAAAAATCGGCTTTATCTTTGCGTTAATGGCCATCTATGCTCTTTTGGCGATTTCTTTTGCTAGCTACTACCAGCCATTCTTAGTGATGTTTTGTATACCGTTTGGTATCATTGGTGCCATTTGGGGACACGTATTCTTAGGTTTCGGTCTAAGTCTCATTAGCATGTTCGGCCTAATCGCCCTAACCGGAGTAGTGGTAAACGACTCCCTAGTACTCATTGTAGCTGCCAACGAATTTCGCTACGGAGAAAATCTAACCGCAAAAGAATCCATAGTACGCGCCTCCGTACGTAGATTGCGTCCGATTCTCCTAACCTCATTAACCACGTTTTTCGGACTAGCCCCGATGATCATCGAAACCTCCGTACAAGCGCGTTTTCTGATACCTATGGCAATATCCCTGGGTTTTGGAATCCTATTCGCCACCTTCATCGTTCTCTTGGTATTACCCGCACTTTACATAATACTAGAAGACATACTATGGATCTACCGTGCTGTTATGCGTTTTTGGCGTTATGAAGATGCCTATGAATTAGAATTAATTGCGCCTAAATTAGCACAACAAGTCTATGATGAAATTCACAAAGAGGAAGAAAAAGATCGACGCGAACGCGAAGACGATGGACTGCGAGTAGAGTAGTCTAAATAAAAACGGATCCACAAAAAAACGTTCATGTTCACCAAAAACGACAACGAATCATTCATGATAAACGTTTTCGTTTTTCGCGAACGTGAACGTTTTTTTATTGCAACACACATTATCTAAATCTATGTAAATACGAGACTTGGAATCTATTTCAAAAAAACCGTAAAAAAACCGTATTTATTGTTGCAATTTATGAAACCTCATGCTATCTTTATACAAGAGAAAAAGATTCAACACATTCTCCACATACAAACTTCTATACTCTGAATTAACCATTCATAAATTTAGCCGCTATAAGAACTATAGCGGCTTATTTTATTTGTTACCTAGCTTTTATCCTACCACCTCTCACTTTTCTCCTATAAACTTTAGCTTTTCTCCACTCTTCTAGTTTTTCCTCTATTATTTTCAAAAATAATTCGTGATTTTGTTTTGCCAAAGCTTCTTTATAGAGTTCTTGGTGTAGTGAGTACCCAAAAACCCTACCTTTTTTCACCTTGAGAATAAGCGGATATCGTTTTCCTTGTTCGCTAGTCGGGTATTTTTTCCCTTCCTCGCGAAGCATATTCGATAAAAATTTATGTGGCCACCTGTTTCTGCTGTGTTTTCCTTGCCAAAACAATGGTGCAACACCGCTCGATAAATGCGGCAATATTTGTTTTTCGATAAAAGCAAGGCTCGACTTTTTTGGGGTATAACAAAAAAACTCCTGGTCTTCGATGGTCTCTAAAAATACATTGTATTCCTCCATGAATTTCTTGTGTTTTCTTTTCATGTAAATATCAAATACAAAGCCAATGGGAAACACAATTAGAATCAGAAGGATGTAGATCGAAAATATACCTACGGTAGCGATGATCACAAGATAAATAGTAAAGATACATAGTAATGCTTTTTGTAATAAACTTGTCATAATAAGCCTTTGTGTAAAAAATAGTATTTTATTCATATACGCAAACATGACTCTTTAGCTTCATTATTTCTTACCGCAAACGTTTTCTCAATTTTTGCAGTTCCTGTTCTATGATGTCTAAAAATAGTTGGTGATTTTGTTGTGACAGAACTTTCCCGTGAAGTTCATGGTGTAAGGAAACCCCCAGTACCCTACCTTTTTTTACTTTGAGGAGAAAGGGATACTGTCGTCGATTTTGGTAAAGCATAAACCTAATCCATTCTTCTGGAAGTTCGCTATTGCACTCTTTACCGCTAAAAAAAACTGGCGCCACATCTTTTGACAAATTTGGCAATATTTGTTCTTCGATAAAAGCAAGACTTGACTTTTTTGGGGTGTAGAAAAAAAACTCCTGCCCTTCAATTTCTTCTAAAAATGCGTTGTACTCCTCCATATATTCTTCGCGCTGTTTTTTCTCGTCGAATTCACATATAAAATTAATCGGATATAGAATGCAACGCATCACAAACCAAATAACTCTGAAGATAACCCAAAGTAATATGATGACACCCAAAAAGATATAGAATAATGCCTTGCCTGGTAAATTTATCATAATAAACCTTTGCATAAAAAATAGTATATTTATTCATATACGCAAATATAGTCTTTTAGTTTGATCTCAGACAAATTTTCTCACCGCCAATGTCATTACGCTTGTAAAAAGCGAAGTAAGTCTATCTTCATCTAGAAAAACGCGGACAGTAACCTCCTGTATTGCTTTTTGTTATTCCAAAACAAAATTTTTCAGGTAAAATAGCCAAAAAATAAATTCATCAACATTAGAAAAAGGAATACAAAATGGCTGAAGTTATCAAAGCACCGGAAAAAGTACAGTGGAGTAATAAAAAATCAATTTTTCTTGCGGGAACGATTGACAATGGCCAGGGAATTGATTGGCAGTCTTCGGTAGAACAAGCGCTTTCTGATCTTGACATCACCATCTTCAATCCACGTCGCGATGACTGGGATGCGTCGTGGGAGCAGTCCATTGAAAACCCACAATTTCGAGAACAAGTGGAGTGGGAACTCGATCATCTCGATTCTTCTACACTGATTCTTATGTATTTTGCTCCGGGTAGTAAATCTCCGGTGACATTGCTTGAGTTTGGTTTACATGCCGTTCGTGACAACTTAATTTTGGTGTGTGAAAAAGGTTACTGGCGACGTGGAAATGTCGAAGTTGTTGCAGCGCGTTATGGTCTTCCGTTGTATGAGACTCTTGATCATGGTTTGGAAATCGTACGCGAAAAACTTCTCGTGGTAAACTCTGACGACAAAATCGCTGAACCAGAAAAGACAGATGAAGAGAATGAAACGGATGATAACGATGGAGAAACACAAGAGGCATGAAAAAGAAAATTGTACTTAGCCTTATAGGTTTTCTCATCATTGCATTGGTGTTTTTTCCCAGTTGTAGTCCAAAAATAAAATACAATCTTCCCATTCCGATGGACGATACTTTTTCCCAAGCGGATAGTAACGCACAAAGTCGTTATCAAAAAGCAGCATTGTATTCGCAGCAGCACAACGGTTTTGCGGTCGTGGTATTGGAAGGCAACAATGTAGTTTTTGAAGAATATCAAAATGGGAGTAGTGCCACCACAGCACATCACATTTTTAGCGGCACAAAAAGTTTCTCCGCAGCGATGGTCATGGCCGCGGTACAAGACGACATTCTTTCTCTTGATGAGCGTGTTGCCGACACCATCACCGAATGGAAAACGCATCCACAAAAATCGCAAATTACCGTGCGTCACTTGCTACAATTTACCAGTGGTGTACAACAAAATTTTTGGCGTTTGTCTTATGATAGTTTTACCGAAAAGCGCGGCGTTGCGAATAAATATAATTATGCCTTAGCATTGCCTTGTCAACAAACTCCAGGAAGCAAATTCGAATATGGTTCTAGCCATCAAATGATTCTCGGTGAGGTGATGCGCCGCAAGACGCATCGTAGCGCGCTAGCGTATCTCAATCATCGTATCTTTTTTCCAATTAACTTTCGTTACGCAGGATGGCTACACGACAACTATGGCAATCCCATGTTGCCTTATGGATGTTGGACAACCGCACGCGAGTGGTGTAAATTTGGGGTGTTAGTTCGCGATGATGGTGCGTATTTGGGGAAACGAATTCTCGCGCCTGGTTTTTTCCGCGCGTGTTCTACCGGCACAAAAGCAATGCCAGCATATGGCCTTAATTTTTGGCTAAACGCTGAAGTAAGCGATGAACAGCGTCAGGATTTAATTCCACAATTGCGCGACAATCCCCCAGGAAGAATCTTGTGTGCACAGGCTCCGGAGGATTTGATTGTGGCGGCAGGGCACAACGGAAATCGTCTGTATATCGTTCCTTCGCGAAATTTAGTGATTGCGCGTTTGGGGAATAGTGAAAAAGATTACCACGATGAAGACTTTCTTGCATGTATCTTCGCAGGAGGTTCTTAATAGACTAATCGTAACCGTAGTCGTAACCGTAGCCGTAGCCGTAATCGTCACCGTGACCCTGACCGTGACCATCAATGCCATTGAATTAAGCGTAAACAATCTACAATAAAGACTTACGCTACGTGTTCTCTGGAACTACAAAACAAAATGGTTTTGCAATTTTGACCGTAAGTAGTAACTGTACAACACTTTATACGACCAAATTGTACAATCCCAACAGCAAGTTGAAGTAGTTTCATTTTAATAAAACAACAGCGAGCTGTCGGGCACGGTCATCCCTGACTTGATCAGGGAACCAGACGCTTTCAAGTCAAATTTGTATTGCTGGTTTCCCGCTTTCGCGGGAATGACATGGATAAGTAAGTCTTTTATTGAATAACACTTACTTATTAAGTCAATGGGATTGGACCGTAACCATGACCGAAAAAAATCGGTTGTGGTTACGGCCACAGTCACGATGGTCAACAAACCAAATTAGTCTATTTGCAAAAAATTACACGCTCTGTAAAATTTCGCAAAATACCTTCCAAAATTCATCTACAGAACCAATATGTACGCGTTCACTTGGAGAATGCGGATTTTCAATCTGTGGGCCAATAGAGACCATATCCATACCTGGAATTTTCTCACCGATAACTCCGCATTCTAATCCAGCATGTATCGCCTTTACCTCTGGCTCTTCGCCGAATGTTTTCGCGTATTGTTCCTTAACCTTTTGCAAAATAGGTGAACTTAGGTCGGGTTTCCATCCTGGATACGGTGCATCTTGGACTACCGTAGCCCCAATGAGTTTTCCACTTGCCGCTATTTGCTCCCGTACATTTTCCAGAGCTTCCTTGAGTGAACTTCTAGTACTCGTTAGCACTAAACATTTTCCCTCTTCACAACGCACGCTAGCAAGGTTGTTGGATGTATTGACAAGTTCCTTAATGTCGGGATTCATTGCAAGTACACCGTGTGGTAGGGTGACTAACAACATGAGTACCTTATCACTGGCGTCTTCGGTCAAAACTTGAGCACATTCACTATCTGTCACCGCAATGCTCATCTCAGGTTCGATTTCATTGAACTCGTCTTTGATGCTGTTGAATTTTTCATTGCATGCGTCGATAAAACTTTGGCGTTTGTCTTCGGGAACAACAAGTGTTGCTTTTGCGTTACGTGGTATCGCATTGTGTTTATCTCCACCACTAATCGAACCTAGTTGCAATGCATTGTCTTGACGGAATGACCATAAAATGCGCGACAAAATTTTAATGGCGTTGCCTTTACCAACGTGAATATCACATCCTGAGTGACCACCTTTTAATCCGGAAACGACAACCTCTAGGCTGCTGTAATTTTCAGGAACCGCACCTTGCTCTAGCTCGACACTCATTTTTGTGTCCCCGCCACCTGCGCAACCAACATAAATCATACGGTGCTCTTCGGTATCGAGGTTGATGAGCGTTTTTGCAGTTACGATAGAAGGATCGAGTTCTTTTGCGCCGGTCAAGCCTGTTTCTTCGTCAATGGTAAACAAACATTCAATCGGGCCATGCTCCCAGTCTTTTTTCTCCATGACCGCAAGTTCTAGTGCGACGCCAATTCCATTGTCGGCACCAAGAGTAGTACCTACCGCATATAAGTACTCGCCTTTTTGCGTGACTTGTATGGCATCTTTTTCAAAGTCGTGTTCGGTATCGGGATCTTTTTCGCATACCATATCAAGGTGCGATTGTAACACCACTTTGGTGACATCTTCCTTCCCTGGTGTTGCCGGTATCGAAACAACAACATTGCCAATACTATCTTCTTTAAAACTGAGATTGTTTCTTTCTGCCACTTTTTTTACATATTGTCGCATCGCTTCTTCGTTTTTTGAGCTGCGAGGGATTTGTCGAATTTCATCGAAGTGTTGCCATACAGCAACGGGTTCTAGTGTTTTTAAATCTACCATTTTTTACCTTTCTTACGTTCTTTTAAAGTGCTTCTCTAACTCTTTTAGAGTGATTTTTAAGGTAGTGGGTCTGCCATGAGGGCAATGGAACGGGTTGTCTGCGTCTTCACGTCGCTGAATCAAAGAGATAACCTCTTCGGGATTGAGATTGTCTCCCGCTTTTATTGCTGCCTTGCACGACATCATTTCAATGATAGGGTCAATGACATCGCTAATATTGACTTTATTTTTACGCTCCAATTGTTCCAGCAAATCGCGAAGTAAGTCACCAGCATGCACATCGCTTACCATCTGTGGTATCGCGCGAATAATCACATCGTCGCGCACGACTTCCATTTCCATCCCTAGCTCTTCGAGATGTTGTTGCCATTCACTAAATGTCGCCATTTCCGTTGCTGTTAGGTGTACAGTCACCGGAAAAAGCAGCATTTGTGATTGTACCTGTTTTTGTGCAACTTGTTGTTTTAATTTTGAATAGATAATGCGCTCATGTAGGGCATGCTGATCTATGACTTCTATACCTCGTAGAGTTTCTATGATAATGTAACTATCGTGAACCTGAAACCAACGTAGTGGAACATTTTTTTCTTCTTCGGAAAAAAGATTCTGCGATTGCGGTGCTGGCTGGGTCCTTGAAGACATCGCTGTCGTAGATGTCATGGGTGCGTTTTCAAATACAGGAACATCCATCTCGTCTATTTTTTCATAGCTATTTGTGCTGACACTGCCACCCATGTGATTTGCCATGGTTTCTTGCACAAAATTTCCCGGAGTATAGTAATTGCTATGCGTTTGATTACTTTGCGAATCGTAGTAATTTGCCGGAGGAGGTGTATACGAAGTCGACGGTGTCGTATACGAAGTCGATGGTCCGTCGGAAAACAACGGAATCGAAGGACGTAAGTCACCCTTACGCAACCCTTCAAGAGTCGCATGATAAACAGCGCTATATATCCCAGAAGAATCACGATAGCGAACTTCCGCTTTGGTAGGATGCACATTGACATCCACATCCTCGGGGTGCATTTGTAAAAAAAGCACCGCCACCGCATGGCGTTTCATCGGTAAATAATCGCTATACGCATCGGCAACCGCGCGCAGCACAATGCGATCTTTAATACAGCGCCCGTTGATATACACGTATTGCTGTTTACTGTTGGCGCGATTTACTTCGGGAGGAGCGAGAAATGCCTGGACTTCGATTCCATTTCTTTCATAGGAAATTTCTAGCATTTCACATTCGCCAATCGCAAGTAGCTGTTCAATGCGCTCTTTTAGCGTCGCTGTTTTTTCTACGTGAAAAACGATTTTGTTATTATGAGTAAGTTTGAATGACGCCTTATGATAGGATAACGCCAATTTAGTTAGCGTATCGGTGATGTGCCCCATCTCCGTCGCTTTTTTCTTTAAAAACTTACGCCGTGCAGGAATATTAAAAAACAAATCGTGAACTTCAATGATCGTTCCGTGATTCATTGCGACTGGTTCAAGCGGTTTGACATCACCTCCAAAGGAACGAATTTTGTATCCACTTTGTTCGCCACTAGGACAACTAGAGATAAAAACATCGGCAACGGAAGCGACACTGGCAAGCGCTTCGCCGCGAAAACCCAATGTTCTTATGTTTAACAAATCATCGGCGTTTTGTAATTTACTCGTTGCATGACTGGTAATCGCAAGAGGTAAATCCTCGCGGTCAATACCACAGCCATTGTCGGTGATGCGAATCAGTCGCGAACCAGCTTCTTCAACACCAACTTCTATGGCAGTTGCACCTGCGTCTATACTGTTTTCTACCAGCTCCTTCACAATAGATGCCGGGCGTTCAATACACTCGCCCGCAGCTATTTGATTGACTAATAGAGGAGGAAGTACTTTTATTTTACTCATTTTGTTCGCGGAAATCCCATAAAGAATATTTTGACATTTAGTTCTAAATTACACTCTTCGCCTTTAGGATATTTATTATTGGCATCGGCACGTAGAGTAACCGTTCCACTTTTTATAGGAAAATACACAGGAAGTTTCATTAACTTTGATTCACCAGGTTGTAAATTGATATTTGGGTGGCGAAAAAAGCGTTTACCGTTGAGTAAAAATAAATTGTCAATTCCCACCGCTTCACGCAAACCATAATTGCGAATAACGTATTCCACACGAAAGCCATGACGATTTTTCTTAGCGCCAATCGAATCATTTTTTTGTAACTTCATCATGCCATTGATGGGAACTTTTTGTGCGATACGCAGTGCTTCTATGTGTACATGCGGTTCCTTGGAACTTCCCTTACGGAAACCCTTGAACGCGATGTGTGCTGTAATATCATTATTGCTTTCATCGTCTTCTTGGACCCTTGAGAACGCATCGGCGCGCACAATAAGTTCACCGTCTTTTATGTCCAAAACGGCATGATCCCTCATTACCTGCACATCGTTTGATCCTACGGATAAATTTTTTTGCTGTGCGGCGACCTTGTCATTAAAGTAGCAGATGTTCTCAAAATCTTTTACACCCATAAAACCATCATTGTGGAGATTGTATTCCAACTTAAAATAACTTTTCCCACTGATACTTTTTTTCGCGACATCGTGAGGTGTGAGGATAATCAGATCGCGAACAGCTGGTTTTCCTGCGATTTTTAAACCATCCAGGCGTAAATCGCGTTTTTTCTTAGTACCTCTGCAAATTTCCTCTTCCATGGTTATTCCTTTCTACTCTAGTTTTCCAGAAGGACGTCCAAGAGTAAAAAATTTATTATTTTTCCCCATTGACCAATTTTTTAATACTGGGTATAACAACAATCCTGCTAAAAAACCTCCTAAATGAGCATCCCATGCAATTCCTGTATTAAACATACTAAGTAAAATTTGAATAATCATCCAGAAAATAAAATAATCATACGCGTGCATTTTAATGAGAACAAAAAAGATCACCGCACCTATTTTCGCCTTACGGCACGCGTGAAAATATCCGCCCATCAACCCTCCCACAGCGCCACTGGCTCCTAAAAAAGGTACCGAACTGTTGGAGTACAAAAATATGTGAGTCAGACACGCCACAACACCACATATAAAGTAAAGTAATATGTATTTTAGCGGACCTAAACGATCCTCGACATTATCACCAAAAACATACAAGAAGTACATATTGCTCAGCAAGTGTAACCATCCCGCGTGCATAAACATACTGGTAAAAAAGTGACTAGTCTTTATATCTTGCGGAATCACGGAGTACTGTAGTGCTTGTGTGTAGGAAAGCGCTAAAAAAAAGACGACATTTGCAATCAAGAATAATATCGTCACATAAGGCGTTTTTTGCGGCGGAAGGTTAATTTCAACCGGCATACCTGTAAATAGAGAAAATAAATATTCCTTTATATCTATTTCGCGATCTTCCTCGTATTTTTCGTAATAGGTGTCGTTACATATCATGTAGCGACTTCGAAAATACCTCTCGGTTTCTCCCTTGCGGTGATCTGCTTGCTGTTTTTTCTTCAACCATTTAAATTCAATATGACTGATAAATAATCCCTGACAATGAATACAAACATCGGGATTTATGTGATGGTACTCTCCCCCACCTTGAATATTTTGCAATGGTGCATGGCATTCCGGACAATCCATATGTAAAACTTTGTGTATAGACTGCTCAAATTGTCCTGAGGACTTTTTCATTTTGTCGTGTAAGATAAAGTTCCACTTACTTCCCTGGTGCAACCAAAGTCCACAACCGTATATACAGGTATAGCACTCTAGCTCATGGTAAGTATGTTTTCCCATGCGACTCTTACACGACGGGCACTTCATAGCTTGCCTTCCTTTTTTAATATCTTTTCAATATTGGCAAGCACTTTATGCGGCGAAAGTTCCTGCATACATGCGTGGTGTGCGTAGGGACAAATCTTTAAATTACACGGCATACATTCCAAGCCTTCATTGCGTGTCACAAGGGTATTCTCCAACGGCGTTTCGGTATGCCGTGGGTCATTCGGTCCCATCAATACCACCGAAGGAGTACGAAAAGCATGTGCGATGTGTCGTGGCCCCGTATCGTTGCACACCAACACGTCCGCTTGTTCGATAAAAGCTTTTAACGTTGTCAATCCCTCGGGTGAAGGTGGATGAATGTAAAACGAACTCTTTGCTAATTCCGCAATTTCTGTGGTGATTACTTTGTCTTCTGGTCCCGGAACCATCATGATATTTGCCTGATACTTTTCATGCAACAGGTCTATTAGCGTAGCCCAATGACGTGCAGGCCACAGCTTGGAAGAACCAAATTTAGCTCCAGGAGTCATCACCATCTTAAACGAAGATGAATTCGTTGCTTTTTGCCAATACTCTTTTGCAGTGTTGGCCGTTTCTGGCAGGATGGGCAACTCTGGATACAATGATTCGGGAGTCGCATCAATGAGTCCCAAAAGTTTTGCATAGTAACCACCGGTATACACCGGCATTTTTTTCCCATTTTCTAAGGGACGCTTTAACGTATCGGTCAACAATATAAATTTACCAAATCTTTCATAACCAATACGCTTTTTGGCTCCTGTAAAAAAAGCCACAAGCCCTGTGCGGATACTGTTGGGAAAAATAACCGCTAAATCGTACTTATTCTTGCGAAGTTCACGGCGAAAAGCCAATAGGCCGCGAACACCTTTGTGTTTTTTCTTTTTATCATAAAAAATAAGATGGTCGTAGTACGAAGCTCCCTCGACTAAGTGTTTCATAAGCGGAGCCATACATAAAGTAATTTGCGCTTGAGGATACTTCTTGCGCAAAGCCCTAACAGAAGGTGTACACATGATAAAGTCACCAACCCATGTAGGGCACTGTACGAAAATAGATTGTATATTTAAGTCTTTTGTCATAATATATATACGTAAAAAAGTTTTGGTTTTGCTATTTTTCTAAAAGCTACACATAATAGAATAGAGTATTTTGTTTGTGGGCCTTATAGTATATAATGCCGCCTTTTTATTTCCAAATAAAATTTATGTGGAAAAACACCATGAATGTCGAAGAAAAACTTTACAAACTAACACAGATAGGTATTGCACTTTCACGCGAACGAAATTTAAGAGTGCTATTATCAAAAATTCTTTCCGAAGCGCGTGCATTCACAAATGCAGAAGGTGGAAGTTTGTACATCCACCGCGATGGCAAACTCACGTTCGCCGTTAGTCAAAACGATGTACTGTATTCACAACAAGACACTGTACGCTGTAAAGTATTCCGCGGCAAAACTTTAGACATAGGAAACAATAGTATTGCTGGATACTCTGCTTATACCGGGGAAACAATTAATATCGCCGACGCTTACACGATTCCCAATGATGCACCGTATCACATCGACCGTAGTTTCGACATCGAAAACCAATACCGCACCAAATCGATGCTGGTAATACCCATGGGGGAAAAAAGCGACGAACTGATTGGGGTTCTCGCGTTGATAAACGCACTGGACAACGATGGCAAAATTATTCCTTTTGCCCAAGAATATGAGATGCTCATTGCCGCCCTAGCATCGCAAGCTGCTGTAGCGATTCGCAACGCTCAACTCAACCAACACCTACAAGAAGCCTATTTGGATACCATTATGCGTCTATCGCGTGCCGCAGAATTTCGCGATAAGGAGACCGCTTTTCATTTGGAAAAAATTAGTACTTATTCGGCCATCCTTGCCGAACAATTGGGTTTTCCACAAAAATATGTTGACGATATACGCTACGCAAGTCCCATGCACGATATTGGGAAAATAGGTATCTCCGATTCGATATTACTAAAACCAGGAAAATTAACCAGTGAAGAATTTGAACAAATGAAACAGCATACCATCTATGGTGCTGACATTCTCAAAAATGCCAAATCTGACGTATTGGAATTATCTTTAGAAATTGCACTAACCCATCATGAAAGATACGATGGCTTGGGTTATCCGACGGGACTCAAAGGAAAAGAAATTCCATGGGGAGGAAGAATCGTTGCTGTTGCCGATGTCTTTGACGCTCTAACATCAAAACGCTGCTACAAGGATGCTTGGGAAACGGACAAGGCAATAGAATACATAACGGAACTCGCCGGAAAACAATTTGATCCTATCGTGGTGAAGGCTTTCCACACCTCATTAGAAAAAATATTAGATGCCAAAAAAACTTATGAAGAAAGCTAGGTCTATTTTTTTATATTTTTATTGCACTGACGAATAAGCCACTTGACCTGTTGTTTATTGTCAATCCCCAACTCAAGACTGCGCTGCAAATCAGACTTTGCTTTGGCAAAAGACCGCAAAAGGTAAAAAGCCCGTCCCCTTTTGGCATAAATAAGTGGGTCATTTTTATTGAGTTTCGAGGCTCTGTTGCAATCCGCGACGACTTTTTCATAGAGACTTAGAGCACTATAGACACCCGCACGGCTTATAAAAAAAGTAGCGTTCGTGGAATCAAGGGCGATGGCCCGATCATAATCTTGTAGCGCCTGCGTGTACTTGTTCAAACGAAAATGCACCTCTCCACGTTTACTGTAATAGTAGGCATTGGTGTTGTTAATGGCAATGGCCTTATTGTAAAAGTCAAGCGCTAAACTATAATCTTCTCGCGATTGAAACAGTAGCCCTTTACCAAAGTAAGCATCGCTATAACCAGAGTGTTTTTTTATTGCCGCGTCAAAATGCTTCAAGGCCCTTTCTTCATCTTTATCTAGAAGATGATTGGCCTGAATTAAGTGCATCTCCGCGCGATTATTGCTAAGTAAGTTGTCTTGTGTCACACGTTCGAAAACTTCGTTATTTACAAGCGTTTTTTGTCCCAACAAATCCGAAACCGTATCTTCAAGTTTGCTTGTTTGTGAAAGCAAAAAATTGCTCTTACTTTTCAGTATGTAGCAAAAAACCAACAGAGTCACAATGAGTATGAAGCTAACAGTTTGCGAAACGATCAACACCCGCTTAGTTTTTTGTTCTTTTGCCACAACTTCGTTGATTGCGAGCTGTGCATCTTGTGTTACCTTATATTCATTTGTTGCTTGGTACCCCATATCCTCATAATCAATATCATCATGAGTGGAATCATAGTCCTGCAAATCACGATAAACCTGTAGTAATTGCACTCCCAATTCTTTGGCACTTTTGGTGCGTTTCTGCGACTCTTTCTCTAAGGCTTTTTGCAATACCTGCGAAATCTTCTCATATATAGACGCATATTTTTTATCTTGTATCTTTTCTTTTATCGGCGGAAGTTCATAATCCACCACTTTATTCAAAGTGCCCGCTAAACTTCCCGTTAAAAATGGCGATTCCTTAAGCCCTAAAATCACTTGATAGATCACCACAGCAATAGAGAAAACATCACTGTTAAATCGTTCCTTATCGGTGATTTGTTCCGGAGAGATGTATTCAGGCGTTCCGATAATAACTCCCGTTTTTGTAATTGCGCTCAACTCCTTGTTTGTCGTTTTCGCAATTCCCAAATCCAGAAGCTTGATAATACCCTTTTCCGTAACAATAATATTATCTGGCTTAATATCGCGATGCACAATCTTATTCACATTCAAAGCCGAAACGGCCTTGCACATTTGCAGAGCAATATTTAATCGCTGCAATAGAGTAAGACGGTGCTCCTTTTCCAGCAATTCCTTCAAAGTAATTCCCGGGATATGCTCCATAACCAAAAAATAGTTACTGCGCTCCTCGAAAAAATCATACGCCATGACAATATTAGGGTGCTTGATAGAACACAAAAATTTGTACTCACGCTTAAAACGCTCGACAATCTTATCAGAAGTGTGCTTGCACTGCTTAATAGCCACATCCTGGTTGCGGTGGATGTCCTTAGCTAAATAAACGTAGCCAATCCCCCCTTGCCCAATAATTTTTTCCAGCTTATAACGCTGTTTCAAAACATACTGCTTTTGTTTACCCGTCATGCCTTACCTTGAAGCAAAATACAATAGAAATCAATCCGTCTTAAAAGTAAGTACATTATAGCATCTAAAAACCAGAAATAAATATTTAAACCACGAAAATAAATCGTAAAAAAAACTCTTGACAATCCCACAACTCTAATATAAACTATTCGACTCAATCGGACGATTAGCTCAGCTGGCTAGAGTGCCACGTTGACATCGTGGAGGTCACTGGTTCGAGTCCAGTATCGTCCATACAATGCTAAACATAAAAAAGACAACAAGTTACACCTGATGAGGGAGTAATCTGTTGTCTTTTTTTTTGGGAAAATTTCCGCTATTCGGTTAGTTTTTTCGGTTAGTTTGTAAAAAACACCCCAAAAAGGCACCTCAAAACTCCCACCAAGGTTCGCAAAGCATAAACCTCATTTTACAAAATGAAAAGAGGCATATTATGCTTAAAAAATCGAACACCAAACCAATATACGAAGAAAAATACAACGGATACCGACTTCACTTTTATTTTGACAAAAAACAATACCGCTATGGCTACATATATAATCAACATGAAGCGCATACAATACAACAAGAAGTGAATAAAATTATTCGTGCAGTAAAAGACGGCTTAATGATACCACCTGAAGATACTGCGATTGGCGATTTTGTTTTTTCCACAGCGTTCCATCGCTATCACCAAGAATATCCGCAACAACAAGCCAAAAATCTGCCAGATGTCACTTTAGGCGAGCTAATGCAGCAATACTTAGATATTCTTATCACAAGCCACAAAAGCAAAAAAAGTATCGATACCGAAAAACTTCACCTGCGCAATCTACAAAGATTTCTGCACAGTAAAAAGCTAGGTAACCCACAATTAAAAGATATTGACCTACACTTTTTCGAACAATACAAACAATTCCGCTACCAAACCGTACGCACCGACACCGTAAACCGCGAAATGGACACCTTCCGTTTACTGTTCCAAAAAGCCGTAGACAATAACTACATCAACGAAAACATTGCACGTAAAATCAAACGCGACCAAAGCCAAATCCCACCAGGGCGATTTCGTACCCACAAAGAAATACTACGCCTACTACAAGACAGTAGTTATACAAAAAAAGAAATCGATGAAATCAAACGCTATCGCTACTTACTTCCAAAGGAAATAGAAAAAGTCATCAACCTGACAAAAGGAACTTGGCTATATCCTCTAATTGTTACTTACGCTGTCACCGGAATGCGTCGCTCGGAAGCGTTAGATCTCCAATGGAAAAACATCGATATGCAAAGACAATTCCTGGAAGTAACGTCGCGCAAACAATCCAAAACACACCAAGAAACACTGCGCACTATCTATTTTGATGACGCATTTCTCGAAGTACTCAGACTACAAAAACAACAAGCTGGAAATAGTCGGTGGGTATTTCCTAATGAGTCGGGAAACAAAAGAAGGGCAGACTCTGTAGGTAAAAAATTTCATCGCATAGTCAAAGGCACAGAATTCGAAGGTATTGGGCTGCATTGCTTCAGGCATAGCGTCGCGAGCAATTTGGCCAGCAAAGGTGTGGATCAACGCATGATTGACAGCATTCTTGGACATCAAACTGAGGCGATGAGAAGACGATACCGTCACTTGTTCCCTGAAGATCAAAAACAAGTACTAGGTAATTGGAACAAAAGCTTTCTGGTATCGGTAAATGATTTCAAGGAGAAAGTTAACTAACGTGTCAGCCACGTGTCACCCCTGACTCGATCAGGGGTCCAGCAAACAAGGTATAAAAAGCAAAAGCCAGAGGAGCGGAATTCCTCTGGCTTTTAAATAAATTCGTATGTACCCCTGGTAAGCAGGAGATAATTATTTTATAACAAAATTTTCTCCTATTTACCAGCAACAACTAGGAGAAAATATATGAATATTTTCAAGGAAGCAAAACAAAAAAAGCTGCAAGACTATATAGAATACAAAACAGGTACTCATTTCAAAAAAGTGGGCAACAGTCTGCGCGCTGACAAATGCCCCTTTTGCGAAAACAAAACCGCTTTCAACATAAAAAAAGAACTATTTCATTGCTTTCGTTGTGATTGCAAAGGAGACATCATAGATTTTGAAGCAAAATATAGTTGCTGCTCTCGCAAACAAGCATGCTATAATATACTAGACCGTCAACCACAACAAACCCATACCGTAAAATCCAGAGAAATACATAAATTTATCTGGGAAAAATCAACACCACTCGACGAAAAAACAGCCTACAACTGGCTAAAAAATAAACGAAATTTCCCCACACAACTCGCAAATAAAACTAAAAGCATTGTTTGCAAAAGATTCAGACTAAATACCTACAAAGGTACAAAAAGCATTGTCGTTCCCATATACAGCTACACCCAAACAAAAATCATCGGTATTGAGAATATCTCCTTAACCAACTCATCCAAAAAAGCTCATGGAAATAAAAAAGGTATATTTTACGCCCATGCAGAAAGCAAAGAAGTAATCATAGTGGAATCCTTGGCCAATGCCCTGTGTTTGGCAAGCGTTGGTATCTCCGCGATTTCTATTTTTGGTGTTACCAATTCCGACGGTATACAAGAAATCATAAAAAATTTCCCAAACCACAAACTCTATCTGTGGTTTGACAAAGGAACAGAAAATCTTGGAGAAGAACTACTTCTAAAACATCGAGAGATAAATGCCATTTTTTTTGAAGAACAAAAGAGAGACAAATACGATGTCAACGATCTACTAAAAGAAAGCCCACGTGATTTTCACCATCAAGTACAAAAATACATACAAAATGCTATCGTATCACCTTTACAATCCGAACAAAAAAACCTAATCGCACGCAACAAAGTGCCCAAATTTCCCATACATGTAATACCGGAACCAATACAATCGTTCTGTAAAGAAGTCGCAGACACTGTAGCATGTCCCGTTGATTTTGTCGTAACACCAATGCTCACGACGATCGGTGCGCTCATCGGTAGTCATAAAAAAATTCAGATAAAAAACTCATGGCAAGAAAGCAGTGCTATTTACACTGCGGTAGTCGCAGCTCCAGGATCAGGAAAAAGCCCTGCTCTCGCAAAGATAACTAATTTACTCAAAAAAATAGAAGAAGAAAATGCCGCAGAAAATTTTCAACGTCAAAAACAGTATGTCCAAGAAAAAGCAAGATACGATGCCGAATTACAAAAATGGAAAAACGAAGTAAAAAGGGGAGCACCAGCAGATTACCCGCCGGAAGAGCCACAGCCATTTCACTTTATCCGCACTCACATCGCCGATGCCACCGTAGAATCTATTTCGGAAATTCTCGCCAACAACCCCAGAGGAGTCATCCTAATCCGCGATGAGCTTACTGCATGGGTAAAATCACATAACCAATACAAAGGTGGCAATGGAAGCGACCGACAATTTTTTCTATCCGTATGGGCTGGAGCTTCCTGCCCCGTCGATCGCAAGGGAAAAGAGCCTCAGTACATCACCGATCCTTTTCTAGCAATAACCGGAGCTATACCCCCCAAAGAACTAGACACCCTAAAAAAAGGAATGCAAGACGATGGATTTATAGACAGAATCCTATTTTCCTACCCCGACCCGACTTGCACCACCAAGTGGTCAGAAAAAGAAATTTCGCCCACCATCACCAAGAAAATGCAACAGCTATTTCTCGGCCTTTACCATGACAACAGTAAAAAAGTCATCGACTTTTCTCCAAAAGCCAAAAAAATCTGGATAGGTTGGTACGAATTTCACAAAGCCAAATCCATAGAACAAGAAGAAATTTTACAAAACCCACTCAACAAAATGCCAGGGCAACTACTTAGAATCTGTCTAATTCTAGCAACACTAAGTGGCGAAGATCATTTAACCGAACATACTCTTCGCGGCGCCATAGAAATCATAGAATACTACAAAGCCCACCTGCGTAGATCTTTAGGTATTTTAAATGAAACAGAAACCGAAGAAAAAGTACGCAAAATTATCGACTACGCAAAAAAAAGAAATCTGAAGTCCATCTCCACCAAAGACATCTACCGTAGTCGCTTCATGAAAATACAAAAAGCTGCCCCCGCAAAAGAATTATTGCAATGGGCCGCTGAAGAAGGAATCGGAATTTTTGAAGGACATACTCTACATCTTCATGATTCTGTTTTCGAGGATTTTGATTTTAGCATGTAAATAAAAATATTTTTACACACACATTAGTCACACTAGTCACACTTTGAATGAAAGTATTGAAAAATAAAGATCTCAGGTGTGACTACCACTACTCACACACTACACACACTAGTCACACAATGTGTGTGTGGTGTGACCAATGTGTGACTACCACTACTCACACCTGAGTAGTTTGATTTTATTGGAGTACGTTCAATGTGTGAGTAGTGTGTGTTTTTTTAGCTAAGAATATTTTACAAGAAAAATATTCCACAGTAACAATGGGGGACTTACTTTTGAAAGATAAAGTTTTCGGAACATCCTAATTTATAAAAACTACTTGTTTCCTAAACTGGAAACAAAAGTCAAAAGGTACATTTTGTTACCTAAATAAGAATACTCTGATTTTGGTGCTTTTGGCTAGAAGAGGGTTATATGGTTTGTTTATCAGGGAGTTTTGTTCAGATTACAACAGGACTTAAATTTAGAGCTAATGGCACTAGATCCTAAATCGAAGGTCTCATTCGCCAGCAAACATAAAAAAATAAGCACTTATATATATTAAACATAATGTTGCAACTATTCTGAAATGTGTGTTCGACGCACATCATACGACATCGTTCAAAATCGTTCAACAAATTTTTAGACACCCACCGTGATTTTAGACACCTCGAATAAATAAGTTTTTGTAACTGTTTACTCTAAGTAAATACATGTTCTATAAAAATTATAGTGTACAAGTAAAAACTAAGTAGCAGTAGGAGTAAAAACAACATGAACCGTCTTATTTTATGAGAAACTTCTGAAGTTGAACTTTGGAGTAGTTAATCAACGGATTATAATTCCGATAGCTTTTAAAACTCGACCTTTTGTAACGCTTATTTTATATATATTTACGAGCCACTTATTGTTAAATGCAAAATCACGGACGCCGCTGGGGTCCGGAAATGGACTTTTGGTTTTGTGATTTTAGCTTGGTTGCTGGATAAATGCAAATAGTTGTGTTTTGTTCTTAAATTTGCATACATGTTCTATTTCGACTATTGTTATGTTAATATTGTATAGAGTAAATATGATCTATTTTTATAAACCTTCTTCATTGTAAATGAGTAGATTATGGATGCATATTCCAAATTCAAACCTATTCCATCAGACACCCCTGGAAAGTAATCAAAATAAGATATGAAGCTTTTCGTAAAATGTCGATAGAGCAAAAAGCTAAAATTACTTTCGGTATGTGTGATTCAATTCGAGAACTTAGTCGAGCAGGAATTAAAGATAGACACCCAGAATACAGCAAGGAACAAATAGATCTCGCTTTAATAAAGCTAACAGTGGGGCAAGAGCTATTTGCAAAAGCATATCCTAATATAGAGATAGAAGTATAATGTCTGTTAATTTATTTCTTCAACAGATAACGAATAAGTCAGAAGAATGCAATATTCCATATGCTTTAGGGATCTATGGCGAATAGTTTTTATGGTGAGCCAAGAACAACTCTTTATATTGATCTTATTATCCATCCAACAGAAGAACAAATACATCATTTTATCGAATTGATTGGTGATAGTGCTTATATTAGTGAAGAAGCAGCGATTTCAGCTTTACAACGTAAAAGTATGTTTAATATTATTGATTATCAAACAGGTTGGAAAGCTGATTTGATTATACGTAAAGATAGAGATTTTAGCATAACAGAATTCGAGAGAAGAAGAAAAGCTAATGTTTTTGATATTGAAATGTTTATTGTATCACCCGAGGATTCTATTTTAAGTAAATTAGAATGGGCAAAGAAAAGTTTGTCTGATAAGCAATATCTTGATTTATTTTCAGTGGCTTCTATAAAAAAAGATAAGTTAGATTTTGAGTATATCAATAAATGGGCGATAGAATTAGAAGTTTCAGACCTATTGCAAAACTCCTGTCTGATTTAGATGAGTACTCAACATAAAGTGACAAGAAATTTAGATCCATCATTACGCTAATGTTGTCTTCGTTTACGACGGAATAAAAATCCTAATGCTACTAGCATAGATAATAGTGCATAAGTTGATGTTTCAGGAACTGCAGTTCCGACAGTTAGAGTATCGATAAAGATACTACCGTTAGTTGGTGCGATAGGTGTAATAATAGCCCTTGCGATTTCGGTGTCAGAGGTAAAACCACCAAAATTTACAACTCATTCACTTAGATCTATACTTCCCAACAGATTATCTTGTACATCGAATATTTCAAATCTTTCTGCATCTCCAATACTTGTGTTAAAAAGTCCAACACCAGTCACCGGATTATCAAAATTGATTACAATGATATTTGTCAAATCACTATTTACTAGCACATTCTCTGGTGATTCAAATGCCCCTCCTCGTAGATCATTAGTAACACGAGCATTTTCGAAGTTAAGTCCTGCGATTTCGTTTGTCAAATTTGGTCCCCCCCAGTATCAAAAAAACCAGTAGGGGCAAAACCATCAAAATTGTGTGTCTCGAATGAACTAAGGTTGCTTAGAAAATCGGCTTAATTTGTAAATGAAATAACTTCAGCTTGAACTATGTTTAATGACAGTAAAATTAATATTGTTAAAAATACATTTCATACCAAAGATTCCTAAGTTAGGAATAAGGTTCTTAGATTCAATATAACAACACTGAAAACAGTTCCTTTATTTCCAGTTATTATTGAAGAAACATAAATCTTACTAAATTTGTGATTAAACTGTAATAACTGTTGCGCAGAATACAGAATAAAACAAGCAGATTTTGGGACGCCGTGTGGACTCCGAAAATGGCAAAAAGGGTGTATATTTGCGACTTTTTTGTCTGTTTTGTAGTTTGGGAGTGGAAACGAAAAAAGCCCGAAATTGTTGGATGCCAAGCTTTTTGATGGTAGTGAAGGAGGGGCTCGAACCCCCGACCCACGGATTATGATTCCGTGTATCCATGAATTCCCGTTCGTCGCTTGCCTTTATTTTACTTACATTTGCGCAATTTAATTTTTGCTGCGCGCCTGCTGCGCACAAAATGGGTGGTAAATGTCGGGCAAATTGTACTACATGGCGCAACGGGATTCAAACTTTATTGTTATTACTACTTTGGACTATTCCTCCTTTGTGAATATCTAAATCTATTTTAGATAACAATTTTTTAGTTATTAGAAAAAACTCATTTGCTACATCATATGATTGTTTTGCATTTTCAATCGTGCATGGATCAGCACGATGTACAATATTATTTCGTATTTTTTGAATACTTACTCTCTCTTCCCACAGTGTTGTTTTATTTTTATCTCTTGTGAACTTAGTAAAAGCACTATCCATAAGTTTATACTCTTCTATGATTTTAGATAGAAGATCTCTAAGTTTTACAATACTCCATTTTAAAATAGTTTCAGTTACTAATTCTGATAACAGCTCATGATGTATAGATGAGTATATTGTCGGTTTTAGAATTCCTTGTTTAATAAATACCTCAGTTGCTGAGCATGAATATATTAATGAGGCGATTGGGTCAGTATGTAGAATTGTTTTAGATTTGTTAACAAATATTATTGCATTTTTTAAGATATAAGGATTTCTTAGATAAAACTCCTTTACATTTTTTTCATTAAATTGTTCGACAAGTTCTTCTGTAGCCCCTTCTCCATATGCATCAAAAAAATATTCGATTTCTTTATCAATAATATCTGTATCAGGTATATCATTATCCATTTTTTTCCAAACTATAGAAATATGACTTTTAAGATTAAAAAATACAGTTTGAGATTGTACCACAACTACCATATCTAGAGATAAGTAGTCGTTTAGATTTAAAAAATTAAAAATCAAGAATGGCCTTGTCAACAAGAATTCAGGTTCGTTGATTTGACTAAGGCTAGTTCCTTGATTATCCTTTTCCATTTTCTACCTGATTGAGTCATTTACCTATCTGTATTGAAATTACTGTTAATTTAAAAAAGTTTCAAAAAGTGACCACTACTGGTTCTAACGAAATTGATGGTTGCAGATGTGTGCCTTAAATAGAATACGATTAACAACACTTGTCATTCCCATGAAAATGGGAATCCAGGCTCCGAAAAGTAGTTGGCTCACTGAATTCTCGATCGGCGTCGAGAATGACAAAAAAGTACAGAAAGAAGGTCTTTTAGACCATTACCACCAAAATGTTAGAACTAGGGCCACTATTTATTTAATATTTTTGCATTTTACCCAGTTCATCTAATTTAGTTTTTATTTGATTTCTTGTCTTAGTAAGTTCTTCTTCTATCTGTTGTATTTGAAATTGTACTTCTTTAGTATTGATTTTTTCTTCTTGGAAAGTTTCTACATAACGGCGAATGTTAAGATTAAATTCATTTTCTTCTATCTCTTCGAATTTAGCAAGGTAAGAATACCGTTCTACAGTTTTTCTTTCTATAAAATGCCAGTATATCTTTTTGATATCTTTTGGACGTAAAGAGTGTTGTGATTTTTTACTTTCGTAATGCTGACTAGCATCTATAAAAAGAATATTGCTATCCAATTTTCCTTTTGTAATAACCAAAATTGCTGTTGGAATACCTATCCCATAAAGTAAATTAGAAGGCAAACCAATTACAGCAGAAAGCAGATTTTCTGTTATTAGTTTTTTTCGAATTTCTTTTTCGGCAGCTCCTCTAAAAAGGACACCGTGCGGAACAAGGACAGCGGCTCGTCCATTTTTTTCAGTTATAGTTTCAACTATGTGAGTTATGAAAGCATAGTCTCCTGTACTTTTAGGAGGCATACCTCGATGAAAACGTTTAAATTTATCTTTTTTAATTTTCTCGAACCCCCAGTCCTTTATGGAGAATGGAGGGTTCGATACAACAATATCAAATTTCATTAAATTATCATTTTCAATAAATTTAGGATTTTCCAATGTATGTCCCTGCTCAATGAGAGCATTTTTTCCATGAAGATATACATTCATTTTAGCTAAAGCACATGTATTTAAATTTATTTCTTGTCCATATAAAGAAACTTCCTCTTCTATTTCGTTAGCAACTTGTAATAGTAAAGAAGCAGTTCCACAAGCGGGATCACATATTCTGTTGCCAGGTTCTGGAATAACCAATTTAGCAAGTAGACTAGATACCTCTCGTGGGGTATAAAATGCTCCTCCTTTTTTGCCAACGGCACTTACAAAGCGAGTTATAAAAGAACGATATACATTACCTATGGTATCTTCAGCATCAATTTGGGAAGGTCGTAAGTCTAGGTTTGCAAAATTTTCAATTAGGTTTTTTAGTGTATCATTCCTTATTTTTTTTGAATTAAAATCTAAATAGCAAAAAACCCCATCTAGTAACACTTTATTTCTATTTTCTATTTCAAATAGAACTTTATTAATAATTTTGCCTATGCTATTAGAGTCCCTTTTCTGATAAATAAAATCATAGTTATAATCTGTAGGAATAATTAATTTCTCTTTTTCTAAATATTTTTTTATACAATGTTTATCATTTTTGAATTGTTCTTCATACTGCTTTTTTTTGTCCTTCCATACATCGCATATATATTTAAAAAAGAAGAATGTGATTATATAGTTTTTGTATTCTTCAGGATTTAAGTATTCGCGAAAAATAGAGCAGGTTTCCCATAAAATACTATTTATTTTTTCCTCGTTTGTTTTCTGTTCTGTCAAAACTAATCTCCTTGTTCGATAATTTTTTGACATATAGCTGTTGCTAAGAGTTTCCTTTTTTCATACAAATTTTGCGTAAGTTCTTTTTCTTTATCAAGTAGTTGGTAAAGCTCAATTATTTTTTTTTGTTTTTCCAAAGAAGGTAATGGTATTGGTAACTTTCCTAGGTTTTTTCTTGTTACCATCATCGTATTTGTTCCTTCCCCAACTTTATAGAAGTACCTCTGCGCCTGATTTTCGTTTAAATACCATGCTAAATAACCAGAAGCGATTAGTTGCTTTTTATAAATGCGTATTCTAAAAAAATGATACGCCGCAACAGTGTTATTTGGTAAAGAGATATTGATAACGGTTGCATAGTTATTAATACCTTTAGAAACAAAAAGAACATCTCCAATACGAACAATGTGATTTTCATTTACATTTTGTAAATTAGCTCTTAGCACATTCGTAAGATTTAGTTTTTTATTACTCGTGTTACTCATTTGAATGAGTGTGTACTGTCCACTATCATCATGTACTACTTTTGATCGTAGTTGATAACCTGTGTTTATTTCAGCAATATCTTCTAGCTTTATTCTTTCCATATAGTATTTTAAGTCGTGAAATTAAATTTCACGACCTACCTTTCGTCTAGTCATTACCAATCAACAATTGCTTTACTTAAGTCTTTAAATTTGTTACCTGAAACAATATTTGCATTTTTTTGAATATTATTTTCCAAATATTTCAAACATTCTTCCATACGCTCATTCATTACAACATTTTCATTTACAATCGAAAGAAAATCTTTGGCTTGATCTCTGCAAATTTCTCGATCCAATCGGTATTTAATTGCATGATCCGTAAACATTTTGATCAAAATTGGAATATGATTTTCTCCAAGAAAGCTAAAAAAATTATCGTAGTGTTTTTTGCCAACAGGTGAAACTCCTTGATGATATGAAACTCCTTTTCCTATACGACATAACATGAGAACCTTTATCATTTTGTATGATATTTCTTTTGGGATATCGGTCGATGTTTTGATGTAGGACATTATTTTTTCTATGATAGGTACTTCATTATAAAAATTATCTAGCTCCCAATGTTTTTCTTCTAATTGATCAGTGAGCTCACTAAGCATTACTATTCTTTCATGTGGTGTTCTGTATCTATTTCCATCGCATTTCTCGAAAAAAACAACTCCTTTTTTATGTTTACTACTATGAAGATTAGTCTTATATCCTTCAAGTAGTATTCCTAATTTATATTTTACTTGGTCAGGGCAACAATTCCAAACTATCGGTGCTATAAAAGATATATTTTTACGCAGTACTTGTGACGCTTCATTAGATACAAACATTCCAAAAATAGTTGTTAAAATGTTGCAACAATGTGTGGATGACAATGATGTTATTTTCAATTGAATCGTTCCCAATGTTGGATTATCCACAATTTCAGTAGCATTTTTTAAATTTTCTATAAATGCTTTTACTTGAATTGCTGACTCTGAAGGGCAATCGTTGAGAACATCTTTGATGCATGTGTCCAGCCATCCTAACAATTCAAAAGAATTTACAACCTGGGCTGTGGGATGTGAAATTCCAATACTGTTTCTCATATCTAAAATATGGGCAAGTTTTTTATAAACAGTCTCTGTTATTAGCTCTAGTTTTTTACATGTTCCCAAAAGCACAATATCCTTTAAACCGGCTAAATCATTTTCTGATTGATATGTAGCCCTTAAGTTACCTCCTACAGCAGCATCAAAAAAAATATCTAGGCCGTATGCTATGGCTTTTTTTCTAAGTGATAAAACAACTTCATTCCAAATAGCATTTAATGCATAATCAAAAAGTCCGATACCTGCTCCTACCACAAATTTTGATAGATATCTTGCATTTGTAACAATTTCATTTGGAAGAGATTGAATATACGCTGGTAAATTTTGCCCTATAAACTGTCGACTTTGATAATCTGCTATAACGTTGTCAGATGGAAGACCTAGGCCATCTAAAAAGCATGTTAGTTTTTGTAGTTGGCGCTCAATAATTTCTTGCTGATCTGCTTTTAAAACTACTGTCATAATAACCTCTAAATTAACCTTGAAATTATTCTAGTAATTGAAATACTTACTGAAGTATTAACAATGCTTCAGTAAGTAGAGCGTACAACCCAACAAAGAAAAAGTCAATGTCTTTTTTTGAAGCATTGGCAATACTTCAAAGAGGGAAGATATTCAAAAGCTTAAATTTAAAGGTATAGAGATTATTGGAAAAATTTTGATTTTTTAGTGAAAAAACTGAATAATCAATTTTTGAGTAAAAAACCGAATGTATAACAAAGTTAAGAATCGTGCCAGACTCAGCGCTTAAGATATTGAATATTATTTTGACTCAAAAAGCATTAAATCATAGCTCGGTTGAACAACGGATTCCTCGGTAGGTTTTTGCTGCGCGCCTGGACGGAAAAATTGGGTGAATTTGGGGGACATGGAGTATTTTTCGTCTCATTTTGAAGGTTAGGGCATAAAATCGACATAGGTAGGCCCTCACGGGCTTTCCCTGTCACACCACCGTGCATACGGGTCCGTACACGGCGGTTCAAAATGTTTAAGTAATTACGAGTAATCGTGGAAGTTTAAGTGCTTCAAAATAGGAGTTAGGGAAAGCTATATTGAGAGCTGGACTATTACTTAGTCTCCATACACCGCATGCACTACCTGCGGTTTGAGCAGCCAGAGCTTTTCCAACTCCTCTTTTACGCAATTCTAAGAACCTAGTCTTTCCTCTTTTCCAACCTTTCCAAATGTAACAACGTAAACGTCGCCTCATCCATCTTTCCATTTTATGTAATATTGATTGTGTCTGGCAAAACCTATAGTATCCTAACCAGCCATGAAGGTAGTTACTCAATTCTTTAATAACATCTTCAATACTCTTTGCTTTTGTTCGTTTTGTTATGACTCGAATTTTCCTTTTGAATCTTTCTATTGATTGGTGAGCCAGTCTTCTCTTTGGTTGTACGTGTTGAGTAAAACTGAATCCTAGAAATTTTCGTTTCCAAGGTCTAGCAACTGCGCTCTTTTGTCCATTAACCTTCAGTTTTAGCTTTCTGGTAATGAACTTTGTCAAGTTTGCCATCACTCGTTTACCTGCGCGCCTACTTTTGACATAGATATTGCAATCATCAGCATAGCGCACGAAGTTATGTTCTCGTCTTTCTAACTCACAATCTAAAACATCAAGTACTATATTACTCAATAGTGGAGAAAGAGGACCACCTTGTGGTGTTCCTTCTTCCGATGGGGGCTTTACCAAGCCGTTTTCCATTACTCCTGCATTCAAGAACTCCCGAATAAGTTTTAGTACTCGATTATCTTTTATTCTTTGTGCTAGTAATCCCATCAGCTTGTCGTGATTTACTCTGTCGAAAAATTTCTCCAGATCTATATCTACCACGAAACGATTTCCTTCCTCAATGTATTTTTGAGCTTTCGCTATCGCTTGATGAGCCGAACGCTTTGGTCTAAATCCATAGCTGTTTTCTGAGAATTCTCTGTCCCAGTACCTCTGAATCACTTGTAATGTTGCTTGTTGTACAAAGCGATCTAAGACACAAGGAATTCCTAGTTTTCGCAGACCTTTTCCGATCTTCGGGATTTCGACCCGTTTTACTGGTTTTGTTTTGTAATTCCCTAACATCAATTCTTTACGTATTGCTAGCCAATTTTCACATAGGTATCCTTGGAGTTCTTCTACGGTCATCCCGTCTATCCCCGGACTTCCTTTGTTTTTCTTGACTCTTTTCAGTGCTCTACGTAAATTTTCTCTTTCACATATTTCTTCCATTAACTTCTCTGGTAACTGCTTCGAAGTTTCGGTTTTACACTTCGCCATTGGTAGTTCAACCCTTTCTCCGGTAGCTCTTTGGGCTTCACCCTTATCTTCTACCAGGAAGGTAAATTTTATTTGATTTTTCCGTCGCTTTCTACCCATGAGTCCTGTTTCCTAATCCTTCTCCAAATTGTTCCAGCCTTCAGTGTGGTGAGTCCTCTGATTTCTCAGCTCGTTTCCTACACCTACTATGCCTTCTGCTGACTTCTGTACAACGCTCTGGATACTTCACAGCTTCCTCAGTCCTGAATTCAGGACATTGTACAGATCTCCCAGGGTAAGTTTGATCACTTTCTTTGCACACCTGCTGAATTTACAACCCATGTCCTTGATGGATATGGACTTCGTGGTCATGTGCCCACTCGTCCGACATGGTATGCCTATTATCCAGTTTCTGTTCGTCAGGTCACAAATTTGCCACACGCTTCCTTCAAACATTTCCTCACGGTTATGCCCTTGCGCTTCGCTAATCCTTCACCTCCATCAGGTTGGATAGAGAACTTTCACCTCCTAGTTATCAAACATGCCTGGCACACACACGAAAAGCCCGACATCTGGATGTCAGTCTTTATCTATAGTAGTGAAGGAGGGGCTCGAACCCCAACCCACGGATTATGATTCCGGTAGCTTTTGAAAATCGACCTTTTGTAACGCTTATTTTATATATGTTTGCGAACCACTTATTGTAAAATGCAAAATCACGGACGCCTCTGGGACCCGGAAAATGGACTTTTGATTTTTGTGGTTTTAGCTTAGTCTAAATATTAGAGTACAATAATCTCCCCATTCACCACAACAACCTTAATATTCATACTTTTTGCAGAAACAATGGCATTTTCTTTTGTATGTACAATGGGCTCTCCCTTTTTGTTAAACGAGGTATTGATAAGACATAAAACTTTATGCACCTGATCCAAATAATCTAGCAGGTCATACATGAAAGGATTTTCATCTTTGGATGCGATAGACTGAATCCTGGCAGATTGATTAGTATGAATAACACCTGGAATTTGCCTTTTGTACTCTTCTCGTATGTGGAAATCGGCAAGCATATATTTAGCGATAGTTTGAATGCTAGATAAACCCGTGATTTTTTTCGCATTTCTTTCGAGTATAATAGGAGCCACAGGACGATACCACTCGCGCTTTTTATGATAGACACTCACTTTATCTCTTAATTCTATGCTGTTTGGAAGCGCAATAAGACTTCGATTTCCTAAAGCACGAGGCCCTATTTCACCATATCCGTTGCAAACACCGATTATTTTATTTTCCAATAACAGTGATGCCACTTTTTTAATCGTTTCCTGGTTGTAATTTGTGTTGTAATGTTTAATTCCAAAATTGTTAAGGTATGGACTATGCAGTTTTATATTTTTATGTTTCTTTTGTTCGACAAAAGACGCGGCTCCGAGCGCTAAACCACTATCACCACAGCATGGAGGAATGTAAACTTCTTTTAACAACCCGCTGTCAATGATCATTGTATTTGCGATGATGTTTAAAGCACAACCACCAGAAAGATACAAATATTCACATTGGTGTTGTTCTTGCAGTTTTGTTAATTTTGACAAAAGCTGGGTTTGAAAATCATATTGAAATGTTGCTGCTATGTCCTGTAAAAATGTATCTTTTAAATCAAATTGTTGCTTACCCCACCCAAATTGTTTTTCTGCACTATGATAAAAAGATGTTTTATCTTGCCAAATATCGCGAAAAAAATCATTTTTTTGCAACCATGCGTGAATTTTTGGCGAATATTTACCATAACAAGAATAGCCCATAAGTTTTCCAGGAACGGCTAAATGTTCGTAATGTTTCATTCCCAAAATGGCAAATGTCAGTGCATTGTCGTTGAAATATTTGGATAATTGCGAAAGATCCCAGTGGTACTCTAAGAGCTTCAATTCATCGTTTTGGTATAACCACGCAGAAAAATTATCTTGGCTCGCGCCACCATCAAAGTGGATCAACATACTATTGTCTTGAAAATTGCCATAAAAAGGCAAGCAACTGTATAAATGTGCTAACTCATGATTGAGAACATATGCTTTTCTCTCCTGGTTTTTCCACCAGCACTTACCTAATTCAACATCTGTGGCCAATGGTTTATCAATAGGACCTTCAAAACGTATTTTTCCTGAACTCGAAATAAAAGACCTTCCCACAAAAGAATCCACAAACACAACATCAAAGTCATCAGGTAAAGAAAAATCTTGCTCTTCAAGTATATCCTCTATGTATACATGCATGCGATTATCATGTTTACGACGCGTAAGACGCTCTAGATGCAAATAAGTAATTACCTTGCCATCTTCCATGAGTACTAAGGAGTGGTCATGAACATAGCCAGGACAATCATAATTATGACGATCTTGGATTCCATAAATTGCTAATGTTGGTTTCATTTTTACTCCATGTCGTCAACAAAAATAAGTTTTCCATTTACTAAACAAAAATCTTCTAAATCTAACTCCCAGACCCCAGCTAGTGGAGTATGACACAAAAAAGGACATGTGTAAGGGTAATGTAGTATTGTTTTGTCAGGATCAAAATACTGTAAAATCATGTTAATCGGTCCACAATGGCTAAAAATGGCCGTATTGTTTGTTATCACATGCGACTTATTACTAATCCACGTTGTAACTCTCGTAACTAAACTCTCGTGCGACTCTACCTCTTTTTCTCTTTCCCACAGTGCCTTGTCAACAACAGGAGTAATTTTTTTTGTGTACGTATCGAGAAATGGCTGCAATGTTTGTATTACGCGAGTAAAATCGCTGGTATAAACTTGCTCAATGCCTTTAGTACATAAATACTTTGCCATCGTTTGCGCCTGGTTAATTCCGTGCGTTCCTAATGGAGGACCGGGAAAATAATTCTTATAACGTAAAGTTTGCGGTTGCGCGTGACGAACAAGGTATAGCTTAATTGTTTTAGACATCACATACCCTTCTAAGATTATTAATCACAGGCAATGTATACACTTTCCTTGTTCATCAATAATTATCTTACTACCATCAAATTTTTGAACTAAGGCACAACCATTGTAAAATGGCTCTACGAAAGCATACCTTTCGAGGTAAACACCATTACCTTTGATATCGATGTGGAACCATCCATTCTCGTCTTTGGCGATAGCAAATCCTTTGTGATACACTCCAAGATCATTGAACGAAGGGTCGTAAATAAAATTACCTGATTTATCGATATGCTTGTAACTACCATCCGTTAACATCACACAAGCATAATTGTCCTTATAGTCACCAGCATATCTATAATTTTTCTCAGAAATTCGTTTCCCCGCAGCGTCAATATAAAAGTAGCTCCCGTTAATATCTCTTACTACACAGCGACCGTATTGAAAATTTCCCGCAAAAGCATACTTGTCTTCGTATAAAGGTTTTCCATCAACGTCAATATGAAACCACTTATCTTCCTCTATTACGGCTGCTCTCTTTTGATAAAAACCAAAAGTACGTCGATACCTCTGTAAATATATGGCCTCTCCTGTGACGTTTATATGATACCAACCGGATGTATCTGAAACGGCAGCGATGCCTGGCTCATGGAACTTCAGAACTTCCGTAAAACGTTTAAAAACTGGTTTGTTGTTGTGTATAAACTGAGAGTTATCCTCAGATACCTTGATTTCTTTCCAATTCATTGCGGTGGTCTCCTCATATTACAACTCTTACACAACGGGATCGTTTGGTAGTTGTTTACTAAATTTTGATATTGTTCGCTTTGTAAAACTTCGACAATGGATGTTGTTTGAATATTACCAAAATCCCCCAGTTGTTGTCTTTGCGCGTCTGGAGCGCAACAAGGTGAAATTTTTCCCGTCGCCGAGATCCATAATTCCTTATTCAGAAACGGACATTCGTAGTTTTCAGGCACTTCGAGGCTGTCATCTTCGATGGGCAGTATATTTTCAAGAAGAATTTTTTCGCCATTGGGTCTTCTATATTTTTTTTGAGCTTTGTAAGCTTCCTCTACATAAGCATTCCACTTCGTGATATTCTCGATGCTTGATTTCATCGACAGTGGTTGTATTTCAGAAAAGTGTGCCCACAAGTGGTGTCCCTTGATTCGGTCAACACCTAGTTCCGCGCCTAACTTGATAATATCAGCAAGTTCATGCATATTGTTGGTCATAAAAGTTAACTGAAAAGAAACACGGCAGTAATAACCTGTTTGTTGGTGATACTCATCTCGAAGTTGAATAAACTGTTTTACGTTATCTAAAACTTTATCAAATGGAATTTTCAACATAACTTGTTCTGCTGTTTCCCTTGTAGCTCCGTTCCAGGAAAACTTAACATCAGAGATGACTGGAATAAGTATTTTGGCCCACTCCTCTACAGATTTTCGCGGAAATGTTCCATTGGTGGTAAGATTAAGCTTAATGTCATTTTCTCTACAAAGATGAACGATATCTTCCATTCCCTCATATATAAGTGGTTCTCCCATCGTCGATGGGATCATTTCTTTTACGCCAAGTTGTTTTGCCTGGCACATGATATTTGTAATCCAATCAAGAGGCATCACGCGTCTTTTAACACCCGTTTTTTCAAAAAGTATTTTTTTAAAATTACTATACGGACTGTGTTCCTCACACATAATGCACTTTAGATTACAATCTTCTGGATTGGTATCGAGTGTTATACGCCAAAGGTTTTGTTGTGACATTTTATTTATCCTTAATAACGCGTTGATAAAGTTCTTCCAACATAAAACAGTGTTTTTGGATACAAGGTATCTGACCATCATCAGAGAATAAATAGCCTCTTTTTCCCAGACTTTTCATTTCCTGTTGATGATCAAAAGCATACTGCATTTGCTCCGCTAAAGATTCAAAGCTACGATGCTCAAACAAAAGACCGTTTACCTTGTGATGCACATACTCCTTCATCCCACCATAATTTGCCGTGATAACTGGTATGCGACAAGCTTGTGCTTCATGTATGACTAAAGGTGAGTTCTCTCCCCATATGGAAGGGACAACAATGACATCTGTAGTGTCAAAAACTCTATGTGTAATATCACAGTTGGCATACTCGCCCATCCACTCAATATTCTCCGACATAGATGCACATAACTCTTTAGCGAGCGCCTTTAGAGAAGATGTTCCCTGCCCATTATTTCTACCCCAAATCTTGAGTTTTGCCTTTCCTTTTAAACGAACAAAAGCCTTGATAAGCAACGATACCCCTTTTGCAGGTATATGGGTTCCAATGTAGCTAAAAGTAAACTCTTTATGTTCCTTTTTGACAGGTTGCAAGTACTCCAGAGGAAATCCATAGTCCAAATACACTATTTTTTCTTGCGGTAATTTAAATTCCTCGACAAAACGTTTTTCTAAATAACGCGAAGGTGCTATAAATAATTGGATTTTTTTGCAAAGTTGCTTTGCTTCCTCCATGCGTGCCTGAATCCAATGCGTCCAATACGCAATATCTCTCTCATGGTCGTCAACTTGTCCTGAGAAATAAGCACGGTAACAATTTTCTGCACACTTGCGATTTTCTTGAAAAGAACACAGTTGATAAAAATTAGGATTCGCAAAATTTGTCTGCAAGAATTGTCCTCGTGGACACATCAACCAAAAGTCATGTAATGTAAACACAATCGGAATGTTTTTTTCATTAAGTTGATCAATAATCCCTGTAGACAGATGATTTAAATGCCCAATGTGCGCAACGTCAGGCTTTATTGTATCCAAAAGTTTTGCAAAGCCACTGTCTAGCTGTGAATGCCGATAACCATCTTTTTCTCGCGGTAAATTCACAAAGTATTTCGTTACCGAAGTGTCAACCTCTTCGCGAATGGCAAAATCTGCGGCAAATATATTTTGTTCGCGAGTAAAAACGCTAACTTGATGTGATTTGGCTAGTTGATTGCAAATAGACTGGCTGTATACCTCCGAACCAGCATTGTACGTCGGAGGATAGCCATGAATAACTTTTAATATGTGCATACCTATTTCTTTCTTTTTCCTTTGCGTTATAGTACTGCAAACCTGTTTCGTATAACAATATTGCAAAAGAAATCTTGTTATGATTGACATAATTTCATCTCATAACAAGACTTCTTTAAAACACTAAACGCTAACTAACTTTGTGAGTACTACAATACTTTTTCCCTGGTTGCGCTTCATGTAGGCACATTCGCTGTTTATTTTCCAGATATTTTTCACACCTGTGGATATTTCGTGTTTCGATAAGTTGATACACTATAAATTTATCATTTTTTTTCTTTGGTTGCTTTTCATAAACGTAACACAAACTTTGAAACCAATCCGGGTCTTTGTATTTGCTATGGCCTTTTACTATTTTGACCGCATCTTTTGCTTTGCTGAACCAAGTACTACTTTCAATACAAAGTCGTTTACGACAATGTAGTGATATTATTTCTAATATTTTTCCGTCTTGTGATCCACCAATGAACTTACAGTTAGATATACCCCTCATCACTTTCCCCTCATAGCTTCAATATCTTGCTTAATAACATCGATATTGCGATTAAAATTTTCCCAATTCTCATTTTCAAGAGTTTCCACTTGCCCAAGATTCACATCTTGCTCGCCATAGTATTGGTCGTATAGCTCTTCAAAATATGCGCGATTGCTTCGCAGTTTGTTGTCTATTTCATTGTTGCGTTCGTCTAGTCGCTTCTGAATTGCTGAGAGCGACGATTTGATCAGATATGTTTTTGATGGTTTAGGTATATCTATTTCCCCAAGCAAAGATTTGAGTACTTGTTTCTGCTTTCTGTTGAGACTGACAATATGCGTCACGTATGTCGAAAAAATAAAGCGATCGAGAACATAAATTTTATGGTCATCTTTCTTGCTACAAAAATATATATTTGCGGTAAGAAAAAATAGGAAGCGTTCGAGCTTAGGCTTCTCCCAGAAATCCGCCATAACTTCATAAAATGGTGGTGGAGGAGACTTGGCAAAAACAACTCTGGGATCGTCCGCAAAGTATGCTTTCAGTTTTTCAAAAATAGTTGTCTTGCCTGTACCATCAATGCCTTCTAGTGCAATAATTTTCATGGTAAAACCTTTCTAATATTGATAAAAACCGCCACGCTGACAAAATTTTTCGTGAGAAAATCCTACTTGCTCTAGTGCCTTCTCGACACCAATTTTTAGAACTGGTTCACTGTAAACGTACTTTCCACTGTGGTTTTGGTAAAAAAGACCTTGCGGATTCATCATAATATAGGAGTTTGTCATGTGATCGTTGTCTTCAAATACAACTTCCACATTTTTCAAATTTTTATGTCGCTGTTGAAAGTATTCGAACTCTTTGTCTGTAATTGCCAGCTCTGGATAATAATCGTTATTTTCACCGTCGATAGGCAGAACTTGAAGCACTTTCCACCGTTCAACTCCACAACTCTCCACAAAAGAACTCATATCTTCTTCATAGTTGTAACGCGTAATTACCGAATTGAGTTTTTTGCGAATTTTATGCCGGTTTTCGCGATTAAACTGTTGTATTAATTGGAAGGTTGTTTGGACTTTTTTGACCTGGTCTCCTTTTCCGCGACCAAGTCTTTCTTGTGTAGCTTCTACAGAACTATCACAGCTAACAGCAATCCAATGTAAAAAAGAACCATAGTTTTGTAGCCACTCATCTGTCAGAAAATTTCCGTTGGTTACTATCGATGTTTTTAGACCTATTTCGTAAGAATAGCGAACAAGGTCACCTAAATTTGGATAGATAAAAGGCTCTCCACCTGCAAAATTAACTTTTACACACCCTGAATTTTTAAGCATAAACATTAGCTCTTTCATCTCGGATAATGACAGCGGATGCTTTTTCTTTACGTCGTGGAATCTGGCAAAACAAAATTTACAGCGAAGGTTACAGTATTGAATTAAGTGAAAATTTACAGTTGTGATACGAAGCATAGTAAACTCCTAAAAATTTGTTGAGTTCTTTCTAATGCTTTATATGCTTGCGAAAAAGAAAATCTGACCTTTAAAAAAAATAATGTTAAAATAGTTTGCGAAACACAAAATACTAAGTCGGTACATTTGGAAAGAAACATATGAACTTAAGAGAATTCTGCGAAGACGAAGATATACAAAAAAATTTTGAACAACTCTCTATAGGAGGACAACAATCTCTGTATTTTTTGCTTGAAAAAATGCAAAACTTGGAGGTTGGTTATTTTGAAGTTGTTTCAAGACTAAGCGTCAAAAATTTTGATTTGTCGCCCAACCATTGGGGAGAAATGGTAGAGGCTATTCGCGATGCGTTGATTGATAAACTTTTACAGAACAAGTTTAACTACTACAATCCACAAAAATCACAATTGATAACATACCTAACCACAGTTATTGTGCATATCATCTTGCAAATCAAACGCAACGAAACACTTGAAATGGGAAAACGAAGAATCGCAAAAGCTGTGTCATTTGACTTATTAACAGAACTTGGAAAACTCGACGATATAGCTAAGATAGATGGAAAAGAAATGACATGTGAAGCGCCATATCTAAGATTGAAAGATGAAATCTACTCCGAAATTCAACGTCTAACATGCCTGCGCCGTACGATATTAAAACTATGGCTTCCATATTTCTTTGAGTACAAACTCGATCCCGATGAACAGCATTTACTAATAAAATGCGATCAAGAAATTGACAAAATACAGCAACGGCTGCGAGAAATTATTTTGGAGCTACTTAACACCGAAAGCAAAACCCCTCATGTTTCACCGGAAATAATCGCCAACTGGCTAAAAAAGACGCGAAATGCTATAGATCGTCACTTAACTGTACTAAGAACAAAACTTACTTGGTTGCGAAAAGGAAACTGGAAAGATGGATTGGCAGAAGAAAACTTTTGAAATTGACAATGGAGAAGAAACAGTTTGCATATCTCTGTTTCGCAGTATGAATGCATTTGAGAAAAAGTTAAGAAAACACTTACTCTCTAGTGCCGAGACGGTATGGAAAAATATTTTTCCAGAAATTACAGAAAAAAACTTTTCAAAAAGTCAGATTTCCCAAAAAGAAATCGTACATATATATGAAAAAGTAGCGCAAGAACTAAAAAACGACGTTTCTTTTTTGTGGAAATATCCTTTGCGTTTTGAGTATGACAGAAAAGAGAATAATGGACAATGGATACCTTGCATTCTAGGTGTGTCACCAAGAGGGTTTGTAATTGTTTGCCGACGTTCTGTTGTAGCAACAATGTTTTCGGTGGAAAATTCCAAACTCAACAATCAAAAAGATTTATTTAATGCTGCGGTAACAATAGCCAAAAAAAGAGTTTATAATAAGAAAAGAAAAGCCAATAACAAGAAACAAAAGATTATTCACGAAAATATAACTCCTTACAATAAAAAGACGTGGAAACTTCCTTTCGACAAAGCACTCGAAGTATTTCCCAACTACAAAAAAGTAGAATCTAGTTGCGATTTAGTGAACAAAATAGATGAGTTATTAACGAAGTATCGAGAGGAAAAAGAATGCTGAAGAAAATCAAATTTCAACAGATACGGGATTATATAGCAGAGTGGCAAAGCGGTATAAAAAAGCCAAACAATTCTTTTGGAATACTTACATGCATTGGCTATTTACGCAGAGAAAGGCTCAATCAAGAAGAACTGACAATTCTCCGCGAAATCGAAGTAATGATAAAAAATAGCTTATCTGATTTTTTAGAACAATACGAAATCTTTATGGATGAATCTTTTTTGTTAAATCGTGCGCAAGAACTAGTAGCAGAAATTGATGAAGATCTCATTGAAATTTTTTGTCAATTGCGCGATGAGCAACAAATGAGCTTTGATCTGATACAGGAATATACTCAGGATCTTGATTTTCCTTCGCAAGTAATTTGTAAAGTACGGAACTTTTTATTATCGTGTGACGAAGAAGTTTGTTGGAACAAAAGCATTGTTTTGGCGATACAAGAAGCTGGCCATGAAGATCCACTATTAGATCAAGAAGTATATTGGTGGCATAATAAACCAAATAGCGATGCATGTTGGGTTCCAAATTATATAAAAGAAAAGTGGATGGCTATGGCATGCGATAATTCTCTAACTCAAAAGCAAAATGCGCTATTGCAATCTCACATACAACAGTGTAACAATTGCAATACTCAGTATGAATGGCTATTAGAACTTTTTCAGCATACAGTCGTAAACAATACAAACATAATTCCTGATGATGGCATTGAGTTGCCCTATTTTCAGCCACAACAAGATTTAGCAGCCGCGTCTATAGAAAAACAAATCGAGATAAACATTTTAGATGGCAAAATCTACGGTATTGCGACAAAAAACGAAGGTAATATTATTTATCAACTAGCTTCGAGAGAAATCGAACTTAATAAAGTTCCGATGATTCTACAATACGCAGAAAGTACAATACCTTGTATCTTTTTACCGTTTGGTGACGAGAATGAACTAGCGTTGTTTCCAAGAATAGATGAAGAAACCCAAGATACTTTTCCTGAAATTATTTTCCCATACAAAAAAGATACATTAATTCGTAATGTAAAGTTGTACAAGGAACTCGAATGCTAAGATCTTTTACACAATATAATCCAAGTAGCTGGAAAATCTTTCTGCATGAAACATCACGAAAAATCTTAACACCTTACGTGACAACAGAACAACTCAAGGAATTTGAAAGTGAATTAAAAAAGTTTGAGAAATACTTTTTTCCATCAAGAAATGGACAACAAAATTTTGTTACAGAGCAACATGAAAGATTGAAAAAATATATCAATGTGGCAAAAAACTTTCAAAATGAAAAGCCACATACTTCAGTAAACAATTTTGGAAATATATTTGAAGAATATCTAAGAAAAGGTCCCCCCGAGCCCTTGCAAACTGAAGAAATTGGTACTGTATTTGTTGACAAAAGCGGCAAAGGTATTCCAGGAAAATTAACTCTCACAATGGTTAATAAGAAAGGCCAACATCTATTTTGTTGTCCTGAGAAAAATCGTTTTTTGATAACAGATAATCAATTTGACAACACCATTACGAATATCAAAAAATATATTACAAACACTCTTTCATGGCAAAAAGATCATAGCATTTGCTGGCAACTATGTCGCAATGACGGCCAACATTTAGATTATGTTGAAGGATCATCTCTAGGATGTGCCTTTGCAATCGCTCTTCAAAAAATATTGCGAAAAGACCAACAGTACTCTTTAAAAACGGTCGTTTGTTCCGCTGAAGTTGACAAAGATGGTAATTTAAAACCTGTAGGTCATATACACAACAAAATCAAGACTGTATCTCAAGATACTTTTTTCTCGACATTTGTTTTAGCATTGCACGATTATAATCGCGTAAGTGACGCATCTACTAACTTAAAGCTTGTAGGAGCAGTATCAATAGCGGATGCTTTTGAAAAAATTATTAGTAACCAGGAAACTCGTAAACAATTACTCAAGTCAATACAAAACAACTATTGTAATCTAAAGCTTTTTAACAGCGTAGTCCTATCAATGGAAAAAAATTATCAAAACATTCAGATTTTAGAAGCTCAACGCAAGGACACCGAAGAAAATCCAGATGAAAACAGTCATCAACAGAATAATTTACATCAACCAGATTCAATAGGTAATTTGGCAGAAAAATATTTAGATAGAAACAGTACTTCAATACAACCAAATTCTATCAATACAATAGATCAACAAGAAAAAAATACGGATAACACACAGTATACAGAAATTAATATTTACGATGATAAAATATTTTCTAAAAATGTAAAAAAAACATCTTTAATAATCACAGGTGCCCCGGGCAGTGGTAAAAGTACTATGATGTGCCACATAGCATGGACTCTTGCAACAAAAACGCTCAAAAACAATTATGAAAAAATCCCTATAAAAATCAAGCTTAGCAGCTGGGAAGAATCAAAATCTATAAACCTTTCAAACTTCTTGGAACAACAGTCAAATATATTTTCAAGTATAAGTGAGGAACAATGGCATTTTTGGCTCAAGAGAGGTGATATATTTCTTCTTTTTGATGGTTTAGATGAAATTAAAAATTCATTATTTCTAGATACCCACATACAACCTACTCTAGAAAAATATTCTAATTGTTCGATCATTATGACATGTCGTACGACGAGTCTTTATCTATACCAAAGACTCGCCGGCTCAATGCAGATATGCAAGATTGCAAAATTAAATAAAAGTATGCGTGATAATTATGTAAAAAAGTTTCCCGGTTTAGAAAGAAACTTCCCAAATTTAATAAACCTACTAACCAAAAATAAATCCATGGAAGAAATTTCCTACACACCATTTATTCTTAGTATGATATGTTACCTTGCAGGAAGAGATTTACAGTTTCCTAAAAAACGTTCAGAATTCTTTCAAAAAATTATCAACGCTTTATTCGAAAATACTAGTGCAAGTTGGAAAGGCAACCTACAAGGAAATACAAGTTTATTAATGACAAGCAAAAAAGCAATGATTTTGTCTAATATGGTTTGGGAAATTACTTCTCATCATGGGATATTACAAAACTTCAGCGAAGAAAATCTTTTATGTGCCCTTGAAGTAACTCTAGCAAAACACAACATATCCAATGTTGGTATAGAAAGTAGCTGTATATTACGCGAGTTTGCTGGAAAATGTGGGATACTACGTCAGTATAACGAGTCATATTATTTTCAGCATCTCTCGCTTCAAGAATACCTTATCGCGAAAACAATCGCTAATAATTTTAACAAAAATATAGATGACAAAAATGCTCTAATAAAATTTAAAAACAATATGCAAAAAACTCACTGGCACTATATTGTTTTGTTTGTTTTAGAAATGACAGAAAATGAAAATGTACTATTTAAGCTATTACAAGACATTTCGAAATTTTATTTTATATATACTAACTGGGAAGATCCCGTCTCTGTGGCAGTTAAGACATTAAAAGAAAAATCACCAAAGTTATTTTATCGACTACTCAACAAAATAATACGTAGAAGAAATCAAGACTTATTCTACAACCAATTATTTTTTGCGACAAAGATCATCGGCATGACAGAAAGCTATGGCTACAAAAAGCGTAAATATATTATCAAAAGACTACGCAAGCTTATTTCTATATCCTATTACACAAAAAAAGTTTGTGAAGCCTATGTCGATTTACAAGCAAAAGAACATATACAAGATATACTACCAATTTTAGAGCATGAATGGTGGAATTACAGAGAACAAGCATGCAAAACCATTGGTTTACTCGGTAGTCGCGATAATATTCCTCATTTAAAAAAGTTAATTAATGATCCGGAGTGCGCAGAAAAAGCATGGGAAATCATTTTTCAATACGCCAATGAAAAAGATCTAGAATGGATCGATGAAGTTTTATTGTTACCGGCAGATGTATCTAAATCTCCACGAGAAAACCCCACAGACTTTTACCTTCTAAGAAAGTATATAAAATTTATAAAAGAAGATTATATACAAAAAATACTACCTCGCTTACTATCTTCGCATGATAGAAGTGTACAAAATCGTGCATTTAATATGCTTTGTAAATTAGGCAACAAGTCCAACATTAAGTACCTCGAACCTTACTTCGAAGACCCTCGCGATAATATTAGAGAAATTTGCTGTCAAACTATACGCAATTTGAAAGCAACTATTTACTTCGACTATATAAAAAAATGTTTACATGATCCGTACTCTCAAATTCGAATAACGGCATGCTATACAATGATGGAATTGTACAATAGTAACGATTTGACTAGTGTACTACATTGTCGTTATGACACTAACTTTTTCGTTGTAAATGCTTTTTGTCGATGTGTTGGGAAATTTGGTACAAGTAAAGACGTTGAAAAATTGATGGATATCATTAGAAATAGAGATGAAATTGCCATCGAATTCTTAAAAAAGCATGCAAAACAAGAACTAACAACAGAAATATTAGGCGAAATACGTTTCCATGCAAGTATGTATGATCAAGAAAAAATGTACAAATTTTTAGATCAAACAGGTGTTCATTTAGCAAGCGATTTCTTTGGCGGTTATATTCTTGGAGAAACAATTTGCGATACAATGTTGAAAATAGCTACGCATGAACATATAGATTTGATATTCGAAATATTAAGATATTTCAATGATGTAAACATGACAAGTAAAGCTGCCAAACTTTTTTTAAGAATCGCAAAACCGCAAGATTGGCAAAAAATAATAGATTTTCTGTCCGATGAATCAGATTGTTTACGCAGTTTTGCATACAACGCAATGTATGAGTCTGGTAAAGTAGAGATCTATGCTAACGATTTAGCAAAGGCGCTTTATGACAATAACTACAACATTGTAAGAGAAGCGTGTTGGATGTTAACTGAATGGGAAGCGCAAGATAAAATTGATCATATAGTTCAAGCTCTACAACATTCAGATGATGGAGTTAAAACGCAAGTACTATCTGCGATAGAAAAATTAGGTAATCGACAGCACTTGAAGTATGTAAAACCATTGCTAGAATCTGAAAACCAACATATTATTGATGGTGCATGGCGAGTATTCGAAAAAATGGCATCAGATCAAGAGCTACTAGAGCTAAAGCCGTCACTGAAAAGTAAACAAAAAGGTTTTCGTTCGCATTCTGTCACTGTATATGAGAACAGAGCTTCCCGACAGCATATTGAAACAATAATCATTCCAAAACTTAGTAATGAAAACGAATACAGAGAAGCTTGCGATGTACTCGCAGAGGCAGGTGCAAACGAAGATTTTTTGCACTTACTGCCATTACTAAGTGATAATAGCAAAGCTTGGACAGTTTACCACAGCGCATCACAGTTAGTTGGTGAAAATAATATTCTCGATATTTTGCCGCTGTTGAAAAAACCAGGTTGGCATGTCCGGCGATGTGCATGTTGGTTACTCAGAGATATTGGAAAACCCGAAAATATACCTCATATTTATCCGTTAATAAAAGATAAAAATGATTTAGTGAGTTATAGTGCATATGAAAGCATACAAAAAATTGCTCAAAGAAATTTTGAGGAACTGGTTTTGTTTAAATACAAAGCAGTTTTCTTATTATATGTTAAAAAAATTTTACAACGATTTAGATGGTTGAAAAAACTGCCAATAACCTATAAGATATTTGACAAACATTAAAACCATTTACAGGAAACAAAAAATGCAAAACTCTAAACTTGATACAGGAAAAAAATACATAAAAGACTTATACTCTTCGGATTGTTTTTACAATATTCCAGAATACCAACGTCCATACGTGTGGGGAGAAGAACAAATTAACGTTTTGCTGGACGATTTATTCAATGCTTATGAAAATGGCGAAGAGAATAATGAGAGAAAAGAATACTTCATTGGGTGCATGATTTGGAATTCTCGAAAAATCAATGAAAGTAAAATGAGCTATACTTGTCATGACATACTAGACGGTCAACAACGATTTATAACACTGTACCTATTACAAGGTGTCATGCGAGATCTATCAACAAATAAGAAGCTGCAAAAAAAAGTTCAAGAGCGTTTAAGACAAGAGCAAGATGAGTTCGATGCAATACCTGCAAGAAGTAGAATTGAATTTTCTATTAGGGAAGATCGAGAGTTTCTAGAAAAATTTTTGTTAGAACCCGCAGGTACATTACTTGAAGAAGAATTAGAGATTATCATTGATGAAAGTGAGTCAATATCTGAAGCAAACATGGCAAGCGCTATTTTTACGATACAAGAATGGTTTCATGAGCATCGAAAATCTGATAATTTCCAAGAGTTTTTAAACAATTTTTTCCGTTATATTTCCACAAAAGTTTTGACACTGTATTTGGCTACGCCTGACAATTTAGACGATGCATACAACCTATTCACTGTTTTAAATAGCCGTGGTTTACAATTACAGATTGGAGATATTCTAAAAGCACAAAATCTACGGGAAATTTCAGATGCAAAAGTAAGAAAAAGATACGCGGAAAAGTGGTTAGAGTACGAAAATGCGATAGAATCCCCTTACAGGAATTTTGATGACTTTTTATGGGCAATAGTAAACATAACAATGAAGTATCGCAGCGATGAAAATCAAAGCTTAAAAGGTGCTTTTGATTTTATGTACAAAAAAGAACTACTGTATAAAGGGAAAAAAACTTTTGACTACATAGAGACTTATTTGAAACACTACCGAACGATCATGGAGGGTAATATTAGATCGCAAGATAATCGTTTTCTATTTAAAAACTTAGTTACTGTATTGAATTCCGTTTTTGGAAGTCAATATATACCACCACTAATGCACTATCTAGAATGCTTTGGAAACTACAAGGTTGTTGATTTTTTAATTAAGATTGACAATCTCTTTTCTGCGCATTGGTTATCTGGTAGGAGACAACTACAAACAAGAATATTTATCATACTACGTAAAATGGATGAGATATTAAAGCAAAAAGGTGACAAAAAAAGTCTAGTTGATACTTTTTTGCAAGACGATGTTTTGAAATATGATTACGATGATAAAAATGCAAATACAATGCTTGACATCGAAGATTTTTTCACTTTATTGAGTGACGAACCTTGGGGTAGTTTTGCTGGAACAAAAATTAACAAGACGAGATATTTGCTTTTGAAATTGGATATTTTAATGGGAGGAGAGAATACAAGACTACACTTTGAACGTACATCCTCCTCTGTTGAACATCTCATGCCACGCAAAATCAAAAACTCGAAATGGAAAGTCAAGCAAGAAGATCATAGTGAGTGGGTTCACAGTTTAGGGAATATCGTATTAATTGATCGTAAGAAAAATTCTGCTTTTAGCAATAAAAGCTATCCAGAAAAAAAAGAAATATACAAAAGTGTGATAGAAGCTAGAGCTAACACCAATTACGTTTTTATCAAATATCCACAATGGAATATTGAAGCGATAAAACAGAATCAAAAACGTATAGAAAAGGTTCTAAGGCAATATTATGAAGGGAATTCCATCGAAACCTTTCTTGAAATTAAAAAGAGTATCAATTCATAGTAGTAGTAAGAGTGTATTTATGTATAAAAAAGGTACTGTAATAAAACGACAACTACAAGGTTTTTGGGGGTTGTTCTTCAATCATATTGGCATTTATATTGGTAATGATAAAGTAATTCATTTTACAGGAACACAAAAAAAAGAACGCAGCGCTGTTATTTCCTTGGACGCTTTGGAACGTTTCGCATGCGGTTATAAAGTCTATGTTCACCGAGAACCAAATTGTCCACGGCATGGCGAAAATATAGCAAAAACAGCAAAGGAAGTTTTACAAAACAAAGCAAACATGTATAATAATAAGTACTCTTTTGTTTTAAAAAACTGTGAAGATTTTGTCAAATATTGTTACGAAGCGGAGTATTAAAATGAAACAAGAATACGGAGATACTCAAAAAGATAAATTCTTAGATGGTGCTTCAACAACTGGTGTAATAGCTATATTGGGTGGAGCCATTCTTACATTCGGAGCACAAACTCTCAAGTGGCTATCTAATAATTCTAATAGTAATCAAGATTCGTAACCCATAAATTCTATTAATTAAACCAGGCACGAGCTTTATCTTGTGCCTGGATACGATGTTTTTCTCTTATGTTGGTTGCTATTGTTCCCATTGCCCAAATTAGCATTCCTAAATCATCAGTAAAACCAATCAGTGGCAAAAAATCAGGGATAATATCTATAGGACTAATAAAGTATCCTAAAGCCCCTAAAATAATTAACTTGGCTTTTTGGGGAGTGTTTTCATCTTGGAAACAGTAATATAAGACTAAAGCTTTTTCCACTAGCTCATAACCGGCTATTTTAGCAAAGCTTTTTAACTTGTCCCAAAAATTCTTATCCGAATACTGCTCACGGTACTTTTCATTTTCACTACGATATTTTTGCTCAGACATTTTAATACCTCGCAAAATTAATGTTTACTAACGGGCAAATATAAATAACTTTTTTCTTTTGTATTTGTAAATTTGTTCTCTTCTAATTGTTTTCGCAGGTTATTGTCAAAATATTTATGCCTTTCCAAAAAATTACTACTATTGCAGGTATCTTCTTTAATTTTTTGCGTCTTTTTCCAATAAGATTCTATTTTGATCAAGTGTTGATCTGGAAAAGAAGTTAAAGGTGAGTCAATTAACTGCATTTTTTTATAAATATTATCGTAAATTGGTTTATGATCTTCAATAACATGATTTTTACTTTTCCCCTGCAAAACCAAACAAATTTGTTCACCAATACAATTCTTAGCAATACAACGAAGCAAACGCATGGTGTTTTCGTAGTTTTTTAGTAACTCTATCTGGCTTTGCGATTGCAAAAAATTTTCTAAAGAAGCTAGTCCGTTAATGAAGTGCTCTTCCGATTTTCGCAAAAATTTATGATTATTTTCAGCTCTCTTCAAGTATTTGAAGCCTACGCAAGTATCTTTTTCTAGTTCGACATACTGCATTTTTATTAGTAGGTCCATTTTATCGTTTAAAGCATTTAGCGATATGGTATGTTGTAGCAAAGTTGATTGAATTTCTTGAAATTTTTTTTGCATGTAAATTAAAGTAGCGGCCTGCAAACCATTTGAAAGTATATCAAAGCTACTAATTGCACGTGTGAAATCAAGATTTCTACCATCCACTTCTTGAAGATGCGCATAAATCTCCCCATTTAATCTTCTAACAACACCTCCATTACGAACTAATGTTTTATTTTGTAAGCCTTCTTCTATATCAGGAGGTATGTCTAAAACAACTTCTACATTCATATATTAATCTCCAAATTCTAAACGTATTAAAGATGTTTCAATCACCGTGGGTACTATTTTACGATAGGCCGGGCCTGCTAAATCTATTACCGTCCAACTCCACATTATAACGTTTATAATGGGAATAGCAGTTGTTACAATAGTAGCTCCTCGTTTCGCCAATTCACGCGCAGCAAAACGAGCGGCTATTCTTGTCATAATTTGTTGTATAATTTGAGTAGCAACTTGTCTACCAACTGTGGATATCAAGGTTGTAACTACTGAACCGCTGGTAAGAATAATTGAGCTACGGCTTTTGTATTTTTTCGAGGCTTTTAACAAAATATTTTGGATATCTCTACGTTCTTCAGGAGAGGCCTTTTGTAATATTTCATGAGACATTTTATCTAAAATTGCCTGTTCAATTTTTAATACGCTGTTTGTTTTTATCACATCTTTTTTGATTTTCATTTGAGATGCGACTTTTTGTACTAAATCAAGATAATTTGCCGCTCCCCAAATCCAGTAACCGATACCGTTTGATCCATCATATAAAATCTGCTCTACTAGTTTTTCTATAGGTTGAGAGTCTTGTATTTTGTGCCTTTTGTATATCTCTCTTAATTTTTGCTTGTTAGATTTTTTATATAAGTAAACAAGGTCACGATTGTGTATATTTTCTGATACGCTCATTACACTCTCCGCAGTTTAAATATCTTTAAATATCCTTTAAAAAATTTGATTTCGATAGTGGTAAATGCATTTCCCAAGAAAATTTTCCCCAATGAATTAAACTTCTTTTTTCCATTCTTCAAAATTCGCAGTACATCTTTAACAGAACTATTTTTATTAGACTCTACACATACTACTTTTTAGTTTTTATCGCCACAACTTATGTCACATTTTGTGGTATAAAATGACTTTTTCTTTGTTAAGATATAAGCTTTTAAGTTTTCTCTCTGGTGTTTTGAAGGTAATAGCCTTATCCGTTTTGTCATCAATATCGTAGTTTTCTAGTTCTAAATAATGCGAGTGTATTTCTTTAAGTTTTCCGCAAACACTTAACTTAAGCGAAATCATAAAGTGATACTCTTTTCCAACCTCTAAATTAGGCAAATCAATATTTATCATAAAAGTACTCCTTAATTATATAGTTATTCTAATGACAACTGTTCATTTTCGTAGTTGGAATCGGAAATAAATGTAAGCCCATCTTTATAGTATTCGTAAGTTTCTCGATTTTCTATAAGCCAACCACCGTTATTTTCATATAACTATACAGAAGCAAGCTTTTTTCTTCTGGCTCCCCGTACTAAATTTTCAACTCAACATGCTTCTGTGTAATATCCGTATAAATTACCGGACATAAGAAACTCATATTGTGCACTTAATTCAGAGTTGACACATTTCTGGCTTAGTACTCGCTTCTAGATTTTCACCACACATAAAACAAAATACAGACTCTGGTACCTAATTCTCATAATAACATTGCATAAATAAAGGTTTCATCTACCTTTTAGCATAATAAATTTGCGAATTTGCCTTTTATTTTCCACCAAATTTTGGTTGTATTTATTATACAAAAAAAAGATTTGCTGAAAAGTTTTAAAATATATGAGCTCTATAGGAGAAAATCCATGAACATTCGAGAGATACAGTCAATATTGAACAGCATGGTGGAGCGCAGCCAAAATTGGGTACAAAACAATGTAAAAATTCCTAATGAACGTGTTTACCATCATCTCTTTTCATCTTTATTAACAGAACATTGTAACGATAAAGGCCTTGATATTTGGGAGTCTCTCATTATTTCGCCAGAACATAAAACAGAACAGCAGTTCTCATGGAGTGAAGTACAACTGGGTAGCGTTACAAATACAAGAAAAAAAGCACTTGGTAATGGGCGTGCTGGCAACATTGACTTAGCTATTCTTGATAAAAAAACTATCTTTATCGAGTGGAAGGGACCACAAGTATTTAAGAAAAAGGACGTTGCACAAACAGTAATAAAACTGCTATCTCAAAAAGATAAGGCGATCAAAATTTTAGCAGCTATTACCATTACAACTCCTAGCGGTAGAAAAAATCACATGGATACAAATACTGAACGTTTGCAAGAAGAGATTGATTTTGCGTGCAAAGTTCTACGTCTGAAGAAACCGCAAAACTTTTATGTGTATGTTACATGTGTAGATCGCGAAGAATGTCACAGAATTCATTGGGGAAAGTATTAGTTGTAAAAAAACAGTTGCGGAGCGGAAAATAGTATTGTAATGATTAAACAAAAAGTACCAGAAACGTTATAAAATAGTTATTTGGGGTGTGATCTATTAAGTAGAGGTTGAAATGTGTGCATATGACAATGTAAAAAGAGCTTGCGAAGAATGGAAAACAAGTTTAATAGATGTTTCGCGTAGGAATAATCTTCTTTATTTTCGAAAGCTAAAAAGAGGAACGCTAGATTTATCTGAAATCGAGATAAAAAATTAAATCCACTTTTAAAAAACAAAGCGCTTAAGTTTCATAAATTATTCGATGAAGATGATATTCAAGATAAAATAAATCAAGCTATTTATATTAGTCGTAAAGCAAGACAAAATTTAGAAGAAAGAGGACTTGAAACATTATTTTTAACTTTTGGTACTGTAACTTGGAGTTCGTCTGAAAACAAAAATGAGGCAAATGCACCTTTGCTATTGTTACCTACAAAAGTAGAGTATCGGTCGGGAGATAATTTAAACTCGGCCTTGAAACCGCAAGGAGATTTTCAACTAAATACAGTGTTAATCCACTACTGGCAAGAGAGTTTACAAATTTCCTTGGATGCGGATGAGTTAATCAACAGTTATACTGACAGCAACGGTTTGTTGAGTATTGATGAGGTATTTAATGAAGTTGCTAGTTTAGAATCCAAAATCAAAGGACTTAAAATTAATCGTAATCAAAAATACCTTGCCAATTTTTCTTTCCAAAAAATGGCGATGGTGAATGATTTAACTGAAAATATAGACAAATTTGTTAATCATAAAATTATTGCAGCTGTTTGTGGCGATAGGAGTTGTCGTGATCTTTTGGCTAAGAGATCTAGCGAGTGCTCATACAGTGAATTAGATAAAAAATCTCCCGATAAGGATTTTTTGATTTTGGATGCAGACTCTAGTCAACAAGCGGTTATTGAAAATGTCCTTAAAGGACAAAATGGTCTAATCCAAGGTCCACCGGGAACAGGAAAAAGTCAGACTATTGCTAATATGATAGCTTCTCTTATTGCAAATAAGAAGAAAGTTCTTTTTGTGGCAGAAAAGAGGGCGGCATTAGATGCTGTAAAGAAAAGACTAAGTGATGTAAATCTTGGTAAGATATTATTTGATGTACATGGAGCCGATGTATCGAGAAAAGAAGTTATAAAAAAGATTAGAAATACACTGGAACAAATAGCTGAAGCACCACCTGTTGACTACCAAAAAATCCATCGACGTTACACCGAAAAAAGAAATTCTCTCAACACTCATGTCGAAAGCCTACATAAAAAGCGTGATCTATGTAGTATGAGCATTTTTGAATTACGTTCCGTAATAACAGGGATGAGTAAGAATTTTAAGGCCATAAAAACAAAATGGAGACACAGAACTCTAGAAAGAATTAGTGATAAAATTGAACAAGTGTATAAAGATATCGAAGTTTTAAAAACTTATTCTTCCATAACCTTAAGAACAAACACTTCACCTTGGATTGGTAGCAAAATAAGGGACTCAAGCACTATAGCAAAAGTCAATGACTTGGTAGCTTTAACGTTGCAAGACTGGGCAAAATTTTCTAGTGGAGTGGAGAAGCTAAAGAGTCGCTATAAAATAAAAACAGAGTCTTTGTCTGAACTCAAAGAAGTGTGGAAAACTTTTGGGGTAACAGCTCTAATGATTAAGAAGTACCACGGTGAAATTTTTAAATATAACCACCTTAGATTAGCAAGATCTTTAGCCCCAGCAAAAGGCAATGTTTTTTCACGTTCTTTACATTGGATTTTTGATGAAGAATATCGTGAAGCATACAGTCAAGTTCGTAGTTCTTTGAGACAAGAAACGATAAAAACAGACACTTTTCGCGATGTTTTGAAGAAAAAATTTGGACCACCCTCAAAAAAAGTTTTTCAAGATATATTATTACTGCTCAAACTAAAAAAGTCATGGATAAGTTTTGGAGTGGAAGAATGGCCACTAGAAGTCAAGTATTTTCGAGATTTTAACGAAAAAATAGAGAGTATTTACAATTTAGTAGAAAATATAAGTTCTCTGTTACAACGAGATGACCTATTAAGTGTGCCTGTTAGCCAATTATCAACAATGCTAGAGCAGCTAGAAGAAGATCAAGCTACACCATACCAGTTAATAGATTGGTTAAAAAGTAAAGAAAATTTACAATTTCTAGGTGTAGACAATGTATTGTCGGAATTGGATAAATTAGAATTTTCAATTGACACTTGGGAAGAAGGTTTTCGTTATGCATGGTTAAAATCTTGTCATGATCACTTTGCTACTAGTGAACCGTATTTACAGTCTTTTGTGGGAAAAAAACATAGTGAGGACGTTGTAAAATTTCAAACCTCTGATCAACAACGTTTGCAGATCGCACCATATAGAATTCAAAAAATTCATGCTCATTGGGCTGTAGAAATGATGGATCTTTATCCAGAACAAACAGATATTATAAGAAAAGAAACTAAGAAAAAAACGCGTCATATGCCATTACGCAAACTAATTAGCAAAACATCCTCAGTTTTAACCGTTGTATGTCCTTGTTGGATGGCGAGTCCTTTGTCAATAAGTCAGTTGCTTGAGGCTGAGAAATATTTTGATGTAGTTATTTTCGATGAAGCTAGCCAAATACTACCACAAGATGCTGTGTCATCGATAGTTCGGGGTAAGCAATTAGTTGTTGCAGGTGATAGTAAACAGTTGCCACCAACGACTTTCTTTGCTGCTGGAATGTCTGATGTAGAGGATGAAGATTCTAATGTACAAGGCTTTGAGAGTTTGTTAGATATTTTGTCTACTTTTCTGAATCGTTGGGATCTAAGATGGCATTACCGCAGTCAAGACGAACGACTAATCGCTTTTTCTAATCACTATGTCTATAACGATAGATTAGTTACATTTCCAGGAACAGGGGGAGTAGCACCTTTGTCACATGAACTTGTAGATCATAAAGAGAATGTAGATCGGCAAGAACAAAGTTCAGCTACTGAAGTAAATAGGGTTGTTGAATTAATTATTCAACATTCTGAAAATTATTCCAATCAGTCTTTAGGTGTAGTTGCTTTAAGTATAAAACATGCGGAAAGAATTCAATCAGCTTTGGATACCTACATTAGAAACAACCCTGTAAACAATGCATTTTTTGCCGAAGAGGGTAGTGAACATTTTTTTATTAAAAATCTTGAACGTGTGCAGGGAGATGAGCGAGATCATATTATGATCTCTGTTGGATATGGAAAAAATAGAGCTGGTGTTTTACGTCATAACTTTGGCCCAATTAACAAACAAGGTGGTGAACGAAGATTGAATGTACTAGTGACCAGAGCACGCCAAAGAATTACAGTTGTTTCATCTTTTACACACCAAGATATAGACTTACAAAAAACAAAAGCGGAAGGTGCCAAATTACTGAAATATTATTTAGAGTATGCAATCAATGGTGGACATATATTAGGAGATGATTATCAACATCGCGAAGATACTATGAATGCTTTTGAACTCGACGTTCATGAAGCTCTTACTGATCGTGGAATGAAACTTCTACCGCAGTTTGGAGTAGGGAATTACAAGTTAGATTTCGCAGTGCAACATCCAAAAAAACCAGGGCTTAAAGTGCTTGCAATAGAGTGTGATGGAGTGACATATCACTCCGCCTATACTGCAAGAGAGAGAGATCGTTTACGCCAGCAACAGTTAGAAGCTATTGGTTGGAATTTTTGCCGCATATGGTCAACAGATTGGTTTTTAAGAAAAGAAGAAGAAATCAACCGTGTGGTAAAAGCTTATGAAAACGCCTTGACAATAAGTGATAAAAAACAAGTAAAGAAAAAAGTTGTGAGTGCAACAGTTGCCCCAATAGTCCCTACAAAACGTCCTACTAGAAGTGCATCAAAACCACGTTTTGAAAAAGGAACAAAAATAGGAAGTCACTCAAGGCTAACTTTACAAAAGTTACTGAAATGGATTGAGTCAGATGGTAAGAATAGAACGAAAGATGAATTGTTTTCTGAGATGATGAAAGAACTTGGTTATAAAAAAAGAGGTTCGAACATTGTTAAAATACTCAATGAAGTAATTGAGAAACGAAAGAGAAGATAAGTTATTTTGGTCTCGGCAATATGTGGTATTCCAAAACAAATCGCAGTTAACATCGTGAAAGAACAACTAACCAAGGTCTAACATGTACAATTCGACGAAATGTTAGTGTTACTTGAGGAGGATGATACAACGTACCTTCTTTGGCACTTTGTCAATTTTTTAGGAAAATAAAATGAATTGGGTATTAAAAATATTGATGTGGTTACTAGGATTTTGGAAAACATTGCCTGCTCACCAAAAAAAACTAATTATTCAAACTATAATAAAAACATTCATTAACATATTCAGGAATATTTATAGCTACTACAAAAACAAAAAAAATAAACACAATTTAAACAAGGAAGAAAAAGTAAATATAGATGATTTTTTCTCAGATGAAAGCTCGGATAAAAATGTACCACAAAATGCTTCAATACAAACAACTTCTTTACAAACATCAACGGCAACACTGTCTCTTGATATACATAACATTTTGGGGACGAAGGGCAACCAAGAAAAAAAGTTTTCAGATGATATAAGCAAAACAATCCACAGCAAACAGTTTATGGACGAGCTCAGTAAAAAAATCGATATTCCAAAAGAAAATGAAAGTGAAGAAGAATTTATTGAACGAGCAGGAGAAGCTATGAAGTCATTGCTGTATGAAAAATTCAATCTTAGCTAAAAGAATCATAATAAGTATCTATAAAGAAACGTCATTTACTGTGTAGATTTCATCAGTATTATAGCTTGGATAATATGACATGTTTCTGCCTAAAATATTTTGGTGACGGTTCGGTCAATAAGAGCCTTGTGTTTTTCGCCGAGAATTTATTTCATTGTAACAATGAAAAGCGTTTATTGGAATTTCGTTGTGATTTTTTCGATTTTTTTTGCTATTTTTTTTATACAGTTTTTAGTCATTTTGATCTTGTTTGTTCTCTATTGTTTTGTTTTTTCGGTTTGTTGTTTCCAGCGGAAATAAAACAGGTTGCAGGGGAGAGAGTTTGCATTATAAGATTCTTATAGTATAACTATATAGGAGATTAAGAAATGAATTCTTCCCCCGAAGTTAGTTTAGAGAAATGTCCTTGTTGTGGTTTACCAGAGCACCTACTGATAAAACCCACGAAAAAAATATTGCGTTACCATGCTTACTGTCCATATTGCAAATTTACGGCTTTTTTGTTAAAAGTCCATGTACGCAATCTGAAAGAAAAATCGCAAAAGCAAAAAAAGATACTCGATCACATGCCAACAGATGAGATGTTGTTTGATATCGCAGATTTTGAATTTGACAAAGAGCTGTGCTTTATCTGTTTTCGCGAGCTGCCGGTGAAGAAGTGTAAGTCTAAACGTAAAACGGTGTGCATTAGTTGCTCTGATTGTTCTTATCGTTTGTTTATACCTGTATTATTTTTTGGTGCGTTTTCTCGTTGTTGATTTTGAATTGAGGATAGATATGAGAAAAGTATATCGTTTCGTTTTACTTGATGAACTGACGCCGCAACACTACCTAGTAAAAACATATCACACAGTGCGAAGCGCGGCAAAGATGATCGGGTTTAGCAAGGCGAATCTACAGCAAAAAATAGCGCGCGGTACGGTTGAGCATGTGTATTTAACCGACTGGGATCGCAATGATACTGAGCAAAGACCAATGGTGGAAACACAGGTAATTCTTTGGGAACGTGAAAAATATATGGCGAAAAAAGAGAAAAGAAAACCTTCTCTATCAAAAATAGATGTTGTTAATATTGGTAATCCGCCTAAGTGTTTTACGATTCCCCAGGTAGATGCGGCAGAATCTTCTCTTGTACAAATGTTGCGCAATCATGGTTTTTCTTTTACAAAATCGCAAATGGACTTACGGGTGATGAAAGAAAAAAATTATGATCGATTTGTCGAAATCTACAAAAAAGATAATTGGGTTTTCCAAGCAATTCCTACCGAAATCAAAGATTATCACTTCCCAAATCCCTCTGGTAAAAAAGAAATTTACACCATACTATGGCGACCGCAAAACTCTATTGTTGCAAGTGTAATGTCTAATAAAAACTGGGAGACAACACGATCTGAGATACTCGAAAGACAAGACTTACGGCCTATAGTACCCGATATGGATTGTGATTTAGAGTATATCAAAAGTATAATCTTCCGTGATTAACAAACCCGTAGGTTCCCCATATCTTTTTTATTTTTTTATTGCAATTAAGATAAATATAGGTTATTTTTTTATTAACTCAAACTTGCCACTAAAAACACTAGTGGCAATAAAAAATAAAGAAGGAGGTTACTTGAACAATCAAATTGTGAAAATAATATATGAATTGCAACAAGATATAAAACAGATAAAGCAACAACTATCCATAGAATCTATTAACAAACGCTATACGCTGGAAGAAGTTGCAGAATTATCTGGACGTTGTGTTCAAACAATTAAAAACCACAAACGCGCAGGTTTTTTGAAAGAGCGTTATCCTTTAGCAAAGAAAAAATTTGATGCTAAAGATGTTGATAATTATCTGCGTGGATGTAAGGAAGATCGTCATGAAAGGTGAGGAACTTTTACAAACAATGAAGCAAATTAAGGGGCTTTTACAAGAAATTGTGGAAAGCAATCGCAAAGACCCTGGAGAATATCTGACAACAAAAGATGCCGCTAAGCTTCTAAAGAGGAACGAAAAGACGATTCGCAATTGGTGCAATGAAGGCAAATTGCGGTCCATAAAGTTAGGAAAAGGAGGTAAGAAAGATCGACATTATATTACGCGGGAATCTATTGATGTTTTACTGCGAGGATGGAAATATAAAGAAAAAAGGAGAGGCCTATGACACAATAAGAGAAACAGGTCTGCCAACCTGTTCTTATGGTAATTAGAAAGTGTTTTTAATGTTTTAGCCATAGACCTATTTAGAAGTTTACTTTATCACAAAAATACCGAAAATACAAGGATAAGACGAAACTTTTCTAAGGGCTATGCTAAATGGATTATGGATTTTATTTAAATTATGGAGGTTTTATGCTGAGAGAACCTACATCAAATGTACCTTGTTAGAAATTTTATATTTAGCATAGCCCTTGGTAGTCGCCAAGGGCTGATTTGTATTATAGAATGTTCGTTAATGTCTTATAGGCAAAAAAGTAATCAAGTTGCATAGTTCTTCAGGTTCTGATAATTGTGCAATGAGCTGTAAATCTTCAATCATATTTCTGATGGTGATATCAATAGGTCTATAGTAAACAATGCCGCAAAAGTATTCTCCGCGATTTTGAAAGTCAGAGGCAATTTCAAAAAAATCTTTATCGGCTGTCACAAGTACGCGTTTTAATTCCGTTGCGCGTCTTAATAAATTTTGATCTGCTGTTTCATCTTTGCCATCGTCTTGTCCACGCAAGACATCAATGCCTAATTTTGTTAGGGAATCATATACTGGTCCAAATACATGAATATCAAAGTAATATTGAATCACTTTTTCATCCTTGCTAATAACTCAGTCCTGGTTATTTGTTTTGAGTTTTTGCGTCTGCGTTCGATCTCTTCGGTATCCGCAAGTATTTGCTCGTGAATTTTTTGTTCATTGTCGTGGTAATAGGCCATCGCAGAACAAATTTGTGATTTTGTTAAAAATGGATATTGGCGGTGTATTTCATCTGGCGACCACCCATAAGCTAGATAACACTCAACAATATCAATTACTTTAAATCGCGTGTTCTCAATGATGATCGCACCATTTTTTGTTGTTAGATGAGGATATTCGGTTGCTAACATTGTTTTCTCCTATGAGTTTATGTTATCCTGAAGAACTAATTTTATTATAAGGGGAAAATTCGTGGTTCGCAACTGTTGTAAAATTACCTATTTTCCTTTCGGTTAGTTTCGGTTAGAATTGTTACTATAAAGGTATATCTTAGACCATAATGTACCATAAATTTACATACACCCTTGCTTTGTAATCCTTACACATCAAGTGTAACACTAGGTTTTGTCTGCATTAGCGCATTTACGATGAGCTACATTGACATCGTGGAGGTCACTGGTTCGAGTCCAGTATCGTCCATACAATGCTAAACATAAAAAAGACAACAAGTTACACCTGATGAGGGAGTAATCTGTTGTCTTTTTTTTTGGGCAAATTTCCGCTATTCGGTTAGTTTGTAAAAAAATCCTAAAAAGATATCCAATAGCATTATGATATAGAATTTTCACTTATTGCTTTTTCTCGATCTATTTTGTGGTAAATAAAACGAACTATGCTTTCATAGGAAAACGATCAGACTCTCTCTTCTCAATATCCATCGCACGAATAAATCCATCTCGTTTTGTTAAACGTAGTAGATATTCTGCAATAGGTCCTTCCTTGGGAATAATTCCTAGAACTACCTGACCAACATGTAAATTTGATCCGATGAGTACATCTGCAGAAGAAAATTTATCGCCAAGCACCCATGTATTTTGAGCAATATGATTGGTCAGAATTTCTAACATCTGATCAAAAGAACTCCATGCAATACTTCTTCGTGCAGGGATTTCCCAGTTAAACATTTTTTCAGCATACGCAGGCTCCATAAGTGCGCTACTAAACAAAATCCATTTTAGATAAGCCGGACGTTCTGAGCTACGAATAGCAGGACTAAGACGCTCTTTAGAATAACGGTCGGAAAGATAAATAGCTATCGCGGCTAATTCTGATACAGGTATATCCCCATCCATAACAAGAGGAACTTTGCCCATAGGATTCAGTAACAGGTAGTCAGCTTGTTTATGCCTACCTGCTGAGATATCAAAACTTTCCAGTTTATATTCTAGTCCAAGTTCTTCTAAAAGCCATAATGCACAAAATGATCTACTTCGTGGAGTGTAATAAAGAGTAAGCGACATTCTTTTATCTTTCAATGAAGTTAATATATTAAGTTTTAGTTACAATCGAAAATAATCTGATGAATTTTTTTCGATTGTTTTCCAACGATTGAGAATTTTTTACCTGTGGCGTCAGTCGTTGTGCCCGGGTAGGCATTGCGCTAGAACATCAGTATCTTCGAGTCGCGGTCTCGGCTTGGGCGGGAAGGGCCATGCTCCACCAAGGACCTGCGCACACCAGTACGTGGTTCGTAATTTGAACGCTTTGAGCCATTCGGCCGTGTCAGTGCCGCGATCCTGCTGGTTGCGGTATGAAACCAACGCTGCTGCAATCTCAGAGGCCCACGGGTGCCCCTCGGCCCCGAAATAACCGGCCTCTTCGGTCCTCGTCATTCCCCGTTCCAGGAGCCGCGCAGCCTCGGCAATCCACTGTGTTCCATCGCTATCCTCAGTCGAATTCTGAGCTGCAAGCTCTGCACCGTGTATTAGTCGCGCGGCCGACTCACTAAACCAGATGTCACCAAAGTTCACCGCCCAACCCCATCCATCCTTTTTGGCAGCAGCGAGACACAACGTCTCCGCAGCAGTTGCCCATTCGCCCCGCATCATCTGTTCGAGACCATCAATCCACAGGAACCGTGCCGCCTCCAGGAGGCGTTTTTGATAACAGCCTTTGAGGTTTTGCTCGGCCAGCCATCGAACCTCAGCGTTCCCAAACGTGAGAGCGTGGCCGAGGTAGAGTTCACATTCGAACAGCGTATTTTCAAGAAGCTTGTGCACATTCATGTAATAACCGCCGAGCTGAGCCCACCACATTCCGTTATCAAGCCTCGGATGCCTATCGAGTAGTTCTCGCAGCCGGAGAAGATCTGCACGCATCCGGTCACACGTGTCGTGATTGTCAATCTTGCCTAACTCCCATAGCTCCCATGTGTTACTTAACTCGTGAAGAATGCCAGTAGCCACATTGCGAGCCCTATGCTGTTCTAGCATAAATGCGTCAACGTCAAATCCATCCGGTGGCTCGTTACCCTTGACGACGAAAGTAATCTGCAAACGCACGATTCCCACCGCGGAGTCGTCCCACCTCGCGGTGCTTACTGCGACGAAATCGACGCTATACTCTATGTCTCGGTGCGGGTCAAACCGCACCTCGCCAGCGATAGTACCATCGTCAGAAAAACGGATGCCCGGAGGAAGTCGAACCAGTGTAGGGCACTGCATAAAACCCTTTCTCGATAGGTCCCGTCCTGCAGGGCAGTGCACCGAGTCTCCTACGCAGACTGTACCTAGATTGACCACGTGCCGTGTCACCTTGAGACCATTGCGTTCCGCGCAACGATAGTGCTCACTGTAAAGCTCGACGCATGACCAGTTTCGCGGACAACAGTGACAGCAGTGGCATTGTCCGCTGCGATAGTCCAGCCCTGTGCCGATTGTCGCATGTTCAAGATCAGAAAAAGGTTTCATAACTTTTGCCCCCGGCGGAAGCGCGGCAAGTGCGTCCATACGACCAACGACTCGTAAGTCCTCACAGGTAGCTTCGCGACAGTAGCGGTCGTCGTCCTCCGGAACGTAAATGAGCGTATTGTCGGCCTCAAGTACCACTTGGTATGGTACTTCCTTCTCAACAGGCCAGTGATCTTCCCGATAGTGTAGCGCGATGATTCTTCCAAGCTTCCAGCCAATCGGCCCAAGATTACACATAACAACAGCGCCGACTTTGAAGCGAAAATTCAACATCACAATTCCCTTCCTTGGCCGCTACGTAAATTCTCGTTCATATAAGTTCCTCATCACCTAGATGGTGGGTGCGCGTCCTTGTAAAAGTAAACAAATACTCTGTAAATCACAGAAGTAAAGAAAATTTTGGTAATCCTACCAGTGGTGACGGCCACAAATCAACAAAAAAATGTACGCAATCATAAGTAACCCGATGATCAATAAGCAAAAGAATGAACTCAACTTCAGGTGGTCACAAAACCTCAAAATGACAAATTATGCATATATCTCTTCAAATAGGTATCTTTGTGTATTATTTTAGTAAAGAAACGGTTATATTTATTGCTATTTTGATTATGTAAATTCAGCAGGTGAATGAAGACAAAGCAAATCAAAGGGCGAAATTTGAAATGTTCGTTTTCTAGTCAGCAGATAGAACAAATTCATTATTTGCTTATTTCCCCAGAAGAAGCCTCAAAACTCCTATCAACCTTTTATTTCTCTAAAAAAAATATCATTACAACTATAAATAATCACCACGAAGGATAAAATGTATGTTGAAAACTTTTAATGAACTTGGCGATACAGAAAAAGAACATTTATTGGACTTTATGAAACAAAAGCATAACTGGAAAACCATTCTCGATGTGGACAGGTATATCAAGGCTGAAATTTTCGGTGGAGGTGATTTTTTTTTTACTCTATGGCAAGGAAAAAAAATTATGGGCACTCTGGGGGCAATTGTATGCGAAGCTCACAGAGGAGAAGTTTTTTTAGTGGATTTACATTTAGTAGAAGAGCGCCTGGCCCCCTTAAAACAACTATTCTACGCTGTGAAGAAAAAGCTAACTGATTTTGGAGAACTTTCTATAAAAATAGGCATCGCATTCCCACACACTTATCCAGACTCTCTCTTTTTTGACATAGGATTTGTGAAAACTTATCAATTTTTGCAAATGAATCTTGTCAGTGTTCGACATACGACAAATTTTGTTTCCCCCACAAACTATACCTTTTCTGACGTAACTCTAGAAAATCAATCCTGTTTTTGCCAGACACACAACGATGCTTTTAAAAATACAGCGAATAGTTGTACTTTAAATGTAAAAGATGTAGAAGACATGATAACAAATAAAGAAAAAGCGGGTATCTGCTACCTATCTGGAAAAGCTGTTGGAATGTACCATCTAAAAAAAGACGAAGGTACAGGGTGGATTGACTCGATAGGCGTAACCCCCACATTTCAAAAACAGGGCGTTGGAAGTGTACTCCTTGGTTATGTATTGAACCATTTTTCTTTGCTCTGTGTAGAGCAAGTAAAACTTGTTGTTGTAGATACAAACCATCATGCTATAAAGCTGTATCAAAAATTTGGTTTTCAGGTAGAGAAAGTATACTCGCAGTGGTTTGAATACTCAGGAGTTTGATACTCCTGTTGTTAGAATCGTATCCCGGGCATTGTTTTTTAGGTAATGTGTTTTTTGCCGAAAATATCTTGACGTTTTATTATTTGAGTTGTTTTTTCCATGGCGATTTTTAAAATGCAAACATTGCGAGTAGTAAATGCGTACTCTAAGAGAGTAAAATATTACAAAAAAATGAGTGGCTCAACAAAATTACGGAGAACGACATGCATATTTGGAAAACAGCAAAAGTATTTGTAAGTTCAACCTTTAAAGACCTTGAGTTGGAAAGAGATCGTATTGCGAATGTTTTTCGCAAACTTCAACAGGCCGTCTATGAACGTCAACTTCATATTTTATCATATGACTTACGGTGGCATGATCGTCGAAGTGACCAAAATCTTGTTGAGTGGTGTTTAGAAATGGTAGAACAGTCACAATATTTTGTGGGTATTCTTGGAGATCGTTATGGGTGGTGTCCAGACTATCATCGCGATGGGAAAGAAAATACACAACAAATTTCGATTACGGAAATGGAAGTAAATCAGGCGTTAAGTACAATAGCACCTCATCGACGTTTTTTTTGTTTCAAACAACAAGACAACAGCAACGAACAACTCAAAAAACTCAAGGCACGACTTGTGGCTTGTGAGGAAACTATCTATTATTATTCCTCAATGGAAGAACTCATCGAAATAATCCAATCGCGTTTGCAAGAAATTTTAAATAAAGATTTTCCTCCCCAGCAGAAAATTCCCGTGGAAGAATATACGCGCGAACAAGCATTGTCGGAGATCATAGAAGAAAAAGTACGAGGATTTGTTGGACGAGAGCAGTATTTAAAAGATATTCATGCGTTTTGTAACAATAAAGATGAAAAAAACTATCTAATTATTGAAGCTGTAGCGGGAACCGGCAAATCAGCACTCCTATCCCAATTTTTGAAAGTAAATTACGAAAAGCATATTATTGGTCACTATATGAATATGGCCGGTGACAGTCGTACTTTGTGGGGCGTGTTGCAAAGTTTAGGTCAACAACTACAAAAATATAATTTGATTACAGAAGATTTAGAAACCTCTTCTGGTCTACTCGCAGCGCAAATTCGCAATGCACTCCAACGTAACAATGAGCCTCTGATTATCGCGATTGATGGTTTAGACGAAATGGATGAATATGATTTTTCATGGCTGCCTAGATGGTGTCCACCACAAACACGCATCATAATCACCATGCGACCGATCGCTGAAACTCAAGTATTGAAGTCTTTTCCGCAAATGGAGTTAATGGCGCTACCTCCCTTACAAGAAAAGGAAATCTATCAAATTGTTGATCATTATCAACAACAACACAGCCTTTCTTTACAACAACAAGAGAAAGATATGTTGGTCAAAAGAGCCGCAGGAAATCCTTTGTTTCTCAAAGTAGCATTGGATGAAATTATCGCCAGTGGAATTGCAGTGGGGCAGTTGGCACAGACCGTAGATACCTTGTTTCATCAAGTTGTGGAGCGTTTACGCGAGAAATATGGAGTTGATCAAGTAAATTGTTATCTTGGTATTATTTCGGCAAGCCGCTATGGTCTGGCAGAAGTGGAACTATACGATATTCTGCTCAGAGAATACAAGGAGTTGGCCGATAGTTTTCTTGTGGAGCTCTCAAAAAGCCTGTCAAACTTTATCATATTTCGCGAGCAACTACTCAATTTTTTCCATCCCGAATTTGAACGCAGTATTAAAATGTTGTTGGGAAAAGCAGGTATGCGTCAGTACCATGGAATGTTAGCAAACTATTTTTTAAAGAAGAGCTACTCATACACGCGCGCCTTGTTAGAAATTCCGTATCAGTTGTTATGGGCAGAACAATATGAACATTTGCTGAAAATTTTTGGCGACATCCGTTTTCTCGAAGCAAAATGTGAACAGAAAATGGTGGCAGATCTTGATTATGACTTGCGTATTGCACTTGAGGGAGAAGCAGTACGCATACCGGAAGGCCTGGAAGTACAGATCACAGCGCAAGTTCAAATATCACGTGACATTTTACTACTGCTGCGACGTATTCTACAAATGGATATTCAGTTTTTAGGTCGTCATGGCAAATACCTATTTCAAAGCTTATGGAACCGCGGTTTTTGGCATGATAGTCCACAATCCAAGAAATACTACCACGAAATTGTAAACGCGCCGTGGGATACAGACGGTGCGAAGTTGTACCAACTTGTTGAGTATTGGCGCGCGCAGAAAATGCACGACAAATTTACTTGGGTACAAAGTTTACGCCCGCTATCGGCAAGGCTCGATTCACCTCTGACAAAGACCTTCCGTGGACACAGCGAAGAAGTTATGAGTGTGTGTATCACAGAAGATGGTCATAAAATTGTTTCGGCAGGACAAGATGGTTGTATTAAGGTATGGGATATTGAGAGTGGAAGATGCTTGTTGACTATAGATCAGCCAGATATTATGGTGCGCGAAGTGTGTGTGACAAACGACAACAAAAAAATTATTTCTATTGGTGAAGACAGCGACATTTACATTTGGGATTTATTGACGGGAAGTCTACAGAAAACTTTAGAAGGCCATAGTGATTCTGTGAAAAGTTTACATATTCAGCAAGACAGAATTGTTTCTGGCGGTCGAGATGGCAAAATTTTCGTGTGGGATTTGCATAGTGGCGAATGTCTAAAAACATTTTATGGCTACAGCCCTTCTGTTTCTTCGGTATTTTTGACCGAAGACTTGCAGTATGTTGTTTCCTCTGGTGACGATAAGACCATCCGTATCTGGGATATTGCGGGTGGCAAGCACTCCACTATTGTGACCAATGCTGTTGTCGAAAGTTTATTTTTGCAAGGCGATTATGTTGTTGCAGGTATGGAAAATGGCTCACTGTGTCTCTGGAATATTCATACTCACCATGTTCTTTTCGATGAAAAAGCTCACAAAGCTAGTGTGGTAAGTGTTTGTATCGATGCAGACAAAAAATACATTATTTCTGGTGCCTGGGATCACTTGGTTAAAATATGGGAAATTGAAAGTGGAAACTGTGTACTTGAGCTAAAAGGTCATGAAGAATGGGTATCGAGTGTTTCTTACCGTCAGAATATAGTCGTTTCTGGATCTTATGACAACACTATACGCGTTTGGGACACCTCGGTAGGAATGTCACCGATTGTACTAAAGGGCCATAGCGATGTCATTGAAAGTGTGACAACAGACAATCATACTATTGCCACGGGATCACGAGACAAATCTGTATATGTGTGGAATATGTCCGGAGAAAAAATAACCAGCTTTTGCGAAGAAGACGCGGTAATGGCTGTATGTGTACACGACAACAATATCTTTTGTGGTTTGGAAAACAAGTTGATTCACGAGCGGCAACTCAACGATCAAAATACAGTTACCGCGTACCATGGACATGAAAGTATGGTTTGGTGTGTTGCGGTCAGTGGAGATGGTGAGAAAATCGCTTCGGGAAGTGCCGACGAAACTGTCAAATTATGGACGATAAAAAACAACGAGTGTATTCAGACCTTTAAAGGACACAAAGATCACGTCACAGCTATTTGCTCAAATCACAATGGCCGTATACTGGTGAGTGGTGGTGGATATATCGATAAAACTGTACGCATTTGGGATAGTGAAAAACAAACGTGCATTTGTAGCTTAAAAGGGCATGGTTCAGCTGTTACCGATGTCGCAATTATCGATCAAAATACAATTATTTCTTGTTCCGACGACAAAACGATTCGTTTATGGGACGTGCCTGACCGCCAATGCCAAAAAGTGATCTCCGGTACCGCAAAAATCACACAATGGACACGTCAACAAGAATTTTGTGCAGTGATGCGCGATACAGAAAGTGTTGTAATTGATAAAGAAAGTGGAGAAGAAGTTGTGGCACTACCAATGGTAATTGAGCAAATTGATTTGACAGAGAATGGCGTCATTACAGGCAAAATTTCCAATTATTTGTATGTTCTCAAATTACACTGCGTGTAACTAAGCTAATATTGTTACAGCGGTATAAACAATTCACACGAAACGCATACAATAAAATACATTTTAGATACAAAAAGTTTTTTTTCGAACATAACCTTTCTCTTTCGAAACATGAATAGTTAGTAAATAGGACTTTGTAATCATTGCGAATGATAAAGTCATGTCATTTTTGAGTTAATTTTTTTGAAAGAGTTCGTATGGTTAGGCTGCGAAAGAAATCAAAATTTTATTTGTATGCATTATTCGTATGTTTGCTATTTGGCACCGGTTGTAATACTTCCCGTAATTTGAGTAAAAATCCTCCTAGCTATTACGGTGGTTTTGAAGAGGCAGTGAATTTTACTCAAACCCATCATTTTTTAGAGAGAAATAGGCTCGGTCTAGGAGAAGAACCCCTTAAAAATCTACCACTACTACTTTTATTTCCCCATTATTTAGTGTTCTATACGGTAGTTTTTATGCCCGGATTAGTTGATATTCCACTCAGTGCTGTCGGAGATACAGTTACTTTACCTCTTGTGTTTTTTGAAAGGTCATATCAAGCAGAGAAAGAACAAACAAAACTTGAAATGCAAAAAAAAACCAAAGTAAACCCCAAATATAAAACAGAGAATTTCACATATAAAAGTTTATGGGAAGAGGAATATTCTTTGACCCAAAGAGAAATCAAAATGTTACATAACAAAATAACAAAAATGAAAAAGAACAAACAAGATTACTCAAACGAACAAAATCGCCTTGAAAAATACAAAAACCGGCTCAAACAATTAAAGAAAATCATTCAAAATAACGACGAATAATCACACGATAAGACTTTATCAAAAATTTGGTTTTCAGTTGGAAAAAGTATACTCGTAATCACTTGAATACACAGAGCTTGACACTATTGATTATGTCGAAATTTACCTCAAAACGTAAGTACTGGTTTTAGATTTATGAGAGTATCTAAAATTGTAGATATATCCTCTTCAATATCGTTGTCACAAAAATGATCGATAACAGCTAAAAGATGAAAGGGGTCTATATTCGAGGATACGCGCAAAGGGGATATATCATCTGTATGAATAGAAATGAAGCCTTTTGACAATTGCACGGATTGAGTACTGGACATTTTGACAGATCTAATCCGATTCCACGGTTGCCATTTTTGTTGCGAAATGCAACGCAATCCTTCCTTACTCATCACAATACCATATTTGTCTTTCGTACGCAGAACATAAAAAAATACGATGATTACATCGGCAAGGGGTATTCCAAATACCATTAGATAGATTGTATTTGTTGTTACGATCGAGTTGTCAATGAGTATCGTTTTAAAATAGTATACGAGAGCCGCCAATCCACTATACAATAGTATAGTCATAAACAATACCATTGCTTTTTCTATTCTTTGCTTTTTCGTTTCTCCAAAAGTGACGGTTTTATTCTCTTCTATTCTCTCGATGATTTCTTGTAATAGTAATGGGTTTATTCTCTTTTTAAATTTCTCGTCTAGCATTTTATTTTCTTTCCTGAAATGAGAACAACAACTATAATTTTGTAATGCTTGTCTATAGGAAGATATGCCTTTTATAAAGAAGTGGGGAGTTGACTACAAGATAAATTTGAATATTTATAAAAAATACCACAATAGTTTTCGGAATCATCGACAATGATAGACCCACCACAATAAAAAGTACTTTATGCAAAAGGCTATGCTCTGCAAACAGAAAAAGTATGATATCTTATACATAAACTCAATCTTTTAGAGATTTTGGTATGGCCACGATAAACTATCTACAAAACGAAATCACAATAAAAATAGCGTATTGCGGTCCTGAATCAGCGGGAAAAAAAACCAATTTGCAGTTTATTCATGATCGCATTCCTCCGAGTAATCGTGATGAGCTTGTTTACATGGAAAAAGATAACGCCCAAATTATGTGTTTTAAAAGTTTTCAGCCTGAAGTGGGTAAAGTGCATGGGATGAAGGTTAAGAGCGAATTGTTTGCGATTTGTGGTGACTTAGGTGAGGCCAAAGATATCTTGGGAAAAATAGATGGGATTGTTTTTGTTGCCGATAGTTGTGGCGAGAAACTTGATGAAAATCTTATCGTACTGCGAAATCTAGAGCACTTTTTACAAGAATGCGAGATTGATATTCTGGATGTTTTAACTGTAATTCAGTGGAATAAGGCCGATACACCTAACTCTTGCGATCCGAATACCCTAGAACGGTATATTAATTATTTGGGTTTTCGCACAATAAGAACTGTAGCATCTAATGGCGACGGTGTTTTTGCTACGCTAAAAATATGTTGTCTTGACATTTTAATGAGATTGGATCGCGAAGTAGGAAGAAAAAGATCTCTTTTTGTAAAGAAACAGAGAGAATCTTTAACTTGTATAGATACGAAAATGAAGTACGATGGGTGTACATTTTATCTGAAGAAAAATGAAGATTATCGTTTTGAAAAATGTATATTCCGCAACTGTAGTTTCCGCAGTGAAGGTTGTAATATTAGTTTTGTTGACAATTGTGAATTTTCCAATTGTGGTTTTTGGGGAGAGTTTGTCATCGATCTGTCGCAAAAAAATTTGCGCTCTATCCCTGACTGGGTTTATTCTGCTACTTTTGCGTCAACACTTAATTTGCAAGACAACGATATAACAGATATTTCGTACAAACTGGGGAAATTAGCAGAACTTCGTCATTTAAATCTAGATGGTAATGAGATCACTTCGATTCCTGGATCAATGAGACGTTTGCAAAATCTTGAGTTGCTTAGCATCTCAGGGCATAATCTCTGCAAAGAACAGCAAGAGTCTCTTCGGTTATGGTTGCCTGATTGTAACATTTTTTTAACCGGTGGGTGCTCTTAGTTTTTCCGATCTTTGCGTAATAAATTAGTCCAAAAACACCCAAATTCGGCGAGGGATAGCCATGAATTTATTAAATAATCGTTATAAATTTCAAAAAACAATCGGTCAGGGCGGTATGGGGAAAGTATACCTTGTCACCGATACTCATTCAAACGAATTGGTTGTGATAAAAGAATGTTTTACGGAAGGAAAAGCAGCAAATATCGTAGAACGTATCAAACGCGAATATCAATTCATGAAGGAAATAAATCACCCCAATCTTGTCTCCGCTTACGATTTCTTCCAACAAGAACAACGATATTTCATCGTGATGGAATTTGTCGAAGGCATAACTTTACAAAATTTAATTCGCAATCATCCACGATCTATCGATTTTGAAAAACAATTACATATTGCACAAAAAATCTGTGGTGTGGTAGCAATGTTAAATGAAAGCGGCATTATACACCGTGATTTAAAACCAGCAAATATTATCTTACAAGGAAATGATTTAGAACCTAAATTATTAGACTTGGGGATTGCGAAAACGATTAATGACGAATTGGCGACCATAACAAAAACAGGTGCTATCGTTGGAACCCCTCAGTACATGAGTCCCGAGCAAATAAATTCGCGCATGACCATTGGAAAAAATACCGATGTTTTTGCATTGGGGGCAATGCTCTATCAATTTTTCTCTTGGCAAAATAACTCTCCATTTTATGGTGGCCGTGTTGTTTCAACCATGGACCGCGTTCTCAATATGGAGATTCTTCCTTTAACATCTTGCGCGAACACAACAGACAAACGCATGGTTTTATTGTCCGAAGTACTTTCCCAAGCTCTTCAGAAAAATCCACAACAACGAATTCAATCAGCATTGGAAATGTGGAATATGCTGATTGATTGCGCCACCGGACGTAAAGTATCCACAAGCGATACGGTTGTAATGGATAGTGCCATTAACCAAAAAATGCTCGATGCCAAAGTTCATGCCACGAAAATGACGACGCAACAAAAAACTTCCACCAAAAAAAATACACTGTTCACAAGGTTAATGTATTTGATTGTGATGTTATTTGTTTTAACTTTAGGAATGATCATCCCACTTGGTAAGCTCAATAAAAATATATCACCACCCACTATCAAAAACGATCGATTTGTTCAGCTAGACGAGAAATTTCCCCGTAACAAAAGTCAACAAGTAGATACTGAAAAACAACATATACAAGACGAACTCGATGAGCAAGACGAACTCGATGAGCAAAACGAAATCGAACTCGATGAGCAAAACGAAAACGAACTCGAACTTGATAAGCAAAATGGACAAAACGAAAAGACATATTTAGGCTTTACGTATTTAGATACCCAAACATATACGTGTAATGGTAATACCTATACTGTAAAAGAATACCGCCACAATCACACAAGAATGGAGTTCGTATTGATCCCAAAGGGAAGTTTTATTATGGGAGGAGGTGATGGTTATGAGGCAGAAAAACCAGCACATCGTGTTGTTTTGGATAGCTTTCTCATTTCTAAAACACAAGTCACCCAAGGTGTATGGCAGAAAGTGATGGACACCTCACCCTGGAAGGACCAACAATTTGTCAAAGAGGGTCGTGACTACGTGGCCACGTATGTTTCATGGAACAATGCGATAGAATTTTGCAAACGTGTAGGTTTAGAGTTGCCTACAGAAGCTCAATGGGAATATGCCTGTCGCTCAGGAAGTAGTGATAATTACTATTGGGGCAATAACATGGACGGTGATTATGCATGGTACTATATGAATACTTGGAAAAAAGGTAATAGATATGCGCATCAAGTGGCACAAAAAAAGCCCAACGCTTTTGGCCTTTATGACATGAGCGGTAATGTTCGCGAATGGTGTAATGATTGGTACAGTAAAGACTATTATAATTACAGTCCAGTAAAGAATCCTAAGGGACCTTCTAGTGGCGTTTATCGCATTGATCGTGGTGGCAGTTGGGGCAACAAATACTTCGACTGCCGCTCACGGTATCGCAACGCTTGTGTGCCTGACTATAGTAACTTCCACGTTGGTTTTCGCGTGTGTGCCAAGGTAAACTGAATCTACGAAAGCCCTAACAATTGGTCTGAGTTTTGTTCGATTCAAGCTTATTACTCCATCGCCGGACGCGAACTAGAGCGCGAAATCATACCTTTAGCACAAGATCAAAAATTAGCTATATTGCCTTGGAGTCCATTGGCTGGTGGTTTTCTCTCGGGTAAATTTACTCGTGACAACGAAGGATCAGCAAACGATCGTCGCGTCAAATTCGATTTTCCACCCGTTAATAAAGAGAAAGGCTACGATATAGTTGACGTAATGCAAGAAATAGCGACAGCTCGCGAAGTGTCCGTTGCGCAAGTTGCCTTAGCGTGGTTATTGCACAAACCCGGAGTAACAAGTGTTATTATTGGCGCAAAAAAGATGTCACAGTTGCAAGATAATCTAAAGTCTGTTGAGATAGAATTTACAGAAGATGAAATGACGCAATTAGACGAAGTTAGCCAACTGACACCTGAGTATCCCAATTGGTTGAATGCGTCTCCTAGTGATCGCATGCCTGGACAAAAAGGTTGGACTGATATGTAAATCCAGCAGCACAATTCGATTCCCTGCTGTATTCGCTATAATAGGTTTCCATACAACAAAATCAATTTATATTGACGTGAGTGTAGGCCAAACAGAAAATTGCTTGGTCTACACTCATTTGTTCGTTGCATCATAGACATGAGTAAAGCACGATACTCAAATAGAGAAATAAAGAGATCGGTGGCATACACACTATCATTTTTTTAAATTTGCGCGCGCCTTTTCCAGTATTTCGCTTGCTTGCTTTTTAAGAGATGGATTTAAGGTAATTGCTTTTTTTAAGTCTTGTATTGTCGCGGTGTTTTTTTGGTTTTCATAGTGCAAAACACCTCGTAAAAAATACGCTGCGGCTAGTTCCTCATCTATTTCTTTCGCTGTTTTTTTGACTTGATTTGCGGAACCTAGATCCCCAAAAGCTTTCATCTTGTGCAAAATCTCTAGAGTTTTATTGAGATCCTTCAATGCTTTTTCAAATTGCTTTGTGAGCACATATGCACGCGCTCTTTGAAAATGTCCACTTGCACTGTAAGGATTTTCCCAAACCTCTCCTCTCCAATACCGCAGAGCTTCTGTATAGTATTTTATGGACTTTTGGTATTTCTCCAAACTGGAATAACAAAGTCCAATATTGTAAAAAATTTCCCCAGATTTTTCCCCGAGATTAATTGCTTTACGGTATTCCGTAATAGCTTCAGAATACTTTTGTTGTGAAAAAAAAGTGTTACCATCTTCAAAATGTGTGTTGGGCAAAGGAGAGTCATTATCCACCATAAAACTTCCACGTAGAACCCAAAGAAGAATAAAAAGCCCCGTAACCAGTGTCGAGCCTACGGTCGTAATTACCTTGTTAATAATTTCTTTCCTTTTAATTGCTTTTAAAGTGTCCTTAAATGCCGTAAGCATATTCTCAACAGTCTTTGAACGTTTTTCATGGTCTTTGCGCATAGATTTGGCAAATGTTTTCCCCAAACGAACTTCATAATTTTTATAGGCCAATTTTAAGTTAATGGGCGGCAATTTTTTTTCGACAACATTGGTCATACTAGAAATAGCACCATGTCCATGAAATGGAGACTGTTTGGCCCACGAAAAAAACTGATACAGAATCACTGCTGTCGAAAAAACATCGCTATTGGTTGCAGATTTTCCGTCGATTTGTTCTGGACTCATATATGTGGGCGTTCCAATAATATTCCCGGTTTGCGTAATAGAATGATCTACATTTTCGAGCTTGGCAATGCCCAAATCAAGTATTTTAGGATTGTAGTTGGCATCGAGAATAATGTTTTGCGGTTTCAAATCACGATGAATAATTCCATTTTTATTCAAAAAGTAAACGGCTTCACATATTTTAATGGCAATTTCAAGCTGTTTTACAAATTTCACCGTTCTACGACCTCGCTGAATCAACTCATGTAAAGTAATCCCCTCTATAAACTCCATCACAATAAAGTACTTGTTATCAAAGTGTAAAAAATCAATTGCTTTTACCACTCCAGGATGATCCATACTTTTCATGAGTTCGTATTCCCGCTTAATTCTCTCAATGAGTTCATCATTATTTTGAGCAAAGCACTCCTTAATCGCCACTTGCTGATTCGTCGTTACATCCTGTGCAAGATGAACCCGTCCCATTGCTCCTTGACCAAGAACTCTTCCCAATTTATAGCGTTTATTGAGTAATTCCATTTGTATCTACCTACAAGAATATAAGTTGCGTAAAAATACCCATTCGATATACGAAAAAAGTGACATACATACCAAGTAAGTTTCGTTATCCAACTAAGGTGTCTCATCTCGATTGTCTTTGACATTTTGTATGTTATCCGATAAGCTAGAAATATTATAGCGTAATAATATCATTGGTTCCAGATTCGTCTGGTGTATCAAGAGATATTTGTAACACATAAACTGCGACATCACTAGTTCATGACACCTGAGAGCGTATTTACAATCTTACGGAAGGAATCACAATGAAAAAAATCGTCTTGATACTTACCATACTCACGACGATCATAAGTGCTGAAACGATATATGATGTCAATTTCAACATAAGTGATATTAATGTTAGCGGAACAATTAATATCGACAATGGTGTGTACAACGATCGCAATTCCTTTTTGCTCGCACTAAACGATGTCGACTTGACTCTTTCTCTTAACGGAGACTCGGTCGTTCTTGACAACAACCCCGCAACTGGTCTCTTTTTTGTCCAGTTTGATCAGTTTGGCAATGGTCCTTTGGAAATCGTCGCCAACGGTTCAGAGCTAATTTTTCGTAGCGATGTCCAAAATCAAGGTGATGCAGCAATATTTTCGATGTTTAACTCATCCTCAGCGGGTGGCGCGTCGGTGAGAATTGAAGTTCGCGATGACAACATTGACATTTTTCAAGGGCAAGGTATCTTTAGCGGTACTTCAACCGTTAGAGCACAAGTTTTCAATCCAAGTATTGTGGACAGTGGTTTTGTTTTTGGAGCTGTGACAGTTCCAGAGGCAGGCACATATGTATTTTTCTTATGTAGTGCTTTTCTACTGTTAGGCTGGCGACGTAAAGTCTCTTAAGAAGATAGAGAGCTGAGCACAGGTGGCCATCCAATAGATTTTCTGACAACGATTTCCTCTCGTGCTCCCCTCTGTTCGAGCTTTTCCAATGAATTTCTTGTACTTTTCATTGATGTATTGTTCATCTTTTCCGCTAAAAATTTCCCCTATTTTCATATCCTACCTATTTCCCTTTTGGGTAATTTTCGACTAGAATTTTATATAGAGGGTTTACACCTCAACACATTTCCAAATACCTACTTGACAGCAATTGGGAGAATTTTATGATGCGCTACACTTTTATTTTTTTGTTATTACTGAGTTCTTTGTTGTCACAAACAACAAAAGAGCAAGCCAAAAAACTGAAGACCCATTGGGGTATTAAGAAAAAATTTCACAGCGTTTTAAATGAAGACTCCATCTCGCTGTCATTTCCAGGCTATATTATAGGCGTTGAAAAAGCTTCTAGGAAAAAACTCGGGCTAAAAAAACTAGATGATATAAAACCATTTTTAAACTATGACTCTGAACAATTAAACGCCGAAGAAAAAAAATTTCTTGTAAAGCGCATCAACGATTCCAAAATACAATTTGTATCTCACATCGTAAAATTCGCCAAAGATGACAACGCGCCAAATCTACACAAAAAAATCATTTACAATGTTTATCAAAACACTGACGAATTACAAACTTCACAAGTATTTAAAAGTGGATGGGATAGTATCCTTTCTCTAAAAGAACAACTAGCTGTATACATAGAGAAACACCAAATCACCCATGTATTTCTATGTGCATTGGGTTGGAATACACCACAACAAAAAGCTCTCAAAAATTTGAATACTTTGTTTTCAAAAGTTTATGAAAAGGCTTCTCGCAAATCAAACTATCTGTTTATTGGGATTACGTGGCCTTCGAAGTGGGGAATTCCCGGAATAAGTTACCAAAATAAAAAACAAGATGCCGAAGAAGTGGGACTTTTATATGCCAATTCTCTGCTGCACAATGTATTGCTCCCGCTCAAAAAAGTATTTAAATTTCGCGTTGTACTTATTGGCCATAGCTTTGGTGCCCGGCTTTTGGCAAGGGGTCTTTTTAGCGCGCATTTTTTATCGCAAAACATGGCGAAAAATCGTGGGAAAATAGATTTATTCATTGGTTTACAGGCCGCCCTTGATATTAAGTATTTTCTTGAAGATGGTGAATATCATTCTTTTCGTGCTCATGCCAAAAAATTTGTATTTACGTGGTCGACTTCTGATAAAAAAATGAATGCTTGGTCTTTTACAGCACGCAATCGCTTTCTAGGGACAAAACGCGCATTCTCCGTGGCCAAAGATCATGAAAACTTTGTACTAGGCAGCGTAAATCAACATGGGCAAATTTCACCTCAAGAAAATTCGTCGAAAATATTACTGGTCGATGCGAAAAAAATCATTTCTCATCATAGCGATGTGTTTAATCATCACGTGGCAGAATTTGTCTCACAACTTGTCAAAATATATTGTAAATCGCAATAATATCTTTTCCTCTATGTTGAAAGCAATACTATGGACTCTCAATTCTTGAATAGCGATATCGTAACAAAGAAAATAGACAACTCTTCTAGAACGAACGATAACTTTGCGATGTATAGCATACCAGAAAAAAAAATCCCGGCGCACTTTCTTGAAAATGCGCAACACCAAAACGTTCAGGTTATCCGAGAAGGTCAACTTTTTGGGCGTTACATGATACAAGGGGAGTTAGGACGTGGTGGTATGGGCGTTGTCTACAAAGCAATGGATACACAGCTCAAAAGGACTGTCGCTCTCAAGGTTATCTTAAAAGGGAACTCCAATGACATCAAAAGATTTATACGCGAATCTTCGGCCATGGCGCAACTAGAGCACAACAATATTGTCAAGTTGTATGAGTTTGGAACAACACCACAACCTTTCTTCACGATGGAGTATATAGAGGGGTTTACTCTTGCAGACCTTATCAAAGAAAAAAAAGTAAAACCACTATTTCTATTAGACTTAATGATAAAAGTTTGTGACGCTCTCGCCCACGCTCACAAGAACAATATTCTCCATCGTGATATCAAACCCTCTAACATCATCATTACAAACAAAGGTGAACCAAAAGTAATGGACTTTGGCGTTGCAAAAATCTCCAATACTACGGAAAAGAGTTTATCGAAAACCGGCGACGTTTTAGGAACGATCCTTTATATGGCTCCAGAACATATTGATGGCAAGGCCTCTGAAAAAAGTGACATATACTCTCTTGGTGCGACAATTTATGAATCACTTACATACCGTAATGTTTTTCAGGGAGACAGTCATTACAATATTTTGTTTCAAATATTACATAATGATCCCATTCCCCCACGGGAACTCAACCCCAACATATCGCCTTATTTTGAAGCAGTGTGTCTCAAGTGCATGGCAAAAAAAGAAGACAAAAGGTATGAAAACTTCAAGCAACTCACCAGAGAATTAAGAAACTTAAAAAATCACAAACCCATTATTGCGAAAACGTATAACACCTTTGATGTATTTCACAGCTTTGTGGCGAAACACAAACTATTTTTTGCTCTCGTAGCTTTTTTTATGGTTGTGTTGTTGGCCTTTTCTTTTTTTCTACTCGTTGCTTGGAGAAACACCCACCAAGCACGATTAGTTGCAGAAAAAACAACACAGCGTATTCAGCAAGAAAAAGCGAGAACCAAAGATACTCTCAACAAGGTAATGGATGTACTCAAATATTCCACAACAGAATATCCGTCGCTACAAAAAGATAAAAAGTTTGCCCAGTTGTTTTCAAGAATATTTAAAGATGTGGAAAAGTATGAGGGGGAAGAAAATTGGAATTTTATCAAAGGCTATATAAAAAGTATCGAGGGAGATCAACAAAAAAGTTTAGAATACTTTAGCAAACAAATACAAAAAACCCCTGGTAGTTTTCTCGCGTACTATAATCGCGGACTGCATTACCAAGATTTAAAACAGTATAAAAAAGCCCTTGCTGACTATAATAAAGCCGTTGCGATACAGCCAAATGATTACCAGGTACTCAACAACCGCGGACTCGTTTACCTACAGCAAAAGCACTACGACAAAGCTCTTCTCGACTTCAACAAAGTCCTCTCGATAAAGCCCGATTATACTCCGGCCTACAATAACCGTGGGCTCATTTTTTTGCAACAACAGAATTATGACAAAGCTCTTGTCAATTTCAATAAGGCGATCGCGATAAACCCGAATTACAACAATGCCCACAGTAACAACAATGCTTATAACCACCGTGGAATCGTTTACTTACAACAAAAACGCTACGACAAAGCGCTTGCCGATTTTGATAAGGCAATCGCGATAAATCCGAATTTTTCTGATGCCTACTACAACCGTGGATTTATTTACTTGCAGCAAAAAAAATACGGCAAAGCCCTTCTCAATTTCAACAAAGCCATCGCAATCAATCCTAATTTTTTTGATGCGTACTACAACCGTGGATTCTTTTACATGCAACAAAAAATCTACGACAAAGCGCTTCTCGATTTCAACAAAACCATTGCCATAGACCCTTACGATTTTGAATCGTACGAACAACGAGGGAATATCTATCAAAAGCTAAAGCTCTATGACAAAGCTCTTCGTGATTTCAACAATGCCATCGCAATAAACTCGAATTCTTCGAGAACTTACTACAATCGCGCAAATCTATACCGCGAGCAAGAACAATATGACAACGCTATTGCTGATTACAATAAAGCCATCGCCATAGACGCGAAAAATTTAGATGCTTACTACAATTGCGGAAGTCTTTACCTAAAATTAGAAAAGTATGAACTGGCCATCACATACTTGCAAAAAGTAACATCCGCCTCTCCAAATATTTGGCAACCATATCATAAAATACATCTGTGTTATAAAGCAATGGGGCAAAACAAAAAGGCACAATATTATTTACAACAAGCAAACAAATTAAAAAAATCGCAATAGCGAAGTACATATTTCAAAAAAGTTAGCGTGAAAAATGAAAAATCAGTCTTTTCACCTGCACAACAGTAAATCTCACCTCAAATAACAACAAACGGTATACTAATTGCTCTTTTCTATTTTGAACATTTACGTTTCATTTTAGAAAGGGAGCAGACGATGAAAAAAATAGTATTTTTCGTGATAGTTTTACTGAGTGGCCAGTTATTTTGCGATGGTATCACCATTACCAAGCCAAATGCAGGGGTGGTCAAGTATGGCTCGATGTTACAAATACAGTGGACAAAAACGGGAGAAATGGCTAACACTGTTTACATTGCGTTAATGCGCGGAAATAGTGTGATACGCACCATAGCGTCATCTGCTCCCAACAACGGGACTTATAATTGGCGTGTCGCTGCTCATGATGGTAAATATTTCATTCGCATAAGTGTTCTGGCAAATGCAAACTATCCCAATCCGGTAAGAGCAACGAGTCGTGAATTTTACGTGCGTGGTCTCAATGCCGATTTGGCCATAAATTGGCTAAAAGTATCGCCCAAAAGAAAACATGTGCAACAACACCTAACTTTTACGGCAAGTATCTACAATGCCGGAGTACAAAAAGCCAAAGCAACAACCGCATTACTAGAAATAAAAGGTCCCACAGGTAAACAAAATGTGTGGCTCCCCTGTGGTGAATTGCCTGGTGGGATGACCAACACCATTACCTATAAGTATAAACTTTCGCAATATGGTATTTATCGCAATACGTTTACACTCGATGCCAAGAAACAACTGTATTCACCAAACCCTGCGATGGGGGAAAAACAGGTAAACAACAACAAAAAATTTATTGTTTATGGCATCAGTCCTTTGCCAGACTTAATTATCATCGCGAGAAAATATCAACATGTTAAAGTGCCTGGCAAGGGTACGGTTGTTGTAAAAGTAAAGAATATTGGCGACACTTCTTCGGCAAAAACCCAATTAAAATTTGCGATACAAAAGAAAAAAACCAAATACTTTTCCATCCCAGTATTGAAGCCCAAGCAAATTTACATTGTTAAACGCAGAGAGCATTGGGTAATGCCTGGAAAAAGAAAATTTTCGGTAACAATTGATCCCAAAAATACGGTAAAGGAAAAAAAAGAGGGGAATAATACACTTTCAGGTACCATTCAAAAAGGGGGAAAGTATTCCGTGCAAAACGAAGAAGTGAGTTCCGATGACAATAAATAGCAAAAATTTCGTAGTATTACGGTGGTCAATACTGTTTGACCACCGTAGCTTCGTTGAATAAAAATTTATGATACAAAGTGTTACTTAACCACTATGTCATCAATTGTTCTGTCCGCGTTTAGAATTATTGCGCCGGTGTGGCTCCGGTAAAGTTTGTTTTCATTGTGGAGGTATCTTGTAAGTTAGCACCATTTAAATTCGTATTGCTAAAGTCAGCCGCCCCTAAGTCCGATTTTTGTAAATTGGCGTTAGTGAAGTTTGCATTTGCAAGTTTACAACCAACCATATACACATCGACCAAAATAGCATTGCTAAAATCACTATGCGAAAAATCACCGCGTCGTAAACTACCACCGGTGAGATTTGTATCACGGAAGTTGGAGTTTATACAAGTCGCACTTTCTAGATTTGATTTACCGAGAATAGCGCCTTGAAAATTAGAAGAACTCAATTGACTTCTTGTCAAGGATGCATTGCTGACATTGGCTTCGACCGCAAGCACTTGTTGCAAGTTTGCCCCGATGAGGTACGCTCCACGAAAATTTGCCTGAGTGAGGTTTGCGCCTTGCAGATTCGCACCGCTTAAATCGCTCCCCGAAAAATCGGCTTCGCTAAGATCAACATTCGCGAGGTTGGCCTTGCATAATTTGCTATTCGCTAAATCTACCCCTTTTAAGTCAAGGGATTGTGGATTTTGTTCGCGCCAACTATTCCACGATGCGCAATTGTTATCTTCCGCGACCGACTGTTTTAGTTTGTTGAAGTGTACCGTATCCATATCGCACCCTTTCTCTTTTGCATTGTTATATGCTTATACTTTATGGAATTAACGGATTATTTTCCACATTTAACTAGAAAAATTTTTATTTTCAGATCGTTTACTTTAGTATAAAATAAAGTTGGGATATAGCGCATTTCAATCTATTACATTTACTTAAGTGAGACTTTCATGGCAGATAAAAATAACGACGAACACCAACATTTTGAATACCGTGAGACAGAACGCGGACAACTTCGAAATGATAAAAATTCGCAAAAAAAAGACAGCAGCCATCAAGAGGCACAGCAAGGAAATGCTGATAGCGGTTTAAAAAAATTTGTTAGAGGTGTTTCACAAATAATGAACCTTCCCACGCATCGACGTCAAGAAAAAGAAGTGGGACAAAGTACAGAACCAAAAGGGAACTACAGGAAAACAGTACACTACAAAACGCAGGGCAACACCCCTCCAAAGGAAAAAATTAATAGTAAAGGTGCTTTTATTGGTCGCTACCAAGTGTTGGAGGAAATCGGCAGTGGTGGTTTTGGTAAAGTGTACCGAGGAATCGATTCTACTCTACATCGCGAAGTTGCGATTAAAACCATTCTTTCTGATAAACTCACCTCTTCGGAAGTGAACCTTTTTGAAAAAGAAGCGCGTGTATTGGCACGTTGCAACCATCCAAATATTGTGCAAATATACGATGTGGGAAAAAATGACGATGGGCCGTATTTGGTGATGGAGTTCATCAATGGGCCTAATTTATGTGAGTACATCATAAATCAAAGAGCACGCAACGACATACAACATGTGCATCGCGTGGTTTGTTCGCACATGATCAGCATTGTGGACGCTTTAATATACATGCACAAACACAATATTTTTCACCAAGACATCAAGCCAAACAATATCATTGTTTCTCTAGAAAACAACTCATCAAAATTGGTAGATTTTGGTTTGGCTGCTGGTGGGAATATTGAAAAGAAAAAATCTACAAAGATTACAGGAACGTATGCATACATGCCACCGGAAAAATTAAAAGGCAAAGGTAGTCCCAAACTACACGACATTTATGCTTTGGGAATTGTTTTTTTCGAGATGCTCACCGGACGTTTAGCGCACCCAGGAGAAGAAATCAGTGAAATTGTCGACAATGTCTTTCATCGTAGAGTCGCTTTTACGGAAGAAGATAATGTTAGCAAAGAATTGCAGAAAATATGCTTGAAGTGTCTCAACAAGAACCCCAAAAGACGCTACCAGGACTTAAGTGAATTTTACGACGACTTGGTACAATACTCCGGTGCCACAGAAGTAAACGACTACCCTTACTTGTCCGTATTCACCGGTGAACAAAAACTCATTTTTCCCCTAGTGCACAAAATCAATTTCTTGGGACGCACTTTTTCCAATCATATTGTGATTCCTGACCAATCCATATCGCGTTCGCAAGCGCTCATTGAAGTGGCAGATTTTGTCAAAATTAAAAACCTTAGCGAAGTCAATAAAATTACCATTGGAAGTACACAACTTAAGTTTGACGAAGAATTCTTTTTGTCAGAGCCGCAAACCATTCAAATAGCCAACTATACTTTCCATTACATACCACGCTCACAAATCTCTCAGTGTGGAACGTGGGACGGTGAAACGATCACCTCGGCCTCTTCACAACAACAGGCGATGCGTTCACAAGTAGACGAAAGTATGTGGCAAAAAACAGTAGTTGCACCTGGTGGAAGTCCTATAAAAGCGGGAACTACAGCACATTTTTACGTTCAGCAACTCAAATCAACGATCGAGAAACTGGAGAAAGAGTTGAAAAACTAGTTTCATTGCATATCTTGGGCTAATCGCAAAAAAGACCGCTGGTCATCTAAAAAATAGAGTGCATCATCAATTTAAATTCGGTGTGATCGCTAGGTTTTATCGCGAATACTAATTTATAATTGATGATCTCTAGCCGTTCCTAGAAAACCTCAAAAATCTAAAAAAGAAGAAGAGGACAGTCTCCGAACAGTGCTGAGACTGATTACTGCTGGAGAATTTCACTCCAGAAGGCAAGATAGAGGCCACATTCACATCAAAATGGAATGTGCCGAGAGCAAAAGAAAAGCTCAACTTGCGATCCCCTGTTAGAGGCAGCGATTTTGGTAAACGCAGCCCAGTACTTCCAGACGTGACAATGCCTATCCACTGGCAGACATCGGGCGGTTCTGGCTGGTAAGCGTTCAGAATAATTCAACGCGCGGCGTGCTAATACAAAACTCGCCGCAATATGTACACTGATTCCCCAAAAATAAGCAAATTTGTATTTACCAATGATGCTACTATACGCTGGGTTTACTTCTATTATCTCTACACCATTTCTTGCTCCTTGACTTTTCATCAAGAAGGCAAACTTTTTATATGCAAAGTAGGATATCATTCGTCTGTAAGGTACCTTTTGAGCTGACAAGTCCTTTTTCTTTTTGGAAAAATCTAACTTTTCAATAACAACAGGCTTTTGTTGTTTCTTTGCTAACGTGATAATTTCTTTACATGCTTCAGCGAGCATGGCTGTGACCTGCTCGCTAGAACGGTCTTGAATGGGAGTATGGATTTTTCCATAATTTGTAAGATTACCATGCCTGTTCGTTTCGGCAAACGCGACATGTGAGTGGTTCAAATCGACACCAATAGTTCCAAGCTCTTTTTTCGTGGTTATCGGCGCTGGTTTTTCCTTTGTTGTCACAAACAGATACCAGTCACTTCCTTTTTTTACAAAGCGATAGTTGATTGCCTTTTGGCTTTTTAGCGCTGCGGAGATGGTTTCTTGTTTATAACTAAACTTTACAGGTATATTGACATATTTTCCCCATTCTCGCTCCAAGGAGGGAACTACTCTAACCCGTAATTTATCTCCCAGCAACTGGCAATTCTGATTACCAAAACTTTCATCTTTCGAGCCAATAAAAAATACTCTGTTTCCGCGTTTTGCTCTAAACTCTTCCAGCCATTTTTGGTGGTTTTCATAGCCATTTTCTTCAAGGTGAAATTGTTTTTTGAATAGCTTTCTACCTCCGAGGCAGATTCCACGCTTTTTTAGTTTTTCTATTCTGTTTTCTACGTTTCGTAGCTTTCGCTTTTTATGGTGTAAGACAAAGTGCAGTTTTTTTCTTTGCTCTTTCTTTTCGGAAACAGTATCTTTTTTATTCCCAGCCAACGCTTTAGATAGTTTTTTTATGGAACGTTTGAGAGATTTACTTCTTCTTTGTGCATCTTCAACGTTGATTTTTTGCAACTCTTTGGCAGCTTTGATGATTCCCTTCACTTCGCTGTGTAGTGAATTGAATTGTCTCGCCATCATACCTTTTTCTGCTATAAATGTCTTTTTTAACTCATTCAGTTTTTCACCCCGCAACAAAGCACGTAGCAATTCGCCACGACGCTTCGCTGTGTGCGCAGCACATTTTTCGAGGTATTGTATATGTTCTTTATTTAGTTTTGCCTGAATGGTTACTTGCATCTATTTTTCTTTTCTTACGACGTTCATGTGACCTTCGGCCATAGATTTTCGAACAGAAAACGGTTAGTATTGAAATAATGTCTTGTGACAACTGCTCTTCAAAACATAGTTGTTGTTTGTCATTAACAACAACCAAAGATATTCCTCTAAACTTGCATATTTCTTCTATTATTTCCCTACCAAATCTTATTAGTCTATCATGATAGCTAACAACAACTCGTTTTACATTTCCTGATAACATCCAACGCAGTAGTTTAAAAAAACCACGTTTTTTGTAATTCAACCCTGATCCTACTTCCTTGATTTCAACTATATTTGAGTACTGTTGTTCTTCGCAAAAACTTCTTAGCTCTAGTTGCTGTCTTTCCAAGTCTTGTTTTTGGTCGTTAGCACTTACTCTAGAATAACAAACTGTTACTTCGTCTTGTTGCGTTTCGATGCTTAGTTTTCGTTCAACTTCTTGCTTTGAGTATCTTCGGTGATTGCCATATGTCCTTTTGTAGGAAAATACACCTTGCTCACTCCAATTTCTGATCGTTTGTGTTGAAACTCCAAATAGTTTGGCTACTTCACCAATTGAAATCCATGTTGTCATCTTTTCTCCTCCGACAACATGATTATTATTGATCCATAATCAATTGATCGTATGTTATCCGTATGTCAAGTGCAAGCTTTTTCTTTTTAAATTTGAGATTTTTCTTCTACAGTTGGATGCCCTGTTATTTTTGTTCTAATTTTTTTTGTAAATCACCAAAACTTCCATGGTCCATATATTCTTTTCTTGGTACAGATTTGAAATTAGATAAAGAAGCGAAAATAGAGCCGCCGATCCATGTACCATATTTTCTTTCTGGAGGCGCGGAAACTTTAGTTTTCATTTTTTTATTCGCATTGTAAAATTCGTATTCAATACGATCTCTTAAACCAGGATACATACTTTCGCTACCGGCAATAACAATGTTGCGATACAATCTTTTACGAAATTTAGAATCACATTTCCCGATCACTTCTTGTATAACCTTATGAACACCTTGTGCATCTATTCCCAGTAATTTTGGCTGAAAAAAAGCTTCGGGTGCTGTAAATCGTTCTTCCTTGACCTCAATAGCTTGACCGTCTTCCAAAGTATATGTTTTACTTAATGAAGAACTATTCTTCGCCAATTTCGTTTCCGCGTTAAAATTTAGGGCCACATAACAGTATTTATTTTTGATTTCCTCCATCATTCCGCTACAATTTTTTGCGAATTGATAACCTTTTTTTTCCAATAATTTTTGCAAATAATCACGAATATGTTGACTTGTTACAGGAATTTTTTGGGTGGCAAGAATCGAACCATAATCTACGGCATTCACGAAAACACCATTGTCGTCCATACATACAACTAAACCATCCATTTTACCGTTTGAATATAATATTAGAATCGTATTACTTACCGCGTGCAGAGCAGGAACCTCAAACTTATCAAATAAGATCTTTGCGACCTGATCTATAGACTCTGTGGTAAAATCACCAGGGTATGCTAGCAGAACTGCCTGCTCTTTAGGATCGGCTTTCAACTTTGAAAATACATGGTCTAAAACCTTTTCGCATTGCGCAACATCCACTACTTTACCGTCTTGTATTGGGTAAGAAACGGAATCACTTTTTGCTAAAGTTCCAAAATCAACATAGACTTCATCATCCTTCGTACTCACCGCATTTGGCATGACAATTTTTGGTGCGTCGTCCCCAGCAAATCCAGCATGGAGAACAAATGAATCGATATAAATAACAATAGCTGACTTCTCGGCCTGCAGTGATGCCATCACCAACATCGCCATGATAAAACATAATTTTTTCAAATTTTTCATAACACTTCCCGCCATCGATTTAGAGTTTCATCAGAAATAGAATATTGTATCTACTATACCAAATAATAAAATATTTGCGTAGTATTTAACTGTGGAGCAAAGAACAGTTGTTAGGCATCGCACACCAAAGAAAAACAACACCAAGTAGACAAATCATACAAATTTTGATACCGTTATAGGTGAAAAATCTAAAATACTGTCGTGTGACCATTTCACCACTCTAATCGTTTTGAAGGTTTATGGTATGTATAAGTATATTTTTATCATTCTTGCAATGTTATTGTTGTCAAACACTGTTCTTTGTGAAAACTATGTCTACATTTCTCATTTAGAAGTCGAGGAAAAAAATAGCAAAAACAAGCACTGGGACAGTTTTTATGGAAAACCAGATATCATCTTGTCTATTTATGTCTGGCAAAACAGCAAATGGCTCAGTTTGTATGAGAGTCCTAAATTTCAAAATACCTGTCACATAAAAGAAACTATCGTAACAGAAATTTCGGTTTTACCAGGGCAAAAGATCAAACTTGAAGTTCTAGATAAAGACTTGAAGAAAAGTGATCTCATTGGTAGTACAGAAATTGTTGTTGGCGAAGAGGATGTATCCGGAGATGCCCAGAGCGTTTCTTTTGGTCGGGTAAAAAATTTAGCTTACCTTACTTTGCCATATAAAAATCAATCACAAAAAGATTCTTATAACAAAAATCAAAGAAAGGTACTGCGACAGCAAAAAAATAAGATCGCGGAACAACAGAAAATAATTGCCGCTTATGAAAAAAACGTTAGCGAATTAAAAACGTTAGTCGAAAAGTACAAAGAGGCAAATGCAAAAGCTGCGACGAAAGCCGCCGCGAAAGGTAGGTATACATCGTGGAAAATATCCTCTGATTTTGATATTTCTCCCAACCCCAACCCTGATGAAATAGACATTTCTGTCAATGTTCGTAAAAAAGGTTACAAAGCCGTCGAAGATTTAGAGAGATCACTGGCAACAAAAAAGCTAGAAACGGAAATTCGCATTTTTTTAGAAACCCTTCCGCGACAAGTTATTGCAAATATCTCCGCAGACAATACCTTACGAACAATCACTCCAGATGTTATTTCACTCTCACGCATTCTCGATGGAACCGAACAAGAAAGTGTGGAAGTGGCAACGAAAGCCCCTTTTAAAGAATATAAACCTGGGCGCTATTTTTTGCGTATTTATAAATCGGGATATAAACCTATCGAAGAACAAATCACTATTTTTCCGGACGACAAGCATTATGTGATTAAAAAAGAAATGGTTTCACTGCGTCGCACATTGGTGATTGACACAGATGATGACTATCAAGGTAACAAAATCAAACCCGACGTTATATCCTTAGATCGCCAAAATATAGACGAAGGCCACAAGGTAAAACCGGGCGAGTATACTCTCACTCTCAATAAAGTAGGGTATTACCCAATCGAAAAAGTCATTAATGTCAACCCAAGTGGTAAGGCATTCATTGTCAAGGGGCAATTTAACGCCAAACCGCGTGAAGTTCAATTTAAAATTTTTGGTGTGCAAGAATCAAAAAACATCAAGGTGACCATCGGTGATCTTGCCGTGCAAAGCGGTGACTCTGTTCCTCCGAAAAAGTTATATACTTTTAAAGTAGAATGCAAAGGTTTTGTCACGCATATGTTTGAAAGAGCCATTGCCCCTTCGGATGATCCTTATATCTTCAACGCGACTTTAAAACCCAAAAAGCGCCGCGTGATTCTTCATCTAACCGCGGAATTCCCCAAAGGAGTGAACTTAGCTCCCCTAGACGCCAAAACAATAGGAGGGGAAACATTGCAAGAAGACACGGAGGTTGCCGCAGGGACACATGAATTGTTTTTGGCAAAAACCGGATATCAAAGTATTCGCGAAATGGTAGATGTAGAAGTTTCCGAAAAACCTTTCATGATTACCCGAATCATGAAGCCAAAAAAGCGCATGTTCATTTTAGATTTAAAATACGATGTTGTTGCCGACGACTTAGATTTTTCCAAAACAGTACGGCTAGAAGGCAAAACAATTGCCTTTGATAAAGTAGTCACAAACAACGATTTGATTGCCCCCGAACACTATCAATTAAAAATTTTCGCTGATGGTTATGAGCCACTTTCGGAAGCCATAACCATTCATCCCGCAGAAACACCTTTCCGTATTACAAAAAAACTCATTGCATTGCCACGACAAGTCATTTTTCGCATTACTTCGGATTACAACACCACAACGAACGTACAAGATTGCGAAATTGTTGTAGATGGAATGCCGGTGCAGAATATTACCGCGATAAAACCCGGTGTACACTCTTTGGTAATCCGTAAACCTGGTTTTCATTCCATTAGCGATGAAATCCAAATTTCCGCAGGAACTAGCAATGTTGTCATAGAAAAACAGTTGCGTTCTATACCTCGTGTTGTCAAAGTCACTTTAGTGGATAACGAAAATGGCAAAGAAATTACGCCTGACTCCATTACTTTAGACGAGGTAAAAGTAACAGGTACGGCACCTTTTAAACCTAAAAAATACCACATGATTATAGAAGCAGAAGGTTACGCAACGATTAGCGAAGACATCAATATTGAGCCTGGGGTAAATAATTATGAAATTAAAAGATTTCCCAATTCATCTAAACGCTTAGTTCTCGCAGAGATAAAAGGAGATTATAACGATGATTTATTGTCACCGCAGCAGTTGACGTTAAATGGAGTGGACATCGTACCTGGGACAAGCAAAGTACGTCCAGGTGGTCATAATTTATCTATTTATGTTCCGGGTTATGAACAGCTAAACACCCGTTTATCCATTAGCCCTAGCCAGCATAGCTACACCATCAAAAAAACCCTTATTTCAAAAAAGCGAAAATTGGCTTTTGATATTAGCAGTTCACTAAATCCGCAAATGAAGATAGTTCCGACAAAAGTACTGTTTAACATACTAGAAGTGCGAGAAAGCGAAGAAGTAAAACCGGATCGATACCATGTGCAAATTGAAAAACAAGGGTATGAAAGTGTCATCCAAATGGTCGAAATTGAACCAGCAGAGGACATTTACACTCTAAAAGTCACCATGACTCCGCGTGCACGTCATTTAAACCTTCAGGTAGATAGTGACTATCAACCAGGAGTGACCACGGATGTCGATGAGGTTCTTGTCAATGGTGAAGCTTTTGATATAAAAAACGTCCTTGCACCAGGGGAGTACGCGATTACTTTGCGAAAAAAAGGTTATGAAGATCTTGCCTTTGACATCAAAGTGCCCGCAGGTACATCCGCTTTTGCCATAAAAAAGACCATGGTCACAAAACCGCGTCAAGTAAGTGTAAAAGTGACGAGTGATTTTGTTTCGGAAGAATTTCAACCCGAATTGTTGACTCTTGCGGAACGCGATATAGTCCCCGAAGAAAGTTTTAAACCTGGCGTTTACGAAATGGCGATTTATCATCCTGGTTATACAGAAATACGTGAAAAAATCACCGTGGAACCCGGCGAAGACATCCTGCAATTGACACGACACTTACATCCTTCTCGTCGCCGTTTAGAAGTCAACGTGACTTATGATGTAAAACCTTCTGAAAAATTAGCGCCGCATAAGATTAGCTTGCGCAACTTGAGTGATACAGAATTCCGTAGCATAAAAGAAGGTGATATGATTTATCCTGGGGAATATAAGGTCGAAATTGAAAAAGAAGCTTACACTTTATACCAAGGACGTATAGTTGTTGAGCCAGGTGAAAAGCCTTATGTGCTCTCTACAGAATTAGTGGCGAAGCACGTACAAATTCTCATGGACATAAAATATGACGTGACTCCAGGAGACGAGGCCATCGCTCTTGGTAGTTCCAAATTGACATTCATCGATAGCAACGATATAGGACGTAGTGTCGAACACGGAAATCGCATTCGACCCGGCTCTCAGAAATTGGAAATCAACCAACCTGGCTATGAATATAGAGAACATCGCAAAAAGATTAACATCGAGCCGAGCGAAGAGCCCTTCTGGATACGCGAAACTCTATACGCAAAACCAAGACCTTTGTCCTTTAGTATTTTCGATCCGCAAACCAAACAATTAATACCAGCGACAGAAGTTATTATAAATGGTGAAGTTGCGGCTCCTCAGGCGAAATTCACGCCTGGAATCAAGTACAATCTCGTGGTAAAATTCAAAAAGTTCAAGACGGTGAATCGCACCATCACCATAGAACCTGGAGAAGGTCCGTACCTTACAAAAGTTGATCTCATTGCATACAAAAAATATACAATGAGAGTGGGAAAAATTTATACCAACATGATTCGCGACAGTGTCAAATTCCCGCTAGAAATTTTTGTTGATGGGAAACAGCTCGACCGACATCACATACAACCAGGGGACGGATTTAACCTGATCAATTATGATTTTTTTGCTGCGAAAAATTTAAAATCTATTCGCGTTGTTTGCGGTTATTACTACGATGACTCTACAGCAAGAAAGAGGTTTGATTTTAAAGACTTGAAAAAAATCGACATCGATCGCTTAGAAGAACACTTGTTAGAAATAGCCAAGAGTAGCCAACGAAATACACTGCGTTGTGTGACACGTCTTCTAAAGAATCGTCAAGATAAGTATAAGATAATGTCGCTCTCTAGAGAAAGTCGCCAAAGAATTGCAAATCTACTGCGCGATTTAACTTTAAACGTAGAAGAACAAAAAATGAGAAGAAAAGTTCTTCGCGCATTGCAAAAGTAGCTAGTGCTGTCATCAATTAAAGAGATATTTCTTTTACTGTGTCATCCCGCACTTGATGCGGGATGACACTAAGTATATATTTTTTCTACATTTAGTGCGTTTAGCTAATTGATGACACGCCCTAACTCAAAAAATCGACAATCCACTTAAAAACTTCATCGCGGGTATGATCTTTTTCTTCTAGTAAGTTGTGCTTTCCTTCATTGTATATCTTTAAAGTACACTCTGTCACTTTTTCGCTATATTTTCGTTGGCGACCAGGTTTCAGGACCTCATCTTTTGCCGCTTGTATTAAAAGCACCGGAACGTTTGCTTTTGCATAATTTTCCATAAAACGCGAAGCTTTGACTATTTTGCCAACCCATCCAAAACTAATTCCCGTAATGCATGTTTGAGGGTACTCTGTGAATACCTTGGTATTGATGTCAAAGCGCTCCCGGCAACTCGTGGCGCGATTTGTCGTAAAGTGCTCGGAGGAGAAAAACTTCGGCCCAGGTAATTTGCGTTTTCCTAAACCAAGAATCTGTGCGAAACTTGTTGCGGCTCTTGCAATTTCTTCTGGTAGCGGGAAAGTATTCACCTGCATGGCGGGTACGGATAGAATAACTTTGGAAAAAGGATGCTGGTGTTGTGCGATATAATTTGCACTGATAAGTCCTCCGAGACTGTTTCCCAACAGGTATCGTGTCGTATTGCCCACGTGCGGATATTGTTTGTGCACTTCATCAACAAATTGCGCTAAGTCAGCAACATAATGGGCAAAATCTTTGACATAGACGATGTCACTGCGTGGAATGATACGCCCTGATGCTCCTTGGCTACGGTGGTCAACGACGAAAATATTAAAACCTAGCTGTGCAAAATCATAGGCGAATTCAACATATTTGTAAGCCGGTTCTACTACTCCTGGAGCGATAAATATTGACTTGTCATGACCGTTGTCAAAAGCAATATAGCAAATCTCTACACCATCTTCTCCGGTAAAAGAATGCTTGGGAGCGTTATCAATCATTGGTTTTAAAACGGTGTCCCAATTGGGAGGTATGTCTTTCTGACGCATGGTTTTCTCTTTCCTATTCTGCCAATGTTTATTTGTAGCCATTTGTGGTAGAGCGTTATATAATCTTTACATGTAAATAGTAATTTTTATGGAAGGGAATTGCAATGCTTAATAAGAAGCAATATTTCGTTCGCGAGCATGTCGGAATGTTCAAACTATCGAATGCCTACGATATACTCGACCCAGATACACAACAACAGCTCGGGATTGCCAAAGAAGAAATCAGTGGTGGCTTGCATTTTTTGCGTTTCTTTGTCAATAAACAGTTATTACCAACAACAGTGAACGTTTACGAGGGAACCGAGTCTAATCCAAGCAAAATGATATTTTCCATCAAAAAAGGTTTCGCGTTCTTTTCATCAAAAGTAGACGTTATTGGTCGAAATGGCCAAACGCTGGGCTGGTTTAAAAGCAAAGTATTCTCTTTAGGAGGAGCTTTCCGTGTATTCGATGATATGGGCACAGAGATTGCCCTTGTTAAAGGAGACTGGAAAGGCTGGAATTTTAAGTTTTTATTCGGCGACGAACAAATAGGCAGTGTGAGCAAAAAATGGAGTGGTGTGGGAAAAGAACTCTTTACCACCGCTGACAATTACATGATTTCACTAGAGGGTGAAGTGAACGAAGCGCATGCAACCTTACTTTTGGCAGCAGGTCTATCTATTGATATTGTCTATAAAGAACGCTAAAATACCTTTACATTCAAGTGTTGCATCGAACTTTCGTGACCGTGATCGTAACCGATTTTATCGGTCAAGGTCACGGCGACGATTACGATTTCCGTACTTCATGCTGGAATCCCCAGGTTGTCATTTCCAAGTCTACTTTATGTTGTGGATTCCTGCTTTCGCAGGAATGACACCTCGTAGAAAGAGGGATATATGAAATTAGAATTTCAATCACAATTAAATGATAGTGCCGCAACATTGTGGAATTGGATTATTTCGCGGCGTGGCATTAACAATGAATTGTCACCCTTAATGTACATGACCAGTTTAGATGCTCTGGCAACGATTACTGAAGACAATTTTACCTCTGGCAAAGTAATCGCCGATAGTTGGATCTTACTTTTTGGATTTTTACCCATAGACCGTTTGCGAATCACACCTGTAGAAGTTGTCGAAGGTGCGTATTTTATTGAAGAATCACCCATGTTCACCATGAAGCGTTGGCGCCATGAACGCTATGTTATACCACGAGAAAACAAATGCGAAGTAAAAGATGTTCTTACCTTCGAACCATATTTTTTTTCGCCGTTTGTTACTTTCTTCATCAAAATGCTATTCAAAAATCGCCACCGAAAATTACGCAAACGATTCTCTTAGAACACTTGCGTTCAATATCTCATAATGTGTACAAAAGGAAAATTTCATGGACAGAGAAAGCATCAAGAAACTATGGGAAGAGTCGGTTCTTCACAACAAATCGGAAAATTGTGATCCCGGAAAAACCTACAAAAGTGCACATATTAGTATTGCGAGCATTGGCTTACCTGCACCTATACAGCAAACTATCGAATCGTCTCCACCTATACAACAAACCATCGAATCGTCTTATAACATTGCAGAGGATAACGCCACTGCCAACGAAGTATCTACACCACAGGATTACGAATTGGCCGATGAGATTTCTCGTGGAGGTATGGGAATTGTCTACAAAGGTAAACAGGTAAAACTACAACGCGAAATTGCCATAAAAAAAATTAAAGGCGAAAGCAATGCCGCCACCACAGCAAAGTTTATTTCTGAATCCCTGGTTACCGCTTACCTGGACCACCCCAACATTGTTCCCGTGTACGATTTAAGCAAAACGTCTCGTGAAGAAATATTCCTTGCAATGAAACTCGTTCGCGGTACGGAATGGAAAAGTTTTATTGAGCCTCGCGACCAAAATCAACAACTACTTGCGCATAAGTATAACGAAGAAGCACACCTACGTATTTTACTAAATGTTTGTAATGCCTTATCCTATGCTCATAGCAAAGGCATTGTACACTGCGACATTAAACCGTCGAACGTCATGGTCGGTGAATTTGGCGAAGTTCTGGTCATGGACTGGGGGATTGCCGTCAATATCTCCGACACAAATCCCGGAGTAAGAGGGTTAAGTAGAGAGTCGATCAAGACGCCTTTAGGGACGCCAAACTACATGCCTTGGGAACTTGCCGAAGGTTGTGGAGAAAACATCGGTGAATGGACAGATGTGTATTTGTTGGGCGCTACATTGTATCACATTTTGATGAAGAAGCCACCGCATGGTGGCGGAATGGTTTCGTCATTGTTTGCTGCGGTGACGGGAAAACTCCCTGAATTTGAGGCTCATATCCCCAAAGAACTCCAGACAATTTGCCACAAAGCTATGGCAAAAAAAATTAACGAACGCTACCAAAGTGTTGCCGATTTCCAAAACAGTATACAGAATTATCTACAGCACAAGGAAAGTATCATCATTGCCGCTAAAGCACAAAAAATGCTCGATAACTACCATGGCAAATCGTCCAACAAACTCTATCATAATTTTTCGCAAGCCATTGCTGGTTTTGAACAAGCTTTACAGCTATGGGAGGAAAATGGCGATGCACAGCGCGGTTTACAAGAAACACGTATTGCCTACGCAAATACGGCGCTTTCCTACGAAGATTTTGGTTTAGCAGATTCACAGCTTGCCTATGTCAGCGAAAACAAAAGTCGTGACTTAAAGAAAAAAATTGCCCATGCACGACAACGAAAATTACGCGCTGTACGCACCACACAATATTTGCGTTACGCGGTGGTTGCCGCGACAATAATTATTATTGTTGGACTTAGCATCGGATTTTTATTCGTTCGCAACACCCAACGCAAAACGCAACAACAAAAAAATGCTGCTTTTTTACAACTTGCAAAAATTGCCACAAGGAAATCACAGCAGGCATATCGCGAAGTATCACAACAAATCATCGCACAATATCCACCTTTGCAACAAATAGAACATGGCTATGATCAGTGTGGCGTATATGCCCAACAAAGTTTACAGTTTCTACAACAAATAAAAGCTATCGCACCACAGCAAAAAACGCAAATAGCAAAGCTACAAAAACAATCACGTGGTATGTTACACTTATCAATGAAACGTCCATTTAGCCCGGCTTTGTGGAAAGTACATGCTGCTAATGTAGGAAAAATAGGCGCCATAGAATTTAGCCATGATGCACAACACATTGCCTGTGCGGGAAAAGACGGTGCTATACGTATATACAGTACGCTCACCGGTGAGGAATTACAAATATTTCGCGGACATCGCTCAACAGTAAACTCTATAAAATATAGTGAAAATGGCAAATACCTCGCCTCCGCTTCAACCGATAAAACTATTCGTGTGTGGAATGTTACTTCGGGTGAACAGGTGTGTATTTTTCGTGGATATCGCGTACACAGCGTTGCTTTTAGTATTGATAACCGCTATGTCATATCAGGTTCTGCGGACAAAACCATTTGCGTATGGAATATTGCCAAGGGCAGAGAAGAATTTATTTTTCGCGGACACACTTCTACAGTAAACGCCATCGCGGTTTGTGGTACATTTGTTGTTTCTGGATCAAAGGACAAAAGCATTCGCGTGTGGAATATACAAACAAAACAGCAAGTATTGGCACTACACGGTCACGAGCAAGCTGTCAATTGTGTATGTGTTTCGCCAAACTACATCATTTCTGGTTCCGCAGATCGTACACTGCGCTTGTGGGATTTGCACACCGGAAAACAATTGTTTACAGCAAAATTAGACACCGCGATAACTGCTTTGGATTACCATCCCCAGCAAAAGATCGTCGTTTGTGCACAAGGCCGACAAATTGAGCTATGGAATATCAAAACGCAACAACGTTTGGCAGTTTTTTCTGGTCACTATGGCAAAGTGATGTCTTTGGACTTCAGTAGCGACGGTAAGTACCTCGTTTCGGCATCTCATGATAAAACCGTCCGTTTGTGGGATATTGCCACACATAAACAACACTCTTGTTGGCAAGGACATACAGCAGATATTTATTCCATCGTTTTCAGTGGCGATGGCAAATACCTCGCTTCGTGTTCTAGAGATACCAGCATTCGTTTGTGGAACGCAAAAACCGGAAACGAGCAAGGTGCTCTAGAAGGGCACAGCGCCGCAGTGACTGCCATCAAATTTAGCAATGATAGTCGTTATATGGTTTCTACGGGAAAAGACAAAACCATTCGCTTATGGGATGTTGCTTCGCAAACGAACGTTTCCACTTTTGGCCCCTTTTCTAAATTAGTAAACGCCATTGCGTTTCATAGAGGTAATATTCTCTGTGCTTTTGGGAAAGAAATCAAAGTACTTGATGTAAAGAGTAAGCAGTTGTCGCTGTGGAAAAAGTACGACAAGTCCATTTATCAAATGGATTTAAACGCAACGCAACTGTTCGTTATTTCTCATCAACTTGTCGAAATCATCGATCTAAAAACTACGCAGAAAGTCGCAATGTTACCACACTCTCGGCCTGTATTTTGCGCTAAATTTAGCACAAGCGGACAATACATTGTCTCAGGTACTTCCGACAAAAAAATTTACCTGTGGGACATAAAAACACAAAAACAATTAGGTACCTTTTCTGGACACACTTCTCAGGTGAATGCTGTCGATATCACCCGAGACAATCGGTTTATCATATCGACTTCTAACGACAAAACTCTACGCATGTGGAAAGTTGATAATCGACGACAAATCCTACATATAAAACTGTTCACCCCAGGTGAGAGTTGTCTGTTTCATCCCGAGTACAGCAAGGTTGCTTTCATTAGTGACAGTAATCGCACCATTGAATTGTGGGATGTATCACTCATAACGGCCCGTCCTCTCCTAAAAACGTCACAACCACTCACGGCACTAGAGATAAATCGCGATATGCTGGCCTTCTCTAACGGAAAAACAACAACACTGCACAATAGCAAATCGAATCAAACCACGCACCTTCGAAAAAGCGGTACGGTTTTGGCATTTAGTTGTGACGGAAAGCATGTTCTTTGTAGTGGCAAAAAGCATGAGTTGTATAAATATGATGTGAACAGTAAAAAGATTGTGGCAACGATGAAAGGTCACCTCTCACCTGTATGGGACGCCGTATTTAGTGACGATAACAAATATATTGCTTCTGTAGGAAGAGACAAAATAGTTTATCTATGGAATACCACAGCAAAACCGACAAAGTCTTTTCATGGACATACAAATACAATTACAAGTGTTGATTTTAGTAGCGATGGTAAACGAATCGCTTCTGGCTCAAAAGACAGGACCGTTCGCTTGTGGAGTGTAAAAGACCAAAAGCCACTAGCTACTTTTACTAGCGACTTCGAAGTCTATTCAGTGAATTTTTCTCCCAATGATCAACTGTTGGCCATTGGCTCAAATAGAAACATCTATCTATGGAATCCCCACACAAATCACAGCACAACATTCACGTCAAACAAACGAGACATACGCAGCTGTCAATTCACACAAGATGGTCAACATTTGGTGTGTAGCTTTGCGGAAGGTATAGAAATTTGGGACATCGCGACTTTACAACAACTTCCTGTACCACAATTACACAACGCGCAAATCGCACGTTTAAATCAAAATGGTATATTGTACTACTCAACACAGGAAGCTGTTTATAGGTGGAACGCATTTGCAAAATATACCATCTCGCAAATGCGCTCTGCGGAACAACATTTTCTTAGCGATTATACAGTGCAAAACGATATGTCTCTCACGAAAACGACCCACAAGCGTCTATGGAGTTTTCTGCGACAATCGCCGTGATCTTCCACAACGAACAATCAATCGTGTGAATACGTTCGAAAGAATGCCATCATTGCAGCAACAGGAATTCCGATAAAGATACACCCCGCGACCAAAACCGCTAACGCAGAAGAACCAGCACCATAAAAGAAAATAGCCATAGGTAGTATTGCCGCAATATAAAACGCAATTGCCTTCAAGCGTATGATGCCTCCGAACTTTCGTTTTTCGTTTTTCTCGGTTTGCAGTTTTTGTAAAAAAGCTTGTTTGCTTCCCCCATAAAAGCGAACAAAATTGTAAGCAAAAATAAATGCCACAACTGCTATTCTCAAATTTAGAGAAATGCTACGTGGGCCAAAAATTCCGGGATAAACACGTATTTGTTTTTGCACATATGGTATATTTAGCACCGCCAAAAGTACAGTGATTGTAATAACAAAAGTGCCAAATAGTGCGATCGAAAATCCTTCACGATAGGCCTTGTCCTCGTCTTTGATTCTATGGAAAGACATGTGATAAACGGCTTGTACAAAATTCATATTTACTTCCCAAAACCTAAACATAACTAAAGATGCGAAACAATTTCTATACTTCGGGCAATATTTCATCATCCATTATTTACTTGCGCGTAGATATAGGCAACGGTTGTCGACCACGAAATGGTCTTATTTCCCAGGTTGTTTTCAATGCAAATACGAACTTTTTGCCATTCTTTTTCCGACAAGTGTTGTTGCAAACATTCTCCATAACTTGGACGCTCTTTCGCGTTGTTTTTTTGGAACCAACCACGAAGAATTTCCGGAGAAATATACAACTGCATAGGATGCTTTACCAATTCAATCTTTAAGTTACGGGTGTTTGCCCAGGCTTTCTCTAAGGTTTTTTCGTCCCAATTGACCATAGAATCTTGTTTATTGGTATAAATTCGTTCTTCGGCTTTGCGAACTTTTGCATAGAGGGTTTTGGAAAGCTTCCCTTCCACAAACGTATAAATACGCGGTGTATAGCGGGGCACGGTTTGTGCAATAGCGATATGACATCCTTGTGCGGCGTATTCGAGTAGAGATACCACACTTTGCGCAGTACATTCACCTTGTGAAAAAGGATTGCGGCCGATAATCGCGTCATATTTCACTTCGCAATTGTTTTCGCGGTAACTTTGCGCAAAACTTTGCCACTTACCATGCATAACCACAGGACGCTCTATGGGAGACAGTCGACTACTTTGTTGTTGCAAAAGCTTTGCATGTTCTGCGGTGTAAACAAACGACCACACACCACCTTCTGGTACACGGCGCAGTGCTTCCCAGGTGAGTAAACCCGTTGCCGCATTGAGATCGAGTACACAACTGTGACGTTGCAACAAATTTTCATAGAATATAGTATCACGAATGGTGGCAAAGAGTTGCCCAGTTTGCGAAATCGTTCTTTGCAACCAGCGTTCTTTTTGCGATGTCAGATATTTGCCGCTAAAGGTAAGAATTTCCGGCGAAGAACTAGACGTTAGTGCCGCTGCGAGCTGTGCTTCGCGACGGCGCAACACTTCGTCATGTATTTGTTTTTCATACCCTTGGTTCGAGGGTTCATAAAAAACGCGCCCTTGTAAGGTGTCCGGTAAATATTGTTGTGCTACCCAGTGATCGCGGTAGGCGTGTGGATACATGTAACCCGTCCCATGCCCAAACCCCTCGGCATCGCGATTCCCGTCCTTTAAATGATTGGGTACTTTGCCTTCCTGTTCATTTTCCACCGCACTGAGTGCATCAAAAAACGCCATGGTCGAATTACATTTTTTTGCCGTGGCTAAATAAATCGCAGCTTGTGATAACGGAAAACGTCCTTCAGGCATCCCGATGTAATCAAACGCCTGTGCGCACGACATCACCACACTCAAAGCTTGGGGAGCGGCCATTCCCACGTCTTCACTGGCGAAAATAATCATGCGCCTAAATATAAATCTAGGGTCTTCCCCTGCATACACCATGCGCGCCATCCAATACAATGCCGCATCGGGGTCAGACCCACGTAAACTTTTGATAAAAGCACTGATCGTATCGTAATGAACGTCACCTTCCTTGTCATAGAGAACGGCGCGTTTTTGTATCGACTCCTCGGCAACCTCCATGGTAATACGAATAATACCCTCATTATTCTCTTCCGTAGTTTCTACCGCAAGCTCTAAAGCGTTTAGCATACTGCGCGCATCTCCATTGCAAAGTTCCACGAAATGCGCCAGTGCGTTTTCATCGATAGATACTCTGAGTTCACCATAACCATTTTTATCGTCACTGATTGCTCGGTTGATGACTAAGCGTAAGTCGTCTGTTGTTAGAGATTGAAGCTGAAACAATCGACTACGACTCACCAATGGCTTAATCACTTCAAAATACGGATTTTCTGTTGTCGCTCCGATTAAAATAATCGTCCCATTTTCAACCCATGGTAGTAGCGCGTCTTGCTGGGCCTTGTTCCAGCGATGGACTTCATCGATGAATAGTATGGTGCGCTGATGGTAAAGCTCGCGTTGTTTTTGCGCCTCTTTTATTGCTTCGCGTAGATCTTTTATACCGGCTAATACAGCGTTGATCGCAATAAAATGGGCATTGGTGTTGTGCGCTATGATGCGCGCTAGGGTTGTTTTTCCTGTACCAGGAGGGCCATAGAAAATAACAGAGGAAAGTTGATCGGCCTGAATCGCTCGCCGTAACAAGCGACCAGGCCCCACAATATGTTGTTGTCCGTAAAAATCATCCAAGGTTTGCGGACGCATTCTTGCGGCAAGAGGCTCTTTAGGGCTGTCAATAGGTGAAAATAAGTCTTCCATAGCATCTATCCTACAAAATCCTTGACAATTCATCGCACGGCGTCGTTAATTGTTTTCCAAATCTTCTCTTTTTACACCTTGGAACATGCCAGTCCCTTCAATGACAGAGTTTATGTACATCACAAATAAAATTTTACCTTTTCGTACCACTGCCACTTGTTTACGCATATGTTTTTTAGTAAATGCGGTAAATTGCTCTTTCACTTTTTCATTGGTAATTGTAAATTGAATGGCACCAAAGTTATTTGGATCTTCACGAAAGTCTGTATTGCCGACATCTAGGCTGACTTTTTCATCAGTGCGTAGAGCCAACCAGCGATCTTCTTGCTGATGAACCCAAGTACAATTTTTAGAGGCCCATTTTTTTTGATAATCTTCTAAAACTTTTCCCGCTTTCTTTTGGACAAGTTTACAGTTTTCACTTTCTTTTTCTGTCACCTCTTTGTCGACAAGACAAAAATCTAAACTGCCGGCCATTTTGACGGGAGGGAAGTACTTATCATACAATGCCGGGTCTTCTAAGCTTGCTTCGTGTTGCTCGTCTTGAACCCACTCTAACGTAAAAATGTCTGTCTCGCGACGAAGTAAAAAGCCTTTCTCATCGAACCATAGGCGATCGGGCCCAAATTGAGATGACCAACTCGTCTCAATAGTGTACTTCCAGCAATTTACCTTTTTCCCATTATAGTCAATAACCTCTGGTCCGACGGATGTCAATGGTGTCAGTTTATTCATCGCAGCGGAGTACACCTGAACCATAATACTCTTCTGTTTTTCCTGCGAAATAATGTTTAGACTAGGAAGTATAGTAAGACTGTCAAACAGTAACAAATTTTTATGTCTTTCTATCGTCTGCGCTTGTTGTCCTTTGACTCCGTGCGTTATTTCTTTTTCATTAAAAGTAGCTGTGGCAGATATATAATCGCTTTCTATACTGTATGAAAGCGGCTCACCATATTTGGAAATTTTATATGTGGTCTTACTTTCAAAACCTCCTTGCGTCACTACTTCGATCGTATAAACGTCATCCTGAAAACTTTTCACTGTAAACTGTGAATTTCCCGCTTTCTTACCGTATACTACAGAGCAAAAACGGTATGTTTTTCCCAGTTCCCATGGAATTTTAATTTCTTGTGCTTGAGTAAAATTACAAAAGCAAGTCATAAAAATGGTAACAGCTGCAAGTACAAAAGATAATTTTTTCATCTCAAACCTCTACATAAATAATATTGTTTCGTATGGACATATACACGTCCTAATCCAGGTGTCCTTTTTCTAGAATTTTTTTTATGTCAGGGCGTCGAACTCCTCCAAAGAGAATCGAGTGTACGAGGTTGTCTGTGGATACATCGCCCAAAGTGATACGTAGCGAAGTTGTTTTTGTCAGTTTTTGCGCAATTTTTTTTATGGGCAATCCCTGTTCATGTAATTTGCGCACTTTATCTTCAACGCGTAGCAAGTGATCCAGTTTATTGCACAATGCTTTTTTTCCATTGACCACAACCCCACGATGACAACAAAATAGAGTCGAAAAATCTAAAGCAATGACGCGGCGTAGCGAAGCGATCGTTGTCGCAAAATCTTCATCTTTGCGAAAATATTTGATTTTTTCGTGTACGAATAAATCACCACAAAACAGCCATTTTTTTTGGGGTAGAAAAAACACAACGTGGTCTTCACTGTGCCCAGGAGTATGGATGACTTCCACTGTTTCATCGCCCATTGCAAGATGAACGGGGAACTCCTTGCAATCGCACTTGTGCATCTTTCCCCACACAATTCGCTGGTATGGTTTTAATTTAAAGCCACTATGAATGATTTGCGCTGTCTTAGTGGAAGAGAAGATAGGTATATCAAAATGATGTGCACCACCGCTGTGATCTTCGTGGTGATGGGAAAGAAAGATTTTTTGTACTTTTTGCTTACCGGCTAATTCGCGCAGATTTTTACCACAGCAATCGAGTCCGGTGTCCACAAGTGTATCTTTATAAATGAACGCATAGGCTTGTAAAAATTTTTGTCCTAAAAAGGTACGCCCCATTTTTACGATCGTAACTTCTTGGTGTGTCGTTATGTCAAAATTAAACGCAAAAATAGTGTTCTCCGTTACTGTTTTGCTATCAAAATAAGAATCAATACAATGAGTATAAGTGAAATTATTTGCCATAACTTCTGACTGTGGCGCTTACGACTTTGGCGAGAACGTCGGCCTACGGAATTCTTTATTTTTCGCATATCTTTCGGTGTCAAGTCCCCTATTTGAGATTGCGATAACTCAGGCACTTTTTCTTTGTTTAGCGGTTTGGCTGGTGGGGTATTTTCCGCTTCACCGTGTTGCGATGTCGCAAGGTTTTTACGTGCCCGCGTGCGCTTTGTCTTGACGCGCCGTCGCTTTTTGGACGCTTGGCTTGCACGCATATTGGCCTGACTTTTGTCGGCATCGTCACAACTGTCCATGACTGGTTTGTTGTATTCTGTCGCGTCATTTAAATAATTCTGTAAATCAAGCCGCATATCCTCAGCGCTTTGATAGCGATCTTCGCGTTTTTTGCTTAGAGCTTTTAGGCAGATCTCTTGTAGTTCCGACGGCACATCTGGATTAATTTCCTTTGGAGGGATAGGCTCTTCACGTACAATTTTCATAATGAGGGCTAAACTTGTCGACGCAGAAAAACACGGCTGTCCACATAACCCTTCGTACAAAATAGCCCCTAAAGAGTATATATCCGCCCGGTGATCGATATCTCCGCCTTGAGCTTGTTCAGGAGGCATGTATTCGGGTGTTCCCATAATGGCACCCATTTTTGTTAAGCGCTTCTGGTTATTCATTACCTTGGCAAGGCCAAAGTCCATAATGTACGCACGTCCTTTTTGCGACATCATTACATTCGCGGGCTTTAAATCTCGGTGGACAATTTCGCGGTTGTGGGCATGATGGATGGCATCGCAGATTTGTATGAATAGATCGGCAAGCTCCAGCCAACCAATGCGGTGTTCTTGCCAGTAGACATCTAGCGTTTGCCCGTCGATAAAATCCATATACAGGAAATACGCTTCCTCTGTTTCCTGGAAGTCTATTACACGAACGATATTAGGATGTTTGAGTTTAGCCACTGTTTTGCCTTCGGTACGAAAACGCAATACGTCCTCTTTCGATAGACAACTTTTATCCATTTCTTTCACCGCGATGATGCGATTCAAGTTCATTTGTAGAACTTTATATACAACCCCAACAGCACCACGGCCAAGTTCCTCTAAAATTTCCAAATGACCAAACTTGAGCTTTTCAGTTGTGCTGTTGGGTTCAACAATGACTTTTGCTAAAGAACTACGACTGAAAATGTTATCGTCCATAAGTCAACCAGTATCTCCAAAATCACAGCAAAGGATCGATTCGTGCAACAACTTTATCATAGATTCTAACATACAATATTTTACACTTTTTGCAAAGAATTTTTGTTTTCCCTTGCCTGCTACATACCAAACCAACTCTTACGAATCGTTACGTTACCTCCACTTATTATGATACCTATTTTTTTTCCCGTTACTGTTAGTTTGTTTTCGTACAAGGCCGCAAGCCCTAAAGCTCCCGTAGGTTCTACAACGAGTTTCATGCGCTCCCACAGTAAGTGCATACTATCAGTAATCGCTTCTTCCGAAACACTCAACATACCGTCAACATAGCGTAATACGAGAGGAAACGTCACTTCACCAAGTGAAGGAGTGCGTGCGCCATCGGCAATGGTCTGCGGATTGTGAACCGTATGTAGCTTTTTTGTGGCAAAGGACTTCTCGGCGTCGTTTGCTTGTTCGGGCTCAACTCCTATCACCTTGCATTCTTTACAAAGTGCTTTACTACTAATAGCGCTACCAGAAAGTAATCCACCTCCTCCACATGGAACAAGAAGATAGTCGAGATCTCCCACATCCTCAAGCAATTCCTTTGCAGCCGTTCCCTGTCCAGCAACAATGTCAACATGATCATAAGGAGGAATAATCGTTAAATTGCGTTCTTTGGCTATTTGCTGCGCCAAATCTTCTCTGGTAACTTCATCGCGGTTATACGTAATAATTTCCGCACCATACCCAGCGGTGGCGTCTAGTTTGACTTGAGGAGCATCTTCAGGCATGATGATCACCGTATGCTTTCCCAAAAGTTTTCCCGCCAGCGCCATCGCTTGTGCGTGATTTCCTGAAGAATAAGCTAATACATGGTCATTGTCCACTTTACTCATCGCATAGTAGGCACCGCGGATTTTGAACGCCCCCATTTTTTGTAAATTTTCGCATTTAAAAAAAACGCGGTTATTGGTTAGTTTATCTAGTGTTTGCGAGGTAAAAACAGGTGTACGATGCACTACATTTCGCAAAACGTTACTTGCGTCCTTTATATTATCGAAACAAACGCTCATATCTACTCCGAAAAGTTTTTTCACATGAAGGTTGTAATAATTCACAAAATTTGCCAAAATAGATGATCAGTAAATAACTTAAAACATTTAAAATTTCCCTATATTAACGTGTAAACTTTTGCACGGTTACGCATAGCAAAGTATGCGCTTTTCAAAACTACGACAACAATCAACACGTTTTAGGGACTTTCTTTGCAATTCATCATAACGAATCAAGGTACATTTAGAAAGGTAATTCATGAGGTTAATCACTTTTGTCGGTATTGTACTTAGTATATTTCTTACCGTTTCATGTGGTGAGAGAAAGACTGCTAAAGGTAAAGTATACTGGCACTCAGAAGATGGTGCTCCCACAAAACTAGATCCTATTGAAAGTGCCACAACATACGCAAACCGAATCACTACAGCAGTATACGACACTTTATACGAATACAAATACCTAAAGCGCCATCCTTATGAACTCAAGCCAAACTTGGCGGCAAACATGCCAGAAATTAGCGAAGATGGCTTAGTTTATACAATAAAAATCAAAGAAGGTGTCAAGTTTATTGACGATGCTTGCTTTAAGACAAAAGAGAATCCCAAAGGTAAAGGTCGCGAAGTCGTTGCTGCGGATTTTGTTTACTCTCTAAAGCGCCACTTTGATCCAAAAAACAGTTCGCAGGGATCATGGTTATGGCGGGGTAGAATCGTTGGTCTCGATGATTGGGGAAAAGCCGCAAGAGAGGCGGGAACCACAGATTACGCAGCCAAAATCAAAGGTTTACAAGCAACAGATAAATATACAATCCAAATAACATTGACAGAACCATATCCGCAAATCCTTTACACTTTTGCAATGGGTTTTGCTTCTGTAGTGCCACAAGAAGCGGTTGAAAAATATGGGAAACAGCTGACCACCAATCCTGTTGGTTCTGGACCATTCATGCTGAAGTCTTTTAACAAAACAAAAGCTGTATTGGTAAAAAACCCAACGTATCGTAAAGAAGTTTTCGACATACACTATGAAGGTTATGACGAAGAAAAACACGGATTTACAGGAATCAAGGCTTTACATGGTAAAACGTTGCCTATCGTTGATACTGTGATCATCAGTTTTATGAAGCAAGATGTTGCACGTTGGAATTCATTAAACAAAGGAAATGAAATTCAATTTGGAACCATTCCGAAAGACCAAATTGATAACGCTTTGATGTCTAAAAAGCCACCTAAAGTCATTGAAAAATTAGCGAAAAAATTTCATTTTGATTACGAACGTGAATCAGGATTTGTTTTTTCTGTTTTTAACATGACCGATCCTGCGTTCGGTTATAGTGATGATCCTAAACGTAATGAAATGAATAAAGCTCTACGTAAAGCCATTCGCAAAGCTTTTGACTGGCAAGGGCGTATTGACGTATTCTACGCTGGTATCGGCGAACCTTTCGTAGGCATCATTCCTCCTGGTATATCTGGATACAGCGAGTTTCCAAAAGATTCCATTACTCGTGACGTTGAAGGGGCCAAGAAACTGCTTAAGGATGCAGGTTGGACGGCAGAAAATCTTCCAGTATTTGAGTATCCAAATGCTGCATCAACTACCGCCACGCAATTTTTTGAACAAGTACGTGGTTGGCTAGAAGAAATTGGTTACCCACGTAAGAAAATAAAACAAAAGGAATTTGCGACATTTGGTGACCTAAACAAATCGATGAAGGAAAGAAAGAACATAATTAATTCTTACGGTTGGGGACTCGATTATCCTGATGCTGAGAACGTAATGCAACTTTTCTATGGTCCTAATGCTTCTCCGGGTTCCAATGCTTCGAACTTTGATCACCCAGAATACAACGAATTGTTTGAAAAAGCGAAGCCAATGCCTGATTCAGAAGAAAGAACTAAACTGTACAAGCGCATGACGGAAATTCTTCTAGAAGAATGTGTCGGAATGTTTGGTTTTTCGCGTACGCGTCTCAAGCTTTGGAATAAAAACACGATCATGTATCCAACACGCGAAATTTTAAGCAACGTATTCAAATACGTAGACGTGATCAAAAAAGATAAAAAGAAAAAGAAAAATACTAAAGCCGATGGCAATGGTAACGCTGGCGATGCCAACAATTCTGGTGACGCTGGACAAAAAAATACAGAAAACAAAGAATAAGGAAAATAGACAGTTTCATGGATACCTTACGATATACATTACGTAAGCTATTGTATAGTGTCCCCCTAATATTGGGGGTCACCTTACTTAGTTTTACTTTGATGGTCTATTTTGGACCAGACATGGCCTACGAAAAGCTAGGAAAAAACGCTACCGAAGAAGATATAGAACGCGAGCGTGAAAAACTAGGCTATAACAAACCATTTGTGGTACGCTATGGCAATTTCCTTACCTCTGTTCTAACATTCGACTTTGGGGAATCGTTTTCCACAAATCAAAGAGTTATGGATATGTTTGCCGAAACGATACCGGTATCAATAATGGTCGCGCTGCCCGGATTTATACTGGGTAATCTCATAAGTATCATATTTGGCCTGTGGGCAGCATACCACCGCGGACAACGTTTAGATAAAACGATTATGGCCGGGGCGGTGGTGGGAATGAGTATTAGCTTTCTCATTGTGGTAATTGTTTTCCAGTTACTTCTCTGCTCCGACTACGGCCTCAATATGTTTCCCACGACTGGTTGGGAAGTGGGGATGAATCTCGAAGAGTTTAATATACTTGACTACTTCGAATACGTTACTGTTCCCGCAATATGTACTATTTTTGTAAGTGTTGGTTACAACACACGCTTTTACCGTGCTGTATTTGTGGAAGAGCTAACTCGCGATCATGTAAGAACAGCCAAAGCTTTTGGATGTGGTCCAGTGCGTTTGCTATTTAAACATGTCTTGAAAAATAGCCTCATTCCCATACTCACACGTATTATCTTGTCTCTACCTTTTGTCATCATTGGTGGTAGTATTATTATTGAATCGTACTTTGGAATACCAGGTGTTGGTTCAGTTGTGTACGATGCCATTGTCAATGGAGACCAGCCAATCACAAAAGCCGCTGTTGTTTGTACAGCAATCTTATACGTGTTTTTTTTAACATTAACCGATATTCTATATCAAGTTGTTGACCCACGGATTTCATTAAAATGACAAACGAACAAAACAAACAAGAAACCATAAAAAAAGAAACTCTTTGGACCAAAGCCGTTCGCAAATTTTTTCGCGATAAAATGGGGGTAATCTCTTTTAGTATCGTATGTCTGTATGCACTCATTGCTTTAGGTGTGGCTTGTGGTTTTTGGGCAACCGAATGGAGTGAACTAAACCCCGATATGAAAAATACAGGGCCTTCCGCGGACTTCTGGCTTGGCACAAATATATTGGGCCAAGATATCTATCAAAGAGCTATCTTCAGTACAAAAACAGCTTTTGAGGTAGGCCTTGTCGTCGCTTTAGTTGCAACGATGCTTGGAGCGATTGTTGGTTGTTTATCTGGTTACTTCAGTGGTACATGGATCGACGAATTTTTCTTGTGGATTATAGGTTGTATTGACTGTATCCCCTTTTACCTATTCGTCGCCGCCGTCGGTTTTGCCGTCAATACACTTGCGCAAAATTTAAATGCTTCCTTTGGAATAGAAGGTTTTGAATACTTTGCGATGCACATTGCGATGATTGCCACCTTCTGGACGGCGACAGCGCGTTTAGTGCGCGGAGAAGTGATCAAAATCAAACATCTTGAATTTGTCGAAGCAGCACATGCAATCGGTGTTCCAGGACCTAAGATTATCTTCAAACATATTCTACCTAACACTTTCCATATTCTATTAGTTCAAGCAACGATTGCTTTTGTTAGTGCGATTAAGTCAGAAGTAATTTTGAGTTACCTTGGTTTGGGTGTAAAAAACACCGTGAGTTGGGGAAAAATGATTGCCGAAGCAACTCAGGAAGTTCCTGCGGGTATTTACAGTAACTTTTTCGCTGCCTCCGCATTTTTATTTGTTCTTGTAATGGCATTCAATATTTTTGCTGATGCACTGCAAGATGCTTTAGATCCGAAAAAAGTTTCATAGAAAAGTAGAAAGAAAATGACGACTCCACTTCTTAGTGTCAAAGACTTAGTGATCGAATTCAATACAGAGCACGGCTTGATAAGAGCCGTGGATCGTATTAGTTTTGATATTTTCGAAGGAGAAACCGTTGGGTTAGTAGGAGAATCCGGTTGTGGAAAGTCCATTACCTCTCTTTCTATCTTAGGTTTAATTCCTTCACCTCCTGGACGTATAGGTGCAGAATCGAGTATCAAATACCAGGGCAAAGAACTCGTCGGTTTGCCAGAAGAACAACTACGCTTAATGCGTGGCCATGATATTTCGATGATTTTCCAAGAGCCAATGACAGCGCTCAATCCGGTTTTTACCGTGGGAAATCAAATGATGGAAGTCATTATGCGCCACAAAAAAGTGAACAAAAAAGAAGCGTTAAAAATGGCGGTAAAAATGTTAGAAGATGTGGGAATTCCCGCTCCCGAAAAGCGCGTACACAATTACCCACACCAGTTGTCCGGTGGTATGAGACAAAGAGTCATGATTGCCATGGCGCTGTCGTGTAACCCCCACTTGCTTCTCGCCGATGAACCAACAACTGCGCTTGATGTAACGATTCAAGCCCAGGTGATGGATCTCATGGGAGACATGCAAAAGAAACAAAACATGGCGGTGATTCTCGTCACCCACGACCTAGGCGTTGTCGCCGAGTTTTGCCAACGGGTGATTGTCATGTATTGTGGACACATTGCCGAAGTAGGTACTGTAGACCAGATATTCAATCGTCCACAACATCCTTACACCAAAGGTTTACTGGCTTCTGTTCCTCGCGTGTTGGAGGAAAAAGTTGAATTTTTACCAACGATCTCTGGTACAGTTCCTGACCTGGGAAATTTACCCAAAGGATGCCGTTTTGCGGACCGTTGTGAACGAGCCACAGAAGAGTGCAATGCAAAACCACCACAACTAACGATAGACGAAAAAACACAGGCCGGCGTTGCTTGTTACCACCCTTATAAGTAGAGGATCGCCATGGATAATTTACTCGAAGTTAAAAATTTAAAAAAATACTTCCCAATAAAAGGCGGCTTTTTTCGTACCGTAGTTGGCAATGTAAAAGCTGTTGATGATGTGAGTTTTGTTCTTAAAAAAGGCAAGACTTTAGGAGTTGTAGGGGAATCAGGATGCGGAAAGTCGACTTTGGGAAGAGCGATTTTACGCTTACACGAACCTACAAGCGGTGAGGTAGTATTCGAAGGCAAGGATATAACAGGATTATCTCACGAAGAAATGGTGGCAAAACGTCGTGAAATGCAAATTATTTTTCAAGATCCATTTGCCTCATTAAACCCGCGTTTGACTGTCTTCCAAATCATCGTGGAACCACTAGAAATCCACGAAATAGGTACTGCCGAAGAACGTTATGAAAAAGTTTGCAGTCTCATGGACTTAGTGGGGCTTCGACGCCAATACATGCATCGTTACCCTCACGAATTTTCTGGAGGACAACGTCAACGTATTGGTATCGCGCGAGCATTGACCATGAATCCGAAATTTATCGTTGCAGATGAACCTGTTTCGGCGCTTGATGTATCTGTTCAATCGCAAGTACTCAATCTGATCCGCAAACTACAGCAAGAATTCGGCATCTCGTTTATGTTCATCGCCCACGACCTCGCAGTTGTTCAACATATCTGTGATGATGTTGCGGTGATGTATTTAGGGAGAATGGTAGAAAAAGCAAAAGCAGAAGATTTGTACAAATCTCCAAAGCACCCGTACACTCAGGCTCTGTTGTCTGCAATTCCACAACCAGATCCCAATAGACATATAGACCGTATTGTATTAGAAGGGGATGTTCCGTCTCCTATTAATCCACCAAGTGGATGTCCTTTCCATAATCGTTGTATTCATGTAAAGGAAATATGTAAAGCTGTCGTTCCCCCAGTTATTAATACTGGTACTGCGGAAAATGAACACATTGTACGTTGCCATTTATTTTCGGAAGAAGAACAGGCAAAATCAAAAGGTGAGACCGCAAAACCCACAGCAGAAAGTGAAACTACATCTTAATAATTAGGGCAGGTAAACTGCCCTAATTTCTAGAAAGATATCATGCGCGACATTGCCATATTTATGTGTTTTTGTGTTTTGATAAGTTGCCTGCGCGAAACTCCAACAAACAAATATCAAATTTTGGCAAATACCTCTCTAACATTAACTCACAAAGGCCAAACACAATTAGCCGTTGAATACAAACAGATTTACATTTCTTTAGAAGAAAGCTTTGTGCAAACCCTACACAAAAAATATTTCTTCTCTACAAAAAAAGAAGAACTACAAGAATTGTATTCACACATAAAAAAAGCGCGGATAAGTAACGAAAATAAGGCCAAAAAAGAAACGACGCTAGTTATACAAAGCGGTAATAAAGTCGATAAGAGAAATAACTCTTTATGGAACCTTGGTCCCATTGTATCTATTATCGAAGGTTTTGTTGATCGCAAGATTGCTCTACCTTTTCGCCTGCCGTTAAATGCTCCGCAGGATTTTGTGATCGAAATAGAACAGCGCGACGATTTGTTTTCGGAGTATGGAAGGTATGCGCGTTTGCTACTTGGGCAAGGGCACATGTCTGTTATTGATAAAACTCACAAACAGTTGCATAGCTTTGATATAACCAAAGAAGATTTACAATATTTTTGCGACGTCTTACGCGATAAGAAATTTATGTGGCTGCAAGATAGCGAAGAGTATGTAAGCGGAAAAACGGTAATCACCTGGGGAAAAAACCGTCTAGAAAAAAATGTGGTCATCGCCACACTATATTCAGACATAGAAAAGACAAAAAATTTGCGCGCATTTCCCCGCATAGAAAAAATTGCCGACAATTTGCAAGTAGAAGTTCTATATGAAACCACAAACCCAACAACGCGGAAAGAATTGTTTGTTTCTCAGACCACTGGTTATTTGTATGTACTTGACGCCTTGGGAAATCGTGTACAGTATAACATAGAAGTAACACCGCGTGCGATCCAACGTCTGCTTCTCGCTATATCCAAAAACCAACAGCCCGGTAACACAGCCAATATTATTGTTGACTGGGAAGGTAGCCACATTGAAACGCAGATAGATGCCTCGTCATTTGCAAATATTGAAAAGACAATATATAAATTGCTACCTAAATCTGATCTCAAATGATGCGTAGTATTTTTTTATCTTTTTTAAAGCGCAAATACAAAAACTTTTCGATATAATCTTTTTCTAGATTCTTTTCTTCCATTTCTTCCAACAACTTTTCGATTTCTTTAATCTGTTCTTTAAAAAAAGCGGCTAACTGTTCTTTTTGTTTTTCTTCAATAGTATTGTGCTTGTTGGTAAAGATCTCGATCATGGTACAATTCCTACTTGTAGTAAACATTATTTCCAATAAAAATTAAGTAACGTGTAAGATTGTTCTGGAACTAGAAAACTCCCTCAGGGTGTCATCCCTTACTTGATAAGGGATCCAGGCGTTTACAAGTCAACTTTACATTGCTGGATTCCTGCGTTCGCAGGAATGACACCTTGTGGAAAGTTCCGTCCCAATAAAACTGAAGCCAGCTTCAGCAGACGGTTCTCTGGAACTACCCAAGTTTCAGGGTTAAAAATCTAATTTTATGCTAGGTCCCGCTGCTAAGATTTATATTTAGCAGAAACAATGGTCTAGCAAGTTCACCTTTGAGTTTTAGTTTACACACAAAATATTTGTTAAAGTTTAAGATAAAATTAGAAATTTATTAAAATATAAGGAGATCTTTATGCGAAAATTAATAATGGGAATCATGATGTTGTGTATCGTAAATGCGCAAAACTCGACCACAGAGCAAAATACATCGACCTCAATAGAACAGCGTTGTCAAGGACTAAGCTCGCTTTTCTTAGAAGTACAAAACAAATCTCCACGTATATACTACAAAAAAATGACCGAGCAATTGACATCTTGTATCACCACAACAACACAGCCATCCCAATCACAAATAAAGAGTTTTGCCAAAGCGTTGTGTCGAACAATTGTGACCATAGACTACTCAAAGTGGAAGTCTTACGACTTAGCAGAAAGTGTCATCGACGTGATGGAGTGTAGACAAGAACCACACGACATCGATGACCGGATCTACGACATCAAGCGTCTACTGGAGGCATCGAAAGCCGACGCAAAAAAAATACAAAAAACGTTACGCTCTTTAACAGAAATAAGAAATTCGGCTTGGGGGCGTAATATTGTTGCTGATTTTGACGAAGACTATGATGGTAAGTTGAGTAAGAAAGAAAAAAAAGCTTTAATAGAAACCTTATACGAGCGCAAACGGGAATCCGCAGCGGTTATTGCGATGGTAGATAAGAATGGAAATGGAAAACTCAACAGTTCTGAATTACGGCAGTTATACAAAGAAACGCGTACAGCATTTAATCAACAACGTAAGTCGTTAGTCAGACGCTACGACAGTGACAATAACGGCAAGTTGAATAAAAGTGAAATAAAAAAGTTGAATTCGTTCATTGAGGAACAAAAAAAGAAAAAACAACAAAAACCTCCACGAGAAAAACCGCAAAAAGATGGGGAAAAAAATCCACCTCCGCCGAAAAAGAAATTTAAAAAGAAAAAATAGACGTTATAATCTACACGTGTAAAACACATTTAAAATTAGGCGTACAATCTACAACCTTACACCAAAAAATTATATTGGGAGAATTATATGCGCATGCTAGTATTGCTGTGTTTTGTGTGTACGCTATATGCACAAAACAAATCTATCGAACCACAATCCGCTATTACCACAGAACACAAGGTGACGATAAACGGCAAAGAAATTCCCTACACCGCTACCGCCGGAACCCAACCGGTATGGGATAAAGATGGAAAAGCCGTCGCTTCACTTTTTTACACATACTACCAAAGAACCGATATCAGTGACCGTACAAATAGACCACTACTCATCTCCTTCAATGGTGGGCCTGGTTCTGCTTCGGTATGGATGCATATTGCCTATACAGGGCCACGTATTCTAAAAATCGATGATGAAGGTTTCCCTGTACAACCATACGGCATTAAAGAAAACCCACATTCGGTGCTAGACGTTACTGACATTGTGTATGTCAACCCTGTAAATACTGGTTATTCGCGATTTATCAATTCTCCCGATAGCAAAATAGATAAAAAAAAGTTTTTTGGTATCAACGCAGATATCAGCTACCTAGCCAAGTGGATTAATACCTTTGTTACGCGAAACAACCGATGGCGTTCGCCTAAATACATTATAGGTGAAAGCTATGGCGCCACTAGAGTCTCCGGTCTAGCTCTTGCACTACAAAACTCGCACTGGATGTACCTAAATGGCGTTGTTTTAGTCTCGCCTGCCGACTACAAAGTTCTGCGCCAAAACAACCCAGTATCTATTGCTCTCAACCTACCGTATTATACCGCCACCGCTTGGTATCATGGGAAATTAGATAAAAAGTTACAGAGCCAAGACTTGCTAGACATTTTACCCGAAGCAGAAAATTTTGCCTTACAAGAATTGCTACCTGCTTTGGCACAAGGCGGCTTTATCGATAAAGAGCACAGAAAATCAATCGCAACGAAAATGGCGTACTATTCAGGCCTATCTGTGAAAAAAATAATACAACACAACCTCAGAGTACCCACTTCTTTTTTTTGGAAAGACCTACTCAGAGAGCAAAGTTTTACAGTGGGAAGATTAGATTCGAGATATCTAGGTGTTGACAAACAAGACGCGGGAACCAGACCGGATTACAACGCAGAGTTGACATCATGGTTACATTCATTTACTCCCGCAATCAACTATTATTTGCGTGAACATTTAAATTATAAAACAGACCTTGCTTACAACATGTTTGGATCTGTTCACCCCTGGGATCGTTCGAACGACAATACCAGAGATAACTTACGTCAAGCTATGGCACAAAACCCCAATTTACAAGTAATGATCCAGTCAGGTTATTATGATGGTGCCACAACCTACTTCAACGCCAAATACACTATGTGGCAAATAGACCCAAGTGGTAAACTAAAAAATCGTTTTCGTTTTGAAGGTTATCGCAGTGGACACATGATGTACTTGCGCAAAGAAGATCTCAAATCTTCCAACAATCATTTACGAGAATTTATTGTAAAATCCATCCCTAAGGCAAAACAATCAGCAAAGTATAAAAAATAAAATGTTAGATAAAAAAAATAAACCTCAAATACTCCTCGTTGATGATGACCACGACATAGTAAATTATCTGACACTTGTTGGACAATTTATCAATATTGATATTGCGGTTGCCTATAACTACAAAGAGGCAATGGAAAAGATATCACAGCAAGACTTTGCTGGTTATATTATCGATGTTAATCTACCTGATGGTAGTGGTATTCAACTTATTGAATTGATTCGCAAAAAGTTTACTGATGTACAAATTGCCTTGCTCTCCAACTTTAAAAACACAAATGATGCAAAAGAGTGGAAAGAGAAATTTGCCATAAACTACATCGTACGTAAGCCCGTGAATGACAAAGAACTGAAAGACTTGTTTAACAATCTTATTCGCGAAGCAAACGCTGTAGATAAGAACGATCCCAATTATCTCCTCGAAGAACTAAAACGCGAATATGAGGCCTCTGTAGACGAGAAACTACAGGACATAGAATCTCTGTTAAAAAAAGCGATTATTGATCCTAGTGTAGAAAATTTTACGGAATTAAAATCAGCGGTCCACAAAATAGCTGGAAGCGCCGGAACTTTTGGGTTTAATGAAGCCAGCAACATATGTTTGGAACTAGATCGTAAACTACAACCTAAAAAAAATCCGCAAGAGCTTTCAACTTTTTTTGCTGAAAATTTACTCACCAGCTTTTTGCCAAAGCTGCATAAGGCTTTTAGCTCTAGGCATAGCAATGGTTTCTATATTCCGGTGTCTCTAATAAACAAACAGATACAAATTTTATCTTCGGCGTATGCCGAAGATTTACTCCCCAAGGTTTCGCAAATCAAAGCGAACTGGGAAAAAGTAAAAAAAGGGCAGCAAAATCGCACAATGTTTTTCCTTGTTAATAACCTCGCAGGGTCTGCAGGATCTTTTGGTTTCACTATGGTTAGCCAATGCGCAAGTCAAATATGCGAAGAACTGGATGATCATCTAAGTGCCGAAAACATGGACAGAATAGATGATTTATTAGAAAAGCTTACCGAGAACACCAACAGCGAACTAAAAAAGTTTACAACAACACAAAAAGCCTCGATAAAGGCTCCCAAAGCGAATTTTTCTCTCGTATTTTCCATGCTGACCAATCCAGAAGAAAACTATCAAATCGGTGCCATTGCTGATTGTAGTGTAAAAAGCTTTGCCAGTTGTAGCGATTTAATGGAAGAACTCACAAAGGAAATACCTTTTGTGCTACTCGTGGACAAGTGCTACTTCAAAAATAACGATTTTCTAATCGAAATTCCTACCATAAAACAGCATGTCCCCATCGTATTTGTGTTAGATGAGCACGACTTTACCTTTTATCTATTGGCAATACGCGCTGGTATTAGTGACTTTTTAACACGACCACTTTCTCACGAAAAGCTCATTGCCAAACTCAGCAAATTTTCTCATGAGAGAATTTATGAACCCTTTGCCGTTCTTATCATAGACGACGACATAGCACTGGCAGAAAACTATGCCCTTGTACTGCGCAAAGTTGGCATGGACACAAAAGTAGTCAATGATCCAGGAAACGTGCTACAAGCACTCAATACTTTCATGCCAGACGTAATCTTAACGGATGTCAATATGCCTTTTTGTTCGGGAATTGAATTGGCCAAAATCATTCGTCAATATGAATATTTTCGTGATATTCCCATTATTTTCCTGTCAACAGACAAAAATTTTGACAAACAACTCGCGGCAATGGAACAAGGTGAGGCTTTCTTACAGAAACCCATTCAACCACAACAACTCATCGCAGCAGTACAAAAATGGGGACAACAATTCTTGCGCAAGCAAGCAATAAAACAAACCTTGCGTAAGTATGATGAGCAAGTCGACGAGACATTACTTGTTCATGAATTACGTCAAGAGCGCATCAAACGCAAAAGACTAGAAGAAGCTGTGGAAAATTTACAACGCGAAATGGATGCACTCTACGACATGCACGGTGAAGATAATCTAAAAACAGGGGCCATATTACAAGGGAACACCGGAGAAAAGTACACCATTGTAAAAACCATTGCCTCTGGTGGTATGGGCATTACCTATTTGGCCATGAGGGAAAAGTCTTCCGAACAAGTTGTCATTAAAACTCTGGCCATGAAATATCAGAAAAATCCCAAGGATTCTTTGCGCTTTTACAATGAATCGCAATGTCTTGTGAAAGTAAACCACCCCAATCTTGTTTGTGGTTATGATTACTATCATGGTCAATCGCTGTGTTTCATTGTCATGGAGTATATTAAAGGAAAAACAGTTGCACAGCTCATTGAAGAACTTTTAATCATAGATGTCGCATTGGCCACACAAATTATTTATGATGTCGCCCAAGCTCTGGCATATTTAGAGGAACAACACATTATACACCGTGATGTAAAGCCACAAAATATTATACTAGGGCAGAAAACAACCAAACTTGTTGACTTTGGTATTGCAAAAACAGAGACAAACTATCAAATGGCAATGACGACAACGGATATTGTTATCGGAACGCCCTTCTATTTATCTCCTGAACAGCTATGCAGCAAGGAAATAGACTCGCGCAGCGATATTTTTAGTTTGGGGGCCACATATTTTCATATGGTAACTGGTCAACTGCCCTTCGACGGTAGAACCACATTGGAAGTGATGCACAAACGCCTAGTCTATTCACCAAATCCACAAGAATTAAACCCAGATCTACCCGACAATGTCACTGCAATTATCAAAAAAATGATGAAGATAAACGCAAGCCAGCGTTACAGTTCGGCGCGAGATCTGATTACAGATCTCGAAGATGTACTAAAAATATCAAAAGAAAAATCTTAGAAGTGAGATATTTATGTCGTTGCACAAAATTATGGTTGTTGAAGACGAAGAAGATATTCAAAAAATATTGCAGTTAAGTTTACAACAAATTGCCGGCTTTAATGTAAAAACGTGCAGTTCAGGCGATGAACTCCTGCAAGAAATAGATGAATTTCAACCAGATTTAGTTTTACTAGATGTGATGATGGAGGGTATGGACGGCCCAAGTACTCTAAAGAAACTACGCGAAATAGGTAATACCACTCCATGTATTTTTCTCACCGCCAAGTCGCTACCACATGAAATAGAAGAATTCACTCAAATGGGAGCGATTGGAGTGCTCAGTAAACCCTTCAATCTTGCCGAGCTTCCCGAGGATATAAAAAAAATATGGGCAAGTAAAATTTGACAGGATGAACAGGATTTACAGGAGAAAAAATTCTCCTGTAAATCCTGTCTAAACGCTACTTAATTTCACCATTATTGACAAGTTCAACAAATAATTTGTAATCTTCTCCTATTTGTAGTGCATAATCTTTTGCTAGCTCACACAATGTTGTCTTTGTTTTGGACCACTTTTTGATGGCCGCCACAGCATTATGTTCAAAGGAATAATCACAAAAATTTGCAAAGTCTTTGTCACCGCGACTGTGAGCATATGCCAGTATTTTGGCACTCGACAAAACCACATCGCGCAGTTCATCGAGATCGTCTATATTCCCTGAATCAAAGCCCCCTTCCCACGGCGACATCCTGGAAATAGTATAACTGACATTTTCTACTTTTGCGTGGTTTGCATAAGAATCTTGGTTTCTGTTGAGAAGAGCTTGTTGCGCAACAAATACCCTATGACCATGGTGGGAAAACAATGCATGGTAATTGTCAATCTCGTCAGCGAGTGCTGACTTGAGCATTGCCGGAAGACGCTGTTCTTTCACCTCAAACATGAAGTCATCATTGTTACTAGTGGTTGGTCCATCCGCAAGTACGTAATATTTGTAAACGCCCAAACTACCAAGACCAGACTTCAAACGCACCGCCATATCTTTTGCCTTAAAATGATGCTTGTTTTTCGCATGGTGTTTGAGGTATTGATGCCAAATTTCCGTCAAGATTTGTTGTTCATCTACCGTTAAGCGACGTAGCTTTTCGTTTTCGAAGTCAAAGGCCCCATAAGACGTCCATTTATCGAGCAAACTACTGCTATTTTTCTTCTTTTTTAATTTGCCTATTTTCTTAAGTATCTCGCCGCTAGTATTTTTGTCTGTCCATACTGTGGAAACTTCGCGCTGGTCTTTCGCGACCTTTTCTAAATGTTTTTGGTACTCTACGGCAAAATCGTATACCAGATCATCGACCTCGTTCTCTTCAAGTGCTGGAATTTCACTACAAATGAGATGAACACTTGCCATATAACGAATTAAGTCCCAGTAGAAAGGAGCGATGTAACCTTCATCAAAGTCGTTCACATCCCAGTGAATTTCACCATCAACGTCAAAAAATCCAATATTTTGTATATGGCTGTCCCCCTGAATCCAAGTATTGATGCCAGAGGTAAGCCTCCATTCATGGGGAATAGCTACATTGTGTAGTTCAATATCTTTGTAATACAAATGTGCGGTAGCACGAAAAAAAGCAAAAGGTGAGATGGCCATTTTCGAAAACTTATAGGCACGCGTTGTTGGATTTGTGACAAACTCATTATTCTCAAGGACTTGCTCTTTGACAAATTCTCTTCGTTCTTCAGCATGCAGGATGCCAACGATAATAAGCACAAAAAGTATTTTTTTCATAAAACATACCATCCAGATTTGAAGAATATAAAAAATAAAACTCTGTTCCTAATAAGAATTATAGTTGGAATTTTTTCAAATGCAAAGTTTTACACCCAAAAAATATAGTTACTTGAAAAATTTCAATTTTACCATAGAATAGAAATTTTAAAATACTTACTATCTAAGGAGAATCCATCATAGTGGAAACAAAAATTAAAATTTTTGTTGTTGATGATCACCCCATAGTGATAAAAGGACTCAAGTGGCTGCTGGAATGCGAAGATGATTTTATGGTATGTGGATCGGCAAACGACCCACATCAAGCAAAAATTAGTATTGAACAAACTAGGCCTGATATCATCATCACCGATATTTCTCTTCAAAATCTCTCGGGACTTGAACTAACCAAAGAGTTGCATGTCAAGTACCCAACACTCCCTATATTGATTTTTTCTATGCATGAAGAAATGACATATGTGGAAAGAGCACTGCTTGCAGGAGCAAGAGGATACATCAATAAAAGCAACATAGATGGTTGTATTGTCAAAGCGATTCGCAAGATTCTAGACGGAAAGATATTTCTGAGTGAGGAGATGAACTCTTTGTTACTACAAAAGCGTTTTACCAACAACCACCAAAACACACACAATCCTATCGAAGTACTTAGTGATCGCGAACTCGAAGTTTTCCGTCTCCTTGGACAAGGTTTTACCACGAAAAAAATAGCGGAAAGTCTTTTTTTAAGCGAAAGTACGATCGGAACATACAAAGCGAATATAAAAAGAAAACTTCATATCAAAAATCAGGTTGAATTGATACATCGCGCGACGAGTGAAAAAAATTACAAACAATAGATGTTTTTTCTCCTTTTTTAATCAGCAAATTTCCCCCAATAATTTGCGCGCGGTTATTCATCGTAAATAATCCTAACCCCTTAGACGTTTCGTCTGTAAATGATAAGCCATCGTTACAAATCTGTAAAGCACCTTCACTATTTTCGGTAGTGACACTTATCCAAATATTTGTTGCCTGCGCATGTTTTTTTGCGTTGTGAATCGCTTCTTGGGCAATCATGTATAAATGCTTTACAACAACAGGATCATCAATAACAGCGTTGCTGTCGTAATGCAAATGGCATTTCACCAGTAAGAACTTTTCGCTGCTTGCCACTAGACTTTCCAGCACTTCCTCAAGATTTTTGTTTTTGACATTCAGTGACACTAAACCTCGTGCCATATGACTAATGCGTTGTGTCATTTCTTTGGCCATGTCCATCAACTCTAACATATTGATTGTAAAAGGAGACTCCGCCTTTTCTAGCTGATGATGTAGTGCGTGCAAACTGAGCTGAATTGCTGTCGCGTATTGCCCTAAACCATCATGGATATCTTGTCCTAAACGCTGTTTTTCATCATCGCTAATTTGCAAAATTCTCTGTTGTAATTTCTGTCTTTCCGACATTTGTTCCGATAAACGCCTATATAGAATCGCATTTTCTATCGCAATGGCTGCCTGTACCGTGAGAAATTCAATCACAGCATTATGATGAAAAACATTGCGGACTAAGTTATTTTCCAAATATAAAATCGCTACCTGCTTTTTTTGATTTACAAGAGGTAAGCACATGATTGACTTTACATTATTTTCGAGAATATAGTCGTCATGGCTCAATTTCTCTTCTTTAGAAGCGTCCCCCACGACAAACTTCTGTCGTGTTTGCTGTACGTAGTTTAACACCGAGTATGCAAATTTAGTTTGCGGTGATGTTTTTCGTCCATACTCCCCCATAATCTGCAAAGCGTTGTTTTCCTCACGCAATAAAATACCTTTTGTTGCTCCTGTACTTTCTACCGCGATGTTGAGCCACTTTTCCACGAGTATATCTAAATCTAATTCTGAAGAAAGTACCACCCCCGTTTTGAGTATGGTTTGCAAATCTATTTTTTCCCTGGCAATGGTTGCTGTTAGAGAAGATAGCGTATCGGCGAATTTTTCTCGCGCGAAGTAAAACAGCTGTGAATATTGACTTTCGAGAGCACGAACTTTTGCATTCCCCCCCCACTTACGATAGCATTCATAAGCACTGCGTAGGTATGCTTCTGCAATTTTTTCTTTGCCCATATCTAAATAAAATTCCCCAGCTTTTTCATTCGCGATTCCCTGATGGTGTACAAAACCATTTTCTTTGGCATAATAAATTGCCTTGTCATAGAATTGCATTGCGCGAAATGTTTTCTGTAAAATGCGCGCTTCTTCGGCACAAATCAACATGTAAATGTGCTGAAAATTTTGCGCACAGTTCTTTGCCCAAGACTTGCAAATCTTTTTATTCTTATGTACCAAGCGACGATACTGTCTTTGTTGTTTTTTTGATTGCGTTTTATACATAGCACAAATGACTAATGTGTAATAAAAAACAAAATACCAACTCATTTGTGTACCAGAAGCGACAAGCAAACTGTAAGGTAGTATCGTGAGTACTTTTTGCGTGTACTCATACGCAATATTATAATGGTGAAAGATGTATAGCAGTTCCACTTTGTGTATATAGACGATTGTACACGAGGCCTCTTCTAAGTCGGGAAAATGTTTTTCATCAAACTCATGACTCTGCCAATTTTTATGTATACTCGATCCATCCATGATATTCTTAAATTCATATAGCACCAGCATTAACTTGTGGCACATGTCTAATCGTTCGTTCTTTGAAGAAATCATGAATATTTGTTTGAAAACCGCCGATGTTTTCTCCAGACTTTTTCCTGAGTAAAGATAGTGAATGGCAAGTTGGGTATTCCCATAACTAAACATTGTGTGATCTTTGGCATATTGAGCTTCTTCCACTTGTTTTTTTATGTAAGCAATGCCACTGTCTAGGTGATTATTCCAGTGGTTAATAGAAGCAATATAAAAAAACTTGACCCGACAACTCACCGAAGGGTCCCCGTATTTTTGACATAAAATCAAAGCTTTGTGGGCGAGCTTTTGTGCGGTTCCATACTTTTTAAAAAAAATAGAGAGTTGGGCTTTAAAAATATACACCTGTGCCGTAAATGCATTTTCGCCGTATTGTCTGACAACTTGTATTTGTTGTAATAGCATAAACAAAAACAACTTGGGATTTTCACACATAAAAACAACGACCATAAGATCTTTCAACACAATCATTTTATCGTGAATTTCTTGTGGCATATCTGTGCTTCTATGCCAATAGTAATATACATTTTTGAATACTTGAGTGATTATTTTAAACAACGAAATATCATATGGAATAGGGTGCTCTGCTAAATGTAAGGCTCGCAAACCAAACTTTGCCGCAGTCTTGTACTCTCCAAAATTTGAGTACAAGATCAATCTTAACTTACACACCGCAAATTGTTGCTCTACATCTAAATGCATATTTTCTAACTGAGAGAAATACTTTTCCGCAACTGAAATATTTCCGCGCAAAAATTCACATTCCCCCAATAATATGTAAATGGCAAATAACCACTTCTTGTCGTTATGTGCACTTTCCACCACTAAATTATGAGCAATCGTTAAAAACTTAATCGCTAGCGGATATGCATTGGATTTCGTAGCCATTTCTCCGGCTTTAATATTGCAGTCAATACAAATTGTTTCATTGTGTTGTTTTTTTACGGTAGTGATGGCCATATTTAAATGTTGCACAATATCAAAAGGCATTTTAAGGCTCTTGTGCAAACACATTCCAATAGCGTAATGACAAGATTCTCGCTTTGTCGTATCCATATTTTCATACAGTGTTTCTCGGATAGAGTCGTGGGTAAAACGATACGTATCCCTTTCATTTTCGCACGGTACAATGATACTTTCTCGTTGCAATTTTGACAAAACCTGTGTTATTTGAGTCGTAGTTTGTTGTGTAACGAGTTCGCACAACATATTTCGATCAAACTCGTTTCCCATACAACACATCCACTGCAACACATCGATTGTTTCTTGCGAAAAATTATCCATGCGCACCATTGTGTAAGAAATAGTATAGTCACCACTTTGGATAATTTTTTCTAAGTCATAGCACCATTCGCGGTCATAGTACAATAACTTGCGCTCATCAAGCATTTGCAAAAACTCACGTATGCACAACACATTACCTCGTGTTTTTTGGCGCACAACTTTTACAAGGGACCCAATATCTTTTATTTTTTCTCGTGTGCAATCTTCAATCCATCGCTCAATATTTTGGTCATCCAAAGGTTGCAAACAAAGCTCACTTACCGCAACATTTTGTAAATTTTGTGTTGTGTTTGTTATCTGCGAGATGCTATTTCGTGAAGTGCATACAAAAAATACATTTATTTCGTATTCAAGAATCGCGAGCATCCATATCCACGAACTTTCATCAATCCATTGGATATCGTCGATGAAGCACAGCAACGGTTTTTCCGTCACAAATAAGGAGAAAAAACTTCGCCAAATAACCGCAAGAGAACCTTCAAACGAAGATGTGGTTGATGGACAACTCACTAAATTTGCCAAGTCTGGAACAAACTTCATAATTTCCTGTAAATCTTTTTGAGGAAAGCAACTCAGCTTTTCTCGCCACTTTTTTATAACGTTCGCTTGTTGCGTCAGAATATAAAAAACAAGCCCCCTGGCCAATTGAACTACCGCCGCATAAGGTTTGTCAGCGTTTTCGCACTTTGTTTGGCTAAAGAAAATATCATACTGAAAAAATGTTTGGTAACAACTATGCACCACCGTAGTTTTTCCTGATCCCATCGGACCAGAAATTATATTGAGAAAAGGTTTGTCGTGCTTTAGAAATTGCATAAAGTGATCACAAAGTATTTGTACTTCTTTGTCGCGACCATAAAATTTTGTGGAAAATTCAAAAGAGAGCTGTGGAGTTACTATGGTAGAGTTTATGCTGCTGTATGAATTTTGCGCCACTTGCAAATCATACATGAGTGATTTTGTGTTTATGTATCTATCCTGAGGGTTTTTTTCAAGGAGCTTTAACACCACTTTTGATAAAGAAACGGGTATTTCCTGATTTAATAAATCAGGAGACGGCGGTGTCTGCGCAATATGAGCATGGATTAATTTATCGGTGTCTTTTTCGGTAAAAGGAAGAGAAGCGGTAAGCATTTCATAAAATGTTGCCCCCAAAGAATAGTAGTCACTTCTATAGTCACAAATATAATCGATCCAACCACTTCTCTCGGGAGCAAGATAAGGAAGACTTCCTTGAATGTTACCTACCGTAGTCTTCGTTGCACACTTTGATGCAATACCAAAATCCGTTAACTTAACGCGATTTTCACTGCTGACAATAATGTTCGACGGCTTGATATCGCAATGTATAATATCATGACGATGTATTTCATCGATCGCGGCGACGATGCGATTTGCCAGTAGAAAAAAACGTTCCAAATCAAGCGGTGAAGAGGATAATATGCGATCTAAACTTTGGCCATTAATATCTTCATATGCAATAAGCTGGTAATCATCGTCTTTCACAAAATCTACGATAGCTATTACGTTTTGCAAATGAGTATTTTGCAATACTTTGTATTCATTATCGATATGCTTTAGCGCTTTTTTATTCAACAAGCTGACGACTTTGACAATAACGGCAAGATTGTCTCTTCCACGTATCGCTTTATAAACACTTGCGCGATAGTTTTCGTGTAACTTGCATTGTAACTTATAATCCCCCACCTGCCTCATTGTAATCCTTCCACTCTAATAAGCCCAAAACGAACAACAAATTCATTAAAGTGAAAACAGCGATACACTGCAATAAAAAACCTTTACGTTACGACATCTGTGTCAAAAAACACCACTATAAACTCATATTTTGAAAAGGTTTAAGATACCACATAGCAAAATTTGCTATAGCAAATTAGCAAATTTTTTGATAAAAAAATCATTTTTTCACGGATAGCAGAAATTTCTTTTTTTTGATATTTTTAAGTGATAGTTCTATTTGTATGCGATGTTACAGCCGGTTTTTTCACCGGCTGTCCTTATAAATTTTCAACAAAGATCATCGCAAAATCTGCTATTTGTATTGGAAAGTGTAGATATGCAAAACTCTATTTCGCAAAATCCTAAAGACTTGATACAAAAAACGCAACAGAAACAGCGCGTTCTTATTGTCGACGACCAATGGGCAAATCGTTATTTACTGCGCTGCCTTCTCGAAAGTTTCCCCTGTGAAATTCACGAAGCGGAAAATGGATTACAGGCAGTAGAAATGCATTTGAGTTGGCGACCACATTTGATTTGGATGGACCTATCGATGCCGGTCATGAGTGGATCAAAAGCTGTCAAACTCATTCGCGATGTCGATTCACACACGAAAATCATTGCCATGAGTGCTTTTGCTAGTGAAGAAGATAAACAACATATGCTGAATTTGGGATGTGATGGATTTATAGCAAAGCCATGTCGTGTAGTTGATGTTTATTACCATACGCAGCAATACTTGCCAAAAAGCTGTATAGCGGCCTCTTAAAATTTTACTATCATAATACCGCTATACAAAATCTTAATTAGAGCGTGGAAATTGTAATGTACACTTTAAACCACTGCGATATTTCCGATCTTTATTGTCGACCACCGCAACGATACGTACTGTATTGCTAGCAAAATCTACGACGGGGTCAATGAAGGTCACTCGGGCAGCCGCCTGTTGTTTGGTTTGTAAAAAGAATACTTTGATGCTATCCCCGATACGTAAACTACGCGTTTGCTCAAAAAGAGGGAAAGACTCGACATTGATTTTATGTAGCTGTGCTATCTTAATCAAGGGTTGTGTACCTGATATGCTCTCACCTACTTTTTTGATAATTTTGCGCACCACACCATCAATGGGACTTATCACACGGTGCTGCGAAATTTGAAACTCAATTTGCCGCACCTCTAATTCCGCAATGCGCTTTTTCTCTTGCATGATACGTAAATTTGCTTCCGCAAGTGAAACCTCGGCTTTTATCTTGTCAAATTCAGAGCTTCGTGCATGGTTACTTCTCTGCAACTCTTGCAACCTTTGTAACTTGTTTTTCGCCAAGTCCAATTGCGACTTTGCCGCGATAATCTCGCCTTGAGCGCTTGCTTTCATTTTGGCAATATCAAGAGCAGGCCGTAAAAAATTGCTGTTAAGAGATGCCACAACTTGCCCTTTTTTGATGTAATCCCCTTCGCGTACTTCGATCGCGCGAATTGTACCTGGTTGCAACGGCACCATTTCTATTTCTAAAAATGGCTGGGAAGTACCGATAATATCTTGCGCAAGTGCTGGCAAACACAATAAAAACAGTATCAATATTCTCATTTCTTTCCTACCTTTACGAGTAGCTCTTCCATCCAACTATCATAACGCTGCATTTCGCGTCTTTGTGCGTAGTGACGAATTTCGACTTGGCGTTGTACCTTATCGAACATGTCTACGTATTTTTTATCAACCTCATCTTTTTTACTACGTGGCGCTTTTTCCACATTGTTGTAAATAAGATCATCTTCAAAGGAAATAAAGAACTGTGCGGTTCCTGGTTGACCTTGTCGCGCACATCGCCCAACAAGTTGGCGATCAATCCTCTTGGAATCATTGCGTTCTGCAGCGATAACAAATAATCCACCCATTTCTGGCACCCCTTCCCCCAGGGGAATATCTGTTCCGCGCCCCGCCATGTTGGTAGCGATGGTTATACTTCCCGCTTGTCCAGCGACCGCAACAATGTCGGCCTCTTCTTGATCGTATTTCGCATTCAAAACCTTGTGTACAATATTTTTTTCTTTGAGAATCGCCGACAGTTTCTCACTATCTTCGATGGTTTTTGTACCAACGAGTATTGGTTGTTTTGTCTTGGCGATATTGGCAATTTCATCTGCAATTGCCTGGAACTTTACTTGCTTTGTGGTAAAAATACGCGTGGGGAGTAATTTGCGCTGTGGTGGTTTGCGCGTTGGTATGCTTGTTACCACTAAGCCGTATAGATTCCACAGTTCCTTTTCACTTCCGGCTGCCGTCCCTGTCATTCCGCCAATACATTCGTACAATGAGTAGTATTTTTGACGCGTAATTTTGCCCAAAGTGGTATTTTCATCGCTAATTTCAACACCTTCTTTGGCTTGGACAGCTTGGTGTAGACCTTGGTTCCACGAACGATCAGCAAACTTGCGTCCGGTAGAGGCATCGACAATCATTACTTTATCGTCCTCAACAACGTAATCGACATCTTTGCGAAACAAATGGTTTGCCCGAAGCGCTTGCCGAATATAAAAAGACCACGGATATTTAATTCCGCGGATGCGATTTTCGTCAACGAGACCAGAAACCTTTTCGACTCCTTTATCTGTGATATCTAAGGTCTTGGCTTTGTAGTCGACAATAAAATCCTGTTCGACTTCTAAAACTTTCGACATTTCATTGGCATAAGAATACACATCATTGCCCGTACCAGTGTTGTCCCCCTTGCTGCTCAAAACAAGCGGTGTACGTGCTTCATCAATCAACACACTATCTAACTCGTCAATGAGAGCAAAATGCTGCCCACGTTGCATCTGCACAACATCATCGACATTTTTTTCTCCATTCAGGTAACCGCAAAAGCGACTACCCAAAGGAGGTGTCTTGCGATGAATGATCGCCAATTGGTCACGTAAGTAATCAAAACCAAATGTATAACCACATCCATAAGTAATGTCAGCCAAATAGCGCTGTATTTTCAGTTGTGGAGTGTCCTTTTCTTTTAAGACAGCCGAAGAAAACCCAAGAAGATCGTACACCGGCTTCATAAGCTCAAGATCGCGTTCCGCCAGATATTGATTCGACGTCGCGACATGCACACCCTTGTCATGCATTGCCCACAACACAATGGGCAAAGTTGCCGTAAGTGTCTTGCCTTCGCCTGTCGCCATTTCGGCAATCCCACCATTGGCCAATATAATTCCCGACAACAATTGTACGTCGTAGTGTTTTTTCTGCAATGCACGCCATGCTGCCTCTCTCACCAAGGCAAACACTTTTACCAGTAAATAGAAATCACTGATCTTGTTTTTCCTCAAACATTCCTTGAGATAAAAAATACTATAGCGCAAAGCGTCATCGTCTAACTTTTCACTAACGCGTTCGTGCTGTTTTATCTCTTCCACCATGCGATATTCAAAATCAGTGATACTTTTTACTTTAGGAGAAACAGAATATAAAAAATTGGCCACACTGTGCATCATGTGCTTATTTTTTCCAATCTTCAGGTGTGGCTTCTTGCATCTCTTTTACTCTAGCGCGCAACATCGGTAAGTTATCTTCATCTGTCACTTCGCTAATTTCTACGTTTTTATAAGACAAAAATGTTCCTTCGGCTTTCTTTAAACGCGTGATGGCAAGGTTATAGCTCACAAGATTTTTCACTAGCGCCAATTGCGAGTCCGCATACACATTTTGCGCTTGCAAAATAACTTGTAAGAAAGCACTTACACCGCCATTGTTTTCTCCCAACAATGCTTCGAATTTGAAACGACTTTGCAGTGCATCCACTTCATTTTTGGCGGCAATATATGCTTTTTGACTGGAAAGAAATTCCTGATAGGCCGCTTTTACCTCACGCACGGCCACTTTAATCTCAAGTAAAATACTTTCCACCGAACTCTCAAATTGATGACGTAGTTGGCGTTTTTCTATTTCACGACGCAACTTGCGCGCTCTGGCCGTATCATTTACGATAGGAAACTCGAAATGGAAACCGACACTCATACCAGGTTCACCACCGGTAAATTGATCATCAAATGCTCTGGGGAAATCCACCTCAGCGGCGATACCACTTAAACCCATTTCAGCGAATACATCTAAAATAGGGAGTAATTCATTCTTGGTCATGTTAAGGCGTACCTTGGCACTGCGTAATTGTAAAAAGGCCTGTTCTAGTTCCGGACGATTTTTTAGCGCCAACCTTGCGGATTCCTTAAGATCCGCTTTTACCCAATCGGTAATAGGGTGATCAAGAGGTGTCAGCTCATCAATTTTATACTCGTGGAACTTAGGCGAGTTGACTAAAGACATCAGGCGATCCTGGGCATTGCGTACGGATACCTCTGCGCGAATGAGTTGTGTGCGATGAAAAGCAATCGCAGCCTCTGTGTGATAGATCTGACTGCGCAACGCATCGATATTACTTCGCTCGGTCATCTCCGTATTGATGGCTTTTATATTGTCGATAATTCTTTTGCGCATAAAGAAATTAATTTTGGCCAAGTACAAGTCCCAGTATGCGGCAGAAATTTCTAAGAAATGTGCTTCGAGCTGTCGTTTAAATTCATTTTCCGCTATCTCGGTGTCTAGTTGCGCGAGAACAATCGCACTCTCGTTATATGTAACACCAGCACCTCGTAGTAGTGGCTGTGTAAAACGCAAAGTCAAATTCGACAGCGATTGTGGATTGGGATCAAAAAACTCCGAGTTATTCTGTAAACGCGAAAGTTTTTGCGTTAAAACCGCTTCTCCACCGGTAATAAATATTTTGCGTAGACCAAACTCTATAAAGGTTTCATCTTCGATAAAGCGATCGTTGATTCCTGTTCTTAGGACGTTCCCCACCGCTTCATTGACACGATTGTAACCACCGTCGGCAAATACACGCGTATTGAAACGTCCCTCTGCCTCTTGAATACCGGTTTTGCGGATAATGGGTATGTCAGCAAATACTTTAATTTGCTTAGAGTTCACTAAGGATGTTAAATAAAGATCTTCGAGAGAAACATTGTTACTGTTCGTCTGAGCTTCCGCTGTTAGCTGGCGAAACCACTCCATATTCTTGACATCGATCTCTTGCTTTGTTTCAAAAAGTTTTTCCTCTTCCTCTTTCTCTTGAGGTTTTACTTCCATACTTTCCACTTGTGCGTTGTAATCTGAGAGCATTTCACTGCGATCTTCACCAATGTTATCGAGATTATCTGGCTTTCCCCAATATGGCGTACAACTCACGATAAAAATACAAAACCCTAAAAGTAGTTTATTCATTCTTATTTCCTTAACATGCAAACCATTAAAGATTACTGGCGTAAAATTTTTGTATTTTGCTTTTGATTTTATAATAAAGTAGTTCGGCGACTGTTTTCTCTTCGCGGTATATGCGAATGTAGCCGGTTTGTTCATTGCACAAGAGTTTCCTATAGTGCTTTGGTATGGTTACTTCTAGATAAAAATGTGGATATGCCAAACGATATTTCGCTTGCGAATTTTGCCCTTGTGCTGCCTGCTCGACAACAAGGTCACCTCCAGCTAGTGCAGTAATTCCAGGATGTTTAATTTCGTAATCTGCCCGAGGACTCACAGAGTTAATCTTACCTGTGAATCCCATCTGTAAGGACACAATGTATATAGTGACATCCATTCCTTTTTTTATTGCATACTGCTCAATTTCATCTTCGAGTATGGCTGCGCGAAACACCGCACTGTCGGTAGCAAAAATTTCCACAAGTTCTTCTCCTGTGGCAATATACTTGCCGTACAGAGAGTCCAAGTGTTCATTGAAAACATATCCATCGATAGGCGCCTTAATGGTCAAGGAATCGACGAGCGCCTTGTTTTCAGACATTGTCTGGTGAAAGTACTCTAGTTTTTCTTTGGCAATTTGTACCTGGATGCGTTTTTCTTCATCGTTTTGGTTACGGCGTATGAAGTTCTCGGTAATCGCAATATCGTATTTTGTTTTTTCCAAAGCGACATGCTTTTCCCGGTTCTCCAAAATCAGAAGAATTTGCCCTTTTTTGACATAATCTCCCGAATTTATATGTATTTTTTTCACAAATCCTGGACAATAGTTGCGCACTATCTCATAATTCTTGTAGACCACCACTCCAGGAGATTGTATTTTTTCTTGCCAAGTGAGATTTTGGTACCCGACAACGCAAAAAGCGGCCACGGTTCCCAAAACCGCCAAAGAACGCAGTACATTTGGCTTTTCTGTTTTTGAGCCAAAAAACATGAAAATAAGTACTTTTATTGTGGGAATTAGAATCCACATCAATAGTACACAAATAGCAATTATCATGCCAACGCCCATCAACATGATACTAGAGGCGAGAAAGATACCGAAATAAATGAGGATACGCCACATGAAGCACAATAGTCCATAAACAAGAAAAAGTGGCTTTTGACGGATTGTCGTATTTGTGGTAACTTTCACCCCTAAAATATATCGTTTACAAAGATAGTGAATATAATTGCGCGAACGCGTATACAAATTAGGCTCTTCGACAAGATCCATCAATACATAATAGCCGTCAAAACGCATCAACGGATTTATATTGAAAAATAGAGTGGTGATACTACCTAAAATGATGATGTTATAACATATTTGCTGTACAACCTTAGATTGGGTCTCTCCCCAAACAATAGCGGCAATAGCGGCGATAAAAACTTCGATATACATTCCAGCGATGGAGACGTATATTCTTTGCCATTTTGAAGGAAAATTCCACGAACTAGAGGTATCGACATAACCAAGAGGTATTAGCAAAAGTAACATGATACCTGCTTCGCGAACATCCCCGCCGTATAGCTTACACACCAAACCATGCCACAGCTCATGAACGATCTTCAACATCACCCAAATGAGGGCAAAGGAGATCACACTGTAAACGGAGAGTATATCATTGCTTCCGTATACAAATGTTTTCCAATCGCTAAATATGTAGTAGCATCCGCATAAAACAGTGATAATCCACACACAAAAAAACAAATTTCCCAACAATGGGCGAAAAAATGGAAATAAGCCAGAAATAATCTTATCGGGTTTTCCTATGGGGAATTTGGGAAAAACCAAAAAAGACGCTTTTTCATTCGCCGACGAAAATATGTCTTTTTGTAGATTGGAGGGAGTCCCCTTTTGTAGCAAACCACTATCGTTTAACCAATTGAGTATCTGTAAAACTTCATGGTTATCGAAAGACTGCTCTTGCATGTCTTCGACCATGGTAATAATGAGATCGGAGAGTTTCTTTTTGCCGTTGAGTAGTGAAATAAATTTATATTCCAACAGTCCTACGCGATAATAACGCGAGTTAATCGGATCTTCAATCGTGTACGAAACTTCACCTTTTTGTTTTTGAAAGGTAATCTTCAGATCTTCGCGCAGTTGCGGACAAAGATTCATCCACTCTTGTATGGCAAAATCAACATTGCTTTTTTCTGTCATTTTACCACCACAGCTTCGCCTTCATCCACATAATGGGTTTACGCAACCATACCCACCACACGCGTTCTTCTCCCACAAATATGCGTGCCTCTCCACTCATTCCCGGGAGAAGTTTTTGTTGCGCATTGGGTACTTTACCTTTGCATACCAAGATATTTTTTTGTTCCGAGATCTGTATTTTAGGAGAAATGTACGTTATGTTTGTTTTCCATTTTTCCTCAAAAAAGGAGTGCAGTTGTACTTCCACTTGCATGCCTTTCTTGATAAAAGGCATGTCCCATTCATCGATCTCTAGTTTGACAAAAAATTCATCCAATGGTGCTATTTCCATGATTGGTTCACCCTTGCGAACAGTGGCTCCCGTGGCTTTTTCTAAATCGCCCTCTGTCACAACTCCACTTTGCGGTGCACGTATACGAATACGTTCCAAGTGATACTGCAACAATTGTAAATCTTTTTCTATTTTCTGGGACTTTAGCATCTCCGCTTGGTACTCCGCAATCTTCTTCTCGGCAAGCAACTGTAACATCTTTTTTTGTGTACTTTGTAGTTCTTCTTTCACGGCGAAGTACTCTAAACGAATATCACGTCCATCAAGAACCACAAGTTCGTCGTCTTTTTGTACAATGTCTCCCACTTGATAGTTCACTTTTTCAATAACGCTATCAAAGGGAATCGAAACCGTACGTGTCGCCACCGGCTCCAAGGAACACGATGCAGATAAATAGTGGTCGTATGGCATCATCAGCACAAAATACAAGAGCGCGGTAAAAATCCCCACAAAGGCAAACTTCCTTCCCCAATGGGAATGTTCGCGATTTTTTACAAACAACGTTTTTTTTCGTAAAAGCATCAATATCGGTGTAATATATTCCGATACCGCCTCGATAAAAAAGACATCTTCTTTTTTGACTTTTGTCTCATTCCACAGAAAACTCCACACCGCAAAAGACCCGTTAGAGTCACCGATAATAGATGTCACGACCTCCTGCGATTTCGTTTCTTGTTGCAAGCTACGATGAGCAAGGTCGAGTTGTATTTCACGTTTATCGGTATTTATTTGTGGGTGAGTAATCGTTTTTTGTTGCTCTAAAGCTTCCGCCATTGCCTTTTCAATAAGCCCTACAAGACGTGCACGTCGGTCAAACTTGCTCATATTCGACAATGCCAGTAGTCGTGCGCGCTTTTTTTTCGCTAATCCAATCGCAATACGTTCGCAACCAAGTTCTTTCTTCATTAAAAGTAATAACTGGTCTATTCCCTTGTCAAACGATTTATACATGGAAATTTCGCGAACTAAATCAACAAAACTTGCGGAACGCATTACTTGCTTCTTCAGGCGTGCATTATCAAAACTGTCTTCAATCAGTGGTATGTGACTCGCAATGAACTGCAAAATGAGAATATACGGGCTTAACTGCTCTATATCTACAACTTCTAGCACACAAGCCAAACCAGACTTTGCATGCTGCTGGTATAAAATAGGTACGGCGAGAATCACCCAGTCATCCACACGATGAATGTCGACTTGTTTTAGTCCCAAAGCTTTCTTAGCACTCTCTTCAATCTTTTGTTCAATCGTTTGCGACTTTTTACTATCCGATGAAAGTATTATTTTGTGAGTAAGTTGCAAATTCACTTTTTCATCTAAAGTAAAATGGGCAACCCCTCGGGCATTGGTGAGTTTTATGATAAACAAAAACAGCGCATTGAAAAACTCTTGTGGTTCGTCAAAACGCATCATTACTTTGTGAAAGTTGCGTTGAAGACGCAATGCATCTAACTCTGAAATACGCGTAGAAGCAGAATTTCCTTCCACACCACTTTCAAAGTCTTTATAAATTGCATGCGTACCTGAATCAACGAGCTTTACTCTCTTGCGGCGTTGTGTTCTTTTCATAGTTTAATTTTGGGTAGTCTAGCTGTGGTTTCTTCATTTTCTTTTTCTTCGACGGGGAGTTCACGCTGCACGTTACTGATATCAATTTCCCCATACTGTTTTTCGTATTTTTGTAAAACTTTTCCCAAAACTTCATGAAAACGTTTGGCGTTTTTGTAATTTGTGGCAAGCCGAGTGTGTACAGGAAGTACTATTTCCCCAGGTGCCCCCCCGGGAAACAAAGATGCTGCAAAGTTGAAGAAAACCTCTTCAGAAGTAGACTGAATACTAAATTCGCCCACATAATCTACCGAAGCCGAAGACAAATTTAAACGTATCTGCGATTGCTTTGGCTTTGGCTTTGCTGTAACTCTTTTCTTAACCATTTTTTTTCCCATCATTACAAATAGTTTTTTATGACACCCTAGTTTTAGTGACTTAAATTTACATAGGTTTCACAACGTAATTCCAATTTCCCAAAACAGAATCACGCTGTATATTTTTTTTGGTTTCGACATAGCTTACTTGATGTCTGTCGCGTATTACAGTGGTGGTAGATTGTGATTTTTGTCTCGCCGAAAAGTACACAGTTGTCATTTTCTGTTTTTTTTGACCATTGTCTTTTTCGGGATATAAAAAGTGCATCTTGTCCATCAATAACTGCCATTTTTTGATCCCAGAGCCAATTAAATGTATGTAGAGTTTCGTGTTGTATTGATTTGCAAAATTCTGTAGTGCTTGTAGCCAATATTTTTTATTATTGACGTAGTGCGCATGAGTAATAATTTCTAGCGAAGGCTTTTCATTGAAGGTTTTTCGTTCTGCCCATGTATATAGGCTATCCACCACAAAGTATGTTTTCTCTGTGATGAGGTTTTTTTCCAGTAAATTTTTGCTATTGCTTTCGAGTTTTTTTTTGTTTTTTGTTTTGTATTTTTTTTGGTCAATTTCAATATAAACCATCGCTAGAGCCTGCTTTTGCACTTCGATCATTCGCTTGTTTATATATTTACACTGCTCTGGAAAATTTTGCTCTTTTCTTTGCACAAAATATCCCATATTTTTCAACATGCGATTTACCGTACGCGAGCTAATACGGTGTCCCTTATACGTTAGAATATTGGTTATTTGTTGCACACTTTTGTCTGTCCAGTACAACGCGTCATCCTCATTATTTTTGATGACATTCTGTAAATCCGCCATAATGGTAAGATCTGTAATACTGATTTTTTTGCGCCCACCGCCCGTTTGACGAATTTTTGAGGCATTTTCATTAGGTGTTTTGTCTAACTCTTCAATACCACGTCGTATTGTGGTGCGAGACACACGTGTTGCATTAGAAACGATCGTAATACCACCATAGCCATAGGCCCGCGCTTCTGCAGCACACCATAACCTCGTCGATTTTTCGTCTAAAAAAGGCGAAATTGCGTCGAACTTTTCTTTGATTTTATTTTGTATGTCTTGTGTCATGACATTTTACATCATTTCTTGAAAGATATTCATACAATCTTGATAGTTCCACTCCACATCGTATTTAAGATGTAGTTCCTTTATTTTCCCAAGGTACTTCTCGTAGATTTGTTCAGCAGCGATCGTTTGCTCTTTATTGTGCAAACGAAAATACGTGCGACACCCCAACATTCTTCTGTCATGTACGCTACACAAATTATTCCGTAGGAAAGGACAGTGTTTCTCCACCTTAGATGTCACGTGATATTTATCAAAAAGATAGATCATTTCCAAAGTGGTGACATACAACGAATGCTTTGCTAAATCAAAGTGGCAACAGAAGCCACAAGAGGTGCAAGGAGCAGGAAGTTGCGACAAATCCTCATGGAGGTTTTTATACAAGTTTGCCATATCTTCAATGATTTGTTGTTTTACTGTCGCGGAAAGCTCTGGCATCATTTCTCTACTCCCGAGTTGATAGATGCAACGTATTCGGTGATGGCTTTCACGATGACGAAGATGTTTGCCCCGTAAAAACCAATAGAATTCAAACAATTGCATTCGATAACGTAGTATTCATCTCCACACAGAGCGATATCCATTGCGAAAAGTTTGTGCGGCATAAATTCTTTGCAGCGTTTTTCCACAAAATCAACCACTTGTTGCGGGGCCTCACTGTCAGAAACATGAACCTGAAAGTTACGACGATACAGTGTACTTGTGATCACCTTCCCGTTTACGACGAAGTTTCGCCATTCTTTTTTGATATTGTACGGCGGTGCCACAAGTATTTTGCTGTGAACATTCAAAGAAACATTTTGCGTGATCAATCTTTGGTACCAGTCCTTAAAATCAGCAAAACGAATCACTTCACCAGCAAAGCTTTTATCATCGGCATTTGGACGAATAAACCACTTACTATCCAATGGATAACTAGACTCAGAAAAATTTTGTAGCGTAGTTATTTTCCCTTCGCTATTTAGCATGTATTCCTGCCAGTTATTCATCGCTGTTTCTAAACTAAACCTTTCTTCATCAAAAAATATGCCTAAAGGTTTACTTTTTTTATGAAGTTCGGAAATAAATGCCGTGGCACCGTAGTAAATGTTTGTCACTTCGTCTTGTGGAAATTCAGGTAACTCGTTGGAGAATGGAATTACACATACCTCTTTATAACCAACGCCAAGTTTTTGACACGCATTTTTTATGGCAGACAAATCACTGGGCGAAATTAAGTTATTCTGAATTATCCAACGTACTCTATTCATGTTTCTGTTCCGTTTGTAAAACAATTTTGTTACAATACGTTTTTGTATGATTAGGGTGTAACACCCTACATAACGCAAAACTTACTCATACTATATTGTTTACATACAAAAATCAAGAAACCAATCATTTTCGTTGTATAATAGGATGTGTCATCAATTAACGAATTACACAAATACTAGATAAAACATACGCCTGGTGTCATCCCGCACTTGATGCGGGATCCATGAATAAAATTAGAAAAGCTTACAAAAATAAGGAATTCTTATTTCTAAAGATATTTCTTTTTATTTTTGATATTTCTATTTATTAACATAGATCCCTGCTTTCGCACATGGCTGTCAAGTTAAGACATAAAGTACTACAAATAAAAGAATTACATTTTTTTCTCTGAAACTAAAAAACTACCTTGCCGGTGTCATCCCTGACTTGATCAGGGATCCAGGCGCATACAATTTAATTTTGTTTTGTGGATTCCTGGTCAAGCCAGGAATGACACGGCTTTGTAAGTCTTTATTGAGAAAGCTTTTACATCTTAGCTTGACAGGTATGTGCTTTCGCAGGGATGACACGAGAACTGAACAAATTTTCTAATTGATGACACGCCCTAATAATTGTAAAACAATTAGATCTATTTTTAGACAAGAGATCAAACTATGAGCACAAATTTTTTTGATGTTATTATTGTAGGTGCAGGACTTTCGGGCATTGGCATGGCATGCCATTTACAACAAAATTGCCCAGGAAAAACGTATGCGATACTAGAAGGCCGCGGTGACATGGGCGGAACATGGGATCTTTTTCGCTACCCTGGTATTCGTTCCGATAGTGATATGCATACCTTAGGTTACAATTTCAAGCCATGGCGCGCTGCGAAGGCAATTGCCGATGGCCCAGATATTCTAAGTTATATAAAAGAAACGGCAAAAGAACACAATGTGGAAGCACACATTCACTTCAACCATATGGTGAAAACGGCAAACTGGAGCGATGAAAGTTGTACCTGGGAACTGGAAATAGACCACCAAGGCGAAAAAGTAAAAATGAGTTGTAACTTTCTATCGATGTGTTCTGGCTACTATAGCTATAAACAAGGCCATTCCCCAAAATTTCCTCACAGTGAAGACTTTACAGGGCAAATCATACACCCGCAACAATGGCCAGAAGACTTAGATTACGCCAACAAAAAAGTAGTGGTCATTGGCTCGGGAGCCACTGCCATCACAATTGTTCCCTCGATGGCAGAAACCGCAGAACATGTTACGATGCTACAACGTTCCCCCACCTACATTGTCTCGCGACCATCCAAAGACATCATCGCCAATTTTTTGCGCAAAATACTTCCTGAAAAACTCGCGTATGCCATTACGCGCTGGAAAAACGTTTTTATCCAACGTTTTTACTTCAAAAGAGCGCGAAATCGTCCACAAAAAACCAAAGATTTTTTATTGAAAATGACGAAAAAAGCACTTGGTAACGACTACGATGTAGACAAGCACTTTTCTCCGCATTACAAACCTTGGGATCAGCGCGTATGTCTTGTGCCCGATGGCGATCTATTCAAAACAATCAAATCGGGAAAAGTCTCGGTAGAAACAGACACCATTACGCGTTTTACTCCTAATGGAATCTTACTCGACTCAGGAAAAGAACTACCAGCAGATATTATTGTCACCGCAACTGGGCTTAGCTTGATTGCATGTGGTGGTATCGAACTTTTTATGAATGGTGAAAAACTAAATTTTTCCGACACTTACACATATCGCGGACTCATGTATTCAGACGTCCCGAACTTTACACTTACATTCGGCTATGTAAATGCCTCATGGACATTACGCGCAGATATCATTGCTGGTTATATATGCCGCATCATCAATCACATGGACCACAAAAAAGCAACGCGTTGTACACCACGTTTACGTAAAGAAGACGAAAATATGGCCTCGCGACCATTTATCGAAGGCTTTACTTCAGGTTACTTACTAAGGGTTATGGATGATCTTCCCAAACAAGGTAGTCATGAACCATGGACCAACCCTCAAGACTACAAGTACGAAAAAGCTATTTTTTCCAAGAGCGATGTAGAGGACGGCGTTTTAACTTTTGATACACCACAGGAGGCCTCATGAGCAAGAGTAAAGAGAGTAGAGAAAGTCGGGAGCATAAGAACAGCAAAAAGGGAGATCTACTCGGAATTTGCATTGTCATCGCCGCATTTATTATCGCATTTACACCACCGCGACGTCCAAGAATAAAAGCCGATGTCAATCGTTACCAGTATCATGAAACAACGGAAGATATTTACTTACTTGACAGCCATAATGGAGACTTGTGGATAAGAGGAGGTGATTTCAACGGTGTCACCCAATGGGTCCCGCAAAAAATTGCCAATTTAAACCCAGTTCCGAAAAAACATCGCGAAACCGATCGTTTTCAGCTAAAGTTTACACAGCAAGGAAAGTGTTATCTTTTTGACTCTAGTAGCGGAAAACTATGGCTACGTGGAGGTACATTCGACGGCGTTGTACAATGGATTGAACAAAAACTGCCCCAAGTCAAAAACAAACAGGACAATGAAAAATAGACGATATCACTACGTTGGTCCTATAGACATTTTGCGAGACAAAACCTCATGTGAACGAGTAAAAGTTACGTGTTATGAAGATGTCGTTGTATGGTCTCAGGACCATACAAATGAACGCATTTTCACCTTTGTTATCGACGACAAAAAAAATTTATGGATAGCCGATCGTCATTGTGAACATGTCGCCTGCGCCAGGGGAAAAGCGATTTTTGCTGCGGGAGAAATCACATTTTCTCTACACAAGGCGCAGGTGTTGTTTATTACCAATCAATCAACGGGTTATTGCCCAGAACCTGAGTCATGGGAAGTCGTAAAAGATGTTTTAGCGGCCATTGCCATCGACTATCCCCCATACTTCAACCAAGTTTGTATTTTCAGACGTTGCACAAAGTGCATGCAAATCAACATTGTAAAAGATCACATATACGAATGTGCGGTATGTGAATCTCCTTTAGACACCAAGTGGAATTTTCACCCATGAAAAAATTATTGTTTTTAGAACCCTTCTATGGAGGTTCACACAAAGATTTCGCCGATGGTTGGATACAACACTCGCGACACCAAATCGATCTAGTTACCTTACCTGCACGTTTTTGGAAATGGCGCTTGCGTATGGCCGCGTTGTATTTTGTGGACATTGTTGATGACTTTCACAAATACGATGCGCTTATATGCACAAGTATGATGTCCATCAGTGAGCTCAAAAACCACTGTCAAATACCGATTTTTCTATATATGCACGAAAGCCAACTATCCTATCCTCTGCCGAAAAGTTCCAAAGTAGACCACCATGGCATTCACATAGATTTTAGCAATTGCCTAGCTGCCGACTGGTTAGTCTTCAATTCACATACTCACATGAGCACCTTTATAGACCACATTGATACGTATTTTGCGCGCGTTCCCGAGTATCCTCCACACTGGATCAAAAAAATCATTATGCAAAAAGCGCAGGTACTACACCCAGGATGCCAACTTAAAAATAACGCCGCATTTGTCCATAATAAGCGCCCAATGATCATTTGGAATCACCGTTGGGAATTTGATAAAAATCCGGAAGAGTTTTTTCGTGCGCTTAGTGAGATCGATGGCAAAGGTTATGCTTTCGATATAGTTCTTCTAGGGGAATGCGGACAGGATGTACCGAAACCTTTTATTAAAGCCAAAGATAAATGGGGTGAACGCGTTTTGCATTATGGTTTTGTCGACAATAAAAACGATTATATTACTTGGTTGCAACGCGCCGATTTGGTCATAAGTACCGCCCTACAAGAAAACTTTGGCATTTCCGTGGTAGAAGCGATGTACTACGGTTGTTTCCCTCTCCTTCCCCATCGCCTTTCTTATCCAGAGGTCCTACCGCGCGAGTATCATAAGGAGTGCTTATATAAAGATTTTGCGGATCTAATTGCTAAAATGGAAAAATTCTTGCAAATCCCGGAACGGCGAAAAGAATATCGCCAGAGAATCTCCCAGAGTATGGCAAAGCATTCGTGGGAAAAGACAGTGGAAAAATACGATGCTATTTTTTAGGTTTTTTATTGACTTTTCTTCAAGTTTTATTTTAAATCTAGGGATATATTCCGCTAGTAAACACGCATATTTATTGAGATTGATTCTCAATTTCAGGAGAAAACTATGAGAGCTCTTAGTGAATTAAAAATGGGCGAAAAAGCAACAATCGTCGGTTACAACTTTAGCAAACCTGCTGTTTTACAACAATTACTAGAAATGGGTATGACCAAAGGAACAGAAGTTACCGTATCTAAACTATCTCCACTGGGAGACCCCAGAGAAATAGATATTCGTGGTTATCAACTTTCCATGCGTAGTAGCGAAGCAGCCTTAATCCAAGTACAAGCTTAGAAAGAAACTCATGACAAACAACAGCAAAAGGGTAGCACTCATTGGAAACCCGAACGTCGGAAAAACAACCCTTTTCAATTCCTTAACCGGTTTACGACAAAAGATAGGTAACTTTCCCGGAGTTACTGTCGAAAAAAAAATAGGTACTTTTTCTCTTAGCGATAGTTCGCAAATCGAACTAATTGATTTACCAGGAATATACAGCTTAACCGCCTCATCTGAAGACCAGTGGATTACCGTGAATACCTTACTCGGTCACCAACAAGATATCGGAAAAATAGATGCGGTTATCGCCATTGTCGACGCTTCGAATCTTGAACGTAACTTATATCTGGTATCACAAGTTTTAGAACTACAAATTCCTACGGTGGTCGCTCTCAATATGCAAGATGTCGCCACAAAAAAAGGAATCAGTGTTGATGGAGACAAACTCTCTGAAGCACTAAAATGCCCTGTTGTCGAAATTACCGCAAAAGGCGGCGTTGGTGTTGATAAGCTAAAAACCACCGTACAGGAAAATTTCGCCCAACAAGCCGCTCATCTAACCGTAGATCTCGGTAACGAAGTAGAAGGCTCTGTTGAGGAACTTTGCTCTTACCTAAACAACAACGACAAAGTAGAGCACAACGTACACCGTTGCGAAGCGTTGACCATACTACTGGGTTCGAACAGTGTATATTTTCAACGTTTCAGTGAAAGCCTCGGCGATGATTTCCGCGAAAAATGTACCGCACTACGCGAAAAAATAGGTGGCGAAGAACAACGTCTCACGATCGAAGCCGAAACGCGTTATAAAACAATAGAAGGTATCATTAGTTCTTGCAGTACCCAAAAAGAAACCAAGGCCACGATGAGTAGTAAGATGGATCACATACTCATTCACCCTATTATGGGTACCATTGTCTTTTTGTTGCTGATGATGGTCGTATTCCAAGCAATATATTCGTGGTCAGGGCCACTCATGGATTTTATCGATGAAGGTTTTGCCTACATCGGAGAGATTGCCGCTAGCTACATTCCCGAGGGTACACTACAAAGTTTGGTGGTTGACGGGATGATTGCAGGTGTCGGTGCTTTTGTCATCTTCTTACCGCAGATAGTCATTTTATTTGCCTTTATCGCTATTTTAGAAGATTGTGGTTACATGGCGCGCGCCGCTTTTCTCATGGACCGCATTATGAAAGCAGCTGGTTTATCGGGAAATTCCTTTATTCCAATGCTCTCCTCTTTTGCTTGCGCAATACCTGGAGTTATGGCAACACGTGTCATCAAAAATCCCCGCGATCGCCTCGCGACCATTCTCGTCCTTCCCTTAATGAGTTGTTCGGCTAGGTTACCCGTTTACACAATATTAATCGCAGCGTTTATCCCGGCGACAACATATTTTGGTGGGTGGATTGGCCTACAAGGTTTAGTATTATTTGCAATGTACATGGTCGGACTTGTCGTGGCATTTTTTGTCGCTTTCTTCTTGAAGAAAAGCATACTTAAGGGTTCACAAAACGAGTTTGTCATGGAAATGCCTAGTTATAAAATTCCGCATTTCCCCACCGTTTTCATGCGCATGTACAACAGTGGTCGTGCTTTTGTCGTTACCGCAGGTACATTTATATTTTTCGTGACGATCGTTGTGTGGGCAGTGGCTTACTTTCCACGTTCCGCCGAAATCGAAGCAAAGTATGCACAGCAAGCGGAAAAAATCGAACAGCAATACAATGCAGAGTCCGAAAAAATATGGGGTGAATTCAGTGAACAAAAAGAACAAATATTGAGTTCGTGGCAAAAATGGCAAGATACAGAAGACAAAGAGCAACGCCAAAAAATTAGAGAAGAATTGGTGAGCATTACCCCCGCCTCTTTTTCCATGGCCGAAAGACAGCAAACGGTACAAGAGAATCTTGAAAGTGCTCTAATGTCGAATGAAGAGCAGCAAGCGGGCGAACACCTACGTCACTCGATTCTCGGACGCGTAGGCGTATGGATCGAGCCAGTGGTAAAACCTCTTGGCTGGAATTGGAAAATCGGCGTTGCCACCATTGCATCGTTTCCTGCACGCGAAGTCATTGTCGCCACTTTGGGAATCATCTATAACTTAGGTGCCGAAGAGGACGAAGAATCTAATCGCTTACGCACCTCGATGCGCGAAGACCGTTGGCCGGATGGTTCGTTGGTGTTCACACCTCTTGTTGCCATATCTGTTATGGTATTTTTTGCATTGTGTTGTCAATGTGGTGCGACACTCGGAGTTATTTGGCGTGAAACAAATAGCATAAAATGGCCGGTTTTCACCTTTACATACATGACCGTTCTCGCTTATGTGGCAGCACTGATCATTTATCAGTTTGGAACCTTGTTAGGTTGGTAGCTATGATACAAGACTTGATAACATTAGGTATTGTCGCATGTGCTATTTTGATATTGGCCAAAAAAATGCATGCGGCTATACAAAAGATGGCTCAGGGAACATGCGGTGGTTGCAGTAGTTGTGCCGCCGAAAAATCTTGTCAATTGAGCGAATCGCAAACAAACGAACAAATGAGTTTTCAGGTGTAAATCTTTAGGGCGTACAATGTACGCCCTAAACAAAAACCTTTTTGATGGACTCAATAATTGTTTTTGCCGCCAATGAATCGTGAGCGTCGTAGCGATAAATTAGCGTAACCACATCTTCGAAAACAGGTGGATCTTCTCCGTACACCACCAAATTCTTTCCTTTTTTTGCCACACGCGTCGGTATAATTCCCACTCCACAACCATGTCCCACAAGGTCTGTAATCACCTGTAAATCAGAACAATGCACAATGCGTTCGAAATTCCAATCGTCGTGATTGCGTATCTTTTTGGATAAATCTTGCGTTTGCAATAAATTTTGATCACAAATCAATGTATGTGGATTGCGATTTTTCTTTGTTGTCCAAAACGTCACCTGATCACTTGCTAACTTGATAATCACCAAATCGGGATGTGCGATGGGATTAATGACAATACCAAAATCAATTTTATGTGATATGACTTTCTCGGTAATATGCCGCGAAATGTCGTGTGCTAACTCGATATGCAATTTGGGATAATCGTGTAATAACTGCGGTAAAAAATGCGCCAGCGAATACAAAGCTACCGAGGGGTGGCTACCAATCACGTATTGCCCTTGCACCTCATTTTTCTCACTCAAGGCAATTGCGCGTAACTTTTCCCACTCTTGTAACATGTTTTGCGCACTACCCACAAACCTCTGACCAAATTTTGTGAGTTGTACGCCCGATTTACTACGTATGAGTAATTTAGTACCTATATTCTGCTCTAATCTCTTGACAGACATACTCAACGTTGGTTGTGTAATCCCCAAACGCTCCGAGGCGCGCGATAAATTTAGCGTTTTCGATATTTCTAAAAAATATTCTATTTCTGTTGGCGAAGGAAGCATCATTTCTCTCCACAGAATGTAAAAGGGTAAGAGCACTCCCTACTTGGGAACAGCCTCTATTTCCACAGTTAAGACAATTTTGTTGTCACTCAGTCGTACTCCTTGGTATACAAATTTGGGTTCACCAACAGTAGAGTCCTTTTGAATTTGTATCTCCTCGCCAAGATGCGTTTCACATAAAAAATTTACCTCATACGATAGTAATTTATATTTAAAATGTTTATCGTAGGATACGGCATCAAGTATCCACTTTGCGTATACGGTATTGTTCACGTGTTGGTTAAAATCAATATCGCTATTGCGTACCGAAAATGTTTTCAATAATTCGGCTTCGGTAAAGCGCTGTACTTTTTTTGGCGTAAAAGACAACTGCTTTTCCGTGGTGTATTTAAGAACATCATCTTGAGAAATCGCTAAAATCTTTTTGGCTTTTACATCTAACTTTGCCACACTTGTTGAGCATTCGCACACCACTTCTTCATTTAAATAAACCTTGTATTCGCGTAGCAAAAAACCTCTTTCATCTGTGGACAACCATGTCTGCACTTCAATATGGTCTCCTAAACGTGGCCAACGTGTTACTTGTAAACTTTGTCGCGTCAGTACCCAATATACGTTAGGGGACTGCTGATATTTCGTCACCATGGCATGGCGAAATGCCGCATCTTGTAAAATGTTGAGCAGTTGATACAGTCCCACATTTTGTTGGGAGTTGACAAAGAAAAGGGAAACTTCATATTGTTGTTTGAATGTCTTGATGTCCATGCTGTTCTCCATGTTGCTTTATTCTATTGAACTTATACAATGCTTTAACGTTGTAGTTGTCTAGTGGCTTCTTCAATAAGTGGTTGCAGTTTATTTGCAGAATACCCGAGTTCAACAGCGCGGCGCCAATCGCTCATCGCTGCAGGAAAGTGTTGCATTTCATAGTGCACAAGGCCTCGTTTGGCATAAGCTTCCTTAAATTCTTCATCGCAATAAATGGCACCAGAGTAATCGCGTATGGCCGCGCTATAGTCCTTACGTGCGTGAAAGATCAGACCTCTTTCATAATAAGCCCTGCTATAATTGGGGTCCACTTGCAAAACTTTGTCGTATTGACCTCTAGCAAAGTACTCGTCTACCATACTACGCGCCTCTGTATAATCTATAGCGCGTTGCGATGCTAAAAAAGGATATTGGAATGGTAAAGTGATCGCACTTACAGGCAAGGTAACCACCCCCATAAACAGTGAAGAAACCAATCCTTCCTCACGTGCCTCTTCTTCAGAAACATGAGGGAAAAAATCAATATTGACTTCGTGGTCGTAGGTGAGGTAATAATTGTTGCGTACGCGAATCAAATCTTCGTTTTTTTCATTCCAATAAAAATAGGGAAACGTACAACTACTCAACGTACACAAACCAAGCAAACAAAGTACCATTTTCTTCATAGCAAAACCTCTTTTGTTTTTCAAATAAACTCTCATTGCCGATACGCATTCATATAATTATAATAAGCTTCGCAGTAAATTGGTAAAGTAATGTTTTATTTACAGGAAAAATTTTATCAAGGGCAACTATTATGGAATATGGATGGCTATCTCTGGTACCACCGGTACTGGCAATTGCAATGGCTTTTATAACGCGTAAAATCATCATTTCACTTTTTAGTGGTGTCTTAAGTGGTGCGCTTATTGTGCACAATGGTAGCATCAGCAAAAGTTTTCAAGAGGTGGCATCGATTCTATGGAAAAATTCCGAAATCAAGAATTTTTCGTCATGGCAAAATTTTCAAAATAGTTGGCATTTATTTATTTTGCTATTTTGCTTTATCCTAGGAGCCATCATGCATTTGGTGGACCGCGCCGGAGGTGCCAAGGCTTACGGACAATGGGCACTAAATCATATTGCTACGCGTGCCCAAGCGAGTTTAAGTACGATGTTTTTGGGCATGATTATTTTCTTCGACGATTACTTTAACTGCTTAACCGTAGGTGCGGTAATGCGTTCGGTGACCGACAAGTTTAAAATTTCGCGTGCAAAACTGGCCTATATCATCGATTCGACCACAGCCCCGGTGTGTATTCTCGCTCCTATTTCCAGCTGGGTCATTTATGTGGTCAGCCAATTCAATCAAGCCGGCCTCGGAGAAAGTTCTTTTACCATATTTCTCTACACCATACTTTTCAATTTTTATGCGTGGTTATCTATACTGATGGTATTTTTCGTATGCGTATTTGACATCAACATTGGCGCCATGAAATACCATGAAGAGAATGTATTGTCTCCTCGGGAAAACGATTCACAACAACCGTCGAATTCTATATATGATTTGTTATTGCCTATTGCCGTACTCATCGTCAGTATTATCGCAGGTATGTTATATACAGGAAATGCCGTTATTGTCGGCGGAGAAAACGGTTTAATACAAGCAATGCAAAGTATGAATGCCGGAAAGGCAATGTTTTGGGGAGGAGTGGTATCTCTTGTTTTTAGTATCGTCTATTTCGCCATACGTCGCACATTTTCCATTTTTGAAATAGCAATGATTATTTGGCAGAGCATAAAATCCATGTTTCCCATATTGTTCACTTTAATACTTTCGTGGTCCATTGGCACAATTATTTCAGAAAAACTGTATACCGGAAAGTACCTAGCGCAATTTTTAACCGGAGACACGATAAAATACATTCTACCGATGCTCATTTTCATCTTGGCGTGTATTACCGCTTTTGCCACAGGATCTTCCTGGGGAACATTCGCCATTATGATACCCATTGTCGTAACCATGACCCAAGAAATGGAAAATAACTTTCTCATACCCACATTGGCGGCTTCTCTTGCGGGAGCAATTTATGGAGACCATTGCTCACCCATTTCTGATACAACTATATTAAGCAGTATTGGCGCAGAATGCCGGCACATGGATCACGTCGTTACTCAAGCACCTTATAGTACGCTTGTGGCCGTGATTTGTTGTGTGAGTTTTTTGCTGAGTGGTTTAACGATTTCATGGGGGATTTTAGCGTCAGCGGCCCTCGGCATGGGGGTAGGGATTTTCTTACTTTGTGCTGTTGTTTATTCACACCACAAAGCGAAAGATTGATAAACGGATCATCTGTAAAACAAGTCCTGTAAAGTCGACGAGGTAAAGTTTTGAAAAAAAATATTACAGACCTTGTTTTGTAAATATAACTATTTTATTGGCCGTGCACTAACTCTTTTTGCGACGCACAAAGCCAATGCCAATAATACCCATCACAAACAACAAATACGTGGAAGGTTCGGGAACCGATGATGTTGTTATGTTGGTGAGGGTAAATTTCATGATGCGTTCAACTCCACCGTCTATGTAGAACCAGTCTACATTGTTGACATGGTCAAAATCATTCACATCAAGAACGGTAGGTATCGCGTGAGTAGTGTAAAGATTTGAGTTTGATGAAGTTAAAAAGACATCCAGTCTTGAGGTGTCTAAGTCAGACGTGTTGCCTGCCACTCCACTTGCAACAGTGTAACGAACACCATCAACATCGATGGGACCTGGGCTCAAGTTACGGTTGTTAAATGTATTCATTTGCAGAGGAGTTGAACCGCTTGCACGATCACCAGAGACAAAATGTCCCGAGGTTCCGGAAGAAAAGTTATAGCTCTGGACAGCATCTGTAAAAAAGAAATCGGCACCACCACTAGCGGGGAAACCATTTGTTTGCGAGGTATCGACGGTAATTGTTCCGGTGATGGTTTCACCAACAACAAATTCTCCCCCATTGTCACTGTTGACTGTTCCTGTGAATGTATGTGTGATAATTGTAGCAGAAACAGTGCTTGCAAATGAGAAAGCAAGTAGTAAAGTAAATAAAAATTTTGGCATAAGTATTCATCCCTTTCAAAAAAATTATGAGTATTTCTACATAAAATTCTGAGTATTTTTATATATTACAAAATTCCAAAATATTATAATATTAAAATATTATTTTTTTGCGCTTATAGGAATGAAATAGCTAAAACTTTACCTCAGGGAACATACACATTCTCTACCCATTCGCGGAAACTCATCTTTTTCTCGTATGCCTGATATTCTTCGATGATTTCATCTAGGGGTATATAAAACAACAAGCAACCATACCAGATGGAAAAGGAGTTGAGTGCTTGTTGCGCAGATTTGTCGTAAACGACCATCTGCGCAACAGCACTGGCAAATCCAGAGCGATCTGCACCGCCTTGGCAGTGCAGAAGTACCGTTTTGTTTTGTTTTTTGGCTTGTTCGAGAATGGATATCAAACGTAGCACTTTTTCTTTCGACGGCCTTTTGTACGCCGACATTTTGATGCTGAGATGCTCGGTATCGGTGTCCTTACAAACATTTACTTCTTCTCGATACCAATCTTTTTCGGGGCTTTCCCCACGTAGATTGAGGACAGTGTCGACGCTCTGTTCGCGAATAGCACGTTGCAAACGCTCGGGTTTCATCTGCGCAGAACGATACATAATCGGTAGTTCCTTGCCTTGGCTCACCGAATGATAATTATCGGTGAGAACTCCACATCCTGTACAGAGTAAAAACGTCATTATCCATACTATTTTTTCGACACTATGCATTCATCAACTCAATTCTTTAGACCTTGGGAAAGTAATTTAAAATTGTGCTCCAGCATTTTGATATAGGTATCCGCACCTTTTACCGATCTTACTTGGTGTGCCATGAGAAGAACTTTGACTCCGGTTTTTTCGGCAACGAATTTCACGTGGCGTTTATCAAAATACGAACATGTCAGTAATACTTTTAACTTCTTTTCTTTTACTTTTTTGATCAGTTCTTGGAGATGTTTTGTCGTCGGTGGTATACCAGGCTCGGCTTCGATGTATCCGAGCATTTCAAATCCATAGCTTCGCGCCATGTACGGCCATAGGTCATGATCCCCTACGAGTAAGGTACCGCGTAGTGATTCAATTTCCTTGATCCAGCCCGACAATTTATCGTAATCGTTTTTGCTTGCCAAAAACTCTTTGAGCTTGTTCTCCGAGTTCAGGACAACCAGTTTTTCCACGTCGTACTTTTTGGCTAAGTCTTCTCCCACCAGTCTTTTTGAAATTTCATTGCGAAAATTTTCGTAGTTTTTGACAAAGTCGTCTTTGTGCGCCGGTACCAACTCGCTAAGTTTTTCACAAACAAACCGCGCTGCGCGGATTCCTTCCGTAGGATCTAGAAGAAAGTGTGGATTACCTTCCGCATGCACACTGTTTTCATATGCGTGATCTTCAGGATTTGCCAACGGACGTATCACTTTGGCAATTTCTAAGTGTCTCTCTTTACCACGAAATAGTTCGGGGCGTTTGGCTGATTTTAGCAACTCGGGCAACCATCCCTCCGCAATTCCCATACCTACATCGATAAGTAAGTCCGCTTTGTTGAGTTGGCGAACAAACTCATTGGTAATGTCTAGCTCATGAGGGTCACCTTCACTGCAGTTGTCGGTAAAGCAATAAAGATTGATATGTTCTCCGGCGACAACATCAACGATATCTTTTAAATCGGTTGTGGTCACACACACTTTGAGCTTAGACTTGTCTGAGGCAGAACTGTCGGTCTTGGAACCAGTGTCACAGCCTAAAAGTAACAAAAATACTAAGATGGAAAAAACAAACTTCACAGGTTAACTCTCCTTTTTGCAACTGGTACATTTGCATAATTGAAAATTACGCAAATGGGCAAACGCTAGTATAGCGCCACCAGTGGTTGTCGAAATTTTTTCACCGAGCTCACCCAATGTGGAATAACCCCAAAAAGCACAATAGGTTATTATAATAAGTCCTACAGCTCCCATCGCGACAATCGATGTTTTCTCATGCTGTCGACACCCTAGAAAAAAAGAAATACTGCTTAGTGGTAACACCATGTATACCATGATTTGGTGAAAATTGCTACCTTCGTTACTACAGCAAGGCGATACACACAGTGGAAAAAGAACAATAATAAACGGTGTCAAAAAACAGTGAACTGCACACACCATCGAAAACATAATGGCTAAGCTATCGAGTTTCTTCTGAAAATTCAATGGTTTACTCCTTCAACGATACGGCTTGCAGCAATACGAGCCCCAACGATGTTTCTGGCAACAGGACCTATTTCCAATTCGGATAAAGCTCCACTAACGAAAATATTATACGCCCAATGCAAATTTTTGTCAACGATGGGATAACCACACGCGGCTTGCGGTAGGTTACACTGACTGATAATGCTTTGTAGCCACTGACCAGGACACTTTTTCTCAAAACCTGTGGCAAGAATTACACGATCACAATTTATAGACTCTTCTGCGGTTTGCAATACGTAATCATCGTCGCGCGAACGCACATCTTTTATGTGATCAACCACCATGCGAATTTTATTTTTTGCAATCATTTGCTTCAATGTCATTGCCACCTCTTGTGTCATAGAACCACGATGGCGTGCATTGTTAATTGTCTCGCGCCGTACGCTATAATCTTCTATCTTATGGAACTCTCTTAGATAACCGCCGATCCAACCAGGGTCACTATCAAATCGGTGAATGTCGGGCTCATGATTTGTTACAAGCACAACTTTGGCCTCAGCACATTGCCGCGCCATGGCCATGGCTGTTTGTGCTGCGCTGATCCCACCACCAACAACAGCAACACTTTTACAATGATCTAATTTTTGTCGGTGAAATGTAGGAGAAAATATATGTTGTGCATTGACTTCTTTCGCCCAGTCGGGTAAATGCAAAGAGTCGGAACCTATCGCGAGAAGAACGCGCTTTGTGTCTACAGTTCCTGCACAAGATTCCACTTGTAGATATCCGCGTTTTACATGAATGTTTTTTACCGCTGCTTGCCGATGTAGTTTTGCTAACTTATTTTTTTGTATCACACTTTCACAATGTTCATTAAATAACTTTAACGATGGGCGACTGTACGGTTCTATAAATCGATGACGCACAGGGCTTTTACGACTGTATTTTCTTAGCGAAAAAGGATCGACATCAATGTGATGCACTAAAGTAGAACGCAAAAACTCCATTCCGCAGTTGCTTGTACAGTGTTGCCAGCGCGACAATAAACGCGGATAAGGATCTAAAATCTGTATTTGATGCGCTTGTACTTTACGCGAAGAAATCAGAAAGTTGGCGAGTAGTGTGCCATGTATTCCTCCGCCAATAATAATCCACTCTAGCATGACTAAATTTCCGTATATTCGGGGTTTTGTGCGAGGATAACCGGAAACTCATTTCTGGCATCCGCCCAATGTTTCGGTCCAAGTTGTAGTTCGTCATCACTCAATAAACAACTGTCTAGAATATTGGTAAATTCACGTTTCTCGATGTTTTGTCCAATAAAGACGATTTCTTGGCGGCGATCCCCGAAACGATCATCCCAAATTTCTTCTAAATATTTAAGGTCTTCTTCTTCGACATCCCATTCTTCTCGTGGAATCGCATCGTGCCAATATCCTGAGGCCTCCATGCCAATTACTCCACCAGCTTGTGACCAAACACCCACAAATTCAGGTTGTGTTGCGACCCAAAAAAATCCTTTGGAGCGCAAAGTTTTGGGAAGATCTTTTTGTATTACTTCCCATAACCTTTTAGGATGAAATGGCTTACGCGCCCGATAAACAAAGCTAGAAACCCCATATTCTTCTATCTCCGATTTGGGTGTATCTCTAAGTTCTTGCAGCCACCCAGCATAGGAAGACGCTTTGTCCATAGAAAATAGCTTTGTATTGATAATTTCATTTAAATCAATGTTGGAATGTTGTGTATGAACTATTTTTGCTTGGGGGTTGAGTTTATGTAGAATGGCCTCTAACTCTCGCGCTTCGTCTTCACTAATCAAATCTGTCTTATTGAGTACAATCACATCGCAAAATTCAATTTGATCAATTAACAGGTCGGTAATCGTGCGCTCATCCGTTTCGTCAAGGGCCAGATCACGTGCTTTTAAGTACTGAGCTTCATTAAAGTCATGTAAAAAATTGTATGCGTCGACAACCGTTACCATTGTGTCTAGCTCGGAAAAGTCAGATAAAATGTTGCCATTCTCATCTTCGAAAGTGAATGTTTCTGCGACCGGCATCGGCTCTGATATACCTGTAGATTCAATCAACAGATAATCAAAACGTTTTTCTTCCGCTAATTTTTTTACTTCGATAAGGAGATCTTCGCGAAGAGTACAACAAATACACCCATTGCTCATCTCTACAAGCTTTTCTTTACTGCGCGATAGGGACGCTTCTCCTTTTTCCACTAGCTGAGCATCGATATTTACCTCGCTCATATCGTTGACAATAACCGCAACCTTTAAATTTTGGCGATTATTGAGTACATGATTCAATAAAGTTGTCTTACCTGCGCCCAAAAAGCCAGACAACACCGTAACAGGAAGTTTTTTCATGTTTTTATCCTTAACCCACTGAGTTAGTAGTCAGCAATAGGCGATAATTTATCGACCCACTCCGTGTAAGCGGACTACTAGTTAACAACACTAAATAAAATAGCCCTCATTTATCAATGAGGGTTTTGTTTAGTTAAAGATTGGAGGTCTTTAGAGTATATTAAACTTTTGGTAAGATATCACTTTGTCATAGGTGTGTCAAACTAAAAAACGCAATTGACTTGCATTTTTTAGCAAAAAAATGAAATAACACGCGACAAAAAAAGCAATAGTATTGCATTAAAGCTGCTTTTGCTAAAAAATTGCATTTTTAGAGATAACAACTTACAATAGTAATTGTGATGATACTACAATTTTGATATTGGAAAAAGAGGATAACAATGGGCAAAGACAACCGTAATAGCACACAAGTATTGAAAGACGCAAAACTCAGTAATACAAAGATTCGCAAGTCTATTTTAGAATTTCTTATGCAAAACCATGGCCCATTTTCTATTGATGACATACACAAACATATTTCAAATGGTGACTACGCCACGGTGTATCGCTGTATCAAAAAATTCGAAGAACACGAGATTGTGAAAAAATGTGACTTTGGCGATAACATCTCACGTTATGAATACAAAGATTGCAATCATCATCATCACCATATCATGTGTCGTAGCTGCCAAAAAATCACCACTGTTGAGTATTGTTTTCTGAAGGAAATGGAGAAAATGCTTACAGATCAGGGCTACAAAGATGTTTCTCATACCTTAGAGTTTTTTGGTATTTGTCAAGATTGTCAAAATGAATAGAGCAGTTGCATGTGAAACGACATCTTTTTTATGGTATAATCGACTACGACAACATAACATTCATACATTGGTGGAAAAATAATGCATGTGAATAGAAAAAAAGCGGCAGAAATTGCCACAGACACTCTAAAAATCATCGAACAAGGTTACTACACTGTTGGAAAAGAACAAGTTCCCATAGACAAAGAAATGCAAAGGGCCATTGCCGGTACATATTCTTATCCACCACACAGTGAACTCCCCTCCATAGAACCAGGGGAAAAAAATACGCAAATACAGGTCACGAATGAAACCACATTGAGTGCCACAGAGCGCTTGGTCGTCGAAGAAGGATTAAATACCGTGGCCCTGAATTTTGCTTCGGCAAAAAATCCCGGCGGTGGTTTTCGCAGCGGCGCACGTGCCCAAGAAGAATCACTAGCGCGCTCGTCGGCATTGTATCCATGTCTTGTCAACAACGAGATGTACACGTTTCATCGTCAACGCAAGGATCCGTTTTATACGAACTATGCGTTGTATTCTCCTGATGTTCCTGTATTTAAACGCGATAGCGGAGAATTACTACATCAACCGTACCTATGTTCTTTCATTACGTCTCCTGCGGTAAACGCCGGTGTTATACGCAAACGAAAAACCAAGAATGCACAGCAAATTTGTGATGAAATGCAACAACGTATTCATAAAGTATTGACTATTGCGGCCCTATATAAACACGACGCTATTGTTTTAGGAGCCTGGGGTTGCGGAGTATTTGGCAACGACAGCACTACCATTGCCCATTTGTTTTACGAGGAATTGCAACTCTTTAGCGGTGTGTTTAGCAAAGTATCGTTTGCCATTACCGACCACTCGAAAAAAGGCCAAAATATTCAACCCTTCACTCATGCTTTTGATCGAAAATCATAATAAGAGTCGACGACAGGTTGGCCCGTGTAATTTGCACCGGCCTTGTCGTCTGCACCAATAAACGCAAATGGAAATGCAGATATTTGCGACGAAATACACAGTACATGTCCAGAATACTTACACGGGGGGTCGCGCAGTAATTTGACAATACCGCGTAACGTTTTTCCCGAAATTGATTTAATGTTGCGGTGATCCAAATTTGCGAGAAAAATTCCCTGTGAAGTTAAACATTGAGTGGCACGAAAAATAACTTGCAATTTGTCCCCAATGTAATGAAGTCCGTGAACACAAGTGATGAGATCAAAACAGCGATCCGGAAGCGCCTCAGGTAAAGAACCCACCGTAAATTTTCCCCCGGCAACATGTACAAAATCTCCGACCAAATCGACAGCGTAAATAATGAGTTTATCCGAAGAAAATCTTTGTGAAGCTTGCTGAAGAGCATACCCCTTGCCACAACACAAATCCAACCATGCCACTTGCGGCTGCGTTTCCAACCGCTTATTTATAAAATCAACGATGGAAAAACGTAATTCCTTTTCGTAGCTGTTTATTCCTGATAGTCCCCGTTCACGATTCATAGCGTTGTTGGCCACCACATCCGAATCATCGAGATTTTGTTGTGCTTTTAATTTCACTTTTCCACTTCCGTTAAAGAGAGTGCATCCTGCTTTGAAGTTATGAGCCACCGTAAGTAGGGATCTTCCATTTCAAACATGATATCGCGACCATCGTCACTCCCATACGTGGTTCCCACAAATCCTTCGCCAGAAAATTTAACTGGGTACACATGAAAAGGCTGTTTTTCTGCCATTATGCTCTTTTCAGCCAAAACCTCAAATGTCACTTCCACCACTTGACCATTTTGCGCCACCAATGCTTTGCCTTTTGTTTTAGGAACAAACTTGGTCATAACTTTGACTAGGCGTGCCCCAAAATTACCATATAACTTTTTAGGTTTTTCTCTTTCGTGAACCAACTTTCCATTTTCAAAAAACTTGACAACATTACCTTGCACAACAGTTTTTGTTGTCGTTTTTTTTCCTTCGCGATAGCGAATAACTTGTTTAACACGCATTTGCAAGTCGCGCTCCATCGTTTCTCTAGCAGCAACAAGAAGGATATATTTATTATACGCGGACCGGTATATATAGACATCTTCATTTTGCTCGATACGATCACCGAAAATGACCATTCGATGGTGTACATAACCAATCTTTTTGTTGTTGTCCTGGCGACGAATATTGTACCACCCCTCAATCACCTGACTCTCGGCAAAAATTAACGAAAACAGTACATATAAAAGAATGTATTTTTTCATATAACAGAACCCCCTCTATGTAAGCCTGGACTTTGTTTTCTCATTCTCTTATAATAGCATTTTCACCAATAATTTAAAACAAGGGAGGATACGAGTTTAATGAAAAAATACATTCTTTTAATGTTAATGACCATTTCTCTTGCTGCGCAATCGGAAAGCTACCGCGTCGACTTAACCATAGACCCCGATTTTCCAGAAATCCGTATCGCCAGTATTTCCGTTAAAGCTCCTGCAGGATTTTTCTTGGAAAGTTTTACTTCGCAGATTACGGGAGAAATCGAAATTCGTTTGTCATATGGTCCAAAGCTTCCGATGGAAGTCGAGAAAGGTAAGACCTACACAATAAAAGGGCATGTCAATGCGGAATTCGGTGTGGTTATTTTAAATTTTGCCGTTCTCAAATGCAAAAGTGTAAAATCACCCGGGAAATACCACATTGGAAATTTTGCTGGCATTAAGAAAAAATGGCCACAACTGACAATGGAACAAGTTTTTAGTAAAAAAGAACGTACATTTCCCGATGATTGGGCCGGAGTTTACTCTGGAACTCTGGTACGACAAACCACAAACGGTATCATCGGCAAAGTCAACATGGAACTCCATATTCAAAAAACCGATGACCCGAACCGTTGGACGTGGAAAATTGTTTATGATGGACAGGCGCGCAACTACGAACTCATTATCATCGATCGCCGTCGCGGAATTTACACCATCGATGAAAAAAATTCGATCATGTTGTCGAGTTTTATGATAAACGGTACTTTATACACCCATTTTGGCGCCACATTTGGCTACTTGCTAACAACATATAGATTTGAAGGAAATGAATTACTTTTCAACGTAACCACTTCCAATGCCACTCCATATCAAACAACAGGAGGCCAAGGCCAAATACCTTTAGTACACAGTTTTGAAATTCGCGAACAACAAAGTGCGCGACTTACGAAGAGTAAGTAGTGTAAAATATATTGTGGGGGAAATATTCCTCCACAATGTACATATCATTGTTCATATCAAGTCACGGTTAAGAAGCCGACATTTAGAACACTACCAAATCCGTACAACTAACAATAGAATGGAACAACATGTATTTACGTACAAAGATAGGTTATGGTACCGCTGAGTTAGGTATCATTGGTGTCGAAATGGTCATGCGTTTGTATCTGCTGATTTTCTATACAGATACTGTTGGACTAAATCCTAGGTATGCGGGATATGCCGTGGCGCTGGCCGTCATTTGGGATGCAATTACCGACCCCATTGTTGGGGTGATCTCTGACCGTACTACCACAAAGTGGGGGAAAAGGACACCTTTTATTTTCTGTGGTGGCGTTTTACTGGCCGCGTCGGTCTTAATCATCCTCACACCTCCGCAACTTGATACACAGTCACAAAAATTCACTTATCTTCTCATCACCTACATTATTTTAAATACAAGCATGACCATACTGTCGATACCACATGCCGCACTTGGTGGAGAGCTTAGCGATGACAACGACGACCGAACGGAACTTTACGGTTGGCGCTTTCTATTTGCCAATCTTGGTGCACTAATTGCCGCTATTTTACCAAATGGTCACTTCATCGCAGGTGTTGTATTTTTTTCGGCCCTCGTTACGGTTATTTCCACAAACAAATACGATCATACTCCTATTGATAAAGGCCAATCGACAAAACTGCTCTCCGCAATTCCTCAAGCACTAAAGAACACCGTATTTTTATATTTACTCATTTCTTATGTGATCGCGACTATCGGACTTGCCATTAATTCCACATTTGCTATGTACTACTACAAATACTACATACAGTTACCCGAGCAACAAATTCAAATAGTTATCGGCGTATTTATTCTCGTTGTATGCCTTTCCATACTATTTTGGGTAAAAATTTCTAAAAAGTATGGAAAAAAATGGCCTGCATTTGGCGGAATTTTAGCTTTGGCGATTATGACCGTAACCACATACCCCTTTTTTCCAAAACACAATATATTCTTTCCACTTTGCGCTGCCGTTTTAGGTGGGATTATGGTGGGGGCTACGGCTCTCTTGGATGCGATTGTTGCTGACACAGTAGATTACGACGCCGCGCAAACCGGACAACGTCAAGAAGGCCTATATTTTGGCGTATGGCGTATGGGAGCAAAGGCATCACGTGCTGCCGCCATTGCGCTGTGCGGACTATGGCTCGATTACATTGGCTTCAAACCCAACACATTGCAAACACCACAAGTCGCGTCGTACATTGCGTACATGTTTGGACCGGGAGTGGGTTGCTTTTTGGTGGTGTCAGCGGTTGTTTTTTATTTTATCCCTTATAGCGAAGCAAAACACGAAGAATGGCACCAGCAGTATTTACAGCGTAAACAGGGATAAATGGGTGCGGAAAACAGGATCGGGAACGGGACCTAGTTTGGTCGAAAATAAACATTTAATTCTTATCTTTTTTTCACCACTTCTGCTATAATCAGAAAAAAATATGTACTTAGCGTAATCATAGTACATAATCATAAGTAGTGCACAAAATTTAGTGCAATACTTATTTTATTACCAATACTCAGTCTAGGAGAGTTTGATGAAATTGTTACTTATTTCTTTGTTGTCTATCTCTGCTGTTATTTTTGCCCAAGAGTTCAACAAAGAGTATGCAGATGACCCTGTTGTCTTAATGAAAACAACCAAGGGTGACATTTATATTGAGCTTTTTGCAAAAGAAGCTCCCAAAACCGTGAAAAATTTTCTAGATTTAGCGGAAGGTCGCAAAGAGTTTACTGAAACAAAAACTCAAAAAAAAGCTACGCGTAACTATTACGATGGTCTCATTTTCCATCGCGTTATTCCGAAATTTATGATCCAAGGTGGCTGTCCAATAGGGGTTGGTACCGGAGGTCCAGGATACAAATTTGAAGATGAAATAAGCGCAAAGTCTTTAGGATTACACAAACTAAAAGCTTTTCAAGGCGGTCGTCCTCATCAAAATTTAGGCATTCGCTCGCAGCAACAGTTCTACCAAGTGGTATTAATGCCTCTACTTAAAAAACTAGGTATTAGTTCGCAAGAAGAGCTACAAAAACGCTCGGCAGAAGTACAAAAAGCTGTTGAAGCACTCACAGTACAGGACTGTTTTGAAAACCAAGGGTACTCTTACAACGATACTCTGAAGTCTCACCAACCTTCGCGCGGTGTTTTGGCTATGGCAAACTCAGGTCCAAATACCAACGGATCACAGTTTTTCATTAACGTTATTGACACCCCATGGTTGGCAGGAAAACACACTGTCTTTGGTAAGGTTCTAAAAGGCATGGATGTTGTTGATGCGATTTCAAATGTAAAAACAAGTCCAGCAAACAAACCTCGTGAAGCAATAAAAATCATTTCCATCCGTGAGGTAAAATAGTTTTGCTGTGTTTACATGTATAACGTTTCTCGACGTTATACATGTAAAACAATGGTTATTCTTGTAAATATTTCTCTAACAATGCCGCTAATTTTTTATATGGTACGCGAAAACGATCGTTGGCCATACACCCCTTTTCTGACTTTGCCAGTGTTGACCACACCGAAACAAAATCGCGGTATAATGGAAATTTTCCCTCGTCAGTGAAAAGATGTTGTAATTCACCGTCTTTCGGAATAGGAATACCGCTCTTCGCGTCAAAATGCGTCGATTCTTCTAATAATTCCAATAGATATTTATCAATAGAACATAGTGTATCGTTGGCAACAGAAAGATCATCAGTGCTCAACAAGGAAGCGCTTTTTAGTTCATTCAAAGCATCAATGAACACACCTCTCTGCTCGCCAATGGCAATGAGTAATTTGTAGTATGCCTCTACATTCGTAGGACGTGGACGACAAATCCAACGTGCATCACAAATAAGATGATAGGATTTGGAAACACCTGAATGGATATCAAGTAGTCGCCGCGAACGCATATTGCGTTTTTCATGACGGCGCGTTAAAACTAATATCGCCACGGCGATCGCAACCCCAACAGCAACTTCCATGTAACCCGAGATAACTTGATGTAGATCTAAACTCATATAAAAGTCTCCTTTTACAACCTACTTGTTTAATTGTACTCCAATACCTTTAGCTTCGCTTTCTTGTGGACTTAGGTATGCCTTTACTCTAGCGTAATCTAGGGGTGGTGCATATAGTTTCTTTTCCCCTTTTTTTTCCGCAAAATTATACTGTGGGTCAAGTAAAAAGTTGTCTTCTGCTTCTTCTAGCTCAGCATCTTCTAAATCTTCGGCATCTTCCACTTCAATGGTATTTCTACTTTCACTACTGTAAAACGTATAACATGATTTTTTATTCTTATGAAAAATGTTGTTCACAAAAGAGTGATGGGGGTTATTTTGTTTATTGCTGATCGCTGTTTCGTCGTTAAATGCAAAAATATTATTGTGAATCTGCATTTTGCTGCGCCGACCAATAGACACACCAATACCACCAGTAAAGCGTTGCTTGTATGTTCGGATAAAACTGTTGTTGATAACGGCCACTTTTCCGGTAGCATCTAATTCAAGTGCATAGTACACGTTGTTGACAAATAAGCAATTTTCAATGCGTGAATTGGCACCACTAATACGGCAAGCGCCTAAGGCTGAGTTCATAAAAACGCAATTGCGCACCACACAATCAGGACTTGAAAGAAGTACGGCAGGACGTCGTGCCGACATACCCAACACCAACGAGTCGTCTTTATATACATTGCGCGTTGCGCTGTCGAAAATAAAACCATCGATAACAAGCCCTGAGTGATCTTTGGTCGCGTAGATGATCCCAAGGTCGGCCCCCGAAGTTTTTTTCTTTTTTGGCATGCCGATAAATGTAGGATTTTCCCATGGGTTACGCTGTGAAAAATCTTTATCGTAACCTCCGAGTAGCGTAATACCGCTCTTATCGAGCGTAAGGTAACCAATCTTCAATTTTCCGTGGTATACGCCTGCTGCTACATGGATCACGTCACCTTTGGCGGCTTTTTTCAATGCTTTATAAATGCCCTTGTACGGACGTTCCTTTGTACCCTTGCCGCGTTTTGCTCCCTGAAGAACATAGTAATCCGTGGCATAAATATTAGTAAATAAAAACATGACGGCGATGGCACTATACAAATATTTTTTCATAAAAATCCTCATTTTAAACGATGAACTTCTTTCCAAACTTCTTTAGCAAAGCCCGATTTAGAACGGCACGAACGAAATTTACCGGCAAAGCCGGAAGGAGTTGTAATATGGATAAATCCTTTGAGGAAAGATGCCTCGATATCGCTAAGCAAAATTTGGCAATTATCCGACACTTCCCGTTGTTGTCTGGCTTCCAACCACTGTGGCGAAAACCAATTTTTAAAATAGTTTTCTTTTGCCTGTGTTGCTTCCACAGGAAAAAATGTGTAAAAATTTGTCCAATATGTTTTGTTATCCACATGATTATTTTTTTCGACAAATGACCGGTATGTTTCTTCATTTATATTGGAGAAATGCAACTCCAAAAAGCGATAAAAAGGTTTCCATTTACCGATCAATTGTATAAAATCGAAAAACTCATCACTGATAATGATATCGCATATCCGATAATTTTTTCTATTCCCTTTATAAAGCTTGCGATAGTAATGTTTTTGGTCTTGGTTATAGGAAACTTCAGAGGTATCCATTTCTGCAAAATAACTATCTAAACGACGTAATAGATGATCTTTACGACTATGTTCTTTCATTGCCTGAAAAAGATCATAGCCAATCGCACGAAATTCTTCACGAACAAAAAAATGGTAGCGCACATAATCATCGAGTATTTTATTGTCAAAAATGGTAATCAATTTTTGCGCAAAATCTCGCTGTTCCATCTCAATAACGACCAAATAACCATTTTGATTTTTCACTTGGGCATTGCCATAGGCAAAAAAAGAGGCATTACCACCTTCTCCCGAAGTTGGCTGATTACTAACACAGCATACCTTTTTGTTCGTAACTTCGACAATCCATTGATCTAAAGTATGGCTCAAAAGGCCATTTTTTTTAATATTCTTAATATTTTCTTCCAAAGTTCCGTGAAACAATATCATTTGCAGCCCTCGGTTTCCATGATATATTTTTTCCATTCATGGTTTCAAACGTATATTTAATTGTGTTTGAAGGAACGAGAGACACTAGGTCCGTCCCGACATTTCTACCTTAATTTTTATCTTTCGTTAATGCAAGGCGTAAACGATACCGTCAACACTCATAAAATAAACTTTTCCTTCGGAAACACATGCTGAGGAGCGAATCTTCGCTTCGATTTCGTGCTTCCATTTTACGGTACCATTTTTGGCGTCTAGAGCATAGAAAGTGTTGTCGTCACATCCCACGTACACAATCCCACGAGCAACCGTCGGCGAAGAATAAAACTCCGCTCCACCTTTGAATTTCCATCGTAGTTTACCATCTTGGCGATTCACGGCATACACATGTTGATCTTGGCTTGCAAAGTACACACTATCCTCTGTTAATGCTGGACAAGAGACATTGGTAAATTCTCCCCATATTTTGATTAAATCCCCCTCAAGCTCAAAGCTATAAGTCTTGCCACTGTTTTGCATTACTCCTGTCCACTTTTTCCCTTTTTCAACGACTTTCAAGCTATCGCGAATGTAGTATACGCGAAAGTGACTTCCCAACTCGCGTTCTAGGGTTCTGCTTATTTTCCCTTGATCAAACTCTTGTGAATATTTTGCAGGAATGTCACAGACAAAACGCCGTATTTTGGGCTTGTATTCCCATACCAACTTCCCCTCTAACTTGTTGATACAATACAACTTGTTGCTGACCAACGCATAAATATTCTTTTCACCTACCGCAGGTATTGTCGGAGAAAAAGAGCGTGTCGGTAATTTCCACCGCCAAAGTTCTTCTCCGTCGCTGCGCTTGCGTGCACCGACATAGTCGTATTTCTCAGGAATAAAATTGGTATAACCTTGATAATAGTATAGCTTTTCATCATCCATTGCCAGGCTATCTGAACCGGTGTCTTGGATATGCCTTGACCACGCAAACTTATTTTTACGCCACATCGGTTTTCCATTTCTGGCGTTCATCACAAAGTGAAAATTTTCTCCTCCGAGGAAAATCTTGTTCTTATATGCAAGTGGTGAACCGTTACTTTTGATAAATACATTGCCAAAACGACGTTTTTCTTCTGGAGTCATTACTTCGATAACGCGCCACTGTAAATCTCCATACTCTTTATCTAAACAATAAAGATCCCCATTCATACACACAGAAATGTAACGTGGTGTGATCGTAGGAGAGGATTGTATTGTCGCTCCAATATCGCGTTTTATAATCGCATTGTGCCGCCAATTTTCTTTTCCCGTGTTCTTGTTTAAACAGAACAACGACTGTGATGAAATTCCGACTCCTTGTCCAACGACATAAAGGTTATTTCCGTAGATCACCGGTGAAGAAGACAACCTCTTATTCACCGAAAAGTTCACTTTTTGTTGCCAAAGAACACCCGTCAATGTTTCGACACCTTCTTCATTGAAAGAACCCGTTCGTTCTGGGCCGCCACGAAACCCTTCCATATTGGAAAAATTCAACTTTACAGCTACCTCTTTTTTCAGGTGTTCTTTCCCCAAGTCAAAAACAACGTGAACTGTCGCTTCCTCGCTGATATCTTCGGTCATAGAGACAGGAATGTATATTTGATTTTTCCCTACGGTATTTTTGTGTTTGGTACTAGAAAAGAGTATATCTTTGCCATACACTTCGACAAACGTATAGTTACCCACATTGCTTGCCATCCACGAGATATCTAGTAAAACGGTATCATTATCGCTAAAAACTGCCTTAGCTTGTCTTTTCTCGTCGACAACGCCAACTTTCACATTGTCGATAGGAAATTTTTCTTGTGTTTGAAAGTAATACATATATAGTAAGACGAGATTAGCAAGTAATGCTAAAAAAAGCCACGGGGTCAGAGCATTTCTTTTCAATTTGCGAACGCTACGTCCCCATTTTCCCAGTGGACGAGCACTAATTTTTTGATGGTTGAGAAAGTTTTCTAAATCATCCACCATTTCTTCTGCCGAAGAGTATCTTTTGTTTTTGTCTTTCGCCATCGCTTTTAAGCAAATTCCCTCAAGTTCAACTGGTACGTTGGCGATAAGATCTTTTGGTGGTATTGGTTCCTCATGGAGAATTTTGTATAAAATCTCAACATGGCTACCTTCATGTGGTGGTCTGTGGGCCAGCATATTGTATAAGATAGCCCCCAGCATATAAATATCTGTTTTGGCATCGGTGTTGTGGATGTCCCCATTTGCTTGTTCTGGCGCCATATAAAATAACGAACCGATGATCATTCCTGTCTGAGAAAGCTGTTTTTGTTCAGAAAAATCTTTTGCTAAGCCAAAGTCCATCACCTTGGGATCTTTCTCGTTCGCCAACATAATATTCGAAGGTTTAAGGTCGCGATGTATAACCCCTTGTTTGTGAGCATAATCCACCGCGCGACCAATGGCAGCCATCCACTCAGCTATTTGTTTATAAGAAGGTGAATATTTTTCCAAAAACTGTCGCAATGAAATACCATCAATATATTCCATAATGAAATAAGGACGATGATTCTCAGTACCTAAACCATAAATACCTATAATATTAGGATGCGAAAGTTTTGCCATCGTTGTCGCTTCGCGTAAAAACCGTTCGTCGTTTTCCTGTAACGATACTTTAAGAGCAACAACACGCTCTAATTTAGAATCGTAGGCCTTGTAAACAACCCCCATTCCCCCACGACCAATTTCCGCTAAAACCTTGTAGCATCCAAACTCACGTCCTTCGAGAGACTTTCCCGTAGGCGTTGACTTTCCCACCTCTAAAATTGTATTATCAAATTCATTTGTTCCAGAATTTTCCAAATTCTCGTCCATGCCGCCTCCTAAATACGAATAGCCAATACTATGTACTTCATAATACGAAACCCAGTACTATACGTCAAGAAAGTAAGCATTGCATAAACCAACAGGAAAACAAACTCAAACATTACACTAAAAATAAGTGCCATGATTGCCCTGACCCTGACCCTGACCCGTCCCCATCACCGTGACGGTCATGGTCACGGTCACGGCGACGACTACGGTGACGGCTACGATAATAAAAACGTTTCTTGCATGTCCCCCATTCTTGGGGTATACTGTTAGCAACTATTTACTTATTTTTTCTATATTTGAGATGGTGCAGTAGTTAAAACTAACTATTACACCCTCTTAAAATAGAGTGGCTATTTTGGAGGAAAAAGCATGAAATAATTTTGATATAAGGAGAAACATATGGATCTTTCCAAAAATGTGCTTAAACTATTGAAATGGAAAGCCGGACCAAGCTTTTTCTACATTTTGAGTGCTGCATGTATTCTACTAGGCGCAGCGATGATCACCATTCCGCTTTACGAAAATAGCAATTTGCTAGCAAAACGCTTTTATTTGGTAGGGGTTCTTCACAGTTACGAAATTGCCCTTCTATGTGTGTCTTTACTAGTATGTCGTTGGAAAAAAAGTAATAAAGACGCTATTTCGCTCGTATGTCTACTCGGTATATTTATCATCGGTTCCACAATCTCCCTCGATACTGTTTCGGTGGAGTTCGCGCAAACAACCCTTATTCTCGGAATAATCAGTCTCCTATTTGTCTTCTTAAAGCTTCATCTTTTATTTAAAAAAATACTTGGAAACAACAATATATTATTATTTATTGCACTAATTATTTTATTATTACCAAATTTTATCATGCCAGGTATTTTGGGACTCGCTTTAGAAAACGGATTAAAAAACAATAGACAACTTATTCCCATCTGGAGTATTGGGTGGTTTTTAACAATTTTTGCAGGAATACTCTTTGTCTTCACAGCACGAAAAGTTTCGGCCCAAGACATTGTAAACGATAAAGTAAAACCATTTTTATCACGTCGTGTTATGCAGTGGATATTTAGCTTAATAGTATTTACGGGAACTATTTGCCACCAATATACCATGAGCTTTTCTTTTGACTTGAGAATTTCCATTGCCAATGTTCTTCCACTCGTTATAGTCGGCATTTTTCTTGGATTTGAGTTTAAACGTGTTCTTCAGAAAAAATTTGCCATAGGTGACCTATCATGGATACTGAGTCCTGTTGTTTTAGCATTTGTCGTTGCTTCAAACCAACCAGCGCAAAGTGCTTATGAGTTGGCATCGTATCCAGCGTTACTTCTTGGAGTAACAAGCGCTGCAACCTTATTTTTACATTTTTCAAAGCGCTCTTATATCGCCAAATACAAACACTTTTTCTTATACATCGCCGCGATATACTTTTTATCGGCAATAGTTGTGTGGAACAACAGTCTTGTTTTTATATGGCTACTCCGCGTCGCTTTGTTAATTGCATTTATGTTGATGCTTCGCTATCAAAATTTTTATTGGGCAGTCACGGTCGCACTCTTATCTGTGACAAACATATTTGTCGAACCTCAATTTCTTCATATTGCACAGGAAATTCGTTTGTCCTATGTAAAAGTTTTTTGCTTATTACTAGGTACAATGACCTTACTACTGTGTGCACTGGTTCCACAAAAAACCCCTAAAAAAGTGTTGGTCATCGCCTCTATACTATTTGCTATTGGAATACATGGCTGTTTTGCCGACGCAAATATTAAAGACCTCTATGCACCGGCAATTTCAAGCCTAGGCGCTATTTTCTGTGGTGGAATTTTTTCGTGGCGTTATCGCGACTTCAAAGCTTTCGCCCCTACGATTTTACCAGCAATGGTGAATGGACAAACTTTTCTATATTCAAGTGGAGAGTTTTTGTTGAACAACAAAGGATGGATTGTAATAGCCATTAGCTTTATTCTACTTGCTTTAGGAGCGATGTCTAGCTTTGCAAATTTAGATCAAGAAGAACACGCCCAAACAACTTAATCAAAATGGTAACAAAAAAAGCCGCCCAAAAATGGGCGGCTTTTTTTGTTGGCGATAGAAATATTAATATTTACGTACGGTGTAGTATGCGTCTTTAAACTGCAATCTTCCTTGATAGCGAAGTTGGTGTATTCTCTTTTGAAACTCTTTTGCCTCCAGCGTTCCAAAAGCAGGTATATTGATGATATCCACAACGCGATACCTCTGTATCGTGGTGTATGCCGCCTCGATATTTTGCTGTTTCAAAAATAAAACTATATCTTCAGCAATGCGTTCATCTTGGTATGCCGGAAGAGAAATAATCCGCAAACAATGTTTACGGGCATGATACGCGACATTTTGCCTAAGAAAATCGTCCTGTTCTTTGTAAACTAACTGTTCTCTTACAGGCTTTTCTTCTACCACAGGCTTTACCTCTGCCACAGGCTTTACCTCTGCCACAGGCTTTACCTCTGTCACAGGTTTTTCTTCTACCACAGGCTTTTCTTCTACCACAGGCTTTTCTTCTACCACAGACTTTTCTTCTACCACAGACTTTTCTTCTACCACAGACTTTTCTTCTACCACAGACTTTTCTTCTACCACAGACTTTTCTTCTACCACAGGCTTTTCTTTTACCACAAGCTTTTCTTCTACCACAGGCTTTTCAGGTAAAGCACCTGTCTCCACAATCATCTTTCTTTGTACAGTTTGTTCCCCGAGAATCACATCGCGATCTTTTTCCAAAATATTCTCTGTTTTCGGTGATACGTTTTTCGATCTCCGAATTTTTTTTGTGGGTTTTGCTGTTCTTTTTACAGATTTCGCTACTTTTTGCGGTGCACGTGTCTTTTCCGTCGTACCTGCTTTTCGCGGTTGCTTTGTTGTAGTATTCGTTTGTTTTGCATGCGTCTTTTTCACATGCTTTTTCCGATCGCGCAAGTGCATGTTTTCTTGCTGTAGTCTCGCAATCTGTAATTGTTGATCTTTCACTTGGGACTTTAACTTTGCGTTTGCCGCAGCGGTTTCGGCATCAAAGGGGTCCAGTATATATTCATTACCTGCTGATAAGTCTATAGATTGTTTCTCGACCACTTCCGCCTCATACACAGGTTGCTTATTTTCGACCTTTACCACTTTTTTGGGAGGAAGGGTCTCATCAACCATCAACTTTTCTTGAGGCTTTGAATTTTGACAAGAAACAACTACAAACACTAATAGTATACACAATCGATACATTTTCCTATTTTCCTACTAACTTCTTCCCTTTGGGCACACGCAATATCATCCCTACTTTTATTTGTGGATTCCGCTTTAGCCAATTATTGCAATCTAGTATGTTTTTACATGTTGTCTTGTTGTCTTCCGCTATTTTGTCAAGACTGTCGCCCTTTTCGACAATGTAGTAGACATATTCACTTGTCTTTTTGTGTAGTTTTTCGATAGGCTTTTTTACAACATAGTGTTTTTCAATAAACTCTAGGGTCGGAATGTACAAATGTTGCTTGATTTTCAAACGCTTTTCTTGCGAAATATTATTGTAAGCGGCAATGTACTTCCAATAGTAAGACTTTCCTTTACCATAATAATACAACGCAATATGTGACATGGTGTCATTTGGTTGTACAATGTACTCACTTGCTTTAGCATCAACAAATGTTTCTTTTTCCGAAGAAGCACTCTTGTCTTCATATGCTACATTTTGGCGTTTATTTTCATTTTCAACAATTACTTCTTCAACAGTATTATCCACTGAGTCTTCGTATTTTTCTTCCACCGTTTCTTCAACAAAGCGCTTTTCACTAACTTCTTCTTCAAGTACAGGTGGCTCTTCACGACGATTATCTTCAGGTTGTCTTGGAGTTTCAGCAACTTGAGGTTTTTCGTTATACTCTTTAACGTCGCGATAATGCTCTGTTGTTTCTTCTTGTTTTTCAACTGTCTGTGATTTTTTTTGTTCTTTGGTTCTTTTAACAGTAGATTCTTGTTCGGAAATTTTTGGCGTTTTTTTCGCTGTCTTTCGATCTACATTTTTTTTATCTTCAATTTTTGCAACTGCTTCTTTGCGTTCGTTTTTATCATCGACTTCTGACGACACCACTCGCTTTTTATTGTCGCTATTATCAAATTCAAGTGTCTTTTTAGCTTTTTTTTGCGGCGCACTCTCGTCTTCGTTTTCTGTTGTTACTTTTTCTTTATTTACCACAACCTCATTGTGTTGAGGAACATCTTCTTGTGGTGCTTTATGCTCTGTAACGACATTCGTAGTAGTATTCTGTGGTTGTTCTTCCGTAATGTCAATTAGGGCAATTGCAATTGTAACACCGATTAAAAGAAGAATGACGATTCGCCTGGCTTTACGAATGATTCGCGCGCGTCTTTCTATATGAGTCATTGCATTCTCCACATTGCTAAACTAAATTACCATTTGAATCTAGATTACCATATTTGTATTTCCAAAACAAGACGGATGCCAAATTCTTCGTAGATTCTTTGTTGAATATTTGCAATAACTTGTAAAACATCTTGCGCGCAGCCATTTCCCTTATTGATGATAAAATTTGCATGTTGTGGGGAAACCATGATGTCTCCAACACTCAACTCGGCCAATTTCGCCTGATGAATTAATTTCCATGCCGACAACTGTGGAGGATTGCGAAAAATACATCCAGCACTTTTGTTCTTGTACGGCTGAGTGGCAGACTTTTTGCGCGCCAACTCTTTCCAAGACGCAATCAGAAATTGACGTTCATTGCGCGGTATTTTCATTTGCACTTCAACAATTAACTCATCGCACAAACCACTACTGCGATATGCAAATTCCATCTCTGATCTCTGCCAACGCTTCATCTTCGCGTCGCACAAAGAAACTGTTTTCACCTCTTCGACAAAGTCACCAATAGCGTACAACTCATTATTTATTTTCGTTCCTGCATTTCCATAAACGGCCCCTCCTACGGTACCAGGAATTCCCACTAACTTTTCGAGAGACAGTCCGTCAAAAACGGCTTTCCGCACTACGATTGCAAGAGAAGCCCCGCTGTGGGCAATAATAATATTGTCTTGTATTTTATAACCACATAGATTTTTTGTCGCAATGACAACGGGAATTTGTTGTGTAGCAATCAATAAGTTGCTACCCTTGCCTAGAATTTTTGGTTTGATTTGCCATTTTGTGCACAATTCAATGCATTGTTGCATTTGCTCGATGTTCGTTGGAGTGAATAAAACTTGGGCTTTGCCGCCAATATAAAAATATGTAAACTTTCTTAAATCCACATCAAAAGCGATGGGAATACCATGATTTTGCGACCAGCTTCCCATGTGCTTTTTTAATTTTTCGTTCATGAAAATTCTGTGAGATTGTGCGCAAGATTGTCGATGTTACCCGCTCCGAGACACAAAACGACGTCTCCTGGAGCTACCTTAGGAATCAAAAACCTCTTTATACTATCAAATCGCGAAATATGACACGCACTTTTGCCGTTGTTACGCAGCTCTTGTACTAGTTGTTGGCTACTAACACGCGAACGATCTTTTTGACTATCGCGTGCGTAAAAAATATCGGTGATGACAATTTCATCTGCGTCATAAAAAGAGCTAGCAAAACTTTTCAATAAGTAGTAGGTTCGACTTGCTTGATGAGGTTGGAATATACACCATATTTTGGCTCCTTGGTACTTTTCTCGCGCCGCCTCTAGCACCGATACGATTTCTGTTGGATGGTGGGCATAATCATCAACAATCACAAATGGGTCTTCTTGCAAAATCTCGAATCTTCGGCGTACTCCGCGGTATTTCGCGATCGATTTAATCACATTTCCTACAGGAATTCTCGCCGTGTAGGCCACAGCAAATCCGGCCATGCAATTTTCGATATTGTGCCGTCCACAAAGGGGTGTGAATAACGAATGTACATCTCCAGGGGTTTTCACCGCAAAATGCGAATATTTCGTCGTAATGTCACGTATCTTACCACTAAAATCTGCTTTTTCATCTAGACCATATGTCAAAACGCGGCAGTGGATATCGTCTTTGATTTTATTCCATGCTTTTTTCTCAATAATTAGCGTACCGTCTTTGGGTATTTTTTGAGCAAACTGAATATAAGCTTTGCGTATATCGTTTATATTGCTGTAGTAATCGAGATGATCTTTTTCAATATTAGTAATGACACCTATTTTAGGCTTCAGGCATAAAAAAGAACGCTGGTATTCGCATGCTTCGGTAATAAAATGTAATCCTGTTCCCTTACCAGCATTGCCGCTGAGTTGGTGCACGTAACCACCAATAATAAACGACGGAAATTGTTTGCAGTATTTAAAAATATAAGAAATCAGTCCGGAGGTCGTTGTCTTGCCATGTGTGCCCGCTACAGCGACTCCAATGGGTTTTTCGGCCATGAGTACACCTAGAAGTTCCGGATAACGCAATATAGGTATATTGCGCTTCTTTGCCTCGGAATATTCAGGATTACTATCGTTGATCGCGTTAGAGGCCACAACAGTGTCCACCGTGTCCATTAAGTTTTTATCGGAATGACCCCAATAGATCATTGAACCCATTTTTTCCAGTTTACGCGCTAGATTACCTGGGCGCAAATCAGAACCAGAAACATGAACATTTGACTCAAGGAGAATTTTCGCTGCTCCGCTTAAACCGACACCTTCTATTCCAATAAAATGTACATGCCTCATACTAAGAACCTAAAAAATTTTTTACAATGTAGTCGGAAACTATTGTTGCGCCGTGAGGTTTTGCTATTTTTTTTGCCGCAAAAGACATGCGCGAAAGTTTTTGTCTATTATTTGTTAAATATACAATTTTTTGAGCAATGCTCTCGGGAGTTAACTCTTTTTCTTCCATAACAATTGTCGCATTTCTCTTTTCCATATAAAGTGAGTTTTCATACTGATGGTTATCCGCTGCTTTCGCAAATGGCACTAAGATAGTAGGAATACCCAAAGCTGTCACTTCGGCAATGGTACTTGCCCCCGCGCGGCTAATCGCCAGATCTGTCTCGCGGTAAATATCTTTCATATGGGAAACAAACGAATAAACCTTGGCGCGAAAACCAAATTTTTTGTATTGCGCAACAACACTACGCTGCGATTTTTTTCCCGCAATATGAATAAAAGATATCTTGTGACGACTTTTTGTTAGGTGGCGTAAACTGCGCAATACATTTTCTTCCATAAACGTTGCGCCTTGACTTCCCCCCATAACCAAAATGGTAAACGTAGTACTCAACTTCATCTCTTTGAAAATATTAGAGCGTATCGGTAAACCACTCCAGACGATTTTGTCCTGTAAAACCCCAAAACAGTTTTCGTAATGACAAAAAACAGCATTGCTCCACGGACACAAGTAACGCACAACTTTTCCAGCAATGGCGTTGCCTTCTAGATGAACATGAGGAACTTTGTGTAGTATCGCTAAAATAACCGCAGCAAAAGCTCCAAATCCACCTAAACTCACAACGCAACTTGGTCTTGTCATACGCAACACATGCTCACTTTTCCACAATCCCATCGCAAATTTTTGCGCAAACGATGTACAGTTTGTCAAATTACGACGCTTTGGAAAAGGAATTGTCGGGCAAGTATACCATGTATATGGTGTTTGTTGTATAATTTTTGCATCAATTCTCTTGGTTGTTACAAAAAATACTATTCTACAATTTTTTGCATGCAAACGCAATTTTTCTGCTACGGCAATTCCAGGAAATAGGTGCCCACCACTTCCTCCGCCAACAAATAAAATTGTTTTTGTTAGAGATGTATACATAGTGAAATCGCCGCAAAAATTAAAAAAATTTGGCAAATCCAAAAGCGTACCACAAGCTGCGGTTCGCTTATTCCCTTTGCAAGAAAATGATGGTGAAGTGGTGCACATATGAAGACCTTACGCGCCAAATACTTTTTGGTAAACATTTGTATCATCGATGACAAGGTTTCCACGACGAAAACACCTCCGGCGATCACCAGAAGAAGATGCTGTTGTGTAATAACCGCGACGTAACCTATATAGGCGCCGAGCATCAATGCTCCGCAATCTCCCATAAAAACTTGCGCAGGATAGCTATTGAACCATAAAAAAGCGCAACAAACTCCACATAGCGCGAAATTACTGACAATGATTTCGCGGACCTGCTCGCTTGCACTTTCCGGAGACAAAATCAACAGTCCTGTAAAAAAAGCGATTACCATCAGAGAACAACCCGCCGCCAGTCCATCTATACCATCTGTCAAATTTACCCCATGACACGAACCAGCAATAACAATCGTACTCAAAATAAACCACATGCCCGTTGATATGGGAACAGGACACAATGCAATTGCACCAGATGTATCTTGCACAAATAGATGCATAAAATAACAAATCGCCAACGCAAAAATCAATGACACAACGAGTTTCGTACGCGCTTTTAAACCTTTGCGCTTTGTATATGTCTTAATGAGATCATCACTAATTCCCAAAGAAGAAAAAGCAACCACGATTACCAGCGCAATCAGCAAATAAATATTGTGCCAATTACCACAAAGCAAAATAGTTTGTAAGTAACTAAAAACGATGATAACCCCACCCATCGTCGGCGTGTTTTTTTTACCCACACCTTGCTTTTTCATCACCTCCGTTTCGACCTTAATCTTCTCGACAAGTCTACGGCGTTTGCTCAGTCGAATAAAAAGCGGTAGAAATACCATCCCACAAAAAAAAGCGATAAAAAAAGCGTACAGTGCTCGGGCACTTAACGAGTGCGAAAAATAATACAACATTACACGCCATCACTTAATTTTTCCGCACAGCGTAATTTAGCACTACGCGAACGCGGATTTTCTCTAGTTTCTTCGCGAGAGGCAATAACGGGTTTTTTTGTTAAGTTATTCCAAAATTCCTTGTTCTTAAAGGCGTGTTTCACAATGCGATCTTCTAATGAATGAAAAGAGATCACGACGGCGCGTCCTTTATCTTTGAGAACCTTGGGTAAATTTTCTAATGTTGTTTGTAGTTGTTGCAATTCCTGGTTAACTTCAATGCGCAGCGCTTGAAATGTTTTTGTTGCGGGATGTATTTTACCGCGATAGCGCAAGGTATTTTGGATAAGATTTGCCAATTCTAGTGTCGATAATATTTTTTTACGATCGCGATAATGAACTATCGCCCGAGCAATTTGCCGCGACCGGTGTTCTTCGCCATAGCGATAAATGACATCGGCGAGTTGTGTTTCGGGATAACTATTGACAATTTTTTCCGCTGTCAAAGATTGCGATCTGTCCATACGCATATCAAGAGGTCCCTCTTTGCGAAAGCTAAAACCTCTTTGTCCCTGATCTAATTGCCACGAAGAAACTCCAATATCCATCAAAACTCCATCGACTTTACCAATGTTGTGCTCTTCTAAAATTTTGCAAATATCGACAAATGCTCCATGACACAAAGTAAATTTCCCGCCATACTTTTCTAGTTTCTGCTTGGCAAATTCTAAGATACCTGCGTCGCGATCCACGCCTACAAGGTGAGCGTCTCCCTGTAGGTGATCTAAAATCGCACAACTATGGCCCGCAGCCCCTAACGTAAGGTCTACATATATACCACCTTTTTTGAGGTTCAAGAAAGAGAGTACCTCATCCATCAAAACTGATTGGTGAATACTAATGACAAATCCCCATACAAAAATACAAACATATAAAATCCTATGTACAAAATTATTAGTCTACTATTTTTTATAGGGAAAACAATAAAAAATAGTTTCGCACGGCGTGCTCAAAATTTCGGAACATAATCCACCTCGTACTTCAAATTGTCTGTGAAGCATCTGGTGGTGTTAAGGAAAACTTTAGGATGCACGCTTCCCTCTCATCTTTACCACCAAGGTAGATCTTCTGTTGGTCTTTGAGTAAAATTTTCTCATGTATTTTTTCACCATCCATATACGTTCCGTTTTTACTGCCCGCATCTTTGATAAACACTCCGGCAACCGTTCGCGTAATCTCCAAGTGTTTGCCGCTTACTTTTTCAAAAGATGCCGGAATAATAAAATTACTCTTCTTAGCACTGCGCCCGATAATTTCGCAATCAAATTTTAAACTGTGATTGCCCACCGTACCTCTGTTGGCAATTGTCAAATATCCGTAAGGATTTCCATCGGGCATAAGTTGATCGATTTCCGACCATTCTACGGTGCGAAACAACTGCGTTACGATGTGCTCAATCTGTTCATTGGATAGCGAATACGGTTCGTAATCTTCCGCAAAATTTCTCTTGTGTTCAAAGCGTAGTGACGCAACCCAGTCGGGAATTTCTTGTGGAGAAAGAATATTAAATTGCTCCCACTCTTCGCAAAACTCCTGCTTTTGCATATACCAATCGCGAAATTTGCCAAACTTTGCTTTCTTGTGCGTAAAACACACCGCGGTATTGAAGCGGAATTTGTCCCACGGAAAAGAGGCCGCCTCCGCCTCTTGCAGTAATGTACGGATTCTATTTGCATACATTTGCACCTGCTTATGCGGATTGCCATATTTGTTATTGCTCCCCCCCTTAACAACCACTTTTCCCGCATGCCAATGGCCACGCTTTTCATTGTAGTGCACTAAACCGTAATTTCCCTTGAGTTCCACCACCCCAATTCCACGACGTGTGACCACCACCAAGTCAGCAGCCACCTCTTCTTCATCAAGGTTCGCAATAATGGCATACAGACATTCCTGGTGATGAAAAGCCGCAAAAATATCTTTGATAATGGGAATAATAGACAACACCTCATGCGCATAATCAGGAGCACGTTGCTCCAGCTGTTTACTACTACTAACGTATTTTTTAACCACCATCGAATTCTGTTCCTTTAAGTTTCCATCTAATTTGCAAATTTCTGCACACGATGTTATCATAAGCACATCATTGACGCAAGTTAGCAATCACAAACGGAGTTATCTTATGAAACAACACCATGTCGTCGCCGCCATTATTTGCCACAAAAATAAGTATCTATGCGTACAACGTGGGGAGAATAAGTATCCATATGTTGCCTTCAAATACGAATTTCCCGGAGGAAAAGTAGAACCCGGAGAAAGCAACACGGTCGCTTTGCGCCGTGAGATTCATGAAGAACTGCAAATGGATATACAAGTCGGTGAATTATTTGCATCGGTCTACTATGAATATCCCGATTTTGCCATTACCATGGACAGCTATCTATGCACAACAAAATCTCCTCAGCTTTGTTTGAATGAGCATATCGCATATCAATGGTTAAGAAAAGAAGATTTGCAAACGGTCTCATGGGCCCCCGCAGACATTCCCGTTGTTGAAAAATTGATGGATGTTCAAAGACATGATATCGAATTCACTTATTAAAACGGAAGTAGAGTTATTTTAATGGTATGTGGAGACGGCTTTTTACGATCCCGATCCTGATCCCGTTCCCGATCCTGTCTTTCTCTACCTGCAAATGCGAAGTTCGATAAATACAAACAATTCGTCGATTTTTGATATTTCATTATATAAAATTTCGGGGTCGGGATCGGGGTCGGGATCGGGGTCGGGATCGGATTTGCGAATATTTCGTATGCAAAATTAGGATCGATAATATGGAAAATATGGTTATTTTTATTTGTGCACCGCTGCTATTCCTCCTGTGTTTTTACGCTGGTTGGATTTGCGGAGGTAAAAAGCGGAAAATTTTGTGGACAATTCCGCCGATGTTGTTCATACTAGTTCTATATTTACTGTCAAAATTTCCTACGGCGGATTATTTACTATTTCCATTTTATTTTTACGGCCGCTTGCGATTTTTTCTACCGTTGCTGCCTTTGCTTTTTTTGATGGGAATTGCCGCGCAGTATCGTCAACATCCATCGCGGCGTGTATTGTACTCTGCGATTGCCGGTTTTTGTGTGGTGGCTTATTTGTACATTCAGATAAATGTCGTTACCTTTGATTACCAAAGCTTAAAGGGAAGAATTACCAAAGATGGATGTTGCATGCAATCTACTGGGCACACTTGCGGTCCGGCGGCGGCGGTGACATTATTGTTGCATCACGGCATTTCCGCCTCGGAGAGTGAGGTAGCACGTATGTGTGGAGTATCTCCGTTAACGGGAACGAACGAGTTTGTGTTATGCAGTGTGATGAACTCTCTCGCGAAGCGCAACAATTCGCCACTTCGGTTCAAAATGAAAGCGATCGAATTTCGCAAAATAGAGCAACAGCCGCAGCCATTTCTAGGAGTGATTCGTTTAAATGGTATGATTGCGCACTGGATCATGATCAAAACTATAGATGGAAAACAACTGACAATAGCCGACCCGCTTTGTGGTGTCGTGAAACGCCAACGAGCGGATTACAAGAATATTTGGCTACAACGCTGTATCGTTATTGATGAGAAAGAGTAAACAATGAGACTGTTTTTTATATATGTATTGATAATCACGTGGGTTTGTGCCGATATAGGTAATACACACCCTAACTCAGGTTCATATTCTCCTACCAGCGTAAAAAACGCTTCTCCAGGTAGTCACTTTGTGGGCAACGATGCTACGTTTGCCCTGTATGCCAAAAACGCCACCCGTGTTCTTTTGGAAATTTACGACAGCCCTTTGGGAAAAGAGGCCAAATACGATTACTGGATGGAAAAACACGATAACGTGTGGCAGATCAAGCTACGCAATGTTGATAATGTTGTTTACTATGGATTTCGTTTGTGGGGCCCTAACTGGAAATACGATAACACTTGGCAAAGAGGCAATAGCGCTGCGGGATTCGTTTGCGATGTAGACGACAATGCCCACCGCTTCAACCCCAACAAAGTTGTTTTCGATCCCTACGCACGCGAACTTTCTCACGACAAATCCGGGGCAAAGGTCAAAACGGAAATATTTGCTTCGGGAGACGGAAATTTTAAAGGTCAACCACGCCGCAATATCGACACCGGAAAATGGGCTCCAAAGAGCATATTGTTCAAAAATGTTAAAGTTTCCGACAACAAACCAAATATTCCACAAAAAGATGCGATTATTTATGAAGCGCATGTACGCGGTATCACCAAACACAAATCAGCGATGCGTTTGCGCGATATTGTTTCCGGCATTCACGGTTTTGAAAACGTGGTAAATGTTCCACAAAAATATTTGGGAACATACAAAGGCGCTGGTTACTTTGCCAAATATCTCAAAGCTCTGGGATTTAATACCATAGAACTTCTACCGGTTCATGAAACCGACAACGATGGTAATCCAGACAATAACCCAGGAGGCAATTACTGGGGATATGCGACTTATGGGTACTTCGCTCCTGACCGTCGTTATGCCTACGATAAATCTCCCGGAGGACCGACAAGAGAATTCAAAGAAATGGTCGCTGCTTTTCACCGCGAAGGTATTGAGGTTTATCTCGACGTGGTTTATAACCATTCCGGTGAAGGAGGAACATGGGATGCGAGTGGTGACACCGCCGATATATTGTTCTTTCGCGGCATTGACAACGCGGAATACTATGCGATTCCTTCTGGCGTACCCAATAAATATTGGGATTCTACGGGATGTGGAAACAATCTGAATTGTGCAAAACCCGTGGTCAAAAAAATGATTCTCGATTCGCTGCGTTATTGGACGGAAGAAATGGGAGTGGATGGTTTTCGCTTTGACCTTGCCACAGTACTAGGTCGCGACATTTTACCAAACTTTGACTTCAACCGCGACGCACAACTATTAAAAGATATCGTAAAATTGCAACAACAGACAAAAGCAAAAATGATTGCTGAAGCTTGGGATGTTGCGTGGCCAGGAGGCTATCAAGTGGGCCAGTTTCCACATGGTTGGGGCGAGTGGAATGGTCAGTACCGCGACGCCGTACGTCGTTTTGTCAAGGGAGATGGTGCCGGAACTGGTTTTGCCAACTTTGTCAACGGAAGTTACTCACTGTATATGGACCAAGGTGGTCCACACAAAAGCGTCAATTTCATTATCGCCCACGACGGATTTACCTTAATGGATTTGGTGTCATACAACCAAAAAAATAATAACAATGCATGGCCTTTTGGTCCATCGGATGGCGGAAACAATAGCAATGATGCTTGGGATTGTGGTGGTGATAAACAACTTCGTCGTCAACAATTGCGCAATCTATGGACGATTCAAATGTTTTCGCGTGGTGTTCCGATGTCGGTTTGGGGAGATGAGTTCGCCCGCACACAAAACGGCAACAATAATCCGTACAATATCGATTCCATCGCCACATGGAATAACTACAATATGATCAATAGCGACACTCCACATATCCAACCCAACATAAATTACACCGACAATTTCGGACGCGATAGCAAAAACGACGATCTCAACAACGCGTTCATTTTCACCAAAAAAATTATTGATCTACGTAAGAGGCATGACATCTTACGCCAAGATAACTACAGCGTTCCCTACCACTTTACCAAAGCAGATGGTGGTGCTTTGCAAGGTTACGATCGCGCAATGCGCATTCATATCGATGGGAAAAACGGAACTCATTTTATCTTGCTCGTCAATATGTGGCGTGAAAATGTGTCTTTCACCATTCCGGCAATCAGTGCGCGAAATTGGCGTCGTGTAATCGACACCGCTCACTGGGCAGAGGCGCACGATAATATTTGGCCACAAGGCGAAGCGATTATTAAAGGAAAGTATTCTGTAAAACCATGGTCGATTACTGTTTTACAGTTGAAGTAAAGCTTTTTCGTGGTAGGACAAATGTCCTACCACTACTCAATCACCACCGCCGCGGCACTTGATACATACTTGTGTTTATAAAAAAACGGTAAAAACGCATGCATTAGCCTCCAGCCGATGAGTAGTGGTAAGGAAAAATTTCTCTCCATCAACTTTGTGGCTTCCTTATCAAAAAGGAGCCCTGTATCTCCCCCATAACACAACCACGAAAATGAACGTCCAGATTCTTGCAAATATTCATAAAATGCCTGTGCTTCGTGAGCATACTCAAAAAATTCATCAAACACGATCACCGTACCTGGCACAATTCGTTCTTTGCAAAGCTCAAAAATTGTTTTTGTCGCTTCATATGTGTCGCAATCGATATGGAGAAAAGAAAATGTATCGTGGTGTTGCTGTAAAAAAGGAGGTAGTGACTGCTGGAAAAAGCCTTTGATAAGACGTACATTATCGTGGACTTGTGGCAAAGTATTGTGGCGATCGAATGTTTTTTTATCTACCTTAACCGCAAAGCTTGTGGGACACCAATCACGCTCAAATCCCTCAAAGCTATCAAATCCCCACACTGTATGCTCGGTATAATGTGCCGCAATCATATTGATACTTCGCCCCGAAAATACTCCAAACTCCGCAATCATACCATCGCGAATTGAAGTGTCCTCCACAACTTGATGCAAAACAGACGCAACCGGCGACTGCAAAAATAGAGGCTCCACTTTTTGCTTTAAAAATTGTGCAAACCCGCGGTCTCCCCGAAAGCGAATTTTTTTTCTACGAATAGGTGAGTATATACGAATAATAACTTTGTCATTTGCCATAAATTTCCAAACCTGCAATGATAAATTGTAGTAAACTTGGTAAATATTAATGATATTATCATTGGTGTAGAATAACAACAAGTATATTATCGCGAAGGTATTTTGTGGTTTGGCTGGAGGATTGTAGTTTTTGGTACGTGGGGTTTAGGGGGCTTTAAAGAGAGGGATAATCACAGTAAGATTATGCTTATAATCCATATGGATTATAGCATTTCTTACATTGAGACTATAAAAATTTAGTAAAGAGGTATTACACTGGTAGAACTTCTGAATCTAGATTTATATATAAAAACTCAATGCACAAAATAGCAAAATAACGGCAAGATAAAATAGATAAAGCAACTGTATCAAAACTTACTTCACAGTTAGAAGTATACAAACAATAAGTTAAAACAAATAAACAAACAAATAATTTGATCAAACATGATTTGATAGCTTTCATTCTTATCTCCTTGTAAGTGGTTGATGTCGTTAATTAATTATTATGTTTATATATTACCGGAAAAACTCTGCCCAATCACCCAAAACGCCAAAGCCTTAAAATAAAAGGTTTTCAGAAATCTCAAAATCTCAAACGCTTATTTTACAGAACACAAGAACGTGTCAACCAACAAAAAGCTTTCAAAAACAAACATCACAGAGTAATCATTATGAAAAAAACAACTTATCACAGTTCTTTATTAGCAAGTTGTGCCTAGATTCGCTACAATAAAAGTGTGTTCGTATTTTAGATTGGTGCCCTCACCATCGCCTTGTAGATTTCAGCTTCGCTGAAAGCAACAAGTCTCATGCCTCTCCCACAGGGAGAGGCGTAACACGTCTTCATTTACTTTTATTGTTTTATTCTATGCGCATTAAGATAAAAGTATTTGACCTCTGCCTGTGGGATGTATATTACGATGAGTGCTACACACAAACAATTTGGAAAATACAGTGTTGTCGCTAAAATTGGTCAAGGTGGTATGGGACAAGTTTTCAAAGCCTGGGACCCACACTTGCAACGATTCGTTGCATTAAAGATCTTGCTCAGTAATAATGACGGTAACAACACTCATATTGAAAGATTCCTAAAAGAGGCACAAGCCAGTGCGCGATTATTGCATCCTAATATTGTACGTGTATATGATTTGGGACAAGAAAATAACGTGTATTTTTTTACGATGGACTACATCGAAGGACACAGCCTACTCAAAGCAATAAAGACAAAAAAGTACAGTTTGCGTAAAAAAGTCCTTCTACTCGAAACCATCGCTCGTGCAGTACACTTTGCCCACAACAATGGAGTTATTCACCGCGATTTAAAACCGTCGAATATTATGCTTAATGGTGAAGGAACACCGTATGTCATGGACTTTGGTCTGGCAAAAATTACCAATGTCAAAAGTAAAAGGCTAACGCAGTCAGGGTCTATTATTGGTACGCCGTACTATATGTCGCCAGAACAAGCACACGGAGATACCAAAGCGATTAACTGTAGTAGCGATGTGTACTCACTCGGCATTATTCTTTATGAAATGCTCACCGACCGCGTACCTTTTTTTGGGAAATCTGCCATTGAGGTTCTCCTAAAAGTCATTGAAAAAGATCCGGTAGTTCCGTCAAAAATTAATTCGCGTGTACCAAAATCTTTAGAGGCTATTTGCCTCAAAGCAATGGCCAAAAAAAAAGAAAATCGCTACCTGTCTGCGCAGGATCTTGCCGATGATTTGCAAAGATTTTCACGTGGTGAAAGAGTACTTGCCCTAAATCGTAGTTATTTTCGTCCAGTAATCTTATCACTTGTTGCAGTTGTTTTTCTCGCTACGACAATTTACCTTTGTTATCCCAGAGATACAACGACACAACTCCCCCCAACAAAAAAAGGGCCCTATGCAAAAATGGTCGATGTGATACGCGACTATAAAAAAGTGACGTTCAACGAGTGGTACGCCGCAATTACAACACTAAAGAAAGTTTTGCAATTTATCAATGTACAGCAGCAACTCGATGCCAATTTCTCGGCTAAGAATTACCAAAAAGACATTGTTTTTTTGTGTTCCTTTATTGGAAAACACGCGGCACAAGCGACAGCAAACCCTTTGCGTTTACAGGAAGTTATCAACGAATTACTTCCGCTGTGGAAAGGCAAAGCGCTTTCCCTTGATTTGTGCATTTCGCTCCATAAAAAACTCGATGAGGTGTGGAGTAAAAAACCATTTAGCTATGATGCGAAAGTTAGTATTGCCAAATTTAGCATTAGTTGTGAAAAAGAAATCGTTTTACGCCAAGTAGAAAACTACATTCCGCAGGTACCGCTCACCACCAAAAAGTATAAACAAATATACAACTACTTATTCAAAAACGTACATCTCAAAAAACATACTCCCAACGCCTATCATTTTGTAAAAAAAGTATCTACAACGTTACCGATACAATATCTTGCCCAAAACGTATTAGCACACAAACAAACACAAGCAAAAAAGTTATGGATAAATACCAGTAACTTAAGCTATGAGTGGTTTACAAAACAGCCCAAAAATACCCGATGGCGCGGAACATGGATATTTTTTGTAAAATTCTTACACCCAGAATATCCCCTACACAACATTCGTGATATCGAAAATCTTTTTCAAGAAAAGCCACATGTCGATGACTACCTGTTCGCGGCATCGCTTGTCGCATACGTTCAACAGCATTTTTCAAAAAGAGATAATCACATCGTACAAGCAGCGGCGTTTGCTCCTCTTACAATGAGGTCTACAAATTTGGCAATCAATTTACAAGGGAAAATAAAGAACTACTTCTCTTATAGCAAAAGATTTCTTGGGCAAGAATATCCCCAAAAAGGACATCCATGGCGCATGTCAGATGCTGCGTGGATTCCCAACGAACAAATGTGGAAGCAGTGGACAGTGATCGCCGCAAATCCACATCAGTGGATTAACACCCCACAATTGGTAAAATCATATCAACGTTGGTTACAATTCAACATATTTTGGTACGATCGTGCCAATTTAGTCTTTTACCGAACGATCGAAGGCAAAATGCTCGCCCAGCAACAAGCCAACTTTGAAGAAGTACGCACAAGAATACAAAAATACTACAAAGCAAACAAGAGAGTAGAAAAATACTTGCAAAAACAATATGGAAAATAGCGGAGCCCGATATGACAAAATCATTACACGTAACCAAAGTTCCGAAAAACAACAGCCATCAAAGCCAAAACTTACTCAATGCTGCTCAAAGTTTGCTACAACTTGCGCCGCGCAGTTTTCAAAAAGTTTACTCCATAGAGCAAGATTGTGAAAACTATTACATGGTGTTAGAGACCATCGACGATGACTCTATTCACACGTGGCTAGAGAAAAAGGGAATGTTTTCGCAAGCTTGGACCATAGCGATTATCTATCAGGTACTACAAGGTCTATCCATCAGTCACAAAATAGGAGCTCTCAATCACGCCATCCATCCCAAAAAAATATTTTTGCAAAACAGTGGTCAAGTCAAAATGAGTGCTTTTGGCCTAAACTTAGTCACAGGTAAAAGTGGCTTTGAGCTAGATAGCTTTTCTCATAAAAACAAGGGAACCTATACAATCTCCGAAGAAGAAAGCTATTATTTTTGGTCTCCCGAACTTTACGCGGGAGAAAAGCTCGATCCAAGAGCAGATATTTATTCTACAGGAGTCCTCTTTTACTATTTGTTAACGAAGCATTATCCATTGGGAAAAGGCGAAGGACTTGCTTATCTCAATCGACTCCTCGACACACAAGCAACCGATATCAAACAACATTCGCCGCACATTGACGACGAACTACAAAAAATTGTTATGAAAATGCTAAACGCAGACAAAGAGCAACGTTATCAAAATGCTGAAGATGTTCTTGCCGACTTGGATTGTATACTTAGCCCCCAAAGTAAAAAGCTCATTTATAGTACAACCGTTTCCAATAAAAACGTCTTAAAGCCCAAAAAACTAGTCGCAGAAATAACAACAAGTCCAAGTGCGCCCATAAAAGTATTGGCCGTTGCACGTCAGAGTACGAAAAACTTATTACAAACCCAAAAATATTTAATAAAATTGATCAAACAAAACGCAACAAGTGACCATGTAGATGAATTGCTATTTCTCCATGGTAAACTGACGGTGAACAATACAAACGAGACTTCGAAATTGAGACGCGGCGTCCAAAAAATAAAAACTCTGCTCATGAATTCTAGTGTCCCGACAACAAATCGCAAAATCGAAGATTTTATTGAAAAAAGTATTCTACAAGATCCACATTTTTTTGAAAATCCATCTGGCGGTGACGATCATGACATTTTTGCGAACTGTGACTTTGCGCTAGACTCTTTTAAGATTAGGAAGATAGAGAAGACGCAAAGTAAGTTACGAAAAAGACAAGAAGCATTAGAATACGTGGCGCAACAAGAAAAGTCTTTCGTAGAAGAACTGAAAAAAAATAAAGCGAAAGAAGAACGAAGCCCAACACCGGCTACCCACACAAACGAAAACCAAGATCAACAACAAGAAGTACAAATGAGCGATGATTCAAATAGCAATTTGCAAACACCACAAAGCCCATCCAACGATGATCCACCAAAACAAGGCGAAGAGTTACAACAACACCAAAAATCACAACCTACACATGAAGAACGGCCATCGCAAACACAACAGAGTATCGATGATCTTCCCGAAGAAAACCGTCCCCGTAAAAAACTTGGTCGTATACTCATCGACTTACACCTCATCACCGAGCAACAATTGCGAATTGCGCTTTTACAGCAAGAGGATGGGAAGTATGACAAAAAGCTTGGAGAAGCACTAATTACACTGGGGTTTCTCTCAGAAACAGAACTATACAAAGCTCTTGCGCAGCAGTTCTCCTTGCCTTTTATCGATATTTCACAAGAAGACATTCCCATGGAGGTAATTGAGTGTGTTCCACGAAACGTCGTAGTAGAAAGAAATATTTGTCCCGTAACAAAAACCGCACGCTCTCTCGTCGTAGCCATCACAGACCCTCTAGACCTGTTCACAATCGAAGATTTAAGATTTTTACTTGGTTGCGAAGTCGATACTGTACTCACAAACCCACAAGCGATGAAATTAGCTATTGAGAAATACTATACAATAGACACGTCACAACTCCAAGATATGTATGAAATCGTCACGTCTGCCGATTTGGACGAGGTAGAGCAAGAGGTGTACGCAGAGGAAGAGGTGATAGAGTTCGAAGAGGCGATAGAATTCGAAGAGGCGATAGAATTCGAAGAGGCCGAAGCGGCTGACTACAGCATAGAGCCACAAGAAACCGTCTATGACGACGAAGCGGCACAACGAGAGATTACATCAACAGATGTAACCTTGGGGTTCCTTTCGGAAGAAGAAGAAAAAGAAGTTCCCAAAACAGCGCAACCACAACCTGAAATAAAACGCAAAAAAGTCACCCTAGAAAAAACCGCGGAAGAAAAACCTGTAGAGAAAATATCGAAAGTCGAAAGCGGTAAGAAAAAATTCAAAGACGCCAAAGAAAAAGTAGTTGTTACCCGCAAACCTGAGCCGCCACAAATTGCGCAAGTGGACAAAAATTGGGAAAAATGGCTAAATGACGATGCTGGCATTCCCGGTCCGGTAGAAAGGCTCGTCGCACATAGCCGTTTACTGCTCCAAACAATGCAAGCCACACTCGGACTATATTTTGTTCTTTTTGCCAATGCCATAGATATGTTTATTGACACCGTAAGCAGCTATGTACAAGGAATTTTTCGCGCTTGGAAAATGGCGCACACTATAAAAAGAGCGATGAGAAGACGTGACCCAAATATATTACATTCCGAACTTTGGCAAGATTACACAAAAGCGCGTTGTTTGCTGTATCGACTAACTTATAATTCCAATGCCACCACAAAACAAATTGCCCTCTTACAAGAAGATTACAAACGAGACATTGTCCTAAAGCTTGTTCTAGAAACACGTCATCATTTAGATCAAATGCGCCGCGATTTAGATTTTATCACCGAAAAAGAAATATCAAACACCACGAAAAGTACCATAAAGGACGCTATGCTGAGTTTTATCCCCAATCCAATTTCGATTTTCGCCCCCATAAAAGATTTCTTTATCTTGGCATTTGCCATGAACTATTCACGAAATGAAATCAACAAACTTTACGTGTTGCTGCTACACAACTACGACCAGTTAATGCTAAAACTCCAAGACAAACACGATATTACTGCACATCACAACTACCTACTGCTTTATCAGGAGCAAAGTTTTTATCAACGACAAACCGACACCCCACAAAATATCGACGAGGTTATCAACGCTTCACGCACAACGCTACGTAAAATGATATGGGCGCTATGCAAAGCCGAAGTATTTTTTAACCCACAAAAGTGGAGTTTACAAGACCTTACCGCTGAGATCAAACGTCGCAATGAAGATTGTGATCCTCTATTACTTTTGGAATGGGAAATACGCCTAACCAAATGCGTTGCACAAATTGTAAAAAAACACAACATAGTATTTGATGACGACAAACGACTACAGGCATCCGAGAAAACAAGCCTACATCGCTCTTTTCATTTACAAAAAAAATTAACTAGAATGTTTATGTAAATTGATGCAAGATGTTAACAATATAAACTGCCCCAATATTTCAGAACATACAAGATGGAGTAATTTTATGAAAAAAACTTTTTTTATCCTACTAGCAATGATGTTGAGCTTTAGTTTAAACGCAGAAGAACTCACTTTCTCACAACAAGATAAATTAAAAAAAGCCAATCAACTACTCACTCGCGCGCAAAAAAATACATCAAATTCATTCATTTTAAAGAGAATAAAAAAACACTTAGACCAACTAGTCAAAGAAGCTCCTGATCACCCACAAGTAAAAGAATTGCAGAAACAATATCTACAAGTCGAAAAGGTACACACCGCAGAAGCACTGTTAAAAAAAATGCGTGGACCTCTCGATGCCACAAAGCGTATTCTAAAAGCAAAAAAAATTCCCGCTTGGCAGCATAAAAGACTCAAGAAAAATTTAGCCATATTGGAAGAGTGCTCCACAAAACTACAAGAGCTAAAACTAGACAAATACAAAAAACAAACGGCAGACGCCAAAGCGACGGTCGATCAACTAAAAGAAAGGCTGGGGTTAAACCCCAAAAAAGAGGAAAAAGAAGAGGACAAAAAGGCTGAGTCTGACACTAAAGAGGAAGATAAGAAGGCTGAGTCTGACGCTAAAGAGGAAGATAAAAAAGCGGAGTCTGACGCTAAAGAGGAAGATAAAAAAGCGGAGTCTGACGCTAAAGAGGAAGATAAAAAAGATGAGGCAGACGCTAAGGAAGAGGACAAAAAAGCTGAGGCGGACGCTAAAGAGGAAGACAAGAAGGCTGAGTCTGACGTAAAAGAGGAAGACAAAAAAGCTGAGGCGGATGCTAAGGAAGAAGGTAGCAATTAAGCGAATTGTTTCTTTCTCCGGATTGGTGCCCTCACCATCGAATTAGCAGTTACAGCTGCGCTGCAAGCTGCTATTCTCACACCTCTCCCACAGGGAGAGGTATAATGCTTCTCTTTTGTTAAAAACAAAATTCGCTTGAGTTGCGAAACAATAGTAGTGATGTAACAAACTGTTTCATTAGCTTTATACCTGTAATGGCATCAAAGAAAACGAATGGAAACAAATTCAGACGTGTTACGCCTCTCCCTGTGGGAGAGGCATGAGAATTGAGGTTTTTAGCGAAGCTAAAACCTTAAATTCGATGGTGAGGGCACCAATACGAAGAAAGAATCCCAATCGTAAATCCCCATAAATTCGATGGTGAGGGCACCAATACGAAGAAAGAATCCCTAACCCTAACCCTAACCCCAACCTCCAAACTATTTATACTTATTGTAAATCTCATCAAAATATTTTTTAAACTGCTGCACCACTTTGCGATTTCCGGTGACAATCCCTGTTTGATGATTACTCGTCTTTTCTTGGCTATACCAGTTATATGAACCAATCACCACTTGTTTTCCATCAGCCCAAACAATTTTACTATGTGTCGTTGTTTCCAAATCATCAAAAACCGTTTTTATACCATACTCGCGTAAATACTCTGCGGTTTCCTTATTAAACTTCGTTACATGCGAATTAAAGGCATCCCTGGGGGTTCTTTCGGCGACAATGCGTACACGAACACCGCGTTTACGTGCCTTAATTAATTTTTGTAGTAGCTTTTCAACAGGGTGTTGCTTTTTCCATGGTAGTCTTTTTATCATGTACATCATGATACATATTTCCCTACGCGCTCCATCAATCACTTTTCCGGCAAAATCAATATAATTGTCATCGGTAAAATAAATCGAACGTTTATCTCTACTGTAGCCCTTAAAGGAGTACTCTTTGTTGTCATTTTTCCACAACGCATCAAAATACTTTTGGTAAAACTTTCCGGCATCGCGCGATTCAATGAGTATGTTCGATTCATTGTTATATATCATCGAAGCGTAGGTAAGATTTGTAGAACCAACGAGTACGTGTAGGGAATCCACCACGATCAACTTGGCATGGGTAATATATTTTTCACCATCCAGTTTCGCATCGATGTTTCTTTCTTTTAGATACGCCAACGTTTCCTCATTTTGTTTGCCCAAAGATTTATAATCCCCTTCCAACAAAACACGTACCTTTATACGGCGCTTGTTAGCTCTTTCGAGAATAGAAATAATTTCTCGACCAAGACGCGTATTGGTTTTCATGGATAAACTAATAATGGAAATACTTTTCGATGCCTTTTTTAAGATTTTTTTTAGTGCCTTAGGGTACTCTTCGTTGCACACAGCCTCTAACTGTTGTGCATGTATACACGAAACGCAAACAAATAGTAATAGTAGGTATTTTTTCATTTTGATCTTCCTGAATTATATAGTCTATAAATATACTTTTATGATAACATGCTTTGCGACAACTTTTAAGTATAAAGCTCTAACTCAAAGGAGAAATCGGTGTTTAAAAATATATTATACTTGTGTTGCGTTCTTCCCCTACTATTTGCACAGGATTATAAAGACTTTGACATTTATCAAAACAAAATCACGTATCAACACATTCGCGATAATCTTGCGCTTCTTCAAAAAAGCCCGCAGTTGAAAGATCATTATTCTCTAACAAAAACTTCTCTTAAAATATATGCTTCACTTGAAGACAAAAACCAAGATAAATATGAATACCAAATACAACTTGCAACGCAAACAACAGCACAAATCAATCCAAAAAATTTACAAGACATGCGCATTGCCATTGATCCGGGGCACATCGGTGGCGAGACATGTTGTTTCTTAGAGAGTCGCTACATATGGATGGACCCCAAATCTGTGGGAGGCAGAGAAGACGTCACTTTTCACGAGGGACAACTGGCTCTTTTAACAGCACTGCATTTGCAAAAGCTCCTACAAGAAAAAGGAGCAAATGTCATGCTCACCAAAAAACATTTAGGTCAAAGTGTGTACCAAAAAGACTTCTTTACATGGCTACGCGAAGATTTTCGCAATGATGTAGAAGACTACGTTGCGAAAATAAATAATTTAGAAGAGCGAGCCAAGGAGCGCACTTGGTGGTTAACACGCAGTCATCTGTGGTCGATATTTCGCAAATTTTATAATCCACGGGACTTGAAAGCACGCGCACAAAAAATAAATGCTTTTCGTCCGCACATAACTATCATCATTCACTACAACGTCGGTGCAGGAAACAATGAGCGTGGACAAAATATTGGTAGCAAGGATAATTTCAACATGGCGTTTATTCCGGGAAGCTTTTTACAAGGTGAATTGGTCACCCCCGTCGCTCGTTATCATTTTCTGCGTTTACTTTTGAGTAACGATCTCCAAAGTTCGCTGCAACTTTCGCAAAAAGTCGTGCACAAATTCACCGAAAAACTTAACGTGCCTCCTCTTGAAGATCCCAATAAAGCCGACTATTTACATAAATATTGCTTACCAACCTCTGCTTCAGGAGTTTATGCGCGAAACTTGACTTTGACGCGTTTGGTACACGGTACGATTTGCTATGGGGAATCTCTGTATCAGGATAACTTCAAGGAGGCCTACTTACTGGCGCAAAAAGACGATGAAATCGCCGGCGTAAAAACATCTCATCGTGTTCGCCAAGTCGCAGAAGCGTACTTTGAAGCCATTGTCGCTTATTGCACCACGAGTAAATAACAAATACCAACCTATATCAAAATAACGTGCTTTACTTTGACAAAAAAATTGTGTTTACTAGATTGATTAAGGTGCTTTTCAGTATAGATATTCGCTAGCATTTGATGCCCCCACAGTCGGCGATTAGCCGGCGAAGGGCATCGCATACCAGGAAATATCTATAAATCGCTCTTCAAAAGGAGAAAAAATGAAAGAACAAATCATTGAAAAAATGGCAACTCTTATCACAAGTGCCTTTGGTTTAGTCGCCGCCTTAGCGTGGAATGATGCTATAAAGAAAATGTTTGAACAGTACTACCCCAATCGCGGGGAAGGACTATCTGCGCAAGTAGTTTATGCAACAATAGTCACGGTCATTGCGGTTTTTGCAGCAGTGTGGGTAGGACGCGCTGCGGGGAAAGAAAAAGAAAAAGGCAAAGAATAATCCCCAAACCCGAATCCGTTTGCGAGCCGTCCAAATGGAATACTATTGTGGAAACGGCTCGATATCGGAAGCGGTCTCAAAATCACTGAGAAAGGTAAGTGATATCTTCTTCACTCAAACTATTTAGCGGACAATACTTTAACTCCACTTGACCTTCCTGGTATAAACTATTGTCCTGAGTGTAGAGAAAAAATCTTCCAGAAAAACATATCGCCTCATCTTCGCTTCGCCGAAAGGGCCACATTTGCGATTTCATGCTAAAATCAATAATTCCTTTGTCTTCGTAGCGAGTCGACCAATGTCCTTGCATATGTAAAATACTATTTTTTACTTCCCCTTCCAGAATACCCATCCGCGGCTTTTTTTTCGATGGCGAATTAATTAAAAACATAAATTTTTCGCGTTGTGTCCCTTCATCGCGTATAGAATGTACACAGACATATAGTTTCAGAGGCCACCTTCCTCCATCTGGCAGGCTAAGACCTTTCCACAACCCGCGGTAATTTCCCTCGCGTAATACTTCCCAGTTTTTCATCAACCACGGATCAAAAGATTGATTGCGCGATACTTGGTAATTGGGATTTTTTTCAAACTGTAGCAAATAACCTCTGCGACGTTGTGGCTCGGGGAAAATGAGGTGATTAGGATGATCCGCCGTTTCTTCTCTGTATTTCAAAAGCTTATGACGTATGCGCAGAATGGTTCCGCGAATCGCCCCGTCTGAAGTAGCGAATTCTTTCTTTTCCAAGTACTCAACGATTTGTTTTGTGGTAACAACTTCGTTGGCAATGGCATTGTCAATCAAATATTCTAAAACAATGCGTTCAATACGTGCATTGCAAAAATAATGATCGATCACATAGTTGGCAATTTGTTTTTTTATTTTTGTTGAAAGTTTCATATTAATGTTATGAAGTAGTTAGTAACGCATTAGTAACGCATTTACTATGAAAATAGTGAATTTTCAATCACGTACAATGTTGTTAACATACCAAACAATTGAAATTATTGTATAAACAAATGTTCATAATGAAAATAACAAAATGCGAAAGAGTACAAAATTTTAATAAATTTTGTAGGGTACCCAAATCTTTCCAGAACTCATAATTACATTTATTAAGGTAATAAAATGAACTCAACAACAGCGCTATGTCAATTAGCCACAGAAAAAAAAGCCCGTATCGCACTTACGTTTGCTGGGCAAGCGAATGATTACATTCGCGAATTGCGTGATTTGTGGCAGCGCTACTCTATTGTGAAAACTTTAGTGCAAAAAGTAGATGTATCTTTGCGCGAAGAAACCCAAACGCCCCAAGCCATTCTATCGGGTTATTTTTCCCAAGGACTTTTTGTCGAAGAATGGCTACGCGACGAAACTACTGTTCCTGAAGCAGAGTATTTATTCTCGTCTCCCATATCGCAACCACTTGTTTTACTAACGCAAATGGCCAACTATTTAAGTATCTGCATGGAAGGTTACGATAGCGAAAATATTGAAGCGTGGGCAGAAGGAGCCACAGGACATAGTCAAGGTGTCATTCCTGCGGCGATCGCAGCGATGGGTTTATCTTTCGATGGCATCATAGAGCAAACTGTTTTTGCTACACGCTATTTGCTATGGCAAGGTATACGCATGGAAGACGCCCATGATTTTATTCCCACCCCTAACGCAGAAGTAGAAAAAGAGTTGGGAACTACTCCAAAATACATGGCCGCAATACAAGGTTTTACATCTACAGAACTACAAAACATTCTGGATGAGTTCAATAAAAACCATTCACCACAGGAGTTCATTTATTTATCTCTCGATAATGAGACTCTACGCAAAGTAGTATCTGCGGCCCCAGATTCATTGGAAAAGCTACGCCTTTATTTACAAAATGAACATGCGAAGAAAAATCCATTTCCTGCTAGAAATGCCCGTTTTACTTATCTCAACACCTCAGCACCTTTTCACTCTCCACTAATTGAAAAGTGTATTGATCGCGTTCTCCAAGACTTACAGCGCGTCGGTTGGGAAATTGATGGCAAGTCTTTAAAAATTCCGTTATATTCCTTCAGCGACGGAAAAGATTTACGTTCTCATCCTGATTTAATGCGCGAACTTGTTTCCTTACAGGCAGTACGGCAACTTTCGTGGAAAAAAGCACTAAAGTTTGTCAGTGAAGGCCGTTTCACTCACATTCTCGATTTTGGTCCTGGTGACGGCATTGCTAAACTAAGTCGTGCCTACATTACAGGTTTCGGAACAGAAGTACTCTGCGTTTCAAATCCCGCAGAGCGCACAACCATCATCAGCATGCAGCAACAAGATATCCCGTTTCGCAGTTCTTGGGAAAAATACGCACCGCAAATCGTAGAAAAAAATGGGGAAAAATTTTTACATAACGGTTTTAGCCACTTTTGTGGACGTTCCCCCATCATTCTTCCGGGAATGACTCCAACAACTGCCACAGCAGAAATTGTGGTTGCCACAGCAAATGCCGGTTATCTCGCTGAATTGGCGGGTGGCGGACAGGTAACCGAAGAAATGTTCCGCAAACGCATGGACGAAATTACCGAAACACTCGACCCTCATCAGGGAATTGTTTTAAACACCTTATATCTCGATCCTTACCTCTGGGGTTTACAAATATCCAAGCAACAACTGCTTTTCAAACTCAAAGACGAAGGCTATCCATTCATAGGCATTACCATCTCTGCAGGTCTACCACCAGTAGAAGAGGGTGTCGCTCTTCTCGATAAATTACATGAGCACGGTATGTTCTTAAACGCCTTTAAGGCAGGAACGGATGAGCAAATAAAGCACATTCTCGCCATCGCCGCCCAACGTCCGCAGTACACTATTTGCATGCATGTCGAAGGTGGACTTGCCGGAGGACACCACGGTTGGTATGATGTGCGCCATGTACTCTTAAAAAACTATCACCGCATTCGCGAGCATGACAATGTATTGGTTCTCGGTGGTGGTGGTATCCGCGAAGAAAAAGACGCCACAGAATTCATCATGGGAACCTGGAACAAAGAATTCGACTTACCCGTCATGCCTCTTGATGGTGTATTCTTAGGAACAGTGGTCATGGCATGCCGCGAATCAGAAGCGTCCGATGATTGTAAAAAAGCTCTTGTGGAGACAGAGGGAATTGATGATTGGTCAACCACAGTCGCCAATGGGCAAATCAAAGGAAGCATGACTTCGGGGAAAAGCCCTTTAGATGCCGATATCTACTACATAGAAAACGACGCCGCCAAGATAGGTCGTCTTCTAGATCGCGTCGCCGGAGACAAAGAGGCGGTTGCGAATAATCGCGAGAAAATTATTACAATGCTCGCAAAAACATCTCGTCCGTATCTCGGTGATTTAGAAACCATGTCCTACGGCGAATTACTGCGTAAAATGGTAGAACATATGGCCGTGGGTAATAACGGTCGCTATGAAGATGGTCGTTGGGTGGACATTACCTACCGTTCGCGTTTTGAAAAAATGCTACACCGCGTTTTACAAAGATTTAGCCTCGAAGTTGCCATAGATGACGACAAGCTACAACAACCAGAAAAACTACTGCAGGAAGTCAGCGACGCGTGTGCACAAGTAAATGAAATTCCACTGTCTCCCGAAGACCAGGCTTTTTTCATATACCAAGTATGCCAGATCCCGGGAAAACCAGTAAATTTCATTCCTGTTATCGACGAAAATATTCGCAAGTGGTATAAAAGCGATAGCTTACACACTTGTAATGATTCACGCTACCAAGCCAGCGAAGTCTTCCAAACACCCGGCCCACGTGCTGTAGGCGGCATTCGCACCATAGATGAGCCCATCGCTGCTCTTTTCCATCGCTATCATAAAGATCTCATGAATAACACCGCAGAGCAAACCACCTCTCTCGGAGAAGAAAAAGGCGAAGTCTATGTAACAGCGCAAGAGGTCAACAACTACAATTGGAATCACTATCGCGGTGACATAGCGCTGCTCTTGCAAGCAAAATCGATTGTGCGCGGCCGCGAAATTCGCCAAAATTTTGTTCATGACTTATTGGTTCTTGCCGAAAATGAACGCCTACAAATCAAACATACTGGCGGTGAAATTACCAGTGTTGCGATGCAGCGAGATCAAAAAGACATCTTGCAAATTACCCAACACGAAAACAAAGTCGAACTCAAAATACTACACAGTGTCCTAACCATTGATGGTGAAAAAAATAGCAGTTTCGCCACATACTTTCATTGTGACACCAATAAAATGGCCCCGCATAATGTCATGGAAATAGAAGAAAACCGCGTACAACGCATTGCCGACTTCTACGCTGGTTTACTACTAGATAACCCAGAACAAAAACCAGGAAAACAGCACAAGACAACATTTGAATTAACGGAGCAAAGTATTCGCCAATATATTGCCGCGATAGGTGGCAAGGACAATGATTTCTCCGTAGCCCCTCTGAGCATGTCATTTGTGATTGCTTGGCAGCCGCTTTTTAGCATTCTACTCGATCCAGATTGCATCGGTGATTTTTTCACTCTAGTGCACTTAGCCAATAACGTCGCCAAAGTCGACAACGCTGGATTACAAGCGGGTAAAACCTATAATGTCGCAGCAGAGCTATCTAGTATAAGCTATGGACGTGAAGGCAAAAAAATTGTTGCTGTGGCCCAGATTCTCCATGACAATAAGCCCGTTGTTGTTTTAGAAAGTCAGTTTCTCATCCGTGAAAAAGTGGGAAATCAGCTAGGAAAAGAACAAACATTCGATACGACATTCACTTATCCTAAGGCACAACAAGTTGCCTTAGAACGACCATACTACGCCTACGAAAAAAGTGTAAAAGCCCCACGTAGTGGCGACACTTACTCTATTGTCAGTCGCGATTTTAACCCACTACACCGTGACATTCTTATTGCACGCATCGCGGGATTTGATTCGCCGATTCTACATGGAATGTGGTCTAAAGGAATGGCGCTGCAAACTTTACGTGAACAAGAAAATTTACCTCACAAAAGCATTTCGCGTATCGAAGTACAATTCTCTGCTCCAGCAGTACATGCAAGTAAGGTATGGACTTATGGTCGCCACATCGCGATGAACCAAGGTCAAAAGGTATATGAAATCAATTGTGCGACAGAAGAAAATGGACAACGAACTGCAACGGTAACAGGTAAGGTGTTCACTTCTACCCCGCAAATAGCTCTAATTTTCCCAGGACAAGGAATTCAAGCCAAAGGCATGGGAATGGAGGGTTATGCTCGCTCTACTGCGGTACGCGACATTTGGGACCGCGCTGACGCGTATACACGAGATCAATTTGGATTTTCCATTTTACAAATCGTACAAAAAAATCCACAAAAATTGATTGTAAAAGGCGAAACACTGCGCCATGAAAAAGGTGTGCTATTTTTAACGCAATTCACGCAGGTAGCACTTGTTGTTCACGCAATGGCGAGTATCGTGGAATTGAAAGAAGCGGGAATCTACATAGAAGATCACTATTTTTGCGGTCACAGTATTGGGGAATATTCGGCAATGGCCGCTTGTTCATCCGCTTTGGCACTTGAAAAAGTAATCTCAGTTGTATATCAACGCGGTCTAACTATGCAAAACTTTGTGCCACGCGATGACCAAGGTCAATCACCATATCGCATGGGAGTCGTTTGTCCACACCGCGCAAAAATGACAGAACAACAGGCCATCACATTGGTAGATGAAATTCGCGAAGATACCAATACCACTTTAGAAATCGTCAACTACAACGTCCGCGGACGTCAATACGCCGTTGCCGGACACGTCGACGCCATTAGTGTGTTGCAGCAACGTTTGGCAAAACTCTCTTCTCCTAAAAAACCAGCATATATGGATATACCAGGACTGGATGTACCATTTCACTCCTCGGTACTACACCGCGGAGTAGATCACTTTCGCAAGGTACTCATTGACACATTCGACGAAAAAGACGACCTCAGCAAATTGCAACATCGCTACATACCAAACTTGGTCGCACGTCCCTTTGAGCTTTCTAAATCATTTTTTGATGATGTCTATCATTTGACAAAATCTCCAGTGATGGGCGAAATTCTCAACGATGTGGAGAAAGCTTTGCAAAACGAAGCGCAGTGCGCACGCAAAGTGGTTATTGAACTCCTTGCTTATCAATTTGCTTTTCCCGTGCGTTGGATAGAAACACAGGATCTACTTCTCGACAACTCTGACGTCACACAAATATGGGAAGTAGGTGTAAGTTATCAACCAACTCTCACCAATATGTTTGGGCAGACCCTCATCGGAAAGTCACATTTAGCAAAACCGATACTTAACGTTGAGAGAGATCGCGCAGTACTGTATTTTCTCGAAGGAGAAACAGAACTTCCTTCATCACGCAATGTAGTCGAAGACGAACCACAACCAGAGGCACCACAAGTGGCAACACAAGAAAGTCAACCAATTGTAAAGCTCCCTGTTGTTCCTGCTTCCGACACCGGAAGTGTCGCTCCGCCAAAAACATCTGCCGTCAAACATGCTTTGCGCACCATTTTAGCCTTGCAAACAAAAATATGGCCCGAAGAAATGGCCGATGACGAAAGCATTGATCAACTTCTCGGAGGAAACTCTTCGCGACGCAATCAAACAGTTGTCGACATTTGGACAGAATTCAATACAGCCCCCATCGACGGCGGACACGAAATTCCGCTTTCGCAATTAGAAGAAGCCATAGAAGGGGCAACAGCGGGTCGTTATACCTCTCCAGGAGCGTACTTAAAAGTAGCGCATACCGAAGCCATCAAGCGCAATTTTGATAAGCTCGGTAACGTTACCCTGCGCGATATCATCAAATTTCTACAGGAAAACTGGATTATCGATGATGCCACCACTTTCCAAGTTCTATCGACAATAGCAGTGATAGAGGGCATCGACGCCTCATCGCGCAGCAACGAAAAAAGCCCCATAGACAGCAATATATCGAACCGTAAAGACGCACACACTTTTATCGAAAGTGTGCTCATGCACTATAAAGATATCTATGGCTGGAGTTTTGCGCGTAAATCTGCAGAAAGTTCAGGAGCTCAGGTAGATTCTGCCGCCATCGACAAAATACTCGAACGCTATTTTGGTGTTCACGGGGTTTTCGCCGAAGTGGCACGTTGTACACAACAGTTACTCGGGCAAGATCCTTATGCGGGTATTATCGAACGCGAAATAGAATTCTTAGAAGAAGATCGTTTAGAACTGTATAAAAGTGAGCATGGACCGAAATACGAACGTTCTATTCGTCCGCGATTTTCACAACGCAAAATACGCAGTTTCACTTCTATATGGAACTGGACACGTAGTCAAGTAATGTCTTTGTACTGGGCGTTAAAAAACAACAACAGCAACGAAGAAAAATATCAGTTCGTCAAAGAATGCGTTTTGGCAAACCCTATACCTGAAGTGGAGTTACTGATTAGCGGTTTGAAGTCCAAAGCACAAAAAGACAATGACAAAGAAACCAGCGACATTTTTGAATGTCTACATGACTTGGTAAAAAATGCCGACCGCGAAGGCAAACGCGCTGTAAATTTACATCCTACGGCTCCACAAGTAAAGATAGACGCCTCAGGACTACATTTTTCTGAAGTTATGCGCGACAAGCAAAAAAACGCCGATGATTTTGTCAATAACTTGCAACTACAAATCACCACAAAAGACGCCAAAGCATGTTCGAACAAAGATGCAAGCAATACTTTTGCCGAGGTACTTGGACAACAAGCGAGTCAAGGTGTCAAATTCCAAGGCAAAGTCGCACTAGTTACCGGTGCAGGAGAGCGAGCAATCGCCACATCGGTAGTGAAGTACTTGTTGCGCGGCGGAGCAAAAGTGATTGTGACCACCACACGACCGACTCTAAAGCGTTTAAACTACTATCGTGAGCTTTACCAACAAAACGCTGGCTGGGGAGCTGAACTACACATAGTACCTTTTAACCAAGGCTGTGGATCGGACATCCGCGCCATCGTCGACTGGATTTACCAACCGCAAGAAGGACGTGCGGCATGGCAACTAGACTACTTTATTCCCTTTGGCGCTGTGCCAGAAGAAAATAACATTCTGACACTCGACGAAGGTTCTGTGGCCACGATGCGCGTTATGTTATTCGGCTTAGAGTACTTACTTGGCAAAATAGCTGAGCAAGCACTGGAAGGTCCTGATGTGCACAAAAAAATGCAGGTTATCTTACCTCTTTCACCTAACCATGGTCAATTTGGTAACGATGGTATGTATGCGGAGACCAAAGCAGGCTTAGAAGTACTTCTCAATAAGTGGAAGTCCGAGTACGATATTTGGGGTAAAACATGTAGTATTGTCGGTGCGCAAATTGGTTGGGTACGTGGCACAGGTCTCATGAGTGCCAATGATGTTGTTGCCGCCGGTTTAGAATCGCAAAGATCTGTACGCACGTACTCATGCGATGAAATGGCATTTTTACTAACGGGCTTGTTACACGAAGATATGTGTAAAGTCGCACAAAAGACACCACTCAAAGCCAACTTGATGGGCGGCATGGAAGACGTAGACGACTTAGGCGCAGTACTACGCAACATTCGTGTTGATTTGCAAAAACAACTTGCAGAGAAAAAGGTCAAAACCACAGCAAGTAACGAACAAAAAGTGCTTCCACTCGACGTCTCACAATTTCCAAAGATTCCAGAAGATGAACATCTAAAGAAATGGAACGAAACTCAGGTCAAACTAGAAGATACCGTCGTCATTGTGGGTTACGGGGAAGTGGGAACATTTGGTAATGCACAAATACGTTGGGACCAAGAAACAACAGGACAACTTTCGAATGCACGTGCACTCGAACTAGCGCGCATCATAGGTCTTGTAGAATTTTCCATCACTCCGAAATACGTCGGCTGGTTGGATAGCGAAACCGGGAATCCAATCAACGAAGATGAGGTAGGTAGCAAATATCGCGATCAACTTCTTTCGGCAATTGGAATTCGCGATATGGACCCAGAGCTAACGCACTTTGATCCGAAAAATGTAGATGTTTATACGGAAGTTTCTCTGGAAAACGAAGTAAAATTCCGCATAGATGACCGTGAGACCGCGATAAGTTACAAAGAGGCCAATCCAGAAAAAGTCGACTTTTTCTACGATGTGGAAATGGACTGTTACTGGGTTCTACTACGCAAAGCGATGAAGATTCGCGTACCCAAACGCATGACCTTTGATCGCAACGTCGCCGGGCAAATACCAAGCGGTTGGAGCGCAAATCGCATGGGTCTACCAAACGATATGTGCCAACAAATGGACTACAACACCCAATATAGTTTAGTAGGTACAGCAGATGCCTTCCTGAGTGCTGGAATTGAGCCAGAAGAATTGTACAAATATATCCATCCAAGTAAAGTAGGCAACACCATGGGAAGTGGACTTGGTGGTGGAGAATCTCTAGCACACCTTGCGAGAGATGTTACCTTAAACACTCCACGACAAGGAGACCGTATACAAGAAACTCTGGTAAACGTCATGGGAGCTTACAACGTACAAAGCTATGTGGGGAGCTATGGTACCGTCGCTTCGCCAGCGAATGCCTGTGCAACTGCTGCCGTCTCGGTGGAAATAGCCATGGAAAAAATTCTCGCAGGTAAGGCCGACTTTATCGTCGCCGGAAGTTATGACGATTTGACCGACACCGGCGTTCTTGGCTTCAAAGATATGAACGCAACGGCGAACAATGACGATATGCGCGAGCGCGGTTTTACTCCACAGGAGATGTCGCGTCCGAATGACGTAATGCGCAGTGGATTTGTCGAAGCCCAAGGTGGGGGAACTATGTTACTTTGCCGTGCATCTGTCGCCTTAGAAGCTGGTTTACCAGTATACGCCGTCGCTGCTATGAGCTACTCAGCAACCGATGGTATCAACCAATCAATTCCCGCGCCGGGCTTAGGACTTTTGAGCGTAGGATGCGAAGACGACAAAAATCCATCGGTGTTGCGCCAATCACTGCAACAATACGGGCTCACTGCCGACGACGTTGCACTGGTATCCAAACACGACACCTCGACAGAGGCCAATGACAAAAACGAAAGTGAGCTGTACCATTCACTCATGCAAAAACTGGGGCGAACCCCAGGGCTACCTATGATGGTGATTTCGCAAAAGTCACTCACCGGACACAGTAAAGGTGGCGCTGCGGCGTGGCAGATCAACGGTGTTCTTCAAGCAATGCAAAGTGGTATTGTTCCTGGAAATGCAAATCTCCTAGATGTTGACATTCGTATGAAAAAACACACGTTCTTACAATACAACAGTCATGCAACACATGTGGGTAGCGAAAACATCAAAGCGGCTCTCATCACAAGTCTGGGATTTGGACACGTAGGTGCCATGTTGTGCCTAATTCACCCCGATGTATTTTTCAAAATGCTCTCTAGTGAGCAAAAGGAAAAGTATGTGGCTCTACGCAGCGAAAGATGGAAACATCGTTATAAGCGCGAGAGAAACTTCTTGATCGGAAAAGAAAAATTACTCGCTATTCGCGATAAGAAACCTTTTGTCGCTAACGCCGACGGTGAAAATGTTCAAGAGAAAAAAATGCTCTTCTCTCCAGATCACAGGAGTAAGTAATGATCAAAGGTATTGGGACCGACCTAGCGGATATACAGTTTTTCGAGCAGTGTTTAAATGACAACAAGACCAGTGTCATCCAGGAAACATTTACTGCTCAAGAAATTACCACCAGTGAACGTGGTCCCGTACCGACCGCACATCGTTTGGCAGGCAGATTTGCAGTAAAGGAAGCTTTCTTCAAAGCGATTAGCCAAACGATGCTCCACCAAAATCGCAAAATAAATGTGATCGCCAAAGAAATAGAAGTGTGTGTAGATCACATCGGTCGTCCATATCTATCTTTACATGGACAAATGGATCTAATTGCTCGTGAAATGGGCATAAAAAACATCCATGTGAGCATTTCACATGAAAAAGGTTATGCTCTGGGATTTGTGATTTTGGAGGGGTGATTTTTGGGTGATATTCTTCTTCCGAATTGGTGCCCTCACCATCGAATTGAGGGAAAGATTAGTGATTTTTTCTCCGTATTGATGCCCTCACCATCGAAAAAGCAGTTACAGCTACGCTGTAAGCTGCTATTCTCATACCTCTCCCACAGGGAGAGGTGTAATGCTTCTCTTTTGTTAAAAACTAAATTCGCTTGAGTTGCGAGACAATAGTATGGTGTTACTATTTCTATACAGTTATCCTTATGCATGCGGCAGCACAAAATAACACAAATGGAAGCAAATTAAGACGTGTTAAGCCTCTCCCGTGGGAGAGGCATGAGAATTGAGGCTTTTAGCGAAGCTAAAACCTTAAATTCGATGGTGAGGGCATCAATACGAAGAAAGAAGCACCAATCATAAATTCCCCACACTTGCACCCATACCTAATACCCCGCCAAAACCCCTTGCAACAACACACGAAATTCCTTCATGGTTTGTACGCGATGATCGGGATCTTTGTTTAAACACAGCATCACTATCTTTTCAAAATTTTCGGGAAGAGACGGAATATACTCGCGCATTGAAATAGGCTCTTCATTGAGAATCTTCGTAAACATCTCTCGTAAGTTGCCGGTGAAAATTTTGTGATTTGTGACCATGTGATAAATAGTCGCGGCCGTAGAATAAATATCAGAGCGTTCGTCAGCGCCCTTGGCGTTTTCCAATTGTTCGGGAGCTAAGTAGTCAGGTGTACCTAACCCCTTGTTCGACATGGTAAGCCCACCTAGGCCTGTCTCTTCATACCTTTTCGCCAACCCTAAGTCTGCTAGTTTCACGTTAAAATCATTTTTTTTCTTCACCACCAATATATTCGACGGTTTGATATCGCGGTGTATGATTTTATTTTCGTGCAAGAATTCAATGGCCTCTACTAATTGTAGTATAAATCTTTTTGCCACCTTGAGACTTAAAGGACCATTGTTATTATTCATATATTGCTGTAAATCAATACCTGGTACGTATTCCATGGGAATGTAGAAAAAACCATGCCCCCTAGAATAACCAGCACGATAGTAGTTCACGATGTGTTTATGGCGTAAATCGGCACCGTATTCCGCTTCACGCAAGAAACGTTTGATTTGATTTTCATTCGGTTGCATATTTGGATGCGCAATTTTTAAAACTAAAGAGCGTTTTGTTTTTATGTGTCTTGCCAAATAAACCGCTCCCATCGCCCCACTACCAATACGGCGCAACACCTCAAAATCCTCGATGATGGAAATAGGTTTTTCCTCTTTTGGCTTACATTTTTGGCAATAATATTTGTTACCAAAAGAACTGGCCTCCCCTTTAGCAAAGGAGTCATCTTTGACTAAGCATTTACATATTTCACAATGGCGGGTAATCTTAAACGGTGGTATGTGCACGCGAAATGTCGTTCCTCCCACGCGTATGTAGTGATTGTTTTCGACATGTGCTTCGGTAATGCGTTGAAAAAGAATTTTTTGCGTCTTACTATCTGGTATTCCGTAAAAAGTGCCATTACTGCTACCTAAGTCCTGGATGTAACAATTATAGGGCGGCACAAACTCCAACAAGCAATGCAAACGTGAAATTTTCGGATCTTGAGGAAAAGAAAAATACGCCTTTGGTGAACGGCCAATGGATATTTGATTGTAATCTTCAAAACTAAAAGTCTGTCCCTTTAAAGCTCCCGCTACCACTTTCAAACAAATCTTCATTTTTGTATTTTTCCTCTAAGGAATGATCTCATTGAAAAATCCTTTGTGTATACTTATGGCAAAAAAGTGTTGTTTTTTGAATACATAGTTTCCAAACCACTACAAGTACAAAATATAACAAAAATATTCCTAAGAGTAAATTTTAAAAGGAGTTATCATTATATTTTTCATGTTTACGCACAATTGGCACACTACTTGCATTTCAAGTAGGAAATTTCCTTATATTCCACAATAACAATTCGGTTTTGTGCGATGCCAATACCAGACAATAGTCGTTAAGCAAACCACTATTGTCCAGTACTTTGCAAATCGGCACAAACAACATGTTGTTACACAACAACAAGCAATAGTTCATTTAATTCCTATTAGGAAAGGAAATAAAAATGCGACAAAAAATATTCATTATGACATGTGTTATTGCCATAATGGCAGTTGGTGTTATTGCTTTCCACACTCCAAGTATCCAAGCCGATGATTCCCAAGATGCTGCGATTGCCAAGTTGCACCAGCAGTCTCAAGCATTTGTACAAGTAGCGAAAAGAACCACCCCCGCAGTTGTGCATATTGCTGTAGTGCGTAAGGTCTCTGGTCGAAATGGAAGCATGGATTTTTTTCGCAATCATCCATTTTTCCGCGACAATCCACGCTCCAAAAAGGCTCCACGTCAAAGAAAAGAGCAAGGCGCTGGTTCAGGAGTCATCATTGATCCACGTGGATATATTTTGAGTAACCATCACGTTGTGAAAAATGCAGAAGAAGTGACCGTCACCCTCAATGACCGTCGTAAATTCAAGGCCAAAGTCATCGGATCTGACTCCAAAACAGATGTTGCGGTAATTAAAATAGAGGCTAAAAATCTTCCCGTCGCTCCTCTCGGAAATTCATCGTCTTTACAAGTAGGGCAATGGGTACTTGCCATTGGTAACCCTTTTGGCCTTAGCCAAACCGTTACTGCTGGTATCGTTAGTGCAAAAGGACGCTCAGGTGTTGGAATCACCGAATACGAAGACTTTATCCAAACAGATGCAGCGATTAACCCTGGAAACTCCGGTGGGCCGCTTATCAACCTACACGGAGAAGTTATTGGTATTAATACTGCCATTCTTAGCCGTAGTGGTGGATACCAAGGAATTGGTTTTGCCATCCCTGTGAACCAAGCACGCACAATCATGAAGCAAATCATTGCCAGTGGAAAGGTGCAGCGTTCGTGGTTAGGTGTACAAATTGAAGAAGTTACACCAGACATGGCACAGGCATTTGGACTAAATGAAGCCTTCGGTTGTTTGGTTCAACAAATTTTTCCCAACAGTCCCGCACGAAAAGCAGGAATACGCTCGGGTGATATTATCCTTTACTTCAACGGAAAAAAAATCACTCGCTCAGCACAATTGCGTAACACAGTAGCGACAACACCTGCAGGCTCAAAAGTTCCTGTGGAAATTTTCCGCAACCAAAAACGCAAAACCATCTATGTTGTATTGGGTGATATCAAAAAAGCCACATGGAACGGACAAGGCACTCAACCACAACCTCAAGAGCAACCGACTCAAGATTCTGCCATTATCGAAAGTCTGGGAATTGAAATTCAACAATTGACGCCAGACCTAGCAGAAGCTCTCGGAGTACAAACAGACAAAGGTGTGGTCATCACCGCTATCACCGATGGCAGCGCTGCGTCGCGATCTTCACTACGTACCAACGATGTAATTAGTGAAATCAATCGTATGAGAATTAGAACAATCAGTGATGCCAAGAAAGTATTGTCTCAGCAAAAACAACTATACTTGTTCCGCGTCATCACCGGCGTTTCACGTCGCTATGTTGTTGTAAAAGGCAACTAACCACAAATAAATACATGAAAAATTCCCTCTGGGTGTCGCCCCTGCTTTTGCAGGGATGACACCATAAGGGGTTTATATCTTAGCTTGACAGCCATGTGCTTTCGTAGGAGTGACACATCAGAGGTTTCATCTTTGATGTGGGCAGAAAACACTTTCGGACAACTCTTAAAACGAACCATTCCCACCACACAATTGGAAAATAGGCAAATACCCACTACCTGTACTTCCGGAAATGACATTATTTTTGTTCATACAAATCAAATCAATGCTCTGTGGCCACCATGCAACGATTTCATCACTCTCGCGATCGATAATTACCGTGCGTAGATTCGTAGAGGAAGCAAGATAACGTACATCGTCATCCAATACATGATCGATATGAATTTTGCCATACATTTCCTTCATGCATTCTAGGGTTTGCACATTCCATATTTTGACCATGCCATCCCAGCCCCACGAAGCAAGACGTTGTCCATCTTTGCTGTAGCGTACACTGGAGATATTGCGTCTGTGACCAGCAATGTTGTGAAGACACTTGCCATTTTCGGTATCCCATATACACAAACGGCAATCTTCCGAAGCAGAGACGAGATGCTTTCCATCGGGACTATAGTCAATATCTCTCACCCATTTTTTATGTTCATGTAGCACAAATAAACACTCACCAGAATCGCGATTCCAAATGCGAACGCGACTGTCTTTACTGCACGAAGCAATTTGCTGATTCGCAGGGTGAAATATAACTTTTTGTACCCAATCTTCATGACCTACGTATTTTTGTATACACTCTCCGCTCGCGATATCCCACAAACATATTGTCTTATCTCGGCTCGCGGAAAGAACTAGTTTTTCTTCTTTGTCTACGCAAATGTGCGTGATACCGCTTTTGTGTTTTGTGCGAATAGAGCGATGTTCATCATCACTCCATATATAGATGTGGCGATCATTACCTGCAGCGAGTATTTTCTGCGAATTTGGTGCGTATGCCAACGTATTAATACGTCCCTCTCCACCACAGAAACTGGTCACGAGTTCCCCAGTTTCTTTCCACAACTTTACACTGCGGTCCCACGAAGCCGAGATGAAGTGCTGCGATTTTTGCCAACTGATTTCACATATTTTATCTTGGTGTTCATCATTTTGCTCGATAACAGCTTTTTGTTCCAGATTCCATAGACAAACGGATTTGTCCTTTGAACACGAAGCAAGATACTTTCCCCTAGGAGAAAAATCGACACCGTGCAAACGCGATTGATGCCCTTGTAATACGCTCAAACATTTTCCGCTGGCAAAATCCCAAACGCGTATGTGTTTATCTTCACCACCAGAAGCAATCAGTGTTCCGCAAGGAGAAACATCCACAGCGTTTACGCCACCAACGGTATGGCCAAGTAATACTTTTTCGCACTCATTGGTGTCCAGATTCCATATGCGAACCGATTTATCTCTCGAACTAGAAATGACTTTGTTTTGCGTAGGATGAAATACCACACTCCACACTTCCGCATCGTGTTGAAACTTCGCAACTTGCTGCTTGCTTTCCAAATCCCAAATACGTACACTTGCGTCTCTTGATCCCGACGCTAAAAATTTTCCATTTGGATGAAAAGCCACACTTTTTATCCAATCTTCATGTCCATGCAAGCTAGCGACTTTTTCATGTGAAGAGATACGTCTTATGGTAATGGAATTGTCTTCTCGACCACCACATGCCCAAAATTCGCCATTTACATCAAGGCATTCTAGTTTATCGAGATTTTCCTCAATAGTGTGACAGCACTCACCACTTTTAAAATCCCAAACCTTAACGCAACCATCGCGACTTGTCGAGATGACATAGTCACCGTCGCAAGTGTAACGCGCTTTAGTAACGCCGGCTTGATGACCACGCAAGACTTGAAAACACTCTCCAGTCGCCACATCCCACACGCGTATTTTCATATCGTATAATCCACCGGTGGATACCATGGTTTCCCCATCCGGCGAAAAAGTCACATCGTGGATTCTTCCGAAGTGAAAACGCAAGTTCTTTTCTAAAGGAGAATGTAAAAGATTTTGCGGTGGCTTTAAACTACGAATCCAGTAGTGCGGTGTTTTTTCTTTCTCTTCGCGCCATGCTTCAACGAATAAGTGAATGGCACTTTGCTTTTCTGTCCAATAGCCAAGATTCCATGCTGTTTGGAAAAGCGATTGCGGATTACGGCGTAAAAAAGGTAGTTGTGACTGGATAATACGATATAAATCAGAGATTAGGTTCAAGTTAGAACACAAAGAAAATTTGTTTTGTACTTCTATATCGCTGGGGACAGGTACTGATTTTTCAAACAAAACACGTTTTAAATCTTCAGCCAAATCTTCCATCATCTTTGCTTTCTTTTCGAGAAAAGAAATATCCGTCAACATTTCAATAAGAGTTGTATACTCCTCCCCCCACTGCAACTGATATGGCAACTCGTACTGTGTTCGTTCGTAATCAAATCCTTTGTGTTGTAAATATTCAGAGAGAAATTGATGATAGAAACGTAACTTTGCTTTCCCCAAACGCATTTTTACTGTACGTTCAAATTCAGGATGAAAAAAAGTAAACAAATGGTTACGCCTCGTGATAAAGTTTGCCAAGGACTTTTGAATGACAAGAACAAGATCCCCGCCGACCATTTCATCGCCTTTTTTCCATGACAAAATTTCTTCAATTTCATTTTCGGAAAGACCAGAACGACTTGCCGCAATACATCCGAGGTAACGTTCGATTAAATTCTCGCCATATTTTTTCTCTAATCGCAACAAAACTTGCTCAAATAATTTGTCAATGCTTTCTGCCAGTTGTCCTACCGCCATACCAGAAGACAACATTTCATCGAAAGCCACTTTTAAAAACAGAGGACTTCCCGCTGCGCGTTTTTTGAGAATGGCCTTATCCGCGTAATCCAATTCACAACTGTGGTTTTCTTCGTAGTATTTGATCAGCGCTTCGATTTCTTCTTCTTGAAGAGGGGGAAGGTCAATTGTCTTCAGGTTGGTTATTTGTGAAATTTTTGGCCACGGTTCTACAGGACGCGTCGTCAAAATAACGCGTATATTCTGTGGCAAATTACGTGGAAGCCAGTTAAGTTCAAGAGCTCTGCCTTGTCCTTCGTCAAGGCCATCAATACATAGAACTACTTTGTTTTTTGTCGTCTCTAATGCATTCGCAATCGTTCCACGTAAGTCATCTTCGCTAAAGTCTTCGTCTAAGATCTGTAATTTTTGTAACTGTTCGCCAATACTTTCCAGTATTTTGTTCACCTGTGCGGTGCTCGTTCCCCCCATACTCATGTAATGCCATACAACTTTAGCTTCTTTTTCTAAAAGTTCATGGATAAAATACGCCAACAGTGCCGACTTTCCCGTTCCAGCAACGGCACAAACGCACATGTAGTTATGCGCATCTTCACTCTCTACGAAGTCGCGTAACTGCTGCAAATACGCTTCACGACCCACAAAACCTTTGACTTTCTCATTGATGATGTCTACGCGCGAATCCGCCATAGACGAAACTTGAAAACTCATCTGTTGTGGATAATCGCGCTCCAAACGCGCCTCTAACTCACTCTCGATTACCTGTAAAATGGTTTCGCTAGATATATAGGGAAAAGCCTCTTCACCCTCGTCGCGCAATTTTTGCTTTAATTTTTTCATGGATTGTAAATCTTCGGCAAGTTCATCGACATCGTCGCGTTCTCGGTCTTCGAGAAGATAGAAACGTTTATCGCGATCTATTTTTTCCTGTGAATGGCGAATTTCCATTTCGGTAATCGATAAACGTTCTATGTTCTCTTGCCCCGCAACGTTTTTTTCGGGACGCCAACCATAACGATGGCCTAAAATTCCAACAAAATACTGGCATTCATCTATCTTTTCCAAACACCAGCCTACCAGATCTTCTTCGTCGTGTTTTTGCCGCCAACGTAAATCATAAGGAACAATCGCTATCTTGCGTTCGTAAAATTTTTGCTGCAAATTGCGAAAAATTTGAGCCAGTTTGTCTCTCTCCAACTCCAAATCTTTAAATGTAGAGCTGATAAAAATCTTCACGGTCTTCCACACGTACATACAAGCGCAACCTTTCTAGGGTACTTTCCAAGGATACAAAAGTGAGTACAACTTTATTAATCTATTACGTAGTTTTGTTTTTTGCAAAGTTATTTTATGAAATTTTCCCAATGCACCGTGTGAAAGAAAGCACTTGCGAAAAACACATTTACCGCCTATAATAAAAAAAACTTGCGATAAACTTTCTAACCGATAAATACAGGAATACAACCATGGTTAACGAATTTAAAATTGCCCAAAAAGCAATAGAGATCGGATTAATTTCAAAGAGTCAATTAGACGAATGTCTAAAGATACAAGAAGACATCGGTTCTCTGGGAATGGACCAAAAAACTCTGAAAGAAATCCTTGTATCCAAGCAGTACATCTCTCAAGAAAATTGGCAAGAGACTGCAAATAACATAATGGAATTTGATGGAAATCCTTTCAACGACTCTACTCATAAAACAGTAAAGTTAGGCGAATCAGACGAAACAGTGCCTTCAATAGAAAGAGAGATAATTCCCACAAAAAATGTTCCTGTAATTGATGGTTATGATATTGTCGAAGAAATCGGTAAAGGTGCCATGGGAAGTGTATATCGCGGTATACAAGTTTCGATGGAACGTCCCGTTGCTATTAAGGTTCTGGAAAAGAAACTCAGCAAGGATAAAAACCTAGTGGATCGTTTCACTTTAGAAGCGCGTACCACAGCTCGTTTAAGTCATGACAACATCATTGGTGGTATTGATGCCGGAAAAACCAAAGATGGCATTCACTACTTTGTCATGGAGTTTATCGAAGGGCAATCCATCGGTGACCTACTAGATGCAGAAGGTAAATTGGAAGTAGAAGAGGCAGCTAATATTGTATTGCAAATAGCGGACGCTCTAGATTATGCCCACCAAGAAGGCATTATTCACCGTGACATTAAACCAGACAATGTCATCCTAACAGAAGAAGGTATTCCCAAACTATGTGACCTCGGATTAGTAAGAGATTTTGGAAATGATAGTCGCCTCACCATGGAAGGACATGCGTTAGGTACTCCTCACTATATATCTCCAGAACAAGCACGCGGTCTTCGCGACAGCATTGATCACCGCTCTGACATATATTCCCTTGGGGCAAGTTTCTATCACATGATCACAGGTAGCCCACCTTTTCCACAAAAAAATCCGGCAGTGGTTTGTGCGATGCATGCCACAAAACCATTCCCACATCCGCATTCTATCGATGAGAGTATTCCACAACAAGTATGTAAAATCATAGAGCGCTGTACGCAGAAAAAACAAAACAAGCGCTACCAATCCTGCGCAGAAATCGTAAACGATTTGCGTCAATTCCTTGATGGCTATACACCTTTCCAGGGCGATATAGAAAGCGAAGGAGACAACTACGACGATTACGATGATTATGACGATTACGATGAAACAGAAAAACCCTTGGAATTTGTCGATGAACCACAACAACAACAGCGTTCTGGCAGAGCGAGACGACGCGCGGTTTACCGCCCTGTTCCCGTACGTCAAGTTGTTGCTGCCAAAAGCTATTCAACGTCGTCCATTGTCGTTGCAGTTCTCTCGGTACTTATTTTATTTGCTGGTACCGGCTACTTTATTTACGCATACTTCATTGCCGACAAAGGCAAAAAACCACCACAAAAAAATACCAATCCCGTTACGCAAAAAGACGACTTTGAAAAAATCAAAGCCGCCATTGTTGTGTCTTTGCCAAACACCAGTGTCATAGATCTCAATAACCGCGAAGTTGTAAAAGAGGAACAAAGCAAATACGCCGATCTCAAAAAAGAATATAAGACAAAAATAGAAAAAGATGAGAAACTACAGCCTTACAAGAAGCGTATTTTAAGCCTAATTGATGACGAAGAAAAAAAATTCGTAAATAACCTCAAGATCGAATCGCAAAAACACTATGAAAAAATAATGAAGGATGTCAAAAAAGCCGAAGAGCGTTGGGAACGCAAAGATGAAAATGATCCTTCGATCGATTTGAAAACGGCTTACGATCTTTTGGAGTCTTTTCCCAAGGGGCTGGATGAAACAGAAAAAGGCAAAGAAATTCTACAAAAGAAAGACAACATATTATATGTTCTCAACCAAGAACTACAACGCGATGAAAAAAGAGCCAAAATCTTACGTCGAAAAGAAAAGTATCCGCAAGCACAAAAGATCTATAACAAAATGTTGCTGTTCGCTCCTGATGCCGACAAACTGCGTTTAAAATCAGCATTACAACAAACAAAAAACGAATACAAAAAACTACAAAGACGCGTGCTAAAAAAAGAAGGAGCCGCATTTCGCGCCGGAATCGATCGTCCACTACTAAAAGGCATTGACTCCTATGGTCAAGCAGAAGAACATTGCAAAAGTTACCAAGATAAACCGGGTTTTGAGAGCATTGTAGAAAAAGAGTTACAAAAACTACGCTATTACACCGAAGTGGCCAAACAGTTAAAAAATAAAAAACTGTTAAAAGAGCTCGATAATGGTAAAAGCGCATTGCGCAAAATGCGTATAGATGTCAATGACTCCAGCCTATGGGCACTTGCCGTTGCGGTCATTCCTTACGGTTATGTACGCGAATCTTATGAGATTTTAAGTAAAAATCCATACAATAACAAAATATATACCGACTATCTTTCGGAAAAGATTGCCAATCAAGATACAGAGATCCTGTATAAAAAGGCTTCCAAAGCCCTAAAGAACGATCTAAAAAAGGCCTTTTCCTACATAAGTAAACTACAATCGCGCAAGTACAAAAAAACCACTTATTACAAGAAAAACGCCAAGAAAATTAATCGTCTACAAAAAAATGTAGAGTCTAGCTACTTAAAAAAGTATGCGATAGAACTTTATTTTGCCAATCCATTCACCAAGCTAGACCACAAAACCATGGAGTTTACCGTTGACTATGCATTTGATAGTAACAAGCATTTACAAGATTTCTTCGGTACCACGCAAAAACAACTGTGCGGCATTAAAGACTTACAACTGCACAGTTTTGCCAATCAAACCAAAGATGTTTTTGAGATTTATTGGAAAGGTAAAGTACGTGGAAATATCAATGTAGAAGTTTTCGTTACACCTAACGATGACGAAACGAGTAACATAGGATTGTGCTTTTTCAAAAAATCGGAAGATTTAATCGCACTGGATAAACACCTATTGTTTGTGAACTACTCTGCAAAGCAACTCGTAACACATGAAATCAACAACAAAGTAAGTAATGCCATTTCTTACCAAGCGCAAATTAAGCAAATTCCTAAAGAAAGAGATATGGCTGTTCTCGGTTATGTAGACGGAAAAGCCGCTTATCTACGTTTTAAACAAAAGTACAACGAAATTCCCATCAAGAAAATTAATTTGCGTAAAGTGGTGAATCAAAAAGAAATAAAGTTGTCTGTAGAAGTAAAGAAGAACTACATATATGCCTATGCTGCTGATCGCAAAACCAGAACAGATAAAATTCGCAGCACCAAGGGTTATGTGGGCCTTTACTCCAATTCACGAGCGCTATTTTCCAAGTTCAGATTGACAGGAACGCTCGATGAAGGCTGGGTAAAAGAGATATCGAAAAATGTACAACGCAATAGTAAGCAGTATTTACAAATTGCCCGAAAAAGAGGCAATAACGAATAGTACACCAAGTACAACATAAAATAGGGCGCAAATTGCGCCCTATTTTTTATGGAGCCTAGTAAAAAAATGGATAGGTTGGAATCTCTACGTAGTCAAATAGAAAAAGTCAACGGCGATATCTTAGGTCTTTTGAATCAAAGAATTGCACTTAGCCTACAAATAGCAGATATCAAAAAGCAACAAGGTGTAGAGTTTTTTGATCCCGCGCGTGAAAAACACATGTTAGATCATCTAAAAGAACATAACGACGGACCTCTATCCGCCCAAATGCTCGAACAAATTTTTCGCGAAATTTTTCATGTATCACGCACATGTATGCAAAAAAAGTTTGAGTAGTCTTTACCAGTAAATTTTTTTCGTCTTTCAAGTGTACGACAGTTATTTTTTTTATGTGAATACAAATATTTTTGTTATCATAGTGTAAATATAATTTTAAAGTAACAAAACCGCTTTTTTGAAAAATAATTGAAATATGTCTGATAAAAATAAAAAAGAATTTCACCGTACAAAAAGAATGCCTGTTATACAAAGAAGTAGTACCACAAGCTCAAAAAATGAAATAGCTTCCATCAAGCAAAACAATGAAATCATGCCAGGCTACTACCTAGAGTGTTTTCCTGCCCCACGTGTCAAACTAAACAAACTCGAAGAATTTGTCATCGGACGTGAAAGCAGTTGCAACTTATCCCTAAACTCAGAGGATGTGTCACGCCAACATGCTGTCATCAAATGGAACATTGAAGAAGATAGCTACATCATTACCGATTTGCAAAGTGTCAATGGCCTATTGGTGAACGGTGTATACTGCACCACCACCGCCCTAAAAGACAGAGATATTATCCAGATAGGCGAACATAAAATTTATTTTTATCACATCAGTCTTGTCACCCCAACCAAGATATACCCAGGATTGCAGTCAAAACAAGTCACGGTGCGCAAAACACGCGAAGCCACCTTTGGCCAAGTGGAAAACTTATTCAAAGGAGACTTAAAGGTTATTGACTTAGGTAGCGTTTTGCAGATGGTCGCTTCTAAAAAGAAAACGGGTTATGTGCAGGTTACGGAAAAAGAAATACGCGCCTTTATCTACTTTGAAAGAGGGATTGTTGTCCATAGCCAAGTAACTGATATAAAAGGCGAAGATGCTTTTTTTATCATTATGGGGTGTGAGAATGGTAAGTTTGTGTTTGTCCCAGACAAACAAGCTCCTGAGCAAACCATGAACGATGATGTGGAATACTTACTTCTACAATTCGCCCAAAGCGAGGATGAATCGCAACGTGATTCCAACTAAGCGCGTAACCTAGCAAACAAGATTATTTTAAATAAAATATTTTTTATTCATCACCTTTCGCAATGTTATTGCCAATACATCATTGAAAAGTCAACAATAACTATTTGAGATAGAGGTGATGTATGAATATCAAGCACTACACTCCACAACAACAAATGCATGTCTCCGGTAAAACACATGTCGTGGGCTTACAGGCCGTTTTCTTACTAGTAGCTTACACTTGCGTAGCATGCCTATTTCTTTCGACAATTACTCCGCCGCACTTTTTGTACTGGATCGCCACTTGTGTTTACTTAGGTATACACGCTTTGGTATTCCGCAGCACCACCTCCATACATTTGATGGGGCTCATCGTCATGGCATTCTGGTTTTGGTATTTCCCGATTGTAGGTCTATCTGGGTCACAACATCAGGCAATATCTACGGTAGGTCTTATCGTTGGTCCCAGTATTGCGGCGTACATTGCCGATAAATTTGCCTGGCAACCCTATGTTTGTGATGCGCAAATTAACGCGCAACAAATTACACTCATTATTCAACAAACACGAAAAAAAATCCAGTCACATGTCATAGAGGTCTCAAATTTAAACGGATTTACCGTTACAGAAAAATCACACCGTCTGTTATGGACGATTGATTTTCATTTACAAGACACGACAATTTCCACACAGTGGAAAATAAAAACAATCTGCAATCGCGATCAACTCTTGGAATTTGCCAAAAACTTGGCAGGAATTTGCGGATGCGAACAATTGGCGATCAAACACAATACACATAAAACAATGGTCGTCAATTTTTATAGGCAGCAGGATTATATAGAAAATGTTGGTACAAAAGCTGTTCAAAGCCTCAACGAAATTGTATGCGAAGAACTCAATCCACAACTCCATGAGTTCGCGAATAATCAACTTCACTATCAACCGCAAAAGCAGCTCACCATCGCATATCGTTACCCATGGCAAAACATGGCCCCGACATTTATCGCTACGCTACTCGTAAGTGCTATCATCGGCCCCGTGATTTTCTTATTGTTTCCTATTTTGCTAGATTATTTTCAAAGACCAGTGCTTGCGGTAGTTATTATGGGTGGTGCCCTTTATATTCTATGGCAGTGGCTTATCAGTAAACGCTTCACCAAAACAATATGGAATTTTGATTTTGCACGCAAAAAACTATACCTGGAGTGCGCAAATCACAAACAAACTTTTGACACATCAAAAATTCGTACTGTAAGAGTACAACATTTAGACAGACTTTTGCTACAGCGCCGTTCAAACAAATACTACAGTAAAGCCGAAGTTGTCATCGAAGGAATCACCCCACAACCTGTGGTGATTGCGCAAACACCTCATGTCATCACAAAAATACCCAATTTGACAAAAAGCGAAGAGGTGTATAAAAATAGTGAGCGCTTGTACAATCACGCTTTAAGCCTTGCAAATACGTTAGCAAAATCATTATCAATACCGGTCGATTATCGCGAAGTCAAAGACATTCAAGAACAACACTGTTTCGCAGATATAATGAAAATGCTCTACAAAGAGAAAATAACGACATGGAATATGCACTTAAAAATTTGGCAGGTAATTTCTTATGGACTCAAAGGTGTTTTGTATGCGATGATTTTGGCCATGGTTGGCGCTGTGGCGATGGTATTCTTCTTTGTATAGAAATTTGGACAGGGTAGTCTATCCTGTCTACAGAAAGAAAAACAGCAAATAGATAATTCCTACAAAGATCGCCACGATAAAGGCATCTAAAAAGAGTAAAGCATGAAAACCAATCTCTTTGCCCAACAATACTTGAGGTCTGACAACACGTAGGAAAAAGCGATACCAAACTTTACTCTGCTGATCTTGTTTGTGAATTTCGGCTTTAATTTGCGACTGCAAACTTAAATCTTTTGCTGATATGTTGCTATAAGATTTTTTAGACGACTCTGTTTTGGCTGGTTTTTTATTGTTTTGCACAACGCGAGAGTCAATTTTTTGCAAAGCATTGTCAATCGCCTTGATGAAGTCTGCCGCACAAGAAAAGCGTTCGCGACGATCTTTACGCAGAGACTTATTCACCAAAGAATTCACACCACGCGAAATTTTGGGATTCAGTTTTGTCATCGCCTGTGGTTTTTGCGTCATAATCGCCATCACAATGTCACGCACCGATTTTCCATTAAAAGGACACGCTCCCGTGATCATTTCGTAGAGAATAATTCCCACAGAAAATAGATCGCTGCGATGGTCGACACTTTCTCCTCCGGCCTGTTCGGGAGACATATATTTTGGAGTACCTATTATCCGATCCCCTGTCATCTCCGCATCTTCACAAGAGATGGACTTTGCAATCCCAAAATCTAAAACCAACGCGTGATCGCGTCCCAAACGTTTCTCGATTAAAATATTCGCTGGTTTTAAATCGCGGTGAATGATACTCTTTTCATGAGCAATTTTAAGGGCACTCAAAACTTGTCGTGCAATATTCAGGGCTCTTTTTTCTTCGAGGACACCTTGTTGCACAATGAGTTTCTCTAGAGAGATCCCATCCGAGAGGTCCATCGTAAAATATTGAAGACCCTCCTTGGTTTCTCCATAATCGCGAATTTGCAATGCATGTTCATGGATGAATTCCATTGCCATTTTTACTTCACTGATAAACCGCTTTTGCGTCTCAGGATTACGGCGGCCATGTGAATTTAGCACTTTAAAGGCAATATCTTTTCCAAGAAGCAAGTGCTGTGCACGATAAACGCTTCCCACTCCTCCTTTTCCTAGCAAGCATTCAATATGATATTTGTCGTTGATCACGTCTCCCACACGTAGTTTGTCATATGGTCTGTGCGCAGCATTGCGAACCACAGGTTTTTTTTCAGTCGTCTCCTGTGGCATGGTCATTGTACTGGCAGAGTGGACTTGTTGTTCATTGACAAGATGAGAGCACATTTTGTCATAAACATCTTTAGTGATCAGTTTATTCTCATATAAATCTTTGAGTTCTTGTAGTTTTGCCTTCAATTCATTCATATAATCCACTTTCTTGACAAACAACTCGTCATTTTGTCGCGCTAAATAATCTGGGTATGTTTTATTTTATTTTATTTGACTTTTTTTTCAAATAATTAAACCATAGCGGACGACAACTTTATCTCAAATTTGCAAATTTGTCGTTCGTCGCCACGAATGGATGAATATCCTGCGAAAACTTTTTCGTTTGTTGTTATAAAAAACCAATTTATAATAGGTCTAAATTACAAAAACAACGGTCAAAAAATGACCATCTAATTCATCAGAAATAGCAGGAAAATATCATGCATACAACTATCATTCATGAAAAACGCGAACACCGCAAAAAGCTCATGAAAAGCTTGCGCATTGTTTTCATGCCACTTGCATTTCTCATACAATGCATTTTTTTTATTCCGCGACTTTTGGGTCTAGAATATTTTTTGATCTACCTACCATTTCGCGCGGTTTCTACGATAGCACATGCGAAAATAAACTGTAGACTCCAAGACTACACTCCCAAAAAGCATGATGTTTTTATATGTTCTTACTTTAAGAGCGGTACAAATTGGACAATGCACATTGCCCAACAAATTGCTCACCGTGGTCAAGCGGAATTCGACCACATCCATAATGTGATTCCTTGGCCAGACTCTCCTATTCCCCATTATAGTATTTCACTAGAAGATCCTTTTGACTCCCCTACCAACTTGCGGGTTATTAAAACGCATCTACAAGCGAAAAACATGCCCTATAACAACGAAGCGACATATATATGCGTCGTTCGTGATCCCAAAGACGTCTTTGTGTCCAGTTACTTTTTTGTGCGCTCATTGTTTTTTGGAAAACTGATGCCACTCCCAAAAACATGGCTAAAAACATACATGGGAAAATACGCTTTACATGGTCCTTGGGCGGAATTTACCGCGGGATATTGGGAGTGGCGTCATAGGAAAAATGTGCTGTTTATTACCTTCGAAGAAATGAAGGACGATTTACCTGAAGCGATACGTAAAATCGCGACAGTAATGGGGGTGGAGTTAAACGAAGAGCAGTTTGCCAATGTTGCACATCGTAGTTCGTATAAGTACATGAAATCCATTGACCATAAATTTTACCCTGGGCCGCTTACTCCGTTTGCTCTGACACAAGGAAGTATGATTCGCAGCGGCAAAAAAAATAATTCGCAAGAACTCATTTCTACAAAAGAGCAAAAACAAATAGATGACTACTGTCGTCAACATTTGCAAGAATTGAACTGCGATTTTCCTTATGAGAATTATATTTTGCAATAGAACATGTCATCAATAATTGATGTCCCCCTAAATTTTACTGCGATTCTTTGACAAATTTGTTATTTTCAATAATAGAGTTGTGTTTCTATTCTGAATAATTCAAAGCGTTTTGCGATTAGGTGTCATAATGTACAGGAGAAAAAAATGGCAAAAAACAAACGAAAAAAAAAGTCGTCGAACAAAAAATCCTCTAAGAAGCATTTACCAAAGAAAAAACCAAACACTCTAGGGTTTTGTGTGGCATTTATCGCATGGCTTGCGTTTTTTGCAACAGGTGTGTTTTGTGTCTACAAGGTAGGAGAAATGCTTTATGAACAGCATGTTTCTTTTGTGATGGAAAACCAAGTAACCGTTACGATTACCAAAACGCAAATCAAAGAGACATATCCACTAAACAAATTTGGCCAGGAAGACAAAAACAACCCTTCTTATTCTCCGGAAGTTCAGTACAGTTATGAAGAAAATGGCCAAACCTACACGAGTAAACGCCTACTACCTGATACCGAAACAATGGATATGCCACGACGTATGGTCGAAAAAGTCATTGATCAATTTCCCGTTGGGGAATCTTTTAGTGCGTATCGTTCTGCGCAAGATCCGCAAAAAACGTTCTTATTGAAAGTCGTCAATCCCTACCCTTACATTTTTTGGCTGTCTCTACTACTACCTTTTCACCTAGTCATTCTATTTTTATTTCCCATTTTGGCAATACGTTGGCCACAATGCAATGAGTTTAGTGCCACACGTCGTGCGAAGCTAACACGATTTACCCTCACTTTTGTTTGGTATTTCTCAGGTATTGTTGTCGCCGCTTATGAGTGTTATCTCACCGCGTTTTCTCCATACTCTGATTTGCAGGCAGCACTGTCGCGACTATCTGTTTTATCTATCCTTATGTTGATGGTTTTCATTCCGTGGCTACGGTTTATATTGCAAACCGACAAAGATTAAGATTATATTAATGACATAACTCGATATTTGCGATTCGTGATCGAATATGGAACCTCAAATATCCAAAATGTACCTTTTGTTGTTAGGGCATGTTATGTCTCAGGAATAGGTCTGGTTTGTTCATTACAACAATAAGTACACCGTTGTTTGTCAATAGCGATTCCAGGTTTGATGTGAATCTGATTTTCGCAAACATCACATGGTTTGGTAACGAACTGCCCTACCCCACAAATAAGTGATGTTGGTTTCACCACATCTCGCGATAATTGGTATGTTTGTTGACAGCCTTTGCACTTTTTTTTCTTGCCGATAGGTTTTAGGCTGTGCTTAATGCGTGTAGGTCTTTGACAGTGAGGACACGCAAAGGCGATGTTGACAACATCTACGTCAAAGTATTGCTGAATAGTACAATTGGCGTTTTTAACGGGAATTTGTAATACTTTAACGAGATCATGAATCATTTGCTGCTCTTCTAGTTGAAATCGTCCGTCGGCACTGGCGACCTCCATTGCCGATTGTAGCACTTTCATTTTCCCCTGAAGATTTAGCGACGGATAAATATCGCTCAAGTAATCTCGTAATTTTTTTTGCTGCATCGCCATTTCAATACCGCTGCGTTTTATATTTTGCGCTTGCAAATCTTCACCTGTCAACTGTTTGTATACAAGCATGATATGCTGCACTTCACTTTCTTCGATCACTCTGTCAGCCGTCATAATCAAAAACATTACATTTTTGATTGCTTGCTTGTACTGTGCTTCAAATACCTGCTCTTCGACCTCTTCACTCACTTTTTTTTCTTGCCTTTTCGCAAGAGCCAAAACACTCTTTTTAAAAGTTCCCTTACATGATTGACACTCCACATAATTGCCCGCCGTTCCTTTGGGGATCACAGGGATAACATGTACGGAAACGTAGCGTTCCACTTTTACCAGCTTATACTTGCATTTTTCTTTGCATGTTGGACATAAAAAACGACCACGTTTTATGGTTCTTTCCACACCTCTTGTTCTAATCATAGCTGTTTCCCACTAAAAAAGCTTGTGACTTAATTCAATATTTTATTCTATGATGAAACTATGGTAATGTAAATACATTTAGATATTTATCGCCATAGCAAGTTTAGAAGATCGTTTGCTACCGATTCGATTATTTTGTATGATTTAGGGCGCATTTAAATTATCTATTGGGAAAAGGATCGGGTATGGATGAGCACAAACTGAGACAAATTTGGGAAAAAGTCGCTTCTGCGCAACAACTACAGCAAAATCGCACCTCCGTAACGTATGAAAGTATAAACACTACTCGTACAATGGGTGACCCCAACAACTTACCGATATTACATTTAGGTTACCAAGAAACACAACCAGTACAAACTATCGATGCACACGACACAACAGTTGCTCTAAGAAATGAGACACTGCCAAACAGCATTCGCATTGATGGTCATGACCGTGAGCCCGACGTTTCTCCTCATGCTCCCACAGTGAACTACGCCAATAAAGTAACGCAAGATGTCACTCAAGATGCATCAGAAACAATGAATTTCGTTGCAGAAACCTCTAAGTATGTACGTGAAGTTAGGGACAATGTGACAACAGCAAATTATCATTGCAATGAAGAGATTGGCAAAGGAGGAATGGGAATTGTTTTTCGTGGATTCCAGAATAATTTACAACGCGAAATCGCCATCAAAAAACTGCGTCCAGAAAAGATAAATCAGGAAAAGAAGTTTATCGGCGAAGCCCTGGTGACGGCGTTTCTCGAACATCCCAATATCGTCCCTGTTCACGATCTTGGTAGGGGTACAGAAAATGAAATATTGCTGGCGATGAAAATGGTCGGTGGTACCTCATGGAAGGAACTACTCCATCCCACCCAAAAAGATAGTGTGCAAAAAGCGCAAAATTTTGATCGCGATACACATTTACGTATACTACTTGTGGTGTGCAATGCGATTGCCTTTGCCCACAGCAAAGGAATCGTGCACAACGACATCAAACCAGAAAATGTTATGATTGGAGAATTTGGCGAAGTACAAGTCATGGATTGGGGACTTGCGGTGAACATCAAAGAGCACAAAGAATCGCGCACGATACATCGCTCAGAAGTCGCCGCTCCGATGGGAACGCCATGCTATATAGCTCCAGAACTTGTTGGTGGAGAGGGAGACAAAATAGGTGAGTGGACAGATGTATATCTACTCGGTGCGGTGTTATATGAAATTATTGCCGGAAAGCCTCCCCATCGTGGTGACACCATGTGGGAAGTTTTGGTTTCATCTTACAAAGGCAACATGCCAGAATTTGACAATGCATTTCCCCGTGAACTACGAAATATATGCCTTAAGGCGATGGCCAGAGAACCGCAGGATCGTTATCCGTCTGTAAAAGAATTCCAAAAGGCCGTAAATAAATACCTACGTAACCGCGAAAGCCTAAAGTTTCTGTTCCTTTCTTCCATATATATCGTACTGCTCCTTATTCTGGGAAGCCTTGTTGTGTATATGTTTGATGTACAAAAAGATCTCAACAACAAGCAAAAAATTCGCTATCTTTCTCATCTTACGGCTCAGGAGTTGCGCCAAAGCTCCGACGATTTGACACGAACGGCGCGTAGTTATGTTGCCACTGGGGATAAAAAATACAAAAAAATGTACCGTGAAATTCTTGACATTCGCAATGGCAAAAAACCGCGTGCAGACGGTAGAACCATTCCACTACGAAACATTATGAAAGAATTGGGATTTACAACAGAAGAGTTTGCCAAACTAAAAGAATCAGAAGATTACTCAAATGATCTCGTCGCCACCGAAGTAAAAGCAATGCAAGCTGTGGAAGACGGACAGCAACAACGCGCTATACGTTTAATGTTTGATGAAAAATATCAGCAAAATAAACAGACGATTACCCGTCCGATAGACGAATTTTTTGTCATGATTGATAATCGAACAATGTTGGCAGTTGAGGCGTATATTTGGCGAAGTTTTATTTGTTTATCGCTCGTCACTCTTATTATATCTATACTCGTCGTCGTATCGGTGATGTCATATGTTAACATCTATCGTAAAGTAAAATTTCACACAACACTGGCTTCTGAGTAAACAAAACTTAGCCGCAGTACATGTTGACATTCTTCGATGGCATGATCCCAACACATACGCGGCAGTACCTTGAAAAAATTGCATCGTTTGTAAACAAAGCAACGCTTTTGGAACAAATGGTAGGGGTTTTTTATATATACTTAGCCATAAATTTAATTCCCCTTCCGTCTTTTGTGATAGGCAACCTTATCGCCGTTCGCTTACCTAAGAATTGGGCAATTCGTTTTGCCTTTTTATCGACATTCATGTTTTTAGGAACCTTGGTGTGGTTGATCCAAACGATCATCTATTTACTATAAATGTCAGCGATCGTCTACATAACCAAATTAGTTCACCTTTAGGGAAATATTCCGCGCCGTTGATAAATAACCGCGACTTTGTTAATCGCATTGATGAAAGAAGCGATACGCAAGTCGACATTGTGTCTTTTGTGTGTCTCCCATATTTCGCCATATGCATTCACCATCGTATCCTCTAATCCAGAATCCACAAGTGTTACCTCATCGGCATCTTTCGAGAGAAGTTTGCGTTCCTCTTCACTAAACTTGCGACCTGTGGCCATCTCAATAGCTTGCAACATACTATTTTGCGAACTTTGTTCAAATCTTTTCCCTATACGTCCAAAACGCACATGGGAAATATTTTTTAGCCATTCAAAATACGAAACCGTGACCCCTCCAGCATTGAGGTATATGTCTGGAACGATCAAAACGCCTTTTTTGACCAGAATTTCGTGTGCTTCTGATGTCAATGGTCCATTCGCGGCTTCGGCAATTATTTTCGCTTGTATACGCGGTGCATTTTCTTCGCTAATTTGATGCTCTAATGCTGCGGGAACCAAAATATCACATGGTAGTTCCAAACCTTGTTTCGAGTCTTCTATATTTCTAGATCCAGGAAATCCAAGAATAGAATTATTTGCACGGCGATGATCCACCACTTGTTGTAAGTTCAAACCTTGGTCATTGTAAATGCCGCCTTCGTATTCCATCACCCCAACGATCATGGCACCTGCTTGTTCAAAAAAATTAGCCGAATGGTAACCCACATTTCCCAGGCCTTGTACAATGATTTTTTTGCCCTCTAACCCTGGCGAAAGTCCTAATTTCTCCATGTCCTCTTTCACTGCGCACGCTTCGCGAATACCAAAGAACACGCCGCGTCCTGTGGCCTCAGTACGTCCGCGAATTCCAGAAAGAGCGACAGGTTTGCCGGTAACACATGCATCGGCATCCATTTGCGGATTCAGCGCCGCAAATGCGTCCACAATCCATGCCATCTCTTGTTCACCCGTGCCATAATCAGGAGCGGGAACATCGACACCTGGTCCAATAAAGCCTTTGCGCACTAACTCATATGTATAACGACGCGTAAGCCGTTCTCGTTCCTTCTCTGAAAGTTGTCGGGCATTTATTTGAATTCCCCCTTTTGCACCACCAAAGGGAACATCAACAATCGCACACTTGTATGTCATAAGAGCGGCCAAAGCCATCACTTCGTCTTCGTTCACCATTTCGCTGTAGCGAATTCCTCCTTTGGTGGGCAACTTGTGATGAGAATGTTCTGCTCTCCATGCTTGAACGACTTCAACTTCTCCGTTATCCCTTACAAGTGGGAAAGTCACATGGTAGGAACTATTACACACCTTTATGCACTTCAATAGTCCCTGATCAATACTCGTATGGCGAGATGCCTTATCAAAACAATTGTTGACTTCTTCGAAAAAACTTATGTTTGACATTATTTGCTCCCATCATAAAATCATGCTGTTAAACTCTTCGCAAAATGAGGACTGCCCAATCGTAACCAAGGTCTAATACAAAACTTACTTTTTCTTCTTGTATATGGATGTTTTTAGTTTTTCTGGTTTGTCAACCGTTGGTGGGAAACCATTAAACTGACGCCATAATTCAAACCCAAGAGAAACTTCATCCAAGAGTACCCATCCGACAACGCGTACCCCTTGACGTAAATATTGGCCATCAGGCCATGGAACATCACTCTTATCAGGCACCACAACAATACGAAACTTACCTTTGCCGCTATCAGTGGAATCGATCACCGCCACTTCTCCACCAAAGGTTCCAATAGCTGCGGATGGCCATCCAACAAATTGAAGAGCAGGCCATCCTTCGAATTTCAATCTGACTTTGCGCCCTTCACTTATCAGCGGAATATCATTCCCATCAATATATATTTCTACCGCTTTTTCTTCTGTGTAGGGTAGAAATATAGCCACAGCATCCGCTTTTTTCAGTTGTTCGCTACCTGGTGCTTTGAGTATCTTAAATACATAACCCTTACGTGGTGCTTTAATCACTTGTGTAGATTGTCGCGAAATCGACGTTTCTAACTTCGCAATACTAGCTTGTATTTTTGCAATATCAGATTCACTTGAGGCAATGTAGCTCTGTGTAGAACTCATTTTGGCTTCGGCATCGAAATTAATTTTTTTTCTTTTCGAGTAACTACCTCTCACGTAATTGATTGCTGCGTTTAAGTCTTGCTTAGCTTTTCTTACATCAGCGCGAGCTTTTTCATATTTAAAGGTGGCAACTTCTATTTGTCTTTGTGAAGCAATCCCCTTTTCTTTCAATGCTAAAAGGCGTTTATAGTTGAGTGATGTTGTCGTAAAATCGGATTTTTTAGCGTCGAGTTCACGTTCTGTCCCCTTGCGTTTTGCGATAGCGGCTTTGATCTCGGCATCTTGGATTGTTAGAGCGCTATCTCGGGAACTCTCTAATGCGATATATTGCGTACGGTAAGATTGCAATTTATTTTTTGCCGCAAGAAGTTGGTTTTCTAAAGCAGTTTTTTGTTGCTCTAGTCGTACCATCAATTGTGGGTCGTTGTCACTAATTTCGACAAGAAGCTGGCCTTTTTCAACAAGTTCCCCCTCTTGAACATACCACTTTGTAACAACTCCCACTATGGGAGCCGCAATCGTTTGCCTTCTCTCTAAAGGCGCATACGCAATTACCCCTCCTTGACCAACGACGTTTTGTACCCAAGGGGTGAGTATCAAAGCCACAACCACTCCAAAAAATCCTAAAAAAAGTGTTTTGGTTAATATAGAAACTACTCTAGGAGTTTTAATGTAGCGTAGAGCGGGTAAATCTTCCCCATGAGGATACGTGTTGTATCTCACAAGTTGGCTGTCCGACAATGAACTATAATCTGTTAAATTGTCGTGTTCGCTATCTGAATGTGAGCTATACTCTGTTAAATTATCCATTTTTTCCCTCTATCAATTGTATTTTTTCATCTACAATTTCGTATACCAAGTCACAATCTTGTAAAGAGTCCAGGTTGTAAGCGCTAATCAGTACGGTAAATAAACCTTCTTCGCAGCAGCTCTTTAGATAGTCCGCAATCTTTTTGCGTAAATCCCCATCGATACTATCTAGTAGCTGGTCTATAATAATCAATCTTGCTCCAGAAAGTACTGCACGTGCGATCACGATACAATACGTCAAACCTTGGGACAACGGATTACCTAAACTGGTAACTTTTGTCTCTAGTCCGTCGGGCATTTTTTGTATAAAATCTAAAATTCCCAACTCATAAAGTACATCGTTTATTTTGGAAATCTCCAGGGGACGATCTAGACAAATATTCTCACGTATTGTTCCCGCAAACAATTCTTGTCCACGTGACAGGGAAAGATGCGCTCTTAAGTTAGGTAAAAAGAAATAGCGGTTGTCAACATTGTTAAAAAGTACCCGTCCCGAACTTTGCGTGCGTAAACCGTAAAGAACTTCGAGTAGTGTGCTCTTTCCAGAGCCAGTTTTTCCGACGAGTCCTACCATTTTCCCTTGGGGAATTACCATCTCGGCATTGCGCAAAACAGTATTTGTCTTGTATGAGAATGTCAAGTTTTTCACCTTTACCTCGATAGGTTTATCGATGTTGATAAAGTCACCATTATTTCTTTCCATAGACAAATCAATCAGATAACCCAATTTATCGGTAGCAGCCACCAAGTCGTAATACACCGCCAAGTGTTTACTGAATTTTGTCAAATTCAAAGTAATCAGTGCAATAATAATTTCGGCAGCAACAAGTTGTCCTAGACTTAATTCGCCTTGAATCACCAAGTAGCCTCCAAAACCCAAGACAGCGGCATTGGCGAACGCTTGAACACCGAAAAAACCAATAATTTGCCACAATAAAATGCGGAAGTGATTTTTACGCGCTTTTAAGTAGTTGCGCGTGTAAGCGTCCGATTGTTTCGACAGATAATTCAACCCTCCCTGAGATTTGAAAACAATGCGGTTGCGTACAATGTCTTGGAGCCAGCCAACAACATCGTATTTGGCGTATGACTCCTTAACACTTGTGCGTATGGCACCGTATCCAAGTGCAAAAAGTACGTAGCATATGGAGGCCAAAAGTACAACGTTAAAAATGAGTAGTATAGGATGGTATAACATGAGAAATATCATACCGATAATCGTTTGCAAAACGATAGACAGACCATCGATTACCAAAGAAGACGCACTTTTTTGTACCGTCACAATGTCAAAAAAACGATTGACGAGTTCTGGCGGATTGTGGCGATCAAACGAAGAAAACTTTACACGTGGTAATCGGTACGAAAGGTCGCAAGCCAATTTTGCAAAAAGACGCTGCTGGATAAGCTCCACAACATAGGAGTTTAAAGTCCCAATGATTGCGGCAAAGGCCAAGATAAAAAACAGTGCTATTGTTAAAATAAGTAGCGGTTGCAGAAGCGTTCCAAAAGCAATTGTATTCACGAGAGTTTGTACAACAATCGGTGTTACTAAATAGAAAAATCCAGCAACCAATGAATATATGAAAACAGCGTACAAATCATTTTTTTCAATTTTTAAAAATTGAAACAATCGTCTTTGCGGAGACAAGGCCTTCTTATGATACCTTGATTCCAGTGGGGACAGAGGTAAACCTGAACTCGCGGCAAGCCAAGTTTTTCCTAGAGAAACTTTTTCTTCACCGATGATTTTCCTAATTTTAGACAAGGAGATCCACTTTGTTACACCACTTGTCAAAAAATGAACCTTGGCTTTTCGACCATACACTTCCGAAATTCCTAGCCATCCGTTAAATTTCCCTGGTCGATCGTTAAAAAACAACCACGGCTCATTCTTGTTTTTTGTGGTAAATATTTGCTCTATGCGTATCGGCATCTTGTATATTTGTACACCTAGAGTAGCGCATACCTTAGTTAACTCTGTGTACAAACTTTTTTGAGAATCAACAATTAGGTCACCTTGTTCAATGGCTTTACGAAATTCTTCGTAGTCAATGTCTAAGTGAAGATTGCTGTATAAAAATTCTAAAACGCTAACGAACTCATCGTAGCACTCTTGCTGTGTATATTTTTTCATTGGCTAAACTCTTCATTGTCTATGCGAATAAAAAATTGTTCCATAACTTTTCGAATGTTTCCTTCTGCGAAATCAAGGGCCGCAATGGCTTTCTCGTGATCGGCAATTGCCTTTACTTCATTGATACGCGCTTTGGTTAACTTTTGCTCTGTGTCTTGAAGTTGGAAAAGAGGAATCAAACCTTCTTCGTATTTTATTTGTTGGTTGCGCAACTGCTGCTCGGCAAGTTCGCGATTCTGTCTCACCGCTTTCACTCGTAGTGCTTCTGCACGTAGTGTAACAATAGATTGCTGTACGTCATACATAATTTGGTTTTGAATCTTATTTAGTTTCTCACGTGTTTGTCGTTCTTTTAATTGCGACTGTTCATATTTAGACTTTGCTAGTCTGTTTCCCAACGGAATTTCAAAAGCAACTTCAAATTTCCAAGTAAAAAAGTCCCCCTGAGATACCGAGTCGTAACTTTGTGACCATTCTTCATTCAGTCCTTGTACACCAACACTGGCAGAAACATCCAACTTTGGTAACAATTGATTGCGATAAAAATTGACAAGTGTTTCGGCATTTTCCAATGAAAGACGACCACTAAATAAATCTCGTCTGTATTTGAGAGCATTGGTAATTTTCATTGAAAAATCAACGTTCAAATCGGTAAAGTTAAGTGCATCCATTGGCAAAAGAACAACCTCACTGTAAAAATTGCGATCAAGCGGTGTAATAAACTTCTTTATCTTGTTACCCACGAGAAGAAATTTTTTCTCTGCTCCTATTAACTCTTGCTGACGATCCGCCACAATTCTTCTTGCCTCAACTAACGAAGCTGGCGCCATCATTCCTTCTTCGATGCTTTGTTCCGTCATCTCAAGAAAGTTACGTGCAAACTGCAGCGAAAGTTCCTGAAACTTCACAGATTCCCGCGCAGTGATAAGATCCAAATATAAAAATCGCATTTCAGTGATAACTTCTAATATCTTCTGTTGAAGTTCGTATTCTCGTATTCTATTATTGCGTTCTGCAATTACTAAGTCTGTAGTGTTCACTGCAACGCCAAAGTTACGCAGTAGTGGTTGTGTTACCTTAAACGAAAGTTCTTGTGACCAAAACGTATTTGTGCCTTCAAAGCCAATAATATCATTCGAATCGTAGTAACGATCGTAACCATTGCTGTATTGTAAACTCGTCGTTGTACCAGAAAAGTATTTTTTGTATAATTTAGCATTTACGTCCACGTCAAAACCGTCGCTAGAGCTAGTTTTGTCGAACTTTTCTTTTTCAAAATTGTCGTATCCAAAATTGAAAGAAAACACAGGGTCAAATTTACTGTCCTGAATCGTAATATCTCTTTTGGCTATACGTGGATTGTATCTTTCTACTTTTAGGTCAAGGTTATTAGCAATCGCTCTTTGTATGCTCTCTTGTAGAGATAATTCTACAGGTTTATGATCACCCATAAACAACGTTACATCCAACATAACTACTATCATGCAATAAATCACGGTCGGCTCCTAACACTTCCCTGGTTTATGTTTTATTAACTTTATAATTTTAACACTTTAACAATCGTTAATATAATAATTATTATACATCGCAAATCAAGAAAAAAACAACTTTTTTTTAGGGAAATTTTAGAACGCTATATTTTTACATGGACTAAAACAACGAATAGTGATTTTTGCCCTTGGCCTTAAAGTGATGCATAGAAACTTTTTCACCGTGGAAGGCATCGTAAAAAAAGTCACGTATTGCCAATTTACGTCTTGGGGAAGGGCCACGAAAATATTCGTGGTAAATGCCGGTGTTTTTTGTAAAATCGACATATATTGCCGGCGAATTTTTTGCGAAACCTCTTTGTCCTAAACGTAGCTTGCCGCGATTCTTGAATATCTGCGATAAACGCAGTACGCGATCGCAATTACTATAAGTTACATAAATACGTTTGCCAAAATTTATCTTTTTTAACCACTGCGTGTGATTTGCAAAATGAGTGTCTGCGGCGTTTAAGATAATGTTATCGAATAGGTCCCCACGAAGAGAACCGTCATATTTTTCAATAAAGCTCTGCACAACAATATTTCCCATGCTGTGCGCAAACAATGTACACTTGCGATTATGTTTTATCAAATATGCGTTTATTTCACGAAGACAAACTGCCAGGTCTTCTCCCGATTGCTTTGCGCTTTCCAAAGGATAGCCAATTACCCAGCTAAAAGAAGGCCAACAAAACATGCATACTTGCACATCATAGTTTTTTTCAATATAAGGAATTACCGATATCTGGCTGCGTATTGGCTCAGGCCCTTTGCCGTTTACATAAAGAACAAGTTTCTTCTGAGGATGAACATGCTGCTGCATAAAAGAATGGAAATCTTGGCGGCTTGAGAAACAATATTGTTCGCCGTTTGACATAACCACAGAAGAACTGGTATTTATACATGCGCAGAAAAAAAAGTTACCGAACAAACAGATCACCAACATCTTGTATCTCATCGTACACTCCTTGAATACAAACTTTGCCTTACAAAGGATTTATCATGAATGATATCGAAACAATTGTCAAGACACTACAAAAAAGTAAGCGTATTTTATTCGTTACCGGAGCAGGAATGTCGGCGGATTCAGGAATTCCTACCTATCGCGGTGTCGGTGGACTTTACAACAATGACAAATTGTTGGAAGGAAAGACAATCGAAGAAATTATGTCCGGAGAAATGATTCGTAGCAATCCACGGCTCGTTTGGGAATGTTTACAAAAAAACAGTGCTTTTTTTGGCGAAGCCTTGCCGAATCGCGGACATGAAATTATCGCCGAAATGGAAAAATATTTCACGGTTTGCGTGTGCACACAAAATGTCGATGGTTTTCATAGTATAGCTGGTTCGACAAATGTCATTGAACTTCACGGCACTATGCGTGTTTTGCGCTGTATGAACTGTGATTACAGAAGCAACGTTATCGATATCGCCAACCTATCTATCCCACCTAAATGTGAAAAGTGCAAAAAAATCATGCGCCCTGATGTTGTTTTTTTTAACGAAATGCTCTGCTATAAGAAAATGTCCGCTTTTGGCGAAGAAATGGCATGTGGCTTTGACATGGTATTTGTAATCGGAACATCCAGTCGCTTTGTGTACATTGTTTCCCCAATCTATAAATTGTATGAACAACAAGCGTTTATTACCGAAATAAACCCTGAAGTTACTGACGTTTCCGATTTGGCAAATGTACATCTAAAATCAGGGGCAAGTAAATCTTTGCAGGATATCTGGGAGGCGTACTTGCACAAAATCGTATAATTACTGGCTCGTAGACAGTGCATCTACCTGTATTTGAGGGAACGGGCGGACACTAGGTCCGCCCCTACATTTTCATCCAAATTCCCATCGTCTATTTTATTTGTCAACTTTTTCATCATCACAGTTCCATAAACTTTCAATAAAAATACGAATATTGTACGGTTTTATTTGCAAAAATAACCATGGTGTTCTACAATAGAACATTTGCTATTCTAAACTATAGTGGAATAAATAATGATACAAAAAATAATCTCTGGTGGACAAACAGGTGCAGATCGTGGTGGTTTAGATGCGGCCATCAAATTAAATATAGATCACGGCGGTTGGTGTCCCAAAGGAAGGCGCGCTGAAGATGGCAGTATTTCTTCACGTTATCACTTAAAAGAAACAGCGGGTCGCGATTATCGCATACGCACAGAAAAAAATGTCGTAGATGCTGACTTAACACTGGTATTTACGCCAGGAAAAGCCACTGGTGGTTCATTACAAACAATCCAATACGCACGAAAACATAACAAAAATTGTTATCACTTCGACATACTATGCCCCAAAAGCGAAAATATGCATTTGTTGCACAGTTTACTTGTGAACTTTGATGGAATACTCAACATCGCAGGTTCGCGTGAGAGCAAATTCGCCGGAATACGTGTCTATGTGGAAAATATCTTGTGCAAGGTCATTGCTGATATTCAAGCAAGGAAAATGAGTAGGTAAGAAAGCCACAGTCGACACTTGTAACGCATTAACATGTCGTTTTTTTTGTGTGTGTTAGATGTATTAGGCTCCCCCTGTGGGGGAGCAATCGAGGCAACGCCTCGATGTGGGGGCACCGCATACCAACGAATACCCAATACCTAAAAGACAAAACTAGTCTAAAGTAGGAATAGTCAAAACATCTGCGGTTTCTACTTCTTCGCCGCGTTCGCTTGCTAAGGTTACTCTAGCGGTGTTATTCATTTGTCCATAACGTTTTACTAAAAAAGTAAGTTTATAAGTAACAGACTTACCTTTATCCAAACTCGCAACGGCAGAAAATTGAATATTTTTTCCTGAATTAGCAGATCCTACTTTGGCGCCGTCAACGATAACTTCTGCACTGACAAACACACACTCATCAGAAAATTCGTAGTTCAATTTTAAATTTTTCACATCTTCATTTGCCACGATTTGCACTTGGGTCGTAATATTTTTTTCAATTTCCGCGATGCTTGGTACGCAAAAGTGTTCTACAGCAACCTCTCCCGTAACTTTTACAGCATGGGCTTCTTTGATAATCTCTTCTTTGGCACTTAATGCGGAAACAACTATTTTCCCTCTTTGCGCGTTCAATGCACGAACGGAAAATTCGATCTCTTTTGTTGCACCAGAGCTCATATCCCCAAGACTCCAGTGTAATTCGTTTACCGCAGCAATAAATTTGCCACTGTTGATATCTTCCGCTTTTAGAAAATCAGGTAGTTGAACCGCAATGCGTGCGTCAACGGCATCGCGATCTCCAGGATTCTCGATTTTAATCTTGTACTTTCCTGTTTTGCCAATTTGGATGTTATCCGGACCAGTTACAGTTTGCTTTAACTTAGGAGAGTGAATAACCAAATACACTTTACCTTTGGCTTTTTGATCAGGGTATGTTGCAGTAATGACATCCATTCCACCGTAAGCAGGTGCATGGTATTGAAAACCGGAAAAATATCCTTGTTGCGCTTTAAGAGTTACTTCGGCAGCGGTCAATGGTCGTTGTTTCTCGCCGTCAGTAGCAAAAACTTCAACGAAAGTGGTGCCTGCAAGAGATAATTCTTTTACTTCTGGCTTGACAATAAGTTCTTTAACAAACTCCGGCTCTTTTCTTACATAAGAAAAACGATGTTCGTATTTATTACCATCTTGATCAGTCGCTTCAAGAACGAAGGAGTTTGTTCCTTCTTTGATATCCATATTTGTTGTAAATCCGTATATTTTAAGACTGTTTTCTTCTGCAACTTGCGCGAAGTTAACCTTTTGCGAATTTATTGTCATGGTGTTTATATCACTAGCATCGGTAATTACTCCAGATATAGTAATGTTTTCGGTGCTATGATTGAAAACAGAACCGTTTGCAGGCTCGATATTATTTAATGATGGTGGACGGGTATCCACTTCTTGTATTACGATTTGTACTGGTTGTTCTTCAGTATTTGCTTGTTGCTGCTGAGTTTCGCAAGCGAAACACAACAACACTATCGAAAAACATAGTGCTGTAATACAGCGATTTTTACTTATTTTCATCATGTCGTGACGAGGATTCTTATTACGCAAAGGTATTAGCTTAAACCCCGTATCTCCCTTCTGAGAGTAAAATAACCGTCAACTAGGGTATATCCCTATTTTGTCAATATATTGTTTACATTTGTGGTCATTAGAAACTCAATCCCACTCCTGCCCCAAATTTCAATAATGTTTTTAGGAAAAGAGGGTGATAATTGTTTCACAACACAGGTGTGGGATTAGGTATGTATAAAATACACACGAATCCAATCAACACAAGTTGTATTATTTCTTTTAATATAACAAAATTTATGTTAACGGCCAAAATAAAACTGGTTTAATTTGCGCAGATTTCAGGGGGGGATAATTCAACTAAGTCATTGTAAATTTTGAAGGTGTGGTGGAGTAATGAAATGTGGGGTGAAACAAGCATTGTGAACAATGCTTGTTTTTCTCTAGCTGGCTTTTAAAGTTTCTCTCGCCATGTCGATTAGGCGTTCAAAACCTTGAGGATCATTGATTGCCATTTCAGATAAAGCTTTTCTATTAAGTTCGATGTTGGCTTTTTTCAAACCATTAATAAATTCACTATATCGAAGCCCTTTATCCCTTACTGCGGCATTAATGCGAATAATCCACAATTTTCGAAACTCTCTCTTTTTTGCTTTGCGGTCTCTGTAAGCATAATTTTGAGAGCGAGTGTAACTCTCTTTAGCTGTACGTAAAAGTTTGCTGCGTCCTCCGCGATACCCTTTTACGTTTTTCATTAATCTCTTTTTGCGCTTGTGTCTTGCAACGCTACACGTTACTCTTGGCATTTTAATTTTCCTTTATTTTGCGATACTATCCAGGAATTTCTTCGCAAGTCCATCACTTACTAATCGTTTTTTTCTCAATTGCCGTCTTGTTTTAGGCGATTTTGCTGCCTGCAAGTGACGTCTTCCAGGTCTGTTGCGCTTCAACTTTCCCTTTGCCGTTATCTTGACTCTTTTAGCAACTGATTTATTTGTTTTTTGCTTTGGCATAGTTTATCACAGTACCAGAATACTGCGCCTCCATATATACATATCATAAGTTATTTTGTTCAGTTTATTTAGGAGCAACTAACATTGTCATGCGTCGGCCTTCTAACTTGGGCATTTTTTCCACTTTGGCTATTTCGGATAACTCTTCAACCCAGCCTTTTAATAATGATTCAGCCATGCTCACATGCGCCATCTCTCTTCCGCGAAAATTCATGCTAATGAGAACTTTATCACCTTGACCAATAAATTGTTTTACTTTTTTCAATTTTACTAACTTGTCATGTTCTCCGATTTTGGGTCGTAAACGAATTTCTTTTTGTTGAGGGTTCTTTTTCTTCTTATCTTTTTTCTTTTGGTGATATTTTAATTTTCCATAGTCCAAAATGCGGCATACAGGTGGATTAGCATCAGGGGATACTTCTACAAGATCTGTCCCTGTTTCTTCTGCTATTTTCAAACCATCCTCAACAGTCATAACTCCCAAATTTTGTCCATTACCATCGATAACTAAAATTTGGGGAGCGCGAATCTTGTCGTTAATTCTATACTTTTGTTGGCTAATAAATCCATCTCCTAAACTCAAAATAATAACTTATATCTAGCCATAGTGGGAGTAGGTATACCCCTTACAAAGGGCACCATAAAATAAACATAAAAAGTTAATATATACACAAATTTTCACAAAAAGTCAATATGCGACCACAAAAAAATCCGCTTATTTCAATTTTTTGCTAGCCTCTTTTATTTCGTTTACTTCATCACTTGAAAAAACATGGGTATCTGATTTTCGACTAGCTTCTTTAATTTTCGCAACTTCCTCATTGGAAAAAACATGTGTGCTATGTCGATCATCATCTTTGTTTGTATCTTCAGGCATATTTTATTCCTTTAACTAGAAATTGGATGGGAAAATCAGAAGGACGATATTTCACTTCAACACGCTTGTCCACATAGTATACATCTTACATCCATGGATTGGCAAATGTCAAAATAAATTTTAAGGTACTGCGGCTCTAGGGATACGATGCCCCACAACCGGCGATTCGCCGGCGGGGATCGCATACTAGAAAACATCTACTCAATAATCATCACCACTTCACCTTGTTTTACAAGGGTACCATCTTCGACGCGTATTTCTTTTATAACACCACTACGCGGTGATTGTACTTCGGTATAGACCTTCATCGCTCCCACCAGAAACATTGTTTGTCCCACTTTTACCTGCTGTCCTACTTCCACAAAGTGAGGTTCTCCTGGCTTAGGACTCGCATAAAAAACTCCCAAAGTTGGGGAAACGATATGATTGTCATCTTGTTTTTGCACTGTAGTTGCATGCAAAATTGTGCGGCGTTCTTCTTTGGAACGTACACTTTCGGGTACGTGTATCTCCGTTTTTTCTGGCAATTTATATAGATCTTTATGTGCAACATTCAGCAATGTGCTCTGTAGTTTTTTCAATAGAGCAAACGTGGCACTTTCTTCAATGCTCTTATGTCGTCCTTGTAATTTGTCCCATACTTCTTGTGTGGACTTTTGTTCTATTTGTGCAATTAACGACACCGTTTCTTGCCACGAATCTGTAGGATTTTCGCCATGTAAATCTTCCATAGGTAGCGAATCCTCGGTCAAAGAACACAAGTTTTTGTAAAAAGACTCACAACTTTCCAGATATTCGCTATCTTCGTTCCACAACGAAATACCCAACCACTCGCTAGTACTCTTAACAAATTGAAATACATCACGAAATGTATTTCGTTGCGTAAAAAATGCAATAATGTGTGATGGATCTTCCATCAAACGAGTTGTTACTTGCCGTACCCAAGAAAGAAGAGCAAACGGATTGCGACGTTCTTTTTTACACATGGTCAAAACTTCTTCGTGCAACTCTTTGATATTTTTATGGTACAAACGCAACAAGCACAAATGAATTTCCACAAAATCTGTCGTGACATGTGGCAATGGCTGGTTTGCTCTTAACCAACTCAAAACTGCCATGTGAAAGGGAATGGTCGTATGTAGATCCCGTCCCTCGATCATTGCATTCTGTAAATTATCAACAGCATTTTCCAGCATAACACCATAATCCTCACCTCGATAGATATTGAGAACGATATTGGCATCGTACTGTGGTGGAGACATCACAACGCGGTGTTGGCGCAAACTTGCAGCGATCCCACTGTCTTCCACGCGTACACATTCATTGTCATCGAAAAAGAATTTTTCAATAACCGCTCCAGGAGCTGGTTGTAAAGAAAAGCTGTCAAGTAGACTTATACGTAATTCTAGGGCATAACCGCGAAAAGCAATATCCTGTTGCGTGTACCCTAATTTTTCTCCAGAGGCGATACGGATTTGTTCAGAAATCAGACGTGGCTTTTGCCCTTTCACATATGAAATTTCTTCACTAACGCCATGTTCTACTTGGATACGCGCGTTCACTTCCATAAAGTAAAAGTTGCGATTTTTATCCACAAGGAACTCTACCGTACCAGCGTTTTGGTAACCAATATGTTTACATATTTTCACTGCGGCATTTTGTAAATTGGCAATAAGTTGCTTCTCGGCCTCCAGTTCCTTGTACATTTCACTTCCTGCGGATTCTTGGGCCAACAATGTATCAATTTGTCCCTCATGCACACCAATTTCAATTAGCTTTTGGTAGAACATCGTTTGCAGAGAGCAGTCGCGAACGGCAAAGTGTATAACATCTTCACCATCGCCGAGTATCTGCACCTCCATGTGGCGTGGACCTTCAATATTCGCTTCTAAAATCACCGACTTCGAATTGTCTCCGACTTCGTTCCACACTTCGCGCATTGCTTTGGCGATATCGCTATCACTAGTAACAACACGTTGTCCTTTTCCTCCCCCTCCCGCACTTGCTTTAATACGAATAGGCATCTCATGTTTTTTCCACAAGTCGTCAATAGCATGTTTCGCCGCACCAATGAGTTCGTCTTCACTAAAAAGATCTATATGTTGTTGTGCGGCAGCATCATAAGCTTTGTCTATCGCCTGAGAAAACTCTTCTGCGACTTCACAATCAATACCTTTTTCACGAAGTATTTTTCCCAAATTTTCACGCCACTCGCCTTCATTTTTTTCGAGAATTACGCGTTCTAAAGAATCAATCCCTGGCGTTACGGGCACACCTATTTCTTTACAAATACATCGCGCGCGGTCTTTTAGCCCCATTAATTCCAAGGTTTCGCTACTTGGACCTATAAAACGAATTCCCGCCTTCTCACATTTACCTGCAAAAACAGGGTTTTCAGCTAAGAAACCGTAACCAGGATATACAGCATCTAAACCATTTTCCTGGACTATTTTGATAATGGCATCCATATCTGAATATTCGTCGACAAGATGTATCTGAGCAAATCGCGACCAGTTATAAAGCCATGGAGCCTGGGTTTCGAGATGGTCAAGCCACTCACGTCGCGAGATAAGAATATGTGGCCGTGGCAAACTTGTTTCACTTATAACTCTAAGAGCCTCATCGGCAATAGGCCCCCGGCAAATAATTAATATTTTCATTTTAACTCACCATTACAAAGGAATATTCGGATATTTGCGATCAGCAACAGGCGGTTCGTAACTACGAAACAGCTGCGGTAGTTCACGTGCAACTACACGACGCAAGTTTTTCGCTTCAATAACATCATCCACTTTACCATATTGCGCCGCTTCCCAAGGATTGAGGTGCTCTTCGTTGTACTGATCGATAAGCTCTTGACGTTTTTTCTGGCGTTCGTCTTTGTCTTCTATCCCTGCCAGCATCTTACGATGAATAACATCAACTGCCCCTTCCGCTCCCATAACCGCTAACGTTGCATTTGGAAGAGCATATACGCGATCGGTATGAATGTCTTTACTCAACATCACACAGTAGGCACCACCAAATGATTTACGGATAATCAGTGAAATTTTTGGAACAGTTGCGATACATTGTGCAAAAAGTAGTTTGGCACCATGACGAATAATTCCACCGCGCTCTTGTTCAAGTGCCGCCAAGAACCCGGGAACATCAACAAAATTTACAATGGGAACGTTAAATAAATTGCATAAGTTGACAAATTTTGCGGCTTTACATGAGCTATCAATATCCAAGCATCCCGCCTTGTAACGGCTATTATTTGCAATAATGCCAATAGGAACACCTGCAACGCGAGCAAATCCTACAGAAACATTCGGTGCGAAGTTTTTTTGTATCTCAAAGTAGTAGCCATCGTCGACAACATCTTTAATAACAACACGCATGTCAAAAGCATTTTCGCCGACCTCTTTTAAAAGTTCGTAGGTAACTTTCGTTTCGCGCTCACTACAGTCGGCAGTGTCCTTCACCAACGGTTTTTCGCGGTGGCTCTGCGGCAAAAAACTAAGAAATTTTTGGGCCATACGTAAAGCATCGTCGTCATCTTTTGCGACCAAATGGACCACTCCGGCATGTTCCTCTTGTATATGAGCTCCACCAAGTTCCGAAGCTTTAACGTCGACCCCTGTGGCGGCTTTGAGTACTACAGGACCGGTGATCGCCATGAATGACTTTTCCGTCATTATGATGAGATCCGTCATTGCCGGTGAGTAAACCGCACCACCAGCACAATTTCCCATAATGAGAGAAACTTGGGGGACGCGGCCAGAGAGTTTACTGGAGTTTCCATAAAAAATACGCGAATACGCCGCTAAAGAGAGCATTCCTTCTTGTATACGTGCTCCCCCCGAATCGTTAAGTACCACCAAAGGACACTTTTCCTTAAGAGCCATCTCTTGTATTTTCACGACCTTGCTAGCATTGTCATGTCCGCATGTTCCGGCAATGATCGTAAAATCCCAGCTGACAAAAAAAGTTTTACGTCCTTTGACAAATCCCCAACCAGTAACGACGCCATCACCGAGAATCGTCTTTCCCACAAATTGATCGATTTCGTAAAAAGCACCGCCGTCAACACAAGATTGTATTCTTTCACGTGCTGTTTTTTTCCCTGATCCGTGGTAAACGCGAACCGCTCTTTCTCCCCCGCCTTTTTTAGCGAGACTGCGTTTTTCAGAAAACAGGTTTTCTTTCGCTGCAAAAGTACTATTTGCTGCCTTTTCCTTCGCAGTAAATAGTTTTAGTTCTTTTACTGCAAGCTGTTTTGCTAGAGGTATTTCGTTGTCAGACATTGCACATTTACCTATTATGAAATTGAAATTTACTTTTTAGTTAACTGCGCTAGAGTTTACAAAATTCCAAATAGAGGCACTAGCAAAAAGTTTACAGCAAAGAAAATATTACCTCTTGCGCTATTCATTTATCGAAAACGATTCGGATTTCGTTCCCGTTCCTAATACCGAAACAAAAAAGGTTGTAAGTCCTTGACTAGAATTTACGATTCCACATTCATTAAACATTTCTTTTTCTTATAATTTCCATAATTTTTTCATTATCTTCTGTATAAAAAATCACTTTAATTGTACTGTTTGTAAATTATCCGCGAACAGGATCAGAATTCAGAAACCGCATTGATTTATTCTTTTTCGAATAGCGAGAGTCGTATTTTTTATGTTGATTGTGATTATGTTATTTTGACAAAAAAAAATTTGTACGCTATAATTTTTGATTTTGGAGGCTTACATGGATCAGGAAACGATTAAATTTAAAGATGGCGCTGTATACACCGGCAACGTGCAACACAACAGAATGCACGGCGAGGGGGTTTTACAATATGCAAACGGTGACGAGTATCGTGGAAGTTTTTACAATGGGAAACGCCATGGGCGTGGCAATATTTTGTTCGCCAACGGTGACACCTACTGCGGAGACTTCCACGAAGACGCCATGAATGGTGTAGGTATCTACACATGGAGCAATGGAGAATCTTACGAAGGTGAGTACCAAGACAACCAACGCACAGGCCAAGGTAAATATATATGGCCAAACAACGATGTTTACGAAGGTACATTCAACCTAGGCCATTTCCACGGCACGGGAAAATTCCAATCTAGTGAGGGAGAGGTGTACGAAGGTGAATTTGTAGATGATTTATACCATGGGAAAGGGAAACTCGTATTATCCACGGGAGAAACTTACGACGGAGAATTTTCACAAAACATGTACAGCGGCCATGGAGAACTTGTACTCTCTGGCGGAGAAAAATATACTGGTTATTTTTCCAACGATAAATATAATGGGCAAGGAACATATTATTGGCCTGATGGTCGTAAGTTTGAAGGCACTTTCAAAAATGGAGAGCCGCACGAAACAGGGAAAATGACATTCCCCAATGGAGAAAGTATTGACTACCAACACCGTGTGGAAACAAATTCTTAATCTAGAATCACGCGAAGTAATTAGTCTTGTGGGAGGTGGAGGCAAAACAACTTTGATGTTTGCCTTGGCAAAACAATTGTCACAAAGTTTTAACGTAATCTCCACAACTACCACTAAAATTTTCTACCCATCGCCACAAGAAACATCTATAATAAAGCGTGGTTGTCGTAGTAGTAAAGAAATATCCTTTACTAAAGGACGCCATATTACTATTATTGACAAAATCTTACCCAATAGCAAAGTATGTGGTTTCTCTCCGCAAGTTGTTGATTCTTGGGTAAAAGAAACACAAGTTGATTATGTCATCGTAGAAGCAGATGGATCACGAAGATGTGATGTAAAATGGCCTGACACCAAAAAAGAACCGGTAATTCCCCAAAGTACAACTACAGTGATTGCAGTACTTGGTGGAGATTGTTTTGGCAAAACACTCGAAGAAAAAAATGTGTTTCGCGCAGAACTATTTGCCCAAAAAACGCAAATGAATATTGGTCAACCACTAAATTTACACGCAATATCGCGTTTGTTTTTAGACCAAGATGGCTTATTTGCTCACAGTCCTCAAGATGCAAAAAAAATTGTATTTATCAACAAAATTCAAAGTAATAACCGTATACAAGCAGCAAGGAATTTGGCAAATATAATTTGCAAAAACAGCCAAAACATAAAAATCATTTATGGACACTTACATCCATATATCTCAGTAAAGGAATTTTTAAGATGAATCGCAAATACAACTTTAGTGCTGGTCCAGCAACATTACCACTACCAGTGCTTGAGGAAGCACAGCAACAATTGTTAAACTACAAAGATGCTGGCATGTCTGTTTTGGAAATGAGTCATAGATCAAAAGATTTCACCACTATCTTGCAAGAAACCAAGACAGCTCTTCGCGAAGTTGTTGGAATACCTGACAACTACGAAGTACTGTTTTTGACAGGTGGAGCAAGCACGCAATTTGCCATGTTGCCAATGAATTTTTTGAAAAATACAGCCGGGTATGTCAATACGGGGAGTTGGTCGAAAAAAGCCATCAAAGAGGCAAAACTGTTTGGAAATGTCAATGTCCCTGCTAGCTCAGAAGAACAAAATTTTAACCATATTCCACAAAACATTACTTTGCCAGAAGATGTTGATTACAACCATATAACTTCCAACAACACTATCTTTGGAACGCAATGGTCGCAGTTTCCACAACGTGGAAGTGCTCCATTATTTGTCGATATGTCTTCAGACATTCTATCGCGAAAATTTGATGTGGAAAATTTCGATGTGGTGTATGCAGGGGCACAAAAAAACGCTGGCCCTGCCGGGGTTACTATTCTCATTATGCGCAAAGATTTAATCGAAAAAACCAACACATCCTTGCCTTCAATGTTACAATACAAAATACACGCGGACAAAGATTCTTGTTACAACACACCGCCAGTGTTCCAAATATACCTAGTGGGACTAATTGCAAAGTGGATCAGCGCAGAAGGCGGGATAGAAGAAATTGAAAAACGCAATATCCAAAAAGGAAAATTACTATACGAGACCATGGATAGTTTGTCTGACTTCTACAAGGGAACAGCGCAACAAGATAGTCGTTCACTCATGAACGTAACTTTTCGTTTACCCTCCGAGGAACTAGAGAAAGATTTTATACAACTTGCTGAGTCAAAAAATTTCTCAGGACTAAAAGGGCATCGTTCCGTAGGAGGAGTTCGAGTTTCAATGTACAACGCGATGCCGTTAGAGGCGATAGAAAAATTAACAGAATTCATGAAAGAATTCGCGCAAAAAAATAGCTAAGGATATTTTATGGCTCAGGTAAAATTCGAAAATGTTTCTAAAAGGTATGGAAGCACTTCCATTTTGGAAAACTTTAACTTAGAAATTCGCGATAAAGAATTTCTCGTACTTGTTGGCCCTAGTGGTTGCGGTAAATCGACAACTCTACGTATGATCGCGGGATTGGAAACAGTAAGTTCCGGTAAACTACTGATTGGAGACACTATAGTCAATAAGGTCGCACCACGTGACCGCAATATAGCTATGGTGTTTCAAGATTATGCTCTATATCCACACCTAACTGTCGCCGACAATATGGCCTTTGGTCTAAAAATGCAAGGTGTCCCAAAACAAGAGATACAAGACAAAGTATCTGATGTTTCGAAAACATTGGGACTAGAAGAACTTCTACAGCGAAAGCCCAAGCAACTCTCCGGAGGACAACGCCAACGTGTGGCTATTGGACGTGCCATTGTACGTAATCCCAAAGTTTTCTTGTTTGATGAACCGCTTTCCAACTTAGATGCAAAGTTACGCGTGCAAATGCGTGTCGAAATTTCACGACTGCATAAAACGTTAAATACAACTATCGTTTATGTAACACACGATCAAATAGAAGCGATGACACTTGCTGACAGAATCGTGGTAATGAAGGACGGTTATATCCAACAAGTGGGAACACCTATTGAACTCTACGAAAAACCAGCAAATGCCTTTGTGGGAAGCTTTATTGGTAGCCCAGTAATGAACCAAGTCCAAGGAAAAGTAGATAAGTCGCAAATAACAGGTGAAGGGTTTAGTCTAACGCTAGACAACGAATTTCCCCCACAAGAAATCATACTCGGAATACGTCCACAAGACTTACAAATCACTCTAGACAGCGATCAGGCATTTTTGACTTCGCAAATCGACATAGTAGAGCCCATTGGTAGCGAAACCTATATATACTTCACCGTAGAAGGAAAACAATGGGTTGCCAAATGCGACGGACTACCGAAAGTCAAAGAAGGGGAAAATATTTCCTTTAGTGTAAACAAACAAAACATTCATTTATTCAGCAAAGATGGAACAAAACGTATTAATTAAAGGACTTTTTATGAAACAGTTAAATGCACTTATTGGTGTAATGGACCCGAATAGTTATTCTTTCCGAGTGGCTTTCGAAAAACTACTTGCATTTGTAGATCCCAAAGTAAAATACAAAAAAAAATCGTATCATGTTACAAGTCGACGTATCGCGACGCGCCCTTATGATATTCTACATGCCGAATGCCCCTACAAAGCAATTATAAACCGTGGTGCTCACTGGAATCCTCACCACAACAGTTTCTTTATGACAATAGGTTATCAAACATACCTATTAAACGATATGATTACTTTTGAGGCCATTAACAAAAACACAAGCTATGGTCACATGTACAAATTGGGTTTACATATACCAAAAACCATCGCTCTTCCACAGCAAAGTTACAAAAAATTAAAAAAAGATAGTAAGGCAATACCTGAACTGATTTTTTCTGAACACGAATTCTTCTCTTTAGAAGAACTCGGAGAAGAAGTAGGATATCCTGCTTTTTTAAAACCTCAATCTGGTGGTGGTTGGGTTGGTGTTGTAAAAGTAGAGAGCCCAGAGGAACTTGTTGAAGCATACAACAAGTCAGGAAGTAAGCCGATGAACTTACAAAAAGCCATAGACTATCGCGAATTTGTAAGAACTGTAGGTGTTGGACCACAAATGATGCCAATGCACTATAACGCAAGTGCGGAACATTCTCATGACCGCTATATGCGTAGCGAATTTGAAGCGGTTGAATTCGATTTCCTTACCGCAGAAGAAGAAGACGAAATCAAGAAAATAGGTAAAATCATCAACTCTTTCTATGGTTGGGACCACAACTCCTGTGAAGCCCTAATTGGCCATGACAATGTCATTTACCCCATTGACTTTGCCAATGCATACCCTGATAGTACTTTGACTTCTCTACATTTCCATTTTCCTACACTAGTAAAAAGTATGGCGAAATGGTTAATTTTTTGCGCCGTAACAGAAAAGAAAAGATCTTACAATTTTGCACGTAACTGGCCGCGTTACTTCGAAATTGCCGAGGATAGTAGCTTATCTTACAAACAAAAACTCGACAAATACACAGAAATTGCCGACGAATATTTTGAAACCCAAAAATTCGATGAGTTCTGTAGCAAATATCTTGGTTCCTTTGATGAAAAAGCCCACGAGTTTTTTGCCAGTGAAGATTTCTTTTCTATCATTGACAAAGAGGTCGACTACTATTTTAATATTCCAAGTGAGAGACCAGAGAAAAAACAACATTATCGAGGAATACATCACTACTGGTTAAGTATGGAAGAAAAAAGATTACAAAGCCAAAAGAAATAGTCTTTGGTCGTAGAAGACATTGTGATACAAAATAAAGGTACGAATGTAACGCGATCGAGGAACTGCACATAACAAAAATCGAACTTTAACACAGTGCGATGTAGGGGCGGACCCGGTGTCCGCCCGTCCCTCAAATAACGATAGATACATATAGAAAGTTATGATTTATGGATGCTGCCATAAGTAAGAAAAAAGCGCTAGAAAGAATATTTGTTTACCAAGCTGTAGAGCTAGGTTATTTAACACAAGACCACCTAATTTCGTGTATTGATGAACTCGAAAAACAGGAAATCCCCATACCGCTCCTCACCATCTGTAAACAAAAGGGCTACCTAAAGCCTTCTCAAGTAAATCACTTGATGAGTAAGCGTATGGACAAATCCATAGCGAAAGCTTTTGGAGAAGGGCTGGCTGCAAAACGCGCTCCAAAAACTCAAGATGACGCACCTCAAAGAACTGTAGTGCAGCCTCCACCGGTATCAATAACGACTTCAGAAAAAGAAGAATACGAACGCTTGATAGCAGCAAAAGACCGCTTGCTGGAACGTTTACAACAAAAACTAAACGAGCGAAACCAACTACTCACAAATTTTGAACAAAAGAAAAAGCAGGCTGTTCAAGAAGTTCTGGGTAGAAAACAATCGCAAATAGAAAGTCTCGAATCTGAGTTGGCTTGTTACCGAGGGCTTTACGAAAAATCAAAGGGCAACGAAGATAAGTTAAAAGGTTACGAAGAGACCCTTCGCAAGGAAAAAGAAACTTCCAGTGGCTTAAAAAAGCTAATGGCAAAATTACAAGAAGACCTACAACACACAGAAGAGAAATTTGTCGCCCTTGAGTCTGAGCTAGACAAATACAGAAATTCGGCTGACTTCATTAAAAACAAAGCCGAAAAAGAGATGGAAGAGCGCAAAAAACTCAAAGAAAAATATCAAAATGCCGAAGACCAGTACATTCAGCTACAAAACAAGTTAGCGCAAACGCAGAATGAATTAGATGTACTCAAAAAATACTATGAAGAGTCACAAAAGACTTGCCTCGACATGGAAGGCGAAATCAAAAATCTAAAAGGCGACAAACAGGATCTTTCCAATAAAATATCCAAGTTGGAAGAAGAGATACAAAAAAGCTCACAAAACAAAGAGGAATACCAAGAGTTCTTCAATGTTGCCGACGAGCTAAAACAAGAACACGAAGAAGAAAATGCGAAGCTAAAAGAAGAGCTAGAGCGCAAACAGAAGCTCGAAGAAGATTTTGAAGAACTACAAAAGAAATATAACGAAGAAGTTAGTCATTTAAAAACACAGCTAGAAACAGAACAGCATGCCAAAGACGAGCAAATGAAAAATAGCGAGGATATGCGTAAACAATTGCGTACCTTAGAAGATAACCTCGAAACGGAAAAAGCTCAGGCAGAGGAAATGCTGTACAAGCAAAAATCGACATACGAGAGTGAAGTGTCGCAATACAAACAGAAAAATGAAAGTCTTCAAGCCAAACTCGATCAATATCAAGAATCTTTGGCTGCATGGGATGATAAAGACAAAGAGATAGATGAAATAAAGCAAAAGCTTGAAGCTGCTCAAGACAATGCTAAGAAGGTTGAAGTGAGCAAGGTTGCTTTAGAAGAAGAGCTAAAAGCTCTACAAGGCCAATTAAAACGCGTGCAACAACTCTATATAGATGGAGAACTAGAAACAGGCGCTGTACTTCCTGGTAGTAATGGAATGTCATATGAGATTCAGAAGTTACTTGGCCGCGGTGGTATGGGTATGGTTTATTCTGCGATTCGTAGTACAGACCAAGAAATTGTTGTTATCAAAACCTTACTACCTGAAGGAATGTCTGACTTAAAGGTATTGATGCGTTTTGTACAAGAAGCACGTACAATCATCTCTTTTGATCACGAAAACCTAATTTCGGGTAATGATTTACAGCAAAGTAAAGACTTATCTTTCTTTGTAATGGAATTCCTCGATGGAGAATCTCTAGAAGATATGCTAGATGATTTAGGCATACTGGATGTTATCGAAGCCACTGAAATTATCTGGGGAATCGCAAAAGCGCTACAATATTTGGAAGAAAATTGTCTGGTACACCGCGATGTGAAACCTGCAAACATCGTCATAGACAAAGGTACACCTAAACTAGTGGACTTCGGTATTGTTAAAATGACCGATCGCACGTGTTCATTGACTACAGAAGGTATTATTCTAGGAACCCCTTACTATCTTTCTCCGGAGCAGACATATCAAACAAACGTAGACATCCGCAGTGACATCTACAGTTTAGGAGCAACATATTACCACATGGTAGTAGGTGAAGTTCCCTTCCCAGGGGATAACCCCATTGACGTAATCCAAAAACGTTTGGAACGTTCGCCGCGACCAGGTAAAGTAAAACCTGACTTACCAAAACCAGTATGCAGTGTCATCGAAAAAATGATGAACAAAAACGTCAAAAAACGTCATAGCACTGCCGCCGAACTCGTTAGTGATTTACAAAACGTTTTGAAGAAAATTCGTCGTTAAAGGAATAAAACTTGGCTGCAGACCCTTTTGTAGGAAAAACTTTTGGAAAATGCCGTTTAAAAAAGAAGATAGGAAAAGGTGCGATAGGAATTGTATATCGTGCACGTCATCTTACCTTAAATATCGATGTCGCGGTAAAATTGTTAAAGCCCCAAACCTCCTTTTTTAATAGCTCAACAACTCAGAGATTCCAGAGAGAAGCGAAAACCGCAGGCTGCTTGGAACATCGCAATGTATTGAAGATTTTTGACATAGGTCAAGAGGAAGATATTCATTACATTGTGATGGAATACGTCGATGGAAAAAGTGTAGATGATTACCTAGCAAAACAAGGTGCACTTCCCATAAAAACGTCTATAAAAATAATAAAGCAAGCCGCCGAAGGGTTGGCAGCGGCACACGCGGCAAATATTCTGCATCGCGATGTGAAACCTGCAAATATACTCATTAGTCGTAAAGACGAAGTTGTCAAATTAGCCGATTTTGGCCTAGCGCGTTTAAATTCACAAAACAATATCAAGTTAACCGATACTGGTTCTATTGTGGGAACGATGGGGTACACTGCTCCAGAGCAAATGAAGGGAAATCCGACTGTTTTCTCTGACCTGTATTCTTTGGGAATCACATTGTTTGAAATGTTAACCGGAAAACTGCCATACCAAGGAGAGAGTGCATACGCTGTCATTAACAAGCACGCCAAAGCCCCCATTCCTTCTGTGCGCAGTATACGCTCCGAGGTGCCTCAGGCACTAGACGATTTCGTACAACAGCTAATGGCAAAAAACCCCCAAGATCGTCCACAGAGTGCAAACTATGTGGCCACGTTTCTCGATACTTTCCTACAGAAACTGCGCAAAGGAATTGTGGAAAAAAAGCCTGTATCCACACGGCGAAACCGTAGACAGATTGATACATTAAAAACTAGCACCGAGCGCATGCCAATGGTGCAAAAGAGAGACCGTAGTGCCTACAATACCAAAGTACGCGTTGCGTCGCAAAAAACAGTGGTGACAACTCCGCAAAAGACATTGACATCACCACAAGTCACTACCGCCGCCGCGGTTTCCTCCACAGAGGAAATAGATAGCATCTCCGGAACTTTTGAATACCAACTTCCGGTAAAAACTGTTGATCAACTGTGGCTTATTATTATTACTATTTTCTTTATCATTACCGCCATTCTAACCTCGTCACTGGCACTTGTCATTTTTTTCAACAAGGTAAATGGATAACTACAGGGGAAAAACGATGAACAAATTACTTTTACTCTTACTCGCTGTATGCATTTGTAGTTGCGCTGGTCCAGGAGGATTTTTCTCCGCGCGTTTCGTCTTAAAAGTTGGTGACCTAAACTACACCGATGACAACGGACAAACCGTCTCCCAAGACAGAGCAAAATACGAATGGATCTTTTCTTACGATAAGAACGTTGCCGATGAACAGCAACAAATTGCCAAAAAAGCCGAAAGTAAAGTTGTCGCTTTGCGCCAAGGTCTACGTAACAAAAAACTCAGTGTCAATGACTACAAGTCACAAAACGAGAAACTCAGCAATGCGATGAAAAACTTAGAAGATAAAGGGCGCGAAAAAGTAAATGACGGTGGCTTTAACTCTTTGACCGTTGAAAAAGAGTTCATTGATGCCTGGTATGATTTGAAAAACTTGGTGAAGTAACCATCATTCAAAGTACTCTGAATCCAGGGCGGTACAGTACCCGCCCTAAATAACACATCGTAACCTTTCCATCACAGTGATTTACTCTCTGATTATCGACGCAGTGACTCTACTCAAGAAAATCAACGCCGTAATACAAACATTGTCCTAATATAGGAGTGTAGTAGTGGATTCTAATTTTATGGTTTCGCGATATAAAATTTTAGGAGAGTTAGGACGTGGTGGAATGGGAGTCGTTTATAAAGCCCACGATACCCGCCTAGATCGAATGGTTGCACTCAAAATCCTCGAAAAGTGTAAGAGCGGCAAGGACATCAAGCGTTTCATACATGAAGTACGCGCTCTTTCACAACTTCACCATCCAAATATTATTCGTATTTATGAGTATGGTGAAACCCCCACTCCTTTTTTCACCATGGAGATTGTCCAGGGAGAGAACCTCAGTGATTTTTTTAAGACAAATCCTGGTCTTTCACCTAAAGAAATCGCAGAAATTGTCGAAAAAGTGACCGAAGCGATATGCGAAGTACACAAAAGGAAAATCATCCACCGCGATATAAAACCATCCAATATCATGTTAACGGCGAACAAACAGCCCAAATTGATGGATTTTGGTCTAGCCAAAAGTGATTTACACAACGACCAACTCTCCGTTACCGGAGAAATTCTCGGTAGTGTTTCCTATATGTCACCAGAACAAGCCAGAGGCAAAGCAGAGCTCCGAAGCGACATTTATTCCCTGGGAGCGACTTTGTATCAAGGTCTCACTGGACAAAAGGTATTTTCCAGCGAGTCAACATACGAAGCGATATACAACATCTTCAATGAAGCTCCAAAGCGACCTAGGGAAATAAATCCACAGATTCCCATGGAACTTGAAAATATATGCATAAAATGCCTGGAAAAAAAATTAGAGAACCGCTACCAAACAGCTTTTGAACTACTGCGCGATTTGCGAAACTTCAGAAATGATCGTAGAGTTAAGGCCAAACGTAGTGAAAGTGCCTCACTAAAAACACTATTTTCCTACACTCAAAAAATAGTATTGCTACTTGCCATTTCTTTATGCGTGGTTCTGTGGTTTCAGAATAGATCGCAACAACGAGAGATGGAAAACCATAAAAAACTCAGTAAAACAACAATAAATGACTTAGAGGACAAATTCAAAAATCTTAACAAGTTAAAGGTAGATGAATTACAAAAAAAATTGCAAAATGTTGGTCAAAAACAAATTCAAAAATTAAAAGAAGAGATCTCGGTGAAAGATCGACAATTGATCAAATTGCAAGAACAAATCATGAACTTTAAACTGAGCAGAAACAAATTGATAAACGACTTACATCAATTAGCTCGCTCAAGACGTAAGGAAGAAAAAAAATACGATGACGCAATAAAAATCTACAATATTGCCGAAAACTATAGCAACGACCCCAACATCCCTTTTGGCAGAGGAGTAACGTATCTAGTCAAAGCGATCAACGACGACAAAAACATAAATTTCCTGAACAAGGCGGTAGAAAATTTTAAAATAGCGGTAGAAAAAGCAAAACACAAATCGATAGATGAAGCAAAGCGCAAACAAACACTCGCCGATGTATACAGTAACCTCGGTGTATGCTACTCTCTTATGGGTGACGAAAGACGATGCCTTGAGGCCTTCGAATTTTGTTTCCAGTATGGCGAACCAAAACAATCTCACTACTGTAATAGAGCAATAGCATATCATTTTTGGCTGCGCCAAGACAAAAAAACTGCGATAGAGGACTTAGAGAAAGCCAACAGGTTACCAAAAACAAAAAAAGATCCTCACAACAAATTTTTAATCAATACACTCATTAAAAAATTCAAAGACAAAGAACCAGTAACCAAACAGTATATATTCAATTACTACCCGGTTATTTTTAATTAAACGCTACCGCGATAATTTTTCACTGATTTTGTACAACAACTCATTGATTTTTTCCACCGCATCCTTTTTGCATTCGGCAACAAAAACAGCATCATCTTCATAGTCTCGAAGCTTGGCGCGAATGTTATAACGATTTGTAAGCCACAAAAAAATGTCTAGTTTGCGTACATAAATCTCCCATTCGTACAGTTGATCAAACAATAGAGAAGTCTTTATCGGTTCACGAGGAATGGGAATGGAACCATAGTCACATATACTTTCCACTGTCGACAACCAATACTCCTCGGTGTTTTTTGTTACCGGAGCATTCACCAAAGTAAAGCAAATCTCTAAACCCAACTCTCTTTCGTACTCGTAGGAGAGCATTTGTGATAGCATTAATTTTTGTTGCATATCACATGGTTCGACAAATTTTTGGTAGGTTTGCGGGATAGCGCCCATATCTTGCCATAGAACAAGCCTGCGATGTAGAGAACCATTGAGAATTTGTAAATCTAAGAGGTTGGGACTGATGCGCAATTTTTTTGTCCACCGCAATTCTTCGCGTAGAGTTTCGTCTATGTAATCGAGTATCTCTATCGATGTGGCACCTACTTCTCCGTATTCATGGTGGCCAAAACGTCCCGCTCTTCCCGCGATTTGTTTTACCTCAAAGTGGTCTAATTTACGCACTTCATAACCATCAAACTTCTCTATTTTCACAAAACATACATTTTGTGCGGGTAGATTCATACCCATTCCCACTGCGTCTGTGGCGACACAGATAGAGGTTTCTCCGTATAGAAATTTTTCGGCTTCGTTTTTGCGTACTTCTGGAGGTAAGGAGCCGTAGATAACGGAAGTGTTGATACCGTTTCTCTTGAAGCGATTCATCAAATCGAGAACATCTAAGCGGCGAAATACCACAAAAATAGTTTGCGGTGGCGGTGCGGCGAGACTCCAGGTTTTTTTTGCGGTACGCAAAGGTGCTAGGCGATCGTAGGTGTGTGTTTCAATATCTTTGTAACCAATTTCCCGCAGAAACTCTTCTAGAAACTCTTGTATTTCTGGTATACAACAAATGTGTAGCTCTTTACCTCTTGCCTGTGCCAGAACACGCGTCCACGCCCACCCGCGCTCTGGATCAGCGGCCATTTGCGCTTCGTCGAGTACAATCACATCCCAGTCGGTGTCTTGGGGAAACATCTCTACAGTGGCCGACACAAAACGAGCATTTTCTTGGTAAATTACCTCTTCTCCTGTTAGCAAAGTACATGCAGAAGTGTTGTTTATTTTTTCATATACTTCCCAAGCCAGTAAACGCAGTGGTGCTAAGTATACGCCCTTTTGTGATGATTGTAATCGTTGTAGCGCCTTGTATGTTTTTCCAGAATTTGTCGGACCAACGTGGAAAAAAATCTTAGGCACATCGCTGCGTATTTGGATGGGAAACATGGTAATGACTCGGTCACGCAACTCTAGAATTTTACGTTTTTCTTGCTGTATTTTTTCCACATTTCGTTGTTTTTGTTTGGCTAAAAATACATCCTTCTGGCGCACAAAATGTTCAATAACCTGCTGCGGGTGAATTTGTGTTTTGGAAAAAAGAATCTTTATATCACGCCACAGATAAAGATAACTACCAAAAGTAAAGGTTTGATACGGTGAAATGTCGTTTTTCTTCAGCCAACCACGTACCGTTGGCAGGGTCACATCAAAATAGGCGGCAATATGTGCGGTGGTGAGAGTGTAAAAGTCCTCCATTTTTTCGACGTTTTCGAAGAACTTTAGAATGTAAAGTGTTGTCCCCTCAGGGGTAACAATTGCGTCAACTTCACACTCTTGGACATACCTTTCCAAAATAGACATTGGCATGTTTATTTCTTTGTGCAATTTATGTAAACTTAGAGCGTACTGTGCAATCCACGTCTTTGCACCTTTTACCGTGGTGATGTTCTTTGTGGGAAGAGCAAATTTGTATTTACGGCACATGTCATCGATAAAACCATGCCATTTTCTTATCGTCACTTCGCGTACATTTGCGCGAATTTTTTTTAAGGCTTTTTTCTCTTCACCAAAGTAAAACCACAGACACTCATCGTGAGTAAGAGACTTCGACTGTGTACTGGTGTTTTTAAATGTTTTATAGATGTATCGATAATCGCGATTTTTTGGAAATAGTTTTTTTACTTGCGCCGCAGATAAAACATCCTCTCTTTGCAAGATCGACAAAAATTTATCGTGTATTTCTTGTTGTTGCTGGTACTTTTTGGAAAAATCATCGTGCGTTTTGTTATCACAGTTCAGCATTTTTTTGTATGCTGCTATCCCTTTATCAGTTATCGTATAAACGCCACTTTTTTCGGTAATCTTTCCGTTTTTCAACAATAAATGAATTGCTTTTTTTTTATTCGGTAAACCTTTGATTTTTTTGGCGTGTGCTTGACCACCTGCTTCTACAAGAGATTCTAAAATAAAACGCTGTATTTGTAGCGTGGACTTCAATTATTTGTTCCTTATAGACTCGTTTTTTTGAAAATATATTAGGACGTGTACACACCCTAATAATACCACAAATTTTTCAAAAAAAAAAGCCCAGTGAACACTGGGCTTAAATAAAGATTATCACTTTAAGAAGAGTACACACTCCAAGGAGAAATTCTCATCGTTATTTCTTGTGCTGCTATTTTTGTCACTCCGGTATATATTCCTTGTTTGGCAAATCGTCGCACAATAACCCTTGCAAGATGTTGGACATTTTTATCTGCGTAGTGGATTTTTACTTCGACACCACTATCGTCTTTCTCGGTTGCCACAACGGAAAAAGACTCCACATTTGCAAGTTTAAACATTTCGCTTTCAATATATGCTCGTTGCATTTTTTCACCGACAAACTTAATGGCGTAGTTTGCTTGGGGTTTTACAAAACTCCTAGATTGTTTTTTATGGGCTTTGTACAGTTTGTCGTACTTACTTTGATACTGCTTACAATTTTTTTGCAAAGCAACGGCTTTTTTTTGCAAATGAGCGTTTTTCTTTGTCAACTGTGAATTTTGCCACTGTAGTTTTTCATTATTTGTGTAAAGACGGAGCGCAGCATTGTATTTTTTTTCGTCAAGATTCACTTTATCGCGAACTTCTTTATATTTTGTCTTCAAGCTCGCATGCTCTTTATAAAGTCTATCATATTTTTTTGACTGTGGCAGAAATCTCTGTATTTTTGTTTGTAAATGCACCACTTGTTTCTTTAACTTACTATTTTCGTGAGACATCTGTACCCAATCGTTTTGTACGATGGTAAGAGCATTATGCAACTGCTGATTTTTTGTAACGAGCTTGGTATTTTCTATTTGTAATTCTTGTAACTGTGCCTGTAATTTTTGTAGTTGCAATATCACGACTTCATTTTGTACACATGGAGAATATTGTGGTTCAGCGAAAACATTTACACAGCAAACAATCAATAATATGTTCGTTAGGTTCTTCATGTTAAAATCCTTTCGAAGAGGGGTACGGACTTTATCACTAAATATATTGCCTTTTTTAGTTAACAAATAGCGTGCCAAAAAAAATGCAAATTCTCCAGAGCCTTCTAAAGAAAGCGATCGAAACATATTACCTATCTTGAATCCATACGAACAAGCGTAAAAGTGTCCAAAAAAAAGTACATTATTCGCTAAAACACAACAAGCCTTCACAAGCGACAAATTTTATTACGACAAACCTTCGCGTGGACGCAGAAGTAAAACCACATCACGTAACTGCTCTTTGTTGCGCGCATGCAACCACCCGTCCTTAAATTTTGGATTTTTGACTAAGTGTGCAATGCTCATCAATGCCCGCAAATGTGCGTCGTATTGGTCTGCGGAGCCGATCAATACGATAATCATTTTTACAGGTTGGTGCAGTTCAGAAAAAGTTACACCACCTTTACATCGCACTAACAAAATATCAAAAATATTTTGCCCGTCCACAATAACATGAGGAATTGCCAAACCAGGGTTCACAACCGTACTAGACTCTCTTTCTCGCTTAAGAAATGACTGATACAATACCTCTTCATCAATATTTAAACGCTGAGATAGTTTTACTGACATCCGACGAAACAATTCTTTGCCACTTATGGCTTCCTCGATATCTAAAATAAGACTCTCTTTAATTACATGATCAAAATGATCTAACTCAACGCCGTGTCTCTCTAGGGATATGTGCCGTAGTTCATCCTCCAAGTCACTGCGGTCAATGTCTTTTGCGGTAATGGATTTTACCATGTACACAAAGGCAGACTCGCGGTCAATCCTTCTCCCAACGTAACCAATGTACCAAAAACCGGTCAATAGAGCAAAAATAGCGGTCATCAATAGGGGAACAATACCCATTTCAAAAATGAGAAATGTGTACAAAACAATTGCAATAATTTGTAACCATGGATAAAACGGTGAGTGAAAAACAGGTTGATAACTTTGCAACTTGCTACTGCGCATCACAATGACCGAAATGTTTACTAAAATGAACAGGAGTATCATCATCGTAGAAGCTGTTTTGACAAGATTTTCAATAGACAAAACCCCCACGACTAAAATGATAAAACCCGAGGTGAAAAAGATGGAAATATGAGGAGTATCAAACCATTTGTTGGTGTGCGAGAATACTTCGGGTAATAAACCGTCTTCGCTCATCGCTAAAGGAGAACGCGAAGCAGATAGAATACCCGCATTCGCCGTTGTGACAAAGGCTAAAAGCGAAGCAGCCTCAATCGCAATAATCCCCCGTTCTCCAAATATTTGTTCTGCACTCAAAGCAATGGGTATAAGAGAGCCAGAAAGTTCACTTGCTTCGACGGTACCCACCGTAATAAAAACGATAAACACATAAAAAAAACTTACAACGGCAAATGATGCAAACATTCCTCGGGGCAAACTACGTCCAGGATTATGAATTTCTTCGCTAACACTCGCAACTTTGGTTAGGCCACCAAAAGAGAAAAATATCATGCCCGCAACAGCGAAAAGAGTTTGAAGATCTGCATGCAGAAATGGGGAGTATTTGGCACTTTCTACCACAATAATCCCCGAGAAACTGTGTAATGAGAGAATACCTAGCAATGAAAAAACGAGTATCGCCTGAAGTCTTCCAACGCTTTTTACGGAAACAAGATTGATAATGGTTAAAACGATACAGCTCGAAATCGCGACAAGTTTAATTCCAACTTCTTGTGAAAACGGCAAAAATTGAGCACCAATTGTGCCAATTCCAATCAAAGCGAACCCTGCTTTTAAAGCAATGGAAAGCCAATTTAGAAAACCAGAAAAAGTTCCCATGAGTGGACCAAGACTGCGTTCAATAAAGAAATAACTACCGCCCGCTTTCGGCATAGCGGTGGCAAGCTCTATCTTTGAAAACATCGCTGGGATCACAAATAAAGCGGCCAGTCCATAAGCGACAATGATTGCCGGACCAATTTTTTCAAAAGCAATACCTGGTAAAACGAACAATCCAGAACTAATCATTGTCCCTGTTGCCAGGCAAAAAACATCTAAACTTCTAAGGTTTTTTTTCAACACGAAATTGACTCCCAAATAGACCACAAACACAAGATGCCCAACTTCAAAGATAAAAAGACTTACATATTGTTACAGAAAAATTTATGGACCTGAAAGCCCCAAATGCGGTATCATTTTTTGAACAGCAAGTGCAAATCTTATTTGTTATTTCCCAAAATAACAAGACCATTGTAGCAAATTGAGACAATGCAAAAAATGTAATTTAATTGATGACACCCTACGTGGAAATGTCGGAGGAAATAAACCGTGAAACTATATATAGGGCAGCGTAAATACCAAGTCAATGTTTTTATTCCCATTGTCACCATCATCACAACGTTTATTTTGTTTGCCAACATCCCCGCACGGCAAGGTGTCGCTGTCGCTATTTTTGGTATTCTCACCATGTTTATCATTTCGTTGCGCAAATTTATCCTGAGTAAACGCGTATCTGCATTTCTCATCATATACCAACTACTATTGTTTTGTTTACTACATCAAAGTATATATTACGGTTATGGAACTCACCATTACAAAGGTCTCGCTCGTCCCGCTGTATTTTTTGATTGGTTGTGGATGGTCATATACCACGGCTTTCGCGCAGCAGATATTTTTGATTTTTTAGAAGCCTACCATATCAATTTGCAAACAGTCAAAAGTGCCAGTAGTTTTTCCAGTGGTTGTTTAATTGCCATGCACTGGATGCTCGACATTTTTCTGTTAACATGGGTGTTAAACAAACGCTTTGTCGAAAGCCTCGAACGCTATTTAAATTTATGGAAACCGTCTCTTGCCATCGGTTTTTTCAGTTTTTTTGGCGTACTCATTTTTCCACCGATTGCTTTAATTCTATTTATATGTGCTTTTATATTCGTCTTTTCGGTCATTGCCAACATTATTACTGCTCTTCGTAAAGCAAATACAAAAAAGATGACCAGTGCCACGTTTTTTATTCTCTCAGTCGGATTTTTGTTATGGTATGCCCTTTTTGCCTCATCGCAAAAGTGGTCGGTAATCGACACATTGTTGTGGTGGCCTCTAGACAATATCATTCGCCTACTTGATATCGGTGACACTTTTCAAATTATGGATTGGCATTTACACAGCGTTCCCAAAGGTTTTTGGCCAGCCACACTCGCTCTGAGTTTTCGTGTGCTCATTGGAATTCCCCTAGCGGCATTTGTGGGCAGAATCCGCTTGAAGTACCTCGGTGGAGTTATCATGCAGCCTCTGGAGCTATTACAAAACATGTCACATACCGACGACACAATCCGTCAACAAGCGCGTAATAAAATGCATGAAATGCTCACGCGCTCTCGCGATAGTATACCGGAACTCGTAAGTGACTTGGTATTTGTTCAAAATGAGGAAATTGTCCGCGAAGCACTACAAATACTAGAAGAAGTACATCCACTTTGGCGTGGAAATCCGCAAAATCTAATAGAGTTGATGAAGGAATTACTCGAGGAAAATCGCCATGACCGCACCGTAAATGTATTGCAAATGATCGACGCCAATTGGCGCAATGGTGAGGCGATACACCAATTGACCAAATACTTTATCGAACATCTCAAAGACAAGCGTATGAAAATAAAAAAATACGCGATATCTTCTCTAGGCAACAATGCGACGCAGTCTCTGCCTATACTATATGACATTTTAAAACAACAAGGCACAGAGGAAATTTGTTGTGCTTTAGAGGCCATTGCCAGAATGCAACAACCAGATAGTTTTACCAAAGTCGTTGTTCTCATCGCACATGTAGACCCTGGTATTCGCGAAGTTGCACTCGCCACGTTAGATGTGCTCGACAACAACTGGCGTTCTACGAAAAAAAATTTGGTGCGCAGTACACTACAAGATCGTCTTTTTCGTGTCAGTGGTCTATGGTATAAGATATCACGTTGGCGTACGGCTTCACGCGAGAAGAGGCAACTACAAACCGTTTTACAGGAGCTACAATGAGTATTCGCGATGCCACATTACAAGACGTAGAACAAATTTCCCATTTAGTGATCACATCTGTGATTCCACATAAAAACGACGATTTTACAGAAACAGCATGGCGTGCCTTTGAGAAATCAAATGATTACCCAACCACGAAAAATAGGCTCGCCAATCCAAATTATTTTACGCTGTGTTATGAAAAAAATCAGGAAATACTCGGTATTATTACCATCAAAAAATACGAAAGTATTGATCAGCTGTACGTCTTGCCCAAAGCATGGCAAAAAGGTATCGCCAAACAACTATGGGCTGCGGCAAAAAAAAGATGTCTAGACAAGAACCATAGCGGTGCATTTCGCGTCATATCATCGACATATGCCATGCCTGTATATAAGAGTTTTGGATTTGTCCCAGGAGATAGACAGACAAAAGATGGCATCTGTTTCTATCGCATGACGCACAATATAAAAAGCGATTAGGTTCAGAAGGATGAGGTAGGTCAGTTTAAATCGTGATAGTAACCGTAATTTCGGTCACGGTCACGGTCCAATGCCATTGACTTAGGAGGTAAGTGTAAAACCGAAAAAGGTTTACAATACTTGTCATCCCGTACCCAAAAACCCTTGTTTTTTGGAAAGATACGGGATCCAGCAATATAAAGTCGACTTCTGTTCGTGGATCCCTGATCAAGTCAGGGATGACACGGCAAGGTAAGTTTATCATTAAAAAGTATTTACGCTTAAGTCAATGGCATTGACGGTCACGGTCACGACTACGGCTACTATCACGATTAAAAAAAGACAGCGATAGCTTAGAAAGCAAATCCGATAGAGATAAAGACCTGAGAGGCATCTTCTTTGCTTCCCGATGGATTTACGTCGCGGTCGGGGTTGTAGGCGTAATCGACGCGTAAAGCTCCCAGGTGAGGAATGTTGTACCAGATCCCACCTCCTATGGCATATTTTACTTGAGAAATGCGATAATCGTTGAATGTGCGTACCCTCTCAATGACTTCGCCACAATCGCCAAATAATGTTATCCCCAAACCATAAAATATCGGTATGCGCAATTCCGCAGAGGCGAGAAATATACCTTCTCCACCTATGGGATTATCTTCATCATCTAAAGGCGGCATTTCGTTTTGTGCAAAACTGCGCACGCTATTTGGACCACCACCAAAAAAACGCTTTTGGATGGGAATTTCATCGGTGTCGCCAAAAGGAATCACCACCCCCCCACGCAGGGCAATCGCCAAAACCCAATCGAGAAAAACGTTAAAGTACCATGCATTGTGTATGTACATTTTGAAATAATCCACATCAGAACCTAAGCCTTGAAAGCTTTCTTCAAATTCAATAAAGCTGTATGTTCCCCACAGTGGATATATGATATTGTCGCGTAGATCAAGAGTCAACTTTTGATGTATTGTCGAAAATACCACGAGTCCTTCTTCTTCTTCAATATCCGTATCTTCGACATCTATAATTTCACTAAAATCTAGACGATAACCGGCTTCCGCGGTTAATAAACGACGAACGAGACCCGATTCACTGACACTCGACCACAAATAATGGGTAAAGAAAAAATCCGCGCCACGATTGAATATTGTAAAACTCGGCGTTTCTTCTAAAAGGGCAAACCCTTTTGCAGTAAAGGCTAAGTCGCGGCGGCCAAAAGCCCACGGATTAGTAAAGGAAATCTCCAGTTCTGACTTCTCTAAATCTCCAGCAAAAATAGTCGACTCGACATCGGCGATAAACACCCAACCTGATCCCAAAAAGCTAATATTTTCATAACGAACGCCTCCTACAACTCCATAAATAGTATTATATCCCGCCAAAAATGAATATGTTTGGCGATTGCGTTCCTTTACAAGAATATTTAAATCCACTTTATCTTCGGCAACGGCAACTTCTTCGATCTCCGTATACAAAAACAACCCACAACGCTGTAAATTTTGCTCCGTACTAATAATGTCACTTAAACGAAACAGTTGGCCTTCCACAACGTCAAGTTGTTGTGCGATAAGTTCTACGTCATTAATGTCATTGCCTTGTATTGTTATTTTATGGATGTAATTGGGCTTCTTTTCCTCAATTAAAAATTGAATGGTAATGTTGTCACGCTTTTTATCTTGAGAATTTACCACCATACGCGAACGAATTTTAATTTGCGCGTAGCTGTTTTCGCGATAAAAATCACGTAACTTTGCCGCCATATCTTGGTTGGTTCCTGGAGTAAAAATTTGTCCTTTTTCGAAAGGAACGATTTTTAACAATTCTGCTTCCGCAAACGCATTGTTATTGATAAATTCCAGTTTTTCAAGATATGCACGAGGTCCTTCGTTAATCGTCACTTCGATATTTACATTTTCGGCGTTTGGTTTTTCCGGTGAAAAGATAAAATCAACCTGGGCCTCCGTCTTTAAAAAACCTTTTGAGCGATAAAAAGTTTGTATTGCTGCCGCATCAGAACGAAAGGTGTTCTTTTTGAACAAGTATTCCCCCAATGCAGGCGGAGGAGTGATAAATTTTTTCAAACGCTGTTCTTCAAAAAAAAGTTGCTCTTCGGTACTTTTGATGTGCACTTCTTTCACAACAATTGATTTGTATTCTTGGATAACAAAGAGTATCTTTTCATGTTCATCCGTTTCAGGAGACTTTTCGATTTGATAGTCTACAATTGCAAAGTGATAACCATTGTCGCGATAGTTTTGTAAAATCTTATACGCAGCATCATCGATATACGAAACGTCATTGTCGTTCTCTAAATATTTTTGCCAGTCCTCGCCAATCAAACTTTCCAGGGAACTGTTGCTATAATCTTTATTTCCTGAAAATTCATATATTGGTTGTGCTGTAATGTATGACAACAACAGTAGCACATATAAAAATCGCATGAAAAATAGCTCCTATTTTAATTGAATACGATATAAAAAGTTCAAAGCAGAGGTATTTGCTGTATCAGTCCGTTCTGTTTTTCCTTGTATACCAACGCCCCCCCATGATTCAGGTGCCACGGTAACAATTGTAGTATTTACCGTCACTTGTGCGGATACAAATCCCCCAATCCCCAGGGCATCGAGAATTTGCTGTAACAACACAGACGACCCTAAATCTTGAAGTTGTTGTCCTCCTCCGGACTGCTGTAATTCACTGCGCGTAGCGCCAGTCAACAACAATGTCAACACATCTTCTTTTGGCAGCGCCGGGGCAGAAGCGTATTCGATCGCCATATCTCCCGGTGTACCGGTGATCGTTACCGTAACTACATAATCGCGGATTTGCGATTCCGAAATTATGTTGATTTGTGGTACCAAGGGCCGATTGGAACTAAAACTCACAATACATTGGCGAATATCCATATTTCCTTGCGGTAGAAACAGCTTTCCTGACGTTGTGCGTATCCCCCCCGAAATTTTAGGAGCTGCGGCACTACCTTTGACGTAAATATCCCCGCGCATTTTGATCCGTGCTAAACTACTATACACAGCGACCTGCGAAACCTTCACCTGCAAATCTAACTTCATATCCAAGAAAGGAGAGTCAACACCCAATTGACTTCCTCCCGCCGATGCCCGTTCAGGAGAAGATTGCAAAACCGCATCTATTGTCACGTCTGCTGTTACTTTAAATTCGGTAATATCTACCACACCACCGAGTTTACCAACAAACTTAGGTTGACCTTTGTCGTTTTTGACAATATCTCCCTTTACGTACACATCCATGTCAGCGCGGCCATACAACATCTCATCTCGTATGAGCAAAATGCGTTTTCCTTTGATATTGAAATCCACTTTGGTCGGAAAATATTGTTGGTCAAACAATATAGTGGTCGTACTTTCTATAGATCCGCCCCCCACCAAACAACGCAAACTCAAACTGAGTTTTTGTTCTTCCACCAAGCCATCGACAACGATATCGTTGACACGCGTATTCGCTTGGGGAATGCGCACTAAATCTTGTTTGTAGTTGAATAGAGCTTTGACAATCGGCTGTTGCGTCGTTCCTGCAATCCTCAGTAAACATCCAAAACCATGTGGCGCACTTTTTTTATTGCCCCACAGTGAAATTTCTCCCAAATTTATCTGCCAAAAAGTGCTGTCTGGCTTATTGGTAAAGGGAATTTTTATTTCGACGCCAAGATCAAGATCACCATTCGCACCGGGTATTTTGCCTCGGGATTCTATTTCAATCTTACTTTCGCCATTAAAAATGGGCGATTCTAGACCGATAAGAGGTGCAAAATCATTTATTGCTCCTCCGATATCGCTGGTAAGAAGTACGCGAAAAGGACTGTGCGGCTGATAACCGGTATTTCCCGTTAAGTCAAAAATGGACTTATCGGCATATTTTACATTCATTGTGTCTAAGGTAAAAACATCTTTTTGTGCTTGAAATACAGAATGAAGAACCACTGGTTCTAGTGTTTGCGACTGATGGCGTCCATTTGTCAGCGAGTAATCGATACGACAATTGACGCCATCTAAACCACCATGCGCTTTTATCTTTAGAGCACTGTTTCCAGCGATTTCTTGCTCAGGAACAAACTTTTGTGCCAATTGCTGTAAGTCAACATTACTTGATAGTTCACTTTCGATGAGTTTTTGTTCCTGGAGATGCCATTTCCCAGAAATATTCAACAGCTTTTGTCCATCAAATGCCGCATTCATCGTTTGCAAATCAGCGATAGTATTTCGCAAGCGAATTTCTTGGTTGAGCGCGATACTTTTATAGGGTTTCTGTGTAACATGACCATTTTGTAGCTCTATACGCGTCGCCGAAAATATGTCACTTTGTAAAATATCATCCTGAACAGTCGCGTCCAACGTGTTGTTTACTGTCAAATCTCCACTCAACACACCTTCTTGTCCCGCAAGCGCAAGATACTTTTGTAAACCGCGCACGCGTATCTGTGTGGTGAGCTTACCACGATAAGGTTTTACCAAGCCAACATCACCATGACTATCGATTAGCTTCTCCTGGTCAAGGTGCAAAAATGTATTTACGTGAACCTTGTCGCTATGAGTATTTACTTTACTCGTGAATTTTAGTTCTTCAAAACGAAACTCATCGCGAATATTGCCTTTTTTCAACGATAACACACAATTCATATTAAGCGACGGTATGGTCTTGAAATCTTTAGGAATTGGTGTTTTCAAAGACATGTCGACAGCAATATCGGTATTGATATTTGCCAACTCAGGAGCAAACTGCGTTAAATATCTTTTTACATTCGCCACGCGAATTTTATTGCGTACTGTAATGTTATTTCCATCACCTGACAATGAGGTATCTAATATTTTGGATTTGTCAAGACTTACGCTCGCCGTAGTGTTGTATAGTCCTTTTTTTAATTGACTACGCACCGCAATGACAGCGTCACGGTGTACGAAATTGTCCACTTGTATTCTTTTACTTTGGAGAGCAAAAGAAAAACGCGCATGTAAATTTTTTCGTGCATGCTCCCAAATATCTTTAGGTGAAAGACTTAAGAGAGTCGCTAGTTGTTGCTTCCCTTGCTGTGAATCGACAACTTCTACAGAATTCCAATGCGCATATGCGGAAAATTTACTATGAACGTCTGCCATCTCCAACTGTGGTACGAATTGGCGAATTGTCTTGCCGCTTGCGAAAACTTTTCCCTGAATGTCAAGAAGAGTATTTCCTGAAAAATCGACGCGTAAAGGCTGCAAAGCTAAACGTAACTGATCGTCCATATTCATCGACAAAGAGCGTAGCGACAATCGTTGTAAATTCGCCCGGCTCAAAACATCGACTTGTAATTTTTCAAAGTTAACTTTTTCGTGTTTTCCGTTGTTCAATTCAACGCGTGATTTAAGATATATAGATTCACCTTCTGTCACAGCAAGCAATTTTCCCCAGATTTTATTGCGCACTTGTATTTTTTCTAATTCAATACCTAACGATTCCCCGGAAAGTTTTGCCACATGTTTTAATGGCTGTGGCAAGTTCACATCACAGTACACCACAGAACTTTTTTCTTTCTCCAAGGCAATGCGTCCGCGCACCGACAACCAATCTTCTTTACCAACCTTCACCTTTAACTGTGAAATTTTAACAGAACCGGGAGTCACATTTACTTTAAGAGGTATAGAAATTAAGCTGTATTTTAGCTTTTCTAACAAGGATACGCGTTGTAGCTGTAAGTGGTGTTTTAGTGTAATATCGAGGTTTTGCCCTTGAGGAATTTTACCACGAACATCAAAACTTCCCTCAATATTTCCGGTGAATTGTTTTTGCAGATCTGGAACAAATTTTTGCAATTGCTGCGCAATGTTTTTTAAGCGGTAACGCCCGGTCAAATGGAAATCAGAGAGAGGCTCCCATCCCGAATTCCCTGAAAAATGAAATATCTTTTTCTCATTCCATCGCCCGACAAAACTCATCACATTGACCTTATTGTTTTCCACGGAAAAATCGACAATTACTTGAATATTACCTAATTTCTTTTTTTCAAGAATAAGGTTATTGAATTCGCATTCGATCTTACCACGAAATTCATTCTTGAGTTCGCTACTCTTGGGAAGTATGCCGCTTCCGGAAATTTTAATGAAAATATCTCCGTTGTATGCATTGTGTTTTTCTTTGGGAAGTACTAAATTTACATACTGCCCCACAGATAAAATACTTAACTGTGCTTCGACAAAACTTTCTTTATTTTGGCTAAAGTCCAAAAATGTTTTTAGGTTACTCTTTATATCCCCAATATTTAATTCTGCCTTGGGAATATCACAAATCAGTTCTTTGGTGTTAAACGAACCTTGCCATTGACCTTCAATACTCTGCTCAGGAAAAAACTTTGTTTGAATATCTCCTTCGTGTATTTGTCCGGAAATAGACACATTTTCCTTATCAATGTTGAGAACGTTCGCCAAAGCAACCTTACCTTCGCTGTTTAACTCGTCCAAGTCTTCGACAAATGTCCGTGCAACATTTTCCAAAATCGCAAAGTCTTCTATGTAGAAAAGCGTGTTTAGTCCTTCCTTTTTTATCGTTTCTTTTTCCCAAACACGTGGTTTGTCGTTGAAAATATCGATTTGGGTTACCCCTTGCATTTCATTGACATTCCAATCAGGAAGATCCATTTGTGCCTGAAAACCCAGTTTTCCCATGGCCGCATTTTTAAATTTCTTTCCCTGTAGTAAAGAAACAAGGTCAATGGTTTTATTAAAGTCAACCTCGCCATTGCCAATTTTAATATTTTTGCCACTGGCAACGGCAATGGTACCGTCGATGACACCTCCGGGAGTGGGCAACGAAAAAGAAACCGGCAGTTGTTGCAAATTATTCAAGTCGAGACTGAAAATATTGGGTATGACCAAGTCTTGATCGTATTCATCGATGTGTGCATTGACACTTTTTATGGCAAATATTTTATTGCTAATCTCGGTATTGACTTTTATCGCAGAGATTTTTTGCGCGGTATCGTTATTTTTGGCATATACACCTTTAATTCGTAACTCACTGGCATGGTCTTTATTGGTAAAATTCAAGTTCGCGACCTGGAGCTTTTGCCCCCCGACATCGTACACGAAATGTAAGTTGCTCACATTGACGTCGGGAATTTGTTTTAAAATAAAATCGACATCAATTTCCGCAGGAGTTTCCTTTTTGGGAGGTGCTGCTTTCTCTTGACTAGGAGGTAGGCCAACGACTGTGGTGCGTAAGTTTTTCACGATGATGTTTTGCACAATTTGTTCACCAGTCAAAGCTCCCCATAGGTCATAGGAAACAAATATCTCGTCAAACTGTAATTCCGAAACAACGCCACCACCATCAACGAGGCGCATTTTCTCTAAGCGTATATTGGTAAAATACGTACCGGAAAAATTATCGATACGTACTTCAATTCCCGTATTATCTTTGATTGCTCCCGCGATCTGTTGGCAAACTAATCGCGAAAATAGACTTTCGCGAAAAATATACACCGCAACGAGCAACATCAAAAAACAACCGCAGCATATTGCAAAAATTTTTAGTTTGCTTCTGCGCTTTTTTTTAGGTGACATAGCCTATACCCTATACCATGCCCAGATGCTTTTGAGTAAAGCAATCTGGATGTAAAATAAAATGTAATAGTCCCAAAATAAAAACGGAGCCTATTATGATATATTAGGCTCCGTTGTAATTATAACAGATGTTTGTCTATTTGCAAAATTTACTTATCGCGCACTTTTTTCGATAATTTGTAAACTGCGTTGTGTTGAATTTCCCTGAATCTCGGGAAAATACATCATTTCTGCTCTCGCAGGCATCGCCGTGTAATTTCCAGGTGTTTCTGCACGTAGACGATACACAATCTTACGCGCTCCTGAAGAGTAACTGCCGAAGAATACAACCAATCGATCATCGCGATACTCTTTGTTGGACCAATAGTAGTAGTATCCACGACGTTGTTCTTTATCTTTCTCAAACTCACATCCTGCCGGAATGTAGTCTTGTAGCATGACATATTCGTAGTTACGTGTCGCCGAAATCTCCAACTCTACCTCGAAAACTTCCCCTTGTTTAATGACACCCTCAAGAGGAGACCTTTCAAAAGTAATCGTACCGTTTGTATCGGTTTTTGGAGTTAAGCGAAAATAACTACGTTTTACTTCTATGCCTTCGGCAACCGCAGGAATCTCTTTTTCTTTGGAGTAATACTCGATATACGCAGAATAGTATACCTTACCACGTCCATCTTTTTTAATGGTGATAGTATTTTCGCCCATCTGTGGTTTTACAGAAAATTCTTGAAGCGCTGTATTATCAACAGATTGAAAAGCAATTGCATTCTTCTCTCCATTGATGTTGACTTCTCCCGTATAGTTTGGATTCAGTTCATTCGAGTGCACCAAGTAATCACAGAAAGCGAAAACAACAGCAGCGGTGTCCTTTGTCGACTGGTAACGCTTACCTTGTTTTTTGATTTCCAACCATTTGAGAATTTGTGGGATCAATGTGTGTTCTGGATTCATGGCAACAATCGCCTTTAAACAATAAGCGGTTGTTTCCACAGGGTTATCTGTCCAACCATAACGCACTGTCTTTCCAGAAAAGTGACAATGCCCGCCTTGGATTTTTGCATTTTTTTCCAGCATCTTTAACAGATCTTGAGCCACATCCATTTTGCGTTCTTTCTTGGCCATGATAAGCAAAAGCGCACGGCAGTAATCACTCATTTCATCCACTTTAGCATACAGGTCATCAATCCACTTACTCTGAGGTTTTTTTGCCTCGGAATATGCAAACACCATATAGCACTTGTGTTCAAAATTTTTCTCTTTGTCGATGAGATTTGCCAAAGCCTGTTGTCCACGTGACATCACATCGCTCTTAATCGCAAAGTCCGCTTTTTGTGCTTGGGCGAAACCATACATCACATAGGCGGTCATCAGTGGATTGGTCGCATCACTTTCCCACCATCCCCATCCGCCGTCGCTATGTTGGAATTTGTACAGGCGTTCTGTACCTTTTGCAACATACTTGGGAAGATTCTCTTCCAATTCTTTGTGGCGCATCTGTAAGTTTTGTAATGTTTGTGCAACAATTACCGAAGGTAAGAAACGGCTCATTGTTTGTTCCACACAGCCATAGGGGTATCCCGCTAGATATTCTAACGATTCTAGCATTGAGCCTGCCAACGTCGGTTTCACACTCACCACTAACTTGGCGCGGTCTTCACTACTGGAGCTTGGTAAGTTAAATTTTAACGTTACTTGATCACTTGTTGCTCCTGAGTGTGATTGACGTAATGCAATACCGTAAGGAACAATCGGAATCGTAAGACGCATCGCATCTGACTCTTCATCGGTTAGAGCTTCTAGTTCAAGGGTTGATTTCTTTAGGGTGTTGACATTTACACGCCAATCAACGCGTTTGTCTTGTCCAGGGGCAACAACGACTTGCTGTTCTGGAGCATCAAGTAACTTTACCCCGTCGGCCTTGAGGCGACACACAACATTTTTTGGCGTTGCCAGGTAATTGTGGATCACACCGGAAATGACAATTTCATCGCGCTCGGTAAATGTACGCGGACATTGTAATCGTGCCATGAGATTTTTGCGCGTAATTACCTTGTCAATCGCTTGTCCCACCTTACCGGAAACAGTTACCCCGCGAATAGTCGCACGCCATGTGGTTAAGTTGTCCGGCATAGTAAACGATACCTTAGCCATACCAAGTTCATCGGTAACTACATTGGGTTTCCACACTGCACTGTCGGCAAACTCGGTGCGTACACGTGGCTTTTGCAACTGTTTTTGCCCTTTTCCGCCAAATCTAGATCCAAACTGACCGCCCGCAACATCTCCCGCCTCCATATCATCCGCTTCGGCCTCTTCTGCTTTTGCGGCAGGGGCCTGTGCCTGACGACGCGCCACACTACCTTTGGCATCTTTTTTTTCTTTCTTCGAACTATCGGAACGTCCGCCATAACCTAGTGAATAGAAATAGTAAGAAGAGTTGGTTCTCACCGCACCGCGATGTGTCATAAAAAACGCTTTGCGAATGTCGGGAGTGCTATCGGCACGCAAACTATATATTGCTTCGTCCACAAGTCCAAAAGAAAACTGCGTAACAACCGGCTTGTTTTCTGCATCGGTAACTTTAATTGTGTATGTGGCTTTTTCACCTGGTTCATATGTCGCTTCACGGGCAACACTAATGTTAAGAAACGACTGTGTCGGAGGTACAACAATGCGTTTGTGTTTCTGTACTAAAGTATTGTTTTCCATCATCGTCGCTTTAATGTCGACATATGGTTGGTGATCTTCTGTGGCAACATCGCTATAAGTGTAAACACTACCTTGCATTTTAACGAGATGGTAGCTTTCCACGCGATTGGTTTCTGTGGTGAGAAGCATCCAAGAGTTGCTAAAGCCCGTCGTAAGAACCCCACGTATTTCCTCACCAGGAGCATAGGTACTCTTTTCTAATTCAAGATTAAGTCCTGTATAAGAATACGGAGAACGCCAACTGTTATCGGCAACCCATACATTACGTGTGGCATGTACTAAACGTCCATCTTTATCCTTCGCTTCCACTTGCAAATACAAGTAACCATTTTCCGAAGTTTTCCAGTCAAATGCCGCGGAACCGTTTTTGCCTGTGGTCAGTGTTTTGACCATTAATTCGCGTGGATCTTTGGTGTTGTGTTTGGTTACTTTTAGGGTAACATCTAAATCAGCGACACCTTTTTTTCCGTAGTCCTGCGCAAGTACTTCAATGTTGACATTTTCACCGGGACGGTACGACCAACGGTCGGTATTGATGGCTAGAGTAAATGTAGAGCGCGTCGCTAAAAAGCTACCGGAGCCACTAATCTTGCGGCGGCTTTTGTCAATCACTCCTACCTCAACAACATATTTTAAATCTTGGCCTTTGTTTTTACGTGTGTCAATATCAAGAGTAATTTTGCCCTGTTCATCGAGTTTTCCGGTACCTTGTTTGATTAAACGCCCACGGCCTTGGTGAGGTCGAAACCAACGGTCATCGTGGTAGTCGTGAAACCATCCCCATCGGTCGTAAACACGGTACGGATTGTACCAGTAGTTATTTTCGTAAATCTTATATTCTACATTTGCTTCCTTAACAGGTTCGCCAAAATAGTAAACAGCATTTGCCACAACCTGCATTTTTTCGCCTTGTAATACGTTTGCCTTGGCTGGTTTTACAAAAACTTCATACTCGGGTTTTTTGTATTCTTGAACATCAAAATTCGTCGAGTGGTAATACCCACTGCCATTAAACTGCATGTAGTAATAGCCCAGTTTAGCGGTCGCAGGAATAGTATAGTCACCATGAATTCCACCAAATTTGTCCATGGTGTAGTCTTTTTCGTGTACTTTTTGCCAACGTTGATCATAAATCGTCAAACGTACATTTCCGGCGGTGACTCCAATGCTATCATCGGCTTTTCGCTCACGAAAAAATCCTTTAAATTGCACTTTCTGTCCAGGACGATAAATGGGCCGATCTGTATAAGCATAATTGATTCTCTGGTAGTAACCACCGTACCAATAGTAGTACGATCCCGAAACAGCTTGCCCCTTAGGAGTATCGACAATCACATGAATATTGTCGGAGTCGTTCTTACGCATTAGCATCTTTGCCGCAAACAAACCGTGATCGTTTGCCGTACCACGATAGGCAATTTTTCCCGCTTTAAGAACAATAATATTCGTGTCTTTCAATGTATTGTTATCGGTGTCTTTGGCCCAGCACAGTAACATACGGTCGTCGGACTTTGTCATGAGAGATACACGTGAAGTAGAAAATAGTGTATTCATGGTAATGTACTTAGAACCCACCGAAAGTATGTAATATGACGGGTCGTTTAATTTCGGCATGCGAATTTGTTGGTAAAACCAGCGTCCACGTGCTTTTTCCTCGACATCCTCTGTCCACGACTTCACTTCCTCAGCATGGTCAGGAATAGAGGGCGCTTGGGGATTGAGACCTTCTTCAATCATTTTTACTAGATCAACTTTGTAGATCGTTAAATTCACCTTGTCGACATTGGTTCCCGATAGCTGAAAACTGATCTTTGTGGAGTCAGGATTGTGATAGTTTCCCGAAGCATACAAATACATGTACATATTTTGCAAGCTTTGTAAACGATAGATCGCGTTCCATTTGCGATAAGATTCTGGCCAATGTGTTAAAATCCACTCATACGCTTTCACCGCCTCTTTTCGATCCACATTCTCCAAGTACTGCGCATACTTGTAGGCACCATCTATGGCGATGTTGGTATTCTTGTAGTTTTTATGTAACTTCTCACGTAGAGATTTTGCTTGGGATTTATCCTTACGACCAAGAGCGTTTACTAGAGTGTTGTATAATTCGCGTGCTTCTTTATCTTTTTGCTTTTCTTCTTTAGAAACCGCCGAATTATTCACCGACTTGAATTTGCGAAAATCGATTACCGGCAAATTTGCAAAAGAATCACGAATATTCCACTTATCGGGAATATTGATATTTTTATTTTGCGCATTTACCTGTTCAGCGTCTTCGCTGTTTTCGTTATTGTCTTCGTTTTCGTTGTCGTCTTCACCGTCTTCGTTAAAATTCATATTCGCCACAAGTGGATTTTGTGGTTGATTTGCGTTTTCACGTTGTACATTTTTCGCCTTGTTATTTGCTTCGTTGTTGTTTATATTTGAATCACAACTAACAAATAGTAGTAAAAAAATGCTCATACTCCACATAAGTATTTTCATGTGATAATCCTTACTAGTATAAATTGAGTGTTGCCTACGACTGATACTGTCTTAGTAACACAACAAAAGAAAAAGTTCCCACATTTTAGCAAATTTTATTTATAGGAAGTACAGATGTCGAAAAAAAATTACGTACCGTTACTGTATTCAATCTTAAGTGGTGCTCTTGCTTTTACGATTGCAAGTATCATCGTTTTCGTGACAGTTGCTTTTGCTGAACGCCAACTATATCAGTTACTCGGTTTACTTGGTGCTTACATATTCTGGATTATTCTATTTATCAGCAGTGGAACCATACTTTTATATCGTTTAGTGCGTCGCATCATGTCACTGCCTCGTTTTGCTATTGCGTATAGCGTTTCTTTCGTTTTATATTCCTTAGCATGGATGATGAGCTATTACAATATGCGCAATAGTACCGGAGAATGGGTCGGCTCACTCACTGGTAGTTTTGCTATCGCTATTTCCTTTGCTGTTTTTTTTGCCTTGCCACAATACATCGCACGATGGACGCTATTTTTCTTTGTTCTCCATTCCATAGGCTACTTCATTGGTAGTAATGTATTCGCGATGGCCCCTAGCCGCGAAACAATGATTCTATGGGGAATTACCTATGGTTTAGGTACTGGAGCAGGTCTTGGCTTTATTCTGTACTATGTCAAAGAACATTTTGTTTTGCAAAAAGCACAAATATCATAGGAGATCGTCAAAGGTGGGAATGGAAAGAATCAATGAATATCTATTAACTCTACAAAACAAACACGATATACCTGTCAACATTTGCGCAAATGCACAGGTAAAAATAGAAAAAAACGCTGTACAGGAGCTATGTGAACTTTTAGAGCTAGCGGAAAGTGTACAAAATATCCAAAAACAAGATAAAAGTTTCTTTGATACTCCTCCGCAAATCAACCAAATCGCCATCACTCCCGATTTCCATAAAGGTCGCGGAGTTCCGATTGGAACAGTGATGCAAACGCAAGGCTTTGTTTCTCCGCAAGCAATAGGTAAGGATGTCAACTGTGGCATACGCTTTTACACCACAGATCTTTGTCCTAACAAAATCCGCGAAAACTTTGGCAAACTCTCACAACAAATACGCCATGTTTTCTTTGAGGGCGGACGCCAAATTCCGATGAATCGCACGCAACGCGAAAGCATTTTCAAAGAAGGTTTACTCGGTCTACTCAACACTCACAAAATCGCCAACGACAAAGGTCTTTGGCAATACTACCGCGCCCAAAAACAAGAGCAAGAACTCAACCGTGTAAACGAAAATGGCTCCCTAATCACAGAGCACATCTTCGCTTTACAAGACTTTCTTGGCAAAAAAGAATTGAGCTACGACGATCAAATTGGTTCGATTGGCGGTGGAAACCACTTTGTCGAAGTGCAAAAGGTAAAAAAAATATACGACAACAAAACCGCTTATGCGTGGGGAGTAAAAAAAGACCAAGTAGTGGTGATGATACACACTGGATGCGTAAGTATCGGCTACCCAACAGGAACATTTTTCAGCAAAATCGCCCAAGAAATATATCCCAAAAAATTACCCTATCCACATAACAAAATCTTTATACTACCACAATCCGAAAAATATCAAAAATATTGGAATTTTTTTTGGGCTTCGTTGTACAATGCCGCCAATTTTGCCTTTGCCAATCGTTTATTTTTAGGATTAATGCTAGAGAAATGTATGCATGAAGCACTGGGCAGTGCAAATTTCGATTTGGTCTATGATACCGGGCACAATATTGTCAATGAAATGGATGGGTATTTTATTCATCGCAAAGGAGCCAATCCAGCACGTGGTGTGGAACAAATGGTCAATACACCATTTGCGTACTACGGTGAACCGGTGATGATCCCGGGCTCCATGGGATCTTCGAGTTTCTTGATGTGCGGCAAAGGACAACAAAAAATTTTATCGAGCGCCAGTCATGGAGCGGGGCGTAGTTTGTCGCGTGGTCAGGCAGTACGCCACGAGGAGAAACAGTTTCGTGAATTTATGGAAAAATTTAAAATCATTACTCCCGTAGACCCGACAAGACAAGACCTAAAGTCACGACCAGATATTTTGAAAAAATGGGAGGAAGAGATAAAAAAAGAGGCCCCATATGCTTATAAAGATATATCAGGAGTTATTGACAGTCAAGTTCAGGCAGATATGGTAAATAAAGTTGCTGAATTACAACCTATATTTACCATAAAAGGCTAAGATTTGGTGTTTACCACATATTGGAAAAGGTATCGTATATTTTTTCATCAAACTTGAAGCGCATGCTAATAAAAATACCTTCGTTGAGAAAATTTCCATCACCAAATGAACTATCCGAAACTCCTTTGATATTGTACCCTAAAGACAACCATAGGTCGTTGGCAATGCGATATCCCATTTCCACACCATATCCGTACTCTAACTCTTCTTGGTCATACTCATTTACCGTACCAAGATGAAATCCTATATCAAACTTGTCGTTGATTTCGTAGAGCCAACGCATCGCGAGTAAATCGGTCATTGCGCTTGATAGGTCTTGTTGTGCAAAATTTTCTTCTTCTTGGTATTTGTATGCATAGTGCAACATTAGGTCCATTGATTTTGGTAGGCGTATGTGGACGTCTAGTGTTGACACCAATGTGATTTGTTGTAGTTCACTTTGTAAGTTGCGCTCCCAATTGAACTGAGTTTTTCCGACAAGATTTATATTTTGCAAAAAATGCGGCCGATAGGAGATCCCCAACAAATTGGTGTTTTCAAAAACGGAAAATTGTTGACGCGGTGTAAATTGTGAACTCCAAAAAGTAACTATACTCTCATCCCAGTATGATGTTAGCGAGGGAGTAAAGAGCAATTGATAGTCACCATTTTGATAGCGCATTTCACCACGAAAATTTCCCGAATGCTTAAGTGTAAATAGTTTCAAATGAAAGCCGTTGGTCGTAAAATCCTCAGGGTTTTCTTCGGCGAATGTCTGTAAATGCTCCGCGAAAAAATGTCCTGATAGCCACTCATTGATAGGTAAATCGGTTTTCATTCCTAAAAGAGCTTGATTTTGGTCTTCCTCACTCCACTTTTGAAAACCATATTTTGCGTAGAATAGAGTTGTCTCGTGTACTTGCAAATTGATACCGGCAAATGTTCGCGAAGATTCAAGGCCACTATCGTCCTCTAACTCTTGGTTGACCCACAAATTCATCCAATCATTTGGCACCACCTCTGCTCCCAGGATGGTTTTTGATGACAACCGTTCGTTTATATTACCTGCCTTGTACCGAAAATCTTGTTTGGTGTTCTTGTCCATTTGTGAGATATTTCCCACATTTTTTGGTTTAGTGGCCGCTTTCTTACTAGCAAATACTTGGTGTCTTTCCGCACTTATGATTAGACCTTTATCCACATTCACCTTGCTACCAACACTCGCCACGTGGACGTGATGTTTTTCATCTTTATTTTTTTGTTCAATAAACTGGTAGCCCACAATGTTTTGCGTGTTTTCGGTATTGATCAACGAGTGAACACCAAACTGACGAAACTCGTTTTGTTGGACTTTTTCCACAGAGCCATTCAACTGTACAGTGACATTTTCCGATGCCTTAATTTGCGATTCAACAAATACTCTCTCACTTCCAGTGGCGATATTTGGTAGAACAGCCGAATAATAGTCCTCTGTAACATTGTGGTAACCTATTTTGGTGTCCATGATTCCCCACTGTAGGTTTGTGGAGAGCGAATACGCCAACCCTTGTTTGGTGATATCGCGATGGGGGTCATGAATCGATGTGTGCGCTACATTACCGTTTATAGAAAGACCGGCCATTGGACTTACTTGCAACGATGCTCCATAAATTTGGTTGCTGTGTTTGCTTTTTGTCTCTTGAATATAAGAACCACCAAACAATATTTTTTCTGCCAACAATTTCACATTCGCTTGCGCTCCCCATATCAATTCTTCTGAAGAGGCCTCCTGGGAAGTGTAGGTGGCAATAATATACACCGGGTTACCTAACAAATCGCTAGGAGAAATAGGAAAATCGAATAATACACGTCCACGATCAAAGTTGACATCGTAGTCACGGTATATCTGTTTTTCTTCTACAGCAATAATCTCCTGGGCATTGAATTGACTACGCGTCTCAATAACAATGCTCAAACTATTCACAACAATATCTTCGCGTGAAAGCTGATAAAAACCAGAAATTCCCTGCCCGCGTATTTCATCGCGTACAAGAACTTGCGTTGCTTTACTACCAAAAACCTTGACATCTAAATATTCGTTTTTAAACTGTGCGGCGACTCCGCGAAATGCATGCTGGTATTGGACTAAGTGATTGTTGAATTGTACATTGTAGTCACCATACATCACATAGTTTTCGTCTTGTTCGAGTTTTACATATATTTTGCTATTGCTGTTCACTTCGTAGCCCGACAAGTTCGGATCATAGTAAACAGGGTAAAATTGATTTTCCTGAATATTGCGAAACAGGCGTTGTTCCTCTTTTTTACCGCTATCGTACAATGCCGTGAGTAAATATTTTCCCATAATCTTGCCACGCATAAAGAACGCCAAACGCCCATCGACGTACAAACCCTCTTGCTGGTGGTCTTTTTCGATTCCCACTGTCCCTTCGGCAATACCAATCACTACCCAATCGCGAAAATAGGGAATGTATTCCACTTCGATTTCTTGAGAAATTTCTTTGTAACCAATGGTCAGTTTCGCTTTTTTTACTTCAGATTGCGCTTCGAGGATACACACCGCAACACCACCGTTCATTGCTATTTGTGTACCTTCTAGCTTTTCATCAGCATCGCTATTGATAATTTTGCTTTCTGCGGCAGTGACCGTCAACAAGCCATTTTCGTTGATTAACTCGCCGTTTTGGTCCAATGCATGAATAAAAATATTGGGTTCGGTTTTGCCATCGGCAGAAACTTGATGCGGATTTTTCACAACAAATAATTTATGAATAGTTGGTGTTTGCATTGGTGGCAAACTTGTTTGTAGGTTGTATGGAATCCCCATGGGTGAAACAATTTGTAGATTTTCGCGAAATCCAAAACGTTGCTCAAGAAAAAGTTTGAGCAGTGAAATTTCTTGTAACTGCTCGTGATCAATACCGATAATCACACTCAGTTCTATTTTATTTGCGGGGAAATCTTCGACAAACAATTGTTTTAGATTCCATTTATCCAAAACAGAAATCGTACGCGTTTTTCGTTCAAACAGAAATGTGTAGGGAATGCTCTCTTGCCACAGTTTACTTTTGTTTTCATACTGAATTTGCAACATGCTTTGCACAGGCATATAGAGGTGGCGATTAAAATGTAAGGTAAAATCTGTACGCCACGGAGCGGAGCCTTTAATGTGCGCAAAGCGCGTACGTCCATTGCGTCCTTTTTCGGAAAGTTTAAATTGTGAAGGCAGAGTATGCAGATCGATTGCGAGAACATGCGTTCCATCTTCCACATTGTCAAAAGAGTAGCGTCCGCTACTATCGGTAATCGCATAGCGTCCATCCTCCATGTATATTTTCACATTGGGAATGACAGGCTCTTTCCCCTCATCATATTGGTTATTGCGGTTGATATCAACATAAGCGTAGCCAAAAACCCATGCTTTGCTATTAAAGATACTCTGCTGTAAAATTTTTAGCTGGCTTTTGGTAGCAAAGGACTCCACGGTGTGTATTCCCACGATGTGTCCGTGAGCAAAACTAACATTTTCGAGTACACCGTGTGCGCGGGCGCGAACTTTGGCTTTAAAAGAAAAAGTCGCCGTTTCACCAGGAGAAAGAGTTCCTATTTGTACCGTAATTTTTTGCTTTTGCCTTACGGTTGTAAAGGAACTGCGTTTTAAAGAAGAGGAAATGTAACGCAATTTTGGCGGTAGTATGTTTATAAGTTCTGAGTCATCAATCACCGCATTGGAGTGGATGTTGCTCACTTTAATCGTGTAACTAATAATTTGTCCAACAACAGCCTCGACTTGACTTGGCGTTTGTATTACGCGCAAGAACTTATCGATATTGCGATTAGAACTAACTTGAGCAAAAATAGGCAATATACAAAAGAGTGTTAGTACAAACAGACGCATTTGTTCTCCATTATATCTAAGACAATCCCTTTAAATGTAAGTAGTTATAATTAGTCATCAACATGACCGGTAGCCATTTACATGACTGTATCCCTAATACAATCTGTTCTCTGGAACCACAAAATCAAACCGGCTTTTCATCCCTAAAAAAAGCAGGGCTCCAGCACTTCTAAAAATCGTCACCGTGATCCCTGTCCCTAACCGTTATCGTCACCGAAATAACCACGAAATTTTCGTTTGTAGAAAAATACGCGGTCCTACTGCGATTAGAGCACAGTGAAGATTAGTTATTTCTTCATAACTACTTTACTTGTTGTTATTTATACATACCTTTAAGACATTCGTCAAGGCAAACTATTCATTTTTTTTCTTTTTCCACATGCGTAACATTTTTTCTGCCTTGCGTAAATTCGCAATTTTTTGGCGCTTTTCGTATACTTTTGCAGATTTTTCCAGCAAACGAATGGCCTCATCTTTGTTTCCCGATTTGCGCAAAATGAAGCTCATGTTAAACTGCGCATTGGCAATTTCCAATTCGTCTCCCAGTTCTTTAGCTATTTTTAAACTGTGGCGATAGTTTTGCAAGGCAACGCTAAAATTTTTGCACTTCACCATTAAGTTACCAATGTGTGCGACCGTATCCATAGTTTTGCGCTTGTTGTTCGTATGCTCATAAATATCTTTTGCCGCAACAAACGCGTTTTCACTTTCTTCAATATTTCCCTGCTCACGATGGAGGTGTCCCATTTGCACATAAGTGTGCGCTAGGGATGTTTTATCTTTGATTTGTTCTTGTATTTTAATCGCGTCTAAATAAAACTCTTTGGCGATGTCCCAGTCTTCTTTACGGCGGTGAATATTGGCAATCAAGCGATAATTTTGCGCAATTTGCGCGGCATTATTTTTTTCCTGGTAAATTTGTAAGCTAGAATTCAGTTCCTTCAGAGCTTCCGCAAGTTTGTCTTGATCCGCATAAATCAAACCGCTCGTGCGATAGTTTTCGGCGATTTCCATTTGTAAATTTTTATCCTGCGACACTTCCAAAGCTCTTTTTATAAAATCCTCTGCTGTTGACCATTCTTTTTTTTGCTGATGTAGTGTTGCGACTTTACGATATATAGACGAAAGCATCGGCGCATTGTTTAGTTTTTCAAAAATAGTGACACTTTTGTGTAAAAAGTCTTCGGCTATTTGCAATTTTTGGCGCTTTTGGTGAAGGATCGCGAGATTAGAATATGCGTTGCCTTCATTGAGAAGGTTAATTCCTTTGGAATACTCTAGACTCTTATGCAAGAATTCCTCCGCTTGCTGCCAATCCCCCTTCACTTGCAAAATAACCGACATGTTAATAAAGCAAGAGGAAAGCGAAACTTTATCTCCGATTTCTTCACTAATTTTTTGTGACTTTTGATAAAGCTCAAACGCCGTATCAGTTTCACGTTGTTTCGAGGCAAGAACCGCAAGATTATTATAAGATGCTGCCATGGCCGGACGATTATTCATGGTACGAAAGATATCAAGGCATTCGTTGTACAGTTTGTGGGCTTTTTCATACAAAGACTGCTTTTCATAAACAATTGCTTGTTGACTAAGGACACTTGCCAACGACGGCAGACGATTAAATTTGCGCTCAATATCTTCGCTTTTCGCTAAATTTTCCAAAGCTTGTTCGTATTCACCGCGCTTTTGCATAATGGCTGCCAATGCACGATAGCATAGCGCTAGTCCAACCGTAATTTGATATTTTTCTGCGGTAGACATTGCCGCATGAATGTATTCTTCCGCTTTCTCCCATTCACCACTTTGTTCGTACAGCTGCGCAAGGCTGATATGACAATTGATAATGCCCGAAGGCGAAGCCAACTTCTCGCGCATTTGCAAAGATTTTTCTAGCCAGTCGCGCGCAGTATCAAGCTGACCAGATTTACGTTTAAGCATTCCCAGGCTATTATACAAGTCGGCACAACCTAGTTCATAACCTGTTTCCTCCGCAATTTTGATTCCCTTACGATAATTTTGTTCTGCAACATTCCACTTACCTTGATGTAGCTCTAAATCACCTACACGCGAATAGATATCAACAAGTAACTTGTAACTCCATATTTCTTCCGCGAGAATCGTACTTTGTTGATAGTACTTACGTGCAAGCTGCCATTCACCTTGCGATTTATGAAAATTCCCCAAACGGATGAGTAAATGTGCAGTACCTGCAAAATGACCTGATTCCTCGACAATTTCGAGAGCTTGTTCGTAGTATTCCTTGCTTTTCGCGACACTACCATTGTCCAAAGCCAAATTTGCTAAACCTTCATAAATAAAAGCTTTTTCCGCAGTTTGCTGTTTTTCAAATTCCCGCAACAAGTCTTTGTAAACTTTTTCTGCTTCGCTGTCTTTACCTTGAAAGTGAAGTAAACTACCCAAATCACAGGTGGCCTGGCATAGTTTGTTGATATTACTTCGCTCACGATAGTGTTCAATGGCTTTTGTATAACACTGTGTGGCTTTGTCGTTCTGCGCGACATGGCGAAGAAGTGCACCAAGTGCATGATAAACGCCTCCGGTAACTTCAGAAGCTGCACACCACTTTTGTAACTCAGTGGCGTAATCAAAGCCCTCGTCCTTCTTCTCGACAACAACGAATGATTCCCCGTCCACGTACTCCCAAAGTTTCTGTAACAAATCTACCCCTGAAAACTGCAACGCCGCACTGCGTTTATCATAAAGGTCAATAAGGCGCTCTACTTGTTTGTGAATATCTTCTTCCGGCAGAAAGTTCCAGTAAAAGCCCTTTGCCTCCTCGGTCAAGTCTTCTAGCATAATGTAGTTGGGGTTGGCATTGAGATCATTGCCACTGTAACCGATAAATAAAAAGTGACGTATTAACAATAAGCAGCGTAGTAGTCGCACTTTGTTTTTCGATAGTCCTTGGCCTTCCTTGCTAAAGGTAGTGATGATGCTGTGTAGATTTTCAACGGAACCGTGTATTTTGAATATGCGCACCCCTGAGTACTGTGGAAAGTCCATAAAACTTTCAAAATCCGCTTCGGTGGCATACACAAAATAGTCTTTGTCACGCTCCATCCCCTCGTTTTCCATCGCATCTTCCAAACAAGTATCCAAATTGGCGGTGACAAAAAACGACACAAAACCACTCTTGGCAAGCTTGGAAAGGTAAATATGATGATGGTTTGGTTTGCGATTTTTTAAAACTTCAAAGGTGGATAAATACTCTTCGCCTATCGATTCGTATAAAATTTGCGATATCACTTCTGGGGCAATGTTCGCCGAGACAATATCTTCATCCAAACCTTTTAAATCTTCATGATGCGTGGTGAGCGCGTGCACCATTGCATTGATGAGCTGCTGCCATCCTGGAATTGAGGAAGGTGCATCAATCGATATCCCTGCTCCAGTAAACACAGCGAGTTTACGTTGTTTTAATAAACGACAAACATTTTCCAACATGATTTTTTACCTTTATAATAATCTTAGCCTTTGGGTACTAATAATAGTATAACTTTGTTTGCGCTTGGTTGCATCTAAAAGCAAAATAAATTTGGATTTTACGCGCAAAATATGTCTATAATATACAGACAAAACACAAACCTGTGAAACAAAGGATCAAATCAATGAAATATCTTACAATAATTCTGTGCGCCATGTTTATGTTGGTTGGTTGTACATGTAAAAAGTATGACAGCCAACAGAATGTAAGTCCGGTGGTACAAAGTGATGCTGATCATAGCGATCATGACGACCACAGTGACGACAACGGTCATGCTCACAACCATGATCACAATCATGACAAGGCAAAAGATGTTGACTACAAACGTAATCGCTACAACTACGATTATCATCGCGACTATACCAATCGTCTTCACTACTACAATCGTGGACGTCTTCCCTAAAGATTGTATTCAGTCGTGGCAACGATATGTCTATTTCCCAAATCCCTGGTTTGACCAGGGATAAAAGACTCCAAGTGTTACATACTCTTAACTACACTCCATTTTACAATCATAAAACATCTCTCACTTCACAACATCTAAAAGAAAAAATAAATTTGGATTTTGTCGGCAAAACAATAATAATAATGCTATTCTGTATATTACCCGTATTTGTGTTTAGATTTGGTAGCCCAATGAACTTAATAAGGAGATTGCAGTAATGGCGAAGATCAATAACAATGTGGAGCTGGCGGCGTTTTTGGAAAAACAAGCTGCGGTCTATGACGAATATTCTGCTCCTTTTTGTAAGGAATTGCTGGAGCTAGCCGCCGCATTCCGCGAAATTGATCCGCTAGAAATCAAGGAACTAAAAGATATATCGAAAAACAAAGAGCGTCTGGAGCAACAAAAGGAAAAAATCAGCGCTAAGTTAGAAAGTGAAAAAGAAAAGTTCCAAACCAAGTTGCAAACAGAAAAAGAAAAGTTTGCGCAAGAGAAAGCAAAGTTACAAGAGAAACTACAGCAAGAAAAATCAAAATTAGAAGAGAAGCTCTCCACTGAGCGTCAAAAGCTACAGGAAAAACTCGACAACGAAAAAAATAAGTTGCAAGAAAAACTCGAAAACGAAAAAGAAAAGTCTCAACAGAAATTAGAGTTGGAGAAGACAAAAGTTCGCGAACAACTCGTTGTGGAAAAAGAAAAAAATGATGCGCTGAAAGAGCAAATCAACGAGATCAAGTTAAAGCACAAAGAAAAAGAAGAAGTGCATCGCGAAAAATTGGCTACTGAGAGAGAAAAAAACAAAGAAACAGTGGAGAAATACAAAGAACAAGTTGCTACGGAAAAAGAAAAAAACAAAGCCACTGTTGAGCAAAATAAGGAATTGATCGCCTTAGAAAAAGCAAAAAATAAGGAAATTGAAGAGAAATACAAAATAAAATTTAGCGAGGAAAAGGCGAAAAACCAGGAGCTATTGCAAAAAGAAAAAGAAAAATTGCGTGAGCAGTTACAAAACGAGAAAGACAAAGCAAAAGAACAACTACAAAAGGAAAAAGACAAAGTTAAGGAACAGTTACAACGCGAAAAAGACAAAGCAAAAGAAGCTCTTGAAAAAGACCGCGCCAAAGCGAAAGAACAATTACAACGCGAAAAAGACAAAGTGAAAGAGCAACTGGAAAAAGACAAAGAAAAAAACAAAGAAGAAGTAATCAAACTACAAGGATTACTTGAAATTGAGCGGCAAAAAAACAAACAACTCCAAGAAAGTCATAAACGACAACTCGAACAGATGAAGGAAAAACACCGTGAGGAAATCAAAGGTGTGAGAATCACCGCAAAGAAAAAGGTGCAGAAAAGCAAGTTGAAAAGTGAAGGGGAACTTCCACAGGAGTTTCGCGACGAATTTGGTGAAAGGCTGTTAAAATTTCAAGAAGAGGCACATAAGATTACAGCGGCGTTTGACGAAAACGGCGCACAAACAATCATAGAACTACATGAGCTTGCCGACCAGTACTGCGAGAGTGAAGACTTAAAAGAAGCAAGAGTGGCTTTCGAGTTGGCCCATGTGATTGAACACGGAAGCCTACAATTTGTGAACAATGGTTACCCATGGCAAAAACACCACATGACTTACTATTCGATCGAGGGGGAAGTGGTAGATATTTTTACCCAAAATAAATTCAATGAGAACTCATTGCGTGCCATTGCGCAACTTTTGGACATTGAAATCACCAAACGTGGGAAACACCAAGTGCAACAACAAATTGTCAGTGAAATTGCCACGCGTGCACGGCACTAGTTGTATGTGATGCCCTATCGGGCATCACCATACACCATTTGTGGAATTATAGGTTGTAAATTGTAGCAAACTTTAGATAGATAGATTTTAGACCAACTGCTCTTCCAAAAGATCAGCCATGGTGTCCATATATAGACTAACATGTTGCGGATTATTGCGGTGGAGATAACGTCCATTGGGCAATGCATCGAGTACGTTTTTGTCGGAAAGATACTCTAGATTTGACATATCGTAGCGATCAAAACCAATAGACTCCATTGTGGCAAATAAATCATCAACCTTATGATTGGTAACAGCACAGTAGTCTTTCGCATGCTCTGTCCATTCGTCCAACTCATGGTCGATGGATTTTACGATTTCAACATCGGTCATTTGCGTTGCTGTTTGAACCAAATGTCCACAGTTACATCTTCCCATGTGGCCCCATTCGTACTTGACACCACCTTTTAAGTTAGAAGCGGCTTCACGTAGAGCCTGGATTAGTTTAGTGTTTGCTTTTGGCATTCGTGTCTCCTATCTGTTGTTTCCACAATTGTGTTTGCCAATTAAAGTGTTCTTGTGGATGAAATTTGTTTTTGTATGCCATCCTCGAACACTTTTCAATATAATAACCTAAATAGTAGTAGGATAAACCTAAATTTTTAGCGTATTCAATCTCTTTGAGTATGCTAAAAGTTCCGAGATTCAAATTTTGATAATCGGTATCATATACAAAGTATACACTGCTAAGGGCGTTATGTCCACGATCTAAAAAACCAACACCAACAAGTTTATCTTCGATATAAAATTCCGACTGTAGTCCAGGACATGAAGGCAAGTAAAAACTATGAATAAAGTCTTCTTCCGAACCTTCCTTTTGATCAAAACGATTTTGAGAGTGTTTCTTGTAAAGCTCAAATATTTTTTCGTCGTAACGAAGGGAAACAAAACGCACCTCGACATCTTGAGCCTTTTTTAAAACGCGCTTTTGACTTTTCCTAGGGGAAAAATCTTGTACAACAACACGTGTTGGTATACATGCACGACAACCTGGACAACGAGGACGAAAAAAATACATGCCAAACTTTCGCCATCCCTTTTCTAATAGCTCAGAAATCTCTTTTTCCTGCAATTCATATGCGAAAAAATATTCAAAGCGCTTTTGCATTTCGGGTAGGTAAGAGCAGCTGTCTAGACTATCAAAACGTTTTTCTTGAAGTATAATCACCGAAAAGTCCTATATCTTTTTGCGTTCATTCTATTTAACAGCATATTCCCCTCAGAGCGAATTGGGAAAATAATTCTGCCCAATCAAAATAAAAAAGTAAAATAGTGAAAAAAAAAATGTTATTATAGATCACTAACTTTTTTACATTGTTCGATAACGAGAGCTCGTATGCAACCATATTGTATCCGCAATAGATATGAAATTAAAGAAATAATTGGCCGAGGACGCGTGAGTGTCGTACATCTTGCTTTTGACAAGCGTATTAAACGTTATGTTGCGATCAAGCAAATCTCAAATACGGCGGCTAACTACCAAAAAATTGTCAAAAGATTGCAACGCGAATATCGCTTATTGAGTGAGCTTAACGATTTTGCGATTGTCAAAGTATACGATTTTTTTGAAGAAAACGACCAATGTTTTTTTGTTATGGAGCATGCACGAGGAGTAGCACTTGACACTTTTATTGTCAATCATCCATGGAGCTTGGACTTAGTAGAACAAATTGCAATAGCCATTCAAATATGCCAAGCCATTTCACAAGTCAATGCTCTTGGTTTACTACATCGCGATATAAGACCACAAAATATTTTTATTGATCCTGAGGAAGGTACGGTAAAACTTCTAGATTTAGGTCTTTCCAAATCGTTGCATTCCAACCTACACACTTTAACAAAAACATTAGCGATACAAGGCAATGTTGCGTATATGAGTCCTGAAAGAATCAATGGAAAAGAATATAGCAACAGCGACGTTTTTTCTCTAGGAATAGTTCTATATCAATTATTCTCTTGGTCACGACGTTCTCCGTTTAAAGGAAACAATGTTTTTTCAACGATAGATCGTGTTCAAAAATATTTCCCACCGCCGATTACAAATTATCTTTATAGTCCCGATGAAGGACACTACGAACATCTATCAAATATTCTCAACAAAGCTCTGCAAAAAGACCCACAACAACGAACACAGAGTGCGCAAAGACTCTGCAAAGAATTATCAAATCTTTATTCTAAATTTCCGCATATCGGCAGTAAGTGGTTCGTGGATGTCACGCGCATAAACAAAAAAAGTAGTACACAAAAAATGTCTTTTTTCAGTGATGTACGTGCCTTGAGTTATACAATTGCCGTCATCATTATGTTGATCATAGGTATGGTGGGAATTGGAATTACCATGGATGATAGCGATCTTTCCCCCACCACAAATATACAAAAAGTAGTGGAGCAACCCTCAGCAGAAGTTTATTTTGACAGGTCTTTGGATTATTACTATTTCCAGAATAACTACTCCAATGCTTGGAAATACAACGAAAAAGCACTGAGTCTTAATTCCGTAGACCCCAGGTATCTTATTCACAAAGCAAAAATGCTATTTTTAGGTCACGGTGTTACAAAAGACGTCACCACTGCACATACAATCACACAAAGACAACTCTTTAAGTTAAAAAATAATCAAGACGGATTTAGTTTGTATATGACAGGGTACGCGTATAGCATTGGAATGGGCGGACGAAAAAGTCAACAGCTCGCAGCGAGCTGGTATAGTAAGGCCATAAAAAAGAATCATCCTGTCGCAATGAACAATCTCGCTATTTACTACAATGCACAACGCAAATACGTCGACGCATTTCTACTGTTACAAAAATCAGCAGATTTAAATTTACCAACAGCACAAACAAATTTAGGGATGCGCTACCTAAATGGCTCAGGGGTTGTGCGTAATTATGAAAAAGCCGTATCTCTTTTTCGCAAAGCGGCAGAAAATGGACATGCTCAGGCGATAGAACAAATGGGTGTTTGTTACTACAACGGATTTGGGGTAAATAAAAACTACGTGTTGGCAGCACAGTGGTTTCGCAAGGCGGCAGCCAAAGAACGCCCCCTTGCTCTATATTGCTTGGGATATTGCTACGAACATGGTCATGGGGTAAAAAGAAGTATTTCTGAAGCTATTTACTGGTATGAAAAAGCATCTAAGTTTAACTACCAGCCAGCAAAAAAACGCCTGGCGGCCCTCAAACGCTAATGTTTGTTAATTTTTTGTTTGTGGTTATTGGGCCACAACAGTACGTAGGAGGTTATTGTGTATAAAATTTTTATCGTTGTACTCATCATGTGCAGTGCTTGTCTGTATGCCGAGACAGAAAATTCTCTTGTAATGGTACGCTGCGACAATGGATCAGAAGATGGTTTTTTGCCATCTCCACAAGACATGGAACTGAGTACACTCAAAGCTAATTTAAATCCCAACGTCGACACAGTTGTACTTGTCCATGGGTTCAACACTTCGTATAGTAGCGCAAAAAGTTCTTACACCACCGCATGTAGCGCTTTAGTTTCGGAGTTGGGAAACAGGAATTATGTTGGCTTCTATTGGCCTTCAAACACATGGTTGAGTTTTGGAACGGCGGTAAAGCACGCCAATGCGGCGGGAAAATATTTAATATATATGCTCAGTGAAATTTCCAAAATATGTCGTACGACACGCGTGCACATCATTTGTCACAGTTTAGGTGGGCGCGTTTTACTCAGTACTTTACAACAAAACGAAGCACGCTATGTTCGCTGGGGAAAAAACTGTTTGCTTGCTGCGGCAGTCCATAACAATATTTTTTTCACTTCTTTCGCGAATACCAATCTAGTGTCACAGTACAACTACGTGTATTTTTCAAAGAATGACGGCGTTTTAAAATACCTCTATTCACTTTACTACTGGTTATTTGATCGTAAGAATCAAAAACTACCAGGAGCAGAAAAGTTTTTGCGCTTAAGTACAACAGAGCAGTTGCGCTATATGGATGCCCTAGACAATGGAAAATTTACTGCACGAAGTGAATTTGACCGCGAACTGTTACGCCAGATTCGCATCGCCGAAAAGGATGCGATGGGGCTTGTCGGTGCATTCCGCGGTAATTCTAACGAATTGCGTAAAGTAGAAAATATCGAAGTTAGCAACATTGTCGATGGACATTCTTACTGGGGAAATAGCACAGTAATCCGTATGGCAGCAAAAAAAATCGCACGTTAATATTAATATTTTGCGCCGTAGTTGTACTTTACGGCGCATTTTTTAGTAGTCTTTTATTTTCATGATCAGGCAATAAAGTCTGGATTTAGGTTGAGGGAAGCAACAAGTATCCCGCTTCTCCAGAAACTAGAAAGTTTAGTAATGGCCCACTATATTCACGATATTGTGTCTAAATTTCGCAACACGAATATACTGCTTATCGGCGACATTATCTTAGATCATTATGCCTTTGGAAGTGTAGATCGAATATCTCCGGAATCTCCCATTCAAATTCTCGATGTTTCACGAGATGAATATCGTTTGGGAGGTGCGAGCAATGTCGCTAATAATATGGTCGCCTTGGGAGCGACAGTGACTATTTCTGGTGTGATCGGTAACGATGAAAACGGCAATATGCTGCGTAAAGCACTACGCGAGCAAAACATAAACGACGCTCTATTTGTCGATAATGATCGTCCGACCACAGTAAAAACGCGCATGATTGCGCAAGGACAACACTTATTACGCGTCGATCGCGAAAAGAAAGATTTTCTTTCGGCACAACTCAACGCAAAAATGGAGCAATATGTTGTTGACAACATCGACAAATACGACGTTGTCGTTATTTCTGACTACGCCAAAGGTGTTCTCTCTGCACAGTTATGCCAAAAAATTATTGATATCGCCCGCAAAAACGATAAACCGACACTCATAGGCCCCAAAGGAGATGACTGGTCACTCTACAAAAACGCTACATTGATTTCGGCAAATCGCAAAGAAACGCAAATTATTGTTGGATTCCCACTGAACTCAATGGAAGATGTAAAAAAAGCAGGACAACACCTCCTAGAAAAACTAGGAATTAAGGTCGCAGTGATTACATTAGGTCCACAAGGAATATTTGTGGCAACACAGGAGCAACAAATTCATATCAAGGCCGATGCACAAGAAGTTTTTGATGTAACCGGAGCCGGAGATACCGTTTTGTCACTGCTGAGTTTGTGCACCGCGGTACAATGCTCCTGGAAACGCGCTATTTCTCTAGCAAATATCGCCGCAGGAATTGTTGTTGGTAAAGTAGGTGCTTCTACAGTTACTCCAGAAGACCTCTATGCTAAAGCCATTTATAGCGAAAATACTCATTTACGAAAATTAAAAACCTTGCCCGAAGTTATTGTCGAATTAGAACTTTTCCGTAACCAGGGACGCACGATTGTATTTACCAATGGGTGTTTTGATATACTGCATCCAGGTCATATTCGCTACCTAGAGTACTGCCGTAACCGCGGAGATATGCTCATAATAGGTCTTAATAGCGATGCTTCTATTTCGCGTTTGAAAGGTCCCGAACGGCCTGTGATTAAAGAGAAAGACCGCGGTGAAATGTTAGCCGCTTTGAGTTCCGTAGACTATGTAGTTATTTTTGAGGAAGATACACCGACAAAGCTCATAGAATCCTTGCAACCAGATGTTTTAGTCAAAGGTGCCGACTGGAAGGGAAAAGAGGTTGCCGGAGCAAAATTCATAGAGTCATACGGCGGAAGCGTCGAGTTTTACCCATACCAAGAAGGCTATTCGACAACGAATATCATTAGTTCTATTAACAAAAAATGAGCCGAAATTTCGAGCCATTGATGAAGATATCCAAGTTTATGACTTGTGCTATTAAAAAGAGCAGATCAACCCCGATCCGGATCTTTAAAAAATCAGTAAGAAAAAGAGATTACTATGTCAGAAAAAAAGATTTTTTGTGCGCAGTGTTCCCAAGAACAGGAATGTATCATCGATCCTTTCAACGGCAAAATTCTATGTGCGGTATGCAATGAATGTCTGGGACAGGATGCAGCACACGGTCCTGTTGCCAAATCGGGCAACGAAGATATTGTTTTTGGCGAACAACCAGAAGCCAAAGCGGAAAAGACACCTCTAGTCATCGATATTGGCGCAGAATCTGAAAATTTTACTCAAAAGGATATTGCCAAAGAACAAATTTCTGACGTTATCTCACGGCCTGATTTTTATGATAGCATGGACGCTGCTTACGATCACAGTAGACGCAACCCATTTTTGTTTTTTCTAGTGGTATTTTTTTTATGCACAGTGGTGAGTGTTATTTGTATTGTATATTTTTTACAGAGAACTACACGTTCTGTCATCGTAGAGAAAAAGGTTGTGGCGGAAGAAGTTTCTCCTTTAGAACAACTACGACTTTTAGAGAGCTTACGTATAGAACGTACGCAAAAAGTGGTGCAAAGTGTTGTCATAATTGAGAATACGACCTCTCTTCGTGCAAACTCTTTTAAACAAGGCACGGGCTTTATTATCGATGAGTTAGGACATGTGGTCACCAATCATCATGTCATTAGCCAAAACTTAGGCAATCTACAGGGAATATTGCACAATCGCCGCCGCGTCAACTTTTTACTTCATTCTTACGATGAAATTTCCGACATCGCCATATTAAAAATAATTGATTTTTCGCGTGTGAAAGGTGAAGTAAGTAGGATTGAATGGGGCGACTCACAAGTATTAAAAACGGGTAGTCATATTTGGACTCTGGCACATCCCCGTGGACTTTTTTTTAGTTTGATATCAGGCTTCGTTTCGCACGACCATCGTTATTTAGCGGCCTACGTACCCAAAAAAGAATACTCTAGCGGTGGATTTTTTCACTGCTGGATTCAAGTAGACGCGGCGATTACCGAAGGTGTCAGTGGCGGTCCTCTTTTTAATTTAGACGGCGAAGTGGTTGGAGTAAATACGCGACGCAGTGAATATCCAGGTCTGGGCTTTTGTGTACCTAGCAACCACGCACGGGAAGTTGTAAATGAATTGTTGAGTTTTAAACAAATTATACGCAACACCCTGGGAGTGATCTGGCGTCCACAGTGGCATATTCAAGAAAAACAAGGGGCGATAATCAACATCATCATTCCGGACTCTAGCGCCGCAAAGGCAGGACTGCAATCGGGAGATGTGGTTCTCGAGATAAACAAACAACCGATTACGTGTCGCTATCACAGCGATTTGCCAGCACTCAGAAAAATAGAAAGTGAACTTTCATCTGACGAACAAACCATACTCAAGTTTCGCAGAAAAGAAAAGCTCTACGAAGCGCGTTTGTTTCCCGACTTGCGTAAACCTTTTCACAATAAAGTTATTTTTTTCCGCCATCTTAAATTTTGGGGAATACCTATTTCGCCTTCTTTACAAGCGTATTTAAAAACGCCACAGCAAGCTGGTATATGGATTATCGACGTTCATCCTACCAGCCCACTTTTCAAAGCGGGTGTTGCCAAAAACGATTTATTGCTCGGAATTAATCAAAATTTTAAAACAAGTTCTGATTTCATTGATTTATATCAAAATTTACCACGAAAGAAATTTATGCGACTTATCGTACAAACAGGACAAAATATTCGTAAATTGCGCTTTTGGAGTCCATAAACACATAATTCTACGGTAAAAATTTTGCATACATAGTCGAAAAATATTCTTTGCTATTTTGCATATTATATTAGGGGAGATTTTATGAAAGTAATACTTTTATCCATAGTAATGTTCGTTTCTATTGCTGCACAAGATACGCAAGAACTTCTCAAGCAAAAGCACAATGCCGCAGCTCATTTTTTTGGCGATAGTCTTTTTCTATCAGGTGAACATTCTTTTCGTCATCACAAATTAAAAAATGGTAGTACCCTACACTCTGTCTACAAAGTGGCCAACGCTTTTTCTGAATTTTGGACAAAAGACGATTGGGAATTGTACCATAGCGTAATGGTATATGTAGAAGGAGAAAATGTCGAAGTTCTGAACATTTATAAATTTACTCATAACCTGAAAACACAAACATTGCAATATACTCTGTTTTTCCACAAGCAAAAGTCCTCTGTCAGCTCTAAAGTAGTTATTGATCGTCAAGCTTCGACATTTGAGGAGCAGTATTTTGATGTAATTCTACAGTGCACAACAAAACAAAGTGCCGCTCTGATTCCCGATATAATGAAATGTACAGCACCCGGAAAAAATATAGTGGACTGTGTGCTTGATGCCGCTTTTGGACAAAGTGCAAATGATGTAGTGTCGTGTGTTCTTGCTAACAATGAACAACTCGAAAACAGAGGTGTATATTGGCGTATATTCTTAAAGCCACAAGGAATGGGATTTGTATCGGCAAAACCCTTTGGTTCTAAAGACGAATGTAGTACAACGACAGGGTGTACACACTTTGTCATTCCAAGCGGATACAAGATTACCATCAAAGCTACCGCAGCACCAGGACATAAATTCGAATACTGGCAGTACAAGGGAAATCTGTTGAGCCTAGATTCAGAATATTCTTTTGTTCCTAGTGCTGGCGGAGACTTAGTTGCGCACTTTGCAAAAGAATAATTTTATTAAGGATACGGATATGGCTGAAGAAAAACAGAAACCGAAAAAAAGTATATGGAAGAAAATTGCGATTGTACTTACCGTTTTTGTTTTTGTAACTGTCGGCTGGGCATATTATGATGGCAACAACGTTGTAGAGGTGTCATATACGGCAGACCAAATAGGGCAAAAAGTCAAAGGACATATCGTAAAAGCTTTTGATGGTAACGCTGTGGCAATTTGGGGTGTTATTGATGCCCCTGCAGAAAATGTGTGGAAAGTAATCCGCGACAAAGAAAATTTTGAGAAATTTTTACCATATGTAAGAAAAAGCGTTGTCAAAAAAGTAGATGAAAACAATTATGAGCAGGAACAAATTTTTGACTTTCCTTTCGGAACGTACCAGTTAAAACATAAGCTGTGGTACGAAGAAAAACCCAACACTTATGTTTCACATTGGCATCAACAACAGGGAATCTTAGAGGTAAATCGTGGTTCATGGACGATACACAAAGCGGGAAATAAAACGTTAATGGAATACAAAATACGTTTTGAAGCACCGTGGATTCCACTGTGGTTTGGAAATGCTTATATGAGGCAACGCCTAAAAGTTGTCGTAAAAAAATTGCGCGAGCACGTTAAAAATATCGAAGAAACAAACCCTGAATATTTTAAAAAGTGAGAATGAATGAAAAAGACTTCTATAAAAAGTACTCCTGGGGATTTTGGAAATAATGACGGGGTGACTCTAGCTTGTGGCGGTTCATCGACGTGTTGTTGCATGGTCATTATTGGCGGTGGCCTTGGTGGCGCAATTGGTCTGATCTATGGCTTTTGCCGTGGTTTTATCAAAGGAACAAAGTGGAGCGGAGAAGCAACGGGACTCAAGAAATTTGTGACGATTGTCACGGCGATGATTGCTTTGGGACTTGGTTTTACCATTGCGGGACTTCTTGTCGGAGCAGGACTGGGAATTTGCATTGATTTGATCATGGGTAATTTCTAAGAGGTAAATTGTGGATTATCCTGTCATTTCACCTCTATACACCTTAATAAAAGAAAAAACACAAATTCAATTTCGTCGTGATGATCAACAAGCCATTTTTGTCAGCGGGGACAATTCTCTTCTCAGTGATTTGTTACCTCTTTTAAATGGAGAAAATACCACAAAAGAAATACTTAAAGCACTACCTAACTATCCAAAAACAATGGTATTAGAACTACTCAAAGATTTACAACAACAAGGCATTGTTATTGAAAAGACACTGCATTCTTGTGCGTGGAAGGAAATTACAGCAACACAAAAAGACATCAGCACACTTGTTGTTTGTATTCTCAGTCATGAGATTTACACAAAACGTATTCGCGACAACCTGTCTTTACTTGGTGTTAACCACTTTACGACCATACCACGCGAAGCCAACATATCTATTGTTTGCGAACCGGGTCTGACACCATCTTTTATACAAAAATGGAATGAGGATCATCGCGTTTCATGGCTACGTGTTTCTTGGACAACGAGTTGTGCAGAAGTTGGTCCGCTATTTATTCCGCAACAGACCGCTTGCTACCAGTGCTTTCAACAACGTTTACTTTCCAACCGCCGCTTTCGCGACTCTTACGGTGAATACCAAAAAATTATCGAGCAACAAGGTATTCCTTTAAAACCCTTTGTTCCTAGCTTTTTATGGTGTATGTCACAGGTTGCCATGGAACTTTTGCGTTATGGCACACATTCACAGTTGTGTGGTCGTTTATTGTATATGGAGTGGGATACTTCCCAGCAATTTATCGAGCAAGTTTTACGCATTCCGCATTGTATGGGGAGTTGCTGTTGAACAATATCGAGAGTAAACTAGTGGGTAGACGTTGTGGCATTGTACAAAGTTTGGGAAAAGCGAAAACCGACTTTGATGATCCTGCCATCCACGCCTATGGTGCCTCACTTTGCGATACCAGTGCTTTTTCCGCAACAAAAGCCACACAAAAATGCGGAGGCGGAGGAATTGAAGATGAAGAAGCAAAATACTGTTGCCTAGGCGAAGCCATAGAGCGCTATTGTGCCGGGGTGTGGAACGAAGATGATATCACATGGGCACGCGCTGATGAATTGCGTGGTGAAGTATTTCCTATACAAGACCTAGTTTTATTCTCAAAGAAACAGTATCGTAAATATCATTTTCCTTATGTACCTATTTCACAACGAACTACATTACCATGGATAAAAGCACAACATTATCACCGTGCCTCAGAAGTTTGGGTCCCGGCATGTTTTTTTTTGCTACCTAGTCCCCAACACGATCAACAAATTTCTCCCCCCATTTCGACAGGTTTGGCTTGTCATACCTCGTTTGAAGAAGCTTACGTGCGTGGTTTGTGCGAATGTATCGAGCGTGATGCCGTTAGTTTAATGTGGCTACGCGGAGTAATTCCTCCACAAATGGTGAATATAAAAAACGAAAAACGCGTCGCAAAATTGTTGGAAGATTTTCATGGAGAGGTCACCGTAGGAGATTTAAGCTCTGATCAAAAAGTTCCCACATACTTTTGTTTACTAGAAGGCAACTCTCCCTGCGGCAATATTATTTCTTTTGGTGCTGCCTGCCATAAAAATTCTGATGATGCTTTGTATAAAGCGGTTCGTGAAGCGGCATTAGGACGCATTTATGTAAAACGACTCATTAAAAGTCGTGGTACATGGGAAGCGGGTTATAAATTTCACAATGTCAATACGTTTGATCGCCACGCCTCCTTTTACAGTTTGCACCCAAAATATTACAAACGACTGGCTTTTTTAAAGGCGGGAAAAAAAATTCCATATACATCGTACCAAGTGGAAATGAATATAAAATTTCCCGCATATGTACGCGATTTAACCACTCCTGAAATACGCGAATTAGGTCTTTATGTAGTCAAGACTTGGGTTCCCAAATTATTGCCACTTCATGGCCATCATCTTTTGCCTTTTCTCGGACATCCACGACTCGACTGCACTTCACAAGTTTTTGCCAACAGCAAGTTTCTATACAAAAAAGGATACAATCCATGGCCACATCCGATGCCGTAACAACAGTTTCTCCATCTGAATTTCACTACCTCAATTCCAAAATTACTCCGGCAAATAGCGTGTATCTAGGACAAAGTATCGCACAGTTTAGTCAAAACCGCGAAGCACTGCAAGATTCCTGTTATCCATACAAAACGTATCCAGGCGCCCAAAGATATTCACTAAAACCGCAGTGGCTATGGCGCGAAAGATTGACTTCGCTACTCAGAAAGCGCCGTTCATCGATGCATTTTCAGGGAAAACCTATCTCAAAAGGAAACTTGGCAACTTTACTACTACGTGGTTATGGTTTTACCTCTACGGTCTGCGATGAACGTTTCCCTGAAATACAACACCATCTTCGCGCTGCACCTTCAGGAGGAGCCTTATATCCGATCGAAATTTATCCACTTTGTGTGAACATCAAAAATCTACCATCAGGTTGTTATCATTATCATGCAAAGGATAAGGTTTTAGAAAATGTAGAGACAAGCATCCAAGGTATCGGCGAAATGTTCATTGGTGTTCCCTGTGAAAAGACCGCTGCTATTCTAATATTTACAGCTATTCGCGAGAGAACTTATATAAAATACGGTGAACGTGGCTATCGATTTTTATTCTTAGAGGCGGGACATATTGCACAAAATATACTGTTACTAGCAACGGCTCTTGGTATACGGGCATGTCCCATCGGTGGATTTATGGAAGACAAAATCGCAAAACTTTTGCATTTGGACCATGAAAGTGAATGGGTTGTCTACGCTATGGCTTTGGGCAAATAATTGACGAAGGAATTGAGGTGGAAATGTAGGGGCGGACCTAGTGTCCGCCCGTTCCCTCAAATACAAGTGGATATACATTTGGAGTCAAACCATCTACTACCTATAAAATTGCCACCCTCTAACAAGGATGGCAATTACAAACGAAAAGGTGTGATGATAAATTTCCATTTGAGTTAATTGTGCGTGAACATGAATAAGATAAATTTACACGAGTTCTTTGATAATCTGCTGCGCAACGTCTACTCTCACTTTTCCTGTCGCCACGAGCTTTTCAACTACAGTGTCAACGATTTCTGGAGATGCGCCCGCCATTACCGCAATATTGCGTGCATGTAATGACATGTGTCCTTTTTGGATACCTTCGCTGGCTAACGCGCGCATTGCCCCTGCATTTTGTGCAAGTCCAACGGCAGCGATAATACTACCTAGTTGGTTGGCATTTTTTATACCTAGTATTTTTAAATTTGTCTTTACCGTAGGATGAACATTTACGGCCCCACCAACAAGCCCTACCGCCATCGGAAGTTCTATGGAGCCCACTAAATCTCCTTGAACATTTTTTTCCCATTTGGTAAGTGAGCGGTAGCGTCCCGTTTGCGACGCGTAAGCATGTGCACCGGCTTCGATTGCTCTTGTATCTTGTCCCAAAGCCAAAGCAACTGCCGAAATACCATTCATAATTCCCTTGTTGTGCGTTGCAGCCCGATATGGATCGGCGTCGGCAAATTCATAGGCCAATACCATTCCATCAACAACATCCTCTCCGCCTAGCGCATCTGCATCGAAAACAGCATATGCACGTGCCATTCTCTTAGTAGCTAAATTTGAGATAATGCGAAGATAAACCTTGCCTTTTGCGATTTTCTCTATTTCTGGAGCTAGAGCTTCTGCCATAGTATTTACAGCATTCGCCCCCATAGCGTCTTTGCAATTTACAAGGAGATGACAAATAACCATCGGTCCGGAAGCCGTGTCCAGCACTTTTACTTCGAGATCACAGGCTCCACCACCTAACCCAACTAAAATGGGATCTTGTTGATTGGCAAGCTCTAGGAGTCTTTTTCGCTCTTGCAAGATGCGCATCTTCGCTGCGAAAGGATCTGCCACATTCGTAACCTGAATTTGACCTATCATAACCGGAGCGGTGTGGTTTGTATGAAAACCACCCTTTATCAGAGCTATTTTAGCCATTTTACAAGAGGCGGCAACAACAGATGCCTCTTCGATTGCCATAGGAATTGTGTACTCTCGATTATTCACCAAAAAGTTGACGGCAATCCCTACAGGTATTTCTAGCGTCCCAACTACGTTTTCAATCATTCTGTTTGCTTGGTCTAACGATAAACCACACTTTTGAAGAGCTAATAACTCATCATCACTAAGTTCTTTCGCCTCTTGAATTCTCGTCAAACGTTCTTGTGGCGAAAGTTTGTAAAATTGTTTGGTATTTAAACTTTTCATGATTCCGCTTACGTCTTAAAATATCTGAAAACACGTGGTAATAATGACACATTGTGTCACTGACCGTTCGGTCAACGATAGGCAAAATAAAAAAACACTACCTTTTCATGATACCATGAACAATGCTTTGCTTTAGGTTTTTGAAAAAAGTTTCATCAAAATCTTCGGGAGACTGTCCAAGCATAATTACTTGCACCAAGAGTCCCTCTAAACTAGAAACTATCGATAGTGCGGTGTTTTGAATATTTAAATTTTCATCAAAGATACCTTCTTCTATACCCAATTGAAGGCACTGAACAAATATTTCTTCAAAACTACGATGAATTTTTCGTAGACGCTCTGTTTTTCTCTTTTCTTTCGTTTCTGCTTGCAAAAACCAATTCATAAAAATGCGGATAAATTCCATGTTGTTTTTTACAAAAGCCCAATACATATCAATAATTTCATGCATTTTTTCTAGAGACTTTGTCTTTGCGTCTAAACGAACAAAACTAATGGCACACTGTGCAACAAATCTATCCACTAGGGATTCAAAAAGCTTGCTTTTGCTTTCAAAATACCAAAAAATCAGAGATTTGCTCACCCCAGCTTTTTTGGCGATCTTCGACATAGATGTTGCTTGGTATCCACTGTCTGCAAAAGAGTGAATAGCCGAATCCAGTATGTGGGAGCGTGTTTGTTCGTTTTCTTTCACAGAGTGTCCTTTATTATAAACATCGCTTTGACTTCTTAAGCATTTTTAGCAAAATGAATGATTGGGTGTCAAGAAAAAAGCAGATGCAATTCATAACTTTTACAAAAAAGGTTGCCATTTTTCTCCGTGTTTGTGCGAAGTAAAAGCTTGTTGTGGAGATTGTTTTTTCTCAATCACAACCATGTAAGGATAAAAATGCACAGCAGCTATAGATTTTTGAAAAGAAGACACTTCTCCACAAAAAGGTGACTTTGTTGCTTTGCAATGTAAATCACTTGCTAGACATGCAGCAAACGCAGAAAAACGATTAAAACGTCCGTGCACATCTTCGCATACAAATATGCCTCCTGGATTGATAAATGGTAGTAGCTCTTCGAGAGTGACACGTTGCTGCTCAGGCATATGCCCACCATCATCAATGACAATATCTACCCCTGCTACCTGTTTTTTTAAGTGCTGCCAAAAACCACGGTCCTGTTGATCTCCAATAAAAATAGAGGTATACTCATTTTCATAGCTTTTGCAAGATGGTTCAATATCAACACCGTAGATGTGGCTCTCATCTCCCAAGTAAGACCTCCACATCTCCAGGCTCCCTCCGCTGTACACACCAACTTCAAGAATAGACACTTTTTGCCCGATAAACCTTTTGAGATGTCGATGATAAATATCAAAATAATGCTCCCACTTCCAGATGCCATTTCCGGTTTTCTTTTGTTGGAAATAGTCCCAGAGAGGATTATCAAGTACAGGAGCTTCTTTATGTGAATGATGCTCACAGCAATAATTGTTTGCATACATATGAGCTTCATTCATCGTGGGAATATTTTTGACTATCTTTGCAAAACTACCAGGATGGCGCACCGCGGTGCATAATACATGCCATAAATTTCGTAAGTACATCCTGTTAATGATCACTTTCTTCTTTAAATTGAGTCATTTGATGGTATACCTTATTGTACTCTTGTTGTAAATCTTGCAGCAAAGATGCTATTGGCAAAACATCATTGCTTTTGATGCTCTGTTCAATAACATGCGAAATTTTCTCCATATTTAGAGCTCCCACACTAGCACTTGCGCCTTTTAAACTATGAGAAATCAATTCTATATTTTCTCTATCTGCTTCCTGCAAAGCGGTATTAAGTTCCTGGATATATTTTTTACTATCTTGTAAATACAAATCAATAACTTCGTGTACGGCAGATACACTAATTTGTTTTAAGGCAAGTAATTTTTCTTTTTCTAAAGTAGTATTTTGCATTTCGTATTCTACCCTTTTCCAACGCTTTGTTTTTCTACCCCAACGACATAAAACTTCTTCAATCGCTTCTAGGGTAATTGGTTTGCTTATGTAATCGTCCATTCCTATTTTTAAATATTTTTCGCGATCTCCACTCATGGCATTTGCAGTCATTGCGATGATGGTGGGACGCGTCTTTCTTTCCGAAAGTTTCTGTGTTGTCTGTACGCCATCCATTTCTGGCATGCGTACATCCATAAAAATAATGTCGTATTCTTTTTTCTCCAACGCCAAAAGTACCTCTAAACCGTTGGCGGCCACATCGGGAATATATCCCATTTTCTGCAAAATTCGCGTTGCAATAACCTGATTGACAGAATTATCTTCCGCAATGAGAATGCGTAAAGGCAATTGTTTGGCAAGTTTTCGATTTTTCTCTTTTTCTACAGATGTAAATAACTTTGGTTTTCCTTTAGAAACCAAACATAGCTCAAAGAAAAGCTTAAAAAAATGGCTATATTTAACAGGGGATTGCAGAACATAGGTATTGTTTGCCTTCTTACCTTCGTTACAAATCCACACAATAGGGTTATTTTCATCACCAATTTTTTGAATCATTGCGGCGTTATCTGTTGCCATTACATATAAACATATGTTGTTCTTTTGTAAAACTTTATCCAACTCTGTTTCTTTAGTCGTCAAATAAACAGAGAATCCCCATGATTTCATGCGTTGGTAAATATTCTCTAACTCTCTTCTTTCATCAAAAATGATAATACTGCAACATAGTGTTTGTGGAAAATTTTCGCGCAAATACCAAAAATCATGGTTGTCACTTTGTGCGTGTTCTACACGTATAGAAAAATAAAAAGTGCACCCACTGCTGGCATTATTTTCGCACCAAATTTTTCCTGTCATCATCTGCGTAAGGCGTTTACAGATACTAAGTCCCAAACCTGTGCCACTTTGATACTCCCCAGAATGCGCTTGGGAAAATGGGCTAAATATTTGAGAAATTTTTTCTTCGCTAATCCCTATCCCCTCATCGCGTACAGCAAAAAGGAGTTGAAGATAATCATGCTTTATTTCCTCCGCTGTTACCGAAACTTCAATTATCCCATCTTCGGTAAATTTAGCGGCATTGCTTAACAAATTCACAAGAATTTGACGAATTCGCGTGATATCTCCGCGAAGATAGTAAGGAACTGAAATATCGATATTGTGTTCAAACTTTAGGTTGCGCTCGATAGATTTAGAGGAAAAAAGGTCTATTGCATCCTCTATACAGGCTAATAAGTCAAAGTCGTGGATCTCCAGGTGCATTTTCCCCGCTTCAATTTTCGAAAAATCAAGTATATCGTTGATGATCGTGAGAAGATTTTCACTACTAATTCGGATAATGTCAATGCACTCTTTTTGTTCATCACTAAGAGTTGTCTCTAGTAAAAGGCCTGTTGTCCCCATAATACCGTTCATTGGTGTGCGTATTTCGTGGCTCATATTCGCTAAAAATTCACTTTTGGCTGAATTGGCTTTTTCCGCAGCTTCTTTAGCATCTTTAAGCTCTTGTTCTGTTTTTTTACGTTGACTGATGTCACGCAGAAAAGTGAGATATCCGAGCAATTTCCCCACAGAGTTTTGTACCGTTGTCGCCACTATTTCACAAGTAAAAACTGAGCCATCTTTACTGCGATATTTTACCTCACGAGGCTGAATATTTTTGTTCGTGTCGAAAATATCAGACTCAACATCATTATCAGGATATAAAAACGAAGGCGTTTTTCCCAAGGCTTCTTTTCCCTTGTAGCCAAACATTTGCGAAAATTTATCGTTAAACATGATAATTTCTTTGTTGATACCTTGTAAAATGATGGCATCGGGAAAAGCCTGGAAGATAGTTTTGATTTGCGACTTTGCGCGATCAAGACTCGCGGAATCTTCGATTTCCTTTGTTATATTTCGCGCTGTGGCATAGCATAGACCTCTTTTAGGGTAGGCTTTGGCGTTCCAACGCAAGTAATACCATTTCCCATCTCTGTTACGGTATCGATTTTCAAAGTGTATTACCTCTTTTCCTGTCCCTAGTTGTGAAAGTTTCTCGATGGTTGCTTGGTGATCATCCGGATGGATAAACTCAATAAACCGACGGCTACATAGCTCTTCTTGCGTATACCCCAACAATTTTTCCCAACGATAGTTAATTTTTTTAAAGTAGCCATCCAAAGTTGCAATACAAAATAAATCGGGAGATGAGTTAAAAAATATATCATACTCCTCCATAACATCTGGAGGTAATAGATTACTTTGCTTGCGTGTATTTACAACAATAATCATCAAAACTATCATCACCACAACATCTACTAACCATAGCGGCTTTCGTTGGATCCACTCAATATGCATTAAGCTGCTAATGATCAAAAGAACCAACATCAGGATCAACAGATGACCAATAATGTTAGGAACTTTATCTTTTCTCTTGTACAAAGAAATACATACCACACAACAAAGCAGTAGAGAAAATATGGTAATTACAATATGATAAATATTTGAAAAATCAATACTTGCAAGTAACATAAGGCTTTACTTTGTCACAAGACAATTTGATAATAATTTCGCCACGGATTCTATCCCATCCTCGTTTATATCGATTCCTGTTACTAGTAACATACGTAACGATCGCAGCGGCTTTAGCTTTTTCAAGCCATCGTATGTCGCACCTGTACTACCCAAAGCTAAATACTCTAAGTTTTTATGTACAGCGAGATACGGCATCCCATCATTGTCAATTTTGCAGCTAGTTAAGATTAAAAAGCGTAAATTCAGCACATTTTGTAGATGAAAAAGACCTTCGTTATTGATTTTGGTATTATACAAATTTAGGCGTGTCAGTCTTTGTAAATGTTTTAATTCTTTCACACCTTCATTTCCAATAGAAGTACCATCTATTTCAAGATGCTGTAGGTGAGGAAGTAATCGCAAATGCTTGACACACTCGTTGCCTAACTGTGGATTGTTGGTCAATGCTAAAAAACGAAGATTTTTTAATTGTGCGACAGATTTAACTCCCTCATTGCTAATTTTACATCCCACTAAAAACAGACGTTCCAGTTTTTTCAACTTTGCGAGACTTTCCACAGCTTGATCATTCACATCGGAATACCAAATTTTCAAAGTCCTCAGGTTTGGTAGTGTAGAAATATGTTTGAGGGCTTCATTACTAGAGTTGCTACGCGTCAGACATAAATGTCGAAGATTTTTTAAACGACTTAGCGCCGATAGAGATTTTTCTGTCACTTTTGTGTTGTTTAAATTTAAATGTGTCAACGAGGTAAGATCAGCTATTTTTGAGAATCCTGAGTCGTCAACTTGTGTGCGCCACAGGTTCAAAAAGCGAAGATTCTTAAGCGCAGACAACTTGTTTAACCCCTCATTCCCCACATTTGTATAGGCAAGTGATAAAGCGTTTAAGTTAGACAGTTTTTGTAAATAGTTCATCGTTTCATCGTCAGCGGGAGCATTCCACAGATCTAGCCCTCTCAAGCTTTGCAAAGCTTCTAAATGTTGTAGGTGTTTCTTTTCCGTAACAACCCCCCATAAACTAAGATGCAAAAGATTCCTACATTTTTTTAAATACTGCAAACCAGAACCCGTTATTTTAGATTCAGAAATGTCTAGCACTCTACAGTTCGGTAAATCTTTGACAAATTTTAGTCCTTCGTCTGTGACCTTTTCACAATACAAAACTTTAAGATCTGCCCTTTTGGATAAAATTTTGACAAGTGTGGCGTCTAAATCTCCATCTAACTGAATATATTGTAACTCTTTCCTTTTTACGGAGATTTCTATTTTATCCTGGGCTGGACGAAATTTTATGCCATAAGGTTTGTTGTTCACAAAAAAAGTTTTGTCTTTGTGCGAAAAATATAGTTGTTTCTCATCATCGTATACGTAATAAAATTTGCCATCGACAAACTTTTCGTTCACTACATGTACTACATCTCCGCGTTTTAAACCGACCGTACATGGCGTTTCCCCTACGTGAAAAAAGTTGACATATACATCCGACTTTAAAATTTGCGAAGAAATCTCTACCTTCGTTTGTTGTTGAGGGATAATCAGCGTTGAAAATATAGCAAATATCGACAAAACAACTGCAAAAATAACCGCAAATTTTTTCATAGTGCTCTCCTGTTCACATGTGCGTGGGCTAACCCTACGCAATTTTTAAATCTCGCGACCTTACCTTGTACGTTTTTTCCCTAAACGAGGGATCTAAGGACTCTAAATCATAATTATTTTTTGTTGAATTGGTTGTGCAGAAACACATAACTTCCCGTGATGGATATAGCCGTTGACCTCTAAACGCACCCCAAAATCTTTCATATAAATTCCCGGTTCAATAGAAAACCCTACACCTTCGATAAGCTGCCTTTCATCTTTGGTTTCCAGATTATCAATATTAACACCTTTCCAGTGCAAGTCACGACCAATACTATGCCCTGTTCGATGGACAAAATACTCACCATAGCCCGCTTCATTGATGACATTGCGTGTTACATCATCCACCTCATAACCATAGACTTTTTCGTTTTGCGAAAAACGCGTTTCTATAAACGCAATCGCAGCGTCTCGGGCTTGTTTCACAATATTGAAAACTTCTTGATGTTTCGTAGTAGGCTCACTGCCAACATAACCCATCCACGTCATATCTGCGTATACGGCATTTTCTGACTTTTCTCGCCCCCATAAATCGATTAAAACGAAATCGCCGTCCTGGATACTACGCTTATTTTCTGCCTGAGGAGAAAAATGTGGATCTCCCGCGTTTTCATTTACCGCAACAATCGGAGCATGGTGATATTCAAGGTTTTCTTTCACAATACGCTCTAAAATAAATTGTTGTAATTTATACTCACTAATACCTTGTTGTGCGTCAATACATTTACGGATGTGCTGAAAAGCCTCAAGAACGAGCGTACGCAAAAATTGCGCTGAGCGGTTGTGAGAATCAATCGCTTCTTGCGACCACACCGCTTCAAAAAGTTGTATTAAATTTGCCGAAGAGACCACTTCGACACCACAGCTTTTTACCAATTCGCATGTACCAGCATCTACATAAGACACATAGGGAACGGCTGCTTTGGGGGAATATTGCATACAAATAGTTTTGTGATTCTTTAACAGGTGTGCAAGATGCGTTTCCATTGTTTGCCAACCAGCATAGAGATATTTTTCTCCTGGCAAATGATCGAGAGTATGAGGCTCTATTTTGTGGACAAGTTTACATGGAGTTCCTGAAGCAGGGATAAAGTAAAACCAGCGTCGTGAAGCAAATGTATCCTCCGGTATCTGTAGAATGGCATTGGCCGACGGATCTATATCGCGAAAGTTATAGAACAGCCAACCATCAACCTCTTCCTTACAAATAGCCTCTTGTATTTTTTCTATCATAGAGCCCTCAAAATCATAAAGGTTAATGTGTATTGTGAAATAGCTATTTGTTATAGTTTAGCAAGTTTTTTGCGTAGAAAAAAGTTTTTTGTGTGGAACATCCCGTAACTTTGCGGGTATTCTTTCTTACGAAGATTTTGTTTCTGGATACAAAAACTAAAAACTCTACAAAAAATAAATAATTTATTGGTAAATGAATTACAAGTTCGTATAATTCAATTTTTCAATATAGTCCTAAGTTTTTGTAAATACTTAGTATTGTAGGAAAGGCACAAGCATGGCGGATTATGAAGATCGGGAAGCGTTTATTCCCTATCGCAAAGCTGATGTTGTTGAACTATGTATAGAAGATGGTAAACTTGACGAAACACAACAAAAAAAGTTTCGTGAATTTTGTGAAATATTAGGCGCTTACTATCACTTTGAATTCCATGAATTATTGGAAAAGCTCAAGGATAATTTTGCTCCTTTTAACCCTGATGCGGATACAAGACCAAGAGTTCAACCAACAATAACTGAATTAAAAACAATGGAACACGACTTGGCGGATACACTGCGCCAAGTTCTAAAGAGAGCAAATTACAGCGAATTAAGCCAAGAGAGTTTAGAAAAAGCTCTTGACGAAGAGTCTCTCATTACCCTGCGCATGGACGTCGATTTTGATGATTATGAACAAATGGTTTTCTTTCATCGTGGCGACACGGAAGAAACTGTTCAAATCAAAAAACTGTTCAAAAAAATCGATTTCACCATGGAGATGTACGAACGCGTTGTTCTTCTCATTAAATTCAAAGATGAAGAATACTTTAAGCAAAAGGGTGTTAAAATCAAAAAATTGAATTTTACTCCTGGCAAAATGTACGTATATATGTACAAAAGTATTCCGAAAGCCGACATTGAAGTTTTATTCCCCAACGTAGAAATTGGGATGAACTTTAAAGATAAACTGATGTTGGGTCTTCCAGCTATTGGTGCTGGTCTGGCCATGATCCCAAAGATTATCCCCACAGTGATTATCGTTTTCGGTTTGGTCATGACCTTAGTTTTTGGTAAAAAAGCCGTGGACGACCAAGACCTAATGAAAGGAGCGATTGCTGGTTTATCACTCCTCGCTGTTATTGGTGGTTTCATGTTCAAGCAGTATGTTAAATACAAAAATAAGCGCATTGAGTTCCTCAAGAGCGTTACCGATACGCTATTTTTCAAAAGTCTCGACTGCAACGCCGGTGTTTTTAACATGCTAGTTGATGCTGCGGAAGAAGAAGAAAGCAAAGAAGTTATTCTTGCATACTATCACCTACTCACCAATCCTCAAGGCCTAACCCAGGATGAACTGGATGATACAATTGAGCATTGGCTAGAAGAAAAATTCCAGGCACAAGTTGACTTCGACGTAGAAAAAGCCGTTCTGAAGTTAGAAAAACTTGTTGGTAAACTGGAAGACAACGACGATGCACCGGATGTACACATGCTCGCCAAAGGTGGTGATGACAAACTGAAAGTCCGCGATATCGATGATAGTAAGACCATCATAGATTATGTTTGGGATAATATTTTCCAATATAATGATTAATGTATTATATTAAGAACTTCCATAGGAAGTTCTTAATACTCAACTAAAAAAAATCTTGACAAACCTTAATAACTGGCTATACTTTCTTGTCTCGGGAAAATGCGAATAGATATTTTAACCCTCTTTCCCATGATGTTTTACAATGTCATTAATTCAAGCATGATGAACATTGCCCAACAAAAAGACATTGTGGACATTAGAGTTACAAACATACGAAACTTCACATATGATAAACACCACAAGGTAGATGAAAAACCTTATGGTGGTGGGCCGGGCATGCTCATGAAACCGGAGCCCATATTCCGTGCAGTCGAATCGATCTGGCATCCTCCAGATATTAAACCTCTTCTAATCTTATTGTCTCCTCAAGGTGAAGTATTTGATCAGCACTTGGCTAAAAAACTAAGTGAGGAAAGACATTTGATTATGATATGTGGACACTATGAAGGTGTCGATGAACGCGTACGTCAAGGACTTTCTCCCAAAGAGATCTCAGTGGGGGACTATGTTTTGACGGGAGGAGAACTTCCAGCAATGATTATAACAGATGCTGTCACTAGACTCCTACCGGGAGCATTAGGAGGTAAGGATTCTACTCATTTAGAATCGTTTCAAAGCAACTTGTTGGAATATCCTCAGTACACAAAGCCAGAAGTATGGCGAGACATGAAAGTCCCCGACATATTGAAATCGGGACATCACAAAAAAATTTGTGAGTGGCAACATCAACAAGCAAAGCTACGCACACAAAAACGTCGTCCAGATTTATTGAAACAAAATAAGAAAGTGGAGCACGATGAATCGTCTTGATGAATACAGCAAAAAATTTACAAAAAAGCATATTCCAAATTTTGAAATAGGTGACACTGTAGATGTCGTAGTTCTTATCATGGAAGGTGAAAAGGAACGTAAACAGACATTCACCGGTACAGTGATTGGTCGCAGAGGAAGTGGATTGAATGAAACTTTTACCGTAAGACGTATTGTTCAAGGAGAAGGTGTCGAAAGAACTTTTTCTATTCATTCAAGTAAAGTGATTACGATAAAAGTAAAAAGAAAAGGTAAAGCGCGTCGCGCCAAACTTTATTACCTCCGTGACCGTGTGGGTAAAGCTACAAAAGTAAAAGAAAGAATTTGGAGTGCCAAAGCTGCTAAACAATCGGCCAAAGAATCAAAAGAAGCCGAAAAAGAAGCTGAAGCAATGAATAAGGCCTAAATTTTCCGCCTTATTTTATGGAGAGCCGTAACTGGCCTCCATAAAACTCTCATATCATAACGCTAATTTGTCGAAGCATGATGTATAATAATGCATAGTATAAAGATATGAGGTGTTTACATGAACAAAAGTTCAAGTGAAAAAGGCAAGTTAGCGGAAAAAATCGCTCAAAATTACTTAAAAGCGATAGGCTACGCCATAGTAGAGCAAAACCATCGCAATTTTTTTGGTGAGATAGATATTATCGCCTACAAAAATGATACTTTGACCTTCATTGAGGTAAAAAGTACCTACAGTGAAAATATTACAGCCTTAGAAAAAGTTACTCCACAGAAGTGTCGCCGTATATTTAATATTGCAAATCTATTTATACACCAAAAGAAAAATATGTACAAAAAATTTGCGTTCGAAATAATTTGTGTGAACGTAAAAACCAAAAAGCTAAACCATTTTACTAGAGAGTTTTTTGATTTCTAATGTCAGACGAACAAACAAAAAATAACATATTGATTGTCGACGACGATCCTAGTTTACAGGTATTGCTTTCAGAAATTTTGAAGTTAGAAGGTTTAGATTTTGACATCGCCAAAACAGGAAAAGAAGCATTTGGCTTTGTCATGAAAAATACATATGATTTAATATTGATGGACATAAAGATGCCAGAATGGGATGGTATTACAGCCATTCGTTCATTAGACTTTGTCCAGAAAATCCAAAAAATCATTGTAATATCTGCCTACTTAGACTCCGCAACACTTCAAGAACTCAATAGCGAACCACTCGTAGTTGGCTGGTTAGAAAAACCATTTGATCCTAACGAACTTGTGAAGATGATTCACAAAATATTAGGTGGCTAACAAGTAAATCATCTGCACTATCAGTAAAATAACAGCATAATTATTTTACCGACAGCTCATGGGTGATTTACTGTAATATATATAAGGTTCGTATCTTAGATACGGTATATATACGCACAAGTATCCCGTAGATTCAATAGAAGCCCTACACACCGCAAAATTTTAAAAAAAACTTTGATTTTTATGATTTAGTGATGTATTATTATCTGTGATCACTACGGTTAACATACGATTTTTAGAAAGGCCATAAAAGTGAGCGATGATAAAAAGAAAAAAAAGAAAGAACCAGTAACAAAAACAGCAAAAAGAGATCCAAAAGATGAGGCTTTAAAGTTAACAATAGACCAAATTCACCGTAAGTTTGGAAAAGGTTCACTTATGCGTCTAGGGTCTATGGAAATAGCGCCTATTGATTCTGTATCTACAGGATCGATTTCTTTAGATTTCGCATTGGGAATCAAAGGGGTTCCACGTGGACGTATTGTCGAAATTTTTGGCCCAGAGTCCTCCGGAAAAACCACATTGGCCCTACACATTGTCGCCAATGCACAAAAAAATGGTGGGCGGGCAGCGTTTATTGATGCGGAACACGCATTAGATCCTAATTATGCAAAAGGCCTTGGGGTAGATCTTGATAGCCTATATATTTCACAACCCGACAGCGGTGAACAAGCATTGGAAATTACAGAACTATTGGTATCATCCAACTCTTTAGATGCTATTATTATTGATTCGGTAGCGGCGCTAGTTCCTAAAGCAGAGTTAAGTGGTGAAATGGGAGATTCACACATGGGGTTACAGGCACGCTTAATGTCCCAAGCTTTGCGTAAACTGACTGGAGTGATTAACAAAACGAACACGACTGTTATTTTTATCAATCAACTACGAGAAAAAATAGGCGTCTTTTTCGGAAATCCAGAAACAACAACAGGGGGGAAAGCTTTAAAATTTTACGCTTCTGTCAGAATGGATATTCGACGTATTGGAAGTATCAAGAAAGCAGATGAGGTAATTGGTTGTCGCACAAGAGCAAAAGTAGTAAAAAACAAGGTTGCTCCACCTTTTCGCGAAGCGGAATTTGATATATACTTCGGTAAAGGAATCTCTTTAGAGAGTGATATCTTAGAGTTGGCGGTAAACCATAAAATTGTTGCCAAAAGCGGTTCGTGGTATTCCTTCAAAGGCAACAAACTAGGCCAAGGAAAAGAAAATGTGTTGGCCTACCTGGAAGATCATAAAGATATTATGGAAAAAATTACCGAAACATTAATGGAAACTTTGTCTCCGCAACCCCAAACCAAAAAAGAAGATGAGGAAAAATAGAGGTCTTTTTCTTGCTGATTAATTTGTGATGAGGACACCCCGGCTTTGACAAGTTGGGGAGGAATCGTCACAATCGAACTAATTCTTTATGAACTGCGATAAGGTCGATACTTACGAAATAAAGACAAAAAGCCCGTATGTCCCAAACCACGATACTCAGGTCGACATTTGTTGTGGTCAACACACCACTCTCGCTCTTGTAGTTCTATTGTTTTTAAGTGCCATAGGCACAAAGAACGCGCACTAACCACCGTTTCCTGCACTTGATGTGTAGAAGGGCTGTATGTAACAACATAACCTCCTATTTTTAGTGCCTCACTCGCCAATTCGATTGCATCCCATGGTTGTGGTATATCCAAAATAATCACGTCTACATTTTTTTGCGGTATACTTTTGGTGATATCATGGCATTTTATTGTCAAGTTGTCCAGACCTAACATATGGGCATTTTTCTCTCCTAAGCGTACATGATCATCGCGTAAGTCGTATGAGAAGACGTGTTTTGCATAGTAAGCCAAAAAACAGCAACATCCACCACTCCCAGTTCCCGCATCTACCACAACTTTCGTTTTGTCAATACTAGTATTGCAAACAATCCACCCAAGATCTTTAGAAATCATTATTTGTGCTTTGCGCTTAATACATTCCCAAGTATCTAAAAAGTCAGCGTCTAAAATATAGGCGGTATTACCTGTTGTTGTCGTAATTTGAGAACCGCTTTCTTTCTGAAGATCCTCGGGAGAAAACGAGCCTTCTGCACAATGAAAATGACTACGACAATCGCGAATAAGATAGCTACGCTTTGGGAAAAGAATACGACGTATCAAAGTTTTTACCTCCTAAAATTAGACAGGATTAACAGGATGACAGGATAACAAATTTGCTATCCTGTTCATCCTATTAATCCTGTCTAAATTTCTTAAATCTCAAATTTTTGAGACTCTAACTTTTTCATCTCGGCATCGAGTTTGCGCAGAAACACAAACGGAAAAATTCCACTAGAATGACCATCACTCCACCAAATTTGAATAGCATAACGCCCAACTAATTTGATTTCGTCAGGTTTCACATCTAAAGGAACTGTACTAGGGTCTAGTAGCTTTCTTCCGGTCATTTCCTCTACGCATTGTGCACATTGGCAACGTAGGCGCAATTCGCGAGCGATAAATACGCTCTCGTGATTGTCACCCCATATTATTTTTATGTCGTGCTCGTTTGCTCGCGTAACTTCTCGTGGAATAGCTGCTTTTTCATTCACAAAAAATTCCTTAAAAAGTTAACTTGATTTCTTGAGGTACATCACCAGAGGTATGCATTGACTCAACTTGAGATGCCAAGTTTTCCGCAGCAGCAATAAATGCTTGAGCATGAGGACTGTCCATATCAGCTTCAACGATTGGCATACCTTCATCAGATTGTTTGCGAATGGTTGTTGCGATAGGAATTTCTCCAAGGAAAGGCAATTGTAACTCCTCAGCAAATTTTTTAGCTCCGCTCTCACCAAAGATGTAATCCTTTTCACCGTTGGGTATTTGATAGTAGCTCATGTTTTCTATAACGCCAATAATAGGGCAATTGAGTTGCTGAAACATTGCCATACCTTTTTTCGCGATATTAAGAGCCACAGTCTGTGGAGTTGAGACAATTACTGCTCCTGTCAACGGAACCTGTTGACAGAGCGTAAGCTGAACATCTCCTGTTCCTGGAGGAAGATCAATCAAGAGATAGTCGAGTTCTCCCCATTCCACACCTTTGAGAAATTGAGTGATCATTTTGTTGAGCATCGGCCCACGCCAAATGACAGCTTTATCTTCAGGAAGAAAAAATCCCATCGACATGACTTTTAATCCATATTTTTCGACAGGAACAATAATATTATTTTCTTTTGGCGTTGGACTTTCCGTTACATTCAAAAGCGTCGGGATACTTGGACCATAAATATCAGCATCCATAAGCCCTACTTTGGCACCTTTTTTACTCAAAGCCATCGCCAGATTCGCACTTACTGTCGATTTTCCCACACCACCTTTGGCGCTCGAAATCGGAATAATATTTTTGATACCTGGAATTGGTGTGTTCGCTGGAGAGGTGTTGCGTACGCGGGTTACGATTTGTACATGGGCCTCTTTTACACCAGGAATCTCCAATATGCTATCTATGGCTTGTTTTTTTAGCTGCTCTTGTGCAGGAGATGACGATGTTGCTACCTCTATTTGGCATGATACACGCCCCTCTTCTATGCTCACGTTCTTAACAAATCCCAGAGAAACCACATCTTTTTTTAGTTCCGGTTCTGTAACGTTTGCTAGAGCTTTCAGCACAATTTCATTTGTTACTTTGCTCATATTACTCTGCTTTCTTTACGACCATGGACACAACAGTTCGATCGTTTCCACCCATATTTATTGTGAGTCCATATGGTCTTTCATTGGTCATATTGATTTGCGAATTACCTGCTTGGCCAGTAACTTGGTTACAAACATCGATCATTTGTCGAATTCCTGTAGCTCCCGTAGGGTGACCATAGCCCACAAGTCCACCGGTAGTATTCACAGGCACTTTTCCGTCGCGCTTAGTATCTCCATTTTTTACAATGTCTCCGCCTTTTCCGTATTCTGCAAATCCAGCGGCTTCAAGAGCGAGTATTCCTGTTATCGAAAAACAATCGTGAAGTTCCACGACACCAACCTCATCCACTGAAATACCAGCCATCTGATAGGCTTTTTCTACAGCATCTTTCGTCGTTGTCAAACGAGTTAAATCTTCAGGAGCTTTCGTTAAGTCATCTTCCGATTGACCCACGCCAATGACTTGTACTGCCTTTTCTTTTGCAATACCTAACTTTTGTAAACCCTCTTCAGATGCACAGATAATTGCCGAAGCACCATCAGAAACTTTCGAACAATCGAAAAGATTTAAGTGATCGACAAAACCTTTTGGATTTGGTGACTTCATCCCCAAAGACAGCAAATCAGATGTTTTATTTTCAAACTCTTGTGCATTGTCACATGTTCGCGCATTTTCAACAGCCTGTACATACCAATGCGCCATTGCTTCACGTGCGCCTTCTTCACCAAATTTTTCATAGTATGCTCCCGCACGATCCGAGAATTTACCCGGGAAGAAATAGGCATGTCCACTTTTACGTTCTGCCTTGTAATGTCCTGCAGCAGCAAGGTAATCAGCACCATATATCGCTTTTACACTATTTTGAACTTCGACACCGATGACCAACACGACATCCGCGGTCTCTGCCAGAATAGAACGTACAGCATTACTAAGAGCTAATCCACCTGAAGCACAAGCACCTTCTACACGAGAACAAGGTTTATGAACCAGAGCTTTATCAATCATCGGGATCATTGCGGCAAGGTGAGCTTGACGATTGAAGCGTGCTGCAATAAAGTTACTGATAATTCCTTCATCAATATGCTGAGCATCGCTTATTTGTGCAATGACTCCCTGTCCAGCTTCTTTGATATACTCTTCTAAACCAGGACGTGGTTTTTTGGGATGGAATTCACTACGACCTGTCCCTAGAGAAATCGTATTGTAACCACATGCAAAATAAACAGGTTTTCTTAACTTTTTCATTGTGTTCTCCTCTAGATGGTGGTAATTCCATATGCATGGAAAAAGCCTGTCAACAATACCTTATCAACATCTCCATTGCACAGTGCGACATCATTCTTGACTAAGTTTTCGGCAATCTCTTTCGACGCTTGCGCGTATTTAGATGCGAGTTGACAGCCTAGTGATTCGCCGGAATTTAACTCTGAAAAGATCTGTGCAACGACATCCTGCTTTTGTTTCAGCATTTTTTTCCATGGTTTCCATGACGCAGGATAGTCCCCTAGCAGTTTATCCCACTCTTCTGTGGAATCTAGAGGTACGTAATTGTCCTGTTTATAGCAGTACACTCCTACCATTTTTCCCTTTTCGTATTGGAAAAAACCATCTTTTTGGCTACCATCACCTCGTTGCCCACCAAGAGCATTATTTTTGATCATTGTGTCGATCAATTCATTTTTGAATTCTTCACCTTCAATATACTTATCCATAATTTGCAAAATGAAATTATAAACGTCGATTCCAACATAGTCTAATAACTGAAAAATACCCATCGGACGCATTAAAAAATCTTGGGTTACTTTGTTCATTAAGTAAACAGCACAGGTGAATGAATGTTGCTCCTGAAGTTCTTTTGTCTTTTGCAAGGCGTACAAACCTTCGCGAATAAAATGACCATTGCCAATAAAACCAGCTACGTCATTAGAGCATACAACGGTTTTGCGCAATCTACCCGCGAGTTCTTCTGCAATATTTTGTAGATCTTGCTGGGTTTTTTCTGACGTAATAATTTCCAAGAGTTTTTGAATCGCAGGTGGATTGTAAAAGTGGTAGCCAATAATGCGACCTTGTAGTCCTGCACCTTCGTCAACTACTTTAATTGGAATAGAAGACGTGTTGGTAAAAAAGTAAGTATCGTCCTTGCAAATAGACTTGAGTTGCTTGAATATATCGATTTTCAAAGACTCGCTTTCGATAACAGCTTCGAAAACCACTGAACTGTCTTTAGCTGAAGATAGTTCTTTTGTCGGACGCAAGATGCCAAGAGTTGTGTTTACTAACTCATCTATTATTTCAGAATTCTCCACGAGGTCGCTACGGTCTTTGTAGATCTGGCGTAATTTAACAATTTGTTTTTCTGCCATTTTTAAAATTTGACCACGAATATACTGAACGAGGTCATACAAACCTTGGTCTCGTGTATCAATGAGATGTAGAACGATATCTTTGTCAGGATTCTTTGCTTTTGCCATTCCTAATTGTTGTGCAAGTAGTAAAGAGATACCGCTACCCATTTTTCCAGCAGCACCTACTATTGCGACATTCGACAATCGCTCATCTAAATTCATAAACCGCTCCTAAATAGTTTGAAATATCTTGAAGGGTGCCAAAACACCCAGGTTGTTTGTCTTGTGGTTACGACTTGTGCTTGTGAGAGTTATTGTGTGTCTTGGTCAAAATCTTAGGTTTTGTCATCAATTCATCAAAACTATATAGCACCTAAAGGCTAAATATTCGTAGCATTCGCAACCGTAATCGTAGTCGTGATTGTCACCGACTAGGATCAGTTACGGATTTTTAGTATCATGCTCTAGTTGATGACACATTTTAGGTTTTCACCTACAGTTCTTCTTGTACATATTGCTTAATAACTTTAATCATTTCTCCCGAAGTTTGATAGCGATCATCGGGCTCTTTTGACATAGACTTTGCAATAATATTACATACATTGTCGGGAACATCGGGAATGATTTCTTGTATGGGGCGTGGTTCCGAATAGCGGATTTTGTTAACTAGCGGCATCATCTGTGTTGCGAAGAAAGGTTTTTCATTGGTAATCATTTCGTACATACTAATGCCAAGTGAGTACACATCTGCTCTCTGATCAGCAAAACGCGCATCGGCTATTTGTTCAGGTGACATATAGAACAACGTTCCCACACCTGTTTGTGATTTTGTAATACCTGACAAGCCGGCTTCCTCTAGATTTTTCGCAAGGCCAAAGTCGGTTAACTTAACAACATTGTCGGTATCAATAAGAATGTTTTCTGGTTTTACATCGCGATGTACAACAGTAAATTTACTGTACGCATAGTCGAGAGCTTTGCCCACGTAGTAAGCGATGCGCATCACTTCGCGATAATCAATAGGGCCTCTTGCCTCCAGTACACTGCGTACGTTAGTTCCCGAAACGAGTTCCATCGCAATATAACAGGCTTTTTCCATCTTTCCAGCATCAATAAAGCTTACGATGTTGGGATGGTGCAATTTCCCACCTGTACGTGCTTCGCGAAAAAATCGCAACACTTGTTGTTCGCTTGCGTTTTCTAAACCTCTCATTAGTTTAAACGCTACTGGACGTTGCATAGACAGTTGAATTGCTTCATAGACATCACCCATTCCACCACTTCCCAACTTTTTTACTATACGAAAGCCAGCAATTGTCGGAAAATTTCCCGCCCCTTTACTGAAACAGTTGATGCAATAGATTTCATTGCCTTTAAAAACGCCCATCTGCGATCGAATATCTTTTGCAGAGACCTCTGATTGGCACGCAAGGCACTTACCAGAAGGAATTACCGGTGTTAACGGCGAAAAATCTTGCATGTGTTGTGTTGGACGGGCTTCGTCATCGGCAATCGGAACAAGGGCATTTGCCGACAAACTCGTTGGTGGAATTGTCGGCGCTTTTACGACATGTTGGTGGTGTTGATGTTGCGTTGTATGATATTTTACAAAAGTTTCTACGCGAAAAGTGATAGGTCCTAGTTGGATTTGATCGTTTGTTTGCAAAGGTGTTGGTTTTTTGATTTGTGCATAGTTTACGTATGTTCCATTTAAACTTCCACAATCATTGACAAAAACACCTTGAGGTGTTGATAGTATTTGACAGTGACGTCTTGAAAGAGCGCTTGATTTTATTTGATAGGTCGCTTCATTGCCGCGACCTATAACAATGGAAGTATTTTCCATTAAGTGAAAGCTCGAAATCATTTTCTTATTGACAAACACTGTAAACTTGGCAACAACTTTATTTTCCATATTCACACCCATAACCGTTTTGGGGATAGTTAAATTTCACATAGCAAACAATAAATCAAACCAAAATTTGAGGATAAAAAAATCGCAAAAAATGAAACAGAACTGCATAAGTATTGGCTTCAAAATGATTTATGCGGGGTGGTTTTTTTTTATTTTTTAGTTGCTTCCGATACTGATTATGATTATAATACCACGCATAAATTGGATCCATAGCTCAATCGGTAGAGCGCCCGGCTCATAACCGGTCGGTTCCAGGTTCAAGTCCTGGTGGATCCATTCACCTCCTCTTTTACCTCATCAATTGCATTCTTAATTTCATTATCAGGATCAGCTCCCTTTATTCCCTTTTTAAACTCTGTTATACTTTGCCCCATAGATCTTGCCACTTCTGGTAATCTCTTACCAAATAACAACAGGGCCACTAACAAAATAACAAACCATTCGTATCCACCTGGAATACCTAAAAATAAAATATTCATTTTTTTTCTACGAGTTTTAACTCGCATCTCCTTTAGAACATAAGGCTATTCATCTTTAATTGTAAAGTTTGTAATAGCACTATCAAATGTCTGATATTCTTCTTGCCACTTGCGATTAATTGCCTGCAAAGACATCAAAATTTTTCTTAAAGTTGTCTCTGCCAACAAACGTTTTTCACTTTGCTTATGAATATTTCTTACTGCCTGTGCCAATTGGTTGTATTCTGACTCGATATCTACGATAAATCTTTTTTCTTTTTTCAAGAAATCTTCGAGTATATCCGCTTGCTGTTTTTGCGGTATACTACGTGCTGTTTGCCGTCGTTTTTCGATCCACGAAAAAGGATCTTTTCCGGAGTCTATTTTTTCAAAAAGTTTTTTGACAGCTTTCTCTACATCCCTACCATAGTTTTTTATCGTCTTTATTTCATTTTTAATTGCGCGAAATTTGATAGAGGCAGAAAGAGTTGTTATGTTGATACGTCCATAGATAACATCTACTTTCTTGGTGCTTTTAAGTAGCTTAATATACCATTTTCCCATGTATTTACTAGAAATTTTCCCTTTTTTCCGCGAAGAACTTTTATTGAACTTAGACAACTGCTTTTTGAGTTCCGTGTTTTTTTGTTGTATTTCGCCATAAAGTTGCTGTTTGCGACGCATCGCATCTTCTAACTGCGCTGTTATTTCAACGAGTTTATTTACATCTTTTTGTTGCAAAACTCTTTCCGCATTTTCACATAAACTGCGCCCAAGCTTTATCTCTTTATTGCCGTTTTCGATACAATCGTAGACTGCTTCTTCTACATTGACTCGATATTTACTAAAAAGGTGCGTTGAATTTTTGTCTAACGATTTCAGTGCGGTTTCCAACTCATCAAGGTCTGTTTGCGTTTTCTGTAAAGTTTGTCGTGCTTGTAAAATTTGTGGTTCATTATCTTGTGGTTGGGTAGCATTTAGATCCACGACATCTGGATCTGTTGTATTGTTAATTGTTTTTTTAGGCGTTACATGAACAATGGAGTTGTCGGTATTGGCGATATTAGGTGAAATTCCCAAAAAGCGGTCAATGTGTTCTGAAAAAAGGTAACCAGAGACGTTTCCAACAACAAATGCGAGTAAGGAACATACGGCTATGATAGGTGCATTAGATTTCTTGGGCTTCTTATACTTAGGTTGCTTGTAAGCTGCGGAAGAATGTGCTTTAGGAATGGCGTACTCTTGTTGACGTTTTTGCTGCTGCTGTTGAAAATCAGAATTTGAGTCTATTGTCCTACCTGTAGACCTTTTCACTTCGTCTTCGTACGGTATGTACACACTTTCTCCACAATAAGCGCATTTGCCACTCTGTCCTGCTCTACTTTTGGGGACTTTCAATGATTTATCACATTTATTGCAGGGAACTTCAATTAAATTTGACATATTTTCCTCATCGAAGTGTGGGTAGTTGTTGTAATTTAGGGCATGTTCGAAATATTGCCATTGTTTCCAACAGCAATATTTCCAGAACACGCCTTACTATAGCAAAAAACTTTTTCAAGGTCAAATTTTGTACAGGATCCGACGTTAGTTTTGCTGTTGATTTTGTATAGAAACAATTAATTTTTTCACCGTGAGCCCTTGTACTACGATAGAAAAAAGAACAACGATGTACGTCATCACAGTAATACCGTTTTGTTGTGGAAGAGACAAAGCAAGTGCCACGGAGATACCACCGCGTAAACCTCCCCAAGTCATCATTTTAATCACCCCAGGAGAAAATTCACGGTAGCGCTGTAAAATCATCACCGGAATCGACACGGTGATAAAACGACTCATCAAAACAATAGGTATCGCAATGCAACCTTCCAGGATGTAGGCTGTACTGAAATCTAAAGATAAGATCTGTAAGCCAATTAACACAAAAAGTACTGCATTTAAAATTTCGTCTATTAGCTCCCAGAAACTGTCGAGATGGTCACTTGTCGTTTCGGACATCGCGAGTATGCGTCCTTTGTTACCGATCATCAATCCAGCAACCACAATGGCAATAGGACCCGATACATGCAAAGCCATTGCCAAAGAATAACCACCGGAAACAACAGCGAGACTAATGAGTATTTCCGTTTGGTAATTGTCGATGCTTTTCAACATGTAATACGCCGCATAACCAAGGACTAAACCCATGACCACCCCACCTAAAGCCTCTTCAACAAATAAGGTAGTGATTCCAAGGAATGTTGCTTGTTGTTCTCCGGTTGCCACGCCTGCAATTACCAAGAAAACAACAACAGCCACACCATCATTGAATAGGGATTCGCCGGTTATTTTTGTTTCGATACTTTTAGGTACTTTGGCTTCTTTGAGAATGGCCAAGACGGCAATGGGGTCTGTGGGAGAAATGAGCGCACCAAACACCAAACAGTACGCGTAAGTAAGAGGCATATTCATCGCTTGCAAAATGAAGTACATTACAGTGCCGATGAAAAATGTGGATAAAATCACTCCAATAGTCGCCGTTAAACCGATAATCCACTTTTGTTCAACGAGATTTTCCAATTTGACATGCAAAGCGCCTGCAAAAAGTAAAAAGCTCAACATACCATGTAAAAGAGTTACATCAAAGTCAATAGAGTCAACAATGTTTTTTGCCTGCTCTTTAATACCCATTCCCATAGCGTCGCCTGTTACCAAGAACAACGACATCACTATGGAAATAAGCATGACACCAATTGTCGTCGGGAGTCGTAAATAACGATAGTTTATATAACTAAAAATAGCGGATAAAGATAGCAAAATCGCTATTATATTAAACAGTTCCATGTGTTAATTCCTATTAAATAAATTTATCAAAACGCGTACATATATCATTGTGTAAACGTTGTACGTATTCGAGAGTGTATTGCTTGATACACAGTTTTTCATTTTCAACAATTGGTGTTAAATCCATTGCCAAACTAACCGCCTGCGCTTGATCTACTTGGTGTGGAAATAAATATGTGGCATTTGCCAATCTACGCCCCGTTGTCGCAAGGTCGTAACGTTTTCCACCACTAATCTGCGAGTCGAAAACACCTACAAGTGCTTGTGCGATGTTAGGGTATTCATCTACCGCTAAAATTTCTTTGTCTTCGTCGACAAGCCAATCTAATCCACGCCAGACTTCACAACCATAGACTTTCTTTGGGCGATTCTCTTTTGGTATGCGTCGCAAAGCATCGAGAGAACGCAACAGTACCGCAATGTGCGTATCGTGTTTGTCTGCAGGATTATGTAGGTAAACAGTACGCGGTTTTGCCATACGTAAGATTTCGTATAAATCGTCGACTACATTACCCTGCGCGGCATCTTTTACCTGTGAGCTGGGATATCCGAGTTGAATTTGCGCCGCATATTCTCCCACAAACGCTGCTTTACGTTGCTCTATCACGCGTATTTTTTGCATTTCCTCATCGCAAGTATCTGCATAAATTCCGGCACGTGGACTACCACTACCATTTGTAACAATCACACTAGTAAACCACTTATCCTTACTCTGAAAGCAGTTTGCAATACCGTGATATGCCAGAATTTCGTTATCATCTTGATGAGCGGAAATGCACATATGTGTTGTACGCTCTAGAGCTTCCCCTATGTTTGTTCCGTCGGGAATAAATATATCATTATGTGAATCGCTACTTAGTTTTATCATTGTGTTGCTTTGTAAATTTCTCTCATGATTGCCGATAGTTGAACAGTTAGCGAAAAAGCATAACCGTCTTCTTGTTGGTTTCCTTCTTCGAAAACAGCCACTACGCGAAAGTTAATGGCATCAAAAATACCAATTTCGCCACCTAATTCACTATGTAGACCGTGGAAATCTTCGATGAGAAGTTGTCCACTCACATGGCGAATTCCACCTACGGCGTTTAGTGAAATACCGCGGTTTTTCATAAACGGAGTGTAGAACGTCCATAGACGTGCTGTCAAGTCCACCCCAAAATAACTCATATTAAATTCGTCAGGAAAAGCAGGGTCAGGAAAGAAATTTCCGGTATTTGCTAGGTCATCAAAAGCCAAATCCTGTTTTCCAAATTCAATACCTAAAATTTCATCTGTCAATGTTGCACTAGAATCGCGGGTTTTTGTATTTAACCGGTAAACACCATAAACAAATAGGCGGAAAAAGTTTAGATATTGTCTATCGAAAGACTTTAGTATATTAAAGCCACCAAACAATGCTTCATCATTTTGTTTGTATTGATAGTTCTCATAAAGTGCATCTACAATAGGAATTCCCAAGAGCTGTACTTCACCACGCGCTTCTTCAAAGGTGTTTCGCAAATTAGAACGACCAAACCCTAAGTCTAGCATAATTTGCAGGCCCCACTCAGGAAAACTTCCGAGGATAGAAAAATTGACAAATAGCTGGTTCACGTGGTTTTGACCACCATTTACTGTAATATCCGCCACAACAAACTCATCAAACGCTTCCGCGTTGAACGCTTTTCCCACATCTTCTACGCGACCAATCCTACCAACAAAAGATAAGCCAAAGGCAAAAGAGTACGATCCAAAGTCCAAAGCAAATGGGCGAAAAGAAGCAAAAACAGAAGCACCATATGTGTCGGAGTTGTCGATTTCGCGCTTACGGCTACCAATCACCGTTATATCTGCCACTCCATTAGGTTCTAACCATGGAACAGTACCTAACCACGGGTACAATTTTGAATACGTTGGTAAATCCCAAGCCCATTTACGTATCGACTCTTCTTCTTTAAACGATGCCTCGCTATACGTGTCGTCATCAACTCCTTCAAGCCACACTTCGATATTACCATCTGCATTGGTAGTATTATTGCTATATTCGTTGAGTTGAGATTCGGAGTTTTCTAATTGATATGATTCTTGTTGCAAGTTACTTTGCGACTGGCTTGGTTTATTGTCCAAACTATCTAGCCACTGATCGATGTCTTCTATATCATCCGCGTATACCGCGCAGCATACGGCACAAATAAACACCAATAGACTTTTACCCCTCATTGAGACCTCCTCCAGTTTTTGCAAAATTTTGTGAATTGTTATTGCTATCTTTATCTAAATGTTTTATGTTAATAAAATAATCTAACTAGGGTTCAATATAAATACCCTAACCTCATAACACATTCCCCTAAGTTCAAATTAAGACACACAAAATGAACGTTGGTTTTTACCGAATTGATCTAGTAATTATATATACTGTTTTTGTCTTGGTATTGTTATATGGCATATTACGGCCGCGGCAAAAACGAGAATGGCGCTCCGCTGGTATTACCGGTGCATGGGCAATTGCTTTGTACAGTGAGATGTATGGTTTTCCCCTAACCTTGTATGTTCTGTCGAACATATTTGGTCCACACTTATCCCCCCAAGAGTTTCAAAATGGACATGTTTGGGCCCCACTGTTTGGTTTGGGAGACAACTGGAATCTCGCTTTTACCATAGCAGGACAAACATTTGTACTTGTTGGTACACTACTTGCGATTATTGGTTGGAGACATTTATGGCCACATCGCAATGAAATTGCAACACAAGGAATTTATCGCTACATACGCCACCCGCAATACTCGGGTTTTATCATATTTATTTTTGGTAGTATGTTAAACTGGCCAACGATTATTACATTTTTATCTGCGCCATTACTGATAATTGTTTATTATAGATTAGCTTTACAAGAAGAAAAAGAAAATTTGGAAAAATTTGGTAACAATTATGCTACATATATGAAACAAAGCGGTAGATTTTTTCCAAAATTCTCCACAAAATAAGAAAGGTTGTAGTGCGCATGACGACAATAGACGAAAATAAGCAACAAGAATTTAAGGAAAAAAGTCTTTCACTTATCCAAACTTTAAAGGAAGGAAAATGGGAGGAAGGTGAAAATTTATGGTTAGACATACTTGAACTTGGAGCAATCGACATATCACCATTGCGTGAAGCAATGCAAGAATTGTGGCGTAGAGGGCAGCGCGAAAGAGCACAGTTGTTGTTAGAACAAACCATTGAAACTTGCCGAAGTAATGATTACGCCGAACTATGGCTTCGTGCATTACAACTAGCATTAAAGTACGGTATTACTTACAAAAACTTCAAAAATCAATATGCAGAAGCTTTTATAAAAACCTACACAAATTGCGATTACCTTTCGAATTGGGTTGAGCGCGTGAAAGAAGAAAATCTATCACGTGATGATTTTTGCAAGACATTGGACAAATTGGTACTTTTTCAGGAAGGTACGATCGTTAAGCATAGAAGTGGTTGGGGAATAGGCAAGGTCACAGGTATAGGCGAAGAAGAGATGGCCATATATATGGATTTGCAACACAAACCCAAACACCGTATGGACGCATATGCCGCTGCCGAGTGTCTAAAAACAATTGAGCCAGAGAATTTTGAAGCCATGGTATTTTTTAGTTCTGATAAACTAAAAGAAGAGGCGGAAGAAAAACCAATGAATTTGGTATACCGTCTTCTAAAATTTGTCGATCGTCCTTTGGGGGCAAAAGATTTAAAGAAATACTTATGTCCTGCTGTCATCGACGATAAACAATGGAGTAAGTGGTGGCCTAAAACGCGTAAAAAGATGATTACCGATCCATATATTGAAATTATTGGAAGTGGGCAAGGAAAATATGAATTACGTGAAACCGCGATTGACTGGGAAGAAGAGATTCAAAAAGAATTTGCAGGACAAGAAAAAGAAAATCAAGCAAACTTCATATTGGAATACCTAAAAAACTCATCGCAAAAACAACGCGTAACTTTTTTTGCCGGAGAGCTTGCCAAAAATTGTCGTGAATTTATTGGCAAAGACAACCTCATCGCGTTAGAAAACTTTATGGTCATCGCTGAACTTGTAAAAGAAGGTGCAGAGTTACCACAAGACTTACCAACCATCGAAGAAATATTCAAAGAAGAGCCCTCCGTAACTTTTTCACAAATACGTATCGCTTCTCTTGCACAAGAAACACTTACACACTTTATCGCACAAACTCCTGACTGGGAAGAGCACATCGGGAAAATTTTCCAAATAGGACAAGATCTCGCACGCGACACAATGCTAAAGCACCTCAAAAAAACCAAGAAATTACCGGACTATGTTGATACCATCACCAAAAGTATCATGAACTACAGACTGTCCTACCCCGACGCATTGTTGTGGTTTACCAAACAAATTGCAAGTAAGCGTTTTCCCAAAGGCAAAAAAGTTCCTTCTTTGATAGAACTTTACAATATTTTGGTCCAAACAACAACATCCTTACAGTTTATGGGCGAGTGGGACATAGAAAAAACAGCAAAGTTTTTTACCCTAAACATGGCCAATAAAATTTCCAAGGAAGTTGAGGAAGAAGAAGCGGTAGACACACTAAACAATACCGATAGTGCCTCGTGGCTTACTAATAACTTTCGCGAAACCATACGTCTAACTTTAAAGGAACGTTTTCCGAAACTATTCAGCGAAGTCGATCCGATTTACACAACCAAAGTGGGACTACAAAAATACGAAGACGAATATCGTGATCTTATGGAAAACAAAATCCCCGAAAATTCCAAAGCGATTGGAGAAGCGCTTTCGTTTGGTGACCTCAGTGAGAACGCAGAATTGGATGCTGCACGCGAACTACAGTTGCAGTTGACAAATAAAGCCAATGATATGAAAAACAACATGAAGCGCGTACAATTTATCGATTACAACATACCAAAGAACGAAGTTGCTATTGGCTCCATTGTCACCATAAGTGACGGCAAGAAAAAACTGTCCTATACCATTCTCGGTCCATGGGATGTTGCAGTGGATCAGGGAATTATTTCGTACATGAGTCCTATTGCGGAAGCGTTAATTGGTTGTACCGTAGGTGAAGAAGTTGAACTGCCAACGGGCAAATACAAAATAGAATCTACCGAAATTTACAAAGAAGCATCCTAATGACAAATAGTAATACAATTGTTGGGCCTCTTTTGACGGATTTATACCAATTGACCATGGTTTATGGCTATTGGTGTCATAATAAATGGAATATGCCCGCGGTTTTTGACTTACATTTCCGCAAGAATCCATTCAAAGGAGAATTTACGATTTTTGCTGGCTTAGCAGAAGTGTTAAACTTTACAGCCAATTTCCGCTTCACCGACAATGACATTGCTTATTTGAAAGAACAAAACTTTTTTGGAAAAAATCCGAATCCGCAGTTTTTTGAGTGGCTAAAAACCCTTGATTGTTCCAAAGTAAAAATTTATGCCTTACACGAAGGGAGTCTCGCTTTTCCGCGAGAACCTCTACTTCGTGTAGAAGGTCCATTGGCCATTGTACAATTAATGGAAACGACGCTCCTCAACTTGGTAAACTATGCAAGTTTAATGGCGACAAATGCCGCACGTTTTCGATTGGCGGCAGGCCACGACAAAAGTTTACTCGAATTTGGTTTACGTCGCGCCCAAGGACCTGACGGAGGCATATCGGCTTCGCGCTATGCTTATTTGGGCGGATTTGACGGAACGAGTAATGTTCTTGCGGGAAAACTATTCTCTATACCTGTAAAAGGAACAAATGCACATTCGTTTATTTCTTCCTTTACAGGACTAGATGATCTTCAAACACGTCATTTACAAAATAGTAACGGAGAAAAAGTTGATTTTGTTGCGCGGGTGATCGAAATAAAAGAACGCCTAGGCTATAAAACTCATGAAGGAGAGCTTGCGGCGTTTATCGCATACGCCATTAGCTATCCACACAATTTTTTAGCACTTGTCGATACTTATGATACTCTACATTCTGGCGTATTAAATTTTATCGTTGTGGCCCTTGCTCTCGTTGACTTCGGCTATAGGCCTATCGGAGTTCGCTTAGATTCTGGAGATTTAGCATATCTCTCCAAGGAAACGCGAAAAAGATTCACAGAGCACGGAGAAAGTTTACCGAAGTTGACGATCATTGCAAGTAACGATATCAATGAGAACACGCTCGTATCTTTACAACAACAGCAGCACCAAATAGACGCTTTTGGTATTGGCACGCACCTTGTTACTTGTCAGGCGCAACCCGCTTTGGGAGGTGTTTACAAACTCGTCGAATTGTCGGGAATACCGCGCATGAAACTATCTCAAGATGTTGCTAAGATAACCTTACCAGGGCGGAAAAAAGTATATCGTATCATCGGAAAACAAGGTTACCCTTTGTTGGATTTGATGACAAAAGAGCAAGATATTGTTCCGCAACCAGGTAAGAAAATTCTTTGTCGTCACCCTTTTAAATCGGCTAAGCGTGTATATGTGACGCCACAGCAAGTAGTGTCATTGCAAGAATGTTATTGGGATGGAAAACTAGTCAAAAAACTACCCTCCATCCACGAGTCACGACAATACGTTCTTGAGCAACTTGCGCACTTTCGTCCTGATCATTTGCGTCAACTAAACCCAACCCCCTACAAAGTATCCTTAAGTGATGATTTGTATACCTTTTTCCACAATTTATGGGAAGTAGAAGCTCCGATTCTTGAAATTACATAAGGAGTTAAACCTATGATAAAAAAAGCTAAAAAAGGTATTGCATTAGTGATGGTATTGATGCTATGCACCATTTTAGTGGTTGTCGTGAGTGAATTCGCCTATTCATGCAAAGTTGACGCATATGTTGCCTACAACCAGGCACACGATTTACAAAATCGTTATGCGCTTATTTCTTTTTTGAATAGAGCAATTGCTCGCATACAACTTGATGCTCTCGCCGACAATGACAATCAGGATAAAAATTCTCAAAAAGAAAAAACTTACGATACGATTTTTGATCCATGGGCATTACAAGGACAAAAGCTAGAAGTTGAACTAGGGGATACAACGGTTGAAGGATTTATCATAGATGAAGAGCGCAAATTTCCTCTGCTCAAGCTGATAGAAAAAGAGAAAAAGTCCGAGAACAAAGACAATAACAACCAAAATAACAATAACAACAATAATAACGACAATAATAAAAAACCGAACAATAACAATAAAAAGAAGGTAAGCTACAAAAAAGTGTTTACCAAATTGTTGAAAGTCGTTAGTAAAAAAGATGGTAAAACTGCCGAAGCAATGCACGATGGAATTGTTGCATGGTTAAAAGAAAAAAAAGGCAAAATGAAAGAAAAATACCCTACGAAAGTGGCGATATATTCCTTGAAAGAACTTTTATTTGCCAAAGGCATAGATCAAACCACTCTATTAGGCGGCGAAGACAAAAAAAAGCGTAAAGTTACGGGGTTTGCCAACTATATTACAATTTGGTCGCAGGGCAAAGTCAATATAAACACGGCTTCGCAACAGGTACTACTTTCTCTGTCCGACAAAATGACCCCTGACATTGCCAAAGCGATTATTGCCAAAAGAAAAAATCGCGAAGATGTCTTCAAAAAAACGGCAGAGTTACCACAAAAAGTTTCAGAAGTAACAAAAAATGTTTTTGGGGAAATTCAAGACAAAATAGGAGTGTCGTCTGAATATTTCCGAATTACGGCAACCGCAAAAACCGAAAATGTAACCAAACAACTCGTTGCGGTAGTCCATCGCCAGGAAAAAAAGGTATACACCATTTACTGTGAAATAAAGTAAGGAGCAAAAATGCGCCGGATATTTATCGCTGGAAATTGGAAAATGAACACCAGTTCAACAGAAGCACAGCAACTTATCGAAGCAATCTATGCACAAACCAATGACCATGAAATGGATATCGCTGTTTGCCCGCCGACAGTCTATTTGTCTGCGGTATCTAGTTATATAAAAAGCAATGAGCAACGTAAAAACTTGCAAATCAAACTAGGTGCACAAAACATGCACTGGGAAGACAAAGGGGCATTTACCGGAGAAGTTTCGGGGCAAATGCTACAAGATGTAGGTTGCACCTATGTTGTTTTAGGACACTCGGAAAGACGCGCTCTTTTTTCAGAAACAAACGAAAACATCAATAAAAAAATACACAAAGCCTTAGCAATAGGTTTACTCCCTATTTTATGTATCGGTGAAACTCTAGAAGAACGCGAAAGTGGTAAAGAAAAAGAAGTCATCACCGAACAATTAACCATGGGGCTTAAAGATTTGTCTCCTTCGCAAGTCGAAACATGCACTGTTGCTTATGAACCAGTGTGGGCGATTGGTACGGGGAAAACGGCAAGTCCTGAAATGGCCCAAGACATGCATGCTTTTATTCGTCAAATGCTCGCTCAAAACTATGGGGATAATGTTGCCCAAGCAGTGCGTATCCAATACGGCGGAAGTGTAAAACCTCAGAATATTAAGGACTTGATTGCACAGGCGGATATTGATGGCGCACTAATCGGTGGAGCAAGTCTAAAGGCGGATTCATTTTCGGAAATTATTAGCATTTGTTCAGCATAGATGTTTTTTTGCCTTGAAAAAAATAATAAAAAATTATAGTATTATAAGCTTAATCCTAATTATCGATTTCGTAACAAGATGAATTGTAAAGGACACAAATTACTATTCCCGTTCAAACGGATTGGCTGTTGAGTTTATACATCAACAACAAAACTACCAAAAGCAATAGTTTGTATTCTTTGTAATCGATTTTATGATAATGGGTAAGTTTAATATAATCCAAATGAGAATTAATCGTACGGAGGATTGTAAGTACTGCAACACGATATGCAAGTGCTACAATAAAACACATGACAGGTATTATACAGACTCTTTCGACAATAGTATTTAATGGTGGTGGAATCGTGTTGATTCTGCTGATACTTATTCGTAAAGGTGAATCAGGTGGATTGTCCAGTGCTTTTGGTGGAGCAGGTGGCGCTGATTTGCTAGGGGTACGTGCACAAAAGCAATTAGACAAACTAATTACTTACGTTGCTGCTTTTTTTATTGCATCGGCCGTTTTACTCAATATGCCAAACATACGCAATCATGGTAAAGAAATGATTGACAATAAAGATGTAAAAGAAAATACGCAGCAAGGCACTAACGAGCAAAATAAGAGTGAAGAGAAAAAAGATAAGTAACTCTGTTGAAATGATTAGGTGTATTCACCCAAACCTGACCATTCTCGATATAGAGAATTACAAATATTTTGGGCGTGTTCTTTGTTTAGAGAATACGCCTAACATAATTTAGACCCTTGAAGAAATACATAATATGAAAAGCATGACTGGTTATGGAAGAGCTAGTTGGAATAACGATCAGTACAACTTGGAAATAGAAGTTCGTACGATAAATGGTCGTTTTTTTAAATTCTCTTCACGTATTCCGCAAGAATACAATTCTCATGAGATAGATATTAAAAATATAGTGGCAACGAAAATCTCACGGGGGACAGTAAATTTGAACATCGAATTCAAAAACACAAAAGAGCCCTCCGCCAAAATAAATCGTGAAATTTTAAAAAAACACTATACAGTTCTCTTGGAGACGTGTAAAGAGCTTGAGATTCCAGCTCCTCAGATAGAAGCATTACTAGCACTACCGGAGATCATTACTCCAGAGACAGAGAAAACAATCTCGAAAGAACTATGGCAGAAAACCCAAGAATTGTTGGATAAAGCCTTAAATCAAGTCATCGGTATGCGCGAAGAAGAAGGACAATCGCTCGTAAAAGAATTACAGGGCTTTTCCCAAAAAATTCGCGACCTAATAAAAAAAATAGAGGCTTGTGCTCCTCAGGTAATTGAAGATTTCAAAAAAAGAGTACAAGTACGTATTCAACAGTTTTTAGAAAATGAAAATATTAGTGTTTCTGACCAAGATGTACTGAAAGAACTCGCTATTTTTTCCGAAAAAGTAGACATCAACGAAGAATTATCGCGTCTTCACAGTCACTTAAATCAATTTGAGCATAAAATATTGTCTGAGAAACCCATAGGTAAAACACTTGAATTTTTAACACAGGAAATGTTGCGAGAAACAAATACCATTGCATCAAAAGCCAATAATGCTCAGTGCTCACAAAATGTTGTTGAAATTAAAACTTACTTGGAAAAAATACGCGAACAAATTCAAAATATTGAATGAGTATTTGATGTCAAAATTTACTCCAAAAATTATCATAATATCTGGTCCCTCAGGTGTGGGAAAAACCAGTATATGCGAAGCTATTTACACGAAAATCTCAAACATTCGCCGCTCGGTATCTGCAACAACAAGGTCAAAACGCGCCGGAGAGATTGATGGGCATCACTATCATTTTTTAGCACACGACGACTTTGTAAAAAAAATAGAGTGTGGCGAATTTTTAGAGTATGCAAAAGTACACGATCATTACTACGGTACTTTAAAACAAAATATAGAAGAAGCATTTCGCAAAGAGCAACATTGTCTTGTAGAAATAGATGTCCAAGGAGCGAAACAAATTCAACAAAACCGCGATTTTGAAACTGTTTCTATTTTTATTGGATTGTCAAATCTAGACGAAATTAAGAAACGTCTTATTGAACGTGGTAGTGAAACGCAAACATCCATTGACACAAGAATGAACAACATGTTGCGTGAATTGGAAAAGAAAAATGAATACGATTTCTATGTAGAAAATATCTCTTTAGAAAATAGTATAGAAGCGATCAAAAAAATTATTCTAAATGCCTAAATTTCAGTTGAAAGGGATCATATGGAACGTTTTGATATGGAAGAATTATATCAAAAAGTAGGTGGAGTATTTCGTTTAACAGTTCTCGTTCAAAAAAGACTCAAACAACTCAATAGTGGAGCAAGACCGCTTGTGAAGGTAGAGTCTAAAAATCTAAGAGATACCGTGTATAAAGAAATTCTGGAAGGAAAAATTCAGTTAATAGCAGATGATTCTCATGTAGTCGAAGTAGAAGAAAAAAGAACAGATGCGGTTAAAGATCTGTTTAGCAAAGGTAAATCAAATAATTTCCAACTACCTTCTTTGAAATAAGAATTGCTACAAAAACAATCGCGTTTATGATTTTGCCTAAGCGCGATTTTAAAAGCGAAAGGTATTGTTTATGCGACCAAAAAGACCATCTTCTCGCAAAAAAAACTTATCCCGCAGTAAAGTAAAGGCTTCTGCTAGTAAAGTAAAAGTTCCTGAGCGTCCCAGTACCGTCATACTAGAAAAAGTGAAAGAAACCGGCAAAACAGCGCAGCGCGTCAAGGGATTTTCACTTAGCACAAAATTTGCGATTGCGATTAGTACACTCGCGGTATTCATATGCGCGTTCTCTGGATTCATTGTCTATTTTAAAACAAAAAACTCCCTCAATGAAGAAATCAATCGTAAGGGGGCTGCTCTAGTAAAGGCCGTAGAAAATATCGCCGTAGAGTATGTACACGAAGTACAAAAAAATCCTGACAATGAGGATGAAATACGCGTACGATTTGCCAAGTACTTGGAAAACATGGAAAAAACCAGTGATGGAAAAAAATCGACGGAAATTCTCGGTGTATTACTAAAAAGTAATAATGAAGGTAAGATTAGAAGTTTAGCGGACTACGGTATATCAGGAGGAACCAACGAAACTTACTATGAGAAGCGTGGAGATGACCTCTTTGAAACCGACATAACCATCGTCCATAGCCGCATGCAAACATCAGACAAAAGAGAATACAGAACTAGGTCATACAAAAAACAAATCCTCAATGGCAAAATGACGGTCTATGTTACTCTTTCGGAATATGAAATCAACAACACGGCAAGCGCAATACTCGTCAGTATACTTTTCGCTTCTCTACTAGCTATTGTTGTGGGAACAGGTCTATCCTTTTTTCTCACATCACTCATCACCGGACCGGTACGCAAGTTGATGAAGGATATTGAAATTGTTGCTCGTGGTAAATTAGAACACCGTACACATGCTACTTCAAAAGATGAAATTGGCGTTTTAGCACACACATTTAATGTGATGACCCAAAACCTGCGCATGGCGCACAACACAGAATTGGAAAACCAAGCGCGAGAACATGAATTACAAATTGCCACAGAAATTCAATCCAATTTGCTGCCAAAACAAATACCCGATATACCAGGTTATGACATTGCGGCATTTTATCACCCCTCGAAAGAGGTAGGTGGGGACTACTACGACTTTATCGATATCGACAACGATCATGTTGCAATTGCCATTGCCGATGTATCTGGAAAAGGAATCCCAGGATCTATGGTAATGACAATGGCACGGTCACTTATTCGTATGGAATCCAAACGCAGTTTGTCTCCTTCAGATGTTATGACAGAAGTAAATAAAGTCATTGCCCAAGATATTCGCCGTGGTATGTTTGTGACAGCAATGTATTGTGTTCTCAATAAAAATACCGGAGAGTTAAGACTATCTTCCGCAGGCCACAACCCCGCAATTCTGATTAAACAAGATGGCTCACATGAACTACTCAACACTAAAGGCTTGGCTTTGGGTTTGGATAAGGGAAAAATCTTTGCACGACAAATCCAAACCATCACCACAACACTGAGCCGCGGAGACCGCTTGGTACTATTTACCGATGGTATACCGGAAGCAATGAGTCCAAGAAACGAAGAATTTGGAGATGATAAATTCTATCAACTAGCTAGTAAATGTTGTAATTTAGAATCGAAAAAATTTGTCGAGCATATTGTTGGCAGTATCGCTAAATGGCGAAGAAATGCCCCGCAAAGCGACGATATTACCATAGTTACTTTAAAGCATTGATTCTTTACATTTTTTTGAAAAGAAAATTTACTTAAAAAAATGAAAAGTGTATTGTTTATTTCAATAAATTATTATATATTCTTTCTAGGGTGTGTCGCCAACTAAATTTATTCATTGTCTAACCACCATACCATTGAATAATGGCACCCCTAGAGTACATATAGAAAATAAATACAATTCTTTAGAAGGCAGGTTAAAATGGGCGAGTTACGCATCGAGGCAAAACAAGTCGGGGAAGGAATAGCACATGTAAAAGCTATGGGAACCCTCGATGCCGAAACATATGAAAAAATGGATAAGACGATCAAAAATCTTTTTTCCAAAGGTTTCTACAAGTTAATTGTAAATCTAGAACAAGTGTCTTACATATCTAGTGCGGGCGCTGGTGTATTTATCGGAGTAGTGGGTACTGCGCAAGAAAACAACGGGCACATACTTCTTCTGCGTCCAAGTACTATGGTTCATGATGTTTTTGATGTATTGGGGCTTCTTGAAATATTTCCCTCTGCACAGTCACTTGATGAAGCAACGAACTTTTTTCGTAATAATCTATAATTGTATTATTATCTATGATAAACAATTTGGTAACCGTAATTATCCCAACATTTAATCGTGCGTCATTTCTCGAAAAATGTATAACCGCTGTGTTAGAACAGTTACATAAACGTATAGAAATCATAATAGTTGACGATGGTTCTACAGACAACACACCACAAGTACTATCCACATATAAACATCAATTAAAAATAATTACCCAAGAAAACAACGGCGTTTCTTGTGCACGAAATGTGGGAATCCGCGAAGCAAAAGGTGATTTTATTGCTTTTTGCGATTCTGATGATTATTGGTTACCTAAAAAAATAACCTTGCAATTAGAAGTATTCAAACAAAACAAAGATGCCATGCTTTGTCATACAAACGAAATTTGGATACGCAACGGTAAAAGAGTAAACCCCAAAAAAAAACACCAAAAATTTTCGGGTGACATTTTTGAAAAATGCCTAGATATGTGTACGGTCAGCCCCTCCTCCATTATAATGCGTCGTGAATTTTTTGATGTAGTTGGTAACTTTGATGAAGATCTGCCAGCTTGCGAAGATTATGATCTATGGATTCGCGGTGCCTTGCGCTATCCATTTTACTACTTAGAAGAACCCTTAATCATCAAAAACGGTGGTCATGAAGACCAACTGTCTAAAAAATATTGGGGTATGGACCGCTTTCGCATTCAATCGTTGTACAAGTGTTTGCACAACGAAAAATTAACACCCGAGCAACAAAAAGCAATTGCCTTGGCCATTATCAAAAAATGTGAAATCTTCATTCAAGGCGCAAAAAAAAGAGGAAACCAAGAAGAAAAGTACACGAAAATACTTGGCGAAGTTAGTTCTCTAATTTAATTTGGGCGATCAGATACATTGTCGAAATAGAAGTAAAATTTCAATGTCCACACCTATTCATAAAAATAAAATTGAAATTTCTTCGCCAATTCGCTAAAATGTATATAACGTGTATAATCGCGAATCAAATTTTTCTTTGGTGAGACAAGTATGGAAATTAATCTCAAGAGTAGAGAAGTTAGTATAAAAGTTGTGTACTACGGTCCAGGGGTATCTGGTAAAACAACTAATCTAGAAATTATACACGAAAAAACACCCAATACAAATAAGGGACGGCTCAGTTCTTTGGCAACAGACCAAGACAGAACTCTATTTTTTGACTACATGCCGCTAGAATTAGGTGAAATCTCTGGACTGAAAATACGTTTGCGTCTTTTTACAGTTCCTGGCCAAGTGTACTACAATTCAACTCGAAAGTTAGTACTTCGTTGTGTGGACGGTATTGTTTTTGTCGCAGACAGCCAAGTTGGAAAAAATCAAGAAAACATGGAATCACTGCAAAACTTGTACGAAAATTTGCGTGAACTAGAAATTGATGCCAACTCTATCCCCGTTGTTATGCAATATAACAAAAGGGATCTTTCAAATATCATGTCTGTAGAGTACATGAACCAAACAATCAATTACGAATTACAAGCAGACCATTTTGAAGCAATTGCAATAAAGGGACAAGGTGTTTTCCAAACTTTGAAATGTATTGCCTCTAAAACTTTGAAAAAAGCAGAAGAGAACATAAAAAACAAAAGAAAGCGCCCAAGAAGTAACGTAACACCTGTTCACCAAACAAACGATAAAACTCGAAAGATGGGTGGAACGACACCTTCAGGTATCCAGATGCCTGGTAAGACGAAATTTCAACTTTCTTTCAAAAAAGAGGGTGACACCGCATCGGCAAAACCCAAATTTCAAACTACGTTTGGCGAAAAAAAGCCCAAACCCAATTTGCCTTTCGCTGTAAAAAAAGAAGTTGTAACTGAGAGTCAAGCAGAGACGAAGAGCATTACAGCGACGGATAAAATTAGTCTGCGCAGAAGTAGCAATGTTGTTAACGAAACAGAAAGTATTGATAACGTCAACGCCAATACAAACGTAAACACCAACACAAACGTAAACACCAATACGAACGTAAACACCAATACAAACACTGTACCAGTTGAAGAAAAAAGCGAAGCAGATCAATTATTTTCTGAAGCAGCAAAAGCACAAGCAAAAAAGAAGTTTAAGCAAACAACGACATTGTTTCGTGGCTCTCTCACAAAAAGTAGCCACTTAAATCTCAATCAAAAAACCAAGTCAGATTCGTCAAGCGATGGAGGTGGATTAAAAGATCGTTTGAAGAGAATTGGATTTGATAAAATAAAAAAGATGGACGAGCAGTAACAAATCGATCATTGAATGATTTGCGAAGGTTGGGCGGAAAAATCCGCCCTCACATCGCATCACATCGCCAAATCAATCCTTTGAAAGAAGCGCATCTACAAATTGTTCGCTATCAAAAGCCTCCATATCCTCGCATTTCTCCCCCAGGCCAATAAATTTGACAGGAATATCCAATTGATTTTGAATCGCCAGCACAACACCACCTTTTGCCGTACCATCTAACTTAGACAAAAATATTCCAGTAATAGGTGTCGCAGCACTAAAGAGTTCTGCTTGGGTTATCGCATTTTGTCCAATAGTTGCATCCAAAATAAGCAAAACTTCGTGAGGTGCCTCGGGAATTTTTTTCTTAAGAACATTGTGGATTTTTTGCAATTCTTTCATCAAATTCTTTTGCGTATGCAATCGTCCCGCGGTATCGATGATAATAATATCACTTTCCCGCGATAAAGCCGCTTGAACAGCGTCAAATGCCACGGCTGCCGGATCAGAACCCATTTTATGCTTTACAATGTCAATTCCAATACGCTCAGCCCATATTTCTAATTGATCTATTGCCGCAGCGCGAAATGTGTCTCCTGCTCCCAGCAATACTTTTTTGTCTTGTTGTACAAAATGATGCGCGAGTTTGGCAATGGATGTTGTTTTACCACTACCATTTACTCCAATAACCAATATCACAGTTGGTCCGTCTTCGTTTAGCTTCAGTTCATTGCCTTTTTGGGTCAAACGTTCTTTTAAATTTTCTTTGAGAAAGGTCAGTATTTGATCTTTTTCTTTAATTTCTTTGTCTTTGTAGGAACTCTTTAAGGCGTCAATGAGGTACTTTGTGGTATCAAGACCAACATCAGCCATAATGAGTCGCTCTTCAAGGTCTTCGAGAAACGCTTCGTCTATTTTACGTCCGATTTGAAACAACTCGGCTATTTTTTTGGTTTTCGCCAAAGCTGCCTTAATCTTATCGATAGATTTTTTGAAAAACATGTTTACTCCAGAATTTTTATTGGGGGTTTAGATATAGTTTATCTAACGGTATTTGAGGGACGGGCGGGCACAAGACCCGCCCCTACAACACATTTTGTATGATTTCTAACTTTTATTATGCGTCAGGTATAATTGTCTTTTGCCTAATCATACAAAGGGAATTTAAACAGTCAAAAAAAAAATGAAAATATACACTAGGTGTCATTTCTGCAGAAGCAAAAATCTACAACACATTGAGCTCTAACAAAATACGTCACAGTCGGGAAGTTGTTTGCGCAATTGTTGTACTTTTCGCTCATCGACATTTGTATTCACTAAATTTAAATAGCGCAGATTGCACAAATGATCGATTTCGTAAGGCATATCGCTAATGGGATTTCCTTCGAGGTTTAGCGTGGACAAGTTACTAAGATGACAAATTTGCCATGGTAGTTCTTCTATTTTGTTGTGGTACAAATCGATATGCGTAACATTTTGCCAGTTTTCCATGGAATCAGGTAATGTTGTCAAACCATTTTCTCTGGCATAAAAAGTACGTAAGTTTATGAGGTCACCTATTTCATGAGGAAGCGTCACAATTTGATTTTCGCTAATATCTAAAAAGGTCAGCTGTTGTAGTTGACCTATCTCCCTTGGAAGGTTTTCTAGCGTATTGTAGCGTAGATTTAAGTTTTGCAAACAACAAAGTTTACCAATTTGTTGCGTTAGTTCAAATATTTGATTGTTATACAAAGACAATGTGTGTAAATTAGTCAAATTCCCTATTTGCGGTGGAATTTCTTTCAGTAAATTCACCCCGGCATTTAGCTCTCGTAATTCCGACAAAGACCCCATGACCGCTGGCAAACGCTGAATACGGTTGTTGCTGACATCCACAAGTTGTAATTTTTTAAACTTGGAAATATCAATAATTTGTCCACTAGGTGGAAAAGGACGATTTCGTTCTACACAAAATGCCAAAAATTTTGTTTTCGCATTTAAGATATAATCGGCGATCCACGCAGAATTTTGAATTTTGAGTGTTTGCATTTGCGGAAAATGATACAGCGGTGTGGGAATGGGTCTGGGAATATTTTCCACACAGACATTTTTTACATTTACCGAAGAAAATAGTGGGTCCTTTTCCGCTACGCTATCGAGAACATGGACATACGTGATATGCTCGACTATTTTCAACGTTTCAATGTAGCCGTTGTAGAAATGTACTTCTTCCCCGGCGCAACTATGGTTTATCGTTAGTTCGACAAAATTACATTGATGAAATTCACTAAAATCGAGGGACTCAAAAAACGCAGGTGTACGGAAACTACAATTTTCAAAAATACAATGACTCACATTGTGTTTATTTAGCTCAAAGTCTAAAATACTGACCTTGTCTTTATTATAAGGTTGACCAAAGTCAAAAACACACGCTTTATAGTTGGTGTGCGGTTGTATTTTTTGTAAACTACGGTTCTTTATTTCGTTTTTTATGTCTATCATTTTGATTTTTCGCGTTTTTATATCATTTTCTAAGTAAGGGCATGCCGTTCTTACTGTCTTTTATGTTTGCTTTTTTTTCATGCAGATTTTACAATAAAAACAACACAGATCCTAATTAAAATAGGATATAGGAGAAATTTATTATGTACAAGAAATATGTTGTGGCCCTTGTGATCTTTATGTGTAGTGTGTGGGCAGAAGATGTTCCCAAAGTTGTGGCATCGATTGATTCTCTAAAAATATCGCGTCATGAGTTGGCGGAGTTACTCAATGACCGCTATCAATTACTCGAAGGAAAAGTTAAGCGTGACAAATCTGCCGAGTATGAAGTGATCAATAGTTTACAAAAACGCGTTGTGCTAGCCGCTTTAGAGGAGTTGATTACACTGCGGTTAACAAAATCAAAATTAACAAAATTAAAAGTAAAGTGTGTACCTAAAGAATATGTAGAAGAAGCAAAACGTGCGGAAAAACCTTTTTTTACAATGTATGCCAAATGGGGTCTTAGTAATCCCATTAGTTTTCTCGACTCTTTAAGTAAAATACTCAAAGGTGATAAAAAGCTAAACGACAAATATGGTCCCGCGGTAAAAAACTTAAGTTTAAAATTTCGCCTTTCCGTAGAAGATCGTAAAGAAATATTGAAAATTTGGAGTGCTGTAGAAAAATCTTCTTTGCATGGAAAAGCGCGCATGCATGTTTTTAAACATCACAGTATTACAATGAAAAATTTCAAGACACGCGTTAAAGTAAATGCAATGCTGCGTAAGTACATTATACAAAACAAAAGCAACAAAGATATCCAAGAAATTATGGATAAAGAGTCCTTTCCTCTTTCCGGGGGGATTATTCGCTTGAGTCATATATTGTTTTTCACCATAGACCCTGTGAGCAAAAAGGAACTCCCTGCCGAAGAACAAAAAAAGCTTTATCAAAAAATGATCAAAATGAAAAAGAAAATCGTCTCAGGGGGAAACTTTGAAAAAATGGCGGAAAAATATTCAGATGACGAAACCACAAAGTACAAGAACGGAGACCTGGGTTTCGTACCGCGCTGGGGAATGTTCGCTAAAGAAATCATAGAAGTTGCTTACAAGTCAAAAAAAGATGAGATAAAAGGTCCCATAAAAACAGAATTCGGTTACCACCTAATCAAAGTAACAGATGTAAAAAAAGGTAAAGATCTTCCCACAAGTGAATTGCGTGAGAAAGCAATTGAGCGTTATGTAGCGATGAAAAAAGAAAAAATACTCAAAAAGTGGTATGGAGATGCCAAAATAACAAGATTCTTTCGTTAGGACGATATAATGCCAGAAAGTGAACAGCGAGCATACACTGTTACAGAACTAACCCAGCACATTAAGTCGCGCATAGAACAAATGGGGCGCGTATGGCTTACCGGAGAAATATCGGGATACACCTCGCATTCTTCGGGTCACGCTTACCTTACACTAAAAGACGAAGAAAGTCAGATTAGTGCCCTTATTTGGCGCAATACAGCGAAGAATTTAGATTTTGCTTTGCGTAACGGCCAGCAGGTTTTAGTAAGTGCCGACATGACCATCTATGGTCCACAGAGCAAATACCAAGTGATCATCCAAACAATAGAACTTAGGGGATCGGGAGCTTTGCAAGTTGCTTTCGAGAAATTAAAGCAACGCTTGAAAAAAGAAGGTCTTTTTTCTGTTGAGCGCAAGAGAAAGTTACCATACTTACCACGAAAAATAGCGGTAGTTACATCCCCTACGGGAGCGGCGGTCAAAGATATTTTAAATGTAATCGCACGTCGTTATCCGCATGTAGAGATTTACGTCATACCGGTTCGTGTTCAGGGAGAAGGCTCCGCAGAACAAGTTGCTGCCGCAATACGTTTCGTCAATTCTGAGCCACAACTCAAAATCGATGTCATGATTGTCGGACGCGGTGGTGGTAGTCCGGAAGACTTGTGGGCATTTAATGAAGAACCCGTAGCCTATGCAATTTATGAGAGTAAAATACCGGTAATCTCTGCCGTAGGCCATGAAGTTGACTTTACCATATCCGATCTTGTTGCCGATAAAAGAGCTTTAACTCCTACAGAGGCAGGCGAATTAGTTTTACCACGCTTTGACCTGTTAAAAGATCAACTGCGCTATTTGGAAAATCGCCTAAAAAAAGCGATGGATAATCGTTTAGACAAAGCAAGGGCCCATGTAATGCGCTTGGGTAGCCACCGTGCATTAACGAAACCCATGGAGCGTGTTCGCTACTCAGAGCAACGTCTGCATATGCTCTTTCAAAAAATGAAGAGCCTATGTGAGCGTAATGTAAGCCGAAAACAACATCAACTGACCAGAATGCACGGAAAATTGATGGCGAAAGAGCCTTCAAAAAAAATAGATTTCTACGCACAACGCTTTAAAGAATTCTCTGGTCGTATCGAACGAGCCATGAATAAAAGATGTGAATGGGAACAACGCCGCCTTCAAAACCTGACAGGACATTTGGAAGCGCTGTCTCCTCTATCGGTAATCAGCCGCGGATATAGTATAACGTACAACCAAGGAGGAAAGATACTCCAAGACGCAAATGATGTCAATGCCGGTGAACACATGTGGACAAGACTTGCCAATACCTGGATTCGTTCTCGTGTGGAAAAAACGGGAACAAAGAGCATTACGGACAATTCATCAAATACAAGGGAGTAGCAGCATTGGACAGCCTATACAAACGTTTTTTTATTATAGATGCATTTGCTTACATTTTTCGATCGTATTACGCAATTAAACATATCGACTACAATGCTGTGTACGGTTTTACCAATACACTAAAAAAAATTATCGATGAAGAAAAACCCGAATATATTGCCGTGTCTTTCGATTCCGTAGAACCATCTTTTCGCAATGAAATTTATAGTGAATACAAAGCAAATAGACAAGAGCCACCCGAAGATTTACGACCACAAATACCTCTCATTAAAGAGGTAGTTTCCGCTTTCAATATTCCCCTAATTGAAAAAAGCGGCTACGAATCAGACGATATCATCGGTACACTTGCACGTGAAGCACAAAAGGAGAGTGTACAAGTAGTCATCGTTACCGGGGATAAAGATATGTTGCAATTGGTAAAAGGTAACGATGTGGTCATCTTTGACCCCGGACGCACGAGCGAGTATCTCGAAGAAAAAGATATACCAGGCTACTTTGGCTGTAAACCAAATCAGGTGATAGATCTTTTGACCATATGGGGAGATAGTTCAGACAACATACCAGGCATACCAGGTATTGGCGAAAAGGGTGCTAAGAAGCTGTTAGAAGAATATCAATCTCTAGACGGTATATATGAAAATATCGATAAAATCAAACGTAAGTCATACCGTGAAGGATTAGAAAACAGCCGCGATAATATCGCAATGCTACGCGAACTCGTCACTATTTGTCAGGATGTCCCGATAGACTTTTCTATGGAAAAATTTAAATTTTCGGGGATCGATAACGCGCGTTGTCAGGAAATATTTACGCGATTAAATTTTAAGCGTCTTCTGAAAGACATTCCCATAGAGCTTGATAAGTGTACTGTCGATTATGCACTTATTGACGATGAAAAGAAGCTACAAGAACTATGCAAAAAACTTAGCAAATCCAAGATGTTTGCCTTTGACATTGAAACTGACTCGCTAGAACCACTAGATGCAAACATCGTGGGAATTTCTTTTTGCACACAAAAAAACGATGCCTGTTATGTACCGGTAGCGCATATTCATCAAGAAAAAGCGTGGCAAGAAGTTGTGGAAAAACATCTCAAGCCCATTTTTGCCAATGCAGAGATTCAAAAAGGCGCGCACAATGTTAAGTTTGACTACGCAGTTTTGACAAATCGCGGTTGGCAGTGCGCAAATATATGTTTTGACACAATGATACTCTCCTACTTGTTAGAACCAAACGAAAACCGACATGGTCTTGATCACCTAGCAGAGAAATTACTAAAATACCAAACCATTTCCTTTGAAAGCGTGTGTGGCTCGGGAAAGAAACAAATTAGTTTTGCCGAAGCAGACCTCGAAAAAGCAAAACAGTATGCCAGCGAAGACGCCGATATATGTTGGCAACTCTACGACGTTTTGCAGCAAAAGGTTACGGAAAACGACTTACAAGAAGTTTGTGAAAAAATTGAATTGCCCTTGGTACGTGTTTTGGCAGAAATGGAAAAATGTGGTATTCGCATTGACTGTGAATTATTAAACAACATGTCACAAAATATGCAACGCGACATAGATGCGCTTGAAAGTGAAATATATGAGCTTGCAGGACAAGAGTTTAATATAAAGAGTACGCAACAACTCGGCTACATTCTCTTTGAAAAGTTACAAATTCCTCCGTTAAAAAAGACGTCCAAAACAAAGTCCTACAGTACCGGACACGACGTACTAGAAAAGTTAGCAGACAAGGGCTATGATCTACCGATCAAACTTCTAGATTATCGTGAAGTTACCAAATTAAAATCAACATATGTCGATGCTCTTCCCAAACTAGTTCATCACCAAACAGATCGCGTACATACTAGTTTTAACCAAGTGGTCACGGCAACAGGGCGATTATCATCTACGAATCCCAACTTGCAGAATATACCTATTCGCACCGACATGGGTAGAGAAATTCGCGCAGCGTTTATTCCCAAGGAAGACTACACGCTTATTAGTGCTGACTACTCACAGATTGAATTGCGTATTATGGCACACTATTCCGAAGATGAAACACTGGTAAACGCTTTCCTTAAAGGTGAAGATATCCATTTGCGCACCGCAAGTGAAGTGTTTGACATTCCCATTGAATCAGTTCCCGCCGAATTAAGACGTGCGGCGAAGAGTATCAACTTTGGTTTGTTATATGGTATGGGAGATTTTCGTTTAGCACAAGAGCTAAATATTTCGCGTAAAGAAGCACGAAATTATATAGCGTCATATTTTGAGAAAATGCCACGCGTTCAGATTTTTCGCGATAAGATTATCGAGAAAACCAAAGAGTTAGGACATGTACGCACATATTTTGGTAGATTAAGACAAATTCCGGAAATTACCTCGCGTAACAAAACCAGACAGAAGCAGGGAGAACGGTTGGCGGTCAACACGGTCATTCAGGGGACAGCTGCCGACATCATCAAACTTGCAATGATTGAGTTACAAAAAAACTTACGAGAAAAAGCGTTGCAAGCGAATTTACTTTTACAAGTACACGACGAATTGGTTGTCGAATGTGCACGACAAGAGGAACAACAATTGATTGATGTTTTAAAGGAAAGCATGGAAAACATTGTTTCGCTAAACGTACCTCTTATTGTAGAAGCACATAGTGGTCCTAATTGGAAAGATGCGAAGTAAACAATATGGATGTCAATGAATCTCCTGCGCCTAACATGGAAAAGCGCAACCGACTTTTTGTACGTTTGTTGATGAACGAAAAATTCATCACCGAAGAAATGCTGAGTGAATGTCTTGTTGATGTCGATACCCAACGAGACTTTGTTGCGGATGTTTTTGTTCATAAAAACTACTTGACCCATGAAATGGTGGCGGGGATTTATTTAAAATCCGGCGTGCTACACTGCCCATATTGTCACAGTGAAAGTCGCATGGAAAAACCGGTGGTGCGCGCCCAGTGTTCCTCTTGCGAAAAATTCTATACTTTCCCACTGCGTTATCCTTTTTTCAAACGTAAAAATTCCACAACAGCTTCGATGCAAAAACTGACAGGTTGCGACTTACATCAATATCGTATCCAATACTGCTTGGGTAGCGGCGGCATGGGCGAAGTATATCGAGCCTTGCAGAAAGGTTTGAATCGTCCAGTTGCCATAAAAATTTTGGCCCCACATTTGGCAAATAACCCTAAATTAGTCCAAAGATTTCAACGCGAAGCGAAACTCGCAGCGCAATTGAATCATCCCAACCTAGTCCAGATACACGATGTGGGAACCTTTGAAGAGTATCACTATATTGTGATGGAGTATGTCGATGGCATTCCTTTGCAACAAAAAGTGCCCAAAAATACAGGTATACCTTTACAAACCGTCATACATTATTTACGTGAGAGCGTAAAAGGTTTGAAAAGCCTGCATGACAAAGAAATCATTCACCGCGACATCAAACCCGACAACATCATGATTGGCAATGATGGTCAAGTCAAACTGACAGATTTTGGCCTAGCAAAGTCAGAAGAGGGAGGAAGTGACTACCTGACGAAATGTGGGGCAATTATTGGTACACCAAACTACATGTCTCCAGAACAATGTATTGGTAAAGCGGCAACGAAGATGAGTGATATCTATTCATTGGGAATTACATTTTATTACATGTTGAAAGGCCAAGTACCTTACTCTGGAAACACGACTTTAGAGATCATCACACAACACATCAATAATCCTTCTCCAGATTTGCAAAAAGATTTATCACCAAAGCTAAATAAAATCTATCAAAAAATGGTTGCAGAAAATCCAGAAAAGCGCTATGTATCGGTTGAAGAGCTGAATAATGACCTCATGGGGCTAACGGAAAAAGACTATATTGTTAGAGAAAAAAGTAAAAAGAAACGCTACATTGTCATTGCGATCGTTGTTCTGGTATTACTGAGTCTTGTCGGTAAAAAAAGACGCCAACGACATCAAAATAAGAATAAAATGTCGCAAAAAAAAGAGGCACCTCAACACAAGAAAGTGAAGCATAACAAAACAACACCCAAAAAAAACGTTCCCAAGTTCATGCTTCCCAAAAATCAACAAAAAGTCGACAAAAAGCGTAATAATAATGACCTAAAGATATTAAAAAGGACGAAAAGAGAAGTAACGAATGGTAATATGCCGGTCAACAAAGCCTTTGAGATACTACAACAGCTTATACAAGGCCCGCAGACACGTCCCGATGTAAAATTAAAAGCCAAAAAGCTTGTGGATGAATTGCAAGACCGAATAGAAAAACGTCGTGCGTTAGAGGATAAGGTAAACGCCTACATACAGGAAGTGACAAAAAAGCGTTGGTCTTTACTATTAGTAGATAATCCAAATCCCGAAAATTTTAAACCACAGAATCAAATACGCATCTTAGTACAAAATGACAGACGGTGGCCTTCTTTACAAAAATCCGTTCGTGAAATTATCCATATACGCGCTACAGAAAAAAATAATATTCACCTTGCCAAAGAAAAAGCGGTAAACTTATATAAGACCGCAAAATCCAAAGAGCTTGCCCATTATATTGACAAATTGAATGCCGAAATCCGTTTACTAAAAATATGGGGCGCGCATTTTGCGGAATTGCAGGAGTACACCCAAGAGAAGTATTACAAAGAAGCCTACTTATATCTCAAGAATCTCGAGAGCGAAATAGACAGCTATTCCCAAGCAAAAAGCTACCAAAATATTCGCAAAATGTATGTCATTGAGAAAAAAATAATAAAGAATGTCTGGGATTTGTGGAGTATATTTGAAAATAACATCTATGACTACTTGGAAGCGGGGCAACAAATTAAAATCAAAGATGTTGCCGCGGACAAAATCGTACGGCATATTGTAAAAAATAAGAAAAAATACAAATATAAAGTTGATATCGTGCAAATATGTTTTTTCTATTTATTTGAAAAAAATTTTACTCTAGCAGAAAAAATGTTGCGCAAAGCTGCAAAAAAAAATGACGTAATTGAAAAATTATATAACAAACATTTGCACTACCTCCAACGTTAGGACTGTGATGGATCACGAAATAAACAAAGATGAATTCAGAGGATTTGACACTCTGTACAGTATGGTAAAGCCAAAAAAAATAGAAGGTACGACCATTCATGAACGCTATGAAGTCGAAAAAAAAATTGGCCATGGCGGAATGAGTGAGGTCTACAAGGCGTATGATACTCAAGAACAGAAAGTTGTGGCAATCAAGCGTCTGATTCCACCAAATGTTAAGGAACTTCGCAAAAAAGTAGAAAGTCGTTTTTTGCAAGAGGCGGCCTTTCTACAGGCTATATACAGTCCTTACGTTGTCGAAGTCAGCGATGCCTTTATCCTTGACCACTTTTATTTTTTAGTCATGGAGTGCATCGATGGGCAAAATCTCAAAGAGATGACCGACGAAATACACGGAACAACTCAAGCGCTCTCGCATATTGAATTGGTATCAATCATGGCAAAAGTAGCTAGAGGACTAGAAGCCGTTCATGCTGTAGGGATTATTCATCGTGATTTAAAACCATCCAATATCATGGTAAATCGTGTAAATGATGTTGTCAAATTACTCGACTTGGGTTTGGCATGTCATGCTGACGTCAATTCGAACTCAGGTTCTATTGCGGGAACTTTCGAATTTATGAGCCCAGAACAAGTTCAAGGACGCACAGACCTAACTTTCCACTCCGATATCTATTCTTTTGGCATGACGTTTTACTATATACTGTTGGGAAAACTTCCCTTTGAGGGTAGTGGTGTACAGTTTATGGTACAGGTACAAGAAAAGTCTCCGCGCCCGCCTCACGAAGTGGACGATAAAATTCCCGAAGACATATCGCAACTCGTTATAAAATGTTTGGCGAAAGATCGCAAAAAGAGATATCCAAGTGCAGCGGCTTTAGCACAAGAGCTGGAAAAGTTACGGCAACGTTTAATTGCTCATTTATCCAATATTTCGTCCTTTAATCCATCATTTGGTCTAAGTATTACCAAACAACTTTCCCTCGATGAATTATATTTTTTGAAGGTGCTATCTTTTCTCAAAAAAAAGAGGGTAAGGCAAAGGCGCAAAGGCGCAAAACTACTCGGAAGGCTTCGCGACAAACGTGCATTAAAGCCACTATTAAAAATAATGCTTGATCCTGAAGAGCATAGCAATATTTCACTCATTAATACCACAATTGTTTCTTTGGGAAAACTAGGTTCAACAGAAGCCGTAGAGCCGATTCGACAGATTTTAAATACCGCATCCGATTCAAGCATTCGCGCGACGTGCCAAAAGAGTTTACAATTATTGTTGGATGCCAAAAAACGCAGTGCTTTTGAAAGAGTGTGCGACAAGGTAGTGATCGCGTGGAGTCGGTTCTATCTATTACGAGTGGTCACTCGCATTCGCAAGTGGTTGTATTGGTCTTAGATTTGGGTGAGTTAAGAAAAGAGATTCGTTTTTCGATTGGTGCCCTCACCATCGCAGATGATTCGTTTTCCGATTGGTGCCCTCACCATCGCAGATCACAGCTCTGGTTAAGAAAAGAGATTCGTTTTCCGATTGGTGCCCTCACCATCGAATTAGCAGTTACAGCGGTGCTGTAACCTGCTATTCTCATACCTCTCCCACAGGGAGAGGTGTAATGCGTCTCTTTTGTAAAAAACAAAATTCGTTTGATTTGCGAGGCAAGAGTATAGCGTTACTATCTTTGTACAATTAAGGTTGTGTATGCGACAGCACAACATAACACAAATGGATGCAAATTAAGACGTGTTACGCCTCTCCCCGTGGGAGAGGCATGAGAATTAAGGCTTTTAGCGAAGCTAAAACCTTAAATTCGATGGTGAGGGCATCAATATGAAAACGAATCTCTTAATTTTTTTTGAATAAAAAAAACACATTACTGTCTAGGTATGTAGCAACAATGAAATATTACCTATAACCACAACAAAGGAGACAGTGATGAGATATATTATAATTGCGTTAATGATGTTTACGTGGGTTGCCGCTGATAAGGTTTCGGATACCGAATATGTTCTCCATCCACACAAGCCTGTGCGGAGCTTAAGTTTTTCCATTGAAGATTCCCTTGGATCTAAGGCCAATGCTTACCAAATTATCGACAAAAGGCTTCGTAAAGAAATTACAGGAAAAACGTTGTTCTCCGTAGGCGTTGAACTCAATCTAAAAATAAAATTTGCTACTTTTGAAACTGTAGATTGTGATGTGGTCATTCAACCAGGTATAGGCGCTATGTTGATAAAGTGTGAACGTTTGACAAAACTTCGCAAGCAGAATTTTTTTGTGGAGAAAGATTATCGCGTTATTGATGGTGCAAGATATGCATACGAATTTTTCGCTAACGGGGAAAGAATAGAAACGCATCTCTTTAACAAAACCACAACGAAAAAAGGTGTTGATTATACCATTGCTGTTCCGCGCTTTACCGATAAAATAAAGGTTAGTTGTGGCTTTTATTTTCAGTTTTTCCCTGCGACAAGCCGTAAGATAAATATTTACCGAATCAAAGATGTTGATGTACGTGCCTATATTAGGCATCTGAAATCTTTAGAGAAACGCGGTGGAAGTTATATCATTAATAAAGTGGCGCGTTTCGTTCGTTCTCACCAAAGTTACTTGAAAAAAAGTGAACATGTTGAAGAGTTAATTGATTACTTATTGTCTTTTGACCTATCTGCTCGTAGTAGTTTTCAACTAGAAAATATATTGCGGCAATTAGAGGACTTTTAGAGGAAATATATCTGTTTGGATTTTTATTTACCCCTGGATTATGGTTATTGCTGGGAACAATTTTTTTTCTGTGGCATTTGTTATCGTTGCGTGTACCACAGAAAAAGGTTTCTAGTCTAGAATTATGGAATTTGACCTCGCAAACAGCGGGATACAAAAAATTCACATTACTGGCTCTCATTATATACATACTATTAGTCATAACTTTGGCTCATCCAGCTTGGTTTGTCAAGGGAAACAAGTACCTCATTGTACTTGACCGTTCATCAAGTATGATGACAATTTCCACAAAAAACACCACCGTTTTTGATAGAGGCAAAAGCCACACACAAAAACTTTTGCAACGCTTTTCGACCTTTGATCACATAGAAGTACTTGTATTTCCACAAAAACAATATATAGAAGGTACACGCGAAGAGATTACAAAAAAACTTGCGCAAACTAAATGTACTCATATTCCGGCGAATATAAACCAAATGCTCTCAAACATCGATTTTTCAGCTTTTGACGATGTATTCATCATTACCGACGGTACGCAAAAAATAGAAAATTGGCCAGGAAAGAAAATTTTCGTAGGCAACACAACAACCAACAATTTGGGAATCATTCACTTTCATTCCCAACAAATTGCCGTCGGTAAATGGCGTGTTTTTTTTGCGATCAAAAATTTTTCTACTCGTAACCAAAAAACACTTGTGACAGCATTCACCGAGAAAACGGTACTCTGGCAAGAAAAAATTTTCATTGCCGCACAACAAATCACTTCGCAATCTTTTTTGATAAACTCTCCCCAAGTCAAAACAATACGTATTTCCGTGCAGGAAAAAGATAATTTCTCTCTCGATAATACCCTTCGCGTTGCGAAGACCAAAATGGTTTTGACGAAAATCCCCAAGAATCATCGTATTTTCGCGCGTCTATTCTCAAAAATTCCCGGTATTGCTACCGTGGAAAATAATCAACCCACAGATTATTTCACTTGCGAATACAACCAAAAGAAAACCACGGTTTTTTTAAATCAAAAGCCTCCATGGGCGAACAAAAAACCTGTAGAAAACTCCCCAGAGCTTTTTTTTATCGCCCACCCACTTTGGGATTGGGTTTTGCCAAATATTCGTATACAGCGTGCCATTCCGCTGCAAAATTTCCAAGGTGAAGCACTGCTACAAACGGCAAAAGGACCTATTATCACATATAGTCCGCAATATTTGTATATTGGCTTTGCATTACATGAAAGCAATTGGCCAACACTACCTTCATTTCCCATTTTTTGGGTGAATTATTTCGATTATCTTTTTCCACACCGCGACAATTTTTATTGTGCATTGGTCGATGAATCCCAAACTACCGTGCAACACGACCAACAAAAATTTTACAACCATATCAACGAGACAGAGTCAAATAATGTGGGGCTGTCAACGGCTGACATTGTTGAAATCCCCTCTTCCTTCTCTCTAAAATATACCTTAATTATACGACCCATTTTATTGGGCGTATGTATTCTGCTACTGCTATACTTGTGGTGGAAAGAATAACTTATGCAGCGAAACATCCTTACATTTATCGCAATTTGCGCGTGTGTCGCGTTGGTATACTTGCCAACTTTTTCCAATGACTTCTGCTTGGACGATACTGTTATTTTTTCCAACTGCAAAAATTTACCAAACATTTTGCCCCTACTTTACAAACCCATGCCTCACCGTTTGGTGGACCACTACCGCCCCATTACCTTTGCTACCTTTTATATCGATTATAAATTATGGGGAGAAGAAGCCTTTGGCTATCATCTGACAAATGTACTTCTAATGAGTACTTGTGGTTGTTTGCTATTGCTATTGCTGAAAGAATTTTTTTCACATCGAGCTGCTCTAACAGCCTGTATTATTTTTGTCATCCACCCAGGTTACAGTGAAGCGGTCATCAACATATATAGTCGCAGTCAAATTCTGTGCACGATTATGGTTATTTCCGCACTCCTTTATTCACTAAAAGCCGTTTATAGGTCGTCACGCCTTCATGCTATTTTTGGAGGTGTGTCAACTTTTGCCGCTTGTTTATGTAAGGAAAGTGGAATTGTAACACCGGCGCTTTTTGTCATCATTATTTTGTATGCGCAACATCGCCGTTACCAACAAGCCATCTATGTATTTTTCATACAATGTTGTGCGTGTATAGTTTATTTGATCGTACGTCTAAACGTATTAGGGTCTGTGCTCATGCCTGGAACAGAAGGTTTCTTGACTTCTGTCAATTTGTACAGCCAATACCAAAATATTTGTCGTTTATTCTTTGAATACATATCTCTAAGCATTTTCCCGCTGTCACTCAGTTGCGACTACAACTTTGCTATCGTCGATTTTCATATTTCAAGTGTGGTTACTCCAATCGTGGTTTTATATATGACCTACTCTCTGTGGTATGGTTCATACAGAAAGCGAAGTTGTGCCTGTGCGTTTTTTTTGTTTTTGATACCACTTTTGCCGGTATTACATATCGTACCGATCTCCGTTATATTTGCGGAAAGGTTTTTATTGGTTTCAGGAATTGGCATCGCGTTTATGATTTCTTTTGTCGTCGAAACGCGCGGACGCACCATTGTTATTTGTAGCGCCATACTACTTGCGATGATTACTTTTTGGCGTTGCTATGATTGGCGTAATAATGAAACACTGTGGATGAAAACATTGTGTACAAAACCCCGCAGCTATCGCGCAAAGATTTTTAAGGGTTCTTATCATTTACGCAGAAAAAATACGCAATATGCCCTAAGTTACTTTTCACAGGCCCTGGCTTTGAAACCAAATGCAAATAACCGTGTATTATTGTATTACAACTTGGCGGTGATTTATCACATAAAAAGCGATATACCCCGCATGAATTATTACGCAAATGAGGTCATAAAAATAATCCCACACTATGTCCCGTTATGGCTACTTTTGGCAGAAAATGCCATTGTGCACAAACGCTATAAACAAGGTCTGCATTACTTTAACAACTTCTTGCGTTATGAAAATAAAAATAAAAATAGATGGACGTTTGATTATGGCACTATATATGCTAAAATAGGGCACTGTTTTTTTTACGACAAAAACTGGAAAAAAGCTTGTTTTTTTTATGACAAAGCAATCGAACATAACAACATAAGTACTAAGTTGTTGCTAAACAATGCTTATGGTTGTTTAATGCAACTTCGATATCAAAAATCTCAACAATATTTATTGCAAGCCTATCGCCAAGATAAAAGCAACTATAGAGTACACTATCTATTGGCAGTGCTATACTACAAAACCAATCAAATGCAAAAATTCCAAGTTCACTATAAAAAAGCAAAGGTTTTAAAACCTGTAGATTTACAACTGCCTACAGTTAAATAACACAGAAAGGGTTTATATGCGTCTAGTGATACTATGTATTGTATTACTTTTCGTTTCCGCTTGTGCAAAACAACAAGAGGAGACTTCAAAAGGAACAACGGTGTCGAAATTTGAATACGCAAACATCGTGATGGACATTCCTAGTGAGTGGCAAGAAATGACAACGCTTCATGTTTTGGAGTTTGTAAATTCGAAAAACAATTTGCGAATCTTGGGTCATTCATTTGGTCGAGTAGCCGACGTGGAAAAATTACGCGAGACTTATTTCGTAAAGCTTAAAAAGCGTTTCACCTCGATTGTTGATAAAGAAAAAGTAAAACAAACATCGCTATGTGATGGTAAAATCACACTGTTCTCCATTAGCGGTACTTTGCTAAAAAGACCATATGCAAAATCGAAAAGTTTTAACAAATTTTATAACTATGCGGTGTTGAGTGCCATCGTCACTACATCAGCAGAAACTTTAAACTTTTGGATTGATGGACCAGCTGCTGAAGTGCAAAAAGAACAATCCAACTTCGTGAAATTTTTAAATTCGTATCGCGAAGTCACCGCGAAGAAGAACTTGCATTTGTCGGCCTCTGACAAAGATGAGTTGGTCGAAGCTGCGGCAAAAGGAATCACAACTTCTATTGAGGTTGCGGGAAATGAAAATGTCGGAGACCGTTTTGATTTCGGTCCGTTTACTTTAGCAGTTCCCGATGCATGGTTGGAAATTAAACCGCAAAAAGAGATGCGTGTCGCCGAATTTTCGTTGAAAGACAACACCGAATACACCGTGATTGCCTTCAATTTTGGTAAGATGGACTTTAATGCTGAAGAAATTGTTAGCAAAAACATCCAAAGGTGGCGCTCGCAGTTTACAAAATTAGAAGAAGAAAAGCCGATTACTCTCCAAAAAAACAACATCGCACTCCTGTATTTTCGCGGTACTTTTTTCAAGAAAAAAGATATGTTCGCGGAAGAAGGAGAAGAGATAGAGAATTTCTGTATACTAAACGTAGTGATTCCCTCGGAGAAAGGACCTTTTTATTTTCGTCTAGAAGCTCCAAAGGATGTTATTGACAAACAATTACCAAATATGGTTTCTTTTTTGAACTCGTATCAAGCAAAAGCGACACAACAAGCAGGAAGCTCGGGAGAAGTCGACTTTGGTGAATTTGCATTGAGTATCCCCGGTTCATGGGAGAAAATACCACCAACTTCCAACATGCGTAAAGCAGAACTACGTCTCCGCGATAACCCGCAGCATACGGTTGTGGTTTTTCATTTTGGTAAAGATCAATTCTCTGGCCTAACAGAGCGCAAAAAAGAAAACTTTGCGCGTTGGGAAAAGCAGTTTGACAAAGTGGATGCAAAAAAAGAAATTGAGTTAACAGCTCCCAATTCTGCGCTGTTGTATCTCGAAGGAACTTTTTTTGTCAAGCCATTTCCCCAAGCAGAAGGAAAAAAGGAACCTGGGTACGTGGTTTTAAACGCTCTTATTGATACAGCAAATGGCCCTTACTTTTTTAGGCTAGCTGCTCCCAAAAAGATTGCCGATGCGAACCTCGAAGACTTCAAACTTTTCTTGAATTCATATCATAAACACGGAGAGACCCATAATCACGGAGGTCATAACCAAGGTGATGATGACATCGATGACAGTGATGATGACAGTTTGATGGAAGATAACGACGCCTTTTCCGAATTTCAAAACAATGGTCGTGAGCAAAGCGATGAGCGTGAACAAAGTGACGAACGCGAAACGCATAGCAGTGGGCAGAGCCAAAATGTAAACGTAGATGGGCATGTAATGGTGATCCCAGGAAGTTGGGAGCAAGTCCCTCCGAAATCTAGTATGCGCAAAGCACAATTTCGTTTGCGTAAGTACCCAGAGTACAATATACCTGTTTTTAATTTTGGGACAGATCAGTTTTCTTCCTTTGACGAACGCGTAGCACAAAATGTACGCCGTTGGGAAGGTCAATTCCAAAAGGTTGACAAAAAGGAAATGATCAAACTCAAAAAAGACAATGCGGCACTACTGTATCTTAGTGGAACATTTGTGGTGAAAGCTTCGCCAATGGCGCAAAGCGGCGAACCAACAGCAGGTTATGCTGCAGTAAATGGCCTAATTGATACAGACAAAGGTCCATATTTTTTCCGTTTAGTTGCACCAAAGAAGATACTCGACGCAGAACTGGACAACTTTAAGAAATTTTTGGAATCCTTTAAGTAGTCACGAATGCCGTATCTTCTGAATTTAGTATACTTGACAGCTTTAATATGCGCATTTCCGTTTATACTATATCGAATTTTTATCCAAGGAAAAGATTGGAGAACGCTACTTACCAGGTTGGGATTTGGCAAATATCCATCTGTTGATATCTGGATTCACGGAGTGTCTGTTGGAGAAATAAAAGCCGTTCAGGGATTGATTGCCTCTCTAAAAGAAATCTATCCTAATAAACGTTTTTTTATTTCTTCAACATCCAATAATGGCCTAAAGATTGCCAGGGAACTATACAAAGAAGATACGATATCTTCTTTTCCTCTGGATTTTACGTGGTCTGTCAAAAGCTATTTACGAAAGTTGTCTCCGCAACTAATTGTTTTGGTGGAATTAGAAATTTGGCCAAATTTTTTGCACTATGCTAAAAAGTATAACAGTTCTGTACTTTTAGTAAATGGTCGATTTTCCGAGAAATCTTCTACGAGATATAGTTATCTGGGAAAGCTATTCTATCGAATGACGCGTAACATTGACATTTTTTCTGTACAAAGCTCTTTGTATGCTTCGCGTTTACAAAAGCTTGGTATAGAAGAACAACGTATCTCTATTACCGGAAATTTGAAATACGATGCGATTTCGTTACAACTTCCCGAACAGAAAAAATTAGATGAATTACGAACGAAGTGTGGTATCAAAACAAACCATCACCTCCTTGTTTGTGGAAGTACTCATGACCCGGAAGAAAAATTTATTGTACAAGCGTATAAGAAATTGATAGATGATTTTCCACAACTGCGTTTGTTGATTGTACCGCGTCAACCACAAAGAAAAGATCGTGTCGCCGCTTATGCCAAAGAGTCTGGCTTAGAAGCGTTATTTTTGAGTTCCCTCCATACACAAAACTTAAACGCCAATCAAATCATCATTGGCGACGTAATGGGGCAGCTCGTAAACCTATACGGGTTAGCATATGTGGTATTTGTCGGTGGGAGTCTAATAAAACACGGTGGGCAAAATTTTATCGAACCCTCCATTCAAAAAAAAGCGGTTATTTGCGGTCCACATATGCAAAACTTTCCTGATGTTAAGTTGTTTGTCGAAAAAAAAATTATATTGCAGATAAAATGTGAAGAAGAACTATACAAAACCCTGTGGGATTTGCTAAAATCTCCTTCCGTAATTACAGATATGGGAAACCAGGCTGCTCTCCAAGTAAAAGAGCTACAGGGTAGTGTCGAAAAAAATCTGGTTTTTTGTAGAAAATTGTTAGATTTGTAAGAAAGCTAAAGGAATGACTAAATATCTTTTTACGTCCGAGTGTGTAACTATGGGACATCCTGATAAAGTTGCAGATCAAATATCAGATGCCATATTAGATGCTCTTTTAGAACAAGATCCAAACTCACGCGTTGCATGTGAAACCATGGTTACTACTGGATTAGTAGTAATTGCAGGTGAAGTTACCACAAACGCACAAATCAATTATCAGGAAGTTGTACGCAATACCATCAAAGACATCGGCTACACAGACCCGAATATTGGTTTTGACTACAAAGGCTGTGGTGTCATGGTTACTCTAGATAAACAATCTGCAGATATCGCTGCGGGTGTAGATGAAGGTGATGACAAAGAACAAGGTGCGGGTGACCAAGGTATGATGTTTGGTTATGCGTGCAAAGAAACACCTGAACTCATGCCTTTACCAATGAGTTTGGCTCGTAAGCTAGCGAATAAATTAGCAGATGTAAGACAATCAGGTGAGCTAGAATATTTGCGCCCTGATGGAAAGACACAGGTAACAATCAATTACGAAGATGGTAAGCCCATTTCTGTCGATGCTATAGTTCTTTCTACACAACACGCTAAAGGAATCTCGCAAGAAAAGTTACGCGAAGATATTATTGAAAAAGTAATAAAGCCGACTATCCCAGGGGAATTATTAACAGAAAATACTGTTTACCATATAAATCCTACAGGGATTTTTGAAGTGGGAGGTCCTCATGGTGACTGTGGCCTTACCGGACGCAAAATTATCGTAGATACTTACGGTGGTATGGGACGTCACGGCGGTGGAGCTTTTTCAGGAAAAGATTCATCCAAGGTAGACCGTTCAGCGGCGTACATGGCGAGATATGTTGCGAAAAATATTGTTGCAGCAGACTTAGCAGATCGTTGTGAAGTGCAACTAGCCTATGCCATTGGAGTAGCTGCCCCTGTTTCTATTAAAGTTGATACTTTTGGTACAGGTAAAGTTGCGGAGCAACAACTAACGGAAATTGTACAAAAGAATTTTTCTTTAAAGCCAAAAGATATTGTCACAAATCTTGGTTTGACAAACCCCATATTTTTACATACAGCTAAGTATGGTCACTTCGGTGGGGATCCTGAGAAACTTCCTTGGGAAAAAACAGATAAAGTTGACAGTTTGAAAAACAGCTAGATAGTTTCTATAATAATAGAAAGGAATAAATTATGCCAAAGACAAGTAGACGCCGTAAGCGTATTAGTAAAGCAAACCATGGCGCAAGACCTGGTTGTGGTAGTGGTAAGAAGAGACTACGCGGTGCAGGCAAAAAAGGAAGCTAGTAATTATCCAAACGTGGTGATTGGAAACAATCACCATGTCTTCTTGAAAGTTTGTTTAGGTGGGGAAATGTGAAATGAAATCAAAAGAAAAAGACCCTTTTCAGTTTTTTGACGATCAATCTGCTGCACCAGAAAAAGTTCAATCTACTGCATCAGAGAAGGATCAATCTAGTGCACCACAGAAAGATCAATCTGCTGCACCAGAGAAAGAAAATTCAAAAGAAGACGTACAAAAACAGCGTGAAATGTTTCAAGAACTCTCCCAAGAAGCAAGTCTAACAATGCAAATAAAACGAGATCTTGAAACAAAAAAATCTCGACGAGATAAGATTAAGCAAATGTGCGAGACAAGTGACATTGGTCTCACAGCAAAAATTCGCATGGGAATCGAAGGTGCTCAGGAAGACGAAGATGACAATCTTGCCGATAAATATGGCTATGGCTACGAAGATGATAAAATAAGTGCGACAAGCGCCTCCTCAGACACCAGAGGTGGTTCGAGAAGTGTATGGAACGATTACATTAGCCCTACGGCCCAAATAAAGAAGAGCTTGGCACAAAAATGGCAAACCGGAGAGCAACTCGGATTGACAGAGAAAATAGCACGTAGCTTATTAGTAAATAAAGATGAAGATGGAGGAACTGTAATCGAAACCAGTGTATTCTGGGACTTGCTCATACTCGTTCTGGGGCTTGGTGGTACGGTTGGATTAGCCTTTGGTGCTATATGGGCTATAAATAACTTACTATGATCTTTTTGTAGAAATGTTTATACGCGTATTACCAATCTGAAAATACTGATCGTACGGAATCATAAACAACCGTTTCGAACCTTGAATCGACATACCATCCACAGGACTACAAGAACTATCTGTAAATATCATTGTTCCATGAGTACTACCTAAATCTTGTATCGACGAATTTTCGAGTTCTTTTGCCATATGAACTTGCACATGTTTTCGTGAGATACAATTGTCGTTATCAATGACGATGTAGTATTCTGATTTTTGTCCTTCATTAAAGTAGTTCTCATAAATAGTCGCAACATCTGTTTTTTTTACGATTTTCTTTTCTTCAATATCCAGTATTCTGCCAATTAAAATTTCGCATGGAGCACAGATATTTATTGTAGTTGCCAAAGACGACTTAAAATTAAATAGTGTTAGTTTACTAACATAACTGTAGCGAGCTTTTACTTTTGTTGTAGGAATTCGCCTTGTATTTTGTGTTGCTAACCTCTTTATAATAATATCCATCACATCTGAAAACTCAGCAAACGTTTGGTAGCGATTTCCTACATCCTGGGCCAAACCATATGTTAAAAATTCTTTGATAAGAATCATGTTACTCTCAGATAGATTACACAAAAGTTTTGAGGGTAGAAACTTTATTTCAGAGGCAGGAAGACGCCCCACAGCCAGACTATAAAATATTTGTACTGCTAAAAATATCAAACGTTGAGGAGACTTACGCCACGGAAAACTTTCGTCTTTTTCAGGAGGTGAAAGCCGTTGCTCTTCTTTGGTAATCGTTGGGTGTTCTAAATCAATAAAAAAGTCGGTATCCTGATAATAAATACAGGATATGGAATGTGGAACTTGAGCACGTTCCTCCTCTGAAAGAGCTGCGACGCTTTCATTAAATCTCTTTGCAAAAACAATGGCTACTTTTATATCAGTAATGTGCGATTCTTGAAAGAGTGGTTGATACCCACTTGTTGGTAGCCTAAAAAATATTGCCATCTCGATAATCCATTAGCATTAGTTGAAATCTATCTGTGAGAATTCGCCTGTTGACCTGTAAAAATCACGCTTCCTTTTGTACTCTAATACATACTGTTGTTTGATATTTAAAACAAACCTTAAACCTTAGATAGACTTTACTGTTTGGCTGTTTTTACGATAAAGAAGCCATCATTTCCCTGACCTTGGTACAAAGGAAATAATATTCTTCCAGAAAGTGGAGCGCGAATCGGTCCATTGATGTCTTTTGCTAGTATCTCGCCCTCTTCAACTTCTTGAAAAGTTCTGTATCCTGGAAGCATGGTAAACTTATCGCGTTCTTCGATATGGTGGTGATAGTGTATAGTAAGATATTTAGGAAGGTTGTAACTAGATTTTGCAAGTATATCTTGCCATTTGGCGATATGAGCCTCTTCAGGATCAATGAGTCCTAAATTACTCATCATAATCCACAAAAAAGCGGAACTGTTATCGATAGAGTCAAATGCTTCGTGTTGCCCAGCTTCATAGGCGATAATCATATGCCCTAACGAATATACATAGTATATGAAAGTTCCTTTGAGCTTTTTTGCCAATCCTAAAATGTTCGGCACATGCAAGTTGGCCACTAATTCTCGGCTATCGGCCTCATTGGCAATCAGTGTGAAAGGTGCACCTTGTGCTGATGTAGTGTGAAGGTCAAAAAAGATAGCTTTACGACTCTTATCAAGTAGTATTTTGTCGAGAACATCAATAATTTCTTTTTGTTCTTTTTCCTCTGGACAAGTAATTTCCTCAATGGATTTTGCCCTAATTTTTTCGACATTTTCCATATGCCAAATGCGATTTAAGTCGCGATTGATGTATCTCTTATTGAGAGATAGAGCTTTTAGGTGGCCAGCAATACCTACAAATTCACCTTTAAAGTTAATTTTTTGTAGCTGTTTTCCAAATTTTTCTAATGCGATGACTCCTGCAGGTTCATTACCATGAAGGCCAGACATTGCAATGACAATTGGGCCTTCTTTATCGCTCTTAACATGAGTTATCACTCGATTGAATTGTTTTGATGTATCGTATTCTATTTTCTTATTCATTAAAACTTAATCCCGTAATATTTGTTCCAAAAGCTGTCCAGCTACATTCACAAAGTCTCTCTCAGTGACAACACCTAATGGCTTTTTGTCCTTTACTACTGGTAAAAAGGAAATACCGTTTTTACGTAGTAAGTCTATTGCTTCTAACGTAGAGGTTTGAGGGGCAACTGTGATAAGGTTTTTTTGCATGATTGAGCTAACAGGAGAAGAATAAATATCTATGCCACTCTCATGATGACTGAGCAAACGTAAGATTCTTCGGTAGGATACAATTCCAACGACATCTCCTTCGTCATTTTCGACAATGACATGTCGAATGAAATGCCAGTCCATTAAATTAGCCACCAGTTCGATAAGATCGTCTTCATGTACAGTAAAAATATCAGTGGTCATAAACTGTTCTACCGTCATGTAGTTATCTTTCCATTTCCCTGCGTCTTCTATACTTGCAAGAGGCCATTCGTGGACAGGTGTTTCGGTTTTTTGATTTTTAACCGTGGCGGAAGTAACGGCAGCAAGTATTTGATCAGGTGTTCCCTGATTTTGTAACTTATTCCGCGATGCAAGAAGCCACTCAGCACCATTTGTTCCCTTTGTAACACGTTTGTCAATCACATCCAAGTAGCGGTCAATGTCTTCCGCTGCTACACCGTATTTTTCCAGACCACTTTTGGCAAGAGGCAAAAGCTCATCACATATTAACTTCTGTGCCGGGATAATGCGATTTTCTATCCAGGTAAACTGTGCATCTAAACCCAAACGCGATGCTCCAAGGAAATTTGCCTTGGCATCATCGAAATCCATTACTTTGGTAATGTCATCGTATTTTTCGCTTATCCCGCTCATCAGGCCGAAGAAAAAAGCAGCATTGGCAATTTCATCTATCACTGTTGGACCGGATGGAATTACACGATTTTCTATGCGTAAATGCGGCTTACCACTGTCACTAATACCATAACAGGGACGATTCCAACGATATATAGTTCCGTTGTGTAGCATCAATGCCTTGAGACGCGGTGGTATACCTTGTTTTAATTTTTCAAATGGCTTTTCTTTGCCTATATCTTCTGCGCCCAATAAAACGCGGAAGCGGGCAATATTATCTTTGAAAATTTCGAGGACAGAAGAGTCTAACCACTTTTCCCCGAAACTAACCCGTGGCGTGCGGTTATTGAGTTCCAAGCCTGGATTTCTCGTATCTACGGCTTGTTGGAAAACAGCTATTCTTGTTTCTTTCCATAATCTACGCCCAAATAACATGGGAGAATTTGTCGCTGCGGCAAGGATAGGAGCGGTGATTGCTTGGGCAAAGTTATATAATTTAGCAAATTCATCGGGGCCCACTTGGAAATGCACTTGAAAACTCGTGTTGCACGCTTCAAGCATAATGGAGTCGTGACGTACAATTAATTCGTCCTTACCACGCATTTGGAATTGATATTCGCTTTTTCGCAAACGATTCATCGCATCATTCAGAGCAAAATATCTCGGATTAGGGGTCATGTTCTCAAGCCCCAAGTCGGACTTTCTTAGTGTAGGAAGTATACCGGTCATTATGAAATCGGTATCTAATGGACCGGTAACTTCTCGTAAATGGTTTAGAAGACCCAGGAGTTGTTCTTCCATTTTTCGCAAACAATCGCCACCGAAAATAGCGGGATCTAGGTTCGCTTCTATGTTGAATTTCGCTAACTCTGTTGTAAAGTGATCATCTTCAACAGAAGCCAATACTTTTTCAGCTACAGGGGCAGGCCGCCACGCACTGTCCACCAGAAAAAGTTCTTGTTCTGCCCCAATCCTACGGATGTTTGTCTCAAAAAAATCAGGAGTATTGAGCATTTCTTCTAGTGCTCGAAGATCCTCCAAGACATGTTTCATAAAATGACGTAGTTGTTTGGGATTATTTTCGTTGCGAACATCTTGCTCTCCCATTGTTTTTCCTCACCTATTTTTTTGTTCTGTTTTTTAATTCTTGTTCAATGAATTTTTGTAATTCTTGCGAAGCTATTTGCCTTTTTTCATCTAACCATACCGTACTTTTTTGTTGCAATATAATTTTTATAGTTGGTGGGCAAACAAGTAGGTTTATTCCATCAACTTCTCTAGTCAAATGTTTGTATTTGCACAGCATTGGCAGAGCTTCTTCTCCTTGGGCAATTAACTTTCTCGCAGCCTGCGTATACTCAAAGAAATTTGAAGATGTTAGGGAAATAATAAGCTCATAAATTTCCTTATTATCCTCTTGCTCCGGATACGCGTACACCCCCGCTACTTGTATGTTTTTATTGGGTTTAAAGCAGCAAGCGGCTAGGCAAACAAGTATAAAAAGCATCAATAAATTTCTAACAATCATGACAACTAGAGTACTCCCTTTTATTGGTAGTTTTGTTTTCAACTCAATCTAAATTAATTTTGATGTATTTTTTGGGCTTTGACAATACAACTTTTTAGTGAAGAAGTTTTGTCAACAATTCTTCTAATTGCTTTGTCGATATTGGTTTTGACATAAAATAGCACAGTTCATTTTGCGGAATATTCTGAATTTCTTGAGCACACAAATCATATGGAGTAAGAATGACAACCGGTATATCCTCTGCCATTTCAAAAAAATTGCTAAGTTCACTGTATAAGCATCCAATAGAATTGAGGTCAAGTACAACGACATCCGCTTGTCCAAACCTAATTCGTTCAACCAATTCCTGTGTTTTTTGCAATAAAATCAAGTCAAAGTTGTGTTTGTTTAACAACCTATACAATGCATTTCCTGAGTTTTTATCTGAACTATAAAGAAGCAGTTGGCTCACTGTAAATGTACTCCAGTATACAAACTATAACTATTTTACTCCACAAAATTATGGGAAATCATAACTTGACTTTTACTAGCGCATTGTTATAGAATTTCACTAGGATTTAATTTAAAAAATATTGCAATATTTTTCCAGATAAAACTCACAATATATTTTAGTATTCATTATACATAATGTTGACAAAAACACACGAAAAATATTTGAAGCAACTGCACCAAAAAAAATACCGCCGATTATCACAAGAATTTCTAGTGGAAGGTATTCGTATTTGCGAAGAGCTAATTGCCTCAAATTACAAAGTACAACAAGTTTATTTTAACGAAGAACTCTTAAAAAACTCTCGTGGAAAAAAGTTGTTGGATAACTTTCAACAAAAAAATGTTCTCGCAACAGCAATATCTAGAGAAAAATTAGCAAAGCTATCGACAACAACAACACCATCACCGATTATCGCACGTGCTAAACAAAAACGACATGAACTAGCATTGGGAACAAGCGAAAAATTTGTTGTTTTAGAAAACGTATCTGACCCAGGAAATGTAGGAACTATTATCCGAACGGCAGAAGCTTTTAATTGGGACGCAGTGATTCTTATTGGGGAAAGTGTGGAGTTATATAATCCCAAAATTGTACGTTCTACAATGGGATCTTTGTTTCGTCAACCAGTATTTTATTCTTCCATACCCAACTTATTGTCCTGTTTTGAGGACATGGGTGTATCCTATATAGTCACCTCTGTTGATGGAGGTTCTGACCCTAAGAAAATTGAAGTACCTACGAAAAGGGCTGTTTTTTTAGGAAGTGAAGCACACGGCGTAAGTTCTAACATTGAGAAAAAAGCGCACCACAAAGTGCAAATACCGACGCAAAACGTTGAATCTCTTAATATAGCTATCGCCGGAGGAATATTATTATACCTATATTGTTGACAGTAAAAAATTTTTTTTCAAACAAAGAGAAGTTATTTTTAGTATCATTTAGAGAAGCAATCCCACATTGTGGGATGAGGGTATAGTAGTATTCCCAAAGAGAATTAACTCTTAAAGCTAAAATTAGTCCGTGTAAAATTAAACCATTTTTAGCAAACTACTAAGTCTAGGACAGATTACTACACTAAAAGCGTTTCATATTTTTTTTAAAGTTTGGAACCATTTTTGCACAGTAACAAGGCTGTTGGGGCAAACTGCTTTTGGAATAGTTAAAAATACTACTCAAAAATTTGAGTACAAGTTTTTCGATTTGTGTTTATACAAAATCACATCGAGTAATGATTCCTCCCCACATAATAAAATTGTATGGGGTCCCCTTGTTACAAATCGATGAAAGGACGTAATATGAAGCACCTGGTACTTGCAATAATTGTAGCATTCTTATTGACAGGTTGCACTCTTCTCAACTCTACAAATGGCGATGCAACAACACCACAAAAGCCTTTGTCTAGTGTAAATGAACACGAACTGGGCAAAGTTGCATATGCCAAAGGGGATTATTCGCGAGCACTACAATACCAAACTCAGTGGCTTGTCAAGTATCCTGATGACGCGTACGCTTTTACTGAAAGAGGATTAGTAAATAGCAAACTAAACAAGAGTGAATCGGCAATTTCTGATTTTTCCAAAGCAACCGAATTGCTACCTAATGCCCTGAGACCTCGTATTTACAAATGCGCCGAGCTGGCGAAAATGGGAAGAGAAGGCGAAGCGCGAGGTTTGCTAGAGCAGGTAATGTCCGACCCTAACTTTTCGCAAATATCACCATATGAAAAGTTCTTGGCTTACTCTTTAGATGGCCAGTTCAAAATCAAAGCAGGACTGCACACAGATTCTTTGCCATCTCTAAACAACGCACTACGCACATTTAATAGTAACACTCATGTTTTTGTTGCAAAAAACAGCCCTTTTATCAATCGTTTAGTCGTATACAACCGTGCAGTTGTACTCAATAAAATGGGTGACTATCCTCGGGCTGCCGATGACATGGAACTGTACATAAAAATCAGTCAAAAAGCAAAAATACGCATTAGTTCGAAAGACTACGCACGCTTGGCCATTGCTTACTATCTGGCTGAAGAGTACGATAAATGTAGAGCTGTTCTAAAACTCGTTTCTCCTAAAGACCGAGAGATGCTAGCTCAAACTTTGGAGGATGATATGTTTTTGGACAGTGAATACTAAGTATCATTTCGTTCATAACCGACATATCAATATTGCAAAGTAGAATATCAATTACGTTAACTACGAAACTAAGGAGTTTAAAATGCGGTATTTGTTGAATGTATGTCTGCCTATTCTTCTATGCCTCTCTCTTACATCTGCATTTGCTCAAGAAGATACGATTCGTGAAGAACTAGATCGTAGAAAAAGAGATTTTGAGAAAGAAAAGGCGCTAGGTAAACTAAACAATGTACGCTCTGGAGTCATTCCCAAGCAATGGTCTATCAAAAAAGAAGTGGAAACTATCGAGAAATCTTTGGATAGTTACAACCCTCTTATCGAGTCATTGGAAGAAGCAAACAGCGATTTAAAAACAGATTTGGCAAATTATTTGAAAAACCCAAATAATAAAGTACTTGCAGCCAAAATTACCCACAAAATGTCCAAGTATGCAAAAAAAATTGTATGGAATGTGGACAAAATAACTAGTTCTCAAGATGTACTACTATCTGTATTTACCGAACTAAATCGCAAACTGAATAAATTCAATCGCGAACTAGAATACAAGAATAATGACTTAAAGGAACAAGTTAATCGCCATAAAAAAGAAGAAAAAAAACTAAATAACCAGCTTATACGCTTGAGTAAACAAATAAAGTCAACAACTGATCCAAAAGAAAAAGAAAAACTGACACGTACATTTCGCCGTACCTACCGCAAATTCAATATAAACGCACGTTACAAGCAAGGGCTTTCGCGTAACCAAGAAAACTATGAGTCATTAACAAAAAATCTTGGATCACTAGTTAAAATGTTTTCTATTCTCCATCAATCTTTTAGCTCATTGATTGAGAATTTAGAAGCAGAGAAAAATTATTTACTAGATAATATTCGCCTACAAGCAGATTCTCTACACGTACAAAGATTGGTACACGAAGGGATCACCGATGGTAGCCGTGCAGTTGTGAATGTCACAAAAAAATTGGCCACTTTATACGCTCAAGTAGAAGGATTTGCCAAAGTACACGAAAAAATCAACCGTGATATGGCGAGATTTTCTGATACCAGTAGAATACTATCTGCTGTTGTCGACGAACTTGAAAGAGCACCTTTCCAAGCGAATCAACCTTTGAATGATGCAATTGATCATTTTGCAGAACAAGAAGAATCTGATGATGAAGAGGAGAATGAATAATGAGAAATCTATTTTTGATGATGTTATTAGTTTTCTTTGTGGGTCTTAGCACCTCTTGGGCACAAGAAGAAGACCTTTCTGATGTTTTTGAAGAAGTAGGACTAGAAGAAGACAATGGTGCTACAGAAGAAAAAGCTGATGAGAAAACCGATGAAGAAGCAATGGAGCCATATGTCGAAGAGGCAAGCGAAGAAAATTTCAAAGAAGAAAAAGACATTCGCGAATTTGCGGAAACACTAGACAGCGACAAAAAGTCTGCTCTTGATTCTCTTCCAAAAGTAAATGAGGATGAAAGCAAAGAAATCAGCCGTCTTTTTGAAAAGGCAGCGAAAAATTATAATGATATTCTAGAAAATCGTCCTGAAGCAGAAATGCGCACAAACGAAGAGCGTTTAAAAGCGAATAAAGGGCTTCTTAGAGATAATCGCGACAAACTGGCCACCAGCCAAAGCGACTTACGCCGTGTAAAGTTAGCCTATATTAAGCGTTTTCTAATTTTGAAAAACTCTTACAAGAGAGGTGCTTTCACTAAAGAGACTTATGACCTAGAGCTAGCAAAACTTGCAAAATCTTATGAATTTAAGATTCGTTCTCTTGTAGAAGATAAAGACTACTACAGAGGACAAACTAAGCAAACAGCGGAAAGAGTCAAGGCTCTAGACGAATTAAATCGTATCAACCGTATTATGAATCCCAAAAAAGCACGCGCCAAAACTGCAAAAAAGAAAAAGCCTCTTACTGAACTAGAAAAAATGATGAAAAAAGTTCAGTCTACAGGCGACTGGTTTGATGTAAAAGACGTGTGGGATGCACCTGACCGCAACTAAAGTACTGTTATTTTGCAAACTGTTATACTCCTTAATTTCGGAAAATTATAGAGTGCGCTTGTTTAACACAAGTGCACTCTAAACAGTATTTTACTTAGAATGGTTTTTCTACTATGTTATACCCCTACATTCAAGAGGCTGGCTTACTGTGGATGTCGCCGATTATATTTCTTTCTTTTATCGGCCTAGCAATCACAATAGAGAGAATTTGTTATTGGATTACCCAAAAGCAAAAATCATTTGGAAGAAAAAAGAAACTTCAACAGATTTTTGCCGACCCATTTTCCGCAACCAAAGTTGCTGAGATTTGTCGCAACACTCAAGACAATTTGCTACTAGTAATTGGCCAGTTTGTGATGAATTACAATGCCATGACTTTAGAATTGGCCGAGAGAAAAACGCAAATGTTTGCTGATAAAAAAATAAACGAGAGTCGCCAATTTCTCGATATTCTTGGTCTAATTTCTAGCATTGCCGGAACACTTGGGCTTATGGGAACAGTTGTTGGTATTTCCCAAAGTTTTAAAACACTTGCACGTGAAGATCCCAAAGGACTAGCATCTTCTCTTTCCACGGCGATGTACACCACCATTGGTGGAATTATTCTATTCTTGATGTCGTATTTATTTTTGTTTTTCTTTAACAAAATTTCCAATCGTTTCGAAGATGATATTGATGAGAATATTCAACGGGTCAAAGACTTACTAGAGGACCAAGAAAAATCACAGCCGATTATATTCCAAGAACAGGAAGTAATTCCCTCTATAGAAGAACCGCAACCGCAAAGTATTCCCTCTTCGGAAGTGGTAGAAGAAAAAGTAAAGATTTATGAGAAAGAAGCGTAGACACAGACAAGCACAAGAGCAAGCAGGCATGTCCACCGAAATGATGGTGGATGTACTCTTTATATTGCTAATTTTCTTTATTCTCATCTCAAACATAAAGAAAGATAGTGTGAAGATCAAAGCAGCAAAGGTAGACAAACAGAAATCTGCAGGTTCCGATAAAAAAACCAAAGAATATGTTTTAACCATAGATAAAAAGAATAACATTTACTTCAATAACAAAAAAATATCGATGAAAGAGTTACTCGCTTCTTTGAAAAAAGCGAAGAAAGACACACCTAAAGATCACAATCCTGTTATTATGTTACGTACGGATGCGAGTTCTTCTAGTGGTAATTTGCTGGAAGTATTTCTCTATCTTGACCAAGCGGGTTTGTCAGATAATGTCCAATGTGAAATAGATAGTAAATCGTAGTGAGAGAAAACATGAGAATCTTACATCAACCAAATATCAAATACTACGCTATTTTTTTAGCGGTTTCCGGTGTCATTCACTATGTTCTGTGTTTTTTACCTTGGGAAAAGAAGAAGGTGAAAGTAAATGTTGCTGCTGTTGTCAAAGCAGCGATTAAGAAAAAAGAAGAAAAACCACAAGAAAAGCCAAAAGAAAAACCGCAAAAAAAGCAAGTCGATTTACAAAAGAAAAAAGACAAAGAAGAGTTAATCCGCTATCGCGAAAATCTAGAGAAAAAATTACGTGATGAGCTAATCAATAAGCTCAAGAAAATCGAAGCGGAAAAGAAAAAAGAAATCGACGAAATAAAAAAAGAACTCACCAAGGAACAAATACAAAAACGCAAAGAGTTAGAACAACAAACGGCGGAACAACAAAAAATCAGCCAAGAACTGATGAAAAAGTTGACGCAGATCAACCAGAAAATGCAAGAAATAAAAAAGCAAGAACAGCAACAACAACGCGAATTTACGAAGAAAATGCAAGAAGTCGAGCGCAAAAACGAACAAAAAATGCAGGAAAAACTCGCCAATTTAGAGCAAAAAAATCGCGAAAAAATGAACGAAATGCAAAAAAAAGTCAACGACGAACAACGTAAACTGCAAAATCGAAAAAAGCAACTCGACATGTTAGCGAGAAAGCAAAAAGAAGAGCTCGAAAAGACCAAAGAAGAGCGCGAACAAAATCGCAAAAACCTCGAAGACTATAAACGCAAAATAGCCAAAGCTGTTAAAAACAAAATGCGCGAACAAGAAAAAGAAAATCGCGAGAAAATACAAAAAACTCTTGATGAAGAACGCAAGAAGTTAGCTTTGGAGAAAACAAGGCTCGAAAAAGAAATTCTCCAACAAAAACGCATGTTGGAACAAGCACAGCGTTTGTCTAAGAAAAATCGTCGTAAAAAAGAGCGTGAAATCATCAATAAACAATGGAAATTTCTCGAAAGAGTACGTGTTGATTCTCTTGAGGAACATCAAAAATACATACGCAACTTTTCGACAACCTCCAAGGGAGACACGGTTGTTCCCGCACTAAACTTTTTCGACAATCGTTTTCTCAAAGATATGCCAGAAGTCACCAGGTTCCACAAGATGCAACTTATTGCCTATCCATCGAGTATGTCGTATTTTATAAAAGTAAATCTCGATGAGAGAAGTTTATCGCGACGCTATGTAAAAATGAAGGATGAAAACTACTTTCGTAAATTTAACGAAAGAACCATTGACATTTCTCCTGAGATACTACCGAAAATCGCACGCGAAGTTAAACGCGCAGGAGTATATAATTACAGTGACGGAAAGCTGAATTTCTTCATGTTATTACCGCACAGTACTGCCAAGTACTTAGCATGGAAAGAGACAACCGTATGTAAAAAACACGGTCATGATCCCAAAAACGTGCGCATCTGTAACAGCTACTTCAGCAAAACACGTCATGGACATTGGAGTTTAATCGTCCGTAGTTTAGTTCTAAAGGGTGGACGAACCGTTAGTGTGGAAGATTTTGAAGAACGATGGTAAAAGTAAAAGCAAGGGTAATTGACTCAATTACTCTTGCGCAAAAAAATGAGTGGAACGCCCTAGTCGAAGCAAGCAATCCTTTCACACGCTACGAATTTCTCCAAGCACTAGAAACTTCAGGAAGTGTAGGAGGAAAAAGCGGTTGGATTCCACATTACATCATTGCCAAGCGCGGTAGTAAACTTGTTGGTGCCATACCATTATATCTCAAGTTCAACTCTCTAGGTGAATATATATTCGACTGGCAATGGGCTGGACTATACGAACAGCTTAACATGAACTATTTCCCCAAGTTTGTCATTGCCATTCCCTTCACTCCTGCTACGGGAAAAAGAATTCTCGTACATAATGATGAGCCTTTTGAGGAAATTGCCCAGGCAATGTTAGACCTGCTAATGCGTGAAGCCAAACGCAAAGCAAGTTCCATTCACTGGTTGTTTATCACTGCCGCAGAAAGCGACTTTCTCGAAAAACATGATTACATTCCACGACTTACGTACCAATACCACTGGCAAAATAATCACTATGAAAGTTTCTCGCACTTTTTACAGCAACTCAAGGCAAAAAAACGCAACCAAATTAAAAGAGAACGACGTGTCGCAAACCATGTAGAGATCGAAGCCTTAAGTGGCAAAGATCTACTCCCGATCCATTGGGATCACATGTACATTTTTTACCTATCCACCATAGGAAAAAAATGGGCCTACCCATATTTAACACGCGCGTTTTTTGAGGATATCGCCACAAACTTTAGAGACAATGTGGTGTTGTTCATGGCAAAAAAAGAGGAGGAGTATGTGGCGGGGGCACTAAATTTTCGCGCAGGAGAGCATATGTATGGGCGCTATTGGGGGTGTACGGAGAAATTCTACGATTTGCATTTTGAACTTTGTTATTATCAGTCGATTGAGTACTGTATCAACAATAACATCCGTCTTTACGAAGCGGGAGCGCAAGGTCAACACAAAATTCCTCGCGGTTTTTTACCCAACTACACACATAGCGCACACTGGATCAAAGAACCGGCGTTTTCACAAGTGATCGAAACGATCGTCAGCGAGGGCAACCGGCACGCGCAAGACGATATAGATGAGTTAAACCAGCTCTCGCCTTTTCGTTGCGAAAATTAAAGTAGTTCTTTTGGTGTGCGATGCCCTCACCATCAAATAGCGCGATTATGATTTTGGTATAGGTATTCGTTGGTGTGCGATGCCCTCACCATCGAATTTAAGGTTTTAGCTTCGCTAAAAGCCTTAATTCTCATGCCTCTCCCACAGGGAGAGGCGTAATGCTTCTCTTTTGTAAAAAACAAAATTCACTTGAGTTGCGAGTCTTTGTAGGTGATGTACTTTATTTTGGTTTTTGTTGACGTGCATAAAAGAAAACAATAACAGTGGATTGGACGTGTTACGCCTCTCCCTGTGGGAGAGGCATGAGAATAGTAGCTTACAGCGAAGCTGTAACTACTTATTTGATGGTGAGGGCATCGCACACCAGTGAATACCTACAGCGAAGCTAAAACCTTAAATTCGCTGGTGTGCGATGCCCTCACCATCGAATACCAAAGAATGCCATAATGAGGTATCACACACGGCAAATACCTATAACTACAAAAAAACGCACCACTCGTCTTGTTAACAAGTGATGCGTCATATTATTTTTACAGAACAGGCAACTATGGTTTAGTCGTTATCACTAACAAGAATCGCCATAGATCTCGCCTTTACCGTAAAACTACCTCCGACATTTGGCTGTTGTTGCCAATTGTCTAAGTTCACAAAGTCGGATTTTTCTCCATACCACGAACGAGCCAATACTTTCCAGTCACCTTGCGACCAATCGCCAAGGTTACCTACGGTGAAATCTTCCCAGTTTTCATTGTAAATGAGCATCAAATCTGGTTCACCTTGTTTTCCCCACCAGACAACAGAAAGTTGTGTTGGTGTATTAAACGCTTTATTTTCCCAAGTGTAGGTATACTTCGCGTTGTTGCTACTACCTTTTTGTGAATTATCCGCGTATGTAGGAAAGTGATCACGGCGAAAATGTGTCCATTTTTTGCGCAGTGAAATTAGATTCTTTGTCCAATGAAACAACTCGCGTCCATAACGTGGACCATTAGGAGATTTATTGGTATTGCCGTCCTTGAGGTTCCAGTCAATCCAGTTCACATTATTGATATAACTCGCGCCATTTTTCGACTCGTAGTTATATGTGTTATGTGCATCACTTTGTGTTTGTGCCCCAGATTTGGTACGGCCAAACTCATCGCCTTGTAGAATAAGTGGTACACCTTGTGAGGTTAATAAAACCCCCATCATCAGCTTTTCGCGTTCACGACGCAAGTTCTCATCGCCATTACTATCCCAACAGTTGTGAGATCCGTCGGCATCGTTGAAGTAGACGACATCGCGAAGAGTATATCCGTCATGACAGGTTAGCATATTGATAGAACGCCACGGTTTAGAGGAAGCGGATTCTCCCGCGGTTGATGTCGCTCCACGACCTTCGATGAGTCTTTTAAACAGACTGCGGTCCTTCATACCCGAAGCGGAAAAACGACGCATGTGGTCGCGATATCTTCCCAGCCACTTTGTCCAACGGTTGTTTGAATAGTTCCATCCACCGCTGTCCATGAAGTTCCACCACTGTCCACCCAAATCCCAAGGTTCTGCATGAAGATGTGCACCTTGAAATCGCGGATCGTTGTCCACCCAGTCGGCAGCATTTCCCGAACCATCGGCGAGTATGCGCGCTAAATCAAAACGAAATCCATCTACACCATACACCTTATACCACATCGCTAAGGAATCATTTGTCCATCTTTTTGTGAAACGATTTCCACCAAAGAATGTCACATCGTTTCCCGTTCCGGTGTTATTGAAATAATATTTACCGTTCGCTGTGGAGCGATAGATTTCAGTATTGCATAACCCCATAAAATTGTAGTACTTTACCGCCAAACGGTTTTTGTGCTCCCATGGGCTTTGCTCTGCTGTGTGGTTGTAGACGACATCCATAAAGACAGCGATTTTTCTCTTGTGTAACTCGCGAATTAATTTCTTCAGTTCAACAACTTGTTGTCCTTTGCGACTCGCATAACGAGCTTCTGGAGTAAAAAAGTTTGTTGTCATGTAGCCCCAGTGGTTGTAGCGATCCGGTAAATTACCTGTTTCTTCATCGTACTCCATCACTGGCATCAACTCAACAGCATTCACCCCTAGCTCGACAAGGTGGTCTAATCCGGCACTAAGTCCTCCAGGTGTTCTCAAACCAGGCGTAGCTAAACCAAGATACGTTCCACGCTTTTGACGATCCAAACTTTGAATACGCGCGGTGTAATCCTGAACATGAAGCTCATACACGATTAGGTCGCGATGAGGTATTTTTACATATCCAGGATGGGTATCTTTGCGGTGATCGTAGACAATACTTTTACCACCACCGGCATACACTGATTCGTCACTATCCCCATAAGGAATGGAAAGAAAAACCCGAGAAAAACTTACATTTTGATTTAGATAGCTATATGGGTCATTTAAATAATATGTGTCGTTAAAACTCAGACCAAAGGGGGCTCCTGGACGAACATTATATGCTCCTTTAGCCCTGTACATATACAATAGTCCCTCGCCAACTCTTTGACCTCTAACTTTTATTTTCCAATTATCCCCATGCTTTTCCATGGGAATTTCTTGCGAGGGTTTTTGATCTTTCTCTGCGGAGAACAATAACAAATCGACTTGTTGTGCATTAGGAGAGTACACAACAAAGTGTACCCAATTTGCAGCATCTATATGTGCACCATACTTCTCTTCAGAAGAAGCGGCTGTTTCAACATTAGCAAAATCAGCACAAACAGTAGCTATTGCAAACAGAGTTATCAATAAAACTCTTGTCACCTTATGTCCCCTATTTCAAAATTTAATGGAAATTTACATATATTTTATTTAGTATAACAAAAATTTACGCAAAAAGAAACAGCCCTAATGGATAATAAAATTTAGCCGTAAACTCTGAAGAGTAAACACATGACAAAACCGTTAAAAATTTATTGGTCTGCCAGCTTAAAAAACGGAAAAAAAAACTTTGGAGATTGGTTATCCCCAACGATATGCGAAATCATAACACGCCGCAGAGTTGTATGGGCACCACCTCAAAAATGTGACCTCGCAGCTGTCGGAAGCATTTTGCAAAAATTTACCAAAAATCGTTGGTGGCGACCTGTAAAAAACATTTGGGGAAGTGGCTTTTTAGAACAAAAGTCACCTTTTTGCAGCCAGCACAATTTTCATGCAGTCCGCGGTAAATACAGCGCGCAAATTATTCGCAACAAAGACATTGAAATACTAGGAGACCCGGGGCTACTATGTTACCTTTTATCAACCCCCTCTCCACACAAAAAATATGCACTTGGTATTGTACCACACTACAAAGATCAAGAAAATAAACTCGTACACAACTTTGCCAAAAACAACAAACACGTTGTGGTGATTGATATACTATCAGATCCACACAATTTTATTCAGCGCGTTCAGGAATGTGAGATTATTTTATCTTCTAGCCTTCATGGACTTATCGTTGCCGATACATTTTCTATTCCCAACGCCTGGGTATGTTTATCGTCTCTTGTTCGCGGTAATGGGTTCAAATTTTACGATTACTATAGTGCTTTTGGTATAGAGACAGCGCAGCCATTCCCCTTCAACGCACAAACAACGCTAAAAGAAATCGAATGTATTCCACAAAACTATTCACGACAACATATAAATACGATACAACAAAAATTATTACAATCGTTTCCCTTACTCTAAGGATAAAAAGCAATGAAAGATGATACACTAGTCAAGTACATAAGCGACTCAAATAACTTACGCATAATAGCAATTGATGCTTCTATTACCGTTGATGATGCACGTATTCGCCATCGCCTTTTTCCTATTCCCGCAATTGCTTTAGGACGCTTGTTAATTTCGGGTATTTTAACAGCATCGACAATGAAAGAGGGGGCTATGGTTAGCTTGAAAGTACAAGGTGATGGTCCGCTTGGATTTATTACGGTTGATGCCACCTACGATGGACACGCTCGTGGCTACTGTCAAAACCCACACTTCGATGTTGAAAATGTACAAAATAGCAAAATATCGCCATACATAGGCAATGGGCAACTAAAAGTGGTAAAGCGTATAGATCATGAAACGGACCCGTACACAGGCATTGTAAATCTATATACAGGTGAAATAGGCGAAGATATTGCCTACTATTTTTTGTCATCGGAACAAATTCCTACTGCGATTAGCCTAGGCGTTTACTATGGAAAAGATGGTAGAGTCGCGGCGGCGGGAGGCATTCTTGTACAGGCCTTGCCTCCACAAAAAGAAGAATTTCTCGCAAAGCTAGAAACGATATTTGCAAAATCTCCTTCGATTACGGATCTCGTTTTAAATGGAGCAGACGCGGATGGAATTGTCCAGGCATACTTACCTGGTTTTGATCTTAAACGGCTCGAAGCGAAAGTGCCGATGTTTAAGTGTTTTTGCCAACGCTCACGTTCAGAAAAAGCAATTATTTCACTGGGAAAAGAACAACTGCAAACAATTAAGGAAGAAGACGGAGAAATAGACATTACCTGCGATTATTGTGGCCAGCATTACTTTTTTAGCGAAGATGATTTACAAAAATTGTTAGATGAGATGTAAAGGTTAGAACGATCCCCGTTGGGATCGTTCTTCATAAAAAACTATACGCGAAAAATAATATGTCGCTCTTGTAAGTAGTCTTTTACTTTAGAAATAGATTGGTCTATCGCGGAAACTTCAATCTCGATATCAAAGTTAATGTCGGTAGTGATTTTGTCCCCTACCCACACCGTGATTATTTTATCCGAACCGATGAGCAACTTGAGAATTTCGAGTTCTTTTTGCCAAACCTCAATCGCAGTAACCAGTAAAATAGCTCCGGCATCCAGCATAATATTCGCAATTTCTCCTAGACGTCGAAAGTGCTCTTGCTGAACATCTGTTTTTTGCTTAATATCCGCATCCACACCATATAAAACGTTACCGATACCTAAAAAGTATACAAATTTACCATCGTTAAACAACTTGGCTTCTAAAGCCTTCGCAAAAGTTTTCTTTCCCACTGCCTTCGGCCCGGTAATGAGTATCAACGTAGACTTTTGATTGTATTTTTCAGCGCGTCTTAGGGAAGAGATCATACTCTTTTCCCATTTGTAGTTACGCAAAAGTGCCTGTTTACGAATAGTCGAATATTGATCTTTTACTGTCTCGCGTATGATGCCTCCGCCACAAATTTCATAGTCGTCGACAATCACAAAACGGCTAGTTTTTACCGAAAAACTCGCGGTATCAAATGCCAAACTCTGCCGTAATTTGAGTACACACTCCGCAACGCTATTGTGCGTAACTTCACGTTGATTTTCAAACTGTTGGAGATTGGAGGCATTCATCACCTTATTTATTTTTTCAATATGAAACTGCGTTTTCGCTGTACCATACTTTAAAGTATACACTTTTTGCATTTCTAGAGGTTTTCGCCCTAGCCAAAAAAGGCTCACAAGAATAAGAGATGAGCATGAAGGTTCAGGGTCGGCCACACGTGCCACTAAATCTCCGCGGCGAACATAAAGCTGTTCTTCCAAAGTAAACCCAACGGCTTGCCCAGCGGTAGCCTCACGACATTCCTTTTTAGGAAAAGTCTCAATCGATTTTACGCGTCCTCTTTTACCTTGAGGAAAAAAGACAACGTCATCTCCTTCGTGCAAAACTCCCAGATCAATTGTTCCTGAAACAATGCGACGGTTATCTCCCTCAGCAGCAAACTTGTACACATCTTGCACCATCATACGCATAGGGAAATCGACAGGGTGCGGTTTTTTTTGCAACAGATCCATCACCTCTAACACACTGTGTCCTTCATACCATGGTGTCTTTACCGATGACGAAACAATATTGTCTCCCTCGCGACCACTTACCGGGATAAAAATATCGACTTTCAACCCAAACTTTGTAAGGAATTCTTGGTACTCATTGACGATGGCGTTGTATTTTTCCTCATTGTAGTCGATAAGGTCCATTTTGTTAATGAGTACCACAACTTGTTCGATCCCCAACATCGAGAGCATATAGCCATGCCGCCGCGTGTTCTCCTGTACACCTTCATCAGCATCAATAACAAGTAGCGCCGCTTCCGCCTGCGAAGCACCTGTAATCATATTTTTCAAAAACTCTATGTGCCCAGGAGCATCAATAATCACATAATAACGCTTATCTGTTTTAAAAAAAATACGCGCAGCATCGATGGTAATTCCTTGAGATTGTTCATCTTTAAGAGCATCGAGCAAAAAAGCATACTCAAATGGTTTTGCATTGCGTTCGCATGTCGACTTTACCTGTTCTAACTTTCCTTCGGGCAACGAGTTGGTATCCACAAGTAAACGACCAACTACGGTACTTTTGCCATGATCAACATGCCCCACAACAACAATATTCATGCGCTCCATTACATGTACCCATCCTTTCGCAACGACTCTAGTCCTCCACCGTCATCTTTGTCCTGGGCACGTCCTGAACGTTCGGCGATATTGGAAAATTTTCCTGTTTTTAATTCTTCCACGATATCATCTACGTTTTTTGCACAAGAATTTACTGCTAAGGTACAAGGTTCACATCCCAAAGACCGGTAGCGTTTTCCTTCTCCTTGGTCATAATACAGTGATACCGTGGGAATATTTTCTCTCTGAATATATTCCCATATATTCAGTTCCGTCCAATCAAGGAGAGGATGAATACGCACGTGAGTACCAGGAGCGAACTCTGTTTTATATTGGTTCCAAAACTCGGGTGGTTGGGCACTAATCTCCCAATTATTTTCTACGTTTCGTGGTGAAAAGTATCGTTCTTTGGAACGGCTACCTTCTTCATCAGCTCTTACTCCAACAATGACTCCTGTAAAGGGTTCATTATTGTCCCATACATCGTATTGTCCCGTACTATGGTTTATTTTATATCTTTTGCCCGTACCACTCAGCGTGTCGCGCAGTGCCTTCGTTTTTAGCAATGAACAACATTCAATGCGCGTGATATTCCCATCGGGAAACGTTTGTTTTTCTGCCAAGGCTTTTTCATTTTGTCCATAAACTAAATTTAGTTTCCATTCCATTGCCAATTGGTCACGATACTCAATCATTTGTGGAATTTTATAATTGGTATCTATGTGTACCAGAGGAAAGGGCACATGTCCAAAAAAGGCTTTGCGCGCCAGCCATAATAAAACAGTGCTATCCTTTCCTATTGACCATAACATTGCCAAGTGTTTAAAATTACTATAGGCTTCGCGAATGATATGAATACTCTTGTTTTCTATTTGCTCTAAATAATTCATGTTTTACTTTCTTTGGAATTAAACACTATAAACGTGGATCAACCGCTTCACTTTCGAGAGCAAGTATTCCAAAAACACACTGATGAACTTCACGTAAAGGTTTGCCATCAACAAAACGTTGTAAACTTTCCAACCCCAAAGAAAATTCTTGCAGCGCTAAATTGCGTTTGCGTGCTAAAGCACGATTTTTCAGTTTGACGATATTTTCACTTAGTGTATATTCTGGCCCATAGGTAATGCGGAGGTACTCACGCCCACGACATTTGACAGCTGGTTGCAGTAATTTTTTGCCGTGGTGCACAACAAAATCAATAGGCTTAACCACCATGCCTTCTTTACCTGAGGCCGTTAAATCTAACCACCACTTCAAACCTTCGGCAACATCCTCTTCATTGTTTACCGCAATTGTTTTCCACTTTGTGGCCATCAGCATTTGATCGTGTTCGCATACTTCGGCAATATTTTGCATATGCCACAAATGATCTTTATCACTATGCACACATCCTTCGGTGGCTAAAATGTGAAAGGGCGCTAGACGCAAATCCTCCACCGACTTTACCGGCCAACAGTAACCGCGATAAACTTCGGCATACGCTTCGAGAAGTTTTTCGCGTTCTTGGTATTTTTCAATATTATTTTTGGTATCAATGCCACGCTGTTGAGCAAGCTGCAACGCAGAGAGTACGTGCGGGGTCGCTGTTCGCGATGCGGTGGCCACCGCAGCATACTGGTCTTCTAATAGTAGTTGCGCCTTTACCGACCACGGCATCAACTCACAATCTAGGCACACCCAATTGCTGCTAAATTTTTCCCAAAAATTGCTTGCGCAAAGAGCTGCGTGTAAACGAGAAAAGAATTGTTTTTCGAGCACTTCATCTTCAAAAAAATTACGTCCACTACGCGTGTAGCAAACGCCTAATCTATCTTCTTGTATTCCAAAACGCTTGACAACGGTTTCCTTATCTTTACAAATAACAATAACCGCGCGCGACCCCATGTGTTTTTCTTCACAAATAACACGCTCAATGTTGTTTTGACGATAGTAGTCAAAAGCCTCTAGTGGATGTTCTAAATACTGTGGATCTTTACTGGTTTCACATGGGGACATTGTTGCAGGCAAATAGATAAGCCATTTGGGATGAAGAGCATAGCGTGTCATCACCTCTAACGCGGCAGCAGCGTTTCCTTCGCGAATCGTCACATTGCGTAGAGAGGTTTCGATGAATTGTTTATGCAAATAATCTTCCACATTTAGTAGATCATCATATTGCTGTTGTGTTGTCAATTCTTTAGTGACCATCCCAGTTCCAATCGGTCGTATGGGTTTGCTATATTCGCGTGCCGCTTCCACACAGACAATCTCTTTTTCTGGATAGCGCAGTGCGGTCAACTTCCCACCAAAAACACAGCCGGTATCAATATTGAGTGTATTGTTAAACCACTCCGCTTCAGGTATGGGCGTATGACCGTAAACAACCATTGCCTTTCCCTTATACTCGGACGCCCAGTTATAGCGGATGGGAAGTCCAAATTCATCTGTTTCGCCGGTGGTTTCACCATACAAACAAAAATCGCGTACCGCCTTAGAACCGCGCCCCTGCATATTTTCTTTCAATCCCGCGTGAGCAACGACTAAATTGCCATTGTCTAGAATATAATGGCTCACGAGACTAAAGATAAACTCTTTGACGCGTTCGCGAAACTGTGGAGTCTCTTTTTCCAATTGTGCAATAGTTTCTGCCAACCCGTGCTTCAACTGCACATTGCGTCCCTTGAGTTTGCGCATCAACTTCGCGTCGTGGTTTCCTGGCACACAAATGGCAACATTCGCAGCGACCATGTCCATTACCAAACGAAGTACTTCACAAGAATCCGGTCCACGATCGACTAAATCACCGACAAAAACTGCCTTACGCGTGTTCGGAGCTTTGACCGAATATTTGTTGTCATTTTTTTCGATTGTGTAGCCCAAGTTGCCCAGTAGTGTTTTTAGCTCGTCAATACAGCCGTGTACATCACCAATAATGTCGAAAGGCCCATTTTCATGACTCTTATTGTTCCACAGCGGTTGCCGTGTAAACTTTACCGCGGACATTTCGTTTTCTTTTACTTTAAAAATAAGGCGAAAACCTTCATTTTTTAGAGACTTGAGCGCTAGCTTAAAATCCCGTACTTGGCGATGAATCACACTTCCTGCCACCTGACGTTCGCGTTGTTCATTTTGCGTTTTGCATGTTTTCTCGCTCACATCTAAAGCGACCACTACCGGAAAAAAATGGTATTTTTTCGCCAAAGCCCGCAACGGATCACGCGCTTGTGTATGCAAATTTGTGGCATCTACCACCGTGAACTTACCGCGCTTTAGTCGTCGCCGGACAATTTCGTGTACAACAGCAAATGCGTCTTCGTTCGCCTCTTGACAATCTTCGTCATCGCTCACTAGGGCACGACAAAAATCAGAAGACACAACTTCGGTGTTTAAAAAAAGTCTTTTGGCAAAAGTACTCTTACCGGAGCCAGCCGCTCCCATAAGAATCACAAGAGACAGTTCTGGTATTTTTATTTCCATTTGAATGTAAATACTCCCATCTGACCCGGGGAACCCAACTCAGCATGTTCTTCCCCTATTCCCTTAAAACGAACAGCATACTGGTAATTATTTGCTATTTTTTCGCCCCATTGCTGAAATTCTTTACGTGTCCATTCAAAACGGTGATCATTATGGCGAAAACCATCTTTTAACTTGGCGTAAAGTTTATTGTATTCGCTGTTCGGTGTCGTCACAATTACGATCTTTGGCTGCGCAAATTCAAATAGTACCCGTTCAAATGTTTGCAAACGACTTTCATCGAGATGCTCAATCACTTCAACAAGCAGTGCAAGATCATATCCATATATACGCGTATCGTTGTACGTTAAAGCTCCTTGAATTAAAGAAATTCTCTCGCGTTGCTTAGGTGCCATATCTTCAAAATACAAACGTTTTTCCGCTATTTGTAGAACACGAGCGGCAGCATCCATGCCCAAGATGTTGTTAAATTGCTTTTCTTGTAACAACAATTCCAACATACGTCCTTCTCCACAACCAAGATCAACAACACTACGCGCGGATGTTTTCTTGGCTTCTTTAAGGACCTCTTGTAAACGAATTGTATGAAGGTCATCTGGTCCCTTTTCCGCTTCGACAATATCTTCTTCCGTAAAATTTTCCAAAGCTTCGAAATATAAATTTTTTTGGTATTTTAGATAACGGTTTAGAATCAAGTCGCGTTCGGGGTGCTCTTCGAGCCACTTTCCACCTTTAGTAAGAAGCTTATCAATTTCAGACTTCCCCACCCAATAGTGCTTTTCGTTGTCAAGTACCGGTATCAGCACGTACAAGTGTGTCAAAAATTCGCGCAATGTCGTTACCTTTTTTAACGTTGTTGTAAAATAATCGCTATCTCCCCATTGGGGAAATTTTTCATCTAAAAGATGGCCTTGCACTTCAATTTCGTAATCAAGGGGCGCAAAAATTTTTCGAATCAGATCTCCCGCACCACGCGCAGGCAAAACAGGTATCGTTACACTAAGGGGTATTTTTTCTTCTACCAATTCCGGTCGTGCTTCACATCGACCATTCATTGCCGAAGACAACACCTTAGAAATGGCAGCACTCATAAATGACGATGCCACATATGGACGGTCGTTCACATATTGTTTTAACGCAAATTGTGCGAAAGACTTCTTGCCGCGAATTAAATCAATGGGATTGATATCCAAAAGCACTGCCAGTGTACATTTGTCCTCTCGCGCTTCGGGATAAAAAACATGTATTTTTCCATAGGGGAAATCGAATGTTTGAAACTTGTCAGGATGTTTATGAAACAAATATCCAATATCCGTCGCGCAAGGACGTGTTGTTGAAATAGTCAATAGCAATTTTTTGCTCCTATTAAAAACTTAAGGCTAGCTTTGTACCTTGAGAAATGGCGCGTTTCGCATCGAGTTCTTTTGCTTCGTGGGCTCCGCCAATCAAATGTGTCGCCACTTTTGCATTTAAGAGTTCTTGTTGTAAATCAGCAAACGGCTCCTGTCCTGCACAAATAATAACATTGTCCACAGCAAGTATTTGTTTTTTCCCCTCTACCTCAATATGTAATCCGTTGTCGTCTATTTTTTCGTAATTTACCCCGATGAGCATTTTGACTTTCTTTTCTTTTAAATTGATGCGATGTGCCCAACCAGTAGTTTTTCCAAGAGTTGCTCCCATTTTCTTTTGCTTGCGTTGCAATAAGTATATTTCACGGGGTGAGCTTTCTAGTTGTTTTTCCACGCCTTCAATGCCCGAACGCTTTGTATATTCAAAATCAATTCCCCAACGCAACAAATACGTTTTGACATCTGTACTCGGCGCTTTTTCTTGTGGAGAGTGACTCAGATATTCGGCGACATCAAAACCGATTCCACCTGCCCCAATGATCGCCACCGTTTTCCCCACCTCTTTTTGCGCTTGTAAAACATCGATGTAAGACAACACCTTTTCATGGTCAATACCAGATATATTCGGTGTACGCGGTATAACCCCGGTGGCCAATACCACAACATCATATTTTGCGCTGATGAGCTGTTGTGCTGTTACGCGCGTTTCTAATTGCAAATCCACATTGCTAAGTTGCAACTGCTTATTAAAGTAACGAATGGTTTCGTGAAATTCTTCTTTTCCGGGTATTTTTTTTGCCATGTTGAACTGCCCACCTATTTCACCACTCGCTTCATACAGGGTAACTTGGTGACCACAATTACTTGCTTCTATGGCGCACGACAAACCAGCAGGACCAGCTCCCACTACAGCAACTTTTTTTGGCTGTGTTGCTTTTTTTTCCACAAACTCTGTTTCATGACATGCGCGTGGATTTACAAGGCATGATGCGATTTTTGCTTTAAAAATATGATCAAGGCATGCTTGATTGCACGCAATACAGGTGTTTATTTCATCGGATTTGTTTTCCATTGCCTTTTTCACAAAATATGGGTCCGCAAGAAAAGGTCGCGCCATCGAAATCATATCCGCATCTCCATTCGCTAAAATTTCTTCCGCGACTTGTGGTGTGTTGATACGATTTGTTGTGATCACGGGTACCGACAAATGCTCTTTGATGGTGCGCGTTACCCATGTAAAAGCACCACGCGGTACCATAGTCGCGATCGTAGGGATACGCGCTTCATGCCAACCAATACCAGTATTTATTATATTAGCCCCCGCGTCCTCTATGCGCTTCCCCAAGGTAATGACTTCTTGCTTCGAACTCCCACCATCAACTAAATCTAACATCGATAGGCGGAAAATAATGATGAAATCTTCTCCGACTTCTTCACGTACACGTTTTACGATTTCCACGGGAAGACGCATGCGATTTTCATAACTCCCCCCCCATTCATCACTACGCTTGTTTGTCCGCTCAGCAATAAACTGATTGATAAAATAGCCCTCCGACCCCATAATTTCAACGCCATCGTAACCAGCAAATTTTGCCAAACTAGCGCAGCGCACAAAAGCACGAATATTTTTTTCAATACCTCTCTTGCTAAGAGCCCGCGGTTTGAAAGGAGTAATCGGAGATTTTACTTTAGATGGCGCGACAATAAATGGATGAAAACCATAGCGCCCCGTATGCAAAATCTGCATAACGATTTTGCCGTTCGCTTCATGTACAGCTTTCGTGACAACCTGATGTTTGCGCGCATGGCGTTTGCTACTCATTTGGCAAGAAAAAGGAGCGGCACGACCAACGAAATTAGGTGAAACTCCCCCAGTGACCATAAGTCCGACTTCGCCCTTGGCGCGTTCTGCAAAATATTGAGCCATGCGCTCAAAACCGTTTTTCGTTTCTTCTAGCCCCGTGTGCATTGACCCCATAAGAACACGATTTTTTATTGTCGTAAAACCAAGATCCAGGGGGGAAAGTAAATGAGGGTATACTGCTTCTGTCATTATTTCTTCCTTTTCTTGCGTGCAATTAATCTTGCTACCGCCTTATTCGATGTGGCAACTTCTTCATATTCTATAATTTCAAAGCCAGCGAAAGTATTCTTTAGTTCATTTTTTTCTAAACAATACTCGCGCTTCATTTTACTGTTTATTTGTAAATGATCCGTGGTAAATGTTTCAAAAACAACAACACCGCCCTCTTTTAAACCTGCAATTATTTGTGGAAATAAGTCGCGTTGCAAGTAGTAAAAATTCACGATGACATCATATGTATTTTCTTGAATCTTATATGTGGTCAAGTCGGCCACAACTGCATGAATTTTACATTTTTTTTCCGCCGCAAGTTTTTTGGCCTTCTCTAGACCTATGGCAGAAATATCTACCGCATCAACATCCCACCCATTCTCTGCTAAGAAAACAGCGTTGCGCCCTTCTCCTGCAGCAATATCCAAAGCCTTGCCTTTTGTTAATTTCTCCAGACTGTCCTTTAGATATGGGGAGGGGTCTTTACCATAAAGAAATGTGTCTCCGGAATATTTTTTATCCCATTTTTTGCGATCTTTGTTCTCTTCTACAGGAGTTTGATCTGCACAACTCATCATGAATAACCCTAAAAAAATAAGCAACCGATATATCATTCCCATTTCCTCAAAATATAGTTAGAAATTAATGAAAGTGTTCCGAAGAATACTAACCCCAAAATTGTCGACATAAAAACAGCGGAAAATAAATAGTCTGTTTTCATTTGTCCAGATGTAAAAGTAATCAGGTAGCCCAAACCATGGTATCGTGCGCCATAACCAGCAAAAAACTCCCCAACAATAGCACCAATGACTGATAGACCACTTGATATTTTCGCTCCTGTCAACAAATACGGAACAGCATTGGGGAAACGCAGTTTAAAAAGTATTTGCCATGAAGAAGCGTTATTAATAACAAACAAATCAATCCACTGCGGCTTGACAGCCATAAGCCCCATTGTTCCGTTTGTAATAATAGGAAAAAGACTTATAATAAATGCCACGACAATAACACTTGTGAAACCATTTCCAAACCATACGACAATAAGAGGTGCAATCGCTACAATTGGTACCGTTTGCAAAAAAATAGCATACGGATACAAACTCTGGCGTATGATTTTCGATTGCGAAAAAAGAAGTGCTATACTAGTCCCCAATACGACACTGAGGAGCAAACCTCCTATGGCAGCCATTGCCGTAAGAAATGTAGCAGACAACAACACTGCGTAATTTTCTCGAAACACCCCAAAGACACGATAGGGGCTTGGAACTAAATAAGGAGGAAGAGAAAATATCACAACACAAGTATGCCATATAATCACGAACAGTACAAAGACAACGAGCGGTGCTAAAACAGTGATGTAATTGTTATTGTTATTCATAGGTCCCCTCGCGCAAAAGAGAACTTATCTTTCCAACATGTTGGGCAAACTCCACGCTAGAGCGCAATTGCGGAGTACGTGGGTAGGAAAAAGGGATCGCAACATCGGCAATAATACGACCTGGGCGATCACTCATGACAATAATACGACTACTTAAAAATACGGCTTCACTAATGTTATGAGTCACAAAAAGAGCCGTCCACTGATCTTGTTGCCACAATCGCAGTAGATCTTCATTAAGTTGTTGTCGTGTAATTTCATCTAACGCAGAAAATGGTTCATCCAGCAACATAAGTTGAGGTTTTGTCACCAGAGCGCGCGCCAGCGAAACGCGCATTTTCATTCCCCCAGAAAGTTCGCGAGGGTACGCATGGGCAAAGTCCTTCAAACGAACAATATCCAAAGCTGCAAGACTTTTTTCCTTCTGCACATTTTCACAAACTTCGGCAAGTTCTAATGGCAGACGTACATTGTCCAGAGTTTTTCGCCATGGAAGTAAATTTGCCTCTTGGAAAACAAGGGCTAAAGGCTGTTCATCGGTTTTTGTCATTTCAGCAACTCGAACATCTCCGACATAGTTGTCGATAAGTCCTGCGATAATACGTATCAGAGTAGACTTACCACAACCTGAGGGACCAACGATTGACACAAACTCTCCTTGTGTGACGCAAAAGTCAATGTCTTGAAGTGCTTGAACATTGTTCTCATAGTACATATTGAGCTGCGAAATAGAAATGATTTGTTTTTTACAAGAACATGTTGAGAATTTACTGTCCTCCAATTTTTTCGTAATTCATTTTTCATCGCTATTGCGATAAATCATCTACTGATATTTTAGAACTGTTTCAGAGTGCGTTGTTCTAAAACGTATTCGCGTGTATTTGAGGAGAATCATATTTAGAGGTGTGCATCCACCTGTATTTGGAGGAACAGGCGGACGCTAGGTCCGCACCTACATTCCACCGCGATTCCCATAGTTTAAAATCAATCTCCCAGAACCATACTCAGTGATATCCGTTTGCGACCTGTATCTACTGACAAAATTTTGACATCAATATTATCACCTATTTTGCAGATGTCCATAGGGTTTTTTACATAACTGCGCGACATTTGCGATATATGTACTAGCCCATCGACTTTTACCCCAATATCAACAAAAGCGCCAAAATCGATGACATTGCGTACCGTTCCTTTGAGCTCCATTCCCGGTTCTAAGTCTTCTAAACTCAAAACTCCACTGCGAAATATAGGTTTTGGTAGCTCTTCGCGTGGATCGCGTCCCGGGCGCATTAGATTTTCGAAAATATCTTTCATGGTAGGGACTCCGACATCCAATTGCGAAGCTATTTTTGTCACGTCTAAATCTTGTAACTTTTGATTTACTTCTTTATGGTGTAACTGCTTTTTCTCGCATCCCATTACATCAAACAACTTTTCACAAACTTTATAACTTTCAGGGTGAATAGCCGTTTCGTCGAGTGGCTCTCGGCTGTTTTGAATCCGCAAAAACCCTGCGCATTGTGTAAATGTACCACTGCCAATGCCCGATACATTTTTCAAATCTTTGCGCGAGGTAAATCGTCCAAGTTCCTTGCGTTTTTGCACAATATTCTTTGCGATACGACTGTTAATTCCCGCCACATGGCTGAGAAGTTCTGAAGATGCACGATTTAGATCAACCCCAACGTAGTTTACACACGAAGCAACAATGCGCTCCAAAGCCTGGTCTAATTTCTTCCCATTGACATCGTGTTGGTATAAACCTACCCCAAGGCTTTTCGGATCTATCTTCACCAGTTCTGCAAGCGGATCTAAAACGCGACGCCCGATCGATATTGTTCCGCGATAACTCGCATCTAAGTCAGGAAATTCTTCACGTGCTTCCTTAGATGCCGAATACACAGAAGCACCCGCTTCGCTAACGATGGTGTAGACCAACTTTAGTGGTGATGCGGCAATAATTTCCGCAACGAGTTCTTCCGTTTCGCGACATGCGGTCCCATTGCCAATTACAATCGCATTAACATCGTGTTTTTCGCACATAGACAGAATTGTTTTTTGCGCCTTATCCATTTGACGTTGCGGTTGGTGTGGAAAAACCGCAGCATAGTCAAGTAGTTCGCCTGTTGCGGAAATAACCGCCAACTTACATCCGCTTACATAACCGGGATCTATGGCAAGCAAACACATATCCTGTAGTGGAGCTTGCATCAACAAGTTGCGTAAATTTTGCGCAAAAATATCAATGGCGTGTTGATGGGCTTTGTCTGTCAATTCACTGCGTATTTCTCGAGAGATAGCCGGAGCAATTAGGCGTTTGTAGCCGTCCGTGACAGCCTCTTCGATGTACTGCGTACACGCCGCGTGCTGTTTTTTTGTATAACGCCGTGCAATTCTCTGGCAAATTAGTTCATCGTCCACTTCGACCTTGATACGCAACACTTTAGCATTTTCTCCGCGATCAATAGCAAGTATCCGGTGTGCGGGAATGGTAGTTACTTTTTCTTCGTACTCATAATAATCTTTATAAATCTGATCGGGATCTTCACCTTTAGATGTTTTTGCAACACTTATCGTACCGGTGTTCCCAGTATAATTTCGTACGATTTCACGTACATCGCTATTTTCAGCAACAACTTCGGCGATAATATCCATTGCTCCCCCCAACACTTGTTCGATATCATCTAGTTCTTGCTGTGGATTTATATATTCTCGTGCTTGCTGCTGAGGATTGTCGGTGTCATAATGCAATATTTGCATTGCGAAAGGTTCCAAGCCTTTCTCTTTAGCAATAAGAGCCCGAGTGCGTCTTTTCGGGCGAAAAGGAAGATAAATATCTTCCAAGGTTTTTAGCTGTGAAGCCTCAGATATCTTATGCTCTAGTTCGGTGGTCAATTTGCCTTGTTCTTTTATTTTTTCCGTAACTTCTTGTTTTCGTTTTTCTAAACTACGTTCTCGTTCTAATTGATCGCTAATATCCTGTATTTGTTGTTCGTCGAGTCCACCTGTAGCTTCTTTGCGATAGCGAGTAATGAAAGGTATTGTATTGCCTTCATCTAATAACGCAATGGTTCCCTCTACTTTTTTAGACGGTATGGTTAAGTGGTCGCAAATTCTTTTAATAATAATATCCTGCACAGATCAACTCCTATCTAATCCATAGTGCTTAGTAGCCATTTCCTTCAAGAAAGATTTCACTTGAAAATAGGCGAGTGCTAAAGTAAAGTGTCCCGAGTTTACAAACAACGTTTCTGGACGTCCGAGTTTTTTCCACAGTCTCTTTTGGTTTGCCGACGGAACATGATTATCACAGAGTGTAACAATCATTGCCGTTGTTTCAGGTTCTGCATATTGTGCAAAATGAAAAGGGTCCCATTTTTCAATTTTTTGAAATCGTTCCTGCATCTCAACGAAAGCATCCTCGGTTATTTTCTTTTCATACGCATCTAGGTTGTTGTAGTAATCCGCTTGTAACTGAGGAGTACGCTCATCGCGAATTTTTTGTGCAATTTGCTGTAGAAGCGCTTTCCTCCACCGCACCACACGCACCTCGACACTACTGTTCAGAATCTCAGGTATACCACCTCCCGCCATGATTATTTTATGCGATGCAAAGTCACGGGTAAACGGAATGCAAACGGTGGCGAGAATTCCTCCGTAACTTGTGCCTGTAATACCGAAGCGTTTTTTGTCAAAAAAGCTTTTTTGTTCCGCCCAACGTCTAGCTCTCAATAGAGAACGTACCGTTTCCTGGTTAAAGTCAATAAAGTCTTTTGGCATACGCGGCGGATTTGTCTTGAAAAGTTTTCCATTTTGACGGATGATGATAGAATCTACGCCAATGGGGGCAAAAATATTTGCGGCATATAAATTTGCAACAATCATTTTTTTACCTGCGAGGATAGGCCAAATAAAATCTACAGGGCGCGGATTTTTTTTTGCTCTTTTTGACCGATACCAACGTAGACTAGTTATAACAGTATTGTCTTTGAAAATAGACACGTCGTACAAATCATAATCACACTCTGAAGCTATTTTTTTTTCTTCGAATCGAAGAGTTTCTTTTTCTATCGTAATAGACTGCAATAACTCACGAGGAACTGATTGGGTACGGATCGTATTTGTTGGGTCGTAGTTATAACGGGTGGTGGTACATCCAGCCAAAGGCATGAGAAGTACCAAAAATAAATACTTGATCACTTTGAGCACTTTAGGTTTTCCTTACTTTATTCCACAAAACTATTTGCGCGATTACAAAATTGCGTTTTACTATATACTTGAAAACGAAGATAATACACAGAATAATAACACAGAAAGGTAAGATATGCAAATAGCCAATTATCAACTACATATCGTGGAAACAGGGCGTTTTGGTCTTGATGGTGGAGCAATGTTTGGAGTGGTTCCCAAAGTATTGTGGAATCGAACAAACCCTGCCGATGAAAAAAATCGCATCTCTTTGGCTATGCGCACTCTACTTCTTGTCGGAGAAGGACGTGTTATTCTAATTGACACAGGAGTCGGCGATTACTGGCCACAAAAATTTTGCAATATTTATGCCATAGACCACGATCACTCCTCACTGGTTCAATCTTTAGAAAAACTAGGTTACACGCCTAATGATGTCACAGATGTTATTGTAACTCACCTACATTTCGATCACGTTGGTGGTGCAGTGCGTCTTGAGGGCCAACAACACGTCCCACTATTTAGCAATGCCAAATACCACATACAAAAAAGTAACTTACAACATGCGAAAAATCCCTTGGAAAAAGATCGTGCTAGCTATTTGCCTGAAACATTTATGCCACTAGTTGAGAATAACCTTGTCGAAGTTACGGATGGAGAAAAAGAGTTACTACCAAATATCCATGTACTTCCCGTAGATGGACATACAATAGGACAGCAAATGGTTAAAATTTCAGATAACAGTGATACGCTATTGTATTGTGCCGACTTAATTCCCACCTCATCACATATACCAATTCCCTATGTGATGGCCTACGATCTATCTCCAGTAAAAACCATAGAGGAAAAGAAAAAGTATTTACAATTGGCTTGTGACAACAATTGGTTGTTATATTTTGAACATGACCCACAAATAGCAACCGTTACCGTAACAAAGAACACCAAAGGTTTTATCGCGGATAAAACTATGAGTAATTTTTCATAGGGGGAAAATATGCCACTGGTAATTTCAATACTTTGTTGTCTACAAATCATTGGAGGTATTTCATTGATTATTGTGGCAGCATATTCGTATAGAACTTTGCAATTTAGCGTGGAAAAAATCAACCTTATCGCGCAAAAACTTTCGCAAAAAATGAACGAAAAGTATGAAAAAGGTGAACCTGTTACCAACAAGAAGCCACTATCAAAAGATGAAATGGACAAAATCAATGGCTATTTAGAATATCTTGGCGATAACGTAAAATTGCAAATTACCATGTCATTTTTATCTTTGTATTTTATTGGGTCGAAAATTACAAGCCGTCCTGTGGTGCCTTTATTTTCTACTTTTATTTTTGCTATCGTAAATATATGTTGTGGATTCATGTTACTTTATGGTGGGGAAGAAGGTTGGTACTTGGGGATTTGCGCATGTATCTATGCTTTGTTACGAAATCTCCATGCTTTGGCGCTTTTGCCAAAACTTACAAAAACATTATCGCATACTATTTTTAAAGTAAATCAATTCTATATAAAGTATGCCGTACGCAGTTGTGTATTGGTTTTACTTATATTTTACTTCTTTTCTTCAGAAATTATGCACTATTTCTCCATGGAACAAACGACGATTGATATATTAATATTAGTGGAAACAGCAGCGATTGGCTTTGTAGGTCTTGATTTTCTTTGTTATAAAATGCAAGAGTGGACAATGGAACCAGCCAACGGTGAATATTAAAAAGTGTGTCATTCCCCCATGAGCGCGGGAATGACATGAATTTCTGTATGTGCTTGTGCGTAAAATTTTTCTAGCTAAGTTCTACATGCAACGCGTTCAATAACTCCGAAGTGATTTTGGCAATATCCGTACTCGATTCAACAACTCCATAACGCACAGATTCACAAAGTTCTAAAAAACTTTGCAGTCTACCATATGATTCCGCAGAGAGTTCTTTTTTCAACATCCCCAGTAATTCTCCCGAAACCAAAGCCTGTTCATTTAAATTAAAGCGATCCGCCACATACCCGCGAATGGCATCGAGTTTCGCGGCGTAAAGCTGTTCGTCTTTCAAATCTTTCGCAGCCTGTAAACGTTGTTTGGCTCGCGCAAGTGCTTTACGTTTTCTTTGAAATGCGACATCACTACCCCATTTTTTATGATATAGCATAACGATGCAAAGAAAAACATAAATAACGGGCATCGCCAACATGGTAATCGTTTGCCACATCTGCATACCTAAGCTCTGGTTTTTCAAAGCGTCAAGGCCTTCATAATTTGCAAAAATACCTTCATCTTGACCTGCCACTGTCTTTTGTTTTTTTGCTTCAACTGACTTTACGATTTCATTAGGAGAAAGAGCTTGAACTTCTTTAATCTCCAGAGGTATTTCCGTACTGCTAATTGTTTTATATTTTCGCGTTTTACTATCAAAAAACGAAAAAAAGATAGGCGGAAAGACCTTTGTTGCTCTACGTGCACGCACCGAGTATTGAAACTTTTTACTTGTGGATGAAGACTCCACATTTACATTGTCTTCGTATACCTTGTAATTCTCGTTTATCTGTGGCTGCATACCCAATTTGGGAGCCAATACATTGTCCAGTTTTCCCGAACCGCGAACCGTAACCACTAAATCGAGAAGATCACCGACATTTGCTTTCGTCGATAAAAGTTTCGCTTCTATATTGTAGTCACCGATCGCACCGTCAAAGTACTCAGGGCGTTCTTCCATAGGCAGTTCCACAACTTCAATCGTGACAGAATCTCCCGCAACACGCACTCGCTTCCGCGCTCCTCCGGGAAGCCCTATTGTTCCTTGAAGATTGATACCACCAAAAGTATATTTACCTGTTTTTTTCGCTTCAAATTGCCGCGCGATCGAATACTTGACGTACGCTGCTTTTTCACCCGTGGGCGCCGTGGTTGTCACAAACTCCTTATCAAACGAAAACTTGGCATTTTCCGATTCAAACATTGAAAAAACCGAATCTTGCAGTTGAATATTGTTGATATAAAAACCTATTCGTTCTGGCTTAACAATACGTGCACTAAAAACTTTTTGCCAATTGTCCGTTTCTAAACCTTTGTAATCATTCGAAAGCCAAGGAATACTGACATGTGGTGGCTTACTTACAAACACCGGTTCATTATTGTTTTGCGCAGATCCTTTTATATATACGTCCGCCGAGATAGAAAACACTTCGCCCACCACGTATTGCAACAGTGGAGAGGACGTTTTCACAAAGATATTATTACCTGTTTCTGTCCCTGATACACTTAATACTACGCGATTACTTCGAATAGTGGTCCCGTCTACGGTAACAGAAATAGGTCCCACAGTAAAAGTTCCAGCTCGCTTGGGCTGTAGAGAATACACGAATACGTGTCCGCGAAACACCGTGCGCGTTACTTGGCCGTTAATAATACTCACACTTTCGGAATTACGGCTTTGATCGGTAACTCTGTATATCGAAAAATCTTCAGACAAACTTTGTGTGTCAATTATCGAATCTCGCCCGCCACCAGAGACCAAAACATAGAGCTCGGTCCGTTCGCCAAAAAAAATGTCTTCCTTGGCCAACTGTATTTTTGCAGAAACTTCTCTTTCTCCAAAGATAAGTACAAGGCAAATCAAAGCCATACAGACCACGAGCTTCTTACCAATCATTTTCTACTCCTATAGAATTATTGCCAGACTGTCGTTTTCTTTCTTTGTTGTCCTTCATGCGTTTTTTGATTTTTTGCAACATTTTTTCCGCTTGTTTTTTCGACATTTTCTGTTGCTTCTTTTTTTGCTGCTGTTTTTGCTCCTGCTTTTTCTTTTGTTGCTGCTTTTTCTTTTGTTGCTGCTTTTTCTTTTGTTGCTGTGGATTTTGTTGTTTTTGGGCACCCAGCTTTTCTGCTATTTTTTGCAAAGTTTCCAAAGCCTTTCGCGCCTGTTCCTGGGCAGGCGACTGTTCATTGTTCTCTAAAGATTTTTTTGCTTGTGCTTGCTCCGTCATCGCTTGCTTGGTAAGTCTTTTGATTTCTTTCTCGTCAATTTTTGGTAACTTAGGATCACTATGTCCTTGCGGATTTTTTTGCTGACTATTCTGTTTTTGTTGTAACTGTTTTTTTTGCTCCGCAATAGATTTCATCAGCTCAGCAAATTTTTTCTCGAAAAGAGTGGTGGAAAGTATCGCGAGTGCTTGGTGGTCATCCGCAGTCTTCACTAACTTGGGAAATTTTTGTGCTTCGCTTTGTAAATCATTTACAACAAGTGTTTGTAAAAGAATATCTTCGGTGATCACTAAATCCGCCGATGCCAAAAGTTCCCAAAAAGGATCGAGAGAACGCAAAAAGGTTTCTTGATCTTGAACAACAGTTGCATCATTATCCTGCATTTTTTCCGCAAGTTGACTTAATGAAGCGCGTAACATTTGCATTTGCATTTTAAACATATTTGCTTGGTTTTCATCTTTTACCGCTTTCATTTTTTCTTGCAATTTTTTTTCCAGCTTATCAAATACTTCCATTTGCTTTTTTTGTTGTGGCGCAAGATCTTTTAAAGAATGCTTTTCGCGAACGAAAACTTTGCTTTGATAATTCATCATGATTTGATTACGACGTAAAAGAGCCAGAAGAGTCTGCATCGTTTCTTGCTTTTTTTGTTCCTCTTGTTGTTTTTTGTGCAATTTGTCCAAATAACTTTTCAGAACGAGTTTAACGAAACGCAAATTATGCAAAGTTCCGGTATCATCGTTTTTGTATTGTAAGGCTTTGCGAAAATGTCGTAGACTTTGCTGTAATAGGCTTACAACGTCTTGCATTTTAGCACTATTTTTCGCCATAAGTTCTTGTGCTTCACGAAAATATGTACATCCTTCGTTGAATGCAATACGAAAGAGTTGTTTGTCATTGTTATTGGTGTTATATGCCGATTGTTGGTAATAATCCTTTGCCTCTTTCCACTTCTTTTGTTTGTACATTGTATTGGCTATATTGTATAGCACAGTGCTATTTTCAGGACTTGCGACCTCGGCCTCCTGAAACTTTTCCTTCGCTTTGGTGTATTCCCCACTGTGGTATAACTTATGCGCTTCTTGATTGAGTGAGTATGCTTCGTCATTTTCTCCAGAACAACCACACAAAACAACACACATCATCACAATAGCGACTTTCGTTCGTAGACTACCTTCCATGACAAGACTTTCTAATAACAACACGATAAGCCCCAATAAAACAAATATTTGAAATCGATCTCTTTTTTGAGGTTTCTTTGCTGATTGATGAATTTTTGCATCCATTTGTGCAATGTAATCGCTGTAAACATTCACCATGTTAATATTCCGCGTTTTCACCGGAAAATAAACCCCACCTTTTGTCGCCAATGAAATTTGTCGCAAAAGTTGGTCGTTTAACCGCGACCATACAATACGACCTTCATTATCACGCAGATATTCCTTACGTCCGTCATTTGTCGTTACCGGAATCCTCGCCCCTTGTTTATCGTCTCCAAAGCCCACAGTAAAAATAGTGACATTGTTTTTTCGTGCCAATTTAGCGGCTTCTAGGGGTGCGGTTTCGTGGTCTTCGCCGTCCGTAATTAATAAAATCGCTTTTGTTCTTCGGGAATTTTCCTGTTGCACATCCTCTTTATCAAATAAATTTACTCCCTCACGAATAGCATCACCAATCGCAGTTCCCCCCAAGGCAACAACTCCGGGGTGGCATTCATCCAATGCCCATTTGAAAAAATTGTAATCTAACGTTAGGGGACACCGTGTTTCTACGCGTCCAGCAAATGCGACAAGGGCAATGCGATCTCCTTTAAGAGCATTGACCAAATCTTCGATGTCTTTTTTAGCGCGCTCAAGACGTGTGGGTTGCACATCTTCCGCCAACATACTTTTTGAAAGATCCAAAAGTACCACAACATCGCGACCATAGTTTTGCACATTCTGAAAATACAACCCCCACTTCGGACGAGCAATTGCCAAAATAATTAGTGCAATGCCACACGAAAAAAGCAGCATCTTCCAAATGCGTATTCCCCAATCGCTACCTGGGACAATTTTCTTGAGCATTTCGTCACTGGCAAATTTTTGCATCGCTTTATCTCGCGAACGATAGCTTAAAAACAACAAAAAAAATATAATGGGTATTGCACACAAAAATGCAAGAAATATTTTATTGACAAAATCCATGAGAAAACCTTTCTAGGGCATTTTTCGGAGAACGGTATTTGCCAAAAGCTTTTCCAACAAAATAAATAAAACTCCTGGAATCAAAAACCACAAATATAATTCATCGTATTGTAAATAGGTTACTTTAATTTCTTGTTTTTCCAAAGTGTCTATTTCCGAATAGATATCATACAGTGCGCTTTTATTCCTAGCGTTAAAGTACTTACCTTTAGTAGTTTTCGCAATTTTTTGTAACACTTCTTCGTTCATCGGAAAGTGTGCTGAACGCAACACTTCTTCGCCAAATGCATTTTCCACAGGATAAGGTACTCTTTCATTTGTTCCAACACCTATCGTGTATACTTTAACACCAAAATCACGAGCTATTTTTGCACTTTCCAACGGATCACTCACCCCGGCGGTGTTCTCGCCATCCGTGAGTAACAACATGACCTTGCTCTTTGCAGAGCTGTTTTTTAAACGTTCCGTTCCAATGATCATCGCATCGCCAATCGCTGTTTGAAACTCTTCAGCATTTAGCAGTTGTTGGTTGCTATCAAAAATAGGCTCAGGTATTTTCACCTGCGTTTGTAGTATGCTAACTACGGCATTGTGGTCTAGAGTAAGAGGACATTTTGATTCAGGATAACCGCCGAAGGCAACAATGCCAATTAAATCATTATTGCGTCCTCTCATATTGTCACTGCCGAGTACAAAGCGATGAAAAACTTCTTTCACCACATCCAACCGATTTTGGCGTTTTTCGCGTGTTGCAAAATCCAAAGCGCGCATACTACTCGATACGTCTACCACCATCATAATTGCAATACCTTCGCTGGTAATTTTTGTATTGTCATTGCCGACCTGGGGTCTAGCAAGAGCCATGATGAGCAAACAAAACCCGAGTGCTTTGAGAAACGGGAGCAAAAAATATACGCGAACGCGCCAACTAGGGCGGATATTTTTTAAATTGCGAATACTAGAAAATTTTATCGCTGTTGATTTACGTGGAAAACTCCACTTTAAAATAAAAATAGGTAGTAAAATGAATAACAAAAAGTATAATGGATCGTTCCAAGTCATATTGGGCAAAAATAATTGGGTAACGTATAGAAAAACGCATATTACACATGCAAACAAGATAAAATTACCCATCATCTTTGTGTGGTAAAACATAATTTTCCTTCCAGGCTAATTTTTCTTGACAACAAAACACGTAGCCATTTTTTTAAGGGACATACAGAAAAATTACAAATCATTTTTCTATACGTCTACAGGATATAGGACGCATCCTATTTTGCAATTATTTTTTTTTATTGAATTTTCCCTAGAGTATTCTCTTGATATTCTATAAAATATTTAATAAAATATTCAAAAACAATCATAATTAAATTCTTTATATGAATTAAATGATAAAAAAATAAATTATTTGAGTTAAGTGGTTTATATAAATTATATTTATAACTTGCTTTATATACAAAAATAATTTACATGATTATTTTTTTGAAAGTCGTATACATCCCAACGAAAAAATCTCACTAAAAAAATTTTTTGTTGGATGTTTTAGCTCTTTCATCAAACCATTTTTTGAGTGAGAGTATGGCCAGTTTAAAAATCGAAATTACAAGAAACCTGACAGAAGTAGTCGAAGTTACAGGTCCTCTAACTATGGGACGAGGAAAAGAGAATGACATAATACTCTTGGATGGAATAGTTTCCAGACATCATGCAAGAGTATATTTCGACGGAGCAGATGTATTAATAGAAGACCTTAACTCAGCAAATGGCATATTTGTAAACGGGGATCGAGTTTTTTTACGAGCGCTGCAAGACAAAGATGTTATGAAAATTGGGAAGACCAAAATATATTTCTCCACGGAAATATGGGATAGTCCTCCTAAAGTCATAGATCTCATGACCAACGACATATCCATTTTTGATATGAACGAGTTAATAAGTGCGCCTGATATTCAATTTAAGTTTCCTTCACACGATGAAGCCATAAATCAAATATACGAAATTGCTAGGCAAAAATTTGAGTTAGTTGATGAGCTTAGTGATTTAGAAAAAATAAATTTAGACGCTGCGCTAAACGAAGGAATAGGAAATGCCCAAAGACACGGGCACAAATACGAAGCAAGTCTTCCTATTGAATTCCGCTACATTCGCAAGGATGATAGACTTATCATGCGAGTAACAGATCAAGGTGAAGGTTTTGACTATCGCGCAGAGCTGCGTCGTAAAAAAGAGGGAAATGCAGTAGATGAAGCCAGAAAACGATATCAACAGGGTGGATATGGTGGTCTGGGTATTATGCTTATGCTGAAATGTGTTCATAAGGTAGAGTATAATAGAAAAGGTAATCAGGTTACTTTAACAAAATTTTTAGGCGAAGCAGCTAAAAAATTCGAGCAAGAACAACAAGAAGAAATCAACGAAGACAAAAAACAAGAAGCTGCAGAAGCTGCAGAAGCAGGTTCCAACGATATGGGACTACAAGGATTTGTGGTTTCGGGTGATGATGATGATACTACCCAAGGCAAAGAGGGTGGATTTGTTATACAACCAGACTAAAATCCAATAGCCAAAGAAAAAACCATTCTTATTTAAGAATGGTTTTTTTTTTGGCTTTACCTATTTTATCGATAAAATTTATTCGAGATATTTTATTGCAAGGGCGCATTGCGCCCCAAGGTTAAGGTTAAAATCTGTCACTTTACTTTTTCAAAAAGAAATATTCTTTACATGTACCACACTTAAATTTCCCACCTTTTACGTTAATTCTCACCTTATACTTTGTTCCACAATGAGGGCAAGAAAAACGGATCAGAGTTTTGCTTTCTTTTAAGCCAAAAAAGCGTTGAATTTCATCATTGGTGTCCAATTTAACTTTATTTAATCTACCTGCAACTTTGTCTTTATTTAAATTGTCTTCCAAATTTTTGTACTGAAAAACAGTCACGTAACGCTTTTGTAGTAAGACACCGGCAAAGTTTTCTCCACAGTTTTGTTGCTCTTGCACAATATCTTTCATATCTTCCATATCAATATAAGCAAAATTCATGGCATGTCTGACCAAAAATGCCGATTCTTTAAGAGAAAGTGAACGCGAAGCGTTTACAGCCTCCTGCATTTGAGGAGAAAGAGGTTGTGCTTGTTGTGCGGCAGCTTTTTGTTTACGCTCTTCTTCTTCTCTTCTTTTTTTCTCTTCCATAGCGAGCTTCAACGCTTGAGGGTCTAACTCCATCGTTCCCATTGAATCGCCATCATTTTCATCTGGATCAGTGGTAGAAAAACCTAAATTTAGCATGTCATTGGGGTTAGAGGGTATCTCAAAACTAGTGGGCATTTTTAAACCATCAACACTAAAGTCCTGGCCGTCTTCACCACTATTGGGCATACTCCCTAAGTGCCCCGGTATAGACATTCCACCCGTTCCCGAGTCATTTCCTGGAATGGTCATTCCACCACCTGTTACGGGGTTGTTTCCTGGAATGGTCATTCCACCACCCATTCCCGAGTCGCCGGAAATCGTCATTCCACCACCCATTCCTGGATTGTTTCCCGGAATAGTCATTCCACCACCCATTCCCGAGTTGCCAGAAATTGTCATTCCGCCACCCATTCCTGAGTCATTCCCAGGAATAGTCATTCCACCACCCATTCCCGAGTCGCCGGAAATCGTCATTCCACCACCCATTCCCGAGTCGCCGGAAATCGTCATTCCACCACCCATTCCCGAGTCGCCAGAAATTGTCATTCCGCCGCCCATTCCTGAGTCATTTCCAGAAATTGTCATTCCGCCGCCCATTCCTGAGTCGTTACCAGAAATTGTCATTCCGCCGCCCATTCCTGAGTCATTACCAGAAATCGTCATTCCGCCGCCCATTCCTGAGTCGTTACCAGAAATCGTCATTCCGCCACCCATTCCTGAGTCGTTGCCAGAAATTGTCATTCCGCCACCCATTCCTGAGTCGTTGCCAGAAATTGTCATTCCGCCGCCCATTCCTGAGTCGTTGCCAGAAATTGTCATTCCGCCACCCATTCCTGAATCGTTGCCAGAAATTGTCATTCCGCCACCCATTCCTGAATCGCCAGAAATTGTCATTCCGCCACCCATTCCTGAGTCGTTACTTGGTATGGTCATTCCGCCGCCCATTCCTGAATCGTTGCCAGAAATCGTCATTCCGCCACCCATTCCTGAATCGCCAGAAATTGTCATTCCGCCACCCATTCCCGAATCGTTGCCAGAAATCGTCATTCCACCACCCATCCCTGAGTCGTTACTTGGTATGGTCATTCCGCCGCCCATTCCCGAATCGCCAGAGATCGTCATTCCGCCACCCATTCCCGAATTGTTTCCTGGAATGGCCGTTCCACCATGACTCTCAGGTGTTTTTGGTTTATTAAAGTTCGCTCCAAAGTTCATGGCCGCTTCGTCGGCTAATGAACCAATGGAATCTTTTTTCGGCTTCGGTTTTTCTGGTGTTTTTGGTTTATTGAAGTTCGCTCCAAAGTTCATGGCCGCTTCGTCGGCTAATGAACCAATGGAATCTTTTTTCGGCTTCGGTTTTTCTGGTGTTTTTGGTTTATTGAAGTTCGCTCCAAAGTTCATGGCCGCTTCGTCGGCTAATGAACCAATGGAATCTTTTTTCGGTTTCGGCTTTTCCGGTGTTTTCGGTTTATTGAAATTCGCCCCAAAGTTCATGGCCGCTTCGTCGGCCAACGAGCTAACAGAATCTTTTTTCGGTTTTGGTTTTGCTGCGGCTTTGCTTGGCACCTCAGTAGTTTCATATCCATCGTCGTAATCTTGCGGAACCGCTGGCATAGGTGTATCAAATTTTGTACCAACAAACATAGCACCTTCATTAAACATCTCTTCAATATTGACCTTGAGGACTTTTTTACCTGGAGGAGCTTCGTCTACCTTCGGCTTTTCTGCGACTTGATTGTTTTGAGAAGCATTGGCCTGTTGTTTATTTTTCGCTTCACGCGCCTTATTAGCCAACTGTTTTGACTGCGCCCCATCAAGACTAATCGTCCCACCTTTTTGCGCAATAATTTTTCCTTCTGTCTTTGCTGTGAGACCTGTCTTAGAACCTCTCAAGAGAGCTTTTTCTGTTACAATGAAATACTTCTGACATTTACCGCATTTGAATTTGGATACTTTTTTCGGCAGTTGTTTAATTTTGAACATAGCACCGCAATGAGTACATTTAATCTGGATACCTGTTGCGCTTCTCGAAGTAACACTTCCTCCGCGTCGCAGTCCAAGAAAATTTTCAATTGCTGGACGATTTTTAATCTCTAGGCCAGCAATCTCGTCCTCATCGATACCTTGAATCAGAAAACTACGTTGCTCCGAAGTAATACATTTTCTTTTCTCTAAAATAGACAGTATGCCCTGTGAAGTGCCCGTATTTTCAATCTCTTTGTAAAAAGCATCTAAGCATATTTTTAAATCTCTGGGAGAAATGAAATCACTTTCGACTCCACTTTTTGCAGCTGCTATTTGTTCTACTAAGTTTGCCAATGGTAAATCCTCTCTTAGAAACTCAAAATTTCTTCTACACGACACACCACTTTATCGCAGATATCCACCCTGATTTCCAGAGGGCGGTAGTAAAATGGTATTATGTACGCAATACCTTGCGGAAAAGAACTTTCGGGAGTATATACCTCTGCAAGATTTTTACCTTTTTCCACTAAACGATAAATCCATCGTTGCTGCTCTCCCTCACGTTTTTCTACAAACGTCGGTTTTCCCAAAATAATTTCTACTTCTTTTTCCGTCATTCCGTTAATCACTTGCCCTGTTTTGATGGCAAGCTTTTTCTTAGCGTCCATTTCTGGATTTTCTTTCACATAATTTTTTTGTGTACTTTGGCAACATATTATACTGCAAATAATAGCTAGATAAGCAGCACAACGAAAGAACGTTTTTTTCATACTTTTTCTCTTGCAGAATTGATATACACGATTTGTAGGAGTTCGACGCATTTTAAACTCCTAAAAGATTCTTTCATTCCCATTTCTGTAGGGCAAGATGTTATGCAGATTGCACAAATAATTAGGACGAAACTACAATACCTGAATTATTTTTCTGTACATCCATCACGCTTTTTATTATATCATATATTTCTATACGGTAAAATCTGTTTTCATAAAATTCATGGAGCAAAATAGTGCTTTCTCGTAAAAATATGTCTCAAAAAGGCTTACAATACTACGTCCAAGGTGAATCAGATCCTCATGTCGTCTTTATTCATGGTTTGTTTGGCTGTGGGCGGAATTGGCATAGTTACCTACGCTATGTAAATGAACAATTTTCTTTATCTTGTTGTGCCCCTGACTTAAGAGGTCAAGGAGATAGCCAACATTTTTCTTGTCCTGGAACGATAGAAAGTCTCGTCGAAGATATTTATGATTTTTTAAGCGAACTCAATTTATCGAAAAAACCAATTGTAATAGGACATTCCCTTGGAGCAAAAATCGCGATTGTACTCGCAGCGAAATATCCACAACTTACCGAAAAAATTATGGTTGTTGATACAGCACTGCCTCCTATTGGTCGTGAAGTATTCACCATTCTTGAATGGTTAAACGGTTTAAAAACTCCTGTCCAGGAAAGACGTGAAGCACGTTCCTACTTTGACGATTTAACACAAGACCAGCGCTTGAGAAATTTTTTACTCACAAACCTAGTCAAAGGAGAAAAGGGATACCAGTGGCGTTTGGATTTACAAGGTTTACATGGAGTGGTCACAAGTTTAACGACAATGGATTTGGAGCCTTATTGGCTTAAAATAAATGTTCCTATTTGCTTGGTTCGTGGTGCAGACAGTACACACTTAACAGCGGAACAAGCCCAGCAGATGAGATCGTTGCGTGATGTGGACTTTGTCGAAATAGAAAATGCGGAGCACTGGGTCCACGCAGACAACCCCGTTGCATTTAGGGAATGCCTGCGTAACTTTTTGGTGTAATCGAGCTTACGATTATGCCCTCACAATCGGCGAAGCCGATTGTGAGGGCACCAAATACTAGCAAATCTCGATATCTCAGAGATAACGAATACTACTTTACAACGTCTTTAAACTTCGCCATTTGTTGCACTTTTGGCAGTTTAACAGCCGCCTTCCCGTCTTTCGTCTTTGTTTCTAAAAAACCTGGAAACAAAAAACTTAAAAGTTGTTTTGCCTCTTTTTCACTTGAACCACTATTGCACAAAAACCACTTCTTTTTATCCTTGGATGATGCGATCATAAAACCATCTAAGATAATCTCCATATCGCTGTTTTCTGTTACCATTTTTAATGGTACAAAAACAATGTATTCCTGTTTATGGGTGTATATTTTTGTAGGTTTTTGAAAAGTGTAAGAAAGAGTAAAGCCGGATTTGGCTTTTTGTTCCATAGCCTTCTCTGTTGTCAAAATTAAATTTTCTTTGCCCTTGAATAGTTTGACTATTTTGGGATGCGTTACGTCAGCAACATGCTTGTAGTTTCCTTTATCTAGAGCGTTCTTCATTTTGATAACTTCATTATGCAATTGGTCGGCCAATTTTGCATCTATGGTATCTGCTAAAACAAAATTAACGGCGAAAGCCATCAAAACTATGGCCCATTTTTTCATGAAAAATCCTTCCTTCGGCGTGAAGCGAATTGATAAAAATTGTTATCCCCGATTTACCACCCAGTTTTGGATGCCATCGGCCACAATTAATTCTTGAATTATTTTTTGAAAATATTCTAGTGGGTATTTTTCGTCATTTAATGTCACAACTGAATTTGCAAAATCCACCTCAATTTTTTTGTCGAGGCGAACTGTTGGAAGCGTGTGATAGTCTTGTTGTAAGTCGCGAACCAACTGTGGTGTTTCGATAATTAAGAATCCGTTGTTAATAGCATTGCGCTTGAAAGTTTGGCTAAAAGAGCCCGCGATTACCATACGTATACCGAAATATTTAAGAGCTGTTGCCGCTTGCTCTCTAGAGCTTCCTGTACCAAAATTAAATCCGGCAATCAAGATATCCCCGCTCTGTGCTATTTGTGTAAACCGTGTGTCGTAGTTTTCCATCACAACAGCGGCTTGTTCCTGCGGGGAAAGACCGTCATTGTATGTGTATTTTCCAGGATATATTCCATCCGTGTTAATATTGTCTTCCAAACACAGAACAACGTTGGCATGCCATTTTTTCATGAACGCCTCGTTCCACTCTCCACGTCGTGGTTGCTGCGTAGAGGTAGTTTCGATTGTCGCACGGATGTCTTTTGCAAATTTCATTTGTTGTGGAGAAACAATTTTACCCGCAATGGCAGAAGCCGCAACGACAGCCGGCGATGACAAGTACACATCTGCTGATCTCGCACCCATGCGACCTTTAAAATTGCGATTGGTCGCAGAAATAGCCGTTTCATTTTCTTCGAGAATGCCTTGCCCCAAACCAATACACGGTCCGCAACCTGGAGGAAGAACTATCGCGCCCGCATCTGTTAGAATTTGCCAATCTCCACGCTGCGAACTTTCCTGTTGTACTTCTGCTGAAGCAGCGGAAACATAAAACTTAATGTCGCTATGCACTTTTTGATTCTTTAAAATAGCGGCCGCTTGAGCAAGATCTTCCACACGACTGTTTACACAAGAGACCAAATAGGCTTTATCTATCTTAATATTTCTTTTTTCTATTTCAGAAATAGAAGTCATCACTTTTACGGAGTTGGGTCCACTAACGTGAGGGCTTATCGAAGCTAGGTCTAGTTGTAGGTGTTTGTGGTAGGTAGCACCGCGGTCGGCGAGCATAATATTCTCTTGCAACTCGTCTATACGCTGATGAGAAATACGTGGATGCTTTTTGTGTTTTACTCGCTCGGCTCTTTCTCTTAACCATGCGATTGTATACTTGTCTACGGGAAATAATCCCGAAAGCGCTCCCCACTCCGTTGTCATATTTGCAATGGTCAAACGATCGTGGATGGCGAGTTGTGCAATTCCTTCCCCGCAAAATTCCACCGCGTGATTGAGAACTTCATCCTGATGAAAGTGCCCACACAATGCAATGATAATATCTTTGCCGCTGACTCCAGGAGGCATTTCTCCAATAAGTTCCACTTTCGCCACGGGTGGTATTTGCCACCATGTCTGCGTTGTGCCCCAAATTACTGCTGCATCTGTGCGTACAACAGGTGTTCCCAAACACCCGAGTCCACCATACATATTGGTATGACTATCGGAGGCAACCACAAAAGTATTTGGCCAAGCATAGCCTTCTTCGCACATGATCTGGTGACCAATACCTTTACCAGCACGATAAAAATCAATATTATGTTTACGGCAAAAACTTTCTATTTTTTGGTATTTTTGTTGGTTCTGTATACTTTGGTCTTGAATGTTGTGGTCAAGGGCACACACCACTTGTTGTGGTGACGCAACCTTAGGGAACTTCATATTTGTAAATTTAGGAATAACCGCCCCGGTATTGTCATGCGTCATCACATGAAGAGGTCGTATTTGTACATAATCTCCGCTATGGACCTCTCCATGCACATCAATAGCAAAATTTTGCGCAATTTTCTCTGTTAAATTTTGCATCGTAAACCTCTAAATTAGTCGCGGCATTAGCTCTAACTTTGCCTCAGCTTGTTCTCTTAATGCTCTAGCACCTTCATGTTGCGGTTTTAATTCCTGTATCCGCGAACAAATATGGCGAACCTCTCCATAGTTACCATGCGTAAGGCTTTTTTTTGCATACGTGTAATAATAGTTTACCGCTTCTTCATACTCACCAAGGCATTCGTAAAGGTGCGCTATTTCCATATATTGTGCACGTTCCGTTCCTGGAGCTAACTCTATTACTTTGGAAAAAGCTTCGATAGCCTCTTTGTGCATTCCCAAAGATTTTGCCAAATAACCCACGAGACGATACTCCTCTACCGCACGCGCATGACGATGCAATTGTCGCAAAATATTAGCGTGACAATGTCGCGCGTGTAAATTAAATGGATCTATTGACAACAGGGATTCAAACGCCTCACGTGCCTTGCGCAAGTCACTCTTGTCATAAAAATGTGTTCCTAGATCAATGAGTTCCGAAATGGATTCCGAACGCCTTTCCATTTGGAACAATATACTAGAAAGAAGTTTGCGATTGTTAAAATCATCGGGGTCTAGCTTTATGAGTTTGCGTAAATGTGCCACCAAAGAATCTTTATCATCTAACTTTTTCAGAAGATCAATGTTTTCTTTGAGCGCTTTAATTGCTTCATCTATTTTTTTCTTGTGTATGTATGCTTCACACAACCAATCACGTGCAATGATAGATTCTGGCTCATACTTTATAATCCATTTGCAAACTTCAATAAGCGCATCTTCCGAACCACGGTCGTTACTCGATTCGTTTTTCATTTCACTGTAAATGGATTTTCCCAAGTTTTTGTATTGGTCTACGGCTTCATTGTGTTTTCCTAATTTAATAAGCCCGTCACCCAGCTCTATTTGAGCATGAAAATCATTGGGGTTTATCGCCAAAATTTTGCGATATGCACTCAGTGCTAATTCAGGTTTTTTCTGTTTGTTCATCAACATCGCGAGAATGTAATACACCGAGATAGCGTTTTCCTTGTCACCCATTTCGATGTAAAGCGAAGCCATTAATTCTAGGTTACTGGAACTAGACGGATAGTTTTTGTTTGCTTCGTCGAGAACCATAATCGCTTTGCGTTTATCTTTTACGGATATTTTTCTCGCGTACACCGCAGAAATCTCAGCGGCTTTTTCTAACAAACTCGATTTATAATAACAATGAATCAACTTTTCATAAGCCTCAAGATTGTCAGGAGAAAAGTTCACAACTTTGTTATATGCTTTTATCGCCTCTTCATATCTATCTTTATCAAACGCAATTTGGCCTTGTTCATTGTATTTTACAGCCGCCTTAGCCGTTAAACCTTTTTTGTCATATGCACGGGCAAGCCAACTAATGGTTTCGTAATTTTTATATCCTTTACTTTCCAACAATTCATAAATAGAAATGCACTTCTCTCCATCGTTGCGAATAGAGTCTAATCGCGTCATCTGTGCAATTTCTTCTACGGTTTTGAGTCGAATTTGCTCATTCTTAATCAAGTCTGACATAATTTTCATGCCTTGAAAGTTTGTCAGACGCACCGATATTAAAATTTCATCGATGTTTTGCTTACCATCCACTTTTTCAAAAATTCTTTTGCTATCGCCGTCGTCATTATCAATTGAATCGGTAATTTTTGCAGGAATATCTTTGGTTGAAGGTATGATTTCTTGAATCAATTCCCATTCATCGGCGCGACGCGCTGCTTCCATCAGAATGGCTTCAAATTTAATATTGATGGGTAAATTTACCAAATCTAAATCAAAAATTTCTTCGCTGAGTTCATTCTGCATAAATTCACACTTGATGTTCTCCCAGTTGAGAACTTCATATAACTCTTCTTCAATTTGTTTACGACATATATCTGCGAGAAATCCCACATCTTTAAACTCGTCGGGAACACTTTCACAGTTGCGCAATGCATCTAATAGCGAAGTAATCATTTCGCGTTGTTTGAAGAAAATAGAACGCAGCGTTTCTTTGTTTATTTTGTCAAAATTGCGCAAACTTTCCGCTAAAATAGATTTCCCATGAGCAAAAGCCAACGAACGGATCATACCGTCTTTTAAGTAAATAAATATCTCTTCTTCATCAGTTTCGACCATCAATGTCCCAGATTGCGAAGTTTCGTGAATCTGTTTTAGTACAACGGGGAGTATTTCTAATTCACTCATTATGATTCTCCTACTTTAGCCACTTAATTTCGAGCCCTAGTTCCCGGCGAAGTACGCTATGTTCTTCGGATATATTAAAACAAAACAAAGCCTTGATCATTTCTTCGTATTTTGTATCTCTAAAATTTGCAAAGTCAATATTTTTCACCGCACAATATCCCTCAATGGAAGCCTTCAAAGAATCGGACATCAGTAGCGCACAGTTATTTGCTGCTTTTTCCAGATGAAGACGATAGGCATTGGTATCGGCCTGGAATACTTCCGTTAGTACGTCCATACGCTCTTCTAATTGCTTCTTTATTTTTCGTGGTAGGGAATTACGTAATTTGCGAATAATTGCTTCGCGTTTTTCAGATATTGGTTTACCCGTCTCAGCAAAAGACTCGACAAGAACAGACACACAGTCAACATATTCTTCGTTGTTTAGCTTATATGCCATAACCTGCTTGCGCGCCGCATAAAATAGAGTTCTTGTTACGACAAATTTTTGGGCGTTCTTTGTCAACTTTTGCCATAGTTTCCATCCAATTACAATACTGACAGGATTGGTATTTTCCAAGTAAATTCCATCGCCATCGTACGTGTAAACGGTTACTTGATCTATGGATAAAAATTTCAGTATCCGATAAATGCAATCCTGCATTTCGCTGTTTTCGTGAAAACTTTCCTGCTTTTCTAACGAAGGATAATTTTCCCACAGTGGTGGATATGCTTTATCGGTGTATGCATCCACAGAAGCCATCACCTCATGCAAAGTTCCACGCATATTTTCGGGGATAAACTTCTCTTGAGTAGTTGTGTCTAACCAACCAGAAGGGACACGCGGCGTAATACGCTCTAGGAAAATTTTTTCTTTGGGTAATAGTTTTCCCAACATTAAAGCCCCTTGGCAACACAAGTACATTCTATCATACAAATTTTCTTTTTGGTATAGGTTAAACAATTTATTGTATGAGTCGCGACGAAAAGGATTCTGTAGAATCAAATAAAAGTGCTCGGTAATCGCATTCTCTACTTGTTTTTTGTCTGTCGCCCATATGTCGGCGAGCGCAGCATGAGCTTCGGTATGGTTCGGATCTATTTCGCACAGTCGTTGATAAATGTCGGCCGCTTTTTCCGCCGCATCTAAGTGGTTTAGATAACAAAACGCCTGTGAGCTCAGTATTGCTTTGTACTCTTCGTCGTCTTCTACAAATTTTTGCAAATATTCTTCGCAAACAACGATAACCTGATCGTATTTTTTTTCACAAGTGTAAATATCGATAATTTTTTGCATCGCTCTAAAATTTTGCGGTATAATTTCGAGCGTCTTTTCATAAGAAAGGATCGCCTTCTCGGCATCTTGGCTACCTTCCCAATGTATCTTCGCCAAGGACATTATACACGAAACTTTTTGAAAATTATTTTCGCACAACTCCATCTGCTTTTCGACATAAGACTGTGCATTTTCCCAATCTTGCATCTTGCAACTCAAAGTGATATATTTTTCAAAGAAATCGTTATTGTTGGGGAATTCCGTACATAATTTATCGTATATCAGCTGACATTCACGCCAATTTTCATTTTTTTCATGTACCTCGGCTATCTTTAGTAATGTTTGGTGACTATCTTCTATTTGCAAAAGTTTTTCATAGTATTCGATGGATGTATCCCATTCGCCCTTTTCCATATGAAGTCTCGCCAAACCCTCCAGAACTTGTTTTTGATCTCTATTTTCCTTTAAATGCTGGAGATAACCATCAATAGCCCCTTCGGTCATTCCCATTTTATCTTTAATAATAGCCAAACGTAAAGAAATATTCATCATATCAATTTCGGCATGACGCGACGGAGTATTTTCCAATTTCATGTAATACAACAGTGCTTCATCCCACTGTGCATTGTCATAATACAAATTTGCCAAGTGATCGAGAGACAAAGCAAAATCGGCCTTGTACTCTACCGATTTTTGATAGCGTAAAATCGCCGTATCCGTATCGCTTAGTTTTTCGGAGATCTTACCCAAGATGTAATAAATGTCTTCTAGCGCGACCTCTTTTTGCGGATAGTGAGTTAACCTTTGGTACAAACTTTGCGCAGCAACCCAGTGCTGAAATTCGTAAAAAATATCGGCTAGATGGTAGATGGCCTGAACATTCTGCCGATCGTAATCAATGGATTTTTCGTAACAATTTTTGGCTTCATCAACATTTTCCAATTGTTGCGCATAAACTTGCCCTATTTCAAAATATAAAAGGCTGATAACGCCACGGTTGCTTTCCTGTGAAATGCGTTGTTCCATAACAGCAATAAATTCAGACCAATTTTGCGTTTCGCGCCAACACTGGCAAAGAGTTTCGAGATTTTTTTTATGAGAAGGAAGAATTTCCACAACTTTTTGAAACTCCTCCACCGCTTTCTCCAGCGATTTTTTGTGTAGTATGCAACCCATTTCAAAATGCAAATCAGCTTGTTCTTTGTTGCTAAGTTCTGTTTGTAAAAGTCTACGATTTGTTCCTATTAACAATTCATCGTTGTGCAAATCGCGGTAAAGTTTTTGCAAAATCCTTAAGATCGCAGCATCGTTCTCTATTTCAAAAGCTTTTTCGTAGGCCTCTGCCGCTTTAACCTCAAAACGATTGTCCCCTTCATAAACTTTACCTAATTGCTGATATAACTCCGCTAATTTTGTACGATTTTTTTCAAGGAGTATCGCTTTCTCAAGTATTTGTCCCTGTCCTTCAATGTCATCTTTTCGCTTATATAAGTCGCGCAATGCCTCAAGGGCCTTTTCATTTTCCGGAGATATTTCCAAAACCTTGTTATACATCTCTTCGGCCTCGTCGAGTCGATGTAAGCGATGGTAAAGGATGTTCGCAGTGGTCAATTGCAAAGGCAAAATTTCACCAGTAATATTTGCCTTTAGTGCCAATGAAATTTGTAGCTTGTATATGTCGACTAAGTTTTCATAATCTTCAATGTAATTGTAAAGGCGAATTAGTGCCACAATGGCGTTGTTGTTTCCAGAATCAATCTTGAGAATTTCCTTGTAGCAAATGATGGCTGCGTTATTCTCAAATAAACGATTCTCCCATATAATCGCCATTTCACTCCATAGATATATTTTTCGTGGATTATCATTGATAATAAAAATCTCTTTATGACATAGATCTAGATACTCTTGAAAGTATCCCCAGTTTTTATATAAGTTTTGCAGTGTATGCAACAAATTTACATCTTGAGATTGAATTTTAAGAGCTTGTTCGTAGTGATGAATCGCCTGTTTTTCTTCAAAAAGATAGTGTTCGTAAATACGACCTAAGTCTATGTGTAAATGGCAAATCGCATTTTTTTGCTTAGTAAATTCTAATTTTTTTCTCTTTATTTCTGTAACTTCCAGCCAATCACGTTGTTTTTCATATATGGTTTCTAATGCATTTAACGCTTGTAAATTGTTACTGTCCAACAATAGTATTTCACGATAAATAGCAATCGCCTCGGTAATTTTATGCTCTTCAGCAAAGAGAATATTTCCCAATTCCCCTAACAAATAAATCTTTTGTTCATTGGCACAGCGCTCGATCATTTGCTCTAGCAATGCACAAAGAGCTGTGTAGTTTTTAATGCCCTTTAAAAGGCCTATGGCGTGTTTTGCCGTAGGCTCGTGATAGTGATTATCAATCACTTTTAAGTAGTACTTCACTCCTTGGTGAGGATGCCCCAATTTTTGCTCCCATATACGCGCTATTTTAAAATACAACGCGGCACGCTCTTTTGCCGTTTTCACATGCTGCACTTCCGCAAGTAAATACTCAATGACTCTTGTCCAATCTTTTTTCGCTTCACAAAGTTTACGAATACTCCGTAAAGCAGGTGCAAAACCACCATCTTGTGATTGGACCGTCAATGCCAGTTCGTAGTATTTAATTGCTTCGTCAATACGCTGTAGTTTCTTTTCGAATATGGTACCCATCTTGTAAAAAAACTCACGTTCTTTTTCAACTCCTTTTACATAGCGCACACGCAAAGAATACAACTCAATTAGTTTTAGCCAATTACGTTCTTTTGTATATAATTTCGCTAAGACGTTAAATATTTTTTTACTTTCGGGGTTCAGTTCTAATGCTTTTTGAAAATGCACGGCTGCTTTGTCAACTTCTTTTAATTTCTTAAGTAGCAAACTACCTATTTTAAAATGTAGGTTCACTTGCGCGTCGTTATCCGATGTAAAAGACAGTTTTTTCTCTAGTACATCAATGAGTTTGTCAACCTCATAATTATCACCGTACAATTGTTGTAAATGCTGTAAGATAACTGTATCTGCTCCAAATTCATCGAGCATACTTTCGAGATGCACAATGGCTTTTTCTTTGTTCGAAAGCTCTTTATCATATACATCGACTAATTCTAGAGTTGTTTTCTTTTTCTCTTTAGGAGAAAGGTATTGTAACTCTTCTTCCACATATCGCGTATACTCCTCCCAACGTTCTTCGTTGCGCAACAACTTTTGTAATCGCGCCAGCACCTCATGTTTTTCTGGAAGTGTTTCGTGGGCTTTCATGTAATACACAATAGCATCGTTGTAGTTTTCAAATTGCAACAACGAAATTTCGCCCAGTTCCTTTTCGACAAGAAATAAACGGCGCGCATTTTTTTCGATGGAGAGTTCTGCAATGAGAACATGCACTAATTTTTCGTATTGCTTTCTTTCGCGGTATAAATTTTGTAAACCACGTATCGCCACCAAATTATTTGCATCTATTTTCAAAACCTGTAAATAGTGTGTAATTGCCCAATCTTTTTCATTGAGATTTTTTTCAAAAAGCTCTGCGCAGAATATATGCAGTGCCTCTTTTCTCTTACGCGAAATATCGGCAATAGCTAGCTCTGCGAGATACGATTCAGTTAAGGCCGCAATATTTCTCTCTTTTTGATATACACGTTGTAGCGATTTTATCGTCGGTAGGTGACCAGGTATAATCGTCAGTATCTTAACATAAATTTCTGCGGCGGTTTTTTGATCGTGAAGCTCTTCTTCGTAAATTTTTCCCTGCAAGAACAAAAATTGCGCTTGTACAGCATCGCTCTTTGCTAATTTCCTGCGTTCATCATAAACTGCAATCAATTTTTGCCAATCCTCTTGCTCCCGATATATGGAACTCAACTTTTCTTTTATTCGGATATTTTCGGGGTATTTTTGAGACAGTTCTTCGAGAATCACAACCGCCTTGTTTATTTCATTTAAAAAATTCTGCCAAATATTTGCTATCTGCAAACCAATTTCTGGGTCATCTTTCAGTTGTTGCTTTTTATCAAGTATTTCTATCAACAATTGGTAATTTTTGTTACACAAACACACTTTCTCTAAGCACTCTATTGCGTGTAACGATTCATCGTCAACTTCTAAAGCTTTTTGATAATGGATGATTGCTTTGTCTTCTTCGCGTAGATGTTGGTAAAAAATATTCCCCAGTTCGATATATAGATCGTGTTCTCCTCCGGTGACATCGATCAATTTATCTATAATTTCAATTGCTTTGTGGTACTCTAATTTTACCAAGTGTAGTGATTTTAATTTTTGTAGTGTCGTGGTTTGTAAATTCAGGTCTAAAGCTTTGTAGTAATGGCTAATAGCAGCGTCTACATCGGGAATATGCTTGGTGTATATTTCTCCCATTTGTAGGAAAATTTGCTCTGAATCGTTCGTTTTCTTCAATTTGGCCTGGCAAATTTCCACTACTTTTTCCCAATCTTCTATTTTGTAACTTATTCTCTCAAGTTTTTCGAAAATAGTATCGTCAGAGGTCTTGGCGAGTATTTTTATATAAAGACGTTGAAGTTTGTAGTTATCCTCAATATGTTCTTCGTAAACATTTGCCGCCTTTTGCAAAATTTCTAATTGCTCTTTTTCTTCTAACTTTTTAGCATACAACGCACTCAATTCTGTCCACATTTCTTTAATGCGATAGCACTCTTCCAAAGATACGTATGCACTTGAGAAATCTAGTTGTTGCAATTTTTGCAAATACAAAATTTTGTCATCTGTGTTGTCGCTTAAATCGGCCAGTCGTTTGTATAGGTCTATTTTAGAGGCATCATCAACCAGAAAAGTCTGTTCATTTAAATTCGCAATAAGCAGTGATGTACGATTGTGGTCGCTGTAAAGCTTTTCCAAAGTTTTGAGAATCTCTAAATCATCAGGAACATTTGCAGTGGCTTTCTTGTAGTATGTAAGCGCCGCGTCTATGTCATTTTCTTGCACGTAAATATCGGCTATTTTTCGTTGTATCGCCGCGACTTCTTTGCAATCTTTGGTCAAAGCCATCTCTTTTTTCAAGTAGACAATTTGTTCCGTTACTTGTTGCAAATCGGCACAAATTTTACTTAACTTACACATGATATCAAGTTGTGTAGGCTGCAAATAGTGCGCTTTAACGTAGTATAGTTTGGCGGTGGGAATATCTTTCAATTGTTCCTCATACACCGTCGCGATTTGTTGATACAATGCGGCAACATCTTCTGAATACGGTTGAAAAGCGGCCTTATTCAATAATATGCCCACATATTTTTGCCAATCGCCTTTCTCTTCATAGTTTCTCAGCAAAATGTCATTTGCTTTGGTTTCATCCGGTTCATAGTGCAAGATTTTACGTAGATGCCTCTCTTGCTTTTCCCGATCACGATCGACATACATTTCGGCCAAAGAAAAATGTAGGTCTATACTTTCTTGCTTGTTTTCGTTTACGGTGAGTTCTTTTTCACCAACCTCAATATACTTCTCAATCTCTCCACGTTTTTTATGTAGCCTTCGCAAGGAGACATAAGACGGGAGAAATAGAGAGTTAGACGCCAACGCTTTTTCGAAATACGCAATGGCATTATCTTCATCTTCAAGATGTTCATCATATATTGTCCCGATCTCGTGGTAACGAATCTCAGGATCTATCGCTGTTAAACGAATTTCGTCTTCAATTACTTTGATAAGTTCGCGATAGTTTTTACTTTCGGTGTACTTATTGCGTAACTGCAACAATGCTTCGTTATGGTCACCTTGGATCGCAATAACTTTCTGGTAATAACTACCTTGCTGTTGGCTTAAAGACTCCGGTAGTAATTTTGCGATATTGTAATAAATAGAAACTCTCTCGGCTAAAGAACTATATTTCGATTTGTGTACCAAAACTTTAACAAGTTGCTCATAGCGGTGCAATGCTTGGTATGTTTGAGTTAAATACTCTATTGCAATCTCATCTCCCGGAGATAATTGCAAGATGTTTTCGTATATTTCCACAAGGCGATCAATATTCTCTTCATTTTGTTTACTGGCCTTTAAATCTACCGCACAACTATGAAGCGTATATGCCTTTTCTTGTTTGCTCGCCAGCATCGCCACCTTTTGTTTTTTGTACAAATACCATTCGTGGATATTTTCTTTGCGCCACAAAACATCGCAAATACTTTCAATAATGTTGATGTCTGACTTTAATAGTAAAGCTTTTTCGTAAAAAACAATTGCGTTATCCAACTCGGAAAAATGCTCATCTTTTAAACGGGCAAGCTGCAAATAAGTCTTGGCTTTTTCTTCTTTCGCTTTTAAAAAATCTAACTTTTGATTGAGTACAGTAATCAGATGATCGGGATCGTCTTTGTATATTTCCTCTAAACGCGATATGATTCTTTCACGATAAGGTGTCCCAGTGATTTTTTGATAACTTTGTGCGGCTTTTTCCCATTTATTTTGCTCAAACTGTAACTCTGCCAATTGGAAGTAATAGCGTTCTTTTTCTTCGACTGTGTCACTGAGATTGATAAGTATCTCTAAAACATGGTAATATTTTTCATATTGCTGTTGTTTTTCGTATATGTCTAGCAGGTGAAATTGAATGGTCTTACTTTGCGGATTTACGGTTGCCGCTTTTTCGTAAAAACAAGCGGCATTGGTCAAATCTTTCAACTCAAAAAAATAAATATTTGCAATGTTTGTCGCTAATTCTTCTTGGGCCACAACGGACGAATGTTCGATTTTCTGCTTGTAAATGCCAATGAGTTCTTCCCATTTTTTTTCATTTTGATAGTGTATTTCCATTTCGAGAAATGCATCATCGCGCTCAGGAAGCAAATTCATACATGTTTGTAGCAAATCGATCGTTTCGGAAGAAAACGCACGATGTATTTTTTGCAAACGCGCCGCTTGTAAAAAATAACGATACGCTTCTCCCTTAGTCTCGTCTTTAATTGCCTGAGCATGATCTATGTGCAAATGAATGAGTGCATTCCAGTCTTCTTCTCTTGTGTACTTGTGCACAAGCTTTTCAAACATCTGTGTGTCGTGCGGCATTTCTGCAAATTTTTTTACTAAATCGTCCATGTGCTTCGATCCCAAAAAAATTATCCGGCAACTTTTCCTACATAGATATAGCAAACGCCTGAGGTCAGCGATTTAAAATAAACCTCGGAAAACGCTTGCGTTTTTTCCATAAGCTCAATAAATTTTTTTCCCGTAGGAAATTGCGCTGACGATGTATTTAAATACTTGTACGCTTTTCGATCTCCGCTTATAATTCCGCCAACAAACGGAAGTATATAACCGCTGTATAAATTGAAGAACGGTTTTATTGGCCAATGTGGCTGACCAAATTCTAAGATTAAAACTTTCCCTCCGGGTTTCACCACACGCGCCATACTTTTTAAGCAGTCTTCGGTATTATCTACATTGCGTATTCCAAAAGAAATTGTGGCAATATCAAAAGTATTGTCGGGGAAAGAAAGATCTTGTGCATCTTCTATTTTCCATTCGATTTCCGGATAATTCGACTTAGACTTTTTTTCTGCCAATTCCAACATCGGCGCGCAAAAATCGGTTCCGACAATACGCCCTTGGCCTTTATTTTTTTTGTAAAACGTAATCGCAACATCACCGGTACCCGTTGCACAATCTAAAATGGCATCACCAGGCTTTGTTTCACTCATTTTGATGAGTCTATTGCGCCATAGATGGTGAATCCCTAAAGACAAAACGCTGTTTGTTCTGTCGTATGTCCCCGCAATTTGTGCAAACATATCATGAATTTTTTTACTCATAAGTGTAAATTCCTAGGTTGTTAGTCTTGTAATTGTTGTCCTGATGTAAAATTTGCAAGTGGTGTTGAAGTCGCCATTGCAATCACATCTCCTGGGTCAACCCCCGAAAGTATTTGAATATAATCTTCATCGTAGAGACCGACAACAACGGAAACAGGGTAAGCATAACGCTTTCCTTTCTTGCGCAATACTTTACATACCATGGCCTGACTCTCTCCACGTATATCTTTCTGGAAAAATACTGCACGGCGATCAACTAAAACACACTCAGGTATTTTTTTAAGCGAAAATGTCACTTTGAGTTGCATTCCCAAGTTAACAGGCATCTTAATACTAATATTCACCTTTACCAAATGGTCTTCAGCCACAGCACTGTGTATTTTACCTTTTTGTTGTTCATCGTTCGGTAAGGTCACCGTCACTTGGTTTTGCATTTCCAGCAAACGAAACTCACTTTTGCTCATAACAACTTGTAGTTGATGGGTAGAAGAATGATACTCTCCAAGAATATCCCCCGCTTGTACGTTATTGCCTACTTTAGAATACGAACTGAGTAATTGACCAGCAAATGACGCTTTAATTGTGTTGTTCTGTGCGTTTTGTAGCCATTTTTTCTCGGCAAGTTCATAATTCTGTCGTGCCTTTTGCAATTGTAGCCATACATCGAGAGCACTTGGTTTAATACTTTTCGCAAAGCTCTGTACACCTTTTTTCCAGGAGGAAAGGTTAGAACTATTGACGGTACCTTTCTTACGGTACATTTCCGAAATTTGCGCAATTTCTTTTTGCGCTTTTGCCGAAAGTCCACTCACTTTATTCTTTTGTAATTCCCAGGTGAGAAGTGCTTGTTGCAACTCCATTCGTAGCTGTTCGCGCTGCAAGCTGTTCGCATTGTCAATAACAGCAATCACTTTATCTTTGTTAAGTTTTGTAGTAACCAGTTGTTTTATCTTACCAGAAGCAGGAGCTACAATGACATGCGTTTGTGCAGGCACAACTTTCCCTACAATCGAAATCTGCGGCACTAACTCATCGTTAATTGCTTTTGACTCGTTAATTTTGGGTAGTGTAGGCGCACCACCTATTTGCAATAACAAAAAGCTGTTTATCGAGATAAGCATGATGATGACAATGAATAAACTAAAAGAAACAATACCAGTTGTGCCTTTATCTCGACTGCGTACACTTTGAATAGCTTTTACAGGAGAAACAGGGTCAGGTTTTTTCTTATTTAAAAAATCTTTGATGTTTTGTTTGGGAGTTGATGGCCCAAACAATATATCTGGTTCTTGTGGAATTTCTTCGGTCAATGATGCTGCAGAACGTCCCTGAGCCTGGCTCACAAAAAGACTATCAAAAGAAACATCGGCAGACTCATACAAACTCTCGTCCGCTATTTTAGGGTTTTCTTCGTTGTTTTGTATGCGAGAAGTACGATACTTTTCAATTTCATCGGCATCAAATTTCACATTGTCCTTATCGGGATAGGCTTTGATAGCGCCTTTTTCGATAATTTTTTTCAATTCACCTTCGTCCACTCGCAATTCTCGTAGTGCTTTGCGCACGGAAACGTACTTTTTTTGCTTATTTTTATCTGTACCCATGCTGATTCCTATAGAAACTTTTTTTACAGTCTAATTCACAAACTGCCTGTCTTGTGTTGTAACTCACGAAAGCATAGACAATTATCCTATCTATCAAACTTTCACTATTAGGAGTTATCTTTTAAAATATGATTCTACTTCCCTAGACTTCCTCGCGACTTAATATCTCTTGGATAGCGATATTCGCTCTCTCGCGAATCAAAGGTTCAGGATCTTTTAGTGCTTTATTGAGTAAATGGTTTGTTGAACGTGATCCGATTTCAATCAAAACCTGAATGGCCGCAAAACGTACCAATGGTGCTTCATCTTCAAAAGCAAACATCAAAGTAACAATAGAATTTTCTCCCTGTATACGTCCGAGAGCAATCACCGCTCTTTCGCGAACGCTAATATCCGTATCGTATATCGCCTTCATCAAAGCCGGCACTGCCTCCTGGTTACCTACATGGGAGAGAATGCGCGATGCTATTTTTTTGACCACCAAACTATCGTTCTCTAAAGCTTTGGCAAGATATCCAGATGCTTTTTCACCATACAAGGCCATAGACTCTACAGCTTCACGGCGAACTTCCCAATCCTTATCTTCTAACATGCTAAGTAGTGCATTCAAAGCTTTGAGACTACGTATTTTTCCCAAGGCCTTCACGCTTGTCAAGCGTACCCCGGCATCTTCATCACGAAGTGCTTCGATTAAAATCTGAGTACTTCGATGATCCTGCATGTCTCCTAAAGCCTCGATTACCTTTTGTCGCACGCGCGAGCACGGATCGTTTCTCGCCCCGGCAAGAGCGCGTAAACCTTCGGAAGAGTTTATTTTTTTTATCACTTCAACAGCATTATAGCGCACTTCCGCATCGGGATAGTACAACGCGATAAAGAGTGCTGGCATAGCAATGCTTCCCAGATGCGCAAACAAATCGGGTAAATCTTCATCGTTCTCCAACAAAAAAACCAGAGCTAAAATTACCGGATTCCCAATTTCATTTAACATGGCAATCGTCACATTTTTAAATGCTTGTGGTTGTATTTGGTAACTCTTTACTAAACCGTAAATGATGCGTAAAATATCATCATTAGCGACTCCTGAGTGAATAATCTGCATGATTTCCAATTGATTGTGTATGGTCTCTAGATTGTTTTGCGACGCATTTCCGGAGTTCTTCACATGAGCGACATAATTTTGGAAAACGGGCAAGCATTCTTCCATATAGCTTGATAAAACCTGCGAACAATCGATAGACGGACTCTCGTAAGAGCGGTCTTTGCGCAAAATGTCAACAAGCAATTTCACATCACGCAATCCTAGCTTCGCTAAAACTTTGGCAAAGTCCTTGTTGGGGGTTTGCGATGATAGTAATTGTCTTAGCCGATACGCAGCTTCTTTATCCTGATTATCTTCTCTTAGTACTTGCAGGACTTTTTTATAGAAATTTTTCAATAATTTTTCGGACATAATTGTTTGGTAGGATAGGGAAATTAAATTTAGATATATAACGTGGTAGGTTGAGAATGCACTCCTACGCAAATTTTACAAATACTTTGGAGCGAAGTGCATGTGTTTTATTGTAAGTTTATTTACGAATAATGTCAAAGAAAAACTCCGGCAAGGACACGGTTTGTTATAAACAAGTCCCTGAGCTAAATTCGCGATAAAAATGTTCGGTTTTTGTATTTTTTTTGGTATGCTGTTACAAACACCAAGATGCATGATATATACCTTAACTACTATCTCGTAAAAAATAACCACATAGGACACGGGAAAAGCAAATTAACTTGTGAGGGTAAATGCCTCACTTGCAACAAAGTTCTTTATAGAAGGTCAGATATGTTTAAGATACGTTTATTGTGTGTGTTCATTGCCACAATTACCCTGTGTTGGTCACAAACAGAACCCACACAAGGTCTTCGCAATAAAACACCGCAAATCATTGCCATTACCAACGCCAATGTTTTTATTAATCCATCACAAAAAATAGAAAATGCAACCATTGTTATACGTAACGGTTTCATCGAAAGCGTTGGGCAAAACATTACCATTCCTCCAGAAGCGCAAATCTGGGATGTACATTCGTCCACCGTTTACCCAGGTTTTATCGAAACGTTTAGCGACTATGGTTTACCTCAAAATTCAGGCAACAATGCAAACAACAGTTGGCTTCCTTCTACAAACAAAAAAGGAACTCCGGCAGGTGGTAGGCACTGGAACGATGCCGTTCATGCAGAAAAAAGAGCAGCCAAAGCATTTTCGGCCAACAACAATAAAGCAAAAGAACTTCGTTCACAAGGGTTTACCATTGCGCAAACCTCGTCACTCGACGGTATTTTCCGTGGACAAAGTGCAGTTGTTTCTCTAGGTAGTGACCCGACAAATAACGCTGTACTAAAGCATAATCACGCACAATTTGCTTCCTTCCGCAAAGGAAGTTCGAAAAGCAGTTACCCAGGTTCCTTAATGGGAAGTATTGCTCTCATCCGTCAAGTTCTTATGGATAGTAGTTGGTATCAAAAAGCTTATACAGCATACGCACGCGATACAAGTCAAAAAAAGCCAGAGCTAAATTACAGTTTAGAAGCCCTACAAAACGTTTTATCTGGTCAACAATCCATTGTATTTAGTACAAGCAATGAACTATCGTTGTTACGTGCCGCAAAAATTGCTCAAGAATTTGGTCTTACGTTTATTTATAAAGGTAGTGGTTACGAATACCGCCGCTTAGAAGCGATTGCCAAACTACAGTCTATCCTCATCGTCCCGGTCAATTTCCCTCATGTCCCCGACATCACAACCCCTGAGCGTCAATTTGATGTTTCTTTAGGCAAGCTAAAACACTGGAATGCCGCAAAGGAAAATCCGGCCCTACTCGAAAGAGCAGAAATCGCTTTTGCGTTTACCACAAACGGTCTAAAGAACAGTACACAATTTTTGACAAATGTACGCGAAGCCGTTGCCAGAGGACTATCCACACAAAAAGCATTAGAGGCTTTAACAACTGTACCTGCAAGAATTTGTGGCATTTCGCAAATCGCCGGAACAATCGAGAGAGGTAAGCAAGCAAACTTTGTCATAAGCGATGACGATATTTTTGCCAAGAAATCTCAAATATATTCCGTTTGGGTTCGTGGAGAAAAGTTTGTGTTGAAGGAACGTCAAAAATTCAATTTTAATGGAAAATGGCAAGTATCCGACAACAAACATACATTTGAAATTCACATCGAAAACAACAGTAAAGCGACCATCCACAATCTAGAAGGTGCACACATCGAGGACTTCGCTACGAACAATAACCAACTTCACTTCCAAGTCGTAGCCACACAAGGAGTCTCACGTTTTTCAGGTCGTATGTGGCAAGAAAAACTTTCGGGTATTGTTCTTTCACCGCAAAATGAACGCAGTACTTGGCAAGCACAGCGCAAATTGAACGACGAAACCAAACAACAAAAACAAGACGAACAAGAGAACACACAACAACAAGCGGATAAAATGCTATTTGAAATCGTATATCCCAACAAAGCCTTTGGCCGAAAAACGATTCCTCAGCAAGCCTACACGGTGTTTGTCAGCAATGCCACGATTTGGACTTGCGCACAACAAGGTAAGATCGAAATAGCAGATATGATTGTTCGCGAAGGAAAAATCATCCAAATAGGAAAAGATTTATCACCTCCTCCTGAGGCAATTGTCATTGAAGGAGAAGGCATACATATCACTCCAGGCCTCATCGATGAGCATTCTCACATTGCCATAACTCGTGGAGTTAATGAAGCAACCCAGGCAGTCACGGCCGAAGTGCGCATAGGTGACGTTGTGAACAGCGACGACATAAATATCTATCGTCAATTGGCCGGAGGAGTTACCAGCTCTCAATTGTTGCATGGTTCGGCAAATCCGATTGGTGGTCAAGCACAGGTAATCAAATTACGCTGGGGAAACCTACCGGAGGAAATGAAGTACCAAGACATCCACAAAGGCATCAAATTCGCCCTTGGGGAAAATGTCAAACAAAGTAACTGGGGAGACAACTACACAACACGCTACCCACAGACAAGAATGGGTGTCCGCGAAATTTTTTACGATGTATTCCAAACAGCACGAGAATATGAAAAAGAGTGGCAAAACTATCGACAACTTAGCGAGACAGAAAAACGCAAAGTAATTCCTCCGCGCAGAGATTTAGAACTAGAAGCGATCAACGATATTCTGCACAAAAAAATGTTCATTCACTGCCACTCGTATGTACAAAGCGAAATACTATCACTAGCACGTCTCGCCAATAAATTTGGCTTTTCCGTAGGGACATTCACTCACGTATTAGAAGGCTATAAAGTAGCGCGCGAACTAAAAGAAACTGGGGCCATGGCCTCGTGCTTTTCCGATTGGTGGGCATATAAATTTGAAGTTTACGATGCCATCCCCTACAATGCTGCGGTTATGCATCGCCAGGGCGTTGTCGTCTCCATCAACTCCGATGATGCCGAAATGGCGCGCCGCTTAAATCAAGAAGCCGCGAAAGCAATCAAATACGGTGGTCTTAGCGAAGAAGATGCGCTCAAGCTGGTCACCATAAATGCTGCCAAGCAGCTATACATAGATAAAAAAGTGGGTAGCCTTGAGACGGGTAAAGATGCCGATTTTGTCGTATGGAATCATCATCCACTGTCCTGTTATTCGCGCGTTCTACAAACGTGGATTGACGGCCGCAAATATTTTGATGTAGAAGAAGATCGTAAAATGCGTAGTGAAATTCGCCGCCAAAAAGCCGCCCTTATACAATTGGCACTAAATAAAAAAGCCAAAGGCGAAAAAGTAGAGGAAACCTCTGCGGTCAAAAAGAAAAGACATTACCACTGTGACGATATCGAAGATGCTGTTAGAGGGAGAGACTAAAGTGAAATTCATTTTATTTATGCTAACTTTGGGTTTGTTGTACGCTTCAGACATAGTACCTGGTGCTCCGCAAGAAAAACCAATCGCCATCACCAACGCAACAATACACACAGTGAGTGGTGACGTCATCACCAATGGAACTGTTCTTTTTGATAAAGGTGTCATTACCGCTATTGGCGAACAAATTCAAATTCCCAAAACCAGTGAAGTCATTGATGCCAAAGGCAAACATGTTTATCCTGGTCTTATTGTTCCCTACTCGACACTTGGACTTGTTGAAATTGGCGCTGTTCGCGCTTCAAAAGATACAAGAGAAGTAGGGCCTATAAACCCCAACGCCCACGCGTACACTGCTTATAATATGGATTCCGAGATTATTCCCACCGTACGTTCGAACGGTATCCTGATTGCTCACATTCTACCCCAAGGAAGACTATTTTGCGGAACATCATCGATTATGATGCTAGATGGTTGGACCGTCGAAGATGCTTCACTAAAAAGAAGTGCAGGGATTTATTTATCGTGGCCATCCATGACGGTCTATGAAAATTGGTGGATCAAAACTTCGGCAAGCGAACAACGTAAGAATATCCAAAAGAATATTCAAAAAATAAACGATATTATGCAAGATGCGCGGAAATATCAAAAAGCCTTAGAAGCAAATCCTCATATAAAAAGAGACATTAGGTGGGAAGCTCTGTTACCCATGTTGCAAAAAAAAGTTCCATTGTTTATCAATGCTTCGGAGTACAAGCAAATAGAAGCGGCAGTGGCCTTTGCGAAATCACACGATGTGCGTATCGTCATCGTTGGTGGTGCTGATTCGTGGAAATTAACGCACTTGTTAAGTGAAAATGACATTCCGGTTATACTACAAGCCATAAATTCGTTACCGCGCCGCGGCGAGGAAGACTATGATTTAGCGTTTCGTCTACCGCAAATACTCGAAAAAGCCAATGTAAAATTCTGTCTCTCAGGAGGTACCGACGGTGACAATTATTGGAATATACGTAACTTGCCTTTTCAGGCAGGTACCGCAATCGGCTACGGACTAAATAAAAATACTGCTTTGCGAGCCATTACACTCTCAGCAGCGGAAATTCTCGGTATTGATGAGCGCGTAGGCTCGATTGAAATTGGCAAAGACGCGACCATTATTATTTCTCGTGGCGATGTTCTAGATATACGCAACAGTCACATTGAACACGCCTTTATTCAAGGGCGCAAAGTAGACCTAGATGATCGTCACAAGCGTTTGTGGCGCAAATACCAACAAAAATATAAATAGTAAATACGAGATGTGGGAGAATTCCTTCTCCTGCATCTTCTCCAAAGATTCTGTTTAAAGGTTAAAAATAGTCATGTATGATTTTGAAAATTTTCGTCAACATGTTCGTTCTTTATCTCTGAGTCAGTTTGTCAAAAAATTTCCCAAACCCATTTTGATTATTGAAAAACGACCAAAAATACAACATGAAAAAAATGTAAATTTAATGCGTACCCAAACTATTTCTACGGCAGGTTCGCTCTTGCGTTTTCAAGGTTTTCGTTTAGGATCACCTCCGCAATACAAAGCACTTGTGTATTGTTTTGACAACAAGAAGACCATAACCATTGGACGTACGAACAACAATGACATTACACTACGCGACGATTCCGTGTCCAAAGCGCATGCTTACTTCAAAAATAAAAGTACCTTTACCGGTTTCTTTTTGCAACGCAACAAAGAATTATGGAATCTCGTTGACATGGGTTCAGAAAATGGAACCTTCATCAACGGAGATTTTTTGGAAGAAAATGAGTCACAAACAGTTGATGATGGCGCATCAATTGTTATTGGTGCTTACTACTATGCCACTTTCTTTCTTCCCAAAACTTGCTATGAATATCTCCAGTCCTTAAGATAGGTACTTTACTTTGCCATTTATTACGATTATCGTTTTTGGGCATATTGCCATTGTGCTCAACGCATTGTTATGTACTACAGATGGTTTATTTGTCACACAAACACATGCATCCAACTTATGGTGGCATGTGGCTAGTAGCACTATTGTCTTTTTCGGACTGTATAAATGTTACGCTCGTGGAATAACAATATACCAAGCGCGACTATTGTGTGGCATATGTTGTTTCTTGTATATTTTCATGCCGCCTACCTTATCAGACGACATTTACCGTTACATGTGGGATGGCGAAGTTTCCATGAGTGGTGCATCTCCTTACCAGCAAAAACCGCAAGACCATGTTATAAACCCACAAATTTATCCACATCTAAATTCACAACAATACTATTCTGTGTACCCACCATTTTCGCAATTATTGTTTCAAATTTCTGCGACAATGCCCACTGTACATCTGCGCTTTTATCTTTACAAAATACTGTGCTTTATTTGTTTTGCGACAACAATTTTTTTACTTAAACAAATGCTACCACCGGATAAACATCTCTGTAACTTGTTGTTTATAGGCTGCAACCCTGCTTTACTCGTAGAACTTGTTGGGCAAGGACACACCGAAATATTTATGGTAACCGCATTAATTGCTTGCCTATACTTTTTAGAATCGCACCGTGGTTTGTCAATGTTGTGCTTATCATTTGCCGCCCTAACCAAACTGTATCCCGTTCTATTATTTCCTTTTGTTATTCTGCGTAAAAAATACCTCAAATATCTATGGATTCCACCTTTAACATGTGTATTATTGTGTTTGTGGTTTTACAGCGAGGGGATGTTCCTGAATATCAGAGAATCTCTACAACTTTACACGCAAAAATTTTCTTTTAATTCTTTATCCTTAGTTTTCTGGGAGAAGAGCTTTTACTTTTTAGGTGTAGATGACAACTACACATGGGCGCTAAAGGCATGCTGGGGCACTTTCCTCGCGTTGTATGCATGTATTTTTGTGATATATGTTCGCTGGAAAAATGTTCATTTTCATCAAAGGACATTCGCGAACATTGTTTTCCTTATCTTATTGTTGTACTCATTGTGTAGTCCCATTGTACATCCATGGTACATCACACCTTTACTCGTCATGGCCATTCTATGCGAAAAAACCCCACGTGTTCTTATGACATGGTCCATTCTCATTATCCCCACCTACTTATTTTATCTTTCTGAAAATCTTTTGTGGCGTAATATCTATGTATTTTTTGAATATCCACTTGTGGTATTCAGCGTCGTATTTTGGATGTTAGAAAATACAATGCGTGCTTTAGCACACCGTAAATATAATATTTGTAAAGAATTTATTGTAGGAAATAAAGTTCTAGATAATGGCAGCGCCGAAGGTTATTTAGGAGAGTACATACACGAAAAACTTCACATAAAAGTTCACAATTTAGATGTGTTACCGTTGAATAAAAGCTATTTACCTTATACAATATACGACGGGAAAAAAATACCACTCGCGGATAGTTCGATCGATACAACCATTTGTGCTCTTATGCTACACCATTGTGAAGACCCACAACAAGTATTGAGTGAAGTAGTCCGTGTAACAAGAAAACGCATTATTATTTTGGAATCGACATTTGAAAACACGTTTGATTTGAAATTATTGCAGTTTTTTGACCGTTCAGCAAATTTTGTACGTAGCTATGGTAAAATGGGAAAAGAACAACTACATTTTAAAACGGTAGCTGAGTGGGAGGTACTGTTCAAAAGTTACCAACTAAATATACATAAGGTATTTTGGGCAAATCGTTTTATTCACAAGCATGTGGTTTTCATTTTAGACAAGGAATAAACAATGGATTTGATGTCAATAGAAGAGACCAAAGCCGAAGTGTTACTTAAGTTTCGTAACGAGGGAGAAATTATAGAAATATCTTTGGGAAACGATGAGGCGTTGCGCACAGCGAAGCAACTACTAACTAGTATATCACGTAATATGACCGCTGAACAAAAAAGCGTTTTAATAGATAGTCTCGTGAGATCCAATACTCAGAGAATAATAGATGAATCTTACTAGTAAGACAGGAAAAAACATGAACAAAAAATGGGTGGGGACAAACGTACCGCGAAAAGAGGGTATAGAAAAAGTAACTGGAAAAAGCAAATACATTGACGACCTCACTTTCCCGGATATGATATATGGTATAACAGTACGTAGTGACGTTCCCCGTGGTACAATACGTAAAATTCATTTTGCGGACAACATTAACTGGGATGAGTTCACCATCGTTACCATAGAAGATATCCCCGGCGAAAATGTGGTTACTTTGATAGAGAGCGACCAACCTTTTTTGGCCGACAAAGAAATTCGTCACCAACAAGAGCCAATTCTTTTACTCGCTCATCCAGATAAAAGTTTGCTAGAAGAAGCACGGCGTAGCATTCGCATAGAAGTTGACGAGTTGCCTGCGATATTCAATATTGAAGAGTCTTTAAACAAAAAGCAAATTATTTACAGCGACGATAATATCATCAAAGAGTATCTTATTACCAAAGGAAACACCGATGATGTTTGGGACAGCGCTTACAAAATTGTTAGTGAAGAATACCATACAGGTGCCCAAGAACAACTATATATAGAAAATAATGGCATGATCGCCATTGCCAATGACGAAGAAGTAACGGTATGGGGCTCCATGCAGTGCCCTTACTACATTCATAAAGCTCTTATGCCTCTTTTCGATCTACCAGCAGAAAAAATTCGCATTATCCAAACCGCAACAGGTGGAGGCTTTGGTGGCAAAGAAGAATATCCGTCTATAATAGCCGGTCATGCCGCACTTCTAGCACGCAAAGCGCAAAAACCCGTAAAGCTAATGTACGACCGCGCCGAAGACATGGTCGCCACGACAAAACGCCACCCATCGCACACGCGACAAAAAATTGCGGTAGATGAAAACGGAAAACTTTTGGCCATCGACATTGATTTTGTTCTAGATGGAGGCGCATACACAACTCTCTCTGCGGTTGTACTCTCACGCGGCGCCATTCATGCCGCAGGTCCGTATGCTTGCGAGAACATACGCATACGCGCACGGGCTGTAGCAACCAACACCCCTCCACAAGGCGCCTTTCGTGGTTTTGGTGCCCCACAAAGCATTTTTGCTTTCGAAAGACACCTTGATTTAGTCGCCAAACAGCTCAACATGTGCCCAGTAGAGTTCCGTAAACAAAACTTTTTACAACAAGGTTCTCTCAACGCCACAGGGCAAAAAATCGAAGAAGAGGTTCGCCTCGATAAAGTCCTAGATTTGGCGCTTGAAAAGTCGCAATACTTTGCGAAGAAAAAGCAATTCGCTGTTCACAATTCGCAAAAAAACGTCAAAACATACAAAGGCGTTGGCCTAGCTAGTTTTTATCATGGAGCAGGATTTACCGGTTCAGGAGAAGTATATCTTGCCTCTATCGTCGGAGCACGTCTAACTGCGGACGGTAAAGTGAAGGTTCTTGCCGCCAGTACGGAAATTGGTCAAGGAACAAATACCATCTTCTCACAAATAGCCGCCGATGCACTGGGAATTGACTATGACATGGTAGAAATTGAAACCCCAGACACATCCAAGGTTCCCAACAGTGGCCCTACAGTCGCGTCGCGAACCTGTATGATCGTAGGTAAACTCGTAGAATCTGCTGTTTGTGGAATCCGCGACACACTATTGAAAAGTAATTTACTTACCTCCGAATACACCTCGCAACAATTTATCACCGCAAGTAAAAAATACCTAGAAGACTTCGGCGAGCTCAAAATTTTCGTGAAATACAAACCTCCTGCGGGAATACATTGGGATGAAAAAAACTATCGCGGTTCTGCATACAGCGCTTATGCTTGGGCTGTGTATGTTGCCGAAGTAAGTGTAGACAAATACACATATGAAATGCAGGTCGATGACTTTGTTGCAGTGCAAGAAGTCGGTGAGGTTGTACATCCTATTCTAGCACAAGGACAGATAGAAGGTGGCGTTGCCCAAGGTATAGGGTATGCCCTATATGAAGATGTTGTTTGGCGCAACGGACAGATGGCAAACAATCAAATGACCAACTACATTATTCCCACATCTCTCGATGCCCCCGACATACGAGTGTTCTTTTCGGAACCTTTTCAACCGGGAGGGGTGCGCAAAGGTATAGGAGAACTACCAATGGATGGTACAGCCCCTGCAGTGATTTCCGCTGTAGAAAATGCAACAGGGAAACATGTTTGTCATGTTCCACTACGTCCTGAAGATCTGATGATGCTGTATAGAAAAGAGACCTAAAATGCAGAAAATCTCATTTGAAGTAAACGGTAAATCTGTTAATGTCGAGGTTCATCCTTTTTCACGTTTGCTCGATGTTTTACGTAACGAATTGGAGTTAACAGGTACAAAAGAGGGTTGCGGAGAAGGTGAATGCGGTGCTTGTAGTGTTTTTATAGACGGTATTTTGGTAAACAGTTGCCTGGTCCCCACTTCCCAGGTGCAAGATTGCAAAGTCGAAACTATCGAAAACATTGCGCAAGACAACGAGCTCCATACAGTACAACAAGCTTTTATCGAAACCGGTGGGGCTCAATGTGGTATTTGCACGCCAGGAATGATCATGGCCACCATAAATATCTTGCGTTCTCATCCTCAAGCGAGTGACAATGAAATTCGCGAAGGATTGGCTGGCAATTTCTGCCGTTGCACGGGATACACAAAAATAATTGATGCGGTAAAAAAAAGTATAGAGGAGAAAAAAGATGAGAGCGTATCTTCCTAAATACAATTTGACAACGGCAAAAAGTTTAGAGCACGCATTGCAAATGATGAACGACAGCAAGCGTCCAATTGCCGGAGGAACGGACTTGATGGTCCTTTTTGATATGGGAAACCTTCCTCCCGGAGACTACGTAAATATCCACCGTATTCCCGATTTACAAGGTATCGAGGTAAACGATGATTACGTAGAAATTGGTGCTCTAACCACCTATAGCCAACTGCGCCAACACGAAATCATTCAACAAGAGTTTCCTTGTATATGCGAAGCGGCGAAAGTCACAGGTGGTGTTGCCATTCAGAACCGAGGTACCATTGGCGGCAATATTGCCAATGCCTCACCAGCGGCAGATACTCCTCCTGCTCTTTTGGTATACGATGCCGATCTTAAAATCGTATCCGCCACTGGGGAAAAAATAGTTGCTTATGAAAACTTCCATACTGGTTACAAACAAATGCAATTAGCGAAAAACGAACTCATTCAACGCATTCGTTTACCGCGAAAAAACAAACACAACTTGCATTACTATCGTAAAGTTGGTACACGCAAAGCCCAAGCCATTTCCAAATTATGTATGGCAGGAGTTGCCAATTTTACTCCAGAGAAGATTGTACAAATAAAAATTGCCTTAGCTAGCGTGGCACCCACTGTAATACGCTGCAAAAAAACAGAAGCGTATTTTTGCGAAAAGCAATATGCACAGATCGATATTTGTGAAGCAAAGCGTATTTTGCAAACAGAAATAGCTGCCATTGATGATCTTCGATCCACAAAAGAATATCGTATCCAAGTTGCTTGTAATTTAATACAAGAATTTTTTGACTTGATAACAGAGGAAAACAATGAGTAATCTACCAACTTTATCGCAAGACGAAGCCAAAGAGAAATTAAAAAAAGGTGAAAGGCTTCACCAAGTATACATAGAACGTCTTTCTTTGTCTAAATTTGAGCTAGAAGAGAAAGTTGAAATTACCGAGTGCAAGATTGGGGTATTGGACTTTAACAAAACCCAGTTTAAACAAGAGTTTATTCTACGTCAATGTGATGTAGAAACCTTAGTTTTAGCGGAGGCAACCTTTCACCAAAAGTGTACATTCAAAAAAACCAAACTAGGTCGTGCAAAGATCCAAAGAGCCAATTTTAAAGGCAACTTAAATGCCGAGTCGGCGCGTTTTAGTTATACATCTTTTTATGAATGTATATTTGAAAAAAATGTCAACTTTGGATACGCATCTTTTTTTGGTGATGCGACATTCCAAGGTGCCGAGTTCCGTAAAGGCGGACGCTTCAACAGTATGCGCATTGTCACTGGTGGTGGTACTTTCGTCGGTACCTTTTGGGGAGGAAAAGCCGACTTTCGCCAAGTCAATATTGAAAACGATATGAATTTTTCGGGAAGTCGTATAGAAGACGAACTGCTCCTCATAGGTGCGGTAATTGGTTTAAACGTTAGTTTAGACAATTGTACTCTTCATGCCAAAACAGACATTAGTAATGTAATGAGTGGTCGTAATATCTCGATTATTAACGTAACTTTGGGAGAAAACCAAAGTTTCCGTTTCGTAAACACGACTACTCCTGGACTTAACATTGAACGCAATGTGATTGAAGGGCATGTTTTTCCCGAAAATACGGGGAACTACCAGATGGCAGCAAAAGAATATGCTTTTTTACGTACAGCGTTCCAAACAATGAACCGTTTTGACGACGAAGACTGGGCTTACTATCAATTTAAACGCATGCAGCGCAAAAGCCGTCCATTTACCCTAAATCCCATCAGTGCAATGAAACGTTTGGGAGAATACTTGTTTTTAGACCTAGGCTGCGGCTATGGAACCATGCCGTTTCGTACCTTAGGGGTGGTGGGTATATTGATTTTCCTATTTGGCGCATGTTACTCCATGTTAGGGGCTGCGGGAAATATTAGTTTCGGCATAGAACATGCCAAATTGAACAACTTTTTAAACGCCATTAACACCAGCCTAGTTGTTTTCAGCGGTGGTTATGGAGATTTGCAGGTAACAGGTGTTGCGCGTTTACTTGCAATGATCGAATACCTGATCGGTGTCGTTTTCATGGGACTTTTTGTTGTCTCTTTTAGCCGCAAAATTATTCGTTAATTTTAATATTTTTGAGAAAATGGACATTTGTAACATGGCAATATTTTTGCTAATATATAGGTGCAATTACTATGTATTCTCCTTAAGAAAGAAAAGATATGTCTGCCTCTGACAACCATGAAAAAACCCCATACGACTTAAAAAAAACCAAACGCATAAAAAAAATGAAACAGAGCAGTTTAATTGACCAAATTGTTTCATTACAAAACGAAGACAAAATCAATAAAAGAGTATTGCCCGGAAACTATTTAGAATGTTTTCCTTTTCCCAAGTTTCGCTTAAACAAGAAAAAACCGTTTTACATTGGAAGGAGTAAAGAAAACGACTTAGTTTTGGCCTCTACCGATGTTTCGCGAAAACATGCTCTTGTCAAATGGAATTCAGAAGAAAGAGCTTATATAATTTACGATTTAGAAAGCGCAAACGGCATTTACGTGAACGCACAACAATGTCAACGGCGGGTTTTGGAAGACAAAGATATTATTTTGATTGGCGAACATCATATATCCTACTTTACCATCAAGGAACTACAAGAACCAAAAGAAATGGAAGGTGCAGAAACCACCATAATGAAACAACGCAACAAAATCGTCGAAAAGTTATATGCCTCTCTAAAAGGGAATCTTGAAGTTCTTGACTTAGGGACTGTCTTACAGATGATTGCTAGCGAAAAAAAAACCGGCTACATCAAAATAGATAGCGAGTCCAGAGGCTATATACAATTCGAAAATGGTTATGTGGTACACTGCGAAGTAGGAGAAGAAAAAGGGGAAGAGGCTTTTTTCGCCATAATGGAGTGGAAGTCGGGAAATTTCAATTTCGTAAAAGATGTCAAGCCAACCGAACGTACAATGAACGACGAAGTACAATATCTACTTATGGAAGTCGCGCATCGCGAAGATGAGCAACAACGAGGGGAGATGATGTAAGGCGGTGAATACCGCCTTATTTCGACACTCTACCCTTTAGTGTCGTGCATAGTAAAAATAGTCGACCGTAGGCTTAAAATTCTTTCCAGGTTGAATCGTTTGTGTCCATTTTACTGTAGAACTGTTGTTCACCGCATAACTACCGCGGTAGTTATCCCAATCGCGACTATCATAACCACGCAAAGTCACCTTACCATCGTCGGAAACCTTTGTGGTCTTTCCACCAAAGTTAAAAATAATCTCCACATTTATTTCCTTGCGCTTATTATTACAGACATCGAGAAGCGCTTGGTTGGCAATCTTCGCATAGTAATATCCGTCCCACTTCATTTCTCGCAATTGGCGTTTCGTCTCTTTTTCTTCGATGGTTCCCTGAACATCAATGGCCACGGTCACACGTACACGCACCTTGCCTCCGGAAGAAGTGTAGGTAAGTAACTCCTGAGCTAGAGGCTGCTCCCCCTGCATGATCATAGCTGCTCCAGTGGTCCACGGTAACTGCGTATTATTTACAAGTTCTATTTCATGCCAAATTTTATTTTCGGAAAACTCTAGCTGGGTGCTGCTTTTCGAAAAGTGTGCGTGATGTAAATTGTGCTTAATTGCGGCCTTCCATGTATAGATATCGCGGTATTTCACCTTAGCAGAAAAAATGTGCACTGCGGCACGTCCACCTTTACGGATCGATAGCTTAGGTAGTTTATACACAAACAAATCTTGAGACCCCTTGGTTGTAAGTTCCGAAGGCAAATTGACATTGCCATTGTTTTCGGCGCGTTGTGGCGGAGCATAGGCATTGAATCGTTGTTGCGACATAATCGCATTGGAAAGCGAATCGCTGCGTCTGCGGTTAGAGTGGCGCAAAACATTGCGCAAAGTATTCTCTAGACTCAAAGGGCTCACCATATCGCGAAAACGAAAATTAGGAACCCCCACCACGATATCCATCGGAACATCAACGAGATCTTCGTTTTCATTGATAATTTCCGCTTGTAATGAGACAGAGGCAAGGTTGTCGTTTTGTAGTGAAATACGATATGACGGAACCCAGCGCATTCCTGGAGTAAAATACATCAGTGTGATACGATGTTTTTTGTTTGCCTCAGGAAAGTGAAACGTCAGCTGTTTACGACGTTCTTTGATCTCAATTTGTCGCTTCATCGTAACGTTCATATTGGGAATAAACAAACTGCGAATTTGCGAAGTACCAAGTAGTACGTCCTGCTCCGCGGTACGCAAAACAAAATATGCTCCCGAAATACCGGAAATCGTCGATGTAGCTCCCTCGGCAATTTCATCGCGCACTTCCCACATATTACGTGGCAAATTTTCACGTGTTTTGTTACTAAGAACTTCGTGAATTGTGCCCTCATACGAGACCTTGTCATGTGTGACAACTTTACATTTTTTACCTTTATTCACTTGCAAAATTTCAATGTGCTGCGTACAAGTAAATTCTTTGTTTTTTGTGGTGACCACTTCACGCCACTCGGCGTTTAAACTAGTAATATTCGCTTCTTTCGCCGTAGCCCACAACGATCCTAGAACCGCCGATTCGGGAACGGAGTAACTAATAATTTCACCTTGATCGTTTGTGGTAGCACTACCTTCCTTGATCACTAGGCAATACCCATCTTTAAATACAATCACTTTTTGCGTGGTAAATTCAATATTGTTCGTAGAATTTGCCAAAAGAATCGGCAACAACATGATACTGAGTAGTATGTATTTGTGCATTCTCACTCTCCAAAATTTAATACTTTTGTACAGGAATGGTAATTGTGTACAATGTTATGAACACAAAGTACTTTTGAACATGAATTTTAAGTATTGGTATTTCGTGACCGTGACCGTCCGTAGCCGTACGGTTACGGCTACGGTCACGATACAATTTCCACAAGTTTTTAAGACTCGAATCAAGGTTGCGTTTTTTTAAATACCAATGCTTAACATTCTTAATACACAATATAACATAACTTCCTCTTTTCTTTTGTAACAGATTTGTAAAACAAACATGGATACCAAAACTCAAAAAACTTTTTTTTCTATGGCGATCATCGTAAGCGCACTGCACCTCATCGCCATTGCCTGTAAATGGGCTAGTGTAATATATATATCCAAACCACTTATCGTCGTATTTCTACTTCAAGTCTGGAACTACCAAGCTGACAGTAGTAGCAACCAACATATAAAACAATGGTTTATGATGGGATTGATGTTTTCCCTAGTGGGAGATGTTGTCCTAATGAACAAGCAATTTGTGTATGGCATTCTGTTCTTTTTGGGCGCACAGTGCTGTTACACGGTTACGTTCACAAAACTATATCCGTGGCGAACCAAAGATATCATCCCTGCAATTCCCGCAGCCACGTATATGGCATTTTTATTGTGGGTATTATTACCTAAAGTAGGTAATTTACTCATTCCCATTACCATTTATGCTTTCGTCATTTCCATGATGTTATGGCGTGCACTCTGCATAACCGCACTCAAAAATATGCTGGCCTACCTGCTGGCATGTGGAAGTATACTTTTTGTGGTGTCAGACTCGTGCATTGCCATCGATAAATTTATCCATCCTATTCCGTATCACCGAATAGTGATTATGAGTACCTATATAGCCGCGCAAGTTCTATTGTGTTTTGCAACGATAAAGTTAACACAAACAGATCAACTAAAAACAGCAAAGGGTGAATAAATGTCCTCTCAAGAACCTAATAAAATATACAAGGCCAATAAAGGTGCAGGGTGTTTTGTTTATATTGTTTATGCAGGTCTATTTGTCTTTCTGTTGCTTGTGGCGATAGGGTTGACACTCATGGGATTGGAAAAACAATTTGGTAAAGTTTCTGATACCATGTCAAACGTATTACTTGTCGTCAGCGGTATTATGTTTCTCGCCATTTTATATTTTTGTTTTGCCCACTATCGAAAACGCGCGAGTTTTTTTATCACTTTAGAGTCGGATCATATTGTGATTGGCAACAACAAACAAAGCCAACAAGTCAAATATGAAGACATCAAGTCATTGCAATTTCTACGCAACAAAAAACAAGAAAAACTCAGCCAGATGGTTATTAAACTAAGCAACGGAGTAACTCACAAAGTACCTCCCATCTCAAATGTAAACAATCTATGGCATAACATCATTTCCCGAGTAGACAGAACTATATTAGATCGCTGCACCATCGAAGTCGACAATGGTAATCATGTTGTTTTTCACGATGATAATCAACGGCGTGTTATTATGGGAATATTGGCGGTGTGTTTTTCCATATTGGCCATCGTAGGAATTGTTGAGTTGCCAAAAGCAATTGCCACGAAAGAGTGGAAAATGATAGCAAAAACTGTCTTTTTGGTCTTTGCCGCCATTGGTACAACTTCCGAATTTATTTTCATGCGCAATAGTGGAATCATAGTCAGCCAAGACGGTGTCGCTGGGGCAAGAAAAAAGAACATTACTTTTCCTTGGGAGCAAATCAAATCTGTAGAAAAAAACGACATGGGTGTTGTGCTACATACCCAAAATAATACCAAACTCACCATTTCTGAGCGCGCAGAAAATTTCTTTTTGTTCTTACATTTCATACAAGGGTTTATCTCGACAAAGTGCTTTGATAAAGATATGGCATTTCCCTTGGCAATTAGGATAGACGACAGTGACTTTCGCATTGATGTCGACCTGGTACGAATTTTAAATCGTTGGTCGTGGAAGTTTACTACGAACGGATTAAAAGAATACAATCATCGCGAAATTTGCTTTACCTTGCGCATGGAAACCAGCGAGACATGTGATCAGTTGCCGTCGCAAGTTCTCGATATGCTTAAGTGGCTGTATAAAGGGCTTGCCAATGAAGAGCAAATGACAGCGCGCAATATGTCTTCTTTCCCTGAGCCTGGTCTTCTTGCAAGAGAGGATTGGGCAGGGCTCATATACTCAAACCAGAAAGACATTTTATGTGCGTTATTAGTGACAAAACATGAATATACCAATGCCATGCTATATGGTTCACAACGTATACTAAACCGCCTCGGAGAGCTATATCGGTATTTCCCCAATCCTCATTGGAATGATCGGTTTCGTACAGAAGTAGCTTATGAAAATGAGGAGCCTGTCGCGAAACCAACGGTCAGGTTTTTAGATGGTGTGACAACAGCTCTTTACAAAAACGATTGTGAATTGCACATTAAGTTAAGCAAATCCACACCTGGCGGATTAGATGAACTTCTGGAAGTGAAAAGCGATCAACCCAAAGCGCTTTCTTTCAATACCCATACGACAGAAGAGGCAGATTGTGCTTTGATGTGGTACCCAGGGCAAGAAGGATTGTTCGCAATAGATCGTCACAATTCACAGAAAAAAAATATGACGGGTTGCTTCGTGATGTTTCTTCCTCATGCAGAGGAAAAACAAACGATCGGACTCTATGAAGATGGATTTACGGTATTCGTTCGTCCTGATACTTATGCAGAAATGATTGTTGCGATTTCTGAAAAACAGCATTACCAATGGCAAGACGATAATGGTAAAAGGCTATTCATTGATTTCGTAGATGATTAGGAAAACTTTTAAACAAACTCAAACGATAGGGGGGTCATATGAAATTGCGTTTTAGCTTACTGATATGTATGTTAAGTTTATTTGTTTTTGCCGATATAGAACAAGAGCGCTATCCTATTTTTGCGATGGGAGAATCCAAAGAAATAGCACGTAATAGGGCAATAGCGCGCGCCGAAAAACTGGCCAAGCAAGCGGGAAAACAATATTCTGTTTATAACGAAAATTATAGTAAATTTACCGGAGGTACTTTTTGGAAGTGCCGCCTGGATGTTTCCTTTCATAAAATACAACCACAAAAAAAACAAGATCGTTATCCCGTCATGGGACGTGGTTACTCGCAAACATTAGCCAGAAGTAACGCCGAAGCACGCGCGCAAAAAATTGCCAAGCAAACCGGAAAAAAATACTCTATTTACGGAGAAAAATACACCAAGCTGAGTGGCGGGCGCATTTGGATTTGCCGCCTGGATGTTTCCTTCCACAATTTAGCTAGTTTGATGGTAGAAGACTCAGAGTTAGAAGTGACCACCATGGCAAAAGAACAACACACAGCGTACAAAGAGGCAGTAAGCCAATTGCAAATGTATCAAAAAGACTTAGACAAAAAATACAACATCCTTTGTGAAAGCTACTTGAAACGAGATGATAAGTGGCAATGCAAGATAAAGGTTTCTTTTACGGACACAATCGAAAAAAAGCCATTGCTATTGTCGTTTACGTTTTGGGGAAAGAGTAAGAAAATAGCGAAGCAAAATGTAATGCAGGTAATTAAAAGTGAGATTTTTGAAAGCGAATATTCTGTTGTAAGCGAGGTGTATACGAAGGTGGATAATGACCTGTGGGAATACACCATATCTTTTCAATTGCCGAAAAAAAATGGATAGTGGTACCAACATATCACCAAGACCGCACACCAATGACGTCTTTTTCTGTACGCGTTAGATGTGTAGGAAAGGAAGTCACTGGTTTGCGGTCTTGATGTCTCGTACACTAGTGACATTACTTATGCAGCAATTTTTCTATTTCTCTCGACCACTCTCTTACTTCATTGTGGCGCTGTCCCATACGGCTGGCCCACTTTTGCGCTTTTTGTAAATACTCCTTGGCCAACTTTTTATTTCTTTGCAAATGGTAACTGATTCCTTTTGCCATAAGTAAAGTACCGTCATGGGGATATTGACGATGTATTTTATCCACGTATTCCATAAATGTTTTCTGCGATGCGCCCTTGTTAATTACCGCTATTCCCCAATAAAACCACAGTGCGTTGTCAAAGGGATTTTTTTTGCTGTACTGGATAAATTTTTCGTCTGCTGAAGCAATCTTCAGTTGTTTGGCGTAAAAAATGGCTTTGTATAACCAATAATAGCCGTAGCCAGGTATACGCTCGTGTAATTCCTCAAAAATATCCATGTTTTCTTTAATAAAAACCGGAGATTTTTCATAATTTCCTACCAACAAAATCCCCAGTTGGTGGCGAAATTGTAAGGTGTGGAAATCTTCATACATGGGCGGATCCACTTCCAGCATTTTTTCCATCGCTGTGTAGGGGTCTTTTTGTATCATCGCCGCTTTATAGTTGTAGTGAAAGGTAACCATACTCCACATACATAATTTCCAAAAACCTATCAGCACAGCAGTGTAAACTAGTTGTCCTAGCCATGGCACACGCAATGTTGTTTTGTGTTTTACCGAAGACAAATACCACCCGATAATCATCGCCAATAAAAATTGTATCTGTACATAGGAAAACACGACGGAAACTTGGGCGTGAAGAAACAAAAATAACGTTGCTGTGACAAGGGTGTAGTCAGTGGCACTTTTCTCCTTTTTTCGCCAAAAACCAATATAGACAACGGCAACTATCACGATAAAAATGGCACAGCCAATCAACCCAAGTTCGCTACACAATTCCAGTGAAAAACAATGTGGAAAATCGTTAAACTTCGTGCTGTAAATCGCAGAAAAACTTTCTACAGACCGAAATTGAGGAAACACGAAACAGAAATGTCCTGCCCCCCAACCTAACAGAACGGACGTTGGCGAAAATAACACCATATTAAGAGTGTCTTGCCACATAAATTTGCGAATTTCAATAGAAGGCCACAGCTCATTGATTACTGTGGAATAAAAAGGTAGGGCCGCGAGTAGTAGCAAAATACCGACAATAAATAAGTATTTTTTTATTTTAAGGAGAAAAAAAACGGTAAGAGCCACAGAACCCAGTAGCATCAACATCGTTGCTTCGGAACTCAGAGTGATCAAAAAATAGCTAAACCACAAAAACGTTGCAATCCCAAAGAAAAATGTCTTTCTACCGTAGTGTTTGATTAGGAATCCACCGTTGACGAGCAAAGCAAACGATAGTACCGAAGATCCCATATTAGGGTTGCCAAAAGGATAGCAAAAGCCATTGCTGATTTCTTGGCAGTAAAAAGAAATGTAATAGATGATCGAAATAATTAGGAAAGCGCCTAGTAAATTTTCGAGAACAGAGTCAGATAATTTCTTGTTGTGGGAAAATACGATATTACAGGCACTTATACCCAAAAAAAACGCCATTACGCGCATAACGCCACTCAAATAGACATTGGCATCGCTTGCCCACAAACCGGAGAGAATACTCCACCCCAAAAAAAATACCACAAGGAAACTACCATAGGTAACTTCCTTGTGATAAATCGTAGATGCCAAGTTTACGGCAATAGCCCATGAAACCAACCAGAAATAGTTGGTGACGTTGGGCAAGTGAAAAGAAGAATTAAAACTCAAGTAGGTCGAGGAAATGACAAAAATAAATAAAATACTAGTTGAGTTTTTTCTTATCATCTTGATCTTTTCCCGTCGCTTCCATCACATCCCAATCTTCATCGTCGTCGTCATCAAAATTTTCATCTTCTTCAAAAACCCAGTCGTCAAAGTTTTCGTCTTCTAGGTCATCGAATAGGTCTTCGTCGTCTTCCCCGGTGGTGGAATCGACAAATTCGTCGGTAGCGGTCATGCGCATAACATCTTGTTCTGGCGCCTTAATACTTATGCTGTTATTGCCAAAAGACGAAGTTTTCTCTAGTATCTCCATCATCGCAGTCTCTTCGTTGACAAACTGGTCTGCATCTGCATTCTTCACGCGTTCTAAAATTTCGGTTTGCGAAGAAGCATTTATCTCAGAGTCTGCTTTTGTTTTTGGCTTTTTACTTTGCGGTATATCCGCTTTGGTTTTTACTTTTGCTCTTACAGCATCCGCTTTGCTCCGCGACTTTGCAGAAAGTGATTTTGTTCTTGATGCATCCGCTCCCGTCCTACGTCTTGTATCTGTCGCAGTCTTTGGTTTGGCAGCATCTATTTTTGTCTTAAGCCTTGTATCTGTACCAGTCTTTGGTTTGGCAGAATCTACTTTCGTCTTAGCCTTTGTATCCGTTCCCGTTTTCGGTTTTGCAGAATCTACTTTTGTTTTAGCCCTTGTATCTATTCCTGTCTTTGGCTTTGTCGAATCTACCTTTGTTCTGCGTTTTCTATCCGTCCCGGTCTTTGGTTTTTTCATTTTAGGTTTAGGACGTGGGAAGGCCATACTTTGAGGTTTTGACCTAGGCTTTTCTTGTTTTGTCTCTTCTATTTCCAGTTCTTCGAACTCATCTTCGTCAAACTCTTCAAAGTCTTCAAAGTCCTCTTCTTTGGCTTGCAATTTCTGTACGACTTCGCGTTCTTCTTCGGCAACTGGCTGTCTCGCTTCCTTCACAGGGCGCTTTACTTCTTTTTTCACTGCTTTCTTTTTGTCTTTGGATTTTTTCGGCTTCGCCGGTTTTTTATCTTCCAGAGGATCTTCTTCCTCATCGACGATGGAGAGTGGTACGCTAGACTTCGCTAGACGTGCAACGTTTTCTTCGTCATCGAATAAAACAGAAGTGTCTCCCGTAGCACCGAGTTCCATTTCTTTCCATTTCACCGCCGCTTCAGAAAGAATTTCGCTTAAATCTTGGTAGCGATACTCAGGGTCAATAGACAAACAGCGCTCGATAATACGCGACACCCATTGCGGAACATCAGCGTCTTCGCTAATTTCGACACCTTTTTTGAGATGGGTAAAAATTTTACGCTCGGACATACCCTTAAAAAGATGTTTACCCAAAGCAAACTCCGAGAGTAGAATTCCCATAGTGAATTGGTCGCAATTGCTGCTGACATCCTCATAATCGACTTGCTCGGGAGACATGTAAGTGTTGACACCGCAACCAGCAGTATTTTTGATGAGCGCAAACGCCGTACTTTCTTGATCACTCTGCTCTTTTATTAGACTAAAGCCATTGAGAAAAAGTTTACCTTCGTTTTCGCCCTCTACCCCCATCCATAATTGCTCAGGACGAATATTGCCATGCACCCAACCATATTTTTTCATCCACGAGAGAGTGTGCGTAAGTTGTGCAAGTATCGATAGTAGATTTTCGAGTGGTAAATGACGACGCCAAGTATTCATAAAATGTACAAAGTTGACATCGGAGCAGTATTCGGTAATTACGTAGTATATTTGTGGTATTTTAAAACGATAGGGGAAAAATACGCCTGTGGGTTTACACATACCTTCATCGAGAACATTCAAAATACTATCATCAGGCGAATTCACTAAATATTTTTTGTTTTTCTTGTCAACACTAAATGTTCTTTGAACAAATTCTTCTGGCAATTTTACATTTTTTTGGGGTAGAAAGATTGTGCAATACACAAAGGAACTGTTTTGTTCGTCCCAAGCCTTGTAAACTTCAACAAAAGAATCGTCAACAAGACGCTTGCGTATTGTATAGCGATTATTAATCACCGTATCGAAACGCAATACACTTACTTTAGATCCGTATTTGCGAAGAGCCCCCTCTGTTTTCGACGCTTTCCATGACTTTACGCGTACGCTCTCTTCGCCTAAACGCGATTCAACCCAACGTTGATTTTCTTGTCCTGGGGCAACAGTTGCGATAAATTCTTCTTCGCCATCTTCGTTTAAAGTTTGCCACACCTGGGCACGACGATTGGGCATCGCTTGATACAGTTCGCCAATTTGCTCAACAATTTTTAGCTTCCCCACGCCCATATTCATTGATTTACTTCTCACTTTGGGGATTGGTAGTGGAGCAAAATCTAATACGCCATCCTCTTTGGATTTTTTACCAAAAATTTTCTTAAAAAACTTCATATTTCCCCCAGTTTTTTCTCAATTTACATCAACCAACTACGCAATAGTTGTGGCCATTCGTACAACGCAAACTCAATTAAATTGTTTTTGAATAAAAATACAATCAAAGTTGCCGAGGCCAAATAAGGTCCAAAAGGTAAATAGTGATCTTTAGTGACCATAATATTTATAATACCAAAAAAAGTGCCGATAAAACATGCAGAAAAGAATATTAAGAGGGCGCTATCCCATCCTAAAAATCCCCCGACAAAAGCCATCAGCATAACATCCCCAAATCCCATGGCTTCTTTACCGAAAATAATCTTACCAAAAACACCTGTCACATACAGGCTCCCGCCTCCCACCAATATTCCCAAAATAGACGAAAGCAATCCCCCGACATGTATATTGTCCACAACAACAATCTGCGGATGCAAGTACGGGAAAAAGAAGGAAACAATGGGGGCTAATACAATCCCTGGATGAGTCAATACCTGAGGGATAATTCGATAATCGATATCGATAAATGTAACGGCAATCATCGTCCCAATAAAATAATACGCGATTACCAGAGCGAATATTCTATGATGGAATGACAAATCGTAAAAGGGTGAATTCCCCAAAGGAGTCAAAAATAAATACTGCATAAAAAATAAGAATAGTGTTGAGCATAACATTTCGACAAATGTGTAGCGAAAGCTGATGGGATAACGACAATATTCACATGCTCCGCCTAGACATACCCAAGAAACAATAGGAATATTGCTATACCAAGATATTCCTTTTCCACAATGAGGGCATCGCGAACGAGGAGTGACTATAGATATGTGTTCTTTTGGAAGTCTATATATACAAACGTTGAGAAAACTTCCCACCATTGCGCCAAAAATACCACAAGTAATCATCACCAAAAGATACAAGGGTTTATACGATAATATAATATCTATGTACATATGTAGTTCCTAGGTAGTTTTCCAGGATTGTTTAATGCGGCAGTAGCCATCCGAATCTGCTCGTTTGGATACGTTTTTACCAACATGTTTTAGTACCCACATTCAAATCGCCATTCAAAGTCAAAAAAACTGCTCAGAAGCGGACTAGAGCAGGAGTAAATACTCTTCTCTCTGATAATTTTTAGCAAAACTAGCATGTATTTGCAAATTAAATGCAAAAAACCTCAATCGCCCACCGGAGTGTCTTCCACGACAACTTTATTGATTCGATAAAGATTGACCATGTTCACAAAAGCATGTGCAACAATAGCACTTGTTATACATCCATGATTTATTATTGTGAGGTATCCAAGTATAAACCCCATAATGGTAGCAAAAATTGGATAAAACAAAAACTGTTTATTTACGGGAAAGTGTAACATTCCGAAAAATAAACTTGTCCACACCAACCCAAACATGGGCTGCAAGGCTCCGCGGAACAATACTTCTTCACCAATCCCAGAACAAACGCCGATGATGACCATCTCTCGTAGAGTAAGATCTCCAATAACCTTTTTCAGTTCGACTTCTGTATTTTTCAACCACGCTAGAGAAGAACTTCCCCAAATACACAAAACAATTGTGACAAACGTCACAACAAGCCCCATGATAATTTGCGATAAGACAGGAATCGTTCCGAAAATATAAAATTTCGCAAAGCCCTGTGCCGCAAAGAGTTCGTAGTTATAATAAAAACATAGCCCTATGCCCAAAAATGCCATCAACGGATACACCACAAGACAAATGGAGGTAATAGAGACGGTTTTTTCAAAAATTTTATCATCACTCATAATATTTATTCTTTTGATAGAAGACAGTTGTTGTCTTGGACAAATGTTGTAAAAACGATATTACGCAAATGCACTCATGCATTCAAATACTTTTCGCGATAGGTGTTAAGTTGTTTACAACGAGCAAAGTTACTGATATAATTCACGGTGAACATAATATTTACATTTTTACAGACTCAATTCATAAAGGTGCAGTATGACTACGCCAAAAGATATTTTATTATTGAAAAAGTTATGGGAGCAGAGTCTTGTTAGCCATAATTTATTGGATGCTCCACTTAAAACATTTTGTAAAGAAATTATTGAAGGAAAACAAGTTTCTCTCGGGGAGGTTCTTGTTCGTTTAGGAGTTATTTCAGCAAAACAACTTCAAACATTAGAACAAGAAGGCCAACAATTACTTAGAGAAATAGCTCCACAACAATTTGCTTCCACATCTCTTAACATAAATGCCAGTCAGTGCACCAATTTACAAAAACTTGGCAGTAGTGCTTTAGGAAACACCTACCAAGGGTCTCATGAGGATTTACCGAACCAATGTACCATAAAATACATTGAAGGTATATTAGCAACAAATCGAAAGTTTCTCAAAAGATTCTTTTTACAGATTGAAAAACTTGTGGGTTTGTCACACGAAAATTTAGCTGTAACATATTACTCATCCTATGAGAAACTCGAAATTATCCGCGAACATGTTCCTGGAAATAATTTACAAGATTACATAGAAGAATCAGGGGCCTCTTTGAGCAGAGCGTGTGATATTATTATGCAAGCGGCAAAGGGTTTAAACTTTGCCTACCAACATGGAATTTTGCACAAAAACCTAAAACCAACCAACATTATTATTACTCCTGATGATGATGTCAAGGTCGTCGATTTTTGCCTACCGCCGACAAGCCCTGCTCATCTTTCTCCGGAGCAATGCCAAAAACAAAAATCCGATGTACGCTCCGACATTTATACTCTAGGACTGTTGTTTTACTATCTTCTAACCGACCACCCAGCGATCGAGGCAAACACGAGCAAAGAAATTATGGAGTCGATCATTTCTTGTAGTTTTGTAGAAAAAGATACGGAAAATCTCCCGACGAATGTTCTCGACATACTGCGTAAAATGACCGCGAAATTGCCACAAGAAAGATATGCGAGCTACAATGATCTAATTGCTGATTTAGAAAATAATGCTCCGCGACAAAGAATTCAACCGGCAGACATAGATAGTTTGATGCATACCGCAGAAATTGCTCTTAGCGTTGACGATAAACAAGAGTTATTTCTCAGCGACACAGTAGATGATATTCCAGAACCATATGAAGATCAAATGACACTGGAAGCCGAAGAAGTCGACGATTTTGATTCACATCACGACGACAAGGAAGATTCACTTACCGCAGTAGCTGTAGCAGAAGAAGACCACAAGGAAGAAATAAAAATCTCGCAACGGCCGCTCCCTAAATTCAATGTACAAGAAATCAAAAATAGTCCGGAAGTAAAAAGGTTCGACTTAGAAGACAAAGAACAGGAAGAAGAGCAGGAACAAGAACCACCAAAAGAAACGCCACAACCGGAAGAGCAGGAAGAAAATTCACAAGAAAATGAAAAAGGTTCTTTACTACAAAAACCAAATAAGTTAAAACCATATTTCTTGAAAAATCTACAAAAAAAAGCTGAAGAAGACCGTAAAAAAAATCAGTAATTATTTTCAAATTTATTCAACAAAAGCACTTATGTTTTTGTAGGACAATTAAATTATTGAAAATAAAATTTATTATGGAATAAAAACACTCATTGTAGCCACTTAAAATTTGACAGATAATAAATGAGCTTAAATAATAAAAAAAAAGCAGAATATCATAGATTGGTAGAAAAATACGCCAATGATCTTTACAAGTTTTCTTACAGGATGTGTGGTGATCCCGAAGCAGCGGAAGATATATTACAAGAGACATTCTATGAGGCCTGGCGATCGTTAGAATCGTTAAAGGACAAAAACAAAGTAAAGGCATGGCTATTTCAAATTCTACGATATCGATATGCTCACTGGGTAAGAGATAAAGTTCGACACTCAAAAGTAAACCTCTCTTTAGACCAGATAGAGAATTCATTGTCATTGCCTGACCCCGATATATTGAAATCGCTATCGAATAAAGAAATCTTACAAAAAGCTCTCAATGGACTTGACAATCGTTACAAAGAGCCATTTTTGCTTGTTTTCTTACAAAATTTTAGTTGTAAGGAGGCAGCCGAGCATTTAGGCGTTCCTCTGGGAACTGTATTATCGCGTATCCATCGTGCGCGAGTATTTTTACGTAAATCTGTCACTAAACTTATGGATCTAGAACAAAACGAAAGTTTATGAATGTCGGATGTTAAAAATATGAGGCAGAATTCAAAAAAACAAGAACTACGGCGTTTAATGGGGGAGGCGAATGTTCTTCCACCGAAAAATCGTCAACGCTCAAAAATTGAGTCAGCCATCACAGATGTTGATTGGGCACAAAAAGAGTGGAAACTCCTACAAAAAGAAAAGCACGTGCTACAAAAAACCGTGGGAGATGTTCAGATACCTGTAAATCTACAACAAAAGCTCATGCAAATCCCTCAACAAGTACCTACAAAACGTCGTTATGTATACGTAAAACTAACTGCGGCGGCGGCTGCTATTCTTGTTGTTTTAACATTCTTACTATTGCCTCAAAGAAATATAACGACAAAGGACTTAGTGTATGCCTCAGCGAAATGGCATATGCAACCAAACATGCTCGATATAGAAACGCAAAGTCGCGATGAACTACGCGAATACTTTGTAAACAAATCGGGTTTTGAACCTGTTTGGAAAAAAGTTGATGACCGTTTTTCCCTACAAGGAGGAAAAGTTCATACACTCTCGCAAAAGTCTGTTCTTTGTTCTTCGTGGCGTACAAGCATAGGAAGTTGTATTCTTGTACAATTCAAAGCCGAAGATTTCGATCTTCCCGACCAGTTAAAAAAAGAAGTGTGGGCAGCGGATCATCCGTTACACGGAAAATTTTTAGCGGAGGGAAATTGCCTATGTATTGTATGGATTAAAAATGGTTTTGGTCACGTATGGGTGGTAAAAGATTCCCCACAAGCACGCAATTTTTTTCGTTTGTAAAGACAAATCTAGATTCAGGGAAAAATTATGAAAAGATATACATGGGTACTGTTAATCGTTTTTATTTTGGGTTGTCAGCAAAATACCCAAAGCCAAAGCCAAAACAACAAAAACTATGTGAATCTAAAAACAGTTGCTGAACTTCAGGAATACCTCTCCTACAAAGAAGGGCAAACCGCAATCGTCAGTGCGCACCGTGGTGGCCCAATGCCTGGTTATCCAGAAAATGCGATAGAAACATTTGAAAACGCGTTGACATATGCCCCGTGCATTCTGGAACTAGACGTTAACAAAACTGCCGATGGTAAATTAGTTCTCATGCACGATGATACATTAGATCGTACAACGACAGGAACAGGCAAGGTGAATGAAGCAACGTGGGAACAACTACAAAAACTCCACCTGAAAGATTCCGAAGGCAAAGTCACCTCATTTAAAATTCCCACATTTGAAGACGTACTCAACTGGGGAAAAACCCGTGCCGTTATGTGCATCGATATAAAAAGAGGTATTGATCCACAAGAGATTGTCGATATGATTCACAAAACAAAGGCACAAAAGCACAGCATCATCATCGTGTACAATCGACCGATGTTGGTCAAATACCACAAACTAGATTCCTCTCTGTGTATATCCGCTTCCGCCAGTACGGTAGAGTCCGTAAAAGAAACTTTGGCCTTAGGTGTCCCCAGCAAAAACCTCATCATGTTTGTTGGTATAAGTGAGCCACAACCAGAGGTTTACAAGCTTCTTCATCAAAACGGCATAAAAGCCATACTTGGTACAATGCACAACTTAGATAACTCCGCATTAAAAAAAGGTGAAAAAGTTTATCAAAAGCTCATCGAAAATGGTGCAGACGTCCTAGCAACGGACAATGTTAAACTCGCAGCTTCCGCGATAAGTAAAATGAAATGAATATTACAATAACAGGCGTTTTTGAAGCTCTCAACCTTGTCACACAAAAACCAAATCACTACCGTGTCATCTCCATTGCCAGTAAAAAAAGTGTGACGCGTCTCATGATCGAAGACATGAAGCACGCCAAAGATCTTCTTATACTAGAATTTGACGATGCCAGTGCGAATGAATCCTCTGAATATGACGTAGCTTCTCCCCAACAATGTAAACAAGCTCTGGATTTTCTGAGCAAAGGGGGGGATTGTATTATACACTGTCATGCAGGAGTTAGTAGGTCCACAGGTCTCGCACTAGGCTACTTATTGACACTCTTCGACCACCATCGCGCCGTTGACCGCCTATTTGAACTTCGCCCCTGTGCGCAACCCAACAAACACGTGATCAAAATCATGTGCGATTTACTACACAAGCAGGAACTATACCCACTTATTATCGATTACATTTCTCAAAAGTGAGGCCATCATGAAGCCAGAAGAAATCACGATTATTGATGATAAATTTATCCGAGAATATAGTCTTAAACGCGGTTTAGTAGAGTCTTATATCGAAGTTCAAAAAGGTCTGGGGCGAAAGAAAAAAAATAAAAATTATGCAGCGGAACTTCTTGGCCTTCCAGTTAGCTTGACCTTCGCACTCGAAAATGTCGTAAGACTGCAAAAAGATCAAAGTCTCGACTCCATATCGTTTTTTAGTCTTTTGTATGGTTTATATCTTCCTCTTTGTGGGATGAACGAACAAAAAACCTTACAAACTTTTGGAATATATTGGAAAAGCCGTGTCGGAAATCACCAAGGTCTCATTAGCGAATTTCTTCACAAAGACTTAGGATTGTCTCTAGAGGAAAAAATCAACTTTTTGATGGGTGACCCTTTCTCCGGAAAAGCAGCACGCATGGGGCAAGACACTCTCATTAACATACTGGCCTCCATTCGCTTGGTTTCACATCAATTCCTGCGAGCACATTTGACCAAAATCGCTGATTTTGGTTTATTATTCACCGAAGAAGTCAGTAAGATAAAGTCTGACCCTCCTGTGACGGCAAAAGAAGTGATCGTGATTCTTCGTAACCTACCACGTCAAAAAACCAATCGCAAAAAACAAATCTTGCGCGATCTATTCGAAAGATGTGGAAGGCTAGAGCGTTACTTTCTAGCGCGTTTGATACTCAGACGCTTATACTTCGGTTACGAATATCGCAGCTCACTCATTCACACTGAGCTGGCAAAAAAATACAACATCAGCGAAGAAATCATTGGCAATAGTATTGCCCTTAGTGACATATTCAATGTCTGCGAAATATTGGAAAACAAAGGAGCCAAAGGACTAGAGAAACTCGTTCTAAAACCACTAAACCCTGTAAGCCCGGCGCTCGCAGGAACCGTGGAAGTCACTAAAAACTCCAAATTTCCCATGTGGGTAGAGTGTAAATACGACGGTATACGTCTGATGCTACATAAAGACACTAGTATCAACAGTCGCGTAAAATACGCCGCCTTCACCCGACGCAAAAACGACTGGATCAACCTAGTACCAGAATTAGAAAACTCGGCGAAATGGTTACAAGCGTACTCGTATATCCTAGACGGGGAGTTGCACGGTACTTATGTCGACTTAGAAAAAGGTGGATTGCGTCCAGCAAACGTATACGATGTTTACCGTCAACTCCAAGGAAACTATAGTCTTCCCATTAAATTGCAATACGTTGTTTTTGATATTCTATACCTAAATGGCAAAGATCTCACAAAAGAACCGTGGTACAAACGTCGTCAGTTATTAGAGAAGCTCATCATGCCCTCTTCCGGTTACCAAGTCAACGTTCCGATTATCGTTGCCGAAGGTTGGGAAGCGAAGAACTACAGCGAATTCAAGAAATGGTTCAAGAATTTTGAAAATCGCGGTTACGAAGGGGCAATGGCAAAGATCATAAAGGACAGCTACGCCCTGGGAAAACGCAACAACTCATGGCTCAAGAAAAAACCCGCCATCTACCTAGACTTAGCAGTAACAGGTGCACTGTGGAGTACCACAGACCGCGGCCCGAAGATATTCAGTACCTTTCTACTCTCCTGCCGGCACAAAAACGGCTACGAACAAGTCGCACGTACTGAAGGGCTTGCGTACCAACAAAACCACGAAATTCTGCAACGCATCACCTACGATGGTTTACTCACCGGAGAAAATGTCGAAATAAGAACCAGTACCGCCACACGCTACGGTTTTAAATTGATTCCATCGATTGTTGTCACCATACGCATTGATGGCGTGGTGAGAGATAACGAGGGGGTTTATTCTTTGCGTGATCCAAAAATAGTATGTGTAAGGCCTAGAGGTGACATGATCGCTGAAGATGTGAATACACGTGATGACATTGCCCAGCTATATGTAAAAACGCGTTTGAAGTAGAACAAACCAAGTATTTATTTCGCAAAACAACTATTCATTGTGAATACATATGGCATTTGATTTAATTTTTTAAGACAGCACTACCATTGAAAGCACAATATTTCACTGTAAATTTTTTATCACACTAGAAATCACTAATCTGTAAATCACTATGAAGAGAATATCTATCTGCGTACCAACATATAATCGTAAAAAACTACTGAAAAAAGCACTAGACAGTTGTCTAGCGCAAACACATCTTCCCCACGAAATCATTATTGGTGACGATTCAACTAACTTAGAAACCAAATTAATGGTTAAAAACCTACAACAAGAAGTACCAAATATAAATATTCGTTACTTCAAACATTCCTCTAATCTTGGACAACACAAAAACGCCATGTTCCTGATCCAAAAAGTCGAAGGTGAATACTTACTGATTCTACACGATGATGACGAACTAGAAAAAGAAGCCCTTGCAGACTACTTACGATGTTTTTCCAAATGTGACGACATTGTCGCTGTGTACGGCAAACAATACTTTATTGACGAACAAAATCTTCCCCACGGAAACTCTGAAGATCTAAATAAATTATTTTTTCGTGAAAAAAAATATGAAGGTCTTCAAGCTGACAGTCTGAAAATGGCGATTCTTCAACAATTTAACGGGTCATTTATGGTTCGAACAGATATTGTAACACAAATAAACTACAACGACCTCGGAGCGATTGGACAAGACGCCATAGACTTTTTTTTTGGTTTAGAAATGGCGAAATACGGAAAATTTTATTTTCTCAACAAATACACAGCAAAATACCGTGTAGGTAATGTTTCTGTTAGCAACAATAAAAAAAATAATGCTGGTTACAATGCATTCAAATACGTATTCGAAAATTTTAGAGGCAAACAGCCCGAGATAGAGATGTGGCTCACAAGAAAAAGTAATGTTGCCGTTATGCAAGCAATTAACCTCAAAGACAAAAAAAACGCCTTTAAATGGTATTTTTCCAAATACCACAAATCCAAAATTTTTACTCCTGGCGGTATAAAAAGACTCATCCTACTCTGTACACCCAATCTCAAAAGAAATTAAAGATAACTCATTGTTATTCAAAACATAACATGACCTAAATGCGATAAATTATGTTTGGTGTTCTCTGGAACTACAAAACAAAATGGTTTTGCAATTTTGACCGTAAGTGACAATTGTACAACACTTTGCACGACCAAGCTGTACAATTTCAACAGCAAGTTGAAGTAGTTTGATTTTAATAAAACAACCGCTTGCTGCTGGGCACGGTCATCCCTTGCTACGACAAGGGATCCAGGTGTTTACAAATTTATCTTCTGTTCGTAGATGCATAATCGCTGTCACGCATCACACACAAGGGTATACGCTGTTTCATAATAATTTAGTTACAACTGTAGTACTAGCTTCATCAATCGCAACTGGTGAGATCATTATCTACTTTCGTTAACGACGCACACTTCTGTTCATTTGCGATAGAAAGAATAAACTTTTTTCGTTCCTCTTCTGTCAGTCTAAGCTTTTCGACTATCTCATCCACTTTTTTTAAAGACAGCACTTTTTTACGTGACATCACTTTAGAAAGAAAACTGGCATCAATATCTAAAAACTTAGCAAAAGCGCGCAATGAGTACTGTGGATTTCTTGCAACTCGGTCTTGGAGTTCATTGCATAGATACTCAACGTAAAAAGGTATTTTTTGTCCCACGACACAAGCTCCTACACTGTGGAAAAATACGTCCACACTTTTTGATAATCATTTTGCAATCCCCACATCTGCAAAATATGATAAACATATCATACAAGTACCACAATGTATTCACAATAAAAACAAATTTTACGGAGGTCTATCATGGAAAAACTCGTAGTAATCACAGGGGCAAGCTCTGGAATTGGTGCTGCCACAGCAAAATTGTTTTCAGAAAAAGGTCACCCGCTATTGTTGTTAGCGAGAAGAATTGAGAAATTACGCGAGCTCGATTTACCTGATACCATATGTTCACAGGTGGATGTTACTGATCGTAAGGCTTTGCAAGAAGCTATCGACAAAGCCGAAGAAAAATATGGAACCACCGATTGTTTGGTAAACAACGCCGGAGTTATGTTGTTGGGATTGGCAAACAGCCAAGACCCGAAGGAATGGCAAAAAATGTTTGATGTCAATGTTCATGGTGTGCTCAATGGTATCCATTGCGTATTGCAAAAAATGATCAACTGCAATAGTGGTACAGTCATCAACATTAGCTCCATCGCCGGTCGCAAAACATTTCCCAACCATGCTGCGTACTGTGGAACCAAATTCGCTGTACATGCCATGACCGAAAATATTCGCGAAGAAGTGGCAGAACACAATGTTCGCGTAATCACTATTGCGCCGGGAGCGGTAGAAACTGAACTGCTGGGACATACAACATCTACAGAAATCAAAGATGGCTACGAAGACTGGAAAAAATCGATGGGTGGTGCGATCCAAAGTAGCGATATCGCCAATGCAATTTACTACGCCTACTCGCAACCGCAAAATGTATGTATCCGCGAAATTGTCCTTGCTGCCACAAAACAACAACCATAACATATCAGATACTCGTTCACGCTCGTGTCGATCGTTTAGGTACATCGGACATCACAGTCACGATGTTCCTAAGCGTGAACGGCGATGTCTTCATCTCGCAAAATCAGCAAATTTTCATTGTGCATCCGTACGACATGTGGTTTAATCTTTACAGAGAATTACCGCTGTTAGGATAGCAAATATGAACCCTCGAAGACAACAACTTGTCGAAGCCTACTACAAAAATAAAATAACTGATATAGAGATTTTAGTAGACAATTTCGCCAACCCACATGACATTGCCGCCATTACGCGAAGTGCGGATGGGCTTGGTATCAAAAAAATTTATTTGTACTACACCTATGCGCCATACCCATGTATGGTGAGCCAAGGTAAAAAGTCTAGTGCAAGTGCCAACAAATGGATTCTCTATGAGAGAGTCGAAGATCTCCAGCAGTTTTTTTCGCAAAAAAAAGACTGGAATTTTCTTGGCCTTGTACAGCAAAAAACTTCACAGTTTATTTGCGACTACGAATTCACCGAAAAAACGATTCTTGTTGTTCCGTCACCTGAGCAAGGTCTGTCTTCGGAGTTGGCTTGCGATCATTTTATTTCACCACCGTTTTTACACGACGCGTCGTATTCGACGTCAACTGCTGTTGCGATGTCGCTATATGAAATTTTCACACAACACGGCAAACACCTACAACCTTTAAGTTCTTTAGTTCCTAGGGGGAAACGTGGCTGATCATATAACTCAAGTTTTTATCGACAATGCATGGGACCCACGTAATCACAAAGCAATTCTCAATCTTTGTCTTGGCTTTGGTGTGGACAAAATATATTTATATCACTCCTACAACTATTACGAGCGCGAAACTTACGAAAAGATGGACGATATTGAGGTGGAGGACGTCACCGACTTAGCGCTTTTTCATCAACAAAAGAGTGAGGATGGTTTTCAATTTATCGCCGCGGACTTTGACGAAAATGCACAAAAAATTTGCGATTTTACCTTTCCGGAAAAAAGTATGGTCGTCTTTGGTGCGGAAAAACTGGGCATATCTCCTGAAGTCAAGGAACTTTGCGATCATATCATTTATATACCAATGGTAGGTTTGGTACAGAGCTTTAACATCTCCGTTTCTGTCGGAATTTTTTGCTACGAAATATTTAAACAAAGGAATAAATAATGGCGAAAAAACCAAAGAGGAAAAGAAATCTAAATAGAATTGTGCAAGAAATATGTGCTATTCTCATAGGTATTGGTATTGGTTTATACGGATACGAATCCAAAGCGGCTCTTGTTCCGATGAAATGGCAACTTGAGCGCAAGGTAGCAAAAGATATCCATCGCCAACAACAAACACAGCAAGTTTCTGGAGGCTCTGTATTTGACGCTTTCTCACAAATACCTGCGGTAAACAATTTTTGGAAAAAAACCGGTGCTGACCGCTATTTGTCCAATATTCAAAAATATAACACCGTAATGCAAAAATGGGGTCTTCGCGGTGATTTACAACAAAAAATGGATTCGTTGATGAAAAACGGGGTAGAAACCGTGCCTCGTAGGTGGACCACTCCCGAAAATAAGCCATTTTTTATTTTGGGTATTTTGTTAGTTTGCGTAGCACTTCTCACCAAAATTGCCATATATTCCGGAATGCTCAATCTAAATCGTCTAGGACAAAAGCGCGGTAAAAAGAAAAAAAAGCGCGCCAACATAAATGCCATTGCCAATGAAATTTCGACCTTTGGTTTAAGTGCGATTGGTGGTTTGTATTTAATGCCAGCGCTCGAAAACTTTATGCGCAATGAAAACGCCTCTTTTCCTTATCCGTGGGTAATTGCTGGTATATTTATCGCACTGGTACTTTTAAAAGTCGCTCTAAACAGTTCCCTTATTGACTTTAATGCGTGGAGACGCGGTGGCAAAATGGTCTCCAACCAACGCTTCCAAAAATTTAGTAAGACTTACAACTGGAACACCTTTGCTCATCAAGTCACAACAGCAATCCTTGGCATTTTCCTTGGGTTTTACGCCTACGAATCGAACCTGGCACTTTTACCGATGAAATGGCAAATGGATCGACAGGTAGGTCAGGAAGTGGCGGGAAATACCACAACGACGCCACAGAAAAAAGAGCCCGGTTTTTTTGACAATGTGTGGAAAACCGTACGCAAGGTCGCACCAATAGTACGCGATACAGACTTCTGGAAAAAATCAGGAGCAGAGCGCTATGCTCAATACGCGCAAAAATACGATAGTGCTCTCGAAAGATCCGGTGTAAAAGGTTACTTAAAGACAAAAGTCAAACGCTTAGCAAGCGGTGGGGTCGACTATGTCCCTGACCGTTGGACACAAAAAGGAAATCTACCGTTCTTACTTGCGGCCCTGATTATCACAGTGTTGAGTTTTCTCATTAAGTGGTGTTTGTACTTACACATTATTGACTTTAACGATTGGATCAAACGCCGTAAACTCGTACGCAAGAACAAAAAGAAACCACCGGTCAATTGGAATGCCATTGTTCAAGAAACGGCTTCCATTATTTTAGGTGTCATGCTAGGGATCTACACCGAACCATTTCTCGACTACCTCGCGGGAGAACCAAACGTGACGTATCCATACCCCAGTGCGGGACCTATTATCGTTATCGTATGTGTGGCAATTAAAGTAGCTTTACATACAAAAATGATCAATTTCAATAAAAAGCGTGTCGCTAAAAAAGCGCCTGTAGTTAAAAAAGCCCCGGTTAAAAGAAAAAGAAGAAGGTAAAAATGCAAATTCTATTTGTGGTCGCCTTGCAATCTGAAGCCACAACACTCATCAAATTTTATAAACTCAAGCTCTACAGCGAAACGCCTTTTAAAATATACCGCAATGAAGATACTTGGCTGATTGTTTCAGGAATTGGACGTATCAATTGTGCCGCGGCAACAGCTTACTTACAATGTACTGCGCAAAATGAACAATACCAATTGTGGATCAATGTGGGAATTGCCGGACACAAAGATTTGGAGCTAGGGCAGGCCATCGTCGCCCACAAAATCGTTGACGCCAATACACAAAAAAAGTGGTACCCTCCCATACTCGTAAATCTTCCGGTGCAAACGGCGACTGTCATCACTGTGGATGTTCCCGAAACAAATTACCCCACTGCAAGTGCTTACGAAATGGAAGCTTCTAGCTTCTATGAGATTGCGACCAAGTTCGCCACCAGCGAGTTTGTGCATTGTTTCAAAGTCATTTCCGACAATGAAGAGCAACACATACAGAACATTACACGGCAAAAAGTACAGCAACTCATCGAGCAAAATATGCCCCACATCGATAACATTTGTTCGCAATTACAGCAAGTGGCAAAATCACTACCGCCCAAGATTCCCCAAGAGTGGCAAGATATTCTTCAACAGTGGAAATTTACAGCCGCCGGGCAGAAACGTCTGCGTAATTTACTACAAAAATGGCAAACACTAAATCCAGAGAATAAACTACTAAACGATGAAATGCGTGAACAGTGTTCTCACATGAAACAAGTCCTACAATTTATCGAAAAAAAAGTCCAATGTGCCTCTCGCGAGATGAGCTTATAATATCCCGTTAATCCTGTCAAAATTGAGTGAAAGTATGATTGATACAATATACATAGAAGAAGAGATTAAAGAACACGCACGTACCCAAGAGATTTGCCAAAGATTTCCCAAGGCGCGTATTGTTTTCTGTGAACGTTATGGTGAGGTTTTCAACCGCAAGGTACAAAACTTTCGTTTACAAAAACAAAAACCTGCTCTTATTTTAGCCAAAAAATTTCAGCATTTTGTACTGGAAGCTCCGGAAGGTTATGGAATTGGTGCAAAGAAGAATTTCTACTTCTCTCATATGATGAATTGTATTTATGATTGTCGTTATTGTTTCTTACAGGGAATGTATCGTTCTGCTCACTATCTTTTGTTTATTAATTTTGAGGACTTCGCCGCATCTATAGAACAAATTCGCAAGGAACACCCCACACAACAGGTACACTTTTTTTCCGGTTACGATTGCGATAGTCTTGCACTTGATCAGGTAACAAAATTTAGTGAGTACTTTGTTCCGCTGTTTCCTCGTTCGCAAAACGCATGGTTGGAGTTACGCACAAAAAGTGTGAATGTGAAACCACTGCTTGCCATGCGCGACCACAATTGTATCGCAGCATTCAGTTTTACTCCACAAGTCATTAGCGAAAAAATAGAAGACAAAGTTCCCAGTGTCAGTGCACGCCTTTCAGCGATCGAAAAGCTGCAACAATGTGGATGGAACATCGGCTTGCGTTTTGACCCACTCATTTATCATCGAGAATACCGCGAAAATTACCAAAAATTATTTGCACAGATTTTTGCTAAGATAGATTTAGATTGTCTACACTCGGTAAGTTTAGGTCAATTTCGACTTCCGAAAACGATGTTTAATAACATTCACAAACTCTACCCTGATGAAAAACTTTTTGCAGGACCACTTGTGGAAAAAAGTGGCATGGTCTCTTATGAAGGCGAATTAGGAGAAGAAATGTTTGACTTTTGCACCACCGAACTTTTGAAGTACATAGACAAAAACGTTTTCTTTCCTTGTGTATACGAGTAGCGAACTAGCCTTTGTAATTTTTCATCCATTTTAGCGCAACGTCGAAGGAACTCGCTGGTAAATTGGCGTAGCTTTTTAAACCAAAATGTTTGTTAAATTTCGACCAAACGCTAACAGCATGTTTCTTTTTTTTCTTGAGCTCAATCTTCAACAGGAGAACTTGTTCTTCGGAGATTTTTTGTTGTTTGTTATTCGGTCGCAAAGAATTTTCCAGTGCTTGTAGTCTCTGTTCCTGCAACTCAACGCGCTCATCTATTCTTTTTACCATTTCTTTTGTGCGTTCAATTTCGTTTACCGCAGCTGTAACCAAATTTGCCTGGCATATGAGTTGCTCTGCATTCTTTGCCAATTGCGATGCTTGTTGCGTAAGTTGGTGTGCCATCTGCCCCAGCAGTCTTCGGTGTTGTTGTTCGTTGTTTAGGGTTCTATTTTCAGAATTCAACAAATATGAACGTACTTTTTTGGCCACTTCAGAATCGCGTAGTAACATGCCTATTCTTAGAACCGCACGTCTTGAGAACAATGCAATAGAACGTGTTTTGGAGTGTAGAGGTTTTATTTTCTTTTCAATATCTGTACCGAACATTTTGCGAAACTTCGGGGCTCGGAGGTCTTTTTTTTGTATGATTTTATAGCCATCCATAATCACTTCGTTTTTGTTGCGCAACACCACACTTTTCACAGTGGGCACAGCCACATCATAGAACTTGGCGATGTATTCTGTGGTCGTCCAACCATTTTCGGTAAAACTCTCTAGTTTACCTACCTCATTCAACACACATGTGTTCTGATCTGTACAAAGTTTTTTGCGAAAAGTTTCGCTTTCAAGCAATAAATATTCGTTCATTTTTCCCAACCTCTATTTTGCAGGATGCATAGTGCATCTTGCAAAAGTCCATGATACAAAACAAGATACAAAACATTATTATTTTACAATTTATACCTTTCACTCCATTATACGGAAAACTTACGGCAAGTCAAGCGGAATAATATTTTTTTTCCGAAAAACAATCAAACTTAACTTTTTCGCGGCGATCTCATATAATAATTAATGGGCGTTGTTATCGGTGTTGGTTTATTTATTCGGTATTGGTATTCGTTTCGGTGGCATTTGTTTGGTTTAGCACTTCCATGTTGGTGCCCTCACCTTCGAATTAGTGGTTGGTATTTGTTTGGTTTAGCACTTCTATGTTGGTGCCCTCACCTTCGAATTACAGGTTTTCGCTACGCTGAAAACCCTAATTCTCATGCCTCTCCCACGGGAGAGGCTTCAGTCATCTATTTTTGTTCTTTTTGTGTTTGGTTTGCGGTCCATTTTTTTTGGACTCCGGTTTTGGATTTATGGTTTGTGGTTTTGGTTTGTGGTTTTGGTTTGTGGTTTTGGTTTGTGGTTACTGGAGCAACTTTACTTTTAACGAGAGAAACAAATGAAAAAAATTATCTGCTGTTTTGTCATTGCCTTGAATGTACTTATAGCGCAAAGAAGCTATCTCAACGAACTTTATCAAAAAATAAGACCTAGTATTGTTGCTGTGGATGTTGATGTTCCTGAGGAAATACGGAAAGAAGGCATTCTCAAACGAGGTATCTATTACGGAACCGGTTTTGTTATAGGTAAAAACTTGGTGTTAACCACGCGTAAGGTAATGCAGGACAAATTATCCGCCCGTTGTATTTGTTACGACAACCGCATCATAAAAGCACAGGTGGTGGCTTACGACGAGCACAGTCCCCTGACGCTTCTGAAGATAAATTATCCGCAACTTCCCGCTTTAGAACTCAGCGAAGAATATGCAGTGGGTGATTTAGTTGTATCCGTCGGTAATACATATGGAAGTATTGCCAAAGTCAGTGAATTTAGTGTCAGTTATGGTATGGTAAGTGGTATTTACGACTTTGAACGCTGGGGAATTGTCTTACGCGACATTATGGAAACAGACTGTGCCATTAATCCTGGTATATACGGTGGACCTATTATCAATATGCATGGCAAAATTGTCGCAACTTGCTTTTCAGGATACGCGCAAGATCGCCACAAAGGTTTGGGTATTCCCAGTCCCACCATCAATAATTTTTTACAGCGCTACTATGCCAACAAAATTGCACTTCCCGACGAGTTCTTCTTTTTACAAACTTTTCCTGTGTACCTTGGAGTGGAATTGGCCCTGGAAAACCGTCGACCAAAAATCGTTGCTATTGAGCCTGAAAGTCCGGCAGAAGAAGGTCTATTAGTGGGAGATAAAATTTTACAAATAAATGATTTCGAAATAACTTCTATCGAGAAGTTTCGCAAAATCATCCAAACATACTTCCCAGGCCAAAAAGTTTCACTAACTATCCGCAGAAAAAAAATGATAATTGTCGTTCCTGTTGCATTGACAGCTAGATTCATGAGATAAACATTCTCCAACTTCCAAGGTTCGAGCGACAAAAATCCCTTTTTTTCCAGAAGGGAAATCCGAATCGTTTTCGATCGTGAACTAAGTGCAATTCACATTGTTTGATTTATCATTTTACTTGACATAGTAGAGCAAAGAAAATATATTTTACGTATCAGCAAGAGCCAGAGCACAAGCTCTACAAATTACAACTTCCTTCAAAAACTTTGTTAACTAAATTTATTGACCCTAAACAAAGTTAATGATTCATTATCAAATGCTGGTCATCCTTAAGGATCACTGGTATGGTAACATTGTCAGTTACATCACATACGTATCTCCATATTTTGAGTGTAATATGCTAGATTTATTGTACATCGGAAGTATTGAATATTGGTTTGAACATTACAAATGGGGTATGCTATTTGCTGCTTTTTTTGTTTTTATCGTTTACCTAAACAAAATCCATAGCAAGAATATTAACAAAGCAGAGAATAAAAACACGGGACATTTGAATGTTAAACCCAAATCCATAGGAGAAGCTTTACTTCTCCATCAGCAACAAACTATGTCAGAGATCCATCAAAAAAACCAAGATTTGAATCTAAAACGCAATGATAAAGTTCGCAAGTTTCGCTTTTCAACACAACAACTACATCGTTTAAAGGAAAAGCCTTCTAGAGAAGAAGAAACGGTTGTTGATGATAGAGAGATAGAAATCTCGTTTAGATTACTTACTGATTTTGATGTAATGTTGCCTAAAATAAAGGGTACATATGATGATTTCCTGGAATCGATAGAAAAATTTTGTGGCATTTTTGCTGAAACAAAGCAGATAAGTCTAGAAAACATACAAAATTTATTACATCAAAAAAAATACCGCGACATCATTGTCTTGATCCAAGAGTGTATAGAAAAACATGAGCAACCTCTCGTATTGAAAAAAAGTAAATTTTTCAAGTGGTTGCAATATGGTGGCTTTCTAGAAATAGCTGAAGAGGATGGATCATCGTTTGTCATTGATTATCATAATATCCAGTTATGTGAAGAGATTAATCAACTCATTCAAGAACTACTGGTAAAAAATTACTGTCGTGCCCATGGATGTCAATTTGACAGCGTTGACGAATTAATAGAAGAAGTTGCCCTAGAAAAATTACAAGAAATCAAGTTCGTCACAACATACTCGGGTATAGGAAGTGACATATCAGAACTTCTTGTAGAAGATTTCATGCGTATGCTGAATTCAAAAAAGAAAAGTTCTTCGATAAAATATCGATCTCTCAGGGTCATTTTTGGAAACGACAACCAAGATTTTTACAAAGTTGGTGAACTTGTCTGGGCCGCAATTTCAGACATCCAAAGACTACATCAAAACTTGTTGGAAAAGATTGCCATGAGTACAGCAGAAATCCAACAACTTATCGTATCGAAAAATACTGCGTTAGCCGATAGTAGTTTTACAGCTCCGAGACCAACATATACCGACCAGCAAGTAGAAGAAGAGAAAATATTACGTTCCACGGTACTGATGATTGTAGATTTTTTAAATTGGTACCCACAAGACGAAAGCGCAATATCAGAAGCAGATCATGAGCTAATCAACTATTTTGACAAGTTGCTATACTCGCGAAAATCGCGCTTTGCTATCGTCTGCGACAAAAACAAAAACGGTGCAGCCAAAACTTTTGCAAAACATCTTAAAGTAGTAAGTAAACAACTAGAATACACAGACAAAATTGTAAAGAAAATTACGCTAGAAAAACTAGTTGGCATGGACATAAAAATTGCTGTACCACGGCAATGTGAGGATTATTTTCCTGTAAAGGGAAGCATTATAAATGTATTCAACGAAGAAACAGACTTCGGGAATATCATAAAATTTGAAGTAGCTGAAAAAAATCAGTTAACAAGTTCCATCATATTTACAGGAAAAAATGTGGATTTTATCTATTAGTCCGTCATACACGGACAGCATACATTAGAAATAATTGCGAGGGGTTTGTAGATGCTATCTGATGAATATATACTAGAACAAGCGATTTCACGAAAATGGATTACGCAAGAGCAAATAGATTTATGTTCCATAGAAAAAAGTAAAGATCAGAGTATCTTAGATGTTTTAGTAGCAAAAGACTTTTTATCCAAAGAACAAGTGGACAAATTGACCTGGGAAGAGCTTGACGACGATGATTGCTTTTTATCCTCAGACTTAAAATTAAAAGTAATGAGTGTTGACGACCTAGATGCAGATATGGCCAAAGAGGGAAAAAGCCAAAATGATCCCATTGAGGAAATGGAAGCAGCAGATCCACTATTCAACGAATCAAGCAATGAAATCAAAGCCGATGATGCCCTATTAGTTGGTGAAGGTTCTGCTTTGGCAGCACATGCTGTCATTGGCGAAGACTCTAGTTTTGAAGAACCTGTTTTTGGCGAAAGTTCCACCTTTGTCAAGTCGGCAACTTTTGCCGAAGAAGTGTTGCAATCTAAAGATAGAATAGATGCTGTAGATCAAGAAATGCGTAAATCTTCTGCCCCCGACGAAGAAATCCTAGAATTTGACAATGATTTTCTCGAAAGCAATTTTGAAAACCCTGCTTTTAGAGCTCCTGACCCTGATATTGCAGAAGTTGAGGCCTCTAAAGAACTTGATGCTTTACGCTCTGACAGTGCAGAGTTTACAATATCAGGAAATGTTGTACTACCAGACTTAACAGACAAAACCTTCAAAAAACCTTCTAGTCCATTGAAAAAACCTTCGAAGAAGGCTAGCCCTGCGAAAATTAGCCCTGCGAAAAGCAGCCCTGCGAAAAGTAGCCCTGCGAAAAGCAGCCCTGCGAAAAGTAGCCCTGCGAAAAGTAGCCCTGCGAAAAGCAGTTCGCAAGGTTCATCGGGTAGAAGTGACAAAGTACACAAAATAAAATCTCAGTACTCAAAGCCTTCCCAAGGTAAATCGATGAGTACTCCGTTTGGTAAAGCGGCTATTCTGTTAAAAATGGCAACAGAAGAACAAGTAAACGATGCTTTGCTCAGTCAAGTAACAGACTGCAAAGGCAAAAAAATCGGTAAAATCATGGCCGAAAAAGGCTATTTAACCAATGAGCAAATAAAAACAATACTTGGTCGTCAAAAAACATCGACAATGATTTGTCCTGTATGCGAAAAAAGGTATCAAATTGTTTTATTTCAAGCAGGCCGTAGCTACCGTTGTAAGAGCTCAAAATGTGCAAAAAAGCCCGAGCTACTAGAGTTGAGAAAATACCTGAAGAAACGCAAAAAAAGCATCGATATATCCGAGGTTCCAAAAGACGTAGAAGTCATGGGTCTTACTGGAGAAATTTCCCTCAAAAAGAAAAAGCCAAAACAAGATCCGATGGAAGCTTCCCAAGAAGAACTCATCACCAACACACCTGATCTTCTGAAAGAAGTCGGTATAAAAAGTGACGAAGTTGTCGCCAATATAGAGATTGAGGAAAGCAAATCCTCTTCTGGCTTTTTTGTATTCTTTATGATTTTAGTTGTTTTGGGTGGGTCAGGATACATTGCTCATGAAATGGGACTTCTCAATAAGTTTATTGACAAATATCTAAAAGAGTATTTTCCCAAAAGCGAAAGCGTAAGCCAAAAAATAGAGAGTGAATACAAAGCGATTCTTTCGACAAATTTCCGTATAAGTGATGAAAAAGAAGTGGCACAGAGAATTGCCAATTTCCAAAATTTTCAAAAACAGTATCCACAAAACCCATACAAAAAAGAAATAGAACAAGAGTTACAAACTTTACAGCAGATTTTAACAAAATTCAGTTCTGTTTCCGCTTTCGAAAGTTTAGAAACAAAAATCAATGCTGATATTTTAAAAGAGAAATTTAATCGTGCTTTATCGACTTTACGCAACTTCAAAGATGAAAATCCAAGCTATTCTCCAGAAAAGATATCCGAACTCACCAAATTAATAAAACAAAAGAGTAAAGAGAAACTCGTTATTGTGCTGAATAACTTTGATGAGTTGGTGGCGAAAAAACAATATGAGGCGGCGAAAAATCTGCTTTTAGAAAACAAAGCCGGCCAACTACTGGGTAATCTCGAAACGATCAATAGCAAACTCAATTCCGTAATCCGTTTACAGCAACAAATACAATGGCTAGATAAAGCGCAACAAATTGCAAAAGAAACCTATCCTTTACTGCGTAGTCGCAGGTACAGTAAAGCAAAAAGTGTTATTGATAATCTAGCAGGTGACAGTCCACAACTTCAGTCATGGAGTGAAGACATTGCAAAATTACCCACCGTCAGTACTCATTTTGCAAAAGGATTACAAAAACTAAAAGGAAAAAGCACCACCTTTTACTTCGACATCAAAACCGCAACAAAGAAAATAAAAACCAAAATCACCACTGTTGATTATGGCAAATGGCAAGTTACATTTGGTAAGAGTAAAAGATCTCTTAGTTCTTTAAGCCATGGAATGGTGTCGAGAATTATTCGTTTTGCTTCAAAAAAACACAGTAGTTACCATATTGCGCTTTTCTGTTCCACTTGGAAAGACAAGCTCATCATAAAAAACGTAGAAACCACGCAAAAGGAAATACTCGCTCTTTATGTATTTGAAAACTACAAATACAATATAAAAAACCGTAAGCTAAATGAAATGCTCAATTCTTTAAAGACCATCAACTCGGTCAAAGATACACAAGTGTATTCTATGCAAAAAGAGAGCTTGGCTTCTGCGCTGAAAAATCTAGCGAAAAAATCAAAATTAAAGAGTAAACTATACGGTATTATTAAAAAATATTTTTCGGATACCAAAGTCGCCAAAGAGCTATAAAAATGAGTTTAAAAACCAAATACATATCTCTATTTTTCGTATTTGCCACAATGGTTTACGCAGATACGAAAATAGAACTAAAGTTTAGTACCGACAAGGGATTAATACACAGTGCAAATGCGCTGTATGAAAATTCATGGGAAATCCAAAAAAAAAATAAAACTCTTACGACACAAGCTGCCGCGAAGTACATAAAATTTTATAATGTTTCCATCGTAAAACGCGGTGGTGCCACATTGGAAATTTTTACATTACCTTCCACGGCAAATAGTTTGTCGTGGAAAATACCAAACACTACCAAAAATGAAATTTTAATCGTTACCGTGACGGCTGTCCCAAAACGCAAAGCATTTCCACGCATCCGTGGAAAAACTCATTTTTATGTGGTGCCCAATCCACCTAGTCTAAAACTGCCCAAAGATTTTTCGCAAAGTCTGGTCGTTCTCATGGATTGGAATGGGAAAAGAGGCTTTTGCAAAAAACTTGCCCCGCTCAAAGCCTTGGAGTATGCACAAGCAACATGCAAATATATTCGTCAAAATTACAATGGTGACGACTATGGTCAGTACCTGGAGGTCATCACAAAAGTCGAAACGGCATCTGTTGCGTATACAACAATTTACTGTGAAACAAAAAGAGCTCGCGTTAACATTGACGGTCACAACATAGGTTTTTTCGAAAACTGGGACGCGAAAAGACGTATGTATTCTTTGCGTTTCTTACTTCCAGTACGCGCGCAAAAGACATACAAAATTTCGGTAGCAAAGGGAGAATATACTTACACTGGTTCTTTCATACACGCTAAATCCAGCGAGTTAGTAGTAAATCTCAGCAAAAAGGTAAGTGTGGTTATATCTTGCAAACAACCATTTAAAATAAAAACCCCGCGTATTCGTACGGAGTTGGGAAACAAACACCAAATTTATGTGCACCAAGAAAAAGTTACTAGTATCTCGTTACAGTTTTCCAATGTAACACTACGCATTGATTTTATTGCTAAAGATAACAACAGATGGCTTATTGAAAAAAACCAACAGTATTTTTCCTTAAATATTGACGGCAAAAGCTATCCATTTATAAATAACAAAGTAAGTTTATTAGATTTTTGAGGAGAAAAAATGCGTCTTGCAATCATTGCAACCACCATATTACTTTTGAGCGGTTGTGTTAGTAGCCCGCTACAAGAAACAGTTGAAATTCAACAAAATACTATCGATGACTTGAGCTCTCGTCTAGAAAAATTAGAAGGTAAACTAGATATACAACAACAAAAGATTGATGGACTAGAAAAAGAACTTAGTACCATGAAGTCAGGTCTACGCAAAGTGACACCTGGTTATTTGGAAGGAACGATCCAAGAAGGAAATTTCTAATGTGGAAAATTGTCCTTGTATGTGCTGTTGTTTTTTGTGCTTGTAACAATAAAACCCAGATAACACCAAACGACACTGACGACAACTTTTTACTTAAAGCCCGTGAGTCCTACAGCAAGAAACAATTTACCCAAAGCGCCTCTTTGTTTGTTAAAGCTCAAAAAGTCAAACAACAGTCAGAAATTAGTGAAGCACAACTAGGTGAGATCTTGTGCCTTGTTGCTGTTGATGGTGCCTTTCAAGAAAAAATAGATGCGTGGGATGTCGGCCGCCTCTATTATTGGAAAGGGTATTCTCTTGACCCCTTTGCCGAAATTCCGGCAAGTTATCAACAAAAGTTTCGCGATGTCGGTAATCACAAGCTGTTTCATGTTCTCGATTTGTTGTTAGAAACGGGTCACGACAAAAGTATCCAGTCTTTTTTACAAGTATATTCCCAATCCAACTTGCAAACTTTTATTGTGGCAAAAGCTTGGTATGCACTGGAAAATAACTCCTATGACGAAGCCAAAAGATTATTTTCACTCGTCAACGACGACAAACAACATCGTCTAATTCGTCAATCAGGCACTTTGCTTACCAAAGTTTTGCTAAAAAAACAAGTTACGTCCTCTGATTTAAAAGATATAATAAAAAACAAATATTTCTTTATCGCCAATAAGAAAATTGAACTTGAAGTAAATGAACAGTCTGTTGTTGGCAATATGCTTTTTCATTTTGGTGTAATGGCAAAACACTCTATTCCCATATGGGAACAAGGCAAAACTTTTATTGCACAAAATGCCAATGATATGTCCCAAGAAGCGCACGATGACTATTTGCAACTTTTTTCACTGGCAACAGCATGGAAATTGTTTACCAAAGGGGATCTAACGTCCGCCAAACAAAATTTTCAAAAAATTGTGGCGAACAAAAAAAAGCTATCGCGATACTGTGAGGCTCATCTTGGTCTAGCAGTCATTTTATGGATGGAAGAAGAAGATTACGAAGAAGTCCATTCTCATTTTACATGGCTAAACAAGTACTCTTATTGGCTTGGCGGTAAATCAATTTCACTATTTATTGAAAAACGCCGTCCACAAAAAGCATGGCAAAAAGTATTACAAAAAAATTCAGAGCATAAAGTCTATTTAGTTTTATTAGATACCTTATGCCGTTTAGGAGAAGGTCGATCTGCTTACGCTCTACTTGGTACTCTAATGAGCGACTTCGAGGATGCTGATCTTATCTCTTTATACGAAAAAGAAGATAAAAATATTCCTAAAGATGTATATGCAGAAAATAAAATTTGGGAAAAGATAGATTGAGATTTTTATGAACAAACTACAATATATATGTGCGACTTTTTTGTTTTTTTCACTATGTTTCGCGCAAGAAGAAATCGTTTATGCTGAAATGGAATTTCCACTTTCTTTTGTTGAGCAAATTAGACAATATACCTTCAATCCATTGGCGCGATTTCAAACACAAGTCGAAGGAAGAATCATTGAACTTACCACCGACCCGTTGGTTGACATCTACCAAGTGACCTCTGGGCAACAAGCATACCGTCCATGTTTGGCATCGTTCAGAACCGTCAAGCTCCGGGAACAAACGGTTTTGAGCTTTAACCTACAAAATGCCAATTTTAACGATGGACAACCGTTGGGCTTTGAAGATGTGTTGTTCTCTCTAGAATACAAAAAATTAAATCCCGATAGTTGGAAGGTCAACAATAACTTAGTCATTACCAAGCAAGGTAGTAATTCATTCAACGCCTTCTACGGTAATTCTGCCAATACAGCACCACTACCTGGAGAGTTTTATTTTCCTATCGTGGATAAGCGTTCTTACATCAAGAATGAGGAACCAAGTAAAGCGCGTGTTTCCAAGAGAAAACAGCAACACATTGGCTATGGTAGATACCACGTAGACCAAATACAAGAAAATCGTTTTATAAAAATGCGTCGTACAAAAGACCACCCTTACTACAAAAATTTACAATATCCTCCCAACCATCGTCCGATAGAATATATCAAAATGTTTTCATTTCCCAATGCGCGTATCACACGTAACGAGCAGTTCATTAACGGTAACGTACATCTTATCACTGAAACCTTACAGACAGATGTCAGCTATATAAACAATACTTTAGGTAAAAAAAATGTAAAAACGCTGCGCTACTCTGACGATTCTTTCAGTGGCTTTGTTCTGAATTGTGAACACCCATACCTTGTGCCTTCTGCTGTGAGGCGCGCGTTAAACTACATGGTACGCAAACGCCTAATGCTCAAAAAAGCTCTTTCTGGCGAAGGAGAAATTATCGCGGCACCTCTTCCACGACGCAATTTTTTTTACAACACTACCGTACGCCCTTACAAAGACGACAGTACAATAGCACTCAACTTACTTAAGTTATACCGCTATTGGGGCCTTGATGTTTACGAAGGTGATAAACGCGTAGTGGTTTACTCTGGTTCTGGCGAGCGTGTAAAAGAATTCCAAACGGGTGACATTATTCAGGAAGTCGAACGAGTATCGATCACAAATATCGCAGAACTTTTGCAAGAACTAGAAAAACGTAAAGAAGAAGAAATTGTTCGCGTAAAAGTCATCAATGGCAATCGTGTGTTTGTACGACGTATACAAAACAAACTAGGTGTTGATGTTGGTATATGGAAATCCGTAAATATAACAAGCAGTGGTCTTTTGGGCTTTCCCAAATTATCATTAATTGCGAATAACCCTCAAGGCAAGAATCAACTGGTAAAACAGATTTGCGGAGCTTTAAAGGAAGATCTAGCAAAGTTTGGTATGGAAATCACCATAGACTATCTTGTTCCTGACAGTTACTACCCTAGACTGCAAAAGGGAGACTTTGACATTGCCTTCCGTACGGTCAAACTGACGGGTACACCCAACTTAACCAGATTGTTTCAACATAAAAAGGGTCAGAAAAAGATAAAAAACGTTAACTATGGCCGTTATCATAATGCCACAATTAATAAAATAGCCAGTAGTACACGCGATGTTACCAATGTAAAAATTTTACAACAAGCATGGCGCAAGGCGTTTAGTATTTTGCATCACGACCCGCCGTACATTTGTTTATGGAGTCGCAATCACATTATCATGCATGACCCGAAACTAAAAGTATTGTCCCCTGGACCAGAATACAAAGTACCTCACGGCTACACGCAAATAAATGGTCTCATCAATATTTTTAACGAAGTGCATTTGTGGGCGGTGTCTGATCGCTAGGACTTTGGTATTTGGGGCCCTCCAGCGGCAAAAGCCGCTGGAGAGGGCACTAAGTACTAGCATCTTTCACAACACCTATTTTTTATCCATACTTTCCAGTATTTCTTTTTCTTCTTTCTCTAACTCATTCCACATTTTCCGCGAACGACGATAATTCAATAAATCCAGTAGAAATCCTAATGAGAAATACACTCCAATGCCAATATAATGGATCGGTACACCGTCAATAAGGCAACTAAACTTGCTTCCTCCAAATTGCGAAATGGGAATAAAACTCCAAAAAAAGCACATACTGGGAGATAAGTATTGAAAATTTAAAATACTTGCGTGAAAGCCACCGTATACTTCCATAGAAAACAATGAATATAAAGGTAGGAGTATAGTTAAAAACAATAGCATACAAAATAACACCGCACGGCGAAACCCTATTTGCCGGATGCGAAACGATAAAAACGATGCGAGCATAGAAAAAAAGTACACGAAACTAACCACCACAAAAGCAGAAATAATGGGATACTCCATATAACCGCTTGCTTCATAATTTCTCCAGAATACAGTATTGTTTACACCAAACTTCTCGATAAGAAGCCACGTAGCTAAGAGATATATTGCGGTCCACCCAAAACACATCAACGTAACGAATCGCGCTCCGCGATAAGAGCCAGGACCGAGAAGACCTAGAAAAAACTTTGATGCAAATACGCGACGAATGCGACCGGCTTTTAAATGTTCGCTCAAACGCTTCATCACAAATCGTTCCGGAACGGGATTTTCTCCGGCAAAACCGAGACTTCCTATAAGACCAAAAATACCCGCAATCGCCAAACAAAAACCACCGACCATCATGATCATTTCATAGTCTAATTGCTGAATCCCTATAAACATATAAATCGAATTAATATAATAGGTAAGAAAAATAGCAAGTATTCCACTCCCCACGCAAGTAAAGTAGACCTTGAGAGACGTTGATCGATTATTTGCGTAGGTGCGCAATGAATTTTTTGCCACGAGGTACGGTGCAAATATTAGAGATAGAAAAACAAACACTGGTACGATATAAACGGTGAGAAACACATTGAGACTTCCGTAACCACCGATCGCGATAAAAAAGCGCGCCAGTTCCGAGTCGTGCAGGTAGTCATACAGTAAGAAAAATAGCATCGGAGAAATAAAACTATTGATGATAATCACCACGATATAACTCGCGATAATGGCCCGGGTAATTGTTTTATACACACTCGAAATAGAGAGGCACAACATGACAATTAGTGCGGCATAGGCAAATAAAATTGCATAGGTAATCATAATAAGTGCAGGAGTGATCCCACCAAACAAAAATGCCATCATCACAATCGGCAGCGACGAAATTAAAAACATCGCCGAATGCGTATACGCCGAAAGAAATTTCCCCCACACGATATCTCCCGAAGAAAGATTCGCGGTAACAAGTAAATCATAGGTTTTACCTTCTTTTTCCGAAATAATGGCCGTACAACTAAACGCTGGAAAGACAAGGCCGATGATCACATACTGCATGATGCTAAAAATCATAAATAGGTTCTTACCGATTTGGGCCGTGGGCATGCGCTCAATAGACATAAAAAAGAATCCCAACAGCATCGCACTTACCATAAGTAAAACAGAAATGTTAAATGTGTATAGAAAACGTTTGGTACGCAAGTAAGATCTCAAACCCAATAAGTGAATGGGATTTATGTATCTGTCAAAAAATTCCATTAGCTAACCTCTCCTTGAGTTACTCTCATAAATATGTCCTCTAAATTGCTTTGCGAAGATGTTACCTCCGTCACTGGAATATCTGCGTTGACTAATTGTTTTAGAACCAAATACATTTTATCTATTTCCTCGTTATACTCCATAAGAATACTATCGTTTTCCACGCGTGCATTTACCACATTTTCGGTTTGCTGCACAATACCTAGCGCTGACTCTATTTGTTCCTTGTCATGTATTCTGATACGTAGATCAATATGGTTTTGCGTACTAGATAATCGCGAAATCGTTTGTAGATCACCACTTACCACCAAACGTCCTTTTTCGACAATCGCCACCGAGTCTACGATATCAGACAACTCTGTAAGGATATGGCTGGAAATGAAAACGGTTTTTTTCATGTTGCGCAATTCTTTTAACAGCGAGCGAAATTCAATTCGCGCTCTAGGATCTAAACCTGCTGCTGGTTCGTCGAGAATAAGCACCTTCGGATTGTGTAACAATGTTTTTGCTAGACACAACCTTTGCTTCATCCCCTTCGATAAAGAAGAGACCAGCTTCGTTTGTAATTTTTTCAAATCCGTCAGTTCCATACAGCCATCAATCGTACTTTGGCGCGTTTTGGCAGGTATGCGGTAAGCGCGCGCGAAAAAGTCTAAAAACTCATGGATTGTCACGTTGTCATATGTACCGAAATAATCCGGCATATATCCCATTACCTGTCGTACTTTTTCAGGGTCTGTATACACACAGTGACCATCTATGCGCGCTACACCACTATCGGGTTGTAGTAATGTCGCTAACATTTTAATCGTCGTCGTTTTGCCAGCACCGTTAGGGCCGATAAATCCAAATATTTCTCCTGCAGGCACTTCAAAAGATAAATGGTCAACAGCAAGAAAACTACCGAAAATCTTTGTTAAGTCTTTCAATAAAATCATATTAGTTTTCCCTAGTTAGCGGTGTAATTAAAATTTGTAAATTTTCGTTAAAGTTTACACGCGGACTGGTTTGTGTCGGTGTGAAATCCTTGTCGATAAATGTCATGATGAAATCTCTTTTGGTATAGGAAATATAACGCTGTATTTCAGAGGAAATTACTTTTGCGAAGTGCGAAGGCACTCCTTGTTTTTCCCAAAAAATTTGGCTATCTCCATAACGCTTGAGAGAATAGTCAGGTTTTGCCTGAAAGGTAAAAGAGGAATTTTCCTCCGCAGACAATGTATACACATACCGCGTTGTTCCTTCGACGTAGTAAGCTTTTTTTATTTTTACCTGTAAATTGTTTTGAACAGAGAGACGATTTTTGCGTCTTTCTACAGTAAGAGAGTTGTGATCAAAAACGCTGTCTACACGAAAAAATCGTGTTTCCCATAAATTGATCGGATAGTCTTTGATAAAAATACCGTTGTCTTGCCGGTATTGTATATGTTCATCTCTGCGATCAAATAATTTGGTAACGGTTGCCCCTTCACTACCTGCGATGTCGTAAAGGCTTTTTGCCCCAGAAGAAACCGATAAGTATTCTTTTGCATAACATCTGTTATCCTCTAAGGAATAGTAAAAAGAAATCTTTTTGCCAATATTAGAGACACCTTTGGAAAAAAAGCCATAAAACAAAACGACAAAAGAAAATAATATCGCGATGGCGGGTATAGTGAATATCAAATAAATTGTCCGGTTTCTTTTGCGTAAAAAGGAGAAATTGAAAGGACCAATGACCAGTACATAGATGAGCATCAATGTGATGATGAGAGTCAAAATCGGAGCGCGCTCTTTGGTAAAATCAGCGCGATTGATGTAGTCCCCCTCGTCATCTTTGAAAAACACTGTGGAGTTTTGTGCGTTTTGTCGCGGAGAAAAACAATTTAACCAGAAACCACGCTCTTTGTTTGCTTGTGCATAATTCTTTACGTCACCACCGATATAAGTGATTTTTCCATAGCCGTAGTCGAGAGTCCACAACAAATCGTCGACGACCGCACTTTGTTTCGGGTGTTTAAACGCATATTGTGACTTACCAAAAGAGAATTTTTGCAGTTCTTCTGAAGACCGCGATTCTGTGGAGATTTCCGCGACCGAAAATAAATTTTGCATAAAAGTATTTTTCGATAAGAACAAATGGCTACCACAACTCACAATAACATGGCCTCCCATCTTGAGCCAGTCGAAAAGAGCTGTGGCACGCGGGTCAGACATCGACTTTATGTCTAAAAAAGGACGATCGCTATTGATAATAAGAGCGTCAACGTTGCGGTACTCTAACCAATGTGTGGGTAAATCGTGGGGTTGTATTTTCTCCATCTCAACACCGTTGCGATACCCTTTCAAATCATCTTGGATACGTGGTTGCAACAAAGAGCCGTCGAGATAATTCTTCGGAGAAACATAGAGAATTCGAAAGGTGTCGTATCTTTGGCTAGGAGAAAAAGAGGCGCGAATCACCTCTTTGCCATCAAAAAATACCGAAAATTTTATTTCGTCTACACGACGTTTTGTATGGCCATATAGGCGAAAGGAACGTTTACTACTTGGCAAAAGTTCCATATCTTGTGAAATGGTCCATTCTTGACCATAATCTGTCGAATGAACACGCAGTGAGATTTTCTTTTTTTTCCAAGAAGCATCGGTAACAAATACACCGGAAACCGTCATGTATTCCATGGCGTGCGAAGAGAAATTGCCAATGGCTCTTAACTTTTCTATTTTTAACTTACTCTTCGTTTTAACCAATGTATCGTAAAGCACTGTCTGCCCATAACAGCAACAAAGTAAAAATAATAATAGTAGTGGTCGTCTCATGAAAACTTTCCCAAAAAAATGACAGTAAACATAAAGAGTATTGCATTCTAAACAGCTAGAAATTATAATCAAAAATCCATCGACTTCTAACTTTATTTTAGAAAGGCAACAGATGATTCGAAAATTTATTGTATGCGTTTTTGCCATCTTTAGCTTAAACATGTATGCAAATGATGGCATTATCAATGGTCGCGACGATGTTGAGTTCGCAAAAGCTCTAGCGCGCAGCGGGTACTATGAACTTGCTGAAGATGTTAGACAGCTCATTCAACAAAAAGGTTCCCGACAACAACGCAAAGAAACAGAGCTTTTAAGATGTCTGTTCATCAAAGAAAAAGCACAGCGCCAATCTGATCCGCAAAAAAAGAAAAGCGCTTACAGTGAAGCTATAGAGTGTTACGAAAGTCGCCTCGGTTCTGTTGGCGGAATTGAAAATGCAAAGCTAAAATTAGAGCTGGCAGACCTTATGGTAACACAGGCACAAGAAATTATTGAAGAAAGTCGTCAAAAGAACGAAAAAATTTCCGGAGTCGACGAAATCCTTTCCGGAGCGGAAAAGCGCTTTCGCGATGTCAAAGGTCAATATGATGACGCTGGCGTCAACGTAGAGGCCAAGAATACCAGTGTACGCGAAAAAGCCAATCTTCGCTATCACTCGTGGTACGGACTGTGTCGCGTATACTATTTCCAAGGACTTGCTGGTCAAAAGGGTAGATTGGAGATGTGTAGTAGTGAACTAGAAGACTACATGACCGACTACGAGGGACTCATCGGTTCGTACTTTGCCATGCTCCTAAACGGTCTAGTTCTACACGAAAAAGGCTCCTATGGTGATGCGATTATATTCTACGACGGCGTATTGCGCCCGCTAATGAATGTCAATCACCCCAAAGCCATCGAACTCAGTCTACAAGCATGCTACTATCAATTGCAAACCTACAACAAATGGAAAAGATTTTCCAGATCCATTCAACTCGCCACTGACTTTGAAAAACACATGGCGAGCAAACTCAACGTCAAGCTCAAACGTGAAAACTACGGACAAGCGTTGAAGTTGGAATTAGGTAAGGCATATGTAGGACAAGGGGAATACAGCAAAGCACTAGAAATCGCCGAAGAAATCGCCAGTTTACAAACCTATTGGGGATTTGTGGCGCGAAGACTACTTCTCGAGTGGGGGAAACTAGACCCTACCGCACTACAAAATGCGAAAAACGCCCACCTCGTCGCCAGTGGTTTATCCAGCAAAGAGCAATACCACGAAGCGATCTTGGCCTATCTAAAAGTGGTGAAATACTCCAAAAGCAAAGAAGACATTGCCAAATACGGCATCGACGCTTGGGAAAAAATGGGACAGCTTTATTGGCACCTCGGGCTATACCAAGAATCGGCAATGTGCTATGAAAAATGCGCCATGGATAGAAAATATGGGCTAAAGAAAGTTGTCGAAAAGAAGGTCAAAGGCAAAGTGGTGCAACAAAAAATTAGCATCCGCGCCAAGTCTGCATACTGGGGATATCGAGGTTACAAAGAAGCCTACAAGCAAACCAAAGACAAGTATCTTCAGAAAAAATCCAACAAAATGCGCGACTACTTGGTCAAAAAATTCAGTAACTCTCCGTATGCGAAGAACCTTTCGTACAGTTCTGCGGATGATCTAGAACGTATCGCGTCGAGCACCAAAGACTATGTGAAGTCTGCCAAGGCATACGAAAAAGCGGCAAAAGCCTATCGTAAAGTTTCTCCACAGGCTGATGCTTTCGAACGCGCTTTAGTAAACGTGGGAAAATGCTACTACAATGCCGCGAAGAAATACGAGCAAAAGGCCAAAACTTCAAGTAAAAAGCCTGGCTCATTCCGCATGAATAAAACTTCCGCGGATTTATACAAACGAGCGGTCAAAGAGTTTCTTGGCTATCAAAAATATACAAAGAGCAATCGTCTTTCCGACATTGATCTAGAGAAAAAGTCACGGCGTAAAGAAGCGACAGCCGAGTCATTTTATTTCCTTGGTCGTTCTTATTTGCGTATCAATGAAGTCAATCGCGGAAGTAAGTACTTAGAACGTTTGTGCAAAGAATTCCCGGAACAATCCGACATGCTCGCACAATCAACATATCTGTTGGTAAAGTCGAACATCAATGCCGGCAACCTGAAAAAAGCCGAAGGTTTTATCAAGCGTACCGAAGATATTTATGGTGCCGAAGGGGGAACTTCAGGTAGTGCAATTTTCCGTGCCGCAGCGTACAATTTGGCGGGTAGGAAGTACTATAATTTGGCCATAGATGCCGATAACAAGTACGAAGCACTTAAGAAGCAAGATACACCTGATGCCAAAGCCCTAAAACAAGCCATGGCAAAACGCGTTCAGTACTACACAAAAAGTTCCGACTATCTGAACAAGTGGTATTTGTATCGCAACAATCTATCGATCAATTCTCTGGATTGGATTGCCAGTACCCAAGTAATTACCGCTAAACTCCTAAAAGAAAGCGGAAAAAACGAAGAGTCTGGTAAAATGTTTGGTAGCGCCTTGAAACTGTTCCGCAAGTGTTTGTCACTGAATAACAATCCACAAAAGGAAAAAGAATTACAAGAAAAGACCGCCGAATGCGCGATAGAAACCGGAAACTGGGAACAAGCTATTTACGTGTTCTATCCTATCTTCGACAACGACCGCGAAGCTCGCAAAAAAGCAGGCGATGATCAACCAGAAGACGCACTATATCTAGACTATTTGTCACGTATTCTCGCTGGTTTGTCACAACAAGTATCTTACAAAGATACCGATAAATTACACAATTTCTTACAAACATACCTGAGCAAAGAACTACAGAGCGATATTGCCAAGCACAAACCACAAGAAGCTGCTGACACGGTTTTCTACAATGAATATCTTCGCGCTTTGGAAATTATCGCCAAAGTCGAAAGTTCCGCAATCAGTGACGGCGAGCGTCAAGAATTTGCCAATGAGTTCAAGAGCAAAAAAAGTGAACTAAGTCAAATGACCGAAGAGGAACAATTGGACCGTGGTATCAAGACACTACAGGTCGTATATCGCGACAAAGCCATTCAGGCAATTAATACAAAACTTCCACAAAACGCCAAAGGTGCGCCAGGAGATGCGGGAGCGCGTATTAAAAATATGTGTTTGTACTTAGCATATGATTACACCTCGAAACTTCTAGATCGCTTATCTCCCTATCAAAATCCGCAAGTTCGTTTTGGTAACTATGATAATCCGCAATGGTGGGAAACAAAGTATCGTCAGCTACTTATTCTAAGTCTGCGCGGAGAAGGAGAGAGAGTAAAAGGTTTAATCAAAGCCTTACGTCTCAACCAACGCAAGATGGGTGGACCTGTCTATCAGAAGAAATTCCAAGAATTGTCAGAACGCTAGACAGAAGAATTATCTGTTGCCGTTATTTTACTTAGAAGAAATGGTACGAGTGGAAACGTTTTTGAACTACCTATTACTTCGACATCTCTGAAAACAGGAAACTTCATTAGCGTGTCATCCCTGACTTGATCAGGGATCCAGGTGTTTACAAGTCGACTTCGTGTTGTGGATTCCTGCTTTCGCAGGAATGACACTTCGAGGTTCAAGATCCATCGGATGACACCACTCGCAATTTCAAAACTGACGACTGCGAAAGGAGGGGGAGATCATAAATTTTGTATCTCTCACAGAACTATGAGAAAACTAAGATATCTTGTCTTTGTGTGTGTAGTAACCGCTTGCGCGTTTGCCGACACGATTTACTTTAAAAACGGTACCTCACGTAGCGATGTACGTGTGCTAAGTGAAAGCAATACCAAAGTGTCCTATGAACTACGCAATCGTAGTATCTCTGTCAAAACAGAAACTGTAGATTTCATTGAACACAGCGACGGTCCTCAAGAACTTGTCGCCGGTAAAGGTGCCATTAACAAGGGCGACTACGAGGGTGCAGTTGCACTGCTAAATAGCGCAGCAGAAGTAGCGAGCATGCCACCAGCAGCCGGCCCGTGGTTTGAGGTTTACAATAACTACTTTTTGGGCAAAGCTTACCAAAGTTGGGCGGACAGTGATCCACAGCAATCAGATTTATACAAAACCGCCATCAAGCACTACGAAACTGCTGCAAAACCAGGTAGTCGCTATCTGTACGAATGTTACTTTGGCATAGCTCAAAGCTATTTAAACTTAAAAAATTACAGCAAAGCAAGCACTTACTTAACAAAGTTAGAGTCAGATGCTGGTAGCAACAATTCCGACTACTGGAAAATCCAAGCAATGTTGTGGCAAGGTCATAAGTCTGCCGAACAAAAGAGCTTCACCACTGCCATCAGTAAGTACCAACGTGCGCAAACTCTGGCAGGGAAAAAAGAATTAAACACTTTAAGTCGCGAAGCTGGTGTGGCCATAGGAAACTGCTACATTCAAGACAACAAATTTTCCCAGGCAAAGAGCCACTTTGAAACCATGAGAGGTTCTGCGGATGGTGACGTTGAAATCATCGCTGCTGCGGAAAACGGTTTAGCCATGAGCCTTCTACAAGAAGGAAAGGTAGCCGACGCAAGACGTAGAGCACTCAATGTAATACTGAAGTATTTTGCCGCAGAAGAAGAACGCGCCCAAGCATTATACATAGCGGGTTTATGCTACGAAAAGGCGACAAAAGAAAAACGACACTTAAAAAGAGCCCAGGCATGTTATCAATTTTTAACCAAAGGTTACCCTGGTAATCCCTGGACGATAAAAGCGCTGCGCAGATTACAAAAAATTGCGCGTCAAGAATAAAATCATTGCAGTGTTATTACAGTACTGATACAATAAGTAAAAATATTTATTTGAACTTTTTGGTAATTCTGCAAATCACTGCAGAAAGTTAATTTAATATAGAAAGGCAGTCATGAGTAGCAAAAAACTGCTGTGGACAACAATCTTATTGATAATGTCTCTATTTTGTGCAAGTTCACTTTTAATAGCACAAGACGATGCGGGTATCGAAGGTGAATTCCAAGACGATTATACCTTGTGGGGTCTCATAAAAGTTTCTGGTCCTATCGGATGGCTAATTATATTGTTATCTGTTGCTACCCTAGCTCTCGCAATTGAGCACTTAGTATCTCTACGACGCGACAAGCTAATTCCTCCCGATCTTCTACAAGAAATCGAAGACTTATTCGAAGAAGAAGCTTACGAAGAGGTAATGGAAACATGTGCTGCTGAACCAGGTTATTTTACAAATGTGATTGGTGCGGCATTGCCAAGAGTTAACTCTGGTTACGATTCAATGATGGAAGCTGTACATAGCATTAGTGAAGAAGAATCTGTAAAACTACAACAAAAAATTTCATGGATGCAATTGATTTCAGCTGTAGCTCCGATGCTTGGGCTATTGGGTACAGTAACTGGTATGATCGGGGCATTTAGCCAAATCGCGACCATGTCAGGCGCACCAAAACCGAAAGACCTTGCGAAAGGTATCTATCAGGCGTTAGTTACTACCTGTCTGGGACTTATTGTGGCAATTCCAGCGATCGCTTGCTATTTCTATTTCCGTAATAAAGTAGTTCGTATCAGCATGGAAATCAACGGTATATCTGAGGAATTGTTGGAACGTTTCAGGCAAGACGCTTAAAATGAAAAGGTGAAAAAATGAAACGTCGCAAGTCTACAAAGATGGAAGATGTCGAAATGGACATGACCCCCATGATCGACGTCGTCTTTAACTTAATCATATTTTTCATGTTAGTAACGCAAATGGTAACCATAGAACGCGCTGAATTGGAGTTACCAAGAGCAGATAACGCCCAAGAAGAAGAAGTCGAAGATAAAAATCAATTTATTGTGAATATCCACGAAAAACCCGATGAGGAAGGTCGTTGGATAGAAACAAGTCTTGGTAAACACACATGGGCAGAATTATCGCAACTTCTCTACGAAGAGGCACAAGCCAAATTCAACGAAAACGAAGATGTGTCAGATCGCCAGGTATTGATACGCGCAGACATAAAAACTCCCTATCGAATGGTTCAACGTGTGATGATTGAATGTTCAAAACAGAAAATTTACAAAGTGTCTTTTGCAACTAAAATACAATCTGATGAGTAAGGAGTTTTGATATGGCTGTTTCTCGATCTTTAGAAAATTTGGCAAATGAACAAGCCGATATGGACATGACACCGATGATCGATGTCACGTTTTTACTACTCATTTTCTTCATGTGTACTTTGCATTTTAAAGTTCTTGAGGGGATATTGCAAGCGCACTTACCTAAAGACCAAGGGATGCAAAATACATCGGCAGAAAGAGATCCTGAAGAACCTATTACCGTGAAAATTTTACAGTCGTCTAGAAATGTTACGGTAGTGTGGGTTGGGAGTGAACAGTTCGAAGGGCCAAGAAAATATTCGCGTCTGTTCAACAAAATACGTAGTATCGTTCAAGCAAGTCCCAACTCAAATCCGCCTGTCGTCATAGATCCCGACATTGATGTTCCTTTTCAAGATATCGTATCAACGTTGAATGCATGTCGCAAAGTAGACGAATCTCGTCCAGGAAAAAAACCCCTACAGGTTAAATTTGCGGCGAAAGCACTCGAAGAACTGGAAAATGAATAAATTTTACACAAAGAGTGTTCTTATTAAAAATTTACAGTGTATTTGTAAATCGTAGATTCACAATACGCCAAAATCTCAATAAGGACACTCTTAGTTCTACAGAACTATTTCACTGCGATAGGAACAGTCCTCATGCTACTTTTTGGCAGTTCTGCTGTTCCGAATATCGTAGTCAAACCCAAATCCCACACCAAAAATAACGAAGAAATTTCCAACAACAGTGAGGAAGACATGTCGCAAAATAAAACTGTCCCTATTGCTTCACGCAAAGAATGGATATATTTGGCAATTTTGATATTGTTAGCCGTTGGAATAGGGCTTTATATCGTAAAAAGTATGGACGATTACTCTAAAATTGCTCAAAATAACTCCTCGACAGATTATGAAGATTTTGAACTAGACTATGACAAAGAGAAACAACAACAGATAAAGCCTGTGAAGTTTGAACCTAACAAATTTGTTGAAGAGAATATTCTCGACTCAAAATACATTACCACAGAGGCTTATTATCATTATCTTCACAAAATATTGTTTATGACAGACGAGGATATAAAAAAACAAACAGACTTAAAACTCGGATGGCGCAATTTAATTAAAATCAAAGAACGCGAAACAATGCGTGGAAAATTCATGCGTATTACCGGAGAGTTAGTCAAACTAGACAAAGAAGTATTAAAAGGCAAGTACGCAGACCAAAGAAAGATGAAAGGACTTGCTGTTTGGCGTGGGGTAATTTTTTCTTCTGATGGGCGCTTGTATCTTTTTACCACGACAGATCCACCAGAAGGTATCAAAAAAGGCCAAGGCGTTGAGTTGTACGCAATGTTTTTCAAAATTTGGATTTACGAAACTACTTCTGGTGGTGAAGCGAAAAATCCATATTTTTTAGGGAAGAACATCAAAGTGATTCCCCGTTTACAATCAAATCAACAGCAAAAAATTACCGTATTATTTTTAATTGTATTTGCTGTGATATGTATTTTACTTGGCTACGGAATAGTCTACGAACGTCAACAAGCGAAAAAATTTACCAATTCATACGCCGAGCGAAAATTAAAACGCCTAAAAGAGCAGCGTGAAAAGCGCAAGACACAGGACGAATCAGATACGGACAGCGATGACGATGAAAAGACTGATGCTACAGAAGAGTAGTCGCTTCCGTATTGGTGCCCTCACCATCGAATGTAAGGTTTTCGCTACGCGAAAAACCCTTAATTCTCATGCATCTCCTTGTGGGAGAGGCATAATGCGTCTCTTTTGATAAAAACAAAATTCACTTGGTGTGCGGGACGAGTTGTCATGTAACAAACTAGTTCATTGATGTTATACTGTGATATGCATCAATGAAATCAAATGGAGACAAATTCAGACGTGTTACGTCCCTCCCTGTGGGAGGGACAGCGATTATGTGCTTCAGCGTTAGCTGAAGTACAAATAAGCAGGGAGGGCACCAATACGGAGATGAATATATCAATAACTATCCATTCACAGCCAAATTAACTATTTTCAGCACGTTTCTTCAAGGCTTTCATAGAATCGATCATGCTCACATCTTTTAAAGTGTTCATGATCTTTTTTGGTACCCATAGACCTATTTCGATTTCGAAGGTACAAGTCGCAGATGTTTTTTGATCATCTATTTTGGTGAAGACATAACTACCTTCGATGTTTTTAAGATCACCACCGACATAGCCCCAAGTTAACGTATATTTCTCGGAATCATACTCATAACGTAGGGTATAATTGAGTTTCTTTACTAATATTTTTACATCGTATTCGACAATAGTAGGTCGATTTTCCGCATCTTTTTCCAAGACGGAAACGGACTGTATTGTTTCCTGCCATTGCGGATATGATTCGAAGTCGCAGATTGTCGCATAGCACTTTTCAATATCTGCATTTATCTCAATAGTTTTTTGTTGTTTTTCCATTTTTTCCTCAGGAGTTACCTTATGAAATGGCTATATTATGTTTTTCTCATTTGCGCGCCGATACTTAGTCAGCAGCAAAGATCGGACACAATTGTAGCTATTGTAAATGAAGATATCATAACATATGGCGATGTGTACAAAAAAGTAAAAAGTATCATCGACAGTATCGAAGCGTCTAATTTGCCGCGAAAGCAAAAAGAATTGCGCAAAGTGGCTAGTATGCAAGCAAAACTACGCGATATGGTCGACACGGTGTTGATGCAGCAGGAAGCGAAGAAATATAAGCTAGATCTACCCAATCGCGAGAACATTCGCAAAAAAGTAGAGCAGGAACTGCAAAAGCAAAAAGAAGTACGTGGACTCGACAAATTCGCCTTAGAAGATGTTTTTTATTCGCGAGAGTTACTTCGCAACCTACTACAAGCGCGTTCTGCATATTCCGAGCAAGGTGAACGTCGCGCCAACATCGACACTTTTGTACAACCTTCCGAAATATGTCAGTACTACAAAGATAACATGGATGATTACACGAAGCCGCCGAAGATTAAGACGCGTATCATCACATTGTTTTACACAAAAAACGGTGGCCGCGAACAAACACTTGTTAAAGCAGAATCCATTGTTCGCGAATTGCGCTCAGGAGCTGTTTTCGAAGAAATAGCAAAAATATACTCAAATGATCCATATGCCGAAAGTGGCGGAAGCTGGCCTCGCGTTCTTAAAGACGACAAAGAAGTTTGGGATTTTATCACCAAAGGAACTCTGGCAAAGGAAGTAGATGACATTGCTTTTTCTATGTCAAAAGATGAAATCAGTGACCCAATTATGATGGACGGCGAGTTGCATTGCCAAATTGTGAAAATAGAAGATGTAATTGAAGGAGGACTTGTTCCTTTTACGGAAGTGCAACCACAAATTCGCCGCAAATTACAAAATCAAAAAATTGTGGCCGCGTTAAAGGGCATGCTGAAGCAATTGCGTCGCGATTCTTTTATCTGGCCAGAAAATATATTTGGCGAAAAAAATGAAATTGACTAACGAGGTGCTACGATGAGATGGTTGTGCACATTAATAATATTGACCTCTATTTTTGCGCAAAAAAACGATGAGTTGTTGCAGGCGTTTCATCGTGCATATGATGCACAGACATTACAGAAACCGTATTCAACAGCGATTTTGTACAAAATATTTGATATGCCGTACCACGAAGTTCAGCAACACATCTTTCAAACACAACTTGAGAATGCCATTTCCCAAAAGTACAAAAACAATTATTCGAGTCAATACTACAACACTACTTTGACAAAGAAAATACTCCGTGCTCAGTCGGCGAAAGATATACCTTCGAAAATGCGTCAGGCAATAAAACAAGAGTATATACTCGCCGTTGAAGTGTACGGTTATGAACGTAGTGCCATACTACGCACATTTTGCAATACAACGAATACATTTAGTCCTATTGTAAAGTTGTCGTTTGTTACACATAGTGATTTGGTAAAAAAAATTAATGACATAATGCCGCAAATTTTCGGATTGCAGGGTATGCTCGTCGCCCACAACAAGGAGCTGTATTTGTTTTTTCGTGGTGGCGCTCCTTTTACAAAGTCAATTCTCGATAAGGGTGATCACACATTCTATTTATTTCGCAACAACGTGCGTATTGCTGATACTTATGTCCGCAGTGGAGAACTTCTCTCTCTTTCGACATACATCTACAGCAAAGTAGATGTACTAGGTGCCTATAAACCGCGTGGTTTTGAAACGGCGCAGAAAATTTACTTTACGGGTGGTGTGCAAAAAATACAGCTTGTCGATCATCAAGGCCAGCCCCAAGAAGGTTTTTCTATCTTCACTAGCTACGAAGGCTTTGACGATGATCAGGAAAATTATCGAGGAACAACAGATATTTCAGGACGTTTTGAATTGCAAGACACACAAAAGGCTCCCATATTCTTGACCATCATGAAAAATATCAACAAGGTTAATTTCCCCATCGTGCGCAAGCATATCATCGTCGAAAATCAAAAATCACCACTAAAGCTAGTGGCACAAACGCTAGAAGAAATTCAAGCGATGGGCAAACAGCAACTTTCGCAACGGCAACTGACGCGTGTAAAGAACGAAGTGGTGCAAAGAATACTACAGGCAAAAAGTTATATGAAATCTGCTGATTTGGAAAAAGCCATCATTTCCCTAGAATACGCAAAGAATCTAACAAAAAAGATGAAGAAAGAACCTTCCTTAAAAAGTGCCCTCGCGAAGTTAGAGAACGTCTACCAAGCTGCGCTACGGCAAAAAAAAGCCAATCGCAACAAAAAACAGTGCATTGCGTTGTTGAAACAAACAGATGAAAAAGTAAATGAATTCCAATACACAGAGGCTTTGGAATTGGCGAAAAAAGCACAAAAATTGTGGCCATTTCCCGAGGAGAAAAACCAAGGCTACCAAGAAATCGTAAAACGTATCAAAAAAATTGAGGTCTTACTTTTACAAGAAAATACCCGCTTTGGCAAAGCACGTATACTTTTATCGCGAACCGTGTTTACCTTTAATGCTCAAAACATAACAGAGACAAAAATTGAAGATATTATTCAAGCGGTCAAGATACTCAACGAACAGGAGAAACATCGCGAAATATACAACGACCGTTATGTGTTGTTAAAGTCGCGATCTTTCTTAGATAAGTTGGCCGGAGAGTTAATGGAAATCGCAAACTATCATCTGCAAAAATACAAGAGTGAGGAAAACACCAACGCACGTCGCGAAGCGTACAAGAATTACGAAAAACATTATAACAACAGTAAGAAGATCGATGCGATTTTGCGCGAACTCCAAAAAATATAAAATCGCTGTTGAAATATAGCGGAATTTCGAATACAATCATGCAAATGGGTAAAGCATTAAGCTTGTGAAAAAAAGAGGTTTACAAAAGCGCCTATTCTCTAAATTTGCGCTACTCTTCGCAACCTCATAGAAAATTTGAGAGGGAAAACGAATGAAAGACATGGATCCAAAAGAATTATTGGTCCAGTACGGACATATTTTAGCTTTCGTTGTTTGTATAGCATTTAATGGGTTCTGGTTTATGAAATCAGGTGATGAAATGGCAGAGCGTCTAATCACCAAAGTAGACAGTACTCAAAGAAAACTCAAAAGAAAACTCAAAGAAAAACCAAAAGATGTAAAAGCGGTCGCTGATTACAGCAAAAGTGTTGTTGCCAACTGGAGTATTTCGAAAGAAGTATCACAATCTCCTGGGTACCAATCGATTTATCCATCGGCAAATATTACCTTTGAACACGAAGTTCCCCCTGAAGATCAATGGATCAACAAGCCCTCTGGTATTAGCATCAAGATAGGCAAAGAAAAAATCACCGTTAACTGGAAGCGTCCTACCACACTGCGCAAAAATGGTAAGGTGCAACAGATGACCAAAATCGAAGGCTACCAACTTATCAAAAATTGGAAAGATCGCGATGGTAAGGACCGTACCAAAGAATTTCTATTCCGATACGGCAAAACAAGTCTTGTAGATAAAAAAGTAGAAACAAAAACCTTGTACACATACAAAGTGCGTGCTTACAGCTACAACGCAGAAGCCAAAGGTGGTAAAGAAGGTAAAATCAAAGACAAAAAAGCCATACTAAGTGACTTCACGAAAACAGTCCAAGGAAAAATCAAATCCTTGTACGAAATTGAGCTACTCGGTGTCGCAGGAGACAGCGCTTTTGTCAAATTGCGTCGCTATTATCGTGGATCTAACCGCGAAACCACTTGTAACATCAAAAAAGGCCAGGAAATACAAGCACTCAATGTAAAAGTCAAAGGTTTAAAAAAGCGTATAAACTTCACTCCTGGGTGGAAGTTGATCAACCTAACCACACGTGCTCAACGCAAAAAGATGGTGAAAGAAAAAGTATTCAGCCATATGGACAAAGTCACAAAGCGCGCGGTATACAAAACGGTAGAAAAACCGCGACTTTACGAAACACCAGCGATTATCTACATAGATGAAAAGAAACAACAGGTAAAAGCTTATCAAAAAAAGTAGCACCATAGATGGCAAATTGATGTAATGGATCTCCATGCTTAGAAGGTGAATTTCGATGGTACAAACAAATTTCTTCCAAAAAGAAATCAGCTTAAAATTTATTTATTATGGTCGAGATAGTGTAGGAAAAAAAACTACGCTGCGTAGCCTACATAAACATCTTGAATCAAAACAAAAAACAAAAATACAAGATGAAAATTTTGATGATGTCATTGTCCATCATTTTATCCACATTCCGAAAAAAGCACTTGCGGGCATGAAAATTAAATGTGGAATATACTGCATCCCTGAGCAAGGTCTTCAGTCCAAAAAGGTACTCTCTTTGCTCGAAGGTGTAGATGGCATTATCTTTGTTGCTGATTTGAATTCCGATGTAGAAGAAGCAAGCGAAAGCTATAAGAAATTAGAAACAGCTTTTACCAAGATAGATGAAAAGTTATTGTTTCGCTCTATGATCATGCAATACACCAAAAAGGATTTGGTGTCCGACGTCGAAGAACGAATCACAAATTTTAACAACACTTTTAACAAACTGAAGAAAAAACACTTTGCCACAGAAGAGTCTTCCGAGCAAGACATTTTAGAGGCGTGGGAATGTGTTTACTCTCAGGTGATGATTGAAGTACGTGCAAAACTTGATTCAACGACGAAAAGCATGCCGAAAACCAAATTGAAATTCAATTTCAATCGCAAAAAAAGCGGTGATCAATCAGAAAATAAAGAAGAAAGAAAAGAAGAGAGTGCAGATAGCGACGAAAAGAAGGGTTTGAAAATTCCGAAAAAATTTGCCAAGAAAGAGGAACTAGCTAGCTCTACCCAAAAAGCAGATTCTGATAGCCAAGAAACCACCGAAGAAGGCAAAAAAGAAGAAAGTTTAAGCAAAGCTGACGACAAAAAAGCACAGGACAAGTTTAATGAAACCCAAGTAGATCTTGAATTTTCTGAAGAGGAAGAACGTCGAAAAGCAAGCGAGACAGAGACCATTGCCGAACACAACCAGCACCTCATTAAAAAGCAAGTACAACAAATCTCGGAAAATAACTTCTTTGAAGACTCTGCCGACGAAGGAATGGCTAGCGCTAAAACAGAAGCCTTTTCTAATGACGAAAAAGAAATGGATTCCATTAACAGGCTAAAGGTAACCAATCAGCTACTTTCAGAATTGGATACATCTCTTAGAGAGCAGCGCACCCCTGAGACATTGTTTTTTGAATCAACCTCCGATCAAGAAGGAACCCGGGTTGACGAAAATCTATACTCAGAAACAATAAGTTTGAGAAGCTCTCCTATCACCAAAGAACTGGAAAATAAATCTTCCGACCAAGCTCTGGAAAAAATCAAAAACGGAGAGGTGCTACAAAACGCCAAACTAGATGTTCTTGACTTGCGCAATTACAATTTTGTAGACCCCATTCGCATCTCAAAGTGTCAGATCGGATCTATTCTTTGCGATGGCTCAGATTTTAACGGACCATTTATCATCGAAGACACAAAAATTTTGCGCCACTTTAGTCTCTCAAGTAATATAGGAAGTTTATTCCGCGATTCCATAAAATTAAAAAGAGTAGAGGTAGAAGGCGAAATTGTCTGGGACGGTGTTGTGGCCTCAAAAGAAGTCACAATTCTCGATTCGACCTGGACCAATAGTGCACAAATTCAAAAATGTGCCTTCGAAAAAGAAGTATTTATTGCCAACAGCAACATATTTGGTCTCAACTGTCGTGAATCTAATTTTCGTGGCGAGTTTACCATGACAGGTTGCCGCTTTGAAAATAGCGCCGAATTCCAGAATAGTTCCATTGAAGACCGATTGTATGTTTCGAGTAGTTATTTTCAAAAAGTATACTTTTGCAATACCCAATGCAAAGGAAACGTAGAAATCATTAATTCTACGTTTGACAAACTTGGTAGCTTTAAAAAAATGAACATTGCCAAAGGTTTTTGTCTAGAGGGATGTGTATTTAATGGCCGTGCTGATTTTTCCGAAGTGCGCATCAACGGAGAATTTGAAGTCCGTCGTACAGAGTTTTTTGAAGACACCTTTTTTCATAAAGCAATGGCAACAACGAATCAGTGTTTTGAAAATGTAACTTTTTCGGCCATGACCGACTTTTCAAAAGCCTCTTTCAATCAAGTGGATTTTATTCAAACATATTTCAAAGGCATTACTCATTTTCACGAAGCTATTTTCTCCGAAGATGCTTCGTTTCTCGAAAGTAATTTTGAAAATACCACCAACTTTTCCCGAGCTATTTTCTACAAAAAAGTCGACTTCACAGAATGTACGTTTAAAGGGCGAATATCTTTCCGCGGAATGATCGGTGATTACGTCATCATCCACCGCGAACAAGTGGAAAAGAAACTACTTTGCGACACAGAAAAAAACTATGCGATGATACGTCAAGAGTATTTAACCTTAAAACGCATCATGGAGAAACAACGCCGACTTCAAGATAGAGACTGGGCACACTATCATGCCAAACGTGCGGAAAGACGCTCTAAAAAAGTCAATTGGTTCAATCCAATGAGTGTCGGTGAAAGATTTTTTAATTGGTTATTTTTAGACATAGGTAGTCGCTACGGAACACGTCCACAAAATATCGTTATACTTGGATTTTTACTTTGGGCGACTTTCGCTGGTGTCTATGCTTTTGTTTTTCCAGCTCATCTTCAGGCATCCGATTTACTTATTAGCGAAAAACTAGGCTTAAACAGTTACAGTTTTTTCGTAGAAAACAAAGCGCTACTAGCGGGGGCGGAAGTAAGTCTAAAAGCGATTCTGCCAGGTACTGCAATGAATATGGCCTTGGCAAATAGTTTGTGGATGTGGCTTGCTGTAATGTTAGAAAGTTTTCTCGGCATAGTTCTCGCTTTCATGCTATCGATTCTATTGGTACGAAAACTATTGCAAAGTTAGAAAATTTTTGATTGTTGACTTAAGTTGTATGGACTTAAGTCAACACCACAACAACCTACTAGTTCATATCTCTGATCACAACCTTGACCTTTCACACTTTTTTGGAAATTCTACATGAGTAAGCATATTTTTATCGTCGCTGGTGAGGCGTCTGGGGATATTTACGGTGCACAGCTCATCTCTTACCTAAGAGAAATAGATCCTCAAATAGAAGTTTCTTGTTTAGGTGGAGAGTGTATGAAGGAAAAGAACGTTCACTTTTTGTATAATCTAGTAAAAGAATTTTCGGTAATGGGCTTTATTCCCGTGATTCTCGGTATACCAAAAGTAATGCGTTTTCTGGAAATTTCTCTAAATTGGTTTGATAAAAAACGCCCTGATTTGATTGTATTGATTGACTATCCCGGCTTCAATATGTACCTATCTACACATGCCTATCGCAGAAAAATACCATGTATTTACTTCATTACCCCACAAATATGGGCATGGGCCCCATGGCGCATAAAAAAAATCAAAAAATTTATGAGTAAAATGCTGGTTATTTTTCCTTTTGAAGTGCCTTTTTATGAAAAAGCCAACGTACCAGTGAGCTATGTTGGTCACCCGATACTTGATAAACTGGCAAAATTTAAAGAAGATAAGGAATTTCGGCAAAAAGAAAACATTGAAAAACAAGAGAAGATTCTCGCGGTGTTACCCGGAAGTCGCGAACGCGAAATTCGTAAAAACCTCAATACAATGCTGTGGGTGGCAGAAAATTTAGAGGGCGTAGATCATGTAATTATTGCTTTGGGCTCAGAGAAGTACATTGACCTAGTCAACGAAATAGCCTCAGAATACAAAAGCCTTCCACTACGTATCGTACTTAGGAATACCCATAATGTTCTGGTAAATGCCCACCTAGCACTGGTCACCTCGGGAACAGCAACACTAGAAACGGCTCTCCTAAAAGGGCCCCTTGTTATTTTTTACAAATTGCCCAAACTGCACCATTTTGTGTTTAAACATTTGCCGTTTATTACCTGTGATTTTATCGGACTCCCGAATATCATTAGTGATCGTGAAATAGTCCCAGAACATGTATTTAAAGAAGAAAAAGACGAAAGAATACTAGAAGATGCTCGCAACTTATGGCAAGAAGGAGAAATTCGTCAACAATGTATAAAAGATATTGAGGCGATGCGTGCAAAAATGGGAACTCCTGGAGCAAGCAAAAGAGCCGCAAAGGAAATAATGGATTTTTTAAATCAAAAGTAGCAAAGCAATTTCGTTAACTATAACTATATGGAACTCTAATGAGCGAAATAATAGAAGATAAAATTCCTATTGATAAAGAAGAGCTCATCGAAAGTTTAGCTAGCTCTCTTCCGGCAAATCAACAGGAAAATTTTCGATACTTTGCAAAATTGTTAAACACTTTTTGCAAAGATAAATTTTCGATTAGTTTGGAAAAACTGAAAACACACTATCGACCTTTCAATCCAGATACCGAGTCGCCTGTTTATCTCAACGATACAGAAGAACAATATTATGCAAAAGATCTAGCAGAAAAATTTCATGTTTTTCTTCAACAACAAAACTACCAAAAAATAAACGATCAAGACATACTAGATATTTTAGAACAATACAGATTACGAGGGGTAAAAATCAGTATCCCACGTAATCAATATCGCGACTTGGTGGTGTATTTTCGCGATGAATCTACCGAATACCAAAGCTATAGAAAATGGTACACTCTATGGTTGCGTAAATACCATCAAAAAAAATCTTCCTATAAGAAACTCGCGGTATTATTTCGTCCCTATCACGAAAGCTTTACAAGTTCTTTTGCGTTTCGTCTGCGAAAAAGTAGAAAGCAAAAAAAATTTGAAACGCCACGTAGTTTTATCTTACCGCAACCTATAACCCTAAAACTATTTAAAAATATCAATGAAGACAGTTTACCGGTACTCTTTCCTGGTATCTCTGTGGAAATGGGCTTATTTAGTAAAATTTGGGTGTCGCTTCTAAGTTGCGCTGTTGCCGTTAGTTTGGGACTTATGTTCTTTTATATTTGGACATGCCTTATTGTCATATTTATCTCAGGGTGTTTTGTCGCACGAGAATTATTTGTATTCTTAAGCAAAAGTGCGAAGTATCACTCTAAGCTACTTGATAACTTCTATCATAATAGTCTCAACAACAACTCTGGCGTGATCAGTCATTTGATCCAACATGCAGAAGAAGATATCTATAAACAAGTTTTACTTATTCTGTATGCTTTATGGATGGAAGAACGCTGGGCGTTTTATCCTATAGATACAAACTCCATTAAAAATTATGTAGAAGATTTTGCTTTGCAGCGTTTTGGTATAAAAATCGATATTGATGTGGAACGGATCGCTTACCAACTACTCAGTAATTCGGGGGGAGATAAATGGCTGGAAATTCCAAAACTCATCGATGCTATTTATCCCAACAAAACATATATAAAGAAAGATTGTGCAGAAGAGAGCGTGTACATAGAGGTCGAAGAAGCCGAGGAACCTTTGCCGCATTCGGGAAAAATTCTTATCGCTCCTGGAAACCAGCATGAAGAATATGCAGCATTTTCGCGCCAAGAATTTCGTCTTTACATAGACAAAGAAAAAAATACGCAAACGTCCACTCAATACGCTCACGAAAGAGGCGCTTCCGTACGTTGGATTCCTGAGCAACCGATTATATCGAAACTTTCCGCGCTGTGTAAGGAAGGTTGCGATACTCTATCCATTTTTTCGGGAGATCTCGACAACATACCACTACGTGGAATTGGAAAAATAGGTAACAATGGAGACATAAGCGAATTTCGCTATGTGCGTGTGAAGAACAAGAATGAGTTGTACTTAACAACAGCTCTGCGTTATCGTCACGTACCACAAACAGATGCACCAGTGATGGTACGTCAGGTACTCCCCACTTTCAAAGTGGAAAAAAATATCATTGCTGGCACACAAGAAATTCCGTTACCAGAAAACCTAAATTTTCCTGAAAATGGTTTCATACTCATCGCCGCGACCCATAAGTATGTACAATACAACTTAAACAAGGATGGGCGCGTATTGATTTTGGATGATCCGCTAGAAACAGAAATTGCCAATGGTATGGAAATTCGCCTTGTGCAGCCGCAAGCTGTCACCCAGCAAAAATTGAAAAAAGGTAACTACTTAATTCCCGTACCCGATAGTAAATTGTTTCGCATACGCGGTGTCTTAATTGTGGGAGCCAATACCAAAAACGAAGAGCGCGTTCCTTATCAAAGGCCCGTGATAGAGCTAAAACTTGAAAAACCCTTACAGTTTCGACACACAAAAGGTGCAATGGTACAAATAAACGGTCACAAGCTGCGTTTACTTCGTGATTTTTCGGCAGGAGCGAAGACGATACTGGCTCATGGTTCCATTGAGAATGTAACCAAAGGACAAGCCATTATTAGTCCGGGAGAAAACAACCGTGAAACCTTTCACTTTGAGTTATGCCAAGAGTACTTACACTTACTAAAGCCTCTCAGCCATACTCATGAACCGCATACAACCGTTGCAGAAAATATTTTCGAAAGCGCTTTAAAATACGAGGCCACCCAAGGTAGCTACTTTATTACTCTTGAAGACGCCTCCTCTTTTTCATTGTCCGGATCTGTCGAAATTAATTTTGCAGGAAAATTTGGTATCAAAGAAAAATGGCCTTTCCGTCGCGAAAAAGGAAGTAATACACTCATTTTAACGAAAAAAATGAACAAGTGTTTTGCAGTGGGTACAGCGGTGAGCATTATTGGAGTGGAGGCAACAACTACAAACAAAATTCCGTACCATCATTCGTTTTTGGATGTAGATTTTTCTTTTGTGCCCAATTTTCCACAACAAGGAAAAATTATTCTCGAACCCGGTAGCCAATTTAAAGAAGTATTTTTCTTCCGACGTTACCCGAATCGTTTAAATCTATCTGCTGGTTTACAACACCCGCATAAAAAAGGTACAGCCATCGAATTCTGCCACTATCCACAATTTGCGACCGCAGAACCCGTAACATCACACAGCAAAAAAATATTGGTGGAAAACGCACATCTGTTGCCAAACTCAGCACGATTAATGATCCAAGACCAAATTGTCAAATACTACAAGTCGCGCTCAAGGGTTCTATTAACACAGCCTTGCCGTTACTACCATGTACGTGGTAGCTTGGTACAGTTGCCTGAAATATCGCAAAACATAAAACTCGCAGAATACGCAGAAAAAGGAAGTAAAGAAATAAAAGTTGTCAATGCTCAGGAACTACCAACGAAGGGAACCATCGAGTTACACGGTTTTTTCGCACGTGCCCAATGTACTTTTTCGCGCGAAGGCGACACACTGTATTTGAATGAACCCCTGAAGAAAAGTTTCTCCACACGCGCAAAATTGAAGCTCCCAGATTTATATCTGCAAACACATTTGTCTCCAGGCATGGAGTATTTGGAAATCAATGATCCATCTTGCCTGCCAAACTCAGGTATTTTTCTCATTACGACATCACATACGGGAAGACGTAAGAAACGTAAAGATGAAGTACTACACTTTCGTTATTGCCCTGAAACTTTATGGCTAGATTCTCCATTACAAAAAAATTATGCTGCGAATGTTGAGTTAAAAGCATATGATTACAATATCAATGAATGCGGTTCCTTACAGGCCCACAATATGAAAACGGCGATTGAAAAACTAAAATCATTTCTTCATTCAAAACTGCTGGAGTAATGTTGTGAACTACATGCAATTCGAAAGAGAAATCAAAAAAAAAATAGCGAACTTCTATATTTTTTACGGCAAAGAAAATTTTTTAAAAGAAGAAGGCATCGCGACAATCAAAGAAAAATTATCGGATGCCTTTTATACTGAGTACGATGTAGATAACCAATTTAACGTCCAAGAACTGATTGCGAACTTGAGTTCTGATGTACTGTTTAACGATACCAATCTCATTATCTTAAAAAATGCAGATATTATGATTACGCAGTTACTCGAACCATTAAAGGGTTACTATAAATCCCCAAATCCTAGCTCAGTACTGGTCGTGGAGTTGAATAAATTGGACAATCGTTCTAAATTTGCCAAGTTTGTAAAAAATATAGCGGTATGTGTCGAGTGCAGTCCCCTATACGATCGTCCCAAACCATGGTTGCGCCTGCCACCTTGGGAAAGTGATTTAGCCAAGTGGGTTTGTGCACGGGTAAGAAAATACAAAAAAACGATGACGCCTGAGGCTGCCTTTTTTTTAACCGAATATGTGGGGAACGATCTTAAAAGCCTTGATTCGCAGCTACAGAAAATGGCTCTCTTTCTACAAGATACCCAAAATATAACTTCTGCCGACATCGAAAAACTCGTTGGTAAGAGCAAAAAAATCAATATCTTTGATTTTTTAGATGCCATTTGTAGTAAAAAACTCGATACATCTCTCAATTTAATGCGACAGATTTTCGCCAATGGTTTACAATCTCAAGATGGCGGAAGTATCCACGATCCGATGCACATCGGTCTACAGGTGCTGCGATTGCTCCATTACAGATTTAAGCAAATTTGGCAAATAGGCATTAGTGGAGATTCTTCTAGTATTGGTGAGTATGCAAAGCGTCAGGTAGCGGCTTTTACGAAAAACTTCACCAAACAACAGCTCATTGCCATTTGGAAGTTGCTTCTCGAAACAGAACTCAACATGAAAACATCTCGGATAGAACCTATCGTATCTATTGAGCAAATTATTATTCACATAACCAGATTAAAGTAGGACCAGTTTTTAGAGAAACACCAATGATACTCAAAGACAGATATAAAATAGAAAAAAGAATAGGTGAGGGTGCTATGGCTAAAGTCTATTTAGCTATGGACACACAACATAATCGACCTGTTGCGATAAAACAAATAAGCCCACCGCCAGAGATGTTTGACGTTCATACCGCCATAAAAAGGTTTGAACGCGAATACCAATTTTTATCGTCGATCAATCACCCCAATATTATTCGTGCGTATGATTTTTTTGAACACCAATCACACACATTTATGGTTTTAGAGTATGTACAAGGTTTTACTCTCGAGCATGTTTTTCGAAACTATCCACGCCCCGATTTAAAAAGACTAGTAAATTTAGCCCTACATATTGCTTACGGAGTGGAAGTGATCAATCTCGCAGGTATTTTGCATCGCGACTTGAAACCCAGTAATATTATTGTCAATAACCGCGGAATTAAAATTCTCGACTTAGGGATAGGCAAACACATGAATATTGATGTGACGCGGTTGAGTGAACACGGCTCTTTTATTGGAACTATTGAATACGCCAGTCCCGATCAGTTTAGTGGAAAAGTGACAGCCAATAGCGATGTTTTTTCCTTAGGCGTTATTTTATACCAACTTTTCACCTGGCAACCACATTCGCCATTTTTAGAACATGATATTCCGAGTACTCTTACAAAAATTGTTACCCAAGATTTACCCAGCTTAGTCCATGTTCTTCCGCCACAACTCTACAATGAAAATAAACCATTTTACGATGATTTTTCACGGCTTCTCACGCATGCATTGCAGAAAGGTAGTGATGACCGCATTGCAGATGCAATGACCTTTGTCGCCAAATTAGAAACCATCACCAAAGGTCATATTTATCATCAAATTACACCCCAAGAGGTATACCAAACTCTATCAGCACAAGCACGAGATGAGCTAAAACAAATCGGTGATCGCCACGGCCGTACTTTGCCACAAGCATCACAGAAAAAACCCCAAACGTCCCTTGGCCAAACAAGAGTAAGACGTCGCCGTATGGAAGCTCAAAAAAGAAACAAAGCTTTCAAATGGTTAGTATTATCTACAGCCATATTATTAGTCATTGTCACTGGGGTTATTTGGTACTTTTCGTAGTTATGGCAATGCCTCGCCTCTACCCGCGATAAACAACTCATACCATTCGCAGCGCGTTAACTCAAAATGCGCCGCATCGCATGCATTGTGAATGCGCTCTGGATTACAACTACCTATAACCGCTTGAATTTGTGCCGGATGTTTCAAAATCCATGCGATTGCAATCGCAGCAGGGTTGGTGTTATATTTTTCGGCAAGTTTGTACAATACCTTTTGCACTGCGTCCACAAGTGGTTCATTGGTATTATGTTCAAATATACGACCTGCTGCCAACGGCCCCCATGCTTGCAAAGTAATTTCGTGAAAACGACAGTACTCCACGAGACCTGTGCACCCTGTAGACTCCACAGAACAATTACCAGCAATGCCCGAATTAAATACATCACTGTGCAAAACGTTGAGTTGTATTTGATTGACAACAATAGGCATGTCAAGGTGCTTGCGTAAATACTCTATTTGCATGGGGGTATGGTTACTCACCCCAAAAAAACGTACCTTGCCACTAGAACGCAACTCCGCGAATGCCGCAGCAACCTCTTCACCTTCGACAAGAATATCCGGACGATGCAAAAGTAAAATGTCCAGGTGATCTACCTGTAACCGTTTGAGGCTTTCCTCAACAGAAGAAACAATGTGCTCACGACTAAAATCATAATGCCCCACATGATGCTCATTCGCGATGCGAATTCCACATTTGCTTTGAATAATAATTTTTTCACGTAAATCCGGCTTGTCTTGAATCAGCTTTGCAAAAGCCTGCTCTGATTTTCCAAAACAGTATATATCGGCATGGTCGAAAACATTAATCCCACTAGCCAATGCCGCCTCCAATGCATGTATCGCATTTTCTTGTGCCGCACTACTAAGAGCATCATGATCCCAGCCACCGCCAATTCCCATACATCCATATACAATGCGTGAAGCTTCATAAGGTGTATTATTTATTTTTTGTTGTTTCATTTTCATCTCCAATTTGTAATTATCATAACCATAGCCATCACATAATCGTAGCCGTAATCGTCACCGTGACCGTGACCCTGACCGTAATCGTAGCCGTCACCGTAATCGTAGCCGTCACCGTAATCGTAGCCGTCACCGTAACTAAACAACAGGAGCAATACGTGAATATCTCTCTAACCAACAAACAAGCCATTATTTGTGGCGCCAGCCAAGGAATTGGACGCGCCACAGCGATTCAATTCGCAAATCTAGGTGCCAGTACATTGTTACTAGCGCGTAATGAAGAAAAACTACAAGAAATTATACGCGATTTACCACAAAAAGACGCACAACAACACCACTATCTCGTTGTAGATCTTTCTCAACCGCAACAAACGCTCGAATGCGTAAATAAATTCCTAAAAGACAAACCGATACATATTTTAGTCAATAATTGTGGTGGACCCAAGCCAGGTAGTTTAATTGATGCACACCTAGACGATTTTGACAACGCCTTCACACCACACTTGAAAGCATCACATCTTCTGGTACAGTCTTTACACAAAAGAATGGCTGCCGAAAACTATGGACGTGTTATCAACATCATATCCACATCTGTCAAACAGCCGATCCGCGGGTTGGGTGTCTCCAACACCACGCGTGGAGCGATGGCGAGTTGGGCGAAAACACTAGCTGCAGAACTAGGTCCACTGAATATTACCGTAAACAATGTACTCCCTGGTTATACCGCAACAGAACGCTTACAATCCATTATTGCAAACAAAGCCACTAAAAACAATAGCAGCACTGACGAAGTCACCGCTACCATGAAAAAACAAGTACCTCTCGGTAGATTTGCCACTGCAACGGAAGTCGCAAACGCCATTGCATTTCTTGCTTCTCCTGCGGCAAGTTACATAAATGGAATTTCTCTTGCCGTAGATGGTGGGCGTACCGAAAGTTTATAGTGAAATAACGCGAAAAAGATAAAGAGCAAACCCCAAGGTGTCGCGTCCATATCGTAGATAATTCTTACGCCATAACCTAATGTGCTTTAACATATCTTCGTTGTCTTCGTCTTCGGGGTTCTCTATCACATAATCTTCAATCGAACGTGAATACAGCCACTCGTAGTTGTCAAAATCTTCCTCACTTGCTGTATGCGAATAAAGCGGTACTAGATTGTGCTTTATAGCAACATCAACGTTTTGCCAGTGGGAATAATAATCGTTTTCACTGGCATGAAGATACTGCAAATACTCGCTATGTGGCTTTTGTTTCCAATACCCTTCGGCAAACAACATTTGTCCATTTTTCTTTAGCAAAGGAATCAACACCTGCAAAGATTTCTCATAACCCCCTAAAGCATGAGAGGAACCTGTGCATATCACAAGATCAACAGAATTAGGCGCAATCTTTTGGATAAATTTTTGGGCATCCATATGCTCAAAATGTATATCTTGCATACCTTGGCCGCGTCTCACCGCTTGCTGTATCGTCGCTTCGCAAATGTCGACACCGCGTGCATGGATGGCGTACTCTTTGGCAATGCGAACAAGTATCTCGCCATTTCCGCACCCTATGTCTACGACAACAGCATTTTCCGGTAGTTGTAGTTCACGAATAATTTTATGTATTTTACTTTCGCTAATAGGGTTATAAAATACATGACGACGATGGGCGATAAACGAACGTTTATTTCTCATGAATTCTCCAAATAGTTTTGTCAGTTTACGTATAGAATATATTTACATACAAAAAAACGATCGCGAACGGATCGATAACAACCTGCGCATGTCAATATAAACATTAGGAGATTACACAATGTATATCTGGAAAACAATAAAAATATTTGTTAGCTCTACTTTTCGAGATTTAGAGAAAGAACGCGACGAATTGTCGGTAGCATTTCGCAATTTGCAGCAAAAAGTATTTTCGCGAAACCTACACATTACTCCTTACGATTTGCGCTGGCAAGATCAAAACGATCCCAACTTAGTTCGTTGGTGCTTAGATAAAGTCGAAAAGTGTGAATACTTTGTGGGAATTATTGGTAACCGTTACGGCTGGCAACCTCCATATGACTACTTTGGTGACGAAAATATCCAAAGTATTTCCATTACCGAAATGGAAATACGCAAAGCATTAGAATGCACCGACAAGAAAAAACGATTTTTTTGTTTTTTACAACATGAAGAAACACCTTCACCACAAATTGTCCAGTTGAAAGAACTCCTCAAGGACGAAAAAATTATTCATGTCCAGCAACAAGATATTTCGTCCTGCGTTTACAATACATTCTCACAAATGCTTGATGATACATACCCAATACAAAAACAAACAACACGTGATAACTACATGGAAATTGTTCGCGAAATGATCGAAGAAAAATCTCGTGGTTTCACTGGACGCAAAGAGTTGTTGAGTAAACTCCATAACTTCTTACAAACAAAAAATGGCCAAAAAAACACCATAGTCATTGAAGGCGTTGCTGGATGCGGAAAATCAGCAATTGTTTCACAATTTCTCTGTGAAATTTCTCAAAAAAAAATTGCTCACTATGTCGGTACTTTCGAAAATCAGAGTTTGTATCACTTGCATCGTAGTCTTGGAGCGCAGCTTTTACAACTAGGTTTTATCGAAAAACTGCAACAACTCCCCCAACAACTCAGCAAACAAATACAAAACACACTGCAAAATATAGAGGAGCCACTAGTTGTTGTGATTGATGGTGTCGATGAATTTGCCAATCGTCGCGACTTTTTTCAGTGGTGGCCAACAAACATATCCAAAAATGTGCGCGTGATTTGGACAGCACGTCTCGGAGAAAACTATTCTTGCCAAGTTCATCCCATAGTGGTACCTGCGTTGGAAGAACAAGATATGCGCACAATCATTGACCATCAACGTAGTAAAGTACGTATTTCTTCTGAGCAAGAAGATTTGTTGTTACAATATTCGCAAGGAAATCCATTATATCTAAAGGTTGCTTTGGAAGAAATTAGTTTAGGAGGTATTGCTGTGGGTCAATTGGCCAAGAACATCGACGCGTTGTTTCAACAAGTAATGCAACGCTTGCAAACAAAATATAACCAAGATATGGTATGCGATTATCTGGGCCTAATTGCTGCTAGCTCTTTGGGAATGACCGAAATGGAACTACGCGAATGTTTATCAACAAAATATGCCTCCGACGAATACCAAGCATTTTGTATAGAAGCTAGCGAAAGCTTTGCCAGTTTTTTCTCACCACGTAAGGATATATACCAATTTTTCCACCAAGAGTTCGAACGTTCCGTAAAAATGATGTTGGGACGTGGTCGCATGCGTGACTACCATAGTACCTTAGCACAGTTTTTTTGGGACAAAGGTTTTGATTACGATCGTTCGTTAATGGAACTCCCCTTCCAGTTACAGTGGGGAGAACGCTATAGTGAATCTCTACAAATCCTAACAGATATCGACTTCTTGTGTGCCAAATGCCAGCGTGGTATGGTTGTGGATCTTCTCAACGATTTAAAATTTGCCGCAGAAACAACGATTATGCCTATACCTGAAGATTTGAAAATTCATGTTGGTGAAGCACATGTATCGAGGAATACGTTGCGACTTATTCGAAATGCATTGGAAGTAGATCTCTCATTTTTAATCAAACATCCACAAGAGTTATTTACCTGCTTATGGAATCAAATTTTTTGGCATGACAGTCCACTCGCACAGCAATACTACCCACAGCAAACAAACGTCGTTAATAACAACATGCACCAACTGGTCGAATTTTGGCGGCAGAGTAAAGTACGAAATAGTCTATGGTTGCGTAGTTTAAGACCTCTCCCTCATCGCCTCGATTCTCCCTTACGAAGAATTCTACGTGGACATCAAGACCCTATTAGAACGATGGCCTTATCCCCCAATACCATGTACCTAGCCTCAGGTGATCAAAAAGGAAAAATTTGTATTTGGGAACTCGCAACAGGAAAACTCCTACAAGGAATAGAGGCACACGCACGCGATATTTCCCATTTAGTCTTTAGCGAAGATAGTCTCAAAATCATCAGTGGTTCATTCGACGAAACAGTAAAGGTATTTGCTGTAGAAAGTGGAGAGTGTATTCATACTCTTTGTGGACACCAAGGAGCGGTGATGGGCGTGGCTCACAGCCAAAGATATATTTTTTCCGCGGCAATGGATCAAACTTTACGCGTGTGGGATTTAGAAAACGGTACTTTAATTTCACACATGATGAGCGAAAATGAATTGAGTGGCATTGCCGTATATGATAACACTCATGTCATCGTTACCGGAGAAAAATCTATCGAAATGTGGAATATCGACAAATTACAATGTGTAGATTCGGTAACGCAAAACGCAGAAATTTCCTGTTTACATATACATGACAATGCTATATTCACCGCCTCGCAAGACAAAAAAATATACAAATGGCTTGTGGAAAAATCAGGGAAAATTAATCCTTCGCCTGCTTTTATTTTAGAAAGGCATCGTGACATTATCAGTGACTTACACGTGGAAGATAATACGCTCATTTCCAGCTCTTTTGATAAAACAATTGCTATTTCACAGCTAGATAGTAATACACAAAAGCAGCTTGATGCCCATGAAAATTGGGTGAGTGCCATATGCCGAGATGGACAAACTATCTACACTTGTTCATGGGATTCCTCTATTCGTGTATGGAGCCTGGACAATATCGAAAATCCGTTGTACACTTTGCAAGGACACACAAATGACATAGAAAGCTATTTGCTAAGTTCCGACGGCAAACACATCGTCACCGTAGGTAAAGATCACAAAGTGAATATTTGGAATGAACAAGGAGTGTTACTACAGTCCATCCCACGACAAAAAGGGCATCTCGACAGTATTGCCATCACTCCAGATACCACAAAATTAGTCTCTGCGGGAGGAAGCGAAGGAACGACAATTGAAATTTGGGACACCGCAACTGGACAGTGTGTGCAAAATCTGGATAGCAAAAGCAGTCGTATCATGCATGTCGCCGCAAATCGCGACGCCACCATAATCGCCGCTGGGCACATGAATGGTAGTATTTGGTTATGGAAAGATAACACAGAAATGCGTATAGAGGCTCACCGCGGTTTTGTCAGTACTCTTGGATTTAGCAAAGATGACACGCGGATTGTTAGCAGTGGCAGCGACAATTTTTTGCGTTTTTGGAATGTCACAACCCAAGAATTACAATGCGAAATTTCCTTAGAAGACAAAGTAGAAACCGTAACCATTCACGACTCTTACGTAAGTTGTAAGATACAAGGAAACAACAACCATTGGGATTTTGAAGGAAATCCTTACAGCGAAACTCACGTAGAGTCAAAGCACAGTATTGACAATTCCGGCGACTACACTACACTGAAAATCTCTGATCAAAAAACTGCCTTTCCCATACGACTAAAGGAACCGAAAATCGTTGCCAATCGTCTATATGGATATCACAACAATCATTTGTTTATTTTACAGATAGGCTAATATTTGATGTTACAGAGAAACATCATTCAGTGAAAGAAAATGTAAATAACGTAGGGGGGATTGCCGAAAACAACGGACAATCCATCCCATTATCCGCGAGGTTGTACTTGTGGTTGATATTCGATATTATGGCCACACAAAATATTTAGACACTTGACTAAATCGATCGTATGCAAAGACAAAACGGAACGAAAGTCATCCCGACGGTACCCACCAAATAAACTCAAGGAAACAGGTAGAGGCCGTCCTGTCTCTAGTTCAACTTCATTGACCCACTCATAGAATATCTTTGAGCATTCAATCCATTCCTCTGTGGTTAATTGACGTCCAATGTCATCTAACTCATGACTATCTGCACCGTGACAAAATACAACATAGTGCAATTTCTTATTGACGAATTCATCTTTTAGAAGCTGTAAAATTATTTTCAAATTTTTTAGATATTCCTCATGCTCCGTTTCAATGTTGACATTCCAACCTTTTGGTACCGCTTCATTCAAATCCGGAACAAATTCCCTACTATCCTCGATACTATTCCCGTAATGTCCATCTAGATCAATATAAGCACCACATACACCTAATTCTCGATAAAGCCGTATAGAAGCGATGACCTGACCAGAAAAAGCGCAAAATAAAGCTCCATGTTGTGGTATAGCATGATGAAAACCGCTAGTCGGGCTAAAACTTATCTCATTAGGATGCTCTATGGCATAACGAATAGCATGGTAAAAGCTTGCGTTCGTGTAGCGAACAGTTTCAGCATATTGGCGAGACCATTTAATACCAAGAGTATCATGACCACTACAGTAAGGTTCTTTACCAGCAAAAAACCCTTCCACGTACTCTGGTTTATGTGCGACGAAAAATTGATCTTTGGTAAAAGGTGCAAAATCTGACTTTATCTCAAAAAATTGATCTAAATCTTGTTCGGCAAGGTACTCCAGTAACAACTTGGGCTTAAGAGGAGATCTACTTTCATCAAAACTTTGAATGGAATAAACTTGTTCTCCTCTATAAAAAGTAACTATTTTATTTTTTTTCATAAATAACGCCAATCATCGAAATTAGATTGTTGCTTACGACCGTAAAAAAGCAATACGGCAATGGTAATGGCACCAACCAAAAATAGATTCACCTTCCCAACGCCCACTTCTTCGTACGACTTAAACCTTCCTCTAATGAGATTTTAGGTTGCCAATCATATAATTTCTGTGCCAAATCGCAATTTACGACAAAATCATGGAAGGCATTGTGCGGAAAGCGAATTTTGTTGTTTTTCGCATAGTCGCGAAACTCAGAGAGCGACAGGTTAAGGTTTTCGATCTCTGGTAGTGGTACATCGCAAACCTGTGCCATTGTTTTTAGGTAAGTGTCCCAATCAAAATGAATCCCCGCGGCATTGACCGTTACATTTTTCTTCGAAGACAACAAAGATGCCACAATAAGACATGCCAAATCTTCTACATAAATATAGCTATTGCGTACAAAAATTTTGCCGGGAAAGGCAATTTTATCTTTGTGGATCTCTTCAAAAAAATACCGCCCACGTTCCTCATGAGAATCGTCTTCTCCATACACAACCGCTGGCCGTATAATAACATGCGTTCTTTTGCGCACAGCATCTTCGGCTTGGATTTTATTGTGCCCATATTTATGGTGTTGACAAGTAGAAACAGCAGTACTTTCATCTATATGACAACTACTGATCTCCCCATATACCGCAGAAGAAGAAATCAAAACGTAGACATCTGCACGCAAAGACTCATTGACCACCTCGACATCTTTTCGCGTAAAAGCCGCTAAATCAACAACAGCATCAAAACTTTTTCCTTGTAAACGTCGACGAAAGGCGGGAATGTCTTTGCGATTCAAGCAGATATTCTCAACACCTTCATGTAGAGGATCTTGCATACGACGATATACATTGACAACATTGCACTGCTTTGCCAATAACATTGTTATTAATACGCGACCAATGAAGCCATTTCCTCCGATCACAAGAACTCTCATTTTTTGAGTACCCGACTATTATCTTTACGCACCGTCAATCCTACTTTGTCAAAATAGTCCAAAAGTGGAATGGCAAATTTACGCGAAGTTTTTATTTGGTCGCGGAAATCTGCGGATATTAACTCGCCATTTTGCGCAATGGTTTCGCGAATAAAGTTTTCGGCCTTTTCAATTGCAGAAATGTGAAAATATATTTCGTGGGTAATGGGTACCAACACGTTTTTTTCTACTAAAAATTCCACAAGAGCCTCTCTATTTTTTAGCTGACTGCTTTCCAACACGTCTTTTTTGGAGGGCGGAGAAAACAAGGCACTTGCGAACTTATCTTCCACATTGTTGACATACTCTTCTTCCGCAGGTTTGAGCTTTACTTGGTGGCTCTTAAGACTAATTTTATTTTTTTCCACCTTTACCTCTGGCATTTTTTGCAGGCAAAAATCGAGTTCAACAGAATCTGTTTTGCTGAGGTTGCGAAGATCAAGTATCGACATATATAACTTAAACTTATTCTTTTTCAAATATTGGCGAATAACATCGAGTATCTCTGTGCACCTCTCCGCTAAAATTTCGCCATGGATATAGCGTTGCGGGTTGGCACTTACTGCGACAATGACTTCTTTGTCACGAAGCTCTTCTATAATTTTCTGAAAAGAAACTTCTTCCAAAAGGCACTTTTTACGTATCTCATCCGCGCGACAAATTCGTCCTTCTTTAAAACGCATTTCCACAAGAGCGATATCGCTTTGTATAGAAGAACTCTTGTTTTGTAAAGCGCTAATTTGTGCACGAAATGGTTTGAGTTTTTTGTGACCCGCATCAATCACCACTCCGCCTCCAATAGTAATCATAGGAGAGGATAAACGCAGTATAAATGGATCTCCTGGAGCAACAACCACATTTTCTTCCAGGCGCACCTGAATAAAGCCTTGTTCTCCTGGAGCGAGAGATGCTTGTCCCAGTACCGAAACATGTCCCATAATTTCTGCCGTTCCACAATGAAAACGAATAGGAGTCATGTGTTGTAAATGACGCTTATGATTTTTTGAATACCAAAATTTTCCTTCAATAAATGGTACAGATTTTAGATACCCTGGTACCGAAACGACATTGCCGCGCTTTATTTGTTGGTAATTCACATCTTTTAAATTTAACGCCGTACTATGCCCCGCGTTTGCAGTTTTTATATCTTGACCGTACGCGTGTATTTTCTTTACTTTGGTTAAAATTCCTTGGGGAAGTATTTCGACCTCATCGCCTATGGCAACACTCCCTGCCATGGGTATACCTGTGGCAACCGTACCATGGCCGTGGCTTGTAAAGACGCGTTGTATTGGCATACGAAATATTCCCTCTAAAGATCGAGGAGTTAGATTCTGCACTTCGCGAAATAAAATTTCGCAAAATTCGTCCCAACCACTGCCGGAAGTTGCAGAGATTTTACAAATAGGCGCCTCTTGTAAAAAAGAATCCTGTAAAAATTCGCGAATGTCTTCTTCGACAAGCATCAGCAATTCTTCGTCGACTAAATCCACCTTAGAAATAGCCACTAGACCTTTTTTGATTCCCAGTAGTTCCATGATCTCTAAATGTTCTTGTGTCTGAGGCATCACCCCATCATCAGCGGCAATCACTAACACTACGTAGTCAATTCCCGTAGCACCGGCCACCATATTTTTGATAAACTTCTCGTGACCAGGTACATCGATAATTCCCACTTTTTTTCCATTGGGCAATGCCAAAGGAGCAAAGCCCAAATCAATAGTTAAACCCCGTTCTTTTTCTTCTTTCAAACGGTCGGGATTTATTCCGGTTAATTTTCGAACAATACTCGACTTACCATGATCAATGTGTCCTGCGGTACCGATAATAACATTAAAAATATCCATGTGTTTTATTCCACTACCAATTTTCCACCCAAGTGGTTGTTATCGCGAACTAAAATAATTGAAACGACATCTCCATAATCAACGTATTTCAAAAAATTCGTCATGTCTTTCGCGCTGCGAATGCGAAACTGACCAAGACTTAAAATTATGTCTCCTGGAAAAACATTAATGCGACTTGCTGCTCCGCCGCGACGTACTTTGGTAACCATTACGCCACCACGTATTTTTTTCACGTCGACACCCAATCTTTTCCAAACGACAGTGTTAGAGACTACTTGCTTGCGTCGTGAAATTTTGAGATATACGCTCTGTACTTCGCCATTTTTTTCAAAGCGGATTCGTATTCTTTCCCCGATATTTTTCATATAAACAATCTTGTTGAAGTCAAACATCGAACGTACAATTTGATTGTCAATCCTTGTAATAACACTTCCGGCACTTAGCCCAGCTTCAAAAGCGGGAGAATTGCGAACAACAGACTTTACATACACCGACCACTTTCCGCGCGTATTTTGTGCCAACTTCAAACCTAGAGTTTGTTCTTTTAATTTTTCATAGTTGAGTAATTTACCGATAACTTTGCGAACACGATCAGCGGGGATCGCAAAACCTAAACCTTGACCTTGGGCGTAGATTGCGGTGTTAATGCCAACCAATTGTGCATGTACATTGAGTAGCGCTCCGCCAGAATTTCCCGGGTTAATCGCTGCGTCTGTTTGCACAAAATCACTAAAATTTACTTTGCCTTGAATGGCCAAAGGTCTGTTCTTTGCGCTAATAACTCCTGTGGTTACACTACTTTCTAAACCAAAAGGGTTGCCTAGTGCGATCGCTGTTTCCCCAATCATGACATCCTGGGAATCAGCCCATGAAATAGCTTTCAAAGCTGGTGCATCTATCTTCAACAGTGCTAAATCGTTTTTTTCATCTGCGGCAACTAAATTTGCGATGTAAGTTTGCTTATTACCAAGGGCGACACTTATCTGTGAAGCCCGTTGAATAACATGCGCGTTTGTCACAATAAAACCGCTTTTGTCAACAATAACACCTGAACCAAGGCTATTTGTTTTTTGCACCCGCGGCTGATAACGTCCAAAAAATTCTTCAAAAACATCATCAAAAGGCGAAGAACGGCGTACAACTCTCTCGGTACTAATATTGACAATACATGGACTTACCTCTTCCACGACTTCCACAATTGCGGTTCGACGCGAGATTTGAGCTGTTGTGACACAGCAAAACACAACGAGACAAAAAAGTAAAAATTTTTCTTTTGAAAACATAAAAAATCCTTTTTAGCATTTTAACTATAAATTTTTATGTAAAAAGTCATTATAATGTTATAATTGAGTATAGTCCATGCCTAAAAAAGACACATCGACAGAATTATGGCACAAAAGTAGAGTTAGAGCAAAAAGGGAATGCTATGAAAAGAGGTTTTACATTAATTGAATTACTAGTAGTAATTGCTATCATTGGAGTTTTATCGGCGATACTTATTCCAAACTTAGCGGTTGTAAAAGAAAGGGCTATGCGCGCAAGTTGTATAAACAACCTATTACAGATGGGAAGATTATATAAGATGTTCCAAACAGACTTGGGAAATCAGGTCCTCTATCCACAAGCAGATGGCAGTGAATTTGTAGTCTCTTTGTACAAAGAAGGGCTTATTGTAGAGTCCAGTCTTTTTTTATGCCCTTCAACTCCCGACGTAAACAGCGGGGATTTACTGGACGCTCTCGTGGTCGGCGATGCCGACAACGCTTGTAGTTATGCTGGACGTAAAAACGCTGATCAGGGTGTTTATCCTGGTTTCTTTAAGTTGGCAAATGATATTGTACCCACACCAATGGTCGCTGATGATATAGATCAGCCTGATGCAAGTGAATCTAACAAACACAACCATGGAAACAGCACAAATTTCTTGATGCTAGATTTACATGCCGAGACGCAAAACAATTTTGTCGACGAAATTAGCTTTAACCTTGTATTTGATCCTTTAACCAATTAAATTTATTGCGCAAAATTTACAATCTACAATTATAAATTTGCAATGTTTTTAATCATGGTAACCGAGTTGCCTTTTTCGTTATATATAAGCTCATCTGCTATGCGACTTACGCTATGTATTCCAAGACCGCCGGGACGCATTCCCATGGATTTTCGATATTGTAAAACATCCATGGGATTTTTTTTCTGTGGCCCAATGACTGCGTGAGGCAAAAGCTCCATATCAAAGCCTGTCCCTTGGTCCTTAATCATGAACATTAAAAGAGTTGGTGTTTTCAGAAAACAAATATTTACCACCGAGCCTTCACGATACTTATTGCCGTGTTCGATCGCGTTTTGAATAAGCTCTTTAATCGCATATTCCATCATTTTTTTGTATTTGAATTCCGGCATCATGTGTATGATAAAGCTACAGTACGCATTGATATAATTAGAGTTAGAAGGAATTTCAATTTCTAACCATCTCTCAAAGCCAGAGAGAATATTCCACTCAAAATCATCAAACTCAATACAACATTTCAAACAGTCAGACAAAGTATCTTCAAAAATAGGTTTGTGCACAAATGCAAATACATTTCTCTTGATAAGTTCCACTAGAAAACTTGCTTCGTTGTTTTTTGACATGGCAATAAAAGGTTTTGTGTATTTTGATTTTACACATTCTACCCATGATAAATCATCTTTATCAACATCAGCAACAATACCTCGTGGTTTCTCTTTTTCCACAAGATATGTTGCCTTGTTATAGTCATCGGTACAAATGACTTCGTATTTTTTCTCTGCAAGTTGTGTTTTTAACGAGTTATGAAGAGTCTTGTCCTTATCCACAACTAGGATAAGAGGAGAAGGCATATTAAGATCCCTTTTCATCTAAAACCGAGGTAATATCCGCCCATAAATCTTCGATATCTTCCAATCCAACTGATATTCGAATTAAACCATCATCAAGTCCTCTGGCAACTCTAAGATCTCTAGGAATAGACGCATGTGTCATAGAAGCAGGATGGCAAACCAGAGATTCTACCGCTCCCAGACTTTCTGCCAGTTTTATCAATTTAAACGACGCAATCAACTTTTTCGTCTCTTGCAAATCGGTATTAAAAATAACGGACACAATACCAGAATACCCACTCATTTGTTTCTGAGCCAAGCTATGCTGAGGATGAGATTCTAAACCGGGATATATAGTTGTCTTTACTTTCGGATGTTTACTTAATCTTTTGGCGAGTTCCCAGGCATTTTCCTGGTGTCTTTCCATGCGCACAGCTAACGTTTTGATACTACGACTTAATAGCCACGCGTCAAAAGGTGAGGGATTAAATCCAATTGCTTTTCTCGCATAGTCAAGATGATCTTTCCATTCCTTGCTATTTGTTGCCACACACCCTCCCACAATATCACTATGTCCACCAATATATTTGGTACAAGAATGTAGTACTAAATCAGCACCTAGTGACAAAGGACTTTGGAAGTATGATGAGGCAAATGTATTGTCAACGACAAGTTCCGCATTATGTTCATGAGCAAGTGCCGCGAGTTTCTCAATGTCTGCTAATGTCAACAGTGGATTGGTAGGACTTTCAATCCATATAAGTCTTGCCCCTTTTGCCAATTCGCTTTTTACCCAACCTTCGTCGTTGATATCTCCAAAAACAGCGTCGATATGCTGCCCGAGAAAGGTGTTTTTCATCAAACGAAAAGTTCCACCGTATACATCGTCAATAGAAATCACTCGTTCGCCGGGCTGTAGCCTACTTAGAATACTAGTAACCCCTCCGAGTCCTGAACTAAAAATTGTCGCAAACTTTGCATTCTCCAAACTCGCAAGAGTTTCTTCTAGAAAACCAAAATTGGGATTTCCACTTCTTGTGTAATCGTATACCTTTGGCTCTCCAGGTGTATCTTGCTTGTATGTTGTTGTCATATAAATAGGTGGTACAACACTATTAAACTCTTTTTCGACCGGTTGACCAATATGCAGAGCCTTTGTCGCAAATCCAAACTTGTCTGACATCTAAAAAATACCCTTACAATAAATCCTTAGACTTCAACCATTCCCCATCAAATACCTTTGACAAATACTTAACACCACTGTCGGGAAAAACTGTTACAATGGTGCATGGAGTAGAAATGCGCTTTGCAAGTTCCAAGCATGCCCACATGTTTCCTCCCGAACTTCCCCCAACAAGAATCCCTTCTTTTTCGGCGAGATCTCGACAAGCGGCAAATGCCTGTTTGTCGTTATACTGCATCATTTCGTCTACTACATCAAAATCCATGCATTTTGTTAGGTGATCTTCCCCAACCCCTTCGACAAAATACGAACCAATTTCGTTTTCATCAATTTCTTTGGTATGAAAGTATTTATAAAATATAGAACCAAAAGGGTCAGGAACAACTATTTTTAGATCCTTGTTTTTTTCTTTTAAATATTTCCCTGTACCCGATACAGTACCCCCTGTACTTCCACCTGCAACAAAGTAATCAATGTTACCCGAAGTTTGCTCCCATATCTCTGGCCCAGTAGTCAAATAGTGTGCTTCGCGATTTTTTAAGTTATCGTACTGATTGATCATAAAACTGTTAGGTGTACTTGCGGCCAAGTCACGTGCTTTTTGAACATAATGGTCGGGTTTTCCAGGCAATGCTTCTGTGGGACATACCACAACCTCGGCGCCCAAAGCTCGCAATGTATTCTGCTTTTCCATGCTTACTTTGTCGGGCATGGTGAGTATGGCTTTATATCCCTTAATTGCCGCAATCATTGCCACCGCAGCTCCGGTGTTACCAGAGGTATTTTCGATAATCGTCCCCCCTGGTTTTAGTTCGCCACTTTTTTCGGCTTCTTCAATAATGTGCTTTACAATGCGATCTTTGATACTAAGTCCTGGATTGAAGTATTCTAACTTGGCATACATGTTAATATGTGGCTGTGGACATATTTTTTCTAATTTGACTAGAGGAGTATTACCTATTGTATCTAGAATATTACACGCGTTATTCATCGAGTTGTCACGAGGAAAAATAAAAATAGAATGTGTCATACAAACAGAGTACTACTACACAACTCATTTCCTCGTATCTCCTTTCTGGAAACAAAAGTAATCGTCCTACACAACGAGGTATAGAAGGATTTTATTACTTAAAGGGAGTACTTCCACTTCCTAAAATGTTACACACAGGGTTTTGCATGAAAATAAATTAGCATATTTAGACACAAAAATCTAGAAGGTGTTTGAAATTTATTATCTGTGACCAATTTACCATTCTACTGCTTGGGTAGTTGGTATTCAAACCATAGAGGTCACAGAGAGAAATTATAAAACACCATGTAAATAACATCTACTTAAAAAAAGTAAGTAATATTTTGAGATAGTCTATATAATAGAGAATTCCTTTTTATTTCTCGAAGATCTCTAATTTCACAGAGGTTTTCTTTGATTTTTACTTGAGAGAATATATAATTTAATTCACTCTTTATTTTCACCTGATATTTCACGAAAGATGGTTATGGAGTATTTAAGCGAAAAAGATTTCAACTGTTTTCATCCTAGCAAAAGCAAAAATGCGCTATACAACAAAAAACGTTTAGAAATACGGCGCAAGTTACAAGCTCTTGGAAAAACAATAAAACCGTTTCTGGAAAATTTGGATTGCTGTTTTGATATAAAAACCAGCCTTCATCATCCTTTTCTGTACAACCAGTATAAAGTCGTATCGCAATGGGTGTATTTCGTACCTTCCAAAAAAGACTTACAACCCTTAAAAAAGATATTTGGACAGGATTTTTTCGATGAGCTCAAGTCTGGATACAATCATACAGTACTACTTGTAGGTGTGGACTATGATGGTCTTAACGTTTCTTTAAAAACACACCAAAAAGCATGGTGGGATGGAAAAAATATAAAAAACAAGTGCAAAAAATCTCAGTCTCGTCAGGAACTACGCGACTTGTTGCATGACTTACAAAACTTTTCGCTTAAAATACATGACTACAAAAAAATATACCACTGTGAAAAAATTACGTCTGATGAATTGAATATGTTTTTGAAATATTACTCCCCAGGTGAGCACTGGCTTCATCTTGATTATCGTATATCGCGAGAAGATAGCTGTATCGAAGAACAATTACTTATAGAAAAACTGAAGCAATTGTTGATAGCAATTATTCCGGTGTATAAGTTTATAAAATGGTCCCCTAACAATAATTATGTTTTTAAAGACAAGAACTGACATAGACTCTAAGGATGTTTTACTAATTTTATCATCAAAGAATGTCCGGCTTCAGAACAGGAGAATCAAATGCTCAAAAGTGAAGATGAACTCGTTGCCAAGACCGTTTTAAAAAAAGAACTAGTCACACAAGAAGAGCTAAATGAATGTATTGATGTTTGTGAACAACAGCCAAACTCTTGTATGCTAGTTGATGTTCTCGTTGATAACGGTTACTTATCTAGATCGCAACGGGATGATATCATAAACGAAATTGACAAAGTTGTAAAAATTCTTGTAAAAGGTGCCTTAATACAGTGCTCAAACTGTAATCATTCTTTTAACGAAGGTTTAATCAAATCTGGAAAAAGAAGTTTGCGTTGCGGAATGTGTGGAACCATTTTGTCGAAAAAGAAAAGCTCTAATTTTGACACAGCCGAAGTGCAAGAAGTTTTTCCTGTTCAAGATAACGACGCGATAGAAGATGTTGCCGAAGTAGGTGCCGTCATTGATATACCGGGATATGAAATCAAGCGCTCTCTTGGTGTAAACTACTACGGAAGAACCTATAAAGCCTCTAAGGACGGTGAAAGTTATGCCCTTCTCGTTTTAGATAAAAATCTCCTCAACGACAAAGATTATATGTCAAGTATTTCCGAAGCATTGAAGGTTTACACAGAGTCAGAAATCCCCAATGCACCGATATGTAAAGGACTAGAATTCTACAAAGATACTGCATACATCGTGTGGGAATACATCGGGGGAGATAGTTTACACAAGATTTTAAGTAAGGGTAAAAACATCTCCGTAGATGAATCGATAAAAATTATCGCACGGCTTGTTAAAATTCTCCGTTATGCAAATGAACAGGGCTTAACGCACTACAACGTGTGCCCTTCGAATATCATCATTTCCAAGAAAAATAACAAACCTGTTTTACTAAATACAGGTATACACCGTAAAGTGGTGGAAAACTCGTTATACTTTGTAGATCAGTACCAAGAGGTGGCTTTTTTTGTCGCTCCAGAACATGTAGGGCCACAAAAGAAGTTTGATTTTCGCACCGACATGTATGCCCTAGGTTTAGTATTTTACAATTTGCTCGCGCAACAGCCGCTTTTCTATGGTGTATCTCCCTACGAAATTATTAAACAAGGTAACAATGTTGACTTAGCAGAGCTAAAAAATCTCAATGCGGAAGTCAGCGATGATATTATCGCTATTTTATCAAAATTGTTAGCTCCACTGCCAACGAATCGCTATCAAAGCTACAAAGAGTTATTGTGGCACTTGCAAAATCCAGAGCGTGTACACAAAAATGTTGCCTTAACCGAAATAGAAGAAGAAATTTTTGAGCAACCGACTGAAATGATCAGTCGCACCAAAAAAGAAGCGATAGAAGCTGTAGATCGCGAAAAGCAAAAACTCATTGAAGGCAAAGATTTGGAAGGCCGCTTACGTAAGAAAAGACTTGCCAGTCGCCGCCAAAAACGTCCAACAGGAATGCGGAATACATTTATCATTCTCGCAGTGCTCGCCGTAATTGCCTATTTTGTCAATGATTACGTACAAAAAAACCAACGCACACAAATTGTAGCCAAAGATTACAAAGCATTGAAAGCAGAATACGACAAGTTGAGTAAAGTGCCCGTGGAATGGCCAAAAATGAAAAAGCAACTTGAAGATTTTGTGAAAAAAAATAAAGATCAAAGTTTTTACGTTGATAACGTTTACTCTCACTTAAATGAACTCAAATACAACTGGAAACAGTACTTGTATAAAGAAGTCGATAATCTTCGCGACGAAGTCAATGTTTTGCAAAAACAAAATAAATTTGCTAAGAGCATAGAGCAAATAAACCGTATTCCAGCGACTTTGGTCAAAAATGCCGAGAAAGATGTTGCAAAAGACATCGACCAAAAATTGCAAAACTTAAAAGAAGAGATGATCAATGCCGCACAAAATGTCTACAGTGAAACACACAATGCACGCGATACACTACTACGCAAATATAAAAACTCCGTTTCAATGGACTATAACCCTTCTGCGATTGACAAAGAGTATGCTTCCGTGGCAGGAATGCTCACAAAAACGCGTGATACCTTTCAAGAAGGTGTCACCAATCCAACACCAGATATACAAAAAATCATAGATTCTTTAACAGCAGACATACAACAGCTAGAAGAAAAACATCTAAAATACAAAGAGTTTCTGAAACAAAAATCAGATAGTGTTCTAGAAACTCAAGTAAGTCGCATTAACAACAACATCATTGTTGCGAGAAAAAATTTCCAATTTTTCCAAGCGATTAACATATGTGAGCAAACCCAACGCAAGGCATCTCTGGTAGAAGTTAGCATTCTCAAAAAGATAAAAAAGATACTTAGTCATTTAGCGAAAGCAAAAAGCATCTTAATTGCAAAATTTAAAACTCCTCCTACCACTATACGAGTTTTTTATCGAGGGCAATCATACACTTTGCAAACCCTCACCAAAGATTCTATCGTATTGAGTAGAAACAAAAAGGTGAATTGGAATAGCGCCCCGAGCTTTTTACTACCCAAACTCATCAAAAAAGTCTCGCTTACACCAAATGTTTCGACACAAGACCTACTTAGTTTAAGTTTCTTAGCCAAGGAAGTTGGTGATAATTTCTTGTTTTATAGTTTACTAGAAGCTAGTGTTCGTGGTGTAAACGTGGAAGCAGAATTCTACCAAGAAGAGCAAGATATCAAATTAAGTAGCAAAGCTTCAGATGGTATAAAAAAATTGCAACAAGATAATTCTCCACAAGCCATGAAACGCCTCCTACAAATACGAAATGAATATGTTATATCAAAAATACTACGACAAAAGCACAACAAAGATTTGGAGAAAAGTTTCGTTCGCATCCAAAAAAACATCCACTCTCTTGGCGACACGACATTTTTTAACTTTGACGCACAATCGCAAACGCAAAAGTGGAAATCCACAAAAACAAAAATGGTAAATGGCTTTCTAAAGACGAAGGGAAATATTCTCATTCCCAAAAAAAATGTGAAGTTCATTTCAGGCCTTATGATGTTTAAAGATATACAAAGCAAAGTAACTATTTCTTTCGGGGCCTACGAATTGGAAATTGATGCCCGTAGTAAAACCAAGTGTATCGTAAACCGCGAAGACGGAACCGGACGTACTCTAAATTTTCCTGTCCCCATCAACAAGTGGTTTGTCTTTTCGATGTACATAGACAATGGTTTGATTCACTGGCGCGTCAACAACAAAACCACTTCTTTCACGCATAAAAACAAAATTGCACGAAACGGTGTAAAAATAAAAGTGGTAAGTGCTGAAGCTGTCGAATTTGAAAATATGTTAATTGCACAAGACTAAAATTAAGTGTTAGTAGTTTTGCACAAAATCAGGAGAAGGTAAACGGTGATAAAAGTAACGTGCCCTGCATGCCAAAAAAAATATAGCGTCATTGACCGTATGGGTGGAAAAGAAATTCGCTGCCAATCGTGCGACTATGTGTTTATTGCTCCACGCAAAAGAGGCGAGAATTGGGTATCGACGATCTGCCCTCAGTGCAGTAAACTCTACAAAGTCTCGCAAGAAATGCTTGGAAAAGAATTTACATGTCGCAGATGTCACCATGACTTTAAGGTAGTAGATTTTGATAACCAAGAACAAATCAAAACCGTCTGTCCAGGATGCAAAAAACGCTATCGTATTGTAAACAAAAAATTATTTGGTAAAAAAATTCAATGCAAAGTATGCGATACCAAGTTTGATGTTGTCCCAATACAAAAAACTAGCGAAAAATATGACGTTATTGACTCTTCTCCTACAGTAGGTGGTTTTGATCCTGCAGGACAAACCTTTCCTATTTTACCGAACACCATCGCCAAAAAGATAAGTAATAATGAAAAACCTGTTCCGGTGAGAAAGGCTCGCGTCAAGTCATCCAAAAAGCAACAACCTAAACGCGCAGCAAAAGTACAACAGCCAAAGCCAAAAACGACACGCCAAAGCACCGTAAGAATGCCAGAAAAGAAAATATCGCGTCAAGAGGCAGAATTTGCCTCTGCCGAAACTCTAAACCCAAATAATGAAGCCCTCCAGCAAGAAATTGCCGCACAGATCAATCAAATGCAGGAGCGTCCGGTAAAGACGGCAAAGATGCCACCGAAAGAAATGTCCGACAAACAACTGGAATTTGCGACCGCTGAAACTCTAGATCCAAACAATGAAGCCATCCAGCAAGAAATTGCCGCACAGATCAATCAAATGGAACGTCCGGTAAAGACAGAAAAGATGCCACCGAAAGAAATGTCCGACAAACAACTGGAATTTGCGACCGCCGAAACTTTAGACCCCTTAAACCAAGAAATGCAAAATGAGATTGCGCGGCAAATCAATATGATGGACGATGGCCAAGAAGAAGAATCCGAAGTAAATTTACTCGGAGTGGACCTTCGAGATACAGCAGAAGAAATCATTATTGATGATAGTATTATAGGCGAAGACACACCGACAACTAACAGCAGTTACGACATGGATGATTACGATGAAGATTATGACGAAGATCTCGACGATTACGATGATATAGAAGATTATGATCATTTAGATCTACGCAATACCGCAGAAGAAATCATTATTGACGACAGTATCATAGGCGAAGAAGCGATAGTCTCGAAAGAAATGGTTGCACAACCACCGCAGGAAGCTAGTCAGCCAAAACAAGAGAGTAGCCACAATATGGCTGCGATTGAAACCGACTCTGACGCCGCCTTAAATTCTCAAGATAGTGATTTTTTGAAAGTCGACAGCGATGAGGTTCTAGTTCCTAGCGAAATTATGATGCCAGAAAGCAACGTACTCACTCCAAGTGAAATCTCCATTCCGACTCCCAAAGCCCCAGTATTTCCCTACGGAAATGAATCGTATATGGACGAAGATTTAGAAAAAACAGCTTCCATGGCCATTATAGATGCAGAAACAGAAACCGAAGAAGTCCTGGAGAAAGACCAAGATTGGAATATAGGAGACGTTATACTAGGACTGTACAGTGTTACGGAAGAAATTGGAACCGGAGAAAAGGGAAAAGTCTATAAAATCTATCACAAACAATTGGGTATAAATGTCGCAGTAAAAAATATCGATATAGCGTCTAGTCAACTCGACCATTCCGACGATGCTTTAGACCCGTGGGGAACGATAAATGGTCACCCAAATATCGTAGATTACTACTACATGCGTGATATAAAAGGTGTACCACGTATTTTTATAGAATATGTCGATGGTAACGATCTATCATTTTTGCTAAGAGAAGGACACTCAGGTTCTGATTCCCTTTATAAAAACGACAGTTACAGTAGCCTAAAGAAAGTTTTAGATGTAGCCATACAAACTTCATGGGCACTTTCATATGCGCACAAAGAAAATGTTGTACATGGTGACATACGTCCCAACAACATTATCATCACTGGTGATGGCACAGTCAAAATAAGCGACTTTGGTGTTCATCATCTTGTTGGTCACCCTGTCCAAGTATACAAATCATCACAAAATGATCAAAGCGGCGACATTTGGGCATGGGGACTATGTTTACTGCATATGTTTGCCGGTGTTAGTTACTGGAATGATGGGATAAATGCAGAAGAAGCCTTACAGAAATACGAAGAACAAGACATTCCCAATCATATTCCCGTGATGCCAAATGAAGTAAAAAATCTATTACAAAAATGTTTTTCGCAAACACCACCAAGTTTTGATGAAATAACAGGTGAATTACAAAAAATTTACTTTACATGTCTTGAAGTAGATTATGCCAGACAGTTGGTTGACGCTGCGGCCAATTTAGCGGATGCCTTGAACAACCGTGCCGTTTTTTTCATGGACATTGAACGCTTTGACACAGCAACCGAACTACTAAAAAAAGCGATTGAAGTAGATAACTACCACTTAAATGCTGTATACAACTACGGACTTCTCCAGTGGCGCAGTGGTGAAATCACCGACCAAGAATTGGTACAACGCCTCAACGTCGTTTTACCTGTAGAAAAAAACAAATGGAACACATACTACCTTCTCGCTTGGGCACATATTGAACGTGGAGATAAGAATATGGCTTACAACTCTCTGCGTCTAGCAGAGGAAAATGCCGAAAATAATATGGTGGCCAAAAACGCCATTTCGCAAGCAACAGACCTATTAAAAGATAGCTATGAACTACAAAAAACGTTGCTTGGTCACGAAGACAGCGTTGGTAGTGTCTGCATATCAGAGGACTCTTCGGTGGCGATCTCATCTGGTTCGGACAATACAGTACGTATTTGGGATCTTCGCTTGGGGGAATGCCAAACAGTTTTGAGTGGACATACAGGCTTTGTCAATGGAGTCGCATTAACTCCTGATGGTAAAACGCTCGCCTCCGCTAGTTGGGATAAATCTATACGTATTTGGGATATCACCAAGCGCGAATGCAGTAATGTAATTCGCGGGCACGACCATTACGTCAATGATGTTGCTGTTTCTGACAATGGCAAAATCGTGCTTTCCGCTAGTTGGGATCAGACGCTACGCGTCTGGGAAACCTCAACGGGTCTTTGCAAAAGAATACTGAAGGGTCACACCGGCAATGTAAATAGTGTTGATTTCTCTTCCGAAGTAGAAATTGCTGTATCCGGGAGTAGTGATGGTACCTTACGCGTCTGGGATATCAATAGTGGCGAATGCCTCAGAGTTCTAAAAGGCCATGAAGGAGAAGTATGGGATGTGGCGATTACCAGTGATGGAGATATGGCTGTCTCTGTTGGCTGGGACCACTCTATTAAAATATGGGACATTTGGACAGGCGAATGTCTACGAACCATGAAAGGTCACACCGATAAAGTAAGTAGTGTGTACCTAACAAAAAATGCAAAAAAAATCCTTACCTCAAGTTGGGACGGAACTATAAAAGTTTGGGATGTATACAATGGCCGTTGTTTGAGAACGATAGAAGGGCATAAAGACAAAGTATACAGCATTACGATGTCTGATTCTGCACAAATTATGATATCTGCAAGTGCTGATCAATCGTTACAGGTGTGGAAATTAGCAAAAGAAGTTCAAGAAGCGCCTTTTACAGTTGTTCGTCCACGAGAAAGTGCTGACAATCGTGCCAATCAAAATCTTGTAGCAATTCTTTTAGTCGAGGCGAAAAAGGCCATTGAAAATGAAAAGTGGGAAGCCGCAGTAAATCTACTGAGTACTGCACGGCAAAAACGCGGCTACGAGCGCTACCCAGAATGCTTAGAGTTATGGAGAAAAATTTCGTACTATACCATGCGTAGTACATTAAAGGGCGCATGGCAAGAAAACAACTTAAAACAACACCGTTTTTGTATCGAATCACTTGCCATTAGCAGCGACGGCAAAAAATGTTTCTCCACAGACTACAATAAAATTTTGGTTTGGGATTTAAAAAACAACGAATGCATTCAGGAATTAGAAGGACATTCCACTAAGGTAAAAAAAATAGTTTTTATCGAAAGCAAAAATATGTTGATTTCCTGTGGGGATGACAAACAATTATGTATTTGGGATTTATCCACAGGAACTTGCTTGCATTCGCTAGAGCAACATAAATATGCTATACGCAGTTTAGCGGTAATGACAAATGGTTACTTGGCGATAACAGCGAGCTACAAAAAACTTTCCGTATGGAACGTTAAAGAAGGTAAATATTTGTTCGATTTAATAGGCCACGAACATTGGGTAGAGTGTGTTGCCATTACCGACGATGGCCGCTTAGCCGTTTCTGGTGGCTACGACAAAACGGTAAGAGTGTGGGACATTGCTTCCGCAAAGTGTATTCAAATTCTGAGCGGACATGAAGACAGTGTACGAAGTGTTGCTGTTACCATTGACGGACGCATGGCCGTTTCTGCCAGCTACGACAATACCATAAAACTATGGGACATCTCCACAGGTAAGTGTTTAAATACTTTTAAAGGGCACAAAGACCGTATAGAAGACATCGCCATGTCTCGAGATGGACAAATACTCGTTTCCGTAAGCTGGGACAAAACTTTGCGCATGTGGGATTTACTCACGGGAAAATGTCTATGCGTTTTGGAAGGACATATGAGCAAACTCCGATGTGTGTCATTATCGACCAATGCGCAATTTGCGCTGGCAGGAGGCTGGGGAAAATCAGTCATTGTATGGAATCTCGATTGGGAACTCGTGGCAAAAACCAAAAGCAAATGGGATGACAATGTTCGCATGTGGATACAGTCCTTTTTGGCTTTACATACACCGATGAAATCCGAAGACCCGAAAAACCCTTTGTTCATGGTAAAAAAGGGAACTCCTGTTTGGCAACAACCAGACTTTGATGAACTACTTGTGCAGTTGAAAAATGCAGGTTTAGGCTGGGTCAACAAAGATAAAATAAAATCAAAATTAGAAACTCTGGCAGAAAGCTGGGAGCAACCACCAGCACTACCTGGAGCAAAATAGTTAAAGTTCGCTCCCATTCTAGAAAACCGCCAAATCCGTGGGAGTCGGGCTTGACAATTAATAAATGATATGATATTTTTAACAAATTGTGTCAATGATAGGGCGTATCCCGAATTTTAGGAAGTGATCCTTATGAGTGATCTCACTAGTTACAAAATAGTTTTCGCATCTGTGGGAAAAAATTTACAAGACAAACCCCAAGACGTAGCATATATTATTTCCAGTACTTTTCAAGTAAAACTCGAAGAGGTTTTAAAGATTGTTAATCAGGCCCCTATCGTTCTATTTGAGGGTCTGTCGGTAAGAGATGTAAGTCGTATGCAAAATGCGGTTATATTTTTAACCAAAATGGGAATTGACATAACAATAACCCCGGAAAAATGCTCACGACTGAGTACGACAAACTGGAAATTAACTCATACACCTCCTATTGCAAGTTGTCCTTCTTGTGGCGACACTTTTATTTTGCTAAATAGTAGTTCGTTTCTATCGCACAATAAACCAGCGCAACCACCTTTATCCCAGGGAGCTATTTCTGCAGAATTTGAAGAAATCGAAGGTTTGTCGGCCGAGCTTGAAAGCATTGTTCAAATGGACGATGACTCAGACATAGAAGAAATAGAAGAAATAGGTAGTGTCTCACAAGAGTTAGAAGAAATGGGAAGTTTCTCAGAAGAATTAGAAAAAATAGGTGATTTAGCGGAAGAACTAGAAGAGTTAACGAATAACGAAAAACTATCACCACATCACGCTTCGCGCATAGAAGATATTGAAGGAATCTCTGCGGAATTTGAAGAAATCGAAGGTGTTTCTGCAGAATTTGAACGAATATGCATGGAAGATATGGAAGATATTGGCAGTTTGTCTGCGGAACTCGAAGAAATTGAAGGAATTTCGGCTGAATTCGAAAAAATATCAGAAGACAACATCGAACGCTTGGACCACTCTAATTTTGGTAATTTTGCAGAAACAGCGTCATTGGACGACGAAATGGAATCGATCTCGGCTGAATTAGAAAAAATAGCCGATCCTATTGCTGAAGAGCCTATTGAAAGCGAAGAAAGTTTTACACAACTCTTCTTAAGCGGTGAAAAGAAAAAACAGCGTCAACCGCAACCTTCTTCTTTGGTAATCCAACCCGGAGCATATGACGTTATTATAAATATTAACCCAAAAGGTAATGTTGCGCTGGCAAATAAAACCATATCGAAACTACTACAAATGAATGTTGACAAAGTCGCGGCAATTACTCGTAAGCATCCCGCAGTAACTGTGGCGAAAAGAGTATCAAAAGATACTGCTCAAGCAATACTACAACAATTTTTTAAGTATAAAATGTCCGGCCATATAAAAATAAATAAATCGTAGAATGAAATAATCGAAAAAGAGACTCACAATGCCAAATTTTTTTGAAATTGACAAAGTAAACCTTTCCAAAGACAAACTATTCCTCATTGCAGGACCTTGTGTTTTAGAAGAAAACCGCGAAACTGAGTTGAAAATAGTCGAGCATGTAAAAAAAATTAGCGAACGATTGGATATCCCTTTTATTTTTAAAGCGTCATACACAAAGGCGAATCGCACTTCTGCAAGTTCTTATCGTGGAGTAGGGATTGAAAAGGGCTTGAAAAGACTTTTTCGCGTAAAAAAAGAATTCGATGTTCCTGTTTTATCTGATATTCACGAAGTTGCGGAAGTTCAAAAAGCGAGCGAAGTTCTGGATGTATTACAAATACCCGCCTTTTTATGTAGACAAACTTCTCTTCTCGAAAGCGCTGCAAACTCCGGTTGTGCGGTGAATATCAAAAAAGGACAGTTTATGTCCCCTTGGGACATGAAACATGCTGTAGAGAAAATAACGGCTATAAGTAAAAAAGTCATGGTAACCGAAAGAGGGGCGTGCTTCGGTTACAATAATCTAGTCGTAGATATGAGAACCTTTCCCGTCATGAGCGATTTTGGCTGTCCTGTGGTCTTCGACGGAACACACAGTGTACAACTTCCCGGAGGCGGTAAAGGACAAACGAGTGGCCAAAGGCATATGATACTACCTCTTGTACGAGCTGCTGTAGCTGCCGGTTGTCACGGTTTGTTTCTAGAAGTTCACCCCGACCCTTCTAGTTCCCCTAGTGATAGTGCTAGTATACTACCGCTTTCCCAATTGGAAAGTGTTTTGAGTGTTGCCAAAAAAATACGTACTCTTGTTTTAGAGGAACAGCAAAAACGTGTTTTATTTGGTGACATCGTACGCGAGAAAAATTTTGCAAGTGGTGAAGATGTCGAAAAGGCCCTTGCCATCCAAAAAAAGATGGACGAAGACGGCGAAGAACACAAGCTACTGGGAATTATTATGCTAGAGCAAGGTATGCTAAACTCTGAACAGCTTCTACAACTGCTCAAAGAACTTGAAGTGAGACAGGGAGTCAAGCTCTACTAAAGTAATTCATTCTCAAGTGGACATTCACATCGCGACAAAAGAAACATAACGTGAACGTGAACGTGAACGTGAACAAAAAAAGCTTACGACCACATTCACGTTCTCCGACTACGAACAAATGCTTTAAGAACTATATTAATAGATCGGAATAAAAAACCTATGGCGACAAAAGATGTTACAGAAACCCCAGAAAAGACACAAAGCTGGGCAGAGAAAATCAACGAAAATCGTTCTACATACATGGTACTAGGCGGAGTAATCCTTGCTGTCGTACTCATCTCTTTTTGGTACACAAATAATTTAAAGCGTAAGTCACAACGAGCTTGGGCATTAGTAGGAGCTGTATCTTCTGCGATGAGCAATGCCCAAGTCTCTGACACGAGCTTAAAGGTAGAAGATTTAAACATCGATGCACATAAACTCGTTCAACAAAAGCTGGGTAGTTTAGAGTCTATACCACAGTTTTTCCGCAATGAAGCGACAAGCATAGACGACTTACATGTACGCAAATTGCCAGAAGATTTACGTAGAACTGTACTGCTGAAGCACTATAAAGTAGCTCTACAAGATGAGATAAAAAAATCGAAAAACACTTCGGCAGCACCGTTTTTGTATTACTGGCTAGGAAATATTTACTTCCAAGAACGCAATGTTGCAGAAGCGGCCAAATGGTACGAAAAAGTAATCAATCGCTATCCAAATCATTTTTTGAGCGCAGAAGCTGAAAAAGACATGCTTGCCGCCAATAAAGATCAAACTTGGTTAGACAAGCAAACCTATGACAACATTGAAAACCTAGACGATTTTGAAGCAAATAGCAAAACAAGCGTTCAAGTTACCACCAGTAAAGGGAAATTTACCATACAACTGTTTGACAAAAACTCTAAAGCTATCGAAAACTTTATGTCACTCGTCAACAGTGGTTACTACAACGGTCTATCGTTCTATGGTATTTCCCCTGAAAAAATTTCAGGTGGTTGTTCATTAGGAAACGGCCGCAGCGAAATAGGAAAAGTACAAGCGGAATTTCAAGACGTTTATGTACAACGCGGCTTAGTAATACTAGAACAAGTGGGTAACAAATTTGGTGAAGTTTGCAGTCGTATTTCTATCACTAAGAAATATCCGTATTTTCGCGGATTACAACGTTGTACAATACTTGGCGTTATCTCTGAAGAAGATATGGCAATTGTGGACTCACTTACCGGTGTAGATGTCATCCTTGGTGTGTCAGCAAAAGAGGTAAGTAACTAATCCTTCCAAAACGGAACTTCTACATCCTAAACTCTATGTTCGCAAAGAAACAATGCGAACATAGACAACTCTCTACGGGTGAAAATAATGGCAAAATTAGATATCATTTCAGGAAACAATCAAAATACAAGTTATAAAGTCCAACAGAAAACGACCATTGGACGTCTTGCAAACAATACCATAGCCATTGATGATACGAAATCCTCCCGCCAAAACAGCCTTGTTTTTATCAAAGATGGACTCTATTATATTCGCGATTTAAAAAGCCGTAATGGAACCATTGTAAACGGAGAAAAAATAGAAAACATACAACAACTTTTTGCGGGCGACCGTATTAAGGTAGGCAACACTATATTCATTTTCTCCGAAGAAGACGACCCAGATGTAACACGAGATCTTGCCAGCGTAAAAAATGAATTATCCCCAAGTCCAACAAAAACGCCTAAAACGCAAGAGTCAGATCTCCAAAAAGGTATTCGCGAGGCTTCCTCGTCCGTGAAAAAGAGAACACGACGTCGTAAATCTCAAAAATACACCCGTCCAAGTATCAATCAAAAACTCGAATCAATGAACCGTACACATGTGATCATTGCGATCGTTGTTATTATGTGCGTTCTTTTTGTGGTGTCGCGATGGCTAACTCTAAACTTTATCAGTTAGATTCTGCCGAATTTGCCAAGCAGCTTAATATTCTTTGTCTCAAAGCGAAAAAACGCAAAAAACAGCAACAAAGACTTCCCATCAATTGGCAAGGTAAAGAAACCTTTGAGTTTGAGGAATATCGTCAGTACAATCCTGGGGATGATTTAAGACGCGTTGATTGGAACATATACAATCGCTTACAGGAAATAGTGATTAAAGAATATGAAATTGATCCTCCACAACACCTAGTTGTTATCCTGGATATATCTAAATCTATGGATGTATTTCATAAACTGCAATATGCCAAAGCTCTTAGTGCTGCTTTAGTTTATATAGGTGCTACGCTACTCGACAAAGTCAGTTTTTTGTGTTTTCCACACACACAACAATCACTGCGCTCTTTTTCCAACAATCGCAATATATTTCCCTTCTTTTCTTTTTTACAACAAATTTCTTCTCATCAAGATGTGGCCAGTTTGAAAGAATGTTTTCAGCAATTTAGGCTGCTCAACTCTACCAACATAAATACGGTCGTCATCAGTGATTTCTATACCCAAGAGTATTTTACCTCCATGCGAATGTTTCGCGGTACCTGCACTGCGGTGCAAGTGGTCAGTGAAGAGGAGCTTCATCCGCAACTCAGCGGTAATATGTGTTTTGAAGATGCAGAAAGCAACAAACAGCATTCTTTATTCATTGATAAAGAAAGAATGAAAATATATCACAAAAATTTCCACGATCATCTTTCTCAAGTCAAAAATCATTGTTGGCAGCACAAAATTAACTATCTACTCACAGAAAAACACAATTTGACATTTGTTCTCAATATTTTACAAACGGCAGGGTTTATTCGATGAGTTTTCTCCACGCGCATTATTTATGGCTTTTATCTGCACTATTTTTTCCTCTCATTATGCGTTTACGTAAAAAAAAATACCAAAACTTTTCTGTTCCTCATTTACATTTTTGGCTTAGGGAAAACGAAACCCTGAAACACAATAAGTGGAAAGTTGACGTACGTGATATCTTGTATCTCCTGCCACTTTTTCTATTGTTTCTTCTCACCAATTTATCTCTAACAGAGCCATATAGAGGCGAATTACGCAAAAACTCTCACTATCTAGTGATCACCGATATATCTCCCTCAATGAAAACGGTAAAAAATTCGCAAAGTCGCTTACAACAAGTTCAAACTTTATTACGAAAAATGTCTCTCAAAAACCATACGATTTTTACCACACACAAAATACCTAAAGTAGTACAAATAAAAGATATTGATCGACTAGAGGTAGGTCCATCGTATGTAAAAAACACCGTCTCTTTTGTCGAAAACTTCTACCAACAAGATGACCATATCGTTATCTTTACCGATGGAGTCGACAAAGAATGGTCCAGCATATTGCCAAAGCTCAAACAAAAAATGGGTGACAAACTACGCGTCAAAACAATTGGTGACTATTGCCCAAATGCGGGTATATACGTAACAAAAGTGGAATCTAGTCAACTTTATTTGCAAATATATCACGACTACACAACACCCACTTCTACGCGTTTGCTGTGGAGAAAACTAGATCCTACGCCACAACAAAAATTCTACGAAAAAAAGATACAGCTCCGTCCCCAAAAAAACATCGTAGAAAAGCTGTCCCTCCTTCCCGGAAAATGGGAATTTCGCTTGGATATAGAGGAAGATTTACAACAAGATAATAGGGTGACACAAATCATTGAAAAACAACAAAAATGTCGTGTACTAGTGTTGTCAGACAAAAATATCCCGGAATTTATGGCCGCGCTCGGCGTCTATCAAAATTTGATAGATCACAAAAACAGCTCTTTTGAAGTACAAACAGTTCCCAATAAATTCTTCGATTTGGCCTTTGTCCATTTACCCAAATGGGACTTTTCCATAAAGACAAACTTTGCGAAAGTAGTTTTGTGGAACACGAAGGGAAATTTTTTACCCTACCCCGCTTTGCGTGTGGAAAAAAAGAATAACTTTCGCAATGTATTTCATCATAAGCTTATGCAAAATGTCGATTTTTCTCTACTAACGACAAAATTTATCGACCTATACACTCACAGTAAAAACAACCTAGTTATTCATCCGAATGGCAATGCCATATGGCAAAGTTCACATCAAAATATTCCTTTTGTCTATGTTGGATTTTCTTTAAAAAACTCCAATATAGCCTTTCTGCCCTCTTTTCCTATTTTTATCAAAAATCTATTAAAATGGGCTTCCCCGCAACCCCCTAAAGTTTATTTTCCCACAAAAACCCCCATAACCCTAAAAGCAAATATTCGTTACGATACCCCACTAAAAATTGACAAACACAACGAAGTTGTTTATTTACAGTGGTATGTGATCGTGGGAGCTTACGCATTGGGTATATTGTGTATTGCGTATTTCTGGAGAAGTTAGAACATCGTGACTCGTGACTCGTGGCTCGTGACTCGTGGCTCGTGGCTCGTGGGCTCGTGGGTTCGTGGGCTCGTGGGCTCGTGGGTTCGTGGGCTCGTGGGTTCGTGGGCTCGTGGGTTCGTGGGTTCGTGGGCTCGTGGGCTCGTGGGCTCGTGGGCTCGTGGGCTCGTGGCTCATGACTAAATCACAAACCACAGATTATTCGCAGACCCACAAAATTTGCCATATTAAACCTTATCTTGCGGTACCTTACTAACAAAACGGCGAAATTTTCCAGAAACCTGCCTAGGAATTTCATCACAAAACTCAAAATCAACCTGCAAAGTTTCATGCAAATCTAGCTTTGTTAAATGCTGATGCAAAGCAGTCTTTATATCCGTAACAATTTCCTCTTTGGTGGCGATTCTAATTAAGATATGATTGTCGTCATCGTGGATGATTTGGTATTCCTCCACACGGTGATCATTGATGAGCGGTGGCTCAAAAGCACAAGGGTGTATGGGAATTTGTTGTGACTCGGGACGTAGCCAGAATATATCATCTGTTCTACCATCAATATTTTCAATAATAGGTGCCTGATCTCCACAACCACATTTCTTTTTACTAATCGTAATGCGATCGTCGAGACAAAAGCGAATAATAGGAAAGGCGTAGTTATTTAAATTTGTCACCAATACATGGTGTCCACCCGCTCCATCAGGCACACGAACATTATTCTCGTCAACATTTTCAAGAATAGATACTTCGGGACGCAAGTGAAGCTGTTCTTTCCGACAAGAGCTGGCGATAAATGGGCACTCTCCCGCACCATACACATTGTGAAGCGCCACATTGGCAAATTGTTGTCTTGCAATAGATTGGGTGTGTACATCAAACGGCTCACTAGTACAAATAATGTGTTTCGGGTTTACCCGCAAATTTCCCAGGTAGGCTTGGCGTGCTAATACACGTAACATCGAAGGGTAACTCACCCACACCTCAGGACGTAGTGTGTTTAATTTGTTGATTATCTCGTCTATGGGCTGTCCAATATCAACGATCTCTGAGTGGGCCACTAAATTCATAACTCTTACAAAACGACGCATGAGGTGAGAATAGAATGTTCCCGGAAAGTGACCACTCTCTAGAATGATAGAAGCAATACGCATTTTTTTACCCGAAAATGCCCGTAGCATTGTTTTTACTGAACTCGGTACAGTACCAAAGGCAATAGAAGAGGCCACCATCCTCTCCGCATCCTGTTCGTCAATCACCAAGCAAGTAATCAAGCCACTCGTACCACTCGTGCGAAACGCAAAATGATTTGATTCAGTGAGTTCAGCACTTTTTGCCTTGGTAAAAAAGTCCATAATTCCTTCTTTACTCACATCGCAATAAGCAAGAATTTCGTCAAAATTCGCCATCAACTCTTTTTTGGTCAAAGGAGGTACCTTATGCAAATCGTCTACACAATGGCAATCGCGTAGACGTTTTTCCCAAAAAGGTATTTTGCGCGCTTCACAGAGAAGTTTCAGAAAACGGCGTTCCTGATATTTTTTTCTTGCAGACATTTGCTGTTGTGTAGATCTTTTTAAACTCTTCGCCAAGGTAAGTATCTTTAGCATCTTATTTCCTAGTACGATTAACAGTATTTCTTTTCCCAGTTTCTTCCAAGTAGTACAAGCCCAATCACAATCCACAGTATTTCTCTTGAACGTCTCAATATTGAGAAGGCCAATCCAACACTAGAGTCAAAGCCAAACATTTTAAACAACATGACCTGCCCTGCTTCTTGGACGCCAACAGAACCAGGTATAAAAAAGCCTGCGCCTTTAATGGCCATTGCAATGGCTTCCATCGCAAAGATCGCTCCCCAACTTGCGCTCTGCCCAGTTAACATAAAAAAGATATATATTTCAAATATTCCACAACACCAACTCAAAAAGTAGTAGACAAAGGCCGCGGTGAGTCTCCCTTTTTCGTTGCGATAGTAATCGAGTAACACCGAATCAAATTTAGCAAGAGCGTCTTTATATTTGGTAAGAGACGTCGCTAGCACTTTCATTTTTGCAGCCCACTTACTAAAAAAATTGCCAAATCCGTATATTTGCAAACCGAGAAATATCAATAAAAACAATGCCAATGTCGCAATCGACAACTGAATACCGATGATAACAGGGTCATTGCGATTTCCCAAAACGTGAACGGCAATTTCAATTCCAATAAGAATGAAAAGAACTTCCGAAGCAATCATCAAAAATTTACCGATCATTACCGACGCAAAACCATTGGCCAAAGGTACCTCATTTTTCTTATACAAAATGTAGGCTTTAACCGGCTCGCCCCCCAAGTAAGCCGTGGGAGTCACGTGGTTAATGGATTCTCCTGCAACCCGCGCATAAAATAGTGTGGAAAAAGGTAAAGAGATGTCGCGGCCAAAGGAGTATTTCCAGCCAAGGGTATCGAGTAAATAAACTCCAAAATATGGAAGTAAAAACAGAGGTCCCCAAACTCCTAAACTAGCAATTTCTTGCCAAATTTTTTGCGGCCCAATCTCGTACACCAGCCAAAAGATAACACCGATCCCCATAGCCAGTAGTATATTTTTGATAATCTTCATTTGTACCTCAAGAAAAAATATTTGTCACACACCGTGCCAGTTTTTTTGTCCACTCTCGATAAGGAGGATAAATAAATGACAGTCCACTAAATGGCCCTTGGTAAAGGATCGAACGCGCGTGAGAAAAGGTCTTGAATCCATGAAAGCCGTGATAATTTCCTATCCCGCTTGCGTTGACGCCCCCAAAAGGTAAATGAGGATTGCCAAGGTGAATTGCCACATTGTTTACGCATGTACCTCCGGACGTCGTATTCGTCAAAATACGTTGGATATTCCCCCGGGAATGCGAAAAAATATAAACAGCTAAAGGTTTGTCGTTATTACAGATAAAAGATGTTACTTCATCGAGACTCTCATAAGTAACTATCGGTAAAATTGGTCCAAAGATTTCTTGCTTCATGATCGAAGCTGTTAACGAAACATCACGAACAATTGTCGGAGCAAGATAGTTGTGATTGCACTCTCGTTGCCCTCCTAAAACAACTTTTCCCCCATCAGCAATTACTTCATCCAACATTGTCGCCAAACGTTCCCAGTGTTTTTCACTCACAATTTGTCCTACTTCGGGCCGCGAACTTTCGCCATAAAATTTTTTCCAAACGTTTTTAACAGCAGCGATAAACATCTCATGAACTTCCTTGTGCACCAATACATAGTCTGGAGCAACACATGTTTGCCCGGCATTTAAAAATTTTCCCCACATAATACGTTGTGCCGCACTCTTTATACTTGCTGTTTTGTCAACAATTGCTGGACTCTTTCCACCAAGTTCTAGAGTTATAGAAGATAAGTTTTCCGCGGCAGCACGCATGATGTGTTTACCGACACGGCCACTACCTGTAAAAAAGATATGGTCAAACGGAAATTTGAGTAACTCTTGACAAATACTCACATCACCTTCGACTACGCAAACTTCATTTTTGTCAAAGACCTGTGAGATAAGTTCGCAAAGTAAATGACTGGTATGAGGTGTGACTTCGGAGGGTTTCACAATAACGCAGTTTCCTGCGGCGATAGCAGATATTAAAGGAACTACTGCTAAATGAAATGGGTAATTCCATGGGGAAATAATAAGAACAACTCCCCGAGCTTCGTATCGTAAGCGACTTTTTGTTCCCATGAGCATCATGGGTGTTTTTATTCTTTGTGGCTTCATCCATTTTTTTAATCTTTTCATACAAAAATTGATTTCTGCCACTGTTGGCTGAATCTCTGTAAGCTCTATTTCTACCTCATTTTTTTGAAAATCGTCATGCAGGGCTTTGTAAATATCGTAGCGCTTTTGTAAAATATGTTTGCGCAAATTTTTGAGTTTTTCAATTCGCTCTTGGGCGTTTGTCTGTGAGATGCGCCAACGATTCTTTTGCAAATTGTCAAATATGCTTGAAATAGAACTCACTTTTACTACTCCTGTAAACCTTACTCGTCCAACAATTGTTTAATTTCATTCTCATTGTGCAAAACATCTTGTAGAGAATAGTTCTCTAGTGTATTTAAAAAATTAGTTTGCGCTTCGTAAAGAATACCTTTTAATTTACAAACGCTGGCAATCTTGCATTTACCTTGAGGATGAAAGCATTCTACTATATAAAAATTTTCCGTCTGTACCACTAATTTTTTTAAATTGATATTTTCGGGACTCATCGCCAAAGAAATTCCTCCGCCACGCCCCTGGTTCGTTTTTATATAACCCAATTTTCCGAGGTTATGCACAACTTTCACAATATGATTTTTCGAAACGCCATAACTTTCCGCAATAACCGCGATAGAGCTTTTTTTGCGTATAGCGAGAAATATAAGTACCCGTAAAGAGTAATCGGTAAATGATGTTAACTGCATACTATAACTCGTTTGTCGTTTTGATGAAAAAGTTCTTACAAAATTTTATTGATACTGCGCATTTAAACATATATAATAAATACATGTTTAAAATCCTTGGTTTTGTATAAAAAACCAAATACATGTCATCATTCACAACAGAATAATGGATGTTACCAAAAATATTGCCCAAAAGTTTTTGATTAGATTAAACCCGCTTGCGAGCGAGATCGGGCTCGAAACAGAAGGCAATAATTAACATGATGACAGTTCTAACAATACCAAAATTACATATAAAAATTTTTTGCCCTTAAACATATATTTCACATACATATTTAAAAGAGGAGTACACAATGAGCGAAAAGAGCTTATTTGAGAAGCTAGGTGGAAAAGATGCTGTTGAAGCCGCTGTTGATAAATTTTATGATCGCGTTTTACAAGATGAACGCATCAATTATTTTTTCAAAGATACTGACATGAAAAAACAAAGAAATCATCAAAAAGCGTTTCTCACTTATGCATTTGGCGGTATTAATAACTATAATGGTCGCAGTATGCGTAAAGCCCACGAAAAATTAGTAAAAGAACAGGGCTTAAACGACTCCCACTTTGATGCAGTCGTTGAAAATCTAGCAACTACTTTGCAAGAAATGGGTGTAGGTGGAGACCTGATAAAAGAAGTCGCTGCCGTTGCTGAAACAGTAAGAGATGATGTTCTAAATAAATAAAACCCAAAAGGCGCAACGTGTTGCGCCTATGATACTTTATCGTTCAAGAGTATCGATATGTATTTCTTTTAAAACAGCTAAACCTGCTTGTCGCCACTCTTTATTATCACTTTTTAACAACTCAACTAATTGTTCGGAAACGTTTTCTTTAATATTAATCAGAGCTATTGTTGCCGCTTTTTTAATCCAAAAATTATCCTCTTTTAGCGCATTTACCAAACCTGGAATAGCAGGTTGACCTATTCTTTCCAATATTTTAATTGCTGACTTGCGAATATTGGCATTTTTTCCTTTGAGAAGTCCAAGCAGTTTCGGAACAGCCGGTTCTGAAATTTCGGCAATAGTATTGCTAATTTGTTTACGCAATTTGGTGTTTTTCCCCAAAACCTTCATAAGCGGTATAACACTACGTTCCCCAATCGCTTGTAAATTCAGAAGAGCGTATTCGTTGCATTCACTGTCGTCGCCTGATTGTAATATATTGATTAGAGGCCCTATGGATTCGTAATCTTTCACATCCAGGTCAAGCATCGTTTTCATAATCGCCAGTCGCAAATCGCGATCATCTTCTAAAAGGTAGGAACGTAATTTCGACAACATTTTTTTGTCTACTTCAGGTAATCCTGGCAAAGATTCAATGGCAGATTTTTTTACCTTGTTGTCCTTGTCATCTAAAGATTGCATCAAAATTCGCTGAGTTTTACTTGATTTCTTTGCGATGTTCACCGTCAATTGTATTGCTTCCTGACGGATATCAGGAGATTCATCGGAGCACAATTGAAACAACATCGGGTGTAAATCTTGATGTTTATCTTCAATCTGCGATAGGGCAAAAATGGCCGCTAATTTCACTGCAGGTATTTTGGACTTAGAAAGTTTTTTGAGTTTTTTGATCGCGGGTTTTGCTTTATCTTTCATCTTTCCTAAACAACGAATAACGGCTTCTCGCGAATCGTCATTTGGCTTATCGATAAGATTGAGTAATATTTCGACTATATCTTCTGATGGCGGAAAATTCGCCACTAAGGACAATAAAGCAATTCTCTGTTTTGCATTCTCAACAGCCGCCAGCGACTCTAATATACTGTCTCGCGCACTTTCACCAATGTTTTCCAAAGCCCACTTGGCATTACGTACCACCTTTGTGTCTTCATCAGATAGAGAGGAAACTAGATAAGGAATTGCGTTTGCCGCATCTTCTCCTATTTTTCCTAAACTCCAGATCGCCAACGTACGCGTACGTGAATCTTTTTTAACCAATGTTTTTATAAGAGACGGTACGGCGTATTTTCCTAACCTTGCCAATGAAAATGCCGCAGCTTTGCATATCTCAGACTTCTTGTCTTCGAGAAGTGAAACTAATAAACCAGCAATCTTCGTCTGCTGCCAGGGAAACAACCCTAATATCTTTGTCGTTTCCAAACGAATTTTACTCTGACGATTTTTTAATGTTTTCTGCCACAACCACAAAAATGGAATGGCACAAGTTCCCGACATCAAGGCAATCGTTTCCGCATCGGGATGTTCTTTACGCACTGCAATACTAAAAATCGCATCGACTTTATGTGCAGGAAATATCTCTAAATACTTATCAAATAGGCAATCTGTAATTTTTTTACTCTTGACGTTCGCCAGTATTTGTAGGGAAAAAATAACGGTTTCGGGTTCTTCTTTACATACAAAGAATTGCTCAATAAACTTAAAAAATAATTTGTTATCTTCGAGAGTAGCGAGCTGTTTGCCCAAACCAAGAATATTATCAATAGACCAATCACTGAGAATTTTTTCTAAACTCAAAGTGGTTTGTTGAAGAGGATAATTTTCTAGTAGATAGATAAAATTTTGCGGTGTTTCTTGTTGTGGTAATTCCGATAGTTTTTGATTTATTTCTTCAGAAGCGCTTTTTTTATTTTGCTTTTTCCAAAATATCATATATTTCTCTCATTTACATCCATGCAACTTGTCACATTGGCTCAATTGTCAAAACAAAATGTCATCCTGGCACATAAAGAATTCTATTTTGTCTAAACGGCTTTTCATTCTAAGTCTTTTTTTTTCTAGACTTTAAAAATATATTTATATTTCTATTTTGATAGGCACTTTTTTTGCTTTGTACTGTAGTCTAAAATTATACACAGTAAGTTTTGTCTTCTGAATTGTACCATACCGAAGTTGCCGTGCAAATAGAAAAGTTATGTGCAACAAAATATTACGGCGTACCAAGTACAACATAACTTGTGGTATCGAAAGACAGAAGTAACAATTGAATTTATGAAATGTTCAAAAAGTTCTCATGTGAACTTTTTAGTAAATGTAGACCCAAGTAATATGACAGAATAATTACACGTAATTTTACGGTAAGTTATTTTTCACATATTCGATATCAAGGAGAGAGTGTAGATGGCTAGTATTACACCTATCGGAGATAAGATTTTATTAAAACGTTTGGCAGCTGAAGAAAAAACCAAGGGAGGAATCGTTCTTCCTGAAACAGCTAAAGAAAAACCAAAAGAAGGTGAAGTTATCGAGTTGGGTAGTGGACGTCTTCTAGACGATGGAAAAAGAGCACCTTTCACCGTACAAAAAGGGGATCGCGTTATTTTTTCATCTTATGCAGGTACAGAAGTAAAAATTGATGGCGAAGAATATCTTATTTTATCAGAAGATGAAATTCTAGTAATTGTGAAGTAACAAGGAGATAATCCATGGGTAAGAAAAAAATTGCATTTGATGCAGAAGCAAGAGAATCGATACGCAAAGGTGTAAGAACTCTAGCTCGCGCAGTCAAAGTAACTTTGGGACCTAGAGGACGCAACGTTGTAATCGAAAAAAGCTTTGGTGCTCCTACAGTAACAAAAGATGGTGTTACCGTAGCTAAAGAGGTAGAGTTGGAAGATTCATACCAAAATATGGGTGCACAAATGGTAAAAGAAGTTGCTTCCAAAACTTCTGACATCGCCGGAGATGGAACCACTACCGCAACTGTATTGGCAGAAGCAATTTTCGAAGAAGGTTTAAAAAACGTAGTTGCCGGAGCAAATCCAATGGCACTAAAAAGAGGTATAGAAAAAGCAGTAGATGCTTGTGTAAACCACCTCGGAGAAAGCAGTACCCCTATAAAAGATAAAACCGAAATTGCACAGGTTGGAACAATTGCATCAAACAACGACCAGCAAATCGGTGACATAATCGCTGATGCCATGGAAAAAGTAGGCAAAGATGGTGTTATTACTGTTGAAGAAGGAAAAAGTCTAGAAACAACAGTTAACCTTGTAGAGGGAATGCAATTTGACAAAGGATACATTTCTCCTCATTTCGTAACAGACGCCGATTCCATGGAAGCTGTTGTCGAAAATCCACTCATTTTAGTACATGAAAAAAAGATTTCTGCCGTCAAAGATTTAGTACCTATACTAGAAAAAGTAGCACAAGCAGGAAAACCGTTGTTGATCATCGCCGAAGATATCGATGGCGAAGCACTAGCGACACTCGTGGTCAACAAACTACGTGGAATTATCAATTGCTGTGCGGTTAAAGCTCCTGGTTTTGGTGATCGTCGCAAAGCAATGCTCGAAGACATCGCAATCCTAACAGGTGGCAAGGCAATTTTTGAAGATCTTGGGATCGAATTGGAAAATATTTCCATCGACGATTTAGGATCGGCCAAAAAAGTAATTGTAAACAAAGATAACACTACAATCATCGAAGGATCTGGAAGTTCCGAAGACATTCAAGGCCGCATCAAGCAAATACGCCGCGAAATTGAAAACTCAACTTCCGATTACGATATTGAAAAACTACAAGAACGTTTAGCAAAACTTTCTGGTGGTGTCGCAGAAATATATGTCGGTGCTGCCGTGGAAGTTGCGATGAAAGAAAAGAAAGCAAGAGTAGAAGATGCTCTTCATGCTACTCGCGCTGCAGTAGAAGAAGGAATACTACCTGGCGGAGGCGCAACCTTATTAAGATGTCGCAAAGTTCTTGATGAAGTAAAAGAAAACAGTCAAGGTGACGAAAAAACTGGTGTCGACATTGTACAAAGAGCTCTTAGTGCTCCACTACGCCAAATTGTAGAAAATGCAGGATTAGACGGTTCTGTAGTTATTCAAAACATTCTGGCATCTGATGACAAAAACTACGGTTACAACGCAAATGTCAATGAATATTGTGACCTAGTAAAAACAGGTATTATCGACCCAACAAAAGTAACAAGATGTGCCTTGCAACATGCTTCAAGTATTTCATCCTTACTACTAACCACCGATGCTTTGATTAGCGAAATCAAAGAAGAAAAACCTGCAATGCCAGGTGGTGGCATGGGAGGTATGGGCGGCATGGGAGGTATGGGCGGCATGGGTGGCATGGGTGGCATGCCAGGCATGGGCTTCTAGATCTCAGCAAAAAAGTAAGCATAAAAAAACCGGCGATATTTGCCGGTTTTTTTTATGTCTACATGAAAACTACTTTTTAGACTTTTTCGCTGTTGATTTTTTAGCGGTAGACTTTTTCGCTGTTGCTTTTTTAGCGGTAGACTTTTTCGCTGTTGCTTTTTTAGCGGTAGACTTTTTTGCTGTTGCTTTTTTGTCATCCGCTTTTTTAGCAGTAGACTTCTTTGCTGTTGATTTTTTAGCAGTAGACTTCTTTGCTGTTGCTTTTTTATCGTCAGCTTTCTTAGCGGTAGACTTCTTCGCTGTTGCTTTTTTAGCGGTAGACTTCTTCGCTGTTGCTTTTTTAGCAGTAGACTTTTTTGCGGTTGCTTTTTTGTCATCCGCTTTTTTAGCAGTAGACTTTTTCGCTGTTGCTTTTTTAGCGGTAGACTTCTTCGCTGTTGCTTTTTTAGCGGTAGACTTCTTCGCTGTTGCTTTTTTGTCGTCAGCTTTTTTAGCTGTAGACTTCTTCGCTGTTGCTTTTTTAGCGGTAGACTTTTTTGCTGTTGTTTTTTTTGCATCCGCTTTTTTAGCTGTAGACTTCTTTGCTGTTGCTTTTTTAGCGGTAGACTTTTTTGCTGTTGCTTTTTTGTCATCAGCTTTCTTAGCTGTAGACTTCTTCGCTGTTGCTTTTTTAGCGGTAGACTTCTTCGCTGTTGCTTTTTTGTCATCAGCTTTCTTAGCGGTAGACTTTTTCGCTGTTGCCTTTTTAGCGGTAGACTTTTTTGCGGTTGCTTTTTTGTCATCAGCTTTTTTAGTCGTTGCTTTTTTAGCGGTAGACTTTTTTGCGGTTGCTTTTTTAGCGGTAGACTTCTTCGCTGCTGCTTTTTTGTCGTCAGCTTTCTTAGCGGTAGACTTCTTCGCTGTTGCTTTTTTAGCGGTAGACTTCTTTGCTGTTGCTTTTTTCTCGTCAGCTTTCTTAGCGGTAGACTTTTTCGCTGTTGACTTCTTCGCCGTAGATTTTTTAGCTGTTGACTTTTTCTTGGTTTCTTTTTCGTCAACTTTCTCATCGGCTTTTTTTGTAGTTTTTTTAGCTGTTGATTTCTTTGCTGCAGTTTTTTTAGTTGTTGCTTTTGCGGTTGTTTTTTTAGCAGTTTTTTTAGCTGCTGCTTTTTTAGTTGTTTTAGCTTTGGCCATTGTAGATTTTTCCTTTAGTTTTTCCAATGATTTCTTTATGTAGTCTATGGCATTGGGAGTTTTACAGCTTGTTTTGCCATGATCAACATTCACTTTGCCAATACGTTTTGCGCAAAGAAGCGCTTCTTTCTCTAACTTATATACGCCGATTGCAATAACGGAATTGTTCATTGCATATCTTGCACGGTTTTCCGATTGGTGTATTTCGTTTTCGATGGTCTCTAAATACTTTTTACACTCTTTATCACTAATATCTCTTCCATTTTTTAAAGCATCAGTCAAAATATTATAGCCACATTGTCTATAGTATTTTTTTTTGCTTGTCATCCACCGTTCCATTAGTTTCTTAAAAAAAGAAGTTTTAGAAATTAAGCCAGCGAGATAACTACCAGAGGTTTGGAATTGGACACTTTTGATCCATGTTTGTGCATCTTGGATTGAAAATTGTTGGGGGTCTGCAATCATTGTTGCAAGAATTTGGGCATCTAAGTTAGATGATTCCCATAATTTGAGGGCAAGAGCGTGATGTGTTTTGATTTTTTTCTTCAACTTGTTTAGATTAGCAAAGCTGACGCCATATATGAGTTTATTTTTTGCTCCATGTTGTTTGTAGATCTTCACTCCCTGAGCAGTTCCCATACTTTCCAGCGTCTTCATGACTTCATTGTAGTCCATGCACGTTCCTTAAAATGGTAATGAAAGGCAACAAATAAACTCGTCAAAATTACATCAAAAAGTTTATCACTTCTGCTGAAGTACTTTATTAGTGGTTTCGGAAAGTTTTTAATTATAAGATGATTATTTTTTTATTCCAAGAACAAAATATTTATATTTTGTGATTTTTAAGCCATTTTTCTATTTTTGTTCCCCACATTTGACCGTGGTTCTCCAACCCTTTCAAGCTAAAATGAACCCCTGCCCCTTGTAAATCGCGGTTTTCATCAACGAGACTATCCGTATCCGGTCCCAAAAAAGCGATTGCGTCATCGCAGATTTTTTTTTGCGCTTCTCGAACACTTATATGCAAACAACTATCCGGGCTACGATAAGATACCAACGCAACAAACCACGGAATATACCATCCACATTGTTCGCGACATGTAGTGATTATATTGCGTAAACGCTCATAGTACAGTTCTTTTGCGGTACCATTTCCCGCATCGCTTTCACCTTGATGCCAAAGGACCGCGCGACAACCTCTCACCCCGAGTTGTTGTAAACGCAACATCATCCAGTTAAATAAACCACGTTTTTCCTCGCATTGTCCACAAAACTCATCATCGGGTAACCATTCTTTTACTTGGGTTCCACCGTGTCCTGTAATAGCAATACCGATAGGTACACCTAGTTTTTCATATAGATAGTCACCAAAAAATAGCCATGGGCTTCCCCCCTCAGAAACATCATGGGCACCTGGTAAAGGGTCTCGTGCTAGCTCCCAATGATTATGAGCAAAACATGCCACCATACCTGAAGTTTGTTGACTACGCTCTTCACCATAATTCGTTGAATTTGATTGTCCCGCCGCAAGAAACACTTCACCTACAGCAAAAACTCGCGAATCGACAAGTATTTTTTGACCGTCTTTTACCATACAAACATTTGCGCAGTACCATCCACCACTCGGTATCTCCACAGACGAAAAAAAACTCTTATCCTGCATAATATCAATAGTGACAGAGGTAAGGCATTGTTCATTTTCTTTGTCAGACACCTCGATAATAATTTCATTAATTTCATTAGAAACAAAACCACTAAAAATAACATTACTTTTATTAAAATCGTTTCTTTGAAAAATTTGATGGTTTTGTGGTGAGAATATTTTTATTGTCATTATCGTTCCTTGATTAACTAGATTTTTTGAATTAACAGGTTTTTTCTGACAGGATTTACAGGATTAACTAGATTAGTGAAAGTGGCAGAAGTGCTCAAGGTACTTGATTTGTTGTTGTGTTGACAAACGATCGTAATCGTCTAGCAACCACTTGAGTAGATACAAACGCGCGACAATGAAAAAGTCGTCTAGTACTTGATGTTCTTCGGGAGAAAGAGTGAGTATATTTTCGTAGTTTTTTAGATACGCTTCGCATTTTTTACTGCATAAAGTATGATCTGACCACGAACAGCAAAAGTAGAACATCGCTAACGCGACATCAAAAATGCGGTAGAAAAAAATGCACCAATCGAAATCCAAAACGGCGGTGGCTTTTTCGCCGTTGAACATCACATTTTCAGGATGGTAATCACCATGAATAACGATTTTTGGCAAAGAAAGTTTCGCGATAGATTTCAAAAAACAACTCGTGTGATTTGTTTGTGCTATTAGATGTTTACGATGAGGAGTCAGTAATGTGTTGTAGGAACGTTTTTCCACTATTTTTTGCCGCAGTTTATCGAAAAAAGCCTCCCATGAAATCTTACGTGGGTGCACAGGATTCCACTCGTGAACAGCTTGGTGATAACGCGCTTGTAGAAGTGCAGCACTTTCTAAATGTGCCAAAGAACAGTCTTCATCCCAGTTGTATACAACACGATCGTTCAAAAAACCAAATAACGCATAGTAACGATCGTTATCATAAATGTATGTTTGTTGTGCTTTCGTATATACCAAAGGCGAACTATGAGAGAATTGTATTTCTTGTAAATAGCACAATAAACTGTGTTCAAAAGCAATGTCTTCTTGACTACGCTTTGTATTGTATGCGCGCCAAAAATAACGTTTATCCGCCGTGGTAACGACATAGTTATCGTTAATACATCCACCACAATGCTTCTCTATTTTCGTCACTTTTCCGATCGAATAATTGTCTTCGATGAGTTTGTGCAAAAAAGTCTCCTGGTAGTTAGTTTTCGTTGGTACTTATTAACAGTGTGTTACCGCCGGCGAGTGACAAAGCTATTGCGTTGAAATCTTTGGTGATTGCCAAGCCGATAATTTTGTAATTACTAAATAGTGTGATAGGATAAAATTTAGACTGAAGTTCATTTTCTTTGTCAAAGTGGAGTGGTTGAACGTTCAGTCCAGAAGCTGTGAAAACAAGCAATAAGTCCTCCGTTGGGTCATAGAAAAAATTTTTCACTTCGCGATAAAAATCGTAATACTCGATTCTTCCTGTATCTAACCACACCAACGCAATTTTACCGGTAATAGAACCAATTGCAATTAAATTGTGCTTGATAAATTTCATAACTGTTGTCCGACCAAGTTGAACTTTTATTTGCTGAGAGAAGTACTTTCCATTGCTCTTAGAGACAACCTCTAGAGGTTTAATGCTAGAGTCTCCAGCACTAACAAAAGCCACTTTATCTTTGTAAAAAGCACTTTTAAAACTTCCTATATAACTCTTTAAAGAAAAGGTATCTTCCTGCTCAATCGTTATTTGATTTTCCGAAAAGTGTATCTTTTCTATGGTAACTTCATAACCTCTTTTGATAAATATCTTGCGATGGTGAAACGCAAACATATGCTTTACTTTTGCTTGGAGTTTCTTAAAGTCAGAATAAACTTTATCAAATATGATTTTTTCGGTGTTCAAATCCCAGATAACAATAGCAGCGTTTCTTTTGTTCAGCGCCGAGAAAGAAGTAGTTTCGACGAGCGCAATAATGTAATGCTTAAATATTTCGATTTTGTGTACATTGTACATAGACATTTTTTTGTAATGAAAGAGAGGCATATTTTTTTTAATATTTGTCTTCGTATCGTACACATACAAAAATGGGAAGAGATAATGGATGATATAACGTTCATTATGCGAAAATTTTGAAAAATAATGCCGTCCAGTTTGGTCTTTTTTGGCCTTGAGCTCTTTATTTTTATCGGCGTATTCCGCAAGTTTTCTAAACAAAGGGACTTTAATAACTTTTGGATCTAGGGGAAACGAAATTTTTGTTATCGAATCTTTTTTGTTATACGTGTAAAAATCGCTTTTTTCCCACACACCTAAATCCATATCGTTCTTAAACACCGGCATGATAGACCTAGTATTCTTGTGAAAGTCCACTTCTTGTACTTTTCTATAGTTACCAATGGCTCTTATCTGCAATACTCCGTCCTCTGAATACGAGCTCAAAAACATTTTTTGTGCATCAATGTGCTTAATTTTTGCTTGATGAACATCATACAAAACCGTTTCCTTTTCGATTTTGTTGCCATTAATGTTATACACATTAATATCAAAATAGCCGGCAAAGATTTTGTTTAAACCAAAATGAATCGCGCTACTTCCTGCTAACGTGTGCTTTTCTTGTGGTACGCCCCCTTCAAGATTCAGAACTTTTCCATTGTAGAGACTTGCGTAAGCAAACCATTTGCTATCCGGGCTAAAACAAACAGAACTAAAATCGATACCAATCCGATATTTTTTGTAGTTGATCAAATCGATAAGAAAGCTATCATTATCTCCTATCGCCTTTTTTTCAATTGCCACGCACAACCATCGTTCATCACCACTAAAAGTAATTACATCGGTATCCTTCCCTTGAATTTCTTCACAAAGTTTATTCAGTTTTTTCTGCTCCGTGATATTTCCGTTGACATTTTTCCATACACTGAGTTTATTGGTTCGGTTTTCCTTAGATGTGTCAAATATGGCAATATACCGACCACTAACACTAATCGCATACTCGCATGTCTTCAAAAAAGGCAGCTCTCCGACACGACTCCAATTTCCACTATTATTTTTCCATAGGTATATTTTTTTATCGTCGTTCGTCGTCAGTCTCCATTCCCAAGACGGCTGGCGCAGAACATAGTTTGCATTGGACTTGTATTGTAAATGCAGTTGACGATAAAAATTGGTCAAAGGTAAATATTTTTTGTGCGTAGCAATCGCTTTTCGCAAAGACTTTTTGCGCGAACTAAATTCTTTACGCATTTCCGCGGCCGAAGTCTGATCTTCGTTTTCTAGGTCATCAATGAGTGCGTTGATTTGTTGGTCTTTATCCTTTTGCTGTGAACCGATTTCATTGAGAACGTCTTGCATAGCTGCATACTTTAGCGACTCTGTGTACAAACGCGCCAAAATCAACTGTGAAGTTAAGTCTTTTTCGTAAGAGTTAATACTAGAGTGAATCCTTTGTTCAAGGGCTTTACTTTTCTCTTTGTACGCCTCGTCGGCTTTACTTTTTTCTTTGGATGCCTCTTGAAACTGCCACACAGCAATTCCCAAAAGTCCCAACATGATCACAACAGTCACAAGAAGTTTCGTATGACGTACCGCCCATCGAAACGTTCGCCTTTTCCATGTAAAAGGCGTCGCCGATATTTGATTGCCCTCCAGATAATTACGCAAATCTTCGGCAAGATTATTCGCAGTTTTGTAGCGTTGTTCCGCTTTTTTTTCGATGGCTTTGAGGCAAATGGCTTCGAGATCTTTTGCTAAATTTTTGTTATGATCACAAGGTGGGACAGGATCATCGACAAGTACCTCAAACTCAATGCGATTTTTTTCTCCGAGAAAAGGAGGTTTTCCCACCATCATCTCGTATAAAATGATTCCCAAACTGTACACATCGCTACGCACATCCACGCTGTTACCACTCATCTGTTCTGGCGACATATATAAAGGTGTACCCGCTCCTTCACCAGTACGCGAAAGTTTTTCTCCACCGATTTGCTTCGCCAAACCAAAATCCATCACCTTCGGCTGCAACTTTTCCGTTACCATAACATTGTCGGGCTTTAAATCGCGATGTACCACACCATGAGTATGCGCAAAATGCACCGCCTCACATACATCAATCAGAATATTCACTAACTTAGGAAGCTCCAAATCCCTCATGTAGGAACCAAGTGGCTGACCTGCGATAATTTCCATCGTAATAAATGGTTTGCCATTGTGCTGCCCATAATCAAACAAGCGTACAATATTCGAATGGTCCAAGCTCGCCATCATTACCGCTTCGCGCTCAAACTTTTGTTTTTGCTTTTCTGAAGCATATGCCTGATTCATTACCTTGAGTGCCACATCTCTACGTAGTTGAGGATCAAAAACGCGATACACCGTTCCCATTCCTCCTTGACCAAGCGTATCTTTGAGTACATAGCGGCCAAATTGCGGGGGTTGTTTGTGCGCAGTAAATTCGGCAGTTTGTCTGGTAGATTGTTCATGCATAAGTTTCTGTAACTGCTCCACAGCAATAAACTTTTGCTGGACCAATATCTGGCACAACGAGACATTTTGGCCCTTTTGCAAATAGTAATCACGAATCGCCAAACATTTCTGAACCTGCTCGTTAGTGACATAGTTCATTTTTACGAGATAAGGAATAATTTTGTCATTCATCACGTTATTTATTTCCCGTCAATAGTTGCTCTTCCATGGTCATGTAGTTGCTTTACTTCTTCCGCGGATAGCGCACGTGAATATATACGAAACTCATCTACAAATCCGCGGTATGGATAATTTCCATGCCAACTACCAATACTTAAAGCAATTCCTGTTCCAATTCTTTGCCCACGAGACTGAGCTTTGTACCAAAGTTTGCCGTTGTTGTATTCATACACATGCTTTAGATCGTGAACAATCACCAAGTGATTCCATCTATCAGCGGCTAAGGCCCTTCTTTTTGTCTGAGAACTGTCCACCAACAAAGGCTTTGTATCATACGCCCACAACTCTATGTTATGTGTCGAAATGAGCCACCCAGACGCTTTACCTCTTTCTTTCCACCACGCACTGCCAGCAATTTTATAATTCGCCGTGGGATTATTGGTCTTAAACCACAGAGAAATAGTAATGACCATGATGCTTTCCGTAACATCGGGTTGTGCCCCAAAAAAACCTTGATAAAAGTACGCTGCTTTTCCATAAACCCCTTCTTTTTGTGACACTTTACCATTACGCATTTTTAAATCAAAATGGCTTTGAGAACGATCTTTGAGTACACCGGTTTGCGGAAAAGCTCCGTCAAAGTCATAATAAGCGAGTAAGCCTTTTTGCAACGCAGGAGCAAGATGCTGCTGTTGAGGGAGGAGATGTGGTTCTTGAATAAGATGCGGCTCTTGATAAGCGCCTTCTTTCCAAATACCTTTTTTCTTTACACTTCTATTTTTACGATAAATAACGCCTTCGCCATGACGCTTGCCGTTTTTCCATTGGCCAATGTATTGCTCACCATTTTTGTAAATAAACACCCCTTGACCGTCAGGCAAACCATTCGCAAAGTTGCCACTGTATTTATCACCATTGCGATAAATAAGAATTCCTTGGCCATGTCGTTTCCCATCGACAAATTGCCCTGTATAGTTTTCTTGTGCTGCTGATTTTTTCTGCTGGTGGGAATGAGGGGATGACGAAGAAGAAAATAGCATAAAAAATAGCGCGACACATATAACAATAGTGCTTACAGCAGCCATAATCAAAGGGGTACGTGACGGCGCAGAAGTCGTAATCTTTTTTCCCTGCAAATAAGTATTGAGATCCCGAGCAAAAGTTTTACAAGAAGCGTAGCGATCTTCTTTTTTTTTCGCCAATGCTTTCATACAAACTTTATCCAGTTCTTTAGGCGCTTTTATATTGACCTTGCTAGGCAAAACCGGTTTTTCATTGAGTATTTTACGAAACATAGCGGTGTGACTTTGTGCTTGGAAAGGAGGACGCCCGGTAAGAATTTCATAAAGAATCGCCCCCAAGGCATAGGTATCGGTTGTGGCGTCCACTTTACGATGCAGACCTTCCGCTTGTTCCGGCGACATATAAAGAGGTGTTCCCAACACCGCCCCGGTACGCGTAATTTTTTTGCTGTGTTGTGTTTTCGCCAAGCCAAAATCCATAACATAAACTTTGCCATCTTCGTCAAGCATAATATTCGCTGGTTTTAAATCGCGATGGATAATCCCCAATTCATGACAGTGGTTCATTGCCTGGGCAACCGTCTCCATTATTTTAATGCCCTTGCGCACTCCCAAACTTTTGCTGTCCATTAATTCCTTCAAAGAAGATCCGGAAATATAATCCATTGTGTAGTAATGAACTTCTCTTTCCGTTCCCATATCATAAAGCTGTATAATGTTGGGATGATTAATTTTGGCAATGGCCTGCGCTTCCACAAAAAAACGTTCCTTGGCTTTTTCATTGGCATGTACACCATGTAGCAGTGTTTTTAGAGCAACAACTCTTTTTAACTTGGTATCGAGAACACGATATACTTTGCCCATACCTCCTTCACCAAGAGTACTTAAAACCGTGTAACGGCCAAAAATCATTTGCGGAATATTTTTTCCAGTAGATTTATCTGGATTTGTCTTATCGAGATTCATAATAAGAGCCTATGCATAGAAAAGAGATTTGTGGAATTCCATTCATGATGAAAATCAGGCTGCTCGTACAGAAACTTTAGAGATTTTTGCCAGAGAAATAGCATGGCACCGTTGAATTATCGGCAAAAGTATACTATAACAAAGTTTAGGACTGTGTGCTATTTTTTTTGGAACATAAACAAGCGAATAAAATGAATGTTAACCACACACCAAATAGCCCTGCACACCAGTGATGTCTTTCCCTGCAAGCGTTAGATGTATTAGGCTCCCCCTGAGGGAGCAATCAGTGCACAGCACTGATGTGGGGGCATCGCATACCAGAAACAACTATTACATAATTGTACCACCTACAATCCACGACTATTGATAACTGGCAATCCATTCATCCACTTGACGTTCCAGCAACGTCAAAGGCAAACCTCCGGCCATCAAAATCTTCGCGTGAAATTCGCGTAGGTCGAACTTTTTCCCTAGCTTCTCGGTCGCTCTTTTGCGTAGCTCTAGAATTTTCAACTCGCCCATTTTGTACGACAATGCTTGTCCAGGCCAGCTGATGTAGCGATCTACTTCGGTGCGGATGTTGTGTGTTGACAGTGCGGAATTTTCTTCTAGCATGGCAATGGCTTTTTCTCGTGACCAGCCTTTCGCATGAATTCCAGTATCAATCACCAAACGACACGCACGCCACATTTCGTAACTGAGGCGTCCAAAGTGTTCATAAGGCGTTTCATAAATATCTAACTCTATACCTAATTTTTCGGAATACAGCCCCCATCCTTCGCCGTATGCGTGAGGATAATAACCTTTGCGAAATTCGGGTACGTTTTTCATTTCTTTGGATAACGCTATTTGAAAATGGTGACCTGGCACTGCTTCATGTAATGTCAGCGCAGGCAAATTGTACAAGGGTCTTTTGTCAAGAGCATGAGTATTTACCCAATAGTAACCTCCGCGTGGAGCGTTTAATGGAGCCCCCACATAGCGTCCGGTGGTGTAATTGGGAGCGATCGATGCGGGAACGGCTTCAACCCCATAAGGCTGACGGGGCATGTGTTTGAATAAACGCGGTAACCTACCATCGGCTTTTTTGGCAATATAACATGCATGCATCAATAGTTCTTTTTCGCTTTTGGCATAAAATTGTGGATCGGTGCGTAAAAATTCTAGGAAGTCGGTAAAGGAGCCTTTGAATTTTACGTTACGAATAATCTCTTCCATTTCCGCGCGAATTCTCGCGACTTCGCGCTTACCGGTTTCGTGTATTTCTTCCGGAGAAATATCTAATGTGGTGTAGTAATTGACCATCGATTGATAGTACTCTTTGCCATTGGGTAACTTGTAAGCGCCAAGATCGGTTCGTGCCGCAGGATAGTATTCGTCTTTCATAAAAGCTGCTAGCTTTTTATACGCTGCCATTACTTTTTTGACAATCACATCTTTGGCCATTGCACGTAACTCATTTTTGTCTTTTTCACTCATGTCCTCTACCATTTTGTGAAACGGTCCGTAAAATTCACTTTTGGTAGGATCATTTTTTATGGGACTTGAAAAAGTAGGAAGAAGTCCATCGAGGACAACGCGTGGCATAGTGAAGCCATCTTTAATTCCCATGCGCATATTGGCAATGTGGTCGTTGAAATATCTTTCAATATCTGCAATACGATCTAGATAGGCTTCGTAGTCGATTCTTGAGGCAAAGCGCGTATTACGCCACATCCGTGGAAGATAAGAATGAAAACCGCTATCGCTATAAAAAGGTATGCGGTAGGTTTGTAATTTGTAATCTAGTTGCTGATCTTTTTTGATATGCAGGAAAAGATCATAATTTATTTTATCCTCTGCACTCAACTCAGAACGGTTGATCGTTCGTAGTTTTTCGATAAACTTTGCAGCGTGTTTCGCGCGCCGTTCGTAGTCAGCAGGTCTCACTTTCCCCATTTGACGTACAGGGCCTTTGCGATTTGGATTAGTTGCAGGGTTCTCTTTGTAAAGACCTTGGCGTTCCTCAGCAAAAAGCTTTCGTAGAGCCGCGCTGTCATTCGCAAAAACAGCTGAAGTAATTGAAATCATAATGATTGTCATAAATAGCGTTCGCATAACATCCATTGTTTTTCTTTCTAAAAAGGCAAGTATGATTTTGTTGTGTCGATAGCTGTCCAAAAAATAATCCGTACAGACGTAAAACATCTTATGAAAAAATCAATGAAACTGCTAGAATAAACAAAACCGTTTTGAAAGGAGTTGTTTATGAAATTTCCGCTCACCCCTATGGAGTTCGCTAGACGTGCACGGCGTTTGTATTCAGATAGAGAGGCCGTTATTGATGGCGAATTACGTCTGACCTATGGACAGTTCTTTGAACGCTGTGATCGTTGGTCATCCGCTTTACAAAAATTCGGCATCAAACACGGCGACCGTGTTGCATACATTGCTCCCAACACACACAAACAATTAGAGTCGTTCTACGCCGTTCCGCAAATTGGAGCGGTTGTCGTACCTGTCAATTATCGTTTAACGGCACAAGACTTTGCCTACATTATAAGCCACAGTGGGTCGCGGATCGTCTGTGTACACAGCGATTACCTCGATGCCGTCGATAGTGTTCGCGAGCAACTAACGGGAGTCGAACATTTTATTGCCTTAGAAGGTAGTAAAGACGGTTGGAGTGATTATGAAGAAATTCTCGCCGCTGCCGATCATCAATTTGAGCACGTCACTATCGACGAAGATGATCTCATTTCCATCAACTATACCAGTGGAACTACCGCACAGCCCAAAGGTGTCATGATCACACATCGCAACGCTTACCTAAATATCGTTGGAACTCTGTGCCATCATAACATGACACCGAAAGATCGTTATCTGTGGACCTTGCCGATGTTCCACGCCAATGGTTGGACATTTGTATGGATTGTTACTGCGTGCGGAGGAACACATATATGTTTACGACGTGTCGAACCGCAAATGATATTCCAACTGATTGCCCAAGAAAATGTCAGCATGTTTTGTGCTGCTCCCACAGTACTTATTAGTATTGCCAATGCCCCACAAGAATTTCGCCGTGATGTTAAAAGTGGAGTACATCTTTTTACAGCAGGAGCCCCTCCAGCAGCAGCAACAATCGAACGCATTGAAAAAGAGCTGGGATGGAAATTGACACAACTTTATGGATTGACAGAAACGTCACCATTTATTACTATTTGCGAAGAATTGCCAGAGCATGAACAACTGTCACAACAACAACGTGCGATAATCAAAGCACGTCAAGGGGTCGAATTAATGACTTCGGGTGAACTGTTGGTTGTTGATGACGATGGCAACGAAGTGCCCCATGATGGTGAAAGTCTCGGAGAAATCGTCGTACGCGGCAATGTGGTCATGAAAGGCTATTTTAATGATCCCGAAGCCACAGAAAAAGCTTTTCGCGGTGGCTGGTTTCACAGCGGAGATGCGGCAGTGGTACACAGTGATGGCTATGTAGAAATTCGCGATCGTTTTAAAGATGTCATTATTAGCGGTGGTGAAAACATTTCCTCGGTGGAAGTGGAGGGTGTTCTACTTCGTCACCCAGCCATTCTCGAAGTTGCGATTGTGGGAATGCCTCACAAAAAATGGGGAGAGCGTCCACATGCTTTTGTGGTATTACGTGACGGTGAAACAACCACCGAAGAAAAAGTCAAAGAATTTGCCCGTAGTCATCTCGCACATTTCAAGGCGCCCGAGTGGGTATCTTTTGTCGAAGATCTGCCGAAAACAGCAACAGGTAAAATACAAAAATATATCTTGCGTGGCGGACGTTCCGCAATTAGCAAACAGTAGTTTTATTATATAAAACCAGCAACACTATACGTAATAACAAACTCTTAACCGATAATGAAAGGGAAACATTTTGCTACGACATGTTGTGTACTTGAGTTTATGTTTAGTTTTCTACTGCGGCTGCGAAGAAGCCAAGGTAGAATCTAAAATCAATGAATTTCCCACTACCCCAGTAAAAGTTATTACCCTTAACTCAAAAAATCCCTCTTTCGACCTACGGCTAACAGGTACAGTTGACACATGGAAGCAAGAGGAAATTAGCTTTGAGGTCGGTGGAAAAATCGACTATGTGATCGACAGTGGTGCCGATGTCGAAGGTCCCTTAAAAAATATCCAAGGTAAGATCGTAAAGCAAGGAACTATTCTCGCCAAAATCGACCAAAAAATATACCGATTACGTGTCGAAAGCGCCAAGGCCGACATTAAAGCTTTGCAAGCGGAGTACAAAACCACAGAAACAGAAATTAACCATGTCATTCCGGCACAAATTGCCGAAGCAAAGTCTTCTTTGCAATTAGCGGAACGCAATTACAAAAGACTTTCACGGCTTATGGTGACAGACTCCACCAGTCAGTCAGAACTCGACCAAGCGCGCTCTTCTCTTGACAGCGCCAAAGCGAAAATGCAGCAGATACAAGCACAGAAAAAAGTAAAAGAAGTTTCTTTACTCAACGTCCGCGCACAAATGAAAAAATTAAATGAGTCACTAAAAAGTGCAAAACTAGATGTGGAAAATTGCGTTGTTCGCGCGCCATTTGATGGTCGTGTATCGCAAGTTCATGTGATTCGTGGTGGATATGTACAACCGGGAAAAGCGGTATTAACACTCGTTCTTATGGACCCCATACAAATTTCCGTTGCCGTTTCCCCCAAAACAGATCGTCAACTAAATGTGGGAGACTTTGCCACGATTTACCACCCCAACTGGAAACAACCAGCCACGGGATGGATTTACGCCAAAGACACGGTGGCGGATCGCAATACACGAACATTTAATTTGCAAATATTAGTGCGCAATTTCAAAATCGATCGCCGCATGGAAAAATACCCGGAACGCAAAAAGCTACCGCGTATTACCGATTTAATGCCCATTGTTTCGCGCCATTATTATCAAAACAACAAGAAATATGTCAACGTTGACTGCTTGAATAAAGATGCAAAAGGCCATTATGTATGGCGCACAAACCACTATATCGGTACAAAGTTCGACGGAGTGACTACGGTCACCAAAATGTATGTGACAGTAAGTGATGACATGCTCGATTTCTTAGGCCTTTTTACTTTCCGCAGCATCGTAGTGAACGGAAACCAAGTATTACAGAAGGCAATAAAAGACCGCGCGTTTCTCGCATTGAATGTTCCCAAAGGAGTCAAAAGTGGTGACAAAGTAGTCCTCGTTCGTGAAAATTGGTTATTTCGTCCTGGTGAACTCGTCGAAATAGATCTAAATTTAAACTCATCTCCTTTTGGAGTATACGTTCCGATGAAGGCTATTTTACAGGAAGATGCCAAACACTACGTATTTAAAGTCGAGACAAAAAAAGACGGAACATTTGTTCGCAAAGTTCAGGTGCGCTTATTCCAGTCTTTTGCCGATACGCGTCGTGTAGAGAGTGATGAACTGAGTGAGGGAGATCAAGTTGTGGTTCAAGGTGCACATTATTTACTACCTGGTGAAAAAGTGAAAGTAGGTGAGTAAAAAATGAGTCTAACAAAATTCGCATTAGAAAAAAGAACCATCGTCATTGCTTTTGTTGTTGTTTTCTTAATGTGGGGTCTATATGTTTTCCAAAACATCTCGCGGCGCGAAGATCCTACATTCACAATACGCACCTCCCTCATCTCGACCTCTTGGCCTGGAGCAACCGCAGAAGATGTGGAAAATCTCATTACCGACGTCATCGAAGAAGAAATTCAATCGGTCGACGAAATCGAAGAGATTGAAAGCACTTCGTACGTAGGATTATCTATCGTCAAAATCGATCTATACGAAGTAGGTCTACCTGTTCGCGAAATTAACGATGTGTGGGACAAAGTACAAAAAAAACTCAATGACATCGAAGAACGTCTACCACCTGGGGCCAACACCCCATATCTCAATCGTGACTTTGGCGACACATCTGCAATGTTACTGGGTATATATGAAAATCCATCTACGACACAAAAGAGAGTATACTCTCCTAGAGATCTAGAAAAAATCAGTGACCGATTAAAAGATCGCCTGCGTCAATTACCATCCATTGGTAAAGTAAATAAGCATGGCGTAGAAGAAGAAGCCATCTACATTGAAACAGATATGGGCCGCTGGAGCCAACTCAAACTTACCCTCGGAGAGCTACGCGACGTATTACAAAATCACAATATCGTCTCCTCAGGAGGAAACATAGACACGAACTACAGTCGTTTTAGCATTAAACCGTCTGGGGAGATTAGTGATGTCAAAGAGTTTGAACAAGTCATCATAGGCAACGACGAAACGGGGAACTCGGTTTTACTCAAAGATTTAAATCTCAAAGTTTCCCGGCGTTACCTGGAGCCATATCAAGTAAAGGTTCGCTATGTCGATCCACATCGCTCCGCACCGTGTATTGTACTGTCTCTTATTATGAAAGATGGAAAAAACATTGTCGAGTTGGGAGAAGAAGTAAAGCGAACCATCGAAGAGGTAAAAAGCACTTCCTTGCCCAAAAATATCGAAGTCGCTATTTTATCGGATGTCCCGACACAAGTAAAACAGTCCATCGACAGTTTCGTAGTTAGCCTAATGCAGTCTATTGTACTGGTCATCGCTGTAGCACTCATACTAATAGGGTTACGTGTGGCCATCGTCATGGCCACCGCCATTCCTGTCGTCATGATAAGTTCCATAGGGCTGATGTATCTTTTTGATGTCGACCTGAACACCATGTCCATTGCTGCTCTCATTATCGCCCTGGGTATGTTAGTCGACAATGCGATCGAAGTATGCGACAATGTGCACCATTTTATTCGCGAAGGCTATGATAAACGCACCGCTGTCATCAGTGGCGTCAACCAAATCGCCTTTCCGATCTTTATCGCCACCATGACCACAGTATGCGCGTTTGCCCCCATGTTAACGCTTCCTGGAGGATCGGGAGAATATGTGCGCTCTATCCCTATTGTCGTATGTATATCACTTCTATTTAGCTATTTTCTAGCGGTTACCTTTACCTCAATTATGGCGTATTGCTTTATGAAAGAAGGAAAAAGCACTTCCCCCATCGGTTATGTATGGAACTGTGTGACCTTTGTTTTACAAAAAGTAAAAAAACGCAACAGTCAACCACGCCCGCTATTTGAGATACTTTGTAGTGCCGCAATTCGTTATAAAGCCCTCACTCTATTGGCAGCCTTAGCTTTTATGATTTTCAGCTTTGGACTTTTGGCCACAGGAAAAATTCCCAATCAGTTCTTTCCCAATGCCCAACGTAACCAATTTACCATTGTCGTAGAACTTCCCAATGGAAGTCCCATCGCGGAAACCAATCAAACGATGAAAAACTTAGAAAAAATCGTTCAAGTACAGTCCAAAGGACGTTTACACAACATGGTTTCGTTTGTCGGGAAAGGTGGGCCGCGTTTTTTCCTGAGTATTAGTCCCGAACATCCCAAAGCAAACAGTGCAACACTCATTATCAACACCACTTCACCATACGTCGTAGATTCCTATATCCAAGATATTGAAAGCGCTGTTTATAGAGGCATCCCCCAATCAAAAATTCGTCCTGTTACCGGAGCGCGGACAAAAATAGTCAAGCTCCTCAAAGGTCCACCTGTTCCTTATCCTGTGGAAATAAGAGTTCGTGGGGAAAATGTGAGTGGTTTACGCGCTTATGCCAAGCAAATTGAGCACATCTTACGCCAAACTCCCGGAACAAAACTCGTTCATAATTCCTGGGAAAATATGTCCTACCAACTAGGGGTCGAAGTAGATGAAGACAAAGCAAACCTTGCCGGTGTCAACAACGCTTCGATTGCACAAACATTGAACGCGTTTTTTAGTGGCTATTATCTAACGACATACCGCGAACGTGACCATAAAGTTTCTGTATATTTACGACTCCCAGCCTCACAAAGAGCGAACTTAGCTCTTCTAGATCAAATTTACGTTGAAGGGCGTTTTGGCAAGGTCCCGCTTGATGAGCTAGCGGTCGTACAACCGCGATGGCAATTAGCTAAAATCGTTCGAAGAAACCAAACACGCGAAATTGGTGTACGTTGTCAAGTGACGACCGATACCCTACCAGACCGTATTGTACGCCACATTATGCCGCAAATAAAAAAAATGCAACAGGAACTGCCCAAAGAATACAAAATTGAAATTGCAGGTGAGCACAAAGAAAGCCAAGAAAGTGGTGGAAACATGTCGCGTGCATTTACCATCTCGCTGGTACTTATTATTTTGTGTTTGGTGGTACAATACAATTCTTTTACCAAAACGTGGATTGTACTAGCGACAATACCTCTCGCTTTTTCAGGTAGTTTTTTTGGTCTGTATTTAACCGCGAATCCGCTTGGTTTCATGACAATGCTGGGTTTATTATCTCTGGCGGGAATTGTCATTAATGTCGCCATTGTTCTCATCGAATTTATCGAGCACCGCATTCATGAGTCCTGGGCGAATAAAGAGAATCTGGCAACAGAAAACAATAATTATCTCGGCCTAACCAAGGAGGCATTTCGTCACTGTGTAGTTATGGGAACCAAACAACGCATAGTTCCCATTATGCTAACCACATTGACAACCGTCGGTGGATTGATTCCTCTCATCGCCAGTGGTGACCCGCTATTTGCCCCAATGGCAGTTACCATAAGTAGCGGACTAATTTTTTCCACGGTACTGGCTTTATTTATCGTTCCGGCAATATATTGTTTCTTTGTCGAAAATTTAAAAGTACGTACCGTAACAAAAAGTGACGATTCGTCTCACTAGGTTGTAAAATTGATTTGTAAGTATAGATAGTTGCTAGTATGCGGTGCCCCCACAGGGAGCAAGCCCATTGACTTAAGAGATAAGTGTAAAATCTTAAAAGGTTTACAACACTTGTCATCCCGTACCCAAAAACCGGAGGTTTTTGGAAAGATACGGGATCCAGCAATATAAAGTCGACTTATATTCGTGGATCCCTGATCAAGTCAGGGATGACACAAGTAAGTAAGTCTTTTATTATAAGTGTTTACGCTTAAGTCAATGGGCTTGCCCGGCGGGAGGGCATCGCATGCTAGCAACAATCAACGAGAACAAGTCACAAGTATTTTCATTTCATGGCAATCTGACTCATTTGGCAAAGGTGGTTTGGTATGGATATTCCATTGTGGATGTGTATTTTATACTTCGCAGTGTCAGGCATCATCATTACTTGGGCGGGCATACATTTGGCAGGCCTTGCAGATCATATTGCGGATCGTACTGGTCTTGGTGAAGCCGTAACCGGGGCAATTCTTTTAGGCGCTAGTACCTCGCTTCCGGGAATCACCACCTCTATTGTTGCCGCTTCGAGTGGATATCCCAACATGGCGATGAGCAATGCTCTTGGTGGCATTGCCGCCCAAACTTCGTTCTTAGCCATCGCTGATTTTTGCAATCGCGAAGCAAATCTAGAGCACCAAGCCGCATCTATTCCCAACATTTTAAATGGGCAACTTCTCATCATCCTTCTCGGCGGAATTTTGCTCGCCAATAGTTTTCCGGAAATTACTATTTTTGGCGTACATGTTTTCACCCCTATTTTGTTCATCACTTATGTATTTGGAATGAACAAAGTAAAAAAAAGCCATGAAAAACCACAGTGGTTACCTCTAAAAACGTTACTTACCCGTGTCGATATTCCCGACACCAGTTTGCGACATCAACAAAGTTTACCAAGAATGTTCGCAATGTTTTTTGTTTTCTCATGTATCATGGCCTTGGCTGGTTGGGCTCTAGCACAATCCGGCATAAATCTCGTCAAGCGAACTGGAATTGATGAGACAATCATCGGTGGGTTTATCACCGCAGTCATTACTTCGATTCCCGAACTGGTAACCGCCATCGCCGCAGTACGTCGCGGAGCACTGACGCTTGCCGTAGGTGATATTATAGGTGGCAATGCTTTTGATGTGATGTTTGCCGTAGCTTCCGACATCGCCTACCGACCGGGATCTATTTACCACACCATAAGTAACGAAGTGATTTTTCTCACCGCACTCTCCATTATTATGTCCGGTATTCTCGTCGCGGGATTGGTCATTCGCGAAAGAAAAGGAATTGCCAACATTGGTTTTGAAAGTTTTTCCGTACTACTCTTGTATATAATGGGCTTTTTTGTTATTACCATGTTTTAGAACACCTTTTTAGGACTTTATCATGACGGTAAAAACCAATCCACAGCAAAACATCAAGTTTGGACAAATTGCATTAAGTCATAACATGGTAGACTCAAAAACACTCACTTATTGCATGCAGTTACTGAAAACCTCCACGGGCAAAAACCTTTCAGACATTATGCTTGAACATGGTTTTTTAAACCACCAACAGGTTTCGCATATAAAATCAAAAGTCGCACAGAGCGCCCTTCCTTCCCAAATTGGACGTTATAAAATTCTCAACGAAATTGGGCGTGGTGGAATGGGAATTATCTATAAGGTACAAGATACCTTAGGTGGGCGTATTGTTGCCATGAAAGTACTCATTCGCAGCAGCCAGGAAAACAATATGCGTTTTTTACGCGAAGCAAAAGCAACGGCACGCCTCCGTCATCCCAACATTGTCACGCTATACGACATCGGGCAAGACCAGGACAAATATTTTTTTACCATGGACTTTATCGAAGGGGTTCCCCTCGACGAATTTATCAAAAGCGATGCGACGATCTCTGTTCGTAAAATTGCGGTACTGATGACCAAGATATGTGCCGCAATCCACTTTGCCCACCAGCATGGAATTATTCACCGCGATATCAAACCTGCAAATATCATGATGGATGCCAATGAAAATCCCAAGGTTATGGATTTTGGTCTAGCAAAATTGCAGGACGCCAGCCAAAAATTGTCCGTGAGCGGTACCATGATCGGAACGATCTACTACATGCCGCCCGAACAAGTCGAGGGGCGTATTGCTTCTATTGATGAACGCAGCGATGTCTACTCACTAGGTGCGCTATTATATACACTACTTACCAACAGACCTCCTTTTTCTGGCCATACCATTACCCAAGTTTCCAAACAAATTTTAGAAAAAGATCCCGTTCCACCAAGCAACATCAAACAGATTGTTCCCAAAAGTCTCGATGCGATATGCCTCAAAGCGTTGGCCAAAAAGCAAGATATGCGTTACCAAAGTACCGAAGATATGTGCAACGATTTAGAAAAGTTTCTTCGCGGCGAAAAAATCAGTAAGGACAAAGGGCAACAACAACGCAAAATTAAAAAATGGTTGGCAAAGAACCTAATACTTTTGGGTATTTTTGCCATTACTCTTGCTGTGGTTGTTACTTTGTTTTCCAGTTCTTACAATAATCTGTACAAACAATACCAAAAACTTTCTTCGCAGCGTTTATCCACACCCGACGCTCTATTTATTAAGGCATTCCATTACTTCTTGGACACCCAACGCGAGCATGGCCAAGCGTTGATAGACTCTATATGTACACCCGATGCACCACCGCGTTACCATTTATTGAAAGTTCTCTATGACCGTGAACATCAAGCGCAAGATCCTTTAAAAAAACAAGTAAACAAATATTTTTCGCTCACAGACGACAACAATAAGTATGTCTGCTATATTAAAGGACGCCTTTATTCATATAAATTAATTTCGCATGAAAACAGAGTCGCCCAAGCCCTCGCATGGTACAAAAAAGGTGCGGAACAAAATTTTGCACCATGTATAGAATCCATGGGAACGATTTACTTTTATGAGCCAAGTTTTAAAGACGACAAACGCGCCTTTGCCCTTTTTCAAAAAGCATCCCCAGAGTATCACTGGGCCACGTATTTTTTGGCAAATATGTACCTGCAAGGAATCGCGGTAAAGAAAGATCCACAAAAAGCTTTGCAACTACATCGCAACGCAGCACAAAGAGGCAATCTTAGTTCCATGTGCCTTATGGGAGATCATCATGTACAGGCAGGTAACATAAAGCAAGCCATTGAGTGGTATCAAAAAGCCATCGAGCACAACGACCATACCCTGGCTTATTTTAACTTAGGAAAAATATATTTAGAGAGAGAAGACTACCACGACACCGTACAGGGAACTTTTCTCATTTTGCGCGCGTGCACAGGAAATATTCCTGGTGCCCGTCTATATCTTGCCAAATGGTATATGAGCAAAAAGAGTTACCATCTATCGCGCAAGTTACTTTATCGTTCACAACAAGCAGAAGCGTTCTACTTGCTCGGAGAAATTTTTCGCAATGGCTGGGGAATAAAAAGTGACAAGAAAAAAGCGCGTCAGCTGTATCGAAAGGCAGCAAAACTCAACTTTGCTAAAGCGCAACAACGACTAGATAAAATCAAAGATTAGAAGGAAGAAAGATATGAAAAATGGATGGCGATATCCCACTTTTGTGACAGGAGCAGCAGCATTTGTCGTATTTCTGGTAAATATAGTTCCGATGTTGGTGTGGGATAGTGTACACGACACCTCTATCTTTATTACACTGCTCGTTATTTCGAGTTTTTTGATCATGATATTTGCGGGTAGCTTAGGACGTCGCGTTCTGTTTTGGGGATTATTCAATGTAGTATCTATTGGCTTAGCAACGGTTCTGCTATTTTTTATTACCCGTCAAAAAATACACTACATTCCCCCTAAAGATATCAACAAACGCGAATCTATATTTCGCGTTTACGATGAACTCCCCAAAGTCAAAATTTCCAAAGAACTCACCAAATGCGAAGCACTGAAAGAAGACGCCGCAGCAAAAATCGAAAATTTTTTGCAAGAAATGACCGACAGTAAAAATGAAGAACAACGAACAGCAATTATCAAAATGGGAGCGAGTGCGGTTCCTATTCTTAGCAAACATATCCAAGAAAATCACAAAAGCACGCAAATTTTTGCCATTTTAGAGGCAATGAAATCGCAGGCATACCCTATCATCCCTACGTTAATTCATTTTATCGAACAAGGCGAACATATGCAGGAAGCCATTTCTATTTTGGGAACCATTGGTAACAAATCTGCGGTAACTATCCCCATTTTGCAATGTATTGTCAAGAATACCGCAATGAAAAGAAATGTTCGTGCCAAAGCGGTAGAAGCTTTGGGAGACCTTGGAGAACTCCCCAAAGATCTCTACGAATTACTGATTCGTTGCTGTGAAGAAGCTCCCCGACAAATCGCCGCCAATGCAGTACGTACTCTAGGAAAACTGGCTTCTTACACAAAAGATCTGGAAGACTTCTTACTCGAATACCTGGAAAAAGATGATATGACACATGCCGCAGTCGAGGCTCTTCAACATATAGGTTCACGAAATGTTTTGCAAAACGCAACATTTCAAGATTTGCTGGTTAGTCAGCAAGATACGATACAAAAGAGAAGCGAAGAAACCTTCATCGCGATCATTCAAAGGCATGGTATAGACACAACTGTGTTAGAAAATCAAAAACTAAACGAAAAGGTGAAATTGAAGATCATCACACTTTTTTTACAACAAGATCCCCACTCGGAATACTTGTTTTGTTCTCTGGAACAAAACTATAGTACGACAAAGGATAAAATGATGAAAAAAAATATCCAACAAGTACTTGATTTAGTCGAAGAAACATCAACCGTTGCCATTCCGTTCCTCGTAAAACTTTTTCGCGACACCAACGAAGATTTTCGCAACATCGCCAAAGAGAAACTTTGTCAAATGGGAAAAAGAGCCACTCCCGCGGTTCCCGCTCTGAGAAAAATGGTTTACGACAAAAATGCGCAGATACAAGTCATGGCGGCGAAAACTTTGATGGAGATTTTACCACAACAAGACTTACACAAATTTTTATCAACTGCTTTACGCAATAAAACAAGTAAAGTGCGCGTCACCGCAGCGCAAAAACTGGCCGAGATGTCTCCCGATATTGATTTTGCCATCGCTGATCTCGAAAAAGCAGTAAACGACGAAACAGCAGACGTCAAAACCGCCGCACAGAAAGCATTGGACAACTATCACGCATAACCAAAATACACCTTTAGCAAAGTGCGTTGTAGGGGCGGACCTTGCTAAAGGTGTATTTTAGTTTTGCGTTAGGCTATATCAATACCACACCTAACGATAGGCTGCTTTCTTTTGTAGCTCTTCATCTTTGGGGTATAGCTGAAGTCCTTGCTTCCATGTTTTTTGCGCGGCGGCTTTTTTCCCTTGTAGCTCGTACAGATTTCCCAGATACAAATACACCTTGGCATAACGCGCGTCACTGTTGTTGTTCTTCGCTTGTAAATCTAACAATAACTTTTGCGCTTGCTTTTGTAATCCGCTGTCTTCAGAGTAGATGTATATCACCGCTTTACTCAAGCGCGTATCCCAGTGAGTGGGATCTAGTTTTAGCGCTTTGTTAAAGGCTTTGTCGGCTTCCATCCACAGCGCATACTGTTCACTTTCATCTGTAGAGTAAAACATCATAATCGCCAAAAGCGCCCCGTAGTTGCTGTAAATGTTTGCGCTATTTGATTTAGACGCACGCTGTGACATCAACGTAATAATTTTTTCGGCTTGTGGGGAAGTCAATGCCATTTCAAATACTTTTTCCCCTTTTGCGCTCCAACTACTCACGGTAGTCAATTTATCGATAATTTCCTCTGTTGTCATCGTGCTTTTTTGAGCGTTGGGATCAGCGGAGCGCAACCACGATGCGTATGCGGCGCGCTGTATTTTTGCTTTGTCTTTATCTGCGGCAATAATGGTAAAATACATTTCGCACATTTCATCATTGGATTGCCAACCCCATTTGATATTTTTTGGTGGAGAGTGTGGATTCGCCGCATTGTCCGCAGAGTTGTCGTAACGAAACCACGTATCGATACGGCTACCAGCAGGTATCTTTACTGGTTCGCGAAATACGTAATTACTTTGCCAACGAATATCCCAATCATCTACGTAAAGAAGTGATTGCTTTTTACCATCGGGAAAAGTGACCACTGCTTTGGCTTCTTTTCCAATGTAATGCATGTGTGGAGATATATCGAGAAGTTGCATATCCGCCGGGACTTCCATGGAGACATGTCGCCAATAATCACTTTTGTTTGCCGGTATATCCACATTTTGCGTACCCATCATAATGCCATCGACAAATTTATCCACTGGTTTTTTGGCAAAGTACACCGCCAAAGAACTCTTGTCCGTTGTTGCTTTACCAGTGAGATGATAGTGAATTTCCAACACAATGTCCTGTCCTTTTGGCAAATAAATACCATAACCTGGTGGAAGCGTATACGGCGCTCCTCCTGGAGCCCAGCCACCTAATGGATATGCCTCATTATTTGCCTCCATAAATCCCCCGGTACCAAAAACAGAAAAACCTGGTTTAGGATCATTGTCGTCGGCTTTTCGCGCTTTACCTGAATAATCAGCGTAGTAAATGACATGGTGCACCACCTGTGGATCACCAGGACGAAAGTCAAGACCAGTGATGATTTGATCTTCTTGAAAAACGTTGGGAATCACAAAGTAGCGGTATATATCTTCGCCCTCTGCTGGAACAGAAAATTCTTGGGGCATAGTAATCACTTTGTCCGGTTTACCTAATCGCCACTTTTGCGCAGTTGTTTTCACCTCAGGCATGGCATCTTGCGGCGCACCTTTTTTACGGCCACTTTTGGCCCATTTTTTCAACATGGCAATTTGTCGATCTCCCAGAATATGTTCGTCACGAAAATTTCCATGCCCCGCCTTCGCGCGCCACGGAGGCATAATGCGATTTCTAGTCACATAAGAAACCATTCTTGCGCGTCGTTTGGTATCTTTATATGTTGTTAAAGAGAAGGGAGCAATACCTTGAGGTTGGTGGCATTCAATACAGTTGGCGCGTAAAATAGGTTCGATATTTCTGGTGTATGTCACCTCTTCGAGTTCTCCCTCCCACGCTTCAAAGATACAACCAATGGCCTGGGTATTTTTCACAGAACTCATTCCCGTTTTGGCAACAGAACGAATGGCCTCACTGAGGTCATGTGAGGTTACCTTAGGACTGCGTTTGCCCACTGCGGAAAAACGATTGTCTATTCGCCCACGGTAAGCAACAATGTCTTGCTTATTTACAACAAATGCTTCCGGAACTGTCTTTGGCTGCAACTTTTCCGCTAAGTCCCCCACAGAATCAAATAAGATAGGAAAACGTAGTTTGTACTTTTCGCGAAACCGCGAACTCTCCGTTAGAGAAGTATATGGATCGGAGATGATTCCGTAAAAGGAGAGTCCTTTACTGCGGCTATCATCAAAAATACTATTTAATTGTGGAGCATAGCGGTTGGATATCGGACAGCCTGTGTCCAAAAATACAAAAGCAACAGGTCCGAGTCCTTTTTCAAAACCTAGTTTATAAACGTTTCCCGAGGTATCTACGGCACGTGTACCAATAATATTTGCTTCATCACTATAAGTACTCACCACCAACAATACACAGATAAAAAAACATGTCATCCTATGGTACATAGTTATTCCTCTCGTAAAAGGCTAAGGGGTCTGTAAACCACTCAAAAAAGTCTGCAAAACTAAACCACTGGCTTTCTTACGTGCCACATCTCCTTCCTCAATCGCTGACCACGCGGCCCAAATTAAGGCATCAAATACATATAACGCCCATGTCGCGTCCATCGAAATTAAGTCATCTTTACGCAACACTTCCATAAATTTATACAACTCTTCGATTTGTTCTTCGTGGGCTTTTTCAATTTCGCGATCTTTGTAATGCATAGATTCATAAATCAAAAAATGAAAACGGTCTCCCAAAGGAATGATATTGTCTAAAGTTTTACGTAACGCTTCCTCACTCGAAAGCCCATCGTCGTAAATGGGTTGTATTGCGATATTGGTTTCCTTAATGGATTCCAAAGTCAATTCGCGAATAAGATCTTCTCTGCTGGGAAAATAGCGATATAGAGTCATACGTCCCACACCAGCGTGAGTTGCGATCTTATCCATGGTTGCCCCTGGATTCTTTGTAAGAATAGACGCTGCCGCATCTAACAACTGTTTTCTCTTTAATTCTTTTGCCATGTTTGTATCCTAAAAACGATCACTCAATCACCAAATGATACAAAAATGTATCACAAAATACGCAAGATTACCAGGGGAAAATAAAAAGTTTTGTTTTGGCGTGTATAGGTTCGTTTTCATATTGATGCCCTCACCATCGAATTAGCAGTTATCAGCTACGCTGAAAACCTGCTATTCTCATGCCTCTCCCACAGGGAGAGGCGTAATGCTTCTCTTTTGTAAAAAACAAAATTCACTTGAGTTGCGGGACAAAAGTAGTGATGCAATGCACTGCTTAATTTATGTTGTGTTTATGATATGCATCAAAGAAAACAATAAAAGCAAATTAAGACGTGTTACGCCTCTCCCTGTGGGAGAGGCATGAGAATTAAGGTTTTTAGCGTAGCTAAAACCTTAAATTCGATGGTGAGGGCACCAATCCGGAGAAAAAATCCCTAATCCTAAATCTCCCACAATTGCGATGGTGAGGGCACCAATCCGGAGAAAAAATCCCTAATCCTAAATCTCCCACAATTGCGATGGTGAGGGCACCAATCCGGAGAAAAAATCCCTAATCCAAATCTCCCACAATTGCGATGGTGAGGGCACCAATCCGGAGAAAAAATCCCTAATCCAAATCTCCCACAATTGCGATGGTGAGGGCACCAATCCGGAGAAAGAATCCCTAACCCTAATTCGCACACAAAAGAATCTCAACACCTAACCCTATCCATAAATATAATCTATAACAAAGATAGGAACTGTTAATTTTATTTATACAAAAGAATGCCTTATACTAAAAGCATAAGCAGTTGACAAAAAATAACCGCACAAGTCAGAGTTAAAATTTTCATGGGGAGACAAAAAATGCAAAATACAGAATCTAGTTTCGAGTTAATCACAGTCCAAAGTAGTCCGGTTGTCAATTTTTATTCACCAAGTACAGATTCTGTAAAAGAAATGGCCATAAGAATATTAGCCGAGGTCATGAAGTTTCGTCGTACCCCAAAATCACATCAACCATGTGGCGATGAAAAATGTTCACATTGTTCATCGTACCATTTGCCAAAAATTATCGAAGCCGTGGAAAAAAATGAGCCGGTTACTTTCGTTTTACCAGCTTTCCCCGGAAAATCTCCTAATCCCAGAAAAGTATTAGGGGCATTACCAGACCACGCCGAACGACTTTCATTGGCTTTCCTAGGAAATCTTTGCGAGAGAATTAAAGAATATTATTTACCTGGAATCAAAATTATTATATGTTCAGATGGAAGAGTATTTAGCGACGTCGTCGGAATGAAGGAAAGCGATGTCACCGCATACCAAATAGAATTGGATAACATGATTGAAGAGATGTCTCTTAACGACATATCCACCTTCAACCTTGATGACTACTACGGAGGTATTGACTTTGTGGAGATGCGTGACCATCTAATGGACATTTATGGAAAATCTGTCGACTCTCTCAAGGAAAAAGTCAAAAAAGGTGCAAAACCAGGTGCCACACCTGAAGAACTCGAAGCCAATCGTATGTACTGCGGAATCACACGCTTTTTATTTGAAGATGCTGTGCATCCAGGACAAACAAAAAGTCGCGCCGCTGTGCAAAGAGAAGCTCGTGCGAAGTCTTACGAAGTTATTCGTAGAAGCAACGCCTGGACCGAACTCATTGCCGAATACTTTCCACAAGCCGTTCGTCTATCCATTCATCCACAAGTTTGTGGATCAAAAAAGCTAGGCATTCGCCTTATTGCTAATGAAAGCTGGATGACCCCCTGGCATGGCGTTGCAGTGGAAACCGACGAAGGATTTGTGTTAATGAAGCGTTTTCAAGCAGAAGATTTAGGTGCAAAGTTAGTTTACTCTTCTAACGGACGTCCAAGTCATTTTACTCTAGTAAAAGACTAAAGCTTATGCGATAGAAGGAATATAAAATGGATTACAAGGTTACACGGCTGAAACCATTTGGTGTACTTGTCGAGCCGGATGGTAAAAATAATGTACAAGATTTGAACATCGAGAGTTTACGCGAACTATTTCGCCAAGAGCACCTCGTTCTACTAAGAGGTTTTGAGACTTTCCAAGATATGGAAGATTTCCCGAACTATTGCGAACGCTGGGGAGAAGTGAGTGTGTGGCCTTTTGGAAAAGTACTTGAACTCATTCAGCAAGACGATCCCAAGGATCATATTTTTGATCATAGTTATGTTCCTCTACACTGGGACGGTATGTATCGACCACAAGTCCCCGAATATCAAATTTTCCATTGCGCCAAAGCTCCCTTAGCAGGACAAGGTGGTAGAACCACGTTTACCAACACCGTGCTGGCACTCAAAAACGCATCCGAAGAACAAAAAGAATTGTGGAGCAAAATAACGGTACATTACAAAAGAAAAATGGAATTTTACGATAGTAAGACCGTTTCACCGATTATCGCCAAACACCCTTACCGAGATTTTTCGGTCATTCGTTATAACGAGCCTCATTTTGAAGAAAACGGCGAACTCATTAACCCCGTGGATATTGAAGTGCAAGGTGTTGGCAGCGAAGAAGCACTTAAATTTCATCGCGATTTAAAACAAACTCTATGTGATCCACAAAATTTCTATGCCCATGAGTGGCAAACCGGAGATGTTGTGATCACCGATAATTTTACGCTTTTACATGGTAGAGAAGAATTTGTTTCAAAATCTCCACGTCACATTCGACGTGTTCAGGTTTTGAGTGACCCTCCTTATGACAACCCTGGTTTAGAGTCTTACAAATGACAACACACACAGATATACTTATCGTCGGAGCAGGCCCCGTAGGACTAATGTGCGCTTACCTAGGACAACGTTGTGGTATGAGCACCGTCATTTTTGATAAATCCGAAGAACCATTACAGGTAGGAAGAGCCGATGCTCTGAACGCACGCACCCTACAACTCATGGAACTCGTCGATTTATTCGACGAACTTTATCCCTTGGGAAAGCAGTGCAATACTAGCTCAGTATGGGCAGATGGAAAATTTGCCTCGCGTCAATCCTCATGGTGGGAAGAATTACAAGGGTGCTTGCATAAACATTTCCTGATGATCGGACAATCCTTCGTAGAGCAGCTTTTGGACAAAAAGCTAACAGAAATGCAAGCCGCGGTAAAGCGCACCACAACCATTGAAAAAATCGAACTCAACGACGAAGGCTGCCTGACAACGCTCTCGAATGGCGAAACCATCCAATCGCGCTATGTGATCGGTGCCGATGGTTCCAAATCATTTATCCGCCATCATTTCAAAATTCCCTTTCATATAATACGTCCACAAATTATATGGGCGGTTATAGATGGGGTTCTTGACACCGATTTCCCCAAAGTTCCCGAGATCATCGTTTTCCAAGCGGAAACTTCCGATGTGGCGTGGATTCCACGCGAAGGCGACATCGATCGATTTTACATACGCATGGACACCAAAGACTTCACCATGGAAGAAGCGATCGAAAAAATCAATAACGCCATGCAACCACACACCCTGAGTTTCAAAGAGGTTGTATGGTTTTCTCAATTTTCCGTCAAAGAGTCTGTCGCCGAAAATTTCTTTGTGCACGACAGAGTTTTTCTTGCGGGAGACGCATGTCACGTCCACTCCGTGAATGGTGGACAAGGGCTCAACACGGGCCTTGCCGACGCTTTTAATCTCATGTGGAAATTGAATATGGTTATAAAACACAATGCGCCCAAGAGTCTTTTGCAGAGCTACGAAAACGAGCGCAAACCCGTCGCACAAAGTGTCATTGAAACCTCGGGTAAACTCGTACGTTCCACCAAATACTCTGACAATGGTACACACGCCCAAGACTATGTAAAACTCGTGCAAAAACACGCGGGCAATATAACGGGTATGGGAATTCGTTACGGTAAAGACGGGCTAGAAGGTACGAGAATACCAGATTTCGAAATGTACGATGGTGCGAAGAAGACACGACTTTATACGCTTTTAGACTATACGAAATTTAATCTAGTTGTTTTCGGTGATGGCAAATTAGATTTCGATGTGCCGCACTTTGTGAACATTGTGCAAATTCACCCACAAGAAAGTCAAAGTTTTTGGGCAACCGATGCACCATATACAAACCAAGCATTTTTGGTGCGCCCGGATTCTTACATAGAATCCACTGCGTCACTTGACCAATGCGCAATACTATTTGAAGGCTTGCTAGCTACGGTGTAAAGACAGTAATGGATACATTTCTTGACAGCCGCTTTGGGCTAATGACAATAAGGGCTACCTGTTCTTTTCTTCCGGTATTTATCATCACGTGGATATTTTTTTCCGTTAGTACCGCACTGTCTATTGGTGGGTGGTTTGCTATTCTCGGAGCGATATCCGGACTACTACAAAATGATCTACTTAGTGGCTTAGCTGCTTGCGTGGGTACAGGGCTTGTCATGTTTCTCAATTACTCCCCGTCGGAAGATGCGCAACTCACTGGATTGGGTGTCACGGTGATTGTTTTTGTTTCTTGTGTTTGTGGATATTTTGGTTATTGGTTGAGTAGGGATGATTTATAATCAACGATTCGCTGTTGTTTTATTAAAATTAAACTGATTCAACTTGCTGTTGCAATTGTACAGTTTGGTCGTGTAATGTGTTGATGTGTTATCACTTACGGTCAAAATTACAAAACCATTTTGTTATATAGTTAAGTAGGGATGATTTATAATCAACGATTCGCTGTGGGGGAACGGGCGGACACTAGGTCCGCCCCTACAAATTATTGTGTTATCGTTTGATGTTTACAAGTACTAATACTCGCCCAACGACATATCATCTTCATATAAGTCGTCTTCAGAAACGCCTGTGCCTGAAATTTCATCCCAGCTTTGTTTGCTCAAAACATTAAATTTTAGCTGTGGTGCCTTTCTACGGTGAATCGCGGAAGCCACCTCTAACATCAATGTGTTCATGTGCAAATGTAAGCGCTCTAAAATTTCTTCAGATGTTGCGGGAAGTGAATTTGGGGTTACTGTCACTAACATTCTCGAACTATCTGGTGCCGGAATAACCGATTCGACATATAAATCGCGCAAAATGTCGTCATCGCACTCTCCGGCCAAAGCGTAATTGAGCGCTTTGGCTACCTGTCCGCATAATCGCAAATCTTTGTACGCTTTTCCTGAACTACGGCGTCTATTGTGTTTACTGCGTCCCATTTGTTCCTCCGATTTTGTCTTCATCTAGGTATTTTCTTTTTTTGCGTCATCATTCGCCACTACCTACTCAAATGATAGTAGCGCAACATAATCTCGCCTGCTTGCTGCGGGCTTCTTCCAAAAGTAATAATGCCATCTTCATGCCCTCCCATAGAAAATATCTGTTTTTGTGCTACATCGGAATGGTAAAAAAGTCGTTTTACTTCTTGTGCCATTTCCACGGTACCGTATTCAACATCAGGATGTGTCACCGGAATTTCTAACCTTTTGGCATTGTGCCAAATTTCAGGACTGTGGGTGTGAAAAACGTAGCGGATATTGTCATCCGCATCGTAAATAGCACCATGTGTCAGTGATTCAGACGAAGGTTTCACCGGACCTTCGGCAACAATCATATTTTGTGCGATATTGTATTCGAGTACTGTTGTGTAATCTTCTGTTGTTAGAAGACTCTTTAACCCCGTTTGCGTTCCAGTGATGAAAAAACGTCTTTTTCCACACGGCTGAAAAAATGGTGGACAACGTTTACTTACGTTGCCAAACCCCGCACCATCGTACCGTGTAGGATCTTGGCCTATTAAATTGTACTCATACAGTGTATTTCGCCAACTGTTTAAACACGCGATATTTTTTTCATGAACTGCGGGATAAGGAAAAAAACGCAATTCAAATTTAATCACACCTTCTTGCATGCTAATCTACCTTAAAATAATCGCGTACCCCTTGTTGCAAGAGTTGCATATCTCCAGGAATCGTAAAAAAGTAATAACCTTGTTGTGTTTTTTGTATCGCCGTTTTCAAATTCGCGGCATAGCTTCCAAGTGGAATGTTGTATTTGCGCGCAACGATTTCCACTTTGCGGATCGCGGCTTTTAGCTGCGGTGAGTCAATGGGTACTCCCATGGATACCGATAAATCAAAAGGTCCCATGTGCCACAAGTCTACTCCGGGAACTTGGGCAATTTGCTCTAGATTTTCAATCGCTTCGGGTGTCTCAATCATTAAGATCGTCAACATGACTCCATTGGCTTCGGCAAAATATTCGCGAAAATTTCCCAAGTAGCGATTCCCACGCTCGACACCGACGGGTCTCTTACCCACAGGCGGATACTTCGTCGCATCTACGGCTCTTTTGGCGTCGCTTGCATTTTTGATACTAGGAATCACAATGCCCTTGGCACCACTACCAATGTATTTTTTGATATGCGCAACGTTATTTGTGGCGATGCGTACGATGGGGACCGCATTTTCGTTCTCCGCAGCGCGCACCAAGTCTTGCACTTCTTTTGCGCTCATCTCGGTGTGTTCGGCTTCGATCCAGAAAAAATCGAGCAGATTGCCATGCGCCATATTTTCAATAACCTTCGCGTCGGCAATGGTCACAAATCCCCCAAATACGGGTTTTTTCAGTAGACTAATTTTTTCTTTTACCTTGTTGCTCATGGTGGTAGATTTTCGCTCTTTGACCACACAACGTAAAATACGTGGGTATTCCTCTCCGGTTTCGGTGATGACAAAATTTTGCTCGGCTTGAAATTTCATCTCTTCGTTATCTTTTGTTTTTCCCTGCCACTCCAACTTCACTTTCACCACATAGTTTCCATCGCGGTCTATCTCGACTTTTACGCTTTCAATATTATGTGTGGCTTTCTTAATTTGTTGCGATACCAGAGAGTGCCACCTTTGGAAATCAAAAATCGAATACAGTTGCACGTCTGGCAATTGCATGTACAAACTCGTTTGCGACAACAGAGGTAAAAACTTTTTAATATCCGCATTGTTGTCTAGTAGAGAAAACCAATAATAGATAAAACTAATGATTTCGTTTTTACTACGTAATTTTGGGCGAATCGGCATGCGGAAAATGCGATAGGGATTTACCACATTATTACCTAAATGTATCTGTGCTGTTGTGAAGTACAAATATCCATTTCTCACCGCAAAGCTATCTGGCCAACAAATGCTCTCATGCTGCGCTAAGTATTGCACTTTTAAGCCGGGATTCAAACGCAAAATGGCGTTATTTTCTAAACTAGAAATGTATAAATTTCCGTGCGGATCGAATGCCAAACCATCGGCGGCCCCTGTTTTTCCCAAAATTTGCACATTCTTATACAACATCTCGCGTGAAATGTCCTCTTCACGCAAAACGCGTGTACGAATGCGGTATAGACTCTTTCCACTAAGTGCTTGGTAATACAAATATTCGCGATTGGGACTCAGAGCGATGCCATCAGAATGTATTTGCGGTGCCTTACCGTCAATAAGCCACTTTTTTCCTTCAATGGTCAACACAACATCTTCGGCGTTTGTCGAAGGGTGATTATCGAGTAAACGTCGCGTAGCATTTGTTTTCAAATTGAGAACAATGATTGCTCCGTCGCCGGAATCTGTCATGTACGCGTATTGTCGCAAAGTATCCACACGTACGTCATTTAAGTAGCTATTTGGTTTTACCACCTTCTCATCAAAGGTATAGATTTTGATTACCTTATTACTGCTCAAATCCACCTTTAACAATTTAGGACCGTTTTTGATCACACCAGCAAATTGTGGATTTGCCGGATCGAGTATCCATAAAAAGTTTTGATCGTCCACGTAAACACTTTGCACGCAAACAAAACGATCACGTGGTGACATTCCTCGGTTCCACCCATTCCAATTTTTATCGGGAAATGGTACAACGCGTCCATCTGACTGCAATTCCCCGACAGAAACAGGTGTCTTTTCTCCCCAACGTGGGTAATTGACAAAGATACGCCCGCCTTGCGAAACAGCGATGCCCGTCCATTGCCTTTTTGAATTCGCAATTTCTTTTAAAACTTTTTCCTGGGCGATGCACGAAACAAATAGTAATATCAATACGAATTTTTTCATAAAAAATACCTTAATTTTTGCGAGCGACAAATATCATTTTTTGACTGCTGTGTTCAAAAGGTCTTTCGTCATACCAACCGAAAATATTTTCTACTGTAAAACCAGCTTGTTCTAACAATAACTCCATCTCATAGCGATGCACGTAACGCAAAACTTCGGTGTAAGGATAACGCTTTACCTCGCCATCGCGGCAAATCTCGATAATATTGTTGGCAATAAGAATTTGCTGTGCACCATCATAGCGTCCGCAACACCAATGATTTAGTGTTCCACCTTTGACATAATTATCTATACTCATCAACAATGATAATTGTCCCTGAAAATGTGGTTCTTTTAACTTAAAAAGCGGATGAAATACATCAATAATCACTTTTGTTCCAGGGGTGAGTTGCCCGGATAGATTTAGTAAACACATCTTTTGGTGGGTGATGGAGGGAAGTAATAAAAAGGAATTCGCAGCTATAATTACTCCTGACACCTCGCATGGTAACTGAAATCTCGCCATATCATCCTGCAGCCAGGTGATTTTTTCTTGTACTTGTGGTGCACATTTTTGGTGTGCTTTTCTCAACATTTTTTCGCTAATATCTACGGCAATTAGTTCGTAGTTTTTCAAAGCCAGGGCAATGGTCACACGGCCAGTGCCTGCGGCAAGCTCTAGCAGCGGAGCTTTTCCAGGAGTAAACATCTTTTCATATAGAGGTATATCGTGGACAAAATTGGAGCAGATATCGTAAAAGTCGACTTCGTTGTGACTGGGAGTCCCCAAAACGAACCTTTCTGTTAAAATGTAATTTTACTATAACACGAAAATGACTAGGCGAGAGAAAAGTTCGTTGAAGTTCTCTTCTAAGTGCTCACTACCTTATGTAGTAAGTTAGGCCTATCGCCACGAAGAGTGAACTCACTAAACCAACTACGGCCATTAAATTAGAGGCATTGAGTTTTCTACGTGTACTGCGCTCTAAATTTTCGCAAACTTGCGGAAGAATTTTATAGTTTTGATATAAAATCATCGGAGAAATTACAAAAGAAAGTCCATAAATCAAAGAGGCAAAACCCAGTTTATAATTCTTTTCGGCAACAGATTTGATCGACTCGTAATCTTTGAGCAAATCTTCATCTTTTACTTGTTTATCCTGACTTTCTTTTAGAAGTTCTGTATATCTCTTGTACACAGAGCATTCTTTACCTTCATATACGAGCTGTAAACAAATAGGACATTCTTTTTCTCTTACCTCTTGTTTCTCTAGCTCAATCGCTCCCAACGATGGATCTGTTTCCGGCAAAGGTAAGGCCGTCAACTTCGTGGGTTGGGGAACTCCCAGTGTTAGGGTAGCCAAACATCTTGGGCATTTAATTTTTTTCCCGTAGAAATTATCGGGAACATTTTTTTTGTAGGAACAAAATGGACAGTCAAAAGGAATGGACATCACTATCACCTTTATATGAGTGTTCTTCTAATCATTCATAAATAATTGATCTTGTTCTCCCGTTAGTTTTCGTTTCACCGTTGACCAACTGTGGCGAATATAATCGGGAAGAGGTTGTTGCTCTTCGCATAAACGATCAATAAAATGCTGGGTTTTGGCATCGGAAGGATATCCAGAACCAAAGTCCCCAAACTTTTTACGCAAATCTTCAATGGCGTTATCTCGTGTCACTTTTGCAAGAATACTTGCCGCAGCCACAACAGGGTAATTATCATCTGCGTGGTTTTCGGCAACGATACATATTTGACGTTCATCGAGCAAGTTTTCGAGTTGTTCTTTGAACTTATGTCCACCTCTTCCGGGAGCATCTATGTACACAACGTCGGGTTGTCTTTTTTTAATAAGTTCAACAGCCACTTCTGCCTCTAAAACATTCAGGCGTTTTTTTGCACAGTATTCGTCAATTTTAGATGGCGGAACAACTGTGATTTCAGTGCCTAGTGCTATATCGCGAATTTCATCGACCAACGCTTCGCGTTTTTTTTGCGATAATTTCTTAGAGTCCTTTACACCACATTTTAAAAGCCTGTCCCAACTTTTTTGTGTAACCATTACCGCTGCGAGCACCATAGGACCTATTACACATCCGCGACCTGCTTCATCTATACCTAAAATTTTCATACGAAAAAAAATACTCCCATATTGGCTCTAAGAAACTTAGGGCAATGATAAGGTATGTCATTATCTAGACAATTTCTAGATGTCTTCGCGTCAAGTATATAAAAAAAAAACCTTAGGTTCAATAGGTTACTAAAATACTATGCTTAGGCGATCATCCTATATGACAAATTCCGTTTCCGACACATAGGATGATGGAAAATAGTGCTACTCTTCCGACTCCGATGAACCAATACGAACACCATAACTTTGCAACACAGAAATAATACTGGCAATAACCCCTGCCAGTGAAGAGCCGCTGCCATCACCGGTAATACTCACGCTGTGTTGAGGTTGAGGTAAAGATTTCGCCAACTCTGGCATCATGGCAATTGCTTTCGATTGAATTTGTTGCTGTGAAAGAGTGTTGGCAATTTGCTGGCGTTTTTCTTCAAAACCAATTTCGGCCTCTGTCTGTTTATTTTTCACATCATGTCTTTTTTGTTGACGTTGTAGTTCTGCGTCAAGAGATAAACCTTGCAGTTTGTTGTGCAGCTGTTCTTTGCGTTCTTTTAACTTCGCCTCATTTTCTATTTCTAACTCTTGAATTTGGCGTTTCGCTTTGATTTTTTCCTCTTGTAATTTGTAGGAGTTAATTTCCAACTCCATATTTTGCTGGCGTTGCGCAAATTCTTTCTCTTGCTCAATCGTCCTAATTTTGTGATTTAGTTCTAGCTGCTTTTCTTTGATGATTTGTTGAGCGTCTTGTTGCGATTGTTGTTCCTCTAATTCTCTCTTGTTTACAGTCGACTGGTGCTCAATTTCTGCTAAACGAGCCGTGGCCATCTGACTCGAACGGAACGGCTTTTGTAAATTCTGCCACAAATTTGCCGAAGATACGATGGCTTCTTTTATCTGTACGGTGATGATTTTAATTCCCAAGCCACGGTCATCTCCAAAACCTTCGGCAACTTCTTTCAAGCGTTTGGTCAACTCTTTTATGATCGGTTGTTTGTCAGAAAGTACTTCGTTAATAGACATCGTAGCGACTTTGTCTTTAATAGCGGCCTCTGCCTGTTCGCGTAGTTGTAGAGTCACAACGCGCATCGGATCCTCAGCATCAGAAAAATCCAGACGTTGGTATGCTGTTTCAATATCATTGATAATCCACTGTACGTAAGCCTGTATCAAAATACCTTGCAGTTCTTTGCAAATCGTATTGGCACTGATGATGATTGTTTGCATCGAACTTGGCACCACTAAAAAAGAATCGCGGCGCGGATCGTAGCGAAAGGAGACACCTAAACCAATATTTAGAGGCTTTTTGTAGCCACGTCGTGTGTGAACAACATACATATTCGGTGGAACAACGACAGATTTAAACATCCAACCAGTTACTTTCACTCCAAGAGAACTGGCACTATCTTTTTCCTCTTCAACAACTATAGCACCGCCACCGCCACCATTTCCTGGCTTTGGTACAACTTGCTTACGCGCTTTTTTATTGCGATTCACCCGCAATTGTTTTTCCAGATTATCTACTTCAGCAATTGCTTGCTGCATATACATATTACTTTTAGCGTCCATTTTTTCTTCCTGATTTAGCGAAAAGTCATCTATAAAATTGGTAAATTTTACTTCGGCAAAATTACTTGCCGCATTGCTTTGTTCGGCGTATGGAATTGAAATTTCGTCCACATTCATGCTTTGAGGGGGTAGCGCTATGTTGTCGTTGCATACATTTGCAAAAATATCATCTTCGTCACCAAAAAGGCTATTGCATTCGTCCTCTTCATTGCATTCGTCCTGGTAATCATCAGAGTCATCATCGTAGTGATCAGAGTCATCCTCATCACACTCATTCTCTTCGTCATAATCAAAAGGATCTAGACAGTCAGATTGTGGATATGCGACCTCTTCATTTTGTGCGATTTGGTCGATGTTTGCCTCACGCCTTCTTCGCCTACGAGCGTTCATTATAAACCTTTACATTCAGATTTAGTACTTTGGTGATTTCTTACAGTTTGTAAGAACCTTTTTTATTGCAACCATGTATCTATTATGTTATGTTCACTCATTATGAAAACAAAAATAAAATACGAACTTATATATAAAATTATATGCGTAATTTTCTGTTATGCAATGGCATTTTTTACATCTCCAACCACATGGCAAGACCGAGAAATTACAAAACCAAAGAGTCACACCAAAAAAGATCCGGTATTTTCAGCAAAACTCATTGCTCCTGAATTCTCACAAAAGAAAAATCACGTGTCTTCTATCACCGCATTAGACGAAAAACGGCAAATGTGTGTTTGGTATGCTGGTTCTGAAGAAGGAGCAGCAGATGTAGAAATTTACGCGGCAATTAAAGAAGATGGCGTATGGTCTTCTCCGCAGAGCATTTTAGATTTGTCTACGTCTTCTACAGAATTACAACGCTATATACGCAAAGTGGGAAATGCAGTCGTTTTCAAAGACGCCAACAATGTACTATGGTTGTTTTATTGCACAGTCCCCATTGGTGGGTGGTCTATGGCACGTACCAACTATCGTTACTCTCATGACAATGGTAAAACTTGGAGTAAGAGCAAGGAACTTCTCTTAAATCCTTTTTTGAGTCTGAGCAATAACGTAAAAAACAAACCACTTTTGTTTGCAGATGGCAGCTTCTTGCTACCTTTATATCAAGAATTTATCAACAAATACGGGCTTGTACTTTGGGGAAAATTACATGAGGGCGAATTTAAATACATGGTACGTCGTATTAGTCATAAGTACAAATGTCTACAACCAACTCTTGTCCACCGTCAAAACAGAACAATAGATGCTTATTGTCGCAATCGCGATAAAGGTCAAATGCTACATATGGAAAGTAGCGACTTAGGAATAAGCTGGTCTGCGGTAAATGAAGGGAATTTGCCAAATCCAAACTCAGGATTTGACATGCTGCATATTGCCGCACAAGAATATGTTGGCATTATCAACTATTCTCCCAAAGAGCGCGACAACCTTGTCGTCGTACATACGCAAAACGCAGGGAAAAAGTGGAACGTTCTGCACTACTTAGAAAACCCCATTCCCAAAGAGCAAGATGAACGTTTTAAAGCAATAGGTAAAATGGGTCATTACTACCAATATCCGGCGATCATCGAACAAGAGGGTAACTATCATCTTACATATACATGTTTTAACAAAATTAAATACACCACGTTTAATAGTGCTTGGTTAAACAAAAAACTACAAGAGGTCACAAAACAATGAGCGGGATTCTAGAATACACAACGATTTTCTTATTCATTACGTTGATCTTTGCCAAGTTACTCATAAACGTAAAACATGGAAAGTTCATCGCATGTATTTGCAGTTCATGCGTCACATTTATACCTTTAGGACAACTTAGTACCGCACAATACATTCTCTCCATTCACCCCACTTTCTCGTTTACGAGTTGTGCAATGATTTTTATGTTATTGCTGCGTCAATTCACAGGTAAGTATTTCATCTCTTCGCGGGAAATGAAGTATTTTGTGCGGTGGAACGTGGTATTAGGAATAGTTCTCTACCTAAGTTCTTTTGCACTTCTCCCATTCGACATGTATTTTTATGGATTTTTCTTTTCCTCTTGGTTTGTATTTTTTTGTATCGTAAATATACTTTGTGCTATTGCCAACCTCCACACCCTATTTTACGTTCTCTTAGGATGTGTCTTGTGTTTTATAGCGCAATGCGGTTACTCACGTAACTACTTTGATTACCTTATAGATCCCTTGCTATTCTTCAGTTGTGTATTTATCTTAGTAAAAAACAATATTATTTTAATTAGAAAGTCTAACAATGTTTCGCGAAAAGAACTCGTGGGTTGAATACCTTGCTATTTTTGTAGTATTTTCCTTGGTAATCTTAGGTATTTATCTCGCCATTTTTCATCAAGATTACTACAAGAACACCTATGCCGAAGAAGATGGCTTTATCGAATCATTGACGGTAGTATCTCTTTTATTTGCTAGCTCCATTTGTGTCGTTCGCGCATTCAAAATTGGCAAAACACGCGGAGTGACTTTTTTAACGAGCCTATGCTTATTAAGCTTAGTTTTTATCTTTGGTGCGGGAGAAGAAATTTCTTGGGGACAAAGAATTTTTGACATCGAAACTCCTGAATTTTTTCAACAGCACAACGCACAGCAAGAGACAAATTTTCACAATTTAAAAGTATTTGGTGTAAAGATCAACAAACTCGTTTTTGGTAAAATACTCTCTGTAGTTGTTATCTTATACTTAGTGGTACTACCTGTTTTGTATAGACGCCAAGAATGGGTACAAAAACTGGTACGCACCTTTGCGATTCCTTTACCAAAACTTATTTACATTTTAAGCTATATCGCATTATTTTTAATTTTGTTGACCATTTCCTCCAAACACCGTGGAGAACTACTAGAATTTGGTGGGGCAACTTTATTCGCTTTTATCATACTTTTCCCTGCCAACAAAGAATTATTTGTTGTAGAGACACAACAATCGCAGGAAAATTCTTAAAGTTCTGTAAAAAAAAATTATTGTTAAATCACTGAACAAAAAAGCTTTATAAAAAAAGATCTTTTTTTTTTATTTTTTGTATTGATTTTTAAATTACTTTATCTATAATTACGAGCCGGGGTGTAGCTCAGCTTGGCTAGAGTACTTGGTTTGGGACCAAGGGGTCGCTGGTTCGAATCCAGTCACCCCGATACTACAATGAAACATTTCTATAAAAACACATCTTTTATACAAAAACTTTCCTCATACATAACCACACAACGCTGGTACAGAGGAAAAGCAGAAACTCTTCACAACATCTCTATTGATGATGTCATTGAAATTGGCAAAGAACAATACCTACTCATCGTAACCACTCACAGCAATTCAGCACACAACAAATATGTTGTTACTCTTATTGTTTCCGTCACACACAAAAACAAACCACTATTTGATTTTTGTGAAAATGACCAAATGCTGTTTGTTTATGATGGCTGTGAAGATGAAGAGTATTGTAAAAATTTATGGCAAATCATTTCGTCTTCACAAAATGATGAACTACAAAGTTTTGTTATCGACAATAGTGTAGACCTAGCGGTACAAAAAGCTCATACGCCAAATTCAGAACAAAGTAATACCAATATCATCTATGACGATAAGTGGCTAGTCAAAATCTTCCGCCAACCACAATTTGGTGCAAATCCTGATTTAGAGATCAATGTATTCTTGAGCGAAAATCGTTTCCCTCACGTGCCAAAGACCATAGCAGGCCTTCGCTATATTTCTGCAGAAGGAAAAAGCATGGACATCGCCATCGTGCAACAGCTAGTAGATGGTGCCAGCGATTGCTGGGAATACGTCGTTCAATTGGCCAGTGATTACTTATCACAATCCACACAGGAAAATTTCACACGACACTCTATTTTTAGCGGCTTTAAAAAAACGCCAAATACAATGGAGGCCTCTGTACAATTTGCGAAGTTACTTGGGCAACGCACAGCACAACTTCACTTAGCTTTGGCAAATTCGGACAATGCAAACTTTTCTCCACAGCGCATTGATAGTACATATCTAACAAATTTATACGATGGCTTTTGTGAAATTTTGTCTGAAGTTGCTGATTTACTACAAAAAACAGAGCCTACAGCAAACATCGCTCGTTTTCTAGAGGCAACACCTCTCTTGAAAAAACATTTTGAGTCCCTAATCACTTCCCCTATAGAAGGATACTGTATCCGCTGTCATGGCGACTATCATCTAGGGCAAGTACTCAAAATAAACTCAGATGTTGTCATTCTTGATTTTGAAGGTGAACCACTGCGAACAATAGAGGAAAGACGTCAAAAGCAATCTCCGTTTAAAGACATTGCCGGTATGATACGTTCATTTAACTATGCAGGTTTTAAAGCAGCCATTGATTTGAATAATGAGAATTTTCCCAAAATAAACTTTTGGGGAAACACCATGGCAATCACTTTCTTAAATGAGTATCTCAACGTTGCCAATGGTGGGCAATTTTTGTCGCAAAACAAACAGCAACAACAAGTGCTGCTGCAATTATTTTTATTTGACAAAGCCCTTTATGAATTAAAATACGAACTCAACAACCGTCCGGATTGGCTTCACATTCCTCTATGTGGTATAATTTCTTTATTAGAAGATATACAGTAACATTTCGCAAAATCCACTTTTCCACAGAACTCAGTAAAGCAAAATTTCGAACGATGTAAGTTCTGTCAATATTTACCGACTAATACGATAGTTTTTATCAGGGTGTCATCAATCAAAGTGACACACCTATTCGCATTCGTAACAAGAAAGGATCTCCCATGAAAAAACTGTGGTTGTGTATTGTAGCATTGCTTTTGCCTTTTTTATATGCGCAAATGGACATGCCTGACCCCGTTGACGCAGAACTTGTATCGGAACAGCAAACGATAGAGCCGGGTAAATCATTCTGGGTTTCTGTCACTTTCAAAATAGATGATCATTGGCATACGTACTGGAAAAATCCAGGTTCTTCGGGACTACCAACAACCATTGATTGGAAACTACCTAAAGGTGTTACCGCAAGTGACATTTACTGGGCAACCCCCATGTGGATCAACGCCAGCGGACTCGTCTCTCTTGCTTATGAACACGAAGTGGCACACCTTGTAAAAATTAGTGTCGATAAAAGCTTTTCGGCAAAAACTTTAGAGTTAAATGCGAACGTAGATTGGTTAGTGTGCACCGATGTTGGTGAACTCGCAGGATGCTATCCTGGGAGCGCCAAAGTTAGCCTATCTCTTCCCGTATCAAAGTCACAAATTTCACAAAGCCACAAAGCTTTTTTTCAAAAAGCACGTACGCAACTGCCCAAAGCGGATGAAGATTGGCAAGTGCTTGCCAGCCGTAATGATAACACATTGAAAATTTTTCTCGTCAACGCCACAGCAAAAAAACAGTATGACAAAATAACTTTTTTTCCTCACCAAGAAATTTTTAAGTTAGAAGCAAAGCAGAAATTATCTTTTCAAGATGGTGTTTATATACTAGAGACAACACTTGCTGATACCGCTTCGAAAAAACTTGCAGAAATTTCTGGAGATATACAATTACCGGAAAAAAGCATTGCGGTAAATGTTGGTGTTGTCAACCAAAAAGTCGATGCCGCCAAGGTCAAAGATTTAATCAAAAATGGCGTCATTGAAACCAGTAGTTCTGAATCTGTTGACATTTTCCTTTTGCTACTAAATGCACTTTTTGCATTCTTAGGAGGAATAATTTTAAATGCCATGCCATGTGTTCTTCCGGTCATCTCCCTAAAGATCTTTAGTTTTATTGAAGATGCCGGAGGAGACAAAAGTAAAATATGGAAAAGTGGTTTGGCTTTTACCGCAGGTGTTTTAGTATCTTTTTGGGTCTTAGTGGGGCTGCTTTTTGCCATTCGCGATTTTGGTCTATTTGGTATTGAAGGGGCTGTTTGGGGATATCAATTACAATCCTCCACTTTTGTGATGGTTATCGTTATGGGTTTGATCGTTTTTTCTCTCAACCTGTTCGGTATTTTTGAAATAGGAACCTCTCTCTCAAGTATTGGTAGCCAAACAAAAAAAACTTCCGGCTTGTTTTCCTCTTTCGCCACAGGGGTATTGACAACGATTATAGCCACCCCATGTAGCGCACCGTTCATGGCGACCGCCATTGGCTTTGCTCTTGCACAAACAACCGTCATTGGTTTTTCTATTTTTACATCGATGGCCCTTGGGTTAGCATTTCCTTATTTGGTACTGTCGTTATTCCCCGGCTGGTTGAAATTATTGCCAAAACCAGGACGGTGGATGGAGTCATTTAAAAAAGCACTGGCGTTCCCGATGCTTGGCACAGCGGCATGGCAATTTTCTGTTCTTCTAAAACTTGTGGCAAATGACATGTACGAGGCCGAGCAAGTAGTATTTGACGGTCTATTTGCTGCGCTATTTATTAGTCTGGCACTATGGGTATATGGTCGTTGGGGAATGAGCAAAAAACGTATGCAAGCTTTCGTATATTCTTTTATTTTTTTTGCTGTAGGTATTTACTTTTGTCATTCCGCTCTAAACCCCCAACCGGAAACATGGATAAAATTTTCCCCACAGAAAGTAGAACAACTCACCGCACAGGACAAACCTGTATTTATCGATTTTACCGCGGCATGGTGCATTACTTGTCAGCTAAATAAAAAAGTGGCCCTGCGCACAGAAGAAGCCACGAAAACATTTAAAGAGTATGGTGTGGTAACCATGAGTGCTGACTGGACAAAACGCAACAAAGTGATTGGTGATTACCTAAAAAAATTCGGGCGCAATAGTGTTCCTTTGTATTTGCTATATCATGGAGAAAGTGGAGAATACACAATATTACCACAAATACTAACCAACGATATCGTCATTGGAACCCTCAAAGAAAAGTTAAAGCCAAAGCAAAAACAAACAAACAAAAAAAAGTAACAGGAGTAAAAAATGAGTAACTACATTGCACAAGATTCCTACACAGTACCAGGAAAATATTGGACGATGTTAGATAATGGTAAAATCCGTTGTGATTTATGCCCTCGCTATTGTAAACTCCAGGAAAACCAGCGCGGACTATGTTTTGTCCGCGCGCGGAAAAACGATGAAATGGTACTGACAACATATGGGCGTTCGAGTGGATTTTGCGTGGATCCTATTGAGAAAAAACCGCTAAATCACTTTCTCCCAGGTACCCCTATTTTATCCTTTGGAACGGCGGGCTGTAATCTAACATGTAAATTTTGTCAAAACTGGGACATCAGCAAATCTCGTGAAATAGATACCTTAGCAGACCAAGCTTCTCCAGAGCTTATTGCCAAGGTAGCTCATGAGTTGGGGTGTTCAAGTGTTGCGTTCACCTACAATGACCCGGTCATTTTCCTAGAGTATGCCGTCGATGTCGCCAAGGCATGTCATGAGCTAGGGATCAAAACGGTAGCCGTAACCGCAGGAGAAATATGCGAAGAACCACGGCGCGAATTTTTTGCCCATATGGATGCCGCCAATGTCGATTTAAAAGCATTTACGCAAAGATTCTACAAAGAAATTTGTACGGGGGATTTGCAAACGGTCCTCGATACGCTAGTGTATCTAAAACACCATACCAACGTATGGATTGAAACAACCACTCTTCTCATTCCAGGAGAAAATGACTCGGCCCAAGAAATTGACGAAATGACATCGTGGGTTGTGGAAAATCTCGGTTGTGATGTTCCCATGCACTTTACCGCTTTTCATCCAGACTGGAAAATGTTAGACAAACCGAGTACTCCTCCACAAACATTATCTATGGCTCGTAAAATAGCGATAAAAAACGGTGTGCGCTATGCTTATACTGGTAACGTCCATGACAAAAAAGGCGGTAGCACCCTATGCCATAACTGTGGTGAATCGTTAATAGTTCGCGATTGGTATGTGCTACACGAGTGGAACCTACAACAAGGTAATTGCAACAAGTGTGGCACAAAATGCGCTGGTGTTTTCGAAGACAAGCCCGGCGATTGGGGAAGCAAACGCTTACCTGTGCGTTTAAAAGATTTTGTTTTATAAAACGGACGATTTATGTTTGCCGAAAATTTCCAAATCTTACATTCACTAGGTTCAGGGGCAATGGGAGAAGTATTTGCGGCCATTGACACCCGAAATAATAAACGCGTTGCCATTAAAGTAATTCGCGATGACAAAGAAATTTCGCAACAAATATTAAAACGCTTTGACCGTGAATCAAATTTATTAGAGCAACTCAATCATCCGAACATTGTCCGTGTGTATGAAAAAGGTATATTTCAAAATCAACCTTATTTTACAATGGACCTAGTAGAAGGTACGACATTTAAGACGATTTTACAAAACCGCAACTTCACATTACGTCGCAAGCTCATCGTCCTAAAACAAGTCATTGAAGCCGTGCATTACGCTCATAACTACGGAATTATTCATCGCGATTTAAAACCAGAGAATATTATGGTAACAGCAGATGACCATGCACTGGTAATGGACTTTGGGGTTGCCCACAACCAAGCGACAAACAATACCATAAAATTAACAAAAACAGGTATGCTGATAGGAACTCCGGTGTATATGTCTCCAGAACAAGTGAACGGCGAGAAAATAACCTGCGCTAGTGATGTTTTCACATTGGGAGCCATTATGTATGAAATTATCACCGGGCAAACGCCGTTTTCTGGCAACCTAAGCAAGATCATGTGGCAAATAGCAAACGCTCCCCCACAGCATCCACGTAAAATTTCACCAAACATAGCAAAAGATCTTGCGCGCATTTGTCTAAAAGCCATGGACAAAAATATAAGTAGACGTTACCTCAGCGCTCTAGAAATGGCGCAAGACATCGATTGCTATTTATGTGGCGAAAAAATATCGATATCTCCTTACGCCAATTTTCATCACTGGTTGCGACAAAACACCTATACTGTTATTTTACCCTTTGCTATTTTAAGCGTAGGTATTTTTTTCTTACTCTCTAACGAAAAGCAAACATCTGGCAAAACAACCACCAACGATATAACCGTAAATACGCCAAATACGGAAAATCCCAAACGTCCAAAAAAAATTAAATACCCAGAAGGTTTTGAACACTGGCCTCCCCCCCCAACACCAATAGACCCACGTTTTGGGAGTATGCACAAAGAGATCTTTGTAAAAGAGCACTATGACTTTTGCCAACAATGTTATGATTTGCTCAAAGACAATAACGTTGATTTAGGTAGACCGCCAAACTGGCCAGGTGTTCCCACTAACCTATTAAATCAAATTATTTTACACGCAGAACAAGAACAGTAGCCCTATTCTTTTGCGTGTTCTGCGATTTGTTGCAAAACATTTTGTGGTACATTTTCCCAATTTGGTGGAGGCCCACCTAAATCGATGTTATTGTCGCGAATGAGTTCATGGCACTCCTCACAATAACGAAAATGATCTGCAATACTACGATATTTTTCATGAAACCCGCCATGCCCCGGTCCTTGTCCATGACGACTTCGCCACGGTCCGTGAAAATCTCTTTTGTGTTGAAATCGTTTATCTCGAACAAACCTATTACTTCCGGTGGTAGAATTTTGCTGTGCGTGTTTTTCCATTTGTTGCAGAATATTCTGTGGTACATTTTCCCATTGTGGTGGTCTACCTATATAAATATTGTTTTCGCGGATGATTTCATGACACTCTTCACAATAGCGAAAATGATGCGACAACAAATAATGTTTTCCTCCATGCGGTGAATGACCATGATGACCTTGGCGGCGATGACCTTGGCGGCGACGACCATGTTCACGTCCTTGCCCAGGACCTTGACGATGGTTAAAGGTAAAGTCTGGTGTACCGCGAAAATAACGTGGAATAAATGGAAATTTCTTTGTCAAGTAGTAATGATATGTACCATTCGGGTACTCAGGTGTTGCGCCAAACTTTCCGTTGCATTCATCCAAATCCCCGGAGCCAGCTATATACTCGTAATCGGCAACAAAAGTACCATCATAATATCCACCAGGTCCATCGCGACGCATCCCTTTGCGAATTTTATAACTAGAGCGCATTTCGTCAATGTTGCCATTTCGCTCACCATATAAAGCGTAAATGGGGAAGCCGTCTGCCGCATACCCCACCAATGTCATTGCCGGTGTTTTTGTCAGCGAGGTTAACCATTGCCACGGAATTCCATGGTAGTGGTACGCACCGTTTGGCTGCACATGAGCGTTATTCATATCCAACCCAAGATTTATTTTTCCGGAAAGTGCTTCGTAACGCCAACCAGACTGGCGGTTTCTTTGCCAAAACTCCGCCGTTCCCGGATCGAAAGGAACACCATTGATCGCCACACCAAAAATTTGATGTTGAACAGGTGTTATTTGATCTGCTCTCTGTGGTACAGCCGAAACGCGATATACATGTCGCTGTTGTGATATTCTATTTGGGTTATTTCTATTGGGAAAAGAGCCGTAGTTGTGAGAAGGAATACCGTTTGAAAAAATGTAGCGATAGCCTCTTCGTGTTTCTATATTCACAAAACTTTTTAGTTCTTCCCCTGGAATAGATTGCAAGATCAAGCTCACAAATATGCATAGTGTAATTTTATAAGACATGTTTATTCCTCGAATATAAAGAAATACGATCCCGTTCCCGTCCCCGTTCCCGTTCCCGCAAAAGTACATTTGTCACTAATATATTTTTATGTAATGCATATTTCGTGCCAATGGAAGATCAGCAAAATCTACCTAGCAAAAACGACCACAAGTTGATAAAATATAGTAGTTATATCATCATCAAATCCACAACTATTCATCTTGTTCCCAAGGATAACAACTATCAAGTTTGATAATTTTTATCAAAAGAAATGGCAGGCATTGTCCCAATATAATGCAACTCTGTTCTGCCTCCTATGGATTCACTTTACGTACAATGAACATAAATCTATTTGTAAAATGTGGCACATTATTTGCTGATTGTAAAATCGACCATGTACAAACACACAAAGGAGTTTTCTATGCAATATAACAATCAGCCCAACGACAAAGATATTACGGAAAAAACCCAAACGATGATCAATCAAAAAGGCTTTATTATTAGTCCCGAAGATTCGCAAACCATTATAAATCAACCAACCGGTAGTCAAAATGCGAATCAAACGATCATCAATCCGCAGGATTCGCATCAAACAATGATCCATCCGCAAGACTCTAACCAAACAATATTTGAGGGGCAAATAATGGCTACCCCAAACGAAACCCTTGCGGCAAATACTGGAGTAGATAATCTTCAGCAACGCACAATGTTAGAACAACAACCGACACAAAACTTTTCAAAAACAACTTCGGCACAAGTACAAGCAAATAGTCAACAACAAACTTCCGTACCAAAAATGTTTGCCAATAAATACCAGATCGTCGGTGTTCTTGGTGCAGGAGCGATGGGAAAAGTTTTTGAGGCCGTGCAAATAGGAAAAAATAAACGCTTCGCCATAAAAGTAATTCATAAAAATAAAGAAGGTTCACAAGAAATGGTCAAACGCTTTTATCGCGAATCCAAGCTTTTGGCAAAGCTCAATCATCCTAATATCATAAAAATACATGAGCATGGCGAATTTCAAGGGCAACCTTACTTTGTGATGGATTTAGTAAAAGGTTCGACGTTTACAAAAATTATCAAGCAATCCAATTACCCATTTCGTCGTAAATTAGTCCTTCTCACGCAAGTTCTCGAAGCGGTACACAGCGCTCATTTAGAAGGTATTATTCACCGCGATTTAAAGCCTGACAATATCATGGTAACGGGCAATGGAAAGGCCCTAGTTATGGATTTTGGTATTGCGCGTGACCAAGGTGACAATCAATCGACAAAATTAACAAAAACAGGCATGCTTGTAGGAACCCCACTATACATGTCTCCGGAACAAATCAACGGCGAAAAGGTAACTTCCCAAAGTGATATTTATACTATGGGGGTTATTATGTATGAGGTAATCACTGGTAAAGTACCGTTTGAAGGAAATTTGAGTAAAATTATGTGGCAAATAGCACACAGTGACCCGGTACATCCACGTGAAATATCAGATAAAATACCTAAAAACTTATCCGCGATCTGTTTAAAAGCCATGGTGAAAGAACAAGAAGAGCGTTATCCAACAGCTCGTGCGATGGCAAATGATATTAAGCGTTATCTAAAAGGACAAAAAATTTCGGTAAAGCATCCTTTCGATCCCAAAAAGTGGTTAGCGCAAAATTATCGCAAAGTTGTCATACCAATTATTTTAGTATGTGCCGGTTTATTTTTCGCTCTCAACAACACTCATCAAGATGATCACAATAACGAAACAGTACAGCGAAACGATGAGACCCAAAACGTTGCCGACAACAATCCATCGGACCGTGAACAACAAAACAACGACACACAGCAAAATGACAACACCAATAAAATGAAAAATGAAGATAACCGCGATGATCGACACCCGCGTCACGATCGTTTCTCTTCTAAAGACAAACGCGATGATTTACGTCCCCCGCGTCACGATCGTTTTTCTTCTAAAGACAAACGCGACGATCGACACCCTCCACGGCACGATCGTTTTTCTTCCAATAAAGAAGACAAACGCGACGATCGACACCCACGTCGCGATCGTTTTTCTTCCAATAACGAAGATAACCGCGATGATAGACACCCGCCGCGTCACGATCGTTTTTCTTCCAATAACGAAGACAACCGCGATGACAAACGACGCCCTATCCGTGATCGTTTTTCTTCCAATAACGAAAACAACCGCGATGACCGACGACGCCCTATTCGCGATCGTTTTTCTTCTAACGAAAACGACAGACGACACCCCATTCGCGATCGTTTCTCAAACGAAGACAACCGTGATGACAGGCGACGCCCTATCCGCGATCGTTTTTCTTCTAACGAAAACGACAGACGACGTCCCATTCGCGATCGTTTCTCAAACGAAGACGATCGTACCGATCGGCATCCTCCGCGCAGTCGTTTTTCACAAGATAATAGGCCAACGCCGGAAGACAGAATGATAGGTGAACACTTTCGTTACTGTCGTGAATGTCATGATCTCATTAGAAAAAATCGCATAGATCTCGGTGGCCCACCGCCAAATTGGTCACGAGTACCGGAAAAAATCTTGAAAAAAATAAAACAACACGCGCAAAATGATCGCTAAAACCTGTATTTACGAAACCACAGACTTTTGCCATGCTCCCACTATCGTCGAATATAAACCCAATCAGTTGGCGTGTGCATGGTTTGCAGGAAAATACGAAGGTCATCGTGAAAGTGTTATTTATTTCGCGCGCCATCAAAACTGGTCATGTAGAACAGCAGTGATTTCCGCACAGCAAACACAGAAAACTCCGTGCTGGAATCCCGTATTATTTTCTTACAACGAAAATATTTTGCTGTTCTACAAATTAGGCATTATGCCTTCAAGGTGGCGCGGTGCACTGACCACTTCAAGTGATGAAGGCCAAAATTGGTCCTGCCCACAAAATCTACCTATTGGTTATATCGGACCTGTAAAAAACAAACCTCTTTTGCTCGAAAAAGACATAATCATGTGTGGTTCTAGTATTGAAAGTCCCGCATGGCAAGTCCATATGGAATTTTTCGCCAAAAACTCATGGCGTAAAACACCCCCCATCAATGAGACTTCTCTCTTTTTAATCCAACCAACGATTGTTCAATGCTCTTCAGGAAAAATTCTCGCGTTGTTTCGTAGTGGCCACGGTTTTATTTACGCAAGTCATTCAAACGATCGCGGAGAGTCGTGGAGTTCTCCCACACCAACACCTTTGCCTAATCCCAATAGTGGCATAGACGCCGTATGCCTGGACAATGGAAAAATTGTCATTGTGTACAATCATTCGCAACAACACCGTTTCCCTCTGAATATCGCCGTTAGTGATGACGAAGGTATTTCTTGGAAAACCATATTACAACTAGAACATGAACCCCATAAAGTCGGTTACTCCTATCCTTCCATCATCCAAAGCGCTGACAAAAAAATTCATATTGTTTACTCGTGGAAGTGCCAAAAAATCAATTATGCTGTCCTCGATCCGTCATCATTAAACTTCGAATAAAACATCTACATAATTTTTTGTGCAACTATTGCGAAAAATTCAGTAAAATGGTTAGGAGTGTCATTCGCCATAAAACATTCACTAATGACACCTTAAATATTTGTTCTCAAGGAAATAGTCCCTTCACATCATAAACAAAATGACAACTTTAGAAAAAAAACTCGTTACCATACTGCAAAATAACCCAAAAATTTGCCATATACTGCAAGTACTAGAATCGATAAACCCACCTAATTGGTATTTGGGAGCAGGCTGTATTACTCAGAGTATTTGGAATAATATCTGTAACTGCGAAATAGACTATGGGGTTAAGGACTATGACATTGTGTATTTCGATTGCGACATTTCGCAGCACAAAGAACGGCAATACACGCAAAAAATTCAAAGCGCTTTACCTGAGATCACTATCGATGTAACAAATCAAGCACGCGTGCACCTTTGGTATCATAATATTTTTAACAAAACAATACAGCCGTATACATCTGTCGAAGATGCCATTAAATCTTGGCCAACAACGGCAAGTGCGATTGGAGTGCACAAAGAGAAACAACAGTTCTCGGTATGCGCTCCCTTTGGACTCCATGACCTATTTTCTCTTATAGTGCGACCTAATAAACTACTGATAACAGAGGATGTTTACATCGCAAAAGTACAACGTTGGCTAGAAAAATGGCCACAACTAAATATTATAGAGTGGTAGGGCGTGTCATCAATTAAAGTTTATTTAATATTAAAGATTAACTGATGACATCCCCTAATACAATTTAAGGAATTTTTATGAAGCAACTACTACTTATTCTTGTGTTTTTAAGCGTTTGCTTTGCAGATGATTGGCCATATTTCTTAGGGCAAGATCTCAATGGCATATCGAAAGAAACCCAAATCAGCAAAAATTGGAAAGTAAAACAGCCACAAAAGTTATGGGAAGTCAAAATCGGTGATGGTTACTCGGGTATTACTGTTGTGGGTGATTTGGTATACACCGCATATGGTAAAAACAGAGAAGAGTACTGTATCGCGGTAAAAAATGGTGAAGTGGTGTGGAAAAAAGTCATTGGTCCTTACTTCTATTCGCGAATAGGCTCTGGTCCACGTACCACACCAACGATTCATGAAGGACGCCTTTACATAGTCGGCGCATATGGTGATTTTCATTGTCTCGACGCGAAAACAGGCAAAACGTTGTGGAACTTCAACATTTTACGTAAATTTAAAACAAAAAATTTGAAGTGGGGAATGTGTAGTTCACCTGTCATCTACAAGCACATGCTTCTATACAACGTGGGTGGAAACAATGGCAACTCCATTGTCGCACTTGATCAAAAAACAGGCAACACACTATGGCAAAGTGGAAGTGATTCTGCCTCCTACGCTACGCCAACTATCGCCAAAATTTGTGGAGAAGATCAGGCCATTTTTTTCACGGGTAATGGACTATACACTGTTGACCCAAACAACGGCAAATACCTATGGAGTTTTTCGTGGCCGGTGTACAAAAATGCCGCAACCCCCATCTGTCGTGGCGACTACGTGTTCCTATCTTCGAGTTATGGCCAAGGGGCCGGTGCACTACTACACATCAAAAAAAATGGCAACAAATACAACGTAAGACAAATATGGAAAAATCGCCGTTTTAAAAACCACTACACCACATCTATTTTGTGGCAAGACCACTTATATGGTTTCCACAACAACATTTTTACATGTGTCAACTTCAACAACGGTGGAAATACCTGGGTACAAAGAGGTTTTAAAAAGGGACTTCTTATTGCGACAAATGATGGACATGCGGTTGTACTTGGTCAAGCTGGTAACTTGGCACTTGTAAAGTTAAATCCCCAAAGATATATCGAATTAGGGACCTACAAGCCTTTTGGTAAGAATACCAACTGCTTAGTAATTCCAACCCTCGCCAATGGTATGTTATATGTTCGCGACAACGAACGTCTAATATGTTTAGATATTTCTAACTAAAACTTTCGCATGGTTGTCTTTGTCAAAACGAAAGCAAAGACAACCACAAATTCCCCGAGGCTTTATGAACAGTAAACAACAATTGATTTCCCGCATCATCTTCCAACAAAAATGGATGAGTGAAGCGCAAATTCGTAGTGCATACGCAAATTTTTGTACCGCAAATCTATCTATCTCATTTTTGGATTTCCTCGAGGAAAAACAACTTATTCTTCCCGCGCAAAAAGCGAGTATTGTAAAAATAATTACCGCCTCACTACATCAAACACAACGAACTAACTTTACGGTACGAGAAAATCAACGTTTTTTACAATACCATGTGGAAAAAGAAATAGGCCACGGTGGAATGGGAATTGTTTACAAAGCGAGAGATTTAAAACTACAACGCGATGTTGCGATCAAAGTACTTTCGAATACCAATCGCGATAGTGTCAAGCGTCTGATCCAAGAAGCGCGTACTATTGCACGACTTAATCATCCCTACGTCATCAAAATTTATGATGTTGGGGAAACGCGTGTCAGCTATTTTGCCATGGAATATATCGACGGACAAACATTAGAAGAGTACATACATTCCCAAAAAATGTCCTTCGATAAGTGGGCTGTTTTTTTCCATAAGGTCACCCAAGCCGTCGATTTCATTCACCAAAATGAAATCATACATCGCGATATCAAACCTGCCAATATCATGATAGATCAACACGGCGAACCACGGCTCATGGATTTTGGTCTAGCAAAAACCTATGAAGACAAATCTTTGCCATGCGGTTTTGTTGGTACTCCTTCTTACGCTTCTCCAGAACAAATAGAATCTAATTCGGTCACCTATCACAGCGATATTTATTCTTTGGGAGCCACTCTGTACGAAGCCCTTACGAAGGCACAAATTTTTCAAGGAGAAATGGTCCACCTCGTCTACCAAATTGTAAAATCCGACCCCATCCGGCCAAAGGTGTTAAACCCTTCTATCCCTCTTGATTTACAAGCTATTTGTCTAAAATGTGTGGCCAAGAAACCATTACATCGTTATAAAACAGCAGCAGATCTTGCTACCGACCTAAACAACTTCATACACAATCGACCCGTCATGGCCAAATCCCCTTCTTACTTTGATATAGCAAAGAAGTGGATTGCACGCAATATGCTATTATCGTGTTTTATTTTTTTATTTTTAGCGAGTATTCACATAGCACTTGCCATTTTCATTTCGGCAAACAACAACCTTTCGAAAGCATACGAAGAATTACAACAACAACAGACGCAAACCGAGGAACAAAAATACAAAATGCAATTGCAACTCTACCATGCCTCTTTGGAAAAAATGGAGCAATTTATTCAACAAAACAGCTTTGTGCATTTTCGAAAGACGTTGAACCAATATTCACAAAAAAACTTTTTGCTGAATACATCGCAAAATTATTTACTACTTTCCAAGAAAATTAACCCCGCTCAAAAACTAGAAACTCGCTTACTAAGTAATCTTTACTCTAAACCAAAAAATCTAGTGCCGTATAGTTTTCACTTTTCTAATTTCTCTGTAAATAATAGCAACACATTTTTAGCAACAAACTATGGCAAGGACTTACAGATTGTCCATATCGAAAGCGGTAGTCAGAAAAAATACTCGCTAGAAGAGCGTATCTCTTGTAGTGTTTTTCACCCTTATGAGCATCAACTATTTGTTGCTGGTGAGCACGGGGCCGTTTTTAAAGTAGATTTAACTACAGAAAAAATAACACGCTTTGCGATTGATCCCCAACCAAATGCCTGGGTAACCTTCTGTCATTTCTCGAATGATGGAAGTCAAGTCGTGTATTGTATTGTGAATCGTCAAGGTGAAAGTACTTTTGTTTTTATCGATTGGCAGACGCACAAATACACCGTGGTACACCCACAATTGACCGTTAGAACAAACGAAGGCTCCACAATGAATATGGAGCAAGTTCTCAATATTGCCTATACGCCAAATAAGAGAGTTCTTTTACTTACAGGTAGACGCGATGAGGGATTAGGTATATTTTATCTTGCAAAAAACATGGCCGTAAAATTACTTGAAACGCCGACAATCATCACCGATTTCGCCGCTTATAACAACTACATTATCACTAGCCATACTGATGGCCAATTGATCATTGGTAAAATAAACGATCGTAGACAAAAAATAGTCTATCGACAAATTACAAAATGGCAAGCACATCAAGACTCTATATATTCGGTATCGGCAACAAAAGACTATATTATTTCTTGTAGTAAAGACAAGACGATCAAAATATGGGACTACAATGGTAAATTGCATCATACTTTTCCAGATAGCCATTTTAAAAGAGCACACTTTATCCCCAAGAACAATCAATTGATTACCATAAATTTTTCCCAACATATTCAACTATGGTCTTTACAAAGAAAGTCTCCTATCGTTTTACCCACTGGGAAACAATGGGCAAATTTAGCAATAAGTCCGCAGTCCAATTACTTAGCTTTGACAATGAAAACCGCAGTCTCTCTTGTACAGATATGGGATTTGCAAACACATAAACCCGTAAAAATTTTTCCCGAAAACTTATTTAATATAAACTTTCGTCAAATGAATAGCGTATTTTTGAATGACACACAATTACTTACACGTGGACATAAGGTTGTAAGGTACTGGAACATAGATAAGGCCAATGAAATGGGCCAAATTTTACAGTACCCAAACCAAAACTATACACACATACAAAGAGTACAAACAATGACTTGTGGAAAAGACGGTATCTTGACGGCCGATGTCAGAAAATTATGTCTGTGGAATAAGCAATCAAAACAACTGGAAAGAGAATGGAAAAGCACTTTTGGCGAGATATCTTTTGCAGATTTTTATGATAAAGATACGTTAATACTGGGTTCACATACAAATCTTTCTCTACAACTTGAGTTTATCAATAGACATAATGACCAAGTTCATAAAACCCCGCTGATGATGTATACCGAAGAACAAGCCGTAACATTTAATTATCCTATCAAACAGCATAAAATATTATCTCTTAACAACAAGAGGTATTTATTTTTCATTTCTCCAGGTAGATCTGTTATTTACATGTTCACTTGCGATCCCACACGAAAAGAACAAACATTGAGTGCTGTTTTTGTAGGGCATAGTGGCAATATCAACAACATACAATTTATGCACGATAATTCGCGAATGGTGTCCGCAGGCAATGACCATACCATAAAAATTTGGGACTTGGAAAATATAAAAAAATACCCTGTGGAGAATGAATGTCTTTTGTCTATAGAGGAACATACCGCTCCGGTAACAGGTATTGTATTCAATAAAGATTACAGTCAGCTCATTTCTGCTAGCGAAGACAAGACCATTCGCATTTGGTCGTTGAAACGTTAATTAGAAGATGTTATGCGCAAAATTGGTCCTATCTTCTTAAGCCTGTGCTTTTACTTCCGCAATGAACTCATCATGTCGTTTTTTTAGATACTCCGATACATCAAAGTCAATGGCACGTTTCTCAATATTTTTTTCCTGTAGAACATTGTCAATGCGCTCTTCATCTCTTTCGTTAATACCAACAACGATATGCCCCCCCTCTTTGAGAAAAAGCACAAGTGTCTTCAAATTGGTATTTTCTTTGGTGAAAGACTCATAGCCATAATAGTCTATTTCGCGATAAGTAACCGTATCGATGTATGGGGCTAGTGTCTTAAACTCATTTTTATACATGGTGACATTTTCGATTGTCGTAGGCAGTGTCGTCAAATGTACGAAAACATACAAAGAAAATATTGCCGCGGCAACACCTAAAGTTAAGTGTATTCCCCACATGGTAACAACAAAACTAACGAGAAAAGTAACTCCGATTCCGCCCAATACAATTTTACCTCCTAGCAAAAGTTTATGCGTCGCAAATAACGGCGGTTGTTCCCATGCATACAATACCTGGCCATTTGACTGCGTCCTCTTTTTTTGCGAAATATTTTTTAGGGCGGTAACCTCCGCCGCAACCCAATCCTCTTGTGGAACTTTTTTGGAACACAAAATATGATCCACTTTCACCACTTGTGCACGCTCAAGAGGTATAAACTTGAATTTATCGTGGCCTACTTTGTTGTTCAATTCCAACAACAAAACATCATAGCTTTCGCTTTTATGAAATATACTATCAAAACTATAAGAGCTAATTTGGTCGTATGTACAAAGTAGTTTATTGGCGTCTTTTTTACGATACCTAATGCCATCTTCACAAAAGAGAACTTCCTGAACATCTTGCTTGGTCTTCTCGCGAATAAATTGCACACCTATACAAGCAGCAATACCAAGGATAATGACTCCGACTGCTGTATCTTCCGTAACACCGGGTATCATTTGAGGTGACACAATTAAGGTAATCATCAACCAAAACCCGGAACATAAAATACCAATTGCGATGAGAAAGTAACACGTAATACTCCAGCGAAATGAAGCAGTGATGACCGGGTAAATTTGTTGTGGTATTTGCAAATGAAGAAGTTGTTGCTCTTGTGGTACCGTATCTTGTATCGACATAAAAAACTCCCACCATAATAAAAGAAACTTACAATACGCGACTTTCTATCCATACTAGAATAACAATAATGCTAATTTCTCCCAAAAAATATATCGCGCCAATGTATGTCATCGTAGACCAATGATATACCACCAGAAAAAGTGTTAAAGCACAATAAAGAAGATTCGCTGTCATAATAAGTTTTAGCCAAAGATTACGTTGGGACTTAACAAAATGACAACGCAAGGAATATAGGGAAAATACAAAAGCGATTAGCGCTAAAAGATACAATGTAGTTGTTGGAATCCCCACATGAAAAAGAGGTAGCACAATCCCTAGTAACGCAGCACTTAAAAGCGCCCCTAATCCGTCAATCAAGAAAATATTTTTTCGCTGTATCATCACAGTTGGCTCTTTCTAATAAAAATTATAAAGGGTCTCATCAATAAAAATTATCGTGACCTTGACCGTCACCGTGACCTTGACCGTCACCGTGACCTTGACCGTCACCGTGACCGTAATCGTAATCGTCACCGTAGCCCTAGCCGTAATCGTCACCGAAACCGAAACTTTTAATAATCAACTTACCTTACAGTGTTGTATGAAACTATAAATCTATCCGGGTGTTCTCTGGAACTACAAAACTACCATGGGAGTGTCATCCCTGACTTGATCAGGGATCCAGACGCTTTGAAGTTTACTTTATATTGCTGGGTCCCGCATCTATCTAAAAATCATAGATTTTTGGGTGCGGGATGACAGGTGTTGTAAACCTTTTTCGGTCAGGGTCACGGTCACGGCTAGGATTAAACGTCGCCATTTTCACATAATTTTAATATAAACTTAAATAATACTACATATACAAAGAGTATAGTAAAAGTACAAACATTTTAATGCAAAGCAAACTTTAATAAAATACTCAGGAGAAGTTTAATGAAAACTCTTCTTTTCAATGTCAACAAAGTAGATAGAATTGTAATTAGTGAAGTGTATACTTGGCGTGGAAAAGACTTTTTTGATTCGTTTTTTTGCAATATCAGCAAAAGTGGTGATGGACCATTATATCTATTTATAGGTTTATTACTGTGGATACTTGATCCACAAGTAGGGAGAGAAATTGTTATGGCGGGTTTGATTGCTTTTTCTCTAGAACTACCCACATACAAAATAGCAAAACTTCTGATAAAACGTAAACGTCCATTTGAGAAGATGCAGGGAATTCAATTTTTACTTCCGCCTCCAGATCGTTTTAGTTTTCCATCTGGACACACAGCATCGGCTTTTTTGATGTGGGTAATACTTTCTCATTTTTATCCGTTTTGGCTCATCCCAGGACTCATATGGGCGAGCCTTATTGGTTTTTCTCGTGTCTATCTGTGCGTCCATTATCCCAGCGACATTTTTGCGGGTATAACGCTTGGTATATTATGTGCACGATTTGCGTTGTTTATTATTTAGGTAGTATGATCGAAAATATACTTCCTTTGTCTATTTCACTTTGTACCTTTATTTCACCTTTATGAGCAATGATAATGTGCTTTACGATTGCTAGTCCCAAACCCGTTCCCCCCAGCTCACGACTACGGGCTTTGTCTACGCGGTAAAAACGCTCGAAGAGTCTGGGGATGTGTTCAGGAGGTATCCCGCGCCCTTCGTCTTTCACATCAATTTTTAAACTACTCTCCCTCTTGCTAACCTCGACATCAATCTTCCGATCTGCAGGGCTATATTTTACAGCATTGTCAATTAAATTAATGATGGCTTGTTCCAAAAGTTCAGGATTGATATTCCCTTCCATTTTTTCTTGCGGACATTTTAGAAAAATATCTATGTGTTTTTCTTTGGCACGTACTTCACACATTTGAATTGCATTTTCCAGTACCTCGCGAATAGATGATGGAAATAACGAAATTTCTTCGATCTCCACCCCTTGTTCAATACGTGAAAGAGTGAGGATGTCTTCGATGATAAAATGCAAACGATCTGCTTGACGCGCAATAATTTTCAGAAAACGTTGGACTTGAGGCTTATCGTCTAAATCACTATCCATTAACGTCTCGACAAAACCCTTGATAGATGTAATAGGTGTGCGTAGTTCGTGGGAAACATTGGCGACAAATTCACGACGCATTTTTTCTAATTTTCGCAAACGCGTAACATCATTCATCACCACTAAAGTTCCAATCACGTTGTTTCCCTGGTCATGTAAAATAATACCGCGTGTTTGCACAATTTTTTCTTTATCCCCCAGCAAAATATCTTCTTCTATGGTGTCACTACTGAGAATCGCTTTTTTTACAAGTTGCTTCAATTCTTCGTTGCGAATCACTTCTTCGACACTTTTTCCTTTTATATCTGTCGACTCCACTTGTAAAAACGTTTGAGCTGTTTGGTTCATATTCAGAATTCGTGCGTGTTGATCAACAGCAAAAACCCCCTCAACCATACTGGCAAGAACAGCTTCGTGTTCATTGCGTTGTTGCACCACTTGCTGAATTTTGTGTTCTAGTTGTGCCGCCATTTTATTCATTGTTTCGGCAAGAGAACTTATTTCTTTAAATTTAGAAACGGATAATCGCGTTGACAAATCGCCTTGAGCTAATTTTTCGGCACCTTGCTCTAACTCCTCTATCGGTCCGCTGATCTTATTTGCAACAATCAAACTAATGATGATGGCACAAATTGCGCATAAGATGAGAACTATAATGATTTTGGCAATTAGAGTACTAATCACATTATCAATATCCGTTGTGGGAATAGCTACGCGAATAAAAGCGATAATTTGCGTATTTCTCATAATGGGGACAACAACATACATCATGTTTTGTTGGAGGGTTGTGCTATAGCGTATGGCAGATCCATAACGTTTATTTTTTTTTGCTGTGGTGATTTCAGTGCGACTTTCATGATTCTCCATAAAGGAAACGTCATGATCTGTATCAACGATGACATTACCATCGTGGGAAATTACGGTAATACGAAGAGGGACATCTTCTCGCCACCTACGACAAATTTTTGCCATAGCTTCGCGATTGTCAAAATTTGCAGTGATCAGAGGCTTTACCAGCAAAGCTTTGATTTTAAGCTCTTCTTCATATTTATTGAGGTAAAAACTTTTAAATGAGAATGAGATATATAGCATCACCGCTACAATTGACAAGCAAATAATAAGTAGATATGAGGGGTATAGTTGCCAAATTAACTTTCTCACTACAACTCCGTTGAATAAAACTATAAAAATCTATAAAGAGACAACATTGCACCCATCGAAGGGATGCTTTATCAAAATTGGTATTGTTTTGTTAACCGTTAACATTCCTTTAAACGATACCCTATACCACGCACAGTTTCAATATATTTGCTTGCTGATCCTAGCTTCTTACGTAAACTGGCAATTTGTACATCAACGGAACGATCTGTTACAATATAATCTTCTCCTTTTGCCGCATCAAGTATTTGATTTCGCGTATATACCCAACCAGGATGACACGCAAGAAAATGCAAAATTCGAAACTCTGTCAAGGTCAGCTCTACAGGGGAATTGTTCACCAACACTTCGTATCGACCAGGATGAATCGTAATACCATGCACGGCAATGGCCTTGTCACCTGACTCTTCGTCTTGTGCTTCGTTGCGGCGTAAAACGGCCTTGACTCTTGCCACTAAAACCCGTGGGCTAAAGGGTTTCGTTATATAATCATCTGCCCCCAGCTCCAGCCCCGTTACGATATCGGCCTCTTCTGCTTTAGCGGTTACAATCACAATAGGAATGTTTTTCGTTTTTGCATCCCCCTTCATCAGGCGACAAACATCTAAACCTTCCACCCCAGGTAGCATTAAATCGAGAACTACCAAGTCAGGCCAATTGCTTCGGGCTATTTTAAGAGCCTGTTCCCCCGAAGTCACACCATTTACTTCAAATCCGTTTTTTGTCAAGTTATAGGTAATCAATTCCAGAATGTCTTTCTCATCCTCAACTACGAGAATTTTACCTGTCAGCATGATTTTCCTTTCGTGACTCTTTAAAACCAGATAGAACACAAAGTTGTGAAGAAATAACAGCGGTAAAGAAATAGTAGTGCCTATTGTCAGGTAATTTACATTAGATTACAAGTTCAAAAACAAAAAACCATATTATTATTTCTAAGGGCTTTTTACAAAGGCATTCCGCAAAAGATACAACATACTTTTTTTATTATCTCCACAAATAAAACCCCTTTTGCTTTCTTCCACAAACAAGTGTTTTTCGGGCATCCAATCTTGGATATACAAACAAAAATGCGCTGAACTTTTTCCATAACCTTTTGCTGCGGCTCTCCACGATTCCATGGCACAAGTTTTCCAAAGTTCAATCCACGCACGGCTGTAAACTTTTTCCTGACAATCTAACATGACTTTGTACAAAAAAAGACGTCCTTGCAGATTAAGAACGTCAGGGGATACATTTGCAGAAGAGGTATATATTTGCTTTAGTAATTTATTAAACAGTTGTTGACTAGGCTGTGCAGTAAATAATTCTTTACAAATGTTTTCAACAATGGCATTACGTACCTCCCGGTCTTCGTAACGAAATGTATATACAACGGCTTTCTCGTCTACATCGCGTAAAAATATACTATTTCTACGCGAATTTTTTAAGGCAATACCACTACTACACCATATGAAAATCATGACACTCACTGCTGCAAAACATGCATTATACTTCATCTCTACTTTCTTTTTAACTCGAACCCGGCAGGCCACCAGTCCCATGTTCTTACTTTTTTTCCCTTCACATAACAATGCGAAACAAAGTTTTTATGGGTCACTTTAATTTTTTCTAGTCCATACTCCAACACATCCAAAATCTCACTTGGTTGTGCACAAGCATCTCCGTTGCGATCTTGCCACAAGCACAAGCCTTGTAGCTCTTTTTTATCTAACCAGCCATTCTTGTCTTCATCCAAAAGTATCGACATTTTTGCATACCCGTCTTTAAAACCTCCTGCTGTTCCAAACAAGTTATGCCCATTTACAACCTGGCCGTCAATTTCTGGCCAAACTAACAAAGCATCTTTTTCTCCCAACCACTCCATAAGTTCTAAATTTCCGTCACCAGAAATATCAAATAACACCGTACGTTGCGCAAAAAATTTCGGAGCATGTGGGCGCCATTCACCATGTGCCACATCTGGTTTATTATTCCCATCCATATCAATGATGATAGGAGAAAAATTCTTTGCTTTTACCACCGTAAAGTTTTCATTGCCCACCGCCACAGTTTTCCCCAATAAATCAGATCTTTGAAAACTTTTCCCTGCACGTCCAGCAAAATCGTCCGCACGAACAAAAGCTTTTAATTCTCCGCTTTTGACATCAATAAAAAAGGCACTGTTATCAAAACTACGCGTCGTTGTTTTTACTGCACGAGAAATTTTCTGTTGCAATTGATTTATCTGACGACCTGAAAATGCATCGCCTAAACTCTTGTGCAAAGATTTCGTGATTTCTTTTCCTAAGTGAGTACCAATAACAAATACCTCGCTGGCAGATGAACGATTCTCTACATTGCGATTCGCTATTGACTTACGAACCAAGCGTTGTGATCGAAAACGTCTTTGAGGGCGTACGTTTGTATTACGGCGTACATTTGTGTTACGACGTAACTCCGCAAAAGTTTTTTGACTTTCCGCACGCTCTTTCTCTAAAAAGTGTGGTAGTTTAACTACGGTATCCAAAAATTCACTGGGGTTTAGCTTTATTTGTTCGTCGCTAAAAATCCATGTAAGTACACAAAAAAATAGAGTCATAACTCGCAACATAAGCCTCTCCTTAAAATATACATAAAATTTGTTTTACATGCATTATAAGAGGCACTTCGACAAAATAGGCGCATACTGCACAAAAATTTATGCAACTTTTTTGTTTTTACATACTTCTAAGATAATATATTATAAGATATATTAGGGCGTCTACCCTAGATCGATTACAAAATAGCACATAAAACACGACGAACGGAGGGCACTTTGAAAACTTACAAGGCCAACTGCTGTGATAATGAAGTGGAAGTGAACGTAACAGAGAATTCGGTGGTAAAGTTATGCTGTACACAGTGTGGTAAAGTTATGTTCAGTTTCCCTGGTGCGGAAGAAAAAGCACATACGCGCAAAGTAAATAACTCTCCGTTGCTTCTCAAACAGGGAACTTCTGCAATGCTCCTTGGGAAGTACCAAATCATCAAAAAAATATCAGAGGGAACTTTTGCCAAGGTTTATCTAGCATACGATCCAGACCGCAATGAAAGAGTGGCTTTAAAACTTCTCAAATTTAAGAAATACACACAAAAGAAAAGAAAATCAGAAATGTCGCGTAGTTTTGTCAACTACTTTATACGCGAAGCACAAATTTTACTGGAGTTAAATCATCACAACATTGTCAAGGTCAAAGACACCGGAAACATTAATGGCAACCCTTACCTATCTATGGATTATATACCAGGTAAAACGCTTGATGAGGCCGTAGACGAGCTTTATAGCGACTATTCGATGCAACTACTTATTATCCATCGCTTAGCCTCTGCTTTAGAATATGGATACGAAAATTTTAAAATCATACACCGTGACATTAAACCACAAAATGTCATCATGCATCGCGATCAGGGAAATATGCCCATGCTCGTCGATTTTGGTTTGGCAAAAAGTTTGGGAAATCATTACCATGCACTCACTCTAGACGGAGTCATTGCTGGCACACCACATTTTATGCCTGTGGAGCATTTTATACAGAGAGACATGGACCACCGAGTAGATATCTACGCACTAGGTGCTACCTTATACTTTATGGCGACCAAACACAAACCGTATTATAAAATCACCGATGTCGTAGATATAATGCATGCGATCAAGAGTGGAAAATTGCAACCCATACGCGAACTAAACCCCGACATTCCTGATCCGATCGTTGAGATAGCGGGAAAGGCCATGGCGGTTGAAAAAGAAGATCGCTATGCGGATTATGCAGAGCTAAAGACAAAGATAGAGGAAGCGTTGACCGCTTTATAGGTGTGGTTTAGATGGGATTATTTGAGCGACGGGCGGACACTAGGTCCGCCCCTACATTTCCATTTTGATTCCCATAGTCTATGAGAAAAACGGGTGACTTTAAAAATCAGAGTCGTCAGCTTCTTCTTGTAAACTGACCTGTATCAATTTAGTATTTGCACGCTCGGTTGCGCGTACTTTGATAAACAGTCCTTCGGACTCTGCGGAATCTGTTAGTAGTTCAGCTACTCCGCTTACACTACGTGAAGGATTTGAAATCTCGTATTCAAAGTGCGCCGATTCATTGATGACTCTTTTGATTCGAAAATAATTTTCGTGTTCTAGGTCTTTAAGTACTGTTTTGAAGGTCTGCAATTTTTCAGGTATTTCAATCACACCGCGTATACGGAAACTATTTTTGATGATATCTTGTAAACGACCGTCCAGAGTTGCTTGCAGCTCCGAAGACAACTCTGGCAAAACTGTCTCCACTGCTCGTCTTTGTTTGTCGTCAACACTACCACTTGGGTAATATTTTCTTCCAGAACTTTTCACAATATTTGCCAAGCTTTGTTTTGTAAACATGTCCACAACACGACACCCTAAACGCGCTTCGTAAAATCTTTTGGGTACTCCTTGAACGTTACCATCATATGGGTTGACTTCACACCACAGGTAAACACATATATCCGCAGCGCTAAATTTGCGGAAAAGAATGTCTTGATAAGTCAGCATACCACTGCCGGTGGTTGACATCACTTCATTTTTGATATCCTGATCGAGTTGATGCGCATCTTTAATCGTAAAAGTACCACTCAGCGATTGTGTAATTTCTGCAAAAATCATTTCTGGTTGTACAAGAACTTCTTTTACAGGGTCTACAGCAAGGATAACAGGGTACTCTCTTACCTTTCTTCTCAGCTCTTCCTCTTGCCAAGAATTCGAATCATCCTGCACAGGATCATCAGCAGGTGGGTTGTTGTCTCCCATGTATACAGGAGTTCGATTTCCCGAATCATTGATCGGACGCGTCACGGTGTTTTCAACGCATGATAGTAGAAAAAAAATCATGATAGTAACAACAAATGCAATATTTTTCATTTTTCGTTTCCTAAAAAAAATAGCTTTTGCAATATGGGCGAATAGGGATGTATAGAGAATAGGTGGTGTTGTTAAAATTGAGTGGAATAGAAGATTTGAAAGATGGAGAATAGGGGATTTGAACCCCTGACCTCAACAATGCCATTGTCGCGCTCTCCCAACTGAGCTAATTCCCCTGTATTTTGAGCTAGAATAATACCGTAAATCTCTATTTTTTGTCAAGCAAAATTTTAAAAAACTTATTGGCAAAAAAACATGTCTTGTTTCCATGTGTTTTTCGCCAAGCTTTTATTGGTAAATTGTATAAGGACTACCTATGCGTTTGGGCTATTTACGATATAGTGAACTGCCCTTTCTAAGTAACTGATTACCGGATATACGAAAAGTTGCCTTTTCAGATAAGCTTTTCTCACGCACAATGTTCACTCCATCGCGAATAGTCGTTTCCGAGGTATATTTCAACAAAATCTTCGAACTTTTTTGCTTCCACGAGAAATCGCGATAGTACGTGTAAAGATGACCGTTGTATCTTCGATCGCGTGTGGCGACGCCCTTTCCACCACTGCTAAATTGAATGTGAAAATTTCCGTCCCTAGTCTCCCAACTACCGACAACACTTTTCGCTTTTTTCTTGGGCTTTCGGGATTTTTTACTCTTCGAACGCGAAGATTTTCGTGTTTTTTTCTTTACCGAGCTTTGATTCAGCGAGCTTTGGTAACTCAAATCAACAACATTATTGGTCCCAGTAGTACTAACACTCTCCCCACCGCCACATCCACACAGTACAAAAATTAACATAACAAAAAGGATATATTTCATCGTATGTAAAAACAAGGCGCGCAAGACGCCAATATTCTTCCTTTCTCAAAACGACAGTTAGGGCGCGACACGCCCTAGGGTAATTTTTTCATTCGAATATTTTTGACATATGCCAAAGCATTTTTATTGGCTCTTTCGATAGCCAAGCCAAAACCAACCACTCCAGGATTTGCCGATGGTATACTAAAACGAGTAAGACGTCGATCCGTATTATCCACTTGGATCAATAACTGATTTCCTCGCACAGTGGCCGTTACACTAAACCAACGGTTTTTATGGGGAAATATCCCCATTTGCCCTAAAAAATTGGGAAATTGCGCTGTTTGTGTAAAATTTCGCACAAAAATACCTAACCGCCCCTCTTTAATCAAAACATCTGCTTTAAATTCGTAGTTTTTCCAGTTGGGGAAATCGGAAATGGTCATCAACCCAAAAGATTTTTGCGCGGTACCAACCCATATACCATTTTGCAAGCGCCACCGTGCATTATACAAAGAAGAAACCTTACTTAGTTTTTGGTATTCACTCTTTTGTGTCGGCGCGGATATTTGTGGTGTTTTATCTTTTTGAGGCTTTTCTTTCTCCTCTATTGCCACTGTTTTTTCTATTCCCGGTTTTTTGATATCATTGTTTGTTTGCGATGTTGTACGTTTTCCCAAAAAGGGATACACAAACACCAATGAAATGGCAATACCGATAGAAAATGACAACAACAAAGGCATATGACTTTTAGATGGAGCACTGTTTTTACGATGACGTGGTTTTTCTGCTGGCATTTTACTGTAACGCCTCGTTTTCGTTCGCGGTCTTTTAGGCGCTTCTTTTGCAACGGATTTTTCGACAAACTTGTTTTCTGTTACTGGTAGAAGTGCTTTATTTTCGTCAGCAACATCTATTGTTGGTGAAAAATTAGGTAGTGATTCGCTCACTACTGGTAAAGGATCTCGTTCTACAAATTGATCCACCAATGGTAAGTCATTCGCTATGGGAGGTAAATCATTCATCGCAAAGCGATCCACCAACGATAAATCGTCAGGCAAAGGAGGTAAATCGTTTATGGCAAAAGGTTTTGTTGCTTGGGAAGAAGAATTTTGCGGTTCTTCTCTAAAAATAGCAGACGGATCGATATTCTGTTGCACAATCGTCGCATTGGAAGAGCCTTGTATATCCATACAGCACATTACATCAATCAACAACTCGTTCATACTTTGATAACGATCAGAAATATCTTGTGATAGTGCTCTTTCTACAATTGATTGACACTTTTGCGAGATTTGTATGCCATAATCTTTTACAGAACGTAAGTTACATGTGGCGAGATTGTGAATTACTTCCACTTCTGAAGGAGCATCAAATGGGGCATTGGCCGTTAACAGAAAATACAGTATAGCCCCCAGAGAGTACGTATCACTCCATGGACCAAGTTTTTCAATATTGCCATTTACTTGTTCAGGAGAAAGATAGTGCAAGCGACCAACAATATCGGTACTTTGTGTTAACTCAACGCAACGTACACAAGATCCGAAGCCAATGACAAAAACCTGATTTTGAGAAAGTAGAATGTTCGCAGGAGAAAGGTTGCAATGCAAAACTTGTTTTTCGTGTATTTGTTTTACAACAACACATAGATTTTTTATAATCTGCAAAGCTTCGCGCTCTGCCAAACATTTTTTTGCACAAGCAGTTAATGATGATCCCTCAACATACTCCATTACATAATACGGATTGTTATGGATGTTGCCATACTTGTATACACACGGTACACCGGATACACTAGCAAATAATTGAAGAAACTGAAGCTCTCTTTTGAAGCGTTGTATTCGTTGAGGTTTAGAACTCTGGTCGACTATTTTTAGCGCAAAGTACTCGCTATTCGCCCGTACTTTGTAGATTCTGGTTGTCGACTTTGCATGAATTTCTTCGACGACTGTGTACCCAGAAATTTTTTGTACGTCTTGATAAAATAGAGTTAAAGTGGACATTATGCCCCCGTTACATCAAAGAATATGCAGGAATATACTATGGAAAATATTTATCAAACATGTCAGCGTTGCCAACAAGGAAAAATAGCGCGCTATCCACTCAAAAACAGGTGGATTAACGTTTCGCTTATGATTTTCTTTGTAATTGCAGGCTATTTTTTTTTTACAACTGCGGCTTCTGTAGTCGCTGATAAACTAGTAGACAAAGAAATCCCTTTAACAGACCCGAGATGGAAACAATTGTTGTTAACAGCTATTTTGAGCGCTATTGTTGCAATTCCGGCACACTATTTTTATAATATCTTAGCGCATCTACGCTCTTGGATTACAAAAGATTGCCCTTACTGCGAACAAGGATATATTATTGCACAACGTGCGTCGAATATTCAAGCAATTATTTACTTCTTCGACTTATTTCTCTTCCAGCAAATTTTGCTACCCATGTTCAAAACACTGACATTCCAATTTTTGTACAAAAAACGTTCGCAAACTCATCCGATCATGTTATTCGCTAAATTTATTTTGTATTTATCACTGTTTTTTGGCGCCATCCCCTTCATGGTATTTCTACTAGGGCGTGACCACTTGCTGGGCCTCATCATTGCCGTATTTATCATGGTGTATATCCTGGCACTCATTTTTCTTGGCAACGAAGAAAATCGCACATACCAAAAAGGAACCATTTTTCTCGTCATACCGCTTTACTATGTCAGTATGGTGGAAATTTTTCGTTGGTCGTGGTTTTTGTCTGCCAAAGATATGTCATTGATACCAGACCAATCGAGCTTTTTGTGGATGGGAATTGAAAATTTAATTCGCACACAACTCTTCATGGATCTCTTTGAAGTTTATGACCTAGGTATTACCACCATGAGCGCCACCACCTTCTTGACACACAGTGCTATTTTTGCGACACGACTGGTCATTGATGTCGCATTAATCGCCATGTTAATTCAAATGGCCGTAGATAGTTTTCAGCGTGCGCGTCATTATAAATTTACCGGAGAAAAAGTAGAAAACATCACCGAAGGTGAAACCCTAACCGACTTAGAAAACCTAGTACGTACGGGGAGTCCTAAGAATATTCACGACGTCAAGGAGAACCTCGAAAAAGTACTTGATATTGTACACCAAGTAAAGCCTTATGCCACAAGTGTTCAGCAGGTAGCGCACGACGAGATCGATCGCAAAGCTGCGGAAGAATGTACTGTGCAAATTGAAAAACTACCGACCCCACAAAAAGAAGAGAAACAACCATACTCTATACACTTTTTACAAAGAATACTCGCCATTGCATTTGTTTGTGCTTGGGCATCTTCTTTTTCGCTGGGTATTAACTCTTTTATTCGCAATGTTATTTCACACGAAATATCTCTACTCATGGCCGCCGCAGAGCGCGAACAGTTTAAACATGACCCCATCGCACGACAAAATTTTTACTTAAAAGCTCTCTCTAAAGATGAGACCTATCACCCGGCGCGGTGGAAATCTGTGCAGACTTATTTGCAAATGACCGATGCCAATCTAAATTTGTTAGATACAGATGAAGCACTCAATAATATCGAAAAATACTTTGAGCAAATTGAACACTTACGGCGCTCTCCACAATACGAAGAACTATATCAACAGCAAGTAACAGAGTTACAACCTAAAGCATACAGGCTAAGAGGCCTAGCGTTTTTATTGCAAAATCGCATTGACTTAGCCATTGCCGAACTTAGACGCCGGCAAACATTGGAAAACCGTCGTTTAATTTTCAATGTTATGCTTGTACAAACCTCCCACAACTTATTTGAACAAAATTCGCGTGAGCTTTTGGAAAATGCTTATGTCGCGCTCGGGTTTGACCAAGAGAATCCTTCGGCTTTGTATGCAGAACTGTTACAATCGATTATTGATGGCAATGGCAATAAATGGTATGAAGTGCTTTACCAACTAAAGTACATTTTCAAAAATAGAAAAATAGATAATCCGCAGCTACGACAAAAGTTTTCACTTTATCTCGCCCAAGCGGCAATGAGACAAGGAAGTGACCACTATGCCACTTCAGAGAAATACTTTGGTGAAGTCTTAAGTGCCCAACCACAAAATTTGGAAGCCGTACTGGGTCTCGCCAATTTGTATCGTTTGCAAAAAAAATATAAACAAATGGATGACTTGCTACTTTCGCTACCACAAAGCGCACGCAACAGTTCCTACGAAGGATATTTACTCGCCACCTACATTCTATTGGGCAAAAAACAGTCCGCCCTTGAACTTCTTGACCACATCGACCGCTATCCCGTACGCAAGCATTTAAAAGGATATGTAACAAAATATCTGGCGCAAAACTTACCATCGCAATCTTTGGAAGATGCTACTTTTTCATGGGATATTTCTTTGAGTAAACAGCAACAAACCATCGCCTACTTTTACTTAGCTCTACAAAATATTCGCCAAAAATCTTTTGGCAAAGCAGTAAACTACTTACGTCGCGTAATATCACTCGGGCAGACACAACTTCTAGAGTATCACCAGAGTAAAATAGAGTTTGAAAATCTGCAAATACTTCTAGAAGGAAAGAGCTACCAAGCAGATCTATTCTTTGACAGACAATATTTCTCGCAACTAAATACTTTGATATATCGCGAACTGCAAAATATTATCTCACCTGAGAAAAAAGCAATTGAAGGCCTCAAGCTTATTATGCAAAGTCCTTACCAAGCAAATAAAAAGCGCGCCATACGCGCACTAACTGTACAGCAAATTGTATCCCCGAAAAATTTTATTCCCTTTTTGACACAAGCCATCCAAGAAAGCGACAATGAGCTAAAAAAGATCGCACTAGAAGGCATGGTCGCGATACAAAAAGTGAGTGTGGTCGCGAAAGAACATGTCGAAAAGGAGTTGCAAAATCCACGAGAAGACATACGTCTTCTGTGTATTAAAGTTTTCGCGCAGTGGGGTAAAGAAGGAATTGAGCCCTTAGCAAAATCTCTACAAAACGATAACACATATGTACGTCGTGATGCCGCATACGCGCTCGCGCAATTGGGTACTGCTGCGAAAAATGTCACTCAGGAGTTGCAAAATCTACTAAAGGATAACGAAAGTATGGTACGCTTTGCGGCCTTTATGGCCTTACGGCAAATAGGTGCTCCACATAACGAACAAGCGCTTACCACAACTGCACTTGAACATCAAGATGGTGACTTGCGTCTTGCAGCGTTAAGTGAAATTGAAAAGTATTACAATTCTCTTTTTGTCAAACACAAACAAGATTTAGTTCCTTTTTTAAGCAAAACTTTATTGCACGACAAGGACGGGCAAAATCGCAAATGGGCAGCGTTACGCCTCATTATTTATAAAGATTCACAAATTCTCAACGATGCAAAATTATCTTCATCACTTGAGGAAAAAACCAAACTTGCTCTTAGTTCCAACAACCTCGACGAAAAATTACAGATGGCCATTTGGCTTGTCAACACTTATGAATTGTGGCAGCAAGACAAAACCCCTGCGATCAACACCGTCTTACAACGTTGGAAAATAGGTAGTTCCAAAGATCAACGCCGTGTCATTGGCAGCATTTTATCGCAAATTGTAAGTATCGACAAAAACTTACTACTGTTGCGTGCCGCTTTTCAACAGCAAAACTCTCATGTTCTCGATGCCGCACAACTCATGATAGAGGAAATGGTTCGCGAGCAAAACTTTTCACAAATCGCTTTACCACTCATCACTTTTTGCAGTAAAGTAATTCAGCAAAAGAATCAAAGTAAACGCCAAAGGGCTATTAGTTGCATACAGTTCGCTCTGCGCAAAAAACCGAAAATTGCCATGCCCGTATGTTTGCAGTTTTTACAAAACTCCCGTGAAATCGTACGCAACTCGTTCGCCAAAGCCATTACATCTATACAAAAACCATATTTGTGGAAGACAGCGGATATAAAAAGCATATTTCGCGGCCTGAATAAGAATATTTCGCAAAAGGCAACATGCAAAGTCGCTCACCATTTTCGTTTACAACACCCACGCTTATTCACGACATATGCAAAGCTTCTACAACATCGCGATGCAGAAATTGTTCGTTCATGCATCGACTTGATTATTTTGTACAAAAATAAACCACAAATCGACAAAATATTTTCTCAACTAGCAACAGCGGTAGAAAATAAACCACAAATATCAGAACATCTATTTCCGCAATGGGCTAGTATATCTACAGTAGAAGACTGCTACCAGATAGCACAAAGTTATTCCTACGCCACACACAAATTTCCACAAATTGTGTTAGAACTACAACAAAAAAGAAACCTTCCACAAAACCAGATAACAAAATTTTTGTTTATGTGGATGAAGGGCAAAAATAAACAAGCGGCAATTAATGCGACAGCTATGCTACCTAAATTAAAGGTTTGGCCAGTAGAAGCCATGTCCAACTTGTTAGACCTAGCACAGGCCAACGACGAAGAAATTAGTAGTGAGGCGCAACGCGTTTTATTGGAAATGACGTCGATGTACAATGTCGAAGATATTCGTATCTCGTTGCAAGACCCTAGCCCCAAGATAAGATCTGCGGCAGTAAAAGCCGTAGGAAAAATGGGACTACGTGCGAAAACATTATTTCCCGTCGTTCGCAAATTAATCAATGATGACAGTAAGCAAGTACAAGAAGCGGTGATCATCGTCTTTGCACAACTGGGAAAAATGGTACTTCCACTTATTGAAGATGCGCTCCAAAGTGATGTCGCTCGCGAGAAAAGAAATGCCATCGCGTCTCTGCACAATATGGCTCCCAAAAAAGCAGAGATTGCCATAAAAACAATCGCGAAGCATATTGGTAGCAAAGAAGATAATTTTACATTACTTTTCCTACAGGCTTTGGAAAAGCACACAACTATTCGTTTTCAACCTCTTGTGTTGCCTACTTTGCAAAAAATGACCCTGCGCTCCGAAGAAACACGCATTATCTACTGGAATTTAATGCATGTTATCGGAGAAAAACAAATTGCTCTTATTAACCTCACCGAGCTTTTGGAAGTATCGCAAGACAATAGCTTGAAAATTTTACAGCGTCTTATTAACATTTCTCCGCAGTACGTGACCACTTATTTAAAAAGAGCGATGCGCGAGCGTTACCATCGCATTGGTGCAAAGCAAGCAATGCACACACTTACACAAATGAAAAGTGTCACTGGTGTCAAAATTATCCTCGAAGAGATGGCAAAAGACTCCAATCCACTGGTACGACGTAAGGCAGAAGAAGTCATCGACATACTACTCAACAAGTCGCCGCAAGATAATTGATGACACAATCAAAAATCCCTGATATAATGATTTCATAATAAAATTTAAAGCGCGGACTTACCGCGTTTATGAAAATCTTATTGAAGGGATTTTTCTTTATGAAAAAACTATTGTTTTTAAGTATTGTTTTGTGTGTCAGTCTTGTGGCAAACGATCTAGACAAAGCACCACAGAACTTTAACCAATTTGATGGAAAAGCAGTATTTGTCGATTTCCAACAAGTTAAAGTTGATCTAGTTCTAGATGTAAAAGCTCGTAAGGCTACCGCGGTAACAAGCATTTCTTTTTTCCAACCACAAGATGGATATCCTATATTTGATCTTGTTCCCTCAGTAAGTTCTGCGAAAGTGGATGGTCAAGAGTTATCGGCACAAAGCTGCCCATCAGTCAATTCACCTGGCAACGCAACAACTGTACGCGTTGTACGCAAGCAACTTGCTGCAGGTATGCATGAGTTACAAATCACCAACTCATTCACCAAAAACCTAGAGTTCACTTCTCAAGGTGTTAAGCTTGGTTTTTTTATGTCTGACTTGAGTAAGCGTACTTTTATCGAACAATACATTCCAGGTAACTTGGAATTCGATCAGTACCCAACACAACTACAGTTAAAAATATTGAATGCGAGTTATGAACATCGCGTTATGGCAAATGGAACGATGCAAAAACTAGGTAGCAACCAGTTTTCTATTTCATTTCCACAATACTTTACCGCTTCTTCTTTCTACTTACACATTGTCAATCCAAATGCAATGACAATTGTCGAGTATGATTACAAAGGCATGGAAAAAACAATTCCGCTAACTGTTTATGCGAAAAGCTCTTCTTTGGCAAACAACGGTATGCGTGATTTGAAGAAATACATGGCGGAACTTGAAAGTACTTTCGGTCCTTTTTGCCATCCACAATTCATCGCGTATATGACACCAAGCGGCGGAGGAATGGAACACTGTGGAGCAACAATCACTTCATTGTGGGCGTTAGGTCACGAACTTACTCACTCGTGGTTCGCACGTGGCGTTATGCCATCAAGTGGTAACTCTGGATGGATGGACGAAGCTATTGCAAGTTGGAGAGACAAAGGCTATCCACGTAAAGCTCCTGCAAACCGTACTCCCGTAAACCTTGCAGGTCACTCTGAGTATCGTCGTCATACACCATATGCATCTTACAGCTCAGGTATGACTTTTATTGCGGAACTAGATTATATTTTAAGCGCACAAGGTGGTATGAAAAAGCAATTACGCGAACTTTTCGCGAACAATCATCATAAAAATATCACCACCGAGCAATTCAAAGCATTTATTGAGAAAAAAGCAGGTAAGAGTTTATTCGATCGTTTTGATCGTTACATATACGGACAAGGCGAAGAAGCTCTTATGAGCGAGCAACACGCTTGCGACAATCACGACTCTGTATGCCGTCCTTTTACCGCAGAAGAATTGCGCGACAATCTATAAGCAAACTTACCTCAGGCACATGCCTGAGGTACCACCCCTATTTTACGCGAAAATAACAAGCCTCCCAATGAATATCTTGACAAATAAAACACATCGTAATTAATGTTGGCTTTCGTACTCCACACTATTGCGTTTGGAATGCCGGCTTAACGCTTTGGAGCATTGACGTATATATTTCTTAATTTTATGTATATCCAATGCATTCGGTTTTAATTCGAGATATTTGCGAAAATCGGAAATGGCCGTTTGGTAATTTTTCGTCTGCAAAAAAGCCACAGCTCTATTTTTATATGCTTTTGCCAGACAAGGATTGCAGTGGATGGCCTCACTGTAGTCGACAATGGCGTCCATCATTTCATTGCAGTGGTGGTGAGCTTTTCCTCTATTGTGGTAGGCCACGGCTAACTCGGGATCAATTTCCAAGGCTTTGTTGTAGCAGTCGATGGCCGCTTCAATGTCGCGCTGATGGAAAAATTCATTTCCCCGTACGCAGTGAATTTTGGATAAGCGTTTCACGTTATTTCTTTTCGACTTTTTGGTTTCGCGCAACTTCTTAACTCTTCGTGAAGATCCACTTAGAGCGAGTTTGAGATCCACAATGAGCTCTTCGGGATTTTGGTAGCGATTCTCCGGCTTGTGCTCTAACATTTTGTACAAGATGTCACCCAAGTGCGGGGGAAACACATTCATATCTTCTTCGAGAAGCGGTGGTTCTAAAAGCATTTGATAATAGACAACCGCAACCGACGAGGCGGCGCGAAAGCGATGTTTACCAGTAATCGCATAGTACAAAGTGGCTCCTAGAGAATATATATCTGAACGAATATCAAGATCCTGTTCCGATTGGATCTGCTCCGCAGACATGTACTGTGGGGTTCCGACCCACATGTCACTCGAGGTTCCCAATTCATCTTCAAACTCAGAGCTTTTCACCAAACCAAGATCCGTAAGTTTGGGGATATTATTTTTGTCGATCAAGATATTACTCGGATTGATATCGCGATGTACCAATTGATTTTCATCCAAGCACTCCAGAGCGTTGGCAATAGCAAGCGCTAGTTTTAAAACTTTTTTTTCGGAGAGTGGACCGTTTTCTTTGATGTGCTGTTGCAACGACCGTCCTTCAACGTACTCCATTACAATATAATACGAATCCTCTTGAAAACCAAAATCAATCGCCGAAACGATATTCGCATGTTGCAACTGAGCCATTACTTTGGCCTCTGTTTGTAAACGCTTCACGAAAATTTCATCACTACTCAGCGAGGGGGCAATCATTTTAATGGCGACAAAACGGTCAAGGCTATGTTGTTTCGCCTTATACACAATTCCCATTCCCCCCGCACCAATTTCTTTCACGATTTCATAGCCAGGAAAATATGTACTTGTTTTTGGAGTAACAATGGTGGTCACTTTCGAAGCCGGATCGTACGCAGTCACTAAGTCACTATCGTATTCCAGTTGTGACGCAGAGATTTCTTCCGTAGAGTTATCCACACTTTCGATAAGTTGATCGAGAATTTGCGATTGTTTTTCGATAAATTCCTGCGACATTTCGGAAACCAATGTAACCGTAAACTCCCATGCGTCGCCGTCCATGGAACGCGAAGCTATTTTTATTTGCTCTTGGTGGTAACGTGAGAGTCCTTTAATACTTCCCTTTAACATAAGATGTACTTCGGGAAGAAATTTACAAACGACCACTACTTCACTGGCGGAGGTGCGCTCGCATTTCATGTGAAAGTTATACTTGCCTGATTTAGCAATAATAGAAACTATTTCGAGGGAGTGCTCTAAGGTGTCTAGGGTTTTCCACTTTGCGTTAACCACATACCAAAACATATCCACAAACTTAAGGCCAATATACTCTCCAAAATCTTCAAAAATAAATTCTTGAGATAGCCCTGTTATTTGGCATGTTGCTTGAACAATCTTTAGTAAATCTTCATATGGGTATCTTTGCGGAGATTTAAATGTGTCACAATCTAGTTTGATATTGCGTCGCATATTTGCCCATGTGTCACCACCAAATTTTGCATTTAAATATTTTTTAAACTCAACAAATAAAATACCATGTATATCCATCTTGATTATCTCCCGTAGTAACTATATAACCGAGGAGTGAATTAGACACCAATTTATAAATTGTTTCTCTGTGTATGTTTTGCTAAAATTCCTGGCATGGTGTTGTAATAAACTAGGGTGTGTCATCACTGAAAATCGTCACCGTGACCCTGACCGTAATCGTCCACCGTGACCCTCAATGCCATTGACTTAAGCGTAAATACTTTTTAATGATAAGCTTACCTTACCGTGTCATCCCTGACTTGATCAGGGATCCACGAACAGAAGTCAACTTTATATTGCTGGATCCCGTATCTTTCCAAAAAACAAAGTTTTTTGGGTACGGGATGACAAGTATTGTAAACCTTTTTCGGTTTTACACTTACCTCTTAAGTCAATGGCATTACAACGTGACCCTGACCGTAATCGTCACGATTCCAACAGCAAATTTTATAGTTTTTTAACAAACTAATGACACGCTCTATATAGATTGTATCCAAAAATCGACAACACGCCAGTAAAATACTAAAATTCACGAAAATCATACACGGCAAACACAATGACAAACAAAAATCCACAAGACATCGTGAAGCAAATGATGGAAAAAGATGCTTTTAGCCAGTGGCTAGGCATTGAGGTTATCGAAGTACAGTTAGCACGTGCTGTTATTAAGATGCGTGTGCGCAATGACATGGTCAATGGCTTTGGCATATGTCATGGCGGTGTCACTTTTGCATTTGCAGATAGTGCTTTTGCATTTGCCAGTAACACATATGGTAACATAGCTGTCAGCATAGAGAACTCCATTTCCTATCCAGCAGCGGTTCTCGTTGATGATGAACTCACCGCGACCGCAGTGCAAAAGAGTAATAGCAAAACCCTCGCAGTTTACGATGTCGAAGTACGCAACCACAACAACCAAGTTGTCGCTTTGTTTCGCGGCATGGTATATAAAACAAAAAAACAACATTAAAGAGGATAACCATGAGTCAAGCCTATATAGTAGATGCGATCCGTACGCCCATTGGTAAATATTGTGGCTCACTTTCCACAATTCGCGTAGATGATTTGGCCGCCTTAACCATCAAAGAATTAATGCAGCGCAATAAATCTGTTCCCTTAGATGTCGTCGACGATGTTATTTTTGGTTGTGCAAACCAAGCAGGGGAAGACAACCGCAACATCGCACGTATGGCGCTTCTCTTAGCGGGTTTACCCGTTACCGTACCAGGAGAGACCGTAAACAGACTATGTGCATCAGGCCTCAGCTCTGTTGTCCACGCTTCGCAAGCGATTCGCTTAAAAGAGGCACATATCATGATTGCCGGTGGAGCAGAGCACATGACCCGCGCTCCTTTTGTTCTCGCCAAATCATCTACGGCATTCTCGCGTCAAAGCGAAATGTATGACACGAGTATTGGTTGGCGTTTTCCCAACCCAAAACTAGAGGCGCTTTATGGTGTAGAAGGCATGGGAAAAACCGCAGAGAACTTGGCAGAAAAATACGCAATTTCTCGCGAAGACCAAGACAAATTTGCCTACAATTCTCAAATGAAAGCGACAAAAGCTCTGCAAAGTGGTCGACTAAAACAAGAGGTTATTTCCGTATCCATACCACAACGCAAGGCCGACCCTATTATATTTGAACACGATGAATTCATCAAGCCACACACCACGCTAGAAAAATTAAACAAACTGCGTCCCGCTTTCCGCAAAGATGGCAATGGTTCCGTCACCGCGGGCAATGCTTCGGGTATTAACGATGGTTCTTGTTCTATTCTTTTGGCTTCTGAAGAGGCGTTAGAAAAGTATTCATTAACACCCAAGGCGCGTTTTATTGCTTCGGCAGCAGTGGGAGTAGAACCAAGCTATATGGGCATAGGCCCTGTCACCGCCGTGCAAAAAGTATTGCAAAAGAGCGGATTGTCTTTAGAACAAATAGATGTCATTGAACTCAACGAAGCCTTTGCTGTACAAAGCATCGCCTGCCTTCGTGAGTTAGGATTACAGGACGACGACCCACGCGTCAATCCCAACGGTGGTGCCATTGCCATAGGACACCCACTAGGCATGTCCGGATCACGACTGGTGCAAACCGCAATGCTAGAATTACAGCAAACGCAAAAAAAATACGCACTCTGCACCATGTGTGTCGGGGTGGGACAAGGAATGGCCGCTATTATTGAGAGAGTGTAATGAATTCCGCTAAAGATACGCATATGCAACAATTTCCCGTCGTCATCGATTTCCCCATTGACTGGGGAGATATGGACGCCTTTCAACACGTCAACAACATTATGTATTTTCGCTATTTCGAAAACGCGCGCATTGCCTATTTCGAACAAACGAATATTACCCAGCATATGCAACAAACAAAATTGGGTCCTATTCTCGCCGATACATATTGCCGTTACCGCGTTCCCTTAACATATCCCGACACTGTTTCCGTCGGTGCACGCGTTACTGAGTTGCAAAAAGATCGCTTTGCGATGGAGTATATCGTTTATAGCAATAAACTCGACAAAGTAGCGGCAAAAGGTACGGGACTTGTTGTCTATTATGATTACGGCAAAAACAGTAAAACGCAGGTTCCTAATGAAATCCGCGAGCATATTTCGCATGTTGAGGGCCGCGAATTCTAAGTTGGGCATCCATCTAAAAACGAAATTCTTACTTCCCAAAACAGGCATCGTATAATGGATAATCAAAATTTACAAAATGACAAAATCACTGTTGTAATAGCGTGGGCCAAAAAGAAAAGAACACGTATTATTTGTGATCTAAACTTATACTGCATTTTACTGCGAGAGGATCACCGCGTCTACACAACGATTTCATATGACGTAAAAAAGTGCAAAGGTGTGTTTCTCGCCGAAGAAAGTCGTGCTGTTGATACAGAAATTGCCACGGAAAAAATGCAAATCAATTTAGGACAAGTTGCTGATAAAGTTCAACAACTTGTCCTTGTCGTCGACATCTTCGGCGCGGTATCACGCAAGCAAGATTTTACGAGCATTTCCCAGGCAATGTTTGTGGTAAAAGATGGTAATGACATCAAATTTGAAAAGGATTTACCTTCTTTTGCGCAACAAAAAACAACGATTCCCGTCGTCCTAGTACGTACCAAGCACGGCTGGCAATTACAACAAAAGAATCTGTCTTCCGCGGAATATTCGGAATATATAGAATCGTTCATTGCCAAGTTCAATAAACATCGTCGTATCTACGAGTGGATATTAACACCCATCGTATACCCGTGTGTCGCATTATTTTTTTACACGAAAATATCAACTCTGAGTATTTGGCAAATATTGCTATCCGTTATTGGTGTTGTTTTCTTATTGCCACAAATAGTACACATGTTCACCATAGCACTTGCCTCCATAGGAAAAGATCATGACTTGGAGCACATCCATTATCAAAAATCGGAATTCGTCACGAAATTAGTTTGCGATATGCTGCTAAAAGATAAAGAAGACAACCGTCGTGCAGTAGAGGAATAATGTTACGGTCACGGCTCAACTCCATCGAATTAAGTGTAAATGCTTTTAAAAAAAAGCTTACCTTACCCGTGTCATCCCTGACTTGATCAGGGATCCACGAACAGAAGTCGACTTTGTATTGCTGGATCCCGTCTCTTTCCAAAAACTTTTGGTTTTTGGGGACGGGATGACAAGTGTGTAAATGTTTTACTGTTTTACACTTACCTCTTAAGTCAATGGTATTGACTGTCAGGGCTACGGTCACGGTTGGTGGCTGTATTATTTTTGCAGATGTTATTTTCCAAAAAAATTGCAAAAAGGATGATTATATGCTACATTTAACTAAATATGTAACATATAATCATCATTTCCTCGGGAGAACATCATGAACTTTACTGATCGGGTTCTAAACAATGTTTACAAGAAAACGGTGGCCTTTTCTTACGGGATGCCGGGCTATCGTTTGCAAAAGAAGTATTGGTGCGATTTAGACAGCGATTTATCGCAAAATACTTACGTCGTTACGGGAGCGAATTCGGGTATTGGCAAGGCAATGGCCCAACATCTGGCAAGACGCCAAGCACGCGTTATATTGGTTTGTCGCAATTTAGAAAAAGGTAAACAAACGCAAAAAGAATTGACAATGACCGCCCGTAATCGCAATGTCATGTTGGAAATAGCCGATTTATCAAAAATAAACGACGTGGAGCGACTGGCGTATCGTTTTAGTAATTGGTATCCAAATATAGACTGCTTGATTCACAACGCAGGCGTTATGGTTCAGGAAAGAGAAACGACAGACGACGACATCGAACGCACATTTGCCACCAACGTCGTCGGCCCATTTTTGCTCACCATGCGCATATACCCTTTGCTAGAAAAATCTCCCAATCCCCATATTATACAAGTTTCTTCGGGAGGAATGTACACGCAAAAAATAGACGTGGATACTCTACAACACGGCCCCGAAGACTATCGTGGGGTAAAGGCCTATGCGCAAAGTAAAAGAGCGCAGGTGATGCTAAACAAGCTATGGGCAGATTTTTTCCGAGATAAGAATATCACGTGCAGTTGTATGCACCCTGGTTGGGTGAGAACCGTCGGCTTAGAAAAATCGCTACCGCGCTTTAATAAAATTTTCGCAAAAATATTGCGAACACCAGACGCTGGGGCAGACACAGCTCTATGGCTTGCGACCCTATCAAAACCACCGCAATCGGGAAAATTGTGGTTCGACCGTTCGATTATTCCCGAACATGTCTCGGAAAAAACAAAGGAAGAGGAAGGTGACTTCCAAAAGCTGTGGGATTTACTAAAAAAATTGACGAAATACGAAGAATAGTCACCATCAAAAACAGTGAAAATTTCTCCTAATGAAAAGTTAGAGGTGGATGCCGATCCCAAATGGGATCGGATTTTTTATTTAGCCTTCGACCATTGCCGAATTATAGAGCGTGTCATCAATTAATAACATATACAAATACTAGATAATATATGCGCTAGGTGTCATCCCGCACTTGATGCGGGATCCACAAATAAAATTAGAAAAGCTGTAAAAAATAAGGCATTCTTATTTCTAAAAATATTTCTTTTTATTTTTGATATTTCTTTTTATTAACTTGGATCCCTGCTTTCGCAGGGATGACACGAGAACGGAACAAATTTGCTAATTAATGACAGCCCTAATACTCTCATTTTCATAAAAAGCTCCTGTAAAACAAATTCATCAAAACTGTGGTGAAAAGCTTCTTTTATATTGCATAACTATTCGTTTATGCCATACAATGTTATTCACTCGATGAGTTTAAGGTACAAAAATCAAATAATGTTGCGTATTTTTTACGCCGTATTTTGGGAGCATTGCCATGATATCCGGTTTTTTTTATCCATTAAAAGGTTGCTTATTTTTTTTGAAGCATCGCAGTTTGTGGAAACATTTGATCAAATCCATTTTTATTTCGATTGTATTGCTATTTTTAGTGATCGGTGGTGCATCGAAACATTACACCTTACACATTGCCCAAACACCTATGTTAAAAAAAGTCATACTAACGACTCTTTTAACGATCATATCTGCGATTATTTTTTTTGCGATCAACAGTATGTTGACAGCACGCTTCATGAAGGCTCTGTCACGCCATGTAGAAAAAATTGTTTTACAAAAAGAGATCCAAGAACCCAAAGTGAGCTTTGGACAAATGATCAAAGGTATATTCCACGCCATTCGCTCCATACCTTTTTTTCTGCTAATTCTCGCTCTAAACTTTGTGCCAGTAGTGGGACAAATCCTTACCTTATACTATCTCGGACGTAACTACACCAGCTTTCCTTTGGAACTACGTACAGATAAAAACGCCCAGAAAAAAGTATCGCAAAACGCTTTGGGATTTATTACCTTTGGTTTTACCGCAACTCTCATGATGATTCCTCCCTTCACGATTATTTCTCACCCAATGTGTGTTGTTGGTGGTACGTTGATGACTTTGGAAAAAATAGATGCCTAAGTCACCTTTTTGAATTTGGCGACCAATAGTAGAGTAGTGATACAACATCTACTCTTACTAAGGAAATAAAATGAACGCCAAAAAAATCATGAAATTTATGGCATTTGCCGCTATTGCAGTTGCCTTTGTATGGTTAATCGATCTTTCAACAACCAAAAGTCAGCGTGGAATCATTATACTCGCAACCGGCCTGTGTCTTTCTTTACTCATGAATGCACGAAATATTGCTTTCCATTGCTTGGTATGGCTTTGTGCCTTCATACTACTATCCTTCTTACCTTCGTCAGGGATTCACGTACTTATTATTGGCTTATGCGCTGTTTATATCAGTGGATTTGGCAATTCCTCAAAAGAAGAACAGTTGGATGAGGAACTTGCCGCGTCATTAGAAAAAGGGGTCAAAAAAGGAACGGAAGAAGCACAACAGTATTTGTCTACGCCAAGAGCTACACAGTCAAAAGAAAAAAAATCTCTCGTTATGGGAAAAACGGAAGTCATCTTAGACGACGATGAAGTCACTTTTAAATCAGGTCCGACTCTTGTAGATAAGTTTGTCATCATTTCTGGCATCGTCTGTTTTGGTTTTGTTTGCGCATTTTGGTCGTGGACCGTTAGCCTAGTAGTATGGTCTCTAAGTATTTTCGTCATGTTTGTATGCAGAGAAGCGGCCCTACTGTCCACGACAGAAATCTCCACAGGGAACTGGAAAAACGAGCGCTATGTTGCTGCGGCATCACAGCCCATCTCTCTACTACAAAACATTTGTTGTTATATCAAGGTATGGGATGTGTACCAAAACGGAATGCTTGACCATCGCAAGTTTGACTATCGTTTATGTGGTGAACTAAGAGACGGAGGTGAAGTTTGTTTATCTTCCGGAATTGATTTATATGACTTTGAAGAGTTCCAACAAAAATTCCAAACATTGGCGATGATTCTAAAAGACCGCATGTTCATCTGGGGAATGGATGTGGGTGTTAAGATGGACTTAGAAGAACAATAAATTGTTCCCGTTTTATAACGGGAACAATGCACTACTGTGTTTTGCTTTTCTTTGCCAACAAATTCATCATTTTATGCGGCAACGACTTGATCGTTCCCCAACAAATTTTTAACAACGTACCGCAATCAATAAGCAAAGACTGGATACCTGGAACAAGTACCAAAGTTAAAAATGTGGAGAACACTAATCCACCAGCGATCGCCGTTGCCAATCCACTGTATAGCTCCGAACCAGGCGCACCTTGTATACACATAGGGATTAAACCGAATACCGTGGTGATAGTACTCATGAAAGCCGGACGTAGACGCGTGCGCACACTCTCACTAATGGCGAGGTGTGGTTCATAGCCTTCTTCTTTCATAAAATTGAGTGCTTGGTGCACGACGAGAATAGCGTTGTTCACCACAATTCCCCCCAAAATGAAAAAACCCAGCACGGTGAGCATGTCGAAAGGTGCCTCATTCCACACAATAGCAAAAATTCCTCCAGATATGGCGAGAGGTACAGAAAACATAATAATAAACGGAAAGAAAAACGACTCAAATAGACTACAGAGCAATAAATAGATAATTGCTACAGACAATAAGAAATTAGGTTTTAAAGCATCTTGTGTTCGTTTTAAATCCGACGCCGATCCAGAGACGTCGATATTGTACTCTCCAGGAAGATTCTTTAGCATCGGAGCAATAATCTCATTGCGCACTTCATCTATCGCTTCTTCCAGCGGTTTTGTTTCATCCAGGTTAATGCTCAGGGTAATGGCACGGCTACGTTCACTGTGCAAGATCTGCGTTGGTCCATTGGTTGTGTATATATCGGTGACACTATCGAGATTTGTTGTGCCAACACCTTCCACAAAAAACTGCACCATTTTCAGTTGCTCAATGTCATCGATAATGTACTCAGGAACCTTCACCACGATATCGATGTCGTCTGATCCATCGCGAAACTTACCGGTTTTCTTCCCGGCAACAAAAGTTTCCACGACACTTGCCACTTCAAAGGCCCTAAGACCCAATTCTGACGCGCGCTCACGGTCGATGTTGATACGGATTTCTGGTAAACCTACCTCAAAATCGCGTGTTACGCGACCATAGCCAGCATTTTTCCCCATTTGATTGATTCGTTGTTCTACCTCATCGGCGAGAACTTTGAGCTTTTCAATATCGGGTCCACTTACTTCTACGTTAAAACCTTTGTTGGCGAAGCGTCCAAATAACCCGGGACGAATTGCAAAAGCGTATTCGGTCCCTGGCGTACCAAAAGTCGCTCCGGTAAGTAGAAAAGCCAGATAATCCATCGAGGAACGAAACGGCTTTTGCGTCATCGGATTCATCGACATAGGTAGATTTTCGACAGGGGTGCGTGCGTATTTTTCTTTAAACACCGTGATCATCAGATTAAACCCAGAAGAGGTAATCGCCACCATTCTCTCAATCGCAATATTGTCTTCGCTATTCCCTTTGCGTGGATCAAAGAGTATTTTTTCCACCTTGCGTTCCATGGTTGCCGAAATTTGCGACTTTTTTTCCACATTCGTTCCCGGGGGTACCTTGTAGATCAAAATAATCATATTGCGGTTTCCGGTGGGCAGGTATTCCATCGGTGGAATAAATTTTAACGTCACCACAAAGATCGGAATCACCAACAGAGCAATCAGTGTTGTTTTAAACACAATCTGTAACAGAACATTGCTCCCAAAAGAAAGCTTGCGCAGGTATTGTCCGGTGATGAGTTTCACACAAAATTGGAAGGCAAAGCCAATACCACGCCCGATGTAATCACTTGGCAAAAACAAATAGCGCGTTATCGCGAGCGGTTGGCTCTTTTTCATTAAACGCGATGACATCATCACCACTAACGTGAAGGAAAGTACCAAAGAAACAGCAACACTGCACGAAATGGCCAGGGCAATATCTTTAAAAAGTTCTCCCGCTTCTTCTTTTATGTACAAAATAGGTAAAAATACCGCCATTGTCGTCAATGTTGATGCAAGAATTGCTCCCCACACTTCTTGAATACCAACAAGACAAGCTTCGCGTAGTTTTTTTCCCATTTCCAAATGGCGATAGATGTTTTCAATCACCACAATTGCATTGTCTAAAGTCATTCCTACAGCAAATGCAATACCTGCGAGAGAGATAATATTGATCGTGCGTCCCAGTATACTCAGAAAAATAAAGTTTGAGATAAAGCACACCGGAATCATCACCGAAACAATCAGTACAGACCGTAAACTCTTTAGAAAAAAAATCAAAACCGCAGCGGCAAGTACCGCACCAAAAAATAAGTTTTGCGAAACAAAGCTCATCGATTGCCAAATATAATCAGCTTCATTATAAGCCGGTTTTAAACGCAAAGAGGCTTGTTGCCCTTTAAAATTCATCGCACTAAATCGTGTGTTAAGACTGTCAATTTTTTGTTGAATGCGCTCAATGGTTTCGACAACGTTGGCACCAATTTTCCGCGATATCCCTAAGGCAATCTCCGAACGCATGTTGAGACCGCGCACGGTGGAACTACGCGGTTCAAAAGAATCCTCCACATATGCCACATCGCGCAAATACACCGTTCCCGAACTTGTACGCGATAAAACGATGTTTTCAATATCCGCTATCTTGGTAAATTGGCCGACGGTGCGCAGTGTGTAGCGCATTTTTCCTTCATCAATGAACCCTCCGCGCACATTGCGATTTTCCAACAAGATAGTGTTGCGTAACTTATCAATGGTAATACCACGTGAGATCATCGATTTGGGGTCTAAGTTCACAATGATCTGACGTTCACGACCGCCAAAGACAGTGACATCTCCTACGCCATCTACTTTACCAATGGCATCCTTGATTTCATTTTTGGCAAATTTAGTGATGTCATCGACATTGAGCACATCACTAGAGATCATCAACCACATAATGCGGTCTTCTTCCACCGATGAAACCGCGGAGATAACTGGTTTTTCTGCCTCTTCAGGCAAGTCGCTAATCTGATTGGCTTTTTCGATCACATCCAAAAAACGTGCATCGCGGTCTGCTCCCCAATCAAACTCCAAAGAAACGGTAGATACGGACTCTGCAGAAGTGGACGTCAACTTGTTGAGCCCTTGGATGGCATTGACTTTTTCTTCAAAAATATCGGTAACCTGCTGCTCAACTTCGATAGGTGCTGCCCCAGGATATGCCGTTTGAATACGGATAATAGGTTTATCGACGGTAGGTTTCATCTGGATCGGTAAAGATATAAGTGCTAGCCAGCCAAACAATCCCACAAGAAGTACACCAACGACCGTGGTCACAGGGCGATCTACAGCAACCTCTGCTATTTTCATTTTCTTTCCTCAATTAAGGTTTACAGCCCTTTGGTGATAATAACTTTGGCCCCGGGGTATACATTATTATTATTGGTCACGACCACAATATCGTCCTTTTTTAGTGGGCTAGAACTCGATACGATTTCAAACCATTCGCCTTCGCGAACACCCGTAACTATTTCAATGGTTTCCACAGAGCGTTCTTTCGTGATACGGGCCAAGGAAATCTTTCCTTGTTGGTGAATAAATGCATCGCGATGAACCAAGAGCACTCCGGCTTCTTCGCGCAAAACACCTTCCACACGACAAAACATTCCTTCGTAAATGTTGCCTTTGGGATTATCGATGATCAGTTCTACGGGAAAATTCCGCGCCAAGCCTTCCGTACGAGGGATAATAGCAGAAACAGTTCCCCAAGTTTCCCATCCAGGAAAAGCGTCCATTTTTACCTTGGCTTTCATCTTTAAACGCACTAAAGAAATATACTTTTCGGGAATCGAGACCTGAACGCGCACTTGCGATAAGTCGACTAAATCAGCGATTTGCGTTCCACTGGAAATCCATTCACCTAGTTCTACATATTTTTTAGAAATCATTCCGGAAAATGGAGCCTTAATGGTGGTATTATTTAAACTATCTTCCGCTTGACGAAGTTGGGCTTGCATCGTTTTTAGATGTGCAGAAGCAATCTTAATATCTTCAAAACGCGAACCGTCTTTCATTTTCTTTAGTTCGGCACGTGCTTGCTCTACTTGCGCTGCCATTTCGTCAAACGAAAAACGCGCTGCATCCCACTCCGAACGTGCGATACCATTTTGTTTTAATAGATCTTGTTGGCGATTTTTCTCGGCTTCCAGTCTTTTTAATGCCGCTTCTTTTTCTTGTAATACCGCTGCAGCGCGCTTTATTTCTTGTTCGATGTAACCGTTTTTTAACTTTTCAATTTCGGCTTCCCAGCGCAAGCACTCCGCTTTTTTTTCGGCAACTTTGGCTTTCCAAGAGTATGTGTCTATTTGAACAAGAGGTTGTCCTTTGGTTACGGTCATTCCTTCTTGTAGATTGATTTTTACTATTTCCCCGGCAATTGCCGCTGACAACACTGCTTTGCGTAGGGCAGTTGTTGTCCCAACGATATCAACCTTAACTTTTAAATGCTTTTCTCTAATTTTGCCCACTTCCACTTGTACAGGTGGTCGAAAGGACGCTTGTTTCTTCGTTGATTTTTTGGCCCCACCACTTTTTTTATTCGACGGTGATGTGCTATTTTCACCTTGACCACAGCCTATGATAAAAATAAATACAACGAGGACACAAAACAAATGTTGCATGATGAACTCCTAAGAAGGTACTTTCAGAAGATGTTGGAATCCGTAATAGTTACGAATATGTGGGAGGAAATAAAGGGGAAGAGTGCACTGAAATTCAGTGCACTCTACAATGTTTTACGATGTTACGGAGGCTTTGATCAATTCACGATTTAAACGAGCGATATTCGAAATGCTAATCTCTTTCGGACATTCGGCTTCGCACTGGCCACTGTTGGTACAGTTACCAAAGCCCTCTTTTTCCATCTGTGCAAGCATATTTTTCACACGCGTTGCACTTTCTGCTTGGCCTTGCGGCAACAATGCGTACTGCGACACCTTTGCAGAAACAAAAAGCATTGCCGATGCATTTTTACAAGCAGCAACACATGCTCCACAACCGATGCACGCCGCAGCATCCATCGCCAATTCTGCATTTTGCTTTGGAATGGGAATAGCGTTTCCGTCAGGTGCACCACCTGTTTTTACCGAAACATATCCACCCGCTGTCATAATGCGGTCAAACGCTGTGCGGTCAACAACAAGGTCTTTTAGTACAGGAAATGCTTTTGCACGCCATGGCTCAATGTAAATGGTGTCACCATTTTTGAACTTACGCATGTGTAGTTGACACGCGGTGATACCTCCTTCAGGGCCATGAGCACGACCATTGATCACCATAGAGCATGATCCGCAAATCCCTTCGCGACAGTCGTGATCGAAAGCAATGGGTTCTTTTCCATCTTTAATGAGCACGTCATTTACTTCGTCTAACATCTCTAAAAAAGACATGTGAGTCGAAATATCTTTCGCTTCGTAAGTTTGAAATTCCCCTTTGCTATCTTTGTCTTTTTGCCGCCAAACTTTGATGGTGACATTGATAGTTTCACTCATTACTTGTAGCTCCTCTGAGTTAATTTCACATTGTTAAAAGTTAACTCTTCTTTGTGCAATTTAGGTTCTTTACCTACACCAGTAAATTCCCATGCTGCTACATACGAATAGTTCTCATCATCGCGTTTTGCTTCACCTTCTTCAGTTTGGCTTTCTTCACGGAAGTGACCACCACACGACTCTTTGCGGTTAAGGGCGTCTGTAGTTAGAGTTTCCGCAAACTCAAGAAAATCAGCGACACGACCAGCGTATTCAAGAGCAACATTTAGATCTTTCGCAGAACCTGGTATGTTGACATTGTTCCAAAATTCATCGCGAATCTTAGGTATTTCCTTTAGTGCTTTCTTCAAATCTTTTTCGGTACGCGACATTCCTACGTAATTCCAAATGGTCTTACCTAGTTCACGATGAATCTCCATTGCTGTTTTCTTACCTTTTGAAGCCAACATTTTGCTAATGCGTTCGTTCACTTCTGATTCAGCTTTTTTGAATTCTTCGTGATCTGTCGTTGTTTGCGGCAGCGGTGCTTCGTTTAAATAGCCACCGATGGTGTAAGGAAGAACAAAATAACCATCTGCCAAACCTTGCATCAATGCCGATGCACCTAAACGGTTTGCGCCGTGATCGGAGAAGTTACATTCGCCGATAGCAAACAATCCAGGAACGGTGGTCATCAAGTTATAGTCCACCCATAGTCCACCCATTGTGTAGTGTACCGCGGGGAAAATACGCATCGGAACTTGGTACGGATTCTCATCGGTAATTTTTTGGTACATGTGGAAAAGGTTACCGTATTTTTGGCGAATTGTATCCATGCCATCGCGCTTAATCGCATCGGCAAAATCCAAATAAACCGACATTTGCGTTTCACCCACACCACGTCCATCATCACAAACTTCTTTTGCGTTACGCGAAGCCACATCACGAGGAACAAGGTTACCAAAACTTGGATACTTGCGCTCCAAGTAATAGTCTCTTTCATCTTCAGGAATGTCTTCCGCTTTACGCTTATCACCTTTTTTCTTTGGAACCCAAACACGGCCATCATTACGTAAACTTTCACTCATCAGTGTCAGCTTCGATTGGCTTTCTCCAGATACCGGAATACATGTAGGGTGAATCTGTGTAAAACATGGGTTGGCAAAAAAAGCACCTTTTTTGTGAGCACGCCATGCCGCGGTTACGTTACTTGCTTTTGCGTTTGTTGATAGATAGTATACGTTACCATAACCACCTGTTGCCAAAACAACCGCATCCGCCATATGTCGTTCGAGTTCTCCGGTAATGAGGTTACGAACAATAATACCACGTGCCGCACCATCAATAAGGACGATGTCTTGCATGTCACGTCTAGTAAACAACTCGACTTTACCGGTATTTACCATACGCATTAATGCACTGTAAGCACCGAGTAACAATTGTTGCCCAGTTTGTCCACGACAGTAGAATGTTCGCGAAACTTGTGCTCCACCAAAAGAACGGTTGGCGAGTTGTCCACCATATTCTCTCGCAAAAGGAACACCTTGTGCTACACATTGATCAATAATATGGTTACTTACTTGTGCTAAGCGATACACGTTGGCTTCACGAGAACGATAGTCTCCACCTTTTACGGTATCATAAAACAAGCGCCATACAGAATCACCGTCGTTAGGATAGTTCTTTGCGGCGTTGATTCCTCCTTGAGCAGCAATACTATGTGCACGGCGTGGACTATCGTGAATACAAAAAGTTTTCACTTCATACCCTAACTCTGCTAGAGATGCAGATGCAGAGCCACCGGCCAATCCTGTTCCCACAACAATCACTTTATATTTTCGCTTATTTGCGGGATTCACCAATTTTAGGTTAAAGCGATGCTTATCCCAAATTTGGTCTATCGGAATATTTTCTGGAACTTTCGAATCTAGTTTCATGTTTGACTACTCCTTGCGATAAAATCGGTTATAAAGATCCAGAGCGGAATAGTGGTGTAACCAGCCCACATAACAAACGCGTAGACATAGCTCAATTTTTTGATAAGCGGTGTATATTTGGGGTGATTGATCCCCAGGCTTTGAAATGCACTTTGGAAACCGTGTGCGAGGTGTGAACTTAAAATTGCAATAAAAGCAACGTAAACACCTACCCAAAGTGGTTGTGTAAAGGCGTTAAACACAACGTTGTATAACGAGTCATCCGGGCGTTCAGCAAATTTAAATTGCACTAGGTGTAAAATTAAAAACGCGAGGATAAATACTCCGGTGATAAACATCTTGGAAGATGCCCAGTCACCACCTGCCTTAGAATTGTAAACAGCATATCCTACAGGACGCGCACTCTTGTTAGCCAAAGTAAGCTTGAGCGCTGCCCCTATGTGAAACAGAGCTAAAAGAATAAGAACTGCTTCTGCGGGATATATCAACATCGGTAAATTTTCAAGTTGTTTCGCATACTTATCGAAGTGTGATTGTCCTAAAAACAACGTTAAGTTTCCTGCGAGATGGACGACAAGGAATGCACAAAAGCATTGCCCTGTAATCGCCATGACGACTTTTTTACCAACAGATGTATTTAAAAATTTTTTATTGCCCATAGATTAATAAAGTAAGCTGTTTCGAGCTTACTACCCCTCTGATAACTAATAATTTATTTACCCATAGACGCGATTACAAATATGGAATATTTTGATTACAATGAAAGAAATATTGTTGTTACTAAACCTATATTTCTTTTTGTATTGAATTTAGTTTTAATAGTAAAGTATATTATGTAAATTTGCAACTGTTTTCTGTTGAATTTGCCATGAAATAAAGTAATTATGCCGAAATAAGAGTTTCTTATTTGCTCTTTAAACGCTATAATAAAAAATTTAAAAATAACAAACTATTAAGGCTTGGTATTATGGAGAGAAAATCAATATTTATTACTGGTGCTGCTTCGGGAATCGGTAAAGAAACAGCACTTCTTTTTGCCAAACAAGGCTGGTTTGTCGGTCTTTTCGATGTCAATGAGGAAGGACTAGCAACACTAGCAAACCAAATCGGTGAAGAGCAATGTTGTTACAAAAAAGTAGATGTCAGTAACTTCGAAGAAATGCAACAAGCAGTAACATTTTTTGCACAGAAAACAGATAATAAAATGCATGTTCTTTTTAACAATGCAGGAATCATGCATATGGATTTTTTCGAAAAAATTCCCTACAAGGACCATGTAAAAGCAATAGAAATTAATTCATTGGGTGTGGTAAATGGTGTCTATGCCGCCTTGGATGTTCTCAAAAACACCACAGGGGCACATATTGTCAGTATGTGTTCCGCATCCGCTTTTTACGGGACCCCAGAATTGGCCACATACTCCGCAACAAAATTTTTCGTGCGTGGCTTTACCGAAGCCTTGAATATAGAGCTAGAAAAAGACGGAATAGTCGTGACTGATCTCATGCCTCCGTATGTAAATACACACATGGTAAAAAGCCAAGAACATAAAGCAAACAGTCTTAAAAACTTTGGTGCGCAACTAAACCCACAACAAATTGCGAAAGTTGTATGGAAGGCAGCACATAAGAAAAAAGTTCACTGGGTTCCTACACTACAAATGAAATTTTTATCTTACTTGGGAAATGCATTTCCCTTTCTTGGCAGAACGATGATGAAACTATTTAGTTAAGAAGGACAAACCATGGAATTAAAAACAACTCCCTTAACACAAGTGCATGAAGAATTAGGTGCAAAGATTGCTCCGTTTGCAGGTTTTGCGATGCCTATTCGTTATGGCAATATCACCGAAGAGCATTTAAAAGTACGTAGTGCTGCTGGTTTATTTGATTTATGCCATATGGGTCGTATAACGGTCAGTGGAAAAGAAGATTGTAAATATCTACAGCACTTGGTAACAAACAATATCGAAAAAATGGACGTTGGACAAGCGCACTATGCCTTAATTTTAAACGAAGAAGGTTTTGTTCTCGATGATATCATCGTTTATAGACGCCCCGAAAATTATATGATAGTTTGTAACGGCGCAAATTTGGACAAGGTTGTCACCTGGATGCAAAAACAACAGCAAAATTTTGAAGTAACGGTTCAAGACCAAAGTGACGAGATCGGTATGATCGCGATTCAAGGTGTTACTTCTCTTGCAGTTGTTTCGCAACTTGTAGATACTGATGTATCCCCCATGAAGTATTATTTTTGCTGCGAAGCGAACATCAATGGACGCGCAGGTATGGTAGCACGTACAGGTTACACCGGAGAAGACGGTTTTGAATTGTACGTGGCCAGTGAATACATCCCCGAATTATGGAAAAAATCCCTAGAGGTGGGGGAAAGCCACGGACTTGCTCCTGTAGGTCTTGCTGCCCGCGATACACTTCGTTTAGAGGCCGGCATGCCTCTTTATGGACATGAAATCGATGAAACAACAAATCCACTAGAAGCGGGGCTTCGTTTTGGTGTTAAGTTCAAAAAAGGAGAATTTATTGGCCGCGATGCTCTTCTCAAAGTTAAAGAACAGGGGTTAACGCGCAAATTGGTATGCCTTATCTCCGAAGGAAAGCGCATTGCACGACAAGGAAGCGAAATCTTTGACGGAGAAACACAAGTGGGGTACATCACAAGCGGAACCAAATCGCCGTCTTTAGAAAAAAGCATTGCCATGGGCTATGTTCCCGCAGACAAAAGCAAGCCAGGAAATGTTTTTCATGTGAAAATAGGAAAAGGAAATCATGAGTTTACCGTGGTAAAATCTCCTTTCTACAAACGCGAAAAGTAGTATGTTACGTACAAAACAGTTACAAAAGTTTATCCCAAAAAAATGGCGTCCACTCATTAAGAAAATATACGTAAAGTGGCACAACCCTCTTTCACAAAAAGAGTATAATGAACTCCCGGCGCTAAAGTGTACGATTGCGTACAACAAGTATGGTGGCTACTGTGTTCCCGAGTCATCGCAACACAGGCCCGCCGCTCAAAAAATACTTTTTCGCGATGTATACGAACCGAAAACAATTGAGTATTTGATCGCAAATTGCGGCAACGGGGATATCGTACACGCAGGAACATACTTTGGTGACTTTTTACCTGCTTTGGCAAAAAACGCTGCACAAGGTGCGACTATTTGGGCCTTTGAACCCAACATCGAAAACTACGAGTGCGCAAATGTCACTGTACTCATTAATCGATTGCACAACGTGGTTTTGCACAATGCTGGATTGGGATGCGAAGACAAAAACTCGTATGTAGTGACCTCCTCACCGAGTGGTAAAGCACTCGGTGGCCTGAGCAAAATTGTAGATAACGATTCTCCCGGGCAAAAACAAACAGTGCAACTTATGACCATCGACAACATCATCAGCACCGAACGCAATGTATCTGTCATTCAATTAGATGTTGAGGGTTACGAAGAATATGCTCTTAAGGGAGGGATCGCAACGATTCGTAGATGTTTGCCTATTATCATTGTGGAAACTTCTCCCACAAGTGAACTCATCACCGGAGAATGGTTTCGCACAAATATTTTAGGCCTTGGTTACAAACAACAGCAAAAGATTCATGGGAACATTGTTTTTATCCCAGCAACGAAAAGGTAACTTCATTTGTCACTTGAAGCATCAATTGACTTACAACTTCTTACGTGATAAAATAAAGGTTTATGTACTATTTACATAAACGAAAACAATAGTGTTTTTTTTAGGATCCACCGCATGAAAGTCTTATTTTTATTCCTAGTCGCTACTTTTACTTTTGTCGCGGCACAGGAAGTCCCTTCTTTGGAAAAGTGTTTCTATTGGGCTTTACAAAACAACGTAGATATTGAGGTGACAAAGTTTGGCCCGAGAATAGCGGAACAAGATATAGGCCTAGCAACGAGTCCTTTTCACGATATTTTTATTGGCGCAAAAGCTTCATATACAAAGCTAGACTCTCGACTAGAACAGAGTGAACAAGCAAATTTTAGTGTAAATCTTGCCAAACGATTTTTACTGGGAACAGAAGTCGCTGTAGACTATCGCATTGACTACCTCGACACCACAGATCTTGAACTAGCTGCGCTGATAGGCGCGGTAATTGGAGACGATGATTTTATTGTCGACAAGATAAGTACATCAGCATTGACCTTTCAAGTAACACAGCCTCTCTTAAGAAATTTTGGGTTTGATGTGAACTCGGCATTTATTGATATAGCTAAAAAACAAAAAGAAATTGCCAATGCTGAAATTGAAAGGCAAATAAATGATACTCTTACCCAAGTAGAAATTGCATACTGGACATGGATTTCATTTCTGAAAATTCAAAAAGCTCTACAAATATCCATTAGAGAAGGTGAAAAATACAAAAGTAAGTATGTTGAACCTAAAGCGGGATTGACCGAAGGAGTTTTACCAAGTGACGTTGACCAAGCCAGAATAGATGTGCAACTGCGTAAAGACCAACTCATTACGGTAGAAAGACAAATCAAAGAGTGGGAAGACAAATTAAAAAGATTAATTTTCCCCTTAGATTCGAAGAAAGAATCTTTATCAAAAACACTTCCTATCTGGCAAGATGGTTTATCAGGTTTCACGTTGACAAATTTCCAGTTGCCAGATTTTGAATACGAAACTGCTCTGAAAAATCGTCCTGAGCTGAAACAAATACAAGGACAAGCAGAAGCCTTCCATATTTTATCAAAGCAAAAACAAAATCAACTTCTTCCCGAAGTGAATCTCGTCGGCCGTTATACTTTTATTGGGCAAGCTCAAGAAGAAAATATAGCTATTGCCAACACCATCGATGGTAACCACTACCAGTGGCATTTGGGAGTTGAATTTGAATACACATTAGGGACACTTGGTGTGCGTAGCGATTACAAAAAAGCACTTCTACAGAAACAACAATCTCAGGCGCAGAAAAAACAAATAGAATACGATATATGTTTGGAAATAAAGTTAAGCCGCCATGCTGTAGAAGAGGCCCTTCGAAAGTACAACAATACCACAAGTCTTCTACAAAAAGCCCAAGAACGACTTATTGGAGTAGAAAGACGCTACCAACAGCCACTCCCCTACGATTTCAACCTAATCTTTTTTGTACAAGATGCGGAAGTTCAGCGTACGGAAGCACAGGTAAATCAGTACCGAGCCATTTTGCAATATAAAATAGCTATGGCGCAACTCAAACGTGCCCAAGCAAAATATTTACAAACCATTTATAAAAAATATCGAATTAAATAAGGTGTATCAATGGCGATTTCGCAGATTATTCCTACAAAAATAGAACGAGCAGGCATACAAACGATCGGGAGATTAATTGTAAAGTTAGGTCTTGTTAGCCCCAATGCTTACGAGCAGCTCAATATGCTGTATCTCCTCGAAGAAAAAAAATGGACAACTGCCAAAAAAATACTTGGTGATTTGTTGTCGGAAGAAGAAATTATGCTTCTCGATATTTGTTATCGAGAATACATGTTTGTGGAATACGCTCGTAAAAAAGGAGTAATTTCGAAACAACAAGCCAATGACTACATGCAAAAAAGATTTAACGCGACAAGAAATAAACAGATCATCGGTAGCCTTTTTGTTCAACAAGGAATGAATGATAAAACGTTTGCTGGAATAGAAAATGACCTAATCAAACACAATTTGTTGGAAAAAAATGCTGCGCTTGTTCACTCGAACATAACGGCAAGCAAGAGTAAAATTGCCAAACTAAAAACCATTAAGCGCTTTAAAATGGGCGATACCATTTTTTCGCGTTACCAAGTCCTCGAAGAAATAGGTCAGGGAGGAATGGGCCGCGTTTATCGCGTTAAGGACGTAGAAAAAAATCGTACACTTGCTCTTAAGATTTTGACCAATTTACAAGACCAACAAAACAATTATAAGCGTTTCATGCGCGAAGCAAAATTGATGTTAAAGTTGCGTCACCCCAACATTGTGAGTGTTTACGATATAGAAGAGCACAATGGCCTCATTCTTTATACGATGGACTTGGTAAACGGAACAAACTTGAGCGAGCTCATCGAAAAACGATCCATTACCATGCAACAGTCTGTAGATGTCGTTCAAAAAATAGCAGAAGCAGCGGCATATGCACACCAACACGGCATTATTCACCGTGATATAAAACCGTCAAATATCATGATTGATAACGAAGGAAAACCGTTGCTGATGGATTTTGGACTTGCAAAGGTTGTCGAGGCAAATGAAAAAATATCACAAACCGGCGCCATTTTAGGTACTCCAGTGTACATGTCGCCCGAGCAGGCCGCAGGAAGATTGCATCTCATTAATGAACAAAGTGATATCTATTCGATAGGTGCTTTGTTTTATGAAATTCTAACAGGCGAAATGCCTTTTAAGGGATCATCTTCTCTTGCGGTAATTTTACAAGTGTTAAACGTAGACCCTATTCCACCACGCAAGCTTTCTCCACAGATTCCACAGGTCCTCGAAAACATTTGCATAAAAGCGATGAACAAAAAACAAGAACAGCGCTATATTAGTGGTTATGCCTTAGCTCAAGATCTCAATAACTACAAATATGGAAAGCCTACTCTAGCCAAAGCCCCGACAATGATGGCGTCTATAAAAAAAACCATTATGACACACCGTATGATCTCTTTTCCTGTTATTTCTATTTTACTACTGTGCATCACATTTTTTGTATATGCATCTTATAAAGAATATCGTTTGTTGTTTGATTTACAGGAATGTACGGGTCTCATTCTCGATATACAACAAATTACACCTAAAGATACAGAAGAACGTAATAAAGTTGCCAACTCGTATATTGCGACATTTACCGATCATATCCACCGCAATTCGAGCAACTCTGCGGCATATTTGGGACGTGCCGTTTGTCATATAATACAAGGGCACTACAAAGAGGCCCTCAAGGACTTGGATAAAACAATAGATCTTGCCGACAAATCACCCTTTCCATTAGAAATGCTGTACTTAATACGCGCACAGTGTTTCATTGATTATGGTAAATATGATCCTGCGATTGGAGACTTAAAACGCATCTCGCAAAAAGATAAGTGGGTATGGGTCGGTATTATATACAAAGATTTGGGCGATTACACCACGGCCTTACGCATTTTTGACAATATTTTGAATCGGCAAAATTACTATGCCAAAGAGAGCACCTTGTTTGCCAACATTCATAAAGCTAAAATTCTAACTCTACAAAAAAAAGTGCGTTCTGCACAAGCATATGCAGAAACGGCAGTAAACATGATCCCATACCTTGGTGGATCTAACTTAATTAGTTTTTATGCCGCCTCTGCATACAATACCCTTGCAGAAATACACATTGCCAAAGGTGAATTTGAACAAGCACTAAGCAAAATAAAAGAGGCCTCCAAATGGTATCCTTCGGATGAAAGCATATATAGAACCTTGGCCATGCTGGAAAGGAAAAGAGGAAATCTTTTACAAGCAAGTAGTATATACAAAGAACTAACGAAATATCAGGGGCAAATCCATTTTACATATTACTACTATGCCGCATATCTTAGCGAGCAACAACAACAAGAAAAAGCACTTTCGTACTTGGAAAAAGCCTTGCAACATGGTTTCTACGATTTTACACAATTGCAGCTAGACAATAGTTGGAACTCACTGCGCAATAGCGAAAAATTTCAATCGCTCGTAAACGAATACCAGCAAAAAATTCCCGTTCTTGACTTCACCATTAAGTGATATGGCAATATCAACTATTCTGTTTTACGATAAAGAAAATCCCAAACACCATGTCCTAACTTTTCGCCACGTATTTCAAATTTAGTCTTCGGTCGAGAAAATCTTTCCGTTGAAAATTGTTGCAAATTGCCGATTCGATTGAGAACATTTACCATATGCGCGGCATAATTTTCCCAATCTGTGGCAAGATGAATAATGCCTTGCGACTTTAATTTATAAGTAATATCAACGACAAACTCCACTTGGATAAGACGTCGTTTGTGATGTCGCTTTTTAGGCCACGGATCGGGAAAAAAAATTTGAATTTTTTGTAAACTGTTGTCAGGTATATATGGCAGCACATCCATAAAATCTTCACGCATAACACGAACATTTTGCAAATTATTTTTCGCAACTCCTGCCAAACAACTACCAACACCTGGTCCATGAATTTCCACGCCTAAAAAATTAGTCTGCGGCTCCGCAATAGCCTGTTCTACCAAGGACGTTCCAGGGCCAAAACCAATCTCCAAAACAACCTCGTTGTCGTTGCCGTAAATGCTGCGAAAATCAAAAGTAGTTGTGGGGACCGTTAATCCCCATTGAGGCATAAATTCGTCTAGCGCACGTTGTTGAGCACTGGTCAAACGACTTTCTCTTCGTACATAGCTACGTACAGTACGTAATTTTTTTTCTTCCATCCTATCAACCTTTGTGAAAATAAGCAGATACTGAGTTGTGAATATAAGATGTTAACAAAAACGAATAAAATAATAAATATATAAAAATGCCCGATCCCGTTCCCGTTCCCGCCCATGAAAAAAAACATCACAAATAACGATATTTCGTAATTCAATTAACGATATATCGCTGATCGCAAATGGCCTTTTTCACAAATCAAAATAAAAACGCAAAACCCCAAAAAATTGCAAGTCAATAATCATAAGCCTTACAAGGCAAAAGCAAAATATTTTTTCTACTTTGGCACACTATATGCTTACATACATAGTCAAACAACAATACAAAGATACAACCATACAAAAATACAACCATACAAAATACAAAGGCTATCGTAACCACACACGGAGGATTCAAATGAATAATGCGAAGCTTATCAAACAATTGAATGACTTATTGGCGGACAGCACAGTATACTACCAAAAACTGCGTAGCTGTCACTGGCTCGTACAAGGAAAACAATTTTTCCGCCTACACGAAGTATTTCAAGAAATGTATAGCAAATGGGAAGTTTACATTGATGAAATTGCAGAAAGAATTTTAATGATAGAGGGCGTACCACTAAACACATTGAAGTCTATGATGGAGGTTTCTAGTATTGAGGAGTACAGAGGCTTTGAGTCATCGACAGAAATGGTGGGCGAAATTACCAAGGATTTACAATATATCGTTGAAAGTATCAATGAAATCATTACCGAAGCCGAAAAAATAAGTGACCGCGGCACTGCAAATCTACTTGACAGCATCAATGATGCGCAACAAAAAAGGATTTGGATGTTGCGAGCATGGCTCAAAGAGGCTCCCGTTGCCGTCAGTTAGAATTTCTCCTAATATAGCAGAGTTTAGTTAGCAGCTTTGTGCTCTCTTGTCGCAAAACAAGAGAGCATTTTTTTATTGTAGCCCATAAATTTTCGCGACTACTTCTTCTGTTTTTTGGTAAGCATACTAAATAGCGTACGCCCAAAAATCATTCCCAGCACAAATGTAATGAGAAGTAAAGCAAATAGCGGCATAGTAGGTGTCGCAAAGATAAAATCTACAGGTGTGCTCGCACTATTTTTTACGCAAACAAGAACAATAAAAGTAATAATGACAACATTGATAATTCCGCTAATCTTTTTCATAGCGTACAATCTCCTTAAACTATGTGGAAAATATTTTAAATTTCTTCCTAACAAACGAGGAAGATACCTACATCTTGTTTCCGCTTATACGGTTTTCATAAAAGCGGTAGAGCTTTGCCAATGCAATAGCTGCAACTATATCTAAACAAGCCAAAACGGGTACTCGATAACGAATAGACCCCAAAAACACCATGTGAACCAAACTAATATACAAAATGGGTACTAATAAGTAGAAGTAATTACTTTTATCTAGCCACAGCACACCACATAAAAAAAATAGATATAGTCCGACACTAAATAATACGATAACGTGATTGATATAATTTGAATTGCGCAGTTTATAATCGTTAAATCCCATATTCCATAAACGTAAAAATTTTGTCATTGCCAAATATAACGGACGTGAAGGGTCATCTTTTATAAATTGCAAAGTTTTTTTACGCAGTAGCTTATCGCGTTGTATCTCACCCAATTGCCAATAGTTTTCGGGAAGTTTCATCTTTAACATTCTAGGCCCCCCTGTTGCTCCTGGTCCGAGAGCCTCGTACAAGTTGATACCTGACTTAGTCGTTGTCGGAATAAAATCGTGAAAAATAAATGCATTGCGTAATATCCACGGACTCATTGTCACCAGAACACTTACCCAAAACACGAAAATTAAATGCCACTGGCGACGATCACGCCACAGCCAAAAAAAGCCAATAAATATGGTAAAAGGTAACAACACGCTCCTTAATAAACTACCAATTGCACACAACACACCCAAACAAATAGCATACTTCGAACTGTTATGCTCACAAGTTTTAAATAGTGATATTAAAATCATTAGAAATAAAAAGCAAAACAACGTCTCGCTAAGGGCAAGGGAACAAAACGCTATTTGCAGAGGGTCAATCGCAAACAAGAATGCTGCAATAAGAGCGACACGTACATTATGGAGTAATAAATGGGCGAGAAAGAAAACGAGAAAAACACTACAACTTCCGATCACGGCTTGCACTATTTTGATGGTGACTAAATCGCTATTAAATAAATATATAAGTGCTAAAAATAATGGATACACTGGAGGGCGAACCGCTTGAGAGTTAGGATTTTCAATAAAACCTTTACCGCTTAGAATGTTTTTTGCTATTTGATCGTATGAAGTGGAATCGGGAAAAACAAAATGATCAGGGGAGAAAAAAACGACAAATGTTCGTAAAACTATGCCAAAAAAGAAAATGGCGATAAGAATCTTTGTGGTGCGTGACATTTAAGTACCTAAGTGTAGATTGTTTGCTACTCTGTTGGAAAGTGAGTACAAATATTTTTGTGGGAAATATGTACGACGGGCGACACAAGGCCGCCCTACATTCGCACATTTGCTAGACAAAACTTTATTCTTCGCTTTTCTTACCTGCTGTGTACTGAGAATACAACATGAGAATCGTTTTCTTTTGTGTATCGTTTAAAGACGGATCCTCTTCAATAGTGACTTTTGTTTTATCTTCATCAGATACTTGCTCTTCCGCTTGAGATTCTTCCGCGGCTTTTGCTTTCGCTTCAGCATCAGCCTCTGCTGCTGCCGCTTTTTCTTCGGCTTCATTCAGTTTTTCTTGTAAAGCAGCGAGTTCTTGGTTCAATTCTTCTAGCTTACTATCTTTTTCTGATAATTGTTCTTTAGATGCATTTAATTGCTCTTCCATTTCGGAAGTATCTTGTGAACTTTCTTGTTGTTCTTGCTGCTTTTCTTGCAATTCAGCAACCAACTCTTGGCTTTCTTTTAATTGCTTTTCAGATTCCAAAAGACGCATAGTCAGCTCTTCTGTACCACCTGCTTCTTCCAAAGAAAAGACAACGCTTTCTTCGCCCACATCTAAATCTTCAGGAATTGGAATACTATCGAGATCATCCATAATACGCTTAATTTCGCGAATAGCTCGGGCACGCAAACGTATATTTTGTTGATTGCTCTCTTTTGTTTTTTCCAGCTCTTCTTCTGCAGATTGCGCTTTCTCTTCCGCAGCTTGTAAATTGCCTTGTAAATCGTCTTTGACTTTTCCAAGTTCTTCTAATTCAGAATTTAGTTCCTCTATTTTTTGTTCTTTGTTGAGAACTTCTTCTTCGACAGACTCAATTTGCTTTTGTGCTTCTTGTAACTCTTGGTCTTTTGCCTCTAAGTTACCTTGTACTTCTTGTACTTGTTTTTCGCTACTTTCTACTTTTTCACTAGCACTTTGTAGTTCAATTTCAAGTTCGTTCACTTTTTCTGTTAGATTATTTACTTCTTGACCTTTTTCGCCTAAAGACTCATTGGCAGAACCCAACTGTTGTTCGTATTTCTCAACTTGCTCTGTTCTTTCGCGTAGTTGTTGCTTTATTTCTTCGAGTTGTTCATTGTGTCCCTCAACTTGATCTTCGAGCTTTTCTTCCAGGTCATTGATTTTCTTTTGTAAACCGATTTTATCGCTGTCAAGAAGACGTATTCTCTCTGTCTTACCTAGAATTTCACTACGCGCTTTTTCTAATTGTTCTTGTTTATTTTTAGCTTGTTTCTTTGCTTGAGCGCTTATTCCTAACGCGGTGAGAATAGCCCCGATAACAGCACCGATAGCTCCGTATAATAAAAACTCCATCAAACAACCTTTCTAAGGTAATTTTAGTATAAAAAAAAGATGCCATTTCACAAAGCAGTAACTACTTTTATCGAAATGACATCTATCATATAAAATTTTGCAACTTGCGTCTAGAAATAATTGATACCTTGATTGCTTGTCAAAAACTGTCCTCCTCCATTTTATTGAAGAGGACATGTTTCTTGAGTTTTAGCAATTCAGTAATTTTACGCAAAAACCTTATCCGGTCTTAAGTAACTTGTCGTAAAGAGGAAACTGCGAAGGTGGTTCACCAGCAAGTAGCATTTCGACCTGGAAGTCTTCAACACTTACTTTTTCACCATCACACTTCACTTCTTTCACTTTCAAGCTACTCGGCCCTTCGGTCACAAAAGTAACATCAACACGTGCAGAGACACGCGCGCTCATGGTTACATTTGCCCAAAGCTGGCTGATACCATCTTTTGATTTGCGGTAACCGAGATTTAAACGACGCACACCGCGTTCAAAAGGAACGGAAAATTCACGTGTATTGTCTGCATCCCAGGCATTGTGATCAGGCTTTAGTATCGTTTCGACCAATTGCCCTTCGACCACCTTACCAAAGCACCACGAAAGCTTTCCAGCGCTTTCTTCTTCAAGGCTACTCTTAAAGGTAAAGAATCTTCCCAAGCCTTTTTGGTGAAACTGTAGAACTTCACATACCTTACCAATGGAAGAGTTCTCAGTACTCACGTTGACAACACGCGATTGTGGAACGCGGTTCGCATTGAGATGATTCGCGAAAATATCGCGTAAATGCGGTATTTCGAAAACGCGTCCGCCAAGAAGAATTACTGTATTCTCTGGGCTTTCTGCGAAACCTTTGATCGCCAAATCACCGAGTTTTTCCACAGCTTTTTGGTAATGCTCACCAATTAACTCGTCAAAGTGCTTTTTGCCTTCGCTTGTGGTGAGTTTTCCCCAGTCTTCTAGAACCTTGCGGCTCAAAGTACTCACTTTGTGTGCCGCGGTTGCTCCAAAACGTCTTTCCTCTTCTTCTTCTAAGAAAGAACAACTGATGTGGTCACCACCAAAGCCAATTTTTCCAAGGTAGTTTTGATAGATGGTGATTGTTTCACCTACGCGCTTAGCTGATGCTAAGTGCTCAATAGAATCTACCTTAAGGCGCACAACACGCGAGTGAGTAGCACCCATAGTTACCACTAAGAAGTTAATCGGATCATCGGTACGTGGTAGAAGACCGTGGCGCATCATGAGCTTCTTAATTTCTAGCTCATTTGCGGCAAGTTTAGGCTCTACTTGATCTGTCAGCCAGTGAATCAAAGTTACCGCTGACTCAGGTAAACTAACCACTTTTTCTTGCATACCAATTTCATGGTCGCCCTTAGGGTCCATAATCGGTGGAAAAAATTTCTCACCGGCGTTCACAAACCAACTACGGTATCTTTCGCTGTCTTGTTCAGAGAAATGATCTGGTGTTTCCACCACAATACTTCCCATTTGAAAACGACGGATTTCAGAAAAATATTCGTGTGCATTTTTCCATAAGAATTCGTATTGCGCACGAATGTAATTTTCGAAAACCGTATCGTTATTTGGCGATTGAAACTTAACCTTGTTGCCATCATAAGTAGTGATGTAATGTGGCAACTTTGTCAAGTTCAACAAGAAACGATTAGGTTGTAAAAATAGTGTGCAAGATGGATCTCCACGATCACTCACAAATTGACCAAGAGCGTCTTCTCCAAGAGAAAGTTCTTGATCCGTATCACTTTGAACTTTTTCAGAGCGATATACCGAAAAGTCAAGTGTACGATTTTCCATTTCTGGTTTCCAAGGTAGCAAATCGTTACCAAGTTGGCAAAAAAGTGCTCTCTTTGTATACGTAGTTCCAAGAGACAGCCCAAATACCAAGGCTGGTAGAGACTGCCCTCTTGTAGGCAATGTCAAGTTAGGGACGGTAAGCGAATCGTCCGTTAACTCAGCAGCCGCTTTGGGGTTTTTAAATACTTTATCCCATACGCTCATGTCGGCAATCTCCTTTATGAGGGAAGTTTTTCAAAAACTTCGTTTAACTTATCGTATGACTTGGTCACTGCTTCTGCTTCTTCTTTGGAGATATCGTCGCGGATATCAAAAGACGAAGTGATCTTGGTTTTTTGCGCCCACAAGTGCTTACGTAGACGGTTTTGGTTCCATAAAGAAGCAAGTAACTGACATTCCATTACGTTTTGTACACCTTCTTGGAATGCTTTTCTTTCGCTATTGGTGTAAATACCCTTTAGCTCGTCCTCAAGAGCAGCAATTGGCTCGGTAAGATAATTGATAACCGCTTCTACTGGTTTATTACCTTTAATGATCGGACGATTCTTGTCTTCCATAAAACTGACTATTTGCTCGGTGACACGTTCGCGAATATGGGAAAATGTATTCTTTTGATATACTTCCCAATCCTCTTCTTCCTCTTCGGAAAGCTGTACAACTTCGCGTACTTGCTCAAGAGTCATGTAGCCTTTGTCCACAAGAATTTGACCAATTTTTACCTTGCGTCCTGTATCGTCAAGCAGTCTTTTTGTTCTTCTAGGCCTTCTTCTACTTGCTTAGAAGTACAAAGTTTTCTCATAATACAGAATTCACCAAAACGCTCTGGTAGACGGAATTCCTCTGGACGCCAGTTAAGCTGTTTTAAATCTTTGAGTAATTTTTCTAGATACTCATCGATTTCTTTGTCCGTAGGCTTCGCTTCTACAACGCGCTTTGCACCAAGAATGTTAAGAACATCTTTGGTATAAGGTAAGATATGCTTACCTAAACGGTCGTAGCGAATTTCGCTACCTTCTTTGCGCATAACGCGTTCAACGGTACGCCATGCAAAACGTACACCACCGTCTTCATCATCAAGAGCGGCGCGAATGTTTTTACTCGCATCGTACAAGTACTTATTCAAAGTAGGACTGTCCGCACTATTTAATAAGAACTCTTCTTCATTGTCACCATCAATCTTGAACTTTGGAGCGTGGCATAAGAATACGTTGCGGAAACCAGAACCAAGACCACCAATTTTGTCCATCACGTTGGTTTCGATCCAAATTTTCCACGTGTTTTCTTCATTAGGTATAATTTGGCCATCGCTCTTGGTATAGTCTTTTTTGTTTACCGCTTGGGTAACCGCTTTGTCCAATTTGTTCATCAAGATAAATAGACGTTTGTCAAGTGCACCGTGCTTTGCACATTCCGCAAACAACTCTTGGAATTCGGTATCCACTTGTTGTTCTTCCATTACCAAAATAAAGATAATGATGTCAACAGATGGAATCAAACGCTCAAATCCCCAACGGTTTTTAAACGCTTGGATTTGCGAGTGTACTTTAATACTAGGGTCTTTTGCTTCGGTCTCGTCCCCACCAACGCGAACCCCTGCAGTGTCATAGATATCGATATCTTTTAGAATATCTTCTTCTACAAATAGGTCGGTAATCGCCCCTGCAGTTCTCATGTTGTAGTAAGTTTCACCTTCTTGGTCCGCTTCACCGCGTGCACGACCCAGTTTGTCTTGAAGCATTTTCGATAGCTTTTTGCCATCTTCACCCTTGTCCAAGAACGAAAGAATCAAGTTGCGTGGAATTGGGTTAAAACGATCAAAAGAAGTCGACTCTGGATTAAAGTGATCCGCTATATTTCCTAGTGTTTCGAAATACTTCGCATCGTCCTTGCGATCTTCCGATTTTGCCCACATAAACGCTTCGCGAATCCATTCACGCGTCGCAGTGTAGAGCTTCTTTTCCCATACTTCGTTGCGTACGGCATTCGGATCACGCTGAATTTTTGTTACGCGATCCCAGCTGTCCCCGAGTTGTGCATCTTTCAAATATGCGCTTTTTACCGTTTGCAGTTTAGACATCAACTGCACTAAGTCACGTGGCATCAAGAACGTTACACGACCGTGATCTTTTGGATCCATATCTTCATTAGGATAGCGCATGCGCACCAACATCGGAGTGGTATCACGCGCAGTCGAACCTGCAAATTCTCTCAATTTAGGAAGAAAACTACCGAGAATTTCTGTTTTACCAGCCGAACTTGTACCTAGCAGGATAGCACAGGGGGGCCGTTTGGCCCGATCCACTGCGCTTAGTCCGTCATTGCCTATACAAGTCATCTCGTCGAAAACTTCCTGGAGAATTTTATTGCTCTTGGGATCAATACTTTCTTTGAAAGTCTGCAAAGGTAGTGAATCTTTTACTACCTCAACTAACACTTCGGTTAGTTGTCCAAGATTGCGACAATGTTCTTCGTAAGACGACATTTCATCTCCTATTCATTACTAATTATACGTTCCCTGGTTGGTACAAGTTGCTTTTGCAAGATATACTTTGGAAAACCGCGAAGGCTCTTTCCTTCTTTCGGCGAAATCTTCCAGATAAGAGTTCTCTTTGCACTTTCGGTAGGACTTGCAGGAACCTTCAATTGTGGGTGCTTGCCCTTAAATACCTCTGGTGCATAGATGTTTTCGTATATCGTTGTCGTAATCACGTGAGATTCGTCATACTTATACTGGAACATTTGCACATTGTTGTTTTCTAGAGTATGTTTCTTATCGTATACTTCTGCCAACTCTTCAGACCATTCAAACTTTTCAGATGACTTTAGCTGTGAGCTGTTGGCAAATAGTTTGTTCAATAAGTCGAACATACGACGCGATTGAATCTTTCCTTCATCATAGTTACCACAAATATTTGCATAATCGCGGTATGGGAAAAACTTTTCTTCAGGAAGTTTTTCGTTAGCGTCTAAGTACAACAATTCCATATCGTAGTTTTCTTGCAATGCTGTAAAGCTACGTGAATCACTCGCTGGCTCAGGTTCTTCTTTCCAACTTAGTTCCAGAGTTTCTTTGTTTTCTGTCATTTCCGTTGCTTGGATATTGAAAGCATACGGAGAAATCACTGGTCCGTTGTCTACAGAAAAGTTCCACTTCCAGTTTTTTGTGCCGCGTTTTACATACATCTCAAGGCCCTTGGTACGCATAACTTCGCGTAAACGATCTGGAGATATCTGATATCCACTTACTTCAAAAAGAACCACACTCTTTGGATGTACACTGAAATCAATAACCGGAGGACTTATGTCACCCGCACGAGCAATCTTCTTTTCGCCAGTACGATCTTCGTAGAAAATGTCTAGACGAATACGCTTATCTGGACCACCTTTTACTTCCGAAGAAGTATGATCTTCATAAAAAGCGGTATAAGCGTCAACGCCGGTCACACGTACGATTTTGGTGTCCGCATTACCTGCCCAGTTATCACCATAGTTGAAGATTTCCACTTTGTAGTCTTGACTTGGCCAAGGATCTAGACTCAAACCATTGCGCTTGAATAGTTTGATCTTCTTTACCTCTCCTTGAAGTCCGTCCGCTTGTGGACGATAGGTCTTCATGTATACCCACTTGCTACCAAATGGACATTTATCAAGAGTCTGACGGTCAATGACTATCTCAAAACTAGAATACCAACTCTCATCCACGGTAAATTGTGGCATCATAGAGCGTTCAACGAAGTCAAGCAAACCTTCTTGTTCTTGCTTGCTCAAACCATCACGGTTTTTGTCGCGTTCTTCTGGTGTACGTACTTTGTTTTGTAGTTCTTGCCAGAAAACACGGCGAACCTCTACAGGACTTAGAAGATAAGACTCAATTCTCTTGCGGAATTCGTCTGCGATATTATTCATCTGAGTTAAGTTGATTTTTCCATCAACATCAGTAAATTCTCTACTGATCCCTTGAATTGCTACCCAAAATTTCGATTTTGGTTTCACAGAGTTCTTCAAACGTTCTTCCCATAGAGAGTACTGTAACAAGTTGTGGTACAACTTTTCAGAAATTTGAATACCACTTCCCACATTTTGAGGCTTTTGCTCAGGAAAAGCATCGCTATGAGGATATATGTTCCCCAAGTAAGATTTTACACGTGGTACTGCGTCGAAGTGTGTTGGAACACCGCGATAATAACTTTCGTTGAGTTCGTGCAGTTGGATCGCTGTCTTGTCCAATAAAACCTTATCAAATGGAACTTTAAAAGTCACACTCTTAAAGCGTGTTGGTGAATCAACAAGTATTGGGAATACGCGTGTCGGATAGAACTCGACATCTAGGGTATAGTAGTCATTGGCAACTTTTTTACCTGCCGCGATATCTTCTTCTAGACCTGTTAAGCCAAGGAAATCATTAAGAAGATCTTCACTTTTACCACTCCACGCCAAGAAAAGAGCTTCGCGCATTAACTGGTACGCTAATTTAGTTGCAAATTCTTCCTTGTTACCAAGAGAAGTACCTAGTTCTTCCGCAAGTGTACCAAGAACATCTGTCGGAGGAGCACTTGGGGTTTTTGTTCCCACAGATTGAAGTGCCCAAGCAATAATTTTTGCCCAACGCGCGTCATCGCTGTAGACTTGTCCTTCGCTCTTGTGATAACCACTGTGCACCAACTGTGTCGCTGCACATGTTAGAAGAAAACGCATTTCTTTTGCCAAACTGTCCGCGTTTGCGGTTTTATAGTTTTGTACAGAGATGCTAAATGTTTTATCTTCTTGATTTAGCTTCACATCCCACATAACTTCATGTTCTGCGGCACGAGAAACATTCACTTCGATAGAAGCTTCCATGTCTTTTTCTGGTAGGTAAAAAGTTAGCTTTGTTTTCTTATCCTTTTCACCTGCCTTGACGCCACTTCCAGCAACAGCGTAGTACTGAACCACTTTACCAATAATATCTTGGTCTGCCAAGAAATAGAGATCTTTTGTTGCAACAGAACCAATTTCTTTGTGATCAAGTAGTGTGTATGGAGGTCTCTTATCTTGAGAACGCTTTAAAAACTTGAGTTGTACTGCTGGCTTATTTAAGGACTTAATGCCATCAATATCACTCTTGTTGTATGTAAACCAGTCACTGTCCACTGTTTGGTAGATCATATTGAGAACAGAAGAATCTTCAATCTTCAGATACGCCTGATTCGATACGTCGGCAACAGCTTCGTCACCAGCAAAAAGAATTACATTGTAACGCAAACCACCCAGTGGGCCATTGATGTTTACCACTTTTTGGTCTTTAGGATCTTCTTGATTTAACCAGTCTTCTTTTTTGTAAGTTTGGTTAGGAGCAAGTTGACGCCAAGTAACAATTTTTAGAGCTTCTTCAGACTTCGCAGAAATAGGAAGTTCTAACTCAGTACGCTTATTTCTCTTCAGAGTTAGCATCGCGTTTTCTACGTTTTTGTCGGTGAGAACCACAACATAGAGTTGTGTAATTGCTTCGGCAGTTTGACGACGAATATTAACAGCATTCAAGTTTTCTTTGGTTGGTTGGAACCATCCAGACTCGTTTGCCTTGTAATTATCTTCGTTGGCTGCGAAGTACAACACATTGTCTTTTACTGTGTAGTTTTCGATGGCATTTGTTTTGCCGTCTTTTGGATTGTAAAAATACAGTGTTCTGTCCGACTGGATTTGGAAACCAATCCCCATCGCACCGTAATTATCAAGAGGTTGTTTACTTTGTCCGTCGTTTATTTCATACGTGAAATCAGCTAGACGTACCGCTTCTAGTTTACGAGGACTGCGATTCCATAAACGCTTTTGTATTTCAATGGGGTACGCTAAGCCAGATACTTGGTTACGTACATGCACCATCTTGTCTTCTTTAAATAGGAAATCTTCCTTTGGATTAAACGTAATAGGAATTTCCGTTGTTTTTTCAATCCCTGGTACTGCGATGTGTACCGAACATTCGATGTCTTCACTTGGAAGTTGCTTGTTCGCTATTTTTACCGTCGTAAATTCAGGAAGTTGTGCCAGAGCGTAGTATTTATGTCCATTAAGTTGGAAAACATCTGGATCACGGCGACTTAGGCGTCCGCGACGTGGACGATCTTCATCTTCATCTTCGTCTTCGTCGAAGTCTTCGTCATCTTCTTCGTCATCTTCGTCGAAGTCACGACTTCTTCTCGTTCGAATACGAACAGAGCGAGTTGTCGGCAATCCACCATTGTAGTATGTTTCGGAAAAACTAACTGTTGCCACAACAGGTCCTTTCGGAGATTTTAAATACTGAATCTCGATGGGTACTGTTGGCAAATCAGGATTTTTAAAAGTTACGCGAAAGAATGCGCGTTTGTTGATTTCCGCACTTTTCTCTTTAGAGCCCTTTGGTGGGTTAGCAAATACGCGAAGCTCTTCGGAAACACTAGAAGTCTTTTCATCTTGTGTTTGCTTAAAAGTTACCGAGGTAGGTTGTGAACTTAACTTCCAACCTTTTTTCGCAACGATAACTTCAAGAGGTAAGCTTTTTTCTTCTTTGCTAGAAGGTGCGAGATCGAATCTTTCACGTCCCCACTTCTTTTGACTTTTAATGATAAAACGCGAAGTAATTTTTTTGCCGTTGCTCTCGAATTCTTTGGTAGCGGCTTTTACCATGTCAAGCTCTTTGTATTTGAGCTGATCTAAAGCAATAGGTTTATTCTTGTTCAAACCGTATACCTGATCGAGAGGCTTACTTAGGCCAAGTTTATCAAAAATAAAAAGTCCGCCCATTTGCTCTAGGCGTAGTGGTGACTCATAGGTTCCTACCATTTCGACGACATCGCCACTTACATCATTGCGATTGAGTACAATACGATAACTGTCAACTTCGTTGTACTTCTTTTTGTCTTGTTTATCGCGCTTTAAACTACTCACAACAGTTGATTTAGCGTCGACTTCTAGAGCCTCACCGTCGTTGTTGTAAAATTGATAGCTAACAGATTGTAGCTCGGCGTTGTTCCACGGAGTCAAGCCCGAAAAGAACATCAAAATAGAAAACGCCACAAAACCAATCAAAGCATACACCGCCGCATAACCGGTTCCCACAGCAATACGTTCTAGAGTAGGAACATCGCGTGATAAGTGGCGAAGAGCCGCAAATGCAGTTTGTAAGTCATTGGCTTTTAATACACGATTGAATAGGCTAAAATCCCAACGTTGACGAATGAGGTCTTTAATCGCCATTAGACACAACTCTTCTGAAGAAGTGTTTTCCGCAATACTATCAGGACATATAGAGTGTATTGCGACGTTTAGATGACGTTCACCACTTTCGTTGTCAGTAAGTACGAAGGCTTCTTTTCCTGGGTATATGAAAAAGTCGTCATATTTGAAAAGTTTTTCCTCGCGAAGAGCGCGAATTGCCGCAACAACATCAAGTAGTTCGCGAGCGAATTTTTTCATTTCCAAGTAAGGATTGCTCAAATCTTTTGTCAAGATTTGATCTAAGGGATAGCTTTGACTTCCCTTTGGCAAATTAACACGAATGGGAAGTGTTTGATTTGTTAAGTCGGTATAGTTTGCTCCGGCATTAAATACCTGAACGTTTTGGATGCGTTCTTCGACATTTTCCCAGATGGATTTCTGTACGAGAACACCTTCTTTTTTTTCAGGCGGAGCTTCGTAAAAGAGATCATTGAGTGCTTCGATCCCTTGTTTGCAAATTTCAAAATTTCGAGGGATTGCCTTCAGAGCTTTTCTATCTACCCTACACTTTAATGTTGTAGGAAAGGTAAAACTACCGTCTTTTAGCTGAATCCCTTTTGAAGGATCGGTTGACATAGGTGTTTATATCTACCTTTCTAAATAGTTACAACTTGTTACAAGTTTTTACGTAATGATTTAGTGTCAAAAATTAAGTTTGGGATTAGCAAATTTATACGGTGTTTTGCCGTGCTCGTTTATTTGCAGTAGTATTAAGACAAAAGCGTAAATTTTTGCGTCTCCCATAGTTGGTGCACCAACTAATAATAGCAAAATAACCACAACATTTGGTTATCTAACTACTTAAGACAATCATTTACATTCATTATTCAAAAATCGTTTTCCCTTAGATAACAAAATAAAACTCAAAATAATCTTATTTTACTAAGGTCATGTTAAATTTTATTTTGAGTGTCATAGGGCTTTGAACATTTTGAATGCTCTTTGAGATCTTTTTAAAATATGTTGTAAAATAACCAAGTGTTTGTAGTACACTGTTAAGCAAAAGATATGCGGTACTTAGAGAAGAAGTGATTGTTTTGCTACAGGATTGTAGCCTATTTCTATAGCCTTTTCAAGACTTTTCTAAGCTTTTCAAATAGGGTGTGTTCTACCCATAAAAAAAATTTTCCCAAACACCTATATTTTTGTTATTTTAAGACGGTAGCAACGGAAGGATGTCAGGTTTTTGTTAGAAAGGTATCACCTTGGCTCAAATTATAATCATCTCTGCTCCAGACGCCGAGATGGAAAACAAATGCTTTAATATTGTAGGTAAAACTACCATAGGAAGAAGTCCCTCAAATAGTATTGTTCTTAGCTCCGGAAGTATTTCGCCTTATCACGTTTCGTTGGAAACAACTGATGGGGAGTTTTGGATTGAAAATATATCGCAAAACAAACAGTTGTTTGTCAATGATGTTGCACAAAAAAAATTACGCATACAACACGGAGACATCGTCACTATTGGCAGTTATATTTTATTGTTCGACGATCAAGAAACCGTAGAAACAGCCCCCGCAGTTGTGGATCAGAAAATGCAATCGCGAATAGAATCGCGCCAAAAACATTATGATAGTCCACAACATGTACTACAGAGCCTTGGTAATATAGATAAATCTCACGGACGCCTGGTTGTACTTTACAAAGTATCCAATGCCATCAGCGGTATACTTGACCTTGACCAAGTATTGCAAAGATTTTTGGATATCATTCTCGAAGAGTTTCCCGCAGACCGCGCATTTATACTTCTTTTTGACGAAATGAAAAAAAATTTAGAGCCGGTTGCTGTCCACAACAATAGTAAAAACCAGGATGATGCCAACGCCAAAATCAGCCAAAGTATCCTCAACGAAGTTTTACAAACGCGCGAGTCACTACTTTGCGAAAATATCATGAAAGATGTGCGCTTCAAAGAAAAAGACAGTCTCATTGGACAAAACGTTACTTCGGCCATTTGTGTTCCATTACTGCGTAAAGAAGATATTTTAGGGATTATATATCTCGATTCGGACCGCGAAAATTTATTTATGGAAAGTGATCTTGATCTTTTAACGAAGATTGCCATGCAAGCTTCGGTTGTTATTGAAAACGCCCGCTTGTACAAGGCGCATCAAAAATTCAACGAAGATTTAATTTCATTGTCCCATGCCACGCAAAATCTCTCATCGTCCTTAGACGAAAAGACCATTACCAACTATGCTGTGGAGTATGCTTCCCAGGTACTCAATTGCGAAAAAAGTTTTTTGATTCTACACAAAAATAACGAGTTTCAACTGTGTTCCTCTGTAGGAATCCCCAAAGATCAGCATGGTCAAATTAACATCCCTAAAAAATTGTACGAGGTTATCGACGAAAACAAATCCATTTTGGTCAAAAACGAAGAGGAACCAAGTACAGGTTTAGAGTCTCTCAAAGAACAGGAGATTTTAGGAAACGCCTTCGTAATCGTTCCTGTCGTAAGTTCACTGCAAAACAATGTGCAAACAAAAACCATGGGTTTACTGGGAATCAGCAACAAAAAGAACGGTTTGATATTCAAAAATGAAGACATGCAAATACTTACGATTCTAGCTGGATACACCGCGGTAGCTTTAACCAACGCGCAGTTATATCAAGATTTACAAAAGAAGGAAGAGGAAATCGCCCGCTGGAACCAAGAACTAGAGCAACGCGTCATTGAACGAACAGAGCGAATAAAATCGATGCAAGACAAATTAATTCATTCCGAAAAAATGGCGGCCGTGGGTTTACTTGCTGCAGGAGTTTCCCACGAATTTAATAACATCATCGCCAGCATGTATGGATTTTCACAAATAGCCAAGAAAAATGACAAGTACAAAGACCGTTTAGTCGATATCGTTATAGAGCAAAGTCAAAGAGCCTGTGAAATCACCGAAGGTTTACTGTCGTTCTCCAAACAACGCGGTGATGTCGAAGAACTCATCAAAGTCGAAGATATCATCGAAACACTACTTAAGTTGACAAAACCAGCACTGGAAAAGGAAGACATAAAAGTAGTAAAAGATTTTCAAACCTCAGCAAAAACATACACGATCCCTGACAAACTAGAACAGGTATTTTTGCATCTCATTATTAACGCCCGCGATGCGATCGAAGAAGATGATGGCGTCATTACCATAAAAACCTGGCAAGAAGGTGGCAAAATATGCACATCTATTGCCGATAACGGCCGTGGAATAGAGTCGGAAAATTGCGCCAAAGTTTTTGAACCTTTCTATACGACAAAAGGTAGTTTTGGTAGCGGAACGCAACCAGGAACAGGAACAGGACTATCCGTTTGTTACAACATAGTAAAATCTTTAAATGGTGATATTTCTCTACAGAGCGAATTGCAAAAAGGTACAACCGTAACTGTGGTTCTTCCCATTAACAAAGAACGTGGCCGCCATTCAACAACAAGACGTATCAAACACTATGTCGGACGCAATATTATTGTTCTTGAGAGAGAAGATGAAACACGAGATTTGCTCTCCACCATTATTGAAGAGCAAGGTTTTGGTGTTTTTTCGGTGACAGAAGGACGCGAGGCTTTGGAGTTATGTGAAGAAAAACCGATAGATATCGTATTTCTCGATATCAACATTCACAGCCAATTGGAAGAAGAGGGTTGTAATTTAATCGAAGAAATCCGTGGAATCTCGTCCAAAATAAAAGTCATTTTTCTCTCGGGAAGAGCGGAAGATGCCAATGTTTTAGAGTATGTAAAGAAAGCCGATGGTTATGTCCGAAAGCCTTTTGACATAAACGATATCCATCGCATTGTGAAACTAAAAGAGGATGATATCAAATAAAGATTTGTCATCGTAGCCGTGAACATCACGGTTACGGCGACCAAACTATCGCTTTTTAACTGCTGATGACACCACCTAGTTTCTGAACGATCACCTTTACACTAGAAATTACAAATGCTAAACACCATATTCAAAAGCTATTCGTTAGTAAAAAAAGATATCTTATTTCTAATTTGCGCACAATTTTGTCTAAATCTCATCAATACATCCTTTATCCTAATATTCAACATTTACCTGGCAAAACAAGGAATGTCGGACGCACTCATTGCCGATATTACCTCGTACCGCTTTTTGGGAATTTTATGCTGTGCATTTCCTCTAGGCTTATACATAAAAGGTAAAGCACTACGCCCCTTTTTTTTCTATGCGGGATGTGGGATGCCGGTTATTGCTTTTTTTACTCTATACGCCGCATACCATCAATACACTTCGATGTTACAAATTACCTCTTTCCTGATGGGAGTCTTTTTTAGCTGTATGCAAATTATCGTACTTCCGTTTATTGTACGCAATACAAAGTCTGGACAACAACCTGAAGCCATTGCTTTACATCACGCAACTTTTAGCTTTAGCATGGTCGTGTGCAGCTTGCTCATCTTTATCTTTGGTAACATTCCGTACGTAAATGAACAAACGATCCTCACCGCCTTTAGTCTAATGGGATTTCTCAGTTTGTATTTCGTGGTACGTATCAATAAAAATGAATACATTCCACAAAATGAAGACAAGAAAAAAAACACCACAGATTGGGCAGTTGTATTCACCGCATTATTCCCCAGAATTATCATTGCCGTAGGCGCCGGTTTGACAATCCCCTACATGAATTTGTTTTTCTACTCTGTACACGGCATGGATTACGATGCCTTTTCATTACTCAATTTTGTCACCGCGAGTTTTGTGGGTATGGCGGTGGTATATGTTCCACAAATGAAAAAAAATTATGGGTTGCATGCCTCCATTGTTAGCACACAAAGCGCCGCTATTGTAGTATTGGTTGCCCTCGCATCTACGGATGTCTTTCATTTTCCCTTCGCACTTTACGTTGCTCTACTTTGCTTTGTAGTACGCCAACCACTCATGAATATGGCGGGACCAATGACCGCTTTTTTGACCATGGAGTATGTCGGTGAAAAAAATCAAGAAATTACCAGTGCTCTTGCTTCGGCAACTTGGTCTGGCAGTTGGTTTTTGAGTGGAAAAGTTTTTAAATATTTGAGAACATATGACTTAGGCTATGGTTACATTTTCCTAATCACTGCGGTTTTATATATTTGTGGTGCGATAGGGTATCACATCCTCATTGTAAATTTTGAAAAACGTTCATTGCCGCAATTAACCACTTCGACATAATCGCAAATTCGACAAAAAATTAGAGAGGAATACCTCATGTCAATTGAATTTCACATAGTACCTGAGTACAAAGAAATTTTAAAAAAAGCACAATTAGACAGCTACCAAAAACTCATGAATGGAAACGTTGGACAGTTAATTTCCGATGCCAATCGCTCGCAAATTTTTCGAATAGATATTGAACCGCCCATGTTTTTAAAACGTACTCTGAAAGTACAAAACAAAAAGATTTTTGATTTGCTAATGCGTGGTTGCATACCTCATGCCGACTGTTATCGCGAAAAGATATCTGTCGAAGAAATCAATAAAAAAAATATCGATACCATGACAATTATTGCTTGGGGAGAAGAAAGAACGTTTATTTTTCCCAAGCGTGGTTTCCTACTAGTTAAAAAGATAGATGGTACGGAAGTTCAAGATATGTTTTCAGCAGCCACGCCGGAAGAGCGACACAACATTTACCTTTACTACGCTAAACTTTTGGCCAGTTTACATATCAATGGTTTTTTTGCACCCGTACGTTTTAAAGATATTATCTGTCGTGAGAAAAAAGAAAATGGTGAGTTAAAACTTGCATTAATTGACCGTTCGACAAACTGGCCTTGGCCGAGGAGGTATACCCCTAAACGCGCCAAAAAAAGTTTTGATCGTTCCATGCATTACGTAAAAAAATATTACCCTGAACTACCCAAAGCCGAACATGATTACATATACAAATGCTACTGTGACTTTCTTCAGGCAAAGTAAACCCAATGTGAGAATCGCAAAGATGAAAAAAAAAGTGCGAAAAATATCTAAATTTTGTTAGGATAACATAGACATTTTATCATTTGCTAAGAAATAGAGTTCACACATTCATTCAGTATCGACCGTTTGAGAAAGTTATCATGCATCCTAAAATTGTAAACAATTTCCACATCGAAATTTTCGAGCCTTTAGACAAAGAAATTATAGAAACATGTTGCTCTGACGTCAGTCAAAACCAACAGTTTCACAAAGTACATAGTTCGATAAATACACATGTTTATCGATACGCGCACAATGACATAGACTACTACTACAAAGTTTTTTTGCAACGTAAGTGGTCAGAAAATCTAAAAGAAAAATTACGTGGCTCACGGGCACATCGTTCGCTAAACGGCCATCAAGTTTTACTAGAACATGGTTTTTCTGCACCGAAGGTTCTACTATTGGGAAAGAAAAAGGACTACAACTTCATTCTCATGGAGAGCTATGATCATGCCATCGAGTTGGAAAAATGTCTTTTGGAAATATACACATGGGATGAGGAAAAGAGACAGCGCTTTCTTCAAGAACTAGGCACTACCATAGGGAAATTGCATGCCAGTGGAATTTTTCATGGCGATTTGCGGTGGAGAAATATACTCATTGACTTTGCAAATGATCAAACAGACATTGCCTTTATCGATAACGAAAGAACGACACTTTACAAAAATTTACCGAAAAGAAAACGCATTAAAAATCTCGTGCAATTATACCTTATTGCTCCAGGAAAAGTAGAAGTAAAAGAGCAAAAAATATTTTGGGAATATTATCTAAACGAAAATCCACAAATCGCCCAAAATAAGGCTTACTGGGAGAAAAGAATTACGAGTAAAACCAATAAGCGCCTAGACAAAAAACGTAAAAAACGCCAAAAAAAAAATAAGTAGAAAAACTAGGAAAGAATATGAAATACTACTGGAACCCTCTGTATACAGAACTACAAAAAGATCTGGAAATCAAAAGTATCCATGATTTCGAAAAAATTACCTGCGACGAAAACATACTTGTAAGAGGCACAGTGGTCGAATTGTTTAAATGTACGATAAACGATACAACCTTGTATGTAAAAAAATATAAAAGCAAAGGAAGCATTTATCGCTACTTTGGTCGCAAAAGTCGCGCCACAAAAGAAACGCGCTCATATCGTAGATTTTCCGCGATGAAAATTCCCCATGCCGAAGTGGTCGCGCACGGTGATTTGCGCGTCTTAGGTTGTTTAAAATGGGGAATTATTATCACAAAAGAAATTCCAAACACTGTGGATCTTTATAAATATTTTACAGATCATCAGGAACAAAACACCAGTGAACGTATGGAGATCATGAAGCGCATAGCGGAATTCACCGCAATTTTACACAACAATAAATTTGTGCACAATACACACCGCCTGCGCAATATTCTTTTTTGTACTGCTGAACAAAAAGTCTATCTTATTGACTGTCCCGAAGGCTCTTATCGCCACTTGCCATTAGGTCGTTCTTTTGTCTATGACTTGGCCTCTATTTATCGCGACATTTCCAAACTTTGTTCCGCAGAGGAATGGACCTGCTTTTTTGACACCTATTGTTCACATACCAAAGCCAACAAAGATAAACTACTTCCTATCGTTGACCGCACTTATCAAAAGAAAATACGCAAATAACCGTGAGTATAAAAAGACTTCCTCCCGTGTCATCCCTGCAAAAGCACATACCTGTCAAGCTAAGATGTAAAATATTTCTAAATAAAGACTTACAAAACCGTGTCATTCCTGGCTTGACCAGGAATCCACAAAACAAAGTTAAATTGTATGCGCCTGGATCCCTGATCAAGTCAGGGATGACACTGGTAAGGTAGTTTTTAGTTTTAGAGAAAAAAATGTAATTCTTTTATTTGTAGTACTTTATGTCTTAGCTTGACAGCCATGTGCAAAAGCAGGGTCCACTTTGTATTGCTAGTTTCCCGCTTTTGTAGGGATGACATGAATGTTCCGGATATCTCACAAACCGCAAATATGAAACACAAACGCCATGCCTTCTCTTGCGGATATCTCTGCCTGGTCACTCTCCAAATAGTTACTGACACCACGACTTTGACCGCGATTGATATCACTATTGTCTATTTCCCAGTGACAACCTCTTATTGTCACTCCCTGTATTTTTTTGGTGAGTGGTATAATAGACACCGTATCGCCTTTCATTCCTTCAAAGCAAACTGACTTTTCACCGGTCAATAAGTAAATCGTATTGTGTGCGTTACGCAAACGTATTTGGTTATCAGGTCGATTACCATACACAAGAAGATATGCATTGGCCAGAGTATGATCCAAACGATTTCCTATGCCACCGAGAATATCAATGTGCGAAAACCCCTTTGCCATACACAAGTCAATGGCCAACTCGGTGTCCGTTTTATCTTTGTCTTGGGGAAACTTGTGCACATCTATTTGTGATATATCAATACTAGGGCAAATAGAATCTAAATCTCCCACCAATATATCGGGCTGTAAACCAAGACGATGGAACACATTCATTCCCATATCTACGGCAACGCGAAATTGATAGTCGTCAAAAACGTTTTTGTAGAAAGGATCTTCTTCTGGGGTTGTCCCTCCTGACATCACCGCAGCTCTTTTCACACAATCTCCTCCACAGGCATTCCCGTAACACCATCTAAAACCAACAGACGCTTTTTGCGTGCGTTTTTGGTGCTAATTTCAAAACGCCATACGGGTAAAAATGTAATGGCTATCTGGTGTACATTGATGTGAAATTTTCGTGCAATTCGTTTTTGAATGTCGTTGCGCGAAAGTATATTCTTCCACTGCGACCACTCAAAATCTATTTCACCAGGAAAGACGGTCTGAAAGGTACACACATCATCAAGGTCACAAAGAACCGACGGACTTTCTCGCGGCGTATCGACAAAGGAGAACCCTCTATTGCGATTGTACACCGCTATTTTTCCACTAAAGGCGTGAAAGTAAATATTTTCGTCTTTGCTACTTGTCTTGGAAAATATCAAAAAAGAAGACTCTATTTCTTCCGTGAAATGCACTTGCCACAACGGAATATACTGCAGATCACTATGCGTAACTTTTTCGGTCTCGAAAAAAATCAATTGCTTTTTCAATCTTTTTTGTGCCAGAGCAATTGCCTGTTGCTCTAAAATTTGCAATTTCGACACTTCGATGCGCTGAATTAAATCGTATTGTGGTAGGAAATTGTATTGTGGTAACCAGTAGATAAAAGAGCGCCCGTATCGAGTGCGCGCGACTTTATGATTTAACTTGTTCAAATATTTGCGAATTGTAGCCACGTTTAATTCCAAACGGTCGGCAATTTCCGCGCAAGTTAAACAACTAACCTCTTTTGCCAATAGTAATAAAATGCGCTCGCTAATTTGAATATTTTCCTCAGCGGTCGTTGTGCCATCCTCTTCTTCTTCCTCTACTTCACTTTCGCTTACCGCCACAGTTGTACTTAGTTTTTTTTCTGCCTTATTTAGGTATTTTTTACGCATCTTATCGTCGACAGCATTCTTTACTTGCTCTTCGTCTAAAGTTTTATGCTGCGTAATCAACCAACGTACCTGAAACTTCTTCATAGATTCATATTCATCGGGAGCAAAGAGTAGGAATTGTCCTGCGCTTAAGGTAGGAAGCTCTGCCACAATATTTTCTGACTCGCCAGGAGATATCGAACGCAAAATTTTCTCCACTTTTTTAATATCTTGGCGCGAAATAAGTCTGCCTAGATTCCAGGTAGAGCACTGTGAAATAGCTTTGTAATCGATATCCCCAGGGTTTTGACTAGCGATCAAACACCCTACTCCGTACTTACGCGCTTGCTTTAAGAGTATCTTTAAAATATCTTTGCACACTGGTTTGCGCACAGGGGGAATAAACGGCGCTACTTCATCAATATAAAAAAGTGCTTGCAACTCGTTACTTGGATTTGCCAACATCCAGTCGTAAAGAGCACTTGTGATACGTGCCACAAAAAATTCTTTTTCTTCTTGTGAGGAAAGGGTATTGAGATAGATCACAGAAAGACGCGTTTTTTTGCGTTTACCTTTTGCAGATAAACCCAACAATTCTTCCACATTAAGTGGCTTTGCCAAATCAAATAGTAATTTTTTAGCTCCCACGGTTAAGAGACGTAGTTTTTTGGAAAGGCGTGTCACTTCTTTTAGTGATGCGATGGGGGCAATTTTTGAACTCAGATCTTCGGGACAATCGTTTAATAAATCCGCAAGGCTCGCAAAACCTTCTATTTCCAAACGATTTTCGACAATGTATGTCAGAGAAATATTTAGAATCGCCGACAACAAACGTCCCGTATCACTGTCCACTTCTTCACCAACAAGACTGATAATACTGTCTGCAGAAAGAGAGATAGAACGCAGACATTCTTCGTAATTTTTATCTTGGGCGACAATGTCCTGAATCAATCCGATGGGATTTAATGACAGAGGAACACCAATAGAACTCGCCGGAGTCCAAATAACAACCTCGGCATTTTTTTTATATTCGTCGATCATATCCTGCGAAATACCTTTGTCCGCGACATCTTCGTAAAGCGATGTATGTAAAAGACTCGCAATGTCACCTTGTGGATCAATGGCAATGACAGGTATTTGGTTGCGTATAAACTCTTCGCATATCACTTTACACAATACCGTTTTTCCGCTTCCCGAAGCCCCTAAACATACCATGTGACGTAAAAGAGTTTTATGGCGAATTTGAATATCTTCCGCTTCCTCTGTTTTACCAATACTTATATTCATTTTTTATTTCCTCACAAAAAAAATCTTGCATAGTGGTATTTGTCATTGTATCATCGAAACATGTCAAAAATCTATTAGGAATACATTTTTCCCCACTTTTTTAAAGGAGTGTTTTTATGAAGACAATAAAAAGTATAGTAAAACGGAAGCGAGGTGATGGTTGTTAAGTGATACACAGTTAAAAAGAGAAAATACTATTCTCCTATTTTCCTCTCCTTAATCTCTTCCTCTCACCATCATCTTGCTTCCTAAAAAACATTTGTAAATGCTAAATCACAGCATCGGTATGCAAATTTTTATTTACTTAGGAAACAAGACATTGAATATAAATAACCTAGGATGGTGTCAATTTCATTCTCATCATAAACAAAACAATCTTTTGTTAGACAACAATAATGTTGCCAGAGTTGCCGCACAATACAAAAACGCTTACACACTTTACACAGAACAGGGAACTGTCCAAGCCGTTTTGTCTGGAAAACTATTTTACGAACTTGAAGGAGATTTTCCCGCAGTTGGTGATTGGGTAGTCATCCACGAACAAGATAGTCACTTTCAAATTACAGCTGTGCTACCACGCAAGAGTAAGTTTTCGCGTAAAGCACCTGGATCTAAAGTAAAAGAGCAACTCGTTGCTGCAAATCTCGACAAGGTTTTTGTTGTCATGGGTTTAGACTACGACTTAAATGAAAGGCGTTTAGAGAGATTTATCGCTCTGATATACGAAAGTAAGTGTGAAGCGGTCATCGTTCTCAACAAAAGCGACGTTTGTTTCCACGTAGAAAAAGTCATTGAAGGTTTACGCTTTACCTATCCTCATATACCAATAGTTGCCACATCGGCAATAGAAGACGATGGAATTTCACAACTCAAAGAACACATTGCAGAAGGTGTAACAGTTGCGTTTGTCGGCTCTTCTGGGGTAGGAAAATCTTCACTCGTCAATGCTCTATTAGGTGAAAATGTACAAAAAGTGAAAGAAGTTCGAAAATTCCGCGATCGGGGACAACATACCACGACAAATCGCGAAATGTTTCTCCTGACAAATGGTGGTCTTTTAATCGACACACCTGGTATTCGCGAATTACAATTGTGGAGTACCAGCGAATCGGTAGATCACTCTTTTGGCGAAATAGAGGCTTTGGCCGAGAAGTGTTATTTTCGAAATTGTACTCACCAAAATGAGCCGCAATGTGCTATACTAGAAGCCTTAGAAAAAGGTCAGATAGATAAAAAGCGTTTGGCGAACTATGACAAAATGCAGCGTGAAGTGCAGTATTTCCACAAGCAAGATGATCGAAAAAGCAAACGCGAGAAGAAAAAACGCGCAAAGCAACTTTCTAAAATGGTACGCAAAAAAATGAAAATGAAGTACCGCGATTAACCCCATAAGGCTTTGTGGGTTTACCTATATACCTGCAAAGCCTTATACCAAGGAGTTTTTATGAATATCATAGAAGAAACGGTGAGCGAAGAAATCAAAATACAACGATCGCGTTTTATTGCACATCTCATTCCCATAACAAACCCTGAAGAAAATAAAGCCCATATAAAACCGATCGCCAAAAAACACAACAAAGCACGACATCATTGTTGGGCATATATTGTGGGTGAAAATGGCGAAAAATCACACTGCTCCGACGACGGAGAACCATCTGGTTCGGCAGGACAACCCATTTTGCGCATGCTGCAAAAATACGAAATGACCAATGTTCTTGCAGTGGTTACCCGCTACTTTGGTGGGGTAAAATTGGGGGTTCGTGGCCTTATCGATGCTTACGGGGGTGCTACAGAAGAAGCCATAAACTCCGCAACGTTAATCAAAAAAATAAAAACGTTCGAGTACACCATCGAATGCGACTACCAACACAACGACAAAATACAATACGAATTGCAACAACTCCACATTGATATTGCGAATACAGAATACTCTAGCAATGTCGTTTTGCACCTTTGTGCCGAAGAAAAATACCACCGTGGTTTACAAGATTTTCTACAAAAGAATCAGCACTTTATAAAAAGTGAAAAGAAGAATTCACCGGAAAATAGTTAGACTGAAGAAACAGCGAAAGAGTTTTGACAGGATTAACAGCAAAATAATCGGACAGGATCGTCATGTCTTTAGATCATTTAGAGTTTTTTAATATCAAACCGCAGACACAAATAAATCAATACCAGGTCATTTCACAAATAGGTAGTGGTGGCATGGGCGTTGTTTATTTAGTAAAAGATGCTCTCAATCGTAAACTGGCAATGAAGTTGATAAAACTAGAGCGGGGAACGGCCAAAAGAAGATTCCGTCGCGAGATGGAAATCAGCGCGGAATTGCAACACGATAATATTGTGAAGGTGCTTGACGCTGGAGCTATGAATAAATGTCTGTATATTGTAATGGAGTATATTCATGGAAAACCGCTTGATGAGTATTGGCAGAGTCTAGAACTCCACGAAAAGATGGTTTTGTTTCATAAAATAGCAAAGGCTGTGGGATATGCTCACAGCAAAAAAATTGTTCATCGCGACTTAAAACCCGACAACATACTTGTGACTCCAGAAGGCGAGCCAAAAATTATGGATTTTGGTTTAGCGAAGTGGGCCAATGGAGAGGTAAATGATCTTACAAAAGACGGTAGTCTTCTCGGAACACCAAGATACATGTCTCCAGAGCAATTGTCAGGAAAAAATAGTCTCATAGATATGCGTACAGATGTCTATGCCCTAGGGGTTATATTGTACGAGATGGTAACAAATCAAAAAATGATACAAGGCAAAAGACGTATCTCTATATTTTCCAACATAGCCACCTACAATTTTAAGCCTATACAAGAACAAACAGAAGTTCCAAAGGAAATTGAAAATATCTGGCGAAACAGTGTCGCACACCGTCATCAACGCTACGCTGATGCGCAAAAGATGTCTGAGGATATTGCTCATTACCTAACTCAAAAAAAACGTCCGTTTACAAAAAGAGTGCAGCGCTTTTTGCGTTACCACAGTCACATTATAATTGTGGCCATGTCCGTGAGTATTACTCTTGTGGCTTTATACCCCTCTTTTTTTCGAGACAACGATAAAAAAATAATCTATGTAAATGATTTTGTTCTTGAAGCAGAAAATCTGATTAATCTTGGTTTTTTTACAGAAGCAGAGTCGGCCTTAAAAAAAGCCGAAAAATACCGCCACTCTCGACAAAAAATACAGCTACTACGACTACAAATTTTATTTAGTCGCGGAGAATACACAGCAATTATTCAACAAAACACGCAGGCAGCACAACACCAAATAGAAGCAACTTTGTTACAAATAAAAGCACTGGTACGTTTAAATGCTTCCTATCCTGTCATTGCGCAGTACTTACAGCTTATTTATAAAAATGACGAACTTAGCGCTTTGGAAAAACAGGACGAAAACACAAAACGTTTGCAAAATTTACGAAAAATCAAAGACGAGGCCACGTATCATGCGATTCTATTTGCTTACCACAAGAAAATGTATCAAAAAGTTTTTGAATTAAAACGATATCTTACCCCTCAGTTTAGAGAACGTTCTTATGCAAACGACTTAAAGTTTTACATTGGTGAAAGCTATTTACAACAGTATAAAAAATCTCAATCAAAAACTGATCTACAAAAGGCATACGAAATATTTACATCTATATACGACCTATTTCCCGAAAAAGCACAAGTGGCTTATAAGATAGGCGTGTGCCTTTTCAAACTGAAACAGCCAAAAAATGCGCAAAAATATTTAGAAGTTTGTTGCCAATTGCAACCGCAAAATTCTGCCTATCGACTTCTTTTGGGAAAAGCATATGCTGCCACGAAAAATTACGATTTAGCCAACATCAACCTCAAGATGGTTCGTGGTAAAGAGAAGGTAAAAGCCATAGAGGGGCTATTCAAGTTAGTACTTGAAGATGCGCGCTACCAAGACGATGTTTTTTGGTTTTTATTGCGCATGGTCGCTCTTTATGACGAACAAAATCTACCAGATTTGTTAGAAAGTGATGTCATAGAACTTTCACAAAAATATAAAGTCCATTATCGCGAATATAATAACAGTAAAAAAATAGACGGTAAACTTTTTCAGCGATATTTATCGGTCAGTGAAACAAGGCAACAAGCAGTAAAAGCCTTTCTGCTTGCGGGATACAAACAAGATTTTTCACATCTCTTGCACAAAGAGTCCCTTGAAAAGAAAATTTTACTGCGTATACAAAAAAATATGCGCAATTTTATCATCTATTTGATCGCGCACACTTATTTGTATAACACGCCTGATATACAAAATCTTTTGCACAAGCATCACCGCAGTGTTGAACAAATACTACACAACGAAAAAGAAACCATCCTCATTCGTTATCTAGCAGCAAAAGCTCTGGCAAGGATACAATTATACCAAACGGTAGCCGCGGCAATGAAATCTAAAAATTCTGAAACGGCAGTTGTGTGCTCTGCCGCTCTTAGCGAAGTAAACTTTGTATTTGATCTACGTTATATTGGAAAATTGAATTTTAAACTGGATTCCCGTTACAAAGCGATTATTTATGCGCGAATTTTTCCCGAACGTCATATGCGCTATTTTGACTTGATTCCTAGAGACACGACCCCTGTTTCTAAAGAGCACCCCATTTATGGAATCGTAGAAAATCTACGGCAAAATCTGGCTCATGAGGATAAGGTCATAAAAGTTATTTGCGCTGCTCTGCTGTGGCGATGGACAGGTGACTCAGAATTAAACACCATTTTACACACGGTTCTTCATGAAAAAGGTCCGCTTGCCACATTTGCTAACTACTATTACTGGAAATCTTCCTATCCGATTGACTACGAGGATAAGTATTTCGATCTCCTCTTACAGATTTTGCAAAATAGTACCGCGAAGATAAAGCACATTGCACTTAACAATCAAAATTTAAACCAAGTGCTACTTGACAATCCCAAAACAAAACAAAAATTTATCAAGGCATTACAAAAACTCGCCCAAGAAGAGGATCTCTATGTGAAAACAAAAGCTTCATCTCTAATTGTATCTACCGACCCCAAAAAACAACAAAATCTGTATCTTGGTAAAATACCGTTGACAGTAAAAATCATCGTCTACATGCTCGGAAACTTATTCAAGGTGTTCGAAATACATGAAATCTCGCGTCGTGGGATGGTAACGAAGACAAGTATTCATGATTTACGAAATATGGGTTTCACTATCATGACGAATCGCAATGAACCTGATGAATTTAAAAATTTTATTTGCAAAACCGGAGCACTTTTCGGAGTTTCTCGTTTCAAAAATTTAAAAATTGCCTCCTCTAACCTTGGTGCCAATTTTCTCATGAGCGCAACAACAAGCTATTTGTATTCGCAAAAGACAAAACCATTTTTCGATCTGGTACTCGGCAACAAAAGTGTTTCCAAATCATCATTGAAAAAGTTGCTTGTGCCATATTTACAACACGAAAATCCCCACGTGCGCATGAGTGCCTGGGCCGCCCAAACATACCTAAGTAATCGCCATCAATTACAAAAACTATATCAGCAAGGCCAGAAAACAGAAGATGTATACATTCGGGAAGGAATCTCTTGGGGAATAAATCGCTTTGTGCTCAATGACGTAATGAAGAACGTTTCTATCCAAAAAAAATCTCAAGCACGAGCGGTTCCTTATTACGATATTTACATTGACTTTTTACGCAAAGCAAAAAACTCACATTACATCCCTCTACTACGCTGTGCTGCGGAGTTGACAAACGAAGATATTCGCAAGGCTCAATTTCACTATGAACTAGCTGTCATCCATAAAAGCCTGGAAGAACCACAAGCCATCCATCATATCAATAAGGCAATTGATTTGATAAAAGATTTAAAATCAAGTATGCTCGATACTTGGGTACGCTACCAATTTGAAAAAGCCACCATTCTCAGTTCAAATATTCCGTTACACCGCCAAGAGGTACAAAGTATCATCGAAAAACATCTATTTTACATCAATAATCCTGATAGCCTCACAACCATCGCAACGACATTGGCAAAATTTCAGGAAGAAAAATATAAAGATTTACTCAAAAAAGTTTTGCGCAAACAACTCGAATTGTTATGTAACAAAAAATTTAAGAGTAGTGATGAACTCTTCCAAAAGAAATATCAAATACTTCAACGGCTCATTACTCTAAGCGAAAACTCTAATCCGTTATACAATAGCTTTTTTGAAATTATAGCCGCGAAAATCAAAAAGTAAGCCTGTATTGACAGGATTAACAGGATGGATCAGATAAAATAATTGCTAAAGTACACCTTTTCTCTTATGATTTTGTCTAAATCGAAAACAAATACATTAGAAAGTGAATCATGAACAAGATATACCTCCTACTTTTTATATTTTTTCTACCGTTATTATCCGCCCAAAATCAAATTAAAATAGATTGGAATACTTTTTCTGGATCGCGTTACGAAGACTATGGACGTAGTGTTGCTATTGATCACAAAGGCAATATCTATATAACGGGAAAAAGCCTTGATACCTGGGGAAAACCTCTAAAATCTCATACGGGAAAATCCGATATCTTCATTGCGAAATACTCTCCCGCAGGAATACTTATGTGGAACACTTTCATTGGCGCCGCAAACGAATATGACGATGTCGCCGGAATCGTGGTCGACCAAGAAGGCAATGTTTATATTGCAGGTAAAAGTGTTGCCTCATGGGGTGATCCTCTCCGCCCATACGCAGGGTGGCAAGACGTGTTTCTCGCCAAATTTGATACAAACGGTAAACTGTGCTGGAATACATTTGTAGGCTCCAAAGATTCCGACCAAACAGCAGAGTTTGGCAACACTTTAGTCGTTGATCATCAAGGTAATATTTACGTCACTGGTAGAAGCTATCACTCCTGGGGAAAGCCAATCAACAAGCATTACAAAGCCTTTGATACCTTTATCGCTAAATTTACTACCGATGGGACTCTATTGTGGAATACTTTTATGGGTTGCCATGATAGTGATGTGACCGGTGGTATCGCCATTGATTCCATGGGAAATACTTATGTAACAGGGTATAGCTATGCTTCATGGGGAGAACCAATCCATCCACACTCGAGTTTTTTTATTTCAGAGATATTTGTCGCTAAAATCGATTCTTCTGGAAAGCGCGAGTGGAATACGTTTATGGGTTCCACAGACTACGATTCTGGTTTTGGTATCGCCGTGGGCCAACACGGAGTTTATGTTTCCGGTTTTAGTTGTAAAACATGGGGAAATCCAATCCGTCCACACGTAGGGCAAGGCGACGAAGGCGAATGCGACATTTTTGTTGCCAAATTGGACCTCAATGGTGTTCGTCAATGGAATACTTTTCTTGGATCAAAAAATCACGACGACAGATCTTATAGTATTTCTGTCGCGAAAGACTCTCTCTTTGTGTCAGGATCAAGTTGGGGCGCATGGGGCGATCCGTTAGAACCCCATAAAGGTCGTAGAGACGGTGTTCTTGCAAAACTCGACTTGAAAGGAAATATGCTATGGCATACCTTTATCGGATCTCAAGAAATTGAAAGCATTGCAAGCATCGTCCACAAAGACGACAAATGCTATATTGTGGGTAGCAGTTCGACAAGTTGGGCATCTCCGAAAACACCATTCTCGGGTGACTACGACGCATACTTACTGGTATTACAGTTATTACAATTGAAATAATTTTATCGATGGGTACACTATCCCATCTTCAATAGGATCACTCCGCAAACAATCATGGTAATGGCCATTACTTTTTTTGCATTGCAGTGCTCTTTAAAAAACAAAATGCCAAAGATTGCTCCCAACACAACAGAGCATTCGCGTAGCGCAACGATATAACTTACATGTCCCAAACGAAAGGCAAAAAGAATAAGGGCATATGTGGATATAGATCCACAGCCAACAATCGCAATATATTTTTTATGTTTCCGAAGAGCATTTAAACACTTATTTTTGTGTTTAAGCATCACATACGGTGCCGCAAGAAGTATAGAGAACAGAAACATCTGCGCAATGTAAATCGCGGGGTGTATTTTTTGTACGCCGAGTTTATCAACAATAGAATAAAGAGCGATACTAACACCAACGCTAAATGCAAGAAGTGCGGATTTTTTATCACTCGTAAAATTTCCCAACGCCATTGTGATCGTTCCACAGAGAATCGCGGCAATGGCAATACCGCCATACAAAGAAATTTGCTCGTTCAGTAAAACGAAAGCAAGAATTGCGGTCCCCGCAACCCCTGTTCCACGAGCAATGGGATACACAAACGAAATGTGTCCTTCTTCATACGCTTTGGAAAGAAAAATAAAATAAAAGGCATGAATCACACCTGTTGCAATGATGTAGGGTAAGGCACTAAGATAAAGAGAAAAATCAAAAGGAATTAGAAAATACACTGGTGTACTGACCAAAGTAGCGAGAAGAACACTCAGCCACAACACTCCCATGTCTCCCTTGACTTTCCGCGCTGCTAAATTCCACAACGCATGCATGAATGCCGAAAGAAAAACTAACAAGTAAATATCACTATGCATAATTACCACCTGAAAATTGTTATTGCGCTTTTTCACAAAATGTGCGATATATTTTTATATAGTAAACCAACTTTACCTCTTTAACACAACACTACGGCGGAAATTACGATGAAAATATACGCGCTCATTTTTTTTATGCTAATATCAGGGTGTACATCAACACTCAACAACGACCTTCCTCAAAGAAAAACAGCGAAAATTGTCGACTCAGAAAATCCCGAAGTCGATGGAATCTTATTGATAGACGCCGCGAAACAAGGTGACGCGGAAACGGTATACGAATTTATCTTGCAAGGTGCAGACCTTGACATGCAAGATGACCAAGGGTACACACCGCTTATTGTCGCCTCTCGTGAAGGACACCTACAAGTAGTGGAATCCATTTTAAGTGCTGGTGCCGATGTTCACTTGCGTAGTAAAGCAGGAGAAACAGCCATCACGGTCGCCGCTCAAGGCGGATACAGAGACATTATTAGCGCTCTCATTGAGGCAAAATGCGACATAAACACCCAAGACGCGAACGGCGAAACCGCTCTGAGTTTCGCGATATGGAACGGACACAGTAATGTTGCCCAACTATTGATCGCAAAAGGTGCAAATGTAAATACTGCAAAACAAAACGGACGCACCCCGCTGATGTTTGCCTCTCTTTTGGGCGATCACGAAATGGTAGAAAAATTGCTTTCCCAAGGTGCACAAGTCAATACCAAAGATAAATTTGGTGAAACAGCTCTCATTTTTGCCGTTTCCGAAAAGCATGAAAAAACAGTTGCGCTACTCATAAAATCCAAGGCAAATGTTGATGCACAAAATGACAAAGGTGTCACACCTCTCATGATTGCCGCCGAACAACAACAATTGCAAATTATCAAACGCCTTTTAGCCGTTGGGGCAAAGAAAAATATAAAAGATCGTGCAGGCAAAACAGCACTAGATTATGCCAAAGCACAAAAAAATAAGGCCATCATTGCTGCATTTAAATAACGTTTATTTTCCAGCAAAAACGTTTCTCGCTAAATTTGTGTTGACATCACCAAGTTATTTCGTATCTTTAGTGTACTTCTATATATATTCCACTTCTTAATTGAGAATGAGTCTCTATCTCTATTTTTTAAACAAGGAAAAAATAATGAAAAAAATTCTATGTATTTTAGCAATGATAACGGCCTTGTGTGCCAATGATCAAATGTACAACTTTCCCGACATGCCCGAAAAGCTTACCAGCTTGGGCGGTGTCATTGTGGACAATACCATATATCTATATGGTGGTCACGCAGGTAAACCTCACAGTTACTCAAAAGAAGAGCAATCAAACCGTTTATGGAAACTAGAGCTGAAAAAAGACGCTGGTTGGGAAAAAATATCCGAAGGAGCCACACGCATGCAAGGATTGGCGATGGTTGCTCACGGAAAATCTCTTTACCGTATCGGTGGCTTTTCCGCCAAAAATAGCACAGGAGAAAAGCACGATTTATGGTCCACAAAGGAGTTCTTTTGCTACACCGACAAATGGCAACAACTACCGGACTTGCCGGAAAGACGTTCGTCTCATGGAGCGGCTATTGCCGATGGAAAAATATACATTGCTGGTGGCTGGAGCATGGAAAGCAAAAAGAAAACCTGGCACAAAACGGTATATGTATACGACACCAACAGCGATGGTGCAAAATGGGAAAAACTTGCCGACACACCTTTTACGAGAAGAGCGCTTGCCGTAATCGCATTCCAAGATAAAGTTTACGTGATTGGCGGAATGCAAGAGGTCGGAGGCCCGACAACAAAAGTCGGGGTGTACGATATCAAAACGAATACCTGGGCAGATGGACCACAGCTACAAGGTTCCAAAATGACAGGCTTTGGATGTTCGGCAGCGGTGTTAAACGGTGAACTTTACGTGAGTACTGTTACGGGCTCTTTGCAAAAATTAGACACCAAAGACAATAAATGGGTTGTCGTTAGTGAAATTGGCCCGAGATTTTTTCATCAAATGCTACCGATCAAAGATGGTTTTGTTATGGTCGGCGGTGGCAGTATGATGGGGAAAACGGCGAAGTTGGACGTTGTCAAAGTTACAAAATAGAGGTATTTGTACAACAATGGATAAATTCATAGGCATTTTTTATGCGACAGGTGCCGGAAATACCAAAACGGTTGCCGAAGAAATTCAAAAAGAACTTGGAGAAGATCGCACCGATATTTTCGACATCTTCCACATCAAGAAAAAGGACTACAGCATCTTCGATGAATATGATTTTTTAATTTTCGGCTCTCCCACCTACACCGGAGGGACGATGCATTTTCGTTGGAAAAGCGTTTTTCCGTTCTTGAAAAAACTCGACTTCTCCGAAAGATACGTAGCGCTATTCACTTTGGGAGATCGCAAGAATTATCCAAAAAAATTTGCCCTGGCACTTAACCAAATGCACAACGAACTCAAAAATTGCTACGACATAGCTTTTCTAGGAGAATGCACACCCGAAGATTACCACTACACGAAAAGCGCTTTCCTTGGACAAAAAAAAATCCACGGTTTGGCGATTGATCAACACAACGAAAAAAACCTCACACCACAACGAATACAAACCTGGGTAAATCATTTACGTGAATATATAGACGATTGGTAATAACTGCTAGAGCGCTTTCGAGCGCTCTAGATAAATTTATCCAAAAATAAAAATATTTTTGGCATTTAACTTACGGTGTTTGTACACTTAAAGATAATTACATCTATCGCGAAATTGATATAACGGGCGGACACTAGGTCCGCCCCTACATCGCAAATTGTTAGAGTTATTCTTTTGTAATGCGATGGTAGATCAAAGTATATATTTTTGGAGACCAATTGTGCAACAAGTAAGTATTCACGACGAGTACGCCAACGGTGACCGGTTTCACACACTGACTATTGACATGCTCACCACTCACATTACCTTGCGCGAATTGATTCGCCGCAGAGTTTACCAAGAAGTAAAAGACTATAACAATTCCACTCCGGGATATTTTCAGGGGCTTGTACAGCCTAAAGAAGCCGAAAAAGTGCTCAATGGTTATAAGTTGCGCGAAAAGCGCAAAATTGATTGGGAGCAGCAGTACAAGTTGGCGATAGACGCCTTCACGCAAAATGGATATTTTGTATTGGTCGACCATCAACAAATAGAGGACTTGGACACTCAAATAGAATTGCGTGTGGATACAGAAGTCTGTTTTATCAAATTAGTACCTTTGGTCGGAGGCTAGAACATTGGCGCAACAAAAAATAGGCCCTGACAGGTTCGACTACACCAATTCTCCTTTTGCCCTAGGACATCAGTTTTTAGACGCGTTTATTGAAAGTGGCCTTAACGGACCAGGGTTCGACAAAAAAGACATCATGCAGCAAGAAAAACCTACACAGATTATTATCTTACATGCTGCATTGGAAAGAATTACATGGGCTCACATCCCCAAAAAGAATCATTTTTTAATAACCCTAGTCAAAATAAAACACGAACAAGATTATAATGATAGGATAGGTTGTGTGTTAGATATTGTCTATCCCGAAATAGAAACATTGGTACAAGAGATTATGTCGCTAACTCAGCCATATACTCCCGAAGATGTGGAAGACATTTTAATCGCCGCAGTGAATATTGCACAATTGAACTTAAAGCATCCTCATCATGCGGTTACCCCCGGGCTAATCCCCGGAATTTTAAAACACCTAAAGAAAAAGCGCAATCAAAACTGTATTCCCATGGCAAAGCCACTTTTGCAACAATTAAAAGAGCCTTATGCTGCCAGTTTTCTTTATGGTGGCGAAAAATCCCTAAAAGCACTTGACAATTTTTTGGAAGATAGCGAGTCCCAAGATCCTAAAATAAAATCTCTCCCCAAAGGAGGTGAACACTGGGCAGAGTTGCTCATCTCACAAATAGATAAATTGCCGAAGATTTGGTATAAATTGCTGCAACACGCTCCGGTAGCAAACCGCAATTCTCCCTCCACATCGTGGTTAAAAAAAGCGCAAAAACTCATTAAAGATGTGGATGACAAACAGTTTTGCAAATATGTGGGGAATTGGTTGAGCGAATTAAAACGAGAGACAAAACGCTTGCAAGACAAAAATGCTCACATCCTAAAAGGCTTTGTGTGGTACTGCTCTCTCGTTAGTAAACCACCGCTACAAGCGATCGGTGATGCAGTAGAAGGGGGATTAAAAAAAACACCACAGGGTTTAGTATGTAGCAAAATCGCCGCCGCTTGTTTTTATACTCTCGAACAAATAGGCACTATGGAAGCTTTGATGCAATTGATTCGTTTGAAGATGAGAATTAAAAGCCCTTGGGGATTGGAACAAATACAACTCGTCATTGATAAATTAAAAGATCGCCATCAAATGACCGAAGAACAAATACAAGAAATTGCCGTTCCGCAACTGAGCAAGTTAGAATATGAAATCGCCGGATGTCGTGCACAAATTGTCATCACCGGTACTCAAACAAGTGTGCAATGGTTTAATACGTCGGGCAAAACGCAAAAATCTGTACCTGTCCAAGTAAAAAAACAACACCCACAACAACTAAAAGATATCAAAAAAGTTGCGAAAGACACCCAAACAATGCTGGTGGCACAAAAAGCGCGCCTCGAAAGACTATTTTTAGCTGATATCTCTTGGAGTTACTCCTTATGGCAAGAAAGATACCTAAATCAAAGCCTACTTTCCGTATTGACAAAAAAACTGATTTGGCTCTTCAAAAAAGATAAACGACATAGTTGTGGTATCTACCACGACGGCAAAATCATCGATGTAAATGGCAAACAAATCAAATGGTTAGACAAAGAAACCACCGTACAATTATGGCACCCCATTGGCTTTTCAAGCAACGAGGTGCTAAAGTGGCGCGAATTTCTCGAACACAAAGAAATCGTACAACCTTTTAAACAAGCGCACCGTGAAGTATATATCATTACCGATGCCGAATTCACCACAGATACATACTCCAACCGTTTTGCGGCACACATTATCAAGCAACACCTTCTCACGACTCTTTGCCAACAACGAAATTGGCAATACGACGTTCTAGGGTCCTGGGATAGTGGTGATGCGGGAGTGGCGCGACTCAAATTGGAGAAATGGAACCTCACTGCGGAATTCATGATCCACTACAGCGGAGATGACTCCACATCTCCCGCAGGCGTTATAAACTATGTTTCTACAGACCGCGTACACTTTGTCGGAGCAGAAGATTATGTACGCTTATGTGATGTTCCGGCTTTCATTTTTAGTGAAGTCATGCGTGATATTGATCTTTTCGTTAGCATTTCCAGCATAGGCAACGATCCCCAATGGCAAGATGGTGACCACTACGAATATTGGGAAAGCTATTCTTTTGGTGACTTATCCGAATCTGCCGCCATGCGCAAAGATACACTGGAGCGCCTAATACCCAAACTCAAAATAGCCGATGTATGTTCTATTGAAGGCAAATATCTTTACGTAAAGGGAAAGATTCGTCACTATAAGATTCACTTAGGCAGCGGTAACATATTAATGGCACCCAACGATCAATATCTGTGCATTGTCCAAGATGTCATAAAACAGCGTAAACAAGGCAATGTTTTTCTACCATTTGCTGGAGACAATCGTTTGGCACTCATTTTGAGTAAAGCTTTCATGCTTGCCGCAGACGACAAAATAAAAGACAAAACTATTCTCGCACAGATCGAAGTCAACTACCCCCACTTAGTACCTAACGGTACTTGAAGTGGGAGCTTGTAAGCTCAGTTGTTGACCAGCTTATATCAAGTGTAACAAACTTGATAAGCGTTAGAAACGAAAATATAGGTACTCTGGGGTGCTTCTCCAGCTCCAGACTCTACGGTTAGTAGTTAAACAGGTGTAGTGGGTTAAGCCAGTGCTGCTAACATACAAAACCGTTTCATAACATTAGCGAGGAGACCTTTACCGGTTCTAAACCGAGAAACCAAAGTAATTTGGTACTTTACAAAGAAAGATAGCTTTGATGCAAAGAAGAGTGTTTGTACTCAGTAAAAATAGAAAACCTCTAATGCCATGCTCTCCAGCGAGAGCACGACAATTGTTAAAAGAAAGAAAAGCAAGTGTCTACAGGCAAGAGCCCTTTACCATCATTCTCCAAAAAAGAACACAGGGAGACTTACAAAAGGTGCAACTCAAGTTTGATCCGGGAAGCAAAATTACGGGGATGGCTCTTGTCGTATTTTTTCAAAAAGGTACAATCGTTACTTGGGCAGCAGAACTAGAACATCGTGGCGAAAAAATAGTCGATTTGCTAAGCAAAAGGCGTGCAATTCGCCGTAGTCGTCGCAATCGTAAAACACGATATCGCCCACCAAGATTCAGTAATCGTACAAGAAAAAAAGAATGGATTGCACCTTCTTTAAAATCAAAAGTAGATAACATCTTTAATTGGACGAAAAAACTACTCACTTATACACCAATTGACAACTTGTGTGTAGAAACAAATCGTTTTGATACCCAGAAGCTACAAAATCCTGAGATTTCAGGCGTCGAGTATCAACAAGGAACACTGTTTGGCTACGAGATTCGCGAATACCTACTTTACAAATGGAATCATCAATGCGTCTATTGCGATGCAGAAAATGTTGCATTGGAGATAGATCACATTCATCCACGAAGTAAAGGCGGAAGTAATCGTGTATCTAATCTGACCATTAGTTGTCGTAAGTGCAACGAAAACAAAGGTAATGGTGATATCCACAATTTTCTAAGCAAAGACAACAAAAGATTACAGAAAATTGTGTCTTATAGTAAAAAAACACTGCGGGATGCTGCAAGTATCAACACAACACGCTACGTCATCGGCAACCAGTTAAAGAAACTCGGTATAGATGTAGAATTTGCAAGTGGAGGAAAAACAAAAGCAAATCGTCGACACAACGGATTCAACAAACAACACTGGATTGATGCTGCCTGTGCAGGAGAGAGTGGAGAGAATGTAACTATTTCTCAAGACCTAATACCTTTGGGTATCCAATCTCAAGGTAGGGGCAGTAGGCAAATGTGTCGCATGGATCAATTTGGATTCCCTCGTACAACAGCGAAAAGTCAAAAAAGGGTAAAAGACTTTCAAACCGGTGACATCGTAAAAGCCATTGTGACAAAAGGTAAGAAAAAGGGTGTTTATGTTGGTCGTGTTGCCGTAAGATCTAACGGATATTTCAATATCAAAACGAATAATTCTACAGTACAAGGTATTTCTTATCGTTATTGTCAGTTGATACAACAAGTTGATGGATATTTTTATTTCCAGAAAGGAGATGCGAGATTGAAAAAGGCATCGTGCTCATGCTTCGCGCATTCGCGTCAGAGTGGCGATTCCTCCCCAACTTATAGAAGTCGGGGTATCCTCGCCATAAATTGATGAAATAGAAATCTAATTTACACAAAAGGAATTGCAATGCCTGCACAACAATACTTAGATATTGATAACTGGTCGCGCCGTGAACAATATTATTTCTTTAAAGCGTACGAAAATCCATTTTTTAATATTTGTACTATGCTCAACATCAAAAATTTACTCACATATTGCAAAGACAACAGCATCCCTCTATCACATGCGTATTTTTATCTATCGCAGAAAGCGGTCAACGAAGTATCAGAAATGCGCTATCGCATACACAATGACAAAGTTGTGATACACGACCATATCGATGCGGGTTGGGTGATGATGAAAGAAGATGGAAGTATACGTTTTTGTTATCTGCATTACACCACAGAATTTGATAACTTTCGCGCACAAATCGAAGAAATTACACGCAATATTGAAGACCTTCCTTTTGATTCCAATGAACAACGCGATGATTTAGTGTATTATTCGGTCTTGCCGTGGATTCACTTTACCGGTTTATCGCACGCACATCGCATGCCACGGAACGACTCCGTACCGCGTATCGTGTTTGGTAAATACAAACAGCAAGAAGATGAGGTCAATATGCCGGTTGCCGTAGAGGTTCATCATGCGTTAATGGATGGTTTTCACGTTGCGCAGTACTTGGAAAAACTGCAACGCTTTTTTGATGGTTGTGGTGATTTTTTGGTGTAGAGATTCGTTTTCATATTGGTGCCCTCACCATCGAATTAGCAGTTACAGCTGTGCTGTAAGCAACATAACAAAAGAAATTTGTTTCCGGATTGGTGCCCTCACCATCGAATTTAAGGTTTCAGCTTCGCTAAAAGCCTTAATTCTCATGCCTCTCCCACAGGGAGAGGCGTAACACGTCTTATTTGCTTCCATTTGTTTTCTTTGATGCATATCACCAACATAACATTGATGAACTAGTTTGCTGCACCACAACTTTGTCCCGCAACTCAAGAGAATTTTGTTTTTAACAAAAGAGAAGCATTACACCTCTCCCTGTGGGAGAGGTATGAGAATAGCAGCTTACAGCACAGCTGTAACTGCTCATTCGATGGTGAGGGCACCAATCCGGAAACGAAAATCACACCAAAACACCTACCAAGTAAGCGAAATTAAATACACGCAATTTCCCGCTACTGTGGCTGTTACCGCAATACCTAACGCAAACATCGCTCCGCGATGTGGTTGTTTTGCGCACATGTAAAATGTGGTGTGTAAAGCGCGAATACAGGCGTACGTGATAAAATAAATCAAGCAATATTGCGGGTTACCACCTAAGATTACTAGTGCCAGACTCAACAGCAAAAACATCGGAATGTTTTCCAAATCATTGCGCCAGCATCTTGCAGCGCGTTCGTCGCGGTCAATGTATTTTTGCATGGCCTCTTTGTTTTTATCGGCAAATCTTTCGGTGTCTTCGGGATTGATGAAGTGGTTACCTCTGAAGCGACTGTAACCTTGTATCATGGAATTCACGAACATTTTGAAAAAGAAAAACACACATAGGAAAACCCAGTAGTGAAATGCAGGATTGTCGCGTAACATATCGTACCTCACAAATATTGGTTACTTCGTTCCCGTATGAAACGGGAACGAAAATAATTGGTTATGCCACTTTGATTGCTAGCACTAGCTTTTGCTTGTCGATGGTGTACTCTTCGCTGGTATCTCCTTGAGGCTCATCGCTTTGTTTTAGAGATTTAGCAAGAGTTTGCTCTTGTATATAGTCTGGGTGGTTATCGATGGCTTTTTGCAAGTCTTTTTCAGCGCTATATTCGATATGAATATTGTCGTCTAACTTCAAATCAGCTGTTTTGCGTAGTTTTTGTACGCGATTGACGATTTCGCGTGCCAGACCTTCTAGCATTTGATCTTCATCTACGGTTGCGTCGATCTCTACAGTGATGTGAATATTTGACGCCACGTATTCGTGTCCCGGTTGTGGAGTGCGGTGTACATTGACCCCTTCACTGGTGATCTTTTCGCCTTCGATTTCGATTTCTTTGCCACTTTCTAGCTTAAAGAGCTCTTCCGTCGAAAGTTCTTGGATTTTTTTATTGATAACGCCAAACTTCTTGCCTAGCTTTTTACCCAATACGCGTCCGTTGGCTTTTGCCTGCAACTCGACATATTTCTCCTCTTCTTGCGAGTAATCTATGTCGCGAATATTGAGTTCTTCTTTCATGTAGCCTTCTAGCTCTTTTACGTTTTCTAAAAACTCTGCTGTACGGTGAATAATCGTCATGCGCTTTAGCGGAATTTTAACCTTTACTTTAGCTTTTTCACGTAAGTTACGCACCATAACCAATACTTGTTGCATGATACCCACCGATGTTTCCAAACTTGGCAAGATGCTTTCGTCTTGTGCAGTCGGGAAATCTTCTAGGTGTACACTTTCTTTTTTATCCGCACTATGTTGCGATAGGTTTTGGTAAATAATTTCCGCTTGAAACGGCGTAAATGGCGCCATTACTTTAGAGAGATTAATGAGCACATCATATAATGTTTGATAAGCAGCTTCTTTATCGTCACTTTGGCCTTGTTCCCAGAATCTTTTGCGGTTAAAGCGAATGTAGGTATTGGTCAAGTCTTCCACAAAGTCAAGGATAGCTGGTACTACATTGTATAAACGATACGCAGCCATTTCTTCTTCTATGCGCTTTAGTAAACTTTGCATACGTGACACAATCCACTTATCCAACAAGTTTGTGGTTTCAACCTTTTTGTCGGAAGGTTTCCATTTGTCTACTGCCGCGTAATTGCAGAAGAAACTGTATGCATTCCATGTCTTGAGGATAACGCGACGTACAATTTCCTTTACTCCCGCTTCAGAGAAACGCAGGTCTTCCGCGCGTACCGCAGGAGACTGAATCATATATAGGCGTAGTGCATCGGCACCGTATTCGTCGAGAACATAATTCGGATCGGGATAGTTCTTTAGACGCTTACTCATCTTATTGCCATCTTCGGCAAGCAAGATACCATTGACGATTACGTTTTTAAATGGTATAGAATCAAATAATGCCGTTCCTAAAATAGATAATGTATAGAACCAGCCTCGTGTCTGATCTAAACCTTCTGCGATAAAATCTGCAGGGAATGATTTTTCAAACTTTTCTTTATTTTCAAAAGGATAATGCGCTTGCGCGTAAGGCATCGATCCACTCTCGAACCAGCAATCGAGTACTTCCGACACTCGCTTTAGAGGCTTCTTGCCTGTCGGTGACGGGATTTCCAAATCGTCGATGTACTGGCGATGTATGTCAGTGATTTTTTTACCCGTAAGCTCCTCAAGTTCGGCAATGCTACCCACGCAAAGTGTTTCTCCGGTTTCCTCATTCATCCATAGAGGAATAGGGTTTCCCCAAAAACGGTTACGTGAAATTGCCCAGTCGCGAGCACCTTCTAACCATTTTCCAAAACGTCCGTCACGTAAATGCTCGGGAATCCAATTGGTCTTTTTGTTATTGGCGATAATGCGCTCTTTGATTTCTTCCACTTTGACAAACCATGTCGAAATCACGCGATAAATAAGCGGTGTATCGGAACGCCAACATACAGGAACGCGGTGTTGGATGGTATCTTGCTTGTATAGGAGTTTTTTCTCCTTGAGATGCTTGATAATATTTTTATCTGCTGCTTTTACATGTTGTCCCAGAAAATCACTCACTGGCTCGATAAATTGCCCATCATCGTCTATCGGCATCACTACGGGAATATTGTATTTTTGACAAATCGTAAAGTCCTCTTCACCAAATGCCGGTGCGGTGTGAACGATTCCTGTACCGTCTTCAATGGTCACATGGTCGCCAACGAGTACTTTAAAAGCACCTTCTTCGCGCTTTTCGCTAAAGTATGGAAATAGTGGCTCGTATTCCTTGCCTTCAAGATCTTTCCCTTCATAAGTTTCGAGTATTTCGAAACCTTTGTTTTTGGGAAAGTATGCCTTGAGTCGTTCTTTTGCCATGATGAGAAAATCATCGTGCTTATCGGTCTTGATTTTCACATACTCAATCTCTGGTCCCACACAAAGTGCTAAGTTACTCGGTAGGGTCCACGGAGTGGTTGTCCAAGCTAAAAAGCTAGTATTTTCTTCACCAATCGCTTTAAAAACAATCGTAATTGAAGGATCTTGTAAATCTTTGTAATTGGAACTCGCTTCGAAATTCGAAAGTGGTGTTGCCACCGCAGTGGAATACGGTAAAACTTTATAGCCGCGGTATACTAGGTCTTTTTCCCAAAGTTGTTTAAAAACCCACCATACCGATTCCATAAAATCAGGATTCATGGTCTTATAGTCGTTGTCAAAATCGACCCAACGTCCAATTCGTTCCACAGTTTGACGCCATTCAGATGTATAGCGCTGAACGATGCTCTTGCATTCATCGTTATAATTAGCAATACCAAACTCTTCTACACCCTTGCGGCCTTTGATATCGAGTTTCTTATCAATTTCGTATTCGACAGGCAAGCCGTGACAGTCCCAACCAAAACGACGTTCGACGCGGTAGCCCTTCATTGTCCAATAACGCGGTATAATATCTTTGATAATTCCCGCGAGTAAGTGACCGTAATGCGGGAGACCTGTGGCAAAAGGCGGGCCATCATAAAAACTATACAATTTGTCTTCCGAGCGCATTTCTACGCTTTTCTCGAACACTTGTTCTTTTTTCCAAAACTCTAGTATTTTCTTTTCCTCATCGGGAAAACTTACTTGAGTACTCACTTCATTAAAACTCATTTTATAATCCTTGTAATTTTTCAGCGATTTCGCGTAACTCGTCTGGTGTAGCTTTCTTTACGTTTGGTCCGTTTAACGGCAGTTCTTTTATTTCATTTGTGGGAATTAAATGCACGTGTACATGCGGCACTTCCCAACCAATCACTGTCATGCATACGCGTTGACAGTCGAGTTTTTCTTTTAGATGCTTTGCTACCTTTTTTGATAATTTCATTAAGTCGGTATATGTTTCATCATCAAGATCAAAGATATACGGATGTGGTTCTTTGGGGATTACCAAAGTGTGCCCTGTATTTACAGGTCGAACGTCTAGAAATGCCAGAAAACGTTCATCTTCATACACTTTTGCACAGGGGATATCACCCGAAATAATTTTTTCAAAAATTGTCGCCATTTTTTTCTTCCTCGAGAAATGGTTCTAGAAAACCAATAAATTCTTCGCCTTTTTTTCCCCAGCGAACTCCATGTCCACTTGATACCCTAGCTTCGTAAACAAGCGCGTGTTTGTAATGATAGAAAATATTCCACCATGTGGTGTTTTGTAAAATAGACAAGACAATTTGTCGCGCGTTATTGTTCTTTGTTTGCGCAGAGCCTTTCACTTCGCCCCAAAAATTATCGTCGGAACGGCCAACGTGTTTCGTCCATGCTCGCGCAGCAATTGTTAGTCCTTGTTTACCTTCCATAAATGCCGAAGACATCAATAGCTCTGTTGTGGGAGGTATCGCAGTGTAATCCGTGATGCTTGCCGGAGTATGACGCTGTCCCAACAACATAAGTATTTTCATACATCCTGCTTTTTGCAAACAACTGCCAAGAAGTGCCAAGTTAGAAGTTGTTGTCGCAAATTGAGTTTTCTGTAACGCGGAAAGTGCGTCTTGAAAATCGATAAAGGCTTGACTAAGGGGCGGTGTACACTCTACATGAAAGTGCGGAAGTGGTTGAGTATCACGGACTCCATTTTTGTGGAAATCCAACAAGTTTTGCGATAGTTTTGCCATGTGTTCTTCGACAAATAGTGCACTATGTTTTTGTAGCCATTCGCGATCAACATGATCTTTGCAGGCAAGTAATGATTGTTTTAACTGTAATTTTTCCATTTTGTTATCTGAATGAAGGAATGTAGCATTGCCAAAATATTGGCAATGCTACACTAGACCAATTTACTTAACAACGACTTTGGCATATTTTTTCTTACCAGCGCGCAATAAAATTTCTCCCTCTTGGAGGTGGGAAGTTGTAATTTTAAAATCAAAAGCTTGTATACGCTCATCGTTAACAGAAGCACCACCTTTTTTGATGAGTCTCTTCGCTTCACTTTTTGATGGTGTAAGATTCAACTTAAAGAAAAGCTCTGCCGCTAAAATTCCCTCTTCTAGTTCAGAAGATTCGACTTCAAGACTAGGTATATCCGCACCCTTTTTGTCACCACTCCATATTTTTTCGACGGTTTCTTGGGCTGTTTTTGCGGCCTCTTCGCCGTGATTTAGTTTGGTGGCTTCAAAAGCGAGTATTCTCTTTGCTTCGTTGATGTCTTTTCCTTGTAATTCTCCCAACTCATTGACTTTATCCATTGGCAAGAAAGTAAAAAGTCCCAAGAATTTTTTGACGTCGCGGTCGTCGGCATTACGCCAAAACTGGTAGTAATCCAAAGGTGAGCATAGATCTCCATCTAACCACACAGCTCCTTTTTCGGTTTTTCCCATCTTTGCGCCGGAAGCAGTAGTAATCAGAGGAAAAGTAATTCCATATCCCGTTTTTCGCTCGACACGACGAATGAGATCTATTCCCGCACAAATATTTCCCCACTGATCGTCACCACCCATTTGTAATATACAATCGTTATTTTTGATAAGGTGAAGAAAATCAAAAGCCTGAAGCAGCATGTAGTTAAACTCTAGAAACGACAAACCTTGCTCTTTTTCTAGACGTAATTTTACAGATTCAGCGGCCAACATCCTGTTTATGGAAAAATGTACGCCGTAGTCGCGTAAAAACTCAATGTAATTAATGGGGGACAACCAATCGGCATTGTTCACCATTATGGCTTTATCATCAGAGAATTCAATAAAACGACTGAGTTGTTTTTTTAACCCGGCCATATTTTGTTCGATATCTTCCGCAGTGAGCATTTTTCTCATTTCTGATTTGCCAGAAGGATCTCCGACCATCGCTGTTCCACCTCCTACGAGTGCGATAGGACGATGACCTGCACGTTGCATGTGAGCAAGAACCATAATTTGAACTAGACTACCTACATGGAGAGATGTTGCCGTGGGATCGAATCCGATATAGCAGGCAATGCTCTTTTTTTCTAGAATATCGCGTATTTTCATATCGGTAACTTGCTTAGGGGTTCCATCGTCTTCCGTTGCGATAAAACCTCTCTCCAGTAGAACATCAAACGCATTCATATTTTTTTGACTCCTGTTGTAACTTTGGTGTAGAAAATCGTTGGTATTTGCTGCCGTATTATTAGACTAACTAACTGCTAATATCCTTTGGTGAATGAAAAACTGTATGCTTAAAACGCTCCTTGAAATCGTCGAGATTCATATTGAGTTCTGCGGCCATTTGCGCCAAAAATTTTGTATTATCCAAATCTCGGTCGTTTAAGTGCATCATGTATTCTTGTGCAATTCGGTAAACGTAGCTATTGGTATTTAAATAACGTACCTTCGATTTTCCCGTTTCGGGGCTTATGATAGATTGGAAAGGTATGGGGTTTAATTCACCGTTATCTAAACAAATGACGACATTTCCCTGACACTTATCATCTTTATTGAGAAGGAAATACACGGCACTATACCCAAGATCTTTTGTATAAATTTGATCTTGTGGTATAGGATCAGCACAGCGCAATAAGTAACCTAGCTCTACAGAAACTAAGCGCGTACTTTTTCCCAATTCCGAAAAACGCTTTTCCAAGTTGGTGCGAATTCCCAACGCCAAGTTCACATCAGCAAGACGTCTATTTCCAAAAGAGTCACGTGTGATTTTCGATCCAGGAATTTTTTCGATTTCTTCGTCGGGTAACAGCTCACTAATTCCTTCGGCAATAACAGCGACACCGTGATTTTGTCCACGCACATTGCACTTCACCATCGCAACTTGAATAAGGTCACAAACATCATCAATAGTAATTGTCTTATTTTCAAACTGTTCGGGCACTATTGTTAAAGTGGCTCCTGAAGCTTTTCCAATTCCCAAAGCAAGGTGACCGGTATGTCTCCCCATTGCCACAGCCAACATCCAGCGATTTGTCGTTTTAGCATCGTGCATTAAGTTCTTCATTAAAGTCGCACCAACATGACACGCGGTTGCAAAGCCAAACGTATTTATGTTCTCAGGAAGGGGTAAGTCGTTATCGATAGTTTTTGGTACGTGTGCAAACTGGATATCTAACCCCTGTTTCTTTGCTTCTTCAGACAGCAAGTACGCACCATAAACAGTATCGTCACCACCAATCGTAACCATCTTGTCTATACCAACTTCTTTTAACATGGTCACACAATTTTGCACACCATTTTCTATCTTCCGTGGGTTTGTCCGCGACGTTCGTAGTATAGATCCACCTTGGAAGTGAATTTTATACACATCTTCCACTGTTAATTTGGCACTTTTTTCGCACACATCGTCAATGTTTCCCGCTGACAACCACTGGTAGCCATCATAAAACCCGACAACTTCCCAATTGCGCTTTAAAGCTTCGAGAGTCACCGCACGAATTACGCCATTAATACCGGGAGCGGGTCCACCTCCCACCAAAATTCCCAATTTACCTCTTTGAATAGATATACTCATGTAATTTTTAGTTCTGTTCGCAAACAGAATCATCTCCTAGTTTAAAATTTCGTCGATCTTGTCCATAACCTCTTTGGTGAGCTTTTCTTTCGCTTCGATAGCTTTCATATTTTCATGAACTTGCTCAACACTGGTTGCCCCGGTAATAACAGTACTTACATTAGGATTCACTAAGCACCACGCAATCGCTAGCTGTGCCATGGAGCACCCTAAGTCTCCGGCAAGACTCGTAAGCTTGCGAACTCTTTCAAGTTTATCCTCGGTCAACTCTTTTGCCAACCACGACTCTCTTTGTAAACGACTGTTTTCTGGAATTCCTTCGTTGTATTTTCCAGTTAAAATACCAGAGGCAAGAGGACTCCAAATTGTGGTTCCTAACCCATGGTTTTCGTAAAGAGACGCATATTCTTCTTCCACGCGCTCACGGTGAAACATATGGTATTGCGGCTGCTCCATTGTCGGAGGGATACAGTGGTACTTTTCTGCGATATCGTATGCTTGCTGTAGCTCGTCAGCACTCCATTCGGAGGTACCCCAATAAAATGCCCAACCAGAACGAATGATATGATCCATAGCACGAACAGTTTCTTCTATAGGAGTTTCAGGATCTGGGCGATGGCAGAATAACAAATCAACATATTCTAAGTCCAAACGCTTCAATGAATTTTTTGTTCCTTCGACTAAATGTTTCCATGAAAGTCCTTTGTCATTAGGACCTTCACCTCCCCAAAATATTTTTGTGGATATAACTAGGTCTTCACGGCGATATTCTTTTACAATTTGTGCCATTACGCTTTCGGACAGCCCTCGTGCATATACTTCGGCATTATCAAAAAAGTTGACACCGTGTTCAAAAGCAGCACGCATACAATTTTTGGCTACTTCCACATTGATATGTTTACCAAAGGTGAGCCAGGACCCAAAAGACAATTCGCTAACCTTTATACCTGCTTTTCCTAGTCTGTTATATTGCATTTTTAATTCCTTATTTTTCAATAGTTACTGTATTGCGTCCGACGCTAGTGAAAGGACCAACAAAGATGTTAAATAACGAGTCCCAAATGGTAAATCTAACGTATATTCGCGCATCAACGATGTCTTCATTGAGTTCAATATTTCCAGCTTTTCCCATAGGAAGAATTCCCCAAAAAACGTACCACTGGGTATACTCTTCTTTAATGGTTTTGTGAACACCTTGTCCTACAATTGTACGGCTGGAAAAACATCCGCTGAGAAAAATTAAAATCAAAATTAGGGGCAATATTTTTTTCATGGTTAAATGTCCTTTCATCAAAAGGAGAGGGCTTGTACACTTCAAGACATTTATCTTCTCTTCAATGTTTGGTTTACGTGAATGGGAGTTGAGAGGTTGATATTTTTGGTGATGTTAGTATAATACAAAATTGAGTTATTAGCATAATACAAAATTAAATAATTTCAACAAACTTTTGCTATGCGCGCAAAATGCCACTTTGATACGTTTTTCGTCGATATCATCACAGTTAAACAAAGACAATAAAGCATGATATGTGATGCTTGTGCGCAAAAATGATTAAGGAAGTTCTCAATGAAAAAAATAACCGTTTTTTTTATGTGTTTTATTTTTTTGCAAAGTATTTTATTTGCACAAAATGAAACACAACCAAAAAAAGCTGAAAATTCAGAAAAAGCACCTGTTGTAGAAAAACAGGATAAACGCGAAAAAAAAGATGAAGAGATCTTAAAAACTTTCTCTAAGGAAGAACGTGAGTTAGCCGAAGAGTCTCTAAAAGCTATGAGCGATGAAGAAAAAAAAGAAGCTTTAAAAGAGATTAAAGACAACGTAGAGAAAAAAGAAAATGTAAAAAAAGATGTACGCAAAAAAAATAAAAAATTCATTCGCGGTGTAATGCGCAAAATGCGTGGGATGAAAGATTTAAAAGATCTTGAAAAATTTGCTAAGCAAATGAAAAAAGAATGGGAAGCGTTACCTAAAGAGAAAAAACGCAAAATGATTCACGGTGCGATGTCCAAAATAGACAAAATGCGCAAAAAACTAAAGCAGTACGACACCGAAGTTAAACTTCGCAAGAAGAAAGATGGTTTTTCTGTTGAAATTGAAATGAATAAGAAGAAAAAACATCACGACCATGGTCATGGACACCACCATGCACATCATGGTGGCAAAAAAATTAAGAACATGACTTTACAAGAATTGAAAGCACAACTAAAGCCATGGATCAAAAAACAAGTATCTAAAGGCTGTACCTGCAAAGCAAAAGCTGAAAAAGCGGCATGTGCTGACTCAAGCTGCAACACAAAAGCGAAAGCTAAGTCTTGCTGCGGTACTTGCAAAGGTCAAGCTAAAGCGAAAGCTAAGTCTTGTTGCGGTACTTGCAAAGGTCAAGCTAAAGCGAAAGCTAAGTCTTGTTGCGGTACTTGCAAAGGTCAAGCTAAAGCGAAAGCTAAGTCTTGCTGCGGTACTTGCAAAGGCCAAGCTAAAAAAGCAGCATGCGCTGATTCAAGCTGCAACACAAAAGCAAAAGCTAAGTCTTGCTGCGGTACTTGCAAAGGTCAAGCTAAAGCGAAAGCTAAGTCTTGTTGCGGTACTTGCAAAGGTCAAGCGAAAAAAGCTACTTGTTCCACAAAGTCTGCTTGTTCTACAAAGTCTGCTTGTTCTACAAAGTCTGCTTGCTCTACAAAGTCTGCTTGCTCCACAAAAGCAAAAGCCAAATCTTGCTGTGGCACTTGCAAAGGCAAAGCTAAAGCTAAGGCAAAATCTTGCTGTGGTACTTGCAAAGGCAAAGCTAAACATGCGCACAAGCATCATGCACACAAGCATCATGCACACAAGTATCATGCACACAAGCATCATGCACACAAGCATCATGCACACAAGCATCATGCACACAAGCATCATGCACACAAGCATCATGCACACAAGCATCATGCACACAAGCATCATGGATGTCACAGTGCTCGTGGATACCACAGCAAAGGTCATGGATGTCATGCAAAACGTGGACATGGATGTCACAGTGCTCGTGGATATCACAGCAAAGGTCATGGATGTCATGCAAAACGTGGACATGGATGCCACAGTGCTCATGGCTACCACAGCAAAGGCCATGGATGTCATACAAAACGTGGACATGGATGCCATAGCGCTCGTGGATATCACAAAGGTCATGGATGTCATGCAAAACGTGGGCATGGATACCACAGTGCTCATGGCTACCACAGCAAAGGCCATGGATGTCATACAAAACGTGGACATGGATGCCATAGCGCTCGTGGATATCACAAAGGACATGGATGTCATACAAAACGTGGACATGGATGCCATAGCGCTCGTGGATATCACAAAGGACATGGATGTCATACAAAACGTGGACATGGATGCCATAGCGCTCGTGGATATCACAAAGGTCATGGATGTCATACAAAACGTGGACATGGATACCACAGTGCTCATGGCCACCACAGCAAAGGTCATGGATACCATAGAAAACGTGGATACGGATATGGATACCACAGCAAAGGTCATGAACATCATGGTTCTAAGCGCCACAAATACAAAAAGTATCAGTGGAAACAAAAGAAATCCAAGAAGCACCACCACAAATCGTCTTTCAGTTCACAACAAGCTGAACTAAAGCCAGAGTTTGTCAATGAAGAAGTAGAGTTAGAAATCATCGACACAACTACAGATGAAACAGACATTATGGATGAAATTCTAGGCGAGCTAGAAGACGAACTAAACTAAGTTATGCTGTAAAAATTTATATTAACACAAAAACTTGTCGGCAAATTGCCGGCAAGTTTTTTTTGTGAATGGAAAAGTTTTGAAAAGAAAAAGTAAAGTATACGAAGAGGCTGTAATACAACAAAAGCACCATAAGGGAAAATTTTTAGCTGATGTAAAGCAAAAAGTAGCGGTGCGTAATGCTGTACCAGGAGATGTCGTCGATGCACGTATTGTCAGTCGACGTAAAAAATGTAGACAAGCCGTCATTGATAAAGTCCATGTTCTTTCTTCAGTAAGAGTTTCACCATTTTGCGAACATTTTGGGGTATGTGGTGGCTGTCGTTGGCAAAACATTGGCTATGAAAATCAATTACGCTACAAACAAGATGAAATAGGCCTTTTATTCACAGAACTTACTTCAAGCCAAAAAATACAACCGATCATATCATGTGAACAAACGCAGTATTTCCGCAATAAAGTAAATTTTTCATTCTCTCACGCACGTTGGTTAACAGAAGATGAGTTGGACTGTGATTTACAACACAAGAATGGCGTTGGATTTCATGTGTCAGGACGGTACGATAAAGTTGTCGATTTACAAAAATGTTACCTGCAAACAGGTCCCTCTAACGACATTCGACTACTCATACGCGATTATGCACGAGAAAAAAACTGGTCATTTTACAACATACATAAAAATGAAGGTTTTATACGAAGTTTAGTCATTCGTAACACCAGCAACAATGAATTTATGGTCATCGTTGTTGTGGCAGAAAAAGACTGCGAAGAAATATTTCCCCTTTTGCAACTCATCCAAGAAAAATTTTCCGATGTTACGTCCATTTTTTATGCCGTAAATTTGACAGGTAACGACTCACTAGATGGCGTAGATATCATTCACTTTTGGGGGCAACATTACATTACAGAATACCTGAATTCACTGCAATTCGCCATCGGACCGCGTTCTTTTTTTCAAACCAACACCCAGCAATGTCTAAGGCTATACGAAAAAATATTAGATTTTGCCAACTTTACCGGGCAAGAAGTCGTCTATGATTTGTATACGGGTGTGGGGAGCATAGCGTTATTTATTGCAAAATACGTACAAAAAGTAGTGGGAATCGACTATGTCGAAGATGCCATTGATGATGCGCGAAAAAACGCCACCTTAAATGATATAAAAAATGCGCAATTTGTCGCGGGAAATGTTCAAGAGATGCTCAACAGCGATTTTGTGGAAGAACATGGATCCCCTGAAATCGTGATAGTTGATCCTGCACGTGAAGGTATGCGCAAAAAAACATGTCGCGAACTTATCGATATCGCCCCACAAAAAATTATCTATGTAAGTTGCAATCCTAAAACGCAAGTAGAGGATTTAGAGCTGCTAGCAGAAAAATACGCCATTGAACAAATTCAACCAGTAGATATGTTTCCTCACACACACCATATTGAAAATATAGTGCTTTTAGTAAAGGTAAAATGAAATGTCTATACAACAAAAAAAATCTGATTATATTGGATCTTTGAATCAGCTAATGACAACGAGTTGTATTTTGGCTGGTTTTGCATTTAGCGGACTCATTTCTTTGCCTGGTATAGAAAAAGAAATGTTTTCGAAAATTGTCCATTACTTTTCGGGAGATTTATCTCTCGGCTTTTATGCATCGTTCTATACTCTATTTTTCTCGACAATTTGCTTTTTATCCACCATCATGATTATTCTCGTTTACAAAGTACACAACTTCACAATACCGTTTGCCAAATTAAGAAACATTCATTTAATAGCAAACTTAACCTTTAGTATCGCTATTTCCGCGCTGATGATGTCGGTCATTTCTTTTGGAATCCCAAATTATATGGGAATTTGCTTAGCCATTTTCCTTGGCGTTGTGGTAGGAGGAAGTTTTGTGTGGGAAAATCTTCTACCTAAGCAACATCAGAAACGCATACAGCAGGTGGAAGACGAACAGAAAAAGGAACAAGAGAGCGCCGCACAATCCACCAACGAACAACAAGAACAACCATCAGAAGATACACCACAGGACAAGTCAGATTCTTCTGAGAGCGAATCGCATACCGAAGGTTCGAATCTGTAGGAAACGAGTATCATCTTCATATTGATGCCCTCACCATCGAATTAGCAGTTTCAGCATAGCTGAAACCTGCTATTCTCACACCTCTCCCACGGGGAGAGGTGTAATGCTTCTCTTTTGCTAAAAACAAAATTCACTTGAGTTGCGGGACAAAAGTAGTGATGTAATACACTATTTAGCGAAGGTGTGCCTGCGATATGCATCAAAGAAAACAAATGGAAGCAAATAAGACGTGTTGCGCCTCTCCCTGTGGGAGAGGCATGAGAATTAAGGCTTTTAGCGAAGCTAAAACCTTAAATTCGATGGTGAGGGCACCAATCGGAAAACGAATATCTTAACTTAATCAATATCTAAAATCTGCGATGGTGAGGGCACCAATCTCAAAACGAATCTCTTAACTTAATCGATATCTAAAATCTGTGATGGTGAGGGCACCAATCTCAAAACGAATCTCTTAACTTAATCGATATCTAAAATCTGTGATGGTGAGGGCACCAATCTCAAAACGCCCCTAATACTTCTTACGTATCTTCATATTTTTACGAAAGGCATTTCCGCTGGTACTTTTCGTGGGTTTCTTCACTTTAATCACCGTGGGTTTCTTTTTCTTTGGTTTTGGCTTGTTTGTCTTAGGTTTGCGCTTTTTCACAGGCTTGGCAATAACCACCACTCTTTGTGAAGGCTTATGAGCAAAACGGTGTGCTGTAAATATGCCTGCTAAAAATCCAAACAAATGGCTTTCCCATGACACGCCAGGATCTCCGGGAAGTACCTGAAATACCATACCTCCGTAGATAAAAATAATCAAAACCGACACCAAAATGTACAAGAATTTCTTACGAAAAAAACCGACAGCGACAATGTATCCAAAAAGGCCGAAAATAACGCCACTCGCACCTATATGATTGGCCTCACGTGCAAAAATCCACGTCGCAAAACCACCGACGATCATAAGATTTGCTAATATCGAAAAAAATAGTGCCGGTTCTATCAGCGCCAGAATACAGCCGAAAATAAAGAAACTCGTTGTATTTGCAATGAGATGATACATGTCCCCATGTAAAAATGGCGCAGTAAAAATCCCGGCAATTCCAATTGTTTCTCGTGGAATAATACCATATCTACTTATGTCGGGGAAGATAAGTGCAATGACATGTACAATCCATAGTATAGCAATAATTTTTACGACACTTCCTAGTCGATCCATATCACCAGCTCTCTATTGGTGTAACTATTATTTTTGTAGAAGTTGTAATATGAAACTTGCAAATTCGTCGTTGGGAATCCGTTGTATAAGTCGTTCGAAAATGACTTTTGCCTGATCTTGGTTTCCAGTTGTTGCTAGTATGTATCCTAAAATGGATAGAGCTTTTGTATTGGTAGGTTGTTGCCTTACTGTTTCAGCAAGTGCTTTAAGATGATTTTTAAATGTGGTATTTTTTGCATAGTACTGCGGCCAGTCTAGTAAACTGAGTTCTTTCTCCACAACTGTTTTTTTCAGAAGACCATATGTACCTTCATATTTCTTCATGGCAAAGCTTGTCATACACAGTAACCATAGGGCTTCTTTTCCTTGGCTACTTGTTATTTGCCTTGTAAAAAATTTTGCCGCTTGCTGGTACTCTCCTTGGTGGAAAAGTTCTATTCCTTCGCGCAAGACAGGGTTGTATTGAGAAAAGTCTTTTTTGACACGCTGTGATTTAGGTTGTCGCTGGCGTCGTGGTTGTTCTCTTCTAATGGGTGGTGTAATTTCATCATCCACTTCTCTTTTAGATGTTTGTGGTCCCTCGAGAAATTGTTCCCACAGAAACTCCACCTGCGCAGGATGATATTGCTGTTGACGAAGATGTTCAATAGCGATTTGTACTCGCTGTGTATCACCACGTAAAAATGATAAATATGACCACAGAAAAAGTAAGTTTAAGTCTTCGGGATTTTGTTGTATTTTTTCTTCAAGTTTTGCCACTGTGTCTTCCAAATGGCTTCGTTGACCAAACTGTTTATTGATCGAGAATTGTTTAGAAAAGTTTTTCGGCGCTAATTGAAAAGCCTTAAGTAACGACTTTGACGCGTGAGCAAATTTACCGGTGGCAGCAAAACTGTGAGTTAGATTGTACAAAGATTGCGGATTCTCAGGATATAGAGCAAAAGCGGTTGCCCATTGTTCAACAGCTTCAACAAACTTTCCTTGGCGTAGATAACTATATCCAACTTGCTCGATTTGTTCATAGCTGAGATAAAAAGAATTGGCTTTTTCACCACTAACAATTTCGTACAATTTTTGCGCTTCCATGTGACTGTGGTTTTTAGCTAGTACAAGTTGATACGCCGTCTGCGCTTTTTTGCGGTTTTCTGAAAATTGGCACAAAAAACCAAAAAGAAGGTAGGCATTTTCGTCGCGATTTGTCTGCAAAAGCCAGCGTTCAAAGTCGTCTCTTTTGCGCAAAAACTCAAAATTATCGGGGAAAATAGCGAGAAGATTAAACCTTGTTTTTTGCCAGTGCGGATAAAGACCAATAGTTCGGCGGAGAATATCTCCGCCCAGAACATACTCTTTATTCGCGAAACTGCAAAGAGAAAGGTAGAATAGCGGAACAGGATGGTTGGGGCTTTTCAAAGCGGCGGAAGCAAACTCAAAACTTGCTTCACTGTAGTCACCGCTTCGAAAAAGCCGTTCTCCAGCAACAATTTGCTGCTGGACATCCGTGATATTTTGCTTTTTGGCATAGCGATGCAAGTCATCGATGTTTTGAGCTTGCAACGTTGCGACAAGTATTATAAAGGAAAAAGTTATATATCTTAACATAAATTTAGAATGTTTCTGGTGAGAAGTCTAAAGCATCCGCTTCTTCTGTTTCCTGTTCTTTTTCTATGCCCGCATTTGTTGGTGTTGCTGAATTTTTAGGAGCTTCTTGTGAATGTGTAACTGGTTGCCATGCTTTGCCACTGTATGTGTTGACTTGTGCGCTCATGACATCCATGATTTCATTGTACAAGCGAGCTTCCATCGCAGCGTTGTTACCAACGTTTACCCAATGATGATTAGGCTGATAGTTTGAATGTCCCCATGCATTAGGTTCAGATACGTCTAGTTGTTCTAAAACACGTACAGAAGGAGCATAATAACCATCTTCATCTTGTACGATTCTAGTAACCACTTTTACGCGATTCTTGCTTGTTCCAAAGTCACCTTCTACGCGACTTACAGCAATAAGAGTATCTTCTCTTGTTTTAGAAGGTTTTACAGTTAAACCATGGCGGTGCATTACTGTTTGTGAAGCAACCCACGCACGATCATAGTCGTCGTTGCTAACAAATACATTGCGACCACAACCTGTAACTAATAGCATGGAAAATAAAACAATAGCTACTGCAAATAATCTCATATATATTCCTCGCTTAAGTTAATTTTAGATAAGGATTTTGTAGAATATAAGTTCTATGTCACTGTTATAAGTGACACAATAGCAAGTAATTATTTCCTATTACATAAATAGTAGCACAAAATCTTTTTTTTGCAAATGTATTTTGCCGTCGGCAACGGTTATTTTCACAGAATTTTTCAAATCCAATATTGGCTCTGAGCTCCACACAAATGATAAAACCGTTCTGATCCCAAGCCCATCTCTATCTAAATAGTAAAACGTTGTATATCAACACCTTAATAATTTATTTATCATTTCTCTAAAAAGATCTTTGACATCAACAATAACAAGTATTAATATATTAGTACTAAAAAATTAGTATTGAATACGGAGAAAAATTTATGGCAAGGCGAAAATCTAAAATTCTAACAGAGGTGGAAGCAGAAATAATGCAAATCTTATGGAAAAAAGGACAAGCTTCTGTTCAGGAAATTTGCAATGAGTTAGCATCGAAACAAGCCTACACAACCGTCGCAACGATGCTACGCGTTTTAGAATCGAAAAAATATGTATCACATGTCGTCGACGGACGCACGTATATTTATTCTCCTTTACGCGAAAAAGAAAAAGAGCAAAACAATGTGTTGAAGTACATTACACAACGTTTTTTTGAAGGGTCGGTAAAGTCGCTGCTTGTACATCTTGTCCAGGGAGACAATTTATCAAAAGAGCAATTACAAGAGTTACGAGACATTATCAATTCAAAAGAAGAAGAGAAATAGTATGGTGGAAATTTTTACAAACATTGGCCATAGTTTGCTACCTTTAACAATGTGTTTATTCATCGTTTTCGTTGTCAACAAATACGTTATTGCCAACTGCCATCACTTGCGTTTTCCACTAGCGATATCGGCAATGATTTTTTGTATACTTCTACCGTGGTTGCTTCTTTTCATCCCAGGCTTTGCAAAAAGTACAGCAAGCAGTCCCGCAGAAAAGTCCCGTACAACAATAGTGGAACCGGTAAAAAACGCTCCTTCACTGACTGAATCGGCAAACTTAAAGACTCAAAAAGAACAACAATTTCACTTTTCTTTTGTATGGCCGTGGATCATTATAAGCGGGCTGATGTTAACACACACCTTGTTGACAACGCTTTACATTACATATTTTTGGTGCCGTAAACAACCAGTAGCAACACCAGAGCAACAAAAGTATTTACAACAACTTTGTAAAGAGCTATCGATAAAAAGACGTGTTGTTTTACACAAGTCCACAACTTCTGCCCCAGGTACTTTTGGCGTTTTTAAACCTGTGGTCATCGTTCCCGAATTTTTATTGACAAATTTTTCCCAAAGAGAACTGCGTTACATTCTTTTACACGAATTGGTACACATTCATCGCGGTGACCAAATTTTTGTATTTTTACAAAAACTCTTTCTCTCGATTTATTTCTTTCATCCTTTGGCATGGTGGATTACACAAGAAGCTGCACAAAGCATGGAGATTTGTTGCGACAGACAAGTTGTGCTCCATGAACAAAACAGTATAGGTTACACAAAATCTTTTGTGCGTTTCTTAGAACTCAAAAACACATTTTGTCCTTCGCCTCGTTTTGCCATAGGCTATTTTGCCCACGTAAAACAACGCGTAGATGTTTTATTAAATAATCCAATACCGATCTCACGCAAACGCTACATAGCAGCAATTTTAACCATTTTACTCGTTTGGTGTGGCTCTTTATACGCTTGGGGAAATGGAAAATATCCACAACAGAAACTCGGACACGCCGCAATGCATATAAGTAGCTATGACACCGAAGACCCTATTGAAGTTGGGCAAACGACAACATATGTGATTTCGCTACGCAATGAAGGCACAGCGAACTGCACCGATATTGTTCTTACCAACAATATTCCGCAAGAGATGGAATTTGTAAAAGCAACAGGTCCTAGTAACTTTTCTATCAACAATTCGCGAATTCAATTTAATGCGGTTGACAATGTTGCACCCGGTAAAGTGCTGAATTACAAAATAACACTTCGTGCACGTACATCAGGGTCTGCAAAAAATACAGCGCTAGTTAAGTTTAATGAATTTAGCTACACAATGCGCAACGAAGAAGGAACAACTGTATACGGTGAATGAGAAATCTTCACCATTTTTATTTCACAACATATACTAAAGAATTAATACTAAAGAATTAATATACTTTTTAAGGAATTTACTATGATCAGAATATTTTTAATGTCGTCTATTTTGCTATGTGGAATCTTGGCCAACTCACCAGCACTACACGTAAGTAGCTATGACACGGATGAGTGTATCCAGGTAGGTAAAACCACTCTTTACATCATCACAGTGCGCAATGAAGGAACGGCAATCTGCACACAAGTGGTATTGGAAAATTACATTCCCAAAAATTCGGCATTTGTAGGTATTAAGGGCGAGCACAAGCATGAATTTGTCGAAGGCTGTGTTGTTTTTTCTCCAATCGCATCTCTGGCCCCCGGCGAAAAAGTTACTTTCTACGTTCGTGTAAAAAGTACCGAGCTAGGTACGATGAAAAATACCGCGGTCATCTCTTGCCATGAACTACCTAAACCGATCAAAGTAGAAGAAATGACCACAGTGAGTGAAACACGCGAACACTGGGCACTGCACATTGCGAGTTATGACACCGAAGATCCTGTATTCAAGGTGGGTGGGCGTACGGTGTATGTTATAGAAGTTCGCAACGAAGGCCAAAAACCATGTGAAAATGTTGTCTTGCGCAACATTCTTCCCAAAGGCATGAAATTACAAAAAGCGACGCTCAATAAAGATGACACCAAGTACAATGTTCAAAACGATCATATTGTATTTTCGACGGTTTCTATTCAACCAGGCGAAAAAGTGACTTACAGAATCACCGTTGTCACTGAGCAGGCAGGCTTTTTCATCAATACAAGTTTGCTAGAGCTTGCAAATGGTTCTATTCACACCACCGAGCAAGAAGGAACCGTGGTGTTAGATAAGAAGTAGATATTTTCTTAGCTTCCATTAAAGCGAATGGAAGTAAGTTAGACGTGTTACGCCTCTCCCGTGGGAGAGGCATGAGGCTTGCTGCTTTCAGCAAAGCTGAAATCTGCAAGACGATGGTGAGGGCACCAATACGAAAACGATACTCTTTTCTTAATATAAAACACGCAATTTTATAGTATCTTGCAACTCTTTGAGTTCATTAATAACTTCAACATCGTAATTTTTATTTACGTCCGTGATCAAATAACCAATTTGTTCATTTGTTTTTAGATATTGTCCCACAATATTCAAATCGTATTTGGCAAATATGGTGTTTATCTTTGCCATAACTCCTGGTACGTTGTGATGAATATGCAACATGCGATGCGAATCTTTCTGCTGTGTCAGACTTATTTGCGGTAGGTTAACACTTAGTGACGAGTTACCGGTGTTGACATATTGTATGATGTGCTTTGGAACAAAGTCAGCAATATTTCGTTGTGCTTCTTCTGTACTCCCACCAACATGTGGTGTTAAAATGACATTCGCCATATTTTGCAAACACGTGGTGTAATCTGCCTGTTTTTGTTTGGGCTCTTTTGGATAAACATCAATGGATGCCCCAGCAATTTTCCCGCTTTCCATATTTTGCTTTAGAGCTTCGAGATCAACAACAGAACCACGGCTTAAGTTGAGCAAATATGATCGACCTTTCATTGCATCAAATTCTTTTGTTGAAAACATATTGGCATTTTCCTCGCGTCCGTCAACGTGGATGGAAACAACATCAGATACCTGAAGTAATTGCGCCAGCGACGTACAACTTTGAGCATTTCCCATCGCCAACTTTTCGTTTACATCGTAGTAATAAACTTGCATCCCCAATGACTCGGCCACTACGGATAGCTGCTGGCCAATATTACCATAACCAATAATCCCCAAAGTTTTTCCGCGAATTTCAAAACTATTCTTTGCGGATTTATTCCATTTTCCTTCATGTAACTGTCTACTCATATCGAAAGTTCTGCGCATTAGCATTATCATTTCACCAATGGCAAGTTCCACGACGCTACGCGTATTGCTATATGGCGCATTGAATACCGCAATACCTTTTTGAGCGGTTGCTTTCAGGTCAATTTGATTGGTTCCAATGCAAAATGCCCCAATCGCTAACAAGCGCTGTGCATTCTCTAAAACTTTTTTGGTAATTTTTGTACGCGAACGTATACCTAAAATGAATACATCTTTAATTTTCTCCGCAAGTTCATTTTCTTCTAAGCTACCAGAAATCAATTCCACTGGATAACCTTCGGCTCTAAGTTTTTCGGCAGCATCTGGGTGAATGCCTTCAAGAAGTAATACTTTGATCTTGTTTTTCGGAAAAGAAAATTTCATCTAAAATTCCTTATGGGGAAGCCTCACTACGTAAGGCTTCCTAATTTTTACTTGTACTGATACTTTTTTATCAATCTTCGAAAACGACGTAAATGACGTATATTATTTAGATCTGGATCTTGGCGAACATGAGCAAAATCACGGTACCCCAACTCGAAAGCTCGCGCAAGATAATCCAAAGCAAGGTCCTCATTATAAGTAATCGCCTCTACACATGCTAGGTTGTAATGACCAATAATACTATTTGGTTCCGTTTGTATTATTTTTTGCAGTATTTTACGCGCAATGTTGTACTTACCTTTTTTCATCAAATTAATCGCCTTTTGCATCAGCGCACCTGTCGATGGTGAATTGTGCGGTGGAATCGCTGGACGACGAACCGAAAACGTAATGCTTTTACTGCGTAAAATTCCATAATTTCGCGTTTGGACGATACCCACAATGCTATGTTGCCCTGGAGCCAAAGGATATTCCTGTATTGGATGGTACTGGTGAAAAAGCTGTACTTTACCATAAGCAGGTACAAGTTCTCGTCCAAGAACTTGTGTAAACACTCTTCCTTTTGACCACGTATAGCGATTATCCATCATGTAGTCTCCACGTAGACCACGTGAAAATTTTAACCACACCGCCCGAGAAGAGTTGTTAAATACCCATATTTTTACATTGGGCGACTCGTTGATTTCATATTGAGGCTTATCCAATTCCACCACAACTTTTAATTTTGTTGCTGGCGTAGGTGTGTAATAGTTGTAAGGGCCATACCAATATGATCTTTGTGTACGAATCTCCACCAACTCTACCCAGTATCTGTTACCGCGATTACAATAGTATGAAAACGCATTGTAACCGGGGAAAATTGGCCCATGAGAATATTTCGTGACAATATTTCCGTAATCAGTGGTACGATACTGCACGGAAAATTGAAGTTGACGTGGATGGAGCGAAGGAACTTGCTGCGCGTGATTATTGCGAAATTGCGTTTTGAAAAATGAACGATCATTGTTGCCATAGCTGTATTGATAGTACCCATACCACAAATCGACATTTAAAATAGAACCTTGCAAACGATACCAGTATCGTTTATACGGTGCGCAAACATAAACACGAACTTTTATATCGGCTGTTTCTTGTAAAGTGATCTCAGAAACTGCTGCTCCTAAGTGTGTCCACGTTTGTATTTTTTCCAGACCTTGTGGGTGTGAAGAGTGGCGCATTTGGGCCTTACTCGATAAATCGCGTTCTTTGAGAAGATTTTCGCGTTCTTTGAGAAGACTTTCGATTTGATCCTTTACATTATTGTCGGCAAACAATGCGATACAACTAAATAAAACAAAAAGAGTAATTTTTTTGAACATGCTTAGAGTCCTTAATCGTTATTGCCAGAATACAACTAGGCTTGGTGTCGCACACCAAATACATTTGAAACTTTGCAGATAATTATGATTTTTTTTTTGCAGCGAACCAAGCATATTTTTATTTTTTCGTTGGAAGTTTTTAAGCGCACTACTATAATTTTTATAGTACCTCAAATATTTATAACATGCCTTAAGACCCTAAAATCTCAGGAGATTATTTTGAACACAGCAGATATTTTTTTTCAAGCATACAGTAACTTTATGTTAGATATTTTAATTATCCTAATGTGGGGATGGGGAATTCTCTACTCACTAGCAAAGGTTACAAAGTATAAAAAAATGCTACTTGGGGCTTTCGGTTGTTTGGGAATGTTTCTTTATCACATTTACGAAGGGATTTCTCAAATTCCAGATACGCTTCTTGTTGTTATGCCCAATTTCCAAGATATCGTAAAAGTAAAAAGTGACATTGTCACTACTTGGCAAAATACAGGAATAGCCGATTACAATTTATCATTAGTACTTCTATTTCAAATTTGTATCGTTGCTGCTATTGCAGGGCGATTTAAAGCAGAAAGCGAAGTTGCTAATAGACAAACGGAAGAAACAGATGACATAGATTCTGCTGTAGATAATGATTTAGACCACTCAACTCACTATTCTTCTGAGTCTGAACAACATAGTCGCGATTTACAAAGCTCTGATGAATACACTTCAGAAGAGTACGACTCTGGTGAAGTCTCTGAGGAATACGCTTCCGAGGAGTATGCATCTGGAGATGTTTCGGAAGAATATGCCTCCGCGAATGACTCGGAAGAATATGCTTCCGCGAATGACTCGGAAGAATACGCTTCTGCAAGTGACCCTGACTCGGAAGAATATATTCCTGTAAGTGACTCTGAAGAGTACGCTTCGGGGGACTATGTTTCCGCGGAGTACGCTGCGGAAGAAGCATCATCAGCAGAAACAGCTTCAGCAGACTACGCACAAGACAAACAATACATAGAAGCATACTCGGAAAGCGAAGTAGGACAAGACACAGCAGAAAACTATGTGGCTATTGCATATACCCAATCGCAAAGCTCGGTTGCGGCAGAAGAAGCAGATGAAAGTTTTTTTGATGAAGAAGAAGATCCATTGGCCGATGATAGCGAAGAGATTCCGCCAACACATATAACATCCTCTTCTCCTATTGAAGGATATGACGATGACGTTGCTCGGGCACAAACAGTCTCTAGCGAAGCGGAAGTCATCATACCCACAAAGCCTAAAAGACAACGTGATTTCACCATGTCCTCTTCCATAGAAGAACTAACTGGTAGCTCGATGAATATTCCTTCGGGTCCAGACTTAGATGACGATGTAGAACCAACCATCGCATGTGATATGGAAGATTTAGTTAAGGAAGCGGAAGCATCCGGAGAAATCGCAATTCCCCAGCAACCAGACTTCGACGATGTGGAAGCTACAGTTGCCTGCGATATGAAAGAAATTGTTCAAGACCCTAGTTTTGAAGATGAAACATTTGCGAGCTTGGGTGATGATGCAGAAGAAGAAAAAGAAGAAACAAAAGAAGCGGGCGAAGATAATCGTTCTTTGTTGAGGAACCTACTACCTCCTGGTAGCAACAAACGAAACTAACAAATAAAAACGCCCGTAATGGGCGTTTTTTATGTTCCAAAAAAATGCTCGTTCCTAGAAAGAAACAAACATGTCTCAAAGAGAGCTAACTATATTGGGAACATCTGGACAAGTTCCCACACGCTATCGAAACCACAACGGTTACCTTTTGAAATGGGATAAACAGGGTTTTTTGTTTGACCCAGGAGAAGGTATACAAAGGCAGATGATATACTCCAATGTATCGACATCCATGATTACCAAAATTTTCATTACACATTTTCATGGAGACCACTGTCTGGGACTAGCAGGTTTATCGCAAAGAATTTCTCTGGATAAAGTTGCACACCCTATTGAAATTTACTACCCGGCTTCTGGACAAGAATTTTATGAACGTTTGCGAAAGTCAACAATATTTCACGATGTTGCACATATTATTGATTGTCCCATTTCACAAGAAGGGGTAATCTTTGAAGACGAAGAATTTGTGATTACCGCAAAGTTTCTCAGCCACAGTGTAGAAACTTTTGGATATCGCATTCAGGAAAAAGACAGACGAACAATGCTTGTGGATAAGTTAGCACAATTCAATATACAAGGGCCTAAAGTTGGAGAATTGCAGCGCAAGGGTTATTTAGATATTGATGGCGAACGTATATTGGTGGAAAATGTAAGTATTCCTAGAAAAGGCCAAAGCATGGCTTTTGTTATGGACACAAGAGTTTGTAATGCCGCAGAAGAATTAGCACAAGACGTAGACCTACTCATATGCGAAGCAACATACCTCAGTCAGCATGCCACAGAAGCAAAAGAGCGTGGTCACCTTACCGCCAAGGAAGCGGCAACAATAGCAAAAAACGCTGGTGTTCGTAAAGTAGTTTTAAGTCACTTTTCGCAACGTTATCCACATACAGATTTAATTTTACAAGAAGCAAAATCTATTTTTGACAACGTTCATGTCGCCAAAGACTGCGAAAAAATTGCCATGCCTAAGCGCAAAAAATAAACGTGGGCGTTATAACACGCCCACGCCTATTTACCAATCTTTATCACCCACAAATTTAGTATTCGACAAAATGCACACCAGCACAACTAAAGGTGCAAAAGTAACCGCAATGAGTGCAATAGCTATTTCACGCCAACTATTGGGTTTCAAAAAACAAATGCGGAACATCGCCCGCAATTGTAAAAAGGTCTCTCGAACATCAATCTTCACTTTACATCACCTTGTTTTACATACTCTGGTTGTATTAAATACACACTTTTGTGCGGCAGTTCCTCTAAAGGAACATAGTTAGGTATGACGTCGGGATACGGAGGATTTGTCCACAAAGAACGAAAGATCATACCTGAAACGAATACCACAATACCTATAACAAGGCACCAACGCGCAAAAGCTTCGGTTTCCTCTTCCTTTTGCTTTTTGTTGTCTGTTGCCATTTTTTTGGTTATTTCTTCATAGGTAACATCCATCTTAAATCCACAGTGGATACAATATGACTCGGTATCTGGCGTATCCTGATGGCATTTTATACACTTCATAGCAAAATCCCTTTACTTAATAATGTATTTACGTAATTTCGGAATATACTTTTTCAAGCGTTCATCGCGTTTACATAAGTAGTATAGATTATTCAACAAAATACGTTTGCTCGATAACCTACGTCCATTGCGAATGTAATCTTTCTCTTTTAAGGAAGAAATTAGTTTTGTTGTTGTTGCCACGTGAACCACAGCACGACTGTACCTTGCGAGAGCTGACAAATAGTAAAAATTGGCCAACGCAATGGTATCAAGTTCCGTAAATTCTTCCTCTCTCTTCTTTTTGCCAAGTATCCGGCCCGCAATTTTACTATACCCATCCAAAAAGCCACCAACTTCTTGCTTGGAGATTTTTTGTTTAATCAACATCTTGCAGTTCATCGACTGAGCATAGAGTTCGTTGCTTGAACTCGGGGGAATTTTATACTGCTTGGCCAAACGAAACTTCGCTTTGGAGTACGACTTTGAGTATATGTGAGAAACTCCCGTACCATGCTGTGCATATGCCCGAGATTTATCCAATTGCAAATCTTGTTGCGCTTTTCGCGAACGCGAAAATTCAATATACAAATGTTTGGCGAAAATTTTCACCTCATGTTCATAATTCGCCGCAAGTTGCATAACATTGTTGCGTTGTTTCTCTGTAAGCCATGGATAACTCAGTAGTTCGTCAAAAATATATCCAATATTCAAAACGATGTTTGGGTAAGTTCTATTGCGATATAGAAATGCTGTTCGGTAATATGTTAAAGAGCTCAAGAGTTTTTTGTATATATCTGTCGCTGCCGAAGATCCCTCTTTGGGAAATGGAGTTTGCTTCAATACATATTGTGCTTGCCAGTAATTTACCTCTCCCAAACCTGCATAAAGAGATAAACTAGACATTTTTGATGGCGCAGATTCCGACAAAAGTCTTTGCGCTTTTTGAAATTTTTCTAACGCTAGCTTCATATATGAAAGTGCTTTATCAGCGTCATTGTTGCGCTTAAAAAATTTTGACTGTAGTAAAAATAAGTGCCCGTGAAGAATATAAAAATCTGTTGTTTCAGGGTTATCGGATGACAGGACTTTAATTTTGCTTTCTAAGGAACGATACAACTGAGCGTTGTTTTTCGCCCCTGATCCGCTGTGCATATACAATTGGCACACAATGTTCCCGATTTGTCCAGCAAACGCATCTTCTCCAAAAGCGAATTCTTCAATTTGCGTATACATTTTTTGAGCATCTTTGTATTTCTTTTTGAAAAGCTGCATTTTTGCCGACAGTGCGATAGGTCCTACTTCTCCGTCTTGAATTTTCAACGCTCTTGAGAATTTATACTGTGCTTGCCCGTAGTTACCGGAATGAAAAAATACTAGTCCTTTAGAAATATTTTGATCGTACTGCATTTCACTGTAACTGTTAATTAGTTGCTTAATTCCAACGAGAAAAAGTACAGCTCCTAGCAGCAATATTCCTATAGATTTCGGCGTAAATTTATAGTTACCTATTTCCATGTGATTGTCCTTTGTAGAAATTAATTTCTTCCTAGAATACCTTTAATGACGTGCATCGATATTGGACCGAAATAACGACTATCGCTCAAATAAAGATACTTTCCTATAGAATTTCTCTTGTCGTGCAGTAGGTATACATGATCTCGAGGAATTAACATTTCAGGGAAATTCTCCTCAGGATTTATATTTGGTTCTGCGACATGGGATTCATCCACAACGTTACCATTGCGAATAAGTCGACCATTTTTTATGCCAACGGTATCTCCGGGAAGACCAACAACCCGAGAAAAGAATAGGTTGTCTTTGTCGCTTTCAACAGTAGCATTGGAAAACATATAGAACACCACATCGCCATACTCAAGTGATTCAAAACCATTCAGGTGTTTCCCCACCTTTACAGTTTCTGCTATATGGACGGCAAATTCCTCATAAGCAGGAGACATTTGTTCATGTTTTGCTGGAATACCAATCCAGTCGTAGGAACTCCACACAATAATCGCTACATCAATGATGATAAATAACACCGCAATCTGTGTGTAGAGTATCATTTCTTTTTTTCTTTCGCCTTCTTTCATCCGTTTATAACGAGGCTTCCATTTTTGTGTTTGGGTAAAAGACCGGTGTCAAACATGCATGTGGTCTACCTCGTATCTCCTTTCTGAAAATCAATAATGATTATCAAATACTGGCATCTGTAGTTACTTGCACAAAACCCCAAATCAACTTAAGGTTACTGTGAATGCCGACAAAGGTCTCCCTTCGAAAATTTATTAAATAAGATTATTTCTAAAATAATTATTCATTAGGGCGTGTCATCAATTAAAGTTTGTTTAATATTAAAATCATTGTAAATTCTAGCTAGGCGCTCCGAACGCATCATAACCAGTTTATTTAAATGAGGAGCAACGACGCTAGTATTTATAAGGGCTAAATAGTGAATGAAGGTTAATTGATGACACGCCCTATTGTTACAGCTTCTCGTTTTATTTTCAAGTATTCGTTGAAAATTTAGCAAACGCCACGTAGAGAATTCATTGCTCTACACTCTTGAAAGATGATATGATATTTACCTTGAAGTATTTAAATTTAGAAAGTGTCGTCAATTAAATAAATTTTCTTTTGGGTGGGATCCATACTAACAAGGAAAAAGGTATGTCGATAAAACTGAAGCTTGTTTGTAGCTTTCTGTTGATTGTGTTGTTGTCTTTGTGGGTTGGTTCTATGAACATCAACCATCAGCAACAAACTGCAGCGAAATTCAAACAAATCACGGCGGAAACAACCGCAGAAATTATCGCTTTAAATCAAATGAACTTTTATGTATTTTCCGTGATAAAAGATACACTAAAAATTCTAGTGATAGAAGTCTCAGCACACAAAACTCTCCGTAGTGAACAACAGCAAAAAATCCATTCGATCTACAGTATAAATAAAAATTTTATTGAATGGTCGCAAAAACTGAAAAACTCCATTACCAATAAAGCGCACCAAGAAATGTATATGCGAACTGTAAAACAAGGAGAAAAAATATTTGCGATCTGTTTACAGGTTATTTCTGAGCGTAGTACCCCTGATAAAGTCTTGCAATTTAAAAAAGAATTACAAGACTTGGAAAATAACTTTCAAAACTCCGTAAATCAGATAACCCAAATCAACCTAAACAACTTTGTGCGTGGAGATACGGAAGCAAAAGTACTTATTGACAAAAGTGTTACATACGGCATTTTGGGAATCATATTGACGACTTTTATTGCCGTGGTTTTGGCTTTATTTTTATACAAGGGAATTATAACCCCCATTAATTCGCTGAAAAAAGGAACACAACAAATTGCCAAAGAAAATTTTAGCCACTCGATTACCATAGAGTCATGGGACGAGTTTGCGGAGCTTGCCCAAGCGTTCAATCATATGGCGCGCATGCTAGAAAATCATCGCAAAAGAATTCATGAGCACACAAAAATTATTAGGAGTAAAAACCAAGATTTGGCAGAAGCCCTACAGCACAAAACCGAATTTTTAGCAAATATGAGCCATGAGTTACGAACGCCACTAAATGCCATGATTGGTTATACAACAATTACCTTAAAAGCTCTAAAAAACAAAATAGAAGGACGTCATTTACAAAATTTGCAATTTTCTCAACAAGCAGCCAAAACACTTTTACACCTCATTAACGACATTCTCGATTTTTCTAGAATAGAAACCGGAAAAGTTCGTATCACTCCTAAAACAGTAAACCTCAGAGAGGTAATCGAAGATTGTGCCATCACCACAAGAGGTATGTTGGTGAATAAACCAGTGAAATTAGAAATGGAACTATTCTCCAATATCCCTAAAATAAAAAGTGATCGCACAAAAATAGAGCAAATCTTACGCAATCTTTTGAACAACTCTGCAAAATTTACCAAAGAAGGTAAAATACAAATTCGCGCTACATACATGAGAAATAAAGACTCTATTTACCTCGAAATAGAAGATACAGGCTGTGGCATTCCCAAAGAAAATATTGACAATGTATTTGAAGTATTCACTCAAGTAGATAGCTCGACAAAAAAATCATTTAGTGGATCTGGACTTGGTTTGGCGATTGCAAAAAAACTATGCAATATGTTGGGAATTGAAATAGGTGTACACAGTGAAATTGACCGCGGAAGTATTTTTTGGTTGGTAATCCCCACACAGTTTTTTAATACCGAAAAAATAGAAGACGCAACCACCGCTCCGCAAATGCCCGTATTCAAAGAAGTTTTTGAAAGACCACAACACGCACAAAATCTCTCTCCAAAAAACAACAAAGCGGTTTTACATAACAGTCAAAGTGTTCACAACAATGTGGAAAATACGCCTCACACAGATACGGCCTTAGACTGCCGCGCGGACAATAAAATTGAAAATGATCCGAAAATAGAGAATAGTCAAAAGGAAAACAAACGCACAACAAATCAACAAACAAATATCGTCACAGAAAAAAAACAAAAATTGGCTATTGGGCAAAAAGATGTTATGATGCAAAATGTATGGGTCGGTTGCATCGTACAAAAAGAAACTTTTCAAACATTAAAAGAACTACTTGATGACTTGCCAATGGTCCTTGAACATATTGAAAGCGTAGATTCATTAATAGAATCGACAAACATGCAAACGCTGTGGGCAATCATTGTTGAATCAGACTGTGTTGGTTTTGAACATTTGATGCGTGTAAAAAATCACGAAAAAATAAAAAAAATCCCGGTTATTATGTGTAGCAAAGATCAGAGATCTGTAAAAAGCTGGGGGAAAATCGAACACATAACAAAACCAATTGATGAAGAGCAACTTGTAGACGTTTTAGCAAATGTAAATAAGAACAACAGTAGCGAAATTCTTGTTGTAGATGATGATAAAAACTGCCATACTATATATAGAAATATTATTGAAAGCCTGGGATACAACTATCATATGGCAACGAGCAGTGTTGACGCTCTAGAGTATTTGCAAAATAAAAAAAATCCTTTAGTTTGCATCGTAAATTTATTGCTGCCTGCGGGAAATGGTTTCAAATTAGTGGATAGTTTACGTAACACCCAAAATTGGCGTAAAATCCCCATCGTTGTTACTATAGATAAGGATCTATCTGCGGAGCAACAACAGCGCTTGGAAAAAGGTTCCTATTTGCTTTTGCAGAAAGACAATTTTGAAGACTTAAAGAAAAACGTACGCACAGTCATTAATGACATCGAAACTGCGCGTACCAGCACGATTCTCGTTGTTGATGACAACAACATGAATTTGGATTTAGCCTCCGGGGTATGCCAAGATGCAGGATACACAGTTTACAAAGCATCCTCGGCCAAAGAAGGCATTCGTATCTGCACAGATTACCGACCAGACTGTGTGGTCATGGACTTAGCAATGCCAGGCATGGACGGGTTTGAAGCAACACGCATACTCAAAAAAAATCCACAGACTGCTGATATACCAATCATTGCGTGCAGTGCATTTGCCATGGATGAATTTCGCAAACGTGCTTTTCAAGCAGGATGCTGTAATTTTATTGTAAAGCCAATTAGCCCAGAAACATTTATAACACAAGTAAAAAAAAGTATAATAACCGACCAAATAAGAAGGATGCGTAATGAAACAGATTTTGTTGGTAGATGACTCGGAAGATGTATTGTTTCTTGTACCAGCAATACTTGAAGAGATGTACGAAGTACACACCGCAACTAATTTTAGTGATGTGAACCGCTGTATTTCTTCACAAGAGATAGATCTTATACTCATGGATGTCAACATGCCTACTCTGCAAGGCGACAAAATGACAGAAATGCTAAAAATGTGTAAACAATCACAGGAAATTCCCGTTGTTCTTTTTTCTGCCATGGACGCCGATGACTTAGAGGAAAAGGTCGAACAAGTGGGAGCAGACGGTTACATTTGCAAAACTTTAGACGACGAACTGCTTCAAGTTCGAGTCAAACGCTTTTTCGAGAAAGAATAAACATGATTCATCGAACGTTTGACGATTTTACAATCCTAAAGTTACTAGGCGCTGGAAATATGGGGGAAGTATACTTAGCACAGCAAAACTCCTTAGCACGACAAGTTGCCATAAAAATTATGACCAAACACCCCTCGAATTCTAACGAAAATTTTGAACGTTTTATGCGTGAAGCGAGAATAGCCGCTTCCCTACATCACCCGAATATCACAGCAGTATATGCCGTAGGATCTCAAAATAACTTTGCCTACATCGCCATGGAGTATATCGATGGGACGTCTCTTGATGAATACATAAATAAAAAATTGATGCCACAAGAAGAGGCACTCAAAATATTGCTACAACTCTGTGAGGGATTAAATACCGCACTTAAAGGTAACATAATCCATCGCGACATAAAGCCTGCCAATATAATAATAGACAAGAACAATAATATAAAAATAACCGACTTCGGTTTGTCAAAGCGCACCGATGGTGGTATGGACATAACGAAAACAGGTATGATTTTGGGATCTCCTGGATACATGAGTCCAGAACAGGCAATAGGAAAAAAAGTAGATTTTCGTGCCGACATATATTCTCTAGGGGCAACTTTTTATCAAATGTTAACACAGCGGATGCCTTTTTCAGCCGACACCATCGCCGATATGATTTACAAACATCGTTTTGAAAAAGTAAATTCACCGCGAAACTTCAACCCAAATCTTGACGATGAAGTGTGTTTTATTATTGCAAAAATGTTACGCAAAGAACCCGAACAACGCTATCAAAGCTACGAAGAAATTATCGGAGATATAGAAGCATTTTTTGTCAACAAAAACGTAATGTCCACTGGAAAAATCGATGCCAAGGAAATCTATAACAATTTCCGTATGAAGAAACGTGGTTTTTCCAGCATGTTTTCTTCTCAAGGTACACTGAGAAAAACGCAGCGTAGGTCAGCTCCTCTTAAAAGAAGTTTTACCACTCGTAGGGTTCAAAGAGATATATTAGAAAAAGAAGCCAACGCCAAAAAAGATTTGGAAGAAAAAAAACAGCAACCTACATCAACTTCACCACACAGCAATTTGGTGACAAACTCCATGATGATAGAAACATTTTCCTCCAAAGATCAAGGTTTTTTAGAACACCTAGTGAAACAAGGTATGTTAACACCAGAACAGGCACAACATGCAAAAATTTTGCAAGATACCTTGAATCGAAAAGTTGGACAAATTTGCATTGAATTAGAATTTTTAACAGAAGATGACGTCAATATGATTTTGCAACTGCAAAAAAGTAGTGGCAAATACTTTGGAGATATTACCGTAAAAGAAGGCCTTATGACCTATGAAGAATTTCAAGCTGTTTTACAAAAACAGTCAGATAGTTACGTTGATATGTACAAAGTACTTCTGTATGATAACGTTTTACCTGACGAGATCTTACAACAACAGTACAAATTATTTTTGGGAGATTTAGTCTAGTTGCAGTGAGATGCGATCAAGGGCATGCCCTTGACAAATAAAAAAGATTGTTTTATTTTTTTATACAAGGAAGAATACAGTGAAATACTTATCTATTTTTTTTATTCTCTTTCTGTATGGTTGTGGTGGAACAAGAGAATATCGTTTACAAGAACCACAAGAAATCCCCATTGAGAAAACGTTACCGGGATATGTGAACCTCAAAGTTTTTTCTCCCCCTAAATACCAAGATAACTTAGGGCTATACAAGTACAATGTACAGTTGAAAGAAGCCATCACCAAACAATATGAATTTAGTTTGCAAAAACTTTTTGAAGGTGGTTTAAAAGAAAAACGTACGGAAACTAACATTCATGTAACGAGTTTAGATACGTCTATATTTCCTATATCCGGCTTGGTAATTGATATTCGCGTATTTCTTAAAATTGAAATTTTTGACGCAAATATGGGAAAATTAAAGACCCTAAAGATTTATGGTTTTGGTTCGGCGGAAGATGGGAATAAAGCCTTACAGAAAGCTGTGGCAAATTCTTTCCACCAGCTAATCCCTACAGTAGAAGAATTATTTATCCGCTCTTAAATTTACTAGTGCGGTTTGAAATATTGTAGTATGTAAGTTACATAGCGAACTTACAGCATTTATTTTTATTTGAGAGCAAAAGTATGTCAGAAAATAACGAAAGTCTTCAAGCTAAACTCCTTGGGGAGTTAGGAAGCATAGGACTCGCAGAAGTTTTTGAAACCCTGGGTACTAAGAACAGGTACGGGTGGCTAACTTTAAAAAATCAGAATGAAGAGATTGTTTTGTACTTCCAAGGTGACTTAGTTGGTTTAGTTACCTTGCCGGAAGAAAAATTGAGCTATATACCAGAAAAACTCTATTATTCAAACCGTATATCCGTAGAGCAATATCAAGCCATCATAGAAAGCGAAGATCCTCTGGGTACTTTAGAAGAATTGGTTGATAGCGATACAATATTAAATTTTTTGAATACTATCTATTATGATGAAATATGCTATCTATTCTCTTGGACGGAAGGTTATTTTGAGTTTGTTGATCAAAAACCTGGTGACGAAGCAAGCCCCATAGGTAAGCTATTTGAAGCAGAGACCATTTTACTTGATGCAGCACGCAGACTAGATGAAAACAAAGAAATAGATTATGTCATTACCGACAAACACGAAATACTAATCCATGCTGTGGAACAAGGGATTCCAGAAGAGATGGCGGCATTAGATGAGCCGCTAGGTAACGTGTGGCATTTAGCAAATTACAAAAACTTCCAAGAAGTTATTGCTTTTTCTTACTTGTCAGAGTTCGATTCGGCAAAAATACTTGCTACATTATACCAAGAAAACAGTCTGCGCTTTTTAACAGATGATGAGCTACAACATTATGCCAGTGAATTAGAACAACAAGATAACGTAATGGAAGCAGAAAAATGCTATCGGTTACTCCTACGCCGTAACCCATACAACAACGAAGCATGTGAAGCTCTTATCCACATTAATGAAGCGGCTGGTAACATCGAGGTTCTCGAAGAACTGTATGAGCAGATCGCTAGCAACTTTATATCTTCTGATGATCCCAACTTTCAAGTACAGGGAGCGTTTTATTTAAAAAGGTATAGCGATTTAAAGAAAGATGCTCCAGAAGGTATCGAGGCGCGGTTGCATTTGCTAGATATGGTTGTCAATTCCAATATTGATCCCGAAATGATCGGATACGCCCCTGTTCAAGATGGCCGTGTTTTATTTCAATACTTCAGAACTCAACGCAAAGACCAAAAAGCAAAACAAGTGTTACAAAATTTAACGAAATTAGCTCCAGACGATGTCTCTTTGCGCAGTGAGCTTATCAATGTATATCTTGATCTTAATGAGAAAGACGCAGCGCTAGAGCAATATGAACATGTAATGTACTTGCAAGAAATAAGCGGTAATGTTGCAGAACTTCGCGCTACATACCAGAGAGTGTTGCGTTTAGATCCTAGACGCAAAGACATACAACAAAAATTTGATCGCTTAAGTGCGAAGCAAAGTGGACAAAAAAGCGCCGTAGGTAAGTTTCTCATCGCCGTTTTGATTTTGGGAATTCTCGCAGGTGGTGTGTACTACATCAATGATTTCTTGCAACAGAAACAACAAAGTAAGAGACAATTCACGATGCAAGTAGAGCAACTTATTGCGAAAGATATGTTGCGCAACGTAAAGCAGATGGTCCTCGATAGTAAAATTTTGGACCAGTTAGAAAAAGATAGTTTCTTGCGAAAAATACAAAATAAAGAAGAAATGCTTCTCAAAAAAATTGACAGGGATTTTGAGAATGCCATTGTGGCAAAACAAGGAGGAGATCTCCTAAAAAGCCAAGAAATTTTAGCGGGGATATTAAAAATAAACGTTGCCATAGAACCTGACAGTCTAAAAGGGATGAAGGATCTACAACGTGAAGTCAAGGTTAGCCTGGCAAATTTTGACCGCGATTTAAAATTAGCACAACAGTACGAAGTAGAAAAAAAATATTCTGCCGCGATAAAACTGTATCTCAAAATATGGTCGATGCCTGATTACCAAAGACATCCCAAGAGAAACACCATTAAACTGCCGATAAAACTACTTAATTTCGATGCTAAAAAAGCAGATGTTTGGGTCGATAGTGAAAAAACCAAAGTGCGAAATAACGTATTGCGACTCCCACCGAATTTCCAAAAATTAAAACTCGAAACCGATGGCTATGCACCATACTTGTTTTATAACGCTTTTGAAAACAATTCCAATGACGTAGAAGAAAGTAATGAAGGCAAGGTATACCCTTTAAAGAAACCGGAGATTCGCATTGTTTTCAAAAAAGAAACTTTGTGGTCATATGATGTCAATGGTATTGTGGAAGCCGCTCCTTGTTTTGGTGACGATAAATTATACATCGCCGCAAGGGATGACAATATATACACGATACAATCGCTAGACTCTATACCAACAGAAAGTTGGCAACCATTTAAACCAAATCCATTGACATCTTTCAGTTCTTCACCCATTTTTCACAATGGTATTTTATATTTGGCAGGTAACAACTACAAACTGTATGCTGTCAAAGGTAAGTACCTATATGCCCGTTACACTTTACCAAGTAATGCTCTCATTTCAGCACCTGTTGTTCTATCCAAAGACAAAAAATTGGTATTTTTCACTACGGAAAATGGTGCCATTTATGCAATGCCCACACTAAAAAATAGAACGAGAAACTGGAAACCTAGATGGAAAAAATCTTTACGTCCTGCACGTAAACTATTCGCTGCGGTAGATGGCAACGAAATATTTGTGCACGCAAAAAATAGTCATCTGTATTGTTTCAACGCCACAAATGGCAAAACAAAGTGGCGCACCGCAGTAGAACAATCTTCGGACTCCGTACCGAGTATTTATCGTACACGAGTGTATTTAGGCGGGAGTAACCTTTTATATTTTATCGATAGAAACAATGGTAAAATACTAAATAAGAAGAGAGTAAAAGGTCGTATAGCTGGAAAACCCGCCGTCAACAGTCGTGGAATTTTCTTCGGTACCTCCGCATTCCACATATATGGAATATCGCACAGGGGAAAACCATTATGGCGTCAAATAAGAGCACGAGACGAGTTTGAACACTCCGCTGTTCTCAACCAGGACGGTGTACTGTACATTGCTTGTAAAAACGGCGTTATTTATGCTATCGACAGCAAGACGGGTAAAGAAGTTTGGAAATACTCTATCGAAAAAGTAAAAAAAATAGAGCAAAAAGTAACTTCCCCTATCGTCTTAGTTAAAGACAAATTATTTGTAGGGTCATACAAAACAATATATGCCTTTTCAAATAATTAATGACCTGTACTACCCGATCTCGAACGAAAAGGATTTACTCTTTTGAGAAAAATAACCGCCTCGTAACAAGCGAATTTCAATAAACAAAAGATTCTTCTGGAGAAGAATCTTTTGTAAACATTAAGAACTTTAATAGAGATAAACTCTTTTGCTTGCTGATTTTTTGGGATTGGAATCGGAATCGGAATCAAGAGCGTTTCTTGTCACTCACTAGTACAAGGCGAAGAATTAGATTTATCTATCGATAAAATTCACTTTACATTGTATTGCTGGGCAATGTATAATAAATAAAAAGTGCTTTTGTTATTGGCAAGAGGTCTAAAAGTTACTACAAATAGGCTTTTGCCAGTAATAATTAAAAATAAAACCTTTGTAAATATAAGTATTTTGTTGTATGGATTTGCATTATCAACTTATTGTTATTACAAGATTCTATTTTCGACGCAATAAAACTTATGATAGTTGTAAATAAATTATGTATTGTTGACACTTTTTGTAATATTTGTTAGTATGGCGAAAAATGATATTTTGGCAGCTATTTACAATAACATTTTCGCCAATAAATCGAATTTCCATTTAAGGTTTTTTGTATTATGCAATTTTGGGGTTGGAAAAAAAGTCCAGAAGATACTGTAAAAGAATCTCCAACAGTTGAAACTTATTGTACAGTAGTCAAATCTTTACAAACAAAAGGCGATGTAGCAAAAGCGTGGGAGTTTGTAGAACAAGCAAAACAAAAATTTCCAAGATCGAAAGAAGTTTCAGATTTGTACGTGACATTGGCAAAAAACAAGTGGCGTCCAGAAATTGAACGTCTAAAAAAGCTAATTTCACAGGGAACGAACTCCGTTGCACTTGTTCAGCTAGCTGAAATTTATAAAGAGTTAGGCGAAGAAGAAGAGGCCTTATCACTATGTGTAAAAGCGATAGAAACAAATGATAAGGATGATATACCACATCTTATAGTTGGTCAAATTCGTATAGAACGTTTTTACAAAGACTTTTTTGAAAAAGATGGTCTTCTTGCTCGCGAACACTTGGAAAGATCAGTAGAAATAAATCCTCAAAATTACAAAGCGTTGATAGCTCTAGCCAAATTTTACATACAAATTGGTGCTTTGAAAAAAGCCGAACAAAAATTGCGAGATATTCTGAGGTTTGCACCTGAAGATGAGAACATTAAAAGTTTAAATGCCATCATATCCGATCTAGAAAAACCAAGCATTGAAGATGTCGACTTTCTACTGACAACTGTAGAACAAGACAGATGTTTGTTTTATAGTTTAGATGGTGGGCGTAGTCAAAAACGGGAAATGGTTCTCTCACCGGATATCTTTCAAAATGCCTTGGATTCACTACATTCTATAACAGATGTACTATGTCTTCTTGTTTGTGATGAGGAAGGTACTCTAATTGCTCACTATGCAAGAGAAAACGTAGATTTCAACATATACTATGAGGTAACCTCTTGTATATATCAAAATGTGCAAAATTCTACAAGACATATGGACATAGGTAAATTTCAGAGAAGTGAAGTTTCAGGCCCGTTTGGATGTATTCAAATGATCGCAGCAGATAATATTTTATACACTGCCTTCGGATCATCTGAAAGTCGAAGCAAAACTGTGTACCAAGAACTACAAAATTTTGTGTCTAAAATTCCAATCATTCACGGTAGTTAGTGGTATTTTGTTTGGCAAATTGGGGATAGTATTATGATGCAAAAAATTTTGCAGCAACTCAATCAAGAAGTTGGTGTAAAGGGAAGTATGATAGTCGAGCAAGACGGTTTACCAGCCGTTACTGAATTAGGTAAAGAGTTAGATGGAGAAATTGTCGCCGCTATGGCTTCTAGTACTATCCGCTCCACCAAAAGAGCACTCCAACTACTAAATCAATCTAAGTTTGATCGTATTATTTTAATGGCAGCACATGGAAGAATGGTTTTTGTTGATTTAGATCCTGCTCCTGCTATACTACTAGCTGTAACAGATAAAAATATCAACATCGATCTGACGATTCTTGCAATTGATGGAGCAGCCATAAGAATTAAAAATTTACTAATGAAAAAGTGATATATGGGGGAAGGCTGGATATGGTCCAGTTTAATTTTTTCCGAAGAGAAGTAAACTGTAAAATAGTATACTATGGTCCTGGATTATCAGGGAAAACAACGAATTTGGAAGTAGTTCACCAAAAAACACCTGGAAACAACCGTGGTGATCTTACTTGCATATCAACAGAACAAGACCGTACTCTATTCTTTGACTTTATGCCTATTGAACTGGGAAAAGTCGCAGGAATGAATACTAAGTTGCGTTTATTTACCGTACCAGGACAACCATTTTACAACTCCACAAGAAAGTTAGTTCTTCAAGGGGCTGACGGCGTAATTTTTGTAGCTGACAGTCAGGAAAAGAAAATTCAAGAAAATCTTGAATCTCTAAAGAATTTAGAGGAAAATTTAGCTGAGTATGGAATTAATATTCGAGATATTCCACTGGTTATCCAATGGAACAAACGCGATATGCCAAACATTCTGGAAATCCCGGATCTCGAACGCGAAATCAACTACTTAGGTGTCCCAACTGTACCAGCAGTAGCTCCTACAGGAGAAGGTGTTTTCCCAACTCTAAAAGCTTGTGCTACAATGGTGTTATCTTCTGTTAGTAAAAAAGTGGAAAAGGCAGGGCAGCAAACTCTTACTTCGAGTTCTCCACTTCAAAAACGCACGAATCCAACGCCGATAGCCAAGACGGAAGAAAAGAAACCAACAGCTGGTTTTAACAACCAAAATAAGGCTGGTTTCAACCAAAACAAAAAGAAACCTATATTCAAAAAATTTGAAAAGAAATTCAAAAAGTAGTCCAATTTTGATAAAAGCCAGAATAAACAAAATAGTAACGTTACTAAGTTGGGGTATGCTAAATGAGTGATAGCCAAAACCTAAAACTAAACAGATTAATTTTTTACAAAGAAGATGTCGATTTAATTGACAAAGTCCTTCAAATGTTCTTAAAACAGTGCCAGGCTAAGTGCTGTATTCTCATAGACAAGGAAGGACACTTGATTACTCATCACGGAGAAACTCAAGCATATGAATTAGACACCGTATGTACTCTACTTGCGGGAACATTTGCGGCAACAAGAGAGTGGGCAAGATTACTAGGTGAAGAAGAGTTTTCCGTACTTTTTCACAAAGGTAAGAAAGACAGTATACAAGTGAATTTAGTTGGTGATCGAACTCTTCTCGCAGTTATTTTTGATGATAGAACTCAATTAGGTTTAGTAAAATTAATTAGTGAAAAAATATCTAAAAGACTCGAAAAGATATTTGCAGATTCCGAAAACCGTAAAGAAAATCCAGATGACTCCATGGTAGAAGGTATAGCCAAACTAGGCGAAGCTGCAGATGATTTACTAGATAATATTTTTGGATCCGACTAAGTCTTATCACGCCACTTTTGTGGGGTGGTAAGACCACTATTTCATCGCAGTAGTAATATACATACTTTTAATGCATCAATAACATCTACCCAGCCGCTATAACCATCTTCTGTAAATATCTTTTTGAAAAACGGCAAAAAAACCGTAGAGTGAGGCCATTCGGCCACAAAATTCCGCGCCTCATGATGCAATTCATCAAATGTAGAACCTTCGTAAAGATATTGTCCTGTCTGTAAATACAACAACACAGAGGCAAAACTCCAAATATCATTCTCGATATTCGCTTCCTGATCCAAAATCATTTTTGGTGATTGAAATCGATTGGCCATATGCTGCGGGGTTAACTTTGAGGGAAGTAATCCATATCCATAAATCAAAGGTTCACCGCTTACGTGTATATAAATAGAATCGAGTTTTATCTGTGTGTGAACCCCCCATTTTTTGTGACACCACTCCAATGCTTGTGCCATATCTATAATCAACTTCATTTTTTGTGAAGAACTCAGGCTATTGAACAATTGAATTGTTAAGAATTCACCAGGAATAAACGGCAACACAGCACAAACATAGCCATCCCTATTAAGAAAACGTAAGGGGGCCATTTTGTTATTTTTCAAAACATTATCTTGAAAGAAGCCTTTTTTGTAGGCGTGCAGATAAACTTTTTTTTGCTGTGATAAATCAATCGCGATTACCAATAGCCCATAAAAACTCACCTGCAAAGGAACACCGATAATTTGATAATCCTCTGCCAAGGTTAACCTTACAAAACAAGCAAATTCTTTGCATTCCTCACAGTAAAGCCATGGACAATGTTCTCCGATAGAGGAAACCTGTTGCTCTTTTTCGCAAAAAGTGCACTTTTTTTGCGTGGAAATTTCGAGATTCGTTTCTTCCACAATATCGAGATTGGTGATCGAAGTATTTGAATGATAGGGTTCTTTGGGTATTTTACTCTGTGGAGCTAGAAATTCTTCCACAATTTGTTCTTCGTTTTTGATGATAGGAGAATTCGCTTCGACAACGCTGGGGGAGAGTATTTGTAAAACCAAAGACGTATCACCCAAGAGTATAACATCATCGTTACGTAGCACCTGTATATTTTCCAAAGGTTTGTCATTAATACATGTTCCAAATGAGCTACCCATATCGATGATAGTAAGATCGCTGTTTTGAATTTGGATCAGACAATGACTTTGAGAAACTCTGGAATCTTTCAGCAACAAATGGCACCCATGTAAACGTCCAATGACAATGGTATCATTTTTTAGCGTAAAACGCCATTTACGACCTTTGTCAGGCCCTTTTACACATTTTAATAATATTTTATACTGTAGCATTGATTTTTTCCGTGAAAATGGCACAAGGATCTTGGTTGATGCGCGTTAAAAACACAGTGGTCAACGGCGATTTTTTATCCCCTCTCTTCAATTGCAGACGTTTTTGCCAAGAAACAGCTTCCCCGTAAAATCCGCGACATTTCACGGTGATATTGCTAAGTCTTTCCTTGCGAATGTATGCCTTGACTTTTTTTTCGCTAAATGGCATGATTCGTTTCACCTCGAAAGCCTGCAACCATGGAGTATTCGCCAATTTATCTCCTGTTAAATAAGATAAGCGTTCATCGACCAAGTGCAAATCGTGCTGTTTTGCAATCGCTTGTACTAGGCCTGCCCGCAAAGCAGCTTTCTGTACTTCGTAAATAAATTGCCCAACAGAACTGATCTCGACTTCATCATCGCTATATTCCATCGTCAAATTTTGCGGTAGTAACGTCGCACGCCGTTTTGTCGTCGCCAAATCACCACACCATAGCATAATTTCTTTGCATTCACCATTCAGAGAAATGACTTCTATCTCACAAGGAAGTTCTAAATTGTCGTAGTTAAGCCCTGGCGAGACCTTGATTCCCAGAGCTGTGCTTTTCTCTACAAGTTTTTTAATCGTAGCGATACCAGGTTCGTAATCTTCCAGATGAAACCAACGTTGTCCACTGTGGCGACGTGACGGATCAATAAAATAGGCGTCGGCTTTGGGAAACCAATTACTGCTATTTGCCACAACCGCAGCGAAATTGCGTTGATAAACACGTAAATTGTGTGCACAAATCATAACTTTGTGAATAAATTTGTCCACCACAATAAGATCTGCTACCCGTGAAAGGTGAATCGCATCTCCTCCTATTCCGCATGTCAAATCCGCAACAATGTCAAATTTCTCATAGCGGCGACTTATGTAGCGCGCAACAGATTCAGAAGTCGATTGCTCTAAACCCTCGCGATCAAATAGCATTTGTTCATAATGAGAAAATTTACCTTTTGCTTTGTTGCGCAACTCTATTTGCGACGACACCAATGCCGCTGCATCGGCATCTGCCATTTTACGTAAAATATTTAGTCGTTTATGAATATCAGAATGTTGATGCGCCACACCAAGTAATTTTTGACCTTCTGAACTTTGTAAAAATCTAATTTGTGCTGGTTGCATTTACTCGCTCATTTCTCGCAACCACAGCGCGATTCTTTCAATATTTTCTTGCGCTTCATTTTTTCCCGATGCAATATCCATCACAAAGTCAAATACAGCGTCTTCTTCGAAAGCGCGAAACTGAATCCCATTCCAATTTAACAATGTAATCGCCGTGGCAAGCCCTGTACGTTTATTGCCATCGTGAAATACATGATTTTTAATAATGTAAAACATGTATGCTGCCGCTTGATGAAAAATATCGGGATATATTTTTGCACCAAATAGCTCATTGGTGTGTATATTTTCAACAAATCCCAAAGACATTCCCGGACGAACATTGTTGCTGTGTCCTGTTCCTCCCGCTAGCTCAATCGATAATTTATTGATGGCGATCACCATGCGTTTATTGATATATTTTTCTCGCATTAGCTCCCCAAACGTATGTATAGATTCAAATTTTGTTTAATATGCTTTTCCGCAGACTTTAAAGCGAGAACTTCTCCATTGTCGAGCCATATTCCTTGGCATTGAGGACAAATATCAATCACTTCTCCAACGACTTCGCGTTTTTTCATTACCTCCCCGTCCACGGGACAACACAATTGTTTGTTCTTTTCCTTTTCCAGAATAGTATCTATTTCTTGCTCCTGTAAATCTACCTGACCAAAAAGTTCCACAAGGTGGACAATGGATTCTAATTCCCCGCGATCAAAGTAAATTCCTTGACAAGTATTGCAACGATCCACCATTTGGCCATGGAAATCAATTTCGACTAACTCTATTGTACATATAGGACATTTACGCATTTTGCACCTCTAAAACCTCATCTAAAATTTGTACAAATTTTTCACAATCCGATATCGAATTGTAAATATAAGGTGATACGCGAATTACATTGCTACGTATACTAACGAATACATTTTGCTCTGACATCTTATTGCCAAAACCTTCCGGCAAAGATTTTCGAAAGCGCAACCCTAAGATATGACCACAACGAAAACTTTGCGGGATAATTTCAAAATCGTGCTTCTCTGTTAAATTACCATCGTGAATACGTTCAATAATGGTATCTACAAGAGATACCACACTGCGATAAATATTTTCAACTCCCCAATCTAGTATTTGTTGTAAAGCCGCCATCGCCATGGGCAACAGAACAAAATTATTGCGCTCTCCGACATCAAACCGGCACGCTCCTGGGGCATATTCGTCTGTGTAATTCACTAATTGGGAAAAATTTTCGCTACCTTTGCGACTCAACCAATTATGTTCCAATGGAAGCGAGCGCTGATAATCGGGATGCACATACATAAAACCAAGACTGTATGGCCCTAATAGCCATTTATAGCCTGCGGCAACGACAAAAGCTGGCCGAATTTTTTGTACATCGAAATCAAAAATCCCTAGCGATTGCGTCGCGTCAATAACCAATGGAATGTTTTTCTTGCGGCATACACCACCGATTTTCTCGACATCAACAAACGAACCATCCGTCCAATGACATTGGGGAACAGAAACAGCCGTTGTGTCATCATCAATTGCCTGGAGAACGCTTTGCGTCCAATCATGGTTCTGCGGACGCTCGACAGTGATGATATTTGCATCGCGACTTCTCCACGGATAAATATTAGAAGGAAATTGTTCTTCTAAAACAACAATGTTTTCCTTGGGATTCATGCAAATATTATTTACGGCGATTCCAATACCATAGCTCACAGACGGAATGATCGCAATGTCGTTCGTTGCGGCATTTACAATTTTGGCAAACAATTGTTTTAGTTGTGTACTTTGCTCAAAAAAATCTTTGGGTTTTATTTCCCATGGACGTTCTTTGCGCATCACCCCCTCAATTCCCGCTTTTTTTATCGATTCGAACATCGGAGATAAATACGAGCAATTGAGATAAGTGACATCATCTGGTATTTCGAAAAATTGTTTCTGGCAAGGTAAAACCATCATTTATTCCTAATATGTCTCAGGATCTTTTCCGCACGCTGTCGAAGATGCCGTGGCAACTCGGCGTTTTCTAAAGCTAATTGTAGATACTTTTTTGCTTTGCTTAGAGTACCTTGGTTAAAATACACCATTCCTAGGTAACAATGAATTTGCGATTGTTTTGGTTTCTCGGCATGCGCAGCTTCCAGATCTACAGTTGCTTTTTCATAATTACCTAGTTGCATATACACTATCGCGCGATTAAATAAAGATTGCCAATTTTTTTTGTCCAACGATATGGCTTTTGTGTAGTTTTCCACTGCTTTGTCCAACTGTCGCGTACGCATGTAGGCATACCCCAAGTTATTGTATGCCGGTGCATAAGCAGGGTTATACATAGTTGTTAATTTATAATCTTTTATCGCTTCTTTGAGCTTTTTTTGTATAGAAAACCACCTACCGCGATTGTAGTACCCCTTTGCATAAGTGGGTTCCATTTTTAAGAGTTTGTCATACAACTGTTTTGCTTTATCATACTCAAGCTTTCTGGTCAAAGCATTTGCCTTATTCAAGTAAGCGGTAATGCTTTGCGGTTTTTTTTGCAAAACATAGTCAAAATCCGCAATGGCTTTATCCACCATATTATTGTGCAAATAGATATTTCCACGAGTGATAAATAATTCCATATCATCAGGATCTTTTTCTATTTTTTGTTGTAAAAGTTGTAAACTTTTTTTTAAGGCGTATTTACCAGAATTCAATCCAAAACACATACCATATATCACCGGATATTTTTTGTCACTTTGGGGTATTTTCAACAGCAACTTGCGTAGTGGTTGTAAAAAAGTATCGCTTTGTTGTAGCGTAGAATATTCCTCGAATGCGCGTTTTAATGTTTGTGTTGTGGCATCGCGAACCAAGTCTACTTCTTTTTTGAGATCATGAATATTATTAGCGTACAGTTCGATTCTATTTTTTTGCCAGAATAAATACACACAAAAACACAGTAGCATAAACACAACAGCTATCATACTTGTTATAGCTACAATGTGGCGCTTAAAAAACTTTTTGCTGGCCTGCCACTTTGTATATTTTTTGGCGAGTATTGGTTGGTGCGCCTGGGCATTTTTAATATCGCGGATCAATTGCTTTACGCTGGCATAGCGATTTGCTGGTACTTTTTGCAAACATTTCAAACAAATTGCCTCGATTTCAGGCGAGACCTGAGGATTTAAAACAGATGGTGTAATAGGCTCTTTAGTCAGTACATCCACCATAACGTTGTAGGAACGTCCCTGAAAGGGTGGCTTTCCACAAACGACTTCATACAAAGTGGCTCCAAAACCATAAATATCCGTTTTGTAACTTGCGCTACCAGATATTTGCTCCGGTGCCATATATTTAGGAGTCCCCACAGGAGTAAATTCCGATTTTTGAGTTGGTACCATCCGTGGAGCCACACGCGAAATACCAAAATCCATTACTTTCAACTGGTTGTTTGGTGTAATGAGTACATTAGAAGGCTTTATATCTTGATGAATAATGTTTTTGCTGTGAATAAATTCGAGGGCTGTGGCCAGTTGGAGTAAAATCGGAGCTAAATTTTCGATAGAGTAATTATTGTTACGACGAAGCCACTCGTGCAAAGTCGTACCCTTGATAAACTCCATCGCAAAATAAAAGTATGGTGTTGTTCCAATATCGTAGATACGCACAATATTGGGATGATCTAACTGCGCCATTGTTCGCGCTTCGGCGGCCAACTTTTGAAAACTTTGTAGTTGTTTATTGATTATCTTTAATGCCACGGTTCTTCGCAGTTGATTATGGTAAGCACGATATACAACGCTCATTCCACCATAACCAATGACTTCTTGCAAAATATAGTCTCCCACAACAGAATTGTTGGGAATGAAAAAACTTTGCGATGTGGAAGTTGTGAGATCATCCATGGAATATCATCCTGTGTTATCAAAAAATATGTTATACTATTATTGCAATTTACAGTTCGCTGTAATTGCTTATGGAACACAGTTCCCCTACACTAGATTCACTCAATAGAAAAGCGCTGTAGAAGCATTCTAGTAAAATATTTTACCAATTTGCAGTAAGAGGCCCAAGATGAATTTAGAAGAAATTTTTGATTTTTTAACTGTGGCAGAAGGTTTAAAAAAACTGGAGCGTTACAAAGGATTTGTGTATTGGCGTGACTATCCATTTCCACAAAGATATGAATCCGTCGCCGACCACAGTTGGCGATTAGCTTTACTCGTTATTGTTGTGGAAAAGAAACTGCACCAGAAATTAGACGTTGATAAGGCACTAAAAATGGCTTTAGTCCATGATATTCCAGAGATTATTGCAGGTGACGCGAGTCCTTTAGGTGAGTCAGGTACAGGAGACGATTCTCATTCTTTTAACGAAAAGATAGCACAAGAGCGCTTCAAACGCGAATGCAATGCCGCAGAAAAAATATTTCTTCCCTTAGGAGAGGACGGTCAGAAGTTTTACGATTTATGGCTAGAGTGCGAAGAAAAGCAAAGTTTTGAAGCCAAAGTAGTCAAAGCCTTAGACAAAATAGAAGCCTTGCTGCAAATACTATCTTGGACAGACGGACGCATGTTCAAAAAACACCTTGACTTCACCATCCTTTATTCAGAACGCGCTTTGGGAATAGATCCCTTCATCGATAAATTCTGGAAATTATTGACCGACAAGTTAAAGAATACTTTCCAGGAAATCGATGACAAAGAAAATTAAGTTTTCATTATTTTCAAATATAGTTTAGACTAGAGTATAATATATTACGAGCTCGGAAGCGGGCTCGGGCTCGGAAGCGGGCTCGTAACGAAAACTATCCAATGTGGAGGTTTAAAGAGTGAAACGTTTCATTTTATTTATACCATTTATTCTTATATCTATCTACGCACAACAACAATGGCGCGGTATATGGGTAGATGCGTGGAATGAAGGTTTATACAACAAACAGCAAATACAAGAAATGTTGCAAACAGCTAAAAAATATGGTTACAATGCCGTTGCCATCCAAATTCGTTGTCGTGGTGATGCTCTATATTTCCCCAAATACCCCAATACAGAGCCTCGTAGAAGAAACTTGGCGAACGATTTCGATCCACTGCAAGTTACTATCGATTTAGCACATTCGATGGGAATAGAAGTGCATGCATGGGCGACAACATTCTTAGTGGCAAGTAGTACACCGAGTTCACCGCAACACGTTTATCATAAACACAATGAATACCTAACACAAAACAGCAACGGTGAGAAAAAAATAGGCGAAGGGTACTATCTCGACCCCGGCCATCCTGGGGCTTTAGAATGGAATCGCAAAGTTGTCCTTGATATTGTCAATAACTACGACATTGATGGTTATCACTTTGACTACATTCGTTTTCCACAACAAGACGCTGGTTTCAACCCTGTCTCCGTCGCGCGTTTCAATAAAAAGTATGGCAAAAGTGGACAACCTTCTAAAAGCGATCCTCTTTTTAGCCAGTGGAGACGAGCGCAAATTACCGATTGGTTACAAAATATGTACGTGGAAATCGCCAAAGTTAAGCCTCATGTTAAAGTAACTGCGGCAACCTTTGCCAGTCGTTCAGACGCATTTCATAATCGTTTTCAAGACTGGGCAACATGGATGGAACGCGGCATTATTGATGCAAATTTCCCGATGAACTACGCGCGCACTCACGACATATTTGAAAAACGTGCTGATGATATTATGAACCATAGTTACAATCGTCATGTGTACATGGGCATTGGTAGCTACCTTTTAACCGTCGATTACTCTGTGCATCAATTGCTCTATGCGCAACAACAAAAAAGTCACGGTGTTATTTTATTCAGCTATGCAAACAATGCGAAATCGGGTAAGTCGACTTCGGGTTACAAAGCCATTTTTGATAAAGTATTCAAAACAACCGCAAGCGTTCCCGACATGCCATGGAAGTCTCAAAAAAATACCGGTCATATTCTAGGGCAAGTTATTGCCAAAGAGCAGGTAGAGGTTACAATACCTGAATTGGGGCTAAAGACAACAACCGATGCCAATGGCCGTTTTAGTTTTCTTTACCTGAGAGAAGGCTCGTATCGCATAAACTGTGGCCACGAAACCATGAATGTTGACGTTCGTGGGGGACAAGTTGCCATGAGTAGCACCATTATTGTAAAATAAATTGAATTGATCACTAGGCGAAACGCTTTGATATTGCGTTTCGTCTAAACACCGCGTAATTATTTTCACACTAGGATTGCCACAAAGATGAAGCACATTGATATATCTCAAGCCTTAAATAATCAGATTCCTATTGTCGATGTACGTAGTGAAGGTGAGTTTGCCAAGGGGCATATACCCCAGGCGCATAACATACCACTAATGAATAATGAAGAACGAAAATTAGTGGGTATAGAATATAGAAAACAAGGCAGTCAATCTGCCCTGAACTTAGGTTACAAACTTGTGGGTCCCAAATTTGCCAAAATCAAGAAAAAATTGAAAGACATTAGTCATGACAATAAGCTAGCCATACACTGTTGGCGCGGTGGAAAAAGGTCCGAAATTAGTTGTCAATTGGCCGAAGAAATGCAATTGGAGGTACAATGTATCCAGGGAGGCTATCGTAGCTACCGCAGATGGTGTCGTGAAACCACACAAAAACAGCGAAAGTTTTATGTGTTGTCTGGAGCGACAGGTTCTGGTAAAACACAGCTTTTATATCTGTTAGAACAACAAGGACTACAGGTTCTCGATTTAGAAAAATTAGCCCACCACAAGGGCTCGGTATTTGGCGGATTGGGTAACCCCCCACAACCTCTACAAGAAATGTTTGAAAATCGGCTCGCCCAAAAATTAAATACGTTCAAAAACGAGCCTATTTTTGTGGAAAATGAGAGCCGGATGATCGGTAAATTGTTTATTCCCGAATGCATTTTTACGCAATTGAAAAGTCACAATGTTTTGTATATCGAACTACCACGTGAAATTCGCCAAAAACGCATAAGAAAAGAATATGCGCATTTTGCCAAACAAGATATCTACGCGTGCGCTCAGAAACTACAAAAACGGCTAGGAGGACTGCGTTTACAAAATATAAAACGCAGTTTAGAATTGGGAAACTACGACTGGATCGATATACTTTTGGATTATTACGATAGAAGCTATGCACATCACAAACAAAAATACAATCAGCGAATCGTGAATAAATTTTGTGGAGACAGCCCGCGACAGATATATGGCAAAATTATAAATTGGTTACCCCAAATAGCGCATTCCTAAAAGCGTGATATCATCGTGTTGTTCTGCTTTTCCAATGAAACTTTGTACATCTGCTAGTATCGCTTCGATCATTCCTTTGATGTCCATTTGGTGGTATTCTTCAATCTTTTCGCGCAAACGCTCGAGCTTGTACATTTCCTTCTTGATGTTGTGCGCTTCCGTTGCTCCATCTGTAAACAATACAACAACATCACCCTTTTCCAGTTCCAGCTCTTTTTCTTTGACCAAGCGCGAAAAGTTTTTGAAATCAACTCCAAGAACAACCCCACCGGACCGATATGCTTCACATTTACCTGTTGCGATGCGATAGTGCAAAATATGCTCGTGACCTGCGGAAGAATAGGACAACTTGTTGCCGTCCCAGCACAGAAGCAACATACTGACAAATTTACCAGAGCCAGCGATATCTCTTAGTAACAATTTTGCACTGTTGAGTAAGATATCTTTGGACGACTGGTATATTTCGACAAAAGCACGCACAAAAGATCGCAATTCACTCATGATCAAACCAGCAGCAACACCTTTCCCTGAAACGTCTCCAATACAAAAGTATAGATTTTTTTCCGCTTCAATCACGTCAAAATAATCTCCACCGATTTCTTTTGCACTGCGTGTCACTCCGTAAATATTCATATTCGAAGACTCAGGAAATTTTTTGGGTAACAGGCTTTCTTGAATGGTAGACGCAAGCTTTAACTCATGTTCCAAAGCCTGTTTTTTCTTTAGTTCTTGTTGCACCATTTGATTTTCAATCGCAAAGGCAACGTGGTGCGAGAAAACCTCGAGTAACTCGGAGTCGCGCATTTCGTTTTTTTCATTGTCGAAAAAGATCACCCCTACACGCCGATCTTTCACCAGTAAAGGTGTAATAACACCTTCTTTTAAGCGCATCACTCTTTTGTTTGCCAACACATTTTGGAAAAAATGTTCTTGGTGATGGTATTCCTTTTTGCGAAAACCATCGATAGTCGCAAACTCTCCGATCCCACCAGAGTAAACGAGGTCGTTATTTTTGACAAGTAATACAAAGGCGTTCTGAGAACTAGTAATGGCACACAGGTGCTTTAACACTTCACGTGCCAGTTGCACAGTATTCTGTTGTTGTAGAAGTTCAGGAGAAGCATCGAGAATGGTGCGTAAGCCTTCGCAAAGAAATTCGTTTTTCACCAGTGCCGTTTCTTTTTCACGGTGTAAAACAAAAGAGGAAATTAAATGGGCAATAAGTTGCTCCATTTCTTGCATACCATGGCGGCTCTGGTAATATAGCCATTCACTAGGTGAGGAAAAAAGATCCTGAGGACGCGTAGCTTCATCTTCGTCGCGAACAGCAACAGCACAAATCAACGAAGGAAAATATTCGCGCATAGAGCGAATGAGTGGACGTACTTGTACTTCCGTGGCATTTAAATCAAAAAACGCTACCGCAATTTCACCGCCCTCATTGTATATCCGGTCTGCGATATCATTTGCATCGTCTTGGCCAAAAGCCAAAATGAGATCATAACTAATACTGGAGGTAAAAGAAACTTGGAGATGGCGTTCACTTATGTACAAACTACCAAATCGACGTGTTGATTTGCCCTGAATTTGGCTACTGCGCAATAAATTCGAATATCGTTTTAATACTTCTTCTTCGTAATCAACGCACAAAATGACGGTATAATTTTTCTTCACGTTACGCGGCCCTAAAATTTTTATGTGTAGAGGAAAGCAGATTTATACTTTTATTTTAATACATAGAACACGAAGTCACAATAAAAATTTATTTCCAATATATAGCTCACCACAATAAAAAACGGAGCAATATTTTGCATATTACTCCGTTTTGCGCGCAATTTTGTTCTATAATATCGTTGTGATGTTTACGATTCGTTCTCTTCTTTTTGTTCTTGAACTTGAGGTTGTTTACTTACAATGACCTTACTCGGACGTAAGACCCTATCGTGGTAAACATAACCTCTGTCGAAGTCTTCTAGAACCGTCATCTCGGGATGATCTGCAGACTCTATTTGCGACACTGCTTCATGATAGTTAGGGTTAAAGGCTTTGCCTTTGGCTTCTATTTCTTTTACGTGATTATCTTGCAATGTTTTTTCTAATTCTTTCTGAACTAAACAAATACCTTCAAAGAAGTTGCTGTCTACTTCAGATTGTTTCCCCAGCTCGATAGCTCTTCCTAAATTATCCATCACATTGAGTAATTGCTTTAAAATATCCTGATTTGCATACTTTAAGAAAGTTGCCCGGTCTCGTTCTTGGCGCTTGCGATAGTTTTCATAATCCGCTTTAGTTCTTTGCAACATATCTAAGTAATTTGCAGATTCATTTGCTTTCTCAAACAAGGTCTGTAATTCCTCATCATTCATAGCATCGACCTGCTGGCGGAAGTCTACTTTTTCTTCCTTCTGCGATTCTTCAGCATTTTGCTCGTCTTCATTTTTTGTGTCGTTTTGCGCAGCGCTATCTACGTCACCATTATCTACATTATTATTTGTTTCTTCGGGCTTTTCTGAATGTTTTTCTTCCATGACTTTACCTTTTCATAAAACCAACCGTGAAGAATCTAAAAACAATTGAAGTCGTCAATATAAGAGGTCTTCCAGACGTAACCTCTGGCTAAACATCTAACGACTTAAACCACTCACTTGCTTTTTTCCAAAATGACTTTTGTTGAGGATTGCTGTTGCTTTTTGTTTCTAGATTATCAAATTCCTGTAATAAGCGTCGTTGTTCTTTGCTCAATTTCTTGGGAACCTCAACAAGAATGACGATTAACTGATCTCCCTTGCCTCGCCCACGAACATTAGGAAAACCTTTGCCATTTAACTTCAACACATCACCATTTTGCGTACCTGCCGGTATCGTCAGCTTTGTCTTGCCGTAAATAGTGGGAATTTCAATGTTGGCTCCCAATGCAGCCTGAGTAAAAGAAATAGGCAACTGCAGTATGACACTATCACTTTGTCTCTCAAAAAATGGGTGCGGTCGAATATTAATTTCGCAGTACAGGTCCCCTCTTTCACCACCTTGTTCGAGAGCTTCACCTTCTCCCGCAATGCGAATTTGCATACCGTGTTCTACACCAGCGGGAATTTTTATCTCTAGCTCGCGAGCCACAGGAACATTTCCTGATCCGCTACACGTCTTACATTTTTTAGCAATGATACTTCCTTGCCCATTGCAATATGGACAACCGGTACGTAGACTAAAGAAACCTTGTGATTGCTGAATAAATCCTCGCCCTTGACAACGATCGCACACATTTCTTTTCGTTCCAGGTGCACACCCTGAGCCACTACAAGTCTCGCAGCCTTCGCGTCTTTTTATATTAATCGATTTCTCTTGGGTTTCTGCTGGTTCGGCAAAATCCATATCGATCGTGCAGTGTAAGTGATTTCCACGGCGACGTCTTCCACGTCCTCCACCACCCATACCAAACAAATCTTCAAAGATTCCGCCGCCAAAAATATCTCCAAAGGCACTAAAAATGTCTTCGGCGTTACTAAAGCCTCCTTGTCCAGATGTCCCAGCGTGTCCAAAACGATCATAGCGACTTCGCTTTTCTGAATCCGACAAAATTTCGTAGGCTTCTGCAGCTTCTTTGAACATTTTTTCGGCCTCTGCATCACCAGGGTTTTTGTCGGGGTGGTATTTTAAGGCTAGTTTTCGGTACTTTGATTTGATTTCATCGGTAGAGGCATTTCTCTCTACTCCGAGAACTTCGTAATAATCTCTTTTTTCGCTCATAGCTACCTATTTTCATAAAATATTAAACCAAAAATTTATGGGTTTTTTAGGCAAACACGTCGACTCATAGTTTTTTATATGAACCAATGTAGAAAGCAGTGCAAAAACTGTTCGGTCTTTGCACTGCTTTGTCTTAAAATACGAGTGTATCTAAGAAACACTTCCTGAAACTTGGTCATCCTTGCCACCGCAATCGGTAATCATTGCTTCTGTTGTCAACATCATACCAGCAACACTAGCAGCGTTTTGCAAAGCAACACGCACAACTTTTGTCGGATCAATAATTCCTTCGGCTAGCATGTCAACAAATTCACCACTACGAGCGTTGAAACCAATGTTCACTTCTTTTTCTTTTACGTCAGCAACAATAACGGTTCCATCGTATCCAGCATTTGACGCGATTTTTTTAATAGGCGCACTAAGTGCGTTGCGAATGATTTGCACACCAAACTTTTCTTCTGGACATGCTTCTAAATTATCCAAAGCATGCAAAGAACGAATGTAAGCAACACCACCACCAGGAACAATTCCCTCTTCTGCGGCTGCTTTTGTCGCGTGTAGTGCATCTTCAACACGTGCTTTCTTCTCTTTCATTTCTGCTTCGGTTGCTGCCCCAACTTCGACAACAGCAACACCACCAGAAAGTTTGGCTAAACGCTCTTGTAATTTCTCACGATCGTAATCGGAAGAGGTTTTTTCGATTTGGTTTTTGATTTGAGAAATGCGGCTTGCGATATCTTCCTTGTTACCAGATCCTTCCACAACGGTGGTCGCATCCTTCGTAATGGTAATGCGCTTGGCATTCCCCAAGTCTTCTAGCTCTACATTTTCTAATTTCAACCCAAGATCTTCACTAATTACCTTACCTCCGGTAAGTACAGCGATATCTTCCAGCATCGCTTTGCGACGATCTCCAAAGCCAGGAGCTTTTACGGCGCACACATTGAGAACACCGCGAAGTTTGTTTACAATAAGCGCTGCTAATGCCTCACCTTCCACATCTTCTGCGATAATAAAAAGTGGTTTTCCACCACGCGCCGTTTTTTCGAGTACAGGTATTAGCTCTTTTACGTTGGAAATCTTCTTCTCGTATAGCAAGATATGCGCATCTTCAAGGTCTGCGCAAGTATTTTCCACGTCGGTAATGAAGTAAGGAGAGATATATCCCTTATCGAATTGCATACCTTCCACGCAACGCATGGATGTCTCAATTCCCTTTGCTTCTTCAACGGTAATCACACCGTCATTACCAACTTTTTCCATGGCGTCGGCCAATAAACTTCCAATTTCAGCGTCACTATTCGCCGAAATGGTTCCGACTTGGGCAATTTCTTCCTTGCCTTTTACTTCACGTGATAGCTTTTGGATTTCGCTGACAACAGCGTCGACCGCTTTGTCAATACCTCTTTTGATTTTAACGGCATTTACGCCTGTGCTTGCATACTTTAAGCCTTCAGAGTAAATCGCTTGTGTTAAAAGAGTTGCAGTTGTGGTTCCGTCTCCCGCAATATCAGAAGTTTTTGAGGCGACTTCGTTCACCATCTTAGCACCCATATTTTCAAATGGGTCTTCTAGTTCTATTTCCTTAGACACAGTAACACCATCTTTGGTTACCGTTGGACTACCAAAACTTTTTTGAATGACTACATTGCGTCCTGTTGGTCCCATTGTAACTGTCACTGTCTTGGCTAATTTATCTAAACCGTCTTTTAATTTCTTACGCGCATCTTCACTATAAAAAAGCTGCTTAGCTCCCATGAAAATTCTCCTTTTTTATACAAACAAAAGTCGTTGCTTTTGTCTTTAGTGAGCTTTAAACATAACTTTTACGGGAAGCCAAAGCTTCCCAGTCACCTTTACCCAAGTTTCGCTAAAATATCACCTTCTTTTAGTATTTTGTACTCAGAACCACCGTACTTTACTTCTGTTCCAGAGTATTTACCAAAAATAACGCGATCGCCTTCGCTAAGGCTACATGCAACACGCTCACCGTTTGCCAATAGCTTTCCATTTCCTACAGCAACTATTTTTCCACGTTGTGGTTTTTCTTTTGCCGTTTCAGGTAAAACGATTCCACCTTGAGTTTTTGCTTCTGCCGCTTCAATTTCTACAACTACGCGATCATCAATTGGTTGAAGAGCCATTTTTAATCTCCTATCAAAAAACTTATTCCTAAGCTAAAAATATTACATCATGTCGTCGCCATATCCGTCATCATCGTCTTTTGGAGCCTCTGCGATGAGACAACCTGTTGTCAATAACAAAGAAGCAACACTTGCCGCATTTTGTAATGCGCTACGCGTTACTTTTGCAGGATCAATGATTCCTTTTTCGTATAAATCGCCAAAAGAATCTTCGCCAGCATCGTAGCCGTAAAATCCGTCTTTTTTCAAGACTTGTTTTGCAACAACGCCGCCTTCTCCACCAGTGTTTTCAACAATTTGTTTGATAGGCATGCTAAGAGCTGCTTTGATGATACTAACACCGTAGTCTTCATCACCACTCAACTTCATATCGTCAAGTGACTTTGCTGCGCGAATCAAAGCAACACCACCACCAGGAAGTGTCCCCTCTTCGATTGCGGCTCTTGTAGCATGGATAGCATCGTCAATGCGTGCTTTGGCTTCTTTAAGCTCGACCTCTGAAGCAGCCCCAACATTAATTTGTGCAACACCACCGGCTAGTTTAGCCAATCGCTCTTGTAATTTTTCGCGGTCATAATCTGAATCGGTATTTTCGATGTCTTTTTTGATTTTTGCTACGCGCGCTTCAATCTCTTCTTTTTTACCTGCACCTTCAACAATTGTAGTATTGTCAGAGGTAATAGTAACCTTTTTCGCTGTACCAAGTTCAGAAAGGGCAACTTGCTCTAAGTCAACACCTAAGTCTTTAAAAAGTGGCTTACCAGCTGTAAGAATACCCAAGTCTTCCATCATCGCTTTACGACGATCTCCGTAACCAGGAGCTTTTACAGCACAGCACTGAACAACGCCGCGAATTTTATTCACAACGAGAGTCGCTAGGGCTTCGCCATCTACATCTTCGGCAATAATAAGTAGCGATCTTTTTGCTTGTGAAATGGCTTCTAGAAGAGGAACGATTTTTTTAATTGCAGATATTTTTTCTTCACAAATGAGAATATAAGGATTGTCAAGAACAACTTCCATTGCATCTTGATTGGTGACAAAGTGTGGAGAAATGTAGCCACGGTCAAATTGCATACCTTCCACGACTTCAACATCTGTTTCCATTCCCTTACCTTCTTCAACGGTAATAACACCGTCTTTTCCAACTTTTTTCATCGCGTCAGAAATCATGTGCCCTACTTTGGCATCATTGTTGGAAGCAATAGTTGCAATTTGTTCAATTTCTTTGTCATCTTTAACTTCTTGGGCAAGCTTTCCCAACTCTTCGACGACTGCCGCCACTGCTTTGTCAATACCTCGGCTAAGAACCAAGGGGTTTGCACCTGCAGTTACATACTTATAACCTTCGAGGAAAATAGCTTCGGCAAGAACAGTTGCCGTAGTTGTGCCGTCACCAGCAACATCTGAAGTTTTAGATGCTACTTCCTTAACCAATTGTGCACCCATGTTTTCATAGGGATCCTGCAACTCCATTTCTTCCGCAACTGTTACGCCATCTTTGGTAACATTGGGAGCTCCCCATCCCTTATCAATGACAACATTACGTCCTTTTGGACCCAGGGTAACTTTAACAGCACGCGCTAGTTTTGTTACTCCTTCGCGGATTGCAGTGCGTGCTTCTTGATCAAAGGCTAATTGTTTAGCCATAAATCCTTCTCCTTACATTACATATTAACGGCATGTCTGTAAAATTTGGTATCTTGCATAAAACAATATTGCTGTAAAGATACCCATAATTTCGTTTTTCTCTATCCTTGCAAAATGTGTACCTAAATATGCAGAAAATATATAAAGCTAGAAAGATGAGCTATTTAGGAGGGAATTTTTTTTGTGTAATATACAGAGATTTTATTTTTTTGCCAGTATGTCATAGTGGCAAACAACCGATACGACATTTTGACATTGGATTGAGGGTGTGGGAGTTGTGCATGGTAGATGCTTAAAATCGTGACCATAGTCGTAATCACGATTACGGTGACGACTACGGCTACGATTACGGTCACGGTGACGATTACGGTTGCGATTGTTTAATTGTTCAAACCATCGCCAAGTAAACCTGTATATGCTTCACCTAAGTCGATAAGCGGTTTATTCGCGGGTGTTAGAAATATTTCGCGAAATACGCGTTCATTCATATAGCCGAAACCTTTTTGCGCTTCGCCATCGCAAAACCATTGATGAATTTTGGCGTGAAATTCATATTCATTGCGCATGGTATCTTCGGCCAATGATTTTTCGAAACTGCGGATTAAGCGAGCAACAGGGCTTTCGACAAGTGCTTTCGAAGCGGTAATTTGAATAGGATTTTGCCACTCAATGACACTACGACTACCGCGATCCAATTTTGCGTCACGGTAATGCAAACGCGCTATTTGTTGCCATACATTTTGCGATGTTTTTTCCCGCAAGGTAGTAATTTTGTGTACTTGCGCCGACCTTTTGCGTACTTGAACCGATCGTATAACGGGAAGTTCTATACCGCGTTTACTTTTGGTTCTTATTGCCGCACGCACCGCCAAAGATTCGCGCGATGGTTTTAAGTTAACGTTTGCGAAAATACCGAGCGTGCGTAAATCTTTACTCCATGACTTGCGAATATTTTTTAAGCGCACTTTGTGGTATGTTTCTATGATTATTTCGCGTTTAAAGTCACTAACGTTCTGTAGTTGAGACCACAAACGCAAGCTCCCGGAAATCACTCTTTGAAAAGCATTTGCACCGTATATACCAGGAACTACATCTAGTAAATTTCCGTGATGATCCATCACATAGTGTGCCGCATTACCCGTGATCGTTCTCTTAACAACACGACCATCACCAAAATCTATAGTTACCACAGGTACGGGGCGTTCTGACTGCCAACACAGTACAAAATTACGGCGTAAATATGACGACAGCTGATTATTCGCGTACAACACGGTACGCATAAAACGTCCATTCGCTCAACAAAACTCTTCGTCTAGTCGCCCCAAAAGTCTTAAAAGCAACAACGGTTTGTTTTGTTGCGCGGCAACTTTTTTTGCCGTATCTATGTCCGTATACCAATACAAACCGGAAAATACCGCGTGTTTTTGTCCCGCCACTCGATCAATAATATCAAAAATTTGCTGTTGTTTTTGTGTTCGTAACACAAGCGGCAACTCTTGGTACTTTTGTAACAATAACTGCAAACCATCGTTTCCCATACTGCGTAATTCAAGAATAGCACTTTCATTATTTTGGAAAGCCAGAGTGCCCAGATTTCTCTCTGCGAACAACAATGAATGTAGCAAAATCATCATGATTGTTATATTGCGCATGTTTTTTCCTTTCATAGTTGTGATATTTGTTATACTCTCATCCTACCACAACTACGCCATTTACAATGTAACATGTTTGTAACAACTACTTACTATGGTTTTTGTCGTTATAGCTAAAAGAGTTGCAATCATTTTTATATTACAGTATAGTAGTAAAAAGGTCATCTTATAGTTGCTTACATATCAAAATTTATCCGTTCAAACTTTTTCGGTGGTCAGCATAAATTACTCTATGCGACGACCAAATCTATTTGAACGAAAAAATTTATTTGTATTACCCTTCTAACTCATTCTTTCGGGGAAACAGTGGAATTCGATCAAAAGACCAACAAAGTTCTCGAAACTTTGAAAAAGCATGCGAAAAAAACCCAGAAAAGACTCCAAGAGACACCCCTAAATCCCATAGCTGTTGACGGTGAACAACCCATATCTGGCTACTGTATCATCGACAAAGTGGGAAGTGGAGGAATGGGGACGGTGTTTAAAGCGCAAAATGTCGATACCGGAGAGCTTGTGGCCATCAAAATGCTCTATCCCGGACATAACAACGACCCAACCATCTTACAACAGTTTATTAACGAAGGAATGATGTTAATAAACCTAAAGCACCCGAACATTCTCAAAGGCTTAGACTTTGGAATATCGAAAGGTTTTTACTTTCTCGCCATCGAACTCGTTGAAGGAGAAAGCCTTATTTCGTTTATAGAAAAAGGCTTTTCATTTACCGAAGAACATGCCTTACGCGTCGCTTTACAAGTCGCACGTGCCCTGGTATATTTGGAAAAGAGAGACATCGTGCACCGCGACATAAAACCTGCCAACATACTGCTTTTGGGTGAAAAGGTAAAGTTATGTGATTTGGCCCTGGCCGTAGAGACAAAAAATCTCGAAGAAACAGAGTCGACCTGCGGAACCGTAGAGTATATTTCTCCAGAACAAGCCCAAGGGGAAAAAACGTTGGATAGTCGCAGTGATGTCTATTCTTTGGGAATCACTTGTATTCACATGATTTCTGGTAAACTTCCCTTTGAAGGAGATAGCGGTGAAGAAGTTATGCGCCGTCATATCTATGAGCCGATAAACCTAAACGCTTTAGGCTCTTTTTCACCGGAGGTACGCAAATTGTTATTTGGTATGACAGAAAAAAAGCAACAAGATCGCCTTACCGCTACTAAAGTAAAAGAAGAAATAAAAACGATTCTACGCAAAAGAAAATAAGGCGCTAATGCGCATAGGTACCCAGGACGTAGAGAATTCTCTGCGCCTCAATCTAGAGAGGTAACGTTTTGTCTGATAAACATCTGATGGGTCTAACCGACGCTGAAGTTATCGAAAGCAGAAAAAAACACGGTGCAAATGTACTCACCCCACCACCGAGAGATCCATGGTGGAAATTATTTTTAGAAAAATTCGAAGACCCAGTTATTCGTATTCTCATTATAGCAGCAGTTCTTTCCATCGCTATTGGCGCTATACACAACGATTACACTGAAGGCATTGCCATTGTCGTTGCTATTATTTTGGCCACAGGTATTGCGTTTTTTAACGAATACAAAGCCAATGCCGAATTTGACATACTCAACCAAGTGAACAATGAAATTCCGATAGAGGTTATCCGCAACGGCAAATTTATGTCCATTCCCATGCATGAGATTGTCGTTGATGATATCTTACTCGTAGGCACCGGACAAGAAGTTCCCGCAGACAGCGAGGTGATGAAAAGTGTCAATCTGCAAGTTTCTCAAGCCAAACTAACAGGGGAATCACATCCGATCAATAAGTGTATCCGTGAAAATAGCAAAGTGACAGAACCTTATCCTGACTACATGTTATACAAGGGAACGGTTGTTGTCGATGGGCATGCTACTTTAAGAGTAGCTTCGGTAGGGGACCACACCGAGATAGGAAAAACGGCTCGCGACGCAGCGGTATTATCGGGAAATACAACACCACTGAACAAACAACTAGCAAAACTCAGTCGCCTTATCGAAGTGGTTGCGTTCACGGTTGCCACCGCTATTTTTATTGCACTTGTTGTACAAGGAATGGGCAATGGCACTCTGGTTTTGACACAAGCGCAATGGATGTTCACCGGAATATCGATATTTGCCATCTATATTTCCCTCACCATGATGTGGGGACCTGTTCTTTTTGACGCTTTTGAAATTTTCAAAATACCCATTTCACCGCCTAAATGGTTAGAAAAGGGTGGTTTTGTTCCATGGATGACCACTATTTTCGTCGCAGGAGCGATATGGGGAATTGGAATTTACCTTTTCACGCAAAATGGCTACATCTCCACTGTGCCTCAGGAATGGATCACTGAAAAAATATTACTGGAATTTCTGCAATACTTTATGATTGCTGTAACCATTATTGTTGTTGCTGTACCAGAAGGGCTAGCACTTAGCGTGACATTATGTCTAGCGTACAGTATGCGCCGCCTCATCGCCAACAACAACCTAGTGCGAAAAATGCATGCCTGTGAGACAATCGGTGCCGCTACGGTAATTTGTTCTGATAAAACCGGTACCCTCACCCAAAACAACATGCATGTTACCGAATTTGAAATTCCCTACAAATCCGACAAAAAATTACAAAATGACGAATGGATCGTACGCTCTATCGCACTCAACAGTACAGCAAACCTTGATTTCTCTCACTCGCAAACTCATCCACAAGTTCTTGGTAATCCGACAGAGGGAGCGCTGCTTCTGTGGTTGCACAAAAACAATGTTGATTATCTACCACTGCGCAAGACGCACGAAAGCCTAAAGGAATGGGCATTCAACACCGAACGTAAGTACATGGCAACAGTGGCTAAATTAAAAGATGTCGAAAACCCTGTACTATTCGTCAAGGGTGCCCCAGAAATTGTGTTACAGAAATGTACATTGGTACAAACCAATGAAAAGCTAAAATCTGTCACCTCCATGGAAAAAGAAATCAACGAACAGCTTGTCGCTTGTCAGGACAAAGGGATGCGTACCATTGGATTTGCTTACAAAGAAATTCAGAACTATACAGACGATATTAACATCGATAAAATAGTCAACGGCATGAACTGGTTGGGATTCACCGCAATTAGTGACCCCATTCGCAGTGATGTTCCCGAAGCCATATCTTCATGTATGCAGGCGGGTGTCGATATAAAAATCGTAACCGGAGACAACGAAAAAACGGCGCGCGAAATTGCCAAACAAATAAATCTATGGCAAGATGAAGATAATGAAAAGCAGAATGTGTTAGTGAGCGGCCAAGAATTTGAAGCCTGGGATGATGACAAGGTAAAAGAAAACTCAAAAGGTATCAAAGTACTATATCGTGCACGCCCAGCAAACAAATTGCGTTTGGTAAAAAGTTTACAGGAACAAAACGAAGTTGTTGCGGTAACAGGTGATGGTGTCAATGATGCCCCAGCACTCAATCATGCAGATGTAGGTTTGGCAATGGGTAAATGCGGGACGTCGATTGCCAAAGAAGCCAGTGACATTGTCCTTTTAGATGACTCATTTACCAGCATCACCAAAGCAATTTTGTGGGGGCGCTCTTTATTTCAAAATATACAACGCTTTTTGATTTTCCAACTCACCATCAACGTTGCGGCACTTGGAATAGCACTTATTGGTCCATTTGTCGGTACACAGTTTCCACTAACAGTAATGCAAATGCTGTGGGTAAACCTGATCATGGACACGTTCGCGGCTCTCGCTCTAGCCACAGAACCACCAAACTCAAAACTGATGAAGCGATCTCCACGTCATCCCGATGATTTCATCATCAATAAAGTAATGACTTGGCTCATTCTAGGTTGGGGATTCATTTTTATATGTGTGATGTTAGGCTTTATGCTATTCTACTTAAAAGGTGTGGGAACCCAGGGAATTCCATGGGAAGATCAACCATTTGAGTACAAGTATCGCCTGACCATATTTTTCAACACCTTCATCTTTTTACAACTGTGGAATATGCTCAATGCCAAAGCGTTTGGTACGGGAAAAAGTGTTTTTAGCACCTTGTTCAAAAACAAAGCCTTCTTGGCAGTGACAACAATTATTGTCGTTGGTCAGCTGCTTATGGTTCAATTTGGAGGCACATTATTCCGCACGATTCCTCTAGCAGCCAATGACTGGCTAAAAATTATTGGCTATACATCTGCGGTACTGTGGATTGGTGAGATATTGCGTCTCATGTTTGGGCACAAATACTAATAAATTCTGTGAAATGGTAGTTGTAACATCGCAACTGCCATTTCACTATTTTGAACCTTATTTTGACTATCGCAAATAATAAATGCCCCGCCCACCATCAAGGACTAAAGCGAAAGCCACCATGGAAAAAGCGGTGTACACCATGTAAATGTCAATGTTTATTCCCGTTAACATCAACACAATAGCCCCAACAACAAAAATAAGCGTCACGGGGTGGCGGTATGGGGAAGTTTTCTCTAATAAATGCTCCACAATTAACTTGCCACAGAACATCGTATTACATGCTAAAATTAGAGTAGCAGCAAAAATATCAGGAATGTAATTGTAGTGATTTGCAGCAGCGATTGTCGTCATTGCTGCAACGAGAAGTATACATTCACCAAGATGCTTCTTCACACGCCATATACAAGCCAAAGCGGTGTAAAAGCTAACGGTAATTGCAAAAACAACTGCAATGGTAACAAAATGATTCAATGTACCGTTGTATTGCAACCAAGACGGTCTTTGAAATACAAACACCGCTAAGTACACACCCATAACTGTCAGTAAACCTTCATTTGTTCCAAGGCGTCCGCTGTGGAATACCCCTGTATAGTGATGTTCCCAGATAGTACAGAAAAAAGCAATACCAATAGAAATGCAATACACGATAAGGATAGAACCATGTAATCCTAAAACGATCGCCATGGCCATGTTGACAACAATACAGCTAAAGGAGTCCAACCAATGGTCGAGAAACTCTCCTAAGCGTGAAGATTGCCCTGTCGCTCGTGCGTGCATTCCGTCGACATTGTCACATGCGGTATAGGCAAACAGAAATAGTACCGCTGCCAAGAACCCAATATCATATCCATAAAATGTCAACCACACACTTATCCCACTGAGTATCATGCAAAAAAAACCAAAAATAGTTATCGTATTTGGTTTGAGCTTCGCTGGTAAGCATTGTACAATAGGTTTCCACACAAACCGCGTAAGAAAAACCTGCGTTAGAGATTTTTCATCTACAGTATATTTGTATTCTTCCATAACAAATCCAAATGTAGGAAATAAGTATAAAAATAATCTAAATTCTAGTACAGCACTCTCTAAAATTGTACGGCCAGCCAGCATAACATATTCATAGAAGAGAAAAAACATGAAAATAATCAAAAAAATAAATCAAAACGTCACCACGCGCTTAGAAAATTCCTCGGTATTTGTTTTCTGCGCGTATGCTATTATTGCCGCGTTTATGACGTATTTTTGTATGTATGGTTTCCGCAAACCATACACCGCCGCAAAATTTACCGATTTAAGTATCTGGGGAATCGATTTTAAGATTGCTCTGATCATTAGCCAACTCATTGGATACGCGTTGTCTAAATGCCTCGGTGTCAAAATTGTATCCGAGATGAAGGCAAACTACCGTGCTTGGGGACTTGTCCTCATGATCACTTGGGCAGAAGCGGCCTTATTTTTATTTGCGGTTGTAGACAATCCTACCATCCGCGTTGTGGCATTATTTTTAAATGGTATTCCTTTGGGGATGGTGTGGGGACTGGTCTTTAGTTATCTAGAAGGTCGTCAAACTTCAGAGCTTTTAGGAGCGGGGCTTAGTTGCTCGTATATTATCGCAAGCGGTGCTGTGAAAACTGTAGGAGCCTTATGGCTAGAAAATGGCGTTTCACAATATTGGATGCCTTTTGTAACCGGTTTGTGCTTTTTTCCTGTTTTTATTCTCTCTCTATGGGCCCTCAGTCTAATGCCAGCTCCAAGTGCAGAAGATGAAAGGCAAAGAACCAAACGCGCTCCGATGAATAGTAAAGAGCGTAGAGAATTCATCAAAATGTTTTTTCCTGGCCTGTTGTTTTTAACTATTTTGTATTTCTTTTTGACAGCCTATCGTGGTGTACGCGATGATTTCGCCGCAGAAATTTGGTCTGGTTTAGGATACGGAGCAGAACCGCTTATTTTTACCCAAGCAGAACTCCCCATTCCATTTGTCGTTATGATTTTTCTTGCCCTTTTGTATTTGGTGAAGAATAATCGAATAGGGCTATTTGTGACTCATTATATCATGCTTGCTGGTACTCTACTCATCGGAATCAGTACTTTACTTTATGATTTCCAAGTAATCAATGGAGCGGTGTGGATGATTCTAGTTGGCCTGGGGCTATATCTTGCGTATGTACCTTATGGCTGTGTTCTTTTTGACCGTTTGATCGCGGCATTTGGCGTAACAGCAACTGCCGTTTTTATGATTTATGTTACCGATGCTGTGGGCTACATAGGAACAATCGCCATTAACCTGTATAAAAACTTTTCATATAACGAAATGTCCATGCTATCGTTTTTCCGATACTTTTCGTACATAACATCCGTATTGTGTAGTGCGTGTTTTATTGCAAGTTTAGTGTACTTCATGTATTTTGCTAAGGACCGACACAAAAAGGAATAATCGATGAAAAACTTAACTTATAGTGAATGTCGAAATTTTATCAAGGGTATTACCCAGGTTGCGGTATACGAAAATAAGAATGCTATAAATTTACCCGAACTCATTGATAAATATGGTTTACAAAGTAAAATTTTAATCATCAGTGGCGACAACAAACAAGCTGTTTTATTTCCTTTTGGAAATAAATACTGGGTCATTTATTTTTACAAAAATAAATTTTACAAAGAAAAGCATGTTACCTCACCACTGCGTTATCAATCAAAAAATTATAGCGTTTCTTGCTATCAAGTATCACTGAACGAATTGATTATATGGTTCGATAGTCACCGTTATATGCAAGAGCAAATCAACCTCAGTCGTGAAGACTCCGAGATTTTGTCGCGACATAATATCAAAGTAGAAAAGAAAAAAACCACGCGCAAATTTCTCTTCGATGCTTACGCGAAAACGATCACCGGTAAGGAACAGGTGCTACCCGACGTAAAAAAAGTAGTGGACAAATACTCGAAACCCATCGAACCATTATTGATGGTTTTCGAGCAAGAAAGCAAAAAAGACGACATTGAAATTAACGAACACGACAGCGCCGTATTTACACGTTATGGTTTCCATGTGGATTGTGGTAAGACCAAATACAAAACACTTTGCGACCAAGTACGTAAATGCAGTACAGATGGTAAACTAGGAGTAACCGTTTCTCCCGAAGACCTTGCGGTATTTCGCAAGTACGGCATTACATTTGCTCCTTCAGGAGAGGCCAAAGGCAAAATTCGCCTACCAGTAACCCCTTCGATGTTGTTCAAACGTTTCGTAATTTCTGTCATTTTTCTCGCCATCCTCGGCGGAGTGACTTGGCATTTTTATGGCCCGGCCATACGTTATTACTTTGGCCAACAAACATACAAAATACGCGCAAACTTAGATGCAGCCAATGCAAAACAAGAACTAAAAGATATCAGTGAAGCTACATCGCAAGCACAAGATTTGTATAAACTGATCGTCAAAGAGTATCCCGCAACACTAGGCTACATAGATCCTCACCCACGACTTAAGCCTCTGATTCTCGAAACAAAAAATTATGTCAAGACCTTTGAGAAAATGGTAACCGCTAGTGCAGAGCTTCTCGTCAAAGAAGAGTACGAAAAAGTTTTAAAAAGCCTACAACCACATCAAGACGAACACGATAAATATCAAGTACGCCTTGACATCATTCGCCGCGTTGTTTCGAAATTAAAAACAACGCGTTATATCAATCGCGCTTTGAAAAATGAATGGCTACAAGAAGAAAATATCAATACGGCACTCCGTAAGTTGCGCAATTATGTTTTTAGCGCACAAGAACTCATCGATAGCATCGAAGAAGAGCAAATGCTCATCGCCACAAAGTACCAAGAATTCCAAAACACTATCCCTAAGGACCCTAATGTCGCGGTCAAGATGAACATATACAGAAGTCAAGTGGAAAAGTTAGAGGACACTATACGCAAAGCGGAAAAGCTATTCCTCCAAGAAAACGATCGTGAGGCCGCAGAAAAAATACTAAGCGGAAGTGAAAAGTCTTCACAAAGCGCTGAGGAAATTTTACAGCCTTACGAAAAATTTCAATCAGATATTATCAAGGGTCTTACATATATATATGAAGACATAAACCAAAAGATTGAAGCGCTAGAAACATTGCGCCAGAAAAAAAGCAGTAAAGGTGAAGTGTTAAAAATGATTGCGCAGAAATCGCAAGAATACAGTGATCTACAAGATAAGACACCGCAGGTAGAAAGTCTGCTACGACAGGTGACAAGTATTCCAAAAAACCTAGGAATTGCTGCTCCTCCCAAACAAATAGCTGCGAGTATTGGTGAGGCCAAAAACTATGCGCAAAATTTACGAAGTTTAATTGCCGCGGCCAATGAAGACTTGGCCAACAACAAAACCGCGGACGCAAAAGAAAAGCTGGAAAAAAGCGCGAGCAAATACGAAAAAATCATGGAAAAACTCACTGCCGCATCCGACATTATGAGAGAAATAAAACAAACGGCAAAAGCTTTACAAATAGAAAATAGTAAACGCGCGAAGGAATATTCCAAACGCATCGTTTACATGCGCAAGCAGCAAAGTACTTTGCAAAACATGTTGCTGACGTTCAAAAAGAACATCGACAATTTCAACAAAGTACTTCCACCAAGCCATGCATTCCGTAAAGAGTTACAGCGTTACATGAACAAATATACTTCTTTCGAGCGCTTGGCAAAAACCATTGATAGAGAACTGACAGTCGCCGATAATTACTTTGAAAATAAAAAAATTAACGAAGCACTTACTCACTTAAAAGAAAAAAATGCTCTGACAAAGCAAGCGCAAAACAGTATTGGAGAAATGACACAATCTTTTAGCGAAATAAAACGCTTCATCACTGTGGTAGAACAACAAAAGCGACAATTCCAGGTTGCCAAACGCGTTCTACACATTGAAAAGAAGTTAGAAACCTATACGAGTCGACTGCAAAACATATTGCTACCACTAGAGAAAAAGGCGTCGCAGTTGCGTAAAGAATTTCCAACAAGTAAAGGTTATCAGGACATCAATAGTGCATCGCAACAAACATTGAAATTGGCACGTCGCATATATAGTTTTTATCGCAAAAAATTAACAGAAAGCCAAACATTTACCAACAAGAAGATGTACGAAAAAGCCCTTAATGTATTGGCTAAATACGAAGGGAAACGTCTAAGTCCTGCCAATTTTGTCCAAGATCTCAAGAACTTGCAAAGTGATCTGAATAACAAACTTGGCCAAGCAAAGTTACAAAAACAGAGCAATAGAAAAACCAACGAAGCACAAGTTTTGATCGATGAATTAACCGTAAGACGTGCCAAGTTACAACAAATCATTCCAACACTGAAAAGTGACTTGGCGACTCTGCGCAACCTCTATCCAAATGTTCTAAAAGAAACCGTAGGATTTAGCGGAGCAGAAAAGTATCTACAGTTTGCACAACAAGAAATCGAAGAGATCAACGAACTGCTACAAGAATCGCAACTGTTTATGGTACAAAAGAAATATAGCGCCGTAGTCACACTCTTAAAACCTTACACAAAAGGCGGAGAGATTATTTCGGTGTTGTCGACATTAGAAACTTTGCAAAAGAATTCACGCAGTCTCATCGCGAAAATGCAAAACCCACAGCAAAAGCAACAAGTGCAAAAGAAATTGTTGGCACAGCAACAAAAAGAACGTCGACTCAAAGACCTACAGCGTTCCCCTGGGGATTGGTATGACAACGTGACACAGGTTTTCAACCAATACGAAAAGCTTTCTTCGCAAATTGTCGGTTCTCTAAAAGGACGCGGAAGTCGCTTTGTGCATTCGACAATACAAAAACGCATGCGCACCATCCGCGAATACCCGCAACAAATCGCGGAAATCGACTATAGCCTAGAATTTATCAAACAAAAAGGCAAAAATATTGCCAACGAAATTTCACTAGGTAAAAAGAAAGATTTGGCGAAATACCTACAGACAAAAAATATCGATATAAATGTAGACAGTGAAATTTTTCAACTACAGTCTGCGGTAAGTAATTTACGCGGTGAATTGCGTTTAGGAGGATGGATAGAAGAGGAAACTCTGCGCCAGTATTTGCGAGCACTTGATGCCATCAAGCGCGCATTTGAACAACAATATCGCGAGGTTTCAAGCCCTGTGATTAGCCTACAAGCGCAAATACCCCACTAAATATAACAACAAAAAATTGGTTTGTCATCTCCCGCGCTGACAGCACAAGAGGTGACAAACCGACTTCTATATAACAATTACGATCCGTGATCAAAACTCAAATCTAGCTCGCAAGTATACTCCAACTCTTTTGCTGATAGACGACAATACATCTCGTACCAACCATCGAATTTGTGTGATTTTAGCAAATAAAGATGCGAAATAAACTCGCGTAGTGTCGGAGACTTCATTTGCGTTCTAGTGGTAAACGGCAACACCAAAAGACAATGATCTGAACCGCGGTGATCACTATTCGCTCCCATATCATTTCTCATGGTGACAATACTGTCTATGACCACTTGATCTTCTTTGTCGGGAAGACTTTCCAAATACTCAAGAATCGCTTCTTCGTTTTCTAATTCGTACTCGTCGATTTCACAATCGACACCTTCCCAGTCCCAGCAAAACTGTATATCAGAAAAGTCAGCTTCTACACGATCGATGACATCCATCGCACATTCTGCATTTTCGTAGTACTCTGCAAAAGAATGATCTGAATTGCAACAATATTTCTTTTCGACGCCTTTTTCACTAGCGCTTCCCCAAATATTAGGCAATTCGTTATACATTGTACCGTCATATTCCGCTCCGCGAAACATTGTTGAACGAAAAATTGCTTTTACAAGTATATTGAATGCTTCATTGGTGTCTAAACCAAACTCTTTCATTTCTTCTATAATTGAATTTTTCATACAAACCTTTCTATACAATATATTTTTTGTTTTTCGTACAGTTAACTATAAAACAAAAATTTGTGTCTTGCCTACAAAGCCGTGAACCTTTGAAAAATATGAATCGAAAGAAACATACATATTCTGAGCTTTAAATTTACTGGTATAAAAACCGGAGGCTTGTGGCAAACTTCATATTATTAAAGAAAGGAACGTATCAAAGTTTTTTTACACCTCGGCCTAACGCTCAAAAATCTTATCCCAAGCGTTCAATTTGCAAAAGAGTTGCTCCCCTACTTCTATTTTTTGTTGCTGAGGGATAAAAACAGTTATTTTTTTGCCATTTTCTAACTCAAGCGTAAGTTCCTGTTGCGCTCCATAAAAAACTGTCTTGACTATGGTAACAGGAATGGTATCGCTATTCTCTGTCGTAATTTCTACATTTTCGGGACGGATCAGTACCGTACAATTCTCTGTCGTAGGTAGTGTTTCGATCATTCCAAGAGGTGTATTGTAGCCATTACAACTTTTTTTGCCTTCTACAAAGTTGACCTCACCAAAAAAGTGCGCCACGTATTCGTTATGTGGCGTAGTGTAAATTTTTTGTGGCGTGTCAATCTGTTGTGTGACTCCATCCTTGATGACCACAACCTTGTCAGCGATGACAAAAGCGTCCTCTTTGTCGTGAGTAACCAAAATCGCTGTGGTCTGTGTTTGTTGGATAATGCGCTTTATTTGTTCGCGCATATATTTTTTCAACATGACATCTAGTTTACTTAGCGGCTCGTCTAAAAGTAAGAGCTTGGGCTTTATTGCCAATGAGCGTGCCAACGAAATTCGTTGCAATTGTCCGCTGGAAAGCTGATGTGGTTTGTGTTTGCGAAATTCAAGCAACCCAACTAGGTTTAACATATCTTCTACGATTTTTCTTTTTTGTCGTCTGTTATGGTGTTGCAATGCAAACGCGATATTTTTTTCTGCACTCAAATGAGGAAACAATGCGTGATAGGGAAATACCATTGCCACTTGACGCTGTTCTGGTTCAACAAAGATTTCATTACTGTATACGGTTTTACCATATAAATGAATTTGTCCTGCACTTGGTTTTTCAAACCCAGCAATCATTTTTAAAATCGTCGATTTGCCTGAACCACTTTCGCCTATCAGCGCCACGACTTCTCCTGGAGCAACTTGGAGTGAGAAATCAACGACCACCGGTTTCCCCTGGTATTTTTTATAAATATTTTCAATATGTAAAGCGATCATGACTGTTTATTATTCAATCTATTGAGGCCCATTTTACCACACAACAAAAACACACTACTGATAAAAATAATCGTTAGCGCAGAACACGATGAATGCGGAATGGCCTCTTCGGAAATGGCTCTGCTGTAAGCATCTGTTGCGAGTGTTTCGTAAGTTGGTCCCACTAAGAAAGTTAAATTGAATTCCTTTAAAATATCGACAAAAATAAGAACCAGTGCACTAAACAAATATGCTTTCATCATTTGCAAATGAACAACTAATGTACGCAGTGGTTTGCTTCCTAAAGAAAAGCATGTCTGGGTTACACTGTGTCCCACATTTACGAAGCCAGAGTTAACAGGTTCAAATGCCACGGCCAAAAAGCGTACCGCATAAGCGAATACTAAAGCCGCTGTACTATTACTCAAAAACCAGCCACTCCATTCTCCGATACTATCATCAAACCACTTACACATAGTCATTGCGCTAATCGCCACCACGGCTGCGGGAAGAGTATAACCGCTTTTGCTGACAAACGCGACTCCTTGCGCTAGGTAAGTGTGGCGAATTTTGACGGTATATGTGATAAGCACCGCAATCGTTAACGTAATAAAAGCCGTACCCAACGCCAAGCATACGCTTGTCTTCACCAAAGACAAAAAAGCGGAATTCACCACTTCACCCGCTGTTTGGTACGCCCAGTATATCAACTGCGATACTGGTAAAACAAAGGTAAAAAACAACATCAACGAACACAAAGACACGATGATCGTATTTGCCAAAAACGACGGTCTTCCGAATCGACGATTTTCCCCAACATTTACGTCATGATCGTGGAGCCTGTTGCGTACAACAAACCAACGTAAAATCCACAATGAAAACGCGGGACAAAGTAATATCGCAGATAGGCGCATCGCTGCCTGACTGTCTTCTAAAGAGTACCATGCCTTAAATATACCAACAGTAAATGTAGGACATGTACAATAGCTAACAGTGCCATAGTCACTCATCACTTCCATCACAACGAGCAGCAAACCAGCACTAATTGCCGGAAAAGCCAGCGGTATAGCTGTTTTGATGAAAATAGAAAAGTGAGAATGGCAGAACAAGCGACATGCACTGAGTACCAGAGCGGACTGCTGCTTGAAAGCATTTTTTGCCATCAAGTACACATAGGGATACAGAGAGAAAGAGAAACAGATAATAGCACCACTCAGCGATTTGAATTCAAACAATAAAAAACTTTCGCGACCAAAAATTTTTCGCATAAGTCCTGTACTACTAAACATATCAGCGTAGGTATATGACATAATGTAGACAGGAACCGCTAAAGGTAAAACGAACGCCCACTCAAAAAATTTGTGTCCGGGAAAACGGTATACGCTCACTAGCCATGCTGGAACAACTCCCAACACAAACGTAAAAAAAGCTGTACCCACAACCAACAATAACGTATTGCGAATATATTCATTTAACCATGTTTTCTTTATGTGGAGCCAAGCATCACTTGGCTCTAAAAAAACATGGCTAATGATAAAAAAAATCGGTGCTGCAATGAGTAAAGATACAGCTAAGCTTGAAATTGTCCAAGAGTTAAAGTATCTCTTGCTGTACCAACTATGAAAAAGTATATTTCTTATTTTGTGGAACAAATCACTTCCATCCCACAACATCGAAAACTTTCACCGCCTCTTTGTTATTGGCACCTAGTTCTGCCAGATTCACTTTATCCTCCTTGAATTCCCCCCAAGAGGCAACAAGCTCAGAAGGTTTGACTTCAGGATGAATCGGATACTCATAGTTGACTTGAGCAAAAGTTTTTTGTGCTTCTTTCCCCGTGAGAAATTCGATCAGTTTCATGGCATTTTCTTTATTTTTTGTGTGCTTTGTAACGCCCGCACCACTAATATTTACGTGTGTTCCACGATCGTTTTGGTTAGGGAAAAATATCTTGACTGCTTTGCCTGCACTCACTTCGTCTGCATTGTCCGAATTGAGTAATTTCCCCAAATAATAGGTATTCACGACGGCAAGATCGGCCTTTCCTGCGGCCACCGCTTTGACTTGGTCACGGTCATTCCCCGTTGGTTTCCTAGCCATATTGTTTACCACACTTTTCGCCCACGATTGCGCTTTTTCTTTACCATTGGCAACAATAACAGACGCAAGTAAGGACTGATTGTAAACGTTACTACTAGAACGAATCGCAATTTTGCCTTTCCACTTTTCGGAAGCCAAATCTTCATACGTCGAAAGTTCTTCAGGTTTGACACGATCCTTGTGATGTACGATAACACGCGCACGCTTTGTCAACGCGTACCAATAACCATCTTTGTGGCGTAAATGTTCCGGAACGTTCTTAGTTAAGGTTTCCGAAGAAACTGCCTGCAAAACGCCTTTTTGTTGTGCAAAATGTAGTCGGCCAACGTCAACCGTAATTAGAATATCGGCTTCGGTCTTTTCGCCTTCGATCTCAATTTTTTTGATAAGTTCATTGGCCTTGCCCTTACGTACAATGACCTCAATACCTGTTTCTTTTGTAAATTGTTTGTAAAGTTCTTTATCACTAGGATAATGGCGATGAGTGTAAATGGTAACCGTTTCTTTATCTTGTTGTGTTTGCGAATTCTGGTCGCAGGCCGCCAGTAGAAAAATCAAAGTAACAATAGCTAAAATTCTCATGGTGTCTCCTGTTAGGTAGTTATCTCTACGAATCGTAGAGATAACAAAGGTAAAATTACTTCTGTATAGAGAATATTTCTGTAGTTCTCACAGGGTTATTTCGGTCATTTGTTGCTTGTGCTTCTTTACTTTTCTTGCGAAAAGTATTTGGTATCCCATCGGGTAAAAACAAACCGTTATCATTGTAATGATATGAATGTCCACCAAGGATAAATAGCTTTTCATCGTGTTTAACTACCTGAGAAAACCCCTTAGATTCTGTTAAAAAACGTCCGGTGTTTTTCCAGCTACGCGAATTGAAGTTATATTTGTATATACTGCATGCATATTCGTATTCGAAAAAATATCCAACCTCGAACATGCCGCCGAAAACAAATAAATCATCCCCGATTACCTCTGCTGCAGGAGCAAACGTAGCAAAAGGTAGCGGTGGCATATCTTTAAACAAACCACTTTCAATATCAAACTCCGTAACCTTATCTAAAAAATTAAATTCTAGAGTTCCAATACTGAGCCCACCAATGAGATATATCTTATTGTCATGAGCGACCGCCGTAAAAGCACGTCGCAATGGTAAAGGTGCAAGAACATCTGCTTCATAGCATGTTTCCGATTCGAGATCGAAAATATCTATTTCGCGATGAAATTTTCCATCGTAGTCATGCTCAAATTTAGGTGTGCTGTCCCAACCACCAATGAGGTAAACTTTATTTTGAACCTTCACCGCAACGTTAGAAGAACGTTTACGCGGCATTCGACCAACAATTTCCCATACATTCTTTTCGGTGTCATATCTTTCGATAACATCTAAAGAAGTCCATTTAGGGGTATAGTCTGGTGAATAGGTAAAACCACCAAAAGCGTATACGTATTTTCCATGGGAAGACAAAGTAAATCCATGACATTTATGATTACGCCGTGCCACTTCTTCCCAAGTTTTCTTTTCAATATTGTAGCGATGCACTTGATTAGAGAACGATTCAGGAGGATAGGTATGTTCTTTCCCTTGATGACCTCCTGCCACATAGATATAGCCGTTGTGTACAGTCGAGCCAAAAGAAGAACGTGATGGTGCTGGAAAAGGTTCAAAAGTTTCGTGTTTGTAAACTGCGTTTCCACTAAAACGCGGAGCATAAAAAGTGGCATTGTCTGCACTTACAAACAGCTCTGCTTTTGGATTTTTTGCCTGCCAGTTAGCAACTGTATATATCTGCAAAGAACCGGAACGATCCGAAGCGAAAAACAAGCTATTGTCAGCACGAAAACTCGGCGCATAGTCGTTATGTCCATGTTCCGTAACGCGAAAGCGCTTACCTTCTATGCGATCATACACCCACACGTTCCAATGCTCACCTTGCTTCGCTGTGTAGGCAATCCAACGATCATCGAAAGATACCGAAGGGGCCATTCCCTGAGCAATCACCGTTTTGGATTTTTTTGCACGGTCATAGAACACAACTTCTCTGCCATCATCAGATTTCGTCCTATGATATACCAAAAACGAAGCGTCAGAAGAAAGATGTGGAAAGTAACAAGAAGCTCGATCCTTAACGACTTCATAGCTTCCCTTGTACTGCATGACATTATCGCTATTTGTTGTCCACAAACCTTTGTTTTGTGCTTTGAGTAGGTCAACTATGGCGATTTGATTTTTATAGTCTTGAGATTGACTAAAGGCGAGATAACGCATATTACGACTGTAACGAGGATGGAAATGTGTGCCTGAATTTTTATTCCACTTACGCACGGATTTACTTTGTAAGTTCGTGGAGAGAATGGCAAAACCGTATTCTCCTGTCGACTGCATGTAAGCTATATTTTGTCCATCAGAAGAAAGATCGGGGTATAGGTGCCAATTTTCGCCAGATGTGACTAGCGTTTGATTTTTACCATTGGCTTTGGCCAAAACAATTTGCTTTTGTTTGTCAAATTCTTTCATGAAAACAAGGCTATCCTCAGCAAACATGTTTACGATAAAAGAAAGCGCCAAACAAGTAATGAGATATTTTCTCATTTTTACTCCTTTGGTTAAGTCTCTTTTTCTGCGATCGAGAATCAGTCTCAATAAAGGTGCGCAAAAAATGATAATTTTTGTACAACTTAGTTATTTAAGTTATTTTTACATGTAAGTCAAATAAAAAAAATGTAACCATTTCTATGAATATATAAAACAAAAATTTCACACTTCACTCAAATCTAACCTAAATTAGACTTTGAAAATTGTTTTGTGATTTCTTATATTGATTTCTAAAAGTAAAGTACATTTGATATCTAACGACAAAGAGAAAAGTAAATGAATAAAATATGTATAATTGCGATATTGGCCATATGCACCGGCTGTGGTTCGTATTGCAACCTAAGATCAAAAGAGCCGCAGTTCTACGGTGGATTTGTAAACGCCATCACTCTTCGTCACTATGGTGACTCGTGTAAAGATTTAAATCTTCGCAATTGGGGATATGCCGCTGCTTTGGCGTTTCCTCTGATGTTTTTAGATCCTCCCGGAAGTTTAGTGGTCGATACTTTGACACTACCACTCATTCCATTTTGGGAATCCAATGAGCAGCAAAATGTACGCGAGCAGGAACAAACGCAGCGCAAAATTGCTGCGGTAAAAGAGCAAAAAATAGAAAAAAAGTCACCGCAACAACTCATGACATTATCGCAAGACAAAGATGAACAAAAAAGAATGTCAGTAGCGGCAAATCCAAACACCCCACCGCAGACACTATCACAATTGGCAAAAGACCCTTCCAACTTAGTGAAAATGCTCGTCGCAGAAAATCCCAACACACCAGAAAAAGCACTTGTCGAAATGGCCAAAAGCGAAGGATTGGATGTGAAAGTACGTCTTGCCGAGAGAAAAAACAAACCGGTATTGTTGCGTTTAGCATATGATCGCAACAAAAAGGTGAAATTGCTAATATCTAAAAACACCCATGCTCCGCAAAAAGCCTTAGCCAAATTGGCGGAAGAAGATTATGTCGATATACGCATATCTGTGGCACGTAATCCCGCAACATCCAAAGAGACATTACAAAAACTGACCAAAGACAGCGAAGAAGTCATTCGTAAATATGCCCAAGAACAGTTGAATAAAAAATAAGTGTTCTCACAAAAAAAGCCCTTAGAAAACTAAGGGCTTTTTCTCTTAATGCACTCCAACTTCTTCATTTCTTCATTTTTTGTTCTAGCCGCTTTTTTTCGTCTACTTTGCGCTGGAGATTTTCCTGTTGTTCCTCAATTTCTTGTTCCACTTTTTGTAGTTCTTCCGTTTTGTCGTTTATTTTTTGTTCCCAATCGTAAATGCTCGCCGCGATAAAAGTGCGTTGGAAAACGATAGTTGTAATTGCCAACATTACAACTATAACAATGAGAACGATATACTGATTTTCGCTAATTCCCAACGGTAATTCTGATGTTTGCTGAGCCTGTTCGGGAGAGGAAACATCTTTTCCGTATTTTTTTCCCAGCTGCTGCAAATGTGCAATACTTTGTGGATCTAACTGTTGTGTTAGTGACCAACTATCCTCCGATTTACACTCTTTATACAGCTTGTAAAATGTTTTGGCCATAATACGTGCGTTTGGCAAACGTTGCTCCGGCTCTTTTTGCAATGACTTTTGCAGAAGATGTGATATCTCAGTATAAATTTCTCTTTCCCAACTAATCTCCAGCGAAATTTGCTCTATTAGAGGAGGTAAATCTTTGCCAGTAATTGCCGCCATGGTGGATACAATATTATTGCCTGTCGCAAACGGAGAGTCTGCTATATTCAAAAACAGTTGATATAAAACAATTCCCAAAGAAAACACATCACTATTCGCCGAAACTTCCCCAGCCACTTGCTCAGGACTCATGTAACCAGGCGTACCAATGGGCGTATTCGTTCTTGTCAAGCCATCCATTTCGTTTTGTATTGCTCGTGCAATACCAAGGTCGAGTATTTTGATCACTTTTTTGTGGCGGTCAATCATGATGTTCGTCGGCTTGATATCGCGATGGATAATCCCCGCGGTATTGATGACGTCTATCGCAGTTGCCATTTGAAAAGCAATCGCTAACTTCGCTTTCAAAGTCGTTTGTGCACCGTGGTCACAAATAAAATCTTTTACTAAAAGACCATCGATGTACTCTAGTACCAGAAAGAACGATTGTTTTTGTTGGAAAAAGTCTAATGCCTTGATCACATTGGTGTGCTGAATAGAGGACAAGAAATAATACTCGCGCTTGAAACGTTCCGTAACAGCGGCAGTTTCATTTAAGATAATCTGCTTGATGGCAACATGCTTTTTGCTCACGACATCAAGTGCCAGATACACCTTCCCCATACCACCCTTACCGATTACTTTTTTTAGTGCGTATCGTTCTTTGAGAAGTTGTGTGGTCATTTTAAGCTTTCATGTTCTATTGTACAGTGAGGTAACCCTCGATCTAAAAGTTCGATTATTTCTGGCGTCAACAATTCATTGCCTAATAAATTTAAATTCTTCAGTGGCATTCCAAATATCTGTTCGATGGTATGACCTTCGATTTTATTATCTCTTAAATCTAACTCTGCCAAACGTTTTAAATGTGGTATTTGTTGAACACCTTCGTCCGTAATACGACAATAACGCATACCTAAATAATAAAGTTTAGGAAATTTTTCCAAATGTGCGAGATATTCATCTCCGATATTATTGGCGGAAACATTCAAATAGTGCAATTTTTGCATCTTGGGTAGCTTTTCCAGAGCTTTCCCACTAATATGTGTTTCTGATAAGTCGAGTTCTTGGAGATGAGGAAGAAATTTAAGTCTTCCCAAATAACCGTCCGTTATTTTCGTTCCTGCCAGATTCAAAGATGTCAAGTTTCTCAATCGACAAATATGTACCAAACTTTTACTCGTTATCTTGGTGTTTTCTAGATTGAGGACCTTCACTCCTAAAATCCCCTTCGAACGCGTAAAAATCATTTTCAACTGCGCATTATTAATATTCCGATTGGCAAGGTCGAGAACGTTTCCTTCCACCAATTCAAAAACATCATCAAGGATATCTAAGCCACGTTTTATCACATTGTCATCACGATGTTCTTCGTCGATATGCTCATCAGGATGTTCATCTAAGTGATCTTCATCACGTTCATCTAAGCGATCTTCGCGACGTTCGTCACGATGCTCCTCTTCTTCGCTTAGAGCCTTAAAATTTTGCCATTGCTGTTGTTGCTCAGGAGAAAGGTTCTTCACACAACGGAAACCAACAAAGTTATCAGGGATGTGTGCCGGGCGTTTATGCCTTTTTGTGCCAGATTGAGGAGATATAAACCACGAACTACCGCGCATAACTTTTGCTCCTTTTTTGCGGCGCACCACTGGATTTATCTCGTATTCTTCTTCGTAAAGGGAATAAGTATCCGCGCACCACTCGATGACATTGCCGGCCATGTCATGTAAGCCAAATGCATTTGATTTTCTCGTTCCCACAGCATGATGACCTTTCCCTGCGTTATGTCGTGTCCACGAGTATTTTCCATTGTATTTGTCTCCCCAAAAGAAAGGTCTTCTTTTACTACCTGCGTAGTAAGCATATTCCCACTGTGCTTCTGATGGCAAACTCCACCCTAAATCTTTACAAAAAGTGTGCGCTTGATTCCAAGTGATGTTTTCAACAGGGTGCTTACGCCCTTTTATTTTGGAAGGATTCTCCCCCATTATTTCTGTCCATACTCCTTGTGTAATTTCGTATTTTGTCATCAAGTATGCCGAAAGTTCCACAGTATGTATGGGACTCTCCGCCCTTCGACGACTCCCCATTCGAAATTCACCATCTTCGATGAGCGCAAATACTACCCCAGTCTTTGTATGGCGGTACTCGTGAACTGCATTTGTCACCCGGGCGCAAGTGTATTCGCGTATTCCTTCGTAGGTATAGCCTTCTAAGAAAATAGGTACTTCTTGCTGCTCTTCTTTTGCTTCCTCTATTTTTACGCGTAGTCTCTCTATAAGTGGTTTTTTGGGCAAAATTTCTTTTTTTGTGTCGCTGACAATGTTTTCTTTGACAACGTTTGTTTCTTCTACCACTTTTTTATTTTCCTGTACCGTGGGCTGCACCGTAGTATTATTCGTCACTACCTGATTATTTTTCGCCGTAGAAATAGATTCTTGAATGGTGGTAATTTCGACATCGAGACCGCGGATCTGAGCCTTTATGTTTTTTAGATGCGCTTTGCGACTTTGTACTTCATCAGAAACCTGCTTCCACTGTTCTTCCATGTCCTCGCGATGAGAATACAGTCGTTCTTTCGCCAGAAAAGTTGCAGTCACCGCTACCAACGCAATTGTTCCCACAATAGCAATTTTTCTTGTCATCTACACATACCTTTTTTTCAATTATTTTAAGTCTTCGCACCGAATAACTAAGTATAGTATCGTGGTAAACGACACAACTCATCATTTCGTACATCTTACCACATAACATCGCGATTTTGAAGTAGACATATCATTATTGCAAACCATAACACCAAGTGTCGTCATTTGTCATCAAAGTATATTCTGTAAATATTTTATTTCTTCAGATACATTTTCAGGGCAGACATACCTGGACACTTCATCGCGCATAATTTGCCGATACATGTCAATCATTTTTTCCAAGGTTTGCTCCACTTGGTATTTCGTCATAGAAAAGTATTCTGCTAATGCTAAGAAGGAGGGCTTTTCTCGGAAAAGAGGCATGCAGAAAGATTTATATTTTTGACTTAGATATTCACGATTGTGGCGCAAAATGCACTTTTCAATATAGTCAGAGAATGTGTCTTCCAAAAAAGAACGTTTATCATAAACAGAATTTGTGAGTGAACCACATATAGAGTTTTTCGTTAAAATAAAGTTGTTGAGATACGCACAAATTGATTTCTTGTTTGCTACTATTGTGCTATTTGGCGACAAGTGTTGAAAATGTTCCTCCAGGCGTTTTTTTAAAACACCCCAATCGCGATTTTTAAAATCGATCCCATAAAAGCAATAGTCTTCTTCAAATACTTTATGCGGTAAATGATCGTTTTCAATTATTCGATTTAACTCTTGAGAGATGAATTCGTACTTTTGCCGTCTTGTCAAACTTAAAACGTTTGAGTTGCGCATATTCACATTTTCTTTCTGTAATTCGTGAATCAACACATCGATCTGTACAAAAGAGGAAGGTTGAAATAAAATACGATGACTGTATTGGTAGTAAGACTTAAAAATAAAATAGTCATTGGTTGCTTGTTTTTCGTATTGCACATGCATGCGATTATCAACTATGTCTAAAAGCTTTTCAATCCAGTAACGATTGAATCCTTTTTCCATTTCTTTTTCTAAAAAGTCATAGCTGTGCACTATGCTATTTTCAAATGCATTTTGTTTCTTGTGAAACTTATCTTTCAGAAACCTTGCTAGGGCCACCAATATAAATGTACGAAACTTGCCTTTTGTTTGCGACACCCTTTGAATCCATTTATTTTCTAGAAAAGTAGTAAAAAATTCCTGGGTCAGATCTTCGGCATTTTCCTTGTCATATCTTTGCACAGATTTACACACAGGTAACCAGTAGTCACGGCATAGTGTTTCAAGTGCTGCGCTATTCTTATTTTGAGCTTCGAGTATTTGCGACCAATGGGTAGTTTTCCACATAATTTACCTACTTTTGCAATGGTGGTATTTTTTCAAGTTGGCTTTGGCTTGATATTTTATTATATTTTTTCATTCTATATTATTTATATAATATGACTACCATAGTATTTTATTACGGCAAAAATTTTTTCATTTTTTTTGCAAAACTTCAGATAAAAAAATATATCCTTCCAACTATACAAGTAGAGAACCATGTCAAATATTGTGTTAACAATAAAATATTACTCCTGGGAGAATAAGACTTTACGTTAGAAAGAAACTTATGAGAGACTCACAGCAAATACATGATCTACTTGGTTTAGGAATGTTCAGCAACGAACACGATGCAACTTCTAAGGATCTGAACCTACCCAAAGATTTAGAACTGGATTTGTCCTGCGGAAAAAAAATAAATCACTATCTTTTACTCAGTGAGCTAGGTCGCGGAGGGATGGGAGTTGTATTTAGTGCCCTTGACACAAAATTAAACCGAAAAGTTGCGCTAAAAATTATCGTTTTGCCCAATCGCAACAGCGCCGACCAACTGCTACAAGAAGCAAAAGTTGTCGCACAATTAAGTCACCAAAACATTATTCGCATTTTTGAAGTATACCACAGTCCGGTATTCTTTTTTACCATGGAGCTAATAAACGGAATATCTTTACATCAATTCATATATAACCATAGTAAGTACGTCAAAAATAAAGAGTACTTTTTTAAAATAGCCACCATTTTTGCGAAAATAGCGGATGCTTTAAATTTCGTTCACCGCAAAGGTATTGTTCACCGCGACATAAAACCTGAGAATATCATGTTAGATCGTGACTTAAACCCTATTGTGATGGATTTTGGTATCGCCAAAATAGACACAAAGACCATGACGAACGAATTTTCTGGTACACCAATCTATATGTCTCCGGAGCAAATACGCGGCAAAAACGTCACCTTCACCACTGATATTTATTCTCTGGGTGTTACCCTTTACGAAGCAATCTCAGCACAACGCATTTTTCAAAACGATACAATTGTCAATTTATTTTATCAAATCATACATGACGAACCCATTGCACTTAGGTCTATTAACCCCAAAGTACCCAAAGAACTCGAAGCCATTTGCTTTAAGTGCCTAGCCAAAAAAGTAAATAAACGCTATTCCAGTATATCTGGCCTAGCGAAAGATCTACGAAAGTACATGGCGGGTAAACCGGTTTCGGCAAAATCCGTTGGTAAGATAGAAAAATCGTTGAAGTGGATTGCGCGAAATAAATTATTGACAACCACTTTAGCGTGCGTTATTGGCATTGTAACTCTATTGCTGTACATCTCTTTTAAAGAGAAAAATTACCAACTAAAGGCTGCCCAAAATAAAATCACTGCAGAACAGAGATTACAACGTCAAAAAGAGCTACTATACGTAACAAAAGACCTACGACTATCCTATCTGTCAGCGCAACAAGGAAAATTCAATGCCGCGCAAAAATACTTAGATGAAGCAAAAGCTCATTACAAATACCCCGAACAGGCGGTAGAAATTAACTGGTTACAAAATAAAATTGCTCTTTACAAAAACAAATCAAGAATTGTAGAGGGGAGAAAAATTGTGACGATGACCACTGGTTTTGCTGTAATACAGTCATCGTCGATTGTATTTTATAATGCAAAATTACACCCCCAAAAACAAATTTTTGTCGATCATGTGATGACGGCAGGGATCAGCCCTGATAGTAAAACAATGGCTGTGGTTCACGGACAAAAATCTTACTTTATCACTCTGTATGATTTACAATCACAACAAATTCTTTTTCGCGATAATTTTGATTACCAGCATGAGTCACAGTGTTATTTTTATTCTAACAGTATTCTGGTTTTATCAGGAAACAAGTACGTCAAAATTTTCCAAATAAAAAACGCACAACTCCTAAAAATAAAACAATTTTCTCATCGCCAAGGATCATTTCATGTAACGTCAATAACCCAAAAAGGCAACGTACTACTTTACACTCATGGTGAACGAATTTTTTACTACGATTTTTCTAGAAAAAACTCCCATCGTTTTATTTTTTCAGGAAATCATTCTATCACTAGCGCATACGATCGCGACTCTAACAATTTAGTTGCTGCTACATCTGATACTCTGTATTTTTTGGATAGTAAAACATTTACCAAGAAAAAGGTAGTTCCCAAACAAAATTTTCATACTCCGGTGAAAATATCCACAAGTAAAGATTATATTTTTATACTAAATCAACGCGGGGAAATTTTTATTGTCAACAAAACAACAAAAAAAGTGCGACGCATGAACAACGAACAGAAACTCATTGATTTTGTCATATACGAGAAAATGTTAGTTAGTATCAGCCAAAAAACACTTTTTGTCTATGACTACAACAATCTTGAAAACCCAAAAAAGCTAAAAGAAAAAACAGATGCCGCATCTGTATCTAAAAATAATAATTCCTTCAATACAAATCCTGGGTTAAATGAATTACTGCACTACGAATTGCACAATCATAAATCAACAAAGATTTTCGTATCCCCAAAACCTTTTGCGCGTATGTATCACTACTTTCTTAAACCTAAAAGTAACGAAGTGTTCTATATGACCACCTCTCCGAAAGAAGTTTACAATCATACAAAAAAAATTACACATCTTTTTCCCGATGGAGTTTATAAAACGATTTATGCTCCGAAAAGTAACTTGTTATATATTTACAATCGCAAACTGGGTATTGATGTGTGGTGTTTACGAAGAAAAAAAGTTATCGATAAAATCCCTGCGGTAGGTAAAACTGTTTATGTCCCTGAAGCAACTATCTGTCCAGATGAACGTTACATTGTATTTGCATTTAATTTTTTTGTAAAAGGTAGTTTTATTATTGTTTTCGACACCAAAACACAAAAATATCGCAAAATCAAACTACCATATCGCGGCAACAACGTGCGCTTACAAATTTCGCAAACAAAGAAGTGTAACTTACTCATCCTATCTTTTGAAAAAAACATTCAAGTTTGGAATTTCGATCAATTATTGCATGGCGAATATGTCCATCTCTCATTAAGTAGACATAGCTATAACGTTAGGTGTTTTTCTGCTGTACAAGAAGGGAAAAAGTTAGTGTCTGTAGACGAAGGAAATCGTGTGATTTTTTGGAACATTACCTTTGGGTACTTATTGAAAGATAGGTTACTGCTAGAACTAGATACCAACTACGATATAAAGGACTGTGTTTATTTCGAAAAACGCAGTCAATTGGTTACCGTAGGCCGTGAAATTCTATTGTGGGATTTTGGCCATAGGACCAGAGATATAAAATAATCAAAAAAAAAATAAAAACAAACTAAAAGCATAGCCACCTCGTATAGAATACAAAATAAAAACAAAATAGAAATATTATTCTCATAGGTGGTACTATGTTTTATTCAAAAATAAACGGATACTTTCCATACATTTTCCATCAAAAAATTACGTTTTTCACGATGGTTTCGCTGCTTTTGATATTTCCTTTACTGGACTACTTAGGCGCATATTTACTTCTATATATCTTTCCCGTTGCCAATTGTATCATGTCACTTGTTTGCCTTTTTGCATTAAAAGATATAAAAGACGTAAATGGCTTAACGATGACTTTATACTTACTTCCACAACTAATTATTGCCAATGCCTTCACCAGTGTGATCGGTTATTATCATCTTATTATCGTTATTGTATTTTCTTTTCTCACTTTTCAGTTATATGCTTTTGGCAAGGAAAATAAAAAGCTAATTGCGATATCTTGTTTTTTCTCTTTGACGATGGTTGCTTTGTGTCATGTGGTTTCCCCTAACATTTATCTATGGCTGCACCCTGTCGTATTCTACTCCATATTTATAGCATGGCTCCTAGAGCGTATAAATGTGTTTCATAATGAATATCTACACAAAACTTTCTCAACCATATTACTATGTATGTTACCGTTTTTAATTATTGGCCCCCTATACCTACTCTATCATTATGATTCTGTTTTTTTTATCATAGGTATTGCCATCATTGTCGATTTATCTATCTCTTTTACACAAGCTTCGTCAGTTCCTGTACTGCCAGAAAAAAAATCACAACTAACTCCAACAGTGTGTAATTACCAGAAACAAACGCAGCAAAAAACATGGTCAAATCTAGACCTCGATATACTCTTAGGGCAACTTGAAACAGCATACATCAAAAAAAATAATGCGAATGCATGGAAAAAAATTACCAAAATAATTTCGCCAGCGCTCGACAACTACCATAAGCATGATGATAGCAGTTACATAAAGCATTTATTCTCTACAACGAATAAAGTAATCGAACAGACTTCTTGTGATCTACAAGAATTTCAAAAACCCTTCATAGAACTTGTCAAACAACATCGCCTAATTTTGCAGCAACGGTTGCCTTTTAATTCATTGGTACACATGTACACCATTTTACAAAAAATAGACTCTCCCTCTTGGCAGCCATATGTAAAACTTCTCACCCAACAACTGAAAGTAACATCAAACACCAGTTTTGTAGGTTGGTATCGTACCGTAGATATTGAAATTGATGATAACGATTTTGTCACCAATAGGTTAAAAGATGCACCTTCTGCCGATTTACCTCGTCCACTAGCTCTAAAATTTTATTTTTCAAAGCAAAAGAATGTAAAAGTAATCAACGCCGAAGCATACACTAGTTGTTGGATAAAAACCAATAGATCTTTGGTATACAATTGTGACAACGAATATACAAAATTTTCCATAAGTTATCATGGACTCATTACGCAAAACAAACCAGGATTTTTTCGTTATAAAAACCTGTGGGGCAGTAAGAAAATTCCTTATGAAATAAAAATTTCACTGCCGAAAAACTGCATATTGCACAATGTAAATATTACACCGTTAACCCAGGAAAAAGTTGATTTTACCACAATAAAAACCCCACAAGGCAATGTGCAAGTACATATTCTCCCTGTGAAAAAAAATAATGTGGCGCAACCGTGGCTGGCGAAAATCACTGTGGATTATGAAAAATGTTCGGAGTGAAGCGATTGTAGAGAAAGAACAGACCGATCCCGTTCTTGAGTAGCGATCCTGTTAGGGGTAGGTTTTTTGTCAAACAAATATAAAGAAAAAACAGAAGCTCTTTCACTAAAAAGTCCCAGGTTGTCATCCCAAGCCCATTGGCTTAAGGGTAAACACTTATAATAAAAGACTTGCCTACTCGTGTTCTCTGGAACTACAAAACCACCATAGGAGTGTCATCCCTGACTTGATCAGGGATCCAGGCGCTTTGAAGTTTACTTCATATTGTGGATTCCTGCTTTCGCAGGAATGACACCTTGTGGTAGTTCCGTTTTAATAAAACAACAGCTTGCTATTGGGCATGGTCATCCCTGACTTGATCAGGGATGACACCCGGAGAAACTGTAGTTTGAAACAACATCTGTTTTTACTACAAGTACCTTTTATCATATATTTTATGCAAAACTTACCTTGCCAGGATCGGAAACGGGATCGCTATTTTCGGTTTTTGTAGATATCGTCGATAACCACACATAAATTGCGTGCATATTGTTCCCAGGTAAATTTTACAACACTCTCACCGGCTTTTTGCCCCATCGCGAAAAGTTCATCGCGGTGGTGATAACAATACAATATCTTCTCCTGTAGTGCCTTCACATTCCCATGTGGCACTACAAAACCATTTTCTTTTGTCACGAGATCTTTGCTTCCCACGTTATCGCTAATGATCACAGGCGTTCCACAAGCCATGGCTTCATTCACGACCATTCCCCAGCTATCCAGATAGGAAGGTAAAATAAATACATGTGCTTTGTGAAAGTGTTGTACCAGCTCGCTATGCGGCAAAAAAGGAATATGCGTAAATAAGCTTTGATCGTATTTGGACAGAATATCGTTGTGGTCGTTGGCACCGACGATCGTCAACTCACTGTTTTTTAGCTGTAGCTCTTGAAGGGCTTCCAGTAGTAAATCAACACCTTTTCTTTTGATAACAGATCCAACAAATAACATCGAAAACTTTTCATTTTGCTGGTGTTTTTTGCACTGAAAAATAGACAAATCCGCCCCCAGATTCACAAGGCGTATTTTTTCCTCGGGTATTCCGTTGTCACGCAGGGAATTGTATGCTAACTGCGAAATACACAAAATATAGTCACTGTGCCGGTATTCGATTTCTTTTCTTTGGTTAATGGCTTTGGTTAACTGGTGATCAAAATCGTCACCATCGAAAATTTTTTCCAAAGGTGTGCAATATTCATAATGTACATTTGCTAGATCTAAGACCGTGGTTATTCCCATTTCTTTAGCGGTACGAAAAGTTTCCGCACAGGAAATTTCGTAACCAACAACAATATCAGGATGTAATTTTTTGAGCCTTTTTGCGGCAATGGAATCATGAGTCTGGTGTTGCCAGTCTACTAGATATTTGTTAAAACGGCTTCGTGTCAATTCATTGAGTAACACGCGTACAACTTCGGCAAAAGGATGTTGCTCGACATAGTACGCGTCTATCGGTTCATAGGAACGTTTTGCACAAAATGCATTTATTTTTCGCTGTAGCGCTTTGGGTAAATATCGAAAATACTTATAGGGAAAACTTTGCGGTTTGTGCCATGTAGAACAAATGTATTTTTGCAAATACCGTTGTTGTTGCAATGCATATACTTGTTGGTGGGAGTGTAAACGAAAAGGTGTGGAAACGACAATTTGCGGTTTTCTCATTACTTGCTGCTAAAGTTTTGTAAAAAAGGATACAAAAAGTTTTCCATTCCGGTGTATGGCGGTTTTTGTGTGGGAATGAGCCCTGGCGTGTATCCCTGGCGAATAAAAGGTTCCAAGAGTTTAGAATCGCGACAAATAATGTGAATAGGCACTGCCCATGAAGGATTGCTTCCGGTGATCGTACCATGTGGTTGGTGGTCTCCCAAGACAATGATCAGACTATCATCATCTATTTTTTGCGCTAAATAATCTTCAATAGAATGAAGTACATAATCAATAGAACGCACATACCCTTCCGTGGCATTTGACAAATTCGGCCATACAATCGGATAGGTTATTGTTTGTGTATCGTGATACAATGCTCCATCTTTCAAATTTTTCCAGTCTTCTATATACGGTGGTTGAATGTGAAAGGGAGCATGACTTGAAATAAGTACATACTCAACGAATAAAGGCGGAGAGCTTTTTTGTACTTCCTCACGATGAATATAATCAATCACATATTGGTCGGTCATTGTGCACCAGCCATATTTTGGTCCACGGTAATCGAAATGCCACGCATGGTACTTTTGATCGAAACCGAAAAATTTACCAGCAGGCCATGGCTTCGTTGTTCCTGGCATTACAGAAATAGCACGGTATCCGGCCTGACGAAAATAATGCGCCATTGTCTTCAATTTTGAACCGAGTAGCATATCGAAAATAATTTGATTGAATGTCTTCACTCCGCACGACATGGCCCCGTGAGCGAGCCATGAGTTTCCTCCAAATGTCGGAGAAATAATAAAGTGCGAACACACATTGTATTGCTTTTCTTTTAACATAGCCGAAAAGCTGTCTAAGCGTGGTTGAAGAAGTTGCTGATGACGGGCTTTGTCGAAAATTGTTTTTCCGTATGATTCCACAAAAAATAGCAACACGTTATTTTTACGTAAATATTTTAAATCATAAGAGGTATTTTTTGCGGTTTCTTCAACATTTTCAATTAGCTGCCGGTACTGATTTTCGTAATGCGGTTTATTGTTCAGAAAATCGACTTGTGCGGCAATTTCTCTTACACAAGATGGATGAAATACATACACCCCGCTTGCATGTAGTAACAATAAGAAAGACATCGTCGCCAAACTAATTTTTTTGTGCTCTTTTATCTCGGCTGTACAACAATGTAAACATTTATGGAGCACCCAGTACAAAAATCCCACAACACTAACAGTGACCACACTTCCTAATAAGAATTTCCATAAAGGCAGCGAATGGTACACAAAGTGTAAAAGATCGGGAATATATGCCAGATCAATGTAGAGATTAAAAGAACGATGAAAAAACTTCGGCACAGCAAAGAAACTTAATTTACACAATGTCACCAAAACAATGGTGGTACTCGCAACAAAATACAACCACGGATTTTTTGAAGGAAATATTTCTATGGTAATAAAAAGAGCGAGAAGTACCGCGAAAATTTCGGGAGCGACAAACAGCCCAAAGAGTACGTTGTGGTGTTGCCATACATTCGCAATATTTGCGACTATATTTAGCAATAGAAATGCGCAAAGAAAAATAGCGATTTTTTTCATGATGTCGTAGTCCGCTCTAAGATCTCGATCATTTGCGGTACAATCTCATCCGCGTTTAATTGCAGAAGCTCTTGTTTTTCGTTGCGTAGTCCAGATAGCAAAGCACTGACTAGGCCGAATATTTGGTTGTCGTTTTGTGGTATTTTGAGATTTTGCTGTGGTAATTTCTTCAAGAGATTTTCGATACACACCTTCAAATGTGCATAGTCCCCAGGAAATGATGGTAACTCTGGATCAATCCACTCAACCTCTACGCGTATGTATGGTTGTTCCTGCAATAGTTTGCGAATCAAAAACCGTCGTTCTCCACGCGCAAAGACAAATATTTTATCTTCGGCAAGCGAACGCAGTGAAATTATTTGCGCAGAAGTTCCTGTTTTGTGAGGAATCGCTGGAGGTCCTACCTCGGTTCCTTCTTCAATCAAACAAATCCCAAAAGATTGTGATTGTTCAAAACAGCGCGATATCATATTTAAATAACGCGGTTCAAAAATTTGCAGAGGGATTACTTGATAGGGAAATAAAACTGTGTGCAAAGGGAAAAGATCAATCACTACTGTTTCCATCATATCAACCTAACTACAAATTTTGTACATGGCGTCCAATTGTTTTTCATTGCCCACCACAATAAGAATATCTCCACCAACAATAAGATCATCGGCGAGAGGATTAAAAATAAAATCACCACCTTTTTTGATACCAATGATGATAACCCCTGCTGTTTGGCGCACTTTTGATTCGCGAAGAGTCATCCCTGCAATCGGAGAACTGTCAGCAACGATAATTTCTTCAATGGTAAAGTTTGTCTTTTCATCAGGAGTGATAATATCCATAAACTCGACTATATTTGGTCGAATAGCGGCAAGAGCCATTTTTTTTCCTCCGATTAAGTCGGGAGAAATGACACGATTCGCTCCGGAGCGCCGCAATTTTGTCTGCGAAGTAGGAGACTCCGCACGCACAACAACGAAAATGTCAGGATTCATCTCTTTTGCTGTTAGCGTGATAAATACATTATCCGCGTCAGAACCAACAGCCCCCACGAGACCTTTTGCATGAAGAATACGCGCTTTGGTTAGAGCATCGTCTGCCGCAGCATCGTCGTGAATTGCGTAAAAACCGTCGTGAAGAGCGTGCTCTGCCATCACTTGATTTGATTCAATGACAATTGTTTCAATACCCCGAGATCTAAGTTCTTCACAAACTTGACGTCCGACCTTACCGTAGCCACACACAATATAGTGATTGGCGAGATTTTTTATATCTTTTTTCATTTTTCTCAGTCCAAAAGTTCTGCGAATTTCACCTTCGACGATATATTGAGTAAAGGTACCTAAAAAGTAACCCATAACTCCCACACCCGTCACAATTACCACAGAAGTAAACATTCTCCCATAGACAGACAATTCATGGATTTCTCCATAGCCAATAGTCGTTACCGTAATCAATGTCATATAAAACGAATCGAGCATGTTCCATCCTTCTATATAACTATAGCCGAATGTACCAGCAACGATAACCATTATCAGCAGAAAAAATACGAAAAAAAGTCTCTTTTCGAGATTGATAGATTGTCGGACACCAAAAGGTTTTCTTATTATCATTTTGCAAGTTTTCTAGTTAAATTTAGAATGCGACCAAAAACTCCGGAGCGCATATCCGCCAAACCACTTGATATATTATTGTAAAAATTTATTTGTTCAAGTATATCCTAAAAAAAATTTGTTTGTAAGTATAAAAAAACTTAGAATAATAATGAGAGATCAAATACAAAAATTATTTAAATAATTTTTCCATAATGTTTTATGGATAAAAAAAGGATGAAAGATGACAAATAAATTTTCACTTTTTTGTCAGAAGCATCTGCTTGTATTACTGTGTTTTGCATTTGTGACAACCTCTTTATCTTGGGCAGACGAGAAAAAAACACAGTGGCCAGCGGAGATTTCTAACAAAGAACGCATCCACGTTTATAAAAAAATAAACCCCGCTCTCAAAAAAATGCGCGCAGAAAAACGCAAAGTAAGTGTGGGAGTTTTTGGTGGAAAATTATATCGTGGCGATGTGATCAAAGTAGGAAAAACCAAATTTACCATTGTCGATTACAAAGGTAAGCAGCATACGATAAAATACAATAAAATTCGTACTTCATACCTAAGTAAAATCATTCCAAGTAAACAACAAGACGGCATGGTACTACACTCTTTCGGTTTAATCTCCTTACACGAAGGCGAGAAAAAATTTGCCAAAATTTACTTTGATCGCGCTATTAAGCAAAAGTATAGCAAGTCTAAAGAATATGCAAGCCGTGTAGCCGATGACCTCGACAGTCAACGTGAAGAATTCCTTGCACTTAAGGAAAAAGAAAAACAAGATGAGTTAGAGGCGAAGGAAAAAGCGAGGGAGGAAAAGAAGCAATCACGCTTAGCAAAAGAGCGCTCAAGAATACCCAATATCAAATCCCTTGGTTCCAGTGAATTGGATGTAAAGGCGAACTCTTTTCCTGGCAAATACACTATTTTTAAATTTGGTGCACCGTGGTGACGTGCCTGCGTACAATTAGAGCCTCAGGTTGAGGCCATGGTAAACAAAAATAGTAATATGGTTGCTTTGCGTAAGGTAAATATTGAAAGATGGGGATCTCCTGTTGCGAAACAATTTTCACTACGTGGTATCCCATATTTTGTTATTACAGATCAACGAGGACAAGTGGTAGACAAGGGTGGATCAAACCTTTTGAGAAAATACCAACAAATGTTCGCAAAGTAAAATTTTATAATTACTCCGTGTTTCCACGGAGTAATTTACATTTCTACTTAGAATAACAACGAGTAGAATATATCTGACCGGAAGAATAGACAGGATTTGAACTTTTTCCTGGATCGTGAGAACCATACCCGCCTGATTTTGCACCAGTTAGAAGTACGAAATGCCCACCAACGTAACCAATCACGTGATAACTAGAGAACAATGAGCTAGAAAGTGATTTTTTTCCAGAATAAGACAAATAAGGAACTTTTGTCCAAATAATTAGGTTATTTTGATAACCACCATTGCTCTTCAAGCGATTGTTAAGATCTCGTGGTGTCCAATTGATGATATTTGCCGCAGAACTCATCGCACAACCGTCTTTACCGATCGTTGTACCATTGTACTGCCCCATCTTGTCATATTTCCACTTGGAGTCAAATTGTTTGTAATTGCTGTACCAACGCACTGTCTCATCGCTAACTTTTTGTACAAACTCAATGCTCGCTTTTTTACCAGCAATGGCCGGTGTATCTGATGCTAGAGCAGTACACTTTGCTGTCGACAATATTTCGCGTGTATTTGATTTGCATACTTCAACAACAACATTCACTTCTGCTCCTTGCGCCCAATTGTGCACCGCAAGTTCCATTTGCTGTGGAAGCATACCAAGAACTTTACGCTCTGTACTACTACCTTCAAGAGTGATATAGTATTTTTGTCCATCTACAGTGTAGTACATGTAGGTGTCCCAAATCTTACCATCGAGACTCTCTGGTAACTTAACTTCAATTCCCATATTGCCGTTGTCTTTTGCTGAACAAGTCAATTGAATATCGTTCGCAAAAACACAACTCATGACAATGAAAAATAGAGTTATATATTTCATAAACTTACTCCCCTTATAAAATAAAATCATGTTGAAATGTACAAATGATGTGTTTTTATTATACAAAATTTTTCGCGAATTACCAGGGTCTGCCATCATTTGAAGTATTACCTATTTTCCCGGCTCGGAAGCGGGCTCGGAAAGTTTCACAGGTCCCGCATAAGAAATTCACTTAACGCAGCACATTTTTTCCAAATTCTTACATACTGTTTTGCGTCACAATCCTCATTGCCTAACACATTTTCATAATTCGGTCCATCGCCCCCTTGGTCTTCAAAAGAGTCCGTAGGCGAAAAACTCCAAGTGATATTATCATTCGCGGTAATTCCAAAAGGAGCGTGATCGTACCAAGTTATTCCGCGTGTTGTTGTGTAATGACGATATACACGGAGGTTTTCGCGTGTAGTATCAGGAGACTTTTGAGCCAAATGCTGTGTGATCGCGATCGTATTTAACTGCGTTGCTTCTAAATATTGTTGGTATTTTTTCTGTAAACCGTGATGCAAGGCTAACTCCGCATTTTTTTGTTTTTTGATGATATGATCTACCTTCGCCTCGATGGTAAAAATATCGTTATTGGCCGCGTAATTCCATAACTCATTTTCATTGAAGTCTAAGCTGAGAATCAATACGTAAATACGCGCCAAAAGATGGGGTAAGCTATCTGTGGGAAAACGACGAACTAGTCTTTTTAATTGTGGAAGATTATTTGCTTCTTCCCACGAAACGCGCTTATCGCGATAAAACCATTCATAGACGTCTTCACAATCAAGACTCCCGGCAACTGGATGTAGAATATTCCACGGTTTATAAGGTATGTGTAGATGGTCATGTAATTTTCTCCACACCGCAGGAACAGAAGCAATGGCGCGAAACTCTAGTAAGCGTAAAGGCGAAGGATTAAAAATCTGTAGTGTATTCATAAAACGTCGTAGAGGATAGACGTTTTCATCCGCAGGGTGTCCCACGCTCTCGTGAATCAAGACACCATGAATATTGAAATAACGCAAGTCATCTTTGTAAAAGTAGACATAGCCTTGTGTAGGATTAAAAAGCGATGTCTCCCCGGTATTTGATATGCGAATTTTCTGTGGAGAGAAACTGGGGGAGGATGCCAAAGCACTATAAATACGTATGTTACTATGAATTGCTTTGCGCAAATTGCGCGAAATTTTTTTGTTGCGAAAATGTCGACTTATAATGCGATCATTTTTACTTAATCTTTGACGTAATTCTTGGGGGGAATGCGAAGAAAAATACTCAATGTCTTGAAGGGATGTATTCCACGAGCAACCTGTTACTAAAAGCAGGATGCAAAGTGGAATACGAAAATTTAATTTTTGCTTCATTTTTACCTTATGATTTTAGGCTACTAGGCGCCAAACCATACTCATCATTGGCCTCCGCGAGCGGCAACTACTGTCGTCGTTTTCTTCGAAAAAGATAGTTCTTGCACGATGGATATACACGCCAACAGAATTTACTTTGATGTCCATAATTTTGGCGATTTCCTTGTATTTATATCCTAAAACATCGTAAAGAACAAAAGCTTTTTTCTCTTGCTCGGGTATCTTGGCAATTTTATCTTGAAAATCGTATAGTTCGGCAGACATTTGTCTTCTCCTAGGTTTAAATGTATTTATGTTGACGAGAAAACTCACTTTGGGGTTTCCTCTACACAAAAGCTAAATCGCAATGTTCTCTGGAACTACAAAACAAAATGGTTTTGCAATTTTGACCGTAAGTAATAACTGTACAACACTTTATACGATCAAATTGTGCAATTCCAACAGCAAGTTGAAGTAGTTTCATTTTAATAAAACAACAGCGAGCTGTTGGGCACGGTCATCCCTGACTTGATCAGGGATCCAGACGTTTCAAACTTAAATTTTGTGTTGTGGATTCCTGCTTTCGCAGGAATGACACTAGTATTTTCTTTTAGTGTTTTCACCTATTATAAAACGTAGACAAAAGACAATGTGTTGGATTTTATCGTCCCACATACTGTCCATTTGTCAAATCAGACAGCGTATGTAAGTATTTGTATATGTCTGAATACGCTGTTTTTTCTTTGTTTCCGTCTTCCGTAGGGGGGTAACCAATCGCAATAGTAATAATACGCGTCTTACTACCTTTTTCCTGCTTTTTACGGATATAGTCTAAGATTTCTTTTTGTAAATCTGCAGAAGATTTTTTCGGGGCGTATGGCAAACCATCGGTTAAGAGGAAAATAGCGTCCAGATTACCATAATCTTCGTAGGCAATTTTTAAAGCTTCGTGCACGTATGTGGAGCCACCAAAACGCAACTTTTTCTTTAACCAAAACATAGCCCTGTTTTTATTTAAATCATCCCCCGCAGCCATTAGACCTTTTTTCGAAGGATAAAACCTCATGGTAGAAGAAAAAGCGATCACCGAAAATTCTTCCACATCGCAATGCTGTAAAACCTCGCCACATGTATCGATAATAACTTTTTTCCAATGATTGGCAATAATACTTCCCGATTTATCTAAAAGAAATACGATGCGTTTGTATTTGAGCTTTATACCAAAAAGAGATTTGTCGCCTTTTTTTTGCAAGGTCTTTTCTAAAGTCTCTATCGCATCTTCTTTTTCTTTTATTTCCTGTTCGCGTTTTTGTATTTGCTCCTCAATGCTCTTTAATTGCTTTTCCTTACTAGTAAGACGATCTATCAACGACTTGTTTTGCTGCTCAATTTTTTCGGAAACAGCATTGATTTCGTCTAATTGTTTTTGGGCAACTAGTTTCTGATCATTGATATCTTCCACTTTTTGCTGCAACTCCTTGTTTTTCGAAGCAACTTCTGTGGCATTTTCGCGCAATTCATCACGAGCTTTTTGCGAAACATCGTATAGTGCTTGTAGTTTTGTATACTGTGCCATCAGCTTTTGCAGCTCTTTATTGGTGATTTCTTTTTGCTGGGTAATCGCCTCCAAAGCGTTATTTTTTTCCTCCAACAATTTATTTTTTCTCTGCAAATCCTGATTGACTATTTGACTGCGCATTTGCGCTTTCTTTAGTTTTTCCATCGCGACTTGCGCTTGATTTTTTGACGCCTCGGCTTGCTGGAGAGCTTGCTCCGCAGCATGGGCTTTTTCTAAGGCCTTACGTCGCGATTGTTCTGCAAGAAACTTACTATGCAACGCTTCTTTCTCTGCATATTCCGCGATATTACGTGCTTCGTTGGCCATGTCGCGCGCTTTTTGTGCATCTTCGCGGGATTTTCGCGCAAGGTTGCGTTCCGTTTTTGCTTCGGCAGCTTTCTGACGATACTTTTCAACAGTGGTGTTTACTGTGCTGTTTAGGTGTTGGCTATTGATCACAAAAATAAGAATCATCGCCCCTAATGCACAGCAAAATACATCAATAAAGGAAATACTAAAAACACTTATTTCGCGTTGTTTTTTCATTTCTTTTCACCTAGACTCAAGTTGATAATAAATTTTTCTTGGCAAAATAAATCAACAGAGTTGAGTAAATCTTCCTCTTTGCGTTGTGTACTATATAAAAAGTACATTAGAACCATACTTTCCACCAAAGCAATCAGCGTGGTGTCAAATGCTGTCCCCAAGGGCTTTGTTACTAAAGTAATGTCTTGTGCGATAAAGTCGACATTTGACAATGCGGCGCCAATTCCCATAACAGTTCCAATAAAACCCAAAGAAGGGATCGCCCAAGCGATGTAACGCAATATGTTATAGGAAGACTCTATATGTTTCTCTAGAGTATCAAGTCGTTTGGTAAAAATACCAAGGACTTTTTTGGAAGTTTCCGTTACCAGACAGTGATCTACTAAAAACAATAACGTCTGCACAACCATGGAATTGCGTACTTTTTGTACCTGAGTTCCCCCATGAAGAATCCGATTGCGTAGATTGTCCACTTCACTTCTCTGGCTAATAATACGGCAGCTATCCAGATTTTTTTCTAAGGTGGTTAAGGCATTTCTTTCGGAGTTGATCAATATATTTTTATTGATAATGCTAATGAGTCCCCAAAAGAATAGAATGTACAAAGACGCATAGATAAACATCGCAAATGCATAGTCATCAATTGGTCCCAGCATTCTTCCTAGAGAGACATCTAAAAATTTGTCGGAAAAGAAAAGTATGGCGTAAAAAAGTACACCACTTGCAAGTCCCATAAAAAAACAAGCTGATGTGTTGGGGACTAAAAAAGTTTTTTTCGTACTCACCGCATTAATTCCTCAAGTATTTTGCTATGGATTCCGTAAACGAGGTTCTTTTTTCCATCAGAAAAAGAGACAACCCCCACAATCTTTCCTTTTTTGTTGATAATAGGTCCTCCAGACGACCCGTTGGTTTGATTGACATCTAATTCAACAAAATCAGGAGCTTTGGATTCACTAGAAACCTTGCCTTCACAAACAACAGGTTTTGCTACCCCATTTTTATTGAGTAGCCTTCCCCCACCTAAAGAATAACCCAAAACAATCACTTCTTCACCGACGTTGATTTGTGTTTCTTCAATGATGCGCCATTCACTATACTCTTGTTTTTTCTCTTTGTCGGATAGCGAAATCTTCAAAATTGCAAGATCTCCATTGCTGTTTTTTTTGTGAACGAGAAAGTCATCAACCTCTTCGTATTCATCCTCGGCCATACGATGAATTTTTACAGAACCAATTCCTGTATTGTTACCGAAAGTGTTGAAACTATTTTGCAAAAGATATGTAGATTTTTTAGGATCTAGCACTTGACTATTGTACGGCCAAAGAGCGATATGCTGTTCGGCAATCTCAACACCCTTCTCATCAAAAATTTTGCCATCTTTTTTGCGATGTTTTTCAAACTTCCACGATTCGATGACATGCTTGCAAGTGACAACATAGTAGATGTTTTTTTCTTGAGCATCTTTTTGTGCAATGAGAAAACCCGTACCCGAAGCCATCGACTGTTTGCTATTTTTGTCAAATGTTGCGATATAATAGATATTTTTTTGATACAGCTGCATTGTATTCGGAGGATTGATCATTCGCTGCAAATTCGAGGAATATTTTTTGAAAACAAACACGGTACCTAAAATTACCAAAGCAATAATTACCGTGGTAATGAGTCCCGTCATGAGAGCTTTCATTCCCAATGATTTTTTTAGCGCCGGTAGCGAACGGTGGTTGTTGCGTATTTCCCAATAATCACCTATGCGTAGAATTTGATTTACCCCAAAACGACTACCATTACGTGGGTCGGCGTCTATTGTCTTTTCATCTATAACAACGGGTATGTCTAAACCACCTATTTTGCGAATGGAAAAATAATCCCCCTCAAGAGGCACTTCTATTTCCGCAAGGAGAAAAGGAGCATGCTCATCGTTAATGTGGAATGTCGCTTCATCGTTTTTGCCTATCGTATATACGTTACCTCTTTCTGGAGAGGGGATAAAGTCGGACATTAAACACTTCTGAGGTATTCGTGGCATATGGAATTTGTTCACATCGTGTAGGAGGGTAAATGTACTTCCCACCTGCAAACACTTTTGATAACTTAAAATACGATTCTCATTTTTGTGAACTTCGCTACCATCGATACTTACAACAACACTGCAATTATCGTCTTTATTCAAAACGACATGGTTGCCTTCCGCAGGTACGGTTATTCGCGCGATCATTCCCGATATGGAAGGATCTGAAATAGAAATATCGTGTTTAGAATCTCCCCCAAGAGTATACTCTTTGTCGCGCTCTAGAGAATCTACAATATCAGACAAGCGCTTGTGCACTTTGTGAACTTCTTCATGCCCTTCAATATAAAAACGGATCTTAGGAGCGTTTACCGCAACCCCTAACTTAATGACACTTCCAGATTGTAGTTTACTGTCATTACCAACTTTTTTTCCGTCGATAAAAAGAGGGTTGTCTTTTGCAAGGCAACGAATAACATAACTCTCATCTTCAATAGAATAAGCAATAGATGCTTGTTCCTCCGCAACATATTTGTCTTTATAAGTAATACGATAATCGCATTGTATACTTCGACCTATCAAGAAGTAAGGTTTTGTTGTGATGATTTCACAAGTCTTTGGTGCAGCGTTGGGAGAATCTAAACTAAGTAGATTAAATTCAGCAATAACAACCCCTTGTAGTTCCATAGATGATTGCAGTCCAGCTTCTATTTCGCTTGAGTTTTCTTGTTCTTGCTCTTGCTCTTGCTCCTCATCTTGCTCTTTTTGATCAAAAATGACATCCTCTTGCGGCTCGTCCATCTAAATCTTCTCCTCTTAACTATGAAATTTGCCTATTGACTTTCTTCGTTTACCGAGATTTGATAATTTTCATCTGCAAACTTTCCCAATTCGTACAAAACTTCTCTCATGGTTTTATAGCGTTTTTCTCTATTTTTTTCCAGCATACGCATAATAACTGTTTCTAGTTTATGAGAAACATTTTTGTTGAATTGACGTATCTTAGGCACCTGGCCTTTGAGTTGCTTTTGCAAAATAGCCTTCTCACTTTTCCCTTGAACATGAGGCGTACCAGCGAAAGCTTCGTAAAAAGTGGCTCCTAGAGCGTAAATATCACACTGTCCATCAAGATTGTCTTTACGTACCTGCTCAGGTGCCATGTATAACGGTGTACCTTCACGCTTTTTGGGACGTAATTTTGAAAGAAAACTTATTTTTTCGGCGATGGAAAAATCAATTAATCGCGACTCGCCTTCGTTGTTCACCAAAATATTCTCAGGCTTTATGTCTTTATGAATTATATTTTGTTCATGTACATAATTCAGGGCCTTCGCCATTTGGATAAAAACCTTCATTCCCTTTTGGAATATAAGCGGGTTTTTATTGAGTATCCATGTTTTTAGAGTTTCACTTTCAAAATATTCCAGAGCGATTGCAGGACGCTTCGACTCCTTTATGACGGAGTCTACCTTGATAATGTTTGGATGATCAAGAGATGCCATGAGTTTGGCTTCATTTTGAAATAGCCTGCGAATACGTGAATTGTTACAACCACTTTGGTTAAGTACTTTAATCGCAACATGTTTTTTGTCTTTTATGCGAAGAGCATAATAAACTTCGGCAAATCCCCCACTTTTAATGGGGTTTTCGATTTTATATCCTGTGACAATGTAAGACATAATTTATATTACTCTCTAGTTTCAAATCCCAATTAGGGCTAGTCGTGACACGCCCTAGGGTAATCCTAACAAAATAGACAACAGCAAGGTTTCCACTACTGCAAATTATAACATGCAATACATCAATAGGCAATTTTCGTTTGTAATCCTTAAAAAATATTATTCCCACAAATTTACCTTGACACCGGTAAAAATTCGTTTACAATTGCGACTTTATAAGTCGTATTTTGAAAGAATAAAAATGCTAAAAATCTCTCGCAAAGTAGAATATGGGATTATAGCCTTAAAGTATCTACACTCACAAGACTCTTTGTGTAAATCAAAAGAAATTTCTAAAAAGTTTGGCATTCCTCCCGAAGTCATGGCAAAAATTCTTCAAGGTCTTGCCAAAGCGCAATTTATTCAGAGTATTCAAGGAGCCAAAGGTGGGTACAAATTAGTGCGCAGTCCTGCAGAAATAAGCATGAAGGATGTTATCGAAGTCATTGATGGCCCCATAGAAATTGTAGACTGTGTATTAGGTAAAGACCATTGTCCGCAATGCGGGGTGTGCAATATTCAAGGTCCTCTTTCTAATGTACAAGAGAAACTTTGCGAATTCTTTGGTGATATTACCCTGGTAGATCTTGTCAGATGAGAGAAAGGTAAAGTATGGGCATACCTATATCACAAATGTGGACTGTATCAACATACGTCCTCAAGCAAAAATTTATAAAACGAAACAAACATTACCCGCTCGTTTTAATGCTAGAACCATTATTTCGTTGTAACTTAAGTTGTGCTGGATGCGGTAAGATTCAATACCCTGGTCATATTCTCAAGAGACAATTATCTGTTGATGAGTGTGTTCAAGCTGTAGAAGAATGTGGTGCTCCTATCGTTAGTATACCAGGAGGAGAACCGCTTTTACATCCTGACATGCCGAAAATTGTTGAAGAACTAGTAAAACGTAGAAAGTACATATATCTGTGTACAAATGCCATTTTACTTGAGAAAAAAATTGAAGAGTACAAGCCAAGCAAATACTTAACGTTTTCAATTCACATGGACGGACTAGAAGAAGAGCATGACGAAGCGGTATGTCGTGATGGAATATACAAAAAAGCCATTGCTGGTATTAAAGTAGCTTTAGATAAAGGGTTTCGAGTCACAACAAATACTACGTTGTTTTTAGGAGCGAAACCAGACAGAACACGCATGTTTTTCGACGAGATGACCAAACTAGGTGTCGAAGGAATGATGCTTTCTCCTGGTTACAGTTACTCCAAAGCCCCTGACCAAGAAAGCTTTTTACAAAGAAAAGAAACCTATAAACTATTCCGTGAAATATTTCACAGTCCAAACAAAAGTTGGAAATTTAACCATTCGCCTTTATTCCTAGAGTTCTTAGCCGGTCATAGGCATTACGAGTGTACCCCATGGGGAAATCCAACCTACAACATATTTGGTTGGCAAAAACCATGTTATCTATTGCAAAAAGGCTACACAAAAACTTTTAAGGAACTTATCGACGAAACCAATTGGGACGAATATGGGCAAAAAAGTAATAACCCGGAATGTGCCAACTGCATGGTACATAGTGGACATGAAGCCACAACAGTAGACCATACATTTGGAACATTGGGTGGTTTCTTAGGAACCGTTCGCGCAACATTTCTCGGTCCGAAAATTCCCAAACCCGAAAGCCAAAAAATCCCAAGTGTGAGTGGAGGTAAGTAGAACAGTGGAAGTAAAACAAGGATACAGCGTCGCAAAAGACGACACAGAGTTTAGCAACTCGCTAGATAAGATAGTCGATTATCGTGGTGATTCTACCGTTTTTATGCAAGATGGGTCAACAGTGGAAGGCTATATATTTGACGTAGTGGCGGAAACTCTACATATCTACCCCATTGAAGGTGATAAAAAAGAAATTCCCCTTACCGAAGTCTCTAAAATAGAGGTCACCGGTAAAGATACCGCAGAAGGTAAAAGTTGGGAAGCCTGGGTGGCGAAAAAGAAAAAAGAAAAAGAACAGCAACAAAACGAGGAATAAAGGTTTTAAAAACTATTTTCAAAACATCCTCAAATAATAGTTGCTATACAAACAAAAATACATTATACATGTAATGCGTTTCTAAAGGGTAGTGCAGAAATTCTGCACTACCTTTGTCTTTCTAAAGCGAGCTTTTCACTTCTTACTCTCAATATTTATTGCCGTTTTAAATTTGGAAAATAATATGATTGACAGTACAAAAATAAGAGAAGATTTTCCCATTTTACATCAAAAAATCAATGGGAACCCTTTTGTCTACTTCGACAATGCGTCGACTTCTCAAAAACCCAAGGTTGTCGTAGAGGCAATCACAGACTACTACTATAGATATAACGCCAATGTACATAGAGGACTTTACAAAATAAGCGCAATGGCGACAGAAGCTTACGACAATGCCCGTAAAAAAGTAGCCGATTTCATAGGAGCCGCACCCCAAGAAGTAATTTTCACAAGTGGTACCACAGCTTCCATTAATTTAGTTGCCAATTCATGGGGACAAGAAAATTTAAAAGAAAACGATATCGTTGTATTGAGCGAAATGGAGCACCATAGCAATATTGTTCCGTGGCATCTTTTACAAAAACGCTTAGGCTTCAAAATACACTTTCTACAAGTAGATGAAGACGGTTCTTTGCAACTCGACGACCTAGCAGAAAAATGTAAAGGTGCAAAACTCGTTAGCATAACCCATGTTTCGAATACACTGGGCACCGTCAATCCAGTAGAAGAAATCGTCAAAACGGCTCATGCCAACGGCGCTAAAGTCCTCATTGACGGAGCGCAAGCCGTACCACATATGGCAATTGATGTCAAAAAAATAGGCTGTGACTTCTATGCCTTTTCCGGACACAAAATGTGCGGCCCCACTGGTGTCGGAATTTTATGGGGAAGAGAACAACTTCTTGAATCAATGCCTCCTTTTCTAGGTGGTGGTTCCATGATAGACGAAGTTCATCTAGACTATTCTACTTATGCTCAGTTGCCGAACAAATTCGAAGCAGGAACAATGAACATTGCACAAGCAATCGGACTTGGAGTTGCTGTAGATTACTTACAGGAAATTGGCTTAGATAACATTACGGCGCATGAACAGCAATTGACGGAAGTTGCGCTAGAAAAATTAAAATCTCTAGATGTACAAATCATTGGTAATGCGCAAAATCGCGTGGGAGTTATTTCATTTGCCATGAACAGAATTCATCCCCATGATATTTCGACAATTCTCGATCATGAGGGAGTTGCTATTCGCGCGGGACACCACTGTACACAACTACTCATGAGAAAGTTTGCTGTCCCTGCAACCACACGCGCAAGTTTTTACTTTTACAACACCATAGAAGAAATCGATCAATTCGTAAAAGGATTACAAAAAGTAAAGGAGATGTTTCGTCGTGTCTCTTAGAGAATTATATCAAGAAATAGTGATGGACCACTACAGTGACCCGCGTAACTTTGGAAAATTAGAAGACGCCGATTACCATGTACATGTGAACAATCCCTCTTGTGGAGACGCAATTGATCTTGAAGTCATCGTAAATAGTGGCAAGATAGAACAAGTGAAATTCGACGGGCACGGCTGTGTTTTAAGTCAGGCATCGGCCTCGATGATGACGGAAATCATCCAAGGAAAAGATCTTGCTGAAGTTCAAGAGATTGCTGATAGTTTCCGTTCTTTTATTACGGGAAAAGGCGAAGTAAAAATAGACCTGGAAGACCTAGAAATATTTGAAGGCGTCAAACAATTCCCCCTGCGGGTAAAGTGTGCTTGTCTAAGTTGGAGCGCTCTGCGTGAAATTTTGAAAAAGATGCAAGAGTAGTATAATCTATCCCAAACTTTAGACAACTGTTTCAATATTCGATAGAACTGGACTTTTCCTTGTGCTGCTCTAGTTCTAGGACCTTTATTTAGAGAATTTATATGGAAATAAAGTTAAAAAAAACGATAGAGAAAAACGTAGTGACTGTTTCTCTTACCAAAGAGGAACAATCTTATTTAGAGAAAAATAACAATGTGGCAACTCTCAAAATAGGTATTGGCAAACAAAAAGTACATCGACGTAGCTTTTTCCTCATCGTACGCAAAATAGTCAAATATGCCCGAGAGTATAACTTCAAGAAAATTGCCGTACAGCTAGAGGATTTGAACTTCAAACATCTAAAAATGGAACCTCTAGAGTGGTTGGAGATTATCGCTGCCAACATGCACATGGCTAATTTTGAATTTGTTGCCCACCGCACTGCGCCAAAATCAGGTTGGAATTTCGTTGAACAGGTACACTTAATTAGTAAAAGCATCACTAAAGCAATGCGTGACGGTGTCAAAAAAGGTACGCTTGCGGGGGAAGAAGTCAATGCATGTCGCGTGATGGTCAACACTCCAAGTAACTTTTTACGTCCAGAATCAATGGCAGCACAAGTAAAGAAGAAGTTTAAAGGTACCAAAGTCAAGGTAAAGGTATTAGAGTACGATGAGATTCTCAAACATAAAATGGGATGTCTCCTTGAAGTAGCAAGTGGTTCAGAGCAACATCCACAACTTATGGTACTCGAATATAACAACGGTGGTGACGAGGCTCCTATCGCTCTTTTAGGAAAAGCAGTAACATTCGATGCCGGTGGTCTATGCTTAAAACCAACACCTGCTCTTATCGAAATGCACATGGATATGGCCGGTGGGGCTGCGATGATTCACGCCATTGCTTTGGCAGAAAAAATGAAATTAAAGAAGAATATCGTCGCCGTTATTCCTTCTGTGGAAAACCTAATTTCCATGACCAACTATCGTCCGAATGACATTATTACCAGTATGTCGGGAACCACAGTCGAAATTCTAAATACCGATGCCGAAGGTCGCCTAATCCTCGCAGATAGTCTAACTTATGTACAAAAGTTTTACAAACCGCGTTGTATTATCGATGCAGCGACACTGACAGGTGGAGCTAGAATTGCCTTAGGTTTGAGAGCATCGGCTCTTTTTACCAACGAACCAAAGTTGGAAAAATTATTCCGCGACATGGGAGAAAAAACCGGTGAGTATGTATGGCCACTGCCACTGTGGGATGAATACAAAAAAGAACTCAAGGGAAACTATTCGGACATCGCGAACATTCCGACAACCCTAAACCCACGTTATGGAAGCCCTATTACCGCAGCGTGTTTTTTAAGCTATTTCGTCGAAAACGATTGTCCGTGGGTCCACTTAGATATCGCTCCACGTATGACAACGATGTCAGATGAAAATCTAGCACGCGGTGCTTCTGGAGAGCCAGTAAAACTATTGGCCAAAGTGTTAGAAGTGCTGTAAAACGCTATAGATCAACAACGCGTCATCCCTGTAAAAGTGCATACGTGTTAAGTTAAGATGTAAAACTCTTATGGTGTCATCCCTGCAAAAGCAGGGATCCAGCGTCTTATAAGACAACTTTATATTGCTGGTTTCCCGCTTACGCGGGAATGACACGGCTTTGTAAATTTTTACGAAGAAAGCTTTTACGGGATGACACTTACAAATAAAATAACCTAGCGCTTTACCAAAGAATAATTATCTTGCAAGTGCTTAAAATGGCCATAAAGATGAGATTTCGTCGGAAAATTCGTTGCCGAAATCAAAACCATAATAACCGCCGGAATCAAGTTCGCCCAATACGCACTATTCTCCGCCATAATCCCAAAAACAATTGCCAGTAAGCATGCCACTAAACCCAATAAAGCCGCACCTTCGAGAACAGCCATTTGCACAATGCGTGTGGTTCTAAATTGTGTCATAAAACTAGCAACGGGATCTTCACTTTCAAAAATTCCACGTAAAGTGTCTTCTTTGTAACGCAATTTGGGAAGCATGACAAAAAACATAATCGCCGAGAATGAAAGTACACCTGCCATAGCAGAGAGTATATTGAGAACATCAACATTATCATTCACCACTTCGTTCTCCATCATAAAGAACATTCCACCAATAACCCCACTAAATAAAATTACTCCCATTGTCAACGCAAATTGTAAAATCAGTATTGTCATGAGATCTTGCTGCTTTAATTTTTTGGAAAAGTCTTCAAATTCCACTTTCATATCCCCAAAAAAAAAGACGACACACTTGTAAGTGCATCATCTTTATTGTGTTTTTATTTACTTGAAAACGACGCGTACGCTAGAGTTGCCCTTTACTGGGGCCACTTTAACTTTTAACATATCCTCATCCATGAACCATCCATGAGTTGCCTTTTCGAACGATTCCTTATCAGTATATTCAGGCAAAACAGCTGTATTGCTCTCTATTTGCTGAATGGCATTTTTTTGCGTCATGCGAACAAGCCATGTGTAGCGTCTAGATTCAGAGCTTTGCGCTTGGAAACTAATCGACGACTTGTCTTGCATACTACTACGCAGTACAGTACCATCATAGAGTGTGAATTGTGAATTTTGCTGAGGAAACGCTCTAACAACTAGATGATCACGTTTCTGCTCCCAAGTAACAATATTAGGATCTGTAGCTGTTGTTAAGGTATCAATTGTTGGATCAGCCATTGGGATTAGACTACCATCTTTTACAAAAAGAGGTAAGGTATCTAGAGGAGCGTGAACTTCTATTTTCGCCGGACCATTATATTTTTTGCCGGTCCAGTAATCTACCCAAACACCTTGTGGAAGATAAACTTCGCGTTGCGTGTTATCTTGGTAGATAGGCGCCACAAGAAAGTTTTCACCAAATAGATATTGAAAACGCGCTTTGCAAGCTTCTACATCGTTAGGATATTCTAAAAACATCGGTCGCATAATAGGAAGACCTTTTTCGCTCGCTATTTTTGCGTAAGTGTAAAGGTATGGGAATAGATCCATGTGCAAACGCGCATATTTTTTGTAGATTTCGAGAGTTTCGCGATCGAATTGTTTAAAATCCCACGGCAAGTGATTTCCACCACCGCCTAGTTGCATCACCGGAGAAAATGCACCAAACTGCGCCCAACGAATTAAAGAATTCTTCGTAGGTGTTCCTTTGCGAAATCCTCCAATGTCCGGACCATAATATGGAAATCCCGACATGCTAGTACTAATTCCACCGGCAATTCCCGCAGGCAAGCCTCCGACAACACCTTTACCGTTGAAGCTAAAGTCATTGTCAAGGTCTCCAGGCCAAATACAAGGAGCGTTTACTTGGTCACCGAAAGCACCCGTACGGCAAATCAAAAAACCATCGCCGTCATATTTTTGCAACATTTCGTTAAAGGTACGATGGTAATTCATGCGATATTCACCAACATCTACCATTTTCTTTGTACCGTTGTAAAAACGAACACCAATAGAAGAAGAGGTAATACCGTCTTCAATCTCACCATAGTCTAACTTCCAACCGCTGACACCCATTGCCATGCACGAATCGATTTTCTTTTGCCACCATTTGCGAGCTTCAGGGTTAACAAAGTTCACAGGAGCACCCCATCCATTCGCCCAAGGCATGACAAAAGGCGTGTGGTTCTTATCCATATTGAGTAGATAACCATTTGCCATTGCTTCGCCAAACTCTGTCGCTTCGCTATTTAAAAATTCACTCGACCACAGTGCGACGCGATAGCCCTTGCCACGCATGTCTTTAATTAGATTTTGTATCTTAGGAAATTGTTCTTCATTGAATTTAAAATCGTTGTATTCGGTTTGCCAAGGATTGTCAATCCAAATAACGCTTCCTGGAATATCGTAACCGCGCATTTTTTCCATGTCATCGTAAACTTCATCGGCATGGTTATGTACGTTACGCCATTGGTGTGGAGCAAATACCCACTTCGGGTATAGCGGCGGCATTCCTACCATTTCCATGTATGACGTCATGGTTTTTTTGGGATCTTCATTTACGATAAAATAGAACTCAAGAGTATTGGTATCAAAAGTAAAACGCGCTAAATCTGCAAAAGAGGCGCCCATATCAAAATAACCACGGCGTCTAATCGGTGCAAAAACCCCATAGCCTTTGTTGCTAATATAAAAAGGTACGAGTAAGTGGGTCTTACTGTGCTCCGATTTACTTCCTGGTGCATATTCTGGCTGCATTCCACGAACATATCCCTTAGAATTGGCGGCGTTAAAATGCTCACCGAGCCCAAAGTAATGTTCATCTTCACTCGAATTGAACGTTTCGCTAAAGTTCCAAACCTGTTTTGTGTTTGATAGTGTTGCTTTAAGTAGAAAAATATTGTCAGCGGAAAAATTCACTGTTACTTGCATTGTGACAATACTTGGATCATCTACTTCTGTAGTACTACAGTTGATTTCAACACCATTGTCAATCTTTTTCCAATCAAGAACATCTTTAGCGTGAAAAGCTTCACCTTTATTAATCTTGGTTCCCAAGGCTTTTATACGCTTATCGCGACGTACGCGGTAAACCAAAGGACCAAAGGTGTGCTCATCCGTGTAGTATCCAAGAGGAGTATCAGGAGGCTCAGGCAAAGATCCACCTTTGCGAACTTCTCCCTCAGAAGCTAGAACAGCTCCACCACTATTCATTACACGTAAATGCCATGGATTTTTTGCAATGGAAATTTTTATAGCTGTTGTTTGAATAATTAGCTCATTACCATTGTCATATACATCGACATCAGTTGCGAATAGTGGTACGAATAGAAATAAAACCATGAAAATATAACGCATAATTATCTCTTCCTAATAAAACTCTGACGTTATAGTTTTATAAAGGCGTGTTGCAATAATTCATTTGCCAACACGTCTTTTGGTCTCTATCTGAAACCATGAGATATTATTAACAAAATGTATATTATCTCAAAAAACTATAATAACATAAATTACGATATGTCGGAAAATTTTTTTGCGTTTGTCACAAACTACTTGATAAATTCGGCGAATAGTGTTTAGTTATGGTTATAAATAGTTGCATCGTTGATATTGAAATCTAATGTACATTTAGCGCTTTCCAATAAGCCTCTTATCTTTTCATTTAAAGCTAGACATAGGAATAATAGTTATGCCATACCCTTCCGTAATTCGCATCTTTGCAACCACATTAGAAGTTGATTATGATAATCCTTGGCAATCAGATACACCTTCCAGTGGTACAGGTTCGGGTGTTGTTGTGGGCAACGGACAAATTTTAACGGGTGCCCATGTCGTTGCAAATTCGACATTTTTACAAGTACAAAAAACTTCCGACCCCAACAAGTTCACGGCACAAATTTTAAGTATCTGCCATGACGCGGATTTAGCTCTTTTGGAAGTCAAAGAGCCGCATTTTATGGATGGTATTGAAATCATGGAGATAGGAGAGTTGCCCTCATTACAAGACCGCGTGACCGTGGTAGGATATCCGATTGGTGGTCGAGAAATTTCAGTGACAGAAGGTGTTGTTTCGCGAATCGAAGTACAAAGATATAGTCATTCGCGACGCAATCTACTTGCGGTCACCGTTGACGCAGCAATCAATGAAGGAAACAGTGGTGGACCTGTTTTCAAGGAAGGCAAAATTATAGGTATTGCATTCCAAACTCTAAAATCTGCTGAAAATATAGGGGAGCTCGTACCACCAAATCTCATCAAACAATTTTTACAAAAATCTTTACCTGTGGTCAAAATTCCTCATCTTGGCATTCGTACACAAAATATGGAAAACCCCATGCTGCGCACGTATAAAAACTTAGCAGAGAACGACAGCGGCATTTTGGTGACCACTGTCGAATACGACGGTTCTACTTGGAAAAAACTGCAACGTGGAGATGTGCTTATCGAAATAGATGGCTATAAAATAGCCAACAATGGTACCATAAAATACCGCGATAAATATCGAACGACCTATGGTGTTGTCATGGGAGATTATTTTGTGGGAGACGAAATTCCACTAAAAATAATGCGCAACGGACAAACGATGGAATTACAAATTACTTTAAAAGAATGTAAACCGCTTGTACCGTTTTGGAACTATGATAACAACCCTTCGTATTTCATATATGGTGGTCTTGTTTTCCAAAAACTCTGTTTAGACTACATCGCAACGTGGAACAAGTGGTGGGACAAAGCACCTGTTGAATTTTTGGATCTATTTTATTATGGTGTACGCACAGCGCAACGTCACGAAGTCATCATTCTCACACAAGTACTTTCCGACGAGATCAATGTTGGTTATCAAAATATCTACAACGAAGTCGTCGAGACAGTAAATGATCATTCTCCACAAAACATAGAAGATTTCGTACGTGTCTTAAAAAATACAGACACCACAGTGACCATAAAAACAGTGAGTGGTCGTATCATCATCTACGATGTCAAACAAGTACAACAAGCAAACGAACGCATTGTACAAAATTACAACATAAAAAGTGATCGTTCTGCCGACCTTTTGTATTCGTAACTTTGGGATATATAAAAAGTAACTTTATTTTCAGGATAGAATATGATAGGAAAAAACTTTAAGGGCTTTGAAATAGTCAAATTATTGGGCAAAGGTGGTACAGGAGACGTATACTTAGCAAAACAACAGCCGTTAGGACGTTTAGTCGCTCTAAAAGTTACTCCTACATCGCATCCTACTCTCAAGTTGGACCCACAAAAACCTCTTGGTGAAGCTAAAATATTGGCGGCCTTACAACACCCAAATATCGTCAGTATATATGATGTCGGACAAGAAGAAGATTTTCACTATATTGCTATCGAATATATCTCCAAAGGATCGTTAAAACAAAAAGTGGATCACGACGGTTTGTCTGAAATGCAAGCATGGGCCATTGCTCTTCAGATTTGCCAAGCTCTCCAAGCAGCTCTACAGGAAGGTATTGTTCACAACGATATTAAACCAGAAAATATTTTAATGGTACGGGGAGATTTTATCAAATTGACCGACTTCGGAATTTCTGAAGTATTGGCAAATAAGAGAGAGAGTGAGGTAATTCTGGGGACTCCTGGCTACATTAGTCCAGAAAAATACACGGGAGAAAGTGCCGATTTTCGCGCGGATATATATTCCCTAGGGGTTACCATGTACTACATCCTTACAGGAGAGCACGTTTTTGTCGGAGAAAGTCCAGAAGATATACAACAAAAACATCAAAACTCTCTCATAAAACCTCCAACAATGCACAACCCAAGCGTTAGCTACACAAGTAGTATCATTCTGGGAAAAATGTTACAAAAAAATCCTGAAGATCGCTACCAATCCTATGGTGATTTAATGTTAGACATTCGTTGTTTACTAGAAATGAAATCCGCTAAATTTGCCACAAAAAACGCAGCTTACAACATCTTTCTGGATGCCAGAAACCACGTTAGTAACAAAAAGATGAAAATTTCACAAAAACTCAAGGTATTTACCGAGTCGATGTTGCATCAACTCGACCTCGACGACGATACGGATATTGTTATTGTGGGTGAGTGGCCTGTTGAACACATCCGCAAGACATTCTACCATTTTTCACGCGTACATTTTATGGGTAGCATTGCCGAGTTAAAACTATATCTAGAGCGTCGCAAAGCCATTGTCATTTTAGACTGTGATTACCTAGAAAATAAAACGGTGGAATTTTGTTCGGTAATGGCCAACAACCATCCGCAAAGTTTTTCTTTACTACTAACAAAAAATATTTCGGGAAAGTTGCAAGACTGTATACAAGTCGTTCCTTACGAAGACTTATCTGAAAAACTCAATCAATTAGTAACAACACAAACATTATCGACAGCAGTACAAGTAGATGTTGACATGGTACTCAGTTTAGCACAGAGCAAATACTGGACTTTTGCGATAGAAATTTACAACGACAGCTTACTAGCAAAAGTATTTATTGAAAACGGACATATTGCCAAAATAGACAGCGAACAAACAATCGCAATGGATGCTCTAACCAAAAAAGGCAATACCTGGAAAATATCCGGACACCTCATTTAAAGGGGAAGCAATGGCGGTTCACTATCGTACTTGTAATTTGTGTGAAGCAATGTGCGGCTTAGAAATCCACACCAATAACGATCAAATAGAACGTATTTGTGGTGACAAGAAAGATCCATTTAGTCAAGGGTATCTTTGCCCGAAAGGAGTAGCTCTCCAAGACGTATACGAGGACAAAGACCGTCTAAAAGAACCCGTGAAACGCACAAGAAATGGCTGGCAAAAAATTACTTGGTCACAAGCTTACAAAGAAGTGACACAAAATATAAAAGAAATCCAAAAAAAACATGGCAACGACGCCATTGCGTTGTATCTGGGTAACCCAGTGGTACACAACCACGGATCTATTTTTGGCTTGCTGTTTGCCAAAAGCCTACATACAAAAAATCGCTATTCCGCTTCCACAGTAGACCAAGTCCCTCACCACTTAATTGCGCTCAAGATGTTCGGTAATGCCTTACTTCTACCTGTACCTGATGTTGATCGCACAGATTTTTTCCTCATCATGGGCGCAAACCCAGCGGTTTCAAATGGTAGCTTGATGTCTGCCCCGAACATTGCAAAACGCATAAAGAATATTCAAAAACGTGGTGGCAAAGTAGTTGTTATTGACCCCATGCGCACCCGTACGGCCGAACTTGCCGACGAACATCATTTTATACGGCCAGGTAGCGACGTATTTTTATTGCTTGCAATGTTGAATGTTGTATTTAGCAACAACTGGGACTGTATTGACTCTTTGCCCAAATACTATAAAAATGCTCACGTTTTACACGATGTTGTTGCAGAGTACACGCCCGAAAAAGTACAAGAAATCACCGGCATATCTGCGCAAAATATTCAACAGCTAACAACAGAATTTTGTCAAGCACGGTCCGCCGTCTGCTACGGACGTCTAGGTGTTTCTGTACAAGAATTTGGGACCACAACCCAGTGGCTAATTACCGCCCTAAATATTGTAACAAATAATTTTGATCAACCAGGAGGAGCAATGTTTTCAAAGCCCGCATTTGATATGGTTGATATTTCTCAAAAATCAGGCGACGGGCAGTTTGCTTCGTGGAAGAGTCGCGTGCGCAATCTACCAGAATTTAATGGGGAAACCCCGGTGGCCACCCTAGCCGATGAAATACTTACTCCGGGTGAAGGACAAGTAAAAGCGCTCTTTACTGTTGCTGGAAACCCTGTTCTATCTACTCCCAATGGTGAAAAACTCGACAAAGCAATCGCACAACTTGACTATGTGGTTGCCGTTGATTTTTATATAAATGCCACCACCCGTCATGCAAATATCATTCTGCCTCCCACTCATACACTAGAACACGATCATTACGATTTTGTGTTTTTATTACTCGCGGTTCGCAACTTTGTCAAATATTCCCCCACCGTATTCCCTCCCCCTAAATACATGCGTCATGATTGGCAAATTTTTCGCGAATTGCACATACGAATGGTAAACCGCGGCCTCAGTGGCAAGATAAAATCCCTACTACTACGTGCCATGTATACACTCATAAATCCATTAAGAATTATCGCGCTAGGACTACGTTTCGGCCCCTATGGAAAGTTAGTTGGTGGACTTTCCCTTCGCAAAGTTAAAAAAAGTGTTCATGGCATAGATTTGGGCGCGCTAGAAGCGTGTTTACCACAAAGATTAATGACCAAAGATAAAAAAGTAGATGTCGCACCACAACTTTTCGTCGAGGATGAAAAGCGCATTGCGAGCAAAATACACGATCACACTAGCAGTAAATTTATGCTAATTGGCCGTCGTAATTTACGCAGTAATAACTCATGGATGCACAATAGTAAACGCCTAGTAAAAGGACCGAACCGTTGCACAATGTGGATCAATAGTTGCGACGCACATGATTTAAATATTCAAAACGGAGATTTTGTTGTGGTAACCTCGCGCGTAGGTGAAATAAAAATAGAGGTCGAAATCCACGACAAGGTCATGCCTGGAGTTGTTAGCATACCTCATGGATGGGGGCACGGTCGCAAAGGTGTACAATTGGAAACAGCGCAACAACACGCGGGGGTGAGTATTAACGACCTAACAGACGAGTTGTACATTGATACAGTAAGTGGTAATGCCGCTCTCAATGGTGTCCCTGTCGAGATCTCTCCTGTGAAATAATCGTAACCGTAGCCGTAGCCGTAACCGTAGCCGTAATCGTAGCCGTAATCGTAGCCGTAATCGTCACCGTGACCGTGACCGTGACCGTAACCAAAATTTGAATACTACGATTACAATTCACGGTATCCGACAATTGTAAAAAGGGCAAAACAATGAATAACAAACGCAAAAAATGGTTCAAAATAATACTCGTCATGTCCCCACTATTCTTACTAGTTTTTACCGAGTTAGCCCTTAGGTTTTATATGTATGCCATGTATTCTGTACCTGGGAAGAATTACGGTTTGTGGCGTTATGATGAAACACTAGGTGCACAACACCAAGAAAACGGTTACAACACTCTAACCCAAACCAACGATCATGGATTTCGCAATCGTGAAGACGTGATAAAGCCCAAACCGAAAAATGCTCTTAGGTTTATTGCCTATGGGGGTTCAACAACATTTTGCTACAACCTATCCGATGAAAAAACATGGCCACAACAACTGCAAAAAATACTGCGCGAAAAGCACCATCGACAAAACCAAGTTCTAAACGCCGGGGCCATATCTTGGTCATTAGGGCATGCTTTTGCAAGGGCCCAAAAAGAGATTCCGCAACTACAGCCCGATTTTGTGATTATATACTCGGGAATAAACGAGGAAACAAATGCCACAACACTCGCTGCTGCGGGAATAGATCTATCATCTCATGTCCACTCAAAAAAGTACGGCCTTTTTTCAAAAAATCTCGATCAGAATCGTTGGGCTAAGAGAAATTTAGTTATCGTAAGACTTTTAGATTATCGAATCAAGAAGCTCTTCAAGAAGCCCTCCCCAAAAAAGGTATCAACAAAAATTTTAGAAAATCCACTTCCGCATGTATTGGAGAACTACCTTCAAGTTCTCCAAAATTTTATTCGCCTTGTCAATCAATATAATGGCAAAGTTATTTTTGTGTCCCAAGCATGCGGAAAAAAAGAACGCAAGCGTCTTACTTTGTACTCGACTCAGGGGCTAAAAGCTGCCAAAAAGTTAGGGTGCACGGTTATAAATGCGCAATTATTTGTCGATGAATATCGCGGAAACAAAATGGATCTATTTTACCACACAGGAGTTCATTACTCCGCGCAAGGAGCAACTAAACTCGCCCATTATATTTTCACTCGCATAAAAAATGAGCTATAAACGATCAGTGAACAACCATGCTATACAAAAAACAAAACTTAGAATATATTGAAAACAACCATTCATACCAAGGCTGTGCTTTTTATTTACAACAACATGTCACTAATTTAGAAAATTGTTGTTTTGAAAACTGTACATTTCGCAACGACCACACGGTCTTTATGAACGTATACAATTGTCAATTTACCAATTGCAATTTCAATGCTCTTCGCCTTAAAAGTCGCATGTACGATGTGGAATTCAACGGTGGTTATATTGCCATACTAGACCTCAGTGAAGCATTTGCTACGGATCGTGAATTGCAAAACATTGGGCAACTCGCCAACGTACATCATCTGGTTTTGAGTAATGCTTCCTTCGACAATCGCCGTCTACAACATATTAGTTCCCTGCACTCACTACGTCATCTAGATTTATCTTTCTCTTCCGTAGGAGACTTGGGTCTACAACACCTTTTGCCTCTCGCACGGCTGGAGAATTTAAATCTAACCTACACAACCATTACCAATAGTGGATTACGTACCGTTGCCAAAATGGACACTTTGCAACATTTATCCTTGGCACAAACGCGAATTAACGATGCAGGCCTCAAATACTTGTTGCCACTTTCCCATCTACATACACTCGATTTACAAGAAACAAATATTAGTAACTTCGCCTGGGAACATCTAGTATCTCTTACAAATTTACGCAATCTAAATTTACAAAAAGTCAATATAGATAATTTACAACCCATAGTCGACTTACAACAACTGCGACATTTAAACTTGGCATACACGAAGGTCGGTGACGCGCAAGTGGAATATTTAGCACAACTTCCCTACCTTGAGTTGCTAAACCTCAACAATACCAACATTACACACGATAGCCTGCGCACATTGATCAACAGTACGCCGCCGCAATGTACAATTCACGCATTTCTCACCGAATTTTAAATGATCGTTTGAGGAAATTACCCGTTCTTTACTCAAAAACGATTCAGTGATTCAAAGCCAAACAAACGCAATAAGTCACTGAAATCACTGGCGTTTTTGTTCATTTCTAGCAAACAAAAGCCATACTCCACCGCCAACTGTTGAATTTTCTGATCGAAAAGTAGCACCCACTCTAATTCTTTTTCTTTAATTTTTTGCGATTGCGTGTCGCAAATACCGCGTTCAAAAATAACTTTACGTATACTTTCGGAACAGCTTTTTTTCACAAATACCGTTTTGACATTTGTCCTTTCCGAGAAACTACGATGAACAAGATGTGGTAAAACATTAACCCCTTCGACAACAAAACCATCTGTCCAGGTATAGTCATTCTCAATAAAATCTACTATTCCCGGCCAAGCACACTCACCTTGTTCTATTTCCATTTGTACTATTTGTTGCGGGGAAAACTCCGAAAAAAAACGCTCTAAATCGTAATCTTTCGGGGGGAAAAGTTTTGGTAACTCCTCGTATTTTGTCGCGCGACGTATAATATCGCGTATCTGGTCTGTTGAAATCCATGGAATCCCCAAATACTGCGACAACATTTGTGCAAGCGTTGATTTTCCTAAGGTAGGAGCACCTCCTATAAAATATATTTGCCTATGATTCATGTTGCTCACTTTTCATTTAAGATTTGGAATTTTTTCCCATCCATGCTTTGTCCTTTTACGGAAAAAATACCGAGAATGGTGGGTGCTAAGTCTTGTAAGTGAATATTTTGTCTGGACACTTTATGATTACACATAAAAACTCCAGGAACTAAACGAGGGTCAACACTACAATGGTCACCGCTCCATTTCGATTTATTTGGTTCAACAATCGTATTCGGCACACCACCAAGCGATGTTTGCCACGAAACGCGGTATCCATCGGCAAAACCAATAACAATGTCTGCTGCTTCGTGCGAGTACGGGCCGATAAACACTTTTTCTTGCATAAAAACTTCATTCACTACTTTTTCACCGCGGAACGTAAAGCTCTTCAACTTCCGTCCTATTTCCTCACGCAATTTATAATAATCATCCTGGTTCACAACACCTTGTGGTTCACGATTTTGCAAATTAATAAATATTTTCCCCAAGCCTATGGCATAAGCTGTTGTGCGTTTCCAGTCGATATCTTGCAACAGACGCGAGCGCTCAAATAAGTCTCTCACCTGCATATTACTACGCTCTTTGTCATCTTTTAAAAACAAGTAACCATTTTTTTGTAACCATGTGTTTACGTTTACTTGCCAACGAAATGATTTAAATCCATGATCAGAGACAACAAGTAGAATGTCATTTTTGTTGAGTTTGTTGTGCGCAATTCCAATGATGCGATCCATCTCTTTATAAACATCCAAGAGTTTGTGTTCGAGATTTGGTTCGTGTAGGGGATGTTTTTCATCGATAAAACGCCAATACATATGACTAGCGCGGTCTGTAAAATAAAAGACAGCCACCAGCAAATCTTGCTTTTGCTTTAGGGTATGTTGGAAAATTTTCTCGCGACTGTGTAAAATGTTTTGCAAATCTTGCTGAAAAGCTCTTTCAGATATCGCTTCGTCTTTCAAAGCATTTGTTGCCGACGCCCAACCCAAAGTAGGGTACATCCCCACACGCTTTTCTACCTCACTTGCAAAACTTCGCGGATGAGAAAGTTTTACATTTGGCGGTAAATTTCTTGGTGAAAACTGTATAGGTGTCACGTATAAATTGACCTCTTCTTCTAACGAAGAAACATATATGCGAATGGCACCATGAAGCGAAATAGCTAGCGTCATATCAAAACGTAGAAAGAACCACTCACTCCACTGTCCTTTCTTAACAACTTGCTTGTTGTTTTGAATGACAATCTCCACCTCATTGTTAGAAATTTTTCTTGCCTTCATGGGTAATTTCAAATGTAATTTCTGCCGCACTTGCGAAATGCGATTGCGGACTTGGGAGAGAAGATTTATATCTTTGTTCTTTTTTGCGCGAAGGTCTTGTTCTTTTTTTCGTAGTTCGCGATACTCTTCATGGGCAAGCAAATTCTTTGGTCCGTTGAGAACGCCATTGTATACGTTGTTTTTCCATACAAGAGGTCGATACCATCCCCCCGTCTCAGTGCTGTGAACTTTGCGACTTTCACTACTATACACCACCCAAGTGCCGTTGGTGCCTAACGCATCAGGTACGCCAAAACCGCATAAAAGATGCCCACAAGCCACTTTTTCAGCAGGAAAAGCAATTGGAGCCATAATCACATCGGTTTTAATATTATTTTCTCCCGTTCGCGTCCAAAAGGAAGTTCCTTGTTTTAAGGGAACAGCACGGGGTATTTTTTGCGGGATAAGATAACCGCTAATGTAAAAGCACAGTAAACCCAGTGAAGTAGCTATTACCAACGAAATGAGTTTCCCCCATTTTTTGCGACGCAAAAAAATAAAAAGAATGATGTAAACAACAACGACGAGAACGGCCCCTAACATAATTTTTTGCCATAACGTTAAAAAAAGCGTATCTTCTGCTTTGGCCACAGCATACTGTGGCTTATATTCACCAATACTTCTTTTTAAAAAACCAAAAATGCGATGTTTTCCTGGGTTATTTCCGGTTGCAAAAGTCGCCCAAGCAACAGGTGAATGCGATGGATTTGTAGTGGTCAAAGAAGTTAAGGTGCCCTGCTGCTGTAATTTTTGAATGTTGGGCAAATGTTCTATCCACTTTTCAATGAGCTGAGGGTCTGCACCATCGAAGCCAAGGACAATCACTCGTGGTTTGGCAAAAAACTCGCTAACAATTACAAACATCATGATAAATATTAAAACTGTATACCGCATAATTTTTCCTTTGTGATTAGGTATATCATCATGCAAAATTTATTTTGTTGGTTATTACTCAACACGCCCTAAATAAAAAACGGAAAACTTAAAAATCAAACCCTGTACATGACATAAATTTTCGTTGTGGTCGCCCTGTAAATGTAGTATTATTAAAAACAATAGGCTTATTTAACAATTTACGGATTATAACACAAGAGTAATTTGAGGTGCAAGAATGGTTGGGATAGAACAAAAAATAAAGCAACGCTTGATAACGGAAGGTTTTGTAGATGACGCAGGCCTTCAAGAATGCTTTGGAATTCAAAAGTTTTGCAATGATTTAGGAATGGAACTTTCATTGCACGAAATCATCATTCACAAATTTCCAAAACATTTTTTCAGCCGGCAAAACTATCTAGAAATATTAATCCATATTCTAGAAACCCCTGAGATTTCAAAACTAATAGACCCTTGCACCCTTGAACTAGGTGAAAATTGCGAAAATATTTTCACAAGTCACAAAGCCGAGGACACAGAACTACATAAAAGTTTGCTTGCAAACGGTGTGGTATTTCCCAAAAGCTATACAAACGTATTGAAGAATAGTGAGTTGCGTTCACTGGTAGAGCTAAAAATCCGTCGTAATAATTTAGACAAATGGGATATCAATATATCTAACCTACTGCAAACGGTAAAAAACAAACAACTTATGCCTCTAAATAGTACTCTTCAAAAGTTGTGCGGAAAAACGATTCCCTTTGAAACCATAGAGAAAGCACAAAATTTACAAAAAAAAGTCGCACAGCAAATGTCTTTACCGCTCATCCATGTCCTAGTAAAGAAATATAAAATAGAGCCTTACTTATTACATGCCATATTAATTTCGCAAGCACGTATTGAGAGCGATAAAATTGAACTGTGGTTGGGTGGCAATTTTATTTCAAGTCACAATATTAATGCCGCGACAAAAAAACAATTTCTAACGGCACAAAAAACATTGACCGAATTTCTCGAAACTTCATTCGTGATGCATTCTTTGGGTTTTCGCTTGGAAAAAGAAGTTGTTGTTGTCGAAAATATCCAAAAATACGCCTTGCCTAACGAGTGGAATAAAGCAATAAATAATCGTAAACAACTCGCGCAAAAAAAGTTTCCTTTTTCGCTGTTGAAGATTGTTGCGTTTACAAACGTTGTTTCCGAGGGCAAAATATTTTTTGAAATACTGAAAAACATTTACAATGTACCAGAAAAACAAGCAAAAACTTTTGTAAACACCGTATACAGCGAAGATGTGGATGAAAAAATAGAGGAAGCACCTCCTCTTATGAATATCTCTTTATCATCCAATTCCAGTAACGATCAAATGGGTTATCTAAACAAAACAATGTCACTAGACAATCTAAGCCCACGACGTAACAAACGCGTACACAAAACCGCTTCGCGTTCCGGCCAATTACAGGACTTGAATAAGACTATTTCACGCACAGGCTCTTTAAAAGGAAGCAATACGGCAAACGCGGACATGCAATCATTGGACAAAACCATTTCGCGCACTGGTCCTCTCAAGGGCAGTGCAAGCGCGCCTGATTCAAATATGCAATCGCTAGATAAGACGATCACGCGGTCATCAGCGGCGGAAAGAATACGTCAAAGAGTACTCAAAGCGCAGCAAAAGAAAGAGGATTTAACGGTTCTTGCTGTGGAGGGACACTTAGAAGAAGATTCTATACAAACCATTCAAGCAAAAATATCCAAATACTCCCTTATGGTGCGGGCAGCTTTAAAGAAGGAATATTTGACGGAAGAAATGGTGATCGATGCTGCCATCCTACAGGGTGACAATTCATCTTCTCACTACGGTGCTAAAGTCGTAGACATTTTACACGCAGAAAACCACCTCAACCAAGAACAATACGATGAATTGATCAACGGTGTTCTCGAAGATGCCGAAGCGAAACTACCCATACTTTCAAAAAATATGGACTTAAAAATCAGCAACGAACTCATTAACCACAACATGGTAACGAGAGAACAAGTTCAAAAAGTGCTTCGTGTACAACGTATTTTGCAGCATATGTTTATCTCAAAATCCGTAGATAGTTTACTAACACAAATGAAAATAGCTCCTGCAGACATTGTTGAGCCTGTCGTTGCCAAAATAAAACAATCTTTGCGTAAATCCGTATCTGATCAAGAAATGCAACTATCGAATGAGCCTATAAAATCAACAGCGCAAAAAAGCACACAGTATTCGGTAGGCCTTGTGGTAGGAGTTGTCTTACTTTTTGGGTTTTCGTTTTACAATTTTTTCAACTTTTACTACGGTGTCGCCATTGAAAGATCCAGCTCAAAAATTACAAAACAAAATAATCAAAGTAATCAAAATAATAGCCAAAAAAACCAGAACCAAGTGGCGAAAAACAATACAAACACGAATACAAATACGAATACCAACACAAAAGTAAATACGACCAAACCTAAAAAAGACAATGTCAATATCAAAGGTATCGTATTGAAAAAGGATCAACTAAATAAAATCAAAGATCCCAACAAAAACAAGCGCGCTTCAACTCCGATATCGCTGAAAAAAAATCGCATTGAGTTCCTACGACGCAACTCCTCTTATGGTGTTATTGTCTCGTTACTATTCGATATGGAAAAGCCTCCTGGGGCTTACAAGCTCAACATCAAAGTACAATTATATGACGCCTTCAAAAATAAGCCCTACAAACAAGAGTACGGGAAAACGAAAGATGGAAAATGCAATATTATTGTCGGGCCACTGGACAAAACTCTTTGTGCGGGGCTATACTATATCAAAGTATCGATTATTCCTAGCGAGCAAACCAATGGCATTCGTAGGTTTTATCAACTGAAGAAAGCCAAGGAGTGGTGGATTTCTTACTTGCACTCCAAATCCAATCAACCAAAAAATGATATTGCACGCTCACTGGGTACAGAAAAACAACGCATACAACAATTGGCAAAAAAAATATTTAAGCAAAACCAAAGTCTCGAAAGAATGCTAAAACGAAAACCCCAAGAAATTCGACAAATATATCCAGAATGGCATCAAAAATGGCAAGAAAAACAAGATAAAATAAACAAAGAGCTGCAAGTGAAATATTTTATACCTGTTTTTCCCAAAACAGAGCAACAATTAATTGCTCTAGGCGAATATGTAAACACGCAATCACAAACTCTAAATACGTGGGTAACAAGCTTTGATTTATTTCCACCGCAAATCAATCGCTATGAGTGGAAAATTATGTGGAACGAATTCCAACAATATCTCAAACAAGACCAAAAATTACTGAACAATATTATGAGCAAACTATAGAAAGGTATGGAGATGGTTGAACATAAAAACTTTCAAAAGCCTGAAACACGAACAGAAAAAGAACAAGAAATATTTGAAGCACTTCGCGTAGTTCAAGACCCTGAAATATACAAAAGTATTGTGGATTTAGGTTTAGTCTACGGAGTTCACTGCAATGAAGACAATAGTGAAGCGAGAGTTTGCATGACTCTAACTAGCCCAATGTGCCCATTTGGTCCTGTTATTGTAAAGGAAGTGGAAGATATCGTTTCTGCTGCAGAAGGAATACAAAATTCCAAAGTAGACATTGTATGGGAGCCTGCATGGGACCCAAAAACAATGGCAAGTGATGAGATAAAAATGGAGCTAGGTATTTGGTAAATAGGGAAATTTAATGATAAGTAAAGAACTCGAAGAAACATTACAACGAGCGTACAAGGAAGCTTTTGATCGCCGTCATCAAGCAATTACCTTAGAACACTTGCTATATGCAATTACTTTTGAGCCCTATGGCTCAAAGTTGCTAAAAAGCTGTGGTGCCGACATCAAAAAACTACGCAAAGATTTAGAAGGTTTTTTGGAAACCTTTACCCTCAAAGTTTCCAAAAAAGAAGAACCTGATCCTAACTACACGGTAACTGTACAAAAAGTTTTGCAAATTGCAGCGTACAGTGTAGAATCCTCGCGTAAAGCAGAAATAAATAGTGGCAATCTTTTGGTCGCTTTTTTTCATTTTAAGCCGGAAAAATCCCATGCTGTTTATTTTTTGGGTAAACAAAACATAAAACGTCTAGATGTTACGAGATACATCTCTCATGGTATTTCCAAAGTAGATGTAGAAGATGATCTGCAGCCAGCATTACCAGAGGGCTCCGAAGATGAAGACATCGATATGAAGAAAGTCTTCGAACGCTACTGCGTTGACCTAAATCAAAAAGCAAAAGATGGCAAATTAGATCCTCTCATTGGACGCAAACACGAAATCGAACGCATTGTGCATATACTTGCAAGAAGACGCAAGAACAATCCTATATTAGTAGGTGACACCGGCGTGGGAAAAACCGCGATCGTCGAGGGCCTTGCGCTCAAAATTGTCAAGAAGGAAGTTCCCAAAAGTCTTCTTGAGAAGAAAATCTACTCATTGGATATGGGTGGCATTATCGCTGGTACAAAATTTCGCGGACAATTTGAAGAACGACTCAAAGCGATTTTGACCGTACTCAAAAAACAAGAGCATGCCGTATTATTTATTGATGAAATTCATACCATCATTGGTGCGGGAGCAACTTCAGGAGGAAGTCTTGACGCTTCGAATATTTTAAAGCCTTCGCTTGCGAACTCAGAGCTGACCTGTATTGGTTCAACTACCTACCAAGAATACAAATCATATTTTGAAAAAGACCGCGCCTTGACACGCAGATTTCAAAAAGTAGAGGTTCCCGAACCAAGTATCGAAGAGTGCTACTTAATTCTAAAAGGCTTAAAGTCGAGCTACGAAGAATACCACGAAGTTGTGTATAAGGATGAAGCTCTTCGCACAGCAGCAGAACTTTCCGCAAAATATATCAACGATCGTTTTCTCCCCGATAAAGCCATTGATGTTATCGATGAGGTTGGTGCACAAAAAAAACTATTAGATAGCGATGAAAACACCATCATAAAGTTAGATGTGGAAAATATGGTCGCCAAAATGGCAAAAATTCCACCAAATACAGTACAGGTAGACGATCAGAAAAAACTCAAAGACCTCGACAAAGAGCTTAAGAAAGTTGTTTTTGGTCAAGACAATGCTATCGAAGAACTCACTACGGCAATTAAACTTTCGCGGTCCGGTCTTACCGAGCCAAACAAACCAATAGGTAGCTTCTTGTTTACTGGCCCAACAGGTGTTGGAAAAACAGAAATAGCACGCCAGCTTTCTAGCATTATGGGAATAGAACTCGTTCGGTTTGACATGAGTGAGTACATGGAAAAACACACCGTGTCGCGATTAATTGGCGCTCCTCCAGGCTACGTAGGATTTGACCAAGGTGGTCTACTCACAGACGCAGTGCACCGTCACCCACATAGCGTAGTACTTTTAGACGAAATAGAAAAAGCACACATAGATTTGTTTAATATACTACTACAAGTGATGGATCATGCCACCTTAACAGATAACAATGGTCGCAAGTCCGATTTCCGCAATGTAATTCTCATTATGACCACCAACGCAGGTGCCAAGGAAATGAGTAGCGGGGTAATTGGTTTTAATCAGGAAATAGAAACAGCAGAGCTAAGTATGGGAGCAATAGAAAAACTGTTCTCTCCTGAGTTTCGCAACCGCTTGACAAACATCATTCGCTTCAAGTCGCTCACGATTGAACTTGTTGAAAAAATCGTAGACAAGGCCATTAAAGCGCTCAATGATCGTTTGAAAGAAAAAGAGCTGTCTGTTTCTCTAACAAAAGCCGCGAGAACACATCTCGCGAAGAAAGGCTATGAACCAGCCTATGGTGCTCGTCCTATCGAAAAGCTAATTCAAAAAGACATAGCCCAGGTATTGTCAGAAAAAATATTATTTGACAAACTCGCCAAAGATCAAAAAATCACCATTGGTCTAAAGGACGGTGAATTGGATTTTCGTTATAAGTAACTTGCATGTTGATTCTCACGGTATTATCCGTGAGAATCAATGCGACCACTCACAAACCTCCTGTATTACTCAATTACCATACGCCGATGAGTAATTTTGCGTCGTTGAATTCTTTGCTTTTGGGGCAGAGTTATTGTAATAAACAGAATCATGGCGCTTTTTCATGCCTGTTTTTTGGGTAGAGCTACGCGGTGTTTGTTTTCGCGTTGTTGAATTTAAATTCGAATTCGAATATGTTGTATATGGCGCATATGAAGGTTTTGTCTGGCTATACCACCACAATGCACCTAAAAATACAACCGTTGCACATGCCGCGATTAACTTAGGTCGATTTCTCTTCGCCAAAATCTTTTTCTTTGTCCTTCGCCATGTCTTTTTCCACTTTATATTTGTGGATTTCCATTTGCGAGAGGCTCTTCTTTTCATTTTGCGCAATTTTCTTTGTAAATTACTTTTCTTTTTCATGTTGTGCCGTTCCAAACAATTCATATGCAATTAAACTTGTAATTATACCTGGATACAAAGGTTCTATGCCCATAGGGTAAACGGGAAATCCCCCCTGCATGTTAAAAAGACCGATCGCCAACCACACGCACGCACTGATGAACCCACCCCACATAGACATCAAAGCTGCATCCGCACTGCGCTTTGTACCAAAAAAAGTACGCAGCATAGAAACAAGAAGACCACTAAGTCCTATATTACCTAGAGCATACCATAGTTGCGTCACTTTGGGAAGAGCTATTGCCAGTAACGCCGACAGTAGTGCTGTTGCAATAATGGCGACACGCGTTGCGGTGATGATTTGTTTGTCGTTCGCTTCACGATTCAAAAAACGCCAATAGTAATCACGAGAAATGTTCACCGCTGCCACAAACAAGAAGGAATCTGTTGTTGACATAATTGTAGAAACGATTCCGGCGACAAATAGACCTTTCATTGGCGAAGACATCAAATGTTCCGCCATGATCAAATACATATATTTGTGGTCTTGCGGAGATACCGACAACTCTTTAGCATTTAGTGCTGCAAAACCGTACATGGCCGAACCAATTGCCACAATGTCAAAAACTAACCAAAAACCAATACAAATGAGAATCCCACGCCTTGCTGTTTGTGGTGTCTTTGCCGCAGAACACCTTTGGTAAAAATTGGGGTCGACAAACACCCAACATGCAAGACCTGCCCATACTAAAATTACCGAGGTACTCATTCCTCCTGTAATTTGTAATTTTTCTTTTGGCAAGTTATTTTGTAAAAACTCCACTCCTCCCCAAGTGTCGCATGCCAAGTAGAAAAGAACAATAAACGCCAAAAACATCCATATAAATTGAAAAAAATCGGTATATACAACCCCACGAAAACCTGCCAAATAAGTATAGATTATACACAAAGAGGTAGATATAATAATGGAATGTAATAGAGATAAAGGAGAAAAGTAAGCAATGAGAATACCAAGGGACAATAAATAAGGAGCGGGATTTACCATGATATAGGTAAAAATACCTCCGACAAAAGCCACCTTTTTCCCGTAGTTGTTTTCGAGTATATCCGGTATTGTGTAAAAGGGCATATTACGAATTTTTTCAGCTAAAAATAACGCAAAAACCGCATAAATAATATACCAAAATATTCCTTGCACTAGCCATGCACCTAAACCATAATATTCCGTAAACTCACTGATGCCAAATATGCCACCATACCAAGTTGAGACCAAAGTTGCGACAAAGACCGGTAGTGTTAAACGTCTTCCAGCCAACAAGAACTCATTTGTGGTTGTTGTTTTCCTGGTATGCCAAATAGTTATCATGGCAACAATTCCGACATATACAGCTATAACAATCCAGTCGCCCGTTCCTAAAGTCATGTTTTCTCCTTTGATAAACAAAATTTTAAATTTAGCTGTAAATATGTTATAATTCTAGTGGTATAATACCAGCGCTCAATAGGGTGTGTCACCAATTTAATATTGTTTTGGGTCTTGTAAATTCAGAAAACACAGAAAAAACTCACACAGCTAAGTTATGGCTCCAAAAAGTAACAGAGCAAGTGTTTATAAGGGACATAGATAAAAAAAGAGTTAGTATAACCAAGAATACCTACTAAATTTTTATTGATTATGAATACATTTTTCAATATATTTTTCAAGGATAATCACATGTTAAGACTGTTGTGTCTTGTTAGTTTAAGTTGTATTTTTGTAGGTTGCGCGTCTTACCGCGCTTACGAAAAAGATATTTCACGCCCAGCTCACCAACACGTAAAAAAGAAAGACTTAAAAGGTTTAGTTGTTGCGGCAGAAGATTATTCATCGGTAGAAAAATCACAAAAATATTTCGATCGCGACCTACGAGATTATGGTTACCTACCTATATATTTGAGTTTTGCAAACGATTCGGATTACGAGTTTACCGTACGCCAAGATAACATTACATTTTTTTACGAAGACGGCTCTCAAGCAACATTAGTCGGCGCAAAAAGTGTAATAGAAGACACTCAAAATTCTTATGGACGTGCTTTGCTCGGAATACCACTGCTGATTTTCCCCGCCTTCATAATTGGTTCCTCTGTTTCTAGTGCCAACTATGAATTAGAAAAAGATTACAATGCAAAATCATTACGCGATTTTAATATTGTAAAAGGGGAAAAAGTTTTTGGATTTGTATTTTTTAAAATACCGGCAGGAAAAGAACAAGCATCTCTAAGTGATGCTATTTTGAAAGTGAATGTAGTCAAAAAAGCAAAGCAAGGCGAAATGGCAGAAACACTAGAAGGTATCTTATCACTATCTACAGATTAGAGGGAAAAAAATGTACAAGTTGTTAATCTTTGCTGCTTTGTGTATCATTGGATGCTCAAGTGTATCAAAAAAAGCACAAGCAAATTACGACCAAGCAATTAACGAATGGAATGATGGCAACTACAACGATCCGATTATTTTGTTGGAAGAGGCGGTTGCCGATAGCCCAAAATTTTTAGACGCACATTTAAAATTAGCAGAGTATAAAGTATACAGAAGTCAGACACATGGGGCATTGGAAAGTATAGACAAAGCTCTTGCTTTAGATAATAGCATTCCTCAACCATTTATATTAAGAGGAAAAGCTCTTGTACAGCTCGAAGAAAATTTAAAGGCCCAGGGAGAGTACAATAAAGCGTTAAAACTGGAACCATCGACAGAGCAAAAATTTGAAATCTATCTAGGAAAAGCCATTGCAAAAATCAACTTAGGCTTGCACGAGGATGCTCAAACTTACATAGATAAAGCCAAAAAAGTTTCCCCCGATAGCAGACGCATCATTTATTTAAACGCGCTGTTACGCGAAAAAAAAATGGGCCCAAACTCCCTCACAATAAAAGAGTACAAACAAGTACTTGGCCAAGATCCAACAGACACAGACGTCCTTAAAAGTATAGGAGATACCTGGAGACAACTAGATGTTCCTAATAAAGCCATAAAGCATTACAAAGAATATCTTGCCGCAGGTGGTAAATCTCCAGAAGTAAAACAATACCTTGACGAACAAATTCAAATTCGCAAACAACAACAACTTGTAGAACAACAAAAAATAACGGCGGAGCAAGCTCAAATAGAGCTGGAAAGAATAAAAGCTGAGGTAGAAAAAGCCAAAGCGCAGGCAAAACTAGAAGCGCAAAAAGCCTTAGCCGATGCCGAAGCACGAAAAGCAATTGCCGATGCTGAGGCGGAAAAAGCCAAAGCCGAAGCGGAAAAAGCCAAAGCCGAAGCCGAAAATGCTAAGTACCTGAACGATCCGTTGCTAAAAAATACCGGTACATCTACAAAAATACTCACCTGCCCTGTATGCGGCCGCATTTACAAGGACGGGAAACAAAAAACATGCGATTATGACGGGACTCCTCTAATTGATTTGACAGAAGAATAGTTTGTTGTTTGCGGTATTTGAGATCACTATAATAAATTTGATATTGTTAGGAGGAATCAATGGAACGCTCCTCAGAGAATAAAAAGAAAAAAAACAAGAACCAAGACATCCAGTTATATGGCGACTCCATCGAAGCAATTCCCTCGAATGAATTTGATGCTGAAGATGACTCAATTATTAGCAATTTAGACATGGACGCCGTACCCGTCGATAGCGAGTTAGTTACACCGAACGAATCGGACGACGACTACTCTGATATTATATCTTCATCCGATAGATCAGATGAAGACTACTCTGATATCATATCTTCGTCAGACAAATCAGATTCCGAAGATTCCAACATCCAACAACCAGAATTAATGAATTCACAATATCTTGCATTACCTAGTGATTTTCAAGTTACCGTAAAAAAGTTTGAAGGCCCCCCCATTCTCGAAGAGCCTGAAAACGTCAAATTATCTGAAAAAAACGAGTATGAAGAAGAAGAGGATGACCCTATCGCCGATACGATTATCTGTTCTACAGATATCGAAGAGGAAGACTCTGTTCCAGAAATTCCCACCGTGGGCAAAGAGGCCATTCTAAACACAGAAGAAGTCGGAAATACCGAAACTGCCCCAGGGATACTAGATTCGGCAATGGAAGCAACAGTTGCAGATCCTGATGTTGTTGCGTTGTTTGAAGACAGAGCGGAGGATAGCGCAATTCTTGCTGCCCAGGAAGTCGACGAACTAGATGTGACGGTGGAAGAGGCAATGTATGCCGATGGTACAATTTCGTCCACATTTGTGGCAGAATCCGTTGGAGAAGATACTTTTCTAGCCGCGACAAAATCCACAAATGACATTGAACAAAGCAGTGGCGAAATATCAGCCCAGGCCGCTCCCACACAAGATTTAGCCTCAAAATTTATTCCAAAGGCACAATCAGATCTCGGGCAAACCAAAGATATGGATTATTCGCTACAAGCGAGTTCTTCACAAAACTTACCAACGCAAGATATGCCATTTACCTCAGATGAGATAAATCGCGTACAAATTCCGATGCCAACAACAAGTCCTTTTGGCATCGGAGATGTTCTTGACAATCGCTATAAGATTGTTGAGTTCTTAGGCCGTGGTGGTATGGCATATGTATACAAAGTGGAGCATCAACTACTGGCCGGAGACAAACATTTTGCTCTGAAGGTTTTAGGTGGCTACGCAGGTAAACAACAAGAGTTTTCCAAACGTTTCAAACGCGAAGTAGCGGTAATGATGGAATTTTCGCATCCTCATGTCATTCCTATTCGCGATTTTGGCGTAACACCCGATAATCAACCATACTTTACCATGGACTATTGCAGTGGCGATGTTATCAAAAGCCTGATAGAAAAGCATGGTGCCCTTGATATTGAAGTCGCGTTAAAAGTGACGATGCAAACTCTAGAAGCTTTAAATGAGGCGCATAAAAAAAATATCATTCATCGCGATTTAAAACCTGAAAATCTCATGTTGGAAATGCGCAATGATGAACCATTTACTTATGTTCTTGACTTTGGTATCGCAAAAAGTTTAACCACAGAGTATACCGAAAAACTTACTCAGGGAGTTATTGGAACTCTGTTGTATATGTCACCGGAACAAGCAACTGCACAAGAGCTTACAATAGCCACCGATATTTATTCTTTAGGGGCAACACTGTACCATATGTTGACAGGTCGTCCGCCATTCATAGGAACACAACAAGAAGTTATTATAAAAATTGTGCAGGAAAATCCTTTACCACCGAGTTATGTACGTAAAGGTATACCACCTGAAATAGATGCTTTAGTTCTCAAAGCTTTGAACAAAAAAATAGATGAGCGCTATGCATCTGCCGACGAGTTTATCGAAGCAATCCACGCGGCTTTGGATTCATCAACTTTCCAAGCAGCAGATAAAAGCGCTAATACCCTACAAGCACATCAAGCATTTACTCCGGGAGATGTTGTTAATAACCGTTATCGAATTGTCGATGTTCTTGGTTCAGGTGGTATGGGAATCGTATATAAAGTAGAACATTTAGAGCTATCTTCCAGTAAACGTTTTTTTGCTTTAAAACTACTCGATCCCAAACTTTCCACAGATAGTAGTTTTAAAGATCGATTTGTTCGCGAAATCGAAATGGCGATGGAATTTACTCATGAAAACGTCATCCAGATACGTGACTTTGGGCATACAGACGCAGGTCATTACTACTACACAATGGACTATTCACGGGGTCAAACACTCACAAATGTTATTGCAAAAAATGGTAAATTAAGTACAAAGCGTTCTCTTAGCATTATACGTCAAGTACTTTCGGCATTGAAAGGTCCCCATAAAAAAAATATCGCCCACCGCGATTTGAAACCAGACAATATTATTATTGAAAATCGCAATAGTAGTGACCATGCTCTCGTTCTCGATTTCGGTATTGCCAAAATTTTGGATGATGATGGCTCGCAAAAAGTTACCCAAGAAAGTGTGATTGGTACACCTCACTACATGTCTCCGGAGCAAGCTGGTGGAGAAAGCATAGATTTCCGAACTGACTTCTATTCTGTAGGTGTCATTTTCTACGAAATGTTGTTAGGCAAAGTTCCTTTCGATGGAAGTACGAAAGAGGTTCTTGTGGCTCACATGCTAAAAAAACCACCACAGCCTTCAAAATTACAGCCTCAGTTACCTTTGGCAATTGAAGAACTCATGCTACGGGCATTGCAAAAAGATCCTAATGCGCGCTTTGCCAATGCCGAAGAATTTATTGCTGCAATTGACAACATAGAACAACGCGAAAAGAAACTCCTTCGCCGCAATAAAGTACGTCGGGTTATGCGGTTCGTTGCGAGCCTCATGTTTTTAGCGACCATCGCCGCCACTGCATTTTTGTTCCTGCATATTGACAAAGAAAATCGTAAAGTAGAGCAAAAATTTCAAGTTGCTGTTGCCAATTTTAGTGAACAACAAGCAAATATTTATCTAGATGAAATTAAAAACGCTTTTTTTGGCGTTAACAAATTTGTATTCCCCAATAAAATTGCGCGACTTTCACTACAAATAGAATACCAACGTGCCCTGCACAATGAAGATCTGAACAAGGCGCAAAACTTATATACACAAATACAAAAAATGCCCTCAAGCAATCCAAAGTTACTTATCCAATTGCAACAACAATTGGATACTTTGCGCAATAAAAAATTTGCTCTCTACCAAGTGGTCAGAGCTTTAAACAAACTACAGCCTGTTGCTGCCCAAGAAATGCTACGCAAGCTCGAAACAAAAAATGGAAAAAAACTCAACGAGCTAATTACTTACTACATTAATCTGCAAGAAAGTCTGCGTAACAAAAAGTATGAAGAAGCAAAACGCATCATTGAGATAGACATTTCACCTGGCCTATCAATACTAAGTAGTAAATTTTCTTTGCGAAACTTCAGCAATAAGGTTCGTCAAATTTCGCAAAAACTAGGAAACAAAACCAATCAAAATGAAGATAATGCCAAAGCAAAAATCATTATTGCGAACATTGAGAAAGCATTGCAACAAAGCAAAACAAAAAAAGTAGAACGCTTATTAAAAGAACTTGACCAGTCTCAAGGGGTTCCTTACGAGACAAAGCAAAAATACAGTGAGCTCCTGTCGCAGGAGAAACGATTTTTAGCGATAAAAAAACAACCCAAGAAAGATCGAATCAAGGCGTACGAACTGTTTTTATCCGCGGCTCCACGAACACAGCATCGTTATCAAATAGAATCGGTATTGCGTGAAGATTTACAGGAAAAATTTCAAAAAGCACAACAAAAATACGCTGCAGAAAAGTATGACACCGCTCTAGAAATAGTAAAAAATATTGTAGGTAGCCCTATTTTTGCGACCACACCCAAAAGTCTTCAAAGTAATGCATTAACTATGCTAGAGCGAATTTATTATTTCAATCGCGACAAAAAAATATTTGCCTTAGAAAAACAATGGCAACAATTATTGGGAAAATCCCTACATCTTTCTCGTGATAACAGAACAGTGGAAGCAAGACTATATCTAGCGGTTGCCTACAGCAAAAAAAATCGCTCTACTTCAGAAAAATTGTTGTCATCTTTGAAAGGCCACCTGCGCGATTTGCAAATTGACAACATGGATAAAATTCAGAGAAAAGCATACCAGGAAGCCTTTGAATTATTGATTAAAATGTCAAAAAGCAAAGAGAAAATTATTTTAAAATTTATTCGTTTGTTCCCTAGTCAATACAAGTACTACAAAGATTTAGGAGACATGAAACTACGTAAAAGTAAGTCGCAAGCCAGTAAATATTTTTCTCTTTATCTCAAAGCAATTCAAAAGAAAACCCAAGGTCTATTAATTCGCGATAAGCTTACAAAAACAGACACCTACGTAATAAATCAGTGGCTAGCTCTGCAAAACTTCTTTCCTTTAAAAGTGGGCTATGCATGGGCATATGAAACGCGAAATTTAAAAGACCAAAATATTAAACAACCGGTGCATACTATTGAAAAACGTAAAGGCAATACTTACACACGATTAGAGCAAGACGAAGGGGACTCGTTTGCTGCACGAATAACCATTTTTATTGAAAAGGGAATGATCAAACAGAAAATAGTAATACCCAACGCTTATTTTGAGATCATTCCGCAAAAAGTAAATATCAAATCAAAATGGAAGAGAAAAATAGCTCAGCCTTTTAGAGCACGTCTAGTAGGTTACAATGTACCAGTAAAAGAATATAAAAATGTGAAATGCCTGAAAGTCAAGATTGAAAGAGTTGATCTCAAAGTAGTTCGTTATGAGTACTATGCTCCAAATATAGGTTTGGTTAAGGCAGAACTTTTCACAAACGGACAAAAGAGTTTTGAACAAATATTGAAAAATTTTAAAGGTAAGTAGAGTAGGGAGTAAGAAATGTGGATGGCTCTATTTGGTGTAGCTGTACTAGCTTTAGTCGTATACTACACAATTGCACAAAAGCAACAACAAGAATACAAGGATCAGTTAACAAATATCGAAAAACAACTCGATGAGTTACAAAATCAAAAATCGATCGTTGAAACAGAATTGACGAAAACACAAGATGAAAAAAAGCAACAACTAGAAAAAAGTACCAGTCAAATAGAAGAGCTAAACCAACAGCTACAGGAAAAAGCGCAACAGTGCCAGTTAGCTTTGGAAAAAAACGAAGAATTAGAAAAATCGCATCAACAACAAGTAGATACCTTACAAAAGAAAATAGAAAGCAAAACGGCTTCCGCGCAACAAACAAAAAATATATTGGAGAGCCAACTCAACGAGCTAGAAACAAATAGTAAAAATTTTCAAGAACAACTACGCCAAACCAATCAGCAAAAACAAGATCTTAAAGCAAATATAGAGGTTCTCGAAAATAAGTTACAAGAACAAAAAAATCTCATTGAGCAAGCCAAAAAAGAACAAGAAGCATGGCAAGGAAAGCTAGAAGAAAAAGATAGCTTAGTGGAGAAAAAAGACCAAGAAATACGTTCGCTGCTACAAAAACGTAACGAAGAACAACAAAAACGCAATGAAGAACAGCAACAACTCATGGACCAAATCCAACAACGCGAAGAAAAAAATACCCAACTAAAAGAGCAGTTGCAAAACAAAACAGAGCAGGAGCAAGAGCATAAAGATTTTATTTCTCAACTGGAGAAACAATATGAGGAAAATCTCCAAGTGCGTAGTAAAACTCTACAGGAAATCAGTGCTCTACTACAGAGGTTAACCAGCTTACCTTCACCAAATAGTATCATGAATACCAATTTAAAAAATACTCGCAAATTCACCCTAGAAGGTGATTTAAAGAAACAAGTTCTTGTCAAAGAACAAAAAAACAAAGAAAACGCTGTTGTCAGTGAAATCAAGCAACATTTAGAAAACCGCGATAGCATTATGGCGCAATACTTGGATGTACTACAAAAATTTGAAGCGAAAATACAAAGAAAAATTGACCGTTCACAAGGCATTCCCACAGAGAATTCCGTGTAGGAGAGTTACATGCAAAAGGTATTACTTCCCCTTCTAATCGCAATTTCGTTCTTAGTTGCAGACGACTGGCCACAATGGCGTGGTAATAACGGAGATGGTATTGTTTCAGTAAAAAGAAATATCCCCGTAAAATGGCCAGAAAGTGGTCTTCCCGTACTATGGCGCGCCAAAAGCGGTGCCGGATATTCAGGAATTTCCGTGGCAAATTCTCGTGCGTATACGCTTTGCGGTATAGAAAGCGATGTGTATTGTACCGCCTATGCCTGTGACACAGGTAAAATTATATGGAAAAAACGTGTTGGCAAAATGTTTACCAGTAGTTGGGGAGATGGACCTCGCTCCACTCCAACATTTCACGAAAATAAAATTTACACCATAGGCAGCCGTGGAGAATTATGGTGTCTAAATGCAGAAGACGGTACAAGTATATGGCATGTAAACTTACTTAAAAAGTTCACAACATCAATACCTCACCACGGCTTTGCAGGATCTCCAATCATTTACAAAAATAAAGTTCTTTACAATGTAGGTGGCCCCAAAAACGCTTTTGTTGCCTTCGACAAGAATAGCGGTGAAGTAATATGGCAAAGTGCTAATGATAAAGCGGCCTACAGTACGCCCTTAATAGCAAAAATACACAATATGGACCACGCTGTTTTTTTTAGTGCAAGTGGAGCAGTAGGAGTCAACCCCGACAATGGAAATGTTTTATGGCGTTACCCATGGACAACATCCTACAATGTCCACGCCGCAAGCCCCATTGTACACAAAAATAAAGTTTTTATTTCCTCAGGATACAGCAGTGGCTCCGCACTATTCGCCATAAAACAGCAACAAGCAAAATTCACCACCGAAAAAATATGGGAAACCCAAAAACTCAAAAATCACTTCTCCTCCTCAATCCTATTTAAAGAGCACCTTTATGGCTTTCATAACTCAATTCTAACATGCATCGACTTAAAAAACGGCAAAGTAAAATGGCGACAACGTGGTTTTCGTAAAGGATCCTTAATTGCGGTCAACAACCACTTACTCATTTTAAGTGAAAATGGCAACAAATTAGCCCTAGCTGAGATAAACTCTGAAAGCTACAAAGAAAAAGCGCAAATGGCAGCATTTCCAAACACAAGATGTTGGAGCGTACCAACCATTGCCAATAATTGTATTTATTTGCGTAATGAAGAAGAAATAATGTGCATTAACTTTCTTAAATAGGCGTTAAGCGTTCCGTTATAAAAAACGGTGACGCTTACTTCATATTTTAACACTGTAACACTATAACACTCTGGCGCAAATTTACTCTGGCATAGTGCTCTGGTACACACTTACTCTGACACCTGTTTTACTCTGGCACACATTTGCTCTGACACCTGTTTTACTCTGGCACACATTTGCTCTGACACTTGTTCTACTCTGGCACACACTTGCTCTGACACCTGCTCACTCTGGCACACATTTGTTCTGACACCTTCTCTACTCTGGCACACATTTGCTCTGACGCCTATTCTATTTCCCTTATATACAAAGGACCACCTTCTTTTGCTCTGACACCTTGCTAATTTTTACTTTTGCTCTGACACCTTGCTAATTTTTATTTTGCTCTAACACCTTGCTAATTTTATCTACTCTGACCTTGCTAATTCATATACAACGAATGACACCTTGCCAATTTTATCTGTGGTTACAACATAAATTCATGCATCACAAAATGCTAATTTGTCAAAGTTGTATATATAATGTTAAAAATCCATTAGTAAGTACTCAAGAGAAAAGGAGAAAAGATGCGTCCCCCCAGAATTATTTATGTCGGCGGTGTTTATCATATTATTGCTAGATGTAACAACCGTGAATATTTTTTCAAAAAAGATGAAGATTTCGATTTATATCTAAAGATACTTGGTAAAGCCCGAAAAAAATATAATGTTTCTATACATGCTTTTTGTTTAACAAACAATCATGTGCACTTAATCATAGGTACACCACATAATAAAAATTTATCACTGTTTATGCAGTACGCTCAAGGCCATTTTGCTAGAGCATATAATAAAAAATACAATAAAATGGGTAGTTTTTGGAGTGGTCGTTATAAATCGACAGTAATAGAATCAGAAGAATACTATATGAATTGTTTAATGTACATAGAATTAAACATGGTTCGTAATGTTGCTAAAAAACATCCAAAATACTGGAAATACTCTAGTTATTCTCAACACGCTGAAGGAAAAGGCATTTTCCAAATAGATTACCATCACCAATACATGCTACTTGGTAAATCTAGTATGGAAAGGCAAAAAAAATATGAAAACATAATGAATTTAAAAATAAAAGAAAAAGGATTGCTTCAAAAACAAACACATATGTTCCAAGTGGCTATCTGTGGTTCACAACAATTTATCGAAGATATTATAAATAAATATACGAATCATTCATACTACAAGAGTAATCGGCTCTTTACATCCAATGGCCTCTATAGAGGTAAGGTAGATTCCAGTTAGCAAGCTAAAATTTTATAAAAATTTTAACTACTTTTGTAAAGGCTATGGACTAGTAACATTCTAAAACTTCTCAGATATAACTAGCGATTTGAGTCAAACATCCTATAAATTTTCTGGTGTTTTTTCATGTTTTCACAGTATAGTAGATTTTACGTAGTGAAGTACGTCCAAACTAAATTATTATAATGCGTGGAGTAACTATGGAACAAAAGATACTCAAAATGTTACAAGAAAAACAATTAGTATTATTTTGTGGAGCAGGTATTAGTCTTGATCCTCCGGCCGGTTTACCAGATTGGCATAAATTGCGAGATTATACTCTTGAAGCTGTTGCTTCTTTAGATCCACACCTACAAATTGTTGTTCCTGTATTACTAAACATGGACATGCTTGCAGATCCTGGCAAAAAAGGTCTAACCCCTGAAGTTGTCGCGTCTGAAATTGCCAACCACAGCAATGGTTATTTTGAAAGTTTTCGCTCTCTGCGTAATGGTAAAGAAAATGTAAACCATCTCTGCATTGCTGCTAGTGGCTTGCGCTATATCGTTACTACTAATTTTGATATTTTTATTGAAAAAGCGCTTTTAGAAAAAAATATTACATTTAAAGCGTATCGTTTTGCGGAAGAATTTGCAACGTTTGATAAAAACGATCGGGGTATTCACTTATTCAAATTGCATGGCTGTATTAGTGAACCTCGCTCCATTACTGCAACAATAGAACAAGAAGCAAAAGGTTTATGTTCTCCGAAAAGGGAAGTTCTTCGCTATTTACTTGGAAAATACTACTTTCTATTTTGGGGATACAGTGGCGCGGATTTAAAAATTAATCTTGATTATCTACAAATGGAGAGTTGTGTAGATAACGCCAAAGGATTTATGTGGGATTTTTGGCAAAAAGATGAAGAAAATACTTATGTAAAAAGACTAGCTCATTTATATAGAGAAAAAGCTGTTATTACACAAGGAAAACTGCCGAAATTATTTTACAATTTTATCAAAGAAACAGATATTGTTGAATACAGTAACCAACAAAGGCGTGAGTGGCAAAAGAATAAAAATGAAGAATTACGTATTGCTTTGCAAGAATGGAGTAAAAAATACTTAACTTCAGAGAAATCTTCAAATATGCTTGGGAGGTTGCTTTTACATAGCGGTAAACTAGATGAAGCCCTATATTGTTTCCATCACTGTTTAGAAATTTGCAAATCACCTAATATTGAGAACGTAGAAGCGTTATTAAACATAGGTGTTGTTTGTAAACATAGGGGACAATACAACAAAGCTCTTGAGTATTTTGAAAAAGCGCGAATTATTTCAAAGGAAAATCACTATATTAAGGAAACAGTGGCCTCATTGAACAATACAGGTGTAGTTCATGGTTCTCAAAATCACTACGAAAAAGCACTGCAATGCTTTGAGCAGGTAAAACAAATTGCTCTAGACAACAACTACCAAAAAGAAATTGCTGCGAGTTTCAATAACATTGGGGCTATTTACAGTAAACAACATAGGTATGATGACGCACTCGAATGTTATGAGAAGGCAAAAAAGATAGCTTTTGATCGTGGAGATCGACAAAATTTTGCAGCACGCTTAAATAACATTGCATATGTGTATACCAAACGAGAGGAAATAGACAAAGCCCTAGAATACTATAAACAATACGAAGAAATATCACGCTCGTTAGGAGACGTACAGGGTTTAAGTGTTGCATGCCACAATATAGCAATGCTATATACTGCGCAAAACAAATGGAAAGAGGCAAAAAAATATTACGATTTGTATGAGAGTTTTAAGGCAAAGAATAAGCCGTAAAACAAATTTTCTGTTTTACGACTTACTGAATTCTGTTATTTATTTAATAAACTCGATACTCTCAAGTTTTTTTATCCCCTCTTCACTAGCATAAAGATCTCGTGTACCCACAATACGAACTCTTTTTCCCGAAGCAGCAGGGTTTAAGTTGGGATTGAATTGTTGACGATATTGTGAAGGTAGCTGTATAACTAGTGTACTTTTACTATCAGCAATAGAAAGACCATATATGCCATTGAAACCACCGGAGATAACACCTTCTACAATAACTTTTTGATCATGGGCTTTTTGTAGAGCCTGAGTAACTGTTAATGCGTCTGGGTCCGGATCTGGGTCTGGATCAGAACCGTTCCATATCTGATCTACAAATTCAGGATGATCAATAAATGGATTACGATTTTTTTGCAGCTCATACACTCGCTCATTGCGACGTCGCTCAAAATAATCGACAGGGTCTTCCTTGTGCCATTTTAATAACGTAGAGAGCTTACCATGAAAACCTTTTTTGGTATCAACCATAATTATATCGGTCACTTTTAAATCAGGTACATTTCCTTCTTGCCCTTCGTAACGAGTCGCCATGTAAAAAATAATGCGTGCAACATCACCTTTGACTGCTTTTCTTGGTTCCCAAGAATCTTTATCATAACGACATTCAGTAAGGCCGTCGTTGTCTTGATAGATTTCACCACCATTGTCAAAATCAAGATGCCCACGTTTGCTATTTACAGAAACATCTGTAGGACGAATGTGGTGTAAATCAGTACCCGCAGGTTGTGCGGTCCCAAACTGTCCTCTTGATTTTGCCCAAGTATGTTCACGATTCCACTGCGAAACCCCTCCACCATGAGCATTTTTAGAACGCGACCATCCAGTATAGAATAAAATAACATTATTTGCATTGGATGGGTCGGCATCAGTGTAGGCAAGGTGATTCCACAACTCACCATAAGAATATGATTTATGTCCGCTAATAATTTGGTGAAGCTTCGATTTTAAGGCTTTCCCCTTTAAACCGGTTGTTCCTTCATAGTAGTCTCCCTGTCCCCAAATAGGAAGTAATGATAAAACAACAAAAATACATAAATATTGTTTCATAACTCTGACCTTCATAAGTAGATTTATATAGGTATAGTCTAGTAAGCTTGCATATTTATTATAGCACGTTTTCTATGATCATCAAACATTTTCATGTCCACGCTTTACATGGCAAACATCAATCCATTCAACCTCTGAGACAGATGACTGTGCAGGCACTGTCAAAAAAGGATATTCTACCTTGGCAAGATGTAGTCCCTGAGGGTAAGCAATAGTAGAGAATTGTCCCTCACACGGTGAACAAAATAAATTTTCAAATTCAGGGATAGATAGACGCTTTTGAGCAACAAAAAGTATCCTCATAACAAGAATGCGAATCATACTACGCAAAAAGCGATCTGCACGTATCGAAAAACGAATACGCGTTTGTGTAATATTCGTGGATAGTCGAACGTTATATACCTTACATGTTGTATGATTGTGTTTTTTTGGCGACTTACAAAAAGCAGCGTAGTCTGTGTAACGTGTCAAAAGCATACACGCTTTTCCTGCCCTTTCAAGATCTAAATGATTTTCTAAATATAAAGCGCTTACACGACTTAAAAAAGGATTTTTTTGGGTGTGAATGTAGTAGTGGTAAGTCCGATGAGTAGCGCTAAACTGTGCATGCGCTTTCAGAGAAACAGGATGAATATCAAAAATTGCTATATCATCAGGTAATATTTTGTTCAGACGAAATACCAAATCAAAATTCCAACCTTCAGGTATATCACTGTGAAAAAAATATTGCTGAGCATTAACAAGTGAATCGGTTCTCCCACAGCCTATGCAAGCAATATGACGAGCAAAAACTTTCCGCAAGGCTTGTTCAATAGTTTCCTGTACACTTATAGATTGAGGTTGACGCTGCCAGCCACGATAGTCAGCGCCGCAGTACCCAATGTGAAAAAAATATCTCATTACGACTACTCACAAACTTATTTTACAAAGACACCACTCTTTTTTTGCTCTGACACCACTCTTTTTTTGCTCTGACACCACTCTTTTTTTGCTCTGACACCACTCTTTTTTTGCTCTGACACCACTCTTTTTTTGCTCTGACACCACTCTTTTTTTGACACCACTCTTTTTTTGCTCTGACACCACTCTTTTTTTGCTCTGACACCACTCTTTTTTTGCTCTGACACCACTCTTTTTTTGCTCTGACACCACTCTTTTTTTGCTCTGACACCACTCTTTTTTTGCTCTGACACCACTCTTTTTTTGACACCACTCTTTTTTTGCTCTGACACCACTCTTTTTTTGCTCTGACACCACTCTTTTTTTGCTCTGACACCACTCTTTTTTTGACACCACTCTTTTTTTGCTCTAACACCACACAGTTTAAGCTGACAACAATATCTTAAACACACTACCATGGTTTACCTTACTTTGAACCAATATTTTCCCTCGGTGTGCATGAACAATGGCTTTAACAAGTGCAAGTCCCAAACCAGATCCAGACATTGACCGGGAAGTATCGGAGCGATAGAAGCGGTTAAAAATCAAGCGTAGATCTTTGTTGGGAATACCCATCCCTGTGTCTTTAATAAAAAGTCCCACACGCGCTTCTTCTTTTGTGATACCCACAGTCACTTTTCCTGTAGAGGTGTATTTTATGGCATTATCAACTAAGTTCACTATTGCACGGCGTAATTTTTTTATATCGCCAAATATGCATATCTTTTCATCAACACTTTCGTAAGATAACTCGATATTTTTGTGCTGTGCTATTGGTTCGAACATTTCGACAACTTCGTCGATAAGGTCGTTAATGATAAACTTTTCTCTGTGAATAGATATTTTCGCTTCGGCTTCTGAAATATCTAGTAGGGTATTTAGCCAGTGAAGTAAGCGTTTGCTTTCTGAAACGCAGTCATACAGTACTTCGCAGTATTCTTCACTAGAGCGTTTTTGCATAAGGGCGACTTCGGATGCTCCTTGTATCCTCGTAATGGGTGTACGGATATCATGTGCTAGGTTGTCGCACATTTCTTTTATATTGTTTACTAGGCTGTCAATGCGTGACAGCATCTTGTTTAGAGTTATGGCTAGCATCCCTAGTTCATCTTTGGGATTTTTTACGGGAATCTTCTGATTCAGGTTGTCTATGGCTATTTTGTGTGCACTTTGCGTCATGTCTCTTATTGGTTTTAGGGTATTGCGCATCATGATAAAGCCTAAAATATAAAAAACTATCAGTAGGCCGGGGAAAATGTAAATAAAAGATCGCAGTAAGCGATTGAGAAATGCGGTGCTGTTGCGTAGTGAGTAGACTACATGTAGTATACGACCATCTTTATAGGGAAAGTAGATAATGCGTAGAGGATGCTGACCTTGGGCTATTAGTAGCGTTTCTATAAAAAAACCACTTCCCATGTCTTGGTATGTCGATGTGAGTACTTCTTTCCATATAGACTGGTCCGTCGAGGCAATTATTTTGTTGTTGGCATCTTTTAAACAATAGAATACTTGGTATGCACCTAAGGCTTTTGTACCTTCTTTCATTTTCGCTAGTGTTTTAGGTAGGGATTGAGGGTCTTTAGACATTTCGTGTATTTGTTTGGCTTCTTGGATAAGCCACTGGTCTTCGATATTTGCGATGTAGTCTGCGACAAAAAAATAAATGCTGGCAAAGGCTCCACAGAGAAAAACGCCGAAAATTATTGTGTACAAGATGGTACTGCGAAATGCGATCGAGTGAAACAACCTACTCTTTGATAACATAGCCAACTCCCCTTATTGTGTGAATCATTTTATGAGCAAATTTTTTATCTATTTTGTCGCGCAAACGGCACATATGTACATCAACAACATTTGTCGATGGGTCGAATTGAAAATTCCACACATGTTCCATCAACATGGTTCGCGTCACTACCTGGCCACTGTGTTTCATCATATATTCTAAAATATCAAATTCCTTGGGTTTTAGCTCGATATCTGCCTCTCCTCTTTTCACGGTATATGTCAAGCGATCTAAGTATAGTTCCCCCACTTGCAAACTATAACTGTTAACGTTGCTCGTTCCACGGCGCAAAAGAGCGCGGATTCTCGCAAGAAGTTCGGTAAAAGCGAATGGCTTTACCATGTAGTCGTCGCTGCCTTTTTGCAATCCTATTACGCGCTCTTCTACGGAGCGTTTCGCGCTGAGAATAATAATCGGTGTTGTGACTTTTTGTAGGCGCAATGTCTCAATAAGGCTAAGTCCGTCTCTCTTGGGTAGCATTAAGTCAATAATCATTACATCATATGATTCTTTTAAAGCCATATGCAGACCTTCCTCACCATCTGGTGCATGATCTACAGCAAAACCGCTTTCTTGTAGTCCTTTTTTCACAAAGGAAACTATTTTATGGTCATCTTCGACAAGCAAAATACGCATACTTTCTCCGAGCTAAAACATACATAACTAGTTTTATTTATGAACTTTGCCGAATTTAAATTATTTTAACTTTATTGCTTAAATAGTTGTTTTTTTTTGTTTTTCACTTACAATGTTGATAGTTCTATACCACAGATAAGTATTTTATATTTATGAAATATACCGGATATTTTCCAACACTATTATATGAACACATCATTAAAGATAAACTACAATTTAACATTTGCCGTGATCTTTAATGTTTGTTTAATGTTCCTGTAATGTTTATTTTGTATAATCACAAAAACCTTAGATTATAAATCAATGTAAATAAAACTACTGTGTATCTAATTCTTACATTAGATATTTAACCATGGAGTTACATATGAATAAAATGTCTTTTATCGCAAAGGCAACAATATGCCTTGTGGTTTCTTCCGCAATTTTTTCCCTTATTTCCCCAAATAAGATCGAAGCTTCTAGTCACCGCGAAGCACCGTTTATGACAACTGCTCCCAAGTTAGACATCACCGACTTCTATATGTTTCAGTCTTATGATGCTGCTAACGTTGCAGAGAATGATGTAAATCAGCGCAACACCACTCTTATAATGAACTTTCATCCTTTACAGGATGCTTTCGGTGGCCCAAACTACTTTTTCGCTGACGAAAACGCTGCGTATCGTATCAATATCGATAACAACGGTGATGGTGTCGAAGATATCATTTTCCAGATTCAATTCAACTTCAAAGGCGACAACTTCCGTAAACTTGCAGTTCCAACAGGTGCTGTAAACACAGAAATTCCCCTGATCGCCCTTCCTGGAGTTGCCGATGAAGCCGATGCCAACCTTAACATAGTAGAGTCATATACTCTAACTGTAATAAAAAATGGTGCGATCGCCAATGCAACAAATTTAAACAACCTAACCCTTAACTCACAATTTGCAGGCACAACCACTTTTGTCAAACCTGTTGACAATATTGGTGCAACCACAATACCTCTATACAATGATTATGTAGAGCAACACGTATACGCATTCGGAGCCTTTGGTGAACAAGGAAAAGTTTTCGTTGGACAAAGAAACGATCCTTTCGTTGTGAATCTTGGCGAAATATTTGACGGCTTAGCAATCGCTGATGGTGGTGATGCCATCGCAGTAAAAAATGTGACTTCTATTTGTATAGAAGTTCCCAACTCTTTTCTCGCTCTTGATGGCGATGCTGTTACCAACAATGTATTTGCAGGATGGGCAACCACTCTTGCTCGTGGAAAGACAGTTGTTTTCAATGCTGTGGGGTCCGCAAATCTACAAAACAACGGTTTGCCTGACCGTGGAACAATATTCAAGCAAGTATCGCGTTTGGGAATGCCCCTTGTAAACGAAGCGGTTATTGGTGTTAGTTTTAAAGATCGTTTCAACAACAGCGTTCCAAGTGGCGATGTTCAGTTTGCAGACTTCGTTTTAAACTCTAGCTTGGCGGCACTTTTTAACATTGTTGGTTTAACAGCTAACGCTCCGGAAGAAAACCGTCTTGACTTAGTGAAAATATTTGCCCAAGGTGTTGACTTTCCTAATGATGCCAATGGAGGAGTTGCGAATTTAAACAGTCAGGTAAACAATGTATTTGGTCCAGGTGTTGCCGAATACCAAAGACTTGATGTTTCTATTCCTCCTGTAGAACTTGGTAACCAGGAAACTCTAGGAATCGCAGCAGGAGATGACGCGGGATTTCCGAATGGTCGTCGCCCAGGTGATGATGTCGTGGATATCGCGGTTAAGGTAGTAGGCGGTCTACTTGCAGACGATTTGACTGATAGTGTGCCAACCGCTGGTGAAACACAAATCAATGGTGATGCAGGCGCTGGTGCTCTAGCAGATGCCGCAGATGTTGATAATGGTGTTGAGGGATTAGATGATCCGCTTGGCAATGGTGTTGTAGAATTCCCATTCCTAGGTATTCCGATCTCTGGAAATCCATAACAACCAATAAACAACACATTTGTAATCGTAAAGCACAGGAAACAGTTATCGTTTTCTGTGCTTTATTATTTATAGGAGCTAAATATGAAGTTTATCGTTTTTCTTTTGCTATTTTTATCTATCAGTTTGCCACTTGCTGAAAACAACCTTGAAGACATGCGCGAAGCTTTACGCGAAAATAATTTTGCCTTGCAAACTCAAACTTTACAACAAATTCTTCTCATGTACGAAAAAGCTGCTCCTTTATTACCAGAATTAGTGCACATAGTGAAAACGACACAAGGACAAACCCAATATTTAGCGGTTAGGGCCCTAGGGCATGTTGGGAGTCAATCTTCTCCGTATGTCGACGATCTTGTGGCCTTATACAAAAAGAGTAATGACTTTTCACTGCGCTACTACATCATCATTGCCCTTGGCGACATAAAAAGCAAAAGACCTATACATGTCATTACAAACGCATTAAAAGACAAAGATCCCAATATGCGTTCCGCCGCTATTTGGTCACTCAATAACATTTCGCCCAATAACTTTATTGAAATCCTAAAAAAGCACGCGGCAGATCCAAGCGCCATTGTTCAAAAAACAATCATCAGTAGTTTACGACTTCGCCCGTACAACGAAGATGTTTCACAAATACTCATCCCCAGTTTGAAACATCCAGATAAAGACGTTCGCTTCTTATCGACACAGCTATTTCGGTTGTCTGCGCAAAATTTCGAACAAGTAAAACCATTGTATTTGGAACTCTTAAACAGCCCAGATAACAAGGTGGCAATGAACGTATTGATTGATTTTGGAATGGTCAAAGAGCTTTCGCAATCTGTTGTACCTAATATTATCAAATTATTAAAACATAAAAATTTATACATCTATGCCGAAACTACACTGGGGAAAATAGGAAAGCCCTGTTTACCACATTTGAAAAAACTACTTGATAGTACAAATGATTTAGAACGTTCGCAAGCGGTCTCGATGATAAAGAAAATTAATTGCCACCACGAATTCATGTTGCGGTTTACGCAAATGTGTATTGAAGACAAAAGTAATCTCGTCCATAGAGCTTGCCTTGGGGCTATTAGGTCTCCACAAAGTGTTCCAAAAGAAATTACAGAGTATATAAAAAAACAGTTTACTGAAAAAGAAACACTAGAACGTTCTATCTCCGCTATTTCGGCACTAAATCTCGATATTTTTGTTCCACAATTAAAAGAGTTATGGAAAAACAATACGAATCTACGCAAAGTTTTGTATAGAGTGCTCGGAAAATTTGCCCCTAAACATCCCGAAATACTAGAGATCCTTCTTCAAGCATTTACGGAAGACGAAAAGACGGCAAAATGGGCGATGGTTGACATAGGTACGATGGGAGAAAAAGGTGCCCCTGCCGTAGAAAAACTCATTGAATTTTTAAACAAAGAAAAGTTTTTAGTTATGGCGGCAAATACCCTGAAACAAATTGGTCCCAAATCATTACCGGCATTGCCACGTCTTGCACAAATTTTTCACAACGACCCCAAACGTCGCAACAAGCATGCCGCACTGCATGCGATGATCAGTATAGGTGATGAAGCTACTCCACATTTCTTAAAAGGTCTTGATTCAACAAGCAATATCGTCAGACTTTATTCCGTATCAGGCTTAAAGAAAGTGTCCGCCACAGATGAAGTTTGGAGAGCCACAGAAAAAGCTCTTGCACAGGAAAAGTCACCTCTTTTTAGAAGGTACCTCAAACTCCTGCACAAACATTTACAAAAACAACGTCAACAAAACAAAGGAAAATCACAATAGGTGGTGTCTTCCTTTTAAATTGACATGGCATTTTCACCTATGTTATAATAAATAAAAATTCCACAATTTCTCAAACCAGACCTGATCCAGTTAGGTGTATCCATGTTTAGCATATTATGCCCTAGTTGCAAAACGAGTAACCATGCACAAGATAACGATAAATCCCTTACATGCACATCTTGTGGTGCGAAAATTCCTCTGGAAAAACTAGAGGACTATCTTCCAAAACTCCTTATAATTCAAGGAGCCAATAAGGGAAAAGAATTTACGATTACCGAGGAAAATTCCATTGGGCGCGGGAACCAAAACTCCATCAAAATTATGGAGCCCAAGGCATCACGTCAGCATGCTACCATCAAATTTTCCGACGGTTGCTATCGTGTCGCAGACCTACATAGTGGTAATGGTACTTTTGTGAATGGTGCCGCGATTGCTTCTGTCGAAGTAAATGACAAAGACTTAATTCGCATTGGTGACGCGACCCTAATGTTTCGCAATCAATACCAATATTCTCCTGTTAACACCCCAAGTGAAGACTTACCAAAAGCAGTACTAGGGCAAAAATCTGCGTATGAACTGACAAAAGCAGAGCTAAACTACAACACCCAACACTCGTTTATGATGTCGCAAGATGACTTTAACTCTATTATTGAAGTAGAGAAGGCCAACAAAAAACTGCGTATTATCTACGAAGTCAACAATGCCATTGGATCGATTTTGCCTCTGGAAGAGGTACTATCTCTCATTTTGGAAACGGTATTCCAATACATTCCCGCACAACGCGGAGCGATTCTCATGTACAATGAGAAAGATGATCCACCGTTACACACTGCGGTCACCAAAGTGGCAAACTCCGAAGAGCAAAAAACCATTCATATCTCCAACACATTGATGGACCGTGTTATCAAGGAACGCAAGTCTGTCCTTACGATGGACACCATGCTCGACGAAAATTTAAAAACCGCGGCGAGTGTCATGGGGCAAATACGCTCGGCGATGAGTGTGCCACTCATCACCAGAGATAACCTCTTAGGTGTACTACACATTGACACCAGTAAAAAATCAGCTTCGTTTAACGAAGACACCTTAGAACTTCTCACGGGAATTGCAGGGCAAGCGGCCATTGCCATTGAAAATGCCAAACTCATCAAAGACATCGAACGCGAAACCGAAACTCGCGGTCATATACAGCGTTATCTCTCACCCGACTTAGTAGAACGGGTGGTCAACGGACAAATCGACCTCGACATGGGCGGAAAGGTAAAAAAAGCGACCATTCTGTTTACCGATTTACGCGGTTTTACCTCAATGACCGAAAATATCGGTGCGGAAGCGGTGGTATCGATTTTAAACGATTACTTTACACGCATGGTGGACATTATTTTTGCACGCAAAGGAACCCTTGACAAATTCATGGGTGATGCGATTATGGGAATTTGGGGTCTTCCAATTTTTCACCAAGAAGATCCGGGGCTTGCGGTTCAAGCAGCCATTGAAATGCAAAATGAATTGTTTTACTTCAACATGTCGCAACGCAAAATCGGTAAAAGTACCCTCAAAATGGGGGCTGGTATCAACACCGGTGATGTCGTTGTGGGGAATATGGGTTCTCCTAAGCGTATGGAGTACACTGTAATTGGCCCTGATGTCAACTTAGCTTCGCGTGTCGAGCACCTAACATCGCGCAATCATGTTTTGATCTCCGAGAATACCTATAACGAAACCGAAGGTATCGTAAAATGCGTAGAGTTGGAGCCAACAAAGGTGAAAGGAATAGATCGTCCTATTCGCATTTTTGGGGTTGTGGGAATTGAGATGGATGGTTATTTGTGCAAATTTCTCCCCATACTTGTCGAAAAACCCAATGGGGAAGGAAAACTCGAAGGACTTATAGACATTTTCGATTTCAACAAGTTTACTTTGCACATAGAGCCATGCGACAGTATTACCGAAGGCTGTGAACTAAAGGTAATCATTGACATGCCAAAAATTATCCCAGAAACACCGATTACCCTAAAGGTAGAACAGTGCGTGTTTGAAAAATACAATGATCGCGATGACTATATCGAAGTTTGCGCAAACGTCGTTGATTTACCCGACGACTTACGCAAGTTTTTCGACGAAGTTCTGGGAATGAGCAATGAGAAATAAAACCAAAATAATCATTGGTTGTGTCGCTTGGGGCGTTTGCTTTTCGACATTTCTTGCGGTATGGATTTTAATACCTCAAGACACTTGGCAATCCTCGACCTCTTGGATAGAAAAACAACAACGTAGGCATTTTTCCCTGCCCTTTAAACTCAAGGTAATTTTTGATGACTGGATCGCCCTTCGCGCGGGGGACAAAGTTTACACCATAGAAAAAGATGAGCGTATAGAAATAGGAGCCGTTTACGCCAAAGATTACTCCGAGAAAAACATGGTGTGGAATCTGTATATCAATATTTATCCAGAACATAAAAGTAAAATTGGTTCTGACAGCAAGTTCTATCTGGAAAGTGAACACGGAACACCGGCCTGGGTAGTGAGTAAATTGCTACCTGAACAGCGTCGCGAGGATATTAAAGACATCATCGACGAATACCTACGTATACACACCGAAGAAATTCAAAAACAATTGCTTCCCATTTTTACCGAAGTGGCCCAAGAGTCCTACACTCTACTACAAAAAAACTTTTCAGTCATTATGGAAAAAAATAAGGACGAATTGTTAAAGCGTTTACAAGAAGCCGAGAAAAAACATATCGATAAAGAACTACAAAAATTGTGGGATGATGTTGTTTGGCCCATTGTTTTAGAGGAAAGTGACCCGGTCATTGCTCCGATTGTTCAAAAACTATGGGGAAAATTTCCCAAAGCAAAAATTGTCATGCTATGGATTTATCAATCTCTTCCAGGAACAGACAATGATCATGTACAAAAGAAAGTAGAAGATTATCTCCAAGACAAGGCGATTCCCATCGTGGAAGAACATAAAGAAGAGTTGGGAAAATTACTCGTTACCATTACCAACCGTTTGAGTAAAGAAAAAAAAGTAAAGGCGAGTTTTCTCAAAATGCTCAAAAATGTTTTCACCGATGAAGCGCTCCTGAAAATACTCAAAAATACCATGATAGAGCTGTACAAAATCAACCGTGATACTCTAACCGAAAAATTAAAGAAAAAATGGAGTGATCCCCAAGTACGCAACTCGCTGGCAGAGATCTCTGACAATTTTGAACCGTACTTAATCAAAATGATCAACCATATCCTCATTGACGAAGAACGCCAAATTCGTCCAGAGCTAGCACAAGTATTGCGGCGTCAAATCCTTTACAAAGATAAATACTTTCTGATGGCAACGATGGGACACAACGCCATTGACACCTCTAGTCCACTCGAGTTTCGTGGATCAAATGAATAGTTTTAGTGCAAAAAGCTACATCCCTCCAGCTTAGGGCGTCATACACGTCCTAGTTTTCCTTAGGAAGAAATTTCATGTCCGAAGCGCTAATTACAGTAAAAAACTTATGTATTCGTACAGAAACACGTTCTATTTTAACCCAAACCAATTTCCAAATTAACCGCGGTAAGATCACATTGTTAATCGGTGGAAGTGGTGGGGGAAAAACAGTACTTTTAAAAATATTGTCCGGTTTACTGCATAAAAGTCATCCTAGCTTTTATATAGACGGCGAAATTCTATTTGAAGACAAGAATATTTTACAGTGGCAAAACCATGCCAAAGCACAAGACGTGGGGATTGTTTTCCAAGATTATGGGTTACTCGACAACTACTCCATAGAGCAAAACATTGATTTTGCCTTTTGCCATAGTCGCAACAAAATTCCAGTAAAACAACGCAAGGCGATGTTTTTACGTCTAACAGAAAAACTCAGTATAAATCCCCACTTACACATTCAACATGCCAGCGGCGGGCAAAAGCGTCGTATCGCGATCGCGCGAACATTGGCATACAATCCTGAAGTTATTGTCTACGATGAGCCCACCGCAGGACTCGACCCACAGATGGCACAGAATGTCGCACAACTCATACAAAAAACCCACAATGAATTTAGCAAGCAAGGTTCACTCATCGTTACCCACGACTATGAAGAATTCTTGCCCATCGCCGATCATGTATTGTTCTTAGATCCTGCCAAAAAAAGAGTCTACGAAGTATCCAAAGATCAATTACAAGAACTCATTACTGCGGGATACCTGCAAGTTCCTATGGAAAAACAAACGCAAAAAAATAAATGGCTACGCAAGACGGAACATTTTTTCATCGCCACCTGCAACTGGAGTATACAAACACCTATACGCCTTGCGCAGGCAATCATGAGAACTTTACCTCTGTGGCGTTCATTTAAATGGGGAACGCGCTTTTTTGTTCACTACTTCAAAATGCTCTCATTCTTATCATCTATTTTTTACCTGGCAATGGCCGGAGCGATTATTGGCAGTGTATGTGCTTATTTTAGCTTTAAATTTCTACCGTACCGTCACATTACGCGTCAACTTATTACCGAAGACGTGCTCACCGCTTTGGGATTTGGTTTATATCGCGTGATCATACCAATATTTGCCTCGATTCTCATCGCAGCCCGTAGTGGTGCCGCGGTAGCATCTGATATTGGTAATCGCGTATATCTACAAGAAACAGACTCCATGCGTTCGATGGCATGTGCTCCATCGTCGTATTTACAAACAGGAAGTATTCTTGCCTTTCTCGTATCGATTCCGTTACTCACATTCATGACTTTTCTTGTCGCGCGCTTTTTCTGCCTCGGTGTCTTTTCCATTATGCATCCCGAATACCACCCCATATTGGGCGATGCCATTTTTCATAAATTACTGCGTGAGGGAAGTAGTTTTTTCTACCGTGGAACAGGGTGGCTCATTGCCAAGAGTCTCGTTTGTGGCTGGGGACTTGCCAATATTTGTTATTACATTGGTATGCGTGCAAAATCTTCGGCAAAGGACATTAGTCGCGACATCACATTTACCGTTATCTGGGGAACCTTATTTGTGATGGTCACGCATGCAGCTTTTGCTTTTCTTGAATTTTCAAAGAAAGTGTATTAAATGGATTATTTACAACGTGAATTAAAAGTCTTTGATATCGAGAAAACCGTAGAATCCGGTTTTACTCCCCCGTCTTCGTGGTATACTGATCCGCGATTTTTAGAACTAGAACAACGTAGTGTTTTTATCGATAGCTGGCTTTACGTGGGGCGCTCTGACGAACTCCAGGAGCCTGGGAGCTATTTCAGCGGTGAATTTTCCGGTCAGCCATATGTGGTGGTGCGCAACGACGAAGGCGAAATCAAAGCGTTTTACAATGTGTGTCGTCACCACGCTTCGTGTGTTGCGAAGAAGTCGGGCAAGACGCAAAAATTTGTGTGTCCTTACCATAGTTGGACATACGACCTCGATGGCAAGCTCATCCACGCGCCACGCCTCGATGGTATTCAAAATTTTTCCAAAGAGGAGTATGGTCTAATTCCTATTCCTTGCGAAGTTTTAGGACCATTCGTGTTTTTATTTTTTGGAGAGAATCCCTGGGACTTCCACCATGAATTCTCGGTACTAAAGACAAAACTCCAAGAAACGAATTATGAAAAATTGCGCTTTGCAAAACGCATTACTTATGACATTAATTGTAATTGGAAGGTGTTTGTCGATAACTATCTCGATGGTGGATACCACGTTCCGTATTTACATAAAGGCCTTGCTTCACAGTTAGACTTAAAAAACTACACTACGGAAATTTTTGATCGTTACTCATTACAGATTTGTGACGCTCGTGATGACGCAACACCACAACGCGGAGATTTTAATGAACGGGTTTCAGGTGGAGCGCTCTACGCTTGGCTCTACCCAAACTTCATGATCAATCGTTATGGTCCCATTATGGACATTAACTGGACGATTCCCGTAGGGCATGATAAAACAAAAGTAATATTTGATTTTTATTTCGCAGAAAATGTGGAGGACGAATTCATCGAGAAAAGCATCGCCGCAAGCGACATTGTACAGCAAGAAGACATGGATATTTGCGACGCTGTACAACGCGGTCTAAACTCACGTGCATACAACCAAGGGCGCTACGCTCCACTCTTTGAAAAAGCAGCACTCCATTTTCACCACTTATTGTACAAAGATTTTGCGAATATTTTGTTAAGGAAAAACACACAATGAGATTTTGTATATTGCTAATTTTTTGTAGTGTTCTTTATGCTGAAACACTCATTCCTTATGATTTTAAAGCTGGGGAGATGACAAAGCAGTGTGAAGAACTTATTGCACAAGCCAAAAAGAAATTAGATGATGTTGTTGCGATAAAAAAAGAGGAACGAACATTTGCCAACACAGTAGCGGCCATCGAAAACACCTTGGTCGATTTAGATGTAAAATCTACTCCCGCACAATTTGTTGCCTATGTGTCGACCAACAAAGAACTACGCGGAGAATCTTCCAAATGCGAACAGATGCTTTCGGCCTTTTCCGTAGAAACATCGCTACGCAAAGATCTATATGATGCCTTCAATGAATATGTGGCAAACAACAAAGAAGAAATTGCAAAACTATCTGCGGTAGATGCACGTTTGTTAGAGGTAATGCAAACAGAGTATCGCAAAAGTGGCTTCACACTTTCGAAAGAAGATCGCGATAAACTTAAGGAAATGCAAAAAAAGCTATCTTCTTTAGAAACACAGTTTTCCAAAAATTTAGTGGAAAATAAAGAAGTATTGAAACTAACGGAAGCAGAGTTAACTGGTACACCAGAGTCTTTCCGATCGCGACTCAAAAAAGACGAAGAAGGTAAATTCATCGTTACCTCAAAGTACCCAGACTACGCCGCAGTAATGCGCTATGCCGACGACGCCAACGTACGCAAACGGATGCTTTATTTATACTATAATCGTGCCGGAGACAAAAATAGCAAACTACTGCAAGATGCCATTGCCTTACGTCATCAAATAGCAGAATTGTTGGGTTATAAAACATGGGCGGATTACCGCACCGACGGTCGCATGGCAAAAAACAGTGAAAATGTCCGCACGTTCTTGGAAGGATTGCAAGGTAAACTCGCAAAAATCAACGAACAAGACCTTTTAAACTTGTTCATGGTCAAAAAACAGTACGATCCTAAGGCAGAAAAGCTAGACCTATGGGATGTGGGCTATTGCTCAACCAAACTAAAACGCGAAAAATACAAAATAGACGACGAGTTAGTTCGTCAATATTTTCCCGCGCACCGTGTCATTGAAGGTACATTTCACATCTACTCGAAGTTATTGGGAGTAAATTTCGAAGAAGTAAAAGGTGCAGATGTTTGGCACGAAAGCGTCAAACTATTCAAGGTTATTGATGCCAAAACCAAAGAGGTTGTCTCGTATTTTTATGCCGATTTATATCCGCGTGAAGGAAAATATGGACATGCCGCAGCATTCACTTTACGTCCTGGACGCATGATGGACGGTGAATATGTCAAACCCATCTCCGCGATTGTCGCGAACATGGAACCTCCCACCAAAGATAAACCATCACTACTCTCTCATGGTAATGTCGAGACTTTTTTCCATGAATTTGGGCATATTATGCACCAAACACTAACAAAAGTTGCCTATGCTTCCTTATCGGGAACTTCCGTAAGCCGTGACTTCGTAGAAGCTCCCTCACAAATGTTGGAGAACTGGGTATGGAATAACGAAATGCTGGCGATTATCTCTGGTCACTACCAGGACGAAAGCAAAAAACTTCCCGAAGATCTAAAACAAAAACTTCTCAAAATAAAGCACTACAATTCGGGAATTAACTACACTAGACAAGTATTTTTTGCCACCATCGATTTCAAATTGCACACTTCGGGCAAAGATGTTGATGTCAACGCATTGTACCACAAACTATTCAAAGGAATCGTAGGCTTAGATTCTGCAGAAGGAACAAAGTGGTTGGCTGGTTTTGGACACTTGATGGGCGGTTATGATGCGGGTTACTACGGCTACATGTGGTCGGAAGTTTATGCCCAAGACATGTTCACCAAATTTGCGAAAAATGGAATTCTCGATTCCAATACCGGAATGCGCTATCGCCAAATTATTCTCGAACGTGGTAATTTACAAGATCCACAACAACTTATAGAGGAATTTTTGGAAAGAAAGTCGAACAATAAGGCTTTCTTGGAAAAGCTTGGTTTAAAGTAAGATATTCGTTTTCATATTGGTGCCCTCACCATCGCCTGTGTAGATTTCAGCTACGCTGAAAGCAACAAGGCTCATGCCTCTCCCACGGGAGAGGCGTAACACGTCTCAATTTATTTTATTGTTTTGCATGATACCGTCAAAACAATATAGTTCGAAAATCAATCGCAGTTATATGGTCTGCGACTAAAACCAGCTATCGCAGTGTGGTAATTGCTGTCGCAACCATTCCAATTCACGACGCTGTATACGGTTACTGGAAAGGCTTAGACGCCTTAGCGTTGTCAGCTGTAAAATTTCACTTAGAGGCAAATGCGTTAACTCATTGCTGCGTAGATTCAACTCTTTGATCGATTGCAAACGGCCAATGGTCTCCGATAAATTTGTCAGGCGATTATTGTCTAAATTCAATACTTCTAGTGAAATTAGATGGCCAATTGAGCTCGGTAAATCGCGCAAAAAATTATCCGATACATCCAAATAAATCAGCGAAGAAAGTTTACCAATTTCCACAGGCAAACTTTGTAGGTAATTTCCCGAAACATCCAGCCATGTCAAAGACTGCAACTCCCCAATTGTCGTAGGTAGTTCGGACAATTCGTTTTCGCGCAAAATGAGTTTTTGCAACGATGTCAAATTGCCAATTTGTGGTGGTACACTCAATAGCTTTTTACCTAATAAAGATAAATCGGTTAGCGACGTGAGATTTAACATATACTCGGGTATTCTTTCTAACGGACGAATTACTTCGAGGGAAAATTTTCCAGAAAACCCGCAACTCGTAAATTGGCAATCTTCTAAACCGCAAAACTTAACATTGCTGCGAAAACTACAATTATCGAAATAGGAGTTGTCGATACTATAAAACCTTTTTTCATCTAAATAAAACGTACATCCATAGTATTCGACATTGCTTTCCACGTGTCGTAACGATTTTCCCCTAATACTTCTCATTACAACGTTACTCCCAAAAATACTTCGCAATGAGGAAGCGACTCTTCTAAAAACTGTAACTGTGCCTCTGTCAAAGCGTTTCCCTCCAAAGCTAAGAATGATAAAAACTGTAGTTGGGCTATTTCTTGCGGTATAGAATCTAGCGCGTTATTGTTAAGGGCTAAGTTTCTTAGACGCTTAAGTTTACTGATTTGTGATGGTAGCGATTGTAAATGGTTCGAGCTTAAAATGAGATCTTTTAATAAAGATAGATTACCTATTTGCGACGGTAGCTCATTAATAAGATTGTGCGAAAGATTTAGCGTCTGAAGCTTTTGCAGTTGTCCTATTTGCGGAGGTATATCCACATAAGTGCCAAAAGACAAATCTAAATGTTTTAGCGCACGGAACGAACAAATTTGCGATGGAAAACTCGCAAAATGATTGCCACCAATAGACAATTGATGGAGAGATACTAGCTCAACAATGCGCTTGGGTAGCACGGAAAGTTCGTTGTTACTGGCGCTTAGGCACGTCAATTTTTTTAAGCGATATATTTCATCTGGCAAGTGACGTATGACATTGCTTTCCACATCCAATTCTCGCAAATTTTGTAAATCACATACTTCGCGAGGAATTTCTGCGATTTGATTTTCGGCCACCTTTAATTCGCGTAACGACTTGAGATTACCAATTTCTTTCGGCAAAAATGTAAGTTTATTGGTCGACAAAGACAACACCGTAAGAGAACTCATTTGACTCACATCAAACGGAACTTCTTCTAAAACATTTTCATTTAAATATAACCAACGTAAGTCAACAAGATCGCTAAACTCCTGAGGTACGTCTTGTAAGTAGTTGCGCGATAAATATAACCAGCGCAAAGACTTTAAATTTCCAAGTTCTCTCGGGACGGAATCAAGTTGATTGTGAGATAAATACAAACAATCTAGATTCGTGAGTCGTCCTATTTCACAAGGGACTTGAGAAAGTTGATTCCGTGACAAATGTAACTCTTGTAATAAAGTCAATTCTCCTACACGAGGAGATACACTTGTCAGTCGATTATTCGACAAGAAAAGTTTTTTCAACGTGGTTATTTTGCTAATTTCTTCGGGAACCTCCGGCAAATAGTTATTGGCGAAACTCAACCACTCCAAAGAAGGCAACGAATACAACTCTTCGGGAATTTCAGAAAAATGGTTATTTGAGAGATTCAACCAGCGCAAAGAGGTCAATTTCGTAAAGTCCTTGGGAAGTTCTCGTAGATTATTGTAACTAAGATCTAACTTTTTCAAAAAAGTAAGTCGGCAAATTTCCTCAGGTAATTCATGGAGATTTTTTTTAGAAATAATTAACTTTGTCAGAAAAGTAAAATCAAAAGCATCTTGTACGCAACAATTTGAATTTTTGGACAAATCAAGAACAAATTCACCTGAAAAACCGCAATTGTCGAATGTACAGTTACGTAAATCTTCGAATTTTACGTTGCTGCGAAAACTACAATTGTCCAGTGTAGAATTCTGAACACGATACCAGGTTTCATCTTCTAGGTAGAAGGTACAACCTAAATATGTAGTGTTGCTCTCAATAGATTTCAAAACTTTCGCTTTTACTTTTTGTTGATGCACGACCATCTCCACTATGTATTTTTTGCTCCATTTACAAATCGATAGAACTTGTAATTATCGCATTCTTTTGATAAAAAATAAAGATGTGAACCAGAAATACAGGATATTTAATGCGAAATTTTCACCGACCGTGCCATCGATACGAAATATACCTTTACTCTTTTTATGCTATTATTAAGGAATAGACAATGCGCGCATTTATAGCAATGCCTTTTGCCGAACAATTTAATTCTCATTGGCAAACAATAAAAAAAGTATGCCAACAACTTCACGTCCAAACATATCGCGTTGATGCAAATTTATCTTATGAACGCCACATTGACTTGGCCATCCAACAAGAAATTCAAAGTTGCGATTTTATGATAGCGGTTCTAACAGGTGATACCCAAAAAAATATTTGCAACCCCAATGTTGCTTACGAAGTGGGTTATGCTCAAGGTCTCGGAAAAGAAACCATTCTCATCGTAGAAGATGTCGCCATGTTACCCTTTGACCTAAAACAACAGAGAACATGTGTTTACAACGGAGATATGTTAAAACTCGATGAGGCATTGGCAGGTGAAATTGCCTTGATGAAGAAAAAACTATATGAAGAATCCACAGCCAAAGTGAAAGTTTTCGCCAAGGAAGTTCAAAGGTGTTTACGTATCGTGTTGCCTTTTCGCTACAGAATGTTTGAGGTAAACATTGGATTTGTCGAGTCCAACATTATGTGCAGCTTTTACTTCTACGAAGACAAATATCTTGCAAGTCATGGATTTATCATGGGAGATAATGAAAAATCCACCCAGCTATTTGCATGGCTAGGTTATATTGCCCAGAGAGATCCACGGCGCGACGAACTACGCAATTGGCTAAGAAGCTATGACGCACAAATTCGCGGCCCTTTAGGTTATGATGTATCGATTTATTACGACCCAAGTAACATGCAACGCTCTTTGGAACGGGAATATGAGTTTATCCAAGAGGATTTCACACTTGACGAACAGTGCTTTGGTACCGCGTCTGCGCTACAAATTGCACTGAGACTGCGCACCTATATCGAAACCTTGCAGCCGTTATATGATAAATTTCTCGAAGAAAAAGAAATGCTCGAAGAACAAAATCCACGCTACCAATAACGGAGAAACAAAATGTTGCGGAGAATAAAGCCATATGCGAACGTATCTTTGCTATTCTTAGGTATTACAATCGCATTGATTTTGTTGAGCATGATTGAATATTCATGGGATGATTGGCGTCGTGCCTCGTGTTTCCCTAAGCATTGTTTTTGCGAAGCATTACGCCCAGGAACCATTGTTCAGCCGGTAAATACTTGGTCCAATTTAGCCTTCATTCTAATAGGTTTACTCGTTCTACGTCAGGGGAAAAAAGACTTTATCGCCCAGTCTTTTTCCAATTCAATGTCTACAAAACGCGTTTATTCCTTTACATATGGTATTCTCATTGTATTTTTGGGCTTTGGCAGTTTCTTTTATCATGCTTCAATGACATTTTTAGGCCAAGTATTTGATTTAATGGGAATGTATCTACTCACTACTTTTGTCATATTGTACAATGTAGAACGCCTCCGGCCATACAAAGCGAGTATTTTTATCATAAGCTACCTAATCATCAACACCATATTGCTGTGTATTCTCCTAACACTTCCGCAAACGCGACGTTATATATTCGCGGTGTTGGTTATTGTCGCTTTGATACCAGAGTACTGGATCTATCGCAAGAAAAAAACGAACAACCGCCTACTATTTTTAGCTGTAGGACTCTTAATCGTCGCATTTATCATTTGGATTCTGGATATTACAAAGATTATATGTTCGCCTTATAGTTTTTGGCAAGGACATGCTTTGTGGCATATTTTAACGGCAATGTCAGCAGGAAGCTTGTACATGCACTACAGAGAGGAAAGCCATGAGGCTGCTGAATAAACGTTATCTTATACAAAAAGGTATTGGAAGTGGAGGTATGGGCTTTGTCTACCTTGCAAAAGACACCAAGAAAGATATTGTGGTCGCAGTTAAGGAATTTTACGCTGAAAATGTCTCTCCTCGGGAATTACGACGCATAAAACGCGAATATTATTTTCTAAAAACCATCAACCACCCCAATATAGTTCGCGGGCTAGATTTTTTTCAATGTGATGGCAAACATTATATTGTCATGGAGTATATCACCGGAATGAATTTACGAGAATTTATTGCGGAAAAGCCAACAGGTGTCTCCTTTCGTAAGCAAATCGATATTGCCAAAAAAATATGTCTTGCTGTTGCACAGGTCAATAAACATGAAATAATTCATCGCGATTTGAAACCAGGGAATATCATACTCACAGGAGAAAGTTATGAACCCAAACTATTAGACCTAGGCATCGCCAAAAAAACAAACAAAGAACTTACCACCCTCACCCGTGATAACGAGGTACTGGGGACTCCTGCCTATATGAGTCCCGAACAAATCAAGGGAAAAATATGTGACAACTCAGATGTTTTTAGTTTGGGTATTATTATATATCAACTGTTCACCTGGAAATTAAATTCGCCTTTTCACGACGACTCTATTATGACCACGTTGTTTAACATCACTGACATGAAGATGCCTCGCGTTGCCGATACCTTACAAAAATCATCTCCTCTTATTGACGAAATTACAGCGATTGTCTATCAAGCCACACAAAAAAACAGCGCGCTGCGTACGCCATCAGTACAAATATTATTACAACAACTCGAAAATATTGGTAAAGGTAAATGGGCCATTCAACTACAGAAACAGCAACGATGGCTTGCCGCCAATAAAATACTGATTTTTGTCATGGTCATCATGTGTATTGTCGCAACATACGTTTATATTGTCAGAAGCGATGTGCGCCATAAGAAAAACATCGCAAATTATATACAAGAAGCTATACACTGCCTTGGTATTGAAGAGCACCAAAAGTCGATCAATATGTGTAAACGTATACTCGTATTAGAACCACGCAATATAGAAGCCCACCGTTTTTTGGCATACAACTACGAAAAATTGCAAAAAATCGAAAAAGCCTTAGAGTACCACCTTAAAATTTTGCGTATAGATAAAAAAGATACTAACGCATATCGCGATTGCGGTGTCAACTACGCAAAGTTGAAAAAATACACAAAGGCCATGGAGTGTTACCAAAAGTGCATTACGCTTGCTCCAAACGATTTTAAGGCATACACAAATTTGGCAAACGTTTACCTTGAACGGAAAGACTACCCTAAAGCCATATCAAACTATACCATTGCTATTCAAATCAACAACAAAGCCCATCTCGCTCTCCTCATGCGTGCGAGGGTTTACATCCTCATCAAAAACTACACAATGGCTTTCAAAGACATCGCCCAAGTGATTTCACAAAAGCCCGATGCGGCAAATGCTTATGAGGTCCGCGCTGATCTACACAATGCATTGGGACAATATCAAAAAGCAATGAACGACTATAGCAAATTAATTGCGTTACATCCGCAAACTGCCTTTTACTACAGCAAAAGAGGCACAATGAAAACTACCTTGGGAAGACACCTTGAGGCAATCAAAGATTATAACACAGCCATTGCATTGCAACCTCAATATGCAGAAGCATACTGCAATCGTGGTACGAGCTATTACTCATTACAAAAATACGCAGAAGCCATCCGCGATAGCCAAACTGCAATAAAAATAAAACCCATCGCTGTTGCATACCACACATTGGCTTTGTGTTGTGAAGCACAAAATCAGCAAGATCGAGCCATTTATTTTTATCAAAAAACAGTAAGCATTGACCCCAATATGCATATCGCGTATTATAACTTAGGCAATGCGTTGCGCCGTCAGGGAGATCATCACCAAGCGATAGAAAATTACACCAAGGCTTCATACATCAATACGTCATTTTTATTAGCGTATATGGAATGTGGTGTCAGTTATGGAGCAATCGCAGAATATGGGAAAGCCATTGATTGCTTTGATAAGGCCTTGCAATTAAATCCGCAACATGCTATTGCATATTGTAACCGTGGAGCCAATTACGAAAAACTAGGTCAATACAACCGTGCTCTTGCCGATTATTCTGCGGCCATACGTTTTAACCCCAGTTTAATCATCGCATATCAAAACCGCGGTATCGCCTATCAAAAACAAAAATTACATATGAAAGCCATACAGGATTTTTCAAATGTAATTCAACTAAATCGCAATTACTCTGCAGCGTATTACCAACGAGGTGTTTGTTACTTCAGCACCGGAGAGTACAACAAAGCGTTGGCTGATTATAATACAGCAGCGCTATTAAACCCGAATATATCACTCATATACAAAGAGCGTGGCCATTGTCATGCAAAATTAAACCGTATAGAACATGCCATTCGCGACTGGGAAAAAGCGATGCATTTGGATGCAAAATTAAAAACAGAACTACAAATACTAGTAGATAAAATGAAAGGAAAATAGGAGGCTATATGCATTTTAAACGAGTATTTTCGGATAGCCCTTGGGAAGAAAAGGTTGCCTACTGTCGCGCAATTAAGGTGGGTAAGCATATTTATGTGTCGGGAACCACTTCGCTAAAAGATGGTAAAGTGTATGCTCCTGATGATGGTTACGAGCAAGCAAAACGCTGTTTTGAAATTATCCGTGAATCCTTACAAGAATTTGGTACCGATGTACATTGCATCGTGCGCACACGAATGTTCGTCACAGACATTAAGCGCTGGGAGGAGTACAGTCGTGCACATCACGCGGTATTTAAAGACAACCCTCCCGTCACAACAATGGTAGAGGTACAGTCACTGATCGATCCGCAAATGCTCATCGAGATTGAAGTCGAGGCGTTGGTCGAATAAGATCTATAGGGGCGGGTTTTGTACCTGCCCCTGTCAGGTTCTAAAAACTAACTCTGTATATCATTGTGTTGTTGAATAAAATTCTGCACTTGCCGCAATTCATCAACAGAGTCAATTTCAAACCAATCATTTTCGCCAATTTTCTGCGCGTAGACGTTTAAATACGGCAAGTTATCCTTCACAATATTGTCCCAATACAACTCACCAAAAGAGCCGCGATCTACAACACTTTGCAACTTATCCACAATGATATCCGCATCTTGTTGTGTCCAGTATGAAACACCTGACATAATGTAATGTTCGCCATCTGCTACACTAATGTCAAATACCTTATGGTCATCAGAAAAGTGAAGCTTCCACTCTTGCTGCACGTTTTTTTTACAACCCGTAAAATATAGAGATGTCGCTGGCTTCTCAAGAAGAACATTACGGTGTAGATAAACGTCGGCATCGATAACGTAACTGTCTCCGAGAAGATCTTTGACCAAATACATTGTGTAAATATTGTTGTATTTGTCGTATTTGTCGTTGTGAATTAAAGTAATGCCTCTCTCTTTTAGATAGGCAAATTTTTCGGCCAAGTATCCGGTAACGACAAAAATATCTTCCACCCCCACCGCACGCAAAAATTTAATTTGCCTTTCCAAAAGAGGTTCCTCATTTACAACAATAAGTGACTTTGGGGTTGTATTTGTAATGGGGCGCAACCGCGTTCCCATTCCGGCGGCGAGAAGTATGGCATTCATATTTTTTCTTTCAGCGAGATTTTTTTATTTTTTTTTGTTATATTTACTCCACAATATAAGTAACACTTTCGTGTTATGATTGTGGTAGGCATATTCACTTCTAGATATTATATATGTTTACATACTATTACCGTACATTTTAATTTTTTTCCTAGGAGAAAAAATATGAAATTCTCTTTGATTTTAGTGATGCTTCTTAGCTTGTGTTGCATGTTTGTTGCTGCGGAGGAAGAGCCGGTATTTGTTGATAGCGTAACAGTAGAGCACGTAAAAGGACACACATACAAAATTACAGTCAGTGGTAACGCGCCCAACCCTGGGTATACAAACGTTCGCTTAGTACCTCATACTTACATGGTCGCCCCTGAAAGTTGGGAAATTGTCGTTCTTGCTGATCCACCAAAAGGTGGCGGGATGATGATTCAGGTATTAAAGCCTTACACTGTTTCTCTTGAGCATACGTTCTCCGACGTAACAAAAAGCGTTACGATTATTGGACGCGCGCGTAGAGTGGAAAAAAAACTAGGAGCGAAAAAAGCAACACCTCCGAAAAAACGCGTCAAAGAAGCTATTTATGGCGTTAAGGTCAAAGATGGAAATGTCATTTTTTCTGTTCTAAGCGGTGGGTGCACCAAAAAAGAGCATTTTGAATGCCAAGTTGGCGATGGGAAAGTACCAGCGATTACTTTATACCGTACGACTCCTGATTACTGCGAAATGGTACCGCATGTCGTTGAAATCAGTTTCTCGAAAAAAGAGCTTGGTTTAAAAGCTTTCAATTTCGTTATCAAAAACGAGTTTACCTTTGTGAAGTAAAATTCTGAATTGAACAAAGAAACGTTTTTTTAGGCCCGTCCTAATAAACCATAGAGGATACAAATAGTGTACTCTCTATGGTTTTTATTTTGAATTGCGCAATATTGATCCATACATTCTAGATTGTTGGCGTCGTGAGTTGCTTCTGTTATACGTTACTAAATTGTACCACGCAAGATTGTATACTTTTTCATTGTGATTTGCCGCAAGCGACAAACTATTCTGCTTGAGAATATCTTCGATGGCAGGATGGTAAGGAATCTCCAAGAGTATTTTGTAATACTTAGGATGCATCGCTCTTTCTCTAGTAAGAGTTTGCAATCTTTTCGCAACAGAAACGGGTACTTTTCGCGAGTGTTTCCAGGTAGCGTTGAGTAACTCCAAATAGTACACAATCTTCTCGTCAAGTTCGATTGCTTTAGAAAATAACGCACATGCTTTTTGATAATCTTCATTTTTTTTGGCGATGATCCCTTCGCGGAAGTAATCGTTTGCATCGACAAATTTTAGTATGCGCATCTGTTTAAACAGTTTTTGGTAATACTCCACCCACTTTGGTTCTTGAATACGCATCGCGAATTTGTCGAGGTAAGGCACTTCACTTTCCAGATGTGTACTCACAAATACATTCAAAAACACCAATGAACCATTCGTCATCATTAGCCCTTGTAATATGCGGCGGTTCATCGCCAGAGAAATTCCCTTGCGCGCGTAGAAATCATCGCTGTCTTTCATTTCTTCTACCAAACGCTCAATATCTTTGTCCTCTGATAAATACGCGTATGCACCATACGCATATGTACGCAAGGTGTTATCTTTGGCAGTGAAATACTTCTGGGCAATTTTTTGTCTTTCACTGCGCGACTTTATTTCATTTTTCGATATAAGAAACGGTATCATCCCTACGTTCTTTAAAATAACCGCTTGTAAACGTGGATTTTTTTCTTTCTCCAAGAAATCTAAAACTTCTTTTCCCGTAGCGGCATATATAGAGTAACCATAACTGCGTAAAAAATCACTATCGCTATTGATGAGCGGTAGTGGATCCATAAATTCAATCGATCTCCCCAATTTTTGCCTAAATATTTTCATAAAGGCGTAAAGACGAACTAAAGGATCTCCCTCTTTGTAATATCTTTCTATTTCATCTGTAAAATGCTCGCGCATTTTGTGCATATAGTCAATGGCAGCGATCTTTGCATAGGTAGTGGTATTCGACAACACTAATTTGCGTACAATTTTGGGAGGTATGGGAACCTGCATCAGCTTCGATTGTTGTAAAAGAATAATTTGTATGGTGGTGGGTTGCTGTAATAATTTTGCACATGCTTTTTGCCACGTTGTGCCATGTTTCAGCATTAGCTTCTCATTGTACTGCATCAAAATTCCCAAATAATGGTATGCCGCACAACGAATTTTCACATGATACTTTTTCTTTGTATACGCCGCAAAAATTTTTGCGGCCAACTTATTATCAACATACATAAGACTCTGTCCTAATAACATAGCACTTATCGCATCACCTTGTAATAAGCTAGTATTTTGTTTTGTATCGTAGTGGTAAAAGCGATGTATCCCCGCGCAAATTCTTGCCATCTTGAGCTCGGTGAATTCTGATATAGGCATTGGCGTGGTTTTTCGCGTCGTAAACATATCCATATCCTGTAGAGCACGTGCGCAAACAATTTGCAAAACAACATCTTCCGAATATTTCCGCAACCACTCGATTTTTTCAAATTCACACTTTAGTAACATCGATTTTGCTGCGATATAACGATGTAATACATTTTCGTTTTGATCAATGAGCACTTGCTGCATTTTCTCAATATTTAACGACTCCACAAGATGAGAGCGTGGATGTAAAGAGGCTTGGGCCATAATATAATAAAGTGCGTACAGTTCTTCTTTCTGGCGTATTTTCAAAATATCTATGGCGATTTGTAGCTGCCCTACTTTTTTCAAGATATCGACAATCGTTTTGCTGTAGCGCATCAATAGTAAACCCGAACGCGCCGACTGCTGAATTTTAGGGTCGGGATTTTTTAATTTTTGCACCAAATTTACAATCGATTCGCGGTTCGCGGAAATGTCTTTCAATTTCACATATTGCAAGTAATGGTAACGATACTTATCGCAAATGCCGCCTATGGGTATATTTAATACATTTTCGGGTTTATAACGCCAGTATTCTAAATCCGCAACAAGTTTCAAATAGCGAATTTCCAGCAGGTTCAAATCTTGAGTAGCAATTGCCGTAAATTCTTGCAATGCTTCACTATTTAGAGGATCGAGCAAACGCGCTTGTTGAAAAATACGTCCTGCCTTAGCGTATTTTTTCTGTCGCACGAGTAGTTTGCCTAACCATACATGATAGTCGCTATTTTCACGGTCAAACTCAATACTCTTTTGTAAATATCTCAAGGCTTCATCATAATTTTCGGTGAAGAAGTGTGCCTTCCCCAAGTAGTAATAAACTTCAGCGAACTGCTGCAACTCTTTTTGAGCGGTTAACAGATGCTCAATGGCGCGAGAATATTTTGCTAAATAAAAATAGCATTTTCCCATAAAAAAATGTAACATTGCGCGGTCAAAAAAATTGCGATTGCTAGTGATATCCTCCGATTGCACAAAAGATTCAAGGGCAAGATGATACTCTTTTGCGTTGTAGTGTAAACGTCCAAGGTAATAATACGCATATTTTTTGAGATGCAGGGAATCAGAGACGAGAACTCTTGAAAAAAATTCACGCGCTTTTATATTCTGTTGTTGGTGAAAATATCTCTCACCTATCGCTAAATCCATTGTTGCACTGAAAGGTTTTTGCAGTTTTTTCCGTATCTCCGTAAAAAGAGAGTCCTCTTGTTTTTTGGCATATATCACCAGTAAATATTCGTAATATTTACGCGTCGTAAGCTTTTGTTGTGCAGACTGCAATTCTTCATGAGCTTTGTCATAAAAACCTTGGTCAATCCAGTCATCGATCACCGATGTCGCACTGGACTTTTTTTCGATGTGTATTTGTTTGTCCGAAGAGAATATGTCGCTATAAAGAACAATAAACACCACCAATGACACTATTGCCACAACACCTATGCAGATCTTTTTGTAGTAATATCCCCAAAAATTACCTATTCCACTTGCAGAAACAGGCTTATTGTCTAAAACGGCACATATGTCATCGTAAAAGGCTTTTGCACTCTGATAACGATGTTTTTTTTCCTTTTGTAGAGCCTTTAAACAAACATCTTCTAGCACACGGGGAATCTGGGGATTTTTCTTGCGCAACGGTACGGGATTGTCGTTGACAACACGATAGAAAACCTGGATCTCAGAGTCACCACCAACATACCTTTCACCAGTAAGAATTTCGTACAAGATTGCCCCTAGAGAATAAACATCGCTCAAATAGTCAATATTGCGTTTTTCTCCTTTGGCTTGCTCAGGTGCCATATAAAATAGTGTTCCCACCACTTTATCCCCCTTCGTCAAGCTTTTCAACCCGCTATTGAGTTGCTTGGCAATACCAAAGTCCATAAGGTAGGGAATACCTTTGTTATCAACAATAATATTGCTTGGTTTTAAATCGCGATGAATGATTTTGTTTTTGTGTGCGTAGTCCACGGCAGATACGACATGTGCAAATAATTTTAATTTTTCCTGCACCGACAGTTTATTTTTTTGTAAATAAATACCGAGCGTTACACCTTCACAGTATTCCATCACCATAAACGGCTTGTTTTTTTCGACAAAAAAATCGTAGACCTTGAGGATATGTGGATGACTCAGAGAAGACAAATACTGAGCTTCGCGCATAAAGCGCTTGCAGGGGACATCTTGTGCCTTAATCGCCACTTGGCGACCAACTTTTGAATCATAGGCAAGATAGACTTCCGCCATGCCTCCCTCGCCTATTTTTCGAATCACTTTGTAGTGATTTATGTAAAACTCTTTCATGTTATTTACATTTTTTTTGTTGTAAAGTACCACTGTCTTCCAATACACTTTTGAGTACTTCGATAGCGCGCAGATATTCACTTATGGAAATGTGCTCGTTTGGTGTGTGGTCAAGAGTGCTATCCCCTGGCCCATAAGCAACAATCGGGCACTGCCACTTTGGTCCGACCGAGTTCATATCGGATGTTCCGGTTTTTGTTTTAAAACGCGGTCGTGCATTTTGTTGGCGAATAGATTTTAAGAAAGCACGAACGAGACCGTTATTCTTATCACTTTTGTAGGCTTCTTCGTGCGAATAGCAATCTATTTCAGCATGTTCATCAAAGTTGCAAACTGTATTTTTCAGCTGCGGGATGTCCACGTCTAAAGGCAAACGAATACCCACAATCACTTCGGCAACTTCCGTAAGGCCATCACTGCTTGTTTGAATATGTCTTAAAGTCGGAAGTAGCTGATCAAATAACTTGTTGCGCTCTTCATTAAAAGACTCACAATGTTCCTGGATCTTTTGCCACCAAATAACCGCTTTTTCACCAACAGCACTGTTTGCTCCGGCTGTGTGTCCCACTTCCTGTTCTAAACGATATTTGACAAGAAATTGTCCTTTGTAACCCAAAGTAATGGCATCCCAATTGCTCGGTTCACCAATCACACATGCGACAGGTGAATATTGATCTTTTGCGTAATGAGCCCCCTTCGAAGTAGATATCTCCTCTTCTACAGCTCCCACAACAATTACACGTCTGTTTTCGGCAATTTGCGCCTGAATAGTAGCGGCGACAAACGTCGCTAAAGGGCCTTTGGCGTCGACACTACCACGCCCGAAAAGCAAATCTCCCTCCTGACGCACGGGGATATCTCCGGGAACGGTATCCATATGTCCAAGGAGAACAAGGTCTTCCACTTGTTCTTCCGCAGTAATCTTTCCACTCTTTATGCCAACGGCATTTCCTGCATCGTCGATATGTGCTTCGAGACCATTTTCGCTCATATACTCCACTAAGTATTCCGCGACCTCGCGTTCATTTTCCGACACACTTTTGATTTCGACCATACGCGTTAGTAACTGGACGGCATCCATGATATTATTCCTGATTTTGTTTTTGTTGTTTTTTCTGACGTTTCTCTACTTTGCGGCGCATGCGATTCCATACACTTGCGAGTCCCATTGCTTTGCGCATTTCAAAAACCGTTTGCTTCACCTCTTCGCGAACTTTCGCCGAACCTTCGACAATAAATTCTTCCAAAAGTCCCTTTTCACTCTCAAATTTCGCGCGTCTTTCACGCATAGGGTCTAAGAAGTTATTTAGAGCTATAGTAAGCTTCTCTTTTACCTCAACATCTCCCACGGTTCCTTTGCGATAGCGCTCTTGTAAATCCGCAATTTCTTCTTTGTTCGGATTGAAGGCATCGTGATAAATGAACACGGGATTCCCCTCTACTGTACCCGGGATATCGGCGTGAACGCGTTTTTCATCGGTAAACATACCCTTCACTTTTTTCGCTACCGTCTGCGCGTCGTCACTCAAATAGATCGCATTGTTAAGACTTTTGCTCATTTTTGCCTTACCGTCGGTTCCGACAAGAGTTCCCACTTCTCCCTCTAAAGATTCGGGAATGGGAAATACTTCACCGTATAGACTGTTAAATTTGCGTGCTATTTCGCGTGTTAGTTCTAAGTGTGCTAAATTATCTTTGCCCACAGGAACACATTCGGACTTTACACAAAGAACATCTGCCGCTTGTAAAACAGGGTAACCTAAAAGACCATATGGCATCTCAGCGCGCCCAGCACTTGCTGCCATTTCTTTTAGACTAGGTATTCTCTCCAAGCGCGGTACGGTAATGAGATTTTGAAACAAAGTATTCATTTCACATACTTCGGGAATTGCCGATTGTAAATAAAATGTCGCCTTGTAAGGGTCAATACCCGCAGCAATAGCATCGAGAACCACATGGCAAGCATTTTCGCAAGACGCCTTGATGTCATCGGGAGTATTTTTTGTTGTCAGCATATGTAAGTCCGCAATGATAAAATAACATTCATACTGCTGTTGGAGCTTTACGCGATTGGCAAGTGTTCCCACATAGTGCCCTAAATGCAACTTTCCTGTAGGACGATCTCCGGTTAACAATCTTTTTTTTCTATCCGCCATTTTTTTCCTCGTTAAGAACTTTTTCTATTACTGATACGACTTGATCTAATTCCTCTTTACTAATAATCAGTGGTGGTAATAACCTCAATACGGTTGGGCCCGCTGGTAAAGCGAGGACGCCATGCTGCATAAGAGCACGTAAATAGGGTGTGGCCTTCGTTTTTAGCTCTATTCCAATCATAAGACCTAAACCGCGCACTTCGCGAATAAAACGATGGTTTATATTTTTTATCTTCTCGCGTGCATATTCACCTAGTTCAAGAGAACGACGGATAAGATTCTCGTCTTCATAAGCCCCAAGAGCAGCTAATGATGCCGCGCATGCCAGGGGATTTCCACCAAAAGTAGATCCGTGGGTACCCGGCTTTAAATTCACCACGCGTTCCCCCATAGCAACAGCCCCCATAGGTACGCCACCGGCGATTGCTTTGCCCATCGTCAAAATATCAGGTGAGATACCGTGATGCTGACATGCGAACCATTGTCCTGTACGTCCAAAACCAGTTTGTACTTCATCAAAGATAAGAAGGCAACCCTTTTCGTCGCATAGTTGTCGTAAATGGCTTAAGTATTCGCGACTTCCTGGCCTTACTCCACCTTCTCCTTGTACAACCTCCACGAGTACCGCAGCCGTATTTTCGCTTATGGCAGTGGTTATCTTTTCTATTTTATCGTAAGGAACATGCTGCACTTCGGGAATAAGCGGAAAAAATGGCTGGCGATATCTTTTCTCCCAAGTGGCAGATAATGCCCCCATGGTGCGTCCGTGAAAACCGCGCATTGTTGCAATGATTTCTTTTTTTCCGGTGGCAAGCCGTGCAAATTTGATGGCCGCCTCTACGGATTCGGCTCCGGAGTTACACAAATATACTTTATTTAGACCCGACGGCAAAACACCAGCGAGTTTTTCGAGAAGTCGCGCCCTTGTATCGTTGAAAAAAATTTCGGTACACGTCAATAGCTTCTGACTTTGTTCGTTAATAGCGGAAACGACTCTTGGGTGACAGTGTCCAAGATTTGCCACTCCTTGTCCGGCCACGCAATCAATGTATTCTTTTCCGTGAGAATCCCAAACTTTTGTGCCTTTTCCACGAACAATAGCCACATCTCTTTTGTAGTATACACCACTTGTGTATTTGTTTTCAATCGGTATAGGATCAAAAATATCGCTCATGATTAATTCCTGAATTATTTGGTGTTTATAAGAGTTTCATTTTCAGATGGATGCCCTCACCATCGGCTTGTAGATTTCAGCTACGCTGAAAGCAACAAGCCTCATGCCTCTCCCACAGGGAGAGGCGTAACACGTCCGAATTGATCTTGCTGTTTTATTTTGTGCCGCCGCATAAACAACCATAATTGTACAAAGATAGTAACGCTATACTATTGTCCGCAAATCAAGCGAATTTTGTTTTTATCGAAAGAGAAGCATTACACCTCTCCCTGTGGGAGAGGTATGAGAATAGTAGTTTACAGCGTAGCTGTAACTGCTTATTCGATGGTGAGGGCATCAATACAAAGGCGAAAATATAAAACAAATATTACTGCGCATTGTGTTTTGTCATTATTTGCGGAAGGTTGTCCCGTTGCCTTCTAGGGCTTTGCGAATAGAATTTTCTACGCGAGCATCTCCCATAATTACTTTGCCAACTCCGCCTTCTAACGCTTCTTTTGCTCCGAGAACTTTCATACGCATACGTCCTTCTGCGTATTTTTCTACCGTGGAGATTTCGCTAGATTTTACTTCGGAGATCAAAGAAGATTCGTCGGGAAACTCTTTGAGTAAACCAGGAACATTTGACAATAGCAATAAAACTTCCGCTTGTAGAGCAATCGCGGTTTGCCCTGCAGCACGGTCTCCGTCAACGTTGATCGCTTCGCCTTCATAACTAATTGCGGGAGGGCACAATACTGGCATAAAACCACTGTTTAGCAAGTTATCCAATAATGTGGTATTGACTTTTTCCACGATCCCCGTCAAGTTATTGCGCACGACACGTACTTTACCATTTTCCACAGCACGTACAGCTTTCTTGCGTGGTCCTTCCCACAATCGACCATCGATACCGGAAAGACCGACAGCATTGACTCCGTGTTTTTGTAGGCGTTCAACTATTCCTTTGTTGATTTCTCCACAATATACCATTTCGAAAATCTCAAGTGTTTTGCGATCAGTTAAACGGCTGGTATATCCAGACGGCGACGTGATGAATTTGGGAGGATACCCCAATTTTTCCGCAACGACATTTGTTTGGTGCGATCCACCGTGGACTAAGATTATTTTTTTTCCTTCGGCAACAAGGGAGGCGAAATCAGCACACAAAGCATCGAGATCAATTCCCTCACTACCTCCAACTTTTACAACTATCAATTTATTACCTTCCTATATAGGATGAAGTCCTGGAAAATCCAAGGCAGTTTTTTCATCCCAGCCCATCATGACATTCATTGATTGCACTGCACTTCCCGCTGCGCCTTTCATCAAATTGTCAATGGCACTCATTACGACAAGGCGCTTGCTATTTTTTTCTTTGGCAAATCCAATATCGCAGTAGTTGGTTCCTTGGAGAATCTTTGGTTCGGGAAAACGATAAATGCCCGTATTGTCTTTCACCAAACGAATAAAAGGTTCCCCTTTGTATTCTTTGCGATATAATTTCCACACTTCTTTTTCCTCTATGTCGTCTTTGAGAAAACAGTGCGCTGTACACATAACTCCGCGTACCATTTCAATAGCAGTTGCTGAAAAATAAATTTGCGAAATACCTAATTCTTGTTGCATTTCCGCTTGGTGGCGATGTGTTGTCGGTGCAAAAGAACGCACTGCTCCACTGCGCTCTGGATGGTGACTTGCCAAACTGTGGGAATTTCCCCCTTCCGATGAACCAACTTTCACTTCGGCAACAACATGGTCAATGAGGTTGTGTGCCGCAAGTGGATATAAAGCAAGATTCACTGCTGTAGCATTACAACCAACTCCACTGACATATTTTGCGTTGGCTAGCTCTTCGCGATGTAATTCGGGAAGACCATACACAAAACGTTCTAACCACGAAGAAGCGGCATGATCTTCTCCATACCATTTTTTATAAACCGCAGCATCGCGTAAACGAAAATCAGCAGACAAGTCGATAATATGCTCTGCGATCTCGGCATAACGTTCAATGTCTTGAGCGGCCGTTTTGTGTGGTAAAGCGAGAAATAGTATATCACAAGGCTGAATCTGATCGGGGCTGGTAAATTTTATCAATTTTTGCCCGCGTAAGTTAGGATGAGCATTATGTACAAATTTACCCAAGTACCGCTGAGAGGTTACCTGTCCAATTTCCACATTAGGATGCGAAAGCAACAAACGAATGAGTTCTCCGCCCGTGTAACCAGACCCACCAATAATACTGACTTTTTTAGTCATTTCCTCGCCTTTCTTAGACTTTTCCTTCACCTACATTGATGACATATTCAATAACTTTTTGCGGAATGTTAACACCTGTCGGAGCAATACTATTACGGAACTCCATCGTATAGTTTACTTCGTTGACCATCACTTTTCCTTCAGGAGTCTCCAGTAAATCAATCGCCACCACTCCGCCGCCTACAGCCTTTGCCGCTGCAATGGAAAGTTGGTCGACTTCCTCTGTCATCGGAAAATTCTCTGCGGTACTTCCACGAGCGGTGTTTGTTAACCAGTGTTTGGAATTACGGGCAATGGCACAAATAGTCTTTCCATCCACAACAAAACTGCGAATATCTCTATCAGGCTTATCGATAAATTTTTGAATATAATATATCGAATGGTGATACGTTCCTAAAATGGCCTTGTGCTCAAGAACCGCTTCAGCAGCTTCGCGGTCATTTACTTTTGTCAAAAGCCGTCCCCAGGATCCCACTGCAGGTTTCAAAACAACAGGATACCCCATTTCTTCTATGGCTTCCAGAGCAGACTCTGGTGTAAAAGCGACCTTCACATCAGGAGTAGCCACATTGTGCCGGATCAAAGCCAAAGAAGTGGTAAGTTTATCTCCACAAATATCGGCCACATGAACATTATTTACACAAGGAATGCCCCAAGAATCAAGAACGCGAAGTGTTGCGTCCGCACGTGAGTGACTGATACAACGCTCAAGAATTACGTTGTACTTTTCCCACTCTTCTTTGTGGTGTAAATCGAGTTTGATCTTGCGAACATCAATGAGATCGTATTCGACTCCGCTATTGTCTAGTTCTTTTAGTAGCAATTTTTCTTCTACGCGAATTCTCGCATACAAAACACCAACGCGCATAATTACTCTCCCCAGTCTTCCTCTTCTTGAGGTGCTAACTCTACTTGAGCAGGATCAAGACTTGTAACTTCAAGCTCCGCTCCACAATCTGGACAAGTGACAATTTCTCCCACCATCGCATCATCATCTAATGTGATTTCTGCACCGCACTCTGGGCACTCAACAACTTTTGCCATTTTTGTTTCCTTTCATGAGAATTTTGATTTTGATAAAAAGAGTCGGTAGTGTAGCAAAAATAATTGTTTTTGCAATATAAAAAATGAGGTGCTGCGGGTTATTGTGGAATGTCAGTGTATGGTATGTATATCGATCTCGCCATCGCAGTCGTCACCGTTGCTTTTGGTTACGATCACGGTTACGGCTACGATTACGATCACGGCTACGGTGACGGTGACGGTGACGATTACGGTCAGGGGCATGGTCACAGTGACGATCACTACTACGCACTGCGTAACAAATGTAAAATTTCGTCCAAATTAATTTTTCCAGGACTCTCGCGACCTTCTAGTACACTTTCGGCTAGCTCGCGTTTTTCGCCGTGGAGTTGTAGTATTTTTTGTTCGATGGTGTCTTTTGTCACTAAACGGTATATGTTCACCGGTTTTGTTTGCCCCAAACGATGCGCCCGGTCTGCGGCTTGATCTTCTACCGCGGGATTCCACCATGGGTCCATGTGAATTACATAGTCTGCGGCGGTTAAATTTAGTCCCATCCCTCCGGCCTTAAGGCTAATTAAAAAGACACGTCCTACACCATTTTGAAATTCGCGAACGTTTTTTTGGCGCTCTTTTTGTGGCGTAGAACCATCCAGGTATTGATAGCTGATATTTTGCGTATCTAAAAAATCGCGAATAATATGCAAAAATTGAACGAATTGACTAAAAACAAGTACGCGATGGTCGTTCTCTAAAATCTCCCAAAGTAAATCGCGAAATACTTCAATTTTAGAACTACTCAGTTCAGTGTTTTTATCTACTAAAAGTGGATGGCAGCACACACGACGCAACTTCATAATCTCTGCTAAAATTTTAAAGTGTTGCTTTTCTTTGTTGTCGTTCAGCATATCTATTTTTTCGACTGCTCTTTGTCGTAAAGCTTCGTAAAAACCCTTTTCATCTTCACTCATCTCGACATACAAAGTATTTTCGATCCGTGGTGGAAGCTCTTTTAGTACATCTTTTTTTAAACGACGCAATATAAAAGGACCGATTAAATTACGCAGTGCTTGGCGTTTTTCGACACTATTGTCTTTTTCGATGGGTGTAATGTATTTCTTGCGAAAGGCTTCTTGAGAACCTAAAAAGCCTGGATTAATAAAATGAAATAAATTCCACAATTCTCCCAGGTGATTTTCAATAGGCGTCCCAGTGGTAATTAGCTTAAAATTTGCTTGTAGCTGCATCGCCGCTTGAGAGCGCTTTGTATAGCTATTTTTAATCGCTTGCGCTTCATCCAAAACTACGGTTTGCCAAAGAACTGCCCCGAAAACCTCGGCGCGATTTTGCAACATTCCATAACTTGTGACCACTAAATTTTTTGGACCTAATTCCCGCAATTCCTCGTTTTTAGAACTTGAGGCAAATAAGATCACCTCAAGATCTGGTGTAAACTTTTGCGCTTCTTCTTGCCAGTTCATCGCCACGGAAGTGGGAGCGATGACTAATGATGGTCCTTTTTGCGCTTCTTGTAAAATAATGGCCAAAGCCTGTACGGTTTTCCCTAAACCCATGTCGTCGGCCAAACATCCTCCGACCCCCCATTCACAAAGTCTCGCAAGCCATGCGAATCCCTGTTCTTGATAATTACGTAAAGTGGCATTTAGGTTCTGTGGAACACGGCGTTTTTTTTGCTGTATGCGTTTGATTCTCTTTATCTGTGAAACCCAGTCGTTATTCGCATCAAAATCTTTGGTTCCCAACAAAGAGGAGTTTAGAATATTTGCGGCCAATGGATGAACGCGCAATTGTTGTTGTGACTGATCAGTAATATTATATAAATCTTGTAGCCTTTTGCGCATCTCTGAAGTAAGTAGTACAAACTCGTTGTCACTAAGAGCAATAAAATTATCTTGAGAATTTTCAATATGGATCAATAAATTCTCCATTTCAAGCACTTTGGCATCGTCAAGTTCTACACACCCAGAAATCTCAAACCAATCTTTTTTCTTGCGAACGCTCACCTGGAGATTATCCCAACCTATTTGTTCGTGTACTTTTATTTTTTTTCCTTGAGGCCATTCAATAACGACATGGTTCATTTGTCGCAGTTTGAGTAGTATACTCAAACATTTTTCGACGTCGTTAATCGCCCATTCGCAATTATAGTGAGTTTCTTCTTCTAATATAGGGCACTTATCCAATATTTCCTTTAGATACTTTTTTTCGCGCTTCAAGTTGCGCTTAGTTTGATACTCTTGACTGTCAATGCTACTAACAACTATTTCTCCGCCTTCTCCTGGCTCTATAATAGGACCTTTTTTTCCCAGTGGCTTTACAACAATAGTGATGCGAAAGCCATGCTCCCAAGGAACTAGACGTACATAAATCCGATCATCACTCTCTTTGTGTTGTGCGCGAACATGTTCATTCGAATAGGTATGAACGGTCATTTGTCGACAAATATTTTCGACAACAGGAGCAAAATGCTCTTCTGCTTCAATGGGAAAAGAGGCCCCCCCATGTCCAATAATTTGGATGACTTCACGGTGAATTTTTTCAAACTTCGTCAGCGAAATCTTACTGTCACTTTCCTTACGATATAAAATAGCATCACCGTTATTCTCCCCCATAAAAGCCATGTGGATAGAGTTTCTTTTTTTAGTGATCAGTAGCTGTGGGGAGGCTTTTTCAATGGACACTTTGCGTAAGTGATCTTTGTGAAAAACATAAGGATGATCCGCCATGGCCAGAAGAACTTTTTTCCAATGACCATATTCGTAATGATGTTGATTTTCCAGATACGCCAAAATAATGCGTTTATCTTGGAAAGAAAAATACTCTTCTTCCCATTCGGGTGTAATCTGCAATTCACGTCCTTCACTCCATGTCCCGTCACTGCGTTGTTTTTGCTCGCGCGCAGTGATGGTACAAAAGTTGTTGCTCGGTTCGACAAACCACGCAAGGCGCTTTTTGACATCGCTATTTTTTTCAATCGCTTCTTCGAGTTGATTCAGGATATTTTTCCACGGCGCATCTTGACAAAAACGCTTGCTTATATCATATTGCCGGAAATCGTCACCGCTCAACTCTCCGGAAATACCACAAATTTTTTGTAGCTGTTGTCCAAGCCATTTATAGTCGTTTTCGTGCAGTTGTTTTACGCATGTAGCCACCTTCTCTTTACTTACTTTACTACTGTCCATCCACGTAAGAACAAACGCTTCAAAGAAATCGTCAAGATTTTGTAATTTATCTGTGGTATTCAATTGTACTTCATCGCGCTCATTTTGTAACCACGCGTAAAATTTACGAAAAATCACATATGATTTTTCATACAAGGCATGTTTTTTAGGTGCCGCAAATATCTTTTCTAGTGTTTTTGTATTTCGTGGCGAGAGATCTTCCAGTAGATGCAAAATTAAAAATATGCCATAGTAATCCGGCAAAAACATCTTATTTTTGCGTATTTCTTTTAATGCTGCGGTAAAATGCTTTTTGGCGTTTTTTACTTTACCGCAGACGTAATAATAACTCGCCACGCAAATATGCATCTCTTGCTCTTCTAATTTTGGTAGAAGCGCCTCTAATGCGGTAAATTTTCCCTGAAATAAATATACGATCACTAACTCGTTATACAAATACTTCTTGGCTTCAGGGTCGTTCACTTTCCCAGAAAATACATTTAATACATCTTTTTCAATGGCAACAAAATTGTACAAATTATGAGCGATGAGTTGTTGCAATACAAAAGTACGCACCACAGGAGACAACTGCCGGCACCAATCAAGCGCGCCACACAAGTGGTATATTTCCACAAAAGATTGTCTGTAAGGCGAGAGATCGCGAATTTCTTTCACCGAGTGCGTCAATAAACTTTCATCGTTACTAAAAATAGCTATGCGTATATTGGACAGCGCCGTTTTTTCTGCCCAGTAGTGTATATTGTAATTTGTGTTCACTTGCTTTATGATGCCGATCATACTATTAAACTCTGTGCGTTTCGAGGCATAGGACATTACAACATTGCACACATCGTCACGACAGGCATTGTTATGTGAAATAAGTTTTTGGCGTTTCAGAGAACTCAAAGCATTCGAGATATCGCGGTACGACATGGGTTGTTTTTTGCGGTTCACTAGTCGCGATTCGCTAATCAGTTGATATAACGTCGTCTGCTCGCATTCTGTCAAAAGAATCGCCAACACACACAAAATATTTTGTTCTTCTATTGCAAGATGCTGAAAATTTTCCATAAAAAATCCCGTAAACATTCCTTGGTGCACTAATCTAGTGTACTATCAGCTAAATAACGATGTAATTCATTCAAAGGTAATAAGTCTTGAAATGTATCAAAATCACTGCTCGCGTAGTTCTTCATGTCGGTCAACATATTTCACAATCTTATCACGTGCGTTGCGTGGATCTTTACCAATGTGAACCACGTGGCGTTTACCTTTATAACAGCGATATGCTTTCCATGCCGGATATACTTTGTTATTCTTCGAACTACGACTTTTGACCAAAGACAATTTAAATCCCAAAACTTTTTGGCCTTTGTATTCGGCAAATTTCTGAACTTCGCATTGCTGTAATTTTTGCTTTAACTCTTCGATTTCCTTGAGAGTCAAATTATCAATATCCATATGAGCCTTTCTATACACCGCAACTATAACAAATTTTTATCATAATCAACATGTAAAAAATAACGAGGCTAGTCGCACCTCGTTACGCCATTATTTCTTGCGATTTTTATATTTGAGGTTTTTTTGCTTTTGACGCTCTCGTTGTTCTTTGCGAACATCCGCTTTTATTACATCCTCTATGCGCTTTTTCTGCTGCGCTTCTCGCTGCGCGAAGTTGTCGTACTCTTTAGGAGAGTCAAAGTCACGTGTATTGCTCTTTTGTACAAACTTAATGTTACGCGTGCGCCGTTCTATCTGGTGTTTTTTGCGATATACAACAACACCGTCTCCTGTATTTTTATTGTAAACATGCACTTCCTGTAAACCATCGCTATATTCTGCCGCAACTTCTTCCTTCATTTCCGAGTTATTTTGTTTTACAGGTTTTGTATTTGTACTTGCTGTTTCTGTAGTGTTTGGCCAAAAGTGATTTTTTCCAATAAGTGCCAAAACAAAACACAAAAACATTAAAATATAATTTTTTGCCATCTTAATAATCCCTTTTAAGAATGACTTCCTCTGGAAGTCTTCAATTTGATTGACACGTCCGAGTTGTCATTCCTGACTTGATCAGGAATCCACATCATAAAATTGACTTATAAGCGTCTAGCCACTGCTTTCGCAGGGATGACATTCGTTTACAGACTACTCGAGCTTGATTATCTAGTTCCAGAGAATGAAGATTTTACAATGAAATTACAGTGCCAAACGACACTGTAATTTCATTTTAATACATAAACTTCCTTTTTTCACTATTGAATTGGTGAAAAATCCGCTTCTGGGTTTTCATTTGCACGGAAGTTTGTCAATACTGCCCAAGATCCAAAAGCAATATCTGTTCCACTAAGTACCGGAACGTTTGGTGGACCAATTTGGCGCAATCTATCATCGTAAGCAATCAGTGATGATTTTTTCTTGCTGTGGAATAGGCAACCGCCTCTGGTTACAAGTGTTCCATATAGTAAGAAGTTATTACGATTTCCTTGGTTGCTACCGTTACTACTTCTTACAGTGTTTGGCCACAAGTCAATACCACTGAAACTTCCGAATCCAGGTGTTGGGTTATTGCTGGAACTAGTAACACTTAGATTTTGACCTTCATGAGAGTGAACTTCACCATCGGCCACAACAAATACTACGTGATACTCTGGATTTTGTGCATATTTGAAGTGGTTAGGTACATCTGTAGTAAAATCTTCTGGCTGACGCAGTAACACTTGCTCTTGCGCGATCACACCAAACGAAGGCACTACACTCTCGCCACCGATTTGTGAAGGTGTCCAGTAAGTGTGGTCATCGTCATTTTTACTGAGTTTGTCCATATACATGAAGCGTTTACCTTGCCCGTCTGGAAAACCTACCCAGTCTTTTCCGCGTATATTTTGCGCTTGACTGTTGTCCACATCAGGAACAGGGTCAATAAAATTGATTTTGTTGTTATTATCACGTAGTGGAAGTAACGCTGCTGTTGGAGAATTACTTTCCGCTTCTACCTGGGTTACCGCAAAACGCTTATCACCGTCAGAGTTCATCGCAATGATCGGTCCGGTCACATTCGCCACATTGGTGCTCACTACCGACAAACGTCTGTCATAAAAACCGCGCACGTTGCTATTACCACGCGTGAAGAAGGTAGAATCATTTTTTACCTCTACATTGGTCTTGCGTAGTTTTATACGACTAAAACTACCACCAGCACGTGAACGATATGTTACTTCGATGTCTACACGTAGTCTTTGCTCTGCAGATTGACTTTGATCGAGATAAAACTTCATTTTTGTATCAATTTGACTACTCAATGGTAGTTGAGTCTCACCACTGGCATTTTGCTCAGTGAAGTTGTTTGTAGGACGTAGTAAGTCTTGTTGTGCAGGAGTCAAACTATTAAAGTCAATAGGTGCTCCGCCGTCTTGTTTTGTGTCTCCTGTCACGCGAAACATCTCTACATCGCCAGAAGAAACGTCGTTGTAAAAATTCCACAAGCTACTTTGTGTACCTTTTTCCGAATTATTCAAAGTGTCATCGGCAACATAATCAAACTTGAAGTTTTGATCATTGTTTGGCAAACCAGCACCAATACCAGCGATCGAGTTTGTTAAGTCTTCTACAGGGTTATCCTGAGGAGATTGTTCCGGCTCTCCATTGAAAAAGTAAGGACCACCTGCAACGTCAACGTTAATACCACTTTGTTCTGGGGAAATCCAATTGTCTCCGAAGAAAACTCTATCAAAATAACGATTGTGGTTTTTTCCACCACTTGTGGTGTGCGATAGTGTTCCCCCTACAAAAAGCTGTCCATCATAACTCGCCTTTGAAGAGTTAGGATTCAAACTTCCTTCGGAAAGGAAACGTGCAAATTGTGTCAATGGTAAACCTTGTACAGAAGTTACCGTCGCCACTTTTGTCTCGCGATTGTTACGCCATGCACGTGCTTCTAGGATAAAGAAGTTTGGGCTTCCGTTTAATTTTTTTATCGACAAGTAAATACGCGCTGGCTTTTCTTCCGCCACATCACCTTGGACGTAGAAATTTTGGATACCACCACCACTTTGCTTGTTACCATTTTGTAGATCGACAAATTCAAAACGATTGTTTCCGGTACCACGGAAAGTCAAAAACGGTTCACTGTCGTTCTCTAATTCATTGGCCCAATCTTCAATAAAATCGAAACTTTGCGCTTGGTTGCTACCTTGTTGTTGCGCTTCAATAATCGCCTTTAAACGTTCTAAGCCCGATTGAGCATGATAGAATAGTGCTTGGTTTTCAATAGATATATTACTTTTGCGGTTGTTGAATACCGCGAGTGTAATTAAACCATAAAGTAATGCTGTTGTTAAAATCACCATAATCAAAACGATGATCAGGGTAGATCCTTTATTATTTTTTTTAAATAACATACAAATCTCCTTGCAAGGTGACTACAAATTGTTTTTATTTTCGGCAAGTACCGCTGTACTTAACTGCACACGAACACCTGTTGTAACATACAATGCTTCCATATCTAAACTAAACGGGAAACGATACTTTTCTTCATTGTCGGCGTCTCCAGGGAGTTGTAGAACTCCATTATTATCAACCACGGCGTTGATCCAAAATCTGGTCACATTTTTCATAATAATTTTAGAAAAGAAATTGGCGTTATTTTGTCCTCCTGTAGGAGAACCGTCTTTGTTAAAAGTAACCAAGACATTGTTGAGATTATCTAAAACAAAAATTTGTGTATCGTTTTCCTGTATGAAAACATTGGAATGTTGTGTTTCAGTAATGGAATCATCTCCTGCAGCTATCTGATCATCGACGAGCGGAAGTTGATTGTTGTCTAAACGAAAACGATAATCGGTAAATTTCCACAAGTTATAGCGTATTTCACCACTATTGTTAATATTCGCTCCGGCGTCGGGAATGGCGGCAATCAAAGTCATACCTTGCCACTGTGTAAGACCACCGTTGGCGGTGTTACCAAAGCGAAAAAAGCCATTAAAATCACGCCCTGTGGGGTACAAGAAAAAAGTATTGGGAGCTGGTGCACCATTCGAAGCATTGCACACGTATGTCCAACGCCACTTACTCTCGCGAATATCAGAAACGATGCTATCCACAGTACCTTGCATCACCGACTGCAAGTGCGAGCGGTCGAGTTCTGTCTTTGTAGCATCTTGAATGTTTAGGGTAAGGCTAAGTACCACTCCCATCATAAAACTGAAAATGGCCGCCGCAATCACGATCTCAAGGAGTGTCACCCCACTGTGTCTTTTTTTCATCATCATGTTCTATCTCCTATTGCTTCAGCATTAATACAAGTCGCTCGTTGAGGTACTGTCCTCCCGTGCGAAAGTCTGCACGTGCTTCGGCGGTAATTTTTATCATTTCCATATCATCTAAATTGACGACAGTTCCTTCAGAGTTTACTGATTCTAAGGATACACGTGCTAGCTGTGTTCCGTTGCCTGCACCGACATCCTCGCCATCATCGTCAAAGAAAAAGTTGCCGTCTGTTGCCCCACGGATACCAAAAATGGTAAAAGAACTTCTTTGTACAAACGGTTGGCTACCTGGTTCTCCACTGGTACTTATATTTCGTCGGGCCTGGCTAATCGCCTCCTGCAACGCTTTATAAACCGTCTGGCGATCGTTGTTCATCATATTCATCGATTTTCCGCTTGTATACATTGCGATCGCAGCAGTCGCAGCAATGGCGAGTATTCCCACAGAAATCATTACCTCTATTAGGGAAAGTCCACTTTGTGTTTTATTGCGTAACATGATAATTCTTATCTCCTTTTATTTTCACACAACATTTTGTCTTGTTATATGATGATCGCATGTTATAAAATATAAATGCGAACAACAAGACCCGCATACTCGGGAAAGCTCTAATTGTACATATTTAATCGAGGTATAAAATGCAAAATAAAATTTTAATATTGATATGCATTCTTTTTGCTGGTGCCATCTACTTTCGTTATGCCAGCAATGACGACGGCAACAACCAACCTATTCCACAAAATAAAAACAATTCTCGTAAGCGAATTCAATGGACAAAAAACTCGCCTTTTAATGAGCCACAGAGAAAAAAGAAGACCACGAAAAAATCAAAAAGCGTGTACTATTTTTCGTTTCCCAAGTTAGACAAACTGGAATCGACAGATGATGTGTCTTCTTTCCTGGAACAATATTCCATTGCAGCGCTAAAAATAAAACCAGATGCCCAAGTGTACTACAGTGTTTTGGCAAAAGACACGCAAATTGCCAGTGAAATACTCAAAAACGTTGAGGTGCACAGAGAACATCAAAAGTTACTCGGTAGCTTACAAAAAAATTCATCCATTCAAGAAATAAAAGTCTTAAAGCCACAACAACACTATGTGATCCATGTAGAAAATCGCTACTGGTTAGAAATCAAAAAGCTTAGAGGTCTATGGCGTCATCAAAAAGTCAACCGCGAATCGTCATGGCTATCGATCATTTACAAAAAAACTTTTTTTGAACTTGCCTATGCCAGTGACAAAATTTTAAAACCTCTCTCTGTTAAACAGTATAGTGAAAAACAAAACTTTTATCATTTTCTAAAAGATGTTCGCAAACAAAGCAAAGAAGCGCATACTTTGAACGCGAAAGATTTTTCCCATTTTCTACAAAAAGTCGCCAATTTAATCGCGACAACCGTGAAATTGTATCACGAGACGGATAATCTCATCGTAAACCAACAGTTAGGTTTTTATTACAGAAACTTAGTTTATGAGTGGGATGCCGCACGCAAATCATGCGCAAAATTATACTTATCCATGTCACAAAAACAACTAGACGAAAATGCTTTGGATATTGCCGCAAAAGTTTACCCGCGCATCACCAACTACAAGGACATTGCCTTTACTTATGCGCGCCACAACAAAGAGGATAAAGCCTTGCAGTGGATTCAAACAATACGCAAACAAGATTTATCCGAAGGAGAATACTATCTGGCAAAGTTTTATGTGAAAAGAGACAAGGCTAAGGCATTAAAGCATCTGGAAAAATGTTTTAAAGAAGGCTTTGCCCGCTTTGATGAAGTTGTTGCTCCAGATGGAGGTTTTGAATCTCTTCATGCAGATAGTGATTATCAAAAAGTCTTAGATAAATATCTCCACAATTACTAAGTCTGTACCTAGTAAATGTAACGAACTGAAGAAAAGTTCAAAAAAAAGTTCAAAAAAATATATAAATTATTTCCACCCACCTCAAAAAAAAGGCGCCCATCCTGTAAAGACGGGCGCCACAACACAGAAAAATAATCTACAAAATTTTATTTCCGGGTAGTTTTTTTTGTAATCCCATAAAAATATCGAACTTTCGTACTTCACTATTTCTTTGGGACAAAATTCAATATCAGTTCTTCCACCTGACCAAATTGCAATTTTTTTCTACCTTGCTTCAGATCAAATGCATTTAGCTTCAAAGTGTATGCGCCTATTTTGTCCGAGTTAGAAGAATCTTTATCAAGTACACTTAGCTGTAATGATGCATTTTCTTTTATCACCAAAGATGTTACTTGATCCCACACAGGAGAAAGGTTGTTTTTACTCGTTTGCGTAGTAAAAGAACCGCCGTTTTGTGCTTGAATAACCACAAATACATCTGGAGAAGCTGTATTTCCCCAACCAAAATCCCATTTACTGCCATTTGCTTTGCGCGAACGAATTTTGGCACTTTGAACGACAACCAAATATTCCGCTGCGGTTGTTGTTTTTTGTGTGTTTTTGCGACGATTTTTTAGCTGCAACGAATTCATTGCTTTGCGTAAGTCCCCCTTGATAGACGAAATTTCCGTAGGGCGATGTGCATACACGACCAAATAAACATTTCCACCATGCACACCAAAAAAAGCTTCGCAATCGTAAGGCTGCTGTGCGCTTTTCTCAATGAGTTTATAAGTTACCTTACGCCCCTTAATGCCATTTATAGTATGCGTAACGTTTTGTTGTTCATTATAGCTACTACACCATGTGGAAAATAGATTTTTCGCCACAAATGGAATGACACTTTGCAATTGATATCCCTGGTTGGGGAAGAAATCAAATTGAATAAAGGCAAAGTTACTCTGCCAATAGATATACGCACTCTCGCTTTTACTATCTGATATTTTTTGTTGCCGCCATTTTTTCTTCACTTGGTATTCCACGGGAAAATATTTATCTTGCATATCTTTCCAATCTGCGGTGGATAAATCGACAGAGGTATCGAGTTGCTTTTCCATCTCTTTGATTTTCTCTTCGAGATCGTCTAAATTATCCATGTCTTCCGTGAAATCCATGTCCTCAGTAAAATCTGGATCTTCTGTGTACTCTGGTTCCTTTGTGTACTCTGGCTCCTTTGTGTACTCTGGCTCCTTTGTGTACTCTGGCTCCTTTGTATTTGCCTTGGATACGTTAGATTCTCTAGAGCCAATGCGCAACGAATTCACCGCGTACAACAAATCGTCGCGATATTTGTCCACTTCATTTGCCAAACACGCATAGTACGCCAAATATAGGTTACCATTGTGTAAAAAATAAAAAATCTCCGCATGGTAAGTTGTTTGTGCAGCATCATACTGCTGTAAACGATAAGTGACGCGCTTTCCACGTAATTTTTGTATCGTACAATTTTGTTTTTGCAACGGATTGTATGCGCACCAACTCGAAAAAAGAGTCATTTCAATTTGTGGAATGAGTAAACCTAAATCCGTGGTTTGCGCTGGGAAAAAATCGAAAAATACCGCCGTAAACTGATTTTGCCAATAGCGATATGCTACTTCATTCGCCGTATCTGCTATTTTTTCTTTGCGCCACTGAGAATTCACTTGGTACGACACATCGTATTCGCGGTGACGTACCACGGGCCAACTATCTCGTAAGTTTTTACTCTCGCCAGATTTTGTTACACTCTTTTTGGTATCAACAACCTTTGTGCTTACTTTAAGAGAGTTTAGGGCATCGGTAAATTTTCCTGGAGACTGTTTGCGACCATGAACAAACAATACGGCATAGACATTATTGTTATGTATCGCAAAAAAAGCTTTGCCAGAATAACCTTCGCCGTTCGCATGAATAAAATCGTAGGTCAATAGTTTACCGCGCAGTCCATTTACAGTATGTTCTTTGCTATTGTTGCGCTTACAAGAAGCAAACCACTGTCGCAACGTCGTGTTTTCTGCTAGAGTAATAACATTATCTAGAGAGTAGCCATACGCAGGAAAAAAGTCGAATTGAATAAAAGAGTAATTGTCACGCATGTATTTAACAGCAATCTCTGCGGCTGTTGTCGGAACTGTTTGTTTACGCCAGTTCGCCGCAACTTGATACGAGGCGCCATAGGTTTTCTCTACAATGTCCACCATTTGACCTGATGTTTTCGCCTCTTCTATTTCAATAGTGTAGAGAACATATTTAAAAGTAGGCCACTGGTCCTGCCACTCTTCATCTGGTGAGATAAAATAGAACACATAGAAATCAGTATCTGTCCGTGTATAAAAGGCTCGCATCATGAAACTTTTGCCTTGCTGGTCTTTGCCCACATAATTCGCCAATTTACCACTGAGTTTACCTGTAGAAAAATCTTGCACTTTTTGACGTTGACATTGGCCAATCATTGCAAAAAATACTTGCTCGACAATTTCAATCTCCTGCATAATGTCCAAACGAAAACCACTTGTTCCACTATTTGACATTACCTGAGTGTAAATTCCACTTCTTTGGGTAGTGAAGTAAATATTTAAATCTTCCGTAAAAGATTGCTTTCGCCAATTTTTATTCACCAGATACTTTGCTGCGCCAATGGTTTCATAAACGAAATCATTGCGACTGTTCGACACAATTTCCACTTGTGAAACTGCCACAATATTATCCACCTTGGCTTTTACCTCATATGTTCCTGGTGTACTTCCCGCAGTAAACTCGCCGTTGGTGTTTATAATATTGCTTCCCGTGCATTGCCAAGTCACTTTACGTGACATAGGTTTTTCCAAAGCGTCGTATACTTGTGCCGTAAAACGCCTTTTGCCATTGGCTTGTAATTTTACAGAATAAGGAGTTATTTTAATTTGTCGTGGAGATTGCTTTACCTTGACGCCCACACGTGCACGAAGATTTTTGTATCGCGCTTCAACATAAACGTATTCCGCACGTGAACCTGCGTGAAATAAGCCACTATTATCTATGCGACAGTTTGTACTCGACACACTCCACTGTAAACGAATATTGGAGTAGTAACTCTGCGTACGGCGATTGAAACCTTTTGCAGTAAACTGGCACACTTCTCCCACTTCAAGTTCTTTGTCGTCGGGGTATATTTTCAAACTATCAAAATACTCGTTCTTCACCACTTCTTGTGCTTTAACGCGTATGGTGATCGGATTACTCATCACGTCGCTACTTTTACCAAAACACAATATTTTGTATCTTCCCGCGGTGTTGGGTGCTTGATACTTGTACTGTCCGTTGTCGTTGATTACTTTGCCTTCATCCACATCAAAAGAAACTTCATAGTTTTCGATTTTCTTTCCCTTGTAATCCAAGACTTCATAATAAATGGGGATAGTCTTGCCTGGAGATAGTGTTGTGTATGGAACGCTAATTTTGATGTCACTAATGGATGGCCAACGCACGCGAATTTTATAACTCCCCACAACTTGAGAGCCCTTGGCCGTGGCCATGACTTCTACTTCTCCGGTAGAGTTACCAGCGACAAAGTAACCATCGGGACCGATCTTATGCGCCGTAGAATCCACTTGCCAATGAATGGCGATATCCGTAAGAACATTACCATCAACGCTCATCACTTTTGCGGAAAAGCGCGTTTTCTGTCCAGGATAAATCGTCGTTAGGTTATCGCTATTCACCACATTGATTTGTTGTATTTTCTTGACTTTTTGCTTCACAAGATGAAAAGGGCTATTTTTTATCTTCACCACCACCGATTCACCTTCGAAATTGTTCGCGGAAGGAAATACACGCAGATAGCCGGGATTTTCACCACTTACAAAACCATTTTCATCTATACTTCCCTCACCGACAACACGCCACGAAACTGTATACGGTAGCTTATTACCATCCTTACCAATTACCTTGGCACTCAGTGGATATTTTTCTCCAACCACTAGCTCAGCAGGCGCTTGAACGACAATCTTCGCCACCGGCTCAGGAACAATATTTACCTCAAAAGTTGCCGATTTTTGCGAAACTTGTTCGGTAACCACAATCTGACATTTTGCACTTTTTGCTTGCGAATCAACAGTGACTAGTCCCCCTTGATCGATCGAATAACGCGCATCGGGAGGTGTTATCTTCCAATAAAATTTAGCACGTTCGAGTTCTTTTTCCCCGCGAAATGCCTGAGCACTAAATAGCAATGTTCCCCCTGGGCGAATTTCGCGTTTATGTCCTTCACTGCGAATCACAACGCGACTTTCTTGCTCTTTAATGATAATGGGAATTGTCGCTTCCGCTTGTGAATCAATATCGCGAGCTAAAATAGTCATTGCCCCTGGTTTCTTCGGCGTAATGGTATAAAATCCATAACCTTCCGCAACCGGTTTTTCCGCATTTTGCGAGGGTATTGCACGCACATCTAAATTTAAATTTTTGAGCACTTGTTGCTGGTAAAACCCTTGAACCTTGATTTGCAAAGGCTCATTCACATAAAAGAACTCCGGTTTCGCAACAAACGTAATGTTAATCTTATCGGACTTCTTTGCTGCAATACTTACATATATAGTCTTTATGTTATCGTGGCGATCTGTTCCAGGGGGAACGTGATCAATCATCGGCTGAACAGTAAGACCGCGTATCGGCTTGTTACCGGCGGTAAAACTCCATTCTCTACTACCAATGACTTCTCCATGCCCATAGCCGTCAGGTCGCACTAACCACTTAATAGGTATCAATGACTCTTTCACTTGCGACGTAGTCACTTTATACTGCAACTTTAAAGTTTGTTTGAGAGACAAATTCACCTGGCGCGAAATTGCGTTGTTATCGAGATCGGTGACATCAATATCGACAGGAGGAAGAATTAATACTTTACAGCGTGCATATACCAAAGAATCATTTTTCATAGACACCGTTAAAATACCCGTTCCGGCTTTACTATGTGCGATAAATTCTCCGCCGGTGACTTCGCCCAATTGTGGTGCAGAAAATGTCCATTGTACCTGATGTTGCAAACTCGCTGTATCCACTTCTCTGTTTTGTGTATTCACTCCGCGAATGCGCATCTTTATCGCCTGGTTTGGCAACAGCGTCACCTTGGCGTAGTCCATGTATATTTTTTTAATGCGAATAACGGAAATATTCACTAATTTTGAAGTCAAATTACCATAGCGTGCATAGATACGAAAATTATTTCCCGCTCTCTTATGCACAAACTGCGAACCGCTAATCATATCTTCACTACCGCCTTCGCCAAACCACTCAATATCGGGAATAGATACTTGGTGTCCCCAAGCGTCAATCCCTACGGCTTTGAGTTGACTTGACCCCGGAGTTTCACCACTCCCCATGTAAATTTCTGTACCATTTTGCGGATGCGTAATTACCAATTTTTGCGGTGGATTTGCCGGCATCTTTTTCTTGCGTGGAGAATGAATATGCCCCGCAAAAACCCCTAAAGTTTTTGCGTAGAGATTTATGGGGTTATTTTCTATTTTCGACGAACTACCTGCACCTGATTTGACCACAACGCGCATGTCTTGCCAATTTCTCTGATACAGATTCACATCGTTTTCCGGAATACCAACACATTGACGTGCGGTTAATTTAGTGCGTTGTAAAGAATATTCCTCGATAACTGTTCCCTTATCGTTTATTACCTGCAAAATATCATTCAGCGCTATATTATGCTCCAAACCAAGATTCACAGTGATTTTTCCTAAAGGGGACGCCGAGACAATTTTGCCACTGATATGTAGTTTATTTGCAATTCGTTCACTTGCCAATGCGACACTTTTTTGAAAAGCTTTCATAAGTAAATCTAGTGTCAAAGTGGGAGAGGAAGAAAAGGCAAGTGTTTCGTAACCAATAAATGTATCGCGCACGATCTCGCGCTGTTCATCACAGTCAAACAACATTAAATGTAGATGACATTCCCCAAGAACAACACGTTTATTTTGTGGACTATGAAACTCTACGGACCACAATTTAATATTCGTTACACTCGCGGCAACTATATGACTTGCGTTCAAGTTATATCCGACTTTAGCGTGCTGTAGGTCACGAGAAAGTTGCCCCGCAATTTCTTGCTTCCCTGTGGCGGTAATCTGTTCCTCAAAGGCCTTAAAATTCGTATTTGCCGTCCCTACTTCGACAACACTTATCTCTAACTTAGGTTGACTGTGCACACATATGGCAACAGCAAACCATAAAAATAATTTCCTATACATAAATGCCCCTTTACTCACTTTCCATTTGAGGTGTTACGTAGAGTTTTCCGATCTCCGACTGCACAAAAATCATTAGCCCTTCCGCTTCACAATACTCAACGAGAATTTGGCGAAAAGCGGGCTGCGAAAGCTTATCTTGTTGCTGTGGAAAAGAAATATTCGCTCGCACAAAACTTTCGCCACTTTGCATAGCTTGGGCAATTGCAATTTTTCCCTCACGCGCAATATCCAAAAGAATATTCTTTAATTTTTCCACTTGTTGCGGAGAAAAATTATCCGCAACAACAGCGATACGCGGTTGAAAAACCGTAAAGTTTTTTTCTACAACGAGACGAGCGATAATTTTATGCACCGCACGCTGTGCGAGTTCTTCGATTGCCTTGCGCCTAGCACTGTCATCGTCGCGCGTTACCATAACACCTCTCTGAAATTCATCCTGTGAAGTTAGATGATAAAAAGCAACGGTTTCTGCGGTGACCATACGCACTAAACGTGCCTCGATTTCGGCAAAACAGTATTTACGGTCTCCATGAGTCACCATGTTACTTTTCGCCCAATAATACAACGTGTGAGTCGCCGTATTATTCTTCTTAGCGATAAAATCAGTAGGATGGGCCGCCGCGTAAGTTTGCAACCGCAAACTTTCGCGTTGCAAATTTTTCCATAAATCTTTCGCGTCAAAAATTTGAAAATTTACCTGCATACTTTCCAACAATTGCTGGTGAAGAACTTGTTGATGCAATTCATGATGAGTATCTTTCTGCAACTGATATTCTTTTATTTTTACAACGTCAGGACTCAATGCAACTGTTCCGGTAAACTTTTGTTGTGCATCTAATACAACCACTTGTCGCTGAGGATAAACTTTTACAGTATTGCCATCAATATCACATAACATTCCTTGTAGTACAGGATCTTGGCGTAATCGTTCCATCAACAGTTGCATAAAGGGATAAATTCCCTGCGGATAATTTATCTTCGCGGCCACTCCGCGATCCGTAGTGTCTTTTATATCGCGAACCTGTGCCTGTCCTTTTATTTCGTTGAGAACACGCCATATTCCCTGTTTGTGTTGTGGAGATAAACGCACTGCAAGAAAATCAAAGGCATTTATCAAGTTGCGCTTCGTCGTTAACTGCTCTATGAGTTGTGGAACAACAAGGCGTACAGCGTCCTCAATTGCCTTATCCCGTGAACGCCTATTGACACGCCACGAATGCGCGGTATTGTTTCCTTGAATAGGAGGTAGTAGTACCAACGACGGAGTTTTGCCACTGGCTTGCGCATAAATTTCGCTCCAGCCATTTTTATCCACAACTTTCATGTTAATATGCGCTTGATGACGGTGGATTTTCGCAAAGGGGGGATCTTTTAACGTATGCACGGTGGTGGAAACGACAATAACTAATTTACTGGGGAGCGTAAGAGCCGCCAGTTTATTTTGAATATCTGTGGGATCTAAATCGGGATTTTGCCGATACATTTCGTCTACGCGGCTGCTGTGTAGCTCTTCATCAAAGAAGCGACAGTACTTTTTCAAATAACGCATCGCAACGGCATATGCGACACGTCGATCTTGCTGCTGCAACCACGAATCCGTTGTCGTCGTATTTTGTGGAACAACAGAAACAAGAGTCGCCGCATATCGCGGTTCCTCCGCAGCAATAGTCCAACACAAAATACACCATAAAGACGAATACAGCACAATTTTTCGCATAACGGACCCTTTTCTCAATCATTTTCCGTGATAAATAAACTTTCATTGATGCCTCGCCTAAGTTGTGTATAATATAAGATAGGTAAAATCGAGTTAAGAGTCGAGAAAAATTGTTAAATTTTGTCACGTTGATTCGTAACAAAATACAGCATTAGTAAAAAAAAGATTGGTGTAAAAATGAAGAGAGCTTTGTGGGTTGTACTGTGGCTTTGTCACTTTGTCTACTGCGGTGGTGGTGCACATAATGTGGCGTTGGTGGTGAATAAAAACAGTTGGTCGTCCTTAACCATTGCCAATGAATTTATCCACGAACGCAATATTCCGCGCAACAATGTGATATATTTGGATTACACCGGTAGTATCGAAGAAATCTCGATAGATGAGTTTCGCAATGCAATTCTCTCTCCTATATTACAAGCTTTACAAAAAAGACGCATAGCCACACATATTGACTACATCGTATACTCCAGTGATTTCCCATGGCGCATTAATTTCAGCAAAGACTTCGCAAAAACTCCACAAACGTACGGTAAACAAGGTTCCATAACAGGTCTGACTTACCTTTACCAATTCGTCATGGCACGTGGTAAAATTCCCTATTATGGTTTGGGAAGCAATTGGTATTTTCGTACAAACCACCAACAAATAGCGCATTCTCCCCAAGGATTTAAGAGTGCCAAAGTATGGGCCCAAAATGGCGCGATAGTAAAAAATCCTCAACAAGGTCTTCGTTATGTGATCTCTACGATGTTAGGAGTGACCACAGGAAGGGGCAACTCGGTCACAGAAATTGTCGACCTACTGCGCAACGCGGCAAAAATTGATGCCACAAACCCACAAGGGACTTTTTATTTTTATAAAAATAACAATGTACGTTCGACAACGAGGCACAATGTTTTTCCCGCGGTGTGCAAAGCACTACAGAGTATTCAGCAAAAAACACAAATTGTAGACGGCACCATCCCCCAAAACAAAAACGACATCCTTGGAGTAGTCATCGGTACCGCAAAATTCAATTGGGGAAAAGCGAATAATCGCATTATTCCTGGAGCAATTTGTGAACACCTTACTAGTTTTGGTGGTCGTATGGAAGAGTTTGCCGGACAAACTCCTATTTCGGAACTTTTGCGTCATGGCGCTACGGGCAGTAGTGGTACGGTCATGGAACCATTCGCCATACAAAGCAAATTTCCTACACCATGGATACATTACTACTATGCAAGTGGATGTTCACTCGGAGAAGCATTTTATCAATCGGTACAAGGTCCATATCAACTGCTTATTCTCGGCGATCCATTATGCCAACCATGGGCGAAGCCTATAGAAGCCAAGGTAAAAGGTATCAAAAAATATCAGAAAGTATCAGGAGAACTCTCACTAGAAATCGAAAGTGCACCCGCGAAATATTACAGTATCCTAATCGACGGGCTTTTGTTGTTGCGCACAACATCTCCCACAATAAAAATTCACACCGAAAATATCAGCGATGGTTTTCATCAAATCCGCGTTGTGATTACCGCCGATACGCCCATAGAACAACAAACAGCGATTATACTGCCATTTTATATTGCCAATAAAAAACATTGGACGCGCTTTAAAAAACTACGTGATAAACATTTTACATGGGGACAAGAAATTTTGGTCACTGTTGGATCAAACTACACCGATGACATTGTCATTTTTCATGGTAGTCGCCAAATAGCAAACGGCAAAAAAGACCAAAAAATCATCATTGATTCACGTATACTAGGTACAGGAAAAGTACAACTTCAAGCCGCTAGCCTTTCCCCAAAAGGCATCGCAGTATTTAGTAAACCACTAAAACTAACCATTGATCCTCCACAAGTTATCCCAAAATTGCGAAAATTTTTACTGGCAAAAAAACAACGCGGCATCCGCATTAGCAATGATAAAACAGCAAAAATAGTAAAGGCTATCGTAAAACGTGGCCGTCTGACATTTGGACTCGCGAAGGACAGACCACTACGAATAGAAACGTTTATAGAGATAGATACTCCTGGAGTTTATCAACTGCAACTACTTTCTCCAGGAAAGTTCACACTAAAAATAAACGAAAAACAAATAATGACAACGCGAACGGAAATATGGAATAACATGCCCTTGCACTTACAAAAAGGCGTATATCAATTCGAATTGCAAGGACATGCAACAGGACAAAAACTAGATATCCGTTTAGGACAAAAGGGTGCTCGCTACCTTTCGGCAAAAAACTGCTATGTTTACAAAAAATAATGACAGGTAATTAATCGGGATCGGTTTTACAAAAAATAATGACAGGTATAAAATATGGATCGTATACGTAAAATATGGAATAAAGTAGTTGATGATAACATACTTGATCATGGCGATCCTCAACACACATACAAAACGGCCACACTCCCCGAGGATATGGACGCAACATTTTTTGACGAACCCATCACTCAAACAAACATAGATAAAGAAGATTCATCTACCATAGAATACAAACCAGAACGTTATGAAATCATTACCGAAATAGCCCATGGTGGTATGGGTGTCGTTTTCCAAGGAAAACAACATAGCCTACAACGTGAAGTGGCCATAAAGAAACTTCTCTCTACCACCAAAAAAGACATGGTGGGAAAATTTATTGCCGAATCTTTGGTCACGGCATTTCTAGACCACCCCAATATTGTTCCGGTTTATGATCTTGTACAAAATACCAACGGTGAACTATTTTTATCGATGAAAATGGTTCGTGGTGTTTCGTGGAAAAGAATTTTATATCCACAAACGCCTGAAGAATCGAAAATAGCGGAACAGTACACATTGGAAAAACATCTACAAATTCTTCTCGATGTGTGTAACGCCGTCTCTTTTGCTCATAGCAAAGAAATTGTACACAACGATATAAAACCTTCCAATATCATGGTGGGAGAGTTCGGCGAAGTTTTAGTGATGGATTGGGGAATTGCCGTTCATATTACCGCAGAACGAGAAGACGATAGCAAAATTTTTCACAAATCAATGATCTGTACCCCTATGGGTACTCCTTGCTATATTCCTCGAGAACTCGCCGAAGGAAAAGGCGAACAAATTGGACCTTGGACAGATGTATACCTTTTAGGTAGTACCTTGTATGAAATTTTAATGAAAAAGCCTCCGCATCAGGGTTCCCCTCTAGAAGCCATCATGTCCAGCGTTCTGGGCAAGGAATTGACATTTACTCTCAACACCCCTGATGGCCTGCAAAATATTGTCAAAAAAGCCATGCAGTTACACCCACAAGATCGCTACCAAAGCGTACAGGAATTTAAAACAGATATTGAGGTATTCTTACGTCACCGCGAAAGTTTAGAGCTCACAGAAAAAGCCCGTGACATATACACGGAAGTGAAGAGTTCCTTTAAGAGTTTCTCTCTGCGCGCGTTTTTTGCTAACTTTACGCATCTGTTATTTGACATTCCAGGAAAAATCATTTTCCCATACTGGTGGTACAGTTCTACCGTAAAAGAAAAATGTATATATACTATACTACTTCTACCGTTTCTTTTTTTGGCAAAGGATATTGCTGGGTTTACACTTATTGCGCTCATTGGTTTGCTTTCCTTCAACTTACTTTATATCGCGCGCCAATTCTGGCAATACTTTGTTCTTCGTAAACAAATAGGAAAACGCCACCAGTACAATTTAAATTCTTTGCAACGCAACCTCGTCTATTCTAATTTAATTCGCGCCATAACATTGTATGACCGCGCTATCGAGTTATGGCCCGAAAACAATAACGCCCTAGAAGACAAACAACATGCAAATTTAATGTTAGCACAAGTAGCGATCCACAACCAGGACGTTGGCCTTGCCGAAATGTATCTAGACAAAAACGACGACAAGGATCCAAAATTTCAAAAAGTCTACAGGCAACTACATCAAGCCAAAATAGAGCAAAAAAGTGATGCCATGGTTCTCAGCTTGAGTAAGGTGGTGATGGTAATTATTTTTTACTGGGTGCTAATAACAACATACACGAGCTACATCAAACCACTACTTGAAACAGAAATTGAGCGCAATGAACGCCTTACAGTTGATAATCTTCACAATATTTACCAAAGTCAAATATTGTTTCGCAAAAATAATTTTATCGATCAAGATATGGATAGTGAGGGAGAGTACGGATTTATGCGTGAATTGGTAGAACGAGAAATTTTCCGCATGGAAAAATTTAAGAAAAAAGATGGCTTTTACAGTACAAATGGCTACTACTATTACTGTTATCTTCCTGGAAATAAGTATGCGGTGGGAGAAAACGATTCTATTCCGATAGAACAAACCCCACAGCAAATTAATATGCAAGAACAGCGTTTTTTAATTTATGCATGGCCACAAACTCCACAGCTCGGGCAACACGTATTTGTTATTGATGCAAACAACATGGTGTATGCAACAGCACAGCACAACTATACGCGTTTTAAAATTCCGCAGCCACAAGCAGCTTTTGTAAATGACAACAACAAAGTGAAAAATATGGAGGGAGAGATGGCCAATAATCAAAAAGGTGTCGATCAAAATTTTTGGTCTTTGTGGAACTAATTTATTCACTTAGTTCTGGAGGTGTCACCCTCAATAAACGCCATGTTGTATTTTTTTTGGATACGATCTCTCTTGTTTCTCTCATATTACAAATATCGCCATGTTTTATATTTACTTCGTTTATGGTTCCATCGTCTTCGATTTCCAAATCAAAACTCCATGACTTTTCTTTCGCCAATCTAGCAATAAAATCAAAATTAATGTCTTTTACCTTAGCTAAGTTTTGGCTCAAACGCGACATTGTTTCCTCGTAAGTACACAAGTATTGTTTTTGCTCCTCACTAGCCTCTATTTCATCTGCTGTAACAAATAGAACGTTTGTTTCGGGAAACTCAGAACGTAGTAAAGTAAAGATATCAACAGACAGTTCTTGTCGGTGATCCACATCAATAACTACGATATTTTTCTGCTCGTGATATTGCTCTAAAAACATTTTTACTTCAGTGAAACTATTCATATAGTGTACAAGTTGCGCTTGTTTAGTGATGTAGTTACTGCGTGTGTTTATGTCCCATGTACCAACAATGATGGCATTGTCAAACGCAATTTTCGCATTATACATGACATCGACAATGCGCTGTGTGACAGTGTGCCGCCTCGTTTTCGTCGCAAACAATTGTATTTGGTTTGGTTTGTATATCAGTTGCGCATCCCTAACCGATGCATAGGTCAGCTTTTTTTTATGTAGTATATTCTCAATGTCTACGAGCAAATCACCATAACTGTGATAGCGATTTTCAGGTTTTTTCTGTAACAATTTGCCCACAATTAGATTGGCATCTGGGCTTAAAAATGGGTTATGCATCATTGGTGCGTCGATCAATTCATTTGCATGTTGAAACAATATCTGCATCACATTGTCACCATCAAAAGCCATTTTTTTTGTTAAACAAAAATAGATAGTAACGCCTAAAGAGTATAAATCGGAGCGAAAGTCATTAACGCCTAGCTGTGCTGTTTCGGGGCTAATAAAATTAGGCGTTCCGAGTATAGAGCCTTCTTTTGTGATTTTTGATTCATCCTCAATCACTTTGGAAATACCAAAATCCCCTATTTTTGCATATCGCTTCCCTGACAATAGGATATTCGCTGGTTTTACATCGCGGTGAATTACTCCTTCGGCAAGAGCGGACTGTAAACCACGGCATACCTGAGATATGATTTGCCAAATTTCAAGCTCATTTATTTTTTTACTTCGTAAAATTTGATCGTGCAAAGAACCACCATTTACATACTCTATAACCATATAGAAGAAAAGGGGTTTTTCTCCCACATCGTATATAGAAACAATGTTAGGGTGATCCAACTTTGCTAATATCTTCGCTTCGATAAGCCCTCTTTTGAATAAGTCGTCGTTATACTGACGCGACTTCTTAATCACTTTTATCGCAACTAGGCGATCTAAATTCGTTTGCTTCGCCAGATATACGCGACCTGCTCCTCCCGCGCCTATAGGTTTTAAAACCTCGAAATTCTCTAATGCGAGATATGGCATAAAATCAGGCATATTGATTCTCCTTTGGCCTAAGTTGTTTATTTGCCTTTTGTCCAAAAATACTTGCCGTGCCTTTTTGGAGATGTAAATATTCTACAACATAAAATACTATATTAAAATTTTTAATAAAATTTTATAATATTAAATTAATATATATTTGAAATATTTACGAGCAAGCTTGTTAATCACCGAAATAGCTAGCAAAATTTAGGCCATAGAGTTTGAAGATAACAGCGAAAATTTTTATGTTGAATGAATCAAAATGCCAATCATCTAAACTTTATGCTATTTTTGTGTGCAAAATTTGCCGTACATTGCTAACAAAACAATCATTATTAATGGGCTTATAAATTATAGTAGCGACACCTGCAATTTTAGCGTTTACAGCTAGTTCTGGCGTACGATTTGCCGTTAACATAACGATAGGAAGCAAAGGATTGCTTTTACAAATAAACCTTGTAGCTTCTACACCATTCATGATCGGCATATCAAAGTCCATCACAACAACGGCAGGACGACAAATGGCTACTTTTTCCACCGCCTCTTGACCATTTCCAGCAACGTAGACTTTAAAACCAGCGTCGAGCAGGACTTCTTTAAGTAGTACGCGCACACAACGATTATCATCAACCACCAACACCGATTCTGCGTTGGATTTGTAGGTTTTACTCACTTTTTCCTCCTCATTATAAAAGTAGTGAAAGCTGTTTTTGATTTACATACGCAAACAAAGAAAAAAAACGGCAAAAATTTTTGCCGTTTTTTTTTCAAAACCAGTATCAAAACATAAACACGATTCTAAATAGATTTAGAAGGGGTACTATGACTACTCAAAAATTTAACACAGCAAACATTGATGATAGTCCTTACTATCAAAACGTCATTAAGAACTATCAACGAGCAATTGAAATTCTTCAAGACGCCCCTTATGTTCAAAAATATTTAGCGATACAATCGCAAATGGAGCATGAGGAAATTTTATGGCTTCGTTTACATATTGACTGGTTTGATTGCGCCATCAGTATGCTCCAAGAGGAAGAAATTTTTTATTTGGAAGAAGTAAAGCAAAAAGCAATTTATTATCTCAATCGCTACTACAGACCTCAAATCAAGCTAGAGCTGGATAAAGACCCTAGCTGGAGATGGTTAATGCAACAAGATAACCAAATCACCAAAGGCTTTTTCCAAACATATTCCAATGGAATTATCCCAATGTACCCGGTAAAACAAGGTGCTGCGGCAGGGTTGTATCAAATGGGTAGTAATTATGCCGAACTACTACTTCCCATACCTGTTTCAGAGGGCGAGATTGAAATCAATGTTCCCCTCAGATTATCCATTGCTTTCCGTTGGACAGATGAAAAAATGTGGGGAGAAATCAATATTCGCGTAAACAGTGAAAAAATTCTTTCCAAAACTCAAAAACACTTTCTCACATTATTTCGCGTGGACTTAAACTATTCGCAAAGCATTGAGAAAAACTTAATCGTCAATGCCTACGGCAAATTTTTTGTCTCAAACGATTTCAACCAGATGAATGTAATCAAAGAATTTTTAAATAACAAAAAATTGCACTGCACCCTAAAACTACATGCCTAGCAATGCAATTGTCTACATATACAAACAGGTCATAAACGTTAACGTTGGTTTCATTTTATGTGCTAGAAAGACAAAATATGTCGTGGGAAATATTTTTTGAACTGGAAACAGCCGCAAAAAAATCGCAGTGCTTTACGTTTCTTCACAAAAAAATCGTACACAATTTTTATAACAAAAAAATCGCGCGCGAAGATGCAGAGGATTTGGCACAAGATGTTTGTGTTCGGGTCATGCAAAATTTAGAAAATATCCTAAATAAGTGCCAGAGTGTCCACCATTTAAAAAATTACATTTACAAATTAGCAAAAAACATTCTTTTTGATCATCTCCAAAAACAAAAAAGGTCTATTAAAGCTGCGGAAATTGAAGAAGTCTATGTAGAAACTCCGGAAGGTGTTATTCTGGAAAAAGAACTCAACTATATATTGTATGGATGCATGGAAAAAATAAATGAGAACTGGTGTGAAGTCCTAATTTGGAAAGATGTAGAAGGGAAAAGTGCAAACGAAATATTATTGCTTTCAGGTGTTTCAGAAAGAACACAAAGACTCTGGCGCGCCAAAGCAAAAGACCAACTAAAAACTTGTATTGAAAATAAGCTACAAAACGAATAAACTATGTACAAATAGCTCTTTGCTTTGAAGATAAGGAAACTTTTTGTATATAAGAACGAATTACTAGAAATAGGTGAACGTGAAACTTAGCGAAACATTTCTAAGCATAGTCATAGATGCATTGCGATACATAGAGACACAAGATCCCAAGATTAAAGATCGTCTTGTCGATGAGCTAGATAAGAGCTTTAGTCTACTACACACGCTTTCATCAGAAATGGAAACGCCCTATACCAAAACGTACATAGATATCGTGGCCAGTAATAGAAATGATAGCTTAATTGCTCTTCTGGAGAGTGAAGAACCTTGTTTACAAGGGGTACCCGAAAACTTAGAAAAATGGCAAACACAATGTATAGAGCGTCTAAAAAAAACGTATTTGAATTGGCAAGATAACATACAACAAGGACAATTGCGCTTATATCTAGTGATTGCATTTAGCCAAACGGGTCTTCTCGGTTCGCTACGCATGTCATCTTACAACCCGCTGCCACACCAGAGAATTCAAGGGGATTGTTACGACACTTCTATCGCTCGTAGCCTTGATGACGCACGTAAAATTGTAAAATATTATTGGCAAGCAAAATACAAGTTACCCACGATTGACGTCGATGAAAGTTTGCACGATTGGGCTATCGAATGGGGAAGTTCTCTCTTTGAACAATTTGAAAATAAACCCATTACCGGCCAAAGTTTTACTTTCGCTTTCACGATACTATTTTTTATCTCTTCGTTACGCATTCTATCGCGGAAAAATCTTATAGAAGTTTATGATTACAAGAGCGGAAAAAGACTAGAACCCCACGAGTTAGTACTACCGCACAATACCATTGCTAGCGGAGCTTTTTTACGTGACCAAATTCCTGATGAATCTCTAACGCCTAAAAATTACAAACCGATTGCAACTCAAAGAGTGGCAGGTGTACAAACAAAATTGGATATTATATCTCAAGCCAACTCCATACATGAAACATTGAACTTTTTTTTGATTCCCAAAGATAACTATTTTGATATCCAAGTTCAAGATCCCAATGTTACTGTTGTTCCCATCGAAAATTTAGATGATTTAATTACGCATTTTTTCCGCGATTGGTCTATCGTAAGTCAACAAGTAAGTAAAGATGCCACAACACGCGTTGATGTCAAGAATTTCATCCAACAAGCATTAGAACTCACCAAACAACTGTCTTATATTCATCAACAAAACAAAATTTACAAGTATTTAACCATTGACTGCATCACATCCTCGATAGAGCAAATAAAGCTTTTAGATCCTACAGAAGCTGCATCCCTAGCATTAAGGGATCCACAGTCGACAGTGGCGTATATCTCTCCCGAGCAAAGTAATTACTTGGAACTAAATCTAGATTATCGTGCCGATTTCTATTCATTGGGAGTCATTTTTTACCAAATGCTCACCACAAAACTCCCTTTCAATGCCAATAGCATTCGAGAGTTTATCATCGCACATATTTCGCAAAAAATCATTCCACCACACGATGTCATTCCACAAATTCCCCTACCAATTTCTGACATCATTTTGAAAATGCTAAAAAAAAATCCTGATGATCGTTACAAAAGTATCACCAGTATCATAAACGATTTGTCTTGCTGTCAAAAACACATTAGAAATGATAAGCCCGATGTATATGAAACTTTAGTCCTACCGAAAAAACTCTACGGCCGCGACGAAGAATATCGACAGTTAGAAAAAAGTTGGGAAAATTTTTTACAAGGCCACAATCAAATTGTCATGGTACATGGTATGCCTGGTATCGGAAAAACAACTTTGGTAAATAGCTTTTTGCCGCGAATGCTACAAGAAAACGCAATGTTCTTATCGGGTAAATATCAACAAAACATTACTTCTAGCTCGCAAAACGCTCTCATACAAACGGCGCAAAAGTTTTGCGCACAAGTTTTGACGAGTTCCCCCGAAATTATAGCGGAGTGGCGTCAAAAAATTTTAGACGCCCTCGACACAAATATACGCGTTGTCGTAGACGCAATACCCGGTTTTGATAAACTCGTAGGAGAACAACCACCTCCTTCACCATTACCACCTGAAGAGTCGCGCAACCGTTTTTACCTTTCTATCGAAAAATTAATGCAAACGGTGATCATCCATAACGAAAAAAGCGTTTTATTTTTGGATGATGTGCAGTGGATTGACGAAGCAGCTTTGCACTTGCTAGGCAGAATTTTAGGAAAATTCCCGAAGAAACTTTTTGTTATTCTTGCCGCGCGAGATAGCGGTAATATAGACAAAGTGAAGGATATCGTCACCACTAAGGGATTACAAATCAACGAATTATTTCTAAATTCTCTTCCCCAAAAAGCGATAAAAAATATTGTTTGTCATTTATTTTCACCAACAGCAGACGACACAGAAGTTTTCAGCGAAGTGATTTACCAAAAAACAATCGGTAACCCACTATTTACCAAACAATTTTTACAGGTAATCTGGCAAAATAAATTGCTGCATTTTTCTCATGAAAACCACTGTTGGAGTTGGCAAATCGACAAAATAGAAAAACTGGACTTTAGCCACGATATTCTAACTTCTATCTACAGCAAGACTTCACAATTATTAACACAGCACCAAGAAATCTTGAAGATATGCGCATGTATGGAAAACTTCACACTAGAAATGCTGAGGAGTATCGCTCCACAATACAACAGTTACCTTGAAAGTTTTATGCAAACAGCCCTACAGCGCAACTATATTAGACCTCTGCAACCACAATGGATTCTGTCTTCTACAGAACAAAAGTACTGCTTCGCCCACGACTTAGTTCATCAAAGTATCTACGATGCCATTGACGAACAATTAAAAAAGCAGCTTCATTACAAAATAGGCCTCTACTATCGCGAACACGACTACACTGCTTCGAACATCGCGGACCAGTGGAATTTATGTCGTCCTCTACTTGATCGTGAACAAAAGCAGCAACTTGCGCAATTCAATTTTCAGGCGATGACCACTGCGAAAAATCTGGCGGCATACAGCCATGCTCTCGCATACATACATTACCTAAAACAACTCACCACAGAAATTGAATTACCCGCGAACTTACTATCTCAGGTTCGCCAACAAGAAGCACTACTCACTTACCTCAGCGGAGACTTTAGCAAAGCGGAAAAATTACTTCTTGATATCACAAAAACGTCTAACAACAGATTAGAAACTGCCCAAGCTCATATTCATCTTGTCATGCTCTACACCCACATTGGAGACTGGGATCGCTCATTTATTGTAGGTAAAGAAGGGCTAAATCACCTTGGCATAGATTGGCTATCTAAAAACGCGCTATCCATTTTTGTCAAAGAACTCATGACGGTAAAGGCCAATTTACGCAAACTAAAATCGACTCCCGATTGCTTTGTAAATTTACCAGAACTCAAGGACCAAAAGCAAAAGATGGCCTTGCAACTCCTTGCCATATTTATGAATACCACATACTACGGCGGAAAAATATACGCGCTACTCACCGCAATAAAAATGGTCAACATTACTGTCAAAGACGGCTTCTCCATTGATTCGACACATGGTTATAGTTATTTCGCAATGTTGTTAGGACACATCAAACTTCTCGGAAGTTACACGTTAGGACGAAACTTCATAGAGTGGGCTGTTCAACTTAGTGAAGTGCATGATAACCCGCTACACAAAGGTCGTGTCTATTTTGGTTTTGGCTCAGTTGTCAACCACTGGACACAAAGTATAGATAAGAACCTCGAATATTTACAAAAAGCCAAAAGATATAGTTTACAAGCGGGAGACCTTCTTTTTGCCAGCTACGCAACGGTACATCCTCTTCCCATATATTTTTTTTCAGGTAGTAATCTTACGCAACTTTTTCATCAGGCGGAACAAGCACAGAGTTTTTTAGAAGAAGTTCAATTTGAATCCCAAGAATTCTTTCCTTTGGGCTTGCAAAAATTTATTACACATATCGGCGATATACCATCGCAAAAAATGAAAAAACATCTCGATGTAGCAGACTACACACAACAAGAGAAAAAAATCAAAAATACGACAGGTATCATATGGCTACGTATTCTCGAAATGAAGTATCTCTATCTAAACAATGACTATCGTAAAGCCCTACACAATGCAAAAGAAGCTCAGAACTACACCGAAGGAGCTTTTGGCCAAATTATGGAACCGGAATATCACTATTACTGTGCCCTTATTTTACTAGCGCTTTATCCGCGTTCTAGAAAAAGTCGCGTGAGTAAAAAGGTACACCACCATTTGCGAAAACTACGAAAATGGCAAAATAATTGTCCCGAAAATTTTGCTCACAAGTACCTCATTGTACAAAGCGAAATACTACGCGTAGAAAACAAGTTCCTCAAAGCGATGAAGTCGTATCAACGCGCAATTGCGGAAACAAAAAAAATTGGTTTTGTGCATCAACAAGCTCTTGCCAACGAATTAGCAGCAAATATGTACTTTCAACTTCAAATCGATGATGTCGCTAAAGTTTATACACAGCAAGCGATCACTTGCTACACCAAGTGGGGCGCAACAAAAAAAGCACGACAATTACAAACACTACTACAACAAAAAGGAGAAACAAATGTCACGCTGGACAAATGAATTCCTAGATCATCTGCGTTCTCAAGGAGACTCCTTGGCGGATGAGAGTGTCGCGAAAATGTTACAAGATGGTGAAATCAAACATGTAACCGAAATATTTAAAGAACTAGACCAAAACAACGATATTCCCCCAAAAGACATTTATCCACAGCTAGAGGCTTTTTTTGAGGTGACGAATCAACTTCCCGAAAATGTCGACCATGAGAGAATCAAGCGTGGAGAAGCGGTTTTTATTGACTATGCTTTTGCTGGAGCACTTGCACTTTTAACCAAAAGTTTACCGGAAGGTTATCAGGCCCCCAATCTTGCCAACATACTACATCTTTCAGGAAATTTAGAGCGCCATCCATACCACCGTCTACTTGCCGTTTTGCAGATGTTAGTGAACGTCAATTCGTCTTCAGGTTTTGAACCGGGGGGAAAAGCCATTATCGATGCACAGAAATTGCGTTTACTACATGCAGGCATACGCCATATTTGCCCACAGTATCTTCCCGATTATCGCGAAAAATATGGCGAATTTATCAATCACGAAGATATGTTAGGAACGATTATCGCTTTCTCATATTTACTGCTTATGGGCTTGCGTAAAATGGGGTACAAGATCGGCAAAGAAAAAGAAGAAGACTACTTCTATACATGGAGAGTGTTTGCGGTAATGATGGGCATTCATCCCCCCGACAAACCACACAGCTTTGAGTATGTACCCGACAGCGTAGAAGATGCAGCACAGTTTTATGCCATGTACCAGGAACGTCACTACGTAGATGCAGAACAAAATCCTCATGGAGTCTCTCTGGCAGCCGCAAACTTAGCCATGTTGGAGGATCTCGTTCCGTGGTACCTAAACATTTTCGGAGTAAAATCTCTCCCGCGTATTTACATGGAAAAACTCATGGGACAAAAAGCTTGTAAAAACCTCGCATTACCACTTTTTGCAGGAGGCAAGATCATCGAAAACGTTCTAGTGCGTTTACCATCGGTATTGCATATTGTTTTTTCACCTCTACGCTTTACACGCCATATTTTATTTGGTAACCAGCATTCACTGGGAATGATGCTGTTCCAAAGAATGATCAACGTCGAGTTTGGACACAGTGTTACATTTACCGTTCCCGAAGATCTTAAAGCTTGGATTGATATGGGGTAATGCCCCAACAGTGTCATAGAAAGGATTTCAATATGGACATGTGGTTTAACACAGTAGACTACACATATTTAGAACTAACATTGTTTATTACCGGTTGTTTTTTATGGGTAATTGCCTATGCCATTATTATCAAAAACATCAGACGTCACAAAGTAGTAGAAATGCCATTTCTCGCCGGGTGTGGAAATTTTGGTTGGGAATTTGTGTGGTCGTTTATTTTTCGCACCAACATGGGACTTGTATGTGTTTATGCTTACCGTGCGTGGTTCTTCCTAGACATATATATTTTCTCTAACTTACTACGCTATGGCGATAAACAAGTTTCTTCACCAGAGATGAAACAGTGGTTTAAGCCAATGTGTATTTTTCTTACACTGGCATGGGCGATCGCCACATACACAATAAAACAAACAGGCTATGAGCTTGTTATCGGAGCGATTTCGGCATATACTGTCAATGTATTTATCTCCGGGTGCTATATTTCGCTTATCTTGCGTATTGATAGCCTCAAAGGTTTTTCTTTAGCCGTCGCGTGGCTCAAAATGATCGGTACCGGACTAAATACCATTTTTATGATCATACATTTCCCGACAAACTCCTACTTACATTTCATGGGAATACTGGTATTTATCTTAGATATTATCTATATTTATTTGTTTATAAAAAAGCGTAAGGAACTTCCTACTAGCTAGGGATTTCGGTTTTCTTCGCTAAATAGATTCGTTTTTGTATGGGTGCCCTCACCATCGAATTTAAGGTTTTAGCTTCGCTAAATAGATTCGTTTTCACATTGGTGCCCTCACCATTGTGGATTTTGGTTTTAGCTTCGCTAAATAGATTCGTTTTCACATTGGTGCCCTCACCATTGTGGATTTTGGTTTTAGCTTCGCTAAATAGATTCGTTTTCACATTGGTGCCCTCACCATTATGGATTTTGGTTTTAGCTTCGCTAAATAGATTCGTTTTCACATTGGTGCCCTCACCATTGTGGATTTTGGTTTTAGCTTCGCTAAATAGATTCGTTTTCACATTGGTGCCCTCACCATCGAATTTAAGGTTTTAGCGAAGCTAAAACCTTAATTCTCATGCCTCTCCCACAGGGAGAGGCGTAACGCGTCTTAAGTTGCTCCATTTGTTTTCTTTTGTGCTGTCGCATACACGACTATAGCTGTATAAAAATAGTAACGCTATACTCTTGTCTCGCAACTCAAGCGAATTTTGTTTTTTACAAAAGAGAAGCATTACACCTCTCCCTGTGGGAGAGGTATAAGAATATTAGCTTACAGCGCAGCTGTAACTACTTATTCGATGGTGAGGGCATCGCATACCAGCGAAAATCACCGAACGTAAGTATACTCCTTCAAAAGTATTTTCGTCGGTTGCCCCTTGTAGTGGACAAACGCCTCAAAAACACCACTTCCTGCCTTCACTGCGATTACCGGAAATTTGTATGTTACAGATTCACCTTTCTGCAAAGTAAACGCGGCGATATTTGACAGCGCATCTTTTGCTAAACGAACATGAGAAGACATATTGGTGGTAATCGTTAGGTTTTCCGCCGCTCCTGAACCTTTATTGGTAAGTGTAATTCCGTACATACCTATTTGCCCTTTCGCTAACGGATCGACAGTATCGTAGCATTCTACAACCACAACTGGCTTCTTTACCTCTTTTTTCAGCGGTTTTTCTGCAACGTGTAATTTGATGTTGCGTATTTGTACTTTGCCATCTTGTGGTAAAGAAAAGCGAATTTTCCCAAAGGACCGCGAAGTAGAAACCACATGATGCTTAATTCCCTGCCAATAGGTAATGCGATTTTTGTGTACTTTGAATTTCCACGGAACCCACCTGTTATTGAAGGCCTTGATTTCGGGAATACTCACTGTATGTCCGATATTACTGCTGAAAACACTCGTATTACTACCGCAATGAAATCCGACATCCATACGTTCACTGATTCCTTTTACTTCAAAAGAGAGAACATAGTCGCTCATGTCGCTCTGTCCTGTGTACAAACTAGTCGGAGCGTAGGCATTTTCATTATGTGTTTGCAGTACACCATCTACAAATTGCCAATCACCTGCACTTTGCCATGATTGCAAATATGGATTGTGGAAATGATTTCGTAACTTCGTGTAAAGTTGGGACTGCGCTTTATTGTACAAAGCATTGATTTCGTCGCGTTGTTTTTTTGCGATGCGTGAAAAATATTCAAAACGAAAAGACCTTTTCCACAATTGCAGTGCTTCGTAATAACGCTTGCGGTTTAACAACTCATGCGTCTTCTTGTTGTTCCTCAAATAGTACATAGACTCATCAGCGAGTTTATTTAAACCCGATGACCACATTTCATCGATCAAAAATAAAAAACCTGCGGCAAATAAATATGTCTCCATACCAAAATTACTGTGTATTTTTCCGTGGATGACACCGTGTTGATTGTGCATGGAAATGACATCGCTGTCGCAGTATTTCAAAAAAGTACTCGCACGCGGTAACTCAGACGTTTGTACCCGCAGTGATTTTTCCCAAAAATGCGGCACAGATAGCAAGGTGCTGTATACAGGAGGGATCACTTGTTTCCAGTCAACATGATACACAAAACTACACGGCAATTTGCAAATCGATGCAAAATCAAAACTAGGACGTTTGTTTTGCACATGGTCAATAACATCCATTAGATTTTGTGGAAAGCGACTACAAACCAAGTACTTCCCATCGATAAAAAATGCAAAATTGCCAAATACGGTACGAAAAATCTTATTTATTCCATCATGAAAATAAGGAGAATCCTGTTTCTCCATATAGAAAATAAGGCGTTCTTCGTATTTCTTGGATGCTAATTTATAGCCATATGAACGTAAGAGCCGTTCAATACAGTCTAGTATTTTTTTCTTATTGCGAATTTCAATTACCCCAATAAGACGCGGAGGTAATTTCTGCAACGGCTGTGGTAAATGAAACAATGCATGGTTATCACCTAAGCCATCGAAAAAATCCTGCAATTTAAATCCCAACGCATTATCGATCGATTGAACATACATTTGCAATTGGTCATGCATATGCGGGTCTATTTTGCGGGTGCTGCGTTGTATTTCACTCCAAATTTTAGAGATTCCCAAACGCATTGCCACCATTCCCCAAGTGTCTTGTGGAATATATTTACAAATACTCGTATCCAAATTTCCCGAAGGAAACAAGGCATTGACACCGCGTAGATTACTCAGATTTAGTAGTGGATTTTTTAATTTCTCTTCTAACTTTTTCTTTTCTTTGAGCAAATCGCGAAAACTAAAGCGTTTTTTAATAATTTTACTCGGATCTAAAATGCGCTTTGTGTCTATTTTTCTACGTATATTGGCAAAAAACTGCGTTAGAATTTTTGATTTTTCAATAGAAAAGTCAATTCCGCAATTGCGCCAGTCTCTAATTCCCAACGAATGCAGAATATTTTTAAATCCTCCCTGAGGATTTAAATCAATCATCGAATTTACTAGAAGAGCAATGTTGACATATACAAACAATGAATGATTACTTTTTACCTTACTGTAGTATGTGGCAAATTCGCGGTTTTTCTGCAATGATTGCGCTGCATTCCGCCAATTGTTTAGCATTTTTTGCATCAACGATTTACCTGTGGCAATGAATAAATAATCATCCACCATCACATAGTAGTACGCATGTTCCAGACCTTTCAAAACTTGCACTTTCGTCCCTGAAATAACGATTGTCTGTTTCCACTCAGGAATCTTAGATGTGATGTTGTCAAGTAGCTTTTGACAAATCTTATGATCGGCAATATGGATAAGTGTTGCAATCTGCGGAGGCCTTGAACCCAGCGGAACGTCAGTGAGAGCCACAGAAATTTCTCCGGCGAATATTTTCCACACTTGCGCTAAGTTTAAACTGCTGGCAAATTCAAAATCACGGGATACATCACCTAAGAATTTATTAAATTCCCTGTTCCCACGCAAACTTCTTAATTCGGGATGTGTGGCTAAGTTAAAAATATTTGTGGTGGTAATGTCTTTACTTAGACCTTTGATATTCGAACAAGACATGACCGCAAAAGTATCTTTGGGAAATATTTTAGAAAATATGGCATCCTGCGCATGAGTCAAAATTAATAATGAGCATAGCAATATCAATTGTTTCATGAAAATACCTTTACAAATGATGTGCCCAACTTGTCGTGGGCACAATATAGTTAATCGCTTAGTACGTGTGTTCTCTCTGTCACCACTATTTTTCCTTGTAAATTGTCAAAAGTAATCGTTGCCGGAACCGTAAAACTTCCTGCGGAAACCACTTTTACATTTAGCTTGCACTTCAAGGCCTTATTCGGTCCAATCACCGTAGGACCAAACAATATCTCTTGATTCTTCCTCACGGAATATTTGGCTCCCGAGGCAGAAATAAGACGCATACTTGAAGGAAGCGTAATTTTGACATGAGCATTGGTGATTTGTTTGTTCCCCTGGTTTTTTACGACAAACAAGTACTGGGTATTTTCATTTTGAAAAACAGGATCCACAGTATCATTTGCCTGAATGTACACCACGGGTTGTTCGTACTTTGGAGTCACTTGTTTTTCTACTTGTAAACGCAAATTGCGAATGCGTACTTTGGCATCTGAGGGGAGGTGAAAACCAAATAGACCCGAGGTTGCATTGGCATATATCACATGATGTTTTAATCCATACCAGTAGCTAATGCGATCTTTATGTACTTTAAATTTGAGAGGTATCCACTTTCCACTTTGCTCTTTTCGTTCATAAAACGAAACTTTCTTATAGCTAGCTGAACCGTCAAAACTCTCATTCCAATGAAAGAAAACATCCAAACGGTCTTTGATATCTTTGACCTCCAAGTGAATGACATAGTCTTCTAAAGGGTTTTCACCAATAATTAGCGAGAAGGTGTCCTGGGATTCGTTCGTTGCTGATAGCTCTCCTTTGCCCCACTTCCAGTCGCCCACAACGCGCCACGCCGCCAATTCTCCGCGAAAAGATTTTTGAAGATTCGCCGTCAATTCTTTGGTGATTTTCGTATATTTTTCGCGTAAACCTTGGTTTTCCTTTCGTGCAATTAAGCGAAAAGACTCAAAGCGCGCACGTTTCGCAAAAGATTCCCACATACGGTATGCGGCATAAAAACGTTGTTGTTTTACCAATTTTACCACTTCTTCATTGACGAGCAGATAGTCATCTAACTCATCAAGATATTTGCTCACCACAGGTCCCCATACATCACTCATCTGCAACCACAATAGACCTTGTGCCATGTAAAAATCAAAGTTAAAATTCGTGCGCAGTGCAAATGTTGCGTTACCGGACTCTAAACCGCCAATAACCGGAGAAAGGTATTTTATGATGGTCGACATACGCGGAAAATCTACAGATTTGATCGTTCCCTGCCCAAAAAAATAAGACATTTCATCTTCCCAGGAAGGAATAAACGGTAAAAGAGTGTTGTAAACCGGCGGAAGAAGAATATTCCAATCGATGAATAATAAAACTCCGTATGGATTTTGCGCAGATTTCACCGGGGAGATATTGTGAAGATTCAGAGAATCCATTCCCGCATCATATGTATCAATTAGATCCATCAAGTCTTGTACAATGCGCGTTATAAAGATTTGATTGTTCTCTATGTAAAAAGAAAATGTGCCAAGAAACATGCGCAGCGTTTCGCGTTCGCTACGACTTATTTGCACAAGTGGATTGCGCTGATAACCGGTTTTCTCCGCCAAATAATAAAGTGTTCGACCTTTATATGGCTTTTCTTTAAACTCATAATGCAGCAAATCAAAAACGATATTCAACGTCTTTTTTAGTAACTGTGGATTATTTGTATTCGCGGTAGCCACCCATCGCGGAATCAGTCCGCCTGCAGGATCTGGGAGATGAAAAAATGCAAGGTGTGGCCCCACAGCAGAAAGAACTTCACTAACAGTCGTTTCTAAAAATGCTTTTTCAAATTTACGAACATTGTCATAAAAAACACTATATGAATTTTCCGAAGTATTACCTTGTTGTTGCAATTCCTTTTCGTAATTGCGGTAGCAAGTTAAATATTCATTCCACAATTGCGCAAAGTCAATATTCGCCGTAACCCATCCCCCGCTATTTTTGGGAATATTTTTCCCCACGCTTTGTGGAATACCTTCGATGGCAAAAAAACGGTTCAGTCCCTTGTTGCCGTCCACAACAAGACGCATTTGCGAAACAAAATGTGGCTTATCAATGGCAAAAGATGCGGCGATGGCCTTCCAATCAAAAATCCCCATAGACTGCAAAGCCACTTTTTCGCGCGTTTGCATATAACCTTCCACTACATGTAAAAATTTAGCTATATCAAAATAATAATTGACAGAACCGCCCTGAAAAATATGTGCGGTTTTTTGATACTGAGGCGTTTCTTGTAAACGATTTCCCGGTTTATCAATATTCGCCAACATCGAACTCATCAATTTTGGTGTTGTGGCAAATAAAAAACACTCTTCTTTCGTCGTGTAGTGCAACGCAGTTTCTAAACCCTTTATGTAAGAAATTTGTTGCTTGCCAATAGTATAACTACCTTTATTAACCGGAACTCTCTCTACAAGAGCATTGAGTAGTTTGTGGGCTTTTTCTCCATGATTTTTATAGTTGATAATCACTGCTATTTGTATTGGTTCTGAACCACTCGGGATATCCACAAGTGCGATCGAAATTTCTCCGGCAAATACAGACAAGCTTTCTTGCAGTGTCAAGCCCGTTGCCACTTTGAGTCTACGCGAAAAATTGTCCCAGCTGTACTTTTTTTCGATTTGTTCAACCAGTCTTTTTATTTCTGGCTCTTGCAAAAAGGAATAGAGATGTGTCTGTTTGAACTGCTTTTTGGTAGCTTCTACATCGGTGAGTGAAAAAACAGCCAAGCTATCTTTAGGAAAAACCTTGGCGTAGGAAACGCTTTTTTCCTGAGCTTGAAGAATAGTCAGTGAAAAAACGAGGATATATAAAAATTTTCTCATGTATCATTTCCCCAATTAGAGATAATTTTGTAGCATGTAGTTTTATTGAATATCATTAATACGCAAAATGTTCATTATTTGTTTGTGGGAGAACAAATGGAGTACTTATATTTGGTGGACAAAGACGATCGTGTCCTAGGTGAAATATCTAGAGATGAAGCTCACAAAAAAGAATTACTCCATCGTGCAGGTGTTGTCTTCGTTGAGAACGAAAAAGCACAAGTTTTTTTGACGGAGCGTAGCCATAAAAAAAAGTTTTTCCCTGGATGTTTGGATAGTGCCTGTAGCTTTCATGTCCAATATGGACATACGTATGAACAGGCCGCTGTAATAGAATTGTACGAAGAAACTCAGATCACGACGTGTATTTCGTTTTTAGGTAAGTTTTTATTAGATGAAAGTCCTGATCGTATGATTGTTGCCGTATTTAGAGCAATTTCTCCACAAATTCCCGTTTTAGATTTACAAGAAGCGTCGTACGGCAAATACTACACTTTAAATGAGGCGGACAGCGCTATAGAATCACAGCTTACAACTAGCTGGCTCCCACATGCATGGCAGATATATCGGAATTTTGTGCCATCAAAGTAAAAGCCATGCATGCCGTTGCCAAATGAATCGGAAACAAACAAACTATTTAGAGTAAAATCTGTCTACGATCACCTGCGTATTAAACAACATTTTTTCGTAGCGAGTATTTGCTCCATGTCCAAATAGAGTTGTAATACAATTTGGTAGTAACTTGCCGTCATCTTTAAAATCAACAAGAAGTGTTTTGCCATAATGAGGAATGCGCATACGGTGTGCAATATTTTTATTGTGTTGTTCTTCGTCGTTTTCTATTCCAAGTATTGGATATAGCTTTTCATTGAGTTCTTGCTCCCAAACATTGTACGATTCTAAACCACTTCCCGTAATACCGACTTGTTGAATGTAGTCGCCTGCGGTAGTGTACAGAATATCATCTAACTTTAATTCACCAGCAAGATGTCCTTCCCCACGGTGATTGATAATATTCAGTAAACGATAGTTTCCTTTTCCCCAACCATATAATGGTGGTGTTCCATAAGTGACGATGTCTAGTTGAACTTTGCGAATTTGCTCTAGCCAATTGTTCATTTGCGAAACATCTACGCCACCTTCTTTGGCGATTTCCATCAACTGATCCACTCCTTTGGCATTTTCCAAAAAATTGGTCAGTAGTGCAAAAAGTTGTCCCGCGTGGCTATGCCCAACAAGTAGGATTCTATTACCTTGCATTTCTGAGCGTCGTGTAATTTCTTCGGCAATTGACTTTGTCAAAAGAATCGCAGACTTAACGCGTGCCCAATGATAACCACCCGAAGACCATTCGTAGCGATGGCAAGGAATTTTATTTTGTACTGCGTGCGAGAAAATTTGGGCATATTCAGGAGTGAAATTGGCGGTGTCTTCCAATATTAAATCATTCGACTGTTTAATGAGATCTAGTAGGGCTTGCTCTAACTCTGGTCCCATATCAGGATACATTTTTTTTAGATACGCTACTGTGCCAAACGGATCGTTGCCCACAAATGTACCGTGTACAAAATATATAGATTTCACATCGTTTTCAAGAAGCGTTTGGCCTAGCTTTGACATACTACCGCGCCAATCATTACTTTGCGCTTCCCATTTTAATTCCTTACGGTTAAACGGTGCTATTTCCTTAAAATCCATATGTTCAAATGCTGTTTTTGGTGGACTACTTGTATATTGTTGCGGCCCCAAATCCGCAAAAATTGTCGCCACACACAAAGTGGCAATGAAAATAAACCTGTTCATTGGGTTCTCCTTATAAATTTTTCTTATTATAACATTTTTAAGAAGAAACGCCTACAAAATTGCCCATGGTGGGAGTAAATTTTGTGGTACCGTTACTGTCAACCATTTCTCTTGAAATTCATGATAGAATTTGAGTTGGTAACTTAACAGACACAATTCAGAAAATGGTAAACCATCATAAAAATAGTCACCGACAATGGGTATTTGCAGGTGGGCACAATGAACGCGTATTTGATGTGTTCTTCCGGTAATGGGAGTTGCTTGCAGTAGTGTATTGTGTTGTTTTTTCCTTAGTACACGAAAATGTGTGCATGACTTTTTTCCACCTTTAGTCACTACTTGACGCAATACAGGATGCAAAAGACTGCGGTCGATATGATTTTCGACTTTTTTCTCCGCCCATGTAACAGCACCACCTACTAACACACGGTAGGTTTTCTCCACTTGTTTATTTTCAAAAGCACGTTGTAAACTGTGATGCATGCGCTTGGATTTGCTAACGACCATTACTCCTTGAGCGGAATTATCTAAACGTGAAGGTAGGTGTAATATTTGCTTTGTATAATCTTCCAACATTTGCTTTGCCGAAAAATATATTTGGTCACGACTACACACTGACGGAAGCTTTGCCGGTTTAAAAAACACAATAATATCTTCGTCTTCATAGACAACATATTCATTTTTAAAACACGGAAAAAACTCGTGAGGATTTTCGATACTGAATTTGGGTTCAAAATATTCGATGCGTGCGGGCAAGACGATTTTATCATTAGACTTAATCCGTATACCATTGATATACAAACCACCCAATTGCATACGGCGCTCCCAAGTTTCGCCATCGATATGTGGAAGTTTTTCTTGTAAAAAAGTTTTGATATGGCAATCTTGGTAACGGAAATTCGTTATTGTCCAGGTGTGATAAATGCTAGTTAATTGCTTTTCTAAGCGTGTTAAGTTTGTGTTCATGATGATGTTGTTTGCGAGCGCCATGTAGCGCTCGCGAAATGGAATTAACTGTCTAGTTTTTTTCCTTCTTCGATCATTGCCGGAAGCACTTCAAAGACATCACCAACTATTCCATAGTCGGCCACTTGAAAAATAGGTGCATCAGCGTCTTTGTTAATCGCAACAATTACCTTGGAAGTTCTCATACCCGCAAGGTGCTGTATTGCTCCCGATATAGCACATGCTACATATAATTGCGGGGACACGGTTTTTCCTGTTTGTCCTACTTGTTCGTTGTGAGGTCTCCAACCAGCATCAACAACAGCGCGAGAGGCTCCATTTACACCTCCTAAAGCACTTGCAAGATCTTCAATTAAATTGAAATTTTCAGGACCTTTCATCCCGCGTCCACCAGAAACAATAATGGCCGCTTCTGTTAAGTCAGGCTTTTGCTCTTCGGCTTTCTTGATATCCGTAATTTTTGCCAAAAACGCCTTGTCAGAAAAGCTTACATCCATCTTCTCCACTTGCGCTTCGGTAGCCGCTTCTTCTGCGGCAAATACGTTGGGGCGTAATGAAACAAAAGCAGGCTTTTGCAATGGTTTTACTGTTTCCAATGCTTTTCCTGCGTACACAGGTCGCTTTAGTGTCAATTCACCACCATCACAGTGCGTTTCCGTGCAATCGCTGACGGCCGCTCTTTGAAAGCGCGCAGCTGTAATCGCCGAAAGGGCTTTCCCCTGGAGGGTTGCGGGAAAGAAAACATAGTCGCTTTCTTTTGCTTTTGCAATTTGTTCTATTGCTTCTGCTAAAGGTGGAGTATAAGCATTTTCTAGCTTAGCGTCATCCACCACAACGACATTTTTCACACCGTATTTTCCCAAGTCTTTGGCAATCGCCTCAACACCGGAACCAATGACAACCGCTGTCGCTTCTGTTCCCAAATTTTGAGCACAACGTACGGCTTCACTCACTACTTCAAAACTCGCTTTGCGAAATGAATTTTCTTTTACTTCTGTGATTGCTAAAATTCCAGGCATAGTATTCTCCGAATATTATAATACTTTCGCTTCTTCGCGTAATAATTTAAACAGCTCTGCTACAGCTTCTGGACCTTCTCCCACAATGCGTCCACCAACTTTCGCAGCGGGAAGTTCCAACTTTTCGGTTTGCATAACTGCTTCACTTGTTGTTGCGGCAACATTATTCACTTCTTTCTTACGCGCTTTGCGAATACTAATGAGTGAATTGATACGTGCTTCCACAGAACCTTTTTGTATCGATACTACGCAAGGTAATTCGCACTCAACAGTGTATGTTTCACCAGCCAATTCATTTTGTGCAGTTACTTTGTTGTCTTCATAAGATAGCTCTGCGGCACTCCAAATAAAAGGTACCTCTAGTAGTGTTGCTAGAATACCACCGACTTGTGAGCAGTCATCATCTACCGCTTTTACACCACATAGCACTAGGTCAGGATTTTCTTCCTTAATAGCGTTTGCTAAAGATTGTGCCGTAACAAATGAATCGCAGCTGTTGTCATTTTCAATTAAAATACCGCGATCTGCACCCATCGCCAAAGCATGGCGTAGTATTTTATCACTATCCGCAGATCCCATGCTAACAGCAACTATTTCAACATCGTCGTTGTTTTCTTTAATTCGAACAGCATGTTCTACTGCCAATTCATCATAAGGGGATATCACATATTCTACCCCGTCAGAATCAATTGTCTTTGCGTCTGCCCCTACTTTAATTTTCGTAGCAGTATCAGGAACTTGTTTAACACATACAACTATTTTCATCGTTTCGTAACGAGACAGCTACACTCGTGGAATACAAAGAAAGCATAACTGTGTATTCTCGTATCTCCCTTCTGAGAGTAAAAAAACTTATTTGTAATAGTCTGATCGCTAGTTGTTTGGAATTTTGATTTGTAGCTAATTTAGAGTGTAGGACATTCTCTAGTGCGCGATACCTTCCAAACAACTAATCGCAGTTGAAGGCATCGCATACTAACAAATTCCTACTTTAACTTTAGTTCCAAAATGCACATTTTGCAATAACGACCAACAAAAAAAATACTTTTGTCCTAAATTCTCTTGTGTTTTATTTCAAAAGAAAGTTATACTCGACCTAAAATGTGTTTATATTGTTGTTTGCTCCATATCTTAATATTTTCTGACGAAAACTCAAGATAAATTAACATACAAGTCACTTTTTCATATTTCCAAGAGGTAAGGAATGAAACGCACCCTACTTTTTCCCATATGCATCATTGTCATCGCAGTCATTATTCGCGTTTTCGACAGCAACAACTCGACGAAAAAGACAAAGACACCTCAAGACACAACAAAAAGTCAACCTAAAGTCATTTCTCCTGCAAACAAGTCCTATCACATAAAAGTACAAAAGCACGAGATCTCACAAACAAACCAGGCAGTGACGTTTACCATTAGTTTGGACAGTAACTTTCCAAAGGATGCTTACTTGCAAACACAGTTGCTGTATGTCAACCCTTTAGGAAAAGCGCTCCTTAGCGAAAAACCATGTAATATGAATCACATGAAAGTGGAATATGGTCCCTTTCGCGCCACAAAGCTGTTACCTGGTAAATTTGAAATCGTGGTGTTCTATTCCCCATCAAGTCGTGCACCACAAGAACTTAACAAAGTTGGTTTTACGGAAGCCTCATATCATTTTCAATATGGGGATGAGACAAAATATATCGATATTTACAATACTAGGTTCAAAAGCGCGCAAAAATTACTGGCAAACATATACACCCTTTATAGTGTTTCGCAAAAAAAATATCGCTATTTTAAAAAAGAGAATTTGGGAGCCGGAGAGTGGCACATTTGGCAAGACAAGTGGTTAAAAAGTTTTGAATTTACTCAAAACCAGGAACGACAGTACTACGAAAGTGGCTATACTATTGCCTTGTTTCCTAGTATGAAAAAAAGTATAGGTTTACTCAATATAGTGGAAGACTTGGTTAGCGTTGACTATTTAAAAGCCATAGAAACTAGGGGCGAAATACCTCCATACCGCGAAAAGCGTTTTGAAGAACTTTTTCATCGTATTCAACACAATCTAGAATACGAATCCATCGCCCTAAGCGATAATCCGCTGAAAAAACTGGTTACCTCTTATGCAGAATTTGCCCAAAAGTGTTCGCAACTAACCGCTTCTACAGTAGAGCCAGGTGTTGAACATCGTGAAAACTTTTTGTTTTCCATTCTCGAACTCAAGAAAAAATACCAACAACTGAAAAGAGTGCAAAAGAACCACTTTGTAAAACATAGCAATGAATTATTATTAGATGTGAAAAAAATATTCTTTGATCGCATAAATCTTTTTGATAACAAGCTCTGCAAAGACTTCACCGCTATATATTTGGCCTTTTTGTACGAGTGGCATCAACAAGCAATGGAATTTGGCTTTATCAAAACCAAACCAAATTTTATACCGCAAATATCACTAGAAGAAACTTCCACAAGCAGCATTGAAAAATGGAATTTAAAGAAAATTCCCCTTAGATCGATGAAACAAATATTCAAGGACTTGTACTCTCAAATCCAAGATTTACAAAGCAAAATTAACGAGAACGGAAATTTATTACTTGAGGTAAACAATTTAATTATTTGGCAAAGTGAACTAGCGAAACGCCAAGAAAAAAATCAAAAATTACTAAAGGTTGATCAAAGTCCACAAATGCAAAAACTCGTAACACAGTACGCGCGTTTCTCTATGGAAATTTTGATTTTTATGGAAGAAGCAAAGCAGGAACAAAGCGAGGATGTGCTTTTAAAAACAACCAAGGATTTGATACAAAGATTAAAACAATTCTCATTCTAACTTTTTTGGTAGTTTATTTTGGAAAGTTAAATTTGAGACATTTTAACTAGGAGACAGAAATGTTTTACACACTGTTTAAAACAATTCTTTTTATTTTTCGTCTTATTGATTTAGTGATCATCACCATATTTGTTTTCTCAATATCTTTGTTGCCTAAATTTTTAATAAAGCCATTTATGCCGAAGTTGTTTCGCTTATTTTGCTGGAGTTTCATTCGTTTTTTGGGAAAATCGCCTCACATTCACGAAAACTTTACACCACCTCTACCCAAGCAGTACATTTTGATATCTAATCATCCATCAGGATATGATTTACTCATGATCAATGCTCTTTTTTCGGTAAAGCCTTTGGCTCAATCAGGTGTGCGTAAGTGGTTTATCGTAGGTCGTATCGCAGAAGCAACAGGAACAGTTTTTGTTGAGCGCGACAAAAAAGATTCGCGAAATGCGGCAAAAGACGCTTGTTTAAAGGCACTTGATGCTGGGCATAGCGTTCTCATTTATCCAGAAGGTGGTTGTTATGGAAGAGATTTAACACCTTTTAAACTAGGAGCTTTTGATATTTCACATCGTACAGGAATACCCATTTTACCCGTGTATTTACAATACGAAGCGGAAAATTCTTATGAATGGGGCTGGGAAGATAATCTACCACGACACTTATTTAAAATGATTACTGCGATCAACAAACACACACATTGCCATATTTTTAACCCCATATACCCACAAAACTTTAACGATGCAAAAAGTTATCAGGAATACGTTTATTCATTGTACAAAAATTGGCAGCAACGTTTTAAATTAATTGACACGGAAGAGAATGAAAGCGTTTCTTATACAGGTACTTCTTTACAAAACTCTTAAATTAGAATGCTTTATGGCAAAAATAAACTAAACCAAAACCCAATAAAACCCATAGGACGATATCGTACCACTCTAGACGATCTTCTTTTGAAATTAAAGTGCGTAGCGTTCTTTTCTTGGAAGCGTTTTCAATTTCTAATTCATCCGTCGATATGTCTTCAACAATCGGAACTTCTTTTTTTACATAGTTATCTTCAAAAAATTGTTCCACCTTATCGGCAAAATGTTTCATGGTTTTATAGCGGTCTTTTGGGTCTTTCTCAAGAGCTTTCATGCAGATATCATTTAGTGCAGGAGGGATAGAGGGGTCAACTCGATGTAGCGCAGGAGGAGGGTCTTTAATAATGCGGTGTAGAAGAACTAATGTGGTCGAGTCGTTGTTAAATGGTAGTTGGCCCGAAAGCATTTCATAAAAAACAACCCCTGTGGAATATATATCAGTGGAGTATTCGAGGTTGTGTTCTCCGCGTGCTTGTTCGGGAGACATGTAAATGGGTGTTCCCATAATGATATCGTTCTGTGTAATTCGACTTTTTTGATTCAAGCGGCGTGCTAAACCAAAATCGGTAATTTTGGGAACTTTGTCATTTGTTATAATAATGTTATCTGGTTTTATATCGCGATGGATAATTTTTTTCTGGTGGGCGTGTTGCAAACCACGGATAATTTGAATGATAATTTTTACAGAATCTTCAATTGTCAGTTTTCTCTTGCGAATGTAGTTTGTAAGGGGCTTTCCGTCAACAAATTCCATGGCAAGAAAATATTCATTGTTTGCTTGTCCTACGTCATGTAGGGATACAATAGAGGGGTGATTTAAACTTGCAACGGCTTGTGATTCCTGTTTAAAGCGTAAAAACGCGGTGTCATCCACATCTGCTTGCAAAACTTTAAGAGCAACTGTTCGGTCTAAATCCGTTTGTATTGCCTTGTAAACAACGCCAACGCTTCCTTCACCTACTTTTTCTACGGGCTTGTATTTTCCATACCTTTTATGCTTCCGCGTAGATCTACCTCGACGGTCAGAGACTCTTTCGTTACACTGGTCGCATTTCGTAATCCCTTTTGTTAACAAAGCTCCACATTGGCACAAAATTTTGGAATTGTGCAACTTAATAAGTTGCGATAGTTTTTTTTCATCCAAATAATTTGTTAGCTGGAAGATGAGCTGTTTATCAGGAGAACTTGCCAACATTCTTTGTAACTCTTTTGAAGGAACAAAATCATGTTCAAGACAAATTTTTATCAATAAAAGATCGTCTTTGTGAAAATCAACTGAGCTGTAGCAAAATCCGTCTATTTTCATTATTATTATGCGCCAATACTAAGTCTATCTGCAAATCTGCCCGCGAATCCCATGTGTTCATGTATTTTTCGTTGTGCTTCTTCTATGTTGTACTCTCTTCTAAAAAACTGAAAAGTGTACGCTTCACTATCTAAAATACCAAATGAAGCAAGTGGGCATTTGTCTCGTGGTTGTCCAACGCTTCCTGGGTTAATCAGATATGTTTTTTCTGAATCAAGTTCCACGGTCTTATCCTCGGTAATATTTTGCACAATATGACCTCTGGCCCATATAGATGGGACGTGGGTATGTCCATGGAAACAGATTTTTATTGCCGGGTGTTTCTCTTCCATGAATTTCAAACTCGCAATAAAAGAATTTAACTTGATAAGATATTCATCTTTATTACGAGGAGAACCATGAGTAATGAGAAATCCTGACTCATGAAGCATTTTGTTCGGCATACTTTCCATAAACTTCATTAAATCAGCACCTACAGCATCTCTCGTCCATTCGATAACTTTCATGGTATCGTCTTTTACTGCCTCGTTGATTTCGCCTAAAACATAACGCTCATGGTTGCCACGAATAGTAGGGATGTTATTTTTGCACATAATATCCAGACATTCTCTGGGGCTGGCGCCATAACCGACGACATCTCCCAAGCAAATAATTTGTTCTACACCCTCTTTTTCTAATACACCTAACGCTGTCTGTAAGGCTTCCAAGTTAGCATGTATATCTGAGATAATGCCAAATCGCACATTTACCCTTTCGTATGTTTTCAATAGTTTACAAATACTTTTGTCCTAAGATTCGCCACCAGGGCTTGATTAATGTACCAAGCCCCGGTTTCGAATAATAAACACATCTTAAAAGTATTTGTCGTTTTAAAGAAGTGTTGCATCCATCTTGATGGCTACGCGTAATTAGTCTCGATCATCATCAGAGTCATAGTCATCTTCATAGTCATCTTCGGAATCGTAATCATCATCTCCGTAGTCATCTTCGTAATCATCATCAGAATCATCGGAATCGGAATCAGAATCATCATCTCCGTAATCGTCATCTCCGTAATCGTCATCTCCATAGTCGTCTGAATCATCTTCACTACTAGAATCATCGTCTGAACTATAGTCATCTTCGGAGCTGTCATCACTACTAGAGTCGTCTGAACTGTCGTCACCAAAAGAGTCATCTTTCCAGATGTCTTCTTCTTCATCGGTCTCTTCGCGATCTTCTGAAGCCTGATCACCTTGGTCTTCATCTCCAGTATCTTCTTGCTTTTCTTGAGCAACACCGATTTCTTTGTGTATACGATGGTGGAAGAAAACTTTGCGCTTATCAGCGGCAGACATATCAGATTGACCTAGAAGAGTATAAATAGCATCGTGAAATGAACCAATTTTTTCATCAAAATTTAGATCATTTTCATCTGAGGCAAGTTTTTCCTGAAGAATCTCCATCAGTTTCTCGACATCTTCCGAAGGAACCTTAACCTTTTGGCGATTAAAAATATTACCGAGTGCGGATGCTGTTAGTGTACGAATGTGAACACTTGAGCTATTGTTGTATAGAGTTTCTCGGAGAGCATCTGTACTACCAGAATCACCAAATTTCTTCAACGCGTGAATAGCTGGTTCGCGTATAGAATCGTGACGTGTACGAATCGCATCTGCCAAAGCTTCTTGCGCTAAACGTACATTGAACACTCTGTTACCCGAAGGTATAGAAGCTATCGCCGAAGCAGCTCTTCGTGCAATCTCCCGTGACTTACCTTTGTAATCGGTATTAGAGTCAACTAAGTGTTCGCGAATACTCAATTTAGTTTTTTCTGGAGCAAAAGGTTCTGTAACAACACCTTTAACAATGTCAATTTCTTTGTAAAGGTCCTTGTGTTTTTGTTCTTGACCTTCTGGACAGATTATCATTACTGGAATTTTTTTCGTACGATAATCTTCACGCATTGAGTTAACAAAGTAACTCGTTGCCATGTCTTCAAGTTGTGAAGATACGATAACCAAATCTTCTGGTGGAAAAGCTTTTGCACGTTGCAAGCCTTCACTACCAGTACTAGCACCAAATGCCACCATATTCATACCGCGAATGATATTAATCAAACGGTTACGGGTTTCATCATCATCTTCGACAACAAGAATAACTCTCGCATCTGACTCGCTCAATGCTTCCACCAATACTTTAATGGCGGTGTCAGCGTCGCGGAATCTACCCGGAGGATTGATTTTAACAATTGCTTCTGCTGCGGCGTAACGAATTCGCTTGTCTTTGGACTTTAAGGCTTGAATTAGAGAACCGTTTATAACGTTTTGCTTACTTCCTTGGTTACCTATTTCGTTCAGAATTTCTCTTGTTACCTCTGGTCTATCATTGCGGAAGGACATCTTTAGCGATTGAATTAATAATGGATATCCAAAAGCTCTAGATAGAGACTTTGCTTTATCAGATACTTTTTTCTCTTCAAGAAACTGATTTAGCTCATCAGTAGGAAGTTCTAGATCACGATCTTTTGCTGCCTCTTCAATGGCTGTAATTTCGGTATGTTGCGCATAATAAACTTGTGCTAAAAGTCCCCAGCCTTTTTTGAAAGTAGGGTCTATATCTAGAGCTTCGTGAGCACAATGCTCCGCCATAATTTCATTGTATGCAAAGTGAGGAACGTCCTTATATACAAGTTTACCTTTTTCCCAACGCCAATCTAACCAATTTGCGAAGTGTATAGGCATGTATTTTGGATGTTCTTGGTAATATCGAATCCCTTTGCGGTAGAAAAGTTCTTTCGCCGCAGGGAGTGCAATAGAAGTCCGGTTTGTCAGCTTACGCAGAGATTCTCGTGCATACTGTTTTACCTCTGGTAAAGTTTTTGGATTTTCAGTAATTGCCTTTAGATTTGCTACACAACGACCATCACCCATATGACCGAGAAGTATCACAATTTGTTGTTTGAGATAAACGTCTTCGGTTTTCAATGCTTCTGTTAGAGGTACTACGGCAGCACGTCCCATTTTTGTAGCAGCAAGAATAGTGTTAATTCGCTCTCTTTCTTGAGTTTTGCTAGCAAGGTAAGGCAGCATTTCCGGTATAGCTCTCTCGCCCACTTGAGTTTGTAGTAAAGTAATTGCTTCGTTTCGTGCGAACAAACTTCCAGTGGCTGCTTGTAGTACAAGTTTTTTTATTGTCGCAGGATCTTTTTCTTGGCGTATAGGAGCTTTTTCCGCATATAGAAGTAAAGCGCGAGCAACTCGTGATAGTTCTCCACCCTCAGCCAGCATTTTCATCATGAGTTCATCACCAGCTAATTGTCTTAGCTTCAATGCCTGACTGTCATTTGGACGAGCCAATAGTATTGTGTTAAACTTTAAAATAGCACGCTCATAGTCTCCTTGCTCATAGTGAGCAATCGCTTCTTCTCCTAACTTGAATATTTCCTCATCAGTTGTATCTGCAAATAAAGAAATAAAGGGGCAAAAAAGTATGAGTATGTAAAATATGGAGAAATGAATACCCCTCATTTTCTCCTCCCTTCAAAAGTTTCGTGTCAAAGTTTCAGAACATTAACCCACATCAATGTTTTACTGGCAGGAGATAATGATAACAAATTTACTTTTAGAACTTTGGTCAAGTAACTAAAAGTAACACAATTAGGACATTACTCTGCTAAACATTGAAATTGAAGATTTCGGTTGTGTAGAAGGTCTTTATCACTTTAGAAATCTCCTTGCGAAATTACTTGAAGGATAAAGTTTAATATTCTAAACAACGGGGTGTATCTGTGTTTTCGGTAAGTTAAAAGTAAAAGCTTTTGTACTTGAAAATACATCTTGCGAAAATACCAGCAAATGAAGAACTTAACTAGACGACACACCTTGGCTGTAAATTATATCAAAGGGGATATTTAACTTCTAACAAAAAATTACAAAATATACGACTTGTGCTAGTTAATCGGTGAAAAACGATCCCGATCCTGATCAATAGTAGAGAATTGAAAATCATCGATGAAAAAAGAGGAAAGCAAAATGTGGACAAAGAGTACGCAAAAAATAATAGTAAAAATAAAAAAAGATGTAATGAATAATCACTACATCTTTTCTTAGCGTATTTTAAACATCTTAATTTACCAAGGCTTATTTATAAGGTAACAGTCCCATGAAACGCGCACGTTTGATAGCGGATTTTACCATGCGTTGATGCTTTGCTGAGTTACCAGATCTTTTGCGAGAAAAGATTTTGCCCTGAGTTGTGCATAGCTTTTGTAGAGTAGCTATGTCTTTGTAGTCAATAAAATCAATGCCTTCTCTGGTAAAGCGGCAACGGCTTTTTAATATTTTCTTTCTTGATTTCTTCGGCATGTTATAATCAAACCTTTCTAACATTTAACATATATTTGCCTAGTATGTTGTTAGCGAAATAACTATGTAATTAAATTCGATTACTTAAATTACTAGTTAAATTTTCTAAACTTGTGTTCCTTGGGTATGGTCATCCCACAGAAACGGAGACCTAGTCATTATTCCAGACTATTTTCCCGCTTATACGGGAATAACATAAACACCACTTAAGTTTTTAGTTATGACGTTTTAACTAGTAGTTAACAACATCTAGAATTTTGAGCCACATATTCTATCTTATTTTTGTGTAATATATAAGTTCTTTTTTTATTTTTCCAGCATTTTTTTACGAAAAAAGAGTTCAACATGTATTCAGCTATCTCTCCATTGGAGTTTCGCTATTTAAATTTCCCTGAAGCAGAAAGCCTAAGGAAATATTTTTCAGAAGAAGGTTTCATCTATCACTTGGCACTTGTCGAATCCAAACTCGTTGCAACATATGCTCATTATGAACATTGTTCTTCACAAATTGCAACGCAAGTCCATGAGGCTGTAGATAAAATAACTGTAGAAGATGTGTATGCCGAAGAAAAACGCATCCACCATCAACTACGCGCAGTTGTCAACTGTATGGCAAAGCACGTTTCTCAAGATGCAAAGCCATGGATTCACCTTGGCGCGACAAGTCATGACATTGTCTGCACTACAGACGCTTACCGATTCAAACAGTGCTCACAGTTGGTACTACAACCTGTACTTTTGGAGTTACAAGCTATTCTTATTTCTATAGCAGAACGTGAAAAAAATACTGTCCAAGTCGGACGAACACATGGCCAACATGCAGTGCCCATTACTTTCGGCTTTGCCGTCGCCGAATATGTCTCACGTCTTGGAACTCGTATAGTCAAACTCCAGGAAGCGACAGACAATTTGTGCGGACAATTTTCGGGAGCAGTAGGGGCATACAATGCCCAAAGTCTTCTGGTCGAAAATCCTATCGAGTTTGAAAAAACTTTCTTGGGCAAACTTGGCCTTTCTCCTGCGACCCACTCCACACAAATTGTAGAACCAGAGTTCATGCTGGATTATTTGCATGCATGTACCTCTACTCTTGGTGTTCTAGCAAATTTGAGTGACGACATGCGCCACTTACAACGAACAGAGATTGGCGAAGTTATGGAAGAAGTGTCCCAAAAACAAGTCGGATCTTCCACTATGCCACACAAACGCAACCCCATCCACTTTGAACATGTGAAATCTTTGTGGAAAACATTTATGCCACGTATGACAACAGGATACATGGATCAAATATCGGAACATCAACGCGACTTAACCAACTCGGCCTCGGCGCGTTTTTATGGAGAAATAGCCACGGCCCTTTACCTCGCGGCCAGACGCTTAAAGCGTGTTTTCAAAGGGCTCATTGTCGACAAGGAGGCCCTACAACGCAATTTACAAATGGCACAAGACAAGATCATCGCTGAACCTTTATATATAATGTTAGCCAAACAAGGCCACCCAGATGCCCATGAAGCGGTACGCCGCTGCTTTATTGAATCAGACGCGATTGACGACCTCAACTTAAGTGAAGAGCAAAAACAAATTATCAATAATCCCCAGCAATACATAGGTGTTGCCATACAGAAAACACAACAGGTTTGCGATTATTGGCGACAAAAACTCCATAAAAAATAGAAAGGATAAACAATGAGTGAATCGCAAAAAAATACTTGGCGATCCAAAATGCACGAAGTGATCTATGAGGCAGATACTCCTCTGGGAAAGTGGTTTGATATTTTTCTTTTAGTGGCGATTGTTGCCAGTGTGGCTGTTGTCATGTTAGAAAGTATCAAAAGTTTTCGTGCAGACCATGCCGAACTTCTTTTTCGATTGGAATGGGCCTTTACTATTTTCTTTAGTATTGAATATATTGCACGCATCATCTGCGTAGGCAAGCCCTTTCGCTACATTTTCAGTTTTATGGGTCTTGTCGATTTACTATCTATACTTCCGACATACATAGGTCTTTTCGTTACAGGTACTCAGTCACTTCTCGTGATACGTACGATTCGTTTATTGCGCATTTTCCGCATTTTTAAAATAGCGCGTTATTTATCTGAAGCGCAAACTCTCATGAAAGCTTTGAAAGCCAGTCGACCTAAAATCACTGTTTTTATGGGAGCGGTCATTTCATTGGTGATTATCATGGGAACCTTTATGTACATGATCGAAGGGGACGCACACGGATTCACCAGTATTCCCAAGAGTGTGTACTGGGCCATTGTCACACTGACAACTGTGGGATATGGAGATATTGCTCCGCAAACCCCGCTTGGACAAACTCTGGCTTCTATGATTATGATCATGGGGTATGCAATTATTGCTGTACCAACGGGAATTGTTTCGGTTGAGTTGTCCAACGTACAACAGGACAAAAAAATCACTACCCGAGTCTGCGCAGAATGTTCACAAGAAGGACACGACGACGACGCGGTACATTGTAAATACTGCGGTGCCAAACTCTAACGAAAATAGCGACGTGTAGATTCATTAAACAACAAAGGAAGAATATGTCTCAAATTGAACAACTGACAAAAGAGATCATAGATTTTCGCAATGAAAGAGATTGGGAACAGTTTCACAACTCAAAAGATCTTGCCATCGCAATTAGCACAGAAGCAAGCGAATTACTCGAATTGTTTTTATGGAAAGAGAATGAAGACTTTAATTTAGACCATTTGAAAGATGAGCTTGCTGATGTCATCATTTGTTCATTAATGCTTGCTCATAAACATGAACTAAACATCAGTCAGATTATTCGCGACAAAATGGCAAAAAATGCAAAAAAATACCCTGTAGAAAAAGCCAAAGGTAACTGCAAAAAATATAGCGAATTCAGTGATACATAGTGAGTTATACTTGCCAAAAACGCATAAATATTGCATAATATAGTACGCACATAAATTGTTTCGAGAAATAGGAGAGTGGATTATGAAAAAATTGAATTATATAGTGTTCTTTGCATTGTTGTCCATCGTCTGTGCCGAAGACAAAGTAAATGTGTACCTCAAAAGCGGTCTAATGTTGAACGGATCGGTCAAAGACGACAAATTTGTCGAAGTATATCGTTCTGGTTATCAAACACTTCGCCCACAAAATGAAAACATCAAAAAGGCCTTACGCAAAAACAAGAAGTACACACCAGTATCGCGACGAGGTGGGTTGCGCTTGTGGTATGTAAACCACTCAAATGGTTTTGTGTATGTCCCTTATAAAAGCGTTCGCAATATTGTATGGTTGGGGAAAGCCAAAAATACTGCCGAAAAAGTACACAAAAAAACGCAAAAAATCAAGGCGACATACAAAGATGTTATAGAAGAAAGAAAGTTGGCGAGAGAACAACTTCAGCAAAAGCGTCTAAAAGAGCTACAGGAACAAGAAAAAATCGATAAAGAGCGCGAAGAAGAAGCCAAACAACAAGCCATGCTTCTCACCAAGGAAGAAAAAGAAGTACTCCAACAATTTCCCCCAGGAGCAGAATGGAATAGCGAAGAGAGAGATAAAATTCATCAGCAATTGAATCGCGCGCGAAATAAATTCACCGTACGCCAAATCAACGGACGTCGCGTAATCCAAAAAACTTTTTTTGGTGGCGTAAATAAGAAGGAACGAACGTTTTACAAAAAATATGACGTGTGGTTAAAGGCCGTTGACAAACAAAAAGAGCTGGATCGACTCAAGGCATTAGAAGATGAGGAAGGACCACAAGAAGAAAAAGATTCGCGAGAACAACAAGATGAAGTTGATCTGGGGGAAAACTAGGTCATAATTGAATTGGGTGCTCTCACCGTCGAATTTGTGGGACTTAATTATTAGGAGTTTTGTCTCCGGATTGGTGCCCTCACCATCGAAAAAGCAGTTACAGCGGTGCTGTAAACTGCTATTCTCATACCTCTCCCACGGGAGAGGTGTAATGCTTCTCTTTTATAAAAAACAAAATTCGCTTGAGTTGTGAGGCAATAGCGTAGCGTCACTATCTTTGTGCAGTTACAGTTGTGTATGCGATAGCACAAAATAAAACAATAAGATCAATTCAGACGTGTTACGCCTCTCCCTGTGGGAGAGGCATGAGAATTAAGGCTTTTAGCGAAGCTAAAACCTTAAATTCGATGGTGAGGGCACCAATCCGGAGACAAAACCCTAGTCATAACTCTCCCACAATTGCGATGGTGAGAATGCAGTTAAAGAAAGATTTCTTTAATTGATGACAGTCCCTTGTACACTTTTTTATGTAATTTCTATTTTAGAATTGACTTTTTTTTGAATAACATTACAATAGCAAACTAATTTACTTTTGTATCTTCAAAACGTTTTTTTTTGAAAAAGTACGGATATTGATTCTCAGTCTCAACAAAAAAAGAGTTTGTTAAATTGTCAAAGTTACACCTACTTAAAAGTAAAAACCTTAACCAAATAATGATAATGAGACTCACTCTCAAAAAAAAGACTCATGTAATCAAACTGTATTATTTTTTAACCTTTTTTTCTCGGCTTGGTAGCGAAAAACCCTGCTGTTACTTAGCCATCCCAATATCTTTATGTAAAACTTGTACATATGTACATTACTTGCAAACAAAGATATGCTTTTAAACATAGGCCAAAGTTACTGCCAATAACTTTGGCGATCCTCATTATATAAAACCAAGTACTTTGCTTGAATATAGCTCCTTAAAGGCTAGAATGCTTTAATTTTAGCTGCACGGCATACATCTGTGTATGCCCTAGTTATTAGTGAATTGTATTATTTTGAAGGTAAATCTCAGAAAAGTAACATTTGAAGGCTAGGAACCAGTTACGAAACAGGGGTTTACATCTTTATTTGAACTAAGAGGCTACTCGATAGTAGCCTCGACTTTTTTATACTAATCTAAGAATTTGTTCAAGTTTATCTGTAAGATACAAAGTCTCTGGAATCCATTTCATCATTAAACCCAAACCGTTTAGCGGTTCTTACTACCAATGCTCTTATACCACTGCTCCCATGCCTTTACCACTTTTTGTCGTTCTTCGTCTCCAACGTAAAAGTGTATTTCACCAAAATTTTGCTCGGTAAGATCTTCGAGTATGAAAGTCGCTCCTGACTGCAAATGCCAATCTTCGTCTTGCAAAACTTTTAGTAAAAGCGGATATGCTTGTGGAACTTCCTTGCTCCCCATTAGGTAATCGAGTAGGGACACCACTTTATACTTTTTCTTACGCAAAGCACTAAAAAACCAATGTTTAATCGGCAACCTCTTATTTTGCTCCCACCATTCACTATACTTTCTTTTTATGTTCCCCACTTTGTATTGTACAAATGTCAACTTTACAATATATTTCTTCGCAGAGAACTGATAACGTGGGTGATCTAGGGCTTCTATAATCACAGGAATCGCTCTCTTTTCCCAAAACTTGGTCAATAAGAACGCCGTTTCGATACGCACCTCTTCTTCATCGCTACGTAGTAATTTACGCAATGATTTTGCAATTCTTTTTGTTTGATAGCGTTGCAGAGTTTGCAATGCCAAAACACGCGAAGCTGTCCGCGTTGTGTCATTGTGCGCTAACTTTAATAAAGCTCTTGTGACTTCATCGCTACCAATTTGCGATAGGCTTACCGCAGCGACACGACAAACTTCTCGCGAAGAATCTCCGGTCATTAGTGCGACTAAACTCTTTACCGACAGACTACTGCGTACCGTTCCCAATGCTTGGGCAACGGCAATGCGCAACCCCTCGTTGTTTGCTTGCAATTGTCCGAGCAAGACAGGCAAAGCTTTTTCTTCCTGTATTTTTGCAAGTGCTTTCAAAATCGACGCTTTCACAAGAGCCGTTTGTCCACCGTTCTCCAAAGTATCGGTCAACGGCTTTACTGCATTTTGAACCTTGAGCTCACCTAAGGCATAAATTACGGATTGTTTTACTTCGCGACTTTCGTCATTTAACATACCCAACAGGTATAAATTGGTTAGCTCATTTTTAGGAAGTTCCGCCAAAGCTTCCACAGAGACACTACGCAATGTAGGATTTCCATGTTTTAAGTAACGCGTGGCTATTTTACGCGAACCATGTGTCAACAAAAACTTGATCAATGATCGCGCTCGTGCGGAATAGTTTTCGATTAAATATTCGACAAGTTTGGTAATCGCAAATTCTTTACGCGAAAGAGCAACTCCTTTGATAAGAGCTGTACTATTGTCATTTAATCCTAGTTCTGTACGAATATGAAGTAACGCCAAATCTGCAGCACCATCAGGAAGTGCTTGGTCTTTCTCCATCAATTCCTGAAACAACAGTGCTGCTTTGCGACGGTCTTTTTGTTTTAACCATCCGTACGAATTGATGATCATTTGTTTTAGCTTCAAATCCTTATCTTCTTGAGTATCGAGACGGCGAAAAATACTCTTGTGTAACCTATACCATGAAATCCAGCGCGGATAACTATGATTGTCCCAATACAATTGCCATACGTTTTCACGCTCAAGCTTTTTTATTTTATCAATAAGAGGCTCAATCGTACCGCCCTCTTTCTCATAAGAAATAATCTCTTTGACAAGATTCTTCACTTTTACACTAATGACATGATAACTGACATTTGCGGTGCGTGTACCGTATACAGATTGCAATTTAAAAAAGTCCAGTTCTTTTAGGTGGTTAAGATAAGTGATCATGTCCTCTTCATCTAAAACAATCACGCGATCGTACTCATCATTTTTCACATTTTCGGTACTGGCAATGAGAAGAACGCTATCATTGTCTGGTCCACCTGTAATCCGGTAAGAAATAGATGCTCCGTCGATATCACGGACAGAAAAACCTTTCAGCAAACGTATTGCCTGAAAACGACGACTATTTTTATGCCACCATTCCCACCATTTTTTCCCCGAATATCCAAAATCTTGGCCAGTGAGTTGTTTGAGTTTCATATAACCAATTTTGCGTAGTGCTGCATAGTCGCGATAGTATACGCGTCCCAAAACGCTTTCAATCAAAGTGGGAACCAGTTGTTTATTCATCAGCTCGATAATTTCGCGATTATCGGTTTGGAAACCAACATTTACGAGCCCCACGGCCGCGGCTCCCCGAACAAATTTTTCGTCATAGCGTACCAGAAGCAACAGTTGCGGTATCCAAAACTCACTGAATAGTTTTTTGTTAAAAGTATCTTCTTGTAAAGTGATGGCAATAACCACGTAGGCAATCAAACGTTTATCTTTAGAATTTGCCATATCTAAAAGTCGACTACGTATAGCATCGCTATCTTTCGTTCCCAGAATTTCGGACGCCTTATATGCCACTTGTACTGCGGGGTCTTGCAATGCAGCGACAACAAAATCAATTGCCTCTTTATCATCAATGCGTGATACTAAATCAATAATATATTTACGTGTTCCTGCATATTTCGCCTTGAAAGCTTCTTTGAGTAGCGGTAAATGCTCTTTCGTTGTAATTGCAGCAAGAGACAAGAAAGCAGGGTAGCGACTAGTTTGTGTCGGAGATTTTAAAAAATCTAGAATGACGGAATAGGCCCTCTTTTTGTCAATACGAATCAGTGCGCGAAATAAGGTAGAAATTCGCGAACGCATGTTTTTATCTAATGTTGTAGAGGATATTAGAGAAAAAGCTTCTTGCACTTCCATCTTACCAAGGCACTCAGCACACGCCTCTTTTGTTTGAGGTTTGCCTTCTTTTAAGGCTACCAGCAAAAAGGGTATAGATAGCTCCCCTTCATTGAATAGTCTTTTTAAAGATCTCTTCGCCGACGATGACGGCCACTTTTCCAGATCAGATATCCATGCTTCGATTTGTTGAATTTTTTTCTCGTCGGGTTGTTGTTTTTGCTCATCAGGTTTTTTCTCTTGCTGAGAATACAGACAAGTACATACTAGCAGGAAGGTTAACATTATTTGTTTCATTTTCATCTACATTCTCCGACACATTCTCTTATAAGTGTAATTAACATAAGTATTTAAGATTTGGCGACATTATAACACACACGACAAAATCGTCAAAAGTTTTTCACATTAATTGTGAGAAATTTTTTTGTACAATCCAAGATTATTTCTCTCTGAACACAGTTTATGGAAGAAAAAATAAAATATTATCGTGCGTTGTTTACGCTTGTGGCATAATAATGTTACAGCACAACCCACAACAAACAATTTATTTTACCCACTATATATTATGCTTTTATCACATTTTGAAAGGAAAAAACTATGCGTTTTATGTTTGCTCTTGCAATTCTTTGCAGTATATGTATATTTGCTGATGAAGGAATTCGAATAGACAACAGTCCTATTTCGAAAGAAAAATATGGACATAGTTGGCATCTTGCTTCACATTTTGATGCCCCCGAAAGTGCATATTACGATGCAAACACTGATACCATTTATGTATCCAATGTTGCCGGAAGTCCTACAGACAAAGATGGAAAAGGCTTTATTCAAAAATTGAAGAGTGACGGCACAATGCTAAATGCATCGTGGGTGACAGGCCTTAACGCTCCCAAGGGAATTCGTATTCACAAAGGAACTCTATGGGTAAGTGACATTGATCGCGTAATTGCGGTAAACGTCAAAGATGGCAAAAAAGTAAAAGAAATCAGTGTACCAGGCTCTGCTTTCTTAAACGACATTGCTATTGATAAAAATGGCGTTGTTTATGTTTCGGATATGATGGCAAACAAAATATTTAAGATAGAAAACGACACACCATCCGTACTTACAGCAGGTGCAGAGGTCGAATATCCCAATGGATTGTTGTTGCAAGGTGATGATCTTGTTGTTGCTGCTTGGGGAAGTCGCGGACGCAAAGGAAGTCTGTACTCTGTAAATGTAAAGACAAAGAAGAAAAAATCCATTACAAAACCTCTAGGAAATCTCGATGGTCTAGAAGTTGACACCGCTGGTAACTACCTCGTTTCGGATTGGGTCGCTGGAAAAGTATTTCGCATCAGCAAAGATGGAAATGTAAAACTACTTTTACACGGCTTTAGAGGAAGTGCTGACATTGGATTTATTCCACAAAAGCAGATGCTAATAGTTCCACGTATGAAAGAAAGTGCGGTAACAGCTTACGACCTTAGCAAATATCCTAAGAAGTAGCATTACAATACTCAAGTTGCGACTTCTCAGGCATTACAAAATAAACACATTCTCCATCGCAACTTGAGTACAACAGAAAGGATAATGTATGTCGATACAAATTAAATTATTGCTAAATGAAATTCCTCATCATACATTGACAAGCCTAGGTATAAATCGTGCCGTATTAATGACATCTGAAAACGGCAAAGTTATGATCACCACAGATCTTAATCCTGAAAATTTACGTGAAATCAATGGTCTAGAAGTACTTTCCGAAACACGTCAGGAAGAAGAAGTCCACTCAATCACGATGACGGTTCTTAAATTAGACGAACAACTGATGCACGAAGCCACCGAGCATTTACCAAACCGCTATCGCCTTATTTCCGAGTTAGATACTATACTCAAGCACAACAAAGATGTTTATGTTGCTTACGTAATCACCCATTACAACCCACAACAAAAACCTTGTGGTCCTTTGACAGTCAATATTGGTGGTGATTGCTACCGTAATGACGATGCCATAAAAGACCTGACATCTATTTTACGTCGTACCAAAGACTTAGCGAAGGCGATGCTAAAAAAATCTGTAATGATATTCCCCGACATACCTGCGCTCCACGGTGGTAAGAAAGGTGAATGGATTATCCTCAACAAAGATGGTGAAAAAATAGATGGTATCTCCGAAGAAGCTATCATAGCATTGGGATCGGCCATTATTCCAAAAGGCATCCTTTTCTTAAATAGATACAAAGAGCTACAAGCAAAGCAAATGGGGATTTGCGACTCATTTCCGCAGCAAAATTATATGAAGCCAGACTCGGGTTCACCAGATGTACTCTCGGGCATTTTTTGGCGTGGAGATCGCAAAGATAAAGATATAAATCTTTGTGAATCTTGGGCAAAGCGCAATGTAGATTTACATGGAATTACATGTTTGCCACATAATTTAGGCGGAACTCTCGATCCTTCTGCACGTCCAACAGGTTATGGAGTTGCAACAACCGCAATTGAGCTAGCAAAAAATTACTACAGCGATCGCAGTGTCCAAGAATTAAAGTTTCTGATTGAAGCGGCGGGAGGCGTTGGACGCAACGCAATCGAATCCTTGACGCAAATACACGGTGTCCCCACACAAAACATTACGGTCTTTGATCGCGCTGATGCGGCGTGCAAATTTATGCAAGAGCGCTTTCCGGGAATCCATACCATAACTCTCGGGCACAAAGATTTTTATTTGTGGCGCCTTGCCAACGATAAAATTCAATACGATGTATGGATTAACAACGGAGAAGGTGACAATACAACGCCTCAATACATTGCAGAACTGATCGCTTGCGGCGTACGTATTTTTTGCGGAGGTGCAAATAATTTCTTAGAAGTGGCCACAGAAAAAGAAAATTTACAAAAAATATTCTCTGCAGGAGGATGGGCATGGCCAGACTCTGCCACCAGTGCCGGTGGTTGGACTTTGGCAGTAATTGATGTGATGACAAGATGCCAAGGACAAAAATCAAACACCGTAGAAAAACAAAAACAAATTCTAGACACCATCACGTCGCGCAATACCAAACTGATACAAGACGTACTAGCCACATTTCCCGAAAAACCAGCAGGTCAACAACTTTGGGACCGCGTTGAAAAACTTATTCAGGAAAGAGTTGTCAAAACGCTCAATCTCGAATTGAGTCCGGAAGAAATTTTCAAGCTGGCAGACACCTCAAACTGGAAACTTACCTAAGTAAAAGACAACAAGGCTAGCTGTTCTCTAAAACTACATATAAAGACGGAACGCACCAGCGTGTCATTCCCGCATAAGCGGGAAACCAGCAACTTAAAGTCAACTTGTCAGCGCCTGGGTCCCTGCTTTCGCAGGGATGACAACCGAAGCTAGTTTTAGAGAACACCTTTGAATAACTACATCTCAAACAAACCCAGAAAGCAAACCAAATGAGTATTACCTATTTAAAAGGAGATGCCACGTCTCCACAAATATCTGGAAATAAAATTATATGTCATATATGTAATGACGTCGGAGGGTGGGGTAAAGGTTTCGTATTGGCTTTGTCAAAAAAATGGCCACAACCAGAAAAAGACTACCGCGAGTGGCATCGTGACAGAGAAAACAATGACTTTGCCTTAGGAAGCGTACGCTTTGTCACCGTAGAACAAGATTTACATGTTGCGAATATGATCGGGCAACGTGGAAATCGTCCCTCAAAAGACAATCCCCCCATCCGCTATGAAGCCGTGGAACAAGCCATAGAAAAGGTCACTCAAAAAGCGCAAGAGTTACAGGCTTCCGTACACATGCCGCGTATTGGTTGTGGTCTAGCGGGAGGAAAATGGGAAAACATTGAACCGATACTCAAAAAACACCTTCTTGCCAATCACATTCCTACATATGTTTACGACTTTGCATAAAATTCTCATAAGTTCCGCACTCACCGACTCTAACGTTTTTGGTGGTTCATATAAAACCACCAAATTTGCAACATTCATGAAAATGAACCATATTCCAGATTTTGCTTTTAATCGTTGTCATCGCATGACACAATAGAGAAGCAGGGCGTGTCATTGATCAAACAAACTTTAATCAATGACACTCCCAATACTGAAGATGTTAAATATCTTTGTACCTCCAGGAGGTTTATATGGTTCAACTAAAGATCAATCAAAAAAAATACGAAATTGAAGCCGATAAATCCATGCCTCTGCTGTGGGCATTACGCGATAAAGTCGGTTTAAACGGAACTAAATTTGGTTGCGGGGTTGCCCAATGTGGGGCCTGCACCGTTCATGTTGATGGGGAGGCTGTTCGTTCTTGTGTCACACCTATTTCCGCTGTAGAAGGAAAAGAAATCACCACCATAGAAGGTTTATCCCCTGACCTCAGTCATCCTCTACAACAAGCATGGATTGCCGAAGATGTCCCTCAATGTGGATATTGCCAATCAGGGCAAATTATGAGTGCCGCTGTACTACTCAAGCACAATGATCAACCAACAGACGAAGACATCAACGATGTCATGACGGGTAATATTTGTCGTTGTGGAACTTATAACCGCATTCGCCGTGCCATACACCAAGCTGCCAAAACAGTGAGAAAGCAAAAGGAGGATAATTCATGAGAATCATCAATGGAATGACTCGCCGTTCTTTTCTCAAAACTAGCGCCGCAGTTTTAGGTGGTTTAGTTATTGGTTTTCAACTACCCAGTAGTGGAAGACGCATAGAAGCCAAAAGTAAATGGGCCTCTGCTGATATCGCCAATGCCTTTTTACGCATAGATGAAGATGGTTCCATTACCATAATGGTCAACCATTCGGAAATGGGGCAAGGAGTCTACACTTCACTACCAATGATCGTCGCAGAAGAACTGGATTGTGATTGGAACGATGTCCGTATTGAGCCTGCTCCTGTCAATATGGTGTATAGCCACACAACATTTGGTTCACAGATGACCGGTGGTAGTAGTAGTGTTTGGACAGAGTGGGAACGTCTGCGTTTAGTTGGTGCCACAGGCAAGGCAATGTTAATCGCTGCCGCTGCAAAAACCTGGGAGGTAGCTGCGGAAAGTTGTCGCGCGGAAAACAGTGTTGTATACCACGATGCCAGCAAACGTCAACTTACCTATGGACAGTTAACAAAACAAGCCTCACAAATGTCTACTCCAAAACAAGTCTCCTTAAAAGATCCCAAAGACTTTAAAATAATTGGTACACCTGTAAAACGTTTGGATACACCAGAGAAAACCAATGGCCAAGCCGTTTTTGGTATCGATGTAAACCTTCCGGGAATGTTAACGGCTGTTGTTAGACGTTCTCCGGTATTCGGTGGAAAAGTAAAAAGCTTTTCGGCAGATAAAGCAAAGGCAATCAAAGGTGTACAATCCGTTATACAAATCAGTTCAGGTGTTGCCGTAATTGCCGATGATTTTTGGACCGCAAAAATCGGAGCACAAGCAGTAGAAATCGTTTGGGATGAAGGACCAGATGCAAATTTAAGTACACAGCAACAAAGTGAACAATACGCCGCTTTAGCAAACACCCCAGGAGCTGTTGCTAGAAAGAAAGGTAACATCACCACTGCGATGGACGTTTCGGCAAAGAAACTCGAAGCGGTATACGAAGTTCCTTATCTTGCGCATGCACCGATGGAGCCACTAAACTGTGTCGCTGATGTACGCAAAGACGGCTGCGACGTGTGGACAGGTACACAATTACAAACGGCGGAACATGCCACAGCAAAAGCAATCACAGGTCTACCGGCAGAGAAAGTTAAAATTCACACAACTTTACTTGGTGGTGGATTTGGGCGTCGTGCGGTACCCGACTGTCACTTTGTGAGTGAAGCCGTGCAAATATCTAAAGCAATACAAAAACCAGTAAAAGTCGTATGGACGCGCGAAGATGACATTCAAGGTGGTTGGTATCGGCCGAGATATTACCATAAACTTTCCGCTGGCATCAACGATGACAAAAAACCCATTGCGTGGAAACACACCATTGTCGGACAATCCATCACCGCAGGGACACCTTTTGAAGCGTTTATGGTACGCCATGGTGTAGATGTCACTTCCGTGGAAGGTGCGGAAAATCTTCCGTATGCTATCCCCAACGTACTCGTTGACCTACATAGCCCAAGACACAAAGTGCCCGTACTATGGTGGCGCGCCGTAGGTGGAACACACAATGCTTTTGCTGTTGAATGCTTTCTGGATGAGGTAGCTCATGCCGCAGGAAAAGATCCTTATGAGTTCCGACGCGAACTACTTGCCAGTGAACCGCGTCATCTCAAGGCACTTGAATTGGCCATCAGTAAATCTAACTGGGGCAAACCACTACCGAAAGGCCACGGACGCGGTTTAGCAGTACACTCGTGCTTTGGTAGTTTTGTTGCACAAGTTGCCGAAGTTTCTGTTTCCAAAGAAGGAAAGGTCAAAGTTCACAATGTCGTTTGTGCTGTTGACTGCGGTCCTATTGTAAACCCCAATACCATCGACGCACAAATAGAAGGTGGAATTGCCTTTGGTTTAGCGGCCGCTCTTCATGGTGAGGTTACCTTGAAAAATGGACGCGCGGAACAAAGCAATTTCTATGATTACAAAGTATTGCGTATGGATGAAATGCCCAAGGTCGAAACGCATATCGTACCGAGTACGGACAAAATGGGGGGAATTGGAGAAGTTGCCGTGCCACCTATTGCCCCTGCTGTCGTCAACGCGATCTTTGACGCCACAGGTAAACGTGTGCGTCAATTACCGATAAGTAGCGAAGACTTACGCTCATAAAGGAGAAGAGATGACAAATACACCAAAAAACTCGGGCTTCGCTCGCGTTGGTATTGTTGCGGCGGCATGGTTACTCATCGTAGTGGTTACAAATTTAGTCATGGCCGAACAAAAACAAAGCACCAGTAAAGAGGACATTTCTAGCGCGGCTTTCTTGAAGGTATACAAAGTTTTGCAACATCCACGCTGTATGAACTGCCACCCTGCGGGACACATTCCACTACAAGGCGACAACAGCGTTGCGCACAACATGCGCGTTAAAGGTGGAAAAGACGGTAAAGGTATACCGGGAATGAAATGTATGACTTGCCACCAAACGCAAAACGTAACGGGAAAGCGTACGCCTCCAGGTGCCCCAAACTGGCATCTACCACACCCAGATATGCCATTGGTATTTCAGGGCAAAACACCTGCGGAACTTGCCAAGCAACTGAAAGATCCGAAGACAAATGGTAACAAAACCCTCGAACAGATTCTTCATCATGTTAGCCACGATCCACTTGTTCTTTGGGGATGGAAACCTGGCGAAGGACGCACTGCACCGTCCATTAGCCATAAAGAATTTGTTAAGCAGATGAAAATATGGATAGATAACGGAGCAGTAGTACCTAAGTAAATGACAAAAGGCTTATCCCTCCATAACGCGAAGGATAAGCCTTGTTTTTTTTACTAATCTATGCCAACGTTACAATATCAACGATTATCGATTTTGTGCTTGTTTTAAAGCAGAATCTAGATTTAGACGTTGAACATTGTATGTTCCAGACCACGAACTACCCCACTCAAGAGTGTCACCACTATCAAATAGAATTTTCTTAACGTCCGCAGCTGTTAGGTTAGGATTGCTAGACCAAATTAGAGTAGCCGCACCAGCTACGTGAGGTGTAGCCATAGAGGTACCATTGTAACTAGCATAGTTTTGACCAAGAACGGTACTTAAAATGTTTGTTCCTGGAGCAGCAACCATATCACCACTCTTAGCAGCATCTTTAGAGTATTGAGAGAAAGAAGCTTTTTTGTCGTTTTCATCACTTGCTGCAACAGCAAGAACATTGCTCAAACCAGGGTAGGTTTTGCCATTGTAGTTTTGATCTTGGCAGTAACCTGCAGGTAGAGAAAGAGTTCCAGAGTAACTGTTTCCACATGCTGCGACAAAAAGTACACCTTTATCTCTTGCATTCTTGATTGCATCGTAAAGACCCATGCTGAAACCACCACCACCCCAGCTATTGCTGAGAACTTTTGCGCCATTTGCAACAGCATAGTTGATACATTTAATTGCATCTTCAGATGATCCACTACCACTAGCAGACAAGAATTTGCAACCCATTACTTGAGCTTCCCAACAAACACCGGTAACGCCAACACCGTTGTTACCAACACCCGCGATGGTTCCACTGCAGTGACTACCATGAGATTGATCATCTAGTGGGTCACCAGAATCATTGATACCGTTCATTCCATGGATATCGTCTACATAACCATTACCATCATCGTCAACACCTGGTTTTCCGTTAGCTTCCGCTTCGTTCACCCACATGTTGTCTTTTAGATCTGCGTGCTTGTAGTTGACACCTGTATCGATAACAGCAACGATAACTTTGTCACCTTTTGCCTTGGTGTTCCAAGCTGCAGGAGCATTGATCTTTTGCATACCCCATAGTTGACCAAACTTTGGATCGTTTGGAGTCGCCATGGTTTTGTATAGATAGTTAGGCTCTGCATATTGAACTTCTGGGTTAGAAAGTAAACCGGTTAGGGCTTTTTTCATATCACCACGAAGTTTCATACAAAAAGTGTTGTTACCTAAATCGTTCATAGACGAAGTATTTACGTCCATAGCAACAAGGGCTCCCTCTTTGTACTTAACGATAATTTCGCCTTGTACGTAAGGAGCTTGGAACATCATATTATCTACCTGTTGTTGTACAGATAGACCTTCTGCCATTAGGCAAGAAGCACATAAAGTAACTAGAGCAAGAATAAATAATTTCTTCATTCTGATCTCCCGAGAAAAAAAATAATGTCACTGATTACACTATCAGTCACTACATATAAATATATAAAAAAAATTACCATGAGTAAATCAATAAGCAAAATGTTGTTACCATATCACTAAAAATATTTTCTTGTAATCCTTTATAGGAAGGCTTAAAGAGGATAAATTGCGAAGGTTTTGACATTTGATTGCACTCATAATAATTATTGTCTATTTTTTTAGGCCACTAGTTAGTAGTCAGGCTCGGGGTGGAATTATCGACGAATTTATCGACACATACTCATGCCATTTTCAACTGACTACTAGCTAACAGCGTAATGAATATCCCTCATAATGAATGAGGGGTTTTTATTAAAGACGGAAGTAAGAGTGTCTTCATCGTAATAAGTTACCACCTTGTTATAGATGTGTCAAACTAAAAAATGCAATTGAATTGCATTTTTCGGGCATTTTCTGGGAAAAACCCTCACAAAAGGCAATCTAATTGCACAAAAGGATTGTTTTGTATACGAAGAAAATTTGTTGTACGTCGTTGTGAGATGTCGTATTATGTGTACATATTTGCCTGTTAACCAAAACCAAAGGAAATTACAATGACCAGCAAAAATTCCATCGACATTCTATCTCGTGCAAAAGGATGCCTACTCGGTTTAACCGTAGGCGATGCCTTGGGCGCCCGCTTTGAAGGACAAGCCGCGTACTGGATCACCAGAAAATACAAATCCCCGCAACAACTTATCGATAATCCGCCCACCAAAGAAATTTACTACACCGATGACGCACAAATGATGATCGGCATCGCCGAAGCCCTTTGCCAAGACGGATGTATTGAAGAAAAAACCTTATGCCAAAAATTTGTCAACAACTATGTCCCTTCACGAGGATATGCCAGAGGGGCGCGTAAAGTTCTAAAAGCCATGGAAAAAGGCCAGGACTATCGCAAAATAGCTTCCAGTTATTTTAAAGGTGGCTCATTTGGCAACGGTGGCGCAATGCGCGTTGCACCTATTGGGTTGTTTTTCTATCAAGATTTACAAAAAGTTATGGAAAACGCACGTCTATCCTCCTTACCAACCCATACTCACCCACTAGGCATTGAAGGAACACAACTCTTGGCCATTGCTGTGGCACTCGCCACTTCTATGGAAAAGTGGGACAAGGAGCTATTTTACGAAAAGCTATTTGCCCACTGCCAATCACCAGAATACCGCGCACAATTGGAAAAAGCACAAAAGTTAGAAGATTGTAGTGAACTAGCAACCGTAGGAAATGCCATCACCGCCTTAGAATCCGTACCAACGGCGATCGCCAGTTTTGCACTAAACCCACACTCTTTTACCGATACCATAGGGCATAGTATTTTGATAGGTGGTGACACCGATACCGTTGCTGCGATGGCAGGGTCTATTTCAGGTGCTTTTTTGGGAGTAGAAGCTATACCACAAAATTTGCTAGATGCTCTGGAAAATGAAGGTAAAGGGCGTGATTATATTACAGAACTTGCCGAAAAAATGGTGGGGAAAATGCAATAGCAAACATTGTATTTCTAATCAAGATCTCCACCATAACGAATAGATTTTTGACGATGGGCGGCATAAAGCCAATCAATCTGTTGTGGTGGGGAAATAAAATTGCGGTATGCCAAGGACATTTGTTTGGCGGCACGTAGATAAGGCATTTGCCCAGTTGCGGTTCCCAAACCAGGGCAACAGCACGTCTTTATTTTTTGCGTGTGCGAATTATTATGGTGTTTGATGGCGAGAAGTGTGGCCCACATGGCGTTGTACACATTGTCGGTATGTGCTATTTTCATCGGAACGCGCATCGTGGGACTGTGCGCTAGAAATGGGTGTTTTTCGTGTTTGGTTTCAATGATAAACGAGGTCCCTACTGGCTGTTCGCCGCAAAAATCGTCGATGATTTTTTGTTGCACGCGGTCCATTAAATCTATTCCAAAATATTGGGTGATGGCGTGGTCCACGCCACCATCCATCAAGCCAAAAGAATTGGCAGCACTCACCATGCAGTCGAAGTTTTCGATATCTTCAAAATAACCATGGACGATTTTTACGTTGCGTAAGCCAGAAAACTGTATTCGCCACTGCGAACACAATTCTTCTATGGGGTCGACGAGTATTAGTTTCAACAAGATTACTCGCTACAACCTCCCATTTTTTGTCCGCAATCGCACATTTTAGCCTCATCACCTAAAACAGCACCAATTCCTCCACATGAGCCTTTGATACGACGATTGCTAAAAATGACTCCTACAGCCATTAGCGAGAAGGCTGTTAGGAAAAAGGAGACGGCAACTATAACATTCGACATAATATTCTTCCTTTTTAGTACTACATTGTATCACCATAAACAATGGTGCGTAAATCTTGTATTGTTTGTTCTAACTCGTAAGATTGAGCATGCAATTTTTCCGCTGCGGATGCTCCTTCTTGTGTATTGGCTACATTTAATTGTACAACATGATCGATTTGTTCGACAGAACTTTTTACTTGTTCTACACCACTTACCTGTTCCGACAATGCGTTGGCAATATCTTTTGTCGTATCTGCGAGTTTTTGAATACGGTTAAAGATATTGTCGAAAGTGGTTTGCACTTCTGTTACGGAAGTTACCCCTTCTTCCACGTAACGACGCGATTCGTCAATGAGATAGATAATGTTTTTTGCTCCTTGAGAAGTACGCTGAGCTAAGTCACGAACTTCGTTAGCAACGACGACAAACCCTTTCCCGGTCTCACCCGCTTTTGTCGCTTCAACAGAAGCATTTAGAGAGAGAACGTTAGTTTGAAAAGCGATTTCCTGGATGGTGTTGACGATTTCCTCGGTGCGTTTGGAGGAATTTAAGATGTTTTGCATCGCATCTTGCAGACGATCTACAGTGCGATTTCCCAATGCCGCGAGTTCTTTTGTTCTCGTTGACATCGAATCAATTTCCAACGTACTTTTGCTATTTTCTTGCGTCATCGTCGCCATTTGCTCCAATGTATTTGCCACTTTTTCCACACTAGAAGCCTGCTCATGTGCCCCATTCGATATTTGCACACTCAGGTCGTACAACTCGTCTGAAGCAAGACTCACACTTTGAAAAGTCGTCGAAAGCGAATCGGATATTTGGTGTAATTTTCGCGTAGAGATAGATAACGTCAAATACGTAAGAGCACAAATGATAATGATGGCCAAAATAGACAACACTAGCGTTTGTGTTTGCAGTCTATCTTCATAGCGCTCTCTATTTTCTGATAGACTTTGTATCGATGTTTGTAAATCTTCGACCATTTTACTGTCGCGCTTTTTTTGCATATTGATCACAACCGTGGCGTGTTCTTTCGATTGTGGCGTGTCAAAAAGGTCGTTGATTTCACTGGCAAATCCACGTTGCCCTTCTTGAAATAAATGTAACTTTTTGTATATAGATAAGTAATAGTTATAATTTTCATTTTTGTTGGAAATTTGATCAAAAAAGTACAGAGTTTGATTTAGATGCGCATCAAGATTTTTCATTACATTGCGAAATTGTCGTTGTTGTGCAAGTGCGTTATTGGTAATCGATAATTTATCCAGTACTTCGTACTTTTGGATATTCAAACGCTCCAGCATATGCACTTTTTTAAGTAGTGGAATTTGGTATTCGGTAATTTCGGCAACCTGCTTGGAAATATAGCTGGACGAGTAGTAAGAAAAAATGGCGTTAATGCTAATAATGGTCAATAGAGACATGCTGAGAAAAGAAATCAATTTTCGCAGAGACAATTTATTGTGTGTCATTGGACTTCTACCTACTAAATAGTTTTTCCGTTACCTTTTTCGCCTGGGAAATAATCTCTTCTTCCCCAGGAATGTGACGATTTTCCATTACGATTTTTCCGTCACAAATTACCGTATCAACGATAGAGCCGTTTCCTGCGTATACCAAATTAGATACCAAATTATGGCAGGGAACCATCTGCGGATGATTTAAATCCACCAGTAAAAAGTCAGCATACTTCCCCTCACTAACTTCTCCGGCATTGACACCGAACATCTCATGGGCTGTTTTTGTGGCATGACTCCATATTTCATTGCAATTCATAATGGTAGGATCATTGATTTTCCACTTATGAACAAGGGCGGCAAACTTAATTTCTTCAAAAATATCAAGGTTATTATTGGAAGCACATCCATCTGTTCCCAAACAAAATTTAAGATCGCGATCTTTTATACCTGGATAAGGCAACAGCTCATTTACCGCTAGTTTAAAATTAGCAATCGGATTGTGGATAATTTTCACCTGATGTTTTGCAAGTAAATCAAGCTCTTCGTTGTCAAGCCATACACAGTGTGCCGCAAATAAATTGGAGTGTAAAAATCCCAAATCATCTAAATATGGGACAGGGCGTTTACCGTGTTTCGCTACACAATCATCTATTTCTTTTTGTGTTTCACTTAGATGAAAGTGCACAGGTAGGTTGTGCTTCTTTGCAAAAGAAGCAATAAATTTGAGGGTATCTGGTTCACAAGTATATATAGCATGTGGCCCGAGTGCTAGGTGAATACGCGAACTGTAGTTTTGAAAATCATCGAGCGCTCGTTGGGCTTTTTCTTCACAACTTTCCTGCTGCATACCGGGAATATCGATAAAAACTTCCGAAATAAAAGCGCGCATCCCCATTTCTTCCACAGCTTTTACCGCTTCGCGATTGTGCCAATACATATCGTTAAATAAAGTAACACCACATTTGATCATTTCTAAGCATGCGAGCTTTGTTCCCCAGTAAATCTCTTCGGGTGTCAACTTTGCCTCCATGGGCCAAATCTTTTGCTCTAGCCATTCTTGGAGTTTCATATCGTCACCGTAACCGCGGAACAATGTCATTGCCGCATGAGTATGCCCATTTACAATAGACGCAACCGCAGCCTTATCCTTGCCATTGATCGTTCTTTGCGCTTGCTTTTGTTCCTGGCCAATGTACGCTATTTTATTGCCTTCAACGTAAATATTCGCTTGTTGCCCATTCACAACAACATTTTCAATTCCCAGATCCATCCCTATCCCTTGCACTGATTAAAATTGTTTTGAGTCGTAATCATAGCTGTAATCATCACCGTAGCCGTCACCGTCACCGTAGCCGTCACCGTAGTCGTCACCGTAGTCGTAGTCGTCACCGTGACCGTGACCCTGACCGAAATTCCATTCAGTTACAAATTCATGTCATTCCCGCGGAAGCGGAAACTAGCAATATAAACTCGACTTTAAAGCGCCTGGATCCCTGATCAAGTCAGGGATGACACGAAGGGTGTAAGTCAATGGGATCACGGCTACGATTACGGTCACGGTGACGATTACGGTCACGGTCACGGTCACGGTCACGGTCACGGTCACGGTCACGGTCACGGTCACGGTCACGGTCACGGTCACGGTCACGTTTTATAGAAGTGGCATAATTGCCACTTCTATAAAAGATCTATTTATCAGAAAATAATTTCGATAAACCTTCCATTACTTTAGGTACAGCTTGAATCCCTACAGATTGTGTTTCTTCATAGTGATCTGGAGGTGATTCGACCCATGGTAACATTTCATCTAGTAGAAAGTCACATGGAGCAACCATATAACCAATGGAATCATCCGACAAACCAATGACAAATTTATACTTGGCTGTCATCATGGATTTTAGTGATGGAGGAACAACAAAGTCACCTCCGGTTTTATGATGTTCGGGTTCCTTGAAGTACTTACCATTTTTGCTGTAAAAATCACGAGGTAAACCAACGGTAAGTTCTGGAAAAATTTCTCCTGGTACACAAGCAAATTGCGCCGGACCAATATCAATACGTGATACTTGGGTTGTCAAAAATGCTTTCCCCATCATATCACCCTCAAAATCACGTTTATCGAAACCGATAAAACCAGCGAGAAATGCAAGGCGGAACAAGTCATTTTCCAGTTGGATTTTCACTTTTTCCGTTTGCGCACTGATGAAAAGATTTTCGGCAAAAGGTTGATCTTGAAGTTTTTCGCGATGTAGTTTGTTAATGAGTTCACAACCAATGATTTCTGCCATTTTGAAATTGTCGTGAATTTTACCTTCAAAATCCTTAGGAATTTTTTCGACAGGTGTATCAGGACTGTAAGGTGCGAAAGGTTCCCACACGAAGGTACGCAACATGGTCATCAGTCCACCAACCGCTCCGTTGATAAACATACCGTGGCCGCCAAAGGTCTTTTGTGCTTGGTAGTCAACAAAGGCAGGAAAGCCAGGAGTTATGATGTGCCCCGTCTTTTCCTTGATACCATCAGGAGCATTATTACCATTGTGCAAAGACAGAATAGCTTCGACATGATTTGCCCACTGAACTAGCGTAACGACAACTTCGCCATTTGGTTTTACAACTTGCATTCCCATCAAATCATCATCGTAGATGATAGGATCACGTGTATCATTCAAACCAAAACGCGATTTGGTACCTAGGAAACGTAATTTGGCCGGAGTACGTTTAGCAAAAGCCTCGCGAATTCCCTTTGCGGTTCCTCTTTGCATTTTGCGAAACCATGCGCCATTTATTCCGTTTTCTAGATTTTTTGCTCCGCTACGTCCTAAAGTATCTGGTCCCATGTGACTATGGGTGCTGTGAATTGCAACATGCTCAAAAGAAAGATCTTTCACTAGATTGCGAATAAAATTACAATCTTGCAGCTGCATCATATACAAATCAAGAGATACAATTGCCACTCTTTTATTCGTCGCCGGATCATTTAAAACCATAATACGCGAATAAATGCGATCGTGTACATAGTGAGCTTCGCCGTTGCCGTTACCGACATTGATTTTCCCATCGACAAACTTAGTAACTTTCTCTCCGGTATCGTATGCCGAACCATCACCAAAAGTGTATTCACCATTGCCATCGCTATCCACCCACTCTGCAATCTCAGGTGTGATATCTATTTGAACATAGCCCACTTCGATAAGATCGTTTGCATATGTAGCAACAGTAAAAAGTAAAACTAAAGCTAATTTATACATACAAAACTTCCTTTACTTTTTGTCTGCGAGTTCGGTAAACATTTCTTGGAAAGAAGCAATAATGTCATCGCCTTGGTTACGTCCATATAGGTTCAACATCGCTTCGTATCCACCTTCATCAAAGTTTTCTTTATCACAAACATATCCCATATGGCCATTTGCAAGACCAAAAACAAATACGTTCTTAAAGCCAAGGTCTTTGCCTATTGCTTTTAGAGATACGCCAATAGCAGTCAGTGCCTCACCTGGCATACAAGCAATCACGGAGTCCCCTATGCGAATTGTTTGCAAACGAAAAGACATAGGAACTAGTCCGGTCACTTCTATTTTCAGCTTATCATTTAGGTTAGGATACATCTTCTTTAGTGACTCGTGAATTCCCCAACAATCTAACTCTGCATCATCGCGGTCTTCCCATAAATCGATGTTTAGGTGTGCTTTGCGAAATTTGATGGTTCTGTTTGCTACAGAGATTTTGACATTGTCCTGCGCACGAAGAGCAAGAGCAGTAGTTGTTACGGCGTTACCCAATTGATTACCAACTGTTTCTGCACCTTTCGCTTTACCACCATTCGGAGAAACGTCACCTTCTGTACCGTTAATGAACATCGCCATTGCTGGCATATTTCTGTCACGCATTGATTTTTCAATATTGCGTTCAGCAACCCCCATCACGTCACCAGAAAATTTCATATTGCTAGAACCATAGCATGTACCATGAATAGCAAAGTTGAAAAGGATCGCTAGAGGTTTGCCATCAAGTGCTTCCACGCGAAAAACACCAATCATCGGATCGAAAACACCTGGATGCTTACGACGATTACGTGTTAGATTGAAAGAAAGAGAAGTAGATGTTCCAATACGCACTGGTTGCAACTTGCTGTCGGCTTCGATAATCAAATCAGCAATTTTGCGAACAAAAGGTTTGTAAATGCGCTTGTCCATGATATCTACAGCAGCAACTGACCAAAAAATACTATCGATCATTGCACCTGGACCAGAGTGAGTGTGTGTACCTGTGATACATAAGTTTTCAAGTGTGATACCTGTTTTTTTGATTTTTTTTGCTACGTCTTTTACGAGATGTTGTGGAACACCACATGCATCTGATTTTACGATAGCAATTTTCGTATCACCACTTTGAATAACAACCACTTTGGTAATTAGAGGATCAAGTACGCCCTCTGACGGAGCGAGAAGAACGTTATAGTTAGATGGATCTAAATCAGGAAAATCCAAACGTCTTTTTCCACCACCATAACCAGCGAGTGGTACTCCTATTTCAGGTGTCATATCCGCGCTAGCAACGCCTGCTTGCAAAGTTCCCTCAGCATGTACTGCCGTAGGAACTACCATGAAAGCAGCCAATATCATACATAGAACAACAACATAGCGCTTCATTTATAACCTCCCTTTAAAATTAACTAAACGTTATTTAAATAAATGTTGTCATTATACTATAAATATTCATGTGATTCAATAGATCGATATTTTATATATAGATACGGTTTTAACTCTAACGATTTTGGTTACAGAGAATTACTACCAAAACAAAGTACGTCCACATGGGATGTGGTTTGTTTCTTTGCTAAAATTTACCATCCAGAAACAATCACCAAACCATCCTTGTCTGTACATGTAAAAAGAGTTTTGCCGCGAAGTTGCAAAAAACCCGTATTCTCTAAGGCAAGCTTCGTCACAAACTGTGGAGCACCTTCTTGCTGTAATTTATATATTTCGGTAACCTGTTTGTGCTGCAAAGCAACATATGGAAAACTGATATTGCTACTTTTATCAATCATTTTTTTCCACTCCCACGATTTGCAATCCATACGCAGTGCATTTTTATTGTCTGTCTTTAGCATATTCAAACGATGGGTGGTGCTGTCTCCTTTGTACTTTACAACAGTGAATAACGCTGAAGAATCGCTACTACCAACGACTGCTAACTGACAATTATCTGCGCGCATCTGTGGATCACTCTCGATGTAGTTTAATTCTGGTATTGACTTAGTAAAATCTTCGCAGTAAAAAACCAAAGAATCTTTTTGTGTGCCGTAGTACAAACTATTGGCGGATGTCCCCAAAAAAACTATATCGTCTACTTCTTGCACGATAGTAAATTTATCTGCTTGTGCAATATTTACAATGGAAAGCCCACGTGAGGTTTGTACAAATAAAAAGTTCCCAGACACCGCTATATGTACAGGCATTTCCACATAGTGAATAAAATCGCGGTTTTGAAATAGCGGTACTTCTTTGACAAAACGAATGTTACGTGGATCTTTGACATTAAATACCAAAAGGCTGGTACGATAACTTCCTGGGGGCACGATATAAACATAACCATCTTTGTGAGCTAACAAGCTACTCCCAGAAATGTAAAGGGAATTTTTCCCCAGTTTCTGTGGAAATGTAAAATTCCCCACAGCCTTGATATTGCCCTGGTCTTTGATATCGACAACGTATAGTCGCGGAATATTTTTGTGCTTCTGCTTCTGTATGGCCAACAAAAAAACCTTTTCTTTCCCAAGGCAAAAACTACGAATAACCCCATCGTCCTCTAAATCTTTAGGAAACCAAGTCGTTGTATTCATTTCTGCAAAACTGACGCATATCGACATAAAAACAATAATAAATTTTAGCATGTTACCTCCAAAATTATTTAACAATCCGTATATAACTTATCAAAACAATAATACTCTTATTGTGTTGAAAAACCAAGGCTCATTTGGTAACATTTCGCGAGTTGTGGACATACATGTTGAGGAGAAATTTATGCATACGGTTAAAAGTCGGGTATCGTTTCCCTGCATTTCACAAGAAACCTTACTCCAAATTAAAAATCTTCGTCAAAAAAAGAGCGAACAAGCCATCTTTTGCTATTCCTACGATGGTGACGTCGAATTTCTTTACTACTTCTTTCTAGGTTGCTTCATTATTTTCCCCGCGTTATTTTTTATGGGTATAGGAGCATATGACACGTCTCTAATCGTAGTACTGACGTTCTGCTATTTATTTGCTTACTGGATACGTCACTACCAACACCAAACGGAGTCTTGTTTGTTTTGCGATCATCGTTACCTAGTGTATTTTGATTTCCGCGGTCTCACAATATACAACTTATTAGATTCTGATGGGGATACAACGATAAAGAAAGTTGATTTTGTTGAAAACCGTGATCATGAAGGACTCATCATCAAATTCCTCAGCAATGAGACAGTGAAAATATATGCAGAAAAAGACCTAGAACAATACGTCAAACACCTACAAAAAATCCAATACAACGACGAAAAGCCTATTTTGTCTCCTAAAACCTTAGAGAAAAGGCGCCATCCGTTTTACATTGTAACAATATATGATGTAGTCTATTATGGAATAATCGCTTATTTTTTGTGCGGTGGCGCTGTATTTGGCAACTTATGAGGTTATTTAATTGACAAAAATGCCGCATTTGGTGTACACTAATTTCTTCTAAAGTCCTGGAAAACACTGTCTTCGTTGGAACCATAATTCATGCTCTACCGCAACCTACTGGGGAAGCCAATCCCACAAAACGCACTTGTTGTCCCTGTCCAGTATCTTATATTTGGCAAAAGATACTACTGTACTTTTTTCTTGGAAGTGGACAAAGAAATCGGGCGTGGAGCATTCAAAAGAGTAGAGAAAGCCAAAGTAATTGAAATTCTAGGGACACTCCCCTTACCCGAAATTGCCTCTTTGAAAGACACAGATATCGCGCTATATCGTCCTAGAGAATGCTTCGATTTATTTGTGAATGATATTGAAGACATTATCAAATTGGACGAAATGGAAATTAGCAACTATGTGATAAAGAGTTACTTGGCCCGAATCAAGGGACACTCTCTTTTTTTACCGGACCATTATCAAGGAACCATTGAAAAATACTCCTATCTGTTTGACAAGAGTTTGATTAAGAAAAATCTAGATATGGAGGACTTGCGTTTTTCATTGCGTAAATCTCTCAGTTTACTAATTCCAAATGAACACCTCGACGCCGTTGAAAAAGAAATTCTAAACTACAACGACCTCATCAATACTCCGTTCATGTTTTGTCATTTTATGCCCTATGCGATTGAAACTCATCTCAGGGAAATGCCAACAGAAGAAGTTTTGCAGTGTGTATATGATTTAGTAGCGATGGTGTGCTATCATGCTGCCGAAGGTATTTATTTTCGCGATTTACGACCGGATAACATACGTCTTAATAAACGCAAAGAGATTCGATTAATAGACCCTTCTTATATTTCCAAAAAAGTAAAGCCGCGTTTTCGCTACAATCAATTCATCCAGCAAACATCTCCGGAATATCTACCCAGCGAGTTGGCTCTACTAATGCGACAAAACAACAAGCACTATATTATCAACTACTTTGCGAAGTTTACCGAGGGTGTTTGTGTAGGCATGCTAGAAAGAGTATTAAAAAGCATCTTTATGCCCCGCTATATGGAAAACAAACTCAATCCTCCACGCTCTTTAACTAGCCAAGAAAGAATCGCGCAAGCTCATCAATCGAAGATAAACGAGGATATTGATCTATTTAAAGACACCTCTTTAAACTACCATGAAGAACATTTTGAACAATATCAAAAAAGTGTCTTTGAGCGCATCTCCCGCGAGGGATATTTTGAGGAAATAAAAACGCGAATAAGCAGAGTAATCGAATTGTTGCGCCTGTACTCTAAACCAAAAGTGAACATGATGGGGTGTGAGACCTATTTAAAAGATCGCGGCAGCACTGTATCCGTAGAATATCTACCCAAAATGATCACCAAGGTGCTCGCCATTACTCCGCGGCTTGTGAAGGCAACAAATAAATATAAAAAAACAGGAGCCCCGAAAGATGCATCACAAACACGCACCAATTCTGGCAGAATCGGTTTGAATACCACAAAAAGGTTTATGAATATAAAGAGAAGCACGGTACAACGCTTGACCAAACGCCGTATACCAGCACTTTCCACAACACAAAACCGCGACGACGCTTCGGTTAACTTGCAAATCGACATAGAAGACGAAACACTGATCAAAATTTTCGTTTATGTAAATAATAAATTTATTCCTTTGAAAATTTTTTTCTTAAATAACCCGCATTTTTTTGCGAAACTACAAAAAATGTGTCTTGCTTTTTCTTCTGAGCCATCACATCTATTGCCATTTTTTGAGAAGGTAAATAACTCATTCCATGATGAGTCCAAAATGCTACAAATGCGGCAAAAAATAAAAACGCAACTACCGCAAAGCCTTATACAAACATTCTCATTTCAAGACCAAGAAATAAATAACTCGCTGCAACAAAAAAAATGTCACAACATTTTTGAGTCACTTGTCATTGATCATGTCATGCGTGTTGCACAAATTTGTTATTTGCGCAGTTTCGATATCAATGCGGAAATAGACAATTATTTACCTGACTTTGGAGAAAATATCATTCGTTTTCTGGAAGTAAACGATGAAGAAAATAACTTTAAAAATTCACACAGTGTAAAAGATTTCATACAGAAAAAATATGAGAGCAAAATCAAATAGACCCAAAGATTGCATCTATGTAGGAAAAGGTGGCTTAAAACTACAATTTGCCTTAGAACATTTTTCCTGCGATGTAGAAAACAAAGTTGCCGCTGACTTAGGTAGCCATAAAGGAGGATTTGTAGATTGCCTCTTACATCACAGTGCACAGAAAGTGTACTCTGTAGATACTTGTTATGGACTCCTAGATTGGAAACTACGCAATGATTCACGTGTAGAGGTGTTTGAACGAAAAAACGCATTGTATTGGCTTTCTCCGCAAAAACTCGATATCATTACTATTGATGTTGGTTGGACAAAACAACAATTAATTTTACCTGCAGCACTACGAAATTTAAAAGATGATGGTGTCATTCTATCTTTGATAAAACCTCAATACGAATGTGAGAAAAGCGAACTTGAAAAAGGTGTGCTCGCGGAAGACAAAATACCAGAAATTCTTCGCAATATCGAGAGTGCGATATGTGATTCTTTTTCCGAAATCAAATATGTATACTCCCCATACAAAGGAAGTGGAGGGAATACGGAAGCATGGTTTTATCTAAAAAAGTAAAAGGTGGATTTACTCTACTTGAAATACTGATTGCCTTGGTTATTTTTGTTTTAGGTAGCGTGAGTATATGGAGTCTATTTGCCGTTGCCGTCAACACATATAACGAATCACTGGATCATCAAATAGCCACTCTAGTCGCAGAGTCGATCATGGCGGAATTCGAAGACGTTGATGTCGCCAAAGGCAAAGTGTTACTTCCCATATACGAAGGAAAAAGCATTCACTTTCCCGACTACAAATACCAGCTTAAATGGATTGATGTGGGGGACGATGCGCTGCTCATTAAATTAAAAATTTTTTATCAACGCCGCGGACAAGAGCGCGAATTCGAATTTAGAACAGTCATGTATCGTTCGATACAACAGGAGCCGTAGTCAGCTTTTCTTATGGTCAGTGAGTAAATTATTGAGAAACAACTCTCACTTGAAAGCCGTTAATTTACGTAGTAAACTATAAAAAATGTACTTTAAAATAATTCACAAATCAAAACATTGATAATGTTTGCGTTTCGTGGTTAAATTGTAGTTGACAAATTTAATTTGCCCGTAGGGCGTGTCATCAATTAAAGTTTATTTAATATTAAAGTCATTGTAAATTCTAGCTAGGCGCTCCGTATGCCTCGTAGCTAGGTTATTTAAATAAGGAGCAACGACGCTAGTATTTAAAAGGGCTCAATAGTGAATGAAGGTTAATTGATGACACGCCCTAGTCTAAAAAACACGAATGTTTTTTGGTAACCTTTGTAGGAGATAGATTTTTTTGGACGATCCATCTGGGAGTAGTCTGCTTTTCTTTATTACAGGCTCATTAATACTATCCATGTTTTGTAAACTTGCAAAATATGTATACAATAACTTCTCTTATACAAAACTAGACGAGTTACTTGAGACAGAAAAAGCGAAAGATAAAATACAAAAGTATATGACCAAAGGGTCAGATTTACTTATTGCGACCAGTTTCTTTGCTGTTTTGTCCAAGGTAGTATTTGTTGCAAGTGTTGTCTTGCTTTTTAGCAAAAATGCCCAAGTGAAAAACGTGCATATTATGTACAGTGTACCAATATCATTTCTCCCTCTTTTGTTTACAGATATTGTCGCATTGTACTTGGCGCATCGCTACTCAGAAAGAATAATAACATCTGCCCTACCCATTATGTCCGTCTTGTATTGGCTAGGTATTATTTTTGTGTGGCCATTATCAAAATTTATACAGTTTTTAGATACTATATTTATTGCCAGAGCAAGAGCTTCCTCAGCTGTTTTTGAAAGAGCGATTTTAGATGTGGTATCAAAAGGCGAAGAAGAAGGTATTTTTCAAAAAAGCGAAAAAAACATGATCGAAGCAATCATCGATCTACGCGAAGTCGAAACAAAAGAAATTATGACACCGCGAACAGATATGGTGTGCGCAAGTATGAAAGATTCCGTATCAAATGTTTTGCTAGTAGCCAACGAAGCTGGTTACTCTAGAATTCCTATTTTTAAAGAAAATAGAGACCATATCGTAGGCATTCTCTATATTAAAGATTTATTAAATTATTGGGCAGAAAAAGATGGAGATAAGCTTGTTATCGCTGATTTGATGCGCAAAGCGTATTTTATTCCAGAAACCAAACCCATTAATAAATTGTTAAAGGAATTTCAAGAACAAAAGCTACATATCGCAATTGTTCTCGATGAGTATGGTGGAACTGCTGGAATAGTCACTGTAGAAGATATTCTCGAAGAAATTGTTGGCGAGATTGTAGATGAGCACGATCGCGAAACTTATGAGGAAATTAAATTCATTGATGAGAATAGCGTAGAGCTCGATGCTCGTGTTCATGTAGAAGAAATCAATGAACAGTTTGCGTTAAATATACCTGTTGACGAAGGTTATGACACAATTGGCGGGTTTATATTTTCACAAATGGGACGTGTTCCACTACAAGGAGAAACCTACCAATTTGAAGGCAAAGAATTTAGAGTTTTACAAGCAGGCGAACGACGTATAGATCGGATTTTAATGGTGGATTGCAATTCGATAAAACAAAGTTCTTAAGGACGTTTTACTTGATAATCAAAGAAGAGGCAATTGTTTTAAAAAGCATTAATTATAGTAACTCTAGCCAAATCATGTCCCTTTACACAAAACATCACGGTAAAATCAGCATGTTGGCCAAAGGTTCACGTAACAAATCCGCCAAACAATTTGCCGGAACTTTTGAACCGACAATCCATGTAGAAATTGTGTATCGAGAAAAAGACGTCAATGTCCTTGCCATTGTAAGAGAATTTGAAATTATTGACTACTTTTATGGTATACGTTCTAGCCTAAAGTATATGTACAATGCTTTCTATTTACTTGATTTTGTAAACGAATGCACAACTTCCCATGATCCCAACCAGGGCTTGTTCCAACTTTTACATACAAGTTTAAAATACCTGTCGCTGGGAGCAAATGCAGAAAAAACGCGTTTTTTTTTTCAAATAAAGGCATTCATTTTACTTGGGGTTATGCCTATCCTGACAGAATGCTGTGCGTGCACAAAGCCCCTTGTTGGCTCCTACGTTTTTTTTATACCTAAAGAATCGGGCATTGTCTGCCGTCGTTGCAAAGCAAATACGGAAAGTGCCTTTTTACAAATTTCGATGCAAACGTTGAGAACGCTACAAAACTTAGAAGTAATGCCATGGACAGGCTTAAAAAAAATTAATCTCTCACAGCGCATAGTAAATGAACTAAATATGTTTTTTCGCTTTTATTTACATAGTTTTCTATATAAAGAATTGCGAACGTTTAAGTTGATAGGAAATAGTTATGAGTAAACACCGAGTTCTTCTAATCTTAATATTAATAGTGCATTTACCTATTCACGCCAAATGGATATGGACACCACAAGGATGGATTAATACCGAGTACAATAATCAAGATCAAGCCAAAAAACTTGTAGAAAATGGTAAAAAATTTCTAAAAAAAGGTGATAAAGCCGCTGCAAAAGAATCATTTGAAACAGCTTGGGAATATTTCCCTGATTCAGAAGAAGGTCAAGAGGCATTATTTTTATTGGCAAAATTAAACGAAGATTCAGGCAACAAATATAGAGCTTATCAAGATTTGAATCAATTTTTAAAATCCAATCCTTCGAGTAAAAAAATTCAAACGATTGCAGAAAAACAATACGAAATAGGCTATAGTATTATTCGTGGCAAAACCAGTACTCCTCCAGAAAAAGGCGTTGAGATACTGCGTGGTGTGATTAATCGTATTCCTCATGCAGAATTTGCCGATGATGCACAAATGGCCATCGCCAACTTTTATTACAAAAACAAAAGATACCAAGAAGCACAAGTGGAATACGAAGAATTGATCAAAAAACACAAGCAAAGCGAATGGCTGTCACGCGCCAAATATCTAAAAATCACCTGCCTACAAAAGCTGTATAAAGGAGACGAGTACGATGTGACTCCTTTAAAAAATGCCAAAAAAGAAATTGACAGTTATGTAGATTCTTACGGTGATACCAATGAATTTGAAGCGGCAGAAAAAGCACAGAACGATATCACCGAAGGTTTAGCGCGTAAGGAAATATCGATTGCGGAGTTTTACATCCGCCGTGACAAGTTACACTCTGCAAAAATATATTTGCAATACGTTCTGCGTAAATACCCTCGTACACGGTCTGCGCAAAAGGCAAAGCTTCTTTTGAAAAGAATTGGCAAAAGTTAGTCATATGAAAAACTTAAGTGTGATTTTGTTATTTTCTTTGTTGTGTAGTTGTGGCTACCGCATGGGAACTTTGATGCCAAAAGGCATTGAGACCATATGCGTTCCGACATTTACCAATACAACACTATTTCGCGATTTTGAATTTATATTAACCCCTGCCGTTGTCGATGAAATATTAGTAAAAACATCGCTAAATGTCACCAATGAGTACCAGGCACAAACAAAGTTAATTGGTAGCATAATAGATGTTAATTTTCGCTCGGTGATAAAAAACGACAACCGCAACGTCGACGTTTTAGACATAACCGTTACTGCTAGAATTGAGTGGATTGATCTACGAACTGGACGCGATGTTATACCAAAAACCAATGTTCGCCATCGTTTTGAAGTTAATTTCATTCGCGGTGAAAATCTAGCAGACGAAACAGATGACGGTTTGCGCGATTTAGCACGAAAAATCATTTATACCATGGAAAGCCCTGTGATGGGGCCAATTCAACAATACCAGGAATAACCTTTACATGATAGATAACTTTATCAAGAGACATTGCTATGTTATGGAATGCTAGTTGGGAAATCATTATACTTTTAGTTATTTTTTGTTTGGGATTGTATGCTCTAAAAGGTACACAGGGAAAAAGTATATTCAAAGGTTATGTACTCGTATTTATTATATTGTTTGTATTCACCCCCCTTGTGACAGATCACCTAGAGCTGCAAAATTTTCGCAATGTTTTAGATAAGGCACTCGATATATATCTCTTGGCTGTCGTCGTGATATTTCAGCCTGAACTACGGCAGTTTTTAAATCGTTTAGGTAATTTAGTTACACTAGGCTCTTTCACCACAAACAAGAATATTGACGACGAAATTTGCGAATCTCTTCTCTTCTTGGCTGAACATAACATTGGTGCTCTAATCGCCATTGAAAAGAACACAGGACTTGGGGATTATTTAAATCAACAGTGTGTACATTTGGGGGCAAACGTCAGTAGGGAATTGCTAACGGCAATATTCATTCCACACTCTCCTCTACACGATGGCGGAGTAATCATTCGCAAAGAAATCATTGCCGCATGTTGTTGTTTTTTCCCATTATCGGAAAAAAAACTACCGATATCTATGGGCATGAGACACCGCGCAGCATTGGGCGTTTCCGAGTTAACAGATGCCATTGTATTGGTCGTTTCTGAAGAAGAAGGATGGATATCCATTTGTGACAACGGCCAAGTTTCTCACCGCGTTTCCGAAAAAGAGCTACGCAAAAAATTAGCAGAAGTTATCTATCAAACAACACACTAAGGGATTATTCGTTTTTTAGTTATTTAACGATAGGTTTTACAGTGACAACTTCAATAAACAAAAAAAATATCATTGCCCAATGGGCATTTGACACTCGTTCTATACTAGGACGCTTACATCTGTGGTTAGAAGATGTGGATGAGGTTTGGGAGCAACAAAAGATAGACGATTTATCTTTTGTGGAGCCAGGATTGGAACGCGCACTAGTAATGACAGCGGCAGTAACAGCCCTGGGAGGTAAACTCTTCGGTCGATACGGTGATGGCAAAGGTGCGGCGAAAAAAGAACTCAATCAAGTAAAAAAAGATGCCGACGCTATCACGGCTTATGTGATGAGTGAAAGTTTGTGGTACTTATCGCGTTCGTTACCGGAAAATCATGCGATCATGGTATGTCTTGGTGAAGGACTTATGCCAAAAGTAGGGGAAACGCCGGAAATGGGTTCTAACCCTCTGCTTGGATTTGGACGCATATACGCTCGTCCACAAGTGGCAAAATTTTTGGAAGACAAAGTAAAAAATCTCATCAACAACGATGAATATACATGGGACATGTTCTATCACGACATCAAAAAATCAAATATCACCATCTGGGGTGCCGCGATTGACACATTGGAAAATACATCGCGTTTTGCGAAAGGCAAGGAAACAGGTCCTCTAACAATTATTCACATTTTTGACCAACCACTTTGTATGACCAAACCTTATGAAGGTTATATGGGAAACCTCATTGTCCCAGGGGAAGTACAGCGCAACGCACAAAAAAATTCATTACTTCTAAATTTCTTCACCCCACGTGAAAAAGTTTTGGACATGATACTTCATTCTTATCCCGGCTTAGAGGCCAAAAATGTACATGTATGGACCTTGCGCGGAGAAAGTCGTAAAAAGCGCATTGGCTCACTATGGGATACATGGGAAAAGCTAGGAGTGCATCTTGTTGACAGCGACTGGAAACTACCAAGTGAGCTAAACGCATTTACCGATTCAGGAACGTACAAACCGTGTTTCCTCGTAAAAAATTGGACGGATAGTACAACGGGAGAACAGCACGTTTTCATTTGTGATGGCTATGCCGCATCCGCAGAAGCCGTTCAGGCCGCTAGTTTATCTCCCCTACTTGACATCCATGCATCTATCGCTCTCTTCTCTTCGAAATTTGAACTAAGCTATGAGCAAGAGAGTCAAGTTATGCATTTGAATCCTGAAAGCCCACAGTTTGCTTCACAGTTAGAAAAGTTGTTTGCCAAAGAATTACCCGCAGAAAAAATCGAAGAATATAAAAACTATATCTACGAGGCAAAAAATGCAGGTATTCCCATGAATGTGGATTTGCGCATTGGTGATTTTTTTCCAGAAAAAGTTTGGCGCGTTATGGGAATTTGTGGCTACATTCTTCCCGATCCGTACACCGGAGCGGAGGGAGTTGAACAAATTGCGGAGAATATTTATCGTGTTACCGTACGCCTAGCCACCAAAAAAGGTTGTAAAGAAGTTAAAATATCTTTGCGCTTACAAGAATCTTTAGAGGAAAGTCAGTTAGTGTTTAATCCTCTCCTCACTAGATTTATGAACGGTGAAAATTATGAAGAGCGTGCAGTAAAAGTCTCTGACTCAGGTAGAATTCGCAACGAATTACAAACTCTTTGCTCCGAAGCGTTGGAATATCTAGATAATAACCACATTAAAATATACTTTAATCGCATCCCCATAGATGTAATTACCGAAGAAAAGCAAAAAATACTCAAAGAAGTATTGAATTGGTATCGTCAGAATCATCCCATTTGGTTTCGTTGGCTAGAATGTGAGTAGGAATATATAATGGAAGAAAATGAACATTCATCTGTACTTCAAAAGTTGCAACTATTAGAGCAGAATGTCAACAAAGTCATTGTCGGAAAACAAAAAGCCGTACGCTTGGCGCTTATCACCTTGCTCTGCAAAGGGCATTTATTACTAGAGGATGTGCCTGGAGTCGGGAAAACGGTGCTCGCCAAAACGATTGCAAAGTCCATCTCCGCAAAATTTAATCGCATACAGTTTACTCCGGATCTTCTACCAAATGACGTTACGGGTGTATCGATATTTAACCAGAAAAACCTAGATTTTGAATTTCGCGAAGGTCCGATCTTTGCGAATATAATTCTAGGCGACGAAATAAACCGTGCAACACCGCGTACCCAGTCTAGTCTACTGGAGTGCATGGAGGAAAAGCAGGTAACAATTGACGGAGAAACACATGCACTACCAGAACTATTTTTCGTCATTGCCACACAAAACCCTGTAGAGCAGCATGGAACTTTCCCCTTGCCCGAGGCGCAACTCGACCGTTTTTTTATGTGTATCCAACTCGGCTATCCAAGTGAGCAACAAGAAATTGCCATTCTCAACGCGCAAATACAACATCATCCATTACAAGATATAAAGCCGGTGATTACCGCTGAGGAAATTCACGCTCTACAGCAAAAAATTTGCGATATGCATATCTCTGATAGTGTAAAAGCATATTTAGTCGCAATTGTTCGCGCCACAAGAGAAAGCAAAGACATAAACCTTGGAGCGAGCCCCCGTGCTTCCTTGGCGTTAATGAGAGCTTGTCAAGCCTATGCACTCTTCAATAACGAAGAATTTGTAACGCCACAGATGGTAAAAGAGCTAGCTCTTCCTATTCTTTGTCATCGCATCATTGCAAACCCCCAATCACATATTAGTGGTACAGATGCTCCAAAGATTATACACAAAATACTGAACAGCGTAGTTGTACCTCTCGATGAAGACCAATAAACTTTTTGTATTTGCCTACGCAACTTTACTCACACTTTTCCTAGCCCCGTATTTATTTATATTCAGTCAAATTTTATACACGGGGCAGGAAATGCCTGTATATGATAATATTCCTCTTTTGCTAACAAATACCTTTATTTATTGCGCGGCAAGCGCACTATTTGCCCTACTAATAGGTATTTTCATGGGATATATGTTGTTTCGTGTGCATTTTCCCGGAAGAAAGCTGGCAAAATACATCGCAGTGGTTGCCATAGCTATCCCGTCGCATATTCAAATATCCGCGTGGATAGGTTTTTTTGGGCGCAGTGGAATACTCACCCCCTATTTGCAAACCATACTACCTAATTTTTCGTTATATAACATTTACGGTTGTATATGGATCAGCGCCTGGGCCTACGCCCCCCTTGCGACAATCTGCTGTGGTGTTATGTTACACAACATCGATGAGAAAATCGAAATCGAAGCAACAACGTATCGCTCTCCTATATTTGTATTTCTGAGTGTCTTACTCCCGTTAATAAAAAAAAACCTACTGCTGCTATTCTCATGCTTATTTTTTTTAATTTTTGCCGACGTAAAAGTCACCGACGTTTTGGGATTTCAAAATACATTAACACAAAAAATTTATCTGCTATTTAATATTTATTACCAACCACAATTAGCTCTTTCACTATGCATCCCCGGTTTTGTACTACTCGCATTTTTCATTGCCGCCATAAAATCGTTACGCCCAGCAATGTTTCACACAACACAACACAAGTTTTTATATCATTTAGGTAAATGGAAACTATTATTTGTGAGCATTACTTTTGTAATACTATGCTGCTATTGGTTAGCGCTTCCCATTCTTATTTACATCACCCAATCTTTCGAAAAATTTTACACAGTATTTCAAGCCATAGACAGCGAAATTGTTCACTCGCTATACATTTGTACACTTTCGACAACGATGATTGTCGTTCTAGCAACCCCTTTGGCATGGTACATAAAAAGAGTACCAAAATCTTTTTTCGTCACTTACACAGTAGGTGCACTGTTATGGTTGGCTTTTATTCCTGGTCCTATCGCAGGAATTGCGACGGTGCGTATAGTGAGTTTCCTGAGTTCTTTGCCCATCGTAGGCGATTTTTTTTACTTTTGTCAAGACACCTCTGTTGTTCTTGTTTGGGCACTTACCGCAAAATTCCTCCCCGTGGGAATAATGTTTATGTATTTTACCATATCGCAAATTACCCCTCGCTGGGAAATATTGTCAGCGATAGACGGCCACAGTACATGGCAAACCTTTTTCCGCGTGGTACTCCCCATCTGTAAACGTCAAATGGCATTTTGCGGCGCAATAATTTTCATTTTTTGTATGGGCGAAACCATTATTTCCACATTGGTCATAGCCCCCGGTACTACCACCCTGGCTATTCGCATTTTAACCTTAATACACAACGGAGCCCGTGCCGATTTGAGCGCGGCGAGTTTATGGTTTTTGGTCGTTATTTTCTGCATAGTGGCGATTATATTTGCCTACAATTCACAAAATAAAATCTTGACCACAAATCGTAAAAATATACTATAGAATATAGGTGATTTATCCGTTAACAACATCTATATACCTTAAGATGAATGACTGTTGATTTACAAAACCAAACCAATTTTGATAATCACCCCCGAAACGACTACATGATAAATTCACAAAATAGATACAACGAAACTTCTTATTAGGAAGACAAATGCTATATCGAATTTTGATTATAATAGCGTGCATAAACATTTTATGGAGCCAAGAACAAAGCGAAATACAGCAATTGCGTGAAGAAATCAAGGCGCTAAAAAACCGCGTCGAAACTTTGGAAGAACAATTAGAGCAGAAAAACTCACCGACGGGCAAAGAGTACGACCAACAAGCCGAAAAAATCGACTCATTGGAAAAAAAAGTAGGGCAATACGATGAAGTCATCCGTGCATTAGAAGAACAAGAAAAATCAGACGATGACTTCGAGGTTTTTTGGGATAACAAACTTGTTCTGCGAAGTATCAATAAGGAAATAAAAATCACTTTTGGTGGTTTCGCGCAACTAGATATAGGTTTTATACACGAAGACGCTGCGATTACCGAACAAATAGATCGAGCGGAAGACTTTGCCGACTTTCGTTCATTTCGTCCGACAATCACTGGTGAAATTGGGCGCTACTTTTTTGTTTTTCAACCTGACCTAGCTATCGACAACGAAATTGCCTTTCGCAATGTGTTTTTTGGAATGAAAGGACTACCATTTAACGGTACATTACAGGTAGGTTTTTTTCGCGAATTCATCAGTTTAGAAGCTGTGCAGGGACTACCATTTCTCACGTTTATGGACCGCGCCAGTTTAGTAGACTTAACTCCTGGTTTTCAATTGGGTGCGCAATACATGGGGCGCGTATTCGATGAGAGACTCACCTTTGCCGCGGGAATTTTTCGCGAAGTAGAGGATGATGATCCACCGCGCGTCGAAGACGGTGGTTCGTACGCCGGGACTTTCCGCGTCACCGGCCTTCCCATATACGAAGAGCAAGGAAAATACTTGATGCACCTTGGTGCTGGCTATAGCTATCGCAGTCCACTAGACAATCGAGTGCAATTCAATGCCCGACCAGAAATAGACAACGGACCACAGTTTGTGGATACGGGGGTCATTGAAAACGTCAACGATGTACAATTGTTTAGTTTTGAGTGGGCCGCCGTGATGAGTTCCTTTTCGCTGCAAAGTGAAGCGATGGTTGCTGTATTTGATATTGACGGCAATGACAAGGAAAACGTATGGGCATTTTATGTTTTCGCAAGTTACCTTTTAACCGGAGAATATCGTCCCTATCTCAAAAAAGCCGCAACATTTGGCGGTGTTTCGCCGTTTAACAGCTTTCTGGACGAAGAAAATGCAACGGGAGCCATAGAACTTGCCGTACGCTACTCAAGAATAGACCTCAACGACGACACAGTTCGCGGAAGGCGCATGGATGACATTACCTTAGGTGTCAACTGGTATATCAATCCATTCATACGCGTACAAGTCAACTATATCTATTCGATACTGAGAAACCTAGATGCTGCCGACTTTGTCGATGCGCACATTTTAGCCATGCGTTTGCAAGTTACTTTTTAGTTCACAAAACGGGCCAAATAATTGGCTCGTTTTTTACTTTAGAATTTCCTCTTGAATAAAGACAAAATGGCAGGTAACTGCTTTTTGAAATTATTCTTCACAAATGTCTTATAATCCATGTCATAAATATTTTTGTCGTATCTGAGTTTGCCATCAAAGACACTTTTCCACATGTCAATGTGCGTCTTAATTTTCCGATAGTCGACAATGACATCGAGATATAGAGTATCTCCATTCACCGCATAGGCTTTTACCACCCAACGAATACCAATGCCCTGGTCTTCAAATAAAAATTCTTCTTCTACTTTACAACTTCTGATGTCATTTACCGAAAGGTGATAAGGAGCGTCCTTTGTATAAAAAGAGATCTTTTTCGTCGGGATATCCACCACCACCATTCGTTTTTGCCATCCCAAAAATGCCCATATAATCGTGGTTAGGCAGAAAATAGCAACGGAGACCATGAATGGAATTAGAAATAAATACCACAACCACTGATTCCCATGTAGATTTTGTAAAATATGTTGCAACATAATTACCATCACAAAAATGAGCAATCCGATCATCAACGTCATAAAAAATATGTAAGATAAAACATGAAAACCATCGTTAGACTTTATTTTTATGTGCTTATCAACCACATATTCCACTAGTTTTACCTCGATGACTCTCCAGGCATACCGAGGTATTGGTTTATGCGTACCGCCAAATGAGTCCCGAAAAAGCCAATAAAACATGAGCAAAGCAACAAGGATCATCGCCGCAAAAATAGTGTACTTTTTCCAGTTCGTTTGTTCTTTGTATAACCGCTTTTTATTGAGGCGTCGTTCCTCCCATATTTGCGAATACTTTGCCGCAGCCTGCGCATAGAGAACAGCCCCTTCGTGGTGCCCATGCTTTTTGGCCTCTTTTTCTAGATATCTTAAGGTATCTCTTCTTCGTTCTTCTCTATCTTTGACAAAAGTCTCACTGTCGCCATAATACGATTCTTGTTTTTTTGCCCACGACACAGATTGTTCGTAGTCACTGAGCAACATGTAAAATTCAGCAATCTGTTGCCGACAAGAATTTCGTAGCGGTGGGATAATATCGAGTTGATATTCAAATGTGCGCGTTTCACCAGGTTTCACGAACTCCTGCATTTGCTTTGTTTCGTTTATCGAGTAATTTTTCAGAAGTTCGAGAACGGTAGTTATGTAGGCAATCCCCTCTTTGTATTTTGCCTCGCCGCTGTATAATTTTATTTTGCGATTTACCTTACGCCACTCTCTTTGCACCTTAGAAATATCCTTCTTTTCTAAAGCGCGCTTCAATGACCTTTCTGCAACAGAGACGTTGGTAAATATCAATACTCCCAACAAGATACAGATAATACACTTCTTCATATTCACCTCGAAAAAGAAAGAGACCCTCACCGTAATCGTGACTGTCACCGTGACCGTGACCCTGACCCTAACCGTAATCGTAGCCGTAATCGTAGCCGTAATCGTAGCCGTAGTCGTAATCGTAGTCGTAGTCGTAGTCGTAGTCGAAAAATTATAGCATTTTACAAAGCATAGAAACAACACGTCTTGATAAAATCTTAGCCGTTTGCCGTAGCTCTAAATCAAAATAGCCTACAAAACCTCTAGCCACAGTCAGGGTCACGGTCACGGTGACGATTACGGCTACGGCTACGGCTACGGTGACGATTACGATTTCAAGCTCTGTACTTGACTTTTCGCGATTTCGCATATACAATAAATCAAACTATCGACTACTTTGTGAAAGGTTTGTTATTGTGCCGGCTATTTCAGGATACGCATTGGTTTCCATACTTGAATCCACGCAATGCGTTCCCCCCAAAATCATAGATACAATCCGAAAAGAGATGGAGCAAAATCCTGCAGATAACATATTGCAATCACTTAGTGAGAAAAATTTAATCCCCTGCGACGTTCACGAAAATTTACAAAATTTTCTATTGTCGATTCACAAAGCCTTTCCTTCACAGTCCGCAAAAACCCAGCGCCAAGTTAATCCGTACTTGCTCCCCGACGAAGCCAAGCGCGACATACTTTTTGCGCGTATTGTCTTATCCCAAGGTTATTGTTCACTGGAAACGATCAATAAGTGCCTTGAGATGAAATCATCTAAGGCCATGAAGAAAAAGAAACTGGGACAAATCATGGTCAGCAACCGATTTATTTCGGGGAATCGTTTTATCAAAGTGCAAAAAGAAATCGAGTTAAAGCTAGAGAAAAAAGATCTCGATACGATTATTTTCGAAGACAAAATGACGCGTATTGCCTCCAGCGAGGGTAAACTACAACTCATCGAAACCTCTATTCCCAAAAACTTTGGCTCCTACAATATCATTAGTGAGATTGCCCGCGGAGGAATGGGGGTCGTCTATAAAGCTTGGGATGATCAATTAAAGCGTACAGTTGCTCTAAAAGTTTTACGCCAATGGGAATGTCCTTCCGTAGAAGAGACGCAGCGTTTTCAACGCGAAGCGCGTCTTGCTGCCAGTTTGCAACACCCCAATATCGTCAATATATACGATGCCGACGTCATCGATGGGGTAAATTACTTCACGATGGATTATGTAGAAGGTCAACCTTTATCACTTTATCTAAAAGAAAATCAACTCGCGTATCGCGAGATTCTAAAAATCATTTACGATGTGGCCTTGGCTTTAGATTATGCGCACTCCAAAAATGTGATACATCGCGATGTAAAACCGGGAAACATCATGATTGACAAAAACGGTAAACCACGATTAACCGATTTTGGTCTTGCCAAAGCACTCAATGCCGACAGCGTTTTTATTACACAGAGTGGAAAAACAATAGGTACTCCGGCCTATATGTCTCCCGAACAAGCCTGTGGAAAAAACACCATTGATGCTCGTAGTGATATTTACTCTCTTGGAGCCATACTATATGAAATGGTAACCGGGCAACCCCCTTTTGCCGGCGAATCTTTTGGTCTTGTTATTGCCGATGTAATTTCCAAAGAGCCAAAAAAGCCTTCACGCATTAATCCTTATCTCCCCCCCGACATAGAGGTCATCAGCCTGAAAGCTATGTCAAAAGAACTCGAACATCGCTATAGTAGTGCAAAAGAAATGGCGGAAGACATCAATCGTTACTTGTTTGGCGAAAATATCAAAGCAAAATTAAACTCAGATTTATTTAAAGTTTGGAAAAACTCTAGCATTGCACTAAACAAGCTCATTCCGTCTTTTTTGCTTATACTGATCGTTTTTGGCATCGTCATGTGGAACATAAGAGAGTCTATGCAACACGACAAAGACAGAAATTTACTGCAAGAAACACATATGTTACTAGAAAAACATAATTTTATTCTGGCAAAAGACGTTGCGCAAAAAATTCAACAAAACGATATGCAAAAACAGAGTAATGAAGCGCTCAACGAAACAGCTTGTCTTCTGGTTGCCAAAGCACAACAGTATCTAAACCTCTATACAAAAAACCTCGAAAACGTAGAGGTAAAAACAAATTACAATAATATCATACATGCCTTTAACAAAGCGAAAAACGCCCAAATACTTATTGGCAACTCCAAACAAGTAAAATCAATCTTACAACGCATATACACTTTAAATCTAGAAATAGCCACAAAACACCAAAACGCCGAACACGAATTATGGTTTCGCAGTTGTTTACAGCAACTACGCGATATTGAAAAAAATAGGTAACGCGATCAACTACCCCCACTTAGTACCTAGCGGTACTTGAAGTGGGAGCTTGTAAGCTCAGTTGTTGACCAGCTTATATCAAGTGTAACAAGCTTGATAAGCGTTAGAAACGAAAATATAGGTACTCTGGGGTGCTTCTCCAGCTCCAGACTCTACGGTTAGTAGTTAAACAGGTGTAGTGGGTTAAGCCAGTGCTGCTAACATACAAAACCGTTTCATAACATTAGCGAGGAGACCTTTACCGGTTCTAAACCGAGAAACCAAAATAATTTGGTACTTTACAAAGAAAGATAGCTTTGATGCAAAGAAGAGTGTTTGTACTCAGTAAAAATAGAAAACCTCTAATGCCATGCTCTCCGGCAAGGGCGCGACAATTGTTAAAAGAAAGAAAAGCAAGTGTCTACAGACAAGAACCCTTTACCATCATTCTCCAAAAAAGAACAGAGGGAGACTTGCAGAAGGTGCAACTCAAGTTTGATCCGGGAAGTAAAATTACTGGAATAGCTCTTGTCGTATTTTTTCAAAAAGGTACAGTCGTTACTTGGGCAGCAGAACTAGAGCATCGCGGCGAAAAAATAGTCGATTTGCTAAGCAAAAGGCGTGCAATTCGCCGTAGTCGTCGCAATCGTAAAACACGATATCGCCCACCAAGATTCTGTAATCGTACAAGAAAAAAAGGATGGATTGCACCTTCTTTAAAATCAAAAGTAGATAACATCTTTAATTGGACGAAAAAACTACTCGCTTATACACCAATTGACAACTTGTGTGTAGAAACAAATCGTTTTGATACCCAGAAGCTACAAAATCCTGAGATTTCAGGTGTCGAGTATCAACAAGGAACACTGTTTGGCTACGAAATTCGCGAATACCTACTTTACAAATGGAATCATCAATGCGTCTATTGCGATGCAAAAAATGTTGCATTGGAGATAGATCACATTCATCCACGAAGTAAAGGCGGAAGTAACCGTGTATCTAATCTAACCATTAGTTGTCGTAAGTGCAACGAAAACAAAGGTAATAGTGATATCCACGATTTTTTAAACAAAGACAACAAAAGATTACAGAAAATTGTGTCTTATAGTAAAAAAACACTGCGAGATGCTGCAAGTATCAACACAACACGCTACGTCATCGGCAACCAGTTAAAGAAACTCGGTATAGATGTAGGGTTTGCAAGTGGAGGAAAAACAAAAGCAAATCGTCGACACAACGGATTCAACAAACAACACTGGATTGATGCTGCCTGTGCAGGAGAGAGTGGAGAGAATGTAACTATTTCTCAAGACCTAATACCTTTGGGTATTAGGTCTCAAGGTAGGGGCAGTAGGCAAATGTGTCGCGTGGATCAATTTGGATTCCCTCGTACAACAGCGAAAAGTCAAAAAAGGGCAAAAGGCTTTCAAACGGGTGACATCGTAAAAGCCGTTGTGACAAAAGGTAAGAAAAAGGGTGTTTATGTTGGTCGTGTTGCCGTAAGATCTAACGGATATTTCAATATCAAAACGAATAATTCTACAGTACAAGGTATTTCTTATCGTTATTGTCACTTGATACAACAAGTTGATGGATATTTTTATTTCCAGAAAGGAGATGCGAGATTGAAAAAGCCATCGTGCTCATGCTTCGCGCATTCGCGTCCGAGTGGCGATTCCTCCCCAACTTATAGAAGTCGGGGTATCCTCGCCACAAATTGATGAAATTTTTTAGCAAAAAGAAAAAAGGGACTGTACAAATTATAGAAAGCCTAACGTGTTATTGTTTTCGCATTCCCACGAAAGAAATAGTAGATATTATCAAAAAACACAAATGTCGCACGGTAGAAGCCGTTCAAATGCATTGCTCGGCCTGCGAAGGCTGCGGTGGATGTCGCCCCGACATCGAAGATTTAATTGAAGAATGTTGGACAAAAAAGGAATAGTTCATGGTCACACTAAATTGGCAAACAATTGCGCGGCAACAACTCGATCGATTTTATCAAACGGATGTCTATCCGCTAGATGTCAAAGACGTTCTCGTGGCTGTTTTACCAGAGCCAAAAAAACTCGACGACAAAAAGAATGAAGAACAGCTAAAATTACTCGAAGATATACGCACTTTACTACTCACAAAACTAGAAGACCACACGGAAGAAATTTCTTTACCTGAGGAAACAGATGCTATCACGTTTGAAAGAACCAAAATCGTGGATAGTTTTCGTAGTAGCCGCATGAGATTTGCGGCATGGCTAAATGCCCAAGCACCGCTAGCATCGAAACATAGTATCGCATTTATCTCCACAAAGACAATTCACTGGGAGTACATGGCAGAAGATTTAGTAAGCAACGATAATCATAATCTATCCGTAACTTTCAAAATAAAAGTCTCCATAAACCGGGAAAAAATGATGTTTCTCGTCGAGAATTGGTTGCGTCGTCAGGAAATCATTCATGTTTGCGAAATCAATGAAATTTTTGACATGTATCTAACCAGCATAGGCTTCGATGGTATTATAGGCTCGCATGATAGCGAAGAAGTACTAGAAAATCTAATTGTGCAACGAAAACTACAGAAAAAGCTCAATCACTCGTTGCACTTTTTCCAAAACTACGGGTTTAACGTTGAAATTACTCAGTTAAAATGGGAAACGGACCGGTCGGAAAATAAGCCCGAGAGCTTAACCGCCAAAATAGAAAAAAATCGCAAAGAATCTCCTCTGGATAACATGAGGTATGATCGTTTACAAATAAACGACATTATGGACGAAAATCGTTATGACGAACATCTTGACAAGCTCAAAAAAGAGCGTTCGAACAATGAAGAGATAATATCGCAAATTACATCGACGCGAAGAATCAAGAAAAAATACTAACGCACAGAGACGTACCGATAAATTACGAAATGAGGTAGATCATGTTTTTCAACATTTTTATGATATTTTTGGCCGCGGGACTTTTGAGTATTGTACAGGGGGTTCTCAACTGGGTTCTGGTTATTGGTGGAATTGGTTTTCTTATTTTCATTCACGAATTAGGGCACTTCGTCGTCGCAAAATACGAAGGTGTAAGAGTCGAAGCTTTTGCCCTAGGTTTCGGTAATGCCATTTTCTCGAAAAAATGGGGAGAAACCGACTATAGAATCAATTTAATTCCTTTGGGCGGTTATGTAAAAATGGCCGGAGATTTACCTGAAAATGTCCGCGGAAGATCCGATGAATTTTTTTCAAAAACCACAGGGCAGCGTGCACGTATCCTTATTGCGGGAGTAGTGATGAACGCGCTTTTTGGTTTTGTGGGTATGGCTCTTGCTTTCCAGATAGGTTCCAAATTCCTAGTACCAAAGGTAGGACTTGTACAAAATGGTAGTCCCGCATGGCAAGCCGGCTTACAAAAAGACGATATCGTACTAGAGGTCAACGGAAACAAAATATATAGTTTTAGCGATCTATTTGTAGAAGTTGCCTTTAGCAGTCCCAAAGGAGCCATTCTAAAAATACAACGTGACGGTGAAGTACAAGAAATAAAAGTTTTACCTAAATACGATGAGGTGCGAGGCGTTTCCACAATCGGAATCTACCCACCAATGCAGACGACAATGAAAGTCAAAGAAGAGACACTGGCATATCAAGCCGGTTTTCGTACCGGAGACACGATCATACGAGTCGCGAATGGGAGTTTATCAGAAAGTGAACGCGAACAAATAGAGGTCAATGATGGTTATGAAGTAGAACGTGTCATTTCGCAAATGGAAAACAGCGATCTGGCGATTACAGTCAAACGTGGTAACGAAGAGAAGGTCATCACCATAACTCCTCAGCAATACACCGTTCACCGCATTGGTATTCGTTCGCGACTTCTCAAAATAGGAAATTTAAAGCTTGATCACAAACTACCATTTCAAATCGGTGATGAATTTCTAAAAGTCGACGGCAAACACATACTAAATAACGAAATCTTAGAAAAAGAACTGGAAACATCTAAGGAACAACGACAATTCACAATTGTACGCGATGGCAAGGAAGTTACCATTGCCTTTACCGTGCAAAACGCACGCGAATTTATAGATAAGATATATTTTGTTTCTGATTTATATATTGGTCAAGTTATGGAATCATACCCTGCGCGTAAAGTCTTACAAATGGGTGATAAGATCATAAAAATGAATGATGTCAAACTCGAAAGCTGGACCGATATATACAATGCTGTGCAACAATCTAAAGGTCAACCACTTAGCGTTACCTATGAGCGTAACGGCAAAGAATACACGGCGACCCTGGAGGCAAAAAAAGTCGATATTCCCGTACTACAATTAACACATGAGCTCACAACGATTCAATCATCGAGTTTTTTAGATTCATGCCGCCTCGGTTGGATTCACACCAAAAATATGGCCAAACACATATTTTTAATGCTCAAAGGTTTATTTAGTCGTAAAGTTTCTTCCAAAACATTAGGTGGCCCGGTCACCATATTCGCAGCCTCACACACATACTTAGAATTGGGAATGGGAAGATTTATCTACTTTCTAGCTTTGGTAAGTATTAATTTGGCGATTATTAACTTACTACCAATTCCCGTTCTCGATGGTGGACATTTACTACTAACGGCAGCAGAGAAAATAAACGGAAAACCACTAGCGCCAAGAACACTGGTGTGGATAAATCACATGGGATTTTTATTTTTGTTGTTTCTCATTATTTACGTCACCGCAAATGATATACAACGTGTTTTTGGAGGCTGATAAATGCAAGAATTAGAGGTTTTTCTCAATGAACAAGTCATCATTGACACGAAATCTTCCTATCTGTTTATTGGAAACCTACAAAAAATTGGAGACTTTTTCCTAACAATGACCGACGTGGATGTTCATGATCAAAACGATTTCAGCAAAACCAAAGAAATATATGTAATGGAAGCCGCCAAATACGGCATAAAAATAAATCGAAAGTCAGTAAATATTGTAAAAGCGGAAATGATTTCTATTAGCTTACTCAGTGATATTGTAAAATACTAATGGTGCTTTAACGCACAAAAATTTCATTGTAGGTTTGTGGTAGTTTTCTGTATACTGTCAAGAGTATTTAGACTGTAATTTTAAACATGTCTTAATGAGTGGATACAAATATGTACACCTGCATTTTCGGTGTAGATATTTTTGTCCACTCCGAACATAAGCCACACCTTTTATTTGAGAAAGGAGATGCGAGTTTTCTTGATCTCGCTACCTTACAATGACAAAAGAGAAAATGCGATTATTGCGTTCTAAGTTTATTAGAACTTTGCAATTACTTAAATTAGCTAAGCAAAAAAATCTAATCGACGACGAACAATATACCCAAACAACAAAAAAATATCGCAAAAAAATTTCTTCTTTAGACGTAGAACAAGGAGAAGCGCCATCTTACGAAATACTCGGTGGCTTTGCTGCAAAGATTTTCTTTTTGCTAGTTACTTTTCTCGCCGTAGCGTACTTTTTGCCACATGCCATCGCTTTAACCTCGGCAAAGCCATCGTACCTATTCGTAGCTTTCGGCTGCCCCATTGTTTATTTAATGATCGTTTACTTACTCGATAAATATGAACCTGAACCAAAGTTGTATGTTGCCGGAGCATTTGTTTGGGGTGCCGTTTCAACGGTCATTGCACTATATCTCAATGCGTTTACTGCTGGTATTTTTGGTAGCATGGTTATTTCCATCTGTCTTGCGGGTGTCACAGAGGAACTCGCAAAAGGAATTGGAGTATACCGCCTGTCAAAACATCCAGAGTACAACGATACACTAGATGCAATTGTTTATGGATTTGCAGTAGGTCTTGGTTTTGCTGCCGTAGAAAACTTATTTTACTACTACCAGTTCATGCAAGCGGGAGCAAAAGCAAACGAACTATTAGGTAGTGTTGCCACAATGATTGCCATACGTGCTTCGCTATGCGCGTTAGGTCATGCTGTATTTACCACCACAATCGCATTGGTCTTGGCACAAGCAAAACAAGTAAAAGGTATGCCCGACATTGGTGATTTTATAAAAGGTTATTTTCTAGCCGCCATCATCCACGGAGCTTTTAACTATTTCTGTATTGCCATTGGTAATAACTCTATCATCGTCAACAGCATTATTGTCATGACCGGCTTATATATATTCTGGCTTGTAATCAAAAACAACTGGAAAGAAGTTCGCGACAACAATAACTACTTTAAAGGCTTAGGCGTACCTTCTGATATTTAATTTTACTTCAGGAACGATAGTAAATCGTTCCTGAATCTAATCCAATTGTTTCTCTGGCAGTTGTTTTTATTTGAAAAAAAAACAAAGGGATGTATAATAAATATATAGCTTCTTTGTCGTTTCTTCGTCGTATTTTGCACAATGAATTTCATAAATACACGAATTTTATATTATACTCTATGTAAAATTAACTTCTAAGATTAGAAATCATGACGAGATTACAACACAGATCGATAAATCTAACTGCCAAGAAAAATCACTTTGACATACATGATCGACAAAATTTCGAACATATTCTCCAAGGAAAGTACATTAACCAGAATCGTATCTTGGCGAACTCAAGTGATGGCTCCGACCACACTATTCGCATCGAAGAACTTCTGGGGAAAGGTGGATATGGAGAGGTCTATAGAGTATGCTACATTAATCAACCCACCCAACATTTCGCACTGAAAATTCCACGCGACCCATTAGAAATTACGCGCAATTACATAAATAATGAAATTCAAAAGCTTAACACATTGCAAAGAAGTGGTTCGAAATACATTCCCAAAATACTACCGTTTTTTTTCTTTTGGGGAGAAGAACGTATTCCTTGTTACTTGACCCACATATACAAACCCATATGCGATGTATTTCCCTCTTTTTCACAAAACGAGCCCATGGATCCGATCAATGCCCTGAAGTTGTTTTATTTGATTACACTGGGGTTAAAACACATCACTTCTCATCACATTGTGCACAACGATATCAAACCCGAAAATATCATGTTTTATGGGGAAACACCTATTATTACGGATTATGGTACGGCACGTAGTAATAGCGAAATTGACGAAGTCGAAATAGAAAGAATATCTGGACGTCTTCACGGCACTCCGATCTGGCTACCTCCAGAACTTATATCAATACATGAAGATGAATATGGTCGGCCTTATGTGTATTACAACTTAAGTAAGGTGTGTCAAAAAACAGATGTTTGGGGACTGGGGCTTATTTTGATGCGTTGTTTGACGGGTCGCAATTTATTTTCCATGTCTTCTATCACGACATTTTCTACCCCTGATATATTTTTCAAAATTAAGTATTTATTTAATGAAAATAATATTTTAGGAAAGTACAAAAGTTGGTGTCAACGTTATATCAATCGCCTGTACAAAAACAACGATCCTCTACAAAAACAAAATTTGGATATTGAGCAAATCCGTTATCTACTGGGTTCAAATAGTACAGAGCAAGATGATCCTCCCCTAACAACAAAAAGAAAGCACAAAAAAGAAATGTTTTCTTCGGGAAGGTTTATGGCAGCAAAATTACTCATGCGGAAAATTGAATTGATGAGCCGCAATCGTTCGGACGTTGAAATTCGCGACTTTTTTATTGAGACACTTTTCGAATTACACGATATTTGTACGGCACCTCTTGTTGAGCGCGTTAAAGTGTATCGACTGGTGAATACATTGGTTCAAGTATTCCCAGGCTTACGAGAGATAGATAGACAATTACATGTACCCGACTTAACTACTTGCGCACTTTATGAATGATCATCAATCCAAGAAAACATTTTTCCCATAATTTTTTCCCCAGCCATTTCGTGTAAAATTTCGTGTTTCGCATGACGCACAAGAAAAAATTCTTTTTTACAACGCAAACCGGCAAAAAAACTTTTGGTTGCCGCGACATCTGCGACTTTATCATTGTCTCCCTGCATAATGAGGGTGGGAATCTGAACCATGTGCTTTTTAGATTGTACCATTTTCATCGTTTTGTATAATTCACAAAGCCATCTTGCGGTTACCTTTTCATGGATAAAAGGATCAAGAGAGTATTCATGACCAATATTCGGATCATTGCTCATATTCTCTATTTCCATTTTATAGTCCACGGCAAATTTAGGTAATGCTACGTTCGAAAACTTGGCCATGGTCTTTTTCCAAACAGAAGGTTGGTTCTTCATGTGAAGGAGGGGACTACAAAGAATATTTCCTTTGACATAACATTTGTTAAGATGAGTAAAAAGAACTGCAAGAAGGGCTCCCATGTTGTGTCCTAAAACAAAAGGGTTTTTCATTCCCTTAAATTCACGAAGAAAGGCATAAAAATTTCCCACATCGACAATATAGTCTTCTACTTGGTTGATAAAACCTCTTTTTCCTTCGGAACGTCCATAACCCGTTAGGTCAAAGATGTAAAAGTTGTAGCCGTTTTGTGCGAAAAAATCGCCGATTTTTTTATAACGGCCTCCATGATCTAACGCACCATGAATACCGATGATATCGGCTTTGGCATTAGACTGTTGCCAATAGCGATAGAATAGCCATCTATTTTCGGAGGGGAAAAATCCTTCGCAGTTAAGTACACTTTGGTTACTCATTCCTATAAAACTCTCTAAACAATAGTTATTGGAATTGTTATTTTAGCTCTATAAGGCAAACCAGAAAAAGTTCAAACTCTCGACAGATTGTCGTTTATCGAATATGTACTACATAATGGTTTAGTTTATAGCAGGCGAAATTTGCAAAAAATTGTAGTTTGTAAAAATGGTTTTTAGCAACTCTAACAAAGGGAATGTTTGTTGTCAAAAAAAAAATCCTCCCATTGCTTTTTCCTTTGAAAGATTCTATGCAGTTGCTATAATTTACCATATATAATACTGCCATTTAAATACAAGGCATAATAATTACGGTGTATCTCAAAATTTTTGGAATGATCTTATTACTATGGCTAGACATATAAAACAATTAAAAGAATTCTCTCAAAATAAAGAGTTGGTCCTACTAGTAGGCTCCAGTGTAAAAAACCCCTCTCCTCATACAAGTTTTGTAGAAAAATTTTTATCTACTTTGCAAAATAGCTGGGATGTTTTAGAACTTTATCTTCCAGAGGTAAGGGAACGAGGTTTAACAACAGAGGCCTTTTACCGAGTATTTTACGAGTATTTTGCCGATGAAGTATTTACACCTCTACAAAGTTTTAAATACGAAAAAGCGGATCCATACTACCAAACCATCGCACAAATCGTAGCCAACCAAAAACTTCTAGCGCTTGGTACTGCAGATATAGACAATAGATTAGCTCTTGCATTACAACAAGAATACCACGACATCCCTTTCGAACAACACGCAGATACAAATATTCCGTATGTATCGTATTTAAACGGATGTATAGAAAATGAAGATTCATTGGTGGCGACTTTAGAACAAGAAAGCCACAAACTCCAAGGAGCTTCTCCTAACTTAGAAAAAGTCTATCACTTTATTACCAAAAACGAAAATGCCAAAGCAGTACTCCTTTTAGGACTGCACCCTGATGACTTTTGCTGGAAAAAAACATATGGTTTGATGGTACAACTTGCGAAAAAATATCCTCAGAAAACCATTTATTGGATGTATACAGAAAAATCCATGGCCCTGGAGCACTTGAAGCAGTTAGGTAATGTCCAACTGATTCCATACTCTCCAGATGTTTTGGCAGAGGTATTCGACCTACAACATGTCCAAGAAACTGTCGATAATATAGATACCGCAGCACTGGACAAATGGTTAGAGGCGAAAAACGCCGACCCTGATCTCCTTGAATTTGCAGGAGCACTACTCAACGAAGTGATTAGTCGTTCACATGCATTGCAAGTTTTGGAATATGCGATGAGTAGTTACCAAAGCGAAGGGAACTCTGCAGGACTCGCAAGAGTACATCGCCTTAAAGGCTCCATTTATTTCGAACAAGGGCATTTGGAAAAATCAATCCATAACCACAATGAAGCTATTGCGCTATGGAACCGCGCAAACCAAGAGTATCAACTTGCAAAAGAAAATATGATGCTTGCCGACACTTACTGGAATGCAGGAGCAACAGATCGCGCCTTACAACATTATGGCGAAGCTCTTTCTATTTACAATATGTTAGAAAACATAAGTGGAATATCGTCGGTAACAGATAAGCTAGCGAGAATTTGCGATATTGATGAAGATTACGAATTGGCACAACGCTACTACAACGAAAGCTTAGAAGCCAAAAAGAAAAAGTATCAATACAGCGAAATGGTACAAACACTTCTCAATTTGAGCGCATCTTTGATCAAAAATCAGGATTGGGAACAAGCGACGACAAACTTAAACGAAGCACTACGCATTGGCAATGAGTTCTACTGCCATTCTTCTCTAGAAGAGGTTCACCAACACCTAGGTCTAATTGCAATGAGTGCGCTCGATTACAAACGTGCATATGACCATTACCAGACCTCTTACGAGATTTACCAAGCGCAAAAAGATATTTTATCATCGGTGTTTGTCAACTGCAATTTGGGACATATTTGTGCAAAATTAGAAAATTATGATGAGTCCGTAAAATATTACGAAGGCGCTCTTGAAAGTTACGAAAAAATGGGCGACTGGCAACATTTGGCAGCGATATATAACAACTTGGGCTATATAAATACTTGTCGTAAAGAATGTGGCTTGGCCGAAGAATATTTTTCGCGTTCCGTAGAGATATTTGTGGCTCTTGGTGATGTAATGAATCTAATACGTACACATGGTAACCTTGCGCGCGTTTACACAATGCAAGGTGAGTTCGAAAACGCCATTGAATGTTACCTCGCCAACGTCGAAATGCTTTCACAATTAGACGAAAAAGTAGAGCTGGCGTCCACATTAATCGCCATATCAATAGTTCAAGCCCAGAGCGACCAAAAAGACGCATCACAAAAAAGCATCAACGAAGCCATTGAAATATACCAATCCCTAGGGATGGAAAAAGAAACACAGGAAGCACAAGAAATTTTACAAAATTTGTGTGCAAACTAGATTTTGGAATAAAAAATGCCGTGGGTGCGCAAAAAATTTAAAAAGTGTAAAGTATATGTTCTCGTTGACGCGCAAGGCCAAATCGTGATAGAAAATAACCTTGCGCAAATAAAATATCGAGGCGTTGACGACGACAAAATTTACAATGCTCGTTTAGCAGATATTGAAGAATTAGAAAATTCTAGTACACAAGAAAATGCTAGTACACAAGAAAATTCTAGTACACAAGAAAATTCTAGTACACAAGAAAATTCTAATACACAAAAGAATAGTGAAAAACAACATTCCAATGTAAAACAAGATACACCAACAAATACATCTGTGCAGCAAAATCCTACCTCTTCGCAAATAGAAATATATACAGATGGCGCCTGTACAGGAAATCCTGGTCCAGCAGGCATTGGTATATATTTTCGTTTTGGTAAACACCAAAAAGAAATTAGTGAATACATTGGACATGCAACAAATAACATCGCAGAGCTAACGGCAATTAAAAAAGCGTTAGAGTCTCTAAAGAGTAACGAATATCCCGTTACAATATTTAGCGACTCGCAATACTCTCTTTCTGTTTTAAATGGTGCCTACAAGGCAAAAAAAAATAAAGAGTTGATCGAATCAATTCAACAATTAATGTCGAATTTTAAACACCTTAAATTAGTAAAAGTCGCAGGGCACTCTGGTATTGCTGGCAACGAAAAAGCAGATCGACTAGCAGTGTCTGCTATCGAAAATGCAAACAATGGATAAATACAAACAGATTCCATCAGTAAGTCGCTTACTTGAAGATACCAACATTCGTACAATACAAGTATCCCGTGAAATAAAAGTGCAAGTAATTCGCGACTACCTACAAAAATTACGCCGCAATATTGAAACACATAACGTTGTGTATGAAGACATCGCTCAAGAAATTTGCCACATTATTGCATCTCAAGTAAAGAGCTTACGTCGTTGTATCAATGCCACCGGAATTATACTACACACAGGCTTAGGACGTGCACCTATTTCGCAAGATATTTTAGACAAACTACATAGTGATTTGCGTGGATATATCAATTTAGAAATTGACTGTACCAGTGGTACGAGATCACATCGCGACGATCACTTGCGCACAATATTAAAAAGCCTCACAGGTGCTGAGGATGCTTCCATTGTAAATAATAACGCTGCGGCAGTGCTTATTGCAATATCCACCGTTGCAAAAAATAAAGAAGTTATTGTGAGTAGTGGACAACTTGTTGAAATAGGCGGTAGTTTTCGTATTCCGGAGGTAATAGAACAAAGCGGCGCAAAACTCCGAATTGTAGGGTGTACAAACAAAACATATATTCGTGATTACGAAAATGCCATTAATGAAAATACCGCAGCGATTTTGCATGTACATACCAGTAATTACAAAATTGTTGGATTTTGTCACGAACCAGGACTTGACGAGCTTTCTAAGCTAGCAAAAAAACACAACATCGCTCTAATCGAGGATGCTGGATCGGGACTCTTAAACGACTTTTCTGTGCCTATATTGAAAAGTGAATTAACAGTAAAAAATAGTATCCGTTGCGGTGTAGACCTGATTACCTTTTCAGGAGATAAACTTTTAGGCGGATGTCAGGCGGGTATTATCGTTGGAAAACAGAAATTTATCCAAGGTATACGCAAAAACCCTTTACTTCGTGCGTTGCGCGTAGACAAATTTACAACATTTATCTTGCAACAAGCGCTGTATAACTATCAAACAAATGTACACAAAACAAACCCTGTATTCGAAATGCTAACGAGAACCGCACAAGAAACACAACAAATTTCGGAACAAATAGCCAATGCCTTGCACGGGCAATCGCAATGGGAAATTAATGTAGAACAATTTCCTGGTTATGCAGGAAGTGGGGCACTACCGGCGATGGAAATCGAATCTTTTGCGGTAGCAATTCGTTCCCCACAACTTTCATTAACTTCTTTGGCTCAAAAACTGAGGCTCAATGATCCGGCACTATTCACCGTTTTAAAAAACAACACATTATATGTTGCCCCGAGGTCTTTACTAAAAGGTGAACACAGCGAAGTTATTGATATACTCAAAAAATACATTTGCTTGTAGAGCTTTTGCTTTGATATACTTGATTCTTAAATCCGTCGTTTGTGTAAAAAAATGTGGTAAGAATACTACAGATCCGATAACCACTAATATTGGCGCTTATAACTTGCATTTACTATAGAGGAATATACTATGGAATTCACCATTGATACCGAATATTATCAACAAGATGGTGTAGGCGAAATTGCCTTGCTACAACTTTGTGGACCAATAGACCAAAAAAGCGTTCCTATTTTTGAAGCGGAAATCCAAGAGTTGTTCAAAAACGACATTTGTCGTTTTGTATTAGACTTATCAAATACCAAATACCTAAATAGTTCAGGATTAGGGCTCCTTATTAACATTGCTCACAAAGTAAATGTTGTGGGTGGTGGAATTCGGCTGGTAAACGTCGCCGAAAAATTTAGAGTACTATTTGATATGCTTGGCTTGGACTCTTCATTGCCTATCTACGAAAATCGCGATGTAGCATTGCGATCTTTTGGCTCTGGCGAACTACGTTTGAAATCAAGCGACTCGGATTCTATAGATCAACCGGCTCCAGAAAGTGAAGTCGAAGATACTTCTGGCGAAGAAGAACAACAAATATCTAGCCAAACGGCAGATCCCCTCTTAGAAGATGTAGGCGAAGAAGATGATGAAGATGATGAAAGAGAAGCCGTATCCCTTCTCAACAAAAAAACATTGCCCAATTTAAAAAAGAATCTTGCCGACAAACAAGATACAAGCCTTAAATTTACAGGTGCCCCTCAAGAGGAAGAGCAAAAACAACAAGAGCAACAAGACGATCTTTACGAACCAGAAAGACCTGTAGAAATCGAAGACGATCCAAACTTTGAACTAACAGGAAGTTTATCCGCACTTGCTGACATGATTACAGATGATGGTATTGCTTCTAACGAAGATACACAAGAACAAGAAGAGCAAGCCCCAGCCCCATCTGAAGAACCACAACTTGACACAGCTCCACAAGAAGAAGCTGCTGAGGATGAAGAAGATGAAGAAGTCTCCGTTTCGTTAATTCAAAAAGCTTTCTCCGATGAAGCAGCGAAGCACTCACATTCATCGTTAGCGCATAGCCCTGTAGAAGAAGTTGAACAGCAACAGGAAGAACCACAGCAAGAGGAACAACAAGAAGAACAACAAGTACCGGAACCAACAGTAGAAGAGTCCGCCCCCGTCGAACAAACCGTTCCACAACAACCTGCGGCTTCGCAGCCAGAACCTCCGGCAGTCGCTCCTCAGCCACAACCACAGCAAACAGCGCCACAGCAAACAATACCTGTCGCACCACAACCAGTGCAACAGCCCGTGGCAAGATCGAGTATTTCGTCGCGTCAGAGAAGAGTTGTGCAAAAACCTATTGAGAAAACATTACAATGGTACACTGCCGTAGAATACTACAATCAAATGAAGAGAAATCGCACTTTTCCTTTGACTCTTCAAGTATCAAAGGTTGATGTTGTCGATGGTGGAAAAGAATTTCTTGAGAAATTACAAAATACCAACGTTATGTTTGTTCCACGCTTTCCAGGTTGCCAAGTGGTACCTGAAAGAGTGTGCCTCGACATCTCAAAAGACAATTTAAGTGCGGAGTTTTGGATAACACCTTTTACCAAGGGAGATATCCCTGGCTGGGTAGAAACCCAATACCAAGGACAAACCTCTTCTTTTGTAAAAACGCCTTTTAAAGTCAAAAATTACTTTGCCGTTCTCGTCACTTTTGTACTCAGTTTTGTCGCATTGCTATCGCATTCATCACAGCACCTAAACTTTCTCAACGACTACATTGCAGCGAATCAAAAAATTTGGGTTCATATTGGTGTCGGCTTTTTATTATTACTAACTTCGTTTTTCTTCCTCAAGAAATCTTCACCAAAAATCGATATCGTCGAAAAACTAAGCCGCGAAAAAATGCACTAAGTGGTAATTTAGGGCGTTTTTCGCCCTAAACCCCATCCCTTAAAGGTCAAAACCGATGTCTTTCCATTACAAACAACTTATCTGTAGAACTATATTTTTTACACTTTTTCTTATGCAGTTGGGATGTGGCGTTCTTGTAGGAACAACGGTTGACGCCGCACGAAATATTGCCACCTATCCTCTAAAAGAATATGTTTTTTGGGGAGCGTACAAGTACGATAATAAGTGGGACACGCCCTATAAACCAATCGAAACCCCCGAAGACCACGGAGAAATGCTTCTAGGCATAGCCGTTTCAGGCGGTGGGAGTCGTTCAGCGTACTTTTTTGCAAGTGTCATGAAAGAACTCAGTAAGGTAAAAACCTCTACAGGAAAATCACTAGTAGATGAAATCGATTACATATCTAGTGTATCTGGTGGGAGTCTGGCATCGGCATACTACTGCCTTACGCGTTATAAAGATAAAAAAAGTATCCATGACAAACAGTTTTTTGATAATTTCAAAAAGGCCATGAGTTCTAATTTTCAGATACAAGCCGTTGTTCGATTGCTATTGTATGGCTACTGGATCGTCGACTTTGTCACTTACTACAACAGAGGAGATTTGTTTGCCGGTATCTGGGAAGATAATTTTTGGGGAAATGCCACATTCAAAGATTTGCTAGCAACAGAAAAAAACGGAGCACCAAAACTTATCATCAATGGTACAGATCTCAGCGGCGGACATAAATTCGTTTTTTCCACCATACGCGATCAAAAATTCAACAATTCTAAATACTTTGAACGTTTGAGCAAAGCGGGCTTTTTGAAACATGCGACGACAAAAAGCCACACTCCTTTCAAAACAATTGGTTTCGAAACACTACAATCAGACATTGCCCAATATCCTGTATCCAAAGCTGTCGTGGCTTCTGCATCTGTACCTAATTTATTAGGCCCTGTAACTTTACGCGATTACAGCAAGAAGTCACAGTATATAAATGTTTCGGATGGCGGTATTTATGACAACTACGGCGTAGAAAGTTTGATGGAGATTTTCACCACGATTCTCGATAAAAACCCTGGTATGAAAGCCAAAATTATTATTGTGGATGGCTCAGGATATTTTGACGTTGATAAAGTGGACTCAGGAGAATCCCTTGATGTGGCATATTTTTCATTGCGTCCCTTAGAAATATCATGGTTACGTACCAAAAGCTATATGGAATACGTATTTCAACAAGCCCATAAATTTGTCAACGACCAAGGAGAGAAACCATATAGAAACCTAAGTTACCAAGTTCTGAGCTTATATGACGTTTTACCTTCCCAAGAAAAAAAAGGTGTCATTACCGGAGAAAAGGCCATTGATACACTTTTGCGTCCCGACTTAACTACATTGAATTTTTTCAAAAAAGTATCTTCCATTCAAACCAATTTTGCTATTTCTGCAGAAGATGCCGAAATTGTTGATGAAGTGGCAAAAAAAGTGGTGAATAAATTGAGGACAAAATGAACTGGAAGACAATAGCCAATCAGAAATGTGAACAACCATTTGTAAAATTTTGGTTTCGACTTGCGGATTTGCCGGAAAAAAAAATTAAATGGATTGCAAATGCCGAGGATTTAACGCGCTTGTTCTATGAGATTGATACAAACCGTAATATCGACAGTGAAGTTTTGCGGTTTGTTGCTCATTACGTTTATCATCAAGACATGGTAATTTTCCAACAAAACCTACCTCAAATCCTAAAAAACCACAATATCAACACGACAAGTTCCATGAAAGAACTGGTAAACTTCATGCAAGACTTGTCTCCACAGAAAATAAAAAATGTGGCTATCCAACTTCAAGTCAAAGAAGATAGTGAAAAAGCACAACCAGTTAATGTTGAAATCCAATCCCAGGAAGACGATTTTATTTCTTTTGACTTACGCCAACCAGATGAAGAAATAGATACTCTCGAAACATGCGAATTCGAAATCGAAAAATCATCAAACCTAGCACAAACACTACGCAATGCCCTATCGAACACCGAACGCTATAAAAAAGCGGCTCATAGTACACGAAAGTGGTTACAAAATGGTACGCAAAAAAGTTGGCGATGGTTAAAAAAGCGTAAATTTTTTCAACCCGAGATTTCGAAAATCTCTTTGTGGACGTGGAACAAGTGCAAAAAAGGACAAAACTGGTTATTTTATCAACAAGAAATATATGTACGTATTCCCAAAAAAAAGCCTTTCACTGGTTATGCCGCCATTCTTACTCATAAACGCTTAAAAATCAAACTGGCTATTTCTAAAAACAGACGCAAAGGCCTAATTGATTGTAATTCAGGTGACTTTTTGCGTACTATAAAAGGCATGCTACAATCGTCCAAGTTAGAAACACCACAGCGCGAAATACTTACACAGATGAAAGATTCTCTACTCATTCGCCAAAAAATGCTCACCCAACCAGAAACAATATTCGATATTATTAACTATGGCGAAAAGACATTTGCCAAAATTCTGTTGTCTTTAAGTCAAATCACCAATAAACGGAAAATTAATCGTCAAATTTATCAGTACCTTTTGCTACAAGTAGAGCCGCTTCTCATTGAGCACCATACGGATTTTCGTCGTGAATTACAAAAAACAGCTCATCTACAGGGTTTAAAAAATTTATTGAAAAAGTACCCTCTAAAGCGACTTTCTATCATTGATAAGTACAAAGAACTACGAATTATTTACAAAGTAAAATGCATTACCCGTGAGTACGAAAAAACCCCCCATAAATTGGTAGCAATATTAAACTTGTACTTGGGTACTACGGGAGAAACGAATATTCGCAAAGTGCTACCTAAAATACTACATACAAATGATATAAACCTGCGGGTTATTAACGCTCTATATGGAGATCGTTATCTCGAAGACCTATTAAAAACCCTCAAAGAACTGCAAAAACAAACGCAGTGCAAAAATATAGCGCAACCACTAGAACAAATTATCAACAGTTTTCTCAGCAACAAAAAGTTTAGCTTTAGCGAATTTAAGAGCAGCCTTAATTTTGTACCAGGCAAACTACAAAGTAGAATTACAGCCCTTGTTCGCCGCAAGTTACAAGAACAACTTACCGTTCACGTGAATAATATCTTAGTTCAAGAAGGTCGCTATATTAGGCGCTACAACGACTTACTCGCACACCTATTACTCCCGCAATACGAAGGTGCGAATTTAGTAATCTATGGTGTCGCTCCACAAAACATAGCGCAAAGAATAAAAGGGATTACCTACCAAGAAAAAACAATTGACCGTGCAATTCAACATGCCTTTTCCGAGCTGAAAATACCCAAGGACCTAGTTATTCTCATCAAAAAAGCCAAATCTGCACAACAACTTGCGCAACAAAAAGACCTACCAAATTGCATTCGCATTCTAGAAAAGATACACAACATGCTACAAAAGCAAGAGCCCATCAATTTGCGCAAAGCAATTATCTCACTGTTTAAACAACACGGCAATGTAAACTTTTCCACATCTTCCAAAACAATAACTGGTTACACAATTGCCCATAATCTAAGTCGTTTTTTTAACGACCACACAGTAGAAAAACTTAGCATTCCAGACGAAATAAATCCCACAGTTTATGATCGATTAAATAGCATTATGGAAAAATCGGGGCGTTTGCAGAAATTGTAGAATGAATGGTTTCCCGCTTACGCGCATACGTGTCAAGCAAAGAGTAAAAGCTTTTTTAATAAAGACTTACAAATCCGTGTCATTCCCGCGTAAGCGGGAAACCAGCAATATAAAGTTGACTTGCCTACGCTGGATCCCTGCTTTTGCAGGGATGACACCATAAGGAGGTTTATGTCTTAGCTTGACAGCCATGCGCTTACGCGGGAATGACATGAATTCAACTACTCAGATTCTTGTAGATATTGATGTATTCGTTCAGCGGCAATTACGTTGCCAAGAGGTGTCCAATGCTGGTCATAAGTGAAGTATGTTTGTTTGCCTTCCTTGGTTGCTTCTTGCAAAGCTTTTGTCAAAGAAACAAACTCGATTTTGTTCTTTTTGCAGAATTCACCGATCAACTGTTCTTTGTACTCTAGGCATTGTAAAATTTTTGCAAAGAATACTTCACTTGGTAGTTTTTTACGCATTTTGCGTTTGTGGAGCATGCAAAAATCATGGAAATCCTTTACTGGAATTTCATCTTTTGCCACAGGTAAAAGAACATGTGGCTTTGCGGGGGCGAATACAAGAATAAAACGTGCTTTGTTCTGGGTACAAAACTCCTGCATTTTCAAAATGGCAGATTGTACATTTTGTGCTGCGCCTGATTTTTTAAGTCCGTCAAGAGAAACATAATGCTCCATGACTCTTTTTACAGGAAAAGAGTAAAAAACGTTACTTCTAATAGGGTATTCCAGAGGAAGCCAGGAAATAGCACTATGGTCACCAAAGCTGGTGTTTGTATTAATGCCTTCGCTGTGTTTAATGAGAAAGCTCTTTATATGGCTGCGTAAGGGCCCCTTAAATATCCACTTTATTCTTTGCCCCAAAGACATAGAATCTTTCACTTCGGTAAAAATTTGCGTACGGCGAAAATCATTGCCCTCATATATCGTACAGATGACTGTTTTAGGCCGTAAGTGAATTGCAAACTTTTGTAGTGTGATCAAATAGTTTAGAGGATCTGAACCACTCATGCCAAAATTACACAACGACTTATTGGTTTTTTTCTCCAAAAGCCGTCCCCAAACTTGGTCATCAGATACTCCCGAGCCTTCCGTAAAAGAGTCACCTACAAGAACAAAGTGGCTTTGTTCTAAAGCTTTAGGATTCCGAAATCCTTTTTCATCAATACTCACCGTTAATTGATATCCAGGATAGCCTTTCTCCACACGAGCATAGCCTCTTTTTTGCTCAGGAATATCTTCGTGAAACTCTTCATAGTGATAGTTAGGGGGGCGATGATATATTTCATTTTTTCCAACGTATCGTTGGGAAGACATGACTCTTAAAACAACATCCGTAGCGATCACACAAGGAATGAGTCCTAGAATAACCGCACACACGCGAAAACAGCGTTTTTTTAAAATTTCGCGCGTACGCGACCACACAATATACAAAACGATGAATGAAACAAGTAAAACAATCACATTTCCCGTCAGTCTTCCTACAGAATAGTAACCAAGTAGCACTTTTTTATTGATAGCAATCATACGCACTACATTACTGGGCACAAACCACATGAACAGGTTGATCACCAATAACATAGCAGAGGCAATAACGGCTGTTTTTCTATTCATCTTTTTTAACGAGTGTTTTCTCGCACTCCTTTTTCACAACTTTAGTATACTTAGTGAGTTACTAAGTATACTAAAATTTGACCAAGAAACTACTTATTCACTTCAACTTCTGCACCGACCATTTTCAAAAATTGTTCTGTATCAAACGGATTGACTTGATTGGTGTTGATTTCGATTTTGCCTACCTGAATGTTTTCGACAAATTTGCGACTAAGTAGCATCTTTCCACCAAAACTTTGGTACGCTTCATTGATGGCTTTCTGACCTTGAGCGCGGGCGATTTCCTTCATCTTTTCGGCATTCGCAATCGCCTCTCTTTTTGAGCGATTTGCAACAGATAAGCGCGTTTTTACCTTCAAACGTGCATCCGCAAGTATTTTAGCCACTTCTCTTTCATTTTCCGCTATTTTTGTTTGGATTTGTTGGCGCTTACTTTCATTGATTGCCAAAACATCGGCAGCGGTTTTCTTTTCAATCAATTCGGTTTTCTCTTTTTCTTCCTCACGTAGCTTTTCACTTTTAGCGAGTAACGTACGTTGGTCGAGAAGCTGCTTATTGATAAGTTGTGTTTCAAAACGCGGATCAAAAACGACCTTGCGAATCAAAAGATCGTTCGCTTCCACCATTCCTTTTTTATCGTCTGTCATTTTTGCGAGTTCTTTGTTTAGATATATAATGGTCTTTCTTGAAAACTCAATGCGCTTCGCCGAATCGTAAAAATCTTCGGTCTTCATTTTCCCCATAACACGCCAGATCGCATCGCGTGCAATTTGTCCAAAACGGTGAGTAAAAGCATATCCCGGTCCCATTTTGGTAAGAACTTCCCAAGCTTTACCTTCTCGAATCGAATAAAAAATTGTTAAGTCTACTTGAGTGGTATACTGATCGCTTGTTCTTAATTTGAGAGGCCCCTCGCCACGCTCTGTGGCAAATGTCAACTCTTGTAATGTAGGATCAAGAATGTCTAGTTTGTGGATTCCCGGTATGATGATTTGCATTCCTGGTTTTAAGTCTTGTTTTTCCACCCCGTCACCTAACATATTACTGCGTACGCCTACTTTATCAAGAGGCACAATGTCTACGCAAATCATAAAAAACAGTAATATGATGACGAAACCTGATATTACAATCACTGGTAAGTGTTTCATTATTTATTCTCCTTTGTTCTCATAGCTTTTTTGGCCTTGTGCTTTGTGAATAAGTAAATCTGTAGCTATGAGTGTATCATCTGTTGTACTCGCCAATTCTTTCACCAATAAAGACATAATTTTTTTGCAGAGAGTTTCATTATCGGCTCTTAGCTCCTGCTGCTTTTTCCAAGCGAAAACGATCAATATTTGTCGATAAACTATATGGACGCCCTTCGAGTATAACGCCGCGAAATTTTTCCGCGAGTGCTTCGCGTACGAGTGCCTGTCCACCTTTTTCATATGCCTCGGATAGTTTTTTAATCGCTTCTGCTTTTGCCAAACCTTCGACAAGGATAGCTTCCGCTTCGTTCTTACCTTCCACTAGCGCTTGTTCACCTTCTTTTTCCAAGGTGTAACCTTCTGCTTCGGCTTTCTCTAACATTTGTTTTGCGCGTTCATTAACAGCAATGATCTTTGCGGCAAGTTCCCCTTCGGCTTTGCGAATTTCTACTTTTTTAATTCTTGTCGCCTCAGCTACTTTCTTGTACTGTTCTTGTTGTGCAGTGATTTGCGCAGATTTTTGGTTGCGTACTTCCTGATCGGCCTCTTTACGCTTTTTAATCATCATTTCATAATCGGAATTAAATCGCGGATTTGTAGCGGTAATAAGCGTAACGGCGATACCATATTTAAGAAGACTTTCTTCCATTTTCTTTTTTGACTCGTCCAATTTTCCGTCGCGATTGCTTGGATCAGCAATTTCGGTAACAGAAAGAGTTCCGAGAGTGTCGCGAATGATACTACGAGCGTAGGCTCTTACTAGTCCTTGCTTATAACGATCTCCGCGTCCAATATCTTTAATAATTGTCTTCACTTCACTTGGAATAATTTGATATTGAACTTCCACATTCATGTCCACGTTAGATCCATCATTTGTTTTGATTTGAACACCATCATACCCCTTCATACGAATGGGTTGTTGTGTTTTATCAATTTTATAAACTTTTGTCATACCAAAAGGTAAGTGAACAATAGTACCGTTTGTTGTTTGTACTTGAGTATCTCCGGTGAGATTGTTCATAATAACAGCCACTTCTCCTGGTTTTACAATCGTAATACCTGTAAAAGCCACTGCCAATGCAAAACCGATAAGTAATACCAATACTATTCCAGTACCTGTAAGTAATGGCGATATATCTTTTAAATTAGGTTGATATTGAGGAGTTGGTCTCCTGTCAGTCATATTGAAGCCTTTCGTAAATAACAATGTGTTATAATTTTATATAAGGTGCTGTGAGTTTACAATATATACGTTCTTTTTACAAATTTGGTAATAAATTTTATCATTTTCTACCCTAAACTCTATTTAATTACAACATTTTTCCCCATACCTTCTATATTTTTTCTTGCTTTTCTCTGCAAAAAGAATATTTTATATGGATACGTTTTCGCTACCAAATTCACAGAGTGGAATAAGACCATGATTTCAAAAATTGTAACAACAAGACTTCCGACCGACTATGGACAATTTGATCTACATTTATATCAAGACAAATCTGCAAAAGAACATCTCGCTCTATCTATGGGAGAACAAGACTCCGCAAAGATTCCAATCGTTCGTATACATTCAGAATGTTTAACTGGTGATCTTTTTACTTCGCGAAGATGCGATTGTGGTCAACAACTTCACGCTTCTTTAAAAATGATCAGCGAAAGTGGATGTGGGGTTCTCATTTACCTACGCCAAGAAGGGCGCGGAATTGGTCTTATCAATAAATTACACGCTTATAACCTACAAGATGAGGGTTTGGATACAATTGAAGCCAACCTCAAATTAGGTTTTGAGTCCGACCAACGCGACTACAACATCGCCCTACAAATTCTATTGGATTTGCAAATAAAAGAACTAAAATTAATTACCAATAATCCCGAAAAATTAAAACAGTTTTCACAGTCCCCCATTAAGGTCGTGGAGAGAATAGCCTTAAATTTGAAATCATACAATGATAATATAGACTATTTGAAAACGAAAAGAGACCGCATGGGGCATTTGTTGGATTTATAGGATATGGATAAAGATGTTGAAAACAGTTGTTGGAGATGCCTATATTTACTACGCCGCAAAGTAATGACTACCAACCACGAGGTTCATTGTTGCCATTTGCACTTTGGTATACCAGGATGTGAAAATGTATTTATCAATGAAAAAGCCTGTGGAAATTCGCCTTACCATGTATCTGTGAAACTGGGAAAGACGACCACAAATTCATCGTGTGATGTTGTCGTAGACAATGACCTAAATTTATCCTGGTTAAATGACCAACTGCCTACTTCCTTGCACAATTACTTTGAATTATACCTTCCTTATTGTTTTGCATATATGTATGCAAAACAATACCGAAAGCCTTACACAACAAGCCACACCGCGCAATCACTAGATGGGTGCACTGCCACTAAATCAGGTCACTCTAAATGGATAGGTAATCAACAAAATCTCATTCATGCTCATCGCATGCGTGCATTATGCGATGCCGTGCTCATCGGCAAAAATACACTTATTAACGATCAACCCAAATTAAACGTACGTCACGTAGAAGGTTCTTGTCCAAAGAGAGTTATTATTGGAGGCGGGGAGGAGCTGGATTTTTCAAGTTTAGTGGATGCTGATCCAGGAATAATTATCCATGCGACAAAGTCACCCTATCCGCACGCCTCACTCAACACCATAAAACTCGACAACCAAGAGAACGAAAACTCATTAGAAAATTTGCTGTGTGTACTGTGTAAAAAATTTAACATTTACTCTGTTTATATCGAAGGTGGTGCCAAAATCATTTCGTCTTTTTTACAACAAAAGCTTCTCAATGTTATGCAAATGCATATTTCTCCCATGTTGATTGGCGACGGTATGCGCATATGTAGTTTGCCTGCGATAGAAGAAATCAAAGAAGCGCAAAAATTTATCCGTGGAAAATTTTTTCCTATAGATGACGAAATAATGTTTGTTGGGATTCCACAATGACAAAGGCAACATCTTTATGGTTTGAAAAAAAGAGTAGAGCCTGTTTACAACAAACTACTCTACAAGATTTGCCCCCACATTTTTGTCGTGTCAAGACAATCTGCTCTAGCATTAGTCCTGGAACAGAAAAACTAGTTTTTTCCGGGAAAATCCCACCAAGTCTGTATGAAAAAATGCGTTGCCCCTATATGGACGGCAGTTTTGATTTCCCGATAAAATACGGATATTCCCTTGTCGGCCGCGTACTAGAGGGACCACAAGAACTTTTGGGAACAGTGGTACATGCTCTCCACCCACACCAAGACATATGTGACATTGCCGCACACGACCTCCACATTATTTCCCCACAAATACCGGCAGAGCGAGCTTCTTTAGCAAGCAATATGGAAACAGCGGTCACTGCAATTTGGGATGGCAATGTACAAATCGGAGATCGCATTCTCGTGGTGGGCTTTGGCATTATAGGTTCCCTCGTTGCCAGAATTGCCTCCCTCATTCCGGGCGTATGCGTCGAAGTACACGATATATGTCCACAGAAAAAGTCTTTAGCAAATAAAATGGGTTTTTCCGTGGCAACAACATGTGGAAAATACGATGCGGCTTTTCACTGTAGCGCATCGGCATCTGGATTGCAGATGGCCATTGATTGTGTAGATTTTGAAGGGAGTGTTATCGAATTAAGTTGGTATGGCGCACGCGAAATTTCAATAAATCTTGGCGGTTCCTTTCATGCCATGCGCAAAAAAATAATTTGCTCTCAAGTGTCTAATATCCCAGGAAATAAACAAAATCGTTGGGATTACAAGCGTCGCAAAGATAGTGTATTTACCTTACTACAAAATCCCATCTTTGATTCTCACATAACCACAAGAGTCCCCTTTACAAACTTAGTTGACAAATTTAGCATGCTAGAAAACTATAAAGGTCTAGCCTGTGTTGTAAATTATTAAAGGAATAAACAATGTTTACTGTAGGTGTCAGAGAACACATTTTAATTGCCCATTCACTACGAGGTGAAATTTTCGGGCCTGCGCAGAACATGCACGGATGTACCTATGTCGTGGACGTCGAATTTATCGCAGAAGAGTTAGATGAAAACTCCATCGTCATTGATATGGGAATTGCTGGAAAAATCGTCAAAGACGTTCTTCAAGCCATCAACTACAAAAACCTCGATGAAGTAGAAGAATTTAAGGGAAAAAACACCACAACGGAATTTTTAGCGCAATATGTATTTGAACAAGTAAAAAAACAATTGCACAATACACAAGTAACCGCCTTAAAAATAACCTTAAATGAATCTCACACTGCTTGGGCATCTTTTAGCGGCAAGTTGTAATGAATATAGACTTCATTGTTCCAGGATCTATTGCACAACTAACAGGTGGCTATATCTATGATAGTAACATCATTGACGGACTGCAAACATTGGGTTTCAACGTCAAGATAGTCGAATTACCTGGCCTATTTCCGTTCGTAGATGAAGAAGCGAAAAACGCTGCGCTGCGTTGCTCCCTAGACTGCCCAACGATTATTGATGGCCTAGCTCTGCCCGCGTTCATCTCACATCCCCGCCAAAAATATTTAGCCCTCATTCATCATCCACTATGCAAAGAAAATGGATTGGATGAATCACAACAAAAATTGCTGTTTGACATTGAACAAAAAATGTTACAAAACGCGCACCACATCATTGTAACAAGCCATTTTACCCGGGAAGAATTAAAGAAGCTGTACGCAACAGCGCACCACGACATTTCTGTGGTATGCCCCGGGAATACTCCAAAAAGCATTTTACCATACATCGATACTCCTCAAAAAATAGAATTGCTATGCGTAGCAAATGTCTGTCAAAGAAAAGGACATGATATTTTGTTAAAAGCTCTGCAAAATTTAGGTGATTTTTCGTGGCACCTGACTTGTGTCGGAAATCTGCAAAGAGATCCATCAACCGTTCGCCATGTCCAAGATTTAATTGCGAAATTTCAATTAGAATCTCGTGTTACCTTGACGGGGGAATTAAGTGAACAAGAGTTGCAAAAAAAATACGCCAAAGCACATGTTTTTGTGCTAGCGTCTTACTACGAAGGTTATGGCATGGCGTTAACCGAGGCCATCAATTATGGATTACCTGTCGTCTCAACGACAGGTGGAGCAATTCCTCATGTCCTAGGCGAAAGTGCACTTCTGGTAACTCCAGGTAACCCACAAGAATTGGCCGCAGCTCTTTCAAAAGTTATCTCATCACCGCAAGCGCGCTCTGATTTACGTGATAAAGCGCTACAAAAACGCCAAGAGTTACCTTCATGGATGGATTCGAGCACGGAATTTAAACAAATTATACAAAAGGAATACAATGTCGTTTTCTAAAGAATGGCTATCGCTTCGTCGAGATTTTGACAATCGCGCACGAAATAAATGCATAGAAAAATGTGTAGCACAATACTTTACGCACCCTATTCACATTATGGATATCGGAACGGGAACCGGAAATAATGTAGTGTATTACCAAGAAAAATTTGAAGATAGTTCGTGGACGCTAGTCGATAGCGATGCGGACTTATTGGACGTGTGTCGCAAAAATTTGCGACAAAATATACGTGAAATGCAACATGGTTCGATCCTGGATTTAGACAACTTCCAAGGAGTGGATCTCATTACCGCCAACGCTATTTTCGATTTATTTTCCCCCGAGCAATTCGTCAGTTTTGCACAAAAAATTCATGCGTATGGCGTATCACTACTTGCGACATTAAACTATAAATCGATGTACTTCACACCACAGGCGCCACAAGACAAAGTGTACATAGAAATGTACAACCAACACATGACACGCAAACAAAATTTTGGGTGTGCGATGGGAGAACGATGCACACAAAAAATAACCGATGTATTACTTGATAAACTGTGTTATAATGTACACATGGGCAAAAGTGACTGGATTATTGATAGTTCAAGCCCAAAAATGGTAAAGCACATCCTACAATTTATGTTTAACGCACTTAGCGAAATGACCTCTGATACAACCACACTGCAAAATTGGGTGGAAGATAAACAAAAGATGTTTCAGCAAAAATCAGTGCAATTATGTATATCTCACTCAGATATTTTTGCCCATCCATAGGAGTAAAAATGCGTCATATTCTCGTTCTAACCACCGTCCTATTTTGTTCATGCACTAGTTTTTTTACTCCCAATTTCTACCCGAGCAATAATAATATGTATTCGTTGGCAGAGTCCATTCTTGCCGAGAGTAATAAAATCAGAAAACAAAACAACCTTCCATTGTTGGCAATGGACAAAAAGTTACAAAAAATCGCCGTAAATTACAGCAAAGACATGGCGAAAAAAAACTTTTTTTCGCATACAGATCCACAAAATCGCAAACTGAGTCGTCGTTTATCTTTATCCGGAGTAAAATTTCTTCTCGCTGCAGAAAACCTCGCTCTCATTAGCAAGGGTAACTTTGTCGCAACAGAAGTTGTCCAGGCGTGGTTGGAAAGCAAAGACCATCGCTTAAATTTACTCGATAAAAAATTTACCCAAACGGGTATCGGCGTGGTGGTAAATGGCAAAGGTCATTACTATATTACGCATATTTTTCTACAACCCACATCGCGATAACTATTCACGTCTTCCAAACCATTTTGTAATGAGTTTGTTGTATAACTCACTTTCCATAATTTTCAACAGGCGAATATTGACTCTTTTGCGCAATGGACTTTTGATGGGAAAAGCAATGGCGTATGCCGAGGGAAAAAAGATTCCCTCCACCAACTTTAACTTTGGTTGGGTATTGTTTTTCATATAGTAGCGAAGTATCGGGATGTCGTGTACAACAGCTTTTGCTCTTTGCTCTTCTAATGCCTTGAGTGCCGCAGAAAGTGATCCTACAGACACAAGATTCGGATGTATCTTTTGCATGTATTTTTCTCCGGTAGTTCCCGAAACAACAGCAACAGGAAAACCCATCGTGTCGTGCATATTTTTGATATTATTTCCCATGCGATCGAGAGTTAAGGCCGACGAAAACGAAGCGATCAACAGTCCAAACAAACATATCCCACTAAAAATAACAAATATCGCTAAAAGTCTTCCCATACGAGTTTGTGGTGAAAAATCTCCATAACCAACTGTCGACATTGTTACAATTGTCCACCATGCCCCCTGTGCTACGCCAGAATGCCATATTCTAGAAAAAGTTTTTTGTTTGCGCTCAAAAAACCAAATGAGATTGGCAATGACAATCACATAAATCGCAAGAGCGACAAAGAGCAGCAGCGTTTCCTGAGAAAAAATCAATTTCCATTTCGCCGATTCCTCTTCGCGAACTAAAATTCCCAAACCACTATAGTAAAAAGGTTGAGAAAATTCCATGCGTGCTTCGCGCTCGAATGTCACAGTGGTTGCCGCGATTCCTAAATCAACTCTTTTCTCTTCAATGGATTGCAAGTGCGGTGAAATGCCCTCGTCAATATGATAGACAATTTTAGCATCTTTATTTATATCGGTTATTATCTTTTCAATGAGATCTATAGAAAAGCCACTTGGTTTTTCCTGTGACAAGATAACAAAAGGTGGTGCGGATTTTATCCCGACAGTAATGGACTCTTGTGCGCTTGTTGTACATAACAGTACCAAAAAAATAATCAGTCTAGTCATTTTTTTCTTGGTCCCTTTGAAAATTGTTTTTGTTCTCTATGTTACCGTAAAAGGTCATCAACTTATCAAGAGCTTGTTTTTGAGAAAACATTTTCTCCAGTTGAGGAAACTCTTCTTTATCCACATAAGGTTTCTCATCGATAACGCTTAAAATAAATCGCGAAAATACATCATTTTCCATCGCTCGTTTTTGAAAGCTCCAAGCGAGTTTTTTTACGTTGATCCTTTTAACATACCGTAAAATATTTTGTAAGTTTTCTTCGTCTTCCTTGTGCAATAGCTGACCATCTATGTGTGGCGCAAAAGTTTGTAGTTCTATACCTAAACTAGGTAAATCAATAGCAAAAGCTCCTTGCATTTTATCCTCAAAATACACATGTATTTTTTCACACATTTGTAACAAAGATATGTACGTTTTTTTGCGCACAGAAAGCTCTGCTGTTTGTTTTTTTTGCTTGGCAATATGGTCTGTCATTACTTTTTTTTGTGCTTCTTGAGAACGTATATTGTTCTCGCTATCGGCAATTTTTTTCTTTTGTTGTTTTATTTTTTTAGAGAACACCGTCATCAATTTTTTTAAAAAATTCTGTTTTTGACGTTCTTTTTCTAACTCTTTTAGCTTGTACTCATATAAAGCTTTTGCGGCATATTCTTTCTTGATTGCAGTGCTAATATCTTCTAATTTCTGTATCTGTTCTTCCAGTATTTGCGTTTGCACTTGCTGCTCTTTGGTTAGGTTGGTAAGGTGTTTCTCTATGCGCTCCATGACGACTTGTAATTTTTGTATCTGCAACTTTGTGCGCGGTGGTGTTTGCAAAGTTAAATTTCCTTTGTAAAGACGCTGCTGAAAACTACTTTGAGATAAAATAAATATTTTATCGCGCTGTAAATATACCGCCACCGTTAAAAAAACCACCGTAAACATGCATACCAACAACAAATAACTTCGATTTTTTTCTACTACCGAAGTGCCGTATCGCTGGCGAAATAGCAAAAAAGTATTTTGTTTTTCTTCATCGCTGTAAAGACACTCGCAAACCGAACGAATCTCTTGTTGATCCAAACGATGCAACGTATTTTCCCCCACATCATCCCCCACAAAGATTTCCCAGCTCATATTATCAGGGTCTTTTAGCAATGTATCCAATTCATGGACAACCTTGCCTTCAATGCGAAAGTTTTCATCGTTTAAATGGACCTGGGCGGGAATCACTAACCGCACGCGATTATCTTGTTTGGCCATAAACACTACGTATGGGGTTTTTCGCGCAAGAACGGAAAAGATATGTTCATATTGTTGACAATGTTTTTGTAGTTGACAGAGTAACTCTTTAATATTTGTTGGCATATCATCGCCACTGTAGTCTAAAAATTGTTCCACACCATAATCTGGTGTATCGGCAATGATAGAGTTACCGGTATTCGCATAAACAAACTGTACTTCGTTCATCTCATTTCCCTCGCGTACAATCTTTCCCACAAAGGGCATAAAAAACCTCAAACCCTCGTTGCTCTAGTATTTCTTGCAATTGTGGCTGTTGTTTTTCCACAAGAACAATCACACATCCTCCGCCACCAGCACCTGTCAGCTTTGCCCCCAGTGCGCCATGACGACGCGCTTCATCGCAAACAAAATCGATTTCACTGCACGACACACCAATTTTTTGTAAACAACACTGGTTTTCGTCAAATAAATGACCGATCGTAGAAAAATCTTCACGCTCAAAAGCGTCCAGAGCAATTGCGGCAAAACTTCCCATTTTTTGCATAGTCTTATCACACTCTACTTGGTTTTTGTTGCGAAACTCTCGTACTTTGTCTACAAGATCTTTTGTTCTACGTTCACGCTTTGTGTTGACAATCATCAATTGTAAAGGCTTTGATAAAACAGGTAGTTGGGAAATGGTCAATTTCTTTAGGGGAATCTCACCTATGCTTTGCCGTGGTGCGGGGAATTCCTGTGCGTTACGTAGGTAACACATACCGCCAAAAGTTGCAATAGTATTGTCAATGCCAGAAGGGGTACCGTGAAAAATAGTTTCAGCAGCAAACGCCACATCGTTTACCTGGTTGTTATCCCACACAAGATTATGATGTTTAAGTAGACCGCGAATGATAGATACAGATGTTGCCGCAGAGCTTCCCAAACCAGCGCCTAAAGGTATTTCCGGAAAAAGATCTATGCGACATGCCTGTTTTTTTTGTGGAAAATATGACAGGATTTTGTTAAATACTTTGCCAAGCACATGTTCGCTATCGTTGTCATTCATGACTAAGGATAAGCAAGGAACATTCAATTGATATTTGTTGTGAGGTTCAATTTTGCACAACACACCGACATCTAAGCTAGTTGCCAAAGCTGGATATCCATAAACTACCGAATGTTCGCCAAATAAAATAATTTTCCCATAACCACGCATTTTATCCCCAAGGTTTATAAACAATGCAAAAAATCAATAAAAATCACCCCATCATACTAGCGTCTAATTCCCCTCAGCGCAAGAGATTATTGGAGGATTTCGCGATTTCTTTTACGGTGATTCCTGCAAATATTGTCGAAAATATTCATCCACAATGGAGCCCAGAAGAAGCCGTTGTAAAACTAGCACAACAAAAAGCACGTGATGTCGTAGAACGCAACTTAAATCTGTTACAACAAAGAAAATTTTACGCCGTATTATCTGCCGACACGGTAGTTGTGTTACAAGACAAAATTCTTGGAAAGCCCAGAGATAATGAAGAGGCGCAACAAATGATTCGTGGTTTGTCACACCAAAAACACCGTGTGATTACTGGCGTATGTTTGTACTCTTTAGAAAACGATTATGTCAGTGACCACTGTACCACAATCATCGAATTAGAACCGATGACCTCACAACAAATCGACACGTATATTGAGAACAACAACGTAACCGAGCGCGCTGGAGGAATTGATATCGAAAACATAGGGTCTATTCGCCATATGGAAGGAAATTTCAATAACGTCATCGGACTTCCCGTAGAGTATATATTGGAGAAGTGGTTTTTTTGAGTGGAGGTGAAAATCCGTTGGTATTTTTGAAACATGGTAAAGAGCGTTCATTGGTATTTGGGGGAACGGGCGGACACTAGGCCCGCCCTTACGACGCACTGTAAAAAAGTTAATCTTTTTTTACGTTATACCGCATTACTTTGGTATCAGTGGAACATCAAGCCTGTACGGCCCCTCTCCAGGAGTAATTGTGATGTTTTTCTCCACGGTTTGGTAATCGCGAAACTTGACAACAAGACGATACTCCCTGCCAGGGACAAACGCTTTATCAAAACGCACCCTTTCGCCATCGATAAAAATTCCTTGAAGTGGTACAAGAATATCATCCTTCACAATCTCAAAAGAAATTTGGCGTGGTTGAACATTCATCATTCCGCGAATAGTATGCACCTCTTCGCCAGGTGAGATCTCTATTTGTTTTTCATTTCCTTGCATGCGGTATCCTGGTTGCGTTATTTTATAACTGTAGCGTCCTGGTTTAATACTTCCCCCATCAATAATTCGCTGTTGGATATTGCGTCCAAGAAAAACGACACTAGGATTTTTTAAACCGGCAGTTGGTTCAACATCATAATCGACAATTGTGCGAATTTTCACCGGTTTAGCTTGTAACATCTCTGTGATATTGTATGTAGATCGAAGCGGATAAATTCTAACGGACTTACTTATCGATGAGTAACCGCGTCGGTTAATTTTTAGCTGATACTCCCCTGGTTTTACAGATGTGCCATCACCTACGAAAATCTTTTTTCCGCTGCGTTCATTCACAAGAATCAATGATGTTTCTCCCGATGGAGGTGAAATATCATAAGTAATATTCGGCTCAATACGACGCGGTAATGTCAACATGGTGCCTTTGAAGGTGTAAATTTTCTTACCTACAGGTACAAAAATAGTTTCGCGCAGTGTTTCATGTCCGGGATGCTTCACCATAATTTGATGGCTCCCACTAGAAATTTTACTTCCTTCTTGAACTTCTACGCCGTCAAGTAAAACAGTTTCTGGTGCTGTGATTTCTTCTTGAATAGGATATTCCGTAAAAATAATCCATTCAATACGCGTATCGGTTTTTGATTTTGGTTTACGCTGTGTTGTTGTACGTGTTTTTTTATCACCCTTTTTTGGCACGTCCGTATAACTAGGGTCCAATTTTTCGGAAGATGTCTTAGTTGCACCTCGTACCCGTCCTAACCTTACTTTACCACCACCTGGTAAAACACTTCCCCCTATACCGTCTTCTCCAGGTTCTCGATCAATGATATTGCGATCGATATTACCTCCATTGCTGCCAACCTCATTGGTAATGTCGACCGTTTTGCCATCGCCTTCATTATGGATATAAATCTCTTCTTCGTCAAATTCTTCAAGGGGTTCTTCTTGATCTCGACTATAGATATAGTTCACTCTGTCTTCGCGTAAGTGTTTCTCACTTGCTAGGCGTTTGATTCGTATACAATCACAACCGATCAGTGTGACAATCAACATGCCTATACACAACCATGAAAGTTTTTTATTCATCAGTTAAGCTCCTTGTCATATAGAGAATGGCTTGCAAAACTACACTCAAAGCCGTTAAGTAAGTAACGACTGACTCATCTATATTCGTAACAGGTTCTGTTGTTATAAAACCAGGCTTGGGCTGTGTAACTAACATGACGTTCTTACCGCACTAGACAATTCTACGATGAAAATATTCAAAAATTTTTATTTCGCAATGCCCCTATCTTTCCTAAAACGTTATAGTTACAGCCTCACTTATATCTTACAAAAAACGCGTAACAACCAAGTAATTGTTGTGTAATACTTAGGTAATAATTGAATCATTTTTTCATGACGAAATGCTCAAGACGACACATTGAATATGCTTCATCTCTTTGAGAAAACAACGCAGTTCAAATTAAATAATAGACTGTTGCGTATTAAATTGTTGAAAATAAAAAAATAATTTGGAATGATAGATAGGTCAGCATATTGGTAAAAGCAAAACAATAATTGTTCACCTAAGGAACCACCAAATGATTGCAAACTTCTTTGTTAGAATGATACTCTCTCCCATTATCATTCCCCAAGGTATCATTGTTCAGAAAAATATCGAAAAGCTACCTGAACCTATGTGTCAACGTCATGGCAACCAAGGACAAGGCCCAACATTGCGCTTGCTAGTTCTGGGAGACTCTGCTGCTGCAGGTGTCGGAGTTTCAACATTACAACAATCTTTATCGGGTAATTTAGTGTCTACTTTATCGCAGCATTTTGATGTTCATTGGCAAGTCATTGCAAAATCAGGAGCAACAAGCAAATCTACTCTTAAACATATCGAAAAAATAGATCCTCAACACTTTGATGTGGCTGTTGTTTCTTTGGGGGTGAATGACGTAACCTCAGGAATGAGACTAAAGGTATTTTTAAACACACAGCAAAAAATATTCAATGTTCTAAGAGATAAATTTGGTGTCTCACAAATTGTGGTATCAGGCTTCCCTCCCGTGGGTAAATTTCCAGCACTCCCACACCCTTTGCGTTGGTACCTAGGATACCTATCATCAGAATTTGATCAAAATTTACAAACTTTAATAAAAACCAACGATATTGATTATATCAAACAGAACTTGATCGAGGACCCAAAAATGATGGCAACAGACGGCTTTCATCCTGGTCCAGAGATATATAAAATTTGGGGAAAAACGGCTTCGGAAAAAATTCTTGTGAAAAGAAAAGAACAGGTTTAAATGAAAACGCCTTGTTGCTCGCAGTTAAAAGGAAGGAAGTCTCCCCGGCTTTACCAGGGAGACTTTTGATCGCATGTCTAATGATAAATACTATTTTCTGTGCATACCAAAACCAGCGTCCCAAGAACGATAATATTTATCAATTTCTTTGGGTTTTACCCATATATTTAAATCCATTAGATATATTTGATTTTTGTTTGTTCCTTGATTATTGATCTTAAACCAACCACGATCTTCCCAAGGCATTTTTCCTTTGCGATACTCAAAAATTCCAATGGGAACCATCAATCGCGATTTTACATAATAAATTTCTTTATACCCGTAACGTAGATGCCCTCTGCGTCCTTCACTCCGCGTCCCTGGATTTACAATTTGAATATCATATTGCCACTTCGACTTTGGAGTACAAGAAGCACAGAACAATACGGTTAAAAATAGTACAAATCCAAATCTCAACATTTTTCCTCCTAAGTTTATACTGTCAACACCAAATTTCTAGTAAAGCAAATACTGTACCAAAAATAACTTAACGATTTTCGAGCATTATAGGCCCCCACTCCGACATGTCTCACAATTTAGACATGCTCTTAACTTAGAATAAGATTGACAAAATACGTCGACTAACCTAAAATACATCAACGATTTAGATTGAGATGTACAGTGCAAATTTCCGTATAAAACTCCCGGAAATACAACCGACACAGGATACATCTAAGAACACCAAAATGTTAATTATTGGGGGAGTTATGTTATCTACAAAAAAATTTATTGTTGTTGCTCTTATCTTTAGTCTGAGTTTGTTTGCAGACGGCACAACAGGTAAACCAGTTCCTGGTTTTGCCGACATTCACATTCATCAAATGACAGAATATGCTTTTGGTGGTGGATGGTTATATGGTTCTCATACTGGGCCTCAAGAAGAAGCTCTTTGCGCTTGTAGTGGTATGAATGACCATGGTTATCTTATTGGTGAAGGTTTTTTAGGTATCCACCTGGAACGTACAGGCGGCTATCCAAAATTCAGTGGTTGGCCACGTTGGGATTCCATTAGTCATCAACAAGTACACGCGGACTGGTTAAAACAAGCACATGAAGACGGGCTAAACATCATTGTGATGTCCGCGGTTAACTTTGAACCACTTGCACACGTGATCCCGGAAAAACATCGTGTGAAAGAATGGGGATGCGCAGACATACCTGCCATCAAACGCCAAATCGAAGCTGCTTGGCGCTTTGACAAAGAACATGATTGGTACGAAATTGCTCTATCTCCTGCTGAAGCACGCCGTATTATCCACGAAGGAAAACTGGCCGTTGTTTTGGCGATTGAAACTTCAGACCCTTTCGGAGATAACGATCTTATCAAACAACTTGATGAGTATTACGAAATGGGTGTTCGTTCCATCCAACCTGTTCACCAACTCAACAACCGTTTTTCAGGCGCGGCTCCTCACCACCCTATTTTCTATGTTTTTCAAGCCATTCGCAACATGAACAATGGTGACGACAAAAATGAATTCACCAAAGTGGTTAAGGAAAATCTTCCTGCTATTTACGGCGCACGCAACTGGAATGAATTACCTCCAAATGTTCGTCAAATAGCACAAAAACATATGCGTGGCGAAAACGATTTTGGTTTTAAACAAGATGAAAATGGCATGAATGTCGTCGGTTTGTCTGACGAAGGCGCAACTTTAATCAAAGAAATGATCAAGCGCAATATGCTAATAGACATAGCACATATGTCGCAACGCGGTGTTACAACAACTTACAATATATCGCAACAAAATAAATTTTACCCTCTTTTTGTTTCTCATGGTCACATCCGTGAAATTATGGCCGGAGCAAAAGGTGAAGAAGAAAAATCTACATCCATCGAATATGCACATGTGATCGCTTCTACTGGCGGAATGTTTGGACTACGTACAGGAAAAGACGAAACACTAGGGTATAGAAAATCTCCAGTAAAAAACTGTTGTCATGGATCTTCGGTATCTTTTGCACAAATGTATCAATTTGCTTCGCGCGAATTGAACTTGCAGGTTGCTTTCGCGAGTGATTTAAACGGATTTATTACCCAAATCTTGCCGCGTTTTGATGGCAAAGATGCCTGTTCTGCTAGTGGTTTTAATTTCGAAAAGAAACATCAGCAACAGCTGCAAGGAGATCGTTTTGCCAATGGTGTTGGTAGTGATTTTGACACAAAAGGTTTTGCACACATCGGTCTTATTGGCGATGTTATTCGCGATTTGAACAATCTTGGTGTCAAAACCAACGATTTAGAGAATTCGGCGGAAAAATTCATTCGTATGTGGGAAAGATGTTACGATGAAAATCGTAGACCAGTTGCCTACAAAGTCGACCTAGAAAAAGCAAAAGACACAATCGAACCATATCAAACAAAAGAGCAACGCAAGGCAAACATGAAAAAGTAAATAAACAGAGGGAGAGCGAATAGCTCTCCCTTGTTCCTATTGAAATAAACTTTATTCCTGGATTTCCTCCTAATGAAATATATATTGATAGTTGTGCTCATCCTCTCCCTTTTGCATGCACAGAACGAGCACACGCAAAACAACCTTAACCCCAACCTTAACGAAGCTGATATCGAAATTCTCCTTCCAGAAAAAGATCCACAAGATGAGTCAATTGATTTCAACATAGACCAAGATGCGGAAAATTTTATTGAAGAATCCGACACGCTTCTCGACGCATCCGAAAGTTTAGATGACGAACCATTTGCTGTACCACTTCCTATATTCTCCTCGAACCCCAACCTGGGTAACACATATGGTTTTTTACTTGCAGTTATCACCGAAAAACAAGGCCGCATCGATAGCATCATAGCACCTCTACTCGTATACAACGAATTCACCGGTGTTTTTCTCGATGTGAATTATTTTGCTTTCCCCACAGAAAATATAAACTATGTATTGTTATTCTCTCATTCTTCCGAAAATTTTTGGACATACCTATTTGAATACGAACATAGACAATTCTATTGCCCGGATTTACAACTCAATGGCCAAGCTATTTTTGAACGCAGTCCGACAGAACGTTTCCATGGAATTGGCGCCGACTCCGAAGAAGATGATGAAACCAGCTTTACTTTAATCAAATTCGAAGCATTTGCTGATTTGCGTAAAGAGCTATGGAAAAATGTTTTTGGCACTGTTGGTCTTGCATTTCGTGCGCTAAAACCTGGAGATGGTGTCGTTGACGATATTCCAAGCTTAGAAGATTTATTCGCCGATGAAGAAGGAGTAGATGGTAGTTACACCACAACACTGCGACTAGCATTGGCATTTGACAGTCGCGACAATCAAATTACCCCGACAATGGGCTACTATGGACGTGTATTTTTTGAAATGGGCAACGAACCGATACTAAGTTCTTTTTCTTTTCGCCGTTACGGCATGGAAGGTCGCGCGTATCTTGCTTTTGACGAAGATCGCAAATATTTAACGGCAATACGTGGCTTGGTAGAGCTTGTCCATGGTGAAGACATACCATTTTATGAACAAAGTTCTCTGGGGGGAGCGGAAACATTACGTGGATATGGAAACGGTCGTTTCTACGATAATCATCGTATCTTACTCAATATAGAAGAACGTATTCGCATGTACCGCTGGCTAATAAGTGGTATTAGTCTCGACGTTGAAACAGCTATATTTACCGACATTGGTCAGGTCGCGAACTCGATTAGCGAAATTCTTTCTCCACGAGACATTAAAGTGGTCTTTGGAGTAGGGGTACGCTTTGTTGTACGCTCACAAATTGTTGCGGCGGTCGATATTGGATATGGTGATGAAGGAAGTGCTGTATTTGCCGGTTTAGATTACCCTTTTTAATATCTGAAAAATATTTTAGTTAGGAGTGGATTTTTTATTATGAAAGCATTGGTGACTGGAGCATCGGGTTTCGTTGGGTACAGTGTTGCAAAAGCTCTTATTGCAGAAGGAATACCGGTTAAGTTGTTGCTGCGATCTGAACCACAACAGCACGTACAGAACCTTGGAGTAGAAATTTGCCGTGGAGATTTATGTGATGAAGAGTCTCTTAAAACCGCTCTCCGCGACTGTCGTTATGTTTTCCACGTTGCTGCGCATTACACACTATGGGAAAAAGATCCAAGTATCTTTTACAAAGTGAATGTAGAGGGAAGTAAGAAACTGATAGAGTTAGCTCACCAAGCAGGGGTAGAAAAAATCGTTTACACTAGCTCTGTTGCCACATTGAAATTAGCAAAAGACCGCAGTGCTGTAAATGAAGAGAGTATTGCAGATATCACTGATATGGTAGGTGAATATAAAAAGTCAAAATTTCTTGCCGAAATAGAGGTGAAAAAACTTGCGGACAAGGGAATTCCCGTAACAATTGTCAGCCCTAGTACCCCCATAGGAGCATACGATGTAAAACCCACTCCTACTGGGAAAATTATCGTTGATTTTTTACAACGAAAAATGCCAGCCTACTTAGATACAGGTCTAAATTTCGTCGATGTGGCGGATGTGGCCCGTGGTCATATTTTGGCACTTCATAAAGGTGAAATCGGAGAGGTTTACATTCTGGGAGGAAAAAACCTAACACTGATTGAGATGTTACAAATCCTAGAAACAATTACCTCACTCAAAGCTCCAAAGGTAAAAATGCCTTACGTTGTCGCTTACACCGCCGCCTTACTAAGTCAAACCGCTTTTTCTTTCATCGGAAAAACACCACCAATACCTCTCGATGGAGTAAAGATGGCAAGAAAGTACATGTTTTTTGATAGTAATAAAGCGCAACAAAAACTAGGCTATACCATCACTCCCATCGAAAAGGCACTTGAAGAGGCGGTGGAATGGTTTTATGATAATAATTACGCCAAAAGACCTACTTCTTCTTAAACGTCTTTTGTATAGATATTCCCTTGTTATGACAATATAAGTAATGTGCACCGCTGTCAGAAAGTTTAAAAGGACCAACGCTTACGTCATCAAGAAGGTTATGTAGCTTGTAGTCTTCGCTTTCTCTAGCAACATAAACACTCATTCTCTGCTCTCTAATGTCAACCGTGCATATCATAATTACCTTACCATCTTTTGAAATAAAAGGGTAGGTATAAGGAACTTGCGGCTTGCCAATTTCCCATACTTTTTTCGTTTTCAAATCTTTGACATAACTTCTACGTGTTTTTTTATCGCGAAGAATGGTATAAAACAAACGATGATGTGCACCAGCAAATGAACCAATAAGAAGTCCTTTGTCGATTAGTTCGGTCTTTCCTTTATTGTAATAATGAAGATATGTTTGTTTTTCTGCTGCATTGGGAATCGAAAGATAAGCAACATCTCCAGAGTAAAGGTTTAAAACTTTTGGGTGTCCATTCAATTTGCGATATAGCTTTTTCAAATCAATTTTCTTCTCAAAATCTACAGTTTTTTCTTTGCGATTGATCAGTAGTTCGACGATAAAATCTCCCTGCGAATACTGCTCTTCGTCATAAAAATAACCGTCGAGAAATATACGACTTCTATGTCCCACAGTAAAAACGTTGGTTTTAAAACCAGGCGTTCCCTTTTTATATTCGTAAACCGTCTGAAATTTCAATGATTTTGTGCTCACGCGTAAAATTTTCGTGCCATAGTTACCAACAATAACAGCGGTTCTTCCCTTATCGGTTAAGGCAATTCCACCAAAAAAGAAAACAGGTAATTTCACGGATTGAACCGTAATCTTTCCGTCCTTTTCTAACGACAATTTATGAAGAGCATAGACATTCCCCTGCGCTTTGTCTTCTTTACTTAGGGTGCTATACGCAAGTACAAATTGATGTTTTTCCGATAAGATCGCATTGAACAACGTTTGGTAATTAATACCTTGGCTTTCTAAATCTTTCCGAGAAATAAACCACTTATCGGCAAAAAGAGTTTGTACACAAAAGAGAACTACAAATATGAAGCAAATTTTTTTAGATAACATATTATTACATCCTAAAGGCAAAAAAAAAACCGTAGCAATATCTACGGTTTTTTTTGATGATGAAAAAATTATTTAATCTTTTTTACCATATGAGTTGCTGGATGCCAATCCCACAACATTTTGCTTTCGCCATTTTGGGTAAAAGAAGAGGTGAACAGGCGGTGTTTTACATTGATAGATGTAATGTTTAACTCTTGTAGAGATTTTACTTCGCCATTGTCAACTTTCGCGTTGCTGTTTTTATCTTGCCATACGCTTAATGTTTCTAACTCAGCACCGTTCAAAACGTTGTCGTTGTTCTCATCAAGTAGAGAAAGTTTTTCAAATCCGTGCTTGAAACCACCGGCATCCCCAAAAAGGTGATTACCATTGATTTGTCCGCCATCGTATTGTACAAGAAGGCCATCATTTGGGCCTACCCATTCAATTACTTCAGGAAAACCATCGCCGTTGATGTCGAATGCACGACGTGTGTCTTTTTCAATAGAACTATGAGGTAACCACTTACCACCAGAAGCTTCTAAACGTTTGTCGCCATCCATATCAAGAACGATAGGAGTTGCCACACCAAATGCATTTAGCTCAAATACACCATTAGGAGTAGTGATGGTAGCTAGAAGCATTTCATTTGTGTAATCGCCATTGTCACTAGAATATTGACCATTCTGGTAATACTGAGAACTACTAGGAACTGCTGCAGTATTTCTACCAGCGTATACAGTTACTGTTTGTGCAGATTCTTCACCATCATAAACGTCTTCAGGATCAGTATTTGTAGTTTCTTGCCCCAGTGCATTGAAGAATGCACTTTCACCTTGCATGATGATAGAGTTGAATACTTCTGTACTCGCATTAAAGTCAGAAATAAAGTTACCAAGAGCGTTTGTAAATGCTAGCGCGTCACCTTCCACAATCCCTACTTCACTGTGGTGGGTGTTATTAAAATTAAAACGTCCGCCACCAAGTTCTCGACCTTTAATTTCATCGGCATTTCCATGATGAAAGTGCTCTTCTAAACCAGCGAGATAGTTAAGTACATGACCGATACCAAGATCGTCAACACCATCTTCTAAGTAGCGAAAACCATTGCGTGGATCGCGAAAAATGCGTACTAAATCATCGTGAAACTCAATACCAAAAACCGGAGGAAGCTCACTGTTTTCGACAGGGCTATCCATAAAGTTTTCAGGACTATTTGCGGCGACAGAGTCGCCATCATCGGCCCACAAACTGCTTAAAGCTAATGTAGGGATGAGTAGAAAAATAATAAAATATTTCATGCCTTGCCCCTTTCCCAATATTTTCATATATAAAAATTTTAACTATATTTATTTTAGTTTCTACAGAGAATAATAGCAAGACCAAAAAAAAAACCGCAGCGATTCGCTGCGGCTCTTTACTCATTTATTTATGATTACTTAATCTTCTTTACCGTATGAGTTGCTGGATGCCAATCCCACAACATTTTGCTTTCGCCATTTTGGGTAAAAGAAGCTGTAAACATACGATGTTTTACACCAATAGATGTGATGTTTAACTCTTCTAGAGTTTGAACTTCGCCACTATCTACTTTCGCGTTGCTGTTCTTATCTTGCCATACGCTTAGTGTTTCTAGCTCTGCGCCAGTAAGAACGCCATCGTTGTTTTTATCAAGTAGAGAAAGTTTTTCGAATCCATGCTTAAAACCACCGGCATCACCAAAAAGATGATTACCATTGATTTCTCCACCATCGTATTGTACGAGAAGACCATCATTTGGACCTACCCATTCAATCACTTCAGGAAAACCGTCACCATTGATATCAAACGCTCTACGAGTATCTTTTTCAATAGATTTATGAGGCAACCATTGGCCAGCCGATGCTTGAAGACGCTTATCGCCATCCATATCGAGAACGATAGGTGTGGATACACCAAAAGCATTTACTTCAAATACACCTTCAGGTGTGGTAATGGTCATTAGTAGTTCTTCATTTGTGCTGTAACCTTGAGCGGCAGCAGTGTTTCGACCTGCAAAAACAGCGATTGTATCTGTATTTTCGCCTTCATAATCATCGTACACAGCTCCAGGATCAGTATTTGTTGTTTCCTGTCCCAAGGCATTGAAGAAAGTACTCTCGCCCTGCATGATTACAGAGTTAAATACTTCTGAACTACTATTGAATTGGGAAATAAAATTACTAATCGCGTTAGTAAAAGCCGCAGCGTCACCTTCAACGATACCGAAATCGCGAAATCCAGATCCTCTGATAGCTGTACCATTTCCATGGTGCTGGTGTTCATCTAAATCAGCCAAGTATTCAAGAACATGACCAATACCTAACTCGTCATGAGAATTCTCTAGGTAGTTGTTATTTACCCACCATTCTTCCGATGTACGGAACATACGCATTAAGTCGTCGTGGAATTCAATACCGAAAACGGGAGGAAGCTCACTGCTTTTTACAGGACTGTCCATAAAGTTTTCAGGACGATCTTGGACGACAGAGTCGCCATCATCGGCCCACAAGCTACTTAAAGCTAATGTAGGGATGAGTAGAAAGATAATAAAATATTTCATGCTATACCCCTTTCACTTTTATTTTTATATATAAAAATTTGACTATAATAGTTTAATTTTTATTACAGAGAATAGCAAGAGCATATTTTAGATATTTTCATAGGTGACGTGATTGAGAGTGTTTACAAAGAATTGCAAAGACAAAAAAAAGGCCACAGCAATTGCCGTGGCCTTTTTTGTAGATTTACGTGTGATTACTTAATCTTCTTTACTATGTGTGTAGATGGATGCCAATCCCATAGCATTTTGCTTTCGCCATTTTGGGTAAAAGAAGCTGTAAACATACGATGTTTTACGCCGATAGAAGTGATATTTAGTTCTTCGACAGTTTGAACTTCACCGCTGTCTGCTTTTGCGTTGCCGTTCTTATCTTGCCATACGCTTAGTGTTTCTAGCTCTGCACCAGTAAGAACGCCATCGTTGTTTTTATCAAGTAGAGAAAGTTTTTCAAAACCGTGCTTGAAACCACCTGCATCACCAAAAAGATGATTACCATTGATTTCTCCACCATCATATTGTACTAGAAGACCATCATTTGGGCCTACCCATTCGATGACTTCAGCAAAACCATCGCCATTGATGTCGAATGCGCGACGTGTGTCTTTTTCGATAGAACTATGAGGCAGCCACTTACCACCAGAAGCTTGAAGACGCTTGTCTCCATCCATATCAAGAACGATAGGAGTGTATACACCAAAAGCGTTTACTTCGAATACACCTTCAGGTGTGGTAATGGTCATAAGAAGCACTTCGTTTGTGTAATCACCATTGTCACCTTCGCGATATCTTCCGTTAGGACCATATCCTGTAGGAGCAGCTCCTGTATTACGCCCAGCGTAGACAGATACTGTGTCAGAACTGTCACCTTCATAATCTTCGTACACAGATGCAGGATCAGTATTTGTGGTCTCTTGACCCAAAGCGTTAAAGAAGGTACTTTCACCTTGCATGATTACCGAATTGAATACTTCGGTACTAGAATTAAAATCAGAAATAAAATTGCTGATCGCGGAAGTGAAAACTTCAACATCCCCTTCTACGATTCCAAGATCTCTATAACCAGAACGCTTGATATCTGCACCATCTCCATGGTGTTGGTGTTCTTGTAGGTCTGCCAAATATTCAAGAACATGGCCAACGCCTAAATCGTCGTTAGAGTTTTCTAAATAGTTGTTGATTCCCCAACGATAATCTGTACGAAAAACTTCTAACAAATCATGGTGGAACTCAATACCGAAGACGGGAGGAAGTTCACTGTTTTTTACAGGACTGTCCATGAAATTTTCAGGACGGTCTTGAACGACGGAGTCGCCATCATCTGCCCACAAGCTACTTAAAGCTAATGTAGGGATGAGAAGAAAAATAACCAAATATTTCATACCAATACCCCTTTCAATATATTTTAAAATACCTTATACCATTCTCATTGTAGATTTTATGACTAAAAATATCAAGATCATATTTTTTTATTTTTAACAAATTTATTGCTCTAACAAATTTGGGGTTATTTTAACTACTTTCAATAGAAAGTAACTGTTTTAAGCGCGTCAAATTTCATTTTTACTATTCGATATTTGACAAAAGATCCGAAAATATTTATCTTGTAGCTTTAATATACAAATTTCAGTAAGGAAAACATGGATGAATGAACAAAAATCCCTGCGTATACTTAGCGATGCAAAGTGGTTTGATTTAACGCAGTCGCTTAGTATTTTTACTCCTCCATGGCCGGGAGAAATGCCTCTTCAAGTGCACTTTTTCAAAAGATTAACTGGTTCTTTTGGTGGTGGACAAGGTGCGAATGGTCAATTAATCGAATGGTCAAATAACACCGGAACACATCTTGTTGGCCCGCGCGCATTTCACTCAGGTTGCAGAGCAATTGCAGATATTCCTCTCAGTGATGTATGTGGAGAAGGTGTTGTCGTTGATATATCTGATGCTGTATCTGATTACAGTCTGTATACACCAGAAATGATCACCGAACGAGCGGAAGTAAAACCGGGAGATATTCTTATTATAAACACTGGTTACCATAAATATGGATATGATCAACCAGATGTCAAAAACGAACAAGCTCAGGGGGGAATTGAAAACAAGGAGTTTGGTTATTACCTAAGACACCCTGGTCCTTCCCCGGAATTCTTCCAGTGGGCTCTTGACATGAAGTTAAAAATGATTGCGGTGGACTGTGGTAGTGTTGAACACCCCATGAATACGAATTTGCGTTACATGCATGCACGTGAATTTGAAAAAGCAGAAGCAAAGTTAAAAGAAACGCACAACAAAACATGGGATGAGTGCTTCCCTCCCGACGAATATTATGAACACACACACACCACGATTCCCAAAGCAGGTTTGTTATTTGCCGAATCACTCGGTGGACAACTCAACGAACTCAACAATAAACGTGCATGGGTGATGATACAACCTATTCCGTTTATGGAGGTTGAATCGGCGTGGTGTAGAGCTGTCGCACTACAAGCACCACAAGACATGAGCGAACAAGACTTTTTTACCGCGATGCATGATATGACGATGCTCGATTTGACATTGCCTTTCAGTGTACAAACCCCACAGTGGGCAAACTATGAGCCACTGAGCGTACGTTATCACAAACGCGTCGGTGGACAATACTTCGGTCTTGGTCGCAACAACGCGCACTGCAAAGCTAGTTTCCATTTAGCAACACATATGGACGGTGAAAAACACTTTCATGCCGCCGGAAAGACCATAGGTGAAACTCCATTTGAAAAATGGTTTGGCCCAGGAGCCGTCGCCGACATATCTGAATTTGTAAGTGATACAAGTGTATACACTCCTGAAATGATCGAAAAAGTAGTTGATGTACAAAAAGGAGATATACTCGTTATCAAAACAGGTTATCACAAATATGGATGGAACAGCCCTGACTCCAGTGAATTTCGTTATATGATACGCCACCCAGGACCATCTCCTGATTTTGCCCAGTGGTGCATAGACAAAGAAATTAATTGGTTGGCTGTAGACTGTGTGGCAATGGAACACCCCATGAACACGATTCAGCGTCTATGGCACCCAAAAACATTTGAAGAGGCAAATAGTAAGATAAAAGAAACATATGGCAAAGAATGGGATGAGGTCTATCCTTTAGATCAATACTACCAGGATATGCATTTGAACTTATTCCCCAAAGGGATCATACATGCGGAAAATATCGGTAACCAAATTGCCGAGATGCAAAGTGGTCGTTATTTCATTGCATGTTTTATTCAAAAAGGTATGGAACTTGCCTCATGCTGGGCGCGATTTGTGGCTTTTAAAGATTAGTTTAAACGAGAATTCAGTGCAATACTGGATTCTCGCTTTATTTTGGGTGGTTTTGTAGGAAGTTTTGTAACTCGGTGCGCATTTCTTCTGCTGTTTTATAACGATCTTCAGGTTTATGCTCCATTGCTTTTTCTACAATCTTTATGATTTCATCAGGCAGATCTTTATTGCGCTCTTTTAAACGAATATAGTTGTTTTTTAACTTTGCATAAAAAAGTTTGTCTAAAGTTCTTCCGCACTCTTCAAATGGAGCAATTCCTACCAATATGTGATACAATGTCGCCCCTACTGCATAAATATCTGCGGGATGATCGGCGGCTTTCGATCTTTGTATCTGTTCTAAAGGCATATAGAAACATGTCCCCATAATCTGCCCTGTTTTTGTCAAGTCGACTGATTCCGTGATGACTTTTCCCAAACCAAGGTCAATCACTTTGATTTCTCTATTTTTTGTAATAAATATGTTGGCTGGTTTTATATCGCGGTGTACGATGTTATGCTGGTAGGCATAGTGTAAAGCACTGAGAACATATGTCATCAAATGGGCGGCATGTCGCGGTAAAATAGGGCCCATTTTTAACCGGTCTAGTAGAGTTTGTCCTTCAATGTATTCCATAACAATAAACAAACGTCCATTGTGATTACCGCAGTCTTTAAAACCAATGATGTTAGGATGCTGCAAATCATTTAAAACGAGTGCTTCTCGCTGAAAATATTTACGTAGTTTTTCATTGGTATTTACTAATATTTTTACTGCCACATCTTCATTATTTTTGTCGTCGTGAGCGAGAAATACACGTCCCATGGTACCTTCACCCAACTGCTTCTTTATCGTATATTGGTCTTTAATACGGATACGCTTCGCTTGCGGCTGCACTGGTTGCGCGGGAACTTGTGGCTGGGCATGGGGCTGTCCTGGAGGAATTGGCGGTGGTACTTTTATATCCCCAAAAGATTGGCCAAGTTGCGCGCCTGAAAGAGCCCCGGGCATCATGCCTGGAGGTGCTGGGTTGGCTGGCGTTTTGGTACTGGGTTGGTTATTGAAAATAACTACTTGACAACGCATACAAGTAACGTGAATGAGGGCGTTGTTTGGTCTAACAGCCATTCTCATGACGGCACCGCATTTATTGCATTGAAAATTGTGTATTGCCATGGTTTATTCTCAACTCTACAAATGAAAATGTTTATAACAATCGCTAAATTCTAACGACTAATAAAGAAAATGTACAATTAAAATTTTTTATTTTTTTTGCTTTTTAGCGACCGGATATGGCGCGTGCAAAATATATGTCGCTTCGCGACTTGTCAACAGAATGTAAGCGGCAATATTATTTTTTTGATTTTCGACAAACGAAATGTGACCTATAGACTGATGCGCACTACTATTTAAAGGAGAGTAAAAACGTAATTTTAACAACGGTGTGATTTCTCGTTCATTTGCGCTCAAATCCCAAATGTAAGCATTTCCTTTCATATCGCTCGATATCAATCGCGTTTTTTGTTTGTTAACCGCACAGCATTTTACAATGTCGTAGTGTCCGCGAAATATCTTTTCTAACTTGCGTTTTTCCAAGTTAATCATAAATAGTTTGCCATTTGAATTACCGGCAATGATTCGTTCTCGGTCCAACCACGTCGCTGCCGTCAAAGCGGAAATAATATTTGCGGTTTTTGGTAATTTTGAAATGGTCTGTTTTATTTGGGTAAAAGGTTTCCACAAATGTACGTTTGACGCATCGACAATGACAAAGGATTCTTTTGTTTTATCATAAAGCACCGCACGAATAAAGTGTCGACTGCACTTAAATATTTGCCGCGCTTGTGGTTTATCGTCGCGCCACAGATTTTTTCCCCAAATAAAAATGCTATCTAAATAGGTAGTGGCGAGCAATTTTTGGCCTTCGTAATCAACGAAGTAGCAGTGCCGTACGCGATGATGATTGAGATCATCAGGTTGTTTCCGTCCTAGTTTGTTGTGTAAGTCGGGATAAAATTTTTGCAACTTCAACTCTTTACCATTCCAAGTAAAGATAGATAAACCGCTATTCCTACTATGTCCAACGACAATAGTATAACGCCCTGGTGCTGTTTCTATAGCATCAACAGAGTAAAATTCGTGAATCGAAAAGTGGTGTGCCAATAACTTCTGCTGAGGCAAATCCCAAATAGTAACTTTGCGAGACCCAACGTTAATCACTAAATTGTTTATCACCATCGTTTGAAAAAGATTTGTATTGCGGTAGTTGATCGAATCGCGCCGCGCAACGTCCCACATTTTGACAACACCTTTTGCCCCGTGAGAGAACAATATTTTATCATCAAAAGAAAAATTACAGGCGTTCACTTTGTAAGCATGCCCCACAAACGAATGAACCATTTGCTTTTTTTTGATAGACCACAAATCAATGTTTTTTTCCCCCCACGATACCAAATATTTTTTGTTATGTGACATCGTCATCTTCTCGTATTCGCGTCCTTTTTTTCCGGTACGAAAAGGAGTGGTTTTTCGGCTCTTGACATTGTAAAAGTAAATAGTATTTGCATTGGCGAGAATCCAAAAATCACGTGTACATTTTAAACGAATGATGGGTTGCAAGGTTGTGAAGTCAATACGTGAAACAAAACCTCTGCGAACACCTTCCGTGAGCAAAAACTCGGTCTTTTTTACCTTAGGTAAGTACACCTTATATACTTCTGCATACCAACAAAACAGCAATTCATCTCCAACAAGCTCACAAGAGTAGTTCGTATTATTCCCCAACGTGGTCAAATCAATGGTTGTTTTTAAGCGGTGATTTACACAATCAACAAGGTAGATATAACCTCTTCCCCAAACAACAGCGGTCTTACTGTTCGCATGAAAAGAAACGCCGACCACCGAAGAAAAACCGCTATCAACAACTTGAATGTAAGTGCGTTTTTTTGTTTGCAAATTTTCCAGGGCAATGATTCCCCTTGTATAGAGATATATGCAAACCTGCCGGTTTGGACTTCGCAACACATTCGTCAAAACTCGTTCTTTATACACAATCTTTTTAAAATCACTCTTTGTTTGGAGAGTCGTGGTTGGTTTCCAAGTATGAGCATGGTAGGAGTAAAAGGTGTTTATCGTGCCATGCGGCCCCAAAAAACTATGATGCGCTTGTTCTCGAAAAAAGAAGGAATGTAGCGATGTATCGCTCTTTTTTTTCAGCCATCGCCATTCGAGATGACGCGGCTTGCGAATAAACTCTAGACGTTCCTCTATATCGTCACTATTCCCTGAGATTTCCATCTGACGATTAATTTGTGTGATCTCTTGGCGGTAAAACTTTTTTGCTTGCTGCTGTAGTCTTTTTTCTTGCTGTTGCGACCGCTGTTCTTGTTCTTGTAGTTGTCGTTGTTGCTGCTTTAGCCGTTGCTGTTGTTGCCCAATAGATTTTTCATGTTTTGCAATGTCTTCGGCCAATTGTCGTTCCTTTGCACGCAATACAGAAACACTTTGTTGCAATTCCATGGCCTGTAGCAAATAAATAATTGTGCCGATAGACGCCAAAAAAGTGGAAATAACAAGAGACGAAATCAGTTTATTGCGCCGTAAAAGCTTGGCACATTTCCCCAAATAGCTAGGTGGTTTCGCGGCCACCGGTTTATTTTCGATGTAATTTCGTAAATCGCGAGCAAATGCACGCATGTTATCATAGCGATTCCTTCGTGCCTTGTGCATTGCCTTAAGGCATATAGCTTCCAATTCTTTTGGAATATCGGGGTTCAAACTCCGCGGTGCAATAATATCGTAGTTAAGAATTTGAAAAAAGATATTAAAGGTTTCACCTTGGTAGGGCGGCCGATGCGTCAATAACTCATATAAAACTGCCCCTAACGAATAAATATCGGTTGCGTATGATATATTTTGAGCACCACGTACTTGTTCAGGAGAAGCGTATGCTGGAGTTCCTACAAAACCAGAACTCCCCTCTTTTTTGCGACTCAACTCTTTTGCTAACCCAAAGTCTGTTATCTTAGGGTTTTCCGCCTGAGTCAGCATAATATTACTTGGCTTTAAATCGCGATGAATGATATTTTTATTGTGGACAAAATCTAACGCCAATGCACATTGTTGAATAAAAGCCGCTATCTTCTTCGGACTCCATTCTTCACTTTTGATGGCCTCTTTTAACTGTCTTCCAGGAATGTACTCCATTGCGATATAGTGTTGCGGTGTGTTACCAATTTCAAAAATCTTAACGATAGCAGGGTGATCAATTTGTGCAATGGCACGTGCTTCTGCTAAAAATTGCTCTATTTGTGGTGTGGTTAACCGAACGTCGGCACGTATAATTTTAATCGCCACCACTCGCTGTAAACGACGATCTAGAGCTTGGTAAACTTCCCCCATGCCACCTTTGCCCAATTCTTTTTGTATGATGTAGTGGTTAAACTGCGTTCCCGCCCCAAGACTTGACGACGGGGTATCAACATCTAGAGTTTCTGCAAAACAATTTTCATTTTTGTTGGCAACAAAAAAAGATTCAGAGATTTGATTGGTTTCGGAAGTCATTTGAGTTTGTTGTTTTTGCAAATATTGTTGTATCTTAATAATTTGCTCATTCATGAGGTAGCCGTTTATTTCCAACCACAAAAAAAAATTTTTTTGCGGTTGTTGTTGGAACTCAATGAAGTATCTTCGCGCTTGCTGTGGGGAGATGAAATTCAGTAAAATAGCTGTTTGTAGGAACAACTCTGGTTCTGACATAGTAAAAATTCCTCAATAAAATATCGCGTTATATCACAAATTATAACAAAAATTTATGTTATCATAAATTTTTTTATGAACTTGTGAGCGATAAGTTCGTATTATTTTTGCAATACAAAATTTATGCATTTGAGATTTTTTACAAATAATGGTAAGCTAAATATTCTCAAAATCTTGCAACTCACAAAATAAAAATTGATTTGTTGAAAGGCCATAATATGTCCGAATATCTTGAAGATGATTATGTTGATGATGGCTATGCCGATGATTATGTCGATGAAGATTTTAATGATTTTTGGCAAGAGCAACTACAAAAAACACCTTGGTGGATGATCTCTTTAGTTGTCCACACAATCGCAGCTTTTATTGCAACCCTTATTGTATTCGAAAAAGCCCCTGAAAAACCAGAATATGAATACATTGCTGAAATACAAGAAGTCAAAAAAGAAGAAGTTAAACCTGAACCAAAACGCGATGTTTTTAAGAAAACAAAGCCGGTAAAAGAAAATGAACCCACAGTTGAAGACCCTGTCGTAAAAGAAGCGAAAGTTTCCGATCACAACGAAAGCAACGACAACGAGGAAAACTTCACAATGAAGGGTAATGAAGAGGCAGCAGCAAACAGTCCGCTAAAGGCTAACTTTGACAGTAGCTTTATTGGTGCTGGTGGAGGTGCTGGTGGAAAATTCGGAACTCGTTTTGGCGGTAAGGCAGACCTCGTCAAAGAAGGTGGGGGAAGTGCGGCTACCGAAAGTGCTGTAAAAGCAGGACTTGAATGGCTCAAACGCCACCAAGCAGATGATGGTGGTTGGGATGCAGATGGTTTTATCTCCAAGTGCGGCTCCGATCCCAAAAACCCTGGAGAGTGTGACGGTGCAGGTTATCAATGGGTTGATCCTGGTGTAACAGGTTTGGCACTACTTTGTTTTCTCGGTGCAGGAAATACCGCAACCACCGGTGAATTTAAAGATGTGGTACGCAAAGCGCAAAAATATCTGAAAAGTATCCAAGACGAAGAAGGTTGTTTTGGTAAAAAACAAGGTCACTATATGTATAATCACTCCATTGCTGCTCTTGCAATGGCAGAGGCTTATGCGTTGTCAAACTACAATCCACTACTGCGCTCTTCTGCACAAAAGGGTATAGACTACTTAGTTAAATCACAAAATCCAGGTAAAGCATGGCGCTACTCTTACCAATGCGGAGATAACGATACCTCTGTAACTGGATGGGCGGTCATGGCTCTAAAATCAGCTAAAGTTGCTGAATTAGAGGTGCCGGATAGTAGCTTTACATCTGCTCTAGTATGGGTAGACGAAGTAACAGACGAACACTACTACAGAACTGGTTATATCCAAAAAGGAGATACCGGATCGCGTCTACAAGGTGTAGAGGGATTTTCAAGAAGTGAAGCAATGACGGCAGCGGCGATGACATCACGTGTTTTTTCGGGAACAGAAAGAACCGATGCGCGCTTACACGGAGGTGGTGCTCTACTATCTAACTCCCTACCAGCTTGGGAACAAGATGCCCAAGGCCAAAGTTTGGTCGACTTTTACTATTGGTACTATGGTACTTTAGCGATGTACCAGATGGGTGGTGACTTTTGGCAAACATGGAATGATAAAATGAAAAAAGCGTTGGTGGAAAACCAAAAAACCTCACAATGTGTAAATGGTTCTTGGGATTCCGTTGATCCATGGGGAAAAGCAGGGGGACGTGTATACTCCACAGCGATCAATGTTTTATCATTAGAAATTTACTACCGCTACGCAAAAGTATTTGGAGCCAAGTAAATACTCTTACATAATCATGCATCAAATATTTTAATAATCAATTTTGATATTAGGGAAATTCCCTAATTTAGCATAACTACAGGACGCTATTCTAAGCGTCCTGTAATTATATTATCGAGAATCGCAACATGCATGGAGTAGTTTTAAACGGCGGGAAAAGCACGCGCATGGGCCGTGACAAAGGACAACTCATCTACCACTCCCATCCACAGACAATACATTGTTATCATCTTTTACAAACTGTATGTTCGGATGTTGTTATATCATGCCGCGAAGACCAAAAAAAACTCTATAGCGATTACTCCACAGTAATAGATTTGTATGAAAACTGTGGTCCTATTTCAGGTCTTCTATCTGTATACGAATATACAAAAAGTCCGCTTCTCGTCTTAGCATGTGATTTGCCATTTTTCAACGAGAACACACTACAGCATCTCTATAAAAATCGCAATTCCACCAAAGCAGCGACTGTATATACACACAGCGATCAAAGATTAGAACCACTATGTTCCATTTGGGAAATTTCCGCTTTAGAAGCTTTGCGCGCTCAATTTCTTTCAGGAAAATATGGTTTAAACAGAATCCTAAACCAACTCCCCATTCAACGCATACCGATTGTCAATCCACAAAGTTTTACGAATGTCAACGAGTACGACGTCTATAAAAAAATTACAAAAAAAACGTGACCGCTATACATGTCAAGTTAAGATATAACCCCTTATGGTGTCATCCCTGCAAAAGCAGGGATCCAGCGTTTATAAGTCAACTTTGTATTGCTAGTTTCCCGCTTATGCGGGAATGACATGGATTTTTTACGGTCACGTTTTTACAAACACGACTACCGACGATATTTCGCCCAGCGGTAAATTTGTTCGTAAATATTACCACCTTTGTAGTGCTTGTAACCACTGACAAAACCTTGTTTAAAAGAATGATGACAGCTTTCGGGCAAACGCAAAACAAATTGACGAATAAAATTTGCCAACTGATTTTTTGTTACATTTCCCCAATATAAATTGTGTCCGTAAATTTTTCCAAAATCACTGGCGGTATGACATAGTAATTCCTGGAAAAGATATAGACCCGCTGCCCCATAACCTTTAATAAAGCCTCGTCTAAATTGGGCCAACTCTGTAGAGCTTTTTGTAAAAACGTTACCGTAAATAAACTTACGCGTTTGTCGACGCGATACACGACCACTACGTAAGGATTTACCCCAATCAAGTCCTAGACTGAATGTGGTGTCCTGACGACCAATAATCACCTCAGCAACCGCTTCCACATTGCGATATCGAGCAATAACATTGTAATTCCCCGGTGCCGCGCCAGCTTGAAATGTTCCACTTTGGTCAATTCTTCCGCCAGTGGCCGACCACGAAATTCTTACGGGATACTTTGCTCCATTTTGTAAGAAAGCTGCTGCAGAGAATTTGTACAGTTCATTGGGTTGCAAAGTAATCTTTTTCGGTGAAATGTCAATATACTCAATACGCTCCTGATAACCACCTTGCACTTCAAGAACGATTTCCCGTGTGGCCTTGCGATGCGCAATCGTAACCGCATAAGAACCTGGACGCTTCGGTGCAATCCAAATATTGCCGTACTCACCGACAAGTACACCTCCTGAGGACCTGTACTTGAATTCCCATGGCCATGTCCATTCCACTTTGCCATTCTTCAACAAAGCGGGTTTAATGACAACATTTTCACCTGGCCTTACCGTTGTACTACTCGTCGAGATACGCAGCGAATAACCACTATCGTTTTGTTGTTTACCCTCTATAAGAATAGATGCTTTGGCGAACAAATGACTTTCGGTATCAATCACCGTGACATAATAACGACCGACTTTATTTCCCGCATAGTATACTCCATCTTTACTAATCGTTCCACCGATGGCAAACCATTTGGGGGTAACATTCACTTGATTTTCACTACTATCAATTCCCACTGCTTCAAATTTAATACTTTCTCCTGGGGCCAGGGTCGCACTTTCCGGAATTATTTTTAAGCGCACGCTGTTGCTACTTACTATACGTATTTTCGCGGTGCTACTCAGACCATTCTTTGTATTTGCGGTTACAGTAAAATAACCACCGTCTTTTTGTCCAGCGGTAAAAACACCTTGCGGAGTAATTTTTCCTCCGGTAGCAGTCCATTTTACGTCAACAGGCGTTTCTTCGGCGTTGCGGCGAATTCCCATCGCAGAGAACTTAAATGTTTCTCCAGGGCGCATCTCTTTGTTGCCTGGAACAATGACAACTCTCTCTATCGGTTCGACAATCGAAACTTTTGCCTGTGTCTCTAGGCTACGTTCGCGATCCACAGCGACAATAGTGTATTCACCATTGATGGCCCCCGCAGTATAGGTTCCATCGCCTTCCATAACACCACCTTGGGCACGCCACTGAACATTTGCAGATAGTTTGTTATTTTTTGCATCATAAACTTCAGCAGAGAAGCGGTACTTCTGTAAAGGTTCCAACGTAATATTTTGTGGAGTGATCACTATGCGACTGCGATTATAATTTGGTGTATAAACCACTATTTTGGTTCGCTTGACCCATTTTTTATAGCGAATCTTAACTCGGTATGTACCGGGCTCATCGGGTGCTGTGTACAGCGTTTCATGAAAAGAACCTTTTTCGGCAATACATTTAAACTCCCAAGGCCATGCCCACAATTTCTCTTTACCTTTATACATGGTAATTTTTAGGCGAAGTTTCTCCCCCACCGGCACAGTGAGTTTGCGAGGTTCAATGAACATTTTCATGCGTCCAATCACCTTAAGCGTTGCCTGCGCAGAAATATCAGTGCCCACGATTTTTGCCGTAATGGTTTGTACTCCAGATTCGCTAGCTAGATACCAACCGTTTTGTTTTATTTTTCCGCCAGAACAACTCCACTCAAGAGGAAATGTTCGACTACCTTTTTCATCAGCAACTTGTGCGATGAATTTGACTTTGGTTCCCTCTTTTACAGACGTTTTGTCGCTCTTTATCGTAAAAGATTGGATTTGGGGTTGTGTTACAGTTATTTTAAACTTAGCTTTTGCTTTTTTGTGCTCCACTTTTAACTCGTATTCACCTACTTCTTGCGGCGCAGTGTAAATACTATTTTCAAAAGTTCCTCCCGAAACCGTAGACTTATACTCCCAAGGCCAAGAGAACTCTTCAAAAGAACCGCGGAATAACTTAAAATTAATCTTTTGCGTCGTACCTATAGGTAAAACAATTTCCTGAGGGTCAGACTCGATTCGATATATATCAGATTTCTTTTCGATAATCGTAACATTGATTGTTTTTGTTACGCCAGAAGTTGGTTCGGAAACTTCGATGGTGTAGTTACCAGGCTTTCCTCCGGCAGTAAATGTTCCATTGGCATCTACACGGCCACCATCGGTTCGCCACAACAGCGAAATTTGCTGAACGCTACCATCTTCGGCAATGGCATTTGCCACAAAGGTATATTTACTATAGGCTTGCAGGGTTAAACTTTCGCGATTGACTTGAATTTCTTTGATGCGCGAATTTTGCTCACCCGTAGCAACAATAACCACAACATTGGTCACTGCTTTGGGATGGCGAATTTCGATATTATAGGCTCCCGGCTTTTGTGGCGCAGTGTACACGGTATCGTTCATTTCTCCTTCACTGGCGACAAAAGTATATTCCCACGGCCACGACCATATTTCTTTATTGCTCTTACGCAATGTAACTTGGAAACTCACTTTTTCACCCGGTTTTACACGTGGTTCTACGGGAGAAACTTGCAGGGTGTACTCGTTGTTAGCCGCGATAATTACCCGTGAAGAAACCTCTAGGCCTTGTTTTTTATAAACGGCCTTTACACTATAATTTCCCATCGTATTGTTTGCCGTATATAGTCCAGTACGATCAATAGTTCCGCCTGTTGCCACCCACTCAATATCTACCGCAATTTTGTTATTGTTACCATCGTACGCGTTTGCGGAAAACTGTGCACTTTCGCCTGGTTGTAAGGTAATATTTTTTGGAAGAACTTCCAAGTTAGAGATCTCTGTTACCTCTTGTAAACCACGAAAAACGTTCACGCGCACTTTAGCGTGTTGGTCACCATCTGTTGCGACAACCACAAAATCACCTATTGCACTCCCTGCGGTGTATAAACCATTACGATCAATTGTACCACCCGTGGCTTCCCACCTTACCTCACGAGCCCCCTCGACGGAAAACTGATACTGTTCTCCTGGTTGTAATGATATATTTTCACTGGTAATCTTTAATCCCGCAGGAACATCTATAATGTCATTGCTATTTCCATCGACCACATTATTATTTGGCTTATCATCGCCATTTTGTTCTTCCTTCGCAGATGTAGCCCCATCGACATTATCCTCTGTGGTCGCACCTAAATTATTTTCCACCAATTCGTCGGGGTTGTCTCTAGTTGTAGATTCTCCAACAAATTCTTCTGCGTTGCCTGCATCGGTATATTCTTCTGCATTACCTGCATCGGTAGATTCTTCTGTGCTGCCTACATCGGTAGATTCTTCTGCATCGCCTACATCGGCATATTCTTCTGCATCGCCTGCATCGGCATACTCTTCTGCACTACCCGCATCGGTAGATTCTGCGTTTCCGTCATCCGTAGATTCTTCGGCACTACCCGCATCAACAAATTCTTCAGCATCGCCTGCATCGGCATACTCTTCCGCATCGCCCGTATCAGCATACTCTTCTGCGTTGCCTGCATCGGTAGATTCTTCGACACTACCTGCGTCGGCAAATTCCTCTGCGTCGGCATCGCTATCATCAGAGTTACCCTCGGCAACAATTATTTCATCAGGGATCTCTCTCTTTTCAGGAGTAGCAACGATATTGGGTTTTGCAACAACGACGACTTGTAGTGCCTGTCTTATATTGCTACCCACATCCTTCGCTTCTATCTTGTAAATCCCCGGTTCACTTGCCATAAAGTTACCTTGTGTATCGATTCTTCCCTTATCGACTCTCCATAACGGTCGAAAGTCTATCGTTTTGCCATATTGATCATAACCAAGGCTCTTCACACTTACAATCATTCCTGGATAGATAGGTTCCTCATTCACCGTCAATTCTATTCTTTGTAACTTCGCAGGAACAGCAACAACCTCGATCGCCACTGTTTTTTCGACATCGCTATTCGCGGCTTTCACACTTACATTATAAATCCCTACTTTATTTGCAGAAAATTCATAGCCTCGTGCATTTTCTTTTCCAGCGTTACCTCGCCAAATCAAGTCTGTGTCCATTGCTTGACCACGATCATCATACCCTGCTGCGGTCAACTGTAACTTTTCTCCCACAAACACTTTCTTTTTAGGCGTTGAAATGACGATTTCACTGAGTGTGCTACCTTTTTCCCGAACATTCACAGTGACTTTAGTTTTCAAGCCATCCGGACCAAGGGCAATAATTTTATAGCTACCTACTTTTTCAGCGGTAAACTTACCATTGGAGTCTATTTTTCCACCATTTGCCATCCATGCTATTTGGTAAAAAAGAGCGTTCTTACTCTTACCTAGGGCTGTTGCCGTCAGAGTTACCGATTCTCCTACTTGAATATCTACCTCCGTAGGCTCTACGACTATTTCCTTCACTGGTTCACGCCCAATAACATTTACAACAGCTACGCTTTCGATGGTCTTATAACGAATAAAAACCAAATATGTCCCGGGTACAGGTGGAGCTTTATATACGTTTCCCGAAAAACTTCCTTTTTCTGCAGAAAATTTAAAATCCCACGGCAAGACCTGCTGAACTTCTCCATCTTTTACCAAACCCACGATATAGGGAATTTGTTCTTGTGGAGCAACAGATACCTCAATAGGATTAACAGAGATATACGTTTCTGCACTCAGAATAGGCATCAAAATTAATAAAACTATCAGTACATACTTTAACATCTATGGTCTCCGATTTTGAATATAAGGGCGGATGAATAAAATTCGTTTGGATTTTACCTCATCCCTACGTTGTAGTATGTGATTCTTTGCGTCACATAGTCTATTTGGGTAGGCTTTTATTATAAAGTACCAATTATGACACTCTTAGGAATATTTGCATTTAAGATTTTCTTTATTTTTTTTAAATTCTACTATAAATTTTGCAATATTTTTATAAAAATGCATAATTATATACTAAAATTTTTTGCAATATTTTTAACTTTTTTTTAACGTGGTGGTAGATGTTGTAAAAAAGCGCTACAAAAAGCTGCCGATAAACACTTCTTGTCACCACCCATTTTACGAGGGCGTGTCGGATGAGAGTTAATGGATAACATGCCCTAGATAACATTTTTATTCTTTTACAAAGACTTACAAATTGACAATAGACTACTTTGATATATGCGTTCTTGTAATAGTGACGTTTTTTAGCTCAATTATTTCCGCAACTACCGGTTCAGGGGGCGGTGTTTTATTATTTTCGGTGATGACATTGTATTTACCACTCTTTGTTCTTATACCAATTCATGGTTTTCTGCAAATGTGCATGAACTGGCTAAGATGCTTCTTTTTGTTAGATGCCATGCGCTGGAAGTCATTTGCATTTTTTGCTGTCAGTGCTTGTATTGGAGCTATTTGCGCAGCGATTTTTATTCCAAAAATTCCCAAAGAAATTCCCTATTTTATTATTGCGGTATTTATTTTTTATACGATTTTCAAACCAAAAAATATTCCTGATTTTGTGATTGGTGATGTATGGTTTACTGTTGTCGGATTTATCACCGGTATTTTGGGAATTCTCGTAGGAGCGATTGGACCATTCTTAGCCCTATTCTATGTACGCAAAGATTTATCCAAACAGCAAGTCGTTGCCAACAAATCCGCCATGCAGGCGTTAATTCACACAACTAAACTCCCCATCTTTTTATACCTAGGTTTTTCGTACATGGAGTATGCCAGCTTTATCGTATATCTATTACTTGCCGGGTTAATTGGTACTAGAATTGGAATATACGCGCTCATGTGGATTCCACAAATTTATTTTTTTATCGCTTTCAAATGTGCATTATTTCTGGCTGGCTTAAAATTACTTTACCAAGTATTTCTCTAGAAAGAATTCTATATCATGAAAACATTTACTGTTCAAAATCCATTTGACAATAGTTCTCTTGGCGAATTCCCATTTTCATCGCGCGAAGATACACAAAAAGCTATTGAAATCATTCATTCAGGCAAAAAAGAGCTGTGTAATACCTCTTATTTTGAGCGTGCTACCATTCTCGAAAATTTAGGAAACCTATTGGAGAAGAATGCCGAAAAACTCGCACAACTTATTACCAAGGAGATTGGCAAAACAATCAGTGACAGTCGCATCGAACTACAGCGTTCAAGAAATACTGTATTGTGTACCGCAAGTGAGGTAAAAAATATTAAGGGAGAAACGCTACACTCTGATGCCTACCCTCCCAAACGAGACCGTTTAGGTATCGTTCAATGGTTTCCATTAGGTTCTGTTTTAGCCATTACCCCTTTTAATTTCCCCATAAACATTGCCATGCATAAAATTGCTCCTGCTTTTGCTGCGGGCAACACGATACTTTTTAAACCAAGTCCACAAAATTATCTTTCCGCCAAAGAGATCACTCGTCTGTGTTACGAAGCGGGAATGAGCGAAAATACACTACAAATGTGTATGCCTGACATTGAAACCATGGGGGAAGTAGTTGCTGATCCACGAATTCACTGCATCAATTTCACAGGCGGTACACACGCAGCGCAGGCGATTGCCAAAAATGCTGGATTTAAAAAACTGCTTTTTGAACTCGGTGGGAATGATCCCCTCATTATTATGGACGATGCAGATGTTCCTCTGGCTGTACAAACGACCATTCAGCAACGTTTTGGTACTGCGGGACAACGTTGTACAGCCTGTAAAAGAGTGTATGTACACGACAAAATCTATGACGTATACAAAGAACAACTTGTACATGAAGCTCAGAAATTAAAAGTGGGCGATCCATTAGCAGAAGATACTTTCGTCGGACCTTTGGTAAATACTGCTGCGGCTGATGAAGTCTTTTCCAGAATACAAAAATCTGTAGAACAGGGGGCTGTAGCCCTTATTGGCAACAAACGCGAAAACAACATCATATTTCCAACTATTCTCGAAAATGTTACCGCTGACACTCCTGTTGTTGCTGAAGAAACTTTTGGACCGGTAGTACCTCTATTTCGTTTTTCAAATTTAGACACCGTAATAAAGAGTGTGAATGCTTCGAACTATGGCTTACAGTCAGGTGTTTTTACACAAAATTTAGCCATCGCCAAAAAACTGTACGCGGAATTAGAGGTTGGGGCTCTTGCAGTTAACGACGGTCCCGGTTTTCGCGCAGAGCACTTTCCCTTTGGTGGGGTAAAAGATAGCGGGATTGGCCGCGAGGGTGTGTACTATGCCATTCGTGAAATGTCTTTTCAAAAGACATTTGTTCTATAGACTCGCTAAAATTTATCAGAGTAACATCATGAAAATTGTACAAGTTATTACCGAATTGCGACCTGCAGGAGCAGAACGTATCGTGCTCGAACTTAGCCGTGGTTTAAAAAAAAATAATCACGATGTCGCTGTCATTTCTTTGTTACCAATACCAGAGAAATCTGTCATTGTTGAAGAACTTCACTCTCTCAACATCGAAGTTTACAGCTTAAACTTGACAAAATTTTGCATGTGGCGTATTTTCAAATTGCGTAGTATGCTACGCAATTTGCAACCGCAAATAGTTCATGCGCATCTAATTCACGCAAATATTGTCACGCGTCTCAACGCATGGCGCAAACAGTACATTTTGGTAAATAGTGTTCACATTGCGGAAAAACGCCCAGGAAAAAAATGGCATTTTCTTTGCGATCGTTTCACATTGCGTCACTGCGACTCAATGACGGTTGTGTCCAATGCAGTGCAACGTTTTCATTCACAAAAGTTAGGCATTCACCCCTCACAACTTCCGGTGATTTACAATGGCATTGATATTCCCGCACCAATCTCCCAACAACAGGTAACTCATTTAAAAAAACTATGGAAAGTCGACCATTGTACGAAGATAATCGGTTCTATTGGTAGGTTAGAGCCACAAAAAGGCTATGATATGTTATTTGAGTTGTTGCCAACACTTAGCAACAAAATTCCGGAGAATGAGTCTTGGGCGATTGTTATTCTCGGAGAGGGTCAACAGCGTGAGGTATTACAACAATACCCCTCGTTGTCCAACATTGAAATTCGTCTCCCCGGTTTTCGTAAAGACGCTGCCCATTGTATCGGTGCATTTGATTTGTTTGTGATGCCTTCACGTTATGAAGGATTTGGTCTGGCTTTGGTGGAAGCAATGAGTCATGGAGTGCCTATTCTCGCAAACGATGTAGACTCACTACCTGAGTTATTGCAGGTTTACCAGAATGGCAGCGTGACAAATTTTGCGAATATCAACACCGTAGAGAAAATGATAAAACAACTTGCGATAAGTCAAAGAACCCCTTATAAAGAGTTTACTTTGCCAAACATGATTTCACAATACCTGGATTTGTATTGCAAACTGTATAGAGAAAGAAATTTTCGGTAGGAATTTTAATAGTAGGTCATCGACTTAAGACGATGACGCATAAATTCAACTTGCTCTTTGTAGAGTATTTCCAAAAACAAATTGCCTAGTTTGCGCTTCAGACCTACTCCTTCTGCCTCAGAGTATTTACTGACACGTGGGTTTTCAAGTAAAAAATCACAAACGAGATTTGTCGAATGCTCTAACAGCTCCCGCGCCGTTTTATCCCCTTTAACTCTTACAAAAGGAAGAATGCGAAATTCCCCTTTTTTTCCAGGGCGTCCACCATCGAAACGCGATCTCTGCAGCATGCCATACAACTTAATCGCTTCTTCTGCGGCGACAATCTGATCTCGGCTAACATGCTCTTCGTAATCATTTTCAATTACATCACTATTGCGACCTGTACTTTTTTTTGCCTCTTGGTATGTTTGAACAGCTTGATAGATCAAATCTTTGAGTTTTTTGGGAAAACGTATCGATTTTTTTTCTAATTCATAGAGATCTTCGAGAAATTTCTCATTACCCGCTTTGATATAATAACGTGCTTCTTTTAATGATGGAGGAGTTTGAATGACAATGTTACTCACCCAAGTCTTAAACTCAGGATTTTCTTTTTTTACGTATTCTTTATAGGTATTATAACCTTCATTATCAAATACAGCGTGAATAGGTATGCGAAAATAACTGGTCACTTCAATACCTGGTTGAGTTTTTGAACTACGCATATAACCAATCATTTTGTCGCGGCTATTTAAACGGACCATACCTATCATGATTGTATCTAGCATGTATTCAGCCTTCTTGAATTATTTTATTGTTTTCAACAATGCTTCTGCTTCTGCGAAATTGCCCGCATGTTGGATGGCTTGTTTTAAGTCTTCTATCGCCAATTTTTTTTCTCCAAGGCCCAAGTAACTTTTGGCCCGAAGATATAAAGTGTAGTGCGAAGAAGCTATTATATCGTAGTATTTACTGAGATCTCGTATTGCACGTTCGTGTTCGCCAAGCTCGCCAAAAACTTGTCCGCGGAAAAAGTAGACAATCGGTACGTGCTCAAAACCAGTGCTGGCGATTGTATCAAATTTCTTTAGAGCTTCTTTATATTTTTTTTGCTGTATTAAAATCGCTCCTTCTTCAATGATCGGCCAAGTTTGCAATTCCGCTTGCCAATTCGCCGCTTGCTGTAAGCCCGCAGCTTCGAGTGAAGACCTAATCTTTTGGTATTTATCAACTAATTCAACACGCATTTTTTTTTCGTAGCGATATCTTTTCACCAGGGCAATATTCGTGGCGATGAATAATACTAAAATACCCGCCAGTATTAACTTACGCCAATAAAAAACGGCAGAGTCGCCAGGAAGGGTATCGTTATTTTCTGACGTGTTTTGAGATGACATATAACACCTATTTGGTCTTTCCGTACTTTAAAGTAACCAGAAAGTATAGCAAAATATCTATACCTTTTGTTTAGCCGCTCAAATTTAGGAGTGATGGCGGGAGTACATGGGAATCGAACCCACCAAAGATGTTTAACGACCTTTCAACTGGGTTGAAGCCAGCGAAGCCCGCCAGGACTTTTCTACTCCCGTATACTATCAAAATACATTTACTTTTTTTGATAGAACATTCTTATTTAAAGTTTATAAGAAACAAAATTAAATTTAAGAATTATTAGTTATCATATGACATTTGACTGTCCATTGTCAATGATATTTTTTTACCTTAATCCACTTGAATTTATTCGTGTTGTCGTAGTGATACGATCTAATGGAAAATAACGTGAATAGTACTTTACTAATAATAGAATAAACCATATGATATAGCGGAAAAATCACTAAATGAATTTTAGATTTCTCGGAGAAATTATGGAAAAAAAAATTGTATTTTCAGAAAATGCTCCCAAACCTATAGGACCTTACTCTCAAGCTGTCCGTGTTGGTGAATTGATGTTTTTATCCGGGCAAATTGCCCTAGATCCACAAAGTGGTGAGTTAAAAAATGCATCTTTTGCCGAAGAATGCACAACTGTCCTTGAGAATTTAAAAGCGGTTCTCGAAGCGGGTGGCAGTTCAATGACCAACCTAGTCAAGGTCAATGTGTTTTTGAAGGACTTAGGTAATTTCGTAGAGTTTAACGGTATCTATGAAAAATATGTACAGGAAAGCAAGCCCGCTCGTGCGTGTGTAGAAGTAAGTAGACTTCCTAAAGATGTAAACATTGAAATAGAAGCTGTCGCACTGTGTAAGGAGTAGACATGGAAAAATGGTTGGAAATTTTACAACAGAAGTATTGGGGAAACACACTAGGTCAATATGCAATGGTATTGGCAATTATTTTCATTGCCGTAGTCGTTCGTTTTATTGTGTGTTCCATTGTGTACAAGCGCTTAATGAATTGGGTAGATAGCAAAAGCGAAGACTTAGACGCCAAAGTTCTTGGTAAAATTAAAAGTCCTTTAGGCTACATTATTCTTTTCATTGGCTTAAAAATGGCCACGGGTGTCTTGACAATTTCGCGCAAAGTCGATGCAAACAGTGTTGACAAAGTTCAAATGTTTATCGATGCCTTTTTTGCGACAGTGATCGCATTTTCTATCGCGTGGATGTTGATCCGGTTTGTCGACATTCTCATGATTTACATGAAAAAACACGCGAGCACGACCGAAAGTAAACTCGACGATCAACTAGTACCACTTGTTTCGAAATCACTGAAGATTTTTATCATACTCATTGCGTTTATCACCATCGCCCAAGGTCTGGGATACTCGATTGGCGGTCTACTTGCTGGTTTGGGTATCGGGGGTTTAGCTTTGGCCATGGCAGCCAAAGACACTCTATCCAACCTCTTTGGGTCTGTCACTATATTCAGCGACCAACCATTTCAGGTGGGGGACTGGATCAAAGTCAACAGCCATGAAGGTGTTGTCGAAGCCGTGGGTTTTCGCAGTACACGCATACGCACGTTCTACAAAACAGAAGTTAGCATTCCCAATAGTGTCGTTGCCAACGCTACCATTGACAACTTTTCCCGCATGCAACGCCGACGTGTTTCCACAACACTAGGTTTTACCTACGAAACAACTCCCGACCAAATGGAAAAAGCGCTTGCAGGCCTTCGCAATGTACTTAAGAAGACCAAAGGCGTTAGTCAAGATTTTTATATGGTGAGTTTTACAGGATTTGGCGATAGTGCTCTAGAGGTCCTATTGTATTATTTCACAGATACAACAGTGTGGACGGAATACGTAGAAATACGCGAACGTGTAAACCTTGCTATTATGAGAGCGTTACAAAAAGCAGGTGTTGAGTTTGCATTTAACTCAATGAGTGTTTATTTGCGTTCTGGTGAACAAGGGCAGGTACCAAAACTCGAAGTGATTTCTAAAAAATAAATGAGATAAAAAATGCGAAAAGTACTAACAATAACCCTAATACTTCTAGGTTGTATCTCTTCCCAGATGAATGAAGATACACAACAGGTCATTGTTGTGGTAAACGAAAAATGGGAAGACTCAAAAGCTACGTTGTACTTACTAGAAAAAAAAGACAACCAGTGGCAACACCAGACATCGTGGCCAACAGTCACTGGGCGCAATGGTTTGGCGTGGGGCAAAGGTGAATTTACACTACCTTCCAAAGACATGGTCGAAAAAAAAGAAGGCGATGGTAAAGCACCAGCGGGGATATTTAAAATAACCAACATGTTATATGGATATGCCAAAACACCTCCAGAAGGTACGAAGCTAAATTATACCGCTCTTTCGGAAAATTACTTGGGAATAGACGACTCAAAAAGTAAGTACTACAACAAAATAGTTGATACGCGAAAAATAGAAAAAGACTGGGACTCCTTTGAACACATGCGACGCAAAGATCACCTGTATCGCTGGGTTCTGGTTGTGGAACACAACTTGAATCCTACGACGAAAGGCAGCGGAAGTTGTATATTCCTTCACTTATGGATTTCGCCACAATCAGACACATCTGGCTGTACAGCAATGTCGGAAGCAAACATCTTAAAACTTATTAAGTGGATAGATCCGCAAAAAAAGCCACGTTTTATTCAATTACCAAGACGCATATATCAAAGTTATGCTTCGCAAATGGGGCTTCCCAAGTTACCCGTTGAGGAACCAAAAAATGAAAAGTAAAATCATTGTCAAAACACTACTCATTTTTATGTTGCTAATAGCCACTTGCTTTACAGATGACATGTGGGAAAAAGGGCAACAGATTGAAAATGACAGCTGGGAAGATGCGATCAAATACTACATGAAAATCAGTGAAGACCACTCAGAAAAACCACTGATCGCAGCAAAAGCATATGATAAAGTGGCCCATTGCTATACAAAAATGGGAGAAAAACTCATGGCCGCTGACTGCTATGTATACGCAGCGGAATTAATAGAGGGGCAACCAGATAGCAAACGTCAGCAACAAGAATGGATGGCATATGCCGCTCTTAACTACGAAGATTCCCGAAAATGGGAGCTTGCTGCGGAATGCTACATAAAGGCCTCTGAGCTTACCGCAAATAAAATTTTCGCCAATAAATATCGCATAAGTGCTGGAAGGGCTTTTGATGAAATTGCCAATTACCCCGAAGCGATTGCCATATGCTCCTTAGCTCTTGAAAACGCCAATAACAATATTGAACGCAGTAAAATTGTCAAGAACTTATGGAACTACACGCTAAAACAAGCCCAGGTAGATGCGCAAGACGGTGTACACCGAGCAGCAGGAATCACTTATCGTGAATATGCGAATTATCTATTGGAAAGCAAAAAGGAAAAACGCAGTAAACAATATTTGCAAAAAGCTCTCGAACAGTTTCAAAAAGCAAAAGATAATGCCTCACAAGCAGATATTTACTTTCATTTAGCACAGCTTTCACAAGAAAGACAACAATACGATGATGCGTTTCTTTTTTTAGTCGCTAGCTTAGAAGCCGAAGGACAAAATACCCCCGAAGAAAACAAAGAAACATTTGTAAAAGAAATGGAAAGTCAATTCTCTCGTCTTCTAAAATGTGCAAATAAATTTATGGAAATTGCAAAACGTTCGAATCGACGTGGAGAAGCGTTGGAAAAAATTCAGGAAGTTGTGGATCAAACAATGGAGTTTTACGCGGCCGTAGACATCACTGTTTCCGACAAGAAAGTATCGCAACTTGCACAAGACCTCGCACAAAAACTCCGCGATTTTAAATAGACACCAAATGAAGAAAGTTGGGGACATCCCCAACTTTCTTCATTTTTAAACGACACAATTGATTCTATCGTAATCCATTTCCCATTTGCGTCGCCCATTGTATATCACACAAAATTGATTGAGTACCTGCCAGCGATTCTTGTGATCATAGTACTCCAAAAAAGCCGCATGTTTTTGTGCTTCTTCGTGCTTCTCCATCGCGGCAACCGAAGCGCCCCCCTCATCATCCGACTGAAAACCGTAGATGCGATTAATGCTTTCATAGGGTTTTATTGTTGGTTGCGCCGGAAAATGTCCAATACCAATATCCTGAAGTAGAGAAACCTCTTTGTACTCGTATCTCCAATCCAAAATGAGATCTTTTTCTCCTGGGACCGCTACGCGAACTCTCATATCGTTTACTGCGCGCGTCACAGCCCCATTATTGATAAATGTCACGGGAAAGACTAATTTAACAAGGCGATTGTCGCCTGAATTCAGAGGTTGTGCTGCGTATACTTTAATGGGCAGAGCTTTCAACTTCCCCAGCTTGAAACGACTGTAGTACAGCGAAATCAATGCCACAACAGAACCAAAAATAGACAGTAAGAACGAAATATTGTCACTCACTTCAAAAGCAGACAATACAAAAACAAAGTCTTCCATAAGGTACTCCTAAAAAACGAGATATTCACTGACCATGCAAAAAGACAACACCTAAGTCTGAGTTTAAATCCATTGCTGTTATCATAGCCTATACAACATAAATCTTTTCCAAAGTCAAGATTCCGTTGCAATTATTTTTCACAAATGAAAAATAGTCATTGGCTATCACCTAAATTTTTGCTACAAAAGAATATACACAACTTGAAAACCCACAGTAAGGATGTTTTTTCGAAAACATAATGATCAAATGACGAAAGTTTTAGGTAAATATAAAATTCTAGAAGAACTCGGTCGTGGAGGTATGGGAGTCGTATATCGAGCTTATGATATCCATCTCCAACGTGATTGTGCCATTAAAGTATTACTTCCCGAAGCAATGGACAACCAACGCGCCATTCAGCGTTTTAAAAGCGAAGCTCTTGCCGTAGCAAAAATCAATCATCCAAATATCATTCAAATTTTTGAAGTTCACCAACAAAAACCGTATTTTTTTGTCATGAATTATGTCGAAGGCATACCCCTTGATAAGCACCTAGAAAAAATTGACTTACAACAAAAGTTACATCTGTTCAGCAAAATATGTCTTGCCGTAGCTTTTGCACACAAAAAAAGTATCCTACACCGTGATTTAAAACCCGCAAATATCTTGGTCACCAAAGATGGTCAACCCATTATTGTTGATTTTGGAATTGCAAGAAACATTGAGCACACCACTGGTTTGACAAAAACAGGTGATCTTATCGGAACCCCCAAATACATGTCACCTGAAGCAGCACGAGGAGATAGTGTAGATGAACGCAGTGACTTGTATTCTCTCGGGGTAATCCTATATCAAATGCTAACAGGCAACGTTCCATTTATCGGAGACAATGTTGTTGAACTGCTTTTTCACTTAACCACACAAGACCCCATTCCCCCTTCGCGCATCAATCCCAAAGTTGCGCGTGAAAGTGATATTGAAATCGTCTGTTTAAAAGCGTTGGAAAAAAAACCACAAAAACGCATCGCTAGTGCACAGATGTTCTATGATGAAATAAAAAATATTCTTCACAATCGTCCCATTAGCCTAAAGCCGCCTAGTTTATGGCAAAAGGCATGCAATTTATACCGTAAAAACTACATTGTTTTTTCTGTGGTTCTTATTTTAATCACAACCCCTATATATTTTTATCTTGTAGAACGATCTTACACGGCAAGCTTGAAAACAAGCTACATAAATACAAAATGCGACTTTATTGATGGTACTTTAGAAGCCATATATACACAGCGACGCTCTCTCGATGTGCAAAATGCTTATAAGAAAATAGAAAAGTGTTATGAGTACCTAACCGAAATCATGGAAGCAATTCCCCCACAAAAAACGCAACAAATTTCACGCAGAATAAACAGTCACCTAAAATTTTTAATTCTCACAAATTTTCCACAAATCACACAAAAAAAAATACCGGATGACTTCGCAATACGCACGCGCATTTCGCTTTCTCCCGACGGGCAGCTTTTAGCTAAACTATACTACGACAAAAAATTTTATACCTCTATTTGGAAAAAAACATCACACGAAACATTAGATGAATTGGTAAAATTACCTTGCGCGAACGAAAAAGTCAAAATTGCCCAATTCTCCCCAGACAATCGTTTTGTGGTATACCGCAACCCGCAACATTTCTTGACCATTTTCGATTTACAACGAAAGAAAAACATATTTAAATATAAAGATGGACTTCCCATTCATACGCAATTTGTCGAAGGCAGTCGCTATGTTATTTTTCCGGCCTTTGAACAAAAATACCAATGGTATATTTTTGATACACAAACGCAAAATTTACAGAAACTCCTCGAAACAGATAAACCGGAAAAAGCCCTAGTATCCGCCGACGCAAAATTCCTCATCATAGGAACGGTAGATAACATCCTTATCTACGACTTGCCCCAACGTCGTTTGCACGCAAAAAAACCAACGTTAACTAGGCGCTCATACCAAATGGTTGTCAGCCGTAATAGTAAAAATCTATTCATACTTGCCATGATAAATGCATTTGTCATCGACCTACAAAATCCTGAAAAGGTCCTAAAACGTGCCACCAAATACATCAGCCAAAAATCTATGCCACCACTGGCAACCGGAAATTCAAGATTTCTGTTCAGTGATGAAAGAGGAAACCTAAACGTTCTCTATGCTGAAAAAAACAAACTCAATATCACAAGTAAAATTCAACATAATGATGGTGTTATTGAGGAAGGTTATTTTGCTCCGGATAATTTTGTCATTTTATCCAAAGGCTCGACCATTGAAGTACAAAACCTTGACGTGAAAGACTTAATTACAACACTGAAAATGCCCAGTAGGATGGAAGACGCGCAAGTAGAATTAAATGATAACGGATTGCATGTGACCGTTGCCATGCAAAATTTAGTAAATGAGTACACGTTTCCTTTTACCAAATTAACAATACAAGACCCCACCCTACGTTCTTTGATTAAGATAGAAAAAAAAGGTCGCTCCTCAGTCGATTTGTTAAAAAAACTTATTGTTAGTGACAACATGGTTTTACACGCCAACGATTTTGCATTTGTTGTTTGGTACGATAACAAATTCTTTTTTCAAAAGTTCTGGGAAGCATCAACACACATGTTGTTTCACGAAAAAACCAAACAATTACATGTGTTTTTTAAAAACATGGTCAAAATCTACGACTACCAAAATGGAAAGGTGCTTGGGCAATACAAAGTCCTCCTTCCCAAAGAAGAGCAAATTAACCAAGTACTTTTTTCCAAAGATGGAAAAAATCTATATATTACGATGTTCAACAAATACTCGCAAAAGTATCGCCTAGTTAAACAAAATATTGCGGGGTCATTGATCAATGAAATAAGTTCCATAAAATACAAAGGTTCGGTGATTCATGAACTCCAAGATCACTTGATCATAGGTCTTGCTGAAGACTTAAGAAATAATGGAGAATTTTGCATTATCAAGCCTTCGGGCGAGACTGTTTACATGAGCCAGATAACAGAAAAAGTACGTCACGATCAGATTTCGGCTATTGCCGTCAGTGACAACCAACAGTTTTTGGTGGTCGGCGACGTAACAGGAAAAATAACCATTTGGAAAAATGCCGTAGAACCACAACTCGTGACCTCACTACAAACAGTGGCCGGCATAGAAAGAATTATCATTGATCCCAACAGCACTTATTGTTCATTTTTCACACAAAACAATATATATATTTGCGATTTGCGCAACCCCTTGCGGTTGTTTACTATTTACCGTGGGCATCATAAATTTGGAAAATCCACATTCAATCGTAGTTGGACAAAAGCCTACCTTCCCGATGCCAGTCACGAAATATTAGTTTTTGACCAAGATTATTTCGTTGATGACGATACATTCATCAAAAAATTGCGCTACTGCGACTCCGCGCTCTCAAACACGACAGACTTAGCCACATACGTCAACATGGTAAAAAAGCATCTACGAAAACACAACAAGTAAAAAGGACATCTTATGATAAATGGGTGGTTTGTAAAATCCAATCGCGACGGAAAAGTTGTCGGCCCCTACTCTCTAGAACTTGTTAAACGCTACATCAAAGAAGGTAAAATAAAACCTGGTGAACACATTATTTCCCAAGATAGTAGTATATGGAGAAATATCGACTATATCACAAATCCAAATGCATCAAAAACACTTGGAAAATACAGACTTCTAGAAGAATTGGGACGTGGAGGCATGGGAGTTGTTTATCGCGCTTTTGATGCCGAATTGCAACGTGAATGTGCTTTAAAAGTATTGCTATCGAATAGTGATAATGACGCCATAGAGCGCTTTAAAAGAGAAGCCATTGCCATAGCCAAAATCCGCCACCCGAACATTATTCAAATCTATGAAGTACATCAGAAAAAACCATATTTCTTTGCAATGACCTACATTGATGGTTTGCCACTAGACCAGTACATTTCCAACCTGGACCTAAAAGAACGACTACATTTGTTTCACAAAATATGTACGCCTATCGCTTTTGCGCACCAACAAGGAATATTGCATCGCGATTTAAAACCCGCAAATATATTAATTTCCAAAGAGGGAGAGCCAGTCATTGTAGACTTTGGAATCGCCAAAGATATCGATCACACCGCGGGCCTAACCAAAACAGGTGCTATCGTAGGAACTCCCATCTACATTCCGCCAGAAGTCATCCAAGGTAAACCCGTAGACCAGCGCAGCGATGTATACTCACTGGGTGTCATTCTATACAAAATGCTGACAGGTCGTGTTCCGTTTTTTGGAGAGAACGCCATTGAAATTATGATGCGCACAACCTCTGAAGATCCTATTCCACCTTCGGTTCTAAATACCGCCATTGCCAAAAATAGTGACCTTGAAATTGTGTGCTTGGCAACTTTAGAGAAAAAACAACGTCACCGCGTTTCCAGTGTAGAATATTTACAAACAGAGATAGACAATATTTTACATCAGCGTCCCATCAGTTTGAAACCTCCCAAACCCTGGGAGAAATTGAAAAAATGGTGTAAAAATCACCCCATACATTTATTGACACTTCTTTCTCTAACTGCCATTACCAGCGTAGCTTTTGTCGTTGCATATAACCTACGCCGACACAGTGTGGAAGTAGAGCGCCAAGCAACAAAAATTATCATGGATGCTCAGCAACGTGAGGTCGCCGCGATCCAAAATGCCATCGACATTACCCTAGAAACACTAAAAACAGAAACCGCTACACAGCACATATTCACCAGTTTCGCCAAAATACAACTTTGCTATCAGTACCTATACCAAATACAAGACAAAATTTCCCAAGAACAAACAAAGAGTATTTATCGCAAACTTAACTCACATCTGCGCTTTAGCATACTCAGTAAGTTCCCCAATGTTGTGCAAAAGACCATTCCAATAAATGGTCATAGTATATGCTCTAACGATGGTAAATATATTGCCACTTTATCCCGTCAAAACAAAAGGGATATCATATATATATGGAAAAATGAGGATGGTATTCCACTTACTACCGACAATATTTTTTACAAAATATACGATGCAAGTAATACATCAATGCGATTTTCTCCCAACAACAAATTTATTGTATATAAAAAAGGTGAGAAACTAACTTTTTTCGATCTACAACAAAAAAAACAAGTTTTTACTCATCCCGGTAGTATTCGTTTCATAAAATTTTCGCAAAACTACTGTGCATTTTACTGCATAAGCCAGCGGCGACAAGCACTTTTGAATTTGCGTACTTTAAAAGTAGAGCATTTTGCATTGCAAAATTTTTGTCCTATGATGATTTCTCCCAATGAGAAATGGCTTGTTATTCATCATCGTACGCAACAAAAATTCCTCATATACAATATACAAAACAAAAGTCTACAGGAATATACCAATAGTATTCTTGGCCGAGAATGCCATCTATCATTTTGCGACAATGAAAACAAAATATTTATTGTCGGTTTGGCAAACGTGGGTGTTTTTAACATTGCGAAACGCCAGCTCACCACAGCGCCATCATCGTTGTTCAGCAAACGCTTAGCCGTAGCTCCTATTTCGACAATGCCCTCTTATTTTGCCATCGGTAAAAAAGATGGTAAAATCGTTCTTGTCAAACAAAGTATCAACGACTCCATTTCCCACGAAACATTTCCCAATTATTCAAATGTAAGTGTTTCACAGCTTACGTTTGTGTCTCCTACCTTTCTCACCGTAGAAAAAAATAAGATTATCGAAATCCACGATATGTATGCAAAAAACCCCATTTTGATTTTTGACGAAGGCGAATCGATAAGAAAACTACACGCTTTAGAAAAGGATGGCTTACGCATAGTTTTTACCAAATCGCAGTCCTATAACGAGTACAGGTTTCCATTTCAAAAGCTAAATCTTTCCGCGAATATGAAAAAAATAATGCAAAGCCTGAACTCCTTTAATAAAAATCTAAATCCAATGCAGGGAATTATTGCGGATGGTGAAGATGTCGTTGTGTATATTGGACGTTTAGGTTTTGCGGTGTGGAAAAAAGGAAAACCTTTTTACAAATCCCACCTCAAGGACGCCGCATTAAATACATATAGAAAAAAATCCCAACAACTATTTACCTACTCACAAAATGACGGAGTAATAGACATTTACAACGTACTCGATGGCTCTTTGGCGAAAAAAGTCAGACTCAATAGACAAAACAACCTTGCAACAGCCTTTGAGTTGTCTCGTAACGAAGAAATATTATATATTGCCACGCAGTTACAAGGCATAATACTAAAATACGACCTAGGAACGCAGTCTATACAAAAATACTCTACTGTAAATGGTATAGTTCGCAAAATAATTGAATTGCAAAACGGAAATTTGCTTGTGGTGAGTCTGCCATCAAACGTTCATATAGTTCAACCAAACGGAGACAAAGTTCGCATTCCCGCAAACATCTTGTATCCAAGTACCATTGCCGTCAATCACCAACAGACTTTTTTTGCCGTTGGCAGTCTAAATGGCGAAGTACTGTTGTACAAAAATGCAAGTTCTCCACAACTTTACCATACCGCAAAAGTTCATGGAGAAGTGCAAAGAATGTCTTTTTCCCCGAATGGTGATTACTTAGCCGTATTTGTTGGCAACCACATATACATTTACGATGTACAAAATCCCACAGATAAATTTGAAATGTACACGGGTTACTATAAAGCAAAAGGTATGAATTTTAACAACCGTTGGTCAAAAGCTTACATCGCGAATGCGATCGGAGAGGTGATGGTCTTTGACCAAGCGTATATTTTCGACAAGCAAAATTTACGCAAAAAAATCCGCCAATGTGAAAAAATCATCCCACCGAAAAATGATAAATCGTTGGTGTTTTATATGAATCGTATCGAAGAAAAAATTCAAAAGTAAAAAGATTTGTGCTATTCCCATACAGAATATTAATTGAAAATCACACCTACAAAGTTACAATACTACAAGTAATATGGGAATACACGGGAGTTTTAGATCGGAATTTATATGTCGCAAACCTGGTTCGTCAAATCCAATAAAAATGGTAAAGTCTTTGGACCTTATACCCAAGAACTTTTGCAGAAATATATTGAAGAAGGAAGAATAAACCGCAATGAATATGTTATTTCTGCAGACAACAATACTTGGCATGACATCAATGCCAATGCGACACCTGCTATTGAATCCATGCAACAACAACTAGGCAAATATAATATCATAAAAGAACTTGGTCGCGGAGGTATGGGGATTGTTTTTCAAGCGGAAGATACACAGCTTCAACGCATGTGCGCTTTAAAAGTATTGCTACCCGAATTACGCTGTGATCTCCAAGCTGTCCAACGCTTTCAAAGTGAAGCCAAAGCAGTTGCGCAAATACAGCACCCAGGCATTATACAGATATATGAAATTTGTCAAACCCCTCAATATTTTTTCGCCATGGCTTACGTCGAAGGACAAACGCTTACACAATATATTCAAAACAAGAGCATGGACGACAAATTAAAGGTCTTCTACCTTGTTTGTGATGCCATTGAGTTTGCTCATAGTAAAAAGATATTACACCGTGATTTAAAGCCAGATAATATTCTCGTCGACCAAAGTGGTGTTCCCATTATTTTAGATTTTGGCATTGCAAAACATATTGGTCAATCCACTGACTTAACAAAAACAGGAGATGTTTTTGGCACTCCGAAATACATGTCTCCTGAAACAGCAAAAGGTGAAAAAGTAGATCAACGTAGCGACATTTACTCTTTGGGAGTTATCTTATACGAAATACTCACAGGAACTGTTCCTTTTACCGGAGAAAATTACATCGAACTATTGTTTCACCTAACAACAAGCGATCCGATTCCACCATCGAAAATCAATGTATCTATACCTCGCGACGGCGACTTAGAAATTGTTTGCTTAACTGCCCTGGCAAAAGATCCGAAAAAACGTATTCCCGACGCCGCATTCTTAAAATCAGAGATACACAATATCATTCACAAGAACCCGATAAAATTAAAACCACCAACGGCATGGCAAAAATTTGGAAAATGGCGAAAAAAAAATCCAGTGGTGCTCGCCACGTTTACAGCGATGCTTATTATTGTTTGTGTTGCTCTTTCTACAATGTTTCTTGAGCAGCGACATAGCCAAAAATTACAACGGCAAACGCAAAACGAAATGGCAAATATAAAAATAGAAGCCATACATAGTACACTAGAAACCATTGACGCAGAAATGGCAGCACAAAATATATTTGACAGCTACAACAAAATAACGCGCTGCTATCGCTACCTTTCTGAAATTATCAACACTATCTCCCCAAAAAAGGCCCAAAATCTTCACCAACTTCTCAATATGCATCTGCGTTTTGATATACTCAATAAATTCCCAAAAGTAACGGAAAAAAAACTTCCGCAAAGCCCATATCCCCCTATATGCTCTCCGCAAAATAAATATATCATCAAAATGTACATCGCTAACAACGTACCGAATTATTATATCTGGGAAAACACACAGCAACAATTCACATTAGAAAATATGTATCTCAAAATTTCTCATGTTCACAATTACAACGCCGTTTTATTTTCCCCCAATAATCAATACCTGATGTTAAGGCTTCCCAAGGACACGTTTGCCATTTTTGACTTAGAAAAACGTCAACAAATTTTTTCGACGAAATACTGTATTGTCGAAGATGCGTGTTTTTCTGCGGACAGTCGCTACTGTGCATTTCGCTTTGAAAAAGCCAACGACAAACGCAAAGAGCGTGCCTGCCACTTACTAAATTTATCCACGGGGAAAATACGAAAATTTCCGATTGAGGTCTACGGCAACATGTTAATTTCTCCCAATGGTAACTGGTTTATCATTCAGGAGAAACAACAGAAAAAACTTATTATCCACAATATTATCAACAACAAAAACTACGAATATACAGATGACATTTTCAAATATACCTGTCGTATGTGTTTTACCGAAGAGAAGAACAAAGTGTTCATTGTGTCCAATGTAAATATGAGCATCCTCAATTTGAAAAAAAATACGCTAGTGTCTTCACCGTCGTTACTCTTAGGAAATTTTATCTCTGCTGGTCCAATATTAACCGTTGACTCACATTATGCCATGGGCAAAAAAGACGGTAAATTGATTTTGGCCAAGAAAAATATAAACGACAGTATTTTTCAACAACGACTCCCTAGCTATTTCAACATGCTTGTATCACACTTAAAATTTCACCCACAAAATTTTCTTGTTGCCATTCGAAACGACATCATTGAACTCAGAGATATATACACGGGCAACGTCATATCAACATTTGCAGAAAATGGCACCTTACATTCCATGCAATTGCAATCGCAAAATGGATTAAAACTAAGCTTGACAAAATCTCAATCTTACAAAGAATATACTATTGCGTTCGAAAAGCTACAGATAAACGATGCCGGCATCAAAAAAATATTGTCAAGATTTAAAAGTCTTATGCACGACCTGGACCCTACACTGGCGATGATCGCCTACAAAGATATTTTTATCTATACAGGGCACATTGGGTTCATCATATGGAGAAACGGTAAATGTATTCCCAAACCCATCTTTGAAGACATCTCGCGCATAAAGTACGATATACGTAATGAACAATTGTTTATTCATTTTGCCAGCGGAAGAATAGATATCTACGATGCACGAAACGGTTTATCCGTCCGTACATTTAAAAGCCGTATACGCAGAGCTGTGGCGGATTTTGCCATTTCCAGGTACCAGGACTGCATTTATATTTCTTACAATTCTCCCTGCCGCGTTGTCAAAGAAAATTTAGACACAAAAACCGAAGAGATACTGCTTGAAACACAGGGGTCCACGAAAAAAATTTTAGAATTAGACAAAGATACTCTCCTTGTCGCATCTGAAACCTGGGATTATACCAAAATGGCTCTTTATGTTCTAAGAGCAGGGAAGCCCCACACTCGTATACTTCCCAAGGTACGATTAAACAAAATTGTTGCCTTAGCCGCGGACAAAACCAATACTTGCTTTGCCGCGGGAGATAACATTGGCAACATTTATGTATGGAATGGTTTGTCGCCAAAGACGTTCAGAACAGCCAAGGTCAACGGTACGATCAAAGGACTTTCCTTTTCTCCCATGTCAGAATATCTCAGCGTAACAACAAAAGAGAATGTACATATCTACAGCACAAAAGATCTCGACAAACGTTTTGAAATATATCGTGGATTTTTTAAGGAAAAAGGCGTTATTTTTAGCAAAGATTGGAAGAAAGCGTATATTCCCGATGGACTAGGAGAGATCATGATTTTCGACCAAAGTTTTCTAATAGATGACGAAGCAATGTTTCGCAAAATAGAGCAATGTGACCAAATGATCTCGGCGAAAACTAACGAAGGTTTGATGTATTACATGAACAAGATTGAAAATGTACTCAATAATACGAAATGATGAATAGATGGAAAAAATAAAGCAACTACAAAATAAAGGTGTCATTATCCCCTTCCCACAAATGGTATTTGTGGGTGAAGAGGTCCATGTAGAAAATATAGAACCACGAGTAACGCTTCACCCCGGTGTACGCGTCACCGGAGAAAAAACATTACTCGGAGCAAACAGCGAGTTAGGTAAAGAGCATGGCGGGATCTATAAAAATGTATGCTGCGGACGCAATGTTACTCTGGGAAGCGGTAGTTACAATAATAGTGTATTTCTCAATCATGTCGAAATAAGATCAGGTGCCGAAATGCGCAAAGGAACGCTGTTCATGGAACACGCACGTGCGGCACACACAGTAGGATGCAAAATGACGATTGTCGGCATGTACGCCACCCTTGGTAGCTTAATCAATTTTTGCGATATCTACGTTAGTGGTGGCAGTGACAAACCCTACGCTTTTAGTGAAATCGGTAGCGGTGCCGTGCACTACAATTTCACCCCCGAAGGTTTGAAGTTTGGCTCTCTTGTAGGTCCTGGAGTCTTAGGAGAAATGCTGGGTGTATTCCCACGAGTTTTCGTAGGAGGTCAAACACAAATTATCGCACCTTGCCAGATAGGAAGCGGTAGCCTCATTCCTGCAGGAGTCGCCGTTCGCGAAAAAGTCGCGGCAAACACCATGGCAGTATCTTCTCCTGTAAAACCAGGACACAAACCCTATTACAGTGAGCTACTTACCAACGTCCGTGAAAAACTTCTGATGACCACTGAGCTAATACTTCACTATACATTGTTAGAAAACTATTTTCGTGAAGTGCGCTGCGCTTACGCCCAATATCACAACGACAAATTCTTGGAAAAACTATATATTGCTTCTGCAAATTCTATACGCAGCAATATAACCGAAAGAACCAAGTGGTTGTTTGAGAAAACAGAAAAAGGTCATGATTTACACCTAACGGCCAAATTGACAAACTCACTCACAATACACCGCGATTTACAAAACAAAAACTGGAAGAAAAAAGCGGCTTTTCATCGCAAAAACATAGAAGAACACCACATGATCCTCACCACACAAGAATCTCTCTACCAAAAAGTAAAGTCTCTCTCGCAAATAAAAGCATCCCTCCCCACATTCCATTTTGACAAATCTTCATTTTGCGAATGTATTTCTGATCTCGACACCAACACCAAAAAACAAATTTGCCAAATTTGGCAAACAATTCTTCGCGAACAGCAACAAGAATTGCGTACAACAATGGAGAAAAAAATGTCAGAGCCAACACCGAACTCAAAAATTAGCGATCATTTAGAAATCTTACGCAACAAACAACAGCTCATCGTCGACTTCCGTCACTTGAGCAACAACTTAGGTATTGTAAATGACGGCAACAAATACAATGCTCATGAAATAGACGCAACTCTTGGTACAAATAGTCACGAAGTCATACATCACCTCACTTCACTAGACGACGCCATGGTAATTGACTGGAAATTGCTACGAGATTTTGTCGCAAGCACAAGCGATTGGAAAGGCTTCGTGGATAAATCGCTATTTCGCCTTCATGGAACAGATGGTATTCGCGGTAATGTCCACTACCTCGACGCACATGTACCTTACGCTGACGCCATTGTCCGCTATATAAAACTCGGAGACATCACCCCGCAGCTATGCTACCTTTTGGCATACGCCAGTGTTCAAGCTTTCGAAGCCATATACAAAACAACTGCGGTCGTGGGAATTGGTAAAGATACGCGCGACTTGTACTGCAATGACCCCTTACGCAGCGACTGTCTGTACACAGCCTTACAGGAAGGTATTGCTGCCGCCGGGCACTCGGTCTACGATTTAGGAACTATGCCCATTGCCAACGCTCCTTATGTTTTAGCTAGCGAAATGCCACAACAAAATCCAATCAATATACTTCTATACAAAAGTGCTTCGCATAACCCTGCTTCTCAAGACGGACTTAAAATATTTATCCGCGATGAGCAAGGTCGATTTGTCAAAGCAATGAGCAATATGGAAAACGCCATCACCGCGTTAATGTTCTATCATGCATCCGACATACAACGCTCCTCTACGTCCGAGGTACTGTGCTTGCAAGAGGAGGCACAAAAAGTGTTTACATCTGTTGTCACGCAACAACAAAATTTACCAGGAAAAACGACACAAGATGTAGCGATTATTTGTGATTTGTCACATGGCGCTTTATCGGCAACACACTACAAAGAAGCGCTGCAACTTGCGATACAAAAATGTGGCATTGATTCTATTGACTGGGTGGGAGACAAACCAAATGGTCTTAATATCAATAACAATAGCGGTGACGACCGTGTTGGTGCGGGGCATTTTGAAAATATAGAACACCTCACACGTTCTGACATAGAACCTGGTGGAAAATACAATGGCTTTCCGGCACTAAAAAAATTATTTGCTTACAAAGACAAACCGCAAACCACAGCTTTTGCTATTTTTATGGATGGTGATGGTGATCGTGGAATTACTGCCGTTTATAACCCTCAACTTGATATTGCTCATATCTTTGATGGCGACAAATCACTATTTTTACAAATACGTTCTGCGGTAAACCACAAATCTTTGCCTGTGGGAACCGTCATTGCATTTACTGTAGATTCAAGTATTCCCTTTATGAACGCAATGAAAAATTGTGTGCGCCAACTTCATCCCGTAGATTTTGTCATGAGTGAAAACGTTCGTAACGACAAAGTAAACTTGTGCATCACTCCCATCGGAGACAAATACATACTTCAACAGCAGTCTCTTGGAGGAGAAAAATCAGGGCACATCATTCGTTGTAATCGCGTAATTTCTCAAGACAAAGAACACGATGTTTACGTAGGAAATGGCTTTCTCGCCAATATACACACGGTATTTTCGATTCTCGATTTACTCACAACCCAACGCGATTTTTCACAAATAAGCGAGTTGTACCCTACGCCAAAAAGTATCAGTGTTTATGTATACTTTGTGAAAAAAGAATTGTGGTATTACGAAAGTCCGCTGTGGCAAAAAATAGTGGCGTGTATACAGCAGCACTTTAGCGACTACACTTTGTTACAAACTAAATTTGCCCAAGAACCGGACACCTTGTTTTTTTGTAGTAGCCAAAACGATGTGTTTGAATTTTCCATCACCGCTCGCCCTTCAGGAACAGAAAACAAAATGGGCGTCAAGTTTTCAGGCACCGCGCAGAATATCGAGGCCTTCACCGACATCAGCGAAGAAATCTTCTTTGTTCTCGCTCATGAAATGAAAAACTCAGATTTAAGTGCCACGCAAATAGAAAATAAGGTACTACATCTACTCACGCAAGACAAACAAAACATCGTAGACATACAAAACGCATTAATTCCCGAAGAAAATGCCATTGAAACAGCCCAGTTTTTTGCCGTTGTCGAAGCTCTCGCCAAACAAAAACTTGTCTCTTACGATGGTAAATCAATCACACGAAGCCCTAGAGGTCAAAAATATTTAGGAGACGCGTAATGCATCGCCAAGCAGCTCACGCAGGTTTTTTTTACCCACAAACAAAAAAACAATGCGAAATTATGTTCGAAAGATGGAAGGCGCAACAAAACGAAATACACAGTGATGGCGATATTTGTGCGGGAATAGCTCCTCATGCAGGCTGGATGTTTTCGGGATATACAGCCTATCAAGTTTTCGACGCATTGCACCGCGTAGTTCCCGATGCAAAAACATTTATTGTTTTTGGGGCGATTCATATACCCGGGGTTTTTGCTCCTTGCACTTGGGGAGCTGGAACGTGGAATACACCTTTGGGAGACATAGAAATTGCGCAAGAAATTACCGAACAACTTATCGAAAATAAAATCGTCGAAGTCAATGCAAATGCACACATGCACGAGCATTCTATTGAAGTTTTGTTACCGTTTATACAACATTTTTTTCCACAGGCCAAATTTGTCCCGATTATGGTACCCGTAATGTCGTCGGCAAATACGCTAGGTAAAAACATTGCTCAACTTGTTTTTGGTCAACAGGAAAGCAACAACACCACTATCGCCATTTGTTCCACAGACCTGACGCATTATGGATCGCGTTTTGGCTTCAACCCAGCAGGTTCAGGTCACAAAAGCTTAGAATGGGTAAAAAATAACAACGATAAAAGAATTATTGATTTGATGTTACAACTACAAGACGCTAAGATTGTAGAAGAAGTACAAAAAAATCAAAATGCATGTGGTGGTGGAGCAATTGCAGCAACTTTAATGTTTGCAAAAGTAGCGGGAAGATCCCAGGGGAAATTATTGCATTATACCACTAGTTGGGACGTAGATCCGCAAGGTGAAATAGATAATTTTGTTGGTTACTCAGGAATTGTAATCTAAATGACAACAGAAATAGAGATAAAAGTTCTAGACATTTGCCAGGAAAACATAGAAAATAAAGTAAGGGAACTAGGGGCCTCGTTACAAGGCGACTGGCTTATGGAGACGCTCATCTTTGATTATCCAGATAGACGTCTTACCAAAAACAAATCGTATGTGCGTATCCGCAGCGAAGGCGAAGAGATAAAATGCACTTACAAAACACCTCTTGGTGCGCAAGATCAACATAAAATTATGCAAGAACACGAGGTCGTCGTTAGTGACACCGAGAATATGAAAAATATTCTTCTTGGCTTAGGTCTCGAAATCATACTCCACTTTGAAAAAAAGCGTAAGCACTATGTTTATAACGAATTCGTTTTCGATATAGACACATTGCCCAATATACCAACATATTTAGAGATTGAAGCTCCTTCTAGTGATAAGCTCATTGAAATGTTGAAAAAGTTGGATATTCCCGTTGACCAAGCAAATGCAATGGGTCCCAAGGAGGTGCTTGCGCACTACGGGCTCGATATCGATACAATCACCGAAATGAAATTTTAGGTGCAAAAATGCATAAAGATATTATCAAAGAAATTCACACTCTAAACGAAAAATTGCTAGAAAAGAATATCTTCAAAGGGGGAAAAGGTTTCTATCAATTGCTAGATGAAAAGCCGAACGTAAACAAAAGAAACGTGTTTTTCTGTCTGTCGATGGAAGAGGGCAAAAAGTATGTTATCGAATTTGCACCACCAAATTTAAATCACATTCAATTGCAAAAATATCTACGTCGTGCATTATTCTTACTAATTCTGGATCCAAAGCGCAATGTTGTTTCCGCACGAGATTTTTCCATTGATCCCAATCAAGGATTTGTCATTCTCGATTGGATTGCAGGTATCGATCTACACACTATTTTGCGAAAATCATCTCTCATTACCGTAAAAGAGGCTTTGTGGATCTTATCCGACTTAACCAAGGCGTTAGAGCATTTAGCCGATTTTTCTTTTGTACATCGCAATATTCATCCGCGTAGTATCATTGTTCGCAAAAAAACGGCGGATGTATACCTTGCCGGTCTTGAATATCTCGCGCAGTCGGATTTCATGGAAACAAAATTAGTGGACATCAATACTCATTACATCTCACCAGAATTAATGCGCTGCTTGCTATTTCCTGATAAAAATGTATACATAACACCTGCCAGCGATATTTACAGTATAGGTGCCATATTTTTTCACATGTTGACCGGTACGCCACCATTCAATCCGAAACGAGATGTCGAAAAGTGGAGTTCAAAACGCTATCGCGTACCAAAGCTAGAAGATGTTCGTGCAGATCGCAAACAAAAAAAGATGTTGCAATTCTTAGTGAAGAAAATGATGGACTTTGATCCCAACAAAAGATGGTCAACAATGGAAGTACGCGATTACGCTTACGATTGTTTGGGTATTACGGATCGCGATAAAGATATGCAGCGCTTTTTATAGGAAGAGTTATGGAACAAATACAAACCTTACCCAAATTGTCCCCACGCAAACAAAATGCCCACAAAGGAAGCTGTGGTAAAGTATTTATTATCGCCGGTTCACGTGGCATGATGGGAGCTGCGTACCTCACAACAGAATCGGTCTTGCGTTCTGGTGCGGGATTGGTCACCTTAGCCACTCCCGACAGTGAACAACGCGTTGCGGCAACAAAGTTAACTTGTGCAATGACCTATCCTCTTCCCTCAACGTCTACCGGAGCAGTGTCTTTTATGGCAAGGAGTAATATTGTTGATGTTACAAATGAATGCCAAGCCGTAGCCATTGGTCCAGGAATGTCACAACACCACTATACACAAGAATTTATTTACGATGTTATTCCGCGCTTACGTGCGCCAATTGTAATAGATGCCGATGCACTCAACGCGCTTTGCGATCGCAGTGACGTACTAAAAAAACGTAGTGCTCCCACAATTGTAACTCCTCACCCTGGAGAGTTCAGTCGTTTAGTGGGCAAACCTATTAATGAAATCGTAGAAAACGGTAAAGAAATTGCGATGCAATTCGCCCGTGATCACAACTGTGTTGTGGTATTAAAAGTCGCACCAGCGATCGTTGTCAGCCACGACAGTTACTACGAAAACACTACCGGAAATCCAGGAATGGCAACAGGGGGAAGTGGAGATGTTTTGACAGGGGTGATTACCGCCCTACTCGCACAGGGTTTTTCAGCATTTGCCGCAGCGCAACTAGGTGTTTACCTACACGGTGCTGCAGGAGATCTGTGCAAAGAATACATAGGAGAATACGGGATGATCGCCAGCGACATACTACAGTTTTTACCACATGCTTTTCAAATACATTTAAGTCAGGAATAAATCGTGGAATATTATCTTTCGGATAAAGAATTTATGCACGCCGCAATCCAAGGAAAATATCTCACTGCGGAGCAAGTTGCCAGGTGTAAGCAATCGCAAAAAAATGCTCCCAAGCACAAAGACAAAATGTTGCATGAATTAGCTTTATATCACAATTTAATGAGTGTAGAACAACTCGATCGGTTATACAAAGAAACACGCAAAAAAAACAAGGCACTCGCCATCGGAAACTACGAAATAAAATCTATTTTAGGTGAAGGTGGTCTTGGTGTCGTATACCTTGCCAAACAACTTTCGATGAAACGCAATGTGGCACTAAAAGTTCTCTATCGCAAATGGGTACAAGACGAAGAATTTCGCAAACGTTTTCTTCTCGAAGCGCGCATCGTGGGTAAACTATCGCACACGAATTTAATCCAAGTATTTGATATTGGTTATGATAAAGGTCATTACTACTTTTCTATGGAATACGTTCCTGGGTCTACCCTAGAACAAATCATCAACAAAGACGATTATATTCCTTTAGAAAAGGCAATGGATCATACCCTGCAGCTTCTAGATGCACTGAATTATATTTGGAAAAAAAACCTGGTACACCGCGATATCAAACCAAGTAACATTATCATAAACAAAGAACAAATTGCGAAGTTAGGCGACTTTGGATTTGTAAAGTCGAAAATGGACGAACAACTCGTACAAAACGACGATTTTGTCTTAGGAACACCCGACTATATGTCTCCAGAACAAGCCATGGGTAAAAACGACCTAGACTATCGCAGTGACATTTACTCCCTTGGTGCAACTTTTTATCACATGATCACCGGTTCTGCTCCCTACGATGGGTCTGAATCCGTTATTATTCGCCAACATATTAAAGCGGCCATTCCTTCCCCTTTAAGTATACGTGGTTCCATCCCACCAGGAGTTTGTCAAATTATCGAAAAAATGATGGCAAAAGAACCACAAGACCGTTACCAAAGTTATGAAAACCTAAAGCGCGACCTTGTACTAGTAAAAGAAGGTAGTTCACCAAAAGCGGAAAGACTCGACATCAATAAGTCCACGATTGCCCGTCAAGATTTTTTTGGCCTTCCGGCGCAAATCTACAAACTTGAAGAGGAAATAAAAAGGCTAAAATACCGCGAAATATACTATCAAATACTCATCGTAATACTTTGTTCAACACTCGTTATCATTTTACTACTCGCTGGCTAAACTATGAGCAAAACCTCTTTCGTACATCAATTGCAAACGAGCAATAAACTACATTTTTTTTTCTTACGTCCTATCTTGAAATTTGCAAGTATTGTATATGGTGTCATCACACATCTACGCAATCTGGGATACAAATATCATTTCCTATCAGGTAAATCGGTTCATGCGCCTGTAATTAGTATCGGTAACATCATTGCCGGAGGAACGGGAAAAACCCCTATGGTGATATGGCTCATCCAAAATTTCCCACAAAGTTTCCCCCAGACAATACTCCTTTCGCGTGGCTATGGAGGAGACGAGCAACAAATTTTTGCACAAGCTCTTCCACAAGTACCACATTTCACAGGCAGTAAACGCTACGATTCCGCGCAAAAGGCTCTGCAGCAATACGGAGAAGATATCGTATTTTTACTCGATGATGGTTTCCAACACAGACAACTCAATCGCGACCTAGATATCGTACTTATCGACGCAACTTGTCCATTTGGTTATAAGCACATGCTGCCACGCGGATTTCTTCGCGAATATCTAAGTAACCTAAAACGTGCTGATGTTTTTATCATTACGCGTAGCGACATGGTCACGACACAACAACTACAAAAAATTCGCCAACAACTGCGTCATGTCGCGGGAGAAAAGTTACAGGTTCTCTCACAACATGTTCCCGCTTATTTTACAGAACTTACTAAAAAACATACGCAAAACAAACATACATTTACCGGCAAGAAAGCTGTACTATTTTGCGGCATAGGAAACCCCAATAGTTTTTGTTATTTAGTGGAAAATCTTGGGGTCGAAGTGATAGAATTAAAAGCCTTTGACGATCATTATCACTACACCACCGAAGATATAACCACGATCTGCCGTAGTGCGCAACAGCATCACGCAGACATCATCATCACCACAGCGAAAGACGCCGTCAAGATTAGCGAAGTAAGTGGCGAAATACCTATTTGGGTTTTACAAATAGAAATAGACATCACCGAAGGCAAACAAGAACTTATTTCAGTAATTGAAAATACGATTAGGAAAAAATCATGATTATAGTGCAAATGGTAGAAATAAAATGGGGAAAAGAGTATCGCGGTGCACCAAAAGCCAGTATTCGCAACGCCGTTCCCGAAGTGTATGAATTCTTGCCTTTTCTTTCCGAAAACAAGGCATATGGTTACCAATCTTTTTCATGCTATGCATGGAATGACTTTGCAAAAACACATATGGAAACAAAGGAAGAAGACTCTCTTCCACAACAAGATTCATGCATTGGTTTTTTCGAACAAGACGGTATGATAAAAACATATCACTTACCCAACCACTACGAAGGGGAAGGCATTGCATGGGAAAAGAGAAAATTCGCCTTCAAACTCGACGAGAATCAATGGGGACAAATAAAATTTAACGGACGTTACGAAGTTGATAGCGAGTGGATTTACTACAAAAACATATACAACATTGGGCGCTTCACCAATCCGCAGCCCGATATTTTCGTAAACAGTAAAGCAGATTATCTTTACGAAGATATGAAGAATATATTATAATTTAACCCTAAACTGCTAGTTGAGTTTCATCTAGAAACGTCTAATAATTTACTAAACACTTGTGTCATTACCGCGAAAGCGGTAAACCAGTAATGAGAATTATTCAGATTGCTAGATCCCCGTTTTCACAGGGATGACACGCTTACGGATTTTAACTAGCGATTAGGGGACTTTAGGAAAATTGTCATGCTCTTACAGGAATTTACCAACAAATTAAAGACGGAAATTTGCCAAAATATTAATAATGCATTTAGCGATGTAGAGGATATATCTCCCGATGCCATTCAGTTTAGCGCACCGCCCAATAGCGATATGGGAGACTATGCGATCGCGTGTTTTCCCTTCGCCAAAGCATTGAAAAAAGCTCCGGTAGCCATTGCTACCGACATCGCCGCAAATTTTACGCCTTCTTCTTTGGTAAGCAAAATGCAAGCCGTCGGACCGTATATCAATGTGTTTATCAACAAAACCCTTTTCAGCGAAGTGGTTTGTCGCACAGTAATGAAAGAAGAAAAAGACTACGGACGCGGAGAAAAGAAAAACAAAACGGTCATGATCGAGTATTCTTCACCGAATACGAATAAACCACTACATTTGGGGCATCTGCGCAACAACATTTTAGGTATGGCCATCGCCAATATTCTCGACTTTTATGGATACGAGGTCATTAAGGTCAACTTGGTAAATGATCGCGGTATTCACATTTGCAAATCTATGTTGGCCTATGAAAAATGGGGCAACGGCGAAACTCCCGAAAGCTGTGGAGAAAAAGGGGATCACTTTGTTGGTAAGTACTATGTTTTATTCGACAATAAGTTAGAAGAAGAAAAACAACAATGTGCCAAAGATCAAAAAATTGATCTCGAAAAACTCGCCACAGAAATTGGTGATCTAAAAAAACAAGTGCGCAACTGTAAAGATGCTGCACAAAAAAAAGAATTGCGTAAAAAGCTAAAAGACACAGAAAAATCGGTCGAAGATTTCAACAACGATTTCCTTAGCAACTCCAAGCTATACGGCGATGCGTTGGCGATGCTAAAAAAATGGGAAAACAATGACGCGGAAGTCCGCGCGTTGTGGAAAAAGATGAATGCGTGGGTAATGGATGGCTTTCATGAAACCTACGGCAAACTCGGCTGTGAGTTCGATAAATTTTATTTTGAAAGCGATACATTTTCTCTAGGAAAAAAGCACGTAGAAGAAGGTGCGCAAAAAGGTGTATTTGCGAAACACGACGACAATTCCATTTGGGTGAGCGGAGAATCACTAAAAAAACAAGATTCGAAAACCTTCAAAAAGTTTTCTCCTAAGGACAAATTATTACTTCGCGCCGATGGAACTTCGGTATACATTACCCAAGACATCGGAACGACTATTCTCAAACATAAAGACAAAGAACTTGACCAATGCTTATTTGTCGTGGGCGAAGAGCAAGAGTTGCATTTTAAAACACTATTCAGCATTCTCGGAATTCTAGATTTTTCGTGGTGGGAAAAATGCCGTCACATTTCTTACGGAATGGTAAATCTTCCCGAAGGAAAGCTCAAAAGCCGCAAGGGAACACGCGTAGATGCCGATGAGCTCGTAAAGGAAATGGAACAACGTGTCGTCGACATTATCACTGCCAACGAAAAAATCGATATCGAAGAAGACCAAATAGCGAATGTTGCCGAAGACATAGCCTTGGCCGCTCTAAAATTATTTTTACTCAACATCTCTCGCGAAAAAGCACTACTTTTTGATCCACACAAAGCAATTTCTAGCGATAGCGGTGACAGTGCTGGCAAGAGTGGTGCTATTGCCTTTACCGGCGACACTGGTCCGTATATCCAATACGGCTACGCACGTATTTGTGGTATTTTTCGCAACGCCAATGCCACAGCAACTACGGAAGTCGACTATGCGATTCTCCATTCCAAGGAAGAACAGGCAGTACTACAAAAAGTCGCTGATTTTCCTCAGGCAGTAGCCAATGCTGCCGAGAACGACAGTCCACATTTTATCACCACCTATTTGTTGGACTTGACAAAATTACTGTTCAAATTCTATGGTGTGCACCAAGTTATTAGCGACGACGAAGAGACAAAACAAGCGAGATTATTACTGTGCAAAGTTGTTGCCCAGGTTATTCACAATGGTATGAAACTTTTAGGGATGAATGTTCCCGAAAGGATGTAATATGGAACTCAATCGTACACTAGATCAAGTGACACCTTCTCTTACTTTGCAGTTGGTGGCAAAAGTAAATGACTTGAAACAACAAGGGAAAGATATCGTGGGCTTTACCGTTGGTGAGCCTGATTTCCCTACTCCGCAGCACATAAAACAGAGTGGAATTGATGCAATCAATGACAATTTTACGCGCTACACGGCGGCAGTGGGAATCAACGAACTAAAGGATATTATCGTCTCCAAATTAAAAACAGAAAATAATTTAGAGTACACCGCGCAAAATATCGCAGTAAACAATGGAGCCAAACATTCTATTTCCAATGTTCTCATGACTCTAATTAATCCAGGTGACGAAATTATCATCCCTGCGCCTTACTGGCTGAGCTATCCTGAAATGGTCACACTGTGTCACGGTAAAAGTGTGGTTGTACCAACAACAAAAGACTCTGGATACAAAATTACGGCACAACAACTCAAGGAAGCCATTACCCCCAAAACAAAAGCCGTGATCATCAACAGCCCCAACAATCCAAGTGGTGCCGTTTACAGTGAACAAGAACTACAGAGTTTGGTAGAGGTAATTGCCGAAAGTGGAATATGGGTCATTAGCGACGAAATCTATGAAAAACTAGTGTACGATGGTAACAAACATTTCTCACTGGCACAATACCCGCAAATCAAGTCACAAGTCATTGTGGTAAATGGGGTATCCAAAGCATATGCCATGACAGGATGGCGCATTGGTTACATCGCCGCCGAACCAGAAATCATCAAAGGCGTGGCCAAAATACAAAGCCAATTCACCTCCAGTCCATGTTCGATTTCGCAAAAAGCCGCGGCCACCGCCATTTCCGGTTCGCAAGACGAAGTGGAAAAAATGCGCAGTATTTTTGAAGATCGCCGTAACCTAGCCCATGATTTGCTAAATAAAATTCCAGGACTTAGTGTAGATAAAGCGCCCGGAGCTTTTTACCTATTTCCTCAATGTGAAGGCTACAACAAAGTAACACCTGAAGGCAAAGCCATCAACAGTTCACTAGATTTGGCCGATTATATGTTGGAAAAACACCATGTGGTGGTCGTTCCAGGAAAGGCTTTCGGCTGTGACTTGAATTTTCGCATATCGTATGCAACATCTCACGAACAGATAAAAAAAGGTATTGAACGTATACACAACGCCTTTGCAGAATTACGCGAAGGATAAGGAGGCAATTATTATGTGGGCAAGTATCCAAAACATCGAGCAGCCTGCCACGTTGCTAGAGGCAAACAAACTAAATGATAACAAAAATAGCGTTCTCTTTAGCGGAGGAACCTATTTAGTTGCACAAAAAAGTAAAGAAGTGCATACGCTAATTGATATAAATCACCTAATTGCATCAAAAATAGCAGAAGAAGGTGAACAAATATCTATTGGGGCAGGTGTAACTTTACAGCAAATGGAAGGTCACTTCGACAAAGATGTCATTGGTCGCAGTGCGCACCAATCATGCTATTCCAAAAATATACGCAACCAACGTACCATCGGCGGTGAGATTGCACAGAAAAGTACAACCTCACAGATAAATGTCTTACTACATGCCATAAACGTAAACCTCAAAGTTTTCGTCAACGATCGCACCACAGAGGTAGACATCAACTCATGGGATGGAGAAGGAATTATCAGCGAAATCGTATTTGCCAAAGATCGCAATGTCGATGTAAAGGGCTACAGTGTTATTCCCTCTGCCCCACCGTTTATTGTGGTCGGTTATAACTATACCACAAAAATGTGTGTTATTGGCGGACGAACAAATGGGTTTGCCAACTTTGTGGTCGAAGACGGTAAGATAGATGAAGCAGTAGAGGAGAAGTTGGCTGAATTTTTTGCCGATGACCACCATGGATCGTGCAATTATAAACGACATTTGGTAAAGGTTGCATTGCGAGACTTTACAGGTTAGATTTTATTCCATTCAAACCGCAATAAAAAACAAAGGGAATCGTGGTGGAATGTAGGGGCGGATCTTGTGTCCGCCCGTTCCCCAAATACAGGTGGACAATCATTTTCAACGACGAACAATGAATAATAACCTTTGCAAAAATTACACACGGCAAAAACAATAAAAGAGGAATTTGGGTATGAAAGTAACATTTACATTAAATGGAAAAGAAACAAAAGCAGAGTTCGCTCCCGGAGAAACTCTGTTTCACTATCTCCGAAGTCAAGAAATTTACAGCGTCAAAAATGGCTGTGAATTAGGAGAATGCGGAGCGTGTACTGCTCTTGTAGACAACAAGGCGCAAAATTCATGTCTTATCATGATGCATACTGTAGAGGGAAAAAAGATCGAAACCGTCGAAAATCTTGGAAGCAAGAACAACCTGCATCACCTACAACAAAAGTTTCTCGATGAAGGTGCGGTACAATGTGGATATTGTACGCCGGGAATGATCTTAGCTTCGGAAGCACTACTTAGAGAAAACAAGCAACCTTCCACAGAAGATATACGTGATGCATTGGCAGGCAATTTGTGTCGTTGTACCGGATATGTAAAACCAATAAAGGCGGTGAGTCATGAATGAGAAACAGACAACAAATAACGATATGAAATACGTAGGAAAAAAAACCGTGCGCGTCGATGGATTGGCGTTGGTGTCAGGTCAACCGGTCTTTGCCGATGACCTACAATTGCGTGATATGTTACATATCAAAATATTACACAGTCCTCATGCCCATGCGCACATAAAAAGTATTGATACTTCACTTGCTGCACAGGTACCAGGTGTTCAACTTATTCTTACCCACGAAGATTTTGAAACCCATTACTACACAACTGCTGGACAAGGCTACCCAGAGCCTTCTTCGCGTGATACTCGTATTTTCGACTCCACAGTACGCTATGTAGGTGATCGCGTTGCCGCAGTTGCCGCAGAGACACTTGCCGCGGCCGAAGAAGCCATCGAAAAAATCAAAGTAGAATACGAAATTCTCGAAGCGCTCCTCGACCCGCGTGAGTCGCTAACCTCGAACATTATGGTCCACGAGCAATCAGGGCTTACAATGGTACACGATCACAAGCGTAACCTAATCGCCGAATTAAAAGCCGAATTAGGCGACGTCGAAGCAGCGATGGAAAAAGCCGATCATGTGTTTGAACAAGAATACTCAGTTCCTTTTGCCCAACAATCACACATTGAACCACACATTGCCGTCACATGGATGGACGAACACAATCGATTAATCATTCGTACCGCAACACAAGTTCCTTTTCACGTTCGTCGTATAGTTGCCGAAGTACTTGATTTTCCGATTAGTCGCATTCGCGTCATCAAGCCGCGCATCGGCGGTGGTTTTGGAAGCAAACAAGAGATTCTCAACGAAGAAGTGTGTGCTGCGGTCACGCTAAAAACCGGACAACCTGCGAGAATTGAGTACACACGTGAAGAAGAACTCTTCGCCGCACGCTCACGTCACCCACAAATTCTCAAAGTGCGTATGGGTGTCAAAAACGATGGTTTTATTGAAGCGATCGATCTCAATATTTTAGAAAACGGTGGAGCCTATGGAACACACTCACTCACCGTTATGTCAGTTACCGCAAACAAAGCACTCTCATTCTATGCCGCACCAAACAAAAAACTTCTCGGTCAAGCAGTATACACCAACATGTCCGTTCCTGGTGCCTACCGTGGTTACGGTGCACCACAAGGTTTCTTTGCTATGGAAGTGATGCTCGATGAAATTGCTACAGAGTTAAAGATAGACCCAACGGAGCTACGTCACAAAAACTATATCAAAGAAGGCGACGACGTTCCCATCGCTAAAATACTAGGCGAAGGTGGCGAAGGTTATCCGATGAAGATATACACCAGTGGTATGGCAGATTGTATCGATGAAGGTAAAAAGCTCATCAACTGGGACGAACTTTACAACGAAGAAAAAAGTGGAAGAGTGCGCCGCGGTGTGGGAATGATTGGTTGTGGCCAAGGCTCGGGAATTCCGGGAATTGATATGGCCGCCGCGTTTATAAAAATGAACGAAGACGCCAGTTTTAACTTACTCGCCGGAGCCACAGACATCGGGACCGGGTCAGACACCATGCTAGCGCAAATCGCCGCCGAAGTTCTCGAAGTTCCGGTAGAAAAGATCATCGTCTACTCCTCGGACACCGACATGACACCTTTCGACACCGGAGCTTATGCGTCGAGTACCACATACATTTCCGGTGGTGCGGTAAAAAAAGCCGCGGAAAAAGTAAAACAACAAATTTTAGACATGGGCAAGAAGCTCCTCGAAGTAGACGAAGCCAGTATCAAAAACGGTTGTGTCATAGCTGCCGATGGTAACTCTGTCACATACCAAGAAATCTGCACCAAGGCATTCTACACCCATGAACAACATCAAATTATGGCCAACGCCTCGCACATGAGCTACGATTCACCACCGCCATTCAACACTACATTTGCCGAAATAGAGGTCGACACCGAAACCGGAATCGTTCGCGTAAAAAAAATCGTCTCCGTCTCCGACGCCGGACAGGTCATCAATCCACAAATGGCAGAAGGGCAAGTGGAAGGTGCCATACCACAGTCACTGGGTTATGCGCTATCTGAGTACATGATTTTCGACGACAAGGGTGCGCCCATCAACACCAATTTTTTCGATTATCACATCCACACCGCAATCGATATGCCGGAAATCGTCACCAAATTCGTGCACACCGACGAGCCCACGGGACCATTTGGCGCAAAAGCCATCGCCGAAATTCCGATTAACGGACCAGCCCCTGCGATCGCCAACGCCATCTATAACGCTTGCGGTGTAAGACTTCGCGAACTACCCATTACCCCAGAAAAAATCCTCAAAGGTTTGGGTAAAATTTAGCATGAAAAAAAAACTCGCAATCCTCTACACCGGAGGAACCATAGGCATGATCAAAGAGGAGGGGAACTATGTTCCTGCTCCTCCGGGATACATAACCAAAGTTCTCAACGCCATACCTGAGTTTCATCGCAGCGATATGCCGGACTTTGTCATCGATGAATACACACCTGCGATGGACTCGGCAAATATGGCCCCTAAGGATTGGGTGGCCATCGGTGATTACGTAGCAAAAAACTACCATGATTTTGACGGTTTTATCATCCTTCACGGAACCGACACCATGGCCTACACTGCATCAGCATTGGCGTTTATGCTAAAGAATTTGGGAAAACCAGTGATTCTAACCGGTTCACAAATTCCCCTATCCGAATTACGCAGCGACGGACGCGACAACATCATTGCTGCGGCAATCATAGCACAACAGTTTGAGATTCCCGAGGTATGCCTATATTTTGGCGAGAAACTATATCGTGGTTGCCGTGCCGTTAAGGTAAATGCCTCGGGTTTCGGCGCGTTTATCTCGCCAAACCTTGAGCCACTAGCCACAGCCGGAATCAAAATTAAAGTGCGCGAAGATCTCCTATTGCCCATGCCCACCTATGAAAACAATTTTGAGTTTATCCCTTTTGCCCCCGATGTCACCGTGACAACAGTACGCATATTCCCGGGGTTTTCGCCTTTGCTACTACAGGAAATTCTAAAGGCTCCATTGCAGGGGCTAGTGATCGAAGCTTACGGAATTGGTAATATCCCTGAGTCACCGGAACTGGTACCCATACTAGAAGAAGCTGTGGGACGTGGAGTATTGATTGCGGTTTGCAGTCAGTGCCTTCTGGGAGAAATTAGCTTGCAGTACTACCGCGGCGGTTCGGTGCTACAAAAATGCGGAGTAGTCAATGGCGGAGATATGACGATTGAGTCAGCACTGGCAAAGATGATTTACTTGTTCACGCTAAAACACGAAATAAAACGAAAACGCATGCTAATGGCAAAAAACCTACGCGGAGAACTGACTTGTGGGCTTTATAGTACTTTAATTTGATGTGAATCTTGCATGAAAATTTCACACAAAAAAAACCAACCAACAAGGCATCGCAAACCACTGACGTCTTTCACTGTATATGGTAGATGTATAGGAAAAGACGTCACTGGTTTGCGGGTCTTCGTTACTACGATTTCACAACTCCAAATTTTTTTGTTTACACCACGCCCTCAGCGTTCATACAATACAGCAACTTAAACTAAATCATACGAATACAACTTATAGATAGCACACCAATCTGAGAAAACATCTAACAAAAACAAACACAACAGAAACGAATACCAATGAACTTCTCAACTATACTGCTCTATTTATTTGGTAATCGCGAAGCGATACACAAAGTCGCTTCGGCCAAATTTTCGCTACTGATCGGTGCGATCTTTGTCTTGATGACGGGTGTCGGGCGCAACTATGACCAAGCGTCTTTTTTTCATGAGCCGATATATCTACTTTCGCCGTTTATATTTTCTACATTAAATTCATTTTTTATCTTTTTATTCGTACGTCGCGAACTCGCGGAAGGCTATACATTTTTCAAAGAGTACCTGCGTTTTCTCAACTTATTCTGGATGACAGCTCCGATTGCATGGTTGTACGCCATTCCCGTAGAAACGATGATGACGGAATACAACAGCGCTATGGCGAATATTGCCCTCCTGACCATCGTGTCACTGTGGCGTGTGTGTCTTATGATTCGCGTTGTACAAGTACTTCTTGATACACCTATTCGCAATTCCATTATTGTCATCTTGATGCCGGTGTCTTTTGTTGTCGGCATTGCGACGTTTTTTTCGTCTTTGGGAATGTCCCTTGCACGTAACATGGGCGGACTGCGTTTTTCACTGGAAGAGCAAATGGTTTACAAGCTTACCAACACCACTTGCGTATTATCCATTATTGCATTTCTAGGTTGTGCGATAGCAAAAACCGCAATGGAACGCAAAAAAACGCATACCTTTCCACAGGCAATGCCATCCTCTTATCCACTATTCACCGTTATTATTTTTGCGGTATTTTGGGGATGGGTAGCTATTGTTCACCAACATAAAGTTCACCGCTCTCTAGAGTTGGAAAAAATCGTCAAACATGATGACGATATTATTTACGCGCTATCTATTATGAGAAAACACCAAAGAAGTGATTTTTCGGCGGTACGCAAAATTCCGCCGACGTTATATGGAAAATATTTTCTATTTGGTTACTTTGCTCAACTAAACAAAATATTCCAAAATCTACAAGAAACAGATCCACAGTGGATGCACGACACATATTACAACTATTTGACAAACTGTTTTACTTTACGAAGCTTTAATTCTGCTCGCGATGACAAAGACGTACAAATTTTTTCCTCTCTTGGACAAACTTTGCAAAAAACCCCCCGCGGCCAAAAATGGATTGCAAACAATAAAGAGCGTATATATGGGTTTATTTTCTATCACAATAGTTCCGTGAATGACCTCAATGAAGAATCATTTGGTCTAACACCAATAAATGACGAACTAAAAAGATTGGAATACAGTGCAAAATGGCGAAAACAAAAATAGGCTTAATTGCCATGAGCGGGGTGCGTATACAGTCACCGGAGCTTATGGAGTTGGGAGTGTCGTTGCCTGGGTTTGTCAAGCGTGGACAAACTATTGCCACCTTACCGTCCTTAGGTATACTTACCGTAGCGGGTTTGACCCCTCCCGAATATGAAGTTCACTATATCGAAATCGACAAATATAGTTGCGACTTACCAATGTTCGATCTTGTGGGAATTTCGTCCTTGGCGGCGCAAATCCACGAAGCATATGCTATTGCCGATTATTATCGCGGTGCCGGAGTGAAGGTGGTGATGGGTGGGCTTCATGTATCCATGATGCCCGACGAAGCTCTACAACACGCCGATGCCGTTGTGATCAATGGTGCTGAAGGTGCATGGCCAAAGCTGTTAGAAGACTTTTCACGCGGGCAAATGCAAAAAAAGTACTATGGTGCCAAGGACAAGGTATTTTCCCCACAGTTGTACACAAAACCGCGTTTTGATTTGTTACAAAACCGCGAATACAGCAGACTCACCATCCAAACCTCACGCGGATGCCCGCGCAATTGTGATTTTTGCGCGGCGAGTCTTCTTATTAGTGAACGTTTTAATCAAAAGCCCATCGATTTGATCATCGACGAAATACGCACTGCGCGTAAATATTTTTCACAGCCATTTTTTGAGTTTGCCGATGACAATACGTTTTTAAACAAAGCGTGGAGCAAGGACTTTCTCCAACAACTGCAACGCGAAGAAATACGCTACTTTACCGAAACGGACGCTTCGGTTGCCGAGGACACACAACTTTGTGATTTAATCTCTCAATCGGGTTGCCGCCAAGTGTTAATCGGATTTGAAAGCCCCAATGAGCAACATCTCGAAGGTATCGATCCCGTAGGTTGGAAGAAAAAACAAGCCCCCAAAATCCGTAAGGTTGTGGATACTTTGCAATCGCGTGGTATTGGAGTGATTGCGTGTTTTATTCTTGGCTTGGATCACCACACACCAGAAATATTTCCTCAGGTTTGGCAGTTTGTACAGGACTTAGGTGCCGAAGATGTACAATTTACGGTTTTAACACCTTTTCCGGGAACACCGCTGTTTGATAGACTCAAAAAAGAAGGACGTTTATTAAAAGAACGTTTTTGGGAAAGCTGTACTCTTTTCGACGTAAATTACCAACCGCAAAATATGAGTGTTCAGGAGTTGGAACAAGGTATGCATTGGTTATTTAGCCAAGCATATACCGAAGATGCCTATCAAAAAAGGAAACAACATTTTAAACAACAACGTTCCTCAGGTTAGTTGATCAAGAGTGAAAACAGATAGTGCAATTCAGGAGCGTATACGGGAGTGACAAACACGACTGTTTAAAAGTGTATGCCAATCTGTATTTTGCGGGAACGGGCCCTTACATTTCCACCTTGACTCCCATATCGTGTGTTGTAATAATAAAAATTTAAAATCCGATGTTTAGTTTTATTGATGGAAAGGTAAAATTCAAATGAGAGTAGTTGTTTTGTTGCTTGCTATTGTAGGGATTGTTGTTACCGCAATGTACGATACCGAGTATTTGTTAAGCGTATTGTGGATTGTAGCTTCGCCTGTTGCGGTTGTATATGTATTCTGGGAAATTGGTAAAGACTTGTGTGGTATCCATGCTTTTGGGCGTAATAAAGTGGCTTTTTATCATTGGATGGGCTTTCGTCCCACAGTGTTAACGATTCCCTTCAAAGTAACTAAAAATGGAAATTTACAATACCTAATGGTACAACAAACAAGCGATTTACGAAAAAGAAAGCAGCAAAACGCTGATCCTGAAGTGAATATTTTTCGCTTTCCCAAACAAGCCGTTGTCAATTCTGTCATAAATGAAACCAAAGAAACCATGGTAGATTTTTTAGGCGTTCCCCGCAGTTCATTTCGTATCAAAAATGATTTTCCCGTCGGCTGTATAAAAAGTAAATATAGTCAACAAAAACCATCGCTAGAAGGTATGTATCTATTTCCTCCTAGAGGATTGGGATTTATCGGAATGCTCGTCGAAATTGATGAAGAAGTGGAGAATTACACCTTGGGAATGCAATTGTACAATATGCAATTTTTTAGTCGTGATGAAGTAGAACAAAATTTAAAAAATGCCGCGGAATGGGAAAAGAAAGAAGACCGAACTCTATTTGCGCAAAAAGTAATTACAGGGATAGATGAATATGAATCTATGATCAAAGAAAAATATGGCAAATGGTTTGAGCAACAAAACGAGCAAAGTTCGGTGTCGGCAGGTGAGGAAACGAACGAAAACGAATAGAGTTTGGATTCATGGTTTGTGGTTGTAAACGTATATCCTACTGTATTTGAGGGAACGGGCGGACACAAGGTCCGCCCCTACATTTTCCACCGCGATTATATGAGCTGTTTTGATTCGCAAAACCGTCTAAGAGTTCGAAGAATGGTAAACACATCTCATCAACAAACAAGATTGTCCGACGCCGGAGGAAAGTCGTCTAGTTCGTCGACAAAGCGCTCGCCGAAGATATCTCTCCACATATCGAGTCGTTCTTGGAGTTTGCTGTAGTCAGGTATAATATCAACTGTACAACCGCCAAACTCACCTAAAATGAAGACGACTAAAATTTCCCCTTTTAAACCAACCCAGTGTTTCATCTTGCATTCCTTGATTTCGCCCATCGGAATGACCATCGATTTTCCTTTCGCGACCAAGGTCACAGTTTGCTGTGGTACGTCAAAGGTGATGGTTTTTATTCCCGACTTATTTATCACGACGTCTAGACAAAAAATGATCGCATAAACCACCATTAATCCAAGTACAGTACCGACAATTAGAGGCTCCAACCATTCGTCTTGGTAAATCGTACGACGCAAGTACTTTTGGGCGTCTGGAATCATTACAAAGTACAACAGACCTAGACATCCTAGCATAATCATCCACGCAATGTACGCGCATTTATAACCATTTGCCTCTATTTGTACAAATTTTTGCGGTTGATATTCTTTTACTTCGACGGACATGAAGCCAATTCGGTAGGGAGAGTCTTTTAACATTGCCCATAGGAGCCATACGGCACTAATCCCTGCACTAGCTTGTAACAAATAGAATACTAGGTGTCTCATATTTTTTTCCTCCGCATTGCAAAACCAAAAGAAGCGACACAACGACCACTTCCCAACGAACATTTACATCACTTTATAGCATATCATCCACAATACAAAATGATTTTGTGGATGTCTCATGAAAACAGGATGTTTTCAAAATTTTACCTAAAAAATTTTTTTAGGGATACGAACGTTTTTTCTTTCCAATCTACATGTAGAGACATTTATATTCCAAAACTTAAAGGAGATCACGATGAAAAAGACTTTCTTACTTTGCCTAATTTTAACCACCTGTACATTTGCACAAAATCAGTGGAAACGCGCGCTTTTAAAACAAGGAACTGTTGTGCGAGACATTGCGATAAACAAAGACAATACTCTATTTTTCTCCAGCGATATCGGTGTTATCTCCTCAAAACAAAGCATCAGTTTAAGACTTCGTTACTATATACAAACCGTTGCCATAAACTCCAAACAACATCTCTTTGCCTTGACAGCCCACCACGGATTGTTCCGTTCTACAGATAAAGGCCATACCTGGACCATGGTCCTTATTGTGAATGCGCCGGGCACAAATAAATACAACATAACCATCACCGAGGAAGATCACATCTATTTTACAGCAAATGGTACGGATTTACATCGGTCTTTCGACAACGGTGATACATGGGAAATTACCTATCTTTCGCAACAAATAAAAGGTATTACATCTAATTCGCAAGACGAACTTTTCGGTTATGATACTGGTACTGGTTTATGGTCCAGTAAAGATAAAGGCCAAGATTGGAAACTTGTTGACTCCAAAACACCTACTTATAATTGCACGGCGATGGTGATCAATGACCAAGGTCATATATTTATGGGGAAATTCCATGGGGAAATTATACGCTCGGAAGACAATGGCCGTAGCTGGAAAGTGGTACACAACAACATTTATCGTGACATTAATTCTATGGCAATCGATTCTCAGGGAAATATGTACGCGGCGATTGAAAGAGGCGGGGTGATTCGTTCTACGGACGAAGGAAATACTTGGCAAGCTTTCAACTACGGGTTGACTAATACAGACGTTTACGATATTGCGATCAGTAGTAACAATAAGATTTACATTACCACTGATGGCGGTGTATGGTTTATGGAGTTAGAGAACAAAGTTCAGAATACTTTTTCTAGATAAATTCCTAAACGTCTTTATTCAAAAACCATCGTGATCCCTAAAAATAATCGCAAACTTACTCCAGGTAATTCTCCCTGGAGTAAAATATTCCTATACTTTTGGCTTTTCGCCAGGATTCTAGTACTTTTTCTTAATCTTTTTGGAGAATTTGGCTAAGATTTCTTGTAGGTCTTCTAGTTCTTTTTTCAATTTTTTCGACTCTTTTTGCAATTCTTTCTTTAGCTCTTTATCTTTTTCGTTATTGATCGCGGAGAACATTGCATCTGTCATACTCTTGAGATCGTTACGATACCCTTTACATCTTTTCAAGGCTAGTTTACGTGCTTTCTTAACCACCTTGTAATCTAAACCGAGTTTTTTCGCTTTTTTGGTTTTAAAATGCTCTTCAAATTTTTCGGAGTTGCGAATTTGAGCGCAAAGAGAATTCCACACATACTTTTCCTTCGCAGTATCATCGCGAAGCTTTTTTAAGGTATCTTGTGTTTGTTCATTGTAGAGTTTTGCATCAAATTGCACTTTTGCGGCGTTATTCCATCGTTTACGTATATCGCCAGAAATATTTATTTGGGTACTTCCATTTATATAGGTACTATAAAGTGTGGCCATATCCATACTTTTGTAGTCACGCGTTTGGTACTTCCATGAATGTTCTTCATAAATACTTTCCGCAACTTCTCTACCGAGTTCCCAAAGTTCGTCATCTTTGATGATCTCTTCTATTTCAGGAATTTCCACTTCTATTTCATGGTAAGCCACAAGCGCGTCTAATGCTGGACCAAAACCTTTATCAAACTTAACATAGTCCTCTAACTCTTCCTTACCCTCTTCTAATCCGAGCTTTTCCAGTAATTTTTTTGCCTTTTTCTTTGGCATATCCTCTATAAACTCTTGGTAAGCTTTTTTGAAAGCTTTTCGTGCCTGTTTCTTTTCTTTTACCCAGTCTTTACGCATGTCACTTTTACCAACAGCATATAATGATGTACTGGCGATAAGAATGGTTACAAGTAGCGTAATAAAATTTGTTATTCTCATGGTAACCTCCTAAGTTATAATTGAGCAAAATAGTCATTTACTATAAAATATATGAAATATTTTGTTACCTTTATAATTTACAACATAGTCATGTGAAAATAAAGTTTATAAACGTCACTGATGCAATTATGTTCCCCAGGCCGCTATTTTAAAATTTTTTTCTAAAAAAGGAATCACCATGTCAAAATATAACCAAGAGCAAATTCAAAAAACCGTTGATGAAATCTGTCATCAACAACATACATTGGCGCAAAAATCGATGAAAACTTTCTGGGACATGTACTGTCTCGGACAGCCAGGAGATCTTGCCAGTTTAGAAAAAGAGTCGGCGAAAATTGCCTTTGAGGAACAATATTTTGACGTGATACAAACGGAATACCACAACCCACAAATCAACGATGCGCTATTCCGTAAGAAAATAGAGCGCTTACATACGATGTTTTGCTACGAAAGAGTCAAAAGGCATCCAGAGATCATTGAAATAGGCGAAAAACTGCAAAAAATTTATGGATCTTTTACCCCTAATTACAAAGGCAAAGATCTTAGCTCACTTGAAATAAGAGAGATTCTGCACTTTGACAGCGATCGTCAAAAACGCGAAGATGTTTACAGAAATCGCTTAGAAATTACCGACGTATGCAATGAAGAACTCAGCAACTATTACAAAATTTTAGCGGAAGTCGCCGCAGAAAAAGACGTAGATTTTTTGAATTTAGCTCTGAAAACATCTTCTATCTCACAAGACGAGCTTGAAAGAGAAATGAGTCATTTTATTCGCGATATAGATAACTATCGCCAAGAATGCATTACATGGTTGCAAGAATATGCGGAAGAAAATAAGCTTTTTAGCGGTGAGATAGCTCCTTGGGACACAAAGTATCTCGAATTCCACATGGAAAACAAATTCAAAAAGATGCTCCCTTTAGACAAACCTCTTGAGATTATGCATGACATTTGGAAAAAAATGGGTATCGACACGCAAAACCTTGACGTCGAAATCGACGTCGAAAAGCGTCCACATAAATCTCCGAGTTTTGCCTTTTGTGTTGCGCCTGACATTCCCAACGACGTACGTATCTGTGTTCTTCCCGATGACACAATACGCTCGCAGAAAACTCTGTTACATGAATACGGACATGCCTTATTTTATAAACTCACCGACCAGAAAGATAAATTCTTCCAAGATCCGAATATCGTCGTCACAGAAGCCAGCGCCATCTTCTCCGAACAAACGGTACACGATGTTGATTGGGCAAGCGAGTACATAAAAGATAAGAGTTTACTGAGTGAGTACGAAAAATTCGGTAAATATTCTTTCATAAGCTGGATCTACCGCATGCCACAAACGTACTTTTTTGAGAAACAATGCCTAGAACAAAAGGGACAAAACATCCAAGAAATTCGCAAGCACATAAATCGCGAATATAGTTTCCTAAAAGCAGATTTTCCATTTACCGGACACGACGCAGAATACATTCTATTCTACAATCAGCCCTTTTACGTTTCGTCTTACTTTTTGGCAGGGATGTTGGTCAATACAGTTTCCTCTAAACTCAAAAAAGAGCATTCAAGCATCATGACCCCACACACGGGAAAAATGTGGCGTGAAATTTGGCAACATGGAGGATTGTATTCCGCAGATGAAGTACTGAAAAAATTCTTACACACCGATCGCTTACAACCGTACGTGTAATCGAGCCCTCAAATCAGTGACATCTTTTCCTACACGTATTTACTAAGCTCCGCCTTGGTTACAATCGGGGCTCCGCCCCGATGAAACTAGAGCTTGGCTAGTTTGAATACGTTATAAATTTGTTAAATTATTTGTTATTCACTTTTCTTGAGTGTTCTTGGTGCAACCCATATAAAGTGATATTCGAATTGTGGGTTTATACCCCAACTACGTAAGCTCCAAGGTATAACAGGTATTTCTTTGTGAAGTGTATTAAATTTGAATATTAGTATTTCTTTTATGGAAAATTCTATTGAATTTAAAGTCAAATCCGGCCGAAGTGAACTCTTGTTTAGAAAATCTACACAGTCGCTTTTAGCATCGCAATAAACACCTACAATGAATAGCAATGCGATTGTTGAGGTAATAATTGTTAGGTAGAATATTTTCATCAATAGTTTCCCCCTCTTTCCTTGCAACGAGCTTTGTATGCTTCGATTTTAGAATTTAGCAAATCTAAATCTTCGGCGGGGACGAATTTGTTTTTAATTTTGAAATAATACTTTATTTCGCCCCATAAGTTCCAAGACATTACTCTATTTTTGCTGGTTTGGGCTAATTTTCCTTCGTAGAATCTATTCCCTTTACAATTGAAGACAAAAGTAACACCGTGACTTACAGAAAACTTAACGTTTCTATAACTAAAATCGTAGATTGTTACTTCTACAGGCTTACTTTCTAAAGGAGAAAAAACGTTAGCTATGTTAGCTTTAGCCATTAAAAATAGAACATGTAAGCAAATATACAATGTCACTGTTATCGTAAATGTGTAGAACGCAATCTTTTTCACTATTACGACCTCTTACGTTTGTCTTGAGTATCCTCTGAACCTTCCCCAACAACACACAACTTGTTTTTCGAACTTGAGCACAGGGTTGTTTTTTTCGAGAGTACCCTAAATAAAAAACCGACCTTAACAGCGATGGCAACGCAAACAATCAAAAGTTCCTAAGAAATCAAATGCAAGAACTCGGAGCGTGTTTGTGGTTGGTTGCGGAAATTTCCTAGCATGCACGATGTTTTCATCAACGAATTTTGTTTTTCCACTCCGCGCATCATCATACATAAATGTTTTGATTCAACAACAACCCCTACCCCCAAGGGCTGAAGAATTTCCATCATCGCATTGGCGATTTGCCGTGTTAGATTTTCTTGGATTTGTAGTCTACGCGCAAACATGTCAACTATACGCGCAATTTTCGACAGACCGATCACTTTGCCGTTGGGTAAGTACCCCACATGGCATGTGCCGATAAAGGGCAACAAATGATGCTCGCATAAAGAATATAGTTCGATATTTTTTACCACTACCATATCGTTGGCATCACTTGTAAAAATAGCGTCATTGGTAATTTCATATATATCTTGCTCATAGCCTTGAGTTAAAAAACGAAATGCTTTTGCGGCGCGTTGTGGAGTCTTCACCAAACCTTCGCGTTCCGGATCTTCTCCTATCTGTTCGATCAAATCTGTAAATATCTTTTCCACTATTTTTTTCCTGTGTAAACGCAGCCGCTGGTACATGTTTCATTGACCATTATTTTTGACAAGCCAGGAAGATCTAGTCGATCCCAAATCCACATCGCAATCACTTCGCTTGTCGGATTTTCCAAACCTTCGATATCATTTAGGTAATAATGATCTAAACGATCATAAAGTGGCTTAAATGCGGCCTTAATATCCGCAAAATCCATAATCCATCCTGTGGTGCTATCTACTTCGCCTGACACATAAATAGTTACTTTAAATGAATGACCATGTAAACGTCCACATTTATGCCCTTCGGGGACATTGGGTAGACGATGTGCGGCTTCAAAGGTAAACTCTTTGTATATTTCCATGATGTCCCTTATCTATATCTAAAATTTATTATGTACTTTGTAAATTTTTATTGTGATATAGTCCAGAGAAAAATCGAGAAAATTAGGTACGCAAAAAAAAAGACGTGTTATCAATCAACTTTTGTAAGTTGATTGATGACACGTCCTATAAAACCTGTATCATAAGCATGAGCAAAAATTTGTAGCGCTTTTATTTTCGCTTTATGTCGTAATATAAATGGAGTGAAACTTTTGCCCATGCTTCACAGGCACTCTGACTCTACTACAAAATTGTAGTAGATTTCCCCTATGCCCTAATCAATTTTTATTCTAATCTTTGTAGAAATGGAAGAATTGATTAACCAAGTGAAATAAACTCTAAACTCTGCCTTATTACTTATGCGAATACCATGCCAAAAGCACATCAAAAAAAATTTTTTTTTACTAATCTTTATTTTTAAAGGGTAATAGAGCTTTTTTTTTATAATAGCTTACAAAATAAGACATTTTGGGCACACAAAACGATGTTACATTTTGTAACGATATGTGGACAACTGTAATATTTATTCCACCACTCTTTCGCGATGCATGCGAATCACTTCGACATTTTTCTCCAAGAATTCCTGCTTCCAATAGTAATGATCTAACAATGACAAGTCCTCCTTGCCGCGCATCAAAGAAGCGATATACAAAGCCTCTACGCTTGCCAAACCAGTATCGGGGTCATCATAGAAGTTACTTTTTCTTGGGTAAGCGGTCACAAACCCACAAATGGATCTACGTGGTAAACTATTTATTTTCTCACTTGTAAAAATTCTGTCAGCCCATCGCCAAGACGCATCAACTAGAAGCAACGGCTTGTCCTTGTCATTGACAGACAAAGGCTCTCCATCAACATGCAATAACACGTAACCTTCATAATCATAGTTATCGATAAAATTTGCATTGATAAAGCGTAAATCTTCGCGGTATTTTAGTGGATATATCGTACATTTTTTTTTCGATTCTTTTTCATGACGAATAATCGTATCTAATTTGTGCATTTTTGCTGGAATCTTTCTACAAAGTTTTGATAATCTTCTTTTGTATCTATGCCTCTCGTACTTTCCGTTGTTTCCCCAACGATAATCTTAAAATTATTTTCTAAAGCACGCAATTGTTCTAGTTTTTCCAATCTTTCGAGAAACGATGGTCGCAAAGAACTATACACTTTTAGAAAATTTTTCCGATAGGCGTATATACCCACATGCCCCAAGTAGATGTCTTCCCGAACCGTTGTTTCCTGATCACGCATAAAAGGAATGGGGGCACGCGAAAAGTACAAAGCGAATTTTTTCGTATCACGTACCACTTTAACAAGATTAGGGTCTTGTGCTTTCGCTGGAGAGATGGGATAAGCTAGGGTGGCAATATCTGCCTGAGGATTTTCCAAAAGTAAAGAAACAACAGCGTCAATTGCCTGTGGAGATATTTCCGGTTCATCTCCCTGAACGTTTACAAAAATATCCGCAGATTCGTTTTGTGCCACTTCGGCAATACGGTCGGTACCACTCTGGTGCAATTCACTGGTTAACTGAACTTCTCCCGAAAAAGACTGTACCGCTTCTACTATTTTTTCTGAATCGGTAGCGACAATTACCTTATCTATTTTCTGCGCTTGAATAGCTTGTTCGTAAACATGTTGTACTAAAAATTTACCGGTCTCTTTTAGTAAAGCTTTTTCCGGCAGTCTTGTCGACGCAAGACGCGCAGGTATCACAACAGATGCTTTAATTTTTGATCTCCTTAGTAACAAATATAGTTTCCATTGTCATCGAAACAAATTCCTTTGTAGATATCAATGACTTCTTGACACAATTTCTTCATTTCACGGCTTTCTTCCTCTTTATGCATTTTGCGTATAATAGGAATGGCATTACCGGCGATAGATGATGTTATTTTTGAATTTTTGATAATCTCGATGGCTACGATCTTTATTTCTATATCAAAACTATGAAGCATACGCAATACAATGGGAAGTTCATTTAAATATTCCAAAGTATGACACCATTTCCCCGCAGGACTTGTCATATTATTCAAGCAATTGAGAGCTTCTTCGCGTATATTAGGGTTTGTGTTTTCTAAAAAACGCATCACGTAGGGTATGCACTGTGGACCAAGTGTAGACAATAGTTTACTCGCGCTCTCGCGCGTATCACTCGCCGCAAAATATTTACATAACTCTTCACCGTTTTTATCTATTGCCTGAAGCGTTTTTACCAAAGTAAAATCTAGGTTGTTTTGTGCAGCAACAGGAACATCTTCATCGAAAAAGATATACTCTTTTCTCAAAGTTTTGTGTATTTTAAAGTCTAACTGATATATAGTAACAATCTTCAAAAATCGCGGTACGGCTTTTTCTTTTACTTCCGGTCCTATTTTTCGCAGTTTTTTCAACATGATCTTTACCACATTTAAATCTTTGTGCTCCAGATTGTCGAGTATCTCATCAAGAGTTAAGCCCATACCGCGAAAATATGTTGTTGTCAACCGATCAACCCATTTCGCAATAAGAACCCCTGTGGCGAAACGAAACACAACCTCCATACTGCTGTGCAATGTGCTGTCAAAAACAAAATGCAACGTCCAATCAAATGTTTGAAAACAGTCGCCAATATCAATGACGCGTAAAAAGTTGTCTACAGGCCACAACAACAAAGCATCGATAACAAACCACTTTTCCGAAACGGCACAGTAGCTATAAATTCCTAGAAATACAATAGCCATCATCAGTGAAACAGGTAACAACTGATTTTTCCAACGACGCTTAAAAGCATCAATGCTACTGTAAATTTTTTGCATTCTCGTTTCCAAAAACTTTACAGTAAGAGCAATAACAAAAGCATCGATCATCAAACGCATAATCACAATCGTACTGCCGCACAGAATCGTTCGATGTTTCAGAAAATATATACCAATGTTGAACTCTTCTAGAAAATCAATAATATCGATCGCACGAAACACGTGAAATACCATAAACAGTATCCACTGATACCAATAAGGATCACTAGCACCGTGCTCAAAGTGATGTTGCCCAAGCCAGTAGTATATTTGTACAAAAAGAACTTGGAACAAAAGGAGCTGCAATACACACAATGTAAAAATAATTTTTCCTTTGGAAAACAGCAAAAATATAGAATAGATAAATATGCTGCTGATGGCAAGGCATGTAAGCCCGATCACAGTGTGGTGTATGATCTTGGTCGTCCAAGTTTTGGAAGAACTTTCAGGAGCAACAACAGGAGGTGTATTTTTTATCGTTGTGGTTTCACGTAAATAGTTGTTAAATTGTGTAAAGAGCTGTTGTGAAGTTCGAGGTGTTATACGCAACACCACATCTCGATCCTTCTGAATCATACGACTATAGAATCGATAGCCATTTGGTATTTGTTCGCACTTAACGAGAAGAATAAATGCAACACCTTTGGCGAATATGGATTGGCGAACTTCTTTGCTGCTCTCTTTTTGCAAAAACGAATTTTTGCTCAGTAACGAAAACAATTTTTTATTTTGTGAAATTGTATAGTTTTCAGCGAGAGTATCTGCAAGTTGCTCTTGGATTTGCTGCCGAAGTTCTGGTGTAGATTTGATGTAAACAAACGCTTTTTGTTGCGCGTTAATATTGCACAATGTCAGTAAAAAAATAAAAACGTTTACACCGAGAAAATATTTCACGTTATTCACCTATAGTAAATGCACAGGAGGCTATTGTTGTCAGGTATTTATATACATATACCATTTTGTAAACAGGCGTGTCATTATTGCAATTTTCATTTCTCTACCTCGTTACGTCTCAAGGAAAAAGTAGTCAAAGCAATCATTCTGGAGTTACAACTACAGCGTGATTACTTGTCCCAGCCACCACAAACCATCTATTTTGGGGGTGGAACTCCGTCCATACTTCATATAAACGATTTACGCAATATTTTTGCTGCCATTCACAGTAATTACGATATGCAACATGTAGAAGAAATTACCATTGAAGTAAATCCCAACGACTTAAATAAATCTGTTCTCACAGAATATCGCGATTTGGGTTTTAATCGCCTGAGTATTGGCATTCAATCATTTCGCGACGCCGATTTGCAGTTTTTAAACCGTGCACATAGTGGCGAGGAGGCACTACAGTGTATACATCTATCGCGAGAGGTTGGTTTTTCCAATATTTCCATAGACCTTATTTATGGAATTCCTAATGTAACAGATATAGATTGGGAGCGCAATATTCTTCATACAATAGAAACGGAAATTCCCCACATATCCTGTTACTGTCTAACAGTTGAGGAGAAAACAGCTCTCAAATACATGATTGAAACAAAAAAAGTTCCTAATGTCAGCGAAGATCAAGGAGCGGAACAGTTTGCTCTACTCATGAAAACAATGCAAAAACATGGTTATGCGCACTACGAAATTTCCAACTTTTGTCGTCCACCTTATTTCTCAAAGCACAACACCGCATATTGGCAAGGAAAAGAGTATCTAGGTATTGGACCTGCGGCCCATTCCTTCGATGGTCGTGTACGTCAATGGAATATTGCCAATAATTTACGTTACGTTCATGGTATTGAGAACAAAGAGATTCCTTGTGAAAAAGAATTCTTAACCCCTACGCAACAAGTCAATGAATATATTATGACCTCTCTGCGCACTATGTGGGGGACAGACTTGCAAAAAATAGCCACATTGAGCGGAGAAAGTGGCAAAGAAAATGTAATGGAGAAAGCGCAAAAATTTATACACAATGAGACACTAATTATGGAAAATAATACACTGTTTTTATCACATCATGGTAGAATGATTGCAGACTATATCACTTTAGAATTGTTTGCCGAGTAGGAGAGTAGATGGACCTCCTAATTCAAAACAACTTAAGATACAACATAATCGATTTATTGGTAAAAGATAACTAGGAGAACACAAATGGCTATTAATCCAGAAATGTTTGCATTTCTTTTCGTTGGTTTCATCATTTTCCTCGTAGCAGTTGCTATCATTTATGGAATAAAAAGGGAAAAGCAACGCACCGGGAATTGGAAACAAGTCGCGAGTGACATTGGTTTTGATTTTGCAGACAAAGACAACTCTTATGTTTTTAAATACAATTTTTTTAAAACCTTTAGCACCGGAAGCAATCGCAAGGCTAAAAACGTCATGACCGGAAAAAATGGTGATATTGGAATTACTGTAATGGATTACCAATATACGACAGGATCAGGTAAAAATAAAAGTACACACCACTATACGATTTGTATTTTTGAAAAACAAGGATTGGGGCTTCCCAGCTGCTACATGCGTATGCAAATCGCTTTCTTTGACTTTTTAGGAAAAGTTTTTGGTGGGCAAGATATTGATTTTGTCGAAGATCCAGCTTTTTCCAAAGCATTTGTGTTACAAGGTGACGATGAGAAAGCGGTGCGTGAAACTTTCGATGAAAACGTACGCCGTGGATTTTTGGATTACAAAGGCAAGAATTTTATTTTTGAAGGTAACAACGATCTATTTTTGATAAACAAAGGAAAGCGAATTAAACCAGAAGAGTTAATGATTATCTTAGAAGATGCTTACAAGATTATGGACCTGCTTACCAAAAAGTAAAATCAAAAATACAACATGAAAGGATGTTGAAATGGTAAAAGTAATAATGATCTTAAGTCTTCTACTAACCTTAACCTACGCTGATGATGACAAACTTTTTAACGCGGTTAGTAAAGGAAATATAAAAGATGTGCAAGAATTGATTGCTAGCGGTGCAAATGTAAAAGCAGAGAAACAAGGCTGGCAATTAGGCATAACTCCTCTGCACATCGCAGCCAAAAAAGGGCACAAAGACATTGCGGCACTGCTCTTAGAAAAAGGAGCGGATATCGACGCTCGTATAAAAGCGGATAATGATAAAGGACAAACTGCCTTGTTACTTGCCACAATGGAAGGCAATGGTGAAGTTGCACGTTTGCTATTTGACAAAGGAGCAAAAACAACAGCAATGGAAAATGGCTACACATTGCTCCATGCCGCAAGTGAATCGGGGATGAAATGGTTAGCAGAAAAGTTGCTAACCGCCAAACACGAAGTAGATGCAACAGATGACAGTGGCAATACACCTTTATTCCTCGCAGCAAGATACGGAAAAGCGGAAGTAGCAGAACTATTAATAGCGAATAAGGCCAATAAAAAGCACCTGAGTAACAATGGTAGTTCCCTCCTACACTACGCTGCCAACGGTGGTTTATTGGATTTGGTCAATCAATTAATCGCAGAAGGTGCTGATCACAAACTAAAGAACAAAAGAAACGAAACACCGTTTTCAAATGCTTGCTTTCGTGGGCGTGTAGATGTGGCCAAAAAACTTTTCTCTCTCGGAGCTGACATCAAAGATATCGATGATTATTTGGTAATGCTCGTAGAGTATGGAAACAAAGACCAAGTCGAAATCTTATGTGTATTCGCCGACCACATAGATTTTCACAAAAAGCAAAAAGGCTTGTCACTCTTTCATCGTGCGGTAAAACGCGGAAAGAAAAAACTCGTTAAACTTCTTGTTGAAAAAGGCGCAGATGTTAATGAGGAAATTACCGAAGGTAAATACAAAGGTAAAAAAGTCGGAGACCTTGCCAAAAACGACGAAATCTCAAAAATCTTGGGCGTCGCTCCCAAAGTCAAAAAACCCAAACAAGTTTTTCACATTGTGAAGGGCCAAGGGGATTTCGAAACCAATGTATCGGTGATTATATACTATCGCTGGACCAACGATTTTTTTGACAAAGAGACTCATTTTAAAAAACTTGCGACTATTCAAACAGTAGATGCTCCTTTTCCTGGAGGTGGTGTAACAGGCGCACAAGTTTATAATGAAGTTGCCGCGGTAATAAAAGATAAAGGGGGCAAGATTTTCGCTCGCTCTGTCAAAAATGATCCTTTCACTTGGAAAGGTAGTATTGAAATCAAAGACGCGAAAAATGAGTATTTCAACAACTATGTCTGTGCAGATAAAGATGGTCAGTTGTATATGTTCTTAGATTTAAAGAAAAAGTAAATTTAGCAAATTAAGCTAAGTCCGGGATGTCATCCCTAAATTGATTAGGGATCTAGGCGTTTACAAATCAACTTTGTATCGTGGATTCCTGCTTTCGCAGGAATGACACACTGGGTGTGGTCATCAATAAGATGAAAAGTTCATCCCTGTAAAAACTTACTTTCGCAGGGATGACTATGTTTAGTGATCAGGTTTTATTGAGTCGAGAAACTTCTTGGCGTGAAATGACTTGGGAGTAAACACATCTGGCTTTGGGGTTCCAGGATGCGTCCAATTGCTGCGCGTCAGAGATGCAATGCGATTGTACATTATTTTTAAGCGCCACAAATCGTAAACGCTCTTTCCTTCAATTTCTTTACGAATTTTTCCCAAGATATCTTCATAGTCTTGAACCGCCTTTTCCTTACCTTCTAACTCGTGTACACGTCCAGACATTTCTTGCTGGGAAGATTCACTCTTCTGTAGTTGCTCACTTAAGTCGTTGCATTTTTGCTCTAACTCCATCACTCGTTTTTCTAAATGAAGTTGTTTTTTTTTGTATTCTTCGTTCTCGTTAATCAGCGAACGACATTCACTACGCAATTCATTGATCTCTTCAAAGCCTTGCTCCATCACTTGCTGTGGAACTTTTGTTAGTAACTCTTCGCACAACGTATTTTCTAAAAATTGATACGACTTTTTTTGTTCGCTGCGAAAAGAGGCACTCATTCCCCCAAGAAGTGTCACTAATTGCTGTGGCCCAAGATTTTCTTTCACTTGGCTTGACTTTACTAACTCAGGGATAATGTTGTCACGTAGTGTCTCTAGATATTCTATGCGCAAATTTTTAAATTCGCGCAATAAATTAGTAATATGAGAGTGATTCTTCCCAACTGTTTTGAGAAAGGTGTTTAAAATTTGGTAAAATTGAATTGTTTGAGAATCTGAAGGACTATTCATCGTCGTATTCACCAGCGTCTAAAGCCTTGGCCAACTTCCAAAAAAATGTAAAATTTAACAACTCATACGAACGTTCCAAATCCCGGCGAAAATCGGAAATAATTTGATTTAAAAATTCTTTGCCTTTTTCTTCATCACTCACTAAATTCTGTAAAGCCCCCTCAATTTCTTTTAAGTCTTTTTTGAAAAAGGTTACGTATTCACTACGTAAATTGGCGTTTTGCTCCAATAGCCATCCAATTTCGTTTGCATAATTTTTAACCAATTCCAAATGCTGGTTTAAAATTTTAGCGATATCTTCTGGTTTATGTGATGAAAAAGAGTCTTGTTGTTCAGGTATCATGTTTTATTCCTTTAGTAAAAGCTAACCTCATGAGTTATATAATTACCATCTTTATACACAAATTTGGCTGAAAAAAAACGATTTTGTTCTAACCACGGAAAAAAGATACGGTCCCCCTCCCAAAGGTTTAAATTGGTAATCTCTTCGTCGGCAATCCAATGTAGTTCACCCTCTTCACATTCATGTAAAACACCGCTAAAATCGGTAACGACGTATACAAAAACGTACCAATCTTCACCATCCTTAAACTCAGGAAAGGTAATCATTCCCTTCAAATTTAATTTTTCGGCAATGAGTCCCGACTCTTCTTCAATTTCGCGTATTGCACATTCTTCGGGAGTTTCATGTAGAGAAAATTTCCCTCCCAAACCGTTCCATTTTCCGGCATGAATATCTTTGTCTTTTTTGATGCGGTGCAACATCAAAGTTTTGTTGTCTTTTTTTAAATAACAGAGCGTTGCTAACTTCATGGTGAACATCCTATGCAAAAAAAAAACAGATTTTCCGCAGAAAATCTGTTTTTGTGTATCACGCTGTTAACGAATTACTTTACGACTAAACGTCACGACCAGAACCGTCATTACGAAAAAGCCAAAAAACGACTCAAACATCATAACATAGTTCAGCCAACTATCTGTATAAGGAACCCATCCTTCAATCGAAGCATTGGTGAATGTACGGAAAGATACCTGAACAGCGTCAATAAATGACATACTTTGCTCTATCTTTACCGAGTGGTCTAGAGCAAGTTCTCCACTAGGAACAAACTCTGTTGTTCCGGAAGAAAAATAGAACACCGCGAAGAACACTAACATCGCTAACGAGGTGACAAAGATATTCGCCGGTTTTGTACCATAACCACAAGCAATGTCTAGCGCCAACCAATTGAGAAATCTCTTTAACGCCGAGAGCGGACCTTTTACCTTCATTTCCATGCGCTCCATGCGTTTTTCCATCAAGTATGCCCAGTCTTCTTTGTCGTATTCGTTTATCTCGCGGAAGTTATTTTTGAGTAGACCATATTCTTTGCGTGCAACATGGTAGTCTTCTTGAATATGACTGTCAATATGCCCCTTCAGGCTACTCAAAGAAACAAAAAGGCGTCCGATATGTGCGTCGAGAAATTTAAATGCCGCCTCATTGCCTACCTTAATATTTTGTAGACTAATATTGCGACTTGCGCTAATTGCTCTTAGGTTGACAACACTTTCAAATGTCGAATTGTCAAAAGCCAAATCGCCCACAACATTCATCGTATTGAAATTCGCACTACCGCTAAATTTACAATTCTTAAAACTTCCCCACTTCATGAATGTTGCACCAATAAATTTGGTTTCTTTTTCGAACTTCGAACGTCCAAAGTCAGCGATGTCGGCAAAACGCGCGCCACTAAAAGTACTACTGTCTTTAAACTGGCATTTTTCCATGTAGAAACGATGATCGATAAAGATATCGTTAAAACTGGCTGGCCCAGTAAACTCTACTTCACCAAACTTAACACCTTTGGCAAAATAACAACGTGTAAAAACTGTTTTTTTGCCAAATCCACAGCGATTAAAACTTACATAGCGCCTAAACGCAGAAGAGTTATAAGTAGTTTTGCCATCGAACTTCGCTTTTGCAAAGTCTGCACCATTTAAAAACTCGCAACTTTTAAATGTCGCATCTTTTACAAAATGGCACTCTTTAAAAATAGCTTTTGTTAAAAAGCGACTATTGCCAAGGTCAACGTGATTCTTAAACTGAACCCCTGCAAAATCCACTTGGTCAATCACACAATTGGTAAAATTCACTTTTTTAACCACAATAGGTGTTGAGCTAGACATTTTAGGAATGTAACAGTTCTCTAATCCCACACCATCGCGAATAGCTACTTGAACTTCTTCTTCAGAAACGTGACGTAAACGCTTTATAATACGTTGCAATTCATCGGGGATGTCTTCGCTATCAAAACGCTCTTCCATTTCTTCATGGCTAAGGGCTTCTGTCAGTGCCGTTTTTTGGTCTTGTTGTAACTTGGTTACTTTATAATCTATATTTTCCAGATATTCGAGCACTTTATCAAAATTTGGAATGGTCACGGTTGTAGCTGTGGGCATCGGAGTCGCTACTGGAGTAGGCGCTACGCTCTCATTTGTAGGCTGTTCTTCCACTTCTTCTTGAACTTCTTCCTGAACTTCTTCTTCCTGTTTAAGAGGGGCAATTTCTGAAGCAATGTCAATCTCAGGTGCGCTAATTTGCGATACAACTTCTTCCATCTTATCTAGCATATGGATTGTTTCGCTAGGTATAGATTCTTGCTGCTGAACTTCTTCATGTCGTGTTTTTCTCTTCAAGGTCCCGATTGTCGGTACTGTAGGAAGAGATAGCTCGCTAAACGGCATTGATTTCGCGACAATGCTTACCTTTGCGTTTGGTTCAACTTCTTTGTACAAGGCCATTAAATCTTCTTGTGAAATACATTTGGCACTGTAGAGTATCGAACTCAATTGCGGGTTGTAACCAAGGTCATATAACTTCTTAAGTTGTTTTCTACAGTTTTTCTCATCTTCTTCACTAATGAGCTGTCTTTCTTTTGCAAGAGCAACAACCTTTTCATCGAGTGTGTCTTCTTTATAAATTTCAACTTGTGCCACTGCTACTTTATTACCACTACTGAGTTTATCCTCAACTTTTTGTTGAAGAGATGCCACTTGTTCCGTTGATAGTAATCCGTTCTTTACAAGATTTTCAGATACGGCACCAGAAAACTCTTTGCAAAGTTTGGCTTGCTGCGCGGAAATTAGTTTCTCACCAACAGCAATTTCAAGAAATAATGAATCTCTTTCCGATAAAGTAGACATTTACATCATCCTGTCTATATAACTGTAACTCAGAATAAATAATTTCACTAAAAAAACATTTCTGTTTATAGTGAATAACTTGATTTTCAACTTCTATTGTGAGCAATATGCCCTAAAATTAGATTTGTATTTCCCGGGGAATTTACGATTCAACCGAATGTCTTTCAATAATTCCCCATAATATTAAGAATCATTGAAAGAAGCGTATGTGTTTAAGATGTGTTCAGGAAAACCACAAGCGTAGCATTATCGGCGGCGTCTACGCCTTTTAAGAGCAAGTTTTTTACGCCGGCTAAGTTTAGGAATCGCAACTGTCGCATCGATACCTTTGAGCATGTCTGGTTTGGGAATCTGAATCATCTCGGGGTTTTTTGCATCGGCTAAATCTTTTAAGAGTTCTGAAGGTTCTTGGTAGCGATCCGCTTTTTCTTTTGTTGTCATTTTTTCGATAATTTCAATGGCGCGTTTTTCACGATGTGATGTTGGTTCACTAGGAAACTTGACTTTTTCTGTCAAGTGCTTTGCCATAATTTCTCGGGCAGATCCTTGGAAAGGCAGCTTGCCAAAAATAGTGCGATAGAATGTTATCCCCAAAGAATATATATCACTGCGAATATCAAGATTTGGCTCGCTACGAATTTGTTCGGGACTCATAAAAGCAGGTGTTCCAAAGTCCTGTTCTTTTTTCTTTGAATCATCAATTCTTTCTGCTAAACCCAGGTCACATAGTTTTACCAAACCGTCTTTTTTGATCAATATATTTTCTGGTTTTATATCACGATGGACAAAACCTCTGGCAGATGCGTGTTCCAGCGCTTTTGTAACCTGTGTAATTATTTCTATTCCTTCGGAGATAGGTAATTTGTCACCACTGTTTTTCAATTTTTCATGCAGAGATACACCATCAACATATTCCATGACAAAAAAGCAAAAGTCACCTTTCCGTCCAAAATCATATCCCGCAATAATATTTTCGTGATTCAGTTTTGCCACAGCGCGTGCTTCTTTTAAAAATAGCTCATTTAACTTCGGGTTACTACTATACTCTTCTGATAGAATTTTAATGGCCACAAGGCGATCCATCGAAATTTGCCGTGCTTTGTAAATATATCCCATACCGCCGACACCAATGAGAGAAATCATCTTATACCCGTCGATGATATATGGAATATCTCCAGTGACAAAACGCCACGCTTCCGTCACTTGTTCTTTTGTCATGTAACCTTCGCGTATTAGCAATTCTAGAAAACGCACACTTACACCATTGGCCATGTATTTTTGGTGAAGTAGCATACACTTACGTAGTTGATCTTGTTTGATAAATCCGCGTGCACGGATAACTTTGATGAAAAATTTTTGATGGCGTTTTTCGTCTTCTTTTGATTGTGGTGCATCAGCCACCTGTGCTACTTTGTAACGACCAGATGTCGTTCGCGGAATTTCGGATTGTTCAAAATTTAATATGTTGCCAACAAGCCCCATAAGTTCGGCAATTTTAATAGCATCGACATAACCTTTTTTTTGCATTATCTGTGCTAAAGTTAGGCGTGGGTTTCTTTTCTGAATCTTCATACACTCAGCAATTTGAGATGTATTTATGCTTACGTCAGCGCTGGAGAGAAGCATGCTAATAAACATGGCGTCCTCAGGTGACGAAGCTGCCTCTAACAAAGCCGTTGTAGAAATAGGTGCTCTAGGTACGGAGATAGAATCGCTTGTTTCTTTGGAGGTGGGAACTTTTTCCGTGGTTCGCCGCGATCTTGTTTTGCGGTCTATCGCACTTGTTCTTTCCGTAATTCTACGTGGAACAGCATATTCCTTCAATTTTTTTTCGTCTTGATCCTCTTTTAATGCAAAATCTTCAATCGCGGGCATTTCTCCTGTCGAGTGGAAAGAAAACGGCGCAGGTTCTGCACTTTCCGTCGTGGAAGGGGTCACCAATTCCACTTTGGAATCTTCATCCGGTTCTATTTTATTCACTGGAGGATTCGCGGACCCTTCTTCGCTATAAAACCATACGTCTATTCGCCCTGCGGTAATGAGATCGTTGTTCTGCAAGGCCACAACAGCATCTATTTTTTCGCCATTGAGATATGTGTAATTACGACTACCTAAATCTTCTAAGAGAAACTTGTCTCCACGGTTGGTTATTCTACAGTGTAACTTAGAAATAGAAAGATCTGAAATTTGAATATCAGCAGAAGAGCTCCGTCCAATAACAACATAACCTCCGGATGGTATGTTGAATGTTTCTTCTCCACTTTCTTCTCGTTGTACAACAATTTGGCCAATACTCATGTTTTCTCCAGGAATATTTTATTTGCGGAAAAAGGTTTTCCTATTACATTTTTACAAAAATTTCGTAAAAACTTGAAAAAAATAAGTTATAAAGAGTTCTTGAATTATATATTTTATAAAAAAAATATGCAAGGATAAAAGATAGTCTCATATACCGAGCCCGATCCTGAGCCCGAGCCCGAGCCCGAACGATAAAAACTCTTAGTTATTCTAGATTTATCACTTTTAACTTCGGCTCTTTTTTTGATACACCATTGTAATAAAATTTGTTTGTTAATTTTCGGGATCGGGCTCGGGAGCAGGCTCGGGCTCGGAAGCGGGCTCGGATTTAAAGATAGTCTCATATACGATGGAGAAATTCGATGGCATTATTAATACAAAACGGAGAAATTGTCACTGCGGATAGTCGTTATGTCGCAGACATATGGTGTGAAAATGAAACGATAACTGCAATAGGAAAAAATCTGCCTGTTCCGCAGGATGCACACGTAATTGACGCGCGTGGCAAGCTAGTTTTTCCGGGGTTTGTCGATCCACACACGCATATCTACCTCTATGCGATGGGAACATATGCAAAAGATACCTACGAAACAGGAACAATCGCAGCATTATGCGGCGGTACAACAACCCTAATTGATTTTGTCAACCCACAGCGCCAGGAAGGATCTCTTGAGGCACTAGAGAAATGGAGGCAACAAACAGTAAATCCTTGCTGTGACTACACCTGCCATATGACAGTAAGTCATCTTGATGCGCAAATTGAAAATGAACTGCGGGAAGTCGTTTTACAACATGGCATTACCAGCTTCAAAATATTTTTTGCTTACAAAGACTTTTTAGGCATGAACGATGGAGATATTTACAAAACGTTGCTCCTAGCAAAAGAGCTCGGTGTCGTTACCGCTGCCCACTGTGAAAATGCACATATTATCGACATCCGCCAACAACAGTTCGTTGATGACAAAAAACTCACCACGGAATATCACCATCATAGCCGGCCACCTATTCTAGAAGCAGAGGGAACACATCGTTTGTGTGTCATGTCAGAGCTTATTGGTGGAGAGGTATATGTCGTGCACCTTTCATGCGAAGAGGCACTACAAAAAGTGATTGCCGCCAAAATGCGTGGCGTGAATATTCATGCAGAAACGCTTATTCAGTACCTACTTCTCGATAAAAGCCATGCAGAGTTACCCAATTTTGAAGGAGCGAAGTACATCATGAGTCCGCCACTTCGCGACAAAAAAAATCAAAAAATACTATGGAACGCTTTGCACCAAGGTTTTTTAGCCACTGTTGCCACAGATCACGCTCCATTTGATTGGCAACAACGCCAGATGGGTAAAGAGAACTTTTGTAACATCCCCAACGGTATACCTTCGCTAGAGGATCGTATTCGCTTGTTGTATACACACGGAGTTAACACAGGTAAAATTGATATTCATCGCTTTGTTGATGTTGCAAGTACACGAGCGGCAAAAATATTTGGACTGTTTCCGCGCAAAGGAACCATTCAAGTGGGGTGCGATGCCGATTTAGTGATATACGATCCCCACGTCGAAGAAACCATCTCCGCCAATACACATCACATGAATATTGACTACAGCGTGTTTGAGGGAATAAAAGTCAAAGGAAGGTGTCATGCCGTCACGGTGCGCGGACATGTTCAAGTACGCGATGGTCAATTCACAGGCCAAAAAGGTATCGGAAAATTTTTGAAACGCCAACCAAGGAGTCACTAATGGAAAAAAAAATATATGCTCATTTCGATAGTGAAGGAATTTATGTTTATCAAGCTTTCAAACCAGAAATTGTCGCTGCTGCGTTAGAAAAAGGTACCTTTTCCAAAGGTTTTAACATGGAACGTATGACGTGGATTAAGCCATCTTTTGCATGGATGCTATACCGTTCTGGGTATGCCAGTAAACATCGTCAAGAAGCCATTCTTAAAATCAAAATACGCCACGAAGGGTTTATAGAAATACTACGCGATGCCGTTCCCACAACATACGACAGCAACTTATTTCATTCTAAAGAGTTGTGGAGTGACACCTTAAAAAAATCATCTGTTCGTTATCAATGGGACCCTGACCGCGACCTTTTTTTGCGCAAAATAGAGCGTCGTGCGATTCAGCTCGGTATTCGTGGGCAAATGGTTAAAAATTATGTAAACGATTGGATTCTTGAATTAGAGGAAGTAACACATTTAGCGCACGAAATAAAAAATTCACTATCGTCGAAAAAGCTGCCCGTGGTTCCCGAAGAGACAGTTTATCAAATTCACGATGAAAAAATCCGCAAACAAATGCAAATAGAGGAATGATAAATGGAAAACAACACTCTCAGTACGAAAAATATATATATGATTCTTCTCCCTCTTGTTTTTGTAACGGTTCATGAAATATGTTTCTTCGCTTTTCTATGGGTAAAACTCGGTTTCACAAAAGCAATACGTATTAACAGCAGTCTCCTAAAGTGGCTACAATACCTAAAAACAGCTGATCTCGATTATTATTTGGCTTGCTGGTTAGTTCCTATACTCCTAACAATACTCGTTACTTATACTTTGGTATTTTTGTTACAGCGCTCTACAGCGAAAATATAAAACAAATTGCAAATTTTGCTTGATTATTTACCAAAGAGAGTTATGGTGACTGCTAGTAAATTGTTTTGCAATTTTTTACACGCCACAAATGAAATGTCGTTGTTTGGAGGAGAACAGACATGGCAATAAAAGTTGGAATCAACGGTTTTGGTCGTATTGGTAAATTAGTATTTCAAGTATTGCAGCAAAACCCCGAATTTGAAGTCGTTGCAGTAAACGACTTGAGTGACACAAATACACTCGCCTATTTACTAAAATACGATTCCGTTCATGGACCTTTTCAGGGAACAGTTGCTGTAGAAGGTGGTGACTTTGTCGTAAATGGCAAGAAAATCCGCGTTCTTTCCGAGAGAGATCCAAAACAACTTCCATGGAAAGACATGGGTGTAGATTTTGTAGTAGAATCTACAGGAGTATTTCGCAAAAGAGATTTGTGTGCACAACACATAACAGCAGGTGCGAAGTGTGTATTTTTAACCGTTCCGGCAAAAGATGCAATTGATGCCACCATCGTAATGGGTGTTAACGAAGAGACTCTGACAAAAGAACATCAAATTATCTCAAATGCATCTTGTACCACAAACTGTTTAGCACCCGTAGCGAAAATCTTAAACGATTCTTTTGGCATTGAAAAAGGTTTGATGACAACAGTCCATGCTTACACAAACGATCAACGCGTAGCAGACCAAATTCACAGCGACATGCGACGTGCACGTGCGGCAGCAGTGAATATCATTCCAACAACAACCGGTGCCGCGAAAGCGGTAGGAAAAGTAATTCCCGATTTAAATGGGAAATTAGACGGTTTTGCACTTCGCGTGCCTGTCGTAGATGGATCTTGTGTCGATTTAGTCGCACAACTCAAAAAAGATACGACTGCCGAAGAAGTAAATGCAGTATTAAAAGAAAATGCCGAAGGAAAACTCAAAGGGATTTTAGGCTACACAGAAGATCCAATCGTTTCGTCCGACATCATACACAACCCACATTCTTCGATTGTTGACGCAGGATGCACAATGGCTCTTTCCGGAAATTTAGTAAAAGTTGTTTCTTGGTATGACAATGAGTGGGGGTATTCAAACCGCGTTGTTGACCTAATGAAATTAACCGCAAGTCTACATAAATAAATATCTTCTACAAAAGATCCTGTAATTCAGGATCTTTTGTCTATCCTGTTAATCTTGTCAAAAAACCTATCCTATTCATCCATCAAAATCCAGTTCATCCAAAGTTAGAATAAGTTAAATAATGCTCCAAAAATTGCGGCATAACCAAGATACCCAGCGGTCGTAATACCACACCCCACCAAAAAAGCGATAAATGCATATCTACTCTTACTAGCTCTGGCCACGCGCATCAATTCCTCCTGCACGACAACAGAATTTTCTTCATCAACACTTACATCAAACAACGCGCAATGTTTTTTCTTAATGTCACGTAGTAACCAGTCGTCGCCACTTCGCTGAAAAAACCAGTATTCATCAATGCTGCGCGAAGGAGAATCATCCGAATCTCCCTGGTTACGGATCAATTGGCCACTTTTGGTAACAACCTTATCTTCCATGATACCACAAATATGCGCGACAAACATGTCCTTGTTGTCATCGATGAAGTTTTGCGCTTGAACAATATCTACACGCGAAATTTTTATATTGGATATGCGATTAAAGTGTCCTTTGCGGATATTCTTGTGTAGTATCCTACAATACTCATGTGTATACATTTTATGCAAGTATGCCTTGGAGTCATCTACATTATTCTCCGACCAAAAGTTTTGCAACTGCCTAAATACCTTCTCGGTGTGTGCAGCTAATTTCTCATAATTCCAGGCACTATCAGTATTTTTCGCTTTATCAAGTACTTTCCAAGCATCGCTTTTTGAACGTCTACGCATCAAATAAATGTATGTTGCTTGCCCTATCAGATATGGTAGTAATAATAAAATAACAATAAGGCTTGCTCCACCATCACCTTTTGTTCCTCCGGCCCCTGCGTAAAGTGGACTACAAAAAACAGTGGCAACAATAGTGAAAAATAAAAGTTTGCGTGTATCCATTAAAAGCTCCTTAAATTGTTGATGGGATGTTCCCAGATGAAACCTTAGACGTAGCAAATTTTAAAATGTTGGAAAACTTTAACTTTCCAAAAGGACTTTAACTCTTTCCGCAAACTCTGTAATGGAAAACGGCTTCAACATAAAGTAGGTATTTTCATAAGCTTTTTTTTCTACGAAGTCATTTGTTTTACCACTCATAATAAGAACAGGAAAAGAAGGATCTTTGCTTTTGACTTCACAAATAATTTGTTCTCCCGAGATAGAACGCAAATTAAAATCTACAGCGAGTAAATCGTACTGCTCTTTGTTAAACGCCGCTAGCCCAGCACGCTCGTCAGTGTAAGCCGCTACAGAATATCCTTTTTTCTCGAGAACTCTCTTGAGTAATTTAATTAGGCTAGCCTCATCATCTATAACCAAGATTTTTTTCATGTAGTATTTCCCTAAAAACTTGGATTATAACGAAAGAACAGCTATTAGGGGAAATAGAAAATACCGAGACGCAATCCGTTTAATATTTTTGCAGCGAAACCATTGTGTTTTGAAATTGACTTGTTTACATTCCCGCCTTACAATAAAAACGAAGTCATCGCAAATTATTCGCTGCCTATAAAGGAAGAGATTATGTCGATATTAAGATATTTATTAGGACTTTTTCGTTGCCATGGAACAGCTAATCAAAAAGCGTTTAGCGTAGCTATAGGTGTACTGATCGGTCTTACTTATAGCGCCGGAGTCACATGGTTATTGTTTCTACCACTGTTACTCATATTCCGTTTTTCTGTCCCCTTTGTACTCTTCACCGCTTTAGCTTCATGGGGAGCAAGTGTGATGTGGCTAGAGGCATTTCTGTATGAAATCGGATTATATGCTTTAGCAGGTAACAGTTCGTGGAGTTTTTTTTGGCAAGATCTAACTCACACACCTGTTTTGACGTTTTTCGAACTTGATCGTTATACGGCTTTTGGGGCATGGTGCTTGGCCATAACAGCATCATTCTTCCTGTATATTTTCACCTACTTTTTGTCCATAAAACTTGCCGACACCTCGTTGGCAAATTCGTTGCATTACAATAAATGGTCGATAAAAATGCGCAGTCGTCTGTGGCAAGACCGCGATGTCACCGGGAATAAAATCGTACGTCCACACCTAACCGTGATTCTATTGGCATGCGTTGTTCTTCTCTTGGCTTTTGTTTCGCTTTGCAGTGGTATTGTTACGCGTTGGTATATTGAAAAATATGTCAATCCACACCTTGGAACTCAAGTGGAAATCACCAATGCATCGATAGATGTGTGGAGTCAAAAAATATTAATTAGTCAAGTTGAAATAAAAAACCCCAAAGATCGCACTATACTAATGACGGCTGATTTTTTGGAAGTTGATTTTTCATTGACATCGCTTTTTGATCGACAGCTTTACCTTAGTAAAGTAAGCCTGAGTGGTGCGACGCTTCATTTGCAGAAAAAAAATGGAATGCTAAACCTCTCGCAACTACATGTGTTTCCGAATGTTGAAGTCGGTGAAAAAAGCGACTGGGTGATGATTTTACATCAATTACTGACTACATTACAACAAAAGCAACTGGTAAAAGAGCAACAGCGCATTAAAATTGTCGAGGACTATATTTTCCTACATTCGCCCAAAAAACCGCGAACAATACAGACACTACTCAAGGAAAAAAACCTCGAATCGCTATCGCAACTCAATGAACTAAAAGAACCAGAATTGATATCACAAGCAGCATCAGCTAGATACATAAGACCTAAATCACCGTATGCCATTGCAACAATAGAGAGCCAAAAACTTGTAATAGATTTTCATGACCAAGACAAAGATAAGCAGCAAAAATTGGAATTGCAATTTGCCATCCGCAATTTACAGGTACCTGCTGTTCCTCTTTCTCCTGTTGAAATAGACCTAAAAGTGACAGATTTGCCTGTAGCAGACTATAAGTTTCTGCATGAAGATAGCTGCGACGTGTGGTTTACTGCTGGCAAAGTTTCGCTATCTTTTTCCGGAAACTACGACCAGGGTCTATTTGCTGGCAAAGGTGAAATACAATGTAGAGAAGCCAAAATGCAATCGACGGATGAAGCGCAAGTTTTTTCCATGAATGCACGTGATTTTTTATGGGGTCTCAACAAAACAGAAGGTTTTGCCACCACTTTTACAATTGTAGGACATTTACCTGAACTCAATTTACAAGTGCCAACGGAACCATTGATGACCGTCTCGAAAACGACCAACTCAAATTTAGAAGAAAATTGAGCCCCTTTTACAATACTTTGCAAGCACAAATTTTTATTTGTAAAGTAATAGATAATTTGCATTTAGTGAAATATATGTCATAATATAGTAATAAATTTCGCTATACTCTTTAAAATAGAAAGGCGGGTTGTATGAGGACAATTACATCTCTTTTAATCGTATTACTTCTCAGTACCAGTGCCTATTGCTTAGATGTTGATGATGTGATTAGTTTAGCGAACGCAAATGTTGGTGATGATATTATCATTAGCGTAATTGCCGTTTCTGACGAGCCAATCGTCTTAAGCACAAACGACATTATCAAACTGAAAAAAGCAGGTGTTAGTGACAAAGTAATCAAAACTCTAGTAAATAGAGCCAAAAAGATTAAGACAAACGCCAAAGTGCGTAAACAAGCACCTAAAGCGGCTACGCAAGTTATAGAAAAAGAACGCGAAGTAGTGATCGAAGAAAAAAAACCACAAGTACGTGAACAACGCCGTGAGCGTCGTGAACGCCGTGATGAGCGTCGTGATGAACGTCGTGATGAGCGCGAAGAGCTAAAGCCTTTCGACCAGTTTTTTCTTTCTACCTACTACAGTCATCAGTATGGATTTCCAGAAAAAGACTACAACAGTCCATCTGATATCCTAAACAGAGGACTTTACTATAACAGCGGTTACAAGCATTATCCAAATGCTCGTCGTGTAAGAGTTTACGGAGATGGTTTCTCGGGGGGTAATTTTGGATTTGGATTTAACGTTTCTCCTTACTCCATCATCGTTCCACGAAATAGCCGTTTTAACAACTATCGTTACCGAAACAACTGCAGTCCACGCGGGCGCTACCGTTATCTTCATCGTAATGGCTTTCGCAGAGGTTGCAGATAAATTAAAGTGTGAACTGTGAACGTAACGACAAAAAATATAGAAAATAGTACAATTGTGTGGTATAAGATTGAGAATAATCTGTATCACACAATTTTTTTTTATCTACATTGTTTTAGGAAACAAAAATGAACAGTAATGATCTACGATCTGGGATGACTATTTTACTTAATAATGTGGTTCACGAAGTTATTGAATCCCAACATCACAAACCAGGAAAAGGTCCCGCCTTTGTGCGCTCTAAATTAAAAAATTTAAATACTGGTAGCATCTTTGAACAAACATTTCGCGCCAAAGAACCATTAAAGCAAGCTATCGTCGAGAAAAAACAAATGCAATATTTGTATCGCGATAAAAACTTGTTTTACTTCATGGATCCCGAAACATACGAACAAATACCTGTTCCCGAAGAAAAGATCGAAGATTTTTTGAAATTTTTAAAAGAAAATGAAAATATTTCTTTTAAAATTTACGAAGGGGAAATACTGCAAATTACTATGCCAGATTTCGTATTCCTAGAAGTGACAGAATCACTACCCGGAGCTAAAGGAGACACAGCTCAGGGAGCTACGAAGCCCGCTGTTTTAGAAACGGGGCTAGAAATACAGGTTCCTCTTTTCATTAAAGAAGGCGAAACCTTAAAGATAGATACGCGCAATGGAAAATACGTAGAGCGTGTCAACAAAAAATAACTAGGGTGTTCTCTGGAATTACAAAACAAAACCAGGTTGTCATTCCTGCGAAAGCAGGGACCCAGCATTTACAGATTGACTTTAGATTGCTAGATTCCTGCTTCCGCAGGAATGACACTTCTGGTAGTTTCGTCTCAATAAACAACAGCGACCTGTTGGGCACGGTCATCCCTTACTTAATTCATGATTTGATCAGGGATCCAGGCGCTTAACAAAATTAATTTTATATTGCTGGTTTCCCGCTTACGCGGGAATGACACACTTAACACTACATTCCACTTAGTTTTCAACAGACGGTGACAAATATGCAAACAAACAAGCAAAATTTTACCCTGGTTCACGATATTGTTTCTCTGGCTGTTTCAAGACCTGTAGCTGTCACAATGGTAGTTATTGCCGTAGCTATTTTCGGTTTTGTTTCTTATCAAAGACTTCCGGTAAACTTGATGCCAGAAATTTCGTACCCCACGTTAACCATTCGTACAGAATATCCAGGAAGTGCACCCGAAGAAGTGGAAAAAAATGTTACGGAAAAAATAGAGGAAGCACTCGCGGCTATTAGCAATTTAGTGGCATATAGTTCTACATCTCGTTCAGAAATATCCGATGTAGTCCTCGAATTTAGCTGGAACACAAATATGGCGGTTGTCATCCAAGAAGTGAGAGAAAAACTAGACCGTGTCGGGCTTCCAAGTGAAGCAAATCGTCCTCTCATACTTCGCTATGATCCGTCTTTAGACCCGATTATGCGTATAGGTATCTATGGTGATGCCTCTCTATTTACTTTACGCGACATCAGCGAGCTAGAAATCAAACGTGCTCTGGAAACAATACCAGGTGTAGCCTCGGTAAAGGTCAAAGGTGGATTGGAAGAGGAAATACGCATTGATTTAGAAGAGTCAAAACTATCGGCATTTAGTGTTCCGATTAGCCGCGTTGTACAGAGAATCAAAGAAGAAAATCTCAATACACCATGCGGGTCTATTCGCGAAGGAGAACGCACCTATCTCGTTCGCACCAAAAACGAATTTAAAACCCTGGATGAGATGCGTCATTTACCCATCGTCAATAAAGAAGGTGTCAATATTACCTTGAAAGAGCTTGGCCGTGTTCACAAAACAAATCGTGAACGCGAAATCATTACGCGCATTGGACGCAATCCTTCGGTTGAAATTGAAATCTTCAAAGAGGCAGATGCAAATATCGTCACCGTGGCACGTGCAATTAAATTTAAACTATTTGGTCCAGAAGATAAAAGTGCCTTTGAAACCACGAATAATAAAGGCGGGCAGGGACGTGGAAATTCAATGCGTTCACAGGGCAGGAAGAGTCGTCCCACTTCAGGCGGTGGAAAAGGCGGAAAACGTGGTAAACGCGGGCAAAAACAAAACGGCAAGCAAAAAAAGAATGAGAAAAACGCCGCAAAACAAGACAATGCCGCTGACGGAGAAAAAGACGATAAAAACGGTGAAAAAAATGCCGATAAGGACAAGAAAAAAGACAAAGACAAAAAAGCACAAAAAGATAAAAAACGACAGTATGGTTCGAAGCGTGGTCGTTCTCAACCAACGGTTACCTGGGTTGTTAATGAGCTCCCCAAAGGTGTCAAATTGCAAATTCTTTCCGATCAGTCGGACTTCATTCGTCACGCAATCGATGAGGTGATCAACACCTGTATCACCGGGGGTATACTTGCGATCATCGTGTTATTTTTATTCCTACGCCGTCCTGGAAGTACGTTTATCATTGCCATTACCATTCCAGTATGCGTTATTGCCACTTTTGCTCCACTTCATTTATCAAAAACCTCCCTCAATATTATGTCACTGGGAGGACTAGCTCTAGGTATTGGCATGCTCGTTGACAATGCCATCGTCGTCTTGGAATCCATCGTTCGCCATCGCAACGCAGGAAAAAAACCGAAGGAAAGTGCCGTTATTGGTACCTCGGAGGTTGGGGGAGCCATTACCGCCTCTACATTAACAACCATTGCAGTTTTTTTCCCCATACTTTACATAGAGGGGATCGCAGGGCAAATATTTCAAGACCAAGCATTGACAGTAGTTTTCTCACTTATTGCCTCACTGATTATGGCGATCATTGTCATACCAGTTCTTGCCTCGCGTAACTTTAGCGATAACCTCATTGAGAAAAAATGGCGATGGCGAGATTACACCGCATTTAACACCATCAACTATGTACGCGAAAATTGGCAACAAGCGAAATGGTACTCCAAGGGATTTATGCTATTCAAAAATACCGTTTTATTCCCTGTGGAGATCATCACAAAGCTATGCATACTCACCATACACCTATGTTTAATTTCTGTGTATTTTGTGGCGATGTGTGTTGCAATCGTGTTCAAATTTATCATGTGGCCTTTGACAACAATTGCCTCCTTCTTTCGCATAGGAAATGTTATATACGGTCGTATTTTGCGCTTTGCCATTTATCGACCAATTATTATTGCCCTCATATGCACACTTCTTATCTGCGGTGCCGTATTCTGTTTAATAAATTACGTAGGTGCAGAGCTAGTTCCCGAACTTCACCAAGGAGAATTCAGCATGCACATTGCGCTTCCCGTAGGTGCGCCTCTTCACAAAAGTAACGAAATTATTCGCAAATACGAATATTTTTTACAAAAACAAGAAAATATTAAACAGGTATTTAGCCGTGTAGGTGCCGAAAAAACAACAACTAGTAGCGACGAAGAAGGACAACATACAGGAGTCATCACCTGTTTACTCGACACAACAAAAGTACCACCGCTTGAGGAAGACAACTACCTAAATAATCTTCGTAAGAGGATGCCTCGTGACCCTGAAGTAAAATCCATACGATTTTCGCGTCCCACATTGTTTTCGTTTAAAACGCCTATCGAAATAGAAATCTACGGTTTTGATTTGCAAAAACTTAAGAGTATCTCCGAAGAGGCCGCGGAGAAAATGCGTTCCATAAAAGCCTTATATGATGTAAAAGTGTCCGTCGAGCGCGGTAATCCAGAACTTCACATTTACTACAAACGTGACTACCTGTTTAAAAACAACCTAACACTGTCGGATGTTGCCAATCTAATACGCAATAAAATCCAGGGAGAGAATGTTGGAAAGTTTAGGATAAAGCAAAAAGAGGTTCCCATTATCGTTAGTTTGCGAACCAAAGACCGTAGTCAAATGAAGTCACTGGACAATATGACGGTAAGCAATGACGAAAACCGCACTTACTTACGTGAAGTGAGTAATATTAAAGAAGGAACGGGCCCCTCAGAAATACGTCACATTCAACAGCAACGCGTTATCTTACTCACCGCAAATATTTACGGTATGGATTTACAAGGGGCCGCAAATGAAATTAGTAACATTCTCGACAGTATGAGCTGGCCAGATGGTTATAAATTTAACGTTGCTGGGCAAAGTAAAGAGCAAGAAATAGCTGCGCGCAGCATGCAATTTGCCTTACTTTTGGCCGCGTTCTTAGTATACGCGATTATGGCCAGTCAGTTTGAATCGTTATTTCAACCACTCATGATTATGTTCACTTTACCTCTGGCGTTCATCGGAGTGATTTTTGCCTTAGTGCTTCTCAATATCCCCATCTCCATTATCGTGCTTATCGGTATTATTATTTTGTGCGGAATTGTAGTCAACAACGCCATTGTGATGATTGATTTCATTAATCAACTACGCGAGCAAGGACTGAGTATCTCCGAAGCCGCGATTGAGGGAGCACAAACGCGCTTACGTCCTATTTTAATGACAACCTTAACAACACTACTTGGTCTTCTACCCATGACAGGTATTTTTAGTGCCAGCGGAGGGCAAGGCGTTGAAATTCGCAGTCCACTTGCCATTACAGTAGTTAGTGGTCTTATCTCGTCAACATTATTAACTTTAGTTATTATCCCTGTCGTTTATACTTGGGGAGAAAAACTACGTGAAAAAATAAAAAAAGGTTAAAGTATGAGTAAAAACTGGTTTATTCGATCAAAACTCAATGGAAATCTTTTTGGTCCCTACCCAGTAGATTTACTAAAAACATATATTGCACAAGGACGCATAGACGCTAACTACACTGTTTCGAGTAATAAAAAACACTGGCAAGAAATCAGCGACTGGGCCGCAAGTGACAAAAAGAAACTGGGGAAATACGAAATTATTCGTGAATTAGGTCGTGGTGGCATGGGAGCGGTGTACTTAGCCTACGATCCAAATTTACAGCGTAATTGCGCGGTAAAGGTAATGCTCAACAATGACGACACCGATGCCCTAAAGCGTTTTCAGATAGAAGCCAAGGCCGTTGCCCAGATTAAGCATCCGAATATTATTCACATTTATGACATTTGCGAAGAGCCGCACCATTTTTTTGTCATGGATTACATCGAGGGTGTTCCTCTCGATGAATATCTCATTCGCCTCTCCATCCAGCAAAAAGTGCAAATTTTTGCCAAAATTTGCGACGCCATTGCCTTTGCTCATGAGCGAAACATCTTACACCGTGATTTAAAACCTGCCAATATTCTGGTGCGTCACGATGGGGAACCGATCATCGTTGACTTTGGACTTGCGAAAAACATCCAACAGCAAGATAACTTGACAAAAACCGGAGATGTATTTGGGACTCCCAAATACATGGCGCCAGAAATGACCCAAGGACAATTTGGTACACCTCAGGTCGATGTATACTCACTCGGTGTTATTCTTTACGAAATGCTGACAGGCCGCGTTCCTTTCGATGGCGAAAATTCCCTAGAATTGCTATATCAACTTACCATGGCAGATCCCATTCCTCCTTCGAAACTAAATAGCTCGATTCCCAAAGAAGGAGATTTAGAAACCATCTGTCTAAGAGCACTGGAGAAGTCACCTGAGAATAGAATTGCCTCCGTACAATTTTTACATCGAGAAATAAAGTGTTTTTTGTCGGGTAAACCCATTCGCTTAAAACCGCCCACCAACGTTCAAAAAACACTGAAGTGGCTCAACAAACACCGTACAGTTATTGCCGTATCATCCATCGCCTTGATTGTGATCGGCATCACGATTGGGGTTTATTTGTGGGGCATTGCAATTCAAAATCACAAAACGCGATTCCAAGACAAAATGTTAACGCTGCGTAGTACACGTGCACTGGCTCAAGAAAAAAAGAAATCAATCGACACCTATCTATCCTCAAAGAACCACGACCAATTTTTTCATCTTTCTGTCAAAGAGCAAATGCAAAATTTAAAAGATAAAATAAACGGTGAGATAGAAATTTACGACATATACAATTATATTGAAAAAAACTACCCTCCCAATTACACCCAAGAAAACTTTTCAGATAAAGACGAGAAAGACGAAATTGAACGTGAGCTAAAAAAACGGTGGCCCTTACGAGATCGCGAAACACAGTTGCAAAAAAATAAGGACTACTACCGCCAACTTGATAGCAAATTACGTTTTTCGGTTCTTCCCAATTTTCCGCGGAAGACACATTATCATTTTACCGAGGATTCCGAGCTAGTGTGCGTTTCGGAAAAGAATAAATATATCGCGCAAAAAACCACGTCTGGTCAGTGGCTATTGTGGCAACGCCCCTTCGATAAACTTTCTCTAGCTACAGCAACAAAGATCGACGATATTCCCGTAGGAGACGACGATAAATGTACATTTTCCGATGATGAAACCTTATTCGTCGTAGAAACAAACCGCCATCTATACTTTTGGGATCTTACCAAAAAACGTATTGTTTTTTCACATCGTGGACGCATGGAACACATTGCTTTCCATCGCCATTTTGTGGCTTTTGTTACTTATACAAATACCCAATCATTCATGAATATTTATGATCGTAAGCGCAAGACCATTGTCGAAAAATTTCTCACCAACTATTTGATCTTCACCGATTTTTCTGAAGATTTTTTTGTAGTGGTCCACCAACAAAAAATATCGACGTTTGATGTTAAAAAACAAAAAACACGACATCACGACATCCCCACTTCATCAATTCGTCAAAGGGTAGACTTAGATCGCCGGCACAATGAATTGGTTTTTCTATCGCGCTTAAGCGTGTCCATTTTCAACATCGCCACAGCAAAAATGAGAACATTTCCTTTTGAGTTCTCTAGTTCCACCGTTTCTTCTACAAAAAAAAGCTTTATCAATATCAATCACTCGCAAATTGCTTTTGTCAGAGACTCAGGAGAAGTGATTATTTCCTACCTCAGTCAACTCTCCACAGACAAAGTATCGATCATCGCGAGTAAGAGATTAATACCCAGTAGCGACGAAAATGTTCGCAAGCTTGCTTTCGCTCCGCAGTATTTTCTTGGCGTTTTCAAAACAAACAGTGTCGAACTAATCAACACCCAGAACGGAAGCAAAATCATCACCATTGATTACGATACAAGAGACAAAGTGGATGGACAACTCACCTCATTTAACAATGGACTCATGGTGTCGATGATGACAAAAAAAGATTACAAAGAGTATTTTTTTCCTTTAAAAAAATACTCTGTCGACGACAATTTAAAACGCGTAATCCAACGCTTCATGCGCATATATACTACCGGTGGGCAAATTGCACAAGACATTTTCATCACTAAAAATTTTATGGTTTATACGAGCTGGATGGGTTTCTTAATTTGGAAAGATGGCAAGTTTTTTGGCTACCGTAAAATATACAAATCTCCCGAAAAATTTAAACTGAGCCCAAAAAATGATTACATGACCGTTCGCTATCGTGCGAGCGAAATACATCTATACGAAACACAAAACTTCAAGCGTATCAGTAGCGATATCTTGGGCAAAACAGGACGGTATTTTTTAAATAGTCACAGCCAAGAAATGCGCGAAATATCGAGTGCGACCTTTGCCAAAGACGGAAAACATCTTTTTTTATCGCGTTCCAACCTACAACTGTTCAAATACAATCTAGAAACCAAAAAAATCACAAAAATTTGTCGCGACTCATGGGACGGCAGCGTTTTATTGTTAGACATGATGCAATCCCATGACGACTACATCGTAGTAGGATTTTCGGAACACAATGGCCAAAAGGGAGGCTATGCGGTGTTTACCCCCGAAAGACGCAGAACAATACATAAAACAGAAGACGCGGTGTGCGCGATAAATATTCATCAACAATACTTTGTGGTGGCCTTAGAAAACGGAGTTATCCGCGTTTACGATTTTCGCTCACCCAAGAAAAAAATCATGGAATTCAGATGCCCCGGAAAACCACAGCGAGTTTTATTTTCTCCTAATGGAGAGTACGTTGCAGCTTTTACCGCACATGACACATATATATTCGATATAAAGACATATAATCTGGAAAAAGACAATTACTTCAAAATATACAACGGACACTACAAGAATCACATAGGAACCTTCCGTCACGACTGGAAAAAAGCATATTTTACAAATAATTCCGGTGATGTTTTGGTTTTTGACCAGGAGTTTTTCGTCGATGAAGATGCCTATGAAAAACGTTTGCAACAACAAAAAAACTTTTTGAGCAATGACTTTTTCGAAAGTAGAGAAAAGTTAAAGAGAATACTAAAGCAGGAATAGTGATACTTCAATAGAGGCTAGACATGAGTCAAAACTGGTTTATTCGATCAAAAACCAACGGAAATCTTTTCGGTCCTTATACTGTGGATTTAATGAAAACATACATTACACAAGGACGTATAGACGCCAACTACATGATTTCCAGCAATAAAAAACACTGGCAAGAAATCAGCGATTGGGTGGCGAGCGAAAAAAAGAGAATTGGAAAATACAAAATTATCCGTGAGTTAGGTCGCGGTGGTATGGGAGCGGTATATCTCGCCTACGATTCACATTTACAACGTCAATGCGCTCTCAAAGTGATGCTCAACAACAACGATGCCGACGCTTTAAAGCGTTTCCAATTAGAAGCAAAGGCCGTTGCGCAAATACAACACCCGAATATCATTCATATTTACGATATTTGTCAAACCCCCTATCATTTTTTTGTGATGGACTACATAGAAGGTATTCCTTTAGATGAATATATTATTCGTCTCTCCATTCAACAAAAAGTAAAACTTTTTGCCAAAATTTGCGACGCCATCGCTTTTGCTCACAGCAAAAATATTCTACACCGTGATTTAAAACCAGCCAATATTCTCGTAAGGCATGACGGAGAACCGATTGTTGTTGACTTTGGATTGGCCAAAAACATTAAACAACAAGATAATCTTACAAAAACCGGTGATGTGTTCGGCACACCTAAGTACATGGCGCCAGAAATATCCCAAGGTACACCCGGAACGCATCAAGTCGATGTATATGCTCTAGGAATCATTTTATATGAAATGCTGACCGGACGCGTTCCTTTTGATGGGGAAAACCACCTTGAGCTGCTTTATCAAATTACGATGTCAGAACCCATCCCACCTTCAAAACTCAATAGTTCGATACCCAAAGAAGGAGATTTGGAAACGATTTGTTTGAAAGCGTTAGAAAAATCACCACAAAAAAGAATTTCTTCGGTAAGATTTTTACACAAAGAAATACAAAGTTTTTTACAAGGGGAACGCATTCGATTAAAACCTCCTAGCCGTAGTCAAAAAATTATCAAATGGGTACGAAATCACGCCATCCAGTGCTCCATTTTTGTATTGGTATGTTTAGCAAGCATATTTTATTTGTGGACAAACAATGTTCTCCGCGATAAAGGACGTACTGTCCAGTTAGACCTGAACAAAAAATTAATTGACAACAAAGAGCAAGTTTTTCGCAGTAAAAATGACTTGGTAAATACAAAAAGAGAGTCCATTTATAACTACTTACACTTTAAAACTGATGAGCAATTTTTTCATTTAGAAGTTGCGGACAAACTAAAAGATTTGGAAGAGAAAATCGCTATCGAAAAAAAACTGGAGGAAGAATACATTAGCTTAAAAAATCGTCAAGATCGTTATCATCGTTTACAACGAGACGGCGACCCTTATCTTCACCGCAAAGATTTAGACGATCTCTCTGCAGACGTGGCCAATTTATTTGAACGGCTCAAGGCCAAAGATATTTGGTCAGAGAGTCATGCCGCAATGCGCAAACAAGAAAATACGCGCTACTATCAACGTCTTGACGATCACCTGCGTTTTTCGGTTTTACCCAATTTTCCTTCAAAAACAACGCATGCATTGCAAAAAAACGTATTAAGTGTTTGTGTCTCACCCAAAAACAACTACATCGCACAAAAAACCGTTCAGGGGAAATGGTTGCTGTGGAAAAAACCTTTTGGCAAAATCCTCACGACAGACAAAGCCATTGTTTTAGACTGCCTACCGCGTACTTTTAAAAAATCGTATAGTGTGTTTTCTCCCGATGAAAAATTACTTGTTGTCGGAGAGAGCCAAAATCTGTACTTTGTTGATTTGTCAACGCAAAGTTGTGTCTCATACCCTGGCCAGGCAGGAAATGTAGCTTTTGGCACAAAAAATGATCTGGTGAGCTTTTTCTTCGAAGAAGGAGCAAAAGACTTTGTAGGTTTATTTAGTCGTAGCCGCAACAAACTCATCAAAAAATTTCATGCACAGGAGGTATTCTTTGCCGACTTTGGCAACAACCATCTAGTGATGATGTACAATCGTGGAATTTTAGTCTATGATCTACAAAGCGGTAAAATATCGCGTCACCCGACCAAAACAGACTTCTCCAGAAGGCGCGTGGCGATAAATCGCCAAGAAAATCAGTTGATTTTTGTGTCGCGCCTTTCGCTAAAGATTTTCGACTTAAAATCGAAAAAAATGCAAATCGTTCCATTTGAGTTTCCCACAGTAGACCCTTCACTAAAACATAAAAATTTTACGATGTTGGGGCGAAACCAATTTGCTTTTTTACGCAATTCAGGGGAAATCATTATTTCCTACCTAAGCCCTCTATCAAACCAAGACAATACTCTATTGTCGAGTAGGCGCCTTAGGAGTAGTGATAAAAGCATTTATAAACTAGACTTTGCCCCACAGTATTTTTTGGGCGCTTTCACCGATACGGGTATCGACATCATTAGCTCTACGGGAGGCGAAAAAATTATCACCATCGATAAGCCGCAGTTTTATACTGGCGAAGACACTTTCGTGAATGGGCACTTAGCCACCTTACAAAATGGATTACAAGTTTCGCTTGTCACCAAAAAATACTGCGAACAATACTTTTTTCCTTTCAAGAAATATTTGCTAGACAAAGTTACGCAAAAATTAATATTACAGTTTACGAACTTCTATAAAGCCTCTGAAGAAGTAACGCGCGATACGCTCGTCAGCGAAGATTTTCTTATTTGCACAAGTGTTCTTGGATTTTTAGTCTGGAAAAATGGTAAGTTTATCACCAGTTGTAAGGTACTCAAATCTCCGGATAGTTTTGAGTTAAGTAACAATGGAAAATATTTGGCGATTCTTTTTAAGGCAAGTGAGATACGTCTATACGATATGGATACCTTTACAAAGCAATCTACACAACCGCAAAATGTAGACTTACTCGGTCGCTCAGGAAGAAAATATTTAAGGGAACTCGGTCGTAATAACGAAGAAATCCGACGCATAACATTTACAACGGATAATAAATCTCTTCTTCTTGTCAAACCAGATTTACAACTGTATTCTATGAATATCGAGACAAAAAAGTTACGCTGTTTAGTCCCCTCTTCGTCACAGGCAAAATACCAACTCACCAATATGTTGCACACCAATAGCGGTTACGTTCTTGTCGGCATTAATGAAATTTCCCGCAGAAACGGTGGTTTTGCGATCTTTACACCTCATAATAAACGAAGTATTAAGATTAGAAAAGGGAATTACACCTCTGCCATCGCGGTTCACAACACACGTTTTGCCATCGCGGCAGACAATGGCCGCGTTGAAATCTACGAAAATTTTGCGCAGCAAAAAAAAATCATGGAGTTTAAATCTGCGGGGAAACCACTACGACTTCTATTTTCTCCGAACGGACATTACCTCGCCATATTCACAATGACAGATATTTACATTTGTAACCTAAAAATTTATCACCCGCACAAGACAAATGATATTTTTCGTATATATCGTGGGCATTTCAAAAGCCGTGTAGGAATTTTTAGTAACGACTGGAAAAAAGTGTACTTCGCAACAACCAGCGGGGATATCGTCGTTTTCGATCAGAGTTTTTTCGTCGACCACAATGCTTATCAAAAACGAGTCAAGCAGTTGAATCAATTTTCCAAAAAGAACTACAGCGAAACGCTAAATAAACTCGACGAGTTGTTAAAGTAGAACTTATTTTTCTAATTCTTGGAATTTACGCAAATGGTATTTGGCTTTTTCATCGTTTTGCAAAGCGGTGTAGCACGCAGCTAAACTACCATGTGCTTTTTTTCGTAGTGTGGGAGATTCCGTAGCCTTCTCGAAATCCGTTATCGCCAAAGTATACTTACCGATCTTGTAATACAAATGACCGCGATTTAGATACGCCCTGTAAAACTCAGAATCTAATTCTAGAGCTTTGTTTAAGTCTTTTAGACATGAATCGTATTTTTTTAACTCCAAATAAATTCCCGCACGGTTGACATAACTCGGCGCAAAACTAGTGTTCAACTCAATGGCTCTATCGTAATCACGTAAAGCAAGATCATGCTTCTTCAAGTAATGAAAAAAACGACCTCGTATATAGTAATTACTGTAACTTGGTTTCATTTCAATCGTTTTGTTATAGTAGCGAAGAGCCAAGTTGTATTTCTTCATCTGATAATAAATCTCTGCTTGTATCATATACGCCGACCAACTATGAGGGTTGCGTGAGAGTGCTTTATTACAATCCTTCAGAGCAAGATCATACTTTTTCTGTTCCAAATACAGACGAGCGCGATTGTTATACGCCAATTCTGATTCAGGTTTTAACTGCATCGCTTTGTGGTAGTCACGAAGTGCTAAATCGAATTTATAAATACTGAGATAGTAATTACCACGATTATTATACACGTCAAAAAAATCGGGGTCGAGTTCAATGGTTTTACGGAAATCTCTCAACCCAAGACCATGCTTGTTTAGCGCAATATAGACGCGCCCGCGGTAGCTGTAAGCATCCACAAAATCGGGTTTTAACTCAATGGCTTTGTTATAATCGCGAATCGCTAGCTTGTATTTTCCCCATTTGGAAAAGAACCGAGCGCGATCATAGAAACTCAAGTAATAAGGGCGTAGTTCCACGGATTTATTGAAATCGAAAAGGGCAAGTTCATACTTCCCCAGCGCGTTGTAAACATCACCTCGATTGGCATATGCCCACTGACTCTGAGGATTCAGTTCAATCGATTTATTGCCATCAGCAACGGCCAAATCGTATTTTTTTTGTTTACAGTATAACGTACTGCGATTTGCATATGCATCGGAAGAGTTCGGATTAAGATCCATTGCCTTTTGAAAGTCCTGAAGTGCTAAATTGTATTTCTTTTTCTCGCAGTAGTAGTTACCTCGTCCGTTATATGCGTCATCCAAATCTGGTTTTATTTCAATGGCTTTATTGTAATCGCGAAAAGCAAGATCATACTTTTCCAACATACGATATACACGCCCACGACCGTTGTATGCCTCGGCATATTGTGGATTTAACTCAATACTTTTCTCGTAATCGCGAAGGGCAAGTAGGTATTCCCCTTTTTGGAAATAGAGAACACCACGGTTGTTATAAAAACTAGAATCCATAGGCTGAAGTTCAATGGCTTTATTATAATCGCGAAGTGCTAAATCGTACTTTAACAAATAAAAATAGGCAATACCGCGATTGTTGTACGCCTTGTGTGAGTTGGGGTTGTTGCGAATTTGCTCATTGTAGTACGCGATACTTTTTTCGCGATCGCCCATATTTTGCGTTGTATAACCTTTGACAAAACTCCAGTCTTTTTCCTCGCCATATTTCTCTAAGTCGTCAAAAATTTGTGAAAAAAGCACCGAAAATTTTTCATCTTTCTGTAAGGACGCATGTTCTTTGGTTGCATACTCCAATAGTTCCATCACCTTGTTGAGAACAACCTTGGTTTTTTCCTTTTCCGACTTTTCTCCATGCCATGCATTTACAACAAAACCAAAAGAGATCAGAAAAGCTGCCACCGCAACAAACACACTTACACAAAAAGTTTTGTGCTCGGAAGCAGTGTTTTTTAAGGTATCCCACGCCGTGTACTTTTTCGCGATGATCGGCTTGTGGTATTTCAAATTTTTTAGCTCACGCACCAATTGTTTAAAACTGTCATAGCGATATTGTTGTTTTTTCGCCAAGCATTTCAAACAAACCGCTTCAAAATACGGTGAGATGCTAGGGTTGAGTTGCCGCGGAGGAATGGGATGATTTTGCAATATTTGCATCATCAAATTATGATATGTATCTCCTTGATACAAACTACGATATGTCAAAGCTTCATACATCGTGGCACCTACAGAATAAATGTCACTTTGCATTGTGGCATTTCCTTCGAGTTGCTCAGGTGCCATGTACAGTATCGTTCCCATGATGTCACCGGTTTTTGATAAGCTCTTTTCGTAATCGTTCGCGATCTTTGCCACTCCAAAATCCATGACCTTAGGTTCACCATCGTGGTTGATCATAATATTCGAAGGCTTAATATCGCGGTGCAATATACCGTGCTTGTGCGCATGTGCCAACGCATCACACACTTTGATCATTACATCGAGAAAAAATAACAACTTGATTTTTTTTTCTTTGATGATGTGTGAAAGAGTCACCCCCTCGATATATTCCATCGTAAAAAATGGCTGCGGAGATGTACCAAATTCATATAGTTTGGTAATATTTTGGTGTTCTAGTTGTGCCATCGCCGCCGACTCACGCATAAACCGCTTGAGATCTGTCGGGTGATCTTGCTTAATGACTTTTAAAGCCACAGTTCTCTTTAACTGAGTATCTGTCGCCTTGTAAACAACGCCCATTCCCCCACGTCCTAATTCCCCCTCAATCATGTATTTTCCAAATAATTGTCCAATCACAATGGCCTGATCGGTGTTCCTGGGAACTGTAGCGATGGTCTTTTTTAAAATGTTTTCTTCCATAACCACGGTGGGCATTTTTGTATCGTTTGCATGACAAGCTTCGGTGGCAGGAGTACCATTAATCACTTGCGTTGCCATTTTGGGAAAATCGCTATTAACGAGTGTTTGCGGTGCTTGTATTACCGCTGTCGGCATTTTTGTGTCAGAGATATTATGAAGAACGTGCGTTTGCTCAGAAGTCTTTTCATGTAGTCGGTTATTTATTACTTGCGTAGGAATACTACTTTGTCGTTTTGTATCATGTGTTTCTTTTGGCAATTTCTTTTTGTGGTGTTTAGAATCCATAGTATAACCTCTTGATGAACACTACTTAGAACTTTTGATTAGATGATAACTAGTATAACACGCTGTAATCCAATTCTAATTCATTTTTTCGTAAAACGTTAACAGTCGCCGTTTTTATACTTCAATTTTAAAAAAAATGTAGTATATTATAATTACATAAAACTACGTTCGTAGTTAGTTTAAATATATAGAGTTTATAAACTCATTGGGAGGTAATAATGTCTCGTTTCCTTATTTTACTTGCCGTATTGTGTATTGCTTCGAGTTTTACTGCTGCTGACTTAAAAGAGTTGGCAAATGCACAAGAATTTGAAAAAGCAATTGCGGACGCCAAGGTTCCCGTCGTCGTACAGTTTTCTGCATATTGGTGCAATCCTTGTAAAAAACTAAAGAAAACAATAAGCGATGTAAGTACAGAATACACAGACGACCAAATTCTATTTTACTATGTCGACGCTTATGTCAATTCTGAGCTAAAAAAATATATTGATGGTGGCTACCCAACAACTAGATCTTTTACCCAGAAAAAAATGGGCGCCTCATTCGTTGGTAGCAAATCGGCGAAATATGTTAAGTCTTTTGTTTCTAAAGTAATTTCTAAAAGAGTTGCTGAAGACAACAAATTGATTGAGTTGGCAAGTACCCAAGAATTCAACGACATGATTTCCAAAAGTGAATCACCAGTATTTGTACAGTTTTCGGCTCACTGGTGCAACCCTTGCCAAAGACTAAAAGAAAAAGTCAAAAATATTGCCCCACAATACAACGCCACAGAAATAAAATTTTGCTATGTAGACGCATACGAAAACCCTGAATTGAAGAGTTATCTTGAGGGTGGTTACCCTACAAGCAAGATCTTCACCAAAGGCAAAGCGAATGGTGAGTTTCTCGTTGGTGATAAGTCAGAGGCTCAAGTCAAAAAATTTGTCGACAATGCCATTGGTGTTAAAGTTTCCGCGGCCAACGCTGTTATCGAATTCAAAAACACCCAAGAATTTGAATTGGCACTCAAAAGTTCTGACGTCCCGATGATGGTTCAGTTTTCGGCACATTGGTGTTCACCATGCAAACGTTTGCGCAAAACTTTGGATGAAGTGGCTCCACTGTACTCAGAAGACAAAATACAAATTTGTTATGTCGATGCCTATGTAAACACCGAACTTCGTAAATATCTAGATGGTGGTTATCCAACTGTTAAAGTGTTTTTCAAAGGAAAATTGACAAAATCTTCTTTTGTTGGCGACAAGACCAAAAAATTTGTAAACAAATTCGTTAGTGGCATCATAAAAGACGAACAAAAATAATCATCATTAAAGCTATACAGCCATGAGATCATCATGGCTGTAATACCTTACTACAATCTCAAGTCGACGTCTTACCTCTATGAGGGTATATCCTAATGTCAAAAAAAAAAATTTTTTACTTCTTGGCGTTTTTCCTAATCGTGACTTTAGGTGGAGTGATTTATTATGTATACACTCTTGCCAACAACCAAGAGTTTTTACAAACAAAATTTCGTCAGACAATAAAGAATTTTTTTCCACCACACATAGCTGACAAATTTACCCCTCCCAAAAACATCAACTTTGATTTCCGTGAAAAAATACTAACGATCCAAGATATTCACGTACGTGATTTACAAAACAATACATTTGTTAGTATCGCAGAATTACAAATCAAACTTTCGAGTCTCGTGCAACAAAAAATATCGAGTGTGGTGATCAAAAAACCACAAGTTTTTATCCGCAAACAAAACGACAAGTATAACTACCATTACCTTGTAGAAAACTACATTACTCCTCCTAAAACAGGCGACAAGCCTTCTGCTGATAAACTACCCGATATTCATGTTTACGGCGGGGAAGTATCCTACAATGATCCAAAGATTTTCACGCAACAAATTTCCTGCTCACAACTAAACATTGCAGCAAATTCCGTTGATAACAAATACAATTTTACATTGGACGCGGCTTGTAACTTCTTAACATCAAAGCTAAACGTAAAAGGCGAATTTGCGGATGTTACCAGTGTAAAAAGTGCGGATATTAAGCTCAAGCTCGACGATCTACACAACAAACTGGTGTCGTGGCCGCGTGAACTAGATGTAGCAGGTGACATTTCGTTAAAAAACATTTCATTTAATAGTAAGAAGGGTTTTCAAGCCCAGTTTTTGACTAACTGTTCATCTATCTATTGGCGTGATGGCGTTTTAGATTCATACCCCCTTACCAATCTAAGTATTCGTTCTCCTATTTCCAATAAAGGCTTCGAAAACATAGATTTGCAATGTGTATTTTTGAAAGAACGTATCACCGGAAACAACGGTTCATGGGGAGTAAATGGTGGCCGTCTGTTCTTGACAACACAGGACATTTCCGTAACAAATGCATGGCTTGGCAAATACCAGCACCTACACCCAATGATTAAAGAAATAAAAGAGGTAGGAAAAATCAATGCCTCTATGAAAAATAGCTTTGAGCTAAAACAGGAAAAGCAAAAATTTAGTTGGAAAATGCTATGTTCCATAGATAAAGGCTCTTTTGTCTATCGCAACAAAAAACCAACCACGATAGACAACATACGCTTTCAGGTACAAATTGATGATACCGCAGCGACTATTCATCAAGGAGAATGGCGTTTTTGCAACGGAACATGTCGCTTTGATCCTTATGGGAAAATTCTCTGGGAAGATCAGCGTTTAAAAGATGTGAATATAGAACTCGACAATGTTCATCTAACGCGCCAATTTTGGGATTCCATTCCTTTTGGAGACGAAATTTGGCAGTTTTCTCAAGCAGAAGGCAAGGTCAGTGGTCGTGTTACTTTTCCCGAAAAATTTGACCCCAGTATATCGAGAAATTTGTCTTTTCCCGTGCACTATATCCCTAAAATAGATGTGTATGTCAAAGACGCTTCGGTCACTATTTGGGAAGCACCTGTTCCTGTTAAAAATGCCCAGGGTAACGTTGTTTTCGAAAACGGTATTCTGTATCTAAACAACCTAACATGCAATACGCGAGATTATGGAGGAAGTGGACTTGTAAACGGTAAGATTTGGCTAGCGGTCAAACCATATCCATGTCTAAAACTCGATATAAAATGTAAACAATGCGAAGTTCGTCCGGGAATATACGAATTATTCAACAACAACAAGCCTTTTTTGGGTAGGCTGCGAGAGTGGCACAAAATCGTCGCCAGAGTTTGGGAAGAAATCAGCCCCAAAGGAGGTAAAGTTGACGTAGAAGTTATCGTTGATAAGAAGTTGGGAACAGGAACATTAGATCCTGAAGCTTTAGTACGCGTAGAAACTTTTGATACCCAAATTGCCTATAAAAATTTCTACTATCCTGTAAAAAATGTAAACGGTGTTGTCGTTGTTGATATCAAACAAGAAAAACAAAGAGTCGATATTAAAAATTTTACCGCACGCAATGCCGAGGGTAGCTTCTTTATAGAAGGTTTACTCATTCCTCAAAAAATCGATGACGAATTCAAAATTGCGCTCGATTTAGAAGTAAAAGGTAACAACGCTCTCCTCAACAACGACCTGCGCGATGCCTTGGACAAAAACAGCAAAGATATTTGGCAACAACTCTCGCCACAAGGACAAATCGATGCCATAGTCAAAGTACATAAATCAGCTTACAAAGAAGATGTAGAGTGGCAAGCAGATATTGAGCTAAATCAAGTAACCGTTTCTCATAAAAAATTCTGCTACCCCGTACGAGAAATTATGGGTGACGCGCGTATTTCGCCTGGTAAATTCCGTTTAAACGCCTCAGGATTGAGTGTCAACGATTCTCAAATAAACATTGAAGGTCTTGTGGAAAACGATCGTTATAGTTTTAGTACTATGGTAAAAGATTTCCCTATCGAAAAAAAAGTTTTCGATTATATTCCTGGTGGTAAAGACATTCATGATTTATTTCGTCTCAAGGGCAAAATAAACCTAGAAATTGACATACGCGGAAAACAAAAGAAAATGGATTGGCAAGCCAAAGTTACCCTAAATCACATGACAGGATACTACAAAAAATTTCCTTACCATTTTGACGATGTGTACGGAACTGTATTGGTAAACCCCAAAGAAGTAAAAATAGAGAACTGTTATTTGCGCCGTAAACAAATGACTGCGCGGTTGCAAGGTATTGTCAAATCAGACGACTACCAGCTATCCATCAGTGGAAATCAAGTAATTGTAGATAAGCACCTACAACGTTGCTACCCAGAAGACGTAAAAAAATCTCTTGTTGACTTCAAAATGAAGGGCATAGTGGACTTTCAGTTAATTATTCGTCCAGGACAAACCCCATTTCATCTAGTGGTTTTTCCCAAAAATTTAGACTTTATTTATAAAGACTTTCCTTACCATTTAAAAAATTTACGTTCCGCAGCAAATGCGCCTATTGAAGTGGATATCAACACAGTCAAGTTACGCAATATAGTATCAAAAACGAAACATGGTAATATTGCCATAGATGGCGTTATAGACATTCTTCAAGATGGAAAAACAATTGTTGACCTTAAATGCCGTGCCGAGAATTTACAAATGGATCAGTTACTCTACACAGCTCTGCGTCCATATCTAAAGGAAATTTTGACTACCCTAAAACCCAAGGGTACTGTAAAAAATATTGACTTTGCTCTTTTTTACAAGGAAGAAAAAAAACAGCCATATTTTCGCTATCGTGTTGATAACTTAAACATCGATTCAGTCATGGCGGAGGACGCTTTTTTGCGCCAACTCTCGGGAAACTTTTCTTGTTCGGGATTTACCTTCAATGGAAAAAATACCATGAATGGTAAGTGCAGATCAGGGAGTATAAAGCTAGATTCCGTAAGTTTACAAGACTTAAACGCAGATATCAAATTTTTCAATCGCTACTTATCGCTAAAACCAAAAGCAAAAATGTACGATGGGAATATACAAGGCGAAATACTAATGGACACCAGTAGTTATGGTGGATACAAAGGATCTTTTTCTATTGACAAAGTTAGTCTAGCCAAACTAGTAAGAGATGTGAAACAGGAAAAAAAAGTAGATGTCTCTGGACTGTTATCCGGTTTTTTCAAATTTGAAGGAACTAGTTACAACTCCGAGCAACTCACCGGTAGTGGAAAAATAGATGTCAAAGATGGTAATCTCTGGGAATTCCCCATCTTCCTGGCCATCTTTGACTTATTCGCTTTGCCTTCTAAACCCAGCTTTCGCGAAGGGAGTATGAAATTTTCCTTTTCACCAAAAACCATTCAAATTTTATCTCTACAATTAAGTTCTTCATTGTTATCTATTTCGGGAAGCGGTAGTATAAAAAATGGTCAGTGTAATATACGTTTGCGCACAAATTTGACCCCGAGAATTATACCGCGTATACCTCTGGTAACCGATGTTCTAGATTATGTAAAAGATGGTGTACTTGGTTTATCTTTAACAGGAACAGTACAAAATCCAAGAGTTTCTTTTCTACATTGGAAAGAGTTTCAAAAAATGATCAGTGGTTCAAAAGACAAGTGAGTAAATAAAATGACAAATGTATTAATTACAGGGGCCGGTGGACAAATTGGAACGGAACTGCGACTCATGCTTTGTGAGACGTATGGTAACGATCACGTCATTGCTTCCGATATCCGAAAATCTGACACCGTAGATACTCTTTTAGATGTGACAAATGCTCGCGATATAGAGCATATGATAAAAGAAAATAATATTAATACTATTTTCCACATGGCGGCGGTATTGTCGGCAACGGGTGAAAAACAACCGGAACTCGCGTGGCAAGTAAATATGAATGGCTTATGGAACGTACTTGAATCTGCGCGAAAGTGCGGAGTTAAAAAAGTTTTTTTTCCTAGCTCCATCGCTGTTTTTGGTCCAGATGTACCAAGAAAAAATTGTCCACAAAACGTTTCCTTGCATCCAACGACATTATATGGCATCAATAAAGTATCTGGAGAACTGTTGAGTCAATATTACTACGAAAAATACGGTTTAGATGTGCGCAGTATACGTTATCCAGGCTTGATTAGCTATAAAGCAATGCCTGGCGGCGGAACAACGGACTACGCGGTAGAAATTTTTTATGAAGCGATAAAGTCGCAACACTATACTTGTTTCGTACGCAAAGATACGCGCTTGCCGATGATGTATATGTCAGACGCAATTCGTGCAACTATTGACATTATGAATGCGGAACGCAAAAACCTTACCGTTCAAGGGGCATACAACATTGCCGCGATGCATTTTTCTGCGGAGGAGTTGGTAAGCGAAATCCAAAAACATATTCCCCAGTTCACATGTGAATATTCCCCAGATGAACGCCAAGCCTATGCAGATTCATGGCCTGATAGTGTTGAAGATTCACATGCTCGTAAAGATTGGAGCTGGCAACCCGAATACGATTTAGCGGCGATGGTGAGCGATATGATCACGCAAATTTCCCATAAAATGAAAACTCCTGCAACATAGTTTTATCAGGCGGTACTCGATATGCTAAAAACAAAATACATTGCACTTATCATATCCATGATGCTCAGTTTGTCTCTTTATGGAGTAGAGGGAAAAATAACTCTGGAGAATGGGAAAACATATGAAGGTACTATTGAAGCTCGTTTATTGCGTATAAAAGACATTTTTCAGAACAAAGATGTAAAAATTCGCGTCAAACAAATTTACAGCGTAAAGCTTCTCCACGAGAGTTTAGAACAAAATTTAGAGTGGAGTTCCAAAAAAGAAATCGTCGTCAAAAGACATATTTTAATGATCACAACGCGCAAAGGACAAAGGTATTGGGGACGTGCGCGCTGGCGTATACGCATTATAAAAAACAATAAAGAACGTTCGTTTGTATTCCCCACAAAACAAAATTTAGGTCAAAAACGCAAGAACTACTACGCGAAGTCTCTTATCATTAACGAGAATATTGCATTACCAACAAAACAATTTCCTTATCTTCAAGGTAACTTTTCGCCAAACCTACGTAAAAATATCATAAGTGTTTTTGGTATTCATTATCAATTAGGCGCCTTTTTCCGCGCAGGGTTGACAAAAACAGGTTATGAATTCCACAATATTTTTCCAGGCATCTATGATTTCATCATTGTCACGAACAAGGGACTTATTTTTCATCTGACAAAACCAAAACGGCAAAAAATTTTAGACAGTGTTGTTGATGAATACCAGTATGGAAGAAATTTAAAAAAATGGATAGAGGAACGCGGAAATTTGAACGTTCGCTACCAAGTCATGTTCTATATTGGGCACCTCTCTGATACTAGAGTTTTTATTATGAAAAAAGATCGCAAACAAGTTACCTATTTATTGTGGGTTTGTAAATATCGTAAAAACAGAAAAAAATGGAGCATAAAAAATCAAGCACAACTTTATTCACAACCTATGGATAATAAAGCTATTCCACGCTTATTCATCGATCAAAAGTTAGGTGGAATACACGTACTTTTTGGTAAAAAACAATGGAATTATTTAATCGAGTAAATACTATGAGATGGCTTTTTTTATTACTATTGTTAACCAGTATGATAAACGCGGATTTAGAGAAGTATATCTTTGCTAAAGACAAAGCGTTTTCGTGGGAAGAATTGGACAAAAAAGATAATGTTCACAAACTTGCTTTTACTTCACAAGTTTGGCAAGAAAAGAGTTGGTATCATCACCTTTATGTGGTACTACCTGAAGGGGAAGTTAAAAATAATACGGCTTTGCTATGGATCGCCGGTAGTGGTGATGGCAAAACAGAAATTAAATTTGCAAAAAAAATTGCGACACTGAGTAAAAGTGTTGTTTTTGTTTTAATGGCGGTTCCCAATCAACCGATGTTTAATGGTTTATTTGAAGATCAGTTGCTGGCATACTCAATTGCAAAAACCATCAAGAAGCAAGACACAAAACACTTGATCTTGTATCCCATGGTAAAAAGCGCTATCCAAGCAATGAATCTAGCGCAAGAATTTGCGAAGAACAAACAACTAAAAATAGATAGCTTCGTAGTAACAGGTGCCTCTAAGAGAGGCTGGACAACATGGCTAACTTCTTTAGATCCTAGAGTAAAAGCCATCGTTCCCATTGTCTTTGATTTCCTCAATATAAAAAAACAAATAAAGCATTATATGGATATTTGGGGGGAATACGGTTCATTCGTAAAAGATTACGACAAAGCAGGTGTATTTCGTGATATAGTCACGGAAAAAGGAACAATTGTCGCCAAAGCCATTGATCCATATTCTTATAGAGAGCGTATTTTAATTCCGAAGTTCATCGTTCTCGCCACCAATGATCGATTTTCTCCGCTCATTAATCTTAACTCGTATTACGAAGGTCTAAAGGGCAAAACATACATTTGTTATGTGCCCAACAATCGTCATCGTATCAAGTCTACATCTCGCATCCGTAACATTATCGTTGCAGCACTTCACTATGCAAATAGTGGCGAGAAGCTTCCCGAATTTTCCTGGGGATTTCAAGACAAAAAACAGAAGGTCAAAATACCTCTGAAAATAAAAGGAGCGTTAGACAAAGTGAATATTTGGCACACAGATGCCACCACAGGACGTGATTTTCGTAATGCGTCGTGGAAAAGCTTTGAACTTCCCAAATTTATCACATCAGCAACTGTAAGAGTCCGTGAAGGAATTTATCGTGCCGCTTTTGTGGAAGCAATTTTCAAATACGGCAATGGTGAGGTAAGCTTTTCTTCTACGGTGAGAGTGTTTAAGTAGAACTTTGATTTGCAAATATATGGTGAAAATAATATGCCATCCTCAATTTTATGAGGATGGCATACTTTAGAGAATAAGTTACTCTTTTACTTCAAATTCGGCATCAATAACATCATCATTCTTCTTTTCCGCTTCTGGCTCTTCGCCTGCACTTGGTTGTGGACCGCCTGGCTGACCTTGAGCTTGAGCTTGTTCTTGCTCGTACATCATTTTACCAATTTCCTGGCATGCAACACTGAAGTTTTCCATTTCTTTTTTCATCTCATCAATATCGCCACCTTCGATAGCCTTCTTGAGCTTTTCTTTGGCGTCTTCGATGTTTTTCTTTTGATCTTCAGAAATTTTATCTCCATGCTCGGCAATGGGTTTTTCCATTGTGTATAGCAAGTTCTCTGCCTGATTTTTTGTATCAATGCGCTCTTTAATTTTCTTGTCTTCTTCCGCGTGCTTTTCTGCATCTTGACGCATTTTTTCAATTTCTTCCTCTGATAATCCGGAAGAATTTTGAATTTGGATAGATTGTTCTTTTCCAGTTTTCTTGTCTTTAGCAGACACATGCAAAATACCGTTTGCATCGATATTAAAGGAAACCTCAATTTGCGGAATACCACGTGGAGCAGGTGCGATACCATCTAGGCGAAAGTTACCCAAGGTACGGTTATCGTTTGCCATGCTACGTTCACCTTGTAAGATGTGGATGTCTACCGCAGTTTGGTTGTCCGCCGCAGTGGAAAATACCTCTTTCTTTTCGGTAGGAATCGTTGTATTTTTTTGAATAAGAGGTGTCATCATAGCACCAAGAGTTTCGATTCCAAGAGATAGAGGGGTTACATCGAGAAGAAGAACATCTTTTAGCTTGCTATCTCCTGCGAGGATACCACCTTGGATTGCCGCACCCAAAGCCACAACTTCATCTGGATTCACACCCTTGTGCGGATCTTTTCCAAAAATTTCTTTTACCATTGCTTGCACACAAGGAATACGGCTAGAACCACCAACAAGAACGACTTCATCTATATCACTCGCTTTTAACTTTGCGTCTTTTAATGCTTGAACACAAGGGGTTTTTGTTCTTTCGACCAAGTCTTTCACGAGTTGCTCAAACTGCGCACGAGTTATTTTTTTTGTTAAGTGTTTTGGGCCACTTTGATCCGCGGTGATAAACGGTAAATTCACATCGGTTTGCATTACAGTAGAAAGTTCGCACTTCGCTTTTTCTGCAGCTTCTTTAAGACGTTGCAAAGCCATTTCATCTTTACGTAAATCAATACCTTGTTCTTTTTTGAAATCTTCTGCCAAAAAGTGAATGAGAGCTTCGTCAAAATCGTCTCCACCAAGACGGGTGTCTCCATTGGTCGATTTTACTTCAAAAACATCTTCGCCCACTTCGAGAATAGATACGTCAAAGGTACCTCCACCTAGGTCAAAAACCACTATTTTTTGGTTTTTCTTCTTTTCTAAACCATATGCTAATGAAGCGGCTGTAGGTTCGTTGATAATTCTCTTAACTTCCAAACCAGCGATACGTCCGGCATCTTTAGTCGCTTGTCTCTGGCTATCATTGAAATATGCAGGTACAGTTACAACGGCTTCTTTTATTTCTTCACCTAGATAATCTTCTGCGGCTTTTTTCAAATTGCGCAAAACAAACGAGCTGATCTCTGGTGGCGTATATGTTTTTCCGTCAATATTTACTTTAACGAGATCGTTCGCTTCTCCCTCGATGCTGTATGGGATCATTTTTTCTTCTGAAGCAACTTCGCCGTGTCTTCTCCCCATAAATCTCTTGATAGAAAAAATAGTATTTTTTGGATTTGTCACAGCCTGGCGCTTTGCGGTTACACCAACTAGTCGTTCACCATCTTTTGTGAATGCAACAACTGAAGGAGTAATACGGCTACCATCAGTATTGGCAATTACGACGGGTTGTTCACCTTCCATAACGGCAACAACGGAATTGGTAGTTCCTAAATCAATACCTATAATTTTACCCATGATTTATCCCTTTATTCTGAAATTTGCGGAGTATCGTGTAAGTTTTTTATCTATATTTTTATTTTATTTTTATCTGTAGCAAATAGCATGCCGTAAAACCCCGCAACAATATAAAACCTTTCAAATAAATAACTTAAAGAGGAAGCGCATCGATTTACGATAGTTCATATTGCCAATATATGCTCTTTTATGCTGTAGAATAATGTCATTTTGGCGGAGATATTCTTGTAAAATTTTTAATAAATATTATAATATTAAAGATTAAACAAAATAATACATTCTTTTAAAAAGAATAAACACATGTCTTAGGTAAGTTATTTAGGTCTACTTGTTTTGTTTCACTATGCATAGTGATCAGCAAACATTGATTTTATATAGGAGAAACAAGTTGGAGATTACAGAAGTTAAAGTTAAAGTTGTCGAATCAAAAAATGATAGACTGCAAGCTTTTTGCAGCATTACAATCGACAATTGTTTTGTGATTCGCGATTTAAAAATCATCGAAGGCGCCAAAGGGGCTTTCGTGGCTATGCCGAGTAGAAAAATAATGGGTAAATGTCCTCATTGTAGTGCAAAAAATCATATTAAAGCTCGTTTTTGTAACGAATGTGGTGTACAACTCACAGAGGGAGACAAGGCAAAAGGAGCAAAACTGCACGCTGATATAGCCCATCCAATTAATTCAGAATGTCGTAATCTACTCCAAGACAAAATTCTTGAAGTCTACGAAAAAGAAAAAGCCATTTTTCTACAACAATTTGCCGGGCAACCCGCATAAACAAATCTAAAAATAAAAACCTTCAAGCTCAGACTTGTTGGTATAAATGGATTTATAATACTTCAAATGCAAGTTCTCAATCCTTCGATTGAGAACTTTTGCTATTTATCTTCTTAAACACAACTCATACCTATTCAAAACAAAAAAAAGGTAAAACCTTACCAATAGTTTTCTTATTGAGAATATACTCCAAATCTCGTGCTGTTTTAAAGCGACCTTTTTGCAAACGGAAGATATGAATTTTTTGCGCTGTCTTTTTTCCGATACCAGGTACGATACACAAACGCTCTCTACGACAGGAATTGATGTTAATTTTGTTATTTGCAAGAAAAATACTCTGATATTGTATATAATGTGTATAAAAGAACAAAACGTGACATAGTAAAAATACATACAGCAGTGTATTCGTCTGTTTTTTCATGAATCTTCTTTCTAGGAAAAAATATGAGAGTATATCACCAGCCCTCGGGAAGTAGCCACATAACTCCTGGGGTAAAACGAATTATGACATGCACAATTGCCGTATTTGCGATACAAGTAATCGCAACATCGGTAATGAAAACATCATTTATCGAAGACTATTTTGCTCTTACACCACGAAAAGCGATTGAAAATTTTTGGATATGGCAATTTTTTACTCATGGATTTATGCACAATGTCCTTAGTTTTTGGCATATTTTTTTTAATATGCTGGCATTGTTTTTTTTCGGTCACGTTGTCGAGAGACGCTATGGTACAAGTAAATTTTACATTTGCTATATAGGTTGTATTGTCTTTGCCGCAATTGTCCATGCAATCAATGCTTACATCAACACAAGTGCAGGAATCCCCGCAGTCGGTGCGTCGGGTGCCATTATGGGCATTCTCATGGTAGCGGCATGTTTAATGCCCCATGCCACAGTGTACTTTATGTTTATCCTTCCCATGCGTATGCGAACCCTTATATGGATTCTTATTGGATTTGAACTATACAACGCCCTGATGTTTCCCCATTCTTCGGTAAGTGCTGCGGCTCACTTAGGTGGTCTCGCTGCCGGATATTTGTTTTTTCGTTACGGGCAGGGAGTTATTCAGTGGATTGATCGCCTTGAAATGCAAATGGAGAAACAAAACAAAATTCAAGAGCAAAAAAAGTACAAAAACATGCGTGGCAAAGTCGACGAACTACTTGATAAAATAAACAGTAACGGCATTAACTCACTTAGTGATAAAGAAAAAGACTTTTTGAAAAAAGCCAGTAAAAAGTATCGGGATGACTAAAATGTCCAAACTCAAAGTTCAAATAATTAAGTGGGGAATCGTTTTTCTTCCTTTAATTATCATCGTATTTATTTTAAAAGTTTTTTTACCCGGATTTTCCAGGGAGGTAAGAACCTCTCAGTTTGGAGATTCGAAATCATTTCAAACTGAACATTTTTATACCTTAACGAAAGAAATTCCCGAGTCGCCACGCCAAGTCGCGACACTCTGCGAAGACTTCTATTCTGCTTTTATTCGCGAACACCAATCCCAAATATCCTTTAAAAATCTAGAAAACAGAATTGAGGTCTTCTTTTTTGGAAATCGCAAAGAATTTGACAACTTCTATAAATCACAATACTCACGTAGTATACCACACAATGCCGCATTTTATTCTCCGGTACAACAGAGAATTGTTTTATATTGGAACAATAATACACGCGAAACGCTGTATCACGAGCTGACACACATGATTCTGGACATTAATGTAGACTTTCATTTACCTGAATATAGCGTATGGTTCAATGAAGGGCTTGCCATGTATTTTGAGAAGTATCAAGTCGTAAATGGTAGCTTAATTCCAGGAGAACTGGACAATGAGGCGGTCCTGTTTGTTAGACAAGCATTTAAAAATCATATGTTCGTACCTCTTACAGAGCTGTGTTCGGCGACAGCAGTAGATTTTAGAAGCCGTAAAAACACCATCTACTACTACGAAAGTTATTTATTTGTTTATTTTCTAAAACATGTCAAGGGAGCCGACACGTTTTTGCAATATTTCAAAGAAGAGGGCAAACCGGGTGAATGTTCGCCTTATGCACTGTGGGATATCCTACAAAAACCAAGTATTGAAATAGAAAAAGAATTTCTAAGATATTACAAAATCAACTAATGCTTTGGAGAGTTATCATGAGTTCAAATTTGCTTCTCATTCATCTATCGAGTGAAAAAAAATACACAGCTTTTCCGATAGGAGAGACCCTAACTATAGGTAGAAGCGAACATTGTGACATTCACATAGATGTCAAAGGGGTATCGGGAAAGCATTCGCAAATCGCACGGCAACAACAAAATTACATACTAAGCGATTTGGGAAGTACCAACGGCACATATGTGAACAATAAAAAAATACATGACGAGCACATTTTAACTCATGGAGACAGAATTGGTGTTGGCAACTATAAATTTATGGCTTGGCATACACAAAACCCACTACCATTTTTATTCGATGCGGAAAGCAAACAGACCATCGCTATTTGTGAATTTCCGTTTACAATAGGACGCTTGAATAACAACCACTTTACATTTTCCGATAAAAACGCTTCGGGAAAGCATGCGCAATTTGTCGAGAAACAACAAGGGTACTTTGTGCAAGATTTAGAAAGTACCAATGGTACTGTTGTCAACGGGCAACGTATACAAGAATGCCCTATTCGTCATTTTGACAAAATAAAGATAGGCAATTGGCAAGCGATTTTTTTACAGTGTAGCTCAAAAGAATATACCGTCACATTTGCCAACCTTCCCCCAAAACAAGTGGAAAAAGAACTCGTCATCGGCAAGGGAGATACCAACGACATAGTTGTTCATCATCCCACAGTTTCACGAACACATTGTCGCATTTTTTACGAGTGTAGTTCTTTGTGGATTGAAGACTTAAACAGCAGTAACGGAACCCAAGTGAATGGAGAAAAAGTAAGCAAATGGCCCTTACAGCATGGTGATCATGTAATGGTCGGTAGCCAAAAGCTCCTTATCGAAAACAAAGAACAGCAACATGGCGAATTTTACATAGAAAGCGATGAAGGGGAACGCTTTTCTATTACCGGAAAGTCAACACTAATTGGACGTAAGCAAGGTTGCCAAGTTCGTTTACAAGATACAGAAGTCTCGGGAATACACGCAGAAATAATCATTGACGACGCGGGCGTTGTCATTAATGACCAAGATAGCCGCAATGGCCTTTATGTCAACGGCCTACGCGTCAAGAAGAGTACCTTAAACCACAAAGACCGTTTGCGCATATGTAGCAACTGCTTCACTTTCTATAACAACGCAAGTTTGGCTGTTGAAGGATTCGAAGAAAGTGGTTATGCGCTCGTTCCTTTTGAAAACGACATTTGTCAAACGCCTGTATATCTAGGACGATTTCTATTTTTAGGAAAAGACAAAAGTAATCACGTCGTCGTCAACAGTTCATCTAATCGCGATGCTCAAATTTACAACGAAGGTGAAGAGTACTTCATTAAAGATTGCGATTCAGCCCTGGGCGTTTTTGTCAACAATGAAGCGATAAAAAACCATCACTTACAACATGGAGATCGTATCCAAATCGGCAACTCGGTTTTCTTTTTCAAAGATGCCGTACAACAATTAGAGGTATCGCAGGCTCCTGCTAAACAGGGGAACAAAGCCTTTGCACGAGCAGCAGCCATGCTGGTCGCCATAGCATTTCTTGCGTTTTTTGCTCACTCACTCTTATTTCGCAAATCGCCTCTAGATAAACCAAAAGAAAATATATCCAAAGTAGAAAACAATACCAAGAAAACGACAAAACTAGACGACAAAGCCACCATTGCAAAAGCCTTAAAGGACGCTCGTGAACATTCCAAAACCTATCGTTTTGACAAAGCAGTTGTTATTTTGCAAAAAGCGCGTAAAAAAATTCAAGTAATTGCCAACTTACAAACGCTAAAAGAGCACATCGATTACTTCACCATTCGCAAAAATTTGTTTAAAGAAATGAACACGCTGTTAACCGTTTCTGCCCATGAAAATCCAGTGCGCCTTTACATACCTGGAAAAGGTATTTGTAGCGTCAACAAGGCTGACCAAAAAACATCACAACTCATTTTGGAAAACCGCAATCATAAAATTTTTCCGTATCCGTGGAAGAAGATTTCACCGAAGATGTTCTTGTACATCGCAGAACAACTTAGCTTAGGCGAAAAGTACGCGATGACTTTAATGGAAATGGCCCAAGAGTTTCTATTCCCCGAAGAATGTGAAAAATACGCCATCGTGGCTCTCAAAAACTTTCCACAGCGCAAAAAACGCATCGACCAAGTCTACGCCAAAATGATCGGCATACAAGTGCCCCAAGGAGGCTTTGCTGTTTACAAAGGTAGGCTTTTACCGCAACAAAAAATCAAAAAGTTACGTCAACAAGAAATCGCGCGAAACAAACGCGAGCAAGATGCTAGACGACAACAACAACGAGAACAAGATCGTCTAAAAGCCATCGAAATGGCCAAACAAAAAGAGCGCGAAGAATTCCCGGTGCGCTACTCAATCATCGATGAATTTGCACGAACATATAATTATCGTAAAGCCCAAGAGCAGTTTGCCAAATTACTCAAAGACACTACGATTACAACATTTCGCGTAAGAATCCAAAGGCGCATGAAGGAAATCAGACCTCTTGCCAAGCTCTTCGACAAACTCATTAGCGCAATTAAAGCTCGTAAACTCAAAAATGACCGCGTACAAATTGGTGATATACAAGGAACGATTACCACCGCAACATACCGCCATTTTCAAATAACCATTCCCAACGGAGAGATTCGTCAACGCTGGTATTATTTGTCTCCGCAAAAAATATACGATTTTTTTGAGCGTATGCGTTATGAAAGCGACGATTTATACTACATCGGTGTGTTTTGTTTCGAAAACGAACTCATTGACGAGGGCAATACTTCTTTTATCGACTACCTAGGCCAAAACCCGCGTGGACAAAGACGTGTGGATTTGTACCTATCGCAAAAATTCCAAGTTCCGATCCCCAAAGGAGGATTCGTAGCATATCGCGGAAAACTCATTTCCCCTGAAGAACGCGGCAACTTAGCCAAAGGCCTGGTCCGCCATGGAAGAGAGTGGGTAACTCCCGCAGACAAACAACGCCTAGAACAAGGCCTAGTAAAATACAAAGGCAAATGGATCACTGTTGATGAGCAAAAACTTTTAGCCCGTGGCTATGTGAAATACAAGGGTAAATGGCATTCAAAAGCCGAAATCAACAAAATTCGCAGCAACTGGGAAGACGCATGGTCGATTTCGACCGAACACTATGAGATTCGCACCAATATCTCCGAAGAGTTTCTCAACGAATTTGCCTCGATTATGGAACAGTCATACGCCGTATATAAAAAATTCTTTGGTGGTATTGATGCCAGAAGACGCATGACTCTGTTTGCTTTTAAAGGCTACGAAGATTACCGAAAATTTTGCATAGACACCGGTCAGCAAAACTCACTACGTGCAGGAGGTTTTGCGCATCCAGGCATGAACGTGGGAGTTGGATGGAAACGCAACAGCAACGCACAACTTTTAAATACAATGATTCACGAAGGCGGGCACTTATTTCAATTTAACGCCTACCCGCGCTCCTCTTCTCCGTCGTGGCTATCCGAAGCCATCGCCACACAGTTCGAAGGCTTTAATTGGAACAGACAAACCAAAAAACTAAGTTTTGACTTTGTCTCACAACAACGCTTATCGTGGATAAAGCGCAATATTCTGCGTAAAGACTATTTTTCCATACCCGACTTAATTCAAGGACGCGCAATAGAGTTCATCAACACCGATCCACAAAAGGCCATGACCTTTTACTCGCAAAACTGGGCACTTTATTACTACTTGACACATACCAAGGTAGAAAAGTACCGCGTTGCTTTTCAAAAATTTCTTCAACAAGTACACGGAGGTGGTGTCCGCGGTCGCGAAGCAGCGTTATTTTTGCAGACGTTTGAAGGTGAGCTAGACAACATAGAGAAGCTGTGGACCACTTTTATTTCCGGGTTATAGTTTGGTTTTGGAGAATAGAGGCCTAGGATAAGAGTTTCTTTCTCCGTATTGGTGCCCTCACCATCGAATTAGCAGTTTTCAGCTACGCTGAAACCTTAAATTCGATGGTGAGGGCATCAATACGAAAAAGAACATCACACAACACAAAACAAAATCTACCCATCGCTTTTATCTTCACTGGTATCTTTCTTACGCGAAAACAAACTAATAAATTTACGCCACGAAGCTTTTAAATAAAAAATTGCCCCAAAAAATAGCGCAATAATCGCTTGAATTAGAAGGCTTCCTGATCCAGGATCAATGTATGCTAACATCGACTTATTTCCTTTCCATAAGATATATTACTCTATTACTTCCCTCTACGGGCACCGTTCGTTTTATTGTAAATTCTTTCGCAAAATCCGCTTCAAAATTATCCGCAGTGTAAAAGCCAAAAATGTCCTTGCGATGGCGTAACATTCTCTCTACTTGCGAATCGCTTTTTGGGACAAACTCGATAATGAGATGTTGACATACGCGAGAAAAAAACGCGGCAACTTTCCCAAAAGGGAGATTGTTGGCAATAACCAGGTGATGAATTAATGCCAACGCCAAAGCGGTTGTCTCAGGTGCACGAGTGAAAAAACTTTCTCGCTCTTCATTTTCCCAACCAATGCCTGGACTTGGATTTGTGATATCGACCACCAAGGGAAGTAAGTGATCGCGTTTTTTGGCTTTCGCCTCCAAATAATTTCGCTCCACCGCAATAGGATCGATATCAGAAGATATGGTAAAAATTCCCATCTCACTCGCCACGCGGCTAAAAATTCCACGGTTGGCCCCTAAGTCCACCACACTTTGCGATGAAATACTTTTTAACATCTCCGCAACAATTTCCTTCTTTGCCGTAAATGCCTCATCGGAATAGTTGAGTTCTTTTTCATAATAATCCGACCAGATACTGCTATGTGCTTTTTTTAACTGCATGCGCTTTACGCATGAGCGTAGATTATCAATAATTCCCAATAATCCCAATTTCGAAACTTTGTATTTTTTCGGTTTTTGCGCACCATCAAACGACTCACTCTTAGCATGAAGGTGGATATGTGACAGCAGCGAAATATTGAACTTCGTACGTGCAGGTAACAGCGAACTGGCCAAATCAAGAGGAATACCATCGATATACGAAGTGAGCATTTTATTTAAGTAAATATTGCAACGACTCATAAGGGCTAAGGGAGCTAAGAAGTGTCGACAAAACTGTCGGTATCCCACCCACGCACTTCCTTCTTCATACTCTTCAAAAGATGTTGTATCAATAAAAATTGGTTTTGGCAAAAACTGTATATTATACGAACTACTATCTTTAAGAGACATTCCAAAACGCAAAGCCAACTCTTGAATGTCAAGCGTTAGAAGCGCCGCATCTTTTAATTGCGAAAAGCACCATTCATAGCTATAAGAAATAAATGGTATTTGTTGCGGACGAATGATTTTATAAGCCAATTCATCTCTCGTAATGTCCACTTCTTCATGACACACCAACCACTTTTTTTTGGTAAGTGCTTCGTATAGTCCGCTATCCATTAACTTGCGGTAGTCGTGCTCATACTCTTTGTTAATTTGGCGATACACAGTTCCGTCTTTAACAAAAACAAAGCCCGCAGGATCACGAAATGAACTGGATACTTGGTTCATATCTTTCATTTTTTCTCAAAATTTTCTTCACTGAGTTCAATAAAGTCATATGGGTAAGCCCAACTAGCAAAGTAGCTCTTGTCGGGTAGTAGCTTTAGTTCTGTAGAAAAGTATTCATGAAATACAACGCGAAATGAGTTTACCGGACTAATTTCCGGATACAGATTTTCGTATTTTTTATTCGGAAAATAGTAGGCGTTTAAAATGGAGAATTTTTCGGTGCAATTTGCTGCTTTGTAGTCATTGGAATCTATTTGCAACGACGGTCCGTGGTCCGCTTGAATCATGATAATTGCCTCACGTGATTTTTGCAAAATTTGCGTAACCGCTTGTTGTAGTTTCCCATTTAAAAAATTAACCTGTTCGCGATAACTTTTGATATATACAGCAACGTCTTCTCCCTGCTTTCGATGGCCATCTTTGAGAGCAAAAGTATGTGGAGGAATCTTTCCTTCACTGTCAAACACAAATGGCGGATGCGGACATACAATATGAGCAAAAACGAATGTCGGAGACTCATTCTCTAAATGCCCCAGCTTGTCTAAAGTGTACAAAATACGCTTGCGATGTGCCACGTGGTTTCCCTCAGCGACAAGATTGAGAAGAGGTGCATGGCTAACTCTTACGAGAGGAGTTACATTCATAAGTACGCGTTGAAACTCACTAATAGGGTACCTATTCGCCGCCAGATAGCTATCGGCATTGGTCAACTCCGTTCCCGAATACCCAGACGAAAATGCGGTAAGTTTATAGCCATGTTTTTTGAGAAAGTACGCCACACTGTTCTCGTAAATCATTCTCTTAAGAGGTGTGCGGCTACGGTAACTTTTGCCCAATTGTACGCGCAAATGATTCAGATATGTCAGGTTCAGTGAAGATGCCAACGACAAGTATGTTTGAGGATAGTTCGAACGTGACTTTTGCGCAACAAAAAATCCGTTGTCTTCCAAAAAAGACACAAAGGGACTATTATCGTAATGATAAAGGTCTTTCAGCACATCTTGGCGTGCATAGCCATCGACAACGATGTAGTAAATATCTGGTTTCTGTAATACATCTTTCTGTCCGTTATCGACAACACTCTGCGGTGACTTGAATTCTTTCGCCGAATACAAAAACCACACACAGTTAAAAACCGACAGTGCCACAAGTACAGTTGAAGATACATTCAAAAAAGATCTCACCCCTTGAAAACTTTGCTTCATTTTCAAGCACACATAGAATGCGATTAGAAAAAGTACACCTTGTGTACATAGCAATGTTCCATACGAAATCTGCACAAGTGTATAGATATGACCAAAACTAAAGAACAGAACTAAAAACAAAGACGTTAAAACCGCAGATTTATCCGCATCTTTCATCAACAACAACAAAAGTCCCCATAGTATTGCTGTTCCAACAATAGTAATGATCACGGGAACAATAGTTTCGCTAAAATTTGCTTGATCCATATTGTGTTGAAATAGAAATAATGTGGGAAATATGGCCAACAGCCATGGATGAAAAATTTTTAGCATTAAAGATTCCTTATTGTATAGAGATGTCTTACAACAACCTCTAGTATTGCTCCGGAGATGTTTCGCGCTTTTTCTGACATACAAAAACAATATTCTATCTCCCCGCGTGGATCGATATCTCCGATTTTGGTACGCACCTTGCAAAAATGTCCATCCGCAATAATACCGCGAACCACGCCCGAAATTTTGGCTTTTATTGTGTGTTCACCTATTTTCCCAAAAAGCTCACCACTCTTTATAGGTGCTCCAATAAATGTATGCGCAACGAACTCTCCGTCAACAGGAGCACGCAACAATCGTTCATTCGTCATTCCGGCAATATTACCGGGTGTACTGGTATTTTCCTCTGCTTTCCCGTTGCAAATGATCCGTGCCAAGTGATGACCGCGGTTGCTTTCAATGACAAAGTGAACATCTTGCCGCGCGGTAAAACCAGGCCCCACACCGATAACAAGCGGTGCGTCGTGAATAGCCGTACCAGTGTTGCGTTTCGCGATAATAGCATCAATAACGACAGCGGGTTTTAAACTTCGAATAATAGTGGCGGTGGGATCTACAACAACCGGTATGATTTTTTGCGTAACTAAACGTAAGATCTCAGAAATGTTTTCTTTCGCGACTTTCTCCGCACAAATATTTTGCAAACAATATTTGTTGTGGAAGATGGCTTGGGCAAACGATACAGTTCGTCGAATAACAGAAGGGTTTTCCACTTCGGTCATCACGACGGGAAAATGGCACATCATAAGGCGATGGGCAATTGCAGAAGCCATTTCTCCTGCACCTTTTACCACAATTAGGTTATTTGTCATAGAATTTTGCATGGGAGTGAACGTATCCAACAACTCGTTGTTGTTTTATGGAAGTGAAACTACATTGGAATTGCTGTAGCAATTCCAATGTGATATGTTTGTGGAGTCGTTTATTTTTCTTCTACAGCAAAAATGTATCCGTCATCCGTCGCCATGTAACCAACAAAACCCAAGTCATCGTTGGTATTACTGGTAAAATGGTCAAACATTTCTAGACTAAATTCATCGGTAGCCTTACCTGTTTTCGGATTAACACCTATTAAGCTTTTGCCGTATTTCATAATCCATACGTGATATTTTCCTTGGAAATAAATACTTTTTCCGTTTGTTATTTCCCATTTTAAATTTCCGGATTCAACATCAAGCGCATGCATAATAGAGCTTTTTCCAGCTTCGCGTTGTGAGATACAATAAACAGCATTACCAATTGAAAGGGGCTGCTCGTTGATTTCACCACCACTTTCAAATTTCCAATCAACAATACCGGTGATGCGATTTATCGCGTACAAGTTGTAGTCTCTAGAACCTACAAACAATGTCGGAGGATCATCGGTCGCTGTCAAATGAGCCTTGTTACTTCCAAATGTATGAAAAATACTATCTTCACCCCACTCACTGATACGATCTCCTGTTTGGCTGCTGATAGAATATACGCGGTTATCCATCGTAGCAAAGTATAAGGAACCTTCAACTTCAACAGGAGTTGACCACACATGATCATCTAAACGAAAACGCCAATCATGTCTCGCGGTACTTGGATCAATAGCATAGACAAAACGATCCCATCCTGCGACAAAAACATAACGGTCTGTTGCACAAACAGAGGAACAAGGAACGAAGGTAAGTTCTCTCTTCAGTAATTGTCCACCGGTGATAGTTGAAATAACATGTAAATGTCCCATACTTAAGACAAAAAGCTTGTCTTTGTATTTGGTGGGTGCATAATCTAGTTTGTGTCCAACTTTATATACCCACAGAGGTTCACCTGTTTTGCGATTAAAAGCGTATAAATATGACGACTCGGTTACCGCAACTAAGATTTCGTCTCTTAAGTATAGATTCACAATTTTTTCACCATCTATTTGGTGATGCCATCTGGTAATAAGTGGTGTAACTTGAACATGATCTTTTAATTTCTTGGAGCGAGGAACTCTTGTTTCGTTTTTTACTTTTTTTGATGCACTGGTTTTAATTTCCTGAGACTTTTTTTCTGTCTTTTGAATTTTATTCTGTGGCTTATCATATTTTTTGCATGTACAGGAAATTAAACTAAATACCAAAATCAAATATAACAAACATCTCATAATACACGCCATTTCTAATACAAAGTAACAATAATAACTGACCTATCAGGTGTTGCGTCTGTGCAATGTCATTACTCAGGGATGTGGTCGAAAATAATTCACCAAATTCTACATGGTAATTTTGCCCAGCTGTACGGAGTGGTAAAGTGTTTTTGACCGCATCTCTCAGGTAGAGAATAGATTAAAAAAATGAGTGATGACACTTTGAACCCATAAAGGTTATCATAATGATTTCGTGAAAAAACTGCAAGTCATTTCCACCAAGCAACTACGAATTTTTAGGTTTCAGAAAATCTTTTATCTTGTGACGTTACTACACTCTTTGACCTCATAGCTTTTCGCAAAAGACTCTAACCAATTTTCGCTATCTACTTCCGTAGGAACACATCCACCATAGAATTTACATGCGTTTGTTCCCACAAACATGGCAAATGATAGTATTTTGTCTATATCCCACTCTTGCAGATAACCATACACAACTCCTGCACGAAAGTTATCTCCGGCTCCGGTGGTGTCCATAATATTTCCTGTATAAGGAAGAGCGAAATATGTACACTCGCCACGGTATACAAACATACATCCTAAAGATCCGAGAGTGACAATCACTTTAATATCACGATGATCCTTGTATGTAGCCAGTAATTCCATTTCTAGCTGTGGTAATTTTTCTTTTGTAGTTTGTCGCGACACCAAAACAACATTTGCTAGCGTAAAATGAGGTTCGTCCGGCTCGGTGTCAGATAAAATAATGGGGACCTGTAACTCATGAGCTTTAAATGCCGCCTCTTGCATAAATTTTGCACTTCGTGCAAAATAGCCATCCAAACAAAGTAATTTTGATTGTTGTAAATATTGTGGACAAATGCTGATGTAATTTTGGGGAGCTGGGTCGGCGATGATGGTTCTCTCGCCGCTTTCATCGATAAGTATGTATGCACAGTGCGTGTTTCCTTGACGGCTATCGTCGATTTTTTCGGTATTTATAGCGTATTCATTCAGGGCATTTGAAAAAAAATCACCCTCGACATCACTCCCGAGGTGGTGACAACCCATAAGCCCCGTTTTTACTCCCCAACGACTTATGCATGTAGCAGAATTTGTAGCTGATCCGCCGAGTTTCTTTAATTTTTGTTTTGCAGAAGTGATCGAAAATCGTTGTGGAAATTTGTCGAAAACGAACAAATAATCAACAATTACCATTCCATAAAAGATAACATCAAATTTTTTGTCTAACATTTTATCTGCAATTCTATCAATAAAGACGCATAGTTTTTCAAAAACGTTATTATAGTGGTTCAAATTTGCACGTATAGAAAAAAATTAGTTTTTATTTCACAGAATATAGATTTATTTTTTACACCGTTTTGTTTTTATGACAAAATAAAAGTAGAAATACAATTGCTTGAATTTGCCTTTCGTTCACAGAAAATATTTGCTACATAAAAAAATAGGAGATTGTCATGAAGTTATACATACTAATTATTCTTTTTTTGACTAGTGTATTCGCAGAAGAAGTGGTATTAAAAATTGCCACAGTGACCCCGGAAGGATCTATTTGGACAAAGAAACTTCGCGATATGGATCGTGATATAAAAAGAAGAACCAAAGGACGTGTTCGCCTTAAGATTTATGCAGATTCACGAAAAGGAAATGAAAGCCAAGTGGCACAAAAAATCCTCAAATACAAAGTGGACGGTGCACTTTTTTTGCAATCGGGTATGGAAGAACTCGTGCCACAAACGAGTATTCTAAAATTACCTTATTTTTATAAAAACTATCCGCATTGGCAAAGTGCTCAACAAAAGCTAAAAAAAGGTTTCGAAGCGGATTTCAACAAAAAACAAATAGAAATTTTGGGGTGGTTAGACTCGGGGTTCACATATGCGTTTACCAATAAAAAAGTGCAATCTCTACAAAATTTTCAGCGCCTACAAAACTGGCTTTACACAGAAGAACCCCTAATTAAAACTTGTTTTGCGCGATTACAACTACAAGGAAAAGAAATAAAGGTAAAAGAAGTCTTGCAATCTTTGCAAAATAAAGATATTAATAGTGTATATGCTTCACCGTATTTACTCATGGCCTTAGGGTGGCACGAACATGTAAATTATTGTATAGATCTACCTATCAACAACACTGTTGGTGGATTTGTTATGCACGAAAAAGCGTATCGAAGTATACCAACAAAATATCGCAAAAAAGTTGCGCGGATTATCTCCAAACATATGAAGGTACTATCCACAAGCATACACAAAGAAAATGCAGCGGCCAAAGAATTATTGCAAAACAAATACAATGTAAAATTTATAAAACCCGATGTTAATTGGGTGAAAACGTGTCAATCTATAGGACAAAAAATAGCCAACGAAAATGTAGGAAAAATGTATACATCACAACAACTACAAACTGTAAAGTAGCTATGGAAAAGTATAAAATACTCCAGCAGATAACAGACAATACTTCTGGGAAGTTATTTCTAGCTGAAAACAGGACCAATAACCAAAAAGTCTTTTTAAAAACAGTAGCACTTCCCAGAGAAAACACTGCGTATTGGGTTGAGCAGCATAAAAAAAACGGTTATCTTTTATCGCAAGTGCAACACCCTAACGTAATTAGAAGTTGTGATTTTTTTATTAACAATCACCACGCAATTACTGCATTGGAGTATATGCAAGGGATTCCCTTTGCACAGTTTATCCCCAGTGTTACGCGATACAGCTTTTGCGAGCAAGTCGAAATGGCAATGCAAATTGTTTCTGCCATTACCACCGTCAATGAGTATGGAGTTGTACACCAAAACATATCCCCCGATAGCTTTATTGTTAGGCAAAATGATCGCAGAATCAAACTCATCGATGCGGGGATCGTTGCTTACCAAATTCCCAAAGGTTATTTGAGTCCGGAACGCCTGCAGCGCAAAGCAGCGCCCAATAGTGATGTATATTCGTTGGGAGCGCTGCTTTATGTATTTTTTGGATACGCTTTATATCCGCAAGAAAATTTCCTTGGCAAAATGTATCATACGAACCACCTCCCACCTTTGGCCCCTACAAGTCACCAAGAGAATTTCCAACGCCTTTCGCAATTACTACAACACACTTTAGAGGCCAACCCAGCACAACGTTTACAAAATGCACTACAGCTAAAAAACGAACTTAAAGAGATTTATAAAGCGGCCTCCTCCAATACGGCTAAAATCAGCAAAACCATAAAAAAGCGTCTATCAGCCCCCATCGAGCCAAGAAAAGATGACGAAGAAGAATTCGTCAAGGCCAAAGTTGCGCGTGCCAAAAAGAAATCGCGACGTAAACTCATGGGCATTTTGTTGGTACTTCTTGTAAGCGTAGTTTTGATTTCGATGCAGCTATATAGTTCGCAGCAAAAACACGAACAAAACAAAAAAGCCTTCAGTTATTTTCAGGAAGCGCGACAGTTATTCCAACAAGAAAGATATAGTGATGCCAGAAAACAAAATCAAAAAGCTCTGGCAATAGTAGAAAAACCTCTATTCTTAATACAAAAAGCTCTCATCGTATTCGAATGTCGCAAAAATAATGAAGATGTGTCTCTAGCCAATGAGTTGGCACGGAAAGCTCGTCCCACATTAGAAAAACTAAATAGCGCATTTGCCATACATTCACTAGGCATGATGTATACGCATGGTATCGGAGTATTAGAAGATAGGAATCGTGCTCTCAACTACTATAACCTAGCGATGAAACGACAATATATTCCCAGTTTCCTAGAAGCGGGTACTATTTTAGAAAAACAAAAAAAATACCTTGAAGCTGCCAAAGTTTATCAAAGAGCTATAAAGCTGAAAAGCCCAGAGGCGTTTGAACGTCTTGCTCTCCTTCATCTTCACAAAAGATTGACGACAAATAATATTGTAAACGCTGAGGTCTGGCTCAAAAAGGGCGCGAGCCTTGGTAGTGGTAGGGCAATGAATGGCTTGGCATATTTTTATTTTAATACCTACAGTGGTGCACAAGACATAAATGAGTCTATGTCTTGGCTAAGAAAAGCTGTCAAATACGGCGATTTGACAGCATATTACAATTTGGGAAAATTTCACTTACAAGGTGTTTTCGTTGAACAAGATACCCAGAAAGGTCTTAAGTATCTTGAATATGCCGCGGAAAATGGACACGCAAATGCGACTTTTGAGTTAGGAGAAGCCTATTTCATAGGTAAAAAAGTTGAAAAAGACCATCGTCGTGCTTTAGTCTATTTTCGTCAGGCGGCTTTTAAGAATAGTGTAGAAGCGGTGGGTAGATTGGGTGATTTTTACCACTATGGTTATGGCGGTGTCGCAGAAGATCATAGTTTGGCATTTGAATACTACACAAAAAGTGCAGAAAAAAACAACATGCTTGCCACTCATCAACTAGGTTTAATGTACTACTATGGCAGAGGTGTCAAAAAAGACCTCAATAAAATGATACCATATTTTACCAAAGCAGCACAGTTAGGCTACGCGGAATCAATGTACACCTTAGGTTTAATGACAGAAAAAGGTATCGTGCGCGCACAAGCCACTGACAATCGCACCGTTGCCATTTACTGGTATAAACAAGCGGCAGCAAAAGGCGATGTACGTTCAAAAGAAGCTCTTATACGTCTACAAGCCAAATAGCGACATTCGTTCACGCTCACGAACATTGTAAGTCCCCACCACTTACGAACACAGTGATGACGGTGTTCCTTAACAATAGTCGTGAGCATAAACGAGCCATCTAAAAATACACTATTCCAATAAATATTAAAACTCATTCACTCTTCAGCCACATTTCATTAAACTCTACATGCTTGATTGATTTACCCTGACCTTTGAGATGATAACTGTATGTAACGTGAATGGCACCGTTATCACTTTGTGCAATAGACGGATAAGAAAATCGTCCCTGAGGATTTTTTTCTAAATATTGATGCCACTTCCATGTTTTTCCTTCGTCATCAGATAACGAAGCCTTGAGCTGATGACGGCCATCGTAGGTATCGTTGTACACAAGAAGCCAATGGCCACTTTTTAGTACTTGGCATTCCACACTAGAACCGGGATTTAGTAATGGCATATTGCTAACCGCACTCCATGTCGTTCCACCATCTACAGAAGTGCTTAAACGAATTCGATGCTCAGGACCATTTTCCCGCATCATTGCCACGATAGAGTTATCTTTCTTACGTACCAAACTCGGCTGAATATTGCCGTAACCAACAATAGGATGACTTGTTGTCCATGTACGACCATAGTCAGAGGTAATGTTCACAATAGAAACAGAGTAGGCATCCGTGTAGAGTGGGAGTAACATTTTCCCCGAAGGAAGCCACAGTGGGTGAATGCGCGTCATCCATCCAATACGCTGTTGTAATTTGTCATGGCCTTTCTTTTTGATGTAATAGTACATTTCTTCATCGGCTTTTAAATCATCCAATGTTTTTTTCTCTAAGTCGGGTGCATAACTTGGATATTTTTTTACAAATTCGTCCAATCCAGAGAGAAGATGTTTCGCAAAACTCCGTTGTGGTTTCACATGTACATTGCCTTGCCACTCCCATGTAATTTTGTTTTGGTAATCCTTAGTATAACGATATTTAACAATAGCTGACTGCCAACGATTATCCAAAACCACGGTCCAAAATAGCCACAACTTACCTTGCGGGTCTAAGGACAAAACAGGATTGCAATCGGGAAATCCCGGTGTATCGGCAAGTATAAATGGCTGATCCCAATTATCACTTTTCTTGTAAGAAGCGACAATGGCAACATCATCGGCTTTTCTCTCTCCCGATCCGTAAAACCAGCACACAAGTAATTTGTCTTTCATCGTAACAATGGAAGATCCATGACAATGAAGTTTTTGTAATGGGAAAATAAGCTCTTGTTTGTAATAAGCTTTTTCACCAAAGGTAAAAGGTAGCATGCACAAAGCGATCATGACCATGCGAATTATCATAATTTTTTCCTCAAAATAAAGAGGCGTACAAGTCGCACTCTAACTGGATAAATTTCCTTGATGACACATTCTATTTTTTTATATATTAGAATTCTCAACTAAATTTTGCGATATTTATAATATAAAATCATATTATTTCCTAAGAAAAAATACGACATGTGGCAACATGTCTAAAGTTATCAGCAAAGAAAGACATTATGGAAGTATTAAAAATTGAAGACCTCAAAAAAGAATACATTTCTCCAGAAGGAGAAAAACATCTGGTAATCGACGTTCCTAAATTTTCAGTAGAAGAGCGCACACAAATCGCTCTCCAAGGAACGAGCGGTTGTGGAAAAACCACTTTTCTCAACATGATTGCAGGTATTCTTGCTGTCACACAAGGTAATATCTTTGTCAATGGAGAGAATATCAGTCAACTACCAGAAGCCAAACGCGACATTATACGCGCCAATAACATCGGTTACATTTTCCAAACTTTCAATCTATTGCAAGGTTACACCGCTTTAGAAAACTTAATAATTGCGATGAGTTTTGGAAATTACAACGTCGATCAAGATCGAGCCAAAAGTCTATTGACAAAAGTTGGCTTAGAACACCGTATGCATTATGTACCGGCGAAACTTTCCATTGGACAGCAACAACGCGTTGCAGTTGCGCGAGCATTGATTAACAAACCAAAACTTGTTCTAGCCGATGAACCAACGGGAAACTTAGACGCAAAAAATGCCCAAGAAGCGCTAACTTTAATCCGAGAAATTTGCGATGAAAATGAAGCGGCGTTGCTCCTCGTCAGTCACGACGAGAAAATACTGCATAAATTTAACCGTCTGCAGTCTATGCAAGAAATCAATGTCGCTTTACAAACGGAAGGACAAAAATAATGCTACGCACCATTTTGAAAGTTGTAAATCGCAGTTTACAACAGTTTGCATTATCCACCTGGATTACCGCCATTTCCATCGCTCTTGCGGGTGGATTATTGATGTCGATTTTTTTAATACAAACCCAAGCATTGGCCGCATTTACGGGAGGAGCTATTGGCTTTGACGCTGTCTTAGGGGCACGCGGAAGTCAATTACAATTGGTATTAAATACCGTTTTTCATCTCGAAACTTCCCCGGGAAATATACCATGGTCAATGTATAAACAGATAAAAAAAGACGCACGTGTAAAACTCGCCATCCCTTACGCCGTAGGAGACAACTATCGCGGCTTTCGCATTGTTGGTACCAACGAAGAAATTTTCACCAAATTTGAATATCAAAAAGGTAAAAAACTATTGGTAAACAAAGGTGGACGCTTTTTTAATGTACAAAAGCGTGAGGCGGTAATTGGCAGTTTCGTCGCCAAAGAAACAGGACTAAGAGTTGGTTCAAAAATAAACCCTTATCATGGATTTATTTTCGACGAAAGTCAAAAGCACGCCGAAGAATATGTCGTCACTGGTGTATTAAAGACGACAAATACGCCAACAGATCGTATAATATTAATACCCATAGAAGGTATTTTTCGCATGTCTGGCCATGTATTGCGTGGTGGAGGAGAAGAATACAAGGCTGAAGCAAACAAAGCCATTGACGACAAACACAAAGAAGTCAGTGCGGTCATGATTAAACTCAACAGCCCACTAGCCGGCTTTCAATTACAACGCCTAATTAACAGACAAGGAAAAGTAGCTTCTTTTGCATGGCCCATTAACAAAGTAGTTGCCGATTTTTTCTCCAAAATGGCATGGATTACCAAAGTACTAGAACTCATAGCCTACCTAGTGGCAATTGTCGCTATGGCATCGATTATCGCCAGCTTGTATAATACGATGAACGAACGCAAGAGAGAATTTGCAATACTACGTACACTTGGGGCACGTAAGCATATTATCTTTAGCATCATCATAATGCAGTCAACGATGATCGCATTTATTGGTAGTATTTTGTCTTTTGTTGTTGCTTTTGCTATCATGAGTTTAGCAAAATATATAACATATGCACAAACAGGTGTTGTTCTGGAAGTATTCCAACAAAACATGGCTCTTGTATGGGTACCACTAGGAATGGTAGTACTTGGAGCAATTGCAGGTTTAATTCCCGCAATAAAAGCATACAAAACCGATATAGCAAAAAACCTACTTCCCTCAAGTTAAATTGAAATAGGAGTCCGCCGTGAAATATCCATTTATCGCGATCATTATTACCACCATCAGTTTAGCCGCCATATATGGTTGGCAAACGCAAATGCAAGAACAGGACTTTGGCTCACTAGAGGATATAGATAACATTGAAGGAGAGTCACTAGCTGCTCCTATAGATTCCAACGCGAATCAACAAAATTCGCCAAACACAGTTGATAAAACAAATATACAAACGACGACAACTGCGTCTGACACCAAGGTTGAGTCTGACACCAACAACACCGTTGCCAAAGTTCAGTCTGACACCAAAGTTGCCAAGACTGAGTCTGACACCAAGGTTGAGTCTGACACCAAGGTTGCCAAGACTGAGTCTGACACCAAGGTTGCCAAGGTTGAGTCTGACACCAAAGTTGAGTCTGACACCAAAGTTGAGTCTGACACCAAAGTTGAGTCTGACACCAAAGTTGAGTCTGACACCAAAGTTGCGAAGACTGAGTCTGACACCAAAGTTGCCAAAGTTGAGTCTGACACCAAGGTTGAGTCTGACACCAAAGTTGCCAAAGTTGAGTCTGACACCAAAGTTGCCAAAGTTGAGTCTGACACCAAGGTTGAGTCTGACACCAAAGTTGCCAAAGTTGAGTCTGACACCAAGGTTGAGTCTGACACCAAAGTTGCCAAAGTTGAGTCTGACACCAAGGTTGAGTCTGACACCAAAGTTGCCAAAGTTGAGTCTGACACCAAAGTTGCCAAGACTGAGTCTGACACCAAGGTTGAGTCTGACACCAAAGTTGCGAAGACTGAGTCTGACACCAAAGTTGAGTCTGACACCAAAGTTGCCAAGACTGAGTCTGACACCAAGGTTGAGTCTGACACCAAAGTTGCCAAGACTGAGTCTGACACCAAGGTTGAGTCTGACACCAAAGTTGCCAAGACTGAGTCTGACACCAAAGTTGAGCCTGGCACCAACAACACCGTTGCCAAGGTTGATGACGATGCCAAAGTGGAAAACAACAGCGACATCATAGCAAAAGTTGATACTTCCAAAGGTGACTCAGACATAGCTGCCAAAATAGGTTCAACAGAAGTAAAAGACATCAAGAAAAAAACGCTGGCCAAACGTGAAGGTCAAACAACAAAAGAAACGACAGAAAAAAAAGACTATGAAGCGATGTCTTTTCAATTTCTATCGAGCTACGACATTAGCGATAACTTAAGCGAAGAAGAAATGAAAAAGGTGCCTGATTATGTAAGAAAGTTAGATGGAAAAGTAATCGGCATTGCGGGGTATATGGTTCCTACAGACATGATGAAAACAGATGTTTCACAATTTTTACTTGTTAACATGAACGACAACTGCTGTTTTGGAGGTGTACCAAAGGTAACCGAGTTTATTTTTGCTGAGCTAGAAAACACAACGGCAAAATATTCCAATTTCCCAATAGCAGTCATCGGAACTTTTTCATTGAATACCGATGGGAAAGATAAAGTCCTATACCGCATGAAAGTTCAAAAAGTAATACCTTCACGTGATAAGATTTTTTGGGACATTATGCGTAGCGCGCCTAGCTTTCCAGGAACCACATCTTTTGGAAGCTCTTTCTCTTATGGAAATTCAAACTACGAATAGGATAAATCCATGCTAAAACATATTTTTATATATTTATGTATCGCGACTTTTTTATGTGCCAACGAAAGATCGCTACACTTGGCACATGATGACGTGCTCCGCTCACAAAGTAGAGATCTGCTCTCTGGAGAGCATTACATATTGAAGACTTTCCCGGGAGATCATCTCGTTTCCGTTTATATTACAGAAGACAAAATGAGCGTATACAGCATAGACAAAATTCACACGCTGTGCGCTGTAAGCGCGGAAAAAAATAATGTCAAGATCGAGGTTCAACATTTAACTGCCAAACCAAAAGGCATTTCGTATAGCATCAACATCGCTAAAAATGAAATTACATTGGCGGGAAATAAACAAATACAGGCATCTGTACTTCGCTACGCTTCTGTGTTGACAGATATAGAAAATAAGAAAAAGTTTCTCCTAAAAATTGCCATGCCACTCAACGAAATCGCAAAGAGTGTATTTCCGAAAGAGCAAAGAGATTACACCAAGTTGAAGAGAAACTGGACCATGGTCAAAACAAATGGTGACAATAGTATTTATTTGGACTCTGGTGGTTTAAAGATCGTCGACTATGGTGTTTTTATTACCAGTAAAGCCAAGAACGTCGCTTTAGCTCGTGTGAAGGGGTCTGTCGTAAATAACACTCTGCTCAAAATCTCCGCAGTACAAATCACCTATCACGGTGGCGATTACTGGATCAAAGGGCAAGCCACCTTGGTTTGTCAGAAAAATTAGTATATTTATACGAAATGTATGCGATCCCCACCAATGTGGGGCATCGCAGCGGTTATTCCTCCACCGGAGCCAAATACATCTAATACGTGCTGGAACAGACGTCATTGGTATCCTTGTTCAAAAATTGATGCCCAACAAACACACATTCCCCAACATAAACAAACGGTCAAAAAATTATGACAAATTCGCAACTTGATGCTGTTATTCTATGTGACGGTTCTATTGCGTTAGAGTGGATCACCAGCAGTGGTGTCGTCGACAAAAATGCACAAAAACTACAACAACAAATATACACCGTCTTTCAAAAAAACGTCGCTCAGGCTTTGATTTCCTTGGGTTTTTCTGATGAGAACACTTCACTTTCTCCGTCACTGGAGTTTTGGAAATCTTTTGCACACACCTTTACCAAAAAACTAATACAAACACCTGACTTGGAGACAATACGCGACAAGGTTAACATTGAATTACTACCACAGGAAATAGGATACCTTTTACGAACCGCACCGTTTATGATCGGCTACGAGTATTTGCATGAAGACCTTCTACGTTCATTGTGGTCACAACTCAATAAGGAATTACAAAAAGAGATCAGAAAACACAAGGGAACGGTGGCGGCATTGATAAAGAGTTATGAGCCTGATGCTCACTTACTTGGCCGCGTATACTTTCATCTTGTGGAAAATCCCCATTCATCGGACTATCCTTTTGCATTTCTGGCTACCTACTCCACGCGCCTTGCAAATGAATCAAAGTCAAAACATATTCCGTTAAAGTTTGCTCTTAAAGAGTATGCTCATAGTGATCGCGATATGTTGCAGCTTTTAGCTACCATCGAAACGGCTGCGGAAAAAAGTGCGCTGGTTCATGGTTTACTGCAATCAGGGGAAATTTTCCATCCATTAGGATGGAAAGCCAATGAAGCGCTGACATTTTTGCGCGAAGTGGCCATTTACGAACAGTCTGGTATTTTGTGTCGCATTCCCAATTGGTGGCGAAAAAGTTCTGCGGGTATTCAGCTGGGTATCAAAGTCGGTAGTTCTACTCCTTCACGTGTGGGAATGGCCTCCTTACTTTCATTCAATGTGCAACTTTTATTAGATGGTAAGGTGATCAGTGCGAGTGAGGCGCGTAAAATACTTGAAGAATCCCAGGGACTTGCTTATCTCAAAGGGAAATGGATAGAGGTTAATCACGAAAAACTCCAAAAAATTCTATCTGTATTTGAAAAAGCGCAGCAGGTGACTAAAAACAATGGTATGACACTTCAAGAGGCCTTGCACATCCAACTTGGTATTAAAAAATTTTTCGGTATTACAACCTACGACAATATACTCACCATAGAAAACGGACAGTGGTTAGATTCTGTTGTCACCAAATTGCAAAAACCCGAATCAATCCAAACTACTTGCCCTGGACGCAATTTTAAAGCAACGCTACGTGGTTACCAGCAACATGGGCTAAATTGGCTACATTTTTTACATTCTCTACAATTTGGCGCTTGTTTAGCAGATGATATGGGCTTGGGAAAAACGATTCAAATCATTGCCTTTATCAACAGTATAAAGAGTACGGAAAATAAAAAGGCACATTTACTTGTCGTTCCCGCATCACTTTTGGCAAATTGGCAAAACGAGATTGAGCGCTTTGCGCCGTCACTGACATATTTTATCGCTCACTCTAGTTCAAATGCCGACGTCAATAAAACCACAAAAAGTGCTGATTTTTTAAATAGTTATGATATCGTCATCACAACATATGCATTAGTTCAAAGATATCCGTGGTTACAAAACCACAGTTGGCAATATGTCATATTGGATGAAGCACAAGCGATAAAGAATCCAGGGACAAAGCAAACCAAAGCGGTAAAAAAATTAAAGTGTTATAATAGAATAGCGCTCACAGGTACGCCTATCGAAAATAAACTTGGAGATTTGTGGTCTCTTTACGACTTTATTAATCCAGGATTGTTGGGTAGTATCGGAGAATTTACCTCATTTGCCAAGGAATTGAAGAGCGAAGGATACACACGCCTCAAGAAAATAATTAGTCCCTATCTTCTGCGCAGATTAAAAACAGACAAATCCATCATCAGTGACTTACCCGACAAAATTGAAATGAAAGTATACGCTTCACTATCGAAAAAGCAAATTCTATTGTATAAGCAACTAGTAGGCGGCCTTGCAAAAGCCATAAAAAAGGCAGAAGGAAAACACCGCCGCGGAATTATCTTGGGTTCACTCATTAAGTTTAAACAACTCTGCAATCATCCTGGACAGTATCTCGATAACGGTGACTATGCAGAAAAAGATAGTGGTAAATTCGCTCAGCTCAATGAAATTTGCCAAACCATTCACGCCAAGAGAGAAAAGGTTTTGGTTTTTACTCAATTCAAAGAAATAGCACCGGCATTACACGATTTTCTAACAACGGTATTTGGTCGCGAAGGTCTAATTTTACATGGAGGAACAGCGGTAAAGAAAAGAAAAAGCCTCATTGAACGTTTCCAAAGTAGTGAATACGTTCCATTCTTTATTTTGTCTGTGAAGGCGGCAGGCGTCGGTTTAAATCTAACCGCCGCCAATCACGTCATCCATTTCGATCGTTGGTGGAATCCAGCAGTGGAAAATCAAGCCACAGACCGCGCATTTCGCATCGGGCAAAAAAAGAAAGTTGTTGTGCACAAATTTATCACCAAAGGTACTATTGAAGAAAAAATAGATGCGATGCTCGAAGACAAACTGTCACTATCACAAAAAATTATCGAAAGCTCCGGAGAAAATTGGATCTCACAAATGGACGACCAACAAATGCTCGATATGTTCAAGTTGCGTTTGTAGTAAAGGAAAGCCATGTATTACGAATACGATCAACCGAATAAAACTGTCGCACAAAAAAAGAAAATAGCGCAGCAAAAATTGGCAGAGCTACGTAAGACAAATCCCCGGATACAACCGGTGGTGGTCACGGGGAAAAAGCTTGTCACAACGTGGTGGGGCAAAGCGTGGACCGACAACATCGAGAGCTACGCCGATGGTGACAATCGCATTAGCCACGGAAAAAGCTATGTACGCAACGGTTTCATTTTGGATTTGCAAATAGACCGTGCGTCAGTGGACGCGCTAGTACAATGTAATGAGACCTACAAAGTCAGTATAGAAATCGACCTGTTAGACAAAGAAAAATGGCAACAAATCGAAAAAAATTGCCAAGGAAAGCTAGGGTCACTACAAGCTCTCTTAGACGGGAAATTCCCAAAATCTTTAGGAGAAGTTTTTACTAATCAACAAAGCGGCCTATTTCCTTCTTTGTCGGAAATATCCTTCCGCTGCAATTGCCCTATTTGGACGGGTATGTGCAAACACGTTGCCGCAGTTCTCTATGGAGTCGGAGTCAGACTCGACTCCCATCCGACTTTGTTTTTTACCCTACGCGATGTGGCAATTGATAACTTAATCAACAAGGCAGTGGAGAATAAAAAGCTGAGTTTTCTGGAAAAAGCTCAGAAAAAAAGCTCACGTGTTCTCAATGACTCTGACCTAGCGTTACTGTTTGGTATTGATATAGACGACATTCATTTCGCAACAAGTCAAAACGTGAAAAAACCCGAGCCATCAAAAGTAACAGAATGCAAAAAGGTTGATGATAACGAAAATATATCTCACCTAAAGGATTCAGAGCAACGCGTTTTGCAGCTATTACAACGCGAAAAACACTGTAGTGCTTCGGATAAAATGTTTGCAGAGCAAGCACAAGTATCAAGTCCCCATCTACGTACCGTTTTAGAAAAACTAGTGAAGCACGGTTACGCAAAAAAAGAAAAGCATGGACGAAAAGTTACTTTTTCGATTATTGTTTAGTTTCACAAAATATCATCATATCTTAGTACTTGAATATCTCACTTTTGCGTAAAACAATGACGAACAATAGTTTGTCCTCATGATGGTTACAGCGAAAATACAGGACTATAGTCTTTTTTTAGTATAGTTTGTCCTCATGGAGAACTTTTAATTATTACAACCATTCAGTGAGGACAAACGGCCTTACCAAAGTATCAAGTCCCTCTATTTGTAAGGTTCTTTGAGTGAGGACAAACCAACTTAAAAGGTTCCAAGAAATTTGTGTTACTGTCAAAACTACCCTATTTTATCGCGTATGTACCGCAATACATCAGGTAACTGATCATAGCGATGGATATCATCAATCATATCATACACCAACTGGTTTGCAGGTGTGGCAACGTTGTACTTCTTCCCGCGACGAATCACTTCACCGCAGATAGCGTCGATTTCGGTAGGAGAGTTTCGCAAACGGTCACACAGCATCGACGAGTGGTTTTTTGCGGTCTGTTTTGCTACATCATACATGCACTTTTCTATGCCACCGATAAAATGCACATCGATCCCCTGCGCTTTGGCGACAGATACCGCTTCTTTGGCCAGTGTGTTCATGATTTTTTGCGCAATAGGATTTTCAATTAAGTAGCCATTTTTTTGCTGTAAAATCGCCGTTAATGGATTAATTCCGGCGTTGATGGCTAGTTTTTTCCACAGCAGTGCATCGATATTGTCGGTTACTTCTACTTCCCAGCTACATTTTCGCAGAAGGTTTGCCAAATTACTTGTCACACTTGTTTTCGCGAGAGTGATATTCCCACGTCCTGTATCTTCGACCACTCCCGGAGAAATTATTTTTGCCCCCTGTGTTGTCACCCCTACCACGCATTGCTCTTTCTCGAAATACCCACGTAGTTTCTCCCAGTTTCCCAAACCATTTTGCAAGGTGATAACGCCTTTTGTTTCATTACTCCACAATTGTTTGGCTTGTTGCGCAGCACGTGCTGTTTGGAAAGATTTTACCAGGAGAATGATCCACTGTACTTCGGGAATGTCGGCGATATTGTTTGTGGCATGTATGGAATGTTCGGATGTCGTTGCGCCATCGATAAGTTGCAGCGGTTTTTGTTGTAACGTTTGGATTTGTGACGCCCAACTTCCCAGCATGTACACCTCGCAGATATTTGCAAGGCGCGCAGAGAATAAGCTGGCCATTGCCCCGCTGCCAATGATGGTGACCTTAGTCATCATCGTCCATATCTAAATACAAAGCGACAAAACGCACCGGAAGGCAAAAAATAAAAGTGCATACACCAAATATTAAGTAGGTTAAATTGCTGGAGTCGACCTTGAATAGATTGAGCACAATTACCGAAAATAAAAAGCCATTACATAATGCAGGAAGGCCTATGACCAACATAGTCAAAAACGACTGCGCGTTAATGATGGAGGGGTAATGCAGTGCGACTTCGTGTAATGTGGCGTCGGTCTTTTCCAATTGATCTAGTAAGTACTTGACTTTCTTGCCCATCGCAACGATTACGCCAAAGATCGCCCAATAGGCACAAAAGGCCAAAAAACCTAGCCATGCAGTACTAACTTCCAGACCACTTATATCTAAGCTTTGTTTACCATCCGACATCACGGTGTAACCAAAGAAAAATACACTTATGTACAGAAACATAATGTATTTTTGAATTTGTTTATAGCCGTCTTTGATACAAGAAAAAAGTATTTCGTTCATGTTTAGCCTCTTACAAACTGTTCATCATTCGTTCATATATAAAAATAGATATGGCAACAAGCTCTTCGACATCTTCTTTTTGTGTTACGATTTTTTGTACAGACAACATGAAGCGGCATCTATCTTTGTAGGAACATTGAATCTCTAGCGGATATTTTTTGCCTATCGTTTGCAGTTTTTGTCGCAACCCCTTGTCAAAAACACGCAATACGAATGCATCATTATCAGAGTGTAGGTGAAAAAGAGCATCGAAGTCTTTATCAATTCCGATCTTTCGCGTTGTGCGCAACAATTTTGTGGCGACGTTTCTCCCCTCTAATTCGTAAGTGTGCTGTTCATCAAAAGCGCCACTATGAAACTGTACATACGTAAATGGCCCACGATCACCGTTTAATGCCGAAACTACGATTGTGGTATCTAAATGAGGAAAACTCCAACGCGGATACGATATCAACCCAGGAACGAGCTTGCCTTGTCTTTTTTCGTTGAGTATTTTCAATGTGTCTAACATTTTCTTCTTCTCTTGGTAAAAAAGATAGAGACCGATGAGTGAGGCAAGTACAATAATACCAAAAATTTCCATGACCTTTTCTCCTGTGGATTTAGTGAAAAGAGACTTTCGGTAGTTGTTGCTGCAATTGTTGTATTTTGTCCGCGGAAAGAAGATTTTCTTTTAGGGAAATATCTTTTAGTTCACCGAGATCTTTCAACGTCTTAGGTAAACTATGCAGTTCATTCTTATACAAAGAAAGTTCATGAAGAGCGCATAGTGCCCCAATGGATTCAGGAAGTTGTTGTAATTTGTTATAACTTAGAAGCAAACGTTGTAGTTTTTTACATTGCCCAATTTCTTGCGGAATTTGTTGTAACTTATTCTTGCGCATGTCTAGCATTTGCAAATTGTGCAAAGAACCAATTTCTTGTGGAATTTGTTCGAGATAGTTACCACTAATGTCAAATTCTTGTAACTGGGTACATTTGCTAATTTGAGTGGATAACTTTTCAATGTGATTGTTCCAAATGTACAGTTTTTGTAAATTGGGCCAGTCAATCTCAGTGGGCACTTCGCTTATGTGGTTTTCACTAAAGTCTAAGTCCGCTAAGTTGGATAATAGACATATTGCTTCGGGAATAATCGGTAGCTTGTTACAATTGGCAATGATTGTCGTTAGGTTTTGCGCTTTCTGCCAGCTATGATGAATTTCACATAGTTTATTGTGAGAAATCAACAAGGCACGCAGTGGAAGATCCTTTGGCAACTCTGGTAAGCTCTCAATATTGTTGTAGCTCAAGTATAACCTCTCCAGAGAACGTAGTTCAAAAATCTCCTGTGGAACTTGCGTAAAACAATTGCCGGTTAACCATAAAACCCTAAGATTTTGTAACTGCGTGATTTCGCGGGGCAAATCACACAGCTCGTTACTGCTCAGGTCTAGTTCTTCGAGGTGGACAAACTTTCCCAATTCACTAGGCGCTTTTTGAAGTTGTTGATGGCTTAGATCTAAAATCTGTACTTGATCGGGTTCTTGCTGAGCACTGGGTAAACAAGAATAGATTTTACAACGTGCCATAATTATCTCCCGCTTGTTTTCCATGTAAAACGTGCGGTGCGGTCAGGCGAAATAATCTTGCGTTCGCGAATGTAATCACACAAAACATCGCATAGTAAAAAGCTAGTGTCCACTTTTTGCGAAAGTTCCTTAAAAACAGAAAAACCGTCTCCACCTTGTGCGATAAACGAGTTCACTGCCAGGGTATATGTTTTTTCTTTCTCCAGTTTTTTCTTTCCCACAAATACATCGTGTATTTTGCCACGATTGATGTGAAACTTTAGTCCCGATACTTCAAAAAATCGACCAGTGGTGGGATCAAAATCGGCCATCATTTGTAAAATTTTTAATACATCTTTGCCTTTTAATGTATAGATATACAGAGAGTTGGAGAATGGCAAAACGCGTTTAACATCACGGTAAGTAATATTTCCCTTGAGAATATCTGCACGAATACCACCGACATTGTGCAGAGCAATATCTGCTCGCGTTCTTTCTCGTAAAGCATCCGAGATCAAATTGCCAATGGTGGAAGATTGGGGAGAATGCCTTCTGCCGCGTTTAAAGTTTTTCGTTGCCACTCCAAGTGGTTCGTCGAGTAATTTGCCGACCTTTTGGCGATACGGCTGGAAAATTTTTTCAACCTCTTTATCTAAATCTAAAATTTTTTGAGAAGCATGCACCGCGACTTTGTTGCTCCCGCGACTCATAATCGGTGATTTTAAATTTATTCCCACATTGCGATGTTTCCACTTCACTAGTTTTTTATTGCGAAATGTCAAATCAAATTTCCCCATCAAAAGCCCATAAGACCCTGCTTCGGCAATCAGCGTTTTGCCCACTTTGATCGGCTCAGGCGTAATGATATGCGAATGTCCTCCAATCACAATATCCATACCCGGAAACTGCTTACATAAATGAACGACTTGATGTAGAGAAATGTGAAATACACCTATTAGAAAATCCACTTGCGGTCGCAACTCGCGAATCATTTTGGGAATCACGACTTCGTGTTTTAAAAACTGCAAACGCGAATCATTTCCATAAGTACTTACAATCGGAGTATCATCGGTTGTCATCCCAAAAATTCCAATTTTGATATCTCCTTTTTGTATGATAATGTAAGGAGGAAATATCAATTTTTGCGTATCTTTGTACACTACGTTTGCCGACAGATAGGGAAATTTCGCCAACTTTTGCTGCTGCAATAAATCTTCCAGACGCAAGTCAAATTCGTGGTTACCCACCGCCATCGCATCATAACGCATTTTATTCATAATGCGTACCGCAGGTTCCCCTTTAAGCATATCGGAAAAAGGGTCTCCGGTATTGAGATCTCCAGCGTCTAAAAGAAGTAAGTGTTGTTTTTTCGTGGTCAATTTTTCGCGAATTTTTTTTATGTATGTCATTCGCGGCGATATACCACCGACTTTTTGCTGACCAGCAATATCAAAGGGCAATACATGTCCGTGACAATCATTGCTGTGTAGTATCGTTATCTGTGTATCTTGCGCAAAGGTGAAACTCCACACAACGCAAAGTAGTATAAACAAATGTCGCATAATTTTTCTTTCTGTTTTGTAACTGTGTGTATATTGAATCGATTTCGCAACAGATTCTATTCCGCATCCATTCCGTTTTCTATCATATTTGCCACATTATAACACTATTTGCGATACGGTTCCCATACAAATTTGTCGTGGGGAATCGAATTCCCGTCCGGCGTAGGCAACACAAAAGCACATGAGCCATCTATAAACAACAGATTCGTACCATTGTGGCGCATACTTATGTCCTTATGCGGTTCGTGAATACGCGTATCGGTATGCCGATTTAACGGTGGAATCATTGTTCCATCGACAAGCAAAACCGTTTTCGACTTGTCTTTTATGTACCAAGTTTGGGGCCAATACCATTTGCCATTTTCGCCATTTTTTCCGTTGCGCCGTTCGCGATTGCACAAAGCGCCGTTCATTTTGATACTATGCTCGTCTGTGGTTTCTCCTTCGCCTGCTCCCGACCATTGTGGACACTGTTTTACGGACTGTAAATTTCTCACATTCAAATATTCATCTAACACATCAAACCAGCAATAGTTTTTCCCGGTATCACTATCGCGATCAGAATGAGGCAAAAAACCTCCGTAGTCTAAAGAGTACAATAAAAAACCTTTGCTCAGTTGATACATATTTACACGACAAGAAATTGTCAACGCTTGTTTGCGTATTTCTTGAAAGCTGGAGTACACAACCGAAAGCAAGATACTAAAAATACATAACACCACCAACAACTCTGTTATCGTAAAACCATATTTTTTTGTATGCATGAGTAAAATGCTCCTACAGCGATTAATAAAAACGTGCCCGTGACCGTAACCGTAACCGTAATCGTAACAACTTATAATATTATTCGGTCATGGGTCACGGTCACGGGTCACGGTCACGGGTCACGGGTCACGGGTCACGGTCACGGGTCACGGTCACGGGTCACGGTCACGGGTCACGGTCACGGGTCACGGTCACGGTCACGGGTCACGGTCACGGGTCACGGTCACGGGTCACGGTCACGGGTCACGGTCACGGGTCACGGTCACGGCGACGATCACGGTTACGGTCACGATAATTACGAATATCTATCACGATGACAAATCACCATTATACCGTAGGAAACGACAACTTCATCGCATGTACACCCCACCATGGCTATTAGCGTTTGCGTTTTGTGCTTTTCTCTGTTACAATCTAAGGCAAAAGACATTCTTAGCGAAGTTCTTCGCAGCAAACCCAAGCCCTATATTGACTTTTTTTATGGTTTTCTAAAGATCTTAAAGGAAAAAAGATGAGGCAACTACTACTACTGTGTTATGTAAGCGTTATTTTCGGGGGATGTACATACTATCATGCGACATCAGAACCTTACGCATTTGAAAAAGAAACCGTTTGGAAAACAGCGTATAAGATTATCGAAAAGCGCTACGATATTCACCTTGCGAAAAAGGAAGAGGGTACTATTGAGACCGAGTGGCACTATAAACTCTCTCCCATGTATCTAGAAAGTTATCGCGACCGAGTCCTCGTCCATGTGGAACGTTGTGATGAATGCGAAACAAAAAAAGAGCAAAAAAAATCAAAGGCATTAGAAGAGTTAGGGCTTGAGTTACCAGACGAAGACGAAAATGACCCTGATGCAGGAAAAGAAAAATACGTTTTAAAAATTAGCGTTGAGCGGCAACAGAACCGCAGTTTGGAAAACCCTAATTCAAAAGATGAGGCGTTCTGGTTCCCCAATGGTTTCAATGCACTCGAGGAGCAGCGAATTATTAGCTTAGTACAATCGCAACTTTACATATTAAAATATTTAGATAAAGACGAACGCGAACAGGAAGACGAAATTGATGATGCCGTGGAGATCAGTGATAAAAAAGAGCTTAATCCATAAATGGAAATATTTTGTTTTACTGGTATACATCTGCGGATGTAGCTGCCACTCAGAATTGATTATATCCTCTGATATTTTATCAACACACGACATTTGTAAAGATATACTTATCCAGGAAGGCTTTGAAATCGCGGTAAATAAGCCGCAATATCTTTCGACAAATTGGAAAGTGAACTTGTCACCTTACCAAAAAAAAGGTCGCAAAGAACAAACCCAGATACAAATAAAACCGCATAATGCACAAATAAAATTGGAAGTTATTGTTGCACAGTACATCAACTACTCTACGCAAGATTATTTAAACGAAACAAGTGCCACATGGGTAAAAAGTGGTCGCAATCGTATGCGTGAAAAATGGTTGATTGCTTTGATAAAAAACAAACTACTGTTGACAGAATAAGCGCGGGGGTATTCATCGCCAACGCGTTTTAGTACAGAAATTTCGGATTGAGGTGTGATGTGCCAAAATACCAAATTGTTTTGACAGCGGAAAATGTAGATTGCTGTCCTCTTTATAAAGCGGGAGACAAAATTGTCCTTGATTTTCCCCAAGTCGATTTAGAAAAAACCAATAAAGTTTGCGCGTTTGTCATCGCAGAGTTGATGAAACATCAAATGCAAAAAGACAAGAATATGATATGTGAACTACGCGAGGAGATGAGTGACAAAGCGGAATTCCTAGAAGAATTTGGCTTAGAAGAAGGACCCATCACTTGCCCACGTATGACCACAGGAGTGTCATTTAATCTCGAAGTCACAGAACACGAAGAGGACATATCCTTTATTCACGATGAAATGTTCATTGGTCGTCAGGATAAACGCGAGATGATCAACAAACTACGAAAAATTCCTATTTTGTCAACCGTCACCGCGGACGACCTTTTCGATGCCCTGGGAGAAATTCGTTTAAAAAAATACGAAGCCGGTGAAACTATCTTGAAAAAAGGTGACAAGGGACGCAGCTTTTTCATCATTTACAATGGAGAAGTTGAAGTTGTACAAGTTTACAAAGACGGTATGGAAAGTGTGATTGTAAAACTGGAATCGGGCAACTGCTTTGGAGAAATGTCTCTATTGACAAATGAAGCTGTTTCTGCTACGATTCGCGCCTCTGTGCCTTCAACAATGCTATCCATTAGCAAAGAAGGTTTCCGTCAATTGATGGATTGTGCACCAAATATGCGTTTAATGATCACTAAGCTATTAGCAAAACGCATCAAAGATACGAACCACCGCGTGGGATTAGTTGTGGCTTCGGGGATGGTTGGACAACTACACACCATCGCCTTTCCCGAACTCGTTCAAACACTATCCTCAACAGAGTCTAACGGTATTTTATACGTAAAGAACGACAAAAAACAAGGAAATGTATATTTTCAGCATGGCCAAATAGTGGATACTGAACTAGGAGATCTTGTAGGCGAAGAAGGTTTCTATAAGATGCTCGAGTGGAAAAAAGGAGATTTTCGCTTTTCACAAAAAGAAACTTTAGAGCGCGAACGAACGATTCCTTATGATACGATGGGACTACTTCTAGAAGGAATGCGACGTTTAGATGAACAAACGCGCAAATGGAAATCTTCAGACGTGCAACTATAGCACATTTATTGGAAAGAGAGAAAAACGTGTTCAAAAAATATGACCCTTTAAAAGGTGAAATGCTGCGAATCATGGACAAAGACGGCAAAATAACCAATAAGGAAATGATGCCGGAACTCGACGACCAGCAAGTCATCGATGCTTATAAATTAATTCATTATTCGCGAATGGTAGACTTAAAAGCCGTATCTTATCAACGCCAAGGACGTATGTATACCTATCCACCTAACTTAGGACAAGAGGCTTCCGCAGTTGGTGTGAGTACCGTAATGCGCGATATTGACTGGATTGTACCTGCTTATCGTGAATTAGGAGCTTACCTAACAAAAGGAGCAACACCAAAAGATATTTACCTATATTGGGGTGGTCATGAAGATGGAAGTCGCTTTCCAGGAGCGCCAAATCTTTTACCGATAGCCGTACCAATTGCAACACAGTTATTACATGCCGTGGGTATTGCTCATGGACTGAAATATCAGGAAAAAGAAGGTGTTGTTTTTGGTTTTATTGGTGATGGAGGTACCTCGGAAGGAGATTTCCACGAAGCGATGAACTTTGCCGCAGTTTGGAAAGTTCCCGTAGTATTTTTATGCCAAAACAACCAGTATGCTATTTCGCTACCGACTAAAAAACAAACAGCCGTTGATTGGATTGCCAAAAAAGCTGTCGCGTACGGCATGCCAGGTATACGCGTAGACGGCAATGACTTCTTTTCATGTTATGCCGCTGCGAAACAAGCACATGAACATGCGCAATCAGGCAATGGCCCTGTGTTTATTGAAGCCCTCACGTACCGTCGTGGTGCTCACACTACCGCAGATGACCCAACACGCTATCGTACCAAAGAAGAAGAGAAAGCCTGGGAAGACAAAGACCCCGCGTTACGTTTAAAGAAATATTTGATCGAAAAGAAGTTATGGTCTGAAGAACAAGAGACCGAACTCTTAGAAAAATACAATAAAGAAGTGGAAGCACAATTTCTAGAATTTGAAAACTATCCAAAGTATAAACTAGAGGACGTCTTTCAATACATGTACACAAAAATGCCTTCCCACTTAGCGAAGCAAAAACAACAGTACGAAGATTTTCTTGCGTGGAAGGAGTCGCAATAATGGCGGTGATGAATATGGTACAAAGCATTAACTCTGCTTTGGACATAAAACTAGGCGAAGATAATAAAGTTCTATCTTTTGGTGAAGACGCGGGTGTCGAGGGTGGTGTATTCCGCGTTACCGAAGGTTTATATCAAAAATACGGCGAAAAACGCGTTTTTGACACCCCCCTTGCAGAATCCGGTATCATCGGTACTGCGGTAGGAATGTGTGTGTCGGGTTTACGTCCAGTAGCGGAAATTCAGTTTTCCGGTTTTGTCTACCCTGCGTTTGACCAAATCATCTCCCACGTATCGAGAATGCACAACCGTTCACGGGGAAAGTATCGCATGTCTATGGTGATTCGCATGCCATACGGTGGTGGTATCAAAGCTATTGAGCACCACTCAGAAAGTATGGAAGCTCTATTCGCTCACATTCCTGGATTAAAAGTGGTAATCCCTTCGACACCATATGATGCAAAAGGTTTACTCATTTCCGCGATTGAAGACGATGATCCCGTTGTGTTTATGGAACCAAAGAGAATGTATCGCGCGATTAAGCAGGAAGTACCCGAGGACAAATACACCATTCCCATTGGCAAAGCCAAAGTGGTTAGCCAAGGAACCGATATTACCGTCGTCTCTTTTGGTGCACAAATGAACGAAAGCATCAAGGCTGTTGAGATCGCCAAAAAAGCGGGCATGAGTGTAGAACTCATCGATTTGCGCACCATTTCTCCTCTAGATCGCGAAACCGTAGCAGCCTCCATACGTAAAACAGGTCGTTTGCTTTCTGTAACGGAAGGTCCTGGAACTTTCGGTGTGGGAGCAGAGATGATCGCTCTGGCAAATGAAGAAGCATTCTTGTACCTCGAAGCTCCTCCAACACGATTAGCTGGTTTTGATACAATAGTCCCTCTACCAAAAGGGGAACATCTTTATTACCATACTCCCGAGCGTATTTTTTACGAAATCAAAAAGCTAGTTGAATACTAAAAGATAGGAGCATTTCATGCCGTTTGTATTTAAGTTTCCCGATATTGGCGAAGGCATAACCGAAGGAAAGATCCTAGAATGGTATGTAGAGGTCGGACAACAAATCAAGTCTGACCAAAAAGTTGTCAAAATGGAAACCGACAAAGTAGTCGATGATATTCCCTCTCCGCGTACAGGTGTTGTGATCGCACGTCACGGTAACGTTGGTGATGTCATCGATGTGGGACACCCACTTATTGAAATCCAGGTGGAAGGTGAGAGCGAAAGCGCACCAGCACAAGATGCGAAAGAGCAAAAAAAAGAAATTGCATATGGAGTGGTGGGTAACCTAGAGGTAGCGAGTGACAATGATGTACTTCCTTCAAGCAGTGAAGGTGACGCAGAGCAAGTAGCCACAGCGTCAACACAGAAGAAAGTCCTTGCCACCCCGGCGGTACGCGCTTTTGCACGTAGATCAAAAGTCGATATTCGTCAAGTAAAGGGTACTGGTCCTGGTGGGCGTGTTACGCGCAAAGACATCGAAGGATTTGCAGGTCAAAGCTCCACATTTACCCCGGCAGCACGCCAGCCGGTTAACGTAGCAAAAGATGCCCCTGTAACCATCGAATCTTTATCGCAAATTCGTAAGACCATTGCCAAGCGTATGCTAGAATCCAAACAAGTTTCGGCACACATGACTGTTTTTGAAGAGGTAGAGGTTTCTGATTTGGAAAAGCTCCGCAAATCGCAAAAACAAAAATTCAAAGACCGCGGCGCAGGTCTTTCTTATCTACCCTTTATCATCAAAGCGGTTGTCACTAGTTTGAAAGCCAATCCCGTACTAAACAGTCAAATGGATTTGGCCAATGACCGCCTGATTTATAAGCACGAATACAACATTGGAATCGCAGTAGATACACCAAGCGGCCTCGTAGTACCCGTTATTCGCGACGCCGATAAAAAATCGATCTTCGAGCTAAGTGTTGCCATTCAAGACCTAGCGACACGCGGACGCGAACGTAAACTATCGCGTGACGAACTACAAGGTGGTACATTCACCATCACCAATTTTGGTTCTATTGCCGGAATTTTCGGAACACCGATACTCAATCAACCAGAAGTGGCCATTCTTGGTGTAGGACGCGCACGACAGATGCCCATAGTCAAAGATGACGAATTGGCCATAGGTCGCATCCTGCCACTATCTCTTTCCGTAGACCATTGTCTAATTGACGGTGGAGACGCAACGAGATTTTTAAAGGGAGTCATGGATCTACTCAACGATCCGATGGAACTTCTAATGATGCAATAGAAAGCATTTTGCGCAACGATAGAGAAGATTTCGTGTTGAAATCTTCTCTATTTTTTTTGGCATTTCGGCGAAACGAGGACAATATGGCACAAGATTTTTTAAAATACGATCTACCAGATATCGCGATCTTAAATAACGAAGAAATTATATATCGTTACATGGTATGGCGCCCACAAGAAGTGCTCATCATTTTAGGTCGTAGTAATAGCAAAGTGGAAGAGGTTGTTTTTGTAGAACAAGCGCAAAAAGACAACGTCAAGATTTACCAAAGACCCACCGGAGGGCAATCCGTGGTTCTTTCACCAAATATGCTCATCATCTCCATCACCGAGCCACTTGATTCCTCACGCCCTTCGAAAGAATACTTCTACGCCTACAATCAAATCATTATAAAAGCATTGCAACAAATGGGAGTGAAAGACTTGGGAGTGAAAGGAATCTCGGACATTGCCATAGGACAAAAAAAAATCGCCGGCACCGCCATGTACCGCAATCGACTGCAAGTATTTTACCATGCTGTACTTAACGTAGGGGAAGATGTAAATATCTTTGAGCGTTATCTAAAATACCCTCCCAAAGTACCCGACTACCGCAAAGGTCGTAGCCACAAAGAATTTGTCACCTCGCTACTCGTACAAGGGTATGATTTTCCTCTGCACGAGATACAAGAAAAAATTCAGGGGCAATTACGGAACTACGGCAAAAAAGACAACTAATGAAATAAAACGAAATTACAATTCAGTAAGCGTAGATCCAACTAAATTTGAGGGCCGGGCGGACACAAGGTCCGCCCCTACATTTCCAACTTGATTCCCATGCGGCAATTTTTTCCAAAAATTTTATTTACAATGTCACCTTCTCCAAAATGAATGCCAATACATTAGTGAATAGACAATATACGGGAACATAACTACGAGAAATCAGATGAACAATCATAATACAAAACTATTTACAACAAAAAGTTGGGTGATTGCTATATCGGCGATTATTACCGGTGCGTCTATTTCACTGGTGAGAGAATATTACAATACCAACGTCATCACAACCCAAAGCATTATTATTTCGCTGATAACGCTTGTCATAGGTCTCATCATTATTGCTGGTGTGGCATGGTGGGCGAATAAACCTGAGGAGGAAAGCTAAAATGGAGTTAGCAAATTTACAAGGTCTTATCCCTATAGTATGCGGTATATACTTCTATCTTATTGCCAACGGAACGCTACCAAAAAATCCCAAAGAACCAGAGAAACTGGAATTGTGGCGTAAAAAATTTGGCAAAATGATGAAAACCCTTTGCCCTATTATTGTCGTCTTTGGCATTTTGCAACTCACGGGTGTTGTGTAGTAACGCTAAGGGTTTGTCAATTTAAGAGAAGAGTTTCGTTTTCCGTATTGGTGCCCTCACCATCAAAATAGCAGGTTTCAGCTACGCTGAAACCTGCTATTTTCATACCTCTCCCACAGGGAGAGGTGTAATGCGTCTCTTTTGTTAAAAACAAAATTCTCTTGAGTTGCAGGTCAAAAGTTATAACGCTACTATCTTTTTGAGAGTAGTTGTGTATTCAACGGTACCAAATAACACAATAAGATAAATGAAGACGTGTTACGCCTCTCCCTGTGGGAGAGGCATGAGAATTAAGGCTTTTAGCGAAGCTAAAACCTTAAATTCGATGGTGAGGGCACCAATACGGAAAACGAAACTCTTAACCTAAGTCGACAAACAACACTCTAATTATTTCCCACGCAAACTATTGCGATATCCCCAAATAATCAAATTCTTATCCGCACTACCAGACAAAATATATTGGTTATCGCCAAAAAATTGTACGGTATTTACGTCTGCGGTATGATGGCGAAGTACAAGCAATTGTTCTCCTGTTTGCGCATTCCAAACGCGTGCCGTATAGTCCCCCGACGCTGAAACGAGTCTGTCACCGCTCTGACTAAACCCGACACTTTTTACCAATGTTTTGTGTCCGCGAATATCGAGAACTTTTTCTCCTGACACAAAATTATACACAAGGATATTGCTCCCCATAGCAATGGCCACTTGATCTTTGGATGGATGGAGCGCCATACTGCGAATGATGTCTTTCGCCACGGTAAATTTATATTTTTGTTGTCGTGTTTCGGTATCGTAGACAATACATATTCGATGCCCTACCATAGCAAAATATTTGCCGTCTTCGGAAAAGATTACCTGTCTTGCCGTATACCTGAATTTTTTTTCCCAAAGAACATTACGCGACTTTAAATCAAAAAGACGTATCGTGCGGTCTCCTTCAACAATCATATACGTACCGTAAATATCAAAGGCCCCAACATTCTTGCGAAATGTTTTAAAACTTTCGTTTTTGGATGTTTCAATATCCGTCAATTTAACATAACCATTGCTGTGGTTCGAGACGATATAGGTCTTATTGTGCATATCGACAAATTTACACACTCTTGGATCACTGTAACAAGGAAAGCGTTGCAGTAATTTGTGTTGTGACAGGCTGTATAAGTAAATAAAATGCTGTGCAGCAACGGCGATTAGATTTTTTTTGCGGTGGATGTCACAGTGATAAACAGCGGTATTCATCGCAATAGTGCGCGCGCCATTTACGAAGGGGTCCCACATTTTCATGCTACCATCAAGAGAAGTCGAAATAATATGCTTGGTACCGCGTATGTAGAAACAAGAAGCCACAGCATTGCTATGTCCACGGAAAGTTCGCGTCAACGTTTTATTTTTGACATCCCAGACTTTGATAACATTATCTTCGCCTCCCGAAAGAATGTATTTATTGTCTACCGAAAAATCCAAACCGTAAATAATTTTTGCGACTCTTTTATTACTTGAACTGTCGTGTTCTTGCAATGTCGTTAAACAACTACCATCTTTCATGTTCCAAATTTTGATTTGAAAATTATCTCCCGCGGTTGCCAAATACCTGCCATCGTCACTAAATCTACAAATGTACGTCATACCGGAATGCGCCAGTTTATATATATTTTTACGCATCGCAATATCAAATACATGGACCTTGCCAAGTGCTCCTGTATAGGCAAACCAGTTTTGCCGTTGTGGATGAAAACTTCCACAACGTACATACACATTTTTTTCGAAGTGCTCAAACATCTGTTTTCGCGTAGCTAACGACAAAAATATTAGCTTGTTTTCACACACAACTGCCAAAATACCATTGCGATTTATATCTAAATACCGGATGCGATCCTTAAACTCCCAACGTTGCTCTTTGCGCTTTGTCGACATATTCCACATGGTCACCACGTTATGGTCAGCGACGACGAGATAATTTCCGTCATGTGTAAACGCACCATAAAACGCATCGTCACTACCCTTCATCTTTAAAATAGAAATTTCGTCACTGAGTGATAACGGCCAAATTTTGATACGATTTCCTTCACAGGAAGCGATAATTTTTTGCGCGTAATTTATCGCAATATGTCCAGAAACGTCGTGTTTGCGACTACGTACTTCGTTATGACTTTTTTCACGCAGATAATACCATTCCCAATTGCGTAAATATTTCGGACAGTATTCTTTGGAAGTCAACAATTTGTCTACTAAAGCCACATTGTTATTTTCCAAATAGCTATCACTCATCGCAATAACGTATGGATAAAGACTTTCACGCGAATTTTTACGTTCCTGTTGTAACTCTTGTTGTTTCTTCCCCAATAATTCTTCTTGTATAGAGATTTCACGTTCTTTTTGGTTGAGTTTGCGCGTTAACTGTTCCTCACGCTGTGTAAGTTCGATTTGCTTACGTGTCAATTGTACGCTAAAAAAGATAAGAAGTAGTACGATGGCGATGGTAAAAACAGTAACAATCGAAGCAATTACAATATTACGTCGCCACCACTTCACAAGGTTACTGTACATACTCGGGGGCTTGGCGATAATAGGACGGTGCTCTAAGATGTTTTGTAAATCTTCGGCAAAAGCACTTACGTTACGATAGCGTTTTTGTGGTTTTTTCTCTAAACACTTCAAACAAACAGCTTCTAATTCGAGAGAAATTTCGGGATTTAACGCTCTTGGTGCGACAGGCGCGGCGTTTACGACTTGGTATAAAATATTGACCGAAGTTTTGCCTTGAAAGACACGTCTCTTCGTCAAGGCCTCGTATAAAGTCGCTCCTAAAGAATACACATCGGTACGCACATCGAGTTCTTGTTCATGAACCTGTTCCGGCGAAGCATACGCAGGTGTTCCCACAAAATTTCGCGATAAAGACAAATCACCATCCATCACTTTTGCTAAACCAAAATCCATGACCTTAGCAGCGTTACTTTTGGTGAGCATTATATTTTCAGGTTTCAAGTCGCGATGAATAATCTTATGATCGTGAGCAACTTGCAATGCTGTTGCCACTTGTATAAAAATAGAAATGACTTCTTTTTCGTTTAGTTCAAAATTTTTGATATAGTGATCCAAAGAGTATCCGTCGATAAACTCCATGGTAAAGTAGTTTAAGGGCTCTTCACCAATTTCAAATATTTTAACAATACCTGGATGATCGAGAATGGCAATGGCCTTGGCCTCTTGTTGAAAGCGCTGAATTAGGTTAGAACTAACTCCTTGTATAATTTTCAAAGCTGCGTGGCGATTGAGTTTTTGGTCAAAAATTTTAAAGACAATTCCCATGCCACCACGGCCTAGTTCTTTTACAATTTTGTAATGTTTGAAAAACGATCCTACGGAAAATGCGGCATCGGTTTTACTTTGCGTCAACAAATCAGTGGTGTCTTCGTTGGCAATCTTTGAAGGAACACCATTGTCATTTTGCGTGATGGTATTGTACTCGTTTTCTAAATGAAAGAATTGTTGTGGATTGATAAATTTGCCATATAGAAGTATTTGCGCCAACAAAATTTTTTGTCCGTTTTGTAAACAACTCTTCTGGTAATCGAGGCATTTCTCTAAATCTTGTTGTGGCAATCGCAAACCAATTTTTTGCATCACAAATTTGTCAAAATTCATACAAAACCTCTACTTCACTTTTAACTGCCGCAAATCAGGATAGTTTTTATATAGAAATTTATGAAATTCATATTTCTCTCTGCCACTTCTACGGCCATTTTGTCCACGTACATGTATTTCGTACAAATAATCTAACATCGTTTGTGCTAACTGTGGTTTGCGATGACTTAGGTAAATGCGTGGCAATTGCATGTGATCGCGAAATAACTCGTCGAAAGGATTTCTTTCGTTGCCTTTTATCAATAAATTTTTTTCAAATAGAGCTTGCGCTTCCCTAAATTCTTTTAAAAAGAAGTAAAGGTGTGCCACTTCACCGCGAAAGATCAAATCCTCACTGTATTGTAGTTGATGTAAGTATTTCATCGCTTCTTGTTTACGATTTTGCCGTACCGCTTCTTCTGCGAGTTTAAACAAATAAATTTGTTGTAAATATCCCGCGCGATTTTCCATATTCAGTTGCAATGCTTTGTGCATACCAGAAAGTGAGTGTGAACGAAATAGTGAATCGGCAAACAAGTATCTTTCGTTTTGTGGGTCTAGTTTCACCGCAAATTGCAGATATTTAATGGTAGGGTGCGACCTTTGCGAAAAGAAAAAATAAATCTGATCAAATTTATTATTCAACATAAAGTCATGCGATTCCGTCGACACAATTTGTGCTTTTTTGTTGTTGCGCACCTCGCGGATACATGTATTAAAAAAGTTTTGGTACAGCCCTAACGCCACTGCCTCTTTGTAGTTCGTTGTTGCTTGTTGCGCCTTATGTAAAAGCGTATTGAGCTGCTCTTTGTTACTTAAAGTTGCATAACTAGATATCGCAAATTTTTGCACCGCTTTATCACTATGATCGCAAAACTTCTTTGCGATAAATTGTTTTTCACGCTTTGTCAAAGGGCGCAAAAATCCAATTTGCTTTTTCTCTGCGGCGGTAAGGCTTATTTCTTCGTGGAGCTGGTGCAACAGGAAGGCCAACAACTTTTTGTCCCTAACTTGTTGCATTTCTCTTAGAGAAAAATGAATGTTCAACCACGATATAATATAAGAGACCGAGCACTGTGTGGTGACAGGTAAAGACTGTAGTGTTTTGTCGATATATTTAAAGAAAAATATCGCGCGTGCCATCATCGCTACGCTGCGCTTTTCCAGTTTGCGTTTTCCTCCTAGGAAAAATTTATAAAAAGAAAAGATGTATGCCGCTGTTGCTTCTAAAGGAGTTTGAAGTAACTTTTGTTGGTAAAAATCGTCTTCGAAAATCAGCGTATTTTGTAATCCTATGGACCACGCAAATAATGCTCGAATGCGTATTAAAATTTCATCGGAGGACAAACATTTCTTTATTTGCGGCATAAGTTGCAATATATCTACTTTGCATCTCTCGCAAAAGGAAAGAACCACATCTTGTACTTGAATGCAAGGATCTTCCAAACCACGTCGGTACCAATTGAGATATAAATTATTTTGCGTCGTGTTATTGCTACTCCATATTTGATAGTGCGCAAAAACTCTAATATTTTCGTCTTTATGTGACAAAGCTTTTTGCAAAATCTTTCTTATTTTGGGCCACTCCGCGGGCAAATCACGAATAGAAGCAATGCCGTGCAAACTTGCCGCAGCAGCAACAGAAACTTTAAAAGAAGAGCTATCCATCAAATCGTAGAGTAAATCCCGCTCACGCTGGGGAATAGAGATACGCTTTTCTTTATTGCTAAAATTGCGTCCAAAAGAATCTCTACGTTTAAAAAAATGCGGTACAAACATCGACCTCGCCACAACAAACTGCAAAAATTCAAAATCGCGCCCGGAAAATGTATTTTTTAACTTATAAATATCCAAAAATACAGAGTTGTCCTGTGCGAGAAAAGCCTCGCGCAATACAACTGTCGCTAAAATACGCAACGCACTATCTTGCCCAGAATCGTTGGCGATACGCATGACAGGAGAAAAACCATATAGTTGGAGACATGCATTCAATATGAGATATTTCTCAAACAAACTATTGGCAAAATAGAGCGCCTCGAAAAACTGCCCTTTACTAAACTCCCAAGAGTTAGGTATACGTCGGCTGCGATACATTTGCGCTAACTTATGATAAATAGCCCGCGATTGCTCGCGTATCCTTTCGCTGGTGATTTTTTTCTGCATCCACACAATATCTTTTTTGATTTGCGACGTCAAATCTTTGCGCTGTAAAAATTTTTTGATATCAGAGTCAAAATTCTTGCTATAACGCGACGTGTATAAGGCCGCTTCTACTTGTTTGTACATTGCAGGCGACGATAGAGTATCGAGAAATATGGTAATCGAAGCATTGACATTTTTACGTGCCATCTGCCATGAGGTATATTCTTCGGTGTATAGCTTTTCTATCTCATACCATTTTTCTGCGAACATCTGCGGTGGCTTTGTGACAAATTGAGTAGTAAAAACATGAGCAATGAGTTGATAACAATGCTCACTTAGTTGTGGATTGTGGTAAGGAATCTCATGGATCAACTGTGCGGCTTCAAAGTCGTGGTCCATCAAAAAAGCGCGTCGTAAGTAATAAAAAGCCTTATAATATTTCTGCTGCTGCATATATAATTTGCCAAGAGAAATGGCATAACGCGTAACGAAGGGGGACAATGCGACACAACGTTCTAGATACTTTTGCGCTTTAGAAAACTCCTTCGTTTCTTCCATATATATATTGGTAATGTACTCTAGCAAAATAACATCTTGGCGAAGATCTTGTTCTGCCTTGAGTAAGTACTTCAACGCTCGTTTTTTCTCTTGTAGATGAAAAAGGCAAACCCCGCGATAGTAATCTGCTGCCGGAATATTCACCACATTATGGAGAAGTTGTAAAGCTCTATAGTATTTTTTTTGATGGTAGAAAACCAGGGCTTTGTAATAAGAAACTTCCGAGAATATTTCTTTGTCTTTTTCAATAAATGCAAGAACTTCAGAGGTACGCTTATATTGTTTTTCACGATAAAAAGCTTTGGCGATATAGAGAACATGTGTGGATTTCAACTGCGAAAAGTCAATACTCATTTTTTCTATTTGTAGAAATTGTTTGTTATGAATAAAAGTGACCACTTTCTCTACGCGCTTTTGGATTTGTTTTTCTTCACTGCTAAGCTGCGCTTTCACGGTAAATTCACGGTTATACAGGGCATAGCAAACCACCATAATAACAACGACAACTGTAGAAACAAAACCGCGTAGTAATTTACGGTAATCGGCCTTCACTTTCTTGTTGGCGAAAAAGTTGTCCAAATCACCACATAAAAGTTCGAGATTTTCATAACGATAACGCTTCTCACGTTCTGTGGCTTTTTTCCAGATAATTTGCAAACGACGGTCAATACTTGGATTGATTTTAAGCGGTGCAATAATAGTTCCACGGCGAATATTGAACATGACCTCTAAAAGATTACTACCCCCGATCATGCGTTTTCCCGTTAGGATTTCATAAAGAATAGTTCCCAAGGCGTATACATCTACCTGTTCATCTATCTGCGAACGCTGGCCAACAATTTGCTCAGGTGCCATGTAACACGGTGTTCCAATTAAATCGCGCGTCTTGGTTAGGTCATATTCTTTTTCATTGTTACGCCGTGCAAGACCAAAGTCAATCACATAAGGTTTGCCATCGTTACTCACCAAAATATTGTCCGGTTTTAAATCGCGGTGAATCACCTGTTGGCGATGAGCGTAACGAATCGCCGCTGATATTTTGACAAAAATACGCAACTTTGTTTCCAGGCACGACTGTTCCTCTATGTAACTAGCTAATGTCTGCCCTAATATATAATCCATAACAATATATCGTTCGTCCCCGACAACTCCAGCAGCATATACCTTGGCAATATGTGGATGATCTAGCTGTGCGGTAATTTCCATTTCGCGTTGGAAACGAACATCACTAGCGCGATTAGAGCTTCTTTTCATCACCTTAATCGCCACCTCGCGTTGTGGTGAGCGCTGCATAGCTTTGTACACAACGCCCATAGCCCCTTGGCCAATTTTCCCCACAATTGTATATTTTTTTTCGAGATGATTTAATATATTCGCCATATGATTTCTTTTCAACTCGCAAAAACCTTTACTCATCAAAGTTTTTTACTGCGCGAAAGCCAACTTCATTTTTTGTTGCAAAACTGGAAAAATAGTAAACGTAAGCATGATTGCATTGCATTCGCGGAGACATCCACGAGCCACCACGTACCATCCGCGAATCTGGTTTGGTGCCTTGTCCGAGGCACCATTCAAATACGTTACCCAACATATCGTGCAAACCAAATAAATTACGCGGTGTCGACCCCACAGGTTGTGTTACTGTACCTTCGGTTACCCAGTTCACATTGGTATCACGAAAATTTTTTCCGCGTTTTTGCAGTACCAACTGCCAATAGTCAGCGCACACCACATATGATGGAATAAACGTATTATTTCCCCAATAATAATACGCTTTTACGCGAGAACGACATGCATATTCCCATTGTTTGCCACTGGGTAAATCAAAACCATATTTTTGGCAAAAACGTTGCGCATCGCGCCAACTGACATTTTCCACAGGATGCAAGTCACCTTTTGCGTATACGTTTTTATTGAATTGCGACGGATTCTTTCCCATACTTTTTCGCCATTGCTGCTGTGTGACTTCGTATTTCCCAATCATAAATGGTGATAAATCAATACCAGTTGTTGGTAGTAATACAAATTCAATCCCCGTCTCAAGATGTTTATATTCTCTTACTGTGTTGCGAACATTTCCTAGTTCATAGGTAATTCTACCAGTAAAGACAAAACCATCTATATCTTTAGATATTATAATTTTTTTACTTTTTTCTTTAGGTAAAACTCTAGCTTTTTCTTTTGTCACAGGCTTTTGTATTTTTCGCGGCACGGTCTTTTGTCTCGGTTTATTTTTGACAGGATTTGTCGCAGACGTTTTATTTGTTGTGATTTTCGTGCGCATAGGCTGCTTATAGATAAAACGCTTGATGGCCTTGCGTTGAGAAATCACAACAGCACCAACAACCATGACACCTATCACCGCAAATAACAAACATTTTGATTTTTTCGGCGGCGTTTGTGTTGTGGAACGTTTTGCTTTTGCTTTACGCGATTTTGTTCTCGCATTGCGCGATTTATTCGCAGCAGCAATGGTTTGTATGGAGTTTGCTTGCTGTGCCAAGCGATTCTGCAAACGATTTGATTCTGCAAAGTGAGGTTTGTCATCATGTGAAGTGGTACTGTTTTGCGGCAACGACGTTGCGGTTTTGGCAACGGTTTTTTCACGAGAGATATCCACAATGGTTTCCTGCTGCTTATTCTCTAGAGGAATTGCGCTAAAAACGGCCACACATTCTTCTGCAGTCGGGCGTTGCTGAACATCTTTCTCGAAACAGCGATTTAGCAAGTCGTACACAGAGTTGTCGAGAGGAAATTTGCTACATTTTGCTATGGGCTTTGGGTCTTGGCAGGTAATTTTCATCATCAGTTGTGTTATGTTTTCGCCGGCAAAAGGATATTCGTGACAAATCACTACAAACATAATTACCGCAAAAGACCATATGTCTGTCGCAGTGTAGGCTTGGCCATTGATCGCTTCGGGAGCAGCATACTTAGGTGTATACCCACCTTTCAATGATCGCAGTGATTCTGCCATATATGTCATTTGTGAAGTACCAAAGTCGGAAATTTTGATCTCACCGTTATGCAAAAGAATATTTTGCGGTTTTAAATCGCGGTGAATTAGAGCGTCTGGCTGAAGGCTGTGTGCTGCTTGTAATCCACAGGCTATTTGTCGTCCCCAATGATAGATATCCTTTATAGTGTAGGACTTTGCCATTCTTTGCGCCAATGTTCCTTCATTGCAAAACTCCAAAGCAATATACGGTTCGGTAACACTGTGGTCGATTACTTTTACCACATGTGGACAAATCGCCAAACGCGCGGTAAGAAGCGCTTCATTGGAAAATACTTGCCCTATTTGCATCCGCGCCCACATTTCGCCTTCACGATCACTCTTGCCTTCTTCTTGGGCATATTGACGTAAAACACTTTCTGCGGGTTTTTTAATGGCGACGAGTCTCTCGTGGCGTTGTCTTTTGTCGACTTCAATTCCCAAATAAACTTTACCAAAAGCACCACTACCTAATTCACGCAAAATCCCATATTTTCCAATAGTAGAAAATACATTACCTAGTGGTTGCCATGCACCTTGTTGTGTACGACATAACTCGTTTTTATCTATTTCCTGGGCAATAATTTTGCTAAAAATCTCCGTTGTTGCCAAAACTTGCCCATTTTGTAACTGCCAATGTTTGTGTTTTGTCAAATCCATACAATCTCCGCCACAAGTACCAAATATCCCTATTTTTTTACCAATGCCCGTCTATATATGATATAATGCCGCGGCAAAAATGAACAGGAGAAAAAATTGAGATTAACTGATTATTGTCATTTACATGTGGAAAAGTTACTAAGCGCAGGAGACGTTGCCATTGACGCCACAGTGGGAAACGGACACGACACGAGCTTTCTTGCACGCATCGTGGGAAAAACAGGTAAAGTATTTGGTTTTGATATCCAACACCAGGCCATCATAAATACGCAAAAACGCTTAGAACAACTTGCGCTTCATCAACGCGTCGAAATTTTTCACACCAGTCATGCAGAAATGCTAGAGCACATTCCGCAGAATTATCACCAAAAAATAAAGGTTGTGATGTTCAACCTCGGTTACCTACCCGGGGGAGACAAAAACATCATCACGGCTGCGTCGACAACCCTAACAGCTTTTTCTCATAGCCTAGATTTATTACAAAGTGGTGGAAATTTAGTTGTTATGGTCTATACAGGTCACAGCGGCGGAGAATGCGAATGGAATGAAATTCAGCAGTGGTTTACCTCTTTAGAGAAGAGTATTTATACAGTTATGTTTCCAGTGGAACCGTCTCCGCGTAAGGAAGTCCCCAAATTATTTGTGATAGAAAAAAGATAGGAGTCTATTGTGGCTTGTAAAATTGTATTACTCGATGTTGATGGAGTTCTCACAGATGGTTCTATCTACATCGACAAGAACGGTGATGAATTCAAACGTTTTAATGTAAAAGATGGCCTTGGGATCAAACGCTTACAACAACATGGAATTGAAGTGGGTGTTATCACCGGGCGTTCTTCACTAGCACTTTATAAACGCCTGGAAAAGTTGGGAGTTACTCTCATCTACGATAATATTAGTGAAAAATTACCGGTTTACGAGCAAATACTTATTGAAAAAAATATAAGCGACGAAGAAGCTTGCTACATGGGAGACGATCTACCTGATATTCCCATCTTACAACGAGTTAAAATTGCGGGATGCCCGGCAGATGCGGTAGATGAAGTTCACAATGTTTGTCAATTTAAGAGTAAACGTGAAGGTGGACGCGGAGCTGTTCGTGAATTTGCCGAGTTTATCTTGCAACAAAATTAATGAATATAAAACACATATTGACTTTTTTTATACTTACAACGATGTGCTTGAGTGCAACACTATTGTGCGATTTGTTTGATCAAAATTTTCTCATTCCCAAACAACTCGTTTTCCAACTATGTACTTTAATTGCTTTTACACTATGGATATGGCGCCACAATAACATCTACATTCGTAAAGTAAATCCTTTGTTACTAAGCTGTTTGTTGTTTTTTTCATGGGCCGCGATCTCAAGTTTTGTATCCCCAAACCCTTTTGTTGCGATCAGTAAATACACCTTTTGGTTTTGCGGTGTTCTGTTTTTAGCACTTCTCATTCACATTCCTTTACGCAAGTCACTTGTGAAACAAACATGGTTCACCATCATGTTTGTTGTCGTAGGTATTTCTTATTTGCAGTACGCAGAACTTTCCCCTGTGCCAATGGTACGACCTAACTTTTACGGATCTACACTAGGAAATCCTAATTTTGTCGCCTGCTTGGCAGCCGCAACAGCCGTGTCTCTCTGTGGTTATATCAAGACGTTGTGTGGTTATCGAAAAATTTGCTGTGTTATTTCCATTATATTTTTCATATTTCCTGTACTATTTATTGGCTCTCGTGGGGCACTTGTTGGCTTATTTGTCGCATGTATTGTATTCATTCTATTGCGCAAAAACTATTTTGCAATGCTAAGCGTTGCCATACTATTTGTCGTCATGTGCTCCATTCCGCTATACCAAGGACGTAGTTTGTGGAACAAAGAGAGTTTTCACCAATATGGAGCTACCAGAGAACGTATTGTCATTTGGGTTAGTTCATGGCGCACTTTTCGCGAACACATGTGGGTGGGGACAGGCTTTGAACAATGGTATCAAAAAGCATGGCATCATAAAAACCGTTTTGCAACTGCGCGTGGCAACGAGGTGTATAAACCAGCAACCAAGCGCATTTTTGCCCACACCCACAACGATTACCTGGAAATATTCCTTGAAACAGGTATAATAGGGGGGTGTTTATTTATTGTATTGTTATTATTGATGCTGTATTATGCTTATACTGACTATAAAAAAACACGCTGTAGTATAGGTGCTGGTCACTTTGCTGCATTGTTCGTCTTACTAACCCATTCACTGGTCAGTTTTCCACTACAAACAGCTTTTGGTTATATGTGTTTATTGCTCAATTGGTTTTTCATTTTACGTACTCCATCACACAGCACGACAATACAAAAACCAGCATGGGCAATTATTGCAATGTTATTACTTCTTATTTGCAATACAATCAGTTGGGCATTTGCCCACCTAATATAAGAAAAGGTCGTTATGGATTTTACTTTATACAAATTTGGTCCTGGCCAATCTTTTGGTGAGTATAAAATAGCAGAGTTTTTAGGTCGTGGTGGTATGGGGGCTGTGTACAGCGCTGTGCACAAAAATTCAGGTAGAAAAGTAGCCATCAAACTCATTTTTAACAAAGAGTTTGGTATTACTCAAAAACGTTTCTTGCGCGAAGCAGAAATTACCGCCAATTTGAATCACCCCAATATAGTCAGAATATACACGGCAGGAGCTCAATCAGGCGTTTTTTACTTAGTGATGGAGTATATCAACGGAACAACGTTAGACAAATATCTAAATAAACACCGCATGTCTGTCCACCAAAAAGCACGCTTACTATACCCCATTGCCAAAGCTTTGGCTTATGCCCATGACCAGAACGTCGTCCATCGCGATTTAAAACCCAACAATATCATGATAGATGGCAATGGCACTCCTAAACTCATGGATTTTGGACTCGCCAAAAATGTCGCTAGTGACCGCTTTGCACTTACGCAGTCGGGGGAATTTTCAGGAACACCACACTATATGGCCCCTGAAGTTCTGCTTGGTAAACCTAAAGAAGTCGATTTTCGCGTAGACATTTATGCTTTTGGAGCCATTATGTATGAAGTGATGGCGGGACAGATGATGGTCGGTGGAAAAAAAAGCGAAGAGGTTTTTCAAAATATACGCTACACGAAACCTGTGATGTTAAATAAGCGTAACAACAAAGTACCTGAACAACTCAACGACATTTGGATGATGTGTGTTACAGAAAAAAAACTGCGCTATGAAAGCACACATTTGTTAGTGAATGACTTAGAAAATTTTTTGAATCCACAAAAAAAGACATTTCGCCGTCCAAGATTCCACTTTCGTCCAGTTCACGGCATTATACTTGCTTGCATTCTTCTGATAAGCGTTGTGTTCTTTCTCCGCGAAGATGTCACAACGATGGACTACGAACCGGATAAAGGTATCTTGCTCATTCGTGCCAAAAACTCTATAAAGCAGCGTAACTTTAGTGATGCTATTTATGATTTACATATCCTGCGTAAACACGATGAAAAAAACGCCACAGCTCTTCTCATGGAAGCTTATGTACTTTCAGGAAAATATTCTCTGGCAAAGCAGTTATTTGAAAAGCACTACAAACTACAAGATGAAATCCCGCACAATGTACTTTTGCATGTGGCCATTCTCTACAGTAAAGTTGCGCAAATCCAGGATAAAAAATACTACACGATGTCTGATAAAATTTTGCAAAAAATTTTACGACTCCAAGATGTCGATGCAAAGATTTTATACAAAGCGCACTTTTACAAGGGGGTATTGTTGTTTGAAGAGCGTAATTATTCGCTAGCACTATCTCATTTTCGCAAAGTAAAAATTGTTCTCATCAATGACAATCAAATGCTAAACAAACTGTTTTTCTATTTGGGGGTATGTTACTTAGAAACCGACCAACCTCACAAAGCGATTTCTTTTCTGGAACGCGCTCAAAAGCAAAGTGTAAATAGTCACGAAATTTTATTTTTTCTTGGCCAGGCATATTTAAAACAAAATTTGCCTTCTCGTGCGAAAAAAGCTTTTGAAAAATGTCTAAGGGTTGACCCTAAGAATAGCGCATACCGAACTTTTTATGCACGAAGTTTACTACGACAAGGAAAAAACGTCAAATGCCAACATATCCTCCAGGACGTTTTTGTCAACGAAGAACAACCAAATTTTACCGTTTTTAACGGCTTGTGTGAGCTTGGTTTATTTGAGCCAATTTTGCAACAAAACAATCTCGTACTACTACGCAACGAATGTACCAAAAAAATCTTACCGAAACTACCTAACCTATTCATTGAAAATTTAGTGGCCATTCGCGACAAGTACTTATTTAGCTTCCAAGAAAGAAAGCATCTAAAGACCAAAAGCCAAGTAGATTTAAAACCTATTTTGCAAAGTTTACGCGAAAATAAAAATACTTCCCTACAGCTACGCATTCGCGAACATCTACTCAGTTTGCGCTACCAAAGCAACATTACAAAAGATTTAAAAAACTTTGCACAAAAAAGTTTTTCAGATATTCGTTCCATTATTTATGAAGTGGTCACTCAAATAAAACATACTAAAGGCGAAGAATACGTAGAAGACCATTATTACTATCTAGCGCAATTTTTTATCGACAGCAGTGCTTTACGCGGATTTCATGACGCGATAAACTACGATGAAGTATATAAAATACTCATATCACACCCGAACATTTTCTACAAATATCTTGCCGCAAAGTATTTGATAAAATCGTATAAAATAGAACTCCTTGATGAGGTTTCTTTGCGATCCAACACGCTTGAATCATCTATCATCGCCACTTGCGTGTTACGCCAAGCGGGGTTTCCCATTTTTTTTACCGATGATGATAATCGTTACAAAGTACTCGAAACAAATTTACCTGCTCAGCAACAAAAATTTTTAATATACTTAGTATGTCATAGTATTTATTATCGTGCCCATTTCATCAACAAAATGCGTATCGAATTGGGAAAAAAAACGGTGGCATTCCTAGAAAAAATGCTACAAAACAAAGACGAGCGTATTCAACTGTGCGCCGCGGGAACACTGATCTCCTCTTTAAATAATACACTCGAAGATACTCCCGCACGTTTATCAACTTATGCACAAAAACGCTGCCAACAGATTGTCTTACGAAACCTAAATAACACGTCGACAAATATGCGCCATTATGCCTACATGTACTTATGGCACTCCATGTCACAAAACAATCTCGAAGCTCAAAATTTCTATCTTGATCACTACAAAAAGGGGCTTAGGGACAAGGATACCTCTATTATTTTAGTAAACTTATTCTTCAGTGACTCTTTCAGGCACCACGTTAATTTTCCATCTCTACGTCCCATTTTAAGGCGACTAATATTTAAAGAACGCAAAACAAAGCTAATGTTCAAAGCCACTCATGTTTGGGCACAAACGAGCCCTGGACAACAAGACATGCGTAGTCTTTTAAGCAATGAACTCTTAAGTTACAATGAAAAAACATTTATCTACACAATGCTGTTTATTCATTTTGTTTCACAAATGAATCAAGGAATGACCAAAAAGCGTCTGCAATTAGCCATTGACGTCATTGAACTCATTAGTTCTCACACCCCGCAAGATCCCGACGAATATTTTCGCGGACAAATTTACTTTCACTTATCTTTATTTGGGCAACCTAACTTATCCGATATCTACAAGGAAAAAAGTGATCTAGTCAAAACCATTATTCTAACTCACTTACACTTACCTGTTGTTCAAGAATCCGTAATGCGTTTTCTAATGAAAATACACCTTCCCACTCGCTATGAAAAAATTAAGTGTCTCAAAGAATTCGCAAAAAGTAGTCATCCACAACTTCGCAAAGCGAGCTATATTTCACTAACCGCTTTGACAAAAAAATACAAAGACCTGGAAAATATGGTAAAAGAAGCAAAGGAAAGCAACGACGAAGCGCGAAAAGAAGGCACGGCCATCGGCCTATACAATCGCTTGATGTATTATGAAGTGATGAGTGAACAAGAATATTCGCGCTACATAGCGCTAAATGAGCCCATAGAAGCAAAGTATGACTTGTACATAGAAAAATTAACATCCATGGCTTATCGCTTAAAGCCACTACAAAAAAAATGGCTACAGATTTTAACCTGGGCCATTGATCTACACCCAGAAGCGAAATATCTATATGAAAAAGCTCTACTCCTCGGCGAGAAGCCCACACAAAAAACGTTGTGGCTACTGAGGAAGGCCATAAAAAAAAATGATTACCCATTGTATCGTTTACAACTGGCAAAATCTTTGTGGAAGAAGCATGGAACAGAACAAAAAAAGCAAATCGAAAAACAATTGAATTTTATCAAAAATGTCAATCGCGTTGAATTGTTACGTCAAATTGTCGACTTATATGAAAAACTAGGTATGTATGATCAGAGTCGCCTACTATATTACAAGTTGTTTCTAACCCAACCTTTTTCGGCTCTTTATGCAAATAAAATGAGTACTTTGTACGAAACAACTAGCAAGAAACGGCGCGAACAGTTTGAAACACATGAAAATCTGTGCAAACGTATAAAGAAAAAATAACTTTACTTATTGTTATCATAAAGTTATGCCTAACATATCACAGTTTGCCCTGGCACCAAGGGGTTTATTCTCTTAAACTTCTTTAGGCACATCTCCGCAATATGCTCTTTCCAAAATGCGGCATTTTTATTGGTTCTTTTGCAGTACTCTTCCACAAAAAATATTTTCTCTTCTTCGGAGCACATTTGCATAAAATCTCTGAAGATTCCCAACAAGTCAAAATCTAAACTACGTCCAACAGGTGCCTTTTTAAAATGCCCTTTGGGACAATCCACACAAAATAATTGATGATTCTTATCAATGAGTATATTGCGCATACGCCACCCACCATGAGAAAAACGACGGTTGCACATCAGTGCTGTCATTTCCGCTAGGCGTAAAATTAAATTTTGTCGAAGTATCGGATCTTTACACTCAATAAAAAATGGTATTAAATTTTGTGATTCTTCTATTTCTTGCATTCCAATAATTGCCCAACGCAAGCGACCAAATTGTCTATTTTCTGCACAAAAAATCACTTCAGGGTGTGGAATCCCCATTTCGGAAAAACAATCAAAGGAATGCTTTTCGCGAAACGTATAACTCGGCCGTCCCAAAAATCGATAGTTGGGAGTATAAGAATACTTCTTGATAAAACATTTTACATTGCCTAACTGTAGCTTTGATATAACTACCCTACCTGCTTCAATAAAAATTTGTCCCTGACTAGCCAAAGAATCTACTTGTTCCACATCTACAATATCGATACCTAAATCAAATTTTTCATTTACAAATAGCTTACTCATACATTTTCTCCATTTACTGCATATGTAATAAACTTCCAAATGTTATTCCAACGGCGCTTGAAAAAATGATTTTTTGCATTATAAACTGTCGCGATAGTAATGTTATTTTTTTTTGCTACCTGCAATTGATTTTCAATAGAGAACCATAAATCTTTTTCTGGTATACAAATGAGTGATTTGCTACCATGTTTTACAATTTCGTCGTATACTCCGTAACCTGGATGAGCAATCTCTTCCATACTTTTTTTTATTGAATTCAAGAAAGGCGCTTTGTCTTCAATGGAGTCTTTTATGCCATTCCAATGGTCATAATCTAGCCATTGACCATCCATTAGAACATCCCAAAGTTTTGGATTGTAACTGCGCTCGCGGCAAAAAAGTTTCGTAAACAAATATTGGGTCTGTTCGCGATACATAAACTCTAAAGCCTGCCGTGAGTTTAAAATCGGAGAAAAAAGAAAAAGCTTTTGAAAAGAAAAACTATTTGCTAACCTTAATATACCTGCTCCACCGGCGCTATGTCCAACCCCATACAAAGGCGGATGAATTTTTAGGTGCTGCATAAAATACCGAGCATCTTGTACTGCTTGGTGAAAGCAATAGTTTCCTTGAGATTCACCATGGGAGCGAGGATTGTATAGTATTAAATCAAATTTTTTTAAAATATCACAATAATTTTGGTATAAATGAGAGCGTATATCTCCCATTCCACAAGGCCATAAAAAAAAAGTCCCCTGTGAATTTTGACGTTTTATGTGCTGAAAATCAACGAGAGTACCGTCCTGCGCTTGATGTAAATTACTCATATAGATTATCCTGAATGTAGAGTGTATTATGAATATTGCTTCTTTACCATGGTACGATTTTCCCGAAATCAAACCAGCAACAGACTCGTTTTGGCATTTTTTCGCATCACGCCTAAAAAAAGCAGGTTTCCATCCGCCCGACTTTCTAACAAGAAACATATCCTATAAGCACCAATGGCAGTCACCTTTTCTCCTTTTCAGTCAGGCATGTGGATACGATGTGGTAAAGCCTTTCATTCGAGACCTCCGCGTAGTCGCAACACCTTGTTACAATGTTCCTGATTGCTTAGACCACAACTATTCAAGTTTTATTATCGTACGTAGTGACGCGAAGATAGAAAGTATTGAAGACCTATACCATAAATCATGCGCCATTAATTGTCAACATTCTCACTCAGGAGCAAACATATTGTATTTTGTCGTAGCAAATTACGTCAAAAACTGCACAAATTTTTTTTCACGTGCCGAATATAGCGGTTCCCACGAAAACTCCATACGAATGGTTAGCGAAAATAAAGTAGATACTGCGGCCATCGATTGTCTTAGCTATCACATTTTAAAAAAATTTCGTCCACAACTTTTCAAAAAAATACGCATCATTCACCGTACCCCGCATGCTCCTGCTCCTCCTTACGTCACAAGTGCTTCGCGATCAGAATTAGAAATAACAACAATACGCGAGATATTATGGGAACTAAACGAAGCTCCGCAAATGCAACCTATCTTTCGCGAATTATTCATTCGTGAAATCAAATATATTCCTTTCGAAGAATATTTCCACATTCTCGACATGGAAAAAATTGCGCTCAAAAAATATATTCAAACAGGAGAAAACAACTAGGTCATTTCTCTTCGCCTACTTGAAAAACTCGCCTCTTCTCACAACTGGGCAACTACCATACTCGAAGATGTATATGTGGAAGACGATATTCGCGAATGGGCGAACCAAGACAAATTGCAATTGTAAACCAGGAAGAACAAATATGGATATTTCCAGTACTATATTACAAAAAGCCATACAAAAACTAACTCATAGTGGTATATGCTCAACGCAACAAGCGGTGCAATTGTGGAATAATTGGCAAAAAAATACCGGAGGTAGCGTAGAAGACTTTTTGCTTTCTCAGGGAATCGATAAAAGTTTAGTGCAAACGCTATTGAGCAATGACAATGAAATGCCCAGAAACGCACAAGCACCTCCAAAAACCATAGGTAACTATCACATTATCCAAGAAATTGCCCGTGGGGGTATGGGAATTGTTTACAAAGCAAAGAGTAGCACAGAAATTGTAGCGATCAAAGTTCTTATTTCCGATGGAGAAGACGAAATACAGCGCTTTGTACGCGAAGCAAAAACGATGCGGCAAATGCAACATCCCAATATTATTTCTATTTATGAAATGGGAACACACAATGGTCGTCACTACTATGTCATGCCGTACATACAAGGCAAAACTTTAGAATATTTTATCAAACAAAATGGCCGTCTACGTAAAAATATCCAAATATTGCAAAAGATAGCCACCGCTCTTCATCAATGCCATAAAAATGGAATTCTGCATCGCGATTTAAAACCATCCAATATTCTAATCAATGAAAAGGGAGAAGCGTTTCTCACCGACTTTGGACTGGCAAAAATTACAGGAGCGAACTCTTCACTAACAAAAAGTAATATCGCCATGGGAACTCCGCTCTATATGTCTCCCGAACAAATGGAGGACTCAAAAACAGCGGCACCGCAAAGTGACATCTACAGTATGGGAATTATTCTATACGAAATTCTTACAGGACAATTGCCTTTTGTCGCAAACAATATCATTGAACTGCGCATCAAGATACAAAAGGGGGATTTCCCCCGACCTTCGCAAATCCATCCAAAAATCTCCAAAACAATCGAAGCGATTTGCCTCAAGTGCTTACAACAAGACCCACAAAAACGCTATGCGACATCCCAAGAACTCGCAAGAGAGTTAGATCGTTTTCTCAAAGGAAGAAGAACCAAAGCAAAAGAAACGTCACTGCGAACTTCGCATATGCATAGCAATTTCAAAAAATATAGTATTGTGATTGCCCTGTTGTTATTGAATTTCGCAACAATCGCTTTTTTTCTATCCCGCAACAACGCTCCACAAAAGTACCAAAAGTTTTTCTCCGTGCAGCCAATACAAGAAGAAGACGTGTTACCTATTGCACAACGCGAATTTCCACCTCACCCAGCTATTCGCAGCAAAAAGGAAATTCAACAAGTCTTAAGTAGTCGTGCGGATTCTTTACAAGGAAAAGTCTATAACTGGCAAGGAAAATATTACTTGTATGTATACAACAAAGTTTCGTGGAAAAAAGCGCAGCAAATTTGTCGCTATTTAGGTGGACATTTAGTCACAATAAATGCACCAGAAGAAGAAAATTTCTTGCTGTCATTTATTCCACCAAGTAGCCCATTATGGATTGGAATAAGACCTAACGCCGACAAATGGCAAAACAAGGAAATTCTGAGTTATAGCAATTGGCCTATTTACTCAGGTAAAGATTTAGAAACAACGGGAACGGTGCTAACGACAAATACACAAGACAAGCACACGATCTGGTCAGCACAGGAAGAGAAAACACCGCTTCGTTTTATTTGTGAATGGGGGAAACAACAAAAAATTTTGCCGAAAAACGTCAAGCGTCACAAAATATATTCCTTCGTCAAAAAAAACTATACAGCGGCCAAAGTGGTCCAAGTAACATACTCAGATCAGATGCAAGGTTCGGTGGTCTTTCGCTATCGCAATACTTCTAAGCTACTCACGTCTTTTTCCATCAATAAATATATCAAAGACTATCAATTTTTTTATGCTTCCGTCAGCATGCCGGGCTTGGTCGAGGGAAAAGGTGAATCGGTGATCCACATAAAAGTCAACGATTCATTTCTGCAAAAAAACTATGTTTTAAGCAATCGCATATTACAAACGCAAATTTTCAACATAGATTCCTTTATTCACAACGGAGAAAATAGCATAGAAATACATTTGGCAAACTCACAATACGTATATTTTCTCAAAGAGTTTCACATTTATGCGATTAAGCGCACTAAATAAAGTTGTGTATGCCTGTTATTCGTAAACTATCTTTTATTCAATTTGTGTGCTATGATTTGGAAATTGCGTTTGCCGTAAAAATTGCGAAAGCCTTTTTCGATGTAGCTCACTGTCATTTTTAAATTTCGTTGATTGGAAACAAAAATCTGCTGTGCCGTTCTCTTCTTAGAATGGCGTTCATAACAAACTTCCCACATACTGCGATCATCTTTGCCACACAGATAAACAACTTTCTTACCAGAAATGGCAACAAAAAATACATACTCACCTCTTGCGCTGAGACGTTTATTTTTGTAAGTCAAAAATAACTCCCCTTTGGTTTTCTGGATACGAAAATTTTGAGTATCCGTGTTCTGAGTATTTTTGTGTACCACAGGTAGTTTAAAATCTGCTTCTGTAGGAAACTCAATTGCATAACCTAATTTGTAATGCTTGGTGACAAATAACAACGCAAATGCTTCTAACGCCATTTGCAAACGCGTCCACTTTACTTTGCCTCCAGCAGTAGATGTATCATAAGAAGACTCTACTTTTAAAGTGTTGCGGTTGAGTACTTTTTGTAACATACGACCATTAGGAGTGAAACAACTATAGTTAATCTTATCTTTGTTCTCGCCTGCGATAAAAACAAACTCATTCGCAGGAGTAATTACTTTGCCATCGTATGTTAAGCGGAATTTTGTAATTTGTATTTTTTTGGCCGGACGATAAGCACGCACGCTTTTAAAAACAGCGACAATATTCTCACAGCGCATAATATTTTTTTCAAACTGCGAGGCATGTAGCCATTGACGTCGATTGTAAGCGTGTACAGCTTGTGCAATGCCATGATTGCGCTCTTGGGGAAGAATTTCACGTATGGAACGCTCATGTTTATCTATGTTTACTTTCGAGGGGCTTATTTCTCTTGTGTAATCGTGCAAATTTTGCAATAAAACACTTTGTGCGGTGGCACGTATGCTTTTGCCGCGAGCAATCATTTTCTCCATTTTCTGCATACGACGCTGAAAACCCCCATCACTGCGAAAAGCATACTCAAAATAAAAAGAAGCTAATTTGTAAAAAAATACGTGGTCGTCGCGCCATTTTTTTTGATTGGCAATCATTTTCTCCATCTGCGTCTCATCCACAATATCCATTTTATTACGTAGCTCTTCAAAAAAAGTGTCCATCGCCGAAACTGTACGTGACTTTTTCACGACTGTCTCTTGCGACTTTTGTACAATACCTTTTCTCTTTTCGCCAGAAAGTTTCCACATGGACACAACAAGAATAATCATCGAAATAAGAAATATCATAACAGAAATGGCGATGGGGGATTTGCTGTACTTTAACATTTTGCGCCACAAACTTTGTAAAATATTCAAGCGACTTGCCTGCACCACATCTCCATTTGCAAAGGCGATAAGATCTTCTTTAAATTCGCCTGCGGTTTGATAACGCCACTCGCGTTTTTTCGCAATTGCCTTAAAACAAATACACTCTAAATCTTGAGGAATTCGCGGTTTTATTTTGCGAATCGAAGGTGGTTCTTCATTTAAAATTTGCGTAAGAACGTGTTGGAATGTCTTTCCCGAAAAAATAACACGCTTTGTCAAAATTTCATATAAAGTTGCTCCAAGAGAATAAATATCACTACGCCCGTCGACATCGCGATGTATTCCTTGCGCTTGTTCAGGAGGCATATACAAAATTGTCCCCAAGAGTGCTCCCGTACGTGACAACTTCTTACTGCTTTCCGCAGTCTTTGCTAACCCAAAATCCATAATCCGCGGTTCGCCCTTATCATCGACCATAATGTTAGCAGGCTTTAAGTCTCGATGTACAATGCCTTGGGAATGAACATAGTGTAATGCGTCACATATTTTAATCATCATCTGCACAGTTTTCTTTACCGTTAAGGTTGACGCAGCAATGATCTCTTTCAAAGATTTTCCCGTAATATATTCCATCGCCAGGTAAGGATGACCATTTTCCACACCAATATCATAAACTTTGACAATATTAGGATGATCAAATTTCGCCGTAGCTTTCGCTTCGCGCATAAAACGATCAATATCTTCTTGATGACTATTGTCTCCTGCTAAGAGCAATTTCAATGCAACAACACGCTGTAATTGCGTATCCATACATTTATAGACAACTCCCATACCACCACGTCCTATTTCCTGTAAAACGTGGTATCTTTGAATTTGTAACGTCCTCTGCGGAGCAGGTTGCGAACTTCCTCCCTGCTGCGACGCACGCATCACCACCTGAATCTGCTCCATTGACATCAGCCGCGACTGCAACAACACTTGCATGATGCTAGAATGACTATTCGTTTTCTTCATTTCCAAACACTGTGCCGCCTGCTTTGCATCCAAATAGCCCATTGCAACTGCTCTGCGACAGAACTCAATTTCATGTTGTGACATATCTTCTCTAAACCAAGTTGTAATAGAATATTTATAGCCGTAACCGTCATCGTAGCCGTAACCGTCATCGTTACCGTCACCCTGACCGTGACCGTAATCGTAAATAAAAGACTTACGCCACGTGTCATCCCTGACTTGATCAGGGAACCAGACGCTTTCAAGTCAAATTTGTATTGCTGGTTTCCCGCTTTCGCGGGAATGACATGAATTTGTAAGTCTTTTATTGAATAACACTTACTTATTAAGTCAATAGCATTGGACCGTGCCCCTGACCGTCACCCTAACCAAATACGCCTAATCAGGCAAAAACCACTTACCTATCCTCTTCCAAGGCGAAAAAGCTCGCCCACAAGACGAACAGAATTTCTTATCATTTGTCGAAAGAGGTTTATTACACCCACGACAAAATATACTTTTTCCACAATGAGTACAATACTTTCCGTATACCTTATTACCACAAAAAATGCACTTTTTCGTTAAACGAGTATCTTGAACCAACCCCGCACTCCTGAAACACTCGAGTATCTCCCCCACGTGCTGAAAGCGATCTTCTTGACGAAACTGTAAACACTTTTTACAAATATCGCGTACTTCTTCGGGAAGTGCCGAATAATCCCGTCGATCACTGCGATCTTGACTCGCGATTCGTCGTAGAACATCTTCAATATTTATCGTCTTAGTAAAATTGGGTGGTTTAAGAGTAAACATATAATACAAAATCCCACCTAAACCGTAAATATCTGTTGCTTCATTGAAATTGTCAATATCTCCGCGGGCTTGTTCAGGAGACATGAACTTGGGTGTTCCCACTTTTGCGCTATCTCCTCCAAGTGTAAAAGTGGGTATTCCTCTTTCATAAAGATTGTCGTCGAGTTCATTCCACTTCGTATACATGTAACTGTAGCGTTCGTAGTTGTCTTTTCGGCCCAGTAACTTCGACAGTCCCCAATCAATGACAAACAATTCTTCAGAAATATCAGCAAACATGATATTATCAGGTTTTAAATCACAATGAATAAATCCCTGGTCGTGGGCATGCTTTATCGTTGTACAAATTTTAAAAAAAGCACGAAACATCTTGAATTTATCCACATTATTTACGCCTTTAACTTGTAAAAAGTCGCGCAGCGTTTTTGCTGACTCTAAATAACGCATCGTGTAATAAATACCTCCCGTCGGAAATCTTGGATTTTCCTTGGGAATAATACCGACTTCGTAGATGGGCAACACATACTCACCAACAAGAAGCCCATTAAGTCGCGCCTCCTTTATAAACTGCTCCAAAGAAATGGCGGTAAATCGCGTAGCTTCCTCACCACCATTTTTCAACTCATGAACCTTCATCGCAACTTTACGCATTAAACTCTTATCGGAAACAAGGTAAACCGCCCCCATACCACCGCGACCAATTTCCTCCTTTACCTCATAGCGCTTATCGAAATTGGTTTCTTGTAAGATTTCAACACTCTTTAATGCACGCTCGGCAATATTGCGGCTAGAAGAGGACGGGCTGTTTTCGACACTGTTTGCAGCAATTTGAACCTGGGCATTATTTTTTTCGGACTCGATTGTAAAACTTTGTGGATCTTTTTCCAATGGTGTTGTACGTGCCGCAGGGTCAACATCTTCATCTCCACTAATCACAGTCACGGTTCTATCGAGATTATCGGCATTTTCAACAACCAAGTCATTCAAATCGTCACGATAGAAAATCGATGGTTCTTTTCCTTCGTAGATTTGATCTTCAATCTCTTGCAGAGTCATTTCTTCGTTGACAAACGCATCGATATATTTTTCGACAACGGAAATATCTTTAATAATGCCTTTAGATACTGCGTTTTGTAATACTTTCATCAACACTTTTATCATACAAAGACTTCCTAAAATAAGATGAAGAATATACCCATGACGTGTGATTCATGGTCAACTACATGTTCTTTGTTTCATAGCATTGCTTCAAAACGTGCTCGTCAAATTCACTATGCATAAAATTATGGTAGATGTAATAGTACATTTATAATGTTTTTGGTATTGAAACCACGGAGGCAATCCGTACAGACCCGCTTGGGCTCAGACCTAACACCGGCATATGGCTTTTTTTATACAAAAAGATATGCTTTTTTGTATAATTACAGCATATTATTTACTGGTCCGTCAAACAAATCTCTATCAGGACGATCTATAGAGCAACTATGCAAAAAGATATAAAAAAAATCGGTGTTGGTGCGTTTATTAGCCTTCTTGGTATATTTCTACGTGGATTTGCAAAATTTGCGATCGTTCCTTTACAAATTTATTGTTTGGGAGCAAAAGACTTCGGTATTTTCATCACCATTTTCAGCATATTTACCATATGTATAATCATTCAAAGAGCCGGACTACACGGAATGGTAAAATTTGCCGTCGAAAACAAAAATTGTCCTGAGACACTACACGCTATTCTCACCGTTTCGATTTATGTTCCTGTACTTTTGGGTTTTATCATCAGTTTCATCTCTTACATACTATGTGAATTTTTGCTAGCAAATAGTAGCTCTCCTACCACAAATGAGACCATCTACTTATTGATTTTAATACTTCCTGTTATTGGTGCCGCGGAAATACCATTACTACTAACTTTGAGCTTCGAAACAAATCTATACCTTTTAATTGGGCGCGAAATCCTTTCTCCACTTATAGAAATTTCGTCTCTTGTCATTTGTTTATATTTATTTCCACACCTTGGGGTTATCGGCGTTATCATCTCGTATGCTCTGGGCCAGTTTACGATGTACCTAACAGGTACTTTGTTCTTTTCGCGAATTGCCAAAATAAAAAACACAACTTTTCAAAAACGCTTACAACTACTTTGCCAACATCAATTTTCCATATTTTATTGGATAAAATATTGCATTCCTTTGGCATTCTCAAGTATTTTGTTGAAAATTACCCAGCTGTCCGACTTGATTATTCTTGGATTTTTTGTCGCTCCCCCCGTCGTTACTTTTTACAAGACAATGCTTTTAATTTGTTCCTTTATCCAAACAGTTGGTTCGGCAACGTTTACGGTGTTTGCGCCGATGGTCAGCCGTTATTTTATGAATGAAGACATGCATACAATGTATAAATTATACATAAATTCCACACAGCTCAATATGATATTGGCATTTCCAGCGATCATAGCGACATACACCACATCAGAGCTTCTATTGTCGGCCATGTCATTTAGTCACTTTTCAACAACTTCGTTACACATACTACTTATTGGGCAGTTTATATTTTTAACAACCGCGGGAAATGGACACATATTGTCAATGACAAATAAGTCGCACTTGCATTTTTACAATGGTCTTTTAGGTGTTGTGTTAAATATCGTACTATGCTTTTTGCTTATTCCCTCTTTCAAAGTAATAGGCGCTTCATTAACCTCTGTTATACTCATTGCGTTTTTTAGTACCCTTCGCACGCTTCAAGTAGCACACTTTTTTAAATTTTCATTTTTCTCTTACCCCATCACAACACAATTTTTCATCGCTACATTAAATTACTTTGGTTTGGTATATCTGTCGCATTTGTTACCTGCTTCTGGTCTATTAAAGATTTTTGAAATTTTCCTTCTTAGCTATTTGATATACTCTATTCTATACACGATAATATTCTTCGATAATGTAAAAACGTTTATAAATTTTCTAAGGAAAAAGTATGAATAGGCAAAACTTTCTTCCATTATTAACCATTTCTTTTTTTATGCCACTGCTATTCACAATGATGGTGTATTTTTATTCTCCGATGTTTTCATCTTTAGAAGTAGCTACAGTATGTGTCATCCTCGTATTTGCTATATCCGTTGCCTACAATTACAGCCTCTTAAAGATACCATTACTATCATATCCACAAGTTTACCTAGCGGTAACATTTCTATTTACGAGTGGGTGTTTGTTTATTTTTTTATGTGGGAGTGAACAAGCCTTTGACAAATTCAAATGGTTTAGCGAAGAATTTCTCATAAAGTCTATCGAAGCCGTCATCATCGCTATTTTAAGTTTTCAGTTTGGACTACACCTGTCTTTTTGTCGTGCGAAAAAAGAAAAGAGACTTACGGAACAGCAAAGGGATCATGCCAATCCTATATTTTTTATCGCCTCATCATTGGTACTTTTTTCATTTTTTATACTATTCTTTGTTTATCCCTCTTTCTTGTTTCGCACATTCCAACATGGATATATGGATTATGTAATTTATCAACAAGAAAATGATGTTCGCATTCCCACAACATTGCTACATTGGCTCGTTCCCTTGTCATCTACTATGATGGCATTGTCTTTCCGCACGTCTTTCCAGAAAAAAATAGCCTACCTTGTAGGACTCACATTATGTATTATTTTTTTACTCACAGGTGACCGCGGGGGTTGTTTTAGTTTCCTACTGAGTTTTCTCATTGCCATGAGAATAAACTTAAATTCTCTACAGGTAATTACCTTAGCATTAGCAATACTATTTGTCATACCTCTATTATTTGAATTTAGAGGGTTAAATGAGATACAGACAACACGTCCCATTGAAAAAGCGCTACAAGAAACGGGTAGCAGTTTACAAGTTCTTATGGGAACAATGATGATTATTCCTGGTTCAGAGAGCCATACAGGTGGAAAATCGTATATAATGGCGATAGAAAGTATCGTACCCAATCTCGGGGCGTGGAAACTGAGGGATGAAGAAACGATGTCAAAGTGGATCCACTCGCATATGAATCCACTGGGGTCAGGCTTAGGGTATTTAAAAATAGCAGAGGCCTATGCACAATTTGGTTTATGGGGTGTCTATTTTGTCTTTGTTCTTTTTGGTATGCTGATTGGCAATTGGTATATCGACGCATTACATCAACGCGACTACATATATAGTTCGGTATGGAAATGTTATGGCTTTTATATCATGTTGATTTGGATAAGAAATCATGCTGTGGTATCCATACGACCTATCGTATGGAGTTATTTATTGTTATTGATAATCAAGGTATGCGTCGATTTATTTTGGAAACGCAGAGCCGATGTTTAAGCTCTGCGCTTTCTAAAATAAACCAATACTCCTAGACACATCAGAATAAAATATGTCGTAGGTTCAGGAACGGTCACTTTTACACTGGCTCCAACCGTGGTTCTAATTACTTGATCAATGGTCACTAGCTGGCCAGCATTGTTGGTAAATTCAATACCACCTGCAAAGACTAGATCGTTTTCGGCGATAAACGCCCCACCTGTGCGACTAAAATATTCGGCCAAATTTTCGCCATCAAGGGCAGGCCCTAATTCGTTCACGTCGCGAGGTAAAATGCGAATACTATTACCATCGGTTAGTAAATTCAGTCCGTTATTGGGGTCCGCGTCGCGTAGCCCTCGATCAATTGTCGAGACGTCTGCGGTGAAAACATCGTTGATTGTCGGAAATATGAGTTGTATTCCGAGAATAACGTCTTGCCCACTCGCGTCGAACTGATTGCCAGAGAACACCGTCAGAGTTTCGTCAATTTCTAGCCTTAAGGTAAATGGTGTACCTGAAAAATCGACTCCTGCTCCACCATCAAAACTAAAAGCACCGGCGCTAATAGTATCACCCCGAAGTGTTAGTATTTCAGATTGAAGGACGCAAGGTATAAAAAATATAATTAGTGCTATAAGTGTATTGCGCACTGTTATGTTCTCCTTATCATTTATATTTCATACGTAACAATATTATACGTAAAATATAAACAAAAATCAATAGAGATTTTTTATGGAAAAAAGTAGGGCGTAAAACGCCCCAGTGCTCTTTATAACAAAAACATCTTAAGTGATGTCCGCTATTCGATTAAAAGACGCTTTAACTCCTTTGATGAGAGCAGAACTAAGGCCGTTGTGTTCCATTTCGTTTAACCCTGCAATGGTGCATCCTTGTGGAGTTGTTACTTTATCAATTTCTTGCTCGGGATGTGTGTGGTGAGCTAAAAGCAATGAGGCAGCGCCTTTCGCTGTTTGCGCTGCAATTAGTTGCGCCTCTTCGGCATGGAACCCCACTTCAATTCCACCTTGCGATGCTGCACGAATAAAACGCATAAAAAAAGCGATTCCACATGCTCCCAAAACAGTTGCCGCCGCCATCAATTCTTCATCGATAATCAAAGTCTTTCCTAAAGTATCAAAGATAGACTGTACTTCGGATAAAGAGTCTGGCGATACATTACGATGTGCAATACATGTCATCGACTGCTTAATCGCAATTGCAGTATTGGGCATCGCCCGAACAATCGCAATCGGTTTGGAAAGTAAACGACCAATTTGTTCTATTGCCACCCCCGTAATTACCGATACGATAATATGATCTTCGTGCAAGTCGTCGGCAATTTCATGTAATATTTGTTCCAGTTGCTTAGGCTGCACGGCTAAAATGACGATGTGCGACTCGCGTACAGCTTGGCAGTTATCACTTGTCGTGTGCACACCTTTTTGTTGTAAACTGTCAATTAAATGCGTTTGCCTTCTCGTGGCAATGATATTGTCTGCGGAAAATTTTTGGGATTCAATCATTCCCTCAACGATTGCATTGCCAAGGTTGCCTGTACCAATCACAGCAATTTTTTTGTGTACTTCCATAGAGAAAATAGCCTTTAAAGGATAAGATGAGGTGAGGATGTTGGAATGTACTAGGGCGCTTGTCGCGCCCTAATTTTTGAGATTAATCTACATAGTTGGGAAGTGTGACGCTAATCCAGTCATCGGCATAAAAACCGAATTTTGTTTTCACAGTTTTGTCTGTTAAGTCGAACAAAGAAACACTTCCGCGAATACGTTGGGTTTTACCATCAGAACTTTTTTTGTTGTTCTTGTAGAACTCAGGATGCTTGCGCTCTGGAGAAAGAAAATCGATAAGTTCTAAGGCTTTTTCAGCATCAATATTGCCATAATTGCTTAGTACTTGAACATTGAGTTCGTCATAGCGCCACTGAACCTCGTTGGCCTTATTACGTGAAATTTCGATGGTCATTGGATTCATTGCACACATACGCATACTTGGAGTAACGTAGTGGTTTGTCATAATGAGTACATCGTCTTTTGATTCACGTTGTGGGGCAAAGTAAAATGCCTCAGGACAATTTTTTTCGGTGTGCTTTCTGTTAATAAAACCTTTTTCACCCCATGACTTAGAATTGATTTTTTTGCCGTGATACCAAAATAAATCGTTGTTGAATTCTTGGAATTTTTCAGGATATTTATAATCATTCCAACGCACCATTAGACCTTTTTGGTGCTTTTGATTTTCAAAACGCTTTAAAAAGTCAGCATCAGGAAGTAAGGCCAACCACTTCAATTCATCGGGAGGAAACTTGATCGCACCAAGAGAATCTGTTGATTTTCCTGTTTCTAAAACTACGGACTTGTCGGTTTGCCCATCTGCAATCATATAAAGCCAAGAAACACCGCGTTGTGTTTCAACGACTTCTTTTACAGCGCCATGGACATCTTTGCCACGATGTATTGTTTTACGAATCATCATGAGCGAGTTGATTCCAGGACGATTGTTGTCACATCCACCAGAAGGAACCATGTCAACTCCCATGGCAACACCATTGGCGTTCATTGCGGCAATAGAACCTACAAATCCAGGAGCAGCAACACTTACCAAAGGTATTCTGTCGTCACTTGGACGATAGATGATCATTGCTGCGGTAAACTCAAATGCATCCCCAGGAGGAAACATAAAATCGCGACCAAAGTAATGTTTTCCGTCTTTTGTTGCTTTTCCAAATACAGAAAAAGCGTTGCACATAATCGGAATATCAAGATCTTTCACCGAAAGTTTGTACTTTTCCCATAGTTGGTTTAACGCGTAGAAATTGGAAAGTAATGTATCAAAACCAGAGTTTAACATCAGAAGGCGATCAAATGTTACACGCGTTTCTGGGTTTACTGACTTACACCCATCAGCAATCCCCTTCATTTCTTGTACATACTCTTCAGGCATATCGGGCAAAACGCGTTTGGTTTCATTTTTGACGATGTCCAACAAAGTTCCCCAAATTTCAGGAATCTTTTTAGGATCAACATCAAGTTTAATGAAACTAAGTAGTACGTTGTCCATGAATTCATTTGTCATCAGATCAACGTCTCTTTCCGCCATAGTTCCCATCAAGTAGCCCATTTGATATGCACTACCTTCAACGTAAAATACTCGTTTAGGAGCCTTACTTTCGTAGTTAACTGCATATTTATGGTGAGCTATAAACCCACGTTGGTTTTCGAAAGTAGTCTTATGAGCGATTTCATAATTGTCTTTCGCAAACGCAATCTCTAACTCTTGTAAACTTTTTCCGTCAGCAAACAAAAAGCCAACGAACAAGAGACCTATTAAAATAATAGAATATTTATTCATAAATAATAAATACCTCTAACCTCATAATTTCGAATTAAGTGTAAATAAATACAACACATAAGTTTCTATATTAAATAATAAATAAATGCAAAAAAAATTGCAATAAAATTTCATCTTGGATGATAATTGACGTCGCAAAGGATTATTTTTATAATGACCTCGACATTTCACAAGAAAATGTCTTGATTTGTTTTGAAACAAATCAAAAGGTTATAACAAAGGAATAGGGTCTATGACAAAAATATTGGTAACAGGCGCAGGAGGTTTTATTGGACATCATCTAGTTACCTTCTTAAAGCAAAAAGGCTATTGGGTACGCGGAGTTGATATCAAAAAACCCGAGTTTGCAGATACAGATGCAGATGAATTTCAACTTCTCGACCTAAAAAAGATAGAAAACTGCTTACGTGCAACTCAAGATATGGAGCAAGTTTTTCATTTAGCGGCAAATATGGGTGGAATTGGCTTTATTGAAACGCACAAAGCGGATATTGTTTTCGAAAATACCGTCATTGATATGCATATGTTGCACGCAGCAAAAACCAACAAAGTGCAAAAATTTCTTTATACGTCTTCGGCTTGTATATACCCTGCCTACAAGCAAGATACACCAGATATAGTACCATTAAAAGAGGAAGACGCTTATCCAGCTCTCCCTGAAGATGGGTATGGGTGGGAGAAATTATATATCGAACGTGCATGCCGCCATTATCGCGAGGATTACGGCCTCAAAACATACATGGTGCGCTTCCACAACATATTTGGTCCCCTGGGAACATACGATGGTGGACGCGAAAAATCTCCTGCGGCGATTTGTCGCAAAGTTGCCTTAGCAAAAACTCAGGATGAAATTGAAGTTTGGGGAGATGGACAACAAACACGTTCTTACTGTTATATAGAGGATTGTGTTGTTGGTATGTATAAACTAATGCAATCTGATTATCACGAACCTTTAAATCTAGGGCAGGATCGTTTAATCACCATCAATGAGTTAGTAGATATTGTCGCCAAAATCGCAGGAAAAAAAATCGCAAAAAAATACGACCTTTCAAAACCCCAAGGAGTGAGAGGACGTAATAGTGACAATACCTTGCTTTCGCAAATTCTCAATTGGTCCCCCTCTGTAACGTTAGAGGTCGGCCTTGAGGCAACATACAACTGGATAGAGGAACAACTACGTAAAGAAAAACGAATATGAACAATGCTCCCACCGTAACATTGATGTACCACTTTTTTTTCCCCGATGATGTCGTTAGTGCACGTCACTTCACTCAACTAGCGGAAAGTCTAAGAGATTTGGGTTGGAAAGTACGAGTGCTAACGAGCAATCGTTACTGTCGTTATACAAAAAAAACAATTCATCCTAGAAAAGAAATGTGGAATAACATTGAAATCATACGCGCTTATAGACCATCTTTTAATCAAGCGAACAACTACGGACGTATATTTAATTCCATTTTTATACTCAATATGTGGCTGTTACACTTACTCATGGGTCGCAAAAGCGATGTTATTATCGTGGGAACAGATCCGCAATTCGCCGCCCTAATATTTCCATTTTTAAAAATATTTCGTCGTGGCAAAATTTTAGTTCATTGGTGTTTTGATGTATACCCCGAAGCCGTGATCGCCAACGAAACCGGAAAAATGACGCATACAATCATGCGCATCGCCAAACGGTTTATGTCGTTATCGTACAAGTTTGTAGATGTTATGGTAGACATCGGCCAGTGTATGCGCTCTATTTTGCAGCGCTATAAACACAAAGCATTGTATCACACACTCACCCCTTGGGCTCTCGTTGAGCCAGATACCTTACAAAAGCCCAACGAAAAGACGCGTGTACAGCTCTTTGGCGAAAACGCCAAACTTACCATTCTTTATTCAGGTAATATGGGCAAGGCGCATGACTTTCAACAAATAGTAGATTTAGCGCGTTATTTATGTAAAGATCACAAAGACATTGTTTTTTGTTTTGCTTGTCGCGGTAATCGCTATGAAGAATTGGTATCGCAAGTCACGGCACAAGATACCAACATTCGTTTTGCAGGCTTCGCTGACGAAGCCCAACTTGCCAAACGTCTCGGCTGCGCGGATATACACCTTGTGAGTTTAAAAGAACAATGGTCAGGAATAGTTGTGCCTTCTAAATTTTTTGGTTCCATTGCCATGGGAAAACCTATTATTTTTAACGGTCCGCAAAACTCCGCAATAGCAAAATGGATTTCGCAATACAAAATAGGATGGTTGCTAAATAACCACAATATTCCGCAAATTGCCACAGAACTAATCAAATTAAAAAACGAGCCACAAACAATACAGCAGTGCTCCCAAAAAGCACACCAAGTATACAAAGAACATTTTTCCCGCAAGAGTGTCGTTCGCCGCTGGGATCAATTACTCAGGAGTAAAATAAAGTAATGAACATACCATTTATCGACTTAAAACAACAGTACTTAACCATCAAAGAAGAAGTCAACGACAGCATTTTAAAGGTATTACAACATGGACAGTATGTCTTAGGCCCCGAAATTCGCGACTTGGAAAGTGAACTGGCACAATTTATTCAAGTACAACATGTACTAACTTGTTCAAGCGGAACAGATGCTCTATTGCTTGCATTGATGGCATATGATGTCGGACCAGGAGATGCCGTTTTTACAACTCCTTTTACATTTATTGCCACAGCGGAAGTGATTTCGTTATTAGGAGCCACTCCTGTTTTTGTGGATATAGATGAAAAAACATTCAATATTGCTCCGCAATTACTCGAAGAAAAAATAGCGACTTTACCCGAAAACTTAAATGCCAAAGCAATTATTGCCGTAGATCTTTTCGGGCTTTGTGCAGACTACGATGAACTAACATCTGTGGCCAACAAACACAATCTAATTCTCGTCGAAGACGCAGCGCAATCTTTAGGGGCTGTGTATAAAGGCAAAAAAGCGGGCGCCTTTGGTCATGTCGCGGCAACAAGCTTTTATCCCGCCAAACCATTAGGCGCTTATGGAGATGGAGGCGCAGTGTTCACCAACGACACAAGTATACATGAAAAGATGGAATCTATACGTGTTCATGGACAGGGAAAAAACAAATACGACAACGTTCGCTTAGGACTAAATGCACGTATGGACACCATTCAAGCGGCCGTACTACTTCACAAGCTACAAATCTTTCCTCGCGAAATTGAGCAACGCCAACAAATCGCCAACCTCTATACGCAAAGCTTGAATGAATATGTAACAACGCCTTTTATTCCCGACGATTGTACCAGCACATGGGCGCAGTACTCAATACTCAGTGACAAACGCGAAGTCATACAAAAACATCTAAAAGAACAAGGCATCCCCACATGCATTTTTTATGCAAAACCACTGCATATGCAAGATGCATTTAAGTCTTTAGGCTATAAGCAAGGAGACTTTCCCATCTCAGAAAACGCAGCGCAAAAAATTATGAGTCTGCCAATGCACCCTTATTTAAAACCACAAGATCAACAACACATCATTGCCCAAATTATCGCCGCAGTGAATAAATAGTGTTGCTCAGCGGCAAACATTGGCTAAGTATGCAAGTTGGCATAGAAAAGTGTATTTGTCGTCAAATACACTTGTCGCCATCAAAGGCGGTATTCGGAATGAAGAAAACCTAAAAAATACACATCAAACGCAAACAGAAAGACGAAATGGAAATACGTAAACTGCAAAAAAACGACAAAGATCAGTTTTCACTTCTCATGAAAAAATTTTATCAATATGCAGGAGAACCTTGTCCAACGGATGACAAACTGCAAATTTTATTGGAGAAAGCACTCAATAAAGAGGTGAACTTTGTTTTTTTAGGTGCTTTTTTGGCCAATGAGTTAGTTGGTATCATTTCAATAACATTCGCGGAGAGCAGTTACAAAGTTTCAAGGTTTGCATGGTGTGATGATTTATACGTTGAAGAAAGTCATAGAGGAAAAGAAATTGGTACAAAACTAATGCAGCAAGCCGTTGTGATCGCCAAAAAAAATCATTGTGCAAGTATCATGCTTGGTGTCGGCGAAAAGGAAACAAATTCGCAAACGTTTTACAAAAAGCTAGGTTTTGTGGATATGAAGTGTAAACTGATGTCCTGTGAATTGTAATTCTCAAAATAAAATTTGGCGTACTTGTTCTCGGGAACAAAAGACAGCGAACATTGGGATTCGTCTTTTTGCTCCCGAAAACACCAGTATAGATATTCTATCTTTGGCCCATGGATTGTATTAATGACACCAAAGTGTTATATAACAAAGATAGATATTTTGCTGTGGTGTAAGACATAGTTACTTGAACTTGTAAAAATGAGTCTTTTTAGCATTCCCATATGTCGGCTACCCATAACAATTAAATCGGCGTTTAACTCTTCCGCAGCGGTCACAATATTGTGCCCAGGATGACCTTCGCGGAACTCAATCGTTACAGATACTTTATTTTCGATACATTTATCTTTGATTCCCTGTAAAAATTCCTGGCTGTGCGATTCGATATTCTTTTTGATATTTTGGATATAGGAATCGGGTATTCCGTAAATTAAAAATTCATCGTTTAATATTTCAGGATAATCATAGCAGTGTAATAACACAATTTCTGCGTCAAAAGAACTAGCCAAAGCTATTCCGTGCTCCACAGACTTTTGTGAATGTTCGGAGCGATCAATAGGTATTAGAATCTTTTTATACATTTAACCATCCTTCTTTATAACCATAACAGGACAAGGCGCATAACGAGTTACGTGTTCGGAAACACTACCCAAAACGAATCGGTCAAGGTTTCCATAACCGTGACTTCCTAAAATAACAAGGTCATAACTGTTATCTTCTTCCAAGTATTTAACAATCGTCTTACCTGGGTTCCCATCTAAAGTGAACTTTTCACCGCTCACTTCCAAATTCAATTCTTGCAGTTTTTTATCTACATCGTCTTTCTGGCTTTGATATTTCTCCGCCCATTTGGAAACTCCACCAATTGTAAAATGTGTCACACCGAAGTCCAAAACACTCGGATCGATAACAACGACAACATCGAGCTGTGCATTAAGAGACTTTGCCATTGTTTTGGCATACTCTATTGCCTTTTGTGAAGTCTTGGAAAAATCCGTTGCCACTAAAATCTTTTTTATTGTTGTCATTTATTGACCTTTCTATCATATTTTTATTTTGCCAAAAAGACAATGCGAATATCATGCCAATAACCACAAAAAAAGAACCTACATTTTTTTATGCTTTTCTTGCTAAAAATTACTTGCTGTTACCAACACAATAAACTACATTCTAAAAAACATTATTCATAACAAGAAATTTTCTACACTATGCAATATAGAACAACTCTACTTTTATTGCTATCATAAAGTGAAAATTATTGGTTATTTTAACAATGTTAAATTAGGTGTGTCACGAAACCCCCTAAAATTCACAACTTATCGTAGTTGGAAGATACAGTGTAAAATATACTTGCACAAGATGTGTATTCATTGAATTAACAATCTATTTATAGTAAAATTATTCCGTATATTTGTAGTAGAATATATTGGTATAAACTTTCGATATATGGCATACTATTTGCAAAAAAAGCACTAACTTTACAACTACAACGGAAGGACAAATTATGGCTAATGACATATACTTGGCAACTGATTTTTCCAAATACTCAGAAAAAGCAACGCTAGAAGCCAAAAAAATTGCCGATGCTCTTGGTGTAGAACTAAAAATCATACATATTTTTGACGGGCATATACAACCTCCTGGTCCATATCATTCCATGCCAGGGGCTTCTTCCTTATGGATGAAAGAATATGTGGACGAAGCTAGAAATAAAGGGAAAGAAGCTCTAAAAGAGCTGTGTGAAAAACACAATGTCAAAGAATCACATTTCTTGGAAGGAGATCCAGCCAAGACACTCGTCGAATTTGCAAAAAAAGAACATGTCAATTTTTTGGTTATGGGTTCCCATGGATATGGTATTTTAGATCGAATGTTGATCGGTAGTGTTACCGACTATGTCGCAAGACATTGCGATTGCTCACTTTTAATCGTAAAAACGACAGACGCAACGGAATAGAAAGGGTCTAAATGTATAAAAAAATACTCGTGGCTATAGATAAATCAGATCATTCCAAAAAAGCAATAGAGCATGCAAAGGCGATTGCCACAAAATTTGACGCTGAAGTAGTGCTATACCATAGCTACCAAGTCCCAGCAGACCTTGTAGATCATCAAATCATGTACAACTTGGACGATAACTATGTACAACAAATGCAAGACAATCTCAAAAAGCATTACCAAGATGTCCTTGATGAGTACAAAAAAGGTTTTGATGATGCAAATTTAAAAGCAACAACTCTACTCGAAAATGGCAAAGCAGGTGCAAACATAATTAAAGCAGCAGATAGCACCAATGCTGATTTTGTAATTATTGGTAGTAGAGGTTTAGGTTCCGTGCGTAGTGTGCTTATGGGTAGTGTAAGTAGTTATGTTCTACACCATATAAAGAAGCCGTTATTGATTGTTGAATAATCGGAGGTTAGCATGTCCAATAAATGGCAAGTGGAATACTGGATGAAAAAATTACCAGAAACAATTCCTCCCACAATGAGTACTAGAGAAGCATTTAACAAAATGCGAAGCAGCAGCTTTCGTCATTTACTTGTAGTTCAAGATGGACAATTACTCGGTCTTGTATCCGACCGTGACCTACGTCGTCCAGACTTATCAAAAGGTGAAGATGGATGGAATTCGCTATACACGCCCAACGAGGATGACGAAGTTCGTTATATCATGGCCACAGAACTACAAACGATCAAATCGAATGAACACATACACAAGGCTGTAAAGCTGTTGGTAGAATATCGCTATGGTGCTTTACCAGTAATTAATGACCAAGACAGCCCTATAGGTATCCTTTCCGTTTATGATTTGCTAAAATCTTATGATGAAATACTTGAAAAGTGCGGTTCAAATATTGAATTTTAGTGAATAACTTCGTGTAGTAGGGCGGTTTCTACCGCCCGTACAACACAAGTTTCAAGTCCAATCACAGCATAAAGTGAAAAACATGTCGCGCAACCATCCACGTTTTACCACGCAAACTATGTGGGAAATTTACCAACAATTACTTCCACATTTACACGAAAAGTACATTACATTCGAAGTAGTAAATCCCGACCTAGTTCATGGAACCTTCAACGGAGAAATGCAAACATTTCACGATATAAAATACCGATATCGGTCCCATAAGGCGTGGATCGATCTTGCGGAGATCATCGATTATCGTTACTTGACACCGGAAAAAAGCGATCCCCCATTTATAAAAATACGCTACCAAAATTTAAATAAAAAAAACTCTTGGCACCTAAGCCAAAACTCCCTAGAGAACAAGTATGGCATAGATTCTCTATTTGCACGTATCGACAAACTGGAAGAGCCCGCTTTTTTAATTGATTATGCCGACTGCCTACAAAAATGTAACATCGCAAAAAATATGCGAATTTTAGGACTGGGGGTAAACGAGGGCAAAGAATTTAAACTTTTCCAAAGTATTTGTTCTCGTGAAATGTATGAGTCACTGCGATTTTTAGGAATTGACATTGTCCAAAGTAGTATTGACAGAGCACGAAATTTATTTCCGCAAAATCATACGTGGATGGTAGACGATATAGGCAATTGGCAAGAGTGGGATATTGGGAAATTTGATGTGCTGATTGCCATAGGTGTTTTCCATAGCCCCTCTTTGAATGGAAAAAACATCATTGCACCTCTGCTCAAAAAATTTCTTCACAACAGTAGTAAGATAATCTTAGGTTTCCCCAACGCACGTTACATAGATGGTGAAGTGAAGTTTGGTGCCAAAAGCAAAAATTATCAAAAACCAGAATGGTCATTGTTGCTAAAGGATATAGGATACTACAGAAGGTTGTTATTTCGCCAGGGTTTTAATGTAACAGTAACAGGCAAGTATTATTTATTTGTGACGGGAGTCAAATAATAAAGCCACAAATGTGGCTTTATTATTGTTACTTCAATTTATCTTTTACAGCCTGCCAATCAATATCTAGTTTTTCGAAATTATTTTTTAGCTCTTTTTCTTTTTCCGCCAGATACTCCACTCGATCTTTTGATAGTGGGTGCGTACTCAAGAGACGAACCGCTGCATTTTCGTTGTGTTCGTGCTTTTTCGCTAATTTTTCGAAAAAAGATCTCAATCCAGAAGGGTTTATACCAGATTTCACCAGTAAAAGGTGCCCTTCTAAATCTGCTTCTCTTTCCATACTTCGAGAAAAGCCTAGGTTAGCAAGATCACTAGCGCCGTTTAATGCAATTTCTGCAATCGCACCTGCATCACCGATAATGACATTTAGCGCGATAAGGAAAACAGCTTGGCGATAGATTTTTTCTAAACCGTGTCTTTCCGTAACATGGCTAATTTCATGAGCAAGTACCCCTGCAACTTCTTCTGCAGACTCACTCTCTTTGATAAGCCCTGTCATAACTACGATTTCACCACCTGGTGCGGCAAAAGCATTTACCATCGGATTATCGATCACGTGAACATTGAAGTGAAATTCTTTTTCCGGTACGTGCTTTACCAAACGCTTGACTATTTTTTGAATAGCTCCTGTAACCACGGGATCTTGAACTTCGTTGTGTATAAGATCTGCAATCGCAATCTTACCAACTTCACGATCCACGGAAATAGGAGTTACCGCAACAGCCATATCAACAGCTGGATAGGCAACAAACCACGTACCACCAACAATCAGGGTGATTAACATCACAAAAGGAATAATATATTTTCGACGTCTTGATGCCCATGTATCTTTCTTATGGCGATGCAAGGCCTCATTAAACTCGAGTATATTCGCTTCTTTGATTGCTTTTATCAACCCAATATCATATGTGGAAAATAATGGATGGTGTGCATTTTTTTTACGAAAAACGTATTCTTTTTTATCGTAGCCACGAACGACGTAATCTACATCTCCCAGGTTTAAGGTCATGTCTTCGCCTTCAGGAAGCTCCGCAATTAAGTTTGCTCCTGACAATCGCAAAGTACACTCACTTCTCCCATTAGGTAGACTCGGATCTAGAGCGCGTCCTTTCCAACTCACAGTGAATGTCTCCTACGAAGTGGTCTCAAAGACAGCCACAACTGTTTGTTGCCGGAAAATACCAAAAACGCGTCGTTCATCACGGAAAGTACGTTTAATTTGACCTTTTGCACCACTTTCATTGAGCTCATTTTCGTATCTTTGAGGATCAATGGTTTTGGTGAAAAAGCGGTAAGGCGTTTGTTGGATGAAGTATTTGTATTGCTTCCCTTCACCAGAATACGGCTTGCGAAAAATAAACATGTAAGCTTCACGAGGGAAGATTAGTAAGAATCGGGCAGGATACTTCATTGCGTAGTACATTTCAAAACCACCGTCGGCAGCTTGATCTAAAGTTTCTTGCAGCTTATTTAAATTCACGGTTCTCGTAAAGAAACGTGTGCAGTAAGTTGCAAGGCGATAATCATGCTCGGGATCTTGATTTTTCTCTTCGCGACGAAATACCATTCCAAATGCAGGAAGCATAAAGATACCGAATTTACGACGTGTTTCAAAAGTGAACTCTCTTCGTAAAATACGATATCCATCTTGACAACCTTCGCGAATTACTTCTAAAAGTTTTTCGGGATCAAACATTCCGGTAATAAAACCAAGAGGAAACAATCTAAATTTGAATTTAAACATTCAAATCTCCTTAGGAAACATCTTCATACACAAACAAAACGATAGGTTTGTGCTCATTAAACAAATAACATTAGTATATAATTATAGGATATAATCTTGTAGACGCGCAAATTTTTTAAAATTTTTAAAAAAAAATGTATATAAAAATGCTTTAAGATCCGTAACAATCACAAATATCCCTTTTTATTTTTAGCTTAAGTATTTGTACTTAAACGATAATTTCCCCACTGCTGTCATCGTCTTTCTTTTTTTTATCCTCGGCAATTCCCAAATACATACTGTCATCAAAAGTTTGACGAAATTGATCTTCCGGCTCTGGATCGAGAGTGATAATTTTTAATTCATATCTTTTGCGCTCCTGCAAAGCTTCTTTCACTCTTTCAATCCCGTTTATCGCAACCAAGCAATGTGTATCTCTTAATAGTGCTTTGTCATAACTTATCACCGCCTCTTCCCATCTAGCACACTTTATTAGCATTGCCGCCTCCATACAAAATCGTATGGGTGTTGCTTGTAATTCTGTCAACTCACTGCAATAGTGAGCAGCATTCTCCCAATCTTGTTCGCAAATACTATTCATAATCTGTTGGCGAATTTTTTTCACACTACTAGTGCTCAATTCTTCGTAGGTACTTAACATCTTCGGTGAAAACACGCGTTCTAAATGCTTTATTTTTTCCCCAACTCTCTCTAAACCTCTATGCGCTTTCTCATTATCAGGGTTAAGAATAATAGCATCTTCATAGTTCTTTTTTGCTTCTTCAAAGCATCCTAATTTGCGTAGTAAATCAGCAAGTGCACAAAATCTCTTTGAACTAGGATCTATATCTAACATGCGATTTAAAACCAACAACATTCCTGGCCAATTTTTTTTCACCGCAAATTTTTCGCGTTCTTGGCGTAGTCGGTTCAAAAGTGCTTTTCTAGAGTTTTCCATGGTTCATGATTCCCAAATCAATTAAAACAAGTACGTTTTCTTGGTACTTTTTTTATTTTAGCACAAGCACAAACAATTTTATATACGCTTTTTGCTTTATCTATTATAATGAATTTTTTGGCATAGAGTTTTTGTTTTTTTTTGGTGATGATGCATATGATAGCGCAATACGAAAAAAACATTCTACAATTTTTAGTCACAAAAAAGGTGTTGACAAACAGTCAAGCAATGGAAGTAGCACAAAAAATTTCTATTGCCCGACAATCGCAACCCTCCATAAACTTCATAAACTTCCTAGTGCATTACAAGTACATTACCTCAGATGTCGCACAAAAGTTACAACACATGCTCGCGTCGGCGAATAACAATCGTACAGGTCAGATGCCCAAAGTAAACACCGAACAAACTTTTGTAGCACCGAACACAGTACAAATGCAACAAATGAATTTGCGCCAAGATAACTTTGCTCAAACCAACGTAGACTACAAAATTTCACAAAATGTAAATACAGAACAAACAGCGGTGGACTTTAAGATAGCACTCCCCCAAAAAAACGTTCCCCCAGCGAATACCGAACATACTTTAGTTGACACCAATATTCCACATGTAGATCCCGGACAAACTTTTGTTGATGCAAACGTTCCACAATCGCAAGTAAGCACCGAAAAAACCAGTATAACATCTGTAACAACACACATGCCGCAAAACAATTTACAGCAAACTTTTGTTGATACAAACGTTCCACATATAGATACCGAACAAACTTTTGTGGATACAAACGCTCCACAATTACAAGCAAACACTGAAAAAACCAATGCCGCATCACTCACCGGGCAAATGCCGCAAATGAATTTGTCCCCACAGCAAACTATGATTGATTCCGGCGCAGCACAAGATCACTCTCCTATGGATATGGCAAAACCCATCACCTCCTATATTGGAGAAACAGCGTATCCACCGCCCCCTCCCGGAGTAAATCATGAAATAGGAAACAGTCAACTAGGGAAAGAGCACAGCAGCACACAGGCTTTTCGCGTTTCTCAATTTAATGAATCCGTTGATGCCAATGAAAAAATGTTTAAACACTACCGCATTGAAAGAGAATTAGGGCGCGGTGGTATGGGGCTAGTATTTTTAGTCTATGATACGAAATTAGACCGAAATGTTGCGTTAAAAGTGATCATCAACGAACACAATATATCCGAACAACAAATTCGCCGCTTCGCAGTAGAAGCACGTGCCACAGCAAAGCTTGACCACCCCAACATTGTCAAAGTATATGAATTCGGCGATACTCCCAAAAATTATTTCACCATGCAATATATAAAGGGCAAACCTTTCTCCAGCTTAATACAAAAAGGAAATTTAAAAGCTAAGGCGATCGCCGCTATCATGAAAAAATCCGCGGATGCGATTAGTTATGCCTTCGAAGAGCACCAAATTGTCCACCGCGATATTAAACCATCGAATATAATGATGGACAAAAATGAGCCGAAAATCATGGACTTTGGCTTGGCAAAAGAGCAAGACCGCGACGAGCAACTTTCGCGCGATGGTGGCATGATGGGAACGTTGGGCTATATGCCTCCGGAGCAAATTGACAATAAAGATGTTGGGCACCACAGTGATGTATACGCGCTCGGCGCAACCCTATACAACGCTCTTACTGGCCGTCCGCCTTTTCAAGGTGGCTCTTACTATATGATTCTAAACCAAATTCACAACAACGATCCCATGCCTCCAAGCCAACTAAATCCAGGTGTTCCCAAAGAACTAGAGGCCATTTGCCTAAAATGTCTGCAAAAAAAACCGCGCCATCGCTACAAAAGTGCCAAAGATTTGTCTGACGATTTGGAAAACTTCTTACGCAACCGTCCTGTAAACGCCAAACCACCTAGTTTAATGGTCAAAGGTTACAAGTGGATCAAACGCAACAAAGTCAAAACGACGGCATTTGGTTCTTTTGCCGCTGTTTTGTTGTTAATTATACTCATGGTCTCGCATAACAACGCCGTGTTAAAAGAAGAAAGAGACAAAGTCAAAAAAGCACACAACGAAGCCCAGCAAGCACGTGACAAAATGGGGATCGAACTAGGAAAAGCCATTCTTTCGAAAAGAGCTTCGGTCATTAAACAATATCAATTAACCATTATGGCCGGACAATCTGCGGCGCAGGGCAACAAAGTGCAAGCCACATCCAGATACTTACAGAGTTACCGAAACGAAGAGCGTGAAGTACAAAATTTGCTACGTAAAATAACAGAGAGCGAAGACTACGAGCTTCTTAAAAAAGACGCCCCACAAGACCTACGCTTTATTTTACAACCAGAAAACATTGGCAAACCTATACACAATCGCGGCTGGGAATGGCAATGGTTAGACACCATTGCCCATAAAAAATACCAACAACTCCATCACGACCAACAAATCACCTCATGTATCTATCACGAGGCTTCTTCGCAAATCATTTGTGGAGACAACCAAGGGAGTGTCCTCAGTGTCAAACTTCCCATTACCAAAGAATCGCAGTTTATCTTTTGGGATCGTCCCGATCGAGATAAAATTACACAACTAGTCGTTAGTCCAAACCAAAAGTATCTACTGTCAGGAACACAAGGTCGCCGTCTATTTTTATGGAATATTCGAAATAAAAAAGTACTTAGGAAATACGAAAACTATACCACAGAATACGCTGACAATAAACGAAAAGCACGAAAAGTAACCTCATGTGTTTTTGCTCACGATAGCAAACACTTCTATGCAGGCTACGAAAAGAGAGACAAAGACGGAGGGGGACTGTTGTTTGAACAAGGCCGCAACAAACAAGCGACTCCTAGATTTGCCAATGTAATCATGTGGAGTGTGAATAGCACAAAAGCACAGCGCCAGTATTATGTGTACTCCAACAAAAAGAAGGGTGATGGCTTTGCCCACAGTGTTACCGCTTTGGATATTTCTCCCGACGGAACAAAGCTGGCTGTTGGTCGCGAAAATTTAGATATGGCGGTCGTTGTTATCGATACAAAAACGCATAAAGAACTATACTTACGGGGCCACGAAGAGACAGTAAGTGATGTGGCGTTTTCCAAAGATGGAAAACTTCTAATAAGCACAGATGAAAAAGGTATGATCGTCATTCGTGACACAAAAAGATTTAAGCTGTTAAAGAAAATTCCTGGCCACCTGGGAGAAATCAACAGCTGTGCGATTCATCCTCGAAGTCATATTCTAGCGACTGCGAGCACAGAAAATGAAGTTAGCTTGTGGAACTTACGTAATTTCCAAAAAATAACTTCTCTAACAGTAAACAGAAGCGAAGTCAACGATGTTATTTTTGACAATACCGGAAGTCATATCATTTTCGGTGCGGATGACAATACTTTGACATATTTCAATTTACAGTCCGTTGTGAATCCGGTGGGTATTACCGACAAAAAAACTTTTCGCTACGTACACTTCCATCCTAAAAACAGTGATATAGTATTCTCGTCTTATGGAAACGAAGAAGAATTTTTGCTATGGGACACCCAAAAAAAACCAGTATATCCACATATTGTAAGTATACCAGGTGCTGCCGTTCATCCACAAGGCAACAAAATAGCTTTGTGTTCACAATTAGGGCGTGCTCTGGGCGTTATCGAATATACCAACACTCCATCGTTTCTAAATATTCTAAAAACAATGAAAAATCTATCGTTAAACCATAAAAAAGTAGTGCGTCTTCAAGACCAAGACAGTGCAAAAATGATGGTATGCGCTTTTCATCCCCTTCAACCACTGATTCTAACAGGTCAAGATTACAATAGCCGTGGAAAGAAAAAGTCGTACGGCGGCCTTCGTTCTCTCCTGCATCTGTTTAAAACAGAAAAGAGTAGTAAAAAACCTTTATGGTCCGCGTACTTTAACAATGAAATCGACCAATGCACATTTTCTCCTGACGGAAAGCACATTAGTGTTCTGTGCGACGATGAAATTTATACAAAACCATATGGTTCGATCACCGCCGACATTGACAAAAATAAAACAATATTCCACAAATTTTACAAATGGGTAGACGCTTTAGATAAACTAGATAGACTAGAAGAACAAAAAACACCACGAAGACAAATATTGCGACAACAAGGCCAAGTAAAAAAATACCAGCGAGATTTACCGCGTTTAAAAGAAAAAGACTTCAAGTTTTTTCAACGACTTGCCGTGGGCCATTTAAAAAATAAAACCATAAGCCCATTTCTATCGGAGTTTGATTTTCAACGATATAAGCATCAATACCAAAACAGAGTAAGAATAATTAAACATGTTTGCTATAGCCCAAATAGTAAATATATTGCAATAGCGACCGATGGCAGCGAGAACAATTTACTCATTCTCGACGCAACTACTTTAGAAACCATTGTTGTATTAGAAGATCATCTTGACCAAGTAAATTGCTGTAGTTTTTCTCCTGATGGTAAAAGACTTGTTTCTTGCAGTCGTGATCGGACGGTACGTATTTGGGATGTAGAAAAGATAACAAAAGGTACAATAAATTCACTATTGACATTACGCAAACACACAGGGGAAGTACGGTACTGTACATTTAGTCACGATGGCAAGAATATTGCTTCATGTGGGACGGAAGAATTGCTCGTATGGAAAACGCAATAAACCATATTACGCGTAAAAATCTTACCCAGGTAAGAAGTAGCACTCATTATCAATATTGTGTATTTTCCCTAGACGAAGAGAAGATACACAATATACACAATAGCTCGTTTACCCACTGTAGTTTTCGCTGCAATGTGCGTTTTAGCAATTTACGCGAATGCCAATTTCATCACTGCGGCTTCAGCGGTTTCGTACGTTTAGAGTATGGTTCACTGTCTTCCAGTTACGAACCACTGCAGTGGGAAAGTCCCTCATCGCGTTTGTATTCATTTCCGTTTATCACACAACTTTACTTGCATTCGGGAAGTTGCACAGATTTGCCCAATGTTTTCGGCAATTTACCCCAACTCACTCATTTAAAAATTAAAAACCATGGTCTCCGCGACGTAACGCAAATTACTCATTTACCATTACTCAAAGAACTCAATTTAAATCTCAATGAGTTACAAAATCTTCCCGAAAATATCAAAAATCTAAAGAATCTCGAAACATTACATTTAGAGCACAACCGTCTAAAAAAATTGCCTACACAGTTTGCGCAACTCACAGCATTAAAAACACTGTATTTATCGCACAATAGGTTACAAGATTTCCCCATGGAACTCTGTCATCTCAAAAACCTACACAATTTATATATTACCAGTAATGCTATGACGGATATTCCACCACAAATTTACAATATGCATGCCCTAAAAAAACTACGATTGAGTAACAATAGATTGAGTAAACTACCCGATGAAATCTGTCAACTTTCTCAACTGGAAAACCTGTGTGTGACAGACAACCAACTACAAAAACTACCACAAAGAATAGGAGAATTGACCTCATTGAAAAATTTAAACGCCAATTACAACTCGTTAGCTGAACTTCCGCAAAGTGTGGAGATGCTTAGTAACATAGAGAAAATACACTTAGACAACAACAAATTCCAAACGTGGCCGCGTTCCTTAAATCAGCTCCGAAAATTGCAAATATTACACTTCGCACACAATCAGCTACAGAATATTTCCATGGAAATGAACAACTTACCCCAACTCAAATACTTGATGTTAGGCAACAACATTTTACATAAACTACCACAAGAAATCGGTACATTACACAATTTACAATTACTAGACTTAACCAGTAACAATTTGCAAACGTTGCCTAACACACTAAGGCACCTCAAATCACTACAGTCGCTATATTTGCGCAACAACGACTTATCGCATTTCCCTTTGGTAATTCACAAATTGTCTTCCCTAAAAAACCTGGACCTAAGCTACACAAAAATCACGGAATTTCCCGAGGAGATCTCGCAACTTAAATCGTTGCAAACACTCTCCATACAGGGTATTCGACTAAGTAGAAAGCAACGAAAAAAACTATCGATGTTACTCCCTGAATGCAAAATTGAAACAGAACCTGCGCGACACCTATTTAGATCGTAAAAAACCCGCGATAGGCTCCGTCAGTATATCGGAAACCTTTTGACAGCCGCTAACATTAAAATGACAATCGTCATAGAAAACAGAGGTATCTTTTGGCAGCTTGTTGGCCAAATCCACCAGCAAAATTTTTTGTTCTTTACAAACTTGTCGCATCACATCATTGTAGCCCTTCATCATCTCAAACAAGATATCTGAACGATACGCGCCATTTGCTACTTCCGCAGATAGCAACGCCTCTAAATACGCGGAAAGATTCTCCCCCCACAAAACCGGTTGTGTTGCGAGTACTAATTTCTTATTTTTCTTGCGACAAATGTCAATAATCTTTCGAAGATCGGCTTTGTAGCGATCTAAAGCAAATTGATAGCGACGTGGCTTTACCGTAATTGTATTCATCTCCAACTTGCGTTGTCGTTTTTTTCGCCTAGCCAAAACCCAGTTTGCTTCCAAGTCCTGAACAATGGTACCAATATATATCTTTTTCACAAGTTTGAAAAAACTCAAATAGTGATAAAACATATCAAAAGAATTCTCTGTCAACTCACGACTGCGTTCCTCGTAATTGTCACGCAACAATGCTCCCAAATCATTAATTCCACATAAAACAACAATACACTCAAATTTCGAAAGATAGGGGTAATGTTCCAACAAATAAGAATGGGCAACACTATACATTCCCGATTTACCAGCATTCCCTACGTAGACAGACTTGTCGATTTTTTTCTGTAAAGTGTTTTGTAACAAATATGGCCAGGACAATTCTTCTTCTACATATAAACACTCGGTTGTACTTCCTCCCACACACAAAATTTTAACATCGTACTCTTCCCAAGTTTTCTCCATAGCTCCACGTAATCGATACTGATTCGTCTTAAAGCTAAATTTCCCTGAAATCCCTGGCAAATTCTTCACCAAACCGCCCTGTCGATTTATATTAGGATGGTGCAATACAATGTCATCGAGCTTGCCAAAATTGCTATTTCCCAAAAACAACCACAGCGATATTTCTAATAAGACAAAACTCATCAAAAAAGCATATAGTAACAATACAAATTTGGTTATGTGTCGAGAGAGGAAACAAAATACTACGAGTAGTAGCAGTGCGTACAGCGCGAAAGCATACAAGAATAGACGATCTAACTTTAAAAAGGTTTTACTCCATTGTTGGCACAGACAAAAATTGGCAATATAGATAAGCAATGGTAATAAAAGCAAGAAAGCCGCGTTGTTTTTCTTCATCGAAAATCTCCTAAATATTCTAAATATTGTGTCTAGGGATTTTAGACAAATCATAGATGCTCGTAAAAGAAATTTTGTAATCTTTACAACTTAGCAAGATATTTTTAAACGAATATATCGCGAAATTTCATTGCGTCAACCTAAACCTTATTTTATATGATCTAGCGCTTTTCTTCATAGCCAACACGTACAATCCATTCGTCAATGTATCCTTGACGCTTAAAAGAGCCGTAAGTACCGTGGAAGAATACAAAGCCAAATTTAATTTCGTTTCCTGTCGTTGAAAAGTCAGGACGCTTTGCCGGGTCCGAATGTAGGCTACTGTGATCCGCGTTGCTATAACTTTCGTTAAACTCTACAAAATCGTCCTCATCGAGAAATTTAAAAAAATCACTCAAGCCGGAAGATGTCATCCGCTGCCATTCTCTGGTAATATAGATTTTTCCATCTTGCTCTACCGCGTAGAAAAAAGGTATTCCCAAAGTATTGTGCTTATCTTGCGGAGTTTCAAAAACTCCCCGACAACGAAAGCGCATTTTATGAATAGTACCTTGTATGGAAGGGTGATAGGTGTGCTTTTGGTAAATGTAAACGCCATTGACTTCTCCTCCATTGCGGATGAGTATGTTTATCCGAGCTAGCGCTCTGTTATCTCGACGATCGCGTTTTATAGTAATTTTGGTATGAGATTCCTCATTATAGTTTTTCGTAAACGTTCGAAAAGAGTAGTCTTGTTCCTGAAAGTATTTATCTTGAACATAAGTTTCTTTCCATATTACCGACTTCGTACTTCGCACAAAATAAGCGTACATCGTAAAAAAAAGTAGTAACACAATTGTAACTACACCAACATATAAAGCTCTCCTAGCATTTTTAGCAAGAGACGGCTCTGCAAATATTTTAGTTGGTATGTTAAAAATATTTGCTAACTTCACAAAGCCATTGTCTGTTATTGATACAAGAAGTGGCTCTCCAGGGACAAAGTTCTTTTTCTCTTTTAGAACATCACAACTATATAAATTCAAATTTAAACTGTTTGCCAGTATTCGCGCATCTTTTTCATGGAGAATCAAGGCTCCCCCATAACGCCAACTCGCTTTTTGCGTAGCTTCCCACTTACTTACTAGTGAATCTAAACTCTCCGACTCACGGCTGTGATCTGTTACGCATCCTAATTTTAAACCTTCAAATTCCCAATTTGTATTTGGTTGCCACACACTACACGAAACAAGAATCACAGGCGACTTTGCAAAAAAATCGAAGTGATCAGGCCCTGCCGCAACGGCCAAACAACACGCTGCACCGTCAGAATTGCCATAGTACGGAAGGTTTTCAGCATCGCAATTTGCGATGTTTTCAGGAGAAGGAATCATCTGAAAATTTAAACGGAATTTCTGACGACGCATCGAAGGCTCTGCGAGCTGACATACATATTCGGCACCTGAATCACGAACTAAACGGCTACCAGGTTTCCCCGATACCACACTATGCCGTGTCCCACTAACACATTGAACTAGTATATACGATGGCTCCGTTGATGATTCTAGCGGAAAACCTAAAAGTAGATCCATAAAACTAGTCCCAAAAGTTTAACTCAATCGATTTTATTTTTCGTCTATTCATTTTTAATAACCACGAACCACCATGTTCAAGCGCCTTACCAAAAAATTCTTCTTGAGTTCCATTGTGAAAATTCACTCGTAGGTTACATCGCAAACGCATTTTTTGGCGAACCCCTTGTAAACTAATACAAATCGATTCATCATATACACTATGATCAAACGTAAGAAGTGCTTCTTGCTCACCAAAAAACGCAGCATCTAATTTTTGGGTTGTGGGTATGCCAAGGTGAGTGCCAGCAGCTTTTACTTTCCAGTTTTGTATTTGAATTTCTTGATCTTTATGACATAGTTTGAAAGCAACCGAATTTTCTTTCGTAAAAAGCTTACGTAAAAGCAGTTTTATATAGTAGTTTCTGGGAGTATTGGAATCTATTTTTTGCAGAATAGCTGGTATATTTTTTTCCTCTATGTAAATCAATTTCCATAATTCGGGATGGCTCTTCTCTTGTAAAATAGAACTTCTCTGTAAGCAAAATGGACATGTTAACAAGTGAAAAATAGCAAGGTAATACTTTCTCTCTTCGGTAAATTTCATTTGTAAAAAATACCGCATTAACAGATTATGTTCTTCTGAAAATGTTACTTGTTCCCATTTTTCTACAATGCAAAAGAAAAACATTTTTTCATCAAAATAACGACAGTCCGACGTCAAAAAAGTAGAGTCACTTAGTGTCACGTTTCATTTCCTCGTTAATAAATTTTAACAAGCCTTGCATAGCTTCTTGCGATAGGGGAAGATTGTTTTTGTGTAAAATTTGCTCTATCAACCCCACCCCTTTTCCATCTATACATTGTTCAATCGCAGGAACCATAACTTGTTTCACTACCGTCTGATACATTTCTGCAAATGTCTCTTTTGTAAAGTGAGGGGTTACATTTTTTTTTCGCGGTTTTCCCAAAACGAGCATACTGTATATTGGCAAATTCGTCACAGGAAGATCGTCTCGGGAAAAGAAATAGCTATCGCCTTTTTTTGAAAAAGGCACCTTTAAATAAAAAGCGCAAGTATAAGACTGTGCCTGGGTTACCTCGGGAAAGTTTTCCCGCATGTAATCAACTAAATTTTGTTCTTTGCTTTTACCAGATTTAAACTTGCGGAGCATTTTTTCAAAAGATAATTGCCCATATTTTCGATAGAGTGCTTCGAAAAAATAAGACTGGTCTTCTCTATGATTTGCAGATGCTCGAATAAAATTCCCCGTTTTGACATGGTGCAAAAAGTAATCTTCTCTAGACTGTAAAAAATTCGACTTCCTGTCAACTAAAAGTGTTTTTGACACGTCTTCGTCACACGAAGCCTCTTCCATTTCAGTTGTGTCTTCGATCTCAATAAGCTCTGTCTGCGATGAGAAATGATTGTCACTTAAATCTCGAAATAGTATCTCTTTTTGCTGCCAAGGCACCTTCAAAGCTCTGCCTTGGTAGTTTTCATCAACTTTTTCATAACAGACGATTACATCCGCCCGAGGAATGGATACCTTTTGCGACCATATACAAATGTATAACTCATAAACAGACATATTTTTGAGCAAAGATGTAGGAAAAGAGTTTCCAATGATAGGCTTTTTCAAATTAATACGCCGCGGAATCTTTCGTATACTCTTTTCTATTCTTCGTTCTTCACAATCCAATTTGTGTACTCCTCTTTATATAGAAAGAGAGTATTTTACACTAATAACTATTGCGATTAGTATATTATTTTACAAATTCTTGGAGCAGCAAAATGAAAATGAAATTAAACTTAGCGCTAATTTCGCTAATCTTTTTTGTCCCGCCTCTTTTTTCGGCACCTATTGTCATTCTTGATGCAAATGATTTCAATAATAATCCTTTCCATCATATTGACTTTGAAGTCGCCTCTGGACAAAATACAACGACAGGAATCAATAATTTTCTTGCCGATAAAAATGCCACATTCAGTATCCCTTTCGGGACCCTTAACCAAAGTTCACGAGATGACACAAACCCCTTCCCAAATGGCGATAGTGATGGGGGAGCCGTTAGTGGTGTTGGTCATGCGCGATTTGACATAAACACAGGACTTGATATTAGATTAACTTTTGCGAATGGCGTGGATGCGGTAGGTTTTTTTCTTGGTGGTGCTATCGGTGCAATTGCCAATTTCAAAGTGAAACTTGCCGATGGTAGTGACCTGCTATTTGACCCATTAGATCATATACCTGGTGTTCCAGATTTTAGTCCCAGCTCGGAAGCCATCAACGGTTTTTTTGGCGTCGATTCGAATGGCGGTCCTCTCATCACCGAAATAATATACGAACATAGCGGTGATGTCGTATCTGTTGATGACATTTTCTTTGGGACGGCCACGGCAAGTGGTAGTATAGGTCCACAACAATTTGCCGAAAACTTCGACATTAACTCATCCTCCATCCCTTTGCCACAAGCTGGCCAGGGCCAAGCGCCACCAATTCCAGAACCAACGACATTTATTGCTCTTCTACTGGGATTTTTTCTCATTCGTATCTATAAAAAAAGTAATTAGCTTTATTGAAAAAAATAAGCCTTGTACAGATATTCCATACAAGGCTTGAAATCACCATAATGTGCAAAGTTATTTTTGTCTTTTTATTTTGCGTACTTTCTTTACCTTGCCGCGATTGAGTACCCGCGGTAAAAATTCGCGTTCTAAAATATGTGGTGAGATCACTTTTAGTTGCATTGCGTTCTTTGATACTTGGAATATACGCGGATTAAATCCCGAAACAAAAAGTCCGCGCTTACCATCAGAATAAATTTCATTGACATAAATGTGCTGCAATGGATAGTTCTTCGGAAGTCCTAAACTCTTTTTTATGCCCAACTTAAAAGATCTCATATCGCGATATCCATATTTTTTTAAATCAACGCGCGTTCGCAGTGGCTTTTTCACTACGGTTTGCAACTGTCTTGCTGTTGGAACTTGCGCTCGTTCGCTAAAAGTTGGTTTTACCAATTTTTTCGCAAGTATTGGTGTAATCTTTGTCGTCGTTACTTGCGGGGCAACGCGTGTTCTTTTTGATACGTTTTGCGCAAACACAACACCGGTGAGTAAAATGATGATACTTACATAACGCATAATAAACCCCTTCCTTATGGATTATCGGCTCTATGGTGCAAAATAAGTGTTGGTGGAAACATTTCCTTACGACTACCACTCGCCCAACCAAAAGGCGTTCTAGGACGACGGTACCCACTACGATTATTAAAATTATCACATGGTATTTTCCAACCGACCTTCTTCACGTAATTCCACACTGCATCCGTTAAAGGACCTATTTCATCTTCGATGCCTTGGCGAATTCCATCGGTGACTTTGTCACCTATGGTAGTGACATTCCCTCTCACGGTAGACGCCAAACCACGCAAGATCTTTTTACGCAAAACACCCGACTCGACCCAAACGCCCCATGCCACCCATGACATGTGCAAATTTTGTTCGCGGTCGACATGAAAGCGATAACCTAGCTTAATCCACGCATCATAATCAAAAGCCCAGTGCTTAATATCAAGACTTATCTTGTGATAAATACGTATAATATCGTAGTATTTTGCCCAATAACTACTGGCAAAACCAAGCTCCGTCCAAAAACCATGAGCCGTATCATAACTAATTTGTGTTTTGAGTTTGCGATGCTTTACGATATCCTTGCTTTTATTGATTTCTTTACCAAACTCATCGCGAAGTTTATCCACCAAGCTATCCAGAGGTATGGGAGTATCGGTAAGTTGTTCAAGAGGCGTCTTTCCCTCTTTTTCGCGAACAGCAATCAAAGAACGCAAACGATTATCAAACCATCCTGCGGTAATAATCGCTTTAGAATGCCCTTTTTTCACATGAAAACGCAACATTTGTCCGTTGAAGTGATCCCCATCAAACAAATACAAAGTAATGTCCGACTTCACTGCCCAAATGCGAAAGGAAGACGCTTTGCGATAAAAAATCCCACCGTTGTACGCCTTAATCTGCGAGCCAATTCGCCTAATAGAGCCCACATGGTAATTGTTACCTGGAAGGTAATTTTTTCCCAGTACCGGTAAGTGTAAGCGCCAACTACGTCCTCTTTCATGGCTATGCTCGTATATTTGGACCCAATCCGCATACAGTGCGCTACTGCAAATTAAAATACACAATATAATTCTCATGATTTACTCCTCCTTTTATCACAATCTGACCAGTAAATAAAAGAGCAACAACTGTTCCGAATTGTAGAAAAGAAACCACGAATTAGAAATTTCTCAAGTGTGGGAAGCACAATATCATTTTTTGTATTGAAAAATAAGGCATACAATATGTAAAATCAATTGAATTGATCTTCGTTCTCGCCCACAAACTTTATGAAAAACTTAACAGTGTTGTTGCGCGTAAACGGCAACCTTAGCACTATGGGGACAAAATGTTTAAACTTTTATTTATTATATTTATCGGATTTTTTATCTTGGTTTATGGCGAACAATTCACCATAGACCAAGATGACATTTTTGTTAGTAGCGGACAAACAACATCATCATATACGGGTCCTGTACCCAGAAATACCAGAGTGGGGTCTGTCATCGATGGAGGGCTTGACGCCTTTGACTTTTACGGTTTCTGGGGATTTTTAAATCGCGGTTTGTCTCTTGAACGCCAAGTCGATACTCTTACCAGTGATAATGTCTATCGCTTCGTCGACACGTTTACCAATACTTCAGAGTCATCGATATCAGAAACAATTAGATTTGTTGGTCGTTTAGGTAGTAATTCAAGCGAAAAAATCGCCTTAAATCAAGCCGGTATCATTGTCTCGTTTGACGATCCTGACAATAATAATATCCCTCAGAGTGATCCCGTTATCGCCCATATTTTTGGAAACAATCCTTTTCTTAGCTCAATGAATGCCAACATTGCTGACAGTTTTTTTGATAATCGAGTCGATCTCGTTCTCAACCCTGGTGAATCAATAACCATAATGCACATGGCTTTTTTGGCTCGCGATTTGCAAAATAGAGTTGAAGACGTAAACTTAGCGATTACCCAAGGTTTAGCACTACAAGCCAATCCTATATTTACCGGCTTAAGTAGCGCACAAATCAATTCAATCGTTAATTTCGACACAATACCTGAGCCGCACACATACCTTTTTTTTATACTCGGCGGCTTTCTTTTATTGAGATGCCGGCAAAAAATAGCGAAAACGCTGTAGTAGAAATTGCTTTGCGATTCGTGTGAATCGCAAAACGATGTTACTTTGTGGACAATAGGAGGGAGAACTTAATTTTCTTTCCTTTGGCGAGAGCATGGACGGTGAAGAAACTCCACACCGCGTTATCGGAATTTTTAGCATCGTGGATTTGCACATTTATTTCAGCAATGTCCTCTTTTAACACTTCTAACTCCACCTGAAATTTCTTGCTGATACTATTCTTCATGTGGTAACCAAGCCACAATCTGGTATGTGAACCATTACCGTTTACCAAAACGTTATCGTTTTCGTCTTTCACCACTACCGAAACGTTTTTGTTCACCTCAATCGCTAGGTTGTAGTCGGTTTTTTCGTTCAATTTCACCGGTATTGTTTTATTTTCAATCGCGAATTGTTTGGTCATGAGTTCGACATTTTTCTTGCGATCCATGCCTTCGACTACCGAGTATACTCTTTTTACATTCGGTGCGTAGTCGGTCACTAAAAGTGTATTTGAGCCTTCAATTCCGGCCAAGTTTCCGCCTTGAGGGTTTACAATACGTAAAGAGCGTAATGTCGTCTGAACCTCTCGCGAGGAAATGTATTTTAAATCGATGACCATGGTGATAAACTTATCGGTATTGGCAACAGCCTCTAGTTCTTTTTTCGAATATATAATCGAAGTCGATGTCCACGGCCCTTGGATATTTCTTTTCAGTTTTAAAACTTCGCTATTTCCCTGACCTACTTTTTCGACAATGTAGCCGTTAAACTCTAATGCAGAGTATAAAACATTCATCAATTCTTCGTTTGTCGAGGCTTTTAGATTAGCAATGTTGAGTTTCTTCGCAACTACGGAAGTGTCATATATTATGGTTCTTCCCGTTTTCTTGGCCACATGATCGATAAATTGTTGTAAACTAATCTCAGATGTTTCGATTTCATTTTGTGCATATAGACTCACAGTTGCCAAAATTATTAAGGTATAAATTCGAAGCATGTTTACTTCCTTTCTGCATTCAATATTTGATGAACTCTCTCGTAAGCGATTTCTTGGAGGCGGTAGTTATTACTTTTTTCCATAATTTCTTTATAAATTTGCAGTGCGCGTGGCACATCGCGTAACTGTTGTTCTAAAATTTTCGCTTGCCAATACTTGGCAAATTTTGCCACTTCATCTTGTTCGTTACTTTGTGAAACCTCCTCTAGGTAGGTCGCCAGCGTAGTAGCGTCGCGACTTTTGGGAAAAGGTTTATGAATACGGCGTACGGTTGTTTCCTGATTTTTCAAATACATCTTAAAAGCATTGCTTGCAAGTGGTGAATCGGGATATTGGGTAATAATCACCTTCAATCCATAGTACTCTTGTTGCTCCTGTGCACGAACATACAACATTAAGGGATAATAATTGTCGCGTTCGTGATGTCTCATCCAACTTATGCGTTGCTTGACCTCTTCGTCGTTTAACATACTTTGTTGTAGATACTTTTTGTAACGCTCATAAGCGGTTAAAAACTGTTGTTGTTTAAAATCGCGGTCCGCTAGCTGTTTACATGATTTCCACGAATAACTCCCATACGAACCTTCTTTTTCGAGTTGTTGTAAAATCCGAAAATACGCCGCACTATCTTTTTCATAACATTGTGATAGTTGCCACATATATTTTCCGCGTTCGCTGGGATCAAGAAAAGTATCGGCTAAAATTTCGCGATATATTTTTTGCGCCTTCCTGTACTGCTTATTTTCATGTAAATTTTTCGCTAAAGATATGCGAATGGGTGCTGTTAAAACACTCTCTGGATACTTCTCCAAAAACTTTTGCTGCGCTTCAGATACGTATTTTTTATCCGCAGTGTATGTCAATTCTTCTAATTGATGCAAATCGCTTATTTGTGTTTGTAATTTCGTATCTTGCACTAACTTTTTTTCCATAGTCTGGATAAGTTTTAGTTGCCCCTGAGACAACGAAGTTCGGTACTTTTGGTTCTGAGCTAGAATCATCAGAACTTCATTGATATTTGTTTTTTTCACAACTTGTTTGCGATTTTCAGGCAAATACAATTTTCCTAAGACAAATCCCAACACGAAACAAAACAGTAAAACGGCGGCAATGGGAACAACGCGCAACAATATTCTTTCAAACCTGCGTTTCTTAGGTCGCCAATGTTCCTCTGAGCTTTGCGATACAATATCGAGAACTTGTTGTAACTCTTGAACCTCTCGCGTACAATTGCTACAATTGTCTATGTGACTTTGCCAAATTTCACGTTGCTCTTTAGGCATTTCATCATAGAGATAACTCGCCATTTCCCTTTGAAATATTGAACATTCCATCAAAACACCTTTCTACTCCATTAAGCCTTGTTGCTTAAACTCTTTTTTCAACTTTTGTAATGTTTGGTATAGCGTTGCTTTAATCGTCCCTTCGGCACAATTTGTTTTTGTTGCAATTTCGCGAATAGACATTTTCTTAAAGTGCTTGAGATACAAAACTTCTCTTTGCTTGGGCGGCAAGGTCTCAATAATAGAATGCAAAATATCAATCTGCTCTTTCTCTACTACGCGATCTTTTTCGTCAGAAAAACTCTCCATAAAAGAGTATTGACGCGGCAGATGTCGTTTTTTAACCTGCTTTTTACGCAAGTGATCAATAGATAAATTCTTGGCTATGCGTAAAATCCAAGCGTGAAAGTTTTTTCCGTGCCACTGTTCAATTTTCTCTAACATAGTGACAAACGTTTCTTGTATAATGTCCTCGGTATCATCTTGCGAGCGCGTTATGGCAAAAACAATTTTGTACATAATAGGATGATAGTGATCCATTATTTCAGGAAAAACTTCCATGTTTCCCTTCTGTAAAGACAGGGCTAAATTTTCAATTTTTTCTAACATTCTGACCTTTCCAACCTTCGCAATACAGCTTGCGTTCACATAAGGTTCTGTCCCCGGGTTGCATTTAATCAAAAGACGCGAAGTATGATTAAAAGGTTTAGTAAAAAAATTTATAGGAATATTTTCATGAAGCGAGCATATGTTATTTTAATCATTGTTATTATTGTCGCCATCATTGTCGGATGCTCACTAATTCGTACTATTTTTTATCCACCCGCGGTAGAGGCGGGTGAACTTTACGATAATAAAGGTCAATCGTTGTCTTTCTCAAAGTGGGATAAAGACTTACAGGAATATGTAAAAAACGGTTCCGTAAATTATAGCAAGTGGAAAGAAAATCAACAAAACCTCGATGATACACTTGCGTATTTCAAAACGATCCGCCGTACTCAAACAGCACGTGATCATCTCCTAGCAGCTTATATCAACGCCTACAATGCGTTCACCATCAAACTTATTCTCGAATATTTTCCCGGGATAAAAGGAATTCGCGACATTCCCAGTGCCAAGCGTTGGGACGCTGTCCGTTGGGAAGTCGGTGAAAAAACCGTTAGTCTCAATCAATTAGAACACGATATTTTGCGTAAAGAATTTATTGAACCGCGCATTCACTTCGCCATCGTCTGCGCAAGTATCGGTTGTCCTCACTTGCTCAATAGAGCCTACGAAGGAAATATACTCGATACGCAACTCACAGAAATGACGCAAAACTTTTTTCGCCGCAAAGAAAACTGCAAAATCGATGGAAATACCGTATACCTAAGTTCTATATTAGACTGGTTTCGCGGTGATTTTGTTCGCGATGAATTGGCAACCAAACTACAGTGGTTTGGTGAAGACTACAAAAAGGCTTCCCAACAAGTTCGTTTACTGATGTTTGTCTGCAAATTCGCCCCCAAAGATATTCGCGAAAAAATTAGCAAAAACTATAAAAATTGGTCGATAAAATACACAACATATGACTGGAATTTAAACGGTCAATAAAAGGCTTGTCACAAAGTTTATCAATTGCTACAATAAGTACTTTGTATCATCTGTATTGTTTAGTAAGCTGTATAGATATCTACTTAGTGAATAAAATGAAAAGTGTTTGAGTCCAAACACAATGTACTTTCATATTCGTTATGTATTTACTTAATCAACAGTATACGAAAACTTTATAACATTTGTTTCTCGGTAACGATATCATCATTCTATTTTTGTGTGGGTGTATTATGAGTTCAAAAAGCGGCTTAGATATAGTTGGACTTCCCAACCTGTTTCAAAGTATATCAAACGACATGAAAACCGGTACTTTAAAAGTCCAAAGCGATTTAGGTGAAAAGTATGTATATTTTCGCAAAGGTGACATTCAACAGGTTTCTTCCCCACAAAAGCCTTCGATTCTAGCAGAGGGATTGAAGAGGCATCCTGGATTAGACGAAGAATCCTACCAGGAAATGTGCGCACAACAAAAATCTACAGGAAAATCAATGGCATCCTTGCTTCTAGAAGAAGCAGAGGAAGGCAAACAACTTGTGATAGAAGTCTGTCAATTTCAAATTTTAGAAGAAATTTGCGAGCTCTTTACTTGGGAAGATTGCCACTGTGAATTTGAAGAGGGTGATCCTCAGGCCATGCTATTCGACATGGAAATTTTGGATATCGACATGGCAATGAACACCGGTATGGTTCTGCTGGAAGCAGCTAGACGCTATGACGAGTGGAAAATCATTCTTGAAATTATCCCTTCTAAAGCCGATATTCCTGAAACAAAAGAAGAAGCAAAAGAAGACTTAGAAGAAGATGAAACAGCTGTACTGAGTTTAATAGATGGTTTTCGCGATGTAGAAGAAATTCTCGATCAAGTTCGTTTAAGTCCCTTTGTCGCGATGAAAGCTATTGCCAACCTACTACAACAAGGCAACATCGCTTTTCGCACCGGACCTGATTTAGCACGTATGGCAAAATTAGATATTTTCCGCGAAAACAAATACAAAGCAATAAAACTATATGAGCGTGCCGAAGAACTTGGCGAAAAGAGCGCAGAAATAACCCTGTGGCTGGCACGTTCTTACGAAGCGATGGGAATGAAAGACAAAGCAGCAAAACAATATTTGGAACTTGGTTATCACTACCTTGACTCAAAGGTATACCACAAAGCCGCTAACTCGTTCGAAATGGTCACCCATTTGACACCTGACAATTTTGACGCACAGGAGCGCTTAATAACACTTCTTCCCAAAATGAGTCGTCTGGAAAATTATAGTGAAACCACAACGAATTACTCTAGGTGGCTAGCGCTACGCGGGGATCGACGCCGCGCAATTGTACTGCTAAGAGAGTCCATCGCACGTGTACCTGATAATTTGAGTGGCCTTGATCTTCTTGGAAACTTGTACCGTGAAGAGGGTGAAAGACAAAATGCCATTGATACATATCGATCTCTGGCAGACAAAGTAAGTGATTCGGAAAATCGCGAAGCTTCCATTGGAGCATATGAAAAAATCATCTCCATGGACCAAGACAATTTAGAAGCACGCAAAGAAGTGGCGGAAATCTATCACGAAGTGGGAAAACACCAAGAAGCAATGGATTATTACTTAGCAATTGGTCATAAAATTTCCACAAACGACAAAATAGATCAAAAATCCATTGAACTACTCGTAAAAGTTAGTTGCAAAATTATTGAAATTGACCCAAGTAATCTCATCGCCAGAGAATGGTTGGCCAAGGCATACATAAAGCAAAATAAAAACGACTTGGCAATTCAAAACTTAGAAGAACTATTGGCCAAGGCCAATGACAATACCGAACTCAATTTGGTCATCGAAGCCCTCAAAGACCTAACAGCGCTAAAACCGTTAGATTTTGAGAATCGTTTGCGTTTAGCAGAGTCATACTTGAAGGTAAAACGAGAGAGAGAGGCCGTTCAAGAATTATTTAATCTTGGAACAACGGCGGCAAAGAACAATAATATCTCGCAAGCATTAAAAGCTTTTGATCGTCTACTTTCTTACGAACCGTCTAACTATGCGACACGGCTTAAAAAAGCAGAAATACTAGAGAAAGAAAAAGACCTACTCGAAGCGATGGATGAATTAATGTTAACAGGCTATTTGAGTATGGGAGCCGATAAATTGTGGCAAGCGGTAAAAGCTTTTCGCAAAGTTCTGTCTCTTGACCGCAATTCGAATATCATTTGTTACTTTGAGTTGGGCAAAGTATATGAAAAGCTCGGAAAAAACAAAGAAGCCATTGCTGCATACAAGAAACATGTACAAAAAAATGTTAAGCGTAGTAACTTTGGCGATGCGCTCACTTCTTGTGATCATATACTACGCATTGATCCAGATAATAAATGGGCTAAAGTCGCGCAAGATAAACTCAACAATATAATGCCAAGTATTAACGAGTTATTTCAGAATAGCGTAAAGTAAACTATTTTGGAAAACTTGGAAATCACCTTTACAATGGGGCACTAACAACTACCTCAGAGTGTTGTTCTGCTTTTGCAGAAGTGACACATGAGGTAGTTTTGTATTAGAATTCAAGCTAACTTTAGGGATTAGTTCTCCTAGCAAAACTAAATCATGATCAACTAGTCTGAAAACAAAACCATAATAGAACCCAATACAACACCAATATAGAAAAGCAAAAAAGTAAGAAAGGATACAAAGTGGAAACACCGTTTAATGAGGAGTTACTAGAAAAAAGACAAGCACTACTCGACATGGGCGTAACTCCTTATCCTTACGATTTCAAAACATCCCATAAGTTGAACGAAATCCGCGAAAAACAAGAAGAATTAATGGAACAAAACGTGTCCGTTGCAGGAAGAATTACTGCATTGCGCCGCCAAGGCAAAAAAGTATTTTTTATCGACTTAGAAGACTTTGACAATCGCATACAGTTGTACATGAAACAAAAAAATCTTGGTGACGAAAATTGGCAGGCACTTTTGCAATTAAATATCGGTGACTGGCTTGGAGTGACCGGAAAGCTATTTGTAACTAAAATGGGAGAGTTGAGCGTCAACGGTGAAGAAATGTCCGTGTTATCCAAAGCGGTCGTCCCCGTACCTATTGCCAAATCAAAAGGAGAAGAGTCTTTTTATCAACTTTCTGATGCGGAAATATTATATCGCCAGCCTTATATTCGTTGGATTACCGACAAAAAAGCGCGCGAAACAATGGTAACGCGTTCACGCATTATTTCTGCCATACGCACTTTTATGGAAGAACGGGAGTTCTTAGAAGTTACCACCCCGACAATTGAAACTCTTTACGGTGGAGCTGCGGCAAAGCCATTCGAAACAAATATCCATGCGCTGTCCAATCAAGAGGCATACTTACGTATATCTCCCGAGTTGCCATTGAAGAAATTTATTGCCGGTGGTTTTCCTAAAGTCTTTACTATTTGCCAAAATTTTCGCAACGAAGGGATTGATCGTTCTCACAACCCTGAGTTCACAATGATGGAATGGTATGAAGCGCTCACCGACTACAACTACCAAATGGATCAATTTGAAACGTTGGTCTCCACCGTGGTGCAAAAAGTGACAGGTGACATGAAAATAACCTATCAAGACACGGAAATTGATTTCTCACCTCCGTGGGATCGCTTCACGATGATCGAAGCTATTAAAAAATTTGGCGATATTGATGTAGAAAACATGAGCGAAGACGAACTTCGCGCAAAGGTCAAAGAGCTCGACAAAGACGGCAAAATGAAAAAAGAATTTTCTTGGGGACACGGTGTTAACTTTCTGTTTGAAGAGTTATGCGAAGAAAAGCTAATACAGCCCACGTTCATTATGGATCATCCCATCGAAATTTCGCCGCTTACCAAAGTAAAACGTGGTAACGAAAAACTTGTCGAACGTTTCGAACCATTTGTTGTCGGTATGGAAATAGGTAATGCCTACTCCGAGTTAACCGACCCTGTCGAACAATATGCGCGATTTAAAGAACAACGCAAATTTGATGAACTCAGCATGGAGCAAGAAGGAACTGTTCACCATCCCATCGATATGGACTTTATCAACGCCATTGCCATGGGAATGCCACCGACCGGAGGTGTTGGATTGGGTATAGATCGCCTAGTTATTTTATTAACCGATCAACCATCGATCCGCGATGTGATTGCCTTTCCTATGATGCGCCGCATTGTAAGTGAGGCAGAAGAAAATGAAAATGAAAACAAAGACGAAGATAAAAGCGAGGAATAATATTGCACGATGAATGTGACGATCCTTCGGAAATGTTTTCCTTTTGGAATATGTCGGATGAATTGTCTACATCAAATTTAGAATGCGTAGAAGTAATATCTTCTCTCGAGCCTGGCAGTCACTTTGGAAATTACCGAGTGATTGCAAAGCTGGGAAGTGGTGGTATGGGTGCCGTGTACAAGGTTTATGACACACGACTCAACAAAGAAATCGCCCTAAAACTCATTATCTCTGCGGACAAAGCTTCGCAAGAAAGTACAGAACGTTTCTTGCGCGAAGCCAAAACAACAGCAATATTAAAACATCCCTATATCGTACAAGTTTACGATATAGGCCACGAAAGTGGGCAACCTTATTTTTCCATGGAACTCGTTGAAGGTATATCACTAAAAGATTTTGTAAAAACCAATCGTTGCTACCAAAAAGTGATGCACATTTTTGGTAAAATTTGTGAAGCAATGCACTATGCTCACCGTTGTGGGGTTATTCATCGCGATTTAAAGCCAGATAATATCATGATTCGCCCACAGAATGACCCATGTATCATGGATTTTGGTTTAGCAAAAACAAAAGTAAAAAACAAAAAGATTTCGCACACGGGTATGGTAATGGGTACATTGCAGTACATGGCGCCGGAACAAGCCCAAGGCCTTGTTAATTTTATTGATGAGCGAAGTGATATATACTCACTAGGGTGCATTCTGCATTACTTGTTGGTAGGTAGACCTCCTTTTATTGAAAAGGGTGTATATTCCTTTCACTTTATGTATCAAATTTTGGCAAAAAAACCCGCTTTGCTATCCGTATACAGAAACGATGTTCCACAAAAGTTACAAGATATTTGTCTCAAAGCCCTCGCAAAAGACAAAGAATCTCGTTACCAAACTGTCGCACAGATACTATACGATTTAAAAAAAGTGCACTTCTAAAAACTTTCATCAATTATTCTAATGGTGTCATCCCTGACTTGATCAGGGATCCAGACGATTACAAGTCGTCTTCATATCGTAGATTCCTGCTTTTGCAGGAATGACACAGGTGTATATTTTTTAGGTTTGTAGTTTGGTTCGTTATAACACAACTAAAATTTATCGGTAAAACAAGTTTGAGTGGTTAACTATGCAGCCTTTAATTATAAATAACAGATACGAAGTTAAAGAAACTTTATACAAATCTGAAAATTCATTGCTCTACTTAACCTATGACAATCTAAAATCTGCCAATATGTATTTAAGATTGTTACTTTTTCCCAATATCCCTGCAAACCTTTGGAAGCAAATACTTGTTTTTTACCGCAACTACTACGCATGGTTACAAAAACTCACATGTCCAGGAGTGGAAATTGCAAGTGACTTCGGACATACACTAATGAAAAACTCGTCTTCAAGTTATGAGGACACTCATTGTTGCTACTTTGCAACCCCCATAAGAGGCAACCAACGCCTCCTGGCCAATGACAACTCCGAAATGGAAAAACTAGTTGTCTACATCGGAAAAGTTCTTGCGATCCTTCCTGTTCTTCATGGAAAAAGAGTATTTCATTATAATATTTCGCCCTACAACATATTGATAGACGAAAATGATGACGTTTCACTTTTAGATGTAGGCCTGATTCCTTTTGGGCACAGTTTCTTAAATGATTCATGTTATGTCGCCCCCGAATTAAAATACGGATTTGAGCATGATTCATCTTGTGATGTTTACTCGGTAGGAATGACATTGTACAAAATAATGAGTAGTACTTTGCGTAATCAAAACTTACCACAAGAAAAATTTCTCGCAGAGATGGATAACTTCTTGGCAAAGATTATCCGTGAAAGTACAGAAATTTTACCACAAAATAGAATTACTCTTGGCGAACTCATCAATTACATCGAAGAATTTTCGGGACATCCATTACCAACGTCCCAAAACTTAAGCTACCTGAAAACGTGCTTTATCGGCGAACAAGCCATTTATGAAAATATCAACTCCATTTTGTCGCGCGTGTGTAAGCAATCAAAAAAACCTCACCAAACTTTGGCGTTTTTGGTAGAAGGAGAGCATGGACAAGGAAAAAGTCAGTTTCTTTCACAGGTGGCTAGCCTAGCAGCATCTTTTCGCATACAATGCAATTACGTTCCTCTAAAAAGGGAACGAGCAAACAACGCCATCACTATCTTCAATCACATTTTGCGCCCCATTGCCAAAGACAACTTTTTATTTCCAGAGTTTGACAAGCAAAACATACCACTACATGTAAATACCACCCAGCAAGAGTTGAACTTACAAACCAAGGAAAGAATAGCACAAACCATCATTGACTATTCGCGCAAAACCCCTTTAGTTCTTTTAATTGACGACTTTCATCTTGCAGATTCAGCAACAGTAGATATTATTAAATACCTATGGAACAAAACAAAAAATGAGCTGGAAAACCGCCAAAATTTTCCACGTTTGTTTATGGTCATTACTTACCAACAACCGCAAAAAAACCATCCACTACAAAACTTTTTCGAAGAGCAAATATACGACGATGACTTAAAGCAATATTTAGTTCACTTAGGGCTAAGTCCTTTTTCACTGGAAGAAACAGGGCAGTGTATCTCTGCCATTTTACGCATGGATTATATCCCACAACAATTTGCAGCACGACTTTACAAAGTTTGCCAGGGCAACAAACTCTATATATACGAAACTTTCCGCAGCATGCTCAAAAAAGGAACTTTGTATATGGAAGAGGGAGAGTGGTGTATTGACATTGAAAATATCCATCTGCCACAAACATTGGAAAATGCCATATTACAACACACCGAAACCCTTCCACCGCTCTGTGAGAAAATACTCAATATTATTTCAGTGGCCAAACACCCCATACCTCTCGAAACGCTATTTCAAGTTTCAGAAGCCAGCGGTGAGGAAGTTATTTCGGCACTATATTATCTATCCTTTTACTCGATTATTCGCGTCTCTGCAAATTTCTCCATAGACCTCTACAGCACTTCTACGGCGCAGTACCTACAAAATCATGTACAAGAAAAAAACGACATCGAATTGAAGTTAGCGAAATCCATAGAAACAATGCAAGATCCAGAATTTTACTTTTTACTCGCAAACCTTCCTCGCGAAAACTTCAGTGAAAATAAATGGATTGAGTACATACAACAATGTTGCTACTACGTTGTATCACTTGGTCTTACCAAGTATCACCAACAAAAACTCAATGAATATGTCACTATTTTACGTCATTTTGAGACGGAGCGTGTGTGGGTCGCAGAAGTGCTATACCATCTTCGCAATATAAAAGACGCACGGCAAATCTATTATGAAATTGCCGATGACACTCCTTCAGCTTTTGTTTTCTTGCGTTTAGCAGAATTACTGTGCGAAGAGAATGAACTTGAGTCTGCACAAGAATTTCATCAAAAATCAAAAAAATACCTGATGGAAAAAAGCTTAGATGAACCGCTGTATCATTTTGTGCAAGCGCGTATATTTTTGGCGAAAAAAGATGCCAAAAGAGCCATTGATAATATTCAAAAATCGTTATATGCCATCGTTGACAACTTTGCACACATGGCGAACAAACAAGTCATTGTCGAATTTTATGGAAAAATCCTCGGCTTTCGCGAACTATGGGAACAAACTCCCTACATTGACAACTTCATTTCGCGCGGTAAAGAAATATCGCAAAACCTAAATCACACATCCAGCTTGGCTTTTCTTTCAAGACTCCTCGGAGAGCGAAAAAAAATCGAAAGCAAATACGCACAAGCTTTAGAAAGTTATCAACACAGCCTAGGTTTATGGGAACAAGTAAAAAACCCCTACCAGGAAGCACAATGCCTACTTGGTCTTAGTGAACTCAACGTCGCCATCGGCGATTACGACAAAGCAGACTTTCTACTCGACCGTGCATTTAGCATCGCCACAGATAATCATTTAGATATTCTCATTGCGAAATATTATGCAATCAAAAGTAGCATTCTCTTCGCAGCCAAGCATCATGAAGAAGCGGAAATATACATTGATAAAGCGATTAAAATATTCCAAGAGGTCAATGACGAAGCCTGTGTATGCTTTGCCAAATGTCAACTCATTGAAAATCTTGTTGAGCACAATGACATCCAAGAAGCGGAAGGATACCTTCCTGAGGCCGAAAAAATTGCAGAAAAATTAAAATGGCCGCGCTTACAAGTTTCTGTTGATTTAGCCAAAATCAAAGTTTACCGCGAACAAAATCCAGAAACGGTCATTCTACTACTTGATAGAACATTAAAAACTTGTGAGAGCTTAAAGTTCAACGAATACCAATGGAAAACATTCTATGAATATGGAAACACTCTTCGCGCCCAAGGAGATATTCAGGGAGCTGTACAAAAATACCAAGCGGCCAAGAAAACAGTCGATTTTTGTTTGAGTGGTTTACCACAAGAAAAAATTGAAAGTTTTTACAGCACATCCACCGCAAAATCGTTAGAAAAAATGCTATCGATACTCACGACAGAACTCCCGATAGAAGTAGACGAGTTGCAATACTCAGATGTTATTTCTTCTTACGAAGAGTCCATGGGCAACGATCACTTAAACGCACTACGCGTAGAAAATTCTAACTTAAAAAAATTGTTAGATATCAATAAAAAACTACTACGCGAACGCGATTTAAAACAACTCCTTGACTTTATCATGGACACCGCCATTGAGCTCACAAAAGCAGAACGAGGGTTTATCATTCTTTGTGATACAGAAAAAGCATTTGAAGTCGCGAGAAATTTCGAAAAAGAGTACATTAAAAATCCACAATTTGAAGTTAGTCACTCGATCACCGAACAGGTGATAAAAACAGGCTTACCCATCTTATCGGAAAATGCGATGGAAGACGAACGTTTTAACGGCTATCGCAGCGTTGCAGAACTAAACTTATATTCGATACTTGCCGTTCCTCTTGCAAGCCATGAAAAAATCTTAGGTGCTGTGTACATCGACAACCGTTTTGAAACATCCGTTTTCTCCGAAAAAGAAAAAAATCTCCTAAGTGCTTTTGCGATCCAAGCAGCCCTGGCAATTGAAAACGCTAGACTTATACAGGAAAACGTAGAAAAGCAGAAAAAAATAGAGGCATTCAACAAACAACTTGGAAAGGCCAACACCAATCTCTCCAAGAAAGTTAGGCGCCAAGAAGAAGAACTTAGCGACGTAAAACTCATACTACATCGCAATAAACAAGAACTGGCTTCAAGATACAGTTATCGCAATATCATCGGTAAAAGTCAGAAAATTCAAGATTTGTTTAACATTATCGACAAAGTTAGTAGTAAAAATATTCCGGTTTTGATTCAAGGAGAGAGTGGTACCGGTAAAGAACTGGTTGCTCGTGCAATTCACTACAACAGTCCACGTAACAAAGAAAACTTCATGTCGGAAAACTGTGCCGCGATTTCAGATTCACTACTAGAAAATGAGTTGTTCGGTCACGAAAAAGGCGCGTATACGAATGCGTATTCTGACAAAAAAGGGCTATTTGAACTAGCAGATAAAGGAAGCTTATTTCTCGATGAAGTGGGTGACATGAGTGCCAACATGCAAGTCAAATTACTGCGTGTTTTAGAAAACAACCGTGTAAGGCGCATAGGTGGTAAAGACGAAATTCAAGTCGATGTGCGCATTATTTCTGCATCGAATAAAATCTTACAAGAATTGGTCGACAAACAAGAATTCCGTGGAGATCTGTTCTTTCGTTTAAAAGTTGTGCAAATCGACCTGCCACCATTACGCGATCGCAAAGAAGATATTCCCCTACTGGCAGAGCATTTCCTAAAAATGTTTGCTGAGGAAAATCAAAGTGCTGTACGCAGCGTCAACAATTCAGGAATGGACGTTCTTTTGGATTATCACTGGCCTGGGAACATACGCGAACTAAAAAACGTTTTGTACAATGCTTTGAGTATTCACGATGACAAAAAACTCGCGGCGCAACATTTTGAAAGTTTAACAGAAAATCGTTCACAAAAATTAGAAGGTTTATTCAGTCAAGAACTATCAATAGATGAGTATGCCAAACAATTTGTCATAAAAAATCAAAGTAAATACAATGACAGCCAGTTGGCTAAAATTTTGGGATTTAGTAGAAAAACTTTATGGGAAAAACGCAAAAAGTGGGGTATAGTTAGAGGATAATTATACAAAATATTTTGCGTTTACAAATTTGAGACAAGAAAGTTTACTATGAGCTGTAAATACACAATTACATCGGGACTGCCATATGCAAACGGTCCTTTGCATATCGGGCATATTGCAGGAGCCTATTTACCTGCCGATATATACACTCGCGTTCGTAAACTAAGCGGTGACGACGCTATTTACATTTGCGGAACAGACGAATATGGAGTTCCCATTACTATTACCGCAGAAAAAGAAGATGTAAGTCCAAGAGTTATCGTAAAGAGATACCACCAAGAAATCAAAGAAGGATTTAAAAACCTCAATATCCAGTTTGATAACTTTTCGGGAACCAGTAACTTACACAATAAACACCACGCGGCTTTAGCGCGAGAATTTTTTACCGAATTAAAGAAAAACGACTACATTTCTTCAAAAATTGACGACCAACTACATTGTAAAGAGTGCGATCGTTTTCTCGCAGATCGCTATGTGGAAGGTACTTGTCCTAAATGTGGAAACGACGAAGCCCGCGGCGACGAATGTTCGGTATGCAATGCTCAATACACGGTGATGGAATTGGGTAGTCCAAAATGCAAATTATGCTCAAACGGAACTCTCAGTAAAGTCCCGACAAAACATTGGTATCTAAAACTCGACGTTTTACAAGCAAAACTAGAAGAATGGATTGACTCCAAGGACTATTGGAAAGAAAACGTCGTTAACTTTGTCAAGGGATGGTTTAAGGATGGTTTGCGCGAACGAGCCATTACTAGAGACCTACACTGGGGAGTTCCCGTGCCTTTAAATGATGCTGCGGGTAAAGTGTTATATGTATGGTTCGACGCTCCAATTGGTTACATCTCGTCGACCATAGAATGGGCAGAAAAACAGGGTGATAAAGACAAATGGAAAGAATATTGGCAAAATCCCGACGCCAAAATAGTCCACTTTATCGGAAAAGATAACATCCCTTTCCACTCGATTATTTGGCCCGCAATGCTAATTGGACAGAAAAAAGATTATCAATTGCCATGGCACATACCCGCAAACGAGTATCTCAATATCGGTATCGATGGAGAAGAAGGAGCGAAAGCCTCTACTTCAAAGGGAAATGTTGTGTGGGTTAACGATTATTGCAAACATTTTGCGGCCGATTATCTGCGCTATTATTTAGCCCTTAACGCTCCCGAAAAAAGTGACTTTACTTTTACTTGGAAAGACCTACAAGCACGATGCAACAACGAGCTACTAGGTGTTTTAGGCAATTTGGCAAATCGCGTTCTTAAATTTATTGGCAGCAATTTCGAAGGTGTGATTCCCACACCAGAAGACCTAGACGCACGCGACAACGAAGTGCTTGAAAAAATACAACACAGTGTTGCCAAGGTGACCAAATCTTACGACAACTTTGAAGTACGACAAGCCGTAGCGGAAGTTGTCAATTTAGGTAGAGTCGGAAATCAATACTTTGACGAAAAAGCTCCATGGAAAACAGCGAAAAGTGACCGCAAAGTTTGTGGCAATACCCTTTATGTAACGGCACAACTCGTTCACAAAATAGTATTGTTGCTCACTCCAGTCATCCCTGAATCTTGTGATAAACTATGGAAACAACTGGGATATGAAAATGGTATCTCTTCTTGGGATGAACTGCAAAAAGACTTACCAGCAGGACAAAAAATTCACAAACCACAAGGTGTTTTTAGCAAAATAGAAGATAAGGTAATTCAGCAAATGGAAGAAAATTTACGCAACGCTTCGCAAACGGAACAAGAACAGCCTAAAGTTGAACTAGTTCCTCTCAAGGAAGACAAAATTTCTTATGATCAATTTTCGGCTCTAGACATTCGCATGGGCAAAGTTTTAGAAGCGGAAAAGGTGGCAAAAACCAAAAAGCTACTTCATTTAAAAGTAGACATTGGACATGAAGTACGACAGATAATAGCAGGTCTAGCAGAACATTATACCCCGGAAGAACTCATAGGAAAAACGGTTCCTGTACTTGTCAATTTAGAACCCGCAAAAATCAGAGGCCTAGTAAGCGAAGGCATGGTACTGTGTGCGGACATTGATGGGCAAGCGATCACCTTGCATCCCGGCAAAAAAGTTTGCCCTGGAGCAACAGTACGCTAAAACACCAACTATTTCATAACAGGGAGTCGCGCTATGAGCGAAGAAAAAAATGCAATGAATAACCCTTTTCTCGTGTGGGGTGTATTTATCCTCATTCCCGTGGCGACATTTGCGCTTTACGTATACGAAGTTTTTTTCAAAGAAGAAGTACCTACTAGTAGCAATGCTGAAAAGTTATACAAAGAAGCACGTTCGCTAGAGACAAAAGGGAATTTGCTAAAAGCGTATGTTAACTATAGTACTCTTGCGGAAATTCACAAGAATTCGCCAGCAGGGCAACAAGCACAGCAACGCTTAGACGCAATGAAGAAAAATCTAGAAATGGAAATTCTCTCACTTGCCGGTAACGGTAAATGGACACAACTGCGCAAGAAAAGGGGCGAAGTAGCAAAGTTACTACCTGACAGATTATCATGGCTTGACAGCAAGCTCAAAAATAAAGACGATAAAGATGGTAAAGCCAATACAAACAATAAACCCAAAAAAGAAAAAGACCGCCTAAGTCAAGAAGTCGAAAACCTCAAAGAGAAAGTAGATTTACTCATAGCACAACAAAACTACACACAGGCTTTAGAATTATGCAAGCAAGCGGGTTTAAAAAATAGAAACCGTAAATTTAAAAAGCAAGCCAATCGTGTGATTGCACATATTCACTACGAATATGCCACACACAAAAAAGATCTACTGCTTGCCAAAATAGATGGTGCAGATATTCGCGAATTTAAGAACGATTTTCCAGAAGAAATACTAGAAATCACCGCACACTTTCGCAAATTTTTAAGCATGTCTGCTAACACCGACAAGAGACGCATCAAAGCACGAGAATTTCTCAAAAAATTAGATTAAGTAAACAGACGGTGTAAAACCGTCTGTTTATAGCAACCACAGCATAACGAATTAAAAAAATCGTCATGTTTTGTCGTTACACAAATTGTTGTATGTTAAGATTGGCTTCTTCTATAAACACGAATATTACCCAAAGCAAAACCACTTCAGATAAGATTCCCTATGTTATTTAATTCAAATATTTTCATCGTTTTCTTTCTCATTGTTTACACGATATACAGAACTGTATCTCATAAAAAGCAAAATATCCTCTTGCTAATCAGTAGTTATATTTTTTATGGTTTCTGGGACTATCGGTTCTTATCACTAATCCTTATTTCCACGATCATCGATTTTTTTTGTGGCCAGCATATTGCCGATGCTGATTCTAAAAAGGCAAAGAAAAAATGGCTATTACTTAGTGTTTGTTGTAACCTGGGAATTCTAGGTTTTTTCAAGTATTTCAATTTCTTTGTAGATAGTTTACAGCAACTCCTACAAACATTTGATGTTCATCCTGCTTTCCTACGCTTAGAAATAGTATTACCTGTTGGAATCTCATTTTACACCTTTCAAACGATGAGCTATGCCATCGATATTTATCGAGGCAAACTACAACCAACGAGAAGTTTCTTAAATTTTGCAGTGTTTGTCGCATACTTTCCACAGTTAGTCGCCGGACCGATTGAACGTGCAGCACGATTAATTCCGCAAATTGAAAGTGTGCGCAAAATCAGTCGCAGTCAAATAAAAAGTGGTTTATGTCTAATAGTATGGGGGTATTTCAAAAAGGTATATGTCGCCGATAATATCGCCGTTTTGGTAAATCAAATCTTTTCGATGGAACCTTCCGCACTCAGTTTCTGGTATGTCCTTTTGGGCTGCTATGCTTTTGCTTTCCAAATATATGGAGATTTTTCTGGTTATTCCGATATTGCACGGGGAATTAGTAAACTTCTTGGCATAGAACTGATGATAAATTTTGCTTCACCTTATTTTGTAACCAACCCAGCAGACTTTTGGACTCATTGGCATATATCTCTCTCGTCGTGGCTACGCGATTATCTCTACATTCCGCTGGGCGGAAACCGCGTTAGCGAGATACGTACGAAGATAAATTTATTCACGACAATGGTCTTGGGAGGTCTTTGGCATGGGGCAGCCTGGAACTTTGTATGGTGGGGAATCTACCAAGGAAGTTTACTGATGTTTTTCCGCAGCCGGCGCAAAAAATACACGAGTGTGTTATCATTCGTGGTAATGTGTTTTGTGACTTTCCAATTCACGGCCCTTGGGTGGTTAATTTTCCGAGCACAAAGTGGTCAACAAATATTGGAAATGCTATGGGGATTGACGATTTTAGAGATACCGAGCATTGACATTATTACAAAATTTTTAGGTTTGGTATTTTTCTCGTTTTTTGTCATTGGTGAACAATACGATAAACTGCGTAACAATAATGAAATCGCCTTTAGCAGTTATAGTATCGTCACACAATATTGTATTTATTTCTATCTTATATTTTGTATATTGTTCCTGGCAGCACCTGGCGCAGAACAATTTATCTATTTTCAATTTTAGAAAATCGTCATGAAAATAAAAACAAAAAAAATATTGCCATTTGTCATTGTCACCCCGCTACTATTAATCGTAGCGGAAGCGCTGTTGTATCTTCATGCAATTGTAAACTTTTCTGGTAATATGGTGCATCTCTCCAATCATAAATCAACAAGAAATGTCGGCAATACTTTTTATGGAATATCGGACGTTTCCAACTATACAATAAATCATTTGGGACTACGTGGAAAAAGCCCTAGCAACAAAGATTTTTTTGCCATTAGTTTTGGCAACAGTACAACCGAATGCCTTTTATTGGATGACAAAGAAACTTGGTCGCAATTGACCATGGACGTTATCAATACCCAACAACAACAACAACCATTTACCCTAAATATCTCCGCAAAAAGTGGCTTGCGTCCTTATCACAATGTCATGCACCTTAATAGTTTATTGGACAAAGGTATTTCTTTCAAACTGGCCATATTTTTACCGTGTTTTATCGCCGGTTTAGATAGAGGCTATCGCGAATTAACCGAGGAAGACAAATCAAAAGCTTTTGCCAATAGTGTGGTTTTCCCAAAGACTTTTCCCCCAAGACTTCGCGAAACTTTACTATACCAAGCTTGGAAAGATTTAGGCAAACGAATTATAACCGACATCAAAAGTGAGTTTGGCATTACACAAAAAACACGCAGTTGGAAATCAATTTACGAACAAAGAATGCGATACCAAAAAGCAAAAAAATCAAATCAATTAAGTGATTTTCATCAACAAGTTTTATCGCTGTATATCAAAGAATTCCGAGAAACGACCATCGAATTTATAAAGATTTGTCAGCAAAACAACATCCAGGTAATTTTATTAAGTCAGCCCGTCATGTATAAAGAAAATCTGGAAGAAAAATACATTGATCGCTATATTCTCAGGAGTAAAAAAGCGGTGTTTGTCCCCACCCCACGTTTATATCATGAAATTGCAGGGGCTTTTGCGCGAGAAATCGAAAAAATTGCCACACAAAAACAAGTACACTATATTAATTTATACGCTCAACTATCCAGTGAATTTGAGTGCTACTATGACCAATACCACTTTAATGAGTATGGAGCCAAAAGAATTGCAGAAATTATCAGCAATTATATCTTGAACAATAACATCATCACAAAGTAATGTTTTATAATTCCAGAGAACTGAGTAAAAGAGAAAACATTTTTTAGCGAAAATCGCACAGTTACATTATGCAAAAACAACAACTTATCGACAACCGCTATGAAATCAACCAACTTCTTGAGCAAAGCGACACAACAAAAATATACAGTGCTTATGACATAAAACTTCAGCGCCTTGTCACACTCAAAATTCTCGCGCAAAATAACCTTTCGGCAAAAGAAGCCCAGGCAATTGCTCAACTAAAACACCACAACATCGTTACAGTATTTGACTATGGCTCTAACTACATTGTCATGGAGCATATTGCAGGGCAAAACCTAAGAAAATACTGCAAAGAGCAGCCAAATTTATCCATAAAATGGATAGCAAATACCATTCAACAAATTGCAGATGCGCTTTACCATGCGCATCGCGAAAGTATTATTCATCGCGATCTCAAACCAACAAACATCATTGTTCACAGCGGCATACCAAAAATAACTGATTTTGGCCAAGCAAAGTACCTAGATGAAACAACAAGTAGTGAGATCATTCGCGACGTACTACCGTACATGGCTCCTGAACAACTGCAACAAAACCCACAAGTAGACCAACGTACAGATATATATGCCATTGGTATCATCCTGTATGAACTTCTCACAAAACGCAATCCTTTTGCGGATGTAACGCTTACAAACGTACAACGCATCGAGAAAGAAATTCCACCGCGACCACGTAGTATCAACAAGTCAATACCACATTTTCTTGAAAAAATATGCATGAAGTGTCTGGCGAAAAACAAAAAACGCCGCTACCAGAGTGCAAGAACTTTGGCACGAGATTTAGACAAATTTGTCCATCGCAAGACGCATATATCCAACTACGTTCCGTGGATACTATTTTTGTGCCTTTTGGGATTCAACATGCACAGTGACAAAAAACGGATCTTCTCACAACCAACAGCCAAAAAAATTTGTCCCACAAACACTGTCGCGCAACGCCTGAATCGTTACCCCATCGTACAAAAACGCGATGAGAATTTTCCTATAGAAGAACGCGTAAATCTTCCCAGCGTCATTCATGTCAAATTTTTACTCAACTATGCTTTGTCTCAACGGCAAGCAGATAAACGCCAACAAACAATAGTCAAAGTCATTGCTATCGCCAAAAAAGCCATAGATTCCTCATCGCAAACAGAGGATATCGAGTTCTTACATTTTTTGTGTCACTTAGCAACTCGAATATCTCCCCTTTTTGCAAAAAAAGACTCATTAGCGACGTTTAAATCTCCACAACGCGAAATCGAATATTATAGCAACGCCGTACTCCAACTTCGTCACGTCAAAGCAAATCCCCAAAAGCTACGACAAATTCTGAAAATGGTGAATCAAGGAATCCGAGTCTGTCGCTCTTTTGTTTTCTTATACGAAATCAAGGCAAAAATTCTTCACATTATGTCACGACATGACGAAGCTCTAAAATGCTACAAAAAAGCGCTACACTATGAACCACATAACCCTTTCATACTCTGTGCTAGGACAGAATATTTTTATGCCACCAATAACTTTAAAGCTGCGCAAAAAGACATTAAAACTTCGTTGGATTACAACGTTACCATACCCCAAACATGGTATTTACATACTCGTTTACTAAAACAGCAACAGCTGTATACCGAAGCCATCGGCAGTATAACGCGCGCTTTAGAACTGGGTTATTCTCCTCACAAGTGTTACTATCAAAGACAAAGTCTATATCGCAAACAACAACAATACCACAAAGCCCTCGCGGATTGTAACGCTCTTTTATCGTTAGAAAAAAAACCGAGCTATTACAATGCTCGCGCAGAAATATACGCACAATTAAACCAAACCCAAAACGCAATAAAAGATTTACAAACATCACATAACCTATCCCCAGACGACAAAAAAATCATTTTGCGCATTGCCAATCTGTACAAAAAATTAGGTGATTTGCCTAAAGTCAAAAAATGGTTGTTGAAGTATACATCCTCGGAAAAGTAGTAAAAACGCTTTGCGATGTGTCATTGCTTATTTTTCATCCCAGTTCTCACGCCCAATACTACTGACGTATCATTAAATGAATCCGTTATATTTTTATCTGTACTGAATGATGACAGGTCCTAGAGTTACGACATTCTTCCATAAAAAAATTATAAAAAATGTTTTTTTTATTCCATACTAGCAATCATATTTGATATATATATATATGTTTAACATATTAAATATTCTGCAAGTGTTAAACTCAGAATATAAAGACCTTTACATCCTTTACTTTTGCACAAATAACTCAATGTTTCTTCAGAAACAATTACAGATTTTTTCTTGGTAGTAGTGCAATCTATCACAAATTGAGCGTATCCAATCTCAATAAAAAACTCATAAAATAAATCACATAAGTACATTTATATTTCAATATTTCTATATAAGTAATTTTGTCAATAGATATAGCACTTCAATAAGTTAAACAACTTAGGTTTAGGAAATATTTTTGATGATACGCCCGGTGAATATTTGGACAATTATAGGACTCCTGTTGGTTGTGCCTTTTAGTATGGCACAAGAAAACCAACACACTAGTTACGATCCAGTCGTTGGTTTTGCAGACGATTATATTTTTTGGAACGAAGGACTACGCTTTGGAGTTCGCGACAAAATCTCATTTGGTTTTGGTGGACGCTTTGTTTACGATGCTTTCTCTAAAGATATCGACCGCGATCTTGTCGATCAAGATGTCGAAAACTTTGATGGTCAGCGTGCGATGCGTGTCAATTTGACCGGGAAATTTAAGGATATTTTTCGTTTTAAAGCGGAAATTGACTTCGCGGATACCAAAGGTTTCCAGGATTTTGAGTTCAAGAGCAACTACCTGTTTTTCCGCGATCCCATATATAAAATATTTCAGTTTCAAATAGGCTATATTCGAGAACCTTTTGGACTGGAAGAATTGACTAGTGCACGCTTCACTACATTTATGGAAAGAGCTCTAGAGGCATTTAATCCGGGACGAAACCTGGGATTTATCGCCTCTATTCATTATGACAGAGTGCTGTTTTCGATAGGCTTATTTAATGATCAATCGGGAGACAACCCACCGTCGCTTTCGGATGATAGTGAAACGATCACAGCGCGTCTTTGTGGATTAGTGTACCGTAATAGTAAAACAGACTTTTGGCACCTTGGCGCTGCATATAGCTATCGTAGGCCTCGCGACAATATTGTAGAATTCGATGCGCGACCAGATGCAAAATTTGGATTGGATTTTATTGATATTGGAGACATTGAAAACGTCGATGCCGTGCAGCTTATTGGCTTAGAAAGCTCTTGGGTAAAAAATAATTTTTCGATACAGGCAGAGTTTATGTCAGCATATGTCAGGCACAATGAAAATGATCATTTTTGGGGTGCCTACGTATACTGCAGTTATTTTGTAACAGGCGAATCACGCAGATATAAATCTTACAGTGGAAAATTCGGTGAAATTTTTCCCATCAATCCTCTGGGAAAATCATGGGACTCCTTCGGAGCTGTAGAGCTTACAGCGCGTTGTTCCCACATAAGTCTCGACAGTGGTGAATTTAACGAAACCATGAGCAATGTAACTCTTGGTCTCAACTGGTACTTAACCACATATTTGCGTATAACTACCAACTATATCTTTTCTTATATAAACAACAGTGAACCCAATCACATAATGGGTGTTCGCTTTCAAATTTATTGGTAAACATCCTACGAGTGTTTAGCTTTTTGTTAATCAGAAAGCTAAACACTCGTAGTGTTACCACAAATCATCTCACACAACAATTTACATAAAATTTCATGCAGTCACTGATGTATTTTGCTATAATTTGTCAAAAGTATTGCTGACATTTCACATTGGATTTCGCTATGCAAAATAATCACAAACAAAAAAGTCAACGCAAAGAACTTGTACAACAACAACTTCGGAGCAAGTTCTCAAACGTTTTCACCAATTGCGCAGTTCGGAAAACAATCATCAAGCGGTACGCGCCTTTGCTTCCCTCATCCTTGCGATTCGCCATGATTTAGGATTTTCGAATCAAACTGTAGGTGAGCGAGAGATAATGGCCTCTTTGTTCCCGACGTAGAAAAGTTAATGCAAAAATAAAAAGGTGGAGCAAAAAATGCATGATCCTAATTTATTTGACGCGCAATATGAATCACCAACATTCACTTTTGGCACAAAATTCGGTCGCCACATTATCCACGAAGAGTTGGGTAGAGGTGGTATGGGTGTTGTACACAAGGCCTTTGATACCCGCTCACAGCAATTTGTCGCTTTAAAAGTAGTTCAGAAAGCACAGGAAACGAAAAGATTTCGTTTAGAATCCGCGGCGATGGCTCAATTAAATCACCCTGGAATTACTAAACTCTATGAGTTTAGCGAAACACCTCGGCCTCATTTTACCATGGAGTACATCGAGGGTTGCACCCTTGCCGACTTGATCAAACAAAGAAATATCAAATCTCTATTTTTAGTAGATGTGATTATCGAAGTATGCAATGCCCTGGCTCACGCCCACCAACACAACATCATACATCGCGATATAAAACCGTCCAATATCATGATTACCAAAGAAGGGCGCACCAAAATTATGGACTTTGGATTGGTGAAGCTAGAAAACCATGGAGGCCTTTCGAGCACAGGTGAAATTATTGGAACTGTTCACTACATGGCCCCAGAACAAGTCAACGGTGAAGCAACTTTTAAAAGCGACATATATTCTGTTGGCGCTACCATGTATGAGGCTTTGACATATCGCCATGTTTACGATGGTGAAAATTTTCAAAATATATTGTTCAATGTTATGCACGAAGACCTTATTTTACCAAGACAACTAAACGAAAGAATTTCACCTGCCTTAGAAGCTATCTGTTTAAAATGTTTGGAAAAACGTCCAGAAAAACGCTATGATAATTTCAAACAATTGGCGCGTGAATTAAAAAATTTCAAAAACAATAGACCTATTATTGCCAAACCCACGAAAAACTGGAACAACGCTAAAATCTTTATGCGAAAACATCGCTCTATGTGTACAGTTATTTTGGCGTTAGTTATTGCAATAGGCGCAACATTTTCGACAACTAAATGGGCACTAAGTACCACAACTTACACGGATAAAGAATACACACAACAAGGAAATATATATAAAGACTCTGGTCAATATCAAAAAGCACTATCGTTTTACAACCAAGCTCTTTTACAAAATCCCGACTACGCAACCGCTTACACGCAAAGAGCCTTGGTGTATATTGATCTAAAGCAGTATAATCAGGCTCTTCGTGATCTAGATAGAGCAAGTACTCTTGAGCCACAACAACCAATCAACTATCAATACCGCGGTTATATCCAAGCAAAGCTAGGGCAATACAAAAGCGCTTTAGACAATTACATGCGCGCAACGATCATCAAACCCAAATATGATATATACATGAGATGCGCTGCGATATATCAAACGCTACAACAATACCAAAATGCGATAGAAAATTTAAACCGCGCCATTGATTTAGATACAACTAGAGTACAAGCATATGGAGCCCGGGGTAGTATTTATCTTATACAGCAAAATTATGAAAAGGCTTTACAAGACTTCCATCAAGTCATTTTATTTAATCCTCAAGACAAAATTGCGTACAACAATCGTGCAAGTATTTACATGCAACTACAACAGTACGAACAAGCTCTCCAAGACTTTAACATGGCGGTATCCATCACTCCCAACGATATGAAAGTGTATTATAACCGTGGCGTTGCGTATCAAAAAATTCATCAATATGCCAAATCTATTGACGACTTCGACACAGTGATACAGCTGCGGCCTAGTTACGTAGAAGCATACGTACGTAAAGCATGGTCACTTTTTGAATTAGACCAACACAATCAGGCCCTCACCAACATAAACCGAGCGATCGCCATGGAACCACAATGGCAATATTACGTCGACCGTAGTTATTTTTACAACCATTTGGGAAGATATAAAGAAGCATTGCGCGACACAAACTCTGCCATAAATATTTCTCCACAAAATTTCTTGTTATATTTACAACGAGGATACCACTATGCTTCCTTACAGCAGCATCAAGCTGCGATTAAAGACTACAACACGGCTATTGCGTTGAACAAAAACAGTATGAAATCATACTACTACAGAGGACTTAGTTATCACAGCCTGAAAAAATATCAACTAGCCTTAGAAGATCTAAGTACCGCCATTTCACTGTCACCAAATACTCATGACATATACTATGACAGAGCGCAGATATACGTTTATTTAAAAGAGCATTACAAGGCCCTGAGTGATTTCAATATATTTATCACAAACAACCCAAATCAACACGAAGCTCTTGCGAGAAGAGGTATGGTCTATTCGCGTTTACAAGAACCACAAAAAGCCCTCAATGATTTGCAGCGAGCGATAGCCCTCAAACCAAATGCAAATAATTATCTGCGCAGAGGACAAGTTTTCTTTGTTTTTCGTCAATACAAACGCGCGATCAAAGATTGGCAAAAAGCCGTATCTTTAGGACACAAAAACTCCGCAGCGATACAAATAAAAATAAATGAGTTAAAACAAAAAATAAAATAAATTGATCTTTAACTTGCGTCCTTAAAAAGGTGTACAAACATCAACAATTTAGACAAAATTTATACCGCAGTTCTTATTAAAGAAACGACTGGTCTTACTTTATCGTAGGTTTCACTATGCAAAATCAACACAATCAAAATAAAAAGTTCTCGTCCGCAAAAGATGCAAAAATTCCGTCCGATCATTCTGATTTCCCAAACGCAGAGCACAAAGTACCAGACACATCTAATGCCATAGGCGATAGTTTTTTTATTTCTTCTCAAAATCAGAATAATCAGTGTAGTGAACAACATGAACTATCATTTGCTTTAGCTTGCGGTGAAACATTTAGTCGCTACTTTATCCATGAAGAACTGGGTAGAGGTGGCATGGGAATTGTCTACAAAGCTTTTGATAAACAATTACAAAGAGTTGTCGCTTTAAAAATAGTTTTAGAGGCTAGACACAGAGATATCCAGAGATTTCGTTTAGAATCTGCGGCGATGGCACAATTAAATCATCCCGGAATCACCAGTCTCTATGAGTTCGGAGAAACCCCTCGACCACATTTTACGATGGAGTATGTCGATGGTTGCACTCTTGCCGACTTAGTACAACAAAAAAACATCAAACCCCTATTTTTAATAAATGTCCTCACCGAAGTTTGCCAAGCCTTAGCACACGCCCATCAAAAAGGCATTGTACATCGTGATATCAAGCCGTCGAACATCATGTTCACCAAAGAAGGTCAAACAAAAATTATGGACTTTGGATTAGCAAAAGTCCATAATTTTGGTGACAAGGACCTTTCGAAAACCGGAGATATCATTGGCTCCATTCACTATATGGCTCCAGAACAAATCAATGGAAAAGCAAACGCACAAAGTGATATATATTCCTTTGGCGCAACTATGTACGAGGCTCTCACCTACCAATGCGTTCATGATGGTGATAGTTTCCAAAACATATTGTTTGACATATTAAATAAAACCCCTATTTTACCACGACAAATAAATCCAAAAATTTCACCGTACTTAGAAGCCATATGTTTAAAATGTTTAGAGAAAAAACCGCAAGAACGCTATGAAAACTTCAAACAATTAGTGCGCGAGTTCAAGAATCTCAAAAATAATAGACCCATTATGGCAAAACCTCATACCGCTTGGGATGGTATGAAAATTTTTGCCCAGCGCTATGGTTTCATTTGTGCAGGTATTCTTACCTTGGTTACTGCGGTATTGGCAACATTTATGATTACCCAATGGGCGCTAAATATCCCAAAACACGAAGTATACGCAAAAGAAGCCTCCATATACAAGGAATCTGGTCAATACCAAAAAGCCCTTGTCTTCTATAGTAAAGCGCTTGCCCAAAATCCAAATTATGCCCTTGCCTATAGGGAAAGAGCGTTTGTTCGCATTAACCAAAAAGACTATTACCCGGCTCTTACCGATATAAATAAAGCAATTCATTTGGAAAAACAAAATCCTATTAACTTTCAAATACAAGGCTACGCCCATGTTAAGCTAGGTCAATACCAAAAGGCCTTGGATAGTTTTACACACGCACTGCTCATCAAACCAACATATATCCTATACATAAGGCGTAGCGAGGCCTATACAGCTTTACGGCAATACGAAAAAGCAGTGGAAGATTTAAATATGGCCATTACTATCGATGCAAATCGAACATCGGCGTATGGCAGCAGAGGTAATATTTATTTAGCGTTAAGGAATTACAAAAGAGCTTTACAAGACTTCGATCAGGTAATTTCCATGAACCCGAATGATGATATTGCATACAACAATCGCGCAACTCTTTATACGCAACTAAAACAGTATGACAAAGCCCTTCGCGACTTAGATATCGCAGCTTCGATCAATCCCAAAGATGTAAAAATATACTACAATCGCGGACTCTTATATCGAAAAATTCACTTATACGAAAAATCGATTGAGCCTTTGAGCCAAGCAATACGTTTGCAACCTAACTATGCAAATGCTTATAGCGTTAGAGCGCGATCGTTTTACCAACTTCGCAGATATAGAGAGGCCATGAAGGACATAAACAAAGCGATATCGATCACTCCCTACTGGAACTATTACCTTCACCGAAGCAATTTTTATAGCGATTTCGGCAAACATCAAGAAGCATTACGCGACTTAAATCGTGCGATAAAGCTATCCCCTAAAAATCACCTACTGTATACAAGACGGGGATATCAATACGCTTTTCTACAAAAGCACGATATTGCCATCCAAAACTACAATACCGCTATTTCTCTTAACAGGAAAAATGTCGACGCGTACTACTACAAAGCACTCAGTTATGCCACGCAAAAAAAATATCAATTGGCCTTAGAAGACTTAAGCAGGGCAATGTATCTTTCCCCGCGCAACTACCAGATTCGTCATAGTAGAGGAGAATTGTATCTATCATTGAAAAAATATCACAAAGCTTTGAATGACTTCAATGAATGCGTTAAAAAAATTCCCAATAACTACAAATCTCTTGCAAAGAGAGGTGTCGTATATGCACATCTTAAAAAACCGCAAAAAGCGATGAGTGACTTACAACAAGCAATAGATCTCAATCCAGATTACCCAAACAGCTATGTTTGCAGAGGAGAAGTTTTCCGTACCTTGCGTCAATATAAATTAGCAATTCAAGATTGGAAAAAAGCTCTTTCTCTTGGCTACGGAGACCAAGCAGGAATAAAAAAACAAATAAAAGAACTACAGCAAAAAATGAAATAAAACTTCTTAAATTCAACGGAAGGGCATGCCATGAGATTCCAAACTATTTTCGTCATACTACTGACCTGTTTTCTATGTTGTTGTGGAGGAAGTAGACCTTTTGTATTTACAAGCGCTACACAAATGGCTGATCTATACATGCAGGGACAAATTACCGATCAACACGACAATCGTTGGGAAATTTGGATTGTTCCCGGAATATGCCCCATGTTGGAATACAGCAAAGAAAGTTGGGAAGACACCGCAGAAATTTTAGAGGTGTATACCACGAAAGAATTTTGGGAAGACTGCGCAGAGTGGAACAGCGATTCACTCAAGTTTGCCCGCGACAGCTTTACCAAATATTTAATCGAAGGTATAGGTGAGGACTATGCACAGGCAAGTAGTAATATTAGCGCAAACGTGCGCGAAACCCCTTTTGGTTGGATGCCACGGATTATAGGCAACGCACTATGGGGATATTTATTCGTTCCCACAATGCGTGTTGCGACAGCCCCCATTGGAATTGCCGGAGGTTTAGTCGGTTCGGTTGTTTTTCCCGTTGGGCAAACGATTCTTCCCGTACCTGTGGCCATTGGTTACGCGACGATCAATGGCGTTTTAGTTCCCGTATCGGGAATTGCCGCACATCAATTCATCTATCTTTTTGCAATACCAAATCGCGAACCCAGTCCAGAGCATGATCGTCGTTTTGGTTTGTATATTATCAATAACGATCGCAAAGACGCAGCCCCCGGAGAAATCATCATCGAAAGTGAATCCGAGCATAACCAACCGATCAAACAGAAAGAGGAGCACGAAAAACCACAAGTACGAAAGACACTCGATAAAATGTATTTACAAAAGTTAGCAGCAGAGTACATAGCATTGCGCCAATTGACAGATATCTACTTACAAAAACAAAAACAATTACAAAGTTCACACTTTTCTATCCACATGAATGAAAGCTCTCTATCGAAAGTGTCGCATCGTTTTTCGCACCAAACATATCTATACTACAAAAGTACATTTGCGAAAGATTTTCGAGAAATGTGGCGCGAGGCTTATGAAGATTTGCCAAACAGACAAAGTTTAGCTCTACCTGTGGACAAAGCATTCACTGATTTTTGCCAAAATGTGGTCGAGCGTATTGGTTTTTATAGAAAAGATTAGTATTTTGGAACAACTATTATTAAGCGATGCTCAAGTATAGATATTTACTAGTATGCGATTATACTTAAGCATCGCTTCATAATAGTAAAACTACTTAGGTCTTGCAACAGAATACATTTCGCGCGCGATACGGTTCGCCAACCCATTGCGATATATATTAAAATGATCCCCGCCTTCAATGTACTGAATCACAGCATCACTTTTTAATTCCTTCAACACTTCTTCCAGTAAAACGACCGCTTCGTTTAGGTGAAACGTATCTTCTGTTCCAATGATGATACGTATTTTTCCATGCAATTTGGGTCCCAACTTCTCCCAGTTTTTGCGTAGTACAACTGCGATATCGTATTTCTCCCAAGACTTTTGCACAACAGGATCAATAATTCCCGTATCGCGACAGAAAAGAGGCATCGGTTGCCCATCTTTTCCCTTGGGGCTAAACACCGCTTCAAAAGAAGCAAATTGTCCACCAAAACGTCCAAAAGCTCTCTCTTGAATGACAAATTGCTTTAAAGACATCACCTCTCGTCCGCCAAAGCGCACCAAGTTGTAATCTTTCCCTTGTTCGTTTTTATACATATTTCTCGGAGGATAATGACTTAAGTCTGGTCCTGTGAAGTTACGAAAATCAACAGGATCAGGAGCCGTAGACCACACACCCCCAAAAAAATCAGGATGCGTAATCATAATCCACAGCGTCGACCAACCTCCCGAAGAATGGCCCGTTAACAAGCGTCCCTGTGGCCGCGCGTCCATGCGAAATTTACTCTCTAAATGTGGAATGAACTCTTCAACAAGTGCTGTTCCCCATGGACCATTGTTGGCAGAATCGGCAAAAACATGATGTCCCAGGGGGCAATGTCCGTTTAGAAAAACATAAATCATCTCCGGACGTTCACCACTTTTCATTTCCTTGGTAAACTGTCGCATATTGCGTATAGGATGTAAATGGTCGCCTCCAAAGCCGTGAACGTCATAAACGACCGGATATTTACGATCTCCCTTCTTGTAAGACGGTGGCAACATGACACTGGCTTGCATGTTGACGCTACGTCCCCAAAATTTAGATAAATTTTTGCTTTCCATTTTCACGACATTAACATTCAGCGGCAGCGAAACTTTTTTGTATGGAGCGACCTTCTTTAATGACAGCGCAACGTTTTGCATCGGTATCGTAAATCGCACAACATCACTATATAAATCCCCACCATCCATATTGAAATGATAACTAAAGTTCCAGTCGTCGTCTAAAACGGCCATTGCCTGGTACTCACCTGCGGGAAGAGAGGAAAGCATCTGTGGGGAACACACCGCATTACTATGAAGTTGTGCACCACGACCTTTGCCAAGATGACTTACCTCTGTCGCGGCGACATATACAGACCTAGGGTTCATAAAATTGGGACGTATGATGTCTAGTGAACGCTTACTATTACTCACTAAAACAAAAAGACGTCCGGAAAAGGTTTTGTTGTTTTTGGTGAGCGATGGGTCGACATCGATTTTAAAAGACACATTTTCGCCAAAAATGCCCAATGGTAAAAAAAGAAATATTAGTAATATTTTGTTTAATTGTGTACCAAGAACTCTCATTGTTTTTATCCTTTTGTTATAACTACCTTTTCACCTAACGTGACAACCACATTTTCATTGTCCGCGTAACGGTTTCCGACGCGTCTTGTTGCACAAAATGACTAGAGTCAGGTACCGTGACCAGTGTTAGATCTTTTTCTAACCACAACCATGTGTCATTCAAGGCCCCAGGAAGTAATGCCCAATCTTTTAAACCATGGATCATAAGTACCGAACATTTTACCTTCGGAAACTCTCTTGTCGCGTACGGTTCACGCGGATAATTTGCTTTATAATAGTTGGCCATCGCTTCAAAGCTAGAGCGCTTAAACGCTTCCACATACACTTTCTTTACCTCAGGGTCTTTTACCCAATAAGATAATCGCTCAATACTTAAAGACTTCGCACCTAGTTGTTGTATTTTTCGTGCGTACTCGCTATTTTTGTGCTGCTGTGGATTATTTTTTAATTCACGGATAATTCCATTCGGATGTGGAAGATTACAAATGATTAGTTTTTCCACTATTTGTGGATAAAACATCGCCAAACTCCACGAAATAGAACCGCCCCAGTCATGACCAATGATAAGCGCTTTTTCGCGTTTTTCATTGCGAATGACCGCAACGATATCGCTCGTTAGCAATTCCATTGTGTATTGTTCAACACCTTTAGGTGCGTCACTTTTATTGTATCCGCGAAGATCTACAGCAACAACGCGATAATTTTTAGAGAGCGCTTGCATCTGATCACGCCACGTATACCAAAAATCGGGAAAACCGTGAATCATTACCGCAAGAGGACCTTCACCTAAAGACACGTAGTGAATCTTCACCCCGTTATTGTCCGCATAATGATGTTCCACTAAATCGCGAATATCACTCTTCGCTTCCGTTTTGGTATCTTGCGCCCAACAAACACTCGCAAATAGTACTAGAAATAAACACACACGTAACATAAAAAACTCCTAATAAAATTCCAGAAGAAAGCTTTATACAGTTCTTTTTTGCAATAAAGAAACCATCATGATAATAACAAATCCAATAACGGTTAGAGGAACGACAGGTAAAAATCCATACGCATAGCTTTTGGGAATAAATCCAAACAAGTACATCACAAATAAACCTTCACTGCACAGAATAGACGCAATACATGCCGCCGCAGTAGTTTTTTTCCAATAAAAAGCACAAACTACAGTGGGAAACAACATCGCGAGTCCCGTGAAAGCTTGTTTCACAATGGCAAAAATAGTACCTGGGGGGTTGTAGGCAATTGCTAAACCAAAAACAGCGAGAACAACAACGAGTATTTTCCCCAGAAAAACCTGCTCTTTCATAGAGGCATCAGGTTTTATAAACACCAAATAAATGTCACGTGTAATCATGGAACTAAGTGCCAACAATTGTGAATCAAGTGTCGACATAAACGCCGCTACGGCACCTAACAAAATAGTAATCGCTAACCATGAAGGAAAATAGGAAGAATTGAGCATTTGCGGCAAAATATTGTCAGACCCTTGTTTGTCTAAGCCGGGAAAATCCATGTGTCCCCAAACACCAATTGCCACAGGGCATATAAATAAAATGGCCGTTACGATCGGATAGAGCGTTGCCGAAGCTTTCAATGACTTTGGAGAGCGACAGATAAAAAATCGCATGAACATTTGCGGGAACATCGGAACACTCAACAAAAACAACAACGAAAAGCTAAACCATATTTTCGGTGTAAAATACCCACCTTTTCCGGCACGCGAAAACAATTCCGGTTGCAACTCGTACGCTTTGCGATTTGCCTCGGCGATTCCTCCGAATTGATGGGCAATCACAAGCATCGCCGTAACGATACACGCAAACATCACCACTCCCTGGAAGACATCAGTCCACGCCACACTGCGCATACCACCCCAAAAAACATAAAACACAATAAAAAACGTCAGCAAGACGGCCCCGAGAAAATACGGTATTTGTCCACCGCTAATCGTATAGAGAATCTTTCCCGCACCAATCGGTTGAATCGCAATATATGGCAAAGTAAAAACAATCATCACACTTAAAAATACAAAACGCAGCCATTTACTGTGGAGTAATTCTCCTATCATTTCCGGTGGCGTAATGAAGTTGTTTTCGCTACTAATTTTCCATGTCTTATGACCAATAAAATAAAAAGAAAATGCCACCACAGCTGTAGAAAAAGACATCATCGCATAGTAACTATAACCAATGCGATATCCCGCTCCGGCGAACCCTAAAAAAAAGAACGCGCTAAAATTCGTGGCAATCAGGGTAAAAAACATCGCCGTAACCCCAACACTTCTTCCCGCTAAGAAATAATCTTGCGGCGTATCTTGAGCTGCACGATGTCCGTAAATACTTATCAAAAACGTACCCAGTACGTAAATACCAATCACAGTAAAAGCGGCGATCATTGGTCTTCCTGCCAAAATTTCATCGAAAATAGTCCGATTGCAACGGCAAGCGCCAACTGCAAAACAAAAAAATACGTCACCACCTTAGGAAATCCCAAGATAGAAAACTGTCCTTCATCGGACCAATTCCAATAGTCCTGCGACAAAAAAAGAATCCCTGCAAAAACGACTACCAATCTCAATTTCATACAACTTCTCCGCTATTCTTATAGAGATGCACGTCTTAATTACAAAAAATAAACAACAGGTAACAGTGCTCCGATCAAAAAAACCAAGCAACCCTTTGCTTGTGGAAAACGCTCGGGAAATTCTTGTTGTAGCGACGACAAGTAACTATCGATAAACTCTTTTGCCTCCGCAAGGCCTACACCCGTAGTTTCACGATATGCCTTAATCGCTTCAATTTTCTTACCTTCTTCTAGGCATGCCGTAATTTCTTGTAATTGTTCGTCTGTTAACTTTTCTTTCGACATAGTTGATTACTTTCATTTCTCAAAACTTGCGGTATTAAAATTTTGCAACTGTCTAATGTAATCGTAAAAAAGTTTTTCCGCTTGTTTTTCGTTTGTTTTAAAAAGCTGTTGTAAATTTTGTACGTTGATTTTGTTTTTAACTTCAGGAAAGTGTTGTTGTTGCTTTGCGATGATGTAAACGATATAGTTTTTCGTAATTTGATGAAGAGCATCCGATGCATCTTCGACTTCACGTAGTTTTATAGCGTCTTCCAGAAGTGTCAGTGCTTTTACGAGATGCTCCCAGTTCTCCACTCTTTTTTCTTTGGTGAGACGATTCTTATACATTTGTCCCGTCAAATCTACATACTGCAATCGAGCGATGGATTGATGTTGAATCGTAACGATTTGATGAAAATTATGTTTGCGTTGTAAATCAATCACTTCTCCTAAAGTATAAAAGCTCTCCAAATACTGTATCTCTATTTCCTGTTGTTTTTTTTCGCTGGGCAATTGTGCATTTTCATAAGTCAACAACCATGCATAGCGCAAGTGTTCTAATCCTTTACGCGATAGAAAACCACTATAAATACGTGGATGTAACGGTTTGACCAAAATGCGAATCTCGTTTGCAATGGCTAAAATTTCTTGCAAATACCACTTACGTTTTCTTTGTATCGCACGAACCTTGAGCTTCTTCTCCGAGACATTTGTCTTTTCTTTGGACAAAATTACTGCCTTTTCATGCCAATATACTTCTAGGGTAGTATATACAATAACGGCCAATGTCCAAAGTCGTGTAAAATCTTTAGGTCTTGAACGATTAGGAGCCCACTTTTGTACAACGAGTTCCAATAATTCTATTTGTTCATCCTTACTTTTACCAATAGTATCGAGAAGCAATAAGCTACCTTCGGCCAAATTGATTTGGTCGGCAATATATTCGCGCTGGTCGATTTCGCGATCCACTTTTCCTTGTGGAGCCTTCTGCAACGTCTTTTGCCAAAGCTGTAGCATTTCCAGCTTATCTTGCAAATTTTGCCGGTCATCTCGACCAATGGTCCCCATTTCCTTAACCGACTTTAAGTGATCCACCTCATAATTCGCAAACTGAGAATTACCGAAATTACTGTCTGCGGTCAACCATTCAAACTTTGCATTTATTTGCCGTAATTTATTCGCAAAAATTTGATTTGTTTTCCTATGGTGACTCTCTGCTGTTGGCCCCGAAAAAACCTTTACCATTGCAATAGAAAACAACGTCAAAACAGCGAAAAAAACACATGCAATTGCTGCCTGGCGCAGCCTTCGTGGGATACGCGGAAGAGAAAACTTTTTGTGCCCGTTCATGTAATTTTTCAACGCTTGCTCTAACTCTTCTATATTGCGATAACGCTTTTCTTTATCGTGCTCCAAAGCTTTATGGATAATTTTTTCTAGACTACGTGAAATTTTGGGACGCAACACCGCAATATTTTGCGGTTTTTTTCCGGTGCGCAAATCGTTAACGATATGAACAAAGTCTCCCTCATAAGGAGCTTTTTTAGCGATAACGTGGTATAAAATAGCCCCCAGAGAATATACATCGCTTTGCGCATCCACACGTTTAAAATCGACGGCTTGCTCCGGTGCCATATACGCGGGTGTTCCCGCAACAATCCCCGAAGCAGAAAGAGAACTATCTTTACTAATATCTTTCGCCAGTCCAAAATCCAAGACAACCGCTTTGCCTTCGTCATTGATCATGATATTGCTTGGTTTCAAATCGCGATGCACAATTCCTCGTTCATGGGCATGGCGCATTGCCGCAACGATTTGTAAAACGATTTCAAGAGCATCTTCATCGCGATCGTGTTCTTCGCGGATATAATTCGACAGCGTTTGACCTTCGATAAGCTCCATCACGATATAATGTACGCTTGGTTCGCAACCGTAATCGCACACGGTAACGATACCTGGGTGATTCAAAGCCTCCACAACTTTCGCTTCACGGTAAAATCGATCTACGCGTCGATTTTCATTGCTATCAACGAATATCAACTTCATCGCGGCATGGCGTTTATTTTTTTCATCAAAAACCCTATAAACAACGCCCATACCACCGCGCCCCAACTCTTCTTCCAGAGTGTAATGCGCCAACTTTTGGTTGTTCAACAACCTCTGTTCCGTCAATAAAATAGAAACCTGTTCGGTGCTGAGAAGTTCTTGTTCCTCGCAAATTTTTCCAAATAAAGTATCAGAACTTTCATCTCCGCGATCGCGTCGTCGTTGTTGTATTTGAAGAATAGTGGTAATTTCATCCTGATTAATCCAGCGGCGATGAACGGCGAGAGTCCCTATTTTTGATATATCTTGAGGTACCGAAGACATGAGAAATCCTAATATCTAAAGTTTGTACAAACAATATTGTTACCAAGAATTTTTATTATACAATTTCCCACCATGAGGAAGGTAAAATTTTTCGCACATATGTCATTTAAATTTTCATTAACGATGGGGACGCGAGGAAAAGAAACCATTAAACGGTTTACTTCTAAGTTGTGGATAAGAGCGATATCGTTTGTTTTTCTTTACTTTCGACGAGCAATCTGAGTTAATATAGTTATTATATACAAATAAATAGCTATAAAAACGGAGTCGCCAAAATGGATAATAAACATGCAGAAGCGCTTTCAAAAATTTCTACGCAATGGACAACAATAGAAAGTATTCTCGAACAAGACGGTCCCAAAATGTTAGGAGAATATCTTGCGACAAAATACTGCGATGCTCTTGCCAAAAAGTTGGTTCAATATCGTAGCCGACTCAACCTACTGGATGCACACTCCATTGTCTCTGACATTCTCTATGAATTTATAAAAAACGATTATAAAAACATGCATACACTGAGTCGCGACCGAGGTCACTTACGCGGTCTATTTTTTACCATCATTAAACGCAAACTTTCCAAGTTACACAGCAAAAAACTTCCCGAGTCGTGGCCGGAGCTAGCAGACCAAGCAAGTGATGACACCAATCGTTTTGTTTCCATTTCCTGTGATTTAGAAGACGCTTTACAAAAGATGCAAGACAATAGACCTCTTCTTTACCAACCGTTTGTCAGCCACTACCTCGAAGGAAAAAAAATCTCGGAAATAGCCCAACAAATGAATCTCACTGTGGACGCGGTAAAAAAACGTTTACAATCTTCGCGTAAAGTCCTAGCGGAGTATTTAGATTCTTATCAAGAAAAACCATCGTAATAGAATTGTATATTGTTAAGGGCTCTGTAAAATACAGAGTAAAAGGTGTGTGGAATATCAACAGATATTCATAAAGCGAAAGAGTGCCCTGGAGCGATTTTTTTGGCCAGGGCATTTGGAAAATTCTTTAACTCTTTGAAAAGCCACTTAGGTAATCTTTTTGCACTTCACCGATGTGTTTACTTACCATCTCGTCAGATTGTTCGAGTGAAATACCATAACCTTCTCGGACAATACTATCATATAACGCAATGGTAATTCCCACAACAGTGTCCATAATACGATTAAATGATGCAGATGCCTCCACACCTTTTTCTGGACCAAGCGCTGCTATAACTTTTCTTAGAAATAGCTCTTCAAACCTATTGCCAATCGCCACCATATATTGATTGTACACGCGACGTTGAACATGGTAAAAAGCTATTCTTACCTGAATGTCCCAAAACAGCTCCTCGTCATCTATTTTAAAGAGGTCAAGATACCAATTTCCCAAAGTTTTTTCTCTTTGAGTTCTTTCATTCGCCGTAAAAACAGCTGCTGTTTGTGGCTGTCCAAATAGAATATCGTAAAAACTCGTGACAAATTCATCTTTCCATGCACTGGTTTCTGTTGCAATTCCTCTGAGTACATCAAAATCATCTTGTGTCACACCGGTTAAGGCACGTATCGTTTTCATTGTAGCCAAAAAACGTTCTCTAAGAGTACTGTATCCTTTATTTTCGCTCACAGATAAATCTCCTATTATTGTATTTATTTGAACCTAAATAGATATTGTGTGGTTAATCATCCATATTGGTTTTTTACGTAAATGCAAAAGCTGTTCCAATATGAAAATTTACATGCGTTAAGTAGCGCATTTACAAACAGACATCCCCGCAAATATAAGAAAACCACAGAAAACGATATTTTGAGAAAAATATTCTACATACACAAATAACCACAAACGATCCCTAGCACTGTTAAGCACAACATAACTTCATTAACAATCAAAAAAATAGAGATCGAATAAAAAACTTTACATAAAAAATTTTTTTTTACGTCACCTTCTCAAAAATCATCGCCAATACATTGGTGAAAGCAAAAATAACAACTAAAAAACAAATAACAGAAAGGCACCAACATGAAAACTTTCATCACTCTAATACTAATTGTTAACACAACTCTTTTTGCACAAACCTTCGCCACAAATGCAAGTTGCAAAGAAAAACTTCCCGGAAGAACAAACGTCACCGCTTTTTCACCTAGCGGAAATCTTTTTGCCACTGCTTCCAAAATGGGGACGGGATATTCACGAATCACTATTTGGCAAAACAAAAAGGCCATTCAAAATATGGAAACCTTCGGCAAAGTTACCGCGGTGGTTTTTTCTGACGAAAACACACTTGTTACCGCAGACAATAGTCCACATGTATGCGTTTGGAATCTAAAAGATGGTAAGAGAATACACAAAATGAAAGCAAAAAAATACACAGGAGAACTACATTGCTTGAGTGTTCATGGAAATAGAGCTGTCACCGGCAACGCATACTACAGCATTAATATTTGGGATTTGAAAAACGGCAAGGAATTGCAAAGTATCGACCTGGAAGATGCGGTCAGAGGAGTGGCGTACTCTAAAGATGGTGCAAAAATCGCAATCGCCGGAGGCAAAGACAAAGTAGCCACACTGGATGTCGCTTCAGGAAAAATAACCCGTCTTGCCGCAGCAGACGTAAAAGTAGGACGCGCTGTTGCCTTTTCACCGGATGGCAAACTAATGGCGGCAGGCTATCTCACAAAATCAGGTAATCATACCGTAACCATTTGGGATACCACCACATGGAAACCCGTTTGTAGCACACTAAACCACAAAGCGTACATCAACAGTGTTGCCTTTGGCCCGCAAAGTAAACGACTCGCTTCAGGAGCTAACGAAGATGGACTTATCATTACCGATACCAAAACAGGAAAAGCTTTACAAACACTACATGTCGGAGAAAGATATTATGTGCAATCTCTAGATTTTTCGACACAAGGTAATGTGGTTGCAGCAAGCTCTGACTTTCATGCCTATGTTTGGGAACCAGCAAAATAAATTACGCAAAAAAAAGAGCAAGTAAAAACACTTGCTCTTTTTTTATTTAAAGACAAAGTTGCGAAACTTTGGTTTACGCGTGGCCTTCCAATAATCGACAGTCCCTTGTGGCCACAGAGCGATAATCTTGCCATCAGAATTCTGATACCAACTTTTACAGTCAGACCATACCGTTCCCGCAAAATGCGCATGCAACTCTTCGTCGTGCTTTTTCATTGCCTGCTCTTTGACGTCAATATATTTTCTTTTCCCCAGCTTTTTCATGCACTGTAAGATATAATTCACCTGACTTTCAATCATAAAAATAATAGAATTGTGTCCAAGGCCGGTATTTGGTCCCAATAACATAAAAAAATTGGGAAAACCGCTGACAGTAATACCAAAGTAAGAAATGGGACGGCTTTGCCAGACATCTTGTAGTTTTTTGCCATCAAGCCCCACGATATCAAAATTCATAAATTTATCGACCTGAAATCCCGTAGCAAAAACAATCACATCGACAGGTAGTTTTTTCTCATCTTCAGTGACAATCTCGTTTGCGGTCACATGTTGTATTCCAGGGGTTATCACCGCGACATTTTCTCTAGTAAGCGCCGGATAAAAATCATCCGACAAAAGAACGCGTTTACACCCCATTGCATATTGCGGTGTTAATTTCTTTTGCAATTCTTCGTCCGTAATATATTTCTTCATGTTTTTCAATGCTAAGTACGTTTCTTTAGAGTTTTCCGCGCTACCGCGTTGGAAAAATTTAAATCGTCCTTCCATAAACCAGTAAATTCTCCAACGCAGTAAACGCATCCGCCATGCACTTTTGCGAAACTTTTGCTTTTCTTCTTCGCTATATGCACGATCAAAACGCGGTAAAATATAATTCGCGGTGCGTTGGAACATGTACAATTTTTTTACTTTTTCGGCGATCGCGGGTACAATTTGTACAGCGCTTGCCGCACTTCCCACAACGGCAACATTTTTATTCTCTAGTTCGCAACTGTGATCCCAACGTGCAGAGTGAAATGAACTTCCGGTAAAATCATCGATACCTTTAATGTCAGGGAGAAAAGGTATCGTCAATGCGCCTGCGGCACTCACAAAAAATCGTGCCAAAATTTCTTCACCACTTGCCGTGTGGATTTGCCACAAAGCGCGCTCGCCATCAAACACCGCAGAGACAATTTCCGTTTGCAGTTGGAGATGCGACGCAATTCCGTATTTTTCAATACATTTTTCAAAATATGCTTTGATTTCCGGTTGTGGAGAAAAGACGCGCGACCACTCAGGATTTAGTTCAAAAGAGTAACAATACAAATGCGAAGGAACATCACACGCCGCCCCAGGATAGGTATTGTCGTGCCATGTACCGCTAATACCACCACTTTTTTCAAATATCTTAAAATTGTTTACTTTCGCTTGTTTGAGCTTAATCCCCATACAAATACCAGAACACCCCGCACCAACAATAGCAACATCAAGAACGCAAGACATGTTAACACCTCATGTAAGAAAGAAAAATGAATGCGTAAAATGATATCATAATTCTCAATAAACGAAAATTTTTTTTACACACAACAACAGTGCATTCGTTAACACCAACTTAACACTACACAAAAAAACTTAAACCACTAACAGAAAGTAACTTAAGAACTTTACATTCTAAAAAATCTTTATCCGGTAAGAAATTTGCAGAAAAACACATATCATTTTAGGAGAAATCATATGTTTATCAAAAAAATACATTTTGTTGCGCTTGTTATGGGTTTAAGTTTTTTATTGGTGGCGTGTAACCCCAAAACCAATACAAACAATGAAACGCAAAATGAACAAAACCAGCAAGCACAACAAACCCAAGAAAAAGAAAATAAAGAAGATAAAACAAATAAAGAAGACAAAACAAAGTATATGGATTTATTTGTCGACTATACCACATGGAAATCGAGTATTAAAATCAACAAAGGCAAACTATATTACACATCTACGGAGTACGAGTATAGCAACCCTGTATCGGGTACACCTTCGGACTCTAGAGTTCATACTCACATAGATGGCAAAGAACTTTCAGCAAAAGATTTACAAATGATCACCGAGAAAATTATGGCGAGTAAATTCATGTCTCTAGAAAAAAATACTTACGGGGCAGACGAAAATCAACGTTACTACCCATATATGATCAAGGTAAAGTGGAATGGTCAAGAAAAAGAGGTGCATTTTCGCAGCAATCCCCAAGCAGAAAAAGCCCCGCAAGCTTTTAAAACTTTGGGCGATGAGTTGAGAAAATTTGTGGAAGGAAAATAATCGTGGAAGAACTGGTTGAGCTAGACTGCGATTCTCCTATATGGGATCGCTTTTATACTGTAAACCCTCTCGTATTGATTGGAAGCAAAGAAGAGGAAAGTTACAACTTAGCACCAAAGCATATGGCCACAGCGCTTGGTTGGGAAAACTACTTTGGTTTCGTGTGTACTCCTGATCATCAAACTTACCAAAACATAAAGGAGCATCGAGTATTTACCGTAAGCTACCCTCGCGCTCAACAAACCGTTTTGGCAAGTCTGGCAGCAACCTGCCGCTGTGAAAAAACAGGAGAAAAACCCATTGTATGTAGTTTACCAACTTTTCCTGCCAAAAAAATAGATGGTGTTTTTATCAAAGACGGTTCTCTGTTTTTTGAATGCACACTGGATCGTTTCATCGACGGGTTTGCAAAAAATAGCTTAATCGTTGGCAAAATAACTGCGGCATATGTTGATCGCGACTATCTACGTTGTTCGGATGATGATGAACAACAAATGGTGTACAAAGCCCCTCTATTGGCATATTTAGATCCAGGACGCTTTGCTGAAATTAAACAAAGTTGTGCATTTCCGTTTCCTGCGGATTTCAGAAAATAGGGGAAAAGATGAATCATGTGGAAAAAATAGCGGCTCACTTGCAGCAATCGCAAAATAAAATGGTGGATTTTTTACAAAAGTTGGCGTGTAGCGAATCTCCCTCGACAGAGCCGCAATCGCAACAAGAAGTTTTTCAAATATTGACAGAAAAACTAGAAGGTATTGGTTTTCGCGTCGAAATTTTGCCCAGTAAAACCACCGGAGGCAATCTTCTCGCTGTGCCAAAAGATTTTGCAGAAGGACAACCATACCAAATGCTCATTGGACACTGCGACACCGTATGGCCCATCGATACCATCAAAGAAATGCCCGTAGAGGTAAAAGACAATATATTGTATGGACCGGGTACATACGATATGAAAGGTGGACTCACGCAAATGCTTTTTGCCTTGGAAACTTTGCGCGATTTACAACTAGATTTAGACGTTGCACCAATGGTTTTCATCAACTCCGATGAAGAAATCGGTAGTGAGGAGTCCACAGAACTCATTGCCAACTACGCAAAAAATGCCGACCGTGTATTTGTCTTAGAGCCATCGCTTGGTGCTGAGGGAAAATTGAAGACTTCGCGAAAGGGCGTCGGGCACTTTCGTGTCAAAGTAAAAGGAAAAGCCGCACATGCTGGTTTAGACCCACAGGCAGGAGTTAGCGCCATTGTCGAGTTGTCGATGATTGTTCAAAAATTGTTTGCCATGAATGACTACGAACGCGGTATCAGTGTTAACGTCGGTATGATTGAAGGTGGTGTACGACCGAATGTTATTGCCCCAGAAAGCTCTGCGGTGATCGATGTGCGTGTCCCCACACCAGAAGATGCGAAAATGGTAGAAGAAGAAATACTCAATTTACAACCATCGCGCGAAGATGTCATTGTGGAAGTAGAAGGACGCATCGGGCGTGCCCCTATGGAACAAACCAAGCGCAACCAAGTACTATGGATGCGGGCGCAACAAGCAGCGCAAGTTTTAGGTATAGAAATAGAACAAGGCTGCGCTGGGGGCGGTTCAGATGGCAACACCACGAGTTTGTATACCGCAACACTAGACGGCCTGGGATGTGTTGGCGATGGCGCACATGCCACTCATGAGCATATACGCATTGACAAATTATGGGAACGCACCGCGTTACTGAGCTTATTACTTTTGGATGCGCCCACGAACAAAAATTAATTTTGATCGCAACGTGCTCACAACGCGACCAAGATTTTATACAAAACTATTTTTTTATACACTGGGCAATAAACTCCGCAATTTCTTTATTGCCCAGTGCTGTCCAGTGATCGTCATAGGTAAAATATAACTTCCGCCCTTTTGCACTTCCCTGGCGTAGCATTGTTGTGGTAGATACGACTTGAAAATTTTCTTGCTCACTTTTCTGCAAAAACGCACGTTCAATGCTGTCCATTTTTTCAAAAAAATGCGTTGCAAATTTGGAGGAAAATGGTGCTTTGATACCTAAATAGCTGTGGATCGCTTCCCATTTATGTTCTGTGATCAGTGGCATAACAACACGCGTCTTGCAAGGTACATAAACATATAAAACTTCGGCTTGCGCTTCCTGTGCCTCTTTTTTAATATCCGCCAGAGCTTTCCATACCACTTTCCAAGCCCTAGAACCAATTATTTTTCTTGGCGCGCGGTACATGTTGTGTATTTTTTTGGCGGAAAAATGATAATAATTCTTCGATGCAGTGGGTACCACTAGCGGCAACCACGAGATAGATTTTAGCTTACAGTAATCACTAGTCCACGGAAAGATACGCCATCTTAAATAATGAGCTAAACGCTTTTTTATTCTACGCCGCAACATACGATCAGACGCATTCGCAAAGGATTTTATTCTGTATTTGCGAAAATCATTGCCCTCGAAAATCATACAAATAACTAACTGGGGTGAAAATTGCCGTATGTACTTTTTTAAGTTATGGTAATAATGCACAGGGTTCGTCGCGGTGACACTGAGATTGTAAATTCTTTTGTCCGTTATATTCTGTAACACTTGTGACCACGTTTCATTGTCGGAAACGCCATATCCTTCGCCAAAAGAATCTCCGATAACCAAGATGTCCGCCGTCTCAGGAATATCGAGATTACGAAAACCATTTTTATCGGTTGTCAAGGTAAAGTGATGTGATGGTACACGAGGAAAATATTTTTGCAAATAGTTCGAACTAGGACGATCCCGAAAAAAACCGCTCGTTTTTTGCGCGGGAATACGGTGTACGACATTACCAGTTTTCTGATAAAAATACGCTGGCAAGGTGGTCAGAAGATACATATACGCGATGAAAGATGTCGCCGCTACAGACAAAGCCAAGATCGTCCACTGCAAACAACATCTTTTTTTGTTGTCGCGCAATGCAATATCCATAACAAAAATAGTTACCAATAAAAAAATCATCTGTGTAGCAAACTTACTCAAAGAGTACATCTCAAAAATGAGATCGTCGTCTTCTGCAAGAATTTCAGCCACATCGCTCGGTATAAGCCACAAAATAACATTGCCACAAATCAAAATAGTCAGCCACCACTTTTTGGTCACGTACATTTCCTTTCTATACATTCGAAAATTTACAATTCCACCACAATATATTGCTTACATACAAAATATTTTCTTGTAGAAGAAAATATTCACACAAACATATTATTATTTTGAAAAAGAGTCAACCGTGAAATTTCAACGAAATACTATGTTTGCTTTCCATTTACGACACATTATCGTACAATATCCCATCTTATCATTCTACACACGAGACTTTCTCCTACCTTTACGCTTAACAGACGTTAACCGCGCAAAAGCTTTATTTTTCAGGAAAAAGTAAAAATAACTACTTTATGGCATATTTATTGCTTTCTTTAACATGTTAAGGTAATTTTCAACAGATTTGGTTCAAGGAGAAAACAAATGAAAACGCGTTTTATTGCGATGGTTTTTTTATGTTTGTTGTATGCAGGTTGCAATAGTAAATTCACGTTCAATGTAGATCCCAAAATCGATGTGGGAGAAAAACAACAAAATTCGGAAAATGAGACTTCTTATGAAGAGGATAATTCCTATGAAACTTCAGGAGAAGACACCTCCTATGAAGACACTTCTGGTGAAGACACCTCCTATGAAGACACTTCTGGGGGAGATACCTCTGGTGAAGACACCTCCTATGAAGACACCTCTGGAGGAGATACATCTGGCGAAGACACTTCTTATGACGACACTTCTGGCGAAGATACTTCTCATGAAGACACCTCTTACGAAGATACCTCTTCCGGAGGAAATCCGTCACGTTCAACGATTACTCCACCACGTCGCACTATTCGACGACCTGTCATCATAAAACGGCCTGTCATCGTAAAATCCCCCACGCGTCTTAAAACAGTACGTACGTATACTCCAGGGGTAGTTGTTTCTTCTCCATTCCCGCAAAAACGTAGAGAGTTTCGCCGCATGAAATCACCAGGTGTTGGCTACGTGTGGATCTCGGGTGAATGGATTTGGAGTTCACGCTGGGTGTGGAAAAAGGGTCATTATGCCAAACCACCACGAGGAAAATCCAAGTGGATTTATGGTAAATGTAGCAAAAGAGGAAATAAATGGTATTGGGTCCGTGGCTATTGGCAATAAAAACACAGTGGTTCAAAAATGTGGTGTTGTAAAATTTACCAAATTCTAGGCATGCCTTTTTATAAAAAAGTTATGCCTAGATTCATTATTTAGTAAAACAATTTTTACTTAGGAATGAATTTATGAATAAAGTAATGTTTCTGTTGCTAAGTCTCTCGTTATTAAGTGGTTGTGGTGAAATAAACCCAGAAGCGGCGAAAATCGAATTTGAAAAAGCACAAAAACATCTAGAGAAATTCGACTATGACAAAGCAAAAGAATGCTATGATAAAGCACTACATCACGATCCTAGTTTCGTCAAAGCGTACACATACAGAGGTATTGTTTTTTCGGAAAAAGGCGACTTAGCACGCGCAGAAAGTGACTTCACAAAGTCTTTACAGCTAGACCCCAATCAAGCGGAAGTTTACTGTCGCAGGGGACTTGTATTTTTTGTTCAAGGTTTTGTCGCAAAAGCCAAAAAGGATTATGATAAATCGATAGAACTCGCACCAAATAGTATCGCCGGCTACTACCACAGAGCGACTTTGTACCGCTACAAACAGGAATACAAGAAATCACTTCCTGATTGGCAAAAAGTGCTGTCTTTAGGCCACTCAGATGTAGACACCATCAAAAGATTCATTCAAGAAGCGCAACAAAAAATACAAGGTAAGTAGAACAAAATCCTACTTTTGTCCCTTTGACATGTGAAATAAAAAAATACCACCTCTCACATCGGGAAAAGCAAAATACTGCCATTTGCGATCAAAATTCGCAGAAATCCCTTTCGCATAACCTGGGTAAAGCAAAACCCTAACATTATTTTTTACATCGTACACAGCTGTGTTATGCAAATTATGCACCGCCAAGTATTTGCCTTTACGCGAATACCCCAAACGCTTCACCTCTCTGTCATGCACAATATTGTGCGTATTTACCCACGTATTTTTACCATTCCGCCGATAAAATTGAATATCTCTAGCTGTTGAAGAGACAATTTGCTCACTTGCAGGGTGCCATACTATTTGCGACCTAAACCAATACTGACGCTTAGCTACCGTTGTTTTTTTGACAATGCGTATACTGTGCGTACTGTTTTGTAGTTGCCAAATTTCAAAGCCCTTCTCCTGCAAAATAGCCAAATGTTTCTTGTCAGGACTCAATTTTATATGAAAAATATCCGCCCCTAACTTCGCAATCTCCTGTAACTTTTTCGTAGAAATGTTGTAAAGGCGCAAACGTTTTTGCCCAGCGACCAACAATAACTGCTTATTAAGTAAGCAAATCACTGAATCTTGTTCAAACTCAGCATCATAGTACCTGGGATGCTGCATGTTCTCCATATCGACAATAACAAGTTTTCCGTACTCAGACAAACAAAAGGCTTTTGTTTCGTCTTCGCTAAACATAATTTGATCTACGGTTCCAAATGTCAATATAGAAAAACTAAAAGTATAAGATCTATTTGTCTTTAGGTTCCAAAAAACGATGGAAGAGGCATAACTGATCGCGGCAAATTTGTTATTCCTACTAAAGGTAACAGGGTTAGAGGAAAAAGAATCGATTTGTTGTACGTTTTGCCTCACCAGCGTAAATTTACCGCGATGATTTTTATCCAATTCAAGAGTTTTTTGGAACAGCGGTGAAAAATTCCAATCTTGCACCACAAATTTGTTATCCTTGTGAAAAAATACACGTAGAGTGTTTTTACCGCAAAAGCGCACTCCTACTGGTTTTAGCAAAGGTAACGAGAGTATCTTATTTCTCGTGGTATAATCCCAAACATAGACCCCACTGTTATCCATTGTCGCGAAAAATTGTAAATCTTTGCTAAACTGAATATTTCTAACTTTATCTTTCTGCGCTTTAATAACGGTGGGGACATTGTTTTTAGACGAAAGTTTTCCGGTATCGTATATGTATATGTTACCAGCATTGTCTCCCATAAATAGATCTTGCTGATTCGCCAAACACATATAGCTTGGTCGGTTTCCCAAATGGTAAAATAGCTGTTCTTTCCCTGACACCAAGTCCATGATTTTTACCTGAAAACGATCATTTCCCACAAAGTAGCTCGGTGTCATATGTAAAATCACCTTAGCCGAACTGCTAAGAACATCTTTAAACTCTTGTCGTTGTATATCGAAAAGTTTTACATGCCTTTTTTTGCCTTTTCTATAGTAGAGAGCCAGCCAATTTTCGTTGGCGGCCGCCTCCACGAAGTTTTCCACGACCGAAGAGAGCATCGTGCTTGTTTTATCTTGAAAAAAGTAACGATAAATTTTCCGGTCATGTAAATAAAATAAATATTTTTCACTTTTGCTGAAACACAGAAAAGTATTCGCTGTACACGGAATAGAAAAAAAATTTTGCGGCGATGTTTTCAAATCCCAGTAGCGAATTTCACCACTAACAATAAAAGCAATATACCGTCCACGAGAAGAAACGAAACATCTCTGTTGATGGGGAAGTGCCCATTCACTTGTAAGACGCGGAAGATGCGGAGCGATGGCATATTTTTGGTAAATATCCGTTTGTGCGCAGTATTTTTGATAGCGAGAAATTTTCGACATGATGGGAAGTTGTAAAATTTGCTGCGCTTTGTTGATTTCGCTTTGAGCCTGTGTATATGCGAACCGCTCTAGATAAACGTCTGTCATTTTCAAATGCGCATCAACTAGGCGTTCTTGACTTTCCACAAAAGCAACTTCCTGCTGTTTTTTTGCTGTTCTCAAGCTATTGTTTGTATGTTCTAATTGTTTTGTTATCTCTACGAGTTTTTCGTTTTTGCGATTTAATTCGTCATTATTTCTTTTATTGAGATAAAAAATGCTTACAAGAAAAACAACGAATGCCAAACTGATAAAAGTAAACGTATAATGACGTTTACACCAGCGATATGTCTTTTTGACGAAATTCGCTGGACGCGCTGAGACGGGTAAACCACGCGAAAAGTTTATCAAATCTTCGGCCAAATCCATTGCATTTTGATAACGTAACGTTGGTTTTTTCTCTAAACATTTTAGACAGATCGCTTCTAACTCGGCAGCGATGTCCGGATTTAATTTGCGCAGAGAAATGGGTTCGTCATAGGCAATTTGGTGAATTACGTTAATATGAGTTTGACCTTGAAACGGAGGACGCCCCACCAAAGCTTCATACAACGTCGCTCCTAGAGAATATATATCAGAGCGATTGTCAGTTAACGTTATCGTTTCGACCTGTTCAGGGGACATATAAAAAATGGTACCTATGATATCCCCTGTTTTCGAAAGACTTGCCCCGGAATCCATCTTGACCAAACCAAAATCCATGAGCTTTGGCGTTTTATTCGCCAACATGATATTTGCAGGCTTTATATCGCGATGGATAATATTCTTTTGGTGTGCTGATTCCAGAGCTCTGGCGATGTCACTGATGATTTTTACAACTTCGCGTATCGTAATCTGCTGGTCGTGAATCGCACTGTGTAGCGTCATCCCTTCGATGTATTCCATCGTATAATAATTTTCGGGTACTTTTCCCATCTCAAATATTCTTACGATATTTGGATGATCTAATTGTGCCACAGCTTTACTTTCTCGCATGAAACGCATGATATCTTCTTGCTGCGCGTTATCCCCTCTAATAATCTTTAAGGCCACATAACGGTTTAGATTTGTATCAAGAGCCTTGTAAACAACTCCCATTCCACCTCGTCCAAGTTCTTCTTCTAGCACATAGTGATTGAATTTTTTGCTTTTTTCCCGTTGTGCACTATTGCATTGTTGTTGCAACTGAACGTTTTCTTCGGAAGTAATCAATTTTTCTTCTTCTAGCCTGATGAGAATTTTACGTAGATTGTTTTCAATAATCGGCACTTCCGTTGAAAGCAATGAGGCAGTTCTTAACTGCATTTTGCGCAGTAGTATATCGTGAAATTGCTGCTGAGAGATGACATTTTTTTGTCGTGCATACGTTACGATTAAATATTCATGGTAAAAATGGTCAAAAAAATACCATTGCTGCTCACTGAGTATTTTTTGGTCGCGTATGTAGGATACTAAATCCTGTTGCAGTTGTATTTGTTGAAGTTGCGATGAAGATAAAACACCACCATATCTGAGAAAATATACCAAGGCTTGTATTCTATAATCCGAAGACATTCTCATAGTATTTACTCCTGCAAAAGACCTTTGGTTGCGACAGAGGCTTCATGATCGAAGAAGATAGTTTTTACTTTTCTATTATTTTTTCGATATTTTTTAGTCATTACTTTGTTTATGATATAAGCGCGCAGGGATGTCGTAACGGTGGTTTATTATTCTAACACACGTTTTCGAGAAAAAATAGCCGATAATACCAAGAAATGAGATAAGGCGTATGCTAATCAACGACAAATATAAAATTGAACAAAAACTTGGCCAAGGAGGTATGGGGACTGTATATCGCGCGGTAGATATTCACAGCAATAAACTCGTTGCGATCAAAGAAACTCTAATTTTATCATCTTCCGATTTTTCGAGAAAGCTCCAAAATTATACTTCGTCATAGATGTTATCCTCATCAGAGTACATCTTGAAAAAAATGTTGTTTTGCTTTGTTTTTCCAAGCATCACCTTCATTATCGGAAACAACGGCCTGTATGATTTGGCCTATCTCTCCTTGTAAAGGTTCCTCTAATTCCAAATGCTTTGAATCTACTATTTTCGCTTTTCTTATTCTCATCTTTGAATATCCCTTTCACTTGTATTTGCGTTTATCTTTAATTAGATCATCAAGCATACTGCATCTCAAGCATATTTACTTTTTAACACAAAAGACGCTTTACGCCTCTCCGATGGGAGAGGCATGAGGATTGTTGCTTTCAGCTTCGCTGAAAGCAACAAGTCGATGGTGAGGGCCCAACATGGAAGAAGAACACCTATAACACTCAACACCACCCACCAACAACTACGATGCGACGCACACAAAAACAACTTCCCGAATAGTGTTTTTTCGCTAATTTCAAGCCTAAATCTCTTAACACAAGGGAAAATAAACCTCACAAAACGATTTTCAACTCCACACCCTATGCACAAGTGGCGCACTTTAGGGGCGCAATGCCCCCTTAACCTTGCCAAAAAAAACCACAACCTTACGTCGTGGTTAGTTTGTTAATGTCGATTAGTCCCATGAAAAACGTCTCTTTTTTTTTGCCTTCACCTTTGTACAACAGTTCATACATCAAGCATTGACCGCGATTTCCCGAATGGATCACCGCGTATTCCAAGTCAACTAGTCTCTGCAAATGTGTACGCACCTTCAACCTTTGCGCGTTTTGGTGTAGCGATCTGCACTTATTCACACGAATATTATCTCTCCGGCCAAGAGAAACTATAGATAGGCGTTGTTTGTTTGGTTTGCGAAAGCATTTTGCAAAAATGATGCACTTTCTGGTCGCGATCTCCTGCTCGGGTAATCACCGTAACATTTACAAATGTTGCTTCCTCTAAGCGATTGGTATTGGCAGAATAATACTTTGTGGCAATGCTATATTTTCCCGATGGTGCTTTTGGCAAAATATATAGTTCTGGTCCGTATCCTTGAAGGACGTCATCTAATAATCGGCCCCCTATTTGTGTCTTGCGATTACTGTGTCCACACTCCTCGCCATTCGGCTCTGTTACCCATAAATCGACATCACTGTTATCGGTATTCCACGTCACAATAACCACAACATCGGCTTTTTTTTGCACAACCTTGTGATTTGTGACTAACCTAACTAGCCTTTCCTGCCAAAATTTACGCTCCATTTCGTGGAGATTCTCCTCGTATAACGCTTGTTGTATCATGTAAGCATATTCGAAGGCTGTGGCAGTATTGATACGTTGAAAACGTCGATGCCATTTACCTGCAAGGGTAATTTCATAATACAAAGCCGCCACTTTGTAATTTTTCATCGACGCATAGCATTTTGCAATATCTCGATAACTTTGTGGTTCAAAGGGGCGTTTTTTACATACGCGAACGAGCAAACCTAAGGCATACTCAGGCTTTTCTTTTGCAAGAAGGTCATAAGCTACCATGCGCAAAACATCAGATTTTCGTGGCTGTTCCTCGACAGCACAACTCAGACAACGTATATAGTCGGCAACCAAACCTTCGTCGTAGCGCCGTTTGCCTTCCACAATGTAATTGTGTAAATCTTCACTGTTTTGGTTGCGCTTACGTAAGTACTCCGCGGGAATATCGTGGTATGTTTTTATATTTTGCGGTAAATTTTCGCTATGTACGGCAAAATCTTCGTCACGCACTAATGCGAGTATTTTCACAACATCGCTTTTTTCTAGCGCTTGTTGCGGAAGACTTTGCAAAACGTAGTCAAAATCGCTCTTGAAAAACGAAACATTTTCCGGGACTTGACTATAACGTATCGCAAATGCCACTTGTTGTAGCGTGGTATTTTTGTGGAGATCGACCTGAAAACGTTTATAGTCCTCTTTTGTATCTAGCATCAGTAATGAACAAGTCTTACCTGGTATAGAAAAATGTTTTGCGTAGGCGATAATGGTTTTTTCAAGATTAGGGTCATCGAGATTTTCCATTCTTTTGACGACCATTTCGCCAAAGCCCCTTGCCGCTAGTTCACCGTCCTCTTTATCCAAAATCGTGATCGGGAAAACCTGTGATTTGCCCGCAAAGGAGCCGTGGATGGTGATCGTGGGATTCTGTGATACTACTTTGCCTGCCACAATGAGTTGTTGTCCAGGATACACACTGCGAAAATCGTGATGAAAAATAACATCTTGTAAGCCATCTGTTTCAATGCGCCCCACCAAAAACGGTTCATGGCAATGTGCTGTTGCCACTTTCTCCATGTCATCTCCGACGGATGTGGCAAAAATGTTGCCACCAAACTGCTCCACTAAATTCGCCAACTCGTGTGTCGTCGCTGACTGCAAGTTATAACAGAAGAAAGACGGGATGTGCGGCACTTCTTGTTTAAATTTTGCGATTACGCGCTTCAAAGAAAGCTCGCCCCACGTGGCCGCGCCATTACTTAAAACAAACACATCAATACCTTTCACGGTGAGCTTTTCTGCCAAAGTGCTCAGAGCATTTTCGATATTCGTGGCCCCTTCCAACAACAGTCCATCTAGATTTTTTTTGAAGTTGCGACGTGTTTCGCTAGTATTTAACTGCCAATCGTCATAAAGCCAACGGCTTTCCACATCGAAAAGTAGCACATTGAATTTGGAAATTCTGTTGTGTTTCAGAATATTTTCCAACAACTGAACATAATGCTCAAACTCTATTGTTTCTTGGCTGAGGGATGTATCCAATAAAAATATAGCCGGTGATTCTTCTCGCTCTATTTTCTTGCGTGGGATTTGTAAATCAACACTCCCGTACATGTAACGATTTCCGCCATCTTTACTAAAAATAAATTGGTGCTGTCGTGGTTGAAAAGCATAGAGAATATTCTCCGCAGCACCATGTAACTCATAACTAAACCAACGGTCGTGTTTTGGCCCACGGCGAAGGTTACACATCCCCGGTGTTTTTGCTAGCAGTACCGCGGAAATATTTGATTGTGGCAAATCCGGTAGCTGGAACTGGTACTCACAACGACCACTCTTTACAGGGAGAGTTTGATCATATGCAATCACTACCCGCTGATAGCCTCGTTCCTGAAGAGGAAAAACACGCGCACGGAAAGTATTTTCACTCACCCACTCTACTAACGCCGGATCTACTCTTCTGCGGGTAGTTTCTTCATAAGCAATTAATGCCTTTTGTTTTGGAACGACATGAGCCACTTTTGGGTCACCAAATACATTCGTTTCCTCTTTGAAAAAATCATCTATCTTCGTATCGGCAATTTTTGTCAGAGAAGGAAGTTGCGGTAGTTTTGCCGACGCGTCGCCTATACGCACGGCCTTCTTCTCCATATCAGGATAGAAAGCAAAGTAGCCCATGCTGGCGTTGTCTGGTAAAGAATAACGAAAAGAACCTTCCAATTGCCTTGGAAAAGGATTGTAGAACACATGATCAACGATCGTACGTACACGAAAATCCTCTACTTTGACAATCACACGTAATTCTTTTAATGTCAGATACTGATTTTCTCCCACGCGAATTTGCGCAACATTGCGATGTTTTTTTGTCGGTGTTTGTCTTTGATAGAAATATTGTTTTATTTTTCTACTTACATCGCGAAGTTTGCGATCTTGCTGATAGGGAATACTCGTTAGCATCTTTTGTGCTTGTTTCCACGCAGCGGTCCCCTCCTCTTCATTGCCTTGTGCTAGCAACTGCTTGCCTTTTGCCACTAGCGCGTGTATATCGACGCTTATTTTTTTATCTTTGGCACTCGCAAGTAATTTTGCCACCTCCAAAGTTTTCGATGTATGTTTGTAGTTAAGAGACAATAACTGTTTATGCGCCCGTTCTAATGATAACACAGCTTTCTGATAGAGCTCTTTTTGTAAATACGCTTTACCTTGCCGAACATTGTCATTGGCAGCGATGTGTATCTCGCGATCTTTTTCCACAGTACATTCTAGTATTTTTGTAGAGAGTTTTTGCGAGAGCTTTTCATTTTCAGAACGCGATACAAAAACCAAGTCCTTTTTAAGCTTGTGTAGTTCACTCAAAGCTTGATCGTATTGTCTGTCCTTGCGTAATTTTGAAATGTGAACAAGAGATTTTTCGACTTTAGAGGATTGATTTTTCGCCACAACGGCAAGGGCATTTTTTACTTGGTCTGAATAGTGACATGTCGCTCTTAGTTGCGGAAGGAACTCCGCAAATTTTTCCATTTGCTTAATAGAGGCATATGAACGGGCAAAGTTTTCTTCATTCATCTGCTGTGTTTTCAGTGAGATCTGCTCACAAATGTAAGAACCAAGATCCTTAGCCGACCCTTTTTTCTGCAAATGTTGGTAAAACACTTGTGCAAATTGCCCATAAGGATCGACAAAATTGTAGTGGTATGGAACCCATTTAATAATCTCTTGTACCTTCTGCACTTCAGCTGTTGCTTGTGCATATTCGCCTTTTTCTGACAAATCCCAAGCATTGCGAAAAAGTTTGCGAATTTCCACTTTTACTCTTTCGATTTTTAGATCATCGTCTTCATCAGCAATAAGGAGATTAGCGCGGAGCTCCTCTGGTCGATGACCAAGTCTCTTTAGATCTATTGGCGGACCAGGAAAATCTCGAATTTCGTCAGGGGCAACGCGACCTTCACTTTCTGGTAACAAAAGTGTATCACTGTTTACAATGGTAACATTATTCGATTCCTCAAGCTCTTCTCCCAAAGGGAGTTCTGCATCCTCAAGTTTTGGTTTTACCTCAGTAATCGTTTTATTTTCTTTGGCGGAATTTTGCGGCGTTTTTTCAGATATTTGTTGTGGAGCGTCCATCATCGAACAACCCACCATAAATATCAAAATGATGATTAACTTTGATTGCACTGTTTTCTCCTAAATGAAAGTTTTATTCACAGTAGCAAATGACAACCACAAGTTATTCAAATCTATAAACTTATATTAAACTTTTCATTGCAACCCCGCAAGTCTTTTCCTGAAAATATTTTATCGTAACGTTATATATAACAGAGGTTTAGCCACCCAAAGCCTTCCCAATCTTACACCGCAGCCAAATCGCGCCCATATAAAAACGCGTAAGTTATAATAAAAAAAGCACATAACCAGTTCTATCATGATTATGTGCTTGTTTTCAAAATCCCATGATTTTTAACGAAAGGTATGGGGCAACATTAAAAACCAAAGTCACTATTTTGTATTGCGCCAAGTACTGGAAATAGCCTTTTTGTACATCCGCCTCTTCCATTTTAAACATTTTGCTGTGAACTTTGGTGGCAAAGTTACCAAGTAAAAAAATCATTATTGTTGAAACCATCAATATCCCTATATTGATGACGGAAGCCCAACCCAACAATGTAGTTAATATTTCTGTAGACATCATTTTTCTCCTTATGGCAACACTGTTAAGATTTACACCTACTATATGCAAAAACAATGCCGTCCAAATCAACTATTCGGTGAGTTTCTTTCCTGCTTTTGCGACTTCATCATGGTCCCCTAACTCAAGCTTTTTGGGTATTGTAATGCCTTTCTGGCATGCAGGACGTTCTCCTACTATTTTGCACCACCGTTGTAGATGATCTAAACCATCAATACTCACACCCGCCCAATCGTGGATACGAATCCATGGCCATGTCGCCATATCAGCAATCGAATACTCCCCCGCCAAGTACTCGTTGTCTTGTAAATGATTGTTGAGTACCTCATACAGACGCCGCGTTTCTTTTTGATAACGTTCAATAGCAAAAGGAATGTCCTGTGTTATATAGCGAAAAAATACGTTTGCTTGTCCTTGCATAGGAGCAATACCAGCCATTTGAAACATAAGCCACTGAATGGTTCGCGAACGTTGTTTCATGTCTTTTGATAAAAATTTACCTGTTTTTTCCGCTAGGTATATTAAGATAGCACCTGATTCAAATACCGCAAAATTTCCATGATCCCTATCGATAATAGACGGAATCCGGCCATTGGGGTTAATGGCCAAGTACTCAGGTTTTTTTTGATCGCCATCAATTAATGAAAGATGATGAACTTCATAAGGAAGTTGCGTCTCCTCTAACATAATAGAAACTTTATGCGCATTGGGAGTTGCAGCAGTATAAAAATCAATCATGTGTTTCTCCTATATTTCAAATAAAAAGAAAACAGTCGCTCATTCACACTAAAAAATATACTCTTTACGATCTATGGGCTGTCATCAATTAAATAAATATTTCCTTTACGGTGTCATCCCGCACTTGATGCGGGATCCACGCTTTTTAAGAGAGAAAGCAATAAAAGAAAAAAATTCTTATGTAAAAAGAAATTCTTGTCTTTATTGGGTTTTGCACTTTTATTTGTGGATTCCTGGTCAAGCCAGGAATGACACTAGGTGTATATTTTCTCTACATTTGGCGAGTTTCGCTAATTGATGACACGCCCTAGTACTCTAGAAAATTTAATTTGAGGCATCGCTTAAGTATCTGAAATTGCTAAGTTTTAATGTTCCAAAGTACTAGTTTCCTCGAAACCTCTATAGATAGATACGAAGTTTTTAAAATTATGTTACAATAAAAATCATTTTAAATCTTATATCCGAGAAGTATATGAAATAATGGATTGTCACAAAAAATAGTAACCGTCAGTATCTTTTATTCATCTTTCCTTACAAAAGAGAGCATTCCATGGAGAAATCAACCACCCCAGCCACAACAGATATTGTACAACAAAATCGTTTACGTCCTTTCATTTTTGGAATATTAAGCCTTGTGATCTTGGTAGCAAGCACAATATTTTTGTTGTCGATAAAGGAAGAAGGTGGCATCTACACGGTGTTGTTACGTCTTATGCAAGTTGTGATCCCCTGGATTCTTCTTGCGACCACTTTGCGATGTTTTCAGGCAGCTTTTATCTCTTGTTTTTATATACGCGTTGATGAGGAAGGAATTTGCCTCTCCATTCCGCTCTATTACCCCTTTTGCGTGTTTTTACCATATACCAATGTCCTTAAAAGAAATATTCGCTGGGGAAATTTCCACGTCAAAGATATAAAGGTAAAAGCAGAGGGACAACTTGCCGAGGAAAGACTCATATCAATGACAATAAAAAACAACAACTATACAATGAAAACATTTCCCTTTGTCGAAAGTGCAGAAGACATTTACGATACTCTACAACAAGCGCAAAATTCTCGCGGTAGCGATATTTCACAGCTAAAAAGTGATGGTGAAATGGAATCCACCAAAGCAGATATGACTTGGTCAGTAAATACCGATTATTTTTGGAAGTGGTACAAGATTATTGGCTTTGCATTGGCAATCATAGCAACGTATCTATTGATCAACGACTACAACGGTGTTGTTGTGACAATCTCATTTATTGCATTTGCTCTGGTTGCATTTTTCCCCTACATGCTGTCCATTATAGACGAGATTGACTGGAGCACTTCCACTTCCAGTAAGTTTATGCGTTTTGCTACCTTTTGCAGTGGTGGCATATTTCCTCTTGTAGTCATTTTTGTAAAAAGTTTACCGCAAACAATCTCGATGGTGCTATTTCCTTGTACAATATTATTTTTGATCATTATGTCACTTGTCTGCTCCTGGTATTTACGACGCAGTATATTTATTTGGGGCAGCTTGGCAATCTTGACAAGCGGTATATCGAACTGTGTTTTAAGTGTACAAGATAAAGTAAGAACGTGACTGTATTTTCAGTGAAAAGCAAGTTATAACAATCATTATGGCCTTTTGTATGCGACCGAAACGATGGAAAAAGTAAAAATCTTTTTAGACACAGATATTGGTTCCGATGTTGATGATGCTTTTGCATTGGCCTTAGCTCTAAATCATCCGCAAGTGGAACTCTGTGGTGTTTCGACAGTCTATGGCCCCACACAAATTCGCGCCCAAATCGCACAAAGTTTAATAAATGCATTCCAACAAGATATTCCTGTAGGCATTGGCGAATCAACACCAATTTCCAAACTAAATCCTATTTGGACCACAGGAAACGAACAAGATAACTTAAAATTACCAGAGATAAATGTAAAATCCAAAATGTTTCACGACGCGATAGAGTTAATGCGTAGCAAAATCGAAGAGTACGAAAACGAGATTATAATTGTTTGTATTGGACCGATGACAAATATAGCCCATCTCATCGCCAAGTATCCACGAGTTACAAACAAAATCAAGCGTTTGGTTTTTATGGGTGGTGGTATTCAAAAAAAAGAGTCACAAATTCTCGATGTTGGTGTACAACACATTGCACAACAGTTCGAAATCACTCCCGAAAAAGAGTACGTTACTTTTTATGAGCACAATTTAGGCGCTGATCCAGCGGCAGCGAACGCGGTACTTAATTCAGATATCCCCAAAATTATGGTGGGACGGAATGTCACACACAAAATCTCATTTCCCAAACAAGAGATAGTTGATATGTTGGATAACTCTTCCGAGGCACAAAGACTTCTCAAACATTTTTGTGCAGTATGGGAAAAACATTGGCGTCGCGATATTTTCTATTTCCACGATCCTTTGGCTTTAAGCGTGGCAATAGATCCCACCATTGTTCGCAAAAAAATTTCCGTACAACTGTACATTGACAATACCGGATACACGGATAGTTACGGAGACTTACTATCTGCGGGTTTCTCTCTTTGTTATCCGGAAAATTCCTCATTGGAAGCTGTTCTTGAGGTGAATATTCGCAAATTTTACGATATTTTTCGTACTTATTGTCTAAAATAGCTACTCTGTTAGGATGAGAAATCCTTACCAAGAACTATAATTATCCCCACTAAAATCACCATCATTGCTTTCACAATATTTTTCATCTCGGCAGGAACAATCCCCGCATTCATATAGCCCACAAGCAAACCTAAGGCCAAAAAAGCTCCTGCAAACAATGCTGTATATGTATGAATATTCATTTTCCCCAACCTTTTACTTTTCTTTTGTATTGAGATTGCCCCGTTATACCACTTTCTTTCATGGGGATTCACCCACTATTTGCATACGTGTATAATTGATCTAGTGCTGGTGTCGCAATAGATGTCCTTTTCGCCAACGCTCGAAATTCATTGGCAAGATGTAACATTTCTGTACGAGCAGCTTGGGCATGCCCAATCAGATACGTGGCTTTATTGCTATTTAACGCACGCATTGCCAGGGCCACTAACATAAACTCTGGTATCCACTTCACCAACTTGTGCTTCGATGGGACAATGGGAATTTGATACTATTTTCGATGAATTGAACAAAGAGCTAAACATAAAAACATACATGATTTTTATCTGCCAAAAGCATAAAAGAATCCATCGTCACTAGCAAAATAGAGGTTGTTTTTGTCTATGCTCGCAGAACTGTATATTTTACCTTTTGTCTCAAATCTATCTAACTCTTTTCCTGTTTCACAATCGATCGCGTACATAGTACCATTTGTCGAACCAACGTATAGTACTTTTTGGGCAATAATAGGCGAAGCGAAAATAGGTTGTGCTGGTGTGGTGGAAAAACTCCATAACTTTTTACCTGTTTTCGGATGGAATGCTGACAATAATCCGCTAGAATCGGGAACATAAACACCATAGTTATTTACGGCTGCTGAAGCGTCCACGTTACCCGTCACAGATTTTTCCCACAAAAGCTTTCCGGTCTTTGCATGCAAAGCAAAAAAAGTATAGGAGTAGTCTCCAATATAGACAATACCATTTGCGACTGTTGGCGCGGAAAAAATGATTTGATCTTTTGTTTGAAAACGCCATTTTTCCTTTCCTGTTTTATCAATGGCATGACAAACTCCCTTAGTGTAATGTTTCGTTCCTTGTACTGGACGGCTATTGATATATATGTAATCTTGATAAATGGTGGGAGAAGCTTGAACCGCTCCTTTTGCTAAGAATTTCCATTTAAACTTAGGTTTCCGGCCTTTTACATCTAGGGCATAAAACATCTTTTCGCCATTTCCAAAATACAAAGTGTTGTTTTCTATAATCGGAGAACTATCAATTCCTCCATGAGAATTGTACTTGTCGATGAGTTGGCCAGTTCTTATATCTAGAGCATATATGTGAGCATCTTTACTTGCAAAATACACAACGTCATTTGCGGCAACAGGTGTTGCCCAAATATCCTGGTCGGCTTTATCGAAAGTCCATTTGATTTCTCCATTAGAAGAATTTAGCGCATAACATGTTGTTCGCGCGGCAAATAAAATAAGCCCCTTGTATATCACAGAACTAGTTGCTTTTTTTTGTACGGGTGTTTTCCACTTCAATTTTTTAAATAAAATCGATTTCTCGTTGTAGACGCCGGTGTGAGCGTTGTTTCCTTGAAAAACAGGTCTATTTTTTACTAGACGCACTTCTCGATTTGTACTTTTATTGTCAGAGGTGTCGTTTTTTTGTGGTTTTTTGGTGTGTAAATTTTTGCTATGATCTTCGTGTGTAGAATAATTTTTCTCGCTTTGTCGTTGGTCGTCATTTGTGGTAAAGAGTACCCCCATAAAAACAAAAAACAAAACAACGGGAACAAAATACAAAACAGGATTCATATTTTTTTTCTTAGGGGGTTTTCGCCTGTTTTTTGTTCGCGAAGTTGTTTTATTACGCACAATTTTTCGTGGTATTTTCTTGCTGTGGTGACTTTCTAAATCGCGGATAAAGTCATCCATTTTTTGATAGCGTAGTTTTACATCTTTTTTTAAAGCGCGTTTACAAATTTGCACAAGAGAACCCGGTATATCACTCGAAAATTTAGCCTGGGCGTTGAGTACCTGGTAGAGCATATTGAAATTCGTCTCTCCTTCAATGAGAGGTTTTTTCATCAGCATTTCGTAAAAAATCGCACCTAAACTGTAAATATCACTTCTTTCATCAATGATGTTGACCTGACCATTTGCTTGCTCTGGAGACATGTATTGCAACGTACCTAAAAGCATACCCGATGTGGTAAGTCCTTGTTGGTTCTCTCGTAGTTTCGCCAACCCAAAATCCATCACTTTTGGTTCATGATCCACCATCATAATATTCGACGGTTTTAAATCGCGATGAACAACACCTTGCTGATGAGCATAAGATAATGCTTTCGCAATTTTTAGCATTACCTGACAAAGTTCAGAAATGGAATGATTTTGCCTTATGAATTCTTTAAGAAGAATGCCCTCTATAAACTCCATTGTAAAGAAGTCCTTGCCATCTTTGCTACCAATATCGTAAATCACAGCAATATTTGGATGCATCAAACACGCCATTGCCTGTGCTTCGATGATGAAACGCTCGCTAATATGGTTTTGCTGTGAGGAAAGAAGTATTTTCAGAGCGACAGAACGGTTTAACTTGGGATCAAAAGCATGATAAACTTTTCCCATACCTCCCTGGCCAATTACCGAGATGATTTCATAGCGGCCAAATTTCTTTTTTTTGATTTGTTGTCCACTCTGCGCTATTTCACCGGGAAATGTTTTGGCAAGGGGTATAAAAACTTTATGGCATTGTCCACATGTTACAGGCTGCTTTTGCTCTATCTTTTCGTTGGCTAGAGTATAGCCTTTTTTACAATTAGGACAGACTGTTTTTCCCACAATTTCCTCCCTATTTTCTCATTTTGGTTACCTTAAGCGGTTGCTAACCTTTAGGGGTGCTCATCGCGAGCCAATCCCACATAGACAACAATCTTTTTATATGATCGCTACTTGTGTTTACTTTTCTGGTGTAAAAAAGACAGCGCCTAAATTTTTAAGTTCACTGATTTCCTCAAGGATTGTCTACAAACTTTTCATCCCAAAAATAGAACTTATTTAGATTTAGCAACTCTTTTATAGCAAAATGTAGTAAAAAAAGAAATAGTTTGGAATGGAGAACTTCAATCCACGGACCTTCGGTATTCCGTCGGTGTCATACCCGTTTTCTTTTTAAATAGCCTAGCGAAATATTGTGGGTATTCAAAGCCCAGTTTATAGGCCACGGTTGCCACCGATGTATTGGAGCCAAGTAGGAGATCTTTCGCCTTATCAATTATGTACAGATGTAAGTTTTCCATGGCAGTTTTACCAGTTTCTACCTTGAGCGCATCACTTAAATAACGTGGGGTCATTGCCATTGCGCTTGCCACATCCTCTATTGTCGGAATGGTTTTCTCTTCCCACTTATTGTCGACAATATATTTCTCTACCTCATCAATGAACTGGTCCAGTAGATCAGAGTTGACTTCTTTACGGTGTAAAAACTGACGATGATAGAAACGATTGGCATATCTCAGCAGTGTATCCAATAGCGACAAAATCAGATCTTTACTAAATTCATCCTGGTTGTTGTAGTACTCTACCTCAATTTGGTCAATCACTTGAGCGATCATTTGTTCTTCTTTGGGTGATAAATGCAAAGCCTCATTTACTCCATAGCTGAAATAGCTATATTTCCTGATTTCATTCTTGATCTTGTGCCCACGAATAAAATCTTCGTGAAAAATAATTGCCCGGCCTGTTGCTTCAACTTTTACTCCTTTTAATTTAATTTCTTGATGGGGAGCCGTGAGAATCATCGTGCCGTTTCTACAATCATATTTGGTACGACCATAGAGAATCTCACCGGAGGTAACGTGCTTGAGTGATATGGAATAAAAATCACTGCTCAGTATCATATCAATATCGCACGCATCTTTATTAGATGACACAGATACCACCGAAAACAATGGATGTTCTGGTATGGAAAGACCAAGAAATTCATGGTACTCTGCCAAATCGCTGAAATGTATTTTTTCTGTTGTCATAAGGCACACTCTATATTTTCTTATAATTTTTAATCTCCGTGGACCGCCTATAGGAGTAATGGGCGGCACACTTCTTTTCATATTACCTTTTTGTACCTACTTGCTGTGCTTCTGAAAAAACGTATCGATAATTTCGACAACTTTTTCAATATTTTCCGGCACATCGTACAAACCAACATGACTTGCACCTTCAATTTCATGATATTCTTTTGCGGATGTTACTTTATCAAAGTAGGCTTTGGTGCAAATGGCCGTATCTGCCTCTGCCCCAACAATCCCGCAATAGGGCTGGATTAACTTGTCAGCATAATGTTCACCCAGATTCACTGCTGCGGTTTCAAAAACTGTAGAAATCAATACGTTGGTGAAGTTCGGATAAGTCTCTGTACCACCACGCGCTGTTCCGTAGTAATCGTAACCTTCAGCAAATGTCCCGGATAAATTAGGGTTTTTCTTCAAAAAGTCTGGATCAGTGTAACCGAAATAGTCATGCAAAACGGGTTCTCCGGTTTCAAACATCTTTTGGCGCGCAGCATTCGCTGCTTGAACCTGCTGAATAAACACATTACGATCAGCAAATTGCATCATATCCGAAGCCATCATCGCGCTGACAGAAGCAAAAGCTTTTACGCGCAAATCAGTGATAATTGTAGATGACATAATGTTACCCCCCCCGCAGAAACCGATACCATTGATACCTTCAACAAATGCTAGACTCCCAAGGTAGGAAATCGCATTGCGTAGATCTTCCCACTTGCGTGTCATGTTTTCATCATCACGAAATTTCGGATCGTAGGAGTCGGATTCGCCTTTTGAACTGTAGTCAAAAGCCAGTGCCACATAACCGCGCTCCGCCAATTTTGGGCCGTAGTTCGCCAACACTTGATCCTTCACCTGTGGAAATGGAGGAGTCATAACAATGCCTTCATAGGTCTTTGTTGAATTAAAATTTTCTGGAGTATACAGTACACCAACAATGTTGATACCTTGGCTCTTAAAATTGATTTTGTTAGTACCTGGCTTTATTTCGATTGTCATAATATTTATCCTTTTCGAATTTGTGTTTAAGTCCATAAATGGCTGAATAGCTTATATATTATCGAACTATCCACCTAGCGTCGATAAACAAAACTGCGTAATTTGGATACATTTCTGCTTTCATTACGACGGAGAAAATGTTCGTAAACATGTTGTACAAAACTCGCTTATTTGCTGCGGTATTCCTTTATCTCTTATTTCCATTGAAAGCGTCACGTAGTGGTGCTGTGTCATAAATAATAGTTAGTTTTAAAAATTGAGTAGCATCTGAAGAAATCTCAAAGATATCAACACAATCAAATTCAAAATGTTCTCCATTTTTCATCTGCCAACGATAATTAAAGTGAAGAGCAACAGATGTCTTTTTGCTATCGGAATAAAATAGATCTAATAATTTCGTATCCGAAGAAGTTGTATCTTCAAACAGTGTTTTATAAAACAGCTCCGCTTTTATTTCTCCATAAAGCGGTGAATAAACGACCGCTTCATTGTGAAATAGTTTAAGAACGCCCTCTAAATCTTTTGTATTAAGCGCCTCTAAATAAAGTTTACAAATGTCTAAAGACATAACGGCTCCTTCATTGAGATCTAAAAATGTTTTTGGAATTATCTTTACACAAAATATCTTTTGTGTGATAAAACGAAAAGTATAATTTTTTTGGCATATTGCAATGTTCAATAGACATCCAAGTTGCGCAATAAAACAACCAAGTGTAATGGCAACAAAAATTCTTACTCATAAAAAATAGAATTTACCAAGCGAGGAGCTATAAATGAGCTATGATTACGAAACGATACAAGTAAATCATCAAGATCATATTGTTGAAGTTATTTTAAATAGAATGGACTGCGGTAACTCTTTTAATCCGAAAATGTTTGAGGAAATAGGTAGTATTTTTAGTCACCTCGAAACTTGCAACAAAACACGTGCTGTTATTTTGCGCGGAGCAGGCAAATCATTTTCTTACGGATTAGACCTAAAACAATCGATGTCCATGTTGAAACCTCTACTCCAAGGTGGTTTAGCACAACCCCGTAATGAACTTCGGCTCTTAATAGAAAAATGGCAAAATGCAATTTCGGCCCCTGCACGTCTCAAAATACCAGTGATCGCAGCTATACATGGTTGGTGTATCGGGGCTGGGCTTGATTTAATCTCTGCTTGCGACTTGCGATTTTGTTCCCAGGACGCACTATTTAGCTTACGTGAAGCGCGCATGGGAATTGTTGCGGATTTAGGTAGTTTGCAAAGACTTCCAAAAATTATCGGCGATGCCGCAACGCGCGAATTAGCTCTGACCGCAAAAGATATTGATGCACAACGCGCTATGCAGTTAGGTTTAGTGAGCGCTGTGTTGGATTCTCCAGATGAACTTTGGCAACGAGCCCATGAAGAAGCTAAATGCATCGCAGCCAATCCACCTCTTACCATACAAGGGGTCAAACACATTCTCAATTTTCAAGATGGTAAGTCTATTGGAGATAGTTTGCAATATACCGCTACGTGGAATAGTGCTTTCTTGCAATCGGAAGACTTTGCTGAAGCGATAGCTGCCTTTATCGAAAAACGTTCACCTCAATACAAAGGAAAATAAATTCAGGTGGATTTCTTTTCGTATCACTCAATCTCTGTATTTTCTCGGTAATTTACTCAACGCTTCTTCGCGAAAATTTTTCCATTTTACACCGTGTAAAAATTGTGATTTATGCTGTGTGATCGGAGTTGAAAATTCGATGAGAGGAAAGTCATCGGTGTTTAGAGGTCGTCCCTGATACTTCCATTCGCCCATGTACAAAGAAAAAAACCTTTCGCTGTGCAAGAATTTATCTGTGGGAACGAGTATTTTTACACGTCCTGTTTTTAATGCAACGGAAAACTTTCGTTTTGTCTGTAGTTTGCGTATGCGTTTCTTTGTGTTAGCAAGGTTTACGACATCTTTTTTAAAGCCGATTAAAGCGACAAGAGGGTAACTGTTGCTTGCCTCTCCGCGCCACAGTGAGGTGTTTGAGAAAACAGACGAAAAGCTGTTGGTTATAATGCGAAATTCTCGCTCTCCCATTTGATATAGAGGTAACCATTGGCAAAAAATACCATCTTCTTTTAGTGATTTGTAAGCACTTTGGTAATGTTCTACTGTATACAAATATCCTGTATGACTATGCCACGGAACAAAAAGATCGGAGATAATCACATCATAAAATTTATGTTTACGATAGAGGTGATGTCGTGCATCATTGACGATCACATTTACTCGCTTGTCTTCGAATATGCTGTCGCGTTCTCGGTGAAAAAACTTCGCGGCGCGAACAACTTCGGGAATTAGTTCGATAATATCTATATGTTTTACTTGTTGATGTTGTAGAGCACCTTTTGCCGTTAGACCGGTTCCCATTCCCAAAAACACAACATGTTGTGGTGATGGGTGAAGTAGTAGTGGAATATGAGTCTGTCTTTTTTCGCGTATCTCTGCAAAACTACTTCCTAAAGAGTAATGGTTGTTTTGCGTTATTTTTAGATTTCCGGAACGTTTTTCCTTGATGACTTTTATAGGACCGTAAAATGTATCTTTTTGCCATATCACTTGGTGTTTTTTCCTTTGGTACTGGTGAAGCGGAGAAAAAAGACAGATCGCTAGTACTATGGCGTAAACAGGAAGAAAACGATATTTTTTTTCCGCAAAATGCCACAGAAGTATGATCGATGCGCACCAATACAAAATAGCAAAAAATATAAACGACGCGTAAAAACCGAGATGAGGTATCAATATAAATGTCGTGACTCCAGAGCCAATGGCTCCCGCAATAGTATTTATAAATGTAAGATTCCCAATTGTTTTTGCTTGTTGTGACTTTAGATGCCCCCAACACAGAGGTAAAATCATTGCCATCGTGGTAATGGGTAATACAACAACGCATAGATTAAATAAAAAATAGTAGGTGATGTATAAGGCAAAATTATTTGCAAAAATAAATAGTTTACCGTGTGTTGCGTAGTGAAAAAATTGTAGTGACAGTGGGAGAAAAAAAGATACGGCTAAACAAATCAGGACAAAATACGCGTGTGTTTTTTTCGCGAGGTAATTGGTCAAGAAACTTCCCAAACTCAAACAAAATAGAAAAGAGCACAAAGTTGCTGAAAAATTGTAAACGCTGTTGTGTGAGATTAGAGAAAATTGATGGATGTAGAGAACTTCCAAACCTAGGATACTAAATCCAGAGAGAATGACCAAACAATACACCATTAGAGAAGTACTTTTGCTTTGTATATCGTCGTTAACGGGACAGTTGTCTTTGCATTTTATAGAAAGCATGAAAGCAACAAGTCCACATACAAAAGATATACTTGCTGCGGTGTGATTCGTACCTGTTATTCCCAAATAATAAATAGATAACGTAACGGTGAACAATACCCCTGAAAATGCCCCAATGGTATTTAAAGCATACGAGGTGATAATGGGTTTACGCGAGTTGTGTTGTTGTGTTGCCAAAAATCTGGCAAAAGCGGGAAATGAATATCCGAGAGCAATGGTTGTTGGAAAAAAAATCATTGTTATACACGTTAATCGTAAAACGGTACGTACAAGTTCATGGTCGTGATTTATTCCAGGAAAGTTCATCGAAGTGTATTGTAATAGTGAAGGAACGCAAAAACTCCATAGACCAGCAAACATTTCGGCAATTGCGTAGTGTCGCAGAGGACCTTGCCGGCTATCTATAGTTTTGCCAGCCCACTTATAACCAATCGCCAAACCTAAAAAGTAAATGGTAATAACAATACCCGCTGACTGCGCGGTATTACCAAACAACAATCCAATTTGCCTGCTCCAGATAATTTCATAGACTAAAGCACTTACTCCAGAGAAAAATATAAGACTGTATAATAGTAGTTGCATAATTAGATCCTGAGAGGTGAGATTTAAAGACTCTGTTCATCTTGGAGAATATAACCTATTCCATACACAGACGAAATCTTAAACGAATTACCTTGGATGTATATTTTTTTACGTAAGGACTTTACCGTAGCATCCACGACATTGCTTCCAATATTGTAGGGTTCTTGCCAAACATGGTTCAATATTTGGGTGCGCGAAATTACATGCCCTTCATTTGCCATAAAATACCGCAGTAGTGCAAACTCTTTTTTTGTTAAAGAAACAGGACGATCATCAATAAAGACCTTGAAAGAACCAATATCTAAGCGTAGATTTCCAATTTCGACCACTTTGGATTCTTTTATATGTCTTCTCAACAGCGCTCTAATGCGCATAAGTAACTCTTCAAAGTGGAACGGTTTTGTCAAATAATCATCGCACTGTAATTCGAAACCTTGCTTTTTATCATTAAGTGTATCCTTAGCCGTCAGCACCAGAACGGGAACTAGTTTTTCTTTTTTGCGAAAAATAGACAGAAATTGGAAACCGTTCATCTTGGGAAGAGAAATGTCTAAAATAAGTAAGTCGTATTTTTGCGTTTCTATCTGCTGCAGTGCTGACTCTGCGGTAGGGCAAGAGTCAACAGTAAACCCTTCTTCCGAGAGTCCTTTTGTAATAAAACGAATAACGCCCTCTTCATCTTCCACTAACAAAATTCTCATAATGCCTCCAGGTTTCCAATTGTAGAGGAGCTTATCCTCCGTAGGTAACAATATAACGTTTATTGTCAAAAGCTATAGTTTGATGAGTGCTCCTCTTACAGAATGGTATTATGATTACTTTATTTGATCGGCCTTCCTCAATGATCGTGCCCGTGTCCAGAATGTCCATCGTGATGATCGTCATCGGAAGTTTCAATATCAAGATTGAATCTTTTCCCTTCGAAATCAATGGCAATTCTTCCGTTTATATCGCCCTTTAGAGCACTGTCACTTACTTCGTAGTGAGATGCGTTATCGGCGACTTTTTGCGTTTTTAACTGTTTGGGACCATCGGAAGTTCTTAAGTTAATTCGCGGAGCGCTACTTATATTTTGTGGAGTTTTTCCATCTCCTCCCAGAATATATAACGATACTTTTCCGGCTTCTTGATCATGTACAAACTCAACGTGAAGAGTTCCTCCTGAGTCGAGAATATTACCACCATGTGCACCTGCTTCATGATGATGGTGACCATGACCGTGTTCTTCTTCATTATTATTTTTACTACTCGTAGGTTTTTGTTGATCGCACCCTAACGAAAATATTACTGCTAAAGATAATAGTATTATAAAAAAGTTTTTCACAAATTTACTCCTTAAAGTTATCGTGTTTATTGGAACCTTTATCAGCTTCAAATGCAATGTACATTTCTTCTGTTGCAGAATCAAACGATTCCGGCTCTTCAGCAATCTTTTCCGCAGAGTTTTTACCAAACATCCAAAATAACGCTGGTATGACGATAAAGTCAAGTATGGTTGAAGAAATTAATCCGCCAATGATTACCGTTGCTACGGGGTAGAGAATTTCTCGCCCTGGTTCTCCTGGTGCAAGTGCGATAGGAACAAGAGAAATTCCACTTGTTAAAGCGGTCATCAAAACAGGAACCATACGCTCTTGTCCTGCACGAATAATCATTGCAGCACTAAAAGGAACACCTTCATCACGCATCAAATGAACATAGCGATCCAGTAGAAGAATCGAATTGCGTGCTGCAATACCTCCTAAAGAAATCAGTCCGACCATCGTTGCTACCGAAACAGCCTGCTTACTTATAATGATATATAGCATCGCGCCAATAAACGCCATGGGAATACTGACAAGTACTAATACGGAAAAATTGATCGATTTAAAATGTGCAAAGAGCACTAAAAACATAATGGCGACAGATACAAAACTTAAAACAAATATTCTTTTTGTTGCATTGATCTGGGCAGCGTATTGTCCACCAATGCGGATGGAATAACCAGTTGTTTTGCCCAATTCTTTTTCGATAGGTTTAAGCGCTTTTTGTACGTCAGCGATGACTTCACCAAGAGATCTACCAGCAACATTGTGTTGTACGACAATGAGTCGCGATACATTTTCGCGATTTATGTTATTAGGCGTTTTACCTACCTCAACAACAGCGACATCCGACAATGGTATAGAAATTCCATGCTTTGTTCGAACCTTTAACATTCTAATTTTGTCTAGATTCTCACGGCTTTGTTTTTCAAGTCGCACGATCATCGGATATGTAAACGAACCTATTTGCATGCGCGATACTTCTTCGCCTTCTAAAGCAAGTTCTACAAGTTCCGCAATGTCTTCGACTGTCACACCTATTTGTGCAAGCTTGTCACGTTTAGGATTAATCACAATATGATCTAGAAGTAATTGCTGTTCCACATACAAATCGACAACGCCAGGAATGGACTTTATCGCTTGTTCGATTTTTTTCGCCACAGAACGCAAAACATCGAGGTCCTGCCCATAGGTTTTTATGGCCACTTGTGCTTTCACACCGGAAAGCATATGCGAAAGCATGTGGGAAAGTGGTTGATCTACTTCGGAAGGAAGTCCAGGAAACTCTTCTTTCATGTGTTTACGAATGTCGGCAACAATCGCCTCACGTGGCAGATTGGCTTTGGGATCAAAAGTAACGATTATTTCGGTAATATTCACTCCGTGAGCATTTTCATCGTTCTCTGATCGACCAGTTCTGCGTCCAACGTTTTTTACACCTTCTACTTTGGTTAAAATTCTTTCGAGGCGCCTTCCAAACTCATTAGAAGTTTCTAGTGCTACTTCTGGTGGCAAATACATATTGATTTGTGCCACCCCTTCGTTAAAAGGCGGTAAAAATTGCGTACCTCTTGTCAAAAGAAGAAAAACACTAACAACGACCATCACTAAAAACACAGCAAAAACTTGCAGGTGGTACTTAATACTAAAGTCAATAACTCCTCCGACAAGGCTTTTGAGCTTGGAGACAACCCAGGTATCTGATTTTCTCTCCATACCTTTCATCTCAGAAAGTAAATAGTAACACAGTATGGGAGTCACGGTTAACGCGACAAATAAGGAAGAAGCAACGCTTAAGATATAAGCAATGCCGATAGGAACAAAAAGACGTCCTTCTAAACCAGAAAGAAAAAATAGTGGCAGATATACGACTATTACCAACAACGTTCCAAAGAGTATAGGTTTGCGAACTTCGCTTGATGCGCGAAAAATTACCCATAACTTATGTTTTGGTTTTTTGCGTTGTGAATTTTCTTTTAAACGCCGATAAACATTCTCCACGTCGACAATCGCATCGTCAACCAATGCACCAATGGCAACGGCCAAACCTCCTAAAGTCATGGTATTGATGGATAGATGGAACATATCAAAAATAATTGCGGTCACGGCAACAGAAAGCGGAATCGCTGTTAAGGTGATAAATGTTGTACGAATGTTCATTAGAAACAACAGTAAAATAAAAAATACCAAAATACCACCGTCGCGAACCGCTTCCATTACGTTATCAATGGCACGGGTAATGAAAATAGATTGTTGAAAAATATCAGGCACCAAAACAACGTCTTTGGGTAAACCGAGTTGTAGTGATTCTAACTCGTGGTTTATTCTTTTAGACAAAGATACCGTGTCAGTGCCTGGCTGTTTAAAAACAACCATAATCACACCTGGCCTTGAGTTAATACCAGCATCACCTACACGAATCGCCGCGGGGCCAAATTCAACTTGCGCAATATCTCTTAAAAGGATAGATCTTACCGGATCAAACTTGACCATTGCTTTTTCAAGTTGCTCTTTTTCAACAACACGTCCTGTTACTGTAATTGTTGGTCCTTTAGAACCTATATTGAGAAACCCACCTGCAGCATTCAAATTTGCCGTTTTGATGGCTTCGGCTACCTCATCAAGTGTAACATCGAAAAAACGAAGTTTATCCGCGTTCACCGTTACTTGAAGTTGCCGTGGCGAACCACCGATGGAAATGATTTGCGAAATACCGGGAATGGACAGCAAGCGATATTTTATTTTGTAGTCCACCAAAGCTCTTAGCTCCGTGGCTTTGGTTTTTCCGCTTCGGCTTTGTACTCCTACTAGCTGAATTTGTCCCATAATGCTCGAAATGGGAGCCATTTGCGGATTGGCCTGTGGAGGAAGTTTTGATTTGGCAAGTTGTATTTTTTCTTGAATGATTTGGCGATTTCGATAAATGTCTGTATGCCAGTCAAATTCAACAAAAACGACGGAAATCCCCAACCCCGAAGAAGAACGAACACGTGAAACTCCTGTTGCGCCATTGAAAACTTGTTCTAGTGGTATGGTAATTCTTCTCTCGACATCCTCAGGAACCATGGAGTGGATTTCCGTAATTACCGTAACGATTGGTCTGTTTAAGTCAGGTAGTACGTCAACGGGCATTTGTACTGCAACAAAGACGCCATAGCCAGCAATAAATAACGAGGCAATTATTACTAATAGGTGGTTCTTGAGTGAAAAAGCAATAATTCGGTTTAGCATTTAAGTTCTCCTAATGACCATGTCCATGCCCATGCCCAGCGTCTGCACCAGAACTTGACTTAAGAGCTAGACCTAAAGCAAAAGCACCTTGGTAAACGACAATATCTCCAGGAAAAATATCGGCTTTATTACTTATGACAACAGACTCATGATCTTGGTATAAAACTTTGACTTCTATTGGTCGAAAATGATCACCGTTTTGCAGAAACATAATTTTACTGGGACCATCTTCGGTTACCGCATCTTTAGGAAAAACATATACTTTTTCCATTGTCTCCGTGGGAACACGTAAAATATATTGCTGTTTCGTTCGTAGCTTCCATGTTCTACGTTTTACTACAGAGGAGTGTATCTTAAATACCTCATTTTGAATTTGTATATATGCTCTCATTGCCCCCGTTTTTTTATCACTGACAATGTTTTCTATTTCTAAATCTTCAAGAGTGGGCCCCTCTTTTTCCAACAGAGGGCTTGCTTGCACTTTTACATTGTTTTGTAAGGCGTTCAATATTAAGTTTCTCTCACTACCTTCTGGTCTTGCCACCAAATATAAGTGCTTTGGGTTTTTCAGAGTAATTAGATGTTGCCCTTCTTCGACTGACTGATGTTCCTTTATCAAAATTTCCTCAACATCCCAACTATCGGCATTATCTGGGGCATTGATCTTAACAATGGAATCAAAGGCATTTAAATCGTACATGTGACGGATCTTATCCAAAGAATTTCCGCGCTGTAGCAGTCCGCCTATTTCAAGAAAGTGTTTTCCGACAGCGCGATTTTTTTTCAGCCACATGTACAAATCACGCTTTACGAGACCAGCAGCCACAAGCTCACTAATCGTTGCCATTGTCCAGTGAAGTTTTTGAATATCTTCCGGCAAAACTTGATAAAGTTTTTCTGCTGTGGATGGCCATAAACCATGAGACTTTAAAGTTCTATTCCAAATCTGTGCGTCAATACGTGGTATCTTTCCCAACTTACCCGCTTCGATTTGACTTTCCGACAGCCCATGTCGCACCAACTCTTCTTGGGTAATCGTAATTTCTTGCTTTGCACGAGTGATTTCATAATTGAGTTCAATAATTCTTTTCTTGGGTAGTATTGGGTAAGCATCTGTTATTTCGCTTTTGGAGTATTTTTGAATACGCTGCAACTCTGCTTCGAGAATTTCTAGATTTTTCACTGCGCGTCGAAATTTAGCGAACGATTCATGAAGTTCTTCTGTTGCAGGCTTGAGAATATCTCCTGTTAAAGTAAGATCAATACGCGGAATCGCATCGCGAATTAACGAAACCACCACCTGCTTTTTCTTTATCAACTCATATTCTTTAACCAAAACTTTTTCAATATGACCACTAACGGGAGTAAAAACAGGTTGTGATGTAGTTACTAATTCCTCTACAACAGCGGGAATTGTTCTATATTTACTAAAGCTTGATAACTTCGCTGGGCCGACAATAATCCCCATATTTTCTAAAGCAATTTCTGATATGGCTGGCTTTTCATGGTCGTCGTGATCTTCCTCTTTTTCTTGGACAAAGCTTTTTCCCTTCTCTAGTCCAGCAAACCATCCGCCTGCAATTCCCAATCCTCCGCATATCAAACTCAAAATGCTTACTAATAGTATTTGTTTCATCTAACAGTCTCCTAAAAACATCTATTCTCCCGGTTGATCGCGCGGAGTGTTCTCCTCATTCACTTGCTTGCCTGATAAAGATGGAATGCTCTGTTGTTGTTCTTCTGGTAAAAGCCATATAGGCATTCCCATCACAGTTTCCATATTCAACCATGCTTTATACATTTCGGTCTTCGCTTCATGAACATCTAGCAAAATATTGCGAAGAGAACGCTCGGAGTCTATATATTTTAAAAAGTCGACTTCACCTCTTTTTAGTGTTTCCAAAGCGATACCAACATTTCTTTTACTTTTTTGCAAAACGATATCCGTTATCTTTTGAAATCTCTGTTGTTGTTGCAAATAGTGCTGATAAGATGTCTCAAGAAATGCCAATGCATTGCTCAATGCCCCATTGTACTGGACCTTAACGAGCTCTCTATTACTCTCTTTTAAAGCAATTGCCCGTTGATTTTGATCAAAAATGGGCACGCGGAAACTTACTGCAACTCCCCAAAAGTTTGTATCTTGCCCAGGATCGCCCTCAAAGGAAGGGGTAAGTGTAATGTCTGGTGTTTGCTTCGTAATTTGTAAATGCAGTTCTTTTTCTGCGATTTCGTATGTAGCTTGTAACAGAGCCAACGAAGAGTTATTCTCTAACATAATTGCTTTTAACTTTGCAAGTTCAGGTACACTTTTCGGTAATTTTGGGCAGGTAATAGAGGAAGGCCATACCAAAAATTTACTGCTTACACCTAAAATTTGTGATAGTTTGCCTCTTACTTTTGTCATTTCCCCTTCGACCTTGGCAAGTTGAGATTGTTTTTCTAATAACTCAAGCTCTACTATTCCAATATCGAGTGCCGTTGCAACACCTGCATCGATCAGTTTTTGCGTTACATTGATGGAGGTCTGAATAGAAGAGACGATTCTTTTGTGAATAGTTTTTCGATTTTCGAGTAAAATCAGTTCGATGTAGTATCTGCGTAACTTCAAATATTCACTTCGATGCTGTAATAAGTATTTCATGTAAGCGTATTTTGCCCGAGAGCTATTTACTTCATCTTGGCGTGATAGGCGTTTACTCAGCGGAATAGTAAAACCAAAAGATACAAGTGGTTGTACACGGCCAGAACTATCATCTCCCAAATTCGAACCGATAATCACACCTGTTTGTAGTTGAGGGTTAGGCAAAGGTGTCTTTATCTCAGCCTGACGCAATTCTTTTTTGTACTCTGATCGTGCTTGTTTCAGGCTAGGACTGTTTTCCTTTAGTGTTTTTGCCGCCTCTATAAAAGAAAAATTCCAAGCTCTTTGATCATTTTGCGAATCAATAGAAGATAGATTTTCACTAGCAAGTAAAGTATTTCGCGATTTTTCAATGTCGCTCAATGAATTTCGCGGAATAATTGGCTGTGGTTTGTAGGATTGACACCCTGAAAAAATAACGATGATAAATAGAAGTATTTTGCAACAAAACATGAACAAACTCCCAACTATAAGTTCGTAATCTAAACTGATTTCGTTCTATCATAGTTAGGAAAAATGAAAAAATCCTGAAAAGATCATGAAAAAATTATGAAAAACGCAGAAACCTAGGGTGTGTCATCAATTAAAGTTTATTTAATATTAAAGTCATTGTAAATTCTAGCTAGGCGCTCCGTATGCATCATAGCTAGGTTATTTAAATAAGGAGCAACGACGCTAGTATTTAGAAGGGCTCAATAGTGAATGAAGGTGAATTGATGACACGCCCTATTTTTTTAGCGGCAAATAAAGAGAAAATTTCGTTTCTTGACGAGGAACGCTGGAAAACTCAATTCGGCCACCGTGTTTTTCCGCCAGGGCTTTGCATATTGCAAGACCTAGTCCAAATCCTCCTGCGCCAGAACCTACAATTCGGTAGAATCTATCAAAAATAAAAGGCGCGTCTTCCTGTAAAATACCATCTCCTGAATTTCTAATATGAAAAATAGCATATTCTATAGATTGTTCTACTTTGATATAAATATCACCTTTTTGCGGTGTATTTTGGAAAGCATTGTTCATCAAATTTTCAATGATTTGTTGTATCCAGATAGAGTTTCCCCAAACAAAAACGGAATCATCCATTGTTTCATGGAGAGTAATATCAGAGTTTCGATGTATTTTACCAATATTGTGTTTCGCACACGCTACAATATCCACCAAGCAAATTTCACAATTATCCAGTTCAATTTCATCACCTTCCGCCTGAGACAGAAGTAATAAACCTTGTATCAAACGATACATACGATCTATTTCATCTAGCGTGCACAATAAAGTTTGTTCATATTCTTCAGGTGTTCTTTTTTTGCGTAGTAAAACTTCAATATCTCCACGCATAATAGTTAAAGGAGTTTTTAATTCATGAGATGCATTACTGGTAAATTTTTGTAATGTGGAAAAAGATTTTTTTAAACGATCGAATAACTTATTCAGCGTAGTGCACAATTGGCCAACTTCATCATTTTTCACAGAGAATTTGAGTTTCTCATCAAAGTTTTTCGTACTAATGCGCGAAGCATCCTCTGCTATTTTGCGAAAAGGGGTTAGAAGTCTAAAGGACAAATGCCAAGAACCTATAACGGAGAACAAGACACTCATAATTACCAGTGCAATTAAAATAATGATCAAACTGTTTAATTGGCTAATTTCATTCGACTGTAGATAAAATGCGCGGATTGTATATTCTCTTGAAAACGGTTTAGATAAAACCAGTACTTTACCGTTTTTAATTTCGACATATTGGTGGAGAGGATACTCCTTATTCTGCCAGGGAATATCATGAGATGAGTATAATAAATTGCCCTTTTTGTACACTTGCAAAATAACAAATTGGGAAAATTGATCCGGTTCATTTTGAGTATGCAAATGAAATTTATCATGTTCATCAAAAAAGTTTCTTATACTTTGTTCAACAATAAAATGAAGAGATTTTTCAATATTTTGACGAACCTGATGACTATACAAAATGTAAAGCACAGTTGAAAAAATACACAGGGTTATCGCCACAAACAATGCAAATGCTATGGTAAACTTAAAACGAATACTTCTATTTGTTCTAAACATCTCTCAATTCCTACAACGGTTGACTTTTTAGCGCTGCGGAGATGGTTTCTTGTTTATAACTAAACTTTACAGGTATATTGACATATTTTCCCCATTCTCGCTCCAAGGAGGGAACTACTCTAATCTGTAATTTATCTCCCAGCAACTGGCAATTCTGATTACCAAAACTTTCATCTTTCGAGCCAATAAAAAACACTCTGTTTTCGCACTTTGCTCTAAACTCTTCCAGCTATTTTTGGTGGTTTTCATAGCCATTTTCTTCAAGGTGAAATTGTTTTTTGAACAGATTTCTACCTCATCGTAAGTCGCGTGTTAACTGATTTTACACTTTGCTAATTTTTGTAACAGTTGTTCAATTTCTGCGGTAAATTTTATGGGATGTTTTTCCAACACTGTGGAGGTAAAATAGGCATACACATCCATTGTTACGCCGTTAAATTCAAACCAAATACACGGTTGTCCCTCTCTCAATCCATGACGACGAGAACGCGAAAGTCCTAAGGACAACAATGTTGTTCCGGCACGCAAAAGGCGATCATAGCCACTTTTACGCATGTTACGCACCATATCTTGCAACAAAACAGTATCGCATTTACAGCGTACATATTCTTCGTTACAAAACCGCTCAATCGAATCCCAACTTTCCATAAATACATTTTCAATAGCTCGGTCACGATCATAGTAATCTGAAAGGGTCGCGGTATGTAACCAGGGAAATTCAGATTGTATTTGTGATGGTGTTGCCTTGTCGCAGACCCATCTTTGTAAAACTTTGGCCAACAACTCATAATCGTTCAGTTGAACATCAAATAACAAATTACCATCGGAGTAAAATGCGGCATATGGGGATGTATCTTCTTTATAAAAATAGACCTTACACAATTGATTGTCCGCTCGAAAATGAAGGGAGTAACCACCACCAACATCACTGTGTATTTTAGAGTTTATGTTGGGAATGTTTGCTTTTATAGAGTGATCAATTTGTGTCAATACATATTGTGAATTTTTCACAGGATCCCCATCAAGTTTAGAGAAATGAATTGGGAGAATTGAGTTTAGCAATAAAAAAAGCCCTTGGAATTCAAGGGCTTTTTTATTTTTTGGTAGTGAAGGAGGGATTTGAACCCCCGACCAATGGATTATGATTCCACTGCTCTACCACTGAGCTACTTCACCTATATTTATTTTGTATGGAAGAATATATCACAAGACCGAACAAAGTCAAGAACATTTTTGTAAATTTTCCAAAAAACTACCTTCTTTTCACATAGAACATCGTAGAGCCAGAGAGCCCAAGTGCAATAGCGCCAGCTATCACAACCCACATTCCGCTAGCGAAAGCCTTGATATTCGCAATATGCGCGTAGCCTAACGTCGCGAGTATGACGCCGGCAAAAAACATATAAATCAATGCACTGAATTTCCCCGCTTTTTCACGCCAGTATTCGACAAATACTACCAGTACAAACGCCAAAATGATGGCAAGGTGTCCAAAGAAAATCCATGAATCTTGTTGTGGGTGGTAGAGATGTTCGATCAATCTTCTATCGTTTTTCATCTGCCAGATTAGGGCTAAGCCTTTGGTCTTTCCTATCCATGGCAAAAACAGTGACGAAAAAATAGTCAAACCCGCGATACATGCCAGCCAATTGCGTTGCCATATACTTTTTTTTGGTTTCTTTCTTTTGGTGCGTTTTGTCTGCGCATTGCGTTTTACAGGTATTTTTGTCGTACGCTTCGTTTCATTGTTTTTTGCTTCTTCGCTCTTTGTTTCCTCATCTGCGCTTTTTGCTTCTTCATCTTTTGGTTCTAGTTGTTCGTTTGTCATTTTTGTTGATCCACGTAATTTTGTAGGATGAGTGCCGCAGCTACGGCGTCAATGATTTTTTTTCTTTTGCTGGGCGACATTCCCAAACGCTTTAGTGAATTTTGTGCTTCCCAGCTACTCAAACGTTCGTCACAAAAATCAATGGGGATATCAAATTTTTCTTGTAGTTCCTGAGCGAACTCTTTGACTTCTTTTACCATTTCACCTTCGGTATTGTCCATATTCTTCGGTAGGCCCATTACTATTTTACTGACATCATTTTCTTCGATAATTTCCGCGAATTCATCAAAGACATTGTTGTTTTTACGTGTAATTACCGTAAGGGGATTGGCGATTCCCAAAGGGCCGCATATGGCAACACCGATGCGACGGCGTCCATAATCAATACCCAATATTTTCGTAAAATTCATCTTCTTTTTCCCAGCTATTGAGAAGTGCCTGTTTGCGCTTTCGTTGTTTGGTATATGCAATAATAGTCAAAATGGCCATTATAGTAAATAGCGAAAAAAGCTGTGTAAAACGCCAAAACCATTTGTATTTTGGGGTAATGGAGTCTATCCAGTTTTTTTCTAGTGTTTGCAGTGGTATGCCGGTTACTTTTTCGACAGCCACTGAAAAGTCTTTCACTTTTCCGTAATGGTGAATGATTTGGGTGATACTAGTTGTTTGATAATTTTTTGCGATGTAAACGGTAATGTCACGCGATTGAACATATGCCAAAGCAGCTTTTTGGGCATTTAAGGGAAAGCCGTCGTTTAGTTCGTGTAAGGGTATGAGTTGGTCCCACACAGCGCTTTCAAATATTTGCGTATTGTGTTGCATGTGCAGTCGTCCGGAAATCCACTCACAAATACCTTCATTAAACCATTGCGGAAGCTGTAAATTGTTTTTTATTTCCCATTGTCCCAGATATAAATGGCAAACTTCGTGTTCTAGTACAGAAGGTAAACTGTTGGAAAATATATCGACATTTTTGTAGTTAATTAAAATGAGACTACGCGACGAAAATGCAACACCTAACGCCCAAGAGGGTAGTTTGTGACCAGAGAGAATATTCATCTCTTTGTTAGATGCACAAATGACAATACGCACATGTTTGGGGGGAGATAGGTGTAGTTTTTTTTCAATATTACTACACGATTTCTCATATATTTTTTGCACGTGAGGAACAATTTTTTGTGCATCTAGTTTGGGGTTTATTTCTATTGATAACTTACCCTGTTGTGCAAAAACAAAGGAAGTTATCAATAAAGAAATAAGCAGAATATTATTTTTTTGCAAAGACATCATCACCGTATTTTATTTCTTTTGCCAGCTCTTCTGCTGTTTGCGCACCGCGCACACTCCAGTTACTGATGGGTTCTTCGTAGTACCCTTGGTCATCTTTTGCGACAACACCTGTACGAATATCCATGGTAAACTCACCATAAGCGCGTTGTACTTTACCAATAAATATAGTTGACCCCATGTATTGCGCAGATTGGTCGTAATAAGCTTTTTCCGTTAATTCCACAGTTTGTTTATCTTTAAACCATTTGTTTTTGGTCGCCTTGGTAATCATCGCTTTTTCTGCCTCTTCCACTAGATCATTGAAATTTAAAATGAGAAGAACAGAATTACTTCCGCCGGCATTTACCGCGGTGTTATCTACCGCGTTGTTCATTGCATCGTTTGTAGAGTCAGCAGCATTGTTCATTGCATCATTTGCGTCATTTGTCGCGTTGTTTAAAGAATCCGCTGCGTCATTCATCGTATTTTCCACATTGCTTTGCCAAGTGTCATTCGCAGCTACGTTATTTGCAGTGTCGTTATTGGCAGAAGTGTCGTTTGCAGAAGCATCGTTTGCAGAAGCATCGTTTGCAGAGGTGTCGCTATTTGCATCGTTTGTCGCATCGCTGTTGTCTGCATCTTGGCTTTCATCGTTTTGTTGCGCGTTGTCGTCAGAACTGTTTTGTGAGGATTGTTCGGTGTCTTGCACATTGTTATTTTCGACATTGTCACTGCTTGAACAGGCAACAACAAGCATTGTCATAAGTAGTATAGCGAGAATTTTTTGCATTCTTTAAGTCTCCAGTATTTATCTACATTTTTAATTTTACATTCAAATAATTGTAGCTTGACATCGTGAAAAGTCAACGAATTTCATACAGTACAATACGTTGGTTTTGTAAAAATATGGTAGGTTTGCGTGAATCGTATTTCTACGATTCACTTAGTTCATTACTTGAGTTTTTTAGAAAATTTATAGATGTCTTTGTGCATAGGTGCAAAAATGTCGTACTCTTCGTTGAATGCTTCTAACTTTTCGTTATCGGTAGCGTCGTCCTTGACGTCAATAAGGCTTGGAGAGTTACTTCCCCATCGACCTGAAATCTTAAAAAGTTCTCCGGCTTCTTTTTTGAACTTTTCCTTACCAAATTTTTTCAAGGTGTTTAATTGCATCCCCATATCGCGAGAGATCGTGTGAACATCTTTGTTGAAAGCGGCGATTTTTTCATCGATTGTTTTCGCCGCTTCAATGTCTGCAATGAATATGTCGGCTTTTTTCACCGTAGCTTTCAGTAAATCTTTCGCATTGGTTACCGCCAGTGTTTTGGCATCGTGTTTTTTCAAAGCAGATTTTTTGGTTGCTAAATTTCCTTTTGCTGTAGCAGCGATCGCTTTTACATATGCGATGAGTACATCCACTGCTTTTTCCTTGTCTTTGTCATCTAATTCTTTTTTCGCTTTTTCCAAAACTTTTAAATACGCTTTGGTTTTTTTACGTAATTTTTTGATAGCAGACTCATACTTTTTGTATGATTTTTTGTTCACGTTACCTTCCATACCATCGTATGCTTTATCCGCGGCCTTTGCTGCTTTGGTGATGCCAGAAGACTTTTTTTTACTGGTCAGTTCTGGCTTTTTTTCACCAGTTAGGTCTTCATACTTTTCTTTTGCATCTTTCCAAGCCTTTGCATATGCTCCAGGTGAGACATTACGGTCTGCCCAAACATTTCCGACTAGCATAATAAGGCAAAAGGTTAAGATTATAGTTGTTTTATACATATAAAATCCTTAAAGATGTGATTTTTTTGGTATTTGACGATTTACACCAATTTTATTATGAGGAAGTAAGCTTTGGGAAACAAGTAAAATGTTGATGGTTTATCCGCCAATGTGATACATTTCTACCTTATTTTTCTTCGTAGTATTGGAGCGCTCTTCCGAATAACGGTCACTGCGCTTTTGCCAAATGTTGCTTAAGTAGTCACGTATATCGTCATCGGATTTTATCAACATTGATTTTACATCATGCCCTTTGGAAGCAAATAAACATGTGTATAATTTACCTTCCGCAGACAAACGCGCGCGTACACAACTACTACAAAATGGTTCGGTCACCGATGAAATAAAATTTATTTCCCCTTCTCCATCTTCATGTACGTAACGACTCGCCACTTCTCCATACTGTAGCCCATGTGCCACTAAGGCATATTTTTCTTGTATTGTTTGCAAAATTTGTTTGGAAGGAACCACGTGGCGCATTTCCCAAGCATTGACATTACCAACATCCATATATTCAATAAAACGTACGATGTAGTGTTTTTTCTTGAAGTACTCCACGATATTTAAAATTTCCATATCGTTGTAGCCTTTTATAACAACCACATTTATTTTGATAGGAAAAAGTTTGGCGTCCTCTGCCGCCGCGATACCTTGTAGCACTCTGTCCAAACTGTACTTACGTCCAATAATTTTTTGGAAATTTTGTTGTTGTAAGCTGTCTAAACTTATGGTAATTCTGTGAAGACCTGCATCCTTGAGATTTTTTGCTTGCCTTGGTAAAAAGTAGCCATTTGTGGTTAGAGATATATCTTCTATTTGCGGAATTTGCGACACAGAAGAAATAAAATGGCAAATATTTTCCCGTAATAAGGGTTCTCCTCCGGTAATTTTTATTTTTCTGACACCTAACGTTGTAAAAATCGAGATTAAACGCACCATTTCATCAAAGGTTAACAGTTGTTTTTTGGGTAAAAATTTATAATTGGCACCGTATTTATCTGTGGGCATACAGTAAGTACAACGAAAATTGCAAGCATCAATCACTGAAATTCTCATGGTGCGAATAGGACGTTGTAGAAGATCTTTTAGCATAAAGAACACCGAGAAAATAAAAATTTTGAACAAGAAATATAAGCCTTAAGGCTACTTTTAATCTGTGCCGTTTGCATAGAGCACAGAAACGCTAGAACTATTTTATACTATTTTACAAACAGCGTCTAGTATTCCGTATATCGGAATTGTGTTATTGAAACAAATTATTGTACAAAACAAAAAGGATACAGTATGGACATACCTACACTTATTGGTATTTTTACTGGGGCACTTGCTGTGTTTATCCCCGCAATGGCCGGTCTTTTTCAATACAGACAATCTATTCAACAACGTCAAGACAACAACTTTCGCTCCGAGATTGAAAAGCTGACGTCCAACAACCAGGAAGAACGTCTGGCCGCCGCGACAAACCTTGGTACTTTTATCATAAAAGGCAACCGTTTTTACAACGAAGCGATTGATATCCTCATCAATCGCACTTCTGTAGAACTCGACTACAATGTAATGGGTGCGATGGTTGCCAGTTTGCGTCGCGTAGAAAAAAGTGAATTTCGCACCATTGTCCAGAAACTACTCGACATAGATCGCAACTTTTTTATTCGACGTTATCCTTTAAAAAAGTGGCGTGATCAGGCAGATAAAGACTTGCAACAAGTGGAAAACAACTTCAAACAAATCGAAGAACTCAATACCAAGACACCAATGGAAGTGTACAACACCATGTTGCAAAACTTCAAAAAAGAGATGGGCAACAAATGGGAAGTGTTCTTACAACGTGAAAAAGATTTCCAGGAATTGGGGATGCACACTCAGGCGATTACCGACTTTATCTCTTCTTTTTTGTGTATTGTCTCCAAAAAAGTTGCGATCACAGGCTTAGAGTTCAATCAAAATAGTTTGAACAATGCGGTGATGGAAAGTGCCAATCTACACAAATGTATCATCAAAGCTTCGGCATTCTCCGCAAGTCAAATTAAAGCGACACAGATTACCGAAACTTCGATATTCAACACCGTATTCACATTTTCAGGTCTGTCCGGCAGTGCTTTTCGCAACTGCCCGATCACCTCTTCACTTTTTGATCAAACCAACTTAAGTAGTGTCAACTTCCAAGGTTCGGAATTCCACGATGTGTTCTTTGTGGGATCTGACTTATTAGGGGCAAATTTTCGCGGTACAAAAGGATTAAAAGTCGAGTACTTTTATAAAGCACGTAATCTAGATAGAGCTATCTTCGACAAAGCGTTTGCCAAAGAGTTACAGCAAAAATTACCCACCATAGACGAAAAAGCGTTCTCGCAATCGGTAAATGCCTCTTCTTTGACCAACCAACGAGTAGATGCACTATTCTTAACGCTAAAAGAACTCAAAGATAAGGGTCTATAAAATCACAAAACAAGAACATTTTAAAAACATTTTGAGATTCATTTAGAAAAAATTGTAAGATTTACTGCAAAAAGAAAAAAAATGTGGTAAGCTATTAGATCGTGTTGTCAATCTACTATTCTATGAGCAATTTCGGGTACTAGCAACAGTTAGTCGAAAGAACTACTAGAAAATAATGATGACTTGATTTATTCACAACCCACTAGTTCTCATTAACTCGAAAGGAATGCAATGAGATTATTGGTACTTTGTATTTTGTTTGTTTTCGCTAGCGCGGGTTTTTCTGAAAACCTTTATGTGAAATCCAAAAGCGCTAAACTGCGAAAGCATCCAAGGAAAAAAAAGACAGCTGCTAAAGCAAAACGCGGTGATGCACTAGAAAAAGTAAAAAAAGTTCGCAAGTGGATCCGCGTCAAATACAAGGGGAAAAAGTTATGGGTATACAAAGGTAAAGTATCCAAGAAAGCGCCGAAAAGTGACAAAAGTCTCCTTACAGCGAATTATGCGGACAATGTTGCAACTGGTAACGCAGTTCGTGGTTTAAGTAAAGTGGCGATTAAATTTTCTTCTAGTCAAAGTGTTTCCGAAAAACACCAAAAGTTTATGGACTATCATCAGTCTTTCATCACCACAGACAAGGCTGATTTTGCTTCTCAACCTACGTCGCGTGGTGTTAACTTAGAAAAAATAACATCGGAGATGTTAGATAAATTTCAAGAAGATGGTAATATTGGGGCCTATGCTGATCCGGGAGATGAAGAATTTGAAGAAGAATAAACAATTTATAACAATTACATGTGCAATAGCTATCTTATTTGTCGTCGCTTGTGAATCCATGAAAAAAAACATGGACAGCGCACTAAACAGTAGCTTGGCAAGAAAAGCGGGCGTTGATAGTACCACTGCAAGACAAGCTTCAGGAGCCGCAGATGTTGCGACTGGTCTTGCAAAAGCGGTTACTTCCGCCATTAGCCAAATGTCTTATGAAGACGAGAGAATACTAGGTGAAACTGTCGGTGTTCAGCTATACGCAACACGAGATTTTGGCGAACCTATCAATAACAAAGAACTAATGCTGTACATGAACACACTGGTAAATGTTCTCGCTCAAAATAGTTCTCGCCCTGATATTCCTTACTATGTGGCAGTCATAGATACTGACAGAAAAAATGCGTATGCCGTTCCTGGAGGTTTTATTTTTATCACCTCTGGTCTTATATTGACTTTACAGAATGAAGCACAGCTTGCGGTTGTTCTAGGTCACGAAATTGCTCATATCGCAAAAAGACATACCTTAAACGAAATGAAAAACTCAAAGACACTCGGAGGTCTTGTGGAAGCTGGTGGTGGCGCTCTGAAAGCTTCGTCCTTTGGAAGTCCATCACAATTTGCAAGCTTTAGCGGTTTTATCAAAGATCTAAGCAATAACATTTTTACCCATTCACTTCCGAAAGAAACAGAATTAGAAGCGGATGCGGAAGGTATTCGTTATGCATACGATACAGGCTACGACCCAAAAGCAATGCTTGGCGTTTTCGATATCATAAGTGAAAAAGATTCACAAGTAAATGGTGATCACGTCACAACAGCAGAACGACGAGAAGCTTTCAACCAACTAATGCAAGAAGAAAAATTTCAAGGTGATGCAAGCGGTGTTATGGAAACTGGCCGTTTACAACAAGCAAAACAATGGATTCAAAGCGGTAACGCTGGCTGGTAATCTTACATTTCAATAATGAATATTTGGCGATCATTGCCAAATATTCATTTTATAACGCCTCATTCGTCCCAAAATTTCTCCACGTTTCACCCATTTCACCATTTATTTCAACAACACTATTTCAAAACAGACGGGAAAACGACAGGTACCTGACAATTATCCGACGAAAAAACGTCTATTTGTTATTTCAGATATACAAACATAGCTAAATAGGAATAGTTTAGTCTCATTTCCAATAACTTTTCAGAGCTTTCTCTCAAGAAAAAAAATTCCCCTCTTAGATCAGTATTTACTAACCTAAAAGAATATCCACAAATAAAAACGCATAACATTTACAAAAAAAAATATAAAAAAAAAGTCATTTGGTATGGTATTTGTTCTTATACACGAGCAGCAACAAACGAAACGCAACTAAATGCAAAATTATAAAAGTAAAGTAACAAGGGATGAGCAGTTTTCAAAAACTGGTAAGTTGCTTTACAAGAAACAATGCAGGATGAATAAGTCGTAAAATGGTCCAGGGATGAGCAATTTTTTAGAAGTGGCCACACACTAAGTTGCTTCTAAAAAATTGTTGGACCATTTTACAAAGAACAATGCAGGAATAACCGTAGAACAAACCAGGGATGAGCGATTTGAGTTAAAATTGTGAGTTTTGTTTTACAAGAAGTATAGCTAAGAACAATGCAGGATGAGTAATATTATCAATCCGAGAGGATGATAAGTTTATTTGTGTATAAAGTACTCCAAAAAAAAAGAGCACTAGGGTTAGTGCTCTTTTTGTTTTTACCCACCTATTTTTTCATACGAATTTCAAAAACAGTGTCATTCCACAACAAATCAATCTCTTTTCCAATAGCCAAAAACTTACCTATTTTCGGATATTTCTTAAGTAAAGCAAAATACGCGTCACTTAGATATACAACTCTTTGTTTTTGCGACATATCTTTATTGATGGTTTCACTGTCACACCAAACTCCATTTTTCAAATAAAATGTCTTAAAATCAACGCGACGAATCACTTTTTGGGCATTACCTTTTTTACCTGATAGCTTTTTGTAAGCTGTTTTAGCGTTTTTCATCTCTTTAATATCCTGCGAAGCTTGGACCGCATCTTTACCACTTTCCGATTTCATTGCACGATCAGCTCCGGCATTTCCACGACCAAACCAACCTTCGCGTTGTCTGCGCGGCACAGGCCTTGTTGTTGTAGGGACGCGATTTATTTCATCTTCAACGACAAGATAAGAAGTATACGGTGTTACAATTCCAAATTTTTTCGCGAGGCGAATAACTTCTTTTTTCAGCTCATCGTTTTCACCGTGAAGACGTATTTGGTCTAACAAAAATCCGACTTTGCGTACAGCCCACAAACGCGGCACATGACTATTTTCGGTATTTTCTTCTGGGAAAGATACTTCATAAACAAATTCCTTGTTTTCGCCACCGATCATTCCGCTCACTTTAATTACCTGATCTCCATGTCCGCGAAAACGACCGAGTAAAGTAATGCTTGAGCCTTTGAATAAATCGGGGAATTTGCGTGGATACACTTCGGTAATTCTCAAGTCATCTACAGATGGAAATTGAATTTTGATATCACTTAATACAGGAAAAGAAACTTTATCGACAAAATTAGAAATTTTAATTTCGATATCTTCTTTTGCACTGACATATTCTCTTGTACCGTTATTTTCTTCTGCTAGGCGGTCTAGAAGCTTTGCATTTAGCTGATCTCCAATACCAAAAGAGAATAGACGTAAATTCGACAAATTCGCTTTTTGCACTTTTTTGATAATCTGTTCCGCGTTGGTAACTCCAATAGTTGGTTTTCCGTCTGTCAATAAAATGATCATATAAGGCCGTGAGCTATTTTTTGGAGCCATATCAATAGCATAGGTCAAAGCCTCGTCTAAATTGGTGCCTCCGCGGGCAAAGATTTCTTCATCAACGTAGTCAAGAGCTTGTTTCACGTTAGACTTTGAAGCAGAAATTAATTTATCTTTGTAAGTCGTGGCTTCGGTGGAAAAAGACACAATATTAAAATTATCTTTACCATTTAATTGGTGTAAGCAGTATTGCAAAGCTTTTTTTGCCTGCTCCATTTTGTCACCAACCATTGAGCCAGACGTATCTAGAATATATACAATATCCTTGGCATTGATCTCACTTGCGTCCACTTTTGTTTTCGGAGATAACATCATCAAAAAATGACCTTTTTTACCTTTTTTCGCAAAAGGGATAAAACTAAGGTCTACACGCTTATTTGAATTTGACATATAAAGAACAAAATCACGGTCAGTATTGATATGATTGCCAGAAAAACTAACGCTAGCTGTTTTTCCCTGTTTTTTTATTTTAATGTCGTGAGTAGGTGAAAACACCGACTTAATCGCATTTTGCGCTTCGATTTCGATATTGCATGAAAAATTTTGAATGGTATCATTGTGTCCATTACCTACCGCAGTTAGAGGGTATTCATAACGTACCAAGTTGTTGTCGGCACTAAGAACCTGTTGGTAAGTTAACTTGATCTTGCGACTGCCTCTTGCGGGGAAAGGAAATATGCGCATCTTAAATGTCTCACGCCCAACAAACTCTAAAAGAGCAGGGTCAATCATTTTGCGCACAATGCTCACATACAAATCTTCGGCTTTTTTTGCATCGAGTAACTCGGCAGGCATCTCTTTGCCATTGATCCACAGAGAAAAAGTCCCCACAGACGCACCTTTAGGAAGCGCAAATAAATACGTTCCTTCGAGAACGCGATTATTGGGATTATAGTATTCTGTTTCCAATGTGGTTATCGCAATATTGTTTTTTATCTTGGTGGTAACAGTATGCGTTTTTGCTTGGATAGGCAAAAGAGTTATTGTCGGACGAATCGTCGTGTTAGGTATATTGGGAATTACTCTTGCGTATACTGTAGCGCTAAGTAATGCCACCGCTAAATAAATAACACTCTTTTTCATGATATCTTCCTTTAAAAATGAAGTTTTTATTTTCTTAGAGAAACCCCAGTAAAAAAAAGTTCCCAAAAAAAAACGATCCCGATCCCGATTCCGTTCCCGATCCCGAAAATGAAAAACTTTTTTGGGATCGGGAACGGGATCGGGAATGGGATCGGGATCGAAAAAATTTGATTATTTTTCTAACAATTCACGATACGTATCTTCTTCAAATCCAGCCATTGCCCAAGTCTTTCCCATAAGAACAGGGGCACGTAGTGTACCTGAACGTCCGAGAAACATTTTCAATAAGGTTTCCTGATCGGCTTCTTTCGAAGTTACGCGTTTTACACTTTTGCCTTTTTTTTCCAAGAAGAGCTTCTTGCCTTTCAGCAATTTTATCGTTTGTTCTTCACTAATAGGCTCTTTGCGTACATCGTGATGTTCGATTTCGTTATCCACTTCCGAGAGAAACTCTCTCGCTTTTGCGCATCCGCTTCATTTGCGGTTATAAAAAACTATTTTTGACATAATTCATTCCTATTTTTTCTTTTTAACTTTTGCCCAAGAATCTTTTAAGGTAATCGTGCGATTAAACACTAATTTGTCTGCGGAGGAGTCTTTGTCTACACAAAAATATCCCACGCGTTCAAACTGGTACTTATCTTCGGCCTTTGCATCTTTTACACTTGGTTCCAAATACCCGCTAGTCACCGTCAATGAATTTGGATTCAAATTTTCCTCGATTTCACCCTTTGACGGATTTTCCACAGCAAATAAATGTTCGTACAAACGCACCTCTGCTTCCAGCGCATGTTTTGCAGAAACCCAGTGTATAGTTGCTTTGACCTTGCGGTTGTCCGCAGAACTACCACCTTTTGTCTCGGGATCATATGTGCAATGAACTTCGAGAATCTCACCGTTATCATCTTTGACGACATCCGTACAAGTCACATAGTATCCATACCGCAAACGTACCTCGCGACCAACCGTCATGCGAAAATACTTTTTTGGAGGATTTTCCATGAAGTCATCTTGTTCGATGTATAGCACCTTGGAAAAAGGCACTTGTCTGGTACCATAACTTTCATCGGTCGGGTGATTCGGCGCATCGAGAAGCTCTTCTTTGTCTTCAGGGTAATTGGTAATAACCAGTTTCAGAGGCTTCAATACTCCCATTACCCGCGGTGCAATACTATTCAAGTCTTCGCGGACAAAATAATCTAGTAATGCCATTTCGATGGTGTTTTCGCGTTTCGCAACCCCAACTCTTTCACAAAGATTGCGAATTGCGCGCGCTGTAAATCCCCGGCGACGCATCGCAGCGATTGTCGGCATACGTGGATCGTCCCAACCATCGACAATCTTGTCATTCACCATTCTCGTCATATGGCGTTTTCCCATAATGACATGCGTTAAATTTAACTTGGCAAACTCAATTTGTTGCGGATGGCACTCTGTTCCTATTTCGTCCAAACACCAGTCATACAATGGTCGATGGTTTTCAAATTCCAGTGTACAAATGGAATGGGTAATCCCCTCAATAGCATCGGAAGTGCAGTGTGCATAATCGTACATTGGATAGATACACCACTTGTCTCCTGTACGATGGTGATGTACTTTACGAATACGATACAAAGCTGGATCGCGCATATTTAGGTTTGGCGAAGCCATATCAATTTTCGCACGTAAGATATGCTCACCTTCGGCAAACTCCCCATCGCGCATTTTTTGAAACAATTCGAGATTTTCCTCTACAGATCGATCGCGGTAAGGACTGTTTTTGCCCGGCTCTGTCAATGAACCACGATACTCACGTATTTGTTCGGCATTTAAACTACATACATATGCCTTGCCCTTTTTGATGAGTGTCACGGCATATTCATAGAGTTTTTCAAAATAATCCGATGCGAAAAATTGGTTTTCTCCCCAGTCGCATCCCAGCCACTTGATGTCACGCTTAATTGCTTCGACGTATTCCGTGTCCTCTTTTTCCGGATTGGTGTCATCGAAACGCAAATGAAATGTTCCGCCGTATTCTTCAGCAAGAGTGAAGTTTAAAAAAATGGATTTTGCATGTCCAATATGCAAATAACCATTTGGCTCTGGAGGAAAGCGCGTCACCACCTTGCCATCGTTTTTGTTTTCCGCAATATCTTTTTCAATGATATTTTTAATAAAATGAATTGGTTCTTCCTTTGAATTTTCTTCATTTGCGGAATCGTTAGATTTTTTCATATCTCATGGGCCTTTTTAAATATACAATGTTGGTACTTAAATTTTTTTATCAATTAGGACTGTAATCGTCGCCGTCACGTAAGCCGTAATCGCAATCGTCACCGTAGCCGTAGTCGTCACCGTGACCATGACCGTGACCGATACTGTTTTTCGATCACTAGTATTCTACGATTACAATTATAATTACCGTGACAACCACCGTCATGGTTAGGGCCACGTATTCGAAAAAGACGCCCTAATATGCTTTTACAGAACTATACACTGTTTTTTACGGTTCGCAACAAAAAATAACTATGTCTGAAAATTATTTTATAAAAACTTCGGTGCGAGAACTTGTGGAGTTTGTGTTACGCAGTGGCGATTTACGTCATGTGGTTACACACAAAAGTCGTTTAACAGACGCCATTCATGCACATACATTACTGCAAGAGCAAAGTCCCGAAGGGTATATCCCCGAGGTCAGCCTCAAACACACTTTTATCTCGCAAAATATCCATCTACAAGTCCAAGGCCGCGCCGACGGAATATACACAAACGATGATGGCGTTTTAATTGATGAAATCAAGACGACTTACATTCCCGCAGACGATATACAGGATAATCCTGTGCATTGGGCGCAAGCAAAAATGTACGCTTTCATTTACTCCACGGACAACGATATAGAACAAATTCGGGTACGTCTTACTTATTTTCAGATGGAAACCAATGAATCCCACTATTTCGTGAAGGAATTTTCTTTTTCACAGCTATGTGATTTCGCCCAAGAAATCTCTGAAAAGTATTTTGTGTGGCTACACAAGAAAGTGGCATGGTTGGAAAAACGTCATCACTCCATCTGCACATTGAACTTTCCGTTCCAAAATTTGCGCCGTGGGCAACAACACCTTATAGATACGGTCGTAAACTGTATTGAAGAAGGGACAAAACTTTATGTTCAAGCCCCCACAGGCATTGGAAAAACTATTGCGACACTATACCCGGCAATAAAAAGTATAGAAGACAAAATTTTTTATCTTACCGCAAAAAATACTGGCCATCAAATCCCACAAGAATCTTTGGCACAAATGCGCAAGTGTGGTTTAAAGTGTAAATCCATCGTGATTACCGCAAAAGACAAGATATGTATCTGCGAAACAAAAGACATCAACAACTGCGAATTTACCACAGGATATTTCGATCGCATTAACGACGCCATAAACGATATATTACAACTAGACGACTGGAATGCACAGGTGATTCGTAGCTATGCGCAAAAACATCGTCTATGTCCATATGAATTTTCACTAGAATTGTCCCTGTGGGCAGACTGTGTTATTTGCGATTACAACTATGCTTTTGATCCACGTGTTTACTTGCGACGTTTTTTTCAAGATACCCGTGGCAATTACATTTTTTTAGTTGACGAAGCGCACAACTTAATTGATCGCGCTCGTGTGATGTTTTCCGCACAGATAGAAAAAAAACATGTGCTTGAAGTGCGACGCAGTGTAAAAACACGCTATCCCACCATTGGTAAAAAACTGTACAAGATCAATACGACACTTTTGCAGATGAAAAAAAATGGTGAAGAAAATATCGCGGACGACATACTAGAAGAATTTCTGGAAACCGTTCAGGATGCCTGCAATGAGATCGACCGTTTTATAGGCCAAAAAGACGATATTCCCGCAGAACTCATGGACTTTTATTTTTCATTACTCGCATTCTTACGCGTGGCGACGGAATTCTTAGATGACAATTACCGCGTGCACTTTGAATGCAAAAGTGGTGACTTATACCTATGGTGTATTAACGCCAGCGATTTGTTGGCGAAGTCCTTTGCAAAAGCCACCAGCAGTATACTTTTTTCGGCAACGCTCATTCCCATGGATTACTGCCGCCATTTCTTGGGAGCAGAAGAACAAGATACCTCTCTCAAATTATCTTCACCATTTCCCTTGGCGAACTTAGGGTTATTTACCGCAGCACATATTGATACCTCATATCGTTATCGCGATTTCAGCTATGAGCCCATCGCGGATTACATCGCCGTAGTTTCACAAAGTAAAAAAGGTAACTATTTGGCTTTTTTCCCTTCGTATGTTTATTTATCCAAAGTACTCGAAGTATTTCACGCAAAGTATTCGTTTATCGACACCCTAGAACAACAACGCAACATGAATGACGAAGATCGACAACAATTTTTACAAAATTTTACTCCAAATAACAGCGAATCATTGGTAGGATTTGTGGTATTAGGAGGGATTTTTTCGGAAGGAATTGATTTAGTTGGCGAAAGAATATCAGGTGTCATAAACGTAGGTGTAGGCCTTCCGCAAATTGGCACAAAACGCAATCTAATTCGCGATCATTTTAATGAAAAGGAAGAAAATGGTTTTGCCTACGCATACGCCTACCCAGGAATGAATCGCGTAATGCAAGCAGCCGGTAGAGTAATTCGTACCGAAACAGATGTGGGAGTGGTGCTACTCATTGGACGACGCTTTATTCAACCACTATACCGCGAAACCATGCCAAACCATTGGTACCCTCGCGGCGTGCAAAACCCCCAGCATCTCGAAGCTCTGCTGGAAAGTTTCTGGAAATACCCTCGTGAATAACGATTACTTTTGAAATAATAATTTTTGGCAGGAAAACCTGTTAGAAAAATAGGAGAATAACAAAATGCGTAGTGTACTCACATTTCTAACATTTTGGATTTTGTGTTATCTACCCGCACTCAGTGGAATATTTTTTCGTCCGGGAGAATGGTATCAGCAACTCAACAAACCAACATGGACACCACCGAATTGGCTTTTTGGACCGGTGTGGACCTTGTTGTATTTCTCCATCGCGGTTTCTGGTTTTATGGTGTGGCGTAAAATTGAAAAAGAACAACGTCTAAAGGCTTATTTACCTTTTGCGGCGCATCTAATTCTAAACGCAATATGGTCGTATTTGTTTTTTGGTATCAACGAAGTAGGCTTTGCTTTTGCAGAAATTTGCGTTTTATGGATTACAATTTTGATCAATATTGTGATGTTTGCCAAAATTTTTCGTCCTGCCGCATTTATTTTAATCCCCTACGCTTTGTGGGTAGCTTTTGCCGCAGCACTCAACTTTGCTATTGTCAGCATGAATTAATACAAAAGTGATAGAATTTAGGCATTACATTCTAAATTCTATCGCTTTTTTACTCAATAGACTCTAGCAGTTTTTGCGCTTCTTTCTTGCTTTCTTGTAAGGCATGTGACATATCGACAAAGTCTTCTCGTGAAACAACTTGTTGCAACAGTTCTCTTGCTTCCTCTAGCTCATCGTCTTCTATATGAACTTGCGCTCTCGCGACTAGATTTCCGGCATAATTGGGAGCAATTTCCATTGCCTTTTCAAAGTGTTCTATGGCAAGGTCTAAATCACCAATTCCAAGACTTTCTGGGGCTTGTAGATAAATGTAACCCAGCAGACGGTGTGGCCCTGCATTGGAAAAGCTACCATCGATTTCCGCTGCTTTTTTCCCGGATTTGAGCATTTGCTCTATACGTCCCATTGATGTCAAGGTGTGCAATTGTGAATACAGTCCTAAACAGATCGCTTGGTAGTATAAACACGGTGCAGATTTAGAATCTGCCTGCATCCCTTGCTGGGCGTATTTAATTCCCGCCAACGCAAAGGAATCTTTTTTGTCATTGTCATCTGTAAGGTCATATAGACTGTGGTAGGCACGTGATACACGCCAATACGCATCCGCATAGTACGGATCTTTTTCTATGGCACTTTTTGCCATGGCTATCGATTTTTCTAACGAATCGACGTTGTGTTGTAAATACAACTCATCCACTTGTACCATTAGTTTTTCGATCAATTTTTGTTGTTGCTGTTGTTCTTCTTTACTTTGAAGTGTTTTTTGTGGTAAATTTTCAACACTTACTGGTGTACTACAACAAGCTGTGAAAAATACGGCGCAAACAAAAAGAATAATCGTTTTCATTGTTTTGCCTGTCGTAACTTTGCAAATGCTTTGCTATCTACTTTACCAAAAGAATCGATTTGAAACAGTTGCAATAATTTCTTACCTTGTTCGTCGTCTTGTAGTTTTTGCATGGCTTCCAGTACTTTGGAAGAAGAAGGACCAAAACTCACCACCGGCATTGTCGGAACTGCGGGAGAATTTAATACGATGCGTATTTTTTTACCTTGTTTGTTGAGTAAATGTTGGATACTTTCCGCTTGGAAATTATCAAGTATTACCGCATCCATTTTGCCGCGAAATAATCTTTTGACGTATGAATAAGGCCGGCTGGTCGACTTTGTCGCACTATGATTTTTCCAATTGCTGTTACCGCGAAAAAAAAGATGTGATAGGCAGTCCATTTCATAGAGATGATTACTGGCGACTTTTTTACCTCGCAGTGATTGAAGTGAATTGATTTTCGAATTTTCGGCAACCGCCACCACATAGTTCATTTTGTTTTGTTTTTGGATATAAACTTGTAACTGTAATTGTAAATTAAAGTTTTTGTAATGCTTTAAATAAAAAGCGGTGCTAACTATGCCCAATTGAGGTTTATTTTTATTTATAAACTTCATTGCCGACGATTCGTCATTGAAGTATGTTGCGGTCACTTTTGTTTTTGCCAACTTGGAGAGAGTTTTTGCAAACGTGTCCATGGTTTGTTGTGCTTGTTTTGTCGAAGCAGGTCCACCTGGTTTTATGAGAATAATTTGCTGTGCATTGCAACAGCAAATAACAATAAATATAAAAAATAAATGCATCGCTTTCATCTTTATTCTCTTTTCCCTTGTAATATCCTTAGTATAGCAGGTAACAGTACTACACTGGTGTACAAACAACACATAACTCCGATTACCATCATCATTCCAAGACTACTCAACCCCTGGTAGTCAGCGAAAGACAAACTTCCGAAACCAATGGCTGTTGTCAACGATGTTATCAAAATCGCATGCCCTGTAGATGCGATAATTTTATCAATTTCGTGTTGTTTTTCGCGAAAATATCTATGGGCAATGTGAATACCATGATCAGCACCAATTCCGAATATAAGGGGTAGTGCTACCAAGTTTGCAGGGTTAATGCGAATACCTAAAACATACATAAGCCCGATCATTAAAACCCCTCCACAAACTAGAGGTATAATAGTTAATATTGCAACATACAAACTTTTAAATTCAAATAGTAGTAAAATAAAAATGGCAATGATTGCCATGACCCCTGCTCGTTGATAACCTTCTTTCATTGTTGTCAACGTATCGTAAAAGCCGACAAGTGGGCCCGTTACTTTATGGCTTACTTGGTGTACTTGTTCTACGAATTCGCGAAGATATTTTTCCTCACCTATGTTATTTTTAGGATATATGTATATCGCAGACAAGTTATTTTTTCCAATAAAATGTTCATAAATGGGTTTTGGTAGTTTGTTTATGGAAAAGGGCTTCACATCTATGTATTGTTGTATTTTCTGTGCCGATGCACGAAATTGTTGAAGTAAATGCTGTTGGTAAGACACAATAATCTTTTCATTTTTTGCATAATCTTGTGCCTGTATCTTTTCAATAAGCTCCTCAGTTGCATTCACAATGTCATCTAGAAAATCAAGTAGTTGTTGGTTGTTACCCCCAATACCACTTAGAGCACTCTCTAGGTGAATTTCACATTGGTCTAACAAAGACTCTAACGAATCAATGAGTGATTCCTGGGATATTTTTCCCGAAACTTTATTTGGTTTCCATTCTAAAAAAAGAGGCCGTAGTTTGTCAATGGTCGCCATTTTTTCCTGTTCATCTTTCGGAATCAAATCCGCTATCGACACAACTTTTTCTACAGCGGATAGTTTTTCCAAATCATCTACGATTGTTTTGAGTGAATCTAACTCATTTTTGTCGTGGAGTAATACGGCAAAACGCGAAGAAAAACCATATTTGGTGATTTCTTTCTCTACAGAAACTGCGACAGAGTTCTTTTTCTGCAATTTGAGAAGATCATAATCAAAGTGAGTGTTAAAAATGGCAACGCAACCCAAACCAACGCATATCATCGTAACAGTAACTACGATCTTCGGGTATTGTAAAATACGGTGCACAACACGAATCCACATTGATTTACGCATTTTGTAGGCGCTTTTAGACTTTTTATACGTTGAAGAGAACAATGCTGGCAAAATAAGTAACATGAAGAGTGCGCACAGTAAAATGCCAATCGCCCCGAGAACGCCTAATTGATATGTTCCCTTAAAACCCGAAAAAGAACTAATAAAGAATGCACCCGCAGTGGTAATGGCACTGGTAACAATCGCACGCCCGTTATGTGAAATTGAGGAATGAATTGCCGCATCGTTATCTTTTTCTTCACACAATGCCTCATGATAACTCTGCACAAGGTGAATACCATAGTCAATGCCCAATCCAACTAAAACGGCGGCAAAAACGATAGACACCACATTCAAATACCCGAATAACACAACAGCAAAACCAAAAGTCCACACAACAGCGATCGCCAATACCATGATAGATAGTAACGGCCAAATAAATTTTTGGAAAGAAATGATAAACAGAAACGTTACGCCAAAAAGAGAGAAAAATGTAATAAGTCCCGCGTCCTTAAAAATATCCTGCATCTCATCAACGACAAGTTTTGGTGCTCCGGTATAAGAAATCTCCGCAGTATATTTTTTCGCTTCGCTTTCCAAAATTTCTTTTACAGCATTAAAAAAAACCAAATACTTACGATAGTCATCATCGGTAATGGTCGGATAAATTCTCACCAGTAGGCGATTTTGCGAAAGTATAAAATAGCCATCTTGGTCCATACCAGGCATAGTATCGTAATCGCTTTTGCGATTTTCAGGAAGAGGTGTTTTATGCAGTTTATTTTCCGTAATGGAGAGATGTAAATCGTTGAGTACTTGCTTTATGTAATTTTGCTGCGGGATGTTTCCTTCGGAATTTTTGCGAAAAAAATTGGTCACTTCGCCAAAAAATTGAGACAAATCAGTGGTGTTTGCCAATGCGATGAGTTGTGGACCATCACTTCCTATTTCACCTACATCACTTTTCTTAGCAAAAAGAAGCCCATAGTCGTAAAAGAATTGTTTATCGGTTTTAAACAGCATTCGGCGTACAAGAGGTTTGTCATCGGCGTCGCGTAGAGAGAGTATTTTTTGGTGTGTTGCCTCCACAATTTTGCGGGCATCTGGGGAATCAATAATGACATACAGAGCTTTTAATGCACCAAAGTTATCCGTATATTTTTCATACTCCTGATAGACAGGAGCTTCCTGAAAAACCAACTCAGCATAATCCGTTTTTAGTTCTAACTTAGGAAGCAATGACAATGGCACTATTGAAAGAAAAAGTGCTACTATAATAATTGTGTATGATCGCTTTGTGGTAAATAGTGCTAATCTATTGTAGAACCCTTGCATAATCTCTCCTAAGTTAAATGCTGACAAATTTTGCAAATGATACCATTATTGCTATCATTGGTTCAATAAAAAACACTATTTTTACTTGTATTGTCTTTACGTTTCGTTGTTTTAAAGTGAGATTATCTGAGGGGGAATTTTTTTTCGCCTGTCCCGAGCCCATTTCTAAAAACAGTATCACTCATTTTTCAGAGATGGACTCGCAGACGAAATAGGATTCTATCTGTTTTTTTTGTCCAAAATAACGTCTTGGTATGAGTTACAGATGTCTCTTATTTCATTAGCTTCTTCCTGATTTACTCCCGAGAGAACTAAAGACTCAATCATCAGAGTGACAAAGCGCTCAAAATGAATAGCGTTTAGCCCCATTTGGATCAGTGGGCGATGCACCTGACGTAATTGTTCTTCGGTGTATTCAATGCTAGGACCACCAAAAATCATATTGAAAAAGGCTTTTTGTTTTTGAATATTTTCTTCCAGATTTGTGTTGCCAAAAAAGACACTTATTTCCTCATCTTGGAGAAGTTTATCGTAAAATAAACGAACGGCCTTATCAACAACAGGGTCACCACCAATACGGTTATACAAACTCTCCTTAGGTGCTTCTTCTGTTTTTTCTTGCTTTGTTTCTTGTTCTTGTTCTACTTGTTGTATTTCCTGCTTTTCGTTTTCTTTGTCTTTTGATCCACAACCACAACAACCAACAAACAATAAGTTGACGATCAAAATAAAACCCAAATACTTCATAATATAATCCTTCCAAAACCAATGTTAAGATATTAACTTAGCAGTAGCTTTTGAGCAAAAAATGTACCAATGTTTACTTAACATTATTTATTTTTTAGAGACATTTTGTTACTTACTTTGATTCCAAGTTTTGTATTTATTCTGCATCGGCGGACGATTTTCTGGTACTTCACGTAGTGGCTCACATGGTTTCAGCGATGCGTATAACTGCTGCGGTAGACTTTGATATAGCTCTGTACCTTTTGTTTTCCAAGCCAACATCTCGTCAGAGACATCTTTGATAATTTTGCCGGGGTTACCAACCACGAGTTTTCGATCAGGGATAACAGTGTCCGCCTTTACAAAACACAATGCTCCGATAATACAACCTTTTCCGATAACGGCATTGTCCATAATAACAGCATTCATACCAATCAAACTATTTTCACCGATGGTGGCACCGTGAATAATCGCTCCGTGACCAATATGCGCACTTTTGTGTAATGTCATGGTGACTCCGGGAAACATATGAATGGTACAATTTTCTTGTACATTACACCCATCTTCAATAATAATTTCTCCCCAGTCACCACGAATTGCCGCACCTGGACCAATATATACATCTTTACCAATGATCACATTTCCCGTTACACATGCTTGGGGATGAATAAAAGCGCTTTCGTGAATCACCGGTTTATATCCATCAAATTCAAAAATATTTGCCATTTCACTCTCTTCCTGTCAATCCTATATTCAAAAATTAGTTTGTGTCCTCTGTTAGTTTGTACCCTACGCCATGTACTGTAATAAAATACTTGGGCTTATTGGGATTGGGTTCTATCTTCTTGCGTATTTTTACAATATAATTATCTACAGTGCGATTACTGGGATAGGCATCAACACCCCATATTTTGTCTAATATGGTATTGCGATCGACTACCTGTCCACGGTGGGCGAAGAGTAGTTGAATAATATCCACTTCGTAGTGCGACATTTCGTGTTGTTGGCCATTGTTACACACTGTGAATCGTTGTAGATCCACGACGCTTTTGCCAATATGCAATGTTTTTGATGGTGAAGATTTTTGTGTTCTACGCAATAACACTTTTACCCGTGCTAAGAGTTCACGCATGAAAAAAGGCTTGCACAAATAATCATCTCCTCCTATTTCGAGCCCCAAGACACGGTCAATTTCTGAAGCGCGTGCTGTTAAAAACAAAATAGGTGTCGTTATGGATTGATTGCGGATCTCTTTACAAATCTCTATACCATTTTTTTTCGGCAACATAATGTCAAGGATAATGAGATCGGGATTTGTGTGTAGAATTTTATGTAAACCTTCTTCGCCATCGTTCGCCGTGGCCACTGTATAATTTTCAAACTGCAAATTGTCGCAAATGACCTCTTGCATATCTTTTTCGTCTTCAATAACAAGTATTTTCGCAGACATTTTTATCTCTCAATCGTGATGCGAAATGTTGCCCCTTTTTGCGGAGAACTTTGCACGTAAATATCGCCATGGTGCGCTGCTAAAATTTTTTTAGAGAGTGCCAAACCTATCCCCACACCCTTCCCGTCTTTACGTGACCGATAAAATTGTTGGAATATTTTGCGCTGCTCTGCCTTGGGAATACCGATGCCATCATCTTCCACATCTAAGTAAACGCTATTGTCGTCATAGCCCACGGAAATGAGAATTTTTTGGCTCTGATATTTTACGGCATTGTCAATTAAGTTAAAAATAACGCTGCCAATCGCCGCACGGTCTAGTGCACACAATGGAAAATCAAGTGTGGAGGGCATCGTCATCGTTCCTGTAAAATTTGACCAATATTTTTGTCGCTCTTGAACGACTTCATTGGCAATGTCGTACAAGCTAACCTGCTCCTTTTGCAAAAAAAATTGCCCTTTTTCAATTTTAGACAAATTGAGTATATTATGTATTAACTGTGTGAGACGCAGGGTTTCCTTGAGGATTACCCCACAATATTTGCGAACTTTTTCCTTGGGCATGTCACGCATCTGTAAAGTTTCGGCATATGATTGAACCACGGCCAACGGTGTGCGCAATTCATGCGATATACACGCCACAAATTCTGACTTTATTTGCGACAGTTGTTGTTCTTTGCGGAAAAAAACATACGCGGTAATAAGACCTATCGCAATCACAACTGCCAAAAAAAGTAATGTAAAGACGAAGAATTTTTTTTCATGCGCAATAACATCCTGCAAATTCTTTTTACTACAAATTCCCAAGGTCAATCCATTCCACTTCGTCGATGATAAATACTGAAGATCTTTTATTTGCTCTTCGCCAAAAATTATTTTTTGACAAATGCGCAGTTGTAGAGAAAAATGGTGTGGTAATTGCACTTTTCCTTTGAAAAAAGAGGGAGAAACGACAAATCCCATGACACCACGTCCCTCGCGAGTATATACGATAATGTATTCATCCACAACGAGAAATCCTTTGTGATTTTCCCATTTATCAAGATTTTTTTTTAATAAATCATGTATTCGCAACAACTGCAATTTTTGTACAAAATCGCCAGAAATACGCAAAAATTTTTGCTGTGTTGCTACTGTAGTGCCCATGAGAAGTTTACGAATCGTTTTCTCCCAATAAATCTGTTGTTGTAAACGAGAAAACAACGTATCTGTTGTCGTAATTTTTTCATAAAACAAAAGTAGTTCTTTATCGTATTTTTCTCGCGCAATCTTATCGAGAATTTTAACATATAGATATCCCGACAATACCTGGAGGTAAGGATTGACGCGGTTTTGTTGACTAAGTACTATTGCTTTTTTTATATAAGTATTTGCCGTCGCGTATTCTTCGTTCTGCATAAGACAATGACATATCGCAATACATATTTTTATTTGCACAGCAGCGTCTTCGGCTATTTGTAGGCATAATTTGTAATAATGAATCGCTCCTTGGTAGTTAGGTGGCGACATGTACTCTTCACGATTAGCTAGCTCATAGAATGTCTTTATACGTGTAGGAAGAACGGTTTCTTGCCATTTGGTGTAAGTGACACTTTGCGGAGAGAGAATGGTGTGTTTTTTAACCAAAAAGTAAATGGGCTTTTGCTGTGCATCGCCTGAATCGATTTTATCAACGGAAACTTGTTTACTCTTTGTTAGTGTTTTGTTTAATAGTGCATCCCATTGTTCTTCTTGTTGTAACAGCGCGGTATTTTTTTGTTCTTGAAAATTTTTTTCAATAATATATTTTTGCTTTGGCAGTTGCGAAAACATCATATAAAACAAAATACTGATTGCCGTCGTAACAACAATCAGTATAAAAATGAAAATAGCGCGTATAAAATGCATTGTTAACTATTTTCTGTATAGTATTGCTGTGCTATTCTTTTTTCATAATCTACAAGGGATTTGTATTTTTGTAGTTCTTTTGTGGCAAAGCTAGGATAATTTGCGACCGCGGTAAGAAAAGAAAAAGCACTGACATCGAGTAACGTAGGCTTATCTCCCATGAGAAAGTCCTTACCGTCAAGAAGAGATTCGAGTGACTGAAAAACCTCGTTTACTTTGACAACGATTTCTTCATGAGAATGTCGCCCAGTACCCTGTCCATGTAAGGTTTTCTTCAACCCTTTGCGAATAACACCGGGTAAAATACTACGTAGTACTGGTGGAAATAGTTTTTTCATGGTTTGCGATGTATCAGCCCAACCTTCGTCATCAATCCAGCGTGCATACACTAACAAGAAATAAAAGTGCTCCTCCAACATTTTACGCATACCAAAACTAATCGCTTTTTCTCGATTTGAGAGATCTTTATCCATGTCAATATCAAATTTTTTTGCCAAATAATGGAGTATATCCTCTGAATCGCAAATGATAGTTTCGCCATCTTCGATGTAGGGCAATTTCTTCTTAGGAGCTTTTTGAACATTTCCCAAACGACACTTATGTTCAATATCATTCATTTTCATGAATATTTCACATTTAACACAAAATGGGCTGGGGTCAGGCTTGTTGGGGATTTTAGAAAATTGATTTAGATGAATCATTGTTTTCCTTTGTGATGTGTTTGAGGGAAGATAACCATGGAGAGCAAAGAACCTCAAAGGAAATCGTTCTATCATCTCCATGGATTTTGCGCTAGCAGAAAATGCCAGCGAGTTTTTTTACTTCGCTTTTTCACTTAACTTATCTTTGAATACTTTGCGGAATTTTTCTACTTTGGGACGAATAACCCATGCACAATACCCTTGGTTGGGATTGAGGCTATAATAATTTTGATGATATTTTTCTGCATCGTAAAATTTGGTAAAGGGTTTTATTTCCGTAACAATTGGGTCACTCCAAATTTCAGCATCATCTAATTTTTGCTTATACTTTTCCGCCGTTTTCTTTTGCTCTTCGTCGTGATAGAGTATGATGGAGCGATATTGAGGACCAACATCGTTTCCTTGTTTGTTTAGAGTTGTGGGATCGTGTGTTTTCCAAAAAATCTCTAATAACTCTGTAAACGACACTTCTTTCGGATCATATTTTATTTGACATACTTCGGCATGCTTGGTTTTTTTACTACATATTTCTTCATACGTAGGATTTTCTTTTATTCCACCAGAGTACCCAGAGATGACACTGTGAACTCCTTTTACCTGTTGAAAAATTGCTTCAACGCACCAAAAACATCCTCCGCCAAAAGTGGCAGTTGCTAGTTTCGGATCGCTCATTTTTTTTACTTCCTCGTCGTGGTCTACTTCGACGACACCAATAGCTTCTTGACATGATACAGATAAGAAGCAGCAAATTACTAATAGCAATGATCTCATAAAGTTCTCCTTTTACATAGTTGCTACTAAATAGGCCTCGAATGCTATTTTGGTCGTAATATTTTGTCGAACATTACAAAATTTTGATAATATGTGGAATAAAATTTTGTTTGACCATTATCTGCGTCTACCTCGACCTCTTCGGCGTATGCCTCTGCGTTCAATAATGTTTTGATAACGCCAGAACGGTCCAGGCCCCATACGACGTAGGTGTTTTGCACCTTCGTAAAATTGTAAGGAGTATGGATAACCAAAGATATCTTTTTCGCGTATCATGCGTCTGTCAAGTTTTGTTTGTAGGTTGTACTTTTGTTCTTCAACATTGTAACCCCAAACCATTTGTAGCAGTTGTGAATCGTCCATGTCATATCCTGTAGGAAGTTCGTAAAAAACAGGAAACAAAGTCGATGTATTTGGTGCCAGGGTTAAATTTTTGTGTTCTTTACGTATCAGTGAATTAATACGCTTTTGCTCTTCGTCTAAGATGTAATAATCTGTTGGTGCCAGAGTAACTTTTTGCTCTCCGCGATTTTCGACGAGAACATCAAATTTAAACGCCTTACTGCCGTTTTTATTACTTTTCTTTACCCCCCGATACGCCATTTGTACGTATACGGGATATGGTTTTGTCGAAAGTGTTTGGTCATTAGAAACAGTCTGCTTCACATCGTATGTGTATAATAACTTTTGGCAACCCATCAGCATTGCACAAAATATACATAATCCAAGTATGTTTTTCATGACTTGTCCTCCGAAAAATTGTAAGTTGTGTACATATATTATATATTGATAAATCCGCGAGCGCTATTTTTTTGTTTGAAAATATTTTGCATATACCATTATGTGGCAGTTAGTTGGTTGTATAATTCCATAAAAATTTTTTTTGTCATATTTCGGGAGGGGAAACAGGTTAGAAATCAGGTTCATTTTCTTCACTGATTAAATGATGACACACCGTATTGTTTTATATATAATAGTGCTCGTTTTTAATATTCTGAATTGTTTCGAGAACGAAAGGGTGGTGGATGAGTACTTTGGAAATGAATACTGATTTTCCAAATATTCGCAAAACGGTTACGTTTCGTGCCAAAGGACAAATTGATCATAAAACAGTCCCCTTGTTTCGCGAAAAACTAAATGAGCTATTGTCCTCGGGTTACACACGTTTTATCATGGACATGACGGCAGTATCTTTTATAAATAGTGTTGCGTTGGGAACACTGGTCAATTTTGCCGATGAGTTGGAGTCAAAAAATGGTGGCGTTGTTTTTTTTGATTTACCACCGCGTATTAAAATCGTTTTTTCCATGCTGGAATTAGATTCTTTTTTCAATATCTTTCCCACACAAGCCGAAGCGATCAACTACCTGAGAAGTTTTGTGACACAGTGTCACCAAAACTCCTTGTTACACGATAGCGAAAATACAATTTACTTAAGCGGTACAACCGCCATTCCCAAGTTAAAAAAGCAGTTCAACCGCTTTGTATTACAACGCAAATGGAACAAAGCCATTGTCGCTATCGACAAATTACTCAAACTCGACAATAAAAATACTCATTTTTTAATCAAAAAAGCTTCTTTGTTTATTAAACTGAAAAACTATCGCAAGGCAAAAGAAATATTAAAGTCTGTTATACATGAAAACCCACACGATCCATCAGCCAACAAATTATTGATGAAATTAGAGAATATGTAATTTACGAATACGCGATGACGGCGACATAAATGTTTTGACATTTTGCTTGGCGTAAAACGCGGATACATTCAAGTAGTGTACTCCCCGTGGTACAAATATCATCTACTAACAAAATGTTTTTATTGTTTAAGGCGCTACCATCACGCAAAAAAAAAGTATCTTTAAGATTGAGTAGTCGCTGGTTTTTCGGCAATGACGATTGGCTACATGTATTTTTTATTTTTATTAAGTTGTGTCTCATGCAAAAAGTACGCATTTTTTTTGCGAGGTGAAAGGCGACGATGTCCGCTTGGTTATAGCCGCGTAGAAATCTCTTTCGTGCTGTTATGGGCACGGGAATAACACAGTCAACTTTTTTCAAAAATGGACTCCGTTTTATACTGTGAAACAAAAGAGCAGCTAAAAGCGGACCGTAATGTACTTTCTGGTTAAATTTAAAATCTATCAATAGTTTTTTTAAGGTGTTTTCGTATTTAGAAACGCAACGAAACGCGGCAAAACCACATTTTAACTTACAACAATATGATGTTTTTTGTTGCGCGCAAATCGGACATTTCCGCGCTTTAAAGTCAATTTTTTTCCAACATGAAAAACATAGAGTTTTGTTAGTAAAAAAGTACAACTCTTTTGCACATGCGAAACATCGCGATGGATAAATATAGTCTATTATCATAGTTTTACCTTTGCATGAATCACTTAAGTTATCTGTCAAAACTAAATTATAAAGATAACTACGACACAATCGTTTATATTGCTATCGTGCGAATATCTTAAGTCTCTCCTAAAGGAAAATCCCATGAGTAATGCCATTTTACTAGCGGTTATTTCTATCGTAGGCTTTATAACCGCCTATTTTGTGTACGGCAAGTTTATCGGAGTGAAGATCTTAGGTTTGGATCCTGATAGTGAAACACCTGCACATGTTTATGAAGATGGTCACGAATATGTACCGACAAATAAATTTGTACTTTTCGGACATCACTTTGCCTCTATTGCAGGACTTGGTCCCATTGTAGGACCAGCAATTGCCGTAATATGGGGATGGTTACCTGCCGTGCTGTGGGTATTTTTCGGTACCATTTTTCTGGGCGCTGTTCACGATTTTGTGGTACTGGGAATTTCCTTAAAATTTTCAGGTCGTTCTATTGGGGATATTACCAAGGACATCATTGGGCGTCGCGCGCGACTACTATTCTTGTTTATCATCTTTTTTGCGCTTGCCCTAGCCATGGGAGCATTTGCGTTAATTATAGCCTTGTTGTTCAACGACTTTCATCCACAAGCCGTTATTCCGACTTTTTCCCTAATTGGTATCGCCGTCGTGATGGGGCTTGCTGTATACAAATTTCGCGTACCATTAAAACTTGCTAGTGCTGTGGGACTTACACTAGTGTTTATCACCATGTACATTGGAATTTACTATCCGTTCGCTCTTTATCCATACTTCGCCAAAAGCGATACCCTGCAAACAATAGAAAGTAACGTTAAAAACGATACTTTTATCAAGTACTGCTATGTAACCGATTACGGCGACTCTCAACTAAAGCAACAAAAGTCATTCGCGGAAAATATCTATACGTATGATATGGTCATGCAAACGAACACTGAATTGAAAAAGAACAAACAAGTGCCCATCGTTTACCACAAACTCATTCCACAAAATGCCAAAGTAATGATCGCTTTTTTTGAAGCGACAAAAAACACAACTGTGGTGGATGATTTAAAACAAGCTTCAAAACAAGCGCGCGATACGTGGATTTACATATTGTTAGCGTATGCTGTCATTGCATCTGTTTTACCAGTATGGCTCCTACTACAACCTCGCGATTATCTAAACTCATTTCAACTGTATATTGGCCTGGGACTTGTTTATATCGGACTATTCATCGGAGCACCAATGATCGTCGCTCCAGCGGTAAATGTTCACAGTCACCTTTTCGTGCGCGACATTTCCACAGGGATCCCAGCGATGTTTCCATTTCTTTTTATTACCATTGCCTGTGGAGCTATTTCCGGCTTTCACTGTTTAGTATCTTCAGGAACGACCGTACGCCAAGTAAAAAACGAACGCGACGCGCAATTTATCGGCTATGGCTCGATGCTGACAGAAGGAGCACTTGCGATCGTAGTTATACTCGCATGTACCGCTGGTTTTTCTTCAGAGAAAAGTTGGGGATACTTCTACCGCAGTTGGGGTGCCGCAAGTGGCTTAGGTGAAAAATTAGCGGCCTTTGTGGATGGTTCGGCAAATTTTATTGCCCATGTCGGCATCCCAGTGGAATTTGCCAAAACATTAATGGCGGTAATGATCGTAGGCTTCGCGATGACAACACTCGATTCTGCAACGCGTTTATTGCGTTACAATATTGAAGAAATAGGTAAAGACGTAAAAGTTTCCGCTTTACAAAATCGCTATATCGCATCGATTCTCGCAGCAGTAGCGATTGCTTTTTTTGCCCTAATGAAAATTGGTGGGAAACCCGCAGGACTCACTCTATGGGCTTTATTTGGAACAACAAATCAACTATTGGCGGGAATTGCTCTTCTCGTAGCAACCATGTATCTTTACAAAAATGGTAAACCAATTATTTACACCTTTTTACCAATGGTTTTCATTTTAGGTATGGCTGTTTCCGCAATGATCATAAACGGCATTGACTTTATCAACAAAGGCAACACACCGTTAATTCTCGTAGGCGGTACTTTATTTTTTATGGCCATTTGGTTGTGTATCGAAGCTTTTATTGCTTTAAAGTCTTTTCGCCAACAAAAACAAATTCAAAATAAGGAATAAACAATGGAAGAGAACAATGCAAATCTCAAGTCGTGGATAGAGGTAAAACCCGATAGCGATTTCCCTATCCAAAATTTACCTTTTGGCGTATTTTCACACAACGGACAAACCGCTGTCGGAGTAGCCATAGGTGACAAAGTTGTTCACCTTGGTGAGGCATACGAAGCAGGACTCATTTCAGATGTTACCAAAAGTAATGTTTTTAACGAAAAATCGCTAAACGCATTTTTGTCACTAGGGAAAACCGAGTGGCGCAACACACGCAAAAAAGTGAGTGAACTACTTCGCGAAGACAATGCGCAGCTACGCGATAACGCAGAGCTACGCGAAAAATGTATTCTAGCGCAAAGCGATGTCACGATGCAAATGCCCGTTGAAGTAGGTAACTTTGTCGACTTTTATTCAAGTATCGAACACGCGACAAACATTGGCTCAATGTTTCGTCCCAATAACCCTCTAATGCCCAACTGGAAACACTTACCTGTTGGTTATAATGGACGTCCAAGTTCCGTAGTGGTTTCAGGAACCCCAGTGGTAAGGCCAAAAGGGCAAACTAAGGCCGATGACGCAGAGTTACCAACATTTGGTCCAAGTAAGCTCTTAGATATTGAACTAGAGATGGGTTTTATCACTGGATTGGGTAAACCACTCTCTGAGAGCATCTCCACCGCAGAAGCTTTGGATTATGTTTTTGGAATGGTACTACTCAATGACTGGAGTGCCCGAGATATCCAAAAATGGGAATACGTTCCCCTTGGCCCATTTTTAGGTAAATCATTCGCCACTTCCATCTCACCGTGGGTAGTCACCATGGATGCTCTTGAGCCGTTCCGCGTTGCTGGACCAAAACAAGAACCAGCAGTATTGCCTCACCTACAATGTGAAGGTGATGGCAATTACGATATACATCTAGAAGCGCATATCCAAACGGAAAAAATGGACGCGTCACTGTGTATGACCAAGACTAATTTTAAAGCCATGTACTGGAACGTTCCCCAACAACTCGCGCACATTGCAAGCAATGGAACCAATATAGAGGCTGGTGACGTTTACGGTTCAGGAACCGTTTCCGGAACCACCCCGGATTCACTGGGGAGTATGCTCGAACTTTGTTGGCGTGGAACGAGACCATTGAAGCTACCTAGTGGCGAAGAACGCAAGTTTTTACTCGACGGTGATGAAGTCACCCTAAAAGGCTGGTGTCAGGGAGACGGATACCGCGTTGGCTTTGGCGAATGTTGCGGTAAAATTTTGCCTGCCAAGTAGTATTGTTTGCATGTGGTAACTTTTTTAAGTGAATCACTTTCCATGTTGGTGCCCTCACCATCGACTTGTAGATTTCAGCTACGCTGAAAGCAACAAGTCTCATACCTCTCCCACAGGGAGAGGTGTAATGCGTCTTCTTTGCAAAAACAAAATTCACTTGATTTGCAATGACAATTTTAATGCGCACGACATTAAACTCTCACAAAGTAAATCAATAAAAACAAGTCAGACGCGTTACGTCCCTCCCGTGGGAGGGACAGTAATTCGCGGTCCTCAGCGTAAGCTGAGACAAGAATTGCAGGGAGGGCACCAACATGGAAACGAAAATCTATACGAAAGCCTATAACAAAATCGATACGAAAACCTATCTAACAAGGATATTCCATGAAAAAAACCTGGTTGCCTTTTTTGGGATTTGCGTTGTCTTTTGCGATTTGCTTTTCTTATATCGCATACTTCGTATACAACGAACAAGTTCGCGACAACCCTTGGGCCATAACTCTCGGTTCCTTTTGCGCCGCGGCGATTGCTGTTTACGGTGCTATATTTACCATGCGCAGTACCACACGCCGCACACTAAAAATCGTGAACTTCACTCTCGCATTTTTGGCGATTCTCTTTCCCGTTCTTTTTACTTTGTTCGTCGTAAAACTTTCCTACGACTTGCCGGATAAAAAACTCGCTCTTCAAGGAGACAAAGTCGCACCCGCATTTACGCTTCTCGATAGTCAAAAACGTAAAGTAAGTCTAAAAGACTTTTCTGGCAAAAATTTGCTTGTGGTTTTTTACCGTGGCCACTGGTGACCTTTTTGTCTTTCACTTTTGCAAGTCTTGCAAAAAAACTATAGCGAATTCAAAAAACTCAATACGGAAATTATAGGAATCAGTGTGGACTCTCCCGCCGATAATGCCAAAGTACGTAGTAAATTGGGATTGGAATTTGAAATTCTCTCCGATAGCTCAAAACAAACCACCAACGACTATAAACTGTTTCATGATATCAATGGCGGCATTTCACGCCCTGCGGAGTACCTTATTGGTGCCAATGGCACAATAGTCCATGCTTGGATCACCAACAACTTCCGCGTACGTACACGCGCAGAAACTCTATTACAAAAAATTAAATCTTTACAAACCAAGGAAGGAAAAGACAAATGATACCTGTTCACACCACCGCCGTCGTAATTATTCCTCCAGAAGACGTATGGGAACCCATCCAAGAAATACGTCGCGAACACGACCACAATATACGTCGCTGGATGCCACACATTACGTTATTTTATCCGTTTATCCCCCATGAAAATTTTTACAATATACAGTATGATTTACAACAAACATGTAAACACATAAAGCCCTTTAGCGTTAAATTAGATACGGTTGGGCATTTCAAACAACGCAAGGGGAATTTTATTCTGTGGACGGGTTGTGAAGAACAACAGGAAATGCAAGGTTTGTATAAGTCTCTAAAGTTGTTATTGCAAAATAAAACCGAAGTAAAAAAACGTCCCTTTCATCCACATTTAACCATCGGACGCATGAGAGATGCTGATAAATTTGAAGATTTAAAATCGAATGTGGAGTCTTCGTGGCAAACGATCGAATTTGAAGTAAATAAAATTAGCCTAATATGGCGTAACGACCCGCCCGATGATGTATTTCGCATCGAATACGAAGTACCTCTTGGCTCAGAGTAACCTTTGGGAGTAAAACGTGACACAAAAAATCATAGAGTTAAAAAATGTTAGCAAAAGTTTTGGCAACGACAAAGTGTTGCACAATATAAACTTAGATATTTCCAACGGCGAGTTTTTAACTTTACTTGGGCCTTCGGGGTGTGGCAAAACAACGATCTTACGCCTCATTGCTGGTTTCGAAAATCCTTCCGACGGGGAGATATTTCTCAATGGGGAAAAGATCAATGCCATTCCCGCGAATAAACGCAATGTGTGTACAGTGTTTCAAAACTACGCTCTTTTCCCACATATGAATGTTTTTGACAACGTTGCTTTTGGCTTACGTATAAAAAACCTGAACGCTGAGGAGATAAAAACCAAAGTAGACGCGGTACTAAAAATGGTAAAGCTAGAGAATTTTGCGCAGCGTAAGCCTCATCAGCTATCAGGTGGGCAACAACAGCGCGTAGCGATTGCTCGGGCAGTGGTAAACGACCCACTTGTTCTCGTTTTAGATGAACCGCTAAGTGCGCTCGACTACAAATTGCGCAAAGATATGCAAATAGAACTTAAGGAGTTGCAGCGGCGTTTGGGAATCACTTTTATCTTTGTCACTCACGATCAAGAAGAGGCTTTGTCAATGTCAGATCGCATTGTCATTTTAAACAACGGTAACATTGAGCAAATAGGGTCACCACAACAGATATACGAAATGCCACAGAGTTTATTCGTTGCGCAATTTATCGGCGAAGCCAATGTGCTCACAGGGCACATCGAGGAAGTACAAGATGACTTCATTAAAGTACAAATTGCCCAAAGTTGTTATCAATTTCATTACACCCATTCTAAATTGCAAAAAAACGATAAAGTAAATGTCATCTTGCGCCCGGAAGATTTACAGATTTATCTAGATAATGCGGAAAAAACACATTGCTTGTCAGGTAAAATTACCAATATCGTGTACAAAGGTGCCACCGTTGATTTACGAGTAGCCTTAGAAAATGATAATGTAGTCACCATAAGTGAATTTTTCGATGATAGTCGGCATCAAAAATTCGTGGTAAACCAAACAATTCAAATAGGCTGGGCGGATGGTGTGGAGGTAATTTTACATGACACCTAGCAAAGCAAACTGGTTAAAAAAAGCCTCCATCACCACCATATCTTTATGGCTAGCCATTTTTGTATTTATTCCGACATTATTGGTCATCGCAACGAGTTTTCTCCGTGTGGGAGAAAACAACTTTGTGATATTTTCTTTCACATTAGATAACTACCAAAAAATACTTGACCCCGTTTTTTTTCATGTATTTTTTGCCTCTTGTTATCTTGCTCTCATCACAACGTTTGTATGTTTACTCATTGGCTACCCCTTCGCCTATTTGTTAACCCAGTTCTCTCCCAACATAAGACGCATACTCCTTCTCTTAGTCATTATTCCCTTTTGGACCAGTTCCCTAATACGCATTTACGCCATAAAAATTTTACTGTTGCAAATAGAGCGTTCGCTGCGTTTTTTTTACCCCGACGTATCGATTCTATACACCGAAATGGCGGTTCTTATCGGACTTATTTATACAATGTTGCCTTTTATGATTCTGCCACTATTCTCCACAATGGAAAAGTTAGATCGGCGTCTAATCGAAGCGGCGCAAGATTTGGGAGCAACTCCCCGGCAAACTTTTATGCGTATTATCCTACCGCTGACCATTCCGGGAATCATTGCGGGAAGCATGCTGGTATTCCTACCTGTTTTGGGGCTTTTTTACGTAACAGATCTTTTGGGCGGAGCGAAAAACATTGTGATTGGCAACCTGATAAAAAACCAATTCTTGGTAGCGCGCAACTGGCCGTTTGCGTCAGCCGCGAGTGTATTTGTCATTATACTTATGGCAATGCTCATTTTTGTTTATATTAAGAGTATCAACAGATTTGGAGGTAGTCGTCATGAAAAAGTTCAGTAAATACCTCTATCTGTTCGTGGTGTTTGTATTTTTGTACATCCCGATATTTACACTAATTTTATATTCTTTCAACAAGTCAACGTACTCGGTCGCTTGGAAAGGTTGGACATGGTCTTGGTACACGAAATTACTTGCCAACGACTCACTCATAGAAACCGCCATTCATTCACTTATTCTTGCCGCAACATCAAGTACATTGGCCACAATCATAGGGACTTTAACCGCCATCGCGATTTTCCGCTACCGCTTTTTTGGTAAAAAACTATTGTCAGGCCTCATTTACATAGTAATGATGTCACCTGATATTGTAATGGCGATCTCGTTACTGGTATTATTTCTCCTCATAAAAATCGAACTGGGATTTTGGACCTTATTGCTATCTCACATTACTTTTTGTCTTCCATTTGTGATTATCACACTCCAGGCGCGTTTGAGCCAATTGAATAAACACCTTATAGAAGCTGCGGAAGACTTGGGGGCCAATGAGTACCAAACTCTGCGCTACGTACTCGTACCGGTTTTGTTCCCAGCGATTGCTGCGGGATGGCTACTTAGTTTTACTTTGTCGATGGATGATGTTATTATTAGTTTTTTTGTTACGGGGCCACAGTTCGAAATCCTTCCTCTAAAAATATATTCTCTGGTGCGTTTAGGGGTAAAACCAGAAGTAAATGCTCTATGCACCATTATGTTTATTTTTACTTTTTTTGTGGTTATGGTTAGTCAATTTTTGATAAAGGAAAAATGATGTACAAATGGATCATCACACTCCTCACCTTGTTATTTCTTATCGGCTGTGATAGCAAACCCAAAGAAGTTTTAAATGTCTACAACTGGTCGGAATACATGCCGGAAGATGTCATTGAACAGTTCGAAAAAGAAACAGGCATTAAAGTATATTACTCAACATACGACAGTAATGAAGCAATGTACGCTAAGGTTAAATTATTAGAAAGCGGTGGGTATTACGACATTGTCGTCCCCTCAGCTTATTTTATAGACCGCTTACGCAAAGAACAACTTTTGCATAAGCTGGACCACAACAAATTGAAAAACTGGAAAAACCTCGACCCACTATTTCTCAACAAGGAACACGATCCTAACAACAGTTACAGTATTCCTTACTTATGGGGAACATCGGGCATTGCCGTCAATACCCAAAGAATAAAAGATCCCATAACAAAATGGCAGGATTTATGGAATCCCAAATTCAAAAACAAGGTTTTGCTTCTCAACGACGTACGCGATACTTTTGCCATGACGTTAACCTTACTCGGGTACTCCATTAATACCAAAGACGAACAGCACATCAAAGAAGCGTATGAAAAGCTGAAGGAACTCAAGAACAACGTCCGTGTATTTAATTCCGAATCTCCAAAGCAACCTTTTATCAACCAAGAAGTCGAAATTGGCATGATTTACAATGGCGAAGCGGTTATGGCACAACGCGAAAACAACAACATCAAATACATTTATCCGCAAGAAGGTGTGATTCTATGGGTAGATAACTTGGCGATTCTAAAAAATGCAAAAAATCTCCAAAATGCTTACAAATTCGTAGATTTCCTGCTGCGTCCCGAAATCGCCAAAAGAATTTGTGAAGAAATAGGCTATGCGTCCCCCAACAAAGAGGCAAAGCAATTACTTGAGGAGAAAATACGCAACAACACGGCAATATACCCTTCGAAAGAAATTATTGAAAAAGCCACAATACCAACAGACATAGGCGACACGATACGCATATACCAGAAATACTGGGAAAAGCTAAAAAGTGAGAATTAACCGCTTTGTTTTTGCAGCGGCATACGACAAAATATAGAACAAGTAGAAACCGTAAGGTTCAAATTTAACATTTATATTTACAAAGGAATAAATCATGTTGCGAAAAATCGTTTGTATTACTTTTATTTTTTGTACCGCAATGGTATACGCTCAAAATGAAAAACTGTTAAAAATGATGATGCCAAATGAAAACCATGCTAAACTGGGTTCTCTTGTAGGGTTTTGGGATGCTACCTGCTCGGTATACGGTGGTAATGGTAAAGTCGTTTATGAAGAAACTGGATTTTGTGAAAACAAGTGGATGCTAGGAGAACGCTTTGTACTTCTTGAACACATGTTTACCAGTTTTCACACCGCCGCGGTTGTTGGTTATGACAATTTCTTGCAAAGCTACACCGCAGCGCATATCGACAGCGAATCACCAGGCATACATCACTTTATCGGAGACGTAAGTGAAGAAGGACGTAAAAAAACTTTTGTACTACGCGGTGAAAGTGTTGGATTTGACGGTGAGCTAGTTTCTACAATCTATGTTATCGAAATTGCAAACCGCAACAATTACAAATTGAAAGTACACTACGAAATAGATGATCAACATCTAAAAGTAATTGAAATTAATTTTTCGCGTCTCGATGATAGTACGGTTCGCAAAGCACAAAAGCAAATCAACAAATTTGTGGCAAACTCTTTTGCGAGAACAGCCATGGCAAACAGTAAACTACAAGCTTTAAATCCTTTAGTTGGCGAGTGGAAAATTGAATCCCTTATTTTTGACAACGCCGGCAATGTACTCCGTGTCGACCAAGGGCAAAGTCATAATCGTTGGATTATGATGCGTAAGTTTGTCATGATGGTGTCCGTTATGGGGGGATACGCTAGCGTTTCGATCGTCGGTTTTGACAAAACCAAAAAAGCCTATGTTGCGGCACACGCCGACAATGTAGGAACATCCATTTATCACTGCGAAGGTGGTAAAAAAGGTAAAGAATTAAAAATGTTTGGTACCGCCATGGACTACGCGACCGGAGAAAAAACCGAGTTGACACAAACCATCACATTCCAAAATATCAATGCCTATGAATGTGAAATGTATCGTGAGCGCGACAAAGTAGGATTGGGTGTGAGTACCACACAACTCAAAGCCGAAAGATTGAAAAAATAGGCAAAAGTTCAACGCCTCGAAGTTCTCTAAAATTAGATAGCTCAATTAGGGTGTCATCCCTAACTTGATTAGGGATCCAGCCAATAACAAATCAACTTTGAATCATGGATTCCTGCTTTCGCAGGAATGACACCTCGCTTATGATTTCTCTAAAATTAGATAGCTCAATTAGGGTGTCATCCCTAACTTGATTAGGGATCCAGCCAATAACAAATCAACTTTGAATTATGGATTCCTGCTTTCGCAGGAATGACACCTCGCTTATGATTTCTCTAAAATTAGATAGCTCAATTAGGGTGTCATCCCTAACTTGATTAGGGATCCAGCCAATAACAAATCAACTTTGAATCATGGATTCCTGCTTTCTCAGGAATGACACCTCGCTTATGATTTCTCTAAAATTAGATAGCTCAATTAGGGTGTCATCCCTAACTTGATTAGGGATCCAGCCAATAACAAATCAACTTTGAATCATGGATTCCTGCTTTCGCAGGAATGACACCTCGCTTATGATTTCTCTAAAATTAGATAGCTCAATTAGGGTGTCATCCCTAACTTGATTAGGGATCCAGCCAATAACAAATCAACTTTGAATCATGGATTCCTGCTTTCGCAGGAATGACACCTCGCTTATGATTTCTCTAAAATTAGATAGCTCAATTAGGGTGTCATCCCTAACTTGATTAGGGATCCAGCCAATAACAAATCAACTTTGACTTGCGAAAGCAAAAATCACAGCGGAGAATAGTCCCATTATCTGCGTAAGATAAGCTCTTTTCTCTCCACACTTCTGTTTTGCAACACTTTGTGAAATAGATAATCTTCGCCGATAATCAGCCCTGCCGTGGCAAAAGCATTCACCACCACTCCACAAATTCCCGGCATGTTAATAGATTGCCCAGAAAAAAATAGATTTTTGACACGGCTGCGTTGTGGTGGACGATGAATTGTTTGCTGTGAAATGTCGTGTGAAATACCAAACGCACTGCCATTTACACTCCCGGTATAGTACTCGTTGGTAAGAGGTGAAGAGGTATATATATCTTGTATTTTTTCTTGTAAATCGGGAATATATTGTTGTAAGTCTTCAATGATATAATCGGCATACTTTTGCTTTAGGTCTTTGTACTCTTGTGGACGCTTGCCAAATTTCGTTCCCTTGAACTTCATAAATTCTTGTGAATCGACAAAGGTGCATACATTGAGGCGCGCACGATATGGAATCTCTGGCTGGATTTGTTCGTTGAGTAAGCTCGGAGAATTGATATAAATCCCGCTATATGGGCGGTTAGGAGTTACATAAATATAGTTTAGTGGTGCAATATTTAGTTCTTCTTTTAAAATAATATTGACCCCAAAACTACCACGCGAATCTTTCATTTCCAGGATATTATTTTTGAAAAGAGGACGCAAGGCGCTATCATCGAGCATAGGCATGATCAACTTAGGATGTATAGTAGAGATGACAAAATCCGTATCTATTTCTTTGTCATTTGTAATCACGCGGTAAACGCGCTTTTTGTTGCACAATAATTTCTCAACCTTTGTCGAAAAATAAATATCGACATCTAGTTCCTGCAATTTCTCCATTAGCGGTGTGATAAGACCATCTCCCCCATCGTACAACCATATCGGATGGTCAAAAATAGAATCGAGGCAAATAGCATATGCCACAATGGGGATTTCTTGTGGATTTAATGCTATGTTGTAAGAAAAGGCTCCAAGAATCTCTTTTAGCCATGCCGACTGAAAATTTTTATCCATCCACTGTGACAGGCTATAGTTAGGAAGTTGCTGAAAACGTTCATAAGTTTTATTGATATCTAAATCGTACCAACGAAATGAACTGGTAATGGATTTTATGAGATCAAAAAATTGATGTAGTGCTTGCTCATCTTCGGGAAAGGTGTGGCATAATTTCTCGTAAAACAATTGTAGTTTCGAGGGAACAACAAACTTTTGCTGAGACGTAGCGATTTCAAAAAACGCTTCATCATCATAATAATGAATTTTGAGTTGTGAAAAAATGCCCAAGTATTCTAAAAACTGCCGCATGGGTTTGTAAGGAGCTGTGCTTCCTACATAGTGAAAACCGGTGTCAAAGCGATATTTCTTTCGCGAGAAGGTTTGAATATATCCACCGGGGATTCTTTGCTTTTCAACAATACAGACCTTTGCTCCTTCAAGAGCATAAACGCACGCTTGCGTAAGACCACACAAACCGGCGCCAACAATTACATAGTCATATTTCACTTAATATTCCCTTATGATAATGCAAGCATTCGTTCCTCCCAAACCAAAGGTATTGGAAAGAACAGTTCGCGGCTTGCGTTGTAAAGTTTCCGTCACAATGTTAATATGTGGAATATCATTGTTTTGTTGAAAATTTAGCGATGGTGCAATAAAGCCATCGCGCATCATTAAAAGAGAATATAAAACTTCCGAAGCACCTGACATCCATAATTCATGTCCAGTGATGGATTTAGTAGAAGATACAAAAGTTTGCGGACCAAACACGTTATAAATCGCTTGGGCCTCTAGATTGTCCGCGGCAATACCGCTAGCATTGGCGTTAATATAATCGATATCATTAGGATCTATTTTGGCATTGTGCAACGCTTTGCGCATACAGCGTTCATATTGCGCAACGCTTTTGTCTCCCGAGTTGAAGCCGTAGCCAATAACCTCGCCATAGATTTTATGCCCCAGACGCTGCGCACGTTCTAGGTTTTCCATGACAAGTAGGGCACCTCCCCCTCCAGGAACTGTACCAATACGCTCGCCATCAAATGGTCGACACGCTGTTTTAGGCTCTAAACTTTGCGCAAAAATACCCAACGCGTCAAAACTCGCCATGGCAATCCAGTGTAGTTCCTGAAAACCACCGGTGATAATCGCCTGTTGTTTACCGCTTTTAACGAGATTGAAAGCATATCCCAGAGCGTGCGCTCCCGAAGCATCGTTAGCACTTGCGGTAATATTGATACCTTGGGCACCGATAAGAGGTCCTAAATTCATCGAACAGCAAGAGTTCATTACTTTAATCACCATTGTCGAACCGAGAAAATGCGTCTCTTTGTATTTTTGCAGTGTCGCCACTAAATCTTCTAACGGCTGCGCAGAGCTATCATTTCCCAAGATAATCCCTACATCTGGTCCAGTAAATTGTTGGGGGTCCAGATTATTTTCGTCCACCGTTTTTAGCCAACATAGGGCCGTGTATATCGCGGATTCCGACAAAAAGCGTTTTTTTCGTCGTTCTATTTTATATTTGTTTTGCGGCGGGATCATGGCTTGGAGAAGACTTTGAAAGCCAAATTGTTTGTTGTCTTCTTGAAGTTGTATATTGCTTTGTCCTTGCGCCAAAGCGCTGCTAACTTCATCAAGAGAGTGCCCAAGACTACTCGTTATTCCCAATCCGGTTATGACAACGCGATTATCCATTCTTTCCTTCTGCTATAATAAAATCGGCAAGAGTTTGCACAGAAAAAAGTGCTTGTTTCGCTTTTTTTTCATCATCAAATTTGACACCGTACTTCTTCTCTAAGGGAACGACAATCTCTAGTGCATCAATCGAGTCAAGTCCCAATCCTTCGACAAATAACGGCATATCATCTTCTATTTCTTCCACGGTAACATCGTCAAGATTTGTGGCGGTTATGATGAGTTCTTTAAGTTCTTGTTTTAAATTTTCCATATTATTCCCAAGTTACAATAGTACCTATGTAGTATTACTGTGAAAAAGCTTCCCACAACGGGCCTTTTACACCGCGTGAACGAACTCTCTTGAAAAAGCGCACGTTCATTTTCTTCTTCAAACCTGGCACAATCCAGTTGGGATACTGGTCTGCTAAGTCACTAATACGCTCCACTAGGTATTCACGAACGTCTTCTTCAACGTAAAAAACCGGTTCGATATTTATCTTTTCTTCCGTGATCCATCCCTCTTCGATTAATCTTCTTGCAAGAGGTGTACCACGATATAAACGTACACCTATTAATAAAATAACGGCTGTTGGCTTGCATTCTATTATATTAGAAATGGTTTGTTCAATGCTTTCTACAGTTTCTCCAGGAACACCAAGTATGAGAGAGTGACTAAATTTTATTCCGTATTTATGACACCAACGCGCACTATCCTTGATATCGGTAATCGAAAACAGTTTGTCCATGGCATAAAGACCTATTTCACTTGCAGCATCTATTCCAAAGTCTAGCGAACTACAACCTGCTTCGCTAAATTTAGCAAACAATTCCTCGCTCACCTTTAACGGAGAAACATAGGCAGTCCACTTTATTTGCAGTTTGCGTTTTATAATTTCGTCACATATAGCGATGGCATGGTGATTTGGTAGGTTAAAAACATTGTCAACAAAGAAAAAGTAATCGACCCCATATTTGTTCAGGCAGTCTTCGATTTCATCCACTACTTTTATGGGATCGCGTTGCCGCACTTTGATTCCTTCAAGAAGAGGATATGTACAGTACGTACAACGCAAAGAACAACCACGCTTTGTCTGTATGTTAATACTACCCCCTTCGCGAAAATACGTATCTACATCGAATATTTCCCTAGCAGGGACCAGTTCATCAAAGGAAAGTGATAAGCCTACTGGGTAGTAAATACGCGAATCTCCACTTGGTCCTGGATTTAAATTCTCGCTTGGTTTGTTATGCTTCTCTAGGGAGTTAATAAGATCACAAAATAATTGTTCTCCCTCACCAACAACACCATAGTCTGCTTGTAGAGCCTCCAAAAATTCTTTTGGGAAAAGAGAAAAAGCGGACCCTCCAACAACTACAGGAGTTTGGGGAGATGCGTTGCGACACACCTCCATGATTTTTTTGTAGTGGTCGAGATAAGTAACAACCTTGGGGTAGGCAACGTTGTCGACGTTGCGAATGGACAGCCCAATACACTGCGGCTTGTATTCCTTAATTTTTGCGGCAAGTGAATCGCAAAAATCATTATAAAAATTCAAATCAAACAACGAACATTCGTGTCCATCGCGATGTACAGCGGCAGCAATGTAAGCAACCCCAATAGGAGGCACAGGATCGGGTAAACGTTCTTGATTGGCATTAATAAATAGTATTTTCATCCCTGAATGTACCTACAAAGAAAATTTTCTTTAATTGATGATAGTCCCTAGTTACTATATAATTTTGAGATATTTTTTTGGTCATATTAGATATTTTTTTTTTATTGTTGTCAATAAACTTTCGAAATAGTCGTAGGAGGCATTATGCTCAATACATGGAAGATGCTCAAAGTTTTCGTTTCTTCAACTTTTCTAGATTTAGAACTTGAACGCGATCGCCTGCATCAAATTTTTGAGAAAATCGAGCAAAAAATTTTACACAAACGACTGACTATCTGCTCATATGATTTAAGGTGGCGCGACAGATCTTCAACAGAGCACGTTGTGGATTGGTGTATTCGCATGGTAGAACAATGCGACTATTTTATCGCTATTTTGGGGAACCGCTACGGTTGGATACCCGAAAAAGGTGTCGATGGTAAGCAAAATAAAGAAGGTTACTCTGTCACGGAAATGGAAATTCGCAAAGCTTTGGAGATTATTCCCAAAGAAAGACGCTTTTTCTGTTTTACCCAGGGAGAAGAAAAAAGCGGTGACAATGTTGCTGCAACAACAAAATTAAAACAATTTATTCAAAACGAAGGTGAAACGGTATTTCATTGCGACAATGTCGCAGAGCTTCTCGACAATGTGACATCTCATTTCCAAAAAGTGGTGAACAGCGAATACCCGAATGCGCCGCAGAGTGAGGAGCAACAATCTTACCGTGACATCCTACGCAATTTTTTGGCCGAAAAAGTACATCGTTTTTGTGGACGCAAAGAATACCTGCGCAGTCTCCATGAGTTTGTCGACGCCAATGATCGTCAAAACTACTTATGTATTGAGGCCGTAGCTGGTACGGGAAAATCGGCATTGCTGGCCAAATTTATCTGCGAAAGAGGTGGGACGAAAATTCCCATTGTCGCGCACTTCATGGGTATGGGACGTGACTCGCGTCAAATTAGCGGAATTGTACACAATATTGCCGAACAACTCAAGGTATGGAATATTTTAAAAGAGGTACCATCTGATTTAGAGTCCTTACAATTGGCTGTCAAAAAGAGCCTCGAAGCCTACACTCAGCCACTCATTCTCATCGTTGATGGATTAGACGAAGTGGCAGACAATGGCCGTGATCTATTGTGGTTACCACGATCATTGCCGCAAAACATACGAATTATTCTCTCGTCGCGCCCCGCAGATACACTGGACCGCGTACAGGATTTTCCTTTTGTAACGACCAAACAACTCATGCCGCTTTCCATGAATGAGACAAATGAGATTATTGAAATTTTTTCCCAAAAACACCGTCTTAATTTCTCTACCGACGACAAAGAACTTTTGCGCAAACGCGCATCGGGTAACCCGCTGTATTTGAAAGTGGCACTAGAGGAAGTGGCGACTTCGGGAATTGCAGTTGGACAACTGGCGGTGAGTATTGAGGCCTTATTCGAACAAGTTCTCGAACGCCTAGAGAAGGATTTTTCTACAAAATTTCCCTCACTACAGTCACCCGCTGCCGCAATGATACAAACCTATCTCGGCTTAATTGCCGCAGGAGAAAATGGGGTGCTAGAAAAAGAAGTAAAAGATATTCTTTCTGTAGGAGACGATTTTGTCATGTTGGCGAGAAAGTCTCTACGCACATTTGTCGTACAACGACAGAATTTCCTCAACTTTTTTCACCCACAATTCGAATTGGCGATAAAAATGCGTCTTGGTAAATCCGGTATGCGCAATTGCCATAAGAAAATGGCGGCATACCTACATAAAAAAGGCCATGAATACTATCGTACATTGGAAGAACTACCATTTCAATTGCAGTGGGCAGAAGAATACGAACAACTACTCGAAGTTTTGACACAATTTGATTTTTTACAAGCCAAATGCAACGCACACATGGTGGCAGAATTAAAAAATGATTTGGACTTTGCCTTAAATGGGCAAGTTGTGAAACTACGCCAAAGTAGTGAATTCGAAATGGCACCACAGGTGAGGGTGAATCGTGAAATTATTTCTCTTATGAACCGTGCAATAGGTATTGACGGACAGTTTTTACAAGACCACCCCCAATGTCTACTACAAACATTATGGAACTATGGATATTGGCATGACCACCACGATGCACAACAACACTTTACCAAAGATGACCCCACCTACGCGTGGAACCAAGACAAACCCAAATTCCATCTCGTTGTAGAACATTGGCGTCAAAATGCATCCTCGTCTTCCCCATGGTTACGTGCCATTCGTCCTTTACCAACGCGTTTGGATTCCCCGGTATTAAACATATTCCAGCACGAACAACCTGTGACGGGTATTGACATCAGCAGTGACGGAACGAAGGCCGCTTCCGGGTCGTACGACTGTACTTTACGTGTGTGGGATATACATACCAACAAAATTTTGCTAGAGCATACCTACGAAGCGCCTGTAAACGATGTACGTTTTTCTCCCGATGGTAGCATGGTGTATTCTGCGGGACTACAAATAGATGTGTGGGATGTATCACAAGGCGAAAAAATAAAAAGCCTCGGCGAAGAGAATGTACTCATTACCAAAATGACTCTCAGTGCCAATGGGGAGCTCCTTGCCGTGGCTACCGCAGACAACCGCGTCGTCGTCTACAATACAATTTCGAAACAGCAAGTTGCGTGTTTTGCTGATTATAGCCACGCGATAAGTAATCTAAGCATTAGCTCCGACCTAAAGTTTTTGGCATCGGGGGATTATGGCAACAGTATGAAGATTTGGGACTTACAAAGTCGCGAACTCGTCACAAGTTACGAAAGCGAAGGCATTATAAGCGATGTCGATTTTCATCCAGGAAACAAAAAAATTGCAATATCCACACATATTTATTTCCAAATATGGGATATGGAGGCGCAAAAAATAGTACATTCGCACAACTTAGGGGCCGCTCCCATGAGCATTACCTACAGCTCAGATGGAGAAACTCTTGCCATAGGTGCGCAACAAATATTCTTGTTTGACACAAAAGAATACAAACAGCAAGCGGTACTCGAAGGCCACGACAGTATTGTCGGAAGTGTTCATTTCACACCCGATGGCAAAAAATTAATCTCTGGTTCGATGGACAAAACAGTGCGTTTGTGGAGTACAAAAGTACAGGGAACAAGCCTACAGGCACACGAACACAAATTTTTAATTAGCGACATGGCAATATCGGAAGATGCGCATTTTGTGGCATCAGGTTCATACGATCAATTTGTGATGCTTTGGGATGGAATCACCGGAAAACGCATCACACAATTTAGCACCGGAGTTGTTTCTTGTTTACTGTTTTCCCCGTGCAATACACTGCTCATTATCGGGACACACGACAATAAGATACATCTATGGAATCTGGAATCGCAAACATTAACATGCACACTTTCAGGACACAGTCAATCCATTTCCTCCTTGGCGATGAGTGGTAACACTATCCTTAGTGGAAGTGAAGACGGTTCTATATTTGTGTGGAGTGCCAAAGAGCAACAATGCATTCATCAACTTGACGCACACGACATACGTGTTGTCAGTCTTGAATTCACCGATGACAACACCGTGGTATCTCATTCGTACATAGAAAAAAAAGTATGGTCCGCGGATAACTACGAGTGCTTAGAAAAAGAACAATTGACCGCCGCGGTAACCGCAAATACCGGAACATACGATGTGGAGATAGATGAGGGCGTTATGAAAATCACTATCAATGGGCAACCATTATTCTTCCCTTATCTAGAAAATGTTTTTTGTCGTGAAAATCGCATTATTGGTAACTCGGGGAACTATCCTTTAATTTTTGAACCCGAAAGGATTTCGTAATGTACGCCATTGAGGTAGAAAATTTACACAAAAAGTATCGGCAAATTTTACAAGGTGAGATTCATGCACTCAAAGGGGTTTCCCTACAAGTAAAACCAGGGGAAGTTTTCGGTATCCTAGGACCAAATGGCGCCGGGAAAACCACCTTGGTGCGTATATTATTGTCGATTATAAAGCCAACCTCGGGCAGTGCGCGGATTTTTGATAGCAAGTATAACGCCACCAATGTCAAAACGAAACTTGCTTATCTCGCGGAAAATCACACCTACCCGCGTTATTTGACAGGTGAACAGGTTTTGCAATATTTTGGTTCCTTAAGTGGTGTCCACGGAAAAAAATTGCGCGACAAAATAGACGAGACTCTCGAACTCGTCGGAATGACAAAATGGCGCAAGACAAAGGTAAAAAAATATTCCAAAGGTATGACACAACGCATTGGTTTAGCACAAACCCTTATTAATGATAGTGAACTACTTTTTTTGGATGAGCCCACGGACGGTATAGATGCACTGGGAAGAAAAGAGATTCGCGATTTACTTCTCAAACTAAAAGAGCAAGGAAAAACTATCTTTTTAAATTCGCATCTTTTGAGTGAAGTAGAACAAATATGCGATCAAATTGTCATTATGAACAAAGGGGAAATCATCCGTCGTGGAACCATTGACTCATTGGTCGCCAAGCGCAACGCTTACAAAATAGACGTTGTTGGTGCAACAGAAACCAGTGTTGCCTCCCTCAAAGAAAAAGTGCAAAGCATTGCATCCGTGGACAATCAAATCCACGTCACGGTAAAAGAAGTTGAGGAACTCGATTTGATCATTGATACTTTACGTAGTAACAGCGTATCAATCCGCAGTATTATACCAGATCGCCAAAGTTTAGAAGATTATTTTGTCGATGTCATTGGAAAGGATGGTGACAAGTGAAATTCCTTGCCATATTCATAGATACCTTCCGCGAGATTCGCGATAAAAAAATGGTGATCGCTTTTGGTATTATTACTGCGATGTTTGCCGGCACCTATCTATTTGCCATTAGTGTGACAAAATTAGACAACGGCAAAGTGGAAGTTTCTTCCTTTGCTGGTAAAAGTGCCATAGATGGCGTCAAGTTTGTCGAACAACAAATGGTACTTTTTTCGCAAATTATAGGCGGAACTTTGATTTTTTTATTTATCATTGCCTTTGCCTTTGTGATGGCAAACTTACTAAAACCTGGAACTCTAGATTTGCACTTGAGTAAGCCTTTATGGCGTTCACAATTACTGTTATATAAGTTTTTTGCATGTACATTAAGTGTTTTCGTCCTAATGTTGGTGATGGGAGGAACACTATGGGGTATTCTGTCATTTAAAGCGGGTGTCATTACATTCCAACCTTTTCTATCCATTGTGATGATACCACTTGTTTTTGCCATTGCCTTTTCGTTAATCGTCTTTTGTTGCGTTTTTACACGTGGAGCAGGCGCTGGTATCTCCGCTTACTTAGTATATGCATATCTACTTGAGACAGTGCTACAAAGCAGAGAATTCATCAAACACCAGATAGGCAATGATACATTCTCTTTCATTATGGATATGTCATATCACATACTGCCAAAAATTCGGGAGTGTATGGCTATTTTTATACAATTAAACGTAAGTAATGTCGACTGGTACCCATTGACGTCATCTCTTATTTTCATGGTGGTTACTCTTGCCATAAGTTGTGTTATTTTTGAAAGTAAGGATTACTAACATGACTCCAGAAGAAAAACTGCAAAGTGTTTTCATGAGTGTTGTGGCGCGCATTTTGCCACAAACACTTATTCAAGAAAATCTAAAAATAAAAAACGACACCTTGCATATTGGAAAAAATCAGTTAACTTTGCCACCCAAAATTCACATTTTTGGCAGCGGCAAGGCCGCAACAACTATGGCCAAAGCTGTTTGTGACCTAATACCTTCGCGCATAGCTGGCGGCGTTGTCGTGAGTAATATGCACAGCGAATCCATCCGCGACATCGAGGTGATCGAAAGTTCTCATCCTCTTCCCACACAAAAAAGCGTTGATGCAGGTAACACTCTATTCGAAAAAATGGCAGCATTGTCCCAAAACGACTTTTTTATTTATTTACTTTCGGGAGGAACTTCAGCCCTATTAGAGAAGCTGCCTCCTGGTGTGTCTCTACAAGACATGCAGGAAATAACACAGCAACTTTTACAAAAAGGTGCGGACATCACACAACTCAATAGTGTTCGCAAACAAATGTCGGCCATCAAGGGAGGAAAATTAGCACAAGCGTTGACCGCACCAGGAATTGTCCTCGTAATTTCGGATGTGATTGGTGACGACCTTGCGGTGATTGGTTCGGGACCTCTTTACCACCAGCCTTACACCGACGCTCAACACATACTTGACTCTTATGACATTACTTATACCTTACCCAAAAGTTCAGTGTGTCGCGCAGCGAACAATGTTCCACATTTTGTTATAGGTAATAACTCGATTGCCCTACAATACGCACGAGAGGCATGGCAAAAGTACGGTATTGACGCACATATCATGACTTCCCAAATGCACGGGGAGGCAAAAGAAATCGCAAAATGTATCGTAGCCATTGCCAAAGAAATTCGCGACAAACACCAACCATTTTCTCCCCCAGTATGTCTTATATTCGGCGGCGAAACAACAGTCAACGTCCAAGGCAAAGGCCGTGGTGGGCGCAATCAGGAACTGGCTCTCGCTAGTTTACAAGCCCTCGAAGATTGTCAAGGGATCTACATACTAAGCGCTGGAACAGATGGTATCGATGGAAACTCCGATGCCGCGGGTGCAATTGTCAGCAGTAAATTGTACCATCCTCAGGAAATCAAAACGTACCTAAAAAATAACGACTCGTACTCTTTTTTTCACAAATATGGGGGCTTATTGTCTCCGGGCAAAACCGGGACAAATGTAATGGATATGGTCATGGCCTTTATTTTATAATTTTATTAGTTATTTTGTTGTTATGGCATGTTATACTAAAAGTGTCATTATTTCGATTGGTACACATGTGGATACAACCACAAAGATACTACTTGTGCTTAGCTGGGAAATAAATATGTCGGAAAGCAAAGATTTCGGAAACGTAGCAGTTGAACTAGGGTTTATTACGGAAGCAGAACTGCGTAAATATCTCGATTTGCAGCGCTTATTAAAAGAACGAGGTATTGACGAACCTCTAGAAAAAATTCTCGTTCAAGAAGAAGCCATTACAAGCCTTGATGCACGAGCAATCGCGCAACAAATCCCTGGAAAAACTTCGAACGCACAACAAAGCTCTACGAGTATCAAAACTCCAATCACAGAGAAAAGAAAAGCCTCCACAACTCGTCGCGAGGCAATGCAAAACGCCACAACGATCATAACGCCCATCGCAGAGAAAAGGGAATCTCCTACAAATCGTCAGGGGGAAACCCAAGCATTGGGTAACCAAACCCTGAGCAAATTTGGCCGCTATCAAATACAAAAAGTTCTTGGCCAAGGAGGTGTGGCAACAGTTTATAAAGTACATGACCCGCATCTCGACCGCGAAGCAGCTTTAAAAGTTCTCACATTAGGACAAGTTGCCAACCAAACCCAACTACAACGCTTCAGTCTAGAAATAAAAACAACGGCGAAGTTACAACATCCCGGTATCGTGACTATTTACGAAACAGGCGTTGAAAATAAAATACCCTATTTTGTCATGGATTACATCCAAGGCACAAATCTAAAACAATATATTTATCGCTATAAGCCAAGTATCCAAGAAGCGATATCCATTATAAAAACAGTGGCCACAGCTATTGGTTATGCCCATAGCCAAGGAGTAATTCACCGTGATTTAAAACCGGAAAACATCATGATGGATGAAGAAAAAAATCCACGCGTCATGGATTTTGGTCTGGCAAAACTCAAAGATGATGACACCGGACTTTCGCGAACGGGTGAAATTTTGGGAACAGTAAAATATATGTCTCCTGAACAGGCGGAAGGTATTAAAGATGTTGATGAACGTACTGATGTATATGCGTTGGGGGCGATTTTTTATGAAATACTCGCCAAACAGCCACCTTTCGAAGGAAAATCTTACCTGCAAATCCTCAACCAAGTGATCAACAATCAACCACAATCGTTGAGTAAAATCAACCCAGAAATCCCGCGCGATTTAGAGCTAATTTGCTTGAAAGCGTTAAAGAAAAAAGCCGATAATCGCTATCGCAACGCCGCTAAGTTTGTCGAAGCACTGGAAAATTTTTCCGCAGGCAAAAGTACCGCCACATCAAAAAAAATCACGAAAAGGACCACGCAGAGAGTCATAACAGAACGGCGAAGGCCCGTAAAAACCACGCAACGCATGGCAATGAAAAGTAGTCGCGTGACACAAAGAATTGCGCTACAGAAAAAAAATAGACGCGATCAAAACCAAAACCAAATGGTTGCCATTATCGTATTGGCAATACTAGTATTCATACTTCTAATGATATTACTTTCAAGTAATTCAAGCGATAACTACTACTCAGAAGATTTCAACAACAACTCCAGCAACGCACGCGTTGATTCACAAAAAAACGACTACAAAAAAAATAATTCACAAACAAAAGATAAAAGCGAAAAAACACCACAACAAACCGCCAAAAAAGAAGTGAATTTGCAGGAAGAAGCAAAAGAGAAGCTAGCCAAAATGCAGATGTTACCCAATGCTTTTGCTATGTGGAACCAACTAAACTCTTTTGACGAGAAATACAAAGATACTCCTTCATGGCAAGTAGTGCAGCATCACAAAAGAAATATAGAAAAAGGCTTGTCGCGCGAATTATCCACAGGATTGATTTTATTGGAGAGTAATCGTCAAGTTCCCGATAAGTTTTGGCAATCATTCGATGATAACCGGCATATTATCGAGATGATTTCACAACAAAATGTTCAGATCAAAATTGTCATGAACAAATTATTAACGACACGCGAAAAACTAAATGGCAAAAGAGATACTCCACAGCAAAAAAATTTAACGGACGAAAATAACGCTGTCAAAAATACGGGAAAAGCCACGGCACTAAACGAAGAGCAACACAATCTTTATTTCCATAGCGTTTTAACAAGACATCTAATAAATTTCCAAAATTTAGACGATGTCCTACGCAAAATCCAAGACCCTATTCTGCGCCAACAAGTAAAATTGAGATTTGATGCCTTTGCACAAAGTTCCGTAAATTTACAGAGGGCTCTCCGCGAAGCATTGAGTGCCATGCAAAAAATTTCTCTTACATTAAAATTTAACCGTCGCGCATCAGGAAAAATTACAAAAATCAAGGCGCGTCAATTTACCATACAAACAAAAAAATACAATTACTTAACCATTTCCGCAAACGACATGGTGAAGATATTAGGGAAAAAAGCGACAACATTGGCCAGTATTTTAGCCATACATTTTTTTCATGAAAATGATTTCGCCAAAGCAAAAAAATACTGGGATTTAGCGGATAAAAATACATTAGATTACGATGTGTGGAAACGCAACTTAGCTTACTTTCATGAGTTACAAACCAATTTGCAACTCAAGGTACGCTCCACACCAATTATCAGCAAAATAGAACAAACCATTCCTATCGTGGTTAAAAATATTGGTAAACAAGATCAAAGCGCTGTTACCGTAGCGATTGACAGCCTCGGTGAATTCCGTCGAAAAACCATGGCCGATTTCCCCAAAGAGTCGTCAAAATATGTAGCATTGCCCTTTACAGTGACGAAAGCCGTCGAGTATCCGGTACGCGTGACGTTATCGATAAAGAAAAAAACAGTAAAATCCGTTAAAATAAAATTAAAAGCCGAAAGAAAAAAATATGGTTTTTATTCGGATGCTTGGCAAAAATTACATTATCGTCATAATGGTCACGAAATACTCGACATGACTTCGCCATATTGGATGAAACTATCTGATAGCAAAAAGGAAGATTATGCCAAAACGTATCAAAAATACTACGCAAAATCTTTAGGTAAAAAAGAAACAAAGACCATTTCTATCCAAGGAACCAAATTAAACATGGCATTTGTTCCCCCGGGAAGATTTTGGTTAGGATCTTCAGACACAGAACGCGGTAGAAACGTAAAGGAAATACGCCATAAAGTTGTGATTTCCAAAGCATTCTGGATACAAAAAGAAGAGATGCCACAAATAACATGGCAAAAAATTGCGGCAACGACACCATGGAAGGGTAAAGAATCTGTAAAAAGCGGGCCTATATACCCGGCAACATACTTGTCATTCAATCGCATAAAATCTGATTTATTAACAAAATTAGGTCAACGTTTTGACATTCCCACCGAAGCGCAATGGGAATATGCATGCCGTGCAGGTAGCACCACAGCCTTCTATTGGGGCAATTCATACAAAAGAGCTGTGGTGTATTCGTGGAGTAAAAGCAATAGCAAAAAACACCCTGCGATTGTACGTCGTAAAAGACCAAACAGCTGGGGCCTTTATGACATGTTAGGCAACGTTGCCGAGATATGTCGTGATAGCGTAAGGAATTACGATACCGAACAACAAATAGATCCTTTTTACAACCCCAGTGGCAATTCACAAAGGATACTACGCGGAGGACATTATGGGCATCAAGCACAACAATTGCGTAGTGCCATGAGGCAAAATGTAGACCGCAGCTCATACTCTCACGTGACAGGTATGCGCCTTATTATGTATGAAGAATAAACGCCCTATTCTAAAAAAAGCGATGAAACTATACTTTTATAGTCTCATCGCTTTTTTTGGTTGTACCCACGATATGAAATTTACCTTGTGCAACCTCAGAGTTTTTAGTATATATTCATCACGGGAAAAATGATGATAAATTTTAGTAACTCATTCATAAATTTAGGATAAAAAATGGCTGAAGAACAAGATTTTTCAAAGGATGATCCTCAGTTACAAATTTTTTTACGGCAGTCGCGAATATTTAAAGATGTTCATGATGAAGACTTAACAACCATTATTTCCTTTTTGAAAAAATTTACTTATGACGAAAGTGAGATTATTTTTTCTCAGGGGGGTTTAGAGGCGGCGATTTACATTATCGAAAAAGGTCGCTGTGCAATTGAAAAAAGTAATCGATGTATCAATATTCTCAACTCGGGAGATATATTTGGCGAAGTATCCATGCTTGGCCAGCAACCACATGTAGCCACGGCGCGAGCGATTAAGGAAACCTCCTTGTATGTTCTCCCTGCAGAAATACTTGTCGAAGAACGTATTTCAGCCCAATCATTAGTGCGAATTTATAAGGAACTAGGCTCTCTTGTCACATCTTACATCCGCGGAGAAGATGCGCTATATCAAGAAATTGATGTTCTACTAATCCAGGATGGTGGTTGTTCCCCAGGATATAACTCTGTCACTTCCTTTATTGTGCAATTTTTAGAGCACTACCAACGCAGTGTGTTTGTCGCAGCGACAGGTTTTAAATCCCTTGTAGAAGGAGGAGGTGCCGCCAACTTACGCTGCTTGATTTACAACGAACAATTGTATAAACAGCTGGAGCATATTCCAGGTGTCATTCACGCCCCGGTATTACGCGAAGAGCGCGGTGCACGCTTTCGCTGTGAACGCTATGAAGGGTTTCGTTTACTAGAAAACCAGGAAAAAGCAGCAAAGACCATATTAAAGCACAAAACACGTGTTATTGTTGCTGTAGGTGGAAATGGAACTCTTGAAGGTTTAAAGTCTCTTTCGAAGCTTCTCCCAGGTGATTTGCAATCGTTTTTTATTCCCGCAACTATTGACAGCGATATCTATGGTTCAGAATGCATTGGACAACACGCAGGAGTAGAGATGGGGGCAGAAAAAGTACGTTGCTACATGGCAGATGCGCGCACCCACAAACGCTGCTATATTATTGAGATGATGGGAGCGAGAGGAGGGCATCACGCCTTACATTCGTGTTTAGGAGCAGGGGCACATCTCGCGGTACTACCAGGCTTTGACTATAATATCCCCAAAATAGCCCACGCCCTTAAAGATCGTGATTACACGGTCATTGTCGTAGCTGAAGGGTACAAACGCGATTATCGAAAAAACAATAACATCACAGGAAGTGCTGCCGAGTTCTTCTACCAAGAGCTTATGGAGGAGGGTTTACAAACCAATCAGCGTATCATCTGCGAGTCTTTTTCGCGCGATATCCGTGGTGCGTCGCCAAATAACATGGACATTACTTTAGCACAGCGCTTAGCACGTAATTTAACACATTTAATATTGCAAGGAAAAACCTACATGATGCCTGCCGTTTTGTCGGGGAAAGAGTACACTCTTCATTTAGATGAAATACAAACAGACAACTCTGTATCTGGAGACTTAGTTGCGTTGGCAAATCGTTTGGGAGATCCAGAGTGTATTACGGGTAAATTGTAGATCGGAGTTGTTATGCAACCTATTGATGATGTCGTTTTAAACTTTAGTCCTAATGCTGTTGTGGTAATGAACATCATTCTAGGCATCGTAATGTTTGGGGTTGCACTTGATATGAAGGCCACGGATTTCGACAATATCCGTAAATTTCCGCGTTCCGTGGGGATAGGCCTTCTATCTCAATTTTTATTTCTTCCCGCTTTTACATTTCTCCTAATACTGATTTTAGATCCTATACCGAGTATGGCAATGGGAATGCTACTCGTTGCTGCTTGTCCTGGGGGAAATATTTCCAATTTCCTTACACATTTTGCCAAAGGTAACACGGCACTATCCGTATGTATGTCGGCCATATCGACGCTGTGCGCCATATTTATGACCCCTCTAAACTTTACCTTTTGGGGGAGTTACCATCCCGAGGTATCAAAAATACTCAAGCAAATATCCATTTCTCCTTTGGATATGGCGACCACAATACTTTGCATTCTAGGTTTACCTCTTGTAGCGGGACTATTCATTGCCGAGAAACGCCCACATCTCGCTTCACGACTCAAAGACCCCATGAAGAAATTTTCCCTCGTGGTATTCATTGGTTTCGTTTTTCTGGCGTTGGTCGCTAACTGGAATTCTTTTATTCACTATATCGGCTGGGTGTTCGTTATTGTACTGTTGCATAATTCCACAGCACTTGCGACAGGATATCTAGGAGCTACATTTCTCAACCTACCAAATAAAGATCGTAAAGCGATTACCATCGAAGTGGGTATTCAAAACTCGGCATTGGGGCTAACGATCATTTTTACTTTTTTTCAGAAACTAGGCGGAATGGCCATTGTTGCCTGCTGGTGGGGCATTTGGCATATTATTGCGGGACTTAGTATTGCATATTATTGGTCGCGAAAGGAAGACGCATGAGAAACATCGCTGTTACGGGTGGAAGTGGTTACATGGGAAGTATTGTGATACAAGAATTAATGAAGAATCACAGCAATGAAGTACGAGTTTTTGCCTTAGATATTAGAGAACCACACCAAAAAATACCTGGGGTATCTTATCACATACTGGACGTACGCGCTCCTGAAATGAGTAATGTTTTTGCGGAAAACGATATCCACGTAGTTGTGCATCTCGCCGCAGTTATGCCCAGCAAAAAAAGCGATCCCGAATTAGAATACGCGATTGATGTTCTCGGAACAAAAAACGTATTAGAAGCATGCGTGAAAAACAACGTAGAAAAAATCGTGGTATCCTCCAGTGGTGCGGCTTATGGTTACTATGCCGATAATCCTCAATGGATCACCGAAAATGACACAGTACGTGGTAATGAAAGATTACCCTATTCGCGCCACAAAAGACTTGTAGAAGAAATGCTCGCCGAGTACCGCAAAAACCATCCCACATTACAACAGGTAGTGTTTCGCATTGGAACTATTGTGGGGAAAAACGTAAGTAACTCGCTAGTGGCTCTTTTCGAAAATAAGTCTGTACTCGCAATAAAGGGAAGTGATAGCCGCTTTGTGTTTATTTGGGATCAAGATGTTTGTGGGTGTATTGTCCAGGCAATTTTCTCGTCACAGACAGGTACATTTAATGTTGCTGGTGATGGGGCGCTCACAATATATGAAATCGCCAAAATACTGAATAAAAAAGTGAAAGTTCTCTCACCAACACTGTTAAGTGTCGCTCTCAGGGTAGGCCGCTGGTTAAGAGTTAGTCCTTATGGACCCGAACAAATTGTCCTATTGCAATATCGCCCAGTGCTTGACAACAATAACTTAAAAAATGTATTTGGCTATATTCCGCAGAAGTCTTCACAAGAAGCATTTTTGTATTATGTAGAACAAAAAAAATTGAGAAGGTAGAGATGAATAAGAGAAATTTTAAAGGTAAAGTCGTTGTCATCACCGGAGCCTGTGGTGGATTGGGGAAATCCCTGTGTACTGTCTTTGGTAAAAACGGAGCAACCATAATCGCCGCGGATATCGATGCCCAAGGAATCAAAGAGTTGTGCGATGAATTACAAAAAGATATGAACATAGATGGTTACGTGAACGATGTTACCAATGATGAAAACGTACGCGAAATCGCCAAGAAAGTACTGCAAAAACACAAGCGTATCGATGTTCTGATTAATAATGCCGGCATCAGTCACTTGAGCAAATTTAGCGAAACAAGTGTAGAGGTCATGCACCGCGTTATTAATATAAACCTTTTTGGCTGTATGTACTGGGCTGCGGCCTGTATTGACTCTATTATCGAAAATAAGGGTATGATGATCGCTCTTTCCAGCGTTGCTGGTTTTGCTCCCCTTCATTCACGCACAATGTATGCAGCAAGTAAACACGCACTACATGGTTGCTTTGAAAGTTTACGTGCGGAAGTGGAAGATGACGGAGTGGATGTCATGATGGTTTGTCCCGCATTTATCGCCACAAAAATAAACGACAACGCCCTCTCTGGTGATGGCAAACCTGCACAAAAAAATCGCGTGCATGCCGGAAAAAAAATGTCGCCTGACTATGTGGCTCAAATAATATACACTGCCGCCACAAAGCGCAAAAAAACTTTACTCATCGGACGTGTTAGCAAACTAGCGTATTTGGTGAGTCGTTTTTCAAAAAATACCTATATTCGTGCAATGAAAAAGAAATTTGCCAACGAACTAAAGTCGTAATTTGAAACGGAGTTCTACAATGATCAAGAAATTTTGTCTACTACTCGCCAGCATTGTTTTGTTTAGCGGTTGCATTGAGGTAGAACAAGAAATATGGATTCACGCCGATGGTTCTGGGCGTGTCAGAATTGCTTTTGGTGTATCGAGTTCGATGTATAAAATGATGAATTTCAAAAGTGATGAAGATCGCCAAAAAGAAATCAAAGAAAACGTGGAACTACTAGAAAAAAACCCCAATGTTGCCAAAGCAGAAATTAAAGAATACGAAAAAAAAGATTTGTGGTTTTATGACGTAGATGTACATATCAACGACTTGCGCAACACGAAACAATTACAAGAAGACCTACAAAAGATTTTTAGCTCCAAAGGCAAACGCAAAGGACGCGATGCAAAAATTGCTGTAGAAAAACTAGACAATGGCAATTATTTATTCATGTATAAGTTTAAACTAAAGGAAGAAGAAGAAACACAATACGCGAAAAGTGTCAATCAATTTTTTAAAGACAAACACTTTCTTTTTCGATTACATGCACCACACATTGTGGCAACAAATGGTTACCGCAACAAAGAGCAAAATATGGCAGAGTGGCGATTTGATATGGTGGATGTCATTGAACAAAAAGGTGAATTTCTTCCCCAACTACGAGCGGAAATTGCCGGACCAAAAATCTGGTTGTGGATTACAGTAGGTATTTTAATCATACTAGCTATCATAGGCGTGTTTTTTTATAAACGTCAGAAAAAAAAGTAATACAAATAAACTGTTGTTAGAAAAAAATCCTTTGAAAAACGCTCCTGAAAACATAAGCACATTTTTCACTAAGTAGTTTACGGCACAACAAATTATAATTGATGGCGTGTTGAAAATGTCTTATAATAATAATTATTTTTATTTTTTCAAAGGAGTGTCTAATGAAAAAGACTTATATTCTTTTGGCAATTCTTTGTGTGGCATTGTTTGCCAACACAGCTGTTGCCGAATTAAAAGTACTTGACACTGCTCAGGACTTTGAAAAACTCGTAAAAGAGTCCAAAGTTCCTGTCATTGTTAAGTTTTCAGCGTATTGGTGACAGGCATGCACCGTTCTGAAGCAAAAATTGGTTAACGTCGCGGCCAATTATTCAGATGATCAAGTTTTGATCGCAACAGTGGATGCATATGTAAATAGCGAACTAAAAGAATATCTTTTAGGCGGATATCCTACCGTCCGTACCTTTTCTAAAGGTAAAGTGGGTGGCGAATCATTTGTTGGTAGCAAAGATGAAGGCTTCATAACAGCTTTTATCGATCGAACCATAAAAGGTAACAACGCTTCTCCAGCCGTTGCTCGTGGAAAACTACACGAACTAAAAACCACAGCTGAATTTGAAAACCTTGTCAAGAACTCTCAAGTTCCGGTAATGGTCAAATTCTCCGCTTCGTGGTGAGGCGCCTGCCAAAAATTAAAGAAAACACTGGTTAACGTCGCTTCCAGTTATTCTGACGATCAAGTTTTGATCGCCACAGTTGATGCAAGTAAAAATAGCGAATTGAAAAAATATCTACTAGGTGGCTATCCTACCATCAGAGTTTTTTCTAAAGGTAAAGTAGGGAACAAATCATTCCTTGGCAACAAACCGGAATCTTTTGTCCGCAACTTCATAGACGAAATTGTCTCTTCTCAAAGACGTGGAAAACTCATCGAATTACAAACCGCCGCTGAATTTGAAAAACTCATTAAGGGTTCACAAGTTCCCGTGATGGTGAAGTTCTCCGCTTCGTGGTGAGGCTCCTGCCAAAAATTAAAGAAAACACTGGTTAACGTCGCTCCCAGTTATTCTGACGATCAAGTTTTGATCGCCACAGTTGATGCAAGTAAAAATAGCGAATTGAAAAAATATCTACTAGGTGGCTATCCTACCATCAGAGTTTTTTCTCAAGGCAAAACAGGGGACAAATCGTTCCTTGGCAACAAGCCAGAGTCTTTTGTTAGAAATTTCATCGACTCCTTGATCCAACCAAGTAAAAAATAAAAACATCTCCCGGGATGTATCCCGGGAGTTTTGCATAGACCAAGCAACTACACACGTCCCTTGAGCATTCCATGCCAATACATGCGCGGCAGTCCGTAGGCTTTTAGCGCATACATACTGTATCGCTCTTGCCCTTGATCGAATGGAAAAGTTTCCGCGGGTTGTTTATCATAGTCAAATTCAGCTAAAATAAGGCTTCCATACCCAGTAACTAAAGGACAAGAGGTATAACCATCGTAGTGTCCTTTCAACTTTTCCCCTTTCATTTCTGCCAAGAGATTTTCCACCAAAACAGGAGCTTGCTTGCGTATCGCAGCCCCCGTTTTTGAAGTTGGCAAACTACTGCAATCTCCCAGAGAGAAAACGTTTTTAAATTTCGTATGCTGTAAAGTATGTTTGTCCACGTCGACCCAACCATCTTGATTACCAAGCTCACTGTCTTTAATAAATTTAGGAGCACTCATCGGCGGAGAGACATGGATCATATCATAAGATAAAGTCACACGTTCATCATCATCGAGCTTTTTAAATACCGCTTCCATCTTGTCGGGATGCAGCTCAACTAGGTCATGCTGAAAAAGAGTATTGATATTTTTTCTTTTAACGACCTTCTTCAATGATTTTGCATATTTTTCGATGCCAAAAATGCCCGCCGTCGCCGAAGCAAAAACAACATTACTTTTGTCTCTCACACCCGATTTGCGAAAATAGTCTTCTGCAAGATAGCATATCTTTTGTGGCGCACCGGCGCATTTTATGGGTGTACTTGGGTGTGTAAAAATAGCCGTTCCGCCCTGAAAGTTTTTCACATTTTCCCAAGTAGAATCAACCGTTTCATAGGAGTAATTACTGCATACGCCTTTAGTTCCTACCGTTTCTTTTAAACCAGGTATCTTATCCCAATCGATTTGAATCCCTGCTGCAACGATAAGGTATTTGTAGGCAATAGTTTTTTCATCATGCGTTTTTATTTGGTTATTTTTTGGATCGAACGTCGCCACTTTATCCTGAATCCATGTGTAACCGTCAGGAATAAAATCTTCTTGTTCTCTTTCCGATACTTCTTTCGGAAATACTCCGCCACCAACGAGCGTCCAGATAGGCTGATAATAGTGCTTAGTAGAAGGCTCAATAATTGCGACACTTTTGGAAGCCACTTCATTACTTAGATGAGCTGCCGCAGTAATCCCGGCACTACCACCGCCCACGATGACAATATCATAAGATTCCATAATTATTACTCCTCTGAAGAACGATCATTTGCTAAATTTTTTCCAAAGTGCTTCGCAAAAGCCACCAAGAATCCCATTGAACGACGTATATCGGAATTAAACAAAGCCCCAACCCCCTTAATCACAGTAAGTTTTTCAACGTCATCTTGACAGTCCACCAAACTTTCCCCCATGGAGGCGATGACTTTAACTGTTTGAGGATTTAATACTCCTGACTTCATTAGCGCTCTAAATTCAGGGGAGTCTAACAAAGCCGAAAGTTCTTTGATGAGACCTTTTTCTTCGTCAAAAACGGTTGAAATAATTTTTGCTGTATCTGGATTTGTTAACTCAATCATTATCTGCAAACCTCGTTTAAGATTATCGATCACATCGATATCACGGAGATTTTCGCGATAAAATTCATCGAGAAAATCGGCAAACATCGCGACGAGTTGCGGCAATTGATTGATGTGATCGATGTTCTCCAGTAACAAATTTGCAGTTTCGCGTTTGGTGATTTTTTCAGCAAGTTGTAGACTTACCGATACGCGCTCTTCGAGATCAATTCCTTTTTCCTTGGTACGTTGGTAATGTTCATCGATACTATCACTAAACATTCCCGTAATACCCTGGAGTTGCTGAACGGAAGTCTCTACCTTTTCGATAGATTTTTCCAAAGATTCTATTTTTTGTAGTATCTTATTTAAAACTTCGGTATTTTCCTGTTCCATAAAATTCTCTTTATAAATTTGAGTAAAGTATGAATACACCCATCACCAAAATAAATATCGCAAAAGCTTTTTTTAGTTTCTTCTGTGGAATAAAATTGACCAGGGAACTGCCGGTGTAAATACCGATGATCGCAAGGCCTGTAAATAAGAAAGCAAAATTCCATGGTACTTGCACTTGGTCCAAGTATCCCAATACACCCGTTATAGAGTTCATGGTAATAATAATAAGAGATGTTCCCACGGATTCCTTCATCGAAAGCTTACCAAAAATAACCAACGAAGGTACGATGAGAAACCCTCCTCCTACGCCCACAAGTCCAGAAAGAATACCCACAAATAGGCCTTGAGGAGCAAGAGCAATCAAAGAGACTTTACCACTGTGCGTGTCTTGATTCTTATTGGTAAACATGAAGAACGAAGCCATTAACATAATCGAAGCGAATAAAGTGAGCTGTGCCGCGTCGCTAAAAAAAGCAGCAAGACGTGCCCCCAAATACGCGCCAAGCATCGCCAATGGTCCAAAAATCAGAGCCATTTTTACATCGACATTGTTATTCTTCCAGTGTTTTAGACTTCCAAAAAAACTCGCTGTACCCACAACGAATAAGCTTAAGCAAATTGCCGTTTTTGTGTCATACCCAACAACATATACAAAAACGGGCACGGCTAAGGTTGAACCACCGCCACCTAAAAGTCCCAGTGACAATCCTATCAGAAAAGCAAATATTAAACTAAGTGTGTACATAATAAATCATAGTATTTGTCGTCAATACTAGCCTCAATTACTTTGAAGTATTGTGCCTTTTCATTGATAATGAAAAGACCAGTATCCTCACACAAAACAAACATTCAAATATTCAAATATTCGCATATTCACTATAAAAATTCAATAAAAATATGTGATTTCCAACAAAAATAATTCGTCAATTTGAAGACATGCACTTGATAAAAAATGAGCTTGATTTGTCTACTCCGTGGATTCAGAAAAACGAAAAACCGAAAGTAAGCCCAGCATATCAAAAAGAGCACGTATCTTCTCAGAAACATTGATCAGCAAAAAATCTCCTCCTCGTGATCGAAGTTCGTGTGCCCTGAGAACAAACTCGTCAAGTCCAGTAGAGTTTATATACTTGATACTAGATAAATCAAATACAATGTTGGTGATTCCCACACCTAAAAAAATACGATGAAAAGACGCAGATAATTCGTGCACGTTATCGCCATCAATATAGTCACCGCCCACAACAACTGCCGTATTTTCTGAAGTGCGCCACCACTGTGCAATCGCAACACTTTTTTTGGCCATAAACTTTTTGTAGTCCGTTTCCTTCATTTCATCTTTATCTATTTCGATACAAGATAGGTTTACATTGACATTGTGTTTGTAAAAAAGAGCGATCTCTACAGGAGTGATCCGGATGCCCGCGAGAAGTAGAGAACTTAGCTGGGAGATGTTATGAAAAGAGTGTAAGCCTTCCTTAGTTATGCACGTAAATCTCACGTCTACATCCGAAAGTTTAGGTAGTTTGTCGAAGCAAGCAAAAACATCGTTGCTAATCGCCGTATGACTTAAATCTATTTTTTCTACAGAACCAGCTAGATGTGTAAACGAATCGTTCGTAATACGTGTATATGAGAAATCGATAGAATGTAGGGAAGTAAGATTACTCATTTGTGGCGGTAAATTTTGAATATTATTTCGTCGCAGTTTTAATTCCGCAAGTAAGCGAAGTTTTCCTATTTCAGGCGGCAATTTCGATATGTTGTTATGTGCGAGATCTAAGTAAACGAGATGTTTAAGTTCTCCCACTTGCGGGGGAAGTTCCGTAATTTCGTTAAAAGACATGTCGAGATGAGTTATTGCCGACAATTGGCACACCGAAATTGGAAAATCTTGCAAGCTATTACGCGAAAAATCAAGATAAGTAAGTTTATTGAGTTGTTGAATTTCCTCTGTGAGTGAAACTTCATTCAGTGCCAATTCGAGACGCGTAAGAGAACAAAGTTGATATACGACTACCGGTAATTCTTTAAAATTATTCATGTTGAGATTAAGATGCGTAAGATTTTGCAGTTCGTTCATCTCTTGTGGTAAATCCTTGAGTCCACAATTACGAAGGTTCAAATGAGTAAGCCTAGAAAATTTACTAATTCCTTGTAATGATAAATCGTAATTGTAACTAAGATCTAATTGCGTTAGCATCGGCATTTGAAAAAGCCACTTAGGGATCGATTTTATTTCAGAGCTTTGTAAACCGACAGTTACATCTCCCGCGAAACTACAATTTCGAAAAACGCAGGTATCCAAATTGCCAAATGTAACATTTGTACGAAAACTACAGTCGTAGAATTCGACATGTTGTGGCTGATAACTTTTTGATAGGTAAAATACACAGCCATGGTAAACGCTGTGATCCTCTATATTTTGTAGAGATTTTAATTTTATGTGCTGTTGCTCCATATCATTTTCCTCGACAAATCTCCTCATATTGGAATATCTATGGGTGTCATCCCTGCAAAAGCAGCCTTATTTTGCAAATAAAATATTTATTTCATTTTAAAAGGCGCAGGCGAAAAACGGTAGTACTTTTATACGAAAAGTACTACCGCAAAATAGAAATTCTAACGTGCTCTTGATTCAAATCGCAATGCCAACGCACTTGCCACAAAAATAGAAGAATAAGTCCCGACAATGATTCCAACAATTAGCGTAAATGCAAATCCTTCCAGAACATTACCGGTATTGTAATTAAAAACAAACAATATCACCGCAACTAACAAAGTGGTAAATGATGTTAAGATGGTTCGTGAAAGGGTTTGATTAATACTGCGATCAAAAATTTCCGCTACTTTTTTTATTGGCAAACGCTCCTCTTGGTTTTCGCGGTTTTCGCGTAGGCGATCAAATATAATAATCGTATCATTCAGAGAATAACCAACAATCGTAAGTAACGCCGCGATTACGGGTAAATTCATTTCGACGTTTACCCACCCCATGCTGGAAAACAAAGTAATCATACCTACGGTGATGGCAATATCATGTGCTAAAGTAATAATCGCCGCCAAAGCACAATTCCATCCGTTGGGAAAGCGAGCTGTAATATATAGCAGTATAAAAATAAGTGACAATAAAATCGCGCGATAAGCACTTGTTTTCTGTTGTTTCGCCACCACGCTAGAAATTTCAGCAACGCGAGGAAACGGGTCGGAAAGATGAACTTCTTTTTGTTGAAAAATATCGCGAACCGTTTTCTCTAAATATTGTTTGGTTTCTCCCCACGAAATGTGGTCTTTTCCGCTAGGTAGATCGACCAACAAGGTAAACTCTGCCATAAGATTTGCAAAGTCACTTTGTGGCTGAACATGAAATTTGGCAAATTTACATCTTTGCATTGCTTGGTGAATAGATTCGAGTGGGGCATGCTCTAAAAATGAAATTTGTGCGGTAAAAACGTTGTTTTTGTTGTGAATCTCGATGTGCTGCACTTTTATTGTGGGGCGTGCTAGTGCGAGATGACGTATTATTTCTTTCTTTAATGAACGTTTTCCTTGGGCTTTTTGCAACTCAAAATGTACAGTCACTTTCGGCACTGCGATCAGTACTTTTTCAAATGGACTTTTTGCAAAAGTGGCTTTTAAAAAATCTACGGATACTGGTGTATGCAAGTGAATTGGCATAGAGACAAAGTTGCGTAATTTTCCTCTGCTAATTTTTGTTATGTCTCCAAATGCTTTTTCGGCCAACTCTGCAGAAAACAATTGCCGAATTTTCTGCCGCATTTGTGATTGCGAGGTATTTTCTTGAGACAGACGAATGGAAAATTCGCGATTTTTCGCACGGGGACTTATTAAGCGTTGTACTTCAAAATCCCCCTGGAAATTCTTGCGCAAACGCTCGCGTACGGTTGTGGTTTCCAAAGGTTTTTTCAAACTCATTTGTACCAAAACCCCCCCACGAAGATCCAAACCATAGATACGTTCGCTACTCTTCAAAAAGCCCACTGTGCATAAAGCAACGGCAAAACAAGAAACGATGCCCCATTTACGCATTTTACTTGTAAAAGCAAAAGACGGTTTTTTTACAATTTGCATCATACGTAAACGGTTACTCATATTTATCATGATCAAAACGCGAAGAAACGTTTTTGTGACAAAAATAGCGGTAAAAAAACTAAGTGCTATCCCCCACAACATCGTAAACGCGAAACCTTTGATTGCTCCAGACGCAATCATATAAAGTATTGCCGCAGTAAAAAAAGTAGTGATGTTCGCATCGAGAATTGTCCGAAAACTTTTTTGGAAGCCACGATCAACATCGTCTAATAATATTTGTTTGTCCACTGTTTGCAGACGCTTTGCTTGCTCCTCACGAATTCTCTCAAAAATAATAATATTGGCATCGATACTCATACCCACGGTCAAAATTAAACCGGCAATTCCGGGCAATGTCAATGTTTCTCTAAATAGCATTAAGACAACAAACACCAACAATATATTCAAAAGCAATGTCAAGCTTGCCACAATTCCCGAGGTAAGATAATAAATGGCAATAAATAAAATAACTGCCGCAAAACTAAATAGCGCCGAGTAAACTCCCAAACGTACAGAGTCTTCGCCAATACTTGGACCAATGGTATTTTTGTATAAAAGCTGTGGTTTAATATCCAAAGATCCAGATTTCATGGTTTTGATGAGTACGTTGGCTTGTTTTGCTGTAAAACCGGTGAGAGAGCCTGAATCGCCGACAACGCCCCCAATTTGCGCAACACTTACTATTTTATTGTTAAATACGATGGCGAGAATTTCACCTTGGTATTTTGCGGTGAGCTTTTTGAAATTTTTTCCCGCAGAGATTGTTAAACGAAAATGAATTTGTTGATGGAGGGAATCAAATTGAACGTGGCGTAAATCTTTACCTGTAATGTTATACGAATCGCCGATCCATAACAAACGTTCCCCACCACCTTTATCCTGAAACCACTTGTAGCCCAAACTAAGTAATTGCTTTCTGTAGTTGTCAAGCGCTCGTTGTCCACGCTGTTTTGCCTTTTCATACCTAGTGGATTCGACGGCTTCGTCAAAACTACGTTTGCCGCCCACTTGCGGCGACGCAACAAGACACCAACGTAAATTCCCTAGTTGTTCAATGGCATCTTTGATTTTTTCCGTATCTGCGTCATTCAATCCTGGTAACTGCACCAGTATTCGATTTTTGCCTTGGCGATTGATTCGCGGTTCTTTGACAATACCAGAGTCAAAAATACGCTGGTAAATGACAGAGATGGAATCATCCATAACTTGTTGTGCGGTTTTATGTGGATCAAGTTCTTGTAGGTCTATTTCATATAGTAATTCAGAACCTCCCTTTAAATCTAAACCTAAATTTATTTTCGTTTCTTGTAAATCCTCTTGGAAAAAAGGTCTTTTACTCGGTGGACAAATAAGTAACAGACTCATAGAGACTAAGCACAAAATCAATACACACTTTGTCCATATTTTGGGGTTATTTTCATACATTTTCTATTTCCTTAATATTGAATTTTCCACTGTAAAGCATATGATGCAAGGCACTTATAACTAAAAACAGATGTTGTTTCAAACTAACGTTTCCCCAGAGCTGTCATTCCCGCGGAAGCGGGAAACCAGCAATATAAAGTCGACTTGTAAACGCCTGGGTCCCTGGTCAAGCCAGGGATGACAACCTGGAGATTTGTAGTTTAAAAGTTTTTATCTCTTTTCTTTGTATGCACTTAACAAAAAACCTCCCCTTATCAGTCCTGTGGGGGCGGCATCGCATACAGGCATATTTCTAAACCGATAGACCCAAAATAACATTGCGTCTTTCAACACACGTAAACTCCCCTGTAGAAGTAATCGCCATACTAACGAAATACTTAAACGACACTCCGAAACTACGACGCGATAGAATATCCAAAGATATATATATTCTTCGCGGTCAAGTCGACAGTTATGAAATTTTATTGAAGTGAAAAAGGGGACGTAACAATATTGCTTTTAACAAAGCAAAACGCTATTGTTTTGGGAGATTTCTAGTGGTAAGTATTTTGAAATGGATAGGTTGCTACGTAATTTGGGAAAATGGAAGTAGCAACTTGATGGTTGTTTGTTGAAATGGATTTTTGTAGAGGAACCAGCGACATAGAAACTGACATTATCCACTGCACTGGATAACATATGATCACTTTGTGATTCTGTTTGCGGTGACTCGCATTTATTCACAATATCACTGTTTTGCGGACAAATAGATTCCCAAACATTTGGTGATATCATGCTTTGTATAATAAGTAATATAAACACAACACAAATTGTGCAACGTTTCCACATTTTGTAGCTCCATAAAAAGATGTTACCTTTTACTACTACAAAAATGACCTTTTTACAAGATGAAAATTATTTTATGCGATAATTTTTACAAAATTTACGGTATGCGGGGAAATTCGCATTTTGGTAACTTTCCCAAAACTCTTGCCACTGTTTTTTTGACAAGTCCAGAGATGTAGCAAATTGAAGAATCGTGTTGATCCACTTCTCCGATGACGTACGTAAAAGTGCTTCGAGATTCAATTTCGATTCGGTCATGGCGATTGCATTTGCAATTGTACCACGAAGTATTGTATTACTCGAATTATTGTAGATAGCTTGCATTTCGCGCGCTTTGGCTCTGAGTTTTCCCAAAGTAGTTGCGGCAAAAACTTGTACAGAGGGCAATTCATCTCTCAACACTTGATAAACACTCTCTTTGTATTCTTGCAGTTCTAGATTTGCAATCATTCGTAAAATTTTTGTTTTGACTTCCGGTGCATTGTCTTTGCGGAGTAGTTCGTCAATTTGTGTGAAATATTGACGTATTTGTAAATTCGTCAAAAAGTCAACAACACAGATCTGGGTAACGAAACTTTGATTTTGTGACAGTGTCTGCACTATTGCATCTGCATAACCCCGGAGCTTTAATTTCTCTAAACTACGAATTAGCTCATTGCAAATGGTAGCGTCTCGCAGGAAGGAACGCAGGTTTGGCAAATCATCTTTCGCAGTTACATTACCTAGCGCACGAATAGCTGCGATTTTAATAGGGAGGTTTGCATCTTTCAGTAAAACCGGAAGATTACGCCGGGAATCTAATGTGACAAGAGCCACAACCGCTGCGTTGCGTACTTCAGGGGTGTCGTCATTTTTTAGCCTTTGCATAATCTCAGGGATCAACTGCTTGTTTTTTTTACTGGCGAAGAGTTCAATGATTTTTACACGTACGTATCTATTTGCGTCGTGGTGCATCACTTTTTGTAAACGATTCATGTACGTGTCTAAGTCGTAAAGATGGATACTGGTAATTGCATGTTGCCGTAAACTTTCTTCGCGATGCTTTTCTATTATTCCGAGAAACATCGGTAAATATTTTTCGATTTTCCACATCCCCAAAGCGGTCATCGCTTCCATGCGCAACCACAAATCATTATCTTCGTTGTGAATAACATCGACAAAGACATCAGCGTGTTTCTTTATTTGTAGGGTCCCCAAGCCTTTTATTGCTGCGCGCCGCATTTCAGAGGAATCACTCCCACGTATTATTTTTACCAGTAGCGGAGCAACTTTGGTCACTTTTTTCGTTATCAAAAATGACATCACCTGCAATTTTATTGTTTCACGAGAGGTACCAGGCGTCTGCAAAAGTTCCATTAAAGCTCCCTGATATAATTCTCGTTGCGTAGGGGAAAGTTTGTCATAATGATTGTGTATGAGAGGGGAGACTTCCCCCTTAGCCACCGCACGGCACTTTTGTACAAACTCACGATGCGGAGCTGTTATTTTCCAGTACATCGTAAACAAAATCACCATGAGAGTTACCGCAACAGCGATGAAAAGTTTTCCTTTTCGGGAAATACGCGGTACAAAAAAACGATATTGCCCGGCGAGGTAATTTTGCAAGGCTTCGTGAAACATGGCGACAGATTTATATCTTTTATTTATGTCGCGGTGCATCGCAATCGCAACTATATGTTCTAAACTACGGGAGACCTTGGCATTTACCTCGCGTAGCGGCTGTGGTCTTTTTCCTTGGCGCAAAGCTTGAACAATATGGATGAAATCACCTGAAAACGGAGGTTTCTGGCATAAACAAAAATACAAAATCGCCCCCAGAGAGTACACATCACTTTGTTCATTTGCATTTTTAAAGTTATGAGCCTGCTCAGGAGCCATATACGTTGGCGTACCTGCAAGAGTTCCCGAAACGGAGAAAGATTCGCGCTCCACAGATTTGGCTAAACCAAAGTCGAGAACTTTACATTTATTCCCGGTCACAATAACATTTTGTGGTTTTAAATCGCGGTGAATAATCCCTTTACGATGAGCATATTCAATGGCATGAAGAATCTGCAATACATATTCTACGGCTTGCCGTGGTGAAGGATTGGCTTTAAGTACCCACTTACTTAGCGTTTCACCAGGGAGTAATTCCATCACCAGATAGTGAATGCCCACTTCATGACCATAGTCGTGAAGTGTGACAATATTTTCGTGGTTTAAACTAGCGATGGCCTCCGCTTCACAGTAGAAACGTTGCAATTGAGGAGAATCATTTTCGCCCAAAATAACCTTTATTGCGACTTCGCGTTTGAGTTTTTCATCAAAAGCGCGATAGACACAGCCCATTCCACCACGACCAATTTCCGCGGCAATCACATAACGCGAAAGCTTTTTCGCACCATGTAAACGTTGCTCTGCCAATAGAGTGTTCACTTGTGCCTCATCGAGAACCGCTTGCTCAATACATAGTCTACCAAATAGAGTTGCAACCTCTGTTTTTCCAGCAAGACGTTGGCGCTTTTGGAGTTGTAGAATAATATCAATATCGGTAGAGTTTAACCAACGGCGTAAAAGCGCTAATTCTCCTATTTTGCGAAATTCCATCTTTCTCTCATTTACAGTCGTTATCAACCTATTTGTTATTAAAAATAATCGAAATATAACCGAGGTCTTTGATATGTCCTAAAAAGGCATACCGCAAATACGCAGCACTTTGCTGCATATTTTGTTTATTGAGTTGTACAACAAGATTTTCCCGTATTTTTTTGTGCCGCCGGAAATCATAGTGAACGTCTTTTATTTGTCCAAGGGGTGTCATCGCGAGATAGACAACTTTGTCGTCTGCCAACCCTGCCGCCATGACAAATTCATTTTCCGCACTAATTTTACGTTTTTTGTAAAATAGATATAGGCTGTTTGAAACGTTGTTCAGGTCTAGTTTTAAACGAAATAACTTTTCTAAATGAGGACTTGCCTGCACCATCGGTGGTTTTTGCGAATACTTTTTGGAATTGGCAAAAAGAAAAATGTAACCTTTTGTACAAAAACTTTTGAGAAACCCTGTTGTCATGACATCAATCGTTTCATTTAGTTGTTCCCAATTTACCTTAGCAGTTCGTACGCGTGGTGTATTTCCCAAGTCTTTGTAGCCGATCGTTTCGAGAGTGTCTATATCAATATAGACCTCCACCAGTTTTCGGTCGCTAGATACGGCGAGGTAGTGAAGTTTTTTATTCAAAATACCCACCACATAGACTGCTTCGCGAATTTTACTTACGCGCTTACCGCGAATCCAAATGGAATAATCTTCAAATAATATATCTTCGGGTAAGTAGTTGTAATAGAGAAATGGTTGAACGATATGAGATATACTACGCATCTTTGTTTTTTGGGAAAACCTTATGGCCTGCAACCATTTTTTGCGCACATGCTTTTGGATAAAATCCAAAGGATTTTGCGATGCGTCATAAAGTGGTAAAAGACGAGCAATTTTATTTTGTTGTGCAGCGAGTTCGCTGAACACTTTTTGCGGTACATCGCGTTTTATCCAATAATATTGATACAGTAAATACGTGTTGTATGCATCGCCTTGTTGTTGCTGTATCGCGCTATCAATATGCATTTTCATTTTTGCTAACCGCTCGCTATATTGTGCGTCGTTGACAAACGCGTAGTAAAAGTGCAACTCCGCCATTTTTTGATGAAAAAAGGAAAACTCCCCCCATTTATTGCGATAAATTTCCAAATGGTCATCAATGGCAATTCCAGAGGAAATGTCACTCTTGAGTTTGTGGTACACGCTGACAATCTCTTTTTTGGGAACGGCAGATGTTCGTTGTTTTAGGAACACGAAAGCCACGAGAGCCACAGCAACAAACAAAATTGCAGCGACAATGATAGGTACCATAGAACGTTGCTGTGGAATACGCGCTTTCACTTTTTTCCCCGATTGGAATGCCTCAATGTCTTCGATAAAGTCTTCCAAGTTTTGATAACGATCCTGTGGACTTTTGGCCAAAGCTTTCAAACAAATTTTATCTATTTCTTTTGATACCTTCGGCATTTTCGTACTAGGGGCAACGACCGGGTCATAGCATATTTGCTTGATAATACTTGAAGCGTTCGGTCCTGTAAAAGGAGGTGTTTTGGTAATACATTCGTATAAAATGGCCCCTAAGGCGTAAATATCAGTGCGATAATCGATATCGTGTTTTCGTCCTTCGGCTTGCTCTGGTGACATATAGTAAAAGGTACCAAGAATAGAACCCGTTTGCGTTAAATTATCTATATCTTCCGAGAATTTCGCCAAACCAAAATCCATCACGCAAGGTTCATTGTTTTCCCGAATCATGATATTATCCGGCTTCAAATCTCGATGAATAACGTCATTTTCATGAGCGTAGTCAACAGCACGAGCCACTTTTACCACCATTGCCAGACGTCTACGCAGGCTATTTTTTTTCTCCAACCACTGCCTTAGAGTAATGCCTTCGATGAAATCCATGACAAAATACGGTATGCCATTTTGTTGCCCACTACTGATGAGGCGAATAATATTGCGGTGATGAAGCTGTGAAATCACGTGTACTTCTTTCAAAAAGCGACGAATACTATTCATATCAATTTGATTTTGAGACGACAGAACCTTGATGGCGACGACCTGCTGTGTTTTCAAATGAATTGCTTTGTATACCTTGCCCATCCCTCCTTCTCCGATGAGGGATTCAAGTTGATAGTCTTGCACACGCGGTTTTTCTCGTTGAGTGGAGTGAAATTGATTGTCCATGAATTTTCACCAATTGTCAGAAATGAAGATTTTGGGTTGATTAGCCATGGTTTTATTTTACGTAAATCGAAAAACTTTTTCCAATAAAAGTTTGTGGAAAAGAATTGTATTGTGGATAGCAAAACAATATAATCCGTGCCACTTATTAAAGATTGTAATTTAAGAAAGGAATTTTATGAAAAAACTGATACTCACATATATGTTTTTCATAGCGTGTATCGCACAGCAAACCTCGGGGTTGGAAGACGCCAAGAAAAGATTTTTTGCGGCAACTGATCTCAATAAATGTTTAGAGGATGGTATTCATATCGCCAGTAGCGAAGAGAGTAAAATTTTAGTAGACGCTTTGACATGCGACAATATGATCGCTCGCGAAGCGGCGGCAATACTTTTCATGCTTGCCTACCGAAAAAACGAAAGAACGCCTGCTTATGTAAGCAACTTTAAGTTAGAAAATCTAAAAAACGGTACCTTATACGAGGCTTTATTTGTCAACTTACAAAGTGAAAATCGCAAAATGAATAAATTTGCAGCCAAGTTAAGTATATATGGTTTGAAAGACGAAATGGTTGCGTTTTTAAACCATAAACTAAGTAGTACTCCTGAAGATCAAATGACTGCGGCATCTTTTCTTGCGTTCGTAGATAAAAGCCGCTGCGAATTAAAAGAAATTTTAACGAGTGGACTGGATCATAAAAGTGATTTTACACGTATGCAAGCTGTTGTTGGCATTGGAATGTTAAAATGCGAAAAGCAACAACAGTTGGCAAAACTCATTGCGATGTTTCCGGCGGAAAGTTCGGTGATGAAACTACAAATCATTCGTTCCTGCGAAAGATCAGAAGAAGGGCTGTTGGCCACTACATTGTTGTTAGACGCATTAACCACCGAGTTAATAAATTCTACAAATAAAGATGACCAATCACTTAGCTACAGAATCATTAATTTATTTCACCTTCGCAATGCAAAAGGTTCAGAAGTAGAAGAAAAAGCCCTACTTTGTATCGACAGCAAGGACAAATATGTTTATGATAAAGCTGTTGACGTTTTAAGCAATCTCGAAATCACAAACCATGAAAAAGTGCAAAATAAGATGATAGAAGTATTGTTAGATGGAAATCGAATGCAGCAAACGCATGAAGGAGCTTCACGCGTCTTGAAAAATATGGCGGTACACCTAAGCAATGCCACCATGGAAAAACTAGAGCAGCTTGTCGCCAAAGGCTCTGTCAGCAATAGCATGATAAAAAAGATCAAAAAAAAGCGCAAAAAAGCACAAAAAACAAATGACAAATAGGACCTACACCCCCTAACATTTATTTGGTTCTAAAAAGAATAGCCTTACAAAAAGGAAAAGCAAATGAACGAAAAAACAAAAAGATATCCGTGGTTTAAAGACGTTCGTGTAAGAACAAGCGAGGAACCACATCGTCAATCGACGTGGTTAGAGCTGTTTCTGGATTTGTGTTTTGTCATTTGCGTTGGTGCACTCGCTAGAACTTTACTAAAAGACCATAGTCCATCTGGTATATGGGTATATCTGGCTCTTTTTGTACCCATTTGGTGGGCGTGGAATCAATTCACTTGGTACTGTTCTCATTTTGATAACGACGACGTTCCCTACCGTGTCTCCGTTTTATTTGTGGCAATGACAATCGTCGCTCTCTCCACAACTATCGAAAACATCCCCAATGGATTTAGCAATGCCTTTGTTTGCTTGTATATTATTCTGCAAGCTTTTCTCTTTGGTTTGTGGCTACGGGTACTACTGCATAATGATGAATTAAAAACGTTTTCGTTGCGCTTTGTCTTGGGAACGGCTACCGCGGGCGCTGTATGGGGAATATCTTTATTCTTTCCCTCTACAACTCGCTATGTAGTTTGGGGCGTCGCATTATTGATACAAATTCTTACGCCTATATGGGCATGGTCCACTGTTAGCTATAACTTCGCTGTTCACGATGGACATATTGGTGAGCGCTATGGATTATTTACCATCATTGTGCTCGGAGAGTCACTTTTAGCTGTCGCTTCGGCCTTAAGCGGTGTACTCAATATTGATGTTATCTTGACAGCTCTTTGTGGTTTTATTACTGCTGCATGCATTTGGTGGATCTATTTTGATTTTGATTATTCATCGATGTTAGAAACAGGACTAAGCACATTTGTGTGGGGGTACGGACATTTTTTTATATTTGCCAGTATTGCTGCTGTGGGGGTGGGAATTCAATGTATCCTAAACGAAATACTGAAAGGTGCTACCAATAAAGATATATTGGGTATTGTTTTATTTTCTGGCAGTATTTGTGTTTATCTTCTAGCGCTAATCGCAATCCAGTGGACCGTTCAAAAAAAATGGAAAGATCCTATACTGAGGGTACGCTTAGCGGCAGCGTTCATCGTACTTGTTATTGGATATATTTCTACTTTTTTAACGGCGAAAATGGGGGTATTTTTTATTACATTAGTCATGCTCATCGTCGCAGCTCATGACTCTTATCAATGGGGAGTACGTCACATACACCAAATAGAAAAAAATTCCCGAGGTACATCAAGTTAACATGAAACTTTCCTTCTAAACATATATGGTACTCCCCTGCAGCGATTACTCGTCCGTCACCTCCGGCTCAGTGCTGGAAATTTTAAATTCGTGTATTTTTTTTACAGATTGTTTGTACCAACTTATTTCAAAGGAGAGTTTTTCGCGATCTTTTTTTTGCTCTGCTTCGACTCTAAGCGTTAGCGAATCGTCTAATTCGCAAGAGACAAAGCTATCTTCATTTTCGAGAACAACTTTCCCCTGTTCGATACTATTTGCTAAATCGCGAAGTATGTTACTCAACTCTTGTTTATTTACCGGTGATTTGAAATTCCAACTTTTACCCATTGTGTGTCCCTTTCATCTATCAAATAAAAGATAGTAAGATATCAATAAGTTTGGTTGCGTCTAGGAGCGGCTTACTTTTCTCACTAATGAGCGGCGTATCAATGACTTGTATCCCCATCTTTTGGATTTCTTGTATGTTCTTCTCTATGTTAGGGTACTCGTTACTACTTGAATCTACTAAAACAAAATTGAGTAATTTGTCAATAGGTACTTCCTCACAAAAATCACGTTGAAGATACGACAAAAGTGTTTTCACCATCGAGCAAGGTGTCATTCCCAACTGTTCAGGGTCTTGACCATAATTCAGTATCAAAATTTTAGGACAACTATTTTGGACTATAGCCTCTGCGGTTTTTTGTGGAAGAAAATGCACGATTAAACTACTGTAAAAACTTCCCATGGGATAGCATATCAATTCCGCTTTTTTAATGGTTTTTATTATCTTTTCGTGAACAATCGGCTGTACTTCCTCACGGCTTTCTAAAGAATCAGTTAAATATATACGTTTTATTGGAGAGGGTATTTTCGATGTTTCTTTTCCCGTAATAACATGTTGCCCCACCAGAATTTGTCCGTTCTCTAATTCGGCAACTAAATGGTAGTTACCTCCGAGAATAGGACGCACCACTCCACGCGCCTCTACGAGTTTCGCAAATAAAAAAATGACCGAATCGATATTACGATTGTAGTTCAGATAACCACCGGTTAAGATCAAGTTACCTATATTCGCACCTTGGAGGTGAAAATCTGCGGGCATTTTCATCGCAAAAAACTGCAAATTGTAACAAATAATTTTGCGGATAGAATCAGGTATTTTTTGCATGGAAGGATGGCGCCCATTTGCAAGAGTGTCCAATTCTTTTTTTAACACGTCATTGGAGCGTTGTGCAAATCGCATTGCAAAGAGTTCATATATATCTGGTGCTCCACGAACAGACTGGTCAGCGAGAGCCATTAATCTATTGCGTAAATCCCCCACGGCAATCATAGAAAAAGCTTTTCGCAGGGCGGCGGAACTTCCTCCGGAGTCAAAAGGGGTAATCAAATGAATCGAATTGTGTGTATACTGAATTAGACGTTGGCTGAGCGTTTTTAAAGCACTCCCACCGCTAAAAAATAAAATTTTAGGCCCAAGTTCGGGAGTGCGTCGGTAACGTTCTATCTTTAGCACGTCTGGAATCTCGATTGTACGCGTAACGGTTACTTTTACCACGACATTCTCCAGCACTAACTGTTATGAACGAATAACTTTACGTGTAAACGCAGCAACAAACAAAACCATTGCAAAGATGCCAACAAAGGCTTCTATTGCAACAACAAAACGAAAAAAACTATATGGTTGTAGTACCCAATCGCCAAAACCCATTGTGGTGAATGTTGCCATGCTAAAATAAATAGAACTCGTCCAATCAAACAGTACTGGTGTAGAAGTTGGGCCAATATACACAAATTGGTTGGGGAAAAGACTATAGCAGCAGGCGAATACCAATACAGCAATTATGGAAGCAAAAGCGATACGAAAAGGTTTTGTTCCATATCCACAACAGCGGTCGAGAGCACAAAATTCCGCAAAGCGCTGTAGTGTCTGCAACGGATGCAATGGCGAAATGCGTAATTTCTTACGCTGCATTTGTCGATAACGATAGTACACCTCATCTAAATCATCATATTGGTTTCGTACTGCAAAAATCGTTTTTAAAATAGAATATTCTTCTGCGGCCTGCGCATACTGCCGCTTATTTTCGCTTTCCAATTTTCCATCTACTTGTTGCCACGAAATCAAAAGTTTATCTGCATCAAGATGGTTCATCGCAATACAGTCTCCAAATTTTACACCTCGAAAATCTGCTTTTTGAGCAAATAATGCCGCGCTAAGGTCACAACGGCCGTTAAATTTGCTTAGAGAAAAGTTGACGACACCGTTAAAAATGGATGATTTCAAAGACAGGCTTCCACAGTCGAGATTGGCAAAATTGCACTCTTTTTCGCAACGACAGTTATCCATTTGTAAACTTTGCATTGTGCTACCTTGCAGATACAATTTGCTATCGCAGTGTATTTCTTCGCAAACTACTTCGGAGAAGGCATTTTTTGCTAGATGAACATCGCGAGTAAAATTGCTAAGATGAAAAGTCACTTGTCCGTGAAATTTACAATCGAGTATTACAATTTCGTCATGAAAGCGCGCTTCGCTAAGAAAAACATTTTCTTGAAATCCTGAGGCAAGGATAGAAAATTTCATATAGCTGTCAATGCCTTGCCACCGAACACATTGCAAAAAGTTACATTCGCGAATGGTAAATTCTTCCATAAACTTTGCTCCGGCATTTCCAAGCGCCCTACTAAAATCGACAAGGCCAGCAAATGTAGTACCACTTATGTGTACACGTTCACGAAATTGCGCTTCGCGCATATCCACCGCTTCGAATCGGCAACCTACCATGGAAAAGCGCTTAGTAAATTTAGCATAACGCATCGCCACGAAAACGTCTTGTGTTTCCTGTGGTGTGGGCATCTTTACATATTTCCATTCGACATCATCACCAAATTCCACTCCATCAAAATGTGCACATTCGTGAATGTTTACGCTATCTACAATGAGTTTTTGTGCAAAGTGCGCAGGTTTTTGTTTGTGCTGTGTCGACTCAGTAATTTGGGTTTCTGATGCATCATAGGCAGTAGAGTCTATCTCTTCAGTGCGATATACCCCACCCATTGCAATTTTGTCAATGGTCACATTGCGTAGAACAACATCTTTTAGAAATTTTGTCTCATGGGCGCGCAATTCTCCAATAACAAGGTTTTCCAAAACCACTTCATTGTCAAATGTTTCCCCACTAAGATCTAGAAGTTCTATTTTTTGGGTACGATAAAGTTTACCCTTTTTGAGTAGATGAACATAATCGTTTTTGGCAACAGAGACGGAATCACTGGTTTCTTTGTCACTGGTTTCTTGAGGCACAGAATCGCTGGTTTCTTTGTCACTGGTTTCTTGAGGCACAGAATCGCTGGTTTCTTGAGGCACAGAATCGCTAATTTCTTCGTCACTGGTTTCTTGAGACACAGAATCGCCGGTTTCTTTGGCCACCGAATCACTAGCATCCTTGTCACTAGTACCTTTCGTAACGGAGACAGAATCGCTGGTTTCTTTGGTAATAGGGCTTTCTTTATCGTTGGTATCCGTGGAGACAGAGGAGCTTTCTTCGTCGTGAGTATTTTTTGAAAAAGCAAAGCTACTTTCATTTATGATGCTATCTTGTTTTTTGAATCTCTTGGTATGGGGAATTTTTTTAAAAAGAATTGGTCGAGATTTCTGTTCTGTTTTATCTTGTGTGTCGCCTGTCTCAGATGTCGATTTGTCTTGTGCGGCCATCTCTTCTGTTGTAGATGCCAATTTGTCTTCCGTAGTACTGCTCTCGATAATTGGTGTGGCATCATTCTTGATGCTCTCTTCCATTTTAGCTCTAACCCTCGTGACAACCAGCGTACATAGTTCTTTCAAGCCGGAGTATATACCTTCTCCTGTGACCGCAATAGACTCAAACGAAGGGCTATTGTACAGATTGAGGTGTTTTTCTAGCTCTTCTACAGGTAAAATGTCTGGTAAATCGCGTTTGTTCCACTGCATTACTAAAGGTATATCGCGAATATCTTCATCGTACTCTTCGAGATTTTCCTTGAGATTTTGTAAACTATCTATGTTTTCGTCTAGTTTTTTTACCTGACTATCCGCAACAAATACGACACCGTCTGCACCTTGGAGAACCAACTTTCTCGTCGCATTGTAAAAAGTCTGTCCTGGGACGGTGAATAATCGTACTTTTAATTTTAATCCGCCAACAGTAACCGGAGCCAAATCCAACGGGAGAAAATCAAAAAATAAAGTGCGATCCTGCTCTGTGGATATAGATGTGAGCTTTCCGCAATTTTCTGGTGGAATTTTCTGCTGAATAACTTCTAAACTTGTGGTTTTCCCTGATAATCCCGGTCCGTAGTAGACTAGTTTCACATTCACTTCACGCCGCACAAAATTAAATTTAACCATGGTTATTGTCCTAGGTATAAGTAAAAATTTCTTAGTAGAGTTCTAAAAATTTCCATTTGTAATTTAAATATGTTTGTACTGATGTTCTTTTTAACGAGTCAAGGCAACAACTCATTGACTTAATGTAACAAGATAGTCACACTCAAAAAGATAAAACTAGATTTTATCATATTGCTCGTAGATCTGCTACTAGGTGTGCAGTTATGCCTGAAAAATTTTTGGTACGAACCAATAGGAAAAGAGTGAGCGTTGTGAAGAAAAGCTGAATGGGCAAAATACAACAAACTATATGTATTCCTTAACTAAAATCACAATAAAGTTACATAGAATAACGATATAAAGTGCCATAAAGCAATAAAACAATTTCGGGCTTTTTTCTTTGTTAATTTTGCCATATTTCCAGGAAACTTCACCATTTTTTATTCCAATGAATATATGAATTGCAAGAAGAATGGTTGCAAGAATAAAAATTTCCATATCTTATTCTTTCGTTTGAGAAATTGTTTTTTTAGTGTGGTTAAGGAAGGTTTAAAAAGGAAAGAAAGCAGGAGTACCAGGATTCGAACCCGGACCCTTGGTTTTGGAGACCAATGTGCTAGCCGTTAACACCATACTCCTGTATTTGCTTTTGTGCACGCTCGGCAGGATTCGAACCCGCAACCCTCGGTTCCGAAGACCGATGCTCTATCCAGTTGAGCTACAAGCGCTAATTTTTAGGTTGGTCATGATACTAAAAAGTATTTTTCTTTTCAAGAATTATTTCAAAAAAAACATTGTTATTTGTCATCGAAATTTTTGCTTCCTGGTTTAGAGGGGTTTCTTGCTTGTATTCGATGAGTTTGTCATTGACGTAAATATTGCTGTTTTCTTCGCTTGGTTTGATAAAGTACTGATTGTCTTTAAAAGAAATAACCGCTTGATTGCGAACGCTTTTTTCTATGAATATGCAACTCTCAGGAGAGGTACCGATGGTGAAATCTTCACCAAAAAGAAAATAGGCTTCTTCTGGGGTGTTGCCGATGCGCTTTAAAAGCATATTGTTTTTGCGCATATCAATTTCTAGATCTAATACACCCCCTACATCTACAATTTGCTTATCGCACAGTTTTTTTGCCTGATTTAGAACAGCCAAACAATCCACACTTGTGCCATTTGTAGAACCATCATCTTTTATGGTATAATTAAAACTACTGCTGCGTTCTATTACAAAATGTTTGCGGCTTATATCGGTGGTTGCCCACTGGAATGATATTTCTTCCAAAGGATATAATGCCAGCTTTACATCATTGCTCTTGTCACGTCCAAACTCTACTTTAGTACCTGGAAGTAGCATAACTTTGTGATTGGTGTTTTCTTTTTTGAATCTCAAATAAGCATTTGTCATTGTTTGTCGCTTTTATTAGGTTTGGGGATTTACTTTGTTTAAAAAAACGAAGATATTGTATTTTCTACTTTTTTTTGCATTGTAATTTGATTAATATGCATTGATGTAGCACAATTAGATGTATTAAAATCTATACCTTTGAACAGGGTTATCTCATATTCAGTTGGCATTCAAATTTCGACAATTTGCATACGCAATTTTATGGGAGTAAGTCTGTTTTGTGTGTTTGCGTGCGAATTATTTACTAAAAAATTTTTCGAACACAAGCCCATAATGGCTTTAGAACGAATACCCCTGATAAGGATTAAGGTACTTGTAGATATTAAGAAAGGTCGTTTAATATTTCAAGAAAATTTTATTACAGCTTTGACTGGGCAAGGAAAACAAAATGTTAAAACAGCGAATTTTCATTTTATTTTTTGTTGCTTTCCTGCCAAGTTTATTGTTTGCACAAGGTAACAATCGCCAAAAATTACCCACAATGCACATTTTTGTTACCGTCAAAAAAATTTGGATGGGGGGGGAGGCAAAGAAATTACAACCACTTCTATCACATAAAATTTCATTGAACTTGGGAAAGCAAAAAGGACGATATTCAAAAGAACACGCCATAGCCATTTTGAATACGTATTTCAAAGAAATAAAAACCACAGAGTTCAAATACTACAAAAAAAAGATGCAGTTGACAAAGGCAAGTGCTCTTTGTTCATATCGATTGAGACGTTCAGGCAAAAAACGACTAAAAATTATATATGTTTATCTTGTGTTTGATGCAAAGAAACGCAAATGGCTTATAGGTGGTATTAATATTATAGGATAATTTCGCATGAAACATATAAGTATACTTTTGTTATTTTTCACAACAGCGATTTTCGCGAACCAAACATCTGTACCAGGGGCAAAGGGGTTACGATTTCCAAGTATTTCTCCTGATGGTAATTCCGTCGCATTTGTCTACAAAAGTGACATTTGGACAGCCAATATCAAAGGAGGACAAGCACAACGCATCACCACACACCCCGAATTAGATACACGTCCTATTTGGTCTCCTGACAGCAAATGGATCGCCTTCGCTTCCAAAAGAGGAGGTGATTTCAACGTATGGGTAATTTCTCAAAAAGGTGGAGAGCCACGACAAGTTACCTGGAATGGTTCCTGGGATTCTCCCTGTACATGGAGCAAAGATAGCAAAACACTATACTTTTGTTCATACCGCGACGGCAAACCGAATATATGGAAAGTTCCCCTTGTCGGTGGCTTCGTTGAGCAAGTCACATTTGATGGTGGACGACATGCGACATTTTCAGAAGATGGCAAAGACATGGTCTTTGCCAATGGTAGTGTTACTTTATGGCAACAAGGCTACCGCGGTAGCAGCAACTGGGATTTGTATTCACAAAAAAAGGGGGCAAAATCTGTAAAACCTATTACCGACTTTGCCGGCAACGACATTCGACCAGTAATGGTAAAAGAAGACATCTTTTTTCTACGCGAATCCTTACAAAAAAAGGGAAAAAAAGAATTCTCTGTTTACAACATCTGGAAGATGAAAATGGGAGAATTCAAGCCTTCTGCGGTAACCAACGTTTCTATTGACATTCACTCCATGGACATATCATCCACGGCAAAGTTTTGCGTTTTTGAAATGAACTTTGCACTATGGAAAATGGATCTAGATGGTTCGGGACCACAAAAAATCGCCATCAACATTCAACAAAAACAATATGTTACCAAAACAAAGAAAATCAACATTACTTCAGGAAACGAAATGGGTCATTGGTCTCCCGATGGGCGTTATATCACTTTTGCTATGGAGGGTGATTTATACATAATGAACTCATCAGGAGGCAAGGCACGCCAAATTACCAGCAGTGACGAAAAAGAGGAATGGCCACGTTTTTCTCCAGACGGTAGGCTCATCGCCTATTGTGTGGAAAAAGACGGTAACAGTGATATTTTTTTGTATGACATCAATAAGAAAAAACACAAACGCGTTACCAATCACGCTAGCAATGATTTTTATCACAGTTGGTCTCCTGATGGTAAGAACCTTGTTTTTACTTCCGAAAGAAGCGGAAACCGCGATATATGGAAAGTACATCTCGAAGATGGAGTCACCCAACAAGTTACCTACGGAAAAAAATCAGAAGATGACGCCGTGTACTCTCCTGACGGACGCTGGATTGCTTTTGACTCCGGTGAAACCGGTAACCAAGAAATATGGGTCATGCCTGCCGATGGTGCCTATAAAGATGCGCGACAGATTACCAAACATAATAACCTTACTCAAGTTGCGTCATGGTCAAATGATAGTAACTGGCTTGTGTATGAAACCCATGTAGAAGATAAAAGTTTCATACGTCTTATCTCGCGAAGTGGCGGGGAAAGTATGCTTGTCGCCGAAGATGCTTCCGTACCGTGTTGGTCTCCAATGGGAGATAAGATTTTATTTGAATCAAGACGCGATGGAGATGTAAATATTTATCAAATTGATGCACCACAACGCGTGGTGTTTGGTAAACGCATACCTTTTCTCGTTGAAAGAGAAATTAGTGAATTAAGTGAAAAAAAGCAGATCTTTGACCAAGCGCTCGATTATATAGATCGAGGTTTTTACGATAAAGACTTCCATGGCAAAAATTGGAAAGAACTAGGAAAATTATATCGTAGTTTGGCAATGGATTCCGCAACAGACGAAGAAATGTACTTTTACATGAATCGTCTTCTGGGAGAACTCGAAGCATCGCACTTAGGGATTAGTAAAGAAACAAAAGCATTGGTAAAAACCGGTGTATTGGGATGGACTCTACAGCATATTCCAGGGCAAAAAGGTTGCCGCGTAATTGATGTGGTAAAAGACGGTCCCGCAGACAAAGCGTGGATTCGCAAAGGAGATTTTGTATTCCAAATAGAAGACAAAATTTTAAGTGAAGAAGTAAACCTCTCAAAAATATTGAATAACAAAATAGGAAAATCTGTACGTATTTTTGTTAGTTCACGCTATAATGTGGAAGACGGACGTTACCTTAAACTGAAACCGGTATCCGCACGAAAAATCATCACGCTAAAATACAACGAGCTACTGCGCAAACGCATGGCGATGGTTCGTGAACGTTGTCGCAATAAAGTTTTGTATTTACATCTACGCGAAATGAGCGCAAATACCTTACAACAGTTTCGACAGGTAATGCAACGCTACAGTAACTCTGCGGAAGGAATGATTATGGACTTGCGCGACAATGTTGGGGGGAATATTCATCAACAACTTCTCAATATTCTCCAACAAAAACCCTACATCTCTGTAAAAACGCGCCAAGGAAAACCTCAGTCTCAACCCGCCATTTATTGGGGAAAACCCGTGGTGGTTATTATCAATGAAAATTCCTTTAGTGACGCAGAAGTTTTCACCCATGCTTTCAAAGAATTAAAACTTGGCCAAGTCGTCGGAGTTCCCACTTCAGGAGGAGTTATTGGTACAAGAGATATCCGTCTAAAAAACGGCGCATCTTTTCGCATCCCTGCAGTAGGTTACTATACAAATAAAGGGACAAACATGGAAGGCTTGGGAGTAGCGCCAGATTATGTAGTAAAAGAAACTTCTCAAGATCGTTTACAAGGAAAAGATCCGCAACTAGATTTCGCGATTAATTTGATTCTAAAACAACTAAAAGGAAAATAAAAAAGTGACAGAAGGACGTTACGCCCTAAAAGTGGCCAAAGACAACCATGAAAAAACCTTTGTTTTAAAGGATAATTTTACCATAGGCCGCGATGAAGAAATGGACCTTTATATCGAGGATACCAGTGTATCAGGTCAGCATGCAGCAATCTACATTACAGGCAATGAAGTAATCGTAGAAGACTTTGGTTCCACAAATGGAACCTTTGTCAACGGTAAAAGAGTACAGAAAAAACACGAGTTACGCAACAAAGACAGTGTCGCATTTGGTAATTTCAAATGTACTTTTGTTGACACGAAGGTACAGCAAATCAAAAAGTACATTACGGTGTGTTCTTCTGTAGGACACACAAAAGAACACAATATAAAAATCGCGATTACCGACAAAAAGCTGTCTTTAGAAGAAATTACCAAAGCCCAGACATCATCAGAAGCAACAGAAAAAAACGATTTCAAGATTATACCAGTATGTCCAAGTTGCGTGTATAGTCCTGGATACATCAACGCCAATGTTTTGAAAAATATTTTTTCGACACGTATATTTGTCACCCCACTTTCACGTAGGGTTCGCGAAATATCGCTTTTGTTTCAACGCGAAAATATTGTGGTACAAAAACTAACGATGCGTCTCAATCACAGTAAATTTTATGCAAAGAAACTTATCATGTTTGCTCTTATTGTACCATTGGTGTGCTTTTTACTCGACGGCGTTGCTTTTAAAACCCAAGGTTTATCTTTTATAACAGCGTTAATACTGTCCGTGATTCATGGATTAGGAGGCTTCACTGTTGTCGGTATTCTTGCGGGTATTGTTCTGACAATCTTTGGACTTATTATGAATGCACGTTCGCAAGTAATCGACTTGTACTACAAAGAACTTGAATTTGAACTGTAAGGAATGTAATGGATAACATAGGCGACGAACTTAGCACTTTTACAGAAGCGACGAGTTTTGAACAAACAGGAGATTATAACGCCGCAGCAGAGATATACCAACATCTTGTGACTTTAGAGAAAATAAAAGATCATAGTGATCATTCCATTCTCGTCGATTATTTAAATCGCGCAGGTTATTGCTATCAAAAAAGTGATAATGTGACGAAATCACAACAATGCTTTCACGAAGCGCAAAGTTTACGGCAAAACATTGTCGTTGAAAAAGAAATTGCGGCGAATTTGGATTATAATCCGAATTTATACGAATCACTCAGTGATTTTGATAAAGACTTTATTGGGAAAACAGAACTCGAACTTTTGGATTTGGTTTCAAAACTACAAGGCAAAGCGAAGCACTTTGTAGAAAAGAAGAAGCCAAATTTAGCGGCTGCCCACTATGCAAAACTCGTCGAGCTAGCAAAACGTCTTAGCTCTATAAGCAATGACGATCTTATTAAATACGCCGAGAACGCGGCGTTTAATTTGCAAAATGCGAAGTGCTTTCGCCAAGCCTTATACTATTACACCGAAGCGGTGCGTTTGAATATCGAAGAAAAAAAATTCAACAGTATTGCAATGAATTACAACAACATGAGTTTTTTATACCTACAGTATCAAAATTACACCGCTGCTCTCAAATATTGCCAACAGTCGCTTAAATTCAACAAAAAAATAAACAACACCTATCAAATTTCGCTCAACTTGAGTAATCTTGGGCAAATATATCGCAAACAGAAAAACTTTGAAAAAGCATTGAGTAGCTTCGAACAAGCCGTTGCCCTAAAAATTAAGTTGGGCAAAAGAAAAGACATTGCCCATGAAGTTTACCACATTGCCGAAGTTTATCGCGATCAAGAACAATACAAAGACGCCATTGCTAAAATCAATACCGCACTCAGCATTGTCAGCGATATAGAAACGCGCAAAATATCTTTATACAACGATTTCCTCGGAGAAATCTACGTAAAACAGCAGCAACCACAAACAGCTTTACAATACTTTAAGAAAGCCTTCCGTGCCTACTCAGAGCACAGCAAACTGAAAGCGAGTGAAGTTCTTGTCAAGATATGCAATGTATACAAAGAACAGCAAGATTTCCCCAACTTAGTAACGCACCTAGAAGAAAATCTGCATATAAATACCGAACTCAACAATGAGGAGCAAGTCGAAAAACTACTGCGCGAAATTGCCCATGTTCTCTACAAGCAAAAAGAGCATGAGCAAGCCAAAGAGTATTTTTCAAAAATTATCGTTATCCACGAGCAAAAAGGTCGTGCCAAATCGTTCGCCACGTATTACCAAGATTTACACACTCTTGCCTTATGGCACGAACAACTCCAGCAGTACTCAGAGAGCTTTAATTTATTGCAAAAAGCCCTCAATACCGCAAAAAAAACACACCATGGTTCTGTTGAAGTTACCTTGCATCGTATCGGAGATGTATACTTAATACAAGAAGACACCACACGCGCATTACGTGCTTATGAGCAAGCTGTAGAAGACAGCAATAATTGGTACATGAATGCCTTGCACCTCATTGCCATTGCTGCCACATATGGCCAAGCGCAAAACGTGCAAGCTGCTGAAGGATACCACGAAAAGGCCCACGAAATCGTTTTACAAAACCGCAAGACACGAAACATACTCTACCTTGAAACGCTCAAAAACGAAGACGAACGCAATTTAGAATTCAAAAGCTATTATCTCGAAGCATACATACATGCCAAAATGGCGGAATTTAACAAAAAAGATGCAATAAAATTTCATCTACAAGCCATTAATTTGTTAAAAGACATTTGCGCAATAGACCCGAAAAATACATATGAAAATAGTTGCCAAAAATCACGTATCGATATAGAAATGAACAAGCAACAATTCCTGATAGAGCAAATCAACTATCTAACTTTTGCCTGCGCGGAACTTATCGAAAAACAACAATTAGGTGTTGTCACACAAGCTGTAGGACAGTTGTTTAATTCCAATGAAAGTATTTATGGTATCGAATATTGCGGTGATTTATTGAAACTGTGCTCCGAAATCATTTCTGCAGATCAGCTCACAGACTATTTTTTTCAAGCAGGGCTACGCTATTTTCAATTACAAGAGTACAGTAAATCATTAATGTCTTACGCAAAATCAGTAACCGTATCGCAGGCTTCACAAGACGATAGACAAAAAGCTTTGCAAAAAATAGTGTCCATTCTTGAGAAACACCAAATACTTTTTGACGATGTCATCGCCGATCACCTAGGGAAATGCGTAAAAATTGCCACAGATAGTCCTCTTTATCCACAACTGTTAAAAAGCTTGTGTCTGTTGTATAAGGATAGTGAAAATCCCGAGCGTGGTGCAAACTATTTCGAAATGGCCTGCGATGAATTTGAAGACAAAGAATTTACCATCGACTTATTGCGTAACTTAGCAGACCGTTATACTGCGTTAGGTGAAAAAGATAAAGTTCTTCAAGTTCAAGAGAATATTTCTCAACTAGAACATGGTGAAAAGCAAACAGCGTTTTTAGAAGAAATTGATTTCGAAAAAACGCAACGCATGGCCCACACATTTTTATCCCTGAACGAGTACGATAAAGCACTCGAAAATTTTACATTGCTGGAAAAAGAGCATCGTAAACAACAACAAAAACAACAATTGGCGCAAACGTTACTTTACATTGCACAGGTTTATGGGGCTATGGGAAATGTAAAAAGTGCCCTAGAAAACCTACACGAAGCTTTTACGATTTCACGCGAAATAAACGACAAGGTGCTTATTGGCGAAGTGCTGCAAAGCATGAATGATGTATACATAAAAAACCAAGACATAGAAGGGGCGTTGCATTACAACTTATCGATGTTAGATCTAGACCGTCGTTATGGGTTCAAACCTTTTATCGTTTTAGATTTATATCACATTAGCAAACTTTGTGCGCACAAACGCGATTTCCCCGCGGCAATTTCTTATGCCGAAGAAGCTCTACAAATCACCAATGATCACAAACAACATGCCATTATAGACATTACAGAACTCTTAGTTTTGCTAGAAGACTTATACACACAAACGGAACACAGTTCTAAACTCATCGATGTATACATGCAACTTATTTCTCTTTTTGAAAAAACACACAGGGAAGATATGATCCGTACTTACAAAGATTTACTGTTTAGTACGTGTGAAAAATACTACGCTAAGGTACAGAACATGACCTCCGTGGAAAAAAGTCTAGAAAACCAAGAATCACTATTCAATGCATTTATATATCTAGCAAGAACAAAATCAAAACAGGGACTCGTAGAGAGTAGTTCCTATGAAAAATCGGTGGACAATCTTCGTGAGGCATGCCAAATATATCAAAATTTGAAAAATTACGTTTCTCCACGTAATAAACACATCGTTTACGATGAGATGGTCCAATGCCAAGAAGGTTTGAGTCAATCGCTTCTGGCTTTGGGTGACTACCATATGAATTTTGAGACATATGAAGACGCTATTTTCTTCTACGCGGAAAATATAGAAATTCGTAAAGAGATGAATGACACACAAAGTCTCATCGAGAGTTTTTTGCGACTAGCAAATGCCTATCAAAAGAAACGACAACTTCAACAATCTTTAGATGCGTTATTACAGGCGTTAAAATATTGCCAAGAAAGTAACTTCGAACAAGAAGAAATGCGCCTACGCAATAAAATTTCTCAATTGTACTTAACACTTGGGGACCAAGAAAAGGCGTATCAGTATAGCGAGAAAGTGATCCATTTTTATAGTCAAATTTCACAAACAGCTCCGCTACACGTAAACCAAGAACTGCTATCCGAAGCAAAACAAGTTACCGCAACGATCAAAGAGAATACTAGAAAACAAGGTCGTGACTTTACCCTCAGTATTGAAGGACAACTCCCGAAGAGTGATCGCTCATGAACGAAGAAACATTAATGCAAACAACCACATACAATAAAAAGCTTGCACAAACCATCCGCCAACAAGGTATTATCAATGAGCAAATGCTGAGTAGCTTCTTAAATAAATGTAATCAAACAGGCATTAATCTAGGACAGGCACTCGTTCAACAGAAAGTTATTTCGGCACACAATCTCGTTGAAGTGATCCGTGCAATGAACACCAACGCTGCAGTTTCCAATAAGCAACAAGTTATTACCACCAAAAAATTTGGCAAATACAATATTATTAAAGAGCTGGGACGTGGTGGTATGGGTGTTGTGTATTTAGTGGAGCAGCCAGACATAAAACGCACTCTTGTGCTAAAAACGCTCCTACCGACTGTGGGAAGTGACATCGTACAAGTCAAGCGCTTTTACAAAGAGGCAGAAACGGTTTCCACATTACATCATCCAAATATTATACCCATCTACGAATTCGGACAAGAAAACAACATGCCATATTTTACCATGCAATTTATTGATGGTACTGATTTCCAACATTTTATCGACCAAGAAAATTTCGATATGAATGTGTGCTTGCAAATTATCGAAAAGATTTCACGCGCACTACACTACGCCCACGAAAAAGGGGTGGTTCATCGCGATATTAAACCAGCCAATATAATGCTCGATAAAAATTTCGAGCCCTATCTTGCGGATTTTGGGCTCGCAAAGCATCAAAATAAAAAATCATCCTTAACACAAACGGGTGCTGTCATTGGTACACCTTTTTACTTATCTCCTGAACAAGTAAAAGGTAGCAGAAGGGCCATCGATCACCGTACAGATATATACAGCATGGGAATTATCTTATACAAAGTGCTCAGTGGTGAATTTCCGTTTACCGCAGGAGAACTTCCCAGTTTATACCGTAAAATACTTCGTGATTTGCCAACTCCCCCCAAAAAATTAAATCCATCGATTTCCAGCAACTTAAATTATATATGTTTAAAAGCCATTGCCAAAAATAGCGATGAACGCTACCAAACTGCACATGCTTTTGCCGAAGCCCTAAAAAACTTTCGTGCGAAAAAAGCGATGAAAAACGAAGAACGTCTAAAAATTTCTTGGCGTTATTGGTGGGCGCAATACAATAAACTCATTTCACGCATTGCCGTTGTTTCGATTAGCGTTATTATCGCCTTATCCATATGGGCATACAGTAGTCACAGTTATCATTCCCTACTACAGAAACACCAACAGGTATACTATGATGTCCTTGACTTTATTCAACAAAATCAATATCAAAAGGCCATAGCGCGCGTTCAGCCACTTTCTAGTGAAAAAAGCGCCTTTGTTTTGGCTGCAAAGGCACATATCCAGTACGAATGGTTTAATAATAAGACCACGGCGCAAAAATTCTTTGAGCAAGCTCTACAGTTATCTGAAAATAACACCGAAATTCTCTATGCCTATAGTCGTTTTCTATTTACCACCAAAAAGTATTTAGCGGTACTTCCCCACTTAAACAAAGCCATAGACCTCAACAAGCAAAATAGTGAATATTACCGTTTACGCGCGAAAGTGTATCAAAAATTGCGCAAAGATGCTTTCTTTGCAAGAGATATTGCCCTAGCCACAAAAATCGAAAACGCCAATATCAAGCAAGGTTTACAGAAGCTTCGCCAGCACAAACAACAACAAAACTGGACGGGGGCATTGGTCGTTCTAAACGGAATTATTAGTCGTTATCCACACTGCGAAACAGCATATCGCGAACGTGCACAAATATACCAAATTCGCGAACAGATGACATCGGCAGTAAATGACATCACTCACGCGATTTCTCTTAATCCATCATTAGAAAATTATGCATTGCAGGCCCAGTGGTTATTTGATCTTGGGCAAAAAGAGGATGCCCTACGTAGTTACAAATACTTGTTAGAAAAAAAACAGCAAGCGGACATTTATCAAAAAGTACTACAGTTACAAGTCGAAACCGCAAAGTTTCAACAAGCAATCTCCCTATACAAAAGTATGCCCCAAGATTATAAAAACAACGAAACAAAACAAAGCGTAGCACAGGCATATTTTTACAAAAAAGATTATGCTGCGGCGTTACAAGCATTGCCCAGTGAGTCATCTCCACATATAAATTACTATCGCGGCATCTCGCTATTTCACTTAAAAAAATACCGCCAAGCAACGGCCATACTAAAACAACTACTCAAATCTGCCCAAAAAAATTTAACATTAGATCAACAAGTTGACATTTTTTATTTTTCGGCAAAAATACTGTATAACAGAAAAAAATTCACTGCTGCCCGAAATTACTTGTTAAAGGCCATAAAAGTCAAACCAACAGACCCAAATATTCATTTCTTACTCGCAGAAGTTTACCAAAAATTAAAAAATTATGAACAAGCACTAAAATACTATTCGGTGTGCATCGACTTACAACCATGGAAAATCGAATTTTACATGAAGCGTGGCTTAGTGTACCGCGCGTTACAAAAATGGTCACGGGCCAACTACGACTTTCTAAAATGTATAGAGCTAAAAAGCACAAATATTGATTTAATTTCTCATATCTACGAATGTGCCTATACAGAGAAAGATCCATTTAAAAAATTCACCATGCAAAACACGCTCAAAGGAAAATTACTCAATATCTATAATCGCATAAATCTCAATTTGTTTGAACAGGAAAAAAATCAACTTGCAACTGATTTCCTCAACGCCACTTTACCTGCACAGCAAAAATTTGATGATGCCAAACTAAAATTAGCGGAAAGCTTTGTACAAACCATTACCAAGAATGCTTCGAGTGATGTTATGCAAATCGCCAGCAATGGTCTACAAGGGTTGTATGGCCTAGTTGAAGTACAACAACTTGTCTTGAGATATGCTCAAAATGAACGTTTTGGGAAGAAAACCCGTCTTTATTTGCAACAAATATATGAAAAATTGCGCGAACGATATTTCGCAGATAAAGAAGTGGAGATCAAACAAAAAATCGTGCGTTATTTCATTGCACAAGATAGTGCCGCTCTACTTGAACTTTATAAAAGTCGCGACTATGCAATAGACGTTCTCAAATATTTATTGCACAATGAAGACAAGAACATATTAGTTCGTTTTTATGCCGCGGAAACGCTTGTCTCACTTAAATTAAGAGAGGCCGTGCGTATTTTACAAGAAGGTGTGAACAGCTCCACAATGTCCGCGGCCCTAATTTGCAAGGTAATCCTCGCAAAATCAGAGCTAGCTGCCAGCCCAAACATTTCGTACCAAGACCTAAAAAATATGCCATCGTTTTTGGTAATAAAATGCATAGAGCATACTCCCTTATCTGAAAGTACCCTCGATAAACTGCTCAAAAATTCCGATGTCAAAATTAGCTTACATGCTGCGCAAAAACTATGGAATAGTGGAAATCAAACACCTCTACCGATATTGAAGGAATACATACAGTCACCGCAAAAGAAAGTACAAAGATTTGCCCTCGATGTATTTTGGAATCTAAAAAATCATTCCACGAAATGGCAGAGGGAAATCGTCAAAAAATATTTGCCGCAACTATTTGCATTCTCTGATCACAAAGATCCCGTACTACGTAAACTCGCTGTTGCTAAAATGGCAGACATTTCTTCGGATCAAATTGTCGATAAAGTTCGTACAAAACTGCGTGACAAAAACAAAGATGTTCGTGCACAGGCAATTTCCACTCTTGCCAAACGCGGAGATATAATGACTATTTTACAAATTACCGAAAACCCCGATGAAGAAATCGCAATGCGACTGGCACCTTTTTCTTATTTTGAAACCGCACAAAACGCCACGAAAGTACCCATTTTCAAAGTGCTATCTTTTGCCACAAAAATGTTAAAGGACCCTGACCCACGAATTCGTTTTATCATAATAACCTATTTGATGCGCGCAAATGACGGGAAATCAGCGCCGTACACAATCTCGCAAGTGAATTTAAAAAACGACGATGATCGCTTAGCCGCCGCTTTTGGAATGGCACAAAGTGGCATGAGAATGATGCCGTATTTACAGAAATATATTAAAGAAGATAGTCGCGAAGATATACGAGTTGTTGCTGCAGCTTCGGCAATAAACGTTTTCCTTTTGGACAAAAAGCCGCAATTGAAAAAACTCCAAGAACTTCATCAACAAATTAAGACATACAATACGCGAATACAAGAAGGTGCTGCATTCGGTTACTCTTATCGCCTGTACCAAGACTATTATCATACATCTGAATTAAAATCTTCAATATTTCACGAAGTCAATAATGAATTCTACGATACGTACTTACACAATCTAGAAACCCAAATATCCACAGCAAAAGCATCGACAAGAGATATATTTCTTCTATGTGTACGTAAAGCAACCGAATTAAGCTCCAGTAATCGTTGTCTACTAGAGCGCGCTGTCGTAGAATATATATGTAAACGATTCGCGGAAAGTCGTCGTACGTTGCTATCGATAAAGGGTATGGATGACAATCCCTCCTATTTGTATTGGAAAGCGAAAATTCATTTACACGGCGGAGAGCTAAAAGAAGCAAAGCAAGCTGTTGCACAAGCTCAGGAAAATCGACCTTGGACCAAGCGTTATTTAATTTTACATGCACGTATCGAAAAAGCTTTAGGCAATCAAAAAGCATGTGATGAATTAATGGATCGCGCTACATTACTAAGATAAGAGATTTTATGGACGAACTAAAAACCCCCATTTTTACGATCACATCCTCTAAGCCATTTGGAGATGATCACAAATACTACTGCATTCAGTGTCCAGATTGGGTAAACATAATTCCCGTAACATCTTCAGGAGAAATTATTCTTGTTAAGCAATACCGTTATGGTGTAAATCATGATACGATCGAATTACCTGCAGGTGCCATTGATAAAAAAGATGCTGATCCGCTTGCCGGAGCAAAACGCGAATTGTTGGAGGAAACAGGTTATGGAAATGGTGAATGGATCTCTTTAGGTTGGGTTCACCCCAACCCTGCGATTCAAAGCAATCGTTGCTATAATTTTCTAGCAAGAGATGTGGAAAAAATTGCAGAGATAAATAATGACTTGCATGAGGACACAAAACCGATGTTAGCGGTGCCTTCATTGGTAGAAGAATGGATATCCACAGGAAAAATATCACATAGTTTGGCAATTACAGCCTTTTATGCATATCAAAGATTTATTGCGAAGAATTCGTCCATCACATAAGTCTTTACAAACGTTGGTCACGCAATTTTTGAAAATCCCAAAAGCACAAAACGGTTTCACCAATGAGAAACGAAGTACCGTTTTCAATTTTGCGTTCGCTGATCTTTTCTCCGTCTATTTTTGTTCCGTTACTACTTCCTAAATCTTCGAGAATACAAACGCCATTGTCCAAAGTAATTTTCGTATGCTGACGGGAAATGCGAAAGTCTCCTGGTATATTGATATCCGCCGAACGCCCAATGATGGAGGTTTTATTATTCTGTATAACACAAATTTCACCTCGAATGGGCTTTACCGACGAAATAACTTGTAAACCAAAAAACACATTCTCTTCATGCATATTAAGAACGTAGTGCCACAATTTTATATCGTAAATATCTTTTAACCAGTCAAGTACTCCACTAGGCGTTGGTCTTCTTCCAGGATCAAACGCAAGCATTAATTCTAAAAAGCTGGCAATTTGTGGCGTAATATAACTGGAGCTTCGTTCCAAATCTGCTTTTGATAATGATTTTCCTTGGGCAATGTAATTTTTATACTCCTGAACATCACTAAACGGAAATTTACCGCTAATCAATCGGTATGTGATGACCCCCAAAGAAAAAATATCGCACGGAAAAGAAACTTCTTCGTCGCGAATAAATTCGGGACTCATGTAAAAAATATCCAAACTATCTTCCGCAATACTTAGTCCTTCGGTGTTAAAACCCGTGAACTTGATTTTTTTACTACCGGCGCATAAAATATTATTTAAGGACAATGTTTTGCATACATAATTTCGTTCTCTAGTGACTTTTAAAAACTCCGCAATTTTTTTTGTCACGAGAAATGCCTCACGGTAGCCGGTGCGGCCTTTTTTCGCTAAATAATTGGCTAGAGTGTCTCCGGCAAAAAAGTCTAAAACAACGTGTGGCAAATCAGAATAAGCCGCTTTCACTTCACACAAAAGCTCATTTTGGATATCACTAATTTGCTTGGCTGCCTGGAAAAAATGATCAACATTGAGTTTATTTTTATTGTGGTAGGGATGAAGAATTTTTGCCACACGGTCACTTCCGATTCGATAAATCAAATAGCGGTTGTTCTCTTCAAGCTTTTTCACATCATCGTATTTTGCATTCAGGTAGTTTTCAACACTTTCTTTTTCCACCGCTTCTTCGAGAGTAACGATACCGGAAATTTCTACGTAAGGATGAATGATTATTTTCCATTCCAACAGAGTGTAAAAATCAATAAGCTCGTTTGGATTAAATGGTAGTGTAAACAAATCATCTTTTTTGAGAATAATCTCTTTGTCGTTATGCACAACGGTTGTTTCCGCCATTGTTTTTATGAATAGTGAGTCTTGTTGAAAATTAAAAGAGCAATGTACTGGATCAATGTGGTCGATAATAATCGAAGATTTGCTTGCGCTTCCAACGGAAATAAAAGATGTAGGAGTTCGTGTGAAAAATTTTTCAAACGTACTTACAAAAGCATCACGATTGCGAAGTGTGTCAGGTACATTGCGGATAATGTCTATCCTACAGTGAAAAGCTTCGTAGTCCATGTGTTCCCTATTTTTTTCGTACTCGTTGATTATAGTATACTTCAGCATGACGAGGAGATATGGCAGTATTCACAGGTACAGCCTTCTTAGCGTTTAGTACACGCCATGCTTTTTTACGATGAAAATAATTGTCACTCTTTAGAAACTTTGCCATAAACTTGTCGTCATAGTTTGCGGCCAATTGAAATAGCGTATAATTTGCTTGAAAAGCTATGGAACGCGCCAGTGAACGCATTTCGGTATTTGCAGGATTGTAATAGTTTTGACACCTCTTTATTGTAGGGATGGCTGGTTGATATTTTAGTTGACCAAGTTTTGCCAATAAAAGATTAATGGTCTCATTATCTGTGCGATACACTAACTCAGAATTTAATTTTTCCAATAACAATTTTCCATCGTTTATCACCGCTACTTTTCGTAATTTCTTGATCAAATTCACATACAGATTTAAATAACGCTCACCAACACGGACAACGGAAAAATCTCCGAGAAGTACCATGCCATATCTTTCATTGCGTGGTGTAACATGTGAAGCGATACTTTCGGCAATGAGAGGCACATTAAATGGAGCATGTTTGTTTACATTGTTTAAATAGACATACTCAGAGCCATCTAGTGGAGATTTTGCAAATTCAGGAGAAATATATTTCTCTTTCACAAGTGTTGATAACGCTTGAGGGAATTTACCGTGCTTTTGTTCATATTGTAACAAGCACGTTCCTAGTCTCTGCAAATTGATGTAGCACAGACTACTTTGTTTTTGCTGCGCCGACTTTGATTCAACATCAAAGACAATGGGCAACACAAACAACACCATAACTCCGAAAATGCCCAGAGATATCCATAAATTTTTTTTGTTTTCAAAAATTGATTTTTTCATGAGAAAAATCTCAACATCTAAAATTTTAGTGTTTTTTTAGGATAAAAACATAAGCCCCAGATAAATTACTTTTACAATAACTTAAATATATAGCATAGATTTATTTGGTACGCAATGGTAAAGTTGATCTGCTATGGTAGATGTGCTAAAATGTTAATAAAAATATGTTGGTTTTTGGGTTAGATTACAATAGAAAAATTATGCGAAAAATTTCATGACCGTGACGATTCCGGTGACGATCACGACTACAATGATGATTACGGTTACTTTGAAAGGTTTTATATGCAACGATATATATTGGTTTTCTTGTGTGTACTCTTACTCACAAGCATTACCGCACAGCATTTAACACATGAGGAAGTGGCGGCAAAAGTTTCCCCTGCTGTTGTCGGTATAAACTGTGTATTGGTGGATAAACAAGAAGGAAGTCGTCCCAATATACTCAATTATTATGGAACAGGTGTTTTCATTTCCGCAGACGGTTTACTACTCACAAATCTTACGGTTGTGCCAAAAATTCCGTATAGCGTTACATTGTATTTGGCAGATGGGCGTATTGTATCCGCTTCTTGCGTGGATATATATCCTGAATTTGAAATGACGGTGCTCAAGGCCGATGGAACCAACTTTCCTTACATTCCCCTAGCAGATTCGGCAAAGGCAAGTATTGGGGATAGCGTCTATACTTTTGGAAATCCTTTCCATTCCATTGAAAACGATACCCAAGTAGCGGCTTCTCATGGTACCGTATCGGGAGTATACCGCGTCACAAACAATGTGGAAGAAGAATCGCAGTACAACAACTTGGTGATCGAGACAAATGCCGCTCTCAATCCCGGCTCAGACGGCGGACCTCTTACAAATCATCGCGGGGAACTATTAGGAATATTGTCCCTAGCCATGCAGAAAGAACGGAGAATGGGTACGGCAATTCCCGTTCACCTCATGCTAGAAAACCTTATGGAACTCAGCTCCTTTACACTACAGCCCTATGAACCTGACCAAACAAATGAAAAACGCCAAATAGCGCAAAAAGGTCTTACATACGCAGAAACAATCGTATCTCTACAAGTTGTTCGCAAAACAGGACAACAAAACGCGCAGAGACAAAGAAACCGCAAAGCGATTATTATGCAACGTCCACAAAGTTGGGCAACAGCGACTGTTATTGAAAATGGAGAATATATACTTGCAAGTGCTTATCAAGTGACTAGCGATCAAGGCGAAGGCCAGGTCGAAAAAATTATCGTACATACCGCAAAAGATAAAGTAGAAGCCAAAATTGTCTCGATACACAAACCGTATGATATCGCCCTTCTGCGTCCTGAAACGCCTATAAAATGTACACAGTATTTTTCTTTTGGCTCCGACAAAGAATTGCGTATTGGAGAATGGATTGGGGTATGTGGTAAGTTACAATCTAGTTTTAGTATTACCTGTGATATTGGTATCGTAAGTACTTTACAGCGTAATTTAAACCTAGTTCAGGTTTATCAAACCCAAGCTTTCATCAATTATGCAAATAGCGGTGGACCAGTAATCAACAAGGAAGGCAAACTATTGGGAATCGCAACACACGTTTACCCTAACGCTGTTTGGGGGCTAAACTCTGGTGTCTCTATGTTTACGGGCATTGATACTATCAAAAGTATTTTACCACAACTGAAAAAAGGCAGTGCCACCCAAAATCCATCGCTACCGTTTTTGGGTGTCAGCTTTTGGCAAGATAAAAAAGTTCCACAAGGTGCACTTATCTCTACGGTAACTGCCAATTCTGCGGCTCATAAAGCGGGAGTATTGCCAGGCGATATACTAATTTCTCTTGATGAAGTATCGGTAGGCGAATGGGCGGATTTGGTGCGCTTAATTACCTCAAAAAAAATAGGCCAAAAAATTGAATTTGAAGTGATTCGCGAAAATAAGAAAAAGAAATTGACTGCTACGCTAGGAAAAAGACCATGGTAAAATTTGCGATGCTGGTGTTGTCGTTGTTTGTGATCACTTGTTACGCTCAAGACACAAGTCCACAACAACCTCAACCACAACAAAAACAACATTCACAATTACAAAAAGTAATCAACAAAGCACTACAATCATATGTCTTTGTAGATGCAAGCGGCTCAGGAGTCGTTATTAGCGAAGATGGCTATGTGATTACCAATGATCACGTCGCAGGTGATGCGGCCACGTGGCGTATTCGCACAGCTGATGGCACAATGCATTATGCCGATTTAGTCGGAACAGACCCTTATGGAGATATTAGTCTTCTTAAAATACGCGATGCGAAGGGACTTCCCTTTATCGAGCTAGGAGATTCCGATATTCTAAAAACGGGACAACAAGTCATTGCCATAGGCAATCCTTTTGGAATGGGCAACTTAGACGAAAAGCCCACCGTGACAGTAGGTATCATTTCCGCCTTGCACCGTTTTCACTTTAACTACACCGACGCGATTATGACCGATGCCCCACTAAATCCCGGAAATTCTGGAGGACCGCTCATCACCATGGATGGCAAACTAGTGGGAATCAATGGACAAATAGACAATCGTTTTCAAATACGCGTTAGTAGCGGCATTGGCTACGCCGTTTCCAGCAACCAAATTAGAGCCTTTTTGCCACATCTAAAGGCGGCAAAAGGTGGTTTTGTATATCACGGTCATCTAACCGGGGTACGCTTTCCACGAATAAGTGATGAGGAAAAGAAACCTTTTGTTCTACACGCAACGAGAACCAGTGGTCTATATGTTGCCGGAATACGCAAGGGAGATTTAATTACGCATATCAACGATAAACCCATCAAAACAGTATCGCGTTTGATTGGTTTGGTGCGTAGTTATCCTTCTTACACATCTTTAAAATTTACGGTACTGCGTAAAGAGGAACAGAAAACCTACCGCGCCATGCTCGACGTTTATCGTATACGTGGGCGTGCGCAGTTAGAAGTGACCTTTTACCCCTCCCAAGTTTTTGCGAGGAAACAAGCCAAAACGTTATTGGTCGCCAATGTCCAACCTGACACTCCTGCAGCAAAAGCCGGTGTATTGGCAGACGATATTATTGTATCATTTGCAGGTAAACAGATCACACCGCGTTTGATACAACGCTTTCCCAATTATCTCAATGTATTGTTTTCACTATACGCTTCCCCACGCAATAAAGGTGCCCTTGTCGAATTAACCGTTATTCGCGATGGAGTGGAAAAAGTTTTAGTGATTACTATCGAAGAAAATAGTAAAGCATTTGGCGTGGAGTTAAAGAAAACCCCCAGTGTTACGCAAATAAAAAAAGATAATAACGAATTAAAAATACTTAAGGTACAAGAAGGCATGCTCGCCGATCGTGGAGGGTTAAAACGTGGAGACGTTTTACTAGAAATAAACAAATTCAAACTGCGTAACAAAAAATCATTTTATTTAGTTCTCAATCGCTACCGACCAGGAGAAAAAGTCAAAATAAAAGTACTGCGCGATGGGAAAACACAGACATTGGATATAACTTTGGGTTTGCAAAGAAACAATGGTGGAGGATTTTAATTGGAAATACAGTTTGACACCTATTACAATTTTGAGGAAATTGTCGCGCGCATCAAATGGCTCGCACAACAAAACCCGCAAATATTGGAAATTATCGAAATTGGAAAATCACACGAAGGATATAGCGTACCTCTAGTTGTCATCACCAATAAAAATACAGGCGCTCATCGAGAAAAACCGGCTTTCTGGCTAGATGGAAATATTCATTCTATCGAAATAACGTCTTCCGCAATGGTTTTGTACTTCATACATCGTTGCAGTATGGAATACGGCAGTGATTCATTTCTTACAGAGCTCATTGACAACAATACATTTTACTGCCTGCCATGCATCAATCCAGATGGAATGATGCGCGCACTGGCAGCAAAACCCGCCTTTTATCGTTCGGGAGTACGTAAATACGGCGAAGATGGTAACTACCTGTATGTAGAAGATATAGATGGTGATGGACGCATTCTACAAATGCGTATTGAAGATCCAACAGGAGACTGGAAAATTTCGCCATTAGATTCGAGATTTATGATAAAACGTGCTCCTACAGATCGTGAGAGTGAAGGTCCTTTTTACCGCTTATTTGCCGAAGGACTCGTCCCAGAATACGACGGGGAAACCATTCCGCAAATATTTCCGCACCAACTCGATTTCAATCGCAATTTCCCGATAAAATGGCGCCCTGAGGGAGAACAGCAAGGGGCCGGAGATTTTGGTGGATCGGAAATCGAAGTGCAAAATGTCATACGCTTTATTGCAAAGCATCCAAACATATTTGCCGCGATCACATACCATACATACAGTCGCGTTTTTATTCGCGCTTATAGTGATCGACCCGACAGTGAAATGCATACTTCTGACTTATGGATGTTTGAAGATTTAGAAGAAATTGCGCGCAATACCACCCAGTATCCCACCGTTTCAGGCTACCATGACTTCAAATATCACCCGAAAGAAATCATTTCTGGTGCGTTTGATGACTGGGCATATGAACATCGCGGAATATTTACATTTACTGTAGAGTTATGGGACCTACCAACAGCAGCAGGAATATCCGAAAAAAATGACCAAAAAAACTTTATTGGCTGGTTTCGTAAACATCCGACTACGGACGATAATAAAATTTTACAATTTGTCCTTGATAATGCACCACACACTCTTGCTGAATGGAGGGAATTTGATCATCCGCAACTAGGCAAAGTCGAAATTGGTGGTTTAGAACACCTATTTTCATGGCGCAACCCTCCACAGCATCTACTAGAAGATGAATTGCGCCCGCACTTTGATTGTGTCATGCAAATGGCCTCCCTTGCACCAAAGTTAGAATTTTATCAGCAAACGGTGACCCCTCTGGATGACCATCTCTATAAGATAGAAGTTATCTTGCACAATAGCGGCTATTTTAGTACATACGTTTCGCACCAAGCGAAAAATATGCAAATCGTAAAACCAATATACGTGGACCTTACTCTACCCGCGGGTGCCCAACTCATCTCCGGCAAAAAACGCGTTGATATTGGCCAACTAGAAGGTCGCTCGAACAAGAACAGCATGACATACTACCACTCTCCCACCGATAATCGCAAAAAAATAGAATGGATTGTGCGCATTGCTGACGATGACAACATCACGGTTACAGCGAAATCGTGTAAAGCCGGCAGTATTGAATGCTCTTTACACTTACGCCAAAATACATAAAGGAATCTTCATGAAAATCTTAATGGTACTAGGTATACTTATAATGCCCCTTGTTGCCCAGGTATGGCATCCCTCACAACAAACAGTAAACATACAGCATTACACTTTAGACATTCGCATAGATCAAAAACAAAAAAAAGTATGGGGAGACGTAACTTTTACAGTTTTCCCACTTTGGGATGATGTGGAAAAAACAATTCTCGACGCCGGAGATATGCAAATAAAAAAGATCATTTCCGAAGGCTACAACCTTAAATTTACACATAGCGGTCGAAAATTAACCATTGACTTCGGTAAGAAATACAACCGCGCGCAGCCCATCACCTTTACTATTTCTTACAGTGCTTTTCCTAAACGCGGGACATATTTTGTTCAACCAAACAAACACTATCCCAATAAGCCATATCAAGTTTGGACACAAGGAGAGGCCGAAGAAACACACTACTGGTTTCCGTGTTACGATTTTCCGAATCAGTTGTGTACGAGCGAAACGAAAGTAAGTGTACGTAAACCTTATATTGCCATTTCCAATGGAAAGTTACAAAAAGTCATCGAAGAAAAAGACGGATGGCGCAAGTTTCACTGGAAAATGAGCGTACCACATGTTTCTTATCTTGTGAGCCTGGTAATTGGAGAGTTCGTCGAACTTCAAGATAACTTTGAAGATATTTCGTTACAGTACTATGTACAAAAAAAGGATGCTCCCAATGCACTGCGTTCTTTTGGCAAAACGCCTAAGATGATGACTTTTTTCTCTGAAATCACCGGAGAAAAATACGCGTATGAAAAGTATGCGCAAACAGCTGTGGAAGAATTCACCTTTGGCGGGATGGAAAACATCTCCGCCTCGACCTACACACAAAATACGATTCACGATGAACGCGCCCATCTCAACTGGAGTAGCGAGTCGCTTGTTGCTCATGAACTTGCCCATCAATGGTGGGGAGATTTGCTCACCTGCCGCGATTGGTCACAAATTTGGCTCAATGAAGGTTTTGCCACCTACTATACAGTGTTGTGGTTAGAACATGACTTGGGCAAAGACCAAGCAAAAGAAGAACTTTTGGGAGAATACGACTGGTACATGGGTTCGGACTTTCACCCCGTAGTGTGGAAAAATTTTGAACATCGCGATGATGTATTTGATTCCCATGCATACGCCAAAGGTGCATGGATTTTACATATGCTGAGAAACAGTTATGGACACGACAACTTCATACGCGCCACACAGCTGTATTTGCGTCGTCACAAAGGGAAAGCTGTCACAACCATCGATTTGCAAAACGCGTTTGAAGACACCCTCGGAAAAAACCTCGATTGGTTCTTTGAACAGTGGGTCTACGGCATTGGACATCCTAAATTTGAAGTAAGTTGGAAATGGGATGCCGCGCATCATATGGTAGCAATTCATGTAAAACAAACACAAAAGTGGAAACCTTTTCGCGTCATAGTTCCCATCGAAGTAGCTACAAAATCGGGAAATACTGTCTACCATGTAGAACTGGAAGGTCGTGAACAACGTATTTACTTACCAAGTAAAGAACAACCACATTTTGTCGCTTTTGACAAAGATGGTACAGTGTTGAAGAAACTCGATATGCAACAATCGCAACCACAGTGGATTCATCAACTACAAAACGATAGTGATTTATACGGAAGACTTCGCGCCGCCAAAGCGTTGGCAAAATACCCCAGCACAGAAGCCATACTTGCTTTAGGGCAAGCACTAAAACAAGATTCTTTCTATGGTGTTCGCTCTCGTATCGCCGGTTTACTTGGGAACATTCACAGCAAACTAGCCGCCGATGCACTTCTCGCAGCACACCAAGATAAGGACGCACGCGTACGTGCCAGCATTGTCAGTGCGCTTCTCAAAAATCGCTTCAATCGCAAGGCCGTTGCGGTATTAAAAACCAAATTTCGCAGTGACATGTCGTACAGTGTACAAGCCAACGCCCTAAAAGCACTCGCCAAGTACGCAAAACGCGATGGGTCTGACATTGATCTCGACGACATGATGGATTTGGTATACGAAGCACTAAAAATGGATTCACATTTGGACGTCATTCGCCGTGCGGCATTAAATATCGTCGCTGACGTCGACAAAGAAGAAGGCCTAAAAATTCTACGAAAATGGGTAAAACCAGGAAAACCGGTAAGCTGCCGCACAACCGCGATCCGCGCTCTTTTTGCTAAAGAAAAAGGCAAAAAAACGTTGGTACTCAACAGTCTCATTCAGTTACTAGACGACCCAGACCATCGTATCCGCAGTACAGCAATCTCTCTTCTGGAGGAACTAGGCTCTAATAAAGCAATACCTGCTCTTATCAAAGTGGCGGAAAATGACGACCTACTGAGTGTACAGAATAGTGCAACAAAAGCCATTTCTGCTCTAAAAAAGTAGATGATCAAACATTTTACACCTAAAGTTCGTAGTATTAAAAATCTAATGCTACGAACTTTTGTTTTTTACCAGACAATTCGAGAACAATGCGATGACAATACCAAAAAAATTCCACAAGTATATTATAGAGAAAGAATTGGGGAGAGGAGGCATGGGCATTGTTTACAAAGCTCATGATCCACAACTTAGCCGTGATGTTGCTCTTAAGATTATGATCGAAATAGAACCAAAAAAAATAGAACGCTTCACGATAGAGTCGACTGCAATGGCACAGTTAAATCACCCTCATTTGATAAGAATCTATGATTTGGGCCGCAAACCACAACCATATTTTGTCATGGAATATATAGAAGGTGACACGCTAGAAGACCTCATTAAAGCAAAAAAAACCAAACCACGCGCTGTTGTAACAACTATGATAAAAATTTGTAATTGCTTACAGGAAATGCATAAGCAAAACATCATTCACCGCGATATTAAACCCGCGAATATCATGATTAGTAACAAAGGTGAACCTAAATTGATGGACTTAGGTTTGGCGAAGTTTACCAATTTCGACAGCAATCTATCCATACAAGGAGAGATTATCGGAACGCCACGCTATATGGCTCCAGAACAAATCAGTGGTAACACAAATTCAGTAACCGATATCTATGCAATTGGCGCGACGATGTATGAAGCTTTAACTCATACAAGACTGTTTGAGTCTGACTCGCCAACCAGTTTACTTTATCAAGTCGTGAGCGAAAAACCTACTCCTCTGCGAGAAATCAATCCTAAGCTGACGCCAGAGCTTGAAAAAATATGCCTAAAATGTTTGGAAAAAGACCCTAAAGAGCGCTTCCAAAGTTGCGAAGAACTCGCCAAAGCGTTGCAGCGTTTTCAAAATAGACGCAAAGCATCGCGCATTGAAAAAAAACAAGAAGCACAACGTAGTACACATAATATGGTAACCGGTTCGCTCATTTTGCTAGTCGTACTCATGGGCGCAGTATCATTTTATCTATACACAGCATACGAAAATCTTAAAAACGATAGCGAAGTAACCCAAAATCCAACGAGTAACCAAACCGAAAATGTGAAAAACTTTGCTAAGGTAAAAAACCACGCTAAAAATACCGTCCCAAAGCCCACAGCAAACAAAACAACATCTGCGGATGCACACTTCATAAATGCAAAAAAATATAAACGCTTAAAACAGTATTCAGCGGCACACACCAGTTTAAACAGCGCAATTGAGCTAGAAGACAAAGATATTTATCACTGCCATAAAGCAAATATCTATGCCCTAGAAAAAAAATACAACAAAGCAATACTACACTTACAAATGGCCCTAAAGCACCACCCAAAATCACCAAATATATACTACGCCATGGCCAATATTCACTTGCATCAAAAAAAATACGATTTTGCACTGGAGTTTTTATTGAACTTGTCTAACGAAAATGACAACCATGCCGCAAATAAAAACAACAGTTACATTCAAAAATTATTCATAATGGGAAATTGTTACCATGGCTTACTGAATTATAAAAAAGCGATATACTTCTGGCACAAAGCATTAGAACATGGTTACCCAAGTAACAAGAAGCTTTTACAAAAAATCGACCTAGCGAAACAAAAACTATCCACAGCCAAAAATCTCCCAAATGCTAAAATTTACTATGCACAAGCCAAAAAACTACAAGAGTCTAGAGCTACGGGTGAGAATAAACAACAAATACTACAATATTTGCATAAAGCTATTTTGGCTGATCCTAGTTTTGCAGCGGCTTACAATTTTAGAGGAAATACATACAAAAGTATGAGTTTGAATCTCCTGGCCATCACAGACTACAGCAGTGCGATAAAATACCAACACAAATCTATTTACTATCGCAATAGATTTGCCATTTATCTAAATACAAAAAACTACAAGAAAGCACTCAACGACATAGAAATATTAACCAGTTTGCAACCTCAAATACATCATTTTTGGGCACTAAAAAGTGAAGTATTGTTTCATTTGAAAAAACCATATGAAGCGATAAAGGCCATTGATCATGCAATAACGCTTGACAAAAAAAACGCTCAATATTATTTCTTGAAAGGTAAGATTTTTTTTGGAAATCGCAACTATACGCAAGCGATAAAATGGCTGCATATTGCGCAAAAATATAACCCGAAACTTCCATACATCTATCGCAAATTAGGCGATACTTATTTTTCACAACAACAGTATAAGAAAGCAATTGATTTTTGGCAAAAGGCCCATCAATATGGGTACCGCCCCCAAAAGGAATTAACAACAAAAATAACTAAGGCACGCGAACGCCTTAAATAGTAAGGTGTGTTTAGAAAAAAATGTTTTTTAACTACGAAATCTAACAACAAGTTCGAGAATTATGATGACAACTCCTTTTGAACAAAAACAACAAACGGCACAAAAATTTGGTAAATACATAATAGAAAAAGAACTAGGCCGTGGAGGGATGGGCATCGTGTACAAGGCATACGACCCACAACTCCACCGCCATATCGCCTTGAAGTTAATTTTAAATTTAGAGCAAAAAAATATTGATCGTTTTATGAAAGAATCAAAGGCCCTCGCACAAATTACTCACCCGAACTTGGTGACTATCTACGAATGTGGTAGAGACCCTCAGCCGTATTTTGCGATGGAATATATCGAAGGCTCTACTCTACAAGACCTAATTTCGGAGAAAAAAACCAAACCGTTTTTTGTCGTAAATACCATGATAAAAATTTGCGACTGCCTACAAATGATGCATGAAAAAAACATTTTACACCGCGACATAAAGCCTGCGAACATCATGATCGACCAAGCAAATGAACCCAAGGTCATGGATTTGGGACTGGCTAAATTTATCCAAACAGATAGTTCTCATTCCACGGAAGACTTTATGGGAACTCCGGCGTACATGTCCCCAGAACAAATCGCTGGCAAAACCAATAAAACAAGTGATGTATATGCTCTCGGCGTTACCATGTATGAAGCTCTGACACATCAAAAGATGTTTGAAGCGGATTCTTCGACAAACTTGCTGTACAAAATTGTTCGCGAAACACCTGTTCCTCCGGGAAAAATCAATCCCAAAGTTGCTCCCCAGATAGAAAAAATATGCCTTAAATGCGTACAAAAGGACTCAAAACAGCGTTATCAAAACTGCAAACAACTCAAAAAGGCGTTGGAAAATTTCAAAAAAGCACGAAAAACCCAGCGTACGGTGCTGAAAAAAAACCAGGAGTACAAATTACAAAAACTGACGGTTGCGGCATTAGGGGTGTTACTTTTGTTATCGGTCAGCGTGTCATTTTTCTTTTATAACTCATATAAACAACTGAAGAAGCAACATGGAAATCAACATGCCGCCTCACACGATAGTACCTCACAGAACAACGATCGCGATAACGTGGTGGTAGCAAAAAATACACAAGAAAATAAAACGGCAAACAACAACGTAGCGAAAGATCAAAATGCACAACCAAGTAACCATCACAAAGAGAACACAACATCGTATTCGGAAAAAACAAGCCAACAAAATGAAACCGCAAAACGATATTTTCATCAGGCACTTGCTTTTCACGAGCAAGATCAGCCTCTTAAGGCCATAGAGTACTTTAGTCGTGCGATTATGCATGCCCCCCGTTACGAAAAAGCCTATTCAAATCGCGGAAGAATTTACTTAAATCAAGGAAAAGTCAAGGAAGCGTTAGCAGATTTTGATCGAGCTCTTACGTTTAATAAAAGTGCCGCTAATTTTTATGACAAAGCCGTGGCTTTGAGAAAATTACAGCAAAATCAGCAAGCGCTCACTACGTTAAATTTAGCACTAGAATTACATGATCAGGACCCTCGCTATTGGCAACTACGCAGTTTACTACACTATGCTTTAAAAAATGTAAATCAGGCCCTCAGCGATATTGACCGTGCCATACAACTGGACAAAACAAACGCTCAACATTACTCCAATAAGGGAGCAATATATCTTTATCAAAAAAAATATAAAGAAGCGCTGAAATATCTCAATAAAGCGCAGAAGCTCAATAGTGAATTAGACAATGTTTATTACTACAAAGGTGAAATTTACTATATTCATAAGAAGTACAAAAAGGCTTTAAAGTACTTTCAGCGTGCAACAAAATTGAATAAAAAATATGCGGTTGCATATTCGAAAATTGGCGATTGTTGTTATAGAGTTGCAGAATACAAAGTTGCTATTTTTTCGTGGAATATGGCTTTGAAATGTGGTTATCCTAGCCGACAGGAAACGTTACGAAAAATTGATCTGGCAAAGCAAAAAATGAAGTAATAAAAAATATAGAGGTATTGTCCTAGATTTTAGGACAATACCTCTATATTACAAAACGATTATAGTTAACTACCTGTACTACCAAAACCGCCGCGTTCATTGTCCTCCACTTTACCTTCCACTATTTGAGCTTGCTCAACTTTGTGTAGTAGCGCTTGGGCAACGCGTTGGCCTTTTTCTAATTTGACTTCTGTTTGTGTGGCGTTTTCAATGCCAATAAAAACTTCTTTATGGTAGTCACTGTCAATGGTACCGGGAAAAATATTGATTCCCAATTTAAAAGAAGATGATCGTGACTTAACCGCGACGTAAAATCCCTCGGGAATGGCCATTTTGATATTCGAAGGAAAAAATCCACGTTGTCCCGGTTGTAGTGTTACATCTTCTTTCACATACAAATCAATTCCTGCTGCTCCAGGAGTTTGATACTTTGGTAGAGGTAGAGATTCATCAATACGCTCAATTTTCAGCGTTGTCTCCATGAAAACATTCCTTTATGACAGTAGGCACTATCGTACCTATAAGTTCTTTAATTGCCTGCGCGTATACACGTATTTCCCATTGTGAGTGACTATCGTCGCGCAGTTTTAAAAATTTGATTAAATTGTTTAAGTCCGTACGTCCGATAAATTTTGTCATCAAGTTTTGTGGAAGTACCATACGAGCCTGTTCGCGGCATACGCCTTTTTCTAAAAGATTATCGTATAGTTGCAGCGCTTGTTTTGTCGCCACTTCAATCTCTCTGCCTAAATTTTCTTGAGTTTGCGCGTCGAGTTGTTCGCTCCCGACTTGTTTGTTTTTTTTATCTTGTTTGCGAAAATTTTGCGGAATGTAGAAATCAATATTTTCGCTTGTATAACGCCGGCTTACTTCATTGTAGCTCCACATACGATGGCGAAACCATTGCCTGGTAACAAAAAGCGGACAGTACACTTCAAATTTAAATACCACCATTTCCAGAGGAGAGGTATGTTGATTTTTAATTAAGTAGCGTAGTAGTTTATGGTCTCTTTCCCTCATCGTATCGGTATATTTATCATAGCTTACTCGGGCAGCATTCACGATATCAACTTCACTGCCCATGTGGTCCAAGAGTGTAATGTAGCCCTGATCATTATCCAAAACACGGATGGTCTGTTTAGGCTCCACAAACTCCTCCTTTACACATATTGTGCGCTTCTACAAACACTTGTCCTTGTTTTGCCATAGCTTCTTCATATGAACACGGTACTATGGGCTGTCCCCCGCGTGCACCATCTGGATAACAAGTGATTCCACGTAATCCATGTGCATATTTCGCAATACATTGCACAAAGTTTTCCACCTTGTCTTCGTTATTGTGTTCCGAACCCCACCGTGGTAAATTAATGGTACTACTTACGGCTTGGTCGATATATTTCTCCACATCGTACTGAAACTTGATACGCTTCTCATAGTTTTGCGCTAAGTCAATAGAAGTTTCGATACTGTCAGGATGAATTCCACGTTCTTCGATGAGATATTTTGCGGTACTGTCCACAATGTATTCGCAGTGCCATTCATTGTTGCGCAGATATCTTCTCTTGTACGCCACACTGTAAATAGGCTCAATACCAGTTGTTGTACCAGCGAGAATACCTATGGTACCCGTAGGGGCAACAGCACGCTTGGCCACAGGTCGCGAAATGTTGAGTTCATCCGCGTAGTCATTGGCAATTTTATCAGAAATATCGCGATAAACCGTCAGCCACTCATGCAACTCATCACTAACTTCATAACCATAGTTACGCATAAGAAGCCATTCGTGAATTCCCATAATTCCCAATCCCAAACGACGATTCTTCTTGCGTGTTTCGTAAATTTTATCGAAAGGAAGCTGTGAACGTAAGGTACCCAATAGCAAAAACTTTGTCGCAAGCTCCACGACAGATCGTAGTTCATCAATACTGTCGATTTCGGCGAGATTGATAGAGCCTAGGTTACAAACATCACTATCATCTTCACTGGTAATTTCGCAACAGGCGTTACGCGCTGTTTCGTGTTCTTTATCGTAAAAGTTCATCGAGAAACCCGGTTCACCGTTCATCATGGCGTACTTGGCATTTTCGCGGAATATATCTCCCACTTCTCCTGTTTTTTTATAGTTTTCCAACCACTCAGTGTTGTAGATAATACTAATATTAGTGCAGTCAAGAGGTGCAGACAACGTAAAATCGCGTTGTTTGGCCTCTCCATACGTTGTGCTGGTTCCAGGAATAACTTGTGAATTCCAATCTTTTACGCGTAACATCTTGTGAGCATCGGCATGGTTCCAACGTAGTCCCGCCCAAATAGCGGATCTCCGTGAACCTCCTTGTTGCACATAACGGCCAATCTCATTGACAATTTTCATGGCCTTGATTGGTCCACTTGCCAAACCACCCGTGCGTTTGAGCGGTGCTCCTTCGCGACGATAGATGGAATAGTCATTGCCTATTCCCCCTCCTGAAGCAAGGGCTGACTGTACTTTATACACCAAATCTGCCCAATCTTCACGTGTATCTTCCTCGGATTTAAATAGATAACAGTTGTTATAGTACTTCACCCCTCTATTTGTATAGTAGAGGTAACGTCCACCGGGAATAAATTTTTTCTCTACGATAAAATTGGCTAAGGCATTTTTTTCATCTTCACGCATTTCGAGACATACTTCGTTTACAACACTGCGACTCAACTTTTCCCACGTTTCACAGCCTTCATGGCGATATTTACAGTTGAATACGTTTTCCGCCAGACTATTTCTAAATTCGCTTTTTGTAATCAACGGCGTCTCCTTAAAAAAATAAAAGGTGGATATAGCGAGTATATCCACCATTTGAGAGATGAGTTAATTATCTTTTTGTGCACGAAAAGATATGTTTTTAGGGTTTTTATTATACTTTAATACGGTTTACTTGACAAGTAATTTACGGTTTTTATTCAAAGAAATTTAGTGAGGGGGTATCTTTATTATGTACCGAATTTTTGTAATCTGCCATTTTTTTTGAAAAATAGATAGCCAGACCTTGAAAAGACTGATAATTTTTTTTGAGAAAAGCTAAAAATGCTGAGATATCAAGGGGAAGGAGACATGCAACGTCTATTTTTCGTCGCTTTGCAGAAGAGCCCATTGTGCTTCCCAACCCTTTTTCTCACAATAAGCGCGTAATTCACGATGGAGAAATTTGCATAGCGCATACATCAAACAAAGATCATCAATCCACCCAATAATCAGAAAAAAATCAGGTAAAATATCTATTGGTGAAATAATATATACACAAGTAAATGCCACAAGCATTATTTTTGCTGGATGCATTTCTTGTAGTTTTCCATGACGATAATCACGTATAATAGATATAAACAGCTGTGCTGCGATCCATAGTTTTTTATTAAGTAATAAACTGTACCAACTATTCTTTGACATAGGCCTTTGGGAAAAAAGAAATGGTGTTTGTAGATATTTAATTATATGGCAAAAAAATAGCAAAAGTCGAGAAAAATAATCGGGAGTGGGAAAGGGAGCGGGAAAGGGAACAATAATATGCGAAAATCATTTAAGAACGGTATTTGTTTTTTAGGCAAAACAACTTGCCACTATGCAAAAAACTTACGGGGAGGTGTTTATACATTATTTTTATTTCTTTTGCTTACCTTGGGTGGTGTTACCTACTATTCTTCGGGAGTATTGTCGTGGACTTCATGTGGTATTTTATTGTGGCTATGTCTGGGAATTAGTTTACTAAATCACAGTCTCCACAGTGACAAAAATAATATTATTGAAGGCTTTATTAGCAAAGAATCCTCTCCTTATCTAGAATATTCCAAACAACTTTCTCCATTATTTATCCTCATCGTCAACATTTCCTTAGTATTTGTGCTGGTTGTACTTTTGTGGAAGTTGTCTTTCCTCGAAACATCTTTCTTTTCTTCATCTTCGCAAAACTTTGACGATTGGGGAATTTACACCATTGATTTAATAATGAAAGCTGTACTTTTTGATATCCCCGAGGTTTATGGTCTCAACTTAATTGACATACAACATCTAGGATTTATTGGTGGAACTATTGTACTCATCATGCGCGTAGCAGTGTTGGTACTTGTGGTTGGCGCCATATTTCATTGGTCAGAATTGCGCAAAACAATTTATAGCTGTCTACAAATTTTAAAAACCTACCCCGACATTGGTCGCACGAAATTATTACTTATTTTACAAATGTACCCACGACAATTATCGTTTATTGTTAAACAGTGCCAGGACCATAAATATGGCGAAATTACCCGTAAACGTTTGTGGACCGTTTTAGGTGAATCCTTGCGTATTGAAATTTTGCCATTTGTCGAAAAAGAACTGCGCAACACCAACTCCATGGACATCCAAATTGCGTGCCTGAAAGCCCTAGAGCATTTAAAAAACGGTAGTATTGATGTTGTCTCTGCGTTTATAAAAGAAACCAGACCTTTTGAAGTAACACAACAAGCCTGTTATACACTCGCGAGCTGGAATACACCGCAAAGCACAGATCTGGTAAAAAAAGTACTACAATACAATGACCAAAGTTTACGCAGCGTTGCCATTCGAGCGCTGGCAAAAGTAGACTACCATCTTGTCGGAGATATTTTCACCGAAATTATGTACAATACCGATAGTAGCAAGGAAGAGCGTTTTGCGACGAAAGATGCCCTCATTGAACTTGGTCAATTTACCGAAAAAACCCAACGGGAAATACAACAGACTTTAGAAACTTCCCATAGCCCCGCCAATCGTCGCTTTTCCGCAATGGTGCTCGGAGGTGTTGGCAATATAAAAAACCTGACACTGTTGTGCAAAACCCTAAAAAACGACGAAGATGCCGATACGCGTTTTTATGCCATCCAAGGTATACATTCACTGGCGAAAATGAGCATTGACACCCAACAAGTGCATGTCAATATCTGGCAAAATGTCATTCCGCAAGTCATCGATATGGCAGATAACGAAACTTATGATTTGGCAAGAGCGGAGTCCATACACACTTTGGCCACAATGATCGACTTCTGTAGGTATGATGTTATTTTTGGCGATATGCTTTCTCCGCTGGCAGATTTTTTACCCAAATGGCAAGACAGTGATAGCGCACACATCATGGACGCTGTCCTCGATGTTTATAATACAGCGGAATTATGGCGTGATACATTAAAAATAGATTTTGACAACGTAGATTCAGGGTTTAACGAAATGGCTGTCAGTGTTTGTGTAACAGAGGCGTACCAAAGTAATCCTTTAGTGGAAATGGGACAAAAACTCAACTTTTATCAAAATAATAAACAACCACAGCAAGCAAACCATGACTACGAATTTTTGAGCAAAATGTCCGGACATAATGGTATCGAAGTGTGGCTAGTGAAAGACCGCGAGAACGACACACAAAAAGTCTACAAATGTGCAACGCAGGAACAACAAGAGAAGTGGATTGGAAAAGAAATACTTCTTTTACGGAGGTTGCAACACAAAAATATTGTTTCTCTACAGGCCATTCACCAAGAAAATTTTGCATTTACCATGCCGTTTGTCACCGAGAATACGCTATGGAAAAAGTTGAAAGAGGGTCCCGTACAAATCGAAGAATTGTACACCATCGCCACCCAACTCGCCGATGCCTTACAGTATATTCATCATCAAAACGTTGTATATTGTGATCTAAAACCCAAAAATATCTTATATGATTGCGATGTAGTCACTTTAATAGATTTTGGAGGGGCGTATTGCGATGGTTTTGACTTTAAACCACAAGGAACGCCTCCATATATGGCACCCGAAATAATATTAGGGCATTCCCCCACAGCAACGGCAGATGTATACTCTTTAGGCGTTTTGTTGTATCGTATGCTTACGGGCATGCTTCCTGCGGGAATCGCACGACCAACAGTTGGTCAATGTGCTCCGATTACTTTGCCATATATTTTGGCAAAAGCCACCGAGTTCGATCCGCAAAAACGCTATGAAAGTGTGCAAGCTTTTTGGAATGACTTTTCTTTACTCAAGGAACAATTCGTCACGCGCCGCGACAAACATTTGCTTTCGTTGAGCAACAATGAGAACCTTACCACTTAAAGAAAGGATACACATGGGAAAAGAATTTCGATTTGAGTGCAGGTTTTGTTTAAAACCGATTATGGCTCCCCTGGAACTTTGCGGCAAAAAAGTCAAATGTCCTGCCTGTAAAAATCCCGTTGTTGTGCCTCAACTGCGTACAGCTACGGTAGCAATGAAATCGAAGCCCAGAGACATCAATAAAGACACACAAATGCTAACGAGAGTTGTCACATCTCGTCATAAAAAAGGGTATTTCGGACGCATCATGAAATATGCGATTGTCATTGTTATTGCATACTTTGCCTACACGAAATATATCGATTTCACAAATAAAAATCAACAAAGTGTCGCAACATTATTGACGGAGTATGCGAACAACGAAGACATCGCCACAAGTTATATTATCAAAAACAAAGTAACCCATACTGATTTTGACATTCTTAGAAACTATAGCAGAGCGGAAGAAGAGCACGTACGTATTATCGTTGCACAATGCTTAGCGAAAATGCCATATTCGAAAAATATATATCGATTACTAAAACATTATTTACAAAACGATAGTAACGACGTAAGGATCGCCGCGGCAAAAAGTTGCGGAAAAATAGAACAAATTCCCATTCTCGAACTTCTCATAAAACGACTGGAAAAAGAACAAGACAAAGGTGTCAGAGGAGCAATTGGTGGGGCACTACGCGATCTTACCGGTGTTCGTGGAAATACAGTAAATGCACAGCGTTGGAAAGTGTGGTGGAAAGAAAAAAGGCGCGATTATCAATTTCCTAGAATAAAATAATTTGAAAGTACTTTGACCATTTTGACGAGAAATAAACGCCATTGACGCAGCACCGTCAAAAATGCGACAAAGTAAATGGAGCGGCCACACAAAAACATATGATGCTTGCTCTTTTTTTCAAAAAAAAACACTCTCAAACATAGACGAAAGCACGATTCACTAAAAAAAAGTATAACTTTCAAAATAAAAAAAACACTTTGGCATTGTTTTTGATTACTATACAGGCAAATAATCAACTATTTGTAATAACCAATGCTCGAATTTAATGATTGCACAACATTACAAACTATTTCTACACAACTGTGCAGAAAATTTTTTGTTGATGAACCTATAAAGTAGTTTATGTTTCAAAATAAAATCTTGCCAACTCCACAGGAGTTGGCACATTCCAATATTTTATTGGATTCCTATTCGAAGACCTGCGCGATGAAGCGAAAGGTCTCCAACTCCTCAGAATAGTAACGTGATTATACAAAAATAACATGATTTATGTACCAATGTTTGCAAGCCATTGCAGATAAAGGTAGAATTGATGACACTCTGCGGTCTAGTTTTAGACCGCAAATTTTATTTACAAACACGTTATCTTTTCATTTTGCGCACCTTCTCCACCAACCCCTGTGCATTCTCAACTTTCCAAGTAGAAATATAATCCAACAACTTTGCAACATCTTCCTTGCTGCACCTTTTTAGCATATTACGATTTCGCTCTTCCTTGAAAAAATTTTCGATGATTTCCACGAGCACCGCATCATCGCGTTTCAGTGCATACACTTTCTGTAAATGTGCAATAAAACGTGTAATGGACAGTTGGTTCGGACGACCAATATTCATGCCGTTGCGAAAGTCTTTTAAAGGCTTATCGACAAAGGTATACCCTAGGTACGCGCGAAACAAAGCAGCACTTTTTCCTATCATAACGGTGTAGTAATAGCGTCCAATTCCTTTCTGCGTTATGATGTGGTGTGCCTCTAGTAGTTTATCTTCTACGGTAAAGTGGTACTCATAGGGAATTTCGTCGATCACCTTTTTGTTTTTGCGAATAGTGAATTCCAGGGGGTTTAGCCGTGTTACCGGAATTTTAACAATGTGGAGATCTTCGCCTACAGGCAGAACACCTTTAACTTCGACGGTCTTATACGCCTTAAATAAAATCTTAAAATGAAAAAATTTTCCAGGAGCAAAAGTCTCGCGAAACAATTCTACTTTTTGTTGATTTTGCATATCGATAACCGTATAGGGACAAGGAGCACAACCGATGTGAGGAGTTGGCTCAAAACTAATTTGACGTTTTTTAGCAATGAGCTTTTCTTTCACAACAAACACCGGGCCCGAAACTTGTTGTTGTTTTCGATAAACCGTTTCGTATCCAGGGTGTTTAATCTTTATGTCGTAAACACCTGGAAAGATTTTGCGGTTATTTGTCAATAGACGGTGGATCTGCGTTTTTGCATCAATAAATGCAACGGGGTGAGAAGACGATTGTGGTGGTGCCACATCGTGCGTTATGTCGATTTTTACTTGTACATACTGCGCGGACAACGTAGATAACGCGCATATCACAACGAAAACGAAGGTGAAACGTAGCATTTTATTTTTCTCCATAAAAAAGCGTGTATTTATCACATAGGACATATTTACATATCAAAAATTCATTTTATTTTACCAGCGATTCGCATATACTTGGTCGGAGTAGACCAAACCGTTATTACTTGGATATTTAGGTCTATCATTATTTGAGGGACGGGCGGACACGGGGTCCGCCCCTACAACGCACTGTGTAAAAGTTAGATATCTACGAGTAGTGCCCCTCGCTATTTGCCAAAGTAGTAATACATTTTCAAAAGGAGACATCATGATTAAAGTGGGAGATAAACTACCAGAAGTTACTTTTCAACAAATGTGCGATGGTAAGCCGCAAAACCTCAGTACCAACGATGTGTTTTCGGGGAAAAAAGTGGTGGTTTTTGCTGTTCCAGGAGCCTTTACCCCCACTTGCTCCGAACAGCATCTACCAGGATTTGTCGCACTGTGTGACAAGATCAAGGAAAAAGGGGTGGATACTGTGGCTTGCACTGCGGTGAACGATGCCTTTATTATGGATGCATGGCAAAAGTCGCGTGGCGCGGAAAATATTTCGATGCTTGCTGATGGTAGCGGTCAGTTCGCCAAAGCAATTGGTGCGGAAAAAGATACCGGAATATTTGGTGGAATTCGCTCCAATAGATACGCACTTGTCGCTAACGACGGTGTTGTTGAGCATGTTTTCGTCGAAGAGCCAGGAAAATTCACCGTGAGTAGCGCCGAAGCAGTACTAGAAGCTCTGTAATTTCAACTGGGACCACACATTGATGAAAACAATTATATTTATTCTTTTATGCTTGGTCATTTCTTGTAGTAGTACTGATGACCATTTGCCCTTGGGAGAAATTTACCAACAAGCGGCAAAAAACGAAGATCGCAACCCTGTGGTACTACTACATGGAATCACCGGAGCCAGACTCGTACAACAAAGTACGGGCAAAGTGGTGTGGGGTGCTTTTACCAAAGATGGTATTGACCCAAATTCGAAAGAGGGACTACGTGCTCTTGCTTATCCAGCATGGGAAGTCGATTTGCAGTCAACTCCACAAACCACGGCTTACCTAAAAGACGACGTTTATGCTAGCGGACCGCTAGATAAAATTAGCCTTAGCCTATTTGGAATTACTCTATCCGTTGATGTTTATCTATCAATATTACAAACATTAGGTGTCGGTGGCTATTTAGATGAAGTGTACAAAGATATTGAATACGATGAAGATCACTATACATGCTTTTCGTTCTTCTACGACTGGCGTAAAGACAACATCACCAATGCCATTTTATTGTCGGAATTTTTAGAGAAAACCGCAAAATACGTGGCGAAAAAAGACAAAGAACGCGGCTTCAATCGCGGAGAAGTCAAATTTGATATTGTCGCACACTCTATGGGGGGGCTTATTGCGCGCTATTATTTGCAATACGGAGGTATAGATATCACCCAAGGCAATGACAAAAAAGTCACTTGGGCAGGAGCTAAGCGCGTTTCACGATTAATCCAAGTAGGAAGTCCCAACACTGGCTCCATCAGCGCCGTTGATGCTTTGGTAAACGGGCAAGAATACTCTTTTGTTCTCCCTAAATTCCAAGCGACCTTGCTATCCACGTATCTATCCCTATACCAACTTCTACCACGCCAGCGTCATAAAATATTCATAGATAACACCGGGCAACCCTTAGAAATAGATATGTACAATGCAGAAGTGTGGGCAAAAAATAAATGGGGAATGTTTTCACCTCAACAAGAAAAATACCTCAAATATTTATTTCCCGATGACAAAACGCGTATTCCTCTTGCCATACGCTTTATGCAAAATGCCTTTGATCGCGCACAACAATTTCACGAAGCACTGGACGCCAAAGCAGACAGCCCATGCCCTGCACAAGTGGTGCTGTTTGCTTCCAAATCCATGGCCACGCAAGAAAAAGTGCGCATTTTCCAACAAAACGGCCAATGGACATTTGATTTTGACGAAACGTTGAGTTCCCCAGGAGATGGTGTGGTGACAATCGCCAACGCACTTGCCGATCAACGTCAAGGTGGTGAGTGGAAACCATGGGTGCGCAGCAATATTCCCTTTTCTGCTACCTATTTACTCAAAGGAGACCACCTAAAAATGACAACAACACAGTCATTTCGCAATAATATATTGCACCTTCTTTTAGAAACCCCACCATTTGCAAAATAATATTTCTAATTGGATGAAAACTTCGTAGCCATCGCAATTAAAAAAGGACGGACTTCTTGTCCGTCCTTCCTCTGGTAATTCATTGCCAACCGTTAACTACTCTCGGTAATTTCTACCTCTGATGATAAATGTCTAAACCAGTTGAAATACAACACGGTTGTTGTCACAATCAGAGCACTAAGAACATACCACAGTTGTTCCCAACGTCGGAATAAGATCATCATCCACGTTAAAAATAACACGATTTGCCATGGAACAGCAAAAAAGGTAGAAACAATATCGCGTTTGTTTTCGGCCTTTATCTTTGCCTGAACTTCTGCTGGTAGACTATTGCGTACTTTACCCCACAAACCAAATGGACGCGTCTTGTTATAGAATTTCTGCAAAACTTCATCATCATTTGGTTTGGTCATTAGCGTAACAACGATTAAGCATATCGTGGAAACAATGATAATAATGGTAAATGGTATATATTCGGGTGTTGCCGTAGGTAAAACTGCCTTACTTACGATTGCCGCAAGCATTCCACCGAACATTCCTCCGGTAAATCCCCAGCCATTTAAACGCCACCAATACCAGCGAATCACCAATGGCATGAACATTCCGGCCCCAATCCCCATGGTAATCCACGACCATATTTCGTTAATGTTCTCTATCGAAATACTAAAAATAAGCGCAATCACAACGATACCAAGTGAAGCGAGTTTACTTTGCCAAATCAATTGTTTTTCTGATGCACCTTTTTTCAAATACGCTTGGTAGATATCTTTCACCCAATACGCCGCACCTGAGTTGACCGTTGAATCAAATGTCGACATCGCTGCCGCCATTAATCCCGCAACAAGAAAACCCTTCAAGCCGATCGGCACTAAATTATTGATGACCGTTGGCAGTACCAATTCCGGATCCATCGTCACACCTTGTTGGGTACTGTAAGAAATTCCCATGATGGCAATAGACGCGATAAAAGGCCAACGGAAAGACAATAAAAATATCCACAGTAGCGACATAAGACCTGCTTCGCGGTCACTGGCAACCGCAAAAAAGCGCTGCGACATGTAACCACCCAAACCACCAGAACCTTCTAAAATAACCCGTATCAAATAGAAGAAAATTAGTAGTCCTAATAGATTAAACATCGAATACTCACCGATCTCGGGAATACTCAGAGATGTTTTTGGGGTCAAATCAGTCCATTCTTCTTTACTCGAAGACCACACAACGTACTTTTTATTGGTCCACTCGTTTTTACTCGGTGACCACACTTTGTATTTGTCGCCCTCTTTTTCGACGAGTTTGAAATCTTTGTTGATTTGTTTTCCTGGAACGAGCTGTTCCTCCGTCGGTTTGCCTTTATTCCATTCTTCAAGTTTTTCCTGATCCACAGGAGAAGATAGTTCAAATTTATCCGGAAGCGGATGACTAGTGACACAGATAAAACAAATACCTACGATAGTTCCAAAAATGAAAATACTCTGAAATACGTCTGTCCAAACAACCCCATGTAGACCACTTGCAACGGTATATACCATCGCCAATACAATCATCAGTAGCGCCGCCCAAAAATCAGGAGCCATTCCTAAGAAAGGCGCTATTTCTAAAAATTCGGCAATAAATTTTCCGGCACCTTTACAAAAATAGGTCACGAGGGCTATGGTGAGAATTAACCAACCTATGGCGCAAATAATACGTGCCGCATGTCCGTCTTTTCCTTCGCCAAAGCGCAGGTGCATCCACTCGGCAAGCGTCATCACTTCGGCACGCCGATTCCATTTCCCCATGAAAATCATCAAAAACGCCATTACCAGCGTCACACCACCGCGAATTTCAATAAAGAAACCGGCAAGTCCCAATGAAAACAACAACGCTGTGTTGATCATTGTTCCCGTGATATCAAGATTCGATGACATACCAGAAGCAGAGAGCGCCCACCACGGAATGGAGCGATTTCCCAAAAAGTAAGAGTCTATTCCACTGGATGCCTTCTTTTGTAACCACAATCCAACGAGGACCATGACAATTAAGTAGACAAATACAATGGAGTAATCTACAATGTGCATACAATTTCCTCCTGTGTTTTCAGATGTATCATCAGTACTTTCTTATCGTTTTCTTCCTAGCGGCAATATATCGCGGTGTGTTTTTTCACAAAGAAATCACCATTTACTGATACATCAAAAGTAAAATTTCTCCCATTATAGTTTTTTTTTAGGTAATTATGAATAACTATTCCGTATTACAACATCCGAGTCGCCATGTATGGGACTTTTGGTATACCTATGATGAAAAGCAAAAACTCTTTCATGTTTTCTATTTGAACGCTCCTTCGCAATTAGTTGCGGACAACCAACATCATTTTTCTTCTTGCGTCGGCTACGCCACAACGCGCGATTTTGAAACAATGCATTGGAAAAAATACGACGTGTTTTGTGCAGATAAAAAGGGCTGGGACAATACATCCATTTGGACAGGCGACATTATCCGCATTGCCAATGGGTTTTTGTTGTTTTATACCTCTCGCGATCAAAAAATACACGATGGCCTGACGCAACAAATTGGTATGGCGTACTCCACTAATATACATGAGTGGCAAAGAGTAGATACGTTGTGTCTTCAGGCAGATAATACCTACTACGAAGAGAAATCACTTCGCGAAGAACAAACCATCCACGCATGGCGCGACCCTTATGTTTTTCAACATAACAACAATACCTACATGCTAGTCACCGCAAAAAGTAAACACAGTGCGCTAAACCGCAAAGGAACCGTCGCTTTACTACGCATGAAAGATTCACTATCGGAGTGGGAAATTCTTCCGCCTTTGTATGCACCCAATTTGTACTCGGAATGCGAAGTTCCGCGAATATATTACAATAGAGACAAACTATACTTGACATTTTCCTGCGCCGCCAAGTATGACTTTTCGTCTGCGGATAACAAAGGGGGTTTGTACGCGGTAGAGTTATCAAACCTTACAGAAACATCGACAAAAATCGCGGAGTGTATTCTTAGTGAGAAGCAGTTATACGCGGCGATGATATTGCCAGAGTTACAAGGTGACATAGTAGGATTTCATCCTAAGGGAGGCCTACAACGTAAACATTTTACCTGTAACTGGCAACACATCAATCGCAATTTTTCACATATAAATTTATAATCACACTTGTTTTGGAGTAACTTTGAATATAGTGTGCTTTGCTAAAAGATTTGTACCTTAGTGATCGCTGCGTCCCAAATCTTATCAATACTTTAGTTTACTTTTCAAATTACGCTTTATTACTTTCCTTTGTTCAAAATCTTCTTGAGCATGACATTGCTAATCGTATATGTCGGACGAATTCCACTGTCCCCCATTCCTCCAGACGCTAGCGTTTGTCCAGACTGCAAAGGATTGTCAGATGCGTAGTATGCGTAGTTTAGCGCTACATTGCCTTTGATATGTTGGCGAATCATCGCCGACTGGATGGCCTTTTGATAATGCCCGCCCTCCATTTCTAGCCCGATCGCTTTCCAACTAGATTCGAGAAAATAGCCCAAGACATCCCTATTTTGCAACGATGTTCCCAGTACAGTGATCATTGGGCCGCGATAAACATTTATATCAGAAGAAAAATCATCTATTTGCAATTGGTTTTTAAAGGAATAGGTATCGGTATCTCCTTCAAAAATATGGGCAACAGGCAACATAATGTCTCCTTTTTCGCCGGGCAAGATCCCCGCTTTTCCCATCACCGAAATCGAACTCACATTTAATTTTTGTCCTTCGAATGGCTTTAAGAGTTCGTCCATCACTTCGAAAGCTTGTTCACCAAAAGCATAGTCCATTACCAAAAGAACAGGTTTTGTTTTTTTCACATACTCTTCATTGATTTTTATATCAGGATGTAAGTTATCGAAGTCAATTTTTGTCGTGTCTATGATTTGGCAATCAATATGACTTTTCGAGGTATCTTTATAATCAATCATACCATGCTTGAGTGCATGGCGGTTTAAGGCATCTTCTTGCCCTTTGACGAGCTTTACCGTTTCAAAGACATCTTTGCCTTTACTTTTACCGACAGCATAGCAAGATAACAAATTGCGTATGCTGTGTAAATTCGAGCTGATGATATGTAAAGGTCGTTCTATTAATTTTTTCTTATGCAATATTTTCTTGATATTCGTTGCCCATGCTTCAGCATACAGGTGCTTTCCCATCATTTCTTCCAATGAGGGGGTAAAAATCACCAAGTGTCCTTCTTCGGGGTTTTGCTTCGCTTCCCAAGCAATTTTACCTAAAGAGTAAATAATATGAAAAAGTCCGTTGTTGTGTGCACGGCCCGATTCTTCCAAGCGTTGATAGGCCTTTTTGGTTTCTTCAAAAGTCGCCCCAACAATTTTACTTAAGTTCCAGATTTCTTGGTCTAAGTATTCTATTTTCTGTTGTTTGGTGACAATTTTTTCCAGTTGTACCCATTCTTGGGTTTTTCCTTTTTCATCATAGCCACGTTTGCGTATCTTTTCCATTTCAATACCCAAGAACGTAATGTGTGTCAAAATATCGTATATTTCACTGCGACCACGGGTAATTTCAAAACACATCTCTTTTTCATTCACCCGATATGAATTACGCCGCCTTTTTAGCGGCATAATAATCTCAAAACCTTCCTGCAATCCCTCGGCAGCAGAGAAAGTATAGCGTGTACACTCCTCCATGCCTTTTGGCAGGCGATCCATGATATATACTAATCCTGATAGTTCTACACGTTGCGGGTCATTCATCACACCATAAATTTCAGGGCTCAATATAGATAGCGCTTCCACAAGTTTTTGTCCGGAGGCTCCTACAGGATTAAAGTATCCACGTAATAATAATGCGTCGGCAATAACTTTAAATGCTCGTATGGAAAAACGAGACTTTTGCGAACGATTCAATTCTTGCATAACAATCCCTTCTACGTCACTTTTGAAAACGGTCGGCAAGGCTTTTTCATTTTTTTATTTTTTATGTATATTCTCTGTGTTTTAATTTATCCAGGGTGTTTAAGGTGTATTCTACTATCATCTTGGAGCGATTATTCGATGAACGAGTTTGAAGACAAACATATATTAGATGAACTCAACAAAGACAAAAACTTCATTTCGCACTTGAAGAACTACGAATTTATAAAAAAAATTGGTCAAGGTGGTATGGGGGCGGTTTACAAAGCACGACAATTACATCCCCAAAGAATAGTTGCTATAAAAATAAGCAAGGCCACTTCTGATAGAAGTGCACGTCGTTTTGAACGTGAAATGCAAATAGCTTCGCAACTAGAGCATCCTGGAATAGCCAAAATATACGATGCTGGTATTTACAATAACCAAAAATATTTGGTGATGGATTACATTGATGGAAAACCCCTCAACGAATATTTTACAACAGTATCTCTACAAAAAAAAATACAAATTCTCATTGAAGTTTGTTCTGCTCTTGACTATGCACATCGTAGGAGTATTATACACCGCGATTTAAAACCTGCAAATATAATGATAACAAATAATGGAAAACCAGTTGTCATTGACTTTGGATTAGCGAGAAACACCCACACGCGCGATTTTGACCTAACAAAAACGGGAGAAATCATCGGAACGCCAAACTATATGGCTCCAGAACAAATTACAGGAAAAAGTGCTCATATCGATCAGTGTGTTGACATTTATGCATTAGGGGCCATTCTTTATGAAATAATTTGTGGGCACAGAATGGTAACGGGTTCTAGTCCCCTAGAGGCTTTTTTTAAAATTCAACGCGGGAATTTTGTTTCGCCGAAAAAAATCAATCCTCAAGTCGATAAAAGCCTTGTCAATATTTGGTATAAAGCTACGGCAAAAAAGAAACAACGCTATCAACAAGTGGAGGATTTACAAAATGACTTACGCAAATTTTTGGCCGGAGATACCGTAAAATTTCCCATCAGAAAACGACTTTATTTACTTGCCATTGTCCTTATTCTTCTCAGTTCTTTTGCGTATCGCAAGAGCCGCTCGCGGCCTGATATAAAGTTGAGTACTCAGGCAAAAGCCCGGCAACTAAAAATGGAAAAAAAACGACAACGTATCCTGCATGACATCGAAAACAAGAATTTTCCCCTGAAGATCGACATAGAAGGTCTCAATGAACAACAAAACCTTGACTTAGTGAAAGCGCTTTACAACGAGAGGCTATATCAGAGAGCTTTAAATTTACTAAAAAAGACAACCCGTAAAACAAATTTTACCGAAACATATACCTATTACAAAGCGCTTATTTTTTACCAACAAGGTAAATATAGTGAAGCGCGAAAGTTATTCAACCTTTTAGTAGAAAAAAGCGAGCCTTCCGCCGAGAAGTATCATTATTATTTGGGTAAAATAACTTTTCAACTCAAGGACTTTTTAGAATCGTTCCAACATTTTAAAAAAGCAGAACCGCGCTTTGACAACGACCTTTTCCTTTTAGAAAAAATTGCCCACATATCAGAAAAAAACGGCGATATGGAAACGGCCAAACAATATTTAAAACGCTGCCTTTCTCTAGCCCCTTCTATTGGCGATTATTCCGTTCGCTTAGGACAAATCGCCTTAAAAAGTAAGGATTACGACCGTGCTTTTTTTTACCTCAAAAAAGCTCTCGCTACGCAAAACTTTTATACCGCACTAAAGCTCCTCCACGAAATTCCTTATCGAGAACCACGACTACGCAGATGGTGCTATCAATCAATCATGAATAAGTTTCTAACAGAGAAGAGAATAAAACCCCCCGATTTGTTTGCGAAAAAGTGGCTTGAAATTGAAAATCGTTACCGACAAGATTACATTTTACAGCAACAAGCCAAAAAGCAATCAGCAGCCTCCATACAAAGCTTTTTAAGAGAGCTCAACAATGAGGAAATACAAAAAACGGTACACAAAGCTCTTATATCTCTTCGTTATAGTAAAAGTTTCGATGCAGAAATAAACGAATTTTTAAAAACAAAAACACTATCACAGTCTTCCTTAGATTTTTTTAAGGCCGCAGCCAAACAAATAAAACATATAAGAGCACAAGAACAACAAGGGGCAATCTATTATCAACTAGCAAACATGCACCGCAATGCAAATTGGAATTCCCAAAAATTTATAAAAATAAACGCCGAGGACTATCTGAAAATATTGCGTAAAGAAACCAAAGTGTTTTTGAAGTACTTACTGGTCAAAGGCTATTTTCATATGTTCGGCTTTCAAGCCATCATTGAAATAGTTAGAAATCCCAAAGAGCAAGTCGTAACACGTACGTTATGCGCCGTGGTGCTGCGCAAAAATTACCTCGCAGAAAATAGCGACACGTTCTATTTGTCTTGGCGAGACAAAAATCTTTCGAAGGAAGAACGTGAATTTTTACAAATAAGTATTAGCCAAGCGCTTTTTGTCCCACACTTAGTACACAGAGAGGATACTTTCGATCGTCCTTTACGCAAAGACAACCAAGTGGAAGAGGAGGAGTTACAAATACTACAACATTTTATTGACTTTTCTCATTCACGGCGTGCCGCTGTTGCCGCGGCGATCAGCTTCAATGCATTGCTACCGGAGAAAAGATCTTGCCCAGCACACATTGACAAACTCATTTTTGAAGCCTTGCAACAAAATGATGACCTGGAACTAAGTAGATACACTCATTTTATGTTTTGGCTAAACCCAAACGCAAAAAAAGCTGCGTATTTTTCCCAGTATAAAAAAGCTTTGCGACATCCCAGTTTCATGGTTCGCGAAATTGCACTTTCGCAGGTAGAAATTTTTCATCAGCGTGTCCAAGAATTAATGGAAGAACTTCCGCAATGCATTACGCAGTCTAAATCTCCTATGCTGCGTTTCCGCGCTATATTTGCTTGGACTTTATTAGAACGGCAAGGTAAAACGATATTCGAAGATCCACTATATAAACGTTTCGTCAAAAAACTAACTCCGATGCAACACAGTGCTTTAATTATCATGATGTTCTATAAATTTTTTGCGAAAACACGACGAATTGAAAACTTTAGTCAGGCACAAATCTTTGCGCAGATACTCCGTTTTTTAAGTATCCTAAGAAAAGAACTCCCTTTACTACCACAAACATCTCAATGTATGATCAGCTATGTAATGTCTCTGATACAACTTCATCCACCGCTACAGGAATTAAAAAAATTACAAGACCCGGCCTTGCTTTCTTACTTTTTATACCAATTACACGAACAAGTGGATTTAGGTAACAGAACAGCGTACCTAAATTACGTAAAGGCCTTCACGACCAAAGAAAAGCACGACATTGCCAAACAGTTTTTATCACACCCCAATGAAGCAGTACAAATGTATGCGGTAAGTAGCTATGTCGCTTTTTCCACAGAAAAGCAGCAAACGGAAATGTTCCAATTGGCCAAATCATCACAACAACTAAGCCTTAAAAAAGGTGTAGCGCTCGGTCACTATTTTGCGTTACGCAATGCCTGGATAAAAAACAAAAAAATGCCCAGTATTCGTTTCGAAGACTTATTTAGTGGTAAATCGATCGAACTTACCCTAGTTGAACAGTTTTCACGGCTGATAAAATTTGCCCATTACATTGAAAATGAAGCGCCTAAAAAATTAAAGAAATACCGCATATGGGCAAAGAGATCTATGGATCTTTGTCCAAAGCAAAGCACATACATATACAATTATCATTTGTTTTTTCCCGAGGAAAATATTACCTCCCCAGTAGAAGACAACAACGCTATACACATCAACGTCATCAAGTTTCTTGACATGGTCCATCAAAGAACGGGCGTTTTCCCAGAAAATAATCTAAACAAATACATATCTACACTACACGAAATTCCTCCCGCACTATTGATACATTTTGCCGAAAAGTGCCGTGTAGCACATCGCTACGATGATGCACTAAAACTCTATGAAAAGTACTTTTTAGCACGGGTAAATGATTACTCCCCCTTTGGATTAGAGTTGATAACCGAGCACAGCGACATCATGTATTGTTATTTAAAGAAAAACAACAAGAGCATGGCAAAAATTTTTCTCCAGTATTTTTACCAGCTATATCGCCGCCAAAAACACAGCCGCAACACAAATAGCGATAAATTTTTCAAAAAAGTCTGTGGTGAGAAGCCATACATAAAAAGTTCTTGGTAGGAGTGCGAAGTAGATCATTTTACCTTCACGTAATAGTGTATCCCAAAATCAAAAAAAACTGGAAGTAACGCTTTTTCATTTTTTTATTTTTTATATATATCCTCTGTGTTTTAATTTATCTAAGGGTGTTTAAGATGTATTCTACTATCAGCAGGGAGTAGCTATCAGATGCAAGAATTTGAAAATACACGTATTTGGGATGATTTCTTGAATAACAAAGACCTTACAATTTCCCACTTAAAGAACTATGAGTTTTTGGAAAAAATAGGTCAAGGTGGTATGGGTGCTGTTTATAAAGCACGACAATTACATCCCCAAAGAATAGTTGCCATAAAAATTAGCAAAGCCGTTTCGACTTCAAGCATAAGGCGTTTTGAACGCGAAATGCAAATAGCTTCGCAACTTGATCACCCTGGGATAGCAAAAATATACGATGCAGGTGTTCAAAATAATCAAAAATATTTAGTCATGGATTATATTGAAGGGCAGTCGCTTGATAAGTATTTTGAGACCGCATCTCTACAACAAAAATTAAATATTATGATCGAAGTTTGCTCCATTATCGACTATGCGCATCGGCAAAAGATCATACACAGAGATTTAAAACCCGCAAATATAATGATCACTAGCAATGGCAAACCAGTGGTGATTGATTTTGGATTGGCCAAAGACATGCAAACGCGCAACTTTGACTTAACAAAAACAGGAGAAGTGATTGGAACCCCTAATTACATGGCACCAGAGCAAATTGTGGGAAAAAGTTCGAATATAGATCGTCGCGTAGATATATATGCGATAGGAGCTATCCTCTACGAAATAATTTGTGGCAAAAGAATGGTCACAAGTACAAATTCGTTGGAAGCTCTTTTCCAAATTCAACAGGCCGACTTTATTCCACCACATAAAATCAACCCACAAGCAGATAAAAGTCTTGTCAATATTTGGCGTAAGGCCACAGCGATCAAAAAACACCGCAGGTACGAATGTGCAAAAAGTATTGGTGACGACTTGCGTAAATTTGCAGAGGGGGGGAAGGTAAAAGCTCCTACCAATAACAACATTTATGCGGTGGGCATTTTCCTTGTTGCTATTTCCATTATAACATTGATGTTCTATCAAAGTTATCGTTCTCAACTTGAGAGTATAGAACTAAGCCAAGCTCAAAAAGAGCAACAAAAAAAACAACAAAAGAAATTTCAACAAATCATACTCAACATAGAGAACAAAAATATACCAGAGAATTTTGACACAAAAGATTTAAACAATCAACAATTGCTGGAAATTGCAAAAACTCTTTACAATGAGAGATTATACAAAAAAGCCTTTCAGCTTTTGGACACTCTCCCCAATCAAAGTATTACCGCAAAATACTACAAAGGACTTATTCTTTATCAGCAACAACAATACGCAAACGCCCAAAAGTCTTTTGAAGCACTCCTAAAAGAGGAGCAAAAAGCTCAATACCATTATTATTTAGGAATGAGTGCTTTTAAACAAAACGCTTTCCATAAATCTTTGCACCATTTGCAAATAGCAGAGAAAAGCTTTAGCAATGATATTCCTATTTTAGAGACCATCGCTGAGATATTACAGGCACAACAAAATATTTTGGGGGCTAAAACTTATTTGAAACGCTGTATTTCTCTCTCTCCGTATACTGGTAAATACGCCGTCAGACTTGGAAAACTAGAGTTGCATGACAAAAACTACTACCGTGCATTTTCTTATTTGAAAAAAGCAATTAACACCTCAGATTTTTTTGAAGCCCTGGCACTAATGCATGACATCCCCTACAACGAACCGTTACTACGCAGATGGTGCTACCAATCACTTATGCATAAATGTATTTCAGAAAAAGAGATGAAATCTCCCGACCTCTGTTCCGACAAATGGGAGGAAATCGAAAATCGTTATCGTCAAGATTACATTGCACAGCACCACGCGAAAAAAAACAGCAAAGGTGACTTACAACCCTTTTTGAAAAAAATTAATAACGATGAAATCAAAAAAACTGTACGCGACGCTCTAATCACACTGCGCTACAATCCTGAGTTCGACGCAAAGATAAACGGACTACTAAAAGATACCAGCCTCCCAGAATCGACAGTTACGTTTTTTAAAGAACTCCAACAGGAAGTTCATGCGATGAAGGCCAAAGAACAACGTGCCATCTATTACAAACTAGCCCACATGCAACGCAACAATAACTGGCACTCAAAAAAATTCCCAGATATCAACGCCAAAAATTGTTTGAAAATGCTGCACATGGAAAAAAAAGTACTTTTGCGATATTTGCTCATCCAAGGTTGTTTTCACATGTTCGGTTTTCAACCCATTGTCGAAATAGCCAAAAACAATAACGAAAATTTAGTAACACGTATGCTATGTGTCATTGTACTGCGCAAAAATTATCTCGCAGAAAATATAGACGTTTTCTACTCTTTACCAACGTGCAAAGAGAAACTTGCCGTAGAGGAACAGGAGTTTTTGCAAATAAGTATCTGTCAGGCCCTATATACTCCCCATTTTCTCTATCGTTTAGATACTTTTCATCGCCCCATGCCTTACCGCAACAAAATGGAAGAAAAGGAAAAACAATTACTTTTGCATTTGCTACGTAACTCTAAATCTACACATGTCTCTACTACAGCAGCGCTGAGCCTTCATGCCCTATTACCAAAAAATACGGAAACTTTCGCAGAAATAAACAAAATTATATTTCGTGCGATGCAAAGCGACAATGAGATTCTGGCGAGTTATACTCATTCTTTATTTTGGATGAGCCCCAATGCGGAAAGAGCGGAGTACTTTGAAAAATATAAACAAGCTCTTCAAAGTGACAATCGTATTATCCAAGAAATCGTTCTTTCGCAAATAGAGATATTTCGTCACCGTATTCGTGAGCTCATACCAGAAATAAAAAAATGCCTTTTACAAACACAGTCACAGAGACTACGCTTTCGTGCTCTTTTTGCTTGGGCTTTACACAAACGCAAAAAAACCATTTTTGAAGATACACTCTACAAAAGTGTCGCAAAAAATTTAACCCCCTTAGAACAAAGTTCAAGGTTATTATTCGAATTTTACAAGTTTTTTTTCGACACGCGACGCTTAAAAGACCTAAATCAAACACAAGTTTTGACACGTGCACTTGCCTTTTTAAATCAGCTAAAAATACAACTACACTCGTTACCACCCACATCACAGTGTATGGTAAGCTATGTCATGTCCCTCCTTCAACTTCACCCGTCTTTGCAAAAACTACGGAACATAAAAGACCCGCAGTTGCTCGCATACTTTCTCTATCAACTGCACCAGCAAGTGGACATAGGTAGTAATAAAGAGTTTCTTTTACCTTACATTGGAGCGATATCTCCTAAACAAAAATACTATATTGCCAAACAATTTTTATCCCACAAAGATCCCAGAGTTCGCATGTACGCTTCAAGTAGTTACACAGCGTTTACTTCTGACAAAGAACGCAACAAAATATTCCGCAAAGCAAAAGCCTCACAAGATCAAAGTCTAAAAAAAGGTGTCGCACTTGGACATTACTTTTCCCTGCAGAATGCCTGGATAAACGACAAGAAAGCAAAAAGCATTACTTTTGATGACTTATTTAGTAATAGATCCCTGGACCTTATTCTCGCTGACGGCCTACTCCGCTTACGCAAGTTCGTAGAACAAAAAGCAAGTGAATCCCCCGAAGAGTTTGAAAAATATAGAAAATGGATAAGACACGCCGTTGTACTTTGCCCAGAAAAAAGTGAATACATTTATGCGCAACATTTGTTTTTTCCTCCCCAAAAAGCCATATATAACGTAGCTCGTGCCATTGAATACAATCAAAAACATTACGCAGGTAATTTTAAATACATGTATATTCTGAGACTTCTGAAGCTTCTGAGCAAAAATAACAGAAATCAACAAGTAGAGAAATATTTCCCTTCCGTCCATGAAATTCCTGCATCATTACTAGTTTATTTTTCAAGGATTTATGAAGACCAAAAGAAATACAACAACGCCTTAAGACTCTACGAGAAATATTTTTTATCTAAAACAAAAGACACTTCGCCATTCAGTGATATAATTAGCTATCACAGTGAAATGATGAATTGCTATATAAAAAACGATCATCGCAAAACCGCCAAAATTTTTCTGGAGTATTTCTACCAGCTAGACCGCCGCATGCGCGCCAAAAAAAATACTGAGCCAGCGAAAGACGATTTTCTAAAGAAATTACAAAAATCCAAACCACATATCGATATCGTATGGTAGGAGCTTTTGAGTGAAGTACATTACAAATTCGACAAAAAAAACGTGGAAAAACTACGAAATTCTACACGAGATTGGACGTGGTGGAATGGGTGTGGTGTATAAGGCACAGCAAATTTCGCCTTCACGCATTGTTGCGATCAAATTTTCGAAAGCAAACACTTCGGAAAACAGCGGCCAACGTTTTATGCGTGAAATCCAAATAGTCGCGAAGTTACAACATGCACGTATTCCGGAAATCTATGATGCTGGTATAGAGAACAACTACCGTTATATTGTCATGGAGTACATTGCTGGCAAACCCCTTGGTACATACCTAAAAGATACAGATATTTCATTGAACCAAAAAATACAGCTCTTTATCAAAATATGCAACATCATACATTTTGCGCATCGCAACGGTATAGTCCATCGCGACTTAAAACCGGCAAATATCCTTGTCCAAGATGACGGTGAACCGGTGGTAATTGATTTTGGCATCGCGAAACAAATAGACAATGAAGAGTTCGATTTGACCAAAACAGGTGATGTAGTTGGTACACTACACTACATGGCTCCTGAACAAATTGCCGGAAAACGTTCGGCAATAGACCACCAAGCGGATATTTATGCCTTGGGCGCTATTCTTTTCGAACTTATGACAAACCAACGTATGATAAAAGGAAGTCATATTTTTGAGGTGATGTGCTTTATTCAGGATGGCAAAATTCTTCCCCCGTCGCGCGTAATGGAAAATGTCGATAAAAATCTGGAGATTATCTGGCGCAATGCGACGGCGTTGAAAAAAAGCCACCGTTATGCAACTATGGGGGAGTTCATTCGCGACTTAAAACTACACACGAAGGGACAAAAGGTCAAACACACATACCGCCCGAAAAGTGCATTCATTGTCGCGCTCGTTTTACTTGCTCTAACCGCATCATTTTTTCTGTGGAAACACCAAAGCGAAGTCGAACATACCATCGAACTAAGTAGTTTAGAAAAACAACGTCTGTTGTCTTTTGAAAAACTACTACATCATATCAACAATGATCAGCTGAAAAAAGCCGGTATCATCATGCGCAAACTACAACCGGTGAGTGAATACCAAGGGATTCAAATTGCCAAAGCGTACTCCCGTATCAGAAAATACGATGTCGCCATACACGTATTGCAAAATTTCCCCCCGACGTTTGACGTTGCTTATCAACAAGCGCTCATATTCTATCAACAACAAAAATACGACAAAGCACGGCAGCATTTTTCGCAACTCCTGGAACAGCACCCCCAAGATAGCAAACTAAACTACTATCTGGGAATGTGCTTGTTCCACGAAAAATTACCGCAACAAGCGCTTAAATTTTTGTTAAAGGCCGAACAAAATTTTGAGGAAGATGTTATTCTTCTCGAAAATATTGCTGCGATATATCGACACTCGGATGTGGATAAAGCCGCGGAATACTTAAAAAAATGTTTACGGCTATACCCCGTCACTGCCAAGTATACACTGATGCTCGGAAAAATAAGCTTGGAAAAAAGAAAGTACTTTGAGGCATTTGCCTATTTCAAACAAACGTTGGCATCGGGAAACAACCAGGAAGCTCTCGAACTCTTGCATAAAATCCCCTATGAAGAACCGCTATTAAGAGAGATGTGCTACCAACTCATACTGTACCACAGCGTATCATATCAAAACATTCGCGAACCCGACTTGTTTGAAGAAATATGGCGTGAAATAGAATTTACTTTTCGTCGTGATTACGTTGCATGGCAAGGTACTTACCACAATCGCGATGTTTCAGTCCATCCCTTTATCAAACCAATGCGCGACGAAAAAATGCGTGAGTCTACACGCAACGCTCTATGGAGCCTCCGCTATAGCAAATCTTTCGCCAAGGAAGTTGGGCAAGCACAACTGAACCCAAAATTATCAAAACGCGACAAGACGTTTTTTATCAATATTTATCGTAAAATTCAAAAGACCATCGCAGAAGAAAAACTCGGGCGTGTCTATTATTCTCTAGCCTACATGTACCGCAATCACAGTTGGCAACATCGAGGTTTTGTAGGCATAGATAAAGATTTCTTGCACAAACAGTTGCACCGAGAAACAAATACGTTTTTAAAATATCTCCTTGCCGAAGGGTATCTAAATATATTCGGATTTGATGCCATCATTATGACCGCCAACGATGAAAATGTCGATCCTGTCACGCGAATGATTTGTTGTAGTGTATTACGTAAACATTACATGGCGGTCAACATTGAGGTGTTTGCAAAACTACCACAACTCCGACTGCCCACAAAGAGTGGAATATTTTTACAAACACTGATCGCCCAAGCGATGTATGTCCCACATAAATACAGGCGCCAAGATACATTTAAGCGTTACTACAACAGTAAATCTATCCCTGATTTTGAAATAGAAGTCTTACAGTATTTAATGCGACAACAATCTCCCAAGGTAAAAATTTCTGCGGCCATCAGCTTGGGCATTTTGGTATCCGACACACATCCGCAGCTAAGTCAAAAAGCCAATAAAATTATACAACTGCAAATGAATAAAGAGGGGGGACTTAGTCGCTATGCACATTTTATGTTTTGGAAGATATTACCTTTGAGTTCGCGGAAAAAAACCTTACCCATTTACAAAAAGTCCTTACTGCACAAAGATACTTTCATACGTAAAATGGCTCTGGTCAATGCGGAATTTTTTGGCGAATTTATCTCCGAGGTCACAGAAGAAATAGATCAATGTGTTAACGTGCAAGAAATACGCATGTATGCTCTTTTCGCATGGAGTTTGAACAAGAAACTAAAGGCCAATATATTCGAAAGCCCTTTTTATAAAAAATGGTTTCCTCAACTTTCTCCTTTGGAAAAAACGACAATTATTATTTCTAGACTCTATCGATTTTCTTTTGATATGCGTAGTTTTAGTACGAGAAATCAACAAAACATCACCAAGGCCATGAAATTTTTCGACATATTAAAAAGAGAACTAATTACAGACAAACTTCCACCGCAATCGCGGTGCATGATTTCATACGTACTTTCCCTCATGAAGGTGCACCCATCACTAGATCAACTCAAAAAAATAAAAGATCCCAAACTACTGGCATATTACCTTCACCAACTGAAACAAGAAATTAATATAGGCGTTCAATCGGCCTTGCTGATTTTTTTAAATGCAAAAAATGCCAAAGAAAGGCAAGGTATTGCCGCACATTTTATCGAAAATAATCACTCGAAGATACAAAAGTTTGCCATAAGTAGCTATGTGGCCTGTGCTGCTCCAGCGGAACAAATCAAAATATACCACCGCGCACTTGATGCACACATGGATTACCAAAAAGGCGTCGCATTAGGTTTGTATTATTCATTGGTCAACAGCTGTATTACAGAATCTAACTTTAAGGAAAGTCTGGGATATAATTTTTTTTCCGGAAAACCGTTGTCAACAGTAACGAATCGCCGTTTCTCTGAAATGAAGCAGTATGTCGCAAATGTCACCCCACAAAAGTCAAAAAAACTCCAAGCGTTGTTGGAACTCGCGTGTACTTTAGACCCAAAATCAAGTGTTTATAAATTTTCCAAAGCATATCTATTTCCCAACAAAAACTCCATTCAACTTATCAAAGAAGCCATTGACCTAAACAAAAATGGAGAAGCCGGTAACCAGCTCGACATTTACACCCTGAAACTAGTTCAGGTTTGTTTAGAAGAGCAACAAACACAAACAGCACTTGATTGTCTATCACAACACCGTGTTTCTTTTCTCGCGACCTACATTGCAGCAGCATATCGCAAACTACATAAATACGAAATTGCAAAACGTATTTACGAAAAATATTTTCTAACCAACGTCGGTTATACTAACATTTTACCCTTAAGACACAATGACTACAATGAAATGGTTTCTCTGTATTTTTTACAAAAGCAACCTGAAACTGGCAAATATTTGCTCGACTACTTGTACGAATTGATACGCCGCAATAGCTGGCACAAGGAAAAAATAGACAAACAAGATTTCATTGAAGATATCAAGTCAAAATACCCCATAATCAAAAAGAACTGGAAGTAGAGGAACGGCCGTGTATTTGCAAAAAAATCAACATTGGAATGACTACCGTATTATAGAAGAAGTTGGACGCGGGGGCATGGGAATTGTATATAAAGCAGAACAAAAAACCCTGCGACGTATCGTCGCCATCAAGTTCTCTCGCGCCAATTATATCGATGATGACAGATTTTACCGCGAAACACAAATTGCCGCAAAGCTAAACCATCCGCGGATTCCGCGAATATACGATGCTGGTGTCGAAAACAATTGCAAATACCTAGTAATGGATTACATCGATGGAGTTTCTTTACACCTTTACTTGCAAGAGAATCATTTGTCATTACCGCAAAAACTCTCACTGTTTACCAAAATATGCCAGGCGGTGAGGTATGCGCATCGCAAGGGAATAGTCCATCGCGACTTGAAACCTAGCAATATTATGATTACCAAAAATCACGACCCCATGATTATTGATTTTGGACTTGCGCGACACATCGAAAATGAAAATTTTGATCTCACAAAAACAGGAGATGTGATAGGAACGCCGAATTACATGGCCCCAGAACAAATTAGCGGAACGCGCTCGGCCATCGATGAACAAGTAGATGTATATGCACTGGGAACGATTCTATATGAAATGATCAGTGGACAAATAATGGTTCGCGGTTCAAATCTATTACAAGTTCTCTGTTACATTGAAGATAAAAAATTTCTACCGCTTTCACAAGTCGCTGATTTGCCCAATAAAAATCTCGAAAACGTATGGCGAAAGGCCGTGGCAAAAAAGAAAAACGAACGCTACCAAGACCTAGCACAACTCATTTCCGACATAAAAAATGTGGCAAAAGGAAAATCGCTACGCAAAGAACGCAAATCACTCTTCACAATTGCTGCGACGGCCATCGTAGCTCTCGTAATAACGCTATTGTTCTTATATAACTTCCGTAGTGAGGCCCCTTTACAAAAGACCGCAACGCGCAATACGATCTTTCACCTTATCCTACAGCGCATAGAGGAGCATAAATTTGCCAAAGCAAAACAACTGATCGCCACGTCTTCCTCATTGAACACCACAGAAAATCTACAAATTGCTAAAGCATTTTATCGCGAAAGCCAATACCAGGACGCACAACTTACTTTTGACAAAGTTCCGGCACAGTTCTTCAACAAAGTCTACTACGATAGTTTTATTGCTTACTACTTACAAAAATACAAAACTGCCGAAAAAGGCTTTACACAACTGCTCATCGCCAACAAACAAGACGCAAAGTATCATTATTATTTGGGACTTTGTTACCTTCATCAAGGACATAATCCTCATGCTCTCGCTCATTTACTCGAAGCGGAAAAAAGTTTTGAATCGAATATTCAATTGTTGGAATATATTGCACAAATTTACCTTTCTCCACAATACCAAAGGATCAAAAAAGCAGAAAAGTACTTATTGCGCTGTTTACGTCTTTCCGGTGAGAGCGGAAAATATGCGTTACTATTGGGAAAAATATATTTCCAAACAAAGAACTATCACAAAGCTTTTGTATATCTAAAGAAATCTCTTGATATAGACACTTCATTTGAAGCCTTGCAATTACTTCACGAAATTCCTTACCATGAGCCGCGACTCAGACGTTTATGTTATTATTCAGTGATGAGCAATTACCGAACAGAAATTACCATCAACCCCATAGACATGTTTAAAGAAAAATGGGCTTCTATAGAGAAACACTATCAACAAGACTACATTTCATGGCTACAAGGCGTAAAAAACCGCTCAAAATCAATACAGGCATTCTTAAAACCTGTTGATGATTCTAAACTGAAAAAAATAATAAAAGACGCCCTGATTAATTTGCGCTACAGTAATACTTTTGACCAGGATATACAAAACGCTTTACGTCGAACGGACATTCCCAATAAATTCAAAACTTTTTTACGCGAAACGCACCACACAGTCAAGAAAATTAAACAACGAGAAATCTACGCAAAAACTTACTACCAACTAGTGTACATGTATCGAAATCAACAAAACAACGACATGGCAGACATTACAAGTGAACTACTACTAAAAATGCTATATGAAGAACGCAATCCCTTTTTAAAATATTTGGTGGTCAAAGCTCATTTACAAATATTTGGATTTGAACCGATCATACGCATCGCGCACAACAAAAAAGACAACATATGGGTACGTATTGTTTGTAGCGCTGTGCTGCGACAACACTACCTTGCTGCCAAGACCGATGTTTTTACAGAATTGTCACGACAAAAATTGTATGTAGGACAAGACTTAGAGTTTTTGCAAGTGCTCGTTGCGCAATCGATGTATGTACTTCATCATATAAAACGCCGCGACACTTTTTATCGCTACAAAAATAACAAAACGATACCCAAGAGTGAAACACAGCTTTTACTTTATTTGTGGAAACAGCCTACACAAAAAACTTCACTAGCGGCCGCACTTAGTTTGTTTGCCCTCTACCAAGAAACTCCCGAAAACCTTGCGGAATGGAAAGACATTGAACAGACGATATTCAACGCCATGGGCTCAGAAGATTTTTCCATAAAAAGCTATACGCACTACATATTTTGGAATTCCTTATATGCAAAACACAAAGCTTCTTACTTTCCACTATATGAAAAGGCTTTGCAAGAAGAGGAAGCAATTCGCGAAATAGTTCTACCTCATGTAGAGTTATATCGAGAGCGTATTAGCGAGATTATGCCACAAATTGAAGAATGTTTAAACTCCACATCGGTAAAAATACGCTTTCGCGCTTTATTTGCTTGGACATTTCGTCAAAATGAAAATATTTTATTCACCGACCCCCTCTATCAACAAAAAAAAGATACTTTCACTTCCCTGGAGCATACATCGATCGTATTATTCCTCTTCTACAAGTTCTTTTGGGATACACGAGGACAAAGAATCAACAAATTCACTATTCAAAACTTATCGCGCTTTTTTGCCTATTTGGATAAAAATCTTCATACATTGCCACCGTCTTCGCAATGCATGATTTCTTACACATTGTCCTTAGTCGATGTATATCCGTCGCTGAGTGATTTACAAAAAGTCCGTGATAACAATTTACTGGCGTACTATCTTTGTCAATTTCAACAAGAAGTGCGCTTTTCGGAACGCCCCAACAAAGTCAACTATCTTAAGCTTCTTGGACAAACAAGCAAACGCGAAAAAATGTATACCGCCCGACAATTTATTCGCCATAAAAATGCCAAAGTACGTCAATATGCGATTGGTAGTTTTCTGGCATTTGCTTCGCAAAAAGAACAACAAAAATTTATACAACAAGCACTAAAATCAACGGATATATTTTTGCGAAAAGGAACAGCACATGGCTTGTATTTGTCCTTTTGCGATGAGTGGAGTAGCGCCACAACTGGCTCGAATAATGAAATTAATTTATTTGATATGTTTTCCAACAAACCACTGCACTTGGTGCTAACAAACACTTTTGGTAAAGTAAAACAATTCGTTTTACATTTGAAAGATCATTCACCACAAAAATTTTCGCACTATAAAAGATATCTGGAATTGGCCCGACAGCTAAACCCTGAAGAAAGCATATATTCTTTTGCTGGTAGCTTTTTCCATATAAAAAATCAGGCTTGGGAAAAACTCAGCACAGCCATCGATATAAACACCACGTATGAAGGAAGCCATTTACGGACTCTATACAGAATGTACCTACTACAAGCGCGTATTGACAACTACTCAAAAAACGAAGCCATTTCTTATATAGAAAAAATGAACATACGTGAAATAAATACACATTTAGCTGCTAAAATGGGAAAGATATATCTCCATTTACAGTTATATCCACAAGCACTACGCATGTACGAAAAAAACTTTTTGTATAAATCAACTGAATATGCTCCGTTCTATGCCATATTAGAAGAGCACTGCCAAATGGCATATATTTACACAAAACAATCCAAAACAAAAACAGCGAACATTTTCACTGACTACCTATATGAATTGTACCGACGTAAAGAGTGGGGAAATCCCCGCATAACCAAAAAACTGTTCTTAAAAGAAACATATAGCATCATAAATAGATAAAGGGATCTTCATGGATGAATTTGCGGAAACTCAAGTAGACATATCTCCAGGACAAGTATGGAAAGACTACGAAATTACCGGCAAAATAGGTCAAGGTGGTATGGGGATGGTTTATAAAGCCATTCAGCGCGATCCCTTGCGGACCGTTGCCATAAAAATAGATACCTCTTCACATACAAATAAAAGACGCTTTACACGAGAGATGGAAATTGCCGCGAACCTAGATCATCCCAATATTGGCAAAATATACGATGCGGGTATTGTCCACAACTATCGCTATATGGTAATGGAATTTATCAAAGGTACGCCCTTAAATCTCTACGCACAACAAACACAAATGTCACTACATGACAAAATAAAAATAGTCATTAAAATTTGTACCGCTTTATCGTATGCACATCAAAAGGGAATTGTTCATCGCGATTTAAAACCCGCGAATATCTTGGTTACGCAAAGTGGCGAACCAATTATTATCGACTTTGGTTTAGCAAAGAGAATGCATAGCCGCGAATTCGACCTCACCAAAACCGGTGAAGTGCTAGGTACACCTACCTATATGGCTCCGGAGCAAATCTCCGGCAAAACAGATCTTTTAGATGGGCAGGTGGATATCTATGCCATAGGTGCACTTTTTTACGAACTCATGACCGGCAAACGCATGATTGAAGGCGACACTTCTCTAGAAATTTTGTACAAAATACAACACGAAAAGCACATTCCCCCAAGCAAGCAAAACACGGCGCTGAATAAAAAAATTGATATTATATGGCATAATGCTGTATGTCGCAGTCGTTTGCAGCGCTACAAAGATATGTCACAGCTGATTCGCGACTTGCAATTTTTTTTGCAAAATAAAAATGTAAAATTACACCACTCCGTCAAAAAATTGCTGATGATTTCACTAGTTGTCATATGTACAATCGCATTTTTGATTCAAAACTCCTTCTTCATGAAAAAACAACCTGTGAATGTAAAAAATAGCGAAAAAGGACGTAAACATCAAAAAAGCATCGATAAAATTATTCACCATATTCTTTCTCATCAAGCCCTAAACGAAGAACAACAGAAGTTCATAGACTCTTTGGAATTACATTTAAAGACACAAGTCGTACGTACGTTATATGAAAATAGAGACTATAAATATGCCAACCAAATTCTCCAAAAACTACATAACAAAAATTTAAAAAACAGTGTTCTGAACTACTACAAAGCTTTATTATATTACCGAAATCGGCAATACGAAAAAGCGCAAAAGTTACTTCAAGATATTGATTCAAAAGACGCCAATGCCAAATATTACTTGGCAAGCTGTATATTAAAAACCAGCGAAAATGAAAAATCTCCGTCACGGAAAAAAGCACAACTCAAAAAAGCACTCAAAAATTTACAAGAGATCGCCTCTTTTTTTGCAAATGACCTCGATTTTTTGGAGGCAATGATAAAGACACACCTTAAACTGGGTACGGAAACAAACAAACAAAAAGCAATAAAATATTTAAAAGTATGCGTCCAAGAAAAGCCTTCCGTAGCAAGCTATTCTATAAAACTTGCCAAACTTTATATTGAAAAAGGACAGTATTACGACGCCTGTAACTTGGTACAAAATTTTATACACGACAGTGATCTTGATGTATTCGAGTTACTTCACGAAATTCCTTATCACGAACCCAAACTGCGCGAATATGTCTATCAAATCCTCACCTATAAATTTCTACAGGAAAAAGACATTGAATGTCCCGACTTATTTGAAAAAACCTGGCCAAATTTACGCGAAGGACATCGTGCATCTTACCGAAACCGATTGGCGGCGCAACGGCAATCCCAAAAACCCAGTGATGTTTTACGAAACGTAGAAACATTGCATTTAAAAGAAAAAAATGTCCAAAATCTAAAAAGAAAAGCTCTCATCAATTTGCGTTATGATAATTCATTACGCGACGAGCTAGATAAAATTCAAAGACAAACTAGTTTAAAACCTCTACAAGAATTCATCCAAAGTATCAAACGTGAAATAACGGCAAAGTGCCAACAAGAAACGCGGGCAATGATTTTACATCAATTGGCGTATATTCAAGAAAATAACACTTGGCAAAGAAGTCGTGACTTTCATAAAAAAAATCAACGCGCGCTCGTCAAAATATTGAAAAAGGAATTCTCGATCACAACTCCCCAAGAGAAGTATTTGTTAGTAAAAGGATGCTTACATTTTGTGGGTTTTGAACCACTATTCCATATCCTAGACAATCATCAAGGTGACTTAGTCACGCGTATTATCACAACAGTCATTCTACGCGAAAATTATTTATCGCCCTCTTTTGCAGAGCTATACAAACTGCCTCAAGCAATGACACCGCAACTATCACAAACACAAAAGTCTTTCTTGAAAATCCTTGTGGCCAAAGCATTGTATGTACCTCATATATGGAAACCACTCGACATATCTAGGCGCGCCACAAAAGCAATCGAAGGTAAATATACCGCGATTATCTCTCAAAAAGAAAAAATGCTATTGCAATCGTTGATGACAGATAAAGACAATGCTGTACGCATAGTTGCCGCCGGTAGTTTGCACTGTTTACTAAAAGACGCACCGACAGCGACAGCAATATTGAATGCCGCAATGCAAAAAGAATCACAAGATGAAATTTTGCGAAGTTACGCTTACTACATGTTCTTCATGAAAGACAACATTCAATTGCCAACACAGGCCAAAAAATATCAACTTGTCAAGGTACTTCGTCAAGGCTTACAAGACCAGAGTGACCGCGTGAAAGAAGTTGTGTTGTCTTTTGGTGAAAAGTTTCGCCATTTTATAAAGAATGTAAAACAACAAGTAAAAAATTGCTTTCGTAAAGAAAAGCCCAACGTACGCTTTCGTGCGATGTTTGCTTACAGCCTTCAGAAACAAAAAACACTGTTTATGTTCGACAAAGACGTTCACGCGAATAGTAATCCCAAACCTCTTGAGTATAGCGCTATTTTCCTTTTCAGTCTGTACCAATTTTATGAAGACTTGCGTACCGTCAAAGGAGCGGAGTTTGAAAAAGGATTAAAATTAATACAAATGCTACAAAAGACACGACAACATATCAGTAAACTTCCACCTTCCTCACAATGCATGATTTCCTACCCATTGTCTCTACTAAAGGTGCATCGTTCGCTACAAGAGTTCAAGGAGATTGAAGATACGAAGTTACTGCGTTACCTTATGTACCAGTTATATCAAGAGGTAGAAGTCGGAGACCTAAAGAAAATGTTGCCCATCTTGGGAGCAAAACAACCAAGTGAAAGAAGAGAAATTGCCCACGCTTTTTTACAACACCCGGATGAACAAGTCAGATATTATGCGACGGTGAGTTACGTCTCCCTGTGTAATGAATCACTCTTGCGTAGTTTTTACGAAAAGCACAAAAACAATAAAAAAATGTACAAGGCTATTGCCCATGGCATCTATCTTTTCGTTTACAACTACTGGATTACCAATGCCAAAGAACGAGAAAGCTTCTGGCTCGCAGATATCTATGAGTGGAGATCTCATGAGCTATCATACTTCACTGTATTCAAAAAAATGCGTGACTTTTTTGAACACTTGCGTCGCAATGAGCCACACAAGGCAAAACAAATAATGTATTGGGCAAATATATATACAAAACTTCGCCCACAAAACACACTGTACTTGTTTGACAAAGTTTTTTTTATTTATAACAAAAACACCTTTGAACATGATGCTCGAAAAGCCATAAATGATGTACCAAAAGGTTTAGACTATTTAAAAAAAGTGTATTTACTCAGCGCCCTTGACATAACGACGCAAAAAAACCTAGATGTGGGGCATTTCAATGTCGACGTCGATATTTTTTCCGGAGCATTATTGGCCAATTTGGGAAGGTATCATTTAGAAGAAGGAAAATATTCAAGTGCACTGCGCGCCTACGAAAAAAACTTTTTACTGCGTTCGGGAAAGCCAGATCCTTTTCATGGGATAAAAAATCATGCGGCAATGATCGTCATATATCATAAAATGAACAAACCACAGCTTGCGAAAAAAATGTTGGGGCACCTGTATCAACTTCAAAGCCGTGATAAAGGCGTTTCTGCTCCAGGAAATCGCAATGAATTCGTACGCACAATAGAACAATTGTATAATACAAATCTCGAACATCTTTTAGATAAATAAATACCATAACAAAGGGCACAGCATGGATGATTTTGCAAAAACTCAAGTGAATATTTCCATTGGCAACGCGTGGAACGGTTATCAAGTTGTTGGCAAGATCGGTAGTGGTGGTATGGGCGTTGTTTACAAGGCAATTCAACAAAATCCGCAGCGCACTGTAGCGATTAAAGTTGATACCTCCGCGCAGCAAGGTTACAGCCGTTTTACGCGAGAAATGCAAATCGTTGCCGAACTAGACCACCCCAATATCGGTAGGGTATATGATGCAGGTGTTATACAACAATACCGTTATATGGTCATGGAGTTTATCGATGGCCAACCATTGGACGAATATTTACAAAATAACGACTTGTCATTGCAAGACAAAATCAAGATTTTTATACAAATTTGTACGGCATTGGGATATGCGCATCGCAGGGGAATTGTACATCGCGACCTAAAACCGGCAAATATTCTCATTCGCCCAAATCACAACCCCATCATCATTGATTTTGGTTTAGCGAAAAAAGTCGGCAACAATCAGCAGTTTGACCTTACCAAAACTGGAGATGTTCTGGGAACACCGGCGTATATGGCGCCGGAACAAGTATCGGGCAAAGGGTCTGCCATCCATGCTCAAACAGATATCTACGCAATTGGAGCTATTTTATATGAAGCCGTGACAGGGCAACGCATGATTACCGGAGACGGAGCTCTGGAAATTCTATTTAAAATACAACACGAGACCGTACTCTCACCAAGTAGGATAGAGCCACAATTAGACAAACGCATCGATACCATATGGGAAAAAGCAACGACACGTAAACAGGAATATCGCTATAAAAATATCAGCATGTTCGCCAATGATTTAAAATTGTTTTTGCAAGATGGGCATATCAAAACAAATTACACATTTTTTCACCGCTTCAAGTGGGCAATCACCGCGCTTATGTTCATCGTTTTTAGTATTGTGTTTGTAGTATGGAGCAGCAAAGAGCAAGTGCCAGAAGACATATCACTAAGTGACGATCAACAAAAAATTAAACGGCAAGTAGATCGTATCATAAACGATATACACAATCGCAAATTGCGAAACGTAGCGATTCCATCATCTCTTGCCGAAGGGTATAAAATTAGCATTGCCAAAGCCTATTATGAAAAAGGTATGTTGCAAAAGGCGTTGGACATTCTAAAAGAATTTCCCCAACGAAACGAATACCAATACTATCGAGCTTTGAGTTATTACAATAGCAGGAACTACGAAGAGGCAAGAAAACTCTTTGCGCTCCAAACCACTTTTCACAGCAAATTTTACTGGGCAATGTGCTTGATGCACAAAGCCAACGCAATGGACTCCCAAGATACTCCACAAACTCATGATATATACAAACAAGCCCTGGAACTGTTTATTTCTATTGAAAATGATTTTGCGGAAGACATTAATTTTTTAGAAGCGATGGCAGATATTTATAGCAAAGATGCTCCCTTTGGCGACAATAAAAAAGCGGAACACTACTTACAAAGATGTGTCGCAAAAAAACCAATGGTGGTACGTTACGCCACAAAATTGGGGAAAATTTATCTAAGCCAAAAAAAGTATTACGCTGCTTTTACACTGGCACGAAAAGTACTTTATGTAAACAATGATCTCGATGCTGCGGAGTTACTACACGAAATACCTTATCACGAACCACTATTACGTGAGCAATGTTATCAAGCCATTAGTTACAAATTTTTAAAAGAAAGTATTATGCCGTGCCCAGATCTATTACACGACAAGTGGAAAAACTGGCAACAACACTACAGAGAACTTTATATTGCTTGGTTAAAAGGACAACAACAGCTATTTTCTCCGAAAACGCTTCGTTCCAAAATCGAAAGTGTTGTCCGCAGTCTTAGCAAATTGTCAAAGAATTCCAAGACACCACAAGAAACGCTGTATCGCACATTGTTAAGTCTTCGTTACAACAAACCTCTAAACGCGCAAGTAGAATCGATGTACAAAGACCTCCCTACATGGTTAACAACAAAAATATCTGTCATGCTACAGCAAATAAATGAAATCCGTTACCGTGAAAAACGCGCCATGATTTTTCACCAACTGTTTTACACGCAGTACAACAACATATGGCTGTACAATCCCTTTGAAAAAGAAGAAGACGTACAACTTCTCGTACATATGCTCACCGACGAAAACGACAAAACAAGTGTTCAAGAAAAGTATTTACTTGCCAAAGGATGTTTATACTTCAAAGGTTTTGAACCATTACTCCATATCGTAAACGATCACCAAGTCGACCTCATTACGCGCATTGTTACCGCCGTCGTACTGCGTGAAAACTACTTAGCGGTACAGTTACCCCTTAGAGAGTATCTCGCTAATCACTTGGAAGTATCACCACAAGAAGACAAATTTTTGAAAATTCTCATCGCCCGTGCTCTATACACTAGCCACTTACGAAAGCCGCTAGACTGTATATTTCGCAATCTCTCCCCTAAGGGAATGATCATTGCAGAAAGTGAAAAAGCCTTCTTGTATAAACTTATGAAAAACAAAAAAGATAACACACTGCGTTTGCGCATTGCTGCCGCAGCTAGCTTACATTGCCTTTTACACCACAAGGACGATATGCCTCTCTTCAAAGAAAGTGCAAAATTTCTCGTCAATACAGGAATGGAGTCAGATTCACCTCTAATAAGACAGTACACACACTACATGTTTTGGATTAAGAAACATATAGAGAAAGGTGCTGTAATACCTAAAAAAAAGTTGGTCGAAGTATTTCGCCGTGGTATCAATGACAAAAATAACAAAGTAAAGGAAGTGGTTTTTTCCTTCAGCGAAAAGTACGGTTTCTTATTAAAGGCGGTGATTAAAGACATAGAAGACTGCTTGCGAAAAGAAACCAATCGTACTGTACGCCTTCGCGCAATGTTCGCCTACAGTGCAGGAAAGAATAGAGACGAATTTATTTTCGATAGCAACATATACAAAAAATCAACCATAGAAATTTCCCCTCTAGAAAATAGTGCGACTTTTATCTTTAACTTCTACCAATTCTTCAGAGATCTACGCGACAGAAAATCTGCAGATATGAACAATATATTCCGTGCATTTGGTTTACTTTCAAAGATCATAGACCACTTGCCGAATTTGCCAAAATCATCGCAATGCATGATCACATACAAACTATCACTAATAAATATTCATCTACCGTTGCAAAAAATCACGGATGCAAAGCTTCTTAGCTATTTGCTGTACCAACTACACCAAGAGATAGACTTTGGTGAACAAAAAGCGAAATTTCCCATTCCAAATACAAAAAGTCGCAACGAAAAAAGACGCATGGCTCAAAATTTTTTACAGCACCCTCAGCTTAAAGTCAGACGTGCAGCAACAGTGGCGTATATCTCATTGGGAAGCTTAAATCAGCTAGAAGTATTTTATCAAAATCACAAAGGAGACACAGAAATTGCGGCAGAAATCGCGCAAGGAATCAACTTGTTTATGCAAAATTATTGGATGCGCAACTCAAAAAAGGCCACCTTACAGTTCGACGATGTTTTTTCATGGAGAACGGATGACCTTGTTTTATATAAGAAATTAAAAAAAATGCGCGAATTCTTTCACGAATTACGCCAACAAACTCCTGCCATTTCGCATAAATTGCGATACTGGCTTGATAAGAGTTGTGAACTAGATCCTAGCAACAGTCGTTCTATCGCCACCAGGGCTTTTTTTTACTTTGACCATGGCACTTTTTTCACCAATATAAACAAAATCTTTCAACTGACCTCCCACAAAAAAGAACGGAAAGATAAAGAACAAAATGTAAATAACGAAAAAGTAGGAGTAAAAAGTAATCGCTATATACAATACGCATATTTATTAAATGCGGCCAAAATGTTACAAGAAAAATCCCCTAATCCTGTCGAGATCGTCAAACATCAAGGTTGGGGCAAAGTGCTTAGCCCCAAAGTCTGTCCTCATTCTCTTCTACCCGATCTTGGGCACTACTATGTAAACAATCATCAGTACTCTCTGGCATTAAGAGCCTATGAAAAGAATTTCTTAGCACGAATTGACGATTTCTCCCCGTTTAAAAATTTCCGCGACAATGCGGCAATAATTAATATTTGTTGTAAGATGAAAAATACCAAACTAGCGCAACTGCTCTTTGAATGTCTATTTGAACTTTACAGGCGTGAAAAAGAGGGTGACAAAGCTATCGAAAAATCAGTATTTTTGAAAAGACTCCAGAAAGATTATCCAGATATCGATGTGGATTTCGGTAAATAAGTTGTATTTGATTTTTACGCGACGCTTAACATTGTTAATGATTGAGGCATCGATAGTCGTTCACGTTCACGACCATCATTTAGGTACGGGCATTGCAATCACAATGTTCTTAAGTCAACGATATCCGTGAGGTGAATACCATTGACTTAAGAAGTAAACTTGAAATACTTACAAATTCATGTCATTCCTGTGGAAGCGGGAAACCAGCAATATAAATTTGACTTTAAAGCGCCTGGATCCCTGATCAAGTCAGGGATGACACGAAACTATAATTCTGTCATTACACTTAAAATAATACCATTGGTCCGTAAGCGTGGACGACGATATCATTTTCTCCACGAACCTTGGCATAAAGATTGCTCATGTTTTTCGCGTTCTAAATTACGTCAATATGTCTAAAGGAGCGAAATATGCATACATCTTCATTCAACTTTGATTTACTTACAAAATACAGTACCCCATGTCCACGTTATACTAGCTATCCCACAGTACCACATTTTACCAGCAATTTTTCGGTAAATTCTTTTCGTGAGGAAGCGAAGTCATCCAACGAAGATGTATCCCTGTATATCCACATACCCTTTTGCAAGAAACTTTGCTACTACTGCGCGTGTAACATGATCGTAACGCACAGTGAAAAATACATGCAAGAGTATTTACAGTGGCTATTTCGCGAAATGGACATGATTTCCGAACTCATTGATGACAAACGTCAAGTTGTACAAATTCATCTGGGAGGAGGCTCGCCAAGTTATCTACCTTGTGAGCAATTGCAAAGTTTATTTTCGCACATAAATTCACGCTTTAATATTGCAACAGATTGCGAAATTAGCATTGAGGTTGATCCTCGCAATTTAACCCCTGATCATTTACCTGTCATGGCAAAGTTAGGATGCAACCGTCTGAGCATGGGCGTACAAGACTTAAACGCCCAAGTACAACAAGCCATCAATCGCGTTTACGATTACGAGATGATTGCCGAAACTTTTACCACCGCGCGCAACCTGGGTTTTCACTCCATCAATGTCGATTTAATGTATGGTTTACCTTATCAAACCCCACAAACTTTTGCGGAAACGGTAGAAAAAATTGTCGCACTTAATCCCGATAGAATGGCTATTTTTCACTATGCTCACGTTCCATGGATGAAAAAACATCAAAAGCTCATTAAGGAAGACACTCTTCCCACAATGGCAGAAAAATGGGAGATGTTTTCGCAAACGACACAACGCTTGCAAAAAGCTGGTTATGTCCACATTGGTTTAGATCACTTTGCCAAAGAAACGGACAGCCTAGCGCAATCTCTACAAGCAGGAGAATTGCACCGAAATTTCCAAGGATACACCACCAATGGCAATGTCGAAATTTATGCGATGGGAATTACCGCAATTAGCCAACTCAACAATGTCTATGTGCAAAATGTCAAAACAATCAAAGAGTATAAAACCAACTTATCTCAAGGAAAATTACCTATTTTCATTGGGCGACAAATGACAGATGACGACCACTTACGTCGCGATGTCATTATGGAAATAATGTGCAATAATTATTTAGAAAAAGCCTACATTGAAAAAAGGTATGGGATTGTATTTAATGACTATTTCTCAAAGGCTTTAGAAGAATTGGTGGAAATGGAAGAGGATGGTCTTGTTATTCTCAAGGAAGACTCTATAAAGGTGACAGAGATAGGACGTTTATTTATTCGCAACATTGCACAAAAATTTGATTATTACTTTATTGCCCACAGCAAAAATACCTATTCAAAATCAATGTAATGAGCGTATTCTCTCGTATGCTTTGCAATACGAGAGAAATCTACAATTACTCGTATTCTACGCCACGTATGATATTGTCGGCACTTACAAACGCCTTGACTTTCTTTGTGACCAAAGTTCCGCCAGGGTTGCGTTCGCGGTATACCATAGAGATACTTCGGGCATTTCCCATTTGCTCTTGTGTTGTCGAAACATGTTCGAAAGAGTCGGGATCATTCATATTGTTGCGCACATAGTCCACCAAAGGAGCAAATGCATTTGATGGATAACTTTTTGTAACCTTTTTCTTTGGGGTTGTGCGTGGTATTGTTTTTGTGGTTGTTGTAGTCGTAAATGTTCGTGTCGTGTTGGAGCTACTGCCAGTATTGTTGTTGCGTACCGCTTGTGCAATAAAAGCGACGACTAAAAGTATTACAAGAGCTGAAAATAGGTTGCGAATGGTGTTGTCTTCACCTTTCCTTGCAACATTTGGTTTAATCACTTTTTTGGGTTTCTTCTGTATCTTTTTTGGGTATCCACAGTGCATACAACACCTTGCCGCACTGGAATGTTTTTTTCCGCATCTTTTACATTTTATCGTTGCCATTTTTTTTTCCTTGTTGATTTGAGAAACAGACAACTTTGCGCACAAAGTTGTCTATTGCCACTAAAAAATTAAGCTCTACCCGTTACCGACAGTATCACCTTCGGCATTGTTAGCAGCAGTTTCAGGTGCTGGTTCTTCATCATCGGCGTTTTTACCAATGAAGATCAGTATTGCAATCACGATAATGATCACGATCAGTCCAGGAGGCACTGTGTAAGAAAAGGGAGCTTTCAGTCCGCCAGGTACAGATTCATTTAGTGTTTTTATTTGTTTTTCGTCTAAAGTCCAATATGTATTTTGTGATTCGCTGTACAGACAGAACTCACCACTCCATGTCCATATTTGTAAATAGAACACACCAAACTGTCCGTATTTGTATCCAATACACATATCAGCAACAGATGCTTGTTTTTTCATCTCTGCAGGAAGTTCAGCTACTTTAACGATATCATCACCATAAGTAATGAGCAATTTCGCTTCTAGTTGTGGAGAAAATAGAAGTAGAACTACGACGAACGAAAAAAGTATATTTTTAGATGACAATGTCTTGTCTCCTATAAAAAGCAGTAAAAATAATTCTATGAAAAGTCATTTTCCATAGATTTGGTAAGTCAACACTCGAAATGAGTAAACATAACTCTTTTTTAGCTGAGGTATTCGAAACGAGGCTCTACATATAATTTTCTATTGCACTGCTAGTGATCATACTCCTGCGAACTGCACGTAGGTATAAATTGAGAATATTTGGTTGTGTTATCGTGTCTAGTAAAAAAACCAGAGGTTTGTAGGTTCCCGTATGAATGAAATAGTTATATTTCTTATTTAGTTCATCAAGTTGTTTGCGCGTTAGAAGATCATTATCAATCAAACTATCACATAAAATTTTATTTTCTTCACTCAGCCAAAAATGCTGCATGTAACAACATAATATTTTATAGTAACGACGTGGCAAAATAGAAAGCCGCAGTAGTTCATTACAAGGTATTGGTTCTTCTATCTTGTTGTTTTTTATGTAGCGGTCTATTGTATCTTTGGCTTTGGGAAGAAATTTAAGAGCTTCTTCCATAAAAGAGTCGTTTGTGTGTAACATATGTTTTTTAAACGTTTCGCGAATGATAATTTCTTGCGAAGGGTTTAACATATTTTGTTCAACAATAAAGTCCATCAATGAAAGTTGTGCACCAGTGATGTGGTAATGTTCAAGCTCATCTAAAAACATTTCCAACTGATTATCACCAAATATTTTATTGTGATGTATTATTTTTCCATAGAGTACATCCGTAGAACTCGGAGGCGCACAAATATCATCTCTTGTTTTTTTCATTTTACACACTATTATAAATTATCTATGTTTTACGGCTTGTGTGCTAACCCTATATATGCTATACGTATTTCAATCAAAAATGTTGGTATTTCATCAAATACCAATAAAGACACAAACCTAAGTTTTAATATTAAGACATAGTATACAAAATTACCACTACAAAAACAACCACAGTACTACTAATGCAAAAAACGGTTATATTCTTCTATTTTTTTTTCAAGTCTTTGTGCAAGTAATTCGTTACTTTTATGCAAATGATCATAAATGACCTTTGCCTCTTTTTGATAACGCAGAATTTTGTCCTTATCCCAATAGTGCGGTGGGTAATAAAGGTTTGTAATACGATCTGCCATTTTCACCATCCAAACTTCTGGTGGTTGCTGTTGGATTCGTTTTAGAGAATCTAACATTTGTTGCTCTTTCGTTCCTAGAGTTTCATCTTTACTAAGTGCCATAACACCATCAGCAACTCTTTTACCAAACGTCTGTAAAATATCTTTATAAGTAACTTGTGTATCCTCAATGGTATCGTGTAGAAGTGCACACTGTATGGCAAGATTATGATCACTTTGTGGCACGCATTGTAAACCCCAAGTTACCTCCATAGCAACGCTCGCGATATGATTAATATAGGGGACGCGAACACCCTTTTTTCGTCCACCATATGTTTGCTCGTTATGAGCAAATGTGGCAAAATGCCAAGCCTTTTGATATGTATCGGGAGACCAGTTCATTGTATATCCTTATTGTTTGGGTAATGATAATTCTATTTACTGAAACAAATTATAAATTTATAATAATAGTAATCAAGTACTATGTTTAGATACATTTCACAAACTAAAGTAGTCAAAAAATGCAAAAAACTATTATTATTGCTATCGGTGGAAATTCCTTAATCCAAGATAACGAAAAGCAAACACTAAAAGACCAATGGGAGTGTGTGGTACAAACCTGCCGCGAAATAGTCCGGATGTACAATGGACAAGACAAACTACTGATTACACATGGCAATGGGCCACAAGTCGGATTTATTTTACTACGTTCAGAGCATTGCAAAGACATTTTGCATACAATTCCTCTGGATATATGTGGAGCGGATACACAAGGATCTATTGGTTACCAAATACAACAATGTTTACAAAACGAATTTCAGCGCCAAGGCCTAAAAAAAGATATAACAACAGTGATCACCCAAGTCGTCGTTGACAAAAATGATCCAGGATTTTCACAACCAACGAAACCTATTGGCATTTTTTATACAGAGCAACAAGCGGAGAAACTACAAAAAGAGAAAAATTGGCAAATGATGGAAGACGCAAATCGCGGTTACAGACGCGTAGTCGCTTCTCCCAAACCATTAGAAGTTGTTCAATCACAAAGCATACGTAAAATTCTCGACATGGGAAATGTTGTTGTGGCGTGTGGTGGTGGAGGTATACCAGTCACAAGAGATGCAAATGGTATTCTGCATAGCTGTGAGGCGGTCATTGATAAAGATTTGGCTTCGGCGTTACTCGCCACCAAAATAAGTGCGGATATTTTAATCATCTCCACAGCTGTAGAAAAAGTAGCGATTCACTTCGCCACTCCACAGCAAAAAAACCTTAATCTCGTCACGGTAGCAGAACTCAAAACTTACGTCGATGAAGGGCACTTTGCCCCTGGCAGTATGCTACCCAAAATACAAGCTGCAATACAGTACTTAGAAAACGGTGGCAAAAAAGTGATTATTACCAAGCCCGAATGTTTAGCGGATGCTTTACAAGGAAACAACGGCACACATATTGTCCCCGAGTAACAAATATAGGAGGACGGTAATACACAAGTCCTCCTACCTCCCTATAAATAACACTCCTTAAAAAATTTTAGCAATTTACATCGCAAATATCATAGAATTCATGAACCTGTTGCAACAGGCACTCCGAGTTCCATTTTCGAATTTTTATGCCTTAAGAAAGCGAGAAGAATGTTCAAGTTAGATAAACAAATTCACCAAAATTTAGCGAGTATATTTCATGACCAGCAAGCGGTGGTTTTTTGTGGAGCAGGGATTAGCCTAGAACCCCCTGCGGGTTTGCCTGATTGGCATAAATTGCGCGACTACACACTTGAAGCCGTCGCTAGTCGCGATCATATTCTCGACGATTATCTATCGAAACTTACGGAAATTGACATGATTGCCGTCGAGGGGAAAAAAGGACTAACTCCCGAGTATGTTGCATCGATGATCGATGCAAATTGCGAAGGTTATTTTGAATGTTTTCGTTCGTTAAACGATGGGGAACCCAATGCCAACCATCTCTACTTGAGCAAAATGGCCAAAGCAGGTTACTTAAAATACATTGTTACCACAAACTTTGATGTTTTCATTGAAGAAGCATTGCGTAGGGAAGGACTACCTTACAAAAGTTATCGCACCGAAGAGGAATTTGCGGATTTTTCTTTGGAAGACGACAACATTGTCCATGTTTTCAAATTTCATGGCTGTGTTAGCGAACCTAAAACCATTACCGCGACCGTTGAGCAAGAAGCACAAGGACTTCCTCAAGTAAAAAAAACGGTGATGGAGCAATTACTTACCCAATATTACATGGTATTTTGGGGCTATAGCGGGGCAGACCTAAAAATAGATCTCGACTACTTAGCAATGGTCACAGCTTACCAGAATGGTGAGGCAAAAGGTTTTGTATGGAATTTTCTAAAACTTTCCGATTACAAAGAGCCGGTAAATAGTTATGTAGCACAATTGGCGGAATTGTACAAGGCAAAAGCACAAATTGTCCACGGCAAATTACCTGAAGTCTTTGACCATTTAATCGCCGAAGAATACCAAATAGAACGCGTTCACTACACTCCTCAGCAGCAGAAAGATTGGCAAGAAACAAAAAATAAGCGTTTACAAGAATCTCTAAAAGTATGGGCCCACGAACATCTCGATCATGCGCTTGCTTGTAGTATTTTTGGTTTACTGCTACAACAAAGCGGACAAACGCAGCAAGCTGTGGTTTGCCAACAGCGTAATTTAGCCATATGCGAAGAAAGAGACTATGGTGCTGAAGCGGCCTTAACCAATTTAGGTGCCCTTTACGACATTCTAGGACAGTACGAACAGGCGTTAGAATGCTATCAAAAAGCTTTAGACATCGAAACAGAGTTAGGCAATCACGAGGGCATGGCGATTGGTTTCAACAATGTCGGCAGCATTTACCATCTATGGGGAAATTATAGCAAATCTCAAGAATACTTCGAACAAGCTCTTGAACACATGGAGACAGTAGACAACAAACGCGAAGTGGCGACATTTCTCAATAATTTAGCAAATATTTGCGAATTACAAGGCCAGTACGTTCAGGCCCAAGAATATTATGAACAAGCGATTGTAATTGATCGCAGCACCGGTAACAAAAAAGGTTTAGCATTGCGTTTTCAAAACCTGGGGAGTATACGTAAAACATTAGGATTCTACGATGAGGCCGCCCAATACTATGAAAAAGCATTAAAAATTAGCGAAATTCTTGGAGACAAGGAAGGAATCGCTGCTAGCCTCGGTTATGTTTCCATTATATATAACGACGAAGAAAAATATGAACAGGCATTGGAGTGCAGCCAAAAAGCTTTCGAATTAGACAGCAGTGCGGGTAACCAAAAAGGCATGGCAATACATCTAAGCAGCATCGCTAGTTTATACCAAACGTTGGGAGATTACGACAAATCGCATGATCACTACCAACGATCCATGCAAATCAGCCAAGCAATCAATGATCCTCGCGGAATTGCAACTGGTTATAACAATATCGCTTCCTTGCGAGAAGATGCTGGCGAACACGAGGAAGCGATGAACTACTATCATAAGGCCTTAGAGTTATCTGAAAACCTAGGAGAGGTAGGTCAAATTGTCATTTGTTTGAACAATATTGGCGACGCATACAAAGAGGCTGGGGAATATGAAGACGCCTTGGCACAATACCAACGAGCACTAGATGTGCTGAGCGAAACCGAAGCGAATGATGAGTATGCCACGACTCTTAACAGTATTGGTAATCTGTACGAAATTTGCGGAGAACACCACGAAGCCTTAGAGTATTACGAAGAAGCCATTGCCACATACGAAGTACTACGCAACCCTCTGCAAATGGCAATTTGTATAAGCAATACTGGTCGCGTGTACCAATCACTTGAAGAGTACGAAGAAGCTTTTGAGAGATACCAACGCGCAATGGAAATTCAAAAAGAGACGGGCTATGAACGAGGTGTGGCCGTCGAAATGAATAACATAGGTAACATTTACGAAGGTTATGAAAATTACGATGAGGCACTAGCGCATTTTGAAGAATCTTTACGGATAAGCCGTCGCGTGGGAGATTTGGAAAATGTGTCGCAAGCATTGACCAATGCTGGAATTATCTACAGACAACAAGGACGACACGACGAAGCGCGACAATTTTTCGAAGAAGCGTTTACCATTGCAGAGAACCAAAAAAATCTACTAAATTGTGCGGTATTCTCCGAAAACGTCGCCATCATTTGTGAACAAGATTTTCGCGAATATTCAACCGCGGCGAATTACTATCAAAAAAGTATGGAATACTTCGATGCCCTAGATGAAAGGCGCAAAGTAAAAGAACTGCGCAAAAGCATCAAAAGGTGTCAAAAAAAATCCCGTTAATCCTGAGAATCCTGTCAAAAGATTTATTTGACAGGATTCTCAAAAACTTACTTCAGCAACGCTACGGGAATAGAAACCTTGAGTACCCCGCGAAAGTCTCCGGGCTTAAAACCAACGGCTTTGTCTTGTGGATATTTTTTCTTTAACATCTCCACTAACTTTGGCGACATCTTTTGTGGATTTCCATGACAATTCAAACACAGTGGTGCTACATACAACGGCTTATAGTAATTAACAAAGACTTGTCCATTTTCATTGTTTTTTACTAAATGCTTTTCGGGAACATCTTCCTTACTTTTGATTTTAGTGGTAAAAAAATCTATCGCTTTTTGTTCCTGGGCTGTAGGAGCATTCTTTGGATTGCGATTTTTTTGAGAAACTCGCTTAATGCTCACTCCTTTTTTCAATTCTTTTTTAATTTCCTTGGTCAAATCATGAACATTTTCCGAACAAAATTTCGCGGCGCCCACTGGACCATCCTTTTGGACTTCCTCCATCAGTTTCATCATCATTGTACGCAAAACCGTATTAGCAGATTCTTGACCAATTTTCTCGGCGACAACTTTTTCCTGGGGAGTGATGGCTAAACTTTCACCACATCCCGTGAGTAAAAAGAGTATTGTTATTAATACAATATGTAGATACATAACATTTTCCTTAAGTAAATTTTCGCTTAATATTTCCCATGGGGAGCTTTTCAATTTCCTTATCTGCGGCGAACATCTGTGGGTTTTCCATATAATCGACAAGCATTTCTGTGCTGTCATATCCCCAAAATATTTGTCTGTCATACACAAAAGTAGGCACACCAAAGACACCTAATGCAATTGCACGTTCGCCATTTTCGCGTAACTTATTTTTTACTTCCGGTTTTGCAAGTGCTTGTGGTTCGACATCGAGTTCTTTCAACAATGAACCAAGTTGTCCCTCATTGTCCACGCTCTTGCCATCGCGCCATATGAAGTGAAAAATCTTACGTACCGCATCTTCCCTGCAATGTAAACATATGGCCAACCTCAACAACGCGAGTGGATTAAACGGATGTACGGCGGGCATATTGAGAGGGATGTTTTGTTTCTGTGCCAGCCATTTTACATAGCGATATGTAAAAGTTCTCTTCGCCGGTATTTCCGCAGGTCCCTTATGCTCCCAATGATTCAGGAAGCCCGCAAAGAGAGTCGGACAGTATTCTATATGGATGTCTTCCGGTAATTTGTTTGCCATCGTTTCAAATTGCAAATAGGCAAATGGCGAAATAAAATCAAAAAACCATGTCAATTCTTTCATAAAAAGTCCCTTGAACAAAAATAGATACACTTAATATGCTTGATACAATGTGGTAAAATTTCGCAAACACAGCCAACAAAACCCCAAAGGTTTACCATCAAATTTTTCGATTTGTGGTGTAAACTGCATTAGACAATTATTTGTACAATGCAATAAAAAAAAAGTATGGGCATATTCATGCAAAGTTAACTTAAACAAACGCTCGCGAAATAACAACGCATTTTGTTTACGATGGTAATAACGTTCGCGAAGTCTTGTAAGAGAAATCGTGGCAACTTCGCGACTTAGAGAAGCCATTCCCAATAAATACTCTAACTTGCCATCTGTCGCGTCTTTATCAACAAAACCAATTAATCGCAAACACTTTACGTTTTTTTTTCTAGCCGCCAACACGTCATTCAGTACCGCAAGGTCACATTGTTTTTTCTCTTTAAGATATGCTCTTTCGGGAATCGCAATATTTTCTAAGAAAACAACATCTATACCGTAAAGTTCAGAAAACAGTTCCGTCAAGGGATACAATTCCTCACTGTTTATTTCGCCAAATGTTTGGATGGCGACAACTTTTGTAGAACAACTTGCGTTTTGCATACTGGCATACACGGCCACTTGTGCAATGGTCATTTGGCGATAACGAGAAAAACTCCAAGCAATGACGACGACGCAGATCACCAACACAGTGTATTTCATTTTTTGGTATTTTTTCTTCATTGTATTTTTTTCAGACACGGTGTACATAATACACATTTAAATTACAATAGCAACTTAACTACGCTGCTATTATAATGGACACTAATATTCAAACGTTTTGTTCGTAGTATAATCGCCAACTTTTAGAAGAACCAGTTTTTTTATCGAAATTTTACTACTTTTGTCGTTATCGTTTGTCGTTAAGAATCACTTTAAGGAATTGAGAATGTTTGTAGAAATCATCGCGGAAATTGTGGGGATATTTATTGGTGGTATTTTAGCGTATATAACTGCCATCCAAAATGAAAAACGCAAGTTAAAACTTCGCACAAGAGAAGTCATGGGCTTTCTTCTGCGTGAATTGCAAGGTAACCTAGACAGAATGCACAAATTGGATCTAAATCGTTTTGGCGCTCCCGCGGTAAAGCGTATCAAAAAAGCCAAAGAACAACAACTTTCCGAAGAGGAATTGCAAAAACAAAAGGCGGGTATCGTCAACTTAGCCAACGCACTGGTCTTTTCGCGTTTGAATTTTTTTCGTCGCGACTTCTACATTGCTCTTGTCCAGGACTTAACATATATGGAAACAGATACCGTTTTAGATATCAGTCGCGCTTACGCTGCGTTAGAAAAAGACCAAGGCAAACTAGAACAAGCGCGTTTGGAATTCCAAAGCAAGGTAAATGACATGACACTCGATGAAATAGAGATAAAATTAAAAGGTCTTGTCGCCATAGTTGGTATTGAAGTACAAAAACACGAAGTGGAAAAGATAGTGAAACATTTAGAGGAACAATATACAAAATAGGGGAGAACACAATGAAATACTTTTTTCTGGTCATTGTTTTTAGTGTTATCACAATAAACGCCCAAGAAGATTTTCAATATGTACTTTGGAAAAAGTATTTTAATTCTCTCAACGAAGATCCACAGCGTCAAAAAGAAAATACCCTAATTGATTACGCCTACCCCACATATCGTGGTAAAAAAACTTCGCAAATACGACGCATTTTTTACAATGACAAAGTAATGAGATTTATTTCTTGGCAAATAGGAAAAAAACCACAAGATGGTTATCCTCTATACATATATCTTCATGGCGGAGGTGGAACACATACCACAATAAACAATGGTCAATGGGGACCAGAAAACGCGTGGAAAAACTCCATTACCACCGGTATATTAGTGGCGACGCGAGGTATTAGCGATACATGGAACCTACACTTCAGGAAAGAATCCTACATCATGTATGATCGCTTAATTGAAAACATGATTGCTTTTCAAGATGTAGATCCGAATCGCATATACCTATTTGGATTCTCCGCCGGTGGCGATGGCGTTTACCAAATAACGCCGCGTATGGCAGATCGTTTTGCGGCGGTAAACATGATGGCCGGACATCCCAATGGCACACAAATAAAAAATTGTCGCAACGTACCATTTCTCATACAAATGGGAGAATTAGACCATGCCTATTCTCGTCACAAACAGGCGGCAAAATACACCATTAAATTTACCAAAATGCGCAAAAAATACGGTGGTTTTATATGTGAAACATTCATTCACCCGCTTAGTTCACACAACAGTTGGCAATACAAATCAAGTCACCGCAATTACAAAATAAATAAAGTAATTGCCTCTCCCAAGAAATGGCTAAACAATAAAAACAGAACCACAAAACAAGCAAACACCAATAGTATTGAGTGGATGGCAAACCACAGACGCAATCCTCTTCCCAAACGTGTCATTTGGAACAGTGTATATGCCAAATTGCGCGTTAAAGAAGGGAAAACGCAATTCTACTGGCTAGATCTAGGAAACGATACCACAAAATATTCCGACATCGATGTTCATTTAAATCGCGAAGAAAATGCCATTGTAATTGAAGAAAGCGGCGACTATTTGCGCTTACTCATTAACGATAAGATGCTTGACATTGACAAACCAATCACCATCAAAATTGCACAACAAAACTTCACCATAAAACCACAACCTCACTGGAAAAACGCCGTACGGACCCTATTGGATCGCGGAGATAAAAACTATATATTTCCGGTAATCTGCGAAGTGAACAGAAACTCTTCCGGGTGGGTCGTTACAAACTACATCGCCGATAATCTTCCCCAAGAATGGAAAACTTTCGAGACTAAATGAGCGAAAATCCAAACCGCTACTTCTTTAGTGATTGCATTACCGCAGCGATTTACTTAAAAGGGAACATCGCACACGAAAGACAAAAATTTTGTCAAATATTTGTAAAGGATAAAATTATGCTTAGAAAACTATGTATTACATTGTTTTTGACGTTGTCACTCTATGCTGTAGAAGTCAAGGAAATGACAAATACCATAGCCAGTACTCTACCAAAAGATACCCAAGCATTTCTCATTGGTGACCTATGGAGCATCGTCGAAAATCTGGGTTTTTCCGAGTTAAAAAAACACCATCCACAACACGCGGAAACAGCGAACAATGAACTAAAACAAGTCGCAGATACAACCATTGACGAACTCATTCGTGGAGAAACAGGATTTGCGTTTACCAAGCCCATCGCAATTGCTATGTTACAAAACACACCGCTTGTCGCGATACAATTAAGCGACAAACAAAAAGCGTTAGCGTTTCTACAAAAACTTTGTACCAAATATCAAATGTCATTTGCCCAGAGTAACAACAATGTTATGATGTCTCTAAATACAGACATACACGGTGTTTTTCGCAATGGCTATTTTTTTCTGATGCCGCAAAAAAATCCTCTCGAACTCCTCAATAAAAAGCCAACGTCTCTAGCGACAGTGCCTAATTTTATCGCAGCATCGCAACTCGCAAACGACGACGATCAGTTATTTGTTTACTGTCGCACATCTCTTATAGCGCAGCACGCCCCTGTTGTAAACAACTCGATTGCGAATGTGATTCCGGCCTTAGCAGGTAAAATACACGTAACGACGACAGGAGTACAAAGTGACATATTTGTAACTTTTGACAGTGACGGAAAATTTTCCAAACTTGTGGAAAAGGATTTTCTATTCAAAGATTTAGACAACGAGCTATATGGCTTTATGGAAAACCCACCGTTATGGAGTAATTTATCTATTAACTTAAAATCACTGCGTTATATCGCCACAAATATTCTGCAAATAGAACAACAACAAATAAACGACTTCGAACAAGAGTTTCGTCAAAAATTCCAAGTTGATTTGAACCAAGATGTACTACCTTTGCTTTCGGGAAACATAGCGATGGCAGCAAATGCTTTTGGAAAAAATTTTTTCTCGGGTTCTCTGGCCTTACAAGTGACGGACTTACAAAAAACCCAGCAAATATTCCAGCAAGTGACTAAGTCATTTAACAATGTGCGCTACGACGCGAAAAGCAGCGCATTTGTCGTGGAAGAATTAGACTTCCCTATATATATTCAGTTTGTTCACGACCATATACTTGTGTCTGCACCGTTCTCATTTGCGAAATTTCACACGTATCCGTTACAAAAATTTTCACACAAAGCGAGCAGTGTACTTCTTAATATGGATACACGACTGCTACAAGATTTTGTTATCAAAAAAGAAGATCCATCGTTCTTTGCAGAAGACGACTCCACTCCTGGGAAAAACGATTTTTGCAAAGGAAACCATTTCAATTATGTATGCCGCGAAAATGAATACGAACAACTACTTGTACAAGTCAAAAAACAAATCGCGAAAGCAAAGAAAAAATATAAACAACAACAGCAAAAAATACAGCAGCAGCAGAAAGATATCATCGCCCAAATTGGCTCCATTACTTTCATATTACAAAGAATGGATCGTGGCATAAATTTTAGTATAAAACATCAATTAAACGTCACATCTTTTGCGACTCTTTTTCGCCGTGCCATCAAAGTATTTCAACCGCAAGAGAACCAACATCAAAAACACCTAAATCAACTACTAGAGCAACAGCAAACCATTCTCACAAAATTAAACGATTTCCGTTACGAAGAGATGTATAAAGATGAGCGTTTTGGTCTTTACATGCGCGTTTTTGATCAGATCCCCGAAACTGACTACGAATTTGAAATGCATACAGAAGAAGTTATTAAAAATAATAACGCCGCTACCGACAAGCAATTGAAGGTGTTTCTACACAAGCATCGCAAATTTTTAAATTTAGCGCGCCGTGCTGCTAACATGAAGTCGTTTCGTTTTATACGTGAACTGCAAAGTCATGAAAAAACCGCAGAGTTGCTTCTGCCACATTTGTCTCATCTGCGCAATATCTCAAAATTTCTTCTGTGGAATGGGGCCAGTCTCGCAGGACAGGGCGAAATAAAAAAAGCATGTCAGGAATATTTATCGGCCTATGAAATTGCATTACAGTTAAACAGAGACAATATACTCATTTCGCATTTGGTCGCAAATGCGATCATCGGTAACGTAATACCACATTTGCAACAAATAATTCCACAACTCAGTGAAAAACAATGTGAATGGTTACTACAAGAATTAAAAAAACGCTACCGCACAAACAATCTCTCGCAAACCATCATGTACGATAAGGATATGATCATCAATTCCATGTCAACGACGTTTAGCCAGATCGATCACTTATTAAGTACTCCCCAAGATACTCCCGAGTGGGCAAAAAATGCCGGTGTAAACAATTTTGCTCTAATGAAAACACACATAACTAAAAACATAGAAGATTTTTACACGCGCCTTGCTCAGTCATGCGATAGTTTTGACAAAATGCAAAAATTAGATGATAATATAGAAACAGAAGTGTATGTCGATATATTCAAAATGATGTTAAAAATACAACAGTTCCATCATGAAATGAAAAACATCATTGAAGATGATCGTGAAAAACAACAGAAACTCATGCAGCGCTACACAATATTTATTTCAAATAACATTGCTAAGATTTTATTGAGCATGGTAGCACCTGCCGTCGGTAGTATGGGACGAAAAAGTTTTGAAAATCAAACAAGAATCCATGCGTTAAGTGTGCAGGTTGCTCTGCAACTATGGAAAATAAGAAACGGTAGCTTTCCACAAAATCTATCGCAAATAACAGCGACCGTTGGAAAAGATATGCTCCAGGATCCTTTCACAAAACAATCATTTAAATATCATAAAGATGATACGTCATGTCATTTTTGGTCCATAGGCCCAGACTTACAAGACAATAAGGCCCAAAAAGAGTATAGCCGGGAACAACAAACCGGTGATATCATTTTTCGTGTAAAGTAAAACTAAGAGAAACTAAACAACTTTAGAGAGGAGTTACCATGGCAAAAAATGTACTCATGACCGACCTACAATGCTGTTGCCAGGACCCAATGACAGGTTTTTATCGCAATGGTAAATGTGAAACCGGAAAATACGACTATGGCACCCATATCATCTGTGCTAAAATGACCGCCGAATTTTTGGAATTTAGTCGCGCACAAGGCAACGATCTCATCACACCAGTTCCACAGTATGATTTTCCAGGTTTAAAACCTGGGGATAAGTGGTGTTTGTGCATTTCACGGTGGGTCGAGGCGGAAAAAGCCGGATGTGCCCCGCCTGTTGTCTTAGAAGCGACTCATGTTCAAGCAATTGAACACGTTGATATTGAAGTTCTAAAAAAATATGCTGTTACAGACTAAATTTATTGCAAAAGGATAAAACTATGCGCATTTTTATTATGTTTATGATTGTTTTGGGCTTTGTCATCGCCCAAGACGACTACACCGATAAAATGGAAAAAGAACACCGAAATGACAAACCCATCGCCGCACCCATTGCCAAAAAAGATGTCAAAGATGTCACGGCAAAAGATGTGGTATATGCAACAGTAGCCGGTAAAGAAGTAACAGGTTACATTGCCCACCCCAAAGGTACAACACAAGGTTTACCTGCAGTGATCGTCATCCAAGAATGGTGGGGACTAAATGACAACATCAAAACAATGGCACGCAAAATCGCCAGCCAAGGTTATGTGGCATTGGCCGTAGATATGTATGGTGGCAACACCGCCGAAACTTCAAAACAAGCGCTAAAGCTGATGAAAAAAGCCATGGGTAACCAACAACAAGCATTAGATAACCTAAACCAAGCTCACAACTACCTAAAAAACAACTGCAAAGCAACAAAAATCGGTAGCATTGGTTGGTGTTTCGGAGGCCACTGGTCATTGCGTTGTGGGCTGTTATTCGAAGCCAAAATTGATGCCGTTGTCATTTACTACGGACGATTGGTAAACGACAAAGAGCAACTCGCGAAACTTTCCGCACCTGTTCTCGGAATATTTGGTCAACTCGATCGCGGAATTCCCGTAGAAAGTGTCAACACGTTCCACGAAGCGTTAAAGTCACTAAATAAAAATGCGGACATCAATATCTATCCCAAGGCCAACCACGCTTTCGCAAACCCCTCGGGAACACGTTACAACAAAGAAGCTGCCGAAAACGCCTGGGAAAAAACCATGGCATTTTTTGCAAAGCATTTGAAGTGATAATGCTCAAAAAAATTATCATCAACCTATTACACAGTGCGTTGTAGGGGCGGACCTCGTGTCCGCCCGTCCCCCGAACTAAAGATAGACGCACGTTTTCTTCGTATGTTTATATTGGTTTTGTTTTAGCGATTCGTTTCCATGTTGGTGCCCTCACCATCGAATTTGTAGATTTCAGCTACGCTGAAAGCCACAAATCTCATGCCTCTCCCACGGGAGAGGCGTAATGATTCTCTTTCGGTAAAAACAAAATTCACTTGCGTTGCAACAACAACGAAACAGGAAAAAATATGTCACGCTTATCCAGCCATTGCAATGTATACAATACTTGTCTGCGCATTATCCGCAACAAAGGATACAAACTTCGCCTCGAAGGCGAATTAGATGAAGAGGAAATGATCATACCAGAATCATTGTTGTGGTTTGCGGAAAAAGGCGAATACGATTTCTTGGCCGCCAACCCCATCGAGCTTTTAGGACTCGTTTCCATACATGAACATGTGGAACCCAAAGTAGATAAACCCTACTGGTGGACAGTACCAGGAGACGACATTCGCGACGAGCTTTACGAACAAGCGTTTCCTGATGATGAAAATGAAGATCAACAATAAATTTAGATAGGTCAAAAAAGTGGCGTACAACTGTTAAACAAGTGTCTTAATAACAAATACCTTACTAAACGGATAAAATATTATGAAAGACAAATATGCAGCACTTGACGTAGCATTTCGCGAAGCCAAGCAATGGTTAGAAAATTTAGACCAAAATCCCATTTTAAACAAAGCGGACCGCGAAGAACTACTCAACAGGCTGATGGTGGCGATGCCCGAAGACGGAATGCCTGGAGAAGACGTGGTACGTCACTTAGTAGACAATTGCAAAGATAACTTACTAGGAAGCCCCGGAGGACGTTTTTTTGCGTGGGTCATCGGTGGAGGATTGCCAGCAGCTCTTGCCAGCGATTGGTTGACAAGTAGTTGGGATCAAAATGCAGTTTTATTTGCCTGTGGTGCTGCGGTGAACGTTGTCGAAGAGGTTGCCGGAAAATGGATTCTCGAACTTTTAGACCTACCGCGTGAAAGCTCTTTTGGTTTTACCACCGGTTGCCAACTAGCGCACTTCACTTGTTTATCTGCTGCGCGATACAAAGTACTCAAAGATTTGGACTGGGATGTCAACCAAGATGGCTTATGTGGCGCACCACAAATTGGCATTTTCACCAGCGAACATCGTCACGGCTCCGTAGACCGTGCCGTGCGTTACCTGGGCCTAGGTAACAAATGTTTACACAAAATAGCTACCGATGCGAAAGGAAGAATACTCAAGGAAGAATTTGCGAAGAAAATACAGGCGTATTCGGGTCCCAAAATTGTGGTGCTCGACGCCGCAGATTTAAACATCGCCGCATTTGATAGCTTTAGTGAATTGATTCCCATTGCCAAAGAGCACAATGCCTGGGTACACATCGACGGTGCTTTTGGCCTTTTTGCCCGAGCAAGCTTACGGCTAAAAAACTTTACCGCAGGCATTCAACAAGCCGATAGCTGGGCCACAGATGCACATAAATGGCTCAATGTTCCTTTTGATTGCGGTATCGCCATCGTCAAAGACCGCGAATCACATCGCAACTCGATGACCATTCACGCGGCGTATATGCCCCCGCATAAAACTGCTCGTGACCAAATCGATTGGACACCAGAGTGGTCAAGACGTGCGAGAGGAGTGCCTGTTTACGCGGCGTTGAAAGAGTTAGGAAAAAAAGGTGTGGCTGATTTAGTGGAAAGATGCTGTGACCATTGCGCATTCTTTGTCGCAGAAATGGAAAAGCTACCGCACACGGAAATCATATGGAAACCAACATTAAACCAGGCTCTGATAAGATTCTGCGATCCTGAGGGAAATAATTCCAATGACCACGATAAGTACACCCAACAAGTTGTACGTAAGGTAAACGAAAGCGGCGAAGCTTTTTTCTCGGAATCCAAATGGGATGGAAATGTGGTGATGAGAGTTAGTGTGGTCAATTGGCAAACCACGAAGAGCGATATTGAACGTGTGGTTCAAGCGTTCAAAAATGTTTTACATTAAAGTAAAATCGTTGCAAGCACTGCTTTAACAGCGCTTGCAACGTAAAGGTTAATCTCTTTCTATAACGACCATTTCCAATACAAGCAAAGCGTCAGGATTGCTAGAAGCATTTTGCTGTGAATCCATAATTTTAGCATCCAGAGTAATTTCTCCCTCATTTGTATCAAAGAAATTACACACAGAGCCGGAGATCATTTTTCCTTCAAATTTTTTCACAACTTTTTGCTGATTTGTGGTGTGAATGGTTGCTTGCTCCGAATTGGTAAAGGCGATGGTAGCGATAGGATAAAACTTTGCGACCACCATGTCTTTAGGTCTTAAAACACCCGTAAAATTGTGCGAAGACTCTCCAAAAGAACTTTTAAAAGCGTACGACACGGCGTGCCTTTGAAGGGAGGCATTGCGTATTAAATCTTTTTTTCGAATAACTTTATATTCGCTCGCTCTTTTTTGAGAAAAGATTACCTTAAACGTTTTTAGATCTAGAAATATTCGAATTTCTTGATATTGGATTGTTTTGACAACACCTAAAATCAAATAAATGTCTTCGCTTTCCTTAAACAGAATAGCGTTACCAGGCTCAGGTTTCTTAGTAGTTTCCCAGTCAAATATAGATGATTCTTCATAAAAAAGCTTGAAAGGAATGTTTGAACTATATCCCCATAAGTCAGACAGTGCATGTGCTGGATCTCTAAATTTAGAAATTTCATCGGGATTGGTTGCAATTTTAAACGCTTCCTTGTATATGTTTTCAACGCTTTGTTGTGCAAATAACGTAACCGTGCAAAAAATCAAAAGGATGGTTTTTTTCATTTCAATTCTCCTGGGAAGTAAAAGTTGTTTGTGACTATGTCGTTTCAAATATCGGTTTCTACAGTAGTATTGGAGAAAAAAATAACGCGTATCCCAAAAAAATAAAAAATTTTTATCGCTATGTATGTGCTCTATTCAAAACAAACTGTATTTGCTCCTGAGGACTTTTATTCATTTCTAGCGGTAACTCAAACTGATTTCCATCCAAAGATAGTAATGTCAAAGATGTGAGGTTTGTCATTTCGCAAGGTAAGTGAGTTAATCGGTTATTGAAAAGATTTAACTCTCTCAATTTGGAAAGTTTTCCGATCTCTTTTGGTAGTTGTGCTATTCTATTTTCACTCAAATCTAAATACTCAAGGTTCGTAAGTTTTCCTATCTCCGCCGGCAATTCACTTAATTGATTGTCGCGTATTATCAAATACCTAAGGTTAGTAAGTAGGCCGATCTCTGCGGGTAATTTTGTCAAGGCATTATTAAAATATATATGAAGATTTTCCAGATGCGTAATTTGTCCAATCTCTGCTGGTAGTTCTGTTAAATGACTTCCTTCAAAACTTAAGGTTTTCAAATGGACAAGTTGACCAATTTCGCGAGGTAATTCCGTTAACTGATTTCCTGTCAACTCTAGTATTTTAAGATTTACAAGCTGACCGACCTCTGTTGGTAATTTTCTCAACGAGTTTCCCCACAAATTGAGTTCAGTAAGACGCGTCAATTCACCGATCTCTTTTGGCAAAAGTTCGAAAGTATTGTTTTGCAAATCTAGTTCTGTTAGCGCGGACAATTGTGCAATTTCACCTGGTAGTGCTTGTAGATTATTGTCACTCAACCCCAATTTCGCAAGATTTTTTAGTCGACCAATTTCGGCAGGTAACTTTGTTAGTTCGTTGTTATAAAGAAGTAAGGAGCGAAGGTTAGTCAATTGACCGATACTTGTTGGTAATTTTGCTAAACCACAACCCATTAGATCTAAATCCGCTAGGTTGGGTAATTCACTAATGGTAGCGGGAAAATCATTTAGTTTATTACCGGCGAGACTTAGATTCGATAGATTTTTGAGCTTGCTAATGGAAACTGGTACATCCGTTAGTGCATTATTACGTAAACTTAAATAAGTAAGATTTTCTAATTTGCCAATGGAAAATGGCAGACAAGTTAACTTGTTTACATCCAGATTGAGATATGTAAGTCTTGTAAGTTCTCCCATTTCTTCAGGTAAATTCTTTAAAAAATTACCACGAAGATTTAGGTGTGTGAGACTAGTGAGTTGTCCAATTTCCGGCGGTAAGCTAGAGATCCTTGATCTATCAGCAATTAATTTTTCCAGATTTCGTAATTGGCAAATCTCTTGTGGTATTTTCCGTATGTGAAAATTAATAGTCAAAGCATTGGGTTTTAGTTCTAAATACTCTAACGATATTTCGTCATCGCATACAAGGTGCAGATAGGAGAAATTACTATTTTCAAATTTGCAGTTTTTTAATATAAGACTTGTTGGTGATCGAAAACTACAGTGGTAAAAACGTGAATTTTTGATGGTGTGTGTTTCGTCATCTAAGTAAAAAACACAAGAATTGTATTCCTTATCACTCTCTAATGATTTTAACTGCTGACGTTCTATTCTTTCCATATAGATACCCAATCAAAAAGTAAGATTTATTTATCGCTGAATATTTCTTTGTTGCTTATGTCTAAAATAGACAACGATTCTTATATTAAACAGATAGGAGGCGACGATGAACAAACAATTACTTTTACTACCTTTACTGTGTTTATTGTCTTTAGGCAGTTCTTTGCAAAGTCAAGAAGTGGTCTTAGAATTTTACACAGACTACAACAATCAAGTTATTCGTCCTGACAAGGTGTGGTTGGAAGGGCAAAAAATTTCCAAATATAAACAACAACTCCAACCGGGAGATTATAGTATTAAGGCGGAAAAAAAGGGTTATGAACCTTTACAAAAACAAATAACAATTACTAGCGATGAGCAACAAAAAGTCACCATAAAACTATACATGAGTGCACGGCCGCGCACTAGCATCATATATTTGGACAATGATGATCTATCACTACCAAGCTATTATCCGCAAATACGTTCCAATTGTTTTGCACCTAGCGCCCAACCAATCATAATAAAAATCTCATGGTACGATAGAATGTATTGGCTTTTAGAAATGCGCTTGCGAACATGGAGACCGCGTTGGCTGCCCGCAAAAATCAATTCCTTGGCCGTCGGCTTTATCACATGGATTTCGCTGTGCCTTATTGCCCTGTTTTTTTTATTCGTCACACCAATAAAGACTACATCACAAATGAATTGCTCTAAATTATTTGGAAGTCTTCGCGCAACTGCTCGCTAAATTCGGCGATCGTCTGATAACGATTTTTCGGTTCTTTTTCTAAAGCCTTCATCAGTGTTTTGTTTAGGCGCAGAGGAATAGATGGATCTCTTTGTTGAATAGGTATGGGAGGCGTGAACAAAACTTTATGCAACATATTGGTGGTTTCTCCGGGAAATATATTGCGCTGTGTCAATAAAAAGTAAAATGTCGCTGCCAAGGAATAAATATCGGATCGTGGATCGATGTTACTAGAATCACAACATTGCTCTGGCGCCATGTATTCACGGGTTTTCTTTAGGCGTTTGTGTAAAATTAAGCCATGCAAGCCCGCTTTTTCAAAACTTTTGGTCAATCCAAAGTCGAGTAATTTTACTTTGTTGTCTTCTTGGAGTATGACATTTGTAGGCTTTATATCATAATGAACCAATTTCCGCGAATGTAAGTGTTGCAGTGCGTCGAGTAGTTGGAAAAAGATGGGCTTGGCCTCTTGCAGATTTAAGGGCCGTTGCAGCTTTTGCAAATGTTCGTCAAGATTTGTTCCGCGAACGTATTCTATCGCAATGTAAAAACAATTGCCTTTCGCGACAAAACCAGCGCCTAAATAACGTGCGATATTCGGGTGCTTAATTTTTGTAGCAATTTTTAGTTCGTTCAAAAATTGTTGATGTTGCTTTTCATTTGAAAGAGATGCAGGAGGAATAATTTTTATAGCAAATGTTTTGCAATCGCTAAGGACATTACGCGCTTTGTATGTAGACGCAACGGAGTCCTCATCTATTTTTTCCAGAATTTCTAAATTGTCGATAAAATTTTTATCTGTAGTGAGTTGTTTATTGAAACAAGCATCGCAAATCGTACTACTTCCACACACACACCCTCCATTGGCACATTCACGCGTTGAGATTGTCTTATCACATTTTGAACAGGATATCTTATTTTCCGCTTCGCGACACTGTATTTCGAAAATATGATCGATAACGCGAACGTATATCTTCGAATGCAAATAGCACCCTTCTGTTACCTTGACAAAAGAAATCTTTTTTTCATGCAATTCACCAATAGATGTACCATTGCGGCTTCCCAAATCGTGTAAAAAAACAGTGAATGGTGGGACAATTTCAAGTATGCAATGATGGCGAGATATTTTGCTGTTGCTTTCTATGCTAATAAAGTTCTTTTTCGAACGGCCTATAGAAATTCGTCTACTGGTGTGAAAACAAAATTCCTCTTTGGCCAAAGAACCTTTGATACAACGAATTTTTATCATAGCTTTTTCAACTCTCTATAATATATTCTAGTTTGGAACGGAAAAATTATATCATCATTGCCATTTTGCCACAAGAAATTCTGAACTTTTCTCCACTGTATTTTTACGGACCGTGCGTAACGACATGCGCGCCGCGACGGCTTAAAGATAAATCGATCGGAATAATCCCGTACTGTTGCCACTTTTTCAATATTCGCTCGCTGTCTTTTTCTTTTGGCACAATGGCTATGCCACAATCTCCGGCTCCTGCTCCCGAAAATTTTCCAGCGGCCTCATACTCCTCCGCAATATCAGCGAGAAACGCCAGCTCTTTTGTTTCTAACTTGCGATAACTGAATTGGTTCATGTCGCGTAAAAGATAACGATTCTTTGTAATAAGACCAAGTAACTCATCGGTATTTGGGGATAATAGACTCCCCTTAATACTATCAACTACTACAGATATTTCGCGCATCTTGTCCAAATATTTCTGTGGGTTTTTGTCGCGAAACTCGTACAGGGAGCGAATCAACTTTTTCGTATTGGCACTATAACCAACAAATCCAACAAGTAACCTTAAATTTTCAGGGAACGATAAATTTTCACAGTACAGTCCCGGCCAATCTTTATCTAATACACTGACAACCCCATGTCGTTGCATTTCTTCAGTAAGCCACTGCGGAGAAAATCTCTTGTAATACGTAACACCTCCCCAAACAGATGCGGCAATATCAAAACCACTTCCTAACTTTTCTTGAACAAGATAATGAGCGATACAGGCGATATTGAACATCACTTTTTTGTTTTGCGCTTGCTCAATATCCAAATCGTGAAGTTGAAAAATAGCAGCAACAACACCAACAGCAATGGCAGCAGAACTTCCCAACCCAATTTTGTATTTTTTGCCATTGTCTTTTTCGACAATGGTTTGTTTAGAAGAAGTGGTAAGTGAAAAGTGGCGTAAATCAATATTTTTACTTTGTAAATATTGCAAAGTAATGCCCATTGTTTTACAACAAAGGTGCAGTTGCGCTTGTTGAATATCATTTAGCGAATCGCGCCACACAATGTTTCCGTCATCATAAGAAAACCTAGTGGTATGTATTTGAAAATCCGGGGCGGCAAAAGTGTATTCATCTTGTGGTGTAATGAAAATAGAAATTCCCGCATTGACAGACATCACGATGCATGGCAAGCCTTCCTCTAGCACACACCATTCTCCTGATAGCATTAATTTTCCTGGCACAAAAATTTGCATAGTTATCTCTTTAATAATTTTTAGCTGCTTTACAAACGCGGTTCGCCGTTTTGAGGATCAATAAGAAATTGCGCTTCGTCACTAATTTGTTGTGGACCTTGTCCGACTTTACATACTTCAATATTTTTGACATGAGCTATTTTCTCCAAGCGCTCTTTAATCACAGACTCATATTCTTCCGTAGTGTAAATGTGTGCATTAGGTCCCGCATCAAAAGTATAACCCGCAACAGTTTTTCCCAATTCAGCGTTGAGATCTTCGACCATATAAATCACCTCGCGCGAGCCATCACTCAAATACATAATTGGAGGCCAGGTATCTAACATAGAGGCATGCATACTGTTACTCTCGCGCATCGTTAGTTCGGCGAAAGTCGCAAAATCTTTTTGCAAGACCGCTTCTTTCATTTTTGGAATTACCCCCTCTAAATATTGCAAACGTTTTTCATATAAAGCGCTAGTTAAGGTGGTTGTTTTCATCCCGTGTCGCGAACTTACTTTCTTCTCTTCTGTTTCCACAACTGCAATCACATTGCGCAACTCAGGCCAATGGTCATGAGGAGCAATTTGCTGTGCAAAAGAATCCGTACCATCTTCCAAATCACCTTTCAGCCACTCAACAAAACCGCCATAAACACTTCGCGAAGCACTACCACTACCTTGACGCGCTAACATGGAGAGTTCTTTGCCACTTAACGTCAAATTCAAAGCCTTGGATGTAGCACAAACAAGAGCTGCAACACCTGATGCAGAAGATGCAAACCCTGCTCCTGTAGGAAAGCAGTTTTTGGAAACAATACGCACTGGCAAATCGATATCGGCCTTTTTACGCAGTAAATCCACCGGTAAAACATGCGATTTTTTCCCCTTTTGCAAATCCATTTTTTTGCCGTTTAACCACAGCTCATCTTGCGAAAATTTTTCAGAAAACATCACCGTAGTGATTGTTTGCAAATTGTCATCCATGGTGAAACTAAGGCTGTTATTATAGGGCAAGATAAGCTCCTCATTTCTCTTCCCCCAGTACTTCACAACGGCAATATTTGCACTAGCAGTATAAGTTGCAATATACATATTATCCTCGTTCTATTTATATTTGTGGTCTATCTGGATATGCGTGGATACTCCAAACGCTTTTTGTCATTTTTAACGCGTACCAAGCGTTTTATTAGTATAATGTATCTGATCGCGTTTACCAAAGTTTAAAAATAATTGTTGCGGAGTTACAAAATGAAAAAAATAAAAGCGGCTATACTTTTTACAATTGTTGTCACCGCGGGAGTTGCGGGGTACTTCTTTTGGTCATTTTCCACGGCAAGTGTCACCATCAAAGAAGTCAAAATCAATCTCCATGAGAAACAAGTGAATATCGACGTACATCTTGTTGCACAAAACATACCTGTCATAGATTTTGATATCCACTACGCAATCGCAACGCAGAGTAATACTATTGTAGAAGGTAGTATTACACTACCCGCGCAAAAAATAGAAAACAACCGCGCGTCGTTGGTACTCCCGACAACTATTTTTATCGATAAGCTCCAACAAATCCGTCAGCAAAACAGCAAAACGATACTTCTTGAATTTAACGGTTCGTTTCAAGCAGCTTCACAAAGTATCGAGATCCCTTTCCACTTTTCCCGAGAAATACCTCTCCCCAAAGGTAACAGCAACAAACATTTACAAATCGACAAACTCATCATAAACATACTCGAACATGAAATATTGATCTCTGCAGACATTATTGTCGAAAATCCTAAAGAAAAAGACATTCCACACTTCAACGTCGATTACAATGTGGTCTTTAACGATTCGCTAGTTGTCGAAGGCAAACTCATCAGTAATGGTATACCTGCCAAATCGGAGGGAATTGTCACCCTACCTCTACGCATACAAAAAACAAAATTGCTACGTGCTAAATCCTCTAGCGACGCGGTAAATAAATTACTCATCAAAGGCAATATTGCCACAAAGCATATGTCATTTCATTTTTCCGTGCGCAAAAACATCTTACTGGCTAGTCGCAAACTCAACGCAAAAATTCACCATATCAATGTACAACAACCACTCCACGGCCCAACAACCATAAACGCACAACTCACTGTCGCCAATACAAAAAAGATTAAGTCGGGAAAAGTGCACTACAACGTTCTCATCGACGAACAAAAAGTCGCCACGGGAAGTGTCGAAATCGAAAGCACAAAACAACAACTGCTCCTAAACTTACCGGCGGAAATCGACTTAGACAAAATACGTACATACAAACAAAACTCACCTTTACACAAACTAAAAATATCTGGATTCCTACAACTACAAACAGAATCAGTGCTCATAGACGCGCCCTTTGAAGTACACAAAAATATTATTCTTCGTGATCGCCATAAACCGCGCCACCGCGTAAAAAACATTGACGTTGTCATCAATCACGGCCACGTCTCGATCAATGCCATTGTTGAAATTAAAAACTCTAGCGACAAAGATATTGAACACCTGCATGCGGTTTATAAGGTGAGCGCTAACAATAAACATATTGTATCAGGAAAAGCAATGATCAGATCCTCAATCGCTAGCTTTTCCAGGGGAGAACTAGCAATTCCTGTCAAAATAAATACACAACAACTAAAAGCACTGCCAAAGAATGCCTTGTGCACATTCATCGTCAGCGGCAAACTACATGCAAAGTTGTCAGGGAAGGAGTTTCATATTCCGTTTACTATTGCGAAAGAAGTGCTTTTAAAGCCGCGCGAAGCAAAAGCGGAAGTACAAAACTTACTCATTCGCGTAAACAGTGATCGCAGTATGGACATCGAAGCGTCATTAAAGATAAGTAATACAAAACCACGTAAAGCCAAAATTACCTATCGCGTGAGTTTGGCCAATACACAAGTGGTGACAGGCCGCGCTCTTTTAACACCTAAAAATAAAGAAATGCATGCGCAAATTCCCATAAAAATAAATGTCGAAAAACTCAAAACACTGCGCAAAAAACACGGAGGGCAGGTAGTACCACTAGTTCTAACCGGTAAAGCGTTCATAAACGATCAGCAAGTCCCTTTCCGTGTACGTAAAGATATCTTACTGTCTTCGCCGAAAAGAAACGTGCGTGTACTCGGTCTAGAGGTAAAAGAAAAAGCGGGGAAAAAACACATTCGCGTCAAATTAGACATAACTCCGGCACCGAAAATAAAAGCTCTAAATATTACGTACAACATGTTCATGAATCACAATAACATCGCCAAGGGTAAATTCAATTATGTAAAAGACACTCATTCGAGTTTATTTGAAATTCCCATTGTTTTAGACAAAGAAAAATTGGAAGCCTCAAAAGCGGAAAATATTGGTAAATTAGTTCCGTTTCTTATCACCGGAAATATTCAAGGGGAAACCACACGCGGAAAAGTTCAAATTCCATTTCGCGTAGAAAAAGACGCTTATTTACAAGGAAAATCACTAGAAATAAAATCTGTGGCCTTACAAATTTTAAAAATGAGTCGGCAAAATATGCAACTACAATTAAAACTAAATGTATTTAGCAAATTTGCCCACGACATAAAAAAACTGAACATCACATACCGTAAAATAGTAAAAGGTGTACAGGTAATGGGCGGAGAGGTTCATGTACAAAATTTGGTGGCGCAGAAAGTAAATGTCATTCGTATTCCATTACACATTGCCCGTAAAACGTGGAATGACATGAAAGAAAAATACGAAGGACAAACATTAAGAATGATATTAAAAGGTCATGTGGAAGTAGAAACAGCGAGCAAGCATTTCCAATTTCCGTTCGAAGTACACAAAAATACAGTAATTCGCAAGCGCCCTTTCGAAATAAAACTCAACAAATTTCGCATCCGCAAGTGGCGTTTTCGCGAAAGAGTGTATCATGTCATTCTAACACTAAAAAGCTTGTTACCACACAAAATCGAAAATTTGCGCATCGAGGGAGATATTCAATTAACCAAAGCAATTAAGGCGCGCGTTCTCAATAAAAACATAACTTTGAAACCAAATGCTTCCATTGATTTAGAGATTGAGGTAAAACGCAAACGCATAGGATTAATTCGCCGCATTATAGATAAAATTCGCGATATAAAAACCGCCAAAACCAATTTAAAAATAGAAGGTACGAGCGAGGAGGGAACGGTTTTCAGCAGCCATAGCAATGAAGAGCAACCAATTACCGTAGTGGAAGAAAATGAGTGAAACGGAAAAACAAAATTCGTTTGAGTTGCGAGACAAAAGGAGTGATCCAAACACTATTTTGATTGATGTTGAACTCTGATATGCATCAATCAAAACGAATGGAAACAAATTAAGACGTGTTACGCCTCTCCCGTGGGAGAGGCATGAGGCTTGTTGCTTTCAGCGTAGCTGAAATCTACAAGGCGATGGTGAGGGCATCGCACACAAACGAATACCTATACCTACACTAATTCTTACTCTGCAAAGCCTCCAAACCCACACGTAATAAGTCAATTACCGTTACAATACCAATGAGCCTACCCTTATCCATAATAGGAAAAGCACCAAACTTAGTGTCAATGGCATCTTGCATTAACTTTACCACTTCATCACCTGGATTAAAAATAACCGGATTAGGTGTCATGAGGTCTTTTACTTTTATCTCCGACCACATCTTAAAGTTGTCGTCTTCGTCGGTCAAATTTGCTAAATTGATAGGTATCCCACGATTCGAAATAATCCCGACAACACTCTCGCCATCCATGACCACAAGGTGGCGAATTTCTTTTTGATTCATATCTTTCATTGCTTGGCTGACTAAGGCATCGCTAGCAATTGTCTGAACATTTTTGTTCATAATCGTTGAAATATTCATAATCATCCTTTGCAAGATAGAATATTGTAGTTTACTATGCGTATTCTATTTTCACTATTAATCCACAGAATTTCTACATATTAATGTAAAAGTCCTGTGCAATATCTGCTGCGGATCTTCCGGGAACTGCTCTGCCATAATAGATTTCAGTTCACCGTCAAACATCTCCACTTTTTCAGGTGACAAACTCGCCCCAACTCCGGCACTGGCGCGTATTCTACCACGCCACGCTTCGTGTGTGTAGGTAACCAAAGTATCAAAAGTATACGACTCAATATCACAAAATCCTGCGGTAGCCACATCGGTAAACCACTGTGGGTATACACCAGTTCCGCCGTTCATGCTCCATTGGGAATTGTACTTTAAAATAAGTTTCTCCGTCACGTCCACAAGATTGCCTACAATGGGAAGCCAATCGAAATGCGCAATCACCAAAACACCTTTGGGCTTTAGTACACTTCTTATTTTACGCGCAACGGTACTACGGTCAAACCAATGCCAACATTGCCCCGCGGTAACACAATCGAAACTTTGCGCAGCAAAATTCATTTCTTCTGCACGACCAACAACATAGTCAATATGCAAATTCTCTGCGGCATCTAAACCTTTTGCTTGTTCAATTAATTCTTGCGATACATCCAAACCTGTTACAATAGATTTCTGCCGCGCAAAACCTCTTGCCAATGTTCCGGTTCCCGTTCCAATATCCAGAATCTTTTGATTTTGTGTTCCAATAGCAAAATGTTGAATGCGATCAAAAAACTGCGGTGGAAAACCAGCACGATGTTTTGCGTAGTCCTCAGAAGTAAGTCCAAAATTAACTTCCATATACGCTCCTTCTATCACAAACAGATCTCTCGTCTTCGTAAGGCTTAAATATTATGAATGCTTACATTAATCACTTTTGGGTGTAGACCGCGGAAGTTTAGGTATTTTTTTCGTTTGGCTGGTTTCGGTAACTTTGATGATTTTGAGCTCTAATAATTTGCCCAAAAACGCTGTTGTTTCGTCGTAACAATCTTTATCTGTAATGTCAAAGTCTCTTTCTAAAACTTTGCAGATATTGTTGATGGTGATTGTTTTTGCCGTCAATTCCCAAATTCTATTTCCCATTGCGTGAGCACCACTGTCCATCGCAGCAATGTCACTTTGCGCTTTCTCTACATCGATCCCTTCTTCACGGCATACAACAGTTGTGTATCTTAGCATTTTTTGTTTCCTTTACTATCGACCTTAATCTTCGGTAAATTTTTATAAAATATTACCAAAAAACCCCAAAGAATACAAAGTTTTCGCCATACGCAACTATTTGTTTTTTTTCATCTGCGCTTTTACATTCTTTATTCTTTCTTCCAAACCTGTAGTATAACTTGGGTTTAACTCCATCGATTTTTTCCATTTTTGTATACATTCGTCCAAACGACCTAGTGCATGAAGAACATTACCTTCCAACAAGTATGCATCCGCAAAATTCGGTTGCAATTCTTTTATTTTTTTTATATCGAGCAACGCATCGTCGAACTTTCTCAATATATAGTATATAGTCGCCCGTTTTAAGTACGCATCGACAAAAGAAGTATCCATTGTGATGACATGACTAAAATCCGCAAGAGCCTTTTGATATTTTTTCTGTTGAAAATAAACAAGACCGCGCGAACTGTAAAAATCAATGCGTGGTTCCAGTTCAATGGCTCTTGTGTAAAGTTCTATCACTCGGTTGAAATGACGAAAATAATAGTGATATCTCGCTAAACTAATATATGGTTCTGGAACAAGGGGATTTAAAGAGCGCGCTTTCTTCAAATCTTTTAGAGCCTTTTCGAACTCCTTCAATTCAAAATAAACAAGACCGCGGTTGTTAAAAGCGGTAGAGGAATATGGTTTAAGTTCGATTGCTTTGCTAAAGTTTGCAATAGCTGGAAGATATTTTTTCTGAACCTGATATACATTTCCTACATTTTCATATGCATAGGCAATGGGTTTGATTTTTAGTGCCTGTTTGAATTTTTCTAGGGCAAGGTCGTATTTATTTAAAATAAAATAACAATTTCCCAAAGTGTTGTAAGCGTGTGCCGAAGGAGTAATTTTCACAGCACGATTTAGATATTTAATGGCTTCCTCGTATTGCTGCAATTTATAGTAGCTAAACCCCATGTTGTTGTACGCAGATGATTCTTTGAAGCCAAGTTCCACTGCTTTTTTAAAATCAACAATCGATTTTTGGTATTCTTTCAATTCGAGGTAAATCGATCCTCTGCGAAAATATAAATCGTCGTCATCAAGTCCTTCCGCAATTACTTTGTTGCATACCTCAAGAGCTTTTGTATACGCTTGTAAACCATAAAGCTGACTGATCCGACTCGCATAGTCCACCGCTTTTTGTTCATCTAAAGAAGATTTCCTTATGTACAATAAAATAGAGACAATGATTAAACCACACAAAATATACCACTTGGCTTTATTAAGCTGTTTCCAAAACTTCCCCGAAGCGACAAAACGTTTTTTGTTAATGTTTTTCAATTGATCTAGCATGACAGCGACAGAAGAAGTTCGAATAACACTATCTTTTTCCAAGGAAAGATCTATAATTTTTGCGAGCTTGTGAAGATAATCTTTATCGGAAGAAATCGTTTCGGAAATAAGCGGCAATTTTTTGCGATGTATATTCATTAACGTATTAATAATGCGCGAGCCACAAAATGGTGACTGTGTCTCCCAATTCAAGAATTGATAAAACATCACGCCTAAACTAAAAACATCGCTGTTTGCCGCAACGCGGCCGTTTATTTGTTCCGGGCTGATATAGCCTGCGGTACCTATCACCTCATTGGTTTGTGTAATCGCTGTCAGTTCTTTGTTTACCATCTTGGCAATACCAAGATCAAGAAGAACAGGGCGGTATTCATTCCCCACAAGCATTATATTTTCAGGTTTTATGTCGCGGTGTACAATTCCGTATTCGTGTAGAACGGTAACCGCCTTACAGATTTCAGTGATGATGTTGAGTTGTTCGTCTAGGCCAATATGCGAAGGTTTTTTTTCAATCAATTTATCAAGAGTTATCCCCTGTATATATTGCATTACAATAAAATATCGACCTTCTATAGAAAAATACTCCAATCCTCGTACAACATTGACACTATTTATTTTGTGTAGAAAGGAAAATTCGCGTTCGATTCTCTTTATATCTCGCCGTGTAGACACCTGACATTCTTTTATCGCAACATTCTTTTTACTGTGGGTATCTGTAGCAAAATATACACGCCCCATCCCTCCTTCCCCAAGTATTTTTCGTAATTCATAACGATTATTGAGTAGTTCCATAGTTTCACTACTTTTGTAAAAGTTTTATTCGAATAAAGAACACATATGATATACATATAAATTATAACTAAATTGCATGCCATCATTACATAAATTTAATAAATTTCGCTAATAATTGTTAAAAAGCAAACTCTATAATAATAGGAAAATGATCTGAAGGATAACGATTTTGATATCGCGCACCATCTATTTCACAATTGCGTACATCAATTTGTTGATTGATCAGTATATGATCAATCACAAGTCCATTTTTCACTCCCACAAAATCGTGAAACGTTCCCGGCTTCTTTATCTGGGGATAAACTGTTGCCCATGCCGATCGAAGAAAATCATCATAGCACAACTCTCTCACCGCTTCTCCGCGCAGAGATTCATTAAAGTCGCCACAAAGTACAACGGGAAATTCCGCAGACACATTCTCAATATGATGGCGAATTAATTTCGCCGCATTTTTTCTAGCCGCCGTCGACTTATGATCAAGATGTGTATTGAAAACATATAAATCGCGATCGTGTTGCACATGGTGCATTTTTGCCCAAGTGCATATACGTGGAAGTGCAGTATTCCAAGACCGTGAACCTGGTTGGTGAGGAGTGTCGCTCAACCAAAACGTATTATTCTCTTTCCATTGCCATTCATGGTGATGATACAAAATAGCACAGTGCTCTCCCGCCCCGCAACCATCGTCACGTCCGACTCCTAAACGCGACCATCCTCCTAAATGTTGTTGAATATAATCGAGCTGAAAATTAAGCGCTTCCTGAACCAGAATAATACTTGCTCGCGATTTTTGTATGACTTCCACTACAGCACTCGCTCTTTTTTCCCAGTTATTAGCGCCGTCATTGGCCGAAGCATAGCGAATATTAAAAGACATTATACGAAACAATTGTGACATGACTTTATCCTCATAATTTTATTTTAGTTATCCGAAGACAAATAATCTTTCAAACTCGACTTGATAAAGTAATTCCATCCTTGCAAACCGCTCTCGCGACTAAGTTCGGGGACATCTTTTGGAAAGTTATCCAATCCCACATGTGTTACCTTCAGCGAAGAACGTTGTTCATCCCCAGAAAGCGCAAAAGTCACAAACGACTCTCCACTATATCCTTCGTAACACCAATGATAAACAATCTTCTCTCTAGGCACGACCTCTGTCAGTTTCCACAGATGCACGAAGTTTTTATTTTCGTCTATTTGCACATTAAATCTTGTCGAAAATCCCACCTGTGGCTCAAAAGACTCGATGTCCTGAAAAAACCACTTCTTCATTTGCTCTGCGACAGTAATAGCGCTCCACAAACACTCAACAGAAGTTTCAAAATCTTGCTCCACAACAACTGGCGTACTCTCATTCATATCAACTCTCCTCAACTAAATGAATTCGCAATCATCATTTCCGTAAATCATAACACAACAATCGCGGTTTACTTTGATCCAATCCGCGATCATTTTGACACACATACAACAAACCGCGACTCAAAGAAGGCATACTCCATGTTTCACGTGCAGCAAAAAGGTGTGTACGTTGCAATTCTGTGTACTTTTGTGGATTTAAGTCTAACCACACTAAATGCCCATATTGTCCGAGCAACAAACAACGACCGTCAACAAGGATCATCGAAGCCAGCGCTGGAGGCAAACGCAATGTACGTTGTCCGCGTTTGGTCGTTACTTTTACCGGCCATTTCGGTTCATAACGCCACATCTCTTTTCCTGTCTTCGCTTCAATACAAACCAATGGTGCATTTGCTGGTCCATGACCATCGATCCCATAAAGATAGCCGTCTTTATAAATGGCCGTCATAAAATGTGTCTGTAGTTTTTTGTTTTTCCACTGCACGCGATATTTGTTGTTTTTATCCACGCGCAAAAGTACTTGGCCCGCCCCATAACATTCCGACAAATAAATATTGTTATCTATCACCAAAGGAGAAGAAGCGTTTACCGAAGTATAACGCCTAGCACGCCATGGGAAACGCACAACAACTTCGCCGTTTTGTGGCTTAATCACCAAAAGTCCGCCATGGGCTGGGCGACTTTCACCGCCAGCAAAAACGCAGATATAACGTTTGCCGTGAATGTTTGCCGCAATAGGTGATGCGTAACTAGCGCCCCACTCTTTTTCGCAACCCCAAATCATTTTTCCACTACGTTTATCAAATGCAGCAACGCACGGCCCCTCTTCTCCCCCAAGGTTAATCACTAACAAATTTTGTTCCAACACAGGGGTAGAACCCACACCAAAAAAACAAGAACGTAAGTTAAATTCTTTATCCAAATCACGCTCCCACAATACTTGTCCCGACACTAAATGTAAACAGTGCAATTTACCTTCGACACCAAGAGTATACACATATTCACCGTCACTAATTGGTTGACAACGTGGCCCGTTCCCAAAACCATAGCGATCGCGGTAATTGACAGCATACGCGAACTTCCAAAAACGTTTGCCATTCTCGGCATGCAAGCACTCCACAACCTCTTGTTCGCGAATACGGTGGAAAAGTATGACGCGCTTCCCTATAACAGCGACAGCCGCATAACCCTGGCCTTTACGCACCTCCCATATTGGTTTTAAATTGTCTTTCGCAAATGTATCATTCAAATGTGTCTCTGTAGACACCCCATTTTGCATCGGTCCCAAAAACGTATCCCAATCGTGCGTTGTGGCGTTTTTATGCAACGGTTTAGGGCTACGGTAAATGGTCAATTCAAGCTGTTTAACAGGAGAGCGCGGTGGTAGATCTTTTATTTTGTATACTTTGGGAACCGCTGGATCGGTAAATAAAATATTGGATTGCGAATACAAAAGAGTGCTCAAGATAATTACAAGTACGACATTTTTCATTTTACACACCTTATCAAAATACATTTGACATTTTTTCTGTGGTTGTTATAATTACAAAAACACAAGTAAGTAAACACTTACTTACTTGTGAAGCAATGCAAAAAATAATATTCTATAGCGGAATTACACCGCAGAGTTTTGTGAAAATAAATCTTCGATATAGTCCTGAAGTTGTTGTGGCTCGTAATGATCGCGAATGACTTGTTCTTTCAATCCAAGTCCGCGTAACGCAAAAATAACCGCATCATGGAAAGAGTTTTTGATACTACCTTCAAAGGCCAACTCTTTATCGGAAAGGTCAAAAATAGTCATCATTGCGGCAACAGAGTACACACACCATATGAGATTATCAACCGCAGCAGTTGTTTCTGTTATGTGATTTTGCGATTTTAAATATTTATAATACTGACGGATAGCTTGAATACACGGTAACACACTACTGTGATGAAATTTTTCAATAAGCTGACCATCTTCAAGAATACTGTAAACGAATAAGCGGTGGGAAATACCTTTGTATTTACGTTTCAGGGGTGTCGCAAAGACAACTACGTACATCAAAAAGTACACCGACGAAATAAAAGCAAAGATGGAGTTTTTTTGTTTGAGAACAATACTACCCACTTCACTACCTTCTTCGATACAGAAATCATTTATTGCGGCATAAATTGCCATTTTATTAGGAAAATGTTTGTAGAGCAGTGCTTCGGAAACGTCGGCTTGCGTTGCGATATCTTTTGTTGTAGTACCATTATAACCTTTATGAGCAAAACAAATGAGCGCCGCTTCTAAAATCATTGTGCGTCTTTGTTGTTTAGAGTATCGTTTTTTCATGTCGTACCTGTTTTTAAATTTTTTACGACATTATACACCGTAGAAGTTGTAGGCACAAGTAGTCTTGTAGTAAGGAAGGGTTCGTTATGGAAATACCTGTTGCTGTTATTGGTATGAGCTGTCGTTATCCTGGGGCGGCAAATGTAAAAGAACTATGGGAAAATGTTTTGGCAAAACGTCAACATTTTCGCAAGTTTCCAGAAAAAAGGATGCCTGTCGCTTCATATTGCAATGACAATCCTCAAGTGGAAGATACCACAAGCCTAGATATGGCGGCATTCATTGACAATTGGAGTCTGGACCTTACTAAGTGGCGTATTCCACAACAAACATATGAAAGTACAGATCCGGTGCACTGGCTCGCGCTAGATTTGGCCGAGCAGGCTCTCAGAAGAATCAATATCCAAGACCAAAAATTACGCGAAAAAACCGCCGTATATATCGGCAATACCTTAACTGGAGAGTTCACAAGAGCAAGATCTCTACGCTTACGCTGGCCATTTGTAGAGCGCGTTATTTTTGAGGAAATGCGCAAACAAGATATTGATGAACAACAACAGCAACTATTATTGCAAAATATCAAAAAATCCTTTAAAGGGTTTTTTCCACCGACAAACGAAGATACTCTTGCAGGAAGTTTATCCAACACCATCGCAGGCCGCATTTGCAACTTCTTTGGTTTCGGTGGCGGAGGTTATACCATTGACGGCGCATGCGCCTCCTCACTGTTAGCGGTGGCCACTGCGGTAGAAAAACTGGCAAACGGTGAATTAGATATGGCCATCGCCGGGGGCATAGATATCAGCCTTGACCCTTTTGAAATGGTCGGTTTTTCGAAAGCCGGGGCATTGGCCACTTCGCGCTTAGCCATTTATGATCAGCGCGCGTGCGGTATGATGCCTGGAGAAGGCGCTGGCATTGTCATTTTAAAGCGCTTACCACAAGCCATACGTGACAACGACAATATCTACGCAATTGTCCGCGGTTGGGGAGTATCTTCCGATGGCGAAGGTGCAATCACCGCCCCCAAAGTAGGAGGACAGGTCCGCGCGCTGAGTAGTGCATGGCAACGTGCAAATTACCATGACATCGATTTTGTCGAAGGTCATGGAACAGGCACAACTCTAGGAGACCGCGTTGAACTGGAGAGTATTCACACTGCGTTACAAGGTATTCGCAACCACACCGAACGCAACTGTGGCGTAACATCATTAAAATCGATCATCGGTCACACAAAAGCAGCGGCAGGAATAGGTGCCTTTATCAAAACAGTTGCCGCGGTAAATCAACGTGTATTGCCACCCTTTGCCGGATGTGAAAATCCACACAATATTTTTCGTAAAGAAGCACGTAACTTATATCCACTTTGCAACGCCTACTCCCGTGATGAACCAATCAAAGCTGGTGTTTCGGCAATGGGATTTGGTGGTATTAATGCACATATTGCCTTAGAATCCCCTGACAAGAAAAGTACAGAATTTACCATCGAAAAATCATTGGATTTTTACAACGCCCATACACAAGATGCTGAAGTATTCGTCTTTTCCGCATCTTCGCAACAGAATCTATACAAAAAGTGTGAAGAACTCTACCTTCAGGCGCAACAAATTGCCCAATGTGAACTCGCCGACCTTTCGGCATTCCTTTTTACCAATGTGAATAAACAATACAAAGAACGTTTGGCGATTATCGCTTCCACTCCCAAAGAATTGGCAAAAACCTTAAAAGACGTCTTAGAATTTTTGCGCAATGAGGCACAACTTCCACACAATGCTTTTTTTGGCAACACCACGCAAAAACCGCGCATCGGATTCATGTTTGCAGGACAAGGTAGTCAAAAAATTGCCATGGCTCACAAGCTGTTTATGCGAACAGACGACAAAAAACAGCTACTACAAGTATTGCAAAATGCCCTCGGAGAAAAAAATTTCAATACCTGGATAAAAGCACTCTATCCAGACGATACAGCGATGATTGATCACCGCGATAGTTATAGCTCTATTTTAAAACAAACAAAATTTGCTCAACCCGCGATTTGTTTCGCAGCGCTTCTACATTTGCGTTTACTCACCAAATTAGGAATCCAACCACATGTCGTATGTGGACATAGTTTGGGGGAACTGGCGGCACTACATACCGCAGGAGCTTTTGGTGAAAAACAACTACTGGAAATAGCCGCCAATCGCGGTATAGCAATGAGTGGCGAGCATAGCAATGATGGAATGTTGAGCTTGGGAACAGATAGTGAACACGCGCAACAAATTATCACAAAAGCGCAGTGTCAGTCGCAAGATCCTCTACAACAAAATTACGCCGTTATCGCCAATAAAAACCATGCGCAACAAACGGTAATTGCTGGCCATCATCATGCGCTACGTTGTATTAAAGACATTTCTCCGGTAAATGCAATCGTATTACCTGTTTCTCGCGCTTTTCACAGCAAACTAGTGGAGCCTTGCGCTGCCCAATTTGGCAACATGTGTGCCATCTCTGGCAGCATGTGCACCACTCCGAACAATGCTACAAATTTAGATGTCGATTTCATTAGTGGTGTGGATGGAGAGTTACACAGAGATATAAACTCCTGCGAGTATTTACAACACCAAATTCCCGCGCAAGTCGATTTTGTTTCGCTACTCAACAAAGCCATGGATCGTTGTGACATACTCCTCGAATTAGGTGGAGGACAGGTTTTAAGTAATATTGCCGCCAAAATTCGCAGCGAGCATTTATGCCTGCCAATAGAAGCCAAGGCGGGTACGAGCTATGACATATGTAAAATTGTTGCGACACTTTTCACCAAAGGTGTCACAATCAATAGCCAAGTGCTATTCCACAACCGCATTATACATCCTTATGTAGCTCCACAAAAACGCAAATTCCTCATCAATCCATGCGAGCAAGACGCGAATAGCAAATACAAACCTCAGCAAACAACTACCGCGAAACAACAAGTAATTACCAGTGCAAAACAACCGCTACTCAGTTTACGTGAACGCATTGCCGCACTAACGGGCTTCCCACTAGAAACCATCCACGCGCAACATCGTCTTCTCGATGATTTGAATTTAGATTCCATAAAATCTGCCGAAGTCATATCGGTATTTTCCCAACAGTTTCAACTACAGCAAAGTTTTGAGCCAACAGCATTTACCAACGCCACTTTAGATGAGTTATCTCAGCAAGTGTGTGCTTTAAAGCAAGCGACCAAAAAATCATCGTGGGTACACTCTTTTGTTCGCAAATGGCGACAAAAAGAAATTACAGATAAAGAAATGGTAAAAGCAAACTATCGCCTCGTCGGAGATACCAGTGGTCGCCTCGCAAGTATTCTGAGCAAAAGTTTTGCCATTGACTCGCACGCAACAAGTGCAATATTTGTACTACCTGAAGATACAACACTTGATATATCGTTACTACAAAAACTCGCAAATTCATCATCAATAAAACATATCACCGTCCTTGATCCTAATAGCCAACGTAATATAAAACGCGATGAGGGAGTCGAATCTTTTTTTGCCAGTCTACAACGAGAGATTCGCGACTTCGGGGTAAATTTTATTGGAATTTCTCACGATTTCCCCATGGAGTGTATACCGCAACTTGTCACCAAAGAACATTCGCACAATCAACACCATTTCAGCAGTGTGTATTATAACAAACGACAACAGCGTCTTACACCACACTGGCAGCTCATTTTCCCCGACACCAAAAACCAATTGCCTCTTCCACAACATGTCGTCGTTGTAAGTGGAGGAGCAAAGGGAATCACCGCAGAATGTGTTATAGAGTTGGCTCAAAAATGTGCAGCAACTTTCGTTTTGTTGGGAAGTTCTCCTCGTGAAAAAGTTTCCTTAGAACCCTTTGCGGCATTTGGTGATCGTATCCATTACTTCTCATGTGATATCACCGACGCATCTCAAGTGAATACCGTCATGAAAAACGTACAAACTTCTATTGGTGAAATAGAATGGATCATCCACGGTGCGGGAATAAATATACCGCGAAAAGCCGCCGAAGTTTCGTTACAACAAGCGCAACACGAAATCGCTCCCAAACTCCTCGGACTTGACAATTTACTACAGCATAGTGCTCATACAAAACAGGTCATCGCATTTACTTCTGTCATAGGCGTGACTGGCTTAGCCGGCAACGCTTGGTATGCTTTTGCCAACGAATCCCTTCGGCGTAAGCTAGCAAAATGGCAAGCAAACAACCCTGATCGCAAAAGTTGTGCTTTCGCATTTTCGGCATGGGAAGAAGTGGGCATGGCCGCCAATCTAGGTACGATTTCTCACCTAGACAGTCAAGGAATTAAAGCGATTCCACTAAAGCATGGCGTCGACCAATTCATGAAGTGGATCTCCACAAATCAAAAACCTGATGAAGTGATTATTTGCAGCGAAATGGGAAAAAATTTCACCCCATTGTCCTTACCTGAGACAACCCCCAAGAAATGCTTTATCGACAATATTGTCAACTACACTCCACAAATAAACTTAAGTGCTCAGTACACACTGGATGTACAGCACGACGAGTATTTAAACGACCACATTTTTGATGGAAAAAAATTATTCCCCACGGTCTTCGGTTTAGAGGCAATGGCACAAGGCGTTGAATATCTTTGGCAACAAAATATCGCTCATATTCGTTTTAGCGATGTCAAACTAACATACCCTATTGTTGTCAACCACAAGCTAAACATACGCATTGACATCAAACGCAAAAACAATAAGATTTTCAACTGCTGTATTCGCTGCGAAGATAGCAACTATGACGTCGTACATTTTTCCGCCACGGTGATTGTTAACAACGGTATGAAAAACAACTTTGCGCAAATTCCACAACAACGATACATTGAAGACGCCAAAAAACTCTATGGACCTATTTTATTTCAAGGAACGCTATTCCAGCAAATAGAACAAGTTTGCGATTTATCACGCCAACAATGTACCGCAAAAATAGCCAATGGGCCACACAGCGACAAGTGGTATTGTCATCATGAAAACTTTACACTGGGTAACCCTTATCAGCGTGATGCCTTATTACAAATGGGACAACTTATTATTACACCGGCATTGGGACTTCCCATTGCTATTGACAAAATCGATATAGATCTCAAAAACAGCAACAGAGTATATGCACAGACACAACTGCGTGGCCAGGAACAAAATAATGTCATGGGAGATGTCGTTGTCAGTGACGCAACCGGAAACGTTGTCGAAGAGCTACGCGGTTATCAAATTCGCATCGTACAACAGCAAACACAAATGCCTTACCCCGAGAAACTAGCGGAGTACCTACAATCGCAAAATCATAAACCACTGCAAATGCCTGCCAAAGCTAACGACAAAATATTTACGGTGGAAGATCACGAACGCGGAGAGCGAGGAGAAGTCAACTTTTTATATCGTTTCCCGATGCGTTTTGCATACCTAGGCAACCCTAGTGGCGGTACACATTTCGCGACATATTTGCACTGGATTGGTGAAACACGAGAAGTAGGTATTCGTAAAAATGGTATCTACGAAAAAGCAACACAGTACATTTCTTCGCAAAATTACGCTTGGATCACCAAGGAAACGAAACTGCAAATTATCGACACACCACAACAAGACAGTTTTATTGAGGTCGAATGTTGGAACGAACGCTTGTATGGAACACAAGACGCTAGTTTAGAAATGATATACCGCTTTTACGCCTGCAATGACAACGTACGCCGCCCCATAGCCGAGATAGCACAAACCACGACATGGGCAAAAGTCATTGACCATGGTGTTGTTAAACCGGTGGCCTATCCACAAGATATGCATTCATGGATTTTGCAAACACTTCCCCAACAAGGTCACCGCCGCGATTTATCCTGGACAACCGATTGGGAAAAAGGACAAAGTCAACTTATCGCAGCGCAAGGTCCACAGCTTGGTAAACTATTGTTCGAAGAATCGTTTCGTACAACACCACGACATTCCAACTTTGTAGGCAACATTTATTGGAGTAATTACGCCGATTGGATGGGCGAAGTACGCGATCTGTGGTTGCAAAGTTTTATGAACTACGGTGAAGCAGAACTACGCTGCACCAATTGCCATATACAACATTTGCGCGAAGCAATGCCTGGAGATGTCATTGTTGTAAAAATGTACTTGCAACATTGCTACGAATATTGCCTCGATTTGCAGTTTAACTTTTACAAATCTGTAGATGGTGAACTGCAAAAATTAGCCACAGCATCGCACACCGCATATTCTTTTATTCTTCAAAAAGGAAAGTGGGTTCCCAGTAGTTTTTCACACTTTATTTTGCAGGCCACGCTATGAAATATTACGCGAAAAAGGTACCAAACAAAAAATGGGACTACATTGTCATCGGTTCGGGGATCGGGGGGATGGCCACCGCCGCTCTTTTGGGTTACTTTGGTAAAAAAGTGTTGCTACTCGAACGGCACTATCAACCAGGAGGTTTTACACACACATTTTCCAGGCGCGGGTACACATGGGACGTAGGTGTTCACACTATTGGTCAGATAGGTTCACATTATTTAGAGGGAAGGATTCTACGCACACTCACGGACAATGCCGTTGAGTGGAAATCCATGGGCGAAGTGTGTGAAATATTTCATTACCCTGACAAAACCATATCTATTTATGGTGACATACAAAAACAGATACAAATGTTGTCTCAGATGTTTCCCAAGGAGCGCAAAGCAATTCAACAATATTTCTCCACAGTAAAAAAAGCATTGTGTAATCTCGAAATGTACTATGGGGCGCGTTGTTTATTTCCTCACTACTTGAGTATCGCTGATCGAATACTCGGGAGAAATAGCTGGAAATGGTTTGGAAAAACGACAATGGAGGTAATGGAGCCGTTATTTCACAATACAAAATTATTTGATATACTCACCGCGCGTTGGGTATACTACGGCTCACCGCCTGATGAATCTTCATTTGGCATACAGGCTGTTATTGATCGTCATTTCCATGAAGGCGGATACTATCCTGTGGGTGGTGGCAAACAGTTAACAACCGCTTTTCTAAAAAAAATATACCACCAAGGAGGGGAGACGCGTGTCTGTGCAGAGGTAAAACAAATTTGTATAGAAAATGATCGTGCTGTTGGCGTTGAGTTAAAAAACGGTGAAAAGATTTTTGCTCCACGTACTGTGGCGGCAATTCCCTTACATTCTCTACCAAAAATTTTACCGCAGCCTATTCCTTCGTGGTTACAACAAGTACAAAAAATGCCTTCGACTCCGGCACATCTTTGTCTACACTTGGGATTTAAAGAAGATATTCGTACATTAGGAGCCACAACTGCGAACGCATGGTTGTTTAAGGACTACGGCGTGCAGTATGCGACTTGGGATGTTCACCACGAAGAGACGCCAGGCATTTTGTACTGTTCCTTTCCTTCGCTAAAAGAAGGAAAGCAAAAAAATCACACCGCGGAAATCATTACATTTGTGCCTTGGGAATCATTTGCGCAATGGAAAGACACGACCTGGAAGAAACGCGGTGCACAGTACGAAGAAATGAAAGAACAAATAACACAAAAGATTCTCCAGCGCTTTTGGCAATATTTTCCCAAATTACGCAACGCTGTTGATTATGTAGAGCTTTCCACTCCCCTTAGCACCAATCACTTTATGGGTACAAGTAATGGTAGTATATATGGATTGGCCCCCACTCCACAACGCTATCATTCGCCATGGACGCGACCACGTACACCGTTAAACGGATTATTTTTGAGTGGAAGTGATATGGCTTCTCCTGGCATTATAGGTGCCATGATGGGCGGAGTACTTGCGGCGGTGGCCTGCTGTCCTGTTGCTGGTAGCAAATTTTTACTAAAACATATGTTCGCAAAAAAATAGGTGATGTCGTGTTCTATCAAATATTGCAATATCGACGAATTGTATTTCTCGCAAGCTGCGTACTGATCTGTAGTGGTCTTGCCATGTACTACAAGATTCCGAAACAGGAAGATCCCACGATCAAATACAATATGATGCGTGTCATTATCCCTTTTCCAGGAGCTGACCCAGGAAAAGTGGAAAAACTAGTGACTCAAGAAGTGGAAAAAGTCATTCTCGAACTAGATTGCATTGAAAAAGTCTTTGCTGTTTCACGTAATGGTCTTGCAGCGTTTGAAATTATTTTTGATTATGACCAAAATCTCGAAACGGCTTTTGAAAAATTAAAAGACAAAATTCGCGATGTGCGCGCCAAAATACCTAGGGAAACACTTGCCCCTATTATTTTCGACGAAATGGTGAAGAATTACTCGATTATCAGTATTCTCAAAAGTAAAGAACATTCTCTTCTCGAACTAGAATACTATTTCGAACAACTCAAAAAACGCTGCCTTAACTTACCAGGAGTCGAGACTGTCGAAATAAAAGGTGGAATAGACCGCGCAATATTTGTGTCTCTACATTTGGATAAGCTGGCGAAATACCGCATACCTATTCGTAAAATAACACAAGCTTTGGCGTTGCGTAACGATGTAAAACCCGGAGGAACAATCAAACCAGGAACAAAAAGCTTTCGCATCGAAGCAGAGGGCGAATTTCGCAATTTAAAAGAAATTCGCAACACCGTTGTCGATATTTCCGCAGAAAATCAAGCCGTTTACATTAGAGATGTCGCAGACGTTCGCTGGGGAAACAAAGATACTGACTACTCGATTCTTTATCGCGGAGAAAAAGTGGTCGCGTTGACCGTCACCATGAAAAAAGGTTACGATATTTTTCGTTTTCAGCGAGAATACTACTCTGCACAGGATAAACTACAAAAGATTTTGCCGAAGAACATGTCGATAAAAGTATATCTAGACCAAGGACGTTTTGTCGATGCGAAACTCACCTTACTCTACAATAACTTACTCCAAGGTATGTTTTGGGTGATCTTGGTGCTATTTTTATTTATCGGTTTGCGCGAATCCATTGTTGTGGCTATTTCGATCCCCTTGACAATTGTGATATCCTTTTTGTTCATTCGCTTCACTGGATTTGCCTTGCAACAAATGTCGATCGCATCTTTGGTAATTGCTCTTGGTCTACTCGTAGACAACTCGATTGTCATTGTCGAGAGTATTTACCATGAAATTGCCACAAAAAAACATGGTTGGTTAGAGTCTTTCGCCATTGGAGTAAATAAAATCGCTCCGTCGATTATTTCAGGAACACTGACAACCGTTGCCGCTTTTACTCCTTTAATGTTTATGGTCGGAGCAACGGGTGCGTTTTTGCGTTCTATTCCCACGGTCGTCATTATTACCTTAATGTGTTCACTATATGTGGCCTTAACTTTGACTCCGATCCTGTACTTTTGGTTGCGCCCTAAAAAATTACAGAGCAAGCAAAGCGGTCATCGCATGTGGTGGAAAAAATATCGGCGTTTAATTCGCTGGTCACTAAAAAAACGTTATCTCGTGGCTTTTGGTGGAATCGCTTTTGCCGGAACAGCCGCAGCGCTTGGTCTCACCATGAAGCTAGAACTGTTTCCCATTGCCGATCGTCCACAGCTCATTGTGAATGTTTATCTGCCCGAGGGTTCAAATTTGAAAAAATGCGAAGATGTGGCGCGAAATATGTCAAAAGTCCTCACAAAGCAAAAATTTCCGCAAATAGTCGACACTATCTACTTCTTGGGAAATGGCGCTCCCAAATTTTATTACAATGAAAATGGCGACATGAAGTTAAAAAATCCGGCGTATATGGAAGCGGTCATTAACCTAAAACAAGATACCCACAACATAACCGAAGTAACACATGCTATTCAAAAAGAGCTACAAAACAATATTCTTCAAGCACGTACACGCGTACGTCAATTTCGTCATGGGCAACCCTTTCAGGCTCCCGTATCCATTCGCGTATCATCGAATTATCCCGAAGACATTGAAAAGGTAGTGATACGCCTAAAGAAATTATTGCGTAAAATGCACGGAACACGCAATGTGATGGATAATATTGGTGAAGATACATACAAATGGAAACTAAAAATTGATCCGTATCGTCTCAATCAAATAGGCATCACACACAACGAAATTTCGCAGGATGTCTTCACCGCATTCCACGGCGTTACCGCAACGACATTTCTTTCTAGCGAAGAGAAAATTGACGTTGTCGTGCGTTTACGTGAAGAAGATCGTCAAAATTTTGCCAGCATAAGTAAATTGTATTTTTCCTCCGCGGCAACCGAAGTCAAAATCCCCTTTGCCCAAGTAGCGCAAATTGATTTTGACCTAGAGAAAACCCAGATACATCGCTACAACCAACAACTACATGCCTATGTATTTAGTGACACCCAGAACCGTTTGGCCTCTGAAATTACCGCAGAGGTTAAAAATACCATTCGCACCTGGGAAATGCCATCGGGTTGTGAAATTCATTTTGCGGGAGAGGACGAAGAACTGCGTAAATCTATTCGTTCTATATTAATCGCCGGTGTATTGGCCGTATTTCTTATTTATGTTATCTTATCTTTTGAGTTCAACAGTCTTTTTCAACCCCTCATTATTTTACTCATTGTACCGCTGGCAATCGCAGGGGCGGTAATTGGTTTGTACTTACTGGGGATGCCTTTGGGCTTTATGTCACTCATGGGCTTTGTCAGTCTCGCAGGCATTGTTGTAAACGACTCCATCGTGTTGGTGGATACTGCCAACCGTAAAATGGCGCGCAACCAAGTGGCACTTGTCGAAAGTTATGAGAGTTATTCCGCAATGTTAGTGGACGCTGCCGAGACAAGACTCATTCCCATCATTGCCACATCCATTACAACCATTTTTAGTTTGCTACCTTTGGCGATCTGGGGCGGTAATTTTTGGAGCGCCTTTGCCTATTCTGTTATTTTTGGCTTAGCAACATCCACAATCTTGACATTAGTATTTGCCCCGGTTATGTTTCGCATTATTGAAGATATTAAAATGAAATTTGGCGTCTTACCATCGTTCCGCATTTTTGTTTATCCAGAGAAAACATCATGGAAAAGCGAAGTAAACCGTTTACTGAGCCATCGCAACCATGTACACTTTCTGCAAACAGACAGCGAATCAAAAGTAGACCCTGATTTTGTGATTTTAGATCTAGAAAAATTGTCGACACACGATGTTCTACAAATTTTATGTAAGCATACTCAGTTGCACCTCATTGCGATTGCCATTACCAGTGACAATATAACCCGCGAGGATTTCCTACATTCTGTAGAACGAAGTAGACAAAAACCATCGGCACACTTGCGGCACACCATCAAAAATATGCACTATATATCGAGCAATGAGTTAGACTACTTACCAAAGCTCGTCGAACAAGGTGCAGACAAAATTCAAAGCTTGGTCAAAACAATATGGGATCTTTCTACTCTGAGGTAAATATGAGAATTTATATCTTGATTATTTTATTCATCATCGCATGTGAAAAGGGCAAAACTCCCCATAAAAACGAGGAGATTCGTTCGGTCACTGTATATAACGTTCAAACAAAAATGATAGATGACAATTTGCCTTTTCGCGGATTCGCCCACCCTTACAGAACCGCAAAACTGTCTTTTCGTATTCGTGAAACGATTCACACAATACATTATCGCGAAGGCGCCACGATCAAGAAAGAGCAGGTAATTGCTTCTCTAGAAGATAAAAATCTAAATCTACAACTTGTCCAGGCACAAAAAGCTCTGCGGTTAGTACAAAGTAAATTAAAGGAAATTTCGTTAGGCCCTCGTACGGAAGAGGTTGCCATTGCCAAAATGAAAATAGAGATGTTAAAAGATGTTTACAACAACAAACTATTTACGCTACAAACCAAAAAGAAACTTCGCGAGCGCAATGTCGTCTCGGTATTGGAACTCGACGGTTTGAAAACCCAGGCAACAGTGGCCCTTGAAGATCGAAAAATTGCCGAACAGCAATTAGAAATTTTGCAACAAGGTGCACGAGAAGAAACCATTCAACTCGTTCGCGACGAGGTTGCTCTGGCAAAAACGCGCGTAGATCTTGCCAAACTCAATTTATCCTACACAAAACTGCATGCCCCTTTTAGCGGAACCATCCATGAAGTCAATGTTGAAGAGGGAGAATTTTATTCTGGGGCACAGCCCGCATTTGTCATCGATGACTTGCATAAGGTTAAGGTTAAAATTTTCATCCCCGAAAGTCAAATAGGGGTTCTTAAAGTGGGGCAAAAAGCACAGGTATCCTTCTCGGCATTGACCGACAAAGCTTTTCAAGGTACTTTATCGCGCATCGCCCACAAGACCGACCCGACCTCAAAAACATTTCTTGGAGAAATTCTTATCGAAAACAAAGGCGGCCTGATACGCGCAGGAATGTTCAGCAATGTTTCTATTATCCTAAAACGCAAAAAGAAAGTACTCAGTTTACCACCAGAACTCATATTCAAAGATAAGTTAGGGTTCTATGTTCTGACGTTACAACAAAGACAACAAAAATTATATGTCGCGCGTAAAAACGTTACCGTCGGCAGTATCATCGACAACGCAATCATTGTTCACGGTCTAAAGGAAAACGATCGCGTTCTGGAAAATGGAAGATATTATGTACTAGTAGGTGATGAGGTAAAACGGAAGAATTGAGTTTTTAATCCCTAACGATGATCGCTACGGGAAATAAATCACAAAAGGACAATAAAGATATGTCAACGATTTATTGGTGTTCGTAATCTCGATATACTTATGAGACTTAGAGATATCCCACACCCACTTTATCTGACATACCCCACCGCAATAAAAGTATAGCTGTATTTTTTTATCGCGATACAATATGCGCGATAAAAAAAACTGTTTTTTTTGGAATCTTTCCAACAGAGTTTGCATTTGCGAAGAAAAATATTTATGCGAAGCTGGAATGAGGGGATTTTCAATAACTTGCTTTACCTTAAAGTATTTTTGATATAGTAAAAGACGAATATCTCTTTTTACTTTTCCCAACGAAACCGAGTAAATCACGGCGAGCGTGACAACCACCACAACGATCACTAATGACCACCAATATAGTTTTCTCATTTCGTTGTATGGATCTTCTGTAAAATTTTCGGCGAATCCTCTCCGAGTTCTACCGCTTTCTTGTAGTATTCTTGTGCCTTTTCTACATCCATATCCACTCCAATACCTTTTTCGTAAAAAAAGCCAAGAACCACAGCACCTTCTTTGATTTGTGAATGTGAACTCGGAAAAATATTTCCCCCCTCTTGTTGCATCACTATATCGTCAATGATACCCAGTTGCTGTGTATCATTCAAGTGAGCTTGTATCAGCCAATACATTCCCTTGGTAGGCTTTCCCAATCTTTTAATAAGCCAATGCCCTAAAACATAGCGCGCATAATTATTTCCCAACAATATTTGCACGCGTATTTTTTTTCTAGGTGTATGTTTCGCAAGCGCAATTAGATCATTCTTTGCCAAATTATTGCCGTGTAAAATAGAACGAAACAGCCAAAAGAGGCCTTGGTAAGGCCGTTCAAATTTACGGAGACACATATTCCCCAATGCCCGCATTGCCAAATCACAATTATTTTGAGCTGCACTTGTAAACATTTCGGAGATTTCCACAAGAGTTTTACGCTGTTGTGCCGTTCCATGCTCTTGGAGATAAATAGACGCCATGTTGTTCAGACAAATAGGATCGCGAAGATTAGCACCTTTAATAAACCAAGTTTCTCCCATTACCTGATCTTTAGGAACCAACGTTGTACCATTGTAATAAATAAACCCTATCGAATTGCTTGCAAAAATATTTCCTCCGCGAAAAGATTCTTGCAGAAGCTCTAAAGCGATTTGGCCATTTCGCGCAACAACCTTGCCGTGTAGATGAAACATCGCCAATTGCCGTTTCGCTTCCACGCATCCCAAATTTGTCCCACTAGTAAAAGCGCGAAATGCCGCAGGATTGTTCTTCAACTTGAGGTATATCTCACCTAAGCACGTAAAAGCCAACGGAAAGGCCTTTAATGAGGCTTTTCTTGCGTATATTAATGCTGTTGGTAAATCTTGCGCTACGCCAAGCCCATGAAAATAACATTTCGCTAAAAAATAATGTGTATATTTCGTATTTTGCGGAAGTTTTTTATACCACTTTTTGGCAATTCTTTTACTCTCATAAAGTTGGCGTCGTGTCCCCATTCCATCGTGCAACATAAACGACTTCAACATCCACAGATACGGTTCTTGTGGAGACTGAGTTAAAAACTTCTCATTTTCGCTCCAAGCTTTCTCAAATTTACGTTGAGAAAAATATTGCATAATTTCGGTAAATTTTTCCAGCGATTCCTGCTGCGTATGCTGTGCAAAACCCCAAAAAATCAGTGCCAGACTCCCCCCCAAAATAAGAGTCAGACTCAGCATAATATATAGACTCCAAGGTTTTGGCGATTTTTGCTCTTTCACAAAACGCCACGACTTTCGAGAAACACGCGGTTCTACAATACAAGTCTCGTTGGTGGGAAGATATTTACTCGTTATGCCGCGAATTTCATCATAAAAATTATCGATGCTAATACGCCGCCGCGGATCTTTACACAGTGCTTGCTCTACAATATGTGACAACTTTACAATATGGGGAATTTCTTCTTTGGCAACGTCTTTTAGACGCGTAAGCTCCTGGGTGCTCACTTTTAACATGGTGTTGAGATTATTCGTTCCAAGAAACGGCGACTCACATAAATTGGCAAATAGTTGGTAAATAACAGTAGCGGTAGTAAACACATCGCTTTTGTCTGTCGTATCCCCGTTGACTTGCTCCGGACTCATATAACCAGGTGTTCCGAGAATGGCGTTTGTCTTTGTTAAACTACAAGTGTGATTTTGAGTAGAAATGGATTTGGCAATTCCCAAGTCCACTAATTTAATTTGACGCCTTTTGGCAATGTAAATGATATTACTGGGCTTAATATCGCGGTGAATGAGTTCTGCAGAATTCATCGTATGAATGGCACTGACAAGCTGGTAAGAAATCATAAATTTTTCTTCGATAGATAAAGGTTCACCACTAAGAAAAACTTCCTCAAGTGTCACACCTTCAATATACTCCATCACCAAAAAAAATTGTTTATTGTCTTCGAAAAAATCATACAACTGTACAATATTCGGGTGGGAAAGACGCAATAGATATCGAGCCTCCCTTTTCAAACGCTGCAGGCAATCTCCGGTTCCCAGATTTTGAGGATGAATTACTTTTACCGCGACTTTGCGATCTTGATGTTTGCTATCCGTAGCGAGATACACAAACCCCATTCCTCCTTGACCGATATTTCTCTCTATTTTGTATCTTTTTTTGATGTATTTTTTTGCCATAGAAATGTAACGCGCCCGCTGCGCTCTCCTTTTAGGCGTCCAAAAAAATTTATTATCCCAAACTTTGCGAATGGATTTGCCAAATAAATGGATCTGTTGGCATTATAATTGCCCTTATTAAGACAGTTTAACATTAAAGTGAAATTTTCACAATTCCTTAAATTTATGTTAAAAACTCGGAGGGAAAGCATGGGAGAGTTCAATATAATCGGTGCTGTAATAGGTGCATTTGTTGGTTGGTTTATAGCGGCCATGTTTTCAAGCGGCCCCAAAACTCCTATAGAGGCATTCACCGGAGATTACGATAGTGATGGGTTGGGATGTTTAGCGTTTTTGCTACTCATCGCCGTCGGTGCAGGATTGGGTGGATTTATGTTGCCGCCTCTATTCGACTAAAATCACAACGACGAAAATTCCCAAAGTCCTGTTTTATCGCAAATAAATTCGCACTGCGACAATGTCACTTTTCAATTATAGGTATTGCGTTCCAACAAATTTCGTACTCTTTATACCCATAAAAAAAGCCAGACTTGTTTTCGTCTGGCTTTTCTGCACATGGTCAATTATTTATCCAATTCGTCAACGTATTCGGCAGTGACTAAATTGGCATCGACATTTTCCTTTGCCATTTTAAAAATACGCTTTGGTGATGGCCAAAAACCATCCCACCAACTTCCCACCTCTGGAGTTAGAGATAAAATGTTTTGTTCTTCCAAGAACCAATCATCGGCATCACCGCGAATGGGGTAGATCATTTTATCGGAAGAACCGTATGAGTAATCATTAAAGCGCGTCATGCGCTCCACTAAAGGCAAACAATGCGGCGAAGCAATCACATCTTTGTGTGCCCATGGATAGTAAACTACATTGCCGAATGCGTGGTAGTTTAGATTTAAACGAATATTTTTTGTGGCAACAAAATTGCGTATCGCTTGCGTTTCTTTTTCGGAAAAAGGCTGTGTTCCGCGATATGTGGAATCTTCGGGGTCGTCACTCGAACCTTTGTTTTTGAAATTCCAATACTTCATTGGCCCATAATTGCGATTGGGGTCCACACCTGTTTTATTGCGATTCTTACGCCACAATCCACCACCGTTGGGATTTGTTTCCTGGTTGTATGCATAGCCATCTGGATTGACAAGTGGAATAAAAAACAATTCGCGGTTGTCGAGAATATTGCGAACGCGCTTATCGGTTTCATAGTTTTCCAAGATGTAATACATAAAATAAAAAACTGTCATCAGTCCTGCCGGCTCGCAAGCGTGATGAGCGGCGGTATACATGACTTGTGCTTCTGTTTTTTGTTCGTCCTGAGAAGCATTGTCGGAAATCTTTACCATGTAAATGTCGCGACCGTTGGCTGTTTTTCCAATAGATTTTTTGATGGTAATCAGATCTTTCTTACCGTATTTTTCCGATAAATAGTCAAGGTTTTCGATCACCTCTTCCACCGTAAAATACCCGCCCATAGATCCCAATTTCATCTCGGTACCTGAATCGCGAAGTTCATTGCGCGCTTCTTCAAGATCTTCCTGGCTTCTCTTTGCATAAAAAGAGCTTAAATCGTCGATAATTACTTTGTAAGAAACACCGCTTTGCTGCAATCTTTTCATTTCGTTCGCGGTGAGTGGTAGACGAAGAATGTCACCATTTCGCGAATGTTGGTGAGCAGTACATTCCATAGAAAATGATAAGTCGGCTATTTTTTCGGCGTTGCCCTCATGGACATAAATTTCAACCATGCTGTAACGATTTTCGGCAAACAAACATGAAAAAACAACGACTCCCAGAAGTAATAATCGATACATGTTTTTTTCCTTTTTAAATTAACGAGGTATAGATAATGCTTTAATGTGCGGTGGCAAAATATGCTTCACGTCTAAATGTCCACAACGATTTTGTACGCATAGTTCAATGACAGTGTAGAGGTAATCGATTGCTTGACGTGCGGCCCAAACGATATCGGGCTTTGAGCAGTAGTAACAACAAAGAAGCGACGTAAAAACATCTCCGCACCCCCCAAAAGTCGCTTCGTAAATAAACTTTTTTTCCACTTGGTGCATTTGCTCTTTATTGACAATGACAATATTATTTTGTACATTCGCGAAACGCACGGACGTGACAACCACAAATTGCAAACGTGAAAAACGCGCAATTAAACTCTGACAACTTGCCACCAGTTCTTCCAAGTTATGAATTTTTTGCTGGCAAAGTACTTCCAATTCAAAAAAATTGGGTGTGATTACTGTCGCATATTTTAAAAAATCTTGGTATTGTTGTACAACACAATCTTTGACGTAAATTTTACCATTGTCTCCCATAACCGGATCAACGACAACGATGGTTTTTGATAACTGTGATAGTCCTGAGGATACTGCCTGCATTTGTTTTGCGGAACCGAAATAACCGGTATGTACAACATCGAGTTTTTCGCGCAGTAACAACAAGGATTTTTCGACAAACTCCAACCAATCGTCGCGATCAAACACAACGCCAAATGTTTTTTGCGAAGCAATGCCCGAAAAATATACAGTATCGATAAATGTACATTCTACGGGAAATTGGGAATAAATGTCACGCGAAATGGCGTTGCCCACTTTACCACGAAGAACATTGCTTTGTATAGAGAGTACAGACTTCATCAGCTTGTTACCAAATAAAGGACTTTGTATGACTTCGTATGTAGAAGCCCTCGAACATTTAAACCAGACCGTAGAACTACATGAAAAATGGGATTTAGAAAAAATTTCCCAAATCATCGCCAGGCCAAACGCAACAAATATACAAATTGTCGGAACCAATGGCAAAGGAACAACCGCACTGTTTTTACAAAAAATTCTATGTGCGCACGGTTTCAATGTCGGGCTGTTTACATCACCACACTTGGTAAATGTTACCGAACGCATTCGCTACAATGCCAACTGCATTTCCGCCAATGAATTTGGAAAAGTGTACATGGAGCTTCGCGATATTTTTGACGAAAAACAACTATCATATTTTGAAAAGCTCATGGTGGTCGCGGCAGAATTTTTTTGTCGACACCCTGTTGACTTTGTCATTTGGGAAGCAGGCTTAGGCGGTCGTCTTGATGCCACCACCGCCATAAAAAACGACATTGTTCTATTCACCCCCATTGCCAAAGACCACAGTGAATATTTGGGAGATACACTAGAACAAATCGCCTATGAAAAGTTTTTCGTCAGTCAATACGCAAAAAAAGTGTATTCTTCGCCACAAAGCCAGATTGTGCAAAACTTTATGCAAAAACAAGCAGAAATCTATTGTAAAGAAATTTTCTTTATTCCACAAGTATCTAATTTTTACATAGCGGAAACAGGTACTGTTTTTGATATAGACAACCAAAAAATAACGATTCCCATGTTAGGAAAGCACTACGCGCAAAATGCCGCTCTCGCTTGGAATGCCGCGCAACAAACACTGAAGCAAAAGTTTTCCGTAGAGGCAGGAAAACAAGCATTGGAAAATGCGGCATGGCCAGGAAGGTTACAAATCGTACAACGCAACGCTGACAAATACGTCTTTTGTTGTGCGCACAATATGCATTCACTGCAAAGCGATTTAGAAGTGCTTAAGGTGTTACGTGAAAAAGATATTCTCTCGAAAAACACCGGTGTGATCTTCGCCGTTACACGCAACCGTCCCGCGCAACAACACCTACAAATGATCAGCAAAATCTTCCCCAATATCGTCGTCACCGCAGCAAACGCACAGCACCCAATCCCACAAGAATTGCAACAACAAAATTATGCCATCGCCAACGAATTTGGCGATGCGGTACGAGTATTGCAAAAACAGGGTATACACGATTATTTGATCATCGGTTCGATCTATTTAGTCGGCGAAGCATACAAATATTTGGAGTTAGAGGTTAGAAGCTAGAAGTTAAACGATATCTAACAACTTACTACTGATGCAATTGCAAAATGGTACTCGCCAAAGTTTCGGGATCTTGCGCTCCGGAAACAATATGTTTGTCATCAAACACAAAAGCCGGAACACCGCGGACACCTCGCGCAAGCCATTGGTATTCTTCTTCGCGTACCGCATTTGCATAGCGCCCATCGTTTAAAATCTCGCGACTTTCTGCGGCATCTAGACCAATCTCTTCTGCTACAGAAACGAGCACTTCCACTTGATCAATTTCTTGCCTCTCGCCAAAAAACGCGGAAAACAAACGTAGTTTCAGCTCGGTTTCTTTACCTTTTGTACGCGCATAATGCAGTATTTGGTGCGCTTTGAATGTATTGAACATTTTCATTTCATCAAAGTAGTCAAATTTAAAACCTAACGCGGCACCTATCTTCGTCAGACTCGCACGAGCTTTGATACTTCCTTCAAGAGTTGTTCCATATTTTGCAGCGAGATGCGAACGTAAATTTTCGCCACCTTGAGGCATCTTAGAATTGAGTTCAAATGGATGCCAGTGGATATCCGCTTCCACTTTATCACCAACAATCTCTAACGCTTTTTCAAGGCGTTTATAACCAATGATGCACCACGGACACACAACATCAGAAACAATATCGATACGTAGTTTTTTTTCACTTATCACGTTTGTATCAGTCATGTTTGTAATCTCCTATTGTAATGACATACCAATTAGAATCGATGTATATTTCACGACTTATCTTTTTTCTCTTTTTGAATGTCTACTTTTTTGCGTAGTTGCTCCTCAATAGGACCTCAGAGTATTAAATTTTGCAGGACGATTCAAAGTGATCGTGGCGATGCCATTGTCTTTATTGTACTTAATCATTTCGAACATACTTACCTCTCTTTTCAAATAGTAACCGTATTTTAATTATAGACTAACTACCAACTTGAAATACATTGCGAAGATGCTCAATAAATCGTGCTTTGTCGCCATCAAAATCTGGATTTTTAATCACGTCGTGCGAGGAAAAATGTGCTAGTTCGTCTAAACCACAATAAGATTGACTCTTTCTCATCGGTAACAATACTGCGTCGCGATCTCCCCCGTCAAAAAAATCTGTTCCAAATGCCTCAGTGGGAGCATTCCATGTGGTAGAAAGCATGAAACTTTTCCCCTTCATCAAACCGCCCGAACCATACGCACCGTCGGTAAAAGCAAAAAACTCACCGTAGGCGTAAACCTCATCCATATATTTTTTTAAAATAGAGGGCATCATAAACCAATAAACCGGATACTGATAAATGATAAAATCCGCTTGTTTCCACTTCACAATTTCTTGTTGCACTTCGTAACCGTCTTCCACAATTGTGGTAACAACATTAAATGATGAAGACAAACAGTCTTTGGCGGCCTCAAACAATCCACGATTGTATTTTCCACCAGCAAATTCACCTGTTTCGGCACCTAAAATAAGTAATATAGTTTTCATAACATCTCCCATTCAAAAAATAACAGCCCAGTATTCGCGAAAAATTTCACCACATGCTGAGTGAAAATGAATATTGTTTACATTTACTAAAAAATAATATAGTATGTATTTTTGGTCAAGTACCTACTATTAAGTTTAATACTAACTAAAAAGTATGTAATGTGATTTAACGGGGGATTCATGGACGAATGTGAATTAAAAAAAGTGGGGAATTTAGAATTTGTATGTTACTTCCAACTTGCAATGATGATTATCGGTGGAAAATGGAAACCAAAAGTGCTGTTTCATTTAGTTCAACACGAAAATATTCGCTTTGGGGAACTGCGCAGGAAGATAATCGGCATTTCGGAAAAAATGCTCATCCAAAGTCTCAAAGACTTAGAAAAAGATAAAATTGTACACCGTAAAGTGTATCGCCAAGTGCCTCCCAAGGTGGAATATTCACTAACAGATTTAGGAAAATCACTTATTCCTATATTGAGCTCAATGGAGCAGTGGGGAAAGTCTTATGCTTCTTATTTTGTGGCCAAAAAGGAAAAAAACACCAAATACAAATTAGGAACCATCATAGATAATTTAGATGAGCAGGTAAAACATTGACAAGGTCGTACACTCAATATTTTTCCATAATTTAACGTGTTCTGATACATTAGAACACGCTCTCTTTTATTCACAGCATAGAATCCCAGCACAAGTCGAAATTTGTTTGTATTCCGCCTTAAGTCCAACCAATTTTTGTACTATCTCTTCTCCGCAAAGATAAAATTCATCTTTATCCCATAATCTTTCATATTCGATAAATGCTTTGTCGAATTCTTCTCGACTAGCAAAACCAATATCTGCCACAATAATTTTTCCGCCTCTATTCAAATTGTTTTGGGCAATGTTATTCAAAAAAGAAACTTGTTGCTGTGGGCTTAGATGATGTAAAAAATAGCTTGATATTACATAGTCATATTTGTGGTTTTTCATATTGCCGAGATTGTCTGCAGAAATATCAACCACTTCGAATACTCCATTGGGCATTTTACTTTTCGCTTTTACGATCATTTTTGGCGAGAAATCGATTCCGTAAACCTGACAACCACTCTTGTATAGTTCATAAGACAACAAACCTGTACCAATACCTACATCCAGAACTTGAACGTCTTTTTTGGACGGAATTAAAGATTGTACCGCCGCTAAAACATCGTAGTAACCGCAAAACGGAAATGAATGGAGATGTTTATTAATAAACTCGTCGTAGTCTCCCGCCCATTTGTCAAAACCTTGTGTGTCTAGCATAATTTTTCCTTATATAAAATTATTTCCGTAATTTTTACAAAGTAACATAAAGATCCCTATTTTCTGTAGTAAAATAACATTATTTGCAATCCATTCTTTTGCAATAAAGGAACAATAATGCAAATTACCAAACTTGAATTACACACTAGTTGTTTACAGCAACAAAGAAAATTTTACCATGAGGTACTCGAACTTCCCATTGTAGAAGAGAACCAAAACTCTTTTACTGTAAAAACGGGAACAACCGCACTTGTATTTTCCCAAGCGCCCAATACGTCATCAAACCCCTTTTATCACTTTGCATTTAACATACCGCACAACCAGTTTGCCGCGGCCAAAGCATGGCTTGCTTCACGAACGATGGTGATCAACACCAATGGCAAAGAAGATTATCATTTTGAGGCGTGGAATGCTCATGCTTTTTACTTTCTCGATCCGCAACAAAACATTGTCGAATTTATTGCGCGACATAACCTCAGTAATGAATCTAACGCCCCTTTTTCCAGTGAGAGTATATTGAGTGTAAGTGAAATAGGGCTTCCTGTACGTAGTGTCTCTACCACTTGCGAATATCTCAAACAAAATTTGTCTATCAACACTTGGCAGAGTTACGAGGACGTTTTCGCAGCGATGGGCGACGAAAATGGATTGTTTATCTTGAACTATATAGAACGTCCGTGGATTCCCATTGCAGCAACCCCTGGTATTTTTCCCACCACAATTTCCCTTGTCGGAGATTTTACGGAGTTCACTTTGGAAGACGCCATGTATAAAATTGTACCAACGGCCAAATAACATTTGGTATATTTTTTGCACAATACTACACAACAAAGTTAACACTGCTAAAAATAAGTAAAAAACCTTACACATTCTTCTACTTTAAAAGAGGACAACATCATGGAAATCAAAACTATTGACGACTTAAAAAACTTAACCGCAAAAGATATCATGACCGATAGCATTATCTGCATTAACCATAGTGCGTCTTTCGAGCAACTCATGCACGTTTTTTCAGAGCATAAAATTGGTGGGGTTGTTGTTGTTGATGACAATGATGAAATTAAAGGAGTTGTTTCCATATATGACTTAATCGAGTCACAAGATGAAGAAGATAAAAGTTTCTATCGTGGCAATATCGAAACACCTATGAGCGAAAAAATAAAGGCAAAGATTGACATTGAAGACCGTACTCTTATTGAAAAAATCATGACCCCTATAGTTATTCACGCTAGTGAAGACACAGCCATTCCAGAACTTGCCCGCATGATGGTAAATGCGAAAATTCACCGTGTAATTGTTGCCAAAAAAGGACAGTACGTCGGTGTTGTTACAACGATGGATATAGTACGTGCCTTATCAAATCTATAAAAACATCGCGTTGTCTGACAAAAAACCTAATTGCTAGCAAGGTATCTATTGCGTTTTTCCCAAAAGCCGCATCCATAATGACACTAGCAATTAGGAAACAATTTGATATTATAGCGATATATTTTCAGTTCTACGTTCATTTAGAATTGAAAATATATCATGCACATTCTCTCCCTCATATCGCGCATTTGATTCTCATCTTTTTCTTTTTATCCTTCTATTTTTTTTGCTATTATTGTCGTGTCTAAGTTGTCGTTAAACCTGCTTCTGCGATTACCCATAACAACAGTACACAACGAAAGTAAAACAAATGAATGGTGCCGCATCTAAAAATCGTTATGAAATCATACAAGAAATTGGCCGTGGTGGTATGGGGTCGGTTTATAAAGCATATGACAATAAACTACAAAGATTTATAGCGTTAAAAGTACTCGCTAGTCATTACAATCTAAAGAGATTTGCAGCCGAATACACGGCAATGGCAAAACTAAACCATCCCAACATTGTACGTTTATTCGAGTGTGGAGATTCCCCACAACCATTCTTAGCAATGGAATATATCGAAGGGCAAACACTAACGCGCTACAGCCAAAAACTAAATCGTACAGATCTCATTGATCTGTTCATCAAAATATGCGAAGCGCTGGCATATGCCCACAGTAGAAAGATCATTCATCGTGACATAAAGCCATCCAATATAATGGTTGACAAAAACGGACAACCTAAAGTTATGGACTTTGGATTGGTAAAATTTACCGAAGGGGAAAGTATATCTGCATCTGGAGAAATCCTCGGCACTCCTACGTACATGTCTCCGGAACAGGTCAACGGCAAATGTACCCCCAAAAGCGATATATATTCTATTGGAGCGACACTTTATGAAATTCTGACGGGCCAAAAAATGTACAGTGGTACCGTACAGAACATCATCGTACAAGTTCTACATAAAAATCCGGTTCCTCCGCGACAAATATCTTCCGAAATATGTCCGTATTTAGAAGCCATATGCCTGAAATGTATTTCGCGAAATCCGCGCAGAAGATACAAAAACTTTAAACAACTCGTGCAAGAGTTAAAAAACCTTCAGAATAACAAGCCCATCCTGGCGAAAAAATATACGTCTTGGGATACCGCCAAAAAACTTTTTATACAACATAAGGTCATTTTTGCGAGTATATTTATTGTTTTCGTTGTTCTTGTTGGTAGTGTTCTTATTTTAATGGACGCTCTTGCCGACAAAGCGAAAGCCAATGAAGAACTCCAAGCCAACATAAAAATCAAAGAAGAGTTTCTCGAATCCACGGTTCAATTTTATCGTCTTGTACAGAAGAGTAAATACGCAGACCTATTCTTTGAAGAAGAGCTAGTAAAACCACTTGTGACAACTTTATCAAAACCGGAAAATTTACCTCTTATAGAGAAATATGAGCTTTTCGGGCCCATTTTATTTGATAGTAGTACGCAAAAAGACACATTGGAATTAGCTCTCCAATACTACAATAACTTTATTGCCAAAAACCCCAACAAAGCGGTAACATACAACAACCGTGGAAATATATTTTTCAAACTTAACCAATACGACAAGGCATTGGAAGATTACAACAAAGCCATTTCTCTAAACGATACTTACTTTGAAGCGTATAACAACAGAGGCAACATGTATTTTCACTTGGAGCGTTATCAAGAAGCCCTAGTGGACTACAATACAGCAGAAAAAATGCGGCCTAATGACCCTAAATTATGCTATAACTTTGGAAAAGTTTACATTGTGCAAAAGAAGTTTGATATTGCCAAAAAATATTTATCCAAGGTACTCGCATCTAACCCAAGTGATGCTCCGTCATACTGTTGGCGAGGGTTTATACATCATAAACAAAGAAAATTTAGATTGGCACTGGTAGATTACAACAAAGCGATTGCGTTAGAAAATTCTTATGCGACGGCTTTTTTTTATCGAGGGGAATTGTACATCAGTTTAGGAAATTTTGATTTGGCGCAAAAAGATTTCTCCTCTGCGATCGCTATCTACCCCAATTATGTAGAGGCCTACAGTAGTAGAGGAAGCGTTTTATACATGCAAGGGAAACATAAACTAGCAGAAAATGACTTGAACAAAGCGTTGCAACTAGACAATAAAAGTAAAAATGCCTATCATTATCGTGGTCTTGTTTACGCAGCACAAAATAAACTACGCTTAGCTCTACAAGATTGGGAGAACGCCATCCACTACGGTGTACCAAGAAGCCAACTGCAATCAGAAATAGATAAAGTAAGAAAAATGCTAAAATAGCTTACGGCAGACATATTGTGGATCTTCGCCAATATACAAAATTCCCAAACCCAATCACTCCTACAAAAATTTGTACAACACGATTCACTTGCCATCCAAATTCCCGCAGCGTATGGTCTTATTCTAGCGGGAGAACTGCAACGCCTTAATGTCCTATTACTTGGCTTCGCCGATTGTGGGGCACCAAGTACTAGAGAATATCTACACCTAGGCAACTTTCACAAATGAATGTTCCAGATTACTGGTCCTTTGTTTCGTAGCATTGCTTTAAAACATGCTCATCAAATTCACCATGCACAAAATTATGGTAGACATAATAGTACATTACCACGCGAAAGATGGTTTCTAAAGTTGTGACGACAAGCATAACCAATAAGCCGTATAGAGCTGCGACACCAATAACAATGTAACTTTTAATGTATATCCCAAGTACAAAACCTGCAATACTTGGAATAGCAGCAAAAAAGAAAATAGCACCGAAACTAAAACTGCTCGTTAGATGCTCTCCCCATGTTTCCTTTATTTTCGACGCAGATTCTTTCACCGCCGAAAATGGAGCACGTTTTTCAATCACAATTAGAGGAACAACAAAAAAGCTAGCGATATTCCACGCAGTGTCGAGAAAACTACTAACGATACGTCCAGTTTGTTTAGAGTTTTTTTCAATTGCGTTTAAAATCATCCCAACGGTTACGGAAATGAAAGTCCATCCCATAATTCCGGGAATACACGACATCATTGCTTTTAATCCATCCTTCACTGTAGGATCTCCGCCTTGTAAACGAATATTGGCACAGGCAATGATTCCCGCATTAAAAAGAGACGTAATAAAAACAATACAAAAGCCTAGTGCCGCAAAAATACCAATTGTCACTACTTCTCCGTATTGTTTTAACCACACCGGATTTTTATGGGATAGGTTGTAGTTAAACATAGCAAAGAGAACAATTATTCCTAAACTCACAATGGTAGAGACAAAAGGAAAAAACAGCATTTCTTTGTCTTTCTTCAGTGTAGTCCAACAAGTTCCCATCAAAGAAAACGTCATAGAGATGCGATTGAACATATTTTTCCTACTTTCTTTAGGCGGAGAATTCTTCCGTTATTAAATTACAAATTAAGGTTTTTTATACAAAAAGATATCATTACAACGAACTAGTGGAGACACACATTAATTTTTTCCGTGTCACACCTGACGAAACTTGGAGTCTAGTTACTTTCATGGATTCCTGCTTGATAAGGGCTGATCAGAGCTCCACGCGTCCACATCTATTTGTCAACAGCATTACGCGTATTTTTCATCTTCCATATTCCATAAATACGCACAACCCCCAACACAGCATCTCCTCCTTCGACAAAACCACGTATCATCACGCGATTACCTGCCATTTTGCTTATCTTATCTAACATTTTTAGTGCCGACTCGTGAAAAGTATAGCCCACTTTGGCCGTAGCTTTTTTTTCCTGTACCGCTTCTAACATAAAAGTCATTTTTTCTTTACCGAGATCGATAGACTCTTGGCTTTCACGAAAAGGAATCTCAACTATTTTTCCGTAAATTGTGGTCAGCTTATGCCAACACTTACTGTCGTTCACCATATAACCTTCTTTACCATCGTAAAACACAACGTGGAGATAACTTCCCATATCATTGATCACATCAAACGTTGCACCTACTTCTACAGTAATATCGGGATTCTCGTGCCCAACTTGAGGAGGATGTTCAAGATAAGAGCAAGGTTTCACAGTGATGTACTGTAGATCAAGTTTTTTGCGAAAAATATTCGACTTGAGCGATGTTTCTTTTTTTTCTTCGAGCACAAATCTAACTTCACCATCAAAACGCGACACAAGTACAGCTGTATACTTAGCCACATCGGTAGGATAACTACCGATCACAAACTCTGCCGCAAAACCATAATTCACCACCATAGACTTATCTTTTACTTTGATACTCTTTACAACAGCTTTACCTGCCATCGCTTCATCGTTAAACATCACCAACAGCATGTGTTTCGTAAAATCAACAGACGCTTTACTCAGCAGTCGATCATCACTAGGTTTGGCCGGAGAAGTTTTCGAAATTTTATTGGCCACAATCAAACCTTGGAAACTTTTCAAATCCTCAGCGCTTTTCACCACGCGTGGTTTCGGAACAACAACTTCAAACTGCATGTTACGAGGCTTGTTATAGAACCCATGAAACGTTTTTTCCACCGCGTAATCTCCAAAAACAAACCCGCAACAAAGCAACACAATAAATAAATTCCGCATGACAAACTCCCTAATATTGTTATTTGTATCGAAAATACTACACCTAGTATATAACATTTCCACAAATATCTTTGTAACGAATTTGTAAAACTACATTTCCTGGTAGCGAATGATCGCTTCTTCTTCCATATTACGTATAAAGTCCTCAATGTTCGCGCCATAGATTCCCCAACTGTTCACCCCACCAATCTCCACAACACGCAAACGATCTCCACAAGCCACATCAATGGTCAACATGGAAGAAAACCCTTTATCCAAAAGTAACGTCGCCACCTTTTCGGCAAATTCAAGCACTCGTGGCGGAGCTGGATGGTACGGCGGTTCTGGATACGAACTATGGCAAAATACGCGACCATTGCGACAAAAACATCGATACTCATCCCCCAACTCCACAACCTCACTCACCACGACCAAATCGTACAAAGAACGATGGCGATAACGTTCCACAAAAGCATCCATCTCACCTACATTCACAGTCTGCGCATCAAAAGGCTTGGTGTTTTGATCTGGACGTATAAAAACGCGCTCAGAAAATACCTCCGACCACGAAACACAAGTCAACGCCTGAAATGGAATAATAAACGCCTTTCGCCCCAGAAATTCGTAAATATAGCGATAGTAATACGAGCAACGCAGTGACAAATAGTCATCAAAAACCGCTTCACAAATTTCGGGTTGTCGTGTCATCATCATGAGCTTACGCATCGTACCATACGCAACACACGGATGATCGACCTCTGGCCACCGAACCAAAAAATCCTGCGGCACAACAACAAACTTCTCCACATGGCGCGACACTTCCTGCGGAGCCGTAAAATCATAATCAAAATCCAAAATCCACGTAACACTCATCAAACACCTATCAACTACTTGTTTCTAAATACAGTAAGTATTTTACTCTCGGTGAGATTCTCAAAAATAGTTCCGCTAAAATTTGCCTCTTCTAAATCAACCCCTTCCAGGTTTGCCCCATGCAAATTTGCTCCCGTCAAATTTGCTTTTTTCAAACTCACTCCACAAAGATTGGCATTTTCTAAATTGGCATTCTTCAAATTCGCTCCCGCAAGATTTGCTTTACTTAAGTCCGCATTACACAAATTCGCCCCCACAAGCTTAGCACTCTTGAACTGTGCCCCTTCTAAATTTGCACCATCAAAATCTGCATTTGACAAGTCCGCTTTGCAAAAATCCCCTTCGGTAAATTCGCCTTCGCATAAATATGCGTGACGCAAATCGCTTTTATAAAAATTCACACCTGAGCAATGAGCCTTCTCCAAATGAACACGACGCAAATCTTTTTTATAAAGCTCATCCTTCTGCGCACAAAATAAATCCAAAATCAGCTCGCGCATCACCAAAGGAACATTTTCCCGAGAAAGCTGCACCAAATTGGGAACTGCATCATCAAAAACAGTCAACAAATTCGACTTAATCACCGTGGTCTTAAGTGGATTTCGCCACTTATCAAGAGCAATATTATCCGAAAGATCACGCAAATTCTGCATCACCTCAAACTGCGCACTCTGCCGCCGAAAATTCTCCCCCTGAGTACGAATAAAATTCTGAAAACGCCTCTTACTCTGCGTAGATAAAAAATAGAAGATCAACAACAAAGCAAAAAGCGCCACCCATGGGCCATAAGCATAAGGATTCTTCAATGTCTTAACCACTTGATCCGTCAACCGATCAAAATTCTCAATAGCCTCTTTCTTCAAATCCTGAGAAGCCAACGCCACATTAGAACGCAAATTTTTATAATCCTCACTAGCATTCGCCGTAATTTTCTCAAAATTCTTCAAAGACGCATCCACACTACTCCCCAAAGACTCCAACTGCATAGTCACCTTAGAAAGCTGTCCATCACTACTCATCCCCTGGACCTTATCCAAAACCTTATTCGCCGTGTCCACCGTCTTATCAATCACCTGCGAAAATTTCTGCGAATTTTGACTAACCTGCTTCAATGGCGCAATCATTTCCTGCGAAGCCACCACCGCCGAATCAATCTTATCAAATATATTCTCAATCCGCTTATTCGTAACATTAGTAGCCTTGCTAAGCGACTGCGTCAAATTATCAATACTATGCGCCGTGTCCGCCATACTCTTAGTTGAAACCGCAATATTCGCCGTAGACTGCGAAATACCTTCCGTAGTCTCATGAAGAGAAGCCGTCAATTTCTCAATATTCTCCGAAGTACGCGTCATACTCTCATTAAAAGACTTCTGATCAATCTCAATCCCTGACGCCACCTTCTGCAATGACTCCGTCACATTCTTCAACGACTTAGTGGTGTTCTGCGTAGTTTCACTAACATCCCTCATCACGTCCATAAAACCACAACCATGAAGCAACACCACCCCACAAATGATAGCGACTCTAAGATAAATATTCATAACCCACTCCTCTAAAATGTTGTATTTGCATCAATTGCGACGATAAATCGTCAAATTGTAGGTTGATCTAATATATAAAACAAATGATCCATATCGCGAAATTAACGTAGCCATAGCAACACTTACGACTGTTCATATTTGAATTCACTCTAACAAAATGATTTATGTAAAAGTCATAAATTCAAATTATGTGCCAATTTATGTATAAAAGCCAGCCGCACAAGTCACCAAGGCTTGCTATAGTATACGCAACAACCCCTAAAAAAAACGCGGATTTTTTCGAATATTTACTTGACTAAACGTGCAAAATATAGTAATTATTATCGAACATAAACCAAAGCGCCCATAGCTCAGTTGGATAGAGCAACAGATTTCTAATCTGTGGGTCGGGGGTTCGAATCCTCCTGGGCGTGCTAAATTTTTCAAGCCTTTCAGCAAATCACCAAAACTCAAAAATCCCTCTGGTAGCATCTCGGTAGAATTCTTATTCCTAATTTGTGGTAAATTTTGCACTAAATTTTTACAAAATTTTTCAATCCAACCATCATCATTTTTTTTAGCCCATATTCTTTTGACAGCAATCATCATTTGAACTTCATTTTCTTTTTTCCGTTATTGATAGTAGTGAGCAAAATTTAGTTTATATCTTTGGATAAAAGCTATTGGGGGAAGATGAGTGTTCCAGACAAGAATATTTGTTGCATATTTGATGGGACTACTAGTAGCAGGACTTTTGAGTATATGGCTTCGTTTCTTTGATCGTAGTTATCATTATTTTATGCTATACCCTACTGTTACTCTGGTTTTTGCATACTTCATTTTTGTTATAGCAAAAAGCAAAATACAAGCACTTTTCTTACTTTTTACTTCGTGGTATTGGGCTCTCCTCATAACTTTATCAAACCTTGAATATGGCTATAGCCTAGGTGGATGCACAAGAGTGGATGATATATTCTTTACAAAAATGTGTTTTAATTTAATATTGTTTGTTGCTTTTGCGTTTGCGTTTCCTCTTTTATTTTGTCTTCGTAGAACAAAAGTACTTAAGTGTTACAATCTTATATTTGCTTCTACAATAGTTTTAACTATTGATATTTTAGCTATTGGCTACTTGATATATTTTCAGGCAAAAATCCTTCCTTATTGAACATGGTTGTTTAAGTAGTGATAGAAAGTTCTTCGTTTGATGCCTAAATTTTGGCAAATCTCATCCACTGTATGAGAACGTTCTTTGTACAATTTGAGAGCTAAATTAAATTTTTCAGGCGTAAGAACTTTTTTCCTTCCGCCTTTTCTTCCCCTAGCTCTTGCAGCTTCTAAACCCGCTTTGGTACGTTCTCGTATCAAATTTCTTTCAAACTCTGCGAAACAAGCTGTTATATGAAAAAAGAACTTTCCTGTGGCTGTGGAAGTATCTATCGATTCTTGGATACTTTTGAATTGAATTCCCTGGCTTTGTAGATCATTGACGATCTCGAGTAGGTGCTTCAAAGATCGTCCCAAGCGATCTAACTTGTATACAATCAATGTGTCGCCAGATCGAAGGTAATCCAATGCCTCATTAAGTCCTTTCCGCTCCGATTTAGCTCCCGAAATTGTGTCCTTAAATATCTTTTCACAATTTGCCTTTTTGAGAGCATCAATTTGTAGATCAAAGTTTTGGTCTACGGTAGAAACTCGAACATATCCAACTAGCATATCTTTTTTTCCTTAAAACTGTGCTAGAACTCATTTATGAGGTTTATTTTTGCATTTTGTTTTTTGCATGGAATTTTTGCACACTTGAAACCTCGAAGCTATCGTAGTCGACAAATTTAATTTTAGTAGTGCATCAAACGAACGTTTGTTACACACTTAAAATTTATTATGAATTGTAACGCGATTATTATTGTTCTAATTGCCGTAGATTCGAAGCTCTCCTATTACGCAAGTGTAGAAAACACAAAATGTATTGATGTTAGTTACCCTTATCTTTGTCATAATCGACAAGTACTAATTGTGCGCCTTTTTTAGTGTTTAAAATTATGCCCAACAATCTCAAATTATGGGATACCAATCTGACCGGTATCCAGTTTTCAACAGAAGAGTCAAAGTGTTTACCTATTTTGGCTACTAACGGATCTGGTTTATCAAGAAAGTTAAAGATTTTTTTCATCATGGAGTTTATAGGCGAAAAATGTCTGTCTATACGAAATATTCCATCTAATCCACCACGACTTCTTGAGGCTTTGATGTCGAAGCCATAGATAGCATTTTTTAGCGTAGAAAGCATTGCTCGTGATTTCCATACTTTCCCTTTTCGACATTGTTTGTAAAGTCTATCTGTAATAAAAACTTCTAGGTCTCCTGCCTTGGTCGAAAATTTATTAAACAATACAATCGAGTCGGCTTGGAGTTTTGTTTCTGATTCTTGTAGTTTTTGTTTTATTTGGTCGAGTATCAATATATTTCCTTTTGTTTTATAGTTATCAGTAAACACCACGAAAATATTGTCTATATCTTTTTTACATAAAACCTCTAGGTGAAAAATATCAATCATTCGCGTTATTTAAAATTACTTTTTCAAATTCGCAGTAAAGGTAGTAGCCGGCATTTTGTAGCTTTATATCTTTTTTTTCTAAAGAGGATGCTTTTACAAGTAACATTTGATAGACATTTTTTGCTGACAATTTCTTATTCCTAATTTTTTGCTTGATGAAATTTCGAAACGAAATACTTTTTTCATATTGTTGTGCAAAAAAGTTGCGACTTGGTTTTATGCCTCCGTGGGAATGTCCTTCTACATATCCAGTAATAGATGCCTTTATAAATACCCACTTATGATTATGTCTAGTCCATGAGTGTTTTTCATAGTCGTTGTAAGTATGGGATTTTTTAATATATTTTTGAGGTATAAGTGGGATGCGTATGCCAAGGGCGTAGGTGTATGGCTTCTCCGTGTATTTTTGGGAAAAACACACTGTACATAGATGTTCATTCGATCTTTTTGAATAGTAAACAAATGAATCGCATGCTGAAACCATCAATAAAATAATCGTTATCAAATAAAAAATTCTCATTACCCACCTTACGTTATCTAAAATTAATTTTAAAGTCCACAAATTTATTATATAACGAAAATTATTGTCGTGTTGTAGTAATTTATCGCGCTTCCATTTCGTATTTCATGTTATGGGCTATACAGTCTTTACAAAATTTGCCTTGGCCATGGATGTAAAGTTTGCCTTTTTTCCAGCATACATCACAGCGTTTTTTCTTGAGCCATAGTAGCAATAGTTTTGATAGTTCACTTAGCATTTATTCTCCTGCTGTTAGTAAATTATGATATTTTTGTCTTTAATTTATTTTACATAAATTACGTAAAGAATACAAATTGGCTACGGTATATTTTCGAAAAAATTGAATTTTATTTTATTGGGAGGTTGGTTATCGTTTATACGTCACATTTGGTCATAGTAAATAAACCGAATTTAAGTTACCTGTGACATGCTAAGTATACTGTAAAATATGATGTATAGAGATTTGTGTCATAGGTGTCACACTTGTAGGCGGTAAATTTTCTTTTTATAAAAATATATTTTTTTTGTGATGACTTCTTGGTATTAAAAAATGTATTTTTTTAGAATGCTAAAAAATATCGTTTAGCTATGACACCTATGACATACTTTTGGCGAAGTACTGTACAATAAGGCTTATACCGTGTCATAGGTGTAGTGATTTGAGGTGACTTAGCTATGACACCTATGACATTCGATACTATGTGGTTTGAAATACCTATAAACAGGAGATTCTATGGGAGTCCATCAAGTTTCTGTGGATTTGTTTCCACCAAATAGAGAACAAAGGGTTGTGTTGGACGGCAATGCGGAATTATTAGACTCTGTTGAAGTGCCAGGCGCAGTTGTTGATAAAAATCTAGTATGTAGTTTTTTAGAGGATAGAAATTATATTTTCTATACATCTTGGAATAGCAGTTATCGCTATGTATATGGTGATGTAATTGAGTCACCTGTATTTGGTTCTTCGTATGAAAGAGAAGTCAGAGTATATTTTGAAAAAGAGCATCTAGAAAGTGTCCTCTTTCAGTTCTATATCCCAGGTGCAAATAAAAATAATGTTAATGAATGGGCTGATTGTTTACATGATATATCTGAAAGATTTCAACTAAAGATAGTAGACAGTAATGGAAAAATGTGGTCAAAGGATAAATCTATAGGAGCTATAACAAATAATAGAAATTGGATATCGTTTACTACAGGCGAATGGTTTTGGGATGAGTAATTTTTTTTAGAGAATAATACAAGATTAAAAGAAGAAATTTTTACAAAGAATTTTTCGCAAAAAAATACAAAAAAACGAAATTTCGCGTAAAAATGAGGGAATTTTGGCTGTTGAGAGGAAAATTTTTGCCCCGTATTCGCCTCGCGGGGAGTTTTTTGATTTTAGTGATTTGCTGAAAGGCTTGAAAATACTGGCACGCCCAGGAGGATTCGAACCCCCGACCCACAGATTAGAAAGCCGTCTTTTTTATTTTCTGCCATTTCTCTTTTTACATAAAACAAAATACCGCCTCTTATACTCTAGTACAACTTCACCATTTCGAACTTCTTTTACAGTAAAGCCGCTTTTAAGTTTATCATTTACTCGAAAAATATTGTTACCAATGAATACTACATTTTGTTGTTTTTTTTTGGGATCAGATATACAGATGACTCCATTGAATTGAATTTCTTTTAATCGATCAATAATTTCTAATTCTACTTTTATTTTTTTACGTAAAGACAAATACTTTTTCACTTGTCGCTTTGCTTGTTTTCCAAGCTTATGTAACAACGGATACTTCTTGTTTTGCTCAGCTACCTCAATAAACTTTTGCAAATCAGGAATACTCATATCAATATTAGAAATAGCATCCTTTAAAATATATTCATTACTTGTTTTTCTACCTTTGTAAAATAACTTTTCTATTTTACGATTTGTTCTAGATGACCGATTTAACATTTCAGTTATTTTGGTAGTAATGCAACCTAAACCTTCACAGCAAGGATTTTTATATTCTTCAATATACTTAAGCCAAATATTTAAATCGCTAAGCCATTTTTCTACCTGTTTTCTCTTATCATCTTGAGGATCAAACTTAGCAAGGCAATCCAGACTTAACCACTTCTCGATACGCTGTTTATAGTCCATTTCTTTTAGGCGTTTATCTACAACCAACCAGTCCCCTGTCATTGCGATATCACGTAATAAATAATACTCTTTTTCTAAATTTGAGTACTCTTGATTTATATCCAACAGCGTTTCACAGTGAATACAGCTCAAAGTCAATATAGTTACAACAGCAAAAACAAAATTTTTACTCATAACAACCTCTATTTATCTTGAGTGAGATGATCTATCAATTTTTGTAGTTGGTTTTGTTCTTTTGGTTTATTTAGTTTCAAAGATTTGAGACGAGTAACTAATTCTTTTATATCTGATCGACTCAATTGTTGCAACATTTCTTTGTCATCAGAGTTTTCATAAAGTTTTATCACTACATTTAAAGAGGCATTATCTCCATCTTTTTCCCCAACTTTTTTAAGATGCTCTATCAATTTTATAACAGATATACGATTAGGTTTTTTAATACTCATTCCTGAACGAAATTTTTTCAACTCGATTTCCATATACTTATAACCAACATATGCCCGAAAAATCTTACCCTTGGGTATCATCAATGTATAATAAAAACGTCCAATACCTTTTTCTTTTTTGATATGGATATCTTGAAGAGTTTTTCCATCAATGGTGAAGGTGTATTCATATTTAATGCCATCCATCATTTTTGTACTATGACGAACGGTAAACTCAAGTGGGTGAAGATGAACAAGAGCGATTCCTCTTTTAAAGTGATAAGGACCTTCGCCAGGAGGTAAAATAGTGGATATTTCGAAATCTTCATAACGCCTAAACTTATAAAGTAAATGTATTCTTTGTCCTGGTTTAAAGGTATCCCTAAAACCTATTTCTTTCTGGTTATCAAGATTGATAATTTTACTGGCGTCTTGTAGACATCCTCCATTGATTACAAGAAGTTCAAAACAAATGGTACGCTTCTTTGCGATTAATTGTTCTTTAACTAAAAATAAATCCTCACTTGGTTTGATATCAATCACTTTTTTTATTGTGTAATACCCTGGTTGAAAAATTTTCAAATCGTATTTACCAGGACGAATTTTTTCTCCCCCCATAAATAGCACACGTAGTTTTTTCGACATCAACCACACAGAATATGGTCCAAGCGAATCTGGAGGATTTACATCATGAGAGATCTGAAAATTAATGGGTACTTGCTTGGCAAATAATTTTTGATCAATAACATACGTACGATTATCAGGCCATACATGTTGTTTTACTTCAATAGACTCGTACATTGGCTGCGAAATTCTCAACAAGTAACTACCAGGTTTTATAGTATCACCTTTTCTAACTTCTCTTTGTATGGATCTCTGAGCTAAAGGAGACATTGTAATTTTGTAAGTTTTTAAGCGATTAGGTGGTTCAACATCATAAATAATTCTGATATCTATTCTTCGCAGCTTTGTTCTTAGTGTTTCTCTAATTACGAAAGGGCTATCTCCAGGAGGAATAGTTACACTTTTACATATAGATAAAAATCCGGGCTCTATAATTTTTAACTCATATATACCTGAGGGGAATAAGTTCTGGCGGACATCTTTTCCATCTAATTCTACAACCTTGGGGTCTATATTTTCTCCTATAGGAAATTCAGTTGTGATATCCAATGTAATGCTTCTAAAATTTGTTTCTTGAGTGTAAATACTAACTAAAACAATCAAGAATATTACACCTTTTCTCATTTTGTTTCTCCCAAATTATGACAAACCTATTTATAATAGTAAGATTGATTTTAGTCATAAATATTCAAAAACATTGTGTAATGCATGTCGTAGACATACAAATAAAGAGAATTGTTTTATGGAAAAAGTTGAAATTGATTTTTTGAATTTTCTTGAAGTGATATCCGATTTAGAAACGTCTTTTAACATTGAAATAGGAATAGACGATGAGTATTTTTGTAAAGCTATAACAGTGCAAGATTTTATTAATTTCATTTTATCATTGTTTAAACAAAGAAAAAAGACTGATTCCTGTTCAACATTTAAAGTCGCCCGCAAAGTACAACATTATTTTGAGCAAAACCTTGGTGTTGGCAAAAATAAAATCAGAAAAAAAACACCTCTAAGTTCAATATTTTTAACGAACAACTTACAAGAATGGGAAAAATTTAGAACATCACTTCCATATAGGATTAAAAGAGCCTGGGTGTCAAGCAGTTTAACTAGACTAGATAAAAGTTTAATGCTAATGTCTGCCACGATGTTTTGTGTTCATTTTAGTTTCGCTGTTTTTACAAGTGCGCTATCTTATTTTTTAATCAAAATACTTCCCAAAAAAACATCACACTTACGTTTACCACATGAAACATTTGGTGACCTTGTGCATTCAATAGTTGCGCAAAATTATTACGCTGTCCAAAGAAACAACTGCTACAATGAGAAAGAAGTAAAAAATATAATTTTAAAACATTTATGTGAGATAACTTTAGAGAACACTATTGATACGAAAAAACAACTTTACTTTGTTTAATATTCAAACGGACTAATGATGAGATTTATTGCTTTTGCAGACACACATACAAGTTTATTTCGACATCGTAAAATAGTACAGCATGCTAAAAATCACAAAGTTGATTTTTTAGTTTGCGTTGGCGATTTTACTCTCTACTGTAATTATTGGAAAGAGTCACTAGACGAATTGGCAAAAGCTCAAATAAAAATGATTTTTATACCTGGAAATCATGAATACCAACCGCGCATTATAGAGGAGATAGAAAAATATCCTTTTGTAGTTAACATTCATCAGAAAGTATATACTTTTAATAAAATCATTTTCATGGGTCTTGGAGCCCAAGACTATCCTCATGAAAAAAATCATATAAAAGATGTTGCCCTTAGAAAAAAAGCGAAGTGGCAAATAAGCATAGCAAAATATCCTTCCGTGCTACTAAGCCATGTTCCTCCAAAAAATACCCAAACTGCTAAAAATCTTCAAAGAGACGGTGGTAGCAAAAGAACTTACCAATGGGTATGCGATATCCAACCATCTTTAGTTCTGTGCGGTCATATTCATCGCCCAGCCGCCAGAATAGATAAAATTTATACCAGCTCTATATACAATGTGGCCTGCCAATGCCATCTTTTCGAAATGTCCTCTTCATCAGTTTATTGGTTAAAAGAGCTATCTCTAGATAAATAATAATGAGATTTCCGTTGTATCGTAGGACTATTTACGATTTTTTTTGTAGCCACTTCTTTTTTAGTATAAGTGCCTTTTCCTGTCGCTTTTTGGCTCGCTCAATACATCGTTTTTGTTTTGCCTTGTTTGTACCCGTGCAATTTTGGTGGCGTGCATAAGTAAGATCCCTCTCGCTAAACCCATACGCTTTTAGGTACTCCGCTAACGAATATTTTTGTGGATTCTTTTTGATCATGCGAATGCGCTGTTTATTCTTGTGACAGGTACGGCCAACAAGATTTGCGCATTTTTTTGCAAACGGTGTATTCTTGGCTTGCTTTTGTATTTCTTTTGCTTCACGTAGATTGCGCAGGTTAATCACATCAAGATTTTCGTTCTCTTTGACAAGTTTCTTGAGTTCGTGAATCAACTCCTGCGCTTTCTCCGCTTCGTTGGCGATTTTGTATTGTAAATCTACTATCTTACAACGATAACTAGTAGCCATAATACTCACTTTCCATCTTTTGCATTTGTCGCGTTTTACGATCTGGTTTGCAGTCGCGCATTACTCTGGTACAAAAGCGTTCGTGAGCTTTCATCTCTTTTTTAATCTTGTTCATCTGCCGTTTTCCTGTACGTTTCAGCGCACGATTGGTTTTGCGTTGTACTTTCACTTGTTTTTCAATGTCACGGCGCTTGGCAGCAACTTGGGTTAGGTCCTTGCGATATTTGGCGATTATTTCCCGTTGTTTCTTTCCTTCACGTTGTTTTTTCATATACTTCGCAAGCTTTTTAAACTGTGCTTCGGTGATGTGCAAACGATTGTTTTTCTCACGTGGTTTTATACGCAATTTCTTGATCAAAACGTAGGTATATGAGCCGCTGAGTTTTAGTTTTTGAGCAACTTGTTTGATTGTTTTCATCGTATATCCCTAAATGTGCTTCAGTAATTTGGCTAATTCTGTGCGTAGTGGTTCTAGATCAAATATGGGAACACCATTTTCATCGTGCTTAATGTAGTACTTGACAACCGTTTTAATCACCGCCAATGCCTTTTTCCTATCACTGATCGATACATTACCGATAATCCAATAACGACGTTCTACTCCCCAAGCTTTGTATTTCTTACCGGCATTGATGCGCTCGTATTCTTTACGACGTTCCAGAGTAACTTTGTAGCTCTTGCTGTATGGATCGCGGTCGGCGGATATCGTGTAACATAACTTGTTAACTTCGGGAAACAGGTACATATTGCCTTTGACCGGTTGTTTACTCCAATAAGGATAGTCTTTATTGCTCTTGGCTATCTTCGCCATTTTGGTGTAATCCGCGTCACGTTTACTCGAAAACAAATATAGATCGGGATAGTCGTAAAATACTTGTTTGTTTTTTCGGCATTCCTTGAATATTGAACGATGTATATCCCATAGTGAATCACTTGGTAAATCGGTTTTCGTTACCTTTTTGATGTTGTGCATCATCTGCTCAAATTCAGCAAAACGATATTTGCTTGGCGAAAGTTTGGCAACTATTTTGTCATCGAAGATTTGCTCTTTTAGCATTTCAATTTTGTGCTCAAAGCGATAACGTTTTATCCACTCTTTGTCCATGGTGATATAGTTTGCGGTTTCTTTCTCTAACCGATAGAACGTTCCTTTGTAATATAATATCCATATCAAGGAATAATCAACCACAGCCCTACGAATCTTGTATATAAAGCGTTTATCTACTTTTGGTGCCAAAACAATATCAAAGTTTTGCAATTTCACTTTCTTAGTTTTTAGCCCCACCAACTTCAAGTTACTTGCGCGCGATTTCTTAATTTCTGCGGCAATTTTATTCGTCAAAAAATCAAAGTCCTTCTTGGCATCTCCAAGTGAGTTGAGTATCTTTTTATTGATCTTCTTTCCTTGTATTTTCGCTCTAGCCAGAAAGGAAAGATAGTCCTCTTCTATCTGCCAATAGAGTTTTCCACCAGGAGCAATGTCTTTATAAAATGCGCTATTAAAACTTTTTTTGAACGCTTCGAGCTGCGCTTCGCGTTCTCTCGCTTTTTGCGTATTACCTTTTTTTCTAACAGAACGTAATTGGTTGATAACTTTTTGTCGTTCGGCAATTTGTTCTTTCATCCACGCTTTGTGTTTCTTTGTTTTGTCTTTAATTTGCGCACTAACGTATTGCGCAAAAGTCATCTTCAATACTGGATTCTTCTCGGCAACATCACAACGTAGTTTGTTGTCGATTTTGCGACATCGATCTTTGAGAAACTACTCCAAACCTTCTCTGGGAATATCCCACGCAAGTACACCAAGATAACCCTCTTTACCAGTAATAAATGGATTCTTAAACGCCTTGATACGCCATACTCTTTTTGCCCATTTCTGTATAGTTGCCAAACTCGGTGGTGCTACTTTTTTATTTCTAGCGACAAAAGCAGCCGCTTCTTTGGTACGCACGTTATGTCCTCCTATAAAAAAAAGCGCATACGCAGTTGTGTGTATGCGCCAAAAAGCGAGCTTTTTAGTTGTAGGTGTTGGATATTTTTTTAGACAGGATTAACAAGATGGAACAGAATAAAAAACAATCAAAAATCGTTTTTGTCATTCGATATTGTTTTTCTAATTAGTCCATTTATATTCCTGTCAATCCTGTTAATCCTGTCTAATTTTTTAAGGGAGTAGTATTTTAAGTCCTACGTTTAGTGCCATGTCGCGTATAAATTTTTCCAATCGCTCTAGCGCATAGTTCTTTGCTTCATCGGCAACTGCCAGTTGCACATCTTTTAGAGATTCCTTATACAACTTGGCAATAGCCGCTAGCGCTTGCTCATCTTCTTTATTTTCCACGATAGATGCGTAAAAAGTGATCTTGGCTAAGTCATACAACAAAGGCTTTACCACATCTTTGGCTTCGGTGAATATTTTCACACCTTCGTTTTCGATAAATACTTCCCGCAAATCCCTATAGATTTTGTCGATCTTTTCGAGTTTAGATTCGCTCATGATTACTCACCTTTCTGCAAAAGTTGCTTTTCCTTTTTCATCAAATACAGCCAGGTTTCGAGCCGTTTTTTCAGTGCATCTTTGTAATGATTAATGATCTCTTCGTTTTGCGTTTGTATATTCGCTGCCGTGGCAATTTGTTCCTGCGATGCCGAGTCAATCAGGCGACTCACAACAGGAAAAATCTCTTCCGCATTTTCGACCTGGCGGTCAACATAATTTGCACTAGGAGAAAGCGACATACAACTGGTGACTAGCACGGAGAAAAATAGGATAACTGGTAAAAGCATTTTCATCGTTTTTGGTGTCCTTTTGAAATCAGTCAACAAGGTCTTAAGTATTTTGCTCAATTTGTTTATCATGTTAAATATCCCTAACCCGTATTAATGTAGATTGTGGTTTGTCTTCTAAAATAATTTGTTCTACTTCTTTGGCAAAGTTCCTATCCGCGTTTTGGTCAACGTTTAAGGTGATCGATACCGGAGCCACAAGCGTCACTATGCGACGCAATACAAACTCATCAACAAGCATTTCCTGTACCTGTCCAGTGTCTTGCTCAATAGGAACAAATACGTTGTTACTACTACGCACAAATATGTTCAAGTTATCCGCAGTGTCTTCCTGATTGAATACCAACAGCTCTAGAAGATCGTCGATTCTCTCCAAAGGCAAACTACCAATCGCGCGAAAGAAAACCTGAGTACGAACGATGGCTCCCACTGAACGTAATTTCTCTTTGGCTTCCTCAATTAAAATCGATTTTTCTTCCTCATCGTCAAAACGAAAGATACTCACAACGCGTACCTTCTCACGCAGCACCAGATCCATCAATTCACCAATAGTCAATACTTTTGCACCAACACGCAAGCGATCACGCTCCACCACGTCAGCAACGATTTGTCCGTTGCGAATGCCTAGCTGCTGCTCAATAGGTGGACTAACAAAAAACTTATTGCCCTTACGCAGAAAGATATACCCCATCAATGCCAAGCCACTTAATACAACTGTTTTGCCTATCTCTGCCATGTTACACCTCGATAGTTTTTTCTCTAAAAGTAATGTTTTCGTCATCGATAAAGTCTTTGATGGTCCCATGAAAAGCATTGGTAATATTCGCAAAGAAAAACAATTCTACGGTGTCCCCTCTCGTCGCAATCTTTCTCACACGTTCGCGAAATTCATCAAAGGTAATCTCGTTTCCATTGCCATCGAATATTTTACTGCTAGTCGCCTGTCGTTCGCCAAATACAAAGCTCTCACTAACAGCGTCACGATCAATAAACTCCGCTATTTTTGATTGTTGATTTCCCTGCGAAAAGTTGATCAATTCGTGCACCAGCATTCCCGCAATCCCAAACCAAGTAACACTCTTGCGTTGTTGTTCAGGAACATTTGCACGCGCCAGCATAATACTCGCGATTGACAACGGATACGAAAACAAACGCGCCTCCATCTTTTTTGGTAACAGCGTATCGGCGACAACATTGTTTTGCGCTCTCTTGACAAAGTCTTCGACAAACTTTTTGATAAAGAACGTTCCCACACCAGTTGCAGCTCCCGCCGCGACATTATTGCTTTTTTCTTTTTGCTTACGAGCTTTCTTAACCTTCACACGATTAGTCGGGTACGATCGTAAAATTTTGCCGTTTACATCTATGAGATCCATTTTTGTATACTTTCTTGAATATCTGATAACTGGCCAACTCTCCATGGCGATTCTTGAGCGTTTGAGCGACACCTTTGGTGACACGCACCTCAATATCACATTCATGCGCGAACTCGGTCCCACCACGATGCTTTCCGTCTTTGGTGCTATGCATCGTGTACACAAGTACACCTGCGATATGCTCATACAAGCGAATCAGAAACTCCAATGGAATATGCCCTCGATTAGCGCTATCCACAACGACATTGCTAATGCCTAAACTCGCGATGCGATGGTAAATTTCATCTTCGTTGTTGCTGTGGAACAAATACAAATGCTTGTTGCGAATGCGCATCTGCTTAATTTTCTTGAGCATCGTCGCCGACTTAGCACCTTCTTCCACACACAAATACAACGTTTTGCTATGCGCGTTGCTAATGCGATTGGCAAACATCAGTGAAAATGTACTCTTACCACTTCCAGGTAGTCCATGGATCATCAAGCGATATTTCTTCGGCAAAGATCCGAGAAACTCAAAGCCTTTGATGTAGTTCTCTTGTACTTCCGTTTCAAAAGCGATGTCCGTAGAAACAAGATTTTCCTCATCATGATAGTCATCAAACAAATGATCATGGTAATGTTCGTCTACGCGGCGTTGTTGTTCCAAGTTTGTAGTATTTCTGGCGGTTAGGTCATTAGATGTAATGCCTAAAACACTCTCCAGATCAATGATAAGTCCGCAACAACTTACGCCGTAAACCTCTTCATTACACCCCAGACAAATTCTCACTTTTTCTTTCCCCACTCCAGCAACATTGACGTCTGTGCGGTTCCTCCATTCACAAAGCGAATACGCGCATACTTTGCCACCACCGACAGTGATATCCCCAATGGATCATTTGCAGTATAGGCATACGAAGCCGACGCGGTAAAATTGGTATTATCCCACGAAAACTCAATAAACAACATTCCACTTTGATCTGCCAAAACCGTAGCCACAACACTATCGGCATCACGCACATCAAATCCGCTACTCGCAAAAACAGCAATTGCCGCAAGAGGATTTTGTTCTTTACCAATTTGCACAACCTTTTCCGAATTCGCCCCTGTAGATTGGTTGATACTAATCAAATTTCCCATCAAAACGCCCTCGCTGTTGCAAATATCTGTATCGTTGCATCACCCGAATCAGAAAGCACATCGAGAATCACCCACTTGCCACCCAATGTTATTTCGATCTTTTTCGCACATCCAGCTTCGATGATCTCCTCCGTTTGCGCAATGGAAGTCCCAATACCAGGAGCCGTCTCGTCGATACCTTCGTGGATCGTCAAAGTCACTTGCACATTACTATGAATAAGAACCACAAGCTTTGCCTGCCCCACAATCGCAAAGTGTTTTGTCGTTCTACGCGAAGGCGAACCGCTAGTGCTACCAACAAAATCATCGATGATCATCATTTCCTGCTTAGTTGGTGCAATCATTCGCGTTTCTTCCATCAGATTTACACCTCCTTATTCGGATAAAACCACGCGTAAACATTGAGCAACAACACATGGTCATACACCGCACTTTGGTTCAGTACCTTCCAGTAGATATCCTGATTTTCCTTACAAATAGCGTGATACCTCTCGGAAGTAATAAAGTTGTCCGGAAATGTCGCCACTCCAGAGGCGGCACTTGATTGCGTTAACAATCCACCGCTATACACCGCACTACTTCCCGGTGTGCGATCTTCTTTCACAAAGCGACTGTTAAACGTACCTCTGCTTTTATTGGGATCTGCGAATTTACCCGACTTAAATAAGTAGTGATCCCCAACATCGAGAACGATATTGCAATCCTGTTCTGCCTGCGCTGAAAACGCGCGAAAGGTTATCTTCTTTGTGACGACAGTATGCCCAACTTCCGCTTTAGTCACCGGAATCCACAACACTTCCCCCGCCGGAATCAAAACCTGTTGCGGCGAACGTGCCAGGCTGCGTGATTCGTAAGTTTCGGCAATTCCCGACAAAAACCTGTATTTTGCTAGATATTGACCATGTTCACTCATACTAAACGCCTATATTTGCATAAAAGTTTGCTCCGGTTAGCGTCACAAAAATACGATTGGGATTCCCCGATAAGTCGGTAAACTCAAAACGCAATCGCTCTTTTGGTGAAAGTACCATCGGCAAACGAAAATCCCAATAACGCTCACGATTTCCTGCAAATGCATTGCTGTTGATCTCCACGTTATTGAACTCCACACTAGAGTTTGCACGCTTGATATTGAGCTTGAACTCACCATCGCTAAAAAAACTAATGCGCTTCCAGTAAAAAAATGCATCACTACGCATGGTGATAAACGAAGCTTCATTGCCATTTGCCACCAACGCCACATCATTGTCCGTGGTATAAAAATACGTGCGCAAACTACGCGACAGTGCGCCAAATTCTTTGTACTGTAGGTCGTTGATGTCAAAATAATAACGATGCCCCAAATACGTTTGTACAATTCCTTTGGTGACGTTGTCATTTGCTCCATTACGCGCTTCGAGATCAATCACCTGATCGCGATCGATCAAAATCGGAAACGGCAGAAAAAACGGTCGCTCATTGGTACCAATCACCGTCTGCGCATGAATCTTGCGATTCATAAACTCACTGCCACTCTGATGGTCTTTCAACAAAAACGTATAATCCAAATCATCCTGGTCACCAGTCAACGCGTAGATTTCGATATCACCACCAAAATCATTGGTCATTGTCGCAAATCCAATTTCCTGCGCCGACAATAGCAAACGATTTGTTCCGGCACTATTTTCATCAAACGACAACCAATACGGCGTCATCTTTTGTAGCAATGGATTCGGCAAAGCCATCTCCCCGTCGCGCTTCACGATAAACGGTTCTCCACTAAAGAGAAAATTTGTCGCAACGGGTTTGAGCTTTGCCTCTATTTGTCTACGAGGCATAAGCTACCCTCAATAAAATAACTGGATTAAACCGTTGGTCGCGCCAATATCCCGTGCAAACCATAAGTAACCGGCATCGCGGTATTAAAATCCCCACCACCGATCACATCGATGCTCGCCTCAAAACTCTCCTGATCCACAATATGTAGAGGCTTTTTCATTACCGACACGTTGTAATACGTATTCGGCAACGGAACACCATTGGTCACAAAGTCACGCGTCGTCGGAGAACCAACCGAATCTGCGTAACCATAACCTTGGATACCACCTCCAGGCGGTACATAATGCAAACGCGCATTGACATACTCTTTGCCGGATATTTTGAATCGCAGTACGCCAAAGTTAAACAAGTTGGCAATGTCGGCAACGTCAGCGCCATTCGGACAAAACACCGTAATCCCATAAAGGAAAAACTCGTTCGGTTTTGCCAATTGCCCATCGGTTTTCAGGTTGGTCTGACGATCATTCGTTCCCGAAGAACTGCGGAAAAACGTCAAATTCTGATTTCCAGATCCCGTTCCCGAACCCAAAACGGCTTCGCTGTGTAAGATCCACTTCACCGTTTCTAGTATTGCATCGCCGCGATCTTTCTTCAGCATACGCAGCGACTTTCCCATTGCACTTGGGCGGGTAATAATTTCCATATCTATAAGTCTCCTAGTCCGTGGAATGTTGTTGTTACATAATCTTCACTGGCTTTTCGTCCGCGGTCATGTACGCGCCAGTTTGGTTAATTTGTGATTTGTTCGTCAAGTAAGCCCCGGTACGATTCACCGTCAAATAAGCTCCCGTGGATGCCGGTGCGCTAATCGCCAGACGCTTTCTCTCCTCGACAAGAAGTGCCGCCGAACTCTGCGCATTTTCGCCAAAGGCATTTTTGATTTCGAGAATGCACTTGAGCGCGTTTAGAATAGACGCTCCCAAACCACCCATCTTCACCGCCTTGACATTTTGCTCCTTGACCTTCATCGCCTTTGCTACCTTGTACGTTGCCCAAGTCGCCGCCAAGCCTCCTGCCGCTTTCGATGCTGCCTGTGCACCGCGATAAATAGACACCCTACCTTTGTCACTTAGGGAATTGGCGTTGAGAATCTTGTCCGCCACCATCGGAGAAACAAGCTTTTCCACTTCTCGCCCCGCAAGCTCAGACACTCCCATGCCTCCAGATACCCAAGCGATTCCAGAGAGATCCATCTTTCTCTTTTTTGCTTTTTTCGCCATTTCGTTACCTCGTTATTATTGCGATTTGTAAAATTAACGTTTTCATTATGTGATCATCGTCTCAGCAGTAACAATAGAGCCAAGCCACCACCGACAAGTAACAATGTATTGCTACTAACCGAAAATCCACCTCCTGCCAGACCAATCGCGCGTTCTTTCTTCGCCAGTTCCGTTTGCAAGAAATTGGCTGCTTCCTGATTTTGCTGCTTTGCCTGTACCAACGAAGCCTTCAGTATCTCCTGCTCTTTCTTTAACTGATCAATGGTTTTGATTTGCGCCTCTTCTCTCTCATCGCGATCAAAACTACGAATAATCTCACCTATCGCAATCACATTGTCTTTCTGTGCCGCGACATTGGTGATGATGTTATTCGCCAAATCTATCGTGCCCTGAGAGACACTAGTCAAAGTCGCAAAACCTTTTTCCAAAATAGAAGGCTCCGGCTTTTTCTCCACTAGCGAAAGCTCTTGTATGACGGGATTTGCCTCTAGATCACCTATGAACTCATCGAAAGTCCCCTGTTGTTCAAACTCATTTGCCATGCGTCGTTTCCTTTATTTGATTTTCTCTAAAGCTTGTCGTTCCGTGCTTGACATGACCAATTCATAATCATGAAGCCAAGTGAATTAACTCATTACAATGACTTACAATACTTGTCATCCCGCACTTGATGCGGGACCCAGTCGCATAAACTGGTTTCCTGCTTTCGCAGGAATGACACGAAACGTAAATTTTTCATGAGTTAAATCTTAATTCAATAGCAATGAGCGCCTTTATGGAACAGTTGTAAATCTTTTATCGATTTTGGCTTTGAGACCTTGATTTATTCTTAGACCCACCGAACAGTAGAAACGCCAATATCCCACCGCCAATGAACAACATCGGAGAAACATTGCCACGATTCGTTGGCCGCTGAATTGGTGCCAATACTTGTTCCTGAGCTGGTACAACATCAATACTTTGAGATTCAGGTGTATCCACTGTTTGCAAAATCACATTGTCTTCCACCAACTCCGTATCTTTCCCCGTTTGCTTTTCAAACTGCAACGATACCAACTCGCGTTTGATCTCTTCTTCAAGTTGCAATGTCTTTGCCTGAGAAATTTGCAGATCAGCGATGGCGCGCTCTACCTCTAAATCAATCTCCTGCGATGCTCTGGAACCTTCGATTTGTAAATCCAGTATCTCCAACTCACGTTCAGTGGTTTTGCTTTGAATATCCAGTTGTCTCTCCGCGATCTCTTCTTGCAACTTGAGTTGCTCTTCTTGTAAATCCAGTCCCTTGATCGTGCCAAACGCCGAGATCCCCACATTTCCCAAAGTAGAAATTGTCGTAGAAAGTGCCAGCGCACTCGATAAATCCAAAAATCCCGTTCCTGTTCTATGCATGCTTTGCCTTTCTTATCTCGCCAAGTAGCACCTTCATTTCATTGGCAAACTCTTTCTCCAAACGCATAACCTCTAACGTTTCTTTGGCGAAAACCTGCTTTTCAATCACTTCCTTGCGTCTTTCATTTGCCGTTTGCAATTCACCAAGCAATGCATCGTAACGCCCCAACAAATCTTGCTCTAACTTCGCATATTCCTGATCATAAACAGCGCGACGATTCTCTCCAAATTCTACCGCCAATTGATCTTCTAGGTCATTTTCAAAAGCGGCCTGGTTCTCCTCTTGTAGCTCTTGCGCACGCAATGCATTTTGTTGATCGATTTCCGCGGCCAAATTCTTCTTGTTTTCGTTCGATATCTTCCAAAAGTGCTGCAAGTCATTGATGTCCTTCATCGCATTAGCAAACATCGACGCAACGAAAGACTTATCCACCGCCATTTGGCACAAAAGAAAAAAGGCGATCTTCGCGGCAATATCTCGCTCTAAATCGTCATAGTTACTATCGATTTTTACGTCACTTACAAAGTGGTGATATGCCTCTTTGAATTTATCGATATTCTCATTGGAACGCTGCACTTGATCGCTATTAAAATAAGGCGTTTCTTCTAAACTCGGCAACGTCGCAAAGTAATTATTTTTGTTAGCATTGCACGTCGCCAGTTTGTGCTTTTCGATGCTTCTACCCAACGTCTGAATCGCCAAGCTAAAAAACTCATGCGTCTTTCGATAACTAAACATGTTACGCCCACTAAAAAGAGCGATACGCGCTCCGACTTTATATCTTTCTACTTGCGCGACAATCTCTTCCTCGATCTTCTGTGTCGTTCGCGATTCTTCAAGATTTATGGTGATAAACTTGTGCAGCAATTTCTGCATAAGAAAATGAAAACGCACTTCTTTTTGCATTACCAATCGCATGGTTGCCGGATCATTCATGATTTGAACATTTTTTCTTCCCGAACTCGTTCCCTGCAACAAATCAATTTTGTAAAAAGGTATTTGGATTACCTTAAAATGTGGAGCACCTGCGATATAGTACTTAGAAAAAGGCATCGAAACCGGTATCAGCGACGCATACTCATTTAAATTCGCTGTCAATCGTTCAATCTGACTACAACACCTAAACAGTTTCGGAATAAACACATAAAAAGCGCCCTTGCCATCGCTCTCTTCTAATTTCTGCGAGTAATACATCGCCGAATAAGCAACCGCAAAATCAGCAATAAACTTATCGTCCTGCTCGCGAAACAGTGCCTCATTATCGATTACCAACTGTAGTCGCTCGTTCACAAGATCCGCCAAATCCCCCACCCAAACCGACTCAATTGGCAATAACAATTCAGCAAGAGATTTCCCCTTACGCAACTCAGACAAAATGTACTTCGCATTGGCATACGCCAGTAATTTACGCACAATCTTCTTTAAGTCGCGCTTGTACTCAATCTCATTACGCCACTCAAGCTTTGTATTCACATTACTCATTTCGTAAATCATGCGCTGAAGTTTTCGCGAACGCTTATGAAAACCAGCTCCACCATGAGGACGCTTAAAAACTTTCATAGGAACACTAGAAAACGTAATCCAATTGTCATACTCCGCAACAGCTTTTGTCTCAACCTCGATCTCATCTTGTGGACGATCCTCACTAAAATCTGCACTGATCGCTTTTTGTAACACTTCCTCCATAAAAGGAACATATGTCTGCTCTTTTCGCGAAACCCTATGCTCAGTAATCCGCTCGTGTCGTAGATACTGCCTTCCAATAGACGGTTCTTCTTTGTATCTGATATTTGTCTGACTAAACGGCAACGGAAGCTGAATTTTCTGCATCGCGTGCAACCTTCTGTGCTAATAACTGAATTTGTAATTTACGCTGTTCAATATCTGCTTTATGCAACTCGATTCTCTTTTGCGAAGCGATCTCCATCTCAGCGGTAAAGTTCTTGATCTCTTGATTGTTCTCATCGCGAAACTGTTTGATTTTCAACTCATATTCCTCATGAAGTTGCTGAAACTTGCGCAATATCTCAATATCTTTTTCCAACTTCAAGATCACCTCTTGCTGTGCCTGAGCTTGGGCAAGTACCTGTGCTTTAATCTGCTTCAACTCATCAAGTAGCTTTTCTTTTTCGTCTATGGCATTTTGCACATCAATCGCCGTTTTCGCTGTCTGGGCAATCTGAGTAACCGCAACCAAAGCCACATTACCCACCGCCGCAGCTCCCGCGCTCAAAATCGTCATTGCAATCGATAACAAAACGCCCCACTCCTCAGCACTCATCTCCAAAGGCGAACCTTCGGGAATGGTCAACGCCGAAAAAGTAGCATTCTCCACAATCATCGGGCTAACCGCAACGCGCGACGCTCCCGATGCAATGGCATTGATACCACTATTTCCCTGCATAAAAAGAGAACGCGCCAAAGCCCCCGCAACCTGCGAAACAACAATCGCTGCCGCCGCCTTGATTACCGTTTGTGCAATACCACCAAACGGTCCCAAATCCTCCGTCAGATCATCTAAACCTTTGGCGATTTTTTCAAACAACCGACGCCGCTCATCGCGAATTTTACGCGCCAATCGAGAAATCGGTTGATAGATATCCTTGAAGTTCTTCTCAGCAAAACGCTTAATTTCTTTAATAGGCCGACGAATGACATTCTTCTCGAACTTGCGAAAAAAACGACTAAGCTCCTTGAATATCTTGCCAAAAAACCCCGTTCCCACAGAACCATCAAGATACACATAATGCCGCACAACTTCCGGTTTAGGCTTCCAGCCCGCTTCTGCGCCATTCACCGTAGCATCATAAGCACGCCACTCATTCTCGCCAACCTCGACTTCATAATAAACATGGTCAATCTGCACCTCATTGTCCGCAGCAATCAACACCGCACGCGAATAGTTTCCCACCGCCGCATTGAGCGCCATCCCCAAGATCACAAAGTCATCACAATCCCCAAAACCCTCTTTGAGTGTGGTCTTGCTATCCTGGTACAACTCCGTGGTGACAGGATCAAACTGATAGTGAATATTTTCCGCAATCCAATCATGAATCGCATCCGCCTTCTCTCGCGCATTCTTACTATTCGCATGCCACTCACTACAAATACCCCGCGCCAAACGAATGATGTCAAGATCCATCGAATCGCTTTCCGTGATCTTCACCAGCTTTTGCGTGTTGGCAATGATCCCAGCATTATCCCCGTGAAATTTGTGATATGAAACTACAGCTTCCATGTATTCTTTCCATGCAAAAAATGACAATCTTTATTTTGGTAATACAAATAAATTTCAAAAAAATCAAAAAATAAACACTTTTACCTTGTCCGTAACCGTATAGAACGTAGTAGACTTTCAAAGTACTAATAACACGGACTTACAAAAGGAATCGTCATGAAAATAAATACCATTAAAAAGACTGCTATAATCAAAAAAGAGTACACTCCTGCACACTGCTGGATATGTAACGAAGAAATCGTTCTACAACGCTGCCATGAAAAACAATACTTCGCCAAGTTTCACTGCAAGAAATGCTTTTCACGCGGTTTTATCCACGCAAGTAAATACAAAGAGTACATCACGACAACATACGATAAGGGAGAAGTAAAAATAGATAGCTACGAAGCGCAAAACTTTGGAGAAATACAAATCGCAGCGTTAACAGAATGTCCCATTTGCTTAGGCATGTCACTACGCGTAAAAAAGTGTACACGCAAACTAAAACAAAAAGGAAAACGCGGAAGGCCAAGGAGAGTAGTAGGCAACGCCTATTTTTGTAATTGCAAGGAGTGTAGGTTTACCAGCTTTGTCAATAAAGGCTTGGGAAGATACATCTATTACCACAACTACTAGTGATCAAAATTTGTGATTCACCAACGCAATGTCATGCCCATGCAAATGGGTTACCGCTGACGCGGTAATGACATTGTTGTTTGCAAATTTAATAAGGGAGACAAACATTGTACGGACTACAGGAAGACACCACAAACGTTCCTCTAATGCAGATAGAAGATGAGGAAGAAAAGTTTCAGGAATTGCAAAACGCCATCGATAGCTGCGATGGCTACACTGATGCCGAATGGGAGATCAAGAAGTTCCATCCAGAAACAAACGGCTGGCGCAGAGTCGCTCGCATTCCGATCACCGAAAGCAATTCCACCGAGGATCTCAAGGAAAAGATCAAAATGCAAAAATGGGGTGGCGCAGGAACCTACAGCATTACGCTGTACAACAACGACCAAACCGTTGCGCGCGCATCCAAAATAAAATTCTACATCGACGACATCGACAAAGAAGCCACCAACACTCTCGTCGATCACTACAAGATCCCAACGGCAAACAACCAAAAACAAGACGCTTTTCAAAAAGAGCTACACGAAATACAAGTTGAAAACCTACGCAGCATGCGCTATCAAAAAATGAAGCACAATCTAAAAAAAGAAATGAACGAAGACGAACCGCAGCAACCACAAGGTGGCGACCAACTATCAACAATGATGCAAATGCAATTCAACATGCAACAACTCATGCTACAGCAACAACAACGGCAGGATGAGATAAAACGTGAAGACGACAAACGCAGAGAAGAACAGCGCCTACGCGACGAACAATCACGACAAGAACGCGAAGCACGACAAGAAGAAATTCGCCTAAAGATGATCGAACTACAAATGAACCAGCAACAACAAAACCAACAAATGCTACTGCAACTAATGCATCGCGAAAATCCTATTGAGAAACTGTTACTAGAAAAGACACTACAAGACAAAAAAGACCCCATAATGGACTCGATACCACAGTTTCTATCGATGGTCACCGGAACGCAACAAAAAATGCAAGAAGCCGGATTTGAGATACTAAAAAAAAACTTGGAGAAAAATAACATCCTAACCGAGTCCGAAGAAAGCATTCGCAAAATTGCTGCGATACGCGAAGAGATCATTGGCCCTGCGATTCAAGCGTTGCAGGCTTGGAAAAGTAGCGCACAACAAACACAATACACAACAACCACAACAAAACCAGAAACACGACCTCAAGTTCAAACTCAAACGCAGACACCAACGCAACAACCAGAAATGACCAGCGCCGAAAAAGCAGTACGCGAAGCAGGCACGATGATCATGAACGGCAAAACTGGCGAAGAGGTATGGAATTTTATCCTACGCAAACTCAGCAACGAAGAACTACACGAACTATTTACATCGGAGCACACAAAGCAACAAATAAACGAAGCCCTGAGTAGTTTGGCCAACGCCGGATACAGCGCTGCGAACTTCATACTCAAACAAGCACAACAAAACTTTAGCGAGTAAGCATATGAGCATATTTATCGACAGTTCCACAATTGTCAACGAAAGTGAAGGAGAGCAATTGCAAAACACAACAACGGATCGCATGCGTGTCAGTAACATCGTGACACAATTCGACGCGCAATTTCGGTACAACAAACAAGATTTACTCTGGGGAGAGTCGGGTAACAATGGTGGTGGAACCAGCATCCATTTACCAAACGAAAGTAGCGTACAAATGTCCACCGGTGATGGCAATGATGGTAGCCATGCGCGAAGAAGAACCAATATCTGGTTTCGTTACCAGTTAGGCATTATTAACGTCATCGAGCAAGCCTTCGTATTTGCCGCAGGAAAAGAAAATCTAAAACAACAGGTAGGTATCTACGATGATGACAATGGTATTTTGCTACAACTAGACAATACCATCGCAAAACTAATTTTAAAATCCAGCACCATCGGCAATATCACCATAGAACAACAAAACTGGAACGGTGACAAACTCAACGGTACAGGCGAAAGTGGTATATCCATCGATTGGACGAAAGCACAACTCATGCGCATAGAACTACAATGGCGTGGTGTCGGAGCGATAAAAATCTACTTTCAAATCGAAGACAGGTACATACTAGCGCACACAATACACAACGTAAACATGCGCGATAGCGTTTACATGACCACTGCGAACTTACCACTCACCTATGAGATCTTCAATGACGGAGCCGTCGCCGGGGCTAGCAGCATGAAACAACTAAGTTCCACCATTTACTCGGAAGGAGGAACGGATGCCAACAATCTAAAAGGTGACCTTAGAGCGGGAGATAGCGGTGATGACTTCATCCCAACAACCAACACTGAAAAAGCAATATTAGCCATTCGACCTAAACTCACATTTAACGGTATCACTAACCGCGGTCAAATCTGGCCATATGACATCAAATTTCACGTAGCAGACAACGAAGAATGCCGTTTTATCATCTACATCGGTGCGCAAGTACCTGATGGTGATTGGAACAGTGTGGGGGATGATTCTATCGCTGAATTCAACAACAATATGACATCATTTACACCTGGCTTACCTTTGGTACAAGAATTTGTTCTAGAAAACCGCTCTGAATTCAGTCAAATTGCCGAAGAGTTTCTACGTTCACCGTTAGTTCTAAACGAAGACGGAACAACGCAGACAATATTACTCATCACCAGTAAAAACCTAACAGGAGGCACTGCCAGTAGCCGTTGTTCGATAAAATGGAAAGAACAAAAATAGGAGAAAACATGACCATCTGCATAAACGATAGCTGCAAAACAACTAGTTCACTACCTGAAAACTATTACAAAGGCCAACTATTCGCCTCTGACTTTCTATTTGCACCAAAGCCTGCGATTCAATGGCGCGGTGAAGGTCTACCAGTAGTCGTTGTAAATCAAAAAAACATCGACATATCGGATTTTGTAGACTTGGACATCCAAAACCAAAACCTAGAAGAAGGTGGCAGCATACAACCTGGTAGCCTATATCATCTTTACTTAGACGACAATGGCAATTTACTTCACTCCGCTTTGGTGCCAACATTTGGCAAGATCTACGCCACCCTAAATGGCGATTTACAAAAACGATATATTGGTTCCTACATTACAGATCAATTTGGGCAATTGCTAGATCCTATCACTGGTACAGGTTTTTCAGGTATTGATGAACAAAAACGGTTTCTAAAATTCGTTTCATCAAGCCAAGTGTTCACCAGTGCAGACAACGAACAAACCATACTAGAAGTACCAGAGTTTATTGCACTAAAAAATACGAAAATCCAATTCTCTAGCCATGTAGTTTTTTCCAGTGACCAGGCCGGAGATGAAATCGAAATTAGAAACAACATGCTCCTAAATGCCTCCGATCGCAGCGTATCACAAACCGCTGCAATAGCGAACAAACGATTCACTGCAGCTAATACAATATCGAAAATTTATAACTCATTCGCCAAAGACCATACAAAACTCAACATCAATTTTTCCAACACAAATGGCAATGTAACCATCGACAGCGGACCAACAACCATCGCGACTCGCATGGAACTACTCATCACAAGCCCACTACTATAAAAGGAAAACAATATGTTATCAAAAACAGTATCAAACCTAATTGAATACGTAGAACAAAACCCCGAAAAGGCGCAAGCCTTTGTCGAGGGAATTAACAAGGTTTGGAAAAACAGACAAATACTCATCAACAACAAAGAAATACTCATTAACGGATTGCAAGGCGTAGAACAGGGATTGGCCAACGTGACAAGCCTTGTCAATTTTTCATTGTTTCGCAAAAAATAGGAGGTTATATGTATACCGTAAAACAAGTCGCCGCATGGGCAAAAGTGAGTTCAGGAACTGTTGTTCGCTGGATTCACGATGGTAAATTAAGGGCAAGAAAAAATAATAACGGGAAATGGCGAATATACAAGCTAAGTAGCAAAGCCTTGCTTAAATCTCGCAAAAAAAACAAGTCTACATCTAAAAAGAAATGACATACTTTTTTAACTGCCAAAACAATTCATATTGGGATTCACAATATGAATTGTTATTCTTTTTTCATTTTTTCTTCTACTTGTTTGGGAGATTTTCCTTCAAGTAGTAACTTCACTCTTCTGGGGGTTTCTTTCACAGTTTTGACTGCATATTCATTTGCTTCTTTTGCATTTCCTTGCCAAGCATAAATGGCTGCTACTGTATTAAGATGGCTTTTATCTGTCAATTGCGATAAAAGTTCTATATCTATTTGACTAAAAGCCTTTTTGTCTTCTTTCATATATACATAGTTCCAAAAATAAGAATTCAAAGCTTCGACGCCTAATTTATCTTCTTTATTTTGAATAAGACTTCGAATAGAAGGTAAGGCTTTTTCTCCTATCTCCCCCAATGCCTCCGCTGCATTATATCTCACATTTGAATTTACCATTGTGTTAGTTCTCAAATTTATTGATAAATTGAATGCACTTGGCGTCATTTTTTAATCTAGAAGCAAAATAAGCTTAAATCTCACAGAAAAGAAAGACCTGCATATCAAAAGAAACGACATACTCTTAACTACCAAAACAAGTCGATATTGTGTATCGCATTGACTTCCATTGCGAAGCGCATAAGATCATGTATGCTACCAATATCTTCAAAAGTTTGAACAGCAACATCTGCAAGGTTACTAGGAGTAAATCTTTACTTATGGCTAGTACTTCAAATACAAATTTCTAATGGGAAGCAAGGATTTTTCGCCTATTTTACTCAATGCCTGCGCTGCATAATCTCTCACAGATAAATCTTCATATTCATCTTCTAGAACCAAAGTAAGATATGACACGGCTAGCTCTGCTTTTTCTCCTATTTTTCCCAATGCCTCCGTTGCACCTCTTCTCACAGTTGAATCTTCATCCTTTAGCGCAAGAATAAGAGCTGGTACTGCTTTCTCTGCTTTTTCTCCTATCCCTCCCAATGCATCTACTGCATTACGGCGTACATAGAAGTCCTTGTCTTTTAAAGCATCAATAAGTGCCGGTACTGCTTTCTCCGCTTTTTCTCCTATCCCTCCCAATGCCCTTGCTGTAGAGACTCTCACAATCCGATCCTCGTCTTTTAGAGCACGAGTGAGAGCTGGTACTGCTTTCTCCGCTTTTTCTCCTATTTTTTCCAATACTTTTGCCGCATATTCTCTCACAGATTTATTATGGGCTTTTAGAGCCTGAATAAGAGCTGGTACTGCTTTCTCTCCTATTCTCCACAATGCATTTGCTGCTGACCTTCTCACAATCCGATCCTTGTCTTTTAGAGCACGAGTGAGAGCTGGTGCTGCTTTCTCTGCTTTTTTTCCTACTCTCCCCAATGCCTCTGCTGCAAAACTTCTCATAATTCTATCCTCATCCTCTAAAGCAAGAACAAGAGCTGGTACTGCTTTCTCTGCTTTTTCTCCTATCCTACACAGTGCCCAGGCTGCCTTCATTCTTACAGTTGAACTTTCATCGTTCAGAGCCTGAATAAGAGCTGGTAATACTTTCCCTACTTTTTCTACTACTCTCCCTAATGCCTCTGCTGCATACTCTTTCACAGATCTATCAATAAGAGCTGGTACTGCTTTCTCTGCCTTTTCTACTATTTTTTCCAATGCTTTTGCCGCATAATATCTAACATTTGGGTCCTGGTCTTTTAGAGCATCAATAAGTACCGGCACAGCTTTTTCTCCTACTCTCGCCAATGAATCTGTTGCAGAACTTCCCACTTGGAAATCTTCATCCTTTAGAGCCTGAATAAGAGCTGGTACTGCTTTCTCTGCTTTCTCTCCTATTCTACCCAATGCCTCTGCCGCATGATATCTAACATATTTATCCTGGTCTTTTAGAGCATCAATAAGAGCTGGTACTGCTTTCTCTGCTTTCTCTCCTATTCTACCCAATGCCTCTGCCGCATGATATCTAACATATTTATCCTTGTCTTTTAGAGCATCAATAAGTACCGGCACAGCTTTTTCTCCTACTCTCACCAATGAATCTGTTGCAGAACTTCTCACTTGGAAATCTTCATCCTTTAGAGCCTGAATAAGAGCTGGTACTGCTTTCTCTGTTTTTTCTCCTATTTTTCCCAATGCCTCTGCCGCATAATATCTAACATATTTATCCTGGTCTTTTAGAGCATCAATAAGAGCTGGTACTGCTTTCTCTGCCTTTTCTCCTATTTTGCCCAAGGCCTCTGCTGCATGATATCTAACATATTTATCCTGGTCTTTTAGAGCATCAATAAGAGCTGGTACTGCTTTCTCTGCTTTCTCTCCTATTCTACCCAATGCCTTTGCCGCATAATATCTCACAGATCTATCCTGGTCTTTTAGAGCCTGGATAAGAGCTGGTACTGCTTTCTCTGCCTTCTCTGCTTTTTCTCCTATTATGCCTAATACCTTTGCTGCAAAACTTCTCACAGTTGAATCTTCATCCTTTAGAGCTTGAATAAGAGCTGGTACTACTTTATCTGATTTTTTTCCTATCATTCCCAATGCCTTTGCTACAGAATTTCTCACTTCGAAATTTTTATCTGTGAGAACCTGGATAAGAGCTGGTACTTTCTCTGCTTTTTCTCCTATCATTCCCAATGCCTTTGCTGCAGAATTTCTCACTTCGAAATTTTTATCTGTGAGAACCTGGATAAGAGCTGGTACTGCTTTCTCTGCTTTTTTTCCTATCGTTCCCAATGCCTTTGCTGCAGAATTTTTCACTTCTAAATATTCATCCTTTAGAGCCTGAATAAGAGCTGGTACTGCTTTCTCTGCTTTCTCTCCTATTCTACCCAATATATAAGCCGCATCCCGTCTTACAGTGGAATCTTCATTCTTTAGAGCCTGAATAAGAGCTGGTACTGCTTTCTCTGCTTTCTCTCCTATTCTACCCAATGATTTTACTACGTACTCTCTCACAGTTGAATCTTCATCCTTTAGAGCCTGAATAAGAGCTGGTACTGCTTTCTCTGCTTTCTCTCCTATTCTACCCAATATATAAGCCGCATCTCGTCTTACAATCGGATATTCATCCTTTAGAGCCTGAATAAGAGCTGGTACTACTTTCTCTGTTTTTTCTACTATTTTACTCAGTGCATAAGCTGCAGAACTTCTCACGAATACATTTTCATCTTCCATAAGGAAAGTTAAAATTTGTACATTTTCTACTTTTCCTATCTTTACTAATGTACGTACTGCAGAATTTCTCACTTCTGAGTCCAGGTCTTTTAGAGCCTGAATAAGAGCTGGTACTGCTTTCTCTGCTTTTTCACCTATCATTCCCAATGCCTCCGTTGCACCTCTTCTCACAGTTGAATCTTCATCCTTTAGCGCAAGAATAAGAGCTGGTACTGCTTTCTCTGCTTTCTCTCCTATCATTCCCAATGCCAAGACTGCAGAATTTCTCACAGTTGAATCTTCATCCTTTAGAGCCTGAATAAGAGCTGGTACTGCTTTCTCTGCTTTCTCTCCTATCATTCCCAATGCCAAGACTGCAGAATTTCTCACAGTTGAATCTTCATCCTTTAGAGCCTGAATAAGAGCTGGTACTGCTTTCTCTGTTTTTTCTCCTATCATTCCCAATGCCTTTGCTGCAGAATTTCTCACAGTCAAATCCTCGTCTTTTAGAGCATCAATAAGTGCTGGTACTGCTTTCTCTGCTTTCTCTCCTATTCTAACCAATATATAAGCCGCATCCCGTCTTACAATCGGATCTTCGTCTTTTAGAGCCTGAATAAGAGCTGGTACTGCTTTCTCTGTTTTTTCTCCTATCATTCTCAATGCCTTTGCTGCAGAATTTCTTACTCTAACATCTGAGTCCTGGTCTTCTAGAGCCTGAATAAGAGCTGGTACTGCTTTCTCTGCTTTTCTTCCGATAAATCTCAATATACAAGCCGCATTCCGTCTTACAATCGGATCTTCATTCTTTAGAGCCTGAATAAGAGCTGGCACTGCTTTCTCTCCTATTTTCCTAAATGCATAGTTTACATTTAGACTTTTATATTTTAGAGCACTAGTGAGAGCTGGTACTGCTTTCTCTGCTTTTTCTCCTATCATTCCCAATGCCCTTGCTGCATAGTTTAGAATCTCTAAGCTATGCTCTGGAGAGCGAATAGGCACTCGCTCTAACTTCTTTGCTTTTTTTGCTTTTTTTATTTTTTCGAATGTACTTTTTGCTTTTTTTATTTTTTCGAATGTACTTGTTGTCAAATCTCTCACAGATTCATTTATAACCTGAATAAGAGCTGGCACTGCTTTCTCTCCTATTTCTCCCAATGCCTTTGCTGCAGAACCTCTTATATTTGGGTTCTTATCTTTTAGAGCCTGAATAAGAGCTGGTACTGCTTTTTCTGCTTTCTCTCCCATCATTCCCAATGCCCTTGCAGCAAAACTTCTCGCAGTTGAATCTAAATCCTGAAAACGCAATACCGCTAACTTCTCTATTTCTTTATCTTCTAGAGCCTGAACAAGAGCTGGCACAGCTTTTTCTCCTATTTCCCCCAATGCCCTTGCTGCAAAACTTCTCGCAGTTGAATCTGAATTTTCATCTTTTAGAGCCTGAATAAGAGTTGGTACTGCTTTCTCTGCTTTTTCTCCTGCCTTTCCCAATGTCTTTGCTGCAGAATTTCTCACTTCTGAATCTTCATCCTTTAGAGCCTGAATAAGAGCTGGTACTGCTTTCTCTACTTTTTCTCCTGCCTTTCCCAATGCCTTTGCTGCAGAATTTCTCACTTCTGAATCTTCATCCTTTAGCGCCTGAATAAGAGCTGGTACTGCTTTCTCTACTTTTTCTCCTGCCTTTCCCAATGCCTTTACTGCAGAATTTCTCACTTCTGAATCTTCATCCTTTAGAGCCTGAATAAGAGCTGGTACTGCTTTCTCTGCTTTTTCTCCTATCATTCCCAATGCTTTTGCCGCATACTCTCTCACAGATCTATCCTGGTCTTTTAGAGCATCAATAAGTGCTGGTACAGCTTTTTCTCCTACTCTCCCCAATGCCTCTGCTGCAGAATTTCTCATTTCTGAATCTTCATCCTTTAGAGCCTGAATAAGAACTGGAATAACTTTTTCTGCCTCTCCTGCCTTTCCCAATGCCTTTACTGCAGAATTTCTCACTTCTGAATCTTCATCCTTTAGAGCCTGAATAAGAGCTGGTACTGCTTTCTCTGCTTTTTCTCCTATCAGACCCAATGCCTCTGCTGCAGAACTTCTCACATTTGAATCTTCGTCTTTCAAGAATTCTAAAAAAATATTTCCAACTATATATTTTTCTTGTGAGATTATAATATCGATGGCTTCCTGTTTTTCAATCCAACTCCTTTCACTTATAGAAAGGAAAAATTTAGCAATAAAAGCTTCTTCCATGTCACTTTTTATAATAATTAAAGCTGCTTTTGATTTTATATAATTACTTTCATTGCGATTTATTATAGTCTTATAAAGGTTATCAAAATTGACCTCTGCGAAAACGGGAATAAAAAAATCTTGGTCTTTTTGGTTTAGTTGGTCTATTAATCTAAACAGTAAGTCTTTTTTCCAACTACGAAAAGCAAATAATAATTTTTTCGATATTTGATTTTGACTTTGGTCAATCTTTAATTCATGAACAATAGCTAAAAAAGCCCTTTCGCCTATTTGTTCTAGATCTTTTGCTATATCCGTTTTGATATTTTTATTTTCTTCATTGAATAGTTTGAATAGCAGATCTAAATCTTTTCCCTTTTTTTCAAGGTACCCTAAAACCTGTTTTCTAAGATATTGATCTCTTGCTTTGAAATATTTTTCGAAATCACTATCTTCAAGCTCATCCTTTAACGAATCGAATGCTTTTGTACGCTCGGGATTTTCAGTGTTGGATAAAAACAGATTTATACGATTCTCATAAAACTCTAACTCTTGGATTCCAGAAGTTGTTAACCATTGGTATTCTTGAATTATCTGTTGAAGTATCTGGGCTTGATTTTGGTATGTTCCACCAATTAGTTTTTTAAGATTCTCTAGCTTGTTTAGCTTCGTTGTCACACTTCGCAGCTTGACTTTATGTTTTGACAATTCTTCCCATTTCAACTTTAACCTTTTGCTATACTTTTGAAGGATGTCAACCGCTTTATCATCTGCATAAATGTGCAGCGTTCCCAAACAATCGACAACTTCATACAAATCTGCTTCACTTTGTTTCTGATTTTTCAAAGAAAAGAAGCTTTCCAGATTTATCACTTTGGGTTCTTCATCCTGGTAAGAAAAATAATTTGTCAGCGCAGATACAACATTGTCAAATTCTTTTATTTTTCTAACGTGTCTTTGAGCCTTATCCTGGATAAACTTCAGAGCAGTTTTTCGTGGAATGGGTTCTTCATCTTCGAGTAGTTTTGCAATGTGATGTAGCGCACTTTTCGTCAGAGAAATTTGATCTTGCTCAGAATAAGTGTCGATAAACTTCCCCAATGCTTCACATCCGGAGCTACGAAAATCGGCATACACTTTGTCACTCAGGTATAGCGGTGCTAGAAGCTTTGGGTTGAGAACTTTGTACGCCGGAAAAAACATAAAGTCACCATCACCTCCAAGACTGCCATAACGAGGTGTTTGCTTCGCATCCAAACGTTTGTCGTTAGTGAGGTTCGTCATCATGTAGTAACCTAAGTCAGATGTCAGTACTATACCATCGTCTCGCCCGACCAACCCTTTCAAGGCTTGTAAGAGTACTGCGGAAAAAGGGGAGTGACCACTGGTGTCAGTGAGTTGTGCATACTTTGTTGAGGTGCTTAGTTTATCTGCCACTACCTCATTCCCAGTTCCAGCACTGATTACCTGAAAAGACCTACGCGCAAAAACACGATCTATATTTTCGCCTGTACCGAATTGAAAAGTGGCATTGTTGTAACCTTCGAGTTTTGGTTTGTACTTGTCTTGGAGAAGAGAGCCGCCAAAGCAACAGTCGAGTACCATCAAGGTGTGCTTGGCGTTTTTTTGTGAAAGTTTCTTGGCGATTTTTGTTAGCGAAATATAGCCATTATCGTTTTTGTTCTCTGGAGTTGCAACAATATGGCCAGGCACACCGTGTCCTGCGTAAAATAGAAAAATAGCGTCGTTAGAATCTACTTTTGCAAAAGTTTGCGTTAAAAGACCTTCTACAACTTTTTTGGTAATGAGCGGGGTCTCTACAATCGTTTCTTTACCATATGTTGCAGTATATGATTTTCCGTAAGGAGTGAATTTATTTTGGGTTTTCTCTTTTATCTCACTTCGGCGATAGACATTTTTGGGAATTTCATCACAGAGATATACCACATTTTCAAAGCCGTAACGACTGCTCAAAACAGATGCGACTTCACCAGCATCGTAGTTTGGTCCATCTAACTCAGGGTAGTATTTGTTGTACTTGTTAATCCCAATTACTAGTGCGTGTCGTTTACCATAGCGCAATCGTTGCCGAAAGTCGTTACTGACACCAAGGATATTAAGGCCACCAAGGTTTTTGGACACTCGTGATGCTAAAGAACGTTTAGTGGCTGTTTTTTGGAATTTCTTTTGTGAAGTTTGTTGTGGCAAATATCGTTTGATAATATCTAATGCATGTTCAATTGCTTTTTTGTTTTTATCGTTTGCGTTTGTCAGTAATTTCTGCAAATCCGATTGAATAGAAATTGCATTCACACCTATTTTCTCTAAATCAACCAATGCCAAAAGGTGCGAACGAGCATCTTTTAATTGTAGTTGTTGTAATATTTTGTCTAGTCGCTCGCTTAAATTTTTGTCTTTCGACTGTGCAAAAGCTAAGCAAAATAACGTAAACAGAATTACAGCATATCGCAAATATTTTCGTCCCATCATGATAACCTCATTATTTTTTCCGCATTTCTTCTTCTACTTGTTTAAGAGATTTCCCTTCGAGTAGTAATTTCAATCTTTTGGTCGTTTTTTCTAAGGCTTTGACAGCATAATCATTTGCTTTTTTTCTATTTCCTTGCCACGCATAAATAGCTGCTACTGTATCAAGATGGTTTTTATCTGTCGATTGCGATAAAAGCTCTATATCTATTTGACTAAAAGCCTTTTTGCTTTCTTTAATGTATACATAATCCCAAAAATAAGAATTCAAAGCTTCGAGGCCTAATTTATCTTCTTTATTTTGAATAAAACTTCTAATAGAAGGTAAGGCTTTTTCTCCTATTTTGCCCAATACCCATGCTGCACTTCGCCTCACTTCCCAACTCTGATCTTTTAGTGCAAGAATAAGTGCTGGTAATGCTTTCCTTGCTTTTTCTCCCAATGCTTTAATTACAGAACTTCTCAAGTACGAATCCTTGTCTTTCAACAGAAGAATCAAATCAGGCACTGCTTTCTCTGCTTTTTCTCCCAATGCTTCAATTACAGATCTTCTCACCGATTCATCCTCGTCTTTCAACAGAAGAATCAAATCAGATACTGCTTTCTCTGCTTTTTCTCCTATTTTACCCAATGCCTCAATTGCAAAAAGTCTTGCCCGTTGATCCTGGCTGTTTAGAACAAGAATAAGAGCTGGTACTGCTTTTTCTCCTATGTTTCCCAATACTTTTACTGCAGAACTTTTCACAGATTTATCCTGGTTCTTTAGAGCAAGAATAAGAGCTGGTACTGCTTTTTCTCCTATTTTTCCTATTCCTCCCAATGCTTCAATTACAGAATTTATCTCATTTGGCCTTTCATCTTTCAACAGAAGAATCAAATCAGGCACCGCTTTCTCTGCTTTTTCTCCTATTTTTCCCAATGCCTTAATTGCAAAAAGTCTTGCCCGTTGATCCTGGCCGTTTAGAGCAAGAATAAGAGCTCATCCTCCAACAGTTAGTTATTATGTTCCCTGATCGTTTAGGTATAGAAATGTAATGTCCACAGTTAGTGGCACATTCCCCTAAGTAGCAAAACCTGGCTTAAATCTCGCAAAAAAACAAGTCTACATCTAAAAAGAAATGACATACTTTAACTGCCAAAACAATTCATATTGAGATTCACAATATGAACTGTTATTCTTTTTTCATTTTTTCTTCTACTTGTTTGGGAGATTTTCCTTCAAGTAGTAACTTCACTCTTTTGGGGGTTTTTTTCACAGCTTTGACTGCATATTCATTTGCTTCTTTTGCACTTCCTTGCCAAGCATAAATGGCTGCTACTGTATTAAGATGGTATTTATCTGTCGATTGCGATAAAAGTTCTATATCTATTTGACTAAAAGCCTTTTTGTTTTCATTCATGTATACGTAGTCCCAAAAATAATAATTCAAAGCTTCAAGGCCTAATTCTATTACTAATTTATCTTCTTTATTTTGAATAAAACTTCTAATGGAAGGTAAAGCTTTTTCTCCTATTTTACCCAATGCCTCTGCTGCAGATTTTTTAACATCAGGGTATTGATCTTTTAGAGTAAGAATGAGAGCTGGTACTGCTTTACCTGCTTTTTCTCTTATTTCCCCCAATGCCCATGCTGCCTGGGTTCTAACTTCATTATTCTGGTCTTTTAGTGCAAGAATGAGAGCTGGCACCGCTTTTTCCGCTTTTTCTCCTATTTCCCCCAACGTCCGTGCTGCCTGGGTTCTAACCCAATCATCCAGATCTTTTAGAGCAAGAATGAGAGCTGGTACTGCTTTTTCTCCTATTTTACCTAATGCCTCTGCTGCAGATTCTCTCACATCAGGGTATTGATCTTTTAGAGTAAGAATGAGAGCTGGTACTGCTTTACCTACTTTTTCTCCTATTTCCCCCAATGCCCATGCTGCCTCGGTTCTAATGTCATTATTCCGGTCTTTTAGTGCAAGAATGAGAGCTGGCACCGCTTTTTCCGCTTTTTCTCCTATTTCCCCCAACGTCCGTGCTGCCTGGGTTCTAACCCAATCATCCAGATCTTTTAGAGTAAGAATGAGAGCTGGTACTGCTTTAACTGCTTTTTCTCCTATTTCCCCCAATGCCCATGCTGCCTCGGTTCTAATGTCATTATTCCGGTCTTTTAGTGCAAGAATGAGAGCTGGCACTGCTTTTTCCGCTTTTTTTCCTATTTTTCCCAATGCCCTTACTGCCTGGGTTCTAACATAATTACTCTGGTCTTTTAGAGTAAGAATGAGAGCTGGTACTGCTTTACCTGCTTTTTCTCCTATTTTTCCCAATGCCCATACTGCCTCGGTTCTAACTTCATTATTCTGGTCTTTTAGAGCATAAATAAGAGCTGGTACTGCTTTCTCTGCTTTCTCTGCTTTCTCTCCTATCTCTCCCAATGCCTCCGTTGCACCTCTTCTCACACTTCCATCCTGGTCTTTTAGAGCATCAATAAGAGCTGGTACTGCTTTCTCTGCTTTCTCTCCTATCTCTCCCAATGCCTCCGTTGCACCTCTTCTCACACTTCCATCCTGGTCTTTTAGAGCATCAATAAGAGCTGGTACTGCTCTCTCTGCTTTCTCTCCTATCTCTCCCAATGCCTCCGTTGCACCTCTTCTCACACTTCCATCCTGGTCTTTTAGAGCATCAATAAGAGTTGGTACTGCTTTTTCTCCTATTCCTCCCAATGCCCATGCTGCCTGGGTTCTAACGTCGTCATTCTGGTCTTTTAGTGCAAGAATGAGAGCTGGCACTGCTTTTTCCGCTTTTTCTCCTATTTCCCTCAATGCCCATACTGCCTCGGTTCTAACGTGCTTATTCTGGTCTTTGAGAGCGAGAATAAGAGCTGGCACCGCTTTTTCCGCTTTTTCTCCTATTCTTCCCAATGCCCTTGCTGCATTTTTTCTAACGTCGTCATTCTGGTCTTTGAGAGCAATAATAAGAGCTGGTACTGCTTTTTCTCCTATTTTAACTAACACACTTGATGAATACATTCTAACATAATAATCTGGGTCTTTGAAATTAAGAATGAGAGCTGGCACCACTTTTTCCGCTTTTTCTCCTATTTCCCTCAATGCCCATACTGCCTCGGTTCTAACGTGCTTATTCTGGTCTTTGAGAGCGAGAATAAGAGCTGGCGCCGCTTTTTCCGCTTTTTCTCCTATTTTACCTAACGCCCTTGCTGCATTTTTTCTAATATTTTCATTCTGGTCTTTGAGAGCAATAATGAGAGCTGGCACCGCTTTTTCCGCTTTTTCTCCTACTATTTTCCCCAATGCCTCTGCTACAGATTCTCTCACATCATTATTCTGGTCTTTTAGTGCAAGAATGAGAGCTGGCACCGCTTTTTCCGTTTTTTCTCCTATTTCCCCCAATGCCCTTGCTGCATTTTTTCTAACGTCGTCATTCTGGTCTTTGAGAGCAATAATGAGAGCTGGCGCCGCTTTTTCCGCTTTTTCTCCTATTTCCCCCAATGCCCTTGCTGCATTTTTTCTAACATCATTATTCTGGTCTTTTAGTGCAAGAATAAGTGCTGGTATGGCCTTTTCTCCTACTTTGCTCAGAGCATTTGTGGCATTTTTTCTAACATAATTATTCTGGTCTTTTAGTGCAAGAATAAGTGCTGGTATGGCCTTTTCTCCTACTTTGCTCAGAGCATTTGTGGCATTTTTTCTAACATAATTATTCTGGTCTTTTAGTGCAAGAATAAGTGCTGGTACTGCTTTCTCTGCTTTTTCTCCTATTCCTCCCAATGCCTCTGCTACAGATTCTCTCACATCGAAGTAAGGGTCTTTTAGTGTAATAGTAAGTGCTGGTACTGCTTTCTCCCCTATTTTACCCAATGCACTTGCTGCGGATCTTCTCACATTTTCATCCTGGTCTTTTATAAGAAAAGTTAAAAGCTCCACATTTTCTACTTCTCCTATTTTACCTAATGCCTCTGCTGCAGATATTCCAACATTTATATCCTGGTCTTTTAGTGCAAGAATAAGTGCTGGCACTGCTTTCTCTGCTTTCTCTCCTATTTTACCTAATGCCTCTGCTGCAGATATTCTAATATTTTCATCCTGGTCTTTTAGTGCAAGAATAAGTGCTGGTACTGCTTTCTCTGCTTTTTCTCCTATCTCTCCCAATGCCCATGCTACAAACTTTCTCACACTTCCATCCTGGTCTTTTAGTGCAAGAATAAGTGCTGGTACTGCTTTCTCTGCTTTTTCTCCTATCTCTCCCAATGCCCGTGCTACAAACTTTCTCACACTTCCATCCTGATCTTTTAGTGCAAGAATAAGTGCTGGTACTGCTTTCTCTGCTTTTTCTCCTATCTCTCCCAATGCCCATGCTACAAACTTTCTCACATTTTCCTCCTGGGCTTTTATAAGAAAAGTTAAAAACTCCACATTTTCTACTTCTTTTATTTTACCTAATGTCTCAGCTGCAGATATTCCAACATTTATATCCTGGTCTTTTAGTGCAATAATAAATGCTGATACTGCTTTCTCTGCTTTCTCTGCTTTCTCTGCTTTCTCTGCTTTCTCTGCTTTCTCTGCTTTCTCTGCTTTCTCTGCTTTCTCTGCTTTCTCTCCTATTTTACCTAACGCCTCAGCTGCAGATATTCTAATATTTTCATTCTGGTCTTTTAGAACATCGATAAGAGCTGGTACCGCTTTCTCTGCTTTTCCTTCTATTTTTACCAATGCCTTTGCTGCAGATCTTCTCACATCGAAGTAAGGGTCTTTTAGAGCAATAATAAGAGCTGATACTGACTTCTCTGCTTTTTCTCCTATTCCTCCCAATGCCTCTGCTACAGATTCTCTCACATCAGGGTATTGATCTTTTAGAGCAATAATAAGAGCTGATACTGACTTCTCTGCTTTTTCTCCTATCATTCCCAGTGCTGTTGCTGCAGATCTTCTCACACTTCCATCCTGGTCTTTTAGTGCAATAATAAGAGCTGGTACTGCCTTCTTCGCTTTTTCTCCTATCTCTCCCAATGCCTCTGCTGCATAACATCTCACACCGTCATCCAGGTCTTTTAGAGCATCAATAAGAACCGGTACTGCTTTCTCCGCTTTTTCTCCTATCTCTCCCAATGCCTCTGCTGCATAACATCTCACACCGTCATCCAGGTCTTTTAGAGCATCAATAAGAACCGGTACTGCTTTCTCCGCTTTTTCTCCTATCTCTCCCAATGCCTTTGCTGCAGAACTTCTCACGTACGGAGATTGGTTTTTTAGAGCATCAATAAGAACCGGTACTGCTTTCTCCTCTTTTTTTCCTATCCTCCCCAATGCCCTTGCTGCTTGGTTTCTAACATAATTATTCTGGTCTTTGAGAGCAAGAATGAGAGCTGGCACCGCTTTTTCCGCTTTTTCTCCTATTTCCCCCAATGCCCTTGCTGCCTGAGTTCTAACATCATTATTCTGGCCTTTGAGAGCAAGAATGAGAGCTGGCACCGCTTTTTCCGCTTTTTCTCCTATTTCCCCCAATGCCCTTGCTGCCTGGGCTCTAACGTCATTCTGGTCTTTGAGAGCAAGAATGAGAGCTGGCACCGCTTTTTCCGCTTTTTCTCCTATTTCCCCCAATGCCCTTGCTGCCTGGGCTCTAACGTCATTATTCTCGTCTTTTAGTGCAAGAATAAGTGCTAGTATGGCCTTTTCTCCTACTTTGCTCAGAGCATTTGTGGCATTTTTTCTAACATCATTACTCTCGTCTTTTATTGCAAGAATAAGTGCTGGTATGGCCTTTTCTCCTACTTCGCTCAGAGCATTTGTGGCATTTTTTCTAACATCATTACTCTCGTCTTTTAGTGCAAGAATAAGTGCTGGAACTGCTTCCTCTGCTTTTTCTCCTATCTCTCCCAATGCCTCCGTTGCACCTCTTCTCACGTACGGAGATTGGTTTTTTAGAGCAAGAATAAGTGCTGGTACTGCTTTCTCTGCTTTTTCTCCTATTTTACCTAATGCCTCCGTTGCACCTCTGTACACACTTGGATATACGTCTTTTAGAGCAAGAATAAGTGCTGGAACTGCTTCCTCTGCTTTTTCTCCTATCTCTCCCAATGCCTCCGTTGCACCTCTTCTCACATTTGGATATAGGTCTTTTAGAGCAAGAATAAGTGCTGGAACTGCTTCCTCTGCTTTTTCTCCTATCTCTCCCAATGCCTCCGTTGCACCTCTTCTCACATTTGGAACTTGGTCTTTTAGAGCAAGAATAAGTGCTGGAACTGCTTCCTCTGCTTTTTCTCCTATCTCTCCCAATGCCTCCGTTGCACCTCTTCTCACATTTGGAACTTGGTCTTTTAGAGCAAGAATAAGTGCTGGTACTGCTTCCTCTGCTTTTTCTCCTATCTCTCCCAATGCCTCCGTTGCACCTCTTCTCACATTTGGAACTTGGTCTTTTAGAGCAAGAATAAGTGCTGGTACTGCTTTCTCTGCTTTTTCTCCCATCTTTCCCAATGCCTCTGCAGCAGAGCCTCTCACATTTAGATTTTTGTCTTTTAATAATTCTAAAAAAATCTTAACTACTAAATATTTTTCTTGCGACGTTATAATATCTATGGCTCTTTGTTTTTCAAACACGCTCCTTTCACTGAGGGAGAGGAAAAATTTAGCTATAAAAGCTTCCTTCATATCACTTTTCATTATAATAAAAGCTGCTTTCGATCTTACATCATTACTTTGATTACGATTTATTATCACCTCATAAAGGTTATCAAAATTTGCCTCTGCGAAAACGGGAATAAAAAAATCTTGATCTTTTTGGTTTAGTTGGTCTATTAATCCAAACAGTGAGTCTTTTTTCCAACGATGAAAAGCAAATAATAGCTTTTTCGATATTTGATTTTGGCTTTGGTCAGTTTTTAATTCATTAACAATAGCTAAAAAAGCCCTTTTTCCTATTATCTCTAGATCTTTCGCTATATCCGTTTTGATATTTTCATTTTCTTCATTGAATAGTTTGAATAGTAGATCTAAATCTTTTCCCTTTTTTTCAAGGTATCCTAAAACCTGTTTTCTAAGATATTGATCTCTTACTTTGAAATATTTTTCGAAATCACTATCTTCAAACTCACTCTTTAATGAATCGAATGCTTTTGTACGCTCGGAATTTTCAGTGTTGGATAAAAACAGATTCATACGATTCTCATAAAACTCTAACTCTTGAATTCCAGAAGTTGTTAGCCATTGGTATTCTTGAATTATCTGGTGAAGTATCAGGGCTTGATTTTGGTATGTTCCACCAATTAGTTTTTCGAGATTCTCTAGCTTGTTTAGTTTCACTGTCACACTTCGCGGCTTGACTCTATCTTTCGACAATTCTTCCCATTTCAACTTTAACCTTTTGCTATACTTTTGAAGGATGTCAACCGCCTTATCGTCTGCATAAATGTGCAGCGTTCCCAAACAATCGACAACTTCATACAAATCTGCTTCACTTTGTTTCAGATTCTTCAGAGAAAAGAAGCTTTCCAGATTTATCACTTTGGGTTCTTCATCCTCGTAAGAAAAATAATTTGTAAGTGCAGATACAACGTTGTCAAATTCTTTTATTTTCCTAACGTGTCTTTGGGCCTTCTCCTGGATAAACTTCAAAGCAGTTTTTCGTGGAATGGGTTCTTCATCTTCGAGTAGTTTTGCAATGTGATGTAGCGCACTTTTCGTTAGAGAAATTTGATCTTGCTCAGAGTAAGTGTCGATAAACTTCCCCAATGCTTCACATCCGGAACTACGAAAGTCGGCGTACACTTTGTCGCTCAGGTATAGTGGTGCTAGAAGCTTTGGGTTGAGAACTTTGTACGCCGGAAAAAACATAAAGTCACCATCACCTCCAAGACTGCCATAACGAGGTGTTTGCTTAGCATCCAAACGTTTGTCGTTAGTGAGGTTCGTCATCATGTAGTAACCTAAGTCAGATGTCAGAACTATACCATCGTCTCGCCCGACCAACCCTTTCAATGCTTGTAAGAGTACTGCGGAAAAAGGGGAGTGACCACTGGTGTCAGTGAGTTGTGCATACTTTGTTGAGGTGCTTAGTTTATCTGCCACTACTTCATTCCCAGTTCCAGCACTGATTACCTGAAAAGATCTACGGGCAAAAACGCGATCTATATTTTCTCCTGTACCAAATTGAAAAGTGGCATTGTTGTAACCTTCGAGTTTTGGTTTGTACTGGTCTTGGAGAAGAGATCCGCCAAAACAGCAGTCGAGTACCATCAACGTGTGTTTGGCGTTTTTTTGCGAAAGTTTCTTGGCGATTTTTGTTAGCGAAATATAGCCGTTGTCGTTTTTGTGTTCTGGAGTTGCGACAATGTGACCAGGTACACCGTGTCCTGCGTAAAACAGAAAAATAGCGTCGTTAGAATCTACTTTTGCAAAAGTTTGCGTTAAAAGACCTTCTACAACTTTTTTGGTAATGAGCGGAGTCTCTACAATCGTTTCTTTACCATATGTTGCGGTATATGATTTTCCATAAGGCGTGAATTTATTTTGGGTTTCCTCTTTTATCTCACTTCGGCGATAGACATTTTTGGGAATTTCATCGCAAAGATATACTACATTTTCAAAGCCGTAACGACTGCTCAAAACAGATGCGACTTCACCAGCATCGTAGTTTGGTCCATCTAACTCAGGGTAGTATTTGTTGTACTTGTTAATCCCAATTACTAGTGCGTGTCGTTTACCATAGCGCAATCGTTGCCGAAAGTCGTTACTGACACCAAGGATATTGAGGCCACCAAGGTTTTTGGACACTCGTGATGCTAAAGAACGTTTAGTGGCTATTTTTTTCGTTATATATTGATCAGAGTCTTTTTTATTCTTTAGTTGATCAATAATACCGATAGCATGCATAATTGCTAGCTTACTTCGTCCATTTGCTTGATTCAAAGCTTTTTCTAAATTTGGACGAATTGCTTTTGTCGCAGTTCCCAGTTTCTCCAGCTCAGCTAGCGCTGAAAATCGCAATTGTGCATTAGAGGATTGTAGCTGTTTTACTATTGTCTTTAGCCGTGCGTTTAAATTTTTGTCTTCGGATTGCGTAAATGCCAGATTAAATAACACAAAAAGTATAATAGCATGTTGTAAATATGTTTTACCGATCATAAGAAACCTCATCAAAAAAGACATCTTCAAAATCATAAAATACTATAGCAAGTTTAATGCGATGTTTCAAATCTACTTGATGTTAAACAGAATTAACTTTGGCTTAGACTTATCAATAAAATAGTTATGGATAAGGTATTTTCGATTACCATATTTTTGTGATGAATTTTGTTTTACTGAGACCATGATAATTTTATTTCAGAAAGGTGACTTTGATACTTTGAAGATTTTATTCGTGTTTTCAGAAGAATAAAATCATATATCTAGAGAAGATACCCAGAAATTAATCAGGCAACTCAATGATGAAAAAAATTAATTGGAAGAAGAGAAACTAGACGAGGTGGGGAAAAGTAAAGACAGTTTTACCAGTGTAGACATGCTTACTTTAACATATTTTTTTGCGGAGATAGCAGAATTGTGTTTCGCCAACTTTGAACCGTATTTTTTCCGTAGTTTCATTTCATAACTTGTTGCAAAGGAATGAGATTAGGCTTGTTTCACTTTTTTGCGGGTTAGGTTTTTGGCGGCTTTCTTTAAAATCGCGCTGCCAAATTCTTCAATTAGATTGCTCGCCTCTCGCAACGCATCGTAATCGAAACTGCGTAAGAGGTGCATAGATTCTATTAGTTCTTGCCGGTCAAAGTCTCCTATAGCTGCTCTCAACATCGCGTTTTCTGCCTCTAACGCTTGTATTTTCTTCTTATTGTTTTCGTGTGCGTCTTGCTCAAATAGGCTTTCTAACTTTTCTAAACGGGCATTTATTTGGTTCGTTTCTTTGTCTAGCTTTTCGAGTTCTTGTTTCCTTTCGGGAAAGAACTCTTCGGTCAGGTTTAGCAGGCTTATTATTTTAATTAGCTTATCTGCTGGTGGGCTATTTTTCCCGCTGATCCACTTGGTCACTGCCGGTGGATTCACACCTACAAGGTTCGCGAGTTCCTTTTGCGACATTTTTTTCTTGGTTAGCCCTAAATTTATCAACTCTCCTATATTCACGTCCTACTCCTTAATATTTCTTACATTGAATAATAACAGCTATATAGAAATATGCCAACTTTTTCACAAAAAAGTTCCCAAAGAGAAATTTCCCGGGTTGACATTTTCCTAATTGGATATTATTATTTTCCCAAGAGGAAATAATGGAGAAGTGTAATGAATCTTGGAAATACTATTCGAAATCGGAGAAAGCAGCTCAAAATTTCCCAAAAGGAACTTGCACGGCTCATGGAGTGTGGATCTTCTTTGGTGTGTAAGTGGGAAAGTGGAAAAATCATACCTAATTTTGAGCAAATACAAAAATTAGAAGTGTTGTTGTCGATGGGTGTTTTGTCTGAGGAGTTTTGCCACAGGAGAGCAATATTGTGAAGTAATTGTTTGGTGTTGGATAAATCGTAGAAGTTTTTTTTGAGGTAGGTCGTATGCATGGTTTATAGCTAGGAGTGTTAATGGCTACAGAACTACTTGAGTATTCGATTTCTGATTTACAGAGATCGGGATTAAACCAAGAGACAATTCAACGCATGCGAGTGTATTCACTTGCTAGGAAGAAAACGGATTGGCTCAAAGAAAATTTAGGTTTTGCTAAGTACGATGGGCAAAATCTAGCGCAGGTCACCAGCGAGATTATGGTGATTCCTTATCAGCAAGATTTTGTGCGCGTTAAACTTTTTCCGCAATTGCAAGGTGCCAAGTATTTATCGCCGAAAAAGGGTGGTTGTTGGTTGTACTACCTTGATGGCGAAGAGAAAAAGTTTCATAAGGCAAAGAAGCCTATTATTCTTACCGAAGGTGAAAAGAAGTGTGCAAAGCTTACTCAGGAAATTGGTGATGATTTTCTGTGTTTAGGATCTGCGGGAATTAGCACTTGGAATACCAGAGACTGGCAAAGTATTACGTTAAAGGGACGTGAGGTTTATATCGCTTTTGATCGTCCTAATGAACGTAACCCAGACGAAGAAAAGCAACTGTTGTCACTGTTTTTGTTTTTGTGGAAGCGCGGTGCGATTGTTTACTTTTTGCACTGGCCAGAAGAGTACGAAAAAGTTGATGACTGGTTGACGGCAGTTTCTTCACCACAAATGGCTTTGAAAACGGCCTTAGATGAGTCGAAGTGCAATGACAATTGTTTTACTGAAATTGCGGCGGTAAATCATCTTTACTTGGCACAAAAACTCGAAGCTTTTAAGTATGACAAGAACGACATCACGATCTTATGGGATCGCTTTAAGGTAAGAAAACACACTGCCATTGGCAAGGGAATGATCAAAGCCATGGTGGAGAAGTGTCGCGTTGATGCCATTCGCGAAGAATCTCCGGAGTGGATTGAAGTTAGTGAGCGCGGTAAACAGTCGGTGATTCCTGGGCTATTGGCGAAAACTGTATTGGCGGAGTATGGCGATGGTCTTATTTTTCATCAATCCACTTTTTGGACCTACGATAAGTCAAGCGGGATTTGGGTGGAAGAACCAGAAAACGGGCGACGTATCAAGGCGTTTATCCAGCATAAACTTGGAGACAAACTGTGCCGTAAATCTATTGTCGAAGATGTTTATTTTCAGATACAGAACTATGCTGTTCAGCAACAGTTAGGCTTTGATTTTGACAAAAATAAGCAATTTCTCAACCTGCAAAATGGTGTCTTAGATTTGACATCGATGGAGATGCGCGAACATGATAAGGACTTGTATTTTACTTCCAAGGTAAATACGAACTATGTTCCCGAAGCTGATTGCCCTAAGTGGAAAACGTTTTTGTGGGAAACGGAGCTTGACGAAGCAACTTTAATGCGCCTGCAAGAGTGGTTTGGGTATTGTCTTATACCTGATACACGGATTGAAAAAGCTTTGTATCTTATGGGGCCAGGGGGAAACGGCAAAACAGTCATCGTAGAAACATTACAAGCGTTGTTGAAAGAATACTCTTGTAGTTTAGATCTCTCGGAGATTTTTGGTCGTTTTAACACCGCGAAACTGCGCAACAAAATGGTCAATATTTGTAGCGACAACAAGACAACAATTCCGATTGATGATCGTGTCAAGAATTTGATCTCCGGTGGACGACTTCATGGTGAGTTCAAAGGCCGCGACGGATTCTATTTTGACAACTATGCGCGTCTTGTTTTTGCCGCCAATGACTTTATTCCGACTAAGGATCGCTCACACGGTTTTTATCGTAGGTTCGACATCATTGAAATTGCCAAAACATGGTCAGAAGAGGAGCGTAATGAAAATCTCAAGTACGAGATTTGGGAAGAAGAATTACCTGGAGTTTTAAATTGGGCGTTGGAAGGTTTACAACGACTACAAGACAACAACTTCAAGATGACAAAATCGCAAGCAATGAACAACACAATGAAAGAGTTTCGCGAATACAGTAATCCATTGCTACAGTTTGTCAATGATTGTTGTGAAATTCAGGAAGGCAATGATGTGTTGTGCATGGACCTTTATGAGCAATACGCACTTTGGTGTTCTAGCTCCGGTCATAAGTGCTACAGCGCTTCTAAGATGGGTAAAGAGTTAAAGAAAATCGCACCAAAAATTGTAAAGAAGAAGCTATCCATCAAAAACGAAAATGGCTTTCGCCCAAACTACTACACGGGAATTAAACTAATCGCGAGAAAATGGACAGAACAAAACACTCAGGAAATCTATAACTACATTTACTGTGGGCAAACATAATGGCAATTAAATGCAAACCACCAGCGCATATACAAAAACAAATAAAGTGTCCACGCAAGTTAGTTGCAAAGTTATATCGCAAAGGTATTGATTTGGGTTACTCTTTACAAGAGCTAGACTATATAATGTCAGCAAAGCACGGATTATTTACTTGGCTCGATGGTGAAGAATTATGGAGATTTTTTCATGAAAATGAATAACTGGGCTATTATTGATCTAAATAGTTTCATAATAATAATTTGTATTCAAAAAATGCCCTGTGGCAATTTTGAAATATTTGTTGTACAATTCAATACTTTTGGTGCAGACTTACGGATTTGTACTGGTATTGTAAACTCATCGTTTTTCAATGAGGAGCGATTCGATTGGTTGGAGTTCTTCAAGTGGAAGAATTGCTAAAACAAAAAATACAAGACCTGGAAAAACGGCTGAGAAAAATAGAAGCAGGAAAGTCAGCGCCAAATGCAGATTGCCTAACCAAGAAAGAAGCAATGGAGTGGCTTGGTTGTTCTAAGGAAACCTTAAATCGATACATCGATAGTGGCCAACTTCCTATTCTGTGGCCGAATGCCAAAAAATGCTTACATCCTGAAGATGTAAAAGCGTATATGCGTGGGATGAGACCGAATAGGAGGAGGAGAAAATAGTTTACTATCGAAAAGACCGCAAGACATGGTGCGCAAATTGGATTGATGTCAATGGTAAACGCCAAGTAAAAACAGGCTTTACCTCAAAGAAAAACGCACAGATATACGAAGCGCGCCAAAAAGTTCTTGTGGAGAGCAACTTCGCCAGAGGTACTGATTTCAATAAAGATATTACAATTGAGTATATTGTCGAACATTATCTGGAAAAAGCCAAATATACAATGAAAGAGCGTTCTTACCTCGTTGAAAAACAATGTGTCGAAAAAGTTATCGAGTATTTCCATCTCAAAGGTCTGATATATTTTCGTTTGCTTACGCCAAAGTCTTTGCAAGACTTTATTGTATGGCGTAAGGAGACAATTACCCCTAGAGGAAAACCACCTAGTAATGTCACTGTTAACAAAAACATTGCCGCAATCAAAAGAGCGTTGAATTTAGCATCTAAAAATCAACTAATACCGCAAGATCCTTTTGCAAACGTTAGTTTAATACGTGTGGATAAGGAAGACTCTCCACGAATTTTTTCCAAAGAAGATATTCGAATCATTGAACAAATGGCAGAAAAGAGTACTATTAAAAGTGAGATATTCTTTTTGGTTCGTACGGGATTGCGTGTTAGCGAAATGGTCAATCTCGAAATCGCTGATGTTGATTTGGGAAAAAATATTATTATTGTTCGATCTGTAAAAGCGAAGAGTCGTAAAACACGCTATGTTCCAATCGTCAAAGGTTTAGGTATCAAACTACAGGAACTTCTCAATGAGGCGAAGGCAAATCAACGTTCTTTGGTTTTTGTAAATAGCCAAGGAAATAAACATTGTCTTCGAAATATATTACGGCGTTTCCGAACTATCCTAAAAAATGCAAAAAAATATGGTGTAGATATTGAAGGGGTCAACATCCACAGCCTTCGAAAAACGTACATTTCGCATATGATTATGTCAGGACAAGATCCCGTTAAGGTAATGAAAATTGTTGGTCATCAAAGCTGGGAAACTATGAAAAAGTACTTATTTTTGACTGAAGAATATTTACAAGATGTGCCAAGTTTATTTTGACAAAATTAAATACAAAACTCAGAATTATTCGCTCTCGTAGAATTACCAATGTTTTTATTCGATTTATTTATTGTATAAATCGACACTGAGGAGATATACGAAAAAGAGAAAAGATGTTCTTCAAGAAGAACATCTTTAAAAAATTTCCAATAATTATATTCAAATTAAGCCTTATTATTCTTTTTCACAATAAACGGAGGTACGTGTTGCCCCATATAGAGGTGTTCCTGTACTTAAATGTACTCCCTTACATGTTTTCACTGTTCTAGTTTTTTTTCCAGTCTTAAGGTCCGTTATATCACATGTTGTTTTACTATAGAAAATAGTACCGACTGTAAAACACTCTTCTTTTGTACGCTTTGTAACGGTATATTTTTTTTCTGAATGTCCGTCAATTCTTACTACTCTTCCATAATTTGGTCTCGGAGCATAGCAAAATCCTTTTTCATTTACATAACCCCTTTTTATCTCTTCTTGACTGTTTATATGTGTATTCATTTTAAATCTATGTTTTCGATGTTTCGACTTCAATTTATCTTGCTTATTTTTTTTCTTTTCTTTATCTTTTGCTATTTCATTTATTCTCTTTGTGCTAGTTTTTTCTGTAGATACTCTTCTATTGCTTTCATTTTGAGATTTTTGGGTTCTGTCTCTTAAATACTTATCAAAGCGCCAACTTTTTTCGATCTGTATAGAACTTGTACCACCAATATTATTTCTGTATCTTTCAAGTAACTCTTTGTCTTCAAGACTTTGATTTTGATTGTTTTGCTTAACTATCTGCTCTATTATGTTTGTGCTTTCCCTTTCAAAACTTTGATTTTGAGCAGCTAATGGTATTGTAAAACAAAAAATCAAAACAATGATAATTGGGGTAGATTGCATCATAAAATCCTTAAATATAATTGGAAATTCTGGTTATTTTTTTCGAAGGTGGAGTATGGTTATTTAATTGTTGACTACTTGTTGATAGTAGTATTGAACTATCACGGATCTATATCCTTTGTATACATAGTCATCAAAACCTATAACTCCTTCACCTAAAATCATTAAATGATTAGAGTCTAATGGGACAGGTTTCCACTCATACTTTCCCATATCTAAATAATTTTTAGCTCTCCTACTTATCAAAACAAGACCTATAACTTTAGGAAACGCTTCATTATTTTTATAAGAAAATGTTTTTTTTTCTCTATCCCTATTTTCCTTGCGGAATTTTTGATCCAAAGATCTGAAGATGTTATCTTTGCTTCTGTAAGTACTTAAAATTTTTGGTGTCCCCTGAGAAGTCAAATCATATATGACTAAACAATTATCAAAAGTTGTCTTATCACTTACCGTAATTTTCAGATTTAATTGGCTGTAAGATCCTATGCTCATTGTAAGAACTTGTCGAACAACTTTTTTTTCTGTCGTGCTTGTTTTTTCAACACTTTTTTCACCATCTTCATTTTCGATTTTATATTTTTTTACTATATCAATAGTCACCGTTTTCTCTAGACTTGGCAAAGGAAAATTTTTATATGCTAATTTTGTTCTTTCAAGACATTTATCAACCTCATAACCAATAAAATCATTTTCTGCCGCAAAGCTCTCTCGTACATATGGGTTTTCTAACCCTTTAATATCATCAAATATCTCTTGGCATTGAGTCGACGAAATGAAGGCAACCATGATTAAAATAAAAGTTACTTTCATATTATACCCTTTCAGTTTAGTAGCTATTTATTAACAAAAAACTAATATCCCTTCTTATTTTCGCGATGATTTCATTGATTTGACGGAATCTGGTCTGTTTTTTTCTATCTTAAATGCCATTGGCTACCACACTCCGTAATCCATGAATCAACGCGGTGCAAAATGAACCACCTGATGCATGGAAATTATGAACTGTAAAATTCAATATTGCAATTTTATTTTTTACAAAAAAAATTTTGTAATGATTGTATAATCTATTTTAGTAAATATTTTGGAAAGGAAAAATATGGAAAACTCTCTAAACAATGCTGAATCCGAATTTCCACTTAAAGCGGTTGATTATGAAGACATAAGAGAAATTGATGGTCAAGATACAAGACAAAGCATCACAATCAGAAATTATAATTTAGTATCGGAGACTGCAAAAATTTATAGATGGAAAATAAATGAGTTGGTAAATTACTCTCTCGAAATATACTTTGCCTTTTTAGACATAGATCTTGAAAACAAAAGTGTTACAGAATCTCAAAGTTTTATGCGATTGAAAGAGTATGCTAAATCGTACTACATCGAAGAAAAAGAAGCCATTCGTTATGCTATCGATATTTTTTCTGGCTTATACACAAACAACTCTCTTGTCAAAATACAGAGTCATCAGCTTGTAAAAGGAAACAAAAGAACCGTTCAAGGAATTATATCTGAATTATTGTCAGAATACTTAAAAGACGATACTAATATCAAAAATCGAAAAGACAATAGTAAAAAAATTAGTATAAAAACAAAGCGAGTTGAGATTTCAAGATTCGCAAAAAACAAAAGTAGTGAAAGAAAAAGTATAACAATAAAAAATCACAACGTAATACGTACAGTGGCTGAATTTTATAGGTGGACAATAAATGAATTGGTGAATTACTCCCTTGAGATATTTTTATCTTTGTTAGATATTAATATAAAAAAAGAGCAAGTCATAGAATCTGTAAGCTTTTCTCGATTGAAAGAATTTGCTCAAGTTCATGGTATGCAAGAAGGACAAACTATTCGATATGCTATTAATATTTTTTCTAGACTATACCATGATGGTATTTTTAAAAAGATTCAGAGTTCATCTTTAGAAGAAAAATCGATCAAGAAGGCTATACCTTTACTAGTTACTGATAGCTTAAAAAACTTTTTTTAGTAATTTTTTCTGTTACAAATGCTGAAAGTGATCAAGTAAAAGTACTAAAGTAAAAAAAACATAAGTATTCTTGCAACATATGGAAACTATAGAATGGATGCAAAAGATGCATTTGTCAACATCACCTCAAAAATGGATCTAAGCATTTTGAGCTCTTTAGAATCTTCATTTTTATTATAATACAAAAAATATCAAGCAACGCTTCCCTCCAACTTGGTAGTACTATGGTAGAATTCAACTCTAATTCTTGGCCAATTTAGCCATGCAAATTGCGCAAGTTTACCAAAAGTAACGAATAGTAAAATATAGATTAAATAAAGAAAATATAAAGGTTTAATACTTACGGTAGATTATAAAGTCACATTAATTTCTAATCTGTGGGTCGGGGGTTCGAATCCTCCTGGGCGTGCCAGTATTTTCAAGCCTCACGGCCGAAATAACCCCACTCCAAAAACAGCCGTTTTTTGGCAAAAAAGTCCCCTTTTTGATGTTTTATGTCCCCATATGGGCCCCGCTTTTTGTCCCCAAAAACCACTAAATTAACCACTAAATCATTTAGTACATGTTACAATAATGTATTTTTATGAAAATATACCACGAAACCCTTTTCATCATAAAAAAATACCTTTAACAAACCACTACATTAAAAATGTTCTTGAAATGCTATTGTCTGTAAAATAAGCCATAAAAAAAGCCAGCGCTATGGCTGGCAGGCTTGTATTCGTGTTTAGTTAAGGTTATTTTACTTTCTTTTGCGCAAGTATCCGATAGCGAATATACCGAATAGGAATGCGATGTATGTTGACGGTTCTGGAACAGCTGCAAATTGACTCGTTACTTGCTCGATAGTTAAAGCTCGATCGTAAAAAGCAATTTCATCAAGCACGCCATCAAAACCAAAGTTTTGATTGTCTCGAAAACCGATTCTTGCAACGTCTGGTATGGATCCTTGGTATGTCTCAATAGATGTATCTTCTGCTTCAAGAACACCATCGATGTATATTCTACGAGTAGTTCCGTCTTGAGTGTATACTATCTGTGAAAATTGGCCTATAGCTATTGAATTTTGACTCACTAATGCTCCACCGGTATTAGGAAATTGGTCAAATAATACTCTACCGCTACTATCAAGAAGTAAGTAATTACGTGTGTCTGCATTGTTAGTATTAAACTCACCATAGATAGCGCTTTGCGGGCTAAAACTATTCGCGTTTACCCAAGCAACTATCGAAAAACTGGTATCTGAACCGATAATAGAATTATTTCCCAAATCAATGCTTGAGTTTCCATCGAAAGAAAATCCTTGGTTGAAAGCCCCATTAGGAGAGATAGATACTCCGTTCAGAGTTCCATTTGGTCCACTGTTTCCCGACTGGTCATTTGCAGTATTGTCATCAGCATCATAAAATGCTATTAAACCATCTGTTGTTATCGGAGCAGCTGCGATAACACTACTTAATACAATTGAAATTAAAATAAGATATATCTTCCTCATATAGATCCCCTTAATCATAGTTGTTTATTTCAATTTAGAAATACATAATACCACAACAAATCCAACAAAGTCCAAGTCTTTCGGGTGCTTTTAGAATTCTTTGTCAAATGTGCGGATTTCGCACATTTCTTAAATAATTAGCAAATAATGCCTTAAGCATAAATGTGCGGAATTCGCACATTTATTTTTCTTGATTACAGCGAAATAAATGTATTTGTTTTGAGTCAATTTTATCAGAAAATTTATCATTTTTTAAATTATAGGCTTTTTGTAAATTCACTGGGTAGTGGTGATTGTGTTGAAAGAGATAAATTTCATCAAAAAATCTCAGGAATATCATTCAAGTAGTTTTCTGTTAAATACAGATACTTCTTCATTGTAGACCAACTCTCATGGCCAACAATTTTCATCACTTTAGCGGGATCTTCTCCCGACATAATCATATGCGAAATGTACGTTTTTCTTAACGTATGTATACTAACACCATCGATGTTAACACCTTTACCTTCCGCTTTACGCAATATTGTCTGAAATCTCCTTAAAACATTGCGTAAGTTATGCTTTCTTCCTTTGCTATTAACAAATACAAGCTTTCGCTTCTCATCATTTGCTCTAACAACAAGAGTTTTCATCAATTCTAGGATTGATTTAGTCATTGGAACAAATCTAGTTCTTCGAGATTTAGCTTTGTATGAACGAACAATGATCTTTTTTTTCTCAATATCGCAATCACCAACTTCAAGATTGATCATTTCACTGGCACGCATGCCAGTTCTCACCAAAAAAAATAGCTCATTCTTTACAACACTATCTATTGCAAGCTCCTCGATTATCTTGACATCTTCTTTTGTTAAAATACGCGGAGCATCTTCTTTATCAACTCGTATTGCTTTAAAACTCTTGAAAGGGTTATTGGGAATTAGATTATAATCTTTTCCATACTTGAAAACCCTCTTAATACTTGCTATATTTTTATTAATTGTGATATCGCTTGGGGGAGATCCCCGAGGCGTAATGGTCTCCTTACGCCACATGATAAATCCTTGTAGATGACTACTTTTAAGGTAGCGACACAACGTCAAACTTTCTTCGCTAAAGTATTCCAGTACTTTCTCGATGCATTGCTTTTCAACTTCAAAGGAGCGCGTTTTCATAGAATATTTCGCTTTTTCTAAATAACGCGCAACTATTTCCTCAACTGTGATGTCGATATCATAATCTACACCGCGCGCCAAATTGTTCTCCGTCAAGATCTTTTGGCGTGCTTCATAAATTTCTGCGTTTTTTTTAGAGTCAAAACCACTCTTTTTTCTTCGATTCTCCTTTGAATCTTGCCAACAAGCAACCCAACATTTCCTATCCTTTCGGTAATGAACCATGTTGTTTTTTAAGTCCTTTCATCAGAGGAATAATCTCATGCTTGTTTATACAAGCTTTAGAGCCTGGATATTCGACATGGATATTGCCACCGATTATCATGTCGTCAATTTTTCGTCTAGAACATCCTATCCAAGCCGCAGCTTGATCTTTGGTAAGATAATTTTTATTTGGAGCTGAATTCTTAGCCATTAGTTTAGAAATCAACTTGTCCTTTTTCTTGTTCTCTTTCTCCAAATCCTTGATTCTCTTTTCATTTTGCTTATCTCTTTTTAAAAGAAACGCAACTTTTTCCTTTATACTCAAGCGGTCTCCTTTCTTTCGGTCTCTCTCGCCATACTTTGTAATTCGGTATAACTCACAGTTTCTTTCTTTATTCCAGTGTAGTAATCAAAATTTATATTTTCCTTCTTGATCCAATTTGATATTGTTTCCGCGATCATTTCTCCCAGCAATGCCTTTTGTTTTGCAGAAACATCCTCCATGAATTCTTCAAATTGGAATCTATCCCACATGTGGTCGATGATTGTTTCGCCACAGGGCGCCACCCCCTTTACCGTCAATTTTTCAACCGACCATATTTCCATCGAATACAAATCCCCATCTTCTTCGATTACAGAGATAGCATTGCATATACAATCTTCCAAATTTTCAGTTCGATGGCAAAGAATATCGAACATGCTTATCGCATATCCATCGAACTTTCCAAGGCGATGATGTAATTCTTCTAAAGTCATATGGTCTCTTTCATTTCTAATCTAGCAAAAAGTCTATTCATGAAACGAACACCCTTCTCCGTCAAAAGGTATCTGTCGTTTTCCTTTACGGCATAACCTTTTTTTACAAAATCATCAATGCTTTTCATGATTACCTCCTGTCCAAGAACCAAACTTTGAACATTGTCTTCTCGGGCCATAAACTCCAATGGCACAACAATTTCAAAATCTTCCATACCCTCTCCTAAACAAAACAAAACTCTTCTTTATCTCGAATCTTAATCATTGCTATTTTCGGACTAAAACTACCGCGATACTTGTATGCTGGTATTAGATGACGACTAAAATATTCACAAAATTCCTGTTCACTGCCACCAAAATGCTTGGCAATTAACTTTTGCGTTTTCATCGCAAATCCTGGAAGACTTTTTCTTATCCAGTTCTCGACCTCTTGCGTAGTCAATATTGGATATTGTTTCTCGAACTCTTCCTTTTTATCGGCATAGGTTGGTTGTGGATCTGCGATCGGAACATTCGCTAAAACTGGAATTGTATAATCACCACTTTTTGTATCAATCGTTTGCGATGCGACTTCCATTTGGTAATTTTCTTCATCCTCAGGAGTCCAAAAGCTATCACTATACAACCTGTAAAACTTTTCACGATCGTAACCGTTTTTGTGGTTTTTCCAGGCATCTTCTAGAACATCGTTCCATTTTTCAGGGAGTTCATTGTTTTCTTCTGGAACGTCTTTTTGCACAACTTTCTCAACAGTAGCTTCTTCTCGAGTAATTTCCTTTGGAGGAATATTTTCCTGAACAAAAACCGGACTTTATTTTGATGGTACCATCGATGATGGTTCTAGTGAGACTAAGGAGTTTACATTCTTAGGCAACTTCCTTCTGCAAGGAATGATCAAGACCAATCAGAACGTAACTTTTCGTGTAGAAGAAGGTATTGAGGTAAATTCCAAAACATATGTGAAAACAACCGATTTACTCATCAATGCCAACACAGTAAAAGAAATCGATCACGTTCTTTTTGGTTCGTACGCGAAAGTTTCCATCATCAATGCTTCAGGATCGCAAGCAACAGTAGTTACAAATATCCATTATCGCAATAGCGATTTGTTACATCAAAAGAAACATAGTCTAACAAAGCTAGATATACATACAACACTCATCGTTAATGGCGGAAATCACACTTCACCGTGGATTGATGTTTCAGAGTACGAAAGTCTAAGCGGTATGGTCAAAACAGATCAAAACGGTACCTTTAGAATTGATTATAGTGATGATGCAAGCACTGTATTGGCAAGCGATACCTCTGGCTATACCGCAAACACTACACCAGGATTTACGGCAGAAAAAATAGGTCGATACGCTCAATTTGTTTTTGAAAATGACTCAGGTGCAGATCAAACGGAGTTCAATTATGTCTTGTACGGTCGTATCTAACAGTAAATATCTATGTGTCTCTTGCCAGAATATATCTGAAGAAAAAAGCCGTCGTTGTAAAAAGTGTAATGCTATATTTTCGATTGTAAAAATTCCGGCGTCAGTGCAAGTGAGCTTGCCGAAGCCGAAAACAGCAAGCGAAATAATGAAGAGAAAAGCCATCGGTAAACCGCTAAAAGGATTTGAATTCATTGGTAGCTTGCCCAAAAAATTTTCGATGGTGATACATGGTGAACCAGGCAGTGGAAAAAGTTACTTCGCTTTGCAAATAGCAGATGCCATTGCCAATAACTCAAAGAGAAAAACCTATTATGTAACCTCAGAAGAAGAGCTAGAAAACTTAGATTTCCAAAACAAAATAGAGTACTGCGAACCAAGTGAAAACCTAATTTTTGAGAGTGTAAAAAACAAAAAAGAGTTCCTAAAACTTATCAGAAACAACAGTGCAAACATAATCGTTGATTCCATAAGCGACCTAGGCATAACCGCCAAAGAAATCAAAGAGTTTCGCGAAGAGATAGGAACATTTATTTACATCTTACATGTGACAAAAGACGGTGACTACAGAGGAACCACACAACTAATACACGATCCCCAAGTACAAATAGTCGTTGCAAAAGGCATTGCCAAAACGAAAAAAAACAGATTTGGAATGAGTGGCCAAGAGTACGAAATATTTACCAAGGAAGACTAATATGGACTTTATAGACAACCTAAAAGAATCAGGGATAACCCAAGTTTCGTGGGGTGGCTCTGGATTCGCATCTTCATACCTTGCCCACTCCAAGGCAAAACAAATAATGAACAGCCTAGAAGAAAATACATGGTTAGGTTATGTAATGCCTGGTGCCACAAAAAAAGTCGTTGCCGTCGGTGCTGCGGTTGTTGCAACTGGTGCGACTTCCATCGCTGCATCGATCATTTCTCCAGAGAACAGAAAATACGTATGGATTGGCGGTTTTCTCTCGCTAATTCTGATACTAACACAAGAAGTTGTAGGTATTGGCAGCGGTGGAAGTATTGGTAACTCTAGTGAAGGGGTAAATAACGGTAGCGGTGAAGGTCAATCAACTATACCAACTGAGCAGGAAGTGATTGACGCTATTCACAATTTACCAAACCAACAAACGATGCAAGAACTCAAGAAAACAGGTTTCATTGATGCCATCATCGAGAATAACAATACTCTAATAGTTACCGTTGGTGACGATGTTATTTATTCACCAATTGGATCAGCATATATCGTTGATTCTTCCACTATGGAAATATTCCTAAATGAAGCGCTCTTTTTAATCGCAAATGCTCAACAGGTAGAAAACGTCGAAATTCGTCGAAACTTTGGTAACCAAGATAACATTAACTCAACAATAGACCGAATTTTAGACCAAGCTCAAAAATACAACAAAATTACCATTCTCCGAGATAAACCCGTGATTTCTTGGGGAACTGTAAACGCATCTTAAAGGAGGACCTATGTCTGATATCCAAAACATTAGCACCGAAAAAATGTCTTTTATAGAAACAATCAAGCACGACTTGAAAAACACATCATATCGAATTTATGTGATGTTCTTAGTGTGTATTACTTTATCTGTATTCTTAACCGCTTGTGTTTCGGGAGTGGGACCATCAAAAAGATTTGTGAACACAAGTTACGAAAACTCTCAAGAATTGTTCCCTGTTGCTATTTCGCTAATTGAAAACGCCAACGCCGATATTCTCAAAAAAGCTGTGCGAAAAGAAGACCAACAAGCAATAGAACAAGCAACAAAAAATGGCCTGGAGATATACAAGATGGGCCTGATTCGAAAATTTAAGAACTGGCGTTTTGATATTAAGAAACAACACGAAATTTTACAAAGCCATGACAAAAAAATTAAAAAGGAGTAGGTATGCCGGATATAAACGAAAGCTCTCGCGAAAACATCTTTGAAGATCTAAAAAAAGAATTCATAAACGAAGCTGGTCAAGAAGTGTGGAATGAAATCAATGAGATCGGTACCGACACATTGAAAGATTTGGCCAAGGCCAAATTTTACTCTTTGGTAGGAACGGAAGCGGATAAAAAACTGGCAGGAGCGGCCGTGGCTATGATCACTGACAGTCTAAAGGATCTCATAGGCGCTGCAACTGATCAAGCCGTAAATTACGCACTTGAAAGACTAGAAAACTTCGTTTCGAAAATAGTTTTCCGGGAGATCATTAAACTTATTGTTTAATAATTACCTGAGTACATTGGCTACAAATTGTAGCCAATATTTCAAATCACGGATTACCCACCTACATTATTCAATTCATCGAGTTGACTTTGTAAACTTCTCTTGTCTTCCTGTAGTTGGCTAATCGTATTTTCTAGCTCTTGCGTCTTGCTTTTTAGTAGCTCGTTTTCTTTGTCGAGTACGCTAAATTGTCTTTGTAAAGATTCTTTTTCATCTTGTAGTAATTCGGCCTTGTTTTGCAAAGAAACATTTTTGCCTTGAAGATCTTCTACTTCACTTTTTAGATTCTCGACTTCTGCTTGTTGTGCTTCGTCATGATTTTGGATTACCTCTTTGGCAAAATCACATACATTCTGCGACACTTCTTGGATTTTATTTGAAATAATAACCCGCTTGTCATCGCAATATATTTCTAATAGTTTTCTCTCGTTTTCTTCAGCCATTACCATTTGGTATGTAGAAACTTCTTGTGTTACTTCAGACATCTTATCCCTCTCAAATTTGGAATCATATGCATTTATGTTATTGTCGTATTTTACGATATTTATTTTAATTTTGCACTACAATTAAACCTTTAGTAATAGCTTCATTGTATATGGGATGATACTTAGAATCACAAATTATTTGGAGAGTTCAAAATGGCTATAAAAAAATTATTCGCAAATGAAATAGTAACATCGGTCAGTTATGCAAAGATAGTAGATTTGAAATCACCAGGTGTAAACGGTGGATCTTTTGTTTCTGGAGCGAAACAAACTCGTGATTTAAACACAATACAACATGATCCAGATTCAATAGTAAAAAACCTCAATACGAACCAATTTACATTAGATTCGGGTGTTTACATTGTAAACGCCTGGGCCATTTCTAATCGAGTTAATAGCAATCAACTTACAATAGAAAACATAACGGATGCCATAACTTATTTGGGCCTTTCAGAGTCGAGTAATTCATCCGTGAGTTTCAATGCCAAGTCTTTTGTAGAAGCATATTTTTCCATAGATGCATTAAAATTTTTTGAAGTGCAACACGAATGTCAAACAACAAAAACCATAGATGGTTTCGGAATGGCTGGAGGTTTGAATAACGAAATATATACAAGTGTTAGTATATTGAAGATTGGTTAAGGATAAGGCAAATTTCGTTTTGGAAGTTCAGTAAATACTCAGAATAGTTTAGTAATACAATCAATTTACTCAAGAAGTTTTCGATATTTTGAAATTTTTTTGTCACGTTTTTGAATATTTTGCAGGAGAATGAAACAACACCATTAAATTCTTAGGAGGAAAAGATGTCTAGTAACAAAGAAGCCGTTACTGAAATGGCAAAAGATTTGAAAGCTGTCGATGTGGGGACAAAGCATGTAAAAGAGAAATTCACGAAGTGCGGGGGAAAGATTAGCAACTAAAATCCGCACTTCGTAATCAAATAAATTTTATCTTAACTTTAGGGAACACACTCAAAAATTTTACATTACACTTTTTGAAAGTGGTTAATGAGAGGGGTCTTGTCCTCCTCATTTTTATTTTGCATACTTTCATCGTTTTTATTTTCTTGTGATTTTTCATTATCATTTTTAAACAAAAAACTTTTTGTTTTTAATTTACGAATAGGCTCCGGAAGTATCGACTCGCTGAGTTTTTCATTTAATACTTTATTATCAATAAAACCTTTTCCACCACGAGGCTTACACAAATCTAGAGGTATAGCTTTTTCTTTATTATTAATAAAATCGTGGATGTTTTCACATCGAATATGTTCATCATTTACAGTTTCTTTAAGTTTATTTTTATCAATTTTGTTTGAGTAAAGGATTATTTTTATCTCTGACGAACAATCAATTTTATCTAGGAATTGATAGTCATCTTGAAAATATATAGGTGTATACTCTTTTATAAAATTGGATATATAATTTCTGAGATAATTTTCTGCTTCACTTATAAGTATGACTGCCATATTTTTAAATTCAAAACTATTCATTTTTATCCTGCTTTGCTTCTCTAAGATAAGAACCTTCTTGTTTAATGGCTTCTGTATAATTTTCTCCATAGGAGAAAATATTTACCATACTTTCTTTTATTTTTACTACATCTATTCCAATTTCTTCGGCCCATAAGATCACATTAGAGTACAAAATTAAGGATCTAACAACAAAAGTAATCTCATATTTGAAGAAGTTTTGAAGATTACCTGACTTTAGATAATTTAAATTTTCAATCGTGTTTACTTCATCGAACCAATCACCACAATATTTTTTAAATTTACTAATATTATACTTTTGAGATGTTTCTATATTAGTAGTAGAGAAATAATTTTGATTACGACCAATCCATCGCAAAAAATCTTCGGAATCTTGGTTTAATCGGTTTTCTCGTACTAATTTTAAAGCTTTTTTTAGGGATTCCTCACCGCAATTTAATTTCCGACAAGAAACTAAACTGTTGTGATAAGAAAAAAATTGGTAGCACGATCTATCTAAAAATTCTAATCCATAACGAACTGGAAAATTCTCAAAATCAAAATTAGTAAAGTTCAGGGCTTTACCATGTACCGTCAAAAAGTAAAAAAAACTTAATTGGTATAAAGCAAAATATTGAACCTGTGTTTCTCTTTTTACCAAAGACAACATCATTCTCCAAAAACCTTGAGTAACCAAGTCTTTGTTTACTTTAATATCACTCCCATAAAACTGAAATTGAATCTCTTCTATAAATTGCCGAAAAACAGGCTTAAGAAATTTCTTTTCTCTAGAAATAGTTGTTGTAATTGACAGGTCTGATCCTAAACATTTCTTTTTAATTTCTTCTTCTAAAATTTCTCTCGCGTTCATTCCTCAAAATTTCTTTTTTGTGTAGTGAGTAGCTAGAAAGTAACTATGACAATGCCTAAAACCTCTTCTAAACATACTTTTAAATTAATTTTTTTTCACAAATAATTTACCTTACAATAAAGGTTCCTAACACCTTTTATAGTAAAGGAGTCATCGTATTATGACTAGTAAAATTTTGATGTTATTTGTTGGTATAGTTTCGGCTCTAATTGCAAATAAAGTTACAGATAAACTATACCTTGAAGTTTGTTTAATTTCAGTTTGTTTAGTCGCAATTGTTTTCCTGTAAAAGCAATTGCCAATACTAAATACATTTTACATTAACTTCTTTTTTTTGGCAATCAGGAAAAGGTAAAAACTTATACAGTATATTTGCCAAGATTCCTGTAATATTTTCCCCTACTATCTTGTAGGGGAACCCCCTACAAAAAAATAGATAAGTAATATGTTAAATCCTATAGTTAAATTTTAGATAAGGAAGATAAATCATGGGAAAAATTCATCAAAAACAAATTTGCGGATTAGAAAACTCGATTTCTTTTATAAAGAAATATTACAACCTTGTGGAAAATCATAATTTTCCACGAAATAAAAAAATATTTTCCTGGATCAATCAAGCCTCAAAATTTCTTGTTGTTGAAGATATAGAGAAGACATTGAAAGCTAAATTGCCAGCGCTGAATGTTGTAGCAACATTATTTAACATTATGATTGATGATTTAGTTGATGTAGCTTGTGATAAAGAGCTAACTAATGACTTTTTGTGTATATTAAATGGAAAAGAAAAAAACAAAAAAAGTTGTAGTTACGCAAACCTTGCGTCTGAAATACACGAATACTTAGTGAATAACCTTAAGAGTTTACCTAATTATGAATTATTCGCACCAATGATGAAACACTTTATAAAAAGGTTATCTTTTTCTTTTCAGGTAAGTTTATCGATAAACAGTCAACCTCTGTATATAAAGAAAACATGGCTAGTAAAACAAGACATCGACCGCATCATCGAAGTATTGGCTCCTCCAATTCAAGTTTTTCCATATGGAGTGATGAATATGATGTCGTTAAATAAAAAACCGACAACGTCTAATTTAAAGTCAATAAATCAAATTCTAAAGTGGGCTGAACAGTATATGATTATTAGTAATTGGCTGGCGACTTGGGATGTTGAGGTAGCACATCAAGACTATTCTAGTGGAATATTTGTATGGGCATTCCAAAATAATATAGTGTCTTATAAAAATATAGAATCAAAAAATACTAATAAAATAAAAAAAAGAATAAAGTCTTCGAATTATTACCGTTTTTTTGAACAGAAAATGAATTTTTTGATAAAAAAAATATCGACTTTTGAGGGAAAAATTAAAGCATTCAACTTAACCGACTATATATGCAAACTACAAAAAATACATAAATTACATCAAAAATCTAAATCTATTTTAAAATATTAAGGATCTAACATGTTCCCACGTGCTATAGAGCTAAATTCTCAAACAATAAAAGTCAAGAAGTATTATGAAAATACCGATACATCATATCAATCTTGGGGTAATAATAATGCATACGCAATGCATTATGGATACTACGATTCCAAAGTTCAGAACCATATTGATTCTTTAGTTGAAATAAACCAACAAATATCAAGAACAGCAAAACTAAAGAAGGGATCTAAAATTTTAGATGCAGGTTGTGGTGTAGGAGCAAGTTCTTTTTGGTTAGCTCGTCAATTTTCGTGTAAAGTTACAGGTATAAGTATTGCAGATCACCAAGTACGAAAGGCCAAAAGCACTGCAAAAAGAGAGGGCTTACAAAAATTAACAGAATTCCAAGTTCAGGATTTCAATCAACTATCATTTCCAGATAATAGTTTTGATGTCGTTTGGGCTCAAGAAAGTTATTGTCATAGTGAGAATATGACGCTAACAATAAAAGAAGCAAATAGGGTTTTAAAAGTGGGTGGTTTACTTATTGTTGCAGATTGCTTTTTAGTAAACAACTTTATTCCTTCTTGGCAAAAAATGTACCTAAATTTTTGGATGAATGGTTGGGCTATTCCAAAACTTGAAACAGCAGGCTCTTTTTATAAAACTTTAACAAAAAATAATTTTAGAGTCGAGAGAAAAAGAGATATTACAAGTAATATAATACCTTCTTCTCAAGAAATCTATAGTAGAGCAATAGAGAACCAAAAAGAAAAAAGAAATCACATTCAAGTTCAACACACAAACAGTTGTATATATCAAAAAAAATGTCTGGATTTGAATCTTTGGAAATATCTAATTTTTATTAGTAAAAAATTACCCTAATATGAGCATAGGAAAAAATTATTATTGATGCAAGATTGAAGAGGTCACTTTTGTAAGAGATTGACCTCTTCAATTTATTTCAAGAAAAAGTTTTCGATAGCTATAAAGATAATAGCGCTAACTATACCGCTTACAAAAAAATGATGCCAGTTGTTGCAGAAAACTTCCCATAATTTTTTTAATTCTCATATTACAAAATTCATTAGAGTCTCTTTGGACAGTTTAGACTTGCAAAACAATTCATTTACCAAGTCCTACTGCACAAGGAGGTATTTTCAATTGAAAGTAAATGGAAACAAATGTAACTTCTGCAATCTATTTATAGGCGTTACAATAGAAATGTAACTACAAAAAACTGTCAAGCTTCCATCAAAAGTATTTCAACTACCTAACCCCAACGAATACCTCATAATCTTGAGAATTAAAGGTTTAAATTCAAATATATATCGTCGACATCATCTTGTGTAATACCAATGTAATCCAGTGTTTCTCTCGGAGTGGAATGATTAAAAAGCTTTTGGATAATGGTAATGTCTTTACCTGACTGATAAGCATGATACCCGAGTGTTTTACGAAGCGTATGAGTGCCTATTTTACCTTGGACTCCAACGCTTTTAGCGGCATCATTGATAATTCGATATGCACGTTGCCGTTTTAGAAAACCTTGCTTTTTTCTGGAAACAAAAAGTGGTTCATCCGTTCTATAATCTCTGGTTTGTAAGTACTGTTCTATGGATTTTCTGGCGTTATCCCTTATAGGGAAATCTTTGTACTTGTTTGTCTTCTTCTCGCGAATAGAAATACGATCCTTTACTTTATTCTTAGAAGTAATAACATTCTCAACTCGCAAATTCAACAAATCGCTAATTCTTAAACCAGAATTTATTCCTAAAACAAACATGCAATAATCACGAAGGCTGTTAGCTTTCAATATTTTTTTTATCGAATCAATTTTTTTCTTATCACGAATTGGTTGAACAAATTCCAAAGTTTATCTCCAAAAGAATTGAAAAATACATAAATGTGTTTGTGGTTGGTGGTAAGTATCATTCAAAAATATAGTTCTTGAATTGTATACTATCAAATGCGGCTCTTGTATTTATTATACAAAGATTCCAGGCGAATTGCGAAAAGATACACAATATCGTTTTGTATCTTTCGTCTGATTATATCAGATAAAATTACTTAAAACAAAAAAGCACCGTTTTCTGAGCTAAATGACATAGGCTCTATTATTACGGCAGCAAAATGATCTAACGTTTCTACTCCAAAGCATCTAACTGTCCTCTGGACTCTTACTGTATATTTAGTGAATAATATAAATTTAAGTGGACAAAGGTTTTCTCATGAATAAAATACTTTTACCTATCTAGAAAACTTCTCAAATAAGATTTCTGCTTAGTTCTACTTGAGATTTAGTACTCAAAATTTGTTAGCGAGAACATTTTTTGAAAGAAAAAAAGGCAGCAAAGGCATTGTAGGAGTTGAAAAGCTTCATGAAGAAAACTCAATAATGATAGAGAAGCAAGTCGTAGTGTATCTGGTAACCGTCCTTATTTTGCTGAACTAAATACTACTGATAATTAACTTGATCCTAAAAGTGTCCAGCAAACTCTAATGATAACTTAATATTTGTCATTTATTGATTAAGTACTCCTTAAAGTCGACGTTTTCTTATTTTCATCTTGACAGTTTCAAGCCAAACATTGAATCTTGTTCAAGTAGCCGTTACAAAAAAAATTTACTACTTTATTAGTAATTTAGAGCCGGATTATGATGTAATAAAGTATAAAAGATATGATCACTATACATGCTTTCAAGGTAAATGCACTATGCATGCGATAACAAGCATCCAGTATTTTGAAAGAAATAGTTCTGATATGGTACTAAACTAACTAATCTATACTGAATTATAGAGTTTAAATTAAAAATTAGTCTAAATCAAAGAGAGGAAACAAGCTATGGGAAAATTTTTTCTGCGGTCCTCTAGCGTAACAAGGCGTTCCAAGCTTTTACAGACCAGTCTACAACGAAAAAAAGTACATATTTCAAAGATTGATCCGACATTAACGATTGTCGATGATCTAACAAAAGAAGAAATTGAAAAGGTACGACAAGAAGGATTTTCGGTAATACCTTCTAGAAAATTTAGCTTTCTTTTTAATCCTTCTGTTGAGCAACTCTATCAACCTTTGAGTTATCACCCAAAAGGGATGAATGATGTTTTAGATGATATTTTTGCTCGCGAAGCTTGGGATTTAAGTAAAGGCGAAGGAACACACATTGCAATTATAGATACGGGTATACATACTCCTCTTTGCGAGTTTCCCAAAAAAAAACAAAGTACTATGAGTCCTTCTGCTTCCAAGAACGCTTGGACAGACATCATCGGTCATGGAACTATGGTTGCCAGTATTGCTGGAGCAACTGATGAAGAAGGAGCAAGGTATAGTGGTGTCGCACCAAAGACAACTCTAATTTCATGCAAAACCTCTTTTGATGAAGCCGAGTTATATGAAATTTATGAACACCTTATTACTTTAGTAGACACAAAGAGAGTTCATAGACTTGTAATTAATAATTCATATGGTTTTTATTCAGAATCTGCGCCAGAAACGCCTGATGACTATCCATTAATGGATATTATAAAAATAGCTGTAGAAAGAGGAATTGTTGTTGTTTTTGCTGCAGGAAATAATCATGTTAAAGTGTGTAAAAATGATCCTCGATTGTGTAGCCCAAATAGCATTTGGGATATCAATTCACTTGATGAGGTCATAACAGTGGGAACAGTTGATGAAAATTATCAAATGTGTTGTGAACCAAAAACCGCTGATTCCTTTGGCCACAGAGATAGTAGCAGAGGACCTGGACAACTTTCTGTAACAAAAAGTAAGCCTGATTGTGTAGCACCAACATATGGAGAAGTAATGTGGGGTGGTGTGTATCATTATTTAGACTGGTGGGGGACAAGTGGTGCAGCCCCTCAAGTTTCTGGTCTAGCAGCTCTACTACTAGCAAAAGATCCTAATCTTACACCTGCTGATGTAAAAAGAATAATAAAGGAATCTTGTACAGAATTGTCATTAAAAAAACTGTGTGTTGGTAGTGGTATGATAAATTGTAGAAGTGCTTTAGAAGCATTGGGTTAGGAAGACTAGTAGTACCCTTCGGGGTACTACTAGCACATAGAATATGTTTGCGATTTCTTTAATTTGGCATTGTGTATTTTTACCAAATCATTAATTATTCTTACTTTTTCATCTGATAGATTTTTGAAAGTTATAAGTGGTTTTATTTTTGAAACATTGAATTCTGGAAAATTACATTCTTGTAGGAATCTTATCAAATTTTCTCTACTATTAAACAGTATAAATCCATTCATCTTAATTCTCCTAATTATATTCAATATATTTCTATAATTTAAATTATACATCCACAATTTTAGATTCTCAATGGAAAACAAATGGAAGTAAATGGAAAACAAATGGAAGTAAATGGAAATAATTGGAGGTAATTAGAAGTAGGTGGATAGGAAATTGTTTGAATCCGTAATGAAAAAATAACAAGTTACGATCACCAATTACTTAATGCGGAAATATTCTAAGTTTAACTATATTAGTTAGCAAAAGATTATAACGAGAGATTACAACAATCCATTGGTTACAGTGTCTTTAGAAAAGATAGCAAATTGAGTTGTGAAATGTTTTTATAAAACTATTGTAGAGGTTTAGTAACATTATCATTTACACTGAGATGTTATAGAAATAACAATCTTAGTGTCCATATAGATAAACGCAACTTTTGCAAAAAATAAGTGATTTTTCAATCCTGCAGCATCATCCATACATCAGAAAGTTTTAAGCCAAAATATTTTAATATATTTTCAATCGTTTCTTTGCTAAAAGAGTCTCTTTTGTAGCTAAATATATTACTAAGTGTTTTTTCGCTAACTCCTATACCATCTTCAACTAAATTTTTATTTGTAAATCCTTTTTTGTCTCGCTTTTCTTTGATAAAAGCTATAAATTCTTTTGAGACTTTAAAACCTCTTGTTGTTTTGATTTTTCTTTTATCGTATGTATTCTTGTCTTCAATTCCTTCGATTAATTCTCTTACATTTCTATGTGTTCTGATCTCCCAAATATAAATTTTTTCTATTCCGTCTTTTTCATGGTTAACAATTTCTCCGTATTCACGAAGTATATCTTCATTATATTTTTGACCAACAACAACCATTTCTCGAGCATTCACTTTACCAAGATTTTTATTAATAGCATTAATTTGCCCTCTAACAAATGAGAGCATTCCTCTACGATTACCTTTTCCTATTATCTCAATAAAGATTTTATTGTTGTTGGGATCTGCTTTAATAAACCCCTCATTATCTTCATACTTTAATACCACCCCATTACGCCAGAAATCACTTTTATTTATGTAGTTGTGTGTCCGAACAATAAAGTGAGCGATAACACTACTCGGAAGTATATCATAATGGTATTGAAAACATAATGAGTTTTGATGCTCCCACTTAAAATCTTTGGGGGTATCCTTTGGAAAAGCTCCTGGTATAAAATAAGATTCATTTTGCTCATACATGCGATAACATAAACCAAAACTTACCATTATATCAAGAATAAATCCCCACTCTTTCGGCGTTGGATATTGATATTCTTTTTTTAAAATAGCTCCGACTTCTTCAAGAGAAATAACCCCCTTGTTATTTAGCAACTTCTCTGAGTTAATGATTTGATATACTCCATTAGTCACCCAGCTAGGGTTAAGCACTTGAGTATTTTCAAGCCGTCTATCTTTCTGCTGAAAATTCAACATAATACCTAAATCATGCAGTAATTGCATAAGCGTTTTAACGCTGGTCTCGTTTAAACTACCATCTATGTCCATACATATTTGTATATATTTATAGTAAGAAATGTAATCATGGTTTATTGATTCTAGATACTCTTTGATTTTAAAATAACTAGGCGGAATTTTATCATTTAAGTATTCTAGTCGTCCAATCGCTGTTTGAATGGAATTTTTTAACTCAGAAATACCAATTTTCTTCTCACAAGAAGTTTCTATAAATTCTACAATATTGGAGTAATTACTCTTTAGCAGACCTTTTCCAATATCAGCTTTATGCATCTCGCATTTATTAATAGCCACAATTATTGGAGCATCCCCACCATAGCTACTGATTAATTTAAGCCAGTATTCAAGTTCATTATCTCCATATTTATCCTCTCTTCTTGCCTCTATAACTAAAACATAAACACTACGTCTTGTCATAAAGAATTGATGGGTAGAATGCATTATTTCTTGCCCACCAAAATCCCAGATATGTAACTTAATTTCGTTTTTCTCGTAAGGAAAACTCCAATCTGTAATTTCAATTCCATCGGTCTTTGATTCGAGAGGGCTATATTCTCCTATTGTAAGCATTTTGATAAGAGATGTTTTTCCTACTGCTCCGAATCCTACAAATATGACTTTGGCTTCGTGAAGTGGACGTGCCCCGTCACCTAAGTCAAGAATATATTGGATGACTTCTTGAGGATTGCAGCTTAGTATTTCTTCTGGTATTTCAAAATTATTATTTCTTAAATCAAGTCCCCAAAAAAATCCATCGTTACGAGAAAGACTTATAAGTTGTCCAATCTCTTTTGGCAATTTGCTCAATTTGTTAGAAGACAGACTTAGTGTAGTAAGGTTTGTAAGTTGTCCAATCTCTTTTGGCAATCCACTTAATTTATTGTAAGACAGATGCAGTGAAGTAAGGTTTGTAAGTCGTCCAATCTCTTTTGGCAATCCACTTAATTGGTTGTAAGACAGATTTAGTGTAATGAGGTTTGTAAGTTGTCCAACCTCTTTTGGCAATTCGCTCAATTTGTTGTAAGGCAGATTTAGTGTAATGAGGTTTGTAAGTTGTCCGATCTCTTTTGGTAATTCGCTTAATTTGTTGTAAGACAGGTCTAGTGTGGTAAGGTTTGTAAGTTGTCCAATCTCTTTTGGCAATTCGCTTAATTGGGTGTCAGTCAGACTTAGTGTGGAAAGGTTTGCAAGTTGTCCAATCTCTTTTGGCAATTCCCTCAATTGGGTATAAGACAGGTCTAGTGTGGTAAGGTTTGTAAGTTGTCCGATCTCTTTTGGTAATTCGCTTAATTTGCTGTAAGACAGGTCTAGTGTAGTAAGGTTTTTTTTGGCGGCGGAATTAATTTGTCCTAATAAATTCATTCTATTCACTCTCTAAAGATTTGCATAAAAGATAATCTCACTCCATTAAAGAGCGTTGATGCCTTCCTAATATTCAAGCAGGTGTTTTAATCGTTGATAAAGCATATTGCACTAAACAAAGAGGCTTTACAAAAGTTGGATCAAAAGATATTTTTCCCCTTATTCCTGCTAAGTAAAACAACAAAAGTTTAAGAAATTACGATAGACATTTATATAAGGTTCGTCACCTCATTGAATTAGTATAGTGTTAGCATTTGTCAATACCATTTTTTGATCTAGAATAAGAAAGAAATACAGCGCTTTAGATAGCTACTTTTTTATTGTAAAAGCGAAAGTATATTTCGCTTGGTGTAGAATAACCAGGAAATTGGTGTATCCTTTCATTGTTACAAAACTGAATATACTCGCGAATAGTTACTTTTGCTTGCTCAACAGAATCATACTCTTTAAGAAAGACTTCTTCATATTTCAGACTCCTTCAAAATCGTTCAATTATAACGTTATCCAAGCATTCTTTCGAATCTATAGATATTTGAATCTTATTGCTCAACTCTTGAATTGTCTTTTTTTTAAGGCTTTAAAATCTTTGCTGTAGTTTTTACACATTCATGCCATGCTTTTCTATAAATTTCTTATAGGACTGATATCTTGTTTGGCACGATTTTGCTCACCATTACAGAGGACACGCCCTAATCTAGGGTACCATATTAATATGGTAACTTTTCGATAATATCAACACCATAGTCTGGCGCAAGATAGTGCTTGTAATTTTTATCTATACTCAATAAACCAATTTCTTTTGCTATTTTTATTATAGCGCGAAAACGTGAACTAATTCCAGTACGAACATTTTTTTTGTCTGTATTTGGTAGAAAATAAATAAATTTTTTCTTTATTCTTCTTTAAGTATTTTAATACATTTATTCTTAAGGGGGAATAACTCGTGCATAGTTTGCTTTTGTGTTTTCAGAAGATATATAATTTTCTATTTTCGATATCTTCTTTTTTAATATTGTAGAGTTCATCACAGCGAATCGCTCGTAGCTAGTTCTTGTTCAATTACCCATTTGAACATTCAATTTATTGTTTTGAGGTCAAAATTTATTGTTGTGTTAGAAACGTCCTTCTATAATCCGCGTATTTCTTCCAAACTTTTCGGTCCATATCGCTACAAACAAATGTCTCTTATAACGGATCTGTCTTTTTGAGCTTACAACAAAATTTCAAATACTCATTTAGTACTCATAGTCTTCGATATCAATTCCGAGTCATTCTTTCTCTAGCTCAATTTTTTTTTAACCTTCCCATATTTTAGTTTTTTTGTTGAAAATACTTTTTCAAATTTCTTTTCACTATAGCTATAAGATACCACCATTTATTACGAAATTTGTGAGCCATTTTACCTATTCCCTACCACTTGCGAAATTTTGTGCATATATACGACAAATCATACACTTTTAATCTATTTTTCACAAAAAAACGATATTTTTCTGTTAAGCAAGAATAGCAAAAATTCAAATTAATACTTTAAATTAATAAGCATAGCGATTTTTAAATTTTCTATCGAAAATAAGACATGATTAATATGCTTTGAATTAACTGGAACCATATAGGAACCCAAGTAACAAAAATCCAAAGAGAAATCCCGTAAGACTTTATTTTAATTAACTTTATGGGCCCTCCTTGTAAAACAACCATATCTTTCTAATCTGTGGGTCGGGGGTTCGAATCCTCCTGGGCGTGCTAAATTTTTCAAGCCTTTCAGCAAATCACCAAAATCAAAAAACTCCCCGCGAGGCAGATCTGAGACAAAAATTTTCCGCACAACAGCCAAAATTCTCCCATTTTCGCTAAAATTTTACCTTTTTATTTTTTTGTGAAAATTCTTTGGTGCAAATTTCTCCTTTTAATGTTGTACTATTCTCTAGAAAAAATTACTCATCCTAGAGTTGCCATTATTTCATCTGCTCAAAATTAACTTATAAATCCCTAGCTTTAACTTCATATAAAAATTATAATTAGAAACACTTAACCAAAGAATACTTCAATTAAAGCTAGGGATTTATAATGAAAATTTTGTTTTTATCACTTTTTATTGTATCTAGTATACACGCAACATCCATAATCGGAGTCGACTTTAATATCAGTGCAGGAAGCAATACGCCAACCAACTGGAATGGAGTTGTTGTACCAAGTGGTACCAACACCTTTACAAATCTCATCAATGAAAATGGGCAGTCAACTTCTATTGGACTGAGAACCAATGCTTCCCCAACTAACTTAAGTACAACATTTACAGCTGCAGAGGTTCCAACGCATACAACAGCGCTATTTCCAGGCATTGATGATGCATGGAGACAAAATTCAGCAAATTTTATGACATGGACAGGATTGACTGCTGGAGCAAGCTATGAGCTTTATATTTTTACTCCATTTATAGGAGATGCAGATAACGAAGTGACTATAACCGGCGATACTCAGACGAGCTTTATCACTTCGTTTACTCCGGGAGTTAATGAACTTGACATCAATGGACAAGATGGTTTAAGTGCAAATAGCTTAAGTTCTTATGCTATTATAATGAATGCGAATGCTAGTGGAGAAATAGACATACAAGTTGGAGAATTTCCAGATGGGGTTGGATTTACCGCAGTTAGTGCTGTAGCTATTAGGGAAGTTTCCGCCGCCGTCCCAGAGCCATCAACTTATTTTGCATTTATTTTATTTGGCCTCTTAATTTTTCGATCAAAAAAACATCGCTAATTCAAAATTTGTTTCATCAGCAAAGAGTAAGTTTTCAATAAACTCGAAAGAGAACTTACTCTTTCGAGCCAATTCATAGCCCATCCACCAACCACCCCGACATTGACACATCACTTTTTCTTTTTTGGGATTAAAAAAACAAGTATTCCCAAATATTTAAAGTCCATACAATACTTGAGTAAAAAATAAGAAATTCTATAATAGAATGTTTACTGAACAACAACATCCGCAAGGTTTCAACTAAATATTTCTTACCGACGCTCATTTTGTAGTAGTCTTCAATTTCAGGATCTAACATTACGCTTGATATTCGGCCTGTTACTTCAACCTCGATTCTTCCACCAGCCCCTTCAACAACCTCGCATAATGGCCCTGTTGTTTTTGGACACTTCTTTTTGACTTTTACAATAGTTTTTCCTGTAAGTTCACCATCAAGATATTCGATAACTCCATAAATAATAAGCACTATAAGTAAACCTATTCCAGCGGATTGTTTCTAACATTCCATTGTTCCCCTATAAAATTACCAATAAGCTTTTCAATTTCAAAATCGATATCGTATTAATGTCATAGGTGTCATAGCTAAGTCACCTCAAATTACTATACCTATGACACGATAAAAACCTTATTGTACAATACTTTGCCAAAAGTATGTCATAGGTGTCATAGGTAAATGATATTTTTTAGCATTCTAAAAAAATACATTTTAATACCAACAATTCATCGCAAAAAAAATATATTTTTATAAAAAGAAAATTTACCGTCCACAAGTGTGACACCTATGACACAAATCTCTATACATCATATTTTACAATACACTTAGCACGTCACAGGTAACTTAAATTCGGTTTATTTACTATGACCAAATGTGACGTGTAAACCACAACCAACCTCCCAATAAAATAAAATTCAATTTTTTCGAAAATATCCCGTAGCCAATTTGTATTTCTATTGTAATTTATGTAAAATATATTAAAGTCAAAAATATCATAATTTACTAACAGCAGGAGAATACATGCTAAGTGAACTATCAAAACTATTGCTACTGTGGCTAAAGAAAAAACGCTGTGATGTATGCTGGAAAAAAGGCAAACTTTACATCCATGGCCAAGGCAAATTTTGCAAAGAATGTATAGCCCATAACATGAAATACGAAATGGAGGTGCGATAATCACAACAACTATACTTAGGTATCGCTTGATAAGAAAACTATACTTATTCAAGTTCTACATATTACAAAACGACTTTGAAGCCACAATTACATCACCGCCACAATCAGATCCAAATAACGAATACTTAGCTATTGATAAGTTCATTACCCTAAAGAAAGACAAAATCACCATAAAAGCCGGCTTCTCATGGGACGGAGCCTCTGGGATCAGCATTGACACCGATCCATTTATAAAATCAAGTCTTGTGCACGACGCACTATATCACTTAATTCGTCAAGGACTTTTGCCAAAAACATATCGCAAATGGGCAGATGATGTTATGCATGAAATAAACATCGCAGGAGGAATGAATAAATTTCGCGCTTGGTATACTTGGTTAGCGGTTCGGCTTTTTGGATTTATGGCTGTAAAAGAAGATTGAGATAAAAACAATTAATTAGGTGAAATAACACATGAAGAAGAAGACATATATTTTTGTTTGTATCTTGGTTTTATATTTTTCAAGTTATTACATACTATCCAGAAGAGGAATGGAAATGACGAAGTCATCAGGCTTAGGTGTTGATGCTTTTTACTTTATCGAGCCTAAACCTACTCAGGTATGGGAGATTGCAAATTACTCTTTAGTATTTCTGTATTATCCACTCATCTGTTTAGATCCTTGGGTTTTTAGTCCTGCATCTGCTCCTCAGTGGGGTTTGCAAAGAGGAGATTAATTTTCGTAACAAAATGTCTAAGAGATTATGAGAATCTACTTTTGAGACATGAATTGAGACACTGTTTTGAATAGGTATCATAAAGTCTACTTTATGATACCCTGATTGTGAGGTAAAAATGTTAGTTGGATATGCGCGGGTAAGTAGTGTAGGCCAAAAATTGGATGTTCAACTGGAAAAGTTGAATGGATGCGAAAAAATCTTCCAAGAAAAGAAAAGCGGAACAACAGATCAAAGACCTGCGTTACAAGAATGTATAAATTTCGTTCGAGAGGGCGACACTTTAGTTGTCACTAAGCTGGATAGATTAGCCAGATCGACTTTACACTTATGCAAAATATCAGATATGCTCAACAACAAAGGTGTTCACTTAAAAGTAATTGATCAATGTATTGACACAAGTATGTCCACAGGACGATTGCTATTCTAGGAGCAATCGCACAATTTGAAAATGAAATTCGCCATGAGCGTCAGATGGACGGAATTGTAAAAGCTAAAGAAAAAGGGGTTTCATTCGGAAGAAAGAAAAATCTTAACTCTGAACAAGTACTTGAATTGCGAAAAAAACGAAGCGATGGAGTATTAATCAAAGAGCTAATGGATGAATATGGTATTTCCAAACCTTCGGTTTATAGATACCTGAAGAGATAGTAAAAGATGCTAGTAACGTAGTTTAAATTTTACAGAACTCAAGATAAAATAATCTGTTCTATATAAGTTAATCCGAACAAGTTACACTCTACATAACTTTCTTCCTTCCTCATTTCCCATAAAGGAAATGAGAATAGCGTTCATTTATTTTAGATTCATTGTTCGTAGTGTTTTCCAACTTTCTGACTGTTACATAATACAATCCTTCTTTGCGAAAATGCGCTTATTTGTCTAGGTTCGCATTCTTCCAATTTTTGCAATATCAGTTTACCTGACTGTAAAGCGTTTTAGGTTTTAGTCATTTTGGCGGCACTCACCTCCTTATCTTTCGAAACTTTGATTGATTATAACGTTCGATACACTATAGGCGAATAGGGTTATCTGAATTAGAAAGTTAAGGTTTTAAAAAGTAAAGAAAACAATTAATTACTTTATTATAATCCAAATTCTCTTATAATATTTTTATAATTTAAATTTTTATTAAAGGTTATTACATTTTCTTTAGTTGGTATATCATAAATTTTTAGCAATTATTTTAACGATGATGTACCAGATAAATTTAATCTAATTTAGATATTGTAAAGGATTTACTCCATGAGTACTGAAATTCCGTATGATCCTTCTCTTGCCCTTGGCAACATAGTTCCTGATGAAAAATTAAAAGTACTAGAAGCAATATCTGCTTTACAAACGCCTATTGACGCTGCGCAGGGAGAATTAAACTCTGCAATTATGCTAAAGCGTAAATTACAAATGACAATGAATGATCTTGTTAATATGGGGATTGACACAAGCGAATTAAATGACTCTATCGCAAAAGTAGGTGGAGAAATTTTGGATGCGGCTAAAAAATATGCAAAAGTCTCTGTAGATGCTCTTCCAAAAGTGGCTGCGCAAAAAGCTAAAATTGCTCAAGTAAGTGATAGTTTAGAAAGTCCTATCGATTATAATCGTAGTCAAATCAAATTGGAACCTCTGTCATCAGACTCTATACATATGGATTCGCAATATTTTTCCTTTGCGGAAACGGGTCAAAGCTCGGAGTCATCCATGGCAGCTTTGAAGTCATTTGTTTCTGCTTCAACTTCTTTCTTAGGTGACAAGTATAGTGCTCAAGCATCCGCTTCTGCACAATCACAGGTAAGTCATCAACGAGAGCACCATGATATAGAAGGTACTCTAGTAATTACAGCCAATTGTACTCATAAGCAAGCGTCTGTTTTTGCGCCTTTTTACATCGATGTTGACAAAGGTATACGTGTTTGGAATCGCCTTTTCCCTGACGATATGATCAAAACAAATAGCGGCGCGAGTATGGCGGCCATTGCGGCAAAGCAAGAAACAAAAGATGAAAAATCTTTTAATCTGATTTCTGGTGCGACTTATGGATCATGCTTTATTGGAATGGTTCATGTTCTAAAACAATCGGGCACAGAATCTAGCCAACAGATGTATTCTGCTGCCGCTGGTTTGCAGGCACAAATGGAAGTTGGTTCGTGGTTTGGAAGTTACGAAGGGGGCTTTGGAGTTAGTAGTTCATTTTCCAACAGTGCCAAATCGTTACTGAGCCAGCAAAGCATATCTTCCCATGTTAGCCTTGTTACTGTAGGTGTAATCCCTTGTATCAAAGCAAACAATGTTGATGTCGTAGTAAAGCAATTTGCAAATTTTAGTCCTGACGCTATGATGGGTGAACTGCAAACAATGCAAAATGCTACGGCAGGAGAACAACAGACAGTTACTTCTGAAGCAAGTGATAACAAAACAAGAGGCCAAATTGCTGCAATGAAGGCAACTACCATTAAAAGTTGCGTCTCTGCAGTTCAAGACGGTGATAAAGAATCCAATAAGATGCTTGATGTAAACTCTTTAATGACAGCATTTGAAGATTATGTTCAAAAAGCGATTGCTGGGCAAGCAGGTGTTCCAATTACGTATTTTTTAAAGCCCATTACTGCTGCGCAACTGGCGCAAATGTGGGTAGCAAAATATTTACCTGGTGAATATGTTACCTCTGCAGGAGATGACTCGGCTCCTAAAGAGCCTGGAGATGACAAGAAGTAAGTTATCTTGGGTATTTCTTAATCTCAATGATATTCGTTGTCGTAACGATATGGTTACGACAACGACTACAACTATTTTCCTGGTTCTGTGATAAAAAATGTGTGAAAAAAGGTTATTGGTAACAGAATTCTTAGATATAAATGGCTCCCTACCTCATTGGCTGACTCCCAGTGTACGACGTGCTGGTTGGAAAGCCTGGCCCCTTCCCTACGAAGCGATTCATATACTTGGACCTTCAGGATATCGTTCTATGATATTGAAAGTTATCCAAGAATTGCGTCCTCACGTGTTGCTGGTTCACGCGCCGTATGACTATCTGTCACAAGACATTTGCGATAAAATTCGTAAACTAGGAACAAAGATAATTGGTTTAACACTTGACGATGACCAATTTGCAAACACATGGGGTCAAAAAGTTTGGGACGATTTTCATAGCCGTTTTGATCTATGGATCACCACAGCAAACAATAGTAAAAAAACAGGAGCAATTCCTATATTGTGGACAATATCACCCGAATCTATCAGAATTGATGACCCCGCTGCTCCTTTTAACGAAGTAGTTTTTATGGGAAATTATTCTAAAGAACGGGAAAAACTAATAGAATTAATCGCAGCAAAAGGTATCGCCATTGCGTGTTATGGAAAAGGCTGGATGAACGGAAGCTTAACGAGACCGAGTCGATTGGGAGTAATGCGCCGTACAAAATTAATCATCATTCCATATGATCCAGGTAGTATCTTTCGGGTAGTAGAAGCAGCTTTGATAGGAGTAAAACAGATTATTGAATTCAATGATCATTGGCAAAAACACTTCGTTGATACTCTTCCAACAAGTTACACATCGGCAGAAGAATGTGCAGAAATAATTTCAAATAACGAAGTAGTAGAATGGAAAAATATACCTACCTGGGAAAAACAATGGCCAGAACTAATGAAACGTCTAACACTGGAAAAACTTCCAAATCGTTCAGGAAGCCATGCACTTGAACAACTCTACATTATTTTATCTCACACATATGAGCAACAAAGAAATTTTCTTGGTATGATGTCATGTCTCGATGCTTGGAGTTATATTTCTCCAGAGGACTGGGGACCTAAATTTGCAAGACTACGTATCTACTATAAAATGCAGAACTGGGAAAAGATCATTGAATTGTCAGAGGAGATACGCAAAGAAATAAAAGATATACCTTATGCGACACAGGAGTCTCCAATCATTTTTCCATCAAACCTTAGAGGACTCGGTGAGTCTCATTCAGTAAATCCCACAGTTGAAATAGAAGCAATGCGTTTATATGCATTTTTGAAAGCAGATCAGGTCAACAATGCCGTACAAGAAATAAAAAACATGTCTCTATCAATGAAAACAGCTATTCGCAAAACAGCATTTAGTTTGATGGATTTTATGAGAGATTCACAAATATGGGAAGCTCTAAATCAAAAATAGTGCCGTCCTATTTTCTAATGCGATTATTTTTAGGAACAACCTCCCACATTTTTCTTTTAGGGCTAGATGGACGCAGTTTGTTATACTCTACTTTTTTAAGCCAGCGTATACAACAACTATGTAGTTTTTTCATTTGTATTTTTGAATCTGTATATTCAACTTTTTCCTCGTGGTTACTTGCCAACCAGATATCGCGGATGACACTATGCTCTAAATCGTTGTCTACCTGTAGACTAATACAAAGATGAGTATGTTTTTTGTTTTTTCCATCACTAAAAACGATGGCATGTCCCCAGGTTAAGACGAAGGTGTTCTTGGGAACTGTTAGCAAACATACAGAATCTGGAGCTTCGCTGTGTAATAGCAATTCACAGGCATTTGTCTTAATCAAACTGGCAATATCTCTCTTTTTTGCATCCTCCAGTTTTAATCCATGAGGTGCATGAACTATTTCTTTGCCACTTTTCTTATGCCTTAGAAGTAAAAAATCCGATTTAATATGCTCAAACTTCTCTGGTATTTCAGAAAGACTTTTAACCACCATTAAAATACCATACAAAAATAGGCCATGATGGCCTTTGGCATCAAGATTTTTCATATCTTCCTCTAACGTGTCCCAAGCTTCATTTAAACAAACAAAGGTCAAGATTATACCCATTAAAAGGTGCAAATATGGGCTGTGGGTAATGCGAAAAAATATTTTCAAGAGTAGTCCCTCTCACTGAAGTTCAAATTACTGGTAACAACGATAGAGCCTCATAGTGGTCAGAGAACACTTGGAAGAGTAGTTCTGTACCTTTTTTACTTCTTTATTGTTTTGTTGCTAAATTTTGCGGTCAAAAAAAGTAGATAATAAAAATTTTTTTACATGTTCTATTTGTTAGATATTTTGATAAATTTTTTCAAAATACCACTTGCTTGGTGATAAACAGTGGCATTTTTTCTATTCTATCAGCATTAACAGTTTTTAACAACCCAGAAACTCTTTTGGATTGGCCTTGAAGCATACAATTTACATAGTCGCTTTTATTTGGAACATTAGGCAATAGAACTCCACATGAAATTATGAAAAATAAGAGATTTGTGCTTCCTTTACTTTTCCTATGTCTGACAGTATCATTTAGGAGCTTACACTTATGAGATTAATATTTTAGGAGAAAGCGACATACAACTGGTGACTAGCATCGAAAAAAAATAGGATGACTGGCAAAAGCATTTTCATCGTTTTTAGTGTCCTTTTGAAATCAGTCCACAGGGTCTTAAGTATTTTGCTCAATCTGTTTATCATGTTAAATATCCCTAACCCGCATTAATGTAGACTGTGGTTTGTCTTCTAAAATAATTTGTTCTACCTCTTTGCAAAGTTTCTATCGGCGTTCGGGCCAACATTTAATGTAATCGATACCGGAGCCACAAGAGAGCTTTTGCTTTGGCGAAAAAAACAACATGATACCAGAGAATCCTTTTGAGGATGTCGATGGTATACGCGTTGACAAAGAGGATTCGCCGCGAATCCTTACTAAGGCCGATGTTAAAATTATAGAAGAGTTAGCGCAGGGGAGTGTGATCGAAAAGGAATTGCGTTTTTTGTTGCGCACCGGTATGCGTGTTAGTGAAATGATCCATCTTGAGGTACAGGACGTCGATTTGGATCGTAGTATCATCATTGTGCGTTCACATAAGGCAAAGAGTCGTAAAACGCGCTACGTGCCTATTGTGAGCAAATTATATGATATGCTACACAACTTGAAACTCAATGCTAATAAAAACAAGAGAAAACTGGTATTTGTAAATAGCTTGGGTAATCAACATTGTTTGCGTAATATACTTTGCCGCTTTAGAACGATTTTGCGCCATGCAGAAGAACGCGGTGTAAACGTTGATGGTGTCAACATCCACACTCTCCGTAAAAGTTATATCTCGCATATGATCATGTCGGGTCAAGATCCGACCAAAGTGATGAAAATTGTAGGGCATCAAAGCTGGCGTTTAGAAAATACTTCAAAAATCTTTATAAAATCAGTCAACTTCACCTCCTAACCTCCGTATTGCATTTATGTGGTTTTGCAGAAACTCTAATCTCTCGAGCGGAGTTAATGACAGCATCTAGTCGATCAAAGTCAAATCAACACCATCTTCACTGTAAGCTTTTTCTTTTCCTTCATTGATTATCGTAGGTTCCATGTTCTTCTCCTTTCTACTTTGATTTATTTAATTATACAACTAGATAACGCAGTTCAACACATGATTTTTTCTTTAGCTGCTAAAACCAATAACGGCTAAAGGCCCTATTCCGCTCTTGTGATTTGGCCAATACTCTTATTTTCTTCGTACTCTAAAACCAAGCAAAGCCAAACCAAAAAGTATAGCAATATAAGTTGAGGGCTCGGGAACTGCTGGGACGCCTCCGAACGTCGCGGTACCTGTTCCAGAGCTATTAAGTTCTACTCCTATTGATAATCCATCGTTTAATGTTACCCCTGTCCGGGTAACTAATGAAAATGTGAATGGGATTGGGGCGTTTACCATTTCCACTAAAAATTCAGGGATTGTTTCTCCGTTTATCGGGGGGGTTCCTTGTAACGAATTTCCTGTGAATATTGTGTTATTCAAACCTCCATCGCCTATTCTGATCCGGCCAAGGCCATCTGTTATTACTTCTAAACCGCTGTCGAATGTGCCGGGGTCCCATGAAAATACCGTTCCTCCTAGTGTGAAACTTACTGCGATAAGATCTCCGCTTCCTGACCCCGTATTAATCTTACCAGCGTTGAAAGTAAGATTATCGGTAATTTCAAACGTCACGTTTGTAAGTGCTTGCCCGGAAACATCTACCCCATTTATTACACCGGTATCCATTGTCTCCCCTATGAAATCTATCGTTATGAGTTGCCCTTCGATATTCGTTGTTGTTAAAATTAAACACATTACTATTATTAACTTTGTTTTAATAAAAATTAGATGGCTCCTGTTCATTTGGTATTTCTCCTTTTTTTTTCGCGCTCGATTTATTGTTCACCTTCTATTTTTTTTGATGTTTATACGTAGTGCTTTTGGTTTTCTTATTAATTTGGTTAAAATTAAAGATTAGTGCCAGACCTAAATGAATTTCGCTAACATTGTATCTGTTTAAGAGTCTTTTTACCAACGCCAAAAATTGGGTAAATAAACATGCCATTTACTGTAGTCTTCTTGCTTAGCTTTTTTGCTTTTGACTATAGATTCTAACTGCTCTATTACTGACTCATAAGCTTCAATCTCTGGGGAGGTTTCTACACTGCTAGGTTGATTTTTTGGGATCGTTTACACTGTTAGATAGTCAGCCAGACACTTTTTTATTTCAATTGGTGGAATGAAATAAATTGAGCGCTGCATATAACCAGCTATTACTTTTAACTGTTTGGTAAAATCTCTGCCATCTACTCATCGACTACTTCTTTATTAAAGAATATTGTGCTGCACACATGGATGGAAAGAGTTACATGGTATTTCAGATAAGTCTCAATTTTTGACTTCGTTTACTCTGTAATTTAACCTCTAGAATTAATTATCTTCGCCAATCTCTTTTAATATTTTTATGTGATCTTTTGGAGCAAAAAAACTATTGTTATTAGTTATGACAACTAAATATTTTTTATATTCCATCATTTTGTAAAAGTCTTCAACTGTCGGATGTAATTCAATATTTAGAATACGCCCTTCTACTTTTGCAGAAATTGTTCCACCAGCCCCTTCTACAATTTCAGCATCCTTACCTCTAGTTATTGGATTTTTACTACGAACCTCTATAACTGTTTCACCAGCGGGCTTTTTACCGTCTTTAAAAAGTAGAATACCATAAATTATAAATCCCAAGGAGAAAAGAGCAAAAAGTATTACCGCTATACCAATTGGTATATCTTGATTAGCAAGTATTATTGGTATGTACATTTATATTTCCTTCAAATTAGCAAAAGGTCGGGTAATCTTACAATTTTAAAAAATATTATTTACATAAACAATATAGTATTGTTCTATTGTTGTAGATGGATTGCGAAAATAAGCCAGAGTGGAAAATGAGACAGATCTGAGACAAAAAAGACTCATTTTTGTGTAGATTTGGGAAGAATATTACATTAAAAAATGGTAACAAAGGGTACCTATACTCTTTATTTTACAGGGGCTGTATCAAAACACACAAAACGTCTATTAACTACACAACATTAATTTCTAAACCTTTTTCATCATAAAAAAATACCTTTAACAAACGACTACATTAAAAATGTTCTTGAGATAATATTATCTGTAAAATATACTACAAAAAAAGCCAGCGCTATGGCTGACGGGATTGTATTCGTGTTTAGTTAAGGTTATTTTACTTTCTTTTGCGCAAGTATCCGATAGCCAATATACCGAATAAGAATGCTATGTATGTTGATGGTTCTGGTACAGTACTCGCACTCGTAAAGCTAAAACTAACATTATCAACAAAAGTTTCACCGGCAACAGTGGCCGCAAAGACACTCATAAACAAAGAATCGTCATTATCTGTGAGAGCTATACTTCCTATTATTTCCTCCCAAGTAGCAGCATTATTATCAAGATTAAGCCCTATTACTCCGCTATTAGAAGTTATACTTCCATTTTCAAGAGCAAATACTTGTAGTCTTACGAGACCACCACCACTACCGTTATAAAAAGCAGAAAAAGTAACATCAGTAAAGCTTCCTCTCAGAAAATTTACATTTTTAAATCGTATATTTTCTGTAGATTTACTCGGGTGTGTAATTGTGCTTTTGGTTTGGGAGGACTAATGCCAATTCAATATACTCGAATACTCATGGGACACTACCTAAAATTCATGGAGAGATTGTTTCTTTTGTGGCCTAGACAAAATATGTGAAAAACTACCACTTACAAGACCAAAGATAGGACCTACTACCAATCCTACTGGAGTAAGAGGTGCTGAGATAGGCAAGAAAAAACCATCAGGAGATCCACGATAACACTCGTCTGTACTTTTATGATTTTCGGGGCAGGCAATCCAATTGTGTACTGTATTTGCTGTTACACAACCTACAGTGTAACACCCAGGCAGAAAAAATAATGTGCATATAATAAGTATTTTTGTCATTGCTAGATTCCTGCGAAGTTTAGAGTAGAATGTTATGTCTTATGCGAATTGAAAAAATACAAAAAGTGAGATGTATTTTAAAAAAAAGGTATCCTATTGTTACAACAAAAAATATTTTACATTGAAGGATTCCTAAATGTCAAGACGGCAAGAATCAAAAGTCTCCCCTCAGAGAAAGGGAGGTTTGTTTACACTTCAAAACCACCAAACTTTTTATAGATATTCTCTTGGTTTTCCCTGACCTTGACTATTTCGGCTGGCCTTTGTATTTTCACGCTTTTATTGTCATCAATAGTTATCATTTTTAGTAGATTTTCGTTACCAACAAGTCTAGAAGTTGAACAGAAGTTAATTGACAATACTCTTAGACAACTTTATTATGAGTTGTTAGGTACATCTCTTCTTATTTCTTCGAAAACTTTCCAAAGACCTTTTTCTTTTTGTAAGATTACGTCAATTTCTTTTATATCATAGATACTAGGTTCTTCTTTATTGCGCACATCAAATCTGGCCGTAACCTCAGCATTTTCGTCGTGTATAGATTCATTTACAATACTCACATCTATTGTAATATATTGCATAGGCTCTCTTTGCTTCAAGAGAAATTCTTCTATAGACATTCCCTGTTGCTCTATCAATCTTTTTAGTTTTTCTAACCCTTCAGAATGAAGGTAGTCTAATACTTTCGTGGATTTTCCATATAACAAGGAATGAAAGTACATCTTCACTACTTCTTTGGGAGAATCGTTGTGATTAGTAGTCTCTGGAGATTTCTGTGCAGTACTAGTCACTTGAGCTTCAACATTGCTTGCCTTTACATCGTTACTTTGGCAGCCGATAAATGCAATAGCTAACAATATAACTAAGATCTTCATATTTTTCATAAATTTCCTCAATTATTAGGCCCTGGTCGACCAATTTTTTTCTACTACCACTGGTACGCCTCCACTAGGCAAAACGTTACTCCGCGGCGTACAGGCGAGATCGGTTTATTACTGTATAGTTTTAGTTGGAAATGAAGTAAAATATATGCGAGTACAATTTTCATTTCATAAAAGGCAAAATGAATCCCCAAACAACGCCGGGCACCACCGCCAAAGGAAATATATTCATATGAGTTATATTCTCTCTCAATGAAACGCTGTGGACGAAATAGGTGTGGCTCTGGGTATAAATCTGGACGACGATGCATTAGAGAAATACTAATAATTACGTCTGTTTTGCTGGAATTGCATGTAGTGGAAAACTACTTTTCGCCGTGTTTTTCTGGTGTATGCTGTTCTTTGCCTTCAGATACACGCTTAAAATCCCCAGTAATGATATTTTTCCAACTTTTACCATCTTGAGAATAATATACGATCTTCTGAAAATGATTTTTATCCAACAAGGTATAGGTAACTTTTAGACTAAAGTCTTTATTTTTGTGTACGAGGGTGATTGCTTTCTGGGCAATTTTTCCCATATAGTACGAGCCAAAACCCATATTGTCGAATTCCCAATGATGAAGCTGCTTTGTGTAAGAGTTCCAACTGCTCATGCTTTTTAAAACAAATGGTTTCTCATTGGCGACTTTAGAAACAAGGTGCGACTCGATAAATTTTCCATCGAGTACTTTTTTAAAGGTCACTTCAGCGGTGCCTTGTTTTCCTTGTGGCCACCAGTCATGACTGTGGAATGTTTGTTTTCCTTCCCATTTTCCTGCAATTGCCTCATAAAGATTTGAAAATTCCTCTTCAGCATGAAAACTTACAGCAAACATCAAAAAAAGGACAAGTAGTCTTTGCATAACATTTTTCCTTAAAAGAACAGACCCCGTGAGGAGCCCATTGACTAAAAAAACATCTATATATGCCACGTACACTTCCTGCCATTGGGTATTACGTTTACCTTGTACGTCTTTTTCTGAAGCAGTCACATATTTATCCATCGATTATTATATTCACCTTGGTATACACACCCCACTTATACCTGGAAAATATATTAAGAAATCCCATACTTACAACGACTATGAAAAATACTCATGTACTAAACAATGGGATAACTATAGTTGTCAATATGTAAGCCAATTTTCACCTTCTTATAATCAAGTGGAATCTCCTTAATATCTTTTGGTAACTCTGTTATTTCCGTACTTTCATTTCGTATTTCCCATCTATTTCTAAATTTGACTATTGTAATAATAATTGAGAAGAGAAATTTAGTGAAAAAGAAAATGACGGAATTAGCAGAATACTGTTTTGCTAATTATTAGCATAATTCAAAAAATTTGGTTTGTATCTAAAAGCTTGATTTTGCATCAAGTCTATCAAGTCAATTAAATCCTCAAAATTCTTCTGCTTACAGCAATCCCGGAATTCTTTACAATAAAGTAAAAAATATAAGGAGGCTTTAGTCGATTAACAAAGCTATTCAAATCAACTCTCAAGAGGCAGATGTTTACTACTTTATTATTGATCTGTAATAATCATTTTGAATTGTGGAATTTCTGTAGTGAGTATATCAACGAAAAAGTTTTGAGAAAGTACTCTAAAATGTTTTAGTTGTGACTCGTCAATATCATGTACTTCTAACTGAGAGTATAGTAAAGTGTAGCTACCAATGAATTTTGCATATTGACTTGTTTTGGCTTGCGCAATAAAACTTTTCTCTTGCCAGTGATCTTCATCGTGCATGTATATGTATGACTCCGACATTATCGAGTGATGTAGTACCTCTTTAAAAATAATTTCAAAATCACCACATTTATAATGACCCATTTTAATAACAACTAAAGGATCTTGCTCATCATGGTTGAATATAACTTCATCTATACCAAACTCATAGAATTTAGCACATTTACATGTGTTGAGAATTTCTTGGAATTCGTTTCCCAAATTCATAATATTTCACCTTAACGGAAATTAAAGTTACCTCGACGCTGCAAATATGAATGATAAAAACACAGCCATTTATGTTTGGCTTTCACTGTACATTTAGAATTGTAACACAAAAAAACAAATTTTATTTTACATAAAAGTCGTTAGTTCGCATGGAATTTTACTACATATACTCTAAAAAACCTAAATGTTGAGATAAACACTTGATTACTTATTATTCTAAGGTTTAACTTCTTGAAGATAAAAATTCACTTATGGGGGTGGTGCAAACCATTGAAAGAAACGATATGAATATCATTGAGAGAAAAAACCTAAATAAAATACAACCGAATACCAAATACAATTTTTGCTGTTTTTACCTTGAGTCTTTGGAAATTAAAGATCTGAAAAACGTAGCGTTTCAACAATGTAGTTTTCGTGGAGAAACACATTTAAATCTTCGTGGAAAAAAGATTAAAATTCACCTAAAATTACACATCAAATTTTCTCATTGTAGTAATTCTCAACTTTACAGACCATCTACTTAATTTGGAAATTGTGGTACCACAAGTATAAAATTCTTTTTATAACAAACATTTTCTAAACAATTACGTCTCTCTTATTAACTAATTAATGAATAAACGTTCATTTATTAATAGATCATTAACTCAATGTGGAGGAAATACGATGAAGTGGTGGATCTTTATATGTTTACTTGTGTTATGTTCGTGTTCTTCAAATCGGCCATTTGTTTTTACCAATGCTTCCCAAATGGGAGATTTATATGTGGATGGTGAATTAACCGATCAGCATGGCAATCGCTGGGAAGTTTGGCTTGTTCCAGGTATGTCTCCAATGTTTGAGTTGAGTAAAGACGGTTGGAAAGGTTCGAGACAAGCACTAAAAGAATATGCTGATAGCGAGTTTTGGGAATACTGCGTTGATTTAAATAAAAATTTGTTGGTGTTTTCGAAGGCTTGTTTTACGGAGTATTTAATCGAAGGGATTGCTGAGGATTTTTCTAAAGCAACCACGGACATTAGCGCAAATGTTCGCGAGACACCTTTTGGATGGATTCCTCGTATAGGGGGAAATGTATTTTGGGGTTATATATTCAGACCAACTTTTCGCATGGTTACAGCTCCTGTGGGAATTGGTTTTGGATTAACAGGGTCTGTTGTTTTTCCTGTTGGAAAAGCGCTTAGTCCCGTGCCTATTGCTGTAGGGAATATTATAGGGAATGGTATTGTTCTCCCAGCAGCAGGAATCGCGGCACACCAAGTGATTTATTTATTTGCTATTCCAAATCGTGAACCTAGCGTTGAGCACAATGGACGTTTTGGATTGTATGTGATTCGTTGGAAAGACGGGAAAGTTCCTGAAGAATATGCTGAAGTAGAACCTGAAGATGCGATCTATGACGAAGAGATCGTAGAAGATGATAACGAAGAAGAGGTTGTAGAAGATTACGACGAGGAGCTGGAAAAGATAGACGTTGAACGTTTGAAAAAAATTACTAGCGAGTATGTTGAGCTACAAAAATATTCTTTGCTCTTTGAGGTAGGTAATGGCTCTAAAGATTCGAATTTATTTATTAAAATTAAAAGTGAACTTTTTGGTCTATGTTCTATTACTAAAGAAGCAGAGAAATACTATGAGGGAGGAGAATTAGAGAACTATTTTATAAAAATATGGCATGAAATGAAAGTGCAGCTAACAGACAAACAAAAAGAAAAAATTTTAACTGGTGAACAAGCGTTTTTGTCTTTTAAAATGAATATTCTTCAACAACTTGGTTTCGATTAGGAAGATCATTGTTATTCTCCGGCCGTATAAAGGTCAAATTTGGCTTAAGAAGCTAGAAAATTACAACCAAATGCGATCTTTTTACGGCAATATGGGTATACGAACCGGAAAGAACTTATATATCATTTTGTTCCCTAGTCGGCCAATTTTTTTTCTACTACCATTGGTACGCCTCCACTAGGTAAAAACGTTACTCCGCGGCGTACAGGTGAGACCGGTTTATTGCTGTATAGTTTTAGTTGGAAATGAAGTAAAATATATGCGAGTACAATTTTCATTTCATAGAAAGCAAAATGAATCCCCAAACAACGCCGGGCACCACCGCCAAAGGGAATATATTCATATGAGCTATATTCTCTCTCAATGAAACGCTGTGGATCGAATAGGTGTGGCTCTGGGTATAAATCTGGACGACGATGCATTAGAGAAATACTAATAATGACATTTGTTTTTGCTGGAATTTCATGCCCCATAATAGACATCGGGCGTTGAAGTAACCGTCCAACGTCTGAAACGATTGGATGCAAACGAAGCGTTTCACGACAAACGGCATCAAGATAAGGTAGTTTAGCAATAGATTCAATATCAAAATTAGCGCTAAATGGTTGTAGTTCACGGCACAATGTCTCTAGAACTATTGGATTACGATGAATCCAATCAAAAGCCCATGCCAATGCGGAAGCTGTTGTTTCATGCCCTGCAAGAAGCAGTGTTAATAGTTGATCGCGTAGAGTTACTTCAGATAAACCATTGCCACTTTCGTCGCGTATAGTTAAAAGGCGCGAAAATATATCTTGTTGGTTTGGTTTTTTTTTACGGAGTTCAATTTCGCCATATATAAGTTCATCCACCATTTTAACCATCTTCAAATACTTTCTCCATGTGCTAAAAATTTCTTTTTGAAATGCGGTAGAGAATAAAAAGATAGCATTTTTTCCATTGAAAACAGAAATATAATCAACCAGTACCTGTTTGTACTTTTGGAAACGTTCCCCTTCTTTTAAACCAAATACGGCTTGTAAAATTACCTCTAACGATATATCTTGCATCGCTTCTTGTATCACGACATGAGAGTTTTCCCGCCACGATTCAATATTTCGCAGAGTAGTATCTCGAATAACAGATCCATAAGAGTGCATAGCATTTCCAGTAAATGCAGGTGTCATGAAACGTCTCATTTTTAAATGTTTATCACCATCGATGAGTAATAGGGACTCTCTTCCCAAAAGAGGTTGCAATGACTCACTGACAGGTCCAGCGAAAACGTCATTGTAATGTGCAGTAAAAACCTCACGTGCCGCCTTAGGGTGAGAAAAAAACAAAAATGGAGTTTTCGGCTCTAGCATTATGTAAAAAGGCTCTCCATATTTTTGTAAACATTTATTGGTATAATCTGGGTCTCTTATGAGTGAGTATGTTTGCCACCACCAGGGACTGGAGGGTCCAGGAAATGTTTTTTGTATCATTTGTTTGTCCTTATCTTGACTTCTTTGTGATGTTCACTACGCAAAAGAGCATAAGTTATTTTATATGTGTCAAAACTCATTGATCAAGCTTATTTTTGGCGTTTATATTCTTCATATTTGTGTGAATTTTTTCTTGTAATCATTGTCTCTATATGGACTAAACTCAAAATTACGGAGAAAATGTATGAAGCCTATCATAATTTTTGCAATACTTTTTTCACTTGTGCGTTGTGAAGAGCTTTCTTCACCAGATGCAATTTTATTCCAAATTCGCCACAAAAACTACATGGAAGTTTTTTGGGAATTGAAAAAAAATGAGGAGCGATACCTCAAGTCACAGTATAAACGTTCCTATCTTTCCAATATCTCGATGTTGTATTCATGGATGGGTAAATACAAAAAATCCATAGAAATACATGATTCGCGATATGATACTGTTAAAAAGAAAACATCGCTAAAATGTGAAGAATATAAAGCACAAGATGCCGTTACTACAATTTTAAAATTATCCGAAAAACAGCAAGCCATTTTTGTCAACGAAGCTCATCACGTTCCCATGCATAGGGCTTTCTCAATTTTGTTACTACACGAATTGTATCAAAAAGGTTTTCGTTATTTTGCGGCAGAAACATTAACGCCTGGTGCCTCAATGAGTAAGTATCCGACAAAACGTACAGGTTATTATACCCAAGAACCCGTTTACGCCGACCTGGTACGGATCGCGATAAAAACAGGTTATAAAATCGTAGCATACGAACAAAGTTTTCTTAGTGAAGAAGAACGCAAAAAGCTTCAAACGCTTGGCTCAATAGAAAGAGCAAATATCCGAGATTTACAACAAGCCAAAAACCTTGCAAAAGTCTTTGAGAAAGATCCTCAAGCCAAGATATTTGTGCATGCAGGTTACGCCCACATCAACGAAAAACCAGGGATGATGTTTGCAGATGGTAAAATACAAAAATGGGTGGTCATGGCTATTCAATTCCGTAAATTAACAGGTATTGATCCACTGACTATTTCTCAAACCTCTATGTACGAACGTCCACAGCCAGACCCAAATTATCGCACCGCCATCGCAACATGGAATATGCCACAACCATTTGTTCTACAAAAAAAACAACATTTTTGGACAAGAAAAGACCGTTATGATATCGAAGTTTTCCATCCACAAACAAAAGAAAAACAAGGACGCCCCACATGGTTACTGTTAGGTGGTATACGTAAACATGTACCTGTTGCTTTACCACCAAGTGCAGCATTTCCCATACTTGTACAAGCTTTTTATGCGCAAGAACAAGTAAATGCCATCCCTGCAGATCAAATTTTAGTAGAAACAAAACAGGAATCCGCCACTCTTTGTCTTGCAGCAGGGCAATATGTAGTAAAAATAGTAGATGCTCAAAAAATATTAGAGACCAAAACTATTTCTGTTGTTTTGAGCCATGACAATCAAAAATCTGTTAAATAGCGTTGATGCGAATGCCTAGATGTCAGATAATATTTTTACGATCACCTTTTCTCTATACAAAGACAATACCTATATAAAATAAATATTGTTTATCTTTTAGAGTAAGAGGTTGAAATGAAAAAAATCGAAATTAGAGTAAACCAGGAGACAGTATCTTTGTTGTTGTTGCTCATTCTTTTTTTGTGTTGCTTTTTGATAGCAGATTATAAATTGGCTGTGATCGGAATTCTTGCGTATAGTGCCGTTCGTTTTTCTGATGTTTGGGATGAAGCATTGAATTTTATATCCATTATAAAGTTACCTGGAGAAAAATTAGTGATTGTTACTGGCTGGCTTGTTTTGCTAGGAGCACTTGTTAAAGCTTTTGCCAACTCTTAGAAAACTGGGAGAGTAAATAACTCAGATATTTTGCAACTGTTGTTGTCTTTCTCCCCAGTTAACATCCGGTATTCGAGTTCTATGCTGGGCAGGCTCCTGGTGTAAGATCTAAAAATCCTAAAGAAACAGATGCGTCTGCTTCGGTTAACTCCATACCCATATGATGAAAGTACCACACTTCAACAGGATCGGCTTTTGAAACTTGGCATTCTTGTATTAGTTTAGCTAAGCGTTCGTCATCTTTTGAGCGATTATCTCGTTCGTTGTGTACTCCGGAACGGATGCCAAGTAGTGCAACTAGCACCATTGCTAAAACGGTCGTAAGGCCCAAAAGTATTGCTAATCCTAAAGTACTAGTAAGTGTACGATCATCAATGGTGAATGACACAATAATCATAGCAAAGACAAACATAGTAGCCCAGCAACGAGGCAAAAGAGATAACCGCGACTTCATCACCATCCAACTTTGATACCGTTTACAATGCGGGCACAAAGCCTCTCCTAGTTTTTTCTTTTTCGCCCATCTTAAACCGTGCTTATTCATGTGATCTTCCAGATCACCATCGTCAGGTGCTACAAATCGCAAACTTGTTTGTGTTGCTTTTCCTTTTTTAGTTGCGATATACGTGAACGGTTTATTACAGTGATGACACACGATTTTTCGTGCTTGTAAAAATAACGTGTCAACATACGTTTTTTTGATTAGGATTTTTTTTAGAATTCCCATAGTTGAAACCTTAAACAAGTAGTTTTGGGTCTGTCGCTGCTTTGCGTATAAAACTTTATAGCGACGTTTTATAGAAATATTATACGTAAGATCGCATGCGATTCGTTTGCTAAAATTTACGTAGACAAATCACCGTTTTGCCAAACCTCTTTCCACGCGTCTTCCTATTCCCATACGTTTGCGAATTTTTATAGGTCTAAAATTACATAATTATTTTGCGGAAACATAATTTTGCAGGTGGTTATAGAGGAAGACGATCAACAATGAAAAAATTCGTATTCTAGAATTATGGGTATCACTGGGCACGAATGGAATTATATCCATCTTAATTTTTTCACAAAAGACTCTCCAAATATAATTGAGAGGTACAATCAGTTATGCTAAGATAAAAATGATATTATTGCAATTCTGTTAATCTACTTAGCTCTCTACAGAGATAGACAAGAGTCTAAAATGATGGCTTTCTTAAAAAAAATAATCATTTGTTTTTGTTTTTTTGTAACTACGGCACAAGCAGAAGTATTATTTGGGGTTGATATTGCGATTGACCAATTAGTTACGATCGATACAACTACCGGAGATGTAACTAATGTGGGAGCTCTTGGATTTGGTAATGTTAGAGATTTGAGTTTCGACTCAACAGATGCTTTATTTGGTGTAGATATTAGTGTAGATCAACTATTGAGTATTGACCCTTTTACGGGGGCCGCCACTGCTATTGGAGCGATCGGCTTTGGTAATGTTAGAGCACTAAGTTTTGATGGCACAGATACTCTATTTGGGGTTGACAATAACACAGATTCCTTAATTACCATCAACACTATTACGGGAGCCGGAACTTTCATTGGGCCTGTAGGGTTTGCAAATATTACAGCCATTGCCTTTGATTCACAGGGAAACTTATTTGGTGCAGTGGGAGGCACTGGTAATGAGTTAATAAGTATTGATCCAATTACGGGAGTAGGAACTTCCATAGGTAATTTTAACGCCATCAACGTTGCCCAAGGAATTTCATTTAATTCTGAAGACGTTTTATTTGGTGTAGATGCTGGGCTTGACCAGTTAGCCACCATAGATACGGCAACTGGAAATGCGACTATTATTGCTCCTGTTACCGGTAACATTCAAGGTATTGCTTTTAGTAATACTGTTCCTGAACCTTCAACATATATCCTACTATTTTTACTTGTTTGTCTTTATTTGTACCGAAGGTCTAAGACAAATACTTCTAAGAGCAAACCAAAGTTACTTTCTTCCATATAAATATTTAAATATCGCGGCATTTGTGCAAGACGCGGAATTTAAGTACATCTCAAAATCTCCATACCGTTTCTGTATCTTCTTTCATCTAAAACCCTATTTTCATCTAAAAGTGTAAGTGATCCCAAAAAATAGGAGAAAAAAATGTATATACCGAAAAAGAATTACAAAAATCATTTTTTTATTGTGATTTTATTCTTACTAATTATAGGGTGCGAAAACAAAGATTTAAAAAAATTTAAAGAAGCGGAAGCTAAAAATACATCCGTAGCCTATAAAAGTTATTTAGACGAATATCCAAATGGAGAGTTTAAACAAAAAGCTCAAATAGAAATGGAATATCTCGTCTTGGTCGAAAATCTAAGCCAAGCTTTAGACTACGAAGAGAAAAAAGAACATAGTTCAAGTCTTCCATTTTATAAAAAAGTTTTAGATGGGTATTCGTTCTTACAAAAAAATTCACTGGATTACGATCAGAGACTAAATTACCTCCTTTACGAAGATGCTCTGAAAAAACACTTTAACGTAATAAATGATATGTTAGTAAATTTTGAAAACAGCATAAAAGAGAAAATAGAGGTTTTATCAAAAAGGTCCCAAGGGTTTATTTTGCATCAAGGGAAATGGGTAACAAAAGAAGAAAAATTTAGAAGCGATCAACTTGCGAAAGGGTTAGTTTTACACAACAATCAATGGATGACGAAAGATGAAAAATTCAAGCAAACTCAAATTGCGAAAGGATTAATACACTACGAAGAAAAATGGATTTCCGTCAAAGATTTTGAAAAAATTCAAAAAGGAAAAGGGTTCGTTAAGTATAAAGAAAAGTGGATAACTCAAAAAGAGTTTGATCAGGCTCAAATAGCGAAAGGCCTTGTAAAATGTAAAGGTCGTTGGATCACTGTTGAGCAAGCACAAAAAACGAACGTTTTAGTAAAATACAAAGATGGCTGGATAGTACAAAAAAAATCTAAGTCGTTAGAAATAATAGAAAATGATACGTTCTACGATGGCTGTACTTTCTCTCTAAAAGAAGATGAAAAATACAAAATTACGCGGTGTGTTTTTAAGAATTGTAGTTTTCAAACGGATGTCACTTTTCGTCAAATAGAAAATTGTCGTTTTGTTAATTGCAACTTCTCGAATAAATTTTGCTTGGATTTGTACAATACAAAAATAACAGAATTGCCAAAAGAGATACTACAACTTTCTAATCTGACTTGCCTAGATTTGACCTTCACAAAAATAACAGAGTTGCCAAAAGAGATTGAACAACTTTCTTCGCTTACAAAACTTAAATTGGGTGCGACAAAAATAACAGAATTACCAAAAGAGATTGCACAACTTTCTTCGCTTACTCATTTAGATTTGGGTAGTACACAAATAACAGAATTGCCAAAAGAAATCGTACAACTTTCTTCTCTTACGCATCTCGATTTGACGGATACACCAATAACAGAATTGCCAAAAGAGATACTACAACTTTCTTCGCTTACTAAATTGATCTTACATAACACGAAAATAACGATGCTCCCAGAAGAAATTGGACAACTTTCTTCTCTTAAAACATTGAGCTTACGTTATTCAAGCATCATAGAGTTACCAAAAGAAATTGGCCAACTTTCTTCTCTGGAAACATTAGACGTAAGTTATACAAATATAATAGCGCTGCCAAAAGAAATAGGAAAACTTTCTTCTCTTACTTTTTTAGATCTAAGCCATGTAGATAACATAATATTACCCGCAGAAATTGGCCAACTTTCCTCCCTTACTCACCTAGACATGTATCATGCAAAAATAACAAAGTTACCCAAAGAAATTGGACTTCTTTCTTCTCTTACAGAACTAGGTTTAGCTGGTACGGAAATAACAGAGTTACCCAAAGAAATTGGCCAACTTTCTTCTCTTAAAACATTGAACTTATATAATTCAAATATAACAGAGCTACCAAAAGAAATTGAACAGCTTCCAAATCTGGAGATAATAAGATAAAATTCGGGAGGAAATCATCAACAAAGTTGTGTTATGTTGTTGCGGAAATAGTCTTCGTTCTTGGCCGATTTTAAAGCGAGTCTTTCTGTTTGTGATTATTTACCATTTTCTGTTTCCAAGGAGGTTTTTCCCCGAGTTTTTCTTGAGGGTTCATTTGTAATCTCTCCAGAAGATTCCACTCTCGCTCAAGAAAAATGTGCTGTTCCCACAAAGCTCGCGCATCTTCTAACGGGTCGGTGTTATTCATGGGGCTTTGGGGGTAAAGAGTGTAAGGATTAGACACCGTCAACTTTACACTTTGGAGATCGTTTGTCATCCGCTGTAGCCATTCCCGAACAGTGAGAGGACGCGATTGCTCGATAGAAGGATCTAAAACGTAGTACTTGTCGTTTGCTGCAACAATCGGAGCAACGTGATAAAACCATTCAACGTAACCTTTCGGCGAGTACTCGGTATCGACTTTTAGATTGCCAAAAACAAATATCTTTGCCGGGCGTTTGTATCCCCATAAAGCAGCATTTTGGCTGGTAAGAGCTGCCCGAGCGGCACAACCATCTATTGGATATAACCACGAACAACGTCGCGGGAATTTGACATTGGTGGTGTAAATAAAACGAGCATCTCGTAGTTTCTTAAACCTCTTGACAACTTGCTCATAGTTTTTCCATTGAGGTGCTTCACTGTAGTCTAAATCGTCTAAAGGCTTTGCATAATCGTAAACATTTTTGGACTCTCGAGTTGCAATTCCTGCCCATGTTAGTTTTGCTTGGTAGCGTTGATAACTATCTTCGAAAGATTCATTTTCTAAGCGTACTGCGGAGTGAAGATCAACTATTTCTTGAGATTGTTGCGCAAACACACTACAGCAAAAAATTAAAATCCACCAATAATATTTCATTTTTTTCCTTTATTGTTTCTACGTTTTATTTACAACACACTCTTCAGGAGCTGGATTGAGAATGAAGTTTAGCTCTAGTTTTTGATTCTCTCACTTATATATTGGTAAAAAAAAGCTCGCGTATCTTAATTTTTTATTTTTAAATAAAAAAAACGATATTTCAATTTAATAAGTTTTAAAAAAGGCCTCAAATCGGTGATCAATATAAAACTCTGAATAACAAATATTAATGACACGTATTATAAACTTTAATTTTACACTCGTTTTCTATCTTAGTATACTGGGAGTATAACTAAAACTCCTAACTTCTTTTATGGAACAGGTATGAAAATTCTTTTAATTATGCGTAAAGGTTATAATTGCCACGTAGACCATATCGCCACGATTTGCAACTTAGGAATAGACATTGTTATTGTAACAGAGAAACAACAAGCGCTTACTGATCAACGCTTTTCAGCAGCAGTAATTATCCCTTCATGTTCCGTAGACGAAGCCTTTCATCTAATTCGAGATAAAATTGTCAATAGCGGAGTTAAAATTGCCATTACTTTTCAAGAAACAGATATCGTATTAAATGCCATGGTCAATGAAATTTTACAAGCGGATCATGTACCTGTTCAAGTGGCAAAAATTGCACGTAATAAATACAACCAACAATTGTTTTTGCATAAAAACAACATACCTGCTCCTGTTTCGATTCCGATAAAAAATATAAAGTGCTGTGAAGCTATTATTGACAAAATAGGATTGCCACTTATTGTTAAGCCAACTCAAGCCGCTTCGAGTTTAAACGTTTACTTTGTAGATAGTTTACCCGCTATGGAAAAAGCATACCGACAAATCGCAAATTTTTCGCAATCTGGATATGGAAATTATTATAATGGCGATGAAGATATCGTTGCCTTGGCAGAAGAATATTTACCCGGTGAAGAAGTGACGGTAGATGGTGTCGTTATTGATGGCGAATTTTACCTTGGAGGAATCCATAATCAAATTCACAAAACGGGGAAGCATTTTCATAGTGACTTATATTCACTTCCCTTTAGTAAACCGGATTTAGAAGAAGATTTAGCAAAGATAGCAAAAGATATTGTCCAACATTTAGGAGTAAAACGAGCTCTTTTTCATTGCGACATGCGCCAAGACCGCAATGGAAAATTTCGCGTAATGGAGTTTACTCTTCGCATCAGTGGTGCAGGGTATATGTACCGTAATATTCGCAGCGTTTATGGCATAGATCTTGTCGCGCTTCATTTGCTTGATATACTGCAAGACAAAACTGTTTTGGCAAAAACAAAGCGACTTGCTCCAACATGTACGACTTGTATAAAGTTTGTATATCGCACCGGAGTTGTTTTCTGTAACCACGTTGGAAATGCAAAAGATGATCCTCATTTTGATGGGTATATCGCGATGGCTGCACCAGAAGATGTCGTAAATCACAGGTCAGAGCATTTTCAAATTACGGGACTTCTCTCCGTAAAAAGTGCAGGTGTTATCTCCATTCGTCAAATAGAAGAAATAGCTATCAATTTAGAACAACAACTTCAAGTTGTGGTAAAGCCAAATTTTATGTCGTCTTATTGCTCAAGGCATATTCCCACCGTTTAGGAAGAATATATTTTTTTAGACAGGTTGAAACATCGAAAAGCAACGGATATTACAGTCCCTTGAATCCAATGCCAGAATCCATTAGTTCTTGAGGATGCATCTCTGACGGTGACGTTTTACGTGGTTGCAACATTGCGCCGTATACGCAAAGTTTTGCTGCAATGTTTTTAAGACATGTGTCGACGAGAGAATATGGGGAAAGACAGCCGTTACTTCTTTCCAAGATTCTAGATCAAGTGATATACAATTGTGTGGTTTTAATCGGCCCCTCTGGACGTAGTAGGTTAGCTCTTGAGTAGTGAAGGGGCCTTGCCCATTGATTGCTTTTTTATCTCGTTTGATATACCATTTATGGTTTTCTAACGATTTTGGTATTGATACGTCCATAGGGTTCCTCATAAGAGCATTTGAGTCTATTTTAGCGAATAAGATGCAACACAATAATTTTTTACAAAAAAATGTCTATTTTTACGAAATCTTTAAAGGATTATGAAAGCCTACTTTTCTCCGCTAAGTGCCAGATTTTGCTAAACTCCAACATACGTATTGGCTAACAAAATCTGGCGCGATGATTTAGAAAAGAATTCGTTTATGACGTTTGTTTCGGACCTTTTTTGTAATCCTCATAAGCAAACCACGCGGTGATCAAAGTAGCGATGACAGCGATGACGAGAAATATTTGCAACAAGGCACCCCAACCGTGATCTTTTACAATACTACCGCCCTGCCACAAGTAAAGTGCGGATGCCCCATAGCCAGTAGCATCGATGATACCGATGAGTAGACCACAATGTATTCCCCCAAATTCTACCGAGAAAATACTCATGGGAAGATAGTAAGCAGGAGCAACAGTTAGTCCAAAGAAAAATAAGGTGACGACGGCGATAAAAAATTTCGCAGAACCAGACATCCCAAAACTTGGTAAGTATAGAAGCGTCGCAACACAAAAACAAGTCAAAGTCAGCAAACCGCCTAACAAAGCAATTCTACCTTTTCGCGAGACTCCATCATAGACAAACCCGCCTCCCACTAAAGCGATTAAGCAACCTGTGGGAAAAATTGCCGAGGTGATCGTGGCATAACCTTTCGGAACATCAAAAGATTGATCAATGTAAAGAGGAAGCAAGACAATGAATTCCATCAATACGGTAGTACACATTAAACTCAAGCACATCAGCCAAAATCGTCCACTTGTCGCAAAAGTAATTAGAGCCTCTTTGAGACTGGCGTCATCCAGTGCGTGACTTAGGTTTGTCGGTGTGTCTTCCACATGTTTTGCTTTTTTTGGCTCAACTTCACTTAACCCAACATCTCGGGGGTGTCCTTTTAGATAGAAGAAGATTAGAGCCACGACCGCAAGTCCAACACCACCAGCAATACAAAAAACATATTGCCAGTCCATTTTAGATAGCAGATAGCCTAAAAATAGTGCGGAAAGAACCGCACTCAAACGCGAACTTGTCGATATAATTCCCCAAACCCTTCCAAATTTACTCGAATGGTACCAATTCGAAATTAAGTTTGCCATTGCTGGCCAACCTGCTGCTGCCGCAAACAACATGATGAAGTTCAGAGTGGCAAACATGACAAAATAACTGCTCGTGCTAAGAGCAACAGTGATTATCGCCGTAACTGTGAGGGCCACAAGATAAACAGTACGCCCTCCTAAACGGTCGGCAATCACTCCCGTAAGAAGTTTTCCGGTAACCATACCAATGGTTCCCCAAAAAGCTATCTTGCTAAATGTGTCCTCGTCAAATCCAAGCGTTGGATCCTTAATCATTTCAGGACTACACGCTGAAATAGCCGTTCGGCAAAGAATAAATGCCATATATCCAATGTACATAGAACCGAGAATTTTATATTCCCAATTTGTACGTTGTTCCACTAGATTATTTTGCCTTAGATCAGACATACCGCCTCCAGGGTTAGGTGAATAATTGATGAATTGGTAAATACACTGCAAAATTGTATTGTACCAATTCGTATATTTTTCTGTAGTTACAGGCTTAGCATTTTGTAAATTTTTCTAAAATTACAACTATGGATCAGGAGATATTGGAGAAAACATTTCATCTCTTATTGACCGCTTTTTTCATCATCTCTAGCAAACGCTTTTTTCTCTCTTCTTCGGGTAACTTATTGAGTTCTTCTAACTTTTTCGCCCATATTTTTTCTTGTTCAGGAGAAAGCTCTATTTTACCGGTACTAGGAGACGGATCACCATTCTCAATAACACCCGTCTCTACTCCCAAAGCGATCAAAAAAAGTACGCAAAACAATAAAAACATACACTGAAAAAAATAACCGATCACTCTTATCTGACCAACATCTACCAACTCCTCATTCACTTCCATACGAACATTTCCTACACGTGAGCGTAAAAAAAGACGTGCGATAGCACGAAAAAGCAAAGCAAATATCAAAAACACAATTGCAACAAGCCATGCTCCTGTCATCTCCCAAGGTAGTTTAAACATAGCGAACGCATCCTAATAAGAAAGAAGTAGTGAAAATAAATATTCCATAGCCAATTTGTGTCTATCGTAATTTATATAACAATATTATAAAATAAAAGATATCATAATTTGCCAACAGTGGAAAAATAAACTACCGAGAATGCGATTATTTACAGGAGTAAAAAGTGAATATCATTGTGAAAAGTGGTAACATCATAGACGAAGAAGTGGATGTTCTCATTTCAACAGCAAATCCCTCCTTGAACATGTCAGGAGGGGTAAATGGCGCCATCTTGCAAAGAGGGGGAGAATGCGTTCAGCAAGAATTGCGCAACTACTTAAAAAAGCACGATCGTCGTTGGGTAAAAGAAGGAAGTATCGTTGTGACTGGCCCAGGAGCGTTAAAAGTAAAACACATACTTCACGCTGTTGCCATCAATGGCTTTTATGAGTCTAGTTCCCAACTTGTTCGCGACTTATTGGTAAACGTATGGAAAAAATGTGAAGAATTGCATGCGAAAACGGTCGCTGTTCCCGCTCTGGCAACCGGATATGGTCCCCTGAGTACCGAAGAGTTTGCACACGCATTACACGACTCACTAAGTGATCGTATTGCTATCGAAGATTTGCGCATTGTATTACATAAGCAAGAAGACATAAAAATCGTTAGCAAAATATTGCAAATTTAACTAAGTTTCCAGAAGTCCCCGAGCTATAGAAGACGAAGACTTCTGGAGACTTAGTTCAACCATAGTTCCTACGAATTAAGAATCGTTATGATTGTAGATTTAACTTCTTCCTAACTTTTCCGCAGCAATTTCTTGCAGTTTGTACTTTTGGACTTTACCACTTGCTGTCGTAGGATACTCTTCGATGAAGAACACATATTTGGGAATTTTATGCCACGATATCTTTTCTTTACAAAACTCCTGAATTTCTTGTTCGTCAGCACTTTGCCCTTCTTTTAACTGGATGAATGCCGCAACTTCTTCTCCGTATTTTTCACTGACAACTCCAACTACCTGTACATCTTTTATCTTTTCATTCTGGTATAGAAATTCCTCAATTTCCCGAGGATATATATTTTCCCCACCGCGAATGATCATGTCTTTTAAACGTCCGGTAATACGGCAATAACCATTTTCATCCATAATTGCCAAATCACCACTATGCAACCAGCCATCTTTATCAATCGCTTTTGCGGTAGCTTCGGGCATCTTGTAGTAACCTTTCATCACCAAGTATCCACGTGAACAAAGCTCTCCTTGTACACCATTTGCCACTGTTTTACCATCTTCGTCAATAATTTTTACTTCCACATTTTCTAAAGCGCGTCCTACGGTGCTTACGCGTAGATCAATAGGGTCGTTGGTACGCGTCATGGTAACAACAGGCGAAGCTTCTGTCTGTCCATAAGCAATACAAATTTCTTCAGCCCCCATTACCTCTACAACGGACTTCATCACTTCGATAGGACAGGTAGCTCCGGCCATAACTCCGGTACGCAATGACGTGATCTCGTAGTTTTGCTTTTGCATCTCTTCGAGTTCGGCAATGAACATCGTTGGTACTCCGTGGATCACGGTACACTTTTCTTTAACAATCGCTTCAAGCACCTGTGGGGCACGAAAAGAAACGACGGGCACCATTGTAGCTCCTGAAACAACAGAAACTAGTGTTCCCAAAACACAACCAAAACAATGGAAAAACGGAACCGGTATACACAGACGATCTTTCTCTGTAAGCCGCAAACACTCGACAATGCTCCTCGCATTGCCAATTAGATTATTGTGCGTGAGCATTACCCCTTTGGGAAACCCAGTTGTCCCGGAAGTGTACTGAATATTAATCGCATCTTCAGCATGTAAAGAATTCTGGCGCTCTTGTAAATCTTCATCTTTTACACTTTTTCCCATCTCAACAATATCTTGCCATGAAAACATCCCCGGCATACTCTCGTCACCTATGTACACGACATTCTTGAGTAGTGGAAGGCGCTGAGATTTCAGCTCACCAGGTTTGCAATCGTGAAGCTCAGGGCATATCGCGTAGATCGTATCGAGATACTCGCGTCCTCTAATTCCGTCAATTAGAATTAAAGTTTTACTATCGGAATGCTCTAGTAAATATTCTAACTCTGCCTGACGATAATTGGTATTTACCGTAACCAGTACAGCACCCATTTTACTCGACGCAAATTGTGCCACTACCCACTCCGGAACATTGTTTGCCCAAACGGCAAGATGATCCCCTGCGGCAATTCCCATTTTCAGAAAACCCTTGGCAACAACCTTGCACATTTCACCAAATTCGCGGTAGCTATAGCGAAGTGGTGGGTCTACATATACCAGTGCTTCATGCTCTCCGAGAGTTTCTATTTGTTCATCTAACAATTGGGCAATGGTCATTTGTTTATTTGTCACAACTTTTCCCCTTAAATGAATTGGTTTGCAAGTTCCATTATAACACCTTAAATCCAATAAATGTGCAAAAGTTTACGGCATTTTTTAGTCTGGCACAGATATCAGCTCTTTTCCAAAAATTAGCCTAGTCACAACGATTTCCATTGCCTATTTGTCCTCTACCAATTCTATCATTTTCTCATCGCCAGACATTTTTGCTAAACTCCGCGCACTTTCTCCGTTTTTGTTTTCTAACAAGATATCTGGATCTGCTTCCTTCAGTGTTGCGACAATGGCGTGGTTATTGTCTCTAATTGCCATCATAAGTGCGGTATTTCCCTCGGAATCTTGCGCATCTAGATCAACACCACTCGCAAGTAGACGTTTTAATACCGCGATATTTTTTGCAGCAACAGCATGGTGGAGAACACCGCGACCGAAAATGTCTTTGTCTTCGATGTTAGCACCTTTGTCTAACAATAACTCAAAAACGTCTTCATCCCACTTCTCTCCTACACACAGCAACAACGCCGTTCTTGTTTTTTTATCTCGTGCCTGGAAATCGACATTTTCATCGTCAATAGCCACAAGGACTTCCTCGTAATCTTTGCGGTAAACAGCGGCTAGTAAAGGCGTCCAACCTGGTGCTTTGTCATTGTCGAAAAATGCTTGGACACCGTACGCATCAGCGTTGTCTAATGCGATGTCAAAAGCGGTTTCTTCGTAGTTATTTTTTAGGGTATGATCAATACCATCTGCTAGCAGTACGTCAACAATTGCTACTGCGTCGAGATAGTAAGCCGCGTGCATTAGAGCGGTGTACATGTATTTATCACTCTGGTTGATGTCAACTTTTTTTTCTTCAATAAAAAAGGTAAAAAGCTCGCTGTTATACTTGTGTTTTAAGGAGACGAGGAACGCTGTTTCACCGTCATTGTTCTTGGCGTTGAGATTTGCACCGTTTGCCAGTAGTGACTTGCACATTTGTAAATCTCCTTTGTACGCCGCAGCCATAAGAGGTGTCCATCCTCGTGCCTTGTGTTTGACGAGATAGTCGACCATCTCTGTCTGTTCTTTTTGAATGGCAATTTCCACTAAGCTTTCCCACTTACTGTTGTGTAAGTGGATATCAGCACCAGCTTCTATCAGAGCATCAAAAACTTCTTTATTACCCGCTTTTACCGCAAAAGTTAGAGCCGTTTCTTCTTTTGCGGTCTCTGATTCTAGTTCTGCCCCTTCTTTGACAAGTATGTCTACTACGCGTTTGTCTTTTGCGAACATTAGCGCTGTTTGTCCATCGTCGTTTGTTGCATGTACATCATGAAAATCTAAAGATTCGTCTGATAGAAGCTCTTCTAGTGTGTTGTGATCACCCATTAGAGAAGCATACATAACCTTGTTCCAGCCATCTACACCTGCTTTGCGCAACATGTTTCTGATGGCTCTACCATCAGCAAGTATTTTATTGGTCTCTGCAAAGTCTTCTTCTGTATAATTTTCTTTATATCTTAGCATCTCTTTCAGGTCATGTTCGGCATTTTCTATCTCATTTTGTACAAAGCTCATAGCACTGTCATCTTCGTTATCTCTTAAGGTGAGATCTGCTCCATTGTCGATCAATATTTGCATCATGCCTTTATTTGGTTGTTTCGCAGCGTACATAATTGAAGCCCACTGTTCATTGTCAACGGCATTTACGTCAGCCCCAGCTTCAAGTAATATCTCCACGGTTTTTACTTGGTCGTTGCTTGCGGCAATCAAAAGCGGTGTTTCACCATGAATATTTCTTTTGTGTAAATCGGTATTGTTTTTGGCAAGATGTGTTTGTATTTTTTCGTTGTGACCAAAACACGCTAGATACATAAAATGCGTCCACTGATCTGCTCCTTGCTCCACCAAGAAGGCGATCAGTTGGTCGTTACGCGAAACATTTTGCATTATGGTGCCATTTTCACTTTTTGCGTTGACATCTGCCCCTTTGGACACTAAATACTCTGCCCACTCTTTGCTTTCTGCATACATGAGCGGGAGATATGCTTCCGCATCTGGCTTATTAATATCTGCACCACATTCGAGTAGTAAATTCGCCAATTGCTTGTTTTGATCATCGACAGCATAGCATAGAAATCCCATTTTATCTGGTGGCAATAAGCGTGCTCCAGAGTCTAAGGCAATTTTTAGCATTTGCTTTGTTGTGATGTCCAAAATTACGTCATCTTTATTCTCTGGATCTAGGTAGTTGATGAGTAGTTTAAACTGCTCCACATTGTTATGTTTTATGGCATAGTGGATAGCTGTTTCTTCTTCGATATTTTCTAATTGTGAATCTGCTCCTGCTTCGATTAATATTTTTGAAATTTCGGCATTTGCTGCAAACATAAGAGCTGTTTCGTAGTAGGCTTCGGTTGCCGCGTTTATGTCTTCCGTTTCTTTTACCAGTTTTTTGACCTGTTCAACTTGTCCCATGTATGCCGCGATCATAAGCGGTGTGTAATTGTAGTTGGAGTTCTCCATAAAATAGGCGAAAATTTCCTTGCTGTGCTTCCTGGAAAAATCCAAATAGTAGTCAGAGAAAGTCTCTGCATCGTCCGCACAGAGTAGTTTTACGATTTGCAGATGATTATTTTCAATAGCGGTATGAAAGAGCTGTTCTGTTTCATCATACTCAGGATCTAGTAACTCTGCTCTTTCCTCCGCTGACAAGCTGGATAAATACTTTTTTATTGCCTCTACTTTCCCTTGGGAAACCGCTTCTTGTAAGTCAAAATTAGCGTGGAGGGCTAGGGGTAAAATAGTAAATAAACAAATAATGCGCAAGTGGTACATGAAAATTCTCCTCACCTGGAAAAGCTTTTACAATACGAAAAGATAGTAAGTTTCAACTGTAGTGTTTATCGATTTTCATTTTTTTATTTTTTTGAAGCCAATTATATAAATTATCTGTTATAACAGAAAAGAAATTCCTAGGATATTCAAATTATGTTTTAACAACAAATTGCAATTAACCCAAACTTTAAGGATACTCTTTGATGGATCTATCATTTAAACAAATTTTTCATCCCTCTGACTTATCCCCCGCAAGTAATATTGCCCTGGCCCATGCCGTGAAATTTAGTTTATTAACAAACGCAAAACTAGATATCTTACATGTTGCAGAAAGTGTTACCTCAGACGATTTTCCTAAGGTGCGAAAGTTATTAGAAAAATGGCAATTACTTCCTGAAAATAGTACTCCACAAGATTTAAAAAAAATGGGCCTTTTTGTAAAAAAAGTAGGTATTCAGGGGGCAAATTCCCTCTCGCGAATTTCGAATTATATATCCACGAAAGAATTAGACATGATCGTTCTATCAACAAATCAAAAAAAAGGATTTACGCGATGGTTGGACAAATCTATTTCTGAGCCTATTGCCAGGGAGTCAAAAACGCTTACATTATTTATTCCCGGCGAATGTCAGGGGTTTGTCTCATATGACACAGGAAAAGTAAAACTGCATAATATTATTATTCCCATCGCCAAAGACCCAGACCCTCAATATTCCATCAATTGCGCCACACAACTTGCTCTAACTTGTAAACTCGATAAAGTTTGTTTTACTCTTGTCCATGTCGGAGAAAATTGCCCCTCTGTAAATACAGAAGAAAGGCAAGGATGGAAGTGGCAAACAATTGTTAGCAAAGGTAATCTGGTGAAAGAAATTATCGGAAAAGCTGATGAAAATCAAGGGGATTTGATTATTATGACAACAAAAGGTCACGATGGTTTTCTAGATATGTTTCGTGGAAGTCACACAGAACAAGTTTTACGTAATGCGAAATGCCCTGTTCTTGCAGTACCTAACGTTCCTTGGATTATAGAGGATTGAGAGAGAATGTGTTGAAAACGAGAACATTCTCACTCAACACAATTCGTTGTTAGGACGCGTTGGCATTCAAGAATTGCACCATAATGCAAGTATTTAAAGACAAACGCGCCCTGGATATCGTCAGTATTTTTACTTAGCGATTATTTTCGCCGAAAGTGGGAGTATCGTTTTCAAACTCTCTCATTTTTCTCGCCATTTCAAAAGTATTATCGGTTGTTACATCGTATTCTTCATTAATTTCTACTTCGGAATGATCGAAAACAGTGGCGACTGCTTGTATAAGTATATCAGGATCTGTAAGGTCTAAGTGCAGATTATTTACAATCCGATGTGCGATCGCGGGAGGAGAGTAAAACTTTACAAATTTAGAACCAGCAGCCGCTTGATCAACGACTTTTTCAAGTTTTACTTCTGCATTACGCGCAATATTCATCAAACTTTCTAGACTTTTAGAGCCATCGGGTTTTATGACAACGATATTTTTCTTGTGTGAATCGACTAAGAATTGAATCCACGCTATTTTTCCAAGACTCAAAGCATATTTATCTTCGATTTTTAAGCGTAAAATCTCGGTAATTGTCTTCGAATTTTCATTAAAACTTTCATAGCTTACTTGGTTCTCTATCAGACTAAAAGCACTTTGCTGAGTTTCATCAAGCTTTTGATTTATGAGAAATAGTACTTCAGGTTGCTCTTGAAGCATGTTCGCGAAAATACCTTTTAGTTGTGCAAAATATTGTTGTGATACTGCCTGTTGTGCTTCTTTGGATTTGCTTCTTAGATCTTGTTGTGCAGAAAATAGACGAAAATGATGCTTGAACATTTTATCTATAAACAACAACGATAACTCCATATACTTTTCGGCAGATACACCTGTGCGTTTTTGTATTTCAGGAGCAAACGACAGAATACTCATGACACTTCTTACCACAGAGACTTTGTCAAAAGATGCATACTGGCCTACAAAATCACCCAAAAGATCCGCTGTGGTTTGAGGTTTCCAGGCAAACGCAAAAGCCGTTTCGCGTATTTTGGGATTATTGATCAAAATATCATTGGAAAATCCTAATCTTCTTTTCCACAAAGGATTGTCAAATGAAGAAACGATTTCTTGAGGAATATTTTCTCCTGTCATTTTGACCCAAAGTTCGTTTGCTAAAGTAAAAAGTCTCGCTCCTTCTTCTTCTCCCCATATCTCCTGGTAACCTTTTTTTGTTTGAGGTAAATTGATGGCAATATTCACGATTATGGTCATGTGTTCAGAACAATAGGTTTGCAGAAACTGCTCTGTGGAGATGATATGTTGGTAAGGAGTATCTAGATCAACACCTGCTACACCTGCACGCATTAGTCTCTCGTTTAGATCTCTTCGTACGTAAGTAGGATCTATCCAACCACGATAAAACGCTAATAATTCTTCTAAATTGTGCGTACGAAACCAATCAAAAGTGTAATCTTCAGGAAATCTTGGACCTTCGTTTGTTTCGTTAAGCAGTCGTGTTGTAATACGAAAATTGGCATTTAAGGCTCTTTGAGAAACACCTCGTAATGAGACAGTATATACATTCACGGGATATTCAATAGCTCCCCATGTCGGATCGTAGTCGTAAGGAGAATGGCGCGTTTCTCCATCTCCAATATATACTCCCATATGACTAATACGGCCTTCGGTCAAATATTCGTTATCCTGGCTCTCAGGGTGGGTATAACCAATCAAAGCAAATAGCTCTTCGTTTTTTTGCCCATCAAACATAATAGACTGTAGATGTTCATCTATTAATTGCGAGCCATTGCCCCATTTAAAATCAGAGTACTGTTTGTTGTAATCGAAACGAACGAATCCTTCTTCATCTACAACAATTTCAAAATCATGCTCATGATCTTTGACGGGGATAGCTCTGATTCCCAGATTAGAGCTACCTTTTCCTAATTTTACAGAATATAGTAGATCAGGTATCCGAATTTTTTTGCCTTCTTCATCAATAACAAATGTTCCAAAATCGCCAATCTCATCTAAAGCATAAGTGTTCTTTATCGCTTCATTACTTGGCTTCCATTTTCCTTGGAAATAAGTTTGCTCGAATTCACTTTGACAAAAAACCAAGGAACTCAGCATTACTACAAAAATCAATAATAAGTTTTTCATTGGTTGACCTCTATAAAATTTGATTTAGTGGATAAATATCATCCGCCGTATTCCTTGATACTATTTTGCTACTAGTGTCATTCCCTAGCGGATCTAAAAGCACGTATATTTACTTTCATTTTTGGTAAATCTGTCACCTTCTATTCGGATTCATTCCTGTGATCCGCAGGAATAGTATCGCTCAAAAAAATTATCGCTGTAGACTTACTCTACATAATGTTTGGAAACTTTTTTTTCGCGTATCTAATTTTTTTGATATATTTTTGATTTTTTTATTTATAGGTATAAATGAGAGTAATCGTTTTCCTCTATTTCCTAAAAATGATATTCTATTTTAGCTACGTTCAATAAGCTTTTGTTCAAGTAGTTCTTGGGAGGAAAACAAAAATATTGAAAATGAATATCAAGACATTTGGTCTATATTACATCCTAATCAGCCAGGATTTACGGAAGATACAGACATTAATTTGATGAGGTTGAAAATAAAAGGAAAGAAAAAGCAAGTGCGATTTGATAGAATTCTAAATAGAACTTCTAGCCTCAGATGGAAACCAAAAACCATTGAATTATTAGGAACAAAACCTGTTTCTTCTGAATATCCAGCTGTTTTTCCATCCGATCATTTTGGACTCAAAGCGGTTTTAAATTGGGATACCTAACAAACTCAAAATTTGAAAAACTCGATTCTTATTGACACTGACGCCCCAAACTTTTTGAGGTATAAAATATGGACAAACCTATTATTGCTAATCGTTATCAAATTGAGAGATATCTCAAGGAAGAAATAGAGGTGCGCGTTTATAGTGCTAAGGATTTGTGTGATAACCAAAAAGTAATGTTGAGATTTAGCGAAAAAACTATTAGCGACAAAAAATATTCCACACTAAAAAAAGTGAATATCGCAAAATTGAAACATGAAAACATTATTCAAATTAAAGATCATGGCCTGCATAACGGGCGCTATTACATCGTAACCGAATTTTTCGAAGGTTCATCACTTATAGACATGATTTCGAAAAGATATTTAACAACAGAACAGATATTAAAAGTTGCAATTTCTGTTTTAGAAGCATTGGAGTATGCTCATAAACAGAAAGTAATACATAAAGATATTTCTGTTGATAATATACTAATTACCTCTGGCAACATTGTAAAGTTAGCGGGTTTTTTTGAATACGATGTATATAACATCATAAACCAAGGAAATCAAAGAAATATCTATTCGAATATTCAATATCTAGCTCTAGAATCCATGAAGGAAGGAACTCGTACCCCTTCTAGTGATGTATATGCGCTAGGTATTTCCCTATATGTGCTTTTGTCAAAAGGATTTTCTCCGTTTTTGGCATCAAATCTTTCGCAAATTTTGACATCGAAAAAGCAAAACGATTACATTCCTCTAAGAGAGAGGAATCCTAACATTAACAATAAAGTCGTCTGTATTGTAGAAAAAGCAATGGCTGCCTCTATCAAAGATCGATATACAGTAGTAGAAATGATGACCGATTTAAAAAAATATCAAGAGGAATGATTCTTATAGATGTAAGAATAAAAGGATTCTCTTGGTTTACGTTTGTTAACTTCGACGATGGAATCTAATATTTCAGATAATTTAGTCATTTTTCACCTATTATTTCCTGTAGCCTTTTTGTAAATTGCTGCGATCTTTGCAAACGATGAACTGTACATGTTTGTACGGTAGCTTTCTTATTTCTTAGTTTGTTGCAAATATCGAGTCTGTCTAATCCACTTTTGAGCTGTAGCGGCATTCGCAGGATCTAATTCAATCACTTTTTGAAAATCATGAATGGCCTCTTGAAATTTTCCCAGATGCCGATAAACTAGACCTCTATTTCCATACGCTTCAGGATAATTCGTACGTATTTGAATCGCTTTACTATAATGCTCTATTGCTGATGAAAATTTTCTTAGGGCGCGATAACTATTTCCACAATTGTAGTGAGATCCTGCATCCATGGGGTCATATTTGATTGCCAGTAGATAAAACTCGATCGCTTTTGTGTATTGTCTCTGCTGTGCATAAAGTATACCTGTGCTATAGTGAACATTGGCATGTCGCGGTTGTAAAGCAATGGTTTTTGCAAAGTCAGCAAATGCTTGTTGGTCTTGCCTCAATGTAGCATAAACAATACCACGGCTATGATACGCTTCGGCATACTCAGGGCGCAAAGCAATCGCGGTATTAAAATCACTCAGCGATTTTTGCCAGTTCTGCATTTTGAAATATAAAGAGCCACGATTGAAGTACGCCTCCACATCTTTTGGATTGATACGCAATGCGTTGTCAAGATCTTGAAGTGCCAAATCATAACGATTTAAACGCGAATAAATTGCACCTCTGTTGGTGTAAGCATCTGGGGAACGAGGATTGACTTTTATTGCTTGTGTATAATCGCGAATTGCCAGCTCTGCTTGTCCAAGTTTATTATGACTAAAACCTCTGTTACAATACGCGGCATCGTACTTTGCATCTAGTTCAATCGCCCGATTGAAGTAACCAATCGCTTGATTATATTGCAACTTATTATTGTGCAAAATTCCCATACAGTAATGTGTGTTCGCATGCTTGGGATTTATTTTTAACGCTTTTTGGAAATCTTTCAATGCCAACAATGATTTATTGCTATCCAAGTACGCAATTCCACGATCGTGATATACTGTAGGGTGATTTGGTTGTAGCTCAATCACTTTATTGTAGTAATCAATCGCTTTTACATAACGCTGATCAGCGTATTCCGCAAGCCCCCTATTCATATAAGTCTCTACCCTGTTGCGTATTTTTTCGTTATCTGATGACAGAAACACATAGCTCACAAACAGTGACAGACATACACACAACATCGCGACAACGTGCTTGTATTGTATGGCTTTTCGCCAAGCTTTTTGGCTGTATATCAACCATAAAGGCGTGTCGATATTTTGCAGTTGTTCCAACAACTTTTGTACAGATGAAAGGCGTGTTAGATGATTTTTTTGTAATGCACGTTCAAGAACATTCGATATCTGTAGAATTTCCGGTGTTTTTTCTACAATCTTTTCTAAAGGAGGCAACTGCTGTTCGATGACTTTTACCATGCTCGAATAACTGTGACCTGCATAAAAAGGCGAATTTGGCATCCAACTAAAAAACTGGTAAAACACCACACCCAGGCTAAATACATCGGTGTTTTTTTTCACACGTCCTTTTGCTTGTTCAGGGCTCATATAACAAGCGGTCCCCACAATTCCTCCCGTTTGTGTCAGCGTTGACAATTCGTGGTTCACCGCTTTTGCAATACCAAGATCTAGTATTTTTGGTGTGTACTCTTCCCCGACTAAAATAATATTGGAGGGTTTTAAATCGCGATGAATAATTCCTTGGTCGTTTAATGTCGCAACGGCGCTGCATATCTGCTTGGCGATCTCCAATTGCTTTTCTATAGAAATGCTCTGTTCGTACTCGATAATAAAATCTTGTAGGGTAATTCCTTCAACGTACTCCATGACAATAAAATGACGATTATGAGCGGTAAAAAAATCCAATCCTTTGACAATATTCGGATGTTGTATACTACTTAAAAATTGATATTCGCGCTTTATACGTCGCATCATTTTTGTATTGTTGCTATCCGTTAGGCATTCTTTTACGGCCACTTGATGATGAAAATGGACATCTGTTGCCAAGTACACACGTCCCATTCCACCTTGTCCAAGCACTTTTTCAATTTTGTATTTATTGTGTAAGAGTTTCATATCCATAAATCACTTTCGAAAAAAGGTGTCAGACTGACTATATAATCAATTTTATCATACTTTTATGTCATAAAGAATAGTCTGTATTTGATAAGTGAAACTCAAGATTGATATGATATCTTAAATAATTCACACTTTACCTGTGATCGAAAGTCCGTTTGTGTGCTTCGTTGAAAAAAGGCTGTGCCAGAGCCAGGGACATTCATTATTATGTTGTTAGGTATTGTATTTTTTGGATTGAGGAAGGTAATGCCTAAAGAAAATGCAAGCCGATTCTTTTGATGTAGTAAAACACCTTACAAATGACTACCTACGAAAAAAAGTTGAGCATGATTGATCACCGCTTCGTTTACTCCATTCCTATCCATCCTGTTAATCCTGTCTAATTTTTCCAAGGACTATTCGAAGGCGAATAGTTGTTGTTGACTCATATTATCCAGTTTGACAAACGAACTACCTTATCCGTTTGTCAAACTGTTTTGCCTTTTTCCCGTTGCTTTTTTCGGAAAAATTACCTGTGTGGGTGATACGGGTCTAATTCGTAAATAGGTTCGGGCTTCATGTACGTTTGATCTAAATATGTGTCAGAATTGTCATTAATTGGTATAGCACACGCCAGAAAACACATACAACAAAGGCTTACAAAGATGATTTTTCTCATATTGATCTCCTCTAATAAGTCAAGTTGTGAGTACACGTGGGCAGAGCCACACACATCTTAAAGTGATTATTTTATCATATTATACATTCTTAATATGAAAAAGTCAATATACTCTACAATAAAAATATATTTAGTCAAATATATTCATATTTTTTTAACTGTAGAACAAACATTAAAATGACGCAGGGCAAAAAAAGATGCGTTTTGTTAAATAAATTTACCGAAGATTTATTTATTCTTTATTGATTTCATTAAGGACCCACGAAGTCATATATTCCATAGCCCCAGGGGCAAACTTGCTACGATCTTTGGCCCAGCCGATTCCTGATTGTTTACGATAATAAAGACCATGATCTGCATTTGAGATTACTTTACTAGTATAATTAGCGTGGTTACTTTCACGAAACGCTTTTCCTGCAACTTCTTCCGCATCATGAGCGTTGACCAACGAATCTTTGTCCCCCCATAGAGATAAAATGGGACAATGAATTTGCGGTATAATACTCAGTGGCTTATAAGAAAAGTTTAGTTTCCAGTATGTCACTAATGGGTGATTTTCGGGAGGAATCACACCTCCACGAACCACATAGTGAAGGTGTTTTTTGTATTGCGGAGATTGGGCACATTCCTTTAAAGCTCCGTAATTTTTACCTGTCGCAAAATACGTTTGCATCAAATTCATCAGATGTTCCACACGAGTAGAAGTTTCTTTCGCAACTTTATCTTGGGCGAGAGCGACGCGGATGCGATATTTTTCTTGTTCCCACAAGCCTTTAGGGTCACCTGAAATAACAACGGCAAAAGCGATAGAACCTTTACTACGCGCAGCGGCAAGCGATGCCACGGTCCATCCCTGACTCCCTCCCCAAACACCAATCTTATTTGACCGAATATCTGTTCTACGCTGTAAAAACTTTACACCCGAAATCACGTCGTCAGCAAGATTTGCCATTGTGGCCAAACGCCAATCACCACTAGAATCACCAACACCACGCTTATCGAATTTTAGAAGCGCAATACCATGTTGCGGGAAGTGGCGCGTTTGATCTTCCCAGTTACTACGATCGGAAGCACCTGAGCCGTGAACAACCACTATGGCAGGATGAGGTCCTGGCGATTTTGGCAGTACCAATGTTCCTGCTAAGCGAACGTTACCGTGGAAAAAAACAACTTGTTCTTCTTTTATTTGTTGGGAACTTACCGTCGAAAATCCCAATCCGATAAATGATAAAATACATATTATTCTACACATTATTTTTTCTCTTTCCATTTAGATAGATATTACTTAAGAACCCATCAACCTGTAGATTTCAAGTGATGATAAATTTTTTACTTCTTTTGGAAATGTTTTTATTTCGGTGAATGCGATCCCTAGACGTCGAAGAGAAGTGAGTTTTCCCATTTCTTTTGGGAGTTTTGCGATTTGCGTTCGCCCTAAATTTAAATGAATAAGAGAAGAGAGCTGTCCTATTTCTTTTGGTAGCTTTGTTATTAGTGTGTCTGCTAAATCTAAATCCATTAGAGAAAAGAGCTGCCCTATTTCTTTCGGAAGCTTTGTTATTTGCGTTCGTCCCAAATTCAGATGTGTCAGACTAGAGAGCTGTCCTATTTCCTTGGGTAACTTCGTAATACTTGTCCCCCTTAAGCATAAATGAGTAAGGAGAGAGAGTTGCCCTATTTCCTTGGGAATTTTAGTTATTTCAGTGTTACTCAGGCTCAAAAAGGTAAGAGAAGAAAGTTGCCCTATTTCTTTTGGTAATTCAGCGATGTCTGAATATCCTAAGTTCAGATGAACAAGGTACGGAAGTTGCAATATTTCTTTTGGAAATTCAATTAAATTTGAATGACTCCAATCTAAGTGAGTAAGAGAAGGGATTCGCTGAATTTCTTTTGTCATCTTTTTGATTCTTGTACCACGCAGTGTTAGATGGACAAGCGAAGATAGTTGCTCCACTTCTTTGGGCAATTTTACGATTTTCGTAAAGGATAGGTTGAGGTGTGTGAGAGAAGAGAGCTGCCCTATTTCCTTTGGTAATTTTTTTATTTTTGTTTGCGGTAAATTCAGGTGAGTAAGGGATACGAGATGTTGAATCGCCGGTGGCAATTCTGTTATGTGCGTACGACTTAAATCTAGATGAGTAAGAGAAGATAATTTTGCGATGCCTTCTAAGTGTTGTGTTGCTATTTCCAACTCTTGTTCACTTAAATCTAGGCAAAATTTTTTGGAAAAATTGCAGTTTACAAAATAGCTTTTTTGTATTTTTGTAAAAGTTACATCACTACGAAAACTACAATTATCGAAAGTGCAATTTTGTACTTTATACTTCGCGTCTTCATCCAAAAAAAAGCACACCCATAATAGGATGTATTATTTTCTATTGCAGTTAACGATTTAGATTTTACCTTCATATCAAGTATCTACTCCATAGAATCAACGACTATAACGACACAGTTCTTTCAACATTTTATGTAAATTGTTCGATCAAATCAACAGATTCACAGTGGATTTTTCTTCTTATAAAATAGGCCATCTATTACAATGAAAACTGTAAAAGATGTAATTGATTCATCAACGAAACAGTCTTCATTCAACCGTATCGCTAAAGGAAAAAACAATGGCAAATCAATATCCCATGTTTGGTAGATACCAACTACTTGGTGAATTAGGTCGTGGTGGTATGGGAGTAGTTTATAAAGCTTACGATACAAAACGGAAATCTTTAGTTGCGCTCAAAGTAATTCTCTGCGAAGAACCAGAATATATCGAACGTTTCTTGATGGAAATAAGTGCTATTGCCAAGTTAAATCATCCAAATATTGTACGCTTTTATGAATATGGCACTGCGCCACGTCCGCATTTTACCATGGAATATATTGAAGGCAGTACTCTTTCCGACTTGATTAAAAACCGTAACATAAAAGCTGGCAAACTTGTCAATATAATGATTTACTTGTGTGAAGCGCTACACTACGCTCACCAGAATAATATCATCCATCGTGATATAAAACCAAGTAACATCATGATTTCTCAAGACGGTACGGCAAAAATCATGGACTTTGGATTGGCAAAAATATCCGATAAAACCAAAAAACTCTCTCGTTCAGGGCAAATGTTGGGGACAGTGGCTTACATGGCCCCAGAACAGGTAGATGGGAAAGCTACCTATCAAAGCGATATTTATTCTTTAGGAGCAAGCTTGTACGAAGGATTGACATATCGTTCTGTTTTTCAAGGAGAAACAGAAATTAATATTATCTGCCAAATCATGGATAACTTCCCCATTCCTCCGCGACAACTCAATCCAGATATTTCACCTTATTTAGAGGCTATTTGTCTAAAATGTTTGAGCAAGAAACCACAAAAAAGATACAACGATTTTAAAGTGCTCGCAAAAGAATTCAAAAACTTTCAAGGGCATCGTCCTATCATAGCCAAAAAATATACATCTTGGGATGTGGTCAAAAACTTTGTTGTCAGACATAAAGTAATCTGTGGTAGCCTCATGGCTATTTTTGTGGTTCTGGTTCTTTCTCTGATGGTTATTTTTTCCGCGTGGACTTCGGCGGAAAAGGCAAAAACAAACGCCCAACAGGCAGCCGCAAAAATGGAGCACGCAATAGAAAAAATGAAACAAGCTGTCGTTGAAATGAAGCAGGAAAAAAATAACTCAAAACTGGCTCTCAATAAAGTAATGTCCATCTTAAATTACTCGATGGAGAAATACGAAATTTTGCAAAGAGATAAGAAGTTTGCGATGTTGTTTTCTGAAATATTTCAAGACCTCGAAAAATACGGAGAAAACCAAAACTGGAACTTTATCAAGGGGTATGTGAGTGCCCAAAGTGGTGATACACAAAAAAGTATTGAATATTATCGAAAACAAATCAAACAACATCCCCAAAGTGCGACGGCTTACGCAAATTTAGGTAATCGTTACCGAGAGATTAAACAATATCAAAAAGCGTTGGAGTCGTTTGCACAAGCTCTCTCAATTGATCCTCTAGATAGTACAACATATAACAATCGAGCCCTTACTTACCAAGAGTTAAAACAGTATCAGAAGGCCTTAGCAGATTTCGAAAAAGCGGAAAAAATTAATCCTAAGTATGCGAATGCTTACAACAACCACGGCAACCTTTATCGCGAACTGGGAGAACGGAAAAAAGCGATTTCTTATTTGAAGAAAGCCATTGAGGTTGACGCGGAGTCTTTTAGTGCTTACAACAACCTGGGAAATATATATCACGAAATGCGGCAGTACAAGCGATCGTTAGAGAACTTTAATGCGGCCATAAGGCATAATGATCAATATACAAAAGCTTACAATAACCGTGGTCTTCTTTATCGCGATTTAAAAAAATACAATTTAGCGATGTCCGATTTTAACAAGGCCATCAGCTTAAACGCAGCTAGTCCAGATATCTACAATAATCGCGCCTTACTTTACGAAGCACTGGGTAAATATCAATTTGCATTAGAAGACTATCGCGAAATTTTTGAAATAAATCCGAGGTATTCCAGAGCTTATAATAATCGTGGACTTCTTTATTGTAAACTAAAGAAATATGATTTAGCACTACAGGACTATAACAAAGCGATAGAAATAAATCCGAGATATTTGAAAGCATATAGAAATCGCGGGATTCTATATGCCCAAATAAAAAAGTATCCATTGGCGATGCGTGACTTTAATGCTGCGCTACAGCTAAATCCTAATGATGCAGATCTCTATCACAACAGGGGAACTCTATACAAAGATTTACAACAAAATTCATTGGCCCTAGCAGACTACAATAAATCTATCCAATTAAGTCCAAATTATTCCGGTGCATACACAAATAGAGGTGCTCTTCATGCACAAGCCCAAAAGTACAAACGCGCCATCAAAGATTTCAAAAAAGCGATTTCCATTTTTCCCGATATGTGGCAACCTCATTATGGATTACATCTTTGTTATAAAAACCTAAATCGCCCCCGAGAAGCCAATTATCATTGGCAGAAAGTACAAGAATTGCGCAAATAAACATATCTCCTCTGACAAACATTACCTTACTTAGCGCCGTTATTTATCTGATGGAGCAATGGAATACAAATGAACAGAATCTCCTGCCACAGCAAAAATCTTTCTGTCATAAGGTGCTGTGAGGGTGTAGATGACATACGTCCAAAAAGACTTTAAAACATTCCCTTGTAAATCCAGTACGCTAATATTGCCGTCTCGACTTGTCGAAACAATTAGATTTCTTTGTACAAAGGCACAGTGAACACCAGTATCAACTTTCGTCTCCCACAACTTGCCTTTTTCAACACTATATAATCCAATATAAGCTTGATTTTTGTTGTAGGAAGCCGCAAACGTTTCGCCTTCAAGATCTAAGTCGACAACTCCTAGATTATTTCCCTTACAAATATCAAAAAATGCGATTTCTTTACCATTCTTATCGCAGATGATGACATCGCTATTGGTGGAAAGAAGTATGACTTCTCCATTTTGTGAAGTATCTACGCCCCAGATACTATAATCGCGAGCATTGACCTCTGCCTGCCACTGTTTTTTTCCCTGATCACTAAAACAATATAAATCCCAACCATGGCTGACATAGATTTTTTCTCCCAATTCAGAAGCGGCAACATCCCATTGAGCGTCTTCTAGTTGATGAAACCACAACAGTTGGCCCTGTTTTGAGTATGCCATGACACCAGCCCCGTTAGAAATGATAATCATCTCTGCATTTCTGGTTACCGCTATTCCTTGTGTGTTTTCCCCTTTATGTAGTTTTCTCATCCAAACAACATCTCCATTTGTTGTGGCTAAGACAAGAGTAGTGCTACTTTCCGAAGCAATCGCGATAAAATTACCGTCTGGTGACATTTGCATTTCATACAAATCAGGAAAAGAAGACCATTTTTGGGTAACGGATATACCATTCCATTTCTTTTGCCGTTTCTCTTTGGGAAATTTATTGATGTGGACGCCTATGAACTCATTCCATTTCTTACGCAATATCGAATCCGTTGTTTTCGGTGAATTTCCTTCTAACAATAGCTTTACTTTTGCTTTGGCTTCATAACTTAATTTGTCATGATGAGTACTAACGTTTTCTTTGTCTTGTCGCCACGCATAGATGAGAGCTAATGTTTCCAGATGAGTTACTTTCTCTGACTTAGAAAGCGTTGCGATGTGATTTGGAGAAATTTTCTCTTTGTATTCCTGCTGATAGCATGTTCGTAAATACAACTCCGCACACTCAATATCTCCGCGCGCAACACCTAATTGATATAAGAAGAGCTTTTTATCGATATCTTTTAACTTTTTTGCGACGAAATATATGGAGGGAATGTAACCACTATGCGCTGCTTTTTTATGCCAGTATCGAGCTTTTTCAGGATCAGCGATAGACTCGTAGTACTCATAGATAATTGCTAATTGAGACATGGCAGGACTATGTCCTAGTTTAGCGGCTTTTTTAAGAAGCTTGAAAGCTTTTTCTTCATCAAAGTCAATATCTCGCCCCTCGTCGTACATCGCCCCTAAATTATACATGGCAAAGCTATTATTTTTTTTTATCGCTCTTTTGTAGAAAGCCACCGCTTTTGTAACATCCTGTTCAAGAACCTCTCCAAAATGGTACAGGTAACCTAAAAAATAAAGTGAGAAGCCGTCTTTATTAGCTTTCAATGATTCTATTTGTTGCTCAAGGAGTGCATACCCTTTGTCATCTTTCTCTGTTCCATATCCCAGCACCATCATTTTCGCTTTTTGCGCTAAAAACCGTGGATCTTGAACTAGATCTATGGCTTTTTGTAATTCCTTCCAAGATTTTGTCGCATGATCTTTGTGGTAGTACAATTCTAAAGATTTTTGAAAATAGACCTCTGCTTGTTTTTTTCTCTGTGCTTGTTTGTCATCCTCAAAAGTTTGGCACAGTAAGGAAACAGAACAAACGGTAAACAAAATAGTCATTAGCTTTTTCACGAAACTTCCTCCAAGTTTTCACCACGAATCATTAAATTTCTACCAAATGTATGGAAACATTCGATAACGTACCTCTTCACGGTACTGTAAATATCCATCGAGTTGCTCGCACAGCACTTTTTCTTCATTCTTGATACGAAAATAGAAAAACAATGGCGATAGTGCAAAAGGAATGAGCATCCAGTAAGAACCTAGGGCAATAGGGGTAGCCAGCAACATGAGTTGCACTCCGGTATACATGGGATGACGAACAATGGCGTAAGGACCTGTAGAAACGAGTTCTTGTCCATCAAACACTTCGATCGTACGTGCTGCGTAGCTATTGGCCTTGAACACCCAAAAAACGATAATCAATCCTACCATTACCACCGCGTTAGCGGCAATGATCAACTCCATTGGTACTTCAGACCAACCATAGCGATAATCGAAACCTGGTAGGAAAAAACCGCAAAGATAAATCAAAGAAGCAAGCTTTATCAATAATTTTTGCTCCGCTTCTTTTTCCTTCATTTGCATGCGCCGTTCCAGTAGCGCGGGATCGTGCTTAAAGAAATAACTCGTCATCACCAGCATAAAACTGTACACAACACCAAGATAAATCCAACCTGCCGTATAGGAAAAAGTACCGGCGGGCCAAAAGAGCATCAAACCAAATACCACAACACTCAAAACCATACGCACGAGAATTTTAAGTAAAAGACTTTTCTTATTCATCGGACAAACCTTTTCTTTTCGTAATATTTTGTGGAATTATAAGCGTTTTTCATACAAAACGCTGTTTATTTTGCTTGTGATTGGTAAACATAAACTTTTGTTTCTACAACATTTTTACAATAGGTCTTCCATAAAAGATACGTAAAATTTATAAAATTTTTACTCTTCTAGTGTATACTATGTGTATTTGTTGCATTTGTCGCTTTCAATAAAAGGGGAAAAGTAATGACACCTGAAGATTTTAGAAAATATGGTCATCAAATTATTGATTGGATTGCAGATTACCGTGAAAATGTGGAAAAGCATCCGGTAATGGCTTCGTTAGATCCAGGTGCCATCGCTGAAAAATTACCAACGACTCCTCCGAGCGATTCCGAATCGTTTGCCGCGTTCCTAGATGATCTGAACCATATTGTTTTACCTGGAGTTACTCATTGGAATCATCCCCATTACTACGCCTACTTTCCAGGTAACGCCACATTATCTTCTATATTAGGCGACATAATTTGTTCGGGAATTGGTGGTATTGGATTGAATTGGCAATCGATGCCTGCCCTGACAGAAGTGGAAGAAGTCATGTGTGACTGGATGCGACAAATGGTTGGTTTATCGGAGCAGTGGCAAGGCGTCATTCAAGACACGGCCTCCACCTCCACCTTGGTTGCCTTGCTCTGTGCACGTGAGAGAACTTCGAATCATTGTCAAGTACACAGCGGCTTACAAGGGGAAAAATCACCATTGATTGTATACTCCTCTACCCAAAGCCATAGCTCGGTAAAAAAAGCGGCTTTGTTAGCTGGATTTGGGCTACACAACCTTCGGTTTATTGAAACCGACGATCAATTTGCCTTAGATGCCGAATCACTTCGAAAAACAATTAAAGAAGATTTGGTCCAAGGATTCAAACCTTGCGCTATTGTAGCTACCACAGGTACGACGGGTACCACGGCCATTGATCCTATTGCGAAAATGGCAAAACTTGCCCAACAATACAACCTGTGGTTACATGTGGACGCTGCCATGGCGGGTTCGGCGATGATCCTACCAGAGTGTCGTTGGATGTGGGAAGGCATTGAACAAGCGGATTCCTTGGTGTTGAATCCTCATAAGTGGTTGGGAATTGTTTTCGATACTTCTTTGTTTTATATCAAGGACTCCGAGCATCTCATTCGCGTCATGTCTACCAATCCCAGTTATTTACAAACCGCACATGATGATGAGGCAAAAAATTATCGCGATTGGGGCATTCCTTTAGGACGACGTTTTCGTGCGTTAAAATTGTGGGCTTTAATTCGAGATCAGGGGATTACGGGATTGCAAAAACGACTCCGAAGAGATATGGAAAATGCGCAATGGCTAAAAAAACAAGTGGAGAACATGCCTCATTGGCAAGTTTTGGCTCCTGTTATTTTGCAAACCGTTTGTGTCCACCACTGCCCGCCACATCTCGCCGGAGATGATTTAGATAAACATACGTTGGATTGGGTAAACCGAGTTAACCTAAGTGGTAAAGCTTATCTAATACCGGCAAAACTTGACGGAAGATGGATGGTTCGTATCTCTATTGGCGCGGAAGCAACCACACTCGAACATGTCAAATCTTTATGGGAAATACTGCAATTGGCTGTTGCGCACAAACTATAATGGCGTTACCCAATTAAGATTTATTTTCTTTTCCAAGTATTTCTTCAATTTCGTTCTTTTCTAGGACTTCTTTTTGTAAAAGAGCGTTTGCCATTTCTTCGAGTAGGGGTTTCTTTTCGATGAGGATGTTTTTTGCATCCTCATAACAATGTTGAATCATTTCCAGTACTTCTTCATCGACAATTTGTTCTATTTTTTCGGAGCATTTGTACATGAGGTTATCCTGCCCGAGAAAACCAGGTGTTCCTTTATTGACTAGGGAAAAATTCGGTAAATTTTGGCTCATACCATATACGGTAATCATGTTACGCGCAATTTGTGCAACTCTTTCCAAATCGTTAGAAGCTCCTGTGGAAATATCACTAAAAATAATTTCCTCCGCAGCTCTTCCCCCTAGTAGCCCTTTAATTTTACCTAGTAGTTCTTCTTTCCCCATTAAATAACGATCTTCAAGAGGCATTTGTAATGTGTATCCTAGTGCACCAAACCCCCGTGGTACGATGGAAACTTTTTGTACCTCATCTGCTCCAGGAGTGAAATAACCAACAATGGCATGCCCAGACTCGTGATAAGCCACTATTTTGCGTTCTTTGGCATTGATCAATTTACTTTTCTTCTCAAGTCCAGCAACGACTCGTTCAATGGCATTTTCAAAATCTTGTTTGCTTACCTGGTCTTTATTTTTACGCGACGCGAGCAAGGCCGCTTCATTGGCAACGTTGGCAATGTCGGCACCAGCAAATCCTGGAGTCTGCGCGGCTAAATTATGAAAGTCGACATCATCGGCAAGAACGATATTGTGGCAATGTACCTTAAAGATATCGATGCGACCATTTAAATCAGGTTTATCAACTAGGACTTGCCGATCAAAGCGACCCGGACGTAAAAGTGCCTTATCCAGTAAGTCGGGACGATTTGTCGCGCCCATGATAATTACATTCGAGCCAGACTGAAATCCATCCATTTCAACGAGTAGTTGATTGAGAGTATTTTCTCGTTCATCGTATCCCCCGGATACGGAATGTCGCGAACGACTTTTACCAATCGCATCTATTTCATCGATAAAGATAATACACGGTGATTTTTGTTTGGCTTCTTTAAACAGGTCACGAACTCTTGCCGCTCCTACTCCCACAAACATTTCGATGAAATCTGAGCCACTGATGTTAAAAAAAGGAACTTCCGCCTCTCCGGCAACAGCTTTTGCCAACAAGGTTTTTCCCGTTCCTGGAGGACCAACGAGAAGAATCCCTTTGGGAAGCTTTCCTCCCAATCGCGTGTATTTATCGGGATTTTTGAGAAAATCGACTATTTCCTGTACCTCTTCCACGGCCTCATCAATCCCGGCTACCTCCTTGAAGGTAATCTGGCTTTTGAGATTTTCCGCTTGAATTTTCGCTTTGTTTTTACCGAGATTGAGAAATTGATTTTGCGTCGCACTAAAACGTCGAAAAATAAACGTCCATATAAGTATCATAAATCCTATGGGTAAAACCCAATTGAAAAAGAAATTCGATAGAAAATTAGATTCGATACGCCCTCGATAATCCACTTTGGCCGCCTGCAAATCTTCAATGAGTTTCTTGTCTTCTAAGCGAACTACGCGAAAATAACGCACGACCTTTTTCTCTATTTTTTGCGACTTGTCTTTCATACGGTTAGTTTTAGAGTCGCTTTGTGTGCTTGGTTGTGTCAAATCGGTCTTCTGCTCTTTGGGAGAATCCTTTAATTTTCCAACAATACTATTTGTGGAAAGTACGACACTTTCCATTCTACCCGCTGCGAGATAATCGCGAAATTCTTTGTAAGAGATTTCTTTCGTGGCTCTTGACGAAAACAACGTAGACTGTAGTAAAAGTAGTAAAGAAAAAAGAGCCAAATAATGCCATATTGTATATTTTTCTTGTCGTTTCATTTATTTTTACCGATAAAAAAGATTTTTGCTCATGAATGAATTTTAAAAAATGTTTAATCAACGCCGATTCTATTCGAAAAAGCTCCCAAGCGTATTAGACGCTCTTTCCCTTTCCATTTTATGCGCGGAGTAATCACCCCTGGGTAATTTTCGATCACACCTTTTTCCAGCAACATACCAAACATATCAACAACTTCCGCGTTCTCATCTTTCATTCCTCCGGGATTTGATTTATTATCCGTGAGGTTGGCAAAAAGATAATTGTATTTTACAGGGCTATTGTCCAACAGCTCAATTATTTTTGCTGCTTCTGCGTTTATTTCATGACCGCTCCACGCCATAATAACATGGTGGCAACGAATTTTCTGCCGACTAAAACCAAGAAAGAAATGTCTATCTTCACAAAAACCAGAGGTGAAAAACACACTTGCAGCTTTCTTACCGTTGACACGGGTAATTCGGTATGCTATTGTTCGCAAATCTCCAAATTCTAAGATATCGCCGTCCCCCATCATTCCATGATCCCAAACGTACATATCAATAACAAAATTACCAAAGCGATGGGTCTTTGCCGCAACAGAAAAGCCACTACCATTAATTTTGGTAAAGTACCTGTGGATATGATGAACATTGTAAAAGGTCGGGATAAAGATATCATCGCGAGGCGGTTTGAAATAATTGCTATCATAGCCCGGCTTACCATAATAAGGATCCTCATAAGCCTCACGACACATAATAACAGAAACTTTCTCCTTTTGCGCTTTGCCAGTAAGAGCCATTCCTGTTCGCATAAAATCGCGATCGGCGGTCGCTTTTATCCCACCTAAAATATACGGAATATCCCCTAGATGATTGCCATATTTATGAGAGGTTAAAATGCATTCCAATTTGAAACCACGTCGAATAAAGTGACGCAATACGTTTACCAGACGCACCACACGTTTGCGCTGCACTTTTGTATAATCAAAGTTACGTGTTCTACCAATTGTTGCTTTGCTCACATAACCATCAAACAAGAAAATTTGTTTATCAATGGGATTGACCATCACCCATGTAGAGCATCCTCCCCAGTACCAATACTGATAAGGTCCTGCTTTAAACCATGTTCCAATATCTGTAAAATATTTGCTATTGTACATCTGAACGCCCGGTGAAGGGTTATTGATGCACCGAACCCAATAGTAACAAATCTTTTGTTTACCGCGCGATGAGCGCATTCCCTTTACAGTAAGACGAAATTTTTCTGTTGGACGCAAATAAACTGTCCGGGAAGAACGTCTATTTTTACCACTGATGATTGCTTTTCCGCGCAATACCCATTTGTGACCACCTCGGACTTCTTCATGCCACTGCGCTTCCACAACCGTCTGGTCGTCCCCAACCCAGATGGAAAAGGCACGTAACCCATTTTGGGATGTATAGTGCCTGTCGGTCTTTCCTTCCCATACGCGGTACTTCTTCGTCTGCCCAGGACGAATTGCATACAAAGGTGTCATACACACAACAAGCGCGATTAGAGTAATTCGCATAAACATCTCAGAACTCCTATACTCAACATTAAGTCATATGTGTTAAGGTGTCTCACTAACATGTTTCGAAGCAATTAATGTTCCAATCTAATCAACATTAGCTATAGCATTGTAAAACTTCTATTTTTCGAGATGATTATTAGGAGGGCAGTACATTTTACAGGTTAATAATGCTACGAATCGCATCTGGATATTCTCTGATAGGATTTTCTTGTAAGGACAAATATTGTAGTTTATGTAACATGGTTATGCTCTCTGGTAGTTTTTGTATTTGATTTCGTCGCAATGTGAAAAGCCCTAAATTGGACAAGTACCCTATGGAATCTGGTAATTCTTTAATGAGATTGTCGTCTAAACGCAAAATGCGGAGGTTTTGCATTTTTCCTATTTCTGGCGGTAATTCGCATAGACTGTTTTTCTCGAGCTCTAGTCGATCTAAATGCATCAATTTTCCTATAGAGGAAGGTAGCATTTGTAAATTATTGTTCTTCGCGTCTAATACTTCTAAGCTCTGCAACTGACCGATTTCGCTGGGCAGTTCATTGAGTTTGTTGTGTTGTAGTTCTAGTTTTTTTAAATGTTGTAACTGTCCTACTTGGGGAGGCAACTCACGGAGCTTATTATTTTGTAGCTCTAGCGTTTGTAAGAGTCGTAATTGACCGATCTTTGCCGGTATTTTACGTAGCTTGTTACGAGACAAGTCCAAAAATCGTAGTTGTCTTAGATTACCTATTTGGTCACTAAGCGTACTTAATTTATTCATACCTAACCCGAGTTCTTGGAGATTTATAAGTTCATTCAAAATAACCGAAATATCTTTTACCTCATTGTCAAATAACTCAAGTGAACGTAACTTAGGTAATTGGAGTTGCTGTGGAAGTTGTTTAATTTTATTACGGCTCAAATCATATTTCTTTAAGTTTGGCAAGTGTGAAGTTGCTATGGGAAATGATGAAAGCTGGTTACGTCTAAGATCTAGGGCTATCAGTTTTTGCAGTTGCTGCATTTCTTCGGGTAAGTATGAAATTCGATTTTCACTTAGATACAGCATTTCGAGATTTTGTAGTTTGCCAATTTCGCTAGGCAATTCACTCATCTCATTGTTTGACAAATATAGTTTTTTGAGATGACGCAAGTTTTGCAGAGAAAGAGGAAAAGATTCAAAACGATTGTACTGCAAATTCAATGATTGTAGATGTAATTGATCTATATTTTGTGGAATGCTGTCGATATGATTATGAGATAAAGACAACACTTCAAGATTCTCGATTTGTAAAACTTCTAAAGGAAATGTATTTAGACCGTTCCCACTTAAGCTAAGATTTTTAAGATTCTTTAGTTTGGATATTTGTAAAGGAAGACTTGTAATTTTGTTAAATCCAAGTTCGAGTACCGTTAATTTTTTTAATTGGGATATTTCCGGTGGTACTACGTCAATATCATTGTGTTTGCAACACAACTCCTGTAGTTCTGCCATCTCGAAAACGTAATCAGGAATTTTTTGTAGCTTTTGGGAGGACAAATCCAAGCGAAATTTTTCGGAAAACCCACAGTTTTCAAAACGACAATCTGATACATCTGTAAACGTAACACTACTACGAAAACTACAATTCTTAAAAGTAGACTTTTGAATAGAATATTTGTCTTCCTTCAAATAAAAAGTACATGCATCATAGGTGGTATTGCTATCTAGTTCTTTCAATACTTTTGATTTTACTTTTCGCATCGACAATCCTCCGTAGTTGTCTGTCTCGTAGAATCGGAGTTTACTCACGCATCACTTTGTAGTTCTTGACGAACCTCTTGCAAAACCTTTCCCAACAAGTTTAAACCGTTCCACTTTGTCTCGTCGTATGCTTCTTCCTGATTGGCGGCAAAACCTATTCCCCATATTTTATCGAGAGGACTTGCTTCTACCAACGTTCGATTTTCCGTTTCCAACAGGGCTTGTTTTAAATCGAGATTCTGTGAAAATTTGGCCATGTTACCTCGAAAAACGATTGCAAACCTTTCTTCAAGCCACGTTTTTTCTTTAAATCCGCGAACGCGCTTTCCTAGCTTTTTTTGCTCACGAGGACAATCGCTTTCCATAATCAATTTTTCGTTTTTTTCGTCTTGGAATAAACGTGCCTTTTCTGCCATCATGTATTGTTCTGCACAATTGTAGTGCACACCATCCACCTCAAAAGGAGAAAGTGTCCACTGTCCAAAAGCACACGGAGGTTTCCAGAACAAAACAAAAGAATCACTAACCACCACTTGTGTACCGTCAAAATCGGCAAAAGCGTCTGGAGTGTATTTTGCAATGCGAATGTATTCGGACATTATATTTCCTTTCTAAAATACAAGATTATGAAGAGTCTTGTTAACGTACGATAAAACATACATAAAATTATGTCATAAAGTTAAGAATCAGCCACGGCATGCTATTTGCCTATTAAATTAATATAAAAGAACGTTTACCTTTTTTGTTAAAAACGGAGGCGAGGAAATCCTTGTAAAAATATGAGAAAATATCAAAATAGCTGGTTAAGAGTGGTATTTTGTTGTTTATTTTTGCTTCACACTGTTAACGCCCAGGAGTGGGAAAGTAGTGCATCTACCATAAAGAAAGATAATACTTTCATTTTAAAAGTAACCACCAAAACTTCAGGTGTAGAAAATGCCGATACGGATGACCGAGTATACATTTTTCTCAATGGTAATCAAGACCTCAAACGAGAATTAGATACCGAAAAAAATGATTTGGAAAGCAATGCAACCGATGTATTTACTTTTCGCTTTGATTATCCGATGTCCAAAGTTCACAACATTCTGCTGCGCTTTCGAGGAGGAGACGCGTGGTTATGTGAAAATATTTCTTTTCAGTTCATTCGCGGCGAGGCTGTCAAAACGTACGATTTTAAAGTCCATAAGTGGTTTTCTACAGACAAAGCGGATCAAAAAGAGATAAACGCCACAACACATGAACTTTTTCCGATTCTCGATTGGCAGCAAATAGAGGGCGATGATTTTATTTTGAAAGTCATGACGCAAACCGGATTATCTAAAGAAGCGAAAAGTGATGACGACATGCACCTCTATATCAACGGAGAAGAAGCGCACAAGCACGTTTTGGACACCTTTTTAGACGATTTTGAAAGTGGCAGTAGCGATGTATTTTTTTTACCTTTTGACTACCCTGTCTCAAAGATAAAGTATTTATTACTTCGTTGTGACGGTGACGATGCGTGGTTATGTGAAAATATTTCTTTTCAATTGATTCGCGGAAATCGCAAATCTAAAGTGTATTCTTTTTCGCAGAGTACATGGTTCTCGCAAGAAAAAAAGCCACAGCTTTTTGCCAGTAAATCATTTCCATTGACTCATGAGTGGCAGGTACGTCTTAGTGAAGAGCAAAAAAGAGCCGAAAGAAAAAGCATACAACAGAAAATAGTCAATGCGAAGCAACAAATAAGAGAAACAAAAAAACAACTTCGTTTGGCAAAGAAAAAACTAAAAGCATGGCTTAGAGAAGCTAAAGAATTGAAAAAAGTGGCAAAAGATAACATTGCTAACGCGACAGAAAGGCAAGAGAAAGCACTTCAAGATCGGCGAAATTCACAGGCATTGAGAGACAGTTATATGGAAGAAATGCAGAGTGCCAGTGATGCCAGGCGACGTGATATAGAAGAAAGTTTAAAAAGAAAGATAAAACAACTTCGCGAAAATGAAAAAGAATTACAAAAAGCCAATAAATCGCTACGTGAAAAGAAAAAAGCTCTTTTAGACATCGAAGAAAAAACGCGTAGTCTTTATCAAAAAGTAAACGCTCTCGAAGAGTACATCAAAGAACTTCAAGAGCTAATTGATTTTCTAAAACGACGAATAAAAAATTTCGACTAGATGAACAAACTGAACAGGATAATTGGTTTTTCATCCTGTTCAGTTTGTAAAATAAAAGACAAAGCCACTAACTATTTGCGGCTCTTTCTTCGACTTAGTCCAAAAAAGAGTAGTCCCACGATAATTGCCAAATAAGTAGATGGTTCAGGAACAGTGTTTGTGAATAGATTGATCGATAAATTATCCACAGTAAAATTTTCCCCTATATCGTTAAGACCTAAAACAAATCTCAAATCACTCGTTAAATCAATAGGGTTTGCCACCGTAAATTGAGAAACGGATACACCATTAAATGACGTATTTATAGTGACATCTCCACCGGAGAATACAAATGTAGACTCCAGTAATCCTTGTTCGCCAAAATTGTGTAGAGGAGCGGAGATCCCTTGGTCATTTCGAGCATCGAAATTGTTTCTGTTACCATTAAAGGTAGTACCTGTCATATCTTCTAAACGAAAGTTTGCAACATTACCTTCATCAACAATAAATATTCCGGTACTAATATCGGAACTATCTAGTAATGCATAGAAAATATCTAAATCTCCTGCAGAAGATCGCGTTTGTGTTGATGAGATAGAAAAAGTAATGTCCTCTGTTGGGTTTATTTGTCCTGCTGAAGCCACAAATAACTCTAAATTCATAAAACCGGGTGTGGTTTGCGTTATACTGAGTGAAGTACCAACTTCAGAAAAGCTAGCATTTTTCTTATTAATACTATTATTCTGATTAATTTCTTGTCCTGTTAGATCTAGACTAAAAATAGTTTCACAAAAAATATTTGGAGTTGTCAACATCAGTAAAAATATCATTAGTTTTTGGAACATAATATTCTAAATCCTTTGTTAAAGTCAATAATGGGTATATCATCACAATTTACGAAAAAGCCAAACTTTTAGGTGGAAAATACTTCAACTTCGCATGCCTAAAAATCAGGATACAAAACCCCAGTATGAAGATAAAATAAGTACTAGGCTCAGGAATGGGACCTGAATTAACAAACGTAATTCCTTGGGCTCCCTGAGCTTCACTTGGTTCAATGAGGTCGAGTAAATCATCACCGAAAGTAAGTCTGAATTGAGGGACTCCTATAGTGGGAAGCCCACTAATAGCGGAAAAAAAATCAATTAAGTCATCAGGGTTTAAATTCAAACTACCATCAAAATCATAAACAAAGCTCACTGCTTGAGCGTAACCAATATTGGTGTTTTCAAACAAACTATCACTTTGTATACTGAAACCACTAAAAGAGGCTGTACTTGTATTACTTGTTCTAATCGTAAACCCTGTTAAAAAATTATCAGCACCAGAATCTGAGCCTGTTATTCGTAGAGTACCATTAGCATCAAAAAAATTACCAGCGCCTTGACGAACATCACTGTCTATAATTTCATTAGGATTAAAAGTTACTTCAAAATTCACATCTTCGCCGTTCTGATACCCAAGACCCATATCGTCAACTTGTATATAACGCGCGGTAAACGATATACTTTCACACCAGACAGGTGCAGAGAGTAGCAATATAAAAAAGTAGAGTAGTTTTTTGTTCATATGCAATACCTCAAAAGTTTTAACGAAACTTCTCACACTTAAAAACTAACATTTTCATTTCCATGTTCATGTTGTTTATATCTCTACAACTTCTTTAACGAAATCAAAGCCTGAAAATATTCTATGCGAAAAAGCATAAAAAATACACAAAAAAACAATTCGCAAACACTAAAAGCAGTATATATAAATATACTCTTACGAATTATGTAGATGTTGTTTAAGGCTCTAGGGTATGGTGTATATTATATATTAGAGTATAGACTGAAAAACTTTTGGCGTGGAATCTATTGAGGAAAAGTGAAAATAGTTGCTCGGGTTAACCTTGACAATTTAGAATTGAAGGTAAAACGATAAAATAAAATTCTAGGTGTGTTTTTACCTAGCATAGGCTAAGATAAAAGCCTTTACGGAATAGAACTTGTAAATATTCGCTAGAATAGAAAATTTGAACAGCGCTGCCTATTGTTCAGATGTCACCATACATAGATGAAAAACTACAACTATAGAAGAGCGTCATGCAAAAATATCAACAACTTTTACAAAACGGTAACTGGCCTTTTCCCGTGAAAAATAGTCCTTTTTTTTATGGATGGGCGATCGTCGGTTTTGGAACATTGGGAATCCTAATGAGTATTCCCGGACAAACAATCGGCGTGTCTGCCTTTACAGACCCGTTAATCGAGGCTTTACAAATTTCAAGAACAGAGCTAAGTCTAGCATATATGTTCGGGACAATAGGTAGTGCGCTACTATTGACCAAAATGGGTTTTTTCTATGATCGCTGGGGGGCACGTACTGTCATCTGCCTCGCGAGCCTTGTTCTCGGATTTACCCTGCTAACGCTTAGCCAAATAGACCGCATTGGCTTGACAATACACAACATACTATTTTTTGTGCCCGCCAAATGGTGCATCTTCTTTGCTATCTTTTGTGGATTTTTGTTCTTGCGATTGTCAGGACAAGGTGTACTCACGATGGCGTCACGCAATATGATACAAGCTTGGTTTCACTATAAACGTGGCTTCGCAAATGGTATAAAAAGCATTTTTACCTCTCTTCTTTTTTCTTCTTCGCCGTTAATACTTTCCGTTCTTATTGAAGAGTTTACTTGGCGCGGAACATGGATAATTTTAGCGGCATTTATTGGCATCGGTTTTACGATCGTTTCTGCTATTTTTAATCGCAACACCCCTCAAAGCTGCGGCCTTATACCGGATGGTCAAAAATTTGAGAAGGAGCAATTTTCGCGTATAGAAAAAAAATCATGGACATTACATGAGGTTTACAAAGACTCTGTATTTTGGCTGTACGCAATAAGTCTTTGTCTGTACTCCTTTTTATTCACTGCCGTAACATTTCATATTACGGTATTTTTTGCCGAATCAGGACGCGATCCCAAACAAGCTTTTACTATATTTTTACCTATTTCCATTATTTCGATGACCGTCAATTTTATTGCGAGCTGGATCAGTGATTATTTACGTCTTAAACATCTACTAGTTACAATGCTCATTAGTTTTATCATGATTCTCGTAAGCCTTCTCTATCTTGGACAACCTTGGGGTTATGGACTACTAATTGTTAGCTCTGGTTTTAGTGGGGGAATTTTTATCTTACTGATTAGCGTTACCTGGCCACGTTTTTATGGATTGGGGCATTTGGGAAGTATCAGCGGTTTTGCTGGCTCGATGATGGTGTTTGGTAGTGCCATAGGACCCGCTTTTTTTAGTCTTTCTCTCGACTGGTCGGGGAGTTTTCACGCTTTAGAGAAATTGTGTATTTTTATATTTGCGGCCATGTTATCGTGGGCTATTGTCCATAAAAATCCTCAGGATACCATAGCGTAAAATGTAATACAAAAGATCGAACAAAATTACAAGTAACTGAGTCTGACACAAATTTCAATCATCGAGCAACTAACAGTGCACCCGCAGCGCAGGAGGTAAAACCATGAGCAAAACATCGGAATACAAAAAGAAATTGATTACCGCGAAGGTAAAAGAAAAAGAAACGCTACTACTTTCCACTTTTCATCATAAGCACGCAGAAAGAGCCCGTGCTATCGTAGACGACATAGAAGAACGTGCATTTCGCCTTGTAGAGTTACAAGCTCCCTCCTGGGGAAACGAACTTGTTGACATAAAAACCCTAGTTGACCAACTAAAAAAAGGTGAAATTAACATAGATGAATTTGTCGAACTGGGCGAAGAGATTCATCCACGAGAAGGGCATATGCGCGTAATAAAAAGTAAAACGTTACGCGCCGTAGAGCCGCATACCGAGTACCGCGGTTGCACTTTTTACTTGGAAGGTCCACAGTGCCTCGATGATTGTGTTTTTGATAACTGTTCTTTTCGCGGTAAATTGCACTATGTGGAGAATATAGAAAAGGGAGCGTATCCTAGTTTTCGCAACTGTAGCTTTAATTGCAACAATGTCGCTTGCGAAATCATAGATAGAGACATATGTGATTATAAAAATACAGAAATAGGCAAATTGTTAGCCATAACACGACACCTAAAGATCACGCAACTTTACCAACAAGACGACAAAATGAAAATCAATATGCACTTACCCAAAATAAAAACAGTAGACCTATCCGCATACGAATCTTACCGCAAAATACCCGTTGACTGGTTTGAACGATTTCCCACTTTACAGCGAGTTACGTTGCCTGCGGATTCAGGGTTCCAACTTGGGTTAGTTCGAGAGCTTGTAAAAAATAACTTGCGCATAGGACGTAAAAGAACAGGTGAATACACATTTACGCGAATCAACCGCAAAACATCGTCGTAGAACGATGTGACCTCAATATTCAAACACTGTTGCAACTATTTTATTAAGTAAGGCCAAAACAAAAAGAGTGCATACAACTAATTTCTTTTTCGAGAATATCCTAAAACAACAAGAACAGCGATAGATAACAGCAGGATAGAGCTAGGTTCTGGTACGTTAGCTTGGCTATTACGAGGAGCATTTAGAGCATTTAATATGAGTTGATTTGTTCCTGGACTACGACCAATACCTCCGTAATCTCCCCAATCATAGGCAATTGCGAGAACGTATCCTTGATCCGCAGCGCCTCCAACGATAGCCGCTGCACCACCAGGACGCGTCGCCAAAACATCGACCTCTGGGCCAGTTGAGTTAAAATCGCGGAAAAATTGTGTTGCTCCGTTTGCGGAATAACTATCTCCAATTCCTTCGGCTAAAAAATCTCCCTCTGGAGTGAAGGTAACAGCTAAATCGTTTCCTTTGAATCCACCGCCATAAATCGAAGCATTCAAAAGATTTCCCGTATTGATCGCCCAGTCAGCACCTGTCCATTCTGTGACAAGTAGACCTCCGCCGAATACAAAATCTCTAACGTTACTATCTCCATTTGTTCGCAGTAAAAAAAGAGCATCAAGATCAGCTAGATCGCTAGATGTGTTTGCGACTTGAGTGATATTGTGTCCATTACCTTGCAATACATTCTCAAGACCTGCGCGACCATTAGTACCAATTATTCCGATGCTAAGAGCAGATAATGAACTGATGGAAAGAAATGATAAAACCATTACTATTGTTTTCTTCATTGTGTAACTCCTTTGTTAAGCATGGTATTTTTTGTACAGTAGGCATGCGAAAGGAATTTGTCGGCCGCAACACAAGTAAAGGTATTGATCCCAGTAATTTTACATTGATGTAAAGGCCCAGAGTTTTATTGCTCTGTTATATATTCCTTGTGTTATGATCGGAATAATTTCAAAGAGCGTTATAGGCAAATTTATTATTTTTAAATATTACCGTAACTATATTCATGTTTTCTTCTTGTATTTGTTCTATTTAAGAGCAATAAATATTCATAAAAATATCTTTGCTACAATAAAAAAAGGGCAATTCTATCGCTTTTGCTGATAGAATTGCCCTTTTATTGTTTGTATTCCTTGAATAACAAAGATGCCTCGACTTAATAACCAAGACAAAACTAAAATCTATATCAATATTATCCTAAACAACGACATCAATAGTTTTTGTTATTTCTTTGGGTAGTTCTGTTATATTTGTTCCGCTTAAATCTATAGTTCGCAAAGAAGAGATTTGCCCAATCTCTTTTGGCAACTCTGTTATTCTTGTCCCACCTAAATCTAAAACTTTAAGAGAAGAGAGTTGTCCAATTTCTTTTGGTAAAACATCGATACAAGTACCGCTCAAATATAAATGAGTAAGAGAAGAAAGTTGCCCGATCTCATTTGGCAACTCTCTTATTTTTGCACCACGCAAATTTAACTGCGTAAGAGAAGAAAGTCCTAGTATTTCCGGTGGTAGCTTTGTGATTTCTGAACATTCTAAATCCAGGTGAGTAAGGGAAGATAATCTTCTTATTTCCCATGGTAGCTTTGTGATTTCCGCACTTTGTAAATTCAGGTGTGTAAGAGAAGAAAGCATCCCGAGTCCAAGTGGTAGTCTCTTTGCGTAAGCCAAATTAAGGCAAAACCTATTTGAAAAGTTACAGTTTTCAAAAAAACAATCTTTTATTTCGTCCAACACGATATCTGTACGGAAACTACAATTTTCAAAAGTACAATGTGCTATTTGGTATGTATCGTCTTCTTTTAAGAAAAAAGTACAACCATGATACGAGGTACTATTTTCGATTGTTTCTAATGATTTAGATTTTATTGTTTTTTTGCGTGTCAAAGAAGCATCGTTCTTATTTAAGATATTACGAACCGCATCTTCTAAAGTATTATGCATTTTAAAAGGTATCCCGAGCATATCAAAAAGGCTCGAGACTTTTTCGGGGACTTGGATAAGAACCATTTTTCCACCAAAAATGCTAAATTTATCATCAAAACCGAACAGGCAAGCTATAGCGCCACTATTCATGATGGTGACACCCGAAATATCGACAATAATATGATTTATGTCTTGGCTCAAGGTATTCTCAAGATATTCATCTAATGTGAAATCGTGATTATAAGACTTCATTTCTCCAATAACTTTAACATGTCGGATTTTTGGTAAATCAGGTAACTCTAAATCTTCTGTTTGGTAATATAGCATTGCGTTTATCCTTCTGACAAGATTCACCATGATGGACTTTTAATATTTCTATGCGTCTTTTGCTTGAGTTAATTGGACAATAAAAAGGTAATTCTACCAACAAAAGTGAGTTAATTGCCATTGCATGATCATAAGAGATGTATCATTGTTGATGATATCTCATAAATACAGCATTATCGACAAGAGCAGATAAATGTTGGTGCATTAGAAACTTTCATCTAGAGAAGATATTGTTAGGTATTCACGAAATAAAGTATGATAAAGTTGATAGTAACCTCTTTTAACTTTTTTTATTAAGTTCTTTTCTTCTAACCTTTTAAACGCCATTGACGGATTTGTTACACCTTTTACATCCTTTGTCCGAAGTGTTTCAGTTCGGCAAAAGTAGTCCAATAATTTTCGTTCAGTATCATTTGTAATCGCTATATCATTTATAAATCTTGTTGCAGCAAGATGTTCTAAAATTTCAGGATAAACTTTTTGGAATAATTTGATAGTAATTCTACCTGCTGACTTGTACTCAAATAAGTCATGGGCGAAGAATGTAATGAAGTATGGATGTTGTTCTGTTTTTTGAAATATTTCCTCCATTACTTTTTTTTCAAATTTTAAGTTTATATTATTCACGGCCAAAGGACGTTTTAAACATTCTTTTGCTTCTAACTCCGAAAAGGTACCAAGGTGTATTTGCTCGAAAAATCGAACCAGCGGTTCACTAATTCCTCTTATATTAGAGAAAAGAGACTTGTCTCCTGTCACAACTAACATTGCTCGAACCCCTGCTTCTCTTGTGTCTTGAAATATGGCCCTTAAGTCATAGAGACCATTGGCATAGCACTTAGATAAATAGTGTAAGTCGTCGTATGCAATGATCATAAGAGATACATCATTTTTTATGATATCCCATAATTCTTTAATTTTATTTGTGAGAATGGTTGCTGGAGTTGGAGATTTATTTTTTGTCTTTTTTATTTCCACTCCTAATAGTTTAAAACCATCTATTTTCCATTTGGATAGCTGAGATTTTACCTTTGTTGAAAAATCATAATGCCAGATAGATTGATATAATGCATCTACTGTATTGACTGCAAAATCTTCCATTGTTTTACATTTCTCAGGACTAAGAGTTACCTTCACAACAAGTATGTTTTCTTCCTGAGCATCTTGTAGACACTTGTTCAATAAAGATGTTTTTCCAATTCCCCAATTTCCCATAATTGCAATATTTTGAGGGCTTACAGGATTTGATAGTCTAGTTTGTTTTACTGCTCTTTGAAAATACATTTGTTGTCGATTGCGACCTACAAATACTTGGGGCGCTACTGGAAAACCAGTGATATAAGGGTTCATCTTTATTCCCCCTAAATAATAACAAAAATAACATAGCCTTGTTAGTTTTGTTATTATCAATGTATTTGGATAACCTGTCAACACAAAAATAACAAAAATAACAGATGCTTGTTATTTTTGTTATTTCAAATACTGAGCTAATTCTCGATAAAATAAATACAAATAAATCAATGCAATTACAAGGCGCTGCGAAGGTTTAGGTTGCATTTCTATCAAAATAACTGAAATGTTAAATCGGTCATCTAGGACAAATCGTAAAATAGAAAAGTTATTTTGCAAAGGTAGGAAAACAAGCAATGAACATATTTTAAAGGATGTTATATATAACACTTGTAAAACGGACTCCAAACAATATCTAGTGAAATAAAATTTCTACCAACACTCCAAGTGCCCTTGTAGATAAAAGCAAAATAAAATCTTCTAATTTTAGGACTATTCCAAGTAAAACAAAATTTAAACCCACGAAACGACAAATCTTCTTCTATACGCAAATTTTCAACTGTGTGTAAGGTTTTTTGTTTTACTATTCGCATTTATCTTCCTTGTAGATGATCGCAGACAAAGTGCCCTTTCGGGGCGTGTGCCTACGGCGACTAGTCTATTTTTTTTAGGCGTGTTAATTTGTAACCGTTGTTTACTCTCGATATATTAAACTTTATTCTTTTCTTCAAAGGTATTTCTTGAAAGCATATCACCAAATCTGTGCTTAGAGGCAAAATAACGCGCTCAAGAGTAGGAAAGCGCTCGAACCATTCAACGGGAATTTCGTTGTAAGATTCGTATGCGGAGAGGTCTATTGTCTTTATTTTGAGTAGATCACGTTCTATTTTGAGTTTGTCTTGTGTTTCTGAAAACGGTACGACTATTAATTTTGTAATTATTTTTTCTATGTCTATAGTTTCTACTTCAGCAATCAGTTCATCGACTCCTATTGATTTCATAGAGACTTCTTTGCAATTAAAGTTGCAATTTCTGAATTCGGGATATCTTTGTGATTCTTCTGATTCCACATAATGCATTTCTCCCCGAAAAGAGCAGTTGTCGAAAACGCAGTCATCGAGGCAGTGTGGCCCTTCCAAATAGAAAGTGCAACCGCGATACTCGGTGCGTGGTTCAACTGCGTGTAAGGTTTTTTGTTTTACTATTCGCATGTATCTTCCTTTTGAGTGTTGCGGCAAAGGGCGTATCCTTTGCTTTTCTCGTAAAATGCTTTAAACTTAATTCTCTCTTCTGGAGGAAATTCTCTCAATGTGGCTACTAGATTTAATCCAAAAGGCAAAATAACCTTCTCTAGCGTAGGAAACCTATCAAACCAATCGATGGGTATTTCACTGTAGCTCTTGCAAGCGGAAATATCTATTGTTTTTATTTCGGGTAGATCAAGCTCGATATTTATTTTTTCTTGCGAATCCCATAGAGGTGTAATTTTTATCTCGTTCGCTAGTTCAAGTAATTTTTCCATTCCTGGTACTGGAATCATCTGATAGGATTCTATTGAATCAATCAATACACTTTTGCAGTTAAAGCTGCAATTTGAAAAAACAGGAGTTCTAATTTTTTCGTTAGACTCCACATAATGCAGCTCCCCCCGAAAAGAGCAGTTCTCAAAAACGCAGTCATCGAGGCAGTGTGACCCCTCCAAATAGAAGGTGCAACCACGGTACTCGGTGTGTCGTTCAACTGCGTGTAAGGTTTTTCCTTTTACGACTTTCATATTATATTGCTACCTTCCAACTCTGATATTTTGTGTATCCTTGATAGGGTGATTATGTCGTAGTCAGATTTTTTTTCCACAGTGATAAATCTACAGGTGCTTTTACTTGTGGTGAACTTTTCTCGACTCATTCTGAATTTCATTCTTACTTTTATTTGCTTGAGGCTTTCTATTTTCATTATATCTCCCTTGGGAAAGTGCTTTAAATTACACATTCGCATATCAAGGGACATCAAACTTTTCCATCTGTCATCAATAAAGTTAGTATGAAAAATACTTTTTTAACTTCTTGGATTCGAACTACAAAAGTAGTAATTGTACTTACTATAAAAAATACCAAGAATTGCCCGTATAGCAATACATCAAACAAATAAAAGCATATCACTCTTATCAAATAATTGAATATAGAAATACCATCGTTTTTTCCATCTACATACCAATCTCATAAGAAAGATTTCTGTTATAAAACTTATAGGGCAAAAAAAGGCGATTCTATCGCTTTTGCTGATAGAATTGCCCTTTTATTAATTGTATTCCTTGAATAAAAAAGATGCCTCGACTTAATAGCCAAGACAAAACCAAAATCTACGTTAGTTCTTCACTCTCATAGCATTTTCGGCGGTTTTGACATACTTCGGGAGCGACGTAGTAGTCATCGGGTCCCACGGGCGTCATGGTTCGCAAACACCAATAGTTCGACAATGAGCTCTGGTTTGTACGCCAATCTGTTTCTCCTGGGATAGGCAGATAGGCCATTTTGCAACGCAAATGGCAGCAATTCGATACAACTATATCTTTCTTTTCCATGTCTTTCCCCTTATGCAAATGGATCGATATCAGAAGCCCAACAAACTGTTCTTTTTATTACGGCTTGGAATATGTGAACTTTGTATTTGTTTTGTGACAATGGCGTTGCTTTTTTCATCGCTTCTTTTCCCACGCTTGCCGCAATATCAATGGTCACTTCTTGGTTGTTTAGTGCACTTTCCGCTTCCTTTGAACGCATAGGAACCGGGGCTGCGGCACCAAGAGCTACGCGAGGATTTTGGCATTTTTTTCCATCTAGTTGCATGGAAACGGCGACTTCGGCAATGGGCCAGTCGAAAGATTGCTTTGCTTTTTGCTTGTAGTAATAGCTCACCATATTTTTTGCTGCGGGAGGAAGATGAATCGCAGTGATGATTTCTCCCTGTTCCAAGATGTTCTCTCTGTGCATATTTTCTCTTGGAGTGACAAAGAAGTCTTCGACGAGTATTTCGCGCGAAGATTTCGCCGAGGCAATGGTCAGTTTTGCTCCTAGGGCAATCAAAGCCACTGCTGTCGTCGACGGGTGGACCATTACGCAGCCAAAGTCATTCTCGAAAATCGCGTGGTTTTCATTTTCTCCGTTTACGGCAAAACAGGTAAAACCACCTTTGCGCGTACAATGGTAATCTTTATTGCGAAAGTACCAACATCTAGGACGTTGACACAAACTTCCGCCTAAAGTGGCGCTGTTGCGAATTTGTGGGGTTGCTGTGGAACCGGCAGCTTGTGCTAGTGCTCGATAGCTCCCAGAAAGAACTTCGCTCGACGCCAATTCAGCTAGAGTAGTACCTGGCCCTATCTTTACTCCTGTTGTCTGATTTCCCTCAATGTACTTTAGTTCATCAATAGAATTGATATTGACGAGACGTTGTGGGTGGGCGATTCCTTCTTTGATGAGGTCTAAAACATCAATTCCTCCGGCCTTGATGATTGAATCAGAAGACTCTAACGCACGAAACACATCGGCGGTACGTTTTGGCATAGCATATTCAAATGAATTCACTTGTTCTCTCCTTTCTAGGAATGTAAAGCTTCTAGAACTTTTGCAGGGGTCATAGGTAAATCGCGAATACGCACACCTATCGCATGGTAAACAGCGTTCGCAATCGCAGCGGCAACTGGTGCCGTGGCCGGCTCTCCAATTCCTTGTGCTCCGGTGCTACTATTTCCGCGGTTGGTATCTAAAACAATGGTTTCAATTTCGGGAATGTCCATAGAACCTGCAATTTTATACTGTTCCAAGTTCGGATTGACTTGTAAACCATGATTGCGATCTATTACGCGCTGTTCAAATAAAGCGTAGCTAACGCCTTGGATAATTCCACCATTTAACTGACTTTGCAATGTCAGACGATTGATAGGACGACCACAGTCATGTATCGCCAAAATACGCTTTACTTTAATGACACCTGTTTCGGTATCCACTTCCACTTCGGCAAATTGCATACCACCAATGGTATAGAAATTACGCCCAAGGAAATGTACTGCAGGGGCACCTTTTATGTCGATGTGATCTTTCTTTCTCTCACCCATGACACTGAAAGTTCCGCCTGGTATCTTCGAGGCCACTTTTTTCCAACTTAGTTTACGCGTAGGATCGCTTGTTACGAAGATAACTCCGTCGCGAATGTCCAGTTCTTGTGCTGTGGCATTTAAGTGTGTTGCCGCTATTTCTAGCATTTTGTTCTTCGCAAGATACGCCGCATCACGTACTGCGGGAGTAATACCCGCTGTTGTCTGGCTACCACCACTTGGCGGACCAAACCCTAGCTTCGTATCTCCTATACGCACAACGATATCATGAGGCTTTAGGCCTAGTTCTTCGGCAGCCACAACCGCCATTGCAGTGCGACTTCCGGTACCAATGTCCTGGGTTCCATTTAGTAGCTCCACAGAACCATCGCCGTTTACTTTAATGGTCGCCTGATATCCCACACCATAAAAGTAGTACCACACAGAATTTGCCATACCCATACCGGTTTTGATAGGGCCTTTGTCGGCGTTCACCTTAGGATTTCGTTTATGCCACGCAAATTTTTCGGCACCAATTTGATATTCTTTTTGGCGCACATCGTGATTCATGGTGTTGATTTTGCGAAATTCCAGAGGGTCCATTCCAATTTTGTAGGCCAGATCATCAATGCTTTGTTCTAAAGCAAAAATTCCTTGGGGGTGTCCCGGCGCGCGAAAGGCCTTAGACGGTCCCGCATTGGTGAAAACATCGGCATCTTGCGTGTATATTTTCGGACACTCGTAAATTCCTTTTGCCGGAGCCGAAGTTCCCGCTCCTGTAGAAATTCCAGCAGAACCTCTAGAGACCAGCGAAAGAGCTTCTAACTTACCACTTTTATTCGTCGCGATCTTCAGAGTTTGCATAGAACTTGGTCGATTTCCACCGCTAACGTGTTCCTCGCGGCGCGAAAACATCAATTTTACAGGACGCCCGGTTTTTTTCGCTAGCTTTGCTGCGGCGATTCCAAAAGGACCTGCACCGAATTTTGCGCCAAATCCACCGCCCATATAATCGGTAATGACACGTACATTAGTTTGCGGAATTTTTAATACTTGTGCGAGTTCTCCGAGAACACTGAACGTTCCTTGGGTAGAGGCCCAAACGGTTAAATGGTCTCCTTCCCAATTTGCCACAACACCGTGTGTTTCTAGAGCAGAGTGAGTTTGGACCTGCGTTTGATATGTCGCACTGACACTGAACTCAGATTTTTCAATAAACTGCTCGATTTCTTCCTTGGTGCCACCTTTTGTATAATCTTGTGGAGCACGAACATTTCCTCTACGTTGTCCGGCGTTGTCTTCGTCCACTTCGATTTGACCAACTTCCTTGTCTCTTTCAAACTTTCCTTGAAAGACTTCTGGGGCATCTGATTTTTGCGCTCCCGCTAAGTCAACAACAAAAGGACGTTTTTCGTATTCTACTTTTACTAACTTCAGAGCTTCATCTACTTGGTGAGCTGTTTCTGCGGCAATTGCGAGAAGTTCTTGGTCGGCATAACGCACTGTCAGCGGTAAAGTTTCTTGCACCAAAACAATACCTTTTACTCCCGGTGCTTTTTCCGCAGCAGAGGTGTCAATTTTTGTGACAACCGCTGATGGACAAGGCAAACGAAAGAATTTTGCGTGAAGTGTACCAGAGAGTTTCATGTCAAAGGTGTACTTTGCATTTCCGGTAACCTTCTCTTTTCCATCCAACCTCGGCGTTTTGCCTCCGACAAACTTTAGTTTATCTTTGCCGTCCCAGGGCTTTGGAGAATCATCGGGTATGGTCACCTTAATTTCTTCGAGATCGTTCTCCACACCAATGTGAAGTTTTACTTCTTTGGCCATTCCTATTCTCCTTTCTTCCCGCTGACATCCATCACCGCTTTAAAAACATGTGGATAAGTTCCACAACGGCATAAGTTACCACTAACCGCTTTACGAACTTCTGGCAATGTCGGTTGCGCATTGTGATCAAGTAAATTCTTACAACTCATGACCATTCCTGGAGTGCAAAATCCGCATTGTAGGGCATCATGATTCACAAAAGCCTCTTGCAACGGATGAAGCTCATCACCATTTGCCAAACCTTCGATGGTTTCAATCTTTTTTCCAGCAGAATCAATGGCAAGCGTCATGCAAGAACAAACGGACTTGCCGTCCACAATGACAGTACATGCTCCGCAAGCTCCACGGTCGCAAACCACTTTTGTGCCTGTTAAATTCAAATCTTCGCGCAGCAATTCCGCCAAAGTAGTTCGCGGTGGAACTTTTTGTGCATACTTTTTTCCATTTACGTCAAATTCACAAGAAATTCCATTTTTACCAATGACATCACTGTCATTTTTTGTATCCGCTTTTATGTCAACAGATGCAGTGGTGGCGATAACAGCTCCCACAGAAGCGATTCCCGCACCTTTCAAAAAAGAGCGACGCGATATTTCTTTTTGTGATAGATTTTTCTTTTCTTCCATATCCTCCTCTTTTCATAACTAAAGAATGTATTTTTAACCAGCTCAAGTATTTATATTTGTATTTGTATTTATATATACGCTAGCATAAATTTTTGCTGATGTACAATTAAGTTTTATAATATCATCCATTAAAATTCATTAGAGTACGATCCTGATTTATCCAAATTCAGGTATTCTCCAAATATGATTTTCCGCATCCTTCCATTGCGACAAAACCCACTCCGCCAACTTTCCCCCTACGGTTGTAGAATTCTCATGAGACACATACAATATCCAATCGCATTCATCACAAAACCAAAACGTTTCCGGTGAACTATCTAAAGGTTCCCAATTATCAGTAGCCACAATGTAGTCATCTCCGCCTTCGTTCAATTCATATACACACTCCACATTCCATGATTTCATCATCGCATGCAAACTTTCGTTAGAAAACTTCTTTTCGAAATCTGTACTAAAAAAGGCTTTAAGATTAAATTTAGGATTAGGATGTGGTTCCAAAGGAAAGTAGTACCCAAAACCTGCTCTCCAAGCTTCCTGCGCTTTTTTGCGTATTATTTGCGATTCATTTTTAGATAAACGTTGGCAGAAATCTTGCGAAAGTGTATCTAAAGTATCTGAAGAGTAACTCAAAAGCGTTTTTACAAATCGGTCCCGCTCTTGTGCCACAATATCTTCAGAGTTTTGTTCTAAATTGATCATCTCAGCGGCCAATTTGATCACTTCAATTGCATCTGAGAAACGATCATAGTCACATTCTAAATTTTTAATTTCTTCCATCATCAAACCAAGAAAATTACTTTGTATAGAATTTTTTGTGGAATCCTTATTTTGCTGTAAAACAGCGTAACGTTCTTTACAATATTTTAGAAGGGAGGCATGCAACTTAAAGTATGTTTTCATGGTTATTCCTTGCTGTATATGAAAATGTATCGATTCAAAAGCGAAGTAGTACAAATAAAATTATAGAGTTGTAAGGACGAATATAAAAATCAATAAACAAAAATTTAGATTTACTACATTTTAAAATTCTAAATAACTAGGCTAAATGCACCAAATGTAAAGGAAATATACACCTGGTGTCATTCCTGGCTCGATCAGGAATCCACAATATGAAGTAAATTTCAAAGCGCCTGGATCCCTGATCAAGTCAGGGATGACACTCCGATGGTAGTTTTGTAGTTCCCGAGAACACAGTAAAGGAAATATTTCTTTAATTGATGACAACCCCTAAGTTATCTTAGATTTTGCTTCTTATGAAATAAGTGATCCATTACAATAAATGTTTTGAAAATAAGTGATAACCCACCAAAAATTTTTATCACAATAAGTGGCTGTAGTAAGGGAAATGAAATGATTCTAGAAACAATTGATTGGTTATGTATCGCCGTATTTTTTATCATATCTTTATTTATTGGACTCATAACATCTAGAAAAGCGGGCTCTAGTGCCAAAGAATTCTTTTTATCGGGAAGAAATATGCCGTGGTGGTTGTTGGGTGTCTCGATGGTGGCAACAACCTTTTCTGCCGATACTCCCAACCTAGTTACAGACATTGTTCGTCAAAATGGTGTCAGTGGTAACTGGACGTGGTGGGCATTTCTACTAACAGGTATGCTTACCGTTTTTGTCTATGCTCGTTTGTGGCGACGTTTAGGAGTAATGACCGATCTGGAATTTTACGAATTGCGCTATAGCGGTAAAGCCGCCGCTTTTTTACGAGGGTTTCGCGCTGTTTACCTCGGTATTTTTTTTAATGTGGTTATCATGGCAACCGTGTGCCTAGCCGCAATTAAAATTGGTGGAATCGTACTCAATTTATCTCCCATCGCTTCCTTAACTATTGCTTTGAGTGTAACTGTTCTTTATAGTTCGTTAGGTGGCTTACGCGGAATATTACTCACCGATTTTTTTCAATTTATCATTGCGATGATAGGCTCTATCTGGGCAACCGTTGTTATTCTCGACTTGCCACAGGTCGGCGGTTTGACAAATTTATTGCAGTCACCGGAGATACAAGGGAAGCTCGACTTTTTTCCTGATTTTTCCAACATGGAGCTTCTCATTCCCTTATTCATTTTACCTCTTGCGGTTCAGTGGTGGAGTGTGTGGTATCCCGGATCAGAACCTGGTGGTGGGGGATATGTCGCACAGAGAATGCTTGCCGCAAAATCAGAAAATCATGCGCTAACAGCTACTTTATTTTTCAATGTGGCACACTATGCTTTACGACCATGGCCATGGATCATTATTGCACTATGTTCCATCAAAGTATTTCCCGATCTCATCTCCATACAAAAAGCCTTTCCTCATCTCGATCCTGGTATTGTCAAACACGATACCGCTTATCCGGCGATGATCACATTATTACCAAGTGGATTAATGGGGCTAATGGTAGCCTCCCTGATCGCCGCCTTCATGTCGACCATCTCCACACACTTAAATTGGGGAGCTTCATATGTCGTCAATGATTTTTATCTACGATTTATCAACTCCAACGCGAGCGAAAAACAGCTGGTTTCTATTGGACGCATCACCACGGTTATTTTGATGATAGCGTCTGGCTGTATTGCTTTGTTTTTGAGCAACGCACTTCAGGCATTTCAGATTTTGTTGCAAATAGGAGCTGGCACAGGCTTACTCTTTATTTTACGCTGGTTTTGGTGGCGTATCAATGCATACAGTGAAATCACCGCGATGATTGTTTCGTTTATTGTGGCTTTGTATTTCAGTCTTTTTTCTTCCGGTCTTTCACCTCACGTTGAATTGTGTATAGGAGTCGCCATTACCACCATTTCTTGGATTTTAGTAACATTTTTAACACCGGCGACAGATGAAAAAGTGTTGATGTCGTTTTATCAGTTAGTGCAACCGGGAGGAGCTGGGTGGAAACCGATTGCGGACAAGGTAAAAAAACAAGATAAGATTGGCTCGATTCCCACCGCTATTTTGTGTATGGTTCTGGGATGTTTTTCAACGTATAGCGCCTTGTTTGCCACGGGATACTGGTTGTATGGCAATTATTTTATGGCGAGTTTGTTAACAACGGCCACGATAATTTCTAGTGCACTTTTATGGCTTTGCTGGAGCAGAGAATCGCAAAAGTAAAATGGCAGGAAAATTAGACGTGAAAATTAAATCAGAATCGCTAAAAACCATAGAAAATAATACTTCATACCACGGTTGTGCTTTTTTCTTAAAAGAAGATAAGTATTACGAGGTAAAAGAGTGTATTTTCGAAAATTGTAGTTTTCGTACCGATGTCACCTTTTGCGAAATAGAAGATTGTCGATTCATCAATTGCAACTTCGACAATAAGTTTTGTTTGACCTTGGATAACCCCAAATTAGCAGAGTTACCAAAAGAGATCGCACAACTTTCCTCTCTTACTCACTTACGTTTAAAGTCGACAAAAATAACACGTCTTCCACAAGAGATTGGGCAACTTTCTTCTCTTACTCAGCTAGATATATGGGATTCAAAAATGACAAGTCTCCCAAAAGAGATCGGGCAACTTTCTTCTCTATCCACATTAAATTTAATCAATACAAAAATAACAAAGTTACCAAAAGAAATCAGCCAGCTTTCGTCCCTTACTTTTCTTGATCTGAGTGATACACCAATAACAAAACTTCCACAAGAAATTGGGCAACTTTCGGCCCTCGCGGAGCTGTATTTAAGTGGTACAAACATAGCAAAATTGCCAAAAGAATTATTCGAGATTTCTTCTCTTACTAACCTTAGATTGAGTGGCACAAAAATAACAGAACTAATAGACATACACAAGCTATCTTCCCTTACCTTTGTTGCATTGAGTCACACACGAGTAACCCAAATCCCAAAGAGCTTTGCACAACTTTCTTCCCTCACAGAACTACATTTGAGTCATACAGACATCACAGAATTACCCAAAGAATTATTCCAAAACTCTCCTCTTACTTATCTTACTTTAAGCAATACAAAGTTAGCAAAACTGCCAAAAGAATTATTTCAACTTTCTTCGCTTACTCATCTTGATTTGAGTAATACACAGATCACCGAACTACCAAAAAAGATGCAACTTCCTTCTCTTGTCTGCTTTAGTGTGAGCAATACAAAAATAGTAAAACTACCAAAAGAATTATTTCAACTTTCTTCGCTTACTCATCTTGACTTGAGTAATACACAGATCACCGAACTACCAAAAGAGATTGCACAACTTTCCTCTATTAAGTATCTTAATTTGCGTGGTACACAAATCACCGAAATCCCACCAGAGATCGCCCAACTCTCTTCTATTACTTATTTAGATTTGGGCGGTACACAAATCACCAAACTACCACAAGAGATTGGGCAACTGTCTTCTCTATCTACGCTAAATTTAATGAACACAAAAATAACGAAGTTACCCATCGAAATAAAACAACTTTCAAAACTAAACATTATATCTGAGTACTAACATAAAAATTTCACCAAAAGGGATAGAAAAAAGTGAATTTATTTTCCAAAGCTCTTATTCGTAATATTGCGATAGTAGTTACTCTAAAAATGGACGGCAAATTCAAAATGATTGTAAAGTCTAAATCGCTAACAACCATAGAAAGTAGTAATTCATACCATGGTTGGTGCGATTCGTCCTTAGGTAAATACATAGCCTAAGGTCATTTATGAACAAATAAATGATAACTGTTTGAACGATAAGGGTGGAAGTCCCTTCCCTCAGTTCAGAGGTGACTCCTGTCTGCCCACGCCGAGATGACTCGGAATTCATCAGAGCGAAGCTGGGAAGGGCACAATCAGAGATCTGCTATGAGATCACACTGGCGCTAATAGGGAGTGAATATGGTCAAATGTTTATATAAAAAAGCCAAGTATAAACGATGTCCATACTTGGCTTTATGTATTCAGTCATCTAGGATTTTGTAATTAGACGAGTCTAAGCTTTCTTAAAAAGCAAATAAAGTTTTGCAATCCCTTTAATTTTCTCCAAGGCTTCACTTGATGGTAGTGATGCCTCAGAGATATTTATTAACTTTTTGATATTTTCTTCAAGTAACTTTAGCGGATCTTTTGATCCAGGACTCCAATTAACCTTTACGCCTCTTACTTTCTTTGCGATTTCTACTGGCAAATCATGGAAGATAACTCTTGTTCTTTTGTGTGGAAGAGGTGTCCATTTACCATCTACACAGATTTGGCTTTCTTTGTATCGAGCAAGAGTGTTTCCTTTTTCATCAACAAAAATATACGCTGATTTAAAACAATAGCCTGCGAGTAGAACCTTATTAATAACCAACTCATAAATCTCGACCTTACCATTTTCAGATATTTTAATTTGCGACCATGCGTGCCTCCCCCCATCTAATGTTGAATTTCCTTCATCCTTGTGTACGTTTACTGTAAGTGGCAATGCTGTAATTTGCGATGCCAACAGGATTATTGAAATTGTTCTAAGTATCGCTCTCATTTTTTCTCCTAAGATTTAATGTTTTTTTGTATAATTAGTTCTTCTACCATGAAAAGGTATCGGTATCAGTATTGAGAAAAAATATGTCGCAAAAACAATCGAGAATACAAGCTGAAATAGAATTAGAAGAGCTCCAAGAATTGGAAGCAAAAATAAAGATTATTAGTGATAAATTGGAAAAAGTAGATCGTAACTTTAACCTAAAGCGTAATTTGTATTTGTATTTGTTTCGTAAAAAGCGGAATGATAGTTATCAAGTTGTACGGTTTGACATCGAATCAAATGGTGGTATACCAAAAAAATTGAAGATAGTAGCGTGCCACGATCGCAAAGACGAATTTTCGCGTTTTAGTGAAGCATTAAATATTTACGCTAAAAGAGGAGGTACTAAAAAACCTCAACTAATTTTTGCATCAGATAGTTCACTTAAAGGTCTATACGAAAGAATTTATTTCAAAAATTTAAAAGAGAATGCATCGATCTCTCAATGTTCAGTTGTTTTGGATAAAAAAGTGTGTGATGTCGATAAAATTATCAGTATTATTGGAAGAAACACATACCACTTTGTTACCTGGGTTGAATTTGATTCTAAAGATAACAAAATTCAATTGGACATATTTCCTGAAAAAATAAAGGAAAAGATGAGGATTCCATGTGTCGTTGAATACTTATATTATGAAAAATTTGGTGCTTGCAAAGATAGAAAAGAAACCTATCTGTTAGGGAACAATACTCCAAATGTTATACAATACGCAAGCGATATTGATAATGTTCTAGGTATTAAACAACAGCCAGCTTCTGATGCTTTTGGTGATGAACTTCATCTTTGTCCTGAATTAGACACTATTATTCAGGAGCTAAAACGACAACTACACCTACTTGCTCGAGATGATTCATGCGAGGAGGTTGTAAAATATTTAGAAGTGCTAGATGAATATAAAGATGTAACAACAACTCGGAAGGAGTTGTTGCGGTCTCTCAAAATTATCTTTTCGTACGAGCCCAAAAATTATGACTATCCTGATAAAAACTAAGTGTTCTAAATTACCGGAATACTTATCTTTATTTATTTTTCAAGACTTTGGAGTTACTAAAAACTATCCTACTGAAGTGTTACTTCAAAAACGTTTTCATATTGCGTCTTGTCCAATTTGTTTTGACCAAGCGAAAACTTTTATAAAACAAACTCGAAATTTTTGTCCATTTCTGTTTGAGATACCTCGATATGTCTATTCTGTTAGTAAGACACCCTTTCTACTTACAAAGAAGTACCAAGAATTAGAGGTTGAAAAAATGAAACCTTGTAAAATCAATTCGCTACAAAAGCATATAAAAAAATGCCACTGTTGTAGCTATTGGGAACGGATAGTAGAAAACGGTTGGATGCCAAATCTTACAGTAAAGAAAAAATTTGTAGTGTCCCTGTTTCCATGCGATTTATTCTCTGCTGCTGGTACAACTGATTTACTAGGAAATATTCATGTTGGAGTACTAGAAAAAAAAGGGTTTCCACAAGGCACCTGTATCATCTCTACTCTGAAAAGAGACGGTTATTCTATTCGTGTAGAAAGTCCCGTTCCAATTACTTTGGTTATGGAATTTTATAAAGGTAGTCAAATGTTAGAGAAAGTGAGTATTAGCAATGAAATTCCTGATAAAATCGTTCCTTGTGAGAGAATTATTGGTTGGACAAAATTAGAGCTTTACGAGGTATATGATGGCTAATTGTAGAATAGGGTACCCTTATGCATCTTCGGATCGGAAGATAAAAAAAGATTCTATTGTTATTTTAAAAGCTAGCGATTATAGAGGATTTACAACTGTCACCTCAAACAAATTTAGTTATCAAATACCAACAACTGACGAAGGACCTAATGTTCTTGTTGGTTTCAAGAAGGGAGTCGTTGGTAAACTTATTGAATCAAAAGATGAGAGGCAAAGTATCGCCAAGAATGGCGAAATTCGTGGAGAAGGTAAGTCATCGCAGTTGGCAATAGTTTTAGCCTGTTGTGCAGTTTATGAAGGTTCTACGGACAGATTGCCAATTATTCTTTTTAGTGCTGCTATTGATATTCCTGCTGGGGCAAAGCCATTTATTGGTGCAACTATTAACTCTTACTGTACTGAAGCCTATGTAAAAGACAGTTTGATACATAAGTACGAAGCTGCTTGTATGGTCGGGGCTGTAGCTCTTGTTCTGTGTATGAGAGATGCCAAGATACTTACACAACTTGTAGGGAAAGAAATTACAGAAATAGATTTACTTTCGAGCTTACTGTGTCGAAATACTAAGGAACCAGCAATAGTTGGTGTTGGAAAAAAATCTTTACCTGATTTAGCCTCCAAGATCGGGATTAACAAATATCACTATACGGAGTATTCGAAAGAAAAGTCTAAATATCAGTACAGAAAACTTTTAATATTTTTAGCTGTTTGTTTTGTGTGCTTGGCATACTTCATTAGAGCCAAGTCATCTGAGAAATATCAAAGAAATCAAATAGAAAAATTGTGTTTAGAAATTGAAGGAGAAAATCGCAAAGTAAAGGATCTTTGGAAGGAAATAAATAGACTATGGCAAGTTTTAGGTGAAAATCCTTCAGGGGAACTAAATCCAAAAGAGGCTATTGAAAAGCTAAAAAAAGCTGTTAATAAAATTGTTGCTGATTTGGAAGCGTTGTGGGCGGAGGTTGAAGGAGAAAATTACGATATCCAAAATATTAGAAGTGGAATAGAGGATCTATTTAAAATTTTAGGGGAACCTATACCTAATAACCTTAATATTCGTGAATTAATCATCGAATTAACTGCTATTGTTGGTGAACCTATAAATTTCGAGGGGAGTGGAAAATGAAAATAATCTTATCAATAGTATTACTGTTTTTCTTTTCGATAAATGTGCATAGTGACGATGAAAAAAGATTAACTCATAAAGAAAGAATTACTGTTTTAGAAAGTAAAGTGAAAAAACAAGAAGTACAAATAAAAACTCTGATAGAATCAATTCAGAAACTAGCTAATATTGTCGAACAACAAAAAAGTAATAGTTCCCTAAAATTTGAACTCAAAATAATTCCAGTAGGTGTTGTTACTGCGTTTGCTGGTGAAGCTGACACATTACCATCTAACTGGATGCTTTGTGATGGATCGTGGCTAGACTGTAAAGAATTCGATAAACTTTATGAAGTTCTCGGAAAAGCCCATGGATACCAAGCTATTGCAAAAAAAGAGTTTTTCGCTTTACCAGACTACCAAGGATATTTTCTTCGGGGAGTTTCTCACAATAGCAAAGTAGATCCGGATGCAGACCGTAGAAAAGAAGCTAAAAAAGGTGGCAATAAAGGAAATAAAGTTGGTTCTATTCAGGGAGACCAGCCTGGACCTCACTTGCACACAATTAATGATCTAGGACACGAACATGGGGTTAATGATCCAGGTCATGAACATCTACATGGTCCTCTTGAAGAATGGAGGAAAGATATTGGTAATGGTAGTAAGATAACAAGGTTTACTGGGCGTAATAACTACACGTCTAGAACAAAGACCTCTATTTCAATCGTAAAATCTAAAAGTAATATTTCAATAAGAAGTAATAAGACTAAAGAAACGCGACCTACAAACGCTTATGTAAATTGGATTATCAAGGTAAAATAGTGCGCAGACCTACAAAAAATGAGGCACAATATATATAATATATATGGCTACTCAAAGTAATGACAACTTTTGGTTATTTTCTTTTGCAGTATATGTTCAACTAAAATTAGAAGTGCTTCAAAGCTGCATACTTTTTTAATTGCTAAGGCGTATTTTAACTATCTCAGTCCTCCTTAAAATTAGGAGAGACTGAGATTGGTAGGTCGAGCGGAAGTAACACAAAAATGTAAAGTCCACAGTTTATGGCACACCCTCGACATTTTTCAACTTATAGAAGGACACTACCAAAAAATTTATTAAAGCTTCATTTATTCATTTTCTTATCTCTAAAGTAGAACAAAAAGATGCTGCCCCTATCCAGGGGCATCTCTGACTTTTGCATAATAGTTTCGTATATATCGATCTCTATTTTTCAATAAAAAAACTTGTTTCTTCTTCAATCTCTATTTCTATTTCTGATAAATTATTCTTTATTATTTTTCTTTTCTCTTCTGTGAATTTAAAAGTATTTGCATTTGTCTTTTGCAGGCGCTGAAGGCGTTTAAAATTATAGTTAGCATTTATAATAATTTCAGTTGATCCTAAATAGTCGTCATCACTTATGTTATAAGTGTATGCACCTGCAACAACGGTTATGGCGCTAATTGCTACAGTAATAGTTGTTCCTGAGATAACTTTTGTAAGAGCGAGTTTTATAGTTTCCGCTGTAACTTCTAATGCATTATCTTCCATGTACTTAATTACAAGATTGTAAAGTAAGTCATTTGCGATCTTGGTTATCTCTGTATTGCTAAAATAATTTATGGCATGTGCCGATGTTGCTGCAATTGTGTATAAAATAAGTGGTTTTGCAGCAGACTTTTCGGTAGCGTATTTTTTCGCATCGTCTCCTGTTAATGTTCCTGGGCTTACATCCTGCGATCCATCGGCATCGTAAGCATGAATTACAACTCTAACTTCATCTCCGAAGGTAAGATTCTCTTCACAGATTATTTCATCAACTTTCTCTGTATCTCCAACTTTATTAGTGAGATAAGAGGTAATCCTGCAACTCTGTTTTATCGTCTTACCATCTCTTTCTTTAGATCGATATACTATAAAATAAGGATCGTGCGCATTTTTGTAGGAATAGAATAGACCCAATACTTTATCATCATCAGCATTTGTCTTTTTTGTTGTAAACGATTTTAATTTCATTTTAAACCTTATAAAATCTTCTCCACTATCAGAAAATACTGTAGTTGACAGAATAAAAAACAAAAATATATATTTCATAATTGAACTCCATTTCTTTGTCTGAAGATATTTTTTATTTCAAAGTTTGGGGTTTTTCGCATTAATAATCAAATAGTATGCCATAAAAACAGATATGGGTATCTTTTGTGTTCATAAAATCTTTCTTCTAAGTTGTTTACATGAAGTAAAACAGATGTTTTTTGTAGTGAACAATCTTTTAGAATTGAATTTTTATGCGTTTATGAAAAACAAATGACTATTTGCCGACCATAATTGACGATATGCTGTCTTTTTTATCCTAGGTATTGCCTCGAGAATTTTTATTGCGAATACGTTGTTTTTTTTGTATGAAGTTATTGATTATAAATATATTGAAAAAAATGAATAATAAAATTGAAAACATATACCTTTATATAGAAAGACTATATTTTGAAATATCTAATAATACCTATGCTATTACTCTTTTTTATTGGTCCAATATCTGGTCAAGAAAACAAGAAACTCGATTTTAATGATATGGAGTATCTTCTTAAGATTTTGTCTATTGAAGATATTTGTGAACAAGTAAAAAAACGTGGGCATAAGATAATTAATACGTTACAAAATAGAGAAAGATTAGCAAACTTAGGATTCGGAGAGAAATTACATATATTCTGGCCTAGTGATACAAGTATTCAGCAACAAAATTTGAAAAAACAGCTCCAACAACTTGGAAAAGAAATAAAAATTTTGCAAGAGAAAGCTGATAATATTGATGTTGTATCCATTAATGATATAGATAAGGATATTAGAAGTCTGAACCAACAAGTTACTGCTATTCAAAGTAGTGTAGATAGTTTGTACACTCGTTTGGGAATAACAAAATCTGATAACAACGAAAAGCAAATAGGAGCTATTGGAGATATTAAATATTCTTTATTGCCTCTAGATGAGTTTCAAAAACAGAATGGATCTGGATGGGTTCTACTTGCGGGGCAAGAAATAGAAAAAACCCCGTTAGCTTTAGTACTAGGAATCAAAAAGTTACCAGATGCTAGAGGTGTTTTTTTAAGAGGGCGCAACTACAATCGAAGCAAAAATGAAGGTAATCCAAAAGGAGATTTGCTTGTCGGAACATACCAAAAAGATGATTTTAAAAGTCACGGTCACAAAACTACAAACGCCAATTCTCATAATGGTCATGGGAGACCTGCAACTGGTGGTGATGGTTCTGAGGGAGTTGGGTATCATACCTCGTGTAATTCAGGAGGTCGCGAAACACGTCCAAGGTGTATAACAGTCAATATATATGTCAAGGTTTACTAGGAGTACAAGCATGTTTAGAGTAAGTTGTATTCTAATAACGTTTATGTTAAATGTATTACCTCAAGAAAATAATGTTAGTATCCATAATGGAAATATGTACATTCAGAAACTTGCAATTAGAAGTAGTAAAGAGTTTCAAAATATTCATATTAATTTGAGTTCTAGTGAGTACAAAAAAGCACTATCAAATATTATTAAAACACAAAAAAGATATAGAACATCTGAGAAATTTCTTAAGGTAGCCATAAGAGCGGACCAATTTCTTATTAACACTATATCCGGATATTCTAGCTTAGCATTTACTGGAGGAATTACAGGTGAGTTAAGTCAACAGCTTGACGATATGTATAACCAAGTTGTTGACTTAAATGAAGCGCAAATAGCTACTTTACTGAAAGACGCTACAACAAGAATGACAGATGAAGCTTGGAAAAAGATAGCCAATAGCTTAAAGCAAGATGAGTATGCTCAAGCCAAGGTACTAAAAGAAATTTTGAATAATTTTTATAGCGATAATATTCCTGAAAAACAATTAGCTGTTTCTAATCAAGCGATATCTAGGTTTGCAACTCGTGTAGCTTTAACTAATACGTTTCAAAATGAGAAAATTAAGCGACAATTAATTAAAGAAATCGAATTTCTTAGAAGTGAGCAAAAAAAATTAGATGAAAAAGTTGTAAAAAAAAATAAAGAGGTCGTGGATAAAATAACGATGGCTTTTATTCACAGACAGAATATGGAAAATTCGATTGCAAAAATTGCAGATCAAACGACGAGACTGTCACTAAATATCGATAAAATTCATATTGAAACGAAAAAATCTATCAACGCTAACTCCGAAAAGATAGAAAAGAATAATCGAAGAATTAATCTTTTCGAAAAATCTTTGAAACGGCATAAAACAAGTATTTTGCAAAATAAAAAGTTTATCGTCTCTATTGGAGAACGTGTTAGTTTTTCTGAGAAGCAAATTGCAAAATTAACCAATGCTCAGAGTTTTACTGAAGAATTGCTGTATGGCAATCTCAATGATGAAAGTAAATTAACTGCTCTAAAAAATAGAGAGTTTTTGAAAAATAAACTTCAAGGTAGAAAACGTCATTTAGAAATTCTTCGACTGCAGGCTAAAATTGAACGTGATAAATCGATTAGAGAAGTCGAAAATATAACTAATTCTTTAAATAAGGCGTATCAAATAGCTGTAAATTTAGGGTTTAAAGGAAAGTCACAAAAAAAAGTCGCAAAAATATTAAAATATACAAATGCTGCTTCCCAAGCTTATATTGCTTATCAAAAAGGAGATTATTTGGGGACCGTATTAAGCGTCTCTTCGTTATTTGGGAAAAAATCGAAATCACCAAAAGAGAAACGTTTCGAAGCAATAATGCAAGCGATTTCTGGGTTAAATTATAAACTTGATCAAGTTTTAAAAAATCAACAAACTATTATTATAAATCAACAAAAAATTAGTGAACTGGTTATTAAGACACACCGTTTAGTAATGACTAACCTAGTAACTTTAAGTAGCGAAATTGCACTCATTCAAGATCATGTCATTGCTATTCAAAGAATTGCGTTGCAAGAAGCGAAAGATCGTGCGGCCGGTTGTCATCTATTTCTAAATTCTAGAGAAGGGTATAAATTTTGGAATTTTAAAAATGGAAGATTTGTAAGTTATCTAGATATGCAAAAACATTATGTGGCAGACAACTCAAACAGAATTAATTGTTGGTCAGGAATTAAAGCTCTAGAGAAGATATTAATTAAAGATCGACAAAATGTTGTTTATGATCCTATTTTTTATATGGCTTCCCACAGTGCAAACAATTTAGAATTTATGAAATATGTAAATGGAGCTTACTTGCCTGCTTTGAAGTACTTCGAATCAACGATGCGTTTAGGGAAGCATGATTCTAATTTTAAACTAGCAATAAATTATCTTCTTGCTCCCTCTAAAAAAAGGGAACAGTCCGATCAATGGATCTATGCCGCCTCACAAAAGAATGATTGGTTTTCTGGTAAAGAGTCAGAGTTAATTAAAGAAGAAGTTCTTCAACATCTCTTGTATCCACCAGTTATAGAACAATATTGTCATTATGTTTTACAAATGGTGCCATATTTAGAACTCACATCTGAGGACAATAGTCTTTATTTAAGAACACCATCTAATTTACTAGCATTGTCAGCAGAAGATGAAATGACTAGACAAGTACGGTCTCGGCGTGCTCAAAGGCTTCTTGAAAAAATGTTGGAAATAGTTCGAAGTAGTTTAGTTCAGCAAAATCTTTTATCAGGTCATTGTATTATGCCTTTTTTAGAAAAAGATTTTCAAGACGTCATACACAATGTCCAAATAGATAAACAAAGAAAAAAAGCGCTGTTCAAGTTACTTAACAGTAATAACTTTATAAGGGAAAATCTATTGAGGCGTCTAGTGTACAAACATCTGTACCAAAATGAAATATCTCAACATTTATACTGGCAAGGATGGATGACCGGAAGTAAACAACATTTTCAAAAACTTTTCCCCAATAAATGGAATTTAGAGCTAAAAAATGATATTTGGTTTTTAGTAGTAGACAAGCAATTTCTACCACTTCCAGAACCAAAAACTGTTTCTGAAGAAATTTTTCAAGTTACAGACTATATCGATGTACTTGAAGAACTACAAAAACATTTAGAAATTGCTATTTCTGAATATGGTATTTTTTCTCAAAATCATAATGGGGAGAACGAGCGTTTTGTTCTACTCCACATGCTACAAGGAAAATAATTTTGCTAATGTATATCTGTTAGGTATGCGCGTTATAGATGCTTGTCTTACCTATGACATCGTAACAGTTTTTATTTTACAGGACATTTCTCAATGTATGTTATAGGCGTCATTGATAAATCATATTTTATATTACAAAAAAATAACTTTATCAAAGCAATGAAAAAACATTTTCTATAAAAAGAAAATTCCGCTCACTTACATGCGACACCTATGACACAATTAAGCTAATGTATATTTATCTTCTAAATGTCATAGTTAATTTTTTTATCCCAATACCACATAAACTACATAAGCCATCTTATCTGATAAATTTTCTCATAACGTAATCGTATTTTTTATGCATTTGACATCGTCATATCTACATATGAATAGCTCTCATGGTCATGTCTTCTCTTTGTCTCAATTATCATAAGACCTACAAGATACCATTTTTTTATATTTATTCAATTTACAGAAGAACACTCCCATTGGCTGTGGGATTATATTTTTTGGAATTTTCAACTGCCTGAACAACGTTGTTTATATTGTAGAATACCTTTATGTCACCAAACGACATCGCCAGCAACAAACGCGACACTAATCCCTTTGAGCCACAACGATGCTGCACGTTCTATTATTTCATCATCGGGCATATTTTTTTTGTATTTTTATTGCCTTCCAGTGATTTTATTTAATTCGATTCTGAGTGGTTCTAAATCGAATATAGCTACACCGTTTTACCATGACACAAATAATACTTTACAACCGTTTTTACCAATGAAAGACCAACTGATCTATCTTTTATTGGTATGTTGCCAATAAGTAAATATGTCTGGTCACGCAACCACATCATTTTTTCTTTTCCAGCATTAGTTACTTTTGAGCATTTAAATCTTTCTAGCGATAATTTGTAGTCACGAGAATATGGATCTTTATCTATTCCAATTTGATAGCGAAGGCTGTTTTTTTACCAAAATCAAATTTGTTACCCTTAACGGACTGTTTTTTCCAGTAAGGATAATCTTTATTACTTTTCGCTATATTTTTAACTGTTGTGTGGCTTTTATCTATTGGCGATGAAAATAAATACATATCAGGATAATCATGGAATATGTTTTTATTTTGAGAACTGTGCCTAAAGATTGAGCGATGTGTGCCTAAGATCTCTTTGCCAAACTCACTTTGTTTTTTTGCTTATCTCCAATGTTTTTTTATAAAATGTTCTAAACGATGTTTACTGGGAGAAATTTTTTCAACTATCTTGTCTCTCAATATATTTATCTTTGCCATATTTAAGCGATGTTCAAGATTATATTTTTGTAATTCTTTTATTCCGTAGGACAAGTAGGTGACAATATCTTTATCTATTTGGTAAAAACATCTTTTATAGTAAAGTGCCCAAACTAGACTATATTCCTGCAAGAATTTAGATCCATATTTAGGTGGTTCGACAATAACAGAGTTGCCAAAAGAAATTGCGCAACTTTCTTCTCTTACTTATCTTGATCTAAGAGCGACGAAAATAAAGGAATTTCCAAAAGAGGTTGCACAACTTTCTTGTCTTCATTTCCGAGATGATTAGTCATGAAAATTACAACACGAATACTAGTGATTTTTTAGAAAAAACTGTTAAACTAACTAGTAGATTTATTAACTGAGGAATAGCTTTTTTCAGCTATTTTCACATTAATACCACAACTATTTTCTTCTTTAAATTAAAAGGAAATTCATGACAGTTTTACTTCAATCACAAGTTCAAAAATTACGCGCAGCAAATATAAATACATTCTTGCTGATTGCTTCGTTCGTTACATTTTTCACACCAATACTCCTGTACTTCCAAAAAGAGGTACCCCGTCAACACAAATCAACTGTTTTATTAATTGGCTTTTCCATTGCTGTCGTTGTGATCGCAGTGACCATTGTCTATTGGAAAAAGTCACAAATAGGTGCCAAAGTTGTGCGACAAGACGCAGATATCATTTTAGAAATAGAAGGTATTTCACCTATTACTATTCACCAATACAAATATGGACAAATAAACGTCGGCAAAATAAGAGAATTAATTGTCGGAATATATGACCAACAAGGAGCGTTAGTTCTAAGATTCAAAGTAATGTATGGGAAAATGCATAGCGTTCCCTCTCACTGGACACCCAACGATATCCCAGCGGGAAAACCAACGCATGAATATTCTGCAAAAGGAAAGTTTTTAATAGAACTAATCGATACGCTACAGAATCACCCAAGCGCCTAGTAACCTTAACCGTGACTTAAGCACCACTAATCAAAAAAATAACTTATGTTATCCCGCACTTGATTTGGAATCCACAATTATGTATCGCTGGATCCCACGTCTTCCTAAGCCAAAGGTTTCGGGGCGGGATGACAATGTAAACAACGTTATTAGATTTTCCTCCTAAACAAAACTGCAAAGAATCCTTTCTCAAATTTTTACAAAAAAACAAATTTACACGTATCTTTTTGTTTTTTGTCATCGTAGTAAGGGATAAGCAAGCAACAACTAGCCTGTTTAAAAATTACAATAAAGGACAAAGCATGAAGAGATATAGTGTATCGAAAATTATTCAAGCCTCACCAGAAAAAATTTGGCGCATTTTAACGAACATTGACGATTACCCCAACTGGAATCCTGGAGTAAATAAAATAGAGGGTAGCCTTAAACCAGGGAAAAAAATTAAGATTTTTGCTAAAATAAGTCCCAATCGAGCATTTCCTGCAAAAGTAACAACACTTGAGCCATGCAAAAAGATGATCTGGACGGGAGGAGCACCGTTGAAGTTTATGTTTAAAGGGGAGAGAACGTTTACTTTAGTTCCTCAAGAAAACGGTATTACAAAATTCGACATGCAGGAAGTGTTTAGTGGCGTCATGTCACCATTGATTCCCATCCCAGATTTGACTCCCTCCTTCCAAGAATTTGCAGAGGCTCTTAAAGTAAAAGCAGAGGCATAATTTTTATCTTACGGAGAAGTAAAGCTATGGACGATTTTAAGAAAAAGCTTGAGGAAAACCGGCAAATGTTTCTTTCACGGGTAGAGGTTTATCGCCAAAAATTACACCGATATTGTAGTCGTATGATGGGCTCTGCTCTTGATGGAGAAGATGTCGTCCAAGAAGTTCTTGCACAAGCTTACTATCGTCTGTCGCAACTAAAACAAGACAAACCCATAGAACCGTGGTTGTTTACCATCGCTCACAATAAATGCATTGATTTTTTACGTCGCCGCAAAGACTTTGTGCATTTACATGAGGATATGGAAAGCATCTGTGATGAGCCAGATACAGTGGAAATGAGCGATGAGATAAAAAAAGCTCTGAGAGTTCTTGTCATTCAGTTACCGGCTATGGAGCGCGCTTGCGTCATTTTAAAAGACGTTCTCGATTATTCCTTAACAGAAATAGCGGAAATCGTAGGAACAAACAACGGAGCTGTTAAATCTGCTTTACACAGAGGAAGAGGAAAATTAAAAACCGTGTCTAAAGACAACAAAAAAGTAACGCCACCAGACTCTCTTCTTTCTTTATATGCAGAGAGATTTAATCAACGCGATTGGGAAGGACTACGAGAACTGATTCGTCAGGATGCGCGTCTACAAGTTGTCGGTGCTGCTGAGTTATTTCAGCGCGACCAAATCACCTCCGGATATTTTACCAACTATCAAAAATTGGAAATTCCCTGGCAAGTTACGGTTGGTAAAGTGGATGGCAAAGAAGTTCTCATTTGTTGGAGATTGGAGGAGGAAAAATGGGTAACGCGAACTGCTATTGAGCTAAAGATAGAAAATGGGCAAGTTGTTCATATCAAAGATTATATTCATGTAGATTATTTATTAAACGAGGCAGAAATTGAAAGCCTTCAACCATAAGAAGGAGAGAGTTATGTCAGGTATCGTTGTACGTTACGAATATTCAGGTGATTATGATTCGTGGTTAGAAGCCATAAATGTTTTCATCGACAACATCAATAACGATGATAAATTAAAAGGAAATTTTTCGTATCGCGTGACAAGTGCTATCGAAGGGAATACCAAAATACACATTGCCAGATGGAAAGACCAAGAAACCTTGTCTTACTTGCAATCACAGTCGTTTTTTAAGGATTTTGCGGTAAAGATCAAAGAGTTTGGCGGGGATACACTACAAGCAACAAAAGTAAAAACAGCCTGTGAAACATTACCGTTGAGTTGAAGAAAATCGATTGGATTTTACAAATGGCACTCTCTTACAATGTGTAACAGGACATAGATTTTTTATTCTTGTTCATCTGTTAATCCTGTCAAATCTTTCACAATTGGCTCCAGACTCGATCCCAAGTTTACTCTCGCAGCAAAGAGGGATCGAGTTTTACACATCAGTAAACTCTAACAAAATTTATTGGTGTAAAACTCTTACTCTTTTTCTTATCGTAAAAAGAGCCAATATTAGTATAAGTAAAATATAAGTGGAGGGTTCTGGTACGGCATTAGCCAAACCTCGCACATTCCCAAATCCAAGAGTATTCGGAGCAGCAGTACCTATACCTGTTGTCGTATCAATTGTTATGAGAACATCTAGATTTGTATCAGAACCAAAAAGAGTGTTTGTATTTGGGTCAAATGTTAATCCTTCTACAAGGTTAAATCCTAAAGCATTAGGAGCAGCAGTACCTATACCTGTTGTCGTATCAATTGTTATGAGACGATCGGCAATAACGTCTGTTCCAAAAAGCGTGTTGGTATTTGGGTCAAACGCCAAGCCTGCAACATTACCAAATCCAAAATTATTAGGTGCTGCCGTTGCGATACCTGTTGTCGTATCAATTGTTACTAAGGTGTTGGTTGCATTATCAGCACCGAAAAGAGTGTTTGTATTTGGATCAAACGCTAGTCCTTTTACAATGCCAAATCCAAAAGGATTCGGAGCCGCAGTTGCTTCCCCTGTTACAGGATCAATTGTTAACAATACATCTAGATTTGTGTCAGAGCCAAAAAGAGTATTTGTATTTGAATCAAACGCCAATCCATTGACAACCTCAAATCCAAAAGGATTCGGAGCTGCTGTTCCTTCGCCCGTTACCGTATTAATGGAGATCAAAGTATCGGTACCAATATCTGAACCAAAAACTTCTGAATACGTAAATGGTACTAGCATAAAAACCACTGTGAATAGTATTAACTTTTTATTCATATACAAATTCCTAAGACAAGGAGTAGTCAATCAAAATTTAAAATAAAAGAGGTTAGTTACCCGAATCGAACAACAGGACTCATATCAAAAAATTATAATAAATAACTAAAATGATATCCAATATTTCTTCCAAGTTCTTTACACGAAAATAACTTTTTACTCCTATCCACCCTGTTAATCCTGTCAAATTTATCCCTGTTAATCCTGTCAAATCTTTTCATCTACAACCAAAAAAAGAACACCAATAAAAGTTTATTGGTGTTCCATCTTACATTTGTATTTTGACGATCAACAATTAACGAATTAAGTGATGGGCAACGGCAAAATACATGGCATAGTGAATGGCCTCGGGGCCCGGTGTACGACCTAAAATACGATGAATGCGCTTTTTGTATTCGTCAATGTCGGCTTTAATGACAAAACCTTTTTCATTGTGAATAGCGCCCTTCGCATAACGTCCGCTCGCCCAGTATTTTACTTGGACATCGCTATTGTAATAGTTATGGTTGACAACTTCTTCCCACTTATCTCCTATTTCAATATGCAATGCTCCCACATTTGCACGAACGGTCTTTCCGCTTATTTTGATATACTGAAAAGAAACACCACTCTTCTTATCTTGTGATACAGTCCCCGCATAACCATGTGCATCGCCAATATAAACGTATGCAAGGAGTTTACCGTTGTACTTTAGCGTCAGCCACACATCTTCGGTCTTTTTGTCGTGGTTGATCAAATCGCCAGCATCATTAAATACATAGGTGTGTTCGATACCTACTTTTTGTTTTCCTGAGCCGTCGGTATCATAGAAAACCCAGGTATTGCTATTTGGATTACGTGGGCGTCTATTTTTACGATCCCACTCTTTGTAAATCTCTAAACGTTTTGGACTCAAACTCTTCAGAAAAGCCTCGTGTCTTTTACGCGCCAATTCCATTTCTTTGCGTTGACGTTCGGCTTCCTCTGCTTTTTCTTTAGCCAATTGTGTGGCAAGAGCTGTAAAAATTTCATCGTACTTCACTCTACCATCAGTGATGACTTTTTGGTAACTCGCATTGTCTCCTGCTAATTCCTTTGCCCAGTCCAAATGTTTGTTTAAATGGCGATCGCGTGACATAGCACTCATATTGGGATATTTCGCACTGACATCCAACCCATATTGCAACACTCTCGCGATGAGCTTTTGACGATTTTCATCGACCAACTTACTCCATTTAGGGTGGTTTTTCGCTATTCTTAGCAAATGCTTATTGAATAACTTTTCCCTTTTCGCCACGCGTAGACCAGCATCTTCCCACATGACATCGTTTGTGCGTTTTGCGGCTTTCTCCATAATTGTTTGCAAACTCTTCTCATATGTTTGCAAATGTACCGGATAATCTTTCACATCTTTGTAAATTTCACTTACAAAAATCGGGAGGGCGACAAAATGTTTTCCTGTCTCCGCAAGTTTTGCCAAGCGTTCACTGTTATCTTTTACTAACTCCGCTAAAAACTGTTGTTTTTGGGTTGCAATCTCCTGAAGAAACTTTTTCACTTCTTCATCATTTTTGTATTTTTCTACCTCTCCCACAGCATAATCTAAGCTCTCTATCGCCGAACGATAATTACTATTGTATGATAGAGAAGTGGTCTTTGCAGCTCTTTCAAAAATACTGTTAGCATACTTGAGTCTTTGGCGTCCATCACGTAAAGCTCTGTCCACTTTTTCGCGTTTTTTGGCTTCTTCCGCCAAACGTCTTTGTTCTTCTTTTTTCTTCTTGGCTAAAGCATCTGCTTGTGCTTTTTCCTTCATAAGAACTTCGCGACGTGCTTTTGCTTGCATCATCACCGTACGTAGTTCAACAAGTATCGGTTTAATTTCGGGATGTGTCAGAGGAACACGCTGTGATTGTAGTTTTTTCGCTTCGCGTTCCATGGACATATAGGCCATCTGAATACTACGGAAATCATCTTTACTAAGAGCATACTTAATGGCTTTTAGACCTTTTTTTAAACGATTCACAGAACTTTTCGCTGTAAATGATAATTTGGATCCGGTTTGTTTGTTGGTGTTATTTTGATTTGAATTGTTGGTGTTTTTAGGTTGTGTTGTCGCTGTTTTTTGGCCTTCCATTTCGGCAATCGTAGCTTCTATTTTGGAAAGCCTTTCATTTACTGCGACAATACGCGGATCATTCATGTTTATTTTTTTGCTATACATTCTTACAAAACTAGCCTTTTGGCGTTGTGCACCTCGTAAACGTCCTTTGGCACTGCCTAGACTTTTTCTCTGAATCGCTTGATCAATTCCATCAAGCGTTTTTTCTAGCTGTTTCAAACGCGACAAAGCCCAACGGTCCATTTCCGGTTTTGCTGCTGCTTCTGCTGCCGCCTTAGCTTTTGCTTCTGCCTCTGCTTTCAACTTCGCTGCCAATTCCGCTTCAGCTTTCGCTTTTGCCTCGGCTTCGGCCTTTAACTTCGCTGCCAACTCCGCTTCTGCTTTCGCTTTTGCCTCGGCTTCCGCTTCTAGCTTCGCTGCCAACTCCGCTTCTGCTTTCGCTTTTGCCTCAGCTTCCGCTTTTAGCTTCGCTGCCAACTCCGCCTCTGCTTTTGCCTTTGCCTCCGCTTCCGCTTTTAGCTTCGCTGCTAACTCCGCCTCTACCTTTGCCTCCGCTTTTGCTTTTGCATCTGCTTCCGCCTGTGCTTTCGCAGCCAATTCTGCTTCTGCTAGTGCTTTCGCTTCTGCCTCCGCTTTCGCCTTTGCATCGGCTTCTGCCTTTAATTTAGCCGCCAATTCCGCTTCCGCTATAGCCTTAGCCTCAGCTTCGGCCTTTACCTTCGCTGCCAATTCAGCTTCTGCTTTTGCTTTCGCTTTTGCCTCCGCTTCCGCTTTTAGCTTCGCTGCTAACTCCGCCTCTGCTTTCGCTTTTGCCTCCGCTTCCGCTTTTAGCTTCGCTGCTAACTCCGCCTCTGCTTTCGCTTTTGCCTCCGCTTCCGCTTTTAGCTTCGCTGCTAACTCCGCCTCTGCTTTCGCTTTTGCCTCCGCTTCCGCTTTTAGCTTCGCTGCTAACTCCGCTTCTGCTTTCGCTTTTGCCTCCGTTTCTGCCTTTAGCTTCGCTGCCAACTCCGCTTCTGCTTTCGCTTTTGCCTCGGCTTCCGCTTTTCTCTTCGCCGCTAGCTCCGCTTCCGCTTTTGCTTTTTCTCCATCCACTACTGCTTGCAGATCATTATATCTTTTATTCATCGATACAATACGTGGATGATTCATATCGACTTTTTTTCCATACATACGTATGAATTCATTTCTCTGAATATTCACAGAGTGCAGCCTTCCCCTCACAGAGGACATACGTCCTTCTTTGGCTGCCTTTTCTCCTTGCTCCAAAACCTTTTCTAAAGATTTCAAACGCGAAATTACCCAACTGTTTAACTTCGGAGCTTGTTCTGTTGTTGTTTTTTTAGAAGAACCGCCTAAAGCCTTGGACGTTTTTGCTAAAATGTTTTTCGCATCTTCTAAAATTTTAGCATAGTCGCTTTTATTTTTTTCCAATACCTGGGAATATTTTGTTATTTGGTCCTGATATCTTTTCACTTTAGGAACTTCCCAGCTATGTAACTTACCACTACGATCAAATGAGCGAAGATATGTCTTGGCATTGCTAATCGCTGAATACAACTTCTTTTCAGCATCCTTCAACTCTTTTTGTAAAACTAACTTATCATAGCGCTGTTTTACAGCAACAACATCTTCATGATCAGAGACTTCTGCCATAAGGGCTTTCATATATCTTTCGGCTGATTTTAGCGAAGAGTTAAACATATAAGGATGCTTTGCATCTTCGGCGCGTTTGATATGCCATTTGGCCTCTTTCAGATTATACGCTTGTTGCTTTGTTAGATCTTCGGCCCACATAGAGCCTGCAAAAAGCAACATAGAAAAAAACATTATATATCTCATAAAGTAATCCTTTAAATATTGTGTTTTCACAAAACACAACGATTGCACTGTTCCCAAACAAAATGGGTAGTATTTATCAACATTTCAATGCAAGAACCGTTTTCAAAATAACTATTCTTCTCGTAAGGTATATTCAAAAGACTCAACACTATCAAAAGAAATAGTCACACTATCTTGTTTAAATTGATCCGTGGTAATTGTTTGCGTACTAGATCCTAGCACATCATTCTTACGTAAATCTTTGTCAAAAACTTCAAATTTAATCTTACTACCTTCTTCTACCTTGATAGAGGTACTTTGCTGCCACGATGGTTGTAAGTTATTCTTCTGCACTTTTGTCGTATGCTGCTTTTTCCAATTGCCATTCACCCACGAATAAACAACAACAAATGAATCTGGTTTGGTCGTTTTTCCAAAACCAAAATCCCACTTCTTCTTGTTCTTTTTGCGTTTCGCATATGTCGCCTTTTCCAAATACAAAGTACGCACTATTTTTTGTGGTTGTACCTCAGCAACAGACTCTTCCTCTTCAACAGCGGCAACAGGCTCTTCCTCTTCAGGATTCTTCGCAATAAAATCTTCGGTGCTATCGGTATCCTCTCCGCCAAAATACACGTCTTGCTCAGGTTCAGGTTCAGGTTCATCTTCATCAGAGGAAGCGACAGAATCAACGGGAGATGTAATTCCATCAGCATCATCATGACTAGGATAAGAGAAATCGCCTAGCAACAGTGCCACAGAGAAAGGTTCTTCCTCATCAGAAGTGGCTTTTACCGTAAATACCCAGCCTTCTTCTTCCCCGTCTGGATCGGCGTTCATTTTTCGAGGATAGACAAAAATAGTTCCTTCGTTGTAGAAATAGGCAACTGTAGTCGTTGTATGTACACTGATTTTATCTACGTTGTACGGAGAATAGCGGATAACGGCCCCCACTTTTTCTAGATCAACGGGACCAATGTTGCTAACAGAAACCACATACTCACCCTCTTCTTCGTTTTCAACATCCATTTCCAAATACGCCGCATCATGTACCTTAAAATGTTCTGCATCTGCCGAAATTTTTTGATAGTCACCAAAACGCCCTAAATAGTACACAGTGGCCGTAACAGGTGCATTTTCTTCTTCTTCATCGAAGTACTGATTGAACACTTCGCATTCTAATTCATAGTAGACGGTAGAACCTGCTTCCATCGTAAGCAATTCAAATATAGTTCCATCCTCTTCAATATGGTCATACTCTGCATCTTCATCAGCTTCTTCACTGGCAATATCTCCTGTCGTAGTCATATCTAAACCAAAAGCAAGGCTTACAACAAGTTGTACATCACGAACCTTTTCAGAAGTAGTGTTGCTAATTTCAACAGTGTAGTGGATAGATTCGCCCACAACAACAGGACTTTTAATTTTATTGATGTGAATGTGTAGAGGTGTGGTTGCCAGTATTACATTGGCAATACTCCCCCATAAAATTCCTAGAAACAAATAACTTATTCTCATAATCTTCAACCTTGATAAACAACTATTGCGACAATACTCTAAACATAAAAACAGAAAATCTGGGCAAATGATAAAATCACAGTAACTTCTCTTCAGCCATGATAATGATTTTAATATTTTCTACAATATTTTTTATTTTAAATTTTTAATTTTTTAGGTTGTTAAGAGGTACATTAGTTGCATTACAAATATGTGATAAACATTTGTAAGTACTGTTAAAAATAAAAACCAAGTCCTTCATATTTGAAGGTCATAGGAGGTTAGACATGTTTATGCGAATTACTCTAGTGGTGCTTATTGTGTCTATTACACCTTTGTATGCGATTCGTCCCGGGCAGACGAAGAAGTACCGTGTCTGGGAAGGAAATACTGATCGGCACTACACATCAAAAAATGGGCTACGTGCTTTTACCATCTGGGTTGGCGATGATCAAACAGTTGTAGAAGCACAATGGCATGAAGAAGTTCGAGGAGGCTACAAATGGGTGTTGCGTGGCAAAGCCAGAATCAGTGGTAAACATCGACGTTTTTCGCGCACAGTTTATTTGCGGTCAAGGGAGAATTTTCGTCTTACGGTAAAGGGAATTCGTTCGTCACGCGGTAAACGAAAAATTTGCTACTATTGGATACGCTGTGTGGATAATCCTTCGCCTGGGGTTAGTATGTACAATAGCAAAAATTTGCAGGATCTTCGAACGTGGTTCAAAGCAGGTCCTTACCAATATTGGTACTGGGGTGGTTGTGCAACATGGGTGATGGCCAATCCACTTGATAAGCAAATTTTTTTGTTCGACGGTTATGTTAGTAAAGCGACTATTGGTGGGGTACGAAATTTCGACTATGTCAAGGTCGAGCGCAAACGTGTCGCACGCTTGGTAAATTTACTACGCCATTTCATTGGCCGTGGCTACAAAGTGGAAAGCATTTTGACTTCTCACAAACATGGCGATCATCTGGGAGATATCCCTTATATATTGGGAGGCATAAAAGCGACTACGGATAGCGATTTTATGCGAACAGGGATCGCTCTTACCGGCAAAGCGCAAAAAGCGAAAGTCTCTATTGTCATGAGTTATGATGCTTCTTTTGACCCATACTATGGTAAGTCTGGCTATGATAGCAATTATCTCAAGCCAACGCGCAACGACATATCAATGCCCACTTTTCATGATAGATACACAAATGCTTACAATCCTCGTTTTTCACAGATTAACGGTCAGAGGTTTTCGGTGGGAACCGCGTATCGATTTGGCAAAGTGATGATTCGGTCTTACATTTGGGACCATGGAAATATCGCAGATGGCGGTCCTGGGTCGCGAGGGGGACTAAGAACCTTGGCGTATCGCATTACTCGTGTTGATGGCCAGAAAGCAGCGAGTGTATTTTTTACATCGGGCTTTTGCGAAGATATCTCTTTCGTATCTACGCTTCTTTTGAAATTTATCAGTTGCCATCATATTATTTTAGCGTGGAACGGACATGAACAAACCGCACAGGCCGCAAAAGTAGTCAATCTATTGGATCATAGTCCTGTAAAATACAATTATATATTTGCCAATCACACAGACAACAATTCAAACCCAGGCGGAATGACAGATGAGCGCGATGAAGTCATTGATATGTTTGGTATGCTGATTGAAAAAGGTATTATCGCAAGCGACCATGGAACCATTACTTCTCGCATTAAGTGGCTTGGACAAAATCGCCAGGTGCGCTTGGGGGCTTTTTCGAATAGGGTAGGAGTCGATTAAATAGCATACGCTTTGAACCCGGGCTCGGAAGCGGGCTCGGGCTCGGAAGCGGGCTCGGGCTCGAAGCGTGTATTACTTTTGTTCAATAATCGCGCGTTCATTTTCGAGTTTTTGTCGTAACCAATATGGACGATCGGTGGTAATGGATTCAACACCAAGGGATTGAAAATAGAGTGCTGTTGCTTTATCATTGATTGTCCAAGTATGGTATTCAAATCCAGCGTCATGGATAGCGTTTACAAACTTTTTTCCAACCAAAAAAGTGGCAATGCCATCAATTCCATCCGCATTTATCTGCCGCAAAGTCTCGAGAATTTTTTTCGTGGAAGGGATGCGCCGTTGCTGCTTTTTCTTCAAAAAATTTGAAAGTAAATACACTTTCATCAACGGATAGTATTTTTTTATTTCTACAATGACCTGCTTGTCAAAGGCAATAATGACAATTTGTTTAATATCTATTTTTAAGTCCACTATTTCCTGGGCAAGAAACGGAACTATTTTGGCACTGCTTTTGATTTCTACATAGATTTTTTTCCCGTCAGGTATCGTGGCCACCACTTCCTGAAATGTTGGTATTTTTTGTCCTTGCCACTTTTTGTCTTTCCAAATTCCCACATCTAATTTTCGTAGTTGTGCAAGAGTGGAATCGGCCACAACAAGGTTTTGCTGTGCAGTTCTTTCTGTGGTGCTATCGTGAATACATACGATTTTATTATCTTTTGTCAGGCGAAAATCACCTTCTATGGCATCTGCACCTTTTTCCCAGGCGAGTTCGAATGCCGCTAACGTGTTTTCAGGGGCGTCCTTAGATGCTCCGCGATGTGCAACAATATCGGGAATCTGAGCAATAGATAAAGACATCAAAAATATAAAAACAACTATATTCTTCCACATGTTATTCCTCAATTCTTTAGATCGTTGTAATGTATGAATGAATTTATTTTAGCATGAAATTTGCCAATAGAGAAGTAACCATAACTACATTTTTTTGCACTGTTGTTGCGAAGTACTCATAATAAGTCAACGGATATCGAAACTACGATGGTAAAAATACTCTTTTGCTCGACTACTTCGCCTTTTCAAAATACCCATTGTCAATCATTTGCTGGAAGAAATCGACAACCGACTCTTTAAAGGGACGATATTTCATACCAAGGTCTTTAATTCCTTTACTATTGTCTGCATCCCATCGGTAGTTAATATTGCAACTGATAGATTTGCGTGTCAGAGCTGGGTTTAAAATCGGACCAAACATCCACACAAGGGCCTTGGGAAGCACTTTCTTCGGGAAAGGATACTTATTACCGAAATGTTCACGTAAGATCGCTGCAATTTCGGGAAAACTCGATCCACGTGCGGAGATAATATAACGTCCTTGTGCTTCAGGAACAAAAGCTGCTTTGAGGTGAGCTTCGGCAAGATCACGAACATCAATAACTCCAAGGTTCCAATTAGGCGCTCCCGCTTTTGCCGTACCATCTCCCATCTGTTTGATGACAGTAAAACTCTCTGAAGTTCCAAAAGGATTCACTCCTGGTCCAAGCACAAAAGAAGGATTTATAACCACCATATCCCATCGTTCCTGGGCTTGACAAATTTTCCACGCTTCTTTTTCCGCCAAGGTCTTGGAGTAGTAGTAGGGTTGATGCTTTAACGAAGAGGTAGTGTTCCAATCTTCTTCCGTAAACTTACCGGAAGGTTTACTTTCGAGATCTTTGTTATCTCCATAAATCGCCGCACAACTACTAGTAAGAACAACTCTAGTGACAGATGCCGTTTTGTTCGCCTCTTCTAAAACATTTTGTGTACCGAAAACAGCAGGCTCCACAAGTTCTTTTTGTGGATCTTTTACGTTTAAGAAAAAAGGTGATGCTGTATGAAAAACAATCTGACAACCTTTCATAGCGTCGGCATACGAACCGTTGTCCATTAAATCCGCTTTGAAGTACTTTATTGTTCCAGGGGTATCTTCAGCAACGGCATCAAGATATTTGAGCTTTTCCTTGTTTTGTGGTTGGCGTACTGCTGCGTGTACGGTAAGGCCTTCCTCTAGTAGTCTTTTGACAATCCATCCTGCCACATAGCCCGTTGCACCGGTCACCATAACTGGTTTACTTTTATCGATATTCATTTTTTTTCCTTAATATTCTTAAAAGACACATCGTCTCCTAATATTAAGAGACGCCCCGTCTTTTGTCAAATGTTTTTTCTACGGATTTATTTTTATTTAAGTAAACTCATTGAATCTATTAGAAGAACTAAGGTTTGCCGTTGCATGGACATGAAAGTTGTGAAAAAAAATTTTTTTTTCGGATACACGATTATTTTTTCTCCAAACCTATAGGTGTACATCATCAACGAAACTCATTTTTTAGATAGGGAAAATTACAATGAAAAAGATAGCTACGATTTTACTTGTTTGTTGCTTGAACCTTGTGAACGCCACAACCGACTTTGAAAAAACATTCACAATGGGCTTTGAAATCGCAACAAATCCACAAAACAATCCATTTAATGATGCCGCACATGCTCTGTCCGACTTGTGGCAATTACACAACAGTTATACATTCGATATGTTTGCTAATGAGCAAATCGAATGGCAAAAATTATCTGTGAATAGTATGGAAGACTTTAGAGAAGGCGCAGCGATTGTAAACACGAATACCCGAGAACTATTCTTATATCTTTCCATGGTAAGTGATACACAAATTAGACACTTAGCGTTAAATCTCTCCACATTCAAAATTTCCTTATTTGACAGTGATCAAATAAAAGACCTACTGTGGATTTATCCCAAAGAAATCCCGATGACAAAATTTGTATCTACCACAACCACGAGGTCTTCTCGAATAGTGAATGGTAAACTCAATATGGATATCGTACTAAAAAGTTCTAAAGACGAGAGAATTCATAATTACCCACTAGGTATATTTCTTTTAGATGATCTAGATATCCAAGTACAAACACAGGACGCACAAAAGAACCAAAAACAATTTTCTGGTTTCAAAAAGAGTGGTGAAGTAATCATGGATTTTGATGCAAATGCTGGGGATATAAACTTAAAAGCACAATCAACAACAAATAAATTCGTATATGTTTTTATTTTCCGGCTCAATGTGATGAACATAGATATGGGCCACTAGTAAGATTCTCCACGGATTCTAGAAATTATCGGGCAAACAAACTTAAATGTTTGTTTGTCAAAACCGCTTCCGCATAAAATCCACCAAACGGAAAACAATATCTACAAACACGATCCAAAGTCTAATTCTCGCACTCGCGGTAAGTCTTCGATGGCTTTTTGTTCACAAGAATAGCTGAAGGTAGAAAGTATACTACTCACACCGCAACGAGCAAACACGTCTTTTGCAACAGTTGGAACATCTACAAGTAGTAAAATACCGCCGTAAAGAGAAAATTTATCCATGATGTCGATAAGTGTTCCTATAAATGCCGAGCAAACTTCCTGTACATTGCCAAGACTTAAAATTACATTCTTGGGTTTTCTATTCTCTTGAATCGATAATTCGCTTAAATCCTTTAACACAATACAGCCATCAGAGTCAGTGCCCGTAATCCGCACATTTTTTGTTGTAATATGCAGCAACATGATATTCTCGTTACTTACCGTTATTTGCTTTTGAACCCAAAAATTTTTAGACATATTTTGCTACTTTCCATTAGGCTAAAGTCTGTTTTTCAGTAACGATAAATCTACTTCGCAAATTCAGTAAGTTTTTCACTTATTGCCCACAGCTTATCGCGACTTTCTCGGTCATACGCCTGAGGAAGAGCTTCGCTTTCCTGTAACCCGTTAAAAAACTTGCCGTGTATATTTTTATCATCCGTTGTTACCAAACGAACGATAGGCTCCACTCCTTGGTTCACCGAACCGCGAGATTTTCCAAACATTTCTTGGGCAATCTTTGTGTTCAGCATTGAGCCAGGATGCAAACATGTGACAATGACATTGGTGTTTTTTAACTTTTCGGCTAGGTCAAATGTAAACATGATCATTGCGATTTTACTTTGACGATATGCGCGAATTCCATCGTATTCTTTTTCTAACATCAAGTTATTAAAGTCAATATGATATTGCCCTAAAGAGGAGACATTTACAATGCGCCCTTGTGATTCTTGTATTTTAGGCAGAAGAAGATGTGTGAGTAAGAATGTCGATAGATAATTGACTTGAAAACACAATTCTAAGCCATCATGGCTTACTTTACGCTCTTCTCCTCCGGCCATACCCGCATTGTTGATCAAAACATCAATGGGAATTTCTGCCATTTCATCCACCATTTTACGTATATCAGCAAAAGAGGACAGATCTGCTTGGTATCCATAAATATTTGTATTTTTTGTCGATGACTTGATATCTTTTATCGTTTGTGCAATTTTCGTCTCACTTCGTCCATGTAAATGTATACAAAAACCCTGTTGTGCTAGATGAGTGGCGGTCAATTTTCCAATGCCATCTGTAGCACCCGTTATAAAAATATCGCTTGTCATTTTTCTTTCCTTTTATTACTTTTCACCACAGAACAGCACGAAAACCAACACCGTTCTCCTAGTTATTATTAGGCCTTAAAATATTTTCATGCTATTATACTTTTACTGCATAAGAGAAATCTAAAGAAAAGGAAAACTATGGAAAAAATCATATTATTTACAGGCGTCATCCTCTGCACATTACTCTCAAGTTGCGCAAGTATTCCCCAAGGTGTGCAAGTTGTTCGTGACTTCGAGGCAGATAAATATTTGGGAAAGTGGTACGAAATTGCTAGGTTAGATCATAGCTTTGAACGCGGACTTAGTAACGTCACAGCGACATATAGTAATAGAGAAGACGGTGGTATAGATGTTATGAACAAAGGTTACAACCTTGAAAGTCAGAAATGGCAAGAAGCCAAAGGAAGAGCATACTTTGTCGAAGAAAAAAATGTAGCGAGTTTAAAGGTCACTTTTTTCTGGCCATTTTATGGCGGTTATAATGTAATGGAGCTAGATCGTAAGAATTATTCTTACGCAATGGTTTGCGGTCCTAACCGTTCTTATCTTTGGATATTGTCCAGGACAAAAACGATGGAACCTGATCTTCTCGACCGACTGATGGAAATGGCAAGAAAACTTGACTTTGACGTAGACGATTTAATTATCGTACAACATGATCTTTCCGACCGCTGATGGTCATTTGAGGGACAAGTGTACACCAAGCTTGTTTCTCAACCACCGTGCAAGAGTCAAACTTTATAAAAAAACATAAAACTAGTCCATCGTTACAATGAAGTGAGCTGACAATGCAAACAATAAAAGCGAAAGTCCTAGAAGAAATTTCGAGTAACACACTTTACGATGCCTGCACATTTTATTTGGAGCAAGATGCATATTCTATTCGCAACTCTGCCTTTCACAACTGTAGTTTTCGTTCGAGCGTCAACTTTGAAGATTTGGAAGGGTGCCGCTTTGAGAATTGCAGCTTTTCAAACAACTTTCGTCTAGATTTATCTGGCCAAAGTTTACAAAAAATTCCCGATTATGTTTTTGATCTTACAGAATTACAAGAGTTAAATTGTGGGAGCAATAACCTAAAAGTGTTACCACAAAAAATCTCCCAACTAACAAAATTAACAACCCTTGAGTTAGGTTTTAACGAAATCGAAAATCTTCCACCACAAATAATGCAAATGATCCATCTAAAAAAATTTAGCTTCAGCGGTAACGGCCAAGATGAATTTCCCCTAGAAATTTTACAACTCAAAAATCTCGAAGTGTTGTTTATTTGCTGTAATCGTCTTAGAAGTATTCCATCAGACATAGAACGGTTATCTCGTCTACAATATTTGGATTTAAAGTTCAATAACTTTACACATTTTCCCATAGAATTACAAAAACTACCTAACCTCAAAGAGTTATCGTTTTCTAAAAATGCAGTCAAAGAGCTGCCTGAGGAAATTGGCAAGCTACATAATCTCGAAATTCTCAACCTCAGTGAAAATCCCATTTCACACTTCCCAAAGGAAATGCAACAACTTAAAAAATTAACCACTCTATATCTAAGAGACTGTGAACTACGCCTTATTCCTTCCGCGACTTTACAGTTGCCAAGTCTTGAAACATATGACTTGAGTTGGAATAAAATTTCGCAACTTCCCTCACAAATAGAACTACCTAAGTTACGCTCACTTAAAATGTATAGCAATCAACTACAAGATATTTCCATCATACTGCAGCAGCTTCTTTATCTGGAAGAACTCGAATTAGGTACAAATCAAATAAAACAGCTCGGTAGCGAAATAGGCAATTTGACACAATTGAAAGTTTTAGGATTAACTCATAACCAACTGCATAGAATACCGACAGAGATTGGTCAACTAAAAAAATTGGAAAAATTAGCACTGCAAAACAACAAGCTTTGTGAACTACCCAACGAAATTGGTCAGCTACACAAACTGAAAGAATTAGAACTACAAAAAAACCAACTCAACCGACTACCGAATGAAATTGGCCAGCTACAAAGTTTGACCATATTCGAATTAACAGGAAATAATCTACAAGAGTTACCTCCAGGTATTGGCAATTTAATCCATTTAGATCGACTAAATTTAAGTGACAACCATTTGCGAAAACTCCCCGAGGAAATAGGAGGGGCACAAAAACTACGCGTATTGAAGTTAAACAACAACCATCTTCAACGGCTGCCTAATTCCATAGGAAATTTATCAAATTTGCTCATTTGCGCATTACAACACAATCAAATACAAGAATTACCGGATAGTATGGCGCAATTGACAAAATTAGAGTATTTGCACGTACAACAAAATCCAATTCGCGAATTGCCTGAAGCGATAAAACGCTTATTATCTAAGTGACAACATTGGCGAGAGGCTTCAAAATTTGCCAATATCTTCCCTCTACTTGTTTAACTTTTCTTTGGCGGTGTCGTATCCCAAACTCACCGCTTTTTGATAGAGTTTTTCCGCGCGCTTTTTGTCTTTTTTTACCCGCCAACCATTTGCGAATATTTTACCGAGTAAATAGTAAGCCTCTCCGTTTTTTCTCTCTTTTACCAGTAACATACGCGCAATACGATAATCACGTCCCAACAACTTCCCATACATATAGTTTTTTGCTAAATAAACATGTGCTCCGGGAACGTCACTTTCACAAGACTTCCATAACAACTTTAGCCCGCGTAGTAAGTTATCTTTTTGCGCTAAATAAATCTTACCTAACGCAAACATTGCAAAGGCGTTTTTGTCGGTATCAATCGCTTTTTGATACCACTTGATCGCTTCATCAGTATTGTTTTTTTCTAAAAACATATCACCTAAAAGCACCATACTTGCCGAATTTCCTTGTTTGGCTGATTGTCGCCGGTAGACCAAGGCTTTGTTTATGTTTTTTTCCGTACCAATACCTTCTTCGTACATACGTGCGACAAAATAAGAAGCCCAATGGTATTGATCCGAAACCTCAAGAAACATTTTTAGCGCTTGTTTTTCTTTTTTAAAACGCGGTGTTCGCAAATAAATGTTTGCTATCGATTCTATACATGGGGCAAATTTCTGAGCGGCGCCATATTCATAACTTTTAATGGCTTGTGCTGCGCGATCTTGGTGTTCAATCGCACCATACATATACAGTCGTCCTTTTATGTAAGACATATATTTGTTATTCACATTTGCCTTAGGTAAATAAACCTTGAGAATTTTGCCTACGCGTTCGTCTTCGTCGTGCCGCGTCATTAAGCGAATGTATAAGGCTTTTAGCAAATGATAGCGTGGGGTGAAGTTTCTTTCACATACTGTTTTGATCAATTCCCAACCGCTGTCGCGTTTATTATCAATAAAAAAATTAAAAGCCTGGATGAAAAGTCTTTCGTCATTGGTCATCTCCCGCGTATTGTAAACCAAGTTTTTGTACTTGAAACGTAAATTGCGGTATGAACTAATAAAAATGGTAATTCCTACACTACAAACAATCGTAAACAACAAAATGAGCACCAAATGTTTTTCCACCCACTTGTAGAACTTCCTTTGGCGTTGTAGTTTGTCACGTGCGATTTTTTCACCGCGCAGGAATTTTTCAATATCATCACCGAGTTCTTTCGCACTTCGGTAGCGCATATTTTTATCTTTTGCCAGTGCTTTTGCGCAAATAAAATCGAGTGGCTTTGGTACGATTTGTTTTATAGAGCTAGGTGGCAGAGGATCTTTGTGTAAAATTTGCTGCGAAACTTGGGTAATGGTGTTGCCACTAAAAGGAGGACGCCCCGCTAAAAGAGTGTAGAATAAAGCTCCCAAAGAATAAACATCGCTGCGTTGATCTATCGAACCAATTTTACCCTCCACTTGTTCTGGCGGCATATAGAAAATGGTACCGATCATCGAGCCTGTCACCGATAATTTTTGACTGGCATCTTGCAGTTTTGCTAGTCCAAAATCCATTACTTTTGGTTCTTCATTTTCATCCATCATAATATTGGCGGGCTTGATATCGCGATGAATAATTCCTTGCTGGTGTGCAAAGTGAATGGCATTGCAAATTTTGATCATTAGCGCAGCGATTTTGCGCGTTGGTATGGAAGAGTCAGTTTTGACAAAGTGGTCCAGTGGTACGCCGTTCACGAAATCCATTGTGAAGAAATATTTGTCTCCGTCTTGGCCTATATCGTGAAGAGTAACAATATTAGGATGTTGCAAACGCGCCGTTGCTTTTGCTTCGCGAATAAAGCGTAGATTGTTTTCATGACTGCTGCGAAGTAGAACTTTTATAGCAACATCTCTATCTCCGAGAGGGTCTTTTGCTTTATAAATAATCCCCATACCACCGCGACCGATCTCATGTAAAATTTTATAACGACCGATCTGTTGTGGAATATTATTTTGCGTAATTTGTGTTTGAATTTGTGCCACTTGTTCGTTATTGAGAAAACCTTCCTCAAGTAAAATATCACTTAGAGTACGCTGCGGATTACTTTGTAGCAAACTCATGCAGTGTGTCAGTATTTTCGTATCGATCATCTTATTACTGAGAGCTATTTGACCAAACTTTACGTCCTTATTCACTTTTACTCCTTACACTTAGACACAACAATATAAAATTATTTTGTTTGTTTTACAACATATCGCGATAAGTTGCGATATAAATTTTACAACTTGTGCCCGGAAAGAACAGGATCGAAATCGGAAACAGAATCGGGATCGGGATCGTTTTCTGATACTTCGGCATATATTTTGCATTTCCTATGATAGAAATATTCCCACTTATTCCCACAACAGATTATCCTGCTGTTTATTCAGAAAATACTTACAAGGGAGCAAGATTGAGTTTAGCAGTGATCGGAATATTTCTTAACCAGGTTAAGTCAAAGCTAACAATGGTAAAGGAGATTAGATATGCGTTTGGAATTCTTTTTATTTATTTTTTGTGTCATTATCTTGTCTTGCCAGAACAATGTCACAAAAAATAACCGCACGTATACAAGTACAAACGAATCGCACCAAGCGGAATATACAAATCGGCCCCCGTCATCTCCAACAAACAAAATAATGACGCCACTCATTGGTTTTTACCAAAATAGACTTCCTAAAGAAGTGTACTGTGTTACGGTGGATGAAATCTTAAATCAAGATACCAACAAACCATCGCAATTGTCTAAATTTTTGCAGTTTGAATTATCTCAAGAGATTAGTCAACGCAAATTTTTTAAAGAATTTCCGCGAGGGGAGTATCAAAAAAGAATTTTAGACGAACAATTACATTCTGACTCAGATGCCTTCGAAGCAAACGTCTCTCCCATCGGGAATCTGAAAGTGGTGGACGGGATTTTGCAGGTCCGATATTGGGTAGATGGTGAACAAATAAAAATATATTCCACCTTACTCCACATAAAAAATGGAGAAAATTTAGGTACTTTTTCGGGACAAATTGCCAAGGGAAGCATACCCGAAAAGTTTTGGAAACCTTTGGCGCTAAAAATACAAAAGAAAAAGCTGCGCCCAAAAAATCCCCAAGCAAAAATTCACAAGGTGTGGACGGAGGAGAATGTCTACGAAGGATCACAAAATGGTATAAAAATACATACAAAAATCGAAACGCAAAATTTAAAAGGAAAGTCCATACAAGTTGCCGCATACTTTGCTCTTTTAGACGGTAGATTTTTAAAAGACTACGATGGTTTGTATAAAGCTCGTTCAGGACATGTCGCTGCTAGTAAAAAAGAGACAAGCACAAGCGACAACAACTTATGGAACGACTTTACGTTATTTTTGCCCTACAGCCAACTACACCTTTCTCCCGGTGTACACAATCTAAAATTTTACATTTCGATTTTCCATGGAAATAGCAACCTAACAAATAGCTACTGGGTAAATTTTCGTTATACCCAAACAGGAGCCTCTGCTGCTATTCATAATGTATGGGCGGATGTCAATGTATATCATAATTTTCAATATGGAATGACCATTCACACGAAATTTGAGGCGCGTTACTTAAAAAAACAGCAGATAGGTGTTGTGGCCTACTTTTTTTCTGCGGACGGACGACCTCTTAGAGATTTTGATGGACGCTTTAATGACGCGACGGGAAATGTTGCCGCGGCAGGAATGGACTACGCATTGTACGATGTGAGTACCTGGGGAGACTTTAGGCTGTTTTTTCCCTACGCTCAACTCCATCTTTCTCCGGGAAGATACAACCTGAAATTTTATGTTGCCATTACTCACCAGTCAAAAATCATTGCGACCAGTAAGTGGTTTCATTTTCCCTTTGTACAACCGCTTAGATAAAATATCTAGACAAGATTCGACTCTCATTCCAAGAGCTTCATTCTTATGCTCATGAAGCTCTGGAATCCATTTTAAATTTTCAACCTTTCGCGCACTTTTCGGCAATTTTCCACCCCATAAAATTCATCACCAAAAGCACACAACACACAATGAACGCAACGCTCACCTCTTTCACAACATCTTTTGGGTACATTTGGTTCCCAATGTATGACCCAAGGAAATAACCTGTTGCAGCAACCACTGGCATGCTCACTCTTGTCCAGAAGTCAAAGTTAAAACCTTCGTGTTCTTCTTGTTTTAGCTCCTGCACTCTCACACTCCTTACGTAAATTTCTCTCCAACACCTAAAAACATTTTGCGTAATTATACGAACAAGGAATAGTAGGTCGTGTATCACATTATCTGAACGCAAAAATATAATTTTCTTCACATAATTTGCGAAAACTTGTTTTGTCGGTTAGAATTTAGAAAATGGTTTTAGGAGAAACATATGAATAAAAAAAATGACACCCCTGATGAAAAAGATGTATTCGCCGAAAAGGCCAAAGAGTATCTTGACAAAAGTAGTAAAGAAATGGAAGAGCAAATCATTGACAACATCTGGGGATTTTAGCTGATTTCATGCCTCTCTGGCAGAGAGGCATATACATTTTCTCTCGATTCATTCTTTGTAAACACTACACATTCTTTTCTTTGAGAATGGGAATTACCGTTGTCATGTTTCTTTCCTACAGAAACGCACTAGTTTACTTTCCACGTAAATAAAAAAATAGTGACTTAGAACAGTAACAAGGAGCGTAAGCACGAAAGCTCCAAAAGTATCTGACAAAAAGTGCCTCCCCAAAGAAACCGCAGCAAATACTTGCACCCCTCCCATCAGAATAGTCAAAAATAAACCACTGTATAATAAAAGGTAATTTTTATAACTGTAGCCAATCACGCACAGCACCACGAAGCAAAAACCCCTAACACAATGGCCAGAAGGAAAACTACTGCCGTCTATCTTTTCTTGAAAAATAGGCACAACATAAAAAGGACGAAAATCATATTCTCCGCCAAACTCTTTGACTGTTGCAGGCCTGGGTCGATCCCAAATTTCTTTCACCAAATATTTAGATAAATACGGAGCCAAAAGGACACAAGCAACAACGAGAATCATTGCACGTCGATATTTACTTATTTGTTTGAATATGTAACTCAAAACAAATAGGGCAATACTAGAAAACATTAGCACTTGTGCAGGATAGTGAAAATTGTTGCGGCAAAAAAGTGCAAATTCGTACCGAGCAAATCCATTCTCTGTGTAAAAAAATTGCGCAACGGCCATGTCTATCGGTCCAGAAAAAAAACAATATACAAGTAATAGAACCGAGCTAACTCTAATCATCCAAATTCTCATTTTTTCCCCTCATTAGGCTAGGTTTAGTGCTACGATATTGGTGTCCCATCGAATTATAGGTTTCAAACGAAGCTGAAAACCTTTATTCTCTTATCTCGAATGAGAGGCATAGCACGTTTGTTTTGATCCTGTTTTTTACTTGCTTACAGCTTCTTTTAGTGGGTTTTATTCTGCTGTCATTTTCCACATGTATAGCATTTTTTCACCTAAATTTTTTGGATATCTACAAAATGAATGTAGATCAATCTTTCTCTTGCATATATTGTGCAACAATGCCAGCGACAACACGATTTCCCTCTGGAGTCCAGTGTGTATCATAGGTGAAGTATAACTTCTTCCCACGCGCAGTTTCTCGTTGTAATTCTTTAGAGAGATTAATAAAAGGTATAGAGCTTTTTTCACAAAATGCGCGTAATTGATTCTCGGGTGTATTTAACAATTCTAACAAGTGCTCTTTAAAATAGGAAAAAGAAATGTCTTTTTCGTCAAATATGAAGTTATACAAATTTTCCATATTCATTGATTTTATAACAAGCGGCACCACAATACGCGGTTTTGAGGGAGCAAGCATAACGATCAGTTCGACATGATGTTCTTTGCACAGCGCATGTAATTTCTGCAAATATTGATGTACGAAAAGCCACCCAGGTGACTGCGCAAAATCGGCTTTTTTTAAACACAAACGACTAATGTCTTTTTTACGAAAACAATAGTAGTGTTTTTTTTGTTGATAAGATACCTCAAGAGGTAACCATGAGATGGAGGGATATTGATTTTTTAAATTTTCGTCGGTAATTGCCAGATAGTGCGTCGCCATTTCTTTGGCGAAAGATTTTAAAGGCGATTTTTTTAACGACAACGTAAATGTAGAAGATCCTTTTTTTTTCCGACGTAGCGAGCGTTTGCGGAAATCATTCCCCTCAAATATCGTACAAAGAAGATACTTTGGGCGTATAATAGGAATGTATTTTTTTGCCATGTAGTAATAATTTGCAGGGTGAGCACCACCCCTTGACATATTGAAAATACGTAAGTGCGTTTTCTCTTGCAAAACATGTGTCCACACCTCTTTATCCGAAACATACGCGTTTTCGGTAAATGAATCTCCCACAGCAATCATGTCATAAGATGACTGTTCCTGAATATTGCGAAAACCATATTGATCCGTGGTGAAAGAAACCGATATAGAATGGTATTCTGTTTGTGCGTATTTGAGAGAAAAAATCCCCTTGGCGTCGGGAACGTCAATAAATCTATCATAAAATTTTTTATTCGGTAAATGGCGTACGAAACCGTCATCGATGATATAGTGTGGCTTTTTTGACAACGCCAAGAATACGTGCAGAAAAAAGAGAGACACCAGTAAACTCGATACTCCTACAGTGACTTGCAACAACTTTTTACCGGCGGGTTGTTTGCCAAAGACAACGTATGTGTATACCATCGCCAATACCAATAAAAAAATACACACTCCTAGTCGCTCAAAAGAAAAAAATCCGAGTAAAAGGGGGCGTCCTTTTTGCGCCAGACTAACAACATCGACAGGAATCGCAATATAGATAAGACAAACCAAGTACAACACAAAAGCCAAATTGCGTCCTATTTTTTTACAATCAATCATGATGTAACTCCTATCATAAAATTTAGCATTCATATATTAGCCTATCATGAGAACTTTGGAAAGTGAGTTATTAATTCAACCTATGCCCAATTAAGTGAATATAAAAAAGTGCAAAGGCGGGGCTTGTTTTACAAGGTATGTTATGATAAATTTGGCTGTAGATGAATAGGTTATTATGGAGCAGGCTATGGAGTACATCACGATTACAAAAGTCGCGAAAATGAAAAAAGTTTCTCGCGCTACTGTTTACCGATGGATTGAGATGGGAAAAATCGATTCTGAAAATTTTAAAGGCAAGGTAAAGGTAGTTTTCAACCACAAATTGGAGTCGATAGAAGAGGAGAATCTTCCGCATACGCTACGAATTTACCAACAACGTTTGCTATGTTTAGAAGAGTTGATCAATGAGCGTTTGCGTCACCTAGGATGCGTTGCACAAAAACAAAACAAATCGACATTAGAAAGCGCCATCCCACTACTTGACACATCAAAAACCACTGTCAAAAGAAAGACCTCTCGAAAACACAACACCACTACCAAAAAACGTCCCAAGAAAATATCGGATAAAAAACGCGATGAGATTGTCAATTTAGTGAAGCAAGCTTTAAAACAAGGCATCATGAAAAAAAGCTTAGATCCCAAAGGTAGAGGCCAGGGGGTGGGACGCATGTTGAATAATCCACAAGGAACTACAGCTAAGAAACTTTACGAACTCGAAAAAAACGCACTAGATTTTTTAAAGTAAATTCAACCTACCAACGAAAAAGGGCCATCTATAAATTTAGATGGCCCTTTTCCTTTGCAAAAACTTATAAGTCTACTTTCATATCTAGGGACATGGAAGACTCTCTGAACTCGACTAGATATAGTGTCTAGTAAGCGCGCGGAACTACGATTGGCGCGGTTGAATCAGACAGCCGCTTACTAGACACTATATCTAGTATCACGACGTTCTGAAACAGTCTTCCTTGTGCTGCAATGTGAAGAATTTTCTCGAACGGCGCTACGCCGCTCTTGGTAAACTACCGAGCTAAACTTTTAAGTTTTATTATTGCTTTATTTACTGCCCTAATTATACCGCATATTTTTCGTAAGTCAATGTCTTTTTCATTTTTTTTTACAAAAACTTTATTTTTATTACTGCAACTTTATATTGCCGATTTTTTCGAGCAATTTTTTTCCTTTGTCGGGCTGGCTCATATAGATAAAAGCAACATATCCTAAGATCTGCTCTATAGTTTCGCCTTCTCTTAAACCTTTGCCTTGTTGTAAATTGTGAATGGCAGATCGTATTTCACGTTGTTTTTTACGTGGTACGCGTGGCATTTCTTTTCCGTTCACCACTAGACCAGTCACACATTGTCGTCCACCTTTACGCGCTACCCAGGTTTTTTTTCTGTTAATCTCAAACCCTTCATCACTCACGATATTGGGCACTGATTTCAGCAATGCGCCTAACTGAGAGTTCCCTTTTTTATATTTCTCTGGTAAGCTAAAGGTTAAGTCATCCGCGTAGCGAGTGTAACGCCAACCCAATTTTTTTGCCAACCCACTTAAACGGCGATCCAGTTTCAGGCTCGCAACATTACTCAGTGCCGGGCTTGTGGGAGCTCCTTGAGGTAAACAACGCGGTCCAAGAGACAGATAATGCAGTTCTCCCTCATGCTGAATCACCTCACGTGGCGCTTCGGTACAAATAAGAGCCAACAGTGTGGCGATTTGTTCGCGGTAACCTGCATGGCGAAAAATTCCTTTTACCCTAGGAAAAGTCAATGTGGGAAAAAAGTCCTTTAAGTCCATGCGCACCACAATATGCGAATTATTGTGTACAGCGGCATTCGATAAAATAGAGCGACCTGCGACAAATCCATGACTCGCACCATGAATCGGCAACTTTTCGGCAATTTCTCTTAAAATCCAACGTTGCAGCTCTTTTAGCTTTGGCAAAGGAGCCCAAATATTACGTTCTCCACCACTACGCTTGGGAATGGTAAACCTCCGATAATGTATTTTTTTTGCATCATCGCGATGATAGGTAAACCAACGCAATTCCTCAATGGTAATGCCCATCGTTTTCGCAAGCTCTTTAGGACTATCTAAAGGTGGTAGTTCATTGGCACTTGTTTGCTCCTCGGCGCGCAAATGGTCCCACTGATCGAAATTGGCACCATCATTCCAGAAAATTCCTTCGCCCACATGGACGATATGGCTGGCCTTGTAAGCCAACCATGTTTTTTTCTTTAGTTCTTTTTTGGCTTTTGCTTCTTGCTTGAGTTGCTTTTTGTAGCGGTCTAATTCTTTTTTGCTCATATCATCTGTGTCACGACGCTCAACCAAGTAGCCATTTTTTACGAGTTGTTGTTCTATGTAGTTATCGATATTTCCTGCCGCTTCGATTTCCTGCCATAGTTTAAGAAGATCCGTCATTTTTTACCTCGTCGTATCCAAATAGTTTTTCGATTCTAGTATTTTGATTTGTTGTCTGTAGACTTCTCTTGCCTCTTCTACAGAATTGAAAACCTGGTTTTGCAAACGTAACTTACCGCCATCCAATCCCCAACGCTTACGTACATGCTTACGATCCAGCGAAAGTTGAAAAACTTGTTGTTGATCGTTAATGCGCTTTGAAAATACGCGCGTCTCTACGGTTATTTTATCTTGGTTTTTCTGGCGATTATCTTCTTCGATTAGGTACTGCATATAAGTAGCGACAAGGTGGCTACAAGGTCCTTTCTTCAATTTGTTCTTACGGTAAAAAGAACAAGTACATTCCGCTTTTACGGCACGACCGCTCACATCTAAAAACAACACCGGACGATACTCGCGCTTTTCATGTGCCACTTTGACCATACCAACAACTTCCACACCTTTGCCAAAAATATGATTTTCTTTTTCAATGGTAACGAGTTGTTGTTTGACAAAGTCATGCGCAACTTTTTCGTTGTCATTGCGATACTCTAACTGACTTAGTTCTAGATCTTCTTCTGTCAGAGGTCGCAAACGATATTTGTATAAGTCATACATTGCCTTGCCTTGTTGACATAAAACTTGCAGCGCTTTCAAAGTATCTTTCTGCGACAATTTGGTTTTTTTGGCAATGTCAGCGGCACTTGCCACAATATTTTTTTGTAAAAAGTCAGTGACTTTTTTTAACGACTTTACATCCTGGTTTTGACGCGGTAGTAGAGCATCGAAATGCACGGACTTTGTCCAATCACTTGCCGTAAAACCACTAAGTCCTAGGGTAAAACGCATGGATTCTGATTGCAATTCCATAAAACACGGTAAACCACTGCCTATTAAATGTAGATGAATAGAAGAGGCCAACGGCAGAATGCGTTGCAACATCTTTAAACGTCTTCGTCCCCAAAGTTTGACAACTTGCGCCACCTTACCTTCGTAAGTTTGTCGTAAATGGATCACCTTTTGCCAAGGTTCCATGACCAAACGAATATTTTCTCCAGGGACCAATTCAATACGAATGGCACGTCCACCTTTCTTCTGATCTTTATTAAAACGTAATTGACGTAAAACATTATACAGATCAATCGCATCCATGGTCACTTTTTCTTTGACAAGTGTTGCTGCAGATTGCACCTGTAAGAATCCACGAATCCACGACAAAGGAACTTGTATTTTCTTTTCAATAACCGTTTGATCTTTCTTCGCTTCTACTTTTACTTCCTGCGCGCCTAACGAAATTTTGGCCTCATTATAACTACGCATCTTTTGAATGGCCTCATATAGATTTTCGGAAAAATCGATATTGGTTGTTCCGTATTTAGGCTTACCTTTACTTTCGAACAACGACCAATCCAACAGTAAATTTCCATAACTACCTTCATCTTTACTAAAAACTTCAAATAGCAATCCATCAGGATGTACGGAAATAATGGGATCTAATATCAAAAAAGCCAAAGGATCATTACGCAATAACCAATCAAAATATGCTTGTTGCGCTTGCCACATTGTGGCATTGCTATTTTGGCTACGCATGCGCTGGTAAGCTAAATAGCTAGAGCGATCCTTGGGGACATAGCGAAAATCACTACTCACAACTTGGTACAACGCACTCAGAGCTTCGCGCACCAACAGAGTTTCTTTGATTTTTCCCTCAAAGCTCAAAGGAGTTCTCTTTATGTTACAAGCCAATTGCAAATCTTGAGACTGCTGATCGCGGACGACATCACTAGTTTGGTAGTAACTCATGTTCACCTGTAAACGATCAGATTTACTAGAATTGTTTTTTTCTTCTTGCATGAAATTAACCCTTTACGATGCCTTTTGGCGACGTTTTGCTCTTCTTAGAGCGCGCCACGCAGCTTTACAAATGTCTTTGTCTTGCTTTTTCACTTTTGCTATTTTCTCCAATGCTTTTTGTGCTTTGTCATCAGCGATAATAGCTAACCCTTCGATGGCTCCTAAGCGTGCTTGGTCGGAGTTTTCTACATTTTTTGCCACATCGAGAAGTATACTAACCTCTTTGTGCTCAACAAACAAAGGCAACAAGATTCCCTGGTAGTGCGATTGGCAAACAAAATCTGTCAATTGCAGTGCTTTTTTGCCGCTGCTTTGTAATATGTGTTGCGCTGCATTGCGATGATCGATAAGCTCTGTTGCCACTGCCATATCTACTTTTTGCTGACTTGCAAGCGTAAATGAAGCAAAGTTGCGTACAAAACTCATGTTTTCCTGCGCAGTATTTTTTAGCGTCGTCGCAACAAGCTCATCGCTAGAAAAATTTTCTAAAGCACATAGACAAATACAGTGGATATGAAACAAAAGCTCATCTTTGGTTTGTAAAATAGCACAAATGACTTCCTTAGCGGCTTTTATACGCCCACAAGCCCACACAAGATAACCACAAGCTTGTAATTTGTCTTGCATGTGCAAAATCTTGCTATTATTTTTGCGTTTATTTTCCAGATCTATGGCAAGTTTATCCCAAAGCTTCGTCAATGCCTCTGCAACAACTTTGTATTGTGCTTTGGTCAGTTTTGTTCGGGCGACAATTTGCGCTGCTAAAGTGGTGGTTTTATAATCATGACCTTTCAGTGCGCCCAACGCCTCTTTGGCGACAAGATCCTCTTTTTCTAAAACTCGAGTAACTAATGCGCTCGCAATTTTCGCCTCTTTGATCTTGGGCACCACGGTAAAAATATCTGCAAGAGAAGATTGCGCGACAAATTTATCCAATTGCGAATCTTCCAGCATATTCATGCTGCATTGCAATAGGGTTTCCTCAAGAACTAAACTATCGACATCACTAATCTTACGTAACGAATCACGTGCTTGTTGCAATACATCATAATCATCATCATTACAAATGATTTTTTGCAATACATCGACATTGGCTTCGTCATCGCGGAATTGCAATAGCTCGGCTACTTTAAGGCGTATTTCCCAATCTTCATGGTTGTAACGACTGCGAATCAAATTCCAACTGTCATGATCGTCAAACCATCGCAGACCGTGAAGAGCCTTGTTTACCAAAGAAATATTTGTACTTTTCTGAACAATACCTTGCAACTTTTCAAAAATGACTTTGGCTTTTTTCGATTTGCGCAAATGTCCCAAAGCTTCAATTGCTTCCTCGTACAGAGCGTGTTCTTCATTCGAGGCAATATCGTATAGCGTATCAAAGGCATTGTCATTTGCTAACACCCCAATGGCCGTGACTGCACGGCGTCGGTAATTCAAATCTGGCAGCGTTTCAAGACAAACCTTTAGTACATTGAGTCCTGAATCATCGCCGTTTAGTGCCAGTCCTTCTGCGGCGAGAAAACGATCCACAATGTCTTGACTTTGTAAACACTTTTGCAAAACAGATGTTTCGGAATCGCGTTTACGTAAGCGCCACCCCAAACATTCGATCACCATATAACGCACGCGTACATCGGTAACAGTACACCAATCTTCAAGAACACCGTCAATGGTTTTGTCTTTAATCCAGTACAACGACCTTTGATGATAACGAATACTATCATATCGACCAAGGTGATACCACTTCTCCAACAGCTTTTGAAATATGGACAAATGGCGTGGATGTTGCTTCTCCAGCCAATCACCATCGTGTTCAATTTCGCGTATTTTTTGATCAAAGCCACTAATCGAGAGCCACGCACCACTTCCCGCAACAAATGTTTTTTTGTCTTCGACAAACTTGTGTAGAACGTCTATGTCTTCCGGATTACGCAGGGAACCGATCACCATCAATATTTCTTTCACCAACGCTGTTTCTGCGGGGTCGTTTTCCATGCGCTCAATAAATGCCGCTGTTGTTTGTGGATGCTCCAGTTCTCTCAAAGCTTTGATCGCCCGTTGTTGTATATAGCGATCACTACTCGCCAGTAACTCCTTCAGAGTGGCAAAAGCCTCTGAATCTTTTTTCCTCGCCAGAGCAAAGGCGGTCGCGTGTCGTATTTCTTTAAAAGGTGACGTTAATGCTTCATGCAAAACCTTGTGAGATTTCTTATCTTCATCGTAAAGTTCCACTAATTTGTTGACAGCCATATTGCGCAGAGAAGAAGATTTTGCCGTTAGTGCTGCCTTCCACGTCTTCACTCCACCCTGCTTATCCACTAGAATATTGGAAACTTCGATCTCTAAACCATTACTAAAACTCTTTTGAATATCACCAAGCACTTTACAAACATCACCCTTTTTCTGTTTGCTTATCAGTAGTTCTAGTGCCAACTTGCATATATCGATGTGTCCAGTAACAAATACTTCGGTTGTCAAATCTTCGGTAGATACTTCGAGACGTTGTAAACCTTCGAAGGCTTCTTTGCGCACTAAATCGCTACAATCGTTGAGTGTTAAAAACATCACCGATTGAACAGACTGACGCAGGGAGTCATCCTTCTCCGCTATTTGGCACAACTTAGACAATGCCACCTGGCGATAATGCGCGAACCTTGTTTGGTTGCGATGTATACGCGAAAGCCCTACATATGCCCCAAAAATAATATGTTGCGCTTGTTGCGCATCGAGTTCGTAGTCACAAGTATCCAAATCTTTTAGTTTCTTCACTCGATCGGCAAAGCGTTTTTCAAATAAGGACCAATTCTGCTCAAACTGCGTTCTCTTCTCATCATCAAGACGCGCAAGTAGATGTTTCATTACCCATACAGTTAAATGCGGATCATTGCTCACGAGAACTTTGGCGATTGTCTGCAACTGTTGTTCTTTCACCGCCCAAGTTTTGCCATCCTGACGCTTGTTAATAAAGTCCAAGACAAATTGATTGAACTGTTTGTCATCTGCGAGATTTTCCAACGCGGATATCGCCGTTAAGCGTATATGGGGATATACAGAAGAAAACAGAGAGATACACAAATTAGGATTGCGGTGCTTTGTCATATACAACATCAATGTTCTCAATGCAAGATTTTGCAACGTATGGCTGGATTTATTGATCATTGGTGAAAGAAGCATTTCTTCGCTTTTGTGTCTTAGCGCGAAGGAGGCGACTAAGTAATCTTCATCTGTGGAAAACTGTTGTACGATGGCAAGACCACTATGGTCCTGGTAATAAGCTAGGGCAAAAGCAATTTCGCGCCGTATTTTGTCATCGGCATGATTTAAATTTTCTTGCAAAATAGCATGTGATTTTTGCGAAGTAAGCCAAAACAATGCCTGCGCACACTTTTGACGAATGACCTTGTCTTCACTTTCCAAAAAGGGTGCCACTAAATCTAGTGAGGACGAAGAAAATAAACTCGCCACTCCGTCAATAGCCGTAATAATCTGTCGTTGCCACTCATCGTTCACATCTTTTTTCGGCTTTGGTTGCTGCAGAAGCTGCTGTAGTTGCGAAAGAGCTTTATCGTTTCCCAGCCATGCAAGAGCTTGTGCTGCACAATTACGCACGTTGGTATGTTTGTTTTCAAGGGCTATTAACAACTGTTCTTCTGCGCCATTTGCGACAAAAGCATCAATCGCCAGCTTGCGAATATTTTCCTTTTCATCCGCCAAAACTGTCAACAGTAAACGGCAGGCTTCTTTGATCATTTTACGCGTTAATGTTTTGGTGGCTAACTCGCGAATGTCCGCGTACGGACAACCAATTCCTTTTTCTAAAACATTCAGAACATCGCGCTTTTCCTTTTTGGCCATTTCAAAAGCTTGGCGGCGAATATCCGCATCAGGATCTTGTTGCATATCGAGAAGTAAATTCCATGCCCAATCGTGCTTGAGCTGTGCTTTTAACTCAATAAGTACTTTTTCACGAATGGTAGTATGAATACTTTTCAAGATAAGCTGTAAACGTTCTTCTAGCGTTAAAAAATCTAGAGCTAGAATAACCTTAAAGGTTTCATTGCTGATGGTCTCATTGTTCAAAGCTTGTTGTAATAGCAACAAACATTTTTGTTTTTCATTTTTATTTTTTGTCTTCTTGAGATGCGCAACTAAAAGATGCAAAGAGCGATCGTGTACAATTTGTGGATCAGCAGCGGCAAAACCGGATTCCACTACAACCAACGGATCTTTATGATAAATTTTTTCCAAAGCGGAAAAAGCCACATCGCGCACTTGCAAATCGCTATCTTGCAACATCATGTTCAAACGCTGGGTTGCGTGCGGATCTTGCAACTCACGGAAAGCCACACAAACTTGAGCTCTAATGTCAGAAGAAGAGGCACGACTCAATTGTAACAATGTGCCCAAAGCACGCGTGTCGCCTAAGAGTGCAAGATAGTACGCTCCTTTTAAAGACGTCTCAATGTGGTTACACGCCATTGCCTGAAACAATACGCGTAGATTGTCTTCCTTGAGCTTTTTGGTGGTTTTTTTTGCGGTAGGCACCTTCTTTTTCTTAGAGTCTGCCCCCCAATTTTCAATTTCGTAAATTTGGCGGTGCAAGTCGCTGCTTTTACTGCGTAAAACCTCAACAAGTACCGGATCTTGTAGCAAACAGATCACAAAACCCGTAAAACGTACCGTATCCGATTTATCTTCTAGAGAAGAACGTAAAATCGACTGAACATTGAGTTGCGAAAGTAACTTTTTTTGTAGTAAGCGAATTAAAGCCAAACGACGTATATCTTCTTTACTACTTTCAAAGGCAGTGATTTCTGCTTCAGCAGAATCTTCGCCATAAATATCTCCAAGGCTGTCAAGAGCACGATGGCGCACAGCATCGGAGTGGTAATCCAAGGCTTCGACCAAAACCTCCATGGCTTCTTCATCTTTTTCGGCAATGGTTTTCAGAGCATCAATCGCCAATACACCAATATCATCAAATCCTGTATCTAATGTGATATTTACCGTGGAAAGTATGTTTTGTGGGTAATGTTGCTCCAAACCAGAAAATGCCGCAATGCGTACCTTTTCGCTATCAGATTCGAGCAACTCTTCCAACAAACGAAATGCTCGTAGATGCTTCGTGGAGGCCAATAGCTCTGTAGCACGTACACAAATACGCACATCTCCACCCGCGGATACGACATTGTGTAGTATATCAATTGCTTTTTTGTCATTAAAAGCGGCGAGTTCTTTTAGTACACTCTCGCACTGACGCGGCTCTTTTTCTATTTCGTTTTGCGCCCAATTGTAGGCATCGGAAATGGCAAGAGTTGTGTTACCCAAATGTTTTTTCTCTTCTAACGGTAGAAAAGCGAGATCGCCATTCTTTTTCGCCACAACAAAATGCGGTTTGTCTTTCCAGTTGCAAAAGGCCAATGCAGTCGACTTAGCACAGCGAATGGTGGAAAAACGTTTTTTTCCTTTTTCCCAAACTTTTATATTTCCCTGGGTATCTGAGCCGTAACATTTACCGTCGCGCACCACAATATTGTTTAACGCGGCCTTTGCCGACGACTCACTTTTGTCTTCGGGCTCCAATTCACCGCGTACATGTGTCATAAATAATTTGTAGTCATTTCCTGAAGAAATGACACGCAATTCGTCGGGATCAAATACCAGCGCGCTAATGGCCCCATTGTGTATTTTCTTTATACTACTAAACTCAAAATCCGTGCTATCTTCTCGTGTAAAAACAGTCAACTCTCCGACAGAGTTTCCCACAACCAACCACTTGCCGTCAGGGCTTGCCACAAGATGGCTACTTTTTTGTTCTAAATTTATTTGCGAAAGAATGGCGGCTTTTTTGGTACTGACAATAAAAATAGTTTTCTCACACAGTACCGCAAATTCTTTTTTGTTTAGATATACTATTTTACTAGCCGTGGGAAAATGAGTTTCCAAAGACTTCGATTTAAGTGTTTTTGTACTCCATCGATGGAGATAACCATCCGTACCAGTAACAAACATATCGTCACCATGAATCATCGCATCGGTGGCACTACATGGCAGGTCATATGCATCGAAGGAACCACTGTCGGGATCAATAACATACACTGCTGTCGATTGTCCCTCATCATGCTTTGTGACAAAGAACAGTTTTTCATTGTAATAGCAAAGAGATGTTACCAGCCCACGGTATTTATAGTATCGTTGTACTTTATTTGACATTGTTATCCTTTAACTAAAACTTGGAATTCATCAAAAACATGACCGATGCGTGCAAGAGCAACGAGGCACGCGGACTTTTCACTTTGCCCATGAGAAGCAGCAAACTCTTCAAAAAGCGGCACAATAAGTCGTGCAAATTCTTTATTTTTTAACGCAATGTCTCTCATCACTTCAATGATGCGTAACTTCACTTTACGAAAAGAGGTATAACTAACATTGTCATCCGCAGGGGCGTCTTTGGCAAATTTAGCTGGTGAGATGCGAAATAACATACGTCTAAGGAAATCATTGAGCATATCCTCCGCCGCAGGCAAATTTTGCGATTTGTCGCGTAGTGTTCTTTGTTTTATAGAAACTTCCTTGTCTGTACTTGGTGCATAAGTAACCGTAGTTCCTTTTTCGTAATACAATTTCCACATAATTTCGACAACAAACGACAATACACGGCGATCTGTACTTTCCGTGAGACGAAAAAGCTCTTCAGGTATTGCCAGATGTGGATTAAGATGAATAAGCCGCATACCAAGAGCACGCGCTTGTTCTTGTGGAGATTCACAAAGTTGATAAACGGCATCGGCCTTGAGTATTGTCGGGTCTAAACGATATGTTCGATGCTCTTTTGTATCTTCTGCCGTGAGAGCGCGGGTGAAAAACGCGGTAACATCTGCATCAGATTGCTCACATATTTTTACGATTTCGTATATATCGGGCTGTAATCGCGCTAATTCCCAATATAAGAGATCTAAACCAAGCGAACGTAAACTTTGTCGTTCATGGGTCACAAGTTGTTGCAAACGTTCAAACGTCAAGAAACTCTCAGGTATCTCCGCACCAGGATCGACGGGACGGTCTGTTAACTTTAGCGAAATATGTGGATGATGTCTTTCGATATATGATTTTGCGAAACGCGCCAGTGGAGAATCCTCATCTTTACCGGAGAATAAATATTGCCAAATTACCTCGCAGCCAGCAGAGGAGTCCGCAGAAGAATGTTCACTTGTTTTACCCGCTAACATCTGCAAAAAAGCGGTTTCTGAAATAATTTTGGTCTCGGCTCCGCCCTCAATAAGTTTTTCGGCCTTTACCTGCTTGCTTCCTTTGCGTCCTTCGCCATAGAGAGATGACCCCTCATCGCCTATTACTAAATAGTCTAACTTGGCACTCACGCCTGAGGCGTTTTTACCATTTGCTCCGGTAACTTTTTTCGTGGCCTCGCCACGCGTCATTGTTTTGAGTTTACCTGTAAACAAGAATGTTTGTTCTTTGAGATTCGTCTGAGTCTTTTTACTCGTCTTTTTCGGAGCTTTTTTCTCGACTTTTTTCGCCGCAAAGTCAGCAGGAACAAATGCTTTGCTTAAGTACTCACTTGCAAAGTCATGATAGTTTTGCTCTTTTCGCTGCACGAGTTCAAACAACCACTCAAAACCAATATCGCTTGCGGAAAATTTGCGCACATCACTCAGCCATTCTTGTGCACTATAAACAAGGCCTTCATCAAACTCTAACTCTTTACGCCATTGCAGCTCACTATCCTTGAGGTTTTGCACCCATGGAGATTTTTCCCACTCCACGTGATAAGACAACGCTTTCAGATACTCCACTCCCAAAGATTCTGGTTTGACCTTTTCTTCTATTAACCACTGTAAAATATCAAACCTACTTGCTGGATTTAACAACTGTACTTTTATAAACTCAATATCAATGTGCTTCTTGTCAAATTTCCCAAGCATTTTCAGACAAAAATCTACAGCGTCATAGCCCAATTTTTCTTCCAAAAACATGTCGCAAAAAAAGTCAACTCCAAGCGATTTCAAAGAGTGAACTTCTAATAAATTCTTTTCCACAAACTGCAACGAATAGTAACTATCATCAAGTAGGCGTTCCTTAAACCACTCGGTGGTCAATTCTTTCGCTCCAAAATGTTCGCGAAGCATTTTAGAAGCAAACGCATTGCATGCTTCAAATTCGAGCATGCGTCCCCACGCCTCCAGACCAATGTCATTACGCGGATGACGGTCTTTTAGTAAGTCGATCACCAATTTGTTAACGTCCTTATTGTCGTGGTCGGCCAACAACAATAGATCATCAATAGGCAAATCACGTGCATAAGTCCTAGCATACTTACATGCATATTGGTTCGCTGCAAGCGAAGAGGAATGGAGTAAATCCAAAACCGGCTTGTGTAGATGTAACTCGCGAAAAGCGCTTTGTTCAAATTTAGGAATTGTCGTAAGCAACCACACCGCAAACTCGTCTAATATTTCGCGCTTTGCTTGTAGAAGTCGAATAATCCAAATAGCTTCTATTTCGCGCAGATCTGTCACAAAATCCTTCTTTAATGCCGAAATCACCAGCTTACAAACATAGTCAGATTTTGCTTCCTCTAGAAGATTAAAAAGTGGTCGTGGCGAACGTCGCCATAAATCAGCAAAAGCGCGGTCTCCAAGAAAATTTTGCTTGAAATAAGAATGGAATTTGCGTCGCGTGTACTTGCCACTATTGTGGAAAAAAATGTGATTGGCAATCCATGTACCACGCCAATTCGTGCTCTGTGGATAAAACTTTAACACGTCTGCAACATAATCTAAGTAGCATGACGACAAACTCTGTCCCGTTTGACGCAAATAGCGCCAGCCACGTCTTACAAGGTAGCGAAGAGTCGCTTTACTTACTTCACTGCGCCCGGAAAAAGAAGCAAATTCGCAATCAAAACGCGCGCACAGTGCTCCAAATATTTCCGTGTCGTTTTTTGACTCTGCTTCTTTAAAGATTTGTTTTAATGCGCGCCACGGCCCCCATACTAAAGGTACCTTGGCAATAATTTCAAACAAACACATACGACTATAACTACTGTTCTCTTGCCAGAGTTGCATCAGTAGTTTATCGACTTTTAGACGCTCCGGAAAATATTCTGATTCGGCTTCTAATATTTTTAGATTTTCTTGGCGAAAATGGTCGCGATCCACTTTGCGCTTTCTCATATTGAGCTCTCGTAAAAAAGATTGATATGTCAAGCAACCTTCTTTTACTGGTTTCTTTGGTTTTGGATCAGTAGCCACCAGACTGACAAACATCTTTGCCAAGCCTGGATCTTTTATCTCAAAAGCCTTTTCCAATTTTTCTAGTGTAATTGTTTCCACTAACTCACTCCATTCCAATCAAATACTATTATTTTTCGGACAGATGTGTAAACGATATAAGAATATGTCAAAAAAAATATTTTGTCAACAAATATACGGTTTTTTATTGGTTTTTGTACGGTTTAAATTTTATGATAATGAAATATGTTTTCTTTGTTTGTGGTGAGTTTCGATAAAACAATGTTAAAAGAAATATGTATTTCGCACAACCAAAAGTCCAAAACTAATATATTCAAGCTTCCCGAGTGGCCTACACTCGCAAAACCATATCTTTTCGACTTTTTAATTACCCGTCATGCTTAAATATTTGTAGTGTCTATCTTCGTTAGGTATGTCAGTTTAAACTTTGCGATGCACAACGCCAACAAGAAATGATAATAATAAATCCCCAAGCCCACCCTCACCAACTAAAAAATCAACACCTGGTAGTAACAATGACAGTAACAGTCACATGTAACGTTGCTAGGCATGAGCTGTAAAGGTGTGCATTCGCCCCAAATGCCATATCGTCTTCTCGATTGGCTAAATAGCAACATTGTTGATGTTCGCCTTTTTTAGACGGCTACCAAATCTGAAAAATCTAAAATTTAAAGTCCCCGAACCCACCCTCACCAACTAAAAAATCAGCATATGGTAATAACAGTAACGATAACAATAACCAGTAACGTTGCTAGGCGTAACAATAAAAGTGAGGAATCGAACCCCTAAACGTCGCCCCAACGTCAACCATGATGGTGACAGTTTAACCTCTGTCAAGGCTTATGCTCGCTTTTTTTAATTGGCTACCGACTAGAAATTCTATTAGTCTTCCAACAAATCCGTATTCCAATTGATCTGTTGAATTTTTGTATCTAGTTCGCGGTATTGTCGCGATAAATCGTCTACTTGTTTTTGAATTTCGGCGACTTTTACTGTGGAAGATATTTTTATTTCGGAACTGCTGTAACGATTTTGTTGTGTTGCCGCAGCATCCACTAAAGAGTTATAGAGGCTTCTTTTCACTCCCAATACATCTCTTTTGGCCAAGGCAGCTGTTAGTGACATGTCATTCTCACACATTGTCACAGCGTTGGTTTTATTGATACGTCTTATGAGTTCTTCTAATTGTGTACCGAGGCTTTCCAATTCTTTGATTAAATCTTGTGGATTTTCCGGAGGAGTTTCACCTTCCTGGACTTTGGCACTGCGTGTTAAACGCGGACGAAGTTGTTCCATTTTCTTTTGTAAATCCGCTCTTAGAATGAGTGATTCTGCAAGTTTCATACTCTGTACCTCTACTTATTCAAATTTGATTTAATATGTATCTGGCAACAAACTACTTCACAAAATAATAGCCAAAACGCGGTGTTCTATCCGTATGACCAAATGTTAGCTCTGTAATAAAACGTTTATTTTCGTAGTATACAATACTAAAACGAAAACCCGCTTCATGACGTAAGAACACCATGTTCTTCGTCTTCGGTAACGTTGCCGGGTAAGAATAGAACTTACCTCCCTTAGCCACCGTTGAAATTTGTTGTTTTTCATATTTGACGATAAAAGAATCTTTGGCAACGGGCATCCCGCCGATGTATTCGATATTTGACTGATCGAACAAAAGGGTTCCATCAAAATCCCACACCGGATGACTTTCTTTTATAGAGTCATCACCAGGAGTGACTTTTGTATAAGAATCCGTGGAGACATCGTAAATAAATATATCATTACGTCCATCATACACGGCAAGATCGCGATTTCCACAAAAAGCAATTTTGTTATGCTGTGGATGCCAGCTAGGCTGTCCGGCGATGGCAAAAGAGGATGTAATACACTGCTCTTTTTTCGTGTGTATATCGTAAACAAATATTTGTGTTTTTTGGCCACGCGTACTTACATAAGCGATTTTTTTGCTGTCCGCTGACCATGTCGGGTGGCTGTTATTGGCTTCATTGGTCGTGTACTTCCAATCATTTTTTGTATTGAGGGCAAAATATACGAGATCGTAGCGTCCACGTTTATTGGTGGTAAAAGCAACATATTTTCCATCGGGGGAACAAGCGGGTGTACCATAGTCGCAGTCTTCTCCCTGTAAAACACAGGTGGTACTTTTGTCGGAGAAACAATAAAAATGTACCGACCAAAAACCGTTGTCACCTTTACGCGAAAAATAAATCCCCGGTTCCATTTCCGCATAAATAAAACCACAGAGAAAAAATAAAATTATGTATATTTTATGCACAGCCATTGTTATTTGTTCCTTACACCTAAATTTGATCACAGGTAAACTTAATATTGCCGTTTAAAAACTAAATTATAACAATTATTATAAGATAGTTGTGTAGATAATAAAAATATTACCAAAGATTATTTTATTTTATCAACAACTTACCAATAATCACCATCATAATTAGCGCAAGACCAATAAGATATAAGTACATAAGTCGTCTCTTGGCAGCTTTATGTGTAATTTCCAATTGTCCGTGCTTAGACGTGACGATCAAAAAGTGCTGCCTTTTTCCAGGATAAAACTTTACCTGCAGAATTTCGGCCAATTGTTTGGCAACCTCTTCGCTTTCTCGAAAAAACTTTTCGTCGTCTACATCTTCAGAAAAAAAAGATGCCTGGTAATCAGAGATGCGATAGGTTTTGCCATTTTTCAAAATAATAATGGTAAAATACTCCCACCACTCTACTCGATTCGCAGAGTGTAACTCTCCATCAACAGAAACACCGACAATATCATCAAAATGCGCAATACATGTTGAGAATACCCACGAAAAAAACTTTCGTCGTGTATAAAACTGTTTTTTGTTAAAATCTAGTACGTAGCTATCGTAACTTTTGTAGGCGATAATTAACAATATATTAAAAGAGATCGCGCAAGCAAATCCGCCTACAGAAAAAGTGTCGTTTTTCATAAAGATGGAGATAAACATCATCGCAATGAAAAACCCGCATATTTGTGCACTATTTAAGAAAAGGCGCCTCGTTAAATTATTCATAGGAAAACCCAAAACATGGCTGGTCTTGTGCACACTACTTTGCCACTGTTTAATGTTAGATATTTTCATTGTCGTTAAAAGCTTTCACAAAAATTTATTCAAAAATTAGTAGAGTGTTATCTGAAACTACAAAACAAAACGTTTTCTTTAAATCGGTAAGGAGACTCAGATGCATTACAAAGCGAAATATTTACATATATACATGAAGGACTTCGTACGATGTGTCAACAAAAATCGCTCTATTTTGGGATTGCATGGTGACAACTTTTCCGTCGAAGAAGCAAAAGAAATCTTGTTGATGTATGCCTCCTGTGGTCACAAACAAATTTGGAAGGTAGAACCACAATTATTACATCTTTTGGAGAATCAGCACCGTCACATTCGTTTATTTGCGATGGACTTGCTCAAAGTACTGGCTCGTTCTTCGCATACGACTACAGCATCTCAAAAGAGATGCCACATGAAACAAATCGCAAACTCTTTGCTACAAAATGAAAAAATCTGTTCACTAAACAACAAAGAAGTATCTGCCATAGTAAAGCAGCACATGCAAACTCAGGCGAATGAAGGTGAAAAGGAGCAAGCATTTTCTTTTTGTCACCCAAAACCACAAGAATACTTTAAAGCAAATGACAAAGACCTATTCCCCATTTTACAAATACTGGCCAAACAACATAAGCCAGAATTCGCAAAACAACAAACAATAGAGCAAAAACCAACATCGTATCCAAAAATAGAAAAAGCCCTAAAAAACCAACACTACGATTTGGCTATAATGCTTCTGAACAAGCAAATTCTGATTAATAACCCCGAAGATGTGAAAGCGCAGAGGTTACTCATTGGAACAATAAATCGCAAATATAAAGAAGAAGGTTACCCTGGTAAGCTACGTAATACAACACAAAAAGCAATTCTACTTATACAAATACGCCTTGCACGCATAACAAAGAACTGGCGAGAAGTGATCTCTTTGGCGAACGATTATCTAACATATAATCCCCAAAATATCCGCATTTTACACATTCTGGGCAATGCTTTTGTGAAGAGTGATTATCTACCAAGTGCCATTTTTATTTTTGAACTTATTCTCACACTTGATCCGCGTAACATCAGAGCGTTACTTGCCTTGACGAAAATACACAAAGATATGAAGGAATACGACAAGGCAATATTCTATTGCCAAAAAGCCGTAAAACTAAAACCCTCTGATGACGAAATTGCAAAAGAAGTGAAAAGAATTGCGGCCATAAAGACAACAGACGTATATACCGAATCAAAATACAGCAGAGATTTGATCAAAGACAAAGACGAGGCCAACAGACTTGAAAGGCTCGGTCAAATATCACAAAAAAAAGACGCCGCACCAGTTCGCAAACCACAGCCAAAACAAAAATTAAAACCACAATTACAATTGCAAACACCTGAGCCTATAGAAAAAGCCGTGAAACGGAAAAAGAAAAAAATAAGCACAAAAGAGCCCATTGTTCCTGCGTCACAAATCACTGTAAGCGAAGAGGAAACAGTAAAAATCGTCTCACGAAAACGTCAAGCTCCCGAGGAATTTCGCAAACAAGAGATTATCGCAAAAATTCCCAAAGTGGATCGCGAAGAACTCCCCGCATTTGAAAAATTTTTAAGCGAAGACGCTGGCCGCCCCGGCCCCATGGAACGCATCATTGCCCAATCAGTAAACCTCATGAAATTTTTACAATATACTTTGGGGTTGAAGTGCATTGTCATCGTCAACGCCGTTGATTTGACAGTCGACGCTATTAGCTCTTACATAACGGGAATATTTCGCACTTGGAAAATGTCCAAAAGTATACACCGCAATCTACAACGAAACGTCAACAACAGTCACGCCGCAGAACTTACACTAGAGTTGCAAAAAAATCGCGCGCGTCTTTCGCGTTTGTTTATGTTACATGGATATGATCCCCACCTGTACAACGAACAACTGCGCCCTTCCTTTGCGGTGAAGCTCATTATCGAGTCGCGTGGGCATCTAGACGAAATGAAACAAGATTTGGCATTTCTTACGACAAAACAAACAACGCAGACCATTCGCAACTCTTTTAAAGATACGATCATGTCGTTTATTCCCAATCCTTTTTCGATTTTTACCACCTGGAAAGACTTGGCCATCTTAAGCTTGTGGATGAAATACAATCGTCGCCAAATAGAGCAGATGTATGCCGACTTCATTGTTTGCTATTGTCAAACGATACGTATTCTAAACCAAGAACAGCAAAATTCCTCCGCGAGCGTATTGCTAAAATATGAAGAAAATTTATTGAAGCGTTTAGGGTTCACATTAGAAGAACAAGGAGACATTGAGTACTGGATTGAACGCTGTCGCGTAGCTTTGCAAAGAATCACACAAATGTTAATTAATCCTGGAAAATTTATCGACTGTTCTTACTGGCCGAAAGCAGATTTACTGAGTGAAATTAAGAAGGGTAACCAAAATCCGCAATATGTTTTGCAACTGGAATGGTGGTTAAATAAACAAGTAGGCAAACATCTCAGCAAGCAAACCACAACAAAAGAACTTTATCTACGTTTAGAAGAAGCCTACTCGCTAAGACGCCGCTACAAATTGCAAAAAAAACTATCGCAAAAATTTATTTAGACCTGTTACTTAGAAATTAGAATATCCACATAGCCCTTTGTTGGCAAAGGCTTTACAGAAGTATCGTGAAGTTCTAAAATCCATAGTCCTTTTGTTGCAGAGGCTTGCACTTCTACATTTGACTTTGCAGGAAAGTTATAAGTGGCCTCTACGATACGGTTGGTATCAATAGCAATGCGTTGTGTTAATTTTGCCGGAGAATTGTCAGGGTCACCAAAAAGAGGTTGGAACAAAATACTTTTCGGCACATTTTGAAAGCCAGAAATAGTAATGCGAATATTTCGCGCAGTCTCTTTACTAAAAGACAAATGGCGAAAATTCACCATCAACGTTTCGACATTATCTCGCGTAAATTGCAACTGGTTGTCTTGAAATTGTGCTTTCATGGACACAGGAAGTCCAAGAACCGCATTTCCTTCCCACTCTATTTTGACGTTAACGCTTTGTTGTGGTTGCGGAAAGTTCATGTGCAAACTGTACTCTTGATCTTTTCCAAGCACACCGGCATCAAATACCATCTTGGGATCATAGTTAACGGTCACTATTTCATCAATAAAGAAAGATTGTTTGTTTGTCGACGCGTAGACAATTTCTTCCTCTGATTTGTCAAAATTACTTCTTTTTACCACCGAAAGTTCATTCGCCAAATCTCTTTCAATCCACAATACTTTCTTGTTGGTAAAGTCGATCGCAAAATCCATATCGTCCATTTGCTTTTGTACGATAATTTTGACTGATTTTGCCTTCATATCAAGTTGCATGACTCTAGCATCGTTCACATCAAAGTTCATAGAGAAAAATAGCTGATTATTCTTTCCATCGACCTTAACTTCATCCATGGAAATTATTTCTCCGCCAGTAGATTTTGAATATACCACTTCTTCATTTGAACCATCAAAATCTTTTCTTTTGATCACGCTTTCCTCAGACTTGTTTTCTATCCAATACGCTCTTTTGTTAATCGTATCAATGGCAAAATCTAAATCGAGATCCAAATCTAGTCCACTTTTTTTCACAAGAATATTAGATTTCTTTGTTGCTAGATCAAGCTGAACAAGACTTGCTTCTTTATCTAAGATGTTACAGATAGAGAAAAATAATTGATTGTTAAACCCATCGACAACAACTTCATCAATATGGATTAACTCTGCTCCTGCGGGTAGAGCATATATAACTTCTTCATTGTTTTTCGTAAAATCTTTTCGTTTTATCACCTCAATAGGATTTGCTGGATCTTTTTCTATCCAGTAAACTCTGCGGTTGGCAGGATCAATAGAGAAATCTAAACCAATCACTGGTTTTTCCACTAGGATATTCGAAGTTTTACTATTTAAATCAAACTGCACAATACGCGATTGATCTATTCCATTGTCAGCAGAAAAAAACAAGCTGTGTTCAGAATAGAGAGTACTGAAAGCTATTAATACAAAGAGAATTAAACTTTTGTTCATTTTTTCTCACTTTTGGAAAGGACTTTTAAATTTTTTCGAACAAAACGTAGCCTGTCACACCAAGCCCATTGACTTAAGCGTAAACACTTATAATAAAAGACTTACCTACTCGTGTCATCCCTGACTTGATCAGGGATCCACGAATATAAGTCGACTTTATATTGCTGGATCCCGTATCTTTCCAAAAACCTTCGGTTTTTGGGTACGGGATGACAAGTGTTGTAAACCTTTTTAGGTTTTACACTTACCTCTTAAGTCTATGGGCTTGACCTGTCACACTTATCAAGACAAGCTTTAATTGATGACACTTTTGAAAATTTCCTATTTATCGCAAAAGACGATCAACGATCGGAATTGCATTAGGAGCAACCACAGTGTAAAAAAGTTTACCACGCAAAAGTTTTTCCGCCGCAACAGAAACTTCTCCGCGATCGTTTGTCGTATGACTGACACGATAACCGAAGTCTGAAGTATATACGGTCACAATGGCGTTCTTTACTTTGCGTTCATTGGACTGAACCCTAAACACAGCTTTTCCAGCTTGGTAATCGACATGAACTTGAAGTTCAGACTGTTTGCCATAACGCGGTATCAGTGTACAATCTCCAAATAGATTGCACTGCTCGGCCATTTTGTTGCCTTCGGAATCGTCGTCGTCTCCCCATATTTCCATCGCGCGAATGCAACCTGCAAGTTCCTGCGCCCCAAACGTCAAAGCACTATTGTTGATAATAGAATTGATTGTTGCCGATTGTTTATCACACGGAGGTATCCACGATTCGTTTGTCGAAGCGGCTTCTACTGCCACCGCTCCCCCATCTTTTTTGCGTAGCCATGCTTCGGCAAAACATTCGTCAAGATGCACGAATTTACCATTAACACACGCCACACTCCAAATCACCGGATAAAGACCACTGTTGGAAAGTTGATGAATGTCGTCATTGTTAAATCCAGAAGAAACCCAACTGATTGGTGTACCATGTCCAATATAGCAAATGATACTGCTTCCCCTATTTAATGCTTCGGTAATTTTAGCAGGATTTGCCCCAGGATCATACACGTCGGTAAAAGAATCGAAACCATTTGCCAATAACCCGCCGTTTTCGATGGGCACATTTTGTGATTTACTACCACCTTTTTGCAGCCATTCTGCTCGTTGCCAATCTTTAAAATGACCTTCATCACTTGCAACACAAATACCGTTCTTTAGCCATTTGCCTTTGGCTGGATTTTGCTCGTATTGCATAATTTTTTCGAGCTGAACAGCAATATCTTGTGGTGTATCACCCGAAATTCTCGAAATACAAGCATCGGGGTAATTATCAAAACCACGTAAACGTACATAAACTCGGTCAGCAGCAGCCCCTTCTTTGCTTCCTTCAAATGTTGGCATTGGTTGGCAATCTTCAAAATACGCACTGTATTTCGCGTCTCCCATCAGCACGACATAGTCGAAACGCGTTGCGGATTTGTCAAATAGTCTTTGTATATCATCTTTTATTTCAAAAGATCTGTCGCGATTTGATGTGGTATGTGTCGTAACTTCATAGCCGGCTTTTTGCTTCCATTCGATCCATGGCTGAATCGTTTTTGTATACTCCACAGGAGTCACAACTAAAAGTTTACGACTTTCGCGAATCTGTTGTTTGGGTAAATTTCCATAGCCTAAAAATGTATTGCGGTAAAGATTATCATATACCTTACTAGGAGAAATAGGTTTAAAACGTAGTTTAGCAGAATCTTTGGCCTTGAATTCAAACGCGACGACAACTTTCTGCAAAATTTTCATTTTATTCTGCACGTGATTAAACCTTACCGGCAAAACGCGTAGCCTTACCCCACTAATGTCGCGAAATTGAAAACACTGTCCCAAGGAAAATTGAGTTGTAGGCCAGTAAGAGTCTTGTCCATAAACCTCATTAAACTCAAAATCGACATCTTTGGGATTGATGTCTCGCGTTAGGTGCCCTTTGGAAGGAATAATGCGCTGCGTAATGTTTTTTTCGACTTCAACCTTAGAAACAACGCGCATACTTACCTTACAATTGTCCGGTACACACAATAATTTTCCCAATTTAGGTATGGTAGGATACCCTTTTTTCATCAGCACAGAAGCACCCGGAATACTTATGTTAGAACATACAGTTTCCCCAGCAAGTACTTGTTCATCGTGGTAACCTGGAATCGATATTTCGATTTGCATTTCTTGTGCACTAAAGCGCAGAACCTTCACTTGTATTTCTTGGTCCACTTGCGCTTGTGGGTCAATTGCTTGCCACTCTGCATGCATGCCAATGCCAATCAAAATTAGCATTAAACACATCATTTTTTTCATCTGTAACTCCCCATTTGACATTTAGATACGTTTTTTTCCAAGATTATACCATAAACGACGCGCATTGAAAAATAAGTAAAAATGCATTTCTATTTTTTTGGGAACTTTAACGTCGTATTTTGCGACTAAGGCATCATTAAGGTTATTGGTCTTCTTACATATAAGCTACTTATACAAATTTTCAAACGCATTTTCGTATGAATAGTACACCAGGAGCAATGGAAAAAGGAAGGTATATTATGAAAGAATCTAAACTCGACAGGATAAACAAAATCTACAAAAACTTGTGCGATGTGTTTATCGAAAAGGAAGGCACAACGATTTTCACACAGACCAAGGATATACTAAAACCTTTACTGTATGACTTAGCCAAAATTACATTTTACGCATCCGTGGTACAAAGCAAGGAACAAGTGCAAAATTTACACACCATTACCAAATTGTACGAGGAATCTCTACAAGACGCGCACTTTATGGTCACCGACCAAATAAAAAACGACGCCTTAACGCGATTAAATAAACTCATACATGACATGGCACTCAACATAGGGCTTACGATTTTATTACCTCTTTCGAAGCAAAAAGTCATGATAAAGAGTGTTACCTAAATAAAAAATGGGTGATGTTAACACCCATTTTTTATTTTAGGCTCTTTGCTACAAGTAATTCGAGGAACTACGTACTGCATCTCGCCATTCAACTTCATCACCTGACAAACAAAGCTGTTTACCTTTGGTATTGGGATCATAACCGTACTTTTGCCTGGCACAATCAATGACACGTTTCACAATTTTATTGGTAATCACAATCTGATCCCCATTTGAAGTTATGTATCCATCGGGGCGACGAACAAACGTTTCATCATAACCAAAAATTGCCATCATGTATGGCCCGATGTCATTTGCAGGCCAAATCCCAACAGAAATAGATCCGGGGCCTCCTTTTGCACGCCAACGATACTCGATATCATCTACCACAATTTTTCGGCTATTCTTTTTGCTTCGCATAATTTTCTCCCATAGTTAGTGGTTCACTTCTTTATATAGGACTTCTTTTTTACAAAAAATGTTTGACAAAATATTCTCAAAAAAATATAGTTGTACAAAACAACTATCTCAAAATAAAACTTTTTATCAATACAACTATAATAGTCATCATTGTTTTCTATGGGAGAGTAAAATGACCGCGACAAAAATGCACAATGAATTTGTATCGTCTGTACGCCAGTCTTCGCGAGGGATGGTTCGTGAGTTAGGGTTATTAGCGGGCAGACACCAAAAATTGGAAGTGACGTATTCCGAGGGACATACTCTTTTAGAAGTAGAAAAACACAAAATGCTTACCATCGGCGATTTGGCAAAAATTCTGCAACTTGACAAGTCGACAATGAGTCGCGTTGTTTATGAGCTTATCCAAAAAGGATGTTTAGAGTACAGCCAAAATCCAAACGACCGACGCCAAAAACTAGTTCATCTTACTCCGCAAGGGCAAAAACAAGTTGACGCGATTAACAACGTCGCCAATAGTCATGTACAAAGAGCTTTAGACCTACTCACCGCAAAAGAACAAAAATTAGTAGAGCAAGGCCTTGCTCTTTATGCAAAAGCGCTGGCAAATTGCCGCCAAGAGCAAGAGTTTACTGTACGAGAAATTACCAAAGAAGACAATGCCGCAATGGCATCAATCGTACGTCGTGTCCTAGCAGAATTTGAATTTTCCGGGCCGGGAACAGCCGCAGACGATACCGAACTTGAGGATATGTTCGCCACTTACAACAAACCCAAAACAGCGTACTTTATTGCGGTAAAAGATAATCGCGTTATTGGTGGTGGAGGTTTTGCTCCGTTAAAAGGAAGTAAATCTGATATTTGCGAGTTGCAAAAAATGTACTTACTTCCCGAGGCACGCGGACTAGGTCTTGGAGAAAAGCTACTGCGGCAGTCCCTAGAAAAAGCCAAAGAAATGGGATATAAAAAGTGTTACCTAGAGACGGCATTTGCCATGAACAAAGCGCGTAATCTTTACAAAAAACTGGGCTTTACGGAACTAAAAAAATCCATGGGAGATACAGGACATTACCGTTGTGAATGTTGGTATATAAAGGAATTGTAAAGACAATGCATTGGATACATTTTGCCGTAATCGCCATGATCAGCCATTCGGCGTTGATGATTATTCTAAAAGAGGTTACCAACTCTGGGCTGCAAACAGAGATCATCAATTTTTATTTTTTACTATTCACCACAATCGTGATCTTTTGTTTTGCTGCCACGAGAAATGTGCGTTTTCAAATACCCGGAAAGTTTGTGGTGTGGTTTATGGTTCTGGCAATTATCGCATTTTTCTACAATTATTTTGCAATGAAAGCCATTAGCGCCGCACCAAATCCAGGGTATGTCGTCGGTATTTTGTCATGTAATATTATTATCATCACCATTGTGGGCTCCCTTTTATTTGGCAATCCTTTACCAACGACGAAAATCGTAGGCATTGCTTTAATGGTATGTGGCTCACTACTAATCACCATGGTCTAAAGAACACATGTTTTTTTTGATAGTGGCATTTTTCTAGTGTTCTGTGGTATTGTAAATAAAATCAAAACCAATGTTTCCAAGATAAACTACATTTCATCATGTTTTCGGGAACGGGATCGGGGTCGGGAACGGGATCGGAGTCGGGAACGGGAACAGTATTTAAGGAATATGTCGTGATCACCGTACATCACTTAGAAAGCTCACGTTCACAAAAGATATTATGGCTATTAGAAGAACTGCAACTAGAATACAAAATTGAACACTACAAACGCAACAAAGTAACCAACCTAGCGCCACCTGAATTAAAAAAAATACACCCACTAGGTAAATCTCCGGTGGTGACAGATGGTGAAAACGTTATTGCGGAAACAGGTGCCATCATTGAATATTTTGTAGATAAGTACACAGATAAAAATTTAAAACCCGCCGCGGGCACACCTGAGTATATGCGTTATACATACTGGTTGCACACCGCCGAAGGCTCGATTATGCCGCTTCTTGTTATGAAATTGATTTTTGGTGTGATCAGTACAAAATCACCTTTTTTTGTAAGGCCTATTGCCAAGGCGATTTCCGGTCAGGTGAATAATTCGTACATAATGCCGGGGCTAAACAATATGTTTGCTTATATCGAGGCGGAATTGAATCGTTCTTCATGGCTTGCTGGGGATCAATTTTCAGCGGCGGATATCATTATGAGCAATCCCGTAGAAGGGGCCATTGCCCAAGGAGTGGTGTCGCCAAATCAACATCCCAAAATATATGATTTTCTTACCCGAATTCAACAGCGCGAAGGGTACCAAAAATCTGTAGAAAAAGGTGGTACCTTTATACCAACGAATTCATAGACTATTCAAGTTCCCGATAGCTTTTGCAAAATGCTATTCGGGAACGTATAAATTAGGGAGTCGTTTACTTTTTTCTTTTGCTGAAAAAAATTAGGCCAAAGAATACAAGTAAACAATACGTTTGTGGTTCGGGAATGGCAGCAGTAACGGTAACCGTAGTCCCATCGTCCGAAAACATCTGGATCAAATCTATATTTCCACCGTCTACAGCCGCAAAAGACGCAAACGGTATATTATTGTGAATAAATTCTGCCATGTCTTCAAATGATTGATTGTCAAACTCTGCGGGACCAAAACCAAACTCAGAGGTATTACCGGTAACACCTACTCGATTCTCTAAACGCAAAGTATTATCATCATTGTGATTAATAAAAGCTAAAACAGCTCCTTCAAGTGGATTTCCTTGATCATCGAGAATCCCTCTTGAACCAAATCCATTAATGTTGCGAGAGCCAAAAAAATCAACAAAATCAACATTGATAATATCACCGCTATTGTCAAAAATACGAAAATTTGCCGATGACAAAAAGTTGGTAATGTCTTGACCAGGGCCTGTTACACTACCAACAAAATCGGCGGAATCGAGAAGCCACTCAAAAGTGACCACATCCCCAACATCTACACTGCTGAGATCAAAGAGACCAGCAGTTTTTACAACTTTGTCAACTTCCCCTGTTGCTCTTATGGATATAGTTGCTGCCGAGACATAAGACATTGACAGCAATAGTAGCAACACAAATGTAAAACGAGAAAACATATATTCTCCTAACTATCTAAACCTACAAAAAGTTAATTTTAGCGTTTTTGTAGTCTCAGGAGTGCGTTTTCGTAGTGGATAAAATGACCGCCAAATCCGATAAAACCAACCAGCACTCATTATACAATAATTTTGCGACTTCCCCCATATAAATTTTTGATCAACTTTCAACCACGACATACGCTACCAATCCACCCGACATTTTGGCAACAACTTTCTAATTTCAGCTATTTGGTTTTCTGTAAACAGGCTATCCTTTAAATTAAGATACGTAAGATTTTGCAGTTTCTCTATACCCTGTGGCAGTTTTGCTAGCGGATTATCTTGTAAGTAGAGGTGGGTAAGGTTTTGCAGCTTTCCTATTTCTCTTGGTATCTTCGTCAGTTTGTTTGTATGCAGAATGAATTCGCTAAGATTTTTGAGTTGCCCTATTTTTTCTGGTATTTCGGTGAGTTGATTGTTACCTAGCCAAAGATGAGTAAGACTTTTGAGCTGCCCGATCCCTTCTGGTAAACCTGTTAGGTTATTGGAAGACAAACCAAGGCAAGTAAGGTTTTTGAGCTGTGTTACCTCTTTTGGTAACTCTGCGAGGTCATTGGAAGACAAATCGAGATAAGCAAGATTTTGGAGTTGACCGATTTCTTTTGGTAACTGTGTCAATCGATTATCGTACAAATCAAGTGTAGTAAGATTTTGAAGTTGACCGATTTCTTTTGGTAACTGTATTAACCGATTACGGTGCAAATCGAGTGTGGTGAGATTTTGGAGTTGACCGATTTCTTCTGGTAACTGTGTTAACCAATTATTGTGAAAATAGAGTTCCGTAAGGTTTTGAAATTGTTTTATCTCTTTTGATAGCTCTGTTAATTGGTAACGGGACAAATCAACAACAAACCCATTAGAGAATCCACAATTCGTAAACTGATAGCCTTGTATTGTGTGAAATTTAACGCGAGATCTAAAACTACAATCAATAAATAAGCAATTTTGAATAGAGTAGTATTTATCTTCGTTTAAGTAAAACGCACAGCATATGTACTTGGTATTGTTTTTTATGTCTTGTAAGGATTCGTTTTTTATTGTTTTCATTTGTTCTCACTATTTTGTAATTTTCCACAATACAAACTTATCATATTTTGTTTTGGGAAACAAAATCAATCAGGTGTGCTTTCATGAATGATTTTTCCCCAAGGAATGAAATGCCAATGATAGTAGTTAATGCTGTAACGTTTCTTATCTTCCCACTCATAAGAAAAAATGACAATATTGCGCAACGATATTTGTACTCCCAAATATCGAATTTCTTGTGATTTGATATAATGAGCAACATCATAGTGCGATTTGTATTTTGCACCGAGGAAACTACAGCAACAAACGGCAAAAAAAGAAATAAACAACAAAAATGTGTACAGTGTTTTTGTCTTGATTGACGACATGCGATCATCCTAATTCAACAGAAAGCTATAAAATGGCGATATTACACCAACAAATTTGTCCAGACCTGAAAATTGTGTTTACCATTCCCAATGAGATTATCAGCCTTGGCGATTTAATAGCAACAAAAACCACAGCACAGATTTACAGCGACATGGATGCCATTTTTATCGAAGACTCCACTTCTCAGGTTCTCGTCAATGATAACAAAATTTTTATTCACCAGCTAAAAGAAGGTGATGTTATTCGCGTCGACGATATGCAACTAGTGTTTTCCGAGAACAAAATTGTTTTTCCTCCTTTATATTACAATAAATGGCATTGCGTACGCGAAGTATGGTCCAAGAGCGATAGTGTTAGTGTCGGAGGACGAGGAGCCGGGGGAGAAATAGCACTTGACAGTCTTTTTCTTAGCTGTGTTTTTGAAAACGAACGCGATTTTCCCGACAAATGCTTATATGAAGGCTTGCTTCATGAGTCAATTGTTGTTGCAAGCTACAGCCTTTTGGTTTTATTATACCGCAATAGTAAGTTATTAAAAAATACACAGTGGAAAAACCTGCACACAGGTAAAGTCCGCTACTACTATGGTTGCGTTGTTTCCAGCTACACGTGGAATGAGTTTGTTCAGCTAGGCAAGCAAAAAATTATTCCAGGTCTAGATGCGTACCGAGGATACCTACAAAGATGTTCTATTCCCGAACACAGTAAAATGTTACAGCGCTTTTTAAAGGATTGGCAGTACAAAAATACGGATATGTGGCGTAACAGTGAAAGAAACTACGTGGTTTTACTAGAAGATGATTGCGATCACGCATCACCCAAATATGGAAAGTACGGTAACTCTTTTGAAGGCATGCGCTATAGCGCGGAATTGTTTTTAACTTTAAGAAATGTCTTTGGTAATAACATAGATATGAATCCTTTTTTCATGAAAATTTAGGTGTATTTAAAAAAAAACAATTGAGATCAGATCAGGCTATTTGTTATCAAAAAAATGGTGCCAGACTGAACCAGAAATCTTGAAAATTTTTCTACAAAAGGAGATGCTATGAATCCTGTGTTCGCATGTATACTTTTTGTGTTTTTTGTTGTTATAGCGTTGGTAGGACTAGCAAAAAAAAGAACAAGAGAAATACTGAGTAAGTTTACAGACAAAGAAATTTTACAAAAAGCATCCAACGCCTATTTTTTTGGGACACCGGAAATACTGTGTAAATTTACGGACAAAAAAACTCTAGAAAAAGCATATGATGGCAATTTTTATGGGCGGGGCAATGGTGTCCTTGTTTTGCTAAAAGATGAGTTGTATTTTGAAATGTGGAGTCCACAAATAAAGTTGCGTATCCCTATTGACTATATAACAAAAATAAAAATCAAACCTTATTTATGGTTCGAACTGCTAGAGGTGATGTTTAACGATGGAACAGATTCTGCTGTTTGGCGTATAAAAAAGCCAAAGAAATGGCAAGAATCGTTACAAAAATTGATTTAGTTCAAAAAATTATGAATTTGGGAGATGTACAGTAGCAATTGTGGTGTAAAAATGTCATCATGGTTTTAGAGCAGGGCGGATTTAATCTGCCCTGCATGTACTTTTTTGTATGCGTCTATTCTCGGATTTGTCGCTCCAAATCGTTGAAATATGATTGCATAAATCGCGAAAAATAGCTTTCGAGATTCGTCATTTGTTGGAGCAGTCTATTTTTGTCTTCATCATCTAAGGCGGCTTTTGAGGAACCTAGTTGCGAGTACATAAGGGTTAACCCCCCTGGACCTTCATCATCATAAAGACCACGCAACTCATCCAGTTTTTCTCTTACGTTTTCAATGTAGCCTGATACTTTTCTAATGATTTTATTTAGATCAGGATCTTCGGCATCTTCTAATTTTTTCTTTAACTTAGAGACTTTCTTTAAGGCATCATCTCTTTCATCTACTAGTTCTTCGAGCTTCTGTCTTTTGAGACTTGGCGGTTTTTTATCAAATGACTTATTGATAGATTTTTTTATTTTGTTAAATTTTTTCCCCAACTCACTCAAAGCTTCCAGTTCTTTTTTGCGTTTTTTCTTCTTAAAAAGCTTAGACATTTTATTAACATATTTGGCGGTTTTCATGTGCATTTTGGAGTAAGTGGCTCCTAGACGTTCATGATCACCAAAGATATCTCGTTTATATATTTTCGGATTTTTATCTTTATTTTTGAATTTTTTGTCTAAAGCTTTCAATAGGTCTTCAATTTCATCACATTCATTATTTACTTTTTTGTCTTTCAGGCTTTTTTCAAAATCTTTTTTCTTGGTTTTACCGATTGCCTCGGCATATTCCTCTAGAATATTTTTCCATTCTTTTTTCCACTTACCAGCAGTTACATTTGCAAAAATAAGTGTGGTAAATGAAAGAATGATAAGTATGCATAAGTTTTTGTGCATATATATCTCCTTGATAAAAGTTTATTTGTGTATAGTGTTACTTCATTTAAACAACAATATCGTTCGCTGTTTTTATCACAGGCCAAGATTTATCTTCACTCTTGACAAATGCTGCGAGGGGATCAAATTGGCGCAGGTAATTTTCGGACTGCGCTGTAATTTCGGCATCTTGATCAAAGATAAAATCTAGATCCGTCAACTCTTCAATAACGCCAACAGCCACTTGATAAAGAGTTAGGTCCAAAAAATCTTTGCCCTTTTTATCTTGCCACAGTTCGTCTTGTTTCATCAAAAAAGCCACTGTGGATAGCTCGCCGCTTGGTTTGGTTAAGACGATAACTTTCCAAAAAGCGCTGGGAATTTGAATGGCCCGATATTCTTGGTCGCGATCGCTAAATATGGGCCCTGTGAAAACACACATACGGCGTTGCGACTGTTTTGCTTTATCTAGTACCCAATTTTCCAATTCAAGCCATTCATCTTGGTTAAAGTTTTCGTGTTGTGGTGCCGCATTTGTATAATGAAAAGTATCGCTACTAGCTTTGTGTGCATCTTCTCCCCACGCCACAGCAGTTCGGCGAACAAGATGGCCACGATCCCAAGGATTTCTTGAATATGCTTCGTTACCAGTTTGGTATTCTCCCACGCGCTCGTCGTGACGCCATTTTCCAGTCCTCGGAACCGAAACTAGGTTATCACCATCGATATTATGCGCTGTATATATCGCTAATTTTCGCACGCGATTCATTACGATAGAAAAGTGTGTGTAGTCAAAAGCTTTACCTTTACTCAGCGAGTCTTGTAAAGCATTGTCTTTTAGTCGTGGAAGATGTATCTTGAATGCCTCGATAAATTTTTCATTGTAACCCATGGGTATTCTCCCTATAGTTTATAGCGAACGTAATAGATATCTCGATGTTTTCGGGCTATTATACTAAAATAGACCTCAATTAAATATCTTTTATTTGCTGACGTTCACACATACATATTATGATGTGAGTTTTCGATACGTTCTCACAAAATAACCAAAACGTTTCTTACCAGGAATGAACTACATTTATATTTTTTATTGATGACATAATATTTTGAGAGAAACTATTATGCAAACAGACAATACAAACACACAATATTTTGATAAATACAAAATAATATCGGAAATTGGTCGTGGTCGCATGGGGATTGTATACAAAGCTTTTGACTCTAAATTGCGTCGTGTCGTTGCTTTAAAGATTATGAATAATGCCGAAACAAAAAGTATACAGCGGTTTATGTTAGAGTCTACCGCTCTTTCAACTCTTGACCACCCTAACATTGTAAAATTTTACGAATTCGGACATAATCCGCGTCCACACATAGCAATGGAATACTTAGAAGGTATTACATTAGAAAACTATATACAAACCAGAAATATTTCTGGTACGTCGCTACTTGATATTATGGAAAAAATTTGTCTTGCTCTACAACACGCGCATCAAAAAAATATTCTGCACCGCGATATAAAACCATGCAATATCATACTCACAGGAGATGAAGTAAAGGTGATGGACTTGGGCTTGGCAAAACTCACCGACAACCAAGTAAATTTAGTGCGTTCGAGCGAGTTTGAGGGGGCGATTCACTATATGTCCCCCGAACAAATACAAGGAACGACAAATCGAACAAGTGACATCTACGCATTGGGGGCCACGTTTTATGAGTGTTTGACATATCGTCCGGTGTTCCAAGGAAACTCTAACGTGAGTATTCTCGCACAAATTGCAAAAAAAGACCCCATTCCTCCGCGAGAACTCAACCCGGATATTTCGCCATACATGGAAGCAATATGTTTAAAATGTCTTGCAAAAAAACCACAAAAACGCTACCGCAGTTTTGGCGAGTTAGCACAAGAGTTCAAGAATTTTAAAATGCAACGCGCCATTATTGCCAAACAATACACTTCTTTTGATAGAATAAACCGTACGGTTGCGCAAAATAAAGTAATATCGATCTTGCTAACCACGGTTTTTTGCATCTCTATTGTTTTTAGCGCTGTGATCTTTTCCACCTTGGTGGAAACAGAAAGACAAAAAAATGCGGCAATTTTAGCCAAAAATAATGCGGAAAAACGCGAAAAACAATTGCAACAGTTCAATACAGCGATTTTACAATCGCTCAATTACCTCAGTCAAAGTAAACACAAAAACGTATTTTTGGACAAAAAATTTACAGGTCCTATATCTAAAATATTTGCCCGCTTTCAAAAGGCACATGAAAAAAAGGAACTCCGTGAACATACACAACCAATGATTCGCCAACTACAAAAATATATAAAATAAAACATTCAATTTGGGGGTTTACATCATAATGTCCTCGCAAAACACGGTTTACAATCTTGTACAAAATATTACTCCGCAACAACGTCATTTTCACTGTATACTTAACCAAGAAAGTAAAAGTATTGTGTACGGCGAATTATTACAACATATAGAGGAAAAAGTTACTCTTTTCCGCGAATGGGGAATAAAACGTAATGAGCGTATAGCCATTGTATTGCCTAATGGCCCCGAGATGGCAAGCGCCTTTTTAACCGTTGCTTGCGCAGCAACAAGTGCCCCTCTCAATCCCAAATACACAGAAAAAGAATACAAATTTTATTTGACAGACCTCAATGCAAAAGCAGTGATTGTTCCTCATGGAGAGGCTTCTCCGGTAAGAATTGTGGCTGATAAATTATCTATCCCTATTTTAGAACTACAAAGCAATATCGAAAAACCAGGAATGTTCGATTTAACTAAGCCGTCACAACTTCCCACACAAAGCGTTACCGACGTTGATTTTTGTCAAGAGCAGGACATTGCTCTTGTTTTACACACATCAGGAACGACATCGCGACCAAAAATAGTACCTCTATCCCACTCAAACATATGCAATTCGGCAAAAAGCATTTGCCGCACACTGCAACTACAATCACATGATTGTTGTTTAAACATTATGCCTCTTTTTCATATTCATGGTTTGATGGGAGTATTGTTATCATCGATTGTCGCGCGCGCAAGTATTTGTTGTACGACAGGTTTTGCGATGCAGGATTTTTTTTCTTGGGTAAAAATCAACAACCCAACATGGTATAGTGCCGTTCCTACTATGCATCAGGCCATATTGATGGAATCTTCTGCCAGTAAAGATATCATAAAAAACAGCCGCCTACGACTCATCCGCTCCTCATCTTCTTCTCTACCTCCCGTCGTCCTTAAAAATCTAGAAAAAACTTTCTCTGTACCAGTTATTGAAGCGTACGGTATGACGGAGGCATCACATCAAATGACTAGCAATCCCCTTCCACCGAGTAAACGTAAACCTGGATCTGTGGGTATTGCGACAAACATTGAAGTTGATATCATGGACGAACAAGGTAATATTCTACCCACCGGAAGTGTTGGCGAAATTGTCATAAAAGGAAATAGCGTTACAAATGGCTATGAAAATAATCCACAAGCAAACAGTGAAGCATTCGTAGATAGTTGGTTTCGCACCGGAGACTTAGGGTACCTTGACCAAGATAGATACTTGTTTATTAATGGTCGCGTTAAAGAAATAATCAATCGCGGTGGAGAAAAGATTTCGCCGCATGAAGTTGATGAAGTGCTATTGGAATTTCCACACATATGCCAAGCTGTTACCTTTGCGGTTCCCCATAAACGATTGGGAGAAGACGTTGCGGCTGCGGTCATTGTCGAAAAAGGATTTACCGTAGGTGAACAACAATTGCGCAATTTTGCCTTTACCAAACTTGCGGAGTTTAAAGTTCCCAGCCAAATTATTTTCGTCGATAAAATTCCTCTTGGTCCTACAGGAAAAATGCAACGCATCGGTCTAGCTGACAAATTAGAAAACGAACTCAAACGACCATGCGTTCTTCCAAGTGCTCCATTAGAAAAAGAGATCGCAAAAATATGGAGTGAGGTTTTAGATGTAGATAACTTGAGTATCCACGACAATTTTTTCATTTGTGGTGGAGATTCGCTAATGGGAGCACGCGTAGTTAACCGTATCAACAAACAATTACAGCTACAACTACCGATTGAAATATTATTTCGCTATCCGACAATTCAACAGCAATATCAATTTATTTGTGAAGATACGAAAAAACACAATTTCTCGCAAAGCATTCCTCGCGTATCGCGAAGTGAAATAACTCCACTATCTTTTGTTCAGGAACGCGTATGGTATCTCCACAATATCGCTCCTGAGGGTATTACTCACAATCGCCCTTGCAATCTGCTTCTATTGGGAAAACTCAACATTAATATCTTGCAAGAAAGTTTGCAAAAACTCCTCCAGCGTCACGAAACACTACGTATGTTAATTGCAATGGATTCGGTGGGGAGACCTGTACAAAAAATATTGGAAAATACAACAATGTCGTTATATATGGTCGATTTATCTTCGTTCGACCAACAGCAACAGCAACAGGAAATTCAAAATCATTTACACAACGAAGTTACTACACCATTTGCCATAGAAAAAGAAACAATGGTACGTGGAAAATTACTAAAGGTCAACGCAGAAAAGTATTTATTACTAATGACGTTTCACCATATGATTTTTGACGGTTGGTCACAGTACATATTCATTCGCGATTTAGCCAATATTTATCAAGCGACTAGCGGTGGAGAATCTGTAGATCTAAATCCCCTACCCATACAGTACACAGATTTCGCCGCTTGGTCGCGGAAACAAGACTTTCGCTCACGTATAGCTTACTGGAAAGAGCATCTGGCGAACTTACCTATATTAGAACTCCCTAAAGACAAAATGCGTCCAAAGTCACAGTCCTACCAAGGAAAAAAAATACCATTGTCTTTTACTAAAACAACCTATCAAAATTTAAAAGCACAAAGTAGAAAACATGAAGTGACGTTGTTTACCACGGTGCTAAGCGTGTTTTATACATTACTGTACAAATATTCACAGCAACAAGATATTGTCGTCGGGGTACCATTTGCTGGACGCGATACAGTAGAAGTCGAAAACCTAATCGGTATGTTTATGAACCCCTTGCCTATGCGTATCTGTTTAAGTGATGATATCACTTTTGCCGATTTACTCAAAAAAGTCCACACAACTTACCTACAAGCGCATAGCAATCAGATGCCACTGCAATTGATTAGCAAAGAACTTGGTGTAAAGCGTAGTGCCAACTACGAATCTTTATTTCAAACGTTATTTATTTTTGAAAACTTTCCTACTCTTCCGAAAAAAATGGACAATATTGACATTCTCCCGGAGAAAGATCCAAGTGAGTTCTCGTTTTTAGATATTTCTTTTGAGTTTGTGGATAATCAAAACGAACTACAAGGGTTCTTCTTCTATGCTACAGATTTGTTCCATGATGCAACAGCACAAAAGTTCGTAGATCATTTTTGTCACCTAATCGACGAAATCATAACAAATCCACAACAGAGAATTTCGCAACTACAAATGGTTTCCGACGAGGAACGTGCACAACTCATCGCGATTTCAACAGGACCACAACGAGAAATTTATCCAAGGTGTTTTCATGAGTTATTCACAGAACAAGCCAAAAAAACGCCTAATCAGACAGCAGCTATTTTTTGCAATCAACGAATCACATATCACCAACTCGATTGCCGCGCGAATCAGCTAGCACATTACTTACACGCACAACAACCTGCAAAACTAATTGCTATCCTAATGGACCGTAACCTAGATTTTCTCGTAACAATACTTGCTATTTTCAAAATGGGAGCGGCTTATTTACCTCTTTCCCCAAAGCATCCGCAAAAACGACACCAGCAAATTATAGACAGTAGTGGCGTTTCCCACATCATCACTTGTGATCAATACAGTGCCCTAGCCAAAAAACTGTGTGTGAATAAGATTTACAATATCTCTAGTATAGATTTTGAAAAATTGCCTACCCAACAGCTAAATATTTCGACGGAACTGCAAGACTTAGCCTACGTTATTTACACTTCTGGTTCTACTGGTTTACCCAAAGGAGCAATGGTGAACCACAAAGGGATGGTCAACCATATCTATGCAAAAATAGAAGATTTAGAATTAACGGCACAAGACATCATTGCCCAAACCGCTTCGCAATGTTTTGATATCTCTGTGTGGCAATTTTTAGCCAATTTGCTTGTGGGTGGCTGTGTGCAAATTTTCCCTGACGATGTAGTGTATGACCCTCAAACCTTAGTCCATGAAATAAACGACAACCAAATATCTATCTGGGAAACAGTACCGTCACTAATGAAACTAATATTAAACGTTTTGAAAAACGACCCCATGCCATTCGCACGCCTACGATGGTTAATTCCCACGGGAGAGGTACTTTCTCCACATCTTGCAAAGGAGTGGTTACAGAGTTATCCGCAAATTCCGTTGGTAAATGCCTACGGACCAACAGAGTGCTCTGATGACGTTACTCATTATGTGATTGATACCCCTCCCACTACAGATGCTCATAATATGCCTATTGGTAAACCTATACGTAACATAACGACTTATGTTCTCGACAAAAATTTACATATACTTCCCGTGGGGATTCCCGGTGAACTTCATGTGGGAGGGGTCGGAGTTGGTGATGGTTATTTAAATGATGAACAACGTACAAAAAAAGTGTTTATTAAAAACCCATTTAGCCAAACCTCAACGAAATTGTATAAAACGGGTGACATTGCAAAATACTTGCCTGATGGCAATATTCAATTTTTGGGGCGATTGGACAATCAAGTGAAACTAAGGGGGCTACGTATAGAGCTCGGAGAAATCGAAGTTGCTTTAGAGCGGTATCCACAAATACAACAAGCGGCCGTAGTATACAATGAACAGTTACTGATTGCCTACATTGTTACACATAGGGAATATGCAGAGAAAAATTTGCGCATATTTTTAGAAGAAACTTTACCTCAATATATGATTCCACAACATTTTGTATGTTTAGAGTCTATGCCATTAAACGCCAATGGCAAAATCGATAGAAAACAACTGCATTTACCACAAAATTTAGCGGTTTTGCCCTATCAAGAACCGCGCAACAAAGAAGAACAAATTATTGCTGAAGTATTTGCAGACGTTTGCCATTGTGAGAAAGTAAGCGTTCACGACGACTTCTTTGATTTAGGAGGACACTCTTTACTTATCTTTAAGTTACGAAAAAAAATTCTACAAAAAACGAATAAACAAATTCCTATCGCTGCCGTTTTTGAACATAAGACAGTTGAGTCATTGGCAAAATTTTTAAAATCTATACCATACCGACAGTAATAAAAAACGCCGTAGTCTCTCAAAGAAAAGAGACGGAGTATTGTCAATTGTGCTAAAGTTTTAGAAATGAATCTTCACGTATGCAAATCAATGGTGAATTGCATACGCCTTTTAAACTTACCGAGTTTCCGTTAGTGTGCTTCAAATTGTTTAAAGTCATGATACACATATACTTTGCATTGTCATGCACCATATCATCAGACACTCATGAAGACATCAATACATAATCGAATAAACAGCCTACAGACTCGATGACCAAATCAGGCTTTACCCACGAAGTGCGCACGAGTTCTTCGCGATATTTACCCGTTTTTACTAAAATACCTTTCAATCCACAATTTTGCGCACCACCGATGTCAGCCTCAATGTCATCTCCGATCATGGCAACTTCATGTGGTGGCAAACCCAAACTTTGCAGCGCCAACTCAAAAAAAGACGCGCTTGGTTTTCCAACAACAGTGGCCTCTTTTCCCGTAACATACTCTAAACCAACAACCAGTGCTCCAGAATCTAACTGCAAACCATCTTGAACTTGAAAATATTTATTTTTGTGTAGCGCAATGAATTCCGCTCCCGCCATGACCATGCGAAAAGCTTTATTGAGTAACGCTAAATCCCAACCTTTTTCCATAAAACCCACAACAATCACTTCGGGTTTTTCGCTAATGGTAAATTCCGCGAAGTCCTTCTTCGCTTCCTCTTCGACAAACAAATAACATGTGCGTTGTTGTTGCTCACGCATATGCAAAACAGCGGCGAGAGGCGAATGAAATACCTCATTTTTTGCGATGGGAAATCCTTGTTTCTGCAATTTCTTATGTAAAGTATCGAGAGACTTTGTCGAAGTATTGGTGACAAAACGATAGGGAATTTGTTGTGCTTTGAGTTTTTCGATTGTGGCCAATGCACCAGGGATAAGATCATTCCCAATACTCAACACTCCATCAATATCGAACAAAAAGCCTTTTATATTGTCGAAAGCCATTTTGAGTCTCTTTCATCGAGAAAAACATCACAAACCAATTCGTAAATAATGAATTTTCTTATTATAGCAAAATCACCCACGCATACTGTAAAACTACTTTTCATTTGTTTCCACAAATTTGAGTGTGGTAGCTATGAAAATTTTTTTCTATAATTGGGGAGTATTATCATTTCAAAATTAGAATATAAATATATACAAGGAGGACAAAATGAGTATCCGCACATTGTTAATGACCGTCTCTTTTATATTAAGTGTGTTGATAGGTTTAGTTGTTTCGCAAAGTGGTGCAAAAGCAACAAGTAAAAGTGATGACAAAATTGTCATAGGTCTTTCTCTCGATACTTTAAAGGAAGCCCGCTGGCAAAAAGATCGCGATATCTTTGTCGCATGCGCCAAAGAACTGGGTGCCGACGTATTGGTACAAGCGGCGAATAGCGATGACACAACGCAGATGCAAAACATCGAAGCGCTTATCAGCCGCAATGTCGATGTACTCGTAATCGTTCCTCACAATGGCAAGGCAATGGCCAAGGCCGTAGAAAAAGCTCATGATGCCGGCATACCAGTCATTGCTTATGATCGCATGATTACAGATTGCGATGTCGATGTTTATATTAGTTTTGACAATGTAAAAGTTGGCGAAATGCAGGCCAAATTTTTATTGAAAACGTTGAGCAACCACGGAAAAATTATTCGCGTGTATGGATCAAAAACCGACAACAACGCCTTCTTGTTTAAGCAAGGACAGGACAACGTATTGAAGCCTTTTATTGAAAAGAACATGATCGAAGTCATTCACGAAGATTGGGCCGAAGATTGGAAGCCTGAAAATGGCAAAAAAATTGTCAATGCCGCCATTTCTCTTCACGGAGACAACTTTGCTGCGGTACTTGCGGCAAACGACGGCACGGCTGGCGGTGCGATCCAGGCACTTACCGAAGAAGGTCTAGCGGGAAAAGTCAAGGTCATCGGACAAGACGCCGAACTTGTTGCTTGCCAACGCATTATACAAGGAACGCAAACAATGACGATCTACAAACCGCTAAAAAAACTCGCGTTACGTGCGGCGCGCCTAGCCGTCGACATGGCCAAACGCAAAGTCATTATTGCCAAGGAGAGCATTCCCAATGGAAAAATTGACGTACCAACAATCGCAATTGATGTGCAGGTAGTTACCAAAGAAAATATGGAAGACACAATCGTAAAAGATGGTTTCCATAATCGCAAAGATGTATACGGTGAGTAGTCATTATGGAAACTCTAAATTTTACTGCGAAGAATATCGTCAAAAAATTTCCAGGTGTTATTGCTCTTGGCGGAGTGAATTTTGAACTGCGTGCCGGAGAAATACATTCTATTTGTGGAGAAAATGGCGCAGGTAAATCCACTCTGATCAAAGTACTTTCGGGAATACATGCACATGGCTCTTACGAAGGAAATTTGTATTTAGGAGACAAACCGCTTATTCTCTCTTCGCTGAAAGATGCGGAACAAGCGGGTATTACAGTCATCTATCAAGAGCTAGCCCTTATTGAGGACATGACAGTTGCCGAAAATATTTTCCTAGGACGCGAACCAACGCATAATGGCATTATCGATTGGCATCGCATTTACAACGAAGCGCAACAGTTGCTAAACCAATTTCATATTGACATAGATCCCACCACGCGTTTGGGAGACTTGGGAGTGGGACAGCAGCAACTCGTAGAAATCGTCAAAGCGTTAGGAAAAAAATCGCGCATTTTAATACTCGACGAACCGACATCCGCTCTTACCGAAAAAGAAGTAGAGGTACTGCTTTCCATTGTGAAAAACTTAAGAACCCAAGGCATTTCGTGTGTGTATATTTCCCATAAACTAGAAGAGGTATTTGACATCTCTGACCGCATTACGATTATCCGCGATGGACAATCTATCACCACTCTCGAAGCAAAAAAAACAAATCGCGATGAAGTCATCCACTACATGGTTGGACGTGAAATAAAGGACCTCTTTCCGCGCAAAAAGACCTCTCCAGGAGAAACACTTTTAAAAGTCAGTGATTTATGCGTCCACGATGAGGAGGACAAAGCCGCACTACACGATATTTCTCTGGAAGTAAAAGCTGGCGAAGTATTAGGTATTGGTGGTCTTATGGGATCAGGTCGCAGCGAGTTACTACTACATATTTTTGGTGCTTGGGGAAAACGCCGTAGTGGAACTGTGGAAATACATGGTGAACCTCTGCAAAATCACACCCCGACACAGTCTATTCAAAAAGGACTCGTTATGGTTTCTGAGGATCGCAAGATGTATGGTTTAATCCTCGAAAAAGATATAGGTTTTAACCTTTCACTCTCCTCGCTAAATTCTTTTAGCAACATGTTCCTTATCGACAGTGCGCGCGAGTTTGTTGCCAATGACAAGTATTTTAAGTCTTTGAGAGTAAAAGCCCCCAATCTGGAATCTATTGTGGAAAACTTATCGGGAGGAAATCAGCAAAAAGTGGTGATTGGCAAAGCTCTAATGACCGACCCTAAAATTGTTTTTCTCGATGAGCCAACAAGAGGTATTGATGTAGGTGCAAAATTGGAAGTATACGAACTAATGAATCAGCTCACCGAAAAAGGCTATGCGATCATTATGATTTCTAGTGAATTACCAGAATTATTGGGAATGAGCGATCGTATTATGATGCTTTGCGAAGGACGTGTTGGTGGTACTTTTGTGAATGAAAATATAAATCAACAACAACTCATGGCCGCTGCAATGGAGGCAAAATAATGAACAGCAAACTTTCGACACGCGATTTTTCCATGCTCATATCTTTATTGATTATTTGGATTATCTTCGCCATTTTATCCCCGACATTTGTCAGTGCGAGAAATTTATCCATTTTGATGATTGAATTTTCGATCATCGCCGTTTTGGCATTAGGTATGCTCTTAATTATACTGCCAGGGCACATCGACTTATCCGTCGGTAGTGGTGTTGGCCTTTTTGGTGGAATTGCCAGCGTTCTCGTTTTTCAATATGATTGGAATGCCACTCTTGCAATGTGTTGCTCTTCCATTCTTGCGGTGATTGTTTGGTGGTTGATGGGAACTTTAGTTGTAAAACAAAAAATTCCTGCTTTTATCATCACTCTTGGTGGATTACTTATCTTCAAAGGATGTTTTTGGCTAGTTATTCAAAATTCAACAATACCGGTCGTCAAAGGTGGAAACACCAATCTTTACTCATTGCTAACTACCTACTATTTACCAGCGACAGCAGGATATATTTTATGTTTTATTATTGTAGCCTGTGTTACGTATCGCAAAATAATAAATAGACGCAATCGTCGCGCGTATGGATTTGAAGTAGAAAGTCGCGAGATTTCATTTATGAAGGTATTTGTCACTGCGCAAGGTGCTCTACTTTTTGTTCTTATTAGCAATCAATACAAAGGTATACCGCTTTCGGTGGTAATATTGGGTATGCTAGCTCTCTTTGTACATATTCTAACCGAACATACGCGTTTTGGTCGTTATCTATATGCCATTGGAAGTAACGAAAAAGCAGCCTTTATTTCGGGAATACCCGTGGAAAGACTGGTCATTATGTCTTTCGCTATTATGGGAGGTATTGTCGCCTTAACAGGCTTTCTACAAACAGCGTACGCCGGAGCTTCAACAACCACAATTGGTAACTTAATGGAACTCGACGCCATCGCGGCGTGTGTGATCGGGGGAACAAGCCTCAAGGGAGGAAGAGGAAATGTCATGGGTGTATTGTTTGGTTCTCTTATCATGGTAAGTTTACTCAATGGTATGACACTTCTCGCCATTTCACCCGAAATCAAATTTATTACCAGAGGGACTGTTCTTACACTTGCCGTATGGATGGATATTCGTCTGTCGAATAAATAAAATTTAAGAAAGGAAAATCCAGTGAAAAAAATGCTCATTTTTCTAGCAATAGTTATTCCATTTATTGCTTGTAATTCAAACGAGGAAAATCTTTTTCCTGCAAAGGAAAAAGCCAAAGTAACTCCAGAAAAAGTAAAACAACAAGCGCAAAACAACAACATTCTTGCCTGGGAGTTATACCAACAACTCGTCAACAAAGAGTCTGGTAAAAATATCTTTTATTCTCCATATAGCATTTCAACAGCTTTAGCAATGACATATGCTGGAGCGAAAGGCAATACAGCACAAGAAATGCAACAGACACTACACTTTGTAAAAGATGAACCTCACAAAGCGTTTTCTGGCTTGATAGACCTCATACAAGCGCAAAACAATCAATACAAACTCAACGTTGCCAACGCCCTATGGGGACAAAAAAGCTACAAATTCTTACCATCTTTTTTGGACACAACCGGAAAAAATTACGGTGCTGGTTTACATACAGTAGACTTTGTGAAAGAAACAGAACAAGCACGCAAAACAATCAATACTTGGGTAGCCAAAAACACCGCAGATAAGATAAAAGACCTTCTACCTCCGAATGCCATTACATCAGAAACGCGGTTAGTACTTACCAACACCATCTATTTCAAAGGTGACTGGTCCTCCGCTTTTGACAAGGAAAAAACAACACAAGATGTCTTTCACATAGATGCAAAGACAACGGAAAATGTCGATATGATGACGCAAAAACCCAAAAAATTTGCCTACTATGAAGAAGAAGGTTTACAGGCAGTTAAACTCCCTTACAAGGGCGACGATGTTGCCATGTATATTTTTCTACCACAGCAACTATCACTCTTCGACAAACAAATTTCCACTCAAAAGTTGCAAGAAATCGCGACGAAAATGCGCACCACCAAAGTATGGATAAAAATGCCCAAATTCAAAACGCGTTATAAATTTGATGCAAAAGAAGTTCTGCAACTAATGGGAATGAAAGATGCTTTTGCACTCGCCGCAGACTTTTCAGGAATGAATGGTAACAAAGAGCTACGCATCACCAAAGTGATTCACGAAGCGTTCGTTGCTATTGACGAAGAAGGAACAGAAGCTGCCGCAGCAACCGGTGTCGTAATGAGCCGTAAAAGTATGCCTCGCCCGCCAAAGAGATTTTTCGTTGATCGTCCATTTGTATTTACCATTGTTCATCCCAAAACCGGTAGTACGTTATTTGTTGGACGTGTAACAAACCCCAACAAGTAGGTGCTCATACTGCTATAAAACGAAATTCTAGAATAGCGTTTAAATTTTAAGTACAAAGGCGGACATGCTGTCCGCCTTTCCTGGAATAAATCGCAAATAAAATCAACATTATCAGTGGAATAAATATGCTGTTAAATCAAAGATATCAGATTCAACGCATTATTGGTCAAGGGGGAATGGGGAAAGTTTACTACGCTATAGACGTTCACCACAAAAAACCTGTTGCCATAAAAGAATGCATTGTTAAAAAAGACAAAAATATATTAGAGCGTGTACAACGTGAGTACTATTTTATGTTGAAATGCCACCATCCTGGAGTTGTAAAAGCTTCCGACTTTTGCCTATACAACAATCATTATTTTATTGTGATGGAATACGTAGATGGGATTTCTCTTTCTAACTTTATAAAACAAAAGTCTAAATGTATAGATTTACAAAAACAACTAGAGATATCGCTACAACTTTGCGAAGCCGTTGCATTTCTTCACAAAAACGGTATTATCCACAGAGATTTAAAACCTTCAAATATTATACTTTACAGCGAAAATTTAAAGCCCAAGTTACTCGATTTGGGAATTGCAAAATGTATTGACCAAGAGTTGGCAACGATAACAAATGCTAATAGCTTAATCGGAACTCCAGGTTATATGGCACCCGAACAATTTATTCCCAAAGAAAAAATTACCACAAACACCGATGTATTTTCCCTAGGTGTTATCCTATATCAATTATTCACTTGGACGGAGAGATCACCACTTTATGGCGGACATATCGCCTCGACAATGACAAAAACATTGGAGTTACAAATTCCCAGTTTAATATCTTTGTCGCCGTTTCAGGATTTGCGTTTGCAAAAACTCTCCGATTTACTAGAGTCATGTTTATGTAAAAAAAGTAGTCGCAGAGTACCTCTAGAGCAGCTTTGTGTAAACCTACGAAAATTACTATCTCCAACAAAAGGCAATGTAACAAACACCACGCGAATACAATATCCATTAAATTTAGACAATACCGCTACGAAACAAGTAAAAATTCAACCAAACATAACTAAGGCAAGTAACAAAAAGCCAAGTAAAATAGCACAAAGGTTACCCATTCTATTGACATTTTTATCCATTTGTTTTGGCTTAGTTTATCTTTTATCAACGACAAACAAGCCCAAAAAAGAGCATAGGCCTAATATCAATAATGTAGAGCAAAGCGCTACAAATAGACCCAAAAAGCTCATTTCTAAAAATATCATCCGTCGTCAAAAAAAACATAACCTCGATGTTAAACATGTAGATAAAAACGTCATAGATAAAGCAACTTCATTGGCTTCTCAAAATGCTATAGACCATTACCAAAAAGGAAAAATTTACGATCGCCAAAAAAAACACCACCTTGCGGTAGTAAGTTATACAAAAGCGATAGAGCTTAGTTTTCAATATTTTGATGCATACTATGCACGTGGAGTCGCATATTATGAATTGAAGAAATACCGTCTTGCCACTGCTGATGCGACCAAAGTGATCCAGATCAAACCTCAATATTTTGAGCCATACATTCTGCGTGGTGCCGCCTGGTATCACCTTCACAATGACAACTTGGCTGTCGCCGATGCGAACATAGCGATCAAGCTCAATTCTCAAAGCTCAGACGCGTACTATTTAAGAGCAATGGCTTACTATAGCTTACGGAAATACCGCCGTGCTGTTGCTGACAGTAGTAAAGCACTAGAAATAAACCCTCAACATCTTTATGCAAACTACCGGCGTGGGATGGCTTATTATGAATTAAAGAAATATGGTCATGCAATTGCCGATGGTAGCAAAGCGATCGAACGGACTCCTCACGACCACAATGTGTACCTTCTACGCGGAGCAGCTTATTATTGGTCGGGGAAACATGCTCTTGCTATCTCCGACACTTCACAAGCAATCAACATCAATCCTCAAAGTTCTGAATCGTACCATATACGAGGAATGGCGTACTATAACTTGCAGAAATACGTTCTTGCGGTTGCTGATAGTAGTAAAGCTCTAGAAATAACACCTCAACATATTTATGCAAGCTACCGGCGTGCAATGGCTTACTATCGTTTGGGAAAGTACCACTTAGCGATAACTGATAACACCAAAGCGATCGAACTGACTCCTAACGATCATAGTCCATACTATCTACAAGGCCTAATTTACCAGGCTTTGGAAAAGTATGATCTTGCAATCATCCATTACACAAAAACCATCAAGCTGAACTCTCAATACTCTAAAGCCTACCGATCTCGCGCGAGCGTCTATCAACAACTGGGACAACATGAACTTGCCGAAGCGGACATAAAAGAGTACAACAAGCAAACGCACCTGCACTTACAGAACACAAAGGCAAAGTAACCCAATTGGTAAAAAGTGATATGTTGGCATTCTACTTATTTTGAGAAAAAAGATATTTTATCGTTACGGTAAAAAAATACTCGATTTACTACATCCACCATTTTAAAGAAAACGCTAGTCTAAACGCTCCAATTTTGTCAAAGTTTCGCCATTCACATTTACTTGTTCTTCTTTGTAGTAATGACACGCACGTTCTTCGTGATCGTATGGTGGAAACAGTAAATCGAGAAATGCACAATCATCGATCGCATAGATCTCATGAACATTATTATTGTTTGGTTCTACCAAAATAGTTGACGTGGCTCCATTGGCGGTTTCATCGCAACATTTACGCGCTAAACCACTCAGAGGATACTCTTCTGCCCAATTGAACGTACGAAGATGTAGTGTGCCGTATAGAACGCGCATTAAAACCCACATATGCGGATGATCATGCAAGGGTATTTTGCTACCTTTTTTGATCATAAACAGCTGTAAGGAAAAATCTGGGGTACTAAAAATCGGCTCTGAATCCCATTCGCACTCGGGATTTAAATTGGCCATCAATTCATCTAAATTAAGATCCTGCGCGTTTATCTGATCTAACAATTTGCCAAGAACATCGATAATGTGTTGCGGTGAACTGTTTTGTGAAAAAAGATGCTGTGCTTGTTGGATAACTTCTTGAACTTTACTCATCGTACATTCCCGTTATTTGTAGTTAAAAGGTTAGTTTTTTTACTATAATACAAAGGCCTCAGGTTTGTCACAACACTTTTTTCTTTTGCGTTTCGCAAACCACAAAACGATACAAAAAACTATTTGTAGAGAAATTACTTGCGGTTTGATAAAAAAGTTGCTAACAAAGATATAAATAGTTAAAGCATTTTTATTTTACTTTAAAACCCAATAGGAACCGTAACTATGTTCAATATTGATTTTTCTACCTTAAATTGGCTCGCTATTGCCGCGAGCGTTGTAGCTGGGCAAATAATTTCTACGATTTGGTTTGTGGCAATAGTAGGAAATCCTTGGGCAAGGGAATATGGAGTTAGTGACAAAAAACAACACGCGAAAGAAATACCAGGTTACACATATGCAGTTGGTCTTGTGTGCACAATTGTTCTAGTACTCAGTATTGCTATTTTGCAACAAGTACTTAAAGTAGATACCCTTGGTGGCGCTATTAGTAGTGGTCTATTTGTCGCGATTGGTTTTGCAGCATCAACAAGTCTTCCAGGTAATGCATTTTTGAAAAGATGGTCCGCTTTCTTGATGATGATTGGTAGTCAAACAGCGATGATACTTGGAATTTCCATTATTTTAGCTCTATGGAAATAAACGTAACGGTGTAGTGCCAGAAGTGTCTGGCACTTCGTTGCCGCAGAAAAACTCTCCTATTTCTTGATTTTCATACCTCAGTTGAAAGATCTATTATGGATGATAATAAAAAAATAAAAAACACTATTCAGGAAACACTTGTCGAAGTACCTGCAGGTACAAAAAGAGAACAAATGCCTAAAAGAATAGGTCGCTACGAAATTATTTCAGAACTGGGTCGTGGAGGAATGGGAGTGGTATTCAAGGCCCAAGACAGTAAATTACATAGAATTGTCGCTTTAAAAGTACTTATCGGCAACATTCTGACTCAAGAACGCAAGGAACGATTTTTCGCCGAAGCGCGTTCCATGGCGAAATTAAACCACGAAAATATTATCAAACTTTACGACTATGGCGAAGACAACGGTGTTTGTTTTTTCACAATGGACTACATCGAGGGACAGACTCTTGATGAAGTACTAAAACAAAAAGCAATGTCATTAAAACAAACCGTTGCGCTCATTGAAAAAATTTGTCAAGCCATGCACTATTGCCATAGCCAAAAAATTATCCACCGCGATTTAAAACCCTCGAATATTATGATCAAAAATGGCAAGCCCTATGTCATGGACTTCGGTATCGCAAAAGAGGTTAGTGAAGACGGTTTGACAAAACCAGGTTCCATCATGGGTAGTCCACACTACATGTCTCCCGAACAAGCAGAGGGGGATCGAAAAAAAATAGATCACCGCTCCGATATATATTCTTTGGGAATGATTCTTTACCGCTGTTTGACGGGGAAAACAGGCTTTGCTGGCGACAGCATCATGAAAACTTTAATGAAAATCATGAAAGAGGACCCTGTAGCTCCTCGCCAAATAAACCCACGTATACCAGAAAATCTAGAAAAAATATGTTTAAAAGCCTTAGAAAAAAAGAGAGAAAATCGTTATCAGTCCATGCACCTTTTCGCTCGTTATTTACGTCGTTTTTTGGATGGCGGCAAAGTTAACCTGCGTTTGGCCAAAAAAGAAAAAGCCGCCAACAAAACATGGTTGTGGGTTTCCATAAGTGCCATCGTTTTCGTACTAGTGGCTCTCATGAGTATGATGACAACATCACCACTAGATGAACTACGTGAAGAAGCGGAAACTTACATAGCAGAAGGATTTTCACAAAAAGCAGTTACAACAGCGCAACAAATCTTACACAAAGAGATTACTGACGATGAGGCTTGGGAAATTTGGTTTCTTGGTAATTATCAACTGCTATCGAAAAGTTTCTTTGCGGATGTAAAGAACAACATAAAAAAGATGGAAAAGAACTTTCCCTTTAGTTTAGAAACAGAGAGAGATGCACTACAACATGCTTTGGACACTCATGATTTTATTGCCCAAAAATCGTTCAAAAAAGCGCAAAACGCTCTACACAAACTAAGAGATAAAAACGCGCTTCTCATGGATGACCATTTAACAAAAACTGTTGCCAACTTACAAAAAAATCTCAAAGATATGCAAGCTGCTCTAGAAAAAGAAATGGCAGAGCAAAAAAGAAAAGATTTGGAACGCGAAAAGCAACAAGCCAAAGAAAAAGAAAGACAGCGCCTAGCATCAAAGCAACAACAAAACGACAACAACACATCTTCAGAGGAAAAACCTTTTCGAAAAATACTCAAGGACCAACCTTTTCGAAAAATACTCAAGGACCAACCTTTTCGAAAAATACTCAAGGACCAACCTTTTCGAAAAATACTAGAGGAAGAACCTTCTACAAATACTACGACACAAATGTTTCGTTATAATCCTGCGCGCAACGGACACACTACAGCACCAGATGTCACCCGACCTACGGTGAAATACCAAATGTTCATCGATGAGTTTCCTTTTATTACCGCACCGGTTATTCATGATAATATGCTGTACATTCATAGCATTATTGCGGTATACAAGATTGATTTACGCAACAACAAAATCATCTCTGCCTTTTCCAAATTACACAAAAAAGTGCATGAGCAACCGCGTACATTCAAAAAGCGCCATCGAACCGTTCCCGAAGAACGCTCTGCTTTGCTACTGCACAAAGGAATCTTATACTTTGCGTGCAACCACCCCAATCCAAACAAAAATTATTCTGATTTTTGCGCCGTGCAAACAAGAGGGAGAGGCAAATTAATCGCCAGTGCACCGATTCCTAGCCGCATAACAACCTCCCCAACAGTATACAAGGACACGATCTACATCGGTTGTCAAGATGGCAACGTATATGCGCTAAAACTTCAAGGTAACACATTTCACATACAAAAAAAATACCTGGGGAAAAAACTTCGCGCCGTCGTATCGGCGCCTGTTTTATACCGCGATCAATTAATATTCCAATGCGATGGTATGAGTATTTTTCGTTACAAGTTAAACCTTCCGAGCCACCAACCTACATCGATAAGGGTGGATCATTGGGGAGCAACGACACCTGTTGCTTATGATGATATGACTTTTGCGGCGACGGCGACAGGAGCTGTCGTGTGTATCGATAAGAGTTTTCAAAATGTAGAGTGGCATCACCAGGGACCAGAAGTTCCCATTCATTCATCTCTAGGTGTGTCGGGCAACTACGTATACATGTTTTTTAGTGATGGTGTTTTCCAAATTTATGACCGCGCCCAAAAGAAACCTGCGGCATTCGGTTACATAGGCCCAACAAGATGTTCACCTGTCATCACAAAACGTTATATGTACATAGGAAACAACGCTTCGCAAGACGAAGGCTCTATTTTACACGTATTTGATCTTAATAACCTAATTCATAAAAAAAATAAAATCAGAATCCACCATGAATCAAAACCTCTGCAAGGAGATATTGTGGCGGAACCACTCCTGTATAACGGTAGAATTTACGTTGTCACTACTGCGGGTAACTTGTACGTGATGGGAAACGAATAAGCACCGCTACATAAATGTTACAGTCCATTCAAACATAACCAAATACTGTTCTAATGAATGGGAAAGTTAGAACATAACCAAATAAAATACAATTTTCACATAGGAGAAATCAATGGTTGTAATAAGTGTTGTTGTAGTATACCTCCTGGGGATGGTCGCTATTGGCTGGTATGCATCGAAAAAAATTGAATCCAACGAAGATTTTATGGTTGCCGGTCGTAGATTGGGACCGGTAATGATGGCGGGAACACTCGCAGCAACAGAAATCGGAGGCGGAAGCTCTCTGGGAGTTGTGGAAAAAGCATATGGTAGCTGGGGATTTAGTGCGGTGTGGTATGTACTAGCGATGGCCGTTACCTTCGTCATCTTATCATTTTTTGCTCCCAAGTTAAGAAATGCCATGGTAAAAACCGTTCCCGAATACTTCAGAAGGCGTTACGGTGATGCACCAGGTATCATCACGGCAATCATCATGATGCTACCTCTTATCGGTTTAACCGCGGCTCAATTTATCGCATCGGCTGTTATTCTAGAAGCGATGACTCTTTGGAGTTACAGTACTTGTGTCTTGGTCGTATCTGTCATTGTGACTGTCTACGCTGTTTTAGGTGGTCTATGGAGTGTAACTTTAACAGACTTCATTCAAATGTTTTTAATTGTAGGTGGAATGTTTCTCGCCGTTCCGTACGCTCTTGATGCTGTTGGTGGCTGGGAAGTAGTTAAAGCCAGTATGCCAGCGGAAAAACTAAGTTTTACTGCCGGAATAGGTTGGGGAACAATTATATCCTTAACCATTATATACATTACCTCATTTGCCGTAGGACAAGAAGCCGTTCAACGATACTATGCTGCCAAAGATGAAAAAGCCGCGGTGCAAGGATCTTTAATCGCTAGCGGTATATATGTTATTTTTGCTTTTATTCCTGTCATTTTAGGCCTTATTGCATTTGCAATGGTAGAACAAGGAAAAATGGACCCTGAACTCATGGCGCGAGGTGCAAAATACGCCTTGCCGTCCCTAGCAATGGCCACGATGCCTTCGGTATTGGCAGGGTTTTTATTCGCCGGTATTATTTCAGCAACGATGTCCAGCGCTGATTCTAATATGCTCGGAGCGGGCTCTATCTTTGCCAACGACATATATCGAGTTTATTTACACAAAAACGCTTCCGACAAACAAATTCTTCGCGTCACTCAAATGAGCATGGTCGTCATCGGTCTTGCTGGTTTACTAATCGCTTGGGCCAACACGCAAAGCATTATTGCATTATTAATGTTCTCTATGACCCTACGCGCAGGCGGCGCATTTTTTCCTTACATCGTAGGGCACTACTGGAAAAAAGCAAGTTGGGCGGGGGTTATGGCTTCTGTGATAGTTGGTAGCACAGCAGTTATTTTGGTAGAGCAAAAATTGGTTTCTTTTTTTGGATTAGAGCCCATTTTTCTGGGTTTGGCCTCTAGCGCGGTCGTTTTCGTATTGTTTTGTAACTTGTTTCCCAACAGCGAAAACACAGTGGAACTAAAGCCAGAATAAATTTGACAGGATTAACGTTAATCCTGTCAATTTTTTTCTCAAATAGCAAAAAATTCCTTTGCGGTATTTGTTGTGAGTTCGGCCACTTCTTCCGGAGATTTTTGTAGCGACCTCGCTAGGCTTTTTACTACATACGGAAGAAAAGAAGGTTCGTTGCGTCTGTTTTTTGGTCGTGAAGGCATGTTATGTGGTAATAAAAAAGGAGAGTCCGTTTCGACCATTAAGCGATTTTCGGGAATTTTCTTTACGATTTTCCACAAATGTTTTCCTCTTCTTACATCGCTAATCCAACCGGTAATTCCGATATAATATCCCATTTCAATGTAGTGCTCTAGCTCTTTTTCTGTTCCGGTAAAACAATGCACAACTGTTTTGGGAAGGTTTTGTTGATAATCACGTAGAATGTTGATAAACTCGTCATGAGCTTCGCGTTCATGTAAAAAAAGAGGTAGCTGTAGTTTACATGCCAATTCAATTTGCGCAGCAAACCATTTGTTTTGTAATGGACGAGGAGAAAAATCACGATTGTAATCTAAGCCACATTCGCCGATGGCAACGACGTGTTCTTTCTGTGCCAGTTTTTCTAGCGTGGCAATGGTTTCGTTATTGCAATCTTGGGCATAATGAGGATGCACCCCAGCAGTAGAATATAAAATTCCAGGATACTTGCCAGCTATTTCTGCAGCGCGCTTACTACCATGTATGCTTGTACCAGTAATGACCATTTGTTCAACACCAGCCTGCGTAGCGCGGTTGATTACTTGTGGTAAATCTTTACTAAATCTTCGATTTGTGACGTTGATTCCTATATCAATTAGCTTCATGATTCATCCTTGGTGAGTAGTTTTCAAAATATTAGATTTGCCTTTATCATACACTCAATAGTTCCAGAAATCTCGGAGAATTTTTATGAAATATATTGTCGTTTTGTGGGTATTTATTTATGCACTTAGTGCACAAATAAATGATTCTGTTTCATACCCTAAACGTCCAGGAGACAGGGAGTTTATTTTCGATGGAGCCGACTTGCTTTCCACAGAGCAAGAGCAACGCATGCGTCAAAAACTCGATAAATTGCTTACCGAAACAGCAATTCCCATTATCGTGGTCACCATCAAATCACTGCAAAAATACAATGCGCCGTATTACGGAGAATACGGAATGCGCGACTATGCTAAAAAATTATTTAACCACTGGGGCATAGGATATAAAAAAGTTCGCGTACAGGGAAAAAATGGAGGAAGTAAAGAAGTTTCTTGGAATAAAGGGATACTACTTCTCATCTCTGTTCAGGATCGCCAAGCGAGAATAGAACTCGGTGCTGATTACGGTTATACAAAAGATGAACAATGTCGAAAAATTATGGATCAGCATATTATTTTCTACTTTCGACAACGACAATTTTCAAAAGGTATTGAGGCGGGTGTCAACGCTTTAGAAAAAGTGGCGCGTAATGAAAAAATTCCCAATCCTCCCGTTCCCGCATCGCATTATATTTTAATCGCTCTCTTCGTTGTACTAGGAATATTTACCTTTGTATCTCTGTCACGCCAAGGAGCCAGTGGGTGGGCATGGGTGTTTTGGGGGGCCGTATTCTCCATTTTAGGTGCTATTCTCATAGGTATTATAACTTCAAGCGGACGAAGTGGTGGTCGAAGTAGTGGTTTCTCGGGTGGTTCATTCGGCGGTGGTTTTTCTGGTGGAGGGGGAGCTTCTGGCTCTTGGTAAAATGAACATAGATAAATTTTTAACAAAAGAACAAAAACAACAAGTAAACAAAGCTGTTATTAAGGCAGAAAAGAAAACAAATGCCGAAATTGTACCGATCATAACAGACAGTAGCGGACAATACGATCGTGCGGAGGATGTATTTGGACTTATCTTGACGATTGTGAGTGTTTGTGTTTTATGGATATACACACAACAAACCAGTGTTGGCGAATGGGGCAAAACGCAATATCAATACAGTTTGCCACTGATTATCGCAACCATCATTGTCGCCTTTGCTGTGGGGGCATTTTTGGCCAGTCGCATATGGTTCATACGCCACCTATTCACTCCACGCTCTGAAATGAAAAGATGTGTTGCTCGCGGTGCACAGCGTGCGTTTTATGAATTTGAATTGTGGAAGACTTCTAATAGCAATGCCGTTCTTATTTATATATCTCTATTTGAACGAATGGTGTATGTTTTGGGAGATAAGAAAATACGCAAAAAATTTCAAGACGAAGATTTCGTAGAAGTCCGCAATATTATCATCGAAAATTTACGACGCAATAAACGCAGTGAAGCTCTTTGCGATGGAATTACCAAATGCGGAGAAAAACTCAAACAGCATTTCCCAAGTAATAAAAGCAAAAAAAATCAACTGGAAGATCACTTGCGCATTTTTAAGCAAAATTTATAAGAAAAATTTGACAGGATTAATGTTAATCCTGTCAAAAAACGCTAATCAATCTCCTTCACGACACGCCATCCTAGATCTCCTGATTTGACAGAGTCTACATGCTCACGTGATACGGCATTTGAATTAACGATATTACAGTGTACACTCGAACCACCACGCATGGTAAATTTTTCAGAAAGAGGGTCTACCCCTACCGGATTTATAAATAATCCGGCTTCGTGTTCGGAAAAATCGCGTACCACTTCCCAAACATTACCAATCATATCGTATATTCCAAAATTATTCGGGGGAAAATTACCCACATCCAAACGCGCTTGCTTGGTTTTTTTATGTACTTCTTTCCATTCATCGAAACTTTGTAGGGGTTGCTTATACCAATAATCTAGAGCGTTACTGGCATCGATATCTACCTCATCTCCCCAATGGAAACGCTCGTGCATACCGCTGCGACATGCGTATTCCCATTGCGCTTCTGTTGGTAGGTTTACTTTTAACGCTGCACAAAAGTCTTGGATTTCTTCCCAGGTTCTATTCACTGCGGGATAATTGCTATCTTGTGTTGGTCCATCACTGATCGCCGTCCACTGTTTCACTGTAATTTCATACTGCGAAATAAAAAAGGCTTTTGGCAACACCACTAGGCGATCTCCTTTGCGGCCCATGTTAAATTTACCAGGAGGAACCAACACAAAAGATACACTAACTCCGTTGTAGTCGATTTTTATTTGTAGCTTTAAGTTAGACTCTTTGGCATACCAACGTTGGTAACTTGTCGCGTACTCGCGCCTTGTCGCAACAGGTAAACTTTTCCACGTTTTTTTGGTAAAGTCCAGATAGTTATCTTTACTATTCCAACATATTTTCCAAATCTTTGTATTCCAACCTTTGGGAGAATTACCTTTTGACTTTTCTTGTTGCTTTTCCTGTTTTTCTTGTTTTTTCGGTGGCTGCTTTGCCAAAATGGAGAACTGTGTCAATTTCTTTTTCTTGGCGCGCTTAAAGGCAATTTCCGCCCAATCGTACTTTTCTTCTCGGGAAAATAAAATAGCTCCTGCATACAAAACTTCGGCATCTAATTTACTTTCAGGTATAGTTTTGTATAGAGAAAAAGTGGTAAAGTCTTCGACCTTGTGTCGACTTTTTTTAGTGGTGATAACATAGTTCTTTGTTATCTTCGCAATACGAAAACTGCGTGCATTTTTCTTTAGCGAATAAATATTCTTTTTGTTGCGCATCGCTTTTTTCGACAAGCGATAAAATTTATCAATAAAACGCAGCTCTTCCACAATACGTTTACCTTTATCATCGAGATAATCGATTTTTTGTTGCAGTTCCTGTAGTTGTTTCAAAGCTTGTCGATACCCATACTTAGTTATTTTGTCTTCGATATTTGCGATATACTCTTCCCACTGATGTTGCCATTTTTTATTGCGTAAAATTTGTTGCGCCGCCAATACTTTATCCACCTGCTCCTGTAATTCGCGTTTTAGTGATGGAGTCGTTTGTATTTCTTCTACTACGGAGTAATCTGCTTCCTCGGTTGTTTTTTGTAACTTCTGCAAATCGTTTTCATAAGCGTTTAAAATAAGACGCTGTTCTTTTATGATAAAGAAGGTAACTGCTTCTAAATTTACATACGTAACAAGTGACGCTTGCAATATCTCCCAACGCTCTTTACGCGTTTTATTGTGTAAATCTTTACGTATTTTTTCCATCATTTTTCGTACGTCTTGTTTTGGCGGATTTTTTTGTTGTGCCGTATTTCGAGCTTGATCTGGCTTAGGTTTCTTTTGTACAGATTTATTTTGATGTGATAACTTTAATTTACGATATAAACGGTCATATTTAGATTGTAAATCCACAAAAATGCTGTTTTTTTCCTGCAAACGCTTTAGCGCTCTTTCATTGTTAGAGACGTAAAGATAACGATGCGGAATATCAAATGAATTTTGAGACACCACCTTTATGTTTTGTTGAAAATGTTCGCGCAATGTGTTCTCACACTGTTCTATTTCATGTATAACGTCTTCTTCCAAAGACGTATTTTCCACTTTAGAAAGCAAACGAGTCCATTTTTCCCATGCATTGAGTGGTGTTAACGTTACACTATTGCGAATCGCGCGTATCTCATCGCCGAAGTCAGGCACTGACGACGATGAAGACATTTGCACAACAAAAAAGATCACAAACACAGCACATGCCGCTGTAATCCACATCGGCAACGGCGACTTCTTGCGTTTGGTGGCACGAATACCTGTCGCCTTGGTGTGGGCAGCGCGACTGCGCACATGAGTTTTTCCCACACGCCCCTTTGCATCTATACGCGCGGTTACTCTTTTACTACGCGTCTTATCATTTTGTTCACGAAGATGTGTAGGTGGTACTTGCTGTTCTAGAACCTCTGCCGATGATTCTTTCAGAATGCGCGCCAACTCTTGGGCTATAATTTTGGTTCTTTGTGGCCGTTGCTCTTTTTTCTTTTTGATGCACTGTAGACAGATTTTTTCTAAGGCAACAGGGATATTGGCACCCATTTTTCGCGGAGATACCGGATTTGCCGTTGCGATCTGAATCATAATCTCGCGTAGCCCTTGCCCTGTAACAACAGGTCTTCCAGTAATAATTTTGTATAGTATACAACCTAGAGCATAGATATCCGTCAAATGATCAATATCTTTTGCCCCTTCGGCTTGCTCTGGCGACATGTAGCGCAAAGTTCCCATCACTTGTCCTGTTTGTGACAAATCATTATTCCCCTTGCCTTTTGCCAGTCCAAAATCCATAATTTTAGGCTCTAATTTTTTGTCGATCATTATGTTGCATGGCTTTAAATCACGATGAATAATATTGCGTTTGTGCACAAAGTGCATCGCGTTGGCCACCTTTGCCATAATTTTTAGAGCACCTTCTAACGTAAGTGTCTTTTCTTCAAACATTTGCTTTAAAGTTTTTCCACTTACATACTCCATAACAAAAAAAAGATTTCCCTTATCTTCATCTATATCATAGGAACACACTATATTAGGATGCTGTAGCTGTGCTAGAGTTCGCGCTTCGCGATGAAATCTTGTCACTGTTTCCTTATCGCTGCAACCATGAATAAATTTGATCGCCACAGAGCGATCCATTTTTGTATCGCGCGCTTTATAAACAGCTCCCATTCCACCACGACCAAGTTCTTTTATAATTTGGTAGCGCCCCAAGAGTACCTTCGGTGTGCTTTCATCACTGGTGTTAAAATGTACATTCATAGCTTTTTCCACAAAATAGATAAATTATTATCACTTCAAGCCTTTTTTACAAAGGCTTGAAGCTGTAGGTAGCACTCTAATTTGACAATTCTCTTTGAATTTTTAACCCTTGTGGTTCAATCCACTTTTCAACACGTGACAATAAAAAATCGACAAAGATTGCCAAAGCCGCAGCGGGAATAGTACCACATAGTATGAGATAGTTATCATTGAGATTAATACCTGTCAAGATAAACTCTCCCAAACCACCACCCCCGATAAAAGCTGCTAATGTTGCCGTTCCTACGCAGATTACCGTTGCTGTTCTGACACCAGCCATAACAATTGTTGTCGACAGAGGAATTTCCAACATGGTGAGAATTTGCATATTGGTCATTCCCATGGCTCTTGCCGCTTCAATCAACTCGGGGTCTACAGAGATAATACCGGTATAGGCATTGCGAATAATTGGTAGAAGTGCATAAAGTGTCAAAGCGATAATTGATGGTACAACACCAATACCAAAAATGGGCACCATGATCGCCAGAATTGCTAAGCTAGGTATGGTTTGCATAACACCTGTCGTTCCCAAAACAAGAGGGGCAAAAGAGCGATATTTACCGATAAAAATTCCCAATGGCACACCAATGAGAATCGCTAAAATGGTACTGATACCAACGAGAAGTAAATGTTGCCGTGTTAGCTTTGTCATTTGGCTTTCTCGTTCTTTTTTAACGCTATCCTCTTTAATTAAACCTTCTACTTTTAAAAATTCATACGCCACATCGTAGAAGTCTTCTTTCTTGATTTCTACGCGATAATTGAGCTTTGTCATTTTCTCGTCGTTGAGTCTTCCCGCTAATGTATTAAACAGCGGCTCTAGTTCGGGGTATTTGCGCAATGTTTTCCCATAGACAAGAGGGGCAGCAAAATATGGAGGAAAAAAGTTCTTATCATCGCGTAAAGCTTTCAAGTTATACTTTACCAATTTTCCATCTGTACTAAAAGCACTTGTGCAATCCACTGTTTTCTCTGAAATCGCTTTATAGGCAAGGCTGTGTTCCATTGTCGTCACATTAGGTAAATCAAGTCCATAGAATTTACACATTGCGTAAAAACCATCCTCGCGGTGCATGAATTCGTGATTAAGCGCCAACTTAATTTTATCTTGAACGGTCACCAACTCGGAAACGGTGTTTATCGACCACTCTTTATTGACAACAATAACATAAGTATTATTAAATCCGAGTGGTGGCATCCAGTGCAAATCATATGTATCTGCGAACTGTTTTTTTAACGTTTTGTAAACGACATCAGCGCTTGCTCTGTTTTTTTTCTTTAGGACTACATTCCACGCTGTACCTGTGTACTCACAATAAACATCCAAGGCCCCTGAGTTAAGAGCTTCAAAACAAATTTTTGTTCCTCCCATCCACAGGTTGCGCTCTACTTTCAGTGACGTGTTTTGTTCAATAAGAATACTAATCATTTCTCCAAGTAAACGCGACTCAGGAAAAACTTTACTTCCCACCTTGATCGTATTATTGGCATATAAAGATATCAGTAAAGCGAGAACAATAGCTATTTTTTTCATCACACATTCCTATTCGTGGCTTTGTAAAAATTTTTCAACAAACTCTGTCGCGGGACTATTTTTGATATTCTCTGGTGTATCGTATTGCTCCATTTTCCCTTTGTCCATAATCATTATTTTATCAGCGAGAAGGAAAGCCTCTTCTAAATCATGGGTAACAAACAAAATGGTTTTCTCAAACTTTTCTTTTAATTCGATACATTTTTCCTGCAATTGTTTTCGCGTAACAGGATCTAGCGCAGAGAAAGGCTCATCCATTAAAATAACAGGTGGATCTGCGGCAAACGCCCGTGCGATTCCCACTCTTTGTCTCTGTCCACCGCTAAGTTGTGCAGGAAAGCGATCGCGATATTCTCCAGGATCAAGGTTCACTAAATCGAGAAGTTCATCCACACGTTGTTGAATTTTTGCATTAGGCCACCCTAAAAGAGAGGGAACAAGTGCAATATTGCGTTTTACTGTCCAATGCGGGAAAAGACCGCCACGCTGCATTACGTAACCCATTTCGCGACGCACATCAATCACGTTTTGTTGTAGAATATTTTCTCCGGAAAGTAAGATTTCTCCGCTTGTGGGTTCAATTAAACGATTGAGCATTTTCAATGTAGTGGTTTTACCACAACCACTGGTTCCGATAAAACACAATGTTTCACCGCGTTCCACAGTAAAATTCAAGTCACTTACTGCAACAAAATCATCGTACATTTTGCCTAAGTTTTTTACAGTAATCATTATTTTTCTTTCGTTGTTGATTCGACCTATTTCAAGAGATACATATGTCCCTCGACAGCCCAAGCTAGGCCACCATGTATTTCATTCTCTTCCAAAACAATATTGGCATAAGCTGCGTACATTTGGCGTGCTGCGCGTTCTGCGGGCATGCGTCCTTCACCTGTTCCCAAACCAGGGCATAACACACTATTTATTTTTGAATTACTGGAACGATTGAAGTCGCGAATTGCGATTAAAATGGCGCGAAACGCCAGGTAAGTATTTACGGTTTGTGAAACATCCATTGGTACGCGCATAGTTGGCGCGCTAATGAGGTAAGGTATGTCAATGCGATCTGTAGCAACGATGGTAGCTTGGCCTACGGCAAGTTCACCATCATATTTTTTTTCTAAATGAAGGCGTAGTTTTTTTTCTAAATCCCATCCAAAATGTTGGCTATACTGTAAATCTAAACCGCCATCCATATAGCCAAAACTATTTGCAGGACTTACAATGGCATCTGCAGTACTAGCAAGAATATTGCCATAAGAAATCTTTACATTGCGAAACTCACTAAAAAAGTTTTCCCATGCCACGATTAAATCAGAATCGATTGCTTTGAGGGTTATTTTTACGTTATCCATTTTATCTCCTATGATTTGTAAAAGTGTTCAACACTCTTACACTTTCATTGTAACAAAATCATAGGAGATAAACAAATTATAATCTCAGGCCCGTTAAATAAGACTTACAGAAATTTAATCTTCTAAAGAAAAAGAGATTTTTTCCACACCAGCAAAAGAAAATTCTAATTCCTGTTGTGCAAAAACCTTTTCGTCAACAGTAAAAGTATGACTACCGATTATGTCATGTTTTTTCAAGTCTTTGTCATACACTTCTATCTGAATTTTCATTTTTGGCGATACCTGAATTTGCGTATCAATTTCCCATATAGGTCGTAGATTATTTTTCATTACCTGACTAGTAAATTTCTTCACCCAAGTACCATTCTCTGCGACAGAAATGGTCACAAAAGAATCTGGCAAAACGCCTTTTTTCCAACCAATATCCCAGCGGCGATTATTATTTTTTCGCCCCTTAAACGTCGCCTTGTGCAACTTCAAACTCTTCACGCTAGGTACATCTTCTTTTTTCACCTTGGCAGAAATAGTCTGCACAGGTTTTTTGCCTACTTTGGCAATCACATGTAAACCGGAAGCATAGCCAGAAATCATCGCCTTACCTTTGATATGAATGACCAATGATTCTTGTTCATCGGCGTTTACATCTTCGGATTTTAAGAGTGGATACTCCGCGAGTTTAATGCGTCCTGCGGAATGAAGTACAACTTCACAAGGAGCTTTAATATCTTCCACTTGTAGCTGTTGGGCATCATACGTAATAAGTACAGCGACATTTTCCGCGTCTACTGGTCCAATATTCGAAATTTCGATGGTATAATTCAATTCTTGTCCGGTATCAATAAAACCTTCTGCCGATTCAACATCTGTCTCTAAATATGGAGCCGCAACCACTTCAAAATGCTCGCCACGCGCCATGGTCTTGCGTTGCGTAGATTCGTCACTTACATTGTAGTAAACAATTGCAGAAGCGGGATGATTGTCATCTTCTCCACGATAAAAGTTAAATAAATCGCAAGAAACTTGATATTCAATTGCTTGGTAGGACTTCAAACTGGCAAGCGGTTCAAAAACAATTCCATCTTCATCCACTTCATCATCGTCTTCGACAAGTGATGTCGCCGATGACAAAACTTCGACAGGGTCAATACCAAAACTAGTCGTTAGTACAAGTTTTACATCGCGAACTTCGTTATCGGAAATATTCGTCACCGTAACGGTATAAACAAGTTGTTGTCCGACAACCACAGCTCCTTTTGCTTTACTAACGGTAACCTTAAGAGGAGAATTTTTATCATAAGAAGTTTCTTCGTCATTATCACTAGCTTCGTCGTCTTCACTAGCCTCGTCTTCTTCGTCATCACTAGCTTTGTCGTCATCACTAGTTTCGTCGTCATCACTAGCTTCATCATCACTAGCTTCGTCGTCATCACTAGCTTCTTCATCGTTGGTCTCGTCAGCAACTTCGCGCTTATCATCGTCATCGTCGTTTACTTTTTGCCACAAAATGCCTTCATCTAAATCTTGATGGGGAAGTTCATCACCAAAGACTAAGGAAAATAAGCACATAAACAGCACAACATATTTCATCCTATACCCCTTTGTGTTGATATAAATTCGATTTGATTAAATAAAACTTTCGTCAATATATAAAAATATATTACTGGTACAATTAAAGCAAGTATGAGCTTTAAAGCTTCGAGAAAAGGTTGCTGATCTTCACTAGTAAATTTGAATATATTATGGGTAGGGTGGGTTTTGTCGTAAACAACTAGCAACTTATCTCCTACTTCAACACCATTCCACATATTTGCGGAAACTATTTTAAAATCGGCGTAACCTTGCTGTGTAATATTATCATGATACAAATATTCGACAACATATGTATCTTTTATGTGATTTTTTTTTGTGATTACCGCAGAGGATTTATCCCCATTTGTTTCAAAGTAATGTTGTTGCTGATGTTTACTCCAACCATATAAAAAAATAGTCAAAAGAGTCAAAATATAAATGAAAAATATTACACCAACAAAGTTATTTTGCATAATGAACCCCCAATGATGAAAAAGAGACATTTTGTTGCAAGACACTGCGGTTATTTTTATCGTGAATTTCTAGAGATAGACTCTCATTACTTTCATCTATGGTGATCACACCAAAATTCTTTTTGTTAAAACAATCACTAACGCGATACTCGGAATTCTCTTTACGCAAAACAGTAAGTGGAATAGAGGCATTATGCGTCATGCCGCTAGAAGTCACTTCGAAAATGGGAGGCAAATCCTGACGTTTTAAACAGGAGATTTCGGAAAAGTGTCGATCTCCACTAAGTAGCAACACTGAGTTGCATGTTTGTAGTAAATCCAAAAGACGTTTGCGCGCCTGGGGAAAATTCGCCCATTTTTCATAACGGTGTTTACGCGACAGAACTTGTATACTAGAACAAATGATGTGAATATGAGCCTTACTGTTTTGCAACTCGTCTTGAAGCCATTGCCATTGGCTTTCCCCCAAAATATCGGTATTTCGTCCCGGCATTTCGCGATGGTACCGCGTATCGAGAACCAACACTTTTACTTTAAGTTTTGGAGAAACGTCGTATGTGTATGCCCAATAGATACCTTGCTGGGTACGTCTCTTACTAGATTGTGGTTCATCCAAAAAATCTAAAAATAACTTTTGACTACCTACCTTAGCAGGGTATTCCTTGCCACCGTTATTCACACCATAATCATGATCATCCCAAGTACCGATAATAGGAACTTTGCTACGAAACTTTTGATACTTTTTTTTATCGCGTTGCTGTTGATATTTTTGTTGCATAATGGACATATCTTCGGTGTCTGCATAAATAACGTCTCCCAACCACACCCACAAGTTAGGCGAATTTTGCAAAATAACATCCCACAAAGGCTGTTTTTTATATTGCTTGTTGCAAGATCCAAATGCGATGACAAACGAATCTTGTTTACGCTGATCGGCATGGCAGCTTACGAGCAAAATCAAAACAAATATTAAATATCTCATCACTTACTCCTGTAATTCCTTTGGCGGACGACTCAAATTTTTCATTCTTTCGGCTAATTTATAATAAAAGTAATGTGGTAAACTTCGTACGAAATGATAAAACAGACGCATCTGCCAAGGATAGATGTATATATGTTTGCGCTTTGCCACTGCCTTGATCATTAACTGCGCTGCTTTTTCACTATCGATTAGCCACAAACGCTTTGGACTTTTGTTATTGATGGGAGTGTCGACATACCCCGGATGAATCGTAGTAAACTGTAATTTCGGAAAATCAACAGCCATTGCTTCCAGAAAATATTGCACACCTATTTTCGTGGTGCTGTAGATACTACGTCGTGGTAGTCCACGCATCGAAGCAGCAGAACCAATACCAACAATCGCACCAGACTCTTGCTCTCCCATGACATCTAAAGCTGCCTTGGCGGTATAAATAGCACCTTTTAAGTTAGTGTCTATCATTGTTTCCACTTTTTGCCAATTCCAATTATCCATAGAGGAATCATGACTTACACCACTGTTTATCCATACAATATCAATTTGACCCACATGCTCGGCGAAATCGTATATACATTGTTGAATTTGCATTTGATTGGATACATCGCATGAGCGAATCCAAAATGTACAATCGCTATCCTTGAACTCTTCCGCGAGTTCACGTAGTTTATTTTCACGCCGACTGAGAAGAGCAAAGTGCACACCAAATGGAACCAAAGCTTCACACAAGCTGCGCCCAAGCCCTGAAGAGGCACCGGTAATGACGATTTTTTTTCCTTGCCAGTACTTTTGCAAACGACTCATTTTATGGTTTCTCCCATAAACTATATTCATTATGATTCATTATGGTTTGCGATTTTTCCGCGAAAACAAGTTCCATTTTATCTACAGAAACACGTGGTTGTGTTTCAGGTATATAAACATAATCAATATGTACAACTTGCTGTGGCGAAGAAAAATGTTGTGGTCCAACAAGTCCTCCAAAGTGATCGCTGCGGCCAAAGGCTATGTGGAACCCCAACTTTTCATCCAGTAGAACTTCGCCAATAGGAGAAATCCCAAAATCACGCAAAATTCCGAAACCCAACTCGGCAATGTTTCCATACGCCGGCTCTTTTTGCAAGTGCTCGCGTTCTATTTCAGAAAAACGACCACTACTGATGACATTTACCACTTTGTTGTGTTTTATTTCGTATAGTACAACTTCATCGTCAAATTGTACAGGCAAAACACCTTCGCTCTGACTCTGAGGAGTTTCATTTGGAACAATGTACGTTTCGCCACTGGGAAGATTCCCCACCATTCCTGCCGTGGGAAATCTTCCCCCACTCACATGAGCCGTAGTAGAGCGTAAATCAAACTTCATCGAAAACGACTTGTCATCAACAGAAAATGTTAGACACAATGTATGTGCCGCGTCCAACAATTCTTTTAGTTGTAAAAGACGCTTATTCACAAGCTCATAGTCAATACGAAGTGCAGGCAACATATCAGAAGAAAAACCTGACATTGTTGCGGCGCGAAAATGGTATTTTTTAGCGGCAATTTTCATCGGAGCTGTCGCAGAATATTCCGACAACACCAAGAAAATTTGATATTTACCAAACACATCCTCTATACTTGTACTCTGGGGTAATTCTTCATTGGGAAAAGTACTTGGTGTTTCTTTATTCCATATGTACATCTCACATGGCAAATCGGCATTGTTTGATTTGACATTGCGATAGACGATTAGGTCAACGTGGTCTATTTGTAACTCAGACTTTATTTCTTGCAAAAGTAAGAACCATTCGTATGCAATTTTTCGACGTAAGGCCCAAGGGGAGTTATCTTCCTCTTTGTCATCGGGTAAATCCACAAGCAGTGCAATTTGTCGGTCGTCTTCTAGTTTGGGAAATACTGCCTGAAAAAGAGATGACATTTCTCGTTCGTTTAGATTCATCAAAGTTTCCTATTTGCTATTTTATTTTCATTCTGGATTATTTTGGTGTATAATCAAAAAAAAAGAAACACTTTAGTGTTTTCGCGGAGAAAAACAAATGAATCCTTATGATAATCTGGATCAGGCAAATAAACCAACAAAAAAAATGATTCTTCCACAACAAAACAACGCGGCGCGATACATAGGACCTTACAAAATTATCGACACAATTGGCCGCGGTGGAATGGGAGAGGTGTATAAAGCGCAACATGTCCACAGCCAAACGACTGTCGCCATTAAGGTTTTCGTCTACAACAACGACACATCTATTCAAGATGTAAAAAGATTCTTAGAAGAAGCGCGTACAACAGCCAAACTGAATCACCCCAATATCATTAAAATATATGATGTGCAACAAATGGAGAATTTTTCGTACATCGTGACAGAATTTATTGATGGCCTACCTTTTAACAAAGCAATCACAGAGTACAATATTCCACTGGAAAAAAGACTTGAGATTATTAAGCAAGTTGCTTCCACGCTGGAGTACACTCATAAAAATAACGTCATCCACCGTGATATAAAACCGGAAAACATATTGGTCCGTTCCGACTTTAAACCCACGCTAATGGACTTTGGGATCGCAAAAAACTTATCAAAGTCGACACAACTTACGCTGGAAGGCGAATTGCTAGGAACCCCCCATTACATTGCCCCTGAGCAAGCAAGTTCAGGAGACAAAAATCTTCCTGCCTCCGATATTTATTCTTTAGGAGCGGTTCTTTATGAGGTAATTACCGGCACAACTCCTTTTACCGGAGCCACAGACTTTGAAGTGTTGTACAATGTCGCCAATAAAAAAGTTACCCCACCAAGCACCATAAATCCAGAGCTCCCGAAAGAATTAGATAATATCTGCCTCAAAGCACTCAAAAGAGAACCACAAAACCGTCATGGTAGTGCGCGAGAATTCGGCAGAGAATTAGGAATATTCCTCAAAAGAGAAGCTCTTGGTTCTACGCAAAGAAATAAAAAGAATCGTCAAACGCCTGCATTATCCGGAGATATGAAAATTTATGTGGTTGTCGCAATTGTTGGTATGTTGCTTTCAACGACATTTATTGCCTCTTATATATGGTTGGGAGGTAACACCAAACAACCTATCGACAACAGCGAAAACAGTGAAAACAGCGAAAACAGCGAAAACAACGCCGTGTTACAAAATAACACCGAACAAGCACAAAACAACGATACACAATTGTCGAATGATGACACCGCACAAAATAATGCCTCTTATGAAGAAATACTAAAACTAAAAAGCGAGTTGCAAACAAAAATGCAATTAAAAGATATTGCGGGAGCTATTGACACGGCAAAGCGTATTGAAGCTTTAGATAATGAAGACGCGGAGAATCTACTCATACTCGCTTCGCTACACCAAAGTAAAAGAGATTTTATTACTGGAATTGAATACTGCAATAAAGTGCTAAATAAAAACAATCAACACGCGGATGCTTACCAACGACGCGGTTACATTTATTTTTCCATGCAAGAATTTGATTTGTGCATCGAAGATTTAAAAATATGCTTACAATACACCAACAAACAAGCACTTATCTATAACTACATCGCTCAGAGCTATATGGGAAAACGAGATTTTCGCAAAGCAATAGAACACAGTAACAACGCCTTGCGTTTAAACTCAAATATGGTAGATGCTTACTATACCAGGGCAAGAGCATTGCGTGCTGCAAGACAATTTACACAAGCCATTCAAGATTTCAACACATTGTTGCGTTTCCATCCTAACAATATTCAAGCTTTGGCAGAACGCGGAGGTACTTTTATGCAAATCCAGCAGTTTCCTCAAGCGACACAGGATTTTGTCAAAATCACAAAGCTCAATCCGCAAAATCCAATGGGATATATCAACCTCGGTAGAAGTCTAATGGCTATGGGAAAACACGAACAGGCAACTCGAGTGACTCACCAAGCAATAAATTTAAATCCTTCGGCAGTGAATCACTTTTACGCGAGTCAAACACTCTACATGAAGAAACCTTTAGATGCAAAAGACATGCAACATATTTTACGTCACTTGAATCAAGCAATTCAAATCAATCCACAATTTGCCCATGCCTACTTCCTACGTGCGCAAACCTACGCGCGTATAAAGAATAAAGCAGCTGCACGTAAAGATTTCAACAGTGTATTGCAACTCGTTCCTAATTCTAATATGGCTTTTCAAGCCAAACAGCAAATGCAAAAACTAAAGTAGGAGTTGTTTATCATGATCAAACATTTTTTTATTCTGAGCTGTAGTTTAATTTTACTAAGTTGTGTTTCGACTACTTCCGAGTGGAAGTCCGATGAAATAGAGGGTGTGGGTTCTTACACTCCGCCGCCACCGAATATCAATAGAAAGTCACTTGCTGTTCTAGAGTTTAAGGACAAAACAGGTGGAAATCGCGAGGATGCGGCCATTGATCAAATGACAACATTATTGTTAAAAACACGCCGTTTTCGCATTATCGAACGCGCACGCCTAGACGACGTCCTAAAAGAGCAGAATATGGAAGGAATCGTCGATCCAAACACCATGGCACAAAAACGAAAAGTAAAAGGTGCGGAATTATTATGTTATGGCTCGCTCACCAACTTTGAAGTGAAAACAACCAGAACACGTAATCGCGGTGGTATTCTAAATAGGCTGCCAATTAGCGTTTTGGACATAGACTTTAAAAAAGAAAAGTTGGACTTTGATATTGGTGTAGACGTTCGCATTGTAGACTCCACAACAGGAGAAGTAATATTTGCCGAAAGCGCAGATGTCAAACGCACAGAAACAGCAAGTGCTATGGGACTTGAACTTGTGGGAATATCTGCTCGTGGAGATGGTTCTATACGTATTAGTAACAACAATCAAGGAAAACTATTGCGCATGGCCCTTGACAAGGTGGTCAAAAAAATGCTTCGCGATATTGATTATGTCAATACCTACTACGACTAGGGGCCGCTATGAGATATGTTATCGCCATATGTATTGTTTTTTTACTCCTCGGCTGCGCCTCTACAGAGTCAAAGTTAGAAAACAGTGAAATTCCCGATATAGGACAATACCCTCCTCCTAAAAAAGGTATTACAAAAAAACGTTTAGCTGTCATTGATTTTAAGGACAAAACAGGTGGACAACGCGGGGAGGCCGGGGCCGATCAAATGACAACGTTACTCTTTAAAACGCGAAGATTTCGTGTCATTGAGCGCACAAGACTAAAAGATCTGCTTGCCGAGCAAAACCTCGCTGGCATCGTAGAGCCTGACGAGCTTATAAAAAAAGGTAAAATCAAAGGTGTTGATTTACTGTGTTTTGGTTCTATCACTAACTTTGAAATTCAACACAATGATAAATCACTCAGCGGCGGTATTCTAAGTACCCTTGCAAACGTGGTAGCAAACTACTATAGTCCTGTCCCCATACCCAACTTGGACTTCGACTATTTGAAAGTACAATTGGATTTTCACATCGGAGTAGATGTACGCATTGTCGATACAACAACAGGAGAAGTCTTATTTGCTGACTCTTCCGATGTCAAACGTACAGAGACAGCAAGTAGTTTAGGTCTCGTCATCGCAGGTATCTCAACACGTCCCGATGGAAGAGTTGAAATAGACAATGAAAATCAAGGTAAGTTGCTACGCATGGCTTTAGACCGCGCCGTAAAAAAAATGTTACCTGACATTGACTACAGCTTGGAAGCAAATATGCATAAGTAAGGTTTTGAGTAAAAAATAAATTGTTTAGATAAAAAGTAGGTCTCGCGAGACCTACTTTTTTTGTTTTACTTTTTATACTGTAAAGGTCGCTCATGAATATTTTAGTTTTGTTCCCCAATGATTACGACACCCTTTTTCTAAACCAGAAAAGATTTCCAGAGCACCAATTTTTTTTCGAAGGTGAAAATAATATCACTTCACACCTCGAAGAGTTTTGCATCCAGAGTTTTATTGCAAAAATAAAACAAAAGTACCCAAAAATTGATGCAGTAATCACCTCCCAAGATTATCCAGGCATATTAGCAGCGACGATACTCGCGGGCGAAATAGGAATTCCCGCATGTACTCCTGAAGCCACAATAACACTGCAACACAAATATTACAGTCGTTTAACTCAATGTAAACACTTACCAGAAGATACACCGCGGTTTACCGTGGTCTCAATTGACGAGAATATTTCCCATCGCGAAGACCTCTTTTTTCCATGCTTTATCAAACCAGTCAAAGCGGTATTCTCCTTTTTAACGGCGCAAATCGACAACAAACAGCAACTCCAAGAATTTATCGATTGTCACCGCGAAGAACTGCGAGCGTTCTCGCAACCATTTAACGATATTCTAGCCCAATATCCACAATTTACAATTGATGCCAATCACTTTATCTTAGAAGAGGTTCTAAAAGGTACACAAGTAACATTAGATGGATTCTGTCACAACGGGGATGTTACCATTATGGGAATTGTCGATTCCATCATGTATCCCGGAACGGAAAGCTTTCGTAGTTTTGAATACCCCTCAAAGTTACCAAAAGATGTACAGCAACGCATGATAACAATGGCAAAAACATTTGTAAGTAACAGCGGATACAACAGTGGCATGTTTAACTTAGAAATGTTTTATGATTCATCTACAAATAAAATAGATATTATCGAAGTCAACCCCCGCATATTTTTTGCTGCTGCCGATTATTTCGAAAAAGTGCAAGGCGTCAACACTTATGAAACTTGTGTCGATATTGCTTTAGGAAAAAAACCACACATACCAAACATTGAAGGTGAATTTAAAGTAGCCGCGACATTTACACCACGGTTATTTGAGGACAAATTTGTTCAAAGAATCCCTACAGCAGAAGAAATCGCGCAACTCAAAAAGCAATTTCCTGATCTCATTTTGAAACTAGAACATAAAGCCGGTCAACGACTTTCAGATACCATTCAAAGTAGTGGCAGTTATAAATACGCCGTATTAAATCTCGGTGCTGATAGTTGGCAACAGCTGTATGACAAATACGACCAAGTAATGAGTATGCTGAATTTTGAATTTATTTAGCTGGGTAACAAGCCGTCATTCGCAGCTTGATCAATCCTTTACTTTATCTAGCATTCGCGGTATAATAAGAAAAAATCCAATTTCAGTTTTTTTTAGGAGAAATAGAAATTATCAAAATAATTTCTATTTGTTAGCTTATGAGTAAAATAAACACCGATTTTGATTGGAAACAAATTTGCAAATGGGTTATGACCTCACGCAAAATAGATGAGATAGAAGAGACAGAACTCTATCCACAAAAAAAAGTCTTGTATCAATTTTCTGCTCGTGGGCATGATTTAGGGCAAATACTACTGGGCTCTCTTCTTACGAATGCCAAAGATTGCGCAAGTGCCTACTACCGTTCGCGTCCTTTACTTTTGACTCAAGGGCTGACCATTGACGATGCATTTGCCGGACCACTTAGTAAATCCGGTGGATTTAGTGACGGACGCGATATTGGAGTTGTATGTAACCTCCCTTCGCAAGGTAAAGCAACGATAATACCAATGGCCGGTGATGTGGGATCTCAGTATACGCCGGCGATTGGTTGGGCGCAGGCAATCGAATATCGTCATAAAACTCTCAAAGATAGCAATTACGAAAAGGCAATTTCGGTTGTACTTGGAGGAGAAGGATCAGTAGCTACCAATGGTTTCTGGTCGGCCTTAACCATCGCCACAACCTTACAGTTGCCATTTTTGTTTTACATCGAAGACAATGGATATGCCATATCCGTAACTTCAGAAAAGCAGACACCTGGTGCAAACATCGCTAAAAATCTACAGTCATTTTCAAATTTGCACATCTTAAGCGGCGATGGTACAGATCCAGGCGAAGCTTCGCGACTCATCAAACAAGCCGTCGATGAAGTGCGTAATCGCAAAGGTCCTGTCCTGATACGTTTGACAGTGCCGCGTCTTTGTGGGCATTCTGGACAAGACACTCAAGCATACAAAACTCCTGAACTAATTGAAGAAGAACAGCAAAACGACCCTTATCACAAACTACGTAGTTATATTGTACCCGAATATATGAGTGAAAAAGAATGGAACACTCTTGAGGAAGAAACAGCTGCGGAAGTTCGTCAAAAATTGAATTTGGCACTAGAACGTCCTGATCCTTCGCCAGACGATATTACCAAACACTTATTTTTTGAAGACGAGGTACAACTCACTGGTGGATTAGCAGCAGAAAACCACGTGTTCCCAACAGCCACAGAAGTTCCACAAACAGGTAGCGCACGTATGAATATGCTAACTGCCATTCGCCAGACGCTGGAAAGCGAATTGAAATGCAATCCCAAAATGTTGGTTTTTGGTGAAGATGTGGGCCCAAAAGGTGGTGTTCACGCTGCGACAATGGGATTACAGCAAAAGTTTGGCGAAGACCGCGTTTTTGATACGAGCTTATCAGAAGAGGGAATCATTGGACGTGCGGTGGGAATGGCGCTCGCTGGGTTAATCCCCGTTGCCGAAATTCAATTTCGCAAATACGCTGATCCTGCAACAGAACAGTTAAACAACTGTGGTACAATTCGTTGGCGCACAAAAAATCGCTTTGCTGCCCCTATCGTTGTTCGTCTTCCAGGTGGCTTTGCCAAATGTGGTGACCCATGGCACAGTGTATCGAACGAAGTCATGTGGGTTCATGGACAAGGGTGGCAAGTTGTATGCCCATCCAATGCAGAAGATGCTGTCGGTTTACTACGCGCGGCACTACGTAGTAATAACCCAACGATATTCTTTGAACATCGCGCACTACTAGACAACTCTTGGGCACGACGTCCTTATCCGGGAGATGATTTTGTTCTTCCGATGGGTAAGGCCAAATTGATTACAAGTGGTAATGACATTACAATTGTCACATGGGGAGCAATGGTCGAGAGATGCGAAAAAGCTGCCAAAAATTATTCTGCGGACATCATAGACTTGCGTACTTTATCTCCGTGGGACAAAGAAACGGTAATTCATTCGTTAGATAAAACCAAAAAATGCCTCATTGTTCACGAAGATAACATTACCGCGGGCTTCGGAGCTGAAATTAGCGCCACACTTGTCAAAGAAGCATTTTTTAGTTTAGATGCCCCCATTGAAAGAATTGCAGTACCAAATATTCCCATCCCCTATAATATCGGATTAATGAACGCTGTAGTACCGAGTGTCGAAAAAATAACAAACGCTATAAAAGAACTTATTGAATTCTAAGGGGAAACTATGTCTAGAACAGTTCTCGTCACTATGCCTGAACAAGAAGGATCCAAATCCGTTGTTGAAAAATGGCTAAAAGCTCCTGGAGATTTAGTGGGTATTCACGAACCAATTGTTGAAATCAGTACCGACAAAGTGACCATTGAAATAGCATCTCCTGCCACAGGAGAGTTGTATAAAATCTTTAAAGAAGAAAATAGCGAAGTTATGCCCGGAGAAAAACTGGCAGAAATTCTTCTTTTTGGAGAACCTACCGTACGTACGCCCACTTCTCCTTTACAAAAAATTCAACGTGAATTTGAGAAAAAAGAACAACAGCAAGAATCTCAGGAATCTCAAGATAGCAAAACACTCTTAAGTCCTGCCGTAAGAAAATTAATACGCAAAAATAACATAGATGTTTCCAAAATACACGGTACGGGAAAAAAGGGCCGTGTAACACACAAAGATGTCATCGCATATATCAAAATGTCTGAAACACATCGCATACAAGAACCACCGATGCGCCCTTCTGAGACACTTTCAACAATGAAAAGTAAAAATGTACGACCAACAACAAAGTTAAACGTACAGGAACCACCACAACCCTCAGATAGTAAATTTGTACCTCACTCTCCCATGCGTAAGCAAATTGCCAATCATATGGTACAAAGTATGTTGCAGACCGCCCCTCATGTTACCGCCATTTTTGAGGCGAACATGACAAATGTCATTGCACATCGCAATGAAAACAAGCAAGCTTTCTCCGAACAAGGAGTCAAACTCACATTTACTTCTTACTTCGCGATGGCAACGGCTCTTGCGGCGCAAGCGGTTCCTGAAGTAAATTCGCGTTGGCACGATGACCGTTTAGAAATTTTTCCACACTGTAATGTGGGAATTGCTACGGCGGTAGATAATGGTCTTATCGTTCCCGTTCTCAAAAATGTGCAACATCTAAGCTTGATAGGTATTGCCAACGAACTACAAAAAATTACCCAAAAAGCACGTGAAGGTAATCTTGGAGGACAAGATATACAAGGTGGAACCTTGACGATTACCAACCATGGTGTTAGTGGTAGCTTAATCGCCACACCAATCATAAACCAGCCACAATCCGCCATTCTTGGTATTGGCAAGATGCAAAAACGCGTTGTGGTCAATGAAATAAACGGGCAAGACTGCATCCAAATTCAACCAATGATCTACGTAACATTAACAATAGATCATCGCGCATTGGATGGTTTCCAGGCAAACAAATTTTTAACTGCCTTTGTGAATATTCTGGAGAATTGGCAGTAGTTAGGCATTCGTCTTCAGACTTCACTTAAGTGTTTCTACTTTAAATTGGGTGCCCTCACCATCGTCTTGTAGATTTCAGCTACGCTGAAAGCAACAAGCCTCATGCCTCTCCCACGGGAGAGGCGTAACACGTCTTAATTTGTTTTTATTGTGTTATTTTGTGCGTATTATAATGACAACCACAATCAAACTTAGTAACACTTAATATTTGCCCGCAAATCAAACGAATTTTGTTTTTAACAAAAGAGAAGCATTATGCCTCTCCCGTGGGAGAGGCATGAGAATAGCAGATTTCAGCAAAGCTGAAACTGCTCATTCGATGGTGAGGGCACCCATACAAAGAAAAACTTAATACAAAAATGGAAAAAATAACAGGCAGTTGCCTATGTGGCGGCGTTGTATTTGAAGTACAAAAAATTACCGGTCCATTTGAACTATGTCATTGTAATAGATGCCGTAAGGCCACAGGTTCTGCATATGCCGCGATGGTCAGTGTCCATAGCAAAAATATACATCTTACCTGTGGAAAAGAGTTCATTGGCGTTTATGACACCCCTATCCGTGAAAAACCACCCGCGTACCGCTCTATTTTTTGTCGTAATTGTGGTTCCCCACTACCTGACTTCTTCACTCAACAAACCATAATAGAAATTCCTGCAGGTTTGCTAGACAAAAACTTCCATGTAAAACCTGATAAACACATTTATGTGGAATACAAACCTACATGGAGTGAAATTCACGACGCTTTACCACAATTCACGAAAAAACAAATAAAAAAGTGGCGCGAAAATTTGTAAGTTAATGGGGCGTGTTTTCGGAACTCGGATAGGAAAATTATCCCGGCAAAAGCACATATAAAATTTGGCCCATATGTGCTTTTGCAGGGGTTTTCTCTGTAGTTTTTCCTCAAGAAAATGAGAGAGGTACTTACAATGGATGTTGCATCTGAACTGTTGTGGTCATTGATAAAACGTTCCATTTCCATAAATAAACGTCTTTATCTTGTATGACAAACCGTACAACCAATTCGCGACCATACAACCAGAGGTGAATCATTTTGCAATGGTAATAACGCTGTATAAAGCCTTCCGCGAAACGATCCACATTTTCATATTGGTTTTTATATTTCTCGCTAAAATTTGCATACATTTCACAAGCTTTTTCTTTCTGTCCCGGGATAACTTGGCTTTCGAGGTAACACACCAAATCATGCTTGGCTTTTAAAAGCAAAGTGAAATAACAACACACGAGTGATAACAACACTAAAAGGAAACCAATAAAAACTTTATCATCATTCATTTTTACCTTTCCTTTGTCATCTATACATTTTTACGGTTAACGCTTAGAAAGTTCCACCTTGTGTTCTTTAAAAGTTTGACTATTGGAGAATAAAAATAGTCCAATACCAATCATTGCGAGGATAAAGGCCTTAGGCATCGAAAATAAATCATCGATTTCCTTATTGTCTTTCTTTTGGTCAAAATATTGCTGAACTTCCGCTTCTTGGGGATTTGTAGGATTGTAGTATACGGTAGTAACACCTGTCATTTGATCGGGGTTGCCAGGAAAAGCGATAGATGACTTTACCGTGTACTGTTGGCCGTCCACAATATAGCTTACCGTTGGACGATGAGATGACATCCCGTCAATCCTTTTGTTGTCACTTTCAATGTAAACGACTTCCCAATGTAATATATGACCAATAACCGGTTTATATGTATCCAATTTATTTTCAAATTCAGCTGGTGACGAGAATAAACTTGTCACACCCCAATAAATAAAAATGACCGCCATGATACGCAATGCTGTTTGCATAATATATACTCCACACCAAAGTAATTATTTTGATAATACTGCGAACATAACAGTATTATAATAACTCCCTACTCCAGCGTGAAACCAATGTCTTGCCATTAGTAAATATAAAGCTTAGAGGCCGCAGGTCCGCCAAACATACCGTAAACACAACGTATAGCGTATTGGTGCTTCTAATGACCAAGTTGTCTTAGTATTTGCTGCACATGATTTTGAAAATCGGCCAATTGCTTTTTATCACTGCGGTATATTACCGGTGGATGTTTTTCTAGATATAGATAACATCTCTTGGCGAAGGGATAGTTTTGCGCTTTCAAGGCCAATTGCCCTAAACCAAACACAACAACATCTTGCGGAGAAAGATGGCGTGATAACACATAATTATCAATTGATTTTTGGTATAGCTTTTGTCGAAAGTAAATATCAGCGAGGTGATTGCGAATCATGTATGGAGAGATTTCGAGATTGAGTAAATCTTCAAAGGTACGTTGATAAACAGGTAGATTGTTGCTCAATTTGCCGTTCATGATCCCGCGAACCAACAGCATATCCAAAACTGTATTTATGTCCTCGGAAAGCATATTCCACCATTTTTTTTCTTGTAAATTGGGCGTTTGCCCCAGGTAATTTTTATTCAAGCGAAATAATTGTCTCTCCCCAGAAACATACCACGGCGAATAGTGCTTTTCGATACTCTGAAATATTTTTTGCGCTTCACTGTTGTTTCCACTAAAAAAGAAAAACATTCCTTTTGAAAGTAGCGTTTCTGGCCAATGGTATATAAAACCATTTTGCCGTAAGATGTGAGAAATCCATGGATACCAGCGCGAAGAAGTCATTTGCAAATTTTGTAATTCTTTTTGTGCAATTGCGAATTGTTTAAGGTGAATGTACGACATGATTTGCAAACTTTTGAGTAGTGGCAAAAACTCTAAAAGTGGTGCATAGACATAAATATGCTCTTTTCCACTTTGATAGTCGCTTTCGCAATGCAGGCGATATTTTTCTTTCCAATCGTCATCAATTGCCCAAGTATTCTTGTCTATGTTACGCAGTATCGCTTTATTGCTCAAGCGATGATTTGCGCGGTTAAATTCATCGCGCAATTGAGGGGACAAAGAGTTGTCTTTGATCGCAGATGACACAGCAAATAATTTTGCACCTTTATTGGCCTTACTCCAAGCCTGTTCATAGTAATCGATACATGTCTTATACTTTTCCTCAATGCGCAAAACACGTGCATATGCTAAGTCGCGTAAAATACTCCACACCACTTGGCGAATATTATTGTCGGCAACGGGAAAAACACTGATAATTTTTTGCTGTTCTTTTTGCGCTTTTTCGCGCAAAGAGTGCCCAGGAAATTGCCACAAAATTTCGTTGGTGTAGTAGCGTGCGTGAATATACATTTTACCCGTCATGCATCTTTCGGCTAAACGCCACAATATTTCCGGAGTTTTTGGCTGGATGTGTTGTAAACTCAGAATTTCATCGCGTAGTACATGTGCCTTGTAATAACCATTTGCCATTTCAATGGCAAAACGATTCACTGCTGTTTGATCCCCGTTGTTTTTTGCCTTACGCATCTTACTTTCTAACCGTCCCACTTTACTCATTTGCGCGCGTACATTGCCAAGAGGTAACTCTTTCTCGTTGGGAAAATATAGCTCACCACTTTTGCGCGGTTTTTCCGTAGTAGAATACTCCTTGGTGTTGTTAAATGTTTTCGAAGGCTTCTCTGCTTGCGTCTTTACTGTTTTTGTTTGTGAATTACGCGTGTTTCGCTCCACAACTTCGGGCAGTTTACTAGAACGAGTGATGGTTTGCATCATGAAGAAAGATGTAACCACAATGGCAGATAATATGACAACAGCACTAAAACATACAAAATAAATATGACTACGATGACGCAGGCGTTTACCACTGCGTATTTTTTCCAAATCTCCCGCAAGCTCAAGTGCACTACTGTAGCGATTTTCCTTTCTCTTCGCCATCGCCTTTATACATACAATATCGAGAGAGGTCGGAACTGTTTTTTTAATTTCTGTGAGCAATTTGGGTTGTGCTGTGCTAATAAGGTGCATTGTTTGCTGAAAACTCTTACCAATAAAAGGAACTCGACCACTAATAAGTTCGTACAGTATCACACCTAGCGCATAAATGTCGCTACGATGGTCGACTTGTCTGGTTTTTCCCTGTGCTTGCTCAGGCGACATGTAAAATGCTGTACCAATCAAAGAACCACTTTTGGATAATTTCTGATCATCGGCGATTTTTGCTAAACCAAAATCGGTTATCTTTAGTACTCCATTTTTATCAAACATGATATTCGCCGGCTTTAAATCGCGATGCACAACGCCGTTTTTATGAGCAAAATCTACGGCCTTACACATCGTAATTAAAATATCTACAGATTGGCGAAACGACAATTGTTTTTTGCGCTCGTCTAAAGATCCACCTTCTAGATAATCCATGGTAAAATAAGGTTGCTGTGCCTCTTCTCCCATATCGTATATGGCAACGATATTTTCGTGACGCAACATCGCATTGGCTTTTGCTTCACGCATAAAGCGTTTGATGTTGACATCACTATCGGTATGAATCAGTACCTTCAACGCGACAAAACGTTCGAGTTTCGGATCCCATGCTTTGTAAACGTACCCCATTCCCCCTTGGCCAATTTTTTTCTCAATCGTATAACGTCCAAGTCGCTGTGGCTTTGCATGTAAAGTGGCGTTTTGTGCGTGGTGATTTTGAGCTGCTCCCAATAACATATTGCGTTGTTCATCTGAAATAAGATTTTTTTTCACTAAGATATCAACAAGCGTAAGATTATGTCCTTGCTGTTGTATTTGTTTTTGTAGACTAATGCACTGCGAAAGTTGCTGTGTGGTAATCATATTCATCGAGATCGCGAGTTGACCTAGTACAATGTCACTGTTTTCCATATCACTCTCACAACTATGGTTTTTTTCTCGGTTTGTATTTCTGTTCGTATGCGTATGCTATTTGCAGTAGCATAGCATCTTGATTTTTTCTGGCGACAAGAGTCATGCCTATGGGCTCACCACTGTCGCGATAACCTAAAGGAATACTAATTGCCGGATAACCACATGGTGCGTATACAAGAGTGAAATAGTTGCTCAAAGTTGCGAGTACATCGACATCGTTTTTCTCCAATAAGTCGTCAATAACTTGTCGGGTAATTTTGCGGTTCTCTTCCACTAGGACGTCTTGTTGCTCTTTTGTCATTTTACTTTTGACACTAGTGCGAAGAATTCCTTGCCCAAAAGGTGCATATTTTCGGGGTTGTTGATAGTTAAAACGAATAATTTCTTCTAAGGTGGTTATTTTATATTTTGTCTGTTGTAGATAATGCCCTAACTCTTTGGGAAAGTCATATACCATAACGCTATATGCATCTACGGCGCTAAGTTGTGGAGCTTTCAATTCAACCTCAACTATTTTCGCACCTGCTTCGCCGAGTGTCTTTTGCATTTTTTCGCGAAATGCCATGTCACCACTACGAAAACTTTTTTCGTACTGCTTTCCGTAAAGCACACCTATTTTTTTTCCGGCCAGTGCGTCTTTGTCTAGACCAATTTTGTCCATAGCCTTTTTCTGCATCGCCTGAAATAGAACAGAAAGATCGGTGGCATTTTGCGCCATGGGACCTGCGGTATCTTGCTTTGACGTAATGGGAATAATCCGGTCTTGGCTAACAACTCCCAACGTCGGTTTCAAAGCAAACACTGAATTTTGCGAAGCCGGATAAATAATAGAGCCACTAGTTTCCGTACCGACCGCGACACAACACAAATTTTTCGCCACAGCACTCGCCGAACCAGAGCTAGAACCTCCCACGTCAAATCGACCATAGGGATTTTGCGTCTGTCCACCTAATGTGCTAAAACCATTTGCCGAAGAAAAGGTCATAAAGTTCGCCCACTCGCTTAAATTGGTTTTGCCAAGTATAATAGCGCCATTTTCGCGTAAATGTTTCACTAATTCAGCGTCACGGTCGCTGTGAGCGTCTTTTAGCGCCGCAGCACCTGCGGTATTGTACATTTTACCCGCAACAGCAATATTGTCTTTCAACAACACCGGTATGCCATGAATAGGACTTCGATCTGTAGAGCGTTCCTTATCACAAAGAATTGCTTCTTCTAGCACTTCGGGATTTAGTTCTAGTACTGCATTGAGTTGTGGGTCGTGTGTTTGTATTTGTTTTAAATAAAATAGCACCAGTTGTTGAGAAGACAATTTTTTTTCGTCAAATAACTTTTGTATTTCATATATATTTTCTGCCGCGACAACTACTTTTTCTATGTGGCTGTCGTCTTTGCTAAATTTCTTAAGAGCTTCTACAAAAGGCGAAAAGTCTAAAACGCGAATACGCGGATAACTTGTTCCATATGTTTGGCGTTTTATTTGCTTGTTGATGTACCGATCAACCGATGTATCCGCGAACGCTTGAATAGATAAAAACACAAGTACCATGCACAAAATAACCACCAATATATAAACGATTTTCATTGTATTTTATCCTTGTGTGGGTAAAAGACTTTTTAGTTGTGGATTTTTTTGTAGAGCTTCGTCAAAACTTTGTCGCGCCTTTTCCATGTGCTCATTTTCATGACAGATCGTCCCACGAGTGAAGTAAAACTCGGCTTTAGGATTTAAAGTAATTGCGACATCAATTAGGGCAATTGCTTTATGAAAATCTCCCATTTGCGCGGCGCGCTTCGCATATATTTCGGCCAACTTTTCTTTTGCCTGTGGCATATTCACAGAAATCCACGGTAAACAAGTCGCAGAATCTAAACTAAGCGCCAACTGCACATAATCCATCGCGACCTCTTCATTTTGCGAATGAATCTTACGCGCATATTGCAAATACTTTTGGACATTGGTCTTATCGATGACCTTGCCTTTCATGTTGCGCTCACAAGTCGTCATGGTGATGGCAAAGTTATCGGTGTCTACATTCACCCCAAAGAGTTGACGACAGGCATAACGCGGCTTGTTCCGCAATGCGCTTAATATAGCTCCTCCGTGGACATCACGGCGAAAATTTAAGTCACCATACAATTCACTAAAATCGTCTTGCGGCGTTAGCCATCCAGGCGAATACGCGTAGCTCAGTTTGTTGGAGAAATCCCACAATTTAATTGTTGTATCGGTAGAACTTGACACAAGAACCTTGTCGCGCGGATGAAAAGCCAACGCAAAGGCATTGTCTATTTTAGGAAAAGATAAGGTATAGATTTGAATACCACTGCGCGCATCTAAAACGCGAATCTTACCATCACTACATATACAAGCGATCAAATGGCTATTTGGTAAAAACGAAAAACGCCACACCCACGCGTCATAACGAAATGTATGCAGAATTTTACCACTATCTGCATCCCAAATTCGCACCGTACTGTCTCCTGAAGCGGAAGCGATAAGCGATCCATCAGGACTAAAATATGCCTTGGAAAACCAATTGCGATGACCTTGCAAACGATGAATTGGTTCATAGTTGTTGGCATTCATCACCACAAGATCTTCACTAATCATGACAATTTTTTTGCCATCCGGACTATACGAAGCACAAAAAAATGGCAATTCCTCTTTGATATTTTTCACAACTTTGCGCGCAGCAATATCCCAAACTTTTACCGTCGAATCGTAACCAGAGGAAAGAATATACTTATTGTCGGGAGAAAACTCTACTGTGGCAACAATGGCATCATGGATACGAATGGTATCTAGTAGTTGGTACGTTTGACAATCCCATATTTTTATCGCATAGTCATATCCACAAGTCACCAATTGACTTCCGTCCGAGTTATAATCAGCACACATAACCTTCGTTCCGTGATTTAACTCCGCCTCCAACGATAGAGAAGGGTACGACCATAAATAGAGTTTGCCACTTTTATTCGCAGAAACAAATTCATTGCCATCAGGACGAAATGCAATTGTGGTGATAATGTCCTTGCTGCGCGGAATTTCACTGAGTATTTCTTGGCTGCTCAAACTCCATAGGCGCAACACACCTAGTTGTGAAATAGAAATAATTTGAGAACCATCGGGGTGTAAAGTAATTCCTTGGACCCCCTCGCAGTCCGCCATAAATTTACGAATGGGCTGACGACGATGAATATCCCATAAAATAATTTCTCCATCCGCGGCTCCCGAAACAAGAAGATCTCCGTGAAACTCTAAAGATGTTACGCACGAAGAGTGCCCGGCAATTTTTGCCAACTGTTTTTGCTCCTTGATATCGTAAAGCAATATGGTATTTTCGCGGGAACCAATAGCAACAAGCGAACCATTGCCGTTAAAACTAATCGCGGTTAGCGGTATGTATACAGTGTCGCGCACATGTAGCGCGTCTTTTTCGGTCTTGACTAATTTCGCTGTTGTTTGTTTGGCTAAATCCCACGAAACAACACGTGTTTTGGCAATACACACCAACTTGGTACGCCCATGAAAATCCATAGAGGTGACACTGTTGTTATGTTGTAAAACAGCGGTATTTTTATTCTGCGTATAATCGTACACCTTCGCCGTTTTGTCCAAAGACGACGAAGCCATTAGTTCGCCATCTTCACTAAACTTAATCGCGGAAACAATCATCTCATGCTGCTGTATCCTACGTAGTAGTTTACCGCTGTAAACATTCCATAAAAGAATTTCCCCCTGGCAATTTCCTGCGGCAAGTATCTTTTTATGAGGATGGAAAGCCAATGCGGTGGTGGAATGGCCATCGTTATCTTCATGTTGTAATCTACGAATAAAAGAACCATCGTAAACATTGTATAAACTCACACTTCCGGCATCACCCGCTACTGCGATAATTTTTCCGTCAGGATGTACAGAAATCAAATCCACTGTCGTCATATACTGGGCGGTTTCTTCAGGAATATTGATAATTTTCGAGGTACGAACATCTCCTACAGATGTTTCCCATACGAGCCCCATTCCATAGAGAGCACTGCGCACAATATCAAGCGCATTTTTTTGTAATGACTGCATATGCTGTGGATGTTGCTGCACAATTTGTAGTGCTTCCCCCCCGAGAGCTCCCGCTTCGCGCCAGCGATCGTTCATTAATTCTTCTTTGGCACGTGACAACAAAATGTGTACAGATTTTTCAGCAATGTTGTAGTTCGCCTCTTTTGTTTCGAGCAATTGAGCATACCAGAACGCCGAAGCCAATAGTAAAATCACAACGATCGCCGAAATTGCCTTATTGCGTTTTACCCATTTCCAAGATTTTCGCAAACTTGTGTCTGGCTTCGCCTTGATCGGACGATGGTGCAACAAATTATCGAGATCATCACGCAAATCCTTCACCGTAGCGTAACGGTTATTCGGCGACTTTTCTAGACACTTAAGACATATGGCTTCGAGTTCGATGGAAATATCGGGATTCATTAACCTTAGCGGGACAGGATCTTTGTAATGCAGTTGATAAATAATGTTAAAGTGATTCTCCCCTTGAAAAGGCGGTCGTTTCGTCAAAGCTTCGTACAACGTTGCGCCAAGCGAATACACATCGGTACGCACGTCGACAGGTGCACCATCGGCTTGTTCGGGAGACATGTATGCCGGTGTTCCCATTTGTTGTCCCGTGCGCGAAAGTTGGTCATCGGCGTGGAGAATTTTCGCCAAGCCAAAGTCCATCACCTTTGCCGTGGTTTTATTTTCGATCATAATGTTACTTGGCTTGATGTCGCGGTGAATAATCTTTTGTTCGTGGGCGTAGTGAATCGCATCGCACACCTGCATAAACAAACGCAAAATGTCTTGCACACTGACATTTTCGCAGGCATAATGTTCTTTAAAAGGACATCCCTCGATGTAATCCATGGTGAAAAAATTACGTCCGTCATGTTCACCAATGTCATGAACACAGATAATATGCGGATGATTTAGTTTAGCGGTGGCACGCGCTTCACGCATAAAGCGATTGCGACCTTCTTCCGTATTTAAACTGAGGTTTAATATCTTAAGAGCTAAAGTGCGGTCAAGAACAGGATCGTAAATTTTGTAAACATTTCCCATCCCTCCCGAGCCTATTTTAGATTGCAATTCATAACGCCCAAAAGAACTCTCACTATCATGAGCGCTCGAAATCGTAATAGGTGGTGTGCTGACAACTGTTTCATCAGAAAAATTGGTTCGCGGCTCACCATCGACAACCGTGTTTTGTTCAGAAACGCCGACGACGGTCTGTTCCTCCATACTGGCGAAAACCGTTTTTTGCTCTTCGTCCTCGGAAGCGTTTTCTTGCTCTTTGACGTCGAAAACTGTTTTTTGTTCTTCGTTATCGAAAACGTCTTTTTGAGTTTCACTATTGACCGCAGTAGACGGTTCCACAATCTTATCTTCATTGCCTACAATAGATTCATCTCCAAGTTCTTGCTCTTCGACACCAGCAAGCTTCGTTTGCAACAATAAATCACCGATCACGGTCAAAAAGTCATCTTCCTGAACGTAAGATTCATTATTTTTTTGTAATTTTGCTAAAAACTTAACCGCTTGAGAATTTCCCGGATCTATCTCCAAAACCTTTTGAAAACTGTCATAACTTTTTTGATACAGTTTACATTTAAAAAACAATGCACCTTGTTTACAATAGAACTTTGCTTGTGGTTCTATTGCAATCATTTGATCAATGATTTTAAGTGCTTGTTGCCAATTATGTTCATTCACATATTTGTTATATTCTAATTTTAAATTTTGAATTTCCTGACTCATCACTTCTCCCACAAGCAAGTTTTATATTTATTTTTTCCAAAATGCAGGGTGAAACAAAATCACAAACGTATAAATTTCTAAACGCCCAAACAACATACAAATCACCAAGAGTAATTTTCCTAAATCGGGAATTACCGCGAAGTTCATTGTCGGACCAACTTCTACAAAACCAGGTCCAATACTGTTTAGAGTTGCCGCAGTAGCAGACATCGAAGTTAACATGTCAAACCCCATCGCGGAAATCACCACGCTCACTATGGCGAAAATCACAACCCACAAACAAAACAATCCAATAATATTATTCACCACATTGTCTTCAATGACAACTTTACCTAAACGGATCGGACGTACAGCTTGTGGACGAAAAACGCGTTCTATCTGATTAAAAATATATTTAAAAACAATGACCCAACGAATGACTTTAAAACTTCCCGAGGTAGAACCAGCACACCCCCCGACAAACATGAGTACAAATAAAATGAGTTTACTAAAACCCGGCCATTTGTCAAAATCTGCGGTCCCATAGCCTGTCGTTGTTTGAATCGACACCACCTGAAACAAAACATCGCGAAAATTTTTCGCAATGTTATGACTGAAGTTTAGTGTTAAATCGACCATAATAAAAGTCGTTGCAATCACAATAATCAATATGTAACTTTTAAATTCGGTATCTTTCCAAAAAATATTGCGTTGCCCGGTTAAAAAATAATGATACAGAGAAAAGTTAACACCGGCGAGGATCATAAAAATAATGAGCACTATTTCTATGGAGATACTGTTAAAAGCGGCCACGCTTGTATTCTTTGTAGAATAACCTCCGGTGGCAAGTGTCCCAAATGTGTGGCAAATAGAATCGAAAATAGTCATTCCACAACAACACAAAGCCACAGTTTCAATGACTGTTAAACCGATGTAGATTTTTAACAAAATGAAAGCTGTTTCGCGAATTTTCGGTTTTAGCACTTCAGTATGCGGACCGGGCACTTCCGAGTGAAACAAGGCACGTCCACCAACTCCCAGGTGTGGAAGAACAATAATAAAAAGTACAACAATTCCCAAACCACCCAACCAGTGCGTTAGTGAGCGCCAAAACAATAAGCTTTGTGGCAAAGCCTCTATATCACTTAAAACACTTGCTCCTGTCGTCGTAAATCCCGACACAGATTCAAATAAGGCGGATAAAAATGTCGGTATGTAGCCGCTTATGTAAAAAGGTAGTGCTCCAATAATTCCCGAAACAATCCAAATAACAGAAACCAGTAATAAACCTTCACGTTTGGTAAATTGATTTTGCCCCGTACATTCTTTTGTGTATTTTTTACTTAGGGTTCCCAAAGCAATCGTCGCCAATGCAACCCAGCCAAAAGTGTTTAGCATACCCCATTCACGAGCATAAATTCCCCACAACATCGATGGCACAAAACAACAACCAAAAAAAACCAAATACGCCCCCAAGGTGTGAATAATTAATTTAAAATTCATTTTTAGATCCTTAATGCCTACCGACCAAATAATTTCTGTATGGCATCTATATGCTCACCTATTGTAAAGATCACCACCATGTCTCCCACTTGAATATGATCACTTCCTTTAGGGACAAACACTTCTTCTCCACGTTGAATAATGCACACAAGAGTATTTTCGGGCAAATTGATTTCTTGTAGCGTTTTTCCTTTGAGTGGAAAATTTTCCGTGGTATACATCTCAATGAGATGCGCATCTTCAAAACGTCCAAGGGTGTGCGTTAGTACATTGCCGTTACCAATAAATTCCAAAATACACTGTGAAGTTTTGTTGCGCGGATTCACAATATTGTTAATTCCAAGTCTTTGCAGTACGCGATTGTAACGATCGTTGTCAATAACCGAAATAACCTCTTTAACTCCCATATCTTTGGCCAGTAACGACGCCACGAGACTTGTTTCAACTTCTTTGCACGCACTGATAAAGTAATCGGCATTTTCAATTCCTTCTTCGTGAAGAAACTTATCATTGGTGCCATCTTCATTAAACACAGTAATATCTGGTAGCGCTGCGGCCACCTGTTTGCATTTTTCGGGATCTTCTTCAATGAGTTTTACTTCGATTTCGTGCATTGACAACAACTTGGCAACTAAAAACCCGATATGCCCTCCTCCCAAAACAAACGCAGTTTTGTGTTGCGAAAAAAACCACCCCTCTTTTTTAGGATCGAAAACTCCACCCATATGTTCGACCACTTCCGTTTTTCCGATAATGTAGAGAATATCATCTTCTTGAATTTTATAATTTCCACGCGGAATAGTTAACTTGTCATCACGTACAACACCACTTACTAGAGTATTTTCTGGAAATGGGATTTCATTTAAGATGTAGTTTTTGTATTTAAAATTTCGACTAACGCGAATGGTTTTTACTTCAATATTCCCATCGGCGAGAGTCTCTACTACCGAACTTTTTAATTCTTTTGTGTAACCAATCACATCTAAAGCAGCTAAGATTTCAGGACAAACAATTAAGTCGATTCCCATTTTATTGCGGTACAATGTCTTGTGTCCTCTAAAGTAAAAATCTTGACGCAAACGTGCTATGGTGGTCGCGACTCCGACATTTTTTGCTAAAAGGCAGCTCAGCATATTCGCTTCGTCATTATTGGTTGTGGCCAAAAGTAGCTGACAATCTTGAAGTCCCGCCTTCACCAATACAGATAAGTCTGCCGCATTGCCTTGTACCGACTGCACATCACAAACTTCTTGAATATGAGCCAATTTATCTTTGTTAGTATCGACAATGGTAACATTGTTCCCCAAACACGAAAGTTCTGTTGCTAGATGCAATCCTACAGACCCCGCCCCTAAAATAATAATGTTCATTTTTCTTTCTTGTCCTCTAAATAAGTAACTGCATTTTTTAATCCGTTTAGCGTCAAATCTTGCATGTGAAAAATTTCGGAAATGGCATCTAAAGTAGAGCTTTGATAATACCAATATTTTTTCTCGATAGGGTTTAACCACACCGTATATGGGAAAGTATCGGCGATTAAACGCAACCAATCGATACCAGGAATAGCATTTTCCACATAATAGTTGATGGCTCCATAGGGAGAGAATAGCTCACTTGGGGCCATATTCGCATCCCCGACAATAAAAAGACGTATATCCTTATCCTTTTGAAACAGGCTATTCAAGGGAACAAAATTGCGATGTTGCACATCGCTGTAAACCCCTTCGTAAATGCAATTGTGAAAATAATAAAAGTCTAAATCCTTGAATTGACTGCGCATTTTAGAAAAGAGTAAACGCACAAGTCGCACATAAGGCGTCATGGAATAACCACCGTTATCCATGAACAACACAACTTTTAAACGATCGCGAAGTTCGCGTTTGAACACAAAGTCAATTTCACCACCATTTTTGCATGTGCGGTATATGGTTTCATCTACATCCAATTCATTTTGTGGACCAACAGGTATCATGTGTTTTAAAGTCGCAAGTGCCTGACGAATATTTTCCGCTCCCAACTTGGCGTCCTGTTTGTAGTTGGTATAACGGTTTTGACCTAACACTTTAATGGCCGACTTATTTCCTCCCGCTCCATGGACGCGAATTCCTCCTTGGGCGTTACCGGAATGTCCCCATGGCGAAGTTCCACCTGTTCCAATCCAACGATTTCCACCGTGGTGTTCTTCCTGCTGCTTTAACAGCGTTTCCCAAAATTTTTGCAGCAACTCATCCAAAGGCATATTGTGTATGGCTTGTGGAGAAAGATTTCCTTCCTCTATTTGTTTGTTTAGCCAATCCTGAAAAGGTTTGCTCGTAAGAAATGTATCCACTTCAGGGATTTGCAAACGATCTATTTGGCCTAAAAAATAAGCGGCAAAAGCTCTTTCGAATGCATCGAAATGTTCGACTCTCTTCACAAAAATAAGTCGCATGACGATAAATAAGCGGTCAAGGTTCGTTACAAGCCCTTTCTCCCACGCGGCAAAAAATTCGATAATGAACTGAAAGCTGATGGGAACACCACATCTACGGAGTAGTTGAAAAAAATCAATAAACATTTTATCTTCTTTGCCTCTTAAAACGCAGAATATCTTCGGTTCTTTTCAGTAAACTTCCCAAAAACGCTATCTCTCCATCGTTCTCTGGACTTTTCATTCCCTGTTGTTGTAGGGCACCAAGCCAATCGAGAAGCTCTGCCGTCGCCGGTGGTTTTTCAAATCCTTCGCGACGTAGTTTGTAGAAAACATCTGTAGAGCTTTGTAATAGTTTTTTATCAATATCTGGATAGTGAAGTTTCACTATTTTGCTGATTTCATCTGATTGAGGAAAGGGGATAAAATGGCAAAAACAACGACGCAAAAAAGGATCAGAAAGTTCGCGCTTGGCGTTACTAGTGATAATGATAATGGGCTTATTTTCGGCTTTTACACAGTGATTAATTTCACGAATAATAAACGAATTGTCTTCGAGTACATCCAGCAAATTGTCTTGCGTGTCGCTATCGGTTTTATCAATTTCATCTAACAAAAGAACGCGGCGTTTTTCGGAGCGAAACGCACGACCGATGGGGCCAAAACGCAAATAATCCCAAATATCGCTGATGTTTCTTCCGGTATCTCCTGTACCAAAACGCGAATCATTTAAACGAAGTACTGTGTCGTACACATAACAAAGTTCTTCGCCCTTAAAAGTTGATTTACAGCGCGCAATTTCCATCTCTAACCCTAAAGTCTTTGCGATTTCAAATGCAAGTTGTGTTTTTCCCGTACCTGCTTCACCGGAAAGTAGTAAAGGCTTTTCCATAAGAATGGCGATATTAACTATTTCTTCTAATTCGGGATTCAAATAGTAACGATCCGTGCTAGTAAATTGCAAAATATTCTCCTCAATAATTAAATTTCCATTTTTCGTTGCGAAGGTGTAAGTCTTTTACATTAGCAGAGAGTAAATTTTCAAAACGCGGTTTCATTTCCGCAATCGAATCTCCCCCAATTTTTTGTTGTAAAGCATTTGCTAAAACAATAGAAAGCATGGCTTCTGCTATCGGTACAACGCGCGGGAGTGCGCAAAAGTCGCTACGCTCATATGTTGTAAGCTCGGATTTTCCCGTCGCGAGATTTACCGATTGAAAACCGCGAACAACGGTAGAAATTGGTTTCATCGCAATGCGCACAATGATAGGCTCCCCATTGGAAATACCACCTTCCACTCCTCCGGCACGATTGGTCTTACGCACCACACGTTCTTCGTCGTTATGCAAAACAATTTCGTCGTGAACTTCACTACCACGTTTTTTGGCATTGTCAAACGCACTACCAAATTCCACCCCTTTTATGGCAGGAATACTCATAAGAGCTGCGGCAATTTGCGCATCGAGTCGTCGATCATATTGGACGTAAGTCCCCAAACCAACAGGAACATTTATGGCAAAAACCTCAACAACTCCCCCCAAGGTATCTTGCGCTTTCATAGCTTTTTTTATATGCTCCTCGATCTCTTCCACTTGCTCCTCATTGGGGCAACGTACGGCATTTTTTTCCGCCACTTCTAAACATTGTTGTAACGAAAACGGTGGCATTTTCACTTTCACACCGCCTAATTGCACAACATAGCCACCAACAGATATCGAAAATTCACGTAAAAGTTTTTTACATATCGCACCTGCCGCAACGCGCATTGCTGTTTCTCTGGCACTGGCTCTTTCCAACGAATATCTCAAATCAGGATAACGATACTTAACGGCTCCCGTAAGGTCGGCATGCCCAGGACGCGGTGTCGTCAAAGGCGCAATTTCGCGATCTTGCCAGTTTTTGTAATCGCGATTTTCGAGTAGCAAAGAAATCGGGCCACCCGTTGTCTTATTCTCGACAATTCCCGAAGTTATTTGAATTTGGTCCTTTTCGATACGCATGCGTCCGCCACTACCAAAACCTTTTTGGCGACGTCGCAAGTCATAATTGATATCCGAAGTTGTAATGTGAAGACCTGCCGGAACACCTTCGATAATAGCCGTTAACATCGGCCCGTGGCTTTCTCCGGCGGTAAGTATGCGAATCATAATATCATTACTTTCTTTGTGCAACAAGAACACCATCATGTATGGCATTTATAAAAAAATCGTAGTCCGTGTCTTGTGTAATCAAACTAGTACTTTCGCGAATCGCTTCGGTGCAACTTTCACGGATTTCTTCATCAAGTACACGCCCCGCCCACAATACATTATCATAAATATACAACCCTCCACGACGGATTCGCTGTTTCACAAGTTGCCAAATTTCTGGGTACTCTTGTTTTTCTCCGTCGTTGTAGATAATGTCGAAGTCCCCTGAAGTTTTATTGAAAACCTCTTTTGGTGAGCCGAGATGATATTCTACTTGTTCCCATTTTCCGGCTTTTTTTAGATACTCCTCAGCTTTTTTGATATTACTATTCGCTAGGTGATCACTACAAATCACTTTGCCACCTTCCACAAGCGCATTTGTAAACCAATATGCCGAATATCCAAAACCACTGCCAAACTCAAAAATTCGCTTTGCACCGACGCAACGAGTGAGAACTTGCAGCATACTGCCAATTGAGCGTCCAACAACAGGGAACTTTTCCTCTTCAGCGAATTGTTCCATTTCCGTAAGAACTTCGTCGTTATATTTTTCTAAAACTTGAGAAATATAACTTTCGATACGCCGATCAACTGGTTTTATAAATTCACCCATTTACTTTCCTTAATAAAGTGTAAAAACTTTAGACATGGTTTATTGTATAATCTATTACTGTGTAGCTCAAGCAAGTTTATTTCCTACAAAGATGGAATAACATATTTTGATATTCACGACAAAATGCGTGAGAATAGTTACAAAATATTGACAATTTCGCAAAAATATCATATTTTAATTGTAGTTTAACACAGTGTTTTTATTTTTATTAAACGCTGTTGTGTTTGAGCATCAAACTTATACATACAAAAGCGCGCTTCTTATTTTCAGGGAAAAAATATGTTAAATCGAGAGGTTATTGCCATCATTCTTGGAGGGGGAGCTGGAACTCGTTTATTTCCCTTGACAAAGGTTCGTTCAAAGCCGGCTGTGCCCTTAGTCGGAAAATATCGTTTAATCGATATACCCATATCAAACTGTATAAACTCCGGCATTAATAGAATGTTTGTGGCAACACAATTTAATTCGGCAAGTTTAAACCGACACATATCAACAGCTTATCGTTTTGATAGTTATAGCAAAGGTTTTGTGACAATTCTCGCTGCGGAGCAAACACTTTCTTCGAAAGAATGGTTCCAAGGAACGGCAGATGCAGTGCGCCAAAGCCTACACTATATAGATAGTTACTCTCATTCCCAGGTACTCATATTGTCAGGTGACCAATTGTACTCCATGAACTACGCAAAAATGCTACGTCACCACCAAGAAAACAAAGCTGATATCACCATCGCAACTATTCCAGTAGCGGCAAAAGATGCCTCAGGGTTTGGTATTTTAAAAACAGATGATAAATACGTCATCAATGAGTTTCGCGAAAAACCACCACAAGAGGAGCTACAAGGTCTTGAAAGTTATGTAAATGAAGACCTACAAAAAGAAGGGCGCGTATACCTAGCGTCGATGGGGATTTATATATTTAACCGTAAAATTTTACGCGAAGAGCTAGCGAACAAAGACTATACTGACTTTGGAAAAGAAATCATTCCCCATGCAATTAATAACCGCAAGGTAATCAGTTATCCATTCGAAGGTTACTGGAGTGACATAGGAACAATTCGTTCCTTTTATGAAGCAAACTTAGACCTTGCAAAAAGACAACCAGCTTTCGATCTCTATAATCCCGATATGCCAATGTATACCCACGCGCGAATGTTACCTGCATCGAAACTGCAAAGTACCTTCATTCAAGATTCGATTGTTGCGGAAGGATGCATTGTTGTCAATAGCCAAATTTCCAATTCGGTTATCGGAGTACGTTCTTACATAGGCAACAACACCACTGTCAAAAACAGTATCATCATGGGAGCGGATTACTACTCATGGCACGATCGTGCAACACGTGACTTTTTGGTAGGGGCGGATGCACCTGGTATCCATGATGAGACATACATTGAAGCTGCCATCGTCGACAAAAACGTACACATTGGCAAAAAATGTATTATCAAAAATCGCGACAACGTGCAAGAAGGCGAAGGACCAAACTTTTTTATTCGCGATGGAATTGTCATTATACCCAAAAACGCAACAATCCCCGACGGAACGATCATCTAACAAAAAGTAGTCCTTTTGTAAGGACTACTTACGACACATCCCTTTAGTAAAAACTTTTCCCTGAATTATTTTATGAGCAGGACGATTGCGAATAGAAATGGGACGTGCAAACTCCTGGGAACAATTAGGACAATGCATATCCCCCTTCGTATTGTCCTTCACAATGCGATCGAGAAAACACTTTACCAATCCCCCACGCCCACCTTTATGATATTTATACAATAATGTATTGCATTTAGCACAGTGAATCGAAATAGTACGAATCACTTTTCCCATAACTTCCCCTTTATGCGAAATATATAAAGTAATCAACGAAAACTATCGTAACGACCCAATACCATTGGCCTAAGCGTAAATATTTTTTAATAATAAACTTACCTTACGGTGTCATCCCTGACTTGATCAGGGATCCACGTACAGAAGTCGAATTTACAATACTTGTCATCCCGTATCTTTCCAAAAAACAAAGTTTTTTGGGTACGGGATGACAAGTATTGTAAACCTTTTTCGGTTTTACACTGACCGGTATTAACGGTCACGGTCACAGTCACGGTGACGACTACGATTACGGTGACGGCTACGATTTTAGGTGGTCGCCGACAAATTAGAAAATACTATTTTACTCCGTTGAATTTAGTCGATACACTCCCTTAAAGTATATTAGCCCAAAAACACCCAAATTGCCACTCTGCGAAAATATAAACGCTTTTTGGCTTACAAACTACCAGGAAACGCAACCCAACCAGCTTAACAATATTTTACAGGCAAACATAACGAAAAGTGGCATTAGAGTAAAACAGTACCAAAACCAACGAAGAGAAAACCATTATTTTGTGTAGCACATCTATTCTGTCATAGTAGGACTTACAATAGTCACTTTATTTGGCTATTTTGACTATTATTAGGTAACAGTTATGCATATTCAATTTATCGCAACATTCTTTTATAAATTTCCACAAAAAACGTTAAACGTTTTTCGCGATTTACGGTCGGGTGAAGTTTTATTTATTGCGCGTGAATTAGCACATGTTATGGGATATCGTTCTTTGGGAACTCTCTTGCGTAAAAATCCTTTGTTTAGTGCCATACACCACAAAATGCTCATCGGAACGGAAATTCGTGCCTTTAAACGTTATTTACAAAATGTGTGTATTGAGCGCTATACAGTGAGTACAAAGATATTATTTATTACCGAGTCTGGTTTCTATTTATTGATGGCATGTGACAGTAAAAAATATGCTTATTATCCTGGGGAGTGGATTTGTCAAACGGTCATACCGCATGCGAAAAATACAACGCAAAGTTCTTATGTTACGCATTGGAAAAGTGAAACGTTTTGTTGTGAATTTCCTCTTATACAAATGAACAATCGCATCGGCTTTTTCGTACATCCGTTGACCAAACACTTACAAAATTTTCATCATATCGACATGGGCTATGGTCGTTACATTGAGAACATTCACTTACAAAATATCGAATTTTCCATTCGCGACAGTGGGAACTTAATTTTTTACGAAAGTGGTTTGTATCGTTATTTGGTGGGCACAAATCATTCTTTGGGCAAACGCTTTGCTACAGAATATATGCAAAAACTCGTTCCGCAGTTGCGGCATTCTCAGTTGGAGTGGCAAAAAATAACGCAAAATAATAAGCCTCCCCGGGTAAAAGTTTCGCCACCACCAGAGAAATTCTATCATCAAATCGAAGAACAATTTGGCGAATGGCAACAACAATTTCAGCAAAGTGTCATTCGCGACAGTGTTGTCATGAACGCGCGCCTCGATGGCTTTCTTAAATTTTTTCGTGATCTTATTCCTCTTTTAGAGGAACGATTCTCTCATTTACAACATGGGATTGAAGAGATAAAAACAGCGTTGTCTCAAAACTCTGACCCGGTTATTTCTATTGTAAAGTGGAAAAAGCTAGCGCTACAACTTCAAGTATTTCACATAGACAAGCAAACTCCACATACGCTTTTTGTCAAAGCGTTAACCAAATATGTCAAGTCATATGATTATCAGGTATTACGTAGAGTTATCGATCGAAAAACTATGGGTCGCGAAGGTGAAAATTGGATACAGTTGGGTACATATACCTATCATATTTGGTTAAAAAAATAGTAGGTACAAATCGGGAACGGGGTCGAGAACGGGCACGGGTAAACATCTCCGAAAATATGTTTGTTTCAGAACTTGATAGTTTTTCAACGATTGTGTTATGATCGTTTGACTAAGCCATATTGAAAACAAGACAAACTACTTTCGGAGAGTAAATCATGTACTATGAGTGGTATGATTTCATTGGCAATGTCGGAGTTTTTTTAATTCTGACAACCTACTTATTGTTACAGCTAGACAAAATAGATAATAAAACGATGGCGTATAGTCTATTAAACGCTGTTGGTGCCGGTGCTATTTTGCTTTCCCTTGCCTTCAAGTTCAATTTATCCGCTTTTATCATCGAACTATTTTGGTTATTGATTAGCTTAATTGGTGTGATAAAATATTTTCCTAAAAAGGAAAAATAACATTTCCTACTGCAATTTAAACAAAAGCTCGGGAAGTTTTTTGTTGCGCATACTAGCAAAACCAATGCTTTCCTCTACCACTTCAAAACCACATTTTTCCAAAACACGGCGCGAACCAATATTATCTTTCGCAACACGCGCATATATTGGACGCGTTTTGTTGCTCTCGGCTACAAACGTGGCAAGAGCTGTAGAGGCAAAACCTTCCCCCCAATATTCGCGCCCAATCCAATAGCTAGCCATATGTTTATCTGATTTTTCCACGTAACTCAAAACATGACCGACAATTTTTTCCCCGACAACAATCGTCTTCGCCACAATATATTCATCATTGAGCATTTTTTTCCATTGCTCGCGAAAAGGCTTTTCCTCGGTATAATAATTGCCAAATGCCGCCATATGCCTTCCTTCAGGCTGCAATTGCTGCTCAAAAAATATCGATAAATCACTTTCGCAAACGTCGCGAAGAATAAATTTTTTGTCCACAATAATCCTCTTCAATTAACAAACACAGAAATGTATTATTGCGCATCGTTCTCATCACTCTGGTGAAGTTTATACATATGAATAATTGCTTCATCGATGATTTCATCGAAACTTTTTTGCGTGTTATCGTGTAGTTTGTTTAGCTTTTGAAATGCTTCGCTGCTAATCAAAGATTTGTTAATATACGATTTTGATTTTCGGTAGAAATGCTCTACTTGTGGTTCTAAAAAGTCAATAATTTCTTCTACGCTATCGAATAAATGCACATGATCCATATCTTCAGGAGACAGCATATTCTGCTCCACGGGGATCTTGCAAATCCAGTCCATCAAACCCTGCCAAAATTCTTTGCCAAACAGAATAATTGGGCGTTCGTTAATGTGCTCCACTTGCAGTAACTGCCAGGTGTAAAAAAGCTCAAGTAAGGTACCCAATCCCCCTGGAGTGACAATAACCGCTTGGCTAATACGCATAAATTCATCTAAGCGTGAGGAAAAGCGGCGATGAGACTTTTTGATATCTAAGTGTTGATTGCTATCTTGCTCAAATGGCAACTCAATACTCACACCAATGGAACGAATCTGATGTCCACCGAGTTTTGCACCTTTATTTGCCGCTTCCATCAACCCAGGTCCGCCACCCGTAACAACATCCACTCCTTTTTCGGAAAGAGCTTTGGCCAAGTTCGTCACATGCGTATACCAAGGATCGTTTTCACGCGTGCGTGCCGAGCCAAAAATAGCCACACGGTAATAGTTGGTCTCTAACTGTGCGGTATACTCATCAAGGTCTGCCATGACATGATTGAGTTGGTCGATCTGTCCGTTGAGAAACTTTTTTACTTTATTGCGATCTAAATGCATCATGTTGCCTTTCTATGTTTTTGAATTTTAGTTTCGCGTCTGGTATTTTTTGTTGTTATGTAGTTTCATACAACACAATCTAACTCATAAAACCTGAAAAAACGACCACTAAATAAAGAAAAATAAATGGAAGTATCGTTTTGCTGTTTTTTTGCCACTGAGGGTATTCTTGTGGAAATAGCTGCCGCAACTTATATTCTTCCCAACGAGACTGCATAACAGCGGTAACACAAAGCCCCAAGAACAAAATCCCACATACAATATCCATCGCAATCAACAAAAATCCCAAACCAATAATGATATCTCCCAAATACATCGGATGCCGAATCCACGGTAGTAGCCCACCTTTAGTAACGAGTGTTTTTGGCTCTGAGAGACAAGGGCAACTCTTTTTAAAAATAACATTGTGATAAATATTATTACTAGCACCAAAAGCCACCAATGCTTGACCGTATACAGAGAAATGATAAAAACTTTGTGTACAAACAACATAGGCAATCATGCCAAGTTGCAAAACAACTTTTGCGTACCACCATAACGATGCCATATTGCTCCTCTCTTCAAAATTTTGTTATATAAAATTATCCATTTTAACAAAATTTACACATAAAAAAGCATAACATAAATGCTACAATGTTGTTAATTTCACTCATGAAAAATGTAAAAACAAATCCATGATCTGATGGAAAGGCATTAAAATGTTGATCAAAAATGTAGTGATTACTTTGATTTTTTGCAGTATGGCGTTTGCACATGTTGGTGAACACGCCTCTATTCATGATACTGTTCACAACATAAAACAACGCTTACGGCAAAAAATTTTCGATATTAACCGTTTGCAAACGATGAGTGCCACGGAATTGCACTCACATCTAACCCAGGAAGAGCGAAAAATTCTCGGGAGTGAGCACCTCTCCTTTGTTACCAATACAGCCCTTGACGTTTACGTTGCCAAAGATATCCGTTTTCAAGACGGACCTTTTTGGCTACAGGAGAGAAATTTCCAAAAAACATCGTGGACATTTGCAACGAACAACACGACCTACCAAGTATGGAAAAAAACATTTCCTCGCGGTTGGGTAGGTTTAGGTGTCAATTCTCTTTCAGGAGATAACAAACATTACTTTGTCGTTCTTTGTGCAAAAGACAAGAAAACCAACATAAAGTTGGATAAAGTGTATCCCGGGCAACACAACGAAGGAATCGTCCAAATAGGCGAAAGTCCTTATGTCGACTTTCCGGATAAGCTAACGCAAATACCACAAGAATTACAAGGAAAAATGCTCCTACGCACAATGCAAGAGCGCAGCAACGTGGCGAAATTAGCGGGTATTTTCACCGATACCAATTATCCCGCAAGTATACATCCTGATCAAATTGTTCTAACATGGGGAGCTGATCCACGAACGACTCAGTCAGTACAGTGGCGCACCAGTAAAGAAGTAAACAGTGGAATGGTACGTTACCGCGAACAATCTGCAACACAGTGGGAATTTTTACAAGCAAAAACAAAAAAATTAGAAACCCCTGAAACCGTCAATGATCCGGTCATCAATCGTCACTCTGCCCATCTAACAAACCTCAAGCCTGGCACTACATATCAATACTCTGTAGGCAATGGTAACTCTGATAACTGGTCTAAGACTTTTGAATTTACCACCGCACCGCAAAATCCACAATCATTTTCCTTTGTCTACATGGGCGATGCACAAAATGGCCTAGACACATGGGGAAAGCTGCTCGCCAATTCTTTCCAAGCACAACCAAATGCCGCTTTTTTTGTGATGGCCGGAGACTTGGTAAATAAAGGAGCGGAACGTTTCGACTGGGATCATTTTTTTCACAGCGCTGGCGACATTTTTAGTCAACGTCCCATCGTTCCCGCAATTGGTAACCACGAAATGCACGGTGGTTATCCAACGTTATACCGCGAAATGTTCAAACTTCCACGCAATGGCCCAGATACGACCTGGATCGATCCAGAACGCGCCTATTCTTTTGAATACGGAAATGCTTGCTTTATTGTGCTAGACACCAACACTCTCATTGATTTCCAAACAAAGTGGTTAGAAGAACGCCTAAAGAACACTAAAGCCTTGTGGAAATTTGTGATTTATCATCATCCCGCATACTCTCCACGACCGAGTATAAATAATACTTATATAAGCGCTGTCTGGGGACCGATCTTTGATAAATATCATGTTGACGTTGCCCTTCAAGGACACGACCACTCATATATGCGCACCCATCCTCTAAAGAACCATAAAAAAGCACCTACAGCCAACGAAGGAACTATTTATGTTGTTTCGGTTTCTGGAACCAAGTTCTACTCACAGAATCCTTACAAAAATGGTGCGGTTTCTTTCACCAATGTATCGACATACCAACTACTCGATATTCAAATTGAAGGACGCAAATTGATCTACAAAGCCTATGATATCAACGGCGTTCTCAAAGACGAATTTGTCATCGAAAAGTAGTCTTTATATTCGATATTCGTTGATATGCGATGCCCTCTCCAGCGGCTAAGTACCGGCAGGAGGGCATCACATACCAACAACTTCCAACATTTTCGAAAAAATAGGGAGAAAATTTCATGCGAATTTTATGCCTCATCATCACGCTGTTTTTGGGAACCACACTGTACTCGCAAACATTCCTTGATGCCATTGTCAATGGTGATATAGAAAAAGTAAAAAAAATGATTGTCGATGGGGCAGATGTGAACAAAAAAGATTTTATGGAAAGAACCCCCATCACTTACGCTATGGACCACAAAAAAATATTCAAATTGCTTCTAGATGCCGGAGCCGATCCCAATGCTCAAATTGGTGGACAAACGCTACTAATATGCGTAGCTCATGATGGTGACTTAGTGGAAATGTTGATTAAAAAAGGCGTTGATGTGAATAAAACGGACTACCGAGGTTTATCGGCCTTAGAATACGCCAACGATTTTAAAGCCACAGCGCTACTTCTTGATCACAAGACCGTTGGATCAACTTCATTGATGGCCGCAGCACATCGCGGTGATGAAAAGTTGGTAAAAACGCTTATTAAGAACGGGGCCCATGTAAACCACAAAAATAAATCGCACATGACCGCTCTTATGTACGCAGGGCTGCAAGGACATGTGAAGGTAGTAAAAACATTACTCGCCCACCAAGCGAATATCGATGCAAAAAATCGTTACGGAATAACGACAATGCTACAAATTTTAACGAAGGCTTCACTGAACTCTTCAAAAGAAAAGCGCACAAAAAAATTCGAAGATACCGTACTCACCTTGGTAAAAAAAGGTACAGATATCCATGCAAAAGACAGTATGGAAAATAGTGCTTTGATGCTTGCTGCTGAAGCGAAATTTGAAAAGGTCGTAGAAACACTCATTGCGAAAGGTATTGACGTTAATATGAGAGATTCATACGGTGGAACCGTACTCATGGATGCTGTTCGAGATAGTAATAAGAAACTCATTCGTCAGTTACTACAAAATAAGTGCGACCTAGACATCAAAAATGACGATGGACGCACAGCGATTGCCTTTGCCAAAAGCGAAGACATCATAAGTCTTCTCGTGGAACACGGTGCTGACGTAAACGTAAAAAACCGATACGGAGAAAGCCTACTTGTCCAAAATTTGCAAAATCCCGCCATCACAAAACTGTTACTGAGCAAAAAGGCAGATAACTCCACACTTCTCATGCAAGCTTCCTATGAAGGAGACCTAAAAAAGCTAAGTACTTTACTGAGTAAAACAACGAAAATAAATGTCACCAATGATAGTGGAATGACAGCTCTGATGTTTGCTATTTTGGCGAATCATTTATCCGCAGTTCAATTACTAGTCACAAATGGTGCGGATGTAAACACACAAGATCGCGCGGGAAATACGCCTCTTATGTTTACGAAAAGCCAGGAAGTTTGTAAATTTTTAATTGATCATCAAGCAAATGTAAACGCCAAAAGCAAAGATGGAATCACAAGCCTGATGCTTGCCACAAAAAACGATAACTCCGAAGTCGTTACACTACTTTTACAGCACGGAGCAAATGTAAACGATGACGCACAAGGAATGACCGCTCTCTACTCAGTAAAAAGCGTACAAGTAGCGAAACTATTATTTGATCATGGCGCAGACATTACGATCGTTCCCAAAGATCGTCCCAGTGCCTTTTTTCGTATTTCGTTTTTATGTGCATTTGGTGACGTGAGACAATTTAGTCGCCCACAACAAATTCTTGCCTTATTCATTGAAAAAGGAGCAAATATACACGAGTTAAACCGTACGAAAGAAACCCCTTTGATGCTAGCAGCGCAAGCTGGCTTTGACAGTATTGTACAATTGCTTTTGAAAAAAGGTGCCAAGGTAAATGCCAGCAGTTACTACGGAAGTACACCACTTATTTTTGCGGTGAAAGCCGACCATAAACACGTAGTAAAAACATTAATAAAACACGGTGCGGATCCTGCAATGCGCCATAGAGCGGGCTTTTCGGCTTTATCTCTTGCAAAATTAAAAAAAGATAATGAATTAATTGAAATTCTCACAGGAAAAGAAAAATAACGACAACATCAATTGCCCATGATGTAACAAAAAGGTAAATGTATAGATAACTCTTGTCGTGCGTTTGTACTGATTCTTGTGGAAAGTACATTTAAAAAAGTGAGTGTTTTTAAGTGTTGCAGGTGAGAAATTGCCGCATCATCCACCGCAGTATTGGAAACATCTAAATTTAAAATATGCGTTAAACCGCGTAAATGTTTCATTCCCAAAGAAGAAACCTTTGTGCTATTAAGCCCAAGCACCGTCAAGTATTGCAGATGTTGCATTTCCTCCATGGCAAAATCATCAATCGCACTTCCAGGGACATGTAGCACCGATAAATTTTTCATATTGCGTATATGAAACAAGCTCTTATTGGTTATTTGTGTGTTGAGTAGATACAGCGTACGCATTTGCGATAAATTTTGTAAATGCTCAATACCATTGTCACTGATTCTCTTTGACGAAAGATATAAGAAGCGTAGATTTTTTGCGTTATGTAAAAAACGTAAACCTTCATCATCAACCATCGTGCCCCATAGCGCCAATGATTGCAGTTGTGCAATGTTTGCTAAATATTGTACTCCGTTGTTGGTAATTCTCGTTCTTTTTAAAGCAATGGTTTGTAAATTTTTATATGCAGGAAGATACGATAAACCTTTGTCAGTCACTTGGGTCACTTCGATATCTAAATCCGCAATATTCGGCGGAAGATACCGCAAACTTTCATCGGTAATTCGTGTGCTTCCCAAATCTAACGAGTGTAGATTTTCTTGACGGCGTAGCGCATATATTCCGTTATCACCTACCCTATTTCTCCACAGAGACAATGAATACAAATCAAGTTTTTGCAAATGTTTCATCCCCGCGTCACCCACAAGAGTACTCATAATATTTAAATGGCGTAGATTTCGAAATTGAGCCACATACCTCAACCCTTCATCACTTATATTTGTTCCCATCAAATCCAAAGAAGTTAAGGGAAGAGATGTTAAATTGGCTAAGTGTAAATTGCCAACACTAGAAAAACTCAAATTTAGATATTTTAATTTCGACAAATACGCTATTTTCACCAAACCGCTTGCATCTGGTCGCGCATCTTCCAAATCGAGATACGTCAAACCGTGAAAGTCCTGAAGATGCATAACACCGGCATTTGTGATACGCGAACCGCGCAAATCCAAACCTTTTAGAGACCGATTCTCTTTTATGTGCAGGACATCGTCGTCCTTCGCCCTTCTCATCGTTAAAACCTGTAGGTGGGAAAGACTGTTGATGTATTCTGCAAGAGAAGAGTCTATTTTGCAGTAGACGCTCAGGCACTGGTAATTTTTTTTGAATGGTGGTGCATAGCGATAAATTTCACGTCCAAAAACACGACCATTCACCAAGAAAAATTGATTGCGTTGTGTAAAGTGTAACTTTGTTTCACCATTGTAGACATAGTGCGCTTCACCAATAGAGATAATATCTCCACGAACGACACTTACTTGGCAAGGAGTTTGTTGACGTAATCCACCATTGATGCGCACCTCTTCAGGTTTTGCAGAAGTTATTTGTATATCTTGCGCGTACAACAGCACACTCAAAAGTAATATGAATATACATCTCATCTTTTCCCCCATTCCATTATATTTCGGAGTTTGGCAACCAACCTCAAACGTCTGCCCAATTTAAATTGTACAAAATGGATGGGAGATCATCAATCAAATGTTGTTGTGCACTAAGGATTAGGACGCGAGTTACTTCGCCGTATAGTAGTTAAAAGCATATATTTTACAAGCTTCTGTACCTAAGATCACCTGTGCTCCCATGGGAACGTCGCGGGTAATGGTGTACGTTTTGTTTTTCGATTTGTGGATTCTTTTTTCAAACCACACCATCTCACCATTGATTACGATCAAAGCAATTGCTACGCGATTGTTTTTTAGCTTTATGTGTAAGTGAAGTTTTCCATCTTCCAAAATTTGCAATGGATTGTACGCGCGGAAGTGAATTTTTACACCTTTTTTGGTATCATGCCACTCAGAGACTTCTTCTAGAGGTGTTCCAGGAGCATCTTGTGCATTTTCGATTTGTTGTGCTTCAAAAATGTGATGAATACGACTGTCAATTGTTTTGGTAACAAAGTACGATTGTTTTTTCTCACTGTACGCGAGATGAACATCACCACCAAGTGCGCAAACGGAAAAAGACGATTTGCCGTTGATGATTTTGTGCGCCGGAATCAATACTTGGGTGTGGCGTGATGGAAGAAGGACATCAAAATCTCCGCAACCTTCCGCAGTATGTTTGTCTAGGTTTTTATAGTTCACTTGTAAAAGAGTCGCATCCGTCGCAGGAGCCCAGCTGACTAAAAAATTACCATCGCTGCGCATTGCCAATTGATTCAGTGCAACCAAAGCGGGTATCTGCGATGTTCGTGAAAAAAATACTTCTCCTTGCGCATTTTGTGCAACCACTTCGAGAGAGCTACCTTCTTGAAGATGATCTAATTTAGCGGTATACATTTTTTGCTTATCGTGATACTTTAGCTTGATCCCACCAACGGTAATGAGCGCATCTTCCACTTCATGACCATCGTACGCAACATTTGCCCATACAGTTGTACCATCGCTACTGTACGACGCTCCACCTTGGAATAAATATTGGTGATTTTGTTCAGCGATTAAAGAAACGAAAGCAAGTAAACTAACGATAATTATTTGTTTGATAGATTTAGACAACATCGAAATTCTCCTTGGGGTATTGTTTGGTAAAGTAAACTTTTCGGTCTTCACTTTATCTATACGGGGGGAATTTTCGAAAGGGGACAAAAAAATATTTCCAATCGTATTTTTTTGTATTTTTATTTAGGGGTGTTGTTGAAGTATTTGGTGCCCCCTCCTGCCATCAACTCTAAAACTGTAATAACAAAATATCCAACGCATGTGTCAAAACTACCATTTGCGAAAAATCGCGACTTATGTCCTTGGCGAAAAAGGAATGTCCATTGAATATCTTTATCGGGTACACCGATGATTCTTTTTGATACGACGGACGTACAACAAAAATATTTTTATTGGTAATGGCCCAATACAATTTTTGCTTACCATCATATAGAACTTTTTCAATAGGGTGTGACAAATATATGGATTCTGAGGTATTTTTTTGCCAATCAAACAACCATAATCTCCCACTTTTTGTTCCGACAGCTAGGTGATCTCCCACAATTTGTGCTGTTTGTAAAGGTAGTTTTCCGGCATGAGCGATTTCAGGCAACGTGGGTGTCAAACGGTGTATCGACAATTGTTTGGCGACATTCACCACAAACTCTCCACTAACAATAGCACTATGTCGATGAAGTGAAACCCCCTGCGAAAAAGTAAAAGACTTACGCTTTATTTTTTTCGAGGAGTTGATTTCGTAACCATCAATAGCATTTTTGACATCATTCACGAGCAAAATCCAATTGTGTTTTGGGTGAAATCCTAAACAAGGCCTCTGTGTATTTTCCGAGAACACCTCTTTTCGCGTGTGTGTATCCCATACGTAAATGTAATTTTTCGTCTGACACAACAAAAAATCTCCATCGCTAGAAAACGAAAAATGTCGTAATTCGTTTTGCTCCCATGTCATTTTTTTAAGGGGAAGAACCCCATGCTCACCACTAGCAACACCCCATAAAACCACTACATTGAAAATATAACACCCCACAAATCGCCTTTTCGGACCAAAGAGTAAACGAAAACACGCGTGCTGTTCAAAGTCATCGTTGTTTTTTAGGCTTTCCATCGTTTCATAAACGACTCTCATGCGCGATAAGTTTTGTTGTACCACTGTAAATGGCAATTTTTTTATGAGTCCAGGTTGCAATGCGTAATAAGTTCTCGATCTATTCTGCTGTAGGGCCAACAAGTACTTTTGAGGATGAAAGGCAAGCTGTAGTCTCGTGTCTTCTTCAACAACAAAAGGTAATTTCAAAACAACTCTTAGTGATTGTGCGTCCCACACCAAAATATATCCATTTTCGCCAGCAGCGGCAATAAATCTACCGTCATAACTCCAGCATAGTGCCGCAATATTCATATTGTGTTTAATATGAGTTGTCTTATGTGTACTTTTAATATAAATCGTAGATCCTATTGCATAAGCGAGTTTATTGCTGTCGGGGGAAAAACACACTGCGCGACAGTTTTGTACCACGATATGACGTTTTTTGCTTTTGTTTTTACAATCCCAAATGGCAATTTTTTTCTTAGTACATATCGCGATTTCTTTGCCGTCGGGACGAAATTGGCTACCATAGCTATTTTCATTGCCATCATTAAACGAGCCATACATCGTTAATGACGGAACATCAAAGATCGCGCTATTTTTTTGGTCGGCAACAAATAAAAAACGATTACGATGATCAAAAACAAAAGCACTGACAGGTAGATTTTGCGAGCGATACATGGTTGTGGTGATCGTATTTTTGATACTGTCCCATAACTTAATATTCCCCTTAATGTCTATGCTAGCACAAAAACGATCGTTTTTACTTGTCGCAGCATAAACAACTTTTGCTGAATGCTCTATTATTGTTATAGTGCCGCCATTTTTGTCCATCACAATGATACGACGTGGATTTGCGAGCGCAATATTATATTTCCATGAAACATTGCTGCTAACAGCCATAAGACGGGTTGGTAAAGAATATTTGCTCACACGGTACAGCTGAGGATCGATACTATATTTTTGCAAAATTTGACAATCACTATGTAAATTTGTTGTCCGCGCTTTTATTTTGGCAATTTTACTAGGCACTTCGTTCAAATCGGCAAAAGAATAAGACATTTCATTGGCAACATAGGGATAGCGTTTTTGAAAAGATTGCAATTGCTCTAATGTGAACGTAACATCGCGAGACATTGCGGTGACACTCTCCGTAATCTCTTTAACAGACAGCAAATCGTTGCGTGCTTTTTCGAGGGTTAGCTTTGCTTTGTTGTATTCACGGCGTTCTTGCCATACCTGACTCATCTCCATTTCCACCTGCGCTTTTTGCAAAGAGACTTCCATTAATCGAACCGTCGTTTGGTAATCGCGAACTACTTTTTGCGCATGGTTAGACATTTGCCAGTACTCTTTCGAAACCGACGACCTATATCTTTGGTAAATCATCAAACTTGTCATCATGATCAATATCAATGTCACCAAAAATGCGGTACTTGCCATAATTTTATGGCGTTGAATCCACTTCCAAGCGTCGAAGAAAACAGTCCGAGGACGCGCCTGAATAGATTTGCCATCCATAAAATTTTGTAATTCTTGTGCAAATTCGGCGGCGGTCGTATAGCGTACGGATTTTTCTTTCTCCAATGCTTTTAAACAAATCGCTTCTAGATCCCTTGGTACTCTCTTGTTGACAGAGGTGGGTGGCAAGAGATTTTTGTTCAATATATTGTGTAAAATCGCATGAATATTGTTGCCTTCAAAAGGGCATTTCCCAGTGAGTAATTCGTATAAAATAACTCCCAAAGCATAGACGTCACTGCTACTGTCGACGAGTTTTGTGTTACCTGTCGCTTGCTCTGGAGACATGTATTGCGGTGTACCGATTAGCATTCCACTTTGCGAGAGTTGACTTTGGTCCTCTACTTGCCGTGCTAGACCAAAATCCATAATGTGCGGTTGTTGTTCCTCGTCGAGTAAGATATTCGAAGGCTTTAAATCACGGTGAATGATGCCATTTTGATGCGCATATTCAATCGCCTGCGCCACCTTTATCATCACTTGTACGCAGCGACGTATCGAACGACGTTTCTCCTTGAGAATATAAGCTTTGAGTTCTTGGCCAACAATGAGCTCCATCGTAAAAAAATACGTATCGTCCTCATAGCCTATATCAAAAATTTTCACAATCGAAGGGTGAGATAGTTTGGCAAGTGTTTTCGTTTCTTTTACAAAACGTTTGTTGTGATGTGATTTCAATAACGTTTTCAGCGCTACAACTCTTCTTAGTTCGGTATCATAAGCTTCATATACTCTTCCCATACCACCTTTGCCCAATTCTGACCTAATTTTATAACGACCGATTTGGCTAGGAGTCTTGAGCAAATCAGCGGTCGCAAGTTCTGAGCTATTTTCCAATACCTCAGAAAAATCCGATTGTTGCGCTTGCTCTTGGCTATCTTGTGGTGATATAGCAAAAGGATTTAGGTATTCATCAGACATCTTCACACCTTTTTCAGGGAGTCAAATTCCTTGTCTACTGCGGACGCGTCACCGTACGTCAATTCCGTAATACTCATTTTCATCGACTCCAGATATTGTTCCCACATCTTGAGCCAACGTTCTTTCGAACGTTGTCGACGTTTTTTTGCTGCTTCTAGGCTAATTTGCCACTGATCCGCAAGCTGCTGAATCGTGGGTATTTTCCCTGTGGAACGAATTGTTTCTAAGACAAACCGTTCCAACTCATCATAGGAGTTCAAATTTTTATCTGCAATAATTTCGAGTAAGTCTTTCTTTAGCAAACGGTCAGGGACCACATCTGTGGCCGATGGTTTGGCTTCTAAAATCTCAGGATTATACGCAATTTCATGTATCTTTTGATTTTTCAAGGCATTGTTGTATTCAGCAATCGCATGTTTGACTAACTGCATGAGCACATGTCGAAACCGTACACCTTCATTGATACGATGAAAACTCCACCGCAAACCTTTTTCATACACCAGAGAAGCAACATCCTGAGCTTGGTATTCTCTGGCGCGTGGCCAATTAGACACGCGTAAAATATAATGAACAATGGCTTCGTGGTATACCTCAAAAAAATAGCGCCACTTTTCTTGGTATTTTTGCGAAGATGGATCTTTTAACGACTTGATCATCGAACTTGCTGTACTTATCTGTGACAGATACGCCACGATTTTTTTGTGGTGATGACGAATATCTTTACTTTTTTCCATAAATAACCTCCACAGATAATATAACACATAAAATAATCACCGCAAAACCAGAATCTACCTACAATGCACTTTGTTATAGATAGATTTTTGTTTTGCGTTAGGTGCATCCGCCTAGGTTTGAGGGAACGGGCGGACACTAGGTCCGCCCCTACAACGCACTTTGTTATAGATAGATTCTAGTTTGCGGTATTGCTACATCACCGATCATCTCCAATAAATTTATCGGATTGTGTTGCTAAGTATCTCAATACTATGTATATATAGATTACACCCAAAATATTTTGTCTCATAAAAAAAGGATGTTGCTGTGAAAAAGTTTGCCAAATTACCCATCATATCTTTATTGATTTTAGTGATTCCCGCCATTGTCTTTTTATATTACGTGCGTACACAACACAATTGGATCTTTATCAGTGGAAGGGGTTATCCCATGTGGTTTACCTTGCGCAAAACAAAAACCGGAGTCCAAAAGTATCCGTATCGCTTGCGCTATGTTTCTTACAACCCTTGGCAAAGAGACAATATCGGTCTAGGTGGTATCACAGAAATGGATATACTATGCACCAACAAAAACCTCGACGTTGCGAAGGTATATGTCACAAAAAATCGCGAAGAAGTACTCAACGCCACAATTGAATCTGGAATGCTACATATTCCCGCACGCAATCGCAAAGACAAAATTACCACAGGTCCTCCATGGTTTGCCCTCGTAGACATTGTACCACAACTCCCCTTTTCCGGAGAACACACGCTACAAATTTTAGACATTGAGCCAAAAGCCAACTCTGGCATTCGTTCTCAAGAAATTGTATTAAAATACAAAAAAGAAAATGGCAAACATACTTTCTCACAGTCGCAACATCAATTTTCACTAGACGATAACCACAATATAGTGAGTTACCAACTAGATCGTCGTAAAAATTTGTATCCACTAACTTACACAACTTCACTTGAAAAAAACTTGACCATACAATTCTTGCGCTTTTTTCCTTATTCTATATTGTTTATACTAATCTATATAATAGCGGCAGGTTATCTATTTTTTTACGCAATTAGACTGCTGTGGAAACGTCCGAAAAAAGAAGGCACAACAGGAGAATAAACATGACATTCAAAGATAAAGTGGCCATCATCACCGGTGGAGCCTCGGGAATTGGCCGTGCCATTGCCCAAGAGATGGCCAAAGAAAAAGCCATTTTAGTCATCGCAGATGTAAACATTGAACAGGCAAAACAAGTGGCCGAAAAAATTCAGGAACGTGGTGCGCAAGCCTCTGCATACGAAGTCGATGTGCGCGACGCTAACGCCGTACAGAAACTTGTGGAAGAAACCGTAGAAAAACACGGACGCCTTGACTATATGTTCAACAATGCCGGTATTGCGATGTTAGGCGAAATGGATGAACTCACCATCGAACAATTTGATCGCATATTTGATGTAAATGTGCGTGGGGTAATGTATGGAATACATGCCGCGTGTGCGGTGATGAAAAAACAAGGATATGGACACATTGTCAATACCGCATCTGTTGCAGGACTCATCACCGCTCCGCAAATTGGCGCGTACTGCGGAACAAAGCATGCGGTGGTAGGACTTTCTCAATCTCTACGCATCACCGCCAAGCCTTATGGCATAAAAGTAAGTGCTGTATGCCCAGGATTTGTCGAGACCGCCATAGCAGATTCTATGGAAATTGCCAATGAAGAGAAATACATTGAGCGCAGTGAAATTATAGGTTCAAACCCAATAAAACATTGTCCAGTAGACAAAGCGGCGCGTACAATCATCAAAGGTGTAAAGCGCAACAAAGCTGTGATTGTTGTCACTCTTCATGCGCACATTTTATGGCGCTTATTCCGCTTTTTTCCATGGTTGGCTTCTATGATTATCGGTAATATGTACCATAAGCAAGAAAAATCGATTCGCAAATAGATGTTGGTATGTGCTGTTTACCCAGTTGTCATCACTGTGGAAGCAGGAATGACAACTAGGCTAATTTTTGTAGTTCCATACACCCCGTTTATACGCGTAAACGATTCAGGCATGTGCATTGGTAACTCATTTTTTCTGCTTGCGATAACTCATGATAAAACTTTTGCCGCCGCTTTTCTCTTTGCCTGATGGCAGTACACAATGCTCCCAACTCCATCTAGAAGAGCCCGACATCAAATATGCATCACCTGTGGATAACTCTACTTTGTAAACTTCAGCATCGGGGTCGCGTCGAAAACCAATCAAACGTTTTTCCGAAAGTGTGATGACCAATATATCTTTACCGTGACGTTTGTTGTCGATGTGCCACTTAAAGTTGGAAGATAATTCTCCAATCCAATCACAAACGCGATATTGATTCGGCACTTCTGGAAAAATGTAGTATTTACGAAAAATTTTTGTACCGTATTCGATCATCCACTCATCTGGTTTTTGCGCCGCCTTCCCTCCAAACTCGCCAAACAAACGAAATAGTTCCATTGTTGGATTGTTCACAAACTGTGGTTGTTGTAAAATTTCATTTACTTCTTCTTCACTACAAAAGTTTCTCATAATTTTTAAACCGGGAGGGCGTTTCATACTTATCTTCCTTAACAACTGAAACCATCAAAACGCATTTTAGAACGTAGAGCTTCGATACAAAATTATCTTAATTATAACAACAAAATCACAACTATACACCACAAAGCGTTTCTCCATTTTATTTACGTTTGACATTTTTCCTCAAAAAACACACAAGAATATTTCAACTTCCATCACAGAACGATTACAATAGACGCAAAACATTGTCAGCCAAATTCATTCAATGTAGAAAACAAATGTCCATTGTTATGTTCTTTGGCAACTCATTTTTTCTGTTTGCGATAGTGAAAATATATTAGATAGGTAAAATATGAAAAAGATTCGAATCGAATTTTATCCAGAGTTTAAAATGAGTCCTTTGAGTTTTTGGGTACACAAAAATTTAGACGGAGAGGCATGGATATATGCGACAAAATTTGAACCAGAATTGCCACCTCCTGTACCAGGAAAAGGATACCCGATGTTAATTGTGAGTGTTTTGGGGATGGAGATTTTCTTTTCTTCTGTGGAGGAAATAGAGCATTTTTTAGATGTTTTTCAGCAAAAAAATATGCCGACATCGCTAAAGTTATCCAAATTAAGATCGGAAAATTCTGGGCCAAACCAACACTGGTTAAGTCGATTCCCTTCTCACCTAAAATCATGGTCAAAGAGACAAAAAATTATTCCTGTCGTACAACAAGGCCTACAAAAATTTAAAGATTTGTACAATTAGCCCACCACTTCATTTCCATTTTGATTACAAAATGATTACATAATTATTATTAGAAAATGACAGAGTAGTGACGGGGAGATTACGTAAACTTGCTACAATCTAGTAACTAGAAGCTTTATATCTATTTCAAATATAAAAATAAGGGGATTACTATGCATTGTAAATGGCTTATGTTACCCATTTTCGTCATCATTTTATCTTGTACGACAAATCCACCACAAACAGACACAGTTCATCATGAGGAAAGTAAAACAAATGCTCCACTAGTGCAATTGGTACTCAACACCAATGACGCAAAAGTCGCCAATGACAAGGCTGTTGTCGCTGATTCAGCGCCACAAAATATACAAAATGATCTCGTCCAAGATTCTGATAAGTTAAAAATCGAAGCTTTATTGGTTCAACCTGTTCTTAAAGCAGGGCAAAAACAAACGGCTTATATCAAGGTTGGGCTAACAGGCTTTCCCATGACCGAACAAAAACGCATTGCAGCAAACGTCGCGATTGTTCTTGATAGATCGGGTTCCATGTCCGGTGAGAAAATGCGTAAGGCACGCGAAGCAGCGGTGATTGCTGTGCAGTGCTTAAATGAAAATGACATTGTTTCCATCATTGCATACGACAATAATGCTCGTGTCATTGTCCCGGCAACAAAAGCAGTGGAAAAAGAATACATCATAAACCAAATTGGCGGTATATACGCTGATGGTGGTACGGCTCTTTATGCTGGCGTACAAAAAGGTGCAAAACAAGTACGAAAGTTTTTTAGTAAAAATAAAGTCAACCGTGTTATTTTGTTATCAGATGGTCAGGCAAATGTCGGACCGCGAACACCTCACGATCTAAGTATCTTAGGCGAGGAACTTGTAGAAGAAGGTATTTCGGTGACTACTATTGGATTGGGACTAGATTACAACGAGGACCTCATGGTGAAACTTGCGCGAAGTAGCAATGGAAATCGTTACTTTGCACGAACAGCACAACAACTCAATACTATTTTTGAACAAGAATTTAGTGATGTGTTGTCTGTTGTTGCCCAAGAAGTTGTCATTAACATCCACTGCGCAGAGGGTGTACGTCCTATTCGCAGCCTTAACCGCGACCCGATGATTAAAGGACAAGATATAACATTGTATTTAAATCAAATATATAGCCAACAGGAAAAATACTTTATTTGCGAGGTGGAAATTCCGGCGACAGCGGTGGGTGACACGCGTAGAGTTGCTCAAGTCGATGTTTCTTACGCCAATATGAAAACATCTGTAACAGACAGGCAATCCAACTTCTTAACAGCGCGTTTTTCCGAGTCAGAGGAAGAAATAAAAAAGGCGACACACAAGGAAGCAATGAGCAATGCACTACTACAAATTGCCGTGAAACAAAATCGTACAGCGATAGAATTACGCGACAAAGGCGAAGTTTCTCAAGCTAGAGAAATTTTACGCAACAATGCGGAAAAACTACGCGAATACGCCGAGGAATACGACTCTTCTTTATTGGACGACTATGCCGATTCCAGTGGCGATTTTGCGGATAGCGTCGGTGATGATGCATCGTGGGAAGAAGATCGCAAGGAATTGTTAGACCAAAGTGAATCTTTGGAAGACAATCAAGACAATGATTTATTTGGTGATCCAGACGATAATTTAGAAAGTGATCCATCTGTGGATAGCGATTCATAAACAACACTGAAGTAATATATAAAGAACATCGTTTACACTCACGATGATCGCAAAACGTTTATCGTTATGCGATATACAAACGTCGAAAATCGTGAGCGTGAACGATACATCTACGGTTGCAGACCTAAAATTACCTATTTTTTTTCACTTGTTTTTTGGTATTTTTTTCGGACAAATGAGCAAAAAAACTAGATTTATCCTTAATAATACCATCACTTTCATGCAAATCGCGTTTTGTAAATCCGAGGGTAATATGCGGATAATAATGTTTGTAATCGAATTTGCTAGCATCCCCGCCTTTTTTCACATATAAGTCCGCAATTCTTTTACGAATAGCTACTAGTTGTGGAGAAGTAACAACGATAAAATAGGTATGCTCCTCTTTGCCATCGATTTTTTTAGATCCACGCCCCAAACAAACGATTTCAAACTGACACTGCTGAATATTCATCGCCGTTGCGATTTCGTCGATTTCTTTCATGGAAACAACAGAGCGCAAAGAGTTATTGTATTCAGGAGGAGTAATGACCGTAATATGTGCTTCTCCGCGGTTTTTTAGTGGTTGTTTCAACTTTTCTTGTACAGATAAATACAACTCTTTTACGGGTGAAAAAGGTACGTTTTGTATCAAATAATTATCATATGTCCCCGGACCACTATGTACGATAAACTTCACTTCGTTTGTCTTATGTACGTCATTTGAAATATCAAAAGTGAGTGGTTGTGCAAGAAGAGTGTAAATCATGGATAACAATAAAATATAAAAACGCATAATATTTCCTTTATTGTGGTTTCGATATTTTCGTGTAGTAAAACCACAGAAATCTCGATTCCTACAATTTCTGTGGTTACGAAAACTAAAACTATTTCTTCTGTGGTACTTGACCTAAAAGATGAAATATAAATGCATATTCAAGGGCGACAGAACGATAACGTTGAAATCGTCCAGAGGCACCACTGTGTCCCGAAGTCATGTCGGTTTGAAATAGAAGTACATTGTCATCGGTTTTGTGATGGCGTAGTTTCGCTACCCATTTTGCCGGTTCCCAATATTGTACTTGTGAGTCATGAAATCCCGTTGTCACTAACATCGCAGGATAATCCTGGGCTGTGACTTGGTCATATGGCGAGTAAGACAACATGTAATCATAGTATTTTTTAATATTCGGATTTCCCCACTCATCGTATTCACCTGTGGTTAGGGGAATACTATCGTCGAGCATTGTGGTGACCACATCGACAAATGGTACAGAGGCGAGAATACCTTTAAACGTTTGCGGGCTCATATTCGCCACAGCCCCCATTAAAAGACCTCCAGCACTTCCTCCTTCGCCAAACAACATATCTTTCGTTGTGTACTTATTCTCAATCAAATATTTTCCACAATCGATAAAATCGGTAAAAGTATTTTTCTTCTTGAGAAGTTTGCCGTCTTCATACCAATGGCGTCCCATTTCCTGACCACCGCGAATATGGGCAATGGCAAAAATAACACCGCGATCTAGCAAAGAAAGTCTTGTCGAACTAAAGTACACATCCATACTATAACCATAAGAACCGTAAGCGTATAGTAGCAATGGATTGTGCTCTTTGCGCAAGCTTTTTTTGTACACAAGTGATACAGGAACCTTAACGCCATCGCGAGCAGTGGCGTACAAACGTTCGGCCTTATAAAGAGAAGCATCATAACCACCAACTACCTCGCGTTGCTTCAACAAATTCTTATTTTTGTTGTCCATGTTAAAGTCAACAACCGAATCTGGTGTGGTTAGAGATGTGTAGTTGTAGCGCAATATCTTGGTGTTGAATTCCAAATTGACATCAAGCCCAACAGTGTAAGTTTCTTCTCCAAAATCAATGAAATAGTCTTTCTGCTTTTGATCCCATGGCACAATATGCAAATGTGTTAAACCGTCTTTTCTTTCCTGGACAACGAGATAATCGGCAAAAATCTCAATGTTTTCGAGTAAAACATCTTTGCGGTGCGCAATCACTTCGCTCCAGTTTTCCATTGTTGTCTTATCTAACGGGGCTGACATTAAACGAAAGTTTTGCGCTTCGTGATTTGTCAAAATATAGAATTTGTCCCCATAGTGAGCAATGGAATACTCCAAGTTGCGCTTTCGCGGCTGAATAACATGAAATTCACTTCCTGGTTTATCGGCGTCCATCACACGATATTCTTGAGAAAGCGTACTGTAACTCCCGATAATAATAAAGCGCTGCGATTTACTTTTGGATACCCAAGTGGAAAACGTAGCGTCTTTTTCATGGTAAATTTCCTTATGCTCTTCACTTCCCAGTTGATACTGCATAATTTTATATGCACGTAACGCCGCATCTTTCACGGTATAGTACAACGTCTTGTTATCGTTTGCCCAAACCACAGATCCCGTAGTATTGGCGATGGTTTCTTTGCGCATTTCTCCGGTTTCTAGATTTTTAAAACGAATTGTATATTTACGTCGTCCTAAAGTGTCTTCAGCGAAAGCAAGAATGGCATTATTGGGACTGACCTTTAGTCCTGCCGCACGATAAAAACTATGACCTTCGGCCAATTTATTCGCATCGATAAGAATTTGTTCTTTATTTTCTAGAGAGCCCTTCTTACGGCAATAAATCGGATATTCTTGCCCCTCAGAAAAACGAGAATAGTAGTAGTAACCATTTAAAAAATAAGGAACAGACTTATCGGTTTGCGGAATGCGTCCGGTAATTTCTTTAAAGAGCTTTTCTTGAAAATCTTTGGTGTAACCCATCACGCTGTCAACATAAGCATTTTCGGCATTTAAGTAATCTTTAACCTCTTTGCTTTCTCGATTACGCATCCAATAGTAATAATCGGTCCGGGTATGCTCATGGATGGTCATTTCTTTTTTGACTCTCTTTGCTTTAGGTGCTTCTTCTGCGTTGAGACACAAAAAAAACATCGCTAACACAATACAAAAACGCGACATTATAAACTCCTAATAATTTTACATAAAAGATACAAATTGATTTTGTGTGGTACGCTACTTTATCCACAGCACTATCATCAATCAATTTTTTATTTTGTAAAGTAAATTTTATAAAAAGGAAGCGTTACAAGGAGAAACAAACGCTTGGTAAATACAAAACCAATTTCAGCTGCTATAAATAATGGCAGATCAAATATTTGGCGGATAGACTTAAATGAAAGTGTGTCGGTATTTAATTGATGACACACCAAAAGATAACTGACAATTTACTTCCACTCTTATAAGAGATTTTTGCTATGAAACATTCACATTTATTAGACTATATCGCTATTCCACCGAACAAAGAATCCACTGTATATTTACTGCTAAAACTAGAATCGTTCGCCATTGAAAGTGCCGAACGCAAAAATTTAAATCTCTCTTTAATTCTCGACCGTAGTGGTTCTATGGCCGGAACAAAATTGGATTACACAAAGAAAGCGTCACGCTCGCTCGTTGATCATTTGGTAGGAAAAGACATATTTTCTCTAGTCATTTACGACGACACCGTACAAACATTGATCTCACCACAGCAAGCAAAAAACAAAAATAACATCCGCCGCACCATCGATTCGATATACTCGGGCGGCATGACCAACCTTTCAGGCGGTTGGCTAGAGGGTCTGGGCCATATTGACAAATTTTTAGATAAGGAAAAAATCAATCGCGCTTTACTTCTCACCGATGGCCTTGCCAACCAAGGGATTGTGGAGCACGATAAATTAAAAGAAATCGCTGGGAAATGGCGTGAAAAAGGTATATCTACGACAACATTGGGTTTTGGTAGCGGTTTTAACGAAGATTTGCTCGCAGGCATGGCAGATGCCGGAGGTGGAAGCTTTTATTTTATTGAAAATCCTGACGACGCGCCCAAAGTTTTCAAGGAAGAATTGGGAGACTTAACCACATTGGTTGCACAAAATATGAAAGTGACAGCTCACTGTGATTCAACAGTATCCATTCATAAACAACTCAATGAATATCCCAAAATAGATTTAACCACCTGGGATTTTGGCGACATGTTTGCCGATGAATTTAAGAGTATGCTATTTGAACTAAAAATACAGCCACAACCCGCAGGCGAAACAAAAATAATGGATATCACCATAAACTACGATCAAATTTATCCGCAAGTAGAAAAGAAGTCCATCACCTTCGCGGTAAATATCGTTGTCGACGAAAAAAAAGCAGCGGATTGCGGACGCGACGAAGAAGTCATTCAGGAATATATGTTACTGGAGTCTGCTCTACAAAAGCAAAAAGCCATTGATTACGCTGACCAAGGAGACTACGCGCGCTCAATCGCCTGTTTTAAGGACATGTCAGCGATGCTTGCGAGCAGTCCTTGTGCAACTCCACAAATGCAAGCGGAACAATGCGAACTGGATGAATATGTACGGGAAATGGAAGAAAAGTCGTATTCCCCGGGATTGCGTAAGAAAGCCATGTACAAAAAGTTCGCCGCACAACGCAGCAAAGAAGTGTACAAAAAGAAAAAGTAAAGTACTGGAATTCGCTGGTTTGCGATGCCCCCACATCGCTGCTTTGCAGCGATTGCTCCCCCACAGGGGGAGCCTAATACATCTGACATATACAGGAAAAGATGCCACTAGTTTGCGATATTGACTTGAATTAAATCATGAATAAAAACCCCTTAATCGCCAAAGCGCTGCATCAAATTTCGGTACCTTGTCGTTTTACGTATACTGCGTAATTTATCTTCCTTTTGGACTTGCTCAATACTTATGCTTTTGGAGCGTAAGCACTCCTCCAATAAACTGCATGCTTCCATTTTCTTATTCTGTAAGGCATACACGCAAGCTAAATAAAAATACGCCGACGAGCGGTACTTTTCGATATAAAATACCTTCGAAAAATCACGGTGCGCTTTCTCCACGACTCCCAGATTCAAGAAAGCAATTCCACGGTGAAATATCGCCTCTTTATACGCGTCGTTTAAAGAAATCGCGTTGTCAAATGATGTGGACGCCTCTTTCCATTTCTTCATTTGTGAAAGAGCTATTCCGCTTAGGTAATACCCTTGTTCGGATTCAGAGTTGTTTTTAGTTATGTGTTGAAAATCGCGTAGTGCTTCCACAAACATTTTTTGCTTTAAATAAACAAGACCTCTTTGTAAATACGCTTCGAGATCTTGCGCATTGTTTTCTATTAAAAAATTTAGATCGGTGATTGCCTCTGTTAAGCGATTTTGTTGTACATATACATTCGCTCTTTGATAACGAAAGTTTTTGGAGTCTGGTTGAATATTTAATAAACGATCTAATACGGTTATTGCTTTTGTAAATTCTTTTAGTCTTACGAAAATTTCTACTTTCTGAGTATATGCAGGTAAATAATTTTTATCTAGCTGTGTTGCATTGTCAAAATCCGCTAACGCCAAAGCATACCTATTTTGTTGCATATAAGTTGTTCCACGATGGCTGTATGTAGACGCGCGCGACTTATGATTATTGATCACAAAGTTAAAATCGCGAAATGCGGCCTCAAAATTCCCTTTCTTTAAATAACATAATCCGCGTATCTCTCGACTCTGTACATCTTTTTCATTGAGTTGTAGAACTACATTCACATCCGCGATCGCCAAATTGTACTGCTGTTGTTTCGCATAAACACTAGCGCGCTTTCGACGAATTTCGACATCGTTGGGTTGTAACTGGAGCGCCTTATTTAAGTCGGCAATCGCTAAGTCGTGCTTTTCTTGTAAAATATAGATATCTGCACGATAGATATACCCGCGCCAATTTTGCGGATTTTTTCTTACAGCCATTCCTAAATCCTGCATGGCCGCACTATATTTTTTTTGCGCCAGATGTACAAGGGATTTCGCAATATATCCTTCGGATAAGTTTGGTTCTAGAGCAATTGCTTGCACAAAATCGTCAATGGCTTCTTGGTATGCCACATTTTTTAGATATGCCGTACCACGCTGCCGATAAAATTTTCCTTGCTGTGAAATACTAATTGCCCACGAAAAATCTTCAATGGCAGCGGTGAAGTTTTGTAAAGATAACTGCACATTCCCCAAACGAAAGTAAGCATTGGCACTGGGGTCTATATTCAAAGCTGCGGAATATTGTTCTTGCGCTTTTACAAACATACTGTGATAAAAGTAAATGTCTCCCAGCAGAAGATAAAAATAAGCGTTCTTTTCTTTAAATTGATTCATTTTCGCTAAGAACTTCTTTGCCGTTTCTGCGTCTTCTATAGAAGAAAGTACCACGAGCAAATACGGAAAGAAATGCTTTGGGTCAAGAGCCACACATGCTAAACTTACCGACTGACTTTCATTCCATTTTTCTTCGCACAATAACTGAATCGCGCGCACCGCATGTCCCCAATAAAGAGAAGGATTTTCTTCAACAAATGCTTTGAGCGCTTTCTGATTGCGCGTCACAAAGTAAACACTCAATTCTAAATATTTATTTGTCTTACCGGGAAACGCTACATTTAAATCTTCGAGAATTCCCTGCGCTTTTTCAGAAGTAATATACTCCCCTGAAAAAATAGCCATGCGTTTTAAAAAGGTAATTTCTTTTCTTTGTGCAGCGATGTTTTGTTGGTAAAAAAAATAATTTACACTCGGGTTGCAATATTGAATATTTTGCTCAATACTGAGTGTAACGCCTTGAATTTGTTGATACAATTTCAGTAAACGTGAAATTTGCGTCATATTTTTATAATCGTAAAATGGCAAACGTTCATAAAAAGGTTTGATCATATAAGAATTATAAAAAGCAAATCGTGCATTCTTTAACAATTTTTGAAACAACATGTATTCCTGCAACCACTTTTTTTCCCTGGTATAAAACCATGAGTAATTCTGGTATACCGCCAAAGCACGCGACGGATTATCTTGCCTCAATGCTTGTTCCGCTTCCTCATAACTGTGCAAGTATTGACTGCGCATCGACATTGCTACCGCAACACTAAATACAATCAATATCAAAAACGCCGTAACGCTTTTTGGATATTGTCGCAAAAGTTTACTCAATTTCGTCGCAAGCGGTTGGCGAAATGCGATCCCATCTTTGCGCGACAAAAGACTTTCCACATCTTTGCATAAATCTTCCGCCCGAGGATAAACAAAGGTCCGCGAACACAAAAAACCACGGCGATCAATTCCCAAACAATGTTGGAAAATGCGTTCAATCCCCTTTGAGGTAACATCTCTTTTTAAAGACTTATCACATGCAGGTAATTGAATCCGCAAGCTCTCGATTTGTTTCAAGAAATCTTTTAAGGACAAGCGCAAATCAATATTGGTATCATATGGAAAAAACTCCCAGCGATCCCCTTCTATGGAGCGATAACTTCGCGATGTGGTCATGGCCAGCAAGATAACACCTAAAGCGTAAATATCAATACGCTTCGATTTTTTTGTTTCGAATAAACATCGTGGATCGACAAAGTTTTTCGTCCCGCAGATTTCTTTCACATTTTCAGGCGATGTTGTCAAACCAAAATCAATCAAATGAATTTTATATTCACTATCGATAAGAATATTCTGCGGCTTTAAATCGCGATGAACATAGTTCTTCTCGTGTAGGTGGCAGACAACACGACAGATATCATAAAAAATATGCATCAACTCCCGCAATGTAATGTGGTTCACCATCATTCTCAATTTGGGGTTGGCGTTTGGCAAACCGTGCAAGGCATGTAAAAATTCCGATAGTTTTATTCCATCAATTTTGCGCATAGTGAAATAAGGAAGATCTCCTTCGTGTACCTCAAAAATAGAAGGGATAGATTCATGATGAAAACTAGCATGCAAAGTCACTTCTTCCAAAAATAAACGAGGATCACGCGCAGCACTACATTGCTTTAGAGCCACCTCTCTCTTTGTCACCTCGTCGTAAACTTCCCAAACAATCCCCTGGCCTCCGCGCCCAAGCATACGTAGTATTTTGTAACGTTTATCGATAACTCGCGACGCTTCATCCCATTCGATTTGTGGCTTTTTCAACGAAATATCTTGTAAGGAGGATAATAGCGAATATTTGCTGTTTTCACTCATATTTTTCCTTTGTTGTTATGAATACCACCATCTTTGGCAAAGAACTAAATTCTATAAAACCAATGCCGCCCAAAAAGCCATCAAAAATAAATCAACAAGATCAAAAATAAACGCATTACGCCTCTCCCGTGGGAGAGGCATGAGAATGCAGTTTTCAGCAAAGCTGAAACCTGCAATTCGATGGTGAGGGCACCAATATGAAAACGAAAATCTATACGAATTTATTTATCGCCTTTGTCATCTTTGTCATCTTTGTCATCTTCGTCATCGTCATCTTCGTCTTCATAATCATCATCTTCATACTCTTCATCATCCCAAACATCATCTTCGGAATCGGAATCTGAGCTATATTTTGTACCAAACCACTGCTCTGCTGTCCACTCATTGGTATACTTCATCACCGTAGTAATCGCGTCTTTTTTCCAACGGCTCTCATCAGCAGAGGGTAGTAATTCTTGCAACGCTTTGATTGCCTTTTTGCGTTGTGCATCTTTTTGTAGTAGACCCAGCAACAACGACACCATTTCTTGCGTATAGTCTGAATCCCAACCATAATGTGTTAACAACGGTATTACATTGCTTACAACTTCCGGCTTAGCAGAGTCCAACAATTTTTTTACCATTGTGACCATTTGTGGAGAACTGTCGTTTTGTTTTTGCAAGATTTGTAAAATGCGTAATTGCATACTCACTTTTTCTTGCGGTAAGCGTGAGATAAGAACTGGAATAATTTGTTTGTGCAGTATTTCTTGACTTTCGTCATGTGAAAATACTTCGATCATACTCTTGTATACTTCAAAAATATATTCCGTATTGCGATTTTTTTTCTTTAAAAATTGTTGTGCCGCGTCCTTCAATATCGTTTTTAAATATTGCTGGTAATCGTGTAGTAGATCGGAAATACTTACTGTAACGCGTAGTTGCTGTCCTCCAACATCTGCAACAACATGATCTTTTCCATTTTTGACTTTGGTAATTACATTTCCTTGCACATTTGGCGTTTTGTATTCTATTTCTAACCATGTATGATCTCCATGAATCGTAGGGCGTATTTTCAGTGCCACTGTGTCGTCAGAAAATTTGGTGTTTATCGAAAAAAAACTCTTGTTCTGAACCGCACGCGCCATGGAATACCTCTTTCCAAAAGAGCACTGTATAAAAACATTTCCAGAAAAACTTTTACGTAGAGATTCTATGGTATTGACTACATTTTCATGAAAACCCGAAGCACCGTAGACAATCAATTGACCACCGTATAATTCGACAAAGCCTTGCGATGCATTTTTATCTGTGATAAAATTTTGCAGCTCCTTCTTAACATCCACTTCTTCAACAGAATGGATCTCTCCTATCATGTTGCGATAAAGTTGTTGCGTTTCTTTGTCTTTGGCATCCTTCGCTAATTGTAATATTTTTTTGTGTATTTCCTTCGTGAAGAACTCTTGTTTGTCTACCACTAATTTCTCACGATAATTCAACAAGTCGCCCACATAGTAACTTCTCATCGTTTTCGAAATTTTATCCTGAGGTACAATGATAATAACACCATTTTCGATTCGATAGGTTAAACCAGAAGACGATACATCATTTTTCTTGTGACTACCCGCAAGTATAAGTTCAAGTATCGAAGATACACGCAACCTTTTTACCGCTATTTCACATAGCGAATTGTACTCAATTGCCTCAGGCGAGATAATGATATTAATACCTGTCGTCGTTCTTAAAAAATCAATAACTTCAAACAGAGGTGCCTCGCTAAAATTTATTGTCATTCTCTCATTATGCAATTGATATTCGACCTTACGCGAGTCTACATCCTCATTAGGACGTTGCGCTTCTTTTTTTAATGAGTGCGACACTACCCGAGCACAAATCATCAACGTTTTTCCCTCATCAGGCGTTGGTAGAACACTGAGTACACTCTCTTTACCGTTTACCACTAATGCCACACCTTGGTCTCGATATTCTCTTGTGGAATATTGAAAGACAACATCACTGTATATTTTTATTCCCTTTTTTTGGAAGACACAAGGAAGTAACGCCATCGAAAAATTGACATTGTTTTTATTTGTAGAAAGACATGATACGGTATTTTCTACACCCGAAATTTTGCAGCGATGCAATAAAGTTCGCGTAGAGTAGTATTTTCGTTTCATATCGTAGTTATCAACAATATAAAGAGAAACAACCATAGAGATCGCGTCGTGCGATTCTCCTAAACGTTTTAATAGAGAAGAAATCTTGCGGTGCGCACGCGCTTTATTCTTAACAATCAATAAACCATTGTTTATATGGATGCGATTGCCATCCTTCCACGAATTGGGCTCAATTACCGATACGATAATATTTTTCAAACGTTCGGATGTATCTGGAAGTTCACGAAAAACAACTTGAGTCTGTTTGTTGTCTGATATAGGGCGAGAGGGAAAACACAAATTGCGAATATCATAAGTTTTGACAAACGCTCTTCCTGTCACACGTTCAGCGTCGAGAATAAACAAAACATCGCTGCGAAAAATAGCTTTTAAATTGTAAAACTGACACAATAAATCGAGAGCTGTTCTTAACTTTAACTCCTCTACCGACAAGGTAACTCTTGTGCCTTCTTTCTCCAAACGTTTTGTTACTCTTCGATCAACGACAATATTGATTTCCGAAGTAAGCCGTATAAAGCGAATCACATCGGCAAAGGGAGTTTCCGTAAAATCCAAAGTAACTTCCACACTGTTCAATTTATCGTGAATTCTTTTTTCCGCTTTGCTCAAGAAATCTTGCGCAAAATTCACACTAAGAAAGCAAAAAAATAATAAAATAATTCTATTCATGTAATATCTCCTTTAAAATAGTTCTAACGTTTTTGCAGCGCAAAAAAGTCACATAAGTTCACCACAAAACTCGCTCGAACGAATGCTTTTACTTTCTTATTGGTAAATATTTGTAAACCTGACAAAACTTTTGGAATTTTTTTATGTATGACGAAACACAGTGGTCGGAAATACACAAAGCAGCAGCTACCGACTTAGACTCCCCTGAAAAACAAGCGGCTTTAAACAATATTTTAAAGCGTTTCGAAAAACCATTGTTGATATTATTTAGTAAACGACTTAGAGATTTTCATACACAAAATTCGCGTAACCACCATGAGAATACCGAGGAAATGCTGGCGGAATTTTATTTGTATTTGCTCGAACGCCGACAAAAAATTTTTACAAACGTCGACCAAAACAAAGGGAAATTACGCACATTTTTGTATACAATTGCTTGGAGGTTTGCCAATGACTATCTGGGAAAGCAGGCGTCACAAACACCAACATTCGACCACGATTTTTCCCTAAAAGAAGACAATGCTCCACAGATATACGATAAATACGAAGTAGAGTATGTTAATGTATTAGTCAATCGCGCTCTTAGTAGATTAAAGGCTTACGAAAAAAAAATCTACCATTTATTCAAGAAAAAATACTTTTCGCAACCACCATTGTCATCAAAAGAAATCGCATTACAACTCAAAATTTTAGATCCGCAACAAGCGCAAGATGGCGCTGCGGTCACCAAGGCAGAGAATAATATCAATAAACAACTTTCGCGTGGGCGACGTATGTTTTTTGAGTTTATTCGCGAGGAAGTGAGCGCGACATTGGTGCAGCAAAATGAAGAATTGCTTGAAGAGGAAATGTGTATGCTTCGCAAGCATATCGGGGATATTTCTTTGGCGATTACTCATTAGAATCGGTTACGATTACATTCAGGGCTCAATGCCATTGACTTAAAAAATAAGTTATTTAATAAAAGACTTACAAATTCATGTCATTCCCGCGAAAGCGGGAAACTAGCAATATAAATTCGACTTGAAAGCGCCTGGGTCCCTGATCAAGTCAGGGATGACAGGACAAGGTAAGTTTATTATTAAAAGGTGTTTGCGCTTAAGTCAATGGTATTGAGGGTCACGGTCACGGTGTAAAAGGCATCAAGAGATTAGGAGTAAATTATGAAACGAACACCTGTACATATCATTACTGGTTTTTTAGGCAGTGGAAAAACAACCTTCTTAAATCACTTCATTAGGGAACGATTACCTGAACGCATTTTTGTTGTTGAAAACGAGTGTGGTGCGGTGAATGTCGATGGCGCTTTGGTAATAGATGGCGTTGAGGAAGTGGTCGAATTAAGTGCGGGTTGCCTTTGCTGCTCGTTGGCGGATGGTTTATTGGATATACTAAGGGAAGCTAGTCAAAAAACAGATGAGTACGATCGGTTAATCATCGAAACAACAGGCATTGCCGATCCAAGTTCCATTATCCAAGTGTTTCTGGAAAATGCCGCTGTGGAAAAAGTCTTTGAACTGCAACAAGTGATTTCCCTTGTGGATGCGGGACAAGTAGAGGGTTGGTTAAAAGAGGCGGATGAAGCCCTCAGGCAAATTGCGCTTGCCGATGTGCTACTTATCAATAAAGTAGATATGGTCACGGCCAATGACCTTGCAAGAGTAGAATCACTATTAGAGGGTATTAATCCAAATGCTGTGGTACACAGCGGAGAAAAAGGTGTGTTTCCGATAGAAGACATTCTCCAAACGGGAACCATAAAACCTGCGTCTGTCGAAAAAATCATCGATAAACCTCCACATTTTCACGAAACTGCGGAGGGAGAAAACAATAGCCATAAAATCACTAGTTTTACCATTTCATTTCCGCATCCTCTTAACTTGGAAAGTCTACAATTAGATCTCAATCGCATTGTACATTTGTATAGAGATCAAGTTTATCGCGTGAAGGGATTTATCGCCATCCCCAATTACCCTAATCGCGTCATTCTGCAATCGGCGAGAAGTGCTTTCGTTGCTACTGACGGTACTCCTTGGGAACCCAACGATAACAGGGAGGGAAAACTTGTATTTATAGGAAGAGGGTTACAACGCAAAGCTTTCGAAAAAATGTTTAATAGGCATATGGTGGACAAATAAATCGTTAGTTATGATGACTACTATAAAACCATGACGACAAACACCATCTCGCAAAACACTATAAGTAAATAACTTACAAATTTATTTATCATCAAGCGATGATAAAAAAAGTACAAAAACATTACTGTTTTATGTCATAAAAATATGGAAACCATAAGCCTTTTAAAGTAAATAACTTATATCAATATTTTTTGGTTGTGTATTCTCGGAGGCCACTTAGAGGCCGCGACATGATATTTGATTGTAAAAAATGCCGTTTAAAATCCGCAAGTTTGAGTAATTAAACGCTACCTTTAGTAGAAAATTACTACCCCACACAGATCTAGTTATGGAAGTGTCGTTTTTTGTTTAGAGGTACGCTTTTGTTTACACAAAGTGATAGTTAACAGAATGAGAAAAGATTGTATTACAACGTGTTAATTAGTATTAACGTAAATACTCTCAAATAGCTTTATTTCTTGGCTAGAGAGATTTACACAAGATTTATTTACAATAAAAAAAATTTGATATTTTTCAAAAATGTAGTATTCTACTGATAACTGGACAACTTGGGAAGTAATATTGAGTCGCCAAATTGAAAAAAAGCCACAATCGGGTAGGATTGTGACTCATTTGTTAGCTAGATTATCTTAGAAAAATAAGTTCAATAACATACAATATAGTACATATTATTGTACATACGGCGGCTATGTAATAGGCATGCATTTATTACCCTCCTGTAAAGTCCAGTTTTAGTAACACCCAACTATAGTTAGGCACAGGGAGGCTATTTTATTTAACCTACCTGCGCCTCTATGTTTGTAATTACTAGACTTCCTATTTGGGCAAGCATCTACCATATTGTTTTGCTTTTGCACCTTGTACACATAGATACCTCTCATTTTCAGATTCGCATCGTAATTAACGTTACCAATAACTCTATTGTACAAAACATCTATTTTTCAAAAGTAGTGTACGATAATATTGTTTATGGTAAAAGAAAAAGCTACACCAATTATACACAGTTTTCACAGTTTTATACAAATCTGAATAGTATTTTTATTAACGACACACCTATAACGGCTCGCAATATCGAATACGAGTCCCATAATATCTATACAAAAGCCGTGATCAAATGCAACATTCCAACTATTGTACAGAAAATAAAAGTGCTGTGGCATATATTCCCGAACGATATTCTGCCCACAAAACAACACAATGACAACTTTTGAAATTAAAATGAAGAATAAGGGTTTAAATCTAAAAAAAATAACGGCTCTAAATCCCAGGGTGTAGTGCTCGTTCCCGGTAAACTTTTAAAACTAGAACTAACACGTATAATGGCGAAAGAGTTACTATAATAGGTACAATCTAAATTTTAAATAAATTATCGCTATCCTTCAGGGTAACAACCAAACTCTATCTTATATAACTCCCGAAACAAAATCGTAAAGTGGTATTCTTCTAGTTGGTTATCAGAATAGTAATTAGCAATCGATAGTTGAGTATTATTTCTTATTATTCTATTTGAGTGATTGTTTTTTCCCTTAAAATCAATATTCTCCCAGTGTTTTTTCAACTTTATAAACCCCAGCATACTCATTATTACTAATCTTTGGTCTCTTTTAGGATTTTTGGGATTATATCCTAAGATATCTTTGTAACTTTGGCAAAGTTCATCTCTTCCACAATCGAGCTTTATGTTTTCCACATGTGAAACTCTTCTAAAAACCTCTTCTTTTATTTTCTTTTTTTCACAGACAATATCATTGTCGGAATTTATTCGTTCAATGGCATATTTGTAACAAATAGAAGGGTTAAACTTCTTTATTCTTTCTTTTACCAAATCAGGTTCGAAAAAATAATTTTCGCGCACAGCTAGACCCAATGTTAAAATGCGATTAGATTGAATCTTTTGCCCATTAAGGACACCTTCGTAATAAAGATCATTATAAATTTCATTAGTGTTCGAATGATGGTAATCTTCTTCAATTTTTGTAGACTGCACATCTGGATCCACAATAGCAAAAAGCTTATCGGGGTTTATAAATGTATCTGTTTTTTCACTAATGAGCTTTCTTAAGCTAAAAAAAGTACCAATTGTAGATTCTCTCGTTCCGCAACCGATGAACTGTGGTTTTTTGTATGTCCAATAACTTGGCACACAACGTTTAAAAAATGTTGCATCTGCAAGTTTTCTTCTTTTCGCAACAGTACTTGGATTACTCCTATCGGATAAGTTGGTCCTTCCCTCACAAAGTATAACTACTTTATCTTTAAACCGACTTCTAGCATTAGCGAGGATAAAATCAGATAACTTTTCTATAGACATATTTGTCATAGTTAGTCTCCCTTTTTGCTAGACCTAAGTTTTACTCCAAGTTCTTTTATATTTGACGGTGGAAGAGAATCACACAAATCGTACGAGTGTGTAGAAATAATATATTGATTTGATGGTCCCCATTTTTCTAAGTTTTTAGGAATATCCGATTGCCAATCAGGGTGCAGATGAGTTTCTAGTTCATCTATAAGAACTATTGAATTTTCAGAAACAATATATTTTAGCCAAATATACACAGCTAATTGCTTCACTTCTCCTTTACTTAAACATGATACGTCTAGTTTTTTTCCTTGCAAATCTAAAAAAACTAGTGCAGATCGATCTTCATTTGGACGTATTCTTTTATTCTGGAGTAAAGAATCCAAATCTCCTAGTAAACGATCTATATGATCTCCGTATTTTCCTGTTTTCATCTTCATCTCAAAATCAAGATCTTGAAATTTATATATAGCTTTGATCAAAATTTCCGCCCCCATCATGTCATATGTCATAAAATTGTCGAAATTATTTTTTAAGGAGCATATCACTTGATAATATTTAAAGTTATCTACCTGGAGAGCTAATTCCCTATCTTCTTGATTTAAGAACAAATATATTTCAGAAGGAGCCCCTATCATAAATACATTTTGAGATATCTCATAAAGCAATATCTCTGGATTGTATATTATAGAAGACTCTATTTTGATGATGGTATCTTGAACAAAAACCTCTCGATCCCTTTTTAAGATTGGGATTTTTTTTCAAGAATAAGTTGTTCTTCTTCTAATTTACGTATATCTTCTCTTATTCTCTGACAAATTAGTTCCCTAGTTCCTCGATAAGAACCTCCATCAAGTGAATTGTATTGTAATTTAGGATTCTTAACAGTCGCTGTATCTTTTAAACGACTTTTTAAAGCGTCAATACAATCTTCTTTGTTAGAATAGAGACTCAATATTTTAGAGGCGTTATTTTTTTTAATTAATAAAGTAATACTCCCTTTTAGGTATTGTAATTCTATTCTCATTGAGAATTCGTCTACATGCGACATCATATTTGAGAGTAAATTATAATCTTTTTGATTACCAACAGTTAATACCGCAAATATTAGTTGTATAAAAGTACTTTTTCCCCCACCGTTATTACTTGCAATAGGAAAAATTTGAGGATCACTATCTTCTTCAAACTCTACATTTACATTTTGAAGAACTCTATATTCAAATATTTCAACTTTTCTTATTTGTAGCATTCTCTATTCTCCTATAGACTTTGAAATGAATAGAATCGTTAACACTTTTCTTAACTACCAAGTGATCATTCACTTACCTTAGCTTATCATTAACCTATTCTTAATCTTACCTCACTTCACCACCAACTTATCTCAAACTTATACTTAACTTATTCCAAGCTATATTCAACTTATTACAAACTTATTATTAACTTATTTTTAACTTATTTTCAAATAAAAAATTGACAAATTAATCTTTTAGATGTATATTTAGGAAGAAAGCACCTAACTTTAAGGAAAATTGAATGAAAGAGAAAAGAAAAACTAAAAACGTAACTTTAGCCATGGATGAAAAAATGCTAGACTATATAGATAAGTTAGGGGAAAGAATAGGGTCAGATAAAACAGCTACAACGATAAAAGGTTGTATTAAGTTAGTTAGCTACCTAGATAGATTCACAGAGGAAGATATTCTAACAGTTCTTGATAAAAAGAACGATAAAGAAATAAATGTTTTATTTAAAGCATAAATATATTGTTTTAAACAACAATATTGAATTTCAAGCATCAATACTGTATTTTAAGAAAACCATATAGCAACTCCTAAAACAAGCTATCTATCTTTAAAAAAGGGTAGATGGGCACTACACCATGTCTAAAGTGGTTTTAGTAGTCAGCCCCATACAGGTAGACAAACTTCCCTTTGTGTTATTGGGGATAAAAGCGAGTCAGAAGCCTCCTGTTTTTAGGGGAAACTGTTATGAACAACAAAAATGAAGTTCATAACCAAGAAATAGTGAAACCTGTTCGCGAACAGGAAAATCACAAATTTCTTGAAGTACCGGAACCTCTACCGGGCTATATGGCAGATATAACTGATGAGAGGTTCCGAAAAGGTCTTTGGCAAATGATCAAAGATTTTTTGGAATGGTTACTAGATTTTTTTACCTAAGTAACTAATTAGTGATATTGGAAGAGGGGAAAACCCCTCTTTTTTTATTTATACTTGTAATTTCAGACCTTTGCAAGAATATATTTTGTTTTACTTGTAAAAATTGTTGCTCAAGTGGTTTTTTTCAAAAAGATAGATCGTTTATCAGTATGTAGAAATTTGCAAGTCTTAGACAAATATTTTATAATAGAGTATGCAACGCAATGGGGGTTGCGTTGCGTAAAGGCAACTGCTATTACTTAATTTTTACTTCTTTAGCAGTTTTATTTTTGTTTATTTTTTTAGCTGTCTCAACGACCTTACATATTGTGTTTAAGACTGCACATACTATCAAAATAAAATTTTGCATTTGGAACTCCTTTTTAGATGATATTACTTGGATTACAGTTTTAATTTAGCATAAAAATCATTCTAAAATTAACAACGATTCTTATAGTAGATTCTGTAAGGAGTTTCTACTCTCCCCCTCCCCTATACCAAAAAAAATAACGCTTACTTCCGCTGTAGCCACATAAACTATTAAATATCAAAGGGTTAAAAAGGGGGCATTTCAACATTCAAGCGTCATAGATATTAACTGGAGATCAGAGTGGATGACGAAATAATCAATTATTTTAGTAAAAATCAAACAAAGCAAAATGCAGCATATCTCCTTCATCTAGCCAAGTGGGATTCAAAAAATATTGCTCATTGTTTAAACATACAAGAGTCAACAGTTAGAGGATATGTTAGTAGAGTAAGTGATATGTTCTACATAAAATTTTCTAAGGGTATAGGATACAATGAATAATGTGAAGAATGAACTATTCCACAAAGCTCTACGCAGAGAGTTATCCATACAGGAAATGGATAAATGGCAAAAAATTTGGAATAGTGATTTTGAAATGCGCAAAAAATTTGTAGTTACCAAAGTAATTGAAGCTCGGGCTCGGCATGTCCTCATCTTAAAAAATAAGAATAAAAAAGAAAATTTGTTCCTTAAAGAGGTAAACTTAGAAAAAGCATATCTCAAAGGAGTTGGATTTTATCAAGCTAATCTTGAAGGAGCTAATCTTAAGGCAGCCAATCTTGAGGGAGCTAATCTTGAAGGAGCAAATCTTACAGGAGCAAATCTTACAGGAGCAAATCTTACAGGAGCAAATCTTACAGAAGCAGATCTTACAGGGGCAAAGATTACAGGAGCAAACCTTACAAAAGCCAACCTTGCAAGAGCAAGACTTACAGGGGCAAAGATTACAGAAGCAAACCTTATTACAGAGTTAGATCTTACAGGAGCAAATCTTACAGAAGCAGATCTTACAGGGGCAAACCTTACAGGGGCAAAGATTACAGGAGCAAACCTTACAAAAGCCAACCTTGCAAGAGCAAGACTTACAGGGGCAAAGATTACAGAAGCAAACCTTATTACAGAGTTAGATCTTACAGGAGCAAACCTTACAGAAGCCAACCTTGCAAGAGCAAGCCTTACAGGGGCAGATATTATAGGAGCAAACCTTACAGAAGCCAACCTTGCAAGAGCAAACCTTACATGGGCAAACCTTACAGAGGTAGATCTTACATGGGCAAACCTTACAGAGGTAGATCTTACATGGGCAAACCTTACAAAGGTAGATCTTACAGGAGCAAACCTTACAAAAGCTAACCTTGCAAGAGCAAACCTTACATGGGCAAAACTTACGGAGGTAGATCTTACAGGAGCAAACCTTACAAAAGCCAACCTTACAGAGGTAGATCTTACAGAGGTAGATCTTACAAAAGCATACCTTACGGGGGTAGATCTTACAGAGGTAGATCTTACAAAAGCAAACCTTACGGGGGTAGATCTTACAGGGGTAGATCTTACAAAAGCAAACCTTACGGGGGTAGATCTTACAGGGGTAGATCTTGCAGGGGCAGATCTTACAGGAACGAATGTTCTTGGAGCGTATTTCCAAGAAGAAAACCTTAAAGAAAAAAATAACAGAAAAGCTAACTTAAAAAAAGAAAATCTAAAAAAATGGTCTGCGAGGAAAGCAATATCTCAGCTATTTCGACGTCACTCAACTGTTCCCAAATACCGTATTGGTTATCCTTGTGCTAGTGCTGATCCACAGCACAATAAAAGTACGGCTGTTATATTACATCCATGTGTCCATAAAGGATTTAAGTACATACGTAACAAAACTAATACTTATAAAATCGTAAATCCTGCAGGGGCAAGAATTCTCAATTATTGTAGTCGTGGAGTCTATGGCACATTAATTGAATCTGACGATCAACGTCAAAGTATTGTACGTGCTGGAATGATCCACGATGATGGTGACTCTATGCATCTAGCATTAATTTTAGCAGTATTTCAACGTAATCACTCAGAAAATGCTCCATTGCTGCTCTTCAGTGCTGCAGTGAGGCATCCTCCAGGTGCCATACCTTTTCTCAATGCAAGAATAACATCGTATTGTGATATTTCTATTGTAAAAGATTCGCTATTACAAAAATATAAAGTTGCAGTTATGGCAAAGGCAAAAGCTCTTATTATTCTAGAAGAGCATGCTATACTCTTAGCACACGAATTACAAAAAAAAATACATACTATACAAAGTATTAATTATGAGCACAGTGATGAACCGATTATTGTTGGAGTAAGAGATAATGATTTACCAAATATTGCCAAACATATAGGTATTGATCCTTACTACTATTGTAGAAAAAGTATCTCTCTACAAACTGTATTGCAACTCTGTACTTTTGTTATCCTCCATATTGCTGTGATATCGGCAATATGGATTCTTACGCCTAATGAAAAAATGTATTGGCAACCAATAAAAACAGCTATAGAGCAAAAAAATCAGATACTTTCCATATTTGGTAAACAAACAAGTAAAACAGGAGTTACTCTACAAGCCCTTGGTCATATTAGAGAAGTAAAAGAAGATAATGATAATTTGGTCCTAACTCTACACACTCAAGTTATCCTTAGGAAGGTGATTAAAATTGTTTTTGTAAAAACAATACAATACGAAGAATGTGAAGTAAAAGCTGCAATTACTATTTTTTACAACAAAAAGAAATTAAATTATATAGTTAATTGGCAAGATTTTAGAAAATTGATTCTCGACGAGAAAGAAATTCGCTCGATTATAGAGCTTCACATTGAAAAATGGTTCAATCAATTAAGAAACCAAGAAGTTAATAAAATTAAGTGAAACAAATGTGAAGTTTAATTTTGGCAGACAACATTTTTTGTCGGACTAAATTACATGATCGTATGAATTTGTTAGTTGATTTTGAGAGAGGAGTTCATTGGTTAAAAATCGTAGGTTAATAGTAAGTTTATGGCAGATTGTTTTTGAGGGAGTTATGTGGCTTGTTTTTCTATTTTGTTCTCTAGCTCAATTATTCGGTCTTTTAAGTCTTTTATCTCTAATATTTGCTCCAGAAACTTTTGTATTTGATCCATATTTGTGTATGTCAGAAAATTTTCGTTCTTGTTATTTTCTAACGTTTCGTTTGCCTTAAACAACTTTTTCTCCGGGAAAAAGTCATCATATAAATCTAGTATTTTTATTATCTCTATCAATTTATCTGCGCGGGGCATCATTTTGCCAGAAACCCATTTTGCAACATTTGGTTGACTGACATCTAATTGTTCAGCAAGTTCTCGCTGCGATAACCCCTTTCTTTTCATTCCAGTGTTAATTATCTCACCAACATCCATGTAGATCTCCTTAATTCATATACAAATGATAGCATTTGTTATCGTTTGCGACAACCTACAGTTATTTTTATAACACTAAGTTATTTTAAATTTGCTTTTTTTATTACCCAAGGGTATATTTATACCATAGAGGTATTAAAGTGATAACTGGAGGGACTTATGAATAAAAAGAGAATGGGTAAAATAATTCAAAAGATGCGTATAGAAAAAGAGATGACCAGATTAGTTTTATCTAAAAAAATGAGTTGTTCCCCAACAACAATTTTTAAGTGGGAGAGGGGTTTAATGTGTCCAAGTATGGAAAATTTAACAAAGTTAGAGTCCATACTTGGAATGAATATATTGAGCAGTGAATTCATGGAGGCTGTGGTGGCAAAATGAATCAGCAACAGCTAACTAACGCAATAGTCGAATTAAAAGCGGAAAACAACCAATTGCGTCAAGAGGTTGACGCGCTAAAAAAACACCTAACGCGCCCGGACTTAACACGCCAGATGTTCTCCTATGAGGATGTGGCAATGATGTCCGATAAAAACGTCCGAACAATAAAACGTCTAGAGAAAGAGGGGGCGATCCGGGCGAAATACCCAGCGGCGAAAAAGAGATTCACTTTTATTGCAGTAGAAAACTTCTTACGTGGATTATAGAAAGCGAGGTGCGACTTTAACCAAAAACAACACGCTCCAACAATAGCTCAATCGGGAATAGCAGTTCAGATGTGGGATATTCTGTATTTCTGCGAGAAAAACGGAGTAAGTAGTAGCGAGTGCAAGAAGATGCTCAGAGAGCATTTCAAGTTTATCAAAAGAGAAATGCGCAAGGACCTCGACGCGCACATCAAAAATATCGGAAAGGAGTAAAAGTGTCGTATAGCAAACAAATTCAAGATTGGATGGATCGCATGAGTTTGGTTCCGTGTAATGATTGTGGGACCCCAGTGGAAACAACCGCGGATAGTGTGGGAGATGACTATGAATTTTATTGCCCAAAACACATAAGCGAAAACAAGTACACGGAGGAAGTATGGATCGTGCGAGAATGAGTTACCGAGAACTCCGAGAGTATTTGGAGAAGATGCACCCTTGCGGATGCATCCATTGCAAAAATGTCAGACTACAAAAGAATAGCAAGTATTTCTTTTTGATAACACCGAATAACGGACCGAAACGAATGGGGATTCAAGAGGCCGCATGGTGGTGCTTTTCAAAACGTCGTAGTCTAATCTTAGTGTAACATAAAAAAGTCCTAAATTGCCAGGACTAGAAAGGCCAAAACTGTGACTACCCTACCTCAAGTTAATACAGAAAAGAAACTTTGTCCGACTTGTAAATCCGAAGCAAACCAGATTAGCTCCGGAGTACTTTATGACAAACTCGGCTGTGGCATATGTCGAGAAACGTATCGCAAACATAGCGCAATGGGCCTTGCGTTTCTTATGTTCGCGGAGATCAATATATATGACTTGCAGCAAAAAATCAGTTCTGTTCTATACCACCAGGTCGAAATTGATCTAAAAATAACCACAAAAGAAGGCGAAACCGTTTTCGCGTCAACAAAACAGCTGTAATCACAAAGTTATTATAACGACAAAACGTAGATTTTTCTTTTAGAATTTACGGATATTATACGGTTTTTCTTTTTATCAGTCCCTGGGAATTTCTCAGGGGACATTTAGACACAAAAAAACCCGCAGGTGCTGGAACACCCACGGGCTCGGTTTAAATTCTAGTAATAAAATTATAGGGTAGAATGATGGTAAATTCTAGTAAAAAAATACAAGTTTTTTGGGAAAGGGGGCGGCATGGAAAACATTAATGCAGTTGCTCTACAAGATTTACAAAGATCCGCCCTTAATGAAGATACAATCCGCGGGATGGGATGTTACTCTCTTCCCCCAGGAAAAGATCGTGTGGAGTGGCTCAAGAACAACCTTGGCTATGCCAAGCGCAAGAAAAGTTGCTTATCGCAAGTGTGTAGTGATATTTTGGCTTTTCCGTATCCATGTGATGATTACACAAGAGTGCGACTCTACCCGGCGATAGATGATGCGAAATATCTGTGCGCGAAGGGTAGCTCGACGCATCTCTATTACCTAAAAAGCGATGAGAAAAAGCTACGCAAAAACCACATTCCGATTATCTTCAATGAAGGTGAAAAGAAAACTGCCTGTGTTTCGCAATTCGCAGGGCAACAATATCTCTCTCTGGGATCCAGTGGTATCACACAGTGGAAAAACTGTCCGGAGTGGAAACAGATCACACTAAAGGGGCGTGAAGTTTACATTGCATTTGATCGGCCGGAGATACGAAAACCAGACCTGGAGAAACAATTACTCTCTCTTTGGTTGTGGCTGTGGAAACGTCGCGCAATCCCCAAGATAATCTCGTGGGATCCGGAGTATGAAAAGATAGACGACTGGTTGTGTGCGATCAACACGTCCAAAGATAAATCGTGCATCGATGCGATTAAAGAAAGTATTTCGTCCGCACAGACAAATGTATTTGATGAGATAAAAGATATTGATGAGGATTACTTCGCGGAAACACCTCCCAAAGTTGCGCATACTTTTTGGCGGAGAATGTTTTGCGATATCTTTTACCGGCCAGAGTTATTGAGCCAATCCACTTGTTATTTTTCTTGTGTGCCATAGCACCCCCGTATGTTTAGGAAAAAAAAGCTAGGGGCCAAAACGTGCCCGTTTATTGTATTATTGTGCAAATTTGTGCAATAGTTATGGATAACTTACTACTTTTATACTATACTATCAAATATTACCAAACGCCCGTTTTAAAAAGAAAAATCGCAATGTAACAGACAAAAAATGAAATTATTACGTAAAAATTACCGTTTCATGACATTTTGATGAAATTACTTTTCTAAAATAAAAACAAAACAATTCCTGAAAAGTAAAGGAGATGCTATGAGACATTACATACTTTTTGTTATATTCGCAATATTGTGTTGTTGTACCAACAGTAAAAATAACGAGGCCCTTCTGCAAACAAGTCAAAATAAAACGGAAAAAGCAATCGTAAGCGTCCCACAGAAAAACAAAGGTGAAGAGTCAAAAAAAGAGGCCACAGAAAACGAAGTAACACACGAAAATCACCGTGAAAATTTAGAGGAAGAAAAAAATCTATTATCGAATAGTGCTCCTGCACAAAGTTTCGAGGTAAACAGTTTAGAGCAAAGTGACGCACCACTTCCGACGATGGAGGTAACAGAAACAACAAGTCCTGCTCCGTCAAAGAAAAGTAAATACCAAATTTCGGGTCCCTACATGTATGAAAACTTGTGTATTTACCTTCTACACGGAGAAGACAAAATCAAAACGAAGAATATCATCACCTTAGATGAAGCCATGGCCTCAGAAAAAATAAAAGTTTATGAAACCGGTACTGTCAGCCAGCTATCGGTGGAAAATTTAACAGCAGACACGGCCATTTATTTACATGCGGGTGACATTGTCAAGGGTGGCAAACAAGATAGAACCATTGCCAACGATATGGTTCTTCTACCAAAGACCGGAAAAAAAAGTGTGCGTTCTTTTTGTGTGGAGTCGGGTCGTTGGAGTAAGCGTGCCGGTGAAAAATTAGATCAATTTAGTAGCAACAAGTATCAAGTGGCGAGCAAAAAACTCAAACTCGCGGTGAAGTATGCGCAAAATCAACAGCAGGTTTGGAATCAAGTGCGTACAGCGCAAAGCAAATTGTCAAAAAATTTGAATACCAATGTACAATCCAATGTTTCACAAACGAGTATGCAATTAACGCTGGAAAATAAAAAACTAAAAGAGAAAACGCAGCAATACATGGAAGCATTGCGGCATCTAGCCTCCGAAAAATCGGATAGTGTTGGTTTTATTTTCGCCATCAATGGCAAGCTCAACCAGGCAGACATATATGGATCTAATTTTCTGTTCAGCAAACTGTGGGAAAAACTTCTGCATTCATGTGCAACCGAAGCGATCTCTGAGCAGGTAATAGAACACCAAAATCCACAAATTGCACAAGTAGATGAATGGTTGGCGAAAATGCGCAGCGGTAAAGAAAAAGCGAGAAAAGTAAATACAAATTCGCGAAACATTGTTTACCAAAGTGATAGTTCTATTGGTGAAGATGTATATGTGGACAGCGATTTATTCGATGGCGGTGACGAAGCCAGTGATTTTGAAGAAGACGACGCCGACGACTTGCTTCACTCTAGTTACACCGATACGTCAGATATAGACCCGGACGAAATGCAAGAACAAAACTACGATGACTCCAACAACATCGAAATCGACGAAGAACATGAGTGGTTAGACGAGAATATCGACGAAGAGGGTGATCTCGACGAAGGGAACGAGGAAGATGATCTTGACGACTAGGATTTTTTGTTGTTGGCTTTTGTAGCGAAAAACTTTCTATAATGAAGCGTGTTGTCAATGAAGAATGTTGCACTTTTGTTGTCATATGTGCAAAAGCGCATATGTGTCAAGCTTTCTACATAAAAGACTCGCAGATCCATGTCCAGACTATATAATTTCACAAGGAATTGGCACAATGGAAACTCCTCAAGAAAGCCCAAAACTATTTTACGATAATTTAGCGGAACATTATCATCTCATTGCCAATAACTGGCAGCAGGCAGTGGTTAGGCAACGTGAACAGCTTCAAACATTTTTTGATGCCATTTCTCTACCAAAAAATATGTTGTTACTTGATTGTACGTGTGGTGTGGGAACACAGGCCATTGGATTGGCGCAAATGGGTCATGATGTACATGCTTGCGATTTAAGCCCACAATCCATTGCCAAAGCCCGAAAGAATGCACAACAGTTTGCCATCGACATTTCGTTTTTTGTCTCTGACATGCGTCATTTACGAAAAAATACCGATAGACATTATGATATGGTCGTTGCTTTCGACAATGCCATCCCACATTTGCTTATAGAAAGAGATGTACTTTGCGCTTTTCGCAACATATATGAGTGTTTACGTCCGTCAGGTACGTTTATCTTTTCCATTCGCGATTACGATGCCATATTAGAAAACCGTCCGCAAAGTACATTGCCACGAAACATCGATGATGAATTTGGGCAACGCATTACTTTTCAAACCTGGGAGTGGCAACCACAAACGAACATTTATAATTTTCAATTATTTATTTTGCAAAAACAAGAAACACATTGGGAAACAAAGTGCTTTCCTTCGACATACCGCGCTTATCGCCGTGGTGAATTGAGTGATTTACTAGAGAAAATCGGTTTTCGTAATATTCGTTGGTATATGCCGGAAGAAAGTGGTTATTACCAACCGATTGTTGTCGCGCATAAATTTGATCGTCATAATTCCTGTTGATTGGATATATTGGTTTGAATTTGGAAATGTTGATCGTATATGTTTGGGAGAACGGGCGGACACTAGGTCCGCCCCTACAACGCACTTTGTCAAAGTTATGTTTTTGGTATGCGTTTTAAAAATCATCGAAGGGTAAATTACGACACTCTGCTGTATCTTTTACGCCTTGTTTTGTGCTTACGTTTGCAGCACAATTATACTTGCCTTTATAAGAAATTGTCATATGGTATTTTTTTGTCTGTTCTCCGGCAAGAGAGTCCAATTTCCATATGGCAACATTTCCTGAGATTTCGGTATTATCTTGCGCAGAAATTATCGCCGTGTCTTTCTCGGTCACTTGTGCGTTTAATAGGATGTTCGTAAGATCTGAACTTCCGAGATTTGTCACGGTAATGGTAACGGCAATGCGATTTGGGGAGGATTGACTACACGAGATTTCGAGACTTATGCCTTCGGTGAAAACGATGGGAACTTGGTTTTTGTATTTCTCACGCCACTGAGGATCAATGGCATCGAGAACGTCGACAATTTCGCGATCGTATGTCGGTGCACTGTTTAAAGACTCGACCAAGGCAGGTATAGAATCAATGGCGTCTTTTCCCAATGTTTTCAAAATTTGCAAAGTCTGCATGCGAAAATCGATTCTTCTTTTCCCTAAATTTTGCGTAACAGCAGGAAGTGCTCCCTTGGCCTCTTTGCCAATAGCCGCCAAAGCTTCCATAGAAGATTGACGTACAGTGCGCTCTTCGTCCGCTAAGTTTTTTGCCAAAGCGGGTACGGCCTCTTTCACTCCTGTTTTTATTCTTTTTATGCCAATTGCTGCGGAAATACGTACGAATGGTTTTTCATCGTGTAGAACGGCGACCAAGTCGGAAAGTGCCACATGAGCTTTTGTTCCAAATCGTCCAATTGCCTGCGCCGCACCGCCGCGAATTTGTGGTTTTTCGTGGCGCAACGCTTTTTGCAAATGAGTAACAGCGGCATCCCCAATTTGCATAAGAGAAATCCCCGTGGTATCCAACGTTTCCACCTCTCCCAAAAATGGAATCAAATGCGCGATGGCTTCTTTTGCGTTTTCTCCGATTTCACCTATCGACTGAATCGTACAAAGTTGTACTTGTTTATTTTCATCACTTAGTTGTGCGATGAGTTGCGGGAGCACAACGCTGGACTTTCTTTTTCCCATGGCCTTGATCACCGCTTTTTTTACTTCGAGATGTTCATCCTTTAACATACTTAAAAGCTCGGGTAAAACGGCTGCGTTTTTTCCGACAACAGCCAAAGTTGTCGCAACGCAAACACGTACATGAAAGCTGTCATCCGCTTTGTGCTTGACAACAATAGCAAACGCCGCATCTCCTACTCTTTGGGTAGCATCCACAGCGTGTTCTCGTGTTTCTTGGTCTTGTAAACGAAATAATGCCACCAATGGTTCCACAGCTTTTTCGCCGATTTTCCCCAAAGTCTCTGCTGCCATCACTTTTAGCAAATAGTCAGAACCACGCAAAGTCTCAATTAATTGAGGGATCGCCTTCGCGGCATCAGCCCCCATATTACCGAGCTCGTTTATCGCGAGATATTTCTGTTGTTTACTACCTTGCGATAATTTTTCGATCAATTGGTCGACGGTATTGTCTTGTGCGCATAACGACACGCCGAGAATCAAAAATATAATAAAATGTTTATTAAACATGTGTCTACAGTGAGCATTTCTTCGCCAATACGAAGTTCTCACATCTCCTATGAAATCTATCAGAATTTTGTCGATTAGTTCGCTTTAAATGCTGGTATTTTATCACTAAATATTCGTATGTAAAATTTTATCTTCTTCAATAAATAAACATCCAACAAAGATTGCATATAGCAAGATTTCAAATTTGTGATAATATGTTAAGGTATTCTACTCTACGTATTGAATTTATCTACCAGCGAAAGAGAGTGACCAGTGGAAGCTTTAAAAGTTGTTTTTGATATGGAAACACAAGACCCGGATGATTTTTTGACATTGCTGTTACTACTAGGACACCCACGTATTGATTTACGTGCGGTAACAGTCACACCTGGTTCGCAAGCGCAGGTAGGAGTAGTGCGCTATGCTTTAAGTTGTTTTGAAGTGGATATTCCGGTGGGCGCGTACAACATCAACCATCCAAAAACCTGCGTTTCTCCTTGGCACTACAGAGCTTATGGGAACATTCCACCTTCGTGCGATGCGCGCGAAGGACACGAAGTCCTCGCAGAAAATTGTGATGAAAAAACAACGTTAATAACTGGTGCGGCATTAAAAAACGTGGGACGTGCGATAAAAAACAATTCACTAAAAGTAAAAAAACTTGTTGCTCAAGGAGGTTTTGCCGGAGAAGGGGTTGTCCCAAAGTATCTGCAAATGGAAAAGTTCAAAGGGAAAAAAACATGTCCCACTTTTAACCTCAATGGCGACCGTAAATCGGCATTAGCTGTTCTTGAATATTCGGGAATACCACGTAGATATTTTGTGTCAAAAAACGTTTGTCACCGCGTATTGTATGACCAAGATCTACACAAGCAAGTACGGGTTGTGCGCAAAAGATCAAAAGCACTAAATATGATGTACTTGGGAATGGATATATATCTACAAAAAAGAAGCCACAAAAAACTGCACGACCCGCTAGCGGCATGTTGTGCCATTACTCCGCTTATCGGACAATGGGAAGAGGTAGAACTTTTTTATGCCAAAGGGGAATGGGGATCGCGCTTAGCTTCGGGTTCAAATACATGGATTATAGTCGACTATAATCATGCTTTATTTTTAGAAACATTTTTGGCGTATTAAAAGAGATACAGTATACAAAATACGCATCACTAACGGCGATTAAAAGCAATTCATAACTCTGTTTTCCTGTATAAAATTTATATGGTGTGTGATGCTTTGGGGTCATCATTTGCATCGCACACCGTACACAATGAACAGTTGCTCTTTCCCACTATTGCGATTCTGTACTACACAACGTCGTCAAAAAGGTTATTTTTTTCACCGTGATATCCGAATGTACTTCCAAAGCCTGCTCAATGTCTTCTATCTTTTGCCCATCTCTTAGTTCTATACGCAAAGCATAATCTTTATCAGAAATAGAAGTAATCTGACATTTTTGCGAAACTTCTTCACAGACTTTTTGCAAAACACTATGCGACGTTTTTTTCGCAAGGTGAACTTCAGCATACGCCCCTTCAATAAGGGGTAGCTTCAAATTGTCTTGTATTTTTTCCTGTTGTAAAGAGAAAAGGTAGTCAACCCATCCGGCCTTAATCAACTTCACCAATTCATAACATTCCACGGGGGTCATTCCCATAATAATTCCCTCCCCTTCGACAATAGGGCTTTGGATCACGGGAGCAGCAACTACTTTACCCTGTGAAATGATAGCCAATTGTTCTCGTTGGTGTTGTTTGGTCATTGTCGCGAAGGTGGTAACGGACTCCTTCGTTAGTGAAAAGAAAACCGATTTATTCACACTATTGTAGCGAACTTCTTTAAAGTTTTTCGTCATAATGTTGTAGGGGTCGTCGAGCCACAGTAGATAGTCTTTTTTATCTTTGCCACTCATCCACAAATAGCCTTGTTTTTTTAAATCAGCAAAGTATTCATCGCGTTTTTGCGTATGGCGCCTAACGCGTTCATATTGTTGCTGTTCCTTGTATGAGTCAACCCCTACGCCTATTTTCGCGGAAGCTACAAAACGCAGCATAATACCTCTAGGACCAGAAAACTCTTCTTTAACAAGACGCAATGTTTCTGCATCCAAATCTGGCAAATACACCACAATCTCATCATTACCAATTTGTTCCATATGATGTGGCAGAGGAAGTTGTAATTTGCGCAAATCGTTTAGATCTACCCCGTCATCCTTATGCACAGGCAAAACTTTATAGTGCAAGCTCCTCGACCATTTTCGTGTTGATTTTATCAATCCGGCAAGAGTTACTAGCATATTGTTATCGATCGTCAAACTTACATTGATCGTCGATTTAAAGCCAAAGAAACTCTTTTTCTGTGAAGAAGATATTTGTTTCACAGCCCAGGAAGGATTTCGAAAAATCATCTTATAGTCGTTGCGATTATAAACAAAGTGTTTTTTCTCACAAAACTTTTGCAGTAATTGATTTATGGCACTGTCAATGGCCAATTGTTGACTTTTGTTATGGTCACTACTTGAATAGGAATATGTATAACTCTGAGCATAAATGCTCACAGAAAACAATAGATATAATAAAATTATTTTCATTTCCGTTCTCTTTCGTAGATCATGTTATATTTGATAGTCTTACAAATGGTAGTATTGTAATCAGAAAGTGTTTGGTATTACTTTCTATAAAAAATTACTCAAATAGGAACGTTTATGAACAAGATCAAAGGAAAATCATTAAAAAAAATTATTAGTAAAACTCTATATTCTGGGTGCACTTTTTATCTTGACGAGGACAAAGCACATAATATTACAGATTCTACTTTTGAAAATTGTAGTTTCCGCACCAATGTTACTTTACGTAGATTAGAACGCTGCGAATTTATTAACTGTGGTTTTAGCGGTTCCATTATCATCGATTTGACGGAAACTGAATTACAAGAAATCCCTCCATGTCTCTTCAATTTACCATTTGTTTCCGAATTACACTTAGGTTACAACAATCTGGAACATTTGCCAGAGGAAATCGCTTTATTACAAAATTTAGAATCTCTAAATTTAACAACAAACCAACTGCAAAGTATACCAAAAGAACTTGGCGCACTACACAAACTTACTATTTTGGACTTGAGCTTCAATCAAATAGACAATTTTACAACGGAGATCGCAACACTGCAAAATCTCAAATGCTTAGATCTCGTAGGAAACGAGCTTAGAGAATTACCAAAAGAAATAGATCAATTGCAAAACCTTGAAGAGTTATTTTTAGGAGCCAATAAAATACGTAGCTTACCTCCCGAAATAGGAAAATTAAGCAACCTTCGCGAATTACTACTAGGAAATAATATGGTCAAACACATACCGCACGAAATAGAAGGACTCCATAACCTAGAAACGCTTTCTTTGGCAAGTAGCAATCTAGCAATTTTCCCAAAAGACATATGTAAGTTACATAATTTACGCGTACTGAATATAGACCTCAATTCGATACAACACTTACCCGAAGAAATCGGCCAACTTACCAAATTAGAAATACTCGACCTTAAATCAAATCAACTAGAAAAACTACCGCCACAAATCGGTCAATTACAACAGATGAAAGAACTAAATCTTAACTACAACGAAATGAAGTCTCTCCCTAAAGAAATCGGCCAACTACAACAGCTTCAAATGTTAGAGTTACATGGCAACGGGATAACACACCTACCAGAAGAAATCGGCCAATTACAGAGCTTGCAAACGCTAGACCTCACTTCAAATCACATCAAGAATTTACCAACATCCATAGGAAAACTACAAAATCTAAACTCATTACGTTTGGGCCATAATTTTATAGAGAACTTGCCTGTCGAACTGGTAAAGCTCAAAAATCTTTATGTGATAGAACTAGAAAGTAACAAAATAAAAACCCTGCCACCCGAGATAAGTCAATGCGCAAATTTAAATATACTTATTTTAGATAACAATAAAATCGAAGAAAAAACGCAGCGTAAAATTCAATCGTGGTTACCTGATTGCCAAGTTATGTTTGATTAGGTTGATGTGGGTATCACAGTGATGTTTTATACTTTGGAAAGTGGGCTGACAAAAAATCAACCCACTTTTCACAAATACAAATTCTTGTGCAATCTGACCATTTGTATTTCTTTTTGCGATGAACAGTCTATAACTCTTAACGATCCTGTAAAAATTACTTGTAGATAAACGTCTGTATTTTCTCACCTGACTTTACATGGCCGCGGTACATTCCCTCAGTGTTAAATACCATGGCAATGTTACCGTCTTTATCTACACTAACAATACCACCTGTCCCCCCCAGTTTCGTTAGTTTTTGGTGAATCACTTTTTCTGCGGCTTGCTGTAAAGAAAGGTTTCCATATTCCATGAGTATAGAAATACTATGTGTCACAGCGAGACGGATAAAATACTCACCATGTCCAGTTGCCGAAACGGCGCAAGTGTTATTGTTCGCATACGTCCCCGCTCCAATAATAGGCGAGTCGCCAACACGTCCGTATCTTTTATTGGTCATACCACCCGTTGAAGTTCCTGCCGCCAAGTTACCATGGATGTCTAAAGCCGCGACGCCCACGGTTCCGTGTTTGTCATTCTCATTCACATTCTTTTCATTTTTCTTGATCTTTTGTAAACTTTTCCACCGGCTTTCGGTGTAAAAATACTTTGGATCAACAATCTCCAAACCCATTTCTTGTGCAAATTGCTGTGCTCCTTCTCCCGTGAGGAGTACGTGGGGAGAACGTTCCATTACCTTGCGTGCCGCACTAATGGGATTTTTAATATTTTTTACAGATGCCACAGCACCAGCATTTAGATCACTGCCATCCATAATAGATGCGTCCATTTCATTGGTACCGCTATTGGTAAATACCGCTCCTTTACCTGCGTTAAACAACGGTGAATCTTCCAAAATTTTAATGGTTGCTTCTACAGCGTCCACACTCTTACCACCGTTTTTGAGTATCGCTTCTCCTACGGCAATCGCTTCGGCTAACTTTTGATGGTATTGTTGCTCTTTTTCTGCGGTCATATTCTTTTTTAGGATGGTTCCGGCACCACCATGAACGACTAGAACATATTTTTCTTGCGCAAAAACGACACCGCAAAAAAGTATTGTCCATAAAAGATATCTCATAAAATTACCTTTCGTTTTATTACAAAATTATGGATTAAGATCTACATTAGTATTATAGCTCGAGTAAAGTTAGATACAAAGATAATGGTACGCATTTTCTAAAACAATGTTGTGTAAAACGGATAAATAACACGTTTATATAACAAAATTTATATATAACTTCAATTTATCTGATAATAAGGCACACATTTGGTATCATATCTTGATATAAATTCAGACTATTTGATGGGAGATTTTATGGAACGAACAGGTATAACTTACTGTCGTGTGCTGTTTCAAAAATTACAAAAGATACTAAAAGCAAACAATAAACGGTGGCGAAAATGAATAACAGTTGGTACGTACCTTTGGTATGCATAGGCTCATTCGCAACTTCTTTCATTTTGATTGAGAGTTTTGAATTTACAAAACAATTCAGTCCTAACGAAAAATACATATTGTACATGGTGCTATCTTTGCTATTTATTGGCATAATTTATTTTATGTTCTTTAAAATGAAACCAACCTGTGTGCATTGTGGTTTGTATCCGCAGGGAGATTACAGGATCATTGCAATACCAGGGGAAACAGGATACGTAATTTGCGAAAATTGTAGAAAAAAAGAAGAGAGCGATTATTACCACGATTTAGAGATTATAGAGGAATACGAGTCGCCATAACAAAGCGACAATAACTACACAGCCAGCGACTTTAGCAAAAATTTTCAATTTAAAGTGAGCCTTTTTTATGTTATCTTTATTCTAAAAATCAATTAGAAATCTGGAACAAAAATGAGACAGCGCGAAAAACACTACATACTACAAATCATCTCTGAAATACAAAAAATGTATATTGATGAGACCAAACCCAACATTCTCTTCGACAAGATGCTGAACTATCTATTGGAAATAACCGAGTCAGAGTACGGTTTTATTGGTGAAGTTCGGTATAAAGAAGATGGTTCACCTTTTTTAAAGACCTATGCATTGTCAAACATCGCATGGAATGAAGAAACAAGAGATTTTTACGACAAAAATGCCCCGACAGGTTTGGAATTCTATAACTTAAACACTTTGTTTGGCTATACGATCATTCACAAAGAAATCGTCATTAGCAATAACCCCAAGGATGATCCTCGTGCACAAGGTTTACCAAAAGGGCATCCTCCATTACATAAGTACTTAGGCATTCCATTTTTCCTTAAAAATCGTTTTGTTGGAATGGTTGGTATCGCCAATGCAGCAGAAGACTACAGCAATGCTAGCGTTGAATATCTAGAACCCATTACCAGTACTTGTTGCCAATTAATTGTAGGCTACCAAGAAAAAGCCAAACTAAAATCATTGATTCAAGAGTTGAATAACCAAAAGCAAAAAGAAATCGAAGCAAACAAAGTGAAAGATCGCTTCATTGCCAATATGTCACATGAAATTCGTTCGCCTTTGCAATCGATTATTGGATATACAGACCTTCTGCTGTTTGATCCTGTTGTACAAGAAAATGACGAAATTCAAGAAAAAATTAAGGTGATCGAATCATCAAGTGAGCATCTTTTAAATATTGTAAATAGCATTCTTGATTTCTCGAAGATAAACAGTGGTACAATTGATGTCAAATTCGAAAAAATTGACTTAGACAAGTTTGCCAATAAAATTGAACTCTATGCAAAGACGCTAAATATAGAAAATAATAATCAATTTGTACTACAAAACGAAAGCAACTACACAAAATTCGACTCCGATATCACCATCCTTTACCAAGTGATGATTAACCTAATTTCCAATGCCATGAAGTTTACCAAAAATGGAAAAGTTGTTGTGCAAATTATCTCGCAAGAAGAAAGTGGTTTGCCGTATATAATATTTGCCGTCAAGGACAATGGTGTTGGTATTAAAAAAAGCTACTTAGCCAATATATTCCAAGAATTTTCTCAACAGGATGACACCATAAAGAAAGAGTATGGTGGTACCGGTTTGGGATTAGCTTTAACAAAAAAACTTGTCGAGTTGTTAAAAGGTGAACTCAATGTTGAATCCAAAGAAAAAGTAGGCTCGACTTTTTCCATAAAAATGCGAGTGAGTAACTAAACAAGGTACACGAAATGAAATTTTTGATTTTAGATGACGACCGTGCCACAAAAAAATTATTTGAAACGTACTTCAAGCACCTCAAATATGACGATTTTGATTCTTTTGGCGATCCTGAAAAAGCAATAGAAGCATACTTTCAAAAAGAGTACGATCTAATCATCACCGACTTACAAATGCCCAAGATGGACGGCATAACCTTTCTAAAAAAGTTAAACGATATCAATGCGCAACAACAGCGGAAAAAGTCTTACGTGGTGGTTGTAACGGGTAGTATTGTGGAATCCATCAAACAAAAGTGTATCGAACAAGGATGTGACGAGTTTCTCATAAAACCCGTTAGAATGAAAAACTTTATGGAAGTTCTAGAAAACTACCAAGCGCAGAAATAATTTTTGATAAATAGACAAAACTTCGCTAAATCCATGCCGTTAGAAACAGCACGGATTTACAAAACCTTTTCGCAAGAGCCTCTATTTTTACATCGGCAGAAAAGCGATAGGAGCATTTTAGTTTTCATCAATAAAAAGTTTTTGAATATTCTCGACCTCTTCTAAGTTGTCAATGAGAGCTTGAACACAATCGCGGTCAAGTTTTTCGCCTGATAGTTTCTTCAACTGGGCAATCGCCGCTTCATTACTCCAAGCTTTTTTATAAGGTCTTTCACTGGTAAGAGCGTCAAAAATATCGGCAACAGAAACGATTCTTGCGGCAATAGAAACTTGTTCTTCTTTTAAACCGTGAGGATAACCTAAACCATCAATCGTTTCGTGATGTTGTTCGGCAATACATCTGATAATTTCTGCGTCACCTGCAATTAAAAATCCCAGGTTCTCAAAAATATTATCAATAATTTCACGACCTTTTATGGTATGTGCTTGCATCACTTTCCATTCCTCTTCGTTCAGCTTGCCTTTTTTTTGCAAAATCTCGTCTGGAACAGCTATTTTACCGATATCGTGAAGTGGCGCGTACAAAAAGATGCGCTCAATATACTCATCTGTAAAGTCGTATTTATTTGTTTGGGCAAGTTCTTTAGCAATTAAACGTGTATAGCGCGCCATACGCTGGATGTGGTTACTTGTTTCGGGGTCTTTATAGTGCATTAAACTAGAGGCGGTTTTTAGCGTGGCAAGTAGACTACGTGTGCGATAGATTTCTTCCATAATCATTTGCCCAATAATGTAGGCATAGAGACCGATGACCAATATATTTTCTTCATCAAAACAATTTGCTTCGTAGCTATTGAAAAATACAATCCCCAAGAATTCATCATGGGCCATAATAGGGTAAGTATAACTGGCGCGATAACCGTGTATTTTAATTTTTTGTGTGTGTTCGCTCGAACCTTGGTAAAGCTCCAAATCATTGACCACACGAACTTGTCCCCCCTTGGCCAGTTCTTTTAGGGTAGGGACTTCATTTAGGGATATTTCGTAGTGCTTCAAAACCCCTTGCGTACCACTGGACAAAAAAGTCTTTATATTGCCAATTTTGTCATCGTACAAAGCCACGGCAATACGCGAGATAAAAGCAAAATTTCGTTTAACAACCTCATGGAGATCTTGTAGCTGTTTGTTTAAAGGTTGACTGCGGTCTATGTTGGCTAAAGGGTGATTGTGAAGTAGTTTTTCTTGAGCACTCATCATAAAACTCCTATTTTTCTACCTCTACTATAAAATTATTGATAAAAAATTCTATGTTAATAGTTGTAAGACTATGTTAGCAATTCAAAAATATTTTTACTATGTTATAATGTGTTCATAATACAGTTTAGTTTGGAAATATTTTGTAAGAGGTTACTATGTGGAAATTTTTACTGATTATTTGTCTCGTACTCAGTTCATGTGAAACATTGAACTCGTCGACATCTTCGACATCTTCAACATCTTCAGCGTCGCAAGATTCGAAAGTAGGAGAGCCTTGTGAGTACTATCAACAACCATTCTCTATGGCTGTCACCGAAATCCGTCCATTTGGACAAAGTTACCATGTAATGCTGGATCATAAAGGCCATCAATACATACTAAGCGAACTAATTGACAGACCAACGGATAGCGCTTTTATCAGAGAAAACGACATCGCTGTTGGTCAAGTACTAACGGGAATCGAAAAAACGATTACCCAAGGAACATGTACTCCTGTGTTGTTTGAATTCGAAACGAAGTTTTTATTCAGCCAATAAAACATTTTAGCGCATGCAAATTGTATGCGCTAAAACATACCAACATTTGCAATTGTCTTCCGATCAAAATACGAATAACAAAACGGTAAATTCATCAAATAATAGACAACTCTTTCAAACCTATTTACTCGTTAGGAAAATCTATGGAATCGACACCGACAACGCAACAAAAAAAGTTTGGTAAATATGTGATAGAAAAAGAACTAGGCCGTGGTGGTATGGGCGTAGTGTACAAAGCCTATGATTTACAATTACAAAGGTATGTCGCTCTCAAAATACTTCTAAACGTCAATCAAAAAAGCATACGCCGTTTGCAAAACGAATCCGTGGCGATGGCGAACATTGATCATCCCAACATTACGCGTTTTTATGAATTCGGAAGTACTCCCCAACCGCACTTTACGATGGAGTTTATCGAGGGAACTACTCTCAAAGCCCTCATTGCCCAAAAAAAAATCAAACAATTATTTTTAATAAATACCCTAATCACTGTTTGTGATTGCTTGCAAGAAGTTCACGATAAAAAAATCTTACACCGTGATTTAAAACCCGAAAATATAATGGTCACCAAAGATGGCACTCCCAAAATTATGGACTTCGGTTTGGCCAAATTCACCAACGACGAAACTAGCAATTTATCCAAAACAGGTGATATTGTAGGTACTGTTCACTATATGGCTCCCGAACAAATTAGTGGAAATGTGGGAATGGCAAGTGACATATATGCTGTGGGAGCGACGATGTATGAAGCGCTGACTTTTCAAAAATTATTTGACGGTGTTTCCCAAGCCAACCTTATTTTTCAAGTATTACAAGTTGAGCCCATTCCACCACGAGAAATCAACCCGAAAATATCTGCCGATTTAGAAGAAGTTTGCTTAAAATGTCTTGCCAAAAAACCCGAGATGCGCTACCGCAATTTTCGACAATTGAGTACTCACCTACGTAAAATAAAAGAATTACGCAAAAGCGGCGCATCAAACACCTCTAAAAAACTTCCGTCACGCAAGATGGTAAAATTAACGGATTGGATTATACGCAAACGCTTCCCCATTATTTTTGCGTTAGTACTTTGCATCAGTTTATGCACAAATGTATATTCTTTTTTTGCACAAAACAATTATCTACAAAAAAGTATTGCGGTTATCTCTCCTAATTTTTTAAAAGGTGAGAAGAGTAAAACGGTTTCATTATCAACAGGTACAATTGCATTAGAAATTTCCTTACCTCAGGGAATTACAGAAATACAATTTTTGGGAAAAAAAATCGCCTGGAATCAAAAAGAAACTCTATTCGTACAGGAAATTCCACTGAACTTTGGCGAAAACATTATCGAAATCACTTTCCTCCATAAATCAGGGCGATACTATAAACTACAGCGTAAACTAAAGCGACCAAAAGAAGTCAATTCGGTATTATTCTCAAAAAATACTAAACGCCTAAGAAAAGCTTACAATGGCAACATGAGTCCTTTAGAATTAAAATGGAAATTTTCCACGTCAAAATCTGCCGTAACTTTTTCACCTTTGGTAGTGAAAGAGCGTATTTTATTTGGTGATACAGATGGCATTTTTTACTGTGTTGATGATTCAGGAAAACTCATGTGGAAGTTTACATCTTCCGATAGCATATATGGCTATGGTTCTGTATTCGACAATATTGTCTATTTTGGAAATCGAAGCGGAGATCTTTATGGCTTAGATATTTATACAGGACAACAGCTATTTCATCACTCCCTAGGACAACCACAGCGCTTTTCTCCCTTGGTAAAAAACGACGTTATCTATGTAAATACCGAACTGGAAAATTTTTATGCCATTGATTTAAAAACATCGCAAAAAATATGGCGTTATAAAAGCCACAGTGACCAAGAGTTTTATAACTCTCCGGCCTTCTACAAGGATTCAATTATACTTCCAGGATATTTAGGAGAAATGTTTTGTTTGGATTGTAAAACCGGAAAGGAACGATGGAAGGCAAAGATCTCAGAGAGATGCTATAGTTCACCAATGGTCATCGGTGATATCATTTATGTTACGGCCAAAGACTCACTCTATGCGATTAACGCAAAAAAGGGAAACCAACTTTGGCGACTCGCCCCCACAGAAAAACATCGAATTGGAGGGACAGGAGTTTATGATCATAGAAGTAATACGATGGTCATTGTTGACAATGAGGGGTATATATTTATCATCGATCTCAAAAAACCTGAGGTAAAAAAGATTATTCGGCCCAAAAACGACCAAGAAGTGTGGTCCTCTCCACAGATTGTCGGCAACGACATTTTTATCCACAGTCAGAATTTATTTTACTCTCTAAATTTAGCCACACAAAGGATCACGAATTACCATACCATAGCAAACAAACAAGATTATTATGAATACTCCTCTCCCACGATTCACAATAAAACACTATATGTCGGAAGCGCAGATGGTTTTTTGTATGCCTACAAACCACGGAAAATAACGCACTACAGTTTTCAGGTAAACATTGTTTCAGGGCGTCTAATCGGCAGAACCTACGACGGGTCTTTTTCATACGACCCCACTCAATTAACAGGAAAAGGTACGGAAAAAATCCCCACGCAAGCCACAAAATTTGTCTTTCATGGCAAAACGTTCTATAAATTGGGAAATCTTACATTTGAGGATGGTAAATTGCGTTATTTACATTTGGGAGGTTCGAACAAAGACTTCAACTTTGGCATTAATTCCGGATTTGGTCGTAGCCGCAAACACTTTCTCAACAGTGCCGAACAATTTATTTTTGATGAAAAAAACTCTTTTTTTGCTTATACGTACAAGGGTCGTATTAATGGCGCAGGAAAAGTAAAGTATACACCCCAAAGGTAAAAGCGCGCGTACAAGTTTACTTTTATAGGATTTACGATGGTATCTTTGTTAAACAATCGCTATCAATTTCAAAAAACAATTGGCCAAGGCGGTATGGGAAAAGTGTATCTTGTCGAAGACACTTTTTCTGGCGAATTGGTTGTGGTGAAAGAATGTATTCCAAAAGAAAATGCGCAAAACGTCATAGAGCGCATAAAACGCGAATACCAATTCATGAAAAAAATTCAACACCCCAACTTAGTGTCAGCACTTGATTTTTTTCAACAACAAGGCCGTTATTTCATCGTGATGGAATTTGTCGAAGGAATGACTCTACAAGTACTCATTCACAGCCATCCGCGCTCCATCACCTTGGAAGAACAGTTACATATCGCACAAAAAATTTGTGATGTTGTTGCTGCACTCAATGAAAATGATATTATTCACCGCGACTTAAAACCAGATAATATTATTGTTCAAAAAAACAGCTTAGAACCAAAATTACTGGATTTAGGTATTGCCAAAGCGATTAACAGTGAGCTAGCAAATATTACCAAAACAAATACAATCATAGGCACACCTCAGTACATGAGTCCCGAGCAAATCGATGACAAAATGCCGATTGGTAAAAATACCGATGTTTTTGCACTAGGAGCCATGCTATACCAATTTTTCTCTTGGCAAAAACATTCTCCTTTTTATGGTGGCAATATCATTTCCACGATGGATCGTGTTCTCCGTCTTGAAGTTCCGCCATTAACCGCCTGCATGAATACAAACAACCACAGCGTTGTTTTTTTGTCAAAAGTACTCTCCCAAGCATTACAAAAAGATCCCCAACAAAGAATTGCGTCCGCGCACGACATGTTTCTTATGTTGCAAAACCGTGATATCACAAGTGACGGCACAACTCCCAAAGTAGGTACCAATAACACTCCCAAACGTAACGTAAATAAAGGGCACAGTACCTCAAGACTTCGCAAACAAAAAGCTTTAACCTCTAAAAATAAAAGGCCGACAATCCTTACATATTTAGCCGTGGCGCTATCTTCCTTATTGTTGGGGATTTTCTCCTCTAACTTTTTCCGTCAAAGCTCATTAGAAAACAACATTAGAGTTATTTCTCCGGCGTTCCTGCAAAATAATTTGTCAAAAACCGTTTCCTTATCAACAGGTGTCATTTCATTAGCCATATCCTTACCCCCTGGAATTGTAGAAATACATACTCATGAAAAAAGAATACCTTGGAATCAAAGAAAAACACAATTTACTCAAGAAGTTTTACTACACTATGGCAAAAATACCATCGACATTACTTTCCTACATAATTCGGGACAATATTACAAATTACAACGAAAACTCACACGCACCCAAGAAAAAAACACAATATTATTTCGAGAAAATGTACAACGCTTGGCCAAAACCCAACCAGATACAATAACACCTTTAAAATTGCAATGGAAATTTTCCACACAGGATTCTCCTGTTACGTTTTCTCCTTTAGCATTTAAACATCACATCTTTTTCGGAGATAGAAGTGGAATATTCTATTGCGTAGACAAACATGGAAAACTGTTGTGGAAATTCAAATCTTCAGATGGAATATGCGGTTATGGCTCTATCTTTGACAACATAATATACTTTGGCAATAAAAGCGGAAGTTTATATGGTTTAGATATCTATACGGGAAAACAACTATTCCACTGTTTTTTGGGACAACCCCAACGTTTTTCTCCGCTGTTAAAAGATGGCATTATTTATGTCAACACTGATATGGAAAACGTTTATGCTATCGATTTAAAAACAGCAAAAACAATATGGCGTTACCAAAGCGAAAACCAAGACGAATTCTATAGTTCCCCTTCATTTTATAAAGACTACATTATTCTTACAGAATACACGGGTAAGGTTCTGTGCTTGGACTGTAAAACAGGCAATGTTTTATGGGAAACACGTATACAACGCCGTTGTTATAGTTCTCCCATTGTCATAAAAGATACCATTTATGTTACGTCAGGGAACACCTTTCATGCTCTCAATGCCAAAAATGGCGAACAACTTTGGCAATGCAAACTACAACACTATATAGGGGGAACAGGTATTTGCGATAACAATACCATAACAATTGTCGACAACGATGGATATATACACATCATCGACTTAGCAAAACGCAAAATAAAACAAATCATTGAGGCTGAAAATATTGGAAAAGTAGGGTCATCGCCACAAATATTTGGCGACGATATCTTTATCAGTAGCGAAACTTCATTTTGCTCAGTAAATATGAACACACAAAAAACCACTTTGTATCATAAAGTAAAAAAAACGACAAAAAATTACTTTGAATACTCTTCACCTGCGTTTTACGAAAAAACCATATATGTAGGGAGCACAGACGGATATTTATACGCCTACCAAACAAAGCTAGTACATTACGATTTCAAAGTAAATATTGTGTCAGGAAGTTTACAAGGCAACACCTACCAAGGATCTTTTTCTTACAACCCAGAAAAATTGAGGGGAAAAGGAAAGGAAGAAATCGAGGCAACAACAACCAAATTTACATTTCTGGACCAAGTATCTATCAAAACCGGAAACATTACATTCGAAAATGGAATTTTCAAAGACTTACATCTACAAGACAGTACAAAAAACCATAGTTATGGTATTAATGACGGTTTCGGACGTGATCCTAAATACTTTCGTAGATACTCAGAGCAATTTATTATTAACGGTAAATCGTTTTTTGCTTATCTTAATCCACAAAGTATGCTTGATGGGGCAGGAACCGTTACATATACGCGAAAATAAAAACAAAACCATACTAAGAGAAAGTGAGGTTACACTTCCTCTTAGTAAAAGCAAGTTACTCCATCTTCAACCATCTACGACGACGATCTTGTTCTTCTTTACTCATTAAACGGTAATGAACATCTTCAGGCCAACCCAAGGTAAAAAAGCCTCCTGTACCGTCGAGAAAACGCCGTACAATAAAATGGTCTTGCGTTATGTAACCTTTTTTTTCGATGCTAAAAGTGATGTACTCTCTCCAAAATTCTACATCCAATTTACATGGAGTTACACCTATTTTTTTGCCTTCCGAATACACAACCGCTTTTCCAGGTTCGGAGTGGATAACAACAGATGTTTTACACCCGTACAGCGACAAAAGGCAACAACTTATTATTAGTATACGTATCATTTATTTAGCCTTTTACTCTAGCGTCCTATGGCGCTAACATAGCCACCAAAGGAAGCAAAAATTTGCACAACAATCCACAACATCACAAGTCCAACAACAATGCCAGTAACGATGCGAATCATCCAATCGAGTAGATCAGAGGACATTTCATTGGTAAACTCACACATCTTCTTCAATGTAGTATCCAGCTTTCCGGCTTCTTCACCGACGAGAATTGCCTCGTAAACGGCACGCGGAAAAATCGTTTCGTTTTGCATCGCATCTGCCAACAGTTGGCCTGCGCTAATTTTATCCTTAATTCTCCCTAGGGCCTCCTGTAGAGGCACAAAAGAGATGGAGTGTTGTGCTTGGTTAAAAGCCGATTTAATATTGATACCACTATAGTACATACCGTGAATAATCGTAAACGCGTAAGATGTGTGCATGTAGATTAAAACTTTACTAATAAATGGTATGTTTACTAGGGCATAATCAACATAGCGACGACTTTCCGAATAACTGCGCGCTATGTGGAATATAATTATGGGAACTAGAATGGTGGAATATAAAGAAAGTAGACTGATCATTACCGTTGTCAAAAAAGCGTTCATTCCGGTAGAAATCAGCATGGGAGCACTCCCAACAACAATCCCTGCATGCACCATAAATGCAGGATAGTACAGTTTTGAAATCCACTGCCGAATGCGCCTTGCTCTTTTCTCATGATACTCCGAAAGGTAACGCCAAATATCGGGTAAAGTTCCCGATTTTTCGCCAGTAATACTCAAAGCAATCTCTAAAGAGGAAAAAGCCTTGGTTGTAATGAGTGCTTTTTGCAAATCGCCATCTTGTTGTAATGCGTCTGCTGCAAGAAGAAATCCTTTGTCTTTTGAATTTTCTGCGACAATTTTGAACGCTTTTGGAATGGCAATTCCCGTCTCAATAAGTGTTGCTAAACGAAAATACAATTGCGCACGTGTTGCTTTCATTTTATTTTCCTTGAACCGCAGCGACAACTTTCGCAAATGTTTGCGCTAAGTTAGTAGAAACCCAGCTGGATGCCTTTATCGCAACTAATCGTCCGTTCACGACTGCTTGAAGCTTCTGCATATTAGGATTCTGTTTTGCGACCTCGATTTGTGATGGGTCCGTAAAAATGATCTGAGGATTTTTTTTAATTAGATCCTCCACACTGATCGAACCCGACTTGTCAAAAACGTTTTGCCCACCTGCTTTTTCGAGTAGCTCACTTTCAATACTGGGTTTTCCCACAACATACGGAGTACTTTGCGTAGAAAAATACACCACCGCAACCGAAACTTTTTTTGTGACCTTCTCTTCGTAACTATCTATTTTTGCCTGCATTTCTTGGATCAAATGTTCAGATTGTTTCGTATTACCATGTAATATGCGATCCATATCACGAATGGCCTTATGTAAACTCAAAAGAGAATTAATAACACCATACGGTGGCTCACCGGCAATAAAAACCGGAATACCTACTTGTTGCAATTTGTGACGTATATCGTTGCTGACACCAAACACTACATCAGGTTGTAGGGAAATGATTTTCTCCAAGTTGGGTCGCAAAGGCTGCCCCACAGAGGTAATTTTTTGCAACTTAGCAGGAACATTTTTCGACTGCGTAAGCCCCACGATTTTTTTACTTGCTTGTAAATCATCAACAATTTGAGCATAGAGAGCTGTCCCCGCGACAACGATTTTTTGCGGTGGAGCAGTTATCTCTATGACTTGTTTGTGAGCGTCTGTAATTTGTAAAGGATAACCTTCAACAGACACGGGAAGTTGTTTTTGTGATTGTTCATTACATCCCAAAAATAATAACAAACAAAGAATGCCTATCCATTTCATTTTTTTACTTTCTAGGATTTTGAAAACCCCAGTTACCGCCATAGTGAATGGATTCATGACGCATTTGAGCCATGGAACCATTGATCGCTTTTACCGGGTTCTTGTAATTTTTGTAAGCCAAGTGCATTTGTAATGCGGCTTCGACAATCCCCATGCCTCCCGTCCCTGTCCCTAAAGCTGGACAAACAAGAGTCTCAATCTTTTTTTCATGTGACAAGTTATGTTTGTGTACCGCAATCAAAGATGACCACAACGCAACGTAAACATTATCTGTACGTGAAATATTCATCGGAACGCGCATCGTCGGGGCATGGGCCACAAACGGATGACGATAGTTTCCTGTCTCCACAATAATGCAACTTCCCACAGGCTGTTCACCTAAATAATCCGTCAAAATCTTTTTCTGAATACGCTCCATCAACTTCATACCAAAAAACTTAACGGCAGCCTTATCTACTCCTGCATCCATCAAACCAAATGAATTACCCGCAGTGATAATGCAATCAAAGTGCTCTATTTCTTCAAAGTAACGTTGCACAACCTCTACTTCAGGGCAATCGTCAAACCTTTGCTTCAAACATTCATATAGTTTTTTATCAGGACTAGTTAATATAAATCTCATGTAGAACCTCATCGAAAAAAGGCTGATCAAGAGCGCATGAAGCGCTCATTATTTGAAACTTATTTCAAAGTTACTACAAAACCTTATTCTACCACTATGTAAAAATGAGAGTAATCTTCACTGTGATTACTACCATCGTCTATTTTAGCATGAATGTAATATTTTCCTGGTGTGAAATCTTCAGGAACTTGCCAGTCATAGTAATGGTGTGTATCTTCAGAAAGATTTTCTGCAATAGTTGTAGTATTTCCCATTTTGGTATCGTTGTCAAGAGATAATGTGACACGTGCATCGCTATCTAAATCTTTGGTACGAAAATATATGCGAAATACTTCCCCACGCTTGGCAGTAAATGCCGCATCATTGTTATTCAAATAATAGCTGCGTTTACCATTTTTGGTCGCTATTTTTTCTACGGCTCCACGCGGTTGTAGTACATCAATTTGTGGTTTACGTCCATCGATAGAAATGGAATCTAATACCTTGCCTTCGGGTGTCAAGGTTTGCATTTTGCAAGAGAAAGGAGTAATATCCATAATATTGTAACACAATACAAAATTATCGTATGTGACGCTATATGGATTCAGACTAACTCCACCAAAGGTAGAAGGAGCCCCGCCACCTCCCGACAAAATATAGTGAATTCCTTCTTTAAAACTACGTTCGTAAAAGTGATCGTGTCCACTCAGTACAAAATCAACCCCATAACGTTCGAGCAATACAACTAAATCCTCGGCTATTTTAGGACTCTCTTCACCACCATGCCCAACTCCAGAAGAATATGCAGGGCGATGAAATACAACAAGAAGCCAATTATCACGATGATACTTTTTCAAATCACGCTCAATGTATTCATATTGTTTACTACCTTTTTCGTACGAGACCTCTGTGTCAATGACCATTACTGTGAGTGGTCCATAACGAAAATTGTAATAGTACATTTCCTGTGGAGAAGATGCACTAGGTGGTAGAGGTAAAAAATCCCACATGTTGCCGTTAATAGATCCATCATGGTTTCCGTGACAGGCAATGTAAGGGATTTCATCGATAGATGAAGCCGCAGGGGTGAGAAATTGTTCATACCATTCGTGGAGTTTATTGCCATTTTCAATAATATCACCCGAATTCACAATCATGTGTGGCTTATGTTTCGCAATAGACTTCACAACAATCTGGTGGTAAGAGTGAAATGTACGACTATCTCCATACATACCAATGCGAATATTGGTGTCTTTACTAGTTGGAGCGATAAAAGATTTTGCGGCAGAGTGCACTGTTCCCGAAACAACCTTGTAATAATAACGCTGTCCAGGTATAAGACCCGTTGCCACTAGCTTGTGGATGTTATTTTTCGAAGTACCTTTGACAACATTTTCCATACTTTTGCTTGCACCGTAGTGAAGCTCGGAAAGAGCGCGTTCGCTTGTTTGCCACACAACTGTCACACTATTGTTCATCGGTAATGTCAGCCATGGTCCCCAAGTAATGGCAATGGCATTTTGTCCTTTTTCCATACGTGCATCAAAAGCAATATCAGAACTTAGAAAATCCGCCTGGTGAACTTCTATGCTTATGACATTTTCGCCGACATTAAAATGCTGTCCATCGATAAAAAAATTAGCGATAGACTCGCGTTTTCCTTCTGCATAATCGCCGTATTTGGCATTTTCTTTTACATTTTCCCCATGAACCATCTTACCATTGACATAGCACAAAAAACCATCGTCATATTTTACACGCATAGTAATGGCTTCTGGTATCTCGTCCAAAGTAACTTTCTTGCGAAAATAATATGTTGTGCGACTACTTTTCAGCTTCGTTTCGGGACTGTGCTTTTGCCAGTCACCAAATCCAAAAATACCATTTCCACTTTTCCAAGCATTATCATCAAAACTTACATCTCGCCAATTTTGGCCGTCAAGCTTTTGTGTATCGTTGTATTTCCAAGAAGAACCGTAATCAAACACCACATGAGGAATTTCACGTGAGCTGCTATCTTCAAAAGTAATCGGATAGCTCTGCAATGATAAAGTCTGTTCACTTGCATCGGCAGCCTTTACCGCCCAAAAAATATTCGTATAAAAATACTCTTTGAGTAACGTCTTAAGCGTAGAAGCAGAAACATGCAAAAAAGTATCACTACCACAATCTAAAGTAGCAATGGGAATCGACATTTCCGAATCTTGGGCAAATATAACTTTATATGCTACCGTGTCGCGGTTTGGGTCTACCGCTTGTTGCCAAGTAAATGTAATGGTATTTTGCCCCTCCAAGACAAAAGAACTTCCCGGAGAAGGACTTTGCAAACTAAAACTTGCTGGTGCCCAATTTTCAGCAAGGGATTGCCAAGTTCCCACTTGATAAATACCCGTCTCTTTTATTTCAAATTGTACTGTTTTCTTTTTGTAGTCTATCTTCAATTGTTTTTGTGGAAAAACCGTCGCTTGGTCACTCCTATTTTTTTTGTACCATACGTTAATGGTAACATCGGCGATTGGTAGTTGTCCTTCTTCAAACGGTAACGTCAATGTCGCAATGTTCTTCAAGGTCGTTTGTGGACCAATTTCTACTGCAGGCCCCAGTCCAAAAGCGGGAGGATCAATAATTCCCTTAATGCGATTTAGAGAAATATTCGTAGGAGACTCCACCGATTTCAAAGGAATTTGCAGTTTTACCTTATTGTATGAGGTAGGAGCAAAATCTAAATTGTAAACCTTATCAGGATGAATCGTCCATTCATCGGCATAAAGCGTACTCAAAACCAAAACAGTAAAAAAACATAGGATGTTTTTCATCAAATTTTCCTTAATTAACTTTAAATTGACTACTGCCATTTATAAGAGTGCATTCATATTTTACAAAAAATCATCACAAAAGGCACTCGATTATTTTGTACAATACCTCAACGGCGAAGCTGAATAATAAATTTCGTGATGTATTGCTTTTTTTGATATATAATTTATATATATCGCCCATTAAGAAAATTTTCTTTCGCGGTGTCTTCTGGTGTAGCACGATATAAACTGTATCATTCCTTATTATCAAAGATTTGAACATAGCGAGCAAGGCATGAAAAAAACATTGGTCATTTTTTCAGGATTAGCAGTGGTAAGTATTATATTTCTCGCTTCATTTTCAGGAGGAATTTTTGTTCAACCGCAAATTTCCCCTATTAAAGAAGTAAAAGACACATCTGAAACCACGATGATCTTGGAAGCAAAAGGTAAAACCAAAACGGAAACAAAAAAAATTCGACTCGATAAAGAAAATCGTTTAGAAGAAGTACGTTACGTTCATTACAACGAAAAACGACAAAAAGAATGGGTCATTACCTGTGAGAAAATGTTACCTCAAACTCAAAATTCATTTTTTATCGAAAAACCTCATTGTGTTTACTTTGTTGCTAAAAAACAATCGAGTGGAAAACTACAACTGAGCAAAACCTATGTTGTAAATGCAGACACGGCTATCTTGAAAAAGAGAAAAAAAGACTTTGACTTACTAATACTCAAGAAAAATGTGAAGGTTCAGGGTGTTTCTGAAGGCAAAATACAAAGTACGGCAACAACAAATACACTCCGAATTAATTTGACCAATCGTACCCTAAGAACAAAAGCCAAAGTACAACTACAAAAAGACCATGCTTTTACGATAAAAGCAACGGGAATGGAGACTTTCTTGAAGTCGGACAAGGTCAAATTTTTACAAAACGTCCACTTAACTGTACAAAAAAAACAAAATGATGGTACTGTAACTTCCACATCGCAAGGAGCGTTAGAGTTACAAAAAATGTCACAAAAGCTATTTATTATTAGCCAAGAAACGCAAGTAGCCCTAAAAAGCAAAAAAGCAAAGCTGCAATGTAACTATTTGCAAATAGAACTCCAGCAAAACCAAGACAAAAAAATGTATGCGCGTAAATTTATCGCAACCGGCCAAGTAAAATTTGACGATGGCAAAAATAGTATGCGTTGCGAAAATTTCCAACAAAGAGTTCTTCACGACGAAGAACGTATTACTCTCAAAAAAAATGCCCATATCGCACTCGAAGGAAAATTAACTCTTTTAGACAAGAAAGAACAGGAGAGTTTACAAAAGATTGTAGATAAACGTAAAGCGCAGCGCATAGAAGGAAGTGCGACACAAGAAATTCGCTGGAAAAAGAAATATGGAGCTATTGTAACGATTGAAAGTGTATATTTCATCGGCCAAGCAAAAATATATGAATATTTGCAAAACAAAAGTACAACAAAAATCCATGGAGATTACATAAAATTAGACATCGCGACGCGTTTAGATGCCGCGAAAAAAAAAGAAAAACGCGAACCTATTTACCTAGAGGCCAAACGCAACGTTATGTATCACGACAAAAAACTACGTGCGGCAGGCAACTATTGCAAGTGGAAAAAGACATCTCCGCAAACAGACACATTGTACATGACTGGTCGCAATAATCGCATCGTATTTTTGAACGTTTCCGGCACACAAAGTGGACAAAAATCATCAAATACAGATCAAGAAAAGAAACAAGACAAAAAAGAAGATATTCAAGTCACTTCACGCGCATACATTACCGTACAAAGACACAGCAACGGCAAACATTTGTGCCATAGTAAAAAAGACGTAAACATTTTGCGCTATGCAGCGGGAACGAAAAAACAAATCGGTAGCTTTAAATGTCAACGGCTTATCGTTCGCTTAAAAAATCACAAGAAAAACAGCGACAAAAAATTTGTTTTAAAAAAAGCGGTGGCCTTAGACGATGTTTTATATCGTGACGACAAAATCTACGCGAGTGGTCAAACTCTTACTTGGCTAAAAAAAGATATATACGAAAATATCGTTCTACAAAAAAATCCCAAAGTCATCGCATACCAAGTCGATGTGAAACAGGGTGGTGCACTTCTGGGAGAAAAAAAATCCCCTCAAAAATCAACAAACGTCAAAGAGGATATCGAACTTCGCGCAGAAAAAGCCATTGTCATTGTAAAAAATACACAAGATCAAAGCTATTTACTCAACGCCAAAAAAAATGTCGACATGTACAGATATAAACACCAAACAGACACGCAAGTAGGAAAATTTAAAGCACACGATCTAATTGCACAAATTGTCGAAAACCCCAAAGAAAAAAAACGTACATTGCATAGTCTACGGGCAAAGCGCGAAGTTTACATAGAAGACGAAGGACGCACGGCAATGGGAGATCGTTTATATGTAAAAACACTAAAAGACAATAGTAAAAATATTCAATTATTAGGCAATGTTACGCTACAACAAAATAAGTCAAAAATTACTGGGGATAAGCTGTTTATTACCGGAAAGAATCGTTTAATTCACGTGGCAGATAATGTCAAACTTTTCGCCGAAGGGGCACAAGGTAATGGAGATCGTTTGTATTACTCAACACAGAAAGACACCGCAACTCTATGGGGAAATCCAGCGCAACTACAACAAATAGATGCGACTACCACGAATCCCAATACACTTTTTGCCCAAAAAATAGTATTTTCTCAAAAAGACAATATGGCTCATGCATACGACAACGTAAAGATGTTGTTCAGCAACAATGGAAAAGGCAACGGTTTAGATTTATGGGGAAAAAGTCAAAAACGCAACAAAAAATCTTCACAAAAAAAACCGCGAAACTTTCAATTAACCTGTGACGAGGCTCAGGCAGTATTCACAAACGAATCTGACAAACAACAAAGAGCACAAGGAGATGTTCTTAGCAAAGGGAAATGGAAATTAAATGAATTTACAGCGCTCAAGAATGTCGTTGTCACCAACAGAGACGATGCAACACAGCGTGGAGAAGGGAACAAATTCATTTATTTTGTTCAACAAAAAAAAGCACAACTGTTCGGCAACAAAGCACGTATGGCACACAGTGGACGCGAAATATTCTCTTCGCAATTTGATTTTTACATAGATCGTAAGGAAGTGCAAGGGCAAGGCCCTATCAAAATAGTACTCCCACGAGGAAAGACAGAGAAAAAGAAACAACAGCTAATTTCGGGAAAAACAATACACATCACCAGTCAGGGAAAAATTACGTATCTCAATGAGCAAGAAAAAATACGCCTTGTTGATAACATTCATGCAACTATTGACAAACGTACCCTCAAATGCCAACGTCTAGAAGTTATACTAAAAAAACAAGTGATCCAAGAGTTAATTGCTTATGACAATGTCATTCTTCAATCAGAAAAAAATACCGTATATGGAACACAGTTACGGTGGAATGAAACCAAAAAACGCGTTTTCATTGCCGATTACCCTTATGTGCGTATCAAAGGAGAAGGAACAAATATCAAAGCGCCCATGGTTTTTTACGATACAGAAACAGAATATCTTTACACCAAAGGGCACAATATAAAGGCCACACGGCTACCACAATCGGATTTCAAAAAATGAATCTTCTAAAAATAGTGTTGTTCTTTGTCTTCTTCATAAACTTTAGCACAGCGCAACTACAAATCGTGGTACCGCAAAATTCGCCGACTTTTATTTACGACAACACGCCTCTCCACACCAATGTGTTTGTACGAAATACAGGAAAGGAGTTTATACGTATTGTACGCATTCAGCCATCGTGTGGATGCGTAAAAACCTCTCTAACAAATGAGTGGGTTTCTCCCAATACAACGGTAAGAATTAAAATTGACGTTGTACCACCGTTTGCCAAAAAAATACACCAGACGTGGTATATCAAGATATATACAAATACAAGTAGTGACAGCACTACCGTTTTCATAAAAGCTTATACGATTAATCGTACCGTAGTACAAAATATAATCAAAGATATTGTCAAATTTGTAAAGGTATTTTCATGGATCACACTCTTCTAGAAATGCACGAAAACGAATTCGATACAAATCTCAATGTTGCCGTTGTACTTGAAAAAATACACTGCTTTGATGAAGGGGATGGCTTTGGTAAGGCCGAACCTTATTTATGGCCAGTTTTTTTTAAAATCGACGGCGAAAAAGTGTATTTCGAAACGTTAGAAACTCTTACACTCGGCGGTAATGCTCTTCTGCATTCCGTAGACGGTGCACAACAAAATTTAGGTGTCAAACAAGTCGATGCCGGAGATATCGTAGACATTCCCTCGACAATAGGAAAGTGGAAGACAACTCTAAAACCGATTCCCATACACGATTATGATAATTGGGCCCTGGCACAGGGAGTCATTGGTGTATTTTGCATTCTTATGGAACAAGACCACATGAGTAGTCGCGCCGCAAAATCATGTTACGAAAAACTCGTTCAGGGGATCGAAAAAGCTCTAAACGATACCATTCCGTATCTCAACGAGCAAAGTCGCTCTATATCTCCACAACAGATAGAACGTTTCGCCACATCGGTGAGTGAATCCATAGAAAAAAGTGTTATACAAAATGAAAATTTGCTGCGTCATATCTGGACAGCTATCAATCAGGACGATGTTATCGGTTGGAAATGTTTTATTTATCCGCATAAAGAATTAATGAATAAAAAGAAAAAAAGTTTTTCATGTCGTTGGAAAAACGAAGGAGATTGGAAAATATCAGGCAGTATACGCGTTTACAAATCATAAGGACCAAAATATGAATAGTGAAATTCCGGTACAAGCGCAGCTTGATGCCTACAATCAACACAACCTAGAAGAGTTTGTTGCTCAATACGCAGAAGATGTAAAAATTTACGACTTTCCAACAATGAAACTCACCTTAGAAGGGCGTGAAAATTTACGCCTATTTTATCGAGACCACCGCTTTAACATTCCCCAACTACATGCAGAGTTATTAAAGCGTATCATCCAAGGAAATACAGTGATTGATCACGAGCGCGTTCATGGAGTACAACCCGAACCGGTATATGTCATCGCAATCTACGAAATACATAATGATCTTATTCAAAATGTGTGGTTTGTACGTTAATTCTCTGCAACTTTTATCAAAGCAAGGAATTTTTCATGAATCCTGTCTTCTTTAATGCTGGAAAACATCATTTCCCCGATATAGCACGTCGTATCATCGATTACGCAAAAAGCGATGAATGCAAAGAAGAATATATCATAGAGAGAATCAAGGGTCTTGATGGAGTGACTGACATTTACGTAGGTTCACTATCCCCCCAGGAAATAGAAAACGAAGTTTTTCAATTCATTGAAAGTCAAGGTGTAAAAGACCTAGAAAGTTATCGTGTCTATCTAGAAACCAAAGGTGATATCAAAAGATTTGGTTATTACTACCAATATACCTTAAGTGACAAAACAATTTTCACCTTGCGCCTCATCGAAGACACCAAATATATCCATATACACCCGGCAAGATATTCCCCCAACACTTTTCGCATACGTGGTAATACATTAAAAACGATTATCATCACGACATTTCTTGCCATTCGCGATCAAAAGTCATTCTCTGATCTGAATGTAGTGAATAGTGCACGAGAAAAGCTAGGTTTGTCTCCTCTACCAGAAGTGCCAAGTAAAATTACTTCGATGTTGTGTACTTTGCAAGAATATGTATAAAACAGGAAAGTCAAAAATCGTTCTTTCTAACACCTTTATCTACTTGGGGTCTAGGTCCAACCCCAAAAAACTTTCATAGGTTTCTACAGTGCAATAATAATTTATCGTATAGGAAATATTTAAATCGTTCCCGAATATTGTTTTGTCAAAGTTATACTTATAATTTTTATTGCTATAAGAGGATAGATTTGTGGAAATGGAAGAAGAAGAAATAATTGAAAATTTAAGAAAATGTAGATATTCAAAAGATGCTAAACGTTCGTATGATATTATGCGTGGCGGATTTATTTGGTCAGATGAACTACCGAATGATGATATCATATATCATATGATACTAGCAAGAGCAATAGGATATAGAGGATCATTGTCTCTTGGAGAAAAAAGAGATGACTTAGAAGAGGATTGGTTAAAGATAAAAGAACTTTTTCCTGACTGGCCTGGCTTTAGAGAAGATCGTATTTATGGTCAAGTTGCTAAAGATCTTCGTCTGGAGAGAGAGCAAGACGAAAATTTTTTCGGAGATTTCTTTACGATCCCATGGATTTTTCAACCAAAAAATGCAATATTTGTCATAGTTTTGTTTATCACTTGTTTGTTTATACTCAACTTAATTTTGTCTCGCTGATGTTTATCGAGACTATTGCCTGATCTAAATAAGAAAAAAACCAACCCCAAGGCCTTGTATGTCAAATTATTATTAGTCTGTGGAAGCCTAGGGAAGTTTTTTGGGGGTTGGGCCTAGGCTCGCAAACGGGCTAAAGAATAATTTTCAAGTACATAAACAGTGAGTAACTGAAAGTTTTCATAGTTTTTTTGCCGGAAAAAAGCCATAATGAGTAGTACTTTATACACAAATCATTATCTCAAATGAAAGGAACGATATGTTACGTAAAAGTATTTATCTTGTACTTTTCTGCTTCTTGTTTTCGCTAAGCACCAATGCCCAAGACTTGAAAAAGTTACAAGAACTCACTGATGGCATAGTAGCCAAAAAAATTCCCAAAATAGATATTGACGATCATGAAGGTTGGGGACACACCGTTGCAAAACACGTTGCCAAAAAAGACAAATACTTGAAAAAGCGTTTGAAAAAAGATGGACTCAAGGCCGCGAGTTCTTTTGAAGATAAAAAGGCAGCGGGGTCTGCGGCGAAAAGAGTCTTCAATAAAAACGTAAAAGACATCAAGAAATGGTGGACAAAAACCACAAAAGTAAAAGAAACATTTACCGCTGATTTAAAAGTAAAAGGTTATGTATTCTTTAAAGAAAAACCTAACCAAAGAGTGGAAATCACCAAAAAGTGTGAAGTGATTCTCGTTCTGAAAAGAAACACCAAAAAAGGTGTCGCTTACATATTAACGTGCTACCCGAAAGCAAAAGCATCCGATTACGGTATAAAATAGTTCGATAGAGGCTACAACGATGCAAAATTTTAGAGATACTTTTCCCGAAACTTATACACTTTTGACGGCGTGGTTTGCCGACGATGGCAAAGACAACAAGGTCATCAAGGAATTTATCAGTGAAGAGTCCGCAGAAATGCAAAAAAAAGTAATTGAGGAAGGAAAAGCGTTATTGAACGGTGAAGAAAAATATCGCAAACAAATAGGTGATTTGGCCAACCGCGCTTTCGACAATCAACAGCAAAGTGAAGAATGGCTACAAAACATCATTGTACAGATTGAAAAAAACACCGCCAATTCATAAAACAAAAAAACGCGATAATGAATTTATTATCGCGTTTTTTATATAAATTATTTAGAAGAAGCGTAATCATCAATCTCAACAACGATGGATACACCCCATTTCTCTGACTTCGCCTGAAATAGTTTTTTGCCACGAAAATCAAGTGGTATTTCAATTTGTGTTTTTCCCAAATCTTCATACGGATTCATGATATCTTCTTCAATTTTATACATATCATCCCAATCCACTTCTTCCGCCCACAACTCTAACTTTAGGCTTTTTTCTTCAGGATTCACAAACCAATCAAATAGAGTGCTTTCAATTGCTTTACTATTACGATTCTTGCCAAATTTAATCACTTTAGCGGTGTGGTTTTCGCGATTGACCAAAGCAATTTCTTTTTCCACATTCCATTTTTCTTTGATGTAAGGAGAAAATACTTTTGCCTGGAAAACAACTTCTGCATCACCATACCAATACTCATCTTCATCAAACTGGCTTGCTTTTCCCTGTAGAAGCTTAATCGTAACTCTACGGGTACCTCGTACAAAGCTCACAATATTTTGTAAAAAAATATCGTCTTTTGATGCAGACAAGTGCGTTGTGTTTCCGATAACTTTCGCTGGCATTCTACCACGAAAACGACTTTGTGGAGCCACATCGTGCAAATACATGTCATCTACGAGAAGAACGCCATCATTGGGACGATTTGTCGCCAAAGTAAGCAACTGTTCATTCAGTTTGTCGTTCGATGAAATATAATGACCAATGAGAATATCTTTAAAGTATTCGCAATCTGTTGCAGTATGAGGATTGTGAATGTTTTCATTCACCCACTGATGATGCATTGTCTTTGGATCGGAAATATCCAATTCCAAAACTTCTTCCACAAATTTGCGAATATCTTCGTCAGCGGCTAGTCCTGCTGCCCAAGCACCACAAACAACACCTTCGAGAGTTAACCATTTCTTTATCTTACCTTCGGCAGCAAGATTTTCAAGATTGTTCTCGATGAGGTAACGGCCAATAAGAGCTCCATAACTTCCACCACCTAAATTAACTCCAGAAGCCTTAGTTAATTCTAAGCGTCTTTTAATAAATTTAGCGGCAATAAGAGCGTAGCGCGGCGTACCTTTGCCTGCAGCTTCAATTTCTTTGATATCTTCTTCAGTGTAGTACTTAGGAGGAGTATCACCATAGTATGCCACTTGCACAATTTGATTCTTAGCATACGGATCATCGAAACCATCGGGCACTCCCAAAACTTTAGCAGCCTTAACAATTAACTTTTCTTTTTCGGCAATACCAAAAGTTCCTTGTTTTGTCGAGCCGTTTGGATTAAAACCGTTTAGAATGACACTAAAAGTATCGTCATTGGCAAAGCAACAACTAAGGATAAGTAAACATAAAATGAACTTCATTTTTTTCTCCACGAGAATAGATAAAAAAACTACAATGGTATTTATTATAACAACGAACCCAGTAAAAATGGAGAAATAAATGTCCTCAGCAAAACGAAAACGCATAAGAATCTTCATGATTATATTTATCTTGCTTGTAACACCTGTTGTCGTATTGTGGTTTACTTTAACGCAACCAACGTTTAGTAAAAACAGTCTATCAACAAAGACCATCAACAGTGAAAAATTAAAAGAGCATGTTGTCACCTTGTCGCAAACATTTTATCCGCGCAATGAAGTATCCATAGACAATCTGAATAAATGTGCCGATTATATTTACGAACATTTTACCAAAGCGGGAGCCACAGAAGTTCAGTTTCAAGAATACGAAACCGGACGCAGAACCTATAAAAATGTTACTGCCATTTTTGGCAAAAAAACCAATAAACGCATTGTAATTGGTGCCCACTACGACACCTGTGGTATGACACCGGGAGCAGACGACAATGCAAGTGGTGTAGCAGGACTTATCGAGCTGGGATATCTACTGCAAAAGTATCCCCTGGACCGCACTATTGAATTAGTTGCTTACACATTAGAAGAACCACCAAATTTCAAAACAAAGTGGATGGGAAGTTACGTTCATGCAAAAAGATCTCATGATGCTGGTATACAAATCGATTTGATGATCTCTTTGGAAATGATAGGCTATTTTACCGATGAAAAAAAACAACAGTATCCATTCCCGCTCTTAAAATTGTTTTACCCAACACAGGGGAACTTCATCGCAATTGTCAGTCACTTAGCCGATATTTCGGAAACGCGTAAACTAAAAGTGGGAATGCAGGGAGCAACAGATGTACCTGTATATTCGATAAACGCTCCTGCGGCACTACAGGGAATTGATTTTTCCGATCACCATAATTACTGGAAATTCGGCGCGCCAGGACTCATGGTCACCGATACCGCTTTCATGCGCAACTTTCAATATCATAAACTAGGGGACACCGCCAATCGTTTAAACTATGATAAAATGGGTAAAGTGGTCGTCGCTGTTTACGAAGCTATTGCGATTTGGTAATGATGATTCACAGGAATAATTCGACAGGATTAACGGGATGGACAGGACAAAATAAACGTAAAGGTGGTGAAACAATGCGAAAAGCTTCTAAGAAACATAGTGCTATTGCGAAATACAAAGACAAATCACAAAAAGATAAAAAGGTATATTTTGTGATCGCGGGTTTTCTTTTTGTGTTATTGCTTGTTGGCAAAATTACGATGAATTACAGCATTTATTACATTATTTTTGCGACTTTAGCCTCTATTGTCTTTCTTTTTAGTGAAGACATACCATTTTTCAATGATCGTGAGAAGAAAAGTACTGCTGTCCTTGAAGATATGCTAATAGAAAACGACGCAACCATAGGCAGTGACACCACACGACAATAGTAAAAACATAAAAATAACCACAAAACACAGAGAAGCATCATTGCGCATAAATTTTCATCATTTTTTCTCTGTGATCTGTGTGGTTTTATTTCGGAGAAATTACTTCCATACCAACTCAAAAAACTCAGTAACAATCTCAGCTTCATCTAAATCGTCAATACCAAGGTCTGCCAAGAAAGCGCTAAAAAAAATACGATGCCCTTTTCTCCAATATTCTAAAGAAGAATCGCCCTCTCCTTCGGCAATGGCAATACGCAAGGGAATGTCTTTAAACAAGTGAAATTCTACAGCGATTGTTTTCACGATGCAGCGTGGATTTTGCTGCGCGTCCAGAATAATCCAATGATTACCTATTTTCGGGAGAGGGTCACCACTTTGTTTGTAGTCTTGTACCAAGCCACTTCCTGCGGTTTTTTTTCCTTGTAGATAAAGATGTAAGAGGCCATCCGTAATTTCGGAATTCCCCGCCATCCCAGCTTCTACATAAGTGTCTTCCGCAACGTTTTTCTCGCGGCAATAATGTTGCCAGTACTCTAAATTTTTGCCCTTTAATTCAGACATAGGGTTCTCCATTTCTTTCCTATCGTCGTTAAGTATACTAATGATGAGTGGATTTAATTCGTGAGTATAAATCTTCCGCAACCAGCGTCGAGAAAACTTTTTGACCTTCCAAGTTGAGATGGTCACCATCGGCGAAGTGTTCTTCTTTCAGAAGAGTTGTACTACTATAATCAAAGAAGAGAACCTTTTCTTTTTGTAAATACTTTTTCAAATCATTGATATATAAACCAATATGCTTTTTATTTGAATTGTTACAACGCTTCGCTCTTACGAATATAAGCTGAATGTCAAACTGTTTTGCTAAAGCAACGATGTACGGTAAAAACGATGTCCTAATTTGTTGTGTAAAGTTATACATAGGAAAATCTGTTTCCGTTTCGAGCTTAACCTGCTGCAGTGTTTGTAAATTCGTTTGTAAATTTTCGACGGCAAATGTCTCATCTAAAGCACTACGCGCATCGCTTTGCAATAGAGAACTCACAACTTTCTGAGGAATAGTGGAAAAGACAAAACGCTGATAATGTTCTCTTTCGTTATATCCGGGTAATTTATAATACACGGGATCGTGTCGTAACACCAATTGCCACAATACCGGATCATTGTCCGTAGCAACCCGCATCAAGAGATTACGATATTTACCTGTTGTTCGAAACCTCGGATGTGTCAAGTAATGATCGCGAAAAAAAATAATCACTTTCTTGCTAGTGCGTTGTTTTACAATGATATTTTTGAACACCAAATACCAAAATGCCGATGCAGAGCCATCTTGCGCAATTTTCTCCACAGTGATATCCCATTTTTTTTGCAAAATCTCACGAGAAATACCTCTATCGAGAATAGAATTCCCTAACAAAATGACCGAAGCGCCATTTGTTGTATAAGATTTATAGCTCGGTGAAAACATCGTGTAGTGTACAAGAAAAAAAACGAGAAATGGCAAACAAAATACGCTACATTTCTTAAAATCTAAAATAGATAAAATCTTGGCCACTTTCATTTCCTAGCACAAAAATAAGACACAGAGCTATTCCCAAAAATAATGGATATGACAAAGAATCCTCTTTTACAAATTGCAGCAAAAAATAACAAGCGTATGGCAATGTATATAGCAACACCGAAAGAAAAATAGTTACGGCCGCAACAAACTGAGTATGATCAAACCAAGAAAGGTCGACAAAAACACTCGTCAGCCACGTAATACTAGGGGCGCGAAATAACAACCAACCAAATAGAGTAAAGGAGTACATGAGTGCCCACGCCACTATTTTTTTTACACCTGCTACTTGCCAATTTCCTTTGATTCCAAACTGATGGTAAATAAAAACCAAAAGTCCATGATACGCTCCCCATGTGACATATGTCCATGCAGCGCCATGCCACAAACCACTGAGAATCATGGTAATCATCACTACGGCAAAAAATTTGCCCGTATGGGTAATTTTTGATCCCCCTAACGGAATATATAAATAATCGCGTATCCACGACGAAAGAGAAATATGCCAACGACGCCAAAAGTCGGAAGGGGAAATAGCGACATATGGTCGCTTAAAATTTTCCATAAGCTCAAACCCCAGTAGATACGAACAGCCACGTGCAATATCTGTATATGCAGAAAAGTCAGCAAGAATTTGAATGGAAAAAGCAAAACTTCCTACAATCAGCATGACTAGAGACGGATCCTTAAGTAAAAAAATTTGGTTTACGTAAACGGCCACATTATCGGCAATCACCAACTTTTTGCAAAATCCCCAAACAATAAGAACAATAGCGTAGCGAACAATTGTAATATTTATCATACGCGCTTTGCTAATTTGAGGTAAAAGTCTTATAGCTCTTTCAATAGGACCAGCAACGAGCTGAGGAAAAAAGCACACATATAACGCAAAATCTATTATGCTGTGTGTGGGTTGTAATTTTTGGCGATAAACATCAATTGTATAGCTAAGCGTTTGAAATGTATAAAAGGAAATCCCCACAGGTAAAAATACGCGCAATGTCGTTTCCCCGATGTTCCAGCCCAGCATTGCAAGAACAGCGCTGATGTTGTCGACAAAAAAATTAAAGTATTTGAAGAAAAAGAGGATACCAAGATTTACTGCGATACTACATGTGAGAAATAGCTTTTTTTGATGTGAGCGATATTCAATTGCTAAAGCAAGATAATAGTCACTAACCGTAGAAGTAAAAAGCAAAATACAGAATGCTGGGTGGACATATCCATAGAAAAAATAACTGGCGATCACTATAAAAATATTTTGCCAACGCCGGCAAAGTCTCCAGTAGCAATACAAAACAACGATAAAAAAAATCACGAAGTCTAAACTGGTAAAAATCATTTATACACGCTGTAAAATAGTTTTATATACTTGGAAAACCTCTTCGGCAGTATTCACAACATCAAAATTTTCACGCATCCATTTTTGCCCTGCGGTAGCCAATTCTTGATAATATTCAAGATTATCAAGAACGTTACTGATAACTTCGGCAAGATGTGAAGGTGTGACATCATGTGGAACGAGATAACCTGTTTTTTCATGTTGCACAACCTCAGGAAGCGCCCCCGTATTCGAAGCAATTATTGGTACCTTTTCCAGCATAGCTTCATTCACTCCACCACAATTTTCCGACAAAGGAGTATGCACGACTAAATCAAATAACTTCCAACAGTTATATTCTTGACTAGAGACATAACCTGGAAGAACGATTCGGTCAGAGAGTTTCTTAGCGCGCTTGCGTAATTTTCTTTCATAACTATTTTTTTGCCCCCAAGCACCGCCAATTAATAAGCCAAAAACATCTGTGCGTTTCTTTAATAATATTCCAAGGGTGTCAATAATCAATTCATGACGCTTGATACCCAATGTATGTCCTAAATAATATTTAGGGGCATACATATAATTCATATTACCCACAATATAACAGTCGCTAGGTAACGACCATTTTTCTTTGAGTTCTTGAATGTTTTTTTGTTGTTTGTAGTTAAGGTAAGAGCCATAGTAACTGCAAAACAGACGATTTTCAGCGACCCCGTGCTTCCTATATAAACTCGCAATATACTTGCTAGATGCAATCCAGTAATCGTTATCTCCTGCGGTTTTCAGATCCCAATTTCGATAGAATGGACTCTCTAAATGTAGAGGTCCAGGAACTTGAAAGACAATAGGAATTTTTTTGTCGCGAAGGGCATAACGCACCATTAGAGTGGTCCCGACAAAGTGGCTATGTATGAGATCAGGCTTAATTTCTTCAACAAGGCTTTGTAATTTACGCAGTACTTTTCCATACTGCCATATTTTTTTTACGGGAAAATCGGCATTTAACTCATATATCTTTGCAGAAGACGCGCGCCATTCGTCGGCGAAATATCCCGACTTAAGCGAAGGTAAGGCAACATGAATTTCAATATTTTTCTTTCGGAGCTCTTGCACTTGATGTAATGCCCAACGTGCTCCATCGGTCGTCTTAACTAGATGAAGAATTTTCATATGTATACCGTAAAAATTGTTGTTTAGTGGAGTTATGCTTAAACTTTTGAGCAGTTTCCCAATTTGAACGAGATAACTCCACAAGCTTAGGTGTTTCTAACATAAAAGATTTCATTTTCTCTGCAAGGCCTAAAATATCTCCGACATCAACGAGGCAGTCTTGCGAAACAACTTCGGGATTCCCCCCGGTGTTCGAAGCAATTGACGGAAGCCCACGAGCCATCCCCTCTAATAATGCCCGTGACATCCCTTCGGTTAAGGACGGAAGCACAAACACATGCGCTTTGTCTAAAAAATCAAACAGTGGTTTTCCCCACTTTATGCTTCCATGAAATGTAACATAGTTGTGTAGTTTGTGTGTATCGATGTAGCTCTGTAGAGGTTCCATTTGACTACCCGGCCCAACAATAGATACACTCCATGGTATCGATAAAGGTTCATCCTTCAAATGTTTTACCGCTTGTAGAAGCCAATGGTGTCCCTTTTGTTTTTCTACACGACCAACGCTAATGAAACGAAAAGGCTGCTGCATAAAATCTTCGATTGTTTTTGGCTTAGAAAAAACACAGTCTAAAAGTTCTACGTTGGAAAAAACATATTCTTTGTTGTTTTTATTTGGATAAATACGGCGTAAATAGTCACTGGTATATGATGAAGCCGCAGCATGCTTTGCTTGCATTTTGGTAATAAAATGGTATACGTTTGCGATATACTTATACAAAAAATTCTTATTTTCGGTAGCAATCCCTAACTGAACGTTACCTACACAGCGAAAAAAATATTTCTTGCGACGCAATATTAAGCTAAACCATACCACAACCCCAACATTTCCTGAAAAAAGAATGAAAGAGTTACCTAGCTGAGGGACACGCATCGCTCTCCACATAAACGGAAAAAACTTTGCCATGAAATCCCACATACCACAATAATCCGTCATATCGTAAAACGTAACCTTATCTCCACTCGCGATTAATGTATCCTGCGGCGGATATTGTTTATATCCCATACGCGCAACAACACACACCTCATCAAAAACGGTTAAATATTCCTGCCAAAAAGTATAACCAAATGCAAGAGGAGTAAAAACGCCCTCGGGACAGCGTATAAAATGATGTTCTAAAACGACAACTAATTTCATCAAACATCAACCTTTTTGTGATAAATACTCATGAGTGTTTCCAAACTTGTGGACAAACTAAACGGTGTTTGTCCAAGGTCAATACTTGTATTATCGGCATCTTTATCCAAAATTTCGCATGCCTTTTTACACCATATAGAATCTTGTTCTTGCAACGAGATACTTGAAACAAACGCAGGAAAAAACATCGCAATTTCAGGTATTCCACCTACATCACTAGCTAGCACAGGGGTAGACATCGCACACGATTCGATCACGACCCCGGGAAGACCTTCACGTACGGAAGGGAATAATAACAAATCACTCCCGCCCAATAATTGAGAAACATCATTGCGTATTCCCGTAAAAATAACATCATCTTTTAAATTATTTTTTTCCACGATATTGTTTATTTTTCCAAAAATATCATCATCTTGTCTACCAACCAACAATAATTTGACATGAGGTTTTCTTTTTTTTATTTGGCAGAAAACTTTCAATAGACGTTCGTGATTTTTTTCTTTGCGAAAGTTACCAACGTGAATAATTATCTTAAACTCGTTTGCGATAGAAAATGTGCGTTTTACATATAAAGCGTCTTTCATAGGGAAATGATTAGAAAAACCATTATATATCACAGAAAAGCGCTGGTCTTGTTCGTTTTTTTGCCATAAAGAATCTAAAGCTTTGCGACAAACAGCACATATATCCGTGGCATATCTTTGAATAGCAAATCTCATTATCCCGTTATACATTTTTTTATACAGAGAGATTTGTTCATCACTTGCGCTACTGCGAAAATGAGCAATGCGTGTCTTAACCCCCTGCAAATAGGAAAGAAATAGTATATACCCTGAAAAGTAATAAACGTGGGAGTGCACCACATCGTATTTTTCGCGCGACAACAATTTCATAAAACGTTTTGCAAACCCAAAAGATAGGTCCCCGTAAAAAACCTTTCCTTGCAAATGCGTAATTTGTTCATCTAAAATGCCTTTCCTACCGGATAAAGCATAAAAATGAAATTCATATTTACTGTGATCAATAGCCTTAAACCATTCTAAGGTACGCAGTTCTGCTCCGCCTAAATCCATACAGCCAAAAATATGCAAAATCTTAATCTTTGTCACCATTATTTCCCATAAAACGTGTAGGTGAGCCTTCATGAACATTTTTTGTTTGTAAGAGAACAATAAAAGTGAGAAAAAATATTTTACAATCTAGCGCAAATGATATGTTGTCCACATAATCCACATCGAACGTAAATTTTTTCTCCCAGCTAATGGCATTACGTCCCTTAACTTGAGCTAAACCAGTGATTCCAGGCAATACATCATGGCGACGCATTTGTTCCTTATTGTACAAGGGTAAATACTCCACAAGAAGCGGACGTGGACCAATAAAACTCATTTCCCCTTTTAGAATATTATAAAGCTGTGGTAATTCATCCACCGACAATTTACGCATCCACTTTCCACATAACGTCAAACGTTCATGGTCAGGTAACAGCTCTCCATTGGCACCGGTCTTGTTGTTCATCGTGCGAAATTTATAAATGGTAAATATATTACCGCGCAAACCTACACGCTGTTGCGAAAATAAAATAGGGCGTCCCATAAAAACAGCCACAATGCCTACGATAAAAACAAGCAAGGGAATGGATAAAATAAGTAAAAAAGTTGCCAAACCCAAGTCTAGAATACGCTTTACTTTAGAATAAAACAATAATTATCTACCTTATACTGTTCACTTTTATTGTATACTTGACGTTATGGAATTAGTTGCAAAAATTTTACATGATTGGATAAACAATGACAAACAAAAGAATATATTTATCTCCACCACATATGGACGGACGGGAGCTAGAGTATATACAACAGGCCTTTGCCAGCAACTTCATTGCGCCGTGTGGCCCTATGCTCAATCAATTGGAAAAACAATTTAGTGAGTACAGTAAAATTCCTTATTGCGTAGGTCTTACCAGTGGAACAGCAGCTCTACATCTGGCTCTCAAAGGCTTAAAAGTACAACCAGGAGATATTGTCATTGCCTCTACTTTAACTTTTATTGGAAGCGTATCTTCGGCAGCTCACATGGGAACCCAACTTGTATTTATTGATTCAAGTGAAGATACTTGGACAATGGACCCACAATTACTCGAAGAAGAAATAACGCGTTGTAAGAAAAACGGTAAACTTCCTAAGGCTGTTATTCCTACAGACCTTTATGGCCAAAGTTGCGATTTTGATGCCATTTCGCGCATTTGTAAACCACACGGCATTCCTGTAGTGATGGATTCTGCCGAAGCAATCGGAGCCAAGTATAAAGATCACCATGTAGGATACGATGCGACTGCCGCAATATACTCACTCAACGGCAACAAAATCATCACCTCGTCAGGAGGAGGTATTCTCGCCTCTCATGACAAAAATCTCATTGATTACGCACGATTTTTGTCAACGCAAGCACGCGAGCCTTTTCCTTACTACGAACACCAGGAAATTGGTTATAACTATCGGCTCAGCAACATATCAGCAGCAATTGCATGTGCACAGTTGGAAATTATCGATAAAAAAGTACAACAAAAACGCGCTATTTTTACATATTATCAACAACATCTAGGAGATCTTCCGGGTATTACCTTTATGCCTCAAGCCACATATGGCCAAGGAAACAGTTGGCTAAGCGTCATTCTCATTGATCCAGAAAAATTCGGAGGTACATATGAAGATGTGCGCCAAAAATTGGAAGAGCACAACATCGAATCACGTCCAATGTGGAAGCCAATGCATTTGCAACCAGTTTTTCGTCATTGCCGTGTTGTGGAAAACGGAGTTGCCAACAAACTCTTCTCCCAAGGACTATGCCTTCCTTCAGGAACTTCTCTAACAGAAGACGACTTGAACAGAATAATAAACATCGTCAAAAACTGTGGAAATTCTCAATAGTTCTTTGGAACTACATAATTTGATTTAATAAAGCAATAACGAGTTGTAGGAAAGGTCATTCTTGACAAACTAATCTGAGAAAATATAATAATAGGCTTGCTTTTTATCATTATTCATGTGGGATATCTCTTTATGACTTCAGATTATAATAAAAATCTATGGAATGCGGTACTGGCAGAATTGGAAGAAAAAGTATCCAACCGCCACCACAGTTTATGGTTCCAGAACACCGAACTCATTTCATACTCCAAAGATTTGCTTACGATTAGTGTTGAAAATGAATTTATTCAACAGCGAATTTTGGAAAACCATAAACAAGACATTGTCGATGCCGTATTTAAATGCTGTGGTGACCAGCCGGAGTTAGAGTTGATCATTCGCGAGGAGAACAAGGAAGAGCAAGGATTTTTTGATTTTGAAGAAAAAGCCAATGCCTATTGGCAACAAGAAGGAGCAAAAGAGTTTCCCGCGGTGCACGCCAATATAGAAGCGGTGAAACAACGTATCCAGCTTAACGATTTGTACACATTTGATAATTTTGTCGTCGGTCCATCAAATCAACTAGCACATGCCGCAGCACTCGCCGTAGCCAATAAGCCAGGAGAAACATACAATCCATTGTTTATGTATGGTGCCGTAGGTCTTGGAAAAACTCATTTGCTACAAGCGATTTGTCATAATATCCTATCCGCTTCGGAGAAACACAATATCGTTTATTTGTCCTGCGAAGAGTTTATTAATCAATTTATTACTTCCGTCGAACACGGCAACGTCGAAGGCTTTCGTCAAACATTTCGTTACATTGATATTTTAGTCATAGATGATATTCATTTTTTGGCGAATAAAGAACGTACACAAGAAGAATTCTTCCATGTATTTAACATGTTCTACAACGCACACAAACAAATTATACTTTCCAGTGACAGCCCACCATCGGAAATTCCCGAATTACGAGAGCGCTTAGTATCGCGTTTTAAGTGGGGTTTAGTCAGCCAAGTAGATGTTCCCACTTTTGAAACGCGCGTTGCCATTGTCAAAAAGAAATCACGTCTAAAAGGTACACCTTTTAACGACAGTGTTTGCCAATACGTTTCCGAAAATATCGTTTCCAATATTCGCGAACTAGAGGGAGCGATTAATCACTTACTGGCACTGTCGGACTTACATAAACAAAACATAACAATAGAATTTGCTCAACAACACTTAAAAGAGGTTATCATCCCCGAAGAAACGATGATACAACTACCACTCATCATGAATGTCGTGGCCAAAGAATTTAATGTAACCATTGCCGACCTGCAGTCAAAAAAACGCCATAAATCCATAGTAGTCCCCAGGCAAGCGGGCATGTACCTCGCGAAAAAGCTCACCAACTATTCGCTGTTAGAAATAGCGAATTTTTTCGGGAAACGCGACCATACCACAGTATTACATGCAGTAGAGAAAATCAAAGATCTACGTAAACAAGACAAGGATCTTCATGAAAAACTAGTGGACATCGAATATAAAATTTCGGGTACGGACAGTCATGAGTAACCGTTTTATGAGCGCAAAATTTTCCTCAAGTCCTAAAAAACAAAAATCCACAATACAAACTTGACTTGTAAACGCTGGATCCCTGTTTTGCAGGGATGACCGTGCCCAACAGCTCGCTGTTGTTTTGTTAAAATCAAACTACTTCAACTTGCTGTTGGAATTGTACAATTTGGTCGTATAAAGTGTTGTACAATTATCACTTACGGTCAAGATTGCAAAACCATTTTGTTTTGTAGTTCCAGAGAACACCATAAGGGGTTTATATCTTAGATGTGATTAAGTCAGGAATGCCCCTAAGAAAGTGTCATTCCTAACGAAAAGTGTTATTCACGACGGAGAAATGTCATTCAGTTAATCAAGAGGTGCAATTAAGACGTTGCGAATTTCATGTTTACTATCTGCTCCTCCTGTTGCAGCGGCAAAACCAATTCGATTATGCTTACTATTCCACTTGCGATTATAACGAACAATCGGCTTGCCTTTTCCATCAACATACACCTCAATGCGATCGGCATACACCACAATTTTTACTTTACGCCATTTTCCATGAGTATATATCCCGCGATCCCATTTATCGGTAATGAGGTCCCCTTTACCATCGCGTACAACGATACGTCGATTTTCGTACGTAGTAAAAAAAACTCCATAGCCTGTTCCGTCTTTGACAAAACCACAGTCACTACCCACAGGAGGCTTGTCATAATTTGCTGCATTTTTCGCAAACATAAACGCAATACCATCTGCGGAGTTGTAAACCTTATTTCTCCCGCCATCATCGTCATAAATAGAATATTCAAACGCCACAGCAAAAGGAACTTTCACTTCTTTTTTGTACCACACAACTCCCGCAGCGCCTCCGCGATCATCAGGAGTTAAAATAACCGTGTTGCCATCTCCCACTGGATAAGAGTCATTATTTGTTTGGTGATAACTCCAATTTTTATCATTAAAAATAGTGTCTTTTCCTTCCCATATGTTTTTCTTTGCGGCAGGAATACGACTGTAAATTTTATCCATTTCATTTCGATAAAATTTCTCGGGGTAACGCCACTTATCAAAGCGAAAAGGGCGATTCTTCGGAACAGTATCTCCGGCAAAAACCTGCGTTTGCTTTGCAGCGCTTTTGAGAGTTACATTCCCCTCTTTATCGAGATGCAAATCCACTACTCCATCAGCATTCCACTTCATTGTCCATGCAACTTTTCCATAAACAATGACCTTCATCCACCAATACGCAGTACGATAGTTATCTGGTGCCGTAAAAAATCCTTGGGCGCTAAAATCAATGTAACCCTTTTGCGGCACATAAATACTTAAGTCGCTCTTGTAGTCGTACCAACCATTATTCGTTGACGTTGTTTTTTTCTTCAATAGTGAGACTACGTGGATTCGGTGTGCGTAATTGTTCACTACTTTACCGAAAGTCCATCCACGGGAACCTTTCGGGGAAACCTGAGATTTTAATTCTTTATTTTGTGCTGTTAGATCTTGTATCTGTTTTTGTAGTTTTGTGTTCTGTTTTTGTAGTTTTGTGTTCTGTTTTTGTAGTTTTGTGTTCTGTTTTACAGCATCAATCAGATTTTGTAAATGTTGTATAGTTTCATTTAAAGAACTGTCTTTTTCTTGAGAAAAAACCACCGCTACACAACATAAAGAGATTAATATATACCTCATTCGTCACTCCAAAAAATAAAAAGATTTAGTAAACAACTTTCATGTGGTACTATTTATGCATAAACACACATTAACTTTACAAAAATGGACGGATTATATATGGAAACATTTGATACTATTATTGTCGGTCTGGGGGCTATGGGAAGTGCCACCGCGTACTACCTTTCACAGCAACAGAAAGTTCTCGGACTTGAACAGTTTACCGTAGCCCATAACTTAGGTTCTTCTCACGGCGAAACGCGAGCAATTCGCGAGGCGTACTTTGAAGATCCTGTTTACGTCCCGATGGTACAACGCGCTTACGATAACTGGAGTCATTTAGAAAAAAAAGCCCAAACTTCTCTACTGAAACAAGTAGGAGGACTTATGATTGGTCCGCGCAATAGTTTGGTATTTCGTGGAGCCGAAAAGAGTGCCATAGAACACAACCTTTCTCATGAAATTTTAGACGCACAAACAATAAAGCAGCGCTTTCCCTTTTTCTCCCCTCGTGAAAGTATGTATGCTGTATGGGAACCGCGAGCAGGAGTTTTATTTGTGGAAAAATGTATAGAAGCATATATCAAATTGGCGCAGGAACAAGGAGCCCAATTACACTTCTCAGAAGAAGTACTCTCGTGGAACGCCACCGAAGACGGTGTTGTTGTCACAACGACTAAGGGAAAGTATCGTGCAAAAAAACTCGTACTTTCCGCAGGGGCATGGATGACAAACTTGTTTTCTGCTCTCGAAAAACACCTAAATGTCGAACGACTTGTGCAATTGTGGTTTAACGGGAGCAAAGATCACCATCTTTGCCCAGTAAATATCTGGGAATATGCCAACAACTGTTTCTTCTATTCTTTACCAGACATAGGGGAAGGAATTAAAATTGCTCTGCACCACAGTGGACAAATAACTACGGTGCAAAACCTTAACCGCGATATCTGTGAAAAGACAGACATTCTTCCTGTACAAAAGTTAATAAAGACCTATATGCCACATGTAAACCCCGAAGTTATTAAAAGTAGTGTTTGCATGTATACAAATACACCTGATGGTCATTTTATTATCGACAACCATCCACAACACAAAAACGTTTGGGTTGTTAGTCCATGCTCGGGGCATGGATTTAAGTTTGCAAGTGTTATTGGAGAAATAATCACTTCTTTAATCACAACAAACACAACACCTTTTCCATTAGAATGCTTCTCTATTAAACGTTTTTCTTTGTAAACTTACAATATAAATGATTTCAGATCATCCATAGAGAAAAGTTCTACAGAAGCGAGGTTTTGGCAAAATTTATTCACCATAATTTGCGACTCAGGATGCACTTTTGCGTATTCTACCATCAATGTCGCCATTGTGATGCGTGCAATTGAATATGCCAGTTGCCTTGCTTCCACTTCTAAAGTCTCACGTTCCGCACTGCTCACAAATTTAATGAGTTTTTGCATACTTTCACTTATAGAACTTGGTGCATTTTCCGCTGTCGTTAATTTTCCCTGAATCCATTTACACCACAATGGAAACGACTGTTCTTTATCTACGGCACGTAATACGTCAAGACTCAAGATATTCGTTGTCCCTTCCCATATAGAATATACTTGTGCATCACGCAAAAACCGCGGAAGACCTGTGTCCTCGATATATCCCGCTCCTCCAAACAACTCCAGCGTTTCACTTGAAATTGCAATGGCTTTTTTTGCAGAATATAACTTGGCGATGGGAGTCAAGGTGCGCAGTAGTTTGTCTTCCTCTGCCGTCGCAGTATTGGTTTCGCTTTTTCCCAAAAGCTCAATCAAGAAAAAAATCAAATGAAAGCATCCAGTGAACTCGGTCTGTAATTCACATAAGGTACGGTAATGTAAGGGATGATCAATTAAATATTTGCCAAATGCTTTGCGTTTCCCAGCATAGTCTATCGCCAATGCCAAACAGCGACGCATATGACCAAGCGCAGTTATCGAATTATACAAACGCGTAATATTAAGCATAGAAGCAATTTTACGTACACCATGACCTAAATCTCCTACCATTTGTGCTGGTGTTTGATGTAAAGAAAGTTCGGCAGTGGGAAGCGCTTTCGTCCCTAGCTTATCTTTAAGACGATGAACTTCTATATTTTGTAATTTCTGTTCACCATCGCGCAATTCAATCATAAACAAACTAAGTCCCTTACTACCCGTTACTTCGTCAACACGTGCTAAGGTTAATGCCATTTCTGAAGTTGTCGCGGAAGTAAACCACTTCGTACCTTCCAAGTTGTATAACTTGCCTTCTTTCCGTATCGCTGTGGTTGCTGTCTGACTTACATCAGACCCACCGCGTCGCTCCGTCATCCACTGACCTGATGTCCAAAATTTTTGTGGATCGCGAGAAGTTAAATTCGCAAAAGCACCACGTAGAAAATCATCTTCCCCGTAAATTTCGAGGACACGCGCCGCACCATCGGTCATCGCCAACGGGCAGGTAAAAAAAGCCGACGAGGGATGAAATAAATACAATTTAGCAAATTGATATAAACGAGAATAATTTTGATAATCACGTTCATAGCCAATCGCAACAAGTCCTTCGGTTGCGGAAATATTTTTTAGTTCTTTCCACGCATGACTGACGCGGATTTCATCAATGCGCTTTCCCCAACTGTCATACGCAATATGAGTAGGTTCCGTGTTCTCGGCTTCTTCACCTAAGTGCAAGATATCGTTCACAACTCGATTGCCAAATTGCAGCAAATCGTCATGAATGCTGGCATACATCTCTTTAGGTAGTTTCCACTGTAGATAGTTTTGTAAGAGCATGTCGCAAGTAAATTGGTTTTTTAATTGCGGTGGTTGTTGAAAAAAATTATCCATGATTGTATCCTACTATAAAATAAAAATTTGCCACAACACAATAACTTCACGCTGTATTCAATTTCATTTTGTTCAAACAATTATTCAACATCCCTTATTATAGCACAAAGGATCGCAAATGGAACCGCGCAATATATATTGGCATCATGGTATTATTAACCGCACACACCGTGAACAACTCAATAAACATCGAGGGTGTTGCTTGTGGTTTACTGGGCTCTCAGGAAGTGGAAAATCGACAACGGCATGTAAGCTAGAAGAAGAACTTCACAATAACGGAATACATTGTTATTTATTGGATGGTGACAACATACGTCACGGCTTGAATAACGATCTCGGATTTTCTCCACAAGATCGTAAAGAAAATATACGCCGTATTGGCGAAACAGCAAAGTTATTTGTTGATGCGGGTATTGTAGTCATCACCTCTTTTATTTCGCCATACATAAGCGACAGGCAAGCAGTGCGACAGCTCTTTGGCACAAGCGATTTTATCGAATTATATGTATCTTGCTCACTACAAGTTTGCGAACAACGCGATCCAAAAGGACTCTACCAAAAAGCCCGTAAAGGTGAAATTAGTAGTTTCACGGGAATTTCAGCTCCTTATGAAGCACCAGAATCTCCAGAAATTACAGTTCACACTGATAAGCACACTACACAAGAAAATGTAACGCAAATCTTGAACTATCTACAAAAGAATAATTATTTGCATTTGCAATAATTTTCTGGTATTTCCCTGGTAGTTCAAGTATTATTTGTATTCACAGGTTTGAGTTAATTTTCACCCTAATTGTTGGTCTTGTAAAAACCGAAAAACACAAATCAACTAACCATTAGGTATTTTCTATTTTTAGAATCCTGAGTATATGAAAGCTAGGTTTCTAGTATTGTAAAGGTATAAATAGTATGTCTCGCGGTAGTGATATAGATTTTGCAAAATTTTCTCTTATTTTTGGTTTTGCTCAGAAAGAGGAAATTTGTTCGGCCATACGCGAAGTAGCATTATTACAAGAACTGGGAATAAATAAGCGTTTACCGCATATCATGTATGAACGAAAAATGCTAAGCGCTGAACAAATTCAAGCGATTTTTTGGGGATTGTATTATTCCAAAAGAATCCGCCGCTATCCAACGCGTATTGTCTATGAATTTACAGAACAAGATGACCAAATTTTTACCCAAAAAGCCTCGGTTCCTATCAACCATTTGATCGACGGAATTCGCAATAAAGACAAGCAGGAAAGTACTTTTCCACAAGAGTTTTTAATTTATTGCCAAGATATTCAAAACACCCTGGCCAAAAAAGGTTTTCATCGTTCGTTATTGTCTATACTAAATACCAAAGGTTACCTAACTGCCCCTTACAAGAACCTCATTCCCAACATCGAAAGTAAACGCGTTATCCTCACATCGCCACGCCAAGTAAAAGAAGCGCGTTTTCGCCGCAAGTGTGAACAAATACTCTACGCGGCTTTGGCAAAAAAGAAATTCAAACTCAAAGACCAAGAAGCGCTACACGCTTTGGATGTGTGGAACCAAGCACTAAAATTAGACGTAGACTTCAAATACAGCGAAATTCTATTCTTTCTTGGCTATGCAAAAAGAACCGAAGTTCACTCCGTTGCGATGGTTTTGGAATACATCACCGCGATTAATCAAAACCCTAATGTCAAATTTATTGATTCACGAGCACGCCTTTTTTCTATTCAAAACCCCGATTACGAAAAGAAATATACCAAAGAATACGAACTGGCAGAAAAACTGCGAAAAATAGGTTTAGTAAAAATGGACGGGTCGAATATCCTTATTTATAAAGGAATTATCGACCATGAAGATCTTCCAAGTGATCAAAGTACCGCGAGTATAGATCTCGCTTTTGTGTCAGGAAGTGACCGTGGACTCATAACACATCACAAATTATTATCGATAGGTATGAAGTCGGAAAAAGAAAGACGAAAAAAACTATTTCGTTCAATGTTTCCGTATTCGCTTTCTAATCTGGGACGTGAATTTGAACAGGTTTACGTCGATGAGCGAGTTGCCATTCGCAAAAGCCCTGTACATGAAGCCGATGAAATCGTACAAGAATGGGCCCAAACACAAATTTTATCTCTACAAGACGAAACATATCAAACAGAAGTAGTACCTCTTCCAAAAGAGTCTCCCAGTTCAAAAAGACGTCCCATTGCTCCCGAGGTGGACAAAACAGAATACATATCTCTCCCACAACAAGGAGAGCAAGTTCCTGGTGCACAAACAGAATATTTTTCCCTTGCCCAGGCAACAAACGAACTCAAAATACTCAGCGCGAAAATAGAACAAAACGTCGCGGAAACGCGCTCCACCAAATTACTTTTCTGGACAATTTTCTGTTTGTATGCAGGAGCTGCGGTTATTTTGTCTGAGTTAGATAAAATATTTGTGGGAGAAACCGACAACCTACCACTATACAGTGGGCTAAGCACATTCATTATGTGTTTCCCAGCGATTATATGGGGCAGTTACCTTGGGAAACTCGCCGACCGTGGTGTAGCACACAAATTGATTCTCGGTGGCTTTATTATTCACCTACTATGCATGCCATTTCTACCTTTTTGCAGTAATATTTATGGACACCTCGCCATAAAATTTGTCCAAGCAATCGGCTTGGTTGCCGCCGGTATTGGTACAGAATTTTGTGTTAGTCGTTGGTACGGTATTGGAGAGCGTGGTAAAATGCTAGGTATTGCATCCATCACCGCCACAGCAGCGGCAGCAATTGGCTTTATTCTACCAGCATTTTTTGAAGGCATCCAAATTCCAGGGGTTAGCGACAGACTCGCTCCCGTTTTCTCTGCTTCTATTTTGTGGGTAATCGTATCACTGATCACTCTACCATTTTCATACAAACACATTCGTTTGGGCGCTGCAACAACAGAAGATACGGAAGAAGAACTTCCGGCGGAAAAACTCGCCGTCTCACGCGTTCCGCTGTTTGCCTCGATGATCTATGGAATTTTTCAAATGGGTGTATTCATCGTATTTCTTCCAACCTTTGAGCAGAAAATGGGAGACAACCCTTCTCCGTATTTGAGCGAAGATTACCTTGCAAGTGTCCTTGCTCTTGGCGCTGTGATTAGTAGTTACGTTTTCGGTAGTATCAGCGATAGAATTGGCCCTCTAAAAATTCTACGTAGTCTCACATTTATCGCCATTATCTGCTGTATATTACTTCCCTACTACATTCGCCTAGAATATGCTCTTCTCATCTTTTTCATACTAGGGCTCGTAGAAGGTGGGCTACATCCACTAGGCTTTTCATGGCTATTGGAAAGTATCGATGACGAACAGTACTACGGAGCGGCCACAGGGGCCTATACTTTGTATAATAGTGCTGGGGCAATGTTCGGCTGTTTATTTTGTGGTATTATTTTTAAATATGCATCGATTAGTACGTTTTTCTTAGTATTGACAATCATATTTATTATTTACTTGTATCTTCTACTCATTTCGCAAACGAGGGAAGCGCCTTTTGCCAAACGGCAGGTTCGCGGGGTTCTACGTTTACTAGAGCCTCCTGAGACCGAACTATAACAGATGAGGGAATCTATGATTTTAAGATGTGGTATTTTTTTTCTTGTTATTTGTAGTATTTCCGCCCAAACAAATTACGATTTTAAAACGGTAATAACGAACGCCAAACAACGCGTTTTTCCCGCACTGGTTTTTGTCAAACCAATTGTGGAAGTATTCTACAGTGGAAAAGCGCAACGTCAACAAGTATTTGGTAGTGGAGTTATTATTTCCGCCGATGGTTATGTTGTGACCAATAACCATGTGGCGGAAAACGCCAAAAGCATCAAATGCGTTTTATCTGATAAACGACAAGTCCCCGCAAAAATTATCGGTTTGGATAAAGAAACTGACTTAGCTCTCCTAAAACTAGATCTCCCGGAAAACACCACTCTACCCTTTGCTAAATTTGGTAATTCAAACCTTATCGAAGAAGGCCAATTTGTTATGGCAATGGGCAGTCCTTTTGGCTTCAGTCGTTCCATATCTTTTGGAATTATCAGTTATACAAGACGTTACTTACGCGAAGGTCCATATAATTTGTGGATTCAAACTGATGCGGCGATTAATCCTGGAAATTCTGGCGGACCACTAGTGGATGATACCGGAAATATCATCGGTATTAATACACTGGGAGCAAGGGCAAATAACATTGCTTTTTCCATTCCGGCAAATACGGTAAAAGAAGTGATCGCCATTCTCAAAGAAAAAGGCCAAGTAACGCGTACTTGGACAGGAATTACATTTCAAGCATTACGCGATTACTCCAAAGAAGTTATCATCAATGCCGACGCTGGGGTTCTCGTCGCCAGCGTCGATCAAAATTCTCCGGCAAAAGATGCGGGAATACAAACGGGCGATATCATTCTAGAGTGTAATAACCAAAAAATTATGGGCATTTATATGGAAGATTTACCAGCCACACGTGCCTTTTTTGCCAAACTTCCCAACAAATCCATTGCCGACATAAAAATTCGCCGTGGAGACAAAACAATGCATATCAAAATGCATTTGCGTCCCAAAGGTAAAATAAAGGGAGACAATTTCGAATGTGATCGTTGGGACATGACAGTGAAAGGTATCAATAAATTCTCCAGTCCCAATATGGCTTTTTTCCGCGAAAAAGGCGTATACATCCAAGGAGTTCAGTATGTTGGTAACGCACAAAGTAGTCATTTTTTAATGGGAGATATCATACTACAAATTGATGGCGAAAATATCGATTCCTTAGAAAAAATAAAAACGATCTACGAAAAATCACTAAATAGACCTGATTCGGAAAAGAAGCTTTTATTTAAACTATTTCGCCAAGGTCTTCCGTATTACTTAGTTCTTGATTATCGGCGAGATTTCAAAGAAATAGAGGGACAGTAATGTTGCGAACCTTATTTTGTTTTGTATTTTTTACTATTGTCGTTTTGGCCCAAGAAGATGCAAAAGTACCTATAAGCGAAGCGATCATCAATGTGCAAAAGTATTTTTTTACCGTTGAAGTAAAGTTGGGTAAAAATATAGAAAAGAAAGTACTCAACAAAAACGATTACGACTATGAACCCAACGAACAATTTATTACCAATAAAATAACACGGCGTTTAATGGGTGTTGCCTATCCCAAAAAAAATTGGATAATTACCAGCTCAATAGGGGCCTTTCCCAATCAATTCAAACAAGTCGAGGTGATAACAGCAACAGGGAAAAAAATACCGGCAAAATATCATGGGACATTTGAAAAATACGCTGTTGATATCTTTCAAACTGCCGAAGATATCCCCACTCCTGCTTTAGAAGACTATGATTTACGTGACGCAAGCAACGATTTTTATGCCGTTGGTCTTGTCGAACGTCAACATAAAATATACTTTAATTACGTATTACATCAAAATCGCGAACAACGAATACCTTTTTCACAAGGGCAAAAAGACGATTCTCTACATCAAATAGGTTTCCATTTCCTTCTCACACCACAAGGACGCCCTTTTGCATATAGTTTTTCTTCTTACTCCTTTCATGGTGAACATCAACAGTGGGTAGACAAAAACAATGTCAACACCCCAATGATTCACACGGAAAATCTAAAAATACAAAACGCGAAAAAACAAATTTCGCAAGATTTAAATAGCACAATTCTACCGATTACCATTAAGTTTCGACATCGTCCTAAAGAAGAAAACGATATGACATTTTATGGCCATCGTGGAAGAGTAAACAACGATACTATTGAACTGAAAACCAGTGGGTGTTTAATCGACAACAATGGGACTTTATTGATATCTTCCGATCTCGCAACAGAGCACATAAAACGTATTCAAAACATCGAAGTAAAAATGGGCGTAAAGTCTTTCAATGCCAGCTTTTTGGGCATTTTCAACAATATTGGCGCCATGCTCATTCATTGTCCCCATTTGAAAAATCACCATGCAAAAATCAATCGTCACTACCATTTACAAAGACAAGAACTATTTTTTGCCATTAGCGCTGACAAGGGAAACATTGATGATATTAAACGCGTTCCTTTGCGCTTTGATAAGTATACAATAGGTTATAAGGACAATAAATTCATCGATATTTACACTTCCAAAAACTTAGATACATTTCTACTTAATAGACACAACGAAGTAATTGGCTTTTTTACTGATTTTAAAATCGATGAAGAGGATCGCCTCAAAACCTCCAGCTATAGTTCTCCCGCAAATAAACCAAACGTATTTTTGTTTAAAGATGTGAATAAAATTTTGAATGATCCCACGGCACACTTTGATAAAAAAGCCGTACCTGTAGAAGAAAAAGAACAAACAAAAACGTGGTTGGGAGTAGAAATTCAAATACCCAAAACACAACTTATTGAGCATCTAAAAGCAACAACGGTTACCCAGTACGGCAAAATCGGCTATATCGTGAATTATGTGTATGACAACTCTCCTGCGCAAAAAATAGGTCTAAAGCCTCTAGACATTATCTTAAGTGTTACTCCACAAGACAGCAAAAATGAAATATTTTTCGAAAGTCAGTACTCTTATCACAGCGACTCTGTGGCACCGCGATTTGCATGGGGAGATTTGGAGTTTAGCCGCTTTTTTAGCAAAAGAAATCACAGTGTTATCGATATACTCACCAAGCTTGGCGAAAATCGCGAAGTAGTGATCAAATATTTTCGTAATGGAAAAATACAAACGAAAAGTTGTAAACTTCACAAAGCTCCACTTGATTTCGAGACTGCCGAAAAAATAAAAGTGCAATCTCTGGGCATAACGGTAAAAGATTTGACATACGAAGTAAAACAAGCCCTGCACATTCCGAGTACAACAACAGGCGTTGTGGTTTTTCAAGTAACGCAAGGTAAACCCGCTATGATTGCTGGCATACGAACCTATGAAATCATTACTCTTGTCGATGACGTTCGTGTAAAAGATGCCCAACATTTTTACGACCTTATCGATCAAGCTTATAAAACCAACAACGAGTATACGACTGTTCTCGTAAATAGATTAGATAAAAGCCGTATCGCGAAACTACAATTTGTAAAAGATTAAGGAGTTTGTTTTATGAAAAAGCTAGTTATTTTATCTATTGTCCTTTTCAGTTTACATGCACAAAATATTACTCATTTTTCCGCATATACCAAAGGGAACTCTGACACCCGCTATGTTGCAGCAACTGATACAGGACAAATTTATTGGTTTGCCCCTGGACAACCGTGGCAAAGATCTTCGATGAGGGGTATACCACAACAAAAAGAAATCAAAGCGCTTTCTACCTATACCAAAGGTAGCGACACTCGCTATGTTATCGTTACGTTTGACAACTCTATCTATTGGTTTGCTCCTAACTATCCGTGGCAAAAATCTTCGACAAAAGGTTTACCGCGCCTCAATATTAAATTTTTATCCACCTACACAAAAGGTAGTCACGATACGCGTTATGTTGTTGTTATGTCCGACAACTCCATCTATTGGTTTGCCCCTGGACAATCGTGGAAGAAATCTTCCACAAAAGGTCTTCCCTTGGAACACGACATAAAAATTTTTAGTACATATACCAAAGGTAGTGACACACGCTATGTGGCTGTTATGTCAGACAATTCCATCTATTGGTTTGCTCCTGGACAGTCGTGGCAAAAATCTTCCACAAAAGGCCTTCCGCAACACAAAGATATTGTATGCTTGTCCACTTATACAAAAGGAAGTAGTGACACTCGCTATGTGGCGGTTATGTCCGACAACTCCATCTATTGGTTTGCTCCTAATTACCCCTGGCAAAAATCTTCCACAAAAGGTCTTCCACAGGGCACAAATATTCGTTTATTTAGTACTTACACAAAAGGTAGTGACACTCGCTATGTGGCCGTTATGTCAGACAACTCCATCTATTGGTTTGCCCCTAGATACCCATGGCAAAAATCATCCACACAAGGTTTAATAAAGTAAGGAGTTTTTCATGGATCCCTGCGTAGCAAAACTAAATATACCACAGCAACAAGTGCAAAAACTACACCAACTCCATCATGGCAAAACATATTTACGCATAGTCATTTTTATTGCTCTTTACTTGAGCAGCGCCTATGGTGCATATCACTTTGTTTTATGGATGAATGTGTGGTGGGCGACATTGGCAATGATACCGTTATACGTCATTGCCGCAGCATCTCTTCATGGAATTAGTTTGTTTACACATGAAGGCGTTCACGGTGTATTGTCGAACAACAAAACCTGGAATCACATCTTAAGTGCTCTATGCGCCATGCCAGTATTGCAAAATTTCGCCGCCTATCGTGTTTTACACTTAAGTCACCATCGCCACTTAGGTTTAGAAGGTGACCCAGACCACTATAAAAACTATACCTCGTGGTCGTGGTTGGTTTTTGCTATGCACTGGGGACGCCTAATCTTAGGTTATCCCGCTTACATCACCGCAATTCCCATTCTCGGTTTCCGCCAAGGAACGATGAAGGATCGCTTATATATCGTCTTGGAATTACTAGCAATGACAGCCGTTATTTATTTCGTTTGCATTTCTTCATTATCATGGACACTACTTTTGCACATGTGGCTAATTCCAATGATTATTATTAACACCATGGTGAACATCCGCGGTATGAGTCAGCACACACTTCTCGAACATGAGTCAGACACAATAAAAGGTACAAGAACGATACTGACAAATCCAATAACTACCTTTTTCATGTGTAATGAAAACTACCACCTAGAACATCACTTATACCCCAATATTCCATGGTATAATCTTCCAGAAACGCATAAACAATTGAAAGAAGATTTAACAGAAAAAGGTGCGCCGTATATTTCTTCCTATTTTGCCTTTGTTTACGACTTTATCGTGGCAAGTATCAAAAGAAGCCCTGTGGGAAGTGTTATCGTAGGAAAAAAGTCCTCGTAAAACCCATGGTGTCACATTGTGTCATCCCTGCGAACGCAAGGAGGCAGCGTTTTGAAGTCAACTTTAGATTGCTGGTTTCCCGCTTATGCGGGAATGACATGTTTTTGTAAGTCTTGATTAAGACTTTTATTCTTAACCTAACATGAACCTGTGGCACGATTCCCCCCTAGGAACCATTCTCTTCTAAAAACAACAAAGAGCGATAGCCAAACCAACTATATGGTTCCCCATCGATAATAGCACACGAAAAACCCAATTCCTTCAGAATGTCTTTTTTACGATGAAAAGGATACGGCTCTGTTGAACACAACAACAGTGTTTTGTTGCGATCAAAGTCATTCACATCAATCTGCGGGTATTTCTCCTCATTGCTCCAATGGTATCCACTTAACCCCAAATGGTGGAAAACAGAACCAATAAAAGTATTTGAAGAGACACACATCCATGGATCACGCCAAATGAGATATACAAATTGTTCACAAGTGTCTTTTAGTGGTGTAATCCACTCTTTAATACCAGGAATATTTGCTAAAGATCTACTCGTTATCTTGCGCTCTGCGACTTTCTGCCAACGATCACTATAGTTGAGAAGTAAATCGTTTTGCAAACGTTCTCCCAACGTTGTCAAAAAAGGTGGAATATCTTCAATTTCACGAATGTGACTCACTAGGTTTTCGATAGGACTATTTTCGGCCATTTCCTTCGTATTTTCTTCACGATCTAGTAGTAAAAAATCGGCCTGTAAATCGCGTACTTTTTCCCAAGAAATGTCTTTCGTTCCTCCCACATTTTTTGCATTTGCCGCTTTATCTTTCGGATGCAAACAAAAACGAGTGCGTCCAACGACATTTACTCCCGCACATAACAAAGTTTCCGTCCATGAAGGAACCATTGAAATTACTTTCACAACATCTCCTTAAAACAAAAAAAGCCAACACATTAAAAAATGAGTTGGCTTTTTAATATAAAAAGAAATTACTTCTTGGTCACTGCGTAAGACAATCCACCTGCGTTAAAACCTTTTGCGCTCTTTGGACCTGTCACAGTTGTTGTTACAACAAACATGCCAGTAGAACGAATCGGTTTATGGTTAACTAGGTATGTCTCGCCTTTTTTGACGCTCTTATTGAACAGAGAAATTTCTTTGGTGTTACCGTTAGCGTTAATTGCTGCAACTTTAATGACAACTTTACCTGTTGTTTGAGCAGTAAATGTTGCGGAATTAAAATTACCGCGATGCAAAATTTCGCTAAGGCCAACAAAAGAAGCACCTTTGCCTTGATTATATGGACTTACGCGTAGACGCAAGTTGCCATAAGGTTTTTTTGGTGCATTGTTTGGTTTTTGACCTGGAGCTGTCGCTTTCTTGATCACAGCGTAAGTAACAGCACCGGCATTAAATTTTGCCGCACCATTGACATTGCGTACCACAGTACTAACTACAAATATGCCATTGGAACGAATAGGTTTGTGATTTAGAAAGTATGTTTCACCCTTTTTGGTTTTCTTGTTGAACAAAGCAATTTCTTTACCACCACCGTTTTTGTTAATTGCTGCGACTTTAATGCTGACATTACCTGCGGTTTTTGCAGTGTAAGTTGCCGCATTAAAAGAACCAGCACGGTTGATGTTCATCGCACCCACAAAAGAAATGTTCTTACCATTTTTTACTTTGTGAACTTGAAGTTGTAAATTACCATATGGCTTTTTCGGAGCACGTACATCGGCTGCAGAGGCTGCAAATTCAACGTCAAAAACAACGCTAACCATCGCATTTTCTATACCAGAAAATGCGTATGCTTGAGAACTGACCTCAAGTTTAGCTGCTTTTGCTAAATCGAAATTCAATTCTTGTTTACCACTTGCAACGCTAAAAAATTCTTGTACCTGATCTCCCGCTTTTACAACTAAGTCAACACGACCAATTTGTTCTTGTGAAAAAACGACATTCATCGCCTTCACTTTGACAACTTGTTGACCTTCGCTACCTAAAGCGACCAAGCCATCGTAAATACAATTACTTTGCCCTTCATCAAATGAGGCATAGTACACTAGAGCTTGATCATCATTAGCCACTGTAAACAAGCAACCAAAAAGTACAAGCATAATTGCTATATATCGCATTACTTTCTCCAAATTAATTTACGAATTAAACTTGTGTATCTATCCTATTTTAGGAAAAAACGCATGTGGATTCAAAATGAATTTGGGCAAAAAAAAACAGTGGCTAAAATAGCCACTGTTTTTATAGAGAGATTACTTCTAGCTATGCAATTTCTTGTATTTGTTTACAAGCTCTTCCAATTCCTTGTCTTTCGCATTTTCAATTCCACGAATAATCTCCATACGCTCGTTGTAAAGCTTAAGAGCTTCATCCGTTTTGAAAAAAATAAGTTCTTTGGAAATGGAAATAATTCCTGTATCGTCTCCAATTAGCCAGTCACCAGGTTTAATAAAAACTTCGCCAATTTTCAATGGACAATTTTCACTAAAACTAGAATCTTGATTTTTAGAAATAATAGGAGTAATCGAACTAGTGTAACAAGGTAGACCTTTCTCGCGAATCTTGTTTACATCTTTGATGCTACCGTAAACAACTACGCCAACAAGTTCTTTTTTTATCGCAATTTCTGTCGCCATTTGTCCCCAAACAGCGGAACCACGACCACCAGCATCGATCACTAATATACAGCGCGGTTCCATTTTCATTAAAAAATCGAGAACTGCCATTTCAGCTCCAGGCCAAACTTTTAGAGTGGCCGCTTTACCTGCAATTTTTGTATATTTTTGAACAGGGTAAACATTTTCTAAGAAACATGGACGCTCGCTCACCTCACAAAAGTCGCTAGGCGAAACTTGTTCCAACAATTGCAAAAGTTGCTCTTCATGCAAAGAAAAAGGATCTTTGGGAAAAGTTCTTTTGGCATTAGACAAGATCGTTAAAATCGACTTTACTGCTTCCTGTATGCTTTTGTCTTTTTCATCGCAAAAGCGAATTCCAATCGTAGAGGCACCTAAAGATATCGCTTCGACAATTTCATCTTCTTCTTCAACCCCTTGTACTCCGATCGGAGTTGATAACAAGGACGTTGTTTTTTGTAAAAGAGCAAAAGACGATTTATCTAAAGATAACATAATCGAGTGAAAACCATCAGGAATATGTTCATTTATATATTGTTGAGGGCGAACAAGATCGCGAAAATCAAGAATAACATCAACTTCATGCTCTTTGGCCACATCTAAACTTTGTTGCCAAATTTCAGAAGAAACATTACCAGAAACTGTTATGCTATTTGCCCCAGCACCAGCAATTGCTTTGATCTCCGACTCAACATTCGATTGCACCTTCATATCGGCAACCAGTGTCACTTCGGGAAAACGTTCACGCAATACCTTAATGCTGGTAAGTCCTGTACTTTTTAGCAGAGTAGAGCCGATTTCGATAACATCTACACCAGCAGAAACACTCTGTTCAGCACAAAAAATAGCGTTTTCTAGATGTAAAAACTCTAATGATACGGATAGCTTAGGTTTCATAAGCAAAAAATACGCTCCGTTAAAAAATCAGAATTTACTCTAGTGTATTAAGTTAAACACAAAGTAAGATATAATTTCTCTATTTCTAGCATAACACAATATGCAAATATTACTAGATCAAATTTCTGTGCTTGTAGTGAAGTGACGATCAAAAACAACAATATTCCCACAAAGCGAATACTAAAATAAAATACGTATTTGCGTTTGAAAAACTTTTGCCACTGGTGCAACACTCACCAGCAAGGATGGCAATCGTTAAAACAAATATGCTAAAATAAAGGATAGATCGAAACAAGAACGGGATCGAATTAAGGAATTTTTCTTATGGGAAATATATGGTTCACCTCAGATACGCATTTTGGGCACGCGAATATTATCAAACATTCGCTACGTCCCTTTTTCTCTGGGCAAGAACAAGAAATCTATGAACTTGCTCATCGTCCACAAGCAACACAACAAGATATCGCAAACTATGCCAAAATGCGTGTTTCTCCACAAAGCGTACGTAAACACGACGAACAACTTATTGCGAATTGGAATGCGCGTGTTACCAACAGAGATCGTATTTACCACCTTGGCGATTTTGGCTTTGCAAATGATGCCTATACAGATAAAATTCTTTCACGTCTAAATGGTAATATTTACTTTCTACGTGGCAATCACGACTACAACACAAAGGTCATACAAAAACACTGTGTTTGGGTAAAAGATTATTTCGAACTCAAGGTAAAAGACGATACACTACCACAAGGGAAATGCAAAATAATATTGCTTCACTATGCTTTACGTGTGTGGAATGCTAGTCATCATGGATCGTGGCATTTGTATGGACACAGTCACAATACATTACCTGATGACCCTAACTTGCCTGCGATCGATATCGGCGTAGATGCCGTAGCGCATTCATATGCTTTAGAGGAAAATATCGTCGAGCGTTATCGCCCCATTTCCTACGAGGAAATCAAAACCATTCTTTTGCGTAAATTTCAAAATCGCTGTATCAACACACAAAGATTAACACTATGTCCTTACAACCTGAAACATATGAAGGGCTTTATTACACTAAATGTCGATCCCATCGTACGTAAAAATATGGATGGCCCCAAGTCATTGCGACAAGCAAAAGACCTTTTTTTACAGATACTCGCCGATAAAAATAGAAAATGCTGGGCGGTGACTTACCAAGATAATTATATTGGACATTGCTTTTTAGAGCGCACCTCGCAAAACAATGTTGTCGAACTTGGATTTTTGTTTTTTCAAAAATATTGGGGCCAAGGATTTGCAACAGAAACGGCAAAAGCACTCGTCAATTATGCCAAAAATACCCCAGAGATTCGCCGAGTCATCGCTTCAATCGATCACGACCACAACGCCTCTATAGGCGTTTTGCAAAAAGCAGGTTTAAAACTCACCACCACAGGCATGGATGATTTAGGAACTTACTATATCTACTCACGACCTGTTTAGAGCACATAAATTCAAAACGGAAATTCATTTGTCTCTTGTAAAAATTGTTGTTACGGTTTAAAATAAAAACGTACAAGGTCAATTTATTCTAATTATTAACATATTAAATATTGGGTGTTGTATGGAAGAAAAATTAAAACGCTATTGGGTATCCTGGTACACTCCTGATGGAGAAGTAGAAACCTCATTTGAATATGGACGTCGTGAAAACTACAATGCTGATGGCATGGAAATATTGTACGCCCTTATAGACGCACCGAGTAAAGAAGAAGTGTGGAAAGGGATCGCCAAATTTTTTCCTAATTTTACGGAAAGATTTATTCAGGAGCGCCATCTCAGTTGGCAACCAAGTAGCCACCCTGAATTCAAACCAAAACATACAACAATTCGCGATCTAAAAGTCAAAAAATACGATGTCTATGCCGAAATAACGGCTACCGCTTATGTAGGAACTGTAGAAGCAAAAACGGAAAGGCAAGCACACAAAAAAGCAATGCAACTAGACAAACAAGTCACATTATGTGAAGAGTGTAAAAAAGAGATCAGTAACATAGAAGTAAAAGACAGCTACACTATCAAATCTCGATAAAACATAAATTGAAAAGTCGTCACTCATGGAAGAGACATCCCAACACATAGCTAATAATTGGATATCTTACGAAGAAATTATTGCCCACTTTGAGGATGCCACTCAAGGGCTTTTTTTCATTTCTGCAGATATGATTAGGCGTATCATTCGCCTTCACAAACAATTAAATGTTTTTTATCTATCTGTACCACATAATAAAATTTTTACTCTACCCACAGTAGATTTTATTAAACTTCTAGAGACGTATGACAGTATATTCAAAGAAAAAATACTCTACCAAAACATCGAAACAGAATATGTGACACTCATTGCTCTCCCTTCGAAGAGGCAGTTAAAAAAACAAAGTATGCATAATTTTGCGCGTTATGTTTGGGAGCAATTATTCCACGCGCAAATAGACATACATTGTCAAAAGTCTACCTATCTCAGCGACCTGACAGACACAGAAATATATTCCTTTTTTCCTCCTATGGTATTTGAAGAAATTCGCGCTGTTCTGTATCAAGAAAACCAGATATTCAAAAGTAATGATAATCATGAAGTTCTACAAGAATTTTTAGCCTTTTATTTCCAAATACGTTACTTTCATAAAGAACTACTTTCTTCGTGCTTTCCTTCTTTAGAAAAATATACGCAAAATATCGAAAACATCGCAAATGCCGCCCAATTGAATTATAAAAACCTACTCGAAAGTTGTCGCCCTCAGAGCATTTCATCGGATCTACACCACTCTTCAGATCCAACAATTATTGTCAAAAAAATTCTTTCGCATCCTCACTTTATCCATGAACACCAAACACGTCCCCAACTTGTCGAACAACATCAAGCATTTGTGACCTTCGTAATATCTCAGGTTGTGCAACAACAAAAAATCATCGGAAAACTTCGTTTTTCTGACATCGTGAACCTTGCCATTCGCGAAAAAGTGTATGTGTCCAAAAAACTGTTACTCACCCTCAACGAACTAATGATTTTTTATTTCGCACAAAACTATACCGCAGCAACTCCTACTCAAAAAATAATGGTTTCTCTTCGTCCACGTAGAAAAGTCATTGCTGATAAGCACCATCAAAAAATCAACAAAACGACACAAATTTTTCTCACACAACTGTCACAGTGCATGGCAATGCCAAAACCAACCTTGCTCAATGAAATTATGCGGACGTTGTACGGATTTATATTTTATTATATTCTCGGGGGATGGTTTATACATCTTTGTGTGCGCAATCTATCACTATCGTTTGCCTGGGCAATGAGTACCAGATATTATTTTGACAAAATACTCTTCCACAAATACTACATGCGTTTTTTATTCGTAAGTCATAAAAAAAATATTGGACGAGGCATTCTCAATCTGCGTCAAGCACAATCCATCCTAGAACATGCAACGTACTGTTGTAAACTAGAAATGCTAGATACAATTCGCCATGATCTACAACAACAATATGAATCTTATGTAAAACCAGTAAGTGAATATCTAATCAACGACTTGAATTTAGATGAACGCGACCGTGCCGATTTTCAAGATTTTATCAATTACTTAAGTGCGAAAATTCGTCGCGAAAGATGGTCCACCGAACGTTTTATTCTACTTGACTTAGAAAATGCTTATATAGACGGAAATACCAAATTTTGCGAGTTAAGTATTCGTAGTTGGTTATTTTCTTTTGGAAAAGAAAAGCTCATTACGCCGCTTTTATACAACGGTCAAATGCGACGCTTAAAACACTTGCGCTCCGCGTACAAAAAGACGCAGAAAATGAAATTGGAACAACACCTATTAGAAAAATACGTCGATACGGTGCGCAAAGCTCTGGATAAGACCAAACAAAAAATAAGTGAACAGATTAAACCTGTCGTCACGGCGGCGATGGAAGAACAAAATTTTCCGTGCAAAACTCTCGACCAAAAAATGGCTTTCCACAAAGTACGGCAAGGATATTTAAATATCATCGGCGAAGATGGGTATAGTTACTTTGCAAGACTCAGAGACCTAGTAAGTCGCAATCGCATGGCTCTGGAAAACTTGGAAACCAAACAAGTCTTCACCGGAGACCAACTCATCAAACTCGATAGACTACTGGGAAAAAAACTACGTGGAATCCACCGTCCGGCAGAACTATACATACATTTTTTACAAATTGTCAGCGCGATGTTTTTTGGAACCCCCACCGGCAGATTTATGTGTAAATTTTTCTTCTTTCCCTTTGGTGGTGCCGTAATTTTGATGGTACTACTACAAATTTTGCTTGAACACTTCATGCCAAACATCGACCTAATTTCCGGTCCTTACATTCTATCAACGGGTGTTGTATTACAGCTATTTTTTTATGTAGAACATTCGCGTACATGGTTAAAGAAGTTCATCTGGAAACCGATCAAATACGTAGGTACGGCCCCAATACAACTATTGCGAAAATTTCCCACAGTCATCCAAAAAACACTCATTCTCCCCTTTACGGGAAGTGTGATACTGTTTTCCGCTTTATATTTTAGATTTCATCGCGAAATTCTTTTGTATAAGCCTGCGCATTGGAGCCATGCGTATTACTACGAAATTATATACACCGCCTGTGTGGTAATCGCGTTCATTTTCTTTAATTCACGTCTAGGTATTATTGTAAAAAACACCTTTATTGAGTTTATTGCTCTTATCGTACAGGCGTTAGGTCGCGGTGTCCTGCTACGTTTTCTATCATTTCTGTTGTACCTATCGCGCATAACGCTCGAAAAAATAGAACATGCATCTTATATCGTATCCGACTATTTACGCTTAATCTATGGCGCACGTTATACCACCTCTTTGTTCAAAGCCATCATGGCTTTAATTTGGTTTCCCCTGGCCTACATTATCACCTTGTACATTGTTTTGTTTTTAGAACCGCAAATAAATCCACTCAAATTCCCCATCGTGTCGATTACTTACAAACTGCTGTTGGTATTTCCCGAAGTCTATCTACAGCTCATTTTCATGATACAAAATATCGCCAACGCTATGTTGCCACCCATCATGGCTTATACTTTTGCGTGGTTCACCGGATTTGTCTTTACGGGCTTATTTGGCTTTTTGAGTTGGGAGCTAAAGGAGAACTGGCAACTTTACAAAGAAAATTGGCGCAAATCAATCGCCCCTAACCGCATTGGTCGAAAAGGTAAAACCATTGTGCAATTTTTGCGTCCAGGTTTTCACTCTGGTACAATTCCTCACCTATTTGACAAACTACGCCACGCGAGAATCAAGATGCAGCAAAATCAACGCGATTTTTCTCCGGTATTACCCTTGAAACGCGAAATGGAAGTAGTAGAGCACGAACTAAAAACATACATCAAACGCGACTTCATTCTCATGCTACAAATGCACCCTCTATTTGACGAAAAATTTACGATAGATATCGAAAACGTTGCGTGCACTTACAACACGATCCATACAACAATCGCAATGAAAAACACAAGCGAAGTTTATCGCTTTACCATTTACTTCCAAGAAAAAAATAACCATCTAATTTCCACGATCAAATTTAGCGAGGGAGACATTCACAACTGGTCACGAGGCCAGCAACAAGTATTTGCGTATCTTCTGGCAGTATTTTATAAAAAATCGGCGGTAGATTTCGTACGCGAACACATTGAATTCCGCCTACATAAGCGTTATCCAGACTATAAATTATATGAAGAACTGACTTACAATATCCGTGCAAACCACATGATTGTTAACTTAAATCAGCAAAATCAAAAATCTATGTCCCTCCAGAACATTCGTCGTAAACTTTTTGCGACTAAAGATATCTACCAAGAAAGAATGCACTTCGACCGCCGTATACAATTCTCCAAACACAACCTGCGCTGGAAAGACTTCAACAAAATCACTGAAGAACAACACTTTTCACGTGGAGATAAATATTTACACTTTATTGGTGTTACGCGATAACAAAACATTATGCACTCGCATTGGCGTAAATATACATCTAAAAATCATTCGCTACAATTTCGCTCATCATTTAGAAAGCTTGGAAGGAATGAGAATGTCAAATTCGTGGGACGAGCGTACTTTACGTGAATATACCAAAAATCTTCTTCAGAAAGGGCAAAAAGATAAGCTATATGAATTGTTACAGGGAGATGAATTTATTGCATGTCAAATTGAATACTTTGAAAATTACCAAGCCACCTACGATTCCCTGAAGCATGGAATAGAAGCATTTATAAACGGCGCCACAATTGATGACGAGTACAAACTTTGTACATTGGCACTAAAAGCCGATCAAATTGCACTACAGGCAAAAGAAAACATCTCACAAGCCTTCACATGGGCCCAACAAGGAAAAATACAACTAAGCCTAACTTGCCTACAAACCTTGAAAGAGCGTGAATTTTATATCGCGGCGTTACTTTTAATATGGATTGAAACCGTACGCCAACAAAGTTTGCCACCACAAAAAAGAACAGCAAAACAAATAGATTACGTCATACACACAATAGAAAAACGCGTTCCTCCCACACACAATATTGTGGATAGATCCTTTATAGAGTGGTGGTTAGAAATTGTATCTGTGACAGCAGAACCAAAAAGTATCATAAGAATACTCAAAATATTCCATGCACAATTGTTAACCGACTTCGCCACTATATTTGTCAAAAAAAATCAATTTTCAAAGGCCCTTACCATTATCAAAAACATTTCGTGTGACATCCAAAAATTCATGCTTTTAAAGAGTATAATAGAAGCTCTACAAAACGCTAAAAATCATCTACAAATCTTATCGCAAGTTTTAGAAATGACTCAAAACCTAAAACGCAATTACGATAAATTTCCTCTTTTGTTAAAAATATGCCCTGTGTTGTATGAAGCTGGCGAAACTGAGAAAGCCCGACAACTATTCGAGCAAGTTTTACTTATCGCCCAACAAGATACCAGCCAAATATTTTCCATAATTCGTGCATTAACGGAGGAGGAAATACTTTATCAACCGGATCTATTTCATCAACTTCACAAAACGATATTGGCAATGGAAGAAAATGACAAAGGTAAAGCGTTGTTGTATGCAGATGAATGTCTTCAGAAAATAGGAAAACACGAAAACATTCTAAACATATTTAGGCAATCCTTGCAGCATGTTGAGGGGGATGAAAAAACCAAATGCCTTTCGAGAATCACTTCTCATAAAGTACGAAAATTAGTGAAATCTGATAATATTTCGCAGGCGATAGAAATCATACAAAACATTGAAGATCACGAAGAGCAATCGAAACTTCTACTCAAAACCACGCGACTTTTACAAAAAACAACGGTGGCGAATAAATTGAGTTTTTTTCTACAAATCCTAGATATAACAAAAAATGCCGAATATTCAAAACTCACGGCATCTTCTGCGCAGGTCATCTTACATATCGCCCCCATTTTACAACAAGAGATGCAGTACAAAGAAGCCGCAGGACAAGCATACCAACTTGCTCTAAATATAATCCAAGACCAAAACGACCATGACCACCATATCATGCCTTTTATTCTAAATATGACAGACCATTGGCAAAACACGGGTATCATTCCCTATAATATTTTTCAACAAATTTTACAAATGGTAAAAAACCATTACAGTGATCAAGTTAAATTTAGTGCACTCATTGCTCTAACGGAAGCACTAGTAACAACCAAAGACTTTCAACAAGCTTTGGAAATAGCATCAGATATTGAAAACCTAGAGTATAAATTGCGTTTTTTACTAAAGACAGCACAACTTTTACAAAATTCAGGGGCAAATGAAAAAGCGGAAAAAGCATTTGAAAAAGCCTTTAGTATTGCACAAAACAAAATATCTCAATTCAACTCTAGGGAACAAGCGAAAATAATCGACTACCTGCTATCAAAAATAAATACAATGAAACAGTACGAAAATCGTATTTTCCAACAAGTACTTAAGATAACAAAAGATATTCAAGAGCATTACCATAAATCGAATGCTCTTTGCTCCATAGCTCGCAATCTACACAAAAATACTCCCGGCTATTGCGAATTTTCACAACAAATGATCAAGATTATTCACGATATGGAGAGAAAAGAAGTAAGAATAGATACCTTACTACGTGTAGTAAAAATCTGGGCGCAAGCCGGAAATTTACAAGGCGCCCTAGAGGCAATAAACAACACAATATCTAGCTTTGATATTTTAATGTATAAAGCGCAAATCCAACAACAAATAGGTAACGAAAAACAGGCTTTACAAACATTTAAAGAAGCCCTACAAACAAATCCTCACGCAGAGTTCGGCAACTATGAATCAGAGACACTGTCATTTGTATCTCAAAATTTAGCGCAAGCTGACAGGGTTCCACAAGCGTTGGAGTTGGCACAAAACATTTCCTCACCGAAACACAAAGGGGAGTTTTTACTAGAAATAGCAAAAATTTTACAAAAGGCGGGTAAAAAAGAAAAGGTAAGTCAAATACTACATCAAGTTGTAACGACAATATCAAATATAGAAAGTGATGAAGCGCAGTTAGATTCGCTATCTCAGGTAGCCAAGTTTCTGCGAAAAGCGAAAGGTATTCCCGAAAAATTCAGCCTTTTCCAAAAAGTCTTACAGGTAAGACAAGATTATTGGAAATTTAAAGAGGAGGTATTTAAAGATCTCGCTCAAATTTTGCAAGACCTCAAACATCCAGAAAAATTCAACATTTTCCTGCAGTTTCTAACCGAGAATTATCCTGCGAAAGATAAAAACGAGCGCTTCTTAAGCAGTATTAGGGCTCTGCTGAAAGTCGGTCTTTTTGAGCAATCCCTGCAATTAACAAAAAATATGGAAGAAGTAGGCTATCAAGTCAAATCGTTACTGCAAATTACACTAGCGGTGCAAAAAGTTGAAAATGTATCGCAAAAATCCGCTCTATTTGAACAAATTTTATCGATAGCCAAAAGTTGGAAAAACAATGACATCATGTATTTACCGTATATAGCTTTATTTCTAAATAACGCCGGAGAAAAAGAACAAGCGACAAAAATATTTCACCAAGTAATGCAAAACGCTAAAAATGATTATGTGTTATCCGAACTCGCAAAAAACTTAGTACGAGCTGGAAAATTTAGTCATGTTCTAAATATAAAAATCGAGGACGATATACATAGATATATGACTCTAGCAGAGTTGGCAAAGATCGCAGCGCAACATAAAAATTTCGAACAAGCACTAAATATAGCTAAAAATATTGACGATACTTTTTTTGCAGACCGTTTCACGGCATTGCTCGCAATATCTAAAAACCTGCGCAATGCTAAAAATGTTCACGACAAGGCTAACCTTTGCCAACAAATTGTGACACTGGCTCAAAGTATAGATATACCGGAGAATAAGTCAAATTTACTATTTATCGCATCACAAATACAGCAAGAGGTGGAAGAAAAAGAGCAAGCGGCACAAACTTTCCAACAAGCTTTAAAAATAGCCCAGAGTACCGCAGATCGTTTTTATAAATTTGAAGTTTTACTGGAGGTGGTGCAAACCATTTTAGATACAAAAAATACCGACACAACAACAGAGTTTTTCCAGCAAATTTTACAAATAGCGCGGTGTATAAAAAACGATTGGCATCAATCCCAAGCCTTGTTTTACATAGTACACGCCATGACAAAAACCAATGATACGGCAAGTGTATCACAACTATTTCCACAAATTCTAAAACTTGCGCAAAACATAAAAGACAATACCTGTAAAGCCAAAGTTTTTGTTAGTATAGCTACAGCCTCAGCCCAAACAAATCACATAGAATTTTTTCAAAACTTTCTATCGACAACCTCCATGTCTAATACATGCCTAGCGACTGTCTTGCGAGAATGGCAAAAATCTTTGGTGGAAAACGTCCCTAATTCCATAGCCACACTAAAACAAACATTCGTCATGTTTCCCTTTGGTCACTCAATGGCTTACCACAGTATTTGCATGTTGCAAATCGCACACATAAAGGCACAAAACTGGACGTTTTACCACAAAATAAAGGAATGCATACACACGAAGTGAAACAATCAATCATTCGTGTAATGTAACTTCAAAATTCTTTTTACCTCTTGGATCGTCACTGGGTGTGAAGTACAACCATGGCTATAAGGAACAATTTTTTCAGAAACGGCATTTTCCATACGAGAACTCTGGTAAGCGACAACACCATCTGTCCAGTACTCCTCTTCACTATCCATAGCGGTATTTCCAATAATACTATGATAGGGAATATCTATTCTCATTTTTTCTATCGCTTTAAATATTGGGTTTTTAGAACTCAAAGAAGAAATGCTGTTCATATGGCTTAAATCAATACCTTCTTCTTGTAGCAACAAAATTTTATTTAGAGCCTTAGCTCCTTCTAAAAAACGCCCCGGAAGCTTAATAAATGATGTCAACATCTGTGACAACCAGTGATGTCCGAATGCACTTCCTCTGTGGGGTGTCGCAATAAAAACAGCACGTTTTACAAAATATTGCGGTTTAAAAAATACCGCCTTCTCAACTCTGCCTCTTACTTCTTCAGGTAACTTCTTCTTCACTTCGGAAAAATCTCTCTCACTCAACATTTTCCAAAGATGATTTCGGCTCTCACTAATGTTCAGTCTAGTGAGTAAGCCCCCCATACTATGTCCAATCAACACCATTTTTTGAAAACTTGTGTTATTTTTATCTGGATCTAAAATGGAAGCCAACGTTTCCAATTTTTGACGCAATGCCGCTGCCGAAATGGGAAAAGGATTGCCCGTCGGATATACAAAAAACCAAAATTGGTATTTTTCGCGAAGGTAAGGATCACCACGTAAATCATTTGCCATTTGTAACCATGTTAGAGGACTAGAGTACAAACCATGAATCAACAGTACCGGAATTTTTTCTTTGGTGTATGGTTCCGACATAAACAAACGTATCTTCTCTTCCTCTACATTGAAAATACTAGACAACTCAAATTCGTGAAAATTGTGAATACCTAAAGAATGCGCAAAGGGTTTTGTAATATCCGTTTGTAACGATATTTTTTGTCCTTCTACCTCTGTATAACTAGCTCTCATCGAGTTATGAAATTCTAAATGCACATCGACATTCTCCGGTTCGAGAAAAGAACCTTGGATTCTTGCAAAAATAGTCGCGGGGTAACTTTGCTCTTCGTCTAAATAGAATTCATCTATATTGGGATAATTGGCATCGGGTAGCGCCAAAAGTATCAAGGGCACTCCCAAACCATACGTTTCATAGACATTGTTCATTCCGGTAAGTTTGTATTGGTTGGCAAACAAAAAGCCTTGTATATTTTCCGTTGCCACGGAAAAACCATGATACGTCGCAGGCCAATTCAACGTACGCAAAAACAGCGTCGGTGACTCTTTTTTTTGCTTTTGACTCAAGAATACACATTTGGTTAAGGACTGATTGTAAATATCGGCAATGAGTTTAAAATTTGTGTCAAAAGAATATTGCTCACCTAAATTTTTATCAAACATATAAAAATAACTATACTTCATACTTTCGGTGTAGTATTTTATTTTTTCTTTATATGTTTGCGACTTATTCGCGTAATCGTAATACAACTCCGCCACAGCTAAACACACTTCTCGTTTCTTTTCATTGATCAATTGTTTTTGTAAACCAACAATCGCTTTACCTGGAGATTCTAAAAACAAATCGGTGAGTAAATAAATACGCAGTTGTTGTTGCGTTTGCGGACTAAGAATCTGCGAATTTAGAACATTACTTTGCTGATCTTGCCATGATTCTTCAATGGTGGTCGGTTTGAATTCTATCGGAGAAGAAGAACATCCAATGAGTAGCACACAGCAAAATATCCATACAAAACACTTCATGATTTTTTCCTTCAACAGTTGCAAATAGGTTGTTAAGTAATTTGTATAAAATCCAAATGTCGCACGGTAAAACCATGCTAAATCGCCTTGTCGAAAAGGGGTATTTGATATTTAGTGATATGGTATATCAATCGTCGAGTTTATGAGGAACGAGAATTGGCGTATGGTGATTTGGCCGTGCATCTTTTAGGAGGAAAATGTAAGCATTATACAAAACAATGCTACATGTCTTACAAGAAAGCAATGATGTTTTTTCTGCCTTTGGTGCAGTTGGGTTAGCAGAAAAACATCATTTTTTGAAAATACGTGTAGTACGTATTTCAGATACTAAATATTTGGGGTATAAAAAAATGAAAAAATTAACTCTTTTTATTTTAACATTATTTGCAATATGTTCAATAGGAATTTTGCGACAGTAGCCACAACGGACAAAACAACCACAAAAGTAGAGGTTTCTTACAATGTTTATATTTGGGAGAGAGGAAAAAAACGTCAAATAAAACTAAGTGACACAACAAATTAGCTTACTTTTTCCGATAAAAAGAAACAACACGACCATCTTTGCCTTTTGCATGTTTCCAACCCACACGTAAGTCTAAATCATGAGATCCTGAAATTAAATTGCCACGGAAAAATGCGGGTGTATTTCCTGGAGGACTAAATATCGCTTCATCTATTTGCTGCTCATCAAATAAACGTAGATTGTCAATTTTATCTTGTAACTGCGCAAAATAACCACTATTGAGTTCGTGATAACGCAAGTCCATTTTTTTACGTACAGAAAATTCTTCATCAGCCACTTGCTCTAAAAGAAACTTTTTTGTTATCCAATCAATTTTACCAATCAATTTTTGGCGAGAACTCTCTAAATCATTGAGTACTTTTTCCCAGAGATTTACCAACTCACGTACTTCAATATTGGTCGTTTCTTGAGAATATTGTTTGGCCTTTTCTAGATAAAAACGTTGAATTTCAAGCGCAGTCATTTTTCCACACTTCGTATCCACGCTGGTAAGTAAAGAATCGTCTCCATTTATGATGCGCAAAGCAACAATAGGATTTCTCAATTGAGGTGCATCCTGAATAAAATTTTGTTCAATCATTTCAATAATTAGAGAGGTAACGCCAACCTTTAGATATTCGGCAATTGGAGCCATATTAGAATCGGAAAAACTAATTTGAAAACGCTGTTTTGAACTGACAAGAGATTTGATAGCACCGCCAGAAAAAGTATCCATAAAATATTTATAAATATTCGATGTATCAAAAATCGGTCGATCCCCCGGTAAAATAGAAAATCTAGTTAATCGCCGTATTGCTCCTGCTTTTTCACTCAATTCAAAAAGAGGATTTAGGGTTCCGGCTCCGGTAAAAATAATGCGTGAAACCATAAAAGCCGTCATCTGTTTTCGCAAAGAACGGAAGGCAAACAAACGATGAAAAAAGAATAAGGGACAATAAACAGGAAAGGTTAAAGTCACTTCGATTACCGTTCCGATCGCCCCAAATAAATCCATCATCGACATTGAACGTGGTTTCAGCATAACGAAAAGAGGAACAAGGACAACGCTTCCGATAACAAAGACCATACTTATCATAATTAGAAACAAAAATATGGGTATAAAAATCAACAACATGGCTAAGGAGGTCAATCGGTATAAAAACAACTGCCAACCGCTTGCGACTTGCGCTTCGTAATTTTCTTGGGCTCCGTAAATATTCTGTTTGGCGTCTTTGCAATTTTTTAAAAAAGCAAGTGTTCCGTGGAATCCTTGGTACTCAAGAATTTCATCTGCAATAGGTATGGCTTTGGCGATAAGGAAATCTTGGGCTTGTTGATAACGTATAAGTTGTAAAGGCGTGCAACATTCAGGTGTTTGTCCTTCTAATAAGCCATCTTCGATGGCATAAGGAAGGTGTTCATAACAAAAAGCTCCTCCATTTTGCACGAAGAAGCTTTTTTTTTGGGCCGCAATAAGTCCTTCACCTTCACATGTCTTAACAATTCGAGAAATAGCTTCTTTCATTGCAAAAAAGACAACAGTATGGTCTGGACGACGTTTTTTAAAATATTTTGAAGGCGTAAAACGAATTGCGTATTCGGTTTCTAAACCCATTAATCGAGAAAACATATAAAAACTTATTCACCACCTTTGGGAACAACACAGGTGCTATTGTACAATGGTGCATGTTTTTTAGCATCATCAACGATATTTGATACAACTTGTCCGAAAAGAACTTGTTGTGGTTGTGGCTTGGGTTGTGTATTTGTGTTCATAATATTCCCCTAATGTTGAAACTTAAGTTTGACAAAATACAATACTAATATAATATATATTGTAAGCATTTACAACACAGTTTTACCATCAACTTTGTTTATCAACCTCACGGTAACGTTGTAGAAATATCTGGATTAGCTCTAGAGGGATGGCGACTCCTACGCTTTCCCCTTCAATTTTAGAACCATCATCACTATCGATAATATCAACAATTGTTCCGGATATCAGCCCCACAATATTTCCAGTTTCTCGATCAACAACAGGTCCACCACTATTGCCTTGCATAACCTTAGCATCTAAAATCAGACGCGGAAAATCACTTTGTGATTTTGGTTGTTGTGCTGATACTAAACCATTGAATACATGTAGAGTGCTTGTGTTACTTATTTGTGTTGCTTCGGGGAAACCCAAAATAAAAATTTCCTTCCCAAGGAAAACAGATCTATCTCCAAAAACATCTGCTGTTTTATAAGCCACTTCCTCTTCTAATTTTAAGAGTAACAAATCATTTGATTTATCTGTAAAAACAACCTCCGCATTTATTGCCTCTCTATCAAGACGAGAAGACCACTCAATCCATATTCGTAAAGTATCGTCCTCTAAAATATGGTAGTTGGTTACGACATGCTTTTCATCAATAAGAACACCAGTAGCTCCAAATACCCCATGATCTTTCGTCGAAATATTTACCGCTACAACATAAGAAGAATGCTCATCTATATTAAACACTTTGGCTATTTTCTGAGGAGCATTTTGTGAGGTACAACCAAGTAAAAAGAAGCAAAGAATCCCAACATATATTTTCAAAATAGAGTTCCTTTTTTATAAATGGATGTTATGATTTATCTTGGGCATTTGAAATTTGTTTACATTGTAAGATTTCATAACGAAAGGTAAAGCTTTGCAAAATCTGATATGGACAATTACTATTCGCCGTAGTGATCGATCATCAATTACCAAATACGTTCCCGCTAACGAAAAAAAAACAATCGACATAGGTAGTGATCATTCACAAGATATATGGATTCAAGAAGCTTTTCCGCAACACATAACACTTTGTGTTGATAGCCAATCTATGCAATTGCAACTTCAGGCACACAAAAAAATTATTTCAGAGTATCAAGATCAAAGTCGTATCATAACAAAAAATGAAGCGCATAGCATCTCACTTTCTGCAACAAAAACATTCATAAAAATCAAAATTAAAAACTCCATCATTGAATGTACAATTGAACACGACAACGAAACAATAGATCGTTATCCTGATTGGAAACAAACAATCGAATCACAATATGGTAAAATGAGTAAAATTGCAGAAGGACACTTCACATGGATTTATCACTGCGGGCGTTATGTAGTAAAAATATTAAAGCCTGCTTATGTCTCACAAGCAGAATATGTCGCTTCTTTTATGCAAGCGGCAAACAATTTACGTCAGTTATCATTGGAACAAACATTAGATATCGAAAATATCATATTCGATGAACAAGTCGGTTTGTATGCGTGGATTACCAATTATGTAGAAGGAACCACTTTACATGATCTTATTGCCCAAAAAAAGAAAATTGACAGCGACACAATCGCATCCATTATCGAATCTCTAACCGACTTTATTCATGACTTACATTTACAAGGAAAACTATACGCCGCCATAAATCCTCATGACATTTACCTAGACACGGAGCGCAACATTTTTATTCTTGGGCACTTTTACTCACGACTAGTGGCGACAAATCTTTGTCAAAATCTACCCAAGGTACATGGATTTGTGCATCACTCACAAATCCGTAACAATGTCTCACAAGAGGCAGATTCGTTTTTACTGGGTTCATTGCTTTATTTTCTTACAACAACAAAAGTCCCCTTCTCTACCATTCCCAAAAAAGAATACGCGTCTCTTCTACAACAAAATAAGCTTCCACAACTAAATGACATTCCCGCGAAATATTCCGCTCTTATTCGCCAAGCATTGGAGTCTTCTCAACAAGACGTACAAAATTTTTGGCATCAATTTCAGAAAATTGAATTTAATAAAAAGGCTTACGATGCGACAGAAGAAATGAAAGTATCCATGGATGAGAGAGATGATTATTTTGGAAATTTTATTCTAAAAAAGAAGTTAGGTCGCGGGTATTTAGGCACGATATACAAAGCCTTACGCAACAACAAACCTCTGATCATCAAAATATTAAACGGTACAGATAAATACACAAGAGCCATTATACAGGATGCCACCGACGCTTCGGTTTTAGAACATCGCAATATTTTGCGTATTATTGAAATCAACAAATGTGGGGATACCCACTACATCGCTTATGAAAACATATCCGGACAAAATTTAGAACAATACGCGACGGAAAACAAACTAAGCATCCAAAAATGCCTAATGCTAATAAGAGATTTAGCACGCGCATTGCAATATGCTCATGTCAAGGGTATTGTACATCGTAACATTAAGCCATCGAACATTATCATCAACGAAGAAGGTCAGCCATTTCTCGTTGACTTCGGATTATCTACAGATCTTTATATGAACAGAATGTTCGATAAACAACTACAAAAAGACTTTACGTACCAATCGCCTTCTGTGTTATTTGGAAGTCTATCTCCATTACACGATGTATATTCTCTTGGAGCTGTCATGTACAAATTGCTGACAAATAGTTTCGAGAGCAATAAACTATATTTACCTCTCTGGAGAAGGCCAAATATAACTCGCGAAGCAGAAAGTATTTGTTCTAAAGCTCTTGCCAAACAAGCAAAAAAACGCTACCAAAATGCAAGTATTTTTGCTGATGACATCGACAAACTACTGCAACACAAACCTATCATCGCTCCATCATTCAATTGGCTAACCGACATACAAAGACGCTACCGCTTTGCGAATTACATTGTTTATATTTTTGTAATATTTTTGTTTTTAGTCGCAGCAAAAATCATTTATACCCCACAAGGTATTTATGTTACCACAAGTATAGAAACCGTTGAAAATCTTCAGCAAAAATACGAAACAGACTACCTTGATAACCTACAAAAATTAGCAAGTCCTTCGGATATATCCACTCCCGAAAATTTTTATATACAAAAAAAAGTTTACCAAGAAAATATTCACAAACTGCAGTTACAATACAAAACAATATTGCAAACAAAGCTATTACCTATATGCCAAAAATTATACCTGCAAGAACCTTCGAAACAACATCATGACAAATTACTAGAAGTGCTAAAAAATATCATTATATTCTCTCCAGAAACAGAACAAGAAATATACATAAGTGAATATCAAAAGCTAGCACCAAGTCAGCAAAAAACAATAAAAGTAAATATAAATAATCCAAGAAATAGCTATCTGTTTAAGGTTGAAAAAAACCTACTTGGGCAAAACGAAATACGCGCATTCGATATAGAAAAACAAACCGTAACGAAGAATAATGCACAACAAAAGTTTTCTCCGCAAAGTATGAACTTATTTGTAAAAGCCCTACAACGAGTTCTAAAAAAACAACACTTTGAAGCCCAAGAAATCCTTATAGCAGTAATAAAAAAATCTCCACTCTATATCGACGCCTACCAATTACTTTGCGTCTCTTTATATATGTCGTCCTTGCAAAAACAAAAGTCTGCCGCGTTCCAAACGTGGCAAAAAAAAGCACTGCAAACGATCAATGACTCAAATATAAAAAACAAAAAACAATTAAAAACAAAATTTATTCACGACCATATCCAAACAATGGCTCATTTCTACCAAAACATAATTAATGGTAATCACATCCTCTTGCGGGTTACCTCTGTTATTGATCGCACAAAACGCTTACAAAAAAACGATCTTATCTACAAAATAAACAACAAATATATCAATAGTAATCGGCTCCTGTACAATGCAGTCCATTACAAAAAAACTGTATCATGTCAAATCATTAGAAATTACGAGAGTATCTCTGCGGAAATTCCTACCTCTATTTTCCGTAGTAGTCGTTTCTATACCAAAAAAGATATACCCTTTAACTCGTTGACGAAGTTAGGCTTTTTATCACCGCCTCCAAAATCATCAGAAAATCCTACGAATGAAATAACCACATCTCCCATAGAGTTACCTGTAGGAAATTACGTTATTTATCAAAATAACTATTTTCGCTCATTTCATGTAAAACAAAATGTGGATACACTTTCACATTCACTCGGTAAGATGGATAAAGAAATCAATTTACCACAAGAATTACAAAAAAATTACGTATCTATTTTGTACGCATTTCCCAAAAGTAAGTTAAACAATCAACATGGCTACATAATCGGACGTAACGAAGTTACCATAAAAGAATGGAAACAATTCCTATATGCGACATATCGTATGCAAGGCAAAAAAGCGGTGAAGAACGTTATTCCAATTCTAAGTACAGGTAAGCCACTTTTCTACATGTACAAAGGCGAGTTTACACAAATAATAGGACAAAACAATTGGCCTATTTTTGCTGTAAGCGTAGAACAAATAAAAAAGTTTCTCGATTGGAAAAACGAAAATACCAACACTAGTTGGAAAGAAAAAGGTTTCGTTTGGCGTCTCCCAAGTAAAAAAGAATGGGAATACACCGCACGTGGAGATATGAACAACAAGTATGTAGCGAGCAATTACAATAACGCTGTTTTTTACAACACATCTTTCAGTATTCAATCGATGCAACGCATATACCCAGTAGGAGCATACTCAAGTGATCGCTCAATATTTTTAGCTGAAGACCTGGGAGGCAACGTCAAAGAATATATCCTCGATAAAAATAATAAATTTGGACTAAAGGGAAATTCTTGGAAAGATGGTATTTTAGCCCCTATCGATTTTACATTGTATTCCGTCGAAACTGCCACAGCGGAATCATGCGGTTTTCGCCTATGCGCGGGTATTGATCCGTTTGTCAAAAAGTAAGTTATCCACATTTTTATGTGGATAACCTGTGGATAACTCTATTTTTTTAGTGAAAATTTGTAAAATTCGTAAAATTTTACCTTTTTAGCCTCAAAATGTTATCCAAAATGAAAAAACAAATCGACAACACAAAGTGTTCAAAAATTGCTAACCACACAACCTTCAAGTAAGTTATCCACATTCTTGTGGATAACTCTGTGGATAACAAAACACTCATTCCAAGCATAACAGTTATCCACAAACGTGGATAACTCTGTGGATAATTTATTTTTACTGAGGCGAAACTATCGCGAAATGTCATTACTGCGAAAGCAGAAATCAATGCCATTAAGTTAAGGTTTTAATCCGCGAATTAAAAGGGTTTAGAAGGTTTAGCCAAATGCAATACCTTATAATGTAAAGCTTACAAGTACATGTCATCCCCATGAAAATGGGGATCCAGCGTTTACAAGTCAATTTTATGTTGCTGGTTTCCCGCTTACGCGCATATGTGTCAAGCTAAGCGAGAAAACTTTCTTAAGTAGAGAGTATCCATCTGTATTTGAGGGAACGGGCGGACACAAGGTCCGCCCCTACAACGCGCTGTGTTATAGAAATATTGATGTTATGCGTTGTACAACTTCGATGAATCGTAAACCTATCATCATGAGTATCTCTTAGACATTTTTTGCCGTTCTTAGCTTGACAGCCATGCGCATGAGTTTGTCTCGCGTTAACCTGTCATTTTTTCTATTACGAAATACTATATGCAAATCATCCAGTGGGAGAGCACGTATAACGGCTAGGGCTACGGTTACGAAATATTAATAAAGCGTTGGATACAGCAACCCGTTTTAGGCCCCAACTTAATAGAATTGGTAACAAGCATCAGCAACTACATCCGTCAATCTTAAGGCACTTCCCTCACTTAGGGCCTGTACTAATGATTCCGTCAAACAATCCCCGCCTAAACATCCTATTAATCTTGTAAATAATAACCCTCTTGTTCATCCACCAAAGCGCTCTCAATACAAAAAATTTTGCCTTTTTTATTTCGTCATTTTAGTACGGTTAAATAACGCCCAAGAAATGCACAAAGTCAACTCGTAAACTTTAAATTACAAATCGTTTCTTTTCCTTTATTTTCAAGGTTATTTTATGAAAGTTTTATGAAAATTTTTATGAAAATTTTTATTGACTTTTTCTTCATTTTTGAGTATATTTTAGTAACGAAAAACCGTAAATTAACAGTAAGCGCAAAAAAATGTGGATAACCTGTGGATAACCTGTGGATAGAATGTGGATAACTACCGAGTTATCCACGACGAAAAACCGTCACATAGTTATCCACATAGTTATCCACATATTGTCCACAGGTTATCCACAACAAACTCTGTACCACAGAGTATATTTAAATATATCTAAAATAACAACTTAGGAGATTGGGTTAAAAGTTATCCACATTTTGCGGTATATTATTACTTACATTACTTATTATTATATAGTATATATATATAGGTATGTGGAAAACTGAAAAGAGATGACTACTTCATAAAAAATGCTTTTAGTTAATTATTGAATAAAAAAAAATCATGTTTTATAATAGAGAAGCAATACATAAAATAATCAGTAATCAAGTACACATAATACAACAATATAAATTCTAGAGGTTATGGCTAAAGCTTTATGAAAATCAAATGTAAAAAACAGGTCCTATTACAAGCGCTTCAGACAATAACAGGTGTTGCTGCACAAAAAGACATCTATCCTATATTGGCCAACGTAAAAATAATAGCGCATGATGGTGCCTTAAAACTTAAGGCGACAGATTTAAAAATTTCTCTTACATATTCTCTATCCAATGACCAATTTGAAATATTGGAGCCCGGAGAATTGCTGATATCAGCATTTAAATTTTTTAATGTTGTAAAGGAAAATCCCGACGAAGAAGTTATTGTGGAAAAGGCTGACACCTTTAATGCCACCATTGTGTGTTCTGATGGTACATTTAAAATTTTGGGAGAAGAACCTGAAAAGTTTCCACCAGTTCCCGAGTTTCAAGAAGCTGATTCTTTAGATATTTTGGGAGCAGATTTTCAAAAACTCATTAAAAAAACGTTGTTTGCTACAACAACGGAAAAAACAAGATATAATCTTGATAATGTACTTGTTATGATTTTAAAGGATCAATTGCGTTTTGTGGCGACCGATGGTAAACGATTAGCTGTTTGTGATCGTCCATGTAATGAGAATTCTTCTCTTGAAGGTAAAGAATTTACAGTACCTAGTAAAGGTTTACAACAGATCGATCGGGTTTTGAGCGCTACATCTCCTGAAAAAGTCAAATTAGGTTTGATTGAAAACCAGTTACTTTTTCAAACAGATGAAGTTGTTTTATCTACACGACTTGCCGATGCTAAATTTCCTCCTTACGAAAAAGTTATACCTAAAGATCTTCCTCATAAAGCATTTTTAAAAGTAAAAGATTTTTCGTCTGCTCTTCGCCGTGTTTGTTGGTTTACTGATGAGAAAAACAAAAGTATTGAGCTAAGTTTTTCTTCTGATGCACTAAAATTATTTGCCAATGACGAAGGTGCTGGCGAAGCCTCCCTGGAAATGCCCGTCGTTTTCGAAGGGGAACCCTTTGATATCAAATTTAATCCCGATTTTTTTAATGATATGCTTAAAATTATCGATTCCCCAGAGATTACCGTATTTTTAAAAGATTTTGCCTCACCAGCTATGATAAAAGACGGTGAAGATTTCCAGTATGTTGTGTTGCCGATAAAACCACAAGAGGTGGCTAGTGAGTGATGAATTGTGGTGGAAAAACGCCCGACAACCAGTGGGGATAGGGTCGCTAATTGATCAATTGTTTACCAAAAACAAGATCATCAAACGAGAAGATCAGCGCATTGTTGATATATGGAATGACGTTAATGATGATGAAACGATAAAACACACAAAAGTGGTGAAATATTTAAATAAAAAACTTTATGTTTTAGTTGATTCGTCAGCATATTTGTTCGAAATACAGAATTTTAAGAAAAAAAATATTCTTAAAAAATTAGCGAGTTATCATCGCGAAATTTATATCAGCAATATCATATTTCAGGTAGGAGATATAAAAGGTGACGAGTGAGCAAAATGAAAACTCAAATAGTCCACAACCTCATGAGTACCATTCTGATAATATTAAAATCCTTGAAGGAATAGAAGCAGTTCGAAAAAGACCTGCTATGTACATTGGTAGCACCTCAAGTGCAGGATTACATCATTTGGTATATGAAATAGTTGACAATAGTATTGATGAAGCACTTGCAGGTTATTGTAAAAACGTAGAAGTTCGTATACACTCAGATGATAGTATTACGGTTGTTGACGATGGAAGAGGTATTCCTGTTGATGTGCACAAGGAAACGGGTAAGTCGGCTCTTGAGGTTGTTTTAACTGTTTTACATGCGGGGGGTAAGTTTGATAATTCCACATACAAAGTTTCGGGAGGTTTGCACGGAGTAGGGGTTTCCGTTGTGAATGCTTTGGCCGAGAGTATGGAGGTTTCCGTTTATCGTGATGGAAACATTTATCAACAAAAATACGAACGAGGCGTTCCAACAACAGAAGTAGAAGCTATTGGAAATACAAAAATTACCGGAACCAAAGTGTGGTTTAAGCCAGATACTGAAATTTTTGAAGAAACAGTCTATAGTTTTGAGATACTACTTAAGCGTTTAAAAGAATTGGCGTTTCTAAATCAAGGTATTTACATTACCCTTATCGATGAACGCGACGACAAAAAAGAAGTATTCTACAGTGAAGAAGGTATTCAATCCTTTGTAAAGCACCTAAATCAAAATCGCACAGCTTGTCATGATGGTGTTATTTATTTTGGCAAAGAAGTTGATCTAGACGATCAAAAAATTAGTGCTGAAGTTGCCATGCAGTGGCATGATGGCTATAACGAAACTGTATATAGCTATGCAAATAACATCCACACACGCGAAGGCGGTACACACTTTTCTGGTTTTAAATCCGGACTGACGCGAACAATGAACACTTACGCCAAGAAAGAAAACCTGTTTAAAGACAAGTTAGTTCCGACAGGAGATGATTGGCGCGAAGGTTTAACTTGTGTTATATCCGTAAAAATTTCAGATCCTCAGTTTGAGGGGCAAACAAAAACGAAGTTGGGAAATCGCGAAGTTCAAGGTTTAGTGGAATCTATCGTAAATGAAAGATTTGGTACTTATCTTGAAGAAAATCCTGCTGTGGCAAAAGATATTGTCAATAAAGGTGTCAATGCTGCACGCGTACGTGAAGCGGCACGTAAAGTTCGCGATATTGAACGAAATCGTAAAAGTCCATTACATTCAGGTGGTTTACCTGGTAAATTGGCCGACTGTAGTAGCCGTGATATTGCCACAACTGAATTGTATATCGTGGAGGGAGACTCAGCGGGTGGTTCCGCGAAATCTGGCCGTGATCGCCACTTTCAAGCAATCTTACCTATCAAGGGAAAGATCTTAAATGTTGAGAAAGCACGTGTGGACAAAATTTTAGATCATAACGAAATCAAAATGATCATTACTGCGTTGGGGACTGGCATTCAAAATGAGTGCGATATTGAAAAAAGACGTTATGGCAAATTGATCATCATGACTGACGCAGATGTTGATGGTTCACACATTCGAACTTTATTACTCACTTTCTTCTTCCGACAAATGCGCTCTCTAGTGGAAGAAGGCTATGTTTATATTGCACAACCACCTTTGTATAAGTTTACAAAGAAACGCAAAGAGCAGTATGTTTATAGCGATAAAGAATTCCAAAGTGCTTTACTTGATTTTGGAGTTGAAGAAGCAAAACTTAAACTACCAGATAATTCATTTTTAGAAAAAGAATCCCTACGTAGTTTTCTGGAAACCCTTATTCGTATGGATAGTTTGGTGGGTAATTTACTGAAGTATGATATTGACCTACAAGATTTTTGGAACAATCGCAAAAAAGATGAATTTAAATTACCGCGATATCGATATACCTATAAAGGTGCGACAGGTTACTTTTTTTCAGAGGAAGAAAAGGATAATTTTTGCGAAGAACGTTCCAATGAGATGGGTGATGAATTAACTGTTGTTAATTTTTTCCGCACGACAACAACGGATGATGAAGCTTTATTTTTATCCGAAGTTTACGGCTGTAAAGAAATGGAAAAACATTGTCTTGCCATTGAAGACACTGGATTTTCTCCTGAAGATTTCTTTGATTCCAAGAAACGTGAATATCAAATTGTTTATGGGGAAGAAGAGGAAACTACAGAGTCTCTTTCTCATGTTGTTCAACGATGCCTAGAGTATGGACGCAAGGGGTTAAATGTTCAGAGATATAAAGGTCTTGGTGAGATGAATCCCGACCAACTATGGACAACGACGATGGACCCTAGCACGAGAACTTTGTTCCAAGTTACTGTTGAGGATGCTATCGAGGCAGAACGTTTATTTTCGGTTTTAATGGGCAATGTTGTTGAACCACGACGGGATTTTATCGAGAAATACGCTTTAGATGTTCAAAATTTAGATGTTTAAGGATTCTAGTTATGAGAACAGTTCAAGAATACTTTTGCGAGTATGAAGGGCATCATTGTAATAAATACAATAAGATGACTCATTATTTTGGAATACCTCTTATTATTTTAGGATTGATGGGACTTTTGGCCCGTATTCCTTACTCTTTTGAAGTGTATGCTGGTTATCGCATTGATTTTGCCATTATTACCACAGTAGCAGTTTACTTCTTATTTTATATACGTATGCATTTTTTGTTGTCGATATTTATGTTAATATGTCTGGGCGGTTTGTATGTTGGAGCACAATACTTATCTCTTTATATTCTATGGGGAGTTTTTGTTGTTGGTTGGATTTTACAATTGCTTGGGCACATTATTTTTGAAAAAGAGAAACCGTCTTTTATGGACAACCTTGTGCATTTGTTAATAGGTCCTCTGTGGATATTAAATAACATCGTAAAATGTGTTAAGTAAAAAATGGGCTTCGGCCCATTTTTTTTTTGACCAAAAACTTACCAAAAATCAATCACCATTTATCCACATCTTTATCCACAATCGTGGACAACTTCATCTAAAAGTACACTTATTACTTATCCACAGTGTTATCCACATTTTGTGGATAACTTGCGTTTTTCTTGAATAGACGACAAATATCGCAAATGTGTCTTTGTTGATGATTTGTGAATAACGAACTATGACAAAATAAAAATTCATTACTTATCCACAGTGTTATCCACAAAATGTGGATAACTATAGAATAAATCACATGCCGAAAGGATAAGTATCCAAATCGATTGTTCCTGAATTTCTTACGAGTGTTAAAGCTTTTGCGTATTCATTTAGCATTTTTAATGAATATTCCATTCTATCTATATCACGTTGGTATTCTGATGGATTCTTATTGAAATTTGCAATATCACGTACAATTACATGATCGGGAATCCAACAAAGACGGTTATTTTTATATCCTGTTGTTCGTAGTTCCGCAATTGGATAAGAACCACCTCGCCCACTGGATACACCAACGATTAATCCTGGTTTATGGGCGATATCCTTGCCCCCACATAACAATAGAAAGTTTTTAAGGGCAGGAGGAACCATACCACCGTATTCAGGTGAAATGAGTATAATACCATCACTACTATTGAGTGTTTCGGCAATAGGATGCCATATTGTTTTCCATTCGTCTGTTCCTTGCCACACGCCTTCATTCCAGAGCGGTAGTGGGTTTTTGCCTAAATCAAATAAATTGGTTTGGGTTTCAGGGAATAACTCCGCTATTTTTTCTTGTAAAAAAAGTGCCAATTTGCCTGACTCAGACTGGACTCTTTGAGATCCACAAATAATGGTTATGTCCATGTTAAATCCTTCTTATTTTTGTGTTAATTCTAATACAATAAGTTGTATTGCATTTGTCAGTTGTTATAATCTTTGAAGATTTAATGACGATTCATCCCAACGTTTTGATTGGTGCTTGTTTTATTCGTTGCTGAGTATAGGGTGAAATATATAAGAAAGTTGGTTGAGATGCAAAAAGTATTTGAGTTTAATAGAAATAAGCAATCAGTTGTGTCTTATTTTTCGCCAGAGGAACAATTATTTGTTGATCCTATTGACATTTCTGTTGTTATACCAGTTTACAATGAAGAACAAGCTGTTCGTATTTTAATTGAACGTATATGTAAGGTTTTGCAACGTGATGTATTTGAAATTGTCATTGTGAATGATGGTTCTACCGACAATACAGGGCAAATTTTACAAGAAATTTCAAATAACAATACCCGAGTTCGCTATTTAGCATTTACTTGCAATATGGGGCAATCTGAAGCTTTGTTTTGTGGTTTTCAGCATTCACGTGGACATTATGTTGTGATGATGGATGGCGATTTACAGAATCCTCCGGAAGATATCATTGCTTTAGTTGATATAGCGCGCCAAGGTTATGATTTAGTTTCGGGAGAACGCAATAAAAGGCAAGATTCTTTTTTTATACGAAAGTTACCGTCTATTATTGCAAATTGGTTTATCAGTAAAGTTATGGGTTGTCATTTTAAGGATATGGGAGGAATGAATTGTTTGCGTGGCGATATTGCACGAAAAATTGCAATGAAGAAAGGTTATCACCGTTTGATTCCTGCAATTGTACATTGTATGGGAGGAAAAACCACTGAAGTGTCTGTTAGTCATGCCCCAAGAACAACAGGAGTAAGTAAATATGGTTTTTTTGGCCGTAGTTTGGAAGTTATACTTGATGTATTAGTTTTATGGATTACTTATCGAATAAGACCCCTTTATTTTTTCGGAAAGAGTAGTCTTCTTTTTTTTGCTTTTGGTATTTTTGCCATGCTGTGGCCTCTAACATCAAAAATTGTTATTTGTAGCTTAGTGATGGCGATTGTTTTATTTTTAGTGGGGATTATAGGTGAATTTGTAGGTGGTAGTAAATCTTGCCGTGTTTTTTATGATTCTTTTGAAAAGTAACTCCCACTTTGCGTGGGAGAAGACTTGTCATTATTCTTTTTTCGGTGCAGTTTCTTTTGTTTCTTTGTTGTCTTTTTTTATTCGTGTGTATGTATTTTGCATTGTTTTGATTTTGTTCTGACCAATGTGCATATAAAATGTCGAAATCATGGTATCTTCATTTGGATATGTTTCGACCATAGAAACTGCCATTTCAGCGCCTGTTGTCGGATCTTTCATGGTGCTTGTCCATGTGGTTGTGTTTGTTTTTGGGTCGTGGGTTCCTTCCATGGAATCTATTCCATAGTAACTGTAAACATCTACCCATGAACACTCGTATTTTTCTTCTTTGCTATTCCACGTAAAAACTCCGAAGCCTTGAAATGTTCCCGCCACTTCTGAGCTGGATTCTACAAAAACAATTGTTCCTCGCCCACCTAAAATAGGTTTGCATACGGAAGTGCCCGTTGCTGTCATTGGTTCTTCGTCTGGATTACCCCACATTTTTTGTGTGAATTTCCATTCCCCAATGCCCCCCTGTAGTAACTTGTGATGTTCGGAAATAGCTAATTTAGGATAATATTCAGGTTGTTTTTCCGATTGCTTTTTGTCATCGGCTTGAGATGTCAATACCACAACAAAACAAACTATAAGTAATACAACTAGTTTTTTCATCAAAAAATCCTTTAATTGAAAATACGGTTATTGTACGGAATTTTATGATTTTACCTTAAAATGCATATAAGGTAAAAACAATTTTGAGAAAAAATATCTATTTGCTATTATGTGAATTATGTTGTTTTAGACAAAGATGTACCATTTCAATTTATGGGCGAGTTATCTCTTGCATAAGAAAAATTTTTGATAAGAAAGCTAAATATTGGATGCCAAACAACTACTCCGAATAGGAAGCTTTTTAAAAAAGCATACGGAAGATTTTTTTAAAAATAATAAATTTGCCAAAGAATTAGCTATTCGTATGGAAGAAGAAACGGGTACGCGTTTTAGTGATTGGATAGATAGTTTTGTTTTTCCTAGTGATTCGCAAATGCGTAAAAAAATCGAAAAGCTCGGTTTTGAATGTAGCGAAACGGATAAAGATGTCTTTTATGTTGCAGAAACAAGCTTTCCTCGTATTGTTATGCGCGATAGTTGTTTTGAGGTTGTTCTCGTTGTTGATTCTGTTGTTGCATTTCGCGCGCGAAATAAACTACGAGTACCTATTGAAGGTAGCGCTTGTTCTTTAGCCCGCACTATGTCCATTTCGAATAAGCGCGATTATGTACTTTCCGTTGTCGAACGCTCAACTGTTATGGGGTATGTTGTACCTGTAGACATTGATAGCGAAGAATTTTTGCAACAAAAAAAAGCACGTGATTTATGGTTTAATCGCGAACGAGATTTTGAGTTGGCAACAGAAGGAATGAGACAAACTCTGTCACTCGCGTATCGTATTGTGGATATGGTGGGAGTAGAGCGTGCTGCACACATTGTTTTACAAAGCGAATTAGCTTATTGGCAATATAAGACTCATGTGGGAGATTTGCAAAAATTTTTCCAAGATAAATGTGGACTTGGTTGGGGAAACTGCGATCATTTGACTTTTTGGAGTGGTCGTAAAAATTTTAAAATACTAGTGCAGATTTTTGAAACATTGGGATTTCGCTGCTCAAAATCTTTTTTTGTGAAAGATTATGGAAATAAAGGTGTGCAAGTAATGGAGCATCCTCATAGCAGTGTTTTAATTGTTTGTGAAGTACATTTGCGGAAAAAAGAACGTGATCAAGATTTCGCACACCAAGAGCTTGCACCTATGCAATCATCAGGCATTTTAGACAATTGGTTACGCGCTAATGGAGAATCAATGCTTAAGGGGGGAGCAAAGCATGTTGCGATCAAATGTAGTATTGAGAAAATGCAAGCTCATTTGGTAAAGTATCATGTCCATTCCACTAAAGTAGACGAAAAGCCTTATTTTAAACAAGCATACTCGAATAAAATTGCTTCTAAGTTCGAAAATTTTTTGTGTTTTGTCGAACGCAATGGAGGTTTTCGTTACTTTGATTTTGATTAGTTTCACATTTCATTATGAGAATAAGATTTTGCTATGAGGTGCTATTTTAAAGGTCAACACAAGGAGTAAAATATGGAACAAAAATATTTGAATGTAGCGGCGTATGTTTTTTTTCATGTTGACCACATTGAAGAATTACAAGAAAATTTGCTACAGTTTTGCAATGAAAAAGGTTTGAGAGGCTCGATTCTATTAGCTAAAGAAGGTATCAATCTCTACGTTTGCGGTTTTCGTGAAGACGTAAATGCATTGCAGAGGTACTTGCATGGCAAATGCGGTATTCCACAAATGGAATATAAAGAAAGCTGGTCGGACTTTCAACCATTTCGTCGTATGCTCGTGAAGATAAAAGACGAGATTATTACGATGAAGCACGATGCCATAAATCCCGAGGAGTTTACAGGGCCGCGCATTGCCCCACAAGAATTTAAAAAATGGTTGGATGAGAATCGCGATATTTATGTTCTCGATACACGAAATGATTATGAGGTTGAATGTGGAAAATTTTATAAAGCGGAGCATCTGAATGTAAAATCTTTTACTGAATTTGCGAAAAAAGCACAAGATTTAGATGAAAACATAAAAGAAAAACCGGTTGTCATGTATTGTACTGGTGGTATTCGTTGTGAAAAGGCCTCGTCTTTATTTTTAAAAGAATACGGCTTCAAAGAAGTGTACCAGTTAGAAGGTGGAATTCTAAAGTATTTTGAGGAGTGCGGTGGGGCACACTACGATGGCGATTGTTTTGTTTTTGACGAACGTACATGTGTGGATAAAAATTTACAAATATCAGATAAATATAAAGAGATTTAACTGGAAAAAATTTGACAGGATTAGTCAAATTTTTTCCTAGTGATAGAGTGTTATCTTATCTAGAAACCAGCAGCCCAGCGTCCTTCCCATGATTCAATCACTTGGCCGCGTTTGTGCTGTTCATAATGCCCTTCAGTATATAAAGGACGTGGAGCAGTTCCTGCGTGCAAAAATGGTAGTGATACGCCGAAAGAACCGAATTGTACTATTCCCAAAATTGTATAACTGTAGTAGTCGTCATCGGCCCAATCTCTGCGCAAAATGGGAAGGAAAATGGGACCTATACACCATGAATTCAAGTTACCACTATGTTGGGAATATATAGGAGTTACCACTCCTTGTTGTCCACCTACGTTTATATAACCAAACAGGTTTGGTAGGGCTGGTCCTGGAAATTTCCATTTGGTATTATTGTCAAAACTTTCATAATCGAAGATAGGCGACCAAATACTTGTTCTTCCCCGCAGAGTGACATTTGCGTTTTCATCAATTACTCTTGTTCCTTTGCCCCATCTAGCCCCCATCAATAGCATATTTACATTGCAATCAGAGCGTGGAATGTCCCCCATTTTTCCTCCGGCGTTGTAGAAATTATGTGCACAACCCGAAATGATAAATGCAACTACCAATAGTGCACCTTTACGCATAACACACCTCTCTATTGTTGTGTTGTGTAAAAGAAACCCAGTTTTTTCTTTATATCGTCAGGCAATGGAGGTAGGGTTGATCTTGGAATAAAAAATGTCGCCATATTAAACAAATCCTGATAGACTTTACTTTTCTCGACGGTCATTTTCAAATAATCGTGACCCGAAGTTCCTCCGGTCCCTATCTTTGTACCGATCATACGCAGAACCATAAGAGCGTGACGATAGCGCCATGCGGTCATGAGTTCATCAATATCAACAAGAAGAGTTAAAAATTTAAACGGCTGTTGTAAAATAGGTTGGTCGCGATAAAGGTGTATAAACAGTGCCGCATGAGTTGCACGAAAAGACATTCTGCGTAGATTTTTGTGTACGAGTTCATCGTGTTTGTCTTGGTCAAAAATAGCACGGAAATTTTCACGGGTGTTTTCGTGAGCGTTGAGTTCTTTTTGACGTTTTTCTTCGGATATAATTGGATTGTTGATAATGGTTTGCTTGTCTTCATCCAGCATCGTAATGACCGCTTTTTTGTAACTTTCCCAAAAATTGAAACCTTCTGACTCCAAAAAAGGTGTTCGTTCTAGCCATTTTTCTACCAAATGAAATAAGGAGCTTTGTTCTTCTGATTCTTTGAGTTGTTTTTGATGTTTTTCTGCGAAGTATGAGCGGTAGCCTTTTTCATTTAGCATGGTTCTCTGTGTCGGATCTAGACCGAGTTTGTTTTCGATAAGGCGAAATTGAAAGCTTTGAAATCCCGAAGCGGGGGTAATAAAATTGCGAAAGTCTAAAAAGTCTAGCGATGTCATTGTTTCTAAAATGCGTAGTTGTTCAATAAGTAATTTTTGAATATCTGTAATACGTGCTAAGCGCGAAACGGCAATGCCAATATTGACTTCGTCAATGTATTCATGTCTGAACATGTTAATGACGGAATCGAGTTCATGAATAATCTGTTTGAACCATAATTCGTATGCTTGGTGCACGATGATAAATAGCATTTCATCATGTGCTTCGCTATCGTATTTTTTACTAAGAAGTTCTTGAGAAGACAGCAGTTTGTCTAAGCCTAAATAGTCTGAGTAATAAGCTGGTGGATATTTTTTCATTGAGACCCCGTTAATTTAAACGTTTTTCAACTGGAAGAAAATACCAAATTTTTGTTATAGTATAAATAGCTGGTAAATAAAAGTAAAGAGTAGAATAACTTGATATTTTTGGACCGTTATTATGAATGATGTGCTAACAAGTGAAAAATTACAGCGTAATATTTGTCGTATCCAAGATCAAATAAGTGAAACATGTGCTAAAGTAGATAGACTCCCGCAAAGTGTGACTCTCGTTGCGGTAACAAAAACAGTGACTGCGGCTACAATGAAGCTATTAGCTGATTTGGGAATAAAAAATGTTGGGGAAAACAGAGTTCAAGATGCTCAAAGTAAATATAACGAATTGTGTAATATTAGCGATTTTTCCTGGCATATGATTGGTCATTTGCAAACCAATAAGGTGAAGGTTACTTTACCTATTTTTGATATGATACATTCTGTTGACAGTATGAAACTTGCGAAGAAAATTTCCGAATGCAGTACGGAAACGACAAAAATATTGTTGCAAGTTAACACAAGTAAAGAAGAGAGCAAGCACGGCTTTGATTGCGAACAACTGTGTAACGAGATAACGGAGATCTCTACTTTTGATAATATTGTTATTTGTGGCTTAATGACAATGGCGCCTTTTACTGCTGATATGGATGTGTGTCGCAAATGTTTTCGAGAAACACGAATTCTTGCAGAGAAATTGCGCGACAAGGGATATATTCAACAAGATAAATTAGAGCTATCAATGGGGATGAGTGGTGATTTTCCTGTGGCTATTGAAGAAGGAGCTACACTTGTACGAGTCGGATCTGCTATATTTAAATAGGAATGAGATATGCCAGTATTACTTATAGAAAAAGGGCCAAATAAAAATAAACATGTCGAGTGGAATTCGTCTTCGATAACTGTTGGCCGCGATGCAAGAACCAATTTAAAAATTGACGATACGGCTGTTTCGCGCAATCACTTTAAAATATATGACGTAGAAAATCAGTTCTTTATCGAAGATTTGGGAAGTCGCAACGGAACTATACTAAACGGAGAGTCTATTGAGCGTCCAATGCCTCTTGAAATTGGAAGTTGTATTCAAATAGGTGAAACTATTTTTTCGTGGCTCGATAAACTACCAGAAGCAGGTAGTGACCCTCTTATTGGAAAAGAGCTCTCTGGTTATTTAATTGGTGAACTTTTGGGAAAAGGTGGTATGGGGCGTGTTTACCTTGCGCAACAAATTTCCCTTGATCGCGATGTGGCCTTGAAAATTTTATCTTCTAAATTGACAAAAAATGAAGTTTTTGTCGAAAAGTTTATTGAAGAAGCGCGTTCCAGTGCAAAATTGAACCATCCAAATATTATTCAAGTTTATGATGTAACTCAAAGTGGTAAAAAATATTTTTTTTCTATGGAGTATGCTCCCGGAGGTTCTGTTCAAGACCTAATCAGTGGGGGACGAAAATTACCTTTAGACCAAGCCTTATCTTATTTTAAAGATACCTTAAGTGGACTTGAGTTTGCGGAAAAGAAGCAAATTATCCATTGTGATATTAAGCCCGAAAACTTAATGTTGGCCGAAGAAAATATTGTCAAAATAGGCGATTTGGGTTTGGCGCAATCTTTAACCGATGACAAAAAAGAAAAAGAACAATTGTATGGTACACCACACTACTTTGCTCCAGAACGAATTACAGGAGGGATTGTTGACCATCGTTCGGATATGTATTCTTGTGGAGCAAGTTTTTATCGAATTTTAACAGGAACTACACCATTTAAAGGACGTAGCAGTAAAGAAATCATTCAACGCCACATTCATGATACACCAACTCCTATGCGCGAATTAAATCCTGATCTTCCTGAGTATATCGAGACCATTATTGAAAAAATGATGGCAAAAAATCCCGAAGATCGCTATGAGACAAATAGCGATATCCTAAAAGATCTAGAGCGCGGTAAAAAAAATAGACCTTTACGTCGTCATTCACGTGTGCGCAATGTGAAAAAAACCGAAGACAAATTTAGTGGAAATCCAACAAAAAACGCCGCGCTTAAAATTTTGCACAACGTTTTGCCGGTGATCGTCCCATCCCTTATTTTTTTTCTAGGATATTACATTGTTGCTGGTGGTAGTGCCAAAACCGATGATGGTGAAGTAAATATTGAAGAAGAAGTTTCTGGTAACAAAGACAACCCCCTGGCAAAACAGTCTTACCAAACCGCTGTGGAACAATATGAGCTTCATGGTGGTAATGAGGCGGTGATTTCTTTATTGCGTGACATCGAAACTACATATAGCGACACTATGTATGCCGAACGTGCGCGAAGCTTACGCGTAAAAATTGAAAAAACGGCGCAAAAAGAAGATGAGAAACAAGTGTATCGTCTTTTACAAGATGCGATGCAGTACGAAGAAAAAAATCCTTTTGAATACGACGAAGTGATTGCGCGTTTTCAGAAAGTTGTCGATTTTGACACCGAACAGCGTTTTATCGAGTTTGTTAAAGACGCGAAAACTCAAATTGTTCGTCTGCAAAAAACAAAAGAAACGTTTGAGAAAAAACAAGAAATGGCCATTGTTTTTCTCGAATACGAAAAAGACATTGATCGTTTAGTCAACGCCAAAAAATACCAAGAAGCTTGGAAAAAGTTGAATGAAATTGAAATGAAGTTTGTCGGTTTTGATGAAATCAATATTCAAATTAAAGACAAGCGGAAGAAAATAAACGAATTACGTCAGCAAGTGCTTGTGTCCAAAAATGCGGCCGCTTCGCGTCTTATTGAAGAAAAAAAATACCAGGCAGCTTATGAAATTATGAAAGAAATGAAAGCGATTGGGACAGTTGAATCGACGAGAATGTATAATGCTTTAGCTTTAAAAATTAAAGAACAACAGGAAAAAGTGATTGCATCACGTAAAAATTTGATATTACTTTCGCAACAACAACAACAAAAAGCATATCAATTGCTTCTCGATTATCAGTACGCCAAAAGTCGTAAATTATTGAGTTCTTTTGTGAATAAAATTAAAAATGAAAAAGGTCGTGAAGTTTTGAAAGCGCGTGTTGCTGATATGAAACTTTTGGAAAAGTTGGTAGATCGCGTAAACGAAAAACTGAAAAGTAAAGAACATCGCAATTCCAAACGTATGCTTTCCGATAAAGAAGATAAAGATTTACGTAAAATCTTACCTAAATTTAAAATGTCACATATTTTAATCAAGTCGTGGAATGGCAGTTACATATCGACTTTGGTTCCATATCAATATAGTAAAAGTTTTATTGGCAAGAAATTGAATTTAAAAAAGTTAAGTCCCGAATGGACATATAAAAATTTGATTGAAAATCAGTGGGGATTTAACGATAACGATTACTTACTCGCAGCGACTTATTGTTTTTATTACCGCCTTTACGATGAAAGCTGGAAAAATTACAAGATATACAAACAAAGGGGTAATAAGGCAAAAAGCTTGTTGAATCAGTTAAATCTAATGGAAAAAGAAGCGGAAGAAAAATACCAAGAGGTGTTTTTACCAGTGATGTTGGAATTACGTAAGTGGATTAAAAGAGAGAAACAGGGACAACTACGTGGTTCTGACAAATCTAAATACAAAGCAGCAAAAGATAATTTTCGTAAAGTGAATGATACATACCGTTTGCGATATGGTCGTACTTTATTTGCCAAAAGTAAATTTTAGAATTGAGTTCTAAACATGCGCCAAGTTGTACATCTTGATTTTTTGCCTCGTGATTATGTTATTGAACATCAAATAAAAACAGTGCCTGCCGCAGAAATGCATGTAATTTGGAGTTTTTTGCTTATTATTGGTGGCATTTTTTCTGGAATTGCCATACAACAGCAATTTCCTATGGTTGTGCGTTACGTGAGCATTATTTTCGTATTGTATACGATATTTGTGTTGTTGACGTATCGTAGTTACTTTATCATCGATCCTAAGCATGAAGAAATTATTTACCACAATGATGTTTTTTTCTTTGGGAAAAAGGAAATTTTTGTAACTACTTTTGATGAAGTAACAGACATTCTTGCCTATTCAGAAAATGATGGATTTCGCAATTATTTGGTGATCATTTATTCTTTCGAATCTTCTTTATCGGCAAAAAGAATTCATGACCACGATAGTTTGGACCAAGTTCATGAATATGGACAGATGTTCGCAAAAATGATGAATTGCTCATTTCATCCTTTTGTAGAGGATCAAAGACTGTTGCAGTCCAAATACCAGTTAAATAACTTTGAGCGACAGAGAGGATGCACAAGTACTATTGGATTAATTTTATTGTTTGTGTCAGCAATGTATTTGTGTTTTCGTTATTTTTAAACGCTGTATTTATCCCGCATTATTATGCGGGATAAATAAAATTATCTTTGTTTACGATCTTCTTCGCTCAAAAAACCATCTCCATTACGGTCCATTTGTTCAAAGCGTTCGAGGTTTCCTGGCCATTCTTCTTGCGATATTTTACCATCATTATCGCGATCTAACATTTTTAGACGATTACGCATTTTATCACGGAAATTCCCCCCATCAGAATTGCCCTCGCGTCCTTTGTTTCTAAATCTTTTCGCTATCTGTTGTTGTATCTCTTCTTTTGTTAAAAAACCGTCGCCATTTCCGTCTAATTTGCTAAATTTTTCGACGTCTCCCCTCCACTCACTGGCATCGATTTTTTGATCTTGGTTTTGATCCATTTTTTGCAGCATTTTTTGTAATTTTTTGAGGTGATTTTTGCCGCCTTGCATTTTTTGCATTTTCTGGATTTGTTTCATTTCGTCGCGTGTAATAAAGCCATCTTGATTTTTATCTAGGCGATCAAAAGCTTGAGGATTACGTGGCCACTCATCCTTTGAGATTTTACCATCTTGGTTTTTATCTATTCTTTGTAGCATTTTTTTCGGATTATTGTTTCTTTTTCCCCGTGGTAACTCATCAGGAGAAATGATGTTATCACTGTTCTTGTCAAGGTGGTTAAATATTTTTTGTGGACCTTTCCATTCATCGGAAGAAATACTACCGTCACCATTGGCATCCAGACGCGATACTAAACCTTGTCTTTGTTCTTTATTCGGATTTCTTTTCATGCGACGTAAAGCTTGTTTGTTTACTTCGTTTTTTGTTAAAAATCCGTCTTGATTTTCGTCTAGTTTGTTAAAAACTTGTTGATTTCCTGGCCATTCTTCTTTTGAAATTTTTCCATCGGAATTAATGTCAAATCGAATAAACATTTTACCTTTTTTGTTTTTTTGATCTTCTTGTTGCTGAGCTTCAGATGCGGGAGCATTCGGATCTATTTCGTTGCGAGTAATCACTCCGTCGCCGTTTTTGTCTAATATGTTAAAAGCATTGGCGTCTTTTAGTTCCTCTTGGGTTACCTGACCATCACCATTTGTATCATTCAGTTTAAAAAAACGGTCGACTCGTGCATTTTGTGCGTAGCATAACGCGGTTAGTAAGATTGTAAGATATAAGTATTTCATATTGTCTCCATTTTGTAGAGGGTTAGGTATGAGCATCCAAAACATATATTGTAATATCGCTTTATAGTATATGTGTACCTTCAGAGTACTTTTGGTGTAAAAAAAAATTTTTTGTTAAAAAATTTTGTTTTCTTATCGTCTAAAATCATACAATAGAATTAGATGAAAATAATCTATGATAACACTTTTAGGAAGGTGTATAAAAAATGAGATTTTGTCTGCTATTTTTTACCATTATTAGCTGTATTTTGGCAGAAAAAAAAATAGGTGAACTTTATATTTTTGAATCTCCTGAATTGGTAGAAAGAAAAGAACTAAAAGACCATAGTATACATGGAATGGTAGATTTAGAACTCGATTATGATACACTTCACTCTATTTATACTAAAAATACAAAAAAGGTTGAAGATGGTTATTTTTCTCAGAAAATAACTGTTGCTGAAAAAAAAGATAAAGCGTTATACCATATAGTTTATGATCATTGGCTTGCAGGAGAATTATTCAAGCTTGAGGAAAAGCATCAAAAAGTGAATAAAAAATGGTGGCCTTGTTCAACTAAGCTTGTTTTTCCTAAAAAAGAAAAAACAAATATGTGGATTGTCGAAAAAAATTTAATTCGCGACACAAAAAATTCATGGATTGGAAAACGTTTAGAGCATTTACAAATGATGTTTGCGTTTATTGATATGGGTAACAGTCAAAGCCGTTTGTTTTTCCATATGGTTGTCGATGCTCAAGGATGTCGAACCACAAATGAGTGTAAAAAACAAATGCGAAAGACTTTGGGACGATTACTGTCTTTAGTGGAAAAACACCAAGAGAACTAGGGCGTGCCATCAATTGTGCTTTAGAATTATTTATGGTAATAAAAATAGCTGCTATGTAAGCAGCTATAAAAGACCATAAAATTATAATTCTGTTTAAGTGTTACTAGTGAGCGCTAGCTAAATCATCGTTTTTTGCGCTACTTCTAATTTTTAATTCATTTGCAATCCCTGATATTGTGTATATTAAAAATGTGGAACACAACAAAACTGTGATCAAGGAAAAGTAGTATATAATTAGTGCAAGTAAAGATGCATATACGACCAGTTGTAAAAATAAAGGGCGCTTTTTGAATAGAAAAGCTCCTGCATGCAAATAACGTATTTGACTCACCATGAGGCAACCTAATATTCCTGTGGTAATTAATAGCGCTATCTTATACGTATTTTCTGGTACATACATATTTATGGAAACGGTTTTTGCCACAAGTACTAAAGAAGCCAGTACACCAGCAGCGGCAGGAGTTGCCAAACCATAAAAATAAGTATGTGAATCGTTTTCATCTGTTTCGACATTAAATTTTGCTAAACGTACGGCGGAACAAATAACAAAAAATAAACACAATCCCCATACAATTTTTTGCGACCACAAAAATTCTTCCGTGAGAATAAAGGTTTTTACTAAAAACGCAGGAGCAACTCCGAAGGAAATCATGTCTGCTAAAGAGTCGAGTTGGATACCAAAATCGCTACTTCCATTGGTCATACGTGCAACTTTACCATCAAACATGTCGAAAATCATCCCCAGAAATATCAGCCATGCTGCTGCCAAAATTTTTTCATCAGCAATGTAACTGATAGCTAAAAATCCACAAAATAAATTACCTAAAGTAATGAGCGTAGGCCAGACTTTGCTATCAATTTTTTTTTCTTTCATTTTATTGTGGCGGATTCTCCAACCACCCTCCTAAAGCAGGTTTATTATTTTAATAATTAGACCAAGTGTAGGTACTTGCAAAATGTATACCCAAAACTGTATACAACACCTAAATAATTTTTTGATGTTTACTACACGCAAAATTTTAACAGAGAGTTAACTCTATGAAAGCGTGTCATATTTTAAATCTCTTACTTGAGAAACGATGACTTTCTGGATTTATTTTATAATCTACGCGGAAAAAGACAATAAAATATTTTGTATATCTTGGTGCAGTTAAAATCTTGCGTAGCAATAAAAATATTGCACCTGTGTTGTTGCCCTATGTTTTGCTAAAACTATATTGGTATTTTTATCATCCTATTTTAATTTGTGTTCGCTGTTTTGGGGGATTTTAGGCGAAACAGCAATCCATGAAATCGTTTGGAGTGGAAAACCACGATGTATCCCACGACAGAACCTACAAATACAAATGGGTATAGATAAGGATAGTGTACATAGATCCAATTTACATAGAGTATCATTCCTAGGTCGAATAGGTAGTGAATTTTGACACGTAGTCGTGATATGTCGTAAGGGGATTTTTTCGAAAATAGAAATGGGACTATCATCCCTGGAAGACCACATTTACTGGTATTGTAAAATGGGCATCTACGACAAGTTGTGTTGAAAGTGTCATAGATCCAGGCAATGATAATAATTGTGGATATGATGCCATAGGTCATTGACAACAAAAATGATAAATATACGGTTCCAAATAAGAACGGCGGAACACCTATGCCAAACCATATGGTAAAGAATTTTCGATTTTTCCAAAACTTTTGCATTTTTACCTCTGTATTTTTTTGGGGGACCTATTTATTTTTTTTGAGTTCGTTGGGTTGAGAAGCATCCCACACCATAATGAAGGGACTGCTGCCTCCAAAATGATGTGTGTCGTCACCGCCAACAGCGACGATTTTATCTCCGCTGCGATCAAAGGAACAAAAAGTAAAAACACCGGAAGTGGTTAGGGTAAAATAAGGATTTATCGTACGGGACTTATCTATTTGCGTTCCTGTCTTTGGCCAGAAATGAATGGAGCCATCTTCACCACAACTTATCATACGACCATTGTTCGGATCTTTTGCCATATGCGATACCTTTAGAGTGTGCCCGACGAGTTCTGCGACTTTTTGTAAGGTGTCTGTTACAATTTTGTATTTGGTAATTTTATTTTGGTTGCTTAAAAAAATATAGTTTGCTTTGGTTTGTGGATCATATTCCAAAAAGCATTTGCCATTACTGGATTTTACATCAAAGATGTTTTCCAGTTGCATTGTATTTGTGTTGAACAAATACAGCCAACGATTCGTCGTAGTAATTGCGACGAGATTTTTTTTATTAAAAGATATGTGGGTGAGATTGCCTCTTTCATTTATTTGCATCTTTGCAAATTTCGGATTGTTGTTGATAAAGTAATTTATTTTGTAACTTTTCTTTTTGCCAATGAGACCCTGGTCATTCAATTGCAAGATGTGTATTTGCGCTCTATCACTTACCGCAATGATTTGTGTTTCGTTGTTTACCAATGCAAATTTTGCTATCTTTATTTTATTCATGATCGAATTTATTTGTAACCTTTGGAATTTTTGCAAGTCGCAAACATTGATAGACCCGTCAAACCCTGAGGTATATAGAATTTGTTTTTTACTGATTTGTGCATGACTTACATTGGAAAGATGCATGAACACTTCGTGACGGTTGTTTACTTTCGCTTTTTCTCCTGATTTACTATTTAAAAGAATTACCGACGTTAACGAAGAAGTGATTACCGTATCTTTTTGGTTATGAAAGAGGGCGAATAAGGCGGCATTCTTTAAACTTTTCTTGAGAGGTTTTTTGTATATTTTTGTATTCCAAAACTTTATACCGTCGCCTGCTGAGTAAATACTTTTGTTGTTTGCGAAGATACAAGTATTTACTTTGGTATGTCCACTAAAAATCATATCGTTTTTGGATAATGCCAATTCTATTTTGTTGTTGCGTTTTATTATTTTTATTTTCCACAAGTGGATTTGACCATTTTCTGTTCCTAGAATGATTTGTGTACCATCGTGGCTAAAGTCCAAGCTGTTAATGCGACTTTCTGTATTTAAAGTTTTCAACGATTGTTGTTCTTTTTGTCGTTTGCGATTTAGCGGATTCCATATATTGTAGTCCCAAAAATGTACGGTTCTTCCGCTAGCACTTGCAATAAGTCTGCTGTTTTTGGGGTGTACTTTACAACTAAGTATCCGCGCTTCATGAGGCCCGAAAAAGCGTGTTTTTTTCGTTTTACTGTAAGCATAGACATACCTATCATCGGCGGCGCCAATAATGATTTTTTGGTCACTACTAAAATCGCAACTGACAAAATGAGCGTCGATGAACTTTCGGTAGAGTTTATCGCGACGATCTGTATCCATGCCTAAGTATTCTTTGGGAATGGAAAATCTTTTCACAATTGTGTTGCTGTTTGTGTTTATGACCAACAACGACTGGACGAAATTTGTGAAGTTTTCGCTACGTACTTCGTTTATTGTTTGTCGCGCGACAAGCAGTTTTGAGCCGTCGCTGCTGAATACTAAGTCTTGAATTTGTTGCCCTGTGTTACTAAATCTACCGCGGTGAGTTTTTGGTTTTGATTCCGCTACGTTGATCTGTTTTTTTTCAAAAGTTTTGGTATTCCAAATAAAAATACTGCCAAATAAATCTCCGACAGCAACTTGTAAACCGTCAGGACTGATGGCACAGCATTTTGTATATTTACCAGTGAATAGTAGTTTGGTTGTTTTTTTTTCTATATCAAATAGAAATGCGCCTTCCTCGTCTATTGCGATGAGCAAATTGTTACTCATGTCAATTTTTCTTATCGTTTGTGAAAAAATCTGCTGTTGTTCATAATGTTGACGATTTTTTTGCCAGCGATATTCCCAAAACGTTTCTGCTTTGGGCATACTTTTTTTAGCTTGTTTTAAAGCAATATTCACATCTGCAATGCGATTATTGTCGTTGTGTCCTTTGGCAAGGCCTATACTGGCTTTGTATAGGGCTTCTTCGGCTTTTCGACGTTCGCGTTCTGCCTCTTTCTGCGCTTCTTCGGCGATGAATCGCGCTTCCTCTGCATCTTTGAGTGCTTCTTCGGCAATGACTCGTGCATCTTCCGCCTCTTTTTTGGCTTCTAGTGCTTTTTGTCGTTGCTGTTCCGCAGTTTGCCTTGCTTTAAATTCTTCTCGTTTTCCTGATTCCGCCAATACGGCAATGGCCGACAGACTCGCAAAGGCGAATAACATAAAAAGTGTTAGCATTTTATTACGTGCAATACTCTTTTTTATACGAATCCATCTGGTGATCGGCTGTGCCTTTACTGGGCGGTTATGTACGAAGTTTTCTAAATCATCGGCGAGTTGTTTCGCTGTTTGGTAGCGTTTCTCTGCTTTTTTGTGCAAACATTTTAAACAAATGGCTTCTAGGTCTTTGGGAATATCTGGATTTAGAAGGCGTAATTCTATCGGATCTTCGGTAAACACTTGACATAGAAGGTTCATGGAATCTTCACCTTGAAAGGGTGGTCTTTTGCACAAAACTTCATATAACGAAGCACCCAAGGAATAAATATCGCTCCGCGCATCGGTCTCTTTGCCATTTGCTTGTTCGGGGGACATGTAACATAGTGTTCCCAATACATTACCTGTTGTCGATACTTTTTCTTCACTCTCTACATCTTTAGCCAAACCGAAGTCCATAATTTTTGGCTCTTTGTTGCGTTCCATCATGATATTTGATGGTTTGATGTCGCGATGAATAATTCCCTGTTTGTGCGCGTAATGTATTGCTTTACTACACTTTGCCATGATAATGGCCGCTTTTTGTGGCGTTAGGTTTCTGCTACGAATCAAAGCGGATAGGGATCTTCCTTGTACGAGTTCCATGGTAAAATAATTTTGTGGTTGTGATCCGATTTCATAGACTTCAACAATATTCGGATGCTTTAGTGAGGCAGTGGCGCGCGCTTCTGTCAAAAAACGTTGGACTTGTTTTTCGCTTAAGGCACCGGAGCCTATGATCACTTTTAATGCCACACTACGTCCCAAACGATCATCGCGAACTTGATATACCGCTCCCATTCCCCCCTGACCTAATTTTTTTTCTATGATATAATGATGAAAAGTATCATTTATATCTAGAGTTGCACGCGGATAACTTTGGACAGTACTACTTGTGAATAAGGCACTCCCATTGCTTAGGTGACTAATCGGGGGCGCTGTGGGGGAATCATGCATGGTTATGTCTGTGTTTTGTAATTGTGGCAAGTTACCTATATTGCTAACAGGTGGTGTATTTGTTATTTTGTCAGAATGTGTAGCATTGCTCAGTGGTTGGTTGCCCATTTCTTTGATAAGATTGTGAATGGATAGCGCTTGCTGAGGGGTGATAAAGCCGAGTTTGATGGTTACTTGACTCAATGTGAAATTTTTCCCCTGCTTTTTCAATTGTTCTTGAACCGTGTGGCAATTTTTCAACTTTTTTTGATCAATAAGACGTAACTCTAGTACTTTGTTGGCAAATAAAACATCTTTGTTGTCCATGGGGGAATACCTTAATAAGTAGCATGCTCAGAGTGTTATATCAGGATAATCAATTCCATGACAATTGTGTAGAGAAAAATGATATTGCATTTTTATTGAGATTTATATTGCGAGGATAAAAAATGATTCATCGTAAGAAATTACTTCGTTCTAAGTGGACGGCTATAAATCCACAAAACAAAGAAAAGCATTTTATTGTTACACAATGTTTTAAAGAGAAAGGTGATAAAATAAAAACTGTAAAGCTCGAAGCCGTTTACAGCAAAAAATCTTCCTTCATCGAATGGAGTGAGTTACAAGACAATGAAAAGTGGTTGCAAGGTTGGCAGTAGTCGTTATTCTATTTAAAATCACAAGGATTTGTTGTGATTTGCCATTTTTTTTGTAAAAAAACTAGGGAGTGTCATCAATTAACCTTCATTCACTATTGAGCCTTTCTAAATACTAGCGTCGTTGCTCCTTATTTAAATAACCTAGCTATGATGCATACGGAGCGCCTAGCTAGAATTTACAATGACTTTAATATTAAATAAACTTTAATTGATGATACACCCTAGAAGTTGTTATGATAAATGTTATTTGATGTGGTTTTACTAGGAGAAAATTTATGCAGGGAACAATTGGTATTCGTAAAGAAGAAAAAGATCGCAGAGTTGCATTAACACCTAAACAAATTCAACAGCTTCAAGAACAAGGTGTAAGTACTATTGTGGAGTCTTCTAGTAAGCGCGCTTTTGTTGGTGACGATTATGCGCAGGTGGGAGCAACTGTTGGTACCGATTTATCTTCATGTAACATTATTTTTGGTGTAAAAGAAGTGCCTATTGAGTGTTTATTACCTGGAAAAACATATTGTTTTTTTTCTCACACAATTAAAGGTCAAAGTCATAATATGCCCTTATTGCAACAGATCCTGACGGGTAAAAATTCACTTTTTGATTACGAGCGCGTGGTGAATGACAAAGGGTTTCGCCTTATTGCATTTGGTAAATTTGCGGGTTTTGCAGGCATGATTGATTCTCTTTGGGCTTATGGACAGAGATTGCACCGTGAGAATGTGTCGAATCCACTGGCGAAAGTGAAACAGGCGAATGAATACGATAGTTTAGAAGCCGCAAAAAATGCGATTCGCGAAGTGGGACAAGAAATTTCGCAAAATGGGTTACCGGCAGAGATTACACCGCTAGTGTGTGGTTTTACGGGAAGTGGTCGTGTTTCGCAAGGTGCGAGAGAAATCTACGATCTTTTACCTATTGTTGAAATTACCCCAGAAGAGTTACTTTCTTCTTCTTTTCTGAATGAAAATTCGAATAAAGTTGTTTACAAGGTCCATTTTGCCGACGATAAAATTGTCGTTCCGAAAGAAAAAGATAAAGCTTGTGATTTCAATGAATATTTAGAGTCACCCGAAAAATACGAAAGTTGTTTTGCCCAGTATGCCGCGCATCTTTCCATTTTAATAAATGGAATTTACTGGGAACCCCGTTATCCACGTTTATTGACCATAGACAACCTGAAAGATTTATATTCGCAAGAAAATCCACGTTTGAAAGTAATTGGTGACATTACTTGTGATATTGGTGGATCAGTTGAGTTTACTGTAAAAGCTACGAAAACCGTAAATCCTGTTTTTGTGTATGACCCTTTTGTTCAAAAAGATGTGGATGGTTTTGAAGGAAAAGGAGTCGTGGTCTTGGCGGTGGACAATCTACCGGGAGAGATTCCCAAAGAATCCTCGGCGACATTTGGTGAAGGTTTGTTGCCTTTTGTTGCGCAATTAGCAAAAGCCGATTACAGTGTGCCTTTTTCTGATTTAGATATTCCTGAACCTTTTAAAAGAGCAATGATTGTACACAATGGACAATTGACCGAAGAATATACTTATTTACAGAGGTATCTTTCGTAGGATAAGAAAATGAAAAGAATATTAGTTATTGGAGCAGGACTTTCTAGCTCATCTCTTATTGAATACTTAAAGAAAAATGCTGTTCGTGAAGATTGGAACATCGTTGTCGGTGATTTGTCTCTGGAACTTGCTCAGTCTAAAGTGGAAGATTGTGAAAGGGCCACGGCAATTCATTTTGACGTTACCAATGATATTCAACGTTTGAATGAAGTTAGTCGTTCGGATTTTGTGATTTCGATGTTACCTGCTCATATGCATGTCAAAGTGGCAAGTGACTGTGTTGGTTTACGCAAGCATATGGTGACCGCATCGTATGTTTCTCCAGAGATGAGGGAATTGGACGAAGAAGCCAAAAAAGCCAATGTGATTTTAATGAACGAAATTGGAGTTGATCCTGGAATCGATCATCTTTCCGCGATGCGCGTTCTTGATGAAATTCGCGATGCAGGTGGTGAAATTGAAGCGTTTGAAACGTTTACGGGAGGTTTGGTGGCACCAGAGAGTGATAATAATCCGTGGAATTATAAATTTACCTGGAATCCGCGTAACGTAGTTCTCGCAGGGCAAGGTATAGTCAAATTTATCCAGGAAGGTTGTTACAAGTACATTCCTTATCATCGTTTATTTCGCAGAGTGGAGATGTTGGAAATTGAGGGATATGGAAAATTTGAAGGGTATGCGAATCGCGATTCACTATCCTACCGTGAAATTTACAATTTACAAGATGTAAAGACCATGTACCGTGGAACATTGCGCCGCCCTGGTTTTTGTCGTGCGTGGAATGTGTTTGTACAGTTGGGAGCCACCAATGACAGCTACGTCATGGAAAATTCGGAAACAATGACACATCGCGAGTTTATCAATTCTTTTCTTCTTTATAATCCCAGTGACTCAGTGGAATTAAAATTACAACACTACCTTGGAATTTATCAAGATGATGTGGCATTGTGGGAAAAACTAGAGTGGTTGGGAATTTTTGAAGACACGCCCTTGGGTATTCCCAACGCAACCCCTGCGCAGGCTTTACAGTGCATACTGGAAAAGAAATGGAAACTCGACCCCGGGGACAAAGACATGATCGTTATGCTACATAAATTTATTTATCAATTGGATGGCAAGCGCTATGAGATTAATTCTTCGATGGTAACCAAAGGTGAAAATCAAGTTCATACAGCGATGGCACGTACTGTTGGACTTCCAGTGGCGATTGTTTCACGTTTGATTTTAAATGAGACAATTACGACACCTGGAGTGCACATTCCTATCTACAAAGAAATTTACGAGCCGGTGCTGAAAGAATTAAATGAAAATGGTATCTATTTTACCGAAAAAAAAATGGAGTTGTAATACCGACAGGTGGCGTCAATTAAATTTTGTTAATGGATGATACTCTAGTCAAAGTATTGCATGAAATGAATAAATAGAAAGGGTTCCTGTGAGCAATCAAGAAGGGCAAGAAAACAAATTTGTGGTATACCTGGAAGGCTTTGGATGTTTTGTTTTTTTTATCGGCCTAGTGGTGGGGTTTCTATTTCTGGCCATGAAAATGTACAAACAATATGAGAAAAGTCAAGCAAACGCGCGCGTTGTTGAAAGTCGTAGCAAAAAAAGCCGTTTTTCAAAGTCACCAGAAAAAAAACGTGCAAAACAGAAGACCGAACAGAAGAAAGAGTCTTTCGAATCGCGAAGAAGTGAAGTTATTTTTCGGACCTTTGTTGAATCAGTGAGAAATGCCCAAAGTGAAGAACAAGTAAACCAGATATTTGATTACTTTGTTCGTAAGATCCCAATGTCTCAATCTGACAAAGAGCGTATGAGAAAATTTGCTGATTTGCGCATTAAACAACTTACAAAATAAAACACATAGAATAATGGAAAAATCATGGCTAAAATACTAAAAATAAATCTTGCGGTTATGTTTTTTTACAATCTCATTATACATGCCATCTATACTCCTCTTGTTCGGGGGCAGGAACACTATACGTTGGGAATTCTGTTTTTGTTAGCTTTGATTACAGGACTTCACGCAATTATTTGTCTAATCTTGGCAATTAAAGAAAAAGTGAAGCCTCCCATCGATCGCGAATCCCATGCTTTGTACTACTTGGCAGCAGCAGCAATTGTTTTAATCGTAGGTTTTGGCACTTGTTTTGCTGGTATCATTGTGGAAGAAAAATTTTATTAAGTTTTTCTATCCCAAAGTGACTTAATTTTACCCAAGTGAATCTTTACGTTTTGTTTTGGACAAGTGAGACATCGCATGCAACTACCGTTTGATTTTAAAATAGCGGGTGTACATATTGACTCGCATTTGTTGTTTGAAATTCTCGCATACATTATTGCATATCGCTATTACATATATTTGCGTAGTGGTTGCCAAGATAAGATACATTCCAAAAATCGCATTGCAATTATTGTGGGAGCTGCAGTAGGTGCTTTAGTACTTTCAAAGGTTTTGGGGGTTCTAGAGCATCCACAGTTTTTTACGCTACCGTTTTCGAAAAAAATTTTGTTTTTTATGTCGACAAAAACGATTGTGGGTGGGCTTCTTGGTGGCTTAATAGGTGTTGAGTGGACAAAAAAAATCATTGGAGAAAAGAATTCATCTGGCGACTTATTTTGTTTTCCCATCATTCTTGGTATGATTGTGGGACGCATCGGTTGTTTTTTGTCAGGTATTGAGGATGGAACTCACGGAATCGAAACAACATTTTTCTTGGGAATGGATTTAGGAGATGGTCTTAGACGACACCCCACCGCTTTATATGAAATATTTGTGTTGTTGAGTATATGGGGAACTCTATTAATTGTACGCCGTGAAAAATCTCTTCGCGATGGCTTTTTGTTTGAGCTATTTATGATTTTTTATCTTGGATGGCGTCTATTTATTGAGTTTTTTAAACCCGTTTATTACTACGAATCGTTGGGGGTGTCGGCGATTCAGATGGCGTGTATTTGTGGACTACTTTATTACTTGTATAAGCAGTTTTCTTTCACCAAACAAAAAACTAATTAGGTGTCAGATGCTCTCTAAGAGGAGAAGTCCACCTGAGACAAAGAGAATATATTATGGCAACGAGAAACTATATTTATTATGAGCTTACAAACAGTGTCTGTAGTCAATGTTTAAAAAAATTAGAGGCAAAGATTGTCTTTCAAAATGACCGCGTATATATGCTAAAGAATTGTTTGGAGCATGGGCGCGAAAAAGTTCTCATTTCTAGTGATGTGGAATACTATAAAAAATGTCGTGATTTTAATAAACCTGGGGACCTACCTCTGAAATTTAATACACAAGTTAAGTATGGATGTCCCTACGATTGCGGCTTATGCCCTGATCATGAACAGCACTCTTGTCTAACACTTATCGAGGTGACAGATCGCTGCAATTTGACATGTCCGACTTGTTATTCCGTTTCGGGACCAAACATCGGTAAACATCGTACATTAGAAGAAATTGAACGTATGTTAGACATTGTTGTGGCAAATGAAGGTGAGCCAGATGTTGTACAGATTAGTGGCGGAGAACCGACCGTACACCCTGATTTTTTTACCATTCTCGATATGGCCAAACAAAGACCTATTCGCCATCTAATGGTCAATACCAATGGAATACGTATCGCCAAAGATAAAAAGTTTGTGGAAAAACTCGCTACGTATATGCCCGGTTTTGAGATTTATTTACAATTTGACTCTTTTGATCCGGAAGTGTTGAAATCTTTACGTGGACAAGATCTAAGAGAAATGCGCGAGCAAGCAATGCGCCACTTGAATGAGTTTGATATTTCTACTACTTTGGTTGTTACTCTACAAAAAGGTTTGAACGATACAGAGGTGGGCAAAATTTTAGATTATGCCGTTAAGCAGGATTGTGTTCGCGGTGTCACGTATCAGCCAACGCAAATCGCCGGTAGATTAGATAATTTTGATCCTCAGAAAGACCGTGTAACTCTTGGCGAAGTAAGAACATCTATTCTTGAACAGTCCAGCTTGTTTTCTCCACAAGATATTGTACCTGTTCCTTGTCATCCCGATGCAATTGCCATGGCCTACGCTTTCAAAATAGGCGGTGAAGTGATACCTTTAACTCGTTATTTTGACCCCCAAGATCTATTGACCACTTCGCAAAACACCATAAATTTTGAAAACCTCCCTGAAATACGCGAAAAAATGAAAAATATCTTTAGCACGGGAGCTTCGAATGAGAGTGCGTCAAGTGAATTACAATCCATAATGTGTTGCCTTCCACAGATAGACCTTCCGCAACTTAGCTACCGAAACTTATTTCGCATTATAATTATGCAATTTTATGATGCTTACAACTTTGATGTGCGTGGAGTGAAAAAATCCTGTGTTCATATTGTCCATAAGGATGGACGCATTATTCCTTTTGACACTATGAATTTGTTCTACCGCGATGAAAAAGTTTTAGAGCAACTAATCAATTAATTCGGTAAAAAGAGATAACACTCAGAAACATTTGTAGAAGGGAATATTGGTGAGTATTTCACAAAATCACGTTTTTGACAACTATCAAATCCTTGATGAAATTGGACGTGGCGGAATGGGGGTTGTCTACAAATGTAAGGAAATGAGTTCTCAGCGTATTTTCGCGGTAAAATTTTTGTTGCAAAACAATAAGGCGATTTCGCAAAAAAGATTTTTGCGTGAAGCGAAGATATTGGGAAATTTACATCATCCCAATATTATCTCTGTCTATAACGCTGGAGTATACGAAGGACATTTATATATCGTCATGGAGTTGTTACGAGGACAAACTTTAGATGATTTTGTGTGGGAAAATTGGTCTATTCGTGAACGAGTAATGATTATTGAAAAAATAGCTGTTGCACTGAACTATGCCCACGAAAAAGATGTGATTCATCGTGATCTTAAACCATCAAATATTTTTATCGAAGAAAATGGTAACCCTAAGATATTGGATTTTGGACTTGCAAAATCTACAAAACTTACCAAGGAACAATTAACGCAAACCCATGAGGTTATGGGGTCACCTCATTATATGTCTCCGGAACAGGTTCGTGGTAGAGCAGTTGATCAACGAACGGATATTTACTCTCTTGGTTGTATTTTATTTGAAGTGCTTAGCGGCGAGAAAATGACGCAGGGAAGTACGGTTGTGGAAATTTTTTATAATTTACGTATGGGAAAGCGTCGTTCTCTTAAGAAGTTGGTGCCTAATGTTCCTAAGGCCCTCGATTGCATTTGTGCACAGGCAACGCGTGAGCGTAGATTTCGTTACTGGAAGATGAAGGAATTTCTCGAAGATTTACGTCGATATTTACAAGGCCGTCGTGTTTGGGATCGTAGTAAGACTTATGCTGTAGCCATTTGTTTTATTCTATTCACCATGCTTTTTACATTTAAAATGTTACAAACTACCGGCAAAACACAACAGACAACGATTGACAAAATCGTAAAACCTTCGAGTGACATCCACATACACATAAAGGCAATAAAAAAAGAAATATCTCGGGGGGACTATATAACGGCTTTTTATTCCTACCAAGAAGCTCTCCGGTTATTTCCGCAACACCAAAAAAAAATGTTTCCTTTGCAATTACTTACTTTACTGGGTTCAAAGCAATATGGTCAAATTGTGTCTAAGCACTCTAACGTTGCTCATAATAATCAGCCTGTTGTACTGTTGGCTATTGCAGAGAGTTGTTTGCACTACCATTTTTATAAGCGAGCAAAGCGTGTATTAGAAAATAGTACTGTCTTTTCTAAAGAAGAATATCGTTCTGGTATATCGCAGCAAGATGCTTTACTCTTTTTAAGAGCAAAAATTTTTTACCAGGAGCGCATTGCGAATATCAATATAAACGTGCAATTACAGAAGCAGTTTTCACAGCTTCTGCAAACTATAGCACCTCAAAATCGTGAGAAACTCGCAAATGTTTACCCCGAGTACTATCATTACCTGGGAGAGGTATCTTTGCAAGAAAAGAATTTTGAGGAAGCTTTTCTGTACATGCATAAATCTTATCACCTTAGTTTTGATCCCCTCACGCGAATTCGAATGTTGGAATGTGTACCAAAAATTAAACGAAGCCGTGGAACACTGCACATTCAAAATTTGGATTTGTACACATACTTATGTGAACTTCTAATGAAATTAATTGAAGAGGAACCTATGGTCGCCCGACATCACTACTGGTTAGGAAGGATACATTGGTTAAAAGGGAAAACGAGTTTGGCGTGTAAAAGTTTGCAGCGATCCGTTGAGTTGGGGTTTCAAGACTCTAGAGTACTTAATTTATTACTGCAAATTAGTGCAAAACACATTGTGCGTAATCAGAATATACTCGAATTGTTTATTAAACGATTTTCGATATACGAAAGAATAGCAAGTCCAGATATGATAAATTTTTATGTCGCGAAACAAAGGCAAATATCATATGTGGCCGATTATCGTTTGCATCAGGAACGATTGCGTAACTACCAAAAGAATAAGAAGCAAATTTATAAAATCTTTGAAAAAAGTCATCCGGAAGCCGCAAAAACAATTTTATATTTATTGCCAGCAGCGCCAGAGGTACTTAAACCACTGCAACGTGATTTTCCTAAGCTATTTGATAAGTCGATAAAGCAATTTTATTACAACAAGAAAATGCAACTGTATTGCTACTATTTGCTATACTTGTATAATCATCGTGATATAGAAATGGAAAGTACTATAAGTAAAAATGCATCGCATATCTTTTATGGTATTTTATGTGACGAACAGCAATCTGTTTTACTGCGTTATCTGGCGATAAATATTTTGCTACGTGTTTGTAATTTCGAAACCATACAAAAATGGGGCGAAAAAATTTCTGGTAGTGGTCAATTCATTTATCATTTAGCCTTGTTTAAAGAGCGTCTTTACCAATTCGAAAAAGCGGAGTTTCAAACTCTGTGGCAATGGGCCGAACACAACGCTCCTTCTGGCGATCGGCCCATTCTGCAAGCGTTGATTTACGATATTTTGCTCAAAAGGGGAAGTGATCTTTTAATAAATAGACCCGCGAAAACATATTTAAATATGATATACGTATACTCGCGTACACAAGATGACAAACTATATATGCAAAGTAGGCAATATCTTCTAAATCAAATACAGCAGCCTTTTGAGGGCTACCATTCGACGATATACTATTATTTATTACAGCGCTGTAACTTGTGGTTAGAGAAAAACAATGATATTTTAAAAATCGGTCTGAAAAAGAAATTGTTCCAAAAATTAGCTTTACAGTTTTTACTCAAAAATGTAGATGAACGCAAATCGCGCGATTATAGTTCGTTGCGAAAACAAATTTATAATATAATGCTAGACGCATCCGATATTGATACTGCAATTATTGCGGGAAAAGTGTGGTGTTGTTTACTCAAAGGTGAGAAAGACTATCATCGACAAATTAATATATTTTTAAATGAAAGTCGCATTTCTTATTTTGCTCGGGCAATGATTTATTTTTATTCATTGAACGACACTAGTGTATCAGCATATTTTCAGAAATATTTGGTAAAAAAAAGTTCTGATGAGTTACACAATACATTGAGACTTGTTGACGGTATAAACGTTGTGGATCAGAATCTCTTACAAGGACTTATTTTGAAGTTTCAACAACATGTGTTTTCCATGGCCGATTTCTACCGATTACTAGATGATCCTAAGCAAGCAGGATTACATCGGCAATTGCTAAGTAATTACTTAACTAGTCCTGTTGGTGAACAAATAATTGATTTTCCTATTCGTATATTTTGTGAAAATCCCAAACCGCGAACTATGTTTCTTGTGAAAAAGTTACGCAAAAAATTACCAAAGTTAGAACAACGCGAGAAGCAAGCACGTTTGCAAAAGCGCAAACAAATCCGTCTGTTATTGAATGCTCACCTTGCAAAACAAAGAGAGAAACCAGGGGAGCGGCAGTTGGCGTTGTGGATGAGTAAAGCTATTTATTTACGTGACAATGCTATTGCGCGAGAATATAAAAAATGGCAAAAATTGAATACTCAAAGAAAAAAAGACTTTGCCCAAGGATTTTACATGCGCCTAAAAACTGTTTTTATTCAGCATCAACGACGCGAATATATAAAGCAATTCTTAAAGTTTGGGCGACTTGTACATTCTTTTCCTTTAAATAAAAGTTATTTTGAAGACGACAGTTACCACAAATATCTCGTTTTTTTTCGTCAGCAAATAAAAGATAAGGATTTTCGCCAAAACGCTTTACTGGAATTAAACAGAGCCTACGATTTTGACCGCACATCTTGTCGGTACTTATTGGAAAGAGCTATTATTTACTGTTTTTTAGGAAAAAAGACACAAGCACTTCATTTATTAAATACAGCATTGGAAATAGATCCTCACGATATTTTTTGTCGATTAAAAAAAATCGAAATGGAAGTTTCGCAAAGAAATATACATCACCAGTTAGTCCATCATTTGGATGAGCTATTTGAAAAAACAACCCAGCGTTTTCTTTTGCTGCGTATTGCGAAGATTTACGAGCAAATGAACAATGTGAAGTCAGATGAGGTTTTTATAAAAAAAGCGCGATTCATTTATGAAAAATTGTATATGCAAGATGCATATGACGTAGAGATTCTAAAAAAACTTGTCGCAACTTATCCCAAAGACCATAGTTTATATAAAGTTTGGACAAATGCATTGCAAATTGTCGTTGGTGAAATTCAAAGTCACCAGTTACCCATCAATGTGAAGTAAAATGTGTAATTTGGATGATAATCTAGTTTAAATATTTGCCTTGATTTGATTTGTGATCGCAAAAAAGTATTGTTTTACCAATAAATAATTACTATTCTAAAATATCTGAATGTTAATTAGTTGTATGGAGTAGCGCATGGTAAAATCACCCAAAATATTAAAAGATCGATACGAAATAAAAAAGCTCCTTGGTCAAGGAGCCACAAGCATGGTTTATCTTGCTCAAGATCTAAAAGAAAACCGTCTAGTCGCGGTCAAGCAGTTGCAGTCGACAACGATGGAATCAATGGAAAAGTTAAAATCGCGTTTTGTGCGCGAATATTATTTCCTGAGCAAGATAAAAGATATGAATATCGTGCGCGCATATGATTACTTTCATATCTCTGAATCGACCCCTCAAATAGATATTCATTTTTTCTTTTTGGTATTGGAATACGTTCCAGGAGTACTTCTTAGCGAGTATATTCCGCAAATTTCTAATACGCCTTTGCGAGTAAAGCTCGCTATGGCTAGCCAGATGATCCGTCCTATTGAAGTCCTCAACGCCATGGGGATTTTGCATCGCGATATTAAGCCTTCTAATATCATGGTATGTGAAAAAACGCGTTTGATAAAATTATTGGATTTGGGGATTGCCAAATCTCTTGGGCAAGGTTCTAACTTGACGCAAACTGGTGTTGCGATGGGGACTCCATCGTACATGAGCCCAGAACAAACCGAGGGGGATTGTACCATCAGTAGCGATGTTTTTTCATTGGGTGTGGTGCTGTATCAGTTTTTTGCGGGACTTAAAGAATCTCCTTTTCAGAGACAAACTGCTATGGCAACGATGAAAGCGATTTGTAGTGAATCTTTGCTACCTCTTGTCAATCGTCTTGACGGTTTTACATCTGGTCACGAAAAAAAAGCGTATATCGAGATGTCGCATATTTTGCATAAAGCCATGGCGAAAAAACCAGAAAACCGACTACAAAGTGCGACAGAACTTTCACAATTATTGCAAAAAGTATACAAAAGTTTAGAAGAGAATAAAACCACGGCGAAGTGGAATGTACGCCAAAGTTTGAGTAACGAAGATGCGCGTGGTTTGAATAAACTTGCAAGCCAATCTCCACAAACAGTGAACAATAACGAATTAGCCGATAATAGTCTATTTGCACACTACAAAATCTTGAAAAAGATCGGTGAAGGAGGCATGGGCTGCGTTTATAAAGCTTTGGATACGAGAAATAACAAGATCGTAGCTTTAAAGATTCTTTTTACGTATTTAGTAGAACAAGAATCCTACAAAGAGCGCTTTTTACAAGAAGTGCGCATGACAAAAATGTTGTCGCACCCTAATATTGTGAAGCTATTTGACTCAGGAAAGTTTAATAATATTTTGTATTTTACCATGCAGTGGGTTGATGGTGTTACTTTGTTAGAGTATGTGGAGCAAAAACAACCTGACATTGGACATTGCGTCGCTCTGGTACGCAAGATTCTTATGGCCATAGAACATGCACATAGTAAAGGTATTGTCCATCGCGATTTAAAGCCCTCAAACATCATGATTAGCAAAGATAACAAGGTCTTTATTATGGACTTTGGTTTGGCGAAAACACTCAGCTATAGTCAGCGTCTAACGGTAACAGGAACTGTTATTGGTACACCTCTATATATGTCTCCTGAACAAGCGTCCGGCTCAAAAAATATAGGCATCCAAAGTGACATTTATTCCTTGGGAACAATTTTATACGAAATGATCACTGGGCAACGTCCTTTTAACGCCCCAACAGCGTTGTTGTTATTGCAAAGAGTGATTAAAGCGCCCCCGAAGGCTCCCTCAAAGTTAAATCCTAAGATTCCGGCGAACTTAGACAAAATTTGTATGAAATCATTATTGAAGCAACCGCGAAATCGTTATGCTACGGCGGCGAAAATGGCCGAAGATCTTGCCAGTTTCGCTTCGGGAAAAGCTTTGCGTAGTACTAGTCGTACTGCCAAAACACGTCTTCAAAAAAATCGACCTAAAGCGAATACCAACAGTAACTCTATATGGTTGATTGTTTGTGGGGTTGTTGTTATTGTTGCTCTTCTCGGATGGGGAATTGTTGCGACCAGCTCACCTTCATGGAAGGAAGAATACAGGGAAGCACAGGATTATTTGGAACAACAACGTTTTGTGGCATCGTATCGTTTACACTTTTTGCTTTTGAATCAATATCCTGAAGAAACATTGTTACTTACTGGTTTTGTGGAAACTCTACGTTTGTGGAGTGCAAAAGAATTGGGTGACAAAAATACCAAAGCTCTATCGGAAATTTCTCTTAAAATTGACCAAGCTTTTACACAATTTATGTTACCCGAGTATTTGAAGAGTGAGCTTGAAGAGTTGCAGAGAAAAATTAAGGCTAAGATGATCTCCATTGCAAAGGAACAACAAAAGAAACAAGAACAACAAAAAGAACCGCAACCAGAAAAAGAGGAAACACTAACGACACCACCAGATTTTGAAGTGACTTTAAAACGTTTTCAACGTGAGATTCTTCGTCAACCTCCCCCAGTACGCTGGGAACTTTGTGGAAATTTTATTTTGCGTTATCAAAATGCACCACCTGCTCTGATGGAACAGGTAAAAAAAATGCGAATGGAAATTGAGGAACAAACTGTTGTTGCTTGCCAAGGGTGGCTATTGGCACTCCAACAAAAAAAGCTGCATAGTATTCCCATCCCATTGGGGGGGTGGCTCATTATTGCGCAAAAAATGACGCGGGAAAATACACGTTTGCAAAAAATTGTTGCGCAGATCGACTCTATTTTACAGGAGAATAAAAAAGTAGTTGAAGACGTCAAGGTTCAAGAAGTCTCCCCTAAAAAGAATGTGCAAGAAATCGCGACTCAGTGGTATAAATTTAAAGACGAACAGTTGTTTTCTTTGTTAAGAAAACGTAGGTTTGACGATATAATGACGCGTTTGGAATATTTTGTTGACGATTTAGAAAATTCTGAACTACGTAGTGAGATTAATGTTTTTTTACGAGAAGTTCAAGAAATTGAACAAGCGATACACAATATAAGAAAAAATACCAAATTGGGTTCTACAATAGCTGTTTCTCTCACCAATAAAAAATATATAAGAGGGCGCGTGGTCGCAATAGATGAGGACAAATTGGTATTGAAAGACTATAAAAAGCGAACGCATGATATCGCATTTAATGAAATTAAGGCTCGTAGCTTGTCAAAAGTTACATCTTTAAAACCCGAGGGATTAGTTATTTTTTTAATTGCCGATGGCGAGTGGAAGCAAGCAAAACAATTGTTGAAGAAGGTTCCACAACAAAGACAAGAGGTCTACCAAAAGATAATTGCAAGTAAAATACAGGATAGTGAAACTTCTATTTCCAAAGGTGTCAAAATTTTAGCTCCGAAAAATTTTACAAAAAAAGGCCGTTATCTTATTGAGGTACCTAATAGAGTTTGGAAGATTACCCTAAAAGGAAAAGTCGACCGGAAAATTACACAACTTATCATTCAGAAGAAAGAAGTTACCTGGGATACAGAGAGAAATTTTAGTTGTGTTGTCGAGTTACAGTGGGGTATGAATGATATTCGGTTGCAAGCGAAAGATGAAAAAGGGGAAAGTTTTTTTCGCAATTGGCGTGTTAAGAGAGCGGCTTCTAAAAACGAGACGACGCATCGTGGAAGTTGGGCGAGAACCGGTGTCTACGTTACACAAGGTTTGCCTAAACTGCGTGGGTTAAAATGGAAATTTAAAACTTCTGGCTACGTTACCGGTTCTCCCATGATAAGTGGTAATGTATTGTACATTGTCAACGGCAAGAGCTTTCTCGTAGCTTTGAATAAGTTCACGGGAGAAAAAATTTGGGATTTTGAGTTATCGAAAGATTCCTCCTCGCGAATTACTATTAGCGACGGAGTTGTATATGCAGGGGCAGCAGATCGTCGTTTGTATGCAGTTGATGCGAAAACGGGAACGGAAATTTGGTCTTTTCGTACAAAAAGAGGAATTCATGGGGCCCCCGTTGTGCATAATAACATTGTGTATGTTGGTTCGGATCGTCTCTATGCTGTTCGTGCGAAAGACGGTAAAGAATTATGGACTTTTGAAAAGTCGCAGCGGATTATTGGGTCACCAGCTATGGCGAATAATCGGTTGTTTGTTGCGGCAAGTGATAATAATAGAGTTTTTTGTGTGGAACTCGGTCGTCCAAAGGAGGTATGGACAGCCAAATTTGCCGAGTGGAAATCACCCGGTTGCGCCGTGCAACGAAATGTGGTTTATTTTGGAGATGTAAAAGGGATACTGTATGCTGTTGACGTGCACAAAGGTAAAGAGATATGGCAGTATGAAGCCGGGGGAGGTATTTCTACAACACCTGCGATTCACAATAAAACGGTTTATTTTGGATCACGTAGCCATGACCTTTATGCGGTAAACGCAGCAAACGGTAGACTACGTTGGAGTTTTTCTACACGAGGAATTGTTCGTAGTTCTCCATCAATTGTGGATGATATTATTTATTTTGGTAGTGATGACAATCATCTTTATGCCGTCACTGAAAGAGGAAAAGAAGCATGGAAATTTGAGACAAAGGGAGAAGTTGTCGGTGCTCCTCTAATTGAGGATGGTGTTGTGTATTTCGCGAGTTACGATAAGTATGTGTATGCGCTACACTAAAAACATTTGTTGTGGTTCTATTTCTAACGGGAGAATGTAATGATGCAAAATCCTGAAGAGGAAAATTTGCGTAAATCTACATCACAGCAAATGATGTTTGGACATTATGTGTTGCAAAAAGAATTAGGACGCGGCGGAATGGGTGTTGTGTATAAGGCGTTTGATACACAATTGCAACGTGACGTTGCTTTGAAGTTCATGATGCCTGGAACGATGAAAGGTCAAAAAAGGTTTCTTGTGGAATCTACGGTGATGGCCAAATTAAATCACCCCAATATTGTACGCTTTTATGAATTTCATGAAAAACCACGGCCATATTTTGTGATGGAATATGTTGAAGGTGAAACGTTAGCAGATCTTATTAAACAGCAACGAATACATTCTGATCATTTGTTATCGTTAATGATCGATGTGTGTAACGCCATGGCCCACGCACATCAACACAATGTTTTGCATCGCGACCTTAAGCCGTCGAATATTATCATTACGAGTGAGGGAAAACCAAAAATCATGGATTTTGGCCTCGCAAAATTATCCAATGATTATGAACGCGACTTGTCGAAAGCCGGTGATATTGTTGGCACGGTGTTGTACATGGCCCCCGAGCAGGTGAAAGGAAAAGCGGGCAAACAAAGTGACATCTATGCGATTGGTGCGACAATCTACGAAGCGTTGACTTCGCAACCGTTGTTTGCGAGTGACAATCAAATGAATTTACTTTTTCATATTCTTCACGACATTCCCATTACACCACGCAAAATTAATTCCCAAATTTCTCCTTATTTTGAGGCTATTTGCCTTAAGTGTTTGGCAAAAAATCCACGAAAACGCTATGACAATTTTCGTCAGCTTGTTCATGAACTAAAAAGTCTCCGAGATAAAAAACCCATAAGAGCGAAAAAATACAGTTTCTGGGATACGACAAACCATTTTGTGGGTAAACATAAATGGCTTATTCTAGTCCTATGTTCAGTCGTTGTCACTGTAACAATAGCTGTTACACAGTATCTGAATGATCGAGTGGATAACGAGAAAAAACAGGCATTGGAAAAACATCTCGAAAATGTACAGAGATATGCAAACCAAAATAATTTTCGTGCGGTTATAAAGAGTTGTGATAAAGCAATAACAATTGCACCAAGCAGAGTAGATTTATATGTGGCCAGAGGTATCGCATTTTTTAGTCTTGGAGAGTATGACTCTGCGATTCTCGATTATGGTGTCGTAATTAAGTTAAATCCAAATGTACCACGAATATATTTTTTAAAGGCGGAGTGTCACTTCAGAAAAAACGAATATGATATTGCGGCTCCTTTGTATCAAAACGCTATTGATTTAAATGTAAAGGGACGTAAAGGTTACTGTTATTTCAGATTAGGGCAAATTTTTGAAAGTCGCCAGCAGCATATAAAGGCTTTGCAGTACTATAACAAAGCCATTGCACTTTCTTTTGTACATCCGCAATTATTTCATCATCGCGGTCGCTTATATTATTTCCAAAAAAAATATGCTATGGCACTAAGAGACTACAATAAGGCGATGAGTTTATACCCTAACAATGCGGTGCTGATTGCTGGACGAGCGGATATTTATTTTGCTCAACAAAAATTCCATAAAGCTGTCGATGAGTGGAAAAAATCTTTGGAAATAAAAGGTGTTGATTCGTTGCCCCCCCAAAGCCGTAATAATGTAAAACTACGCATTAAAATTGCGAAGAGGCGCTTAAAATAATATTGCAACTAATTACCTAACTAAATTCACTTGCAATATGATCATTTGTTTTCATACGCAAAGTATGTTTACCTAATAAATGATTTGGCAGTATGGCATTAGGTTTTGCAATTGGTAAAAACCCGATGGGGTTATTTTTGTGCGCAAAATTTTCAGTCGTTTTAATGATTTCAAAGATGAAAGAATCGGTATACTTTTATCGGAAATTTGCGTACCTTCCAAATTTATTTCCACTAGGCTACTACTGATATTCTTTAAGTAATGAGCATGTTGATCTGTAATATTGGTTTCGTCTAGATCGATCTCTCGTAGATGAGGGTTTGTCAAATACTGTAAGCCTTCTCCGGTTATTTTTGTACCTTCTATGTCTAAGAGCTTTAGATTTTTTAGAGTGGCTACATATTTTAATACGGCGTTTCCCACACGAGTTTCCTGTAAATCCAACGCGATGATGTAAGGGGCATTTTGTATATAACGTAGGTCATCGTCCTTCACCGTGGTGTTGCGAAAACTCAAAAAAATGGGTCTTGTCTGGTGACGAATTTCTTGCAAAGCAGGCGCTATTTTTTTGACGCTTATTTTTACATATCGTTGTTTGTCATTGTATTTGACAATATCTTGTAGTTTGAGATTTTTTGAGGGTTGCTCTTGTGGAGTTTTTTGTGCTTTTTGTTGCGCTAGTTGTTCCTTGAGCCTTTGTTGCTCTTTTGCGGCTTTTTCTTTCTGTTTTTTGAGTTGTTGTTGAAACTTGATTTTTTGTTTTTCGAGTTTTTGTTGTGCAAGCTTTGTCTGGTTAACAGATGGGGTGTTGTTCTGGGAAATATAGAATGTCAAAAATAAGAGAAATACTGCTGTACATACTGAAATAATGACTGTCGTATTGTTTTTTTTCTGAGTCGTTTTTTGACGTTGATTTGTACGTAGTGTACTCGTCTTTCGCGCGGGACGAATAGAAGTCTTTTGTAGTTTTCCCTCATTTACATTTCTTCGCTTACCTTTGTTGCCGTTGGTATTTCGCATATCAGGAAAAGAGACATTCGCGGTTGTTTTTCCATGAGTCATGAAATAATCAATGCCTGTCATAAATTCATCTGCTGTTTGGTAGCGTTCTTCTCGATTGAGAGCCATCGCTTTTAAACAAATTTTTTCTACCGCCGCGGGTATTTCAGGATTTACTTCTCGTGGACGTAAATATTTTTGTTGGGTGATTTTGTAAATAACTTGTCCTAAACGTTCACCATCAATAGCTGGTTGACCGGTTAGCATTTCGTAAAAAATGGTACCCAATGCGTAAATGTCCGCTCGATGATCCACTTCTTCAGTTTCTGCTTGCTCTGGAGCCATATAACGCGGACTACCAAGAAGTTGACCGGTAACGGTAATTTGTTCGGTGGTTTGTCTTTCTAGTTGTTTTGCTAATCCAAAATCCATGACGATAGGACGTAATGTTTCATCTTCTAAAAGGATGTTTGCTGGCTTTAGATCACGATGGATTACTTGGTGATTATGGGCGTAAGCAACTGCGGAAAGAATAGGCTTGATGATCGTTACTATTTGAGGAAAAGATAGTCTTTTGTGTTGCAATACCTCCGACAACGTTTTGCCTTGAATGAAGTCCATTACGATGTAGTCCAGTTGTCCTTCACTTTGAATATCGTGAATGGGAATGATATTGGGATGTTGCATTTTTGCCGTGAGTTTAGCTTCGATCAAAAAGCGTTTACGCGCTATTTCTTCTTGCCCCAACATGACTTTAATGGCGACAATTCTTTCCAAGTTTTGATGATATGCCTTGAAAACTTTTCCCATTCCTCCCGCACCAATGGTTTCCAGTATTTTGTAGTCTCCCAATATTTTGGGAATGCCGTCTATTTTTTGTGGTTCCGATTCACTACGCGTCGATGTTCCCTTACGCGTATCGTTAGAAATAATGGGTTGAGAAGGTGCATTTGGCGCTTTGCCGAGCATAAAATCCAAAATTTTCATTTCCTCAACAGTGAGAATTTGTTGTATGTGTGGTGTTATCTGTAGAAAAGAAGGATGTTGGGCAATTTTTTTTTCAAAGTCACCGAATTGCGGTGGTTGGTTATTTTTTGCATTTTGTAGATCATGATTAAAAATTTTGTCTATCACTGTTGGTTGTACAACAGAAAGTTTTCTAATTTCAGATAAAAAAATGTATTTGATAAAAAATAATCGCAAAAGATTAAGTTGTTGTCCTGTCAGTTTTTTTGCCAGGTATTCTTCAAGGCTCATCTTTAAAGATGATATATTTTGTATGTCTGTGTGGGTCATGTAACCTAAAACTTTTACACAGTTTTGCAAACTCTGTTGACGGTAAATCATCGGTTTCTCTGTATTTTATGGAATTTGTATTATTACCAATAAAGCTTAGATTACGATACTGTAATTACTTTTTGTTTGCAATATAAAACTTGTAGGGCGGATGAATGTCCGCCCTAAACGCATGACTAATCGAATATTTGTATTTTTAAGTTTGCCGCGAATTTTTTGATATCGTCGCGTAGCGATTTTTCCGGTAGTTCTTGGTCTTTTTTTCCTGTACCCCAGTAGAGATTTTCTCCTTCGGGTAGTCTCTGTAGTACATCTTTAAAAGCTTTTACTCCCACAACTGTAATTTTTACCCAACCATTTTCTATTTTCTCGCCTACAGGCGATATTTCATCAAAAGTTTTTATGCGGTTGGTTCCAGTAATTAAGCAAAAATACCATTTGTTTTGTTGTTGCCAACTGTAGAGCTCGTAGCCTTTAAACGATTTGGCGAGTTTTTCAGGCATGTAGTTTGTTGTTTCTTTCATTGCCCATATTCCATATACGCGAATGCCTTTTCCTGCACCAGGCCCTTTCATTCCGATAGGACGTTGTGACATCGGATGAACTTTTGCGGGTTTGGGACGGTGTGGAGCACCGATTATCTTTACTTTTTTGCGGTGAAATTTTTTGATTTTTTCAAAGGAAACTTTCGCCGATGAACGCAGAAAACGACCAGGTAAATCTTGGGGGGTTTCATTACTTATGTCTAGGACACAATAATCACTTCCACCTGCCTGCCACGACTCAAGGCTTTTGCTCCATGGTTTGTGAATGACAGTACCATATGCCACAATTAATTTTTCCCAACCGCGATCATCTGGTGATAGATGTCCTTTTACTCCGTTAGAACATTCGATAAGAAGAGTGTTATCTTTACTATTAATGATTTTAAAAATGGTTCCTTCAGGAATAGACAACAAAGGGGCTTTTGGTTTCATAAATGGTAAATAGGAAACCTCTTTTGTTGTGATATGTGTGAAGTCTGTAAGTCTATTCGCCAGTGCTTTTTGTTCTTGGCTGTACACAACACTTATCCATAAGCAAGTTAACAAATATAATATTTTGTTTTTCATAGCTAACATCCTAAAAAATGTAAAAAACATCGGTATGGTTTTCCGCCAACAATTAATGTTCCAAAGCACTAGTACTTTGGAACATTGAAATTTAGCTAATCCTGAAGTATAGGAAATCACTAGCATGCGATGCCCTCCCGCCGGCTAATCGCCGGCTGCCCTCCCATAGGGAGGGCTTATGTATAGCACTTCGTAAAAGAAAAAACGACATGTTGGTAAGTAATCTATACCATGTGTAAGTGGTTCGAACTAACGTTGCGTTTTTTCAACACTTTTTGATATACGTAAACTCCCCCAGTGGGGGAGTAATCGGCGAAGCCGATTGTGGGGGCACCAAATACCAGAGAATATCTATACTTAGGCAACTTTCACAAATTAATACTCCAAAGTACTAGTTGTTCTAATATAACAAAATTAACAATGAACTGTTGTAACAAGTTTGTAAAACGAATACACAATGGCCAATTTATTGACCATTAGAAAAAATTATACTTATTTATAATGTAATATAATTTTACTTATGGTGAATATCGGAGATAATGTAAATAACTTAATTTGAAATACCCGAGTCATTATTGATGACGCTTATTTAAACTATTACAATAAAATGGATGTATTTATTTTGTGAGGGAAAGTGGATGAAGACAAAACTAATTCAGGACCTTTCGCCTACGGAAAAAGAAAAACTTTTACAAATACAAAACAATCCTGAGCAGGTCATTTGCCATGATTTTTTTGGCGATGGTGATTATCATTTCATTGCTTTGGGAGTTATGTTTATACTTAGTGTGTGTGCGGTGATTGCTTTTGCGAATAATGTCAATATTATGTATAGCTCGGGATTGTTTGTTGCATCAGCAATCGTCATGGGACTTTGGCTTGTTGTTCGCCTCGAAAAGGAACCTTTTCTAGAGGTGGGTATCATGATTGCGGGAGGACTCGTTGTCATTATGCTTGCGGGGACGGAGAATGCGTATGTTTCGCTTGCGGTTAGTTTATTTTTTGCGTGGAGTGTAATCCAATCTATATACATGACGTATTCGGTACGTTGCCGCGAAATCAAGACGGCGCGTTTTATTGTCCCATTATATGTTGTTTGGATTCACGATACACAAATTGATTACTATGAGTTTTGGAGTGGAAAACAATCTTTGGTCTCTACGACCAATCGTGAGTCCAGTACCAGTAGTGCGGCAGTGGATCACGTTTTTACCTTTGAAGACGGGAGTGAGATTGTATACAGTGTACCAAAAAATGGTGAATTGGATTCCTTGTTGAAAGATGTTAGTCTTCAGGTGAAAGATTACAAGTCTATGGAAAACATTTATGGTAACCTTGAAACATATCGAATTTTTGCGTAACTAAATGTATTATTTCTCTTGTTGTTTCGATGTTACTGCTTTTATATTACGCATTAAGCCAGCGTGTTTTGTTCTTTTAATAGGGCTTTTACGGTAATTTTCGCGAAATTTTTCTTCACTGATGTTGGAAAGCTCGTGGAGTTCTGGATTGAGGTTATGTGGGCGCGGTGCGAAACTTTCCTCGGTTGTTTCCTGTGAAAATTTGTTATTCCATGGGCAAACGTCTTGACATATATCACAACCGAAAATCCAATTATCCATTTTGGGTTGTAGTTCTTGTGGAATGTCAAATTGTGGTTTGAGTTCAATCGTTAGGTAGGCAATGCATTTGTTGGCATCAATTACATAGGGATCAGTGATGGCATCGGTCGGACAGGCATCTATGCACCTAGTGCATGAACCACAGTGGTCGCTCATGGGAGTATCATAATCTAGCGTGCAATTTACCACTACTTCGCCCAAAAACATCCATGATCCGTAGTCGCGACTGATTACCGTATTGTGTTTTCCCAACCAACCAATACCACTTTTTACGGCCCAAACTTTATCCATAATCGGGGCGGAATCTACGAAAACACGCCCTGAAATATTCTCGTCTTGTTCGCAAATAAAATCTAAAAGTTGCCGCAGGTGTTTTTTCATGACATCGTGATAGTCATCTCCCCAGGCATAGCGAGAAATTTTCCCTTGGGATGGATTGTGGGCGTGTTGATGTTTTGTATAGTAGTTCATCGCCACAGAGATAATGGACTTTGCTCCTGGCACTAACTTACATGGATCTACTCTTTTGGCAAAATGATTTTCCATATAGTGCATTTTGCCTTGATAACCATTGTCTAGCCAAGTTTGCAATAATTTTTCTTCGGCTTGTAGATGCTGTGCTTGTGCAATTCCCACATGACAAAATCCGAGTTCCAGTGCTTTCTCTTTGATTTTATGGCTAAGAGTTTTTTCCATTCTCAGAACTTAACAGACAGTAGGTCTTTTTCTTGTAAATCGTGACAAATCTCTTGGCAATCGGTGTAGCTACTTAACATTTTTTGTAGAACTTCTTTTGCTCCATCCGAGGCTTCAACGTCATCTATATTGATTTCACCTTCGGCGATTTCTCCGGTAAGCATTTCATAAAAAACAACGGCCAAATCGCGGATATCTTTAATTAGAGGGCTATTGTTGGCTTCGTCTTTTATACCCCAGCGATCGCGACAAGCAGCACGATGTAATTTGGTATGTAGTTTAGGTTTGTTGTTATTCGAGAGTATAATACTTTTCGAGCTAACTTCGCAGTGAACAACATTTCGTTCGTGCAAATAACTTAGCGCTTGTGATGTTTGATACACAATGCGACATGCCGTTGGTTCAAAGTAAGCTCCGCAAGTGGATATTTCTCTACCAATGGAAACACCGTTGACGTACTCCATTACATAGTAAATTTTGCCATCGATAGAGCCTGTGTGATGAACATCAATAATATTATCGTGATTGAAATCTACTGCTTTGGCAAAGTACTGTTGGAAGTTGTCGGAAAAGTCTTCTGGCAAAGGTGTTTCGCGTTCTAAAACCTTTAAGGCTAGTGGAATACGCGAACGTTCTCCGCGCAATTGTTCTCCTTGGCGAATAGTATCGCTTCCCCAAAAGTGCTTATAGACAACATTTTGGAATAACTCATTATTTTTTAATGCACTCATCAATGGTGTAATAAGACTACGAATTTCTTCTTCTTCGTTTTGTACTTTGTAAATATCACCATACTCTCCATTGGCGATTTTTTCTATTATTTTATAGTTGTCAACTGTGTTCATCACTGGTAATTCCCGCTATCTTTTGAAGAAATTGGTGGGGAAATTTTACAAGATTCCCCACCAATTGTTTTAATCTAAAAATTGGCAAATTGTTTGTGTAGGTGTTTCAATTTTTCCAATTTTTCCTGGTTTTCTTGTGCTTTGGCACGTTCAGCAGCAACAATTTCAGGCTTAGCTCGCTCCACAAAGTTACGATTATCTAATTTTTTGCTAATACTTGCAATATATTTCTCAACTTGTTGTATTTCTTTTTGCAAACGTTCCAATTCTTTGTCTACATCCACAAACTCGTGAATATCCACGTAAACTTCACAGCTCGAATCTAGCAATGTCACTGTTTTTTGTGGTTTAGCACTTTCGTTTTCTATAATTTCTAAACTGTCCAGGTTCGCTAAACGTATTATACTACGGTGACTTTCTTTGTCCGAAAGTAACGATTGTGCGAGTTCATTTTTGGCAAGGATATATGCGCGAATTTTTTGTGCTGGCTTAATGGTATAATCAGCACGCAGGGTTCTTACCAAAGTGACAATATCTTGTAACTTATTGAATTTGGCGATAATTGCTTGCAATGAATCTTCGGGCTCTTGACTTTCGGGAAATTTTTCCATAACAAGTAATGGCGACTCCGGACGTTTACTTCCCCATAAATTACTCTTATCTCCTACTTCAATGAGTTTATTCCATAACTCTTCGGTGATAAATGGGGCAATCGGGTGAAATAGACGCAATATATCGGCAAACGCTGTGATTAGACTGTGTAGAGCTGTTTTTCTTTGAACATCGTCTTCTGATGTAAGTCTTGCTTTACATAGTTCAACATACCAATCGCAAAAGTCACTCCAGATAAGTTGGTAGTAAATTTCCCCCAAATGAGAAAAATCGTATTTATCTAAGTTCTCACGTAGTTTGTTGGTGGCAAGTTGAATCTTTCCCTGCATCCATAGATCTTCATCACTAAGGTGTGCCGCGAAATCTTCGGGAGAATTATTGTCTTTTTCTTGGTCGATATACATGAAGATAAAACGCGCTGCGTTCCACAGCTTTGTCATAAATCTACGACCAATGTCATAAAAAATATTTAGAGATAAACGAATTTCTTGTCCTGTCGAGCATTGGTGCAGTAAAGTATAACGCATTGCATCTGCTCCGGCAGCTTCGAAACCATCAGGAAAGTTTTTCTCAATTTCCTTTAGGCGTTTTTTCATATCACTTGGACGCGCTTCGTTTACTGGCTTTTTTAAATCGTCGATTGTGGCACCATCAATAACAACAAGTGGGTCAATCCCGTTTCCTTTTGATTTACTCATCGTTTCACCCTTGGCATCGAGAATGGTCGGGTGAATGTATACATTTTTGTAAGGAAACGCATCTTCAAATTTTAAAGCGCTAAAATTCATACGCGCCACCCAAAAGAAAATAATATCTTTTGCGGTAGAAAGCGTTGTGGTGGGAAAATAGCGTTTAAAATCGGAGGAATGTTCTGGCCATCCAAGCGTTGACATCGGCCACAACGCGGAAGAAAACCATGTATCGAGTACGTCTTCTTCCTGCCTCCATACATCGGGATTATCCAAAACTTGTTGTGGTGTTTCTTCACTAACAAGTACTTCGCCTGTTTCTTTATGATACCAAGCGGGAATACGGTGTCCCCACCAAATTTGTCGCGAAATACACCAGTCACGAATATTATTTAACCAGTGAAAATATACCTTGTTCCAACGTTCTGGCTGAATATTGAGTTCACTGTGACGTTCTAGGGCCATTTTGGCCAAAGAGTCCATTTTCACAAACCATTGTTTGGATAAACGATACTCAATCACCTCTTTAGAGCGATAAGAACGTCCTAGCGGAACTTTGTATTTTTGTTCTTTGTCTAGAAGTTCTTGCTCTTTTAGGTGCTTTACTGCCTCACGACGACATTTGTAGCGATCTAGTCCACGGTATGCTTCTGGAACTTCGTCGTTCATTGTGGCGTCTTCGTTCATTACGTTGATAGGTTCGAAATTGTGACGATTCCCCACTTCAAAGTCGTTTGGGTCGTGTGCCGGAGTAATTTTCAAACATCCTGTTCCAAAAGCTTTATCTACGTAATCGTCGGCGATGACCGGAATTTCTCTGTCTGTCAGAGGTAATTTTACTTTTTGGCCTATGTATTTTTGATAGCGTTCGTCTTCGGGATGAACAGCTACTGCTACGTCACCAAAAAGGGTTTCAGGTCTTGTCGTTGCGACGATGAGATACTCGTCTTCTGCGCCAACAACGGGATATTTAATGTGCCATAAGTGACCAGATTCTCCACCTTCTTTTGTCTCTACTTCGTCATCGGAAAGTGCTGTGCGGTCAACAGGACACCAGTTTACAATGCGTGTTCCTTGGTAGATGAGACCTTCGTCATATAGCTTTTTGAAAGAACGATTTACTGCGCGAGATAGACCTTCGTCCATGGTAAAACGCGTGCGTTCCCAGTTACAACTACAGCCCATTTTACGTAGTTGATCGAGAATAACGTTTCCGTATTTTTCTTTCCATTCCCATACATACTCTACAAATTTTTCGCGACCAATTTCGCGATAGTCAATTCCTTGCTGGTCAAGCATCTTTTTTACGACTGTTTGTGTCGCAATGCCTGCATGGTCTGTTCCTGGAATCCATAGCGCATCATAACCACACATTCTTTTGTAGCGAATGAGCATATCTTGTATGGTGTTGTTTAGCGCATGCCCCATATGTAAACGTCCGGTTACGTTTGGTGGGGGGATGGCAATGGTATATGTTTCTGCTTTTGCTCTTTCTTCATCTAAAACCGTTCCGTCGGGGGATAAGGCCGCATTGAAACAACCCTGGTCCAACCATTTTTGATAAATTTGTTCTTCGATTTCTGAAAAATTATATCTTGGAGGTATAACTTCACTCATAACTTTTTTCCTTATGGATTCTTAACGAATTTTATTGTCAATTTTGAGTTTGTTATCAATTTAAATAAAGCAAGCAAAATATACGTTGTTTATTTTTATGAAGATAAACTTCGGTGATGTGTCATTCCTGCGAAAGCAGGAACCTAGCAATATAAAATTGTCTTGAGAATGCTGGATCCCTGATCAAGTCAGAGATGACAACCTAGAGAAATGTTTTTATTGATAACAACTTCTAGTAAAAACGTAAGAACCTTGTTTTTTCTTGCTTAAATCTCAATTAAAATGATTATTGTACTGCCTACGTAATAGATTATCTACTAATTTTGTTGCAAACTAGATAACTTTTCCCAAAAGTCGGGGAAGGATTTTGCCACTACTTGTGGGTTTTCTATATAGACTCCTTCTTCTAAACACCCTAGCATCGAAAATGACATTGCCATGCGGTGGTCATCGTAGGTGTGAATGTGTTTTTTTCCTTGTGGCGTACCGCCATAAATGGTCAGTGAGTCGTCGTCAAATTCACTGTGAATACCTATCGTCTTTAATTCATCATGTACTGCCTTACAGCGGTCTGTTTCCTTGTGTTTTAGTGTGCTTAAACCTGAGATGTGTGTTTTTCCTTTCGCAAATGCCGCAACGACCGACAATGTTTGGGCGCTATCAGGAAGGAGTGTCATGTCGCAGTTGATCCCTCGTAAGTTACCGTTGCTTTTAACTTCAATCCAGTTTTCTCCATGGTGAACCTGACACCCCATTTGCTCTAGCAAAGTGGCAAAATAGATATCCCCTTGCTCACTTGTTGGCGATACATTGTGCACACGGATGCTTCCACCAGATATGGCCGCCAATCCCCAGAAATAAGTGGCTCCTGTGGCATCGCCCTCTATATAAACTTCGGTGGCATTGCTTTTTTGCGGTTTTATTGTGTAGCCACGTTGATTAGATTCATGAACTTCCACGGCAAATTTTTTTAGATATTCTAGTGTCATGAGGATATATGATTGGGAAATTTTTTTGCCACAGACTTTTAGTTGTAAACCGTGAGGGAAAGCGCATCCACATAGCAAAAGAGCACTAATGAATTGACTACTCATGGTATTATCTACGACAATTTCTTTCGCCGTGGGATTTGTAAAACCACGAATGACAATCGGCGCACATCCTGTCGTTTCAAGATAGTCAATGTTTGCTCCTAAATCGCGCATTGCATTGACAAGATCTCCTATGGGCCTTTGATGAAGGCGTGGTGTACCGGCAAGGATAATTTCACCTCCGGCAATACAGCAAAGAGGAATCAAAAATCGTAGTGTGGTTCCTGCCATTCCGACGTTAATTTCGCCATGGTAAGGCTTTAGTTGTCCGGCGATGTGTAGGGCGTTTTTGTGGTGGGTTGTGGATATTCCCATGCATTGTAGTGCGCGAATAAGAAGAGCACTGTCATCACTGGGAGAGTAGTTGTAAAGGATAGAAGTTCCTTCCGCCAATGCTGCAAGAATTAATGCACGGTTTGTATAGCTTTTCGAACCGTGTAGATGTATTTCACCACGCATATGCTGTGGTAGATGGACAAATTTAGCGTTTTCCATATCAAAATGGCTTTTCTCTGTTGTGAAAGGCAACGGGTCGCGAAGACATACTTGGATTTTCAATAGAGTCGATGACATTGTAATAACTGTCATAGCGAAATTCTTCGATTTCTCCCTTTTCGACAGCTTCTTTTACGGCACACTTGGGTTCATGAGTGTGTGTACATCCACGATAACGACAGTGAGAAGACAATGCGGCAATTTCTGGATAATAATTTGTTACTTCTGCAACGGAAGTTTCCCACAAATTGAGTTCGCGGATACCTGGTGTGTCAACAACGTAACCTCCAATGCACAGGGGATTTAATGTTACGCTAGTTGTTGCATGTTGTCCGCGGCGACTTTTACGGCTTATGTTTTTCGTGACAAGTGTCAAGTCGGGATCTATTGTTAGTAATAAGGACGATTTTCCAACGCCGGAGTGTCCCGCAAGAGCTGTTGTTTTGTCCTTAAGGATGTTGCGCAATTCATCTAGACCTTGTTGCGTTTTTGTACTTGTGCACACAACGGTATATTCTAGCTGGCGATATGTTTCAATGACCTGTTCTATGCGCTCTTTATTTTTATCTTTGTGCAAAAGATCTTGTTTATTTATACAAATAACAGGTTGTAAGTCTCCCTTGATCGCGGCTATGATAAAACGGTCGACGATTCCCGGATGAAAAGGAGGATTGTAGACCGCTGTTACAATGAGAAGTTGATCGATGTTACTCGCAACAATTTGTTCTTTCGCGACAGCTCCTATGGCGCGACGTGAAAGTTTCGTGTAGCGCGGTAAGAGCTCTTTCACAATTATTTCTTCGGCTTCATCTTCGATAAAAAGGACTCGGTCTCCGACACAAAGAGGTTTAGATGTTTTGGGATCAACGCCAATGACTTTATGTGGAATGTATGCGTGGTATGTATTTTGCTCGCTGTGGATTTGGCATCTTTTCCCATCCACACGTGTAACAACACCTTGTTTGAGATCCATATTTGTTCCTGTTTGTTTTGTAATTTGAAATAATGTATGGTTGTTTTTTATGCTGTAAGTTCTTAAGTATAACAATACTAAAGTTTGTTTGAAAGTAATAACTGTGTCCACCAAGATTGCATAGAAAAAACTTTTCCATTAAAAACGAATCTGTTATCATACAGAAGATATAAAATGTGCAAGTAGTAAAAATATTTGGAGTTTTTTAATGAAACAATTTCTAGCCATTCTTTTTATTACACTTATTACTGTTGGACTTGTTTGGGAATCTAAACCACAAGAAAAGTCTACAGATGTAAAAAAAGAGGAAGAAAAAAAAGATGTTAAGGTGCCTGCACGCGATGCAGACGGTAACGATTTGTACATACAAAGTAAAGATGCAGATGGCAACGTTACTTATGTTCGCAAAATGGTAGGCAAAAGTGTTGATACAAAGATCAATGAAGCAATTCAGCCTTACTCAAATAAAGTAGTCGGTGTTATATTTCGTGCTGTTCCCATCAGTAGCTCAAAAGTAAAAAAAACAGAGCTGCAACCAATGGTCGATAAGGACGGAAAACCGATTTACGAACAACAAATAGACGACAAGGGAAGATATAAAGTCGACGATGATGGAAAACCTGTTTATGTTCAAAAGAGTGAAGAATCTTTTGTTCTCGAAAATGGTGCTTTCGTGTATGTTGAAAAACAAGACAACGATGGCAAGGCTGTAAAAGATGACGAAGGCAATACTCTTTACATAGCAAAAAAGCAAACAAAACTTATCACCGACGCCGATGGAAATCCCGTTTATGTTCAAAAAATGAAGTCTGTTGATGTAAAAGACGAGCAGGGTAATCTAGTATATGTTCCTGAGCTAGACAAAGACGGGAATCCTAAAAAAGATGCCGAAGGTAATATTGTCTATGTCATCAATCAAGTGAAAGTTCCTTTTGTTTTAATTTGGTTGGTTGTTGCAGCGATTGTATTTACCATATACATGGGATTTATCAACATACGTGGATTTTTAACATCTATTAACATAGTACGCGGTGTTTACAGTAATCCTGACGATGAAGGTGAAGTATCACACTTTCAGGCTCTTACCGCAGCGTTGTCTGGAACCGTAGGTTTGGGGAATATCGCTGGTGTTGCTATTGCTGTTTCCGTTGGTGGTCCTGGAGCTACTTTTTGGATGATCATGGCAGGTCTTCTTGGTATGTCTTCTAAATTTGTGGAATGTACCTTAGGTGTAAAATACCGTGAAGTTCATGAAGATGGATCGGTTTCCGGTGGACCAATGCAATACTTGAGTAAGGGACTTGAAAACAAAGGTCTTGGTTTTATTGGACTTCCTCTGGCTGTGTTCTTTGCACTGATGTGTGTGGGGGGATCGTTTGGTGGTGGTAACATGTTCCAAGTTAACCAGGCATTCCAACAATTTCAAACCGTAACTGGTGGAGAAAACAGTTTTATTGCAGGTTCTGGATGGCTTTTTGGTGTTGTTATGGCTGGTTTGGTGGCCATTGTAATTATCGGTGGAATCAAAAGTATCGCCAGTGTAACCGATAAAATTGTACCATTCATGTGTGGTATTTATGTTCTAGCCGCTGTTTCTATTCTTTTCCAAAGAATGGGAGAAGTTCCTGGAGCATTTGGCCTTATCATTTCGAGTGCTTTCTCATCTCAAGCGGCTTTCGGTGGTTTTGTTGGGGTACTTATTCAAGGTTTTAAACGCGCTGCTTTCTCCAACGAAGCGGGAATTGGTTCTGCATCTATCGCCCACTCAGCTGTAAAAACAAATGAACCCGTAACAGAAGGTTTGGTTGCACTTCTTGAACCATTCATCGATACCGTAATTGTTTGTACTATGACCGCTTTGGTTATTGTAATTACTGGTCATGTCGATCCTCATACTGGAGTATGGTCACCGCTGCATAGCGCAAGTGATGGTATTCAAGTTACTTCTGCTGCTTTTGCAACAGCCTATACTTGGTTTCCGATTGTTCTTTGTGGGGCGGTTGTGTTGTTTGCTTTCTCTACTATGATTACTTGGTCTTATTACGGCTTACAGGCATGGGAATTTATTTTTGGCCGAAGTAAAGCCGCGAACACAACCTATAAAGTATTGTTTTGTCTTTTTGTCATCATTGGTGCGTCGATGAGTTTGGGTCCTGTTGTTGACTTCTCTGACTCGATGATTTTTGCGATGTGTTTTCCAAATATTATTGGATTATATATCTTGTCACCTGAAATTAAGAAAGACATGATTTCTTTTATGAGCCGTATACAAAGTGGTGAAATAAAGAGATATAAGTAGATTTGCACAAAAGTTAAAAGTGGAGTTTCGCTCCACTTTTATCTCATGGGCTTTGGTCCAACGAACATTGCCATTGTGATAAACAATCCTGCAATTACATACCCAATAATCGCATAAATCGAAACATCCTTGAACTTTGGTTCAATACCCGCTGTCGCCATAATAGACGCTCCTACAACAAAAGCCGCTGCAATGATACTGTACGCTAAGCGCTGGAATATTTTATCGATTTCAATCAAATCGCGATGTGTGGCTTCGTGTTTAATTGTTATTTGCAATTTTCCCGTTTTCAAACGGCGCATTAATTCTTTTAAATCGGACGGTAAAGCTTGTAATAGATTGTACAATGTCCAAAAATTAAAAAATAGTTGATTGAATATGTGTTTGGGAGAAATTTTTTGGCGAATGATTTTGTGTAGGTGGGGAGAGGCCGCCTGTATTAAATCAAATTTAGGGTCCAAGTCACGACCAATGGCGACAATTGTAACCATTGATTTTACGAGTAACATGAAGTCTTGTGGTAAAATGGCTTTGTGCTCACGTGCCAGACTGAAAACATCTAAAAATACTTTTCCCATATCCAAATGTTCTAGAGGAACACCTAAATAACGGTCTAGTAATTCGAGAATGTCTGTGGTTACTTTTTGTTTATCGGGCATTTCTGTAAAAACACCTATGTCCGAATATACTTCGACGATAAGGCGAATATCTTTTTTGACAATCGCAATAATTACCGTTGATAATTGATTTTTTAAATCATGAGTCAAGTGTCCCACAGAGCCGAAGTCAATCAGATTGATTTTTCCTGTCGAGGTTACAAGAATATTACCTGGGTGAGGGTCACCGTGAAACATACCTTTCACAAAATATTGCTGCATAAATGAAGAAGCTAAAACGCGCGCAAGATTTTTAAGGTCCACTCCTTGAGACCTCAATATTTCGGTCTCTCCGATGTTTACACCTTCTAAACGTTCGAGAACAATCACATTTGTTGTTGTGTAATCCCAATATACTTTTGGACAGCTAATATGTGGATCATCGGCCATCATTTTACCGAACTTTTCACAGTACGATGCTTCCTGTGTGAAGTCCAATTCTTTACGCATATTTTTGGCGAATTCTTTTACAAGACGCGTTGGTTGGAGAATGCGTAGTTCTTCAATGTAATATTCTATGAGTTCTGCAAAAAATTGTAGGATGTCGATGTCTGTGGCAATGGTTTTTTCGATTCCTGGACGGCGGATTTTTACAATCACTGGTGAACGATCGGGCAATTCAGCGGCGTGCGCTTGCCCCATAGAGCCAGATGCAAAAGCTTCACTAGTGAAGGTGTGAAAAATTTCTTGTACGGGACGTTCAAACTCTTTTTCAATAACAGAAAATACTTGGTCAACAGGAAAAGGGGGAACTTTATCCTGTAGTAATTTGAATTCTTGGATGAATTCTTGGGGTAAGATATCGGGCCTTCCCGAAAGAATTTGTCCTAGCTTTACAAAGGTGGGACCAAGCTCTTGTAACACATAACGTACGCGTACAGCTATGGAAGCCTCTGTCATTGTTTTCTTACGAAAAACTTTGAGTTTTCCCAAGCCTGGAACGTAGCGTACAAGGTTAAGACGTGCTACAAAATGACCAAATCCATGTTTGGTCAGAACTTGAATGATTTCCTTTAAGCGTACTAAACTACGATATGTGCGTTTAAAATTGAGTATTCCCATTTTTTCTCTTATTCAAATGAATTATTGCGGTAATTTTTTGCGCAATTTTGGATCTTTAGCGCAAGCCTTGCTGAAATCTAATTTTGCTTTGTCATTTTTGTGATACATGTGAAAAATAATGCCACGCTCAAGGTAAAATTGCGCGTTGTCATATAGGCGGATGGCAATATTATAATAGCGTATTTTTTGTGAAAAACTTCCTATTTTTTTTGCGCGTTTGTGAAAGAGGTAAGCTAGTTGGCGATTTAAAGGGATATTTTGCTGTTGCAAAAATTGCAATGTTTTTGTCTCTGCGAGACAGCAAGCAATAAAGAAATAATCTATTGCCATAGAAGTATCATTTGCCTTATAAGCTTTTTTTCCTTGTTGCAGATAGTAGACGTATTGCTCTTTATCAATCGTAATGCTCGGTTTTCTCCACTCACTTTCTGCAAAGAAGGGAGAAACCACAAAATTTTTGTCTACATCTAGACTAAATAAACGCTTGCAAACGGATAATGGTTCGGTGTGTAACGAATATTCGATACTAGCGCCCGAAATATCTGTACGAAAGTTAAATTTTCTTTGCAAAGGAAGCGTTGTGCGTTTTTGCCAATGAGGTAATGTTATATGGCTTGTTTTTGCGGTAAAATTCCAAAACAGTAGCGTATCACTTGCCGAAACTAATGAGCCATCGACAGGGTTAAATGCTACGACAAAACCGCTTTTAAATTTTGACTGAAAAAATAACTTGTGTGTTTGTACACCACTTTCAATATCTATTATTCTAATGGTGTTGTCCGTACACGCACAAGCTAAAAATTTATTACTCGGATGAAATGTGATGTCCCATACCCAGCTTTTATAATTAAATACATGTTTTTGGCGTCGCGTTTTTGCATCCCATATTCGTAAAGTACTGTCACCAGATGCCGAAGCCATTGTCTTGCCGTCACGACTAAATTTTACTTTGCTAATCCAATTTTTATGGATGTTAAATTGTTGCTTTTTTTCGAATGTTTTTGCGTCGGCAAATACTATGTTTTGCGAGGCTAGAGCCAATTCACTACCATCGGGAGTATATGCGGCGTAGAAGCAAATGAAATCCGTGGGGATGTCGGCGATGAATTTACGTTTTTTTATATCCCAAACTTTAGCAACTTGTTCGCGCAACGAAATTACTAGTTTTTTGTCGTCTGGACTGAAGACCACCGAAAACAAATTGCTGTATATGGGAGATAACGGCAATTGTTCTATTTGTTTACCTGTCGCTGTATCCCATATGTAGGCTTTACCACCTATACTACAAGTCGCCATTTGTGAGCCGGAAGAGTTGAATGCTAACCCTGTGATTTTTTGTTGGTGTGCCGAGAATTGGCGTTCGATTTTTTTACTGGCAACATCTATAAGAAAAACTTTACCTGTAAATGTAGATGCCGCTATTTTTTTTCCGTTAGGGTGAAAGCTCATGGATGTTATTTCCGTAGGGTCAGGTAGCGATATGCTGTAGAGAACATCTGTTTGTATTTCCCACATACGCAATATACTATTTTGCGATAGAGATAATAACTTTTTTTCGTCACTTAAGGAAACATACTGTACGTAGTCACCGTGTCCTGAAAATTTGCTGCGGATTCCCCAAGTATCGGTATCCCATAATAGTATACTACCGTCTTGAGAAGCCGAGGCCATGATTCTCCCTTTGTCTCCAAATACAATCCGTGTAACGCCACCTTTGTGGCCTAGTAATTTTTGTTTAGATAGGAGCTGTTGTGTTTTGTCTAGTCGGAATAGTTGAATGATGTAATTCCAAGAAGAAACGGCCAAATATTTACCTTCGCCACTATAAGCTACTGATGTTAAAGGGATGAAGCCGGCATTGTTGTCGGAGATTACTTTTCCGGAGTCTATATTCCAAATGATGATATTTGTGCCTTTTGCGCATGCCAGGTACTTTCCATTAGGATGAAAACTGACATCGGCAATACCCGCATAAATTTGTAAGCTTTGTGGTTGACCTTTGTAACGTAAAGTTTTATGAGAATATGTTTCTAAATCCCACAGACGTAATTCCCCGAGACGATCTTCTATTGTCCATGAACCTGTGGCAAGGGTATTATTGTAAATTTCCATGGAAGATATAGCGCCGCTTTGTCTACCTATTATTTTAACCAGTGTACGCGTGTATATATCCCAAATTTTAATTTCACCATGCCAATTTCCGCTGATAATCCATTTGTGATTTGGGTGGAAAATGATCGATAAAATGGGCGTTTTTTCATCGTGAATGGTGAATAACAAGTCACCGTTAAATTCATCATAAAATTTGATGCTTCCGTCGTTGCATGCCGCAGCAATTAAGTTATTTTGCTCACTGTGGGCAATGACATTGGAACGCGGGAGAAAACGACTGTTGGTTTGTCCGGCAATTTTAACCAAGGGAACTTGCCCTTTATCGATAACACGCGTTTCCCATACCAGTCCGTTGCCACGTAAGGCCGCTGCCACAATATCTCTTGCCGTTTTTTGCGCGTTTTTTGTCGTTTGAGGGTATTGTTGCAGTAAACTCAAAGCTTTACCTCCCAGTACGCCTGCTTGGCGAAATTCATGCTTTTCAATTTGTTCTTTGGCACGGATAAGTACAAGGTCTGCCACACTTAAAATAGCGCGCCGTTTGCCCTTTTCGGCTTTTTGCCAATAAACAATAGATAGTATAACGACAAGTGCTAAACTCATTACTGCTAAAGCACCGGCACCGGTTACGGCTTTATGGCGCTTCATCCATTTGAACGACTTTTTCCATGGGGTAATCGGTTGCGCCATTACGGGTATATCATCGAGGAAGTTTTGTAGATCTTGTTGTAGTTGTTCTACGTTGTCGTAGCGCGCATTGGCGGATTTTTCTAAGCACTTTAAGCAGATAGCCTCCAAATCTTTGGGGATATCGGGATTTAATAGTCGCATGGATACGGGATCTTTGTAGTGGAGTTGGTAAATAATATTGAACGAATTTTCACCTTGAAAGGGCGGGCGTCCTGTTAGTAATTCGTATAAAGTGGCGCCTAGGGCATAAACGTCGGTGCGTATATCGACTGTATAACCATTGGCTTGTTCCGGCGACATATAAGCGGGCGTTCCCATTTGCTGTCCGCTACGCGAGAGGTGTGCGTCTGAGTGCATTACTTTTGCTAAGCCAAAATCCATTACACGAACATTTCCCGAGACGTCGACCATGACATTACTTGGTTTTAAATCGCGGTGAATGATTCCCTGTTCATGTGCATAGTGTATGCCTTTACACGTGTCGATCATTAGACGCACAATGTCCTGTAACGAGTGTTGCGCGTTGATGAAACGATGTAGGGCCAACCCTTCGATGTAGTCCATGGTGAAAAAATTGCGACCATCTTCTTCTCCAATATCGTGTACTCCGACAATATTGGGGTGATTTAACTTGGCTGTCGCTTGGGCTTCCATGACAAAGCGTTGGCGACTTTCTTCGCTTTCGATAATGGCGCTAACAATTTTTAAAGCCAGTACGCGGTCTAGTTTATTATCGTAGGCTTTGTAAACTTCTCCCATGCCGCCGCGACCTATTTTTTCGATAATTTGGTAGCGACCAAACTGTTTGGTATTTATGGAGGTGACAGAGGTGCTTGTTTGTTGTGGTACCGCAAATAACGTGTCAGCCATGGAGTGGCTTTCCATGTCATGTAGCGTTTTTTCGGAAGAGGTTAGTTTGCCCAACAATTCTTTCGCATCGTTATTATTTGCGTCTAGAGATAGTGCTTTCTTTAAACTTTCAATACTTTTTGGGTATTGCTTGAGTTTGATGAAAATTCTTCCCTGATTACAGTAAATTTTTGATTGCGGTTGTATTTCTAGCATTTGTTCTACGATGATTAATGCTTCGCTCCATTTGTGTTTTACAACTAAATCATTGTAGTTACGCTTTAATTTTTTGAGTTTTTCGTCCATGACAATTTCCGAGCATATTTTTTTATTATTGGGAACTTAATTGTATGAGAAGTCCTCTAAACTATAACAAGCTTGTTTATTTTGGTTATCTTTTTAATAGGAAAACTTATGAAAAATACATGTATCTTTCTATTACTTATTTGCAGTATTTTCTGTGAAAAATTTGAGCAACACGGCAAGATTGAGCAAGTCACTTTGTACAGAGGACAGGCTCTTATTAAACGTGTGGCTACTGTCAATGTGTCCCCTGGTCAGCATCAACTTATTATCAACAATTTACCTACAACAATACAACCCAAAAGTTTATTTGCCAATGCTAGTGATGATGTTAATATTCGTTCTGTTCGTTACACCACAACTCTAACCGAAGATTTTCCTCAAGAAACATTTCGCGAACTTAGCAATAAAGTCCAAGAGCTAGAGAAGAAAGTTCGTCATCACCAGCACCAGCAGCGTTTTATACTTTCCCAGGAACAGTATCTTGCGGGATTAAAAAATTATAATATTACCGCGACAAAGGGGGATATTCATAAGGGCTCATTAAATCCGAGCGCAATGGCGGAGATGATGAGTTATATCTTTAAAGAAAGCAAGCGCCTTAGTGAACAGAAGCTCCAAGTCAATGAACAGCTTCTTGCGATCCAAAAGCAAATGGCATTTGTGAAAGAAAAAATGCGCCAAATTTCTGGACAGAACTCTAAGGAAGTGAAAAAAGCGATCATTTTTTTTGAAAAGAAAAGCAGTACGCAAAATTCGCAGATACATTTAAATTACCTTGTAAGTAACGCCACATGGTCACCGGCATACAACGTGCGTACAAAAAATAAAGATAAACGTATTGGTATTGAATACAATGCTCTTGTGCAACAAACGAGTGGAGAAAGTTGGGAGGAAGTTGATTTAACTCTTTCCACTGCTTCCGTGGAGATGTCCGCAGATGCCCCGGCACTATCGATTATGTCTCTTGAATTACAAAAAAACGGCGGTAATTGGAGTAGTGAGCAAGTTATTTCTAACTACACACAGTTGAAAAATCAACAAGCACAAATTTTGGAAACGCGTAGTCAGTTGACGCGTAGCCAACAACAACAAAGTAACACGAATCTCAATGAAACAAGCAACAATATGCAGGTTTTGGAGCTGCTAGGTTCTAAACAATTTCGTCCGCAAAAAATGCGTACAAAGTCCGTGTTGACTGTGCACTACAAGATCCCTGGAAAAGTGAGTATCGCGAGCCGTAGTGATCAACAAATGGTCGAAATTAAGAAACTGTCTTTGGAAAAAGAGCAGTACAATGTCACGATTCCTCTATTGTCTCAATATGTGTATCGTAAAGCGAAAATTACGAATTCCTATGAAATTGCTCTACTAGAAGGTAAAGCCAATATTTATTTAAATGGTGAATTCGTTGGGCATTCTTTTGTTCCTATGACGGCAAAAGGACAAAAATTTTCGATTGGTTTGGGAATCGATACTCAATTACGCGCTAGCCGAGAATTGTTGTCGAAAAAAGAATATGTCGAGCGTGGAAATAAAGTGGTGACAGTTGCATATCGTTTATCTTTTGAGAATTTTAAGGAAAGCGTAGTTCCTGTGAGAATTTATGATCGTATTCCCAAGAGCAATGAAAACTTGAATGTTATTTTCAAGTCCAAAACCGAGCTAAGCAAAGAGACGCGTTATCAAAAAATTTCGAAAAATTACGGTATTTTACGTTGGGATCTCGATATTCCTCAAGGAGAAAATCTGCAAACGCCTTATAATATCGACTACACAATTCAATTAGAATTTGAAAAGGGAATGTCGATAGCAGTTCCTTTTATGCAGAATCAGTACCAAAAAAAGAAATACCCGCGTAAGCAACGTAGTAAAAGAATGCTAGAGCAAAATATGCTAGAAGAAGATTTCCTAGAAGACGAAGTTTTTGAATTTCACGAGTAAAATTGTACTCTGCAAAATAGGTAGTGGGAATCGCAGTTGGAATGTAGGGGCGGACCTAGTGTCCGCCCGTTCCCTCAAATACAGGCGGATACATGTTTGAACCCCAACTCGATACCTATGTATTTTTTGTGCCGCTACAAAAGTCGGGGTCTTCTAATCCTTCGTCGATTTCCACACCTTTAAACACGTTTTGCATTGGTAAAAATTTTTGGGGAAGTTTATCGATTTTGTTGTGCTGAAGGTCACATATTTTCAATTTCGTTAAGTGCATAATTTCATTTGGAACTTGGCGTATGTTGTTGTATGCCAATAAAAGGTGTGTTAGTGATTGTAAATTTTTTATTTGTGGTGGAATTTTCTCAATCTGATTGCGACCAAGATATAGTTGAGTTAACGAAGTAAGGTGGCTAATTTGCGGCGGTATAGCTGCGATTTCATTATCATGAAGGCTTATTTTTTTCAATTTGGTGAGTGTACCGATACTCTCTGGGATTTTATGAATACAGTTGTCTTGTAAGTCAAGAACTTGCAAATTGACTAGGTTGATAATTTTTTTGGGAATGGAACGTATCTTTCCATTACGAATTTTCAAATGGGTGATGGCTTCTATATGGACTAGTTCTCTAAATAACTTTTGCGCATTTCCCCACACACTCTCAAAATGAAATTCGGCAAAATTGCAATTTATAAAACTACATTTTTGTATCTTATCAAAGCGAACAATGCCGCGGAAACTACAGTTGTCAAAGTGGGCATTTTTTATTTGATGGAATTTGTACCTGTCGAGATAAAAAACACAACCGTGGTAACGAGTGTTATTTTCTATTTTTTGTAGTTGTTGTGTTTTTACAATTTCATCTGTCATTATAATCCCGCATTCTATTCAATGATTCCCATGAAGTAATTACGAGATGGAATTGTTACCTGTAAACAACTGTTGTCGTCACAGTGTAAATTTTCATTATTGTCCCATGAACGAATTGCGCTATTCGCTGAAATAGCTATGGGCTTTAAATTTAGATTTATATTAGACATTGCTCCACGATTGAGAATAACGATAATGGTCTTGCCATCTAAGAACCGTGCATAACCGAAGATATCTTTGGCAACGTGTAATGTTTTAAATCCGCCTTTTTGTAGAACAATAGAGTTTTTGCGAAATTTGATGAGTTTGCGATAAAACTCTAGTAGTTCGCTATCCCAGTCTTTCTCTTGCCATGGCATTGGCAAACGCGAACTCTCGCAGCTCTCTCCTCCGCTCAGGCCTATTTCTTCTCCGTAGAGGATCGCTGGTACACCTGGATAGGTAAACAAAAATGCACAGGCTAATTTTTGTAAACTTTTACATGAAAGTAGAAAAGATAATCGTGGAATATCGTGGCTATTGAGTAGATTGTACTGACTTAGGATGACCTGCCAACTAACAGTGGAACGAAATGTTCGCAGTTGTTCCTCTAAGTCTTGTGTGGCAAAATTCTCCGTAAGCCATTTACGTACGGGAAAAGTAAAACCTTGATAGTTCATAGCAGCATCGAGCGCGTTGCCCTGTAGTAGATCACTAGGATCAAAAAAATGTTCACCTAGCAAATAACTTTCTGGATATTTGTCTTTGATGATTTGGCGTAATTCTCGCCATATAGGGAGATAATCTTCGCATCCAGGACTACGCCCCAACATGTTGGCGGCATCGATACGCCAACCATCAATAGAGTAGGGTTCTTTCAACCAGTATTGCATTACCGAATCTGCACGACGATAGATCATGTCGCGAAGCTTACCACATGCGTAATTAAACTTCGGTAGCGTGTCTACTCCCTGCCATGAGTGATATTTCCGCGGATGCTTAATAAAACAATAAAATGTTGTGTATTTACTTTGCTGAGATTGGTACGCACCTTGTTCGTCATAGTATTTTGCTTTGTTAAACCAGCGGCATGCCATTCCACTATGGTTGAAAACGCCATCTAGGATTACTTTTATATTACTTTGTTGTAAACGTTTAACTAAAATGGCAAAAGAGCTATTGTCGCCGAAAATAGGGTCTATCTTGAAATAGTCTTGTACATCATAGCGATGGTTAGATGGTGCATGAAAAATAGGGTTGAAATACAGGGCATTGATGCCTAGGTTTTGTAAGTGTGAAATTTTGCTAAAAACGCCGGCGATATTTCCACCAAAAAAGTCCATGCAGTATGTTTGGTGATATTCTCCAGGTTTTTCATGCCACTGTTTACGTATAGGTTTGTGACCGAGATACGTGTATTTTGGGATAACAGGTTCATTTTTACAAGCAAAGCGATCAGGAAAAATCTGATAAAAAACGCGCTCATGCAACCATGATGGCGGAGTGAAGTTTGTGATAATACGAAAGTCGTGTACATCAAGAGGTGTTGTACGTTGCATTCCAATATTATTGTACCAGTATTTTCCTTCGGTTGTAAGGAGCTTGAAGCGATAAGCAAAAACAGTGTTGTGTATATGTTCTTTTATTGTATACCAAATAAAAGTGTCGTCCTCTTTACACACATGCATTTCATTGAGAACCTCTTCTCCCTCGGGAGCAGTACGTAATAAAACTTTTGTCACGGGATTATTGCGATACAAACGCAATTTAATAGATACTTTCTGCCCTTGGCGCGGATATTCAGGAGTAATAAAATTTGTAGAACCGTCGCTGTACACACTGTTCAACCATGTCATTATTTGTCTTCTTTACTTTCTTTATCTTCTGTGAGAAATTTATCATCGATGAGCTTTTTACGAATAATCTTTGTCCACCTTGCATAACCCTCTGCATTCATGTGTAACATATCTTGAATGAAAATCGATTTGTCGGGTTTTCCGTCGCGAATCATCGTTGCCGATACATCTATATAATCGAGTGTTTTTCGTTTGTCTACCATGCTATTTTGTTTGCAAAATTTTTCAATTTGACGATTGGCCTCTGCCATTTTTTCCCACATATGCCAACGCGAAGGTGAAGGCTTCATCGATACATAATACACTGTAGTTTGCGGTAACTTTTTACGCACGTGAGAGATGAATTTCTCGAAATCTTCCACTGGGGCAGAAATATCTTTTTTTCCCGCAATATCATTTTCTCCGCAATAGAAAACAATAGCTTTTGGTTTGTATAACGTAACAATACGGTCGACAAAATGTAGCACATCAGAGGTTTGTGAACCTCCAAATCCGCGATTGATGGTTTTTATCTCAGGGAAATCATTGCTCAATGATTTCCATAAACGAATACTAGAGCTTCCCACAAAGAGGACCGAGTCCTGTGCGGGAAATTCCTTTTTGTCTTGCGCTTCGAATTGTTGAATCGTTTTTTCGTAGTAATTTTCTTGCGCAAAACCAATGTTTGTCAAAATAAATGCGACGATAAGTATTTTAAATAAGGGCATTACTTTACCTCCAGTTTTTTCATGTGAATGATTTTCCAGTTATTATTTATTTTTTTTGCTTTAATTTGCAGAGTGGCAGACATCTTTCTCATGGGCGCATCTATGGTTAATTGTCTTTTGTGTATGTATATCTCATTTTCCATTTTTTCTCCTATGCACTTATTGGCGGTGATGATTTTTCTTGAGAACGCTTTTTCCCACCTGGAGTGTTTAATAGGAATGTATTTTGATGCTTGCGAAGGATCTTTTTGCATTGTGGTAAACATTTCCTCTATAAATGAACGCCCTTCTTTTTTCAGTTTATTTTTGGTGTCAGACTCTGATTTGGTGTCAGACGCAGGTTTGGTGTCAGACTCAGGTTTGGTGTCAGACGCAGATTTGGTGTCAGACGCAGATTTGGTGTCAGACGCAGATTTGGGGTCAGACTCAGGTTTGGTGTCAGACGCAGATTTGGTGTCAGACGCAGGTTTGGTGTCAGACTCAGGTTTGGTGTCAGACTCAGATTTGGTGTCAGACTCAGGTTTGGTGTCAGACGCAGATTTGGTGTCAGACTCAGATTTGGTGTCAGACTCAGGTTTGGTGTCAGACTCAGATTTGGTGTCAGACTCAGATTTGGTGTCAGACTCAGATTTGGCCTCAGATTTGGTGTCAGACTCAGATTTACTTTCATTCAATGCGGCATGTTCATTATCTTGGGTTGTGTCTTCGTCATTATTATTTGTAAATAGAAAGCTATAACCGATTACAATGAACATAAACACCGCCAGAGATAAATAAATATTGTTGTAGATTTGTTGGTTGGTGTTGGTTTTTTTGTGGTGTTGCTGAGGTTTGTTTAAAAAATTTCGAATGTCTGCCGCCATTTTCGAAATGGATTGATAACGATCTGTACGCTTTTTGGCAATTGCTTTGGAACAAATTTTTTCTAGGGCAACGGGAATATTTGGATTGATTTCTGACAACGCGGGTGGTTCTTCGTTGGCTAGTTTGTACATTAAACTAATAATACTTTCCTCTTGAAAAGGGGGACGACCACAGAGCATTTCATAGAACATGGCTCCGACGGAATAGATGTCGCTTATTTGATCTACGTTTCCGCCGTTGGCTTGTTCTAGCGGCATGTAGGCCGGTGTGCCTAAGATTGCTCCTGTTTGCGAAACTTTTGTTTCGTCGACATGTAGTGACTTTGCTAGTCCAAAGTCGGCAATTTTTGGTATACCGGCTTCGTCAATAAGTATGTTTCCGGGTTTTATGTCGCGGTGTATAATGTTGTTTTTGTGTGCATGTTCAAGACCAGCTATGATTTTCAATATTAGAATACATTTTTGTTTTATGGTGAGTTTTTGCTTTTTTAGAAAAGTTTTTAAATTACCACGTGGTAGGTACTCCATGGCAATAAAAAACATTTTTGTATTTTGTCCCAAGTCGTAAATATTTACTATGTTTGGGTGATTTAGTGCTGCATTAGATTTTGCTTCGCGCTCGAAGCGTAATCTTGCTTGCTCGTCGCGTAACATCTTGTGTGGCATTGTCTTTAAGGCCACAATACGATCCAGCTTAGTATCATGGGCTTTATATATAACTCCCATGGCACCTTGTCCTACTTTTCCTAATATCTGGTAACGGCCAAAAAGTATTTTGCGAGTATTTTGTGTTGACATATCGAGCTCCATTGCAGCAATGTTTATTGAATAGTCGCTAATATTAAAGTGTAAACTCAGACTACATCTCAGCGCTGATATTTAAATCTTCTTGTGTAAATTCGTAGTGGCAAATATTAATCCTTTTCCATGTGAATAGTACTTCGCGAGGTGATAATTGCGGGGTACGAAAATTCTCCTTTATCGTTTTCTAAGATATATATATCGTTCAAGGAAAATTATCTGTGGCAATTAATTTGGGAGAATGCCAAACATTTTGTTGTTTTTTACTCAACCAAATACCAACATCTGAGCTTCCTTCACATTCTCCCGCAAAAAAAGCCACGAGTAAATTCTCTTTTGTAGCTAAAATTGTTGGTGCGTGGTAATTTGCAAAAGGAGACTTGTCAAATACGAATTCATGTTTCATAATATTACTCAAAGAAAACTTGATACCTTTAAGGAGAAAACTTTATGAAAAAATTAACTATGTTGGTTCTTGGTCTTTTACTCGTCGCTATTGTTACTAGTGGCTGTCGTAGAAGAGTTGTTATCGTCAAGGAAACGCGACACCATCACCCGCCGCAACATCACGATCATCATCAAGGTGATACATATGATGTTGGTTATGACGATTACGATGATGGCCAGTGCTATGAAGACACAACACAGGAAATTCATGTGTTTGTGGCTCCGCCCGCAGTAAGAGTTGAGCGTCGCCGACCACGTAGACCAGGTCGCAGACATGTTTGGATTCCGGGGCGTTGGCACTGGAATGGAAATCGCTATGTATGGATCGGTGGACGTTGGAGTCGAATTCGTCGCGGTCACCGTGCTTGGATACGCGGAAATTGGGTACGTCGAGGCCGAGGTTGGGTTTGGGTACGTGGATATTGGCGATAAATATCTAAATGCCTAGCATGTGTCCTCATTCAACCTAAAATTATGAATGAGGACATCGTTAAAAATTATCTTGAGCGAGAACTAAGCTGATCTCTAATATCTTGTTTACCTTGCTCCACCAATGCCAAAAAATCCTCAATATCTAATTCCCACTTATCTCCTGGAGGAGGATAAATTTCTATTGAGAAAACCCCTTTTTTGTAGGAGAGAATACCAAATAGGTGGTCTCCACATGAAAATTCAGCAATGACATTATTGCGCGCCATTTGTTTAATAATAACAGTTGTTTTTCTTGCCATAACTTTTCCTATTCATCCCAAAAAAGATCTATTTGTTGTTCTTTCATTTCTATGTATAAATTCCCCTGTTTGCTCGCAACATGTCCTTGACCTTCTATGCGACAAGGTATTTTTTCATTTAAAATTTCTACTGTACAGAGTTCCTCGGTAAATCCTCGACACTCAATGCTTAGTTTTTTACCGTCGTATGAGGCTTTGATAGATTTTTTTGTTCCGCATACCTCACCGTCACCCTCATCGCAATACACTTGTCCGTACACTTCTTCATTTAAAGCAATGCGCCATGTAAGTTGTGGCCAAAGAGCATCGGTTGTATGTTGCTGTACAGTGGTAAAAGGAATTGCGGTAGAAATGTTTTGAAAGATAGGAATATTCTCTATCGGAGTTTCTATCGCTGTATGCAAGGGACCTTCATAGATTTCACCACTAAAGATATTTTGCCATTTTCCTTCTGGAAAATAAACGAGACGATGGCTTTGTTGTGGACGTATAACGGGAGCAACAAGAAGACCTTTACCGCATAAAAATTGATCATTAATGCTGTAAGTTTTACTATCTTGAGGATATTCTAAGAATAGGGGACGCATAATGGGCAGTCCCGAAGAATGTGCTTCATTTGCAAGTGTGTAAAGGTGAGGAAGCAGTTTGTAGCGAAAATTGATGGCTTCGCGAACCACTTTGAGATATTTTTGTCCAAAACACCATGGTTCTTGACGTCGACTGTTTTTGCCTGAGTGGTTTCTCATGAATGGATAGAACGCTCCAAGCCATGTCCAACGCGATAGCATTTCACCATCACAGTTTCCAGAGAAACCGCCGATGTCGGCTCCTACAAATGGAATACCCGACATTCCCATGTTCAGAATCATCGGAATAGACATTTCTAGATGTTCCCAGAAACTGGCGTTGTCTCCTGTCCATACAAACGCATATTTTTGTATGCCTGCAAAGCCACTACGTGTAAGGATAAATGGTCTTCTTTGTGGATCATTTTTTTGTAGACCATCGAAAGTAGCCTTACCCATCATGTGCCCGTAAATGTTATGCACTTCGGCATGCCAACGCGCTCCTTGTTTTGTTCCAACGGGCAAAGTTTTTCCTGGTAGTTTGAAGGCCGCAGGTTCATTCATGTCATTCCATATTCCCGCAATACCGGCCTCATCGTAAACTTTTAGCCATTCTCCCCACCAATCACGAACATTTTCTTGTGTAAAATCCGGCCATACCGCTGGGGCCGGCCAAACTTCGCCAACGAATTCTTCATCACGTCTATTTTTGATGTAAAATCCTTGCTTGTGGCCGCTTTCGTAAACCTCATAACCCGGTTCTTTTTTCACACCTGGGTCGACAATTACCACCGTACGAATGTTCATTTTTTGTAAATCGTCGGTCATTTTTTTAGGGTTTGGAAATCGATGAGGGGAGAAGGTGAATACTTTGTAGCCGTCCATGTAGTCAATATCAAGCCACATTGCTTCTAAGGGAACTTCACATTTTCTGTACTCTTTGGCAACCGCCATAATACACTTCTCATCAGGGTAACTCCAGCGACATTGATGGAAACCTAAAGCCCACAACGGTGGCATCGGAGAGCGACCAACTAGTTCACTGTATTTATTGAGAATTTCTTGTGGATTGGGACCGGGAAGCAAATATAAATCAAAAGTTGGTCCTACGGTGGTGATGAAGCTTTTTTGAGGTTGACTAAACGCCAAGTCGTAAGTGGTTTTCCAAGTCTCGTCTAGGTATAATGCACAGAAGTTTCCTTCGTTGTTGGCTAGTAGAAAAGGATGAGCCTGGTATAAAGGGTCTGTCGTTGGAACGTGTTTTGATATATCGGTATTCCAGTTTTGCCAAACACGCCCTTTTTTATTTAAAAAGCCAGTTCTTTCCCCTAATCCATAGTAGTGACGCTGTGGTTTTTCGCAAATAGATAAAGTATAGCCACTACCCATTGGTAAACCATCGTTGGTTTCGGCAAATGGATTTCCTTCTCCTGTTGCCAATTCTTCCATTTGTTCCGCTTCTTTAGAGCTACGGGCATCTAAACGGTCTGTAGTGAAGTCTTGCCATTCCCAGCGAAACGGGCTTTTATATATTTTTAGTGTAGGTGCTTTTTCTGAGGCAAGAACTAAATGATCTTCGTTGTTTTCACATGAAAAATGACATTGTTTTTTTGTGACAGTCCAACTTCCCTTGTCTACATCTTCTAGACGATGCCACACAAATATACGCCATACATTTTCATTTACCAACTCAACTAGACCCTGAAAATAATCACTGTGTAATAAAACGTTATTTTCGGAAATAGATACATCTGAAAAATATACTTCGTGCATTCTTTATCCTTTTATAAATGCAAGATCAGTCTTGGATTTTCTAAACACGAGAGAGATTGTATTTTAGTGGTTAATATCCACTTTGCCATTTTCGTAGAACAATATTTTTCCATTGTCGTCTAAAATGTCCGCAGGAGTCACATACTCTTTGGCTACAAGCTCGTTAAGATCGTATGGTAGGCGTTTTTCTTTTTTTTGAAACTCGGCAATAACATGTTCTAAAAATTCGATTTTAGTGCTTTTTGCTCTGGTGATCACTTTTGGAGCGGAAGGATTGTTGATTTTGTATATCACTACTCCACAGGTGCAGGCAAAGGCCACTAGTGAAACCACTAAAATAAAAACATATCCTTTGTTTTTGTGTCTCATCAAAGTCCCTTTCTATTTTATTCTTTAGGGAATATGCTTTTTCGAAGGATATTGACACCGTCATTTTACATGTTATTGCCCGTTATCACAACAATTTTTGATATCACTTTACTATTTTCAACAAATATTCTTCGCTTTCTTTTGCGCTATATCCATACTGAGACAACTCTTTTACTAGAAATCTTACAAATATAATTCTGTCTTCGACTAACCACCTTTGGAAGTTACTTTTTGTCAATTCCAAGAAAACGTCCCAATGATTTTTGCGTAAAATGTCAATAACACTTTGCGGAAAATTTGATTTTTTATAACGGCCTATCTCTGCATCAATAAAACCTTTGAAGTAATAAACTTCTCGTTGTAGGTTGGCCACGCGTCTTTGGGTGTACATGGCTAAATTACGTTCGTAGGATGCTCTTCGTATCGCAATTTCACTTTTTAAGTTGGCAACGTCTTTGTCTACATATGCTTTTGCAACAGTTTCTTCTTCATCCAATTCTTCGCGCTTTGTTTGATACTCCGCTCTTTTTTTGGCCAGATATTGCTTTTCCAGTTTATTCAGCCTTTGTTTACGTTGGCTACGCTCTATTTCTTCTCTTTTTATTTGTTCCGTTAGTATACCCAACACCCATGTTTTTTCGTTATCATTGAATTCATATTCATTTAAAACTTGGAAAGTATGTGTAAGATTGTGCGTACGCGTTTTGATACTTTCTTCTAATTTAAATTTAACAGTACGCGTGTCAATGTTGGTGTCGATTTCGCTATTTTCTTTACCAAGTACCTCCATTGCATCGCGTATACTACCCCAATAAATATTGGTAATTCTTTCACGTTCTTCTTTGTAAATTTTTTGTAAAGCGTGAAATAAAGTATGTCCCATGGCTACCGCACGGCGCTCTAACATCTTTTCTGGTGTACCTTGTTTTTTTATTTCACCAAAGGCATCTGTAATTTTTTTTGATTCTGTAAGAAGTAGTTTTTTGCGTTTTGTCTTTAACTGCTCTTGTATATTTTGCAAACGACTTGTGGTGACAGTGAAAATTTCCTGTAGCTTTTTTTGTTGATCTTGATTTGCGCCACCAAGCCACGAAGAAAACTCCGTATCTCGTTCATTTTGGAAGTCTTTCATGAATTCTTTGTGTAAGACATTTGCTTTTTGTTCGTTTATCTGCAGTTGCTCCTCAATCAATTCTGCGCACACAACTACCATTAAAATCCAAGTCACTAATAGCCATTTCATGGCAACTACTCCTTACCTAAAATTATGAAATTCAACCTAAATTGTTTGTCTTAATATTGTATTTTTAACTAGCAATCTAGATAAAGTTAATAGTTTCACGGGCAAAGGCCCCTATTATATTTTGTACAAAAAAACGCGAGAAAACTTTTTTTTATTGAAAGCAAGCCCTAAGCAACTGTAGATTTTTTACACACATTTTGTTACATTCGATTAAGGCACATTTACTTACTACGTTTTGATTACTTTATTTTCGTCGCTAAAAAAGAGAACAAAATATGCACATAGTGAATATTCTACGCGATATCTGTAGCAGAGTTACACCAGATTATTTGATATTATTCAACCATACCAACGCTAAAATCGAGATTCTATGGAATAAGAGTCAGTTTGAGATTTTACAGGATACCCATTTTGATGTGAAAAAGCAAAACGATATTTGCATTTTAAATGATCTATCGCATTCTCAGCTTTCGCAAAATTTTACAGAAAAACTAGCAAATGTTATGGTGAATATTGGCACAGAGGTTGTCCACTGTACCAATACCGATTCTCATGTGTTTTTCCGCTATATTACACAGTTAAAATCTCTTATTTTTATACCGATAAAAACAAAAATTCGTTTACTCGGTACATTATTTTTAGGCTATGAAAATATTGATTTTAATGCAGTGCATGGTGGTGATGTTGATAAGATACTAGAAAGTATTACGAAAGAACAACAGCAGCTTAGCAAACAATACCAAAAAAACATTACCCAGGGGTACACCGAAGGAACCCATGGTTTGACACAACAACAAATGTTTGAGTGGTACTTACACGGTGGATATGCTTTTGCCAATGAAAAGATTGTAAGTGCAGATAGTGGTATGATGAGCAATGTCTTTTGTAAAATCGAAAAATATAAAGAGGAAAAAGCATGCATCCTCATTCAGGGGGAAACTGGTACGGGAAAAGAGTTAATTGCACGTGCATTGTCCGTTGATGATATGGAAAACGAGCTTTTTGTCGTACAAAATTGTGCACATTTGCATGGAGATCCGCAAATACAGTTGGTGGAATTATTTGGTTGTATTGATAATTATGTGCAAAACATGAAGGGGCGTCCAGGGATTTTTGAGGTAGGTAAAAATGGTACCGTATTTCTCGACGAAGTCAATTCTTTGTCTCTTGAGGCCCAAGGAATGTTACTGCGTTTCCTTGAGGACAAACAATTTTCTCGCATGGGATCGAAAAAAGTGATGAAAACAAATACACGGGTGATATGTGCGAGTAACAACAACCTCGAAAGTGAAGTACGCAGTGGAAAATTTCGCAATGACCTTCGTTATCGCTTGAGTCGATTAATTATTAATATTCCACCGCTGCGTGAGCGTACAGCTAAAGATTGTTACTTGTTGGCTAAATATTTTTTAGAAAAGCTTAACCAAGAAAAACAGCAAAAAATAGAATTGGCAATTGATGCTTGTCAATATTTACAAGAAGATGCAACACCATCTTTATTTTTAGGTAATATTCGCGAACTACAATCTGTTATCTATCAAAGTTATCTCGAAGTGTCGAAAACCAAACGATTTATTACTAAAGAAATTTTATGCTCGGTTATGGAGAAATCTTCACAACCAAACGAATTGAAAAAATCGGATAATGTATCGTCTAACACAACTTTATTTCCACAATGGACTAACTTTAATGAACTCAAGAACGAGTTTTTCAAACAAGCATACGAATATTCCGTCATAGAGCGCAAAAGTGTCCACCAAATGTCGAAGATGCTTGGAGTTCATCACAACACTTTGGCGAACCATTGGCGAAGTTTAGGCCTCCTTAGCGAGAAGTAATATGTTATTTGGGGAAATAGCGGAAAAATTAGGGTTTGTTTCACAAAACAAAGTTGAGGAAGCTCTTTTACATCAAAAGAAGTATCTACCAAGTAAAAAAATTGGTGAAATACTTTTGTTTATGGGTTCTATTACGGAAGAACAAATTGAAACTGTTCTGGACAACTACAGCCAAAAAAAGACTAGCAAATATGTATATGCAGAGATCGAACGCTATAATATTGAAGATAAGGTAGGCTCTGGTGGTTTTGGTGTTGTGTATCGCGCATACGATACAAAACTAAATCGCATCGTCGCCTTAAAAATGACGAAAAACAGCCTTGCAAAGGTAGATGAACTAAAAGAGGAAGCGCGAAGTTTAGCAACTCTCAACCATCCTAACATTGTTCAAGTGCACGATTTTGGTAGTCAGGATGGACAAACATACATTGTGATGGAGTATGTTCGCGGTGACGATATACTAAAATACATTGCAAAGTTTCGCGAAGAGTCAAATTACCTAATGCGTTCTTTACAACTGATCATACAGGTTACAGAAGCTCTGGTTTATCTAGAGAAAAAAGGAATATGCCATCAGGACATTAAGCCGCAAAACATTATTGTTGATGGCGAAGGCAATGCTAAACTTGTTGACTTTGGCTTGGCAATTTCCACACAGAAAATCACAAATAACAAAGGCTATACGCCCAAATACACAGCTCCAGAGAGAATACATCTCAATATCAAACCTTCTATTGTGAGTGATATATATTCATTTGGAAATATATTGTTAGATATCATCAATCCACAACAAGAGCATAGCATTGAAAATATTGGAAAATCTTTAGCTCAAATTTTTGGCGAAAATTCATCAGAGAAACAACGACGTTTACTAAACATTTGCCAAAAATGTTTACAAAAAGATATGAACCATCGCTATCAAAGTGCGATAGCGCTTTATGCGGACCTGTTGGATTTTCAAGGTTTCTTAATGGAAGACAATAAAGAATTTCCGTATTTGTATTTGTTAAATGCCGAAGTTCTTTTCTATCTAAAAAAGCCACGTAACTATATCGGAAGAAGTGTGAGCAATGATTTTATTTTGCATCATGATAAGGTTTCTCGTGTTCAATTATGTATAAACGTAGACAATTACATTGTCACCGTGGAAAACTTAAGCGAAAATGGTTATGTGCAAGTATGTCAATCTCCACATAAATTTCCCGAAAAACTTTCCTCAAAAAAAGTGATGACAAGAAAGCTCTTAAAACACAACAAATTCAAAACGCTAAAAATAGGTGAAACGGCACGATTAAATAACAAAAGTCTTATTGTGGTGGAAAACTATGTTTTTTGCTTTATCGAAGAGATTAGTTTTATGAAAAATCGTTTTTGTAAAACAACGGATACAACAGAAATATATTCGTAGTTTCTGTGATGTAGGTAAACGATGCATGTTTTTAATTGAGGTTTATCCTCACGAAAAGGTGTAAAATGTCAAAAAAAGATTCTTCGATAAACAACGAAGGGATTTATGAACCATTTTCAATTGAAGATGTTCCTTGGACTCAGTGGAATGGAAAAAATGGCGAAAGCGCGCAATTTAAACTACTTGGGAAATATGGTGGCGGCTCAAGTGTGGGAGTGAATATTGATATTCTCGAACCAGGAAAAAACAATTCGCATAAAGAAAACAGGCGAAATTTTTAATGTAACCGATTATTCGATAAAGGAATAAAAATGTTAAATCTATTTAGACTTTTATGGTGTGGCTTGTTTGTCGCTTTAATTGTACAAGTTGTGAATATTTATCCAAATTTGCCAGAACAAATTGCGATTCATTTTGACATTCAAGGCCAAGCTGACGGCTTTGGTGACAAGCAAACTTTTTATACCATTCTCGCAATAATCATTGCGTTTATGAATCTTATGTTTTTAAGTCTTTCACTGCTCATTAAGAAAATTCCCGCTTCGATTGTCAACATTCCTTGGAAAGACTATTGGTTTGCAAATGAAGAGCGTCAAGAAATTGCATATCGCAAATTGAAAGAAGTACTCGCAATGACGGGGGTTTTGATCAATGGAATTTGCTATTTACTGAATATCATCATTTTGCGTAGTAGCACTGTTTGTGAAGCTTGTCCTACAGGAGATTTTATCCAAAGTAATTTTGTTTGGATTACCCTTAGTTGCGCTGCTATTTTGGTTATATTGATGTTTGTGATTGTGAAACCTCCCAAAGATTAATATTCATGAGTGCAATGAAATATGGTTGGCAAAGACTAAATCCTGTTGTTGAACTTGCACAGCAGCAAGTGACTGATATATTGCGTCCTTTTTTTCCAGGTCAAAAAGTGCGCGATATCCAGTTGCTTAGTGGTGGGCTAGCGAATACCAGTTATTGTTGTATTTTCCATAATGATCGCAAAGTTTTATTACGTGTTTATACGCGCGATGCGAATAGTTGTCTTTTGGAAAAAACAATACACGATTTGTTACAACATGGTATCCCCATTGCCGAAATCTTGCATATGGATACTTCAAAAAATATCATTCCTTATTCGTTTGCCGTTATGCAGTGGATCGATGGCATTTCCTTACGCGAAGCGATTATTCGTGAACCTCAGCGGCTTGCACAGACATTTTTTCAATTGGGCTTTCCGCTGTATTATCTACAAAAATATCGTTTTGAAGAAGTTGGAATGTTGGATGAAAATCTTAACGTTACTCCGTTTATCATGGAAGAACGTAATCCATTTTTTCGTTATGTGAAAGAATGTTTGCAAAGCACGACAACACAAAAAAACATTGGTGAAAGTTTATGTGAAAAAATTGATAGCTATATCGACGTGCGACGTGGTTTGTACAGAGAAATTTTTCATCATCCCCATCTAACGCATGGAGATTACAATCCAGCGAATGTCCTCGTTTGCCCAAGAACTTTTAGGGTTGTTGCTATTCTCGATTGGGAATTTGCTTTTTCAGGTAGTTTTTATTGCGATATAGGAAATATGCTACGCGATGAAGAAGTTTACGTGGAGAATTGTGTAGCTCAATTTATATGTGGGTTGCAGGAGGCAGGTATTAAGCTCCATGACAATTGGCGAGAAATGTGTAAACTTGTCGATTTGACAAGTTTAGTGGGATTTGCTCACACTTCCAATTGTGAAAAAGTTATAGAAGATGTGGTGCATTTAATTAAACGCACGGTTCTATAGTTCGAGTAGCGGTCCTTCTATGGCTTTCATTTCAATGGTGTACTCTGTATCATCGTAAATGGCATAGCTGATTTTTTGTAAAGCGCTACGTGAGTATCCAATAGCCCCCACACAGATAATATAGCGATTTGTGCGCTCCAATGGATAAGGTCTATTGAAAACAAAAGTATGACGTTTGGCACAAAAAGGTGTGTCGGAATTTTCGCCAAAAATAAGCGATACATGCAAATGACCAACAAAAATGAGTTTGTATGTGGTTTCGTCAAATACATTCCATGCCTCTGTGTTATTATTGAGCGAGTATTGTTTCTTACGTGGTGAAATGTGTGTGTACAAAATATCTTTCTCCACGAGATACTCTGGCAACTTTTGTAATTGGCTCTTGAGTTTGAAGTCGGAGAGGTCGTTTATCTCATCGTGATTGCCGCGGACAATGGGAATATTACGTTGTTGTAGTTCGACAAAACATTCGCGATTTTTTTCCCCACCCTCGACAACATCTCCGAGACAGATAATACGGTCGCAATCGCATTTCTCAATGTCGTTAAGAGTGGCCATTAATCCAGCATAATTACCATGAATGTCAGAAATCAGGGCAGTTTTCATTTGCTTTTCTTCGGAATTTATAGAAATGTAGGGGCGGACCTTGTGTCCGCCCGTTCCTTCAAATATAGGAAGACACACGCTTCGCTGCAATTTTACAAGCCACGAACTCTATTATTATAACATCTTGTTCTTAGCAATAGAAAGTAAATGTAATGCGCTTAACGGTTTCTATTTCGATATTTATTGTTGTGCTACTAACGACGTTTTTCATTTATGGTGAGCGTTTTGAAACGTGGACAAATAGCAACGAGGCTTTAGAGTGGCTAAAAGAGCAAGGGCACTTCGCGGGCTTGTATGCGATACTACTCCTTATTTCCGATATTCTTTTTCCCATTCCTGCAACTACGGTGATGGCTATTCTCGGTAGTATCTATGGTATTTTTGTTGGCAGTTTATATGCTATTCTAGGGAGTATGATTGCTGGCCTAATTGCTTACGCTATGGTACGCATTATGGGACGAAAAGCCGCGGTTTTTATTGCCGGAGACAATCTAGAAAAACTCCAAGATTTTTTTGACAAAGGTGGAGTATGGGCAATTGCCGCAACACGAGTTGTTCCTATTGTTCCCGAAGTCCTGTGCTGTTTAGCGGGTTTGGCGTCGATGCGCATGAAGCTTTTTGTTACAGCACTATTATGCGGGAGTATTCCACAGGCCTTTTTATTTGCCACTCTAGGGGCATGGGGTAAAGAGGAACTTTTTTTTACTTTTGCCGTCGCTACTTTTGTTCCGGTCATTTTGTTGTTTGCTGTGTGGCCGATTATCAAGAATAAGTCGCGTTAGATTTTGCGCAAACTTTCGTGACTAATCACTCCACTACATACTTTTGTTGTGGGCAGTTTAAGAGACCTCATGTATGTTTTTTATCCTAAGCTATTCCCCTATATAATTTTATGGAATTTCTTTTGCGTATGTAATACCATTTAAGTAAGTCTCTTTAATAAGCGTTTTTCAAAATCAATCACTAGGAGAAATTGCGATGATTTTACGTCTCTGCTTACTACTTATGTTTCTTAGTATAATAAATTTTACCGCAGCGCAAAATGATGACTTCAACGATAATGTTCAAAAACACATCAAAAAATTACAATCTGAGAATAGTCGGGCGAAACTGTCTTCGATTATTGCCTTGGGAAAACTGGGACCTAAAGCCAAGGCCGCTGTTCCTAAACTGATCAAATGTCTGGAGGATAAAAATACACGCATTATACTATGGACGATCAAATCGTTGCAAAAAATGGGTATTGCCGCAGTCCCTGAGTTAAAAAAAGCGCTTCGCAGTGCCAACAAAAAGACACAATGTAGAATTTTACGCATTTTTACTGGATTAGAAGTCCAAGCTTTATCCATGTTACCTGACCTGAATGAATTTTTGTACGATGAGGACCCATGTTTACAGACGCAAACTTTGAAATTGTTAGCGATTGTTCCCGAGAAAGGGGGAGATAGTGTTTCGCGGCTTTCACAGCTGGTTATGACCGGCACTAATGAGGTCAAAATTCTTGCGGCGAAAGCGATGGGAGCATTGGGGAAAAAAGCACAAGAAACAACGCGTATACTCATTGAGGCTTTGCAAAAAGAACGTGAAAACGAAGACGTCTGTGCTGCAATTGTCGCTTCGTTAGCAGAGGTAGGGGAGCTGCCACTTGTTTTACAGGTGTTTAATAGCGACGAAGATCGCTTACACATTATTCGCGTATTTGCTTCTCTAAAGACATACGAAAAAGAGACAATTCCTCTGCTCATAAAAGCCTTACAGGATCAAAATCGAAGTGTTGTGTATGAAGCAAGACAAGTATTAAAAAAAATGGGTGGAGCGGCTTTACCGTTTATCCTAAAAGAATTAGAAAATGAAAAATCATCATTGGTACTGCCACTAATTTATATCTTAGGAGGTATGGATGGTTCCATTGTCGATGCAATACCTGTCCTGCTGAAAATGACAAAGCACAGCAATGTGAATATTAAGTATCAGGCAAAGAACGTTTTACTGAAAATAGACATCCAATATACCGCCGCAGGATTTATCGCAATGCTGCGTAGTGCTGATGCGGATGAAGTAATGACGGGTCTTGGCCTTTTATCAAAGTCCGGTGATGGTTGTATTCCGTGGCTAATCAAAGCTCTAAGAGAACCAGACATTCAGAAATACGCCTACGAGCTTCTGGCCCAAAGAGCTGCATCTGCTGTACCACTGGCGAAAAGCCTCAAAGATCAAGATCCTGAGATACGGAAACTAACAGAGAAACTTTTATGCAGATTAAGACCTGTTTCAGCAGCGATTAATATTTGTATTGGTTATTTGGAAAATGAAGAAATACGGCCACATGCAAAAAAAATCTTAGTAACTATTGGATCACTTGCTGCAAAACAACTCATTACATTTCTAAAAACCGATAATGACGTGTTGCGCCAGCAAGTAAAATTGTTATTAAAAGAGATGCCTCGCCAATCGATTTATTTTCTTTTGAGATCTTCAAATGATGAAAGCGTCAAAGAACAAGTTGTGGGGTTGCTTATGGAACTATCTCCTAAGAACGTTGAGCACATTTTAGACGCCTATGATCAGCTTTATCAGGAAGTTCCAGGTAGAGTTAGTCGTCGCACTTTATTAGAGTCGCAAAAGACTGTGGTTCAAATTTTACAAAAAATGGGTGCACCGGGAACCATCGCTGTTCTCAAAAAAATACGCAAGACAAATCGAGTAGTCACATACTTGAAGATATGCGATTCACTAGATACATCTGATGTATCACTTATTCCCGTACTTTGTGGTGTTGCAAAACATGGTAATGATCGTGTGCGCATTTATGCTTTACGTACTTTGGCAAAAATGGGGAAAAAATCCCTACCCGCGTTACCTACAATTCGTTCCTTCATTAAAAATTATCCATGGAAAACAAAAAAAGCCGCTTTAGATACTCTCGAAGCAATGGGAAACGAAACGATTTCAGTGTTGACTGACCTTTTTCGCCATGGAGACAGTCGTTTGAAAATGCATGTGGCGCAAAAGTTATACAGGATGGTTCCGCAACGCGTAGATAAAATTACTGGTTACAACGAGCAAGTATACAAAGCTTTTGATGCCTTTGAAAAACTAGAAAAAGATATTGTTCGTAGGTATGACCGAAGATCTCGTAGAGGTTCGGATTATTTAGAGTTTACCGTTGTTTTTTCTGATAGCAATGCTCCTGTTTTTTGTTTTGCCATAAGCCGGGGAATCGATTTGCGCCAAATTGTACTCTATGATGTAGACAAGCAAGAAAAGCGCATAATTTTTAGCGACAATCCGAAGAGCGACACTGATTTGAAGTATCTCAAAGAGATACAATGTATATCGCAGTTGGAACTACATAGTCCACAAATTACTGATAAAGGTTTTGCATATTTACCAGAGTTCTCAAATGTAAAAACTTTACGCATTTTTGCACCATGTAAAATCACCAAAAAATTTTTAGAATCTTTGCAGAAGATGCATAGTCTCGAAGAGTTGTCTCTGTTGGCGGAGATCTCAGATGCTGAATTAGCACTTCTTCGTAATTTGCCAAAACTAAAAACTCTTTATTTACAGTCGTCCAAAGTAACTAGTTTACAACCAATAGCGTCTTTTTCTCATTTGAGAACACTGTATTTGAGGAAAGTACAAAGCAACAGTGTCGTGCATCTAAAGAAGTTAGCGAGTCTTCAAAACCTTCATCTGCTAAACATGAACATCAGTGTCGATGATATACGTGAACTCTCGACGTTGAAAAATTTAGAGAAACTTTCGCTTTCTGTGAGCACAATTTACGACAAACATTTGGTCCATTTATCGAAATTTCAAAAATTGTCTGATTTGGATTTGTCGCGAACAATGATTACTGATTCTGGTATGAAAATCATCGACGGCTTAGAAAACATAACAAGATTAAGCATTTCTCATACCGAAGTTACTGACAAAGGAGTGCTTTTACTGCAAGACAATCGCAATCTAAAAAGGCTACAAGTTTCTGCAAACATCGACAAAAAAACCATTGACAACGTCGGACATAACAGTGTTCGGTTTTGCGAGGTTCATGTCGTGCAATAGATGTAGTTGTTCTGTTTATCCGTAGAATGGAGATACTAAAATAGAATATCGCAATTGCGCAGATTGTTTTTGAGAAATGATCTCTGTTCGGTGGTGAGTAAATTGTCTGCGATATACAGTTCATTTAAACTAGGCATTTCTCTTATTTTTGTTGGAAAATGACAAATTTGATTTCCCGACACATTTACCCGGGTTAAGTTTTTTAAGTACAAAAAATCTTGAGGAATTTCGTCGAGTTTATTGTAAGAAAGATTTAAGCCATAGATACTTTGTAGTTGCTGTATTTCCTTCGGTATAGTGTGTATTTGGTTGTGGTGTATCGATAGGTTTGTCAGACGCGAAAGCTTACATAAGGGATGTGGCATAGTGGTGAATTCGTTGTGTGCTAAAGACAAAGTGACTAGTTGATGTAATTGAGCAAATTCTTCAGGTAGATTTTGTAGGTGGTTATTTTCCAAAGACAATCGCGTTAGGCTGCGTAGTTCACCGAATTCATTTGGTAAATCACAAATCTTGTTGTTTGATATGAACAGCACTTGTACGTTGTGTAACTTTCCCAATTCTGGGGGAATATGTGTGAGGTAATTATGTGATAGATAGAGACGCGTTAGTTTTTGTAACTCTCCAATCTGTGGTGGAAGAGAAGTGAGTTTATTTCCCACAACGGATAAATATGTCAGATTTTGTAGTTGTGCAATTTCGCTTGGTAAGGTAGTTAGATGATTGTTGGATAAAGATAAAAAGCGCAAATGATTCATTCGCCACAACTGTTGCGGTAAGTTGTTGATGCTGTTTTTTGATAAATTTAATTCTAGTAGATGATGTAACTGTTCGAGTTCTTCAGGTACGCTACGTATATTATTTTTGGATAAATTTAGCTGTTGCAGGTTTGGCAATTGCCACAATTCAAAAGGTAGGACGCTTATTTTGTTTTGCGATAAGTTCAACTGTTGTAATTTGTGCAGTTGGGTAATTTCGATGGGGAGAGTTCGTAGTTTGTTTTTGGACAAGTTGAGTTCCGTAATCTCCGGAAAAGAAAAAATCCACTTGGGAATTTGTTGTAAATCTTGTTGTGATAAATCAAAGACGCATTCACCGGAAAATCCACAGTTTTCAAATTTACAATTTTGTAAGTGTGAAAACACAACGTGATTGCGAAAACTACAGTTATGGAAAACACAATTTTGTAAACGATATCGCCGTTGTTTTTGTAAATAAAACGTACAACCTTCATATTGGGTATTGTTACTTATCGTTTCTAGCAATTGCTTTTTAATTTTTTTCATCTAACGACCTTTAGTTTGATAACTTGCGTGTATGTTGGATTTTAGCTATAATATTAATCGATTTAAAAATAAAAAACAAATGTTAGGATGAAGTTATGCGATATGTTTTTTGCGTAGTTCTATTTTTATCGGTGACATTTTCACAAGAACTCCCTTTACCACCGCGTCCACAGAATGCGGCTTCTGGTAGTGAATTTATTGAAATGATTGTAAATTTACCTCTAGAAAAACGCGAAGAAGTCATTTTTCAAGAAATCGTAAAAGGCAATGTGCCTGAATTTTTGCGAAAGATGATTCCTGTTACTGTACAAGAGGGAAGTACGACAGTACGCTATTATGTCACTTGTGATTATATGTGTGTGGGAGACAATAGTGATTACTTCCTTACTCCAATGACTCCTTTGTTAGCACAGCGTCTTGCCGATTATATGGATTGCAGTTTACCTACCACAAAAATGGTGGATGATATTTGGGCGCAAGCAGTAGTAAAAATGTCTCCGCGATCTATCCCACCTGCTCCTGATATGACCACTGTTCCTGTTTTTGCAAGACATAACCGAATGGTGTATGCGCAGCGTTTGGAGTTTTTACCGCAATACCCTTTGGGAAGTTTGGTTGCCGGAAACAAAAAAGATGTGGTGGTCACAACACGTCTTGTTACAACACCCAAACGCGTAGCGATTTATGGATGGCACCGTACCAATGGTAAAAATATTCAGCCGTTGTATCTTGGACATATTGACACATATGCGGACTACAGTCATGGAATACGTTTTGTGCTAAATAGCATTACGTTAAATGGCCAACAACGGAAAATGCGCGAAGTATTAGGAGATACAAAAGTTTCTGGGATTCTTAGTAAAGAGGGGAAACTTCTCAATTCTCGCTATCCTATAGCTGTGTCTTTACCTGTGAAAGAATCGTTTCCAGCATATGGAAGAGATTTGTGTATGTGGCAAGACAAATTTACTTCTCCCGAAACAGTTGCTGTCAAAGGCGAATCTGTTGCAACAATTTGCGACCCTTCTGGTGGAGTTGACACTATTTCTTTAAAAACAACACAAAAATCTATGTATATTGCTGCCGATATTTATTGCGAATATCGTCCTGAGTTAACTACACAAGGCTTTGAACGCGTAGGTATTTTTGTACGTGACAACGGCAATGGTGTCTTTGAGCATTCTTCATACAAAGGCAGTTGTTATGGCATGGCATGGGACTCTCATGATGGTCGCTTGTGGTGTTTTCGTGTAGACAGCGGGAAAATCGTCGATCTTAGCGAAGTGCCCATTTATATGGCAAATTCCCAGTGGCGAACGATGAAAATAGAAACGAAGGGGAGCGACATTACCTTCATTTTAGATGGCAAAATTGTCACATCAATAAAAGATACAAAGTACGATGGTGGTAGTTGTGGTGTTGGTTACCATGAGTACTTTAGTGATAACAAACTTATCAAGGGAACCAGAGTCAAGAGCTTTTCGGCCGATGTATTAGACTAGGTCAATGTGGACTAGCCTAATACCAAGTTATCTGAGCGGTAATTTTACTGCTCAGGTAGCTGTTCCTCTGAAGGAAAATCGGCGTAATAATTGGCAAAGTCTTCTTTCCACTGCTGCTCATATAGAGCTTTGCATGAAATAAGCATTGTACTTAGCAACAAAACAATCCATATCCTTCTCATAAGACATCCTCATTTTCACGCAAGTAGATGTATTGGTTGACAAAAACGACAATTTCTTCCGCAAGTTTCTTAAGCTTTTGATAGCGTTGTTGTCTATCTAACGAAGCGTTGCGCCGTATTGCTTGACAGCGTTGGAAATACTTTTCACTTCTTTTTAAAAAACGCAAATATTTGTCAGGATGATAGCACGGGGATATATCATAAAATTGTTTATCTCCGCTCCCGGCATGACCAAGTAAGAATTTACCATCTGCGGTTAGAGCAACATGCCCGAAAAAGCCATACTTGAACATGAAATTGCTATCATATACCATTTTTACTAGTTCTAGCCCCTCCATTTGCGTGGGAAATTCATTCGTGGTAATATTGAGAGAAAAAGCGACGAAATTTTGGCTGATATAATCAAGTACTTGGTTATCTGAGAGCACACTGCTCTTCGTAATGCGACCCCCCAGTCAGCAATGTTGCGCTTTTTCTTGTCCAAATTCGTTGACAAAGAAAAATACCAGTATCGGTTTTTCTTCTTTTTTGGCAGTGGTAATTGCCTCTTCGGCGTCTTCATACCACTTGATGCATTTATATTTTTGTAATGGTTCGTTTTCTATTACTTTGTATATTTGTTGTTTTTGGTCTTCGCTATAATGGTGATCGATAAAATCACTATATTTTTCTTTGAAATTTTTGCCGCTGGCATTTGGTAAATGACAACCTGTAAACATCAATAAAATAAAGACCAATACATAGCAGACGTTATGCATATTTTCCTCCTGTTTTATCGTTCTTTATTTATTTTGTTGGTTGCTATGCGTAAAATCAAGTGGGAATTACAGCAAATTCTCATAGAGTTCGCTATAATTTGCGACCATCTTTTCCATGGTAAATAGCTCTGCGACTTTTTTGCGCGCGGATTTCCCCATTTTTTCTTTTAAATTGGCCTCGGTCAATATACGCAAAATATTTTGCGCCAATTCGTGGTGATTTCCGCGTTCACTCAGCAAACCTGTTGTTCCATCGTCGACGATTTCCGGATTTCCTCCTACCCGCGTACATGCAGCTGCGACGCCCGAAGCCATTGCTTCTAGCAGAGTGATAGATGTTGCCTCGCTTAATGAGGAAAGTACCAATACATCGAAAACTTGCATTATATCGAGTACATCGCGGCGTAGTCCCAGAAACATCGCTCTTTCTTCCAGGTTATTTTGCGATACAAATTCTTGGCATTCTTTCATCATTTCTCCGTCGCCGACAAAAATCAGTTTTGCTTGAGGGCATTTTTTGTGCACTTTGCAAAAAGCTCTCAGCAGCATTAAGGGATCTTTTATTGGATGGATTCGTCCCACGAAGCCAACGATTTTATCCTCCTGTGCAATACCAAGTTCATGTAACATTTCTTTTTTTGGACGACGTGTATTTAAACGGCTTATGTCAATTCCATTATAGATAACCTGCATCTTTTTCTGCGGTAGTTTTTCTTTTTTTACGAGACTTTCTACCGGAAATTGCGAAACTCCTACAATTGTATTTGTGAGTAAATTTAAAAATTGATTGGCGCATTGTCTTTTTGTACTGACTATGTCAGGGTAGTGTCTACCGTGCTCCGTAAATATTAGTTTGGGGGAGGAGAAGAATATTCGCGACAAGCAGCCATAAAAGTACGGTGTGTATTGATGGCAATGAATAATATCTATTTTGTTTTGTCGGCAAATACGCGCTATTTTTCGAGGTACAGATATATCAATACCCGGTTGTCTGTGGACGCAAAAAATTTGTTTTTGTTGGTGGTGGAGTTCTTCGCCTAATATACCTAGCTCGTCGAGGCATAAAACGCTAAAAGAGAATTTCTTCTCAAAAAGCGGCATCATATCGTATACTAGTTTTTCTGTACCAGCGACGGGCATACTGTGTACGATTTGTAAAATGTTTATCATAAGTTATGACTCGTATTTTATTTTGTTGTGCATGTCTCGTAAATACCAATCTACTTGTGCTTGTAGTCCCTGTTTTAAAGTTGTCTTTGGTTGGTAATTTAAAACAGTTTTTATTTTATCTATATTTGCACTCGTACGTTTTTGGTCACCTGTACGTTTGGGAACATGTATGATTTCGATTTTTTTCCCTGTGATTTCCTCAATCGTTTTGATTCCTTGTGCAGTTGTCACTTCTTGGTCTGATCCTAGATTAAAAATTTCGCCTATACACAATTGTGGATTTTGAATTGCGCGCAACAATCCATTGGTGATGTCACCCACATAAGAAAAAGAACGTGAATGTTTTTCGCTACCTTCAAATAAAGTAAACGGCCTTTTTTCGTAAATACTTTTGATGAGCAGCGGGTAAAGTTTTTCAGGACGTTCACGTTCACCATATACGGAAAAAAGGCGCATTGCACACACAGGGAGTTGGTTTTCGTAATAATACGACATCGCTAATTTTTCGGCGCACAATTTCGTTACTCCGTAGTGCGATGTTGGTTTTAATTCGCTTGTTTCTGGTCCCGTTGCGGTGGCTCCGTAAACCGAAGAAGTGGAAATGTAAACAAATAGTTGTAATTGAGGAAGTTGTTTGGCGAAGTGTAATAAATTTTGCGTAGCGTTGATATTGTTACTGACATAAGATGCAAATGAGGTTGTCGCTGATATTCCAGGCTGCGCAGCGCAATGAATGATGAAGTCAATATCATTGTCAAGTTGCGTCATTTCGTTTAGATCGCGATGATAAATTTTTACGCCAAGCTCTTCGAGTTTTTTTGCATAGTATTTTTTTAAAGTAGGAGAATAGTAGTCGTTAAAATTATCAATACCAACAACAGTGTAGTCATTTTTTCGTAAGTATTCTCCAAGATTAGAACCTATAAAGCCCGCGATACCTGTTACCAATATTTTTTTCATACATCAAGCCTTTTCTTTACTATTCTTGCAGGGTGCCCCATCGCAATAGAATATGCCTCTATGGGTTTTGTCACAACACTTTTCGCTCCAATAACGCATTTTTTTTCAATATTTTCCATAATAAGGCTACCATTGCCGATCCAGCAATCTTCGCCTATATATACTTTGGGAAATTCTCCCCCTTGTTCACGTATGGGGATGTCGATACGTTCGATATAATGTTGATTGGCACCGTTGATAATATCAACATTACTACCCAGTAGCGTGTCTTGTCCTATACTTACCTTGCCTAGAGTACAATAAGTTCCTATGTATACACCACTGTTAATTTCGCTTTCACTGTCGGTAATAATCACCCCAAAAGATATACAGCAGTCAAGAGAACACTTTTTTAATGCTAGATAGTAAAAACTTTTACGTACATATTCGCCCAATGTTCCGGGAAATAAGCTAACGAGTTGTGAAAAACCATGAAATGTTTTTTCACTTTTAGTGAAAAACTTAATGATTCTATACAACAAAAATACGGGGATTATTAGTAATAGAAATATTAAATTGGCAAAATTTTTTACTATATTTCGCACTTTATACTCCCATGAGATCTTTATATATTTTTTCCATATTGCGCATGCGTTCCATGAAGCAAAACCGTTCCTCCACCATTTTACGAGCATTTTTTTGTAATTTATGACGCAATTGTTCGTCTTTAATAACATTCAAAATATTTTGACTCATTTGTTGATGATCTCCCACAGGTGTATAAATGGCGTGTTCGCGATCTTGAACTGTGTTTACTACTCCATCAACAGGTGTTGTGATAATAGGTACTTCCATTGCCATTGCTTCTAATACTACATTGGGTAAGCCTTCTTTTAAAGAGGAAAGAACGTATAAGTCTAAAATAGCGAAGACATGGCGAATATCGGAAAAGTAGCCTGGTAAGATAATTTTGTCTTGTAAATTCATGCTGGTGATGAGTTGCTGTAGCTCTTCTTTTTGCGTCCCTTCACCAACGATAAGAAAGTAGGTATTAGGGTGTTGGGCAATCACTTGGGCAGCACTGCGAATTAGTGTGTCGTAACCTTTTTCTTTTGCCAAACGTCCTACGGCACCAACGACAAAAGCTTGCGAGGGAATTGATAGTTGTTCGCGCAACTTACTTGTGACAACCCCTTTGGCAAAGTCACTGGTTACGATTGCGTTGGGAATAAATACAATGCGTTTTTTGGCTACTTTGTAGCGTATTAATTCTTCACGTAATGTTGCCGTTACAATGACTACTTTGCGGAAAAAGCGCTGAATTCGTTTGTCCAGTGAGTCGTAGAAACGTACGCGACGTTTTTTGGAAACCCAACCATGTACCGTCGTCATCAGTTTTATCTTACACCCAGACATTCTAAGCAATAAACCATAAAAGTTGGATTTATAACCATGGGCATGATATATGTCTACTTTACGTTGGCGAAAGATTTTACGCAGCTTGCGTAAAGTAGAAAAATCTATTTTGCGACGCTCAGGAATAACAATCATCTCAACGCCTGCACTTTGAGCACGAAGATCCATATCAAACTCGCTGTCATGTTCACTTTTTAGATAAATGAGTATCATGGAAAAAGTTTGCTTGTCGATAAAACGCGATGAATTGATGATGGTTTTTTCTGGACCACCACCCTTACCGCTTGAGCTACGGATGTGTGCTATACAAATTTTATTTGTCATGATTTACTTTCTGCGACAATTTCTAATAGGTCTTTTTCCCAATTGGCAAGGTGTGTTTCCCAACTATATTTTTGAGCAAATATTTCTCTTCGAGTTGTGGGTATCTCAATATTTTCTTCTAAGCATGAGTTGATGCGTTGTGCGAATGTCGTAGCATTGTTTTCGATCCAAATTCCACTATCTAGATTTGATAGATCAATGCCTTCTGCTGCTTGGGGAGAGATCACACAAGGTAAGCCACAGGCTATGTATTCTAAGACTTTATTTTGGACACCTCGGGCAATACGAATGGGAGCGATGGCTAGTTTTGCTTTTTGCAAATAAAGGCGAATGTCTTCAACAGCACCAGTGACAATAATATTGTCTGAACGTAGTTCCGAAATACATGGTGAAGGATCACGACCAACAATATATAATTTGACTTTAGGATGTTTTTTTACAACGTAAGGCCATATCTCGTTACAGAAGTATATCATCGCATCAACATTGGGAAAATAATTCATTGTACCAACAAAAACAATGTCGCAACCGCGGTTTTCATATAAGTTATCAAAATAATCGAGGTCAACGCCGTTGGCGAGAACATGTAATCTCTTTTCACCATCGACAATTTGTGCTTCCTGGGGAGAAATAACATAACAACGTTCCCAGGTATCAAGAAGATGTTTTTCATATTTTGCCATGCGTTTGGCTTCTTGTTGGTAGATTTTTCTTTTAGGAAAAGAAGTAAATTGCGCGTACTGTAGCCATTTATCTGAGTCTATATCTATGAGGTCCATCACTTTTGGTTTGAAACTTTGCGGAATATATTGCGCAACAGAAGAACAGCTGGCAATAACAAGGTCAAACTGTTCCTCTGTCAGAATTTGATGAACGCGTTGCTGTAAAGTTTTTGAATAAAAAAATCGAAGCGTTAGAGGTTTTTGTGAAAATAAGCTCATTAGCAGTGCTTTGCATTTATTGTAAAATGTCGAGATGAAGGTAAACACCATTTTGTTGCAATAGTCATTTAAACAAGCTGTATAACCTAAATCTCTCTTATCATCTACAATAAAACACAGAAATACGTCGTGTTTGTTATTCAAGTAACGCAGTTGATGAAATGTACGTATTTTTTCTCCCTTATTTGGTGGAAAAGGAATTCTGTGCGCGATAAAAAGTATTTTCATGGTAAATATTTTCTTAGAATCGGATATAAATCATTGGCGAATTTTTGCAGTGAACCAAAAGAATGTTGTGGATCATTGCCAATTTTTATAGACGTACGAACAAGAGCAGCACCACCTTTTTGGGAACTAAAAAAATTCATGAGAGCGTTTGCTTGGTGATAGTAGTAGTTACCCGTGAACTTGTCGCCAAATTTATACCAATAGATAACGTATTCGTGATCGCCATTATTCACAAGTTTGAGTACGATTGCATCGTGATTTTGTAAACGTATCGCAAAACGCTCTAGTATTTCGCATCCAGCGCCTTTGTAACAAATTTCCGGAGGGTGCGATACTTTGCGATTCGAATTTTCCGAAATGACAAGAGCTAACAGTATGGGAGGTGTTTTGGGGCTAGAATAATGTCGTGTGAGTAGATCTTTAGTTTCTAGAAGTTCAATGGTGCGCTGTTCTGCGGGGTAATCTTGAAGAGTATACCAATTACCAAAATTTGTAGGGAATTGTTGTGCGTATTGTTTTCCTTCGGTTTGATACTCTTTGTAGAGTAAAAAATAAGTGGTAATTGCCATTAAACTGAGTGCGCAGATTGCAGCAGCGGCCTTCAGGTTTATATTAACGAGTTGTGGGGGAATAAATTTTGTATTTTTTTGTTGTGTCTCTTTATTTTCTACATCACTCTCCTCTGGTGTTTCTAAAGCGCGGCTTATAAAGAGCATTGTTATGATATTGAGAAACAAAGCCACCATACCTGACATATCATGTATATTACCTGTTGCGGCCTCTGCTCCCCAGTTGTAAGTAATGACTCCCAGAAAAAAAACGCGTAGTACGTTATAGAGCATGGCAAGTGGGAGAAGTATGGCCACTAAAAATATTTTGCGGGCAACAGTTGTTGTTGTGACATAGGCAAACGGCAAACTTAGGGCGACCATGGCCACAAGTGAGCGCAATCCGCTACAAACATCTCCTACCACCATTTGTCCATTGGTAAAACTTACAATGCTACCATCGCGAATACAAACAATACCTGTAAAGTTTAATAAAAAGACCGCAATTTCACTGGCCAGTAATTTTAGTTTTAAGGTAAAGAAAGATATTAAAATGAGAGGAAAAGGTACCATACAATACAAGTATAAAACGGGAAACCACCCCCAACGAATGCCTTTTACTCCGGCAAATAGAACGAGTATTCCTGCTACGGTGATGGGAATGGAAAAACCAGAAGTAAAATGAATGCGTGCGATGCCACTAAGAAAATGAATCGTTAGGCCAAATGCAATAATGGCTATTCCCCACCAATTTCCTTTTAACTCTTGGTTTTCGATAGCTTGGCGATTGTACCACAGTAACCATAAGGAAATAAAGGGGATTAAAAAACCATGAGAGCTATAAGAACCCGCGCTTGTCCAGCGCTGGTACATCCAATCGATTGTTGGTATGTACGTAAGTAGAGTGGCAATAAAAGCCACAGCTAAAATAATTATATTTTTTCGCATACTGATTCCAAATATTCTTTTGTATAAGTAAAAGAAAAGTCCTGTACTAAGCGACGTAGTTTTTTTTCCGTTGAGTGAAGATTTACATAGTGTCGAAAGCGTTTGGTGGCACTAATTCCTTTTATTCGCGGTTGTTGTGGGTCAATTTCCCATGGATGTAAATAAAAAACAAATGGTTGTTGTTCGCGATTGTTGAATTCGATACTTTTTTTGGTAATGCTATAGGGAAATAGGCGAAAATAACCACCACCAGCAATAGGGAAATTCCATTTGCCAATAGGTACTGTCGAAGGAGGAAATTCTTGTAGCGCATGTGTGTTGTATTTGACAAGATGCCTATGGCGTTTGGCTTGTGGTATTCCATAACGATCATGATGCGTAGGAAAAATGCTTGAGTCGTAACGGAAACCTTCTTCATAAAGAATGTCTATTGCCCAAAGCGATTTGTTGGTAATGGAGTAGCTTGGCGCACGATAACCAATGACTTGTTCTCCACTTATGTCTTCCAATATACATTTTGCTTTTTTGATGTCTTCGCGAAATGCTTGGGGACCTTGCTCGTATATGAGTTGATGTGCGTAACCATGGCATGCCAATTCATGACCTTGTTGACAAATTTCGCGTACAAGTTGCGGGCAACGCTCCGCAACCCAAGCAAGTACGTAAAATGTTGCCTGGACGTTATGTTGAGCGAATATTTGTAGGATACGTTGTGTATTTTGCTCTACACGCAAAGGATAAGAATCCCAATCGTGTAAGGAAATTTTATTTGCGAAATTTGCGACATGAAAGTAGTCTTCAACGTCAACACTCATGATATTACGCATTGTTTTTTCTTTCTTTGGTAAACAAAAGCATTACCTGTGCACTCGGTAGGAAAAGTAAAGACTATTATAGTGATTTATTGGCTCATTACAATTGTGTTATTTTCCGCCGCCGGTTAGAATTATTTTGACTGTTTTTAACACAATGACAAAATCCAAAACTAAGGATAAATTTTTAACATAGTATAGGTCATAACGTAACTTTTCGTAGTGTTCTTCAAAACAACTAGCGTAGTGGTATTGTACTTGTGCCCACCCGGTAATACCTGGCCGTACCGAATGGCGGAAAAAATACCATGGCATTTGTTCTTCAAATTGTTTGGTAAAATGCGCTCTCTCTGGACGTGGCCCTATAAGGCTCATATCTCCGCGAATGACGTTAAAGAGTTGTGGTAGTTCATCGATGCGCATACGCCGCAGCCACTTTCCACCGCGAATTATTCTCGGATCATTATCCTGCGTAAGTTGTACTCCTTGAACTTCCGCATTTATGTGCATAGTGCGGAATTTGTACATGACAAACTCTTTTTCATTCATGCCCACGCGTTTTTGCGTGTAAATAGCGGGACCTGGAGATAGTATTTTAATCAATATAATGGTGATGACTTGTATGGGCAGTGTAAGTACAAATAGTATGGAAGACAATACTAAATCTCCTATTCTCTTACAAAGCATTGTTAAAGAGAAATGAATGGATTGATAGCCGTAAAAAGCAATTTGTTCGTGGAATGTTTCATCGCAAATCTTGCCTGTTAACCACTCATAAAAAGAAATGCCATCAATCATGCGGCAACGAGTGGCATGACATTTACGCAGTTGTAGCATATCAATTTCGTTACGTGGTAAGGTGACGATTATTTCTTTAGATTTTTTTTGCTCTAGGTAAGATAGTGCCTCATCTAAATTTTGAAATATAACGGTGTGAGAATAGTCGTTTTTTAGTTGCTGCAATTCACTACGTATTTTTTCAGCAAGTGCATTGCTCCCGACGATAATACATGTTTTGGCTATTTTGTCGCGAATAATTTTTGAGTAAAACAATACGCGCCAAATATATAATGTAAAACTAAGCAGAACACAACAAATGCCGAGAACGCCGCGCCCGATAAATAGCGAGGGAAAAATATAGAATGTGATGACTAAAAATACATAGGCACCAAAAACAGGACGTAGGACATTGAAAAATATCAGTACTTTGCTGATACTCGACGAAAATTTATTTACATACCAATCAGCATAAAACAAAAAAATGCAAATGACAAAAGTGCAAAATATTTGCTGAGGTATGTAATTGTAGTAATCAAAAGTGGCAAATACATTTCGAATAAAACCGGCAAGTAGAAAACAGCCAAAAATTAATAGAAAGTCACAAACAATGAGTAGTAGAAAGTATACAGGGATTTTTGTGCGAATAAATTTGTACATTTTATATCCGTAATCGTTGCGAAGCAAATGGTTGAAAGGTTTTAAATCTATATCATTTGTAATAACATTTTTCAAATGTTATTACATTTTGTTACTCTTGTGTTCATTTGTGAGCCCCATGTACAAACTAACACACATGATAATGAGTATAAGAGCAAAAGGTAGTCCTACTGTGATGGCCGCAGCCTGAAGTGCTTTTAATGCTTGTTCTCCACCGATAAATAGCAAAGCTGCTGCGATAAGTCCTTCCATTGTTGCCCAAAAAATGCGTTGTGGAACAGGGGCGTCGAGTTTACCTCCGGCGGTGATGCTATCAATGACGAGTGAGCCTGAGTCTGAAGATGTCACAAAAAATACCAATACCAAAATAATGGCAATAAATGATGTGATATTTGCAAGAGGCAATTGCTCTAACATTTGAAAAAGGGTTAAGGAGGTATCACTTATGCCATTTGCTAATTCGCCAACATTGTTTTGTACTTGTTCTAAACCGGTGCCACCAAAAGCCGTCATCCATAGAATACTTACCATCGTGGGTACCAGAAGTACCGCAGTAACAAAAGCGCGTACTGTGCGCCCTTTGGAGATGCGGGCAATAAACATACCGACAAAAGGTGACCACGAAATCCACCATGCCCAGTAAAATATGGTCCAACCATGAAAAAAAGTATCGTCATCGCGGCCTACCCAACTACTGAGCGGTACGATATTTACCGCGTAGTTATATAGAGTACCACCAAATCCGTTGAGTATCGCTAATGTTGAACTTGTGAATAAAACGAATAAAAACAACAACGCGGCTATGCTCATATTGATATTGCTGAGGATTTTCACTCCACCTTCTAAACCTCTTACCACGGAAATGACTGCAACGGTCGTGACCCCAAATACTATAATGATTTGTGTCGTAATATCGTTGGGAATAGCAAATAAGAAATTTAATCCCGATGCCGCTTGCTGCGCACCTAAGCCGAGGGAGGTGGCTAGACCAAAAATAGTGGCCATTACCGCGATGGTATCGATCACGTTTCCGGCAAATCCCCAAGTAGCTTTCCCAAAAATAGGATAGAATACCGAACGAATTGTAAGCGGCATACCCCTATTGAAGGTAAAATAAGCTAAAGAAAGGCCCACAATACTGTACACTGCCCACGGATGTAAACCCCAGTGAAACATCGTTGCTCCCATCGCGAGGTTTGCCGCTTCAGGGGTCAGCTTTTCTACATTTAGCGGCGTACCGTACCAGCCTGTGTAGTATGCAACAGGTTCGGCAACGCTCCAAAACATAAGACCGATTCCCATTCCTGCGGCAAACAGCATTGCAAACCACGACATTAAACTAAAATCAGGTTTGGCATCTTTTCCGCCTAATTTAATTTTGCCAATGGGTAAAATCAATAGAGATAAACAGAAAGCAACGACTAGATTTGCACTCAAGGCAAATAGCCAGTCAAAGTAAGTTATAGAAAATGATTTTGTACTTTCGAATAACTGCTTTGATTCTTCGGGTAATAGTAACGTTCCTGCAACAAAACTAAGCACGAGTAAACTCGAATATGCAAATACGGGATTATGTATGTCAAAACCTAAACGTTGTATGTTATCCTGTCCTACTTCATAAGAAGTGGTGTAGCGACATTTTTTCATCAATTTATGCCTTCCGTTTTCTAAGGCGATCTGGGTACTAAGTGGGTATCAAATTTTGTGTCGGCAGGTATTACTCGTTGTTTGTTTTGCGGTTGTGAGTATTATCTACGCCTGTAAAACTTTGTATTTTTTGGTTAAAGTTTTTATATTTTTTATATTAAAAAAGTGTAACAGATTACTCTGAGGTCGTAAACGATAAATTCATTTTGTTGCGCGACGAATAGTTTACTTATATCATATTGTTTGGCAATCTATCCGTAATACTCGAATAAGAGAGAATTTCAATGAATGAACTGAATTTGTTACCTCAGGATAAAACATATGAGCAGCTACTCGCAGCTTTTTGTTTGCCTTATTTTTGCTATGTGTTGGCAAATATGTTAAGTGATGTTGTTGCTTTGTGGATGGTGTATCTAATCAAAATAGCTATTGTTACGACTGTTTGGATTGCGTACCGCAAGTACTACTCTTTCGGCAAGTGGCGGTGGAGGGATATTTTTATAAGCCTTTTATTTACACCTGTATTATTGTTATTGTGGGCCATTCCCTTTTACTATTACCTTTCATTCACCGATAGTTTTTCGTCTCAGAAATTGTCCTTGGTGACAAACGGGGAAATATATTGGTGGTTGAGAACATTCGCTTCGGTAATTCTCGTTGCGATCTTCGAGGAAATATTTTTCCGCGCATATCTACTCGAATATTTACATCAGTCGCAGCAAAGCGACAAATCTTCTATCGTTGATAAATGTTCTTCCACACTGGAAGAAAAACCGCAAGACTTAAGTAAAATTCCTCTCAACCTATACAGTGTTGTGGGTACAATGATCATTTTCACATTAGGGCATAGCACCGCAGAATACATTTCGTGTGTATTATATTTTACCGCAACGTTATTGATATATAAGTATCTGCGCTCGTTTGCGGTATGTATTTGGACCCACGCCTTTACGAATTTAGGAATTGCTATATTGGTGAAGTATTGGGGAATGGACTTTCTGTGGTTTGGATAAGCTGTGGGAATTTTGTTGGATGAGTATCTGCATTTCGCATCCATCTACTCGATATTTTCTATCGTTGTCGTGCTATTCCTTTGGTTACTCCGTCTTTCCGAATTTTCCCCCTGTAAACCAAGACTTCTAAAAAGTCTTGGTTGCGACGTCTTCTTATATAACGTTCTACATGACGCATTTACTGATTTCCTGGAGAAGAGCTATTGTCGTTATCTGGTAATAAGTCTTGTGGACGTACACGTCGTGTATAGCCCCATCCAAAGCGATTTAAGGTTGGTGTCTTACTTAGCGACTCTTCTGGTGTTAGATGTTGTATTGTGCTTCCCCATGTAGATTTTTCCTGTAAGTTGTTCACCGCGGTTGCGGATAAAAACTCTCCTGTTTTTAAGTGTCGCAGTACAATAAAAAACGGCTTGTCTATGGTTATATTAATCGACTCATTGGATTTGTTTTTTAAATAGGGAGATTTGATTTTTGCGAGGTCTAGCTCTTCGTCTTCGTAATCGACATTAGTACCAGCATCAAAAGCCTCGATCATTGTGTTATCCGGGGCTGACAATTTTGTATGCACTGCGGAAAATTCGCAACCTTGTTGATCTATTTGTAACATACTGATTGCGTTTTTGTTGACGTTGATGGGCAGATTGAAATACATGCGAAATGCCGGAAGTTCTATTTCGCAATTGCGCTTCTTTAATTTTTGTACTGCCTCATTCATTTGCGGAAATTGCATGTTGGCCAATAGTTGTGCCAGAGTTGTCTTTGGAACAAATAGATATACGCTAAAATCTTTAATCTCTAGCGGAAGATATATGAGTTGCAGTTCATCATTTTCATGAGAATAACATTTTCCCGAAATTTTTATTGCGGTAATTGGTGTACCTTGGAACATAATATTAGAGAGTTGTGGTTGTTGTTTTTGTTTCCAATTTGCACTGAAATAAACCGCTTTGTCAATTTCCAACTGTAATTCACTACTCACACTCAATCTGTCATTTGTAACTTGCGCGATTGTTTGTGTTGTCGCTTGGCCATTGTCATCGCATGAAAGCAAGAACGGTGAAATCATTGCATTGCTGTGACGATTTGCGACTTGGCGAAACGTGGATAAAGCTGTATTGGCATGTATATCTTCTAATTCTGGCGGTGTTGGTTGTTTGGCAATATCCATATAGTCACTTGCTTTATTGAATGAATTGACAACAAAGCGTGGGTATTGTCCACTGGAAACGAATTCATTCTCTTTTTCGACTTTGGGTGTTCCTCCAAGGTCGGGGAGTCCTATACCTGAATCACCTGTTGACTGCCCAGGAGTATTTCCGGGAGTATTTTGTGGATTGCGGAAAGCAGGGTCTTTTAAAATTTCGCATTGAGTAAGGAAAAGCATACTCAAAATAAATAGATGAAATATTTTACGCATTCTATTGTCCTAGATTTTTTGATAGCAATTTTGATAAGATTAGTTGTGGTCGCGATGTGACACTCTATTTATATTATTACACGTATCGTATTACATAATGAGTATTTTACAAAAAAAATCGTAAAATAGCATAAAAAAACAGCAGTTTTTAGCAAGGGATAATTCATGGATAAAGACGAAATGAAGCAATTGTGGCAAAAGGTAATGAGAAAGGATGATTTCGAAAATAGCGATGGGGGAGAAACGTATCGTTCTAAAGATTGGCCGGAACATCCTACGGCTCCAACATTGCCAATGTTGAGTTTTTCTAAGCATGAAACATTTGACATGACGCCAGCGACGGCCAGTGAATTTACTATTGGAGCAGATCCCAAAAAAGATCTAAACATGAGTGTTATAGATACGGTTGCTGCTGATACTAGTATGGGTGTTTCCAAACAACGTGTGGATAATCACTATGAAATACTAAGTGAAATTGCTCGCGGTGGAATGGGTGTTGTTTACAAAGGCTGCCAGAACAGCTTACGGCGCGAAATTGCCATCAAGAAAATAATCAATGACAATCAGGCAAATCGTAATAAATTTCTCTGCGAATCGGTGGTGACTGCACACCTTGAGCATCCGAATGTTGTCCCTGTACATGAATTGGCCGAAAACGAAGACGGTGAAACGTTTTTAGCAATGAAGTTAGTTGCTGGACGTGAGTGGAAAGAGCTTTTGTATCCCAAAGAGAATGAAGTTGATACAAAAAAATACAGTGTCGAAGATCATCTAAAAATACTTCTCAATGTCTGTAATGCAATTGCGTACGCTCACAGCAAAGAGGTGGTACATTGTGATTTAAAACCATCGAATGTGATGGTGGGGGAGTTTGGCGAAGTGTTGGTGATGGATTGGGGGATTGCCGTTGAGATTGGCAACGAGCATCGTGGTTTGACAATCCATAAAACTATGGTAGACAGTCCTATGGGAACCCCATATTACATGCCTAGTGAACTTGCCTACGGAAATGGTCCTGACATTGGTCCATGGACAGACATCTATTTACTGGGTGGTATTCTCTATGAAGTTTTGATGCGCACACCTCCGCACAAAGGGAATACGATGACCGCTATTTTTGCGGCGATCGTAGGGCGGCAACCTAAATTTAGTGATGACATTCCGCGTGAATTGCAAGAAATTTGCCTAAAAGCTTTGGCTAAGGAGCCAAAAGAACGCTACCAAAAAGTGGAAGATTTTCGCAGAGCGTTGGAGGAATACTTACAACATCGTGAGAGTTTATTCATTTCGCAAAAGGCCCAAAATATACTGCAAAACTGTCTGCAAACAAAACAAAAAAGAGACGATCATTTGCTATACAGCAAATTTGCTGAAGCGGTTGCAGGTTTCGACCAGTCATTGCAGCTGTGGGCAGGTAATACGGATGCCTTACATGGAAAAGAAAAGGCACGGATCGCATTTGCCGAAGTAGCGCTAAAAAATGAAGACTTTGGTTTGGCGGAAGCGCAACTAATAGATGTATCGTCAAGTGACAATGTTGCTTCGCTTAAGGAAAAAATTCACAAAGAACGCGATAAAAAGCAGCGCATACAAAAGACAACAGCGCGTTTACGCCGTACAGTTTACGCCGCAACAATATTTATCATTGTGGGGCTTGCAACGGGTATTTTTTTAGTGGGGAATGCGTATCGCGAAGCAAATACACAACGCAATTTTGCTGTCGAACAACAGCAAATAGCTGAAAAAGCAAAAAAGGAAGCGGAAGACAAAAACAAACAGTTGGCAAAAGAGAAGAAAATCGTTCAACAACAAAAAGACGAGATCTCGCAAAAAGTAGCTTTGCTTGCAAAACAAAAAAATGAAATCATGGCACAAAACCAAAAATTAACAAAACAACAGCAGGAAATTCGCGCGCAAAATGCTAAATTGCATACCCAAAAAGGCAAAATTGAACGTCAGAAAAACGCACTAGCAGAACAAAATACATTTTTAAAAGAACAAAAAGAGCGTATCGAAAAACAAAATACTCTGATTCGTGAGCGAGAGCGCAGTGCTGTACAAGCTTCCCAGGTCGCCATACGTATGGTACATAAAGTATTTTTCGAAATAGACGATGCCCAAGAAAGTCCTGGATTGATTCAGTCGTTGAAACAAGTTTTTATCGACTTGAAAAAATTAGATATGTTGGAGACAGTACTGTCCGACGAAGAAGACGGCTGGTGGCTGTACGGAATTGTCAATCAGAACGTACAAGTCTATAACGATCTTATCCGTCGCGAGCCAAATAACTTTTCGGCATACTTTAATCGTGGAAATTTGTATATCGAAGACGGTCTTTACGAAAAAGCCATTGCTGATTTTTCTCAAGCGATTTCGTTAAACCCGCAAGCAGAGGACGCGTACTTTAATCGCGGAATTATTTATCTAAAGCAACAAAACTACGCAAAAGCACAGCAAGATTTTTCCACAGGGGTTAGACTTAAACCACGTAACGATAAATTTTTGTATTATAGGGCTTATTCTCTATTACTTCTAGAGGAATACGTAAAGGCAGAGCAAGATCTTTTAAAAGTGATTAAAATAAACCCCAATTTTGGTCTTGCACTTGAAAAATTAGGCATGCTGTACTTTGATAAGGGAGAATATAAAAAGAGTGTTGTGTATTTAAATAGAACATTAAAAAATAAGCCTAGCCAAAAAGCGTGTTATTATTTGGCGAGAATTTATTCGGTGAAAGGAAATAAAGCTAAGGCTCTACAGTATTTGGCTCAGGCAATTAAATATAAGTTTAATAATTGGGAAGATTTGAAAAATAATCCCGATTTTGCCAATGTCCGCAATGAAAAACAATTTCAAAGGTGGTTAAAAAAATAAATTTTTTTATTACCGCTTTTGCTTCACGGTTAAGTATACAAATATGTAATTCGATCTTAATCATGCAAATAGCTAGGAGAGCATATATGCTCTCCTAATTTTTTTTCAGAGCGTGTCGACATTTAAATTTTCAAATCAGTTGAGTTGCATTTTTGGATAGGTGTTACAGTAGAAGGAAATAACGCATGTTGTATATATTTGGTCCTTTACAGGTTGCCGCGGGGATCTTCTTCACGTATTTACTAAAAAATACAGGGAGGCGCTATGCGGTGGGGTTTGCTGGAGTTGCGGTATTTTTATTTCTCAATATTGCGTATGTTAGTAATGTAAGCATTACAAATATTGGAGAAATTATATTTAAAGTGATGATTATCGTTGCTCTGTCGATACCGTGGTGGCTTTTCTTTTCTAGCTTTATTGGTGAGATGATTTTTGCGCCGATTGCATTTATGATTTCCCCACCCAGCGATGAAGCACAGCAAGACTATTCAAAAGCCCGCACCCACGAGATGGATGGCAATTATCAACAAGCAATTACAGAGTATGAGAGCTATTTTTCGAGCAAAAGAGATTATGTTCCTTTAGAAAGAATTGGACGCTGTTATTTCAAAATGGACGACACAAAGCAATGTTTGCAATATTTAGAAAATGCCAAAAAAGAACTTCTTGATAAAGATGCGAAATACGAAAAACAAGAAAAGCGCCACCAGTATGCGCGTCTTTTGTACTTACAGCACCTGGTGTATAAAAAAATAAAGTCACCCCACGCGAAGAAAATTAAAGATTATCTTTGCCGTGAATATGCCGATACTCCTTTTGCCAATACAGATGATCCGCAAATTAAGAACTATCTCGAAATTTGGACGAATACAACTGTTGGTTAGACTGTTTTACACAAGCGAATTTAAGTTTACAAGTAAGCTTCAAAGATATAGTTAATATATTTTTTGCATCATGACTTTTTTTGCTGTAGAATACAGCAAAACTTACCAAAGAGAAGACTTTCTTTTATATGGATATTTATGATGCGATTACAAGTCTTATTGATAATCTTTGTATCTATTGCACTTGGAGCATGTCGCAATTCTACAGACACCGATAGTTCTAAAAAAGCTGTTTGCTTTGTTAGTATTTTACCACAATCGTATTTTGTGAAAAGAATTGGTGGGGAGTTTGTCGATGTAAAGGTGCTTGTAGGTCCTGGACAATCTCCTGCTACATATGAACCTACACAAAAACAGTTGGCTGTTTTGAGTAAGGCACTTTGTTTGTTTACAATAGGCGTTCCTTTCGAGAAGTCATTTGTTTCGCGTATATCGCGTATGTATAAGATAAAACTTGTCGAAACACATGCTGGAATTAAACTACGTGACTTGGAAGAACATAGTCACCATCACCATGATCATCACCATAATCACGGTAAGGACCCACATGTGTGGTTAGATCCTATTTTAGTAAAAAAGCAAACCCAGGTTATAACGGACACTCTTTCGCAACTCCTTCCCGCTCACAAGGAGTATTTTGCAAAAAATTTGCAAGTTTTTCATGATGAATTATCTTTATTAGATGAGAAAATACGTACACTTTTGCAAAATATTTCTCAAAAAAATATGTGGGTTTATCATCCTTCGTATGGTTATTTTTGTGATCGTTATCATTTAAAACAAATTGCGGTAGAAACCGAAGGTAAGAGCCCTGGTGCGAAGCATTTAGCAAAATTGATATCTAAAGCTAAAACCCAAAAGATACGCGCTATTTTTGTTCAAAAACAGTTTATGGGAAAGTCTCCGAATGCCATTATCTCTGCTCTAGAGAAACACTATAAATCACAGCAACAACCCCTTTCATGCAAAACAATAACCCTTGATCCTTTGGCGTACGATTATACAGAGAATTTGTTGTCGATGGCCAAGAACATCGCTGAATATTTGAAATGATTATGACTCATCGTAATAAAAACACCGAAGCCTTAATTAAAGTAAATAATTTATCGTTTGCTTATGATAAACGCAATGTATTAGAAAATGTAAATTTTGAGGTAAATGAGGGCGATTGTTTAGCCATTGTGGGACCAAATGGAGGAGGGAAAAGTACATTGTTAAATATTTTATGCGGAGAACTGTCTACCACGAATAGCAGCGTCGCGATTTGTAACAATGTACCTAGCCAAGTACGTAAACTCCTCGGCTACATACCACAAAAAAATTATTACGACGAACAGTTTCCCATAAAGGTCTTACAAGTTGTATTAATGGGAAGATTGGGAGGCAAAGGTTTTTGGTATTCTAAATACGATAAGAAAATTGCCCTCGAAAACTTGCGTAAAATGCAGATGGAAAATTTTGCGCAGCATTCTTTTCCCTCTCTCTCTGGAGGACAAAAGCAGCGTGTGTTGATTGCGCGTGCTCTGGCGACGGAAACTAAAATTCTCGTTTTTGATGAACCCACTTCTAGTTTGGATGTACATTCACAGAATTTGTTTTATGACCTTTTATGCGATTTGAACAAGGATTACACTATATTGGTGGTAACGCACAACATTCATGAAGTCCCTAAATTTGCCAAATCGGTACTATTTGTGAATAAAAATACAGATTTTCTTTCATTTACAAAAGGCAAAGAACAAGATTTTTACCATTGGTATCAAGAGAAAATAAATGTTTGAGTTTATTACAGCCTTACAAGAATTTGCCTTTCTGCGTTATGCTCTTATTGCGGGAATACTTGCCAGTATTTCTTGTGGAATAGTCGGAGCTTTTGTCGTGACAAAACGGATTTCCTACCTAGCAGGTGCGATTTCGCATTTTGTACTAGGAGGAATTGGTATCGCACGTTATTTAAATATTGTTCATGGTTGGACATTTCTCGACCCAATGTATGGAGCCGTTATTTTCGCCCTTCTTGCAGCGATTTTTATTGGTTATGTACGTTTTTGGCACAAGCAACGCGAAGATACTATTATTGGCGTTATGTGGGCTGTCGGAATGGCGGTAGGGGTAATGTTTATTTCTCAAACGCCTGGATATAACGAAGATCTAATGACATATTTGTTTGGCAATATTTTGTTGGTGACGGCGGAAGATCTACGCATTATTGCTGTACTTGATGTCATCATCGTTGTGTTGTGTATATTTTTTTATCGAAGCCTTGTCGCGATTTGTTTTGATGAACATTTTGCGAAATTACGCGGTATAAAAGTACGTCGTTTATACATTTTGTTACTTTGTCTCACTGCGATGACAGTGGTGCTTTTAGTCACTGTTGTAGGAATTGTAATGGTTATTGCCTTACTTACGATTCCCGCAGGTATTGCGTCGCAATTCGCTAAATCTCTTGGGCAAATGATGTTGCTGGCGACACTATTGAGTATTGTATTTGTGACAAGTGGTTTGGGTGTGAGTTATCAATATGACGTCCCCTCTGGTGCGACAATTATTATTATTTCTGGTATTATCTATGTAATTTCGGCAGTTTTTTCCAGTAGTAGATTTCGATTTAAAAATTAGAGTATGCGTTTTTAACGCTTTTGACATGTCAATTTTATATTGCTGGTTTCTCGCTTACGCGGGAATGACATAGATTTGTAAGTCTTTACTAAGAGATCGTTACTCTTAACTTGGGATGGTGTGAACGTACTTCTTAATGGTGTCATCCCTGCAAAAGCAGGGAACCAGCGTTTATAATTCAACTTTATATTGCTAGTTTCCCGCTTACGCGGGAATGACATAGATTTTTTATTTCACGCCAATATTTGCACTCCGTGTTGCTTGCGTAGCCATTCCAAATTCGCATGAGAGAGCGATATGCGCAAATGAACGCTTTGCTCTTTGAATTCGCGTTCGATAATTCGTGCGCATTCGGCAACCCATGACAATAACTTACCATTTTTGGCAGGCACAACAGCCTGTACTTCGATCATATTCGCTTCAAATATTCCTAGTACTTTTGCCGAAAATAAATCCATGTTTTGCTTGTGTTTTGCGGAAATACACACATGGTTGGGATACGCGCGCTTTAAATTTTCCAAGTCTACGGGGTCTTCGACTAGGTCGATTTTATTAAACACGTAAAGAGCATTTTTTTCATTTAGTTTCATTTTACGCAAAACACGTTCTACAACCATGATGTGTCTTTCTGCGTCGGGATGTGAAGCATCTACGACATGGAGTAGTACATCTGACTGTGCTGCTTCTTCTAATGTTGCTCGGAAAGAAGCGACGAGGTGGTGAGGTAATTTATCGATAAAACCAACAGTGTCCGACAATAATACCTTGCGTGCCTGAGCCAAATTCCACAAACGCGTTCTCGTATCGAGAGTTGCAAATAATTTATTTTCTACCAAAACATCTGCTTCGGTGAGAACGTTCATCAGAGATGACTTTCCCGCATTTGTGTATCCCACTAAACCGATCGTGAAGAACTTTTGATTACGCGACTTTACTTCGCGATTTTTGCGCTCTTGGATTTTTCTGATGGCGCTTTTGCAATCGGCAATTTTTTTCTTAATGATTTGCCTATCTGTTTCAAGTTGTTTTTCACCAGGTCCACGGAATCCAACCCCGCCTTGTGATCCTTCAAGGTGTGTCCACATGCGTTTCAAGCGCGGCATAACATATTCCATTTGTGCCAAGTCCACTTGCAGAGTTGCTTCCTTGGTTTTTGCATGTTGTGCAAATATATCCAGAATAAGTTCCGTACGATCAATTACACGTATATCAGTCATTTCTTCTATATTGCGCGATTGCCCAGGAGAAAGGTCATGGTCACTAATGATTAAGGTAGCGTCTGTTTCTTCTGCCAGTGTTTTCAATTCTTGTAGCTTACCTTTGCCCATGTAGGTACCAGGATGAAATTTATGACGACGTTGTATCAATTTACCGACAACCTCAACACCTACAGTATCTGCAAGATTTCCCAATTCGGTGAGGGGTGGCTCGTAAGATTGTAGTTCTCGTGGTCGTTGTACGCCAATTAGTATGGCTCTTTCTTCTGGGGTCGAATGAGTTTTTTGTTCAAAAGATTGCATATATTTTTTTCCACTATGATCATGTTGAAGTTGAATGTAGTTTGTTTATAATAATAACAAAATATACAAACCAATAAAACCCAAATGAGGTTCGATTTTTTCAAAAAAAAATAAATAGCAGGTGACGTGAATGTTCAGAAAAGAAAGCTCTTTTGCCCCTATCGTTGATAATAATAGTTGTATTTTAATACTCGGTTCGTTTCCTAGTGTTTTATCGGTAAAGCACGACTTTTACTATGCCAATAAACGCAACCAATTTTGGCCAATTATGAATGAAATATTTTTTGGAGATGCCAAAACAAATTTGCAAAGAAAAAATTTAGTGTTACACAATAAAATAGCATTGTGGGATTCTGTTCGTGTATGTGAACGTAAGAATTCATCTGATAGCGAGTTGAAGGTAATGGAAGGAAATGATATTAAAGGACTTTTAGAAAAATATTCTCAAATACATACAATATTTTTTAATGGCAAGAAATCACAGCAAGTATACAACAAATATCACAAAGATATTGATATTTATACGAAAGCTTTACCATCTACTTCTCCTGCACATGCTGCAATGAAGTACGAAGAAAAATTACAGATTTATCAAAAAAATATAGAAGAGCGTTTGCTGTAGCAAAGTACTGTATTTCTAAACGAAAATACTGTGGTTAGGTAGGTTTTTTTTTGGATCGGGTTTGTGAGTCTGACTCCCTCTGTGTTTTATATATGAGTCTGACTCTTGTCTCGTTGTTTTGTTATACAGCGTAGTTAATTTTGTCCAAACGTGAATACAAAAATTCAATACAAAGAACTGCAAAATAACGGCAAGATAAAATAGATATAGCAACAATATCAAAAGTGATTTGGTTTGGAGAAGCATAGAAACAATAAGCTAAAGCTAGTAAACATACAATTAATTTAATTAGGCATGATTTCATAGATTTCATTTTTGATCTCCTGTTTAGTAAGTAAGTTATTATTTTTATTATGTTACTAATGTAGCAAAATTGTTTCGCTCGATCACCCAAAACAAAAACCCCTTATTTTATAAGGGGTTTTTCATTTTTGATTTCAGAAAGCTTTATGATATAAGGGTTTTTTACGTGATGATCCTCTGTGATGTTTATTTTTATTAGCTTTTGTCGTTTGCGTTTTTTGCAGAATGGCTAAGGTTTAATAAAAATTGATAACCTTTACGCCCCATGAGGGTTTTTTTCTTAAATTGTAAAGGTGTTTGATTGGAAAAGCCTTGTACCACTAATTTTTCAATAAATGCCACTGTTGGTTCCAAGGAGGTGGCAAAATAAAAGCAGTCGATTTTCCATGTATATTTGTATTGCGGTTTTTTGCGTCCTTGTTTTTGATAATCCAGAACAAGCGAATCAATAACTAAGGGATTTTGCTGAACCAAGGAAAATATTTTGTTGAGTTTATAAGCTGTATTTATTTGGCGATTGGCAATTTGCTTTTTCATTTTCTGTATGAGTTCTTTTGTTGTAGCAATTTGTTTCGCATTTACTAAGACTTTTTGGATTTTGTTTGTTTTGTCTGTAATTTCTTGTAGTTTTTTTTGTGCATCTTTTGCGGTACTGACACTAATTTTCGTCGCGCTTTTCTTTACGGTTTTTTGTGGTTTTTTCTTCGGTTTTTTTTGTTGTTTCTCTACAGGAAGGATTCGCGATTCTGTGGAAACAGACGTTGGGAGATTTCGTTTTTTATTGAATATGTTTTTGTTCTGTTGTAGCGAAACTTTGTATGTTGGTAGCTTATTTTCTTCTATGCTTTTTTTGGTTTCTTTTGTCGACTTTACATTTGTGATCAACTTTTTGGCTTTAGATAGCTCATTTTTGATATATACCACATCGATGGTGTAAAAGTGAAGATCAACTTTTATATTTGACTGTACGCTTTTTAATTCTAACTTTTGAATAGCAACGTATTGCTTTTCTATGGAGGCAATTAATTCGCAAATTAAATTAATATCGTCCACGATAAATTCATAGCTTAAACTTTGTGCATAAACCTCTTTCGAGAGTTTTTGTTCCTTAAACGTATATTTAATCTTTTTTTGTTGCAAGTATTTGTCAACAGAGTCTTTTGTGTTAAATTTCTTTGCCTTTTCACAAAAAGAAGCTAGCGCTCCATGCAAAATGAAAAGTTGTTGTTCATCGTTGCGAAGTTTTTGCAATTCTCCCTGGGATTTTACCAGCTTTTTTTGTTGCTCTGTAATTTTTTTTAACCATTCTTGCTTTTCTTTTGCAGATAGTGGTTTATCTTTTTCTTTTAAACTGAGTACAGCTTTCTCTAATTCGATAAGCTTTTTTTGCAATTTTTGTAGTAAATCATTTTGGGTTTGGAGTTGTTGCTGTAGTTTTTTATTCTCTTTTTCTAAATTTTCAATTCTTTTATTGTCTTGTTCCTGTGCTCCCATCGTGATGATACACAGTATAAAAACGCCGAGGATATAGTATTTAGGCATAATAATTCACTTTCGTTGAAACTCTTGGTCGTAACACTGTAACGCGCTAGAAATCCAAATAAAATTTTGCTAACATAGTTCGCAATACAATCTATTTTACTATAGTCAGAGCGGTATATTCTACAAGAAAGGGAGCGAGAGGCAAAATTGTTTATGAGTTCTCGCGTTTGTAATATGAAAAAGACGCTACGTATTCCATGGTGGGAAAAAATATTATTGGCCATCATTCCGCCTATTGTCGCGGGATTAATGAAATTACTTTGTTTGACGTATCGCATTGTACACATTGAAGGAGATCGCCGTAAAATTTTAGAAAAGCATGGCGGAAGAGCTGTTTTTTGTACCTGGCACCAGCGCATGTTTTACCATTTTCATTTTTTTGGTAGTCTTCATGTCACCATGATGATTTCTGCGAGTAAAGATGGGGAATGGGCATCCAAGATTGCACATTGGTTGGGTTTTAAATGCGTTCGCGGCTCTACGCGTAAAAAAAATGTCGACAAAGGCGGCAAAAACGCCATGGAACAACTTATCGAAATGGTCAAGCAAGGCGAATCCGCAGGAATGTTAGTCGATGGCCCTACAGGTCCAGAACGCAAAGTAAAAATAGGTTCGATACTCATTGCCCAACAAACCGGTGCACCGTTGCTATCCGAGATGTGGGGATGCAAAAGTGCTTGGGTAGTAAAATCATGGGATCGCTATCTAATCCCTAAACCTTTTACCAAAGTTTACGTAATACATGGAGAACCAATCTACGTACCAAAAGACGCTAGTCGCGAAGAGCTAGAAGAGATTCGTTTGCATTTGGAAAAGATCATGAATGAAGATGTGAAAAAATGCGACGAACATTTTGGTAAGGACTGGTAGTAGAGTGAAGACATTCGCATAAAAGAAATCTACCTTTAGCAAAGTGCATTGTAGGGGCGGACACAAGGTCCGCCCCTACAATGCACTTTGTGAAAGATAGTTTACTGTAGTGATTTCGCCTTATTTAAAAAAGGGCGGTTTGCGGTCTTTCATTTTTTCTTTGATTTTGTCTCTAATGTTGTGAATTCCGCTTTTAAATTCGTTTTTTATCGCCTGTGTTGTTTTCTCGATGATCTTTTTTACCACTTGCTGTGTCACATCGCGCATAGTTGTTTCGGAGTTTTTTCCTAGGTTGTGTAATTCAAAACTATCTAGTGGAATTGTTTTTGCAGATTTGTCGTTTAGCTTGATATTGAGTTTGCAGTTTTGTGCTTGGAGATGATCTATTTGTACCTTCTTTTTCTTTTTTTCTTTGGGTTTGTTGACACTTTCTTTCAATTTAGTGATATTGTTGTCTTGTGGAGTTCCCTCTACAGCAACTTCGAGAGCATTGATCACTATTTTTTTTATATGTACTTTTTCAGTGCGTATGGTTTCAGGATCTATATCTAGGTCGAGAGTTTCTATTCTGAAAGTGTAACTAAACTCTTGTCCATCGGGGTTTTCTACTACTAGGTTTTCTATTTTTCCTTTACCGGTTAAGATGGGCATCGTCACTTTATCTACGGTTACCGGCACTCCTAATGTCATCGATCCTTTGTCTTGTATTCCGTGTTTAATGAGTACGCCAATGTTACCGCCACTCATAAAAAAATAACCAGCCACTCCGGCTATAATCACAATAATTACTGCGATAAAAACGCCTATTTTTTTCATTATACTCTCTCCTTGTGGATATATTTGGGTAAAAAATGACATTTTTATTGTAGCAATTTGCTGGTTTGATGACGAAAAAAATATTAGCGCATCACCAATTAAAATTTGTTCAATTGATGATACACCTAAAACCAATGATGTCTTTCTGTTTTTCTCAAGGCGGAATGGTTTATGCGCTTTGTTTTTAGATCATATTCAATATCTTTTTCATAAAACGCAAAATTATTTTTTCCCGAACATTTGGCTTTGTACATTGCGATATCGGCTTTTTTGAGAAGAGTTTGCGCTTCATAACCATCCATCGGGCCTACAGAGATTCCTACACTTGCCCCGGCCTGTAAGTCTTTTACAATAACTTCCGAAACAGAAGTAATGATTTTATAAGCGACTAACTCGCAATTTTTCGCTTCTTTGATGTCTTCTAGTATAATGACAAACTCGTCACCTCCAATGCGTGCTACCGTGTCGTTTTCACGCACGGAACTGGCCATCTTTTTCGCCACATCTTGTAAAAATTGATCTCCTACATCATGACCAAGGGAATCGTTGATGGTTTTGAAATTGTCCAGATCTACGAATAATACCGCAACCATACTTTGGCGACGTTTTGCTGTGGTAATCGCGTGTTCAAGTCTTTCGCAGAGCAACAAACGGTTTGGCAAACTCGTTAGGTGATCATAGTAGGCCATTTTTCGTAATTTTTTTTCTTCGCTTTTTACTGTGGTTATATCTGAGAAAATGGCGACATAATGTATTTTGTCGTCATCTGTAATGGAGCTGATATTTGCCCACTGTAGGTAAATTTCTCCGTCTTTACGTCGATTCCAAAATTCACCTTGCCAACTACCTTTTTCTCTAAGTGTTTGCCAGAATTTTGTATAGAATTCTTTGCTTTGTCTTCCCGACTGTAAAATTCGCGGATTTTCACCCAAAATTTCTTGGGGATGATACCCTGTTACTTTTGTAAAAGCTTTGTTGATAGCAACAATATTACCACTGGAGTCTGTCACCATAATTGCGCATGAAGTTGCTTCAAAAATTTTACGGGCCAATTGTGCGTGGTTTGTGTTAGCTAACAATTTATTTCTCTCTAAATTAGATGAATGTTTTGTTTGGTACGTATTACTGCGACGCTTTCTTCAAAGTCACGGTGAGAAAGTTGGGTATTTTGTGCCGAAAAGTTTTTCCATAATTTGATTTGGTTACCCACTAAATTCCATTCTACCATATCTGCACCTTTAAGTATTTCGTTGATACCCATATTTTTTTTATTGTGCTCTTCGATAGATTTTTTTACTTTTTTTAATTCTTTGGTATATTCAAAACCATTGCCTTGGTCTCGAATTTCAACGAGAAGCTTGTTATTTACAATAGTGACACGAATAAATACACAGAGTTGTGGATGATTTTGATTTCCATGCTTTACAGCGTTGGAGGCTGCCGAACGTATAGAGTTCATAAAAGTGTTGGAAACAATACCCATCTTAATAAGTAAATTAATTTTTTCATATAAAACTGTGAATGCCTGAGTAATTTTATCCGCGACTGTGGGAACAATAAATTCGACGTCGATTGCTTTAAGTACTTGCATCCAGTTTGTATCTACAAGATTTGGATTCCGATAATCTAAGACAAATTGGCATGGAGAAAGTTCTTTCTCTATATACCAAATTTTTTGTGAAGCAATGGTAATGACATCATTGTTTTGTAATGCTTTTTTATCAACACGTTGATCGTTGACGAAAGTTCCATAAGAAGAGTTTTCGTCTTCTAGTATTAGTTGATCGCCTTCCATATAAATGCGAGCGTGAGATCTTGAGCATCGAGCGTCATCTATGATTAAATCGTTAGTGTTTTGTTCTCCACGACCAATTGAAATAGCTTCTATAATTTCTCGCGATTGGAAAACATTGTTATCCAATTGTATTTTCAAATATGGCATGACAGTCCCTATCTAATATAATTCATTTTCTACAAGTAAACGCATCAGCGCAACACGGATACTTGCTTTGGTGACGATATTTTGTTTTAGCATGTCATTGAGCACATGTATATAGGTATATTGTTTTTCTTTGTGTAAGAATACCATTTTTTTTACGGCTTCGTGGTTTGGTCCTAAATTAACACAACGAATAAAACCATTCATTACTTTTTCTAAAAAGTCTAAATCAAAAGAAATTTTTTGTGTCAAAACGTGTTTGACTATATTTTGTTGTTTTTGCTGACGAAACGCAGAGCAAATAGCTATTAGAAAGCGAAAAATTTCCATATCACGCTGTGAAGTAGTATATTCGCGTAAGACAACAGACAAAGCAATTTTTTCTTCTCGAGAGAGTTTTTCTTTTATACGTAAAGCGTACAATACATTGCGATATCGGTGCAAGGTAATAATCGTATCTTTGAAAAAATCAAAATTTTCTAGTTGTGATACTATTTCTCGATTTGGACTGCCGGCGGAAGCTTTGTCTACAAGATCCACGTTTTTTATATCATCTTTGGTTTCCGCGAGTGCCTCATTATTTTTTTTGGCAATTTGCTGAACTTTGGCTAAAAGTTCATCTGTTGGGTAACGCGGAAACATTTGGATAACTTTCGATATGGAGTTTGTCAATTTTTCATGTGAAGGACGACGTTTTTTATCACGATGTAACATACTATCTACAATTTTTGCGACATTGGAGGGAATGCTTTTGTTTACCTTTTTTACAGATGTCGGAGAGCTATATTTGTCTAAAATATCGATGTAGTCACTTAAGGAAGGGGAATTGCCTAGAAAATCGCGAAACGGCGGAAATCCCGTTAGCATTTCGTACAATGTCGCTCCTAAACTATAGATGTCTCCTATATAATCAATGTCGCTGTTAAAAGTCCTCTCTGGTGCTAAATAGTAAGGGGTACCGAGTATGGTCGGACCCATGGTAATTTGTGTGTGGCTGTCTATGTGCTCTACGATTTTCGCTAATCCTAGGTCGGCAATTTTCACGCTACAGTTTTGGTCGATGAGAATATTCGACGGTTTTATATCGCGATGTATGATGTTTTTGTTCTTCAGAAAGGTAAGGCCTTTGAGCGTTTCAAGTGCAATAAAGAGAACATCTATTTCACTAAATTTAAAACCGTCTTCCATTAAAACGCGCAGCGAAGGGCCGTTGACATATTCCATTAAATAGTAAAAACATTGTTTCTGGCGCCATTTTCCTAAACCACAATCATCACCTCCTCTAATGATATTATGGTGATTAATGGTTGCGGTTATTTTCATTTCACGTTTAAAACGATCTACCATTTGTTTACTAGTTTGATTGAGAATAAGTAATTTCATGGCGTAGATTTTATCTCGGCTACATTTCAATACAAAGGTATCTCGTCCAATAAACAACTCTTCTAAAATTTCGTATTTATCTACTTTTCCTATCATAATTTACACTAACTTTGTTGAGTCATAAGGACAAAAAACATAATCAGAAGGAAACACACGTTCACATTGTAAACACTTTAGTTCTGTAGATTTTCGCTGAATGATGACTAAGCTAGTTACATTCGAAGCTAATAAGCGCTGAGTTGCTGTATCGATAGAAGGTTCTTTCATTTTCGCCAATAAATCACTGACATCTTTTTGCTTGATCATTATTTTGGGAATATTTTTTGTAGGAATACAGTCGGGTTGTAATAGAAGCGCTGACTCTCTGTCAAAGTTACAAGTAGTAGCAGGAGCTATTTCTTCGTCAAACAAATACCCCAGTAGACTTACTCTACAATCGCTGGATAACTCCTTAGCTTTGTTTTCTTCACTATCGATGAGTATAGGGGGTAGATAACTTCCGCAATTGAGCCAAGATAATTTTTCGTGATCAAACTTAAGTAGTATACCTTTGCAAACTAGTGGTACGTTACTTTCACAACTATAACTTTGGTATTTTTTTAGTATTTTATCAAGTCCCCTAGCGATAACGGTTAGGTCGTCCGTTACACTGGTAAGAGCGGAAAAAGCTCCGCGCAATTCTTGAACCACAAGTGCAAAACCAATATTGGTAGATATTAAATCTCCCATGAATACAAATACACCGTCATTATTTTGAGACACACAATACAGTACATTTTCTTTGTCACTGAATTTATGTGAAATTTTAATTTCAAATTTGCTAAGAGGAATGTCATTTGCTGCATTTTGTAAAGTGTAGAAATTTTTTACGCGGTCTTTTGTTTGTGTAATTGATTTTGTCAGTGCGCTACGGTATTTCTTATTTCCACTTAAAAAATATAGAATTTGTCGGCCTACGCGAATAATATCTTTGGAATTTAGTTTGCGCGATTCACGTAAAACAGCACCATTGACAAGAATATTTTCATTGTCTAAGGGGTTGATAACGATACTATCTTCTCCTTTGATGATTTTAAAGTTCTGCTCAACGATGCCTGGGTCATTGGAGAAACAAATGTGTGCTTTAGGAGAACTGCCACAAATAACGACACCGCTTTCGATGGGAAATCTTGCCCCATCTATCACGGAGATTAATTCTATCTTTGTCAAAGATGAGGGTGTTTGTTGTGGTTTTTTTTCAACCATTTTATCGTATGCTTGACGAAGTTTTGTTTTATCTGTTTTTAAATCGACTTCCGTTTCTTCACCTGCTCCAGATATTTTTATACCTTTGACTTTCTCAGCAGGTTCTTGTTCTGTATTTTCAGTAGTTTCCGTGGTTTTTTTATCGTTATCTGCAATAGAAAAATCATCGTTGGTTTCTGCAAAGTTTTGTGGCTCTTCTTCTTTTCGTTCTAGCATACTTTTTTGCATGAAATTACGTAGATCCTGAATCTCTTCATCTCCAATTTGTTGAATACCATTGGTGGCAGCTGTACTTTTATCTTCCATGATGGTGGGATGAAGATTATCAGGTTTACCTTCTTCCAATTGTGGCCTAATGTATCCTTCGTTACTTGGAACCAACGTGGGAGCACTGGTATTTAATCTAAAAGTAATCACAAAATTTTGTTGCTGAGAAAAAGTTATACGATCTCCATGCTTTAGCATTTTTTTGTCTACTTGTTTGCCATTTACAAAAGTATTCTTATTGCTACTGCGATCAACGAGGATGTATTTTTCAAGTAGTGGAACATCTTCTTGCACAATTATTGTTGCTTGAAGAGCTGAAAATATCCTATTGTTAGGAAGCTTAAGTTGGCAACGACTACCATCGCGTCCAATATTAAAACTATCCTCGTCTATCAAATACTTTTTTTTCTGAGCATCTTCTAAATAAACAAGCATAAATCACCTCACTGTGAAAAACATTCGCGAAAATGTTGTGGGATTTCGATACTCTTTAAACCGTCTTTATCGTAAGAGCAGCATACAATTGTTGAATGTCCAATCGCCATTATTTGTTCATTGTGTTTGAGGTATGCCACATATTTTAGAGACTTTTTACCTATGTGCTCTATATCTATGTATATATCAATAATTTGTTCGAATCTTATCGGTTGTTTGTACTCAAATGAACATTTTACTCTTGGCCAACTAATTGTATTGCCTTCATGGTCCATTACTACGGATAAACCCAATGAACGGAAAAAATCATGTTCTGCGATTTCCATGTAACGAAAATAATTGCTGAAATGAACAATACCCGCCATATCCGTGTCTGAAAATTCCACTCTCTTCGTTGTATGAAAACGGTGGTTCATTTTTGCTCCTTTAAACGCATTTCCACTATTGCTGTTATTTGTGTATTGTCTAGACTCTTTAGTTTTTCTAACGTTTTCTTTTGTGTATTCTTATTTTGGGCAATGCTTGCGTGAATAAAAAACTCTTCCCTATCTGCTAACTCATGTAAAATTTCGGGAGGACAATTTTCATTGCGTGCAATATTGAAAAGCGCTGATAAAAAAACTCTTTGTGTCTTTGAGGGCGATTTCCATAACGTCCATATTTTATTGTCAAACAGAGGACTGCGAGCTACTTCCCAATATATTTGCGGATTTATTTTTTGCGCAATTTCATAAATATTTTCAAAGGTTGTTGCAGGATGACGAACTACTAATCGGCGTACAAAAATGTCTTCGTCATCAACCAATGAACTCAGTATTTTCGGTGTACAAGACGAATTTGCTGCCACACAGCGTCGCACATACATGTCTTCGTGTTTTGCCAGCAATGCCAAAATATTTTCGGACGTGTTGGACCGTTTAGCGAGTATTTGACATAGGGACGTATCATCGTACGCGAGTTCTTCTTCTGTGTAAGATGCTTTCAATTCTTTTAGTTGAACTAGTTTAGAAATATCTTTTAGTGGATCTTGTACTCTGTAAGTATTGTAAGATTTGTATACTCGGAATTCTTTGTATACGAAGAAATAGACATACACGGATGTGAGTACCACAAGGATACCAAACAAAATGTATGTACGCATAGGTATTTTTTTCATCAATTCTCTCGTAAATCTAAACAAACAACTTCTTGAAGATTGCGCACAAAAATATGACCATTGGCTACAGTCGGTATTGTACGACATAAACTATCCGGAAATGGAAAGTGTACACCCTTTTCGATATATTTTTCAGGAGAGAGCTCTATAAGAGCCATGTTACCCTTTTCACCCAGAATGATCGCTTGACCACTGGACAAACCTGTAATCATTCCCTTTTGGAATCCACGTTTTTTCCATTTTATTTCTCCCGTATTGATATCAAAGCATACCAAAAAACGTACGTGAAAACCATAGAGGTGTTCTTTCCACAAAATGCAGCTACTAAAGTGATTGCGAATTTTTTTGTTTTTCCAAACTTCCTCTACACTTGAGTTATTATTTATTTGTATTACAACGCTACCTTTTCCGTAGTCGGCAGACAAGAATACCTTATCTTTATGGAAAATAGGAGCTGCGGCATTTGCTCCGCCTGTTGTTACCCATGGATAGCGCCATAAAATTTGTCCGTCTTTCGGGGCAACTCCTAGGCAAGCACTTCCTGTGTAGAAAATGGTATAGGGAGGATTGCTGTTTGTCATAATTGGTGTGGCATATGAACCTACTTCTTCACCACTATTCCAAATTGTTTCTCCAGTTAATTTCGACACAGCGACAGCACCACGCTCCGGAACATGAAAGAGTAGTTTGTCTTTGTATATCAAGGGTGAAGAACAGGTCCCCCATGACTTTACAACGCCACCAAACTTTGCGATGATGTTGTAATGCCAAATTTCATCACCGTTTTGTGCGTCAAGGCACCACAGCTCACCTTTGGAGCTTATTGCATACACTTTTCCATCTGAAACTGCAGGAGTGGATTGTGGACCACTCTCTGATCTTCCGGCGCGATACATATAATCAATTTTGTGACGCCATATTTCTTTGCCGTTTTTTGCATCTAGGGCTATACAATACTGAAAATGATTATCTCCATAAAGAGTATAAACTTTATCTTTATATACCGATAAACATGCATAGCCAACACCGAGAGGAATGCGCCATTTTTCTTTGAGACCTAGTGGTGACCAGGCAATGGCCTCGCCTTTCACTTTAGCGATACCATTGCCATTTGCCCCACGCCAACAAGGCCAATCTTCGGTGTATGTGATGGAAGTAATAAATATTAAAAGAATGAAATAACGCATTATTTTTTTATATCCAAACAAACCATTTCTGTTTCATTACGTACATAAAGGTGTCCATTTGCTAGTGTGGGAACTGTCCAACATTTTGTACCGCGAAATAAAGGCATATATCCTTTTTGTGTATAACTTTCTGGTGAAAGTTCTGCGATGGCTAGGCCACCTTTTTCGCCCAAAATAATCATGTGACCGTCTACTCCCAAAAGGGAACCTTTTTCAAAACCACCTTGTATCCACTTTTGTTGACTAGTGTAAAAATCCATACACTTTAGACGCTTTTGGTGGAAACCGTAGATATTGTCTTTGTGTAAAATGGAAGAAGAGAAGTGGTTTTTCATACGGTTGGTTGTCCACATTTCACGAGCAGAAATTTGTTTTTTATTGGCAGATAGCTTAATAAGCGCTGCTCCTGAACGATAACCTGAAGAGATAAATACGTGATTGTCGTGGAAAATAGGTGTTGCTGCATTGACATTGTAGTCTGTGACCCACTTGTATTTCCAAAGAATTTTTCCCTTATCAGGGGTAAACCCTACGACATGGTTTCCGGTAAACATAATTACGTGAAAAATGCCACCAACCGTGGCTGTAATCGGTGTCGAATATCCTGCGGGAAAATTTCCAGATACCCATCTAGTACGGCCATTTTTCTTATCTAGAGCGACGATGGAGCCTTTTTTTCCACCTACGTTGTAAAAAAGAAGGTTTTTCCAAATAAAAGGTGAACCAGACATTCCCCAACTAATATTTTCACCCGCAAATTTTCGAAGAACGTTCACTCCCCAATACTTACGACCATTTTTTGTCGATAGACATTGCAGGTCGCCATTAGAGCTGATAACGTATACTCGATCGCCATCCACTGTGGGAGTCGAACGCGGTCCATCGCCGAACATATTTTTAAAGACATACCCAAGGCGTTTTTTCCAGATTACCTTACCGGTCTTTGCATTTAAAGCTACGGCATTTTCGTAGTTACTGTCTCCGTATATAGTAAATACACGATCTTTTGCTACGGAGATACCTGAATATCCAGAGCCTAATGAAATTTTCCACACGGTTTTAAGGCCACTTTTTGGCCAAGAGGTACGTATATTTGTTTCTGATGAAATTCCAGAACTATCTTCTCCTCGCCATTTAGGCCAGTCATCGCTGAAACCTAAATTTAGCGAACATAAAATAATAATAGTAGTGATGAATGCTTTCATTTTTTGTCCTTCCGAGTTGTCTATTTGTATTCAAGTTGTTCTTATTATTGCACTTAATTATATCAATTTTTATTTATCTTGCTACATAGTGAATGAGCTTTTCTAATTCTTCCATACGTCCATTCTTATCAACCCATGAAATGAAGTTATCTAGTTTATTGGGGATAGTTTTTGTTTCCATGGCTCCATCGACGACATTATCAGTTGAAAATCGTTTATTTTTAGATGTTCCATGGCAAATGATTTTTATTTCCATAAGTTTTCCGCCGCGGTTGCGAACGATAATAGCCTCATTTTTTTTCATTATTATTTCTTTCCTCTAGATAAGAATGCACGACATTATGGTACTTGCCAGGATAAGTAATTGTTTCCCAACCTTTATTTATATGAACTGTAGTTGCTTTTGAAAAATGAAATTTTTTTTGCGACATTTTTACCTCAAAAGGGTCTGTGGTATTTGCCGTGGCTTTTATTTGCGTTGTTTTTAATAAATGTTTATGTAGTTTATTTGTAAGGTTCGTGGCTTCTTGCAAGGCTTTATTGGGTAATTTAGTTTTATACGACTTATAAACTTGCAGGGCTTTTTCCCATTTTTTGTCTTCGATGTGTTTGCGTATTTCTTCATAAATATCTGATGGAAGACTTTGCGCTATTTTTTCCAACACACTTTTTTGATTTTGCGGCAATAAATTTTTGATTTGTTGTTCTGTTGCCGTTTGTTGCGCTTGTATTTCTTTATATCGATCGCGAATTTTTTGTATTTTATCATTTAGTTGTTGTAGGCTTTTGGCGATATCTTTTTTTTCTATATCCATTCGTTGCCATGTTTCGGCAATGTCCTTTAAAAATTTTGCATCTTTTTCATTTAACATTTCAATATTTTTAGCTATTTTTTGCATTTTTTTGGCCGAGATGCGCAAAATTTTCTTTTCGTTTGTTTGTAAACTTTTCTGTCCAGATGAGGCAAACGTGATTCCCAAACAAATGATTGCTATAGCGATCATGAAGCTTTGCTGCATGTATATTTTGTGTATTCTCCGTTTTTCTTGTGGTAGGTATTGCTGTAATTTCACGGTTGCTTGAGAAACAATTACTGGATAGAAGGTAGTTTTTTGTGATTCTTTTGTAAGATAGTAAGTGCTTAGAATTAGATCATTGCAATCATAACGACGATCAAAATCTTTTGCTAAATCTACGAACGAGAATTTATATTGCGTAAACAAAAATATACATATAAGCACAGCAAATGATATTTGTGGGGATAGAATATTTAGAAGGACAATCGCTATGAGTAATTTGTGTAAGATGAGCTTAATAATTGTATAGTATTGCAGTCCTTGAAGATACTGGAAAAATTTTTGAGTGTGATTGTTTCCAGTCATGAGAATTACTTTTCTTGTGAAATTTTTTGTGCGAAAAATACTTCAAAACAAGTATCTGGATTTTGCCAAGCGTCTTGTGGTAAACCTGCTTTTAAGGAAAGGTGCATCAACGTTTCTTCCATTCCCCAGCCCTGTTCTTCTGCAACTTGAGGTAAAAAAACAGCACTACGTTGACCTTGACGTAAGATAATGCCGTGTTCACCAACAATAAATTCATGGGGGGTTGGTATGGAAAATGTGGGAGATAAAATAGTTACTTCTATGGAGATAAGAGGTAGCTCTGATTTAGAAATAGGTGGAAAACGCGGGTCTTCTACAGCAGCATGTACAGCTTGTCTTGTAATTTCTTGGTACAAGGGGCAAGTTGGAAAAATACTTCCAATACATCCCCTTAGTTGCTGTTGTTTTTTGTATGTTACAAAACAAGCTTGATGTTCTAACAATCGTGGAGGAATTTCTTCGATAGGTACTTCTAGGATTTCATTATTTTCAATATAGAAAGTGAAAACTTTTTTTGCTAATTCTAAACACCACTGCAAATTTTCTTGAGTTAATTTTTGTACAGTCGGCATAGCAATATCCTAAAAGCACCAGATCAGGTCATATACAATTATCTTTTGTGATGACGATTTCTTTTGTGTCGATTGTAATTTTTCTTGTGGTTTTTGTGGTTTCGGTGTTTGCGCTTTGTCCCTTCACTGTCGTTTGAATGAGTGGACTTTTGCGGTACGTCTTCTTCATTTGTTTCTTCTTCGCTTTCAGAAGAAGGACCATCAACTGCTCTTTTACTCAGTTTTACGCGGTTTTGATCATCAATAGCCAAAACCTTTACCGAAATTTTGTCTCCTACTTTTACACTGTCATTGACGTTTTGTACAAAGGAATTTTCCAGTTCGGAGACATGAACAAGTCCTTCAAGTCCTGGCGCAATTTCTACAAATGCTCCAAAATCCTTAATTGAAGTGACTTTTCCTTCATAAATCTTACCAACTTTTAAATCTTCCGTCAATGTTTCGATCATTTCTTTTGCTTTGAGAGCTCCCTCTTTTTTAATGCAGTAAACGGTGATAACTCCATCGTTTTCTACATCAACTTTAGCACCTGTTGTTTCTTGAATGCTGCGAATGTTTTTGCCTCCAGGTCCTATGACAAGAGCTATCTTTTCTGGATCTATTTCCATACGTACAACACGTGGCGCATATTTGGATATTTCTTTACGTGGACGACTAAGAGCTTTCATCATCTCGCGTAATATATGAATGCGGCCTTCACGTGCTTGACTTAAAGCTTGTTCGAGTATTTGGCGGTCAATACCAGTGATTTTTATGTCCATTTGTAGCGCGGTAATACCTCTTTGGGTTCCTGCTACTTTAAAGTCCATATCACCTAGGTGGTCTTCCAGTCCGAGAATATCGGAAAGAATATAAAAGTTATCATCTTCTTTCACGAGACCCATGGCAATTCCACCAACAGGTTTTTTTATGGGGACTCCCGCATCCATCATGGATAGAGTTCCACCACAAACACTCGCCATTGAGCTAGATCCATTAGATTCTAGGATATCAGAAACGACACGAATGGTGTAAGGAAAACGTTCATTGTCCGGAATAACGGCTTCTAAAGCTCTTTCGGCTAAAGCGCCATGCCCGATTTCGCGACGTCCTGGTCCACGCATAAACCCCACTTCTCCCACGCAGAAAGGTGGAAAGTTGTAGTGAAGAATAAAACGCTTATGGTACTCAGGATGAAGACCATCAATGACTTGTTTGTCACTCGAAGTTCCTAAAGTTACATTGACAAGAGATTGAGTTTCACCTCTTGTAAAAAGCGCTGAACCGTGTGTTCGTGGGATTAAACCTACTTCGCTAGTTATATTACGTATGTCTTTTAAACCACGTCCATCCACTCTCTTACCTTGAGTAATGAGTCTACGTACGATGTCTTTGGTTAACTTTTGATACGCATTTTTTACAAGCTTTTCTTTTTCTTTGTTTTCGTCGCTTTCTTCTTCTCCAACTAAATCTAGTTTAATTTGAGATAACAACTCTTTTAAAGCTAAAGAACGCTCTTGCTTTGCGTGAATTTGGACACTTTTTTCCAAATTTGCCGCATATTTTTTTTGCAAAATATTGTAGTAATTGGTTTCTTCTTCGTTCACTTCTGGTTCTTGTTCTTCAGGAAAAGATACGTTACACTTCTGCATCAATTCTTTTTGCATTCCAATAATAACGCGAATTTGTTCGTGGGCCCATAAAATTGCTTGTGTCATGACACTTTCATCAACTTCATTTGCCCCCGCTTCGACCATATTGATTGCATCATATGTTCCCGAAACGACAAGATTGATATCACTTTCCTTTAACTGTTCGAGGGTAGGATTTAGAATAAATTGACCATCTATTCGTCCTACACGTACCGAACCAACTGGACCGTTAAATGGCAACCCAGCAACGGCAATGGCAGAGGTTGCTGCAATCATTGCGATGATGTCCGGATCATTTTCTTGGTCAGCCGAAAGAACAAGTGCAATTACTTGTATTTCAGAACACATAGTCTTATGAAATAAAGGACGTATCGAGCGATCCACTAACCTCATGGTAAGAATTTCTTTTGTGGTAGGTCTTCCTTCTCTTTTAAAAAAACCTCCAGGAATTTTTCCTACTGACGCACTCTTTTCCTTATACTCAACTAATAGTGGTAAAAAACCCGGATTGGAATCCAGCTCTTTTGTCGCAACAGTGGCGAGAACAATCGTTTCACCGTATTGAACTGTTACGGACCCAGCAGCTAGACGCGCCATCTTACCAGTCTCAATTTTTAACGTTTTTCCTGCAATTTCTTTTTCTACGATAAAACTCACTTGAGGTTCGCTTCCTAAAAATAATAAAATAATAAAAAGGAAAAGCAAAACTCCTACGGTAAATTAAGGTACGTAAGAGTTTTGCTTTTAAATATGTAAGGTATCTAAATTATTTACGTATACCTAATTCTTTAATAATTGCTTGATAGCGACTAACGTCTTTCTTTTTCAAATAACGTAAAAGAGAAGTTCTTTGACCTACAAGCATTAGTAAACCTCTGCGGGTTGCATAGTCTTTACGATGCTTTTTTAAGTGCTGAGTCAATTCTTCAATGCGTTTTGTGAAAATTGCTATTTGAACTTCTGGAGAACCGCTATCTTTTTCATGTTTGCGATATTTTTCGACAACATTATTTTTATTTTTTGGCGTCATAGCCATAGTTTCATACCTCTATAAAAATAATTAGCTAGGATATTGATCCCACTGTAATCCTTTTCTTCCGAAAGGATGTGTTAAACCATGTTTTTCAAGATAAGTATTGTAAGGTCCCCACAGACGATGAGGAACTTTACCGTATACCATCTTTGCAAATGCAATGATACTTTGTACTTCTAGTTTTTTCTCAGGTGTTAGATCCGCAGTATTCATAAGACTTGCTTGATGAATATTCGCTCTGAAATTATCCAGACGGCTAGCTGGTATACGCACTTTGTTTTTCTCGATTATTAAACCTGTAACTTCCAGTTTTTGCCCTCTTTTTCTTTCGGCATAATGGATTTTTTTAGGATTTATTTGATAACCGTTATTCAAAATTGCTTTTTGTATTTCGCTTTTCAACATATTGCTGATTGGTGCATTGGCTGATATCGTAATATCATCGGCATATCGAGTGTAACGATATTGGATGTATTGAGTACTATGAGTTTGCAACAAGCGATATATTGATTTATCTAGAGTGATACATGCTACATTGAGTAAATACCCAGAGCAGGGCCCACCTTGGGGTAACCCACCATTGTGAGTTGTAAGTTCGACAAGAATATCCACTACTTTATTTAAAACACCATGATCAATTTGTTCTCCCAGGTGTTTTAGTGGAATTTTGATGTATCTTACAAATAGATGTTTCACTCGTTCTTTTTTTACCGAAGGAAAAGCGTCTTTTAAGTCTATGTTGAGTATGCTTTGTGCCGTTTCTAAGTGATATGACGCATTGGTAACTATAGATCTACCATTGATAAAACCGTGGGCTGCGTTTGATACAGGTATGCGATACAATAATCTATCGAGAACTCTTCTTTGAATATCTTTCAGTATCTGAATTGGTGCAGATATTTCGCGGAAACTATATTCATTTCCTTTGGGAATTTTCCAGTCGTTGTAACCTTCTCCTTTTTGGAGACTGGCCAATGCTTCGTTGATTTGAGTTGCTGGAATATCTAACCAATTGGATAGATGGTTTATTGCTGCGCGTTTAAGACTGTCTTGATCCTCTGGTTTATAGATTTTTGGTCCTGGAACAGGAGGAACTATACTTTTTCGAGAAAGCCTTTGTTTTTCTACATCGAGAATGAGTATTGCTTCGCAACTGGGGCAAGATACTCTACTTCCAGGAAAAACATCTTCCGCCTGAAAAGCAGCACCGCATTCTGGACAACGAATTTCAACCGCCATAGAATCTACTTTCCTAAAGTATTAAAATGTGCCTTAGTGGTTTAATATTTTGTGGTTTGTACAAGGCTACTTTTAGTAATTTCCCTAACTTCCTAAAGAATTTTAAATTATAAATTATATAATATCCTCATGCAAGAGAATTATTTATCAGCATGATCAAGAGTTTGTTGTAAAGTAAGGTGACTGCATGATATGCGTGTTTTAGGTATAGGGAATGTATAAAACAAAAGCTTCCAAATAGAAAACTATTTGGAAGCTTCTTTATTATGACTGCGCAATAAAGTTCTAGGACAGCAAATTAGTAGTCTGCACCCCCTCTGAGAGAGTGTTGTGTCCAGTATCCTTCTGAAAACCCCTAAAATACAACATCATCATCTACCAGTTGCAGCAGTGGTGAAGGGAGCATACAATAGTAGTGCACCCACATACCACCGAACAAGCTCCTCGATCAAGAGACGCTCTAGTAGGGTATATATCTTAGAGAAACCTTTCCCTTCCCCATTGGATACCAATGGATACATGATCGAAACCACACAGGGATCGTCCGAAGACTAGGTAGCCAGTCAATAAATGTTCAATCATTATAGTGTAAAGGAATTACCTGCGCAAGTTTTTTATTACACGAAATTATTTTTCCTTAAGACGCGGAATTAAATCAACAAGGTTGCAATGTGTTAAACGTGGATCTAATTGTTGGCGAATTAGATTCCATCCGTCTTTGCACGCACCTTTCGAACCTGGTAGGCAAAAAATATAAACACCATTAATGATTCCTGCAAGTGCGCGTGATTGAATGGTTGACATGCCAATGTGTTCAAATGATTTTGCGCGAAAAATTTCTCCAAAGCCCATTATTTCTTTGTCAAGGAGAGGTAACACTGCCTCAGGAGTACAGTCACGACCTGTTAATCCTGTACCTCCGGTGGTAATGACAACTTGTACTTTTTCTTCCGCTGCCCATACAGAAATAGCAGCACGGATGTGGTATTTGCAGTCTGGCACGATGCGTTTTTCGACAAAGGTGTGTTCGTCACTTTCAATCATTTCCTTAAGCATTTGTCCTGCGGTATCGGTTTCCTCTGTTCGTGTATCTGAAATTTTGAGAATGGCAATTTTTAAAGGTTGGAAACTTTTTTGCATAGAAAATTCCTCTGGGTAAAGTAATAATATTGGTAGTAGTTTTAGTTAGTGATTCGCTGATGTGCGATGCCCTCTCCAGCGGCTAATTGCCGCTGACTCTCCCACAGGGAGGACAGCCGGCGACTAGCCGGCAGGTGGGCATCGCATACCAACGAATATTATAACTCTTATTCTTTTGGAGTGCGAAAATGTTACAAAAAATATTGATTGTTTTTATTGCCTCTTGTTGTTTGTTTGCGCAAGACGATGGTGCTATTCCCTTATCAGACGTAACGATCCGCAAGGTGGTGGTTTCGCCTGCGAATCCTGAAGCGTATCCTGGTGAAACGATTCACTTTAAATTTCAGGCTTTTACCGCCGAAGGTAAAGAGGTTCCTGCGGCCTTTACCTGGACATTTGCTGGTGGAAAACTACACCACGATGGACGCTTTATTGCCGGTGAGAGACCAGGAACTTATACGCTGGAGGCAAAATCTCCAAATGGCGTTGTTGGTAGTGCAAAAATTACTATCAAGGAAATATACAAAAAAGACAATACACCGCGCTATTTAAAAATTTTACCCGAACAAATCCATTTGCAGCCGGGACAAAAATGTCAATTTACTTTCGCTGCTTACAATCGCCACGGCGAGAAAGTTGCCGCCCCTTTACAAATTAGTTTTGGCGGAGGAAATCTTGACAAAAAAGGAAATTTTGTGGCAGGAAGTAAGCACGGTAAGTATAAGTTTATCGTTAGTACACCGAGTGGTCTTAAGGCAGAGGCGAAAGTATTTATTGGTGATGTGGCAACTAGCGAACGTGAACCTGTATACATAAAGGTTACACCGGCACGCGTCTCTTTGTATCCTGGGGAGAGAACTAAATTTCAATTTAAGGCGTATGATAAATTTGGTGAACAAGTCGATTGTAATTTATCTGTGGCGTTAGGTGGTGGTAAAATGAGCTCTGGTGGGGAATATATCGCAGGAGAAGTACCAGGGCGCTACGAATTTAAAGTTACCGCGGAAAACAAAATACAAGGTATGGCAAGAATTCATGTCATGAAGAAAAATGCCTCTTCGGGAAGCCAAACAAATAGTGGTACAAACAATACGAATAATACACAAAATACGCCACAAGATAACACCATCGATGCGTTGACAATTTCTCCTACATACGCAGCGCTAAACCCAGGAGAAAAACAACAGTTCGCCATTCGCGCGTATAACAAGTATGGAAAAGAGGTTACTCCACGTGCAAGTATCCAATTTTCAGGAGGTAAATTTACTCCTAATGGGACTTACACCGCTGGAGACCGTCCAGGAACATATAAAATCGTTCTTGAGACACCTGAAGGAATCAAAGCCGAAGCGAAAATTAAAATCCTGGGTGAAGACGTTGTGAGTACACAACCGAAAAGACCAGGTCCACTGGCAAAAATTGTGTTAACACCACAACGAAAACGTATCTATCCTATGGATCAAATCCAGTTTTCTTTTCAAGCATTAGACAAAAATGGCAATAGAACACCTACATCTTTGAGTTGGTCATTTCAAGGTGGACGTCTAACGGCCCAGGGACTTTACACCGCAGGATATGGACACGGCCAACATTATGTTACTTTGACAGGAGACAAGGGCATTGAGGCCACATCTATCGTGGCGATTGTTCCGCGTAATGATGAATACGTTCCTCGTGTGTGGATTGAGCTATCACCACGTCAAGTAAAACTGTCCCCAGGGCAAAGTTTTCGCGCGAAGTGCCGTGTAACCAACGATCAAGGTGTTGAGGTTGGTCTGAATCGCATTACCTGGGAGTTTTTGGGTGGCTCATGGGATCAAAAGACGATGACATTCACTGCTGGCAATGAAACCGGAGATTACTATTTACGAGCACGCTATGCAGATAACGAATATGTTGTTGCGCGTATACATGTTGATATCCGCTAGGCACAATTGTTGTAAGCCCGTTAAATAAAGGCCTTCGGTATGTCGAAGGCTGTAATCCTTGCCTTGAAAGGCTTTGAGGTTTTGGGTGTAAAGTATTTTTGCGGCCCATATACTTTACATCCATGGTTACACAATTGTGTTGCCAAAACATCTCACTTTTTAAGGAGGTATTTATGAGTTACACCTTCGCAATACATGGTGAGAAACCATGTATAAACACACTAGTTGAGAATGTAAGAAAAACACACAAAGTTTGTGTGAAAGATTCTTTGATAAATGGGTTGCGTTGTTATTTTAGAGAAAAGTCAACGAGAGGAGTGGATGTTGTATGGAATGCCAAAGACAACTCACTACAAATCGTAACTTTTATTTGTTCGACAAATGAAGACTATCAATTAGCATTTATACTTGCACAACAAGCGGCAAATACAATGAATGCAAACATTTGTGCTGAGGGAATAAGTTACGAAGTTGATGCGTTTTTAAAAATACACAATGAGCGTTGGATTGAGGAACTGGAAAATCAGTACATTCACGACTTACTAAGCCAGATACAAAATCACGAAACAACAGTAAAAATTCCGTGTCTTTTTCGCGATTTTTACTTAGGACCAAACACTGCGCAAAAGATAGAGTGCAACGCAAACGCACGACAAAAGTTGCTAAAGATGATTAAAGATGTCATTTACTTCAAAGACCAAAATGTTTTTGTGGCAAATACCATCATCATGAAGCACTACAACAAGTCTTTTTGTGTGTGGGGGCCAGGAATAAATTACTTATTCCCCGACTGTGATCTTTTTGGTATTATCAGCGAAAATGGGGCTCCGAATACCATTCCACGAAAAATGATATTTGAGCTAATACCCGAAAAAATTAAGTTTCTCGACGAACACCACATCCTTGTGGAGTCATTAAACGAGAAGGAATATAATTCTATTTGTGACACGATTACTGAAAAATTGCAAGCGGGTTAGGCTTAATTCAAATTTTAAGTCCGTTAAGTATGCAGGAAATGCATATTTGGCGGACTTTTTTATTTGTGATTTTGTTTCAAATTTAAGGTGTCTAATCTAAAAAAATACAACGTTATGCAGATGAAATTTTTGGTGATTTTTACAAAAGCAGAGTTATGCATCGTTATTCATGACAAATACACGTTTATTTTTTTTTTTGCCGCTTTTGAGGAAAAATATATAATTTACCTTAGGTGTAATAATTTTTTCTCATATTGTGAGTGATGGCCATGGATCCCCAGTTCAACTTTTTTGATAGTGATAATTTTGACGAGCAGGTAGATAGCTCTCAAAGTCAAAAAGCACGTAAAGGTAAAATGAATGATAGTTTTGCGATATACAGCATACCTGAAAAGAAGATCCCTGCTCGTTTTTTTGAAGATGAACAACAACAGCAAAACTACCAAATTATACAAGAGGGGCAACCTTTTGGTCGTTATATGATACAAGGAGAGTTAGGTCGTGGTGGAATGGGTGTTGTTTATAAAGCCACTGATACGCAACTTAAAAGAACTGTTGCACTTAAAGTTATCTTAAAGGGTAACCAAAACGATATAAAAAGATTCATACGTGAATCCTCCGCTATGGCGCAATTAGAGCACAATAATATTGTTAAGCTACATGAGTTTGGAGTAACTCCACAACCTTTTTTTACCATGGAATATATCGAAGGCTTTACTCTTGCGGATCTTATCAAAGAAAAAAAAATAAAACCTTTGTTTCTCTTAGATTTGATGATTAAAGTATGCGATGCCCTTGCACACGCACACAAACATAAGATTCTTCATCGCGATATAAAACCATCAAATATTATGATTACCAACCAAGGTGAACCAAAAGTCATGGATTTTGGCCTCGCTAAAATTTCAGGTGCAAGTGAAAAAAATCTATCTAAAACGGGTGATGTTCTGGGGACTATACTTTACATGGCTCCCGAACAAATTAATGGCAAAGCTACCGAAAGAAGTGATATATACTCTATTGGTGCAACTATGTATGAATCGTTAACATATCGTAATGTTTTTCAGGGAGACTCTTACCACAACATATTCTTTCAAATATTACAAAATGATCCAATTCCACTGCGCCAACTCAACCCAAATATATCTCCCTATATCGAAGCGGTTTGTTTGAAATGCATAGCCAAAAAGCAAGAAAAAAGATATCAAAGTTTCAAACAACTAACTCGGGAACTAAAAAACCTAAAGTCACATAAGCCAATTATTGCTAAAACGTATAGTACTATCGATGTATTTAAAAGCTTTATAGGAAAACACAAAATTATTTTCAGTCTTGTCACTTTTTTTGTTGTTGCTTTGTCAATTGTATCTTTTTCTTTGTTCATTGCATGGGAGCAAGCAAATAAGAATCGTAATTTGGCTACACAAGCAACTCTTGAAATGGAAAAAGAGAAAAACAAAACGAGTAATGCGCTAAAAAAAGTAATGAAAGCTGTTAATTACTCTGTTAGAAAATATCAGGTATTACAAAAAGATGAGGTATTTGCTAGTTTCTTTTCTGAAATTATTGAAGATTTAGAAAAATATGAAAAAAATCAAGATTGGAGTTTTATAAAAGGATTCATCGCTGGACAAAGTGGAGATTCTCAAAGTAGTATAAAATATTACTCTTTGCAAATAAAAAACAATCCCAATAATGATTTAGCTTACAATAATCGTGGATCACTCTATAAAAATCTAAAACAGTATGAAAAAGCTCTTGCGGATTACAACAAAGCCATCGCTATAGATCCAGATAATTTTGTAGCTTACAAAAATCGAGGAATACTCTATCAAGATCTAAAACAGTATGAAAAAGCTCTTGCAGATTACAATAAAGCCATTGACATAGATCCCAATAATTTCGAGGCTTACAATAATCGTGGACTTCTTTACAAACATCTGAAACAGTATGAAAAAGCTCTTGCGGATTATAATAAAACGATTGTTATAGATCCTAATAACAGTTTCGCTTATAACAATCGAGGAGCACTCTACAAAGATCTAAAACAGTATGAAAAAGCTCTTGCTGACCACAATAAAGCCATTGCCCTCGAGCCCAATAATTTCAAAGCTTACAACAATCGCGGGGCACTCTATAAAGACCTCAAGCAGTATGAAAAAGCTCTTGCGGATTACAATAAAACCATCGCCATCGATCCCAATAATTCCAAAGCGTATAACAATCGCGGAGCACTCTATAAATATCTAAAGCAGCATGAAAAAGCTCTTGCGGATTACAATAAAACCATCGCTATAGATCCCAATAACGGTTTCGCTTACAATAATCGCGGAGCGCTCTATCTATATTTGAAAAAATACCAAAAAGCTATAGTGGACTTTAATAAAACAATTTCAATTTCTTCAAATATGTGGCAACCACACCACGGTCTATACTTATGCTATAAAGCTCTAAATCAAAACAAAAAAGCTGCATACCATAAACAGCAGGCTGAAAAACTAAAAAAATAATCGAAAAAAACACGAGGCTCACGGTGCGCACATAAGTGCGGTGTTAAGGAGTGTTACTTCGTTTCCTATTTCGCTGTTTGGTTTTTATTGAATTTATGATTATAATGATAGTTATAAAGTTTATCGCGAGAGTTATGTGATCGTTTAAGGAGAATAGCGTGGAAAAAGGAAAAAAAGCGAAATGGCTACAGCGAATATTTATATGGAGTATTATCCTAACAACGGCGGGTAGTATTTTTTTATACGGCGCAGTCATGGAAGGAAAAGCTTCTTTTGCTAGAAGATATCAGGGAGATGATTTTCAAATACGCGATTTTTCTTTTCACTACGGCCTTACTTTATACGCTGTTGGAAAAAGGTCGGGGAAATATACTCCTTATGTATGGAATTTTTTTCAAAAAATCGAGCTTTTGCACGATCGCCATATGCCGTACATTTTAAATTTTCCTGAAACTAATAAATTGAAATTCGGACGAATGGTCACACACATCCCTTCAGAGTTGGCAAAATTGCAAAAGTTACAAGACTTACATATATATTTAGATAAAGACAATCTGGCAGCAATTTATGGCATTTCTAGTTTGAAATCATTGTCATTTCGCTCGATGAAAAAACTGCATTTGTCAAACCAAATTTCGCAATTAAATAACCTACAGATACTCAAAATCGATCGTTGTTCTTTAAATGGAATTCCCTTATCCATTAGAGATCTAAACAATCTCTATTCTCTTGAAATGAGGTCTTGTCGTTTGGCAAAGATGCCAGGACATCTTTTGCAAGTTCCGCAGTTAAAAAGTTTGACATGTCTTAAGTGCAATGTCACGAAAATTGCCGATACCATTCGCAAATCGCATCCTTTAAAGCATCTCGACCTGGGAAAAAACGCACTTACGGAAATTCCTGCTTCGATAGGAAATTTGATACATTTGGAAAGATTACTGCTACCAGATAACAATATTGTTGATGTCGCTGATGAAATTTCGCAACTTGTTCAATTGTGGAAATTGAATTTAAATGCCAATAGTTTGCAGGAGTTTCCCACCGCAATTACTAAGTTGGTGAACTTGATGCATTTGCACATGAGAGGCAATGAGATCGTGAAAATACCACAGGAAATATCACTCTTGCCAGAGTTGCATAATCTCGATTTATCCGACAACAAAATTGTAGAAATTCCCCCTGGTATAAAGCAACTCAAAAATTTACATAATTTGTATTTAGCAAATAACAAAATAACTACACTACCGAAAGAAATTGGGGCGCTTTTGAGTTTACGAGAGCTTGATCTTGGAAACAATCTACTTACAGAACTTCCTATGGAAATAGGTAAATTAGTTCATTTACGCAAGTTAAGCATCGACGGAAATAAAATTCGCGAAATTCCTTCCACCATTTCACAACTAAAAAACTTGAAAGAATTACGGTACACACCTATAGATGACAAACAACGCAAAAAAATAGAGAAGCTATTACCTAACGTGTATCTTGTCGATTGGTACTAAGTTGCCAAACATTCTTGATGACACGCATGTCGTTTTTTTGTAATATATTTATATACATCTAAATTGATGTAGATGAAAAAACAATTTGTAGCACCTACCATTACAAAAAACAAAGGGGGGAGTATGCGTATATTTGTTCTTTTGGTTTTGTGTATGTGTAGTTTGTGTTTTGCCGACAACCTTTTTATCGACTCTAGTCGAGATGCACAAGCACTCACTGTCGAACAGCAACAACTTGTCAACACTATTTGGCAAAGACAAACAACATTGAACGCAAGAACCACTGAAGTAGATTTTAAAGTATTGGAAGGTCAGATCGAAATTGATTTGAACCTTTTTCCTGGAAAACAAATAAAAGTACTGCGCACAGAAATGGAACGTAGTCGTTCTGGGTATGTGTGGAATGGTATTGTTACCGAAGGATATGGTACAGCAACAATTGTTGTCGAAGGAGATATGGCGACAGGTACTATTTCCCAAGATGACGAAGTATATCGTATTTCACCTCTTGGTAACGGAATGCATGCTATTTCGCAAATTGATTCACGTATGTTTCCGATGGAACATCCGCCACTAGAAGAAAATGTATTTGTGGAAGAGGTTGAAGAGCAACGTGAAGAGACACAACAATCGGATTCTAGAGCAAAGACCATTGATATATTAGTTGCCTACACTCCTTCTGCGGCGTCTACTTCTGGTAATATCAGCAGTTTGATTAAGCTCGCAGTAACCGAGAGCAATCAATCATATCGCAATAGTGGTATTGATATCAAGTTGCGTCTTGTACATACTTACCGCACAAATTATCGCGAAAGTGGTGATTTTAATACCGATTTAAGTCGTTTTCGCAATAAAAACGATGGACATATGGACGAGGTTCACTCTAGACGTGATCAGCATCGCGCGGATATTTGCGTTCTTATCGTGAACAATAAACAATATTGTGGTTTAGCGTATGTTTATGCTAGTGCACAATCTGCTTTCGCTGCTGTACACTACGATTGCGCCACTGGGTACTATTCTTTCGCTCATGAAATAGGACATCTTCAGGGAGCAAGACACAATCCGGAAAATGATTCTAGTAGTCAGCCTTTTGCATATGGGCACGGTTACCAAGATCCTGGTCGTAAGTGGCGTACCATTATGGCTTACAATTGCCCGGGTGGTTGTAAACGCATCAATCATTGGTCAAATCCTGCCAAGAAAAATAGTGGAAAAGTGATGGGAACATCTTCACGCCATAACAATGCACGTGTTTTGAATACCAGTGCAAATCGTATGTCTAGTTTCCGCTAAGAAGTAAAAAACTCCTCCTCCGAGGAGTTTTTTATAACGCATAATAAACTATTTCGTTTACAAAGTGCGTTGTAGTAGGGGCGGACCTTGTGTCCGCCCGTCCCTCAATTTCGCGTTGAACAAACACAAAAACGAATAAAATAGTCTGCGTGTTTATTCATCCCACCAATTTTTGTCAAATTTCTTTCGCGTTGTGTTCGTCGCACAATGTACGTTACCTGCCCATACATGATAGCGCCAATCATCTAAAAAGTGAATTTGCAGGGGAACTTCTCGTAGCGTATCTTTGACATATTCTTGTATTAAATCTTTTCCATCAACGATTGGTCCGTTTGGATTTGCCATGAGTAAATTGCCGTTGACTACAACGCTATTTACCATATTGGGAATGAGTGACTCTCCATTTTGTACCAGAGCAGGGATATAAACAATGTCTTGTTCGCTAACGACAAATTCTTTTTTTACAGTGTCGTACAAACGATCAATGCGTTTTTGTAGATTTAGGTTACTATTCATTAGACGCGTGTTTTGTAAAAGAGAATTGATTGTCCAACCTTTGTTATTGCGCGCGAGTATTTTGACATTTCCTTTGCCTTGTTGCTGCCATTTCTTCAATAGATCAATCGCCAGCTTTGTACTAGGTACGAGAGCTTTAAAAGGCCTCTGTTGATTTTTGGTGGGAATAAATGAGAGGATTTCATCGACATGTTTGATGAGCAGCCATCCGGTATCTAGTTTTACTAGAGGACGTTGTACATTTTGTCTGTCAAGCATATCTGTTATTTCAGGATTTAGCGAATATACACCATTTGCGCCGTAGTATATTCTACCGAAAGGGTAGCCTGGGAGTGGTGGGGAAACCTCTAAATTTCCATACCAATCCAGCCAGCCATTTGAGCCTCCGCCACGGGCAAATTCGTGACGATAGCGACTGTAACGAAACCAACCAAAGTCTTTTTGTAACATGTGATCACGAGACCAATTGTCTAAAGGGCGATTACGGTTTGCCGGTAGAACAACGTGAAACCAGTGATTGATTCCTTGTGTATAGCCAATTTCCATGGTGTCCTGCATCCAAATTTGGTAATACGGATACAAATTGGCAGGAACAATTTTGATCTCAGTGTTGGACTTGGTCGCTATTTTGCGCAACTGCGCGATCATTGTATCGTTTTTTCCTGGATATTCGCGAATGTATAGTGTTTGGACTTCTTGGGTATTTGGTAATAAAATAAACGGTGCTACTTTTAGAGCGACAACATCGCGGATTTCTGTTCCGTCTATTTCAGCAGTGACCGTCACAACTCCGTTCCATGTTGCGTCGGCATAAGATTTACTTTCTATGCGAAATTCGCAATCGGTGGATGGTGTGCTGTATGGGAAATCTGATATGTAGGTATATTTATCATTGTTTTTTATGAACAAGTTTACTTTTGATTGCGAATTCGCGTCTATGTATAGTTTGACTTTTTGGTCACTCTTTAATCGAATGATACTTAGATCACGTAAATCGTTTTGGCCATTTATTTTTTTGTCAACACAGTCTTGTATACCTGTATTTTCGTCGCTGTCGTTGTTATAGAAAAAAATCGCACCACTTTTTTTTGACCAAACATCTTCGTCAATGTTGTCAGTGGTATCGTCGAGGTTCCCGTCGCGATTTGTGTCTACAGTCAATTCTACATATGACTGAGCGAACAGCGGACATAGTACTAGAAGTAAGTACAATATGTTTTTCATGTTTTCTCCCCTATGATATTTCTGTTTCCGATATCATAGCATAAACGAGAAACGCAAAAAACATAATTAAGTCCTTACGCGGGAATATCAGCGATGATTTGTGAAATACTTTTTTCTGTCCAATCGAATTTTTTATGCTTTTTGCGTCTGGCAAAAACGACACGCTGTATTGCTGTGCATCTATGTCGCAGTGGTTTAAATAAATGAGAATAACCTTCGTGAACCGACCATTGTTGGATCTTATCCAAGTTGGCAGGTTGTACATAAACCAGTCTGTATATGTCTTCTAAATCTATTTGTATGTGTCCTTGATGGCAGTACAGTAAAGTAGAGAGTATTGCCTGTGTTGGAGTGGCCAATATAATTCTGTTCTCGCGTTGCAATTCTCTTACAACTTCATCGATAGGGTTTCCTCCTAGTGTTCGCGTTGGCTTGGGATGACAAATGTCGGTGTCTTCATAAGTGTAGTAACGAGAGGAACGACGTTTCATTTTGAGTTCTTCAAAAATCTTTGCTAGTTTTTTGCGCTCTTTGGGGGCGATGATGTCGTAGTCATAATTTTCGTAAAAATCATCACAGTATATAGATATTATCGGTAATCCTTCCACAGCATACGCATTGATCAATCCATCACGCAGTACTTGCGATAGTATATATTTTTTTGTATGAGACATTATTTTTCCTATCAATTTATTGTGCCTTATATTCTTCATTTTCGTATTTATTGTTTTTTATAGTATACATATTGCTGCGGTAGTTTGCAAAATAAACGGTCACTTTATAAAAATATATTGACAATTTTATTTAAACTGTTATTTTTTTAGTAACAATTAAGAAGGAGTAAAAATTGGCTTTTGATAAAACATTTGCAACGGGAATCCATATTGTTGTTGTTCTCTCTTATTTTGACAAGTTAGCCACCTCAGAGTTACTTGCAAAAAGCGTGTGCACTAACCCAGGTTTAATTCGACGTATCGCAGCAAAACTGCACAAAGCTGAGATTATAAAATGCTATGCTGGCAAAAATGGAGGAATGAAGTTATCTAAGGCCCCTGAAGATATTACCTTACTTGAGATTTACGAAGCTCTATCACTTTCGCCAGCATTAAAAACTTCCAATCGCGAAGTGTTTTCGCAGTGCTACATTAGTTGTAACATATCTAATGTTTTAAGTGGAGTGTTTGAAGAAGGAGAACGGGCCCTAAAAAGTACTTTGGCAGACAAAACAATTGCTGATATTAAAAATAAAATCGAGGCGATGCGGTAACTTTTTTAAGGAAAAGCAAAATGAATTCGAATATAGAGAATGCCTGGAAAACAATTGTTACAAATGCAACAGTCGAAGATGCTGAATTTACATATAAAACAAATAGTGTGGCAGAGAAAACATCGTTAATGGATTTACCAACCTTAACTATTAGAAGTAAAGGTGAAGACGACAAAGTAAAACTACCTGAAATTGTTGATCATGCCGCTGCTACGGAGGAATATTATCCCAATACCAATGAGGAAACGAGTAATCAAGAAGATACGATGCCTACAGTTGCCGACAAAAAGCGCGTTATTATCGATGATGATTTATATGCGGCAGCGGTAAGTAGTAGTTTTCATCAGGACACTTCATCAGTGCATTCCAATTCATTTTCCACATTGGAAATTCACAAAGAAATTGCTCGTGGAGGAATGGGAGTTGTTTTAAAAGGACAACAGAATAGTTTACAACGCGATATTGCTATCAAAAAATTACTAAATGCCGAAGACGAACAAGCCGTGGATGAGAAGAAAAAATTTGTTATGGAAGCGCGTGTGACAGCGTTTCTTGACCACCCCAATATTATTCCTATTCATGAACTTGGCGTTGACCACGATGGTAATCCTTTAATTACGATGAAATTGGTACGTGGTAAGTCTTGGAAACAAATTCTCGGCGAGAACACATCTGAAGAATATTCTCCTGATTACATGAAGGAACAAATCAATATTTTGATTAATGTATGTAATGCCTTGTCTTATGCGCACAGTAAGAATATTATCCACAACGACCTTAAACCTGCAAACATCATGGTTGGAGAGTTTGGTGAAGTTTTTGTTATGGACTGGGGAATTGCGGTGACAACAGACGAGAATAATGCCATTACAATTCATCGTTCTACCATTCAAAGTCCTATGGGAACACCGCATTACATGGCTCCTGAGCTGGCGATGGGGCAGGGGGATGTTATTGGATCGTGGACCGACACCTATCTTTTGGGGGCGATTTTGTATCGCATTTTAATGGGAAGACCACCGCACGTTGCCGACAATTTGTGGGGATGCATTAGTTTATCTGCGGAGGGTAACATTCCACCATTTCGCGATGATATACCGGAAGAACTCGTAGAAATTTGTACAAAGTCTTTACAACGAAATCCCGATGACCGCTACCACACTATGGACCAGTTTAAAAAAGCGCTTCAAGATTTTAAAGTCCACTGGGAGAGTATTCAGATTACGGAAGATTCTCAGGAGTATTTAGTTATGGGAAGGCAAATCTACAAGGATCTTCAAGTGAAAAGCAAAGAAGAGGTACTCAAGGAGCATCCCAATCCGTATTGTCCACTTTCTCGTGCATTGTTTGGCTTTGGCGAAGCGCTGCGTATTTGGCCCGAAAATCCTAAAGCTCTTGCGGGCAATAGGGAAGGTGCGGTCTTGTATTTTAAATTGGGTTTAATTGACAAAAACTATGATCTTTGTCGTATGGTTTTAGCAAAAACCAAAGAGTTTGGCTATGACGCTAGTGAATTAGAAGAGGAACTACAGCAACACTTAGAAACAGCAGATCTTGGAAAAGATAGTCCGCGTGAGCATTTTAATAATGAATTTGCATATCGCGAGACAACACCTGGTTTTGATCCTGAAATGGCGTTTGGAGAAACGATGGTTGCGACGAAGAAAAAAGAATCATCCACAGTGGACTACAGTAAGTGGGTTGTTGTCGGCATCGCAGTGCTTGTCGGAATTTTCATTGGGAAACTATTTTAGAGGAAGTAATGTATGAAGTTTCTATATTGTTGGTGGTGTATGATTGTTTTTACTGTGGCGCAAATGGATTCGCTACCGTTACCTCCGCAACTTCCGTGGCAAGGTAGAAGTGAAGAGTTGATTGTGCCGGCAGATCACCGCGAAATTACACCTGTGGAAAAAGCGAAGTTTATGTCCACTCCGCGTTACAAGGAAACTATTTTGTGGATGAAAAATTTGGTAGACCGTGTCCCTGAATTTTCAATGCAGTCTATTGGACAAAGTGATGAAGGACGCGATATTTGGATGGTGATTGCCTCCAAAGAGCGTGCTTTTTCTCCCGAAGATATGGCGAAGAGCAAAAAGGGTATTCTGCTAGTACAAGCAGGGATACATTCTGGAGAAATTGACGGAAAAGATGCGGGGATGATGTTATTGCGCGACATGGCTTTTCGCGGAAAAATGGATCTCCTAAAAAACTGTCATTTACTATTTGTTCCTATCTTAAGTGTCGACGGTCACGAAAGATTTTCGCTATTTAATCGTAGCAATCAACGTGGACCTCACAAATGTGGGTGGCGTACAAATGCCAAGAACCTAAACCTGAATAGAGATTATGCCAAACTCGATACGCCAGAATTACAGGCTCTCATCCAGGTGGTGAATAAGTGGAAACCCGATCTTTATTTTGATATTCACGTCACCAATGGCGCTGATTATCAATATGATATTACCTTTGGTTTTAATGGCGGAGGATTTATTTCGACTCCATGTTATGCCGTAAACATTGGCAAGTGGCTTAATGATGTTTTTCGTCCACATGTATCCGCGGACTTATCTTCGTGGGGGCATATACCTGGTCCTCTAGTGTTTGCGATGAATGGTAGCAATATGTATGCTGGCGTGCAAGACTGGACTGCTCTGCCTCGTTTTTCGAATGGTTATGGAGATTTACGCAATTTGGCAACCATTCTTGTCGAAAATCATTCTCTAAAGCCTTACAAACAAAGAGTACTTGGAACATATGTGCTCATAGAAAGTGCGATGCAACTACTGGGAAAAGAAACGAAGTCGCTACGCGCGGCCACTGCTGAAGATCGTAAAACACGCGCGGAAAATGTCGTCTTAAGTTGGCTACCAGACAAAAAAATAGGTAATACTGATTTTCGCGGCGTATCTTTTACACATAAACAAAGTACGATCACTGGAAGTAAGGTCGTGGTGTGGACGGGAAAAGCGGAAAAAATGAACATTCCGGTGTATTCTTCGCCAGGAAAAAAAGACAGTGTAAATCGCCCTAAGGCATATTGGATTCCTGCGGTGTGGAAAGAGATTATCGAACGTTTGCAGGTCCATGGAATTGAAATGCAAATTTTGTCGGAGCCTCAAAAGGTCAAGGTGAAGATGTATCGTGTTACCGATTACGCTGTGGGTACACCTTACGAAGGACATATACAAGTTAAAAATGCCCAATTGCAATGTGAAACAGTTGAACGGGTTTTCCCCAAAGGCTCGGTGCGCGTTTCGACCAATCAAGATTTAGGCAATTTAGCCATTGTGTTACTAGAACCAAAAAGTCCTGATTCCTTTTTTCAATGGGGATTTTTTTGGGAAGTTTTTCAACGTACGGAGTATGTCGAAGCTTATGTAATGGAACCTTTGGCACAACAAATGTTGGAAAAAGATCCACAATTGGCCAAAAAATTTAAGAAATATTGCGCGGAAAACCCTAAGGCAAGTGCTCGAGAAAAACTATATTGGTTTTACCAACAAACTTCTTTTTTCGACTCAGAGTGGAAATTGTATCCTATCGGAGTTGAAGAATAAAAATTTTATTGTGATCAAGGAATTTCAAAGTACTGTTTAGGGCTTTGAAATTTCTTAGAACAACTCTAGCGAATAAGTACCTTGAACCAAATATTCAGTTCCTTTTCTTCTAATCCAAAGCCTTGCGCAAACCGATCATTGTATCGCTGTAGAACGGTAAACTCTTGCTCGTTGAGTTGATTTGGCTTTTGTTTTGCAATTTCTAAAGCTTTTTGAATATCGTGGCGCGCATTTACGATATCGTTTTTTAGGTAGAGAAAATAAAAGACGGCTCTATCACAATAATTTTTTGCACTTTCTACGATGGCAATTCCTTTGTCCATATACTTTTTACACACCGCTTCATTTTTAAGAAGAGCGTAACTTTTTGCATAATCTATGTACACCGCTGCTTGGAATTTTGGCGCTTCTTTTTCCATTAAGTTTTGATTGATGATGGTTGCAATGTACTGATTGGCTTTGCGAAAAAGCTCTTGTTGTTGTTGTGGGTCTTGGGTTTTTATACCTTGTGCGAGAAAAATGACACCCATTGCTTTATAAGCACGTGCCATTTGTGGATTTTCCTCTAATACCTGTGCTACTATTCTTTCCGCGCGGTGATAATTCTCTGTTAATCGTAAATAAAATACAGCCCTTTCCAATGTAAAATCTAGGCTTTCTTGAAGATGATCTATCGCCTTTTGTTGCTTCTTTGCCAAAGAATTGTGATCGCTGAGGAGTTTCTCTTGGTCTTTGATTTTTTTTTCCAATGCGACAATTTTATCTGAGTGCTTCATTACCTTTACGTTGGCAATAAAAAGTTTCTGCTTTTCCGCGGAAAGCTTTTCGATTTGCTTTCTCTGTTGTAGGAGATTGTAGCTCAAAAAAATGATGATGACGAACGCTGGAATATAAATAAAAGTTGCCGTACTTTTTATCCAAGTGTGTAGGGGAATTCTTTTTGATTTTTTTGATATGTGACGATGTTTGCGAAATTTTCGTAGGTCGCGAATCAATTCATACGCTGTTTGGTAGCGGTGTTCTGGTAACTTTTCAATGCATTTACTGCAAATTAGGTCAAGTGCTGTAGGAATATTACGATCTATTTGTTTGGGAGCGGGGGGGGTACTTTCTAAAATACTGAAGATCATTTGATAACCAAATTTATCTGGAAAAAGTTGCCGTTTGGTGAGTAAGTGATAAAAAGTGGCTCCCAATGAGTAAATGTCACTGCAAGTATTCGGCTCTCCTTGCACTTGTTCCGGGGACATGTAGGCAAGGCTACCATATATATGACCAGTATTGGACAACTTTGTTATATCTTCGGCACTTTGGTCTTTTACCAGCCCAAAATCCATTAGTTTGGGAGTCAAGTCCTTCGTAAGCATTATATTCGAAGGTTTAATATCACGGTGTATAATATTGTTTTTATGCGCTTCGTGCAGAGCTTCGGCTAAGTGTTCTACTATTTCGGTGATTTTATGCCATTCATTACGCGAGGTCTCTATAAATTGTTTAAGGGTTACTCCTTCTATAAGCTCCATGGTAAAAAATGGTGTTGGTTTTTCTCCGTATTCGTAAATGCGAATAATGTTAGGGTGATTTAATTTTGTCATGGCACGTACTTCGCGCATGAATCTTTTGACGAGATTTTCATCGTGGAGATTTTCAATCACTTTAAGTGCAACGTTTTGTTGCAGCTTTGAGTCATAGGCTTTATAAACAATCCCCATCCCTCCTTGCCCTAATTTTTGAACAATGCGATAACGTGAAAATTTGTGCACATCCATAAGAGTCTCTTTCATACGGCAATTTGTTATTCGTATTGGTAGCGCAAAACACCCGAACTAGTAGATATAATAATAAAGTTTATCGCTTTATTGAATATTTTTATTTTGTTAATATAAAATGAAATGCGGCAGACTCTGATATCTCTGATATCTCTGCCTTTTCAGATTCCTAGTTTTTATCATTTTATAGGTTTTAGGTGTGGATTTTGTGCAGCAATTACTATTTTAGTACAGGTGATCTCGCCAGTGTTTTTGAGTTATAAATTATACCGCGACGGTTGTTTTCTTTCTTGGATTTTTTTGCGCAATCTGTTAAACTGGAAAAGTTAAAATAGTGCTTGTTGTCAATGTATTAGGTCGCGTATTAAACGCGAAACAACAAATTTGTGCTTTTCTATTTTTATTGCAATTTCCCGTCGACAAAAATCCCCCATGTTATAGGTAGGATATTAAGTGAATTCCGAATTCTCTGGTGAACAGCAAGATATGCTATTTGAAAACTTGCCAAATACGCGAGTTTTTAAAACTATATTTCCTAAAGGTAGTTATATTGGTCCATACCAGGTAATCGAAGAAGTGGGACAGGGTGGTATGGCAAGAGTCTATCGCGCTTATCACCAAAAATTAGAACGGTTTGTTGCGATAAAAGTCATGGACAAGCAAGTCGTTTCGCAAGAAGACCACCAGAGATTTGTTGCCGAAGCTAAATTGACAGCGCGATTACAACATCCCAATATTGTTGCTGTTCTCGACGTAGGCACTGCTCTTGGTTTAAACTATATCGTGATGGATTTTATTCAAGGTACTTCCTTGCGGGATATCATTCAGAATGGGCCACTGCCTATCGATGATGCCTGTAAAATTACCAAGCAAATAGCTTTGGGATTACATTATGCACATAACAAAGGTGTTATTCACCGCGACATAAAGCCTTCAAACATTATCATCACTAAGGACAATCGACCGGTTATCATGGATTTTGGTTTGGCTAAAAATACCAAAATGGCCCAAGATATAACAAAAAGTGGTGTAATTATCGGTACGCCAAAGTATATGGCTCCAGAACAAATAAAAGGTGACAATCGTAGTATTTCTCGTGCCACAGATGTGTATGGATTAGGAACTGTGTTCTACGAAATGTTGACGGGGAAACCAGTTGTTTTAGGTGAAACACCCCTTAGCGTTTCTTATAGCATCTTGAATAAGGAAGTACTACCACCGCGTAACTATCGTAGTGAAATACCACAAGATGTACAAACGATATGTTTAAAAACACTGGAAAAGAATAAACAAAAACGTTATCGTTCTGCCAATGCTCTTGCCGATGACATCGCTCGTTTTTTAAATGGTGAAGCTGTTGTTGCGCGCCAAGAAAACAAGTTTTATTTACTTCATAAAAAAGCGCAACGTTACCGTTTATGGTTTTTTATTGGCATGTGTATTTTGCTTGGGTTACTCAATGTGTTGCAGTTTTTTTTCTTTAACAACCAAGACCAAAATAACGACTTACAAGAAAAATACAATAAAGTATTGGTAAAGCTGCAAAATTTAAAAAGTGAGTACCAAAGAGCGTCTTTATCGCAAAACAGTAGTAAAAATATGATGACATTGTTACAAGCTATGGATTGTAATATTCGTAATCAACCCCTAGAGTCTTTAAACATTGTTGAAAGTATTGGTGAATCGGTTAACAAGAAAGAACAGGCTCTTATTTTTTGCTACCGAGCTTATTTCTTAATCAGTGCGAAGAGATACAGAGAAGCTCGCGAAAGCTTGAATCAAGCAATTTCTATCGATCCTAGTTTATCTCTGGCATACTTTCTACGCGGAAAAATATTTGTGTACTTTAAAATGCACAACAATGCCATTAAAGATTTTGAATATTTTCTTACGCAGAAAAACGATGTCGAGATTGTGTTGTTACTTTGTGACACCTATTTACTCGAACATCGATATACCGAAGCGCAAAATAAATTACAAGATTTGATTAAGCTCAGTCCATCCAACTATCGCGCCTATCATGGATTGGCGAAGTGCTATTTACATCAAGAAGAATACAACAAAGCGATTACCTATTCCGTCGAAACATTAAAGAAAAACCGCAAATTTCCCCCGGCATTCTATACTATGGGGTATGCGTACTATTTTTTAAAACAATGGGATAAAAGTATTCAGTTCTTTACACGTGCGGAAGCTCTTGATCCGACACTCAGATACACAATAAGTTATAACGATACATTTACTCCTTTTTTCTACTTCAGAGGAATTGCTTACAAAAAACAAGGATTTTTACGTGAAGCTTTTAACGATTTCTCTAAAGGAATTCGTTTTTTCCAAAATCCTTCCTCCACAAATAGAATTTTTAACTTGTGTCTTGTTGAACGCGCCAGACTCTATGCGAAAAACAATAAGCACACAAAAGCTGTTGAAGATTATAATACTGTTCGCCAAAATTCTCCGCATTTACTCAACGAAGAAGATGTGCGTTACCTGGAAAAACACAAATAGGTAGATTTCTGCAGTAACATGCAAGATATTAGCTCTATATTGCAAAGGGAAAAGAAATGTCTGAAAATCAAAATGACAACACCAACAATGAAAACACCGAAAATCCACAAGACGAACACGAAATGAAAGTGCCTAAGGACTCAGATGTGGAGATGCCTGGAATCGAAAGTGAAGAATCAGCAGACGATGGGGTATTTTCCGAAACGCAATCTAGGTTAATGAGCGGACGTAATAGTACTATTCGTTTAAGTAAAATCGCCGCTATGCTTTCGCGTTACAAACCAGAAGAGAAATACCACCTTATTGGTGAAATTGCACGCGGTGGTATGGGGATTGTTTATAATGTCCTCGACAAAAATACCAACCGTTGTTTGGCGATGAAAGTTCTTCTTCCCAAAGGTCCCGAAGAAGATAAAAAAAATATGGACTATTTTGTCGAAGAAGGACAGATTACAGCGCAACTAGAACACCCCAACATCGTTCCTCTTCATGATATGGGAATGTTGTCCGATGGCAATGTATACTTTACAATGAAGAAAGTTGCTGGGGAAGAAATGATCAGCATCATTCGTAAGATACATGCTAAAGTAGACGATTATGATAAAAAATACTCTATTTTTCGTCGATTATCTATGTTTCGCAAAGTTTGCGATGCGGTCGCTTTTGCGCATTCGCGTCAAGTAATACACCGCGATATCAAGCCTGAAAATATCATGATTGGTGAATACGGAGAAGTGTTGACTCTCGATTGGGGACTTGCAAAATTTATCGGCTCGACACCTCCATCTGATTTTTCAGATACTTCTGCCGTTTATTCTATGCGTTTACAAAAAAACTTTTCCACCACCCAACAAGGTATGATTCAAGGTACACCGCGTTACTTTGCTCCGGAGCAGACATATGGGGATAGTGCCCTGGTTGATTATCGTAGTGATGTTTATTTGCTTGGAGCAACACTTTATCATTTGATGACTTTGCAATTTCCTCACGACGGTTCTTCTTTGGAAGATTTGGTTAATCGTGTACGTAATGGGCATATCGTTCCTCCAAAACAAACGGTAAATGGTGCGTTAATCCCCAACCAATTGGAAGTTATTATCCAAAAATCAATGGCGGTAAAAAAGGAAGAACGTTATCAAACTGTTAACGAGATGATCCGCGATATTGATTCTTTTCTTGAAGGAGACATCGTAAGAGAGCCTCTCAATTTTAAAGCGGGCGAGATGTTGATGAAAAAAGGTGACATCGGTGATGAGGCCTATGTGATCTTACGCGGTGACATAAAAGTTTACGATTATATTGATGGTAAAGAGGTTGTTTTTGCACGAATGGGTGCAGGAGACATTGTCGGGGAAATGGCGGTCATTTCTGCCCAAAAGAGATCGGCGAATGTTGCTGCACTTGGGGACATTGAAGTATTGGTTATTGACCGGGAATTAATGTTAAACGTATTACGGCGTTTACCTTCATGGATGGAAAAAATTGTTCTCAATTTAACCTCGCGTTTAAATACGGCAAATGAGAACGTCCATCCTCTAAAAATTAAAGACTTTAGAGCGCATGTTTTGTATCAAATGACATCTTTAATTATCTCACAAGGTGACGATCAGGCTATTTTTTCTGCAAGTGATATGATTTTGCATGTGAGTAATCTTCTTACATTATCTGTTGATTATATCTCTAAATATTGTGAGCAAGTTCTTGCAAATGAAAGTCTTTTCAAAAAGGTCGACAACGACTCTTTCCAACTAGCAGATCGCGAACTTCTTATTGGTACTTTACAACTTGTGACAAAAACGCTGAGTTATCCAAATAACTACTTTCCTAATTTAGGTTTTGTCTCCGATGAAAAGCTTGATCTAGCTTCTTCAATTGTTGAAGATATATTAGGCACTAAGGCGGATAGTAGTAAGGGATCTTCTGTAACAGCAATGGCAGAAAAGAAAAAATTAACTTTGGAGCAAGATGAAAGCGAAAAAGGAACAGTGAGTGATAAAGTGAAAGCAATTATCGCCAATCGTCTACATGCGATCCATCAAATACTTCGCGAAAATGGCCTTGATCAGGAAGTGAGTTTGAAGTATTCGGTAAACGCTAAGGGTGAAGGTGGAGCAACTCTTGTTGTCGATGGGCATCTTGTTCAGCAATAAAGCAGTGACAGCTTAGGGTGTGCGATCAATTAAAGTTTATTTAATTGATGATACGCCCTAATTTTTCATCTTTTTAGCAAGGTTTATTTTTAATTCTTGAAGATCATGCCATTACGCGTTAGAATAATCACTTTGAGTGGCATAGTTTTGATCAAATATCTGCTTGGGGTTAGATTCTTAGCAGAAAAAGAGGCATGTAGTTAACTATAGAGTTTAGATGTTTAGACATCGTGTTCATAAAACATTAGGCAAACACTTACTTTAAAACAAAATGTAAAGTGTACGACTCATACAGTCGTAAAGTGTTGTATTTGGAGAAATACCACTATGGCAGTGCGTATAGATTGTTATGGTGTTAGCGACGTTGGAAATATTCGCAAAGGTAATGAAGATCAATTTGTAATAGCCGACCTAGCAAAAAAAATGTCTTTTTCCCATTCAAGTCTTCATAACGAAAATAATCCACAGCTTGAACGCGTTTATGGAAAACTTTTTGTTGTTGCCGATGGTATGGGAGGAGCTGTTGCTGGAGAGCAAGCAAGTGCAATCGCGGTAGAAACAGTTGTTGAGTACATATTACGCGGTATGCAATGGTCTTTATTCTTGGATGAATCGAAAGATGCTGATTTCCAAGATGAATTGAAAAAAGCAATTCTTCATTGCCAGGATAAGATTCAAGAAGCTACCGAACAATTCCCCGATTTACAAGGCATGGGAACTACACTAACGATGGCTTGCGCTACATGGCCAAGGTTATATGTCGTTCATGCTGGAGACAGTAGATGTTACCTCAAGAGGAAATCTGATTTAAAGCAAGTTACTACAGATCACACTGTGGTACAACAACTCGTCGAAAATGGTGTTATTACAGAAGAAAAAGCTGAAAATGTGCAATGGGGAAATTTACTGTGGAACGCCATCGGTGGTAATAGTTCTGAGTTGGCCACTGATATTTGTAAACTAGAATTGCAGCATGGTGATATGATTTTATTGTGTAGCGATGGTTTGAATAAGCATGTTACCGATAAAGAAATTAACTGTCTGATGGACTTGAATACCAATGCAGAAGATATTTGTAAAAACTTAGTTGAACTAGCAAAAGAAGAAGGTGGAACAGATAATATCACTATTGTTGTCGCCCACTTTATAGATGAAGATGCGGAAAACAAAAAATACGAAGACATGGAAACTTTAATTGAAGAGCCCGCAGTAAAGGAAGAAAAAACAGACAACAAAGATGATTTACCAAATAAAGAAACTGAACGAATTCAAAGTTCCATGGACGAAACTATTGTTGATGCAAATATTCACGATTTAGCGGGCGGAAATAATGGAGACGAGGAGTCATCATAAAGCATTTAGATCTCTCAATAACTCCGTAGGGGTAGCATAGCGATTTTCGATATCCTTTTCTAACATTTTTTTGATAACAGCCCAAACGCGGCCATCAATATTTAGAGGTTTAGGATCATAGTAAAGTCGCGCTACCATTAGCTCGTTTGTTGATGTAGCTTCAAATGGCAAAAGACCCGATATCATATAATACCACGTCACACCCAAACTATAAATATCACTACAAATGGTTACCTCTTTTTCTCTTACCTGCTCAGGTGACAGATAGTCAGGCGTTCCGATTATAATTCCTTGTGTTGTCAGTTGACTATTTTGGCGACTTTTCTTGACAAGTCCTAAATCGACAAGAACCACGCGATCGTTACTTGTTACCAATATATTCGCTGGTTTAATATCTCTATGCACCAATCCTTGAGAATGAAGATATTCCAATCCTTGTGCTACTTGTCTAACGATATTTATGGATGTCTTTATCGATATAAAACCGGTGAGCATTAGTTCATCAATTGGTTTGCCGTCAATGTATTCCATCACATAGCATACGTAATTGGGCGTCTTGATAAAGTCTAAACTTTGAACTAAATTTTCATGATTTAGTTGTATCGATAGCTCTATTTCGCGTAAGAAGCGTTGGATGTCAGAGCAATGCTTGATATTGTCAGCATTGAGTGTCTTGATTGCCACACGCATATTGTCGGATTTACGATGCCCGGCAAAGATAACTCCCATGCCTCCTTGGGCCAAGCGACTGTCTAGAATATACTCGTCTTGTTGACTTCTCAAGGTCGAGCCTATCGTAAAATTATTGCCATCTGCCCACTTGGGTTTTTGGCTTTGTCTTTCTAGTCTTTTTATGTGAGCCGTTAAGCGAGCAGAGAGTTCGTTGGCACTAAAAGGTTTCTTTATGTAATCGTCCCCTCCTTCATCCAAGGCTTTTATTACGTGCTCTTCACTGGACATTCCCGTTAAAAAAACGATTGTGACACCTAAATCAGGATATGTTTCACGTATCTTTTTGCATACCTCAAAACCATCGGGATCTCCGATGTTGATATCTAGAAGAACGATATCTGGGGCTGCAATTTCAAAAGCTTCTAGAGCAGCGTCTCCGCTTTTAGCTTCTAGAACTTTATGCCCAAGTTCCTCAATAATTAGTCGTATTAAATTACGAGATAGGGAATCATCTTCTACTACTAAAAAAGTATATGTTCTTTCCGTATTCATCAGTCTACTACGAGTACCTACTTTTATAAGCTGCTTAGGAATCGACGTTTCATTTATACAAGGGGCATGTTCGATTCCTTTTCGATCTCGTATTCCTTTCTGAGAATAAAATAATAATTATCATTGTATCTATTATACTACTCGATGGTTGTTTCTCTATGCAGAAAATTATTCTAGTGGATCATCTTCAAAAGGAAGTATAATTTCGGCTGACCCTCTTTGCGTTTCCATTCGTGGTCTTTCGCGTTTTGGAGGAAACTCTAAACTCATGGATTGCATTTGACTTGCCATACGAGGTCTTTCCGGAGAAGATAAAATTTGTAGATCTGAGGGGGGATCCTCTTTTAGATGAAAGGAAGCCATTTGCATTGTTTTTTGCGCCATCCTATCATTTTTTAGGTTTTGTATTTCTTTTATACTTGGAGTTGCCGATATTTCTCCTCTAACAATCATTTGTTCTAGTTGCTCTTCGTCAATTTGTAGTTCGTTCATGGCGCGTTGTCTCAGTTTCTCCGGATCTTCGCTGTTTTCCTCTGAGTTGACCACAAAAATAGGGTGTATACTTTCATCCATTTCTTCCAAGGCAGGGGTACTGATTGTTTCGAAGAGGTTTTTCAATGTCTGGCGTTCTTTTTTTAGATTAGGGGCGTTCATGATTACGGTTTGTTCCATCATGCGTTCGTCTTTTAAACCGCTAATTTCTTGTAGGGTTGGTGTTTGTGATAGTTTCCCTGATCTAATAAGTTTGTCCAATTCTTTTTGGTCGATTTGTAGTTCGTTCATCGCCTTGTCTTGTGCTTTTTGCTGCTGGTCAGGATGGAATTCTGGAATAATGGCCAAATTCTCATCTACGAGTTCTTGCGTTGTCGGCATGATGATAGTTGGCTCTACCATTGCAGATGTTCTTAGATTATCAATCTCTTGTTTGGGAATTAATATTTCTTCCCCTTGCTTTACAGCTGATATTTCCCCTGATTCGATGAACTTTTCTAACTCCTCTTCTTCCATTTGCAATTCCATTAAGGCTCTTGAGAATGTTATTTTTTCCTCACCTTTATTTATGGGGCTTATAGGAGAGTTCATGACGATGGTGGCCTGCATCATGCGCTCGTCTTTGACGTTTTCGATTTCTCGAATTGTAGGAGCTTGGGAAAGTTTGCCTTGTTGGATGAGAGTGTTCAATTCGTTTTTTTCAATTTGTAGCTCGTTCATCGCCTTGTCTTGGGCTTTTTGTTGTTGGTTTGGATCAACGTTGGTCTTTGAGGCATTTACGTTCATAACCGGAATAACAACCGTTTGTTCTAACATCAGTTCTTCGCGAAGATTTTCCACGTCTGATTTTGTAGCGCCGGCGAAAATTTTTCCTTCGGCAACCAATTGTTGTAGGTCTTCTTCTCCAATTTGTAATAACGATAGAATTTCATCATTGGATAGAGGAGGTTCTTCGGCTTGTAAAATACTACTCGGCATTTGTATTTCTAACTCATCTTCTTTTAGATGCAATTTAGAAATACGGTTTTGAATTTTGTTTATTTGTTCTGTGTCTTGTAAGCTGCGGAAATAACCCACACTCATTTCATAGAAGTCTATTGCCTGAGAATATTTGCCTTCCATTTCATTTAAAATAGCCAAGTTCTTGCTTGTGGTCGCGGCGTTTATTAGGTCTCCAATAAGCTGTGACGCTTGTAAAGATTTTAGAAAGTACTCTTTCGCCTGTGAGTATTTTTCGAGAAGGCGACTTGTTACTCCTAAGTTGTTCCAGCAAACGATCAGACTATTTTTATCTCCCAAGGCCAATGCTATTTCTAACGCCTGAGAATAATACTCTAACGATTTTTGGCTATTTTGCATACGACCATAAATATTTCCGATATTGTTGAGTTGTGCACAAGTGGTTTGTTTGTCGCCTACCTTTTTGGAAATCAACAACGATCTTTCATAGCACAATTGTGCTTTTTCGTAGTCTTCCATGTAAAAATGAGCCATGCCTAAATTGTTGAGCGCGACTCCTTCGCTTTGTTGGTTGCCGATTTGCTTACTGAGTTTTGCTGCGTCTTTGTAGTAAGAAGCGGCTTGCGCATAATTTCCCTGAACGCGATAAACTTTACCGATGTTGTTGAGATAAATGCATAGTTTCTCATAATCTTGCCGTGAACGAGCAATTTTTTCTGCCCTTTGGTAGTGACTTAACGCTTCTTCATATTCTCCCCATATACGGTAAATACTACCGCAATTACTTAAAGACACCGCTAGTCCACTTTGGTCTTGTTGTTCTTGACAAACATCAATGCCTCGTGCGTAACAGTCAAAGGCTTCTTGCAGTTTTCCATTGTGATATAGAAGGTTACCCACAATTGTACAGGCTTGTGATTCCGTAAGATGTTCGTTTGACCATTCATCGAGTTCTTTTTTACATTTTTGGTTTTTTTGTTGTTGCCATTCTTGTTGTTCTTCATAGCTACAATCAATGCTTACCATTTCTTCTTCTGGAAAAAGTTCGCGAAATATATCAGGAAATAAGCCATGAATTGTGTTTCCTCTGTGACCATAAATATCAACTAATTTTTCGACATTTGTATTCACTTTTTCGACAAAGTCACCTTTTTCGATGAAATGCCAGTAGAATCCTTTGGCGCGATCTTTACAAGATACATGTTCTAAATAATCGAGATCTATCTTTAGGTCGGCACCACTGTACCCCCAAAACAAAAAGTGATAATGACCAAGAAGTGTACGAATGGCTTGTTTTTTCTCAAAAGATAATCCTACCGCTTCTTGTTCCACCGTTGAGGTAATGGTTTTGGGTAATGAAAGACAACCGTGAAGTTTGAGGACAACGGTTTGCTGCTGTTCGTCAAATTTTGCGAATTCTTCATCTGTACGACAAACAAAGAATGGTACATTTTCTTTGTGTAGGGCATCTTCGATAAAGGTATCAAAATTGGTGGTGATGATATAACGAATAAAACCCGCGCGTGCCATTTTGGCTAAATATATGTGATTTATATTGGGTTTGCCATCTTTTAAAGCGCGAAACGATTCGAAATACCCGCTGCAATTCGCCATTATTTCTGAAGCGACAACTTCGGGGGTGATGCCTTTTTCTCCAGGATCAGCGATCATTGGGGTTTCTATTAGAGAAGGTAAGTGTAAAGAAAGTAGTTCATTTTTTTTGGTGATAGATTCCAGAGTGAAATCGCGTAATTTTTTCCAATCAGGTAGACCTGCTGGAGGTTCTAAACTTATACCTGCTCCACAAAAAAATAGAGTGGTTTTATTGCGTATTTTTTGCAAAATTTGCGTAGAGATGTCCATGTTACCTCTGTGAAAAGGATGATATTTGTTTTTTGCAACTACATAACAAAATGATCTTTAAAATATTATAAATGTTTTCAATATAAACTACAAAGTTATTTTGCAAGTAATTCGTATGCTTATGGGGGAATTGTGACAGGATTAACAGGATGTACAGGATTAAAAAGGCATTTCCGAGGTGAGAGTTTTCATGGGACGTGTTGCATAAAATTTTCTGGTTAAGTTGAAGTGTGACACCCTACACAGGGTGTGGGATGTCACGAAAAAACTCTTGTACTTATCAATCAACGTAATATTGAAAAGCGATAAGTAAAGCGGTAATAATAGGTATAAATGCAAATAAAATTTGCGCAACTCCAATGGCAATCGGTGGAAATTTTTGAATGGCTTTTATTTGAGCACCCCAGCAAAAAATAGGCGCAATTGCGATGAGCGCAAAAGATATTAGGGGGGCCTCTCCGGATAAATAACCATTGACAAGTAAACCTGTGAGTACTATAGCTAGAAAATAGTTTCCACTACTTGCCCAAGATATATTTTTGAAGACAATAGATAGCACAAACATAGCCATGGACATCGCGGCAATTGCACCACACAGTTGTCCCATTTTGGCATTTGCGGATAGTACAAGTACTCCACTTGCCGCGGTAGCAAGGAAAAAGGAAAGCAACGAGAATGTGCGACCTTTTGTCACGTTTGTGAGTTTCTCTAAGGCGGTGAACATTACCACCGCTGTTGCCGTGAATCCCAAGCGCCAATACCAAAGTAAAGCGCTACTTTCACCTTCATCAACGATCCATTCGGGAACAATAAGCCATGCACTTAGCATTGCGCTTATGGCAATAAACAGTCCTTTGCTTATTGTCGTATCCGTGAAGTTGTGTGCAAATGCAAGTAATGTTAGAACAAATGGGATATAAATTAGCCAGCTATCGGAATCATATTCTTCTACATCTACAGGGAAAGAGGGAATTTCTCCCACAATTGCCCAATAGGCGAAGATATACCCTGCGGCCATCCCGAGCGCCATACTCCAGTACGGTTTGTTGTTTAGGCTGTCGATGTCTTTGCGCCACGGACGAGCAAAGACAAGAACAACTATCGCACAAATAGTTGCGGGAATTACCGCACCAAAGAGTTGCATTTTTAAAAATTCAGGATTCATAATCTACTTCTTGCGAACGCCTTCCACATCTGCGGTAATATGAACTTCGTCTGCGATACCGTTTGGCATATACTTCATACCAAAATCACTTCTCTTAACAGTGAAGTTGCAGCTTAGTCCACAACGATAGTTACCCCAAGGATCACTACCTTCGCCTAGGAATTTAGCATTTACGGTAATTTCTTTTTTCTTACCATGCATTTTCAAAACACCTTTAACTTCGTATTCGTTTTTAGAACCAGCTTTTCTCTTGAAAGAGGTGCTTTTGAAAGTCAAAGTTTTGTACTTCTTTGCAAAAAAGAAATCTTTACCGCGTAGGTGATCATCGCGTTTTGCGTTACCAGAATCTATACTTTTGGCTTTTATGTTGATAGAAATAGAATTTTTGCTGTCGTCTTTGGCATCAAAAGTAACGCTGCCACCAAAATCATTGAATCTTCCGTGGGTATAGCCTGCACCAAAGTGTTGTACTTTAAACGCCATTGCTGAGTGAGATGCATCAATGTTATAGTCATCAGCTGTTGGGGCAACTGCAAAGATCATTGCAATCACAGCGAAAAGTGTTAGAAATTTCATGTAAAACTCCTGTAAGTTGTTGATTTAAATGGTTTGTGTACGTAATACACTTAATATTGTACTAAATTATGCGGTAGGGCAATATAAAAAATTATTGTGGCTTGTATAAATGAACCTTATAGTAAGCGAAACGCTGCCTATTTAAAAAGAACTGCCAGGAGTTTGCAAAAACTCTTTTTCTTCTTTGGTGGATTCTCTTTGTAAAATAGCATTGCGATGTGGGAATCGTCCGAACATTGCAATGACGTCATGGTGCTTTTTCGCATATGTCACTGTTTGCGCGAAGTACTCTTTTGTCGATTCGGGGGCTTCTTCCCAAGTTTTTGTGTACATTTGAACGGACTTTTCTTGCAACTGTAAGTCTTCGGCATGTTGTAAGGGCATGTAAAAAAACTGGCGGTGGATGGGAAACAGTTCATCATCGACTTTTTGTTCGATTCCCGCCAGACAGAGTTGCAAAGACTGTGGATCACTTTCGTACATGCGCGGCGTGTTGCGATAGATGTTACGGGAAAATTGATCTAACAAAATAATAAGTGCTAGTCTGTTTTGAGGTGTATTTTCCCAATCATTGAATTTTCCATTTTTAGCGTCTTCAAGTGCGCTGCCGAACTTTTCCGTAATTTCACTGTCAATGTCTTTACTACCTGTAAACCAAAGTGGTTGCTTGTCGCTAGCGGTATTTTCTGCGTCTTGTATTGTTTCTCCAAACCAATAATTGAGAATAGTTGTGGGTTGCATTTTTTCCTCGTTTCTCTATAGTCTAACGGTATTTGAGAGAATGGACGGACATGAGGTCCGCCCTGTAACGCATTTTATTAAATATAAAATTTTATGCGTGTTATTTTTTAGGAAGCGTGTGTATCGGTTCGCCTTTGGCAACCTTCGCAGCTTCCATGATAAGTTCTCCCAGTGTTGGGTGAGGGTGTACGGTTAGAGATAGATCGTCTAGCTCTGCGGTCATTTCAATGGCCAATCCCGCTTCTGCAATTAGATCTGAAGCATGACCTCCGACCATTTCTACTCCCAAAACTATTTCGCTTTCCTGTTCGGCAATTACTTTTACAAAACCATCTGTTTCACCTGTAGATCGCGCTCGTCCGGAAGCGGCGTAAGGAAATTTGCCTGTTTTGAATGATAAGCCGTCTTTTTGTGCCTTGTCTTCGATGACACCGACGGTTGCTATTTCTGGATCAGTAAATATGATACTTGGAATTGCCTGAATGTCGTCGGTGGAGTAGTTTTCGCCATGAATATTTTCTGCGGCAATTTCACCTTCCTTGGAAGCTTTGTGAGCTAACATTGGTTGGCCAACTACGTCACCTATCGCAAAAATGTGTTTTTGGCTGGTGCGCAATTGGTCGTCGACTTTGATAAAGCCATTTTCGATAGTAATGCCTGCTTTTTCCGCGCCAAACGAGTCTACATTTGCGCTACGTCCTACAGCAACACTAATAAAATCGGCTTGAGCTGTGTGCTCTTTTCCATCACACTCGAAGGTAACCTCGACTTGTTTTCCTACTTTTTTCCACGATTTCGCACGGGCGTTGAGATGAATGTCCGCACCTTTTTTCTTCAACTTCTTATGTACAACGTTCGCAACATCTTTTGAAACAATATTGGGTAGAAGTTGATCCATCACTTCGATCACCGTTAGTTTTGCACCTAGTTTTGCGTATACGGTACCCAACTCCAGGCCGATGACTCCGCCGCCAATTAAAATAAGTGACTTGGGTATTTCCATAAGTTCTAAAAGATCTGTGGAGTCTAAAATGCTCTCGTGGTCAAACTCAAATCCGGGTATTGTTCGTGGTCTTGAGCCTGTGGCGATAATGGCATTTTTAAACTTTACGCTGTGCTTTTCACCATCTTGTGCCTCAATTTCGGCACTAAAAGCAGATGTTAATGTGGCTGTTCCCAATATTTGGTCAACCCCATTGCCTTTTAGTAACCCTGAAATTCCCTTTGTTAAAGTCTGTATGATGGAATTTTTCCACTGTTGGGTTTTCGGCCAATCGACCGAGACGCTGTCTACCATTACCCCCATTTTAGGATAGAGATTTTGTGCCTTATCGTAGGCGCCTGCCATTTGAATTAATGATTTTGATGGTATGCATCCCCAGTTGAGGCAAACTCCACCAAAAGCCCGGTCTTTGTCCACGACCAACGTTTTGACACCCAGTTGCCCAAGGCGAATTGCGGCAACATAGCCTCCAGGGCCACCACCAATTATCAAGGTATCTACTATTTTTTCCGCCATGTTTTCTCCTAGCGCGGTAAGTGAAACTAACGTATTTGTATTTTTCGGTAATTTTACAATAACTTGAACTGAGCATCAATGTGATTCTTACGTTTTTGTATCTTACCTCAGCAGTACTGGTGTTATATGGTAAAAAAGTCATTGCATTTTACGACACTTTTGCTACGGTAAAGTGGAATCGATTTTGATAGGAGAAAGCATGCGAAGTTACGCAATGGAATTTATTGGTACGATGTTTTTAGTTTTGGCAATTGGATTAACGGGAGATCCTTGGGCGATAGGAGCAATGTTAACAGCGCTTATCTATATGGGGGCATATATATCCGGGGCCCACTATAACCCTGCTGTGACAATTGCAATATGGATGCGCAGTAAAAAATTACAGATAAAAGATATCGTTTTGTATATTTTGGCACAGGTTACCGGTGCTTTTGTTGCCGCAGCAATATGTTACTATATGACGGGGAAAGCATTTGTGCCTAAGCCGGGAGCTGAAGTAACTGTTTCTCAAGCGATGGTTGCAGAGATTTTATTTACTTTTTTACTCGTAACAGTCATTTTGAATGTCGCAACAACAAAAAAACTGGATGGAAATTATATTTATGGTTTAGCCATTGGACTTACTGTAACGGCCGGGGCTCTTTGTGTGGGAAAAATTTCTGGAGCTGTTTTTAACCCGGCGGTTGGTTTGGGGCCTATTTTTATGGACGCATTGAATAACGGTGCATCATGGGGAAATTTATATATTTATATCGTTGGACCACTTGCCGGTGGAATATTATCTGCTGTTTTATTTCGCTTTTTTAATAGCGAAGAATTTACATCTTGAGTAAAAAATACGATGTGTTAAGATGGTAACTTATCCGTAACTAATAGTTTGTAATTATGCCCAAGTAGCGAAAATAGTATGCGCTACGGTATCTAAATCTTTATTTCAGGTTCAAAATGAGTAAAAAATATTTAACCGAAGTTTACACTAAGGTGTGTGGGGTAAAATCTGTGCCTGATGCGCAAGCTCAGAAAAGAAAATCTATATACAACACGCAATTAACGGTGATTGGTTTGACAGTTCCCGAGTTAAAAAAAATCAATAAGTCGTTTTCATTTTACGACAAGAAGCCACGAGAAATCATGAAGATTTGGGACTATATATGGAATAAATCTAGCGTTTTTGATGTAAAAATACAGGCAATACTCTATTACGAAAAAAAAATGAATGAAATCAACTATGATGAGCATTGGTCTTTGTTTTCTTCATGGTTGGATGGGGTAGATAACTGGGAGCACTCTGATCGCTTATCACGTTTTTATTCACATTTGCTGGAACAGAATCCAAAGAAGGTATATCCTGTGTTAAAAGAGTGGAATAGCGCAAAAAATCCATGGTTTCGTCGGCAGTCTGTTGTTAGTTTGATATTTTATAGTACCTTGCGGCAAAAGGTAATCGCCAAAACGAAGATCTTCTCCTTGGTGAAGAAGTTGTTGAAGGATACAGACTATTATGTACAAAAAGGCGTTGGATGGACGTTGCGCGAAGTGGGAAATGTATATCCAGAAGCAACCTTAGATTTTATGGAAAAAAATTTAAATGACATATCCTCCGTTGCTTTTTCGGCGGCGGTGGAGAAAGTTTCGTCCCATGTGAAAGAAAAACTAAAAGAACAACGAAAAAATTTTAGGAAAAAATCGCGATGAGTTCAGTAGATATAGAGTTGATAAAAAAAATTGCAATTGGTGCTGCACAACAAATTTTGAAAGTGTACAATAGTGAAGACTTTGCTGTCGAAACAAAAGAAGATAGTAGCCCTTTGACAAAAGCCGACCGCTTATCAAATGATTATATTGTGAAAGAATTGCAAGAGAACTACGCTGACATACCAATTGTGAGTGAAGAAAATGAAGCCGTCGATTATGAAGTACGCAAAAAATATACGCGATTTTGGTTAGTCGATCCACTAGATGGTACAAAAGAGTTCGTCAAAAAAAATGGCGAATTTACGGTCAATATTGCTTTGATTGAGCAAGGTTCGCCCATATTGGGAGTTATACATATTCCCGTTTCGGGAAAGACGTATTGGGCACAGTTAAACGAAGGCGCTTATTGTGAGGGAGAAGATGGGGTTCAAAAACTGTGCTGTGAAGAATTTAAAATGAGCGATGAAAACTTAAGTGTTGTTTGTTCGCGGTCAAACTTAAACGAAGAAACAAAAGAGTATATTGCAAAATTAAACAATCCGCAGACCTTGGCAAAGGGATCCTCTCTGAAGTTTATGCTTTTGGCCGAAGGGGAAGCTCATCTCTATCCTCGTCTGTCACCTGTGATGGAATGGGATATTGCGGCAGCGGATATCATACTTCGCGAAGCAGGTGGGCGAACGGTTTGCGTTTCCAATAATCAGGACATTGTGTATAATAACGGTCAAGATATGAGGATTCCTTCGTTTATCGCTTATGCGAAAAAAATGATTAATCCGTAGTTAAACCGTATTAGAAACTTGCATTTTTACGTACATTATTGTATGATTAAGTGGTCACAAAATTTGACCTAAATTGTATTAGTTTTATAGAGCTTATTAGGCGGCGTAGTGCCGCCTAGTTTATTTTACGCTGGTTCTACCAAAACGTTAGAATCGTTTTTATTTAATGGAATGTGGTATTATGGAAGTCAAATATACAGAAGAGAATATTCGTTCCTTAGACTGGCGCGAACACATTCGCATGCGTCCAGGAATGTACATTGGCAAATTAGGAAGTGGTTCTTCCCCCGATGATGGTATATATGTCCTAGTAAAAGAAGTGATAGACAACTGTATTGACGAATACATGATGGGACACGGAACCAAGATTGAAGTAACTATTTCCGATGAAAAAGTCATTGTGCGCGATTATGGGCGTGGAATTCCTCTAGGAAAAGTCGTCGATTGCGTGGCCAAAATAAACACAGGTGGGAAATACGACTCAAAAGCGTTTCAAAAATCCGTAGGACTGAATGGAGTGGGAACAAAAGCGGTCAATGCGCTATCTAGCTACTTTTGTGTGCGTTCTATTCGCGACGGTAAGGAAAAAATGGCGGAATTTCACCGCGGTCAACTCATTAGCGACCCTCCGAAAACCAAAACAACGGAAGCGAATGGTACACAAATCACCTTCATCCCTGATAACGAAATATTCAAAAACTTTCGTTTTATTCCCGAGCATCTCGATGGACTGCTATGGAATTACGCGTATTTAAACGCAGGATTAAGCATTTTATTCAATGGTGAAAAATATCATTCGAAAAAAGGTTTATTTGATTTATTGACCAAAAAAACCGAGGTGGAAACCCATCGTTACCCTATTATTCATTTGCAAGGTGATGATATCGAAATCGCCATGACACACGGTAGTCATTACGGAGAACAATATTATACTTTTGTCAACGGCCAGTATACGACACAAGGGGGAACACATCTGTCGGCGTTTCGCGAGGCATTGTTGAAGACAGTGCGCGACTTTTACAAAAAAGATTTTGATCCTTCTGATGTGCGTCAAGCAATTACAGCAGCGGTAAGTATACGTGTTCAAGATCCGGTATTTGAATCACAAACAAAAACAAAACTTGGTTCTTTGACAATTGCCCCGAAGGGCGCGAGTATACGTGTTTTTGTTAACGATTTCCTGAAGAAAAGACTTGATGACTATCTGCACAAAAATAAAGAAACAGCAGATAGTTTATTGAAAAGAATCATGCAGTCAGAGCGTGAACGAAAGGAAATGGCGGGTATTCGCAAACTGGCAAATCAAAGAGCAAAAAAAGCCAACTTGCATAATAAAAAACTACGCGATTGTAAGGTGCATTTAAATAACCGCCGTGGAGACAGGCGTTACGACACCACCATTTTCATCACCGAGGGGGATTCGGCGAGTGGTTCGATTACCAAAGCGCGTGATATTCAAACTCAGGCAGTTTTCAGTTTGCGTGGGAAGCCTCTCAATTGCTACAATTTGACCAAAAAAATTGTATACCAAAACGAAGAGTTTAACTTGTTGCAACATGCACTTAATATTGAAGAGAGCATTGAAGATTTGCGTTACAACAACGTGGTGATTGCCACAGATGCTGATGTCGATGGTATGCACATTCGTCTTCTCATACTCACTTTTTTTCTGCAATTTTTTCCAGAATTGGTACGCAATGGTCACTTGTATATTCTGCAAACACCTTTGTTTCGCGTACGCAACAAAAAGCAAACCATTTACTGCTATAGTGAAAGTGAAAAACAACAAGCGCTTAAAAAACTCGGGAAGCAATCTGAAATTACGCGTTTCAAAGGTTTGGGAGAAATTTCACCCAATGAATTTTCGCGTTTTATCGGTGAAGATATGCGCTTAGAGCCTGTTATCTTAAACCACAATACTCCTGTTGACAAAACCCTTGACTACTATATGGGGAAAAATACCCCGAATCGCCAGCGTTTTATTATCGATAACCTAAAAGTAGAAAAGGATGTGGCCAATGTCTAATGAAAACGAACCAATACCTAATGAAGACGAAGCGAAAACAAATGAGAATGAGCCACAAAATGAGAGTGAGGCCCCACAAAATTTTATACCACCTAAATCGCATTTAGAGAATATGTACGAGAATTGGTTTTTGGACTATGCTTCATATGTGATCTTAGAACGTGCGGTTCCTTCTCTTGAAGATGGTCTCAAGCCTGTACAAAGACGTATTCTACACTCAATGAATGAAATTGACGATGGTCGCTATCATAAAGTGGCAAATATTATTGGGCACACCATGCAGTACCATCCTCATGGAGATGCTGCAATCAATGATGCGCTTGTAAATATTGGTCAGAAAACTCTTCTTGTTGATCCTCAAGGAAACTGGGGAGATACACGTACTGGAGATCCTGCGGCTGCCGCACGTTATATCGAAGCGCGTTTGACTCCTTTTGCCAAAGAAGTGATGTTTAACTCCAGTGTAACCTCATGGCAGGTTTCCTATGATGGACGACGTAAAGAGCCGATCAATCTTCCGGTGAAGTTTCCTTTACTTTTGGCACAAGGCGTTGAAGGGATTGCAGTAGGGCTGGCCACCAAAATTATGCCGCATAATTTTAATGAACTACTCGATGCGAGTTGCAATATTCTTCGCGGACAAAAAGTACAAATTTTTCCTGATTTTCCTCATGGAGGAAAAGCTGATTTTAGCAATTACAATGGTGGACAAAAAGGTGGAAAAATTCGCGTACGTGCCGACATTGATGTTGTGGATCAAAGAACCTTGGCGATACGCAGTATCCCTTATGGAATTACCACATCTTCTTTGATTGATTCGATCGTTAAAGCCAATGACAACGGTAAAATTAAGATAAAAAAAATTATCGATAATACCGCACGAGAGTTGGAAATACTTGTCGAACTTCCTTCGGGCATTGCACCGCAGATTATGGTGGATGCTTTGTATGCTTTTACCAATTGCGAAGTTTCTATTTCCCCCAACTGCTGTATCATATACGAAGACAAGCCTCTATTTTTGAGTGTGGAAGATTTACTTGAAAAGTCGACAAACCACACGGTGCAAATTCTCAAGAAAGAACTACAGGTTTCTTTGAAAGAGTTGCAGAAAAAGTGGCACTTTGCGTCGTTAGAGAAATTCTTTATCGAGAAAAAGATATACCGCAAAATTGAAGAATGCGAAACCTGGGAAGAAGTAATTTCTTGTATTAAAAACGCTTTACAACCATTTAGTGATCAGTTACATAAGCCGATTACCAATGATGATATTGTGAAACTCACCGAAATAAAAATAAAGCGTATATCAAAATTCAATCATACCAAAGCCGAAGAGCAAATTCGTAGTCTAGAAACCGAAATTGAAAAAATAGAGCGTCATTTACGCAATTTAAAAAATTACGCCATTCGTTACTTCCAGTCGTTGAAGAAAAAATACGGTAAAGGTCGCGAACGCAAGACGATTATGCAGAGTTTTAGCACGATTGAAGCGGCACAAGTGGCGGTGGCCAACCAAAAACTGTATGTAAATCGCAAAGACGGTTTTTTAGGGACGTCACTCAAAAAAGATGAGTTTGTTTGTGAATGCTCTGACATTGACGACATCATTGTGTTTTTGAAAAACGGTATTTTTAAGGTAGTACGCATTACCGATAAGGTTTTTGTTGGTAAAGATATTATCCATATTGACGTGTGGAAAAAGAACGACGAACGTCGTGTCTATAACATGGTGTATCGCGATGGTACCGGCGGGCGTATTTTAGCAAAACGCTTCAATGTAACGGCCATTACCCGCGACAAGGAATATGACCTTACTAAAGGAACCAAAGGCTCTCGCGTGTTGTATTTTACCGTGAATCCCAATGGCGAAACCGAAACGGTTACTTTGCATTTGCACCCCAAGGCAACAGCGCGCAATAAGACAATTGATTTTGAGTTCGAGGAATTGGCGGTAAAGGGTCGCAGTGCTAATGGAAATTTGGTGACAAAATATCCTGTCACCCGCGTGACGCAAAAGAGCCAAGGAAAATCGACTTTTGGACCGACAAAGCTGTGGTTTGATGAACCCATTGGTCAGGTAAACAACGAAGAACGTGGCGATTTTTTGGGAGAATTTTTGGCCGAAGATCTACTACTTATTTTTTACAACAATGGCTGTGTCGAAATCTCTCCTTATCAACTAGACTTTCAGTACAAAGACGTATACTTAATCGAAAAATTTAACCCAGCAAACCCGCTTACAGTCATTCACCACGACGGAAACAAGAAGCAAATATTCGTGAAGCGTTTCAAGCTCGAAGAGGAACATTCTGGAAAACTACTGCAAATCACCACCACTCATAGTGAATCGCGTTTACTGCACATATTTACACAGCCACATCCTTATGTACAGGTGAGTTATATGCGCAAGCGTCCACGTAAACTTGTAGATGAGGTGATTGACTTGGTGGAATTTATTGCCATTAAGGGATGGAAAGCCACAGGAAACCGTTTAAGTACATATCAATTACTGAAAATACAGCCTCTGGAGGAAGAACAGGGAAAACAGTTGTTAGCAAAAGAGCAGCAGCAGAAGTTGGAAGAGGAAGAAAAAGAGAAGGATAAGGACAAGGAACAGAATGAGTCTGACGAACAGATGGCGATGTTCTAAGGTTTGTATTAAGTGATACTTGAAAAAGTATCACTTAATTTATTTGGTATAAAGTTAGTCGATCACGCGTATACCTACGCCGTCAAATGTATTTTGACCATCTTCAACAGCTTGTCCTACTGCGACAACACGGTTAGAAGCGGGCTCAACAAAGCCTTCCTTGAAGTCTTCATTGATGACGTCATCATCAAGTATACCTTCTGATTCAAAAGTGCTGACTATGTTACCTGCAGCGTCTAGAATAGTAACGAAGCCAAATACATCTCCACCAGCAGCACCACCACCAACGACTACAATTTGTGTACCACGTAGAAAAACGTCTGTACCAAACTGGTTGTCGCCACCTACTTTAGGTTCAAATACTAGGTCTGCACCACCGTTGAAAGCAGCGTCTATCGCACCACCAACATCCAATCTTCTGGTAAGGAAAGTGTCTGTAGTTGCTTGATCGCGACCTGCAATGATCACATTATTGGCTGCGTCTGTTACCACAGAAACAAAATCACTACCCGCTACTTCAATGATGCCATCAACTCCATCAAATGTAGCGTCGGCTGTACCATCGGCGTTTAATCTGAAAACTTGCGAACCTGCGGCACGAGCACCAACACCAATAAGTTTTCCATTACCGTCAACCGTTGCGTTTAGGCACGTGGAATTGTCGGCTCCACTAGAAAAGTTACTTACTACGGCACCTGTATTGTCGATGATTAAAATACCAGCTCTGAATGTAGCACCGTCAAAAGTACCTGAACGTCCAATGACGATATTACCACCACTTAAAACAGCAGAGTTACCTTGGTCTTGTTGGTTTGCACCACCTTCTAGGTTAGCGAAAGCGGCAACGCCATTGACACCAAAAGTGTTGTCAACTGTACCATCGGCATTTACTTGAACAGCAAGAACATCTTGGTTACCTGCTTGTGTACGAGTACCTACTACGGTAACTTTACCATCATCTTGCATTACAACACCGTTGACGACAATGTCACCGATGTTCGCGGCATCTGCGTCAATAGCAACTCTTCCGTCACCACCAAAAGTAACGTCTAAAACACCATTCACGTCTGTTACCGCAATCATTACCTTTGTAATTACTGTGTCAGTGATACCAGCATAGGCAATTTTGTTTTGTGCTGCGTTGAAATCAACTGCTTCAAGAATGTCGTCACCTGCAGCTCTAAAACGGTCGTTCGGTCTTCTTTGCAAATCATTAATACGGTTGGCAAAAAGTAGTTCACGACGTTGTTGTTCGTTGCGGTTTTGTGCCGCGATGTTTTGAGCATCTTGTTCAGGTTCTACAATTTCTTGACCTTGTGCTTCTACAAGTAATACTCCAGCATTACCGAAGTTGGCATCAATATTACCAACACCATTGTTGTTGTCATCATTGTTATCGCCGCCATCTCCACCGTCACAGCCGACTAAAATCAAAGCGGCCATCATTAGCATGATAGTGAAGAAGCGTAATTTAGTTGGAAACATGTTTCCCTCCATAAACTTAATCTGACCTCGCGAGTTGCCAGATAGGAATTTATTTATGAATAAATAACGTTATTATTAGGACTCGTCATCAATTAAATGGACTTTTGCTTCTGTGTTAAATTCCTAACCCATAACTCTTTACAATATGAAAGAAAAAATCTAAAACAAAAATATTGTTTTTTGATATTTTATTTACAATTGTGGTTTTCGATTCACCAAAAATAACAATAAGTACCTTTGCATGTTGTGTGTCTGGTTGTTGCTTAATTGATGATATGTCTATAACACTATAGTGATTATATTTATGTTTATTATTCCGCAGTATAGCATTTTTTGTTATGCTAGTAAATATAAATGTATGGCATCCTCAAAGATTTTATACATATGAAAAAAACACAAACTATTTTATTGGTGTGACTTATATCAAATAGCGACGAAACATGGACGGGCTTCGGTAAATAATAGAATTCAAAAACTACTGGAGAAATTCATGGAAAAATCGCAAAGAGATTTATTGAAATGTTGTGCTGTCATTTGTGAAGGTGACGGTGTCGATCCGCGTAAGTATAAAAAACGCGATAAAAATAGTCGGCGTAAGAGAATACACCGCAAGAATAAGCAACTTTGTAGTCAAGTTGTGCAGGCAATTAATTTGGCATTTGCCGAAATTGATGGCGAGCTGGTGAGTTCTTTGTACGCAAAACAAGCGATCCCTGCACCAAATACGTCGCGGCTTTTGGTAACAATTGTGACGAATGGAAGCAATTCTATCGAGGCAGTGCAGCGTGAGCTAGCGCGTTTTAGTGGACGACTGCGCTATGAGATATCGACGGTGATCCACCGCAAGAAGGTACCAAGTCTGGCGTTCGCGATCGAATAACAAAAAAAGGCATGTGTGTCAAACACATGCCTTTTTTTATACAACCATGGAAACAAGGTGGAAATGTAGGGGCGGAACTAGTGTCCGCCCGTTCCCTCAAATCAATACAGATGTACTTTACAATGAACAAATCCACCTATGAGTTTATGAATCAACACACAAGGACTATCGTCCAAAAGTCAAAACGCCTTTTATGATATTGCCTGCAATGTTAGGGTTTTCCTTTAAGCGGCGTAAGCTATATTCATACCATTTTTCCCCAAAGGGAATGTAGATGCGCAATGGATGCCCTTTGCCGAGAATTTCTTTGCGCAATTCAGAACGAACCCCCAATAACATTTGAAATTCGTAGTCTTTTTCGGTCAAGGAAAATTCCTCAATCATTTCAAACGCTTTGTAAACTAGGTAGTCGTCATGAGTGGCGATACCAACATAGCTCTTTTTTTCCATCATTACCCGCAATATTGCCAAATAATTTTCGTTGACTTTATTGCGATCTTTATAGGAAATATCTGCTGGTTCGTCGTAGATCCCCTTACATAAGCGCAAGCAGCATCTTTCGGATTCTGCGAGCTTTTTGACATCTGGCAATGTGCGTTTCAAATAAGCTTGCACCACTGTTCGGATGTGTTGGGGAAATTCTTTACGCAGTTTATCGTATGTCTCTAGGGTAAAATCGGTATACGGGTGGTCTTCCATATCGATGGTAACCTGCACGTCTTTTTCTTTGGCAAAGACTACCAAATCGTAGATATTTTTTGCGCATTGTTCACGATCGATAAGCGCGCCAAATGAAGTGGGTTTTAGCGATATACTCGAAGTTACTTTTTCTTCGTGAATTTTGGTGATGATGTCTTTGTAAAGAGCAATGGTTTTTTGTACTTCCGATTCTGATGTGACAAATTCACCTAATAAATCAATGGTACATACCGCCCCTTCTTCGTTTAACGCCTTGGCAGTTGCCATGGCCGAAGCAATGGTCTCCCCTGCCAAGTAACGTTTGGATACCAAACCCACAATTGATTTTGGTACGTAGGGCAATGTATGAGCAACAAGTGAATTAAAAAGTCTCATTAATCCCAAACCTTAAATGGATATTTTTGTTGTTCGCACATATGGTTACTGATTTTAGTAATAGAATCATCATAGTTACTGTTGATCCCGTTGTAGTTATACTCAAGTTGTTCTCTTGCCATTTCTCCAAACATGCGCAGGCACTCAAGGTCATGTTTGAGATCTTCGGCGGTTTTGCCTTTTTTCATTTGTGTATCAATGCGACTGATACAAGCGGCGAGAACATAAATGTAAATCGCCATATTCGCCATACGCTCTAGTAGAAACTGTTGGTGGATGATATCTTTTTTATACATTTTGATGTGCTTTTCCGCGACGTGGTTTAGAAGAGCAATGTACTTTTCCACAACTTTTATTTCGGTACTCAGTAGAGAATTCACGTTGTCGAATTTTTCTTTGGCAATGGAACGAATTACTTTTGTCGATAAATATTCGATGATAACATCCATCGACTTCAGGGGTTTGTTGAGAGCTTTCCCAACGTTTTTGAGGTAGTTTCCGAAGTCCTTTATTCCCGTCAAGGCAATAAACAGACGTAAAATTTCATTGGTTCCTTCGAAGATCATGTTCACTCTTGTATCACGTAGCGCTCTTTCTAGCTCGAAGTCAGCAATAAAACCGTTTCCTCCAAATATCTGTACGGTTTCATTGATAATCTCCCATGTGGACTCTGTGGTGAAAATTTTGCAAATGGCTGACTCAATAGAAAAGTCTATTTCTTTGGTGTCAGCTAGTCCTGCGGTTAAAAGTACAGAGCTGTTCATTGCATAGCATAAAGCGCCCATACGGGCAATTTTCTTTTGTATGAGTCCGAAAGAACTCAGAGGAGAACCGAATTGTTTTCGCTCTGCGGCTTGGCGAACACCTTCATCTACCAAGCGCTTGACTCCACCAGCGCACGCTGCGGCAAGACCAAGACGTCCAAGGTTTAGTATTTCCATGGCAATTTTAAATCCCTTGCCTGGTTCGCCAAGAACGTTTTCTACAGGTACTTGTACATCGTTAAAGACAATTGGTGTGGTAGAGGAGCCTTTTAGACCCAGCTTTTTCTCTTCCTTGCCGTTGGTGATTCCTCCCATGTCGCGTGTGACAATGAAGGCGGTAAAACCACTTTCTTCTTCGTTTTCCGAAGCAATTTTGGCAAATACGGTAAAGAAATTGGCGAAAGCGCCATTGGTGATGTAGATTTTTTCTCCATTTAAGACATAGTGTTTTCCGTCTTTAGAGAGCTTTGCGGTAGTACGAATACTATGGGCGTCGGAACCTGCTTGTGGTTCTGTTAGACAGAATGCGGCGATTGTTTCGCCACTGGTAATTCCGGGTATGTATTTTTGTTTTTGTTCCTCGGTTCCAAATAGGTAAAGACCCTTGCTACCGATGGAAAGATGCGCACCGCATGTTGTTGATACGGAAGCACAGTGACGAGAAATCAGCCCCATAAAGCGGCAAAAGAAAACGTTCGAAATTCCTAGTCCATCGTACTCTTCGGGAGCCGTTAAGGAGAATATCCCAAATTCGGCTAAGCCATCGAGGACTTCTTGTGGAATCTTGCTGTCTTCGTCGATTTGCATTGCGTTTATTTTTTGTTTGCAAAATTTGTCAAATTCTTGAAGAAAAGAGTCCATTTCTTCTAATTCTTCTTTCGAAGGTTCGGGAAATGGAAAGATTAGCTTGTGATCTATTCTTCCGGAAAATGCCGCTTTCATAAAACTGGGTAGTGATTTCTTTTGTTTGTGGTTTTGGTCTTTGTTTTGTAGCGACGTTTTTTTGACATCTTCAACAGGTTGGGTTGCTGTACTCATGATTCTCATCCTAAATGTACATTGTTTTTTTTTCATTTTATCTAAAATGTGGACAAGATGCAATGCAAAACAGTGAAGAGAGGGCTCTGTAAAATCGGAGGCTTTTTATTTACATATTTTTATGGTTGTAGTATATTAGGTAGTCATAAACGTATTAACATGGGAATTGGTGTCGAATTTATTTTAAAGGCCTGTGACGAATTTGAATTACAAAAATATTCTGCCTGAGAAACTGAAAAAGATATTGCGCAATATGTGGCGGGCATTTTATCGTAAATGGATTAAGTTAAAGTACTTTCGCAAACTAGGTTTTGTAAATGCAAGTAAATGTATTGTATCTTTAGCGGTAAGGAGGCAAAAGTTTGGCGTTTTTGTACCTTTGCTACAACAACATGTCTTTATACGTCCAAGAACTTCGGATGTCGCTACCTTCGAAAAAATATTTATCCTCGAAGAGTATGCACTTTCCTGTGTGGAGTCAGCACAGTTCATTATTGATGCCGGGGCAAATGTTGGGTATGCAGCGCTTTTTTTTGCACATAAATATCCTGAGGCATCTATTGTGTGTATTGAGCCAGAAATTTCCAATGTGGAAATTTTGCGACAAAATATACGGCAACATAAAAAAATAAAAGTCTTACCTAATGCTTTGTGGCACACAACTGCGTGTTTGCAAATCGACAACCCTTCTGATGAAAAATACGCCTTTCGCGTGTCACAAGTACCGCAGTCAAATATCCAAAGTATTACAGTTCCGGACATTTTACGCTCTTTACAGTGGCCAAAAATCGATATTTGTAAAATAGATATCGAGGGAGCCGAAAAGCAAGTTTTTTCGGAAAACACGGATTGGATTCAACATACGCGGGCAATTGTTATTGAACTCCATGAACAAATGGTGCCTGGTTGTAAACAAAGTTTTTACTGCGCGTTAAAAAAATACGGTCCTTATCAACATTTCATGCAAGGAGAAAATACAATAGTTCTCCGAAATCAACATGTGGAGTTGCCATGAGTAGTCCTCTATCAATCGCCGTTCTTATTACAAATTACAACACCTGGGAATTTACACATCGTTGTGTGGAAAAGATCTATGAATATGGTGTTGATCGCATTGAAAAAATCGTTATTGTTGACGACGCGTCTACACATACTTGCCAAAAAGAATTTCCCTCGATGGTTGAGGTGGTTCGTAATGAGAAAAATTGTGGTTATGTCGCATCTGTGAATATTGGTATGCAGTACATTCGTGAAGACTTAGTTGTGCTTTTGGATAGCGATGCATATCCGGTTATGAACATTTTTGAGACGTTAACGCAAAATTTTGTAGAAGACCCTTCTTTAGGGGCGATGTCCCTTCACCTTGTTGACGAGAAAGGACAAGTGACAGGAAATCATGAACGAGTTCCCAACTGCTGGGGACTAATTCTCGGACAAAAGATTTATGGAAAGTTGCGAGGGAAACGCAAAGAAAATGCACCATTTGTTTGCTACTCTTGCGGTGTAGTTATCCGTCGCGAGGCTTTTTTTAGTATTGATGGCTTTGATGAGAGTTTTGACTTTTTAGACGGGGATATTGATTTTTTTATGCGTTTGCGGTTGAAGGGATGGCGTTTGAAAATATCAAATGATTTACGTGTTTTCCACGTAGGTGGAGGTAGCCCTCAAAGCACAGCAAAAAGGGTACTGCGTTTTTACCGCAACCGTTATAAATTTTTAGATAAGCATAAATTATTACCTACAAAATATATACTCCATCCGATTTTATTTTTGCGGCACTTAGCGGAATACATACTACTGTGTTCATTGGGGATCTTTCTTTACAAAGATCGAGAAATATTGAAAGACAAAAAAAAATCGCGAAAACTACTGCTCAAAAAAGTTTGGTGTGGATATGAATCTATCTATGGGAGAGCATGATGGCAACTTTGGTTACAGGCGGCGCTGGGTATATAGGAAGTGTCATTGTTGAGTTACTCAACAGACAAAAACAAGATTTTGTGGTGCTGGACAACTTGTCGCGTGGTAATGAAGGGGCAGTACCAAAAGGTTGTGCCTTTTATCGTGGAGATATAAAGAATCACGAACTCGTAAAAAAAATTATAGATGAACACAACATCACACAGTGTATACATCTTGCTGCATACGCGTATGTCGGAGAATCCGTAGTTTCGCCACATATTTATTTCGAGAACAATATTTCGAGCAGTTTACAATTTATCGATACTTTACGGAGTAAAAAAATTGATAAAATCGTGTTCTCTTCGTCGTGCGCCGTGTATGGGATTCCTTCGCAGTTGCCGATTGTCGAAAACGAAGCACTTGCCCCTATAAATCCGTATGGTTGGAGTAAACTGACCATTGAAAAAGTTCTTGAGAGTTATGCATACGCTTACGATTTGAATTATGTGGCCTTGCGTTACTTTAATGCTTGTGGTGCCACGGAGCAACATGGCGAATTTCATCAACCTGAAACACACATCATTCCCAATATTTTGGCGGTAGCCAAGGGGGAAAAAGACGTTTTATGTATAAACGGTAGTGACTATCCGACAAGCGATGGTACTGCCGTCCGGGATTATATACATGTTTATGATTTGGCTTGCGCACACATCGCCGCTCTCGAATATTTGCAGCAACAAGGTACATCGCAAGCGTTAAATTTAGGCAATGGTCAAGGGTATTCCATTATGGATTTGGTCAATGCTGCCAAGAAAGTAACACAAAAGCACATTGCTGTTGAGTTTGTTGAGAGAAGAGTGGGAGATCCTCCGTTACTTGTTGCCGATGCTGCAAAGGCGAAAAAAGTACTCGGATGGGAACCGAAGTTTTCGTGTATCGAAAAAATTATGGAAAGTGCGTGGTTGTGGAAAATCCAAAACCCCAACGGTTACACTTGTTGATTATTTGTCGAAGTTTTCCTCCTCGTAATTGCGGTGTAGCGGACTATACATACAATTTAGCGAAACATTTAGCGCAGTATCGCGACATGAAAGTGTCTATCATTACTTCGGTAAACTCCCAATTGGAAAAAATTGACAATGTCGACGTTTTTCCAATTGTGGACACTTGGAATTTAAGGGGAATGAAAGTTGTTATTGACAAAATACAACAGCTTTCTCCGCAACAAATACTACTGCAATATGTACCGTATTTGTATCATCAAAAGGGAATGCCTTTTTATTTGTGTGTTCTATTCTGGCGATTGCGCGCATGGAAAAAGGCTATTTTTTTTCATGAAGTCGCCATCGAAATTTCTCCTAGAATAAAACAATTGTGTGTTGCGATTGCACAACGTTTCATTGCCTATTTTATTTGCCGCATGAGTGATCATCTTATTGTCAGCAACGAATGTGTCGCAAAATTTTTAGGGGAAAAGCGCACGCAGTTGATTCATCTTGGTAGTAACATTCCCTCATGTTCCCTTCCTGAAAATATTTTACAAGAGTTGCGCAGACAAACCGTTGGAGAATGCGACTTACTCTTTGCTATTTTTGGTAATATTCGCAATAATCACGAACTTTTGCCGACGCTAAAAAAGCTAGATTCAGAACAAATATCGTGGAAAATACTACTTGTTGGTAGCTATCAAAGTGCAAAATGTAAACCATTTTACGATGAAATTGTTCGTTTAGGGATGCAAGAACACATTCATGTTACGGGTTATGTTGCCGCAGATACTGCGGCAAAATACTTGGCCATGTCTGACATTTTTCTTATTTGGGAATTTCCAGAAAAGGGGATTTTCTTGCACAGTGGCTCCTTGTGTGCTGCTTTTGCCAATTCGTTAGTGATTGTGAGCAACAAAGGGGAGTTGACAGACAGTATTTTGTGTCGCGAAAGTGGTGCCATTTTGTTGAAACATCTATGTACGCAAACCTTAATCGAACATCTAAACAAAATATACACCGACGCAACATTTCGTCAAGAAATACAAGAAAGTGCCTATTCTTTTTTCTCCAAATATCTCTCTTGGAAAGTGGTGTGTGAAAAACATCGCGATTTATTTCAATAAATCATTTGCTACCGTTATGTAAATTGATATATTTACGTGCAAGTATTCGGAATTTTGTGGGTGTTGTGCCCGAAAAAATTTTATTGGATTTCATTCAGCGAGAATAAAATGGCGAAAAGTACCAAAAAGTCTTCTAAAGCGAAGGTAGAGAAATCTACTGCCAAAAAAAAAGTTGTTGATAAAGCGGTGTTAGAAGATTCCTTTCACAAAGCAGAAGAAAAAACTATTGAATGGATGATGAAAAACCCTGAAAAGATGATCAAGGAGCGTAAGCATTTCATGCAACAGCTTTTAAAAAAGCGTTGCTGTTACGGTGGTAAGGGAGGAATACTTCCCATTACGATTTCCCCGCTGTTTTTAAAAGAAGAGTCTATGCGACTGATTGCCGATGTGGGTGAACAACTCGATCGCATTCTCGATAAGGTTACCAAAGCGTATTTTGAAGATGAGTATGTCGCTTCTTACTTTCCTTATACCGATATCCCGAAAGAGTGGATTAACTGGGATTCTGGATATGAAAAACCAACCATTTTGAACCGCCATGATGCGATTTTTGATGGAAAAAATTTGAAGTTTATCGAATTTAACACTGACAATCCAGGTGGACGTGGGTGGAGTGATATTTCCGAAGAACTTTTTCGCAAACACACTATTTATAGTGATTTGATTAATAAATTTGCGCCACCTAGCGAACGTCGAATGTTACGCGCACTAAAGGATAGTTTACTTTCTTGCTACAAGGAGTGGGGAGGAAAGAAAAGTAACCCACGAGTTGCTTTGGTGTCTTTCAAGAAGTTTCTCGCTGGTTCTGACGATGAAATTGTTCGCGATTATTTGATTGAAAACGGCATTGAAACTAACTTCGTTGATGCACGCGATTTTGAATATCGCAAAAAGAAATTATATTCGGGTAATGTTCCTTTTGATATTGTGAATTTGACACTTCGTTTTACTTTTTTTAAGCGTTTCCCCAACGAAATGAAAGATTTCCTCGCGGCAATACGCGATAACAATATTTGTTGTGTAAATCACTTTCGTGCTCTTATTGCTTCTCATAAAGAAGCGTTGTCTTTTATTACGAATGAAGAAAACCATCATTATTTTACGGAAGAAGAGGCGGAGTGTATCAAAAAATACGTACCGTGGACACGGAAAATGGACGAAACGATTACCATATCCAAAGAAGGGTGCGATGTTGCCTTGCAAGAGTATGTGATTAATCATCAAGAAGAACTGGTTTTGAAACCTACCGCCGGGGCAGGGGGGTATGATGTATATGTGGGCAAGGTAACCCCTAAAGATGAATGGATTGGTGCTGTGGAGTCTGCGATTGGTTGCCCATGGTGGATTGTCCAAGAGGCCGTAGATATACCTGAATATGAGTTTCCTGTTCTGCGTGGAAATAAGGTCGTATTGGAGAAGAAAAATCTCAATGTAAACCCTTATATCTTTAAAGGAAAATACGTTGGGTGCCTGGGGCGAATTTCAGAATCAAAAGTGATTAATGTAAGCGCAGGAGGCGGTATTATTCCTATTTTTGAACTAACATCTAAATAAATATTTCCAGGTGTTGTAAATAAAATATGGAGTGTGATTTTACACTCCATACTCTGCTTATTTACCGCGATTTAAGAATTTTTGATATTCAGGTGAAGCGACATAACCAGCATATTCAGGTACATTGTCCAAAGACCATTGTATACCCGCCTTTTGTTCCGCTGCAATTAAGTAACGTGTTATCGAAGGGTAATCTTTTTCTTCGAGAGCAACTCCTATTAAGGAAAAGTATGCCATGCGATTATCCGGTTCTGCGTCGAGAATTTTATTGAACGCTGCTTTTCCTTTGTTGTTATCACCCATTTCTATGTATACGTTACCACGAAAGATATTTAGATAGGGATCATCAATTACTTGATCTACTTTGTTTACAGAAACCAAAACTTTGCTAAATTCTTTTCTTAAAAAATAAAAATCCAGCGCCATCAAATTACTATCCGTTTCGTTTGGAAAGTGCTTCAAGTAAACTTGTAGAGCTTTTTGATAGACCTCTGTGCCCAATTGTGAGGCGGCCTTCGCTCTTACAACTAAACAAATTTTGGCCTTTTGGGCTTTTGCTGACAGGGTGTTGTATATTTGTTCTACCTTGTAATACTGGCCTTGGCGGCTTGCTTGGGTCATTTGTACAAATTTTTGTGCGTCGCTTTCTCCCCCCATCACGCGATCAAAAAAGCCCAATTTTTGAGTTACCAATGAAATGGCTGTTGACATAGAGGTTGTAACGTCTTCTCCCGTTGCATAGACATATATATCGGTGTATTTCCACTGACCACTTGCCTTGGTCATTTTATAATAATGATAATTTAATGCTCCTCTTGGGTCGATTAAACGAAATAGAAGCCCTTGTGGATTACTGGAAGAGCGCAAAAACTTATATGATCCGCCTTGGGTGACAACGCCGGCTATTGTAGTTCCAAAGTTAAACGAAGAACGCAGTTGCATTGCGTATTGCGCTTTTTCAGCACCTGTTACTCCGATGTTTGTCGTAACAGTATTTGCCAAGGCGTTAATATCAACGATGGAGTTTAAGTACTGCCCTTGTCCAAGACTACATTCATCTTCGACTCGCTGTCCTATTTGATCTAATTCTGGGTGTTTTGTTACTCTTGACCAGTTAACGCCGCTGCCATCAACGCGTGAAATGCTGGCAACTTTTGGAATATTGTTCGAATTGCTGCCCAGGTTACTACTGTTACTCGGTTTATCAGATGAAGAATGGATGTCGCCGACGGATTGAGCCTGTTCTTTGGTGACTTTCTTAAGCTCGACACCAGCAACTTTCATTTTGTACATAACACCATCTTTTGAAACAAACATACGCCCTGTTTGTCCGGAAGAACTTACTTGAATAACATAAACAGTAACCTTGCCATTGCCATGCACTAAACTACCACGAGCAACTGTACGTGCCGTGTATTTGACAAGTTTTCCATTTTCGGCGACCTGTATAGTTGCTTTACGTCCTTTTTTTAGAAGTTTTAACGCTTTTGCTTCTTTACCATTTAGATTAGAGTAAATGACCCCTTTGAAGGGGATGGATATTTTACCTGTGTCCAATTTTACGTACATGACTCTTTTACGTACGTCTACTGTGTAGGTGTAATTTTTTCGTGGACTTTTTTTTGTCATGCTGAGTAGACGATATTTCTTATCTAGTTTGGCTTCCGAGGAGTCAGCAAGTATAAAATCATTGCCGTTTAAGATGAACACTTTTTCGGAACAAGTAAAGCCTTTCGGTGTCGATGAAGTTTCCGATACAGCGTAACCTATTTTTTGTTTCTGGTTGTTATACACATTGTACCAGTGACTTTCAGTAAAAATGAAAGAAACAGACACAAAAAATATTGTGATTAAAAAAGATTTCATTTTTTCTCCTGTTGGTTTTGTTTTGATTTGTTTTATTTTGTTTTGTTTTGCTGTTTATGTACGATAATATTCATCTCGCGAATCGTATCCCCTGTATGAATTAAGTCAACAACGTCCATTCCGTTGATTACTTCACCAAATATAGTGTATTTCCCATTTAAATGCGGTTGTGGTGAATGTGTAATAAACAATTGGCATCCTCCCGTATCTTTTCCAGCAAGCGGCATTCCCACCATTCCGCGTTTGTAGCGTAGCATATTATATTCGCAAGGGATATTGTATCCAGGACCTCCCCAACCATCACCGCGTGGATCTCCTCCTTGAACGACAAAGTTGGAGACGACACGATGAAATGTGAGGTTGTGGTAGAATTTTTTCTTGATCAGTTGGTAAAAGTTATACACGGCAATCGGGGCTTCGTCAACACTGGGACGAATGACAAATTTTCCCTTATTCGTCACGACCTCTACTGTAAAATCTGGTAAATTGCAAATCTCTTCGTAGGTAAAAAGTACTTTAGGTACTTTAGGTGTGTTTGTTGATGGGGGAATAGTTACTTTTAATTTAGTGAGATACTCTCGGGCCATGGTTGACAACAATGGATGGGAATCAGTGGCCACTTGCTGTAAAAAATCAATGCTTTTTTTGTGTGATGAATCGGTCATTTTACCTACGGCATTGATAATTGCTTGCATTGCTTCAATGTCATCTGGGGTACTTAGTTGTTGGTAGATTTCAATAAGATGTGGCATAGTACTCAATGCTTTTTTATTTGTTAAAGCCTCTGCCGCATAGGTAATCACCGCCATATCTCGTGATTTTAGGCTAGCGACGATATCTTCAGTGGTATCGTCACAAGATATTTTACCAAGAGATGCGACAACCATTTGTAGTATATAGTTGTTTTTTGTTGTTAGCATCTGTCGTAGTTTAGTAACAGATGCCTTATTATCGATAAATCCTAAAGCCTCAGCAATTTTGGCTCGTAAAAGTACGCTTGGTTTTTCTAACGATGCGATTTGTTGTATACAGGCTTGTGGTTTTATTTTTGCAAGGGCAACTAGTATTTGTCCTTTTTTGATGCCATCACTTTCGGGAAAAATTTTGAGTAGTTGTTGGTGCGCATCAAGTTTTAAATCTCCTATAACACCGATCGTTGTTAAAGAAATATGATGATTTTTATGGTGAACAAGCGGCACAATCTTTGTCACATCAACACTAGAAAAACTACGTAAAGCATTTAATGCATTTACCGCAACGCGCATATCTTTGTCATTCATGGCCACATACAAGTGCGCAAGGGTTTTAGGATTCTTTATATAGCCGATTCCACGCGCAGCATTCATACGACAGTAAGGATTTTTATCATAAAGTAATTGTAACAGATGATTTGCGGTACGTGGTTCCTTTGCACGCATGAGAGCATAACTAATATGACCACGAGCTTTCGCAGAAGAGCGCAGGGAAGAAGCAATCAATTGACGTATCAGGGAATCATTGTGTGCACCCCGGTAAGTCAATAAACCACAACTGTATGCGATGGCTTCCGTGTGTGGTGATTTTTTTTGCGAAAACATTTCGATGAATTTTTTGATAGTTTTTTCTGTACCAACTTTTCCCAAAGCTTCGATGATGATATTAACCACCGCCAAACTTTTCTCAGTTTCCAAAGCCTGTAACAAAAACAGTTCACTCGCCTCATTCCACATCTGCCCCAAAGCAAACGCAGCATGCATTCGTACATTTTGATCACTATCTTTGAGACATTTGGCAATATTGCCAATCGAATTAGGATTTTGAATTTGCCCTAAGGCTTTAACGCTCAACAAGCGGATGTTGTGGTTTTCATGTTCCAGAAGAGAATGAAGTTTTGCAACACCCTGACGCTGATACTGCCATAAATATATATCTTTTTTGAGTGTCTCGACTTGCGCAAATAAGCAACTTATACTCAACATGATGATGATACATCTAAACATCTTTTTTCCATTCCATTTCAAAATTCAGTATTATCAACCGTAACCGTAACCGTAACCGTAATCGTAACCGTTCGTAACCGTAATCGTCACCGTGACCGTGACCGTCACCGTAACCGTAATCGTAACCGTGACCGTATTAAATCAAACTAGGTGTCTTTATAATATACTCCTTAGTTCTAGGTACCTTCGCTTCTTGAACAATTTTACGCAATTGATGTTTGTTTATCAATTGTGTAAATACCGGATCTTCCGCAATACTTTGACTAAATACTACCTCGTCAGTGTTACCTACTTTTAATAAATATTCCAATGATTTTATTGTCGAACCAAAATAATCCAGGCGGTTATTAATAGTGGCGACCATAGCCGCTCCACGATGTACCGCTACTCTTACCATTAGTTCGCAATTGGATTTACGTAAATTTCTTTGTAGGAAAATACCTGCATTAATCGCTTTTTCGACTTCGGGAAACGACGCGATGATTCCCTCGTTTTTCGTTTTTATGACCACCCCTGAATGTTCAGCGACATGTTGTTCTAGAAGTTGTAGATAGTTGTAAAGTTGTTGAAAAGCCTCCGCATCACTTTTTTGTTGATAAAAAAGTTCAGAATTATCGATGTCGACAGCAAAAAGAATTAAGTTAGAAATAGCCACTAACTGCTGCGGGGATAGAACCTCAGATGGAAATAGTTTGCGAAAGAGAGGCAAAGAAGAGACATAGGAAGCCGTGAGTGTTTTACGTCTAGAAACTGTGTGCTCTAAACGAATGACCACTTCATCATCAAAGTCGTTGATAAGTTGTATACATTGCTTTCCTAGGGGTAAGTGTAATTCTCGGTTACCCAAAGTAGAAATTTGTATGTTGTGTTGATAAGTCGTGTTGTTGTTGGAAACGTGCAGCTGACAAGGCTTTTGCAACTGCGGAGATCGAAGTAAATAGGCGCCTTCTAATAGTTGTAAGTTAAGCTCCATACGTTCTTGGGCGCGCAATTTTACTTGCGAAATGACATGTGGAGAATGAATAGGACCTCCAATACAATAGACCTGTAAGTCACTGTCGCGTATTGAGGGGTGGACGCGGAAGATCAGTTCTACCGAATTTGCAAAGTCGAGTTCATAGTCTATATTACACGCTTCACAGTGTCCGTGGTTTTTCATTTCGCGTAGCGTATCTTTTAGATCAGAGGGAATACGGCATAGCGGACAAATCATATCCCATAACAAGGTCAGTAGACCTTGGGCCGCAGCGTTGAGGCACAAAGTGATCAGTTCTTGTGGTTCGACTTCCAGTTGTTGTGCGAGTGCTAGTGGACGAATACGCGCAACATCTTGCGCAGATGATTTTTCTAGAAATAGAGCAAATCGTTCTTGCGTGTTTTTGCTAATCGTATTATCGCAACTTTTTTTCATGAGCTGTCGCAATAGTATTTTTTTGTTTGTTGGTAATTCGTTGTCTTCGGCAAAGGCATTCATGATTTGTTTATTTTTTGTTCGTTGACAAACACGGTCTATACGTTGATATATGAGCTGTAGTTTTTTGCAAATGGATTTTTTGAATTGATAATTTAATAAAATGCGTGCAAACCAATTTCGTGGAGATATGACAAATTTATGAACCAATAGTGTTCCTTGTTGTTGTGGGTAAAATTCTACTATACTTGCCATCCATTTGAATACGCCATAATTGTATTCTCGCAATACACTCATACGTTTCTCTTCTAACCATTCATAGGGGTGCTCTTGCCACTCTAAGGCGAATACCTTACTGCGATTTCTCGCAAGAAGTTTGCGTTTGTTGCTCGAAGTTTTGGAATAGGAATATTCGGGAGCAACTAACCCCAATGCTTTGTTCACTCTTTCGGTATCGGATACGTGTGGCCACAATTGCTGCACATTCGAATTTAAATGCCATTTGAATTCAAAATGAAGTACGTCAGGGTCATCTACGGAAGGTAGTTGTGGGTGAATGACTAGTTTTGTCGGTTTGCCGCGTAGTAAATTTTCTATATCATGGAGAAGTTCATTTGCATTTTGATAACGCTCATCGGGGTCTTTTCGCAATAGCTTTTCGACTATGGAACACAAACCATCGCTTACGTTTGTATCGTATTCCTTTATGGAGGGAGCAGGGGAGTTTACATGTTTATTTATGATGGCAAAAGGAGTATCTGCTTCAAAAGGAGGGTGCCCTGTTAAAAAATGGAATAGGGTTGCCCCCACGGAATATAGGTCGCTACGAATGCTTACTTCTTTGCCTGCGCACTGTTCCGGAGACATGTATTTTGGTGTGCCGAGAATGGCCCCTGGTTGTGTTAAGTCAAGCGATTCGTTTTCAATGACATGACGTGCTAATCCAAAATCGGAAAGTTTGGCAAATATTTTTGTTGCGGTACTTTGCGCGGAAGTATTGTCTATTTCTGTGAGTATTTCTTTTTTGGTAGAGATAATATTTGCAGGTTTGATATCTCGATGAATGATCTGTTTTTCGTGGGCGATTGCCAAAGCGCGAATAACGTCTGCAATGATGCATAGAGCTTGTTTTTCACTTAACTTTTGGTGTTTTTTTAGTAAATTACTGACATTGTCTCCTGCGATGAATTCCATCACCAAGTAATGAATGTTTTTCTCACGGTTGATTTCCAACATATTGGCAACGTAAGGATTGTTGACTTCGGCGAGCAGACGTGCTTCTTTATGGAAGCGTTGTAGATAGTTTTTGTCAGCAGCGCATTTGCCCGAAATTACTTTTAAGGCTACGGTACTTTCATCGATTGTGTCTTTGGCTAAGTAAACAACACCCATTCCACCACTACCAATTTCCTTCTCTATGGCAAAGCGTCCTAACTTTTTTAGGTCGTTTAAATTGTTTTCCGCATTTGCACCGCCAAAAAGAGAATGATCGGCAAGGTCGTCAATAATGACTGTTTTTTGTCCTTGCATTTGTTGAGTAATATTTTTGATCGCTGCGATAAATTGTTGGAGAGCTTTTTTGAACTCATGCATTTGTACATTTATGGTTTGTTGAATGCATTCACTAGTGAGGTGAAACAAATCATGAAATTGTGTAACAGCAAAATATTGATTTTCAATGGTATCTTCTTTGTCTATGCCTTCACTAAATTCTTTACCACCACTCAAAATCCAGAATAAAACATTTGCCATTGAGTATGTATCTTCATCTAGAGATAAAAAAGATGATGTGTCGTGTTGCATCGACAATCTATGTGCAAAATCAACCTTTATGTTATTCTCATTTGTTACACGAATTGTATCTATAGATAAATTGTTGTGCGCAATTCCTAAACGATGGGCTTCTGTTATCAAATCGACAACTTGTGTTGCAAATTGCATGCGATCCAATAATTCCCATTTTTTTATATCTATTTCTCGCAATGGTTTTGTATTACAGAATTCAAAAGCAAGAAAACGCGGCGAACTAACAAGTTCCATATCAATGATTTTTAAAGCTGCAGGATGATCTAATGCGTACAGGCGTAGTAGTTTTTTGCTTAGGTATTGCCATCTTTCTTGTGAGAAATAACCGTGTTTAAATATACGCAAGTCAACTATATTTTCTTCTTGATCGTGGGCTTGGTAACAAACACCGCCTTCCCATGAACTTATCAATTCTAGTGGTTGGTATTTTTCTATTTCCATGATGATCTCACAAATAATGAGCGATTTCGCACACATGATGTGCGGTAGTGATACAAAATAACCATAAGAGGTTTCTTGCGTGTTTTAAGGTAAAGCTATATTTAAAAATGGTTTACGTCTTGGCGTATATGTTTGGCATTACTTTTGCTTTAGCAACTTAGCATAAGTTAGATATCAACATATGAGGTAACATTTTTGTGGTTGTATAAAACCACTGAGGTCCGGAATAGGTTACAAAACAATAAGGAGATTTTGTATGTGGAATACTAGATTACAAAGACTTTTCAGTATATTAGGCCAGTTGTCTCCTCACTCACAAACGACAGTTATGGATTTAGCACAGGAGTATGAAGTAAGCGAACGAACAATTGAGAGAGATATTGAAACGCTCTCAATTGTTGGCGTTGTGTGCTGCGATGGTAAGGTTACCATTTCGCGCCAAGGTTGTAAATCCATTTCGCAATGGATGTTCTCTGCTGGTTTATCGTCATAAAACGTATAAACACCTAATTTTTTAAGTCTTTTTGGAAACAAGACCTTCATATAAAAGGATGATTTCATCAACCATGCGTGTCAAGCCGTATTTTTGTAAAAAAATGTCGCGGTTTTCTCCGCGGTATTTTGCTTCATTTTGCAAAGCATCGTTTATACAGGATGCAAAATTTTCGGGCGTTGCTGGATCAGCAATTATGCCGTGTTGGGTGTCTTCTACAATTTGTGGATAGATACCCATAGGGGGAACGACAACTGGTGTTCCGGTTGCGACAGCTTCTAAGATGGCAAGGCCACGAGATTCGTTAAATTTACTGGGAACACAAAAAACGTTACATTGTTGTAAAAACTGTTGTTTTTGTTTGAGTGTTAATTCTCCATGGTAGATGACATGCTCTGTCAACTTGTTTTTTTTGATGTACTTTTGCATTTTTTCCCAAAAGCTTTTTACATAGATTTGCCCAGCAATATGTAAAGTGAGGTCGTTGTTTTTTTTGTGTAAGATAGAAAAAGCTTCGAGAAGTGTATCTAAACCTTTTTCCGGAGCAATCCGCGAAAGATATCCTATTTTCCCGCTTTGATCACAGCTATCTTGAAACACAAATCGTTGATGGTCAACTCCAGGAAGAATTACCGACATCTTATCGCGTGAAATTTTTAAGTAGGATATAATTTCATCGACATAACGGTTGTGTGGTACAATAAAATGGTCAATACTTTGTGCGTTGGATTCGAGTAAGTTTTTTGCTTGCGTTCGGTGTGGTTCACTTAAGGAATCGATAAAAGCTTCTTCTCCTTGAAATGTACACACAATAGGTATATTAAGGGCTTCTTTTAGTGAAACAGCAATACCTGATAGCATGGAGTTGGTTATATTAATGACATCTGGTTTTACGGTTTGTAGATATTCGATGAGTTTTTGTAGTTCTTTTTTTTGGTTACCGTCTTTCCCTGCAAGAACAGAAACTGTCATCGCCCCGAGTTTTTGTGGCTGAGTTGCGATCGTAAATTTACCGAGAATTTTCAGCAAAGTAGGGTTATCGAATAGATAATCGAAAAAAGCGGGGGTGTGACGAAAAATTTTGAGACGTTGTTCGAGAAAGGTGATGATACCGCCATAGAAGATACGGCTAGTTTGTAAAGGTTGCTCGTTGTCATGGCGTAGTGGCGTATAAAGTGGGATCAGTTCTATGTCTAACCCTTTTTTTACGATGCCATTGACCAAATCGGCATCGCGATTGCAAGCACCACAGTACATACCGCCTGCGCCTGCTAGTATATAAACTATGCGCATCGAATTCTCCTAATTGTAAAAAAAGCGACCCCGAAGGGTCGCAACATTCTGGTCGATGCTTATTATTATTTGCTTTGTTTAACTGCGTTGTTCAAGTTTAGACGTTGAACGTTAAACTTAGGTCCCCACCAGCCACTGCTCCATTCAAGAGTGTCACCACTGTTGACGAGAAGTTTTTTAACTTCTACTGCACTTAGGCTTGGGTTGTTAGACCAAACAAGAGTAGCGGCACCGGCAACGTGTGGAGTTGCCATAGATGTACCATCATAACTTGCGTAGTCGTTACCAAGAACAGTACTTAGGATACTTGTTCCTGGAGCAGCAATCATGTCGCCAGATTTAGCTGCATCTACAGAGTATTGAGAGAAAGAAGCTTTGCCATCATTTTGGTCACTTGCTGCCACTGCCAATACATTGTCCAAACCTTCATATGTTTGACCATTGTGAGTAGTTGCCATGCAGTAATTTGCAGGGTAAGAAAGTTCACCATTGTAGCTGTTTCCAGCTGCTGCAACAAAAAGAACACCTTTCTTTTGTGCTCTTACAATTGCATCGCGAAGAGCAACGCTAAATCCACCGCCACCCCAGCTATTGCTAAGAACTTTTGCGCCATTTTCTACAGCGTAGTCGATGCAAAGAATAGCACCTTCAAGGCTTCCGCTACCATCAGCGCCAAGGAACTTGCAACCCATGATGTCAACATCCCAGCATACGCCAGTAACGCCGATGCCATTGTTACCTGTTCCACCAATGGTTCCACTGCAGTGACTTCCATGAGATTGGTCATCTGCAGGATCACCACTCTGATTGATACCATTCATACCGTGGATGTCATCAACATAACCGTTGCCGTCATCATCAACACCTGGTTTACCATTTGCTTCTGCTTCGTTAACCCATACGTTGTCTTTTAGATCTTCGTGCTTGTAGTTGATACCAGTGTCAATCACTGCAACCAAAACACCTTTACCCTTAGACTTGGTATCCCAAGCCGCAGGAGCATTGATCTTTTTCATTCCCCAAAGTTGGTTGAATTTAGCATCATTAGGGGTTGCCATAGTTTTGTATAGGTAGTTAGGCTCTGCATACTTGACGTTAGGGTCTTGTAGAAGTTGAACCAATGTTTTCTTCATGTCGCCGCGTAGCTTCATGCAGAAAGTGTTGTTACCTAAGTTTTTTACAGAACGTGTATCTACGTTTTGTGCAGCAAAGCTACCTTCAACGTATTTTACAACAATCTCGCCGTTAGCGTAACGGCCTTGGAAAAGCATATTGTCCACTTTTTGTGAAATGGATAGGCCATCCGCCCATGCACAAACAGTTAGAAGTGCAACAAGAGCAAATACGAATAATTTATTCATCTGAACCTCCAGATTTGAGAAAATTATCGACAAACATTTGTCGATGAACTTCTATATTATAACGCATTGATGTACATAAGCTCAAGAGGATTTTTAAGCGGACATGTTGTAAACACAAACTAAAATTTATGGGCAATATGTTGGAATGTAGGGGCGGACCTAGTGTCCGCCCGTTCTCTCAAATACCGTCACCGTAGTCATAGTCGTCACCGTAGTCATAGTCGTCACCGTAGTCGTCACCGTAGCCGTCACCGTAGTCGTGACCGTGACCGTGACCGATTATACTACACCTTAGGAGCAGCAGCTTTTACCGCATCACTCACACCACTCTCATAAGCGGTGAAATTTTTGCGGAATAGATGTGCCAACTCTTTGGCTTTTTGGTCATAGGCTTGCGGATCTGCCCAGGTTTTCTTCGGTTGTAATAATGATTCTGCAACATTTGGACATGAAGTAGGAATCGCGAATCCGAAAATAGGATCTTCTACGGTTTCGATATCATCTAACCTATTGTCGTTTATGGCATCGATGATTGCACGTGTGGCCTTTAGTTTGATTCTAGCACCTACACCATAGGTTCCGCCTGACCATCCGGTGTTTACTAACCATGCTTTAGCACCATGCTTTTGCATTTTCTCGGCCAACATTTCTGCATATTTTCCAGGGTGCCATACGAGAAACGCTGCTCCAAAACACGCAGAAAAAGTTGCTTCAGGTTCGGTTACTCCCATTTCTGTTCCCGCAACTTTCGCGGTGTATCCGCTAATGAAATGGTACATGGCTTGTTCTGGAGTCAATCGACTTACGGGAGGTAGTACACCAAAAGCGTCGCATGTTAGAAAAATAATGTTTTTCGGGTGTCCACCTGTACAAGGGATTTTCGCATTGTCAATGTATTCTATTGGATATGAGGCACGTGTATTTTGTGTTAGTGAGCTGTTCGTGTAGTCGACGCGACGATCTGCTTCCGAATACACAACATTTTCTAATACAGTTCCAAAACGAATGGCGCGATAAATTTCTGGCTCTTTGTCTTCTGTTAAATCAATACATTTTGCATAGCATCCACCTTCGATGTTGAATACACCATCGTCTGACCAACAATGCTCGTCGTCACCAATTAGAGCACGTTCGGGATCTGCAGAGAGAGTTGTTTTTCCTGTTCCAGAAAGTCCAAAGAATAGAGATACATTACCGTCTTTGCCTTCGTTTGCCGAGCAGTGCATTGATAGAACGTCTGCTTTAGGCATGATGTAATTCATGATAGTGAACACACCTTTTTTCATCTCGCCGGCATACTCTGTTCCCAGGATAACGAACTCTTTGCGGTTAAAACAAAGAGAAACACTTGTTTTTGATGTCATTTTAGATGTGTAGCGGTTTGCTGGAAATTTTCCGGCATTAAAAACAGTGTAATCCGGTTCGCCAAAGTCTTGGAGTTCTTCTTGTGAAGCGCGAATTAACATGTTATTCATGAAAAGCGCATGATATGCTCTTGTGCATACAATACGGACTTTGATACGGTATTTGGGGTCCCAACCAGCGAATCCATCTACGATGTAGATCCTGGAACACGTGTTTAGATAATCAATAGCTCTTTCGCGATTTACCAGGAAAATATGGTCATCTAGTTTGACGTTGACATCTCCCCACCATATATCATCGCGTACCTCTGGATCATCGACAATTCTTTTGTCCTTTGGGCTACGACCTGTTTTTACTCCAGACTTTACGGCAAGAGCACCGCTCGCGACAATCGCGGAACCCTTTTCTTGAGCTAGAGCTTCTTCATATAAACGTGCAGGTGAGGCGTTGTGTATGATGTCTTTTACCAAGATACCATGTTTTTCTAAGTTAGGTTTCATTTTAAATTCCTTTGTTAGGTTGTGGTTTTTACAACAAATCTCGTAAAAATTTATTTCCTGTTGTTTGTAAATCGTTATCTAGCATAAAAGATAAACTGCGTACGCGGATATTTCCTATTTTTTGATCTAGTTTGTGTTCGAGAGCACATGGGTAAATTAAAATTGCCTGCGAGCACTTACGTAATTTTGCATAAGATATTATTTGAAAAATATCCGCATGTGGTGGTTTTGTTACATTTTTATATTTTGTGTCTATCACACAAAAAGGCTGATTATTTTTATACAAAACCATGTCTATTACAAATGAAAAGTGTTTCTCACAAAATGTTATTTTTTCTTTGGTGGTGAGTCGAAAACTCCCTTTAAGGTTATTTCCCAACCAGTTTGCCACAAATTTTTCATACAAATACGGCATATTGACCAAAAAGGATGTGACTGGATGATCCCCTTTGCTTTTTAATGGAGCCGTGTGCGACAAGAAAAAGCGACATAATGCATGGATGGGTTTGTAGTGAGCGTTTAGACGATTATAATGATTACCTCTTTGTAAACGCGCAAGTAATTCTTGTTGTGGTATTAAAGAGCTCGAAACGTGTTTGCATAACCAATAGTACGTTTCTCTTGCTTGCTGTTGCAACTGTTCAAAACATCGCGTATTGTACAAAATGACTCTTAGTGTTGCGATGAGAACTTGGTTGTCGAAGTTATTTACCGAATGTTCGTCAAAGTGAACGAAAAACTGGTGGCGTTTTTTCCAACTTTCGCGAAGTTGTATTTTGCCGCGAACATGAGGTAACCATTCTTGTTTTTCGGTGACAGAACGCGTTAGTCCTAGGTGTTTAATCCTGCGTATTTTTTCTATGAGTATTTTGGCTAAAAAGTTATAAAAAGCATGTATCGAAGCACACTTTGACAATTGGGTAAAAGTCTTCACGCGAATATCAAAGGCACATTCTATCATTTGGAAAAACTGTTTGACACTAACTTTGGGCTCTATCGTAATATTTTTATTGTCAGAGATCGCTAAATAACCGACCCAACCTCTGGCCGTGAGTTTCCACTTATTACCGGTTTTTGCGCTAGGGAAATCTATATTTAAGTAGCTAGAGTAATTATGCCAAATACATTCCGCGATCTTTTGCGACAGAAAATTTTTGGGTAAAAATATTGTCTTGTATTCGCGTATTGTGATATCTGTTAAATTTGCGTAATTTTTTTGCAAATTTTGTTCCATCTGTATCTTTCCACCCGGTGAAGTTCGTTAAAAAAATACTCTTCGATATATGGTTCTATCTGAAAGCGCCAAATATTCTCGATATGATCAGCTAGGTCTGCGGTTAAAAAAAAAGAAGTACCTATTTGAAAATTTTGATCAGAAATTTCGTTATTTAAACTTTGTAAAGTTGATGTTAAAGCTTTGATATTACATTTTTTATCATACGAGAATTTTTGAATCAAACTATAATCAGGATAGAGTGGTATAAAAGCAAAACGACGGCGTAGTGCGTAGTCGAGAATGGCAATTGATTTGTCGGCGGTGTTCATTGTTCCAATGATATGGACCTGAGGAGGAATACTAAATGTTTCTCCTGAAAGCAAGGTGATACTTCGATCGCGATACTCCAATAGATACATGAGTTCACCAAAAACGCGATCAATTGCCGCACGATTGATTTCGTCGATAATGAGAACACTCGGCGCGTCTTGTTGTTTTGCCTGTTCGCAAAAACGTAAAAATGTTCCATTTGTAATACGATAAGATCCGTCCTCTTGCGGTCGCAAACCTTGAATGAAATCTTCGTAGCTGTAGCTACTGTGAAATTGTACTGTTGTCGATATTCCGGTTTTCTCATTTAGAATAACTTGGGCCAGTCGTTCTGCAAGATAAGTTTTTCCAGTGCCAGGAGGCCCATAGATAATGGCGTGTTTTTTATGGCGTATCGCGCGCAACCACATCGAAATTTTTTTATAGGAAATGTGTGTGTCGGCTGCACATTTTTTAATGGGATAGTGGATGTTTTTACGCGGTGTATGGGTTGTTTCGTCAAAAATGGAAAGGCGAGTGTATATTTTCTCAAACGTGGAGACCACAAATGCAACAAACTGCTCTCGTTTAAAAGATAAAACTTCATCTTTTGTCAATGTTGTGGAAAATTCCATGTTATTGCGTTTGTCTTGTAACCATTCATCAGCAGAAACTTTGGGAATGGATATATTGTTTTGGGTTTGTAACCAAGGTTTGTCTTTGTGCACAGGACCACTACAAAGCCCAAATTGCAACATGTGGTGGTTGATCCACATGAACAACTTGGCACCGCTAAAAGCACCGCTGCGGAAAGTGAAAGCTCCCCAATAGAAATCGAGAATATGTTGCGCGTCGTGCGTGCGGCAAAAAACATCTTTTTCGGTAATGAGCAGCTTTTTTAGTGAACGAGGTAGTTTTTGCGCTACCTCTTGAAATACATCCTGAAAAGGATCTTGGACAGAGCCACAAAACGCATCACTATTTGCCAGATATACGTCGACACTTTTCTCCTTGTGTAAAATTCGCAATAAGGTAAAAGTATCGTGAGTAAAGTAGTGTTTTGTGGGCATTATTTTTCCTGGTATAAGTCGTCAATGAGACCTTGTTTTGTTATATAGCGATATTTCTCGTCTCCTAGAGGAGTTATTGTGACAACTTCAAACACATCCTGGATATCTTTGGGAACATCTTTCCACTTTTTGTATACCTCTCCACTATGATCCGCGAGAAATAAAATCCAATCTCCATAGCGTAGGCCGTATGCATCGTGCTTTCCGGGACGTTCGATCACAAATACTTTGACGAGGACTGTCTCATTTCCCGCGACAAAACCGGTGATATTACGCCTGTACATATCTGTCATTGCTTCGTGAAAGGATACCTTGGTTGCTGCATTTTGTTTTAGGGGGGCTCTACGGCCGTAGTACGAAAGGAACATTTCACTTGTTGCACCCATATCACGACGAAAATCTTTATTTTGCATGCGTGAGCTAAAATTCATTGAGTCTCCAAGAGAATCTGTGTCAAAGCCTCCTGTTTGGTAAATGGCTACTGTAATTAGTATGGTAAATCCTACGGCCACTAAAGTGAGGACGCGTAGCATGTTTTGTTTTCCCGATAAACTAAGGGAAAACGATGTGGTTACCATTGGCATCATAAAGCTGATTACCATGAAAAATAGTAGAAGTAATTCGGCGACTAATAAAGTGGCAGCGTCGCCAATGGCCAAATAGGGAGGATAAACGGATTTATAACTCAGTGCTGTTTCCAGTATGAGTAAAATGAAAATGCCGAAGATCATATTGCGATATAGATTAAATTCGGTACGGGTTTTTTGCGAAAATGGCATAGAGAGAAAGCCGAAAAAGAAATAACCCACGTAAAATAAAAAATTGCGTGGTTTGTTTTCCATGTAGTAAGCGTACAGTTTTTTAAAAGAGGATAACGCTTCGCTTAGTACGGGAATTTTGTCCACTTCGGGATGAAAATGCAGCATTTTTTGCACAGTGTGGATAAAACTTGTGGCAACAAGAATGACAGCCATTAAAACAATAAGTTCCCAGTTACCTTGTATAAGGGCAAAGTAGGTAAATATGGCTGGAGCAAATATAAAAAATAACAAGCGGAATGGAAATTCTATATAAGAAATCCAGCTTGATTTTCCCGCCCATGGGGCTAATTCGAATTTATCTTCAAAAATGGCAATGTCTTCGCCGCTGGCTTCGGCCACTTGTCTGGCCCATTCTGCTTCGTCTTGCCATTTTTTAGCAAGTTGGGCGCGTCTTGATTTGACCATGGCTGGAATCAATAAAAAGTCAATGGCCCATCCGACGATAAACAGCCCAAATGATATCATATATAGGCCACCGCTAAACCATTTTCCTAAGTAAAAACGGTGGACTCCCATCCACCCACCAAATAACCATGCAACATAAGCTTTGAAAATACTTACTGATTCATAAGCTTTTTTTTCGAAGTCAATGTTTGAATCCATGAATTCTCCTATACATCTGAAAAGGCTTATTGTTTAGATGAGTACCTTAAACTATCCTATCAATAGTATGATTTTTTGCAACGTTTCAATGTTTATTTTGCATAAGTCATGGATTTTACGTGGAAAAAGTACTACCGGAAAATAAGGGAAAAATTTGGTTTGATTTTTACACTAGATGCCTACTTTTTTGCAAGAATATATAATCTTGTCGCAAAAAATATTATAAAAGGTGTAAAAAATCCTACCCAGTAGTACTTGTTAAAGATTACTCTAAATGCTTTTGAAATAAAAGTAGGTCGAAAACTCACTTTTTCTTTTTTAAAGTGCTTATTCCAATATTCTAAATTGTAGCTTTCTAATGGTAACTGTTTTTCTTTCGTAAGAGCTAAAGAAAATACAGAAAATGATACCTCTTCACCGACATGCATTTTGATGGCTTTATCTTTTACAGTATCTCCTAACCCAGTAGCTATAAAAGTAATACCCAAAGATTTATTTTTATCATAAAACAATGGTAATGACCAAGAGCAACCAATGTCTCCACTTAGCCAAAAGACCTCTTTTGTGCGGCTGATTTTTTTTAGTAATGGTATAATTACACTGCTAAAATTTTCATCTGGTTTATATCTTGAATCGTTTATATGTTTCAAAAAAGATGAATACACCGGTATATTTTTTGCCCACAAAAGCTTATGTGTAAAAATAAAAATGCGCTTAATATTTTCGTTTGTTTTGCTTAGTTCAAGACATTCTAAAAAAAATTTCAACTGTTTACCTGCAATTTTACAATCGTCAAGTTCACTATCTAAAAAAATGTATAATTCTTTCTGGAAAGCAAAAGAGTAGTATGTCTTTCCAAAGTAACTTTCATATTTTTTTCGATCCGTCATTTCATGGTTACCAACACTATTAAATATTGGAAATTTTAACTTTTGGGCAAAAAAATATTTATAATTTGCGAGTTGAATGTCTGTTGAATTTCTAACAGTGTCTCCTAAAGAAACAACAAAAGCACACTCAGAATTATTGATATTATCCAGGTTTGCTAACAAGCTAGAAGAAGGAAAAACCGAATGCTTATTTTCAGGAGCACCATAAGTGTGCCCTAAAACGAGAAAATTATAGTTTTTATTATCATTTGTTAGAAATTTTTGGTTAATAGGAGACTTTATAGCTAACTGTGAGTAAATAGTTATTTGTAAACAAAAAAATACAATAAACAAAACTAAAATCTTAAACATTATTAATCTTTCTATGTCTGTTAAATGTTATCTCTGAGAGCGCACGTAAAATCCATGACTTACATACGAGGTTATACAAAAGACTTCGACAAGTCAATGTTTCTTAGAAAATTTGGTGTGTCTTACTGGGCTTTAACCTATGTATTTGGACGCGATGATATGTAAGGTATCGAGCTGAGTGTTTCTTAGGGCACAATAGCATTGCGGGTACTACATCTACTTCATGGATTTAACTGCTGTTATATATTTGGAATGACTACCAACTCTTAGTGGCAACCCCATAAAAACTTGCTTTGCAATATTCTGGTCACAACGTTGAAATTTAAATTCTAAAACAAGTGTTTGTGGAGCATTCAACTGTTTTTGGACGTTAGGTAAAGACTTGTAGCGCTGATCATACATTTTTTGTTTTTGGTCAATTGTCGCTCTTATTTTGCCATCGCGGCTAACAAAATAGTGCCGCAAGTAACGGTTGATAAGCACTGGTTGGGGATAGAAATTGAGCCATTTTTTGGCTTGTTCCCCCATTTGCTCTTTCATTCTCTGTTGAATGTCGCGCCAACGGTCTCCTTTTTTATAAGGAGAGTTTTTGTTAGGAAAACGAATTTTCCAACCGTAGTAGTTTCTTTTGCATTTCACTTCAAGAGAGCCTTGTTGTGGATATGCATATTCCCCGTACCAGCGGTAGCGTAATTTGACGCGGTGGCTTTCTCCTGCAAGGTTTTCTTTATAAGCAGAGTAGTCATATGTGTCAAAATAGACATTATTTACATAACGATCAGGATGAGGTGTATAAAATCCTGCACAATGTAATTTTAGCCATAACTTTATTTTATTGACCTCTGATTCATGGGCGACAAATTTGATTTCAAAGCGACTGTCTTTTGGGATGTTATTCATTATTGATCCTGTTTTTTTGCATTTTCATATAACTTTTTTACATTTAGATTTTCTGCCGAAACTTGCTCGCCATCAATTTCTAAATAACTACCATGTTGTACCTGAGTTATTTTTTTAGAGTTTGTAATTCTAACTTTTTTAGCTATTAATTTAGTGGGGCCATATTCGGCTTTTTTAATATACGCCATAAGAGCTGTCGAAACATTTTCGATTTTAGAGTCGTTGATTTCTAATATTGAATTATCTTTACTTGCTGCCGCAATTCCGCAATTTTCAATGACTACTTCGCGCGCTTGCAAAAAACTTTTTTCACCAACAGAAATCGCTTTATCTTTAACTCCAATAAACTTTGAATTCGACACTTGAATTTTACTGCCTGAAACATCTACTCCATCTCCACTACCACTACTCCCAATCTCTTGAAATAAACAGTTCTCTATTTGTCCTGTGGTAAAATCTCCATCAAAGGCATCATAGATAGTGTTTTTTATTTGTATTTGTTCCAGTTTAAAATTAGAGTGAATGATGTTTAAAGCATCTTCTCCCCTATTACCATCGAAAACGCAATGACTTAAATCGACATCGCTTTTATAGAACGTAACTCCACCTGTCAATTTCCATTGTGGCCAATTCATTCCTGTGGTGTTATTGACAATCACATGAGACCATTCACATCTTGTCTCAGAATTATATGTTGCAATTCCTTGCCAAGTTCCTGCTCTTTTGCTTTTTGCTATCCCTTCAAAAATGATAGGATTTTGCGCTGTTCCTTTAAATATAGTCGTTCCAAATACTACCATAGAACCATTCTCTGAGAACTGTAAAGTTGTATCACCAGAGATGAAAAGTTTATAGCCTTTAGGTATAATGATCGAGTCTTTAACTTGCCACTTTCCCGATTTGACATTAATAGTATTACTACCTGAGACAGATAGAAAAGAATGCTTGGCTAATTGATTGCTTAGGCGATCAGTCGGCATAGGATTTTGAAATAGAACTGGAAATGTTTTTTTTACTCTGGTTGTCGTGACTTTTGAAGGTCCTTTGATTTTGGATTTTATTTCTAACCAGTAACCGCTTTTTGGTGGTAAAGCTTTATAGTTAATTATTTGTGATTTGGGTTGAGTTCGCAATTTTGTTTTGGATAAGACCAATGGCAGCTCTAACTTTTCAGAAGTTTCTAGTTTTAAAGTTTTTCCTGATTTGTTGATCCAATAGATTTGTAAAATTTCCACTTCATAAGGTACAGTGTTTTTAATGTGAAGCGAACCAGTATTTTTGTTCTCAATCGTGCCTGCGCGAATATGAATGGGTAGGAGTTGTACATTTGTCGTAAAGACTTGTTGGGCCATTTTTTTTACGCAGTCCTCAGGAAAAGATTCCAAAAATATGAATTCTTTTTGCATTATTTGTAAAGAGGGTTTTTCTATTTTTTTTAGGTGAGCAGTAAGCGTACCACTTTTGGCGTCATTGATCAGTTTATTTAGAGTGGCTTGGAAAACATTGTAAACATTAGGATCTTTTAACATTTCTCGAACTATGGGCTCTCTCATAAGGCGAATAGAATTACGAGCATGAATATCTAAATCGAAGTGTATATTTGCATCAAAACCTATTGGTTCTAGCTTCATAGTCAGCGAGTTGAAATAAAACCTTTGGTTATGCCATCTAACAGCATGATCGGCCCCAAAAAATTTACACACCGCTAAATATCTGCCCAATAGCTTCGCATCAAAAACTTCCGAGGAACTTATTTTTCCTTCTCTAAAACCTTCCAATAAACCTACAGCAGTCGCATACTCGCGTGTTAATCTTTTTGATTTTTGTAGTTTTGTCGATTGAAATGCATCGATATCTGCATTCAAATAACTATCAAATGCTAACTTTTCAGCATCTTTATATTTCAGCGACTTCCAAAATAGGGATTCATCAAAACGGATTATAACTCCTTCTTTACGTCCATTTCGTTCTAAAAGTTCTTTAGAGAAATGTTCTTCTACTGCCATAATTCCGATGCTATCACCGTTTATTGTAACATCGACAAAAAAGTATTTAAGCGCAAGCACACCAAACATGCGAAGTGTTTCGTGAAACAACAATTCCCCCTGATAAACTCGAGTTTGAGGGTGATGTACTGAAAATCGACGCAACCCAAATAGCTGATCGCCATTTTTAATGTGAATGCGAAATGACCATTTTTTCCCCTGCAAGTGGTCGACCCAATCACCCTTTAAACGAAGTTTGCATTTCACTTGGCGTTCTCCAAAACGCATTTTAGCAGGAACAAAATCATCCTCTTTTTGAGTCAAAATGCCTTCTGATAATGCTTGCTGCCGTTTAGCATGAAGTTTTTTTAAATGTTCAAATTTAATATCTATATATACTCTGGAAATATTGTTAAACTTCATGCGCTTTAAAAGCTTTGGGAATTGTTTGAGTTGGCTGCTTAAAGTGACTTTTCGAATCCAAAAATGCCCTCTATTTTCCGCCATTTTCCAAATATAGGTTTTAATCTCATGCAAATATATAAAAAAAATAGGAAACCCTAACAGCAAGAAAACAAGAAATGTTTTTTTTAGGGGCGAAAAAAATTTTTTCTTTGTTTTACGGCGTTTATGGGACGTAATTTTCATGATAGGTCCTTGATAAAATATTTATTTCCAAGAGCTCTGTAGAGGATTTTATTTTAAATGGCTTAGTTACTTAACTTAGACACTGGGTAGCTGACTTTGATCTAAAAAGGTAATTCCTATTTTAGGGTAGGTTTGACGCAATTCCTCTGTTATCTCTGAAAGATTTTTATCACTAACGAAATCTACAAAATAAACAGCTTCCAATAAGTCTTGGCGGATGTCAAAACGTCGCAAATCGCACGAAGAACTGTGTTTGGAAATAATCTCATTTAAGGAATTTAAACTATTATCTGGGTATTCCGAACTATTCCAATCCACGGAAAGAAACATACTTTTCCCTTTTAAGTCTTTACGATACGTCTTAATAAATGCCATAACTCCCAAAATTAGAATGCTGGATATAATTGTTGGAAGTCCTTGATGCGCCCCCAACCCTAGTCCCATGGCTATGGCCATAAACAAGTAAGCAAGTTCTTCAGGCTCTTTGATAGGAGTACGAAAGCGTACAATAGATAATGCGCCTACAAGACCAAGAGAAAGTGCTAATGATGATTTGACTACTGAAATTATGAGAATTGTGGTCAAAAGAATAAAAGGAAAAACCTGGGATAGCTCGTTGCGATTTGATAGTGTAGATCCAAAACGTTTAAAATGAAAACTTAGAATTAACGATAGAATAACTCCAATCGCAAGGTTTATTAACAAATATTTTAAATCTAATGGGTCTTTGAAGTCGACAGCTGTTAATTCTGGGGGCATTTTTCTCTCCAAGTTAAGGTAGTTAAGTTGGTTGAGTGCTAAACATATGGATTTAGAAATTTACGAATGAGTAAGGAGGCTAAACTTAGCAGAAATTCTGGAAAATGTCAATATGGAACTTGCTGTCAAGTAACCATATTACGGTTCCTTAAAATGGATTTTGGTTGTTGTAAAGTTTGAAAAGAGAAAAAGTGTAAGGAAGGCGTGTAAGACTCAGAAAGCAAGGGAAAGAAAGATTTTGCATGGTGTTTTGGATGGATTTTGAGGTAGAAAATTGAAGTTTTTTGATCATGTGAACGAATTCGATGCTAGTTAAAGTGACCTTGGTGGCATCAAAGAACTTAAAGCCAAGCATACGCCACCAAGCATTACTGTCTTTCCCATCTACGAAAAAAAAGTCTATGAATTTCTAGCAACACCACTACATTTTTGCTATATTCCTAGAAAAGCTCGTCTATCAAAATAATAACAAGGAGAGAAATCATGAGTGAAGGTGATTCCTACTTTGACCAAACATTTGAAGCCGATCAGATGTTTTTCGAAGCAGATCAAAAAATTAAAGATGGTAATTTTGTAGGCGCCTTAAAATTACTATATGAAATTACGGATCGTTTTCCCGAGTATGGTAGAGCTTATAACCACCTGGGTTATTTATATGAAACCAAATACCAAAACTACAACAAGGCTGAATTTTACTATCGCACCGCTATTGATTATGCTCCCGAGTATCCCGCAACATATTTAAACTACGCCGTGTTGCTTTCCACATGTCAAAAGTTTACAGAGCTGGAAGAATTATTGGGGAAAGCCTTAGAAGTTCCTGGTATCAATAAAGAAAAAATTTATTGCGAAATGGGTATTATGAAAGAACTTCAAGGTAAATACGATGAAGCGATCGAGTACTTTAAAAAAGTTATTGTATATTGTTTAAATAGTAAATCTATCGATATATACGAGAAAAATATTGAGAGATGCTTTAATAAAAAAGAAATTCGCAACAAATACTAGTACATGTTATTAGTTGAGCATCTAGAAGAAAGACCGCTTTTCGCAAAACTATTTTTTAGAAAGGAAGTGCGAGGTCAGAGGGCATTAGTGATAAACTAATGTCAAAACAAACTATTTCTAAAAAAACTCGCCACCACATTATGAAAAAATGGATTATCTTATTATGTATTAGTACATCTTTTCTCTTTGCAGATGTCATTGACCGTGAACTACAAGTTGCCTTAGACAAAGAAAATCAACAGTCACTTCCCATTATTGTCGTTTTGAAAAAGAGTATCCACTGTTCGCAAATTATGGGCGAACTCGCCATCACAAACGAAGCGGCAAATTTTCATTCTACCGTTGTACAAACGATGAAAAATCGCGCATTAGAGTCACAACACTGGTTGCGCTCGTTATGTGCGACACGACAGTTTCCTGTAAAAAACTATAAGTCATATTGGATTGCCAATATGGTGACAATGACAACATCCGTTACCGCCATTCGCGAAATTGCCGTGCAGCCTGAAGTTGAACGTATTTTTCTCGACGCCGAGCATCAGTTTGTTCACTATATCGAAGGTAGTAAACAACGTCCAGGAGACAAGTGGGGTCTAGAGAAAATAGGCTCAAAGCAAGTCAATCAAAATGGTAACAGTGGTAAAGGTGTTGTCGTCGCAGTAATTGATACAGGTGTCAATTATTTGCACAATGAGCTAAAAGGTCGTGTGATTAACGGACGAGATTTTGCGAACAACGATGACGATTCTATGGATGACAACGGTCACGGAACGCACTGTGCAGGTACCGTTGCTGGAACTACACTTGGCGTTGCTCCTGAAGCTACTATTCTCGCGGTGAAAGTAATGGCCAAAAATGGTGGAGGAACTTGGGGAAATATTGCAAGTGGTGTCCAATATGTTGCAGAATTCAACCAGAATGGACAAACCGTTGATATCGTAAGTATGAGTCTAGGTGGTCCATCTCCGATAAAGAAGATTTTGCGCGATGCTTTCGACAATGCTTTGGCAATGGGGATACGTTTTGCGGTAGCTGCAGGAAACAGTGGTCATTATAAAAGTACTATTGATTCTCCTGGGGACCAAAAAGACGTTGTTACTATCGGTGCCACCAATTTTCGCAACTGGATAGCACCATTTAGTAGCCGTGGTCCCGTTATTAAATATGGAGAGCCATACATAAAGCCCGATGTCGTTGCTCCTGGTGTTGACATTACCTCATGTTGGATTGGCGGTGTAGATGCTACGCGTACTATTTCAGGAACGTCTATGGCGACTCCTCATGTCGCGGGAGCAATGGCTCTATTGTTGTATTTCCAACCAAAAACCAAGCAGAGCGCCTTATTAAAAGCACTAGAACTAACTGCTCAAGACTTGGGGGACAAAGGTAAAGACAATAATTTTGGTAGTGGTCTTATTCACATTCCACGGGCATTGGCAAAGCTGCCAGCGCTACAGGATTAATGTTTTTGTAAAAAAGCCTGTACGCGTTCTTCTGCATTACGGCGTATATTCATGTAAAACATGGTATAGTCCATAATGTGATAGTTACCAAAAAAATCCCAGCGATATTTACGTAAAGGTGGTGATATGAAAAGTGCACCATCTTTACACTGCGTGGATACCATTTGTGCATCAATTCCTGGAGAGTTATTTTCACTGCCATGAAATGCAACTGTTCCTAGATGTTTTTCTTTGGCTACTTTTTCTTCATCTGTTGTCCACGTTAAAGGATTTACACAAGCCACTTTTTTTTGTAAATTTGTGCGCAAACCTTGAAAGTATTCGTAGGGAAAACTATCGTTGATGTACGAAACGTCCGTTCCTTCCGCAAATGTATTCCATGTAAGAATACAACCTGTTTGCCTAGCACTATTACCCACTGGTATACGGGGAAGTTGTTGCGTCAAAACTTCTTGAGGTATATTCATTCCAACGATGTAGGCGGCAACCAGTTTTTTATACAGCGGTTTATCGTGGAAATAATCGCGAACCAAACGCAACGCATGAAACGCTCCTTGACTATGACCAGCAATAATAATGGGACGATCTTTATTGTGGTGCTTTAAATAGTACTCGAAAGCTTTACTAACATCTGAATAGGCAAGTTCCAAAGCCTTGTTTGCTTCATGAAGGCGATGTATCGTAAGAAAAGAATACAAAATCGCTTGGCGATAACGCGGAGCAAATACTCGCGCTGCGGAATTAAACACACTGGCTTGATGACGAATAGCCCCTTTATCGGTTTTGTTGTTTACTTTTTCGTCATATATATCTTGGTTCCAATTTTCACCGCGGCTGTAACTCGTAGGATGGATAAAAAATACATCTGCGATCGCTGTATTTTGCAAATCTTTTTCTCCTTGTGGAACAACATCCGCAGTATCTTTTTTTGTGGGAAGTGCCGCCCAGGCGCTCTGTTGAGAATAGTCTGGGAGGTAGGGAACTCCACTATATGAGAATTTTTCACCTGGTTCTAGCATTGCGCGAACCATTGCCGCACACCCTGTAAAACAAGATGAGGTAATCATTAGTAAAGTGAACACTATTATTTTGTTTTTGTATGTACTCAACATATGTCATCCTCGATAAGCTTTTTGTGTATAGTGTCTTTTGTGGTAAAAAAGTTTGAATATATTTTGAAATAAAATGCACAGAAACTCAATTATTTTGTTACGAATAGGTATGATAGGAAAAAAATGCTAAATAAATGCATGAAATGTAACAGCTCTTTACATAAGAGTTTGGTTTGTGATAAGTGCGAAGCTGTTCATGAGCTATGTCCATGGTGCAAAGCCTTGGTTCTCGATACTCAGGACAAATGCTCTACGTGTGGTAAAAATGTTTACGTATCACTGCTTACACGAATCGGTTGGAAAATACACAAAGTTTCCATTGTTATATATATGATTGCTGCGATTGCTGTTGGTTACAAACAATACATGGACAATCGCAATCTGCTAGAAGCCTCTATTTTTGGTGCGATGACTTTTGTTATTTTTTTTACGGTATTTAATGGCGCTGTTTTTTTTATTTTAAGAATGGAGAATAACGAAAAAAACAATGTTCAAGATCTCTTGGAAAAGGATGAGTGAATCGTGACCGTAATTGTAACCGTAATCATCACGGTAACAATTTATATCCTAAATAACGCGCAAAATATTGGCATCTGTCTCTTGGTAGGTAAATTCAAGTAGAGAAAGCAACGATTTACCGTCTTTGATATCTTTGATATTTATGTAGGATTTTATATACTGGTGAAGTTGTCCCTCTTTGAGTATTTTTTCGCGGTGGTTCATTTCGGTGTTTTCGGAAAAGTGCGGGCCGAAAGTGTATTTGTTGATTGGCAATTTACTCAAAATAGATTTATGCACATTTTCGAAATGTTGTACGGCCTTACTGTTTGAGTAATCGACTAATCGGATGCGGATGTCATATCTTTGTTCTAAGTTGACCGCCATTTCATTTAAACGCTCGAGAATTTCAATGGCTAACTCCCAGCCTTCTCCGGCACTCATATCGTTGCCATCACATAAAAATGAAATTGCCTCGGGAAGACCCGCTATGCTCAAAAAACAAATCGAGTCGTTGATATCAACTTGGCAAATGTTGTTGTATTGGGTTAACTGTGTAAGAGTACCATCAGAGAGGTTGAAGAGGAAACGTTTTTTATCTAGATGAGCTTTTACTGTTAGGTTAAAAGTTTCTTTTAGTTCTTGCCATAAACTTTCTTTTGTCTTTGCCGTGAGTGCGGCACGTAGGATGTTGATGACAAAAGCGTTCATTGCACAACCCGTTCGTGGTTTGTTTTCTTCATCGTACAAATTTTGCGGTTTGAAATAGAAGTTAATGTTATTGGTGGTTAAGGCAATATTTCCGATTTTTTTCAATAATTTTTTATTTTCGAAACTTTCTGGATTTATTGGGACCCAAAAACGCGGAAGTTTGTACTTTCCATTACCAGAAAAATCTTTGTAGCATTTGTATAGATTGTCTGTAAAACTAGATTCTAAACGATGAAGGATGATATTATAGCTTAAGAAGCTATTTTGTGAAATACCAGAAATGAAAGACTTCAACATCGACTTATTCCAATTCATTTCTTCTGTATCTATGCTGTAGATATTTAACGAGTGGCTGATGAATTGTGAAACGCGTTGGATGTTTGCCAAGAGTTCAACAATATTCTCTATATCGGAACTCTTTTTGACCTGAAACTGTGAGGGAATGTCGCTGTTGATGGAAAAGTATTTGACCGGCCACTCAAGATCTTCTATATGGATAATTCCGGATAAATGAGCTTGTACGACCTCTTTAGAAAACACTTCCTCTAAGGCATATTGTCGAAAAGTAATGCTCGCTATTTTGCTCTCTAATTGTTGGATATTCTTAATATTGTTTTCACCATTGCGTGTGTAGAGTAAGCTATTGAGATTGTATTTGGGAATACCCAGCACCGTTTGTTTTTTTACATAGTAGCCGTGACCGCTGAGGAATAATTCGCTATTGACCAAGTCGCGAATGAGAGCGGTACTGATGTAGCGATTGTCGGAGTGGAGTACTTTTTGTTCTACGGAAAGAGCAACTTTTTGTGCAATACTTTTGGGAATTCCGCCTTCACGTACCAGTGCTTGTGCTATTTTTTGAGTTTCCCAGGGAATGTAATCATCATTGGAGGTAGGGCCAACAAGAATTTCTATCTTTTCTTGTTTTAAACTATTGTATGTGTTTTCCTTTTCTTTTAAGTATATATGATAGAAGGGAATCATTTCCGCACGACCCATTTCTTGAAAAACTTGGAGTATTGTTTTTTCGCGATCCTGGTCTGTTTCTTCCAACTTTTTGCATACGTTGTCTACAAACATTTGTGGGAAGTTATCATCTTCACTAAAATGCGAAGATACCGTACATATAATACTCTTTAAGTCTTCACTGTTAATATTAGTCATATATCTTTTTTATAAAAGGTTTTTGTACCCAGCCATACAAAAAATCGGGTAGCTCTATTTTGCTCCAATTGTTACGTTCTTCCATAACACGAACCTCTACTCCACCTGGAATTTTTTGCTCACCATAGAGTAATTCATATGTCGTGGCATCTCCCTTGCGGATTTCAATAGTTTCACCAATGAGAATCGCTTTGTTGCTATTTGGGTCCTCAAATGAATCATACGCCACACTACAACCAATTGCGAGTAAAAAAATGGTTACGGGAATAAATAAATTCCAAAATGGAATTTTCCAAGATAGTAATTTCGCGATGAGCAGTAACCAAAAGCACATGTATGTAACTATAAATAGTAACAAACGCGTATCATATTTCCAATTAAAATGCCAAAAAAATAGATAGCGAAAGGTGTTTTGTTGTGTCGGCTTTTCAAATTTCACTTTTTGCTGTAGTTTGGTGTGCGCTAATTTTAAATTTTCCACCAAATACGGATCATTGGGAATATAAATTTGCGCGCGCTTATAGTTGAGAATAGCATGATCTAAGCGTTTTGCTTTGTAGTAGGCATTGCCTAAGTTGTAGTATATATGTCCATTTTTGATACCTTTTTTGAGAATATCTTCGTAGTGACTTATCGCTTGTAGATAATCTTCGGTGTTTTTCGCATTTTTAAACGTCTGATTTGCTTGCAACCATTTTTGAACGATTTCATTTTCATCGCTAAATGGGTTTATGATCATGACTATGATGAGAATGGATATTCGCAACATCATTTTTAGCTCCTTTTCTTCCAATCACAACATATCGCTTTTCACATGGTTTGGGGCGTGTCATCAATTAAAGTTTATTTAATATTAAAGTTATTGTAAATTCTAGCTAGGCGCTCCGTATGCATCATAGCTAGGTTATTTGAATAAGGAGCAACGACGCTAGTATTTAGAAGGGCTCAATAGTGAATGAAGGTTAATTGATGACACGTCCTAATTTAAAAATTTTACCATACTCTTTGTCATAAACAAGTAGTTCCTGACAAATCAAAATGCGAAAATGCACTTTTTTTAAAAAAATTCATTTTTTTCGGGAACTTAACTTGCTAATGTTCATCTAAGTTTAATCAATAACACTCTCTAGTTTTACAAAGTTGTTACACAGTTTATTTATAATTTTGTTATGATGCTCTATGGAATAATTACTCTGCTAATTAAATTTAGAGTTGAAGAGTCTAATGTACTATTTTGCAAATGCTTATGTCATTGCCGCGAAAGCGGTAAACCAGTAATGTGAAAAAAATCCTATTGCTAGATCCCCGTTTTCACGCATGGCTGTCAAGCTAAGACATAAAGTACTACAAATAAAAGAATTACATTTTTTTCTCTAAAACTAAAAAACTACCTTACCAGTGTCATCCCTGACTTGATCAGGGATCCAGGCGCATACAATTTAACTTTGTTTTGTGGATTCCTGGTCAAGCCAGGAATGACACGGTTTTGTAAGTCTTTATTTAGAAATATTTTACATCTTAGCTTGACAGGTATGCGTTTTCACGGGGATGACACACTGGGGAATTTAACTAGCGATTAGGGTAATAATTATTTGAGTTAGATAAATTACGAAAATCTGCGAAAGGTTATATTATGGTGAACAAGTTTCTCCTTGTCATGGGAATTTTTTTTCTGATACCAATCTTTGCCCAAGAAAACTCAAAGGCAACAGAACGTGTTATTTATGTGCCATACCAACAGTTGGAACAATTGCTCAAAGATAGTCCAGAAAAGGGAATATATCTATCTTTTTCTGAATATCAAAAACTGTTAGATTTGGCGAAGAAGGGTGAGGACACTCCTCAAGAACTTCCTGCACAAGTACTCATTTCAAAAGCTCATTATACATGTAATGTTAATGAACAGTTTTTGCAAGTGACTGCAAAGTATACCATTGATACTTTGCAACCAGGTTGGCATAAATTTCCATTAAATTTTGAAAAGATAGGCATTCAGAAGGCGTTACTCAATGACAAACCTGCCTTTTTGGCCTTGAATGGTGATTCTTATGAACTTATTTTTGAACGTTTGGAAAAAGGTCAAGATACATTAGAGATTTCTTTTGTTGTACCTATTCATTTTGGCAAGACAATGAATGCTCTTGTTGAATTTAATGTTCCTCGTTCTCCAATCGCAGAGTTAGAACTAAGTCTTCCATCTTCTAGTGAAACACCGAACATGAAGATTGAAGTGACTCCTTCTCTTACAAACAAAATTACGAAAACAGACACGCATACTAAAGTGACCTCTCTTTTGGGAAACAATAATCGTATACGTATTGCCTGGCAATCTGAAGTGGAACGTAAGGTAGAAATTAAGCAAATCGTGCATGCGGAAAATATTACTAGTTTGAAAATTGGTGAGAATTTTCTAAACATTACGACGCAAATTCGTTACGACCTGATTCAGGGAGAGATCGGAGATGTCAAGGTCAAGATACCGCAAGGCTTTACTGTGTACTCGGTAAAATCGACTACTGGACAAGGTATAAACGATTGGAATACCCAAGAGGGTACGCTGCATGTCAATTTATTGGGGAATGTAGAAAATCGCGGTGAAGGAAAAGTCGATCTTCTTTTAGAGATAAAACTCGAAAAAATAGTGAAGGATCTACAGGGGCAGCTTGTCTTACCAAAGTTAGAAACAATTGGGATCGAAAGAGAAAAAGGTTATTATACTGTAAGTGTCAATGATCTTCATGATCTAAAGATTATCTCGCGAAAAGACATCAGTCAGCTTGAGACGGGGGACCTTCCTGCCTATGTGACCTCTCAAGATGTCAATTTTCCTTTTAAGTATTTGAAAACACCGTATGAAATTATTGTAGAACTCACCAAAATCGATCCTGTGTATGAAGTGGTGACAAACACGAGTGCCTATCTGGAAGAAACAACATATGATCTGCACACTCATTTCGAATACACCATCAAAAAATCACGGATTTTCCAAACGCAAATATCGATTCCGAAGGGATTTGTGTTGCGCGAACTGGTGGCGAATGAGCGAGGAAGTTCTGAAGATCAAATTAAAGAACGTTTTATCAAAGAAGAAGAAAATATTGTCGCAATTACCTTTAAGAAAGCCATTGCTTCTGGAACAAAGCTCGTCATAAAAGCGCATTTACAACAAAAATTCGCCGAGAAAGATGTTCGTGAGATTGAGTTGCCGGTATTTAAAGTGATAGGGGCAAAGCGCGAGATCGGAAACATTGGTTTAGGAGTTAAGCCAAGTTTTAGTATTACCACAATAAATGATAGCCAACAAAACGTTTTTTCTCTGGATAAAAACGCGTTGTTTAAAACAGGTAGCCGACCGCGGGCTAGCTCTATTGACATAGGGCTTCGCTACCACAGCCACCCTCTTGCAGCAAAGTTTAAAATTGAAAAACGTGACCCATATGTCACCGCAGAAGTTTACGATTATATTAGTGTAAACGACAATACTTTGAAGCACGAATTTCATATTTTTTATAACGTCGAATTTACTGGAATAAATGAATTTTCGTTTACATTGCCCAGTGATATTTCCAAAAAAGTGCCGAAAAATCGCGTTAAAGATGATAAAGAATTTATTAAAGAAATCGACATTGTCGAACAAAAAGGCAGTAACACTCACCTTTATAAAGTGATCACACAAAAAGATATTGAGGGTGTTTACAAACTCAAAGTGTCCTACGAAGAAAATTTACAGCAAGTAGAAGAAGGCAAAATACTAAAATTGGACGTTTTTGAACTCAAAACACAAAATATCGAACGCGAAAATGGCTTTTTAGTTGTGAAGAAAAACAATAACTTCTCATTGAGTTTTTCCAATGTGAACTTGTTAGAAACAACAGACATCAATGATCCGAAATTTTCTCCACGTGGTAGCAAAACCGATGTCTTGGCTATTTTTAAGTACTTTTCTCATGGATTTTCCTTATCCATTTTATTGCAAAAATTACAATTCGAGCCAGTTCTCAATACGGTCATTAACCGTTTGCATATCGTTTCGGCAGTCAACAAAGATTTTACCACGCAGAATGAAGCGGTGATTTCCATCATCAATAACCGCAAACAGTTTTTAGATTTCACTATTCCCGAAGGCGGTAAGGTGACTTCCGTGGCACGTTTGCAAAAACCTTTGACGTCTCCTACTCATGTCACAACGCTGGAAAGAGGTGGTTATTTTGTGCCGATAACGCCTTCGCGTAATGAAGACGGGAATGGATATCGTGTCAATATTAGTTCCAACGTAAAAAAAGACGCGTCTTTTGTTCTTACGATTAAATATACGTATCCATTGCAAAGTGGTGAAATGGATATGCATGGTAATTTTCAGATAGATCCTATTCAGTTTGGTAGTATTCCTGTGTCTTACTTCACTTGGGATTTAGGTTTGCCGACAGAGTACGACTACATGAGATTTAAGTCTAATCTTGTCCGTAAAACGGTAGAAAAAGAGCACATGGGAATATGGCATGCTCTGATGGATCTAAGAAATGTCAACAACGCTGTTATTTTACAAGATGCGGAAACAGGTGTTATTCCTCGTTACGATATTCAAGGCAAAGGCTATTCGTTTTCTCGTCTAAGTGGTGATGGTTACATCAAGGTGGAATATATGCACCAAAATTGGGTATATACCCTGTATTTGGGAATTTTTCTTGCCACGTGGTTTATTATTTCCATTGTTCCCAAATTAAAAATTATTAGCCGTATCAATCTTTCCCTGCTTGTTTTTGCAGCAGCTCTTCTGCTGAGTACTTTAGATTTGCAAGGATATGGACATACATATTTGTCGGTAATTTATGGTACGGGAGTTGGATTGGTGAGTGCTTTTCTTTTTGGGATCACACGTACATCTGAAGTTACAAAACCTCATAATTTGTATCGTGAAACGAAAAAAGAAGAAAAGAACGCTGTAGACTCCAGTGACAACGAACAGAAAAAAGATACGCAAAACGAATCAAAATCTGAAGACGAAAGTGCGAAAGGATAAGGTATGATAAATAAATGGAAGCGTTTTGTCGTACTACTTCTTGTAGCGGGCTTTCTTAGCGCTCAAGAAGCAAAACGCGAAAAATATATATACGTTCCTTACCAAGACTGGCAGCAAGTATGGCAAGGAAAAAAGAAAGTAAAGTTATCTGAGGATCAGTACCGAAAGCTTTTAGAACAGCAGACTCATAAGGCGATTCCTTCGCAAGAACTCGTTGTAAGAAATGCGACTTATCGCGGACGTATTCACGGGAATACACTTATTTTTGACATGCGTGTTGAGATTGAGTCATTTGTGAACCATCGTACATTTTGCGATTTTACTTTTGGCGAATATGGTCTAACACAAGCCAAGCTAAATGGAAAAGATGCTCCGTTGTTTTTGCAAAAAATTGTTTCCTCCGGTTTGGAATACGACAATGATAATTTCAATAATATGCCTAATGACATGCTGAATAATGACGTTCAGCAAATTGATGAAGTTCCTTCTACGAAATCTTCTCGTTGGCAGTATCGTTTGTTAATCCCAGGTAAGGGAAGCCATGTTTTTACTGTAACGTGCCATTCAAATATGCATAGTAAACGCGACATTTTGTCTACAAATGTTGTCCTGGGAAATTTTCCCCAGCAAACATTTTATTTGCAAACTTTGGCAGAAAACACATATGAAACGGACCCTATTCACGATTTAGATGAACAGCAACAAAATTTAACCATATATCCTCAAAAAAATCAGGATATTCATTTGGTGGTAAAACCAAAAGAGAAGCGTGACGAAAAGCAAGCACTTTTGCTCGTGGATATTGCATCTTCGCATTTGATCAAGCTCGATGCGATTAAATCGCGTTTTGTGATAAATCTACACGTGAAGCATCGCAAATTGAAGACGTTTCAGTTTTTGATTCCCAAGAGTTTATACTTACTCAATATCTCTGAAAATCGTTGGGATATCGAAGAAACAAACGACGGAAAGATTTTAACTGTTCAGCTCGAGAAGGAACTTTTGGGTGAACATCGTATTTTTATTAATGCTGAGACGCAACTTTTAGAGCATGGAGATTTTGTTTTACCGAAAATTGTTGCTTCGGGAAATCGTCTTTTTCGACAAACTGGTCTTGTTTACATTGAAAATAACCGCGATGTAAAACTAGAGTTGGTAGATGCGAAACAAACACGACAACTCGATCAGCATACGACAGCGAGCAATTACAGTAATAAAAAATCAAAAAGTCGTAAGCGTGGAAATATTCACTCCTTTGGCGAGGTGGCGTTTATGACCATGAAAATTTGGAATGAAAATTATCTCGTTGAGCTGCGGAAATCTGTGATTGAACAAGTTGTGGAAAGTGACGTTGCCATAGGTGTCAGCCTCTATCCCGATGGTTTAGAATTGGTTGGACATGTAAATTTTACTGTTGTCGAAGGAGAGGCGAAGCAGCTTTCCGTTCAGTTACCAAAAGGCTGGTTGCTGACAAATTTAGAGACCTTTATTTCTAAATATCAGGGACGCTTCTTGCCCACATCAAGCGACAACTACTACATAAAAGAAGATATATTGCATATTCCTTTAAAAAATAAGTTACGTAAAGGGCAGGTGTTCAAAGCGTCGGTTACTTTGCAAAACTTGAAGCGTATGGATAAGTGGGAAGGTAAGCGCTATATCGACCTACCTCTTGTAATCCCCCAAAATGTAAAATTCTTACCGTCGTTTTTAGGAATTATTGCTCACCAAGATTACAAGATCACCGCGCGCGATTTTAGCGATTTGTCTTCTGTGGACTTAAAAATTATCCGCAGCGTAAATATCGATAGCAAAAACCTAAAGCAAGGCTACATTATAAAAACGGCAGCGGCAAAAGGTGTTATTGAAGTTGAGCAAAAAAAACCTCAAACATCGGTTCTCGCAACACACTACATTTCCATACAGCCTGAAAAAATTACCTACGCGACGACTTTGATATATAGTGTCAAAAGTGCTTCGCGAAGTTCCTTTCGCTTTGCTATGCCAAAAAGTTTCGAGGGAATTTTGAATATTAGTGATGACCGAAAGCAGTCACTGATTAAGGAAAAACGCAGCTATGTGGAAGGTGAAAATAGAGTTTGGCAAGTCAATGTACAAAAGAAAATATTGGGCAATTATTGTTTGTATTTAACATATGAATTACCCATTGCACAAAAAGACAAGACCTACAAATTTTACCCTATATTGTTTTCGGATGTTGACTACATAAAGGGGTTTATTGGCATTCAAAAAAATTCGCGCTTAGAAGTAGAAAAATCTCTAAAGAATTTAGAAGAAGTGCCCGCAAGTCAAATACCGATTTTTCCACATCCTAAGTTTGTGAGCACCACCGATTTTTCTTATGTGGCAAAGTATACCAAAGAAGATTATCAATTATCTTTGCGTGTGGGAGTCCACGATAAAGCGGACACCGTTCCTGCTGTTTTAGAGAATGTGGTGATTCGTTCTATTTTTCCGGGAAACAATAGCGAACGCGTAGAGTGCATTTACAATTTAAAACATTTAGGAGAGCAGTTCTTTAATGTGCAGCTTCCTGAAAAAGCGAATTTTTGGGCGGTTGTTGTCGATGGTAAGGGAGAAAGACCTCTGCGTAGTAAAAATACCATTGCCATTCCGATCCCACCGAATAGTGGACGTGCCATTCGCATTCGCGTTATGTATGAGAGACCAGCGCCACCGTTAGAGCGCCAAGGAAAAATTAAACTAACGCGTCCGCAAACATCCGCACAAATTCCGGTGTTGTCATTAAAATGGGAAGTGCATCTTCCCGAAGAATATCAAATGGCGGCAGGTATACGCAATCGTCTAGTTCTCGATGTACCGTGGTATGTACACAGTGAACGCATTTTAAAGCGCATCTATGATTCTTCGCGGTATTTGTTTGAAGACCTCAGTCTTTCTAGTCCGAAAACATCCAGAAGTTATGACGCAAGACCACAAGAAATGCCACAAAGCCAAAGTAGCGGTCGCTACAATCAGCCGAAGAAACCGCGTCAAGATTTTTATCGCAACCGAAGAGAGATGGAACGCAAAAAATATGAACAACGCCGTTACCAAAAACTACAAGAGAAAAAGCGCAGCATACAACAAGAGTTTGAAAAAGAACTTGCGCAAGAAGAGCAAATGAATTCGGCAGGAGAAGGTGCTGATTTTGACGATTTTGTTGACATGAATTCAGACGTTGATGAGATCGTTCCTCAAAATGAGGTGAATGAGCGAGATCAACGTCTTGGAAAAAGCTACACGAAAAACGATAAGCTCAAAGATGCCAATTTTTGGAAAAACAATAAATTGGTAAACAAAAACAAAGCCATTGGTAATATCGTGGGGAAAAGAGGTCTAAAGAATGTATCTAATGTCGAAACGCTAAAGGCAAAAGGACTTCGTTCTATGGATATTGAGCTTGATACACATGAAACGGTTGTTGGTAGAAAAACAACTGCCGCGACAACGCGAAGTTTAGATGTCAAATATTCCAAGGCAAGCACTTTTCGCAGTTTAATTATTGGGTTAGTCATTGCGTCGATGGCACTGTGTCTCATGTTAATTGCACAACATAAATTGCCGCGTCTTCCGATTATTTTAACATTGTTATTGTGTGCAACATTTGCACCGATGTGGTTCGGTAAGTGGTTAATCCCTTATTGCAACGCTGTTGTACTCGGTTTGGTGATTTCCATTGGTTTGTATATTTCAGGTGGGATTATGCGTTTGTTGTTAAAAATAACGCAAAAAGTAGGTGGGTGGTTTGGTTTTCAAGCAGCACTCGTACTGTTGTGTTTATTTGTTACAAGTAATGTGAACTATGCCCAAGAAGACGTACGACATATATATGTTCCTTACTCCCCGACAGAAATGTCACAGATAAATAGTAAGAAAGACATATTTCTTTCTTACGCAGAGTATACCGAGTTGTGGAACAAAGTTCACCCTCAGCAAGAAGAAAATCTTCGCGAAAAGCTACCCCATTTTGTGTTGTACAATGCAAAATACAGCGGAAAAATTGTCGAAAATCAAGTAGTGTTTTCGGCGTCTATGAACGTTGAGGTTTTTAAAGGCCCTGTCAATGTGGAAATTGGCTTAATGGATGCCTCTGTGACTTCCGCTAGTCTAGAAAGTGCTTTGCGAAAAAACGATTTAGCTCTAGATGTTCATGATAAAGGGTATCGCTTTACAGTGGTGGAGAAAGGAGTGTATACGCTTCGCCTTGAGTTTATACCTTCTTTTGAAATGGCGCAAAAACGCGGCAAATTTCGAATAAATTTGGCCGAAGTTCCTACAACGCAAGTCGAATTTTTTCTCGACAAAGATATGGAAGCTGATTTGCAGGGTTTTTCGGGAAGTTGGTACGAAAAGTTACAAGCACAGCATAAGGTTATTACGATGTTTCCACAAAATCAGAGTTCGCTCGAAATGCTGTGGTATGAATCGTCTGAGCGTTATCGTGCAAAAGGCTTAAATATATCTGCAACAAGTGAACACGAATTACTCATAGGTGACAATGTATTACGTCTCAATAGTGATATTACGTATAAGGTCGCGTCGGGAAAATGTGAGCAATTGTCGATGAAATTTCCGCAAAATTATGAAATTGTCGGATTTTCGTGTACGAATTTGGAGAGTTGGATTCTTACAAAAGAGCTTGGCTATAACCTTGTTAAAGTAAGATTGGCGAACAACCAGTATCGGCAATTACGTGTCGTCATCGTTGCGGAGAAAAAGTTAGCGTCTGTGGCAGGAAAACATTCCTTTCCTGAAGTTGAACCATTGGGAGTTAACCGCGAAAATGGTGAGGCGATTGTTACCTATCAAGACCCATACAAAGTGCTTGTAACGAATCAATCACAAGTACGTAAGGTAAATAGTTCGTTTTCTCGGGGAAAATTTTCCGAGTCATTTCGTTATAATCAGCATCCTTTTTCTCTCGAATTTTCTATTATGAAAGATAAATTTGATAATACAACAAAGTCCAATACTGTTGTGAGTATCGAAAAAGACAAGGCGGCAGTAGAACTTTATACCAATATAGAGGTGAAAGGAAAGCAAATATTCTACTACAATTTGCTGTTAGCGAAACATTGGCGTGTAAACAAAGTTCAACAAGGTAAAGGGTATAAAGGGAATGTTACCAATTGGCGGATAATGCCTTTCGATAAAGAGCGTAATCTTTTGCAAATTAATTTTTATCGCAGTGTAAAAAAAGATGGGCGTATGCCTCTTTATTTACAATTAGACGCCGAATATGACAATAAACAACCATTTACTCTTCCTGTTTTCCAAGGACAAAATGTTTCATTTGAATCGGGAACAATTACGGTAATGTCTTCTGAGGATTTGGAGTTACGGACCTCAGAGGTTTTTGGTTTGCAGCAAATAGACACTTCGAGTATTTCTCTGAGGAAAAGGGATATGGTAAAGCGTTTCGCTTATCGCTACCAGGACACCACTTACCGAGGGAAAATTTTTGTTGAATTGCGTAAGGCGGAAGTAAGTGCAAAAACGGTGATTAATTTGTTGGTGGAAGATGATTGGATTAATTTTGGTTACTTTTTGCGTTTCGCCATCAAATACGCCGGTGTGGACACTTTTCATTTTCGTTTACCAAAAGCGATTGGGCAACACGTGGATGTATTGGGGGAAAATATTCGCGAGAAACGCATTGTCGAAGCTGATGGTTATCTTTCGGTCACCATTACCCTGCACAACAAAGTGAAAGGTGCTTATGAGTTGAGCATTTTTCCAAACATTGCGAAAAATAACGGTACAGGTATTGTTTTTTACCCAATGTTATTGCCTCCAAATATACAAAACCAAAGCAATATTGTCGTACAAAATCAGTCGCAGTATGAAATTACAGAGCAAAAAATGCAGGGCATTACCCCGACAAGTATTCATCAAGTCGCCTTTTTACCACCCGACACAACTAAGGTAGATTTTATTCGTGCTTACAAGGTGAATAGTGATGAATGGGAGTTGGTGTTTTCGGAAAATAAACAAAAAATAGAGCACTCTATTCATGCGGTTATTGATGCAATTAAAATCGATACCGTTGTACAAGCCCCAAAAGATTGTTACCACCGCATGATTTTTAATTTGCGACATAGTGGTCTGCAATTTTTAGAGCTGGAGTTGGAAAAAGAGGCCAAAATTCGTATTTGGGGAGCCTTTGTTGCGAATCGTTTTGTGCGCCCTTCCCAAAAAAGAATTCAGGGAAAAAATATCATTTTAATTCCGTTGTACCAAACAGGGCATAAGGAAAGAAAGATCGCAGTACGCATTATCTACGATGAAGAAATTGCAACTTTAGCACATAAAACTACTTTGCTTTTTAACCCACCAAAGGTGAGAAATATTGAGCAAATAAATCAGGTGTTCTGGACTTTGCGTGCTCCTCGTGAATTTTTATATCGTTTTGGTGGAAATGTCAGCAAGGTATCGAAATTCAAGTTTGAACAGTATGAAGATGTGTCGCGTGCAACGACTTCTATATCTGCTTTGGAAAATGAAGGCAATATTTACAAAGCTTTGGCCAATAGTAATGCTATTCAAAAACGGCAGAATGACTGGTTTCAAAAACAACAACAAAAACAGAATGCTTTTTTTAGTAATCTCGAAGATATCGATCGAATTAAGCAGTATGGTACTTTGAATTTACAGGCCGCACAGCGTGTTCGTCGTGGGAGCAACAAGAAGGTGATTCAGGATCGCAAGTCAAGTGCCGTTGCCGGAAAGAAACAATCTTCATTTGTCCAAGATCAAAACGATGCTTTGGGCTTGCTTGTTCAAAAGCAACAAGAAGAAAAACGGAAACAATTGGCGGTGTCTTTCAATTTTGATATAAAAACACCTGATAATTTACATAAGGCATATTTTACAAAAAAACAAGGTAATGCAAAACTGGAAGTACGTTGTTATCGCCAACCTCGTGAAGACAAGATGTGGATTATCGTGCAATTCTGTGGTCTATTGTTCTTGATCATGCTTGCTTCAGCATGTAGAATATTCTCTAGGCGCAATTATTCATTTCGTAAATTTGTTTTGACAATCGTCATCGCGTGTAGTGCGGTTCTATTATGTATTTTTCCTGAATACATTCATTATTTTTACATGTAGTAAATGTTTTGTTACTGTGATCGTTACTGTCGCTTTGGTGACGGTCATGGTCACGGTGACTATGGTGACGGTTACTGTTGGATACTTTCTTCAATTATGAGGTTGATATGCCACTTTATTTTTTGTTAATGTTGTATATTGTCTTGGTCCCTTTTGGACTATGCCAATCACCACAATATTTGTACATTAAAGAGTTTAAAATCCATAAACTAAAGCAAAATGGTAAACATTGGGATAGTTTTAAGGGAAGCCCTGATGTAAAATGTAATATATACACGTTACAAAATGGTATATGGAAAAAGGCCTTTACTAGTAATTCTTACAACAATACACTTCATGTAGATAGCGAAATGGGCTCCCAGATTGAAGTTTATCCGGATTTTCAGATTAAAATTGAAGTTGTTGATCTTGACTTAGGGGATCACGATACCATTGGCAAGTTGAATGTAACGATTCACAAAGATGATTTTTCCGAAAGTACATGTGAGATTTCTTTTGATCGCGTCGAAAAATTTGTATATTTTTTTTCGCCTTATCGTACAGTGAGTGAGAAAAAATTCGCAGAGAAAGTTAGTGAGGAAGCGAATAAAAAGCTTGAAGAATATAAGAAATCTGTTGCAAAAGAAATTAAAATGTACAAGAAAAAAATTGCTGAAATGGAAAAAAAATTACGGGAAAAAGAAACGCGCATCAGTGAGTATACCAAGATAATTGAACACTTAACCGAAAAAATACGTACACTAAAAAGAGAAACGGAAGATGAAGCTTGGGATCAGTTTGAAGATGATTTAAAAGACGATCACTAGGCTCATTCAAAAATCTTTTGCGTCTTGCCTATATTGTGTGCTATAATTCTATAAAAATAAAAGTAATGGCTTCTTAATTGAAGGGATAGAAGTGGCTCAAATTATAGTTATGGACGGGCCAGGCTCTGGTACGACATATGAACTGGACGCAGTTAACAACATTGGTAGAGGTGGTAATTGCAATATAAGATTGCAAAGTGCGAATATTGCAGATATTCAAGCAATTATCAAAAAGAAAGCCAGTCATTATAACATTCAAGGCGCTACTGCTGGTAGTGTATTGGTCAATGGACAGCCCATTCACAAAGAACGCAAATTAATCCACGGTGATATGATTACGCTGGCCGATATCATGTTGCTTTATGGCGAGGAGCCTACTGGTGAATCTGCGCTAGTTGGTGGTGGACCTCCTCAACAAAACGCCAATGAACCAATGATTACCAATACCCAAACATACTACAAAGACACAAATACGGCTCTTGCGAACCTTGATGATGGAACTCAGAAAGCATCACAAAATATAAAGGTATTGCTAAAAGTTAGTAATGCCATCATGTCTAAACTTGAGCCAAAAGAGCTCCTTGCGCAATTATTAGACATTATGTTTGATGAGATCCCCAGTGTTGATCGAGGAATGGTTCTTCTTAAAGAGTCCGATGCGAGTAGCAAATTGTGGCCCATGGCTTCAAAAAAGCGTCCTAAAGTAACAAAAGATGTTGTTCCGTCACGTACAATTATAAAAAGAGTGCTGCAAACCAAAGAAGGTGTCTTAACCGAAGATGCCAAGGGTGATTATGGAGATATGGCGGTTTCTATTGTCAACCAAAGTATTGAAGCAGCGATCTGCGTTCCTTTAGTTGGAAAAAATAACAATATTTTAGGTATAATACACCTAGATAGTACTAGACAAAACCAGGGATTTAGAGAAGATCACTTACGATTAGTTACTGCCATAGCGATGCAAGCTTCCCTTGCTATGGAAAACGCAATTCTCGTAAAGCATCTTGGCGAAAAGCAGAGAATGCAAAGAGAATTAGATATCGCAAATGATATTCAAATGAAACTTTTACCAAAGAACCTTCCTGTCACCGAAGGACTTGAAGTTTATGGGCTAATGAAACCCGCAAAAGAGGTTGGAGGAGACTATTACGATTTCCTTATTCCCGAAAATTCAAACAACCGTAAACTATTCATTTGTATTGGTGACGTTTCCGGAAAAGGTGTCCCTGCTGGTCTTGTGATGGTTATGGCAAGATGTTTTTTCCGTCCCTTGATTATTTCATGTAAAAATACCAAAATGATTATAGAAGAAATGAATAAATTTTTGGTAGAAGATACACGAAAAGACATGTTTATGTCGATGTTGGTTTTAAGCTGGGATGCTGAAAAAGAGCAAATACAATGGACTGGTGCTGGACACGAGCACATAATTGTCTATCGGGCACAAACAAGAAAATGTGAAACAATTCGTGCTGGCGGTATTGTTTTAGGCATGATGAAGAAAGCCAATCGATTTTTTAAAGATCAATACCTTGCATTACAGCCAGGTGACGCTATAATTTTATATACCGATGGAGTTACGGAAGCAATCAACCCTGCGAAAAAAATGTTTGAGCTTGAAAATCTTGTTACTTTATGCGAAAAATATGGGCATCTACCCGCAGAACAAATATGTAAATGTTTATTGGAAGATCTAAAAAGATTTATGGCAAATGCTCCACAGCACGACGATATCACTCTTGTTGCTATTAAGAAAAAATAAGCTTTTCCGCCGTTGATGAAAAATATGCGACGGTTTTTATCAAGTAAAAACTCTCTCTATCTTAGATTTTTTTATCTAACTTGAGAATAATTTGCTACAAGTATTCCACTATTATATAGATACAAGAGTTGATGGTTACTTTTACTCTCAGAAAGGAGATGCGAGGTTAAACAGAACTTCACAACTTTTAGAAGTTACCTCGTAACAAAATTATGAAAAAATCTATGATTTTTCTAATAAGTTTCCTCGTACTTGTAGGGTGTCAAAGCCGTCGTTACACTTTTCGTTCAGTAGAGACCATTTCAAATGATGCCAATTCTGTTCAAGAAGTTCACCCTATAAAATTTAAGATAGCTTTTGGAGGTATAAAAAAGACAGAGCAAGATGTATCTCCTACAGCAAAATTTTCTTTTAAAATAACAAACGTAGGTAACGAACCAATAACAATCAATCCGCACTCTTATAATCTAATTGATGACGAGGCTAACAATTTTAGCCCTACTGTGCAAAATGCGTCACCCTCTATAGTACTGTATCCACAAAGTTCTACAAACTTTACATTATTGTATCCTTTTCCTCCAGGTTACAACTTAAGAAAAATTGGTTCCTTTCGCATTACTTGGAACTATGATATTGGTGGTGTCAAGTATCGTCGTTTAACTAAGTTTATCAAGAGAGAAGTTGAATATCGCACCTCTTACTACTACAACTATCCGCATTTTTACTATTATCCAAGTTTTTATTCAAGCTTTAGCTTTGGACATAGACACCGAAGACGTTTTAGAACAGGCTTTGGTTTCGGATTTGGTGGTGGTGCTTGTTATTAAAGAACAAAGTTAGTTTCGACTTGCTCATATGGACGTACGATCGTACGTCCATTACTTTTTGTATTGAAGATAAAAAACAACTTCCCTACAACCTCTCGTAAAAAATCATATCTTTCCTCGAAATATCTCGTACCTAATTCTACTGTAAACTGATAGGAATTTGTAATGCCACAGATTATACTTTGTTTGTGTCTAGTGTTTGTCTACGGTTGTACTGCGTCTCCCACAAAAGAAAATGCAGATTATTACACTTTACGAGGATATCACGACTATTCACTGAAAATTGTCAAATACAAGGCTGAAGAGGGAGAACCTTGGGCATTTTTACGTATGGGGGTTGCCTACGAACTAGGACACGGAATTAAAAAGGACTATGAAAAAGCAAAAGAGTGGTATGAGAAAACCGCTTTTGCTTCGCGCAGGAATATACGCGAAACGAATGAAGGATTCATTGCCCTTTATCATTTAGCAAATCTGTATCTTGACGAAAAAGTTATGGAGAAAGATGCGCACAAAGCTTATGAGTATATGGAAATGGTAATGAAGCACACCCAAGGAAAACCTTTACTCTATTGTTGTGAAAATGAACCGGGAGGGGCGCGTTTTATTGCCAAAGAAATGATTTCCCATGCTCATTATCGCGCCGAAGTTATGGCAAAAAAATTGCAAAATAATAAATAACGGAGAAGCCATGGCTAAGAAGAAAAATAAAAACAAAAAGCGATCAGAAAATTTAGAAGAAACCGAAATTCCACAAGAAAAAAAAAGTGGGATCACTGCGCGTCTTGAAAAAGCAAAAGCGATAGATGTCTTCGAAGGAATGTCTCCTGAAAAGCACGTGGACGAATTAAAAGAACAAGTAATTTCTGTCACCGCTGAACAAGCAGAAGAGCTAAAGAAAAACAATCGTGGGTTTCCATGGACTGAATTCCTTATTGGTTTTGTTCTTGGTGGAGCCTTGCTCATTGTGATGTTTGTTTTTCATATTAACTTTGCCAAAAATGTGAACAAGCGGATTGTGAATTTAGAGAATCGTCTTGCGATGTTAAGCCCCGAAATAACCTCTCCTGATAGGGATTATCTGCAAATAATATCGCAACAACAAATGTTTGAGAGCGAACTAAGTAGATTTAAAAGAAAACTAGATAATTTTCCGCGTAACTTTATGATTGGTCGCGACTCTTTTCAAGTAGTTTCAGGGAAAACGACAAAGGGAAAAATTAGCTTTGCCAAAAAATTTCGCAAGAAGCCAGTAGTTATATGCCAGACGAGTAATAGTAATCTGAAGTGCAAAGTAAATATAGATGAAACATTTAGCTACTTTACTTACGAAGTAGAAGCGGACAATGTGAATGAGGGAATGTATAGTCTGTTTTGGATGGCAGGAAGCGAAGACTAACACAGGGAATCATAACGGAAATGTAGGGCGGACCTAGTGTCCGCCCGTTCCCTCAAATACAGTTAGGCATACGTTTCTGAAACCACGAGTCACGAACCACGGATTACGAGCCACGAACTTCGAATTAATGCTAGTAATTAATTTTAACCAAATTTTATGTGAGGTGTTATCATGAAAAAAATCATTGTACTATTTTTAATGTTCGTTTTGATTGTTGGATGCAACGAACAAAATAATAACGCACAAGGTCAGGGTGGGCAAAATCAGGAAAGTGCAAATAACGATGCAAGCAACAATGCGAGTAACAATGAGGCGAATAATAGTAATGAGCCTGTTATTGTTGAGATCACCGAAGAGTGGGGTAATAAGATGTGCCCTGTGATGCAGGACGAAGCGGTTGATAAGGAGACATTTGTGGTTTATGAAGATAAAAAAGTTTATCTTTGTTGCGATGAATGTGTGGAAAAATTTCAGGCAGATCCTAAGAAATACCACGATTTTTTAGTCCAGTCTTCCAAGTAATCTTGAAAAGTGTTCTCGTTAAGAGAACACTTTTTCACTAGCTCTTTTTAAACACAAGCAACACGTTATTTTTGGTATCGATGTGTAAATTGTCATGCATAAAAGAAAAATTACTCAAATCTTTTAGGTATGTCGTAAACTCATTTTCTTCGCCGCCTTTAACATCACTCACACTCATACGTCCGGTTGTTTTGCTGACGTTTAGTTTAGCGGTATATTCTTTCTCCCCTATTTTTCCCGAGATACTATAAACGATACTTGCTGTACTACTATTGTATTCATTTCCTAACAGACATTTTAGAGTTATTTTGATATCTTCTTTTTTTTGTAGATTTTTGTATTGTGTATTGGGATCACTATGGGCCACAACTACATCAGAAGGCTCTTGTTTTTCGATTCCCACCAATTGCCACGTATTCTTTCTCAAATTATCCATGTAACCAAAGTCACATGCGGCGTATTTTAATGTGACACTGTCGTTACTCATAACGAGTTGCTGTTCTTTTACTTCGGCTTTTGTTATTTCAAACAGTACTTGTTGTAAAGCTGATTCTTCCTTCATATGCTCAGGGCTTCCTGCCATGGATGTCCACATAACTTCGCCAAACTTTACCGCACCATCTTGTGCGATATACATCTCACCACGGAAACCATTTACCGGAAAAGTACCTGAAATATTATTTGTGTTATACAACGAAAAACCGGTTTTGAATTTTAAAGGTATCTGTTTTCCATCTTTTGTCGCTTCAACAAGGCACCAGTACGGTTGCCCTACAACTTTTTTAGTAATTTCATTGGTTTGTTGGCACCCCAAAAAAAGCAAGCTTACAAATAATAGTGCTGTGATTCTCCGCATAGTTATGCCCTTAAAAAGAATTTCGTTTTATTTCATTAGAGGGAAAGTCTATCTACAAGTTCCCAAAAAAATGAAAAACTCGAAACAATTGACCAATCTTCTCAATTTAGTTACAATACGCACGTAAATTTTAGAGCGTATCTTGCTTATCGAATAAATACCCTAATGATTAGTTGCCTTTCGAAAAACTAACCACAGAGAACACAGAGTTCTGAGGCAATTTGGAACTAGATAACTTTCTTTATGTGTCATTAACTTTCTTTCTGTGTCATCCCTGACTTGATCAGGGATCCAGGCGTTTACAAGTTCGACTTTATATTGTGGATTCCTGCTTTTGCAGGAATGACACCTATGAAATGTCATCCCTGACTTGATCAGGGATCCAGGCGTTTACAAGTTCGACTTTATATTGTGGATTCCTGCTTTTGCAGGAATGACACCTATGAAATGTCATCCCTGACTTGATCAGGGATCCAGGCGTTTACAAGTTCGACTTTATATTGTGGATTCCTGCTTTCGCAGGAATGACACATCTGGGATCAATTATTCTGCGCTGTTTGACGTTTCTCTGAGATCTCTGTGGTTTGCTTTACTCTCAATTCGTAATTTGGGTATCTATCGCAAAATACGTCCTACGTACAAATCTAAAATATTAGGAGAACATCTTGAAAAAAATATTTGTCTATTTGACGTGGATATTTATCTTCTTCTCCGCAGTTACTATTGCAGTGTTAATGATCGCAGAAGAAAAATCGTTCACTAACTCTGTATTTATTACCTTAATGTTATTTACCGCTGGAGAACCGCTCAACCTCAATCTCGATAACCTCGAATTGATTACAGGAACACTTATGGTCATCCAGGCTGCGATGGGCCTTATGTGTGTTACAGTCGGTTTTAGTGTTATAGTCAATTATTTAGTATCGGAAAAAATTTCGCGCTTAATGGCTAGGGAGAAAATAAGAATGAAAGATCACATTATTATCTGCGGATTGGGGAACGTTGGGTATCAAATTGCCAAAGAATTAAGTCGTTTAGAACAAGATTTTGTTATCATTGACCGTGGAGATGATAAAGATTTGGTGGAAGTTGCCAAAAAACGCAAATGCAAGGTACTAATAGAGAATTTGAAAAATAGCGATAGCCTTGATGCTGCACAAATTCAACATGCTAAGTCCATGATTATTTGTACCGGGAATGACCTACTCAACATGGAAGTAGCGCTCATGGCTCGTGAAAAACGCGAAGATATTATCATCGTTATGAGAATGTTTGATCAGGATTTGGCAAAGAAAGTGAAGAATGCTTTCGGATTAAAGATAGCGTTTAGTGCTTCTGGTTTATCGGCATCCGTATTTGCGGCGGCTTCTATTGATGAGGCGGTATTCCAATCTGTACGTGTAGATAAAGAATTGTTTGTGTCTGCAAAACTGCGCATTGAAAATGAATGTGATATTATTGGCAAGACTCTCGATGAGCTGATGGCCAAAGACTTAGTCGTTCTCAAGTTAATTTCTGGAAAAGAACGTTTGAAGTTCCCACGTGGAGATCGCCAGATACAACTTGGTGACATCGTGTATGTTACATGTTCTCTCCCTGTACTGAAAGAAATTAAGAAACTAGTTCATAACTGTGATGTCGTGAAATCCTAGAAAGGTTCCCTATGTTTGGATGGTGGCAATCTCTTCCTGAGTACTGGCAAACGTTAGTTTACCAATACACTGTGGGAGGATGTATTTTTTTCTTTATGATATTTTGGGCTTTAAAAACCAAGGCGCTTAAAATGTCATCAAAGCAAGATCGCAATACACTAAAGACGTTGATTTTTGGGTTTGTTTTTTTTCTAGGGGTACATTCTATTTGGACGTACTTGGTCACTAAATAAAGGACACATTGTGGTTAAATTACATATATACGACTATATAGTTATATTCCTGTATTTTTCAGGAGTCCTGGCCTCTGGAATTTGGTTTGGACGTTATACAAAATCCACCAAAGACTTCTTTTTGGGAGGTCAACGTTTTTCCTGGTGGCTGGTCGCCGTATCTTGTGTGGCCACTTTAGTGGGATCTTATAGTTTTCTTACGTATTCTGAATTAGGCTATACTTCAGGTCTTAGTTCGACGGTTTATTATACGAATGACTGGTTTATCCTACCTATTTTTATGCTCGGCTGGTTACCGATTATTTATTTTTCTCGTGTACTTTCTATTCCTGAATATTTTGGTCGTCGTTTCGATGATAAAACCCGTTTGGCAGCATTGTGCATTATCATGCTGTATTTGGTTGGTTATATTGGTATCAATTTGCATACTATTGGTAAGGGTTTTCAGGGAATTTTTGGCGACCCAGGGGCCTCAGTTGAGTTACTTGGTTTTATTTTTGCAAAAGATTCGCTTATTTTGTATGGTTCGGCAATTGGTGTGGGGCTGTTCTCCATTATGTATATGCACCATGGGGGCCAGACTTCGGTAATTATGACAGACCTTCTCCAAGGTTTTCTACTCATTGGCGCAGGTTTTCTCGTTTTTGGATTGGGAATTTACCACTTGGGAGGATTTGGTAACTGGTTGTCGTCGATGCCTATGGATCATAAGCTACCCTTTCCCCACTATAATACTCCTAACGGCTTTCATGCTATAGGGGCATTTTGGTCAGACGCAATTACCGCTTCCATTGGTTTTTACTGTATGAACCAGGGAATTCTCATGCGCTTTATGTCCGTAAAAAGTGTTCGCGATGGTAAAAAGGCGATTTGTGTTGTTATACTAGTATTTATGCCAATCGCAGCGATTGCTGTTAGTAATGCTGGATGGTTGGGGACAGCTCTTGTGGCAAAGGGAGAAATTCCTGCCGATACGCCGGTTAGCAAGATGTTTGTTGTTGTATCCTACATGGTTTCAAGTCCAGGTATTTTTGGATTTGTGATTGCAGCTCTTATTGCGGCTTTGATGTCGACACTGGATACGTTAATCAATGCTGTTTCTGCGATCGCGGTGAATGATATTTGGCGTCCGTACATTAGTCCTGGTAAAGATGATAAGTATTACTTGCGTATGGCGAGATATTTTGCATTATCTGCTACGGGAGTTGGTATGTTACTCGTCCCCATTTACAATCAATTCGACCTGATTATGGAGGGCTTTACGCTCGTCATGGCCTTGTTGACACCATCCATGGTTGTGGTGATTACTTTAGCGATTGTTTGGAAACGCTTTACGGCAAACGCGGCTTTTACAACATTAGTTCTTGGGTTTGCGGTGACAGCATCGTCTTTTGTCTTTCCATGGATGATTGAATTTATTGACCATGGAGTAAACTTAGCGGCACATGAAAGTGGCGCTGTCGCAGAAGGACAATATGTACCTTATGTTCACATGCGTGCATTTTTTGGAACAGTAGCCTCTCTCGTTATTGCTATTGTAACAACATTCTTAACCAAGCACAGTGAACAAGAGGAGACAAAAGGTTTAACGATGGCTTCTATCGATGATGCAAAGCGTAGCTACAAAGGTGGTGAACCAAGCGAAGAAGGTACAGATGTTAAACTACATTTAACTCTTGAAGTTGGCGAAGGTGACGTCGCACATTTATCCACAGAAGATATGGAGAAATTGTGTGCAAAACCAGGAGACATACTCTTTGTTGCCGATCCACGTGCGTGGCTTGGTGGACTTCGTTCGATACAAGTCAAGGCCGGTGAACCGCATGATAAACCTTCTGTAATTCGCTTGTCCGAAAATTTAATTGATTTGGGAAGCTTACATCTTGATAAAGAGAAGGTAACGGTCGAAAAATTACTTTAAAAAATAAAAAAACGAACCATAGAAGGTTCGTTAGGTTTTATTTAGATACATAACTTGTTTATAAAATCGCTAGTATGCGATGCCCTCGGGAGCGGCTAACGCCGGCAGAGGGGCATCTCATACTAGTGTAAAGCAATAGTAATTATTAAAAATATATATTAAGTTTTTAGGCGCAAGAGTAAAAAAAACGATCGCTGTAAATTTTACAGAGGAAAGTCCGGACATCACAGGACAAGGTGGTGGATAACATCCACCGAGAGCAATCTTAGGGAAAGTGCCGCAGAAAATATACCGCCTATTTATAGGTAAGGGTGAAATGGTGAGGTAAGAGCTCACCGCGGAAATGGTGACATTTCTGGCAGGGCAAACCCCACCTGATGAGAGGTCAAATAAAGGAGAAGAGGCTGTCCGTCTCGTTTGACTCCAGGGTAGACCGTATGAGGTAAATGGCAACATTTATCCTAGATAAATGATCGTTGCCCTTTGGGAACAGAATCCGGCTTATTTTTTGCTCTTAGCGCCTATTTTATTTATTGAGGTTTTCGTCGTGCAGTCTCTAGATGTTTTGAATAAGCAACTGAAAAATTGTCTTCCGTTTCACCGCTACTCATTGAGTAAAATGTTGCGCAATTTGAAAAAAAAATACAATAAGCCCAATTTCGAGGAAAAGTTACTTGAAGCAAACGTTCGCATTGAGGAGTCCATAGCTCTTTATGAGTATCGTAAAAAGAACATTCCTGTTGTGAATTATCCCGAAGGGCTGCCGATTTTAGAAAAGAAAACGGAAATCATTGATGCCATTCGCAATAACTCCGTTGTGGTAATTTGTGGGGAAACTGGTTCGGGGAAAACGACACAGTTACCAAAAATGTGTATTGAAGCGGGATGTGGTATTTCGGGGAAAATTGGTTGTACACAGCCACGGCGCATTGCGGCAACTTCTATCGCGGATCGCATACGCGAAGAGTTGCCACAAAGTTGTGAAGAAGCGGTGAGTTACAAGATTCGTTTTACCAGTAGCGATTCAGAGAAATCTTACATCAAATTAATGACCGATGGAATTTTGCTTGCTGAAACGCAGAATGACCGTTATTTGATGGAATATGACACTCTTATCATTGACGAAGCGCACGAGCGTAGCCTTAACATTGATTTTATTTTGGGGTATTTAAAACAGCTTTTACAAAAAAGACCCGAGTTAAAAATTATCATCTCCTCTGCGACAATTGACACCGAACGATTTTCGGCATTTTTTGATAATGCGCCTATTATTGAGGTTTCAGGACGTTTGTATCCCGTGGAAGTAATGTATCTCCCCATAGATAAAGAGTTAGAAGACGCAGGGGAGGTAACGGTTATTGATGCAGCGGTACAAGCCGTGGATCTTATTATTGACGATGCGGAGAGCAGTGGAGATATCTTGGTATTCATGGCCGCAGAACAAGATATCCGTGAAACAGTAGAAAAGTTGCAAAAATGGAGTCAAATAAGTGACATTTTGCCTCTATTTGGTCGGTTGTCGTCGAAAGAACAAAACCGCGTGTTTCGTAGCAGTGACAAACGCAAAATTATTGTGGCGACAAATATTGCGGAAACCTCGCTTACCATTCCGGGAATTCGTTATGTTGTGGATAGTGGCTGTGCGCGTATTAGTCGCTATTCTCCGCGAACTAGGACACAACGTTTGCCTATTGAGCCTGTGTCACAAAGTAGTGCAAATCAGCGCAAAGGGAGATGCGGGCGTGTTGCTGATGGGGTGTGTATACGTTTGTATTCCGAAGAAGATTTTGCTAGCCGCGAAAAGTACACCTCTCCGGAAATTCGCCGTTCCAATTTAGCGGAAGTTATTTTACGGATGATTTCACTTAAATTAGGGGATATTGAAACATTTCCGTTTATTGAACCGCCTTCACGCACAGCAATTCTCGATGGGTTTGATATTTTAGAAGAGTTAGGAGCACTGAACGATCGAAAATCCCTCACAAAGCTCGGGAAACAAATGGCGCGTCTTCCAATTGATCCACGCACTTCACGGATGCTAATTGAAGCCCAGAAAGAAAATTCTCTGCGTGAAGTGTTGGTGATTGCTTCGGCACTTAGTATTCCCGACCCACGCCAGCGGCCATCGGAAAAGCAAGAAGATGCGGATCGTATGCACCAAATGTTTGTACATGAGCATTCTGATTTTGTTTCTTTCTTGAATATTTGGGATAAGTATCAAGAGTCTTGGGAGACTCTCAAAACGCAGAACAAAGTGCGCAAATTTTGCAATAAGCACTTTTTGTCGTACATGAGAATGCGTGAATGGCATGATATACATAAACAACTCTCGGTCATTATGAAGCACGAAAATAACGCAAAAATAAACAAAGAGCCTGCTTCATATGAAGCGATCCACAAAGCTATTTTGAGTGGTTTCCTCAGCAATATTTGTAGTAAAAAAGAAAAAAATAACTATTTGGGGCGTGCCAATAAAGAGTATTTGATCTTCCCTGGTTCTGGGCAGTATGGCAAAGGATTTCCGTGGATTGTCGCCGCAGAACTAGTCGAAACTTCACAGTTGTTTGCGAGAACAGTAGCCAAAATTCAGCCGGAGTGGATTGAACCGCTCGCTCGGGATTTATGTAAATATTCTTATAGTAACGCGCGATGGAACCTGAAGGGGCAGCAACCAGTCGCCGACAAAAAAGTAACGCTTTTCGGCCTGGTTATTATACCGCAAAAGCGCGTATATTATGGAAAGATTAATCCTCAAGTTTCACGTGATATATTTATTCAAGCGATCGTTGTTGGTGAAGTTTTTCACTCTTTTTCTTTCTTAAAAGCCAATCAGAAACTTATCCACTCTGTGATGCAAATGGAAAACAAGATTCGCAAACACACCTTGCTCGTTGAAGATGAAGACCTGAAAGAATTTTACTACCGAACTCTTCCCAATGTTGTTGATGTACGCGAACTGAAAAATTTTATGCGTACAAACCCCAAATATAACAAATTTTACATGAAATTATCGGATGTCTTGCAAATTGAAGATGATCCTCAGATCGATGAAGAACTCTTTCCTGACTATATCGCATTGGGCGATTTGCGCATGCCACTGAGTTACCATTTCGAACCTGTGGATGACAAAGATGGCGTGACCCTGACTATTCCACGAGATCTATTACATCAATTAACCCCTGAGCCTTTTGAATGGCTTGTTCCTGGAATGTTGGAGGATAAGATTCACGGTTTACTCAAGAGTTTGCCAAAAGATATACGACGCAAAATGCAACCGAGTGCCGAATATGCACGTAAAATCTACGAAGGTTTACCACGCACACATAACTCTCTTTTAGCAGAAATACGCAAGTACATTCGCGAGCACTTTTCTCTATCGATTCCCAAAGAAAATTGGCGCATGGATCGTTTAGACTTATACTTGCAAATGCGTTTTCAAGTCGTAGATAAGCACGGGACGATTCTTGCTATAGATCGCGACTTAGCGGCTCTACAAAAAGGATTTCAAGCGAAATCACAAGACGATGCTTGGCATAAAGCTTTAAAGAAGTGGGCTTTGAAGGATTTGTCTACGTGGAGTTTTGAAGATCTTCCCGTATCGATAAATGTTACTGAAGATACTGGGGATATTCCTTATTTGGGTTATCCAGGTTTGCAGCTTATCAATAATAAGGTGGAGCGTACCTTATTTCGCAAGCTAGGTAAAGCCGAGAATGCGACACGGGAAGCGATAAATTTTTTACTAGCCACTTCGCTGGAGAAAGAACTGAAGAAGCTAGAGCGTTTATTGAAATTGTCAAAAGATCTTCGTGATGACATGAAGCACTTTGGTTTGAGTAACGATGTTAAGAAAGAAAGTATTCAATTTTTACGTAACACGCTGTTGTTTACAGATAAAGTAATTCGCACTCGTGAAGCTTTTCAGGAAAAATGTCGGAACATTATCCAATCATTGCCGCGGCTTACCCTTGAATATGTCGATTTATTGGAAGAAATTATCGATGAATTGGACAAAATAGAGGAGATTTTGTACGAAGGTAAGTTTTCCGACATTTATAAAAAAACAGTGTACGCGGAAATTAGGGAGCTATTCCCCATTAAATTTTTAACATTCCATACGCTAGGACAGATAAAGCATCACCCACGCTACCTAAAATGTTTACAGATACGTATTGGGAAAGCGATGCATGATCTGTATAAAGATCAGCGTAAAAAAGAAGAAGTTCAACCACATATTGAAAGATATCGCGAGCTAAAATCGTCCAGTCAAAATCATCCCGATGATATTGTAAACATGATTGAAGAGTATCGTTGGATGATTGAGGAGTTTAAGATTTCCGTCTTCGCACAAAAACTCAAGACTTTGTATCCTATTTCTGCAAAGCGTTTAGAGAAAAAAAGACTGAGCATCTTGCAGGCAATTGACGAAAGTTAGTGGTATGGCGAAGAAAAAAATTCTATACATTCATTGTGGGGGAGAAACTGTAGGAGGCATTGAGACTTATCTCGCGCATGTGGTCAAGGCTCATAAAAATTGCGATGCATATTTAGGGATTGTAAAGGCCGGAGAATATTCGCGTTACCTAAAATGGCAAAAAACACCAAATGTAATACTTTTAAATGGTGGCCGTTTGCGTGAAATTGCTAAAGTAGGCATTGCCGTACGTACGGCAACGCGTTTTGTGCGCAACAACAACATTGAATTTGTTATCGGTAAAGGTAATAATTCTTGGGTCTATGCGGCGATCATTGCGCGTTTGGCGCGTATTCGCAGTATTTTTTACGTGGCGAATGATATCAATCCACAGTACTGGAAGTCACCTATTACTCTATTGGCCGGTTGTATGAAACCATGGCTCTATGTTGCGAATTCTGAGTTTACAGCAAAAAGTATTGCCGAAGTTCTTGGCCAAGAATCTTCAATCGTCTATCCCGCGGCAAATGTCGATAAATTTGTAGGTATTGACAATAAAAATGCTAGAGAGTCGTTGTGTAAAGAGTTTGCCATCTCTCCACAGAAATTTATTTATACGATTGTGGGGCGGTTACAAGAGTGGAAAGGGCAGCATATTGCGATTGAGGCGTTTAAAAAAATGCGCAACAAAAAAAACGCTGTGTTGCTTGTTGTGGGGGATTATACGCATGCCAATGATCAACCATTTTTTCGACGTTTACAACAACTCGCGGCTGCGGAATCAGTTATTTTTACTGGCTTTCGCAAAGACATCCCACAGATCATCACCGCAAGTGATGTCGTTGTCCACGCATCTATTACCCCTGAACCTTTTGGAATTACCGTTGTGGAAGGTATGCTTGCGAAAAAATCAGTGATTGCTTCACAGGCCGGAGGTCCTTTGGAGATTATCGATCATGGTGAAAATGGTTTGCTAGTACCAGTAAAAGATGTTTGTAAATTATCACAGACAATGGACATGTTGTTTGAAAATCGCGATCTAGGTTTCACTCTTGGTGAAAAAGCATATGAAAAAGCCAAGTGTGAATTTAGTGTTGAAGCTTCTGCAAGGCTTATGGAAAAAGCTATTCGTGCACATGATGGTGCGGTAAGATAAAATATTGATTTTGTATTTGGAAAATGAGTTATTGTGTATCATAATAGGAACAACAAAAGCTTTGCTTTTGTTGCTTTGTTATGTGTAAGTAGTAGTCGTTTCTATTACTTTTAAGGAGGCAATTATGAAAACAACTATGATGATACTCGCCCTTACTATCACAACTCTGTATGCGGAAAAGTATTCCTTTTCTTCTACAGAAGAAAAAGCTTTTTCCTGGGACAAAGTATACATTTCGGTAGAAAATCCTACATTCAACCAAGTTCAAATTTGGCTGATTAACGATAATGCGAAGAAATGTGAAGTGCGTCAAAGAACTGCGTTACGCGTGAACAGTAAAGTTTTTCGTCGTTCGCGAAGTTATCGCAAAGTGATTGTTCCCGGAAAACGAAAAGTTTTAGTAGACACATACAAATTCACATCTTTCAACAACGTCTCCATGATTCGCGGATATCTTAAAATGCGCGGTGGCCGAACGTTGAAAGCAACCAAAAGAATACAACAAATCATCGACAACTCGCCCGAGGTAGCTAACCCTGCATTTAACGATAATAGCCGCTATGCACAACGTATACTTGAACGTAGACGCAATAAACGCGCTAACATTGAGGCGAGACGAAAAGCCAGAGAAAATAAATAGATTATGGGGTTCGTTCTCCGGACTGGTGCCCTCACCATCGAATTAGCAGTTGCAGCTTCGCTGCAACCTGCCATTCTTATACCTCTCCCACAGGGAGAGGTGTAATGCTTCTTTTTTGTAAAAAACAAAATTCACTTGATTTGCGAGCCATAAGTAGTGGTGTAATACACCATTTGATTGAGGTTGTATTATGATATGCATCAAAGAAAGCAAATGGAAACAAATTCATACGTGTTACGCCTCTCCCTGTGGGAGAGGCATGAGAATGAAGGTTGTTAGCGAAGCTACAACCTGAAATTCGATGGTGAGGGCACCAATACGGAAACAAAACCCCTAATCCCAATTGAACCTAAATAACGATGGTGAGGGCACCAATACGGAAACAAAACCCCTAATCCCAATTGAACCTAAATAACGATGGTGAGGGCACCAATACGGAAACAAAACCCCTAATCCTAAATGAACTAAACATCATGCTATTCTACGAACTGGATTGCCCACATAAGTTCCTGGCATGTCAATATTTTTTACAACGACACTACCTGCACCAATAATAACGTTATCTGTGATACTTACTTGACTGCTCACCACACTTGAACTGCCAATAAAGCAGTTGTTACCCACTTTACAGTCCCCATTTATTGTCGCCCCCGTCGATATATGGCAATGGTTGCCGACAATGGCATCATGTTCTATATTGGCTTTGGTGTTTACGATACAGTTTATACCTATGCGTGCGGCGGCATTGACACATACACCGTGCATAACAATTGTCCCATCACCTATTGAAGCGTGTTGCGACACATATGCATGTGGAGAAATGATCTTTGGACAGGATTTGTTTGCTTGTAAGACTTTTTCATACAGTTTGATACGCGCGGCAACGCTTTTTATTTGACCAACACTTATGACAAATAGTTGGCATGGTTGTGATTGAATATGCTGGTCGCCGCCTATAATTGTGTAGCCAAGCACATCTGTGCCTGGCTGTTTATAACTATCAATGATACCCACAATTTTGTACTGTTGTGTACTTTCTATTACATCGATACAAGCTTTAGAGTGACCTCCACCGCCGATTAGTATGATTTCGTTTAACATTAGTCTTTTTGTTCACGGAGTTTTTTTAGCGCGTCCTCTGAAAAAACGTCTTCACTCAAAGCATAGTACACTTCTTTGTCTAGTGTGAATTTCAAATGCCACAGTTTCTCCGGTTCCTCTCCGTCTTCTAGCGCCTCGAAGATTTTATCGTTTTTTGCCACTATGGCCTTTACGCGTTTTGCAATTTCTTTTTGAAAGTCTTTGATTACCGCTAAAAAGGGTGCTTCTAATTCTGGTATTAGTTTTGCTTTTTTTATGGCCTTTTTCGCATCTTTTAATACCGATGATTTATCATCGAGTAGCATAAGTTCCATGAAGGCATACGCCTGTTTTTTCTTTAAAGAAAATTCTGGCACTTTGTAGGTAAAGTCAGCATTCCATTCTAAATTATTGATGCTCTCCGCAATCGTATCAAAAATAAGGTACGTTTTGGCTTTTTTATCTATTTTTACCTCGAGGTTGTCCGCGATTTCTTTATCTTCAAAGGTGTAAAAATGTTTATTTTGTACCTTGATGAGTTTTTCTTTGATCATAAACTTTTTATCCATCGCGTCGATCCACGGTTTAAAATCGACATTCTCCTTCCAACTGGTAAATATCGCTTCTTCGGCTTCCGTTAGACCTTTTCCTTCTTTACTAAGTATTGTTTGTATCGTTTCCGCTATGTCCTCTTGGGCACTGAGGACAAAAAAGTTACAAGTGAGTAGGATAAAAATAAAATAGCGCATTACTATTCTCCTTCGAAAAGCTAGTATAGAAAAATGTCTTGTATTCAAACAGCAGAAAGCATAGAATAAAAATACGATTGTTTTGGTGCACAATCACAAGAAATACAAAACAGGGGAAAAAAGCATGGATAAACCCGGTTCTACTACCGTGACAAAATTAAAAGCGTGGATTAATCACTTAAAGAGCAAAAACTTGGATGAACATGTCCCCATGACAGAAACAGAGGTTACGGATAGGGACATTGAAAAGCACATATCGCACATCAAAGAGGGTCAAGAGAAGCAAGAGAAAGAACAACAAAAACGCCGTGCACTTCTGGAAAAACATTTAGCTGCTATAAAGATCAAAAGAAGAAAGAAAAAGGTTTATAACTCATTATCTCTCCTTGAAAAGCGTATTGCGCAAGCTTTAATCGATTGGTACGAAAAACAAAAAAACATTCCTGATGGTTTACTAGAACTTTGTTTTAAGAAAAAAGTATTGATTAAAGTCAATTTTGAAAAAATCACCGATGAATTTGACTCAACTCTCAAAATTAAAAGAATGAGAGGGAGTGAAAAACTGAAAGAAATGCTTTTAATTTTTAAACGAGGCAAAAACTTATTACTCGATTTTTATTCGAGAGATCTACGAGAACATATTTACACATTCATGTTTTTAAATGGTAAAATTCAATCCTACGAAAAATCAGAAGAAATCGCAAATGTAATCAAGTATTTTCAGGAATTTTTTGAGTAGAATTGAAACCGATACCAAATATTTACATTCATGAATTTATTGAGATGCTTCTATACACATTCTAACCTTGGATCCCTGGTCAATCCAGGGATAACCCTACAAAATAGTTCCTGTCTTTTATTTTCGAGTATGCATCCTGGTGTTTTTCCCATACTTTTGGAAAAAGAAACAGTAGCCCCATGCTCCAAAACCGTTGACGATCATATCCAATATATCAAATTCTCTTCCCACAAAAATCTGTAAGATTTCTATCAATACTCCCAGTAATATCGCGATAAAAATCGTTCTATTTATTTTTTCTCGTGCGTTGTGAAAAAAACGCAATAGTAGGAACGAAAGAATAAAGTAGGCAATAAAATGTTTGATCTTGTCGGCGTGCGCAAAATCAAACACGGAGTCTATTTGCGGCTCTTTCCCCGGAGGTTTTAGAGATAAAAAAAGTAGGATACCAATGTACGCAAACAGTATCACGCGATCTTTATTTTTAATTATATTTTTTATCATATGCTTTTTGCAGCCATATTCCTAGTTGATCTGCATACTTATTGTTGATTGATATCGCCTTTTTCCAGTTGTAAATGGCTTCTTCATAATCTTTGAGAAGGTAGGTTATGTATCCCCTATTCATATATATTTGGGAAATACTCTTATTTAAAAAAATCGCGTTATTAAAATCTCTCAGGGCTATTTGCAGTTGTTGTTTTTCTGCAAAAACTACCGCGCGATTATTAAACACTTCTCCGGCACTGGAATCAATGAATATAGCTTCGTCGAAGTCTGCCAATGCTTTTTCATACTCACCTAGTTTGGCATAGCTAATACCACGGGCACAGTATACGAATGCGTATTGAGTTGTGTAACCAATGACCTTGGATAAATGAAGAACAGCTTTATTATAGTTTTGTTCTTGCGCTGCAATAAGGCCTTCGTTGTAATGTCTTTCCACACGCTCGTTTTGTAAGGCTTGCTTATCAGGCAATAGGAATATATAGCGATTGAATAGAGTTGTGGTAATGATTTGTTGTGGAGTTTTTTGCGGTTTTTTTATCTCTGTTGTTTTGGGAATTTCGATATCATCTGTGTTATTTTGTATGGTTTTTGGTTGCGGCTTTGCAGTTTCGGGCTGTTGTTTTTGCGTTTTTTGTTGAGCCACTTGGTCGTTGTCCGTTGTTGTTGTATTACCAGAACTCATATATTGGACAAAATATGCAATTAGTATAATCATACCAACAACGATTATTGTCCTTACCAGTTTAAAAAACTTGTGAAAAAATACAGTAAACTTCTTGCCTAGTTTTAACTTTTGCCATGCAAACACCAAAAAAATTGCAAAAATAGCAAGGGGGACCGGTTGCATGAGATCATACCAAAGCTGTGAAAGCTTTTGTGGTAACTCATTGAACCAAGCGTCTATATCAAACGATTCCATCGAATTTCTCTCTTAAGAAGTACTGATTTCAAAACTAAAAATCACTCTGACAGGGAGTCATTGTTTCGTAATACGCACTATAATTGATTATTCATTGAATAAAAGTTTTTTACAAGAAATATTTGTAACAAATTTTGCTATGAGCTATGCACCTCTTATGAGTCTGTCTCCTAGCATGTTTGACAACAAATCTTCTTGGTATATTTTTTCGATGGTCGTGTTTACATCGTAGGCAACACGTTTAAAGGTGATAATATTGCGGTCATCTATTTTTTCGTAAATAAGGTAGGCGGCATCAGGGTTATTGTCGCGCGGTTGCCCAACAGAACCTGGATTTAAAAACAAATAAAGATTTTTTAATTCCGCATCTGAGTATTCTAAAGCTTCATCTACTTCGTATTCTATTAATGAAACACCTTCGTTATCGACTTCCCACATAATTTGCCGATGAGTATGGCCAAAAAAACAAATATTGCAACGCATTTTTTTCATATACTTTTTGGGGGCCAAGAAGTCTTCGGGAGCTAGTAGGTAATTAAAACGCACTTTGTGTTTTCCTGGACTACCATGAACTAGAAGAACGTTGTGGTTATCGTGCAATACAGAGTATGCGGGGGCGCCAAAATATATACCGAGAATTTCTTGAAATCCCATATCTTCGCTTACATGATTGGATAGGCGCTCTCTTGTCCATTCTAAGGCACTTGCGGCGTAACCTGATGCATTTGCAAATGATTTTGGATTAATGACAGCCAAATCATGGTTACCTTCCAGAGTCATTATATCTCTCTCGTGCAAACGAAGTAAAACTTCTACAGGGTTGGGACCATAGCCCACGTTGTCGCCCAAGGATATAATATCATCAATTCCATGACGATCTATATCCGCTAGTACAGCTTCACAAGCTTCTAAATTTGCATGAATATCACTAATTATCGCTACTCTTACCATATATTCTTCCTACTTACGGTAACAATTCTTCGGTGCGGTCAATATGTTCCTGGTATATTTGCGCATGTTTTTTATTTAAATGCGCCTTGTAATCTTCATAAACCTCTGACAGTGGTAATGCCGGAGCTTTCCATGTGTGTTTGTATTGCGTTAATATAAAATCACCGAATTCGTACTCTTCCATTTCCGCCATAAGAACAAAATGATGTTTGTCGGTAACTAACATTCGTACATCCACCTCTTCCGGTGGAAGTTTAAGTTTACAATACTGCCTATTTCCCTCCACTTCTACATAGAATATGTCGGAAGCGCAGGTAATCATTTCCAATATACATTCGCGTACAAAGTGTGCTGGCAAATAAGATTGCCGTGCTATTTCGTCTGCCGTATCTCCTGTAATTTGAATGCCGATAAATGGAGGAGGATACTCTTCATAACGATTTTGTGCCAAGCGGAATAGAAAATCAAGTCGTACCCATTTTGACAGCGTTGTGTATTGTTGAAGGAATGTAATATCACGCATAATCCACGCGCGACCCGTGTTCGAAAGATTCACATATTCGCAAGTTTGTGAAACATAACTGCCGAATAGGAAAACTACCCCCAGATAGTAAAACCATGTTAGAAATATAGGTATAAATGCGAAATTTCGCAAATTTTTATACAGTGAATTTAGCGGGAAAGTTGTGAACCACCAACGTCCAGCCATCCATAGAGTTGCGGCTACAAAAGCTCCAATGAATAAATTGCGATGCGAAATACCCGTGATATTGATTTTGTATAAAAGAAAGAAGACAAGCGACGTAATAAATAACGAAATAAGCGCCGTGAACAACGTATTGAAAAATGTATACGGTTCAATGAGTTTATCAATGGCTTTTTCACCAGAATATAAAACTATAATGGCGAGAATAAATACAAAGGGTAGCATGAAAAATACTACCAAGCGATTTTTTATCGTTTTAAATGAGGGAATACGCCACAAAATTTTCATAATTTGTGATCGTCTACTCGATATAGGTAGGTTACCCCAAATGAGTGGGGAAACACTTTCTGCAAGGTTCGTCTTTATGTTGAGTAGTAAGGCAATATAAGCGATGGCCAACACGATAAAAAAACCTGCTCCGGGTAAAAAGTTACCGTGCTGATTGTAAAATTCACCTACAGCCTTATGAAAGGCATCTCCTAATTTGCGTGTAATGGAGAAGTTTACATACGCTAGTTGTTCTTCTTCTATTTTGTCGGGGACGGCTTTGTGTCTTAAGCAGTATTTTTTGAGTAAATCTTCGTATTCTTGTGCGGTTACCAAGTCACCACGAGAAGCCCCAAAATCGGGAGGGACATTTTGTAATAAACGTTTTACTTTAACAGGCCACAAGAAGTGTAGTTCCATGAAACGCGTTGCTGCCTCCGGGTCTTGTAGAGGAGCTACAAAGATGGTGGATCCCATTGTTAAACCTAGATAGACAAATACAACTAAGTTTACGCATAGAATGTAGGACAATACACTTGCGCGTGTCAGGCCGTTGTTGTAGTAGAAGTCAATAAAAGGGCGCGATATTAGAATAAAAAATTGGATGGTTTGTCTTTTTAGATTTTCACTGTATGTTTTCCCGTTAGTTGGGTCACTCATTACCTTCAACCTATGATATGTGGAGTAGAGTTATCGACAAAAGTTTTGTTGTGGGTGAAAAGAACAAAACTCCAGAACTTTTATTTTGTTAGGTCACTTACCTGATTATAGCAAAAAATTTGTTGAGTAAAAGACTTATTTTGCCGTGGTGACTAATGCCTATACAAAAGGCGTTCGAGAACCAAATAAATAATATTCGTCGCGACCATTAGGCCGCCAGCAATTAAGTATACTGCTGCTTGAGTAGCGTATTGCGAATGTTCGTACTCGTTGTAGGTAAAAACGCCACCTAGGACAATACCGGCAATGATAAATAATATATGCCAATATATATATACGTGATTTGTCATTAAGGCAAATAGCATAAGCATTGTGCTCATCGCAAAAAGTAGAGCACAACATAAGATTTCCAAGTCTCTTGAATGTTTTAACTGTTCGAATGCCCTACTCCAATTGATTTTTTTGAAAAAGTTTACTAACTCGGTTTGGGGGTCTGCAACCAGCACGGCACCTCCAAATAAGCATACTAATAGCAGATATAACTTTCTCATGTGTTATTCCTCATCATTTTTCGATGCTTGTGCCGATTCATAGAGCGCAAACAAAAGTTGTTGTAAACCTTGTCCAGTTACCGACGAAATTTGATAGACTTTTTGTCCAACTTCTTTTGCAAAATCTTCATATATTTGTTCTGAACCGGGTATATCCATTTTGCTTGCGGTAATTAGATATTTTTTTTCACTGAGGACTTTACTGTGAGACTTGAGTTCCTTTTGTAGAATTTCTAGTGATTCTTTAGGGGACTGAGCTTGGTCAGGAGTCATTTCTAAAACGTACAGTAGTGTTCTCGTTCGTTCAATGTGTCGTAAAAAGCGATCTCCGAGACCTACCCCTTTATGTGCACCTTCGATAAGACCAGGAATATCAGCGATTACCATTGTTTGATACTCTGAAAGTTGTGCAATGCCTAATTGTGGCTCTAAAGTTGTAAATGGGTAATCCGCAATTTTTGGCTTTGCGGCGGAAACGCGCGAAAGTAAAGTTGACTTTCCTGCGTTGGGAAAACCTACAAGTCCGACATCGGCAATTAATTTGAGGTCGAGTTGTAGGTATTTATCTTCTCCTGGTTGGCCGTTCTCCGCCTCTCTAGGAGTTTGGTGAGTTGCCGTAGCAAAGTGCACGTTACCACGTCCACCTTTGCCACCTTTTACTACAACGACTTCGCTTTGGTGTTCTGTTAAATCAGCAATGAGTTCACCTTGTTCGTCACGGATAATAGTTCCTATGGGAACTTTGATGATTAAGTCGTTTGCTGAACGACCCGTACATTTTTTACCTTTGCCATTTTCTCCATTTTTGGCAATGAATTTACGTGAGCGGATCAATTCGAGTAAAGTGGAGCAGTGAGTGTTGGCACGAATAATAACATCCCCGCCTTTCCCTCCGTCTCCCCCGTCAGGGCCACCTTTGGGTATATACTTTTCACGGCGAAATGAAACACAACCATTTCCACCATCGCCCGAACGAACATATATTTTTGCTTCATCTTTAAACATCTTTGTTACCTAATTCTAGTGATTCAACTTCAAGAGAGGCATCACTCCTATCTCTTGTTTTTTTTACTACTTCGTGATACAATGTCGACTTATTACATTATAATAGGGCACATTGCCAATTAGCAAACAATAATAGGATAATGTTTGCATTTGTCGAAAATTTAGAAAGGAAGCGAGTATACAATGTCATGCTCGCAATAAAAACATGACCGCATTGTATCGCTACTCAAAAAAAACACTTATGTTTTTTATCGTTATGCTGGTTATTTTCAATATTTGGATATTCGTTTTTGCTATATACGAATACTCGGTGTCATGGGGAGAAAATACGTCGTGGTGTACGGAAGAACAATTGCTGAAGCCCGAACAAGACTCACGGCGCTGTGTTGTGATGGTCCATGGTTTTGGGGGAAGCCCTTTTGATTTTAAACCTTTGGCCTCGCAGTTAGCAAAAAATGGATTTTTAGTACGCATCCCTATTATGCCTGGACAGACGAAGGACTATTTGGCGTACAATCGCGGGAAATTTACCCATGCTTTTTTTATTAAGTGGCTCCGCGAAATAATTAAAGAAGAGCAGGAACGTTTTGGCCGAAAGCCCTATCTCATTGGTTTTTCGATGGGGGCAACTTTATCTACAGTTCTTGCTGCTGAGGATGGCATTGATAAATTGGTTCTAATCGCACCTTTTTACTCTTTACCGAAATACCACAATGCATTGGTCAATTTTAATAAACTTTTTGGATTTGTTTTGCCTGTGGTACCTAAACTCGCCAGTGGCCAATTATACTCTAAAGAAGGTCGCAATACTTATATACCTGGGACTTTTCTCGTTTCATCACTTGCTTTTCGTCAGTTGAATTTTCTTGCATCGGAAGCCATAGACGTGGCTCCAAAGTTATCTATTCCCACTCTTATTGTTGCTTCGCGCAATGATAAAGTAATTTCTTTTGCGAAAATCAATGAATTGTTTTCACAACATAGCAATGTGACGATTAATGAATATCCACGTAGCAATCACATAATGTTGTATGATTACGAATGCGATGCGATCATCGCAGATGTTGTTTCCTTTTGCAATGAATAATGGAATAAAAATTGTTTATTATTGGTTACGATATAAGTGTATTACAAGGTACACGTTTGACAGGGGTAGAAAAATTAGCAAAATATTTATTTGCCCATTTATGGAAGCTAACCCCTGAACACCAACACGTTTTATTTTGCCACACAGCCCCTAGTCATTTATCTCTTCCGGAAAATGTTAAAATATGTGAAGTTCCCAAAGGAAAATTGTGGCGCTACACCAATTTACCTATCTACATCCGCCGTAATAAATGCCAAATTTTTATTTCTCCTGTTGCAGCCTTACCTGGTTTTTGTGGCATACCAAAACTAGCGTATATTCATGAGTGCCCCTGGCTTCATGATTGTGCAGAAAAAATTTCATGGAAACATCGTACTGCTTTATGGCTTGCCGCTTTAAGATGCGAAATATTGCTGACGAACTCACAATGTACCAAAGAAGACATAAAGCGCGAACTTCCTTTTTCACCAAAACAAATCAAAATCATTCCTCCTGCCGCAGATCCCTTTGATAAAACAATGAAAAAACCGCTTCATGAAGTTTTCGGTCACTATGGTATTCCCCAAGGGAATTATTGCTTATTTGTTTCAACAATACGTCCCAAAAAAAACATTCAATTGCTGTTGGAAACGTTTCAAAATTTACCGGAAATAAATTTAATCTGTGTGGGAAAAATACAAGATGCAAGTATAATAAATAACAAACCAAAGAATGTCTTTTTCACTGGTTATGCTCCCCAAGAAGATTTACTTTCTCTTTATGAAGGTGCACAGTGCTTTTTGTACGTATCACGTAATGAAGGTTTTGGGATTCCTATTCTGGAAGCTTTCGCTCATGGGTGTCCAGTTGTCGCATCTCGTTGCGGCTCTATTCCTGAGGTGGCAGGGGATGCCGCTTGCTACATTGAAAGTTGGAAAAGTGACGAATTGCGTAGCATTATCATAAATCTAATCAATGATAGCAATCAAAGACAAATTATGATACAAAAGGGAAAAATACAAGCAAATAAATATAACTGGGAAACAAGTGCACAGCATTTGTTCCAATTGGTAGAAAACGTTTTAAACAGAAAGTAAACAATGGAATTAAAAAAACCCAAAGTCTATGCAACACGTGTTCTGCATGAGGCGCGAAAATTGAAACTTATTGAGGAAGACTTGGAGTTTCCCGATGGTCACAAAGAAACATGGGAGCATGTGGTACTAAAAGAACCAGGGGCTAAGGTATTGGCTGTTACGGATAACGACGAACTCATTATGGTACGCGAATATCGTGGAGCTGCGGGCGAATATGTATTGCGTATCCCCACAGGGGCGATTGAGCCTGGGGAAAAGCCAGATGAAGCAGCCGTGCGTGAGTTGCAAGAAGAGGTAGGGTACTTTCCGCAAACGTTAGAGTTTATTGAAGAACAAAAGCCTATGAGTACTTTTTTTAAGGCTTATGCATTTATTTTTTATGCGACAAATCTACAGAAAAAAAGCTTAGAGCGCGATGCCGGTGAACAAGATATGCAGGTTGCGCACATACCTTTAGAAAAAGTTTATGAGATGATTTTCGATATGGAAATTTCTGATCCACAAACTATTTATGCCATTCTAAGATTACGCAAACATTTGAAGGATAAAACGAAAAATGAAGGTTAGTATTGTTGGTACTGGTTATGTTGGTTTGGTAACAGGAGTTTTGTTTGCCGATAAAGGACATGATGTCTTATGTATCGAAAACAATCGTCATAAGTTGCAAAAACTACAAAACGGGCAAGTTCCCTTTTATGAGCCTGGGCTTCAGGAATTGATGACGAAAAACAAATCGCGTTTGCGCTTTAGCGATAGTATCGAAGAAGGTGTCAAACATGCCAAAGCAATATTTGTTGCTGTAGGCACACCTGCGCTTGCCAGCGGCGAACCTGATATGACATATATCGAACGAGTGGCAATGGAGATTGCTCAATATCTTGACGGTTATCGTTTGATTGTCGAGAAAAGCACCGTGCCGGTTCACACAAGTGAAAAAATTCACGAAACAATAAAACGTTTTGCTCCGCAAGGGGTCGAATTTGAAGTCGCTTCTAATCCTGAATTCTTACGCGAAGGACAGGCTTTGGAAGACGCATTTAACCCCGATCGTATTGTATTTGGTGTTCCGTCTGTGAAAGCGGAGAAAATTTTAAGCGAAATTTACAAAGATTTTTCAGCCCCCTTAATCGTGACCAATGTCAATAGCGCCGAAATTATCAAGCACGCGGCAAATTCTTTTTTGGCGATGAAAATATCTTACATTAATGCGGTGGCCAGCATTTGTGAACTTTCCGGGGCGAACATTGAAGAAGTTGCAAAGGGAATTGGCTTAGATCGACGTATTGGTGAGCACTTTTTGAGAGCAGGTGTTGGTTATGGGGGGAGTTGTTTTCCCAAGGATGTCGACGCATTTGTCAATATATCTCGTGAATTAGGCTATGATTTTGCCTTATTAGAAGAAGTACAAAAAATTAACCACAGGCAGAAAAAGCGTTTTTTAAAGAAAATTAAAGAGACTTTATGGGTAGTAAAAAATAAAACGATTGCTATTTGGGGACTTTCTTTTAAACCAAACACAGATGATATGCGCGAAGCGCCGGCTTTAGATGTTATTAATGAATTGAAGCGTGAACAAGCAAAAATCAAAATCTATGACCCTCAAGCAATTCAAAAAGCAAATGAAATTCTACAAATGCCTGCAATCGATAACCATACACAACATCTACAACAAACGTTGCAAGATGTTGAGCTATGCTCATGCGCATACGATGTAGTAACTGATGTTGATTGTTTGCTTATATTGACGGAGTGGGCAGAATTCGACTCTCCCGATTGGGAAGTTATCAAACAAAAAATGAAACAGAAAATTGTTATAGACGGTCGTAATATGTACGATCCCAAGAAAATGGAACAACTAGGATTTATATATAAAAGTGTTGGTAGATAAACCTTCTCCACCGCAAGTCAATCGTCTCGTTGTTTTTTTTGTCATGGCTGTGACTACAGTAGCTTTAGGAATAAAATACTTCTACATCGAAAATTTCCACTGGTACTTTAGTGGGATTTGTAGTGTGTTTTTAGGAGTTTTATTTCAGAGATTTTCATCACTTAATTATTGTGACGACAGTCGTGTCTATTGTGATGTCGGACTTGCAAATTATATTACATTGTTTCGCGGTGGTTGTATTGCCATCATGAGTGGTTATTTGGGAAATTCTTTGGATTTATTTTTGGCATTTTTGTATTTATTTGTCGTTGTTCTCGATGTTGCTGATGGTTTTGTTGCGCGTATGACAAATCACATAAGTGTATTTGGCGAAAAAATGGATACAGAATGTGATGCTCTTGGTATGTTTGTTGCCACAGTAATTTGTGTACAACAACAGCAGTTGCCTATGGTGTATATTTTTGTTGGTTTATTTCGCTATTTTTTTATTTTACACATCTTGTGCCGACGCAATAAAGAATTGTTTGCGCTTCCTCCCAGTAATTTTCGTCGTTTTCTTGCTGGCCTTCACATGGTTTTTATTGCTGTCGCCTTGTTTCCAATGGTGGACCCTGTTGTTCTCACACCAATTTCTTTTGTGTTTGTCTTACCATTTTATACTATATTTATCCGGGATTGGTTGTGGGTTATAGGTGTTTTACCCGACAAAAAAGGGTATTATACTGCGATCAGTAGTTTGTGCTCTCTATGTTTTTTTAAAATAATTCCCATATTGTTGAGTGGCTCTCTTTTTTTTGTTTTTGCCGTTGATCATGTAAGTATCGGCATTAGCTCGTTGCTTTTTTTATGCTCTTTTAGCAATTTATTGCAAATAAGTATTCGATTTACATCATTGCTAGTTATAATATTGTTTTGTTTTACGTTCGTTTTTATGACTCCTGGTTTATACACAACAACTGCATTAGCGATTATTGTAGTTTTTTTAGGGAGTAATATTCGTTAATACTATAGAGCGCAGTTTTAACGGATATAAAATTTGTCGATAATCAGGCGGAGAGGTCAGGAGCTATGTCTAAAAATATTTGTTTTATCGGGGATAAAGACGATAAAATTCTTCCTTATTTAAATGAGTTGCGCGATACAGGCTACGAAGTTCACCTGAATAAATACAATTTAGATAAGTTTATCGCTAAGCTGCATAAAAGAAAAATTAAACTAATTGCTATCTATCATGATAAAGCACAGGATGAATTTTACGAAAAATTATTGAAGTTGTGCAGTACGAAAAAAACCGCCCACTATTTACAACGCATTCCGATTGTCGTGGTATCATTTGGACAAATAAACAACAAGGTGTCATTTGCACATATGGTGGATGATATTATTCTACTGCCCGCGAACTTAGAAGAAAAAATTTCTGCGTGGATATACATGGCAGAAGAAAAAAATAGCGAAAGCACCTGGAACAAAAGAACGTTTATTTTGGAAGATAAACTAGAAAGTATTCGTAAAAATCTACGCCGTGGTAATTTTGGTTTGGCAGTATCAAGTTTAACACAAGTGCAAACTGTATTGGAAACTTTTCCGTCTAAGAAAGATGAAGTACGAAAATTATCCATCATACTCGAAGCGATTAGCGTCCTCATCGAAAAAGGGCAGACATTGCCTCTTATTTCCCAAATAAATGCTATTGAAATTACCTCTATTGCATGGGATACAAAAATTGATGAGATACTACATGGCGGTGAAAGAGCAAAAGAAGGGTTGACGCGAGCGTTGTCTGTGGATGAGTTTCGCAAGGAGCGCAAAACAAAAAAAGTACATGTCGCGGAAGATATACCTCAGTATGTTCCCGAAGAAGAAGCAGAGGTCCTTGAAGTGCGAGATGAGGATGCTAGTTTTGCTCGTGTTCTTTTAGACCAAAATATTATTTCCAAGCAGCAACTGGAAAATGCTTTACGCGAACAACTTGATATCCAACGCAAAGGTGAAATTTTACCGTTGTGTAATATTATGCTGATGAACAATGTTATTGTGCCTAAAGATATTATTCGCGTATTTGGAGACGACGCAATCACTAACTTTTTTTGTACAAGTTGTAATATCAATTACCGTGTTTTGAACTTGGCAAAAGAACCTGCTGAAAATTTTCAGTGTCGTCAATGTCGTAATTCTCTACAGGAAGCAATTGACAGTGGAGAGATTTTCGTTATTCCCGCATCTGTGGAGGAGATGAAAATACCTAACACCGAAGAGGTTACGCTCGAAAATATCCCGTGGTGTTTAGACAAGGCAGCTATTTTAGCTAAAAATAAACAAGTGGATGAAGCATTGGATATTTATAACAAAATACTCGAACTTGACCCGAAAAATGAGCTGTGTCGTATAGGACGTTCGCGTTTATTTATCGAAAATAAGGCTTACGGGAATGCAATTGATGAGGCAAACGAAGTCTTGGTACACAATCCTGGAAATTATCAAAGTATTTGCCATAGGGGTGTTGCGAGATATTACACTGGTGAATTAGATCATTGTATTAAAGACTTAAGTATACTGATAAAAAAAGGAATACACAATTTTATGTCGTATTCCACAAGAGGAAAAGCTTATTATCACAAAAAACAATACACGAAATGCATCGAAGATTTAACCGAGTCTATCTCTCGCGCTTCTGATTTTGTTAAAGGTTATATTTACAGAGGGCGAGCACATTTACATTTAGGAAATTACAATGAAGCTATTCGCGATTTACGTAAAGCTATCCATATTAATCCTAAATATCCCAATCGCGATGAAGTAAAAACATTGATAGAAATCGCCGAACAAAAAAGAGAGGAAAAAAAAGATGAGTGAAACATCTACACGTAATTTGTGGCGAACCTTTATTGCGTCTTTGAGCTTTTTTTTCTTAATAGGTTCTTATTATGTGCTAAAGCCTACACGCAAACCTTTACTTTTTACTTATGTGGGTAAGGAATATCTTCACCATTTTTATAACATAAGCGTAGTTGTTACACTGTTTGCCGTGATTGGTTATAACCGTTTGGTAAACCGTTTTTCACGTAAACAGCTACTGAGAACTTTATATGCCATTGTCATTGGAGCGTTTTTGTGTTTTGCGCTTTTAATGAATAGTTTGGGTAACCAGCCAGCATATGACGCAACGATGACCACTATATATTTCTTTTTTGTTTCGTTATATGTACTGTTTGTCACGGCTCTATTTTGGTCCATAAGTCATGATCTTCATAAAAACCAAGAGGCCAAAAAATTCTATCCCTATATTTTCCTGGGAGGGCAACTTGGAGTGATTGGTGGGTCCAAGTTTACCTCTACGTTTATCGTCGGTAACAATTATGAGCTACTACTTCTCATCGCTGCCGGAGGATTGGGACTTACGTGGCTTCTTATTGAATTGTTTTACATACCGGCTTCTGCTGATGATAACGCCAAGCCAACTCCTACAGGTGCTTTGGAAGATTTTCAATTATTTTTGAAAAATCGCTATGTTTTTTTATTGGTCTTATTATGGTGCTGGCCACTTTCACCAGTACAGTTTCTGACCAACAGTTTAGTTGGCTAGTAGACAATTCCATCCTCGATGACCGTAGTTTTTATGCTGTGCAAAAATCAGATATGGGTAATGAGAAGGACTTGATTCAAAAGTTACGTGCAACAAAGGAGAATTCGAAACTTTACAAAGCGCTTTCCAAGCAAGTTCAACAGCAAATAAATGAACAGCAAGAACTTTCAGCACAGGCCGTGTCCGAATTGAATACTATTCTTGCAACGAAAGACTTTGTGGAAGGCAACGAAGACTCAATATTTTCAGCTATGCACAAAGAAGAGATCCCGCGACCAACATCTTTTTTGGGAAATTTGTTTTTTGACGAATCGCAACAACAACGCTCTCTTAATTTCATGAGAAATAAGTTGTTTTTGAATGAAGTGTATCCCGGAAATTTTTTAACCATAACCCCTCGACTGATTAAAAATCGCCAATTTTTGTCAGAATTACACAAACGTGAAAAACCTTTGACAAATTATATTGCCTCTTTTTTAAGCACAGAAACGCAGAAAGAACTCAATAAATATATCACTTCTCAGAACGAAGATATCCATATTCCATTATGGTTTTTGGTTTGCCAAGATCTTAACAAATCAATTAAAAATAAGTCTTTCTACAATAAAGATGTATTTGCATTGCGACCTGTGGAGTCTGACACAAATAAAAATTTTATTGTTTTTGCCGGAAAAAAATTTCATAAAATAAAATTGAGTAAACGTGTGTCTAAAGAACTTGATAAAGGAAATTTGACAACACAGCAAATCATTGTCATTAACAAATTAATTTTAGAAGAGTCATTTCCACAATTGGTCAATACACAATCTAGCTTGCAAGGTCAATTGTGGGCAGATAATAATTTCTATATGGGGATTTGTAATATACTGATGTGTATGATTATTACTCCCTTGTTGATTTATTTACTAGGTCCCGCAATCGGTATATGTCTATATCCGTTGGTTCTATTTGTGGGAGCAATCTTCTTTCTTGAAGAACTTTCCGTATATGCGGTAAGATATTTTGCAATTATTGCACTATCGTTAAACTACACTCTATATAAGGTCGGTGTAGAAATATTCTATGTTCCTACAGATAAAAATATAAAATACAAAGCAAAAGCAGTCTGTGATACATTTTTATTCCGCTTAGGTGATGCTGGTAGTTCACTCATGGTCACGTTTTATCTTTTCTTTTTAGCCATGAATGGCATGGAGTACTCCTTGACCAATTTGAGCTACGTAGTGTTTGTTATTGTATTCGTGTGGATAGTTTCTATATTAAAAACAGGAAGTTTATATCAAAATTTACTAAAGAACGCTGAGGTGAATAATGGACAATCGTAAAAAGAATATAAAAATATTTACAGGTATCACAACCGGAGTCGTTGTCTTAGTGACTCTTATTGTTGCTTTTGTATTACCGACAACGGCAGAAGAGAAACGTGGTAAACACGAGCCAGTACCCGAAGGATCATACATTGCGACAACTATTATCAGTATACTAGAAAACTATCACTATAGTAAACCGCAAATCAACGACGATGTATCTAAATCACTATTTGATGAATACATAAAAAAATTAGATCCAAATAAACTGTATTTTACAGCAGACGACATTAAAATATTCTCGGAGTACAAAACTTCTTTAGACGACCAATTGAAGACCGGAAATACTGACTTTGCTTTTGTGGTCTATCGGCGTTTTTTGCAAAGATTAGAAGAACGTAATGATTACGTGAAAAAGAATATCAACAATAAATTTGATTTTAGCAAAGATGAAACTTTTGTGGTCAAACGCGAAGGTGTCTCATGGGCAAAAGATAAAAATGAGTTAGATGAAATTTGGCGCAAACACATAAAGAATCAGTTGTTACAAGCTAAGTTGCAAGAAATGCAACAGCAAAAAGACAACGAAAAGAAGAAGGCGAACAAAAAAGATTCTAAGCAGGATGAGAACACCGATCCTCAAAATAGCAATCGTGAAGTGGCTGATGAAAAAGACAATCGTGAAGTTGCTGATGAAAAAGACAATCGCGAAGTTGCCGATGAAAAAGACAGCAAAAAAGATTGGAAGCAAACCGCAGAAGAGCGCATTATAAAGCGTTACAAAAACTACCATACATTTATGAGTGGAAATGATGGCTACTATATACTCGAAGCTTACTTGACAAGCCTTACGAGTCTATTTGATCCACACTCCAATTATTTAAATTGGCGCACATTGAGTAACTTTCAAATTTCCTTGAGTCTTTCTTTGCAAGGAATTGGAGCGGTGATCTCTTCTGAAAATGGTTATCCTAAAATATCAAGCGTTGTTCCTGGCGGACCAGCCGACCGTCAAGGAGAGCTAAAGGCAGGATATTACATTGTGTCTGTCACGCAAGAAAATGGTGAACAAACTAGTGTTATCGACATGCCTTTAAATCAGGTTGTGCAAAAAATTCGCGGAGAAAAAGGTACGAAAGTTACCCTGACCGTCCTAAAAAATTTACAAGATGTACCATTTAACATTGTCATTACTCGTGATGAAGTTAAACTAACGGAGAGGGCCGCTAAAGGCGATACACGTGAGATTACCCTAAACGGTGGTGAAAAGAAGAATATTGGTGTGATTACACTACCATCTTTTTATCGCGATTTTGATGCATTTGAACGTGAAGATCCCAACGCAAAAAGTACTACCCGTGATGTAAAACGCATTATCGAGGATATGCAAAAAAAGAATGTCGAAGGATTGGTGATTGACCTACGCTCTAATGGCGGGGGAAGCCTTGATGAAGTTGTAGATCTAGTCGGTCTGTTCATTCCACAGGGAGCTGTTGTACAGGTGAAAAACCTAAGTGGCGAAATCAAAGTGCGTGAAGACAATGACGATAACTTTGCCTATAAAATGCCGCTTGTTGTGATTACCGATACTTTCAGTGCTTCTGCTTCAGAAATTTTCGCAGGTGCTATCCAGGATTATAAGAGAGGTATTATCGTTGGTAATAACACTTATGGTAAAGGAACCGTGCAAAGTCTATTTGGTCTAGGGCGTAAGCCGAAAGCCGGAGCCTTGAAGTACACCATATCAAAGTTCTATCGTCCTACGGGAGCGTCCACACAGCAAAAAGGTGTTGCTCCAGATATCACATATCCAACATTTGTTGATCAGAACAAGTACGGCGAATCGAGCTTACCACATGTGATGCCTTGGGATACAATAAAATCATTGTCTCCGAATCAAGAAGTTTTCAATGCTCATAAATCTTTAGCGCAAATAAAAAAACAAGCGCGAGAACGCATGGACAATGACGCTAAATTCCAAACCTTAAAGAGCTATATCGCTAAGGTAAGAGAACGTCAACAAGATAATGCCGTGTCTCTAAATTTGGAAAAAAGACGTACGATGCAAGAACAAGAGCAGAAATGGTATGAGCAAATTGAAAAGATCTTGGGGCAGCAAGAGGAAGAAGATGCCGTGAAAAAAGACGAAGATTTATTTTTAGAAGAATCGGTGTCTGTATTACGCGATCTTATGCAAGCTAAGTAATTCGTAGTTACTATAAAACAATCGTTGAGCTACAAGGTGAACTCAACGATTGTTTTACTTTCTATACTGATAAATAATCCATATAGTTAAATACATGTTAGTAAAACAATGTATTTAATTGCCTAGAACCGAAAACATATCTGTAAAGTCACTGTTTCTTCTACGTACGTGATCAACATGTGAATCCAAAAACAAAAAAAACATTACTTGTCCGTTTTCATGATTGTGAGGACTTCCTAAGTCGTCCCCAACAATAGGAGTGGTAGTAAGATCTTCTCTTGGGCGAAAAATACCAGGATATATATTTTGGTTTTTATTGAGGCGTCCCGCATAACTAATTGGTCCAGAAGCATTTCCCAAATCAGGTGCGCCGGCAATACTTGCTGCTGAAGATTTGGTATTGCCAATAGACGTTTCATACTCTCTATTTGTGTCTGTTGTGCTAGGACATAAATAGACTTCAGGCTCAATAAGTACTCCTTCTTCGTAGAGCGCAGCAATAAAACCCTGGGCACTGCGTTGTGGATATTGAACTTGCTTGCCCAAGTCAAGTAAATACATATTCATCCCCTTGCCAATTTGTGATAAACAAGCCTTGCATCTTCCATTACGTGCGTTTTCATTCACTTGGCTTAAGGCAGGGAGCAATGCCGCAACTAAGACACCTAAAATGATGATAACTGCGATAACTTCTACAAATGTAAATCCATTATTTTTTTTCATGCTTTTCCTTGTGAAAGGGAAACAAAATGTTACTGAGGAATTATTTTGACGGATCACTTCATTGTACATACTCAATTATCATAAAATTTACATATATTCGTCGTCAAGATAAAAGAATATCTTAGTATGAGCTATTTTTTCTTAATCACAACGTCATTAAGATGTTATAATAATTTTATTGATTATTTTTATTTAACGTCAAGGGGAGATTATGTACAAAATATTATTTTGTCTTGTTTTTATCATTTCTTTTGTTGGTGCAGAAGAAATTCTTATTAAGATAAAAGCAGATGGCGTTTCTAGTTTTACAAAAAAAGAAATTCGCGCGGGTGAGATTAGTTTTAAAATTCGCCCACTCACAAATAAACGCAGTCGTTTTGCCAAAAATTGGTTCATTGCAACAAGCAATGAAAGATCAGACAAATCATCATGGGATCTTGCACACCAATTGGTGGAAGAAAACGATGATGTTATCTACGGTGAACCCAACAGCCCAAAAATGAACGACAAGTATCGCGAATTGGCGCGTTCTTTGAAAAAAGAGCATGCACAAAATGATACTCGTGGTTACAACGATACATGGAGTTATCCAGACCCAGATGTTTTTGGTTGGCATTTGCAAGATAGTCATGGTCAGTTAAAAAGAGCACGACGTGAAGCGGCATACAAAAGTGGACGTCGTATCCGCATAGCTCATTTCGACACAGGTTACGACCCTAAAGCAAATATTACTACGCCAGAAAGTTTGCGTCTTGATTTGCAAAAAAACTTTGTCAAAGGTGAAGATGAAAACCTAGCGGCTGACCCAGGAACAGATGGTCTTATCGATCAACCAGGACACGGAACATCTACGATGAGTGTACTGGCGGGAAATCGCGTTGATCTACCAGATAAAAAATACAATGATTATCTTGGTGGTGCACCCGAAGCCGATATCGTACCTGTACGTCTATCTACAACCGTATTGCTATTTCAAGTAGATGTATTTGCCAAAGGATTGTACTACGCAATTGAAAGCGATTGCGATGTCGTATCGATGTCCATGGGTGGGGTTGCTTCAAAATTGTGGGCAGAGGCAGTAAATGATGCTTACAATAACGGTGTTGTTGTGGTAACCGCAGCAGGAAACAATGTTGCACAACTTCCGACACACTATTTAGTATATCCTGCAAAGTTTAAACGCGTTATCGCAGTGTGCGGTGTTGGTTATGATCACAACCCATATTTTAAAGACGATAAATGGTTTGTCGAAATGCAAGGAAACTGGGGACCAAAAGAGTTGATGGGCTCTGCAATTGCTGCGTACACACCAAATACACCTGCTGGAAAATTGGGCAAGGGAAACCACATTGGCAATGGTGGGGGAACTTCCGCCGCGACGCCACAAATTGCCGCAACAGCAGCATTGTGGTTGCATAAATATCGCGATTTCAAATACGAACATAAATGGCAAAGAGTGAATGCTGTTCGTCATGCACTTTTTAGTACCGCACGTAAAGATCTACCAAATTCTGAAAAATATTATGGAAATGGTGTATATCGCGCTGCAGATGCTTTAAAAGTTGCTCCTAAAATTGATAGCAAGCCCGTTCCTGAAGATGAAGTGTATCTTCCATATCTTTCACTGTTTTTCGGTTGGGAAACACTCGAACAAACAACAGATAACAAAGATATGATCACCATCGAAATGGCGCAACTAGAACAAAGCAATCCTGAACTTCGCAAGCTTTTAGAAGAATTACGTGGTAAAACATCTATCACAAAAGAACAAAAAGAAGCGATACGTGCAGAATTGAAGAAAATACCTGAAACTTCTCAAACTCTATTAGACGCCATAAAATAATAGAAAAAGTTCCACATCAATTACGATGTGGAACTTCTCAACTTTATGCAAAAACTACTATGCGTACTCCTGGCAATCACTCTTTGTGGTTGCGGAACATATCTAAATTTACAAGCCGAAAACTCTCACAAAGCCCTTGGATTTGAAGGGATGCCTTATGGTGGTGTCCTATATGATTTCTCATTCATGGTGATTGCTTACCCTTTTGGAATACTGCTCATTGTCGATGTTCCTTTTACTCTAGTGGGTGACACGCTTACCTTGCCATATATTCTATACACAAAGCCTTATTGTACTGTTCCTAAAGAGGATTAATTATTTGTGTTTCATTCTTTTACCTGTAGTCTAAATTTGCCATATGTACGTATGTAAAGGATACACTCTGATGCACAGGCAATCTGATGTCGTGCCTCTCCTTTGGAACTAAAATAACTTCCTGGCGCTAGAGTTTTTATATTGTTTTTGTTCTTTGTATATTGTATTTTTCCTTTGATAACAATTGCACGTAAATTGGAACCAGAAGTCTGTATCTCTCCTGAGAATCCGCTAGGCATTTTGACCATTGTACCGTTGAGTTTGCCTTGTTGTGGAGTCCCCCAAAGATAAGCAATCCTGACTCCTGCCTTCGAAATACTATTCTTTAAGGTGTCTGTCCAAACGATATTCGATCTATCGATATTCACTGGGCGCTCACCACTATCAAATGCTTTTTTAGACGGAAGAACCAAATATGGGGCTTCATCAATTTCAATGTAGGCTAAGGTATCATTCCCTTTTGCTGCCGTTATGTGGTCTTGGCCTTTGGGCTGTGTCCAAAAAGAACCTTGTGGCATCCACATATACTCTGCACCAGGATCGTCATTGTGAATGAGACCACGAATCACCACCCCACGATAGGATACATTGTGAATATGTGGAGGAGATTGAAAACCCGGAGATGGTTTCAGTAGAAAACCTGTTGCACTAGAACCGTTACGATCTCCCCATAGAGTTCCTGCTTGAGGACTTTTGTCACCACGAGCAGGATTCAACTGCTCCCATTTTACTTCAGACACCAGTACAACCGTGTTCTCTGACTTTCCTAATGGTGAAGTACTCTCATCGCAAAATATCCACGTACTCGTGATAATGAGCATACTTATAAATATATGGCGTAATAATTTTGCAGCGTGTTGCATGTATTGTTTCTCTCTTTCGTTACTATTTATATAGCTATAAATTTTTCGTTACATTTCTTTACCTTTGGGTAAAATATAGCTTGTACTGTAAATGTAGTCAAGTAGGCACTATTTAGTTACGTAGTATCGAAAATGATACTAATGGGAGGGAATATGCGTCACAAAACTTATAAATGCAACCAAGGATGCCCCGTAGAAGCAACTTTGGAATTGATTGGTGGCAAGTGGAAAGGGGTTATTTTATACCATTTGCTAGAACGAACTTACCGTTTTGGAGAATTGAAGCGCGTTATGCCAGGTGTGACGCAGCGTATGTTGACAAAACAACTTCGCGAGCTGGAAAGCGACGGAATTATAAATCGCAAGGTCTACGCCCAAGTGCCACCCAAAGTGGAGTATTCAGTAACCGAAGTGGGGGAAAGTCTTAGAGATATTATCATGACGATGTGCAAATGGGGAAAAAATCACTTTGATTTGTAATACGACGAAAATTTTTTAAATTTTTTTTGAACATATCTATTCTCCATGTGTAATAGATGTTAGATTGACTGTTTATGGAGAATTTTTGTGGATTGGGAAAAATGTAGTGATGAAAGACTTGTGGCTTACTATCTTTCGGGAAACAAAGTGGCTTTCTCTTTGATCGTTTCGCGCTATCAGAAATCGTTATATGGTTATTTGTATCGCTTTGTGTATGACCGACACATTGCCGAAGATCTCGTTCAGGAAACTTTTGTGAAGGTTTTAGTGTCTTTACCGCGTTTTAACGATCAACGTCGTTTTCGTCCGTGGTTGTTTAAAATTGCCACCAATCTTGCTTTGAATAAAGTACGTCGTCGTAAAAAGTATCGTTATGATTTAAATGCATGTGAAGTTAGTGATGTGAAAACTCCTCTGGGAAATCTCTTGGAAAAAGAGAAAATGGAGCACGTAGAGCAAGCGATTTGTAAATTGAGTGCGAAACATCGCGTGGTATTTTTATTGCGCGTACAACAGCAATTTTCCTATAAAGAAATAAGCTTGGTAGTGAAATGCAATGAACAAACAGCGCGTAGTCGCATGTTTTACGCGGTAGAGAAATTGCGCGAATTTTTGGAGGAGAAGTCGTGAAGTGTGAAGACATTGATTTGTATAAATACAGTTGCCGCGAATTGCCGGAGGATGAGTTACAAAAAATTGCGGAGCATCTCGATGTTTGTGATGATTGTCGTAGCAAACATCGCAACTTGCAAAATGAATTGCGAGAATTGCAAAATTGGGAGCAGGAAAATATCGATGTTTCTACCGATACGATTCTACGAAAAGCACAGCGGCGCATTCGATGGGTTCGCTATGTAGGCTGGGGAATTATATTGGTGGTGTTTGTTTCACTTGTCTTTATTGGCCTAGACATCGCGCGCTATCGTCATGAAAACGTTTTACTCTCCGAATTGGAAAAGGCAATTATACAGTATCGTTTACATAAAGGGGAGTTTCCTACAAGTGGTGATAAACTTGCCTTTGTATTACAGGACGTCGCAGATAGCAAACACTATTTACAGGTGTGGAAGGGACGCATAGATGGCGAAGGCAATTTGCGCGATTATTGGGGAAATACCATCCGCTATCGTTTTCCCGCAAAATACAATCGCAAACTTTTTGATATATACTCATGCGGCAAAGACGGCGAAGACGATTTAGGTTTAGATGACGATATCAAAAACTGGCATCCCTTGTATGAGAAGGTTAAGTGAGGTAGGAGATTTTTTCTCCGGATTGGTGCCCTCACCATCGGCTTGTAGATTTCAGCTACGCTGAAAGCAACAAGCCTCATGCCTCTCCCACGGGGAGAGGCGTAACACGTCCTAATTACTCTTATTGTGTTATGTTGTGCCGCCGCATACACAACCATAATTGTATAGTATAGTAACGCTATACTATTGTCTCGCAACTCAAACGAATTTAGTTTTTTACAAAAGAGACTACTGAAACCTCTCCCGTGGGAGAGGTATGAGAATAGTAGGTTTTCAGCGCAGCTGAAACCTGCTAATTCGATGGTGAGGGCATCAATCCGGAGAAAGAATCTCTAATGGAAAATGAACCTTCAACAATTATTGGTGAGGGCACCAATACGAAGAAAGAATTTCACCTTCAACAGCTAACCTAACCAAGGTCCACCTGATCCAAAGACGCCTTCTCTTTCTGTATTTGTTCATTACTCAGGCCGTGTGTACGCAAGATCTCTGTACGTACTTCCTTACCGGTACCTTTGTCAATAGCATGCACTTCAATGCGTCCATCTTCGTTGTATTTAAACGAAACTTGAATAGGAGCACCTGCTGGACGCGGAGGCAGGCCGGATATCACGCATTTTCCAATCGCGACGCATTCCTCCGGATCTTTGCTTTCTCCTTCGGTCACTTCGACGGTTACGCGTGTTTGGTTGTCGGCCTCTGTACCAAAAGTTTCCGAACGTTCTATCGGAATTTCCGATTGCTGGGGAATTAAAATAAAATTGGTACGTACTTTATTTTCGCGGACGATAAGTCCTAAACTATGCGCGGTAACGTTGCGAATAGTTAGTCCCGTGAGTTTTTCTTTCACATCTTCGGGGAGATAGTGATCCTTAGACAGTTCGCCATCACTTTTTAGTTTAGTAATAGCGCCATACAGTGCCGCTCCCAACGCAACACATTCGTCGGGATTTACACTGTCATCTGCAGGTTTGTGGAACATCTTTTCTAGCATGTCTTTCACCTGTGGCATGCGTGTACTTCCTCCCACCAAAAGTACGCGGTCAATATCACCTACTTGTAAATTTGCTTTTTCAAGAACTACCGGAATGTAGGCTTCCGTTTGCTCTAATAGGGGTGTTGTGAGTTCGTTGAATTTTTCGCGCGTTAGCGTTACTTTGGTCATATTGCCTTGTGATTGACAAACTATGCGTGCTTTTTCCTTTTTGGAAAGCGTGATTTTTGCGGATTCAGCGGCGTCACGTAGCGCTTGGCTGGCATCGATGTCTTCTCGTGGATCCACACCATGCTCTTGTAAGAATTCTTCGGCAACATAGTTGATAATTTCATCGTCCCAGTCTTTACCACCTAATTGCACTTCACCGTCTGTGGCAAGCACTTTGATGTCCTGTCCTGATATATGTAAAATCGAAACGTCAAAAGTTCCTCCACCTAGGTCGTAAACTAGAATAGTTCCGTCTTGCATTTGTTGATCTAGACCATAGGAAAGTGCCGCTGCCGTTGGTTCATTAATGACACCCAAAACCTCAATTCCAGCAATTTCTCCTGCGTCTTGGGTTGCCTTGCGTTCAATATCTCCAAAATAGGCGGGGACAGTAATGACTGCTTGGGTAATCTTACTTTGTAGATTTTTTTCTGCATCGTTCACAATGTATTTCAAGATGAGAGCCGAAATACTTTCTGGGGTGTACGTTTTTCCATAAAATACACGTTCTTCTTCTGGACGTCCCATATCGCGTTTGATAAATTCTACCACGTGTTGTGGATCAGACAAGGCACTGGATTTTGCTATTTTGCCTACAATCACTTCGTCTTCTTCGAAAAGTACAACACTCGGAGTGATTCTCTCATTGTCACTATTGGGGATGATAGTGGGTTTTCCATGTTCATCTAAGTAAGCAATTGCTGAAAAGGTTGTGCCTAAATCGATACCGACGACTATGTTTTTTTCACTCATGATTTTCTCTCTCACCGCTGTATTTAAAAATAACAACTTCTTGTGGACGAAGTACCACTTCTTCCCACATAAAACCATCACGAACTACTTCTGAGATCCGTTGATCCTTTTCTTTTTCTTCTGTAGGAACTACTTTAATGGCTCTCTGGTATTTTTTATCTAGTTTTTCATTTGTTGTATTGATAATTTCTACATCGCGACGATATAGTATTTCTTCTAGCTCTTCTAGTGTATGCGTGACAAATTTACGCATTTCGTCGCTGAGTTCTTTTTTTAATTGCTGTTTCGTTTGATCAAAGAGCAATATAATATCGAGAATAATTGGCTTGGTGGCCGAACGCAAAAAATTATCCTTGTAGAGTTTCATCTCTGCGTATAATTTTTCAAATGCCTCACGTTGATTATGATCGTTTTTGATTTTTGCGACAAATAATTCATTTAAATTTGTGATATTTTCGTTTATATCATTTAGCGATACGTTTGCTGTTTGTTCGTTTTCTGAATCATTGACGCCGTCCATTACTTCTTTGTTTTCGTTTTCGTTTTCAAATTCATCCATGATTACCACTGCCTACGCAAAAATCTAGATACATGAGGGGTTATCATACCTGCGATAATTCCCAAACCCAAGAGGATGGACACCAATATAATCCCGTGAACAGTATTTTGTGCTATCGAGCGCCATAGGCTCAAACTGATTAATCCTGCCATTGTCGTCATGTAAAAGGGGATAAAAAAGTTATTGAGAGTTAGTTTACCGCGCCAGTCCCAAAACGGAAGCGTTATCAACGCTGTAACATTTAACAATATGAACCAAAAAATGATATTTTGGATATGGGGCGGCCACTGGCTAGTTATGTAAAAGGGAAGTAATATAATTTCACTCATGCCATCGATAAAAAAATGTAGACTGGGTGATATCGCACAAAAGAAGCCAAAGCCCAAAAAGATTAACGCTGCTATGGTATATTTTATAAATATTTGTGGCCAAATGGGTACTTTTTCTAACGGAGTGAGCATTGTGTCGCCAAAGGTGCCGAACATGACAGATTCGACATCTATTCGCCCGGTTTTTTGTAAAATATGCTTTATTTTCTCTTTGGCTTCTTCTTCAGTAATTTGTTGCTTTTCTTCTTCCTCTTCCTCATTTTCTCCAGGTTCGGCAGGCTCTGCTACCACAACTCCCGCGTCAATGCTTTGGCGGGCAAAATTGTGATCTGCTTGATAAACTCTATATTCTTCTGAATCCGCGGGAACAGCTTCTAGTGCATTTTTTTCTGGGTTACCAGGCACAGGGGGATTCACATATATTTTTTCTTTTGATTCTGATAGTTTGAGAAGTTTGGTTAAATCACGATGCATTTCATTGGGGTGATTGTAACGCATGCCAAAATCAGCGATAGATTTGAGAATAATATTAATTAAATTTTTTGGAATATTGTTTTCTGTTAGTTTTTTGGGAATTTCTTGGCGTGTAAATTTTTCTCCCAGCAACATATCGCACAGAATAATACCTACCGAATATATATCACTCTTTGGATCTTCAAAGATTTTATCTTCTAATACTTCTGGGGCAAAATAAATCTGAATGTCTTTGATGACGGAATCTTTTTTTTGATATAAGTCATATAAAATTTGTTGCTCTAGTTTGCCCAATCCAAAGTGAGTTAAACGAATTTTTTTGTCAGAGGTAATTGCTACGCGACTTGGTCGTAAACAACCGTGAACTAAACCTTGTGAGGCACTGTAGCTCAATGCTTCTAAAATTTTACGCGCAATATACACCGCGATACTCAGTTTAATTTTTTTTAAACGTTGGATGAATACAGAAAGTTTGCGTCCGGCAACATATTCCCACACAAACATTTGATTTTGTTTATCCCATTCTACTAATTTGCTGACATTAGGGTTTGTTGTGCTGGGAAATTTATAACTAGACTGCGCAATTGTTTTTGCATATAACTCATTTGCAACGAATTGTACCGCCACCAACTCTTGATTTGCTGAAAATGCCTTCCATGTCTCACCAAAAGTTCCCTTGGCTAATCGATCTTCGAGTTTGTAGTCCCCTATCACGATTCCTGTTTTTAAATTTTTCATAAGAGCTAATCCTTGTTACGACATTCTAAACCCGTTCGTTGTAGTAGCCATAAATAGCACACAAATAAAGAGTAAGTAATCATGGGAATAACCAATGCATGAAGAACAAATACATTCTTGAGTTGTGAAATTGTCATCTTGCCGTCACGTGGTAAATAATCTGTGGCAAATGAAAAATTATATAGCCATTTTATAGCCAGGTATGTTTTTTCATCAATTTCTGGGCGCATGAGTAGTGATAAGTAGTAATTTAGCCATGTTAGTAAGAATACAGAAATTAAAAGCAACCAGTGAAATTCACGTGGCTGTTGATATGAACCGACAAATAAATTACGCAATACCTGTAGTGTCATAAAGAAAAGTAATAAATGTGCTCCCACATGATGTAATTTAAACATGAAGGAAGAGTGGTCAGAAAGAGAAACCAATGAAAAGTTGAATGATAGCCATATTCCGGTGATGAACTGAGAAAAAAACAGTATAAAGGTCATAAAACCAGGAAAATATTGCCAGCTTGATCTTCCTCGCGGAAGAGATGGTTTACAAAGAGCTTCACGGATTAGTAGTCGCTTATCAAGCCATTCAAACATAACAACATCCTATAATTTATTTTTACGAAAGTGTTTAAATATGTCGAGAATAGAAAGTTCCGCCCATCGATCGTTGATGCGAACAGGAATAGGAAAAAGACCAACGTCTTTTTTTAGTATTTCTACTATTTTTACAGCAATTTTGACCTTCTCTTCACGCTCAAGCTCGTCATTAATATTGTACACGATAATCGCCGTTAACCTACACATTAGATGATAGTAGTAAAAGATGTATGTATTGATTTCTTCATGATTTCCGTTTGTTTCCACTAAGTAGTTCGATTCCTGTCTTGGATTTTCAAATATTTCTAGCAAAGAGTTTTCTATACTAGAGTAGAAAATTTGATACTGTGGCGCATGGTGCATTTCGCTATCTAGTGTATTTAAGCTACTTTTGTATACCGATAATAATTGTAGTTTTTTACCCAGTAAACTATTGATGTAGAGGACAATCTTTGAAAAACTTTTCCACAGTACCGATAGCGTTAGATACAACTCTATGTCTGGAAAAACATCTAAACCAATCGGGGTACTTGCCTGACGTTGTGTATTTAGGGTGCTATAGGCATTGGTGTCAATTCTTACTTTGTAGTCACAGCTATTAAACTTTACGGATGATGTATCGAATATTGTTGGGATATTGTACTCATCAAAGTTATAGTTTTGATATGTTTCTATGTCCATGACCTGTGTTTCTTTCGGGTCTTGTTTTTGCGGAAGGTCTTGTCGTATTTTGTCGACTGTATGTAAAAAATGTTGATGCTGTTGCGGCGTATGTTTTCCATAGAAGGTCTCAGGAGCAAAAGGAGTATAGCATTCACAGTCGAGTAGAAGTAAGCGCGAATATAATAAGTCGTTTATAATAGGTAATAAAACATATATATGAATAGGGATATTGCTGCGTAGAGATTTTCGCAAAAATCGTACAATACGAATGGCATCTACATAATAAATGTCTTCATCTATAATTAAAACCACAGCCAGATTGCTGTCTGATTGTATAAATGAATGGATAATTTGTTTTTTTTCTACTTTAGCATCTTTTTCTAAAATGTCGAAAACTTCATCGCGTAGTTGGTAGTTGATGCAGATTAGATTGTAGTTGCTTTTTTTGTACGTTTTGCATGCTCTTGCACTTGAGATATACAATATGTTTTTTTTACCGTCTACAAAATTAAAAGAACTATGCTCTTCGCATATTCCCCCTGTTTTATTCGGTAGCATGAGGGATAGTTGTAGTTGCGAGTTTATTTTAAAATGTAAATGATCAACAATATAATCTGAGAGACGCATAGAGTTAAAACCTTTGCGAGGTTACGTAAATGATAGCTACTAATAAAAATACAATTAACACAATGAGAAAGGCGATTAAAAATTCACGAGAATCGTTTTCTTCTTTTTTGTAACGTTTAGCTGCCCTCGGAGGTGCTTTTCGCGTGGCGGCTTTACGTACTACTTTGGGTTCACTTACCACTGCTGGTGGTGGGTCTTTGCGAACAATGTCTGATTTTCGGGCGCTAGAGTTCATTTTTTGCAAATGATTAATCAGTTCTGCAGGTGTCTGTATTCTTTTGGTTTTATCTTTATGCATCATTTTTTCAAAAAGTATATCTAACTTTGACGGTAGTTGTGGGTTTGCTTCCGTTGCTTTTGGTGGAGGATCATAGATATGTCTATAATGAATTACTGATTCGCGGTCTCCGTCGTAGGGAGGTTCACCTGTCAATAAGAAGTAAAAAGTGGCTCCCAATGAATAAATATCGCTGCGAATATCAACATCAATTTCGCCCTGCGCTTGCTCGGGAGAAAGGTAGTAGGGTGTACCAATGACTGTCCCTGCTGATGTTAATTCTAGGTTGCGTTTTCGCCACTTTGCTAGACCAAGGTCGCACAATTTGGCTTTTTTGTTACTACATAGCAAAATGTTGTCTGGCTTAATATCGCGGTGCACAAGACCTTTTTTGTGCGCGTATTCCAAGGCTTGGGCCATTTGTTGTAAAATTTTGAAACTCATCTGGTAGTCAAGAGGACCATTAACGGCGACGATTTCTCCTAGGGTTTTTGCTTTCAAATACTCCATGACAAAATAGTATACATTGCCGGAGACTCCGAAATCTATTCCTTTGACGATATTTTGATGGCTTAAGGAGGCCAACATTCTGGCTTCTTGATGAAAACGATCGACAAAAGCCTGCTCTTTGCCTAAATCAGGATCTAAAATTTTAATGGCAACTGGTCTTTCAAGGCTAATTTGTACACCTTTGAATACTACCCCCATCGCCCCTTCACCTAATTTTTTAAGAAGTTGTATATTCGGTAAATCGACTTCTTCTCCAAGAAGCAAGTAATTTTTTATCGTTATGATATCTTGGGATGTCACCCATTTGTTTTCAAGAAGTATTGCTTCCAATGATTTCTTTTCGCCTTGTTCATACAGATCTTTTTGGATTTGAATACATTCTTTCATTTTTATAGAACTAACAAGTCCTTTTTTTACTAGTAACTTGCCTAATTCTTTATCTTTTACCTTAGCCATTACAAAAAATACCTTTTTTTAGGAAAATCTACCTTATTTTTTCAAACCACTTTTTTTTCCACAACGCGATATTTTCTTCGCGTATTTTTTTATTTGCATTGTAAGGGAAATCAACACTGGTTTTTGTTAAATTTTCAAGAGCTTGTACTGCTTTTTTGCGAACATATGTTTCTGAGTCTTCGAGCATCGGCCATAATTTTTGGATACTACGAGTATTGTGTAGGGTGTTTAGAGTTACAATTGCTTCTCCACGAACCATTGAGTTTGAGTCGATTAAAAATTCGTGTATGTATGGAAAAATATCTTCTTGGGGAAAAAATCCCAATAAACGAACAGTTTCTAAACGTACGAATTTATTTTGATCGTTGATCAGTTTCGTCAGATGTGGTTTTATCTCTAAAAAATCGTATTTTCGTAGTTTATAAATGGCTGCTAGACGCACATAGTCGTCTATGTTGTAGAGAGAGGTAAATATATTTTCTTTTTGTTCAATTAACCCCGCTCCAAGTTCTCGTGTGTCGCGATCTTCTGATGTTAACATCTTTTTTACTTCGCGTGTTCGTCTATTTTGAGAAGCAAAAATAACATTTTGTCGTTCAAATGAAGGCAACGATTTCTCTAACTCACCTTGTTCTACAAAATTTCCCATTGCCATTAAATGTAGTGGATAGAATGCCAAAAAACGCACGCGATCTACAAGTGTTTGTGAAGCAATTTTTTGTTTTAACAGACCACCTTTCAGTACATCGTGGTGGTCTGGAGTAATTCTGCGCGAAATTTGTCCTTGTTGCTCAATTTGTCCAGGTATGAGCGTATGCTCAATACAGGAAGGCAGTAGTAACAACAATAAAATTATTTGGGTCGAAAACTTGTTTTTATTTTTTCGGCAAACTGTGGGTTCGCTTTCCATATCTGATCTGGTCCGTTTACAACAACAACATATCCTGTAAAATTATGCTTGATGGCGATAATCCACATTCGATCTGTACTTTCTTTTCCTCCCGAAAACTCTACCATTTTAGCAGGAATCCCCTGAATTTCAATCTCTTCTTCTTCACTAGCAACCATTGTAGGATCTTTCACTATTTCTTGGCGAAATAGTAATAATATTAGAGATAAATCCATACTTTGGATTTCGCGACTGCGGTGTGCAAAGACGAACAAACCAATTTTTTCACCTTCATGGGCAACAGAACTCGATGCAAAAAAGACATCGAATATATTGTCTGACTTCCAGCTTTTCGGAACTTTCAAATTAAAAAACGGCTCATCTATATTTCTGTATTCCGCAGACATAGCAAGGGAGCTGTCTTTTGTTTGAAGTGGGAGAAGTTTGAATTCGCTTAGTAGTTGTGAGGCGGTACTATTCGAACCTTCAAAAAAAGTTTCTTCTCCACTAAGAGTTAAGAGATACATAATTCTTTTGTATTTGAAGATAATCCACCAACTACGACGTAATGCCTGTCCACTACTTTCGAAAAGTACCCGTGTAACATTTTGGCCTGCAATGTTGATCTGGTCTTCACCCACTTTTTCCATATTACGGCCTATTCCTCCTTGTTGTTGGAATAGAACCATTACAGTTTGTGGATCAAGAAACCCAAAGCCACTAAGTGCTAGTGCCTTAATTTCAGAACCTTGGTCAAGTTGTGGTTTCCCTGGAAGAGAGGTAGCTAAAAACCCCATATCTTTATTTTTGACATACCAATTACTAGGTACAGGCATGGAAAAACGACTTGTGCGCACAGTTAAAAACTTGGAATAGATTACTTTTAATTTGACCTCTTCGGTTAAGTTTTCTTTTTTGTGACGCACAGTAATAACATCAGCAACTTCACCTTGTCCCGAATCAACGGACGGTGCTTTGTAAATATTACCTGTGAACGAACCTTTTTGTGCTTTGAATTCAAAGTTTTCAATTTCAGAATCAATTACTTTCTTACTTTGTAGTAAGTTGGCTGTTATTGGCATCGTCGAGAAATTTTCTAATTGACGCTTCGGGACTTTAACTTGTAGTTTTAACGATTCTTTAACTACGATTTTTTTTGTGACTTTTTGTCCGGAAGCGTTGTGACTAACTGTAATTTCTGTAGTGCCTATTTTGGCCGCCATGTATTTGTTTTGTTCAAAACGTCCTAATGTACAGCGAAAGGAAAGTGCACTGTTGGGAATATCTTCTCTATTTTGCGCTTTTTTGAAAAAGGCTTTTACCACAAATTGGCCACCTTTTTCAATAGACTCCGGAACTTTTTCTAGTGTCAATACTGGTTTGGCGCGGATTGCCACTTTCACTTTCTTTTCGATGTTTAGAGCCGGATAACTGATGGTGATTGTGTCGTCAACCTCTTGGTCTGGGCAACGATATTTCGATCGTGTAAAAAGACCATGTTCTGCGGAATAAACGAAAGTGGATAATGGGTAATCTTTTGCCGTGTCACCAACGTAAATTTTGGGCTGAAATTCTACGACATCGTTGCACGACAGAGTTTCATTAACATCTACGTTGAGTTTCGGGGTATCGACAATTTGTACATTAATTGCCTTCCCGATTTTACTAGGGGTATGTGTTATTGTTATGGTATCTAATCCTATTTGCAGTGGGGCTGTGTATATACCATTTGCGATTTTGCCGTATGTTGCTGAGTAGGTGAAATCACTTGCGGAAGCGTTATACTCTTTGTTTTCATTCAATAACAATACTTTTAAATCTGCTTTTTGCCCCGCATACAACTGCGTTTTTTCATACTCCACATTTATAGTTGGTTGTGAGTCGTTGATTTCTTCCGTTTTTATAATTTCGTTCATTTGCTCTTCTTCGTTACTCTGCGCAATTTTTTTCGCTGCAGGGACGTTGTCTTGAGTGCTATTGTTGGTATTTTGTGTTGTGCTCTGGCAGCCTATCATGAAGAAAAGCATTGTGAATACTACAATTTGTGTATATGTCTTCATCGCAAATCACCTTAAATTAACGGTTCAAATTTTTGATATGCCAATTCCAAGTGAGAAATATTTTTTTGCTTACTTTCCCCTATAAGCTCCTCGATAACTTTTTTCATTATCTTGTCTATTTTTTTCTGGGTTTTCTTTAAGCCGCTATTTTTTTATCCATGAACAGCGAAACCCCATGCATCGCACCTCCGAAGTTTGAAATCCAATCTGGAATGTAAATGATTTCTTTTTTCATTAGTAAATTCGCCAATGCAATTTCGTCTTCGTAGACAGGTTCTGACATAATGTTATTTGCACCACCAGCAATGATGTGGTAATCAAAATGCGACATTGTATCACGATCAATAACACCACTAAACGCACAAGGAGCAAAAACGTGTCCCATTTGCATTGGAATCGAATGAAACTCTTCTACAACTACAGATTGTGGGCGACTACAACGGCTCATAAAATTTTCGACCTTACGCTCATCGATATCTGCCACTATTAATTCGGCCCCTTCGTCCAAAAGTTGCAAAGCCAAGCTAGATCCGATACTTCCCAACCCTTGCACTGCAATTGTTTTTCCTTGAATTTGGCTATTTTCGGGATAGCGACACTGAAGAGCTACTTTTATGGCAGTATACACGCTATATGTGGCAGCTAAACTAATGGTATTTTTTGAATTACTTTCTTCAGAAACGCAGTTTGATGTGTAGGATTTTAGTAATGAGACGTCCTTTCCTGAAAATCCACCCTCTACCGCGACAAAGATTTCAAAACGTTCTATTATATAAGATACAAAACCGAAAAATTCATCAACGACATCTCCTTTAGGAGCAGGGCCGTGAACGGCCAGTGAAATACCTGAGCATGGTAGACCTGCCACGGCACAGCGGAAACTCATTCCTCGTGCCAAACACAATGCATCGGAAATAATCTGCCACTCACTTTGTACTTCGAGCGCTCTTCTCAGTCCACCCACCACGTATTCTTTGTTCGTATTGTGGCAGGCTAGTATACAACGAATGTTATTTTTAGGGTCGTAGATAAATATCAGTTTTTTGTGTCTGTTGTTTTTCATTAAGTCAACAACATCTCTTAAATATTCTTGTAAAGAATATTTTTCAATGAGTTCTGTAAACTGTTTGTCACTGGCTTTCTTTACTTTTTTTAACAGACCTTTGCTATCTTGCCCCTTCCAAACTACTGTTTTTGACCACTCTTTATTTAAGGTATACTCGACGTTTTGTTGCTCTATATTGTTAAATATCGTCAATGTGGTGTATTCTTCGTTTTCAAGCATAGTAAAAAAACTTAAATTTTTTTTATGCATACTGAGAATCTTTCAATAAATGGACGACTGATACGCCTATTTTCCTTGTAATAACGTTTTTTGCACTCTATTTGAAGATGCTTTTCTTATTATTCCATTTTTTTGAAATTGTAGCAACTATATTTTGCACCACCCACAAATTAGAGCCTTTTTTAAGATTGCAGCTTTTCTTTCATAAAATTAATAATGTCAAGAGATTCGTATTGCCAAGTCCCATCGGGATGCTTTAGGCATGGAACAGTTCCTTTTCCCCCTCCATTTATCAATTCTTTCTTGTTTGCCGCATTTCCGGTATCTTTCATGGCAACGGTAACATCTAATTCCTTAAATGCATTGAGTACTCTAACGCAAAATGGGCAATAAGGAGAATAATACAAAGTGTAATCTTTTAGTTCGGTCATGTTGTTCTCCATTTGTAATAAAACTCAAAGGGTTCTAATTAGCACGTGTCATCAATTAAATAAACTTTAATTGACGACACGCCCTAGCTATCAGCTAGAAATTAGAGCTATTATATGTTATGATGTCATTCTCGCAACAGAATATTATTTTGAATGATGAAGTTATGTTACTTGGATTCGTGTTTTTTTACTCCAGAAGGGAGATACGAGGTTTACTTAGACATTAAATTTTTGTAAGTGTCCTAGCTCAGTTTGCAATTAAATTTGGAAAAATACTCCTAGCCACTCTGAAACTCTAAAACTGAATAGTCCTCGTTTACGAAACAATGAAGAAATTAAAAAGTCTAAATCCAATTGCAAAAGTTGTATTGTTTGCCGTGCTTTTTGCTGTGAGCATATATTTTTTACAGCCCGTCGAAGCTGTACAGCCAGATGAGGCAAAAGCCAAATACGACCTCAGTTATATTGGATATTTCTCCTTATTTATTAGCTTGTTTGTTCTTTTTGAAAGCTTTGAGTTTTCCCTATTTGTCAAAATTCTAATCGCGCTTGTTTTAGGGGTGTTCTCTGCGTTGAGTGGCCTTTTTGACAATACGTTGTTGTTTGCCATCAAGCCTGTGGGAAGCAAGATTTTTATGAACTGTTTGACAATGGCTCTTGTTCCTCTGGTTTTCTCTTCTATTCTTACCGGAGTTACGAGTTTAGGGGATGTGAAAAAACTCAGTAGTATTGGTATGCGCACCATTGTCTACTATATTTGCACTACGGCAATTGCGATTGCTATTGGTTTATTCTTTGCAAATCTCATGCAACCAGGCAACTTATCAAAAGAAACAAGACAACAATTTGAAAAGCAATTGGCAGATACCGCTTCTAATAAAGTAAAAGCGGCAGAAGAGAATAAACAAACGCTTTTTGAAGGTTTGCAGGCGATATTTCCCAAAAATATTCTTACCTCAGTGAGCAACGCCAAGCCCGATATGTTACAGGTGATCTTTTTTGCTCTTATATGTGGAATTGCCTTATTGCAAATAGAAGAAAAACATTCTCAACCGATAATTGTCTTTTTTACTGGTATTACAGAGATGACCGTGCGGATTATCATGATGGTGATGCGTATAGCTCCTTACGGTATTTTTGCTCTAATTTCTGCTCAAATTGCCGGTACGCAAAATACCGAAATGTTAACGGCTCTCGTACCTTTTTCCATATGTGTATTGTTAGGCTTAGTGACACACTTGCTTGTCTTGAATGTGACATCCTTGGTATTTTTATCGAAATATAGTCCGATCAAATTTTTCAAGAATGTAAAAGAGGTGATGATTACCGCTTTTTCTACTGCATCAAGTGCGGCGACAATGCCTCTGACCCTAGAGGTTGCGGAAAATAAACTAGGGGTAAAAAACGAAGTTGCTGGATTTGTTATTCCCCTAGGGGCGACAATCAATATGGACGGAACAGCTCTATTCCAAGGAATTTCGGTTATATTTTTAGCTAATGTGTATGGTATTGATTTGACCATGGCCGATCAGCTAACCGTTGTTATGATGGCCGTTATGGCATCGATTGGAACAGCGGCTGTACCTGGAGTAGGTATTGTTATTTTGACAATGATTCTCGTTGCTGTAAAAATTCCTCCTCAAGGAATCTTATTCATTCTTCCGGTGAATAACTTGCTGGATATGTTTCGTACTTCGGTGAACGTTGTGGGAGATATGGCATGTTCAGTATACATTAATTCCGTAACGCCAGATGATACAGAGAAGGAAGCGGCGTAAACAGAATCGGAAGTAAGATAAGAATGTTGCAACATTTAAGACCGTATTACCTAATAGTCAGGTACTTTGAATTAGTCGAACATATGCCTTTGTTCGGCTAATTTTTTTTTTGAGTAGAATATTGGTTGTAATAAATTTATAATATAAAAAATAATTCTAAAATTGCTTTTAGTTCTTAAATCAATTATTTTTATTAAGTATATGTATATGAAACAAATTCTTATTTCGCGACATGGAAACTCGTCTGTCCTCGAAACTATTGAAAAACCCCTTCCCAAAATAGAAGACAACGAGGTTCAGATAGATGTAAAAGCGATAGGAATTAATTTTTCTGATATTCTAATTCGCAAAGGCTTATACCCTAATACGCCTGAATTACCCTGTGTTGTTGGTTATGAAGTGTCAGGAGTTGTCGAACATGTAGGTCGCAATGTTGACAAAAAGTGGGTAGGCCAAAGTGTTATTGCTTTGACTCCTTTATCAGGCTATGCCACAAAAGTAGTTGTTGCACAACAATACGTTTTTCCCAAGCCAGAATGCTTAACTTTTCAAGAAGCAGCTTCGATCCCTGTGGTCTATTTGACTGCGTATCAATTGCTTGTTGTTATGGGAGGTTTACGCAAAGACGAATCTATTTTAATTCACAATGTGGGTGGCGGAGTGGGTTTAGCGGCTCTCAATATCGCACTTCATATTGGTGCAAAAACATATGGAACCTCAAGTCCTGAAAAGCATACGTTTCTAAAAAAATATGGTTTACACCATGCGATTGACTACCGCAATTTTGATTGGTTACAAATTTTGAACGAAAAAACACACGGGAAAGGTGTGGAATTGGTCATTGATCCTATTGGCGGAAATCATTGGAAAAAAAGTTACCGTGCATTGTGTAGCACAGGTAGACTCGGAATGTTTGGAATTTCAACAGTTCACGGAACAAGTAGAATAAAGCGCAATTTACAAGCAATAAAGTCTATTGTACGTTTGCCTAAATTTGGTCCGTTGTCTTTGATGAACAGCAATAAAGGGGTTTTTGGTGTTAATATAAGTATCTTGTGGAATGAAATAGAAAAAATATCAACTTGGATGAACACGCTGCTCGAAGGCATTCATGAAGGGTGGCTTAAACCTCATGTCGATTGTACATTTTCTTTTTCGAAAGTAGCCGAAGCACACGACTATATCGAAAATAGAAAAAATATAGGAAAAGTTGTTTTAACTATTTAAACACGGTTTTATATGAATTTGCGATACAAAGTATTTTTAATTGTTATATCGGGAGTCATTGTTGTTACGTATAGTGTCAGCATGGCTTGTAAGAGCATATTTATGAAACGCTTTTTGGCTTTAGAAGAAAAGCGTGTATGTCTTGATACTCAAAGAACAAATAAAGTTGTAACAAATTACCTGAGTAATTTAGATGATAAGGCATTACTTTGGAGTTCTTGGGATGATACGTATCAATTTGTGCAGGGAAATAACCCCAATTATATCAAAATCAATCTCACATATGAGACCGTTTATAACCTTCTTGATTTTGTCATTTACTGTAACCGAGATAATAAAGTTGTTCTAAATTTTCAAACAAGTCACTGTTCAAAATCACTAGAAGAAATACCCAAAGATAAATTACAACGTATATTAAAGTTCAAGCAGCTATTACAACATCAAAATACCAAAAGCAGCCTTCGTGGTTTCATCGATTTAGATACGCCAACTATGGTTATTTCGCGTCCTATTACACAAAATGATCAAAAGGAACCCATCGGTGGAACATTGATATGGGGTTATTATCTTACCCCGGAACGCTGCAAAAAACTCATCGATCAATCTTTACAATTGCAGGTAAATGTCAAAACAACAAAATGTGAACATCCTTGTTGCACAACTGATGAACACACATTACATACTTGTTTAAGATATTTGGATATAAATGACAACTATCTCTTTTCTTTATCCATCACCCACAAACGCGAGATATACCTACAAGGTTTAGAGGCATTTAAGCTATTTACTTTGATTCTATTTTTGATGGGTTTTATCGTTACCTTGTTGTTTTTATTTTTCTTAGAGAGATCTATATTAGCGCGATTTGAAAAAGCAACACAGCAAATTAAAAATATTGCGGAAAGCAAAGAGTACCAACCGTTGCGTATTGAAGGGCAAGATGAGTTTGCGGCGTTGACATCTTCAATAAATAAGATGTTGGAATCTTTGCAAGAAAAACAAGGGGCTGTGGAAGAGGCTCTTTCTGTTGCGACACAAGAAATCTGTAAAAGACAGTTAACAGAGATTAGACTGCAAAAAGCAAAACAGTATGCTGAAGAAGTGAATGCAAGCAAGGATGTATTTTTAGCAAATGTAAGTCATGAGATTCGTACACCTATGAACGGTATCGTTGGTTTAGCGGCTTTATTGGAACAAGAAAATCTTACCGTGCAACAAAAACAGTGGACAAAAACAATTCGCGAGAGCAGTAACATTCTATTACACATTATGAATGATATCCTAGATTTTTCTAAAATAGAATCAGGGAAGCTCGAATTAGAAAAAGAGGACTTTGACCTTCGAGAATGTTTAGAAGATGTGGTAAATTTATTTTCTGCGAAGGTAAATGAAAGCAATTTTGATTTAATCTGCGAAGTCGACTGTTGTACACCTCAATATGTTGTGGGAGATGCAAAACGCATTCGACAAATACTAATTAATTTGGTGAGCAATGCTATTAAATTTACCAATGAAGGCCATATCGCTATTCGCGTAACGCATCGTGTGGAGTCCGAGAGTATTATTTTAGATGTTATTGTAGAAGATTCAGGTATTGGTATTCCTCAAGATCGAGTAGGTAGTGTTTTTGAGGCTTTTAGCCAAGTGGATAATTCCACTTCGCGAATTTATGGGGGAACAGGTTTAGGGCTTAACATCTGCAAAAAGTTAGTTGAAATGATGGAGGGGACTATTTTTTGCGAAAGCCATGTCAACCGAGGCACCAAATTTTCTTTTGCTATTAAAGTTCAGAAATCATCCAAAGTAAACGATCTGAAATATCTTGAAAAAGATATCGATTATCTCGTGGGCAAACATATGGGAATTTCAACGCCGAGTTCGATGGTGTTTTCATTCTTAAACAAGCAGTGTCAGTTGTGGGGGGTAAAGGCTTCTCGTTTAGAGGGAAACGCGGTCCATAACTATGATGTCATTTTTTGTGACAACAAAATAATGGAAGGTGCTCTACCTCGCACTCCTGTACTTCTGGCCACCACGCAGTCCACATCCGATATTTCCCCCGAAATTACTGTTTTGCATAAACCAATTAAAGCTTCCAGCTTATTTCACGCACTCATGGATGTTTTCAGCCTGACCGAAAAGGAAAGTGTCTATACATCAAACCAAGTAGCTTTGGGAAAATTTTCTATCGAGTATCCGTTAGATATAATGTTGGTGGAAGATGATCGAATCAATCAAAAAGTGGCGGGCTTTTTATTTAAGGAGCTTGGATACAATATAGATATTGCTTGCAATGGCTTAGAAGCGGTAAATATCTTAAAAGAAAAAAAATACGATATTGTATTTATGGATATGCAAATGCCAGTAATGAATGGCTTAGAGGCCACGAAAATTATTACGGCAACACAGTCTGAAAATCCGATTATTATTGCCATGACGGCAAATGCGAGGCAAAAAGATCGCGAAGAATGCTTTAGTGTGGGAATGAACGATTATATCAGTAAGCCCATTACAATGGCAAAATTGCAGTGCCTTCTTAAAAAGTGGGGAGAGGCACTTCTCAAGCAAAAAACTAGTTGAAACAGAAATACACAAAATTCGCATGTATTGCGATGAAATTTTTGCAAAATTTCGTTCCTTTTTACGAAAAATTTCGCATAATTAAGTGCAGCGGCCAAATCTAATAGTGGTAAAATACATTGAGAGGCCCTATAATAATATAATATAATTACAAATCACTAAGATTTCAGGGTGTACAATAGGATATTTACATGAGAAAAGATTGTACATCTTGATGTTTTGTATAGTTAGAGGAGAATACTTAACAATGAAGCGCATTTTATCTTTAGTGTTTTTCTTTATGATAGCCTCTTTGCACGCGGATGACGCAGCAAAATGGGAAGGCTACGTAAAAAAGTACACGGGTATTATAGCAAAATACCAAAAAAACTTGGGGGTTGCGAAGTCGAGACTTAACGTGTCGAAGAAAAAGTTAGCCGCACAACCAAGTTCTGCAAAATGGCAAAAATATGTAAAAAAATATACAAGTCTAGTTGCCAAATACGAAAAAACTCTCAAAAAAGCAGAGGCTAGACTAAAAACTGCAAAGGCAAAACTTGCGGAAGCTCAGGCTAGTTCAGGCGGAGACGAAGGAGCGGGTCCTGCAGGTCCACCAGTAAATACAAATTTGACCCAAGAAGAATATGCAATGCTAAAAGAAATTCAGGGGCAAAAGTCGTTGGAAATGGACCACACCAAAGTTCTTACCGTGAATAAGTGTAAAGATTGTCATGGTGGAGCGATTAAAGTGTGGAAGAAAACTCCACACTCCACAACTTTTGATCAACTTCATAAACGCAAAAGAGCAAAGCAAATTATGAAGAGCATGGGCATGAAAGGTAGCATGAAGCGTAATGACTTATGCCATCGATGCCACTATACTCGTGATGAAGTGCGCGGAAAACCGAAAGTCGTTTCCGGTGTATCATGTGAATCATGCCATGGTGTTTCTGCAGATTGGGTTGAATTCCACAATGATAAAACCAGACCACGACAAGAAAGAATTTCCAAGGCAATGAAATTGGGAATGAACAATACCGATGATGTATACTTAATCGCACAAAATTGCTATCGTTGCCACAGTATCCCCAATGAAAACTTAGTGAACGTTGGTGGACACAAAGCGGGAAGTGATTCTTTTGAAATTGTTCGTTGGTCGCAAGGTATGATTCGCCACAACTACATTCGTGGAGATAACGTCAAAAATGCGAAAAACTCTCAGGAACGTTTACGCGTTATGTTTGTTGTTGGTGCAATGCTTGATCTTGAATATGCATTGAGAGGTATTGGAATTGCGACAAAAAAAGGACGCTATTTCAGTTCAATGATGAAGCGTGCAGATACTGCGTTTAAACGTTTAAATGCCGTAGATAAAAAGTCAGGTGGTATTGCGGAAATCAAAGAATTGTTAAAACTATTTAAAGGTTTGAATTTTAACAATAAAAAAGATATCGCTCAGGCCGCTGATTTTATCACCATTAAGGCACGAAAGTTTACTAAGAATCACGATGGAACTCAGCTTGCATCGTTAGATAAAGTATTGCCTGCCGAAAGTAGCTATGTATGGAAGGCAACAAAACGTAAATAAATAAAAGCAATGTTCGTACAGATTTTTTCAATCTGTACGAACCTACAGTTGAGATTATAAGTTGTGACAAAAAACCTTCTGGCAGGAAAATATGAAATCGTCCGCGAACTCGGACGTGGTGGAATGGGAACCGTTTACCTGGCTTATGATCTCCAGATAAAACGCAAAGTTGCCGTGAAATTAATTCACGACACCACACCGATGGCCATGAAAAGATTTGCTCGGGAAGCACGAGCAATCGCACAACTAAAGCACCCGAACATTGTACGTGTTTATGAGTACGTGAAGTATAAAAATACCACATGTATGATTATGCAGTACATTGAAGGGATGACCCTTGATAAATATTTACAAGCCCACTCCTTAACGCTACGCGAAAAAATTGAACTGTTCCTCAAGATTGTCCACGCTGTTGATTACGCTCATGAGCGGTCGATCATTCATCGCGATTTAAAACCACGTAATATTCTTATCGATCAACAACAAACACCTTACTTGTTAGACTTTGGACTAGCAAAAGTGATTGACGGTATTGATCGTTCCATTACACAAACGGGCCAAATCGTTGGAACTCCGCGATACATGTCTCCTGAACAAGCGAGAGGAGATGTCAGTACACTGTCAAGACCTTCTGATATTTATTCTCTCGGAGCCATTTTTTACGAAATTATTACGCAGCAACCTGTTGTTTCTAAGAGCTCTACGATTCAAATATTACTTGAAATTATTGAACATCCCATCATCATGCCGCGAAAAGTAGATAAAAACATACCTATTGTTTTAGAAAATATTTGCTTAAAAGCGTTGCAAAAGCAAGCGAAGTATCGCTATAAAACAGCTAAACTCTTTGCCGATGACTTACATAGATACCTTGAGAATAAAACGGTAACCACATATTCCTTATATCGTAAATATATTCCCCGTACGCTTATTGCCTTGGTTCTACTGTGCAGTTTTCTCTTGTATATTTTTAAAATACAAAAGCCTCTGTTGCCCAAGGTTACCATTCACATTAACGAATTACAAGAGGCACAAAACTGGTTAAAAAGAGGTCATTATCAACAAGCGCAAAAGTCTTTCCGTAAAGCTTACGAAAACAAGCTTTTGTCACAACAAGATTTTCTCATGTATATGACGACCATCTCTTCCTTTATTGGGAACCGAGACGACTTTATTTCATATTACGAAAATCTAAATATACCTTTGAGAGAATCACTTTCTATGCAGTTGGCAAATGCACGGATGTTATATAAAGAGAGAGATTTTGAGCAAGCGCATACCATTTTTTCTTCTCTTTGGAAAGAAGGGAACGCACAACAAAAATCTTGCGCAGGTTATTATTTAGCACGTATTCTGCTTTTGCAGCGCAAATATGGCAAGGCTCTAGATTTTTTTAAAGCAATAAAAGCAATGAATGCTGTGTTTGTGGAGCAGGAGCACACTGATTTCTTTATGGGGAAGTGTTGTTTTCTTTTAAAGAAACTGTCTAAGGCACGGTCATATTTTCAGCAAGAAATTAAAAAAGATCCTTACTTTGTAAAAAGTTATTTCTATTTAGGGAAGATTAAACTAGCTTTTAAAGACTACAGTGGTGCGCAAGAATCACTTGAGCAGTGTATACGGTTAGACAGCACAAATAGCTATCATTTTTCGGAGTTGGGAAAGGCATTTTTTGCCCAAAAAAAATATTTAGAGGCCAGCAAAAGCTTTGCGAAAGCAAAAGAACTAAACCACGAAAATATGGAAGCATTTGAAGGATTCACCAAAGTAGCGTATGCCGATGTTCGCTTTCTACGCGGGCGCTATGTACAAATTATGCGTGAAATAGATGAGTATCGCTACGATCCGCCTGATTTGCTACGTTCGCAATTTGTATTTTTAGCGAATCAGTACCGTCATAATTATTTACAACAGCAAAAAGTATTAGATGCAAAAGGCAACATTTTGCCGTTAATTGAGAAACTATTCTCCAAAGATCCCCATTTGGTGGAGAATGCCTATAACGCTTTGTGGGTAATGCGCTATCATCCAGACTTAGATAAAGCATTTTCTCGCGAAAGATTCCGAGCACTCAATAAAATTTATACTAAGATAACAACAGCCCGGGCGACGGAAGAACAGCATTCTGTTTATTACCAATTAACCCAATTATATTTGCAGCCGCGTACGATTGTTTACATTGCGGAAAAAAAATTAATTGCTATTTTACAGAACAGCAATGAGCAAAGTATTTTCCGATATTTGGCAGCCAAGGCACTTTTGAGTAAATCGTTGTTCTCGACGGTTGTCAATATTTATAAAAAAGGTGACAATGCTCAACGAATTATATGTTTATCCGCTTTGAAAGATATCGGTTTAGGGGTGGCTAAGTCAATGCCATTGTCGATACCACAAGATTCTTTTTTACTCCTTATTTTTGCCAAAAATTGTTTTTTGGAAAATAGTGTTCAAATTACGCGGCTTTTAAATCACGATAAAGCATTTATTTCTCTCAATATCGCAAATAAATACTTTGCAAGTAGGAGACCGGAGTGTCAAGAAATACTTCGCAAATGGATGCATCACAAAGATGTGAATATTAGAGCAAATGCGTACTATTTTTTTTGGAAACAATTTTCCCAAAAAGAAAATTTTACATTTTCTAGCGCGACTCTCCGCAAAATTTGGCAGGAGGGAATCAACGATCAAGAAGAAGTACAAAAAGCATTGTTACAGTCCGCAGCGACTTTAAAGTTTCCGTACCTAAAAACGTCTATTCGTGAGCTGTTGCAAAAGACTTCGGATATATCAATACATATTTTGGCCATAAAGGCTTTTAGCAAGTTAGAATCCCCTAGAGATTTAATTGTATATTACGCGAATAAAATGAACATTGATGTATTGAGGGCTTTTGCCGCTCAAAAACATGCTATAGATACATTTACTATTGTGACGCAGTATTTGCAAAGAGATCAAAAAAAAGGATTATTGTGGTTAGCACAAAAAGTAATACCCCTGCGCACAAATTTTTTGATAGAGCAACCCAATGAATTATTAAAAAGTTATGGTTATGCTCTTGATAGCATGATGTCTAAAAATATGATACCGTTTGTCAAGCGAGAGAAGAATTTGAATATGAAGGCTGTGCTACTCACGTTGTTAACGGTTGGTACAGGAGCTCTGAATAAAAAAATCAATATTTTGGGGACACCACAAAGGCAAGCTTCTCGTGAGGAAAAAATAGAAATTGCAAAAAAGTATTTAAGACATCCACACCAAAATGTGAAAACAGCAGCATATTATTCTTATGTTTTTATGTCGGATAGAGCCATACGCAGGAATGTTTTTTTCGAAACACGTAGAAAAAATGATGCTTCATTGAAAAGAACAGTTGCTCATGCTTTGTTTTATTTAGTGCAAAATAAAATTGATACCCAAGACGCCACAATGTTTACCAAGTATTTTTTAACTGAAATTAACGCTGAGCAGAGAGTTTGGGCGAATGTTAGTATGGCAAAAAAATATTTTCAAGATGTAAAACATCGACGTGAAATCAAAGAATTACTACAACAAATAATTACTTTAGATTCTTCTGTGGCACAGTACCACTACTATATGTTTTTGCTGTTGAGCGTGGAAAAGGATCAAAAAGCGTCTAGCTATCTAAAAAAAGCTTATGACCTTGACAAAAATAATCCTGTTTTTTTACTAGGAATGTTTCACTTGACAAAAGATGATTCTTTTTTGCAGCATATGTACAAATATGGAAAGAGTGCAACTCCAGAGATTTTGTCTTCTCTTTGTCACGAGAGTGGTAACAAAATAGTCGAGAAGATATTATTACAAAACTACTATTTTTTTGTGATAAATAGACGTTCTTCTTCATATAGAATTGCTTGGAAAAATTTACTTTCGTTTTATGGAGCAAAACAGTTTTTAAGTTATGATGCGAGGTAGTTGATTCTGTCTAATCGTGCATACAAAAATTCAATGCAAAGAATTGCAAAGTAACGACAAGATAAAAGAGATATTGCAACGATGTCAAAGGTGACTTGATTTGGTGAAGCATAAAAGCAGTAAGATAGAGCTAATAAACACAAAACTAATTTGATTAGGCATGATTTAATAGATTTCATTTTTGATCTCCGATTTGTTTAGTAAGTTATTATTTTTATTATGTTAATAATGTAACAAACTTCTTGCGTCTAATCACCCAAAACGAATAAGCCCCTAGAAATGGGGCTTTGGGCGTTTTGACTTTTCGCGATGCTTGAATGTAAAGGCTTGAATGTGTGATGATCCGCTGCGGAGCTTGTTTTTGAATGTTTTGGGGAGTTGATTTTTTTGCATTTTTGGGACATAGTACTTATTTTTTTTCCACAGCTTCGATATCTTGCCCTTTTGGGATATCTATCTTTTTTCTCTGCTCATCCTCTTTTACTTTGTTGATTAATTTTTTCCACTGTTTCGCGCTAAACTCCTCGTGTTGTCGTATTGCATCTTTCGCTAGCGTGGAAACTTGTAGATTTTTGTCGTTTTGTGCTTCGTGAAAAGCTTTGGAAACTATCTCAAAGTCCAACAAATTTGTCATGGAGCGCAGTGCACAAAGACGTCTCTTAGCATCAGGTGAAGAAACTTGGCGTATTACGTTTTTTACCACCTCAACCTCCATTCCTAACAGCATAGGAAAAGTGACATGCTCTCGTTCCATACCTCTTTTGATGTTTAATGAATAGCAATACGCAAGAGCGGCGCCATTACTTTTACGTTTGCGAAATATTTTACGTAGTATTTTTTGATTTCCCGTTTGCGACGCCTTATCATAAATTCTGACCAGTTCATCTCCAGACGATTTTGTGAGTTGTGTACAAAATGTATTGTATCTTCTCAACTCTGGGTCCATCATCTCTCGTATAGCTGGTAAACTCACGGATATCAATATCACGAAAGCAATTCCTATTGCTAATTTTTCTCTCATGTATTTTCCTTTTGTACAAAGATTACAATATTTTTCATCAAATAATTTTACATACTTTTCATTTTTTCACGAACTTTTTTTGTCGATGTTTCTCTAAGGTAATAAAGATTGTTTTCAAATACCAGGAGATTTACGATGAAAAATATAATAATATCTATTCTTACTTTTTTACTACTACTTGGATGTGATAACGCTACTTCTAAGGGGAATGCAAACAACGATACGCGAAGTATCAAAAAAAACGAAGCCACTAAAAATCCAGGTAAAGTAAAAGAAATAGTTGTAAAACGTGACGCTATACAAGAAGAATCCGAACAACGTCCTGTAAGAGCGAAGGTGAAAAAAATTGCAGGAAAGCGCAAGCTCATGCAAAATTTAGCCGCCGCTAAACCAGCACAACCACCGGTTGCGCAGCCAGCTCCTGCCGATCCTTCCATGAACAAGCAACAACCAGAACACAACACCGAAGATTACAACCACATCGTGGAAAATCCATTTATTAAGGTTAGCGATGATCCACTTTCGACTTTCTCGATTGATGTAGATACGGCTTCATATGCAAACGTAAGACGTTTTCTCAATCGCAACAGTATGCCTCCTAAAGATGCTGTACGCTTAGAAGAAATGATCAACTACTTTTCTTATGACTACCCAGCTCCTAACGATGATACGCCTTTCTCTGTCAGCACAGAGATTTCTTCTTGCCCATGGAATGCTAAAAATCGCTTGGCACGTATTGGGCTTAAAGGAAAAGAAATTTCTCGCGACGATAAAAAATTTAGCAATTTAGTTTTTCTTCTCGATGTGTCTGGATCGATGAACTATGGTAACAAACTACCACTTCTCAAAAAAGCATTGAAGATGTTAGTAGAAAACTTGGGAGAAAATGATCGCGTTGCAATTGTTGTATATGCAGGTGCTGCTGGTTTAGTGTTGCCATCGACCCCTTGTGACAACAAACAAGCGATTATTGAGTCCTTGGATAAACTTCGCGCAGGTGGTTCTACAAATGGTGGGCAAGGAATTAAGTTGGCATACGATGTTGCCATTCAAAATTACATTGAAGGTGGCATTAATCGCGTTCTTCTTGCTACCGATGGTGATTTTAATGTAGGTATCACTGATCAAGGGTCTTTGGTTCGCTTTATCCAAGAAAAAGCCAAGAGTAATGTTTTTTTAACAGTACTTGGTTTTGGAATGGGCAATTACAATGATGCTCTTCTTGAACAAATCGCGAATAAAGGAAATGGTAACTACTATTACATTGACAATGTGAAAGAAGCACGCAAAGTTCTTGTGGAACAAGTAGGGGGAACTCTTGTTACCATCGCCAAAGATGTAAAAATCCAAATTGAATTCAATCCTCTTGTGGTGGGATCATATCGCTTAATCGGCTACGAAAATCGCATACTTCGTCACCAAGATTTTAACGATGATACCAAAGATGCCGGTGAAATAGGCGCTGGGCACACGGTGACAGCACTTTATGAGATCGTACCAAAAGGTAAAGATTCTCAAGGAAACGTGGATGATTTAAAGTATCAAAGTAAACAGCCCACACAAGCGGCACAAAGTAATGAAATGATGACGGTAAAATTGCGTTACAAGCAACCGGAAGGTGATAAAAGCAAGTTACTCACTTTCCCTATTACCGATAAAGGTGCTAAACTAAAGGACGCATCTCAGGATTTTGTTTTTTCTTCTGCTGTGGCTTCTTTCGGAATGTTATTACGCGATTCAAAATACAAAGGCAATATGAATTATGATTTTGTTCTGGAATTAGCCGCAGAGAGTAAAGGAAAGGACAGTTACCGCGAAGAATTTGTAGAATTGGTGAAAAAAGCGCAAGCTTTAAATAAGTAATTAAGCAACTTGGCAGTTGAAGAAAACTCCCGTTTCGGGAGTTTTTTTATTAATGGCTATAAGGTATAGCAGAATGGTGCAGTTGTATTTTTAGTTTTCCTTCGTTATCGCGAACATATACGAAAGAATATTCTACTTTTACTTCTGTGTCATCCATCGTTGTGAAGTAGTAATTGCCCATTGCAAATGCAATATCTTGTTTACAAACAACATCTGTATTTTCAAATCGAACACTCTTCCAAGGTTCTAATGCAAAACCTTTATCTTCATCGTATTCTGAATCACGACCTACAAAATAAGACAATGCACTTTTTAAATTACTTCTAAACTGCTTAACTGATGCCTTCGTTGGGCAAAATAGCAAAGATGCGCCGTCATCTAGTAAGTAGTGACTTTTGATCATTGCCTCAGCGCGATCACGAGACTCTTCCCATGTTTCTCCGGCACCAACGTTAACCAAAGATGTTCCCCAAGATTCTTGGGCTGCTTCAACTTCACTTCTTTCAATCATTCGTTTGCTCCATTGTTAAGATTAAGAAATTTACACTAAGATTAAAATATTGGATAATAGGGGAAGAATCAACTAAAATTTTTGAAATTGTATTAAGTGTAAGCGCTAGTAAGATTGTTTCTTACAACATTTATTGGTTAACTGTCAGAAAGGGTTGTTTATGAAATTACATTATTTTATTTTGAGTTTTATTTTACTGGGTGGTTTGCTTGCGAAAGAAAAAAATATTCTTGTTTTGGGATACTGGCCACCGACAAATGCAATTGTACAAGATTTTAGTAATGATGCTGCTCTAAATCCTGGAGGTTGGAAAGGAAAAAATTGGCAAAATCTCGGTTACGATATCTATTCTTTTTTTCCTACGTTTCCCAAGGGGGTAAAAGGAGAAAATGGACGTGGGGAGGGAAACTTGGAAGTAGATTACCAGGACACTTCGCGCGATTTTTGGAAAGTGGTTGAACGGATAAAACCCCATGCGATTATTGCTTTTGGTTTGGGACGGGGGCCATGGGAAATTGAATTTAACGCGCGTAATCTAGCAGTAGAAAATTGGCGTAAGGATTATTTAATTCCGCAGTTTCCTCTCACAAAGCCCGATGTTACGCGTGCCGATAATTTTACTCTTCACTCGACGCTTCCGGTTGCAAAAATTGCAGAGAAAGTAAATGCCGCGGATTTGGGTTTTAAGGCTTGGGTCGATTGGCAGGGAGATCCTGGACGTTTTTTGTGTGAGTACATGGCCTATCATGTTATGTGGTACCAGAGTTTACATCGTAACGGAAAAGATGCTTGTTTAGCAGCTGGATTTATCCATGTTGGCGGCGAAGTGGATGTTACTTCGGGCAAAAAAGCTCTTGAAATTACTTTGCAGGAAACCATCGCACATATCAAAGCAAAACACAAAAAAACACAGTCATTGCTCGAAATATTACAACAGCAACAGCAAAAGAAAATTTATGTGACATGCGTTGAAGATCACGAGGTACTTCAGAAATTACTGCCAACAACAGAAAAAGGCGTTTTCTATCGTTATTTGGGTAAAAATTTACAAAATCTTAATGGGCAAAGCTCACGATTTTTTACCAGTGATGCAAATGCTACTTTTACCGGTCAATACCTAAATGGAGTGGAGGTTTATGCCATAAACGTAGAGCACGAACAAAAAATTCCGTATGTGGATTTGAAATTAGGTAGGTCTTTGTTGGACGATTAAGCCGTCTTTGGGAGGAGATGCTCATAATCCATAGTGGATTGGATTATAGCACTCCCTTATACTGCAATAAGGCGACTAAAACTCATATATATTTCTCAATAAAAAAACTTCTTAAAAAATTTTGGTTCTTATGCTGGTAAACAGCTTAGTCTATCTAGACGTGCGTATATAGCTTCTACACAAAAAAGAACAAAATAACGACAAGATAGAATAGTTAATGCAATTGTATCAAAATTTATTGCATTACCAGAAGAATACAAACAATAACTTAAAACTAGCAAACAGATGATTAATTTTATCAAACATGATTTTAAAGCTTTCATTTACTTTCTCCTTTCAAAATAATTTAATTGTCAATTGTGTAAATATAGTAACATATCATTTTACATTGCACACCCAAAGTCTCTTATCCTTATTTTATAAGGGATGAAGTATTTTGAGGTCCTGAAAATGCTTATTTTATAAGGTTTGTATACGTGATGATCGGCTATATCACTTTTTTTAAAAGACTTTTGGCAAAAGAAAAAATAATGTAAGGTCGTGAATAAATAGACGACTATGTTACAAAACCATATCGAGAAAGGAATTGTAATGTATAAAAAAGCGATTTTGCCAATAGTTTTTGTCGTCACTTGTATTTTATTTTCCCGTATTGCCGCAGATTCTCCCAGGGAATTGGGAAAAATAAAATGGAAGCGCGATTTTCCGAAAGCTCTTCTCTTAGCAAAAAAAGAAAACAAGCCATTGATGGTTCTTTTTGATGAAGTGCCTGGTTGTTCTACTTGTGTAAACTTTGGACAAGGCCCTCTGCAACACCCTGTGGTGGTTGCCGCTGCTGAGTCGGAATTTGTACCAGTTGTTGTTTTTAACAACCACCAAGGAAAAGACGCCAAGATTCTACGGAAATTTGGCGAACCGTCATGGAATAATCCTGTTGTTCGGTTTCTCAACCACCAAGAAAAAGATCTCATTCCACGCCGCCAAAAATATTCCAGTGAGTTTTTGATTAAACAGATTGCCAAAGCGTTAAAAGCAGCAGGTAAAGAGATACCTTTGTATTTGCAACTCGCATTAGATGAATATGAAACAAAAAATTTACAAAAAGCAACATTTGCCATGTATTGTTACTGGTCTGGTGAGTCTAAACTCTCGGGAGTAGAAGGCGTTCATTACACAATGGCTGGACATTTACAAGGTTATGAAGTGGTGGACGTTTATTTTAATCCACAGGTGGTTGCGTATAGTACACTAGTGAAACGTGCCAAAAATTTGGGTTGTAGTAGTCGCATTTTTGCACGTACAACGCAACAACTTTCCACAGCACAAAAAATTGTCGGTAAAAAGGCGGTATACAGTACGCAAAAAAGTGCTGCCGCAAGCTCCCGTGACCAAAAGTATCAGTTGCGTCGATTTCCACAATACTATTATTTGCCTTTAACTCATCGGCAGGTAAATTTGCTCAATCATGCATTGGTAAATGGAAAAAATGATTACCTGAAATACTTATCACCTTTACAAATAAAACTGTCTAAGCAAATACGTGCACAATGGCCAAGTAAGAAGATCGCCGCTCTTAAACCACAGCGTAGTATGAAAAATTTGCCAGGATACTATGCGGAGTTGTACAATGCCCTGAAGAGAATTGACAATTAGCAAACCAAATATCAAAGGGATACACCGTCAGAATGTAGGGGCGGACCTTGTGTCCGCCCGTTCTATCAAATGTAGTTGGATACACTTTTCTAACCTACGAGCCACGAGCCACGAGCCACGAGCCACGAACCACGAGCCACGAGCCACGAACCACGAACCACGAATTATGAAACCAAAAATAAAAAAACCTCATTCGACCGAATGAGGTTCATAAGTTGTTATTACAAATCACTACTATTATATTTTTGATTTACGAGGTCTACTTGTTTGAATCTTTGTCTTGTGAATTTTTCACTTTCTTTTCTGTATTTTTACCCATCTTACTTTTCTGAAAAAGTTCAGCCACACTATCCCAACAAAGAACCATTTTTCCCCCGCGTTTTTCTACCTGTGAACTATGCGACTTTAGCAGATCAATGCAGGCGTGGTCTATATAGCTGAGTCCATCAAGATGGATGTGAATTTCACTATCCAGCGGTAGTGCCTCTAAATTTTTAGCTAATTCTGGTATTTTTAAGAAGGTAGCAGAGCCATCAAAGCGCATAACATAGCATTCTTGGTCTGGGTCTTTTTCTTTGGTTACGGTTATGGATAAGTGGTTCATTGTATATAGCATTTTTAAAATCGCTAGCCCAAAGCCAATCATAATACCTGTCAAAAGATTTGTAGCTACAATACCAGCAATGGTGGCTATATAAATCACAACTTCACTACGACCGTACTGTTTCAGTTCTTTAATGAAGCCAACATTGATGAGTTTTATGCCGATGTATACTAGAATCGCAGCTAAACTTGCTTTAGGGATTAGGTTGATGACCCCCGGAAAAATGGCGATGAATAGTAGGAGCCAAAATCCATGAAGAATAGCTGAATAACGCGTTTTTGCGCCCGAGTTGATGTTTGCAGAGCTTCGTACGATTACTCCGGTCATTGGTAACGAACCTAGGTAACCACATATAATATTTCCGACACCTTGGGCAAATAATTCTTTATCGTAGTTCGTTCGTTGTCCATCGTGAAGTTTGTCAACAGCTGTCGCACAAAGTAGCGTTTCGGCACTTGCGACGATCGCAACGGTAAAGGCTAGAATAATTCCTTGCTGTGTCTGTAAAATGGACCATGCATCCCCCCAATTTAGTAAACTTTCCTTTGTGACGAGAGATTTTGGTAGTGTGATTTTATCAACATTGTATCCAGTAATCTGCACAAAGATTACGGCAGCGGCGACACCTAGGAGTGTACCAGGAATAAACTTTAGTTTTTCAGGGCGAAACTTATTCCACAGTAGCAATGTGACTATGGTGAGTACACCGGCATAAGCGGCTAAGTGGTGTGTATCAGTGGCCATGGGAAACATGACTTTCACAAAGGCTCCAGGGATTGAAATTAGTTGTTGTATTCCGCCCCCGTCTATTTTGTCGTCGATCATCACGTGGAATTGGGACGAAAATATGAGTACTCCAATACCAGATAACATCCCTACAATTACAGCAGGAGAAATTGCACGGAACATTCGCCCTAATCGAAAAGAGCCAGCCACAAGTTGAATAATTCCCGCGGCAAAAACAATGGCTCCAAGTCCTGCAATACCAATATCTGGATTTTCTATTAATTCTTTTATTATTATTGCTAAGCCTGCTGCTGGTCCACTAACCTGTAAGGGGCAGCCGGCTAAAAAACCTACAACTATTCCACCGACAATTCCGGTAATTAGTCCTTTTTCTACAGCATTAGGTAGTCCCGACGCAACGGCAATACCGATACATAGCGGTAGTGCAACAAGAAACACCACAACAGACGACAATATTTCTTGCGCCATGTTATTTTGAGATACTGAAGCATTATTTTTTGTCATTTTTTTTTCCGTTTTTATTATTGCATTTATATTGTGGATATATTGGCAAAAATTGAAGCATTATTATTGAAAAACGGAGAAGAAAGCATCACTTTTCTCCTCCGTTTCACACACATCAAAACAAAATACACATCATATAATTACTATACACATTTCTTAAAGCTAGATATCAGACTTTGATTTTTCGTTAAAACTTTTACATCCAAGGTGGAAAAATCGTATTCTTTTATAATTCCTTGCTTATGTCATAATACCCATCTGTGAAACTCTAATGGTTTTCCTTGCATAAAGGAATAGCTTTTTGAACTGTTAGATGTTGGAATCGTTTCCAACATTTTTTTACAACGCTCAACAATTTTACTTTGTTACTCCAAATGAACAAGTCCATATGGGAGTGGTTTAAAGTAAACTAAAACATAAACTTTTAAATCAAGTCGCATTTCTATAAACAAGAAGTTTTTGCCTTGATTTATTTTTTGTTAAAAAATTTGTTTACATCTTGTTGATTTCGTTGTAATATAAACATATTATAAAAACATAAGATGTTTACTTAATAAAATAGTATAATAAGTAAAACACAATTTACAACTATAAAATAATTTTTATGAAGTTTTTTTTTTACATCTAAAATGAAAAGCTTCATATAAATACAACAAATAACCAAATTAACTATGTTGTTTAAAATTTGGTATATATTATCTTGTTATCATAGTAAAAAATGATAAAATAGTAATGTGAACATGAACTAAGCTTATAATTCATGCAAATAGGTGAAAAATATGGGTGCAAGAATAATTGTAGCGAGAGAATTAGCTGCTTTACTAAAAGTACTCGCGAACGCAGACCGGATAAGAATCATTGAAGAGTTGCGAGCCAACGAAAAAGATGTCAGTGCTCTGCAAGCCTATTTAGGTACTTCCAGTTCACGTGTTTCTCAACATCTATCTTTATTAAAAGCTCATAAACTAGTGAAAGAAAGACGCGAAGGTAAACACAAGTTTTACAGCTTGGCAAAATCAGAAATCGCTGATTGGTTGATGGGTGGACTTGACTATCTAGAAAATGAATTGGTGAATACTCAGGCGCTTTGTCAAGCCGTGATTGAAGCAAAAAAACTTTGGACAAGTGAAGACTGAATAAAAACCTTGCATAGTCTTGTGAGGAAACATCCTCATGCGAAAAAATCTAAAATCTAAAGTTATCTACAAGTTTTTATTGATAAAGTATATTTATGTTGTAGAATACCAAAATTGAAAAATTCTACACAAAAACTATTAAATTAAGACTTAAATTCCAAATATATTTGTCATATTCCTAACTAACAAAAATCCATACAACAAACGTGTTGTGTGGGGTACCAGTGAATAACAAAATAAAACTTTTAGCTACTAACTTTAGATTTTTGATTTTGTCGAAATGGTGTACTATACCAACCAAGATTATGAAAAAATTAGTTTATTTACTCACACTACTTATACTGATTACACCACTAAACTTCTACCTACATCATTTTCACTGCTGCACAGTCAAACAGCCCATAAGTAAATGTGGACACCAGCATCACGAACACGACGAATCACCACAAAATTCACAAACTTGTGATATCTGTCTATTGTTGGCAAATAGCTATTTTGACAACTCATCAAACATTCCTCAAGTACAACTACTTATTCTCAAAAGAGTTACCATTTCGTTGCCTAAATTTTTGAGTAGTTGTGTCCGCAATAGAAAATCTCGATCACCCCCTGCGTAATTGCCTTTCTTAATTTGTATACAAAATATTTGAATGAATATTTGTCAAATCTAAACAGTGCCATTCCTGGCATAAATCCACTTTCATGAAATAGTGACTCTTGGTTTGCCGCCGCAAAATATATAAATTCTAGTTTAGTTTTTATGTGTTTTTGCGTAGGGGAACTACGTTACACTCTAAATTTCTTGGGATTTTAAAGTTAGGATTGACCACTATAGGCAAATCTAAATTTATTCGAATATTCTGTGTGCAAAATGAGAACTATCCTTAACAAAAACCAGAAAATCTGTATTGGCGCATTCGTGCCAGCAGATTTTCTAATTAATGGTTTTGTTCTATTAGAGTAGCAAAACGATCCCAAATCCCTTCCAATCCCGTTCCCTCGAATAGAGATAGACGTTCTCTACTTACACGAACATCCCCGTAGAAAACTTAGGTCAATAGAAGCGACAATTTTTGACGCACGCGCTATTAAGCCACAAATCGTCTTGTTGCGATAGATTTTGAGAACACGCTCAACAATAAAGCTTTTCACTTTTGATCGAGTTGTTGGCGAATTTTTTCGATAGATTTTTCAATGATAGCGCTTTTGTCTGAGCGCCTCATAAGCAAAACTTGCAATGCGTTGAGAATTTGCTTTGTGGGGCAGAGGGCAAGAAATTCGATGGCACGTTCGCTGACGTGGCCGTTGGGATTGTTTATATTCTCAAGTAGTAGCGGTTTTAGTGTTTCTTTGGGACATTCTTCCAAAAAAGGCATAAATAGTATCGATTCGAGCCGGCTGTGTAGTACTCTGTCTAGTAACTCGCGAAATACCTCATCGGCTTTCAATTTTGCAATACTACTCACGATGATGTTTGCAGAGCTAGTCGTGGCGATTTCTAGTAAAACGTTGAGGGTCTCGTCTCCAAGATATGTACCGCGCTGTTGTTGAAAAAATTGAATCAGCAAATCAATTTCATTGTTAACTGTGCATAGTGTTATGTGCGCAAACTGGCGTAAAAATTTACCTAAACTGTTGTTTTTTAAGATGTTTTTTAGCTGTTGCACGGCGTGCTGTGAACGAATTTTACCTAGCAAATCGATTATTTTCATTCCTATAGGAGTAATAGAGTGTTGGAGCTTTTCCATTAAATAAGGAATGGCGTGGTCTGCGGTATCTATTATGCATTCTTGATAAATATCTACGTTGGCGGGAGGAGATAGTATTTTTAGGTCTTGAATACTCAATTCTCCATGTAAAACCAATTGAAAAATATGCCTGCTCCATAAATCATACCAAGCATCGACAAGGTAAGGAGAACTTTCTTTTGGGAAACTACTTACTAGGGTTTGTGCACATCTTGGAGACAATTTTGCTGAAAGCTCTAGCAATTTACAAACAAGTACGCAAAAGAAATCAGGGTCTTTTAGGTCGGCGCTGACATTGGAGGATAGAAATTGTTGGAAGATGTAGAAATCTTGTACACGCGATTTGAGATGATTTTCCAATAGCTGTTTAATATCTTGTTTATTGGTTAAGCAATATAACTTTATTAGGTGTTCAGCGGGTACTTTGTCTAGGAAATTTTCTAGGACTTTTATGTCGATCTGTACAATTAATTTTGTGATATGTTGCTCTGTATCAGTATCACTGCATCGTAGATCCTCAAATAAACTTCCTATTGCTTTTGCACTTCCTATCGCTACTAAAATTTCTTGTACACGCTGTCGAACATACAGTGTTCCTTTTAACGCTGGTAGCAACCATTCTTCGCAATGTTGTTTTTGAGCCACCATTTGCTCTTTTACAAGGCCGTAAAAAGTACTATATTCTTTGCTTAGATAGGGAAGTAAAGCACAAATGGCCTCCTCTCCTCCGATGAGTCCCAATATTTGGATAATAGTTTTTTTCTCTACCAAATCTTTATTGCGTTCAAGAAAAGATGCTAGTGGGGCGATGGATTGTTGTCCAAGGTTGCGGAATATATTCTGGATAGAATTTTGCAAATCTTTGTCGCGAATGTAAAAAATAAGTTCACCTACTGCGGAAACGCCTATCTGTGCAATAGAATTTTCTGCCTCTTTTCTCAATGTGCGATTGCTGGAAAAAAGTGTTTCTACTAGAAATTGTATTCCACGTGCTATTTTTTGTTTTCCGAATGCTTGGCATGTAAGAATTCGTTCTTCGTCTTTCGAACTCCAGCGTAAGCTCCAAATGTATTTTAAAAATTGATCGTCTAAACTTCCGCGGAGTGAATTTGCTGTGAAAAGGGCTATTTCACTACCTGAAAAATTTATGATTTGTAACAAGTGGGTTATTTTATTTTCCGCTTTTAGATGTTGTATATATTTTTGAACTAGGGTTGTTGTTCCCAACAAGAAAAACGCGTGACCTGCCAACCAACGGATATTACGACTCTTATCTCGCAGTAAGGTATTGAGTGCTGCTAACAACGAAAAGTAAATTTTAGGTTGTTGTTCTAAATTTTTCATTAAACTACACCACGAGGCATCTTCGCCTTTTTTTAGCTTTGTCACGGCATCGACAACAACAGCTAAATTTAATTGTGTAAGTATATGATGCACAAGTTTTAATTTATGCTTTTTATTTTCGAAGAGCAGTATAAAAAAAACGGGAAGCAGTTGTTCCTTATTTGCATGTAAGTATTTGTATAGTTGTTCCTGATTTTGCGCATTACATTGTTCTATTACTTGTAAGATGTGAAATAGAGAAATATTGGCGTTATAGAGTACCAAAGAGCGATTGATACGACGCCTGGTGTGTTCGTTACGGTTTTTAACAAGTGCATTTAAAGATTTTATTGAGATGAAGCTTGTTAGTTTAGGGGGGAGGGAAACTTTATAAAGTATGCGCTCAACCCATTGTGAACGCAAGTCTTGCGGAATGTTTTTAAAACTTGCCAATGCCAATGGCTCATTTTTCTGTATGGCCGCTTGGATAAACACGCGCATTTCAGCGTTTAAGGCCATGTTTTTTTGACAGCACAAAAAAACAATTTCTTGTATTGCATTGGCCTTTTCTATATCTGCTTGGCGAAGATTACGAATTGCGTTTGCAAAGTCTCGTTGTTCACTATTTTCGATTTGCTCTACTATAATTTCGTGGTACGCAAGGTCTAACGTGGCCACAATTTCCTTCATTGTTTTTGGTCTTGTGCTAGCATCCTCCGCTAACATCGCCTCTAAGGCTCTCGCGAGAGAACTGGGGATTTCAGGACAAAAATTCTCTGCGGCAACTAAATCATCGTGAATAAGTTGATCCTTGTAACAGCCAAAAGGTGGATTATTTGTCAATGTATGGTACAGGATCGCACCAAAAGCGAAAATGTCACTAGCGGCATCTTGTTTTTGGCTAAAAACGCGTTCAGGGCTTGAGTATAATGGCTCTTCTACAAAAGGAGTTTTTCGTAGAGGATTTGATGTACGTTTGGGGTGTTCGCGATATAGTAAACCACTAAAAATCAAACAAGGTGTTAAATGCTCATCTAGAAGTATATCCCGTGCCGTGAGATTGCCATGGATAGAGCCACTTTCATGTACGGTTGATAAGGTATGTGCTAGCTTAGTAAAAATAATTAATATATCAGTGATGGACAATTCTTTTTTTTCAATGATGTCCGATAAAAATTTTCCCGGAAAATATTCTACGGCGCTGTAGCTGTAGTTTTCGTACTCCCCCACATGGTAGGTTTTGAGTATCGATAGCTGGTTTGTATTTGCGACAGGATGGTAATCTATAATACTTTTATAGCCGACAAATAAATACACAATACGCTGTTCTTTGATATCGAGAGCTTGGTAGGTTTGAATTATATTTTTTTCGCGAATTTCGGTGATGATCTGATAACGCTGCGCAAAAATATAGTTGACCTTTGGCGTTTGTGAGTGCGCACTGTCCGGATTTAGGTGGCCTTCATGCCAACTTTTGTTTTTTTCATCAAGCGTTTTTTGTAGTAAGTAAAAAATTTCGTCGGTGTTAAAAGTCTGAGGTTTTTTTACCGCATTGACTTGAATTTGATGTTGTTCGGGAATAAAGTTGTAAAAAACTTTTAGCTCTTTAATCGTCGATTCCCATTTGAGAACATTTTTATTCCATACAAATACAACGTCTAAGTGGGAGGATAAATCGCCTCTACGCACCAGTGAATTGCATATTTCGCGTAGTGATGTTTCAGGGGTAACATCTAATTGAAATACTTTATTGTTTGTTGTGTGAAAAATCTTAATCAACATGTACTTTGCTCACCTGTTGTTTTCAGACGATTAAAATGAGGTGCAAAAAATACAGACCACTGATACAAGTATACAAAAACACCGATACATTGTATAAATAAATTTTTACAAATATGGAGCGAGCGCGATTTTAAAACCACTTTTGTCGCAATCGAAAGGTCTTAATTTTTGACAAAGTCACATCTATAATCCCCAGTTAATTGACAACAAACAATATCAATGATAAAATAACGTACAGACAGCAAAATAGAATTGGCAAAACTCAATCCTTACATTAGGAGGTTGGGCGAAATTCGATTTAGAGAGTTCTAAAACACTCTAGCATATAGCCCCGGAATATTTATGAAAGAAGATTTGTTATTTGGACGTATTGCTTTACTCAATAATATAATCAATCAAGAGCAGTTAGATGCGGCTCTTAACCTACAAAAGAAATCTAAACCTATGCGCTCGGTCAGCTACATTCTGAGACAAAAAGGTCAGATTAAACGTAGCCAGGTAAAAGCAATACTTCAGGCACAAAAAAAAAATCTCCCTCGCCCAGTAAAATCACCAGAGGAACGCAAGGAAGATATGGCGTTTGGTTATATTGCGTTTCGTCATGACTATTTAACGATAAACGATTTGGTGAAATGTTTGAAGTTGCAAGGCGATGTTGCCAAAAGAGGTCTGCTGTTTAGGTTATCTGAAATTTTATACAACGATGAATATCTCACCTATGAGCAAATCGAAGAAGTTGTACAGTTACAACAAGATAAAATTCTACCTTGCTCCCAATGTCAAACACCTTACAACATTGTCGGCTTACCAGCAAAAGCTCGTTTCCCGTGCCGTAAATGCCAAAAGATTATAGAGGTCCCGGAGAGTTTAGCGAGTGAAGACGAGTCGGAATTACTCGAGAAGTATAAGTCTGATATTGAAGAAGGCATTCTAAAAATACAGCAAATGCCCGTTGTTCAAGCGGTTGTTGAAGATGAAGAAGACGAAGACAAAAGTACAGAGCAAGAAACAACAACTGACAAAGATGAGACTTCTGAGATTGCTTCGCCACAAGAGGAAACCCAAGAACAAATATCTACCAGCGAATCAACTGCGAGTGAAGATTTTGAAACCAGTGAAGAAACCACTGCACAGCAAGATACAGAAGAAGAAAAATCTGAAACGCAGCCTAGCGAAGATTTAGAAGAAGACGAAGCCGCAGCCGAAGATGAATTTTCAGAAACACAAACTGAAGAAGAAGACGAAGCCGCAGCCGAAGATGAATTTTCCGAAACACAAACTGAAGAAGATGAAGACGAAGCCGCAGCCGAAGATGAATTTTCTGAAACACAACCTGAAGAAGATGAAGACGAAGCCGCAGCCGAAGATGAATTTTCTGAAACACAACCTGAAGAAGACGAAGCTTACGATTTAATTTCTAGGCGCAAGCACGACATTGATCAATCAGAAGAACGTATAGAAGAGGAAGTATTTGCCGAAGTTGAGTCTACATCATCCAGCGAAATTAAGCATGCTTGGCCGCGTGAAATTTCTTTAGATACAGATGAAATGTACGCCCAAGAAATGCCAGATCTTGAAGATGTAACTGCCAAAGCGACGGAAAAAATGAAGAATGATTACAACAACCAACTGAAGCGCAAAGCAGAATTTTCTATTACCACTTCAGACTTGAGCTTTTTTCCCGAAGATACAAATACAACGAACCTAGAAATAGGTGCCTTGCAATCGCTTACCAGTTTTTCTGACGATGAATTTTCTGTGATGGAAGATGACTTTTTTGAGCAAACAGTATACAAAAAAGATCAAGAGGAAGTCTCGCGCATAGATACGTCTGATTTAAACAACAATCGTTTTTCTTTTACATCCAAAATGAAAGTGGAAACGAAAAATGAAGATGATGTCGTGTCTCTTTCTTCTGCGAAGAAAAAAGCAAAGAAGAAGACGCAGAAAAAAGATCGACGTACACAAATGTTGCGCATGAATTTAGAGTTGTCTGATGAAGATCCTGATGAATTGTTTGAAGATGATATGATCTCTATTGGTCCCGATGTGTTAAAAAAACATAAAAAGAAAAGAAAATAGGTTAGATATGAGACACCTCCTATTGATTTTAGCTGTTATTGCCATGGCCATGGGAGAAATAGAAATTTCTCCCCCTTTTTGGGACTTAAAAACAATTGCGCATGATAGTCTTCATGTCAAAAAATTTGTATTGCGTAATAAGTCAGAGAAAAAAGTAGTTCTTGCGGAAAAACCAACCGGTTGTAGTTGTATTCGTTACCAGATAAAACAAAAAACACTCCAAGTGAATGAAACAACAGAAATCTCCGTTACTGTTGAACCAAGAGGACAAATAGGTGATTTTAACTGGAGAGTGCCCGTTGAAATCAACCAAAATCAGGAGATTACGATCTCTGTTAGTGCAAAAATACGCAAGAAGTTCTTTGTTTATCCAACACAAATCAATTTTGGAGTTGTAAAAAAGGGAAAAAGTTCATCGGCGTCTCTAGTGGTTATGTCTCCTCATCAAACAGATTTTATTGTTGATAGTATTGAGTGTTCTCAAAAATTTTTAACCGTTGTCCATGAAAAAAAAACAATCACAGATTTTTATCCTGGTACACAGACAGGTTATGAGGTTACCGTTTCATTAAAAGATGACATACCTTTTGGACGCCACAGTGAATATTTAACAATTCACACCAACATAGCTGAAAACAAAACCTTCAAAGTACCCGTATTTTTTTATGTTACTGGGGATTTAACAACCGTTCCCGATTATGTAACATTCGCTGGAATTACATCACCAAAAACTTTTACAAAGCGTGTAACGTTGTATCACAACAATTTTGAAAAATTCCAAATTCTTAGTACTAAAACCTCTTCTTCTTTTATCAAAGTACGTACGGAAAAGGTCATCGACGAAAAATATTATTACTTATATATTGATGTAGATACAAAAAATGCCCCCAAAGGTGAATTTCGCGACATTGTTAAAGTTCGTACCGATTGTGTAACGCAAGAATACATACCTGTTTACGTCCATGGTTTTGTTAAATAAAGTTATCTAGGACACGCTCTAATAATTTTTTTATATTTTTTCTTGACTTTGCCGAAAAAAAAACTATACTTCACTTGCATTGGAGACGTGGCAGAGTGGCCGAATGCGGCGGTCTTGAAAACCGTTATTCCTGGGAGGGAATCGTGGGTTCGAATCCTACCGTCTCCGATAAAAAAAATGGAGAGGTGGCAGAGTGGCCGAATGCGGTAGATTGCTAATCTATTGTAGCACTATTTGAGCTACCGCGGGTTCGAATCCCGCCCTCTCCGTTCTTCAATACCTCCTCCTTACGAGATTTTCTATGCCGTCAAATAAGCCCTACTATCATGCAATTGCATTTATATCAGATATCCATGGAAACTTGGAAGCGCTAGAAGCTATTTTGGACGATATTAAGCGCCAACAGGTATCTAGTATATATTGCCTTGGAGATATAGTTGGTTACGGACCCGATCCCATGGCGTGTACACGCCGTCTTATGGACCTCGTCGAATCAAAACAACTCATTGCTACTGTTGCAGGCAATCACGATTATGGAGTTTGCGATCAGGACATTAGCAACTTTAGTTCTTCGGCAAAAGAGGTTATGGAGTGGACGATCAATGAAATGCAAGGGACGGATGAAGCGGGCTATATAAGAGAACTGTGCCAAAAAGAATTGATAAAAAAGATTGGCCGTTTTTGGCTTGTGCATAGTACACTAAATCCCTCTCCTGAAAAGTGGGAATATCTCAAAACAAAAAATGCAGGAGAAAACTTTCAAGATCGCAAGATAGTCTTCGTTGGTCACTCTCATGTACCGGCTATATATTCTAAATATTCCGCTGGAAAAGATTGGCACCCTATTAGCCTTTTTGGAAATGACGGACACTATTTTTTACCACCGGCACAAAAAACTATGCTGCCTCGTGGAAAATCCTCCAAGTCTTACCGTCTCGAAGTAAATGATCCATTTCCAACAATGATTATCAATGCTGGATCTGTTGGGCAGCCTCGCGATAATAATCCGAATGCACGCTATGCTCTTTACATTACAATCGATTATAAGAGTTATATTGAATATCGCCAAGTAGGTTACGATGTACAGAAAACAGTGGATAAACATAAGAAGAGAGGTTTGTCTTGCGACGAAAGACTTGCCACACGCTTGTGTACAGGTGGAAACACAAGATTCGATAGTGAATTCAAAAAACCAGATTGGTTTCCAGCATTTTCGTAAAGTTACTCTTTACGACGAATATCCTTATCACTTACCCAAATCAATGCTCCGATAGTACCCACCAACATTTTCCCAAATTTTGTCAGAACACTCAAGGTAACTGCTTTTGTTTTTGGAACCCCTACAGTGCTGAAGAGATAACTGTATGTTGCTTCACCAACTCCCCATCCCGCCAATGAAATAGGTAGCATTATGATGATAAAACTTATGGGGACAAATACAAAAAAGATGTAAATAGGCAAGTTGATGCCCAAAGCGGTGGCAAAACCATATACCCATATGTTTGTCAAAGAGTGCACCACAACGGAAATGAAAATCGTTTTTGCAAAAATAAATGGATTTTTACGTGTAATAATGACGATATCGATTATCTGGTCTAGTAGATAATGCCTATTCTGTATGAAACTCAAAGGTAGAAAAAATAGCATCAAAATTCCTGTTATCGCACCCAAGAAAAGAATAAAAATAAAAGGGGCGACATGTTGAATGGCAGCAATGTGTATTTGTAGTGAAGTGACCAATGTAGCGACAAATATGAGAGCCATTAGCCCAATGACGCGATCGAATAGAACAATGGCGATAGGTTTTAATACCTGTGAGCTTTTTCGGGCAAGATAGTAAATTTTCAATGCGTCTCCTCCTGTGAAACCAGGAAGAAAATTACCAAAAAAAGTCGATACAAAATTAATTTTTGACATTTGCCAAAAGGTAATATTGATATTTTGTGGTTGTAATAGCAATATGATACGCCACGAGGTTAAAAAAATGTTACATACGATAAACAGGGTAAATGCCAAATACATTGCGATGTTTAAATTGCGAATAATAGAATAAAATCCGTATTCGATGCCTTTTTTCGGATCAATATGTGATAGAGGGATTTTTAATTCGGTATTTTGTGCATTGATGATATGGACGGAATCAGTAATTTGCTGAATACTACAGGGGATGACACCACCGTCAGCTAAGTGAATTGTATCGTGAAATACAATCATATAGTTGACAAGGTAAAGCAAGATGGCGAGTGTAATGCTAAATCGTAGTAGAAAACTAAGATGTTTTCGCATGGTTATTTATTTTGCGTAGGTTTTTGGTTACTTTTATACCATTCATCCCATGCTTCGTATTTGAAACCCAACTTTGTTTTGGTAAATATCTCTAAAGCTGCCAGCGCTTGGTGTCTTACCGATGGATTTTCATCTTGAAGCATATCAATGAGTGGGCGAACTACTTTTTTCGCTCTTAAGTAGCGTAATGATTTTATTAGTTTAAGTTTTACCCAGACATCTTGTTCGTCGACTAACTTTTCGCCCAATAATTCTTGGTATTCAAAACCAGCGAAGGATCCTACTGACTGTGCTGCTTCCATACGCACCAATGCATTCTCATCATCTAAAGCTTTTACGACCAGGGGTAGGTATTCTCTGTCCCCAGATTTCACCATTAAGCGTATTGAAATGGAACGTACAACGGGACTTTGGTCGCGAAGTAGAGCTTCTTTCAACATTTTTTTTACAATGTTTTTATTGTCTACATTGTCATATAACCATTCAATTGCCCAAACACGGTCTTGAGATCGGGTACTTTTTAAATTCGCTGTTTGCTCACTAATACCACCACCGCAAGAGATCACAAACAATAATATTGAGCAAATAAGGAGTAACTTCATGTAAAAACCTCAGTGTAGTTTTATTTTTAGGATCTTTAGTTTTCTGTGGAAAAAAATTAGATTCATTATAAAATTATTGTTAAGATATAAGCATGTACTGTAAAAGTCAAGATAAAATGATATTTTGCTCCGTTGGAACACACATAAAGTTAAAAAATAAAAAGGCATAGAAACATCCATTGTTTTTGTGTAACTTTGCGTTTCCAACCACTTGTGAGAAAGACATGTCCGCTAAAAAATTTCTAGCACTAGGCGACTCTTATACCATCGGCGAAAGTGTAAAGCGTGAGAATTCTTGGCCAATTCATCTAAAAGAAGTTATGAAGTCCCAAATAAGTTTAGATGTGAAAATTATTGCAACAACAGGTTGGACAACGGACGAGCTCGCCGAGGCGATCCATAAAGAAAATATAAGTGAAACTTTTGACATGGTAAGCCTGCTGATTGGTGTCAACAATCAATACCGACGACGAAGTGCCGAAGAATACCGCAAAGAATTTGTTGAACTTTTGGAACAGGCCATCGTTTTTGCAAGTAATGACCCAAACAAGGTGATGGTCATTTCTATTCCTGATTGGGGAGTAACTCCTTTCGCTGCAAAGGACGAGAGATCTTCTTTGGAAATTGGCGAACAGATAGACTTGTACAACAAAATAAACGCAGAGGAAGCTAGCCGAAAACATTGTTACTATGTAGATATTACACCTATCTCTAAAAAAGCCTCTGTTGAATCTGAGTTAACCGCAGATGATGGTTTACATCCATCTGCAAAAATGTATACTATGTGGGTAGAAAAAATTTCTCCTGTGGCTTTTAAAATACTCAATAACTAAGAAAAAATCCATGGATACTCAAAAAACTTGGCAACCCCCAAAAAGATTTGCCGACTATGAAATCATTCAAAAAATAGACGACGGTGGGATGGGAGCTATTTACAAAGCACGACATGTTGATTCACAAGAGGTTGTGGCAATCAAGGTCATGGTGAATGATTCGCAATATAAGCGTTTTGAGCGAGAAGCGGAGACAAGTAAACGGCTAAATCACCCTAACTTTGTACGTTTCCGTAAAAAAGGAGAAATCTCAGGGAAAATATTTATTGTAATGGACTACATTGAAGGTTTGCCTTTAAAAAAGTATTTAGAACAAAGTCTTCCTCTTGATCAAAAATTTAAGCTATTTCACACCATCTTGAAAGCAATCGTGTTTGCCCATGATACAGGAGTAATTCACCGTGATATCAAACCGGCAAATATTCTTGTGAAAGATAGTGGAGAACCAATTATTCTCGATTTTGGATTGGCAAAGTGTGTTGATTTTAGCGATAAAAAAGATGAAACCTATTTGACTCTCGAAGGGCAAATATTGGGAACCCCAGGTTACATGTCTCCTGAACAGGCCAAGGGGGAAGTTGAGTATCAAGACGAACGAACAGACATTTTTTCTTTGGGAATTATCCTTTACGAAGCCCTAACAGGACACAATCCTTTCGAAGGGGGTAATGTAATTGATATTTGTTATAAAATAGCAAATAATCCACCAGAGCCTATTCGTACTTATCTACCTAAAATACCTGATATTTTAGAGGGCATTATCAATAAATCGTTAGAAAACAATATCAAAAAAAGGTACCAAACCGCAGAAGAGTTCTTGTATGACTTTGAAGAATTTCTATCGATAAAAAAAGCCCATGCATCTACACCGACACCTCTACCTAAACCTGTCGTAAAAAGTACCCCTAAAGATGGTGTTATTTGTCTGGTTTGTGGAACAGAAAACAACAAAGAGTCACTTTATTGTAGTGAATGTAACCAAATATTAAAAAAAGAGTTTCATCGCAACGATACTAAAAAAGTGAAGATTCTCAATCAAGACCCCATGACAAAAGCACGCAAATCTATGCCTCCTTTGGTTGCAGAACCAAAAAGTTTAATGAATATTATTTCGCAGAACCCACAGCACATCATTGAGGTAAAAAGGGAGTACCCTGAAGAAGAGAAAATAATACCGGCATTTACACCTGTAGAGAAACCTAAAATTGTTCAACGACCCATTTCTTTATTTGAGTTATTGATCGGTGCTCTCGGGTTTTTGTTTTCCATTTTACCTATCTTCTATATGTATCGATTTTCTCTGAGTTTGCATATTTTTGATTTCTTTATCGGTATGTTTTCCGCATATTTGGTATTTGAAAGTCGTAAATACATGGCCGCTGTATTTATTTTTCCTTTGGCCTTTATTATCTGTTGTTGTGTAAAAAATTACTTTGGGGTTATCGGAATACCTTTTGCTCCAAGTTTTTTTCCCAAACTAGCCATGGGCAGCGTTGTGACATTTTTTTATGCGCGATGTCTGTTCTACATGTATAAGTTGTAAAAAATACACCGCATTGCCGATTTGAATTCCGACGCTTTCTGCGCTGGAATTCTATCACCATTTCTATTATCCAGATCCCTATACCGTTTTAGACATAAAAAAATTACCCCATTGAATTTTTGTTACTTTTCTCAAAATAACGAAAGCCTTTTGTTTCAGGAATGGGATCAGGACCGTTTCTCCTCAATCAACTAGCACAAACCATAATTTTTATTATTCTAAATAACCTATCTCTTGATTTATTCAAATATAAGGTTGTCATCCATTCGATATTTCGATTTTTTGTGAAGACACCTCTTCCACAAGGGACTAATTGTTGAAATTTAAAAAAATATAATAAATTGAATTTGTGAAAAAATTATTGCATTTTTTTTTCTTTTGTTATACTGTATATCTCGCTAACCCCATTGTAATCTATATTCTACAGCGATTTGTGTTTTTTATCCTACGTTATTGTGTTTTGTATACTCTACATTTTTTGGTCTGTTTTTTGCATGTTGCATATTTTTGTAATGTTTATTTAAAAAAATACCTGCCGGTTTGCGAAAAAGAAACGTATATATATGTATAAGCAATAATTTTTTCGTTTTGAAAGTGATCAGGTATTACTTTTACATTGAAATCGCACTTCTTTCTTAAAGGCTAATAAATGACTCGTGCTTTAAAAATAATATTTTTTCTCATTATTATTCTTCTGCCGTCACTTTTAGCAAAAGAACAGAGGAAACTTGCGAAAAATATTTTAATTTTAAACTCATATAATTATGGTATGCCATGGCAACAAACTGTTAATGAAGCTATTAATCGTTTTTTTGATCGCACAAACATAGTACTGGAAATTCATTTAGAATATACCGGGCTGGCACAGATGCACACCCCAGGTTTTAAACAAAACTTGGTCGATTTGTATACCCACAAGTACCGCAATGACATTGATTTGGTTATTGTAGTTGATGTTCCCGCTGCTAATTTTGTTGCACAATATCGCGATAAACTACCATGGAAGGCGCCTGTTGTTTTTATCTCTGACAAACAAGACCAGGATAAAATCTTAGGTATAAAAAACATGGTGGGGGTATTTTCAGATGTGGACATAAAAGCCACCTTAGATGTTGCTCTTACGTTACACCCTGATACGGAAAATATTGCGGTTATTTGCGGATGTTCACCAGTTGAGCAACTGTATGAAAAAGCAGCAAAAGAGGTTCTCGAAAAATACAGAGATCATTATTCTGTTATCAATTTAACTGGTCTTTCCATGAAGACTGTACTCTCAAGAGTGAAGAAACTTCCGCCGCGAACAATCGTGCTGTATTTGTTGACGATTGTCGATGCAGAAGGGAAAGATTTCATACCAAGAAAAATACTCTCTAAAATATCGCAAAACTCTACCGCCCCTATTTATGGTTTATGGGATTCTCTTCTTGGGGGAGGAATTGTCGGCGGACGAGTATCTTGTGCTGAGTTCGATGGAGTACAGGCAGCCGAAATAGCGGTAAAGATTTTAAAGGGAGAAAAGGTTGACAAAAATGTGGATGGAGGGCAAAAATTTCTATTTGACATGCGTCAACTGAAACGTTGGAACATAAATGAAAAAAAGCTGCCTAAGTTGAGTGAAATATTTTATCGCGAAAAAACACTTTGGGATCTTTATCGTTTTCAAATAATCACCATTTCTTGTTTAGTTATTCAGTTCTTGTTTATACTGCAATATGTGGTACGCGGAAAAAAAGCAAACCGTTTACAAAAAGCATGTGATGATTTAGAAGTACAAGTAGATAAGGGAACCACGGAATTAAATGAACTCAATAAAGCATTGGAGACTCGCTGTCTAGAGTGCGTGGAAGTGAAAAAACGCGAGGCGGCGCAAGTGGCAAATAAAGCGAAGAGCCAATTTTTAGCCAATATGAACCACGAAATACGTACTCCGATGAATGCGGTAATTGGGGTATCTGAGTTACTGAGTAAAACTCAACTTGATGAACAACAACGAAAGTACACCAAAATCCTACTAGATAGTAGTAAACACATACTCTACATTATCAATAATATTCTGCATCTTTCTAAAATAGAATCAAACCAATTGAATTTAGAGACAGAAGTATTCAAGGTCGAAGAGTGCTTGTGTGAAATTTTTCACATGGTAAGCCCTGAAGCGCAAAAAAAAGATCTGAAAATTAATTTAGATATTGATGAGCGTATCGATTTTCCCGTTCGTGGTTATGTAAAGCCACTAAAACAAGTTTTAATTAACTTAGCGAGCAACGCGATTAAATTTACGGAACATGGAAGTATTCAAATTTCTGTTCAGCTAGAATCCTGTGATGATTCTTATGCAAGGTTGCTATTTTCAGTGAAAGATACAGGTTTGGGAATATGTGAAGAAGATCGACAGCGCATTTTTGACGACTTTTATCAGGTTCAACACCAAAAGGATTACAAGGGAACGGGTCTTGGGCTTTCTATTTGTAAAAAGCTTGTGGAGATTATGAAAGGAAAGCTGGGAGTCCGTAGCGATTTGGGGAGAGGCTCAGAGTTTTTTTTCGATATAGAAGTTTTTCGTGCCAAAGACATCGTCGTTAGCTATGATGCTAGCCACTCTGACACAGGTAATTTTTTCCAGAAACACCCTTTGAAAATTCTTGTTGCCGAAGATCACGAAACAAATCGCATGGTTCTTACAGATACTTTTTCTATTCTAGGTTACGAAATTGATGTGGTAAGTAATGGTCAAGAGGCCGTGAATTATGCGATGAGTTCTGAATATGATCTTATTTTTGTGGATATCCACATGCCGATCATGGATGGTTTTGAAGCGACATCGTGCATACGCGAGAACTTTGCACCCGAACACTGTCCCTTAATTGCAGGATTAACAGCCGAAATTTTTGATGAAGAAGACTATCTATTAAAAAATGGTTGGGATGATTTGCTGTATAAACCAGTAACTATAGAAAAGTTACGCGATACTCTTCAACGCTGTTATCATAAAAAAACACGGCGTAAGACAATTACAACAAATCATAAACTTCTCAATTCGCAAGTAGTTGATCGAAAAGTAATCGCAAAAATAGACAAAGATTATCTTGATGTTAAGACTCAATATTTTTTAAACAAGGTTCCCGAAGTAATTGGTCAAATTGAAAATGGTCTAGAGTTAAAAGATATTCGCAAGAAAGTAAAAGAATTAAAGAAAGATTTTAAAGATTTGGGTTTGCGAAGATTTACACAAGTTTGTAACGAAATTCATGGTGATGCCACAAGTGAAAATGTGGATTACTTTGTTGACTCATTAAAAATATGTTACTATTGGACCAGTGAAGAATTAAAAAGTTACTTACCTACCACAGATAATTAACAATTACTATCATGATATTTTGCCTCTGGGGAAAAAAAAAATTTTTTCCCCTAAAGTTATTTTTTACCCATCCGAGAATTAGGGTATAAGAATAACTGATACCATTTGGAATTAAAGGAGGCAATTATGTCAATTTCTATACTCAACAATTCATCTGCTCTAAACTCTGCACGTCAATTGAACAAATCTCAAAAGTATTTAGGAAAATCTTTTGAAAAATTATCTTCTGGCCTACGCATCAATCGCGCTGCTGACGATGCTGCGGGATTAAAAATCGCAGAAAGATTTAATTCACAAATTTCAGGTCTAGGTCAAGCAATTCGCAATTCCAATGATGGAATTTCTTTAGTTCAAACTGCCGAAGGTGCTCTGAATGAAACAACGAGTATCTTACAAAGAATGAGAGAACTTGCTGTACAATCCGCAAACGGAACTTTCAGCGATAGCGACCGTGAATCGATACAAGATGAAACATCGCAACTTATTCAAGAAATTGACCGTGTCGCCTTAGAAACCAGTTTTAACGGTCGTAAAATTCTAGATGGTTCAGCAAATAATTTAAAATTCCAGGTGGGAGAAAACGCCGGACAAACCATCGATATTTCTGTACGTGGAGCCACCAGCAAGAGCTTTGGACAAATCGCACAAAGCACCGGAAATAGCGCAGTAGACGGTAACGCTCTTGCCGAAGGTGAATTAGAAATTAATGGTAAACTTGTACGTGGTTCGTCATCTTTTGTTGGTAGTGCCGCTGGACAAGACGCTACCAGTGCTTTTGCGAAAGCGCAGGCAATTAACGCAAGTGGAACCGGAGTACGCGCCGAGGCTCAGGCTACTGAGTTTGAAGTAGCTGCAAGTGGAATAGCCGTTGCCGCAGACGAAACACTTGAAATTAATGGTGTGGCCATTTTTGACAACAACCAAGGTTCAAACATTACGAATGCCGAAGAACTCGCAGAGGCGATCAATGCGTTTTCCGCAGATACAGGGGTAACAGCTACTGTGGATGTAACAAATGACACTTTTACACTTACCGCTGCTGATGGACGCAATATTGACGTTGTTAATAATGGTACAACGACAGCTTTCGGTACTGCAACTACCCGAGGAGAAATTCAACTTTCTAGTGTTGATGACATTGCTCTAGCTGGAAACGTTGCTTCTATCGGTTTTACAGGGGTTGCTGGAATTTCTCGTGACAATAACTCGGTAAGTGATTTAGATCTTTCCACACAAGGGGGAGCGACAGAAGCGATTGAGAGAATTGATGCTGCTCTTGACTCTGTTGGAAAAAGCCGCGGAGAACTTGGTGCTCTTCAAAATCGTTTTGAATCTACGATTTCGAACCTAAGCAATGTAAATGAAAACCTAAATGCTGCTCGTTCGCGACTTCTAGATACAGATTTCGCGCAAGAGTCCATTAACCTAACAAAGAACCAATTACTACAACAGGCAGGAACAACAATTCTTGCACAATCGAAGCAATCTTCTCAAATTGCCTTGAATCTTTTAGGATAATTTTAAAAACGATAATAAGTTTTTTATTAGGGCGTGTCATCAATTAGCTAAACGCACCAAATTTAGAAAAAATATACACCTAGTGTCATTCCTGGCTTGACCAGGAATCCACGAATAAAGTTGTAAAACCCAATAAAAGTAAGACTTTCTTTTTACATTAGAATTTTTTTCTTTTATTGTTTTTTCTCTTAAAAAGCGTGGATCCCGCATCAGGTGCGGGATGACACAGTAAAGGAAATATTCTTTAATTGATGACAGCCCCTAAACAAAAAACTTATTATCAAGCACTAATAAAAAATATTTATGAAGATTAAATGTACCAGTTACGGTTATGGCAAAATTGCTGTAATTGGTATCTTTATTCTTATTTCTTTCCCAGGTAGACCTACCTGGGATTTTTGCGTTTACATATTCAAGGAGAGTTTTATGGCTGAGGGGACCTTATCACTGAATGTAGGTTTGGCTACAGGGATAGATTTTGGATCGCTTGTAGGACAACTTATTAGTGTTGAGAGACGTCCACTTGGTATTTTGCAGCAACGGAAAAATGGTTTTCAGGCGCAAAAAGCGGCTTACGATCAGCTGCAAACCAAGATGAACGATCTAAAAAGTGCTGCGCAAAAAATAGATGGACAAAATGACGATCTTTCTGCCGCAAGCTCTAAGGAAGAACTGCTGACATTTAAAGCGAAGAGCGATTCTGATTTTATAAAAGCTTCGGTAAAAGAAGGGGCAAAACCAGCTACACACAATGTGAAAGTGAATCAGTTGGCCCAAGGGACAAGACTCGCGCATTTGGGAGTGGATGATAAAGAAGCGGCGATTTCTGCAAGCGACGCCAATCTTGTTATCAACATCGGATCTTCGGAAGAAACACTTGAAATTAAAGGTGGTGAGACGACTTTGGAAGGTCTTGCGGCACAAATTAATGATCTCGACGCGTCTATTTCCGCTTCGATTGTAAACGATGGTAGTGCCTCCAATGGTTTTCGCTTGGTAATTTCCAGTGGAAGTACCGGGGTGGAAAACGCAGTTTCTATCAACGATGCAGAAACGACGCTTGCAGGATTTGCCACCAGTGATTTTGAAGAAGTGCAGCAGGCAAAAGATGCGCAAATTACCATTGACGGAATTGACATTTCTCGTGGAACCAACTCTGTTTCTGACGCTATTGATGGTGTGACTCTGGAGTTAAACGACATTAGCGAAGAAGAGGCAATCATCACTGTTTCTCGTGACAACGACGCTTTTAAAAATAAAGTAAGTGATTTTGTTAGCAAAATTAACGATGTATTGTCTTTTGTGAACGCCAATTCAGGATCTTCCGATAACAAAGCTTCTGGAGTTCTTGCTGGAGACCGCGTACTGATTAGCGCCCAAAGTCGTATTCGCAATTTACTCACCGAAGCGCAGGGGGGAGTTTCTCTATCAGAAATTGGACTCACCACAGGCGAAGATGGACTGATTAGTTTTGATTCGGCTAAGTTTTTAGAGGCGGTGGATGAAAACCCTACATTGGTTCGAGGTGTGTTTGCCGGCGGTGAGTCGGAACAAGGTGTTTCAGGACGTTTGGTGAGTATCGTAAAAGAATTTGTCGATCCCACAGGTTTTATTGCCACACGTCAAGATGGTTTACAAAGTTCGGCGGATAGTTTACAGGACCAAATAGATGTGGCAGAGAAAAGATTAGTGAAACGAGAAGATACCTTACGCAAGCAATTTGTCAATTTAGAGCAAGTTGTATCAAATTTACAATCTAACCAGAATTTTTTATTACAACAAATTGGTGCTGTGTAACCAAGAGCTTGACAAGCTCTTGGTTACGAAGTGAAATCTAGTAAGCTTGGATTTCCCCTACCAACGGCGAAAAATGTGGAGCGTAGGTTGGTATCTGCATTATTTAAATCAATCGCTCCTTCGGCGATGTCTAAATCTTCCAATTGGGCAAGACGCACCTCTAGTTGTAGTTTATTTTCAATGTGCTTTTCGTTTGTTTCATCGAGGCGTTGTACTAAACTTCCCACACTGGCGATTCTGTTGGAATTGTCTTCAAATATTGCGTCTAGTTCCGCAACAACATTGTCGGAAAGTTGCTGTTGAATCTGCGGCTCTGACAACCCACCAGTATTCAGTAGCACATCACGCGCATTAATGAGAGTTTCAAGTACGGGTAATAGATCGCTACCCGGTATATTATTTGCCACTTTTACATTGGTATCAATGAAAATTTGTTGTTGTTCGTCATTACCGTTATACGTTACACCATCGATATTGCCGTTGGCATCGCGACTTAACGCGAAAGGTTGTTGTGCCGAAGTGCCACTAAATAGATGGCGCCCTTCTTTTTTGGTGTTTAGGATACCAGCAACTTGTTCAATGTGTTCATTTAAGTCATTGGCAATCGTATCGCGATCACTTTGCCCCAGCGAACTTACCGAGAACAATACCAAATTTTTGCTACTTGTAATGACATTGTTGACTTCACGTAGTGCCGTTTCATTGTTGGCCTGTGTATTGGTGATATGTTCTATGTTTTTTGTGAAAATGTCATTTTGCCGTAAATCTTGTTTTATGCGCAAGGCATTTTTTGCTAGGTTAGGGTCGTCAGAAACGCGTATGTTGTTTTTACCAAGCGCTATTTTTTCCTGCGCTTGTTGTAACTCAACACCTTTTTGACGTACAGCAGCTAATTGAAATTGATGTATACCGTTGGTCGTCACTCGCATTATTTTCTCCCTGACAAAGGTAAGTATATTTGGTAAATAGTTTCCTTGTCTCTGTTTAACGCATTGAGATATCCTGCTATGTTGCGAATGGAAATGGCAAGTAGTGCGTGGGCAAAACCATCGCGATATCTTCTCAACACTTTTTTTATGTAGAACGGTTCAAAAACTCTTGGTAAATGTTCTTCTTCTATAAATGCGCAGCTATGTATTTCCAGCACAATATATTCCTTTTTGGGAATGATTGCATATGGCGTTTCTGTTTTTTCAACGTTTAAAACTTGCGAGGTTATTTTTAACCTTTCGGAAGGTTGGATACCATCTTCTAGATTCTTAATGAAATTGTCTATCAGTGTGGAAACACGCTCAAAATTACCCAAAAATTTTGCGTTTTTTGCATTGAGGTCGATTTGAACATAATCATCCCAATTCGACTTTAGTTGTTGTATCATTTCATCCATATCGACGGTGGTAAGGATACAGCTATTTTCGCGATAGACTTGTGCTAAATTTTGCGATAGTTTTGACAACTCTTCTACCGAGCGAGACATTTTTTCTACATATTTGTACGGAGCACTGTCTTTAGGTAATTTGGCCAAGATTAAAGACGGGTATGTAATCAGAACTCCCAATATATTATTAATGTCGTGCGCAATGCCTCCAGCAAGTATCTCTATGGAATTTTTTTCATTCATGTATTAAAATCCTTTGTTAACGACCTAGGTTTATAATATCTTGCAGTAGAGTATTGAGTGTTTGAAACACTCTTGTGGAGGCTTCAAAAGAACGTTGGAATTTGTTTAAGTTTACTAACTCTTCATCCACAGAAACCCCAGAAACCGATTCTCGCAAATTTTCAAGGTTTTGTATAACAGAATTTTGTAAATTTTCTTGGTTTTGCAAATTTTGCGACTGTTGTCCGATTTCTGAAATACTTGTACCTAAGAAATCGCTAAAATTTAAGTCTTGCAAGTTGCTGTTATTATTTTCCAAAGTTTCCTGTAGCAAAAGAGAATTTTCATTGTTACCAGCGGAAAAACTTTTTGCCAATGCTAGCCGGTTGACATCTTCCAATTGTGTGGCAACATTTATATTGTTTGCATCATCACCAACGAATATTGAGTTTATTTGGAAACTTGCTAAAAAGTCGCTAGTATCTGCTGTAAATGAAAAGTCAAAGCCAGCATCTGCTTGCAAACCCAACTGACCATTGGCATTAATGGTTCCATTGATGTTCGCGACCGCATCTAGTTTTGCTCTAATATCCTCCAAGCTTTCCGTTGTTGGGTCGATGCTTACTGTTGTTTCACTAATATTTCCCGTAGCAATTTCGCGAAGTTGTACGGTCAAATCACCTTGTTGTATCGGTAGGTTGAGTGTATCTAAATTTGCTAGTGGATCACTAGCTCCTACAAAGGACAATGTATCCGTTAAACCTGTTTCTTTTCCTATACCTGTCGCATGAATTTTGTTCATTTCAAACGCAAAATTTGTTGCCAAGTCGTTGAGACGATTTGTGTGCTGCGGTAATATTTCATTGTTTAGTTGTAGTAAACCTCCCAATTTTCCGCTTTTGACGTCAATATTGTTATTTGTTCCTTGGAGTTGTAATCCTCCGTCGTTGGCTACTTCGAGCGAGAACACTTGATTTTGGTCTACGATAGGTTGTGTTCCCAAAAATACCTGAGCATGCCCTTCCTGGCTGAAAGAAACAGATATATTGCCTAACGAACTCAGTTCGCGAATTTTTTGATCGCGTTGATCTAAAAGATCGTTTGCCGCTTCAGGAGAACTGACGATACCCTTATTCAGTCCGTCAATTTCTTGTATGAGAGAATTAAAATTTGCGACACTATCTTGTAGTTCCTCATTGACTTGCTGTTCTACTTGTGCAAATTTGGAAGCATGGTCGCGAAAGGAGTCTGTTAATTCCTTGCTTGTATCAATAAATAATTCGCGTAATCCATTATCTTCTGGTCTTAAAGATACCTCTCCTAAACTTTGAGAAAATTTATCTATGCGGGATATAAGGTCCCCAGGAGAAGAGGCAAAAATATCTTCGAGCTGTAAAATAATGGGTTTTTGCACTTCAATGCGACCCTGATTTTGTAAATTGGTACTTATACGTTGTTCTAGAAAATTATTGACCTTACGTTCAACCCCCGAAGCGTCTACACCAATGCCCAATTTGCCAATGTTACTTGTTTCTGCAACACCGGCTTTTAACAACACCTCTTGCCTGGAAAAGCCAGGCGTATTGGCGTTTGTTATATTGTGCGACGTAGTCTGAATCGCTTGTTGGTTTATTTGTATGGATCGAGATACATTTTCTAAACGCATATTTATCCTATGTAACAGTTAAAGTTAAATTTTTAAATTCATTGATGACTTCCTGAATACTTTGGTAACGATCGTGAGGAAGTTTTTGCATCATACGCACGATAATGTTGGATATACTTTTTGGTATTTGAGGAGCCACTACATGAGGAGGAGCTATTGGTGTATACACATGCTCATTCATGATGGCGAAGCAAGTTGGTCCGATAAAAGGTGGATGGCCAACAATGAAATGATAAAATGTCGCCCCTAAACTATATATATCCGAACGAATATCCGTGTCATGTCCAAAGCACTGTTCTGGGGACATGTATAACGGTGTTCCCAAAAGAGTACCTTTATTGGTAATCTTTGTATCTCTTTTCGCGCGCGCCAATCCGAAATCTAGTAACAATGGAATATGGTTTTCCGTGATGAGTATATTTTGCGGTTTTAGATCACGGTGAACCATGCCCGCATCGTGTACCACACTTAAACCTTCGCAAATTTCCGTCATCATCGGTGTCGCTTCGTTTATCGAATATGTCTTGCTTTCGATGTGGTCGTCCATTGGTTTACCTTTTATATAAGGGGTCATGATAAATAAAAGGTTTTGATGAATTCCCGCATCGATGATTTGAATGAGATTTCGATGCTTGAGTCGCGTTAAAACTTTTATTTCGCGGATAAAACGTCCTACCTCTTGGGATGTCATTTCAAATTCAGGGTGTAAAATCTTGATGGCAACATCCACATTTAGCCCTGTATGTGTACCTTTGTATACAACGCCATTGGCCCCTTGTCCCAGTACTTGTTGCAGTTTACATTCCGCGAAGGTTGAATTAATCAAAAATTCGGGAGCCATCATTAGTTCTCCACGTACCCCCTCAATTTCCATGGACTGCTTCTCTAGTACACCTTTTATTATGGTCATTATTTCCATAAAGCTAATGGGTTTCTGTAGAACACCTTGGACGTTTTTGTAGTAAGAAATTTCAGGTGCATTTTTTAAATTAGGATCACCACTGATAATAAATACCGGGACATCTATACCTAAATTTCGCATTTCCGCCAAAACACTACAGCCGTCCATTTTTGGCATAACTAGATCTAAAAGAACTAGGCTCGGTTTATATTTCTGTAGTTTTTTTAATCCGTCTTCACCATTTTTGGCCATAATGATTTGGTAATCAGAATCTATAAGTGTATCAGCGTATAGATCTCGATATTTCGGATCATCCTCGATAATTAATACTCTTGCCATATGTTAAGCCCTTATTTGTTGTTCCGTTCTTGTTATAAGAACAATTTCCTGGTGTTATTATTGCAATCATTTTATTACACATTTGTTTTTGATTTTCATGTAAGAACTTGACTTCTTTTAGTACATCTTGAATGTCGCGAATTTTTTCCATATTTTTTTCATCTATTTTTTGCGCGTTTTTGTGTCGCCAAATGACTATTTTTTTTATTTTTTCCATTTCATATTGCAGTTGTTGAACGTGTTGCTCAATGCATTCGTAAGAAATTTTATTGCGCAAAGTAACGAGTAAATGTTCGATATTTTCGTAACATTCTAATTCTCTTTGAATAATTTCTTCATCCACGTTTATTGTCCTCTATGGAATTTTGTAATTGTTGGTAAAGAGGAAAATTTTTATCGACGATTTTGTCCGCTAAAATAGGAATTACCAAGGAATCCATGTACGAAGATGATTGCCCTTCGGGACAAAGACCTTTTGCACACGATTTTAGCATTGTTTTGACGAATATTTTGCTGAACTCTTGTGCCTCGTCTACTTCGGTACTTGTATTTTTTGCACTATTTTTCGGTATCGAATTATTTGTAATCATGGAGATATCCATTTTATCCCTCCATAAAGCCTACAGAAAAATCAATTTAGCATGGAGCGCACCCATTGCTTCTAACATACGAAAAATGACAACGAGATCTTTTGAGGTAGCTCCCACGGATAACAATGCGTTTGTCAGTTGTTCGACGGTTATTTTTTGTTGACCGTTATTTAAACCAATTGTAATTTTAATGGTGTTGTGTGTAATGGTTACTGGACTAATTGTTACACTATCTCCTGCAATAATCGAGCCAGTTCTTTCATTAATAACAACACGTGCGGGAATATCTGGTATTACCTCTAAGGTGTATATCTCGGCAATGAATTGTGAAATACGGTTTTTCTTTTTATACTCGTAGGGAACTTGCACGCGCACAGTATTTAAATTTAGCGTGTGACAATCGTTGTCGAATTTTTGCATTATTGCTTGTGAAATTCTATTCGCAGTATTAAAGTCAGGATTTTTGAGACGCAAAAATATTTGTCCTTTGGCTGTGACAAACGAGGCCGGGGCATCGCGCTCTACAATTCCATTGTGTACTGTCGCCACCGTAGGAGACTGTAAATCGGTGCTTAATGTACCTTGTCCTACAGCATAAATCTTTTTGTTTAAAGCTTTCAGGAAAGTAGGGAGTAATACTCCACCATTTAAGCTCGTTGCATCACCAATGGCAGATACTGTGATGCGAATTTTTGTTCCGCGCGTTGCCAATGGTGGAAGTTGAGCTGTGGCCATAACTAAAGCCACATTGCCTTGTGCTAGGTCTCTTTCCGAAACGCGGAAGTCATAGTGTTGTAGTACGTTTCTTAAGGCTTTTAATGCTGCGGGATTTTGATCACCCGTTTGTGGCAAGCCAACAACCAATCCCATACCAGTTATGGGGTTTTCGCGTAGCCCCACAACTTCGACAATATCTTTAATACGCGCAGCATGTACCATTCCAAGTAATATTAGAAACACTAGAACTTTCATATCTGTCCTTAAAATGGCCAAATAATATCAAGTATTTTGCCAAAAACTTTTGACCCAGTGCCAGGCTCCGTTGTTGAGGTTAAAGTTCCTTTTCCTTCGAGATGTATATTTGCCATGGCCAATTGACTAGAGCTGATCACTTTATCATCTGATATACTTTGTGGTTGTACCATACCGCTCACTACAAGGGTTTTGGCTTCACCATCCAATCTAATATTTCTTTTTCCCCATACCACCAATAGACCATCTTCGCGAATTTCAGTAACAACAACAGCAATTCGGTCGTCAAATGAAGATGTTTGTTGGTACGTTGCTTCACCAATGTGCGTTTTGTTGCGCGATGCATCCAACGAGGAAATGCCCGTTACCAAAGAGCCACCTACTTGCTGCAAAAGATCTCCTGCTCCAGGATCTACATCTAATTGCGACTGAGAATTCTTTAAAAGTTCCACTTCATTGTCTTGTTGTACGTCGTTGCGTTCATTGATTAATACGGTAAGAATGTCACCCTTTTTGTACTTTCGATTGTTGTAAAAAGAAGTAAAATTTTCGTCGAATAATGAACCATGCTGTGGTGGTTTTTCGGGTGCTAAGGGTTGCAGTGAAAGTTGCTGTGGGGAATATGTAGGAATTTCTTTGGGAGCCACAGTTTTACTACTACTGCATCCTAATATAACGACATAAAAAAGACACAACCATCTATTCATATTATCCCTCGCTTATAAAAACAACATTGCTTTCACCAATTACTTTTGCCTTTAGTACACGTCGCGACGAAATGTTCATAACACGGATAATATCATCCTTGAAACCTTTTTCTAACGCCTTAACTTTTACTTCGATGTTCAAGTTTCCCATCTTGAATAGCATTTTTATTTTAGAATTGCGTTGAATCATGGGAACGCGCTCTACATCGCGTTTTAACAAGACATGCCCTACTGGTAAAGTATGGCGCACACGCACATTTTTTTTCGCCTCATTTAATGTCAAAAATTTTTGGCGATTATCTATTTTTATACGCTTGTAGCTGACATAAGAAGGAGTTAGTTTTTTCTTCGCAGAAATGGCGCGTCGTGTTACCAGCACTTTTGTGTAAATATTTACGGAAAATATAACTTTGACCTTACGCATTACTTTTCCGTCAATTGCCAACAATATATATACCGATACCTGTTGTCCCCGCCGACGAATTTCTAATTTGCTGTAGCTAATTTTTAACCCAATGCGCGGCTTGTGAAGTATCACTGGTCGCGTCGCAATATGTTTGAGTGCTATCGAAAAGTCATTCCATGTTTTTCCCAAAGAGAAATGAACATACTCCTTGGCAAGTGGAGCTAGTTCCTTTGGAGAGATAACTAGTCGACTCGCGACAACTTGTACTTCATCACCGTGAAGTACAAAGTCGACGACACCATTTCGCAATAAAATATCTTCAATTTCTTCGACCTGATAAATACGCGTTTTTCCTGGGGCAGGTGTCGCGCCAATTTTCAGTTTTTGCAAAGCTTTGTTATTATTTACATTGGCAATGTCGCCCAAAAAAATAACAAGTCCTTTTACCTCGGCGCGCGGCTGCAAAAAAATTTCTTGGCTCATCACATATGTCATGAAGACTATCAGCAATAAAAGAAATTTCATGTTTTATCTTATCAAGTTGTTGGTCATGGAAAGCATTTCGTCACTAGTACGAATTACCTTTGAATTGATTTCATAGGTGCGTTGTGCAACGATAAGTTTTACCATTTCGCTTACGGTATCGACATTTGATCTTTCTAAGAAATTTTGCCGCAACACGCCGTTGCCTTCTTCACCTGGTCTCGCAATTTCTGGTTCTCCTGAAGCAGGAGTTTCTCGGTAGATATTGCCGCCCAAGCTTTGTAGACCAGGTTCGTTGGTAAAAGTTGCTAGCTCTATTTCTCCTAAGACTTGTAGTTGATCTTGCCCCGCGACTTTAGCACTGACAGTTCCGTCATTACCAATAATAATATTTTCGGTGTTTTCAGGAACATTAATTGCCGGTTCCAGTGCATGTCCCGCAGAGGTAACCAATTGACGTTGTGCATCAATTTTAAAAGAGCCGTCTCTTGTGAAAAAAGTTTCTTCGTTCACCAAAATTTGAAAGAAACCTTGGCCATCGATGGCCACGTCCAATTCACGGTTACTTTCCTCAAGGGTTCCTTGCCCAAAACTTTTGACATTTGCCACAGATTTTGCTCCACTACCTATTTGCATGTCGGAGAGCACTTGTTGATCTGGGTCTGCTTTTCCGGTAAAATTTCCTTTGGAAACATAGAGTAAATCTTGGAATTCCATACGACTTTTTTTGTACGCAGTCGTATTAGCGTTTGCCAAGTTATTTGCAATATTATCGACAGTAGTCTGTTGTATTAACATGCCGCTTGCAGCACTATCTAGAGATTTAATCATTTTTTATACCTCCCGTGGATAAGATTTTAGCGACCGTTTTGCAATAAATTTTGCCAACTGCGATCGACCGTTTGCGTTACTTTGTTAATCGTCTCAAAGTAACGCATGTTGGCGACAAGATCCTTCATCGAAGTAAAGTTATTTACCGTTGACTTTTCAATATGACCTTGAAGAACACGGCTGTCTTTATCAACATTTGCTTCGACTTTGGCGGGATTCCAAAACGTCCCACCTTCATTGATGAGTTTGTGCGGCTCACTAAACTGCATTAATTTTAATGTTCCTAACTCGCGTTCCCCGGCTTGAATGACACCTTCCTCTGAAATTTTGATTTGTGCTTGTTGACCCTGGGGGACGATGATTGCTCCATCAATTCCCTGAACAACACGGCCTTCCGAAGTTGTCAATTCGTTATTGTTGTTGACATATAAGTAACCGCTACGAACATAGGCCACTTCGTCATCTTTGACAACTTCGATGAAACCATCGCCTGAAATTGCAAAACTATGAGGGTCTTCATCACTAACAACACTTCCTTGTGAGAACGACAGAAAATTTTGCGAATAGGGTATTTCACCGCTAGAGGTTTCACTTTCTACTCGTGTGAAAACTTCTTTAAAGCCAGGGCTACTTGTATTAGACAAGTTCTTTGCTAAGCGTTGTTGGTTTTGTGCGGCGCTATCCATAGAACCAGCTAGTAGGTATAAGGTATTATCCATCGTTATCTCACTATCTTATTAGGTTCGCTGCTTCTTGCAAAATTTCATTGGAAGCGGTAATCACACGTGCGTTAAACTGAAAACCGCGTTGTGCTATGATCATCAAGGCAATTTCTTTAGAGGTATCGACATTACTTGTTTCAAGGTTACCACTCAGTACGGCACCAGCACGCCCCGTAAGACCACCTGTAATATTTGCTTCACCAGAGTTACCAGTGGTAGAAAACATATTACCGTTGACTTTTTCCAGTCCTTCGGGATTGGAGAAAGTGGCGATGCCAATTTGTCCAAGAGCTTGTCGTTCTCCGTTACTGTATTGCCCAATAATTTGCCCTTCGGCGTCAAAACCTATGTCAATAAGAGGACTTGATGAAAAGCCATCGTTTTGATTGGCGACTATTGTTGTTGCTCCGCTAACTTGGGTAACGCCGTTAAAACTATTTGCATTGCCAAAATCTAAAGTAACGGTTTGCGGGGTGGCAAAACCATTGAAGGTGATGCTAAAAGCATTGTCGGCAACACTAGCAAAAGAACCATCTGGATTGAAGGTAAGCCCGGTGATATCTGCGTCGTTGACAACTCCATCTCCGTTTGGAAGACTTACTTGCGCGTCCCATTGATCCGCAGCGACATGGGTGAAAGTAATATCTGCAGTGTGGCTGGCTCCCTGTGGATCGACGACGGTACTCGATAATGTTACCGTACCCGCGGGAATCGCTACTGTCGGGTCTAAGTTTCCTTGTAGACCTAGTTGTGAAGTGGCAGAAGGAGGAAGTGGTTCCTCTGTGTTTATGGTAATTGGTTGGTTGTTAACATCAATTACCTTAAAACCACTAATTTGATCCACCAACTGACTATCTTCATCCAAAGCAAAACTACCTACGCGTGAAAATAGGTTTTGCTCACCGCCATTTAGTACGAAAAAACCTTCGCCTTCTATTGCCAAGTCTAAATTTCTTCCTGTTTGTTCAAAATTTCCCTGGCCAAAGTTGGCAACAATGGCACCGATATTTGCACCACCGCCTACCTGAACGGGATTTGTCCCACCAGTGATGTTATTTGGGGCAGCGGCCTCTTTTATCGTTTGTGAAAAATTTTCAACAGCACGAAAAGATCCCGCTTTAAAACCTGGCGTGTTGATGTTTGCCATGTTTCCACCAATAACTTCTAACATCTTTTGGTACGAAGAGAGTCCCGACACACCCGAAAATAGTGAATTAGTCATTTTCAGCTCCTCCTACACGAATGATTTGTTCTACGGTCACTTCTTGGTCTGCAACATTTAAATAAAGCTGATTATTTTTTTGCGTTACAGAATTGACTTGCCCTGAAAGGGTTTTGCCATTGGTATCTTTATATTCTATTTCTTTCCCAACCATACTTGCGGCTTGAAAAAAGCCGAGAGATTGTTTCATTTCTTTTATTTCTGCTGCCATCGCTGAGGTCTGTTCCAACGATTGCATTTGTGAAAGTTGTCCTAGCCATTGACTATTGTCCATGGGATCTAGGGGATTTTGGTTTTGTAACTCCACATTTAAAATCTGGAAAAATACATCTTCATTTACTTTTTGTTTTCCTGTGGTGTTGTTAGTTGTTTGTGTTGGACTAATAGCGGTTAATTCATTGATCATTTGAATTCTCCTAAACAACAAGATGATAACGCTTAAGTATTTGTAGTTACTAATGACGATTTTTTTTAATCGTGAGATTTATCGCTGAATTCCAGTTGTTAAGTTGGTCATCTCAAATATAGTAACTGACTTTTTTATTGCTGTAGTAAATCTGGTTAGGATTTACCTCTCGTGCATTTTCTTCTACTTTTGCAGAAAACCGTTGCTGTAAAAAGTGCTGATTGCCACGATGATTTGAGTTTTGAGAAAAACTCTGCGAAAAATTACGCGAAAATTCGACATCGTGTAACTTGAGTCCTTTTTGTAGAAGATCGCGACGTAGTGATTCTATATTGTTTTTCAACAGCTCCAGTGTTTCTTGTTGCTCGGAACCTACTTTGAGAAACAAAGTATCTTCTTTCATTGCAATATTTAAGTGTACGTCGTCGTTTTCATCTCCATACTTTAGTTGTAGGTCTATCTCTTGAGAATCTACAAGATTTACCTGTACGTCGTTTTCTTCTAATAGATTTTCTATCTCAAAAATATTTTGCGGCGAAGACATATCGATAGACTCGCTATTTTTTGTTCTATTCTCCGCATTTCGCGATAGATAAAATGTTTCCATGCGTTCTTGTGTGATTTTATCTTCGATTTTTTCAGAGCCGTGCATGTAAACGGAGGATCTAGGTGATAGCTCTTTGACAACTGTCTTGTTATGAGTCGCTGATTGTTCACACGTCGTTTCGTCGGTTACTTCTTGTATTTCCTCAACATTTGTCTCAACATCTACCTCAGCATTTGTCTCGACATTTGCTGCTTGTATTGCTCGTATGTTTGTTTCTCGTATTGCTTCAATATTGGTTCTTTGTTGTGCTTCCATATTTGCTTTTTGTGCCATTTCGATGGGCATCTCTTGCATCGTTTCGTGCGGTTTCTCAATGTTGTGTTTTGTGTCAATCGTTATTTTATGTGCTTCTTCAAGTCGACTATATGATGTTTGCTGTTCTAGTTTTGTAGATAGATTTATTTTGTTGAAAAACACTTTCTCTTGCGAAGGTACCGTCAAATTTTTATCTGTAGGCTCTGTGTCGGACATCAATTGCGAAACAATTTTTGGATGACTTGCGAGGTCTTGTGCCGCGAAGCTTTCCATGGGAAAGTTTTGGTCATTTTCACACAGCACTTCTGTTTTCGCTTGAAGTACATCAAAATGCTGTTCAATAACTTGTTCGTTATTTGATAGCTCCTGAGATACACCAGGCCAAAAATCTTTTTGCAATGGAATTTGTTTTATTTCAGACACCAGAGAACAAAACGCTGCTTCATCACTTGGTGTATCCTGTAACTCATGGTGGTTTTCCAGTTGCGATTTTATGTCTTGCAACCATGTCACAACGCTTTTTTTACCTTCTTGCCATTGAGGACAACAACACATTTCACTAGCAAATATATCGGCAAATTCATCCGCGGAAGACGATGTTTCCTCTTTGGATGTTGCGCATTGTTGGGTCATTTGTAAAATATTTGCTATTTTCAAAACGTTTCTACCTAAAAAAATATAGAGACTCCTGGGAGTCCCTATTACCAATTTTTCAATTTAAAAAATATGTTCGCGAAACACTATTTCAAAAAGATTGCCAAAATTTAAATAAAACGTTATTTTTTTTTAAAAGTATCTATGTTAAAATTGTAGAAACGTTAGTAAAATAGATCATTACAAAGAAAAATAGAAAAAAAATACTATTTATACTAAAGTTGTAAAGAAAGTGTCCGATAAGATACTTATACTGGTCTACCAGATTTGATAGTCATGGGTAGGTTATTTGGAAAAAATTTGTGTGCTCGAAGCCGTAAGATACTTTATTTAAAAAGGCTGGGCATAATTTTATGGGGAAAGAAATGGAAATTAATCGTGTAGGTGGTCCTCAATACATAAAGCGAACCCAGAACGACGTTTCTCCAAAAACAACATCCCAAAAAACAGATTCCTTTTCTGTAAACACAGCGCAGAAGCAACATATGGATACGGAAATTCAACGCTTAAAGGAAGTTATGAAGGCGGATGGTGGAATTCGCCCGGAGAAAATTCAACAAGCAAAAGAGATGCTTGAGTCTGGTATTTCGCCACAAATGGATAAAAAATCAGCACAAAATATTTTAAAAGGTGGTCTCTAGGGGTGGCAAAATGACCCACCTATAGAGATCGTCCTCTTGAAAAGCTAAATTTTAGCCATATTTCGCAGTATGGCTATCTGCGGCAAAATGCCGCACTTGGTAATATTTCACATAGTAAATATGCCACACACCTTCCAAAATCAATATAGATTTGTCATAAATTTTTGACAAATTGTACAGTCTATTGCTATTGACTAAATAGCACTACTGTAGTTATTCTTCAGCATGTAGACGCTTCCTACAAAAAAACCTTCACTTTTTCTATTTGGCTTCATTCTTGCATGTATCCTCGATATGCAGTTAATTATTCGGCTTGTAAACGAATCATTCAGGGGGATACTATGGCACATAAGAAATTTTTATTTATTTTTTTCTTAGTGTTTTTGTCTTGTGCATATGCTGATAATCAGCAGTTAAATGTCAAGCTTGACTTACCGAAAAATACAGGTGAGTGGGCACCAGTGCTAAAAATACTTATTTTTATGACGCTGTTGTCTTTTATTCCCGCGATTCTTTTAACAATGACTTCATTTACACGCATTCTCATTGTTTTATCATTCACACGGCAAGCTTTTGGAGTTCAAAGTCTTCCTCCAAATCAAATTTTGATAGGTTTAGCAATATTCCTAACTATTTTCGTGATGACTCCGGTGTGGAATGGTATATACCAAAATAGCTATCTTCCTTATCAAAAAGAAGAGATCAATACTCAAGAAGCTTTGTCTCGTTCGCTGCAGGAATTACGTACTTTTATGCTTAAACACGTCCGCGAAAAAGATCTGGCACTGATGATTTTTCTCAGTAAGAGTGAGCCACCAAAAACGGTAAACGATATTCCAATATCTATTGTAATTCCTGCTTTTGTTATTAGTGAACTTACAATAGCTTTTCAGATGGGATTACTTATTTTGATACCGTTTTTTATTATAGATATTCTTGTCGCGAGTACACTTCTCGCTATGGGTATGATGATGTTACCACCAACTGTCATTGCGATTCCCTTTAAGGTGATGCTATTTATTATGGTAGATGGGTGGCATTTAGTTGCAAAAACTCTGGTGGTAAGTTTTGGTTAGGAAAAGTAATGTCGCAAGCAATGATTTTAGAAATTATGCAGCAAGTCTTTTATACAACTGCAATGTTGGTATCTCCCATTTTAATTAGCGCTGCATTGGTGGGAGTGGTGGTGAGTATTGTACAGGCAGTTACAAGTATCCAAGAACAGACATTGGTTTTTATCCCCAAGATGTTTACGGTGATGCTTATTATCTTTATCGCTTTTCCGTGGATGATGAGGACATTAATTTTTCTGGTGAATGTTTTTTTTCAATATATGTTGGTTGTTGCTAAACAGCAGTGATATTGAACAGTATGTATGACTGTTTGGAGATGGTGATGGGATCAAAAGAAGAATCGACGAATAAAAAATCGAATACTATAGGGATTATCGTTTTTATTATTTTGTTTGTGCAGTTTGTCATTATTATGCGCTTGATGAGTACCGACACAGATAAACCAAAAATTGACATTATTTCCGACTGGGAAGACATTGCCAAAAAATCTTTTGATCGAGGAGAATACAAGGACGCGATTTATTATTTGGAGAAGGTTTTAGCAAATACTCCAACTAATTACCCACGTTACTATCGAACCAAAAAAAAATTAGTATCCTTGTACGAGCTTTCTCCACGTACGCCCCAGAAAAAGTTAAGTACGGCAGCACCTGAAGTACTCAAATTTGACTCTTCTGAGGATTACGAATTGCACGAGCTGGTGAAAATCGCCGATCATCGATATAAAAATGGACAGTATAAAGAGGCACGTAAACTATATTACAAAATTATGGCAAGGATCGATGACGATAAGGATTCTAAAAAAAAAGCGACTTTACAACTTGCCGATTTACGTGTGATGAAATGTAGTCTTATATTAAAACTACGGAAAAAAAAAGTAGAAGACCAAATCATGCAGGAATCTTTAAAATTAATACAAAGAATTACGGAGGATTAACATGTACAGTGGCATCAATCAATATAAAAAGATTATTGTAAATACTTCCTCTCCAGTGGAAAACATTATCTTGTTGTACAAGAAGAGTATACAGTCTTTGATATTAGCAGAACAAAAATTAATAAATGAAGATTATAGTGCTAAAGGTCAAGCAATTTTGAAAACCATTGATATTATCAATTTGCTCAATAGTAATCTCGATTTTTCTCAAGGTGACGTTGCAAAAAGGTTGCATGAAGCGTATGAAATTATTCTTGCGCATTTAACGAAGGCAAATACCCATAACGATTTAGATAGTTTACGTAACGCCCAAAAGTGGTTGAAAGATTTGCTGGAAACTTGGCAACAAATTGCAAGGATGGTCTAATGTGCGAAGAAATAAAAGACTATGAAAGTCTTTTACAAGCATCTGAGTCTTTGTGGCAGGCAGTAAAGGCAAATCAAAACGAAGATGTCGCCTCACTGTTAACAACTAAGGTTAAAATACAACAAGATATTCAGGAAAAATATGCTGATTCTCCCACGGATAATGAGGAAGTTATTGCTATTATAAAAAGAATTGTAAATATCGATAAAGAAACGATTACCCAAGCACAATTATCACAAAGAAGTATCATTGACAACCTGAAGATGTTACTTGAAGTAAAAAAAGCACGTTATGGTTATTTTATGAAAACAAGTGGTTCCACATTAGATAAGAGTGTGTAAATGTTAAAATATTTACTTCTTGTAATGCTATTGTGCTCTGTGATTGTAAGTCAAGCAGACGATACTTTAGATCTCGATTACCAAAAATATCTTACAAAAAAAGCAGAGCCAATAAAATTTCCTACGGCAACTTATGTCGTTTCGGTAATTAGTGTTATCTTCATTATTTTTATTGTTGTCATAACGTTTGTTAAAAAGTTATGGTTCCCTCATGGTAAACTCCCTGAGGGAAAACGTCTCGTTCTAAGGGAGACAATCTATCTCGGAAATAAAACGTTTCTTCATGCCGTACAGATAAAAGATAAGTTGATGATTATAGGGGTGAGCCCTCACAATATTAGCAATGTTACCGAACTCAACATTGACGAATCTGAAGAAAGTTCCGCCCAAAAAAAATCATTTGTAACGGTTCTTGAGGAAACAATGAAGAATTCAAGAAAATCTTAGTTATTTTAAATATTGTTGTGGACTCTTGTCTATGTCTTTGACTGCTTCAATGAACAATAAATACGTTGACCTCGACCAATAAGTTTATATACGTCGTTACGGCGAATTTGTAAAAGATCTATTTCTGCGGTGGCAAATGAGAAAAAATCATCGAGATTTTTTTCAATATAATCGATGAGTTTGCTCGCAAAACTTACTACAGCCTGCTCTTTATTTTCCGGAGTACTGTAAAATGTGTTGCGAATGGCAAAAACTAAATTTTGTGGTAAATGCCATTCGCTTGCTATTTTTTTTGTCACTTGCTCAAAGTAACTATCATAGATGTTTTGTAAAACCGTAACTGTTGGAAAATAGTCGCCTTGCTTTTTGTATATTTTGCGACAAATAGACAGTAGTACGGCTTTATGAATATCGTGCAATAAGCCTCCCGCAAAAACAACTCCATCGTCCACACCTAATTCCTTCGCAATCGATGAACTTAAGTGCGCGCAAGACATACTGTGGTTCCATAGGTCTCTGGCGAGCAAATCTATTTTATTCCCCTTTATTACGGTACACGCTAGCGTTAAACTCATGATCATGCTACGTAACCGCTTTCTCCCTAAGCGTACAATGGCAGATTGTACGGTTTCTACAGGCCAATTTCCCGCAAAACTAATGGAGTTTGCTGTTTTCAAAAGAACGGTAGTGATGGTTACATCGTCTTTGATTGTTTTTTCTAACTCATTGAGATTACTATTTGGATTTGCACTGAGATCCATTAAGCGAAGTGCCGTTGCTGGCAGCAACGGTAAATCAATTTTGTTTTTTAAATTTTTCTGCAAATAATCTAGGAATTGTAAATCACGCTTGTCGAGAATTTTTCTGTTTAACTTCGGCGCGACGCAGAATATATCTGATAAATTTTCTTTGACGGTATAAAGTAAATTGAGACCCACCGAGCGAAAAATAGTTTGTATTTTTGAGTTCAAATGAATACAAAAACACTGCGCTGTTTGGCTAATTTTTTCCGCCGTATCGATTAAGAAAGACATCCCTCCATGATTGATGTACTTTACATTCGCAAAATCTAAAATGAAATAGTGGATATTTTCCGCTACTTGTAAAGGGGAGATTTTATTGATATTTGCATTATCTAAACTTCCACTGATTTTTACAATACATGCACTTTGTTGTTTTACTTTTCTGTTTTCTATATCCAATGTGAGCATTTGATTTTCCACCATTTACCCAGTATTTATATATAATCTCAAGTCATCTATCAATTCCGAGGCGGAAGGATATCTTTTTTTAGGGCTTTTTTCCATCATTCTACAAATAATTGCCGAGAGGTTTTCTGGAATTTTCTTCTGTAGTTTATGCGGTGGAGTTACCGGTCGTATTGCTTGCATCAATAGTAAATTTTCCAATGATTCTGACTGGAAAGGTAATTGCCCTGTTAAAAATTCAAAAAAACATACTCCCATACTATATATATCTCCTCGTTGATCTATCGGAACGCCTAGGCATTGTTCAGGAGATAAATACTGCGCATCTTTTAGACGTACTTTTTTACTTAACTGCTGTAAGGAAAAGTCAAACAAAAGAGCTTTGTTCTCTTGCGATATAAGAATGTTTGTTGGTTTTATGTTGCCATGAAAAATACTTTCGTCGTGTGCTGCTTGCAAACCTGTTGCAATCTGCCGCATAAATTCGGCTATTTGTAAATAAGAAAATTCGTGACTGATTTTTTCTAGCGTTTTCCCCGGAACATCTGACAACAATAAAAAAGCGATATCATCTTTTATTCCCCCGTTGAGAATACTTGCGAGATAAGGGTTTTTTACGTTAATCAAAGTATTGATATCGTGCGAAAACTTAGGCGATAGGAATTCACTTTTGTACCATAATTTTAGTAACACGGGAATATCTAAACCTGTATGGTAAGCACGATATACAACCGTACTTTCGCTATAACCAACTAATTTTTCTAGGCGATAACCGCTCCAAAATGCACCATCTAGTTTTTTAGGGTGCGACATTAGACGTTCGCGGAAAGAAAATTGCGTTTTCTCTCCCTTTGCCATTACCTGTTCCGCTTTTTGGTAGAGCTCTCCTAGTTGAATATCTTTGGGAAAGAAACTTTTTACCTGTTTACAAAAGTAAATTTCAGGGTCTTCTTTTAAGTTTGTGCTTCCAGATACAATAATAACCGGAATATTGCACTTTATTTCCTGCATGCGAATAATAAAATCGCGGCCATTTTGTTTTGGCATACACACATCGAGAACGATTAAGTCTGGATTGTATTTTTGCATTTTGAGTAAACCATCACTGCCATTTTCGGCAGTGATAGTTTGGCAGCCGTTATCAAGAAATACATCAGTACACGCTTCTCGAAAATTTTCATTATCATCAACGATTAATACCTTATGCATTTGTGGCCCCCTAAAAGATAGAAGAGACTTCTTGTTTTGTTTTTGCTGCGATTTGTAACCAATAATCAACATCTTCAAAATTTAAGACGTTTAAATATTCAACTGTTGCTTCCTCGTCTTCCTCATACAAAGATAAAGCGATTTTTAAAATGTATGTTTCTTCCGAATCCTCGTTTTGTGACATAATCACATTAATCGTTTTTTCCGGAATTTTCCATATATTCAATAGTCGTTTCCCTAATTTGTGTTCGTGCGCTGCAAATAACATCTCTAGTAAATCTTCTTCAATGCAAAAATCGCTTTGTATTTTTTCACAGAAGTTCTGTAAAGCGGAAACAATAACCAATTGGCCGATATTATGCATAAGACCGACTAGAAAATATTCTTCTTCGTCTTTTTTGCTTTTTTTGGCCAAAGTGCTACAAACAAAAGCACAGAATAAAGATTTTTCCCATATTCTTGTCAACTGCTTGCGATACGCTTGGTCTTTGATAAACGAAATTTTGATAGAAATAGCAAAGAGAATGGTGCGTAGCTTTCTGCGCCCAAGGCGTGTAATCGCAAGTTTAATAGATGTTACTTCAATACGACTACCATACAACGCCGAATTAGAAACCTTTAAAATTTCACCTGCAATTGCTGGGTCAAGAGAAACGACTTGTTCAATTTCTTCCGTAGATGAATTGGGGCTATTTAGTAAATCGAGTAACTTCAACGTATTCTGAGGTATAGTTGGAATTTTGAAATCTTGTTCGTTCGTAAAATCTTCGAATTGACTGACTAAATTTAACTCTTGTGTCTGCATATGTAGCTCCTCTTTTTAACATGTAATCAATAATTTTTTGGAGACTTTATTACTAGTATCGGCTGTTTTCAAAATTTATTTAGCGGTTTTTATTTTTTATTTGGCGTTATTATTGCACTGCTTACAAATACCGAGGTGTTGTAGGTAAAAAATCGGGATACTTGTTATATAGACTCGAACCAAAGTGTCGTTTTTTCAATACTTTTTGAACTACGTAAACTCCCCCTGTGGGGGCTGTCAGGGCAAGCCCATTGACTTAAGCGTAAGTATATAGTATAAAATAATTTAAAACAGTAAAAGAAGAGATTATGAAAAAAAAGAGTAATAGATAAAAGTAAAGAACTATTAGAGTCAGAGCGTTTCAAAAAAATGCATCGTAAAAACGAAAAAGACTTTACAAGAGAAAGAAAACTACCTTTTTCAAGATTAATGGTATTCATGATACGTAAAAGCATAAAATCAATACAAAATAGGCTAAACGAATTCGTAAAAGACTTGCTTACAAATTTTACAACGGTAACCTCAGGAGCATATACAAAAGCAAGGAAAAAGCTGAATTATACAGCCTTTATAGAGTTAAATAAGCAAGCAGTAGTTGAAACATTGTATGAAGATGAAGACTACAGAAAATACAAAGGTTTTCGTCTATGTGCAATAGACGGATCAAAAGTAAGACTTCCAAATGAAAAAGAGATAGAAGAACATTTTGGCACAATAAGATATAAAAATAAAAACATAAGTGTAGAAGGATCACACGCATTTGCAACAGTGTCAGTACTTTATGATCTACTAAACGAAATCGCAATTGATAGCGAAATAGGACACTGTAAAAAAGATGAAGAGCTATTTGCTTACAAACACTTTCAACATGCAAATGAAAATGATCTCATTCTCTTCGACAGAGGTTATTGTTCATATACCCTGTTAGCACATTTATGTAAAAAAGGTATCAATTTTGTAGTTAGATGTCCTGTTAATTCTTTCTATCAAGCAAACAAAATGTTTAAGCAGAAAATTGAGAGCTGTATTACAACTATTGAACCTCCTGACGATAAAAAGAAATTAGTTAATGACCAGTCTCTACCATCGAAAATTTCTGTACGTTTTGTTCGTGTTATGCTTGATACAGGTGATGTTGAAGTCCTTGTTTCTTCCTTAGTGGATGAACAATTGTACCCCACTGATGATTTTAAAGAGCTTTATTGGTTTAGATGGGGTATAGAAACTTTCTTTGATCGCATTAAAAACCGTCTTGACCTTGAGAATTTCACTGGCAAAACTACTCTATCTGTTCAACAAGATTTCTATGCTACTATTTACATTAGTGGTCTTGAATCTATTCTTATTGAAGATGCTCAAGATATTCTTGATCAGAAAACTTCTAGCAATAAGTATCCTCAGCAGGTCAATAAATCCGTTTCTTTTAATACCATTAAAAACTACGCTCTTGATTTACTTTTTGAAAATGACTCTGATTTACTTTTTGAAAAACTTACTCAACTTTTTCTTTCTTCTCCTACTTGCATTCGAAAAGATCGCCCTCGACCCCGAGTTAAATCTCCTCGAAAACAAGTTAATTACTATAAAAGAAAACGAAAACCTACTTACTAGATTTTCTTAAGTCAATGGGCTTGGGCTGTCAGGGGTAGGTTCTGGCTAAATACATATATAGAAAAGAGATAGAAATTTTTTTACTAACGAATCCCAGGTTGTCATCCCTGGCTTGACCAGGGATCTAGGCGTTTACAAGTCGACTTTATATTGTGGATTCCTGCTTTCGCAGGAATGACACCCTGGGGAAACTTTAGGTTGAAATAATATCTACTTTTAGCCATAAGTACCTTGCATCATAAGCTTTACATAAAACCTAACCTTGTCATCCCTGTGGGGGAGTAATCGGCAAAGCCAATTGTGGGGGCTTCGCACACTAACATATACCGATACTTAAAAGTTTTTCCGGTTCGCTTAGAGCTAAAAAGTCGCAATTAGAGTGAGGGTTTATGGAGTTATCATTTACTTTTTCGTCCATAATATTTTTTGTGTGCGTTCTACTACGCATCAGTTCTTTTCTGGTATTTTTTCCGTTTTTCCCCACAAAACAAAGTGCGAAATACGCCAAGATATTTCTTTGCTTTGTACTTGCGGTTGTTATCACCGCGGTAATGCCAAGAACGTATTCCTTTGCCAAGGAAATAGATTCTCTTTTTATACTTTTTGTTCAAGAGATCGCCACAGGGGCCATGATGGGATTTGTGGTTTTTTTACTGGGCGGACTGTTGCGAATGGTGGGCGGAATGATTTCGCAATTGGCAGGTTTAGAGATTGTGCAAACTATTGATCCTGGAAATTTTGGTCCCTCATCGTTGATGGCAAATTTTATTTTTTATTACGGGGTATTTATTCTGATTTTGTTCGATGCGCATCACTACTTACTACAAATTATTGTATTGAGTTTTGAAGTGATCCCTCCAGGAAGTTTTCATTTATCGGAAGAAATATTTCATCTTATCCATCGCGAGTGGATTATTTTTTGCCGTTTTACCTTGATACTCGTAGCCCCTTTTTTACTTATGGGTTTTACGATTTCCATTGAGCTAGGTATTTTAAGTCGACTTGTACCGCAGATGAACGTATTTCTAATGGAATACCCGATTCGTTTAGGTATTAGTATATTTTTGCTGGCATGGTTTTTGCCATCACTTACTTTGGGTTTTGCGAACGTTTTTAATATAGTTGTCGATGTATATACGGTTTTATTGGGGTAAAGATGAGCGACGAAAAAACGGAACAACCAACCGATAAAAAAAGACAAGACGCGATCAAGAAGGGAAATCTTACTCGTAGTAAAGATTTAGATGCAGCACTGCTGTTACTTTCTGTTGCTCTATTTATACAAGCAGTCGGTCCGTTTATTGTCACGCAATTACAGCTCATCATCAAAGATTTTTTTAGCATACCATCCTCTTTTGTCGATCGTTCTATTGACGAGACGTGGTTAGCACAAAAAATTTTTCGCGACGTGATGACTATTTTGCTACCCATTACCGGATTTGCCGCAGTTATAACGATCATTATTGGTGGTGCGCAAACTAAATTTGCTGTCTTTGAAGAAAAAGTAAAATTTTCTCTCGACAAGCTTGATGTCGTAAAAAACGTACAAAATATGTTCAGCATTAGTAAAGCGGCGCAACCGTTTCTCATTATTGCCAAAACGTTGGTTATTGTTACCGTGAGTTATTTCGTTGTTGTGCCTATTTTTTACCTATGGCTAGCTGGATATCCCGCGAATGTTGATTCCTTGGCTTTTGAGTTGGGTACCGCTTTGCAAAAAATAGTACTGTACTCGACCTTGATGCTAGTTTTTATCGGTGCGGTGGATTACGCTGTGCAATGGCGACAACGTGAAAACAAGTTGAAGATGTCTAAACAAGAAATCAAAGACGAATGGAAGCAAGAAAATGGTTCTCCTGAAATAAAACAGAAGAGGAGCCAAGCAATGTTTCTTATGGCGCATTCTCGTGCAATGCAAGAGGTTCCCGGAGCGACAGTAGTTGTCACCAATCCAACAACGTTTGCGATCGCTATTTTTTATTCCAAAGAAAAAAGTCCTGTTCCGAAAGTGGTGGCAAAAGGAAAAGGCTATCTTGCACAAAAAATTCGCAGCATTGCAAATGAAAATGAGGTTCCTATTGTTGAAAATAAACCTTTGGCACGATCACTGTATTCCCTTGTAGAACCTGGCCAGGAAATACCGGAGCAGTTCTATCAAGCAATGGCATCTGTTCTAGTGTATGTATTTTCCAAAAAAAAGGTTAAATGATGACGAGAATATCAAATTTACTACGCGACGAAAGTGATATATTGCTTGTCGGAGTTATTGTGGGAATTTTATTGATATTGATTGTGCCTTTCCCACCAGAAATCTTAGACTTTTTAATTTGTCTTAGTATCTCCACGACTGTGTTGTTACTACTCATTACTTTGAATATAAGGCAACCGTTGGAATTTTCGTCTTTCCCCTCTATTTTGTTGATCATTACCTTATTTCGTCTGTCTTTAAACGTTGCCTCTACGCGTCTCATCTTACTCCACGGTGATGCCGGATCGGTCATCCAAGCTTTTGGTTTCTTTGTTGTGGGAGGGGACCCCATTGTCGGGATGATTCTATTCACCATTTTGATCATCATTCAATTTATTGTGATTACGAAAGGGGCAAGTCGCATCTCCGAAGTGGCCGCGCGTTTTACACTAGACGCCATGCCTGGTAAGCAAATGAGCATTGATGCCGATTTAAATGCTGGAGCGATTACCGAAGATGCCGCACGCGAAAGACGCAAAGAAATTACCCAAGAAGCAGAGTTCTATGGGGCGATGGATGGATCTAGTAAGTTTGTAAGAGGTGATGCTGTTGCCGGAATCATTATTATTATTGTCAATATTCTCGGTGGTATTATTCTGGGTATTATGCGGGGAATGTCTATTGGCGAAGCGGTGAAAAAATATGTCATTTTGACTGTGGGAGATGGATTAGTTAGTCAGATTCCTGCTCTCTTAATTGCGGTAACTACAGGGATTTTAATTACCAAAACTTCTTCCAACTCGCACTTGGCAAATGAAATTAAAACGCAATTAACACGTTACCCTCGTACTCTAGCGATGACAACGGCAGTTATTTTACTTTTCAGCGTCATGCCTGGCTTGCCTTTTTTTCCGTTTTTTATCATGGCAATGGCGTCGGGTCTTGTCTTTTACAATATGCAGCGTACGGAAAAAAAACAACGGGAACAACAAGAACCGGAACAAATAACCGAAGATGTGCCGCAAGAGCCTAGCGAAGAACAGTGGCTGCGTTTAGATCGTTTGCGTATTGAACTTGGTTATAAACTCGTCGAGATCGCTGATACCTACTCACACCCCACTCTTATGTCACGTATTGTTTCGTTGCGACAGCAGTTGGCCCAAGAGTATGGTATTGTGATTCCTCCGGTACATGTTATCGACAATATACAACTTCCACCGAATAATTATCGTATTTTGATGGAAGGGGAAAAACTTGCGGAAAATACATTGTACCCCGATCTCTTTTTAGTGATTGGAGAAGAGGAAAGCAACCTGGAAAATGATATTCACAATATTCTTGGAAATCAGGACTCTGATGAACTCGTCGGTATAAAAGTTCAAGAGCCCGCTTTTGGGATACCTGCCAAGTGGGTGGATTCTGTGCAGAAAGATAAAGCGGAAATGCTCGGTTACACTGTCATTAATCCCGCATCTGTGCTTGTGACACACCTGTCGGAAACTATCAAGAAAAGTGCTTATGCCATACTCTCACGTGATGATGTCCAATTCCTCGTTGATGTCGCAGAAAAAAATTATCCTATTCTTGTGAAAAATACCATCCCTGATCAAGTGTCTCTAGTTCAACTACATCAAGTTTTACAAAGTTTGCTGTTGGAACAAATTCCTATTTTGAACCTACCACGTATTTTAGAGAGTCTATCAAAGCATATTACAAAAACGAAAGATATGGCGCAGCTAGTTACCTTTGTACGTCAAGACATAGCCATAAGTATTACTTCGCGATATCAGTCTTCTGATGGTAGCTTGCCTGTCATTACGCTTGCACCTGAAAATGAGCAAACATTGCGCGAGGTAATTACATCATCGAGCAAAACGCCTCTTGCTCCTGATTTTTTACAAAAGTTAGTGACGTCTATTAGTAGTATTAAACAACAAAATACCGCGGTGGTGAGTGGACTTCCGATCTTGTTAGTGAGTGCCGACGTTCGTTATGGTATTCGCGAACTTATTAATCATTCCTTGCCGGATGTTCCAGTATTATCTTTTCAAGAAGTGATGAGCGTTCCACAGATACAATGCATTGGTGTGGTTCAGATTTAAGAATACTTGAATCCCTACAGAGAGCCTATAATTTTTCTCAATTGGCATTATTATTGCTGTAAAAACAAAAAAACTATTATGTGAAAGGTAAGGAAAACTTTTGATATGCTAACTTACAACCAGAAGCAAATAAATGATAGAGATAAAACTATCGAGAACTTTTTACCTCTGGTAAGGTATGTCGTTGGTAGAATGTCTATCAATATACCTTCATTTCTAGATGTGGAAGACTTTATCGAAGTTGGCATTATAGGCTTGATTTCTGCTGTTGATAGTTACAATCCAACATTGGGATCATCACTAAAAACATACGCATATACTAAAATTCGCGGAGCTATCCTTGATGAGTTACGTAAGACCTCATTTTTTTCGCGTAACTTTAGCGATAAGCTCAAGTTGTTTCGTCGTGAATATAACGAGTTACACGAAAAATATGGATACCCTCCGGCACTAGAAGAACTTAGTGAGCGTTTGGAAATGAGCTACGATGAAATTAGTGAGCTACTCGTCGCTTTACGTGGTATTACCTTCTTGTCGATTGACCAAGATGCAAATAGTGAAGACAATGCTTTTTTATCTATTTTGACAAATCCACGTGGAGATGATCCCTCGAAATCTGCAGAGAAGAAGGAACTAGAGGAGCAATTGGCCCTAGCAATCTCCAAGTTACCTGAGAGAGAGCACCAAGTGGTTACACTTTATTATTACCAAGGGTTGATGCTAAAAGAAATCAGTGAAGTATTAGGAGTGTCACCTTCGCGGATATCACATCTTCACTCACGTGCTATTTACCAACTAAATCAGTACTTAAGAAAAGAGAATAGTCAATGAAAAGTACGTTAGTAGAGTCGTCGATTGTTAAAAATCAGAAAGTGGTTTATCACGAACATCTTACGCCACAAGGAACAAAAAAATACAATGATGATGAAGTGATTCATGATCACGATTTTCAAGTTAGCGTACAAAAGAACGCTGATGTTGTGACAGGTGTTGTCGTAAATTGCGGTTGTGGTAAATCTATTGTCATTCATTTTTCTTATTGAGTTTTTTATGTGTAGGATATTACTTATTTTCATATTGGCAAGTAGTTGTGCTACGAACCCTTCTCATGGGTACTTAGCACAACCCAGCCCTGTTCGCGAGCTGCAAAATCATCAGCAAAGCCCTCTCACATTGTTACACAACACACAAAAGCAAATCTCTATGCTAAAAAATAAATATAATGCAATGCGTGATATGGTCACTCAGGAAAAGCTGGATAAGCAGAATTTAAAAAACGAAGTTACTTTTGTGCACAACGAATTGGAATTTTACAAAAAAGTAAATGCCAACATGGAAGATCAGCTACAGAAAACGGAAAATTTAACGAAAGAACAAGAAAAAGCAATACTAGATTTGTTTATTGAAAAAGTACGTTTAGAACAGCAAATACTCGAGCTAAAAATGCAGTTAGAAAAAGATGGTTCATGAAGAAATTCATTGTCTTACTATTTTGTATATTGTTCTCCAGTTGTCGTACACCAGGTGTTTCGACAAGTGCATACCTATCTCCTCACTTCTCCGAATATAAAATTTTTCGCGTAGTTGTTTTTCCTTTTCAACTACATGGAAAATCCGAGCAACATAACATTACTTCGTTGTTCGGGGAAGCTCTCCAGCACCAACAAAAATTTGAAGTTGTCATTGCCTCTGCCGCTCAAGTACGACAAATGCAGCTTTCCTTATCACGAAGTGATCAACTGTTACCTGCAAATGATATCATTAAAGCTTCTCGGGTGTTTCAGGCCCAAGCCATCATAAGAGGGCGTGTAACCACCTATCAAGATCTTCCCTGTAAATTGGGGTTGAAGGTTGATTTAATTGCCGCACACGACGGTCATGTTTTATGGTCTGCCGATGGTATTTTTGTCGATGAGGAATTTTTTTCGACGACGCCTGGCAAAGGTAATCGTTTGCGAAATATATCTCCGCAAAGTTTTATTCGTCACTCATGCCTACAACTAACAAAATCATTACACCACTCAAACATATTCCACAAAGCAGAAAATATGATACGGTAGTAGTTGTCTTTTTATTTATTTTCATAATTTTAAAAGTTTGTTTATAAACAAAAAAAAATGTAATATATTACCTTGTGGTATTTTAAGTGTGCCTAATGCAATTTCTACATTGTTTTCGTCTTTGAATTTATGTGCGCCAATTTTCCGAAATGAAACTAGGAGATGTTATTATGAGCAAAGAGAGTATTTTAATTATAGATGATAATGAGCTCTACATTGACGCACTAGAGGCTATTTTACGAGATGACGGGTATGAAGAAATATTTGCTCTGACAAAAGGGCATAATGTATTGGCAACTCTAGAGAATAACAAAATAGATTTAATTCTCTTGGATATTTCTCTTCCAGATGTTTCGGGGATCGAGCTTTATTCGCGAATAAAAGAAAATAAATTGTATTCGCATATTCCCATTATTTTTATTACAGGGCATGGAGATGTAAAAATAGCCGTAGAAGCGATGAAGTTAGGGGCATTTTATTTCTTGTCGAAGCCCGTGCAGCCATACGAATTACAAACCTTGATTCGTTGTGCACTTGACAACAGTAAATTACAAAGGGAAATCGCGTCGTTAAAAGTACAATTGCAGACAAATCAGTCGCTTATTATCGGTAAAACACCTGCAATTAAAAAAGTGATGACGCGTATTGCTCAAGTTGCACATTGTGATGCGACTGTTTTTGTAAAAGGGGAGAGTGGTACAGGGAAGAGTTTAGTTGCCAAAGCAATTCATGAAAGTAGTTTGCGAAGTAAACACCCATTTATTGCCATTGATTGTGGAGCTATTCCGTCCTCTTTGTTGGAAAGTGAATTATTTGGGCATGAAAAAGGAGCATTCACCGGAGCAGTTCGCAAAAAGAAAGGTTTTTTCTTACGGGCGCACCAAGGAACTTTATTTCTCGATGAAATTACAAATCTGCCTCTAGAGTTGCAACCTAAACTACTTCGCGTGATACAAGAACGCGAAATAACACCGATTGGTAGTGACAAAGAAATCAAAGTAGATGTACGTATTGTTACGGCCACCAACGATAATATCGAGGAGATGGTCAACGAAGGTAAGTTCCGTCGCGATTTATATTATCGTTTAAATGTTTTTAGTATCGACCTTCCCCCGCTCCATCAAAGGCGAGAAGATATTCCTCTTTTGGCCCAGCACTTCTTAAATAAATATTCCCCAAATACGAAGAAAAGTTTTTCCAAAGAAGCGATGCAAACAATTATTAACTATGATTGGCCGGGAAACATAAGGGAACTTGACCATGCAATTGAGCATGCCGTGATTATTTCCAACAGTAAAGAAATTCAAAAACAGGACTTACCGTCGGCATTACAATCGAAAACATCCTCTCCAAGTCTGAATTTTGACTCACTATATACTCTAAAGGAAATGGAAAAGAAATACCTAGAAAAAGTACTCATGCACACAAGTTATAATCAAACGCAAGCCGCTAAAATATTAGGTATAGAGCGTAAGAGCTTGTGGCGCAAACTCAAACGCTTTGAAATTTCTATACCTCAAAACGAGAACCCTAATGAGGCAAAATGACTCAGCTTTTTTGTAAGGTGTGCGTCATTTTGCCTCACCATAAGTACTTTGATCATAAAGATATTTCTTTTTCTCTATAGTAAGTTTAATGCGATTTGTGAACTAGCCTTTGATTGTGCAAGTATCGAGGTTCCCGCTTGTTGCAACAATTGGTTTCGCGTTAAGTTAATCGATTCCGCGGCAAAATCAGTGTCTACAAGTCGCGATTTGGCAGCATTAAGATTTTCGTTTACATTACTGAGGTTAGAAATAGTAGATTCAAAGCGATTTTGTAGCGCACCCAATTCTCCACGACTGTCACCTACTGAACTTAGAGCCGCATCTATTCTTTCAATCGCCTCTGTTGCACCAGCTTGAGTGCTCAAGTCGATGTCGCGAATAGAGTCCGAATCTTTGGCAATCCCGGTGACACCAGTAAAACCGATTGATGCAACGTCTCCGCCAAGTTCAATATTATCTGTACTACTTAGTTGGACTTCGCCTCGTGTGGTACCTGCGGTAAAAGTAGTGGTGGTACCTGTGGTGGCGATATCTATATTTCGGCCATCAGCAGCTGTTAGAGTGAAGGTATCATTTACATTGTCTACTTCTGCAACTACACCGGTTTCAGAAGAAACAGCATTGATAGCTTCCGCTAGCTCTTCGGCAGAACCAATACTTGATCCTTGGTTATTGTCGAATACCGAAACACCGTTTATTTCTAGAGTTTCATCTGCATCAACAGCGACACCACTTGCTGCTATTTGTACGTCTGTGGCTTGTGCTTCCGCTCGAACACCCGTGTTACTTGCATTGATGGCAGCAGCTTTTGCAAAAGCACTATCCGCGGTTTGTCCCGCTTCGCTTCCTGCAAAGTTTGAAGAACCTCTTACGAGCTGACCATTTATCTCCAATTCACCCACACCGAGTGCGTTTGCGTCAACGGCAGCACCTCCGGTATTCTTGGCGATTTGTCCAAAGCTTTTACTTGTTGCTCCACGTACGGAGATCGAAATATTTTGCCCTGCGTTTTCTCCCACCTGGAATTGGATGTTGTTTGCGGAGCCATCGAGTACTTTACTACCGTTAAAACTAGTCTCTAAAGCGATTCGATCGACTTCCTTAATCAACTGACCTGTTTCGTCTTGAATGGACGAACGATCGCTATCACTGAATGTTCCGTTTGCTGACTGTACGGCGAGTTCACGCATTCTTTGTAGAACGCTTGTTGTTTCGTTGAGAGCACCTTCGGCAGTTTGCACCAAAGAGATTCCATCATTGGCATTGCGTATTGCTTGACCTAATCCTTTGATTTGTGAATTGAATCGTTCGGATATTTTCAAGCCCGCAGCATCGTCCGCGGCGCGATTGATACGTAGACCTGATGATAATTTTTCGAAAGATTTCCCTAAATTACTCTGCGACTTATTGAGTTGTCGCGAAGCATTTAAGGATGAAGCGTTGTTGTTTATAGAAATAGCCATAAGCAACCCCTCCTTGAACATATTTTTTAAATTGGAAAATCGAGAACTTTTCTCTCTTTTCGATTGGTTACTACCCATTATCGGCAGGTATTTTTTTAGCTTTATGGCAAAATCTATTTTTCTGGCAAATTTTTTGCTTTCTTGTAATGGGGAAATGCGCGGACGTCTATATTTTAAAGGAGTTGTATGGTGAAGTATTTTTTCATATTTATTTGTACCGGGATTATTTCTCTCAATGCCGAAGCGATTATAAAGCGTAATAAAGATAGTAGTTATACCATTGTTGCTGGGGAACAAAACCTGTGGTCTCTTATTGATCGCATGACCAAGATAGAGGAAAGAGAGGTATCGTGTGAAAAGTGGCTACAAGGTACTTTGGAAAAAATAAAACCGGTCGTAAGTTTAAAAAGACGCAGCTTTGATTATGCTCTTAAGTGTCTACTTGGGTGTGGAGATTGTTACTCTCTACAAGAGGGCAACTCTATTCGTATACTCCACCTCGAAGACCAAAATAAATATGCCATTATTCAATCATATCGCAGTTTTTTGGTGGAATATTCTGAATACAAAAGTGCAGACAAAATTTATTTTGACTTGGGCTTTTTGTATATGCAAGAGGGGGACATCCGCGAGGCGCAAACCGAGTTTTACAACTTGTATCGTCAATATCCAAAGAGTTACTTGTTGCCAAATACATTGTTGTTACTCGCTCATTGTTATATTCTCAGTGAAGATACTCCCTTGGCGATTAAAGCACTGAAAAGATTTTTTGATTTATTTCCCGAACACGAACATGAAGACACCGCATCATTAATGCTCGCAAAATGCTATCGTCGGCAACAAAAACTAGTGCAGGCAATTAAGGTATACAAATACTTATTACAAAAAAAGAGCAGTAACAAAGCACAACTGCATTTGGAATTAGGTACTATATATTTACAACAGAAAGAGTACCAAAAAGCTTTGCAATCATTTGATTATATAAAAAAAATTGCCCCTGCGAAGTCATCCATTAAAGCGCAAGCTGTTTATCACAAGATTGTAACGTTTCTACAAATGGGCAACGATATTGATATCAACTCAGAGTTGGTTCACTTTTACCAAGAATACTACACTCATCCATTATCCCCTAAGGTACGAATGCTGCAATTACAGTTTGTGAAACGCAAAGGTAATAAAGATTTTACCGTGTTTTTTCTCGCAAAACCGTTGTTTACCGATCCCGATCCCGAAGTGCGTTCCGCAGCGGGAATGATGGCGGGAACAGCTCTAATGGAAATAGGCCTATATGAACGTGCCGCTAGTGTAATGCAGAAGGTATTAGATTCTATTGAAATTAACAATCGTTGTCGTATGCCGTTGGCTCAGAAACTTGTGGATACGTATCAACAGATGAAGGAATGGCAAAAGGCTAAATATGTTCTAAAGCAGATAGATCATTGGAATGCGCAGCATTCATATCTGCGTTTAATGGAATGTGATTTTTTAGCAAAAAACTACAAGGGGTGTATACTGACTTTTGACCAATATAAAGATAAGATTTCTTCGCATGCTGTCATGTCTCACGCACTTGATTTTTTAGGAAAGAGCTATTTAGAACTAGGAGAGACAGATAAAGCAGAGAACGCTTTTTCGCGTATTGAAGTGAGTTCGATGATTAAAAAACTGGAGGAAAATGAATGAAGTGGTTATTTCTATTGCTGGGACTTGTGAATGCCTATGTGTTTGCCCAAGAAACTTCCGAAGGTTACCAGAAAAAGATACAAGCTCTTTACGAAAAAATTGATCAGTTGGCTTCCGCCAGCGAAGGGGCATTTCTCGATAAAAAAGTATTACTACAGGCCGAATTACGCAAATTAACTACTCTACAAGAGCAATACAAACTAATGCGTGAACAACAACAGCAGGCAAAAACGCAGCAGCTAGAAGAAGAAAGCGATGGCGATGGGGATGATCGTAATCGCCAAGAAGTTATCATTCGTACTTTTCCTTCGCGAAAGAATTATCTTGCTTTGGGAGATATATATTGGAAACAAAACAGATACGAAGAAGCGTTGGGTATGTATGCTAAAGTCAACGATAAGTTCCCGTCTCTATTATATAAATTAGGCTATGCTCACGAAACACAGGGGGATTACGATGAGGCAGAACGTTTCTTTAATTTACTGCGCGACGAGCCGATGTTTCGGAGACAAAGCAGATGGTCTATTGACTATTTGCGATGGAAGCAAGAAATGGAGCAAGACATCGCTCTCTATGAGTCGCCGCAACAAACCAATAACGAAGATGAAGAACAACCAAAAGAAGAACCGTTAAAAGAAATCCCCGCAGGTAAAGACGTTTTAAATGTGACGAATGCAGTAGAAGAGCAGCCTATAGAGAAAGAAGTTGTGCCCGCGAATCCGGTGGAAACGAAACGTCGTGCGAAAAAAACGAAGAGTTATCTTCATAAATGGTATGGAAAAAATAGCAAAAGCTTAAAAGTTCTCCATAAATTATTAGAAAAAGATTTTTCGGTATTAGAACCTAATGCCGCTTTATATTTGGCTCGTATCAAGATCTATATGAAAAAAATTAAAAGATATCAGCAAAAAATTACTTTTATGGCAAAAAAATTGCATAAGTCACAGCGTAAGCTTTTTTTAGTGCCAGAAAAAAATGAATACAAAATACTTGCGAAATATTCCCAAGATCTGCGACAGCAAATACAAGATCAAAAAGTACAAGTAAAGACCCTACAGCAAATTTTACAACAACTACAGTTGTTGGATTCACGTTGTAAGAACTACATTCAACGCATACAGCTTAAGTTAAAGAAGGAAAATGGAGATGTTTGATCAAAACATAAATGTCGTTGCAAAATTTTTGGATGTCTCTGCATTACGTCATAAGGTGGTTGCGCATAATATTGCAAATGTCAATACTTCAAATTTCAAAAGAAAAGAAGTTGTCTTTGAAGACTTGTTGCAAAACGGTAGTGCGGACAATAAACGCTTATTAAAGGTAAAACCGCAAGTTGTCGAAGTCGAAGAGAACGAACGCGTTGACGACAACTCTACGTACCTACAAGACGAGGTGGGAACTCTTACGAAGAACAATCTATTGCAACAAGCATATTTGCGTTCGCTAACATTCCAAATTAGAGGTCTAAACGGCGCTATTCGCGGGCACTTTTAAAGGAGGTATATTATGGAAAATTTATTTCGTAGTTTGAATATAAGTAATACAGGTATTCGCGCGGAAAGAACACGCATGAATATTATCGCGCAAAACTTGGCAAATGTGAACACCACGCGTCAAAACGGTGAAAAAACTCCCTACAAACGAAAAGAAGCTATTTTTGAAGAGTTGCTAAATAAAGAAAAAGCGGGAGTTGTTGTTGCTGAGGTTGTAGAAGATGAATCTTCTCCGATTACCGAATATAACCCCAATCACCCCGATGCGGACAAAAGTGGCTATGTTCACAAACCAAATATTGATCTGCATTTTGAAATGGTGGATTTACTTACCGCAGCACGTTCTTATGAAGCGAATCTTCTGGCAGGTAAATTGTTTAAAGATATTGCGGAACGAACAATTAGTTTGGAATAGGATATACAATGATTCCCATACAATTATCTACAAACAACAATATATATATGGCAAAAGCCGCGATGAACAGTGCAAGCCAAACAAATACTTCCGCGAATACTACACAAAACGAGAATGGTTTTGGCAAGGCTTTAAACAATGCAGTGAATGAAGTAAATCAACTACAACAGGATGCACAAACCAATATTGAAAATATTGGCAGCGGTCAATCGCGTGATATTCATAAAGCAATGCTATCTATGCACAAAGCCGATTTGGGATTAAAACTTTCGGTGGAGGTTCGCAATAAAGCGGTAGATGCATACCAAGAAATTATGCGTATGTCTATCTAAACCGTGACCGTGACCGTAGTCGTAACCGTAGTCGTGACCGTAGTCGTGACCGTAACCGTTACGTACCAGTTAATGAAGACTCACAAAGCATGTCATTCCCGCGTAAGCGGGAAACCAGCAATATAAAGTTGACTTGTAGATGCTGGATCCCTGCTTTTGCAGGGATGACAACATAAGAGTTATAACCGTTTCATAAGTATCAAGTTACGACTACGACCAAGATCCCCTCTTTACAATCAAGTAAAACACAAAGACCACCGCGAGTTCTTTGCATCATATTAAACGGAGCACAACTTGAAAGAATTGCACAAACGTTGGAAAAATTTAAGTCAAAATAGAAAAATATCGCTTGCCGCAGTCGTTAGTTTACTTTTGGCAAGCCTTTTGTATTTTTTCGTTACCCATTCTGACGGGGATTACACGTTGCTTTTTCGTGGACTGAACATCGAAGATGCCAATCAAGTTGTGGATATCTTAAAAGAAAAATCTATTTCTTATCAATTGCAAAACAATGGTACGGCGATTTTGGTGGAGCAAGACAAAGTTCATGAGTTGCGTTTAGAGCTTGCAGGACAAGGTTTGCCCAAAAGTCGCGGAGTAGGGTTTGAGATTTTTGATACCAATTCGTTTGGTATTACCGAATTCGTACAGAAAGTAAATTACAATCGCGCTCTGGAAGGAGAACTGAGCCGTACGATTAGTAGTTTGATGCAAGTGAATTCCGCAACAATACACATTGCACGTCCAAAGCCATCCATATTTAACCGTGAGCGCAAAAAAGTAAAGGCTTCTGTTGTTTTAGAGATACAGTCTGGAGAGTATTTGGGACGTCAGCAGATACAGGGGATTTGTTATCTTATTGCCAATGCTGTGGAAGGTTTACGCCCTGAAGATGTGACGATTCTCGACCAAAATAGTCATGTCTTATATGGCTCGGAAATGGAAGAGCAAATGCCTACGCGCTATGTCGAAAAACAGAAATGGATGTCAAAGTATCTACAGCACGAAGCACAGTCGATGTTGGATACGATTTTGGGAAAAGGTCGCTCTATTGTAAAAGTGAATGTCGAGATTGACTTTACAAAAGTCAAAGAAGTCCAAGAAATTTACAATCCTGAAAATCAAATTATTGCCAGTGAAACAACCAATACGACAACAACAAAAGAATCCTATCCCGTAGGCTCAACAAGTAGTCGTTCTAAAGTACAAAGAAATTCTGGTACGCGACGTTTCAAAGAACGACAGCAACAACAAGAAGAGCGCACCACTTCTTATGCGGTAGACAAAACAGTAAAGGAAATTGAACAGCCAGCCGAAACCTTAAAACGTTTATCTGTGGCCCTTGTGGTGGATGTTTCGTTGAAGGAGCAACAAGAACAACTGGGAAAACTCGTCAAAGAAAGTGTGGGGTATAATGAGAAACGTGGTGATTCCATTGAAGTAAATGCGTTGCCTTTTCAACAGAATGTCGTAAAAGAAAAGCCTGCTGTTCCTTTTTGGCAAGAAAAATTTCCGCTTATTTATGCGATGGTTAAAAATTTGGTTATGTTAGCGATCGTCGCGATTCTTGCATATTTGGTTTACTTTATTCTTGTAGGAGAAAAACGTCGCGAGATATTGAATAAACAGAAAGAAGAAAAGGCAAAAATCGAAGCCGAAAAACGCGAACAAGAAAACAAACGAAAAATACAAGAAGAGATGCAGGCCAAAATCAATCAAATACAAGACAAAGTTATCGAGAAGACTTCGACACAATTACTTCTCGAACAAGTACAACGAAATTTCGAAGAAGACCCAAAAACAAGTGCTTCTATTTTGAAAAAATGGTTACGCGAATAAGGGATTATGATGAATCTAAAACTCACTGGCAAACAAAAATGCGCTTTAATTATCGGTAACTTACCTCAAAATGTGGCTGTTGAAGCGATCAAGTCTTTTAACGATGAGGAATTGTTTTTGCTATTTCAGGCAAAAAAAGAGATCGAAAAAGTCGACATTGAAAAAGAAGTTATTGAGGGAATTTTTGAAGAATACTTAGAAAATTTGAAAGACCTCACCGTTCTTAATCAATCCTTTACGCAGTTGTATAGTATGGTATCTGAAGCGCTTGGTCCTATCAAAGCGGAAAGTTTAATCAATCAGATACAAGAGTCTTCCGATCAGTCATTTGATAGTTTGAGTGATATAGATAGCGGTACGTTGGGTAATATTCTTCAGGTGGAACATCCACAAACTGTGGCATTAGTTCTCGCGCATATGGATCGTGAAAAAGCCGCTGAAATATTGAGCATTTTTTCTTTAAATGAGCGTATTGATATTATTAAGAGATTTTTAACATTACGCGAAAGTCCGTCAGAAGTGAAACGCGAAATTGCAAAACGGTTGTGGACGACAGCTTCAACATGGTCGCAAGGAAGATCTATTATTAAACGCGACAATGACGAAAAAGCCAAAGATGTTGCCGAGATTCTACATAATCTGGGAGGTAGTAAAGAAATACTGGATGGACTAAGCCAAGATTCTCCTGAAATAGTCGAAAAAATTCAGAGTTACATGTTGGTATTCAAGGATCTTATTTTTGTCGCAACCCGAGATATTCAAAAAGTTATGGCAAAAGTGGAGTCCAAAACAGTTGCGATGGCTTTAAAAGGTGTCGAGCAAGCTTTACAGGAGCACATCTTAAGCGCTATGTCCAAGAGAGTTCAAGGGATTGTTTTGGACGAAAAAGAAGCTCTTGGCCCACTGCCTGCAGACGAAGTTTTACAAGCACAGCAGCTCATTATGAGAGAAGTAAAGACAATGGAAGAAGAAGGGGTGATACGCATCCTAAAAGATGGACAAGAAGGTATGCTGGAGTAACTTTATGGAAAAAGTATGTTTACATCTAGGAAAAAGTATAAAAAAAATTGCTGTATGTTCCCGAGAAGCAAAACCTGATTATGAGGGGATCATACAACAATTGCAGTGCGAGATGGAAGCGAAAGTTGCTCAGGCTTTTGAACAGGGAGTTGCCGAAGGTCAAAAACGCGAACAGCAACATCAAAACAACGAAGCACAAGCAAATATACAAGTTCTTCTTGCGCGTATCGATGCAAACATAAACGAATTAAAACAACGACTGAATTTTGAAGAAATAAAACCACAAATAATCGATTTTATTCTTGAAGTTGTTGGTCATCTTATGCAGCAACAAGTTTCGCGTGGAGCCTATGCTATCGACAAGATCGTCGACTTAGGTTTTCAGGAAGTTTCTCCAGATATACAAGTTCTAGAACTGCACTGTCATCCCGATGATATAAAGACTTTACAAGAACTATCTTTGAATAATATCAGTTTAATTGCCGACAATAGCGTTGAAAGAGCGGATTGTGTTATGAAAACGAAGTGGGGGAAAATTAGTATCTCCCTAAAAGATCGTTTGCAACAACTGCACTCTATTTTTAACGCAGTGCATAGGGAAGGTGATGGTTGTGTTAAACCTGAATAACTATCGCGATCATCTACGTTTTATCGAGTGGGCAAAGTGTCAGGGACATGTCGAGCGAATATCTGGTTTAATTATCGAATGCTCCGGGATCGCGCCCAAAGTGGGTGAGATGTGCTATATCATTAACAAACACAAAGAAAAAATACCTTGTGAGGTTATCGGTATACAACAAGAGGCCAGTTTGTTGATGCCTTTAGAAACCCTAGAGAGTGTAGGACGTGGTGATCGTGTAGAGCAGTGTCATCAAAAATTTACGATACGCGTAGGTGATTTTCTACAGGGAATGGTTCTCAATGGTCTTGGAAAACCTCTCGATAAAAGCTCTTTGTTAAAAGGTAATAAAGTTCCTGTAGAGCGCGAATGCCCCAATCCGTTATTACGTCCCCCCATCGAGCAGGTTTTCCAAACCTCTATCCGTGCGATTGATGGCCTTCTTACATGTGGCAAAGGGCAACGCATAGGCATTTTCGCCGGAAGTGGTGTTGGTAAAAGTACACTAATGGGATCTTTGGTGAGAAATAGTGAAGCGGATATTTCGGTCATTGCCTTGATCGGAGAGCGTGGACGCGAAGTAATGGATTTTATCAATCATTCCTTGGGACGGGATGGTTTGGCCAAGAGCGTTCTCGTTGTTGCTACTTCGGACGCTTCCCCCATTGAACGTTACAAAGCTTGTCTGACAGCTTTGACCATTGCCGAATATTTTAGAGATCAGCAACGCAATGTTTTATTTCTCTGCGATTCGATGACTCGTGTGGCAATGGCCATAAGAGATATCGGTCTTGCGCGTAAAGAACCACCGACCTTACGCGGTTATCCACCATCTTTATATAATGAGCTGGCAAAAATGGTGGAACGCTTGGGAAACACGGACAATGGTAGTATTACCGGGTTTTTGACTGTACTTGTTGAGGGCGACGATTTTAACGAACCCGTCGCGGATACAATGCGTGGTCTACTTGATGGTCACATTATTCTCGATCGCGAGCTAGCGCAACGAGGCCATTTTCCCGCCATCTCTATTCTAAAAAGTGTGAGTCGTGTAATGAACGACGTGATTGGTCGCGATCACCAGGATCTTGCGAATAGATTTCGTCATTTACGCAGTGCTTATACAAAGTCAGAAGAATTGATCAATATTGGAGCATATAAGCACGGAAGTAACCCCTTAATTGATATGGCAATAAAAAAACATGAACAAATGGAACAGTTTTTGCGACAAGACTTACGAACTACAGAAGACTATGAGGATATGTTGCAAAATCTTGGTTCTATTGTCAAAGGAGAATAAAATGGCTTCATGGATGGATACTTTAATCAAAGTAAATAAAATCTATGAAAAAAATTATCAACAGGAATATGCTGAGTTGCAGCAAAAGCACAATCGTTTACAACAAGAGGTTCTCGAACTACAAAATCGTGCAAATTCTTATGCAAAAAAGCTCAGTTCCATCATGAACCCTATCAATTTGCAGTTTGCCTATAACCAATCATTAGAGATAAAAAAATACATTGTAGAACTTCAAAAACAGACGATGGATTGTAAAACAGAGTGCGAAAAAATATTAGAAAAATTGAAAGAGAAAATGCAAAACCGTGTTCTTATCGAAGGAATGAAAGAAAAAAAAGAGAAGCAGGAAGCCGCAGAAGAGCAAGCAAAAGAGGAGGCGCTTCTCGTTGAACTAAGTAGGCAAGTGGTATAGATTATGCAAGGACAAATGAAATGGCTTATTACAGGTTTTGCGGCTTTATGTGCCTTTGGGATGTTTGTATTGATTATTTTATTTATGCAAGGCCGACTCAATAGCGAAACTTTGGATTCCCTTTTTGGGAAGGATGAAATTGCCAAACAAGAAACTATCACGCGACCGCAAAAAGTAAACTACTCATTACCCTCACCCTTTTCTTTCGCAGAAGTGTCGCGTTTGTCTGATGAACTAAAAAAAGTGAAGAGAGAATACCACGAAAAACTCAAAAGTTTGGAAATCGAAAGAAAAGAGTTAGAACGTTTCCGCCAAGATATTGAGGAACGTCGTTTAGAAGTTTTGAAGTTGATGCAAAAAGTTAGCTTACTATATGGAGAAATTGAGAAAAGCGCGAAGAAAACTGCGGATGGTGACGACACCCCTTTGACCAAGCAACAGGTGCAGAATTTAAAAAAACTGTCGAAAATGTTTGAAGGGATGCAAGCGGAACAGGCATCGCAGCGTTTGAATAAAATGAAACCAAAAGTCATTGCGAGAATTCTTCTCTCCATGAGTTCGCGCAGTGCATCGAAAATACTTGCTTCTTTGAATCCTGATATTGTAAAAGACGTTACACAGCTCATGCAGAATGTCAAATAATTATTAACCAAAGGAGATATAAGTGGATCTAGCAACACTTGGAGGAATAATACTTGGGCTGGGATTAATATTTGGCTCCATTCTAATGGGCAGTGGAGCAAGTATCTTTTTGCATATTCCCTCGATATTAATCACCGTAGGAGGTACGATTGCTTCTACTTTGATCAACTTTCCTCTTGCTAAAGTAACCAGCACTTTTGCGATTGTGAAAAATACCTTTCAAGGTACTTCTATATTACCTCACAATTTAATCAAACAACTGATTGAATATAATCAGATTGTTCGTAAAGACGGAATTATGTCGTTAGAAGAGAAAATGGATGAAATGCCTTCCTTTATGAAAGGGGGCATGCAAATGGTTATTGATAATACGCCACCAGAGATTATTCGCGATATTCTTACTTTGGAAATGGACGCTATCTCAACTAGACATGCCATGGGAAAGAAAATTCTCGACTCAATGGGAGCAGCTGCACCCGCTTTTGGAATGATCGGAACTCTTATTGGTTTGGTGCAGATGCTACAGAATTTATCCGATCCATCAGGAATCGGTGCCGGTATGGCCGTTGCTCTTTTGACCACTTTTTATGGCGCTCTTATGGCGAATTTAGTTTTTATACCACTTGCGGGAAAACTAGAGTCGCGTAACTATGAAGAACAAGTCATTAACGAAATTATTACCGAAGGTATTTTGGCAATCCAATCTGGAGAACATCCGTTTGTTATGAAAGAACGCCTTAAAGTATTCTTGCCGTCACGTAAACGCTATCAATTGGATGACAACAATGACAAATAGAAGAAGACCCAGAAAAAAAATAGATATGGGAGGTGGTCCGGAAACTCCCGAGTGGGTAGTCACGTTTTCTGACATCATATCGCTGTTGGTGACGTTTTTTGTATTGCTACTTACATATTCGGCATTCGACTCGAAGGAATTTCAATTGGTAAGAGGGTCACTACAAGGTTCGATAGGGGTTTTACGTGAACCTAAACGCGATAGCTCTAGTGTACAAAGTCGTACGACCGCTTTTATCAAAAGTCCTTCGAAAAGACACAGTGAAGTTCCAGGGCCCTACCAAGGTGAAGAGGGAAACCCTATTCAGTTAGAAACCAAAGTGCCCATTGATGAGACGATGTACAATAAGTATTTGCTCTTGAAAACGCAGATTTACTTTCATCGAAATGAAACGAAGTTGTCCAAACAATCTTACGAGATATTAGATTCCATTGCCGAGTTTATAAAACATACAGACAATGAAATTACCATAAAATGCTATGCGTATCCACGCAGCGTGAAAAAGAAATCGCAAGTTTACGTTGTGGCGGCAAAACGTGGATATAAAATTTGGAATTATTTTGTACGTCACAAAATCAATCCCAACCGCCTAACCATTGCGAGTTGTTTTCCAACAGATGGTTTTTTGAACAAAAAAAAATCCACGGTGGATATTGTGGTATGGAACGAACAGCCTAAAGAATTTTAGCAAGGAATAAAATGGCAAAAAACAAAAGTTTTGAAAAAGTACCAGTACCCGCATATATGACGTCATTCGCCGATATGATGACTATTGTACTGACATTTTTCATTTTGTTGTACAGCTATGCCGATAAACGTCAGTTGGGCGTTGTAAAAGAAAGAATAGACGCCTTTAACGTCGCTATAGATTCTATGGGATTACCAGGCATTACCACCTCCGGGGATAAACCGGTAAATCTAAGTTCGGAAAAGCCAAAATTTCCTCCTTTTCCCGGAAAACAAAATGAAGAAGAGGAAGAGAACAAAGAATTATCACCACTGCCGACAATTACAGGTACACGCATAAAGCAATTTGAACGAGGGTTTTCCACAAAAATTTTTCTTCCTAAGTTTGCAAAAAAAAGTGCCGTATTAACAAAACAACAAAAAAATATTTTGCAAAGTTTAGTGAAAAAAATGCAAACGAAGGAAATGATTAACATTATTGGTTATTCACACCAAGAGTATTCCTCTCCGGAAGAGAACCTCAAACTTGCCTTTCGTAGAGCGCTGGCAATTACCAAATATTTGTACAAATACGATATCAAAATGGAGCAGATGCGCCCCATGGCGAAAACAGGTCTATCTTCTGATAAACAAATGGTCGAAATTTCTTTTGAAGAGTTTTAATATGGATGCTAATCATATGGATGCCTCTCGCGTAGAAAGATATATACCCGATTCAGCGCAATTGTCGCGTCAATATCTTGATTTGCTACATCAAATAGGCGATTTGTGTGCTCAGAAAATTCAAATGTTCATCAAGCAATATTTGCATATGGAAGTAGAGATAGAATGGAAAGGGGTTTCCACACCATCGTACAAAGAATTTATTACAGGCCTACCACCACATTGTTCTATTCAAATTTTAAAAGAGCCTACATTTCAAAATTTTTCTTTGTTGGTACACAATACGTTTACTATGTCGGCTATTATTGAACGTCTTTTGGGAGCAGATGACGCTTCTTCTACGCAAGAAGTTAAGTTTACTTCTATTGAAATAGGTCTTGTTGCACGGTTAAACACTTTGATATTGGCGGAAATTCAAAAGTCACTCAAAGACATTGGAGAATTGTCATGGGTAGTTCGCAAGCATGAGACGAACCCTCTTTTAGTTTCTATCCTCTCAGATAAAAACGATGTATTGATTTTGGCATTTAAAATAGGAGGCGCTCTGCCTGAAGGTGAAATATTATTGTGTATCTCAGCAATGGACGCCATTACCTATTTAGAAAAAAGTAAGGTAAATAAAAAGATAGAAAATCGCGTCATCAATCAGGAACTACAACAGCATCTACAAAAAGTTCCGATGCGCGTTTCGGTAAGAATTGGCAATGCGCACCTTACATACGATGAGTTAATTAATTTGTCTCCAGGCGATGTTATTAAGTTAGATCGACCACCTAATTACTCCGCGTTATTGCATGTTGAGGATACTCCGAAGTTTACTGGAAAAATAGGTAATTACAAGCACCGTTGGGTTTTTTTAATTGACAAAGAAGGAGATCAATATGACAACACCTAACGACGAAACAAGTGATGCTAAGTCAACAACAGAAAACCCGGCATCTCCATTAAAGCACCCCGCGCCAGCAACACAAAAAACGGTGCAAGAGAATGTAGAGGTTTCTCCCATCAATGCGCCAAATATCGAAATACAAGATAATGATGCAAATAATCATTTGGGAATAGACTTTGTAAAAAATATTCCTGTCACTGTTACTGCGGAGCTAGGCCATATTTATATGAACATTGAAGATGTTTTGGTCTTGGCTCCTGGTTCTTTGATACACCTTCAAAGAGAACTTGACGAACCTATCGATTTGCTGGTGAATGACAAATTAATTGCCAAAGGTGAAATTGTTACCATTGAAAATCGTTTCGGCGTGCGTATCACCAAGATTATTAATTCAGAGGGCTAGAAATGAAGAAATTATTAAAAAATCCCAAAGTTCTTTTAGGTTTTGGTGTGATGGGAACTTTTTTGTTTGCATATATTTTTGTGGCGGTTTTTATTCCCACATCAGAGCAAAAAGAACAGCAACAACAAGACGTTGCCCAAGATAAGACCTTATTTAACATGCCGTCTCTTATCGCCAATTTAAGTGGTTCAGGAGGAAAGAGATATCTCAAAGTTGGTATTTCTATCGAATACTACAGTGAAGATCTGTCGCAAACGGCGGCGTTTTTAGAAACGAAACAAGTACTGCTTACAGATGTAATGCTAATGATTTTGTCGAGTAAAACGATTGCAACGATCGATGGCTATGATAATAAGAAATTGTTGAAAGAGGAAATCAAAAATAAATTTAACGAAATAATGTTTGAAAAAGTAAATGGTCGTATTAGCAATGTCTATTTTAATACATTCTTGATTCAGTAAATTTGTTTGCTCATTGTTTTTTGTGCTTTTGAATTTCATGTAAATTTACACAAATGTTTTTCGTATGGGTTTCCATAACAAACTGCGTTTCTGATAACCAACCACATTTTTCAATATGAATATCATCTACGAAAATAGGTACACTAAATAGAACCTTATTCTCTATAGTATTCCACAAAAATGCGATATTATGCTCTATCGCAATCGCCAAATTTTTCTGTGGAGCTTTCTCATAAAATTTCATGTGCGGGTGAAATTCTCTGATTGTATTTGTTGGTGTACTTTTTGTTAACGCTATTTTTTCGGTAGTGAGTGTTAATGAATATTCATGGTGAATATAACTGCAATCTTTTCCCACGGCAACCCACGCGTTTTTGGTAGGGTGGTAAGCACATTCCTTGGCGTTTGCGAATTGATATTCCACTAACCGACATGTAATATTGTATACTTTGATGGTATTGCGTGTAATTAGCATCAAATGTTTACTGTCAGGAGAGATTTTCGCCGCGACTAAATCGTTTATGTAAATGTGCTGTAGTTGTTCTTGTGTTTCTAGGTTGTAAAGAGATACATATTCTTTGTTGTACAATGCGAACAACTGGTTGGACAGCGCAAGGCAAGTACTGTTGTTGTCTGAATACAATTGTACTTGTTCCGCAACATTCCATATTTCTACATGGTTTTTATCGTTAAAGGCGATGTATTTGCCATGAGGACTCATTTTTAGATGCGATGATGTCGTGTCCCAGCAGACGATTTCTTTCCAATTATGTAGATCAAATAAGCACAATTGTTGTTCTTTCGCATAGGCCAATATTTTTCCTTCGCAATCCAATATACGTGGAAAATTACGCGTTTTTTTGTATATATTTTTGTTTTTGTAGTTCCAAATTTGGCAGGTATTATCTGCGAGAAAGATAATTACTTCATCGTTTACTGCAAATGTAATATGGAGAATTTGTTTTGCAAAGGTGTGCCGTTGTAAGATCGTTCCCGTTTGTGAATCTATAATAAAACATTCTTCGCCCTTCATCGCACCAAGTACATTTCCCTTTAAACTAAACTTAATCTGCTGAAAATTATGCGGAATGCGCCACTGCAATTGTTGATTCATGTGAGACTTTTGCATGATATGTTGTGCTGCACTTTTATACTTTCCATTATCAATATCTGCAATTTTCTTTGCCAAAATTTGTGCTTGTTGCCATTTTTTTTGCTGATAAAGAGTATGGGCTTTTTCATATATATTAGCGGTGAGTTGTTGCTGTAGTGTATTGATTTTCTGTGCATTGCGCCAATGGTTTACTGCCAGGATCACCGTTAAAAGTAAAAATAGCGCCGCCACTCCTACACGCGCAATGGGAATTTTACGTTGTGGTTCATTGTATAAAGGTTTGTTTTCCATAAATTTTTGTAAGTCTAGAGCGACAAGCTCCGCCGTGGCATAGCGTTCTTCTGGATTTTTGTGCAGGCATTTTAAGCAAATATATTCTAACTCATTGGGAATATCTGGATTAATTTGACACAGCGGAACGGCGGCGGTAGTTCGAATTTGTCGCATTACAGTGCTGTCTTCACCTTCGAAGGGAGGACGTTTTGTTAGAAGATGGTAGAGAATTGCCCCAAAGGCATAGATGTCGTCATGTTGCGTTACTACTTGTTCTTCGAGTAGTTGCGGGGAAGTATAGCACAGCATACTGTCTTGTAGAAAACGTTGTGGTGAATAAAAAGAACTTAAGCCAAAGTCAATGATTTTCGGCGAAAGGTCATCGGTGATGAGAATACTTTGTGGGTGTAAACCTCCGTGTACCGTAGTCTCGTGCATGAAATGCAATGTTGTGGCGATTTTATAAAATATTTTTGCCAATTTGCGATATTTTGTGGTGCCAATTAATTTGGTTAAGGGTTGTCCCCATAAGTATTCCGTAGAATAGTATTTTTGTGGGCTCACTCCGTAGGAGGTAATTTTTGCTATATGTGGATGGCGTTGCTTCTTGATCTCGTGGAATGTATCGCGAAACTCTTTATTTTTTGTGTCATCTGCGTTTAGAAGAACTTTTAAGGTGATGATCTTATTGTTGTGCGTATCTAAGGCCTTATATACCACACCGTAATGATCGCGATGAAAATATTGTAGTATGCGAAAATGTGCGAATTCATTCTCCACGGTTACCTGGGGATTTAAGGATTGGATGGGTTCTTCGAAGGTGAATTCATTGAAAAACTTTTGCAGCTGTAAACTGAGAGGGTCACAAGAGTTACCTATGTAACTTTCAATATCGTACACTAATGGTGTGGTACTAGAGTAACGTTTTTCTTGATCTTGGTGGATTGCCTTACGACAAATAGTGTTAATTTCTTGAGGAATGCTTGCATTGATCGCGTGCGGAGATGAGTAAAAAATATGCTGACTTTTGAGCAAATCTTCGTCCTGCACCACGGACTCCCCCGTTAAAAGTTCAAACAACACACAACCGATGGAGTAAATGTCGTTTTGTGGCTGAACTTTTCGGTGTAGCCTTTGTTCGGGAGCACTATAACGTGGACTACTACCAAATTCTGTGGGAATTAATAAATCGCTGTTTGCCGTATGCGCGATAGAAAAATTAATTACTACGAGATCATAGTTACTGGTGAATAGTACATTGGATGGTTTGATATTACAGTGTATAATTTTTTTCGCGTGTAAGTAGCCTAGAGTTTTCGCTAGTGTTTGTGCAATTTGTAAGCAAATAATGACGGGAAGTTGTCCGGGGAGTCCTAGTAAAATATCCTGTAATGACTTACCATCGATAAAATCCATCACCACAAATAGGCGCTCTTTGTACTTGGCGATTTTGTGATAACAAACAATATTTTTGTGTGAGATATCTTTGAGTAAATTGTACTCGCGTTCGAGCATCTCATTTTCGTCACGTGAATAGGCAATTTTTATCGCAAATCTTTTTTCTTCTTTATCAATCACTTCATAAACGATACCTATGTGGCCACGGCTGATTTCGCGAATAACAGAGTAGTCGTTTATTTCATGAACTTCAGGAGAATTTTTCCAAATATTTGCTGAAATCGTAATGACCCTGTTACACCGCGGGCATTTTCCATTTTTTCCCAGGGTTTTTTCATAAACGCGAATTTTTTTACCGCACATGCAAACAATTTTTTTCATAAGCGTGCCCCCATGACTTGATGAACCATTGCAGCTATTTTACTGGTAGTGTTCGAGAAAAACAAGTCGATTTTACAAAGCTAATTATCGTTGTCAAACTTTGCAATTGATAATATAATGAAATAAACATCGCAAAATACTTTTTATCCCGCAATTTCGTTCTGTGAACGCTTTTTGCAATACATCTTTTGGGACAAACATTCATGATTGTAACTTTAACTACCGATTTTGGTTTAAGTGATAGTTTTGTAGGGGTGATGAAGGGAGTTATTTTAAGCATCTCGCCGCAAGCAAAGCTAGTTGACATATCGCATAGCATTCCACCACAAGACATTCGTAAAGCGGATTTGACGATCTCGTCTATTATTCCTTACTATCCAAAAGACACCTTGCATGTTATTGTTGTCGATCCTGGCGTTGGGTCAAACAGGCGTATTTTGTATGTGCAGTCAAGCGAGCAACAGTTTTTGGCACCTGACAACGGCGTGTTATCGTCACTCGATTCCGAGAATATCGATGTAATTCGCGAAGTGACCAATGAAGAGTACTTTTTATCGGAAGTATCGAATACATTTCACGGACGCGATATTTTTGCACCGGTGGCAGGGCATCTTGCCAGCGGCTTAGATCCTGCACTGTTAGGACCAGAAGTCCCCTATGATCAAATTCATCAATTTTCATTGCCTCCGGTAAAAGTGGATACCGATCTTTGTCGTATTTACGGACGCGTTATCGATGTTGATCATTTTGGTAACATCACCACGAATATTTCCGAAGAGATTATCGATCAATTAGTTGCCAATCGCCATAAAGTAAAAATTACTCTGAATCAGTTGTCGTTAAATGAAATTGTTACCAGCTACAGTGATTGCGAATATAAAAAACATTTAGCTCTCATCAATAGTAGCACCTTGTTGGAGATTGCGCAAAATTTAGGAAATGCTGCGCAAAGCTTGCAAGTGAAAATGGGGATGGAGATTGTACTTGAATACGAAAAGTAACCCAATGAAAAATAACGACGACATTGGGAATTTATTTGACTACAGGTAGTAAACATACTAATATTCTGTGTACCAAATATATTTGTATCCGCAGGTATCAGGCCTGCTAGTGATAAACCTAGAAAATAAGGAAACTAATATGAGCCAAGAAGAAAAAGAAAAAAAAGATGGAGATGCTTTAGTTGGGCGTTTGATTAAAGCTAGAGTTATCATGATCTCCGAAGAAATTACTGATAAACTCGCTAGAGCAGTAACGGCTCAATGTTTGCTGATGCAAGAAGATGATAAAGATGCGCCTATAACCGTGTATGTAAATTCACCTGGTGGCTCAGCGGATTCTGGCTTTGCTATTTATGATATTTTGCGTTTTGTCACACCTCCTATTCACATGATTTGCTCTGGGATATGTGCAAGTGCTGCTGTTCTTATCTACATGGCGGCAGAAAAAGATAAACGCTTTTCACTACCGAACTCTCGCTTTTTGTTGCATCAACCATCGACACAACTATTTGGAACCGCATCAGATATTGAGATTAATGCTAACGAAATTATCAAATTGCGTGAACGCTATAACTCGATTATAGCTCGAGAAACAGGTAAAGATGTCGATCAGATTACCGAAGATTGTGATCGTGATTTTTGGTTATCAGCAACAGAAGCCAAAGAATATGGTTTGGTGGGTAAGATCGTTGAAAAATGTAGCGACGTATCTTAAAAAACGTCCTATGTAAATTTATTAGTAAAGAAAGGAGCTTCTGTGAGTACCGTTGATTTTTTAAAAGCTTTTTTTAAAAACCCCATGCATACGGGAGCCGTAGCACCTAGTTCTAAAAAACTTGGCAGGCTAATGGTAAAAAGTGCGGGGGTTGCACAAGCAACTTCAATTGTTGAGTTTGGTGTGGGCACCGGAGTGTTCACCGAAGAAATTCACAACACAAAGACTCCAGAAGCCACTTTTATTGCTCTTGAAATTAACCCCAAACTCTTTGAAATAACCAAAAAGCGTTGCCCTGAAGTTGTTATCTACAACGACGATGCTTGTAATGTGAAGGAGTATCTGGCAAAACACAATGTTATGCAGTGTGACTGTATTGTTTCCGGTCTTCCTTGGGCGGCTTTTCCTGAAGATTTACAAAAAAAGATTTTGCATGCGGCAGTAGAGGTTTTAAAACCCGGCGGTATATTTGTTTCTTTCGCATACATACATGGAACTTCATTACCTCGTGGCAAAAAATTCTATCAGCTTCTAAAACATAGCTTTTCTGAAGTGAAAAAATCTTCTATTGTTTGGGCAAACGTTCCACCAGCTTTTACTTATATTTGTAAAAAATAGGTTTCAGGGCGAACGTTCGCCCTGAACATGTTTTTTTAGCGACTTCCAATCGTAATCGGTAGACTGAACTCATTGTTGCCGCGTATGACGGTAATGGTTGTTTTACTTTCCGGTTTAAATTTTCCCACGGCCTTCAGTAAACTTTCCACATCTTTTACAGGACTACCACCAAGGTCTGTAATGATGTCTCCCGCTCTTACGCCTGCTGTTTGCGCAGGTTTTCTAGGAACAACATAAGCCACTTTGGCTCCTTGAGGATGGTTTTCCACCTGTACACCAATGAATCCCTTTGAAGATGATGATTTCTTTTCTTTGCTACCACCACCAAATATATCTTTAAGAAGATCATCTAAAGGATCGCTTTTCTCTTCCTCTTCACCATTGCCTAAAAAGCGACGCAATACTTTGCTAAGGCCGTCTTCTTTCGGAATACGAGGCTTGTATTGATTTGAAACGGCAACGACTTTACCAGACTTTAAATCAGGCAATACTTTCATAATCGATGAAATAGGGATTGCGAAAGCGGTACCACGATAAAAATACGCGACGTTTAGACCAATCAGTTCACCTTTCATGTTGACAAGAGGTGTTCCAAATTGTTTCTTTTCAAGATTGGTATCGTGTTGAAATACTCTGTCGTATGCACGTACTGGACTTTTATTGGGTTGGCCAAACATGCCGAAAAGGCCCAATGTTGGTACACGGCGATTGTGAGAAACTTGTCTGTTTTTTGCACTGAGCATTCCGGCGTTGATGATTCCTTCGGCTGTTCCACCAGAAACTAACCATTCGCCGATATGTACATTTTTGTCGTCACCTATTTTCATTGCCTTAAGCGGTTTTCCGGCGCTTATTTTGATCAGCGCTACGTCCAAGACACCATTGCGTCCGCGAATAACACCAATGTGCGTACGACGTGTACCATCTTGCATTTGTACATCAACAGCACCTTTTACTTTGTTGAGTATGTGATTTGCGGTTAGAATCCATCCGTCTTCCGAAATAACCACACCGTAACCATATACTTTGCGCCCTTTGCGAATTTTTACGGTGGTTTCCATGAGTTCTAAGCCTTTGTACACGAAATGACGACGGAAATAGTTGTCGCGTGAATAAGACTGTGAAGAAATGAAGACTGGTATGCGTATTTTTTGTCCGTCGCGCTTTAATGTCAAAAACACTTTTCCAGTGCGCGGGGCTGAGGCAACAATACTTTTTAGATCGTCGCGTAGTTGTAGGGGGATTCCGTTTGCGCGAGTGATGACATCTCCGGTGCGTAAACCGGCAAGAGAACCAAGTTTGTTTACTTCTACATGGGTAACTTGTAGACCTGCTGGTTCTACTTCGCGCACAACAATACCAAGGTTTGGTTTTTTCTTGGGCATTTGTTGTGTACCGCTAAACATTTTGAATAGTTTGCCAATGGGGCTTTTGTCAAAAGCCTTCATCATATCGTCAGGAGATAAATCTTCCTGCATTTCCATGAAGACGTCGAATATATTTCCCGGTGAACGTCCTTTTACATTGCGTCCAGCGGTCATTGTTTCTAGATCGGTGACAATTTCGTTGATGGGAACGGAAAAAGCGAGTTCGTTTACCAGCATAATAGCACCGTTGATGCCTATGAGTTTTCCGTCGAGATCAATCAGTGGTCCACCAGAGTTTCCCGCAAAAATAGGAACATCTGTTTGAATCGCATCATCGTAAAATTTTACGCCCATTTGGATAGGGAGTTTCTTGTGAAAGCCACGGATTCGACCACAAGCAACTGCTGGCTGATCATCGAAGTACGGACCACCAGGATGTCCGAGAGCGACAACCCATTCAAGCATGTCTAGTTGGTCAGAGTTTCCGTATTCAAAATAGGGAAAATCTTTACCTTTGATTTTGATTAACGCGTAGTCGTTGACGGAGTTTAATCCTAATTTTTGCGCCGGGTATTCACGTCCATCAGAAGTGACAACAACAAGAGAATCTCCAGGTTCCACAACGTGGGCACACGTAATGATAAGCCCATCTGAAGATACCAAGGCCCCCGATCCATATCCTTGACGGTCACCAATAATAATGCGAATTCCCACAGTACGGGCAATTGCATAGTCTCTTATTTCTTGCACTTTCTTAGACACAAGATTAATATCAGTTATTGGTTCCTTCGCAAACAATATAGTCGAAAACACTACCAACAAAACTATATATATTTTTTGCATAAATTTCTCCTACCTTAATCGCTATGCCGTGAAATTAGGGAAACCCCTAACCATCAATCTGTATGTCAGCTAAGCGTTTCTTTGATTTCTATTGAGATCGTTTTACAAAGAGTGGTTATTTAAGTATACGTAAATAATCGCAGTGAAGTTGGAAAAAAGTAAAATATTGTACCCACTCAATATCGAGCCCGACTCTGATCCCGTTTCCGATGAATGAAGCAAAGCTTTAGGAAACGGTATAGGACCGAGAACGTAATCTTTGCGCACCTAGTATTCAGTGTGCACTATCCACATAATTTTTACAATAAAAATTTTTACGCGAAATGTCGCAAATTTGCTACAATATGCGTCTCGACGCTATGACTAAACCTGTTTTGCCTGTTAGGAAAAATCTATGAACATCGTGTGTTATAACAATAAATGCAAAGCAAAAAATCCCGAACATGCCACATGGTGTCTAAAGTGCAACAATCTACTCGTGTTGGCCAAACGCTACAAAGTGGAAAAATTTATTGCCCAGGGAGCTATGGGGAAAGTTTATCTTGCCGAAGACCAAGAAACAAAAGGTAAAGTAGTTGTAAAAGTCTTGCAATCAGGATCTGCACAGCGCTTTTCCGAAGAAGCACGTTTGGGAAAACGCGCTTTTGAACACAAAGCCAAACACCTTGTTCATGTCTTGGAAGAGCTTGAAATTGCTGGCCGTAAATTCATCATCCAGAATTACATTCAAGGGGGAACACTGCAACAACTTTTAGAAAATGAAAATGATGTGGTTCTGCCATTTTCACGCAAACTCGCCATCGCCGCAAACTACGCCTCTGCCCTTGAGGAAATGCGTTCTATGGAAATCGTACATCGCGATTTGAAACCTGAAAACACGATGGTGGGAGATGATGATCATATTACTATTCTCGATTTTGGATTGGCCAAAGATGATTTTTCTCTTACTTTGACCACTCAAGGGGAGGTGATGGGAACCTACTATTACATTGCCCCTGAATCGCTGCAATCTTCACATAACGCTGATTTTTCGGCAGATATTTTTAGCGTAGGTGTTATTCTCTATGAAATTTTCCACGGACGTATCCCCCATGATTTTTCTTTAGTAGATGAGTTCTATGATACCCCCAATTTCGTTTATAAATTGCAAGATTTAAAACGAACTGCGCGTATCTACCCTGCATTTCCTGGGGCACCACAAGAGGTAAAGAAACTACTAACAGAACTCATTAACAAATGTTTGAATCCCGACCCAGGAAAACGTTGTGCCAGCATCTACATGTCGAAAATACTCAATAAATGCATAAAATGCTACGACGACTACATCGGGCAACAGATCAAAAATCTTCCCGATGATCGCGAACAATTACTTTTCGGTCTACATCACATTCCTTACGTGGGAAAATTGTACGCGAAAAGTACCAAGCAAATCCAAACACGCATCAAAGGTATTGTCAAACATCGCCAGTTCCAGCGTCAGGAAAACCAGCTCAATAAAGCCGTCGCCAAATTACAACAAGAAAACGAAGCGTTAAGCAAAGCAGAAGCGAAGCTCAAATCACAATTGGCCGAAAAACAAAAAGAAAACGAAGAACTAACTCTAAAGCTCCGCGAACTAGACGCTGACGAACAACAAAAAAAAGCCGAACACAGCTGTGATTTGTTCGAGAAAGAGCATTTAAAGACGTGGCTGCAAGACACTTCTTTTTGGGAAGGAAACGCGGTATGCAAAGCGCTATATGAGGGACAACTAAAAGAAGGAAAACCCATTGCCCGCGGTAAATGCGAATTTTTCTACGGCGGTAAATTACAGTTTCTATACAAGAGAAAAAACTTAGTCTACGAAGGCGAATGGTACGATGGTGTACCTCATGGACAAGGCTCGTTTGTATGGATCAACGGCGACAAGTACGAAGGTGAAGTAAAAAACGGCAAGAAAAATGGTCGCGGGCGTATGACTTGGGCATGCGGATCGGAATACGTTGGTGAATGGAAAGACAACCAAAGGCACGGTTGGGGGACATACGTTTGGGGAAACGGTGATGCCAAAAAGATAGGTGATAAATACACCGGGCAATTCACCAACGACACGATCTCAGGTCACGGCACCTTATTGTTTGCCAACGGCGAGAAGTACAGCGGTGAGTTTCACGACGGTGAACGCACCGGGCACGGAACATTTGTATGGAATAGCGGCGAAAAATATACAGGTGAATTTCGCAACGCGAATATCGTGGGCCAAGGAATGTATCTATGGCCCAACGGTGATGAGTATGTAGGAAGTTTTTACAACGGTGAGAGAACTGGTTATGGAACCTTTACTCACAAAGGTGAGCGTTACATAGGTGAATTCAAAGACGGACAAAAAGTAGGTAAAGGCACATTTATCTGGCCCAATGGCAATATCTACGAAGGCGAATTTAGAGACAATGGCATGAACGGTCATGGAACGCTCACTTGGGCGGGAGGCAATAAGTACATAGGTGACTTTAAAGACGGTCGTAAAAATGGCGAAGGTACACTAACCACCGCCGAAGGCGACAAATATGAAGGCCAATTTCGCGATGACCAAAAAAATGGCCAAGGGACCTATATGTGGGCCAATGGTGATATTTATGTAGGCAAATTTAAAGATGACCAACGAAACGGTCCAGGAACATTCATGTGGGCCAATGGTGATAAGTTCGAAGGTAAATTCAAAGACGACCAAAAAAGTGGCCATGGGACGTTCATGTGGGCCAATGGCGAAAAGTACGTTGGCAAGTTTAAAGACGACAAAAAACACGGTCATGGCATTATCTACGAATCTGACCAGTCTGTTAAAGTCAAAGGCGTTTGGGATAAAGACGTGTACAAACGCGATTCATTTTTATAGGAGACATCATGCGCACGTTATGTATTATTCTGGCACTAATCGCCACCTCATGCTCTTTCGCACCACGTGGCTATGAAAATTTGCAGAACCAGCACGACTATGACAACGCATTCGTTCGCGCAGTAAGTGATGGCAACATGGATGCGATAGAGTACTTACTTCCGAAAGTAGATGTCAACATGTCCGTAGTGCTAGAAGGCTCCCCAGTGGTAATTGCCGTAAAAAATGAAGACGCCGCTGTAGTCAAAAGACTAATCGCTGCCGGAGCCGATATAAACGTTCCCGACAGCGCCGGCAGTTACCCCATTCACATAGCCGTGCACAATAACAACGCCGAAATCGTGCAGCTTTTGATTGTGGCAAAGGTGAATCTAAACAAAAAAAATGGCGAAGACAAAACCGCACGACAAATTGCTGAAGAAGAGAAAAACACGGAAATGATGGGTTTGTTGAAATAACACGCAGGTATTTTCGCATGAAAATAATCTACCTAAAGTACAGTGCGTTGTAGGGGCTGACCTTGTGTCAGCCCGCTCCCTCAAATACTTATAGATAAACGTTTCTTTACTACTTATTCATATTGATGCCCTCACCATTGCTTTGTGATTTCAGCATTTTTGTCCCACAAAGCAAGCGAATTAAGAATACCTAAACACAAAAACAGAAAGAAAACCAATGGCCGCAAAACATACATTCATTTCCTATCGGCGCTCGGGTTTTTGACAGGATTAACAGGATGGTAAGAAGAAGAACATACAAAACGTATGATGTCGCTGCGCGAACGGCGTCTTTAGCGTTATTTGCAATTTTGATTGGTCTGTCAATCGAATTTGGTATTGAGCTTATTTTGCGCAAATCGGCTAAGTTTTATACCTATGTCAATTTTGCGACCTTTTTAATTACCGCTGCGCGCTTTTATCACGGCATTACCATCTACCACGAAAAACCTCGTCGCGAATCTCCTGCGCAGTTTATGATTAATTTCTATTTCCACATTATTATTCTCATGAATTTTTGTATTATCGCGCGTTTTATTAGTAGTCCGCGAAGTTTTGTTTATGCATTGTTGGTGTTGTCACTTATCGATGTGGTGTGGGCATTTTTGTCGTGTGCATTACATAAATTTCAACATGTTACCATTTTTAAAGTGTGGCTAAGCCTAAATGTCGGCTCTGCGGTTTTTTTATTCTTGATGTTGTGTTTTTCTGGGATCAGTTACCAATACATTAGCTTGTTGATCTTCGGCTTTTATGTGGTGATGGCCGCATTGGATTACTATTTTTGTCGCGATTATTACTTCTATGAAGAGGTTTAACGGAGAATGGTGGAATATAACGACTTTGATACAAAATTTGGGCACAAAGCGGTTGGCTTATGTATACGGTATTTAACTACAATCCGGGCGCTTTTGTAAATTTATGATAATAAAAATACTCGTAGGGAGAGATTTCATCAACTGTCTCAGATCCCTCTTTATTATGACAATGTGGACAACCGCAACCTTTGCTAATCACTCCGTTACACCCAGGACAATCTATTGGTTTTTCGCCGAGATCTGGTGTTAAATAAACATCCCCACATTTCGAACAAACCAAAACATACGCCTGATAAAATCCACTTGTACCCATCTCTGTGTATTTTCTAGAGCAAGCTTTGCATTTCTTAATCGTAACATTTACTATAGGACCACGAAGATTTACAACTTCTCTCCACTCCTCTTCATCGTAAAGGTATGAAATGCTATCTCTTCTATATTCCAGTATCTTTTTTACCAAGGATAAAATGTAAGGCAAGATGTCTTTGCGTCCCGGCTGAAACGAGAATGCTTCTAGCCATTCTTTGTATACTACATAGAGGCACGAGCCTAATTTGAAAGATTGGCCAAGAACTTGTATCGGATTCTTTACCGTTTCATCACCTTTTATCTGTTTTTCTAGCAATAGGATAAAATTTTTCGCCTTTTCTTGCCTTTCTTTTTTCTTCACAGTGGTTCTTCTTTACTCTCAAATTTTTATTTGTGGACAAAGTTATTTAGCTTCGATCGCTTCCTGAAAAATAAAATAGTGGCCACTTGCACTTCCCCAGATGGGATTAATGAATAAGTATCCACCGATAATTTTTTGTTTACACATTTTGCCTACAGTTGTAAATGCCACAAGGTGACTGCGTACTTTTCCATTTCCCACTTTTACCGAGCCACCTTCCGGGGAGTAGAAGAAACTACTTTTGACTTCTATTTTTGGTCTAGGAGTGGGATTGACTTCTTGCCAAATGTGATACGTCCCTTCTAAGCTAAAGCCTACTGTTGTTACATAAACGTGTCCTCCGACAAGATCATGTTTAATGTAACCGGCACGCTTCGATCCTCCTGGGTATAATAATTTGTACTCTACGACACCGCCATTGCCCAATTTTTCTGGCATTTTGGGGATAGTTCGCACTTTTCCCGAGATAAATTCAATATCGCGTCCTTGTTGGCGAAATTCATTGGTGATACGCGCAATAACCTTTTCCATACTTCTTTGCAAAATAACAATTTTGTTATGCTCGTAGCTGGAAACAATGATTTCGCAAATACCGTCTTCATCTAAGTCGGCAACTGCCACGCCTGCCTGAGCCATGTTGTCCATTAGCACTTTTGTTTCAAAATGTCCGGGCTGAGTTTGCTCTAAAAGAAAGATTCGCGAATCTCCATCGCCAGAAACAACAATATCTTGCAAATGGTTTCCGGTGACATCACCGCATTGAAAAACACCTGGGGCTGCTTGTGGTGCTCCCCACGGAGATGGACGTGATTTAATACCTTTTGATATGAGTTTACGCGACCATGGTTTGGTTAAATTCTTATAATCACTAGGGACTTCGTACATAAAAATACCTTCTGTCGGTCCCTTTGGCTGATCGTGAGTATTCACGTGATTGGACAATACCGCCATTGTTTGACCATTGTGACAAAGATTGTCGATAATGCTCAGTTGAATACAAGGTCCTACGCCGTTTTCGATGATATGTTTTTCCCACTTGCCAGAACCTTTATTTTCTAGCCAAGCGGCGGAAGCACCTTTGGCAAAATATTGGGCACTAATGATGTCTAAATCACCATCATTGTCGAGGTCTCGCAATGTGGGAATGCTACCAAGGCATGAGTTCATAATAGTGGTGGGCTTTTGCGCGAATTTAGCTTCGCCTAAGCCTTTGAAAAACTGAACTTTGGCTTCACTTTCTCCCGTGAGGCCTTTGAACTCACCAACGGTCACCATATCGTGTATTCCATCGTTATCTATATCTTCATATGCAACATAGTGGTAGAACAGCTTTTGTTCTTTGCAAATAACATGTGTCTTCCACTTGTTTTGCCCAAGGTTTTCGAACCAACGTAGTGCGCCGGAATGATAAGGCGCTGTGGCTAAAAATCCTGACGGAAGAATGATATCTAAATCGTTGTCACCATCGATATCAATAATTGTCGTATCGTTGGGAAAGGCAATGTTTTCTGAGCCAGGAAGGTAAAATTTTTGCCATTTATTGATGCCGTCTTGCCTTTTATAGATGGAAACAAAACCAGCTCCCAAAGGGCTTGAATCGGCGAAGACCGAAACCACTAGTTCATCGTGACCATCGTTGTCTAAATCGGCGACATGAACCCAGGCCGGGTTTTTGGGTGTGTCGTCAACGACAAACATGTTGTAGTCATTATGGATATTTTGTGCGTATATCCACGCTACCATAGCGACTACGAAAATAAACTTCTGCATTTTTTCCCCATTCTAAATCAAATTTGTAAGTATCCGTTTATTATATAAAAAGTTTTTCAATCCGGCAAAGATTTTACATGTCGTGAGAATTGTGATAAATCGTAACTGTATTGTTATTGTTTATTTATTTTTTCAATGTAGGATTTTTGCTAAAATACATACAAATATCTTGTGTTGTGGGGCGGTGGCGTTTGATAAGTTTATCTATCTGTATTTGAGGGAACGGGCGGACACAAGGTCCGCACCTACACGCACTGTGTAAAAGATTGATGAATTTTATATGGTGTAATTATGCTATATCCTACACAAATTCGTCTTTAACCAAATAAAACAAATCTCAACGGTGACAAATATGCAACAGTCAAAACAGGAATATCTTCCACGTGCAGAATTGCGAAAACTTCAATTAGATAAATTAAATGTGATGTTGCGTGAAATTTTACCGCGCAATGCGTTTTACCGCGAAAAATTTGGTGATCAGCTTCAACTCTCTTCTTTTTCAGAACTACAAAACCTACCCTTCACGACTAAGCAGGAGCTACTCGAAAATCAAAAAGCTTACCCGCCATATGGCTCCATTCTTACATATCCTGTATGTGATTACGTGCGTTTTCATCAAACAAGTGGTAGTTCGGGTGTGCCGCTAAAGATATTGGATTCCGCTAAAGATTGGCAGTGGTTTCTCGAATGTTGGCGTATGATTTACCATGCAACGGGAGTTCGCGAAGATGACGTGGCTTTTTTTGCGTTTTCCTTTGGACCGTTTATTGGTTTTTGGGCAGGGTTTGAAGGAGCACAGAGTTTGGGGCTGCGGTGCATTGCCGGTGGGGGAATGAGTAGTGTTGCGCGTTTACGCGCGATCCTTGACAACGAGGCAACGTACCTCTGCTGTACGCCAACGTATGCTATGCGACTTTTACAGGTAGCGCGCGAGAATAATATCGATGTAGCCAGTTCGAAAGTACGCGCCCTGGTTGTCGCCGGAGAACCAGGGGGAGCTGTGGGACCACTGCGTGAGACGTTGAGTCGCGGTTGGAATGCGCGGGTATTTGATCATACGGGGATGACGGAAATTGGTTCACTGGGAATTGAATGTGTGGAAAATCCTGGATACACGCATTTGTTGGAAACGGAGTGCATTCCCGAAATTATTCACCCTGAGACATTGGAGGTTTTGCCTTTTGGAGAAGAAGGTGAATTGGTACTTACGAATCTTGGACGTTGGGGATGTCCGCTTATTCGTTATCGAACCGGGGACTTGGCTGTTTTGACGGACGAAACCTGTGTTTGTAAGCGTACATTTTGTCGTATGGTAGGTGGTATTAAGGGACGTAAGGACGATATGATTTTTATTCGTGGTAATAACGTGTACCCTTCTGCCATTGAAAATATTGTGCGTGAATTTGCCGAGATCGAAGAGTTCCAGGTCGAGATTGTCAATGTGAAGGAAATGACGGAGATTACGATTAAAGTAGAGTGTGAAGTAGCGGAAATTATGGAAAAATTGTCGGAAATAATTCAAAATAAATTACACTTTCGCGTGCAAGTAGAGGTTGTTTCGCGTGGAAGTTTGCCGCGTTTTGAAATGAAAGCCAAAAGGTTTGTTTTTAAAAATCGAAAATAGGAATATATATCATGAGAAAGTTTTTATGTTTACTTAGTATAGCGATATTTTTTTCGCTGTGTTTTGCGCAGGTTCAAAGAGTGCGTGAAGAAGGAAATTTGCGCCTGGAAAATGTACCTGAGATTCCGCAGCAACTGATTGATAGCCGCTTACGTTATGAGAATACGCGTTCAGCACGATTTTGTGGATGGTTGCCAAACAATAAGGGAATGCTCATTGCGACGCGTTTTGCCGAAACTACTCAGTTGCATGTTGTGGAAAAGCCAGGGGGAGCGCGTAAACAAGTTACATTTTTCGCAGAACCTGTACGCGGTACTGCTGTAAGTTCTAATGGGCAAGTGGCGTTTAGCAAAGATGTTGGTGGGTCAGAGTTTTACCAAATCTTTCATTTCGATCTCGATACCGCAAAGTACGAAATGATCACAGATGGCAAATCGCGTAATAGTGGCATGTTGTGGTCAAATAAAGGCGATGCGTTTGCTTTTTATTCGACACAGCGCAACGGACGCGATTCGGATATCTATATCCATGTTGCTGCAACAAAAGAACAGTATATGACGATGGAAAGTAAGGGACTTCGCCTTCCTCTTAGTTGGTCGCCGGATGATAGTAAGCTTTTAATTCTCGAATATATTTCCATCAACGAGTCGCGATTGTACATTCATGAAATGGTGTCTGGAGAATCACAACAACTCAACCCTTCTGAGGAAAAAATAAGCTATGGCGATGCGGTGTGGTCGCAGGATGGCAAAGGAATTTATCTGACTTCTGACTTTGCCGGTGAGTTTCGTCAATTGTACTACTACGACTTAGAAAGTAAAACATTCACTAGTTTAACAAAAGACATTTTGTGGGATGTTCAAAGTGTTACGGTGAGCAAAACAAATAGTGTCGCATTTACCACCAACGAAAATGGTATGACCCAAGTGTACATTTATAATACGACAACGCAAGAAAGAAGTAAGGTAAACGTTCCCGTGGGAACAATTGGTGGCCTTGGTTTTGACAACAGTGGGGAAAATCTCGCGTTGACGATTAATACTCCACAAACGCCAGGAGATATATTTTCTTATAACTTGAAAGACAAAAGTTTACAACGCTGGACGCATAGTGAAGTGGGAGGTCTCAATACCGATAAATTTGTTACACCAACTTTAATTCACTACCCAACGTTTGACAAATTCGGAGACAAAGTACGGGAAATTCCTGCATTTTATTACCGTCCACGAGGTAAAGGTCCTTTTCCTGTAGTGGTTTTGATTCATGGGGGACCAGAAGGCCAGTATCGTCCGCGTTTTAGTTCAGGTATTCAATATTACTTAAATGAATTGAACGTGGCAGTAGTTGCTCCGAACGTTCGCGGTTCCGCAGGATACGGTAAGAGCTATCTCAAGCTAGACAATGGTTATAAGCGCGAAGATTCGGTAAAAGATATTGGCAAGCTCCTCGATTGGGTTGCCGCACAACCTGAACTCGACAGCAAAAAAGTTTTAGTTGCCGGAGGATCATATGGGGGTTACATGGTTTTGGCGTCCATGATTCATTTTAACGATCGTTTGAGTGCTGGTATCGATGTTGTTGGGATAAGTAACTTTGTGACATTTTTGACCAATACCAAAGAGTACCGTCGCGATTTACGTCGCGCCGAGTACGGCGACGAACAAGATCCGAAAATGAAGGAATTTTTGATGAAAATTTCTCCGACAACCCAAGCATACAAAATCAGTAAGCCCATGCTTATTGCACAAGGGTTGAACGATCCTCGTGTTCCGGTGAGCGAAAGTGAACAAATGGTGGAGATGATTCGCAAAAACGGTGGGGAAGTTTGGTACTTCTTGGCAAAGGATGAAGGCCACGGGTTCCGCAAGAAGAAAAACGCTAACTACTACCAGTACACAGCGATACTCTTTATGCAAAAGTTTTTGTTGAATAAGTAAGTTTGTCGATCATTAACTATATGGATTATCTCGTAGTGAATACGAGATAGTCTAGTTTTTAGAGTCCTCTCAAGCACCGTTAGGGCTAGGTTTTTGAATCCACCCCAGGTTGTCATCCCTGGCTTGACCAGGGATCCAGGCGTTTACAAGTCGATTTTATATTGTGGATTCCTGCTTTCGCAGGAATGACAACCGGGGGAAACTTTAATACGATTTTCTAAGCGTTTTCGTGCCACATCCGTCAATATAATAATAACTCTTATTTCAATTGTTCCATAATATCTGGGTGACTACCCTTTACCAATTCTAAAAATTCCTCACGACTTATGTTTTCATATCTCCATCTTTCACGCCGATATAATTGATACATATATTCCAGCATGGTTTTTGCCATAAATAGATCATTCAACTGAATGTAGGCGCGTACTATTTGTAGATGTTGTGTGAAAACTTCTTTAAATGGTGAATACTCTGTTGAGCGAATGAGAAAGTTTTTTTCATACATTTCTAATGCTTGAGGATACTGCTTTAAGGTGTAGAAAATTTTACCTATGTGAGTGGTTAAAAATGGAGAGGTAATTTTTATTTGTTGTAGATGGTTATATATTGTTTTGTCATCACCTTGTGCAATTAGCGTGTCTAGGAGTTTTAATGTGTATAAATCTTGTAAATGACCCGCGCGGTATTGTTTGTCTAGTTGTATGGCTTGCGTTATTTTTTCAATTTTTTGATCTGGAGACTCACATAGCGCTAAAATAAAAATGTATAGATCGTTTTTGGGATCTAGTGTATGCGCCTTTGTGATCCATTTTTTGATCTTTTCGTATTTTTTGGGAAACTTTTGTTTTTTGTGTTGTATGAAGTTTTCCAAACGAGAAATATTTTGATACAACAGCGAATCTATGGATTGTTCTGCTAAATCCTGCCCGAATTTATGGTTTTTATTGTTTTGTGTCCAAAAAGTGATCACCGCTAAATAAAACCCTTGGGCGACACCCTTACGAAGATGTATGTCTTGAGAGCTAAAAGCTTTGTTATACCATTTGTGACGTTCTTTTTCTGAAGTAAAAGCGATGTAGGTGCTAAGTGCCGACATGCGTATGCGGTTGTCTTTGTGATGAATAAATTTTTGCGCCATATATTTTCGTTCACCGCTACTTTGTTTTTGTATAAACGGTATTTGGAATTCTTGAGAAATGTTAAGTTCTTGGTGCAATTGGTAAATAAAGTATGACAGCAGGTATGGATCTTTTTTGTTGCTGATTTCCGCTATGGTAGGATGTATACCCAGCATGGATAGAGTGTAAGATATTGTACATTGCGACAAGGGAGGAAATGTATGCAATTGTTGTTTGAGTTGCTTAAAAAAAGATAGTGCATGCATGATAGCTTGGGGATTTTTTACTTTTTGTATGCCGCCAAAAAGTTTGGTAAAAAATAAAATTACACTAAAACTGTGTTCCACATCCGTGAATGACGCATAATTTTTTTTGTACACAGGGTGGTTAAAAATGACAGTTTTGCGATTGGGAGAAAGAGTCCACATGAACAGAGCTGATAGACGTACTTTGTCCGAAGAAGATTGTAGACAATCGTCAATTTCATTGAGTAGGTTTGGTATTTGATAGCGGAAGGTTCGTGGATAGGAAAGCACTATTTCGCGTATACTATTGTTGGGATGTAGTAACGCTTTTCTATATAAGGGAAGATATTCTTCATTTTTCTGTAGATGAAGACTTCCCCAAAACATATAGTTTGCAAAAGCACACTGATGGATGTCTTGTGACTGAATTGCTGATACAATAATGTCCCGTACTTTAGGATTTTCGCGTAAGATAGATTTTCCCAAAAGCCCATGCAAACTCGTTGCCGCTGATAGAGCTACTCGGGAAGACTTTTGTCGCAGTAAAAATAGTAATAATTTTTTTTCTGCTAGGGGAAGTTGTGTGCCTTTCTCGTCTTCGTATCGGTAGTAGGTATCTTTTCGTTTGGCTTCGTGACGAACATACATGTTTTGTGCGACGACAACTTGTAAAAACTCCCTTTGACGATCAGATTTGATTTGTATATTTGGCAATGTAGAAAAAATATCTATCTTGGCTGCGAGATAGTTTTCGCGCAAAATGGCACAGCATAGAATTCTTAGTATTGGATTCTCTTTGTTGTTAGTTGCAATCTGCACGAGAGGTCTGAAGCCACAGCTGTGTAGACAACCTTTTACTAGCAAGTACTGTGCGAACACGTTGCTTTTGCTACGCAGCATTTGCAAAAATTGTTTGGTGCTGATACGCGGAAGTTTGTGCCAACTGTTATGAATTTGCATATAGGTTAACTGATATAGGATATGTCCACGCAGTTCACGTCTTCTTAGGTTGCGCAATTTTTTTTGTATTTGCAGAAAAAATTGGACACTTTGCGGCGATAGTTTTTTCGAATCAAAGGCTTTTTGCATTTCTTTATCGAACGTTTTACTATATCGCAAGCTAGACAACGCTTTTGTTACCGTATAACGTAATTCTTTATTCTTTATGGGGATTAAAAAATTCTTGATTGAAGCGTTGGCGTTTTTTGTTCCCTCTTGCCAAGAAATGTAGGATTGCTGATAACGTTTCCTTAGCCTGATCCATAAATTCGTGTAGAAGTCCGGGCGTTTGGCTTCCCTTTCTATAATACTTTCATGCATTAGTGTGTGGAAACACATCTTGCGCAAACGTGGCTCGTAGTAAGGGATTTTTTGCATTAACTCCATTGCCTGAGGATTATATCCTAGCAAAAAAGACTTTTTCAGGTAGGTGAACGCATGGTAGTACTTCTTTTTCTGTAAGCTGATCTTTGCTAGGGCAACCATGTATTTACTAACACTCGGTGACAGCTCTACACAACGCTTCCAATACTTTTCGGCTTTGTCAACGTCATTGTTTTGTTGATAGATCTTTGCAATGAGTTCAAGTAAGGAAATATCATCTTGAAAGTCTTTTATGGCGATTAAAAAGCATTGAAGAGCACGGGGAACAAATTGTTGTTGTAGATAGCATATACCTAAGTAGTAGTTGTATTTTGCGTTTTGGGGTTTGGCGGTAACTAATTTTTGAAAAGACGCTTGTGCCTGTTTGTATTGACGCCTTTGATAAAAAATAAGCCCATGATAATATGTTGTTTCCTCCGACTTTTTTAGTGTTGTGAGTATTTTTTTTGATTCTTTATAGCGTTGCTCTTGGTAAAGAACTTTGGCGACTTCAAACCTTTGTTGTGGAGTTAATTTTTGTATATCTTGTCCAGGAAGAGGAGCTTCGTTACGTAGGGCTTTGACTATTTTTTGGAAGTGTTGGCGGCGTTTTTTGTCTTTTTCGCTCAATTCGATTGTTTGTGGTCGATTATGGCTAAATAAAAACCAAACACCCATCAGCAATAGACCCACAGAACTAGCGAGCAATAAAAATGTGGGCAAAGAATAATTGTTTTTTACTTTTCCACCACACAAGAACGTTTCGACATCGTTCATCAAACTTTTTACCGTTGTATAACGGTAACGCTTATTGTGGTGTGTGGCATTGTTGCATATGACCTGTAGATTTTTGTCTAACTCTGGATTTACTTCTAAAAGAGCAAGGTAGTTACCATCTTGTATACGACACGCCACTTCAAAAATGTTGCTACCTTCAATCATCAATTTACCACAAAGCATTTCATAGAGCATTGCCCCCAAAGCATAAATGTCCACTTGGTGATCAATTCGCGAGCGTTTCCCCGAGATTTGCTCCGGAGCCATGTAATTAGGTGTTCCAATAATTTCACCGCTTTTGGTTAGGTCGAATTGCTCGTTGTCTATTTGCTTTGCCAAACCAAAGTCAATCACATACGGCTTCCCCGAATGATCGATAATAATATTGGCAGGCTTAATGTCACGGTGAACGATACCCTGGCGGTGTGCATAATCAAGTGTCGCACAAAGTTGCAAGAATATGTCTATTTTTTGCTGCTGCGATAACGCGTTTTTGCGTAAGTACACATTCAAAGGATGGCCGGAAATATACTCCATAACGATGTACTTGTGATTATTTTCAATTCCCGCGTCAAATACTTTGGGGATACCAGGGTGTTGTAATTGGGCAGACACTTTCATTTCGCGGAGAAAACGCCGGTTACTTTTCGCAGAAGAATTTGCCTGAGAAAATTTGATGGCAACAACTCGTTGAGGAGAAAGTTGTTGCGCTTTGTAAACAACACCCATGCCACCGCGACCTATTTCTTCTATGATTATGTAATTTTTCCACTGTTTATTGAGTAGCTCCGACCCCACTTGTTTTCTCCTCGAACGATTTTTTCTATGAGTCTCTATTTTATTAGCATTTTTTTCATTATAACGTGTTTTTGCTTTGGAGGACAGTGAACCCTCCCGGCTTGAAGAAGCCGGGGCTTCCAAAAGCAAGAGATTTCAAGGAGTATACATCAAGTAATCACAGACGGTCATCCACAAGAACAACCTCATCCACGAAGGATGCGCATCATTCCATCAGTACTCCTGACAACTGTAGTACAAATGAATCAGGGATGGTTACCGGACTCTCCTACAGGCTCGGAACAGAGCTTTCTACTACTTTTTGCCGCAAGCGGCAGGCCGTAGATACGTTATTTGTTTGACATCTATCTCCAAATTTTGGATAGAGCCATATTTGTGAAGCGATAGTATATTTTTAGCACCATGAATATCACGATGCTCGCGATAACCACAGTGACAACGATATACTCTACCAGAAGGTTTCTTTTTCCGGTGACAGACAGGACATGTCTGAGAAGTGTATGCTTCGCTTCGGCAAACTAACTCAATAGAGTTAGCAGCTAGTTTGTATGCAAGGTAAGTGAGGAGAATGCCAAAAGACCATTGGCTGAGTTTTTGACTGACTTGACGTCGACGTCTTTTTTTATTGGGATTTGCTTTTTTACGAGCAGAAGTGTTGCGTTGTACTCCCTCAACATCACCAACAACAACCGTTTTGACCTCATTTTCTTTGGCCCACTTGAGAAAGTTGTGACTGGTTTTATGGAGAATATCTTGTTGTTGTCGGTCAGTTTTATTAGTGATTGAGTGCATGGCTCGTCTCAGCTTTCGGTGGCGTCTAGAGCCTTTTTTAGTACGAGAGAGTTTCTTTCTTATTTGACTATGCTTTTTGTTTCTCAAACGTTTGATGGAGCGCAATTGTCGTGCGGTGATAATTAGAGACTCTCCATTTTCAGTGACACTTGCAATTGAGTGAATCTCTCCCATATCAATTGCAGCAATAGTTTTACTATTATTTTCTTTGGGATGATACCCATCTTCATAGGTAATTGCTAAATGTAATTTACCACTGTACACCAGTTCTATTTCTTTGATCTTACCACTTGGAAGTTTATCGACTTTAACAGAAAGCGGTTTTCGCCTTTTACCATCTTTGATTCCCATAGAGAAAGTAATTTTTCCTTTGTCATAGTCAATATAAAATCCATCTTTAGCCCATTTTGTTGGAAAATACTTTTTCTGTTTGTAAGGATAGCGGTTTTTATAGCCTTTTTTGCGTGCTTCGCGTGCAGCATTTCTGGCATCAAGATACTTATGGCACACAGCTTGAATCGACTGAGAGTGAAGAGGATATTTGCGTTTTGTTGCCTGTTGCAATTGTGTTTTATTGATCCACCTGCCATTATCTTTGCTATAGGCTTTTGATATTTTCAAACAGTCATTGTATACCTGGGCACTTATTCGATTGCAATTGAAAAGACGAGAGAGACTTTCTTTGTTCGTTTGAAAAGGTGTCTTCTTTACTCTTATCACTGACCGTTTGCCTTTCTTTTTTTCTCTCCCTGTGTTTGAATATAACTTTTAATGACTTCAAACGGTTCCTCCGGTACTGATCAAACAATAACTTTGTGACCAGAAGCACTCTTTCCATAATTTTTCTTTTACATGAGGATACTCTTTTTTGATAAGTCTCGAAGATGCACTTTTGAAAGCACCGATATACTTTGATAAAGCGCTCTTTGGATGGGCTTTGAATAGAATGTGCATATGATCTTTCTCGTGATTTACTTCCAAGAAATTTATATGATATCTGTTTCCTATGTACTCACCTATTTCTCTTATACGACTTACCATTTGTTTGTTCAATACTTTTCTACGGTATTTCACCACCAATACCAAGTGGTAATTCAGATTGAATACTGAATGATTATTTGTATCTAAAGTCTTTACTAATTTGTTATATTTTTCTTTCATAAGTGAAAGAAATTTTATCATTCCTTGAATTTGCTTTCAAGCATTTTCCCTAAAAAGATACGGGAAAATTACGAATTTTATTCTCAGTTACGAAAATATCATGTACAGCGATAGCAAAATTTTAAAAATTTTCTATCACTGTATTAGGTAGCTAGCGATTCATCCCCCACCTATAGAGGACAATGTCATTCGGTTAAGAAAAATATAATAAACATAAAGGTTTGACAGTCAAAATGAAGATATAAACAAGAAAATTAGACTATGTTCTTTTTCTATACTTGTGAAATCTCAATCGCAGGTTAGAACCGCGTTTTTTTCTTTCAAAAGAGCGATTGGGACGGATAGCACATGGAGAACGACGAAAAGTGATTTTTAACTGCTCAAAAATTTCTTCTGCTGATTTATTAGTGTCTAATAGAAGATCGACAACAACATCAGCAATTTCAGCATAAGAAACAGACTTATTAATTTTGTATTGGTACTTGGTTCCCTTTTCAAAACATTCTTGCTGTAATTGCATTTCATCTTCTTTGGATATAATACTTTCAATAGAAGACGTAAGAATAATAGAAAAAAAATCTTGCTCTATTTCTTGGGAAAAGCCAGAGCTAAATCGTTGAACATCCAATATATTTTTTAAGCGACCAAAGTAAGTTTCTATTCCCCAGCGTTGATGATAAAGCCAAAGAAACTCATCTAGAGGGTACTTTTCTTGATTGAGTAAAGATGTTACTAAAATTTCGATTTCTCCGGTAGGGAGTTCGACTTTAATCAACCTAACTTGCGCTTCACAAAGAGATAAATTTTTATTAGTAAAATTTCGTGGCTTTTTGAGTACAACCAACGAGTCTGTTTTTTTACTAGCAATAAATTTTTCAATTTCCGAAAAGGTTTGAGAGCTTGGACAACGTATTATAAAGTCTTTTTGTAGCATGTTATGCAAACCTATTATTGCATAGTCTGTATACCGTCGGTCATAGAGTACTATAGCATTTTCGCGATATAAATGCTGATGCTTGTCTATCACGAAGTTTTTTTCTGCTTGTCTATGAGAAATTTCTGCATTTATAGGGACTTCATTTAGAACATCATACAAAATACTGCTTGTTGCTTGGATACATACATCCGAAGTTTTATTCTTACCTTATTTGGTATAGAAAGCTCTTGTTTCTTCGGTGTCTGGCAAGTTAATTGTTGTACAATCTACTGCCCAGAGCAGTCGTCCGCGCCATGTTTTTACATACTCTGATCCTTTTTTATAGTATTGTTGTACACAACTTGAATTTAGGTATTTATATAATTCTGGGTCTATTTTCTTTCTAGCTTCGTAAAAGCTACTTGGAGATACCATCTCTTTTAGATTGCCCAATTTTTTAAAGAAGTTGTTAATTCTTTTTCCCAAACTCATATTTATTCCTGTTAGGATCATGACTGCTAATCTAGCAAAAGTTAACTTACGATTTCTTGTAAAATACTTTTTCTTTGTTCTAAATCGCTTTTTTACATCGTTATTTGCTATATCTCTTTTTAAATGTTCAATTATCTCTATTGAGAAGTTTTTTTCATTTATCGACCTTTATGTTTTCTTACTTATATTAACATTTCGCTTATTTAGTGCATATAAATACTGATCTTTTACTAACCGAATGACATTGACCTATAGAGGATGGGGAACTTCTCGCTTAAAATGTTAAATTGTTTTCTGGGGTAAAACGATACGTTTTTTCATTTGGTGAATAAAAACGCTATCAAAATACTGAATTTTTTATGTGTATGGCTAAATTTTACAAATGAATGGCCGATAATAAAAAATACGCGGTATTGTAGGGATAAAATTATGGGAGAATATGGATGAAATTGAAAGCATTAGTGGTCGACGATTCTAGAACAATGAGACTTTTGGTAATGAAAAATTTACGCGATGCGGATATCACCACTTTTGATTTCGTAGAAGCGGAAGATGGTGAACAGGCAATGTTGAAATTAAAAAAACAACAACCCGATATTTTCTTTGTGGATTGGAATATGCCGAAGATGTCAGGCATTGATTTAGTAAGAAAATTGCGCAGCTTGGAACGATTCAAAGATACGCCGATTATTATGGTTACCAGTGAAAAAGGTATGGATAAAGTTATTGAAGCGATCGACAAAGCAGGTGCTGACGATTATATTTCCAAGCCCTTTACCCCTCAAATTTTTCGCAGTAAAGTTTCGCGGTTAGTTGAATTGGGTTAAAGCTTTTCGTAATTTTTACATTCCCAAACATCGCTGTAAATCTTTATCGATAGCATACTCTTTTTCCTGTGGCCATAAATTCGCATCGCTAGGTTGTTTTTGGATTTTTTTTGCAAGATCGGTAACATCGTCAATACACAAGATCCATTTGCGCGCATAGTTGCGGAGCATCTGTTTTTGCAGGCCAATTTGAATCGCACGCCGTGGAATTTTCTGTAAAGTAAAGTCGCGGTCTGGGTCCCATTGATAACGGACATCAGATTTTTGCAGTTTTTTACGCCACTCTTTCCCCGAAGAAAAAAGTCGGTTATCCTGCGTAGTAGGAATGGCTACGCGCAATACGCTCTTAAAATTCTCATGAGAAATACCTATGCGCAAAATGCGCTCCTGCCCCGGTTTGGTCGCATAATGCGAGCGATATAGTATCCATGCAAACGATGGTTTTATCCAGCTAAGGCGATCCAAGTAAAAGTGGTCGCCAAACACCTGACGTTGCAACGCCTCTTTGGCGATTTCTTTGCCAAAGGCTTGGTACACATAAACACATTTATTGTCGTATAGAGCGATTATTTTTCTTTCATCCATCACCAAAACTCATTTCAAAATTGTCTTCTGTTTTTCTATGTTGATCCAATCTCAAGTCATTTTATCAAAAAACGTTTATTTGGTAACTGTGTATTTTTGATATGTAAAGTTTGTTATAATTTTGGTAGATGCGATTAGCCGCTGGAGAGGGCATCGCATACTAGGATTTCCATATCTATTTGTCCAGATCTACTAAGGAGCTACGCAAAGTTTTACGTAAGGAAATTTTACGATGTTGAAAATCACAGATCCCGAGTCATATCACAAATACGTGGCGTATGTCAAAGAGCACTATACTCCTTTACATTCACATCTCTATGAATTCAACAAAGACGTTTTTGCCCCGTCTTTCCGTTGCGTTGTGGATAAAAAAGAGGATTTATTGAGCACTATTGTCGAAATCTACCCTCAAATCTACTCATGGGAGCTTTTTACGGCCGAATTTTGTTACGAGTTTATTGCCGAGGTGCGTCATTTTGAAAAATGGTGCATGGAAAACGATATCGAAAAACGTTTACCAAACTCAATGAACAACTACGGTGTTGTGCTAGGGGATTTTGGCTTTTACGATTTCTTGCAACAGTTGATGCTGGAGTATATAAAACCAATCACCACGATTTTATATCCTGATGTTGGTGGAGATAGTCTAGATTACCATCATAGTTTTATCGTGGAATATGCACTAAATAAAGACCTTTGTCTAGATTTTCACGTTGACGCTAGTGATGTCACTTTGAATATTTGCTTGGGAAATGAGTTTACCGGTGGTGACCTGTATTTTGGCGGTATTCGTTGTGCGTGGTGCCAGCAAACACCACCATTAAAAGAGGAAGAGATCGGAGTGCGTCACGAGCCTGGGCACGCGATACTGCATCGCGGTAAACACCGTCATAGTGCACAGCACATCAAAAGTGGAGAAAGAATCAACATGATTATGTGGTGCATGAGTTCACGTAATCAACAAACACCGCTTGACGAATGTCCTACATGGTGTGGAAATTACTATAAGTAGGAAATCGAAAGATGAATACAGATAACCTTTGATGTATTTGGTATGATATTCGCACAGGATGCGAAGTGTTCATATTTTTAACATTGTTATTATTCAAAAACATTCAAAGGATACACCATGGCAAATAATTTGTACATCACAACTACTGAGGCGCAGAGCGGTAAGTCGCTCATTACACTTGGGGTTATGGAGTTGTTATTGCAGCACATTCCTAACGTTGGTTTTTTTCGGCCTATCATTGCTCGTGATGAAGATCGCGATATTGAGATGATTCGCTCATACTTTAATTTAGAGTTTGATTATGAACTTATGTATGGTTGTAAGGGAGAGAGAGCTCTTGATCTCATCACCAACGGGCAGCAAGATGTATTGTTGAGTCAAATTTTAGAGAAATACAAAGTTTTAGAGGAACGATGTGACTTTGTGTTGTGTGAGGGAACCGATTATCGTGGGATTACGTCTTCTTTTGAGTTTGACATCAATGCCGAAATCGCAACTATGCTAAATTGTCCGGTGCTTTTGGTGATCAATGGTAAGGGAAAAAGTCTAGAGCGCATTAACGATTCGATTCGTTTTTCCAAGGAAGTGTTTGCCGAAAAAGAGTGTTTGGTTGTGGCAACTATCATCAATCGCTTGGAAGGAAAATATGAGGAAAAAGATACGTATTCGATACCTGAAAATACGATCTTAACGTCTCCTACGGTTAGCAATGTTAAGAATATGCTTCGCGCGGAGGTTATGTACGGCGAGGAGTATTTGAATCGCAATATTGAAGGGTACACTGTTGCCACTTCGCATAAAATTTTACCGCAGTTAAAAAACAAACATCTCGTTGTTACTACAGGGGATCGCGAAGATGTTATTTTTACAAGTGCGGTATCTTTTGTTGCGAAGAAGGGCAAGAATGTTTCTGGAATTGTACTCAGTGGTAATCATGCTCTTAGTGAAGACGTTTTGATGCTGTTACGTAATATCGAAATGTTTCATGTTCCGATTTTGCGTTGTAGTGATAATATATATTCGGTGATCGCGCAGATTCAGAAAATGTACTCGGAGATCACACCTTACGATGAGCGTAAAGTTTTGACTTCGCTACAAATATTTGAGCGCCACATAAATCGCGAAGCTTTACAACAAGCGATTGAATTTTCCAAGCCGCACTCCATTACGCCCAAAATGTTTGAATATAGTCTTATTGCACAGGCAAGACGTGATAAGGTGCGTATTGTTCTTCCTGAAGGAAATGAAGAGCGTGTACTTAAGGCCGCAGAAATTGTATGCAAGAGAGATTTTGCTCACCTGATATTGTTGGGGAATCCGCAGCAAATAACCGAAAAAATCAATCGCCTCGATTTAAATCTCGATGATGTGGAAATTATTGACCCCAAAGAGTCGCCAAAACTAGAAGAGTTTGCGCAACAATATTATGAAATGCGCAAGCATAAGGGACTTTCTCTGGATGTGAGTCGTGAAGTCGTCACCAATGAAAATTATTTTGGAACGTTACTCGTGCACAATGAAGAAGCGGATGGAATGGTCTCGGGAAGTGTGCACACTACAGCACAAACAATTCGTCCGGCGTTACAGATCGTGGGCACTAGTGAAGGCAGTTCGATTGTTTCTAGTGTATTTTTTATGTGTTTGCGTAATCGCGTACTTGTTTATGGAGATTGTGCGATTAATCCAAACCCTACCGCGGAACAGTTAGCGGAAATTGCGATTGCTTCTGGGGAAACTGCGAAAATTTTTGGAATTGACCCGCGTATTGCTATGCTTTCTTACTCCACAGGAGCATCTGGAAAAGGAATTGACGTAGAAAAAGTGGCGCAAGCTACGCAAATTGCACAGGATAAGAATAGTGGTTTACTCCTCGAAGGTCCGATTCAATATGACGCGGCAGTGGATTTAGAGGTGGCGAAGACGAAGTTACCTGACAGCAAGGTTGCTGGGCGCGCCACAGTTTTTGTTTTTCCTGATTTAAATACCGGAAACAACACCTATAAGGCCGTACAGCGCTCTACAGGGGCATTGGCCATCGGACCAGTTTTACAGGGGTTAAAGAAACCCATCAACGATTTAAGTCGTGGCTGTACGGTAACGGATATCGTTAATACCATTGCTATTACGGCCATTCAGGCGCAAAGGAGTCGTCAGTCATGAGTATTCTTGTCATCAACAGTGGAAGTTCCTCACTAAAAATAAAGATATTTTCCGATATCGATACACCGGCAATTGTGCATGGAAATCTGGAAAAAATTGGCGAAGAGCACAGCGCTTTGCACTGTCAGTTCGCACAAAACAAAATTGATAAACAAATCACATGCGCAGACCATCGCGAAGGTTTAGAGCAGTTCTTTACTGTTCTAAAAGACAACAATGCTCTTGTGGATATTACGGCGATCGGGCATCGTGTTGTTCATGGCGGAGAAGACTTTTCGCAACCTGTGAAAATCGATGACAATGTGATCGCCACCATTGAAAAAAATATTCCTTTAGCACCTTTGCACAATCCTGCGAATTTAAAAGGGATTGAAGCCACAATGTACATGTTTCCCGATGTACCACAAGTGGCGGTTTTCGATACAGCATTTCACCAATCCGTTCCAGAGCATGCGTATCGCTATGCGGTACCAGAGTCGTTTTACAAAGAGCAAAAAATACGTAGCTATGGTTTCCATGGCTCCTCGCACCAATATGTGAGTAAAGAAGCGGCGCGTATTTTACAAAAGCCTACTGAGCAAACAAATCTCATTACCTTGCATCTGGGGAACGGAGCCAGTGTCGCGGCGATTAAAAATGGTAAGAGTATTGACACTTCGATGGGGATGACACCTCTTGAGGGACTTATTATGGGAACGCGCTGTGGGGATATTGACCCTGGGGTGTTGCTATTTTTACTGCAAAAATACAGTCACGACGAGCTTGATAAAATACTCAACAAAAAAAGTGGTTTACTTGGCTTGTGTGGTAGCAATGATATGCGTGATATTGAAGCGCAAAACACCGAACAATCACGACTAACCATTAAAATGGTGGTGCATCGCATTCAAAAATATATAGGTAGCTTTTATGCACAGCTTCCGGAACTCGATGCGGTGGTGTTTACGGCGGGGATTGGTGAGAATTCAAAACTAATTCGCAAATTGTGTTGTGAAAATCTTGCGCATTTGGGAATTGAGTTATGTGACGAAAAGAATAACAATGTGACTTGTGGGGAAATACAATCGTCACAAAGTAAGGTAAAAATATTGGTAATTCCTACCAACGAAGAGATGGAAATTGCACGACAAACCTACACTCTAATCAATGTTTAGGGAAACTTATGCTCAATCATATTATATGGGATGCTGTTTTTGCCGGAATACTTGCCAGTTTAGCTTGTGGACTTGGAGTTTTACCTCTGTACTTCAAAAAAATTGACAACCAAAAGCAAATAGGTATTGGCTACGGTTTCGCCGGAGGTTTGATGTTCTCTGCTTCTGTTTACAACCTGATTTTGCCGGGTTTGCAAATGGAAGGGCATCAAATCGAAATTGTTCTTGCCCTTAAAGTTGTTGCAGGTATTCTCGCTGGGACTTTTTTTATCTGGCTTGTTGAAAGATACATGGATACACATGAATCAAAGACCGTGGAAAATTGGGGCGGGAAAGGTGTTGTGCTTATTTTTATTGCTATGTGTATCCACAGTATACCGGAAGGGGTGGCGGTGGGTGTTGGCTACACCTCCGGTGAGCTACACTCTTCGAGTTTGGGGGATTATATCGCTCTTGCCATCGGTATACATAATATCCCGGAAGGATTGGCCGTGGCGATTCCAATGCGACTTGCGGGAATGAGTTTAGGACGTTGCTTTTTTATGGCGGTTTTTACAAGCATTCCGCAACCACTTGCTGCAATTCCCGCGGTTTTTCTCGCGTGGTTTTTTCAGCCTCTCATGCCTTCTTTGATGGGATTTGCCGCGGGAGCAATGATCTTTTTAGTCATACTGGAAATGATACCCGATGCCTTGCAACAAGAATCCGCCGTTAAAATTGCCTGGGCGTTTATTTGGGGATTTTGTACAATGATTTTACTACAAATCGTTTTATAAGAGGAAAAATGTATGTACAGATTCAACGGTGTTTCCATGCCGGGTTTTGGTGTAGGGGTGTTATTGGCGATCGTATTAGGTTTTGTCGGCTACGGCTTTGGCAAAGTTCTTACAATTAGCATTGCCACATGGATTGCGATTGATGTCATTACCATTGTGCAAATCGTAGTCAGTAAAAAAAATGAAAAAAATGACGCGCAAGAACTCGAATAGAGGTTTTATTTATAGTCACTGCGTTTGGGTGGCGTTGTAAAGTTGTCACTGAGTTGTAGTTTTTCGAGAAAAAGCTTTTCCATAGCGTATAACTGCTGTTTTTGTTGTTGTGAAATGCAGTCTTCTGCACCAAGAAACGTTATGGAAAAAGCTTTACCTAAAACACCGCAAAATATTTTGCGCGTTCTGGCAACATGAAACTCTGAAGTAATCACCATAATACGAAACCAATTGTTTTTTTCGAGAAATTGTTTCTTGGTAAAATAGGCATTGCCCAGTGTATCCAATGACTCTTCTTCTAAAAAAATATGCTGTGCCGGTACTTGCAAATCGAGTAAAGCCTGTAACATGCACCGCGCTTCGCTGATCTCACCCATTCCTCCACCGCTCAATACTATGGGACAATTATATTTTTTATAACATGTGGCAGCTAATTTTACTCTTGCCTGTGCTAGAGTATTGAGCTTTCCCGAAGAGTCTAAAACCATCCCTAAAACAACAAGCGCATCATGGTGTGTGTTCATCACATTTCTCTCTAAAAAGCAAAATATTGCAGGTTGCGAAATATTTCTTGTAGTTCTCTATTATTGATGCGTACAGCTTGCCTATTTAAAACCTGATAAATGGCCTGTAACAGGACATTTTCTTGTGGAGAAAGTTGTTGTGGAGAAATCTTTTGTATTTCCTTTTGTATTTGTTGCTGTGAATGTTTTCCCTGCAACATAAGTCCGATGTGCGCAATAATACGCAACAGTTTTGCCTGTTTTTGTTGTGGCTGTATACGAATGGCTATGGAGAGGTCCTGCGCTGCTTTTTCGTAGTGCATGTGATATAGATGCATTTGTGCTCTTTTCCATCGGAATTCGTAGTTGTTGGGTAGTAAATCTATGGCATAGTCGAGAACTTCACGAGATATATGTCTTGTATAAATAGCTGTATAGAAGTGGGTGTACTCGCGATTTATGTTTTCCACAAATTTTTTGTGCATGTGTTTGTAGAAGTTACTACGTGGATCGGCATAGCGCATAGTGAGTTCTAGTAGTTGATTGTATGATACGTTTTTATACAAGAATTGTTGTTCATGGTACGCCAATGTTTGTAAAATGGATGTACAATTGATTTTTTTGGCGATTTTGGATAAATTTTGCAAGTATTGATGCGCAAGTTCTTTGGCAAAGAGGTGTTGGTATTTTTGCCGTTGCATATCAAAATCAATAATGGATTTACGCATGGAGAATTCTGTTTCGCGTAATGCTTGTTTGAATTGTTTGGCATTGACAAGAGTAACGATGCGTAGCATGGTGTTTTCGGCAGAGCTTTGCGGAAGTAGTGGTAGTTTTTGTCCCACTTTTTGTTCCGAGATCATGAGAATGGCGTTATAAAAATCAATGCGCTTTGTGTTACGCAATTTATTTTTTACTGCGGGAAGTTGCTTTTGTAGTAAAGAGTATTTTCTATGTTTTACTAAGTTATCTAGGTAATGTAGGTACAGCGCTTCGCTGTCTTGGTCTAGTGTTGTGAATTGTTGTGGCACATGCAAAAGATGGGAAAAATATTTTTCAATATCATTCATACTGAAAATTTGTAAATGACGGTCGACAAAGAGCATATCTTGTTTGTGGTCGCCATCGAGATCTAGAATACGTGGAAGTCTTTCTACCTTGGTAAAAGCATTGGTGTCTCCTAACCAACTTCCATCGATACCCGAGAGTGTATAGAACGTGTGTGTAGAGCAAGTGGTTACCAAATCGTTGACTCCATCTGCATTGACATCGACATTTAGAGCAATAATTTGTGCGTAAGTACGCGGTTGCTGTACATTTTCCAAATAATAGCGGGGGGTTATCTTACGCTGCCATACGATTTCGCCGCTAAAGGCATCTAGACAAAAAACTTCATCGTTGGCTGTGGTAAAGGCAATGCATTGTCGACCTGAAATTTGATGGAGTACGACCGTACGGATATCACCGCTGAGAACGTTTTTGTGCCAATGTTTTTTTCCACTAAGAGCATCAAAGCACGATATAAATCCAGCGACTTGTCCTGCAAAAATGAGTGTTTTTCCTCTCACACGGCAACTAACAATTTGTCCTCCTTCCCCAATATTAGGAACTGGTTGGCTCCAACGTACTCTTCCACTTGGTCCATCCAAACAATGCACTTGATACCCGGAAAGGATAAAGATTTCTTGGGTACCATCATTATTAACATCTTGCGCTTGCGCTGTACCATGAATTACTTGTAAACCTTGTTTTTTTGCAGCTTGCCAACGCACTTTACGTTCTTTTATATCAATACAGTGAACGCGCGCAGGAGCTCTTTTATAACATATAATCTCTTTGTAATGATCACCATCAACATCTACGGCGATAGGAGAGTTGACAATGTCAATCACAATAGGACTCTTCCAAATCGCTTCTCCGTCTTTGGATAATAAGGCGATGTTTTTCTTTCCCACTGCAAAAACTTCCACCTCTCCGTTCCCATCAAAGTCAGCTGTGGTAGCGCGCATAACATTTAAACTACGGTCTGTTTTCCACAAACTTTGTTTATTGCTGCCATCAAGACAATGCAAATATCCAAGTTCGTCAATGATAATGAGTTCTTTGATCTTGTCTCCATTTAAGTCTGCAGCCACAGGGGGAATAGCCATTGCGGGTAGATTACGCGAAAACGTAGATACTTGAGGGGAGGTGTTTGCCGGATAGTATTCCAAACAATGTATGGCACTACCCGCTAAAAATAAAACTTCTAGCCGATGATCTTGATTGGTGTCGACGAAAACCATGGACACAATTTCATCATCAATGACCGCTTTTTGCTGCTCATTTCCTTGATGATCTACAACGAAAATCGTGTTGGTACTTTTTTGTCCAGCAGTTTGCTGTCTTGTCCAGGTAACCACTTCTAGTTTTCCATCGTGATCTAAATCGCTCACAAAAACCGGAGATCCTTCGAAAAAATCGTTTTGGGTATTGAGCTGCCATTTTATTTTTTTGTTGTGTATATCAACACAGTACAGTTGGTCTCTTTGGAAGAGCACTTCTTCATTTCCATCGTTGTCTATGTCGATCATTGACATTTCGTTGATGCGATGTGGCGTGGGAAATTCGTGAATTGTTTCCTTCGTGCGCAGGGTATCTAAGTCTAAAGAAATGAGTTTTTGTGAGTCATATAACAAGAGAAGTTTTTGCTTTGTGGTTTTTGCGATTTTTATATCTAAAATATCACTGCCATGTGTATAGATGGACCGTACCTTTCTTTTTTGCAAATCCACATGTAGAACAGTATTTGCACTAGCGCATAAAACAGTTGATTTATTGAGTAGAAGTGGGTGCGACAAACCCGACACACTCGTATTTATGTGTGAAAACCTTTTTTGTGAATCAAAAGAACCTTGGTGCGAATAGAAAATGCGAATGCCATGATACCTTGTGAGCAAAACGATATCTTCATAAGCATCGTCGTTCGCATCGGCAATGATAAACTTGTGATCCCAAAATGGATACCAGCGAAAAATTTGTTGTTTGGTTTTACCATCAAACACCATAAATTGCGCATAGTTGGCCACGATTAAATCCATGATACCATCTTTGTTAAAATCATGTGTGGTGATTTTTTGCCGTGGCGTTGCAATATCTAATTTTAACGGTATTTCCCACTTAGGAAAAAAATTGGGGTAACCGTAGCTGTTAATTTTTCCACCACGATCCGAAACGATGAGTTCCAGAGAGTCACCAAGATGGGCTAACGTCATACCATTGGATACCACATTGTAGTTTATCTCTTTTCGCCACAAAATCATGGGGCGCAAATCGCTATTGATTGTCTTTTTTTTGTTGTCAACAGTGAGGTGATGTTTGTAGGAAAAATGATTGAGTTTGCTAAAAGTGACGGTGTAATTACCTGTGGCGAGTTTTTCCTGTGCAGGGACCGCAAAGGTAGTTTCTTTTTGATTTTTGTCGTGGACAAAAGAAGCCTTTACTTCTGACAGCGAAGATGTGAGAGAAATTTCTCCTTTTTTGGGCTTTACATCAATGATTTGTGTATTGTCATCCCCTGCTGTGATGGCGACATTCTCGCACGCGACATCTTGGTAATCGTTAAACTTGAGTGTAATATTGTAATTTCCTGGCGCAATGTAGTGATTTTTGAGTTGTGTCTGGGCAATTTTTTTACCATTGATAAGAATCGCCTTTGGAGAGATAAATTCACCGTGTTCATTGCGTGGAGAGATCGTTACCGATCCACTCAAACTAGAAAAATACAAGTTAGTAACGATCAATGCGATGATGGCAACCGCAATGTGTGCGCGGTAACGTTTGCATTTACGCCACAGCTTGCGCTGCCATGTGGTAGGGCTTGCTTTTACGGTTTCTCCTGCGCCAAATGCCCTTAAGTCCTCTGAGAGTTCTTTTGCGCTTTGGTAGCGATCGCTCTGTTTTTTTTCCACAGCCTTCAAACAAATATTTTCCAAATCGCGGGCAATAATTTTTTTGTGTTTGGAAGGGGGAACAGGATCGTGATTGAGAATTTGATTGAGAATATATATTTGCGAACCAGCAGGAAACATTTTATGTCCAGTTAACAAACGATATAAAATGGCACCCAGAGAGTAAACATCGCTACGTTGGTCCACCGCTCTGTTTTTCCCTGCCGCTTGTTCAGGAGCCATGTATTGCAATGTACCAACGATCATTCCCGTTTTTGATAACTTTTTTTGCGCTTTATCGAGCTTAGCAATACCGAAATCCATGACGATGGGAGTGTTGTCTTTCATCATGATGTTATCTGGTTTTAAATCGCGATGAATAATACCCTGTTTGTTTGCATAATGTACGGCATCTGCGACTGTGGCCATGAGTATGGCAATTTGGTGGTTGGACATCGTTGACTTTTTGGCCATTTGTTCGAGAGAATCGCCCTCGATAAATTCCATGGTGAAATATGGTTGACTGTCTTCAATTCCTATGTCATACAACGTAATGATATTAGCATGTTTTAGTTTGGCAGTAGCTTGTGCTTCACGCATAAAGCGATCAATGGCATGTTGGTCTTGGTCGGTGAGGAGCATTTTTAAGGCAACAACGCGGTCAAGATTAGGATCATAGGCTTTGTATACTTTCCCCATACCACCGCGACCAAGCTCGCTAATAATCGTGTAGCGTCCAAATTTGGCTTCCTTAGTTTGGGGAAACTGTTGCGTCATGGCATGCTCGCCAACGCCTGTACTTTGTTGAAGGTGTTGTATTTGATTTGCCGAAAGATATTTCAGGTGCTGAAGACATTGCGCAATAGATGCGTTTTTACCTTGCTGTTCGGTTTGTTGTTGTAAGCGTATCGCATGTTGTGCTTGTTGTTGGTCGATGAGGTTGGCTACCAGAGCTTTTTCAAGAAACTGCTTTTCTTGGGGAGTCATAATTCACCATGTATAAATAGAGTTGTTTTTATCTGTAAACTTTTTGAAATATATCGCCTGATTACTTATTATCGCGAGTTGTTTCTTGCGTTTTACAATGAGATGTGCGCGACGAACCATGTAGTTTTTTGTGGATTTTTTCCACAGAATCCAAAGTTTCATCCGTTACTTTTTTTACATTGTTGGTCATTTGCGATAAGCGTGATGCTATTTTTTTCAATGTTTGTGCTGCATTGTTTATGTCTTTCGCCGTTTGTCTAATGTGCGATGTCGCTTTGTCTACTGTTTTTGCTACTTGATTTAGGTCTTTCGCCGCTTGCGAAATGTCTTTTGCGGCTATACGTAATGATTTTTCTATGTTTTGCGTATTATCTTCTTTTATTCCCGAGCGTTTTTCTTCTGTGATGTTTTTTACAAACTCGGGTAGATTGTCATAAGACGATTTAAGTTTCTCTAACAGTGTGATGGTTTCTTGGAAATTTTTATGTGTATCTTTTTGTATACTTTTTGTTGTGTGATGCATTTTTTTTACGTAGGAAATGATTTCTTGCAACTCTTCAGTTTGAATAATATTTTCTTGTGGATAACAAACACTGGGATATACCAATGTTGCTATCAAAAGTAATAAAATTATGCGGTACATAACTTCTCCATACTTTTTTGCGAATAAGATTTAAATAGATGACGAGTAAGATTTTACAAAAGATACGGTGTCATATACCAAAATAAAATTTTTTTATGAATATTTGTACTCATTACGAATCTTATTCTATGTTGACGATATCGCATAATATAAGGCGTTAACACAAAAAAAACTTATTTTTACGGTAAATGTACGGTTTTTTATGGTATGCTATAAAATATATCGGTAAAAAAATAACTGTATTTCCAATAAATTTTTACAACTATTTGTCGGTGTAAACGTCTTAAATGAAAATGACAATAAATTGCGGGGGACGTTATGATATTTTTTCGTAAAAAAAATAGTATAGAAGATGAAAATCTGGTGGGGGCAAATTTGTCGAACCAGTATTTGAAGAATGTTAACTTATCTGGAGTAAATTTAGAAAGAGTTGATTTAAGCCGATCGAATTTAAAAAATTCTCAGTTGAGTGGTGCAAATTTAAAAAACGCCAACTTATCCTACGCCAAATTGGAAAAATCGGATTTATCAGGGGCAAATTTGTCAGGGGCAAATTTAAAAAACGCCGATTTATCGGGGGTCGATTTATCTGGAGCGAATTTATCGGGGGCAAATCTAAAGAAAGTCAACCTGAAAGGTGCCAATCTATCCGATGTAGACTTGACGGGAACCAATTTGACAAATGCATGTTTGTTTGGGACGAATTTGGCCGATACCGATTTGTGACGAACGAACCGTTTAAAACTAGAGAGAGGTGTTTACAAACGTTGCGATTTGTTTTTATGCCCCGACCACTTTGTTGCACCATCTTCCACATCCATGGAGCGCATTCCATAAAAGATGTGACATGTAGGACGAAATTTTTCAGGGATGCGCGGCGGACTACCAAAATCAAACAACGAAGGAAATGCTAGCCACATATTACGTCCCTCATCGGCAATAAGAGTTTTGCATTTTTTGCAACTTACCTTACACGGTAGAATACGTTCGTGTTTGTGTAATTCACTGTTGTAGAATTCCATATTTTCGACACCTGCGGTGATGCGAACATCGCGTTTGTAAAATATTGCCGCCCACTGCATGGGGGCACCATGCAATTTTTGACACGCGATACAATGACAGATTTTCGCGTCGACAGGATCGTCCTGCACTTCATAACAAATAGCCCCACAATAACAACTCGCGCGGTATTTTGCTTTAAAGTTTTCATCATTAACTGATGCGTATTCCTCTCCAAAATGTGTTGTCATGTTTTCCTCGTTTCAAATACCCAAAAGTTTAACTTCACTGAAGGACAAAATTAGCTTTTTACATTAAAATGTTTAGATTCGGAAGCTGTTTGAATTGTGGTAAATCTGTTATTGGCGCTCCTGTCAAACGCAATTCTTTCAGAGTGGAAAGTTGTGTAATTTCTTTTGGCAATACTTCTATCGCAGTGTAAGACAAGTTTAAATGCGTAAGAGAAGAAATGGATAAGACTTCTCTTGGCAATTCCTCTATTTCGGTACCATGAAAACTTAAATGAGTAAGAGAAGTAAGTCGTACAATCTCTTTGGGTAACTCTTCTATGTCCGTCTCTCCCAAATCTAGTTCCACAAGAGAAGAAAGTAGACCAATTTCCTTTGGTAACTTTTCGATTGCCATGTCGCATAAAAATAGGTGTGTCAAAGAGGAAAGGTTACCGATTTCTTTTGGTAGCTCTTCTATTGTTGTGCCTGTCAAATCTAAGTGAGTAAGAGAAGAGAGTTGTCCGATTTGTGGTGGTAACTCACTTAGTTCTGTGGTGTAGCTCAAATCTAAATGAGTAAGAGAAGAGAGCTGTCCAATCTGTAATGGTAATTCGGTTATGTCTGTCGCTTCCAGATTCAAGTGCGTAAGAGAAGTAAGATGTGCGATCTCATTTGGTAATTCCGCTATGTCTGTGGCCCCCAAATTCAAGTGAGTAAGACAGCTTAGTTGGGCAATTTTTTTGGGTAGGATGGCTATTTTTGTATTGGCAACATCTAGGTGTGTAAGAGAAGTAAGTTGCAGTACCTCTCTTGGTAGTTCAATCATTGTTGCATCTGTCAATTTTAAATGAGAGAGAGAGTTTAATTGTCGTATATCTTCGGGAATATCCTTTATATTCTCTAGTTCGAAGCCAAGTTTATGCGAAAAATTGCAATCAATAAAGCGACAATTTTCTACTCTTTCAAAAATAACACCTGTGCGAAAACTACAGTTTTCGAAGATACAATTTTCTATTTGGTACGCCTTGTCTTCTTCTAAGAAAAAAGCACAGCCGTGGTAGGACGTATTATTATCTAATGTTTTCAGTGATTTTGATTTTATATTCATTGACAACACTTTCTATTCATTTTCAAGATTGATTGATTATTGTAATGAATAATTGGTTCCCCAAGAAGGGAAATTTCACCACAAGACCGTTTAAAAAATTGCAAAATCCGTAATAAAACAGTACTATATTAGTAATAATCTTGTAAAGATAGGTTCAAATTATGGGTGGAGTTATGGATAAAAGTCTTAGTGAAAAGTGCACGCGTTTTCAAAACGCTCTCGATATGTTTGTGTCGCGTGTGAGTGAAGATAAGTGGATTCAGGCGGTTGTACTCATTGGAGAAATCAGTGAAGAAACGATTTGGCACAAAGAACGTTTATTTCTGTGGGTGATCGAAGTGGATAATGTGACCAAACGCCGTAAGAGTGACGGGGGAGATGAGAGAATTTTTCGTACATATGTGGAAGATGACATCAATATTGTCGTTGAACTGATTCCACGTACACGATTTAAACTGATGGTCGAAGGAAATTCACGTACGGCTTTTACCCACAATTTTTTTGCAAAACGCCTTGTTGTTCATAGCAAAGACCCTTCTATTGATCGTTGGTTTACACAGGCAAATCAACTCGCGACTTCCGATCAGGATACTGCTCTCCTGATCGCGATGACATGGGTGATTCATCCTCTAAAGTACATTGATAAATTAATCAACATCAAAAAAGATGCAGAACTGGCACGTCAAGAACTCATTGGGGTGGCGCATAGCTTAGCTTCCATAGAGATTATATTGCGGGGAGAAATATACGAACACCAACTCATCTACAAAGCGCTAGATTACAATCCCGATTTATTTTCTGTAGTTTATGAAGATATATTGGGGCGTCAGCGTTCTTTTTCAAAGCTAAAAAAAGCCCTACAAACAGTGCGTGACTATGTACATGAAAACGATACGCGTTATCTGCGTCCGCTCATAAAATTTTTCAAAGCACATCGACAAATTGTACCGTTGTCTCACATTTGCGATAACTTCGCGCATACTCAAATTTACCCGTGGCATATCGCGAGTGCCTGCGAATGGTTGGCCGATAAAGGTGTATTGGAAAAAGTGTCGTTGCCTATTCGTGTGACGAAAAAAAGTACTGTGGATGTGGAAGAACCTGCGTATCAATGGAATGAATCATAGTGGAGAAGAAATGCGAAAAACATTGTCTGTTCATGGAGCAAGAGAAAACAATCTAAAAGATATTGATATTGAGATTCCACGTGACAAACTCATTGTGGTGACAGGTGTCAGCGGTTCCGGAAAATCTTCTTTGGCATTTGATACAATTTACGCTGAAGGGCAACGGCGTTTTTTGGAATCTATGTCATCGTGGGCGAAGAGATTTGTGCAACAATTAAAAAAGCCGCAAGTCGACTTTGTAAACGGCTTATCTCCCGTGGTGTGCATTGATCAAAAAACAATTTCCAAAAACCCGCGTTCGACAGTGGGGACGATGACCGATATTTTTGATTACATGCGTATGCTATTCGCGAGCATGGGAACACCTCGTTGTCCTGTATGCGAAGAAGAAATTGCGGTGTGGAGTTTGTATCGCATGATGGAGCATTTGCTGTCGCTTCCCACAGGAACGGAAGTAGAAATTCGCGTGCCAGTACTGAAAATCTATAATGAAGATTACGCATATCTATTTGAAACCATTCGTGCCAGTGGTTACCGTCATGTACGCATTGACGGGGAAAAACGCGACATTGGCAACGAGGTAGAGCTTGACGAAGATTGCGATTATTTTATTGAAGTGATTGCCGATGTTTTTGTCATCGAAAAAAATATTGATAAGCAAATTATTGCTTCTCTGGAACACGCAAATAAAGTTGGTGCTGGCTTTTTTAGCTTTCATATTTTAAGTGAAATTGCGAAAGGGAAATGCGATAAATTCTATGGCAATTGTGGATGTAACAAACATCGTGTTTTGTGTTGTGAAATGCACCATGGTTGGTTTACATTTAACGATGCCGCGGGAGCATGCAATACTTGCTCTGGATTGGGAACATCTATGCGCGTTCATACTCCTCTTCTCGTTCCCGACCCTTCGCGTTCGCTGCGCGACGGGGCATTTGTGAAAGAAGCTATTGGGTGCGATAAAAATACTTGGGGTGGACGCATTTTAGAAAGTCTGGCGCGTTATTATAACTTTAGCTTGGATGCTGCTTTCAATAAATTGGAAAAATCAGTGGTGGATATATTATTTTACGGTACGAAAGGAGAAAAGTTTCCCATTGTAATTCCCGAAGGAGCAACACAAGGTAAGCATCACGAAGGTAAGCAAGTGAGTTTTAGCGGTATCGCCACAAATATTGAACATCGTTATAATTGGTACCGTAAGCACGGTGAAGCCAGTAACTGGTCAGAGGAATACTATCGCAAGATTATGGTGGAGCAGGTATGTCCAGATTGCAAGGGCGCACGATTAAAGAAACAACGGTGTCTAGTGAGTATTGCGACCAAGAATATTTATGAATTAGGAGAAATGCCTCTGGAAGAATTGCGCGACTTTATTGGCAACATTGAGGCGGAGGCAAAGCATGTAGAGGTACTGCAAACAATTCAGCGTGAAATTATTGGTCGTTTGGATACATTAATCAATATAGGTTTAAATTATCTTAACTTAAATCGTCGTTCCGCAACTTTGTCTGGCGGCGAGTCGCAAAGAATACGTCTTTCTTCGCAAATAGGTTCGGGTTTGATGGGGATGCTATATGTATTAGACGAGCCGAGTATTGGTCTCCATGCTAAAGACAATGCTAAGATGATAAAGACTTTGCGCCATTTACGCGATATTGGCAACACGGTGATTGTTGTGGAGCACGACGAAGACACCATCCGTGCCGCAGATTACGTCGTAGAGGTTGGCCCTGGACCAGGGATTCATGGTGGTGAGGTCATCATGAGCGGTACGGTACAAGACATGATCAAGGATAATAATTCCATTACCGGACAGTTTTTAAGTGGCAAAAAACAAATCAAATCTCCGGAGAAACGCAGCAAAGGGAATGGGCAGTATATTGAGATTAAGGGTGCAGAGCACAATAATTTACGTAAGGTAAATGTCAAGATTCCTTTGGGAAATTTTGTATGTATTACTGGTGCTTCTGGCTCGGGGAAGAGTTCGTTGATTCACGAAACGCTATATAAAAAATTATACGCCCTTAAATACGATAGTCGTGTACTTTCCGGTAAACATCGCAAGTTAGTGGGGGCTGACAACGTTGACGATGTCATTCATATCGATCAGTCTCCGATTGGACGTACTTCACGTTCTAATCCCGCGACATATATTGGTTTTTACGATAATATTCGCAAATTATTTGCTTCGACAACGCTTGCTAAAGAACGCAAATACAACGCTTCACGTTTTAGCTTTAATGTAAAGGGGGGACGTTGTGAGGAATGCAAAGGCGAAGGAACCATCACCACAAAATTGGCGTTTATGCCTGACGTAGAAACCACATGCCCTAGTTGTAAGGGAAAGCGTTACAATGATGAGACTCTCGAAGTGATGTATCATGATAAAAATATTTTTGACGTTTTAGAAATGTCTATCGAAGAGGGGGCAACATTTTTTAAAGACCAAAAACTTATCGCACGAAAACTCAGTGTACTAAATGATTTGGGACTTGGTTATTTAACGGTAGGTCATCCCGCACCCATATTATCCGGAGGTGAAGCACAGCGCGTAAAGCTATCCGCGGAGCTATCGAAAAGTAAACGTGGAAAATCGAATTTGTATATTCTCGACGAACCAACCACTGGTTTGCACTTCGCCGACATTCAAAAATTGCTAGATTGTTTACGTAGTTTTGTTGATAAGGGACATAGTGTTGTTGTGATAGAACATAATTTGGATGTTATCAAAACAGCGGATCACATCATAGACCTTGGACCAGAAGGTGGTGAAAGTGGTGGAGAGATTATGGCAGTGGGAACTCCAGAAGAGGTGGCGAAGAAAAAGAAATCGCATACGGGACGTTTTTTGGCAAAGTTGTTGTAATGTTTTCGGAGTAAAGACTCACAAATCCATGTCATCCCCGCGGAAGCGCATGGCTGTCAAGCTAAGAACGACAAAAAATGCCTAAGAGATACTCATATAGGTTTACGATTCATCGAAGTTGTACAACGCATAGCATGAATATTTCTATAACACAGTGCGTTGTAGGGGCGGGCCCAGTGTCCGCCCGTTCTCTCAAATACAGATGGATACTCTCTATTCTTCAATAAAAAATTCATGTCATTCCCGCGGAAGCACCAAATACTAGCATATTTCACTTCGCGATAAGTGTTAATGTTATTGTTGTTGTTATTCCTCTTTTTTCAAACGGCGATAGGTGGCGAAATCTTGTTGTGCCTGTTGCGGTTTGTTTTGTTTTTTATATACTTCACCTCTATATTTATACGCCTTATAGCACAAAGGATCTATCTTTATGGCTGTGTTGAGGTCGTCTTTTGCCATGCGTAGCTCTTGACGAGAAATATAGCCTTTTCCTCTATTTGTATAGAGCATCGCGATTTTATGTAAAATTTTTACACTGTCCTTGGCGACGGTGTGTTTTATTTCATAACAAATCTGCTCTATTTTTTGTGGTGAATCTAAGTTTCTTTTGGCTTTACCTACGAATAATTGGGTCATTTGTTGTACCATTTTTTCATAGGTGTTTTTGACGGCGACGTTGTTGTTTTTTATAAAAATATTGTACAGGCGCATGGCTTTATGCGGTTGTTTTTTCTTTAATAGACTTTGGATTTTGTTGTTCACATCGCTTATGGATATCTGAGCTATGGTTTTTGACTTTTTCGCAAAGAGTGATCGGAAACGCTTTTCGCGGGAAACATCTGCAAATAGTGGATCAATTTTTAGGTAGTTAAGATTCCAACCGAGTTGTTTGGCCCACTCTAGGTGTTCGTACATTTCGTTTTTGCGTTGTGACATTTGACTGAGTATTACGGCGATGGCATAGTGGTACTCGCCTTGTTGTGGCTGTTCTGCGATGACTAATTGCATGTAGTCTAGTGCATTTTGCAAGTGCTCGTGTTTATTCTTTGCCGAAAAACTGCGACGAAAGTGAGCGATGGCTTTGCGATAGTTCACTTTCAATGCCGACACGAAATTTGTTTCTAGTATCTTTTTTTCGGTGAGGTCTATGCCCAATTTTATGAGTAAAAAAATGGCCAAATCTATGGATTTTTCATTTCCGGTCACCCTTCCGGTTAAGATTCTATATTCTTTGTGTAGTTGTGGTTTGTCGCGTAAGTATATGTGTATTTGTTTGAGAAGGTTGCTGCGGTTGACCACTTGATAGAGAAGTTCTTCGTCTATTTTCACGAGTTTATTAATGAATGTATCGATGTGCTTTGGGGGATGACGATACTTCGGATGCTGTATTAATATGTTGTCGTAGTTTTGTAGCCATGGTAGAAAAGAAGATAATAAATTAGTTTGCCTTAGGGGCGGAAATGACTGTGCAAGAGTTTGCCAAAGGATTCTGCTCGCCATGTGCGCTTGTTTTTTATTTTGCATCTGTAGTGCAATAATGATGAACAGTAAGTTGCAAACATAGCTTTTTCCACGGCGATTGAGTTGTATACTTTGGGACATAAGTGGGAAGACACGTGGCATAAGTTCTTTGACTTTATCCAGTTTACCTTGTCTCAGATACAAGAAGGCTAAAAAATTAAGCTCCATTTGTAGATGCTCAAGTGGAGAAGGAGGATTATATAGAACCTTGAGTTCTGGGTTACCATCGACTTCGGCAAGAAAGGACGTGTGTTTTTCTTGCAGAGGATGTTTTTTCAATAGTCGTTCTAACTCTCGCGTTGCATCGTTTAATTTTTTATCACCCATGCGCACTAAGATATATTGCCATTGTGCTGCAAAATCTGCCTCTGCGACTTGTTTATATAAGTATGCGGCGCGCTCAAAATCACCGATCATGTTGTATATCCTTGCCAAACCAAGCCACGAGGCGACATTCATTCGCTGATTTTTGACGGCATCCTCAAAATTGACAATGATATTATTTACCTTTTGTAAATAAGAACCTTTTCCCTCTAGAAGCATTAGGTCTTGGTATATTTTTGCGCGGTATAATTGGGTTTCACCAATAAAGTTTTGCTGATTGATACTTTCGAGTATTTTGAGAAGATCTCTGTATTTTTGCAAACCTTTATTGAATTCCTCCATAGAATCTTTTTTTTGCGGACATAGGTAGAAATGCAAAATAGATCCCGCATTTACGTTGTCAAATTCTCGTACGACAAAGTCTTCGCGTTTCATGATTTCGCGGTAGAATTTTGCCATTGTCCGATAGTAAGATTGGTTGCTCCCACTGGGAATTTGTTCTAATTTTTTTTGTACCTGTTGAAAATTATCACGTATGTCATTTATTTCATCTTCCATATTTTTTCTATGTTTTTTCAATACTTTGACATATTGTGTGTCGAGTTTGTCTGAAATTGATTTTTCCTGATGCTTTACTGCCGAACGTTTTCCCATTAGTAGATGCCAGCGTTGTGAATATATCTGTCCCAAATAATACAACGAAAAGAAATGGTTGTCCGAAAAACGACGCGTTGCTTTTTCGTAGTAAATTTGTGCGGTAAATGTATCGCCTTGTTGGTGATATAAGCGTGCGATGCGATAAAAACTATCCGCAAAGGTACTGTTTGCCAAAACAATGTTTTCCAATTCACTACGTATTGCTTCTAGTGTATATAGTGTCGGTTTTTGTAGCTGTAAAATTCTTTCTAAGACAAGACCATAGCGGTTTTGAGTAATGGCGGTGATGCGTCGCAGAGTTTGTTGCGCTTTATCGTTCGCGTTGTCGCACCTGTATATGAATTGTGCTTTCCACCTTAGCTTTTCCAAACTTTTGCTGCTGAGTTCACGCTGTTTGGTAAGGTCAATTTGAGAAATTTCTTTTACCAATGATGATAATTTATCTTGATAGTTTTTTGCCAGAGAAAGCGCGGGCGTGTTACTAGTCGCATAAGAGCGTATGGCATCGTTATTACCAAAGTTATGCTGCGCTTGCGCGAGTACTTGACTGTGTTCGCGTTTATTCTGCTCATATTCTTTTTGTAACGCGCTATATTTTTTTATCATGTCGCTACAGTTTTGGAAATATTCCCAGATAGAGAACAATGCGTCATCGTTTTTTTGCCAGCGTGTAATTTTATCCTGTATTTTTTTATCTTCTTGGTATTGATCAAGGCGAACTTCTTTACACAGTTGCGGATATTGTTGGTGAAGTTTTTCTATGATCGTGAAGGCCGTTTCTAGTCTTTGTTTACGTTCGCCAAATGTTTGTTGATCTTGTACGGCCAGCTCCGTAAAACGCTCCCACCACTTTTGCCATACTAGTATAGATTTTTTATTTTGCGCTTGTCTGTTTACGTATGACATTATCCCCAATGTAAACAACAGTAGCATGCTGATCGTTGTGGTAATGGCGATGGGCAATTTATGTCGTTGTACTTTTTTCCATAAAAAATAGGAAAAGCTTGCGCGACGTGCCTCGATCGCTTCCCCATTTAACATGCGTTCGATGTCTTCGGCCATTTCGCGACCATTTTGATAACGATCTTTGGGGGTTTTCTCTAGGGCTTTCAAGCAAATGGACTCGAGTTCTTTCGAAATTTTACTATTGTGTTTACGTGGTGGTATGACATCGCGATGTAAAATGCTGAATATCATCTCCACTGGAGTTTGACCATCAATGACCGCTTTGCGCGTAATCATTTGATAAAGAATTGCGCCAAGAGAATAGACATCTGTTGCCGGAGAAAGCCTGTGGATGTGGCCTGCTGCCTGTTCTGGCGCCATGTAGCGTGGAGTACCAATTACTGAACCTTCTCGGGTAAGCTCTGAAGAGTTTTCAATATTTTTTGCAAGGCCAAAATCCATCACCAAAGGAGTATCGCCATTGTTCATCATGATATTGCTTGGTTTTAAATCGCGGTGGATAATGTTGCTCTTGTGCGCATATCCCATAGCATAACAAACATCTTTGATAATTTCTAAGCTACGGCGAATATTTAGCTTTTTTTTGGCAAGCAAATCGCTTAGCGAACCGCCCTCTATATAGTCCATTACGATATAGTCTTGTCCTTGATACGTTCCCATGTCATGCACTGTAACAATATTGGGGTGATGTAGTTTAGCAGTAAGTTTACCTTCTTCTAAAAATCGTGATTGGTTTTCTGTTGATTGAGTTCCTAGTATTACTTTTATGGCAACTGTACGATCTAAGCGGGCATGATATGCTTTATATACACGCCCCATACCACCAGCGCCAATCTGTTTTTCAAGCTTGTATACCGCAAATGTTCCTAGGTCGTTTTTTGTAAAAACTCCTGGAGATTTTTCCAGGGGATTTTGTGTAGTGGAGTTCGTGATTTGTTCGTATATCTGGTCGTCTTCGTTTGTAAAAACTCCCTGCGATTTTAGCGACTCCACACATGTTGCAATATGATCCATATTAAATTGAGGAACTTGGGGAAAATGTAAATTGGGGGAAAAGTTGTTTTGTTGCAATGCTTGTTTGCGATAGTTTATAATCGAAGCAACTTGTGCATTGTCTAACATTTCTTGTTTTTGAGCTTCTTGAAGTATGAATTGCAATATAAAGAAAAACTGCGTGTTGAAAAACTGCTTTTCCGTTAAAATTTTTTTCTGCAAACAGTATTGGCGAAAATTCACGGAGCTGTTCTGTAATTTTTGATAAATTTCAACTGGTAAATAGCCCAGGTGATAAGACCATTGTGCCAAACATTGATCTCGGTAATCCATTGTATTTCTCCATTTTGCTAAAATATAATCGCTGACGAACCGCTGTAGCAAAGTGAAATTATATGAGGAATGGTAGCTGGGTTGATTACTTCGCTTGGGATCATAATTTTCAATTATCTATTATTTGTGATCTTTTTGTCAAAAGATTTGTATGGGAGTAAAAGTCAACTACCCCCACTTAGTACCTAACGGTACTTGAAGTGGGAGCTTGTAAGCTCAGTTGTTGACCAGCTTATATCAAGTGTAACAAACTTGATAAGCGTTAGAAACGAAAATATAGGTACTCTGGGGTGCTTCTCCAGCTCCAGACTCTACGGTTAGTAGTTAAACAGGTGTAGTGGGTTAAGCCAGTACTGCTAACATACAAAACCGTTTCATAACATTAGCGAGGAGACCTTTACCGGTTCTAAACCGAGAAACCAAAGTAATTTGGTACTTTACAAAGAAAGATAGCTTTGATGCAAAGAAGAGTGTTTGTACTCAGTAAAAATAGAAAACCTCTAATGCCATGCTCTGCGGCGAGAGCACGACAATTGTTAAAAGAAAGAAAAGCAAGTGTCTACAGACAAGAACCCTTTACCATCATTCTCCAAAAAAGAACAGAGGGAGACTTACAGAAGGTGCAACTCAAGTTTGATCCGGGAAGCAAAATTACGGGAATGGCTCTTGTCGTATTTTTTCAAAAAGGTACAGTCGTTACTTGGGCAGCAGAACTAGAGCATCGCGGCGAAAAAATAGTCGATTTGCTAAGCAAAAGGCGTGCAATTCGCCGTAGTCGTCGCAATCGTAAAACACGATATCGCCCACCAAGATTCTGTAATCGTACAAGAAAAAAAGGATGGATTGCACCTTCTTTAAAATCAAAAGTAGATAACATCTTTAATTGGACGAAAAAACTACTCACTTATGCACCAATTGACAACTTGTGTGTAGAAACAAATCGTTTTGATACCCAGAAGCTACAAAATCCTGAGATTTCAGGCGTAATGTATCAACAGGGAACACTGTTTGGCTACGAAATTCGCGAATACCTACTTTACAAATGGAATCATCAATGCGCTTATTGCGATGCAAAAAATGTTGCATTGGAGATAGATCACATTCATCCACGAAGTAAAGGCGGAAGTAATCGTGTATCTAATCTGACCATTAGTTGTCGTAAGTGCAACGAAAACAAAGGTAATGGTGATATCCACAACTTTTTAAGCAAAGACAACAAAAGATTACAGAAAATCGTGTCTTATAGTAAAAAAACACTGCGGGATGCTGCAAGCATCAACACAACACGCTACGTCATCGGCAACCAGTTAAAGAAACTCGGTATAGATGTAGAATTTGCAAGTGGAGGAAAGACAAAAGCAAATCGTCGACACAACGGATTCAGCAAACAACACTGGATTGATGCTGCCTGTGCAGGAGAGAGTGGAGAGAATGTAACTATTTCTCAAGACCTAATACCTTTGGGTATCCAATCTCAAGGTAGGGGCAGTAGGCAAATGTGTCGCGTGGATCAATTTGGATTTCCTCGTACAACAGCGAAAAGTCAAAAAAGGGTAAAAGGCTTTCAAACGGGTGACATCGTAAAAGCCGTTGTGACAAAAGGTAAAAAAAAGGGTGTTTATGTTGGTCGTGTTGCCGTAAGATCTAACGGATATTTCAATATCAAAACGAATAATTCTACAGTACAAGGTATTTCTTATCGTTATTGTCACTTGATACAACAAGTTGATGGATATTTTTATTTCCAGAAAGGAGATGCGAGATTGAAAAAGGCATCGTGCTCATGCTTCGCGCATTCGTGTCCGAGTGGCGATTCCTCCCCAACTTATAGAAGTCGGGGTATCCTCGCCATAAATTGATGAAATATGGGAATTATACAATAGAAGAAGAGCTTGGCCGCGGAGGAATGGGAATTGTATACAAAGCTTACGATGCACATCTGCGAAGACATGTGGCATTGAAAGTAGTAACGGAAGGCTCCTTAGAAAGATTTGAACGCGAATATCGCGCTTTAGCACAATTGCAACATCCCAATATCGTTACTTTTTATGAATACGGTATGCTTCCCAAACCTTTTTTTGCGATGGAATACGTTGTAGGAGAAACGTTAGAAAAAAAGATTGCGGAAAAATCACTAGAACGCAGTAAATTGATCGATTTTATTATTGATGTTTGCGAAGGGTTGCAAGAAGCACACAATAAGAACATTTTTCATCGCGATATAAAACCAGCGAATATTATTATCGATACGAAAAACAGAGCGAAGATCATGGATTTTGGAATTGCGAAGAGCAATGTCGATGAGGAAGAAAAATTGTCAAAAACAGGTTATATGGTCGGAACTTTATTGTATATGTCACCAGAACAAATCGCAGGAGAATTTTCGACGCAAACGGATATCTATTCTTTGGGCGTCTGTATTTATGAAGCGATCACCGGGCGTACTCCTTATCAAGGAACATCGCAAATCAATATAGCCTATGCCATTCAAAATCAAGACCCCATTCGTCCGCGTGAATTCAATACAAGTATTTCTCCCTACCTCGAAGCAATTTGTATGAAGTGTTTGGCACGCGCACCTAAAAAACGCTATAAGAGTATGCGACAATTGGCAAGAGATCTTAAAAACTTCAAAGAACAAAAGCCAATCATCGCCAAAAGAATTACCTACTTAGACCAGATGAAAAGTACGGTGAAAAATAATAAATCGCTTTTTACACTTATTGGTGTTTTTATTGTTTTCTTACTTACTTTTGGTCTGTACTTTGCGGTAAAAGAACAAAAATTACGCGAGATCAACAGCGAATTGCATGTGCTTAACCAAGCGATGAATAAATTTACACAAAATATATTAAGTAGTGATTACCAAGATTTGTTTGCGCGTCGTGAAATCACCACACCGCTGTACGAGGCGTTCAAGCAGTCTAGTTATTTGAAAAATGCAGAGGAACATATTTTTCTTCGTGGTGTTGTTTATGGTAACAGACCTGACAAGAAAGATAAGGAACAAGCACTTCGGGATTTTAAAAAAATCATAAAAAAATACCCTGAAACTTTTGTTGCTTATCGCAACATCGGTGTTTTGTACCAGCAACTAGGTGAGGAGAAAAAGGCGCTATTTTATTTTGAGAAAGCGCGTAAATTAAATCCGCAGGATGCAAAAAGTACCTATGCCGTCGCCATGAGATTGTTTCGCTCAAAGCAACATGAGGAATCACTGAAAAACTTTTTGCATGCTGTGGAGCTTTCTCCTCGAAACGCCCAGTATCGCTACGAATTGGGTTTACTTTATAATGCTTTAAACAAACAAAAGAAGGCCTTCGCGTCTTTCGAAAAGGCGATTGATCTTCAGCCTCATTTTGCGGCGGCCTACCGTGAACGTGCCATTCTGTTTTTTCGATTTAACCAGTTAGATAAAGCCATTGCAGATTTGAATCGCGCAATAAGTTTAGGACTAAGAAAAGCAGATACCTATTGCGATTTGGGCAGTTTGTATTTAGAAAAAAAACAGTATGACGCGGCGCAACTCAACTGTCAGAAAGCGATTGAGCTTGACGTAACGCATGTACGCAGTTACTACACAATGGGACTCGTGCACCAAAGACTAAAAAAATACACAAAAGCCGTAAAATACTACAGCAAGTCCATAGAGCTCGAACCTCAAATATTTTCGTATCTCAATCGCGGTAATGTTTATCGAGATTTAGAACAATACAGTAAGGCTGTTGATGATTACATAAAAGCTATTTCGATTAAGAGTTACTATCCCGCACATGCTAACTTAGCAGCGGTTTACAATATAATTGGGTTATATGAAAAAGCCATCGAACAAGCAACCGTTGCGATTCGTCTACAAAGCAAGTACGAAGAGTATTACCAAAGAGGTTTGGCGTATCACAAGTTGCGTATGTATAATAAATCCATCAAAGATTACGACAAAGCTATTGAGCTTGGTTCTGCGTTGCCGGCGGTATCCAAGGTTTACGATAAACGTGGGGATGTGTACTTTGCTATTGGGGATCATAGACGGGCTATTGATAATTGGCAAAAAGTTGTTGCGTTGATTCCAGCAACTAGGCCGGAAATGGTAAAGAAAATCGCCAAAGCAAGACAGCGAAGAAAATGATGGATGTGACAAATTGAAACTTTTATTGGTGAACGAGAATCGCGGCGAAAAAGTAATGTTCGATTACGTTAGTTGCGAGTTAAAATTGTAAGAGTGGTTTGGCCATTTGACAAAGGAAGTTCTATAAAGGAAATACTATGAGTGAATACAAAGATTGGCAAGATGGAGAGCTGAAAGTCGTTGTGAATCATGAAGAACAGTACAGTATCTGGCCGGCAGACCGTGAAGCTCCTGAAGGCTGGCGAGAAGTCGGTGTTCGTGGGGACAAAGCAACGTGTTTGGAGTATATCGAGAAACATTGGACGGATATGCGTCCTTTGAGTTTGCGTAAACAAATGGATGGTGGGTAATATTTTTGATAAATGTAAGAAATCCAGCCATTTCAATTTTGAGTTGCTGGATTTCTCACATTTAGATGATGTGCGCGTGGTTTCTTACTATCGTTTGCGGCGAGTTATAACGCAAGCTCCCAAAATAAGAAACATAAGATAAGTGGATGGTTCTGGGACTGTTTGGAATGTAGCATTGAAACCTGCGTCAAACCCTCCTTCATTTACGAAGCCACCTATTGGAAATAAATCTGCTCCTCCTGCGTATGCATTAGGTGCGTCAAATATCTCTGCAGAGTTAGGTAGAACAGCAAACGATTTGGCGAAAAAAGGGATTAGCAACCCTGGTCCGAAATCATATACTCCGCCACCAACATGAGTACCTGTTCCGATACTTCCTGTGCCGGAAGCGGCTTGGGCAAGAGTAGGTGCAGATGCAAAGATATGGATTTCTCCAGGTGCCGTGGCGGCATTTACAAAATCCAAGCTAAAAGATGTCAACAAAATATTTCCGTCAGGATTAGGAGTCGCTATACCAGTGCCTTCATTCCCTTGAACATTTGGTGTAAAACTTTGTCCTTGGATGAAAAAGAACGTTCCTGGTTGCGTGTTACCAATAGTAAATGATTCTGCGTATAAGCTAACGCAAATAAAGCTCATTGCAAGCAAGGCAATTAATTTTTTCATCGATATGTCTTTCTGTGGTTATAAATTGTTCCCAGCTGTACGGTGCGAAAACCCAAAACAATTTATTGTAGTGAACAGCAATAGTTCGATAAAGTTTTAGCTCTTAAAATTTCATTTTTTATTACAATCTAAAATTGTAACATCAACGGCTACTCAATACAATGCTTTTGCTTAATTTGTATAAATCAGTTACGAACTCGAAACAAGAACAAAACTAACGATAGAACATTTGTAGAGATAGTGTGTTGAATGCTGTCGCCTGGACGCGTCCACCGGCTTTGCTCCAAGCGTCAATAGCTGGCCAAGAGCCTTTTTTACAATCGTTTGGACATTGCTTTTCTAACAATATAGGCAGTAGCGCTTTGCGCCATTTTTGCCAAAAATCACCTTTCATATGTCTCATTGCCACAGTACCGTAGAACCAATAGCAGTAGTCGATCGTACTTTTTCTGTTATCATTTTCTTTCCATGTGGGCAAATTACTTTCTACAAGAACGGCGCTGTTGTTATTTTCGCTGCGACTCATTCCTAATGCTGTACGTATGCATATCGCCGCAGCGGTCATTGTTTCTACGGGGAGAAAATTGGGAGCGTTTTGTAAACGTGGGCCAGTGTCACCTTTTTGCATATAACCTGTACGAGAATAATGTTCATCCGTTGTGGCAGACAACCACTTTTTTACTCCAGAATAAAAATCTCTTGGTACCACAAAATCTGTTTTGGCAGCCTCTGTGAGTGCGATGACACACCATGACGTTACCGAAGTGTTACTTCTGCCACTTTGAGAAGTATGTCCCCAACCAGATTCTGCATTTTGGGCTTTTATCATAAAATCAACAGCCTTTTGTATGCAAATGCGTAAAACAGGGCTGTAAATTTTTTGGTATAACTTGCAGAGTGCAAGAGTTGCTATGGCATGGTGGTGCATGTAGTCGTATCCTTTTTGGTCGAAGCATCCTTCGTCACTTTGTAATCTGCAAAGGTAGCGTGCGGCACTACGTGCGTGGCGTTTTAATTTCAGTTTCGCAAAAGTTCGCTCTTCACTGTTTACCAAACACAGAAGCGCAAGAGCCGTGACCTTTGTATCCATTTCTTCCGTGCCAAATCCACGACATGGTGTTGTCTTACAAAAGTCAGAAAATGTCGCCGCTTTCCAACTACCATCGGCTTGCTGATGATTTTTTAACCATGTAAGGCCTGCACATATGGCCTCCTCTATTTCTTTCACTCTTTGGTCGTCTGTAATTCGTGGGAGTTTTCCGCCGAAATGTGGGCCAAAACTTCCCAGTGCACCAAAACTTCCCGCACCACCGCCAACTCCAATTGCATCAATTCTAGAGTTGCCTCCGAAGGGGTTATCTCCGAATGGTCTATCTGAAAGACGGTCGTGAGCATAACTTTCATCAAATGTTTCATAATGGTCTTCTTCTACTTCCTTTAGAACAGGATCTTCGATGACGGGATCTTCAATGACCGGATCTTCGACAACGGCTTTACTTTTTTCGATGGGGATTTTCTCGATGATCCCGATCGCTTCTTCGTGGACTTCTACGTCTGATGTTGTTGGTGCATAAAGACTAAATTTAATCACACTTGTTTTTTGCATACCGTCTGCGGTATTTCTGCACAAGTCGAGAATACGAACTATGTTGCCGTAAGGTGTTTCATTGCTTGCTCGTATTTCAAATGCGATCTCCGAAGACGAGAGCGGTTTTAATAGCGACTGCAAATGCGCTGTGAGAAGCTTGTAGTTTTCTTGTCCAGAAAAGGAATTTTTCCCAATGGAAAAAACGTTGTTATTGACCATGATAATAATTTTAGGACGCGTTTGATGATTTGAGGAAGAGACACCTACGTCCATAGGTAGGTAATTTTGGACAATAGTTTTACGATCGTGAGTAAAATATAATTTGTAAATGTTGTGTTTGGCGACAAGTGCTATAAATCCCTTTACTTTGTCCCACAATGCTTTGGAAGCATGAATAACCATTTTCATTTGCGAAATTTTTTGTCGTGTCGATTTTTGTGCAAAATTTTTGAGCCATGTTTCGCAATTTTTGAGGTTGTCTAAATCGCAAATTTTTTGTTCATTATCCATATCGGATTCAAACCAATTTGAGGTGTAGATTGCGTTTTGTGCGAAGCGTACGATCACAAAGCGTGTCGGTAGACAAGCCGTTTGCCACTTTTTTTGCTCATGATAAACGCGTAGTCCGTAGTTAGGAAGTGTAAAACTAGTTATGCGCCATTTTTCATCATGACGTTGTGCGTTAAACAAAGCAGTGCCTCGATATAGGTCTTTTATTTCAAAAGTAAATTGGCCACTTGCTACATTACCATCTAATTTGAATTCACATTTTACAATGTGTTGTGGGTAAACAAAGGAATAGGTGTTTTGTCTTTCATGGCGAATGGCCGCGAGCATTTCTTGGCGATCGATATTTTCTATTTTGAAGTAGGAAAAGTCTTTTACTACGTCGGGATTGATTTGTTTTTCTAAGTGCAAATTTAAATTGAGTAAAAGTAAGGATAAGGGCTTTTGTTTTGCAGAGGTCATATCTTCGGAGGAAAAACTGGCTGCTTGTGAAATTAGGGTTTTTGCCTCATTTGTTGATAGGGCAAGCAATAGGTGATTTGCTAATAAAATAGAACACAATAAGATACGCATACTCGTATATACTCCTAAGTTATGGTTGTAGTTGTACAACGAATATACAATATATCATTTGACAATGCCAAAAATTATCATGGTAAAGTGTGTGCTGTTCGCACACGAATTGCGCAGTAAATTGCATAAAAATTGCCATATGTTTTCAGGTATATGTTGAACTTTTTTTTATTTTATGTATAATATATTCAACCTTGCGTGCCGGATGTAATTTTTATTTTACATCAGCTCGCGGTATAAACCTGCAAATTTACCAAATAGGAGTGTAAGATGAGAATCATTGTGAGAATCATCCTGAGAATTCTGGAAGCAATTGTCGTATTCGCATTGTGCTGTTTGTGCTTCTTTGCCGCAAAACCAGACTATTTTACAACAGAAGAGCAGAAAAAAGTAAAAAGAACATCTGAAACTCCCCCTGTAAGAGTTGTTACGCGTTCTGTACAATTTCTTGCCAACGATCGTGTTTTTCAAGCCACGGGGACAAGCATTGCTCGTAAATCGGTGTGGATATACTCGCCAGTTGCCGCACAGGTTACTTCCGTAAACTTTACAGCGCAAAAAAGAGTAAAGAAGGGAGCACTTCTTCTCCAACTAGATGACCGCGAAGAAAGGCTTGCGTTGCAACTTGCCAAGGTAGAATTGCAGAATGCGGAAAAAGTGCTTACGCGTTATCGACGAACTATTGGTGGCCGGGCTGTTTCCGCAAATGAAATTGATGCAGCTCGTTTAGGTTTCGATGCAGCGAAAGTCCGTTTAGAGCAAGCGAAGTTTGCGGTTTCAGAGAGAAAAATCATTGCCCCTTTTACCGGAGTTGTTGGAATTTCTCGGGTAGATTTAGGAGATCGTATTGCGACAAATACCATCATTACCTCTTTGGATGATCGCAGTGGTATTTATGTCGATTTTCAGGTTCCTGAACTTCTTGCAGGCTCTCTTTCTCCCAATTTAAAAGCCGAGATGACTACACCGGCATTTCCTGGGAAAACGTTTATAGGTACAATTACAGATGTGGAAAGTCGTTTTGATGTACAAACTCGTACAGTAAGAATTCGTGTGAGTATAGACAACAGTAACGATATGTTACGTCCCGGAATGTCATTTGCGATTAAGTTACATCTCAAGGGCAAAATTTTTCCTGCTGTTCCTGAAATTTCGTTAAAATGGGGACGTGAAGGAGCATATGTGTGGCTTATTAAAAACAGTAAGGCGCAAAAAACCACAGCGCGCGTGGTTGCCCGTACCAATCAACAAGTACTAGTTGATGCACAAATAGAAGAAGGAGATATCGTTGTTATCGAGGGAACGCAACGCCTGCGTGAAGGGCGTGAGGTGGTAAACGATAGTGAAAAGGAGCAGGAGTACAATGGACCGACAAGGTAAAAACTTTTCCGCTTTAGTGGTGCGTCGACCTGTTTTGATTATTGTGATCAACTTACTCATCATTATTGCTGGTGGTGCGGCCATGTTTGGAATCGATATTCGCGAATTGCCAAATGTCGACAGGCCAACGGTTTCCGTTCGCGCATTTTATGACGGAGCGTCACCTGAAACTATGGACGCTGAAGTAACACGAGTAATTGAAGGAGCTATTGCGCGGGTGAACGGAGTACGTAACATTCGTTCATCTAGTGAAGAAAACAATTGTCGTATACGCATTGAATTTCAACCAGGCGTTGATCTCACAGATGCCGCCAATGACATTCGCGAAGCGATAAACCGTAACCGTAGGCAGTTACCAGAAGATGTGGAGGAAGTATTTGTTGTTAAGGCCGACGACGATGCGGAACCTATTATCCAACTTTCTGCGGTGAGCAATACTTTGTCAAAAGACGAGTTGGCGCAAAAAATCGAGAAAGACATTATGCCAGCGTTTCTTTCGATACAAGGAGTTGCAGAGGTAAGGCTGAGTGGTAATCAAAAACGTGAATTGCGTGTGCTTTTAAAACCCACGCAAATGGCGAAGCTAAAGATAAATGTTTCTTTAGTAGAAAATGTTTTGCGCAATGCACGATTGGATATCCCTGCTGGAAGTTATAAGTCGGGTGACCAAGAACTATTAGTACGCGCCAATGCATCGATGAGTACGCCACAGCAAATTCGCAAACTTATTTTGCGTGACAATGTGTATCTTGAAGACATTGCGGTGGTATTTTTTGCCCCCGAAGAAGCCGAATCTTATGCGCGACTCAATGGTAGTATTGTGATTGGTCTTGACGTAGTACGTCAAGCCGGTGCAAATACCATTAACATCTCCAAAGATGTCGATAAACAAGTCGACAAAATAAACCGACGCAATCGCGACGTGGAAATTATCAAAACGGCGGATGATGCCATTTTTATTGAGGGGGCAATTAAAGAAGTTTTAGTGAGCTTGCTATTTTCCGTCGGGATAGTTATTTTGGTTATTGTATTGTTTATTGGTAGTGTTCGTGCTACTTTGGTTCCCGCTGTTGCGATCCCCATTTCACTTATTGGTACTTTTTCCGCTATTTGGTTGATGGGACTTTCTATTAATCTTCTGACTCTTTTAGCCCTAGTTCTCGCCACAGGTCTCATTGTGGATGATGCGATTGTTGTTCTGGAAAATATCCAGCGCCACCAAAAAAATGGTGTCAAGAGTATGGCGGCGGCGGTGATTGGTTCGCAACAAGTATTTTTTGCGGTAATTGCAACTACCGTTACTCTTGTTTCCGTATTTTTACCGATTACGTTTTTACCGAGTCAGGCGGGGAAACTGTTTCGTGAATTTGGCTTGGTGCTCTCTGTCTCGGTTATTATAAGTTCCATCGTGGCCCTGACTTTATGCCCAATGATGGCGTCGCGTTTAACAATTGCCGAAGCAGAAAAAACATGGTTTCCGATGACAAAGGGCATTTTAAATTTTTGCGGACAAATATTTAGTCATTTCTACCGTTTTTCGCTAAAAATATGCATCAAGTTTCCAGTGATTTGTTTGTTAAGCATTTTGGTTCTATGTTGCGGCAGCTGGCCGGTGTTTCAGTCTTTAAAACAAGAGCTTGTTCCCAAAGAAGACCGAGGCAGTGTTCGTATTATGCTCACCGGGCCCGACGGCGCTTCTCTGCCGTATAGCGATCGTCAGGCGGAAAAACTAGAGGCAATAATGTACCCTTATTACAAACAAGGAATTATTACGAATATCTATACAACGGTAGGTCAATACGATAAAAATCGCAGTTCCATTGTCGCAACTCTCAAACATTGGGAAGAGCGCGATATAAACCAGCTCGAACTCACGAAGGAAATTCAAGAACGTTTGGGAGAAATTCCCGGAGCGCAGGCACGGGTAAGAGGCGGGAATAGTTTGGGCGTTCGCGGTGGTAGAGGGGGATTGAATATCGCCCTGTTGGGAAATAACTACAGCGAAATTTCTGCAGCTGCGGATGCATTGGTTCTGGCAGTGGAAAGTCTACCAGAGGTTACCGATACGAGGGCCGATTTTGATACATCGCAACCCGAACTCGCTTTTACGATAAATCGCCGCAAAACCAATGACTTAGGCGTCGATATTGTTGACATTGCACGAACGTTGCGTGCGATGGTGGATGGCTATGAAGTTGCGCGATTAAATATAGATGATGAAGAGGTTCCCATTATTCTTGGGTCTGTAGACGGAGCAGCCGATGATCCCGAAGATTTACTCAATGTCTTCATGGTAAACGACCAGCAAAATTTAATTCCTCTGTTGTCATTCGTTGACATAAAAGAGTCAGGTATTGCTGCTGAGTTGGATCGGCACAAACAAAGGCGTGCTATTGAAGTGGATATTGGTTTAAAGCCCGATGCTGTTTTGAGCGAAGTTGTACGTGAAGTCGAAAAGATCGGCGAGGAGATACTTCCAAGTGGGGTCAACATTCTTTTGCTGGGAGACGCCGCGGATTTGGGGGAGACGTCGTATGAACTTTCTATCACGTTTGGTTTAGCAATATTAATTGTATTTTTGGTTCTCGCTGCACAATTTGAAAGTATTGGTAGTGCATTTATTGTCATTTTTACGGTTCCTTTTGGCCTTTCTGCGGCAGTTTATGCACTGTACTTTACAGGGCAATCGATAAATTTGTACAGTCAAATTGGTTTGGTGATGCTCGTAGGGCTCATGACGAAAAACTCTATTTTGTTCGTGGAGTTTATGGATCAACTGCGTGAAGAAGGTGCTGAGGTAAAAGAGGCTATTCTTCGCGGTGCACAAATAAGATTACGTCCGGTGATGATGACTGTATTGTCTACAGTTGTAGGTAGTTTACCTCTTGTACTTAGTAGTGGTCCTGGAAGTGAGGCGCGCTCAGCTATCGGTTGGGTGATTTTTGGTGGTTTGGGGTTAGCGACATTTTTGACCTTGTATCTCACACCTATCGGATACGCTCTAATCGCTCCTTTTGTGAAACCACGTAGTCATGCACAAAAAATATTGGAAACACAATTGCAAGAAGTGCAAAAAATTGCTAGTTAAGTAAGGTTCTCTATGCGAGAAAATAAGATGATTTCCACCTGGCGTAGTATTAAAGCCATCACGACGTACCAAGATAGAAAATATATATATTTTTTAGGGGGGCTATCCTTCTTGGTGTCCATCATCGAGTCTATTGGAATTTCTTTGGTGGTGCCATTTATTGCCCTTGTTCAAAGACCGGATGTTATTTTTACAAATCGTTATTTTTCAAAATTTGCCACAACATTTTCTCTCGACACAAAGCAAGTAATTGTGTATTTGGGGATAATACTCATTGCTTTCTACATTGGGCGTGCGTTGTTTAACACGACCTACTATTTTTTACTACATAAATTCAGTTCGGAACAAAAACATAAAATAACCGTGGGACTCTTTTGCCACTATTTGCGCATGCCCTACAAGGATTTTTTAGAGCGTAATTCTTCTGTATTGATGAAAAACATAGATATAGAAGCTGCGTACGCCACACAACTTATACTACACTTTCTCTATCTTTTTTCCGAGTTTTTGACTATTTTGCTGCTGTATAGCATTCTTATCTATGTGAATTGGCAAATTACAGTTTTCCTGACCATCGCACTTGTTGTTCAGATATTCTTTCTAGAAAAATGTATTTCACCACTGGCCAAAAGCATGGGGGAACAGCGTACTAGAAATAATAAAGTGTTTTGGCGGGTCATGAAAGATAGTTTCGCCAATTTTAAAATGTTAAAAATTTTATCGCGACAGGAAAAAACGATACAACAAATTGAAAATGTAAGTAAAAGTTTGTCGCGATCCAATGCCGTGGGAAACAGTATTGGTATTATTCCGCGTAATTTTTTAGAAACCACCGGAATTGTGGTGGTAATTACTATTATGATTTGTAGCGTGTATTTTTATGGCAACGCCACTTCCATTATCACCACCATTTCGATCTTTTTCTTGGCACTCTATCGCATTTTACCTGCACTCAATCGCATACTCACCTCTTACAATCAAATACTATTCACGTATCCGTCTTTAGAAATTATTGCCGATGAATTTGCAAAAAAGTATGACGATTTACCTGACAATTCCATTGAGTTTACATCGCAAATTGAATTGCGAAATGTTTGTTTTCACTATGCGAGTGACAAGCCTATCTTGCAGGATGTGTCTTTTTGTATCCCCAAAAACTCCAAGGTCGCATTCGTGGGGGAAAGTGGTAGTGGAAAAACAACGCTTATTGATTTAATAATAGCACTTTATACACCTAACGGCGGGCAAATATACATTGACAATGAAGAGTTGACCCCCGATTTTTATTTAAATTGGCGCAAAAAAATTGGCTACATTCCCCAGGACATTTATCTATTCGATGGTACTCTTGCACAGAACATATCATTGTGTTTACATTCTGATGAAGCACGAATTATACAAGTGCTACATCAAACTAATCTATTTGAATTTTTCGCTTCGCGAGAAGGTTTAGAAACCAAAGTAGGCGATGGAGGGGTAAAGCTAAGTGGTGGGCAAAAACAGCGTGTGGGTATTGCCAGAGCCTTGTACAATGATCCCGAAATTCTCGTGTTGGATGAAGCCACTTCCGCACTTGATGAAGCGACAGAGAAAAAAATTATCGATGAGATCTACAACATAAGTAAAAATAAGACAATTTTTATCGTGACTCATCGCTTAAGTACAATTCAAAATTGCGAATTTATCTATGAAATTAAAAACAGAAATGTCAGAAAATTTGTTTTGTCATCGGATTAATAAAAAAATGCTGGGAAAATGGCGGGGGATTACATATAATAAAGCTTCATTAGTTTTTAAAAACTATTAGGGGAGATCTTCAATATGCAACAAAAATTAATCTATATTTTTATTGTGCTCTTCATTTGTACCTCAGCACTTATGGCGGAAGAATACGACATCCCCGAGTTCAAAAAGGTGGACAAAAAAACCAAGGGAAATCATGTGTGCCAGTATCCCATACGCCCATCGACATCAACCCTATTTTTTGTTTCTTCCTTCGCCAATCCTGGTTCAATGGAAATAGAGCCAAATGACAATACTATTAACGCGAATCCAGCGATTACTTCCTCTGGACAAAATTTAGATGTTTCTGGTAATCTAACATCAGATGACATTGATTCTTACCGTTTAGAGGTAACAAAAGGTGATGTGGTTGGTATTGCAATCAAAGGAAATGGCCTTGACACTGTCGTCGGAATCTACGATGCAAGTGGCAATGAAATTATTTCCAATGACGACCACAGCGGTGTAGCAAGTTTCTATCCTGCTGGTTCACCATTACCATCTCCGACATCAACTGAAAATTCAGCTTTGACATGGATTGCTCCCGAAAACGGCACGTTTTTCGTTGTTGTGAAAGGTTTTGATGAAAGTGTTTCTGGAGACTATACTCTTGAAATTCGCAACACACGACCTTTTCTCGAAACACAACCTCGTGGAACAAAACAAATTATTTTTCTCGATTTTGATGGCGAGTCGATAAACTCCCGAGAACTATTTGGCCAAGGTAAGGCGAGTGCGACCTTGTCTCCCATGGTTGATTTTTTAACCAACTGGGGATTGACTGCGTTTGAAGAACGCCAAGTGGCCGACGCTATTATCAATACCATCACACAAGATCTAGAAAAACTAAAAGCGATCAATCCTAATGCTGATTTTGAAATTCGCAATAGTTATGATCATCCTAATGATTTTGGACTTCCTCATGTGTCACGAGTTATTATTGGTGGAACAATAGATCAAATAGGCTTTCCTACCATTGGAATTGCCTCGTCTGTTGATCCAGGAAATTTTGCCACTCAAGATACGGCGGTTGTTCTTTTGGATTTATTAAGTGCTCCTGCTTCTGACCCAAACTCTATCAATAGTTTACCTTTAGCACGAGGTTTTTCAAAGGTGAATGCTGTTGGTCTAGTTGTGGGTAAAATTGCTTCTCATGAAATTGGTCATTTCTTGGGGTGTTGGCATACGAATAATCAGAACAATGCTCATTGTATTATGGACCAAGGCGGAGATCTGAAAAATAGTTCTGGAATTGGAAACGATAACCAACTGGGTTCAGGTGATGACAAAGCGGTTAACTTTGCTAAAGACATCTACATGGAAAATGAAGGTATCGCAACAGGTTCCGAAAACACAGATATTCGCGCAGCATATGCACTTTCTAAAGGAAAATAACTAAAAAAGATAGCTCTCTGAGCTATCTTCATTCAACCGAAAACTTCCTTTCCTCAAAGGCTAATTGTATGGATGTTTTGAACTTTTTTTGTCCAAATTGCGGTAGAAAAACTACCATAAAAAAAGAATTTTCCCCTATGGGTAAAAAGAAGAAATGCAAGGGGTGTGATCATATATTCCCGCTTTCTTCAGACACAATGCGCATACGAGTAGTGAAGACAAACTCTCTTTTGAATTCGTCTCCTCAGTTAGGGCCATCAAAACAACCAGATTTGAATCCATTTAATTCCACGCAGATAAAAGCACCTACAACACGAAAAGCGTCCCCAAGCTCTACCATTAAACCAACAGAGCGTAGGGTACGTGACTTCAACTCTACACAAATAAAGCCACTCGTGCCAGAAACGGAAAGTAAAGTAAGGCGAGAGTCGCAAAAGCTTGACAGCACGATGTTTGGCAAAAAAATTGTCATACAGTGTCCTCATTGTGACAAGCAATATCGTATACGCGTCTATCGTGACCTTGACCGATATGCGTGCACGACAACAGGAAAAATATTTACCCTAGACGATGTACGGTCTATGAAAATTGTCGGTGCACAAGAGAGTAAAAATACAAAAGACGCACAGCTTGTAACAGACTCTGGCACTGCTGCCAAGACCGCTGTGGATTTCAATGTGCAAAATGAAATAAATAAGATGCAAAGTGGCGTTGTCAACGAACAAACGATGACCGATCTCAACTTACAAGATACGAGTCGTAATGAAGTAACATCGGCGATGCAAAGTAAGTTAAAAGAGGCAATTGCAAAAGAAATGACGGTGGATTTAGCAAATTTACCGCGTGATGAAGAGGTCGATCGCGAAGATAAGAAAAAGTTGACAGAAAAGCAAGTGGTCATTGCTGATAAGTATCAGATCCTCGGCGAAATTGGGGCGGGAGGATTTGGCAAAGTCTATATGGCCTTCGATAAAACCCTACATCGTTATGTCGCAATTAAGTTAGGTGTTGGCCTGTCGCCAGAAGAGGCGAACACCCTTTCAAAACTAAATCATAAAAATATTGTCCAGCTGTATGATTTCGGAAATTATGAAGGTAAACTGTATATTGTGATGGAATACATCCAGGGGATGAATATCTGTCAGTATATCAATAAGATGAAAGTTCACAAAAGAAGCGAAGCAGAGGTCTCTTTTAAAATATGTCAATTATTTAGTGATCTCTGTGAAGTCCTTGCATATTTACACAACAAAGGAGTTTACCACGCAGATATAAAACCCGAAAACATACTAGTTTCTACTTCGGGGACAATAAAGTTAATTGACTTCGGCGAGACAAAAAACTTTACCTATAAATACGCGGCTCCTGAACGGTTTGAGAATAAGCCGCCAAGTGTAAAGAGTGATATTTATTCCCTTGGAGGGGTGATGTATGAAATTCTTACAGGTAAAGTTCCCAACCAAGGTTCGCGTTTGGTGGAATTGATTTACAATGCCGCATTACAAAAACAATTTCCTGAGAATTCTCCTGTAGATCGCCGATTGCAAAATATATGCTTACAATGTTTGAGTCCTGAAGAACAAAGATACGACAACGTAGATCAACTACGTCTTGACTTGATGAACTATGTTGCAGACAGGCAAAAAGTGAGCAGTGTGCCGCACTTGTACATTAACAGCTGTAAAATCATGGTGCCGCTGACACGAGAAAAAAACTATATTGGGCGCGCCCTAACCAACGATATTATTCTTGATGACGATGGAATTTCTCGTATTCACTGTGTTATATATATTTCAGGCAACAAAATTTCCGTTGAGAATGTTAGCAAAAATTTCGCCATTACTGTGGGTGAACAAAGATTGAGTGCTGGTCAAAAAACAAATATTACCCAAAAAACATATCTCATTATGGGAAAATATCGCTTTACCTTTGTTCCCAAGCAGTTGCAGAAGAACGTATTGCAGACCAACGAACAAAGTTACACAATACAACAATCTCTTGACGAAAAGCCCATTGCACTTAAGGACGATGATTTTTCCGACTTTTTTCGCGAGACCGGTATGGGTTGGGAAATTACAGGAGACGGGTTTAGTACTGAATAATAAAGAGAGAGGAAAACTCTCTCTTTATTCGTAGTTGTTACTCAGGTGTTCCAAGGTATGGAAATGTGTTGGTCGCAGGACGCGGCTGCGCTTTGATACCATCACCACGATGTGGCTTTTTGCGATCAGGTCCATTGATCAAAAGAGTTAACATTGCATCGACAAAATCTTCATTGGGTGTACGCCCACCGCAACTAGTGTGCGATCTATTTTCATATCTTGCCAATTCAATTTCAAAATAATTTGCTGAGTTCACGTCACCGTGTTTTGAAGTATCCACCATCAAGAAATCATTCATGAAAATGTCTGTAAGTGGGTGAGGTGACGGCCAGTCCTTACCATTGGAACTGAATCCTGTATCTTTCAAATCCATATTTACAAGACCATCTTCTATTGTCTTGCGATATAAACCTGATTTACTTTTTGTAAGAGCAAAGCTATTGGCTTCATTATTCCATTGTTTTTTTACAGCGTTGAGTTTTTCATCAGATATGCTGAACTTTCCCATGATGAAGTTGGTCACTTCGGGACGTCCTACACGATCGATACTAACCATTACTTTTTCCGTTCCCGAAAAAGTAACTCTTTGTGTGTGAGCTGCAATTCCAAACATTGGGTTGGCATTTTTGCCAAAGAGTTGTTCCACATCCAACTCTACAACTATGGCAAGTACATTGCTATAGGCAAGAGCGTTTTTGGGAATGATTCCTGGAAATGGAAAACCAACGTCATCATAGCTTACTGTACGAAGACGATCCATACCTACGCGAATGGGGTCGAAGAAAAACGGATCTGCGCGATGTCCGGCAAAAAGACGAACGGCAGGGTTGTTTCCACCACTTAGGTCATTGACAACAGTGTTTGTTCTGCTGATTTCCTGCTGTGGCGAGCGAAGTACAACGCAATCAACATCTTGTCCGCCTTCGCGATTTGTACGAAAGTTGCACTTGACGATAAACTCTTCGCCTGTAGTTACAGAAAAATCTTTTCCAAAACCATTTAGGCCGAGACGACGTAAATGGAAACTGTACTCTACCATCTCCGCAAACTTAGATTCAGGTTTCGCGCTTAAGTGCACAGTCATCGCTAATACCAAAGTTGTTTTATCCCCAGTCTTTTTTGGGAAAGCAAACAAGTCAGTGATATCTGCTGCTGCTAAATCATTTTCAAATGGTGTATCGACATGATCTGTAGCGAATACAGTCGTCGCAAATACACATAAAATAAGTAAAACAATATATTTAGTCACAATGACGACTCCGTTCATGATTTTTAAGTTAGTAAATATTCACCATCATAACAAATTAAATACCAACACACTACTTAATTTTTATCGCAAAGGTTTCGCGTTTGTTTTGGTGAAGAATTAGATGCCTAATTTGTTGCTGTTTATTACGATGAAAACTGAGTTGTGCGTTCACTACTGTTAAGTAAAATTTATTTTGTGACATAGGAAATAAGTCGTATTCTTCTTGGTTAGTGACCTGAACAGTTAGGTGATTGTCTTTGCAACGAATTATTATGAAAAATGTAGGAGCAAGTTGATATTTGCCCACATAGTCTTGCAATACTTTTGCGTCTACTTTTATTGGTTCGAGTTTTATCCCGCTTTTTTCTAAATTGCGACGTGCATCTTTAAAGCCTGGGTGAATTTCTAGTGATTTGCGGTAGTTTTCAATTGCTTTTTTTGTGTCACCTTTTTTCTCGTAGGCATTTGCTAACATATAGTATGCAATAAAAGAATCGGGAAACTCATCGATCATTGATTGGGTCATTTGAATGGCGGGTGATGTTTTGTCATTATCTAGAAGGTAATTGATGATCGTTTCTAATTCTTGTTCTCCCCACCGGTAGTTCTGCTGTTCTGAGTCTTTTAGTTGCTGGTATTTCGCGTAGATATCTAAATTTTTATCTTTCATGGCAATGAGTTTACGTGCAATGGAAATTCGCGGAAGATTGTGTCTTTTTTCATAAAGAGCATCTTCCAATGCACGGCGTACAGAGCGAAATGTTTCACTGACATTTGATAAAAAAATAATCGTGTTATTTTCTTCCACATCACGGGTAATATTGGTGCGGAATCCAACCCATCCACCACTATGACTAACGCGTTTTTTACCTGTGGGACTTTTACTAATTCCCCAGCCAAATCCATAACCAGTTTGCGAGCCGTCTTGCAATTTTCCCGAGGTAAAAACTTCAGCTAATAGCTTTTTACTTAATAACTTCTCTGTGTATAAAGCACGGTCCCATTTAAGTAAGTCCTCTAATGTGGAATAAATCCCACCATCTCCAGCAATACCATTTAAGAAGTGGAAGTCATGTTCGCGAAAAGAATCGTCGGCATTCCAGTAAACTCCATATACTCTATTTGTCATTATATCTTTTCGCAGAGGACTGTATACTAAAGAGTTTTTCATATCTAAAGGTGTAAATATGTATTTTTTGACAAACTCGTGGAATGGTACTTGGGCAGCACTTTCTACGATGGACGCGAGTAGTGCGTAACCAGTATTGCTGTATTCCCAGCGTTCTCCTGGAGTAAAATTTACAGGGGGTTTGTGTTTCGCAAAAAGAGAAATAATATCGTTATTTGTGGCAATTTTATCTTTGTCCCAATGCGACTCGAATAAGTACATATAATCCGCAAGACCTGAAGTATGATGCAACAGATGGCGAATGGTAATGCCTTTATATGGTAATTGCGGTAAGTATTTCACAATATCATCATCATATTTCAGTTTTTGCTGTTTGTAGAGAAGCACAATCGCCATTGCCGTAAATTGTTTTGAAACAGAAGCGAGACGAAATTGTGAGTTTATTGTTAATGGCGTACGATTTTTAAACTCAGCATAACCAATGGCATTTTTGTAGATAACTTTGCCATTTTTCACAATCAGAACATTACCATTAAATTCTCTGTTGTTGTGACTGCGATGTAAAATTTCATCAAATCTATTTGACTTGGTTTGCGCAAGTAGTAAATGTGACAGTAATACGACAATGATTAAGTATCGCAACGTAAATCTCCTAACGGAAGTTTCAATAGATTTTTTTATAATTACGGCTTATCCCGATCCCGGACAAGTCGTATATAAATTTTTATTATCAAGTTATCTATCTTATCATAGATTGAAGTTGATATGAAGTTTATTGACCTGTCGCAATTTTGTACGACACTCTGAGTTCACCTCGAACTGTTAACGCTTTCCCATTTTTCCATCCATCGTTACATATTTTCGTTTTTCATTTTGGAAACAAAATTGTAACAAAAGTTATTTTTTGTTATAATTTGTACTTAACATTCATTTTGATGAGGTATAAGTGAAAAGAATACATATTGTAGGATGTCCAAGAAGCGGTACGACCCTTATGCACCAACTGATGTCCACATGTTACGAATCTAGCGGTTTTTGTAATTTTGAGAAGGGAATTTTTAAACGAGTAGACGCTTCTCATTCTATTTATTTTAGTAAAAAACCTGACGATCTGCATATTATCGAATACGTACTAAAGAAGAAAAATAATGTGCATGTTATCTGCATGCTACGTGACCCACGATGCGTAGTTAGTAGCATACACTATTCAAATCCTGAAGAATACTATTGCGATTTTTGGATGTGGGAAAAATGCTATGACGTTATGCAAAAGATACGGCAGCATCCAAAAGTATTAATTATTCGCTATGAAGATTTACTACATACCCCTGATAGCATTCAACGAAAAATCCAAAGTTTTTGTGAAGAATTGGTACAAAAATATTCATTTGTGGACTTTGACAAATATGCCACTCCTTCATTAGAATCTCTTAAAGCAATGAGAGGTCTGCGTTCCTTAGATACAAGTAACATTCAATCGTGGATGAAGCATTTACCTAGAGTAAAGCAACAATTGAAAAGATATCCGCAAATGCAACAAATGCTAGAACTAAGTGGTTATGAGAAAGATAGTTCATGGCAAAAGCATTTAGACCATGTTGAAACTAGCAATATTGGTAGTTATAAAAAAAAGCGTGGTATCCTCAAGGATCTCGAGTGGCGTATACGTTATCGCTACAAAATATGGCGAATGAAGTAAAGTCGTTTTGACTATCTACCATATTCTAGACGTTCCGCTAAGTAGTTGTCTAATTCAGGGACTGTGAGTATTTGCTGTTGCGTTGTTGTGAAATCATATGGAATTCGATGGTACTCAATGGTTTCTCCATCGAAGGTTACATATGAAGAACGATTATCACGGTCGCGGGGTTGTCCTACGGAACCGACGTTGCATATTATTTTTTGTTGGGGATGGATATCCCACTTGTAGTCAAAGTTTTCAGGATAAAACCATTCGCTTTTATCGGTAATAATTCCAGGAACATGGGTATGTCCGATGAAACATATGTGTTCGACCATTGCAAAAGCTTGTTGAATTTTTTGGGGAATTTCCCCAAAAACATCTTCGGTGTCTTGTTTTTGTAGATACTCCATCGGGTCATGTGGGCAACCGTGAATGAATAGTAATCTATCAATGGTATGCGAAATAGGAAGATTGCGTAAATAGTCCCAAATTCTTTTTTTCCTAGATAAACCATCAAAAATACCCGGGCGCATTAATTTCCGTGTCCATAGCATGGCATTTTTTGCCGCTCTTGTCACTCCAAAAGGGCCTTCGATAACACCTTCTTCATGATTACCTTTTATGATAACTTCGCAATGCTTCATTGCTTTGTAAAAACATTCCACAGGATTAGGCCCATACCCTACTACGTCACCTAAACAATAAATGGCATCGACATTGCGTTTGGCAATATCATCTAAAACGTTATCAAATGCACAAAGATTACCGTGAATGTCTGAAATAATGGCTATTTTTTTCATTTTTTTATCTCCTTGAATGATGACAGGCCCTAGATGAATCTACATCTTGGGGTGCAAATCACAAACTATGTGAGCCAGACATAGGCAATAAGAATGCCAAAGGTTTTTCTTTTTTTTAGAAAGAGTTTAAGCTTATACAAAATAAGGGTTTCCGCAAAATAACTGTTTTCTATTCTGTGCCGAACTGCTAAAATACGATCACAGTTATTGTGGTAGTGAATCATAGAAATGGTGATGAGATGCAAAAAGTATTTGATGAGTTTTGTTCTAGGGAAAATATACGTTCAGTCCTTTGTGTTTCCGTTGATAGTGATGTGGTATATGAGTACAATTTTACCGATGAGGAATCACTGCGTAAACAGGTCTCCCATCTTCTCAAACGCGTGATGCAGTTAAAAGAACCCGAGTACTGTGAGGATATCGCTGCGGATAGTCTGTTCAAAAGTATGAATATTGCAGGAGCTTTTGCATGCCTACCTTTGGTTATAGAGCAAAATATTGTGATTGGCGCTATATATATTGCCTCCTTTGAGGCGATTCCCTCGCAAGAGGTCGAGCATTTTATTGCAATGATATCGCATAGTTACTATGAAATTTTGCGCCAAAAAACCAAGGTGGAGGTTGAGTCACAAACTAGTGGAGTTTCGCAGCGTCTACAGCGTTTTCTCAGTATGGGAATGAGCTGTGGTGGGAAAAAGATCGTTGGTATTGACCCTATTATGGAAGAGCAAGTTTTTAGTGCCATTGAGATGTACAAAACACAAAATTGTTCTCCGGTACTCATTTATGGTGAGAGCGGGACAGGCAAAGAACTGGTTGCCAGTGCGCTGCATTATCGCAGTGAAAGAGCCAAGGAAATATATCTTCCTTTTAATTGTGCGGAGCTTTCCAGTGCCGACCCCCAAATGCAACGTATTGAACTGTTTGGTTGTGAATCGGGGGTTGCAACAGGAGTTGCTGCTAGGCAAGGTCTTTTTTCTTTGGCGGATAAAGGTACGCTATTCTTAGATGAGATTGGAATGTTGAGTTTAGAAGCGCAAGGACAATTACTGCGCATCCTAGAAGATGGAAAGTTGCAACCTCTGGGAAACAAAGAATTTCAACAAGTTGATGTGCGATTAATTTGTGCCAACAATAAACCACTACAAGAGTTGGTGGCGAAAAAAACCTTTCGCGCAGATCTATTCTATCGTCTTTGTTCTTTCATCATCAATATACCGGCTCTAAGAAATAGAGGAATACACGATCACAATTTATTAATAGATTATTTTATTGATGAAGAGAATAAAATCAATAGCGCTGAAAAAACGATAAGCGATGCTGCGCGTAACTTACTTCACGTTCATCATTGGCCTGGCAATGTACGTGAGTTGCGCGCTACGGTACGCCGTGCATATTACAAGGTTCACAAAATGCGTGGTAAAATAAAGCCCTCTCATATTGAGTTTGTTACGCATGAATTCCATGAAGACGATACTTTCCCAAGGCTTTTCCCTGGTGGAGGAACCTTAAAAGACATTGAGTACCAAGTTTTTTTGCAGGCGCAAAAGTGGGCCCAGGAAAGTCCCCGAGAACGTACACAAAACAAGACAGCGCAAATGTTAGGAATTCATCCTAATACCATGACGAAAAAACTACGCGAATATAAAATCACTTGGCCAAAAAATTAGGGACGAATATGCTTTTTGGACAAATTGCACTCAAAAAAGAATGGATTACTTCACAGCAGTTGGAGCACGCGCTTGATGTACAAAAAAAGAAACGCGGTTGGCTGATTGGGGAAATTTTGTGTTTTTTGAATTATATGGAAGAGAGCCAAGTTCAGGAAATTCTTGGGGAACAAAATTTTGCGGTAGAAAAAACGGGCCATGTCCAATTTGGACGTTATCGTATCATTGGTGAAATTGGGCGTGGTGGCATGGGACGCGTGTTTAAGGCTCACGATCCACAGCTTGATCGCGAAGTCGCTTTAAAAGTTCTAAGATATGGTGAAGGAGCTAGTGATAAAGATATTGAGCGTTTCTTGCGAGAAGCGAAAACCACAGCGAAATTACGTCATCCAAATATCGTTGCCTTGTATGACATTGGCAATGAAGATGATCAAAATTTTTTTATTATGGATTTTATTTCCGGGGTATCGTTAAAACGATTTGTGCAAAACTACTCTCTTACGATTTCGCAAATAGTCTCCATTATGATTAAGGTCGCTGAGGCAATTGGTTACGCACATAGTTGTGGAGTAATTCATCGCGATTTGAAACCTTCTAATATTATGCTTACGGAAAATCGCGAACCAAAGGTGATGGACTTTGGTTTAGCTAAAATTTCGGCTCATGAGAGCATTTCTAAAACTGGAGATGTTCTTGGTACGCCCGCTTATATGTCGCCTGAGCAAGCGAAGAGTGAAATTATTGACAAAAGAACGGATATTTATTCCTTGGGGGTTACTCTTTACGAATTGTTGGGGGGGCGTCCCCCTTTTGTGGGGTCTTCGTATCTTGATGTGTTATACCAAGTTGTACATCACGAACCTACACCTTTGCGCAGTTTAACGTCACAAGTTTCACCTATTCTCGACGCAATTTGCCTAAAATGTTTAGAAAAAAATCCACGTAAACGTTACCAAGACGCCGCAGAACTCATCGCCGATTTACAAAACTTTTTAGATAATAAACCCGTATTGGCAAAGCTGAGTAAATGGCGTTATGTGAAAAAATTTTTGTATAGTAAAAAGACATTGTTGGTGATGATTTTTTTATTAATGGTTGTTGTTATTGGTCTGGCGATTACTGTGATACGTCAAAGAGAGATGATTACCTACTATCAGCAAATGATCAAAGAAAAATAAGCTAGTGGGCCATCCGATTTGCAAATCGGATGATCCACTAGTACTTTGAAACATTAGAGTTACTTGTAGCTACAAGCACTTAGAAAGTTAAGCTTGTTTTTGCTTTTTTAGGTAAGAAGATAAAATGACCAACCATATAGCAAAGGCAATCCATGTAAATATACCCATTGCCATCAAGTAACGACTGATTTCGTGGATAATCCAATGGTTGTCAGTAAGTATGCGCAACTCAATATTTTTTTCCAGTTCTTGGGTTTTTTGCACAATCTGACCGTTTTTGCGAATAGGGTATTGCACTGTTACGTATACTTTTAGTGGAATATTCTTTCCCATAAGTTCGCGATTATCTACGATTTTGCTGTGTATGTAGACAGAAAACGGTTGCAACTCAGCGTTGACATTTGGGGTAAGTTTTCTCTTATCCTTTTCAAAATTCCAAGTTTTGTTTGCCGTATTGAAAGAAGTGGCGATTCTGATACCATCTTTTGTGTACGTTTGTTGCGGAATGTAAGATTCAAAAACCGGAACAGGGCTGGAAGCCGAGACCGTAGCTTTTGCTGTCCACTTACCACTAATAGATTCTTCTGGGCCATTGATCTTGAGCGAAATTTCGGTATTTACTCCGGCAAACTCTACTTCTTTGTCGCCTATTTTACCACCTATCGAGTAGTGTCCCGCGACGCCAGCAATGATGGACATCGCTCCAAAAATAACAAGAAACGCGCTAAACTTGAACCACAGTTTTTGACTGACATCATTGACTTCTACATCAATTTGCTCTGTAGATTTCGGGTCGTCTTTTTCCAATATACTATTATCTTCTTCGCGCAGGGCGACATCACTTCCATCGTGAAAACAGGTTACGATCATTTCTGAGTGTTGTTGTGCACGGCGTATGATTTCGCGGTTGTTTTCGATAACCGAAGGAACTAACTCTTCTTCTTTAGATTCTTCCTGTGCGGGTTCGTCTTGTATTTCGGTATTCGTGACATTTTCGTTAGTGATCGGCTCCGCTTGTTGAGAGACTTGTGGCTGCTCTGTAGGGGTTGTTTCTTCTTGTTCTACGCTAGAGCTTACCTCTACTTGTTGCATGGCGGCAACATCGGGAATTCCACTGTTTGGAGCAATCGCACTACCATCACTTTTCTTTGTGGGAAGGTTTGTAAAAATTCCTAATAAAAATACGGCGCTCACCCATAAACTAATCGTGGATGCTATTGCCCAAAATATAAGTAAATTATCTTCAAAAGTGCGTGTATAGTTACTAATACCAGCCATATACATTGCTTCTGTCATTTGACAGAACAAATGCAGAAGTAAGAACACGGAAATAAATAGTAAACCAGCGATTTGTTCACTTTGAAAGCTAAGCCAAGCGTTTTCGTGACTCAGGAAATTATTTACAGTTTGATTTTTGGGATATGCTTTGGGGTTGCGTGCATATGCGATAAAATTCGACATGGATGGGGTTCGCGCTTGGCGGTCTAGTGCCATAAGGTAACGCGGAGTAGTATTTTCCTGTTGAGCTTTGCGTTCAAGTTCACGCACTTCTTTGGTAAATTCTCCTGCCGCTTCGACGTTGTTCGTTGTCAAAGTTTCACGGTATAATGGGAAAACTACCCAAATTAAATTCATTGTCAAGATGAGAACAATAAGAATCAGAGGGTACTTCCAAAAAGACTGCGAAGCTATTTGTAATAAATTTACAATATCGATAACAGGGAAACAGTAGCATGCAATCTGATACACAATAACGATAGGTAACCATTTGAGCAGAAGATAATAATATTGATAGTATGGGTTGTCGCTAACTTTCATTTTATCTTCCACGGAACCCATCAACGATGTATAACTATTTGCTACATCTAGGCCAATTTTAAATCCAGGAATCATCCCACAAGAAAAAACCAGCCAAAAGTAGTTGTCGAAACCAAAAATTGACAGCAAAAAAGGGGGAATACCCGCGAAAATAATTAGAGTAATTGTGCTGCGAAAGTCGATAAAGCACAACAAACCACATATCAAAAATAGCGAACACATCATAATAAAGTTCCAACTGTATGACACATTGACAATTGGTTTTAAAATGAGAATGGTAATCGCAAATACCATCATCGCCAATAGTAGTCGTGGACGGTGAACAGTTTTGTCTTTTATTTCGCCATATGTGGTTAATCGAAAGGGGATGGGCGCTCCTACTTTCACTGGTACAGGATCTTCAGAACGTACAGGAATGAGTAGAGGCGTCTTTTTTAAGTAAGAAGCTGCAAAGGCAAAAGCAGCACCTGTTGCCATTGCAACAATTAAGATAACAATATCGATTATCATAGATTTTCTCACAAAAAGAATAGAGTGTCATAAATCACAGGTGTACCATAAACAAAGAATTGTGAAATATCAACTTTTATTCGAAAATAAAAGTTGTTACGTTGAACGAAATGGTTAAATTTGTATACATTTTGTAATATAATAATATGTTTAATTTGGAATTATCAAAATACAACTAATTTTTTTGGCAAAAACATCAATGTTGTTTATTGATTTGGTGATGTGCTTCTGGTACTCTAGCTCTCTAAAGTCATCTTGTCGCTAAGGAAAATGATGAATTGAAAAGTGTTGGACATGACCAACGCAACACTCGATAGATTTGAATATAGCATTATGCTTTAACAAATTGTTTTCATATTTTTTACAAAGGATTGTATATGAATAAAATTATTATTTTAGTTAGCATATTTTGTATGCTTGGTATTTCTGCTGAAACAATTGATTTTCAGGGACTTACTAACGATGCTCAGCCGTACTTCGAAGATGGATTTCGTCTTGAAGCTACGAATTTTGGTGCAATAAGACCAGTAGAAGGATTTAACGGCAGTTTCTCTGGAACAGAGGTTTCTGTATTTCCTAGCTTCGGTTTTGACGATCATGGGATCGAATTGACAAAGGTCGACGGGCAAGCATTCGATTTAGCCTCTTTTGATTTGGTAGAGCCGTTTTCCTTAGAATTATTGCCTGGCCCAGCAGATTTTAACATTTCTGGGGTGAGATCAGATTCGTCGGTTGTTTCAACAGATGTCACAATAGATGGTATTGCTGGGGCTCAGACATTTAATTTGGCAGGCTTTACAAATCTTCTATCGGTAACTTTTAGTTCTGTCGGAACTTTTCAGAATGTTTCTATCGATAATATCGTAGTAAACGCTTCTGTTCCCGAGCCTTCTACCTACATAGCGATGCTTTTAGGAATGATTTTGCTTGGTTTAGGAACTAGAAAGAAGCAATAACTGTATCATGAATAAGAATTGTTGTTAGTTTTTTAAAATTTTCAGCAATTCTTGTACATAAAGCCTCCATAACAAATTCATCTATTTATTTTCCCCCACCATATTCAAGTGTTTCTCGATTTGTTGATTACCTGGAAGCAAGAGCTTTGCTCTCTGTAGGTAATATAGTGCTTTTTTACGATCCCCATTTTGTAAATATGCCCAACCAAGAGTATCGGCTGCCGCAGCACTTGTGTTGGTAAAATTTTGCAGTTTCTTCGCGTATTTCAGTGCTTTTTGCGCTTGGGGAGGTGTCGTGTGCAACATTGCCCAGGCAATATTGTTGCTTAGCTCTAGAGAAATGGATTGGTGAGGTTGTTGTTGTGCTTTTCGATAATATTGCAAACTTTTGGCATAGTCTTTTTGCTGGAGGTAGGTGTTTCCCAACTGTAGCCAAATTTTTGGCGGTGCATCTTGTGTTAAATGCTGTAGTGCGTTTCGCGCTGCGGAAAATTGTTGTTTTTTGTAGTGAGACATTGCTTTTTGCCACCGCGCCGTTTGTGATACAGACTCTAGCTCTTGATATATTTGCATGGCTTGTTGCTCATCGCCTAAATGCTCTAAAATTTGTGCCTCTTTCAACTTTACAACAAAGTGGTTACCCATCACAATAAATGTTTCTTGAATTTTGGTAAGCGCAGGACGCCATAGATCTTTTTGCGTGAGTTTGTCTAAAAGTAGAAGTGGTGTAAAACTAAATTGATTTTGTTGTGCGTCGAGAATACACTGTTGAATATCACGACGATAAAGACGATCGCCAATGTATTTCGCGGCACTTTTGGCTTTGTTGTATTTTTTTGTTTCAAAGTAATACGCGCTGTATAACAATGGAAATTTTTGCGGAGAAAGTTTTTTTAGGTAGCGTTGTGCTTTTTTAGGTTGACCACTTAATAGATAGCTCACCACCAAAAGTTCTGTTATTTGTTCATTTTGGTGTGGATGGCGTTCTAGAATAGTCGTTGCCGTGTACTGTTGATGGGAAAGTATTTTTGCGAGAATAAAATATTCAATGGCCTGTGTTTGTGGAGCTTGCAACTGCGCTTTAAAGTAAGCGTCTGTGGCGTATGATATTTGATTTAAACTTAAATGTGCGTTTCCCAATGTAAGGAGGTACTGACTATTTTTGTTGGGAATTTTTTTTAGTGTAGCGATTGCCGCACTAAAATCCTGATTGGCTATGTGAATCTGAGCTTGGGTAAATGATACACTACCCGCAAAATTTTGCGTGTAGTATTGCTGGGCTTGTTGAGGGTCTGTTTCTAAGTATAAAAGGGTTAGGTAATTTTTTAGTGCGGCATCGTTTGGGTATTTCTCGATTAAATCGCGACAGATTTTCTGCGCCTCGCTATATAAACCTTGGGCTTCTCGTATTTGAGCTACAAGCCACAGACCGTATTTACTTTGAGGCTTTTTTTGTAAAAAAATTTGCGCATGGCGTAATGCCTGAAACCAATTGCTTTCAGCTGTATATATTTTGGCAAGCAAGTAATGAGCTTCATTGTTGTTTTTGTGTTTCTTTAGGGCCGCAATGGCGTCGTTACTCTGGCCCTGCAAAAATTTGGACCAAGCAAGTTCCAAGGTGAAATTACTGGCCTTGTTATTCATTTTTTCAAGTTTTTTGTAATTTTGCTGTTGCAAGAGAGCTTGGGCATACAGTTTTTGTATTTGTGGATCTTGTAGGGCCTGTTTGCCAAAGATTTGTATTTTTTGTTCTATGTCACTCCATTTTTCGTACTGTGCTAGTTTGTTGATGAGAAATTTTTGGTAAGCAGTATTTTGTGGTGACAGCTGAACGGCGCGATTGATTTCGCGAAATGCGATCGCCGATTTGTCCGTTTCAAAATACGCTATCGATAAGTAGTAATAAGTACTAGAAATTTTGGGAAATTCGCGACGGAACCACAACAAATCATTAATGCCTTCGGCGTACATTTTTTTGTATACACGACAAACACCTCTTGTATAAATTAGGCGTGAATTCTTTTCGCTGTATTGCGATGTGGCAGACAGTTGTTGTAGCACTTGCCATGCTTTTTCGACTTCTCCAATTTGTAGTAGGGAAAAAGAGAGCGGGGTTGCGAGTCGTTCATGATGTTTTGCAAATTTGTCGCGCAGTTCTTGTAAAAGGGAAATGCACTTTTTGTATTGTTTTTGTTCTATCAGATAATTGCAAAGTAGTAAGCCAATTTCAATGTGATGTCCATTTTGCTGAATGTACCTTTTTAAGCAATGAGTGGCTTTATCAAAAAGATTTTTATCGGCGAAGTAGGCGGATAATATTATGTAAGAGTCGACATACTTGGGGTCGACACTAATGGCTTTTTCTAAGTATTTTTCTGTGTGTGGGTAATTCATTTCCTGAAGTACTTTGGCATGTAGAATATAGGAGTGTGCTTTATGAGAGAATAGCTTTATGCAATTACCACTGTATTCCAGGGCCCTATTGTATTTTTTTTGATGAATATATACTTGTATAAGTAACGAGTAAATGTCAAAAGATTTTTGTTGGTCATTGGTCATTACATCAATGGTATTGAGTGCTTGTTGCCACCTTTCATCTTTTACATATGCTAGAGCCAAACGATAGCGAAACTCAAAATTGTCACGATCTATTGCCAAGGCATTTTTAAAATTACTAATCGCTTGCGGATACTTATTTTGTTGCAAGTAAATAATTCCGGTGTTGTAGTAGCGCATTTTTCGTGCATGGGGACGGAAGTAATATATTGTAGTGCTTGTAATAGCTGCTACACATAAAAGTATAACAGCTATTTTCCATTTCTTTTTCATATTAAAAGCCTAGTTTTTTGCGCATTTGTTCCGCTTGTTTACGACTTGTGAAGCGGTTGTTTACTTTAAAAGCACGGTTTAAATGATATTTACATTTTGTTTTGTTGCGCATTTTGAAATACGTTTGTGCTAAGTGAAATTGTACTTCTGATGATTTGGGGTATAACTGTGAAGAGTATTGTAGATATTTTAAGGCAAGAGGGTATTTTCCTGCCGTGTAGTAAATGTATCCCAATGTATCTGCAATTTCCCAAGAACTCTGGGCTAGATCATAAGCTTGTTTTGCGTAAGATATGGCTTTTTTAGAGTCTTGTTGTTTGGTCGCATAAATATAAGCTAGGTTATTCAAAGCGATAATTTTGCTATTGTTGTTGGGAATGTCTATTAATTTTTTATAAAAAGACACTGCTTGAGGATATTTTTTATTCAATTCGTGAATCATGCCCATTTTGATAAGAGCGTCGCTATTTTTGGGATTGATTTTTAGAATTTTGCTATAAACTTCCTGCGCTTTTTGCGTTTTTTGTTCCCTCAAGTACACTCCGGCAAGAATACTGTAAGCTTCCTCACTCAGATTTCCTGTGGCAATTAGTTTTTGTAAGCGATTGATCACATCCTCGGTTTTGGCAACGCGGTATAGGTATATGGAATAGTAGTATTCGACGAGATAATGCGAATCTAGTTCACGCATAATTTCTTCATATCTTGCGATGGCTTGATCTCTTGAGGCAATTCTTTCAAAAATAATTCCATCAATGAGTGGAAGAAAATGGGTGTTTTTTGCTGCGCAGTCACTAATGAGTTTTGCGAACTGCTCACGAATAAACGTTCTTTCTGTCGAGATTTGTTTTAGCTGTTCTGTCGCCTTTTGTTGTTCACCTTCCATTAGAAAGGTATTGGCCAATACTAAATTTGCGAGGATGTTGTCTTTGTTTTCTTTTAGTACGTTATTTAGTATTTTTTTTGTGGAAGTTAGGTCTTTACTGTAGGCGAATAAAATAGCGATGAATGTACGCATGACATTATTGGGACTTTTTTCGACAAATGCCTCAAAATGATCAATGGCTTTTGCCCAATCCTTTTGATAGTAATAGCAAAAACCAATGTAGTTTTCAACATTCAACTGATCGTTGAGATCTTTCGCTTCTTGGTATGCTTCGACGGCTTGAGGGTATTTTTTTAAGAAAGATAGGATGTTGCCTTTGAGTATTTTTAGATTGGCGTTGTCGGAGGCGTCAATCAGTTTAATGGCATCATCATAGCGTTTCTGTTGTAGATAAATTTGTGCATAGAGTTGTGTGTATGCCGGGTGAGTTTGCGGTGTTTTATTTTTCGATTGCAAAAACTCTGTTACCTTATCTATTTTTCCTTGTTGGAAATAAATACTGGCCAAGCGCAAGCAATAAACGTCGTTTCGCGGATAATCTTGTAGTAAGCTCTCGTACTCTTCGGCAGCCAAATCATAATATCGTTGGGCCAATCTTATACGAGCAAGCATACGTCTTGATGCAGGAGTTTTTTGTTTACCACTATCAATGCTTTGGTTGAGGTATTTTAGAGCGGGCAGTAGGTTATTTTTTGCGAAATAAATTTGTGCAAGAAATAAGGGAATGGTGGGGTCATTGGGATTTTTTTTCATTGCGGCTTTTAAACGATAAATCGCTTTATTTTCTTTTTTATTGCGCAAATCGACTATGGCCAATTGCATTTCACTTCTTGCAGAGTTGGGAGACGCTTTGGCAATTGCCGCGTAAAGTTGCTGTGCTTTTTCCGTTTCTCCCATTAGCATTAAAATGCGCGCTTTCATGTTGAGAACTACTATGTTATTACGATCATTGCGTAGCATTTCTTCGCAAATTTTGAGACATTCGTCCAATTTATCTTCTGCCGCGTAAGATTGAATGATTACGTTGTGAATCGCGGTCGCCTTGGGATCTAAATCAATTGCTTTTTGTAGTTCTTCGCTGGCAAGTAGATAGTTTTTTTGTAAAAGATATGTTAATCCCATGTAATAGCGACCCAAGGCAAAATCCGGTTGAGCGGCGGTTACCCATAGTAAGTCTTTATTTGCAGCATTATATTTTTTTTGGGAAAGATGCGCAACTCCACGAACATAAGTCATTAAAAATTTTTGTGGAGAACGTTTGTTTTTTTCCAGAAACTTATTGGCTATTTTATAAGCGCGATCGATGTCACCACTTTGTACCAGCGACATAACATAGGTGCCTAGGTATTCTCCCGGAATTTTTTTACCATTGTCCTGAAGTATTTTAAAATTTTCAATGGCCTTGAGTTGGTCCTGGATGTTGAAGTAGTAGCTTGCAAGTTGTAAACGCAACGAGACATTTTTCGGGAAGGCATTTATATATTCTTCTAAAACTTGAATGGCTGCGTTTTTGTTTTCCGCTTGCCACTCAGCGGTTGCCAAATTGCTGTGTGTTTCGTCTTGTTTGGGGTCTAATTTTTTCGCTTTCAGGAGCGCTTCCTTGGCTAAATTTGGCTTTTTTTGTGCAAGCAGTATACGTGCCTTCAGGTTTAAGATCGGCACACTGTCACTTTTGACTTCTAAAAAACGATTTACCACCTCTAAACCGTTGGCATATTGCTGTTGTTGAAGAAATAATCCCGCCAATGTGGTATAGGCAAATTTGAAGTTTTTATCTGTTCCTATGATATTCTCTAATTCTTGTTGCGCTTTATCAAAATTTTCGTTGCTGACATATGCTTTTGCTAAACTAAGTTGAATGTTGAGATTAGGCTGAATAGCCAGCGCGGCCTTGAATTCACGTATTGCTGCTTGGTGTTGCGCACGTTGGACATACAACAAACCTTTATCATAGTGTCGCGCAATGCGTTTGATTGGTCGAAAATAATTTATTGTTAGGCCAGCGATCGCTATGAGCAATAAAGAAACAATGCTCAAGATAATTTTTTTACGCGTCATAGTTTGTTACCTTTTATAAAATACCATAGGTGAAAAATAAAAAGACTCCACAAGGTATCCGTTTGGTTGGATAAACCCTTGAGATGCTTTTGATGGAGATGGCGAATATTTTTATAGTTGAAAAATGGCAGTTTACCATTTAACACTAGTTCCGAAAACATGTCATGTAGATCGTTAGTTAGCCATTCATTCATTGGGATGCAAAAACCCATCTTTCTACGGTATAGGATATCTTTATCTAGCCAATTTTCTAGTGTTTTTTTGAAAATATACTTACCTTCTGCGCCGTTTAGTTTGTAGTTGCTAGGAATTTGAAAAGCCTGTTCGACAAAAAAATGGTCTAACAACGGAACGCGCACCTCTAAAGCGTTGGCCATGCTACAAATATCAACTTTGGTAAGGATATCATCTGGCAAATATACTTTGATATCTGTATAAAGAGCTTTCGATAACAAATCATCACTATGAATTTTATTGTAATACTGGCAAACTTGTTGTTGCGCATCATGACAAAACTCGGGTAGAAGTATCTGTTGTTTTATTGCGGGCGAAATGGTCGATAGACTTTGGAAATAGGCCGTTGAGGATGGTAAGGCAATATTTTGCAAAGCGGTTTTTAGGCGAAAAATGCGCGGTAGCCAGTCGGCTTTAGGGTAAATGCGTGCGAAAAAAGGCACAAGGGAGCGTCTCATGAAACCTGGAATCATGTGGCGTATATTGTTTTCGAGAGCATCTATGTAGTAGCGACGATATCCCGCAAAATTTTCGTCTCCTCCATCTCCTGAGAGAACAACTGTAATGTGTTTTTTTGCTTCGCGACATACAGAAAATGTCGGTAAAATAGAAGGATCAGCAAACGGTTCGTCAAAATAATGTAGAACTTCTTCAAGGTCTTGCGGAGAGGAGGGTGAAATTGTCTTGGCATGATGATTACAGTGATAGCGGGCAGCAACTTGTGCAGCATACGAACTTTCATCATACGCGCGCTCATTGAAGCCGATGGTAAATGTTGCAATTTTTCTTTTTTGAGAAATGGCAGCGACCACAGCGCTAGAATCTATACCTCCTGATAAAAACGCTCCTAAAGGCACTTCACTCTCTAAGCGGCTATCTACGGCACGCTGCAAACTACTACGTACAATATCTTTCCACTCGTCGATAGTATAGTTTGCGGGAGAGGGTTGTGGTAAGTCCCAATATTTTTGTGTGGTAATTCGCTCATGATTGGCTAGTAAAAAGTGCCCTGGAAGTAACTTGTGAATATTCGTGTAAATAGTATGAGGGGCGACCGTATAGCCAAGGCTAAAATAGGTAGAAACTGCTTGTGGACAAATCTGTCGATCGACACCAGCGGCGAGAAGTGCTTTTATTTCCGAAGCAAAGAAAACGCTTTTGTCGACTATGGAGTATACCAATGGTTTGATACCCAGACGATCTCGGGCGAGAAAAAGTTGTTGTTTGTTTTGATCCCACAAAGCAAAAGCGAACATTCCTTGTAATTTGTTCAAACAACGTTCACCAAGTTCTTCATATAAATGAACAATAACCTCTGAGTCACTTAAACTATGAAATTGGTGACCGTTTTGTTTTAATTCACTTCGTAGATTGTGATGATTGTAAATTTCTCCGTTGCACACCACTGCGATGGTTTTGTCTTCGTTAAAAAGAGGTTGTGCACCACCTGTTACGTCGATGATTGATAATCTGCGATGACCCAGTGCAATACATTGTTCGACAAAAAATCCTTCTCCATCTGGTCCACGATGATAGAGAGTGTCGTTCATTTTTTGAATTTTTTGTCGTGTGATATGTTGTCGTGTTGGATCAAATATGCCGGAAATTCCGCACATTTTTATGTCCTACAATATTTTAAGTGGCAATTATAATAGTGCTTCTTCTTCTTCTTCTTCTTCTTGTAATTTAAAACATATATCGCGAAGGTCGTATACAAAAAAATATAAATATAAGTCAAGAAGATTAAACCCGAAAGGGGTTGTTGTATTTGTGGTTATGCTTTGGAATTTAGTCAAAATGGTTATAGTATAGGGACTTTACTACCATTTTAACAAATTTGTTTTTTTCTCAAACGAGTTAAACCCAATAAGGCTGCACTCATCAGAAATACCAAGTATGTGGTTGGCTCAGGTACGGTATTTAGTCCTGTTATTTCATCAAGTATAATTTCACCCGGGTTGATACCTATGAAAAAGTCTGCTGTTCCGTTATCTACTAAAAACACACTAATAACCGTCGCAGATTCTTCCACCGCTCTTTGTAAGATATCTTCCAAATTATCATCGGTAATACCCGTGAAATCGATTTGGTTCATGAATAAAGAGCTATTGTTGAAGGTCGCATTGCTTGCAATGGAAATTCTAAGGGCACCGTTGGTTGTACCTAAACCTGTTGCTTCTACTCTAAATCCCACACCTGAAGTAAAGTTGACACCGTTTGTGGTGATGAATGCGCCGCCATTTGAAAGAACAAAATTGTTCGAGAAAATGCTGTTACCAGATGCCGTAGTGTCTTCAATATCCCAACCTGAAATTCCTGTCTCAATGGATAGTTGGTTTAGTATGGTGTTGTTTGGTAAATTAGAGCCATTACCGTTTGTATCTCTATAAGTTATACCTCCTGATGGATCAACTTGAAATTTGATTGTCTCTGCATACAATGTAATTGAAACCATTATAGCGAGATTGATTAGATTTTTTATCATTAAAGCTCCTTCTCGCAAAAGTACAATTAATGATTTTACGCATATTATTATAATAACACATTTGGTACCCGCTAGGCAACATAAACCTGTGCGTCGCTATTGTGACATTTGCCTTTTTTTTGTGTTATCCTTTTGAAAAAAGGCTAATCGGGTAAAAAGAAAAATGCCAAAAATTAAAAATTGCTTAAAAAAACGAAAAAAATATTTGAATTTAAACTCTGTGTTTATCTTCTCGAATAGATTTGGTGATAAAATTAGACAACACAACCACAAAGTAGGCTATGATTTATGTCAACCACCAAAAGCGTTCGAAAGAGTCATTTAGAGAAACAATGACAAGTCATCGATATGGGCTTGTTTATTTTTTAGCATTTCTGATAGTGTTTTTACTATGGTAGTTTGGGGAATGATTGTTTCTGCTTTTTGGTATTTAGGTTGGTCCCATGCTAGTTTACGTACGCTTTTATCTATTTTTATATGTTCAACGATAAAGCGGTGCTCTATTTTTTTGTGTTCTTCATTGCGTACCTTCGCGACTATGGTTATGTAGCGTAACGCTGTTGCAACATAACTTTGTGGTAAATCGTTGATGATGTTGAAAAAGGCGTCTGTTGTTGTCGAAGCAACAACAGCTTGAAAAACGAGGGTTTCACTTAAGTGATGGTAATATGATAGAGGTGTTTCTGTGTAGAGAATGTCCGGTTTTAAGTGCGTAATGAAGCCATTTTCATTATTGTCGACTTGGAATACACCATTTATATTTTCTTGTTTTTTGTGTTCCACACTACAGGTGATTTTTTTCTGTTGTATGCTTTTTCGCATAAGCGCATAGGCAAATGTTTTGATATCTTCAAATCGTGGAGACACCAGTAAAACTAATCCATGAAAAGGTTGTAATATTTCCTCGACAATTTCTTCATCAATATAAATATTTTGTTTTTGTTTTAGGTTGATGACAATGAGCGAATTGTGGCCGAAAAGCGTGTAGGCGGAAAAAAAATCTGTCTCCACTTGAAAAAAAAATTCAAACGATGTCTTACCTGGTTGCTGTTCTTGTAGTAGTTTTATACACGTTTTCCACTCCTCATCGTAGGCGTAGCTATCCACTAAGTTCAGCTGATTATCAACACGACTATATACTTTTAAAAATTTTGTGCTAATGCGAATATGTAGTTGCGTTGCACTATTCGACATGGCTTCTTTGATATGGCGACTTACTACAAATAAGTATTCGTGGAACGCCTCTGAAATTACGATTTGCGAGTTGAGAGATAATGATTCTTGTTGTCTGACTCTTGTTCTTCTGGTTTTTTTTACCCGGGCAATATTTTCATCGTAAACTTTGAGTATTCGTGAGATACTTTCGTCAGTGCCCATCGCAAAGCTTAGGGGGATGTCCTTGAAAATTTGTTTAATTTCGTGTTGGTCTTCCACGGATAAGGGGTAGGTCATGACAATGACAACCTCTGCTTCTTGGAAAATAGGGACACAGTTGTGGATGAGAAACAACGAAGAAGCATATTCTTCCCAACGTTCCCAGTCAATTAGTTCGGGAATAACGTGTAAAAATGGAATATCTAGTTCATCGGAAGTGACAAGAGCTATGGCTTCTTGACTTATACTTCCTTCATCAATGAGAGCTTTGGTAATTTTTTCATCGTCATTTTGTTCTAAGTTTTCCAAATCGCTTTCTGTAATTAACTTTTTTAACAGTAAAGCTTGGGTAATTTTTCTCTCATCCATTGGGCACCTTAGGTTTAAAGTTAGTAAAATATGTTTGTTTTTTTAGCTTAACAGATTTGTTGACGAACACCAATTATTTTACAAACATTTTGTGATAAGACCCTGGCTTTTTATCGTTGTTTGGTCTAAAATACTACAAAATTCTTTATTATTGGAAGGCCTAAAAAATATGAAAGCTGTTGTAACAGGTGGAGCAGGTTTTATTGGCTCGCACATCGTTGATTTGCTTCTGGAAAATGATAGTGAAATATTGGTGATCGATAATTTTTCCTCGGGAAAGAAAGAGCATCTTGATTTTACGCAAAAAAAACTGCATGTATTGGAAGCGGACATCTCCCACAGTGTGTGCATACGCGAAATAGAAAAATTTCAGCCTGATATGGTATTCCATTATGCTGGACAAATAAGTGTAGGGTATAGTGTGCGTGAGCCACAAGGAGATGCGCAACAAAATATCATGGCGACATTAAAGCTACTAGAAGCATCTAAGGGTCTTCAAGTTCAGAAGTTCATTATGGCATCGTCCGCAGCCGTTTATGGCGATCAACTATATTACCCTACAACAGAAGAGCATACCCAGTTTCCCCATTCACCGTATGCCATTAGCAAAAAATGTTGCGAGACTTATTTAGAATACTACGGACGTAACAGCAATATGCAGACATTTGCGTTGCGATTTTCCAACGTGTATGGTCCCCGACAAAACGCCGGAGGTGAGTCAGGAGTAATTGCTATCTTTTTTGATCGCTTACAAGCGCAAAACTCTTTTACGATTAACGGTGACGGATTACAGACGCGTGACTTTGTTTTTGTGGAAGATGTTGCACGGGCAAATTGGATGTGCGCAACAGCCGAAAATTTAACGAATTACAATTGTTTTAATGTCAGTGGTGCACAAGAGATTTCGATTGTTAAACTTGTTTCTCTGGCTCAAGATATTGCAAAGAAACATGGTTTCACTTCTCTCAAAATAGCACATGGCGAAGCACTGGCCGGCGAATTACGGCGTAGTTCTTTGAGTTACAAAAATATTTACCACAGTGTTGGGTGGGCACCTAAGACTACTTTGGCCGAAGGATTGGAAAAAACCTGTTTATACTTTGCGAAGTAAATTTTATGGTAATTTTAGCGAAATAAATGGACCAATTATATTGGCAAGGCCTACAGGAAGTTTTTTCCACATGCTGATCGCCATTTGAAATTTTTTACTCTGCGGGTTGAGTTGCGGAAGATTGCCATCTGCGAGCCAATATTGCCAGTTTAGAGGAACTTCTGCTGCTCCCCACTGTTTTTTAAAACGGTGTGGCCCACTATCTCGTGAAGAACGTCCAAAATCAAAAAAACGATAGTTTTTTTCACAAGCGAATTTCAAAACGTTCCAGTAAAGTAACATATTTGGACTTAAAGAGTTGTATTTTCTTAGTGAAGATGCAGAAGGAATTTCTAATGTATGGCGAAAGCCCAATAAAAATCCAGCCGCCACCACTTTGTCTTTGTGATACACACAGCATATATGAGTATTTTCTGGAAAATAAGTAAATACTGCACGAAACAGACTTTTTGGCCACACAGGTGTGCCCAAATCACGCATATTAATAGCAAATACGCGATAAAAATCGTCCAGTAGTGTGACTCCTCCTGTTACACACTTCATGTCTTCTTTCATCGCACGGCGTATTTGACTACGCAACTTAGATTTGAAATTGTCCCACAACATGTCACTACTCTCAGGAAGCTCTAAAAGCATACGCACTTTTTGCTGGTGGCTTTCTATGTCGGGGAGTACGGGTGTTGTATGTCGTAGTTCTATGTGTTTCGCACCATGTTGTTGTGCAATTTCTTGGGCTTTTTGGTATAGTAGTTGTGCAACATTGGCACTATTTGCTAAAATTCCACTGTAGTTGTAAAAGGGAACTGATGTGATAAAGTTTCCAAAAAGTAGGCTTTTTGATAAAACTAAGGGAAGTACTCCGACGATGTTTTTTTCTTGTTGTGCATAGACGTAAAAAGTTTTTAAGCCGTGCTTATGAAAGACTTGTTGCCATGCCGATAGGTGGTAAATTTCACTTTGTGAATGTTGTAAGACATACTGATCCCAAGCTGATTGAAAATTTTGTTGTAAAAGTTTGATTTCCATGAATAAAAATAACGAGAATTATATTGTTTTTGCCGACGACTGGGGAGCGCATCCTTCGAGTTGTCAGCATTTATTTCGCCAAACAAAAGCACCTGTTTTATGGCTAAACACTGTTATGCGCATGCCAAAGCTAAATCTTCGTGATTTACGGCGTATATACCAAAAACTTTTCTCGTCTCCCCAAAAAGCAAATACGACACAAGAACATCCATATTTAAAAGTAAAACGCGTTTTTATGATTCCTATATTCAATTGGTTTTTTCGCAAGATAAATGCCATATTGTTTGCTATGCAAGTACATGTAGATAAAGAGCACACCGTTGTGACAACACTCCCTATTGTAGCGGATTTTTTACAAAATGTAAAATGCCGTAAAAAAGTTTATTACTGCGTTGACGAGTTTAGTGAATGGCCTGGGCACAATAAGCAACAAATGCTCACAATGGAAAAAAAATTGATGGCGAATGTCGACGTGGTTATCACTACTTCGCACACATTGTATAAAGCCAAAAAAGCCCAAGCACGGCATATCGAAATTCTTACCCATGGCGTTGATGTAGAGCATTTTCGGGATACTTCTTTTATTCCACTTGAGATGGAAAAACCAATTATTGGGTACTTTGGATTGTTTGACGAACGCAATGATATGGAATTACTTGAGTTTGTCCTCGACAAATATCCGGCATGGAATATTGTTTTTATCGGGCCAGTAGTTATCAATATCCAAGCTTTACAACGATATAAAAATGTACATTTTTTGGGAAAAATCGATTATGCAATACTTCCTCGATATGTTCGAAATTTTGATGTTTGCATTCTCCCCTACTATGTGAATGAACTCACAAAGTATATCAATCCGTTAAAATTCAAGGAATACTTAAGTACGGAAATACCAGTGGTAACTACGGCGTTGCCTAGTTTACAAGACTATCAAAGTGTTATCGGATGGTCACAAAATTACGAAGAGTTTGCTAACCGTGTTGATTTTTATTTACACAAAGAAACACCACAACAAAAAAAACAACGCTTGAGCGAAACACGACAGTTTTTAGTTGGCGAATCATGGAGTGAAAAAAGTATGGAGTTTCGTCAGTATATAGGAACGATGAATGCTTAGAATGTTGTTAGTGGTGAATGTTACTATGTCGGGCGTATTAGGATCTTTCATCGTACCCTTTTATGGCTTGTGTGTCTATATATGGTTTGCTTACATCCGGGCGCAAGAGTGGGCACGAAATGTTGGGTGGTTTATGTCTTTACGCCCGTCTCTTCTCATAGCGCTATGCATTATTATGGGATGTATTATACATAAGAAAAAAATATTTCGCCTTCACGTTATTAGCGTTTTATTGATGTTGTTTTGGTTTTGGATTTCGATTTGCCATTTCAATTCTATAAATAGATTTGCTTCGGGCTTCTGGATGGACTTCATGAATAAATTGATGATATCTGGTTGTCTGATTATTGGTTTGGTGAATACGAAACGAAAAATGATGTATATTTTCATTCCTTTTGTTTTATCTATAGGCTTTTATTCTAGCAAAAGTGGTTTATTTGGCATTATACACCCAGGAGCAAAAATAGCACAGGGGCCAGGTGGAATGATGAAAGATAACAACTCCTTTGCCATGGCATTTAACATGATTCTACCTTTTGTTTTTTTTGCTGGGCGACTTTATTCTTTCAAAGTGTTAAAACTTGGACTGACATTTCTATTTTATCTTTCTATCTTTGGAGTTGTGTTTACCTACTCTCGTGGAGGCTTTTTAGGGCTGGTGGCGGTTGTCATACTTTTGCAATTGAAAGCGAAGAGGAATATCTTTATCTTAGTTTTTGGAGCGCTTTTCATTGGAGTAATTGTATTTGTATCTGTGCCTGAGGCTTATAAAAAAAGAATTTTAACTATCTTTTCTAGTGAGGAAAAGCGCGACAAAAGTGCAGGGAGTCGTCTACATTTTTGGAAAGTTGCGGTCATCATTGCCAATGATAACCCCATTTTTGGAGTAGGACCTGGGTGTTTCGAGGTAGCATATCCTCGTTATGATTTTTCTAAAGGAAAATTTGGCAAACGAAAAGCGGTGCATAGTTGTTATTTTCAAATGCTGTCAAATAATGGTTATCCCGGCTTAATTCTATTTCTGTTATTGATTTTCACTAGTCTGTTGACGTGTATTTATATACGGTGGAAAGTTCGCAAACGTCGCGATTTAGAATGGGTAACGTATTGCTCCAATACTTTTGAAGTGTCTATCATTGCGTATTGTATTAGTGGTGCTTTTTTGTCGATGGCGTATGCCGATTTGATTTATCATCTTTTCTTTTTGGTCGTCGCTTTACACAAAACAGCATCTAAATATTTGAAAAACCCTCTCGTTTTGCGATCAAGAGATATTAGCTCTCTTTACACCTCTCATTTCGAAAAGGCGAAATTCAATGTTGTCGATGACCGCAAGGTTTCTAAACAAGAAATGGAAGCCGCTAAGTTTATTTTAACGCCATTATATGGTTCAATGGATTGGAATATACTAGAGAAAAAAGACTTTCGTGATGGTATCGTATCTGTTATTTTTGTAGATGAACATGAGCACCTAGACACGAAACAAAAAGTGATCAACTTTTTAAACAGCGAGGAAGAAGCATTGCTCATTTCTTCGTTAGATTTTGGCTATGAGAAACAAGCAAATATTTGCGATAAATTGTCTGAAAATATTAATGACTACAAGACCATCGTTGTAGAACTTGATAGTATACAACGATTGGAACAACTGCAAAATTTTATTGATGTCGCACAAGAAGCGCGATATCTAGATATACCCATTATTTGTTATCAAAATACACAAATACATAGTGACAGAGAAATTGCTGTGTATACAATGAATGAGGATGATCTTGATGAAGAAAATTTTTGGGATAAATTACGTGAAGATCAAGAACAATAATAGATAAGCACTGCAAGAATAGTCATTATTCCGCATAATACGAGTCCTAAAATTTTGCCTATGCGTTTAATTTTGTATTTAACATGTACCTTTTGAGGTGTAAATACAAATTTGGCCATATGGCTTTTGTTTTGTTTAGGGAAACTTTTGGTCATTGGATGCAGGGTGGCATAGTGATAAATATTTCCCCAATGCATCATAATTGCGATAGGGCGTACAAAATTTTTTCGGTTGGGGTATTGTTGTTCTAAAGTTGTGAGTGCACGATGATAAAAATAATGCATTTTCTCAGTAAATTGAACATTTTTTTTGTACTGACCAGCCAAAAAAAACACATGTACTTTACGTAATTCTTGGGCCGCCCATGTTTCTGTAGGGTATTCTAACTTTTGCGGTTTATCAAGATAGAAATACTCATTTTTTACCATCCAATGTGCATAATGCAGTAAAGATGCGACACTGTGGCTGTAGATCTCATCGTAGTTGTTGTGTTGTTCTTTAAAAGACAAATACTTGCCGAGAATTTGTAAAAAAACTGTATATGACCATCTTTCTTCTGGCTCAGAAAGTCTAAGCTCATCGAAATTATCATGAGGGGTTATACATCTTGCGATGAGTTTTTCTGCTGCAATGATGTATTTTTTCTCGTGTGTGAGAGAATAAGCGTCTAGAAGCGCATTGATCGAGTTTGCACTTCCGCGCCCTGGACCATGGTAATGAGGAGAATATGTCTGGCTACTCAAACCTGTGTCACTCTTATCAATAAACCGGAATATATTTTGACTACCATCCTCCATGTTGAGAACCCACTCCGCCAACAGCAAAACAGCTTCTTTTGCCTGTAGATTTCCCGTGGCAAGGTAAAAGTGCATAAGACCGGTTGTGTAATTATGTTCATTGGAAGGTCCCCCACCATACAATTTGGGAAAGGGAACTTGATCTAGATGCATGTGTGAATAACAACGATGTGTTGCTGTTTGTGCCGGTAGATAGTGGTTTGTGTGCCAAAAAAGACCGTTGTTGTAGGCTGGTTTATCGTGATTTGTACGATAGATATCAATGTCAATGACATGTTGTGCTAAATTCTCCATGAGATCAAACCAATTTGATTGACCCGTGCGTATGTACTGCAAGAAAAAGCCATATATCAGATCATATTGGTTGTTGTAATGAGAAATAAACATGGATTTTTGGTTGATCGCTTCATGGTCGGCGAAAAAGTCTCCAAAATTTCTCCAACCATATTCATCGACTCGCTCATTACGCTTTATAAAGGAGTTTTCACCATGGACGGCTTTGGCAATGATATCATCTACAGGTGTTTTTGTGTCTGTAAAGAAGTCAATGGTCTTTGTTTTCGTATAATACGCAGCAGGTATTTGCGGGCGTAGTTTTTTCGTTGGTAACTCTTTATCATACACAATATGAAATATATGAGTTTTTTGTTCACCTCCTTGTAATTCAAAAAGATGTTGACAATCTTGTGGAAATAAACGTAGCTGGATGTTGTTTTTATCGCATGCGATGGCCTTAGGAAAGTTTTGCCAGAAGTTTTCAATCATTATATGAGCAACATGTTCCTTGTGTTGTAGCGTAATAGTCGGTTGCGCTCGTTTCCCTTGAGATATTTGTTGCCCGTTATTGTTGATGCGGTATCCACGAAATGAAGTTGTTATTTTTTTATAGCGATTTATGTGGTTAATACTGTCCCAGTTTTCCCCCCCGCTTGAATCTTGATAAATAACGAATTTTTCAAGATTTTCTGATGTTAAATTTGTTTTTATTGTGCAAATGTCACTCATTTTTATATTGATGGAAAAGTCGCGAAATAAAAATGTCCCTGTGTCGTCGAGATCCCAAAGACCGTTTTTGTGTTGTGCACGCTGAGGGTTATGGAGAGTTACCTCACATGTAATGGAATCATAATAAATATTTAGGTATAATTTTATCTGGTATTTTTTTAGGGCAACGCCTTGAAAAAATAACGTGGTACAAATATTGTCTTCACTTACTTGTTGTAATGGTAGATGGATAGAATGTGTATGATTTTTTTGATCTTGGATAGTCGCGGATAACTCATATTGAGTTTGTCGATATGCAATAGATACAAAGCTTTGTTTGTGTAAAGAAGGTCTCCATGATATATTCGTAGACAAAGTCCTCTTTTCATTTGATTTATCAGTACAGATAACGTATTCTTTAATTTCACGTGGTTGTAAGTTGGCATAAAAATGGATTAGTAACCAACGAATACTGCCATCACCCCACCACTGGGTAACTTGTTTTTGTATTGTTAGAGTGTGTTCTTGATCTTTTAGGTGAATATCGTCGACATTGTCTACCATTCTTTGGACCAATGGAACACCAAAACAAACAACTTCATTTTTGCGACGTATTCCGCAATTCTCGACTAAAACAAAAGATGAAATAATCATTTGTTACTTTCTGTTGCAAAAAATTTTATGAAATACATAGAATATGGCAGGAAATTTTTTGAAATGCAAACATATTATTGTGCACTTGTCTTCATACTAATTAGTTTTTGTCATTCGCAAAATATTAAAATTTCTCGCCATGTAAATTTTCAGTTTTCCGAAAATGTAAACTATTCTTCTAATTTATTTCTTGCTGATGACCAAGACGGTAATCGTACCGAAGATCTAGTGCTAAGTCACTCATTTTCGATGAATCATGCGCAACAACGGCGTCTTTTTTCGTATAGCTTAAATTATAATTTTGGCTACAACACGTTTTTGTTGAATGACAATTTTAATTTTGCCTCGCATAATTTTGCTACTCAAATTTCGATACCAAGAAAGAATTACAGTCTATCATTGAGTAGTATCCTAGGAGCTAGCTCCGAGTTAGCCTCATTAGAATTCAATGATTTTATCGTCACATACCAAAACACGAATGCGGCAAATGTCTCTTGGCAGATTAACCCTAAATGGAATGTAAACGCCGGAGCTTCATATCAAGCGGTACGTTTCCCCGACTTAGACGATAGTGATAGTGACATTTTTAGCTTTTCTTTTAATACAAACTATCGGATAAACGATCGTGTTTCATGGAATGTTGGAACGCAATACAATATTATCATTGGTGGCGAGGTCCAAGGGATTCCTGCAGTTAATTTGGGGTTAGCCATTAATTCCCAACTTCCTGGAATATATTGGCTTGACAATATTTCTTTTAGTTTTGGTTTTACCGTGGATGGGTCATTTGATAACCCATTACTTTTTAATTTTGGAGCTGCGGGAGCCATAAGTAAGCAATTAAACTGGACATTCAATGGATCAAGGATTTTGACATTTTCTCTTATTGAAGATGTACAAATTCAAACAAACGTAAACTTTTCATTGATATATAATCTCAATGAATACATATCCCCTAACATACAAATAGGTTTCTTGCACACTGAGTTACAAGATGAAGACAATCTAATCGGGTTGGTCATATCAACATCTTATGGATATAGCCCTACCAATTGGTGCTCTATGAGTATAAATTACAATTTCAATACTAGAGACGATGGGGATAGTCTGTTTCTCGGGCACAATATATCTTACTCTATCAACTTTTCTTTTTAACGAAGATCTATACTTTCGTTGTACTATTTCGCCGTCCGTATTTTGTTTGAGAATTTTAGAGATGACCAAATCGTATAAGCCCAAAAAACACCTGTTTTTATCAGAGCTATACCCACCAACTATTGGTGGAAGTTGTACAATGTTTGCTGGAAGATTTGAAAACGAACGAAATATCGTAGTATTGACAAAAGAGATACCTAATTCTAGCTCGTTTGACGAAGCGCAGTCGTATTGTATTGTTCGCAAAAAAATGAGCTATGACGGTCCTAACGGTTTTGAGTGGTGGGGAATGGTCAAGCGCTTTGTCTTGGCTGCTATTCCAATTATACGCAAACATAAAGTTCAGGTTATTCAATGTGCGCGTCCTATTCCAGAAGGTATTGCGGGATTAATATTAAGTGTTGTATTGCGCAAGAAACTTGTCATTAACTATCATGGCGAGGACATCTCTGTATTTCAAAGATACAAAGTGGAGCGTTTTTTGTTAAAAAAAATGCTGGAAAAAGCACACCTCAATCTATTTAACTCGTCGTATACCAAGTCGATTGCTGACGATCTAACTACAAAAAAAGTACAGCAGGCAATTATCCATCCTGGTTTTTCTCCTGAAAAATTGCAGAACAATTGTTATGAGGGGAGTCATTACAAGGAGAAAAATCTCAATATCTTAACCGTGGGTAGATTTCAATGCCGCAAAGGTCAAGATCATGTGATACATGCTATGGCAAAAATAGTGCAATTTTTTCCCAAGGTTCACTACACTATGATTGGTTCTGAACAAGGAGGAACGGAAAATTGGTCGCACCATTTACGGCAGTTGGCAAAAGATCTTGATTTAGAAGAAAATGTTTCTATTTTGGAAGATGTTGCCGATGAGCACATGCTTTATTTTTACAAAAATTGCGATGTATTTGTAATGCCTAACCGCAAAGACGGAGACGATGTCGAAGGTTTTGGGATTGTTTTTATTGAAGCAGGTTTTTGTGGAAAGCCTGTTATTGGTGGGCTTGTTGGAGGTAGCGTTGATGCGATTGAAAATGAGGTTACCGGTTATTTGGTTGATGGCGAAAATGTTGACGAAATAGCTTCGAAAATAAAAGAAATACTGAAAGACAAAAAGTTAGCGGGCGATTTAGGACGCAGGGGTTATCAGCGTAGCCTAAATTTTACTCACAAAGCGTTATGTGTAAAATATAAAAATGAACTCGGAAAACGAAACTTATAGGATTGTCCTTTTGCAATGGTTGATTACCTTTATTTTGCTACTAGTGAACATACTTGCGTTGTAGATTCTTGATACATGAAAATTCTTAAGTCGAAACAAATAGCGGCAAACTCCTTATTTAGTCTAGCGACGTTTATTGTGACTGCGATACTTGGATTTGTCATTGCTCCTGTTACACTGACAAAGTTGGGCAAAACGAATTACGGCTTGTGGATATTTATTACAAGCCTTTCTTCTTATTATTCCGTGCTGTTTTTGGGATTTGGAACGGTTGTCGTTAAAAGTGTTTCCGAGTACGAGAAAGTGAACGATAAAGCACTCGTGGAAAAAACTTTGGGTACGGTGATGGAGATGTTCTGCCGTATCGGTTGTTTTGTTGCTGTTATTTCGCTTTTGCTGTCCATGTTTTTCCCCTATATTATTGACCTTCCGCCAAATCAATTTGGTTACCAGTATGCGGTACTTGTGATTGGTTTGCAATTTGCCTTGTCTTTTCCCATTAGTCTTTACCAAGGTATTTTAACAGGTCTCGAAAGATATATTGTGCGCGATATCATTTCCACATGTATTTTTGGCGCAAACTTCTTGTTTATTTTTTTTATACCGCAAAATTATGCAACTGTTTTGTCCTTTGCTTGTTTTTCTTTCTGTATAAACATAACCGGTGGGGTATTTTTTTATATACTTTCGCGACATTTTTTCCCCGACATAAGAGTCTGTTCGAAAAACTATGTGTCTGAACTGTTCGCTTCTATTTTTCAAATAAGTGTGTACAGTTTCTTCATTACAATATCCCAAAAAATCATTGAGCTATCTGACAAGATAATTATCGGTATTTTTTTAGGCCCAATCGCAGTGGCCTTTTATAGCGTGCCGCAAAAGTTAGTGTTTTATCTACAGGTACTTTTATTTAAAGCGCAGTCCCCTGTGTTTCCACGTTTCATTAATTTATATTCCGGTAACAATATTGCACAATTGAGAAACCTTTATTGTAAGGGCTTTTACTATTCTCTAGCTCTGGCTATGCCCATTTGCATTGTTTATGTGAGTTTTGGAGGGATTTTTCAAGGACTTTGGATGGGGCAAGAGTTTGAAAAAATGCACAATGTTCTCATTGTGTTGACGCTGTATGCTTTTTTTTCTCAGCCGATCACCAATACATTTTTAAATAGTACACCTTTGAGAAAAGTTGCCGCCAAACTGAATTTTATACAGGCAATATTCAATGTGATTTTTTCGGTGATTTTTATTCAATTTTGGGGGTTAATCGGAGTAGCTCTCGCTACTTTTATTCCTAGCTTTTTTATCGCTTTCTTTTTGTTGAATTATATTGTAATAAGAAAAATTGAAATTTCTTTTTTGCAGTTTTTGTCTTCGAGTTTTCTTCCCATTATCATCCCAAGTACACTTACCGCTGTTTTTGTTTTTTTCGTTTATAGAATGGAAATAAGCTACAACATATGGCGATTTTTAATCATGAGCTGTATCGTCGAGTTTATTTTTCTTCTGGCATTAGTATTTTTTAATAGAGATTTACGCAAACTTATCCATAAGGTGGTAACGCATGGCAAATAAAACCGTATTGTTTATATTTACATCGCCAGCACTAGGTGGAGCGACGCGCAGTACGATAAATATAATTCAGGAACTACAAAAATACGGATATATTCCCAAAATAATTTTTCCCAAAGAGGGGCCTGCAACGAGTATGATCGTTGACATGGGTTTTACATACGACATTGCAAATTTGCGGCAAGTAAGTTGGCAAAATCCACTGAGGACACTCAAAGTTTTGTGGTTTTGGATTTGCTATTTGCGAAAAAATGACATTCGTCTTGTTCATACTCAGGATCTGTTCAATACACGCAATATTATGTACCCCACTTTTTTTACAAGAACGCCTGTTATTTGTCATATTCGTTTTCCCATGGAACCGCAAAACTGGTTTTTTCGAAGACTTCCTAAGCCGCACACGTTTATTTTTAACAGCAATGCTTTGCAGCAACAAATGCAAACTTTATTGTCAAAATGTCCTTCCGCAAAATCACATGTTATTTATAATTCTGTTGATGAAGAGTCATTTGTTCCCAAGCAAGTAGATAATGTAAAACTTCGCGTGGCCATAATTGCAAACTTTCATAAAGTAAAGGGACACGAGGATTTTTTTGATATGGCAGCAATTGTTTTGGCCAAATATGAACAGGTTGTCTTTGATGTAATTGGTGATGATACTACAGGTGGTACACGAATGGAAGAGTTGAAGTTATATAGTCAAAAAATATCCGACAATGTGTACTTCCATGGTTCTATTAAGAATGTATCTGAAGTAGTTCGTGATGTGGATATTGTCGTTTGTTCTTCCCATGAGGAACCTTTTGGACGGTGTTTAATTGAAGGTATGGCTTGCGAAAAGCCTATTGTAGCCACACGTGTAGGAGGAATACCCGAAGTCGTGTGTGACGATTCTTCTATTCTAGTCCCTGCGAAATCACCTAATAAATTAGCTGCGGCCGTTTTGAAGTTACTCCAAGATAAAAAATTGCGTTTGCATATGGGACGTTGTGGACGGCAAAGGGTTTTGAAAATGTTTACCAATAAAGTATATGTGGAAAATATTGTTGGTGTGTATAAAGGTATTTTGGAAAAATAATGATCAAAACATGTGTTAAAAATCTGTTACTTTTTGTGTTTCGCAAGGTATTGGATTCTCACGAAGGGAAAAAAATTCTCTTTGAAGCCATCAACGGTTCTTCGCAATTGCCTTCAGAATATAAAAAAATTGACTACGATGAGTTTCCTTGTCCTTATATTCAAAAAGCGGCAATGGATGAAAAAAAAGTGATTTTCATTACCGGACGTTTTCGTAGTGGTTCTACTTTAGTGTGGAATTTATTTCGGCATAACACATCTTGTACGGCTTATTATGAGCCATTTAACGAAAGAAGGTGGTTTTGTAAAAAAACAAGAGGTGAAAAAATGGATCTATCGCATCGTAAAGTAACAGACTATTGGAGCGAATATGATCCACACCGCAAACTTAGTTTATTTTATCAAGAGAGTTGGATACGCGATCATTTATACATGGATTCCAAGTTTTGGGATGAAAATATGTATTTTTATATAAAGTATCTTATAGACAATACCGATAATATACCTGTATTGCAATTTAATAGAATTGATTTTCGTTTGCCATGGATACGTCACAATTTTCCTCAGGCGAAAATTATACATGTATATCGTCATCCTCGGGAACAGTGGTGTTCTACTCTTGTCAATATAAGCAAATTTTCTTATCGGGAAAGTTTTGAAACATTTGATGATAACGACCATTTTTATTTGATGAACTGGAAAAATGATTTACAAAATCACTTCTGTTTTTTAAGGGATGCGCGAAATCCATATCAAGTATTTTATTATTTATGGCGATTATCATATTTTTTTGGCGCTCACTATAGTGATGTTTCTGTATCTCTTGAAGATTTAATTGAGGCCCCGGAGAGAAATCTTGCGACCATAATGCAGTACACCCCTAATCACAACATACAAAACCTGAAAGAACTAATTGTTGCAAACAAAAAACAGCAGCATCTTCATTATGCTCCGGTTGAGTGGTTTGAAGAGCAAGAACAATTATGTGAAAAGGTTTTAAAACGTTTTTTTACTAAAAGTATATAAAAGTGGCCTGTTAGAAATACTTTTGGCTTATAGTGTAAACAATTCGAGGTTAAGTTATCTGGAATAATACATGACGACTTCACATGAAAATTTTTTTAACAATAGAATATGTTTTGTACTCTCGGTATTGTATGCCTTGTTTGTTGTATATATAACAATTATCCCTTTTGACTTTACGTTTTCTTGGTCATATATAAAATGGCGCTTACGATCACAGCTGCATATACCCTTTATATATAACAATGGCTCATATGCCTCTTTGAAAGACACCATACAGAATATAGTGTTCTTCATTCCTTTTGGATTTTTTGCGCTGTGGTCATGTACAAAACTTCGACGTAGAAATATTTTTTACGTTGTTGTCAGTGGTTTGATGCTGAGTTTATTTGTTGAAATTTTACAGCTTTTTGTACGACATCGTTACTCTTCGATCAATGATCTTATCACCAATACTTTCGGAACTTTAGTTGGGTCTGTGTGTGCGTATTTTTTGTATAGTAAAATACAAGTACTTGGAAAAATATTTTACGAAAAATGTAAATCACCGCAACTTATCTTTTTGTTGATGAGTTCCTTGCTTCTCGTGGTAATTAGTATTTCACCTTTTGACGTTTCTTTTTCATTTACACATTTCAAAAATAAATTACGTTCTTGCACAAAGCACTTTTTTTCCATAAATGCTTTTGATTTAGAACTAATGCAATTTATGTACTACAGCATTTGGATTTGTGCTTTCAATTTGTATTTGCAAGAAAAGAACAAATATCATGGCGCTGTTTCTATGTTTTTCGGCTGTATCGTAGCGACTTGCTTGGAATTTTCACAGTTACTTATTTTGTCGCGTATGCCGCAGTTCCAAGATCTTGTTGTTGCCTTTGTTGCTATCGTTTTTGGAACTTTGATCACTAAGTACATAAAACGCTGTACACCAATAGTTATTTCTATTCTAATTGCTTTTGCGACTTACAATTCATTTATCTGTCATACTCTTTCTCCTTTCGTGTTTGCTGATCAATGGAGAACTTTTAATTGGTTACCTTTTATTGCACAATATGAGATAAGTACTATGGTGGTGTGGAGCCATTTTTTAGACAATGCTTGTATGTTTCTCGCCTTAGGATTTGCACACTCCTATGCAAAAAGGTCGTTGATTCTACCGTACTTGTTTATTGCACTGTTTGCGTTTTCTCTGGAGTTTTGCCAAGGTTTTATTGTTGACCGTTACCCTGATATAACAGATATTATGGGGGTTGTTTGTGGATATATGGTGGGAAGATTTGTGGGAACCAAGGTAAGTAGTTTTGTTATCGAAAACAGTTCATTGCCAGATTTGTGGGAACAAAAGTAAACGGTTTTTTCATCGAGAGCGTTGCCAATATCGTCAAAAAATAAAGATAATTATTGTTTTTTCCAGACACCAATGAGAGACTTTCCCATCGTATAAAAGATAATCGCATCGAAAATTTTTGATATAGGAAGCATTGTTTTATCCCAAAAACGAATTTGATCACTTGTTGGATAGAGTTGCTTGAGGATAAACTTATTGGCTATAGAGGCAAACATTCCCACCGAGTCGAGGTAGAACAAGCTAGTTTCTTTTAAAGATGTCGGCATTATAGAGCGTAACATTTTTTTATTATATCGACGAAAGTGACCGATTTCTTTATCAAAGGGACTAAATAACCATTGATGTGCAGGGACTAAAATAATGAGTTTTCCCTGCGGCTTAAGGCGTTGCGTTGCTCGTAAAATCTCATCTCTGTCATTGGCAATATGCTCAATGACATCAATATACATGATCGTATCAAACGTCGCATTTTGTGGTAAATCATCAATAGTTCCCGCAATTACACTACAAGAATGGATATTATCTTTGACGCGTAACTCAATTTGTTCCGCCATGTATTCGTCTGGCTCTAAACAAGTCCAGGATTCTTGTGTTTGATCGCAGAGTACTGTGGTTGTCCCTCCAATACCAGCACCTACTTCCAATACATGCCCTTTTATATGCGGTCGAAGATATTTTGCATAGTACTGCTTCCAATTGGTCGCTTTTGCAAATAATTCCAGTTCATTACCAATATATGTTGACATGTGAGCCCTAACTAATTTTTATGTAGTTTTTGTAGTGCAATGCAGGAATAAATAAACGTTGTGTGCGGTAGTGTAGAACAGTCATTGCCAGATGTAGCATGACGAAAAAAGCTTGGAGAATAATCAGTATAAGACCTAGCATTGTGTACGTTGCCCAACCAGGAATTGCAAGGTTGGTAAAGAGTCGCAACGAAACAACTGTAATAGAACTAATAATCGAAATGGCAATTAAGATTCCAAGTAAAATGAGTAGACGTACGACCACCACTTCTAAGTATACGGTATACGAACTAATTCCATGTATCACTAGTGCCACAAAGTTCATCTTGGATGTTCCACTCAGTCGTTTGCCGCGATCAAGTGGAATAGCGGTATACGGCAGCTTGGAACGTATTACCCCTCCCGAGAAGTGATTCCAAATTTCTGATACATGGGCCAGTACTTTCAGACTTTTGTATGGAATAATGCAGTAGTTTCCAAAAGATATTTCCTTGCCGACAAGCAGTAGAAATGAGTACTTGTATATATGATAGAAAAAACGAAATGTCAAACTTTCTTGGCGTTTATTTCTCTTGGCAAAAACAATTTTGTTTTCTGTTTTGAACTTCTCTATTAGTTTTGGTAAATCTTGTGGTCGGTCTTCTCCGTCAGCATCCATAACGATGACCGCATCACACTCTTCATGTTCTGTGATATAGGAAATTCCTATACTAATCGCTTTTTGGTGTCCCATATTACGTGTTAGGTGCACCACTTCAAAATGATTGAATTGGGCAAATGTTTCTTGTGGAAAGTCAATAGTCGAGCAGTCGTTGATTGCAAAGATACGAAAATCGGTATCTTGTGCAAGTTCACGATGAATGTTGCCCACCAGAATTTTTAGACAATCCCAGTCGTTAAATACAGGAATGATGATATTTATTTTTAATCGTTTGTCCATTTCATGCTACCACATATTGAAAGTAAAAATCTAGATGATTTTTTCGTCCAGAATTCCATTAAAGATGATACCATTGACATGCTTTTTCCCTATTTTTTCTACCGAATCGTAAAAAAGATTACGCGAAGTTTGATGGGCGTTTGCCACAATAAACGTCTTGTTAACAAGTGAAATAAGGGCAGAGATATCTGTACTTGAGAATATCGCAGGGCCGTCGAGTATCAGTAAATGATCAGGATATTTCGCTTCCAACTCTTTGATGACGCGCTGCATGGCTTTTGAAGATAAAAGCTCTGATGGATTTAAGTGACTTTCCCCCGCAGGAATAACTTTTAATCGTGGAAATTGCGTCTCTTTTAATACATCGGAGAGGTTCATCTCCCCACTGAGAACATTAGCAAGGCCTGGTTGCTTTTCGGGAAATAGTGCATGTAGTGGGTTGTGAAAGTTGCACTCGATCCATATGGCGTTATTCACCATTCCTGTTGCAATCGCTCCGGCAATATTTAGGGAAATCGAGGTTTTCCCTTCGTTTTCTTTGACACTTGTAAACAAAACTTTGTGGTTTTCATCTTCGTGGCGTGGAAAAATTTGGAAACGTATTTTACGAAATATATTGGCGATATATGAACTCGGTGCAAAGAAAGTGGTCATATTTTCGATAGGTTGCAACTCAACGTTGTTGAAGTTTTCCACATCGCGAAGATCTTCTTCCAAGATAGTTAGAACGCGATATGTTTGATTGCGGATCACGATTTGTTTATTCATGTGAATTTTGTTGATTTGTACGGGAAGATCCTGTTCATGGAGCGTTTGCTGCAATTTTTGGTATTGACGTGGAGTATAATCCTTGTCGTTGGAGATCGAAATAGGCGCCAAGAGTTTTTGTTGTCTTTGTGTTAACTTCTTCGGTTTTCTTAATTCTTTTTTGGAAACAATTTTTGATTCGCTCAAATTGACCACCCGCATATCTTCCATACGTAACGCAAAACGAGGAACGGACATTAGCGTCATTTTTTTTGTTACTTTTTCTACAGATCCAGAATCTTCTACCCTTGGAAATACTATTTCGCGCGCCACAACTAACACGACGGCGAGTCCTATTCCCGCCATCGCTGCCGCGATAGTAAACAGTAAGGCTTTCGTAGATCTCGGGATACCAGGAAGATACGCTGGATCTAAGATGACAAATTCTCCACCTTTTTTATCTTGCTCTAATTCTTTCAATCGATAAGCGCGTTGAGAGTCTTTTAGCAAAATGGCGTTCTGCTTTAACAAATCTTTGTGACGCCTTGTTAGAATGGATAACTTACGTTCATGGGTAGGAGTGTCTTCTATGCGTTTTTCTATTTCTACTAAGCTTTTATAGTACTTGCGTTGTTGTTTTTGAATATAGTTTGCTTGGTTTTTTAATTCATAGAGTTGCTTTACCATTTGTAGTAGTTCTGGAAAATACTGTAGGTCTTTCGAGGCTTTGCCAAAGATAATCTTTTCTTTTTGCTCTATTTTTTTGATTAGGTTATTCCATTTTTTTTTGTACTTTTGGGGCTTTTTTGTGTTCTCTAATTTTAAACGCAAACTATAAAGTTCATTTTGTAGTGTATTGTATATGACGTGTTGTTTTTTGTAATTTTCAAGTAGTTTGATTTGTTTGGTAAACTCTTTACGTTTTTCAGGTGGGTATACATATACATCCTCGCGGTCTTTTTCCACAGACTGCATTGTTTTGGTGTCTTCTATTTTTTTTTCAAGTGACGCGACTAAGGTCCTTTGTTTTACAACGCCAGGGTACTTTTCTGTGAAATCGTCGAGAAGTCTCTCCAGATTTTGCTTTGCGGCATCTAAATTTTTGCGTAATTGGGCGAGTTTCTGTTGTTGTTCTTTACGTTGTTCTTCGGAGAGTAAGGCAACAGGATCAACGCTATCGTCGGTTTTTTTCTGATCTTTCATCTCCGTCAATTTCGCAACCAAAAATTCCAAACGAGCGGTAAAATTGTTGGCAACGATATTTTTCTCTTTGGAGTTCTTTAAGAGTACTTGTGAATTTGTGTCTAAAAGTTTGCTATAGTTATTTCGGGCGCTGAAGTTTGTCGCTAAGTATTGTGGAAGTGCTGTTAAATTTCGTTGCTTGTATTCCGCAATCTCTGCTTCGACATTTTGTATTTTTCTTTGTAGTTCATCGACTTTTTGTTGTAAAAATTGGTAGGCAGCGTATATATTTTGTTTGTGTTCTATATTTTCCTCAATAAAAAGTGAGGCAATTTCATCAACCACTTTCATCACTTTTCGCGGTTCATCTTTACCACTGTAAGAAATTTTAAAGACACTGGCATATATTTTTAGTCGTATACTGCCGCGCATTTGATAAATGACATTTTCGATAGGTTGCTGCTCAAGATCTTCGATATACAATTCAAATTTTTTAATAATGCGTTTTAATTCTGTACGACTGAGGACCTTATCTTGGATGTTGGCGATGCGTTGACGTATACTATCGTCAATGGTTGCTTTCGTCTGTTGAGACGCTAGCCCCTGCGATTTAACCAGTATAGTGACATCTGATTTGTAAGAGTTTGCAATAAAGGAACTTGCTATATAACCAAAGGGAGCTATGAGGATGGGGAACAAAATGAACATCCACCAATTTCGCAGTATAAGGCGCAAGATGTGTTTTGGACTAATATATAAATCTATCATGGCTTTATCTAAAAAGGTAGAGCGGGAACATAGATCATATCCCCCGGTTGCAAATATTTATTTTGTTCAAGGTCTTCTCCCGAAAGATATTTGTTCATATCGAAGACATAACGTGTTTCCTTGCCTGGAGAACGGCGTATTAAAACGATTCTACTTTTGTCCGCATAAGGCCCTGGTCCGCCTCTTTGGATTAAGGCTTCGAGAATGGTGATGTTTTGGTTGATTTTGATGACTCCGGTACTTATTTCACCAAAAAAATACACGCCAAAATTTGGAGAGACCCAAGACACTTCTACAATGGGATTTTGCAAATACTTCTTCAGTTTTTCTTGCATTTCAATGCGTATTTGCTCAAGAGTTTTTCCCTTGATTTCTACTTCTCCGACAAGAAGCAGTCGTATTTTGCCGCTGGGAGGTACCAACACTTGCTGTGAAAATTCTGGTTTTTGCCAGACACTGATGTTGATAACATCACCTGTTTGCACAACAAGATCAGGTACATCGGGAGTTGAATTTACCGGTATAACACCTTCTGTTTTGATATTACTACACGCTGCGCATGCAAAAGTCAAGCAAATGAAAAGTAATCGCAGCATTTATTTTTTCCTTCGCCACAGGAATATACCCATAAGACCACCAAATAATAATAATAGAGAACTTGGTTCCGGGGTAAACGGCGGAGGTGTTGGTCCACCGAATAAGCTTTGGCGTAAAACCGAAGTAAAAGATGCAAAAGAGTCTTTGGCAATTTGCGAGTTACCACCAGCCCCGTTTTGTATGGGAACACCGAACAATGCAAATCTTCGATTATTCTCTCTTGTTATCAATACTGCAAAGTCTGCACTTTGATTGTTGCGAATACGACGACCGTCTGTATCCCGTACCGATACAATTTCAAGAGCGTGGATATTGCAAATAAGTAATACTATAATGAGTATGTATGTTTTCATTTTGTTTCCTATTTACTAGGTAAGTGTAAAGGTATCCTTACTGTAATGATCAATCATTATAACTTAGATTGTGGATATAATCAACCTTGCAAAGTAGGCTTTGGTTTTAAGAAGAGGTATATTACCTACAATAGTAATGATAATAATACCTATACATTTAATAGCCTAAGTTAGTATAACATAACCTATACATTTATAGTGTAATACAACTAAGGCTATTTTACAATTAGCAAATGGAGTTTGAAGTTCTATTTTAGTAAGTAAACAACTTGTGTTTGATATTTTTCTGGTTTTACATCGGCGGGATCGTTTAGGTATATTTCCCAGCAAGGACTTTGGCATTCTTTTCCTTGTTGTTGAATCCATTTGTAGGTTTCTTCATGTTGTTGACCTAACTAGAGAGTTTTGATATTGCAAAACAATGCCAAGAATATTAGACTAATAAACCACTAGTTATGTTTATGTATGGAGTTGTTGATGAAATCTAAGCGCAAAACGGAGTTGTATTTTGAAGAAATTGGCGAGCAGTTTGACCAATGGATGTCAATGTACGACGTGAGGCAAAGAATAAAGCTAATTATGAAGTCTTTGCCTCCTAACAGTAAGGATATGTCCTGTTTAGAAGTAGGTTGTGGTAGTGGAAAGATAAGCGAATCTGTTGTTTCTATGGTGAAAAATCTCACGGTCGTCGATATTTCAGAGAAGCTCGCTAAGGGGGTTGGTAAAAGCCTTCAAGTGGCGTGGGGGGAGGAAGATGCTTGTCATTTAAGTATGGCCAATAATTCTTTTGATATCGTTATTTCCTCGGAATGTATCGAGCACACCCCTAATCCACGTAGAGCACTGAGTGAAATGGTTCGTGTATTAAAACCAAATGGTACTCTTGTGGTTACCTCACCGAACAAAATGTGGTATCCTGTGTTGTGGTTGTCTATGGTTTTGAAGATTCGTCGTTTTGAAGGAAATGAAAACTGGTTATTCCCGTGGTCTGCGGCTAAATTTTTGAAAAAGCACAACATGCAGGTTATTCGTTGCGGAGGATGCCATCTATTTCCATGGCAGATACCTTTGGCAAAAAAAATCCTTCCTCTCTTTGACCGCTGCGATAAAGTACTATATCCCTTCATGATTAATTATGGAATATGCGGTCGAAAATTAGAATCACAACAGAGCACAACGGAATAATAAAAATGAAAAAGTATTTGTCGATAGTAATACCTTTATTTAATGAACAAGACAATGTGGAAACTCTACTCAAACATTTAAAAGATAGCGTTACCCCTTTGAACAAAAGCTATGAAATTATTTTAGTTGATGATGGAAGTAAAGACGAGACTTGGGAGCGAATTTCTGAAGCAGCGCAGCACGATTGCAATGTAAAAGGTATTCGTTTTGCCAGAAATTTTGGTCACCAACATGCTCTACTTGCTGGATTACATGCTGCCGAAGGGGAGGCTGTTATTTCTATGGATGGCGACTTGCAACACCCCCCTTCTACGATTAAAAATCTTATCGAGGAACACCATAAAGGCTATCTGGTTGTCAACACTTGCCGCAACGATGTAAAGGTCGCTTCTTTTTTTAAAAGAACCACCTCCCATTATTTTTACAAAATATTTTCCATACTCACTAATGTTCCCATGAGTTCAGGTACTTCAGACTTTAGACTTCTGGATCACTCCGTGGTGAAACATATTCTCGAATTTCAAGATGTTGATTTGTTTCTAAGAGGAGCTGTTGCATGGCTTGGTTATCGTTCTACAACGGTTCCTTATGAAGCAAATGCACGACACTCTGGTGTGTCGAAATACAATTTGAAAAAAATGATTCGCTTTGCCGCAAAATCCATCATTTCTTTCTCGGTGAAGCCACTTGTTTTAGGAATTTGGATTGGAATTATCACTAGTATGCTGGCGTTTTTAGAGATTGTGTATGTCGTTGTGCAGTTTTCTCGAGGAGTGACTGTTCCTGGTTGGGCATCGATTATAGGTATTGTCTCTTTTTTGTTTGGAATTTTGTTTATACTACTTGGCATTATCGGAGTATATCTATCCAGAATACACATGGCTTTGCAAAATCGTCCTAAATTTGTTATTCAAGAGACAACCAGCGGAAAGGAACACCTGTGAACAGAGGGCAGTTTTTTGTAGTTTTTCTTCTTTCGTTTCTAGTAGCTGTGAGTTTTGGACTGGGTTATGCCAGTGGTAACCAAAACACCTATCTGGTGGAAGGTCTCACCAAGATAGATGCGAGTTTCTTAGCAAACGATTGGTTTGCGCATCAATCTAAGCACCACCATGCTAATTTTTGTAACATCATTTTGTTTGTTGGTTATTTGGGGTTACCAACGGGGGCTACGTTGGTTTTGCTTGAATTACTACTGCGCATGGTCACCTTGCTTTGTATATTCAAAGTAATTGGAACACTTGACGACGAACACCGGCTTGCAATATTTGTGTTTGTTCTGAGTTTTCTTGTTTTAGAAGAAACATGGAGTGTTTGCGGCTCATACATCTTCAGTGCTGTTTTACAACCGTCGTCGCTTGGTAGTACATTTACAATGGTGGGCTTTTTGTATTTTCTCCGTGGTCGTTACCTTGTCTCGGGTTTGATGATGGCCTTTGCCGGCTATATGCATACCAATTTTTTGCTCTTGGGATTTGTTTACCTGGGAATAGCACATCTCTTTTTAGGTTCAAAGCAGTTTTTGCGGCGTTCTCTTATGCAATTCACACCTATGCTTGTTGTTTTTTGTATGGCATTGCCGTATCTGTTAGAGTTTATGTCATCGGAAAATGGTAAAATCGCGCGAGATATTATTCTATTTGTTCGTGCCCCACATCATTACGTACCAAACCTTGTCGATTTTATCCCCTTTATTGGTTGGTCTATTCTTGGATGTTTTAGTTTGAAAGTTTTGAACGGCGAGAATCCAATACACAAAAGATTTGTTGCTTTGTATGTGTCATTACTAATCACAGTTTGTGTGGCAACGTTGTTGACCACTGTTGTTTTTGTCCCCACAATTTCGCAGCTTTTCTTTTGGAGAATGGCACCTTTTAGTGTTTTACTTTCGCAAATGTTGATTTTTTATTTTGTGATACAACGAGTTTTCCACAGCAATGAGATCTCTTGGGGGCAATGTTTCGCTGAGTTTGCACTGGCATTTGTTATTTTATATCTCACTAGAAGGTACCGCGTCTTTGTGGGATTTCTTCCTGTTGTCGGGGCGTTGTTTTTGTTATTGCGACCAGCATTTGTGAAAATTTCACGATGGATGTTTCTTCCACAAAAATACAAGCAAACCTTTCTACAACTTTTGGGAATCGCATTTCTATTACTCATTTTCGCATATAAATCAAATGTTTGTTACCAAAAGTCGACTTTTATCAATGGCTTTCCCCCTAAATGGGAAGGCGAACTATATAAATGGTGTGAAACAACAAAAAATACCTCCAAGTTTTTAGTACCACCTGACTTGGGTAATTTTCGACTTCACGCGGAAAGAGCAGTTGTTGTGGATTGGAAATCGTTGTCTGTGCATCCCGATGATGTTGTGGAATGGTACAGCAGAATACAAGATATTACAGGGGTCGAAAAAGTTGCTGATCTCGGAACAGCACAAGAGGGTTATACACAGATGGATTTACCGAGGTTGATGAAGTTGATCCGCAAATATTCGATTGATTATGCGGTGCTATATCGCGGGCAAAATGAAACGCATGGTCTACCCGTTACGTTTGAAAATGAAAAGTTTGTTGTGGTCAAGTTGCCAAAATAGTTTCTATGTGCTTTGGCTACGATATACCACTTAGTAGTTTCGCAATGTCTTGCTTTCCAAGTGCAATGGCAGACTTTACTCTGTCACGGGTGAGACGTAGGTGCCCCAATTCTAAGGGAGTGGAAGGGGCAATGTGCTGTATGGTGATACCATTAGGAGTAATAAGTTGTTGTTCCGTCACCATATAGTCTAATAGTTGTAGTGGCCGGAATTTGCGCTTGGGGAGAACTTTTAAGGAGTGCTTTACTAGTCCAAAAAATGTTTTTTCCAGTGCCGCATGCTTTCCCATGTTGACAACCCATATTTCCTTTGCACCGCGTTCAAGCGCGTAATTTATGGGACAATTGTTGGTAAAACCTCCATCGATATACCAATGACCGCGGATTTCGATGCGATCGCAGATATAAGGAATGCAACTTGAAGCTAAATATAGCCTTTGTAGCTCTTGAAAGTCCCACTCTGTGCTCTTGAAGTCGATGACTTCATTGGTCATGTTTGTTGCATTGGTTACGGAAACGAGAAAGTCTGTTGCGACCTGATCAAATTGTCCTGGACGACCGTATTCATGAGCAAATTTTTCCAAAACGCCGGAAATCGCAAAAGGATTTTTTCCTTTGAGTAGTAATGAAGGTTGGAAAATTTTCATGTCCACGGCGCGTTCCCATAAATCTGGTAGCATTTCCCACATATCTAGAACCAGTGCCGCACCGTTGCACGTTCCGACGGAGGCGGTGGCGACTATGTCTATCTCTATTCCTAGGCGGCCGAGTTCTGATACAACACCTGCCTGGTAAGCTCCGCGAAATCCTCCACCAGGAAGTACGACGGCGAAAGGACGTTTAATTTTCCTCATCATCGTCATCTTGACCTCCGTCAATCATCGAACCGATAAGAAAGCCTATTGTTCCGTAGAAAAACGCGGCGATTGCTGGTTTGGCAAACCACGCCCACCACCCCAAATGCTCTTTGACATTTTCGTAGATGAAAATCACGGGATAATCCATGTACTTAGTGATTAAGCGGAGAATTCTGATTCCTTCGTCGGGTATGGGCAGCAATTTATCGGCAAAGTAGATCAGGATCGGAGAAATGAAAAATAATATCGTTAGACGCCACCCCCATTTCGGAGCATGCTTTTTTTCTTGTTGGCGTCCCCAGAAAAAGATTTTTACCGCAACGAAGAATAATACCGCATATATGAGATACTTACTAATCAAATACGAACCCATTCTATTACCTTTCCGGAAAATCATCCAATGAATCAAAAGCGATGGAGTGGAACTCATCTTCTTCGAATCCCCATTCACTAATGAAATAGTCATGTTGGTAGAGTACTTTGCGTGTGTAAGTGTCAACAACGATCGCGTTTAAAAATGTTTCATCGGGACTTTTTTCAAAAGAATATTCACCTGAACCGATAAAGGCAACAGGTACTAAAAAGGGAAATACTAAAGTGGTGACACTTAACGGCAAGGCGAGAATATTGTATATGATATTGCCACGCCAACGAACGCAAAATTCTTTGTCTGTTTCAATTTTGGCGTTACCGTACAGAAAAACAACCGCGTCGTATTTATCCCATTCCTCTGGAAAAGGGTCGCGTATTTTGGGAGTAAAATGTTCGGGCATTGTATCGTAGTTGTATTCTAAATCGTTGGCGATTACCTGTTGTCCTGCATTTTGTAAGTCGCGTTTTATTTTTTGTGAATATTTACGGTAAAGAGTCGTCGGGTATATTTCTTTTTCCGTGTAGGCTTTATAGCCCTTTTCTTTTAGAGAATCCGCGTAACCATCTACGATTTGTTGCTCAACTCTTTGTTGCACTTTTTTGTTGCGAAAAAATTTGGGTAAATCTATGTACTTTACTTTTGTGTCTATTTGTGGTGTAAGAACCAACACTTTTTTTAGTTGTACTTTTTCTTCTGTGACACGTGTATGCGTTGTCGCGCATCCTACACTTAGTAAAATAAATGTTGTTAGAATCATGATTTTCATAACAAAATCCCTTATTGATTTGTGGCCATCCATGCATAGGCGGCCCAAAAACACAAAAAACCAATGACGAGATGCAAATGCAAAACAAACAACATCCACACGATTTGTTTTTTGGTGTAAAGGTGAAAAATGTCCGATATAAAGGTAGAAAATGTCGTTAAGGCTCCGAGCAAACCTGTTTGTAACATTAAGCGTAGCTCTGGTGACATAAATTGTTCGCCCACTCCTGTTCGTGTGTTAAGACCCATAAGAAGTCCTAGGACAAAGCAACCGATGACATTTACGGTTAATGTTCCGTATAAGGAGGCTCCACAAAGCTTCGTGACATATAGTCCTATCACATAACGTAAAACAGCGCCAATAAAGCCACCGCATCCTACGATGAAAACATATTTCATTATTTTTTTGTCGCTCCTGCTACTACAGTAATCGCTTTATCGGGAAATAAATATTGATTTGCGACACGCACCAAGTCCTCTTTGGTCACTTTCTCAATATTGGCCTTAAATTTACGCACATAACCAAAGCCTAGCTCCAGACGGTATGCGGAAACTAGGTAGTCGGCCAAGTAACTATTTGTTTCAAAGGAAAAAATAAAGCTTCCCGTTAGATATGCTTTGGCATTGTTTATTTCTTCTTTTGTGATATTGCCTTTTTGCATTGATTTGATTTCATCCTTGATGACATCAATGGCTTTTTTGTAGTTTTTGGGATCTGTGGCAAAAAATGCACAAAAAGTCCCCGGTTGTATCGCCGCCGATGACGTGATGGATGCCCAAATGTTGTAAACTAAACCTAGGTCGTCGCGTACCTTCTTTGACAACCGATCCGTAAAGCCCGAACCCATGCCTAGAATGTGGTCGAGGACGAGCAATGTATAGTAGTCGGGATTGCTGCGTTTTATGCCCAGGTGTCCCCAGTAAACGTTGACTTGTTGCTTATCCATAGGGATCACTTTGGTGGAAATTTTTTTGTTATGCTTCAAAGAGGGTAGGCCACGAAAATCAATATCGTGAAATTTCCACTTGCCTAAGTGTTCATCTATTTGACCAAATACCGTTTCCTTGTCCATGTTACCGACGATCGCGATGACGGTGTTGTTGGGCACAAAGTATTTGTTGTGCATATTTACAACATCGTCGCGCGATATGCTGTTGATTGTTTCGAGCGTTCCGTAAGGAGAACGGGCATAGGGATGGTTTTTATAAATGGCTTTCATGAAGTACTTACGCGCTTGGTATGAAGAATTGTCTTCAAAAGAAAGTAAGCTTGTAATGACTTTTTGCTTATGTGTTTGCAGTAGCGCCGCATCAAAAATGGGATGTTGTATAATGTCGGCAGTAATATCGCATATTTGTGAAAAATCTCTTACGAACCCACGTGTTTCGATAAAGGTAGAAGACGTTTTAAATCCGGCGCCTAAAAATTCAGAGGTGCATGCTAGTTTATAACGACTATACTTGCGTGTTCCTTCCCCTAAGAGACGTCCCATTAGATGGGCAACACCTGCTTTTTTGGGATTTTCGTACAGATATCCACCTTTTACGTGTAGAGTCATTGAAAAATTAGGTAGATTGTGGTTTTCCATAAATAAAATGGTGAGACCGTTTTCTAAAGACTTTGTGTGAATGGGACGTTCGAGTATATTGGTATTTTTAAATGGTCTGCCAGACCCATAAACAGGCCCTAATGTCTTAGGAATGCGCATACCTCTGAGGGTTGGGTGCTGTTTTTTGACCCCTTGGAATTGTTTTTTCTTTTTTGGATGTGACCATCCAATCGTGGCTTGATGGGTGTTGAAGTACTTTTGGCACGTTTCTTGGATGTCTTCTACGGTAACGTTTTCCACGTTGCGAATAATGACGTTCAGTTCCTCGTAAGACGACATCATTTCGAATTGGGCTATTTTTTCGGCTAACTCGTAGTTTGTTTCTCGTTGTCCAATAAATTCAGATATGATAATGTTTTTTGCTTTGGCCAATTCGTAGGGACTGATGGCACGCTTTTTTAATCTTTCCAATTCAGAGAAAATAATATCCTCTATGGCTTTTTGACATGCACCAGGATGCGCTTCCCCTACAATGCGAAACAAACCGGAATCTCTGCGAGAGTCGTTGAGTGATATTACCATTTGCAAAAGTTGCTCTTGGGTAACTAAACGCCTGTACAAACGCGACATTTTACCTGTGGTGAGTATTGTATCAATGATGTCTAGAACATAATCGTCCTTATCTCCTACCTTGCACGTGGAAAAAGCAAATTCAAAACGTGCTAGTTGCACATCTGAAATGATTTCTGCGCGTCTTTGGCATCTTTGTAGTGGCTCTACTGTGAAGTTTCTGCGTTTGACATTGCGTGACGGAATGTCTTTGAAATGTTTGTTCACCGCTCGCGATACTTTTCCCATCGTTGTGTCCCCCACAATAATCGCCACGGCGTTGTCGGGGGAGTAATAATTTTCGTAAAATTCGCGTAGTTCTTGTAAGGTAAGATTTTCAATGTCTTCGCGCCACCCTAAAATGGGGTTACGATATGGATGGCGCTGAAAACTCATCACTTCAACTTCATGATCTAAAAACTCAATAGGACTATCTTGCGAAGTGGCTAGTTCTTCGAGAATAACTTGTTTTTCACTTATGAAGTCTTTTTCCGACAGCAAACAATTTCTCATACGATCCGCTTCTATTTCTAAGGCATATTGCCAACGATCTGCTGCAAGCATAAAATAATAACATGTGTAGTCGCATGTGGTATATGCATTGTTATGCCCACCTAGTTTTTGCGTAATTAAATCAATAGCTCCTTTGGGATATTTTGTCGTTCCCTTGAACATCATGTGCTCTAGAAAGTGTGCTATTCCACTTTTCCCATTCCAGGTATGTGCTCCACCTACACGATAAGCTAGCATTACCGTTACAATGGGAAGATAGTGTCGCGAAAGAACAAGAACTTTTAGTCCATTTTCTAGACATTTTTCTTTTATATCTAAAATTTCGTATGAATCATTGTTTGCTGTCATTTTTTTTCTTTCTTACGCGTTGGCAAATATTTTTTTGATTTCCTTGTCATCAATCGTTCGATATTTTCCGGTGTCTAAATCTCCCAGTTCTAATTTTCCAATCTTGACGCGAATGAGACGTTTTACTTCGTGCCCGACTCTGGCCATGATACGACGAACTTCTCTATTTCGTCCTTCGCGTAGTTCGATTTCTAAAATAGAATATTTGTCTCGCGCTTCAATAATTTTTGCACGGCTTACGCGCATCTTACCTTCTTTGAACCATACGCCCTTACTTATTTCCGCAATAGTCTTTGCGGTGACGCGTCCTTTGACTTGGGCGACATATATTTTTCTGATTCCATATTTGGGGTGTAGAACTTTTTGGGCAAATGCACCGTCGTTGGTGACTAAAATCATTCCTTCAGAATCTTTATCTAGTCTTCCTACCGGAAAAACTTTAAAACTGAGACTTTTGAAAAAATCCATAATAGTTTTTTGATGATCTTCATTGGTAGACAAAACGTTGCGTGGTTTATTGAACATATAGTATACTTTTTCTGGCACCTTTACCGTTTCACCGTCGCAGACAATTTTTTGGGTGTCTGTATTTACTTTAGTACCTAGCTCGGTTATGGTTTTGCCATCTACTGTAACTCGTCCTTGTAAGATGAGTTGTTCACAGGCTCTTCTTGAACCAAGTCCAGCAGTTGCGAGTATTTTTTGGAGACGCTCCATCGTTTTTGTCTCCTTTCTAATAACAGTAGACAAAACTCTTTAATTTTGTTATAGTTTAGACTTGGGTATGTTATCACTTAACCATGTCTGTTATCAAGCATTTTTGAGCACCTAATCGGTTGAATTTCGCAAAAATACGTTTACCAGGGTTTCTCTATGAATAGAAAAAATGATGTTGCACAATCTGAAAGTGGTCTGAGCTTAGATCATCAGGAGCAATTGCTATCTCTATTTCACGAGTCGAACAAGCAAACACAACTACTGCATAATCAGATGCAAAGTCAAACACGATTCAATCGTTTAATATTGTTGATTGTATTTATTTCTATTGCAATAATATTTTTTTTCGCTGTGCAAATTATTACCGAGAAAAAAAAACCTGACTCTGGTGCCTCTATAAAAGACGTTACCCTTTTTTACGAAAAATTACGAGACAAATACGACGACCAGTTAGGAAAAATTCAAAGCGATTTTGATAAAAAAACGGCACAGATGAATGCGGAAAATCAAAAAGACAAAGATCTTTTTTTTAAAGAAGTGGAGAAATATTATAAGAATATTATCACCACAATGGAAAAAGCACGGAGTGAATCCGACCAGTTGATGCAAAAATACAAAAAACAATTGACCGATTATGAAACACGCGTGTTCATCCAGCAAAAGCAAATAAAATCGATCACGACGCAAATTGCCGCATTTGAAAATGAACACAATGCTTTGTTGGAAAAATATAAAAAATTACAAAAAGAAAATCAAAATTTGACGGAACTCAATAAAGATCTACGTAAGAAATTGTACCCGTATCTAGACACCGCAGATGTGATGGAATTAGAGAAAAAGAGAAACAACGACAACTAAGTTTACTAAAAAAAAACTACACGAGTGTGTCATTCCCGCCCTCATTTTCATGAGGATAAACTCCAGCGGGAAACCAGCAATGTAAAGTTGACTTTCATTGCTAGATCCCTGATCAAGTCAGGGATGACAATCGTGTTGTGGATTCCTGCTAAAGCAGGAATCCACAATATAAAACTGACTTGTAAATGCCTGAATCCCTGATCAAGTCAGGGATGACAATCGTGTTGTGTCATTCCTGCGAAAGCAGGAATCCACAATATAAAACTGACTTGTAAATGCCTGGATCCCTGATCAAGTCAGGGATGACAATCGTGTTGTGTCATTCCTGCGAAAGCAGGAATCCACAATATAAAACTGACTTGTAAATGCCTGGATCCCTGATCAAGTCAGGGATGACAATCGTGTTGTGTCATTCCTGCGAAAGCAGGAATCCACAATATGAAACTGACTTGTAAATGCCTGGATCCCTGATCAAATCAGGGATGACACTCTTAGAAGTTAAAACTTCTCCAAAGGATGGTTAACAACAGACAACATCCCTATTATTGCAACACTCCGGGTGATTCGCAACTTGCAAAACCTCTACCGTAAGTAAAGTTTACAAAATGAAATTTCAAATCATAAAAGAAGACACAACAGGAACAAAAGCACGTGTTGCTAAAATCAATACGCATCACGGAGATATCGAAACTCCGGTCTTTATGCCTGTTGGAACAAGAGCAACTGTAAAAACCATGACCCCTAGAGTTTTGCGCGAAGTGGGAACGCAAATTCTTTTGGGAAATACATATCATCTGGCAGTACGTCCAGGGGAACAACTCATTCGCGATATGGGTGGGCTGCATAAATTTATGGCCTGGGATGGTCCTATTCTCACTGATAGTGGCGGCTTTCAAGCCTTTTCACTTACAAAGCTGCGAAAGTTGACCAAAAACGGTGTAACATTTCGTTCGCATATTGATGGTGCTATATTTGAATTTACCCCCGAAAGGGTAATGGAAATTGAAAAATGCCTAGGGTCTGACATTGTTATGCCTCTGGATCACTGCATTGGTTGGCCATGTACGAAAGAAGAAGCAAAACAGGCTGCACAAACAAGTATTGATTGGCTAAAACGTTCAAAAGACTACGAATTAAGTGCACATCAAAATTTATTTGGCATCATACAAGGAAGCGGCTACAGTGACCTGCGCGAGTGGTGCGCAGAAGAGATGGTGAAACTAGATTTACCAGGCTACGCCATTGGTGGCCTTGCTGTAGGGGAAACAAAAGATGTGATGCAAGAGATGATTGAACACACGAATAAAGTACTCCCCGTAGAAAAACCAAGATATTTAATGGGGGTAGGAACCCCTGTGGATTTAATTCAGGCAATATCGCGAGGTGTTGACATGTTCGATTGTGTTATGCCGACACGTAATGCACGAGGAGGAGGCTTTTTTACTTGGGAAGGTAAGAAGCAAATTCGTAATTCACGTTATGCTCGGGATGAATCTCCTTTGGATGATAAATGCAGTTGTTACACATGTACAACTTTTTCGCGCAGCTACCTGCACCATTTGTTTTCGAAGAAAGTCGAAGAAATATTGGGTTTGTCTATGTTGACGTTGCACAATATTCATTTCTACCATGACTTTACGAAGAATATTCGCCAAGCCATTATGGAAAACCGTTTTCAAAGTTTTATGTCTAACTTTTTAGATACCTATCAAGGTACTTAGTCGAGAGGTTTTGCTAATGAAAAAATTAACTGGTTTTATTACTCTATGGGTTGTGTTTTTTAGTATTTTATGGATACTAGATGAAAATGGTCTGTTTAGTTACCGGACAATTGAAATATTTTTTGGCGAAGAGTTGTCCTTACCCGAGGGATATTCCACAGAGAAAGTTGACATTGCTAGTTTAGGAAGACGCAAAGCACAAAAGCAACGTTCGCAAAAAGTAAGTGAGCGAGACGACCAAGATAGAAAAGAAACTCCCATGAAACCGCGAAAAATTGCTGAGCGGAATACACAAAAAAATCCGCGCAAGACTCAGAGAAAAACGCCAGAAAAAAATTCATTGTTACCACGTGAAGTTCGTGATCACCAAAAGAATACGCAAAAGAATCCTCGTAACACTCAAAGAAAAGAACCACAACGAAATCCGACATTGCCACATCGTCATAATCCACGAGAACAACTTTCTGGTCGTGTTCCCGACCATATCTTACCATTATATCATCGCGGAGATTTTTTCACCTGTTTGAACGAAATCAACACTCACGTTGCGAAAAACGGAACTTCTGCCGCTTTGACGGAATTTACACGTAAGTGCGAAGCTCTTACACTACTCATTGAAGACCTACCGCAAAAAGCAAATTTTACAGGCAAAGTTACTTATATTACCATGTCAAATGGCAAAAAGTACGTGGGGAAGGTTGTGGAAAATGGCGTTAGTAGTATCACTTTTCAAGGCGAGTGGGGAACTTTCCCGCTACCCAAAAGTCGTATTGCACGGCAGGCCGAAGTTGACGTGGAGTTTCATCGTTCGCAGCTGGCCAAAAAATACAAAGTGGATGTTCGTACCCTCTCTCCTAAAAATTTTAAAGCCATCATGGATTACGTCGGAGAAACTTTTGGCGATAACATGCCGCATCTGATTGTCTACATGGTTGAGATATTGGAACGAAGAAACCTAAACCTGATAGACGATTTGTTGGAGTACAAGGCGGGTAAAATTTATCGCTCATATTTGTGGTGCCAGACAATGGGACAAGAGCGGCGTGCACGAACGTTTCGTAGCAAAATACTTGATAAGTACCCACGAACACAGGCAGCAAAAGATCTCAAAGCCCAGTCTACACAAAAGGCGGCGACTCCTGCACGTGTGGCAAATCGTAGACCTCAACAGACAAAAAAATTGCCTAAAGCACGAGGTAAGGCATCCAAGATTGTGGCAAAAGCAAATAAATATTACTCTACCGCATATAAGCACCTCAAGAAATCTTTTCCTGGGCAACCAAACGCGGATAGAGAGCTTGCAAAAGCAAAAGAAAATTTTCAAGAAGCTTGTAAATATTATCAAAAAGCTTTATCATTACAACCAAATAATACGACTCTGCAAAAGCAGTTACAACAAAGCATGGAGTATTATCATCACTGTATAAAACAAACGAGATTAGAATAACAAATAGAGTAAAAACTGTTCTATATGAAAAAGTAAGTGACATGTCCAATATGGATATAAAAGTGAACTTTGTGAAGGAAGTTCCGTTGTATATTACAACTTGAGTGATCCTTCACTGCTTATTTCTTTCGACAAGAGCAATTAGTAACTTTGTATAGAAAGGCACACTAAGCGTGAAAAGCACTACTATTGAGATTGGTGGAAAGTCTGTCACCTTTGAACATGGTGAAATTGCAAGACAAGCCGACGGAGCTGTTATTGTAAAGCAAGGCGGTACCGTTTTATTGGCAACTGTTGTAGCTGCGGATAAAGCAAATGAAAGTTTAGGGTTTTTTCCTCTGACAGTAGAATATCGCGAAAAGTCTGCTGCGGCAGGTAAGATTCCCGGAGGTTTCATCAAGAGAGAAACGCGTCCTCAGGATCGCGAAATTTTGGCCAGTCGTTTGATCGACAGGTCCGTACGACCACTTTTTCCTAAAGCGTTCTTATGTGAAACGCAGGTTATGGTTACCGTATTTAGTTATGATGATGATGCGAATCCCGAGCCACTAGCCATTATGGGAGCTGCTGCGGCATTACACATCTCCGATATTCCATGGGCAGGACCTGTTTGTGGGGTTCATATTGTCAAAAATGGCGATTCTTATTCCGTTTTACCAACACGACAAGAGCGCGAAACAGCACAACTTGATTTAATGATTTCTTGTGGGAAAGAAGGACTCATTATGGCAGAAGGGCTAGCGGAAGAGGCTCAAGAATCGGATGTTCTGACAGCTTTGGAAAAAGCACAACAGGCCATGCAACCTTTTTTTGATATGGTTGACGCGTGGCAAAAAGAGGCGAATGTCGAAAAGAGAATCTGTGAAGAACCGGAGAAGCCTGCCCAGGAAATGCAGGACGACATTATCGGTGCAGTAAAAGAGGAATTGCTCGAAGCGGTACTTACCAAGGAAAAAAAGAAGCGCAGTAAAAATATAAAGAAAGTTCTCTCCGCGCATAGTGAAGCATTCAATGAAAAATATCCCGAACAAGAGAAGGACGTCGCAAAAATTCTCGATGACCTACACTACAACTTAGTTCGCGATTACATGATCAACGAAAAGAAAAGAATCGATGGGCGTGATTTTGCCAGTATTCGCGCGATTACTGGTAAAGTTGGTTGGCTGCCAAATGTTCACGGATCATCTATTTTTACTCGAGGAGAAACCCAGGCACTTGTGTCTTGTACATTAGGTACTCCTGATGACCAACAACTCGTGGAAAGTCTTGCAGGAGAGAGACGCGAACGTTTCTTATTGCACTACAACTTTCCGTCCTATAGTGTGGGAGAAGTTCGTCCCCTGCGCGGCCCTGGACGACGTGAAATAGGCCATGGTAATTTAGCCCTACGCGCACTTACGAATATTTTACCTGCACAAAAAGAGTTCGTTTACACCGTACGTCTAGTTTCCGATATTTCGGAATCCAACGGTTCATCGTCGATGGCAACTGTATGTGGCGGATGCTTGGCACTGATGGATGCTGGTGTACCTATTTCCAAGCCAGTGGCAGGAATCGCGATGGGACTTATCCAGCACAATGGCGAAACGGTTGTTATCTCTGATATTATGGGAGATGAAGATCATCTCGGCGATATGGACTTTAAGGTAACTGGTTCCAAGGAAGGAATCACGGCGCTACAACTCGATAATAAAATAGGTAGTTTACCGTTTTCTATCTTAGAAAAAGCTTTACAACAAGCTAAAGATGGTCGCGTTCATATACTAGATGAAATGGCGAAAATTCTCAGTGAAACCCGAGGTGATTTGTCTGATTTGGCACCGCGAATTGTTTCAACAACCATTCGTAAAGATCGCATTCGCAGCTTGATAGGCCCAGGTGGAAAAAATGTACAGTCTATACAAGAAGCCTGCAATGTAAATATCAACATCAATTCTGACAACGGAGAAGTGCAGGTCTACGCCACGAACATGCAAGATTGCCAAAAGGCTTTGAAGAAAATCGATGAAATGGTGGGAGATCCTGAAGTCGGTAAAATCTATCGTGGAAAAGTAACTTCCGTGAAAGATTTCGGAGCTTTTGTTAAGTTTTTCGGCGAACAAGAAGGACTAGTTCATATTTCGGAACTCGAGAAAGGTCGTGTACAGAAAGTACGCGATGTTGTCAACGAAGGTGATGCCATCATTGTCAAGGTTTTGGGAATTGACCGTGGAAAAATAAAACTTTCTCGAAGGGAGGCTTTAGATGCGAAAGAATCCGACCTCGCAAATTAAAGCTTTTACATTAGTAGAATTATTGGTCGTTATCACTATTTTGGCCATTCTTATGGGAATTATACTGCCCGCTTTATCTTCTGTCGTATTTAAGAGTCAAGAAAAAGTGTGTCAGGTAGATATAAGCCAAATTGAAATTGCCTTGAAATCATACAACAGTGACTTTCGCGATTTTCCACCCTCAACAGTAAAAGCTTTAGGCTTAAAAGAGGAAAACAACATCAATTCGGGAAATGAAGCACTGGTTTTGTGTTTGTCGAGCAATTTAAAGACCGATACATATTACGAATTCAAAGATGACAATTTGGAAAATACCGATCTCGACAGTTCCCCTGTACCTCTAAAGACTCTAACAGGCTCTGTTTTTTCGACCAGAGACTTACTGGAAGTCACAGATGCATGGGGAAACCCATATGTTTATTTCCACTATCGGGATTTAAATTCCAAAACAGAACAAAATTATCAGATAAACGGTGCAATACAAAAAGCAAAACCGTTTGCAGGAAAATCAAAAACTGGTAATTTTCCTGGTTATGGAAAATATCAAATTATGTCTCTTGGGAAAGATGGAACAACAGGCACAGAGGACGACATTCGATCAAAGTAAGGATTAGAAGAAACTATGGACGTTGTATTATACCCAGATCCTATATTAAAAAAAAGAACGGAGCCTATAAACGAAGTTACGGAAGATATTGTGGAACTATCCCAAGAAATGATCAAAACCATGCACCGTGCGAACGGTGTTGGTTTGGCAGGTCCACAAGTTGGTATATCTAAGCAAATTATCATCGTTAACCCGACTGCGGAAGAAGGTAATGAGACGATATATCTCAATCCAAAAATTCTCAAACGTAAAGGAAAAGAAATAGGCGAAGAGGGTTGCTTGTCTTTTCCTGGAGTTTATGGTAACGTTCAACGTTCTACTTGGATTCAAGTAAAAGCAACATTGATTTCAGGAGAAGAAGTTACATTCGAAGCCGAAGATTTTGAGGCTAGAGTTTTGCAACATGAAATAGATCACTTGTTGGGGGTATTGTTTATTAACAAAATACAGCCCGTAGAACAAATTGCCATCAAGACGCAACTAAAAGAGTTAGAACAAAAATACGAATCTAAAAATGAAAACGCTTAACTTTTTTGATGTAATGCCGCAGCAAATCAAAAGTCCTATTGTCACAATGGGATTTTTTGATGGTGTGCATATAGGACATCAACAACTCGTAAAGCGAGTTGTAAAACATGCGGAAGAAGTAAAGGGAACGCCAACAGTTATCACATTTGTGGAACATCCACTAAAAACAATAACTGGCTCTGCGCCACCCTCGATTACTTCTTTACGCAAGCGCCTAAAGCTACTTGCGCGGTTTAATATTGCTTATACATTGCTGATCGAATTTGATCACAATGTGGCAAAAATTGATCCAAAAGAATTTATTGAAAAATTTTTAGTGGCGAATTTGCAAATGCGTGGAATTGTCATTGGGGAAAATTTTCGTTTTGGACATCGAGGGGCCGGCACCCCAGACCTTTTGAAAAAAATGAGCGCAGAACATTCTTTTTTTACCGATGTTCAATCTCATCGAGAATGGTCAGGGAATGTTGTATCTAGCACCAAAATTCGCGAGGCGATAAAACGCGGAGATTGTCAAAGTGCCCATGAGATGTTATCGCGACCATTTTCGCTATGTGGAACTGTAATTGAAGGACAAAAGCGCGGAAGGAAATTGGGCTTTCCCACAGCAAATTTAAGCTTAGAACACACTCTTGTTCCTGGGGATGGAGTTTATATAGGCTCAGTAGAACTTAATGGAAAAAGGTACCCGAGTCTAATTAGCATAGGAACAAATCCTACTTTTGATGGCCAATCAACAAGTACGGAAGTATATATTGAAGGTTTTGATGAGGACATCTATAATCAGTATCTTGAAGTATTCGTTCTGGACAAAATTCGCGATCAGATTAAATTTAACGATGCGGACGAACTTGTTGCCAGAATGAACAAAGACAAAGAGGTACTGATGCAAAAGTTTGACACTTTAAAAGCATCCATTTCTGCAACATAGAAAAGAGAAATAAATATGCTACCTCAAGCTGATCCAAAAGAACAAAAAAAAGTCAACTTGTTTATTAAGTTGTCTCAGGTGACGGGGTTTATTACAAAAAAAGAGTCTTTGTCTACACAACATCGTTTACGTACAACTATGGGGCGTGCCAGAGGTGAATTGCAGGATCTTATACGTAAACACCACATTGATCCAGAGTTGGCAAAAATGCTATGGACAATTGTGCAAAAAGCCCCTGTTATTCATCAGGAAAAAGATGGTGAAGAAATAAATGTCGATAGGTTAAATCCCGTCATTCAGCGCCAAGTTTTTCTGGCGGAAGAGCTGGTGAAAAATAACATTGTTCCCTTACAGGAAATCAATGGTGCCTTGATGGAATGCCAGGAAAATCCTAGTCTTAACCTAGGACAAATTTTACTGCGAAAACGTTTGATTTCCTCTGAGCAGTTTGTCGAAATAAATCGCAAAGTACAGGCCGCAACGATTAGTAGAACACAAAGTCTTACGTATTTGTCTTTAAAACAACACGACAATAAAATTTATCTCAATAATTCCAACGTTCCACAAAGTATTGGTAATTACGAGATTATTCGTGAAATTGCCCGTGGAGGGATGGGGGTTGTTTACCAAGCGAAAGATCCCGATTTAGACAAGATCGTTGCTTTGAAAACAATCATTGCCGGAGAAGCAGCGGACTCTATAGACATTGAAAGATTTAGGCGTGAGGCAAAGTTGACTTCGCAACTAGAACACCCTAATATTGTCAAAATACACGAAGTTGGTTTGCAAGAAAATTTACATTACTACACAATGGATTTTGTTGACGGCGTTTCTTTGTCGGACTATGTAAAAGAAAATAAGCCTTCTTTGCGCAAGCTGTTAAAGATTATTCTTCAGGTCGCCCAATCTTTAGGTGCTGCGCATACAAAGGGGATTATTCACCGCGATATTAAACCAAGTAACGTTCTTGTGGATAAATCAGGGAAGCCATTTTTGACAGACTTTGGTTTGGCGAGACAAAAAGATGGTAAAGATGGTTTAACGATGAGTGGGGTGGCAATTGGTACTCCCGCGTATATGTCTCCTGAACAAGCTGAAGGACGTATTCGTGAAATTGATCAACGCAGTGACATTTATTCTCTTGGAGCTGTTTTTTACGAGTTACTATGTGGTAAACCCCCCTTTTCGGGAAATTCACTGGCGGAAACTCTACAGATGATCTTGACTCAAGACCCGATACGTCTTAAACAAGAAGTTCCGAATATTCCGCTTAAAGTGGAAACCATCTGTTTGAAATGTTTGAAAAAAACACGCAATCAAAGATATCCCAATGCCAAAGCACTTATTCGCGATATTGAGCGCTTCTTAAAGGGAGACGAGATCAAAGCCAAAAGGTCTGTGCCCATGGAAGCGTTGAGCAAAATGTTGAGTAAAAATAAATCAGTACTTTTTGGTGTGGTCGCGACATCTTTGTTGTTTTGCGTCGTTGTTTTTTGGATGTATGGCAGTATGGGTTCGCAACAAAACAAATACGACAGGCTTTCTGAAAAACTTAATGAAGCGCAAACTCAATTGGCCGAATACAAAGACCAAGTAGACACGCTGAAAATTGAATCAAATGTCTTAAAAGAAAAACTATCCAAGAAGAAAAGTGTTGCAAGTACAGATGTCAACGTCAAATTGACAAATAAAGAACTTGCCAATTTATTCAATGAAGCAGGTGTCGCACAGATGCAAATAGGACGCAATGCCGCGATGTCTTTAAAGACGTTTGATAGAGCTTTGGCATGTAACCCTCAACTGTGGTATGTTTATCTCAATAAAGCAAGAGCACTTACTGCTTTGAAAAAAATTCCCGAAGCAATAGATTGTTTGAACATTGCGATTAAAAATAAAGAACATCTGTTAGCCAAAGATGTATACGGTGCTTATGACCAACGTGGTTTTTGTTACTACTTGACGCAACAGCCACACAAAGCGATGAAGGACATCGAACAGTGCTTCAAGATGCAGGTGAAGCCAGACCTCTATCACAAGAAAGCACTTGTACAAGTTGCCCTTGGTCAAAAACAAGAAGCATTAAACAACTTAAACAAAGCCATACAGATGCAACCATCTATTACGTTTATATTTAGTCGCGGGAAGTTTTTATTCGACAATAAGAAATTCGCCCAGGCAAAACTGGATTTAATGCAATGCAAAAGAGCAGATCCTAATTTTAATGCCGCAGAGAGAGAACGTATGTTGGCTGAAATGAGAAGAAAAGGTTTTAAGTAAGCTTTTTTATCAGCTGCTTTGTCTAAATAAAACAACAGCTAAGAACTATATTATGGTCTTAATGCTACACAAATTTTCCACAGATTTACAAAAAATAGATGCTAAAATTACTGTAAGCCAGTATAATATTTAAAGATTTGATTACTTCCAAACCGAAAATATTGAGGGAAATATGATGAAGATAGTCATTTTTATATGCATATTATTTGCAAGTTGTTCGCATAAATTTTACAAGCCATACGTTGGCGAGTATGCAGAAAACCCAGAATTTGTAGAATCTGTAACATTCCAAACAGCAGATAACCATCAGCTCAAAGGTTTTTTGCTAAAATCGCAAAAGCCCTCCAAAGGCGTTGTTATTCATTTCCATGGCAACACCGGAAACGCACAGACATATTTTATTTTTGTCGAATGGCTAATCGTAAGAGGTTATGACGTTTTTACATTTGACTATCGCGGTTATGGGGAATCACAAGGATCTCCAAGTCGTGCTGGATTAGTAGAGGATAGTCGCGCTGCCATTCGCTATATCATCCAACAAAAAAAATGGGATAACATCTACCTTTTTGGTCAAAGTTTAGGGGGCAACCAAGCGATCGCTGCTGTGGATGACTCCAATCGTCCTTTTATTGACGGCATGATCATCGATAGTACCTTTTACTCTTACGCTTCCGTCGCCAATTATCACGCAGGAGATTTATCTCTCTTTTATCCTTTTGTGTGGACACTAATAGGTGGTAATAGCTATAGTGCGGCCGATTATGTGGCATCTCTACGTGTACCAATTATGTTTATACACGGAGATAGAGATCAAATGATTCCTATTTCGCACGGCTACCAGCTATTCCAAGAGGCGAGTTTTCCCAAATCGTTCCTGGCGGTTGCCAACTGTGGGCACGTGGAAGCATTATCGCGAGAACCAATAAGAGATTCCATTATACAATTCTTAGAGTCAAATTCTTTAGAGCTTCAGTACATTCGACAACCAACAGATCTCAATATCAAATATCAAAAACCTGCTATTCAAAACCAAAGCCAAAAATAGAAGAATTTTTCGTTTAGGGCGTTTTACGCCCTAGACCCAAATTTTTCCAAAGGTAAATTTTATCATACCATATGTCACAACTACTGTTTGGCCTAATAAAACCCAAGAGGTTTGCATGAAAAAATATACGCTTTACACGTTCACATTTCTCCTCGCTATTCTTTGTTTATTTACCATCACATTTGTTGGCTTCGTTATGTACGGTAAAAGTTGCGCAACAGAGTTTGTTCCCCCCGCCGTAAAAAACAGTACTGCAACAAAAACATATCTGCGATTTGACAAATTTCACTTTTATAAATACGTGCAACCCCTAAGCTGCCGTATACCTGGCAAAGAGATTTACGGTGTTTTTATTTACGAAATTAAATCCAACGATGTGACAGTGCACATTGCCTGGAGTCCGTTGTCTTACGGAAGATTTAAAACGCCTGTTGTTATAGAACCTCGTTAAGGTATCCTTTATGCTATTCTCTAGCTATGAACAAGCTCTTGTGAAGTTACTCGTGCAAAAAAATTGGGTGCAGCCACATGTCATTAATAAGGTTCTTGAATATGTGACTAAACAACGTCAACAAGGACAAAAAATTGCCGTAGAGAGTGTGCTATTACAAAGTGGATATGTCTCGCAGCAAAATTTACAAACGGCCATCGGTATGGTGAGTACGATTATGAGTAGTGGTACCGCTTCAGAAGTGAATGTCTCGCAACAGTCGATGATGAATAGCAGCAAATTTACACAGACGCAAATGTTGCAAGCGATTAATCAGCGACAAGTTATCGCACATTACAATATTGAAAAAGAGCTTGGTCGTGGAGGAATGGGGATTGTATTCAAAGCAACAGATACCAAATTAGGACGTACTGTTGCTGTAAAAGTGATTATTGGTACAGCCCTTACCGCGACAAAAATAAGGCGTTTTTTAGAAGAAGCGAAAGCCACGGCGCGTTTGAAGCATCCGCACATCATAAGTCTGTATGAAATCAACAATACGCCTGTAAATTACTTTACGATGGAGTACGTGGAAGGAAAGCCTCTATCAGACTATGTGGGGAAGGGCCTTAAACTAAAAGAAGTGCTGTATATTATGAACAAGTGCGCTTCGGCGATTGACTTTGCGCATAAAGAGGGGATTATACATCGCGACATAAAACCTTCGAATATAATGCTGGATAAGCTCAAAAATCCCAAGGTGATGGATTTTGGTCTAGCGAAAGATGTGAACAACGATCAAAATCTTTCGCGGCAAGGAGATGTGATGGGAACTCCTGCCTACATGTCTCCGGAACAGGCCGATGGAAGAAAAGTCGATCCGCGTAGTGACGTATATTCTCTCGGAGCAACGATGTATCAGATGCTTGTGGGGCGGGCGCCATTTCAGGCGGATAGCTATTGGAAAGTTCTCAAGAAGCTTCACACCGATGATCCTATACGTCTTCGTGTTCTAAACCCCGATATCCCTCCAGAGGTTGAAGCTATTTGTTTGAAATGTTTAGAGAAGTCTCCACGTAAACGCTATCGTACGGCAGAAGCTTTTGCGAAAGATATTGAGAATTTTTTAAAAGATCGTCCTGTTAGTGCATCGCCAATCACACCTATTTCGCGTATGTTTAAACTGTTTAAGCGCAACAAACTTATTTCTTCCTTGGTTTTATTTATCGTGATGATTACCGTTTTTTCTGGGGTTTCGATTTTTTATCAATATTTTCAACTGCAAGACAAGAACGAAAAACTGGGGACGTCACTTAGTGAGCTTGCAAAAGTCAATAACGATTTGGAAATAGCAAGGCAAAAAGCGGAAGAGGCAAAAAACGAAGCGATAACACAAAAACAAGAGGCTTTAGATGCGCGTAACGAAGCGGTTACAGCAAAACAAAAAGCCCAAATACGCGAGTACTATGCCAATATACTGTTGACAAATCAATATTTGAAAGACCACAACAGTCTTGAGGCTCAGGAAGCACTTGGGCACTGCGCCAAGGACTTACGTAATTGGGAGTGGTATTGGCTCGATGGACAGTGCAACACTTCTGAACCTCAACCGGAGGTTATTAGAGAATTTGCTAAAAAAGCGACTTCTATTGGATTACACCGTGATTTGCTCGCCATGGGGAACAAAAAAGGGCAAGTGATTATTTATCATATGTCAGACAGAAGAATAATTAAAAAGCTCAATAAAACCAAAAAAAGTTCATCGGGAATTCCCGGCACGATTAATGATTGTATTTTTAGCCCTTCAGGTAAATATCTCGCCATTTTACACGGGCAATTTGTCGAAGTTTTTAGTACCACATCGTGGGATTTAGTCGCTGCGATACCTCATGAAAATGTATCGCGTACATGCCTTTTTTTATCTCAAGAGCATTATCTTGCTGTAGGCTATGAGGTTGAAAATTATGATATTTACAAACGAAAAATAGCGTCGAAAAAGAGGAAGCAAGGGGTTGTGATTTGGAATATAAAGACGCAGAAACCCCTGAAGATTTTTAGTCCATTAAATGAATTCGAGAATAATATCAACAGCTTAGCATATCGCAATGGAAAGTTGTTTTGCGGTGTCGGGGATAATGAACGTATCAGAAAAGATTTCAATAAAGACTTTCTAACTATTTGGGATCTCAAAACAGAAAGAGTGAGTTATTTATCCAAATCGCGTATTTATCCTAAAAGTAAAATACACTCTATTATCGTCGACAAGTTCATTATTACCGCAAGCTTCGATGGTACGATTATCATCTATAACAAAAAATTGCAGCCATTACGACAACTTGTAGGACATAAAAGTTATGTGTTTAGTTGTTGCTTAAGTCCCGACAAAAAGTATCTTGTCTCTACAAGTAATGATAACACCATGATTGTATGGTCCATGGAAACGTTTGAGCGCGTCGCGACATTAGTTGGCCATGTGGGGGCGGTGTATAAATGTGCGTTTTATGGAAAAGATCAACTAGTTTCATGTGGTAAAGATGGGGTGAAATTTTGGAGAATTCGTTATAGTGATGCACATTTTTCTGGAAATAACCCCTTTATTTTTCCAAAACAAAAATATGCGATTACTGATTGCGCGATAGACCTGCGTACGCCTAATCAGCTTGCCTTTGCTTTAGAGCATGCATTGTCCATTTTCCTGAGTGATTTTCGCGGAGTTAAAATTGAATTACCTGAAAAAAATCGTTTAAAACCTTTTTTGGGCAGTATGGGACCAGTGCGCTATCTGCAATTTCACCCCAATAAGAACATGATCGTAAATGGAAGCGATTTTGGCGAGGTATTGTTGTGGGATATGCAAAATGGGCAAAAAGTGCGAAAATACTCAGGACATAAAATTACGAAACATATACGTCATTGCGTTTTTAATCATGATGGGTCGCGAATCGCTTCGGCAAGCTATGATAGTACTATACGTATTTGGAATTCGGATATTGACGACTTTGCACCAAAAACACAGGGGAATTCTCTTTTCGTTCTTCAAGGTTTCAAGGGAGACTTAAATGCTGCGTGTTTTCAACCCAATGGAAACCTTATCGTGGCTGGTGGGCAACCAGGTCTCAAGATGTGGAATATTGATGAAGGACAACTGCAAGGGAAGAAAAATGTAAAGCTTTCACCGATAAAGAGCGGATTAAAATTAGCGAGAGAGGTTTTCTATTGCGAATATACGCCAGATGGAAAATATATCATTGCTTCTTCAAAAGGGGCGAAAGACAATCTTTTGGTTGCGGATAGCAAAACATTAAAATTAGTGCATACATTTGAAGGGCATAGTGATCGCGTAGAAATTTTTTCCTTCATTCCCAACTATCCCAATCGCTTAGCATCCGCAAGTTTTGACGGGACCATTCGTATTTGGAATTTGGATAATATCGAAAAATCTAAAAAATCACGAGCAGTTCTTACCATCGAGGTGAGCAACCAACAATTGAAAACCTTATGTTTTAACCACGATGGTAGCCTTATGGTGAGTGGTGGTTTCGATCGTCATATACGCATATGGCGTTTCCATCGCTAAGTTATCGTATCTTAAGGAATACCCATCTACAGTAAATAAATCTATGTTTGATCGCTCTATGTCAAGTTTTAGTTGCTTTCCCGAAAGTGAATTGCTAATATGTAGCCAACTAAAACGTATTGAGTAGGGGGAGAAATACATGAGAAACATAGTACTTTATTTTGTATTGGTGACATTGCTATTTTGCGAATCCGTCACTGTAACAGTTCCAGGAAACAAAGAACAATTTACTCAAATCGCTTTTTTGAAAACAGGTCAAATGTTTTCGATAGACCACATCAGTGGTTACGTAACGTTCTCAGGGGAAAATAAACTTCGCGATGCATATGGGCGCGATCAGAAAGGTCAAATGTGCACTACCGAAGGCGGAATGGTAATACTGGAACCAGGAATGGAGTATATTCGTCGTAACAGAGATGAAGCTCCGTCTTTTTTTACACGATTTGCTGAAAAAGCTCTTGGGCAAAAATGGCACGCGCGTGCCGATGGTTACCTAAGCGTGAAAGCTTTTGACGGTGAAGGGGCCTATGCCGACAATAAACACGGTTCATATACCATTACGGTTACTATCTATCCTTTTGACCACAAAAACGCAAACATTCCCACTCCTAAATTTCACAATGATCTAGCATTTCATTGGGCACCTATTCACTACCAAGACACTGCAAAAGAGCAGTGGCTTGCCGATGCGTTGACCAGCGTAAATTACGATGGCGACTGGAAAACCGATAATAATTGGGATGCACTACATAAAGCAAATTCTGATTTACGCGGTGTCGTTTACTATTTTGTTTTAGAAACCGCATCTCACTGGTTCGTCAACTACTCTTTTTATCATCCGCGCGATTGGATTAATCCGTGGGATTTAGAAACCGATCATGAAAACGACTTGGAAGGTATTGTGGTTTTAGTGAAAAAAGATGGTAGTCAGTTTGGAAAATTGCAGGGGATCGTAACCTGTGCACATCTCGATTTTTACTCGTATGTTCCGCTTGGAAGTGACCTACAAGGTAACCAAGAGAATATAGACGGCAATCTTATTTGGCAACGTGACCAGAAAAATCACAATAGATTTTGTACATACCAAGAAGCCAAAGGGCACGGTTGTCATGCACTGCAAAAAAAACATAAATTCGGTAGTGAGAATGACTACATTGTTTACTATCCTTCTACTGTTGGTTCTACTCCTAAATCGCGTTTTGACCAAAATGCCACTTACAGACTAATCAACATCTTTGCCCCTGGAGAATTATGGTCGCGGCGTTTTGCCAAAGAAACATTCAAGAAATTTGGGGTTTTTTTGAAAAGCAAAGGAATTGGCGGTAATGCCAATACTCCTTGGACTTGGGATGACAAGGACGATGGAAAGTTCTTGCAAGGTGGAGAAATGGCTCTAGATCCTGCAAGGTTATTTTCTATATATTATAAAATCCCGCAAATGGTTAAAGAGTATATGTACAATCCTTTTCAGGGAATATGGAAATAGAAAGAAAATTTATTGAAAAGATTGTTATTATTTGATATAGACTCTACATTAATATGCAGTAAAGGCATATGGGGAAAATGTTTTTTAGAAGCTCTACAAGAAGTATTTCCCCATATACAGAAACCACAAAATGTTTCCTTTGCAGGAAAAACAGATCTGCAAATTTGTCGCGAAATACTTATGTACTCAAATATTCCTTTGATAGAGCTGGAAAAAAAGTGCGATTTTATTTTACAGCGATATGAAGGTAAAGCGCATAAGGCTGCTCAGCAATATGCTGATAAAGTAGAGATTCTTCCTGGGGTGATCACCTTGTTGCAAAGATTAAAGCAACAAAAAAATATTACTTTGACACTACTTACCGGTAATATTTTTGTAGGGGCAAAAATTAAGTTGTGTTGCAAAAATCTCGATGCATTTTTTGATTTCGAGATAGGGGCCTGGGGAGACGATAACTGGGATCGCCACAAATTACCGGCAATTGCAGTTTCACGAGCGCAAAAGAAATTGGGGATATCGTTTTCAGGTAAAGAAGTTGTTATTATTGGCGATACCATTCATGATGTCAACTGTGGAAAATCTTTAGGGGTACGCTCTATAGCTGTAGGAACGGGAAAACAGGACAAAAATGTTTTACTTGGTGAAAATCCCGATTTCTATTTTGATAACCTAGAAGATGATAAGGCTTTTTTAGAGGCAATTAATCGAGTTATGTAATGCAACTGCATCGCTCATCGCGAAAATGTTTACTTGACTATTTAAAAAAAATATTCTACGCTAGGTGCAGTTCTAATTGCAAAGTATACTTTTGGCAACATTTTTTCTCTGTTCTGTGAAGTATATTTGACAAAGGTGGTACTTATGCGGTATATTAAAGTAAAGTGTTTTTAGTTGTTAGTGCGATTTTGCCAGTGTATATATCAAATTATGCGTTTGCAAAATATAGCATTGAAGTTATGAGTGTAATTTTTAGCTAACAGTTAAAATATATCTTGTTCTTTTCAATAAAGATTATACGCCTCCGAGAGAATCTCTCAAATTTAGGTGTGTAGTGTTTTCTACATATCCATCATCTCAAAAAATTTTGCACTCTTGCACTCTTAATATTATATATGACAGCAAACACCGCTTGTATCTATAAATACTTGCTGGAAAATTCATTTTGTCTAGAAGCTATTGTTCTTCAACATTCCTTAGATAGTTTCTGGTCTGTTTGCTGAATTCACATTGTTAGAACAAGGAATCTATATTCATTATGGCAAATCCTATTAAAATAAAAAAAGGTCTGAATCTTCCCATAACAGGTGAGCCTGAGCAAGCCATCAAAGATGAACCTAAAATAACTACGGTTGCTCTACTTGGCGAAGATTATGTTGGAATGAAGCCTACAATGCAGGTAAAAGTAGGTGACAAAGTCAAAAAAGGCCAAATTATTTTTACAGATAAAAAACTTCCTGATGTTAACTACACAGCTCCAGGGGCAGGGGAAGTTATTGAAATAAATCGCGGAGCAAAAAGAGTCTTTCAATCTGTTGTGATCCGTCTAGAAGGAGATGAAGAGGTTACTTTCAAGTCCTACTCTTCCGAAACTCTCAAAGATGTACAACAAGATCAAATACAGAAAATACTACTGAAGTCAGGGACATGGACATGCCTGCGAACAAGACCTTACAGTAAAGTTGCAGACCCGAATACAAAACCACATTCTATTTTTGTTACAGCTATAGACACAAATCCTTTAGCACCTTCTGTGGACGTGATCGTAAAAGAGAGCGAAGAAGATTTTAAGAATGGTTTGCGTATTTTATGCAAGTTGACAGATGGTAAGGTATTTTTGTGCACAGGCGCAAATAGCTCTGTTCCAGGTAAAGATGTAAAAGGGGTTACCCATCAGGAATTTACAGGAAAACACCCTGCAGGGAATGTCGGAACGCATATACACCTTCTTGACCCTGTTGGTGCTGCAAAAACTGTATGGCATATCAATTACCAAGATGTGATTATGTACGGTAAACTTTTTACAACAGGAAAGTTATACACGGATCGCATTATCTCATTTGCGGGTCCTGCGGCAAAAAGCCCACGTCTTATCAAAACACGTATAGGTGCCAGTGTTGCTGATATGGCTAAAGACCAAGTGCAGGACGGAGAAGTACGTTTGATTTCTGGTTCCGTATTTTCCGGACGCAACGCACAAGGACCTTTTCAGTATCTAGGACGTTACCACCATCAAGTAAGTGTACTGGCGGAAGGAAGAGAACGAGAGTTCATGGGATGGCACTCCCCAGGATTCAATAAATTTTCTTTTAAAAATATCTATTTTTCGAAACTCTTCCCAGGTAAAAAATTCGCATTTAATACCTCAACAAACGGTAGTAAACGTGCATTGGTGCCAATTGGATCTTACGAAAAAGTAATGCCTTTTGATTTTTTACCTACCCTACTCTTACGTTCTCTATTAGCTGGGGATACCGATCGTGCACAGGTTCTAGGATGCTTGGAGCTCGATGAAGAGGATCTAGCATTGTGCTCATTTGTTTGCCCGGGGAAAATTAATTTTGGTCCCGCTTTGAGAAAGAGTTTAACAACTATTGAGAAGGATGGTTAATCAGTCATGAAATTTTTACGAAATTTACTCGACAAGCCAAAAGGGCTTTTTGAAAAAGGGGGAAAGCTAGAAAAACTTTATCCCTTTTATGAAGCGGGCGATACCTTCCTCTTTACACCAGGAGAAGTTACCGAAGGTTGTAGTCATGTACGCGATGGTATTGATTTAAAAAGAACAATGATCACCGTCGTTATGGCATTGACCCCTTGTATATTAATGGCATTGTACAACACAGGTTTGCAAGCGAATTTGGCTTTGGCGAAGATCGACCCTTCGTTGCTTGTCGGATGGCGCTACGACGTTTTGGCCGCTTTGGGAATTGGTTATGACGCAAGTAGCATTGTTGCGAACATGGTTCATGGAGCATTGTATTTTTTCCCCGTGTTCATTGTATGTAACATGGTCGGGGGCCTTTGGGAATCTTTATTTGCTGTTGTGAGAAAACACGAAATCAACGAAGGTTTCCTCGTCACAGGAATGCTATTTCCACTTATTCTACCCGCGAACATACCTCTATGGCAAGTTGCGGTAGGTATTAGTTTTGGTGTGGTTATCGGTAAAGAAGTTTTTGGGGGAACAGGAAAAAATATCCTAAACCCTGCATTAACTGCGCGCGTATTTTTATTCTTTGCTTATCCAATGCAAATCACCGGTGAGATTTGGGTTCCGGTAGAAAGTGCTCTTCTTGCAACTATTGATGGTTACAGTGGAGCTACGGCTTTGGCTGTGGCGGCAGCACCTAACGGTGGACTTGCTGCTGTACAAGGTTTATCCGACGGATATTGGATGCAAGCCTTTTTAGGATTTATCCCAGGTTCGATGGGAGAAACATCAACGTTAGCGTGTCTCTTTGGGGCAGGATTCCTCATCATGACCGGTATTGGTTCGTGGCGCATTATGCTATCAACCGCTATTGGTATGTTCGTTACGTCTTTTGCATTTAACGCTATGTACAATGCGGGAATAACAACAAATCCAATGTTTAGTCTGACACCGCAATGGCACTTTGTATTGGGAAGTTTTGCATTTGCAACAGTGTTCATGGCAACAGATCCTGTTAGTGCGTCAATGACCACCACTGGAAAATGGATTTACGGTTTCGGTATTGGTTGCATTGGTATTATTGTTCGTTCTGCCAATCCGGCTTATCCGGAAGGTTGGATGTTGGCAATACTTTTTATGAATGTTTTTGCACCTCTAATCGACTATTTTGTGATGACTGCAAACATTAGAAGGAGAACGCGCAAATATGAGCTCGCCCAGTAGTAGTACACTAAAAACTCTTGTTGTAGCAACACTGCTATGCATTGTCTGCGCAACTTTGGTGTCAAGTATTTCCGTTTCTTTAAAAGAAGCGCAACTAATAAATAAGAAACTTGATAAACAACGCAATATATTACTTTGCGCAGGTGAATTAACCGCCGAAGAAGTAAAAGACAAGGAAAATGTAAAGAAAGCTTTTGCGAAAATACAACCGCAGATTGTTGATTTGCAGTATGGCTATGTTGTGGATATGGCGAATTTACAGTCCGACACAACACAGCAAGTGCTGAAAGACAACCTGCAAAATTTAGAAACACAGCTAAAAGCGGCTGATGAAGATACTAAGAAAAAACTACAACAAGACATCGACGCTTTGAATACATACATCGACCAAATGAAAGGTATAAAAGCTTACATGAAGGTTGATGAAGAAGGGAATCTTCTCTCTGGAACATACAACCAAGTAAAGGCAAGTAAAGACAAGGCTCTTAGCATTGATGTTCAAGATAATAAAGGCAGTTCTATTAAAACACGTGCAAAGTTTGCCTTGGTGTATCTTGTTGAAAATGACGACAAAAAAGTTAGCAAAATTATTTTGCCTGTAAGAAGTTACGGTCTATGGTCCACGATGCTAGGCTTTTTAGCCCTGGACGTCGACACCACAACCATCAAAGGTTTCGCGTACTATGAGCATGGTGAAACACCAGGTTTGGGTGGAGAAGTAGATAACAAAAACTGGAAAGGTCAATGGCCGGGCAAAAAAGCATTTGACTCCGAGTGGAATCCTGCGATCCATGTGATTAAAGGTAAAGTGGACCCCAAAGGAAAAGATGCCGAATACAAAATTGACGGTTTATCCGGAGCGACCATTACCAGTGACGGCGTCTCTACATCACTTGAATATTGGCTTAGTCAATCGGGTTTTGGATTATTTTTAGAGAATATTAGAGAAAAAGGGTTCCAGTAATGAGCAACGAAAACAGTGTAAAAAATGTCCTGTTTGGGCCCGTATTTGATCGCAATCCAATTGCTCTACAAATATTGGGGATTTGTTCAGCTCTTGCTGTAACGACGAAACTCCAAACATCTTTCACTATGTGTGGTGCGGTAATATTTGTATTGGCGTTTTCCAATGCTTCGGTAAGTTTGATTCGCCACCACATTCCTTCAAGCATACGCATTATTGTGCAAATGACCATTATTGCTTCACTGGTAATTATTGCCGATCAGTTCTTAAAGGCATACATGTATGATGTGAGTAAAGAGTTGTCTGTATTTGTGGGTCTTATTATCACAAACTGTATTGTGATGGGACGCGCAGAAGCATATGCGATGAAAAACAACGTTACCATGAGTTTCATCGACGGAATTGGAAACGGTTTAGGGTATAGCCTAATTTTGATTATCGTCGCGGCATTTAGAGAGTTCTTTGGCTCAGGATCTTTGATGGGGCACTCTATGATGACATTGTCCACCGATGGTGGATGGTATGTTGCCAATGGTTTGATGTTACTTCCTCCAAGTGCTTTCTTTTTAATTGGACTTTTCATTTGGGCACTTCGTTCTTGGAAAACGGATCAAGTTGAAGCTGAATAATTCCAAAAAGGATATATGAACATGGAATACTATATCAATTTATTTATAATGTCCGCGTTTGTAGAAAATATGGCTTTGGCTTTTTTTCTAGGAATGTGTACATTTTTAGCGGTATCCAAAAAAGTAGATACAGCTATTGGTCTTGGTTTTGCTGTTATCATCGTGCAGGCCATTACCATTCCGGTAAATAACCTTCTCTATCAGTACATTTTAAAAGAAGGAGCTCTTACTTGGGCGGGTTTACCGGAAGCAGACCTATCATATCTGGGTTTGATCAGTTACATCGGTGTTATTGCGGCGATGGTTCAAATTCTAGAGATGACTTTGGATAAATATTTTCCGAAGCTATACAACGCTTTGGGAATTTTTCTCCCTCTCATTACCGTAAACTGTGCTATTTTAGGTGGTTCTCTTTTTATGGTACAACGCGACTATAATTTCACTGAAAGTGTGGTTTATGGTTTTGGTTCCGGTTTTGGCTGGGCACTTGCAATTGCTGCGCTCGCGGCCATTCGTGAAAAAATGAAATACAGTGATGTTCCCGTGGGTTTACGGGGCTTAGGCATTACCTTCATTGTGGTAGGTTTGATGTCGATTGTATTCATGGCCTTTTCCGGTATAAAACTTAGTTAATCTGTATTACGAGGAAAACAACATGGGATTTGAAGTATTTCTCGGAGTAACGACATTTACTCTTGTCATCCTCGCTTTGGTTGCCATTATTTTGGCCGCAAAAGCACAATTGGTGGCCGCGGGAAATGTCACAATTACCGTAAATGATGATCCAGATAAGGCTATTAGTGCACCGGCAGGAGGAAAGCTTCTCAACGTGTTAGCTGACAGTGGGATATTTGTTTCATCAGCATGTGGGGGTGGGGGAACTTGCGCCCAATGTAAGGTAGTTATTAAAGAGGGTGGTGGAGACATCTTACCTACAGAATTGTCTCACATCTCTAAAAAAGAAGCTCGTGAAGGCGAAAGACTTTCGTGTCAAGTCGCCGTAAAACAAGATATGAAAATCGAGCTGCCTGCGGAAGTATTTGACACCAAAACTTGGATGTGTAAAGTTCGCTCGAATCATAACGTTGCCACCTTTATCAAAGAACTTGTTCTTGAATTACCTGAAGGTGAAGATGTAGATTTTAGAGCAGGGGGTTACATTCAGATAGAATGTCCACCTCACGAATTGAAATATAGTGATTTTGATGTGGAAAAAGAATACCATGAAGATTGGGATAAGTTTAATCTATGGGAAATAAAGTCCATAGTAAAAGATCCGACCATCCGTGCGTATTCTATGGCAAATTATCCCGAAGAAAAAGGGGTTATTATGCTAAACGTACGCGTGGCAACACCGCCACCACGAGCTCCTAAGGGAACTCCGCCAGGAATCATGTCTTCATGGATTTTTAATTTGAAACCAGGAGACGAAGTAAAAATATCTGGTCCATACGGAGAATTCTATGCCAAGGAGACCAACGCCGAAATGGTATTTATCGGTGGTGGAGCTGGTATGGCGCCAATGCGTTCTCATATCTTTGATCAGTTGAAACGTATTCACAGCAAACGCAAAATAAGTTTCTGGTACGGTGCGCGTAGTCTTCGTGAGATGTTCTATGCTGACCATTACGACAAACTGCAAGATGAAAACGATAATTTTACTTGGCATGTGGCACTTTCTGATCCTCTTCCTGAAGACAATTGGGAAGGCTACACTGGATTTATTCACCAAGTACTTTACGAAAATTACCTCAAAGATCACCCGGCACCAGAAGATTGCGAGTATTACATTTGTGGGCCACCGCTTATGAATGCCGCGGTTTTTAAAATGCTGGAGGACCTTGGCGTTGAGCAAGAAAATGTTATGTTCGACGACTTCGGAGGTTAACAAAAATATGGGCGACATTTTGTCGCCTATATTTTTTGAACTAAAACGTGACACGCTGTTGTAAATTTTGTAGAATGTTTCTTTCGCAATTTGTTGTTGATCAACTTACGAAGGAGCCTAGGATGAATAAGCTTATTATCTTGATATCTGTTTTTGCAATGGTTGGTTGTGGTACTGTACTCAATTTATCCCGTCCTGCAAAAGCAGATGAAAATCCACTGCATATAGGAAATCACCCCACGATGGAATATTATGGTGGAGCCGCAATGTCTTCGGAAATAGGTCCAATGGCTATTTTCGATTTTCCAATGAGTTTAGCGTTTGACACTCTAACGCTACCGGTTGTTTACTTTGCCAAAATGCGTGCAGAAAGCCAAGCAGAAGAAGAGGCAAAAAACAAAGCGGAAAGATTGAAAGTAAGAACGGGAGAGGGTAGCGCTGCAAAATAACATGAGAACCATTGTTCAAATACTCATTGTTGTTATCGCAATCATTGCATGGTTATTATTTCCCAGCAAACAATACTCCCCTACCATAAAAGGGCGAGCTTTAGGCACTACTTATACTATTAAAATTGCCCATGTAATCTCCAAGGCAAAGCTGGTTGAGATACGCGAGACGGTACGCAAAGAGTTAGAAGACATTAACAATAAAATGTCTACGTACCTGAGCGACTCAGAATTGTCTAAATTCAATCAATTGCATAGTATTGAGCCCTTTCCTATTTCACAAAAGACTCTGCAGGTGATTATTGAGGCACAAACCGTAAGTCAAGCATCGAATGGTGCCTTTGATATTACGGTTGGTCCTCTTGTCAACTTGTGGGGGTTTGGTCCACAGAAAATAAAAAATAACCCCTCTGCTCAAAAAATCAAAGACATGTTACAACAAGTGGGCTACCAGAAACTCACTGTCGACCCACAGAGTAAAACCCTAAAAAAGGCGCACCCTGATTTGTATGTAGATTTATCGGCGATTGCCAAAGGTTTTGCCGTGGACGCCGTTTGTGACTGTTTACGCAATGCGGGAATGCAAAATTATATGGTGGAAATCGGCGGAGAAATTCGTGCGAGCGCCTTCAAAAAAGATAAAACCCCATGGATCATTGGCATTGAATCGCCGCAACCAGGTAAACGTAGTGTCCAAAAAGCGGTCACCTTAAAAGGTATGGCAATTGCTACATCGGGCAATTATCGTAATTTTCGTTACGATGCGAAAACCAAAAAACGCCTATCACACACCATTTCTCCGCAAACAGGAAGACCTATCTCACACAATTTAGCATCAGTTTCGGTAATTAGTTCTACATGCATGCATGCCGATGCGATGGCCACAGCGCTTATGGTACTTGGTGAAAAACGTGGTTTTGAACTGGCACAAAGTTTAAAATTAGCGTGTTATTTTATTGTACACGAAAAACCAGGAAACTATAAAATTTTGCAAACAGACGCATTTAAAAAATTGCAAATGAAGTAGTCACCATAATTTTATGACAAAGTGCTTTTCTTGCTCTTGTTGTGGACGCTTTTTGAAAAGACCTATATAAATTAGGTATGCCACAAATAACAATAGCCAAAAAAACCATAGAAAACCGACAATTGTTGCCATGAAGCTATTGGCCTTGGCCCATGAGACAAAATAAAAAGAAGTGTCGAACCTGGGGCGGCATAGTGCGAGTAATGCACATATGGTGAGTTCATCGCTATTTCTTGATAGCCATAATACAGATAAAAGGAAACCAACAAACCAAAGAGCGAATATCGTGATTTTGGTGTTGGAGTATGTTGTTACCCCGAATTGGTAATTCTCTACAAACTCAAAAGGGGGTTTTAACATCGCTACGGTGATTATGACAAATATTTTTATAATAAATATTTTCATGATATACCCTCTGAAGATTATTTTTTGTGCTCAAAAAGCGAATAGTCGTCAACAAAAAATTCACTCTGAATAAGAACACATGTGATCATACCATTATTTCCTTCCTTGAATTTGATTACCTATACCTAAAAATTTATTAGTATTGTTATTTTAATAAAAATTGCGTGATGGTAATTTCCTTTGTTTACTTATTTTTCGGGATCGGGATCGGGATCGGGGTCGGGATCGATTTGTTCTTTCTTACAGAACAAGTCGTATTTATTATATAAATTGTTTTTCGCCGATGCTAGGTTCAGTTAAACTGTATAAAATTAATAACTAATGTGTAATGTAATTTCAAGAAGGAATACAGTATGTCTGATCAAAGATCTGTACGTTGGTGGCCGTTATGGGCTATACTAGTTTTTGATTTGGGGCTTGTCACGTATTTGCAGCTCTTCCAGGAATCCTTGCTGGGATTTTTGATGATGGCTTCGCAAATTCTCACATTTTTGCTGGCATTTTTATGGCTAATGTTCCTTTCGCGTTTGCCAGGAAAAACTCGTTTAGGCTGGCTTGGCGGAATTTTGGGCTTTATTGCGTTATTTTTTACTCTATTTCGCGTAAAAGATATTGACGGAGATTTGGTTCCTACGTTTACTTGGCGCTGGTCTAAAACAGAGTATAGTTCGAAAATTACGCGCGGCAATACAGAGTTGGAACAAGGTAAAATTGAGGACTACCCACAATACTTAGGTAGAGGCCGCGATGCTATTGTAAAGAAGATTCAACTTGAGAGAGATTGGAAACAACACCCACCGAAACTTTTATGGGAAAGATCTGTGGGGCTTGGTTGGTCTGCTTTTGCGGTAAAAGACAAGTTAGCGGTAACACAAGAACAACACGATGACAAAGAAATGGTCATTTGCTATGAGCTTGACACCGGAAAAATAAAGTGGGCTCATGAAGATTTGGTTCGTCACTCAAGTCCTCAGGGAGGTGTTGGTCCACGTTCTACTCCTACGATAGACGGACAATTTGTTTATGCTTTGGGGGCCACAGGTATTCTCAACTGCTTGCAGTTAGACAATGGTTCAAAAATCTGGTCAGTTGACATCGTAAAAGGAAATAACGCTAAAATTCCACAGTGGGGAAAAAGTTGCTCTCCCTTAGTGATTGGCAACAACGTGATCGTAAGTGCTGGTGGAAAAGAAAATCGTTCTCTCGTCGCATATAACAAAGAAACGGGTAAGTTTGTGTGGGGCGGAGGAACAGATGAATCCAGTTATAGCTCTCCGGCAATTGCCACAATTCACGGTGTTCAACAAATTTTGATGTTTAACCGATATACTGTTGCCGCGCATAATCCGGATAACGGTAGCATTTTGTGGGAACATGAGTGGTCGAAAAGAGGTTCGGCAAATATTGCACAGCCTATTGTTGTGGGAAGCCAAGTTCTATTTGGAGCAAGTTATGGGATCGGAAGCAAACTATTCGATATTTCTGTGGCGGATGGTAAGTTCAGTGCTAAAATTGCTTGGAAAAGTAAACGCATGAAGCCAAAGTTTACCAATATGGTGTATCGCGATGGTTATGTGTACGGTTTAGACTCCGCTGTTTTGGGATGTATCGATTTTAAAACAGGTAAACGCATGTGGCGTGATGGACGTTATGGACATGGACAGTTGATTTTAGTTGGTGATTTATTACTGATACATTCTGAGTCAGGTTACCTGGCTTTAGTGGAAGCCAACTCCAAAGAATTTAAAGAAATATCTCAATTCTCCACGCTAGGCGAAAAAACTTGGAATCCTCCCGCGTTGGCAGGTAATTATCTCTTATTACGTAATCATCGTAAAGCTGTATGTTATGAACTTGCTGTAAAGCAGTCGAGATAAAACGCTACGGGCGGCTTAGCCGCCCAGCGCCTCTTAAGAGTCTAGCGATTATCCTCATCAATGCGTCTGGCCGCTTCCATCAACAAAAATTGCAAATCATGCGACATTGTTGTTTTTGCTGATGTTTCGTCGGGAATAAATTCAAAATTTCCCACGCGCCATTCCATAATTTTATAAAATGCGTCAGCGCCTTCCATGCCATTGAGTTCACTATGTACAACCATACCATTTACAAAAAATATACTGGCCAAATCTTCTTCTTCTTGTAGCGAAATATGACCACTTTTTTCTTCTCCAGCAATCATCTGCAAAACACTGCTGAGTTCTAGAATTCCCAAACTACCGCGCAAGGTGTCACGAAAATTTTCTAATAGTTCGGTGGCATCGGCTTTTGTACCTACCGTTTTCAAAAAAGACGACGATTTCATGGCCTTTTCTGTTTGATCGACCAACTCGTAGAAAGAAATATCATTGGCACCTATTTTGATAATGTCATTATTTTTTAACTCTTGTTCTTCTACAAGTTCATTATTAACCGTTACGCCATTATGGCTGTTGAGATCGCGCACAATGTAGCAATTTTTTTCTTCGCACCATTTTATTGCCGCATGACGTCGGGAAACATCATTTGATGTTAAAATTAAGTCGTTTTCAGGTCCACGTCCAATTTGAATCTCGTTGTGTTTTGTTAGGCGTATTGGAGGAAAAGGAAAACATTCGATGTAAATACCGGGTTTATTTTTATGTTCTACTCTGCGATTTGACCTTCGTGATACCACTTTTTCGATTAAAGTACTCATCGGACGTGTACTTCGCTCTGTGGTGGGTTGGTCACACGAACATCTTTCCCCTGGCATTAACTCGCTATCACACTTTGGGCACTTCATTCAATTTTTTCCTTTGGAAAATCCCATGTTGATATTTCACAAATTGGCTATAGTTCTGATTATAGCCAAGTATGTTTATTAGTTCAAATTAAAACATAGATTCTTGTAACGACTTTTACAAGTGATTGTTTGTAACTATTGTACAATTTTGTTGTCCAATAAAAATATCCTGTATTTTTATTTAGTGAATCGCTATCTTATGAATAAGATAATGAACGAATAATACTCGATGGATTAGTCTAGTTCGATAACAAAGTACCAGAGGAAAAATATGCACATTGCTATCACAAAACTGAACGAACAACAAGATTTAGACAAGATGTATGTATACATTGCACAACAATACAATTTTCGTCAGCATCCTTATTTTGTATGGATGAATAACGAAGCAACACGCAAAAGTTTTTTGAAGTCGCAACTGAGTTTTCGTTACGCTGTTGAGTCGTTTTCGTGCGCGCTGGCGGCATGCTTGTCGAAAATAAATTGTCTAGAAAAGCGCATTCATCTAGCGGAAAATGTCCAAGAAGAACATGGAAGCGGTGATTTGCGCAAAGCGCATAAGCACACCTTTATTGAGTTTTTACAAGCTCTAGGAGCTAAGGAACAGGAAGTACAGAGACCATGTAGCGTAGGAGTGCATGCCTTTAATGAATCTATTCGCAATTTTTGTTTGGCGAACCCTGGGGAACACGGCGCTGCGCTATTGGGGATGATTGAATATTTGTATATTGATATTAGCGCACAAATTGCCAAAAAAATTTGTGAAGACAAGTGGGTGGAGCCTGGTTCTCAATCACACTATGCAACTCACGAAGTGCTTGATGTAGAGCATGCTCGCGAGTTATTTGATATTTGTCGGGATACGTGGGACAAATCGCGTGGGGAAATTGCGACGGCGGCAGCGTTAGGAGGTCACTATTTTTGGAATGTGTATCTCGCAATGCTAGAAGAGGTGAAAAGTGAAGTGGCCGGGGAGTGATATTGCATTTAGCCAAGTACGAGAAGATCCACTTATTGAACACCAAGTGATTGAAAAAGTATTTGGCTACAAAAATAAGCCATTAGATATATTGCTTATTGGCTCCGGAGGATGTACAGCGTTAGGACTTTTGCACTTACCACAGGTAAAATCTGTGAGCTGTATCGACGCAAACCATGCGCAGTTGCAGTTGATAAGGCTGCGCTACTCTACAATAGAGCATTTAGAGAAAGATGAGCAACGAATACTACTGGGGATTTGTGGAGAAAGTGACGCGCGTCTAAAGTTGTTTGATAAGCTATATTGCTCTCTTTCTAAAGAACAACAGCAATACTGGCAAAAAAATCGTTCCCAAGTTGCATTTGGCGTAAATCGCGTAGGTAAGTTTGAAGAACTATTTCGTGAACTAGTAAGCGTGTGTAACGAAAAGCTAGGCTTTTTAGCCATCGATGATCCGGAGCGGGCGGTAAATCACGAAAATTGGCAACAATGTTTTGACATTGTGTTTGAGCGTGAAAAACTAGCGGAAACTTTTGGTCGCGCTGCTGTAGACTACTCGATGAGCAAATCATTTGCCGCTCATTTTTCCGAAGTCTTTGCGCGAGCAATTCGTCGTTATCCACGAGGTACAAATTACTTTGTGGACCAAATTTGGCTGGAGAGTTACTGCAACGGAGAGTCCGGCGTTCCGCCGTATTTGCATTACGCAAAACCAGGTAAGGCAGAACTTTATTTCTACGAAGGAACGTTCTTGTCACAAATACAGAATATCAATAAAAAATGGGACATTATCCAAACATCAAATATATCGGATTGGATGCCGATAAATGAAATGAAAGAAATGTTTACAATTGTGCATGGATGCTTAAATGACGGTGGGGCTCTTATAGCGCGGCGCTTAAATGGAGATCATGTTTTAAGTGACATTGTCAAAGCGTCATTTTATTGCAATGACGACTTTAACCAGCATCTATGGGAAACAGATCGCTCGTATTTCTACAGTGAAGTTGTGGTGGGATTTGTCGAGGAAGAGTGTACACGTTGTTAAAATTACCCAAAAACACTTTTCTTTGTGTAAAGAGAAATCGTAACCACTGTTTTGAACAAAACATAAAAAAATTTTGTAATGGGATAACTATTTAGTTTCGTTTTTTAACTAAAAGTATTAGGAATGGATATGTAGTATGAAAAATAAAATTTTTATCATGTTTGCATTATTGAGTATTTTTTTTACTCAATCACTATTGGCAAATCCTGAGTTTGGGGAATGGGGCAAAGCATACATTAAGGCAAAAAAAGATTACGAAAAAAATGCTAAAAAAGGCGATGAGCTCCCCAGGGAAAAAGTTCTAGGTTTTATCACCAAAGAAGGCCTAACAAATAAAATTAAGGATCTAGATGAGGATTATGAAAAGTTAAAAGATCCGAAGTTAAACTTTCGCGAAGTTTTCAAAGATTTTAAAAAACATTTGCATATTTTTTGTGAAAGAAAAGATGATTTTGAGATCTTTCTTAAAGATGATGACATTCAAAGGGCAAAAGATCCTGATACACTGAAGGCAACCAAGATATTTGAAGAAGATCTGGATGAAATTGAAAAGTCCATGAGAAGATTCATGCGGAGTGTTCGTAATACGGATTTGGAAGTAAAAACAATTAAATTTGATTTAATTTTATGTGACAAAAAAACCGAGTGCTTGTTGGAACCATCTGGCGAAATAGAATTTGAAATCAAGATGGCTGACGCAGCGATGAAGAAGTACTTTAAAACAATTAAAGCGCGTACGCATAAGGAATTGAAGACGATTCGTAAAGCCTTGAGGGACGAGTTAATTCGTATCGACAATCGCCTAAAGAAACAAATTGGTGAGGAACCGTTAGACCAAAAGACCATAGATGAGTATACAAAAGAGGCACAGAAAGAATTCAGGACGTCGGTGAATAGATGCGAAACAGTTTTTGGAAATGTCGTGGATTCACTGTGGATAGAAATTAGAGAAGCAAAAGTACGTTATGGTAAATACAAATTACAAACAGCAATAACTATTGCCAAAGGTGTTATAGGTACGACTTCCGCTATTGCTAGATTGGTAGCTAGTGGCGGGACAGATATTAGCGGTTATTTTCAGGCGGCAAAGTCTCTAAAAACTTTAGTAGAGACAATTTATCAAGCGCATAAAGATTGCGAGACAGTAGCAGCAGAACTGAATAAAAAAATTGAAGAGTATACCAAGCAGCATAAGGCTGCCGAAGGTAAAGGAACACTAACGGCATTCTTGAGTGACGTTAAAACCACAAAAATGGAAGCAGATATAAGAACTCATACATTACGCCTCATGAATAAAGCTGCCGGAGTCATTGATAAAGCAAGTGAGTTAGGCTCGGAGATCGCCGAGTTAGAGGAATTTCGTGATGGAATAAAGGATTATGAAGAAGAAGACATTATCTCAAAAGGTAACTTAGAGAAAATAAATCGTTTAGAGGCAGACATCAAATTAATGTCTGAAAAGCATGAAAGTTTGATCCAAGAGTATGACGATGCAAAAGAGACCATTGAAGCCGTTGAAGGTGCTTTAGAGAACCGATCAAAGTTTTTAAAAAGTGTGCAAGACATTCAAAGCGGCATTGAGAAGCTACAAAAAGCAAAAGCATTTGTTGAAAAGATTTCTGAGGTATTTGATAAGATATCTCAAATATAGATTGCTGAAGTGATAAATGTGAATGTGTCATATTACTATAATGGCGCATTCACACTTATAGAGGACAAATCGTTCGTATTTTAAAGTGAAGTTGTGGTAGGATTTGTTGATGAAAAATGTGCGTGTTGTTAAAATTACTCCAAAAAATCGTCATTTGTACGAAGAACAAATCGTCGCTTTGGAAAAGATAGCTACCTATCCCATTGGAGACGACTTTTTCCAGATAGACCACGGAAAAGACTATTTTCGCTTTTTTGAACGTTTGGGGAATATGTTTTACCACGCCGCAATTGTCGAAGATCGCGTAGTGGCTGTCGGCTGTGGCATTATACGTTACGTTCCATTTACTCTAGACGGCAAGTTAAAAAAGTGTTGGTATTTGTGTGATCTAAAAGTACACCCCGAATTTCGTCGCAACCGCATTCCTCTACAGATGTTATACAGTGCTTTCTTTCCCAATTATTTCCGTTGCATGCGTGGCTACACCATTTCAATGAATCCCAGTGAGGGTGAAAATCGCGTTGTCAAGATTCTATGTCGCTTTAAATGGATTCCTATTTCCTATCAACACGAACTAGAACTGTACAACTTGAGCTATGATGAACTACAAAACCTACAACCTGCAATCGAAAAACACCGCGGAAAAATCTCGTTCCACTCGCATAAAGGTGTAAAAGATATCGTATTGCAAAGTACCAATGCAGCGATGCCGCTACTACATATGCAGTTTGGCAAATGCGCCGAGAACACTTGCGAAGCGCAAAAAGAGCACGTGCATATGTTTTGCACTCCCAAAGATGATCCATTGTCACAACAAGTCAAGGCCGAAGGTTTAACCCCTTCGGCAACGGCGAGTATTATTGGGCATAGGATGAAAAGCGATTGGAAATTTATCCTAACAAGCGATATATAATGATTGTCAACCATAACACCTCGGGAGTCGTTGTGGAAATGTAGGGGCGGACCCAATGTCCGCCCGTTCCCTCAAATACAGGTGGATACACGTTTTTAAATAACAACCAAAAGGAACTTCTCATGTCTATATTTGATACGGACGCTTTTAACAATAACATGTTTTATCCTCGGCGCGGTAGTGGTCGCGAGGCCGATGAGATTTGGATCGAAGTGGAATCGGGTGTGAAAATTCACGCACGGCGTTATCCAAACACACAAGCGGAATACTCCATACTGTACTTTCACGGCAACGGTGAAATTGTTGCGGATTATGATACTATCCAGGAAATGTATCGCCGTATTGGTTGTGAATTTATCGTTTGTGATTATCGTGGTTATGGAAAAAGCGGAGGAACTCCGACGTTGCGCAATTTGTTGTCGGATAGCCATAAGGTTTACGATTACCTCCAACAGGAAAATAAATTACATGACAATCATTTTATTATGGGACGATCTTTGGGAAGTGCGGCAGCCATTGAACTAGGCGTTGCTCTGACGCAAATTTGTGGCGTGATTGTGGAAAGTGGTTATGCTGATCCTATTGCGTTAGCGGCGCGACGTGGTATACAACTCGATCGCCTGAGTCCCGAAGAACGTATTTTCGACAACGGTGAAAAGATACGCGAAGTCACAAAACCGCTACTCATTTTGCACGGCAAACAGGATTATATTATTCGCGTGGAAGAAGCGCAGGAAAATTATACGAATGCCAAAGCCACAGATAAGAAGCTCGTGGTGTTAGAGCATGTAGGACATAACGATATCATGGGCGCACCTAATTATTTCCCTGCAATTGAAGATTTTTGCCACAAACATATTTGAAAAGTTAAGTTTAGGAAATTTTCCTAAACTTAGCCTAATATCACATCTCTAACTGTGTTTTTGTCGTCTTCTACGGCGCATAATCTTGGGAAAGACAATAAACAAAATTACCAAATAAAATCCCGCATCATGTCCTGTATACACATACTGTGTGATCGGTGGACGTTCTACAGGGCTTTGGTTTTTTGATATGGAGAAATACACGTCGTCGCTACCTGGACGCGGCGATGAATAGTCTTCAAACTCTGTGAGAAACCAATTGACGGGTGGTGTTGTTAGCGGAAGATTTAGTCGCTGGAGCAACAATTCCTTGCTACCCTTATTTAGTTTATTTGCCCACACCACCTTCCCTGGCCACAATTTTTTTCCCAGAGTTCCCTGCATGCGTTTTTTGGCCAAGAAAAAGATACGCAATAACCGTTGTTGCTCATTATGGACTTCTTGTACCGGTTCGCGGTAGGGAAAAAAAGGTTTCGGGGTTTCGAAGGTCATGCGTACAGCTGAGGTGGATACTTTATTGGTTTCGTCTGTTTTGGCAATTTTAAACGCTGAAATTTTCCAGCCAGCTTCAACGTAAGGGTTGACCCAATCAACCAGATTTTTGGGAAATGTGTAGCCGTGTTGTTGTAGCCACGTTTGCAGAGAATTACTGTCGCTGGCTTGCAAAATGACCGCATCATATCCGGCAACGCGTTTTTCTTCTAGTACCGTTACGCCTTGCGCTCCCATTGATTTATCCATTGCTGTACAGCTGCATGCTAGACGCATCGGACGACTTTGGGTAATAACACGCGGTTTGGTCAATTCGCGCAAATATACAAATGCGTCGTCGCTTGCTTCTGCCAATGTTGGTTTTGTAGGTGTGGGAACTAAAAAGCCAAAGTCTTTTGCTGGGGTAACAAAAGAGGCGCGACGTATGAAGTGCTGCGTTTTTGTCGTGGGGTCCCAAATAATAATCGCACTTTCTGTGGCAATATCCACCTGTACATTTGGGGGCGGTGCTGGCGCACAGGCTTGCGTTGTCTCAATCAAAGACCATATTGTAACTAATAAGAGAAGAAGTTTTTGCATTTTATATTTCCTTATCCTTTGGTATTTATTGTTTTGCTGAAGTCCGTTTAAATTATTTTTGACGTTTTTTCGTATATTTTTTATTTCGCCTCTGCGATCACTACTAAAATTAAATTGCTTGCGTTGCATTTTCAAGTTAGAGTAGTAGAAAATTCATTTTAGCAAAATTATAAAATGAAATGATAGACAAACCTACAAAATGTGGATGGATGTGGATAACTTTGTGGATAACTTTTACGATAGGCTGATAATATAGGTGAACACATGTGTATTGTTTTTTTTAGCTATAAATCGCACCCGCGCTATTTTCTAATCGCGGCGTTTAATCGCGATGAGTATCTGGATCGCGAGACATTGGCGGCGCACTTTTGGGATGAAACTCCGATACTGGCAGGAAAAGATGCCGTACGTGGTGGGACGTGGTTTGGTATGACAACAACTGGCCGTTATTCGTGGTTAACGAACTTTCGCAGCGGTTCAAGGCCTATTTCTGGGCAAAAGTCTCGTGGAGCGCTTGTGACAAATTATCTGTTGTCCAATACCTCACCTAGTGTATATTTTGAGGATATTAACAAGGAAGCGCAACTTTATGGCGGTAGTAATGTCGTTGCCGGAGATACGAAACAATTGTGCTATTATTCAACGATCACACAAGAAATTCACGAACTCTCTCCAGGTATTTATGGTTTGTCGAATCATTTGCTGGACACTTCTTGGCCAAAATTGGTCTATGGAAAGCAGGCGTTTACTAAAGCGATTCAAAGTGAAGACGAACGGCAAATTCGCGATCAGTTGTTGCATTTGATGCAAAACAAGCGTCGTGCTTCTATTTTTAAACTTCCCAAGACCGGTGTTTCTAAATATTTTGAGTGGTATTTTTCCTCCATTTTTGTCCATATGCGCGGTTACGGTACGCGCACTACAACTCTGCTTTTCATCACTCATGACGGCACGGCAAACTATTACGAATACACTCACCAAGATAAAGATACCCAACTACTTGAATTTTCTATAAAATTATAAATTTATAAAAAAATCTCAACAGATATAATAGATGTTACGTACTTATTATAACGCACTGCGTTATGTGCGGAGTTTATGTGATTCTGACGAATTTGGTCATTGTCTATTTTAGCACGAGCCCGCTTGTGAGCGCGAATCCGTACCAAAGGTCTTTTCAAAAGGCAATGATCACACATCGATTAGGGCGTGTCATCAATTAGCGAAACTCGCCAAATGTAGAGAAAATATACACCTAGTGTCATTCCTGGCTTGACCAGGAATCCACAAATAAAAGTGCAAAACCCAATAAAGACAAGAATTTCTTTTTACATAAGAATTTTTTTCTTTTATTGTTTTCTCTCTTAAAAAGAGTGGATCCCGCATCAAGTACGGGATGACACCGTAAAGGAAATATTTCTTTAATTGATGACAGCCCGTAGAACGTATGGATCTTTACAAAGTAAATGAAATCACCAAAAGTTAGAATCAGGGATTTTCTTTTAAGGAATTTTTTATGAACAAAATTATTATTCGCATGGTCATATGCATTGTTTTAGTTGTGGCCGCGGTTGTATTGTTTTCTGTTGGCTTTCGTTATATTCAAGACGGCTATATGGGTGTCGAGATTAGCGTTGTGGGTAAAGAGCGCGTTTTACCACAGCCCTTACGTGCTGGTTGGTACTGGCGGCGTCCTTTGATGGTGCAAATCGAAACATATTCGATTAACGAAAGATCCGCAAGAATAGAAATGCGTAATGCATTAGATCAGCACAAAAAGTGGGTAAATGCTCGTGGTACTGTGTACTACCAACTGCAGGGAGAAAAATTGGTAGATTTACACAAAAAATACGATAACTCATACCGTATTGACAATAAAGTGAAATCGTTTTTTGAGTGGAAGCTCAAAGCGACATTGTCAGAGTTTTCACGCGAAGATGTTTTTGGCAAAGAACGACCAAAATTGGTGGAGCTTATGACAAAGAGGATGAAGGATAGTTTTGATGCTGAAGGAATTATGATCAACGAAGTGGTGATTGAAGATGTGTCTTTTCCAAATAACTACACCGAAGATATTAACAGTTATCCAACGACCTCCATTCCAATGAGCCTGAATAATTTTGATTGTAACACCAGTGATAAGCAACGTCTGATACTTGACTTTAAAGTGTACTACCACATTGATCCCAAAAATGCGGAGCGTGTTCATAATGAATTGGGAACAGCATATGTAAAGAAAGACATTGAACCTGCTGCAAAAAGTGTGATTAGCCGCGTAACCACGTTGTATCCTATGGAAGATATTTACAACGGCAAAACCCGTGCAAAAGTAGAAGCAGATATCGAAAAGAATTTAAAAGAAAAAATGGCGGACAATGGTATTGAAATTGATGATGTCATGATCACCGATGTTAGTTTTGACGCCGATTATCAAAACATTCTCGACCAAATCCAAAAATCACGCCGTAATATGGAACGCCTCAAGATCGAAGAACAAGAAAATAAAATACGCGCGGAAATAGAAGATAAAGCTTTGGCGAGAAAGCGCGAAAATGAAAAACTAGATGCAGAGGCCGCAAAGGAAGCGGAGTTAATACGTTCTAGAGGAATACGCGAAGCGGAAATTATTCGTGCAGAAGGTAAGGCCGAAGCGCTACTAAAGGTACAAAAGATCATTGCGGAAAACCCAGATATTTTACGTTATTTATATGTGGATAAGATATCAGACAAAGTCAAAGTAATTGTGATGCCAAGTAATGACAATAAGCTAAGCATCGACAACTTAATGCATGACAAGAGCAAGTAGGCAAAATCTATGTTTCTTCAACTATTAGTAAGGAGCTAAGTATGTTACAGTTTTTCGTAACTTTACTGGCTGCTGCTGCCATTTTCATGGGACTCGTCTCTGAATCCGTTGTTGCTGTGGTCATGTTAGGCATTTTGTGGATTGTCATTACACAAAACCTTCGCGAGGTACGTTGGAACTTTCTCAGTATCTTAAAGCATTTATTTTGGATTTTTGTATTTGGCGTTACCATTGTGGCCACGTCGGAAATCAGTTATGCGATTTATTTTTTGATATTTTTCTTTATCAATCGCTTTGGGATGGTGCAACACACCTCGAAGTATTGGTGGTTATCTATTTTTGTGTTTATGTGCTTATGTTGTATGATGCACGAGTTATCGGTAATTGTTTTGAGCATTTACTGGTACTTTTTCTATCGCCACCATGAGTTGAGTGACTATATCCAGCAGAAAAACGCTGTAAAAATAAATTTCGGAGTGGAAATTGCCTATGGCTTTTGTATGTTCGCTTCTGTAATAAGCATGATGCCTTCTAACTACTACCGTTCTTACCACGTTGGGTCGACATTGACGATGTTGCTCTTTTTTGGGATATTGTCCTTCCTAGCATATCGGAAACGTCGTAGTGACGGAGAACACACAGTTAATGTCGTATCATCCAAACCAATAAATGCTCTTGAGACCGAAGATAAAGATACACCAGAACCTGCAAAAGAAAAGAGCGAAGAAGCGAAATCAGGTGAGCAGCGTGAGGTACAAGCTGTAAAGCCAAAGCCTGTACCTACGAAAAAGCCCAGTGAGTTTTGGAAAAATGTCGCAGCTTTTATTAAAAACAATATAGGAAATCTCTTACTACTATTTGGTGTGTTGTTTGTATTGACAGCACTTGTCACTTTTTTACGTAGTAATTGGGATCAATTTAAATATATTGTGTTTGTTTGCTATTGTTTACTGACAATAAGTTTGTTTGCCGGTAGTTATTATATTTTCTTTAAGAAAAAGAGCCTTGTCAAATTATCATTGTTGTTGTCTCTTTTAGCGACGATATTTTTTCCCTTTGTGTTTTATTTTGCCGTCAAAATAGGTCTTCTTGAAGATCACGGTAACAAATATACCGTGTTTTGGATGACAACGATATTGTCTGTAATACATATGCGTATGTACCACAGTACAATTTTTACGTTTGTGTCTTCGGTTTTGACCATTTCCTCGACATTTTTGACATTGCAAAAATTTGTATCACCATATTATGAAACGTATGCCATTGCATTTGCCATTTTAGCTTTATTGCAATTTGCGACACGTTTAGTTGTGAGCGAAAACAAACGCTGTGAGTGGATTTTAATCGGCACAGCGAATATCGTATTTGTGGCGACATGTATTACGTCTCTATTATTTTGGGACGCATATGTCTTTGCGTTTGTGATGATGTGTGGTATTGGCTTTGCATTATGGCAAATCAATACAATTTTGCACACGTGGAATGCCTACTTTTATGGTTTGCTATTCGCCGGTTCAAGTCTCGGACTCACAATATCCCTGTGTTGCATTGCCGATTTGTCTACATTTTGGTTAGGTGTGCCAACGGCAAGCGTTGCGCTGCTATTGTTACATAACAAAATAGGAAAAAAAGAAACGACATTGGCACTACATCACTGCGGTTTCGTGACGCCGATCGTATTGTTTTTGATATACATCCACTACGGAGCTTATAGCTCTTACGAAGGACAGTTGTCGGTGTTGCTATTCTCTTTGCTTTCGACTTGGGGATACACGAGTTGTAATGCACGACTACAAAAAACAGCGATTAGTTATTGTGCGATTATTTTTCAATTGTTGGCCATCGCTGAAATTCTAAAAATTCTCCATTTAGATGTTCATATATACTCATGTGTATTTTTAGTCTGGGCTACGATCGCCGCATGGTTGAGCGTACACGAAAAATGGCGTGAATATGAGTGGCTCACGGCTCCTTTGCAGCGCTGTTCTCTGTGGACAATGCCAGCAGTGTTGTTTTATCTTGTCATATGGGGACATGATTTTTACTACAATCACTTCTTTACCATGTGCCTCATTTTATTAATGACAAGTGCTTTTTGCATTTACACGGCGATTTTACTACGACGCAACGATCTTATTGCGGCGGGTGTTGCGGTGTTTATCACGCTGTGTACCATGATCCACAACTATTACGATTACTCTTTTCACTACCTTGCCGCTGCTGTTGTCTTTTTCTGTATTGTTGCCTTGTATTTGGCACGGATGTGGGCAAAAGTTCGCGAGATTGAAATAAGTGAGCGTATCTTAGGCTTTATTTTAATTCCGATCGTTACTACATTTTCGACAATTTCTACATGTATGGCGTTGGGAAATGAGGTGTGGCAAGTCCATATCGTTCTCATTTTAGCGGTGTTGTTTTTCGTGATGAAATACGCACTACATCCACAGAAAACGACTGTTTTTTGGGGACTAGGCTATATTACACTCAGCTACTTTATGTTTACATGTAATGGCGAATCGTTTTTCGATTGGGGAATGCATTTTGCCATACTTGCGATTATTTTAGCTCTAGGTACTAAGTTCTTTGCCGAGGAAATAACCGAAACCACTCTCAATTACGTACGAATACTGTTTATCGTATGTAGTGTACAATTTATTGCTTTTATTCGTTTCTATTATCATGAAAACGCATGGTTTCCTGCGCTTCTTGTCGTTTTAAACGCTGTATTGGCAATAAAAGACGTACGTTTGTGGCTCGTGTATGGTTTTTTTGTTCATTCATACGCACTATACTTTTTCCTACTACCTCAGGGACTATTTACTTTTCAGTACGCGTTGTTCTTTATCCCTGTAGCCATTGGATTGTTTGCTGTTTGCAAGCGTTTGCCGCAAATATGGGTATCTCCCACATGGATGATTTCCCATGCCACGGTATTGTTTTTCTTGCTCTTGCCCATAGCACTTCCCGGCATGGTGCCATCGGCCTTTATTTCGATGTGGGTGATCGCGATGGCATTTGTGTTTTATTTTGTATGTCTTTACTACGAAAAAAAGCCTTTGTACAGTTACATAAGCACTGCGCTGTTTAGTGGCTGTGCTCTCGTGGCACTTTTTGCCTCGAAATCATTGTGGGGGGCTGAAATTGCTTTGGCCATGGCAGTGATTAGTGCACTTATTGCGACCGCAGGTTATTTTGTGTTGCAAAAAGAGCAGGATATTGCCCGACCCATTTTTTACGTGGTGATGTCCAACGTACTTTTGATATCTTTGTCACTAGTTTTTATTGGCAAAATCAATTATCCAACGTTACTCAGTTTATTACTGAGTTCGATGATCGCTGCGGTAACAGTATATTTGAAAACAACGCCCGCAGGATATTACAATACCTGTGCGTTCTTTTCGATGGCTCTCTTTGCACTTGCGAATTACTTGATTATCGAAAAAATGGATTTACACCCTGTGCCAAGTGGACTACTCGTCATTTTTCTCGCCGCGGTTCACTTGTTTGTTGCGCGAATATCCAGCGCCGTACCATCTCTACAAAAAGCTTTTTTCTTTGCAGCCACAGTTTTACCGCTTCTTTCGCTAATTCACGCGCATGCAAGTCTACACATAACGTTATTTATGGCCTTGGCGTCTGTCATGTATTTGGTTGTGGGATATAAGCAACGCATTACATTGTTCGCACCCCTTGGTTTGACAACGGCAGCAATTGCGTGTTATTCTTTTGTTGCCTTCATGTACTTTAGCTATGAGAATTTGATGATACTGTCAGTAATGATGGGTGTGTTGTTACTGTATGCCGCGCATTTTATACCAGAGAAATTTGCGGACTATGCAATGAAACCGTTGACTCTAGTTGCTTATGGCAATTATGCGGTGTTCTTGTTACTATTTTTAGTCGATGCCAATGTTTCGGTATATCTAGTGGCGGTGTTGACTCTTGCCAATAGTGTGGTACTTTTGTACTTATATACTAGAAGTAAGCAACATCTTACGGTCGCAGGTGTTTCTTTTGCATTCTCCTACTACGTGATTCTTTTTTCGTGGGCAACATCCGTATGGGAATTCTACACGGTTCCTGTGGGAATGGCCATGATCGCCTATGCTTACTATCTACATCGGAAGCATAGTTTTGCCTACTACAAAGACTTACTGTTTGTGGGTTTGTTGATGATTTTTGTTCCGACATTGGTTCAAAGCTATCATGGATGGTTTGATCATCTGTATGCATTAGGCGTTTCACCATATTATCATTTAACGCATTCATTCTTCCTTGTGGTGGAGTCACTAATTATCTTATTGGTAGGTGCCTATCGCAAAGAATTGTTATTCTTTTTTACAGGTTTAACTTTCTTACTCGCTGATGTGACCCTGGTGTTGTTTGCCTATGTCAACTTTGGTGTAATTCCTCAGTCGATATGGTGGGCAGGGCTTGGGGTTCTGTGCATCGGTTCGTGGGTAATTATCGAGTACAAAAAGGAATGGTTAAACGATATACGCAAATACTTATCTGACAAGAAGAGTAAATGGCGTGAAGATTTGAAAACTTGGAGTTAGATATTCACTTTTGTTTACAAAGGACGGTTAATCCGTCCTTTGTTTTTTAAGGAAATAGAACAATGAGTCGTTTTGCACAAACCTGGCAAAAAGTAACTGAATTGATACAGCAATACGATTTTGCGAAGAGTACGGCGACAGCTTCACGTGTGTCAATGATTGAAATGGCCAATAAAATTGGACCGAAGATGCGCCTAGTTCACAGCGACACCCTACAAGAAATAGGCCGCTTACCGCGCAGTAGCGAAAATATGACGCTAGATGCGCTTGACGGTATTCGTCACTACGGAGCACCTGTTGTGGAAATCTTTATGGTCAGCCATCGCTGGCTAAATCCATCCATGGACGCAACCATATCACACCCCGATGACAAAGACAACCGCAAGGCTCTAGCGATCAACGAATTTACCAAGTGGCGCAAAAAATGGGTGGAAGATACGCATCGATTTACACCCGAAATTTTTTATTGGATTGACTATTGTTGTGTCAACCAAGACGCGCCGCAAGAGGAGATGGCGATGTTGCCGTTGTGGGTGGCGTGTTGTGAACGCTTTTTACGCATAGAAACACCCGACTATGACGAAAGAACTTGGTGTCGTATAGAGCCTATTCTTTCGTACGTATTTTCGTTTGCCGATCATGAAACAATTATTGACTTGGATTACAAATGCAATTGGCCGCACACTGGTAATGAAGAAAAGCGGACGCTTCGCGATCCTCAGCAAGGAAAACTTACAAATCCACAGGACATGGACATCGTCATGCAACTACTCGCAGCGACAAAAAACGTGCAACCACAGCGCGGTAAACAAAAAGTGGTGATGGATAAAACGCAAATTAAGTGTTTTGTGTTGTAAATTGGAATAAGAGCTTTATGGAAAAAGAACAACACTTATTTTTTGAGGTTGTCGATACTTTTCAAGACCGAAGTATTGCCATTGCGCGAATTCTAGTGTATACGCATTTGGCAATATTGATGTTTACCTCAACCTTAAGTCTCTATACTCTGTTTTATCCGGATTCGTACTTTGTAACGTTGATGTGGCACCTCGACCAAAAAATTATGTTTAGGTCTGTTTTTTTGTTTTTGCCATTGGGATTTTTTTTTATCGCGAATTTTTTGCCTGAGAAAAAATCAAAAGTGTATGTACTGTGTGCGCATGGCTTTCTTATTTTTGCACAGTTTATGTTATTTGCAATTTTTCACTGACGTTTGTGTTTCACTCTTTATTTTCCAACCAATGACGATAGAGATCATTGTGTTGAATTTCCCATAGTTGTTGTTCGTTGCCGATGGTAAATGTCGCAATGGGTTTTCCTTCGGCATACGCTTCCCAACTGTGACCAATATAGGAGTGCTGGACAAATGCTTTCCCCGGTAAAATATCACTATAGGCGCGGAGTTTGTTACCGTAATCTACCCAAAATAGTTTGAGCTTAAAAGGGGTATTATTGACAATCCGGAAATAACTTTGTGTTTTGCTTGGGGCAGAGGGACGACGTTTGGTTTGTATGCACTTGTCGTTGCGCCACATACCATCTAAAATTGCCTCTCCTTTGGGATCTATGTAAAGTCCTGTACCATGCTTTTTGTTTTTGACGAACTCTCCGATGTATTGGCTGCCGTCTTTGTATGTAAAACGCCCCGTACCTTGGTACTCGCCATTTGCAAATTCTCCGATGTACTTGCGCTGATTTTTGTAAATCATTTCTCCCTGCCCATGGAATTTACCGTTGACAAAGTTTCCTGTATAACAATCACCATTTTTGTAGAGCATCTTTCCTTTGCCGTGTGGTTTATTGTTTTTTCTTTGCCCTTTGTAAACGACTCCATCAGGCAATACCAACTTTCCATTCTTTTTGTCTTTGTTATTCGTGGTATGCTTGTTACTTAGTGAATTTTTTTTCGTCGAAGCGGTTGAAGACGAGAAAACGCCGGCAATGACAATGCAAATACCCATAAGCAAAAATACACTAAGGTAGAGGATGTATGGTTTTTTCTCTTTCTGTACAGGTTTACCAATAGGTTTTCTAACCAAAAGACCTTGCAATGCTTTGTACAAACTGTTGCAGGTTTGGTAGCGTTTGTTGGTATCTTTTTCTATACATTTCATACATATTTTTGTCAATGCGGGTGACTTACCCACGATAGGTGGGGTGGGCGAATGTATAATTTCGTATGCGATTTGAACGTGACCACCTTCATGAAAAGGAGGCTTTCCTGTTAGAAACTCATAGATCATGATACCAATTGCGTAAATATCACTTTGTTTTCCCGCATTTCGTGAACACTCTATTTGTTCCGGGGGCATATAGGAGATTGTTCCGATAATTGATCCTGCTGCCGAAAGAGCTGTCTGTTGATTTGAATTTAATTTTACAATGCCAAAGTCCATGATTTTTACTTGGTTGGTTTCGCGTTGTATCATTATATTTTCTGGTTTTAAATCGCGGTGTATGATGCCGTTTTCATGTACGTGATGAATCGCTTGGCATATTTGCATGAATATTTTGATGGCTTCCTTACGTGAAAGCTGTCCTTCGTGAAATAAGTCGCGTAGTGTTACGCCTTCGACATATTCCATGATAAAGTACGAACCATTTGGAGACATTTCGTAAATGCGTACAATTCCAGGATGGTTTAATTTTGCTAGTGCTTGCCCTTCGCGTGAAAACCTTTTTGATGATACTCCCAGTAGAACCTTTATCGCTACGAAGTTTTGTAAGCGGCGATGTTGTGCTAAGAGCACAATACCCATCCCGCCACGCCCTAATTCGCGAATAATTTTGTAGTTGGGAAATGAATGCTGTAGTGTATCGTCAAAGTTCGCTTGTGAATTAAAGGCGGCATCGTTTTGTGAAAATTTCATAGGTGGTCTCGCATAGTTGTTTTCAAACGTCGCATTTGTGACTTTGTGGGTAATAGAATAAAGTGCTTTTATCTGTTATTAACCAACTAAAAATTTAGCGCTTATCCACAAGCCTAAGTAAAAAAGCCCAGGAGAAACGATAAATCCAAATAACAGACCGCGAATTCCCCATTTTTTTTCGCCCTTAACCAAACATACCACCGCAGCAATTATTCCGATCACAATGAGTGGTACTGCAAGGAATACCATAAATGGCACTAAAAAAAGACACCATCCGAGAATAAAAGCGAACATCATCGGTTTTACGGGAGCGTTTGCAGAGTTTTGTTTATCCATTATATATCCTAATCTGAATGTGCTTGAAACACGCTGTTTACACATACTGTCATCTTCTTTTGTTGTGGGTTTTTGGATAAAGTATAAGCAGCATGAGAAATTTTGAGTTTTTTAATCGATTACACATAGATTTCTATAGTAAACAATAACATAAATGATGACAAGGTTTTAATTTTTCGTTAGCAACGATCTATGTCATATTGATAGTCTTTTCTGTCAAAATGACAATTTCTTGATTTGATTTTACGTAAAGCTATAAAGGTGTTGTTTTTGTTAAGTTATTTATTTGCAAATATTTATGTTTTTTATTTTCGTTTTGGCACAGTAGTTGCTTAATGGGTGAGATGTAATGATAAAATAAAAATAAAATAAATTTCATAAAATACAAAAAGGAGAGCGCCATGTTTTTTACCAAAGACTTACGCAACGTACATGATTTGCAAGAAGAAATGAACAAAATATTCGATCATTTAAATTTTCGCTTTGTACAACCTGGTACAAGAGGACAAAAAAATCTTCCGGTTAATATCCAAGGAAATCATGAAGAAGCAACTATTAGTATCGAAGTACCAGGTGTCAACACTGAAGATATTGATATTAGCATAGAGGGTAATATTGTGCATGTTAGTGTCACGCGCCACGATAAAGAAGGTGAGAAAAAATATTATCTGAAAGAAAGACGTACGGGAAGTTGGAAAAGATCTATTCAACTTGGTTTTGACGTAAATGAAGAAAAAGTAGATGCCAGTTACCAAAAGGGAATTTTATATATACATGTTTCCAAACAACAACAAAGTGCCCCAAAAAAAATAACTGTCAAAAAAGCCTAAGCCACAATTAAAATAAAAAACAAGGAGAGTAACAATGAGTACAGATATTAAAGATGAAGCTATGATTTTCGTTCCCGATACAGATGTATATGAAGAAGAGGATGTGATCACACTGGTGGTGGACCTACCAGGTGTCGATGAAGAGTCCGTAGACGTTCAATTAGATAAAAATCAATTACAGATTTCTGCAAAAGCGGAAAAACCTCAGTTTAAAGACGATTATAAAATTCAACATACAGAATATTATACAGGAGACTTTAAACGAACGTGGGCGATTAAGGAAAGTCTTGACCCTGAAAAAATAGACGCACAAATTAAAGATGGTGTATTAACTCTCAAACTACACAAAATAAAAAGTTCTGCGAAAAAAATTCAGGTTCGCTCTGCATAGTGAAAATGACAATATAGTCTTGACTTAGCTATTTAATGTAGCTTTCTAAAAACGTTACGCAAATCGCGTAACGTTTTTTTATGTACTTTACTCTTCGCTGCTTTTTTCGTTGTTCGCTTCTTCGTCTTCCTCTTTTTCCACTACATTTAAATGCAATTCATCTAGCTGTTCGCATTCGATAGGAGTCGGAGAACCGTCGTATAAAAACATACCATTACTTGCATTGGGGTAAGCGATCACTTCGCGGATGTTTTCCAACTGTAACATGGTCATCACTAAGTTGTCAAATCCCATACCAATACCACCGTGCGGCGGACTCGCATATTGGTATGCATCAAGTAGAAAGCCAAATTTCTTTTGCGCTTCTTCTTCGCTCATGCCGACGAGATTCATGACGCGTTTTTGTATTTCTGGATAGGAAATACGAATAGAACCACTTCCCAATTCTACGCCGTTTAAAACTAAGTCGTAGAGTTGCGCCTTCACATCACCTGGGTTTTCTTCGAAATTTTCGATAAATTCGTCTTTTGGCATGGAGAACATGTGGTGCATTGGTGTCCAGCTATTCGCTTCTTCGTCCCACTCGAATAGTGGAAAGTCAATTACCCATAGAAAATTGTATTCTCCTTCTGGGATCAAGTTTAATTCGCGTGCGAGGTAGTTGCGCAATTCTCCTAACGAACGATGAACAATGTCACTTTTGCCAACACATAGCAATAATAAATCGCCGTCTTGTGCCGCGGCTTTTTCATAAAGCTTTTGTACACTTTCTTCGCTCATTTTTTTTACGGGACTTCCTTCAAGTTTTCCGTCTTTTACTTTGAAGGCTACCAGCCCCTTGGCTTGGAACTGATGTATGTATTTTTCTAATTTTGAAACTTGTTTTCGCGAATATGCGGCGCAGCCAGGAGCTACGATACCCTTGATAGTCGCTCCGTCTTTAAGCGCGTTTTCAAAAAGTACAAATCCACTTTCACTTACTGCTTCACCACAATCAATGAGTTCCATTCCAAAGCGCATATCGGGTTTGTCAATACCAAAACGCGCCATGACTTCGTCGTAGGTGTATGTCGGGAAAGGTGTTTTCAACTCGACATCCAGTACATCGGAAAAAATAGTTTTCATGACGTGTTCCACGGCGCGAAATACATCTTCTTGTTGTGTTGTCGCCATTTCGACGTCGACTTGCGTGTGTACGAGTTGACGGTCTCGACGTGCATCTTCATCGCGAAAACAGCGCGCAAATTGGTAGTAACGATCTAACCCACCAATCATTAACATTTGTTTATACAGCTGTGGGCTTTGTGGTAAGGCGTAGAATTTACCGTGGTGTACACGACTAGGTACGACAAAGTCTCGTGATCCCTCAGGTGTACTACGTACCAAAACCGGAGTTTCTACTTCGAGAAAACTCATTTCTTCGAAAGCTTTGCGTATAGCAGAAGCTATCTTGCTACGCATTGTCAAACGCTCAATCATTTGTGGACGACGCATATCTAAGAAGCGATACTTGAGTCGCGTTTCTTCCTTTACATCAATTTTGTCAAACAATTCAAAGGGAAGAACCTTCGAGCGCGAAAGGATTTTCATTTCTTTACAAATAACTTCAATTTCCCCTGTTGCCATATTGGGGTTTATCTCTTTTTCTGGTCGTGCTTTGACTTCGCCTTTTAGTTGTACATAGGCTTCTTTTTCCAGCTGGGGTTTTAAGTTTTCATCGAAGTACACCTGACAAAAACCATAACGGTCTGTTAAATTGACAAACGCAAAATGGTTGTGGTCGCGGATAGAGCGAATCCATCCACTTAAGGTAACTTCGCTACCAGCATGTTCTTTGCGAAGTTCTCCGCAAGTATGAGTACGTAACACTTCTTACAGCCTCTCTAAATTAGTTATTGTCGTTCCAATAAAAATACATCTCTAGATCGAATAATTTGCTGTTAACTGTACTACGTATGGTGGCAAAAATCAAGAAAATACAAATGCGATTTGTTATCAGCAAATAAAAAAGGTGAGCCAAAATTCATTTGACTCACCTCTCTTATCCGTGTGATGTGTTGTAGGGGTTCTAACGATCCTACCATATCCAATATATAATTTTAGGTATTTCCGCAAATCAAAAACAACTTTCTTTATTTGGCGTGAACGCCAAACCCGTTTTTTTGGGTTTCTTACTTTTAAGATGTTGTTTTGTCTTTGTTATCTCTATTGTTAATTACAATATAACAGCACATAGAATGAAAGTCAATAGTGAAATACGGAAAACTTGCGGTTTTTTTTGTCTTGTTTTTTTAAGTTGCTGTTAAATAAAGATTTAAATCGTTATTTTTTTGTGGTAATAATTTAGATTGTTATTTTTTCTATAATTTTTTTGCAGGATGAACAGCTCAAAAAAGACAAATGAACTATCTTGGATACGAACCTCCAATTATTTTATCGTGAAAACTTCACATCAAATAAAAAAGGTGAGCTAGAAAAGTACGTTTTCTGGCTCACCTTTTTTTTTAGTGACATGTTGTAGGGGTTCTAACGATCCTACCATATCCGATATAAAAATGTGTTGGTACAAAATAGAAACAAATCTTTTATTCTTACCTGCTCTCTCTGGTAAGTTGCCAAAGGATGTTTTACTTTGTAACTTTTACTGCTAATCTAATTATACACCATGAAAGATAAAAGTCAATAATAATTTACGGAAAACTTACGATTTTCAACAATAAGGCATAAGTTGTTCTAATATAGGTGGTTATGGGGATGTTTTTAGAGAAGAATTTGTTTTTGTAACTAAAATGATGGCGCCTAGTACAAAAAAATGTACAATGACAATTATAAAACCTTGTAGGTGTTTGCGTTATCAATAGTGAATTTTGATGTTGTTTTAATCATTGATGGGAAGAAAATTGCGTAGGATAAAAACATGGACAAGCACTTTATTTCATTTCGCTAAAATTTCTTGGTTGATCGTGGGAGTCACATTGTTTTTTTGGTTTGTTCTCAACGGTATTGCAAGTGCTGTGATCTATACAACAAATTTTTTTACGACCCCCAAGCCATGTGCATTTGTTATTGCGAATGAAAAAAAATGGAGTGAAAGTTATTTTAACGAACTGGTAAATATAAAGGCGGAGTGGACCCCCTATCTTGTGTGGAAATGTAAACCTACACAGGGAAAGTATATTAACGTTGATAATAATAGCATTCGAGCAACTAAAAATTATCATAAAAGCGGTATCAAAATTTTTATGTTTGGTGGCTCAACAATGTGGGGAAACGGTGCTAGGGATGATTACACAATACCGTCTTTTGTTGCGCACTACCTAAACGAAAAAGGAATAGTGGCAAATATAACGAATTATGGAGAAACGGGACATGGAAGCACACAAGAAGTTTTGAAACTGCTATTGCTACTCCGTGAAGGAAAAAGACCAGATTATGTTATCTTTTATGATGGTTTTAACGATACCGTGGGAGGATATCAATCTGGGGTCGCGGGGTTTCCTCTAAGTGCACCCAGAAGACATCAAGAATTTAATATGTCTCGGAGATATAACAAATTGGGCAGAGCTTTTACTAAAGCAACACTACAAAAGTTTCCGGTATGTTTTGTGGTAAACGATTTGTTGTGGTATTTTCGGGTAAAAGGATCATCTGTTGTAAAGTCTCGCATGGATCTAGATCGACAAATTGTAGAAAAATATCTGCAAAATGTTTCTACTGTGAAACAACTCGCTAAGATCTATGGTTTTAAAGCTTTTTTTTATTGGCAACCAACTCTTGAATCCAAAACCAATCGAACAATGTTTGAAAAGACTCTTTTTGAGGAAGGTTTTTCTTACCACAATGGTTTAACAGGTGTTTATAAGGTTTTTAAAGAGAAGTCGCCGCAAGGAATCGTGAATTTAGATGATGCTTTAAAAGATCATGAAGGAACCTTGTTTTATGATTGGATTCACATACTAGAGCAAGGAAACGGTATTATTGGCAAAAGAATGTCTGGTGATATCTTCCAAACTATAAAGTAGTTAGTTGTTGCTGTGCAAATTGTTGTATGTTTAGGTAAGAGTGCTTAAATAATATTGAGTATAAAATTCGTATTTTTTTGTGATAAAAACCGTATGTAGATTAGATGGTGTTGTTGAATAATTCGAAGTGTTGTTTGGTGTGTTTTTTACGAGTCAATACGACGTCCAGACACGAGTTTTTTACATCGTGCTAATGACTCTGATAACTTTGGATCTAAGGTAACTTTATTATAACAAAATCTTAGAGAGAAAACTTGCGCAAGTGATCTTTTTATGCGTCGGCTACGATAGCATAGGCTGTTCCAGCTACAGCTGTTATAACTAAAAGATGATTTCCCCAATGCATGGACTCCCAATACATGCTAACCCCGGTAATGATCGCTAATGCCGCACAGGCAACAATAAAAGGCTTACCGAATATAAAATCAAGGATGTCTACGCGCATTTGTTGTGGTTCGCCGTTGTAATGTTTTTCCACAAGTTCTCTATACTCTTGTGGAAGACCCAACTTTGATAGTGCTTGGTGATTGATCCTACCATTTGAGATATCTGTAAACAGAAGTTTGTCTACGCGATTTTCCATTTCGCGAATTTTTTGGTAATACTCTTGCCATTTTTCGGTTTTGAGTAGTTTTTTGAACTTTAGTTTTTCGAAAAAGTTTAAATCTCCGTTGAGTGCTTTGGAAATTAGTTTACGGTTATTTACTTCATCGATGTTTTGTAATACTTCATTCTTGTCAGACATTGTGGTTCTCCTTTAATCATCTCTGTATATCTGCGATGGTTCTATTCCATTTTCCACCGCATAACGATACAAAGCTTCTCTTATATCATATGTGTAACGACCAACTGTTTGAGAGGTTATCTTCATTTCTTTGGCGATTTTTCGTAATGGCCATTTTAGCATTCTTTGCAACATGTATGCGTGCACTGCACGCTCAGGCAAACTTCTCATATACTCAATTAACCTTTCATCCATATATATCCCCTCAATTTTAGGAATGCATTATTCCTATCACTTAAATAATACTATAAGAAAAAAAATGTTGTTGGGCACACAAATATTAGAGGCCCTATTTATAAGGTTTTGAAGTTGCCGCTAACCGCTAACCCCCTATTTATATAGCAAAAGGATTTTGGTCGTTTTCACTTGTTTGAAACAGTAACTTTATAGAAAAGAAACAAAAGCAATTTGAAAACTATACTTTAATGCTACACATCCCAAAAACTCCCAGGAGAAACAAATGGAATCTCTAAGAATGTGTGTTTACAAATTTCTATTTTGTACCCTATGTACATTTATATTATTTATTATCTCTTTTTACCAAGATAATTTTACCACGATGAGTCTATTTGTAATATTTATTCTACTATCTAGTCGCTATTTTTTCATATTTTTAATTGTATTTTTTACTGAATGGGGTTACGAAGAAAAAATGAATTAAACAATACGCTTATGAAGTTTTGCTGCTAATTCCCTGCTTCGAGCAGCGATTTTTTCTTCGTCTAGATTTAGTATTTTTTTGTTCTTCATTAAAATTTTTCCACCAACAATCGTCGTATCAACGGTTGCATCTACCATACCAAAAATAAAATGTCCTAAAAAGTTGCTACTGCTCATATGTGTGGGAGGTATGTAGTCGAGAATTGCCAAGTCAGCAGGGACATCTTTATCAATAATGCCTAATCTTTGTGAGAAACAGCGTTGCGCAATGAGTGGATTGTTTTGCAAAAGCATTTGCGGTACTTCGGCAAAAGCCACACGCGGATCTTTGTTTGCCAAACGATGCAACAAATACGCGCAACGCATTTGTGACAACATGTCCGATGACATTCCGTCTGTACCAAGACCAACAACAAGTCCTTGTTTCATCATTTTTAAAATAGGTGTCACACCTACCGCATTATTCATATTTGATTCGGGGTTATGCAGTATCATCGTTTTAGAGTCGCGCAGTAGTTCAATTTCACGATCGCTAATGTGAATACAATGCGCGAAAAGAGACTTTTCACCACAAATGTTCTCTTTGATCAAACGTTCAATGGGGGTTATGCCATATTTTTTTTGCGAATCGACGCCATCCTCTGGACCTTCACAGACATGTATATGGTAACCCACATTGTATTTCTCTGCGACTTCGCGACACTCATGTAGTGTTTTGTCGCTTATGGTAAAAGAAGCATGCATGCCAAATAGTGCTGAGAGAAAATCGGAATTTTCGTTTTGCATTCTCTCTAAAAAACGCGCATTTTCGGCGATTCCCTCGCCTAGTTGATTGCGGTCAGACACTTCGTAGCATAAGCAGGCGCGAATGCCGCTTTCGAGAGTCGCTTTGGCAATTTCATCTAAACTTCCGTTTGCACACTGCGGGCTTGCGTGGTGATCAATGATCGTCGTTGTCCCATTGCGAATGCACTCTACCATGGGAACTAAAGCGCTGTAATATACATCTTCTGCTTCAAGTGCGGCATCGAGTTTCCACCATAGGCGTTCTAGTATTTCTTGAAAAGTGTATGCCGGTTCCCCTGGAGGAGCAAATCCTCTGGCCATAGTGCTGTACAAGTGGTGATGTGCACATATAAAGCCCGGCATAACCACTTTGTTTGTCGCATCCACTTCCACAGGACAGTTGTATTTATCTTTCAGACTCTTGTCACCAAAGTCGGCAATCTTACCATCTTTTATATAGATGACTCCTTGGGGAATGACGGTGTTCTCTGTTCCTAGTGTGACAATTGTTCCGCCACTAATTAAATATTCGTTCATGAAACTCTCCTATTCTGCCACCATGTATTCGACAGGGGCGTATTCATCTGTGAGTATGGGATGATCAGCGAATTTTGCGACGTACTCATCATCTATGACCGCTGCTTTTTTGTAGTACATGGAACCTAAAAGTAATTTGTCTGCTTTGCGTCTCGCTTGTACCATGTTGGGCGACTTTTTGAATACAAAAAATATGAGGTTAGTTCTTGCTTTTTTCATCTCTCTATTGACCGCAAAAACTACGATATTGGCAAAATGCTGCTTAATTGTTTTGACCAGTGACTTGTACAATTGCGACTGCTTACCTTCACGTGCGGCAATAACGTTAATGGCAATAACTCCGTCATTGGTTAAAGCGGTGTGTAGCTCTTTAAAGTATTCTGAGGTTACTAAGTGATGTGGGATGCTGCGTACTCCGTGAAACGCATCGAGGAAAATAAAGTCATAGACATTACTTTTTCCACGAAACCATCGACGCCCATCATCGATATTGATGTGAAATTTTTCACTTTCTTGTAGTTTAAAGAAGCGTTTTCCCACTTCCTTTAGCTCAGGATCAATTTCAACAGCATCTATATTGCACTGTGGAAAGTTTTTGTGGAAAATCATGGGCATTGCAAAAGCCCCCCCTCCTACAAAGCAGGCAGATTTTAGTTCTTCTTGGGAGCGAAAACACTTGATGAGTTCCCAGTATTTTGTGTAACGAAAGATTAAGTTACCCTCTTTTTTCGTAAGAGCACCCTCATTTGTCGAATCTAAAGTGAGTAGATAATAATTCTTTTCATCGTAAACGCGTACGAGATGATAGGAATTTAGATTTTTGTATATCTCTTTTTTACCGTTTACTACGGGAAAAACATCCACTTGCCCTTGAACTCCCCACAGAGAAAAAGACACGATGAGTAGAGCAGCTGTTTTTATTGCTTTTTGATTCAAGGAGGTCTTGTCCAAAAAATAAGCTACCAAACAAAGTACAAAAGGAATAACAGCGGTAAAATAGTAAATTTGCGATAGAGCAAAATTGGGGATGAGATAAAAACCAGTGAGAAAAGTCCCGAGTATACTGCCTATTGCCGAGGTGGACGAAACAATTCCCGAAGCAACACCGACCATTTTGACATTATCGGAGATTATTTTTACGCATAGAGGAGGAATTGTGGACAAGCAAAATGCTGGTAAACAAAAAATGAGTAGCGAGCCAACAATAGGGCCTGTTGTGTACGAGTCGTAATTTGTTAAAAAGTTCGCGAGTGCACTTGCGGTAAAGGGGATGGTACTGGCGGTAGCTCCTGAGATAATGAGCAAAGTGTACAATAGCTTTTGTCGCGGATGTTTTTCTGCTAAAAATCCCCCGAGTAGATACCCTAAAGACATGGCAAATAACACCGTACCGATAACACCCGTCCAGCAATAAATGGTATTTCCGTAGTAAGGGGCTAAAACACGAGATGACGTTAACTCAATCACCATCACGAGGCAACCACAAATTAAGGATATGGCACTTAAAAACACCGTAGGTAAATGGCCTGCTGATGATTTTTTTGCGGACGATTTTGCTGTGGAAGATGGCTTTTCCGCCGCCGCCGGTTTTTTCGCTGGCGAAGGTGAGTGATTCTCTTTACTTTGTGGAGCTTTTTTTTTATTTTTTTGCTTTTTTCCCAATGTACTTTTCCTTACTCAATTATCTTTACGACAAATTTTATATCGACGGTTACGGTATCATCAACCCAAAATTGTACCCGTGCTTTTTGCAAATCGTTTTCTATGGACAAAAGTTCTACTTTACTCGTCAATTCCATGCTCGGAACAAGAGGGGTTGTAAATTTACAACGTATGATCTTTTCTAGTGTCACTTCCTTTTTTAGAAAGCGACTCATGATACAAACTGCTAACTCTAACGAATAAATTCCCGGAACAATGGGGTTGTCCTCGAAATGACCGGCAAAAACATGTAAATTTTGTGGAATTTTAATTGTATTATCTTCTTGCAACATTGCAAGAATATCCTCTGTCATCGTGTAATTATTCATTGATTTCACCGCGATCTAAATACAAAAAAACGCGCCCTTTTACAAGAACTATTTCACATTGCTTCACAATGCCATTTACAATTTTGTGTTGACCTAATTCACCTTCTATGTTGACTTCTACACAAATGTCCATCTGCTGTGGGTCGGCAAAAAATTCAAAATTTTTAATGGCGGTTAACATTCCCAATCCCTGCGCATCGCCTCCCAATTTTGCCATCATCACTGCGGCCGTTTGTGCAATCATTTCTACCATTGCCGTTCGCGGATTTTTGTGAAAAAAAGTTTTTTGTGGCCAATTTACATTACAAACAATACCATTTTCATCGTGAGAAATAATTTCATCGACTAGCCGTACCGGATGACGGTGTGGTAAAAATTTTTCTATCAACGTGTGTTTCCTCGAAAAAAGTGTAAAAAAGTCCATATAAGTGCGAAGCAAAGCATTCCACTTAATGCAGCGAAGATAATACTTCCGACAATATAATTTTCCATGAGTTTTAGGCAATACTCTAAGTGGATATCGGTAACAGAAATCGTTAACCATTTTTGATGTAGAAAGATAGACCCTGTTTGCATAGATAAAAAGAGGATGAGTGGAATCATCGGCGGGATAGATATGTTGGAAAATAGGAGTACGATAGGTTTATTTAGTTTGAAAAGATGAGCAACTCCCACAGCCACAAACATTTGAAACCCCCATATAGGAACGATACCCATGAAAATTCCCAGACCTGCAGAAGCTGCCATTATAAAGTTATTTTCAATACCTTCAGTAAACAATACTTTAATTTTTTGATGTAGTTTTTTCAATGCCATCAGAGAAGTTTTCAATAAAGATTTCGGTAAATACATCTGATTTGAGTTTTACATTGTGTAGTATTTTGGCAAATTTGATGTTGGTGTAGTTTTTTTCCGACTCGTATATAAGAACGCGTTCAATTGTTTTTTGATCTGCAGCGACGATGATTTCGATTCTCTGTATAAATTTCTTGAGTTCGGCACTACTCGTAAAGACAAGTAGGTGTTTGCCTTGATAGTTTTTGCGAATAGATAGAGTGAATCTTTTACGCGCTTCGCTAAAGTCTCCTTCGAAAAAGGCAAGTATGTACTCATATGCCAATTTTATGTATTTTTCATTGGGATTTATGATGCGTTTGCGTTTGTTTTTTCGCCACTTGTAAACCTGCATGTCTTCGTTATTGATCAGTACGACTTTTTTGAGGGGTTTGGCGTACTCCCAGCGTATACTACGTGGAGTTTTACGAATATACGCCCATCCTTTTAAACGGAAAACATCGTCAAACAATTCCAGACGTTTTTCTTGTTTGAATTGACAAGCCATTGTTTGGACTTCACGAACGTTTTTTTGTAGCTTTTTTAAGTACTGTTCTTGATCTTTTTGTGGTAATGCAATGTATTCATTGGCACTTGTGCTTAGGCACAATATGAACGACAAAAATATAATGCGCATTACGACTTCTCCTTATCGACAATTTTTTTGAAGCGTACTAGATAACACAAGTTTAAGACGCGCACTGTGACAAGAATGGTGTTGAGGATCGAAGTTCTTACGTTGTCCATAAATGGACGAAAGTGCGAAACGCGACCGCCCGGAGGATTGTACTCAACGCGGATGGGAATGGACGTAATTGGAATATTATGCCATGCCGCACGTGCTAGGATTTCCACTTCAAATTCATAACGTGAAAAATACGTACTGACGCGATTGATTTCCGCGACAGGATATGCGCGAAAGCCACTTTGTCCATCACTCATGTCTTTGCCTGTTTCCACTTTGAGCCAAAAATTAGTAAATTTTTTACCAAATTTACTAGAGCCAGGGATGTGTTGTGCACTCATATCTCTGTCGCCTACGATAATTGCGCGCGGATTTTTTTCTATCTTTTGTACAAAGTCCCATATATGAGAAGGAAAATGTTGTCCATCGCTGTCAATGGTAATAACATTTCTCCAACCAAGCTCTTGGGCTTTTTTAAATCCAGCTTTTAGTGCTAGGCCTTTACCGCGGTTTTTAGTAAAGATGACTTTTTCCACATCACACTCTTGTAATACATTCAATGTATTGTCTGTTGACCCATCCACAACAACGAGAATATCCGTAATATAGTCACTGCAATCGTCAATCACTTTTTTCAGTAGATGTGCGTGATTGTATGTGGGGATGACAACACCTATTTTTAGAGAACGCGCCTGTATCTTACACTTGGCCATCTGGGTAAGCGTAGGATAGTCTACCTTATTATTATGATTGCGCAGAATGGTGTTTTGCAAAAAAAACTTGTACACAACGCTAGCATTTGAAGAAGTTTGGGCGAATAGTTTTTTGAGTTGTTCTTCTTTCACCTCTTTTTCGGTAGATACAAAGGCGACGGCTCTTTCGCCTTTGGCTCCTGCATCGGCAATGCGGACAACTGCCGCATCTTTTACAAGAGGTAAGGCTTTTAGCTCCTCTTCTAATTGTGTGGCGAATATTCTTTTTCCTGCGAATTTAATCAGATGTTGTTGACGTCCTTTGATGCAAAAACTATCGTCTTCGTTGAGAGATATGTAGTCTCCGGTTTCGTACCAATCCTCATGCAAATTAGGAGAAATGGCGGGAGATTGAATGCGTAACTCACCTTCACCTAGTGTTTTATCGTGCACTATGTAAGGAAAAAAATGTAGTTGCTGCGCGGCACTTTTCCATAAACGAGAGGCAATTCCACCTGTTTCTGTCGAGCCATATACTTCGAGAATAGCGACGTTGGTTTGTGCAAAAAACTGTGTGGCAACACACTCTCGCAAAGGAGCACCCGACGATATACAGCGTTTTAATTTGTTAAGAGGTGTATGATCTTCTAATTTGATAAGAGATTCATAGTGCACCGGAGAAGCGACAAGAAAATCGGCGCTGTGTTGTTGTAGGGCGTTGAGTATATTCGAGGGCAATATTTTACTGCATTCTACCATTGTTGCCCCTACGCGACATGGAAGTAGGATACCAAAGAGTAAGCCGTATATGTGAATGAAGGGAACGATTGTTACAACCGTATGATCTGTGCGAATACCGACTAGCTCTTCAAGGTATTGCAGCTCGCTCAAAATATTGTGATAAGTTTTTTCAATGTATTTGGGTTGCCCAGATGTTCCCGAGGTATATAACGAAAACATTGTTGCATTGTCTTCGACTTCGTGTATTTCATCGTAGGAGTCTTTTGGTAAATCATTTATATATGTTGCCGTGTTCATGTTGATGTGATGACTCTCAATGGCCTTGTCATCGTACAAAACCCAATCGTACTTTTGGGTAGTGAGAACTTCTTGTAAATGAAAGTTGTCACTAAAATTGACCAGTACAGGATTTTTACCGCTTTGGATGAGAGCAAAAAACGCATGGAGCATGGTAAGGGTATCGCGAATAAGTAGAAGCACTGTGGGATTTTTTGCTGCCGTGGACAATGTCCCTTGTTGCTCTAAGAAAAAGGCACAACGACGAATGTCCAAATCCAAAGTTTTCCAATCGATTTTTGTGGTGCCACTCACAAAGGCAATTTCTTGTGGCTTTTGTTGTGCAAACTCGCGTATGTATTGACAAAAATTTTTAACCATCTTCATATCCTGCTAAAAGAAAATCCGCAACAGCATTTATTTCAAAATCCATAGGTCTATCGTCCTCTAGAACAGGACTAACATTGCGGATTTGTCGATAAAAATCTAGGGAGTTTGAAGAAATACCATGTTGCCCTCTAATATCAATTGCTTGTGCCGCTGCCAGGCTTTGGATGGCAAGTATTTTGGCAATGAGTGTTGCGATGTGATCTAAATCACGCGCGGCAATAGTCCCCATGCTCACTTTGTCCTGGTTGTTATTTTCGGTAACTCGGGAGAAAATACTCGCGGCTGTGGTGTTGCGTAGAACTTCGGCGGTGAGCGCTGATACGGTGATTTGCATTCCCTTAAATCCATGGTTAATGCCGCTATTGCTTCTCACCAAGTTCGCCGGAAGCATTTGCGAAAGTTTTTCATCTACCAGTAGTGCCATTTGTTTGTCGGCTAAGTCCGCGAGATGTGAAACTGCAATTTTCATACTATCGGCGGCCTGGGCAATATACCCTCCGTAGAAATTACCACCGAGGAGTATCGTTTCCTCCTCGTGAAAAATAAGTGGGTTATCAGTAACGGAGTTTAACTCGATTTCCGTCCACTTTTCGGCGATCGCCAGGCTGTCGCGGACCACACCGATAATTTGCGGGGCACAGCGCAAAGAGTAAACATTTTGAATGGCAAAAGGCAAGAGCTGCTTGCGATTTTCCTTGAGATTTTGCGCCGCTTCCTGGCGGTAATCGGTGAGAAAAGTACTTCCTTCTAAATCGTTGTCTATGCGCCGTGCTGTATATATTTGTCCGCGAAAGGGTTTTACGTTGTGGATACGCTTATCAAAAGCTTCGCGTTTTCCACTGAGGACCTGTATACAAATAGCGGTTAATTTTTCGGCGATGGAACATAAGCGACGAATCTTGTACAGTGACAATGCCAGTACCCCGGTCATTACCGATGTACCATTGATAATCGCCAAACCTTCTTTGGGAAACAGTTCCATGGGAGTAATATTACGGTTGCGCAGTACCTCTTGTGCGGGAACTACCTTGCCGTTTTCGATGACACGTCCGCTACCTTCCATCACTGCCGCAATGTAAGCGAGTGGTGTCAGGTCTCCCGAAGCTCCTACAGAGCCTTGTTGCGGAATGTAGGGAATCACTCGTTTGCTGATGAGTTGCTGTAGATTTTGTAGTAGCTCATAGCGAATGCCGGAGTGACCTTTGGCGAGACTGATGAGCCGCGCTGCCATAATGGCAATGGCTTGTTGGTCCGAAAAAGGTTCGCCGGTTCCGCATTGGTGATAACGTATTAAATTTTGTTGTAAGGTTTTGGCAAAGCTCTCCCCGACAAACTCGCGACATGAATCACCAAAGCCTGTGGTGGTTCCGTAAACGGGAATATTTTTTTTTATTTGCTCCTGTAGAAAAAGAGCATTTGTTTTAATTTTTTCTACATATTGATGGCCATTGTGAAGTTCTAATACATCTTTGCCATGTGCCACTTTCACAACATCATTAAGGGCAACATTCTCGTCTTTTACCACAACCATTATTCAAACCACTTTAAAATGATACAAGCATTGGTGCCGCCAAAACCAAAGGAATTCGACAATATAACGCGCGGTGCTTCGTAAACTGTTTTGTTGGTAACGTTGATTTTTGGTGCTTCATCTTCTTGCTCATGAAAATTAACACTAGGGGCAATAAAGCCATCGTGCATCATTGCCAGTGAGTAAATGATCTCCGAAGCGCCCGACATCCAGCATTCATGGCCGGTCATGGACTTTGTTGAGGAAACCAAAGGGCCATTTTCACCAAATATATTGTGAATGACCGAAGCCTCGACACGATCTCCTACTGGTGTAGATGTCGCGTGAGCATTGATGTAGTCGATGTCTGCGATTTCGACGTCACTCATTTCAATCGCATCCAGTATACATCGCTGTGCCCCTTCTCCGGAAGGAACGGTTAGGTGACTACCATCGGAAGAAAAACTAAAGGCGACAATTTCCCCGTAAATTTTATGATTGTTTGCCTTGGCACGTTCTAAACTTTCTAGTACAACTATGGCTCCACCACCACCAGGAACAAGTCCGGTACGCCCTTTATCAAAAGGCCGCGAAGCCTGTTGCGGATCTGTGTAATCGGAAAAAGCACCCAATGCATCGAAACTTGACATCGATAGCCAATTCATTTCCTGAAAGCCACCAGAAATAACGGCTTGTTGCATGCCTGTTTGTATAAGGTTGTAGGCATAACCGATGGCATGAGCACCAGAAGCACATGCGGCGCTGGCAGTTAGACTCATACCACCACAACCAATCATTTCTGTTAAAACATTTGAACAAGCAGAGTTCATGGCTTTGTATGCAATATTGTCACAAAGTTTTTTCGTATCTTTGTACTTGTGGGTTTTGTGGAAAATTTCCTCTATGGGGTCTGACGCACTATCATTTCCCACAACAACACCGACATCTTCACCGGCGAATTCGTCTTCGCTCCAGCCATTTTCTTCTAATACTTTTTTCCAGGTGAGTGCTGCATAAAATGCCGCTTCACTCATTTTGGTTCTATCTAAACCATATGTATGGAGAATCGGTGGCAGTTTCGAAGTTAGCGAGGAGCGAAAACCGTTTTTGACACGCTCTTCGTCTATGTGCATACAGCCTTTCCCTTGTTGTAGAGATTGCGAAACCTCTGCAAAAGAATGCCCAAGATTTGATGTGATACCAACACCTGTAATTACAACTCTGTTCATTAGCTTTGTGTGGCTCCCTGTTGTTCTTTGACCATTTTTTGATTTTCCAAAATAAAATGTACAATGTCCTCTATTGTTCGCAATTCTTTCGCTCTTTCTTCTTGGGCGCGAAATGCAAAAAGTTTTTCCAAGGCGACAATCAAATCCACAGCGTCAAGACTGTCTAGTTCTAAATCTTCAAACAAATGTGCTTGTGGTTGCAGATCTTCGTTTTCTATTTCGAACTCTTCATGTAGAATTCCACATACTTTTTCGAGGATTTCCTCGTGTGACATTTCCTTATCCATATTATTGGTCTCCGACTTTTTTGATACGTGTTTTTATGTCGCTAATCCACTCTCCGTAAGGGTGATTCTTAAGCGCTTTTTGCCATTTTTTACGTGCTTCTTTATAGCGTTTGTGTTGGAAATCTAAGTCTCCTGCGGCAACCATTGTCAAAAAATGTTGTGGATTCACTTCGTGCATTTCTGCAACGATTTTCTCCAGTTGCCCTTTTTTTTGTTTCCATAGACGAACATTTTGCCGCCAGGAGACAAGTTGTGAAACTTTTTCAGGAGAAACAAGTGGATCAGCGTCTATGATCTGTTCATCCAAAATAAAACTTTTTTGCGGTTGCTGTGTAAAAATATCGTTAATGGAAATAGGTAAGTAACGTCCGGATTGGTTAGGACCACTGTTTATCCATAAAATTCCGGCGGTTAAATCAAAAATAACCGAGTGCGAACATATGCTAGGATTGATCGAGTGGAGGTGGCTTAGTCCAATTTGTTCATTATTTTTTAATTTTGTATCGCGTAGTATGGAAGCCGCGACTTGGGGATCGATTTTCCCGTAAGAATTTTTGATGAGTTCACGCATGCGTTCTAATCTTTTTGGCGAACTTCCTTCGCGAACAAAAATCTGATGATTGTGATGTGAAGCGAACTCTTTGGCAAAAAAGTGATTGGCGCAAACAATGGCTTGCGAAAAATGTTTTGCGCGACGCATGCGCGTTATACTAGGACTCTTTTCAATAATGACCACTTCGTTTGTTTTACCATCACCAATGAGAAACGATTCGGAAACATAGGTGCTGCTTTTTTTTAAAATAGATGCTGCTTCAGAGATATTTTTTGCGTGCTGCAAAATTTTACGCACCACAATAGTAACGGGTGTTGCTTTCCATTTTACATGATCAGATTTTCCGGCGTTGATGGTCACCGCTAATTTATATTTGTTGACTCCAGAAACTGCTCCGCTCATTCCTGGCCAGCTTACGGATAGAAAAGGTATGCCTTTATCGGGAATCACAACCTGTACGATTTTAAAGCGGTCGAAGACATCTCCTATTTCAAAATCAAAATTGCGTCCGATAATTAAATTTCCGTTTGTGGTACTTTCGCCCCATGCGGCAAAAGAAGTGCATCCTTGTAGTGACAATACGTTTTCTAAAACGCGATGCCCTGTGTCATGAGCCGCTTGGTAATTTAGCGCACGAAAATACGACGAACCCAACTCGGGATGTTTATCGGGAACCGCTAGCGAGTATCCGTAGACTTCCTGTAGTATGTCATTCGAGAAGTATTGTTGTAAATCAGAGTAGATGACATAGCCTACTTTGCGGAACATCCATATCAAGGAAGTGTTTCCGACAATTTCTTCCACGCGTTGTAGTAGGGCGTCTTCTAATTTAGGAGCAATTTGTCCGACGAGTTTGCCCGAAGTGTAACCTACGGTGAACGGGTCGCCCTTCGCCATGAGAAATAGTAGATTTTGTTCGCGTTTACTCCACGAATTGGCAAGTTGGCTATGCGTCTCGTGAACTTGAACTTTTTGTAAAGAGGCTAACCTTTGTTCTAAGTTGTCGATGTGCGGGGGAGTGTATTCAAAAAGTTCTTCGACGAAGGCGAAAAAGATACACAACAAAACACACACGCTAGTAAAAAAGTATAGTAATCTTCGTAGTATGGTGCGCCACTTTTTTTTAGGGGCCATTTGTTAACTCCAGGTAATGATCTAAAGAGACAACATCGCTTTTGTTTTGTAGGGCATTAAAAAAAATATCTAGTTCTTCGAGCAATTGTTTTTTGGAAAATTCCGTGTAGTTTTCAGGCATTTTTCCGTGAAATAGAACAACGCCACCTTTATCTACTGTTTTTAAAAGGCGTTTCGCCAGATTTTCCGTACGGCGATTGCCAAAATCAAGGGCGCGAATATCAAAAAGTATAAGTTCATAGCCGCCACTTTGCAATACTTTTGCCAAATGTGGTGACATTAAAGCATAAGGTGGACGAAACCATTTCTTTTTTATGTACGGTTCGCAAGCACGGTGCGTTTTTGTAAACTCTTGTTCCCAACCACGACGCAACATAAAATTTAACCACGGCACATGGCGGTAGCTGTGATGCGCAATCGTATGTCCACGATCACAGATTTCCTTAATCAAATGTGGGTATTCGCTGGCATCGCGGCCAATGACAAAAAATGTTGCCTGAAAATGGTACTTGCCGAGCAATTGAAGTAAATCAGGCGTCAAGTTCGGGTGTGGGCCATCATCAATGGTCAATACTATTTTGCCAGGGATGCGTTTGCGCGGAATACCGTCGATGAAAACACGCGAACGCAGATAAAAAACGCCTATATTTAATATTATGAACCACAAAATGAATATCAAAAAGTAGTATGTGGTGTTATTTATGGCAGCAGCCACGACAATCAATAACAATGAGAACAAGTGGAATCGTTTCACTTTTGCGCCCAAAAGTCGTAAAAATTAAACCATTGTTCGGGATATTTCACCAGATTTTTTTCGGTAAAATCAATGTATTTTTGCAACCAACTCTTCAGTTGTTCTTCACGCGTATATTTTTTGTCCCACACACATTGCAGTGGTTCACTGCATACAACTTTATAGGCATTCCATTTTGTTTTTACGACGCTAACAAAGCAAATTTTTTTGCCAAGCGTCGCCGAAAGAATATAAGGCCCCACGGGAAAGTGCGCGTCTTTACCGAGAAATTCACCGACAGAAGTACGCATTTTGCCAAAGTAACGATCCCCATGCATGGCGACTATTTTGTCTTCTTGGAGGCGGTTTTTAATTTGAAACAAACTATCGTGCTGCGCGTCTAGGGAAATGATTGACACAAAATTATCTGCCTTTTGCCGCAGCATCTTTTGCAAAAAGTCTCCGGCAACCACCGACATCGCTACGTGAGTGTGGATGTCTTTTTTGTCCTTTAGAATCGATAAGCCCGCTTCCCAGTTTCCCAAATGCGAACCGAGGATAATACCTCCTGATTTTTCTAAACTCTCCAAGTAATCGGTTCCATGAGCTTCGAGGTGAAATTTGATGCCAAAAAATACCGCAACGCGATCTATCAATACCTGGCCAAACACAAAAATGCGTTTGAAGGGAAAAAATAAACCGAGTTTTTGTTTGTCGCTTTGTTCCCAGTTTTCATAGATCTTGCGCAATTGCGCAGTAGATCGACGACTTTTGGGGCGAAACATATAGTAGTAGCAACACACAAAAAACAATAGCCCATAGGCAAAACGCAGTCCAAAAAGGCGTAGACTGTAGATGAATATCTTATAACCCAAAGGTGTCCCGTATGATTTACCATCCCATTTTTGTTGCTGCATTTGCCGTTCCTCGATCATAATGGAAAATATTTTATACTATTGCTCAGCTATTTGCGGTGAATATTTTACAATATTTTGCGACGGTTGGTAATAGAATTTCGGATTTTTCATTTGATTCTATGTGTTTGAAGTGCAATTTGGGGTCTGGATTTTTTTGGATACGAATCTGGTTGTGGAGGCACCACAGCACTATCATGCTTCTACGCTGAAGGAATATTTGAAAATCAATATTAAAAATGTGGGTTTTTGCATCTTTTTTTGTCTATAAGTTGTTCTTTTTGTTTTTAGAAATTATGGTTTTTATACTTTTGTGATAATTTTATTTTTTATAGTTTTGATATGGATTTTTAGTAAGGATTTGCTTAAGATTGTAATATGGTCTTAAATAGCCATTTTGTACTATTATATGTTTGTAGTATATTAAGGCTCTAAAAAGGAAATGCTACACCATAAAACTTAATAAGGTATACTCGATAAAATTTCTAGAATAAGGAGTACATATGCGAAAAATAGCTATATTTTCTATCATAATGATGGCGAACTTCTGCTGGGCAACTTCTATCCAAATAGATCCTGCAGGTGCCACTTTTGAAAATGGAGCCTCTGGTGGTTTTACAACTATTCCCTCTGGTACAGTTATCACTAGCCTTGAGGTCGAATTTACAGGGGATTTTGCTACTCTAACCAATACTACAGGTTCTGGTGGTGGCGGTTTAGCTGGCTTTGAAACTGTCATAACACAGGGATCTGGTGAAGGATTAATATGGAGAGTTAACGGACAAACTTTAACCAATCTTGCAGATGATGGTAACCTGATAGTTCGTTTTAACCAAGTAGGAACTACAAACGGTGTATTCCAAGTCTTCGAATCGGGCCCTGTGAATATCGAAAATTCTATAACTATAGACGGTATCGACTTAACAGGACGTGACGCCAACGACATTAATGATCTTCTTCAAGCGATTGTTGATGACAGTAATGTTCTTGTTGCCCAGCTTCAAATAGACTCTGACCAAATCTTTGGTAATTTTGCTACTGACAGGCTTGTTAACCTTGGGAGCGCAACAGTTTTAGGGATATCTGCGGCTGTTCCCGAACCTTCAACTTACATTGCGATGTTGTTAGGGTTCTCTTTACTCATCGGATACCGCCGCAAAAAGTAGTTACAATGCCGCTTTGATTGCTAGTTGCCCTAGCAATCAAAACTAACCTCAAATTTATTTCCTCTTAAGCAGTCCCATTCAATATTTCCTCCACAAACTTTAAAAATTCATCGCCAAGTATCTACGCAAATGTTTATAATGTAGGTAACAATGTGTTACAACAAAACACTGTAAAATTTGCAAAACAAATCTTTTGTTAGGGCGTGTCATCAATTAGTTAAACTCATCAAATGTAGAGAAAATATACACATAGTGTCATTCCTGGCTTGACCATGAATCCACAAATAAAAGTGCCAAACGCAATAAAGACAAGCTTTTTTTCTTGCATGAAAAATTTTTCTTTCGTTGTTACTTAAGAAGCGTGGATCCCGCATCAAGTGCGGGATGACACTGTAAGGAAAGTATTTCTTTAATTGATGACATCCCATAGATAGGTGGATAAAATGCAAGTGGAAGTTTTAAAAGAAGTACAATCCTTTACCGAAGAACCAAAGAAAATACTCATCAACAACGAATGGGTGGCGTCGGCTTCAGGAGAAACCTTACCAGTCTACAATCCTGCGACAGGAGCAGAGCTTGCGAAAGTGGCTGCGGGAAACAAAGAAGATATTGATGCTGCGGTACAAGCAGCGCGTAAAGCGTTTGAAGGCAACGAGTGGCATAGTATGACACCTTCCAACCGTGGGAAACTCATTTGGCGTTTGGCAGATCTCATCGATGAAAACCTGGATGAACTGGCACAGTTAGAGTCTTTGGACAATGGAAAACCATATAACGTCGCCAAAGTTGCCGATGTACCGCTTGCTGCGGATTTATTCCGTTATATGGCGGGTTGGGCGACGAAAATCGAAGGTAGCACCATTCCCATTTCTACTCCGAAGTCGGCAAAGGCGCAACATTTTGTGTATACATTGCGCGAGCCCGTTGGTGTCGTCGGGCAAATCATTCCATGGAATTTTCCACTACTCATGGCGGCGTGGAAACTGGGTCCGGCACTTGCTGCGGGATGTACAGTTGTATTGAAGCCTGCGGAGCAAACACCTCTTAGTGCGTTGCGTCTGGGCGAGTTGATTGTGGAAGCTGGTTTCCCTGCAGGCGTTGTGAATATTGTAACCGGTTACGGCGAAGCAGCTGGTGCACCGCTTGCCGCACACCCTGATGTAGATAAGGTGGCGTTTACGGGTTCTACAGAAGTAGGTAAGCTCATCTTAGATGCGGCGAAGGGCAACTTGAAAAAAGTTTCACTTGAATTGGGTGGAAAGTCTCCGAATATCGTCTTCAAGGATGCTAATTTGAAGTACGCAACATCGGCGGCGGCGAATGCGATCTTCTTCAACCACGGGCAGTGCTGTTGTGCAGGATCGCGTTTGTATGTGGAACGTGAGGTTTTTGATCAAGTGGCCGAAGGTGTTGCCGGACGCGCAAAGAAAATTCGCTTAGGAGCGGGTATGGAAGGCGATACGCAAATGGGGCCTTTGGTGTCTGACGAACAATTGCGTCGCGTTTGTAGTTACTTGGAGTCGGGTGCATCTCAGGGAGCGCAAGCTCTTGCCGGTGGAAAGCGCCATGGGGAACAAGGTTACTTTGTTGAGCCTACCGTTCTTGTGAACACTAAGCCTGATATGAAGGTTGTACAAGAAGAGATTTTCGGTCCTGTTGTTACGGCGATGCCTTTTGATGATATTGAAGAGATTGCCAGTGTGGCTAATGACACCATTTATGGACTTGCTGCGGGAATTTGGACACAAGATATTAGTAAAGCGCACCGTCTTGCCGCACGTATTAAGGCCGGAACTGTGTGGGTAAATTGCTACAATGTGTTTGATGCGGCGATGCCTTTTGGCGGTTACAAGCAGTCTGGCTGGGGTCGCGAAATGGGCGAAGAGGCTCTGAAGTTGTACACCGAAGTTAAGTCTGTTTGTGTGCAAATTTAGTGATATTTAGTTGGTATGCGATGCCCCCACATCGGTGCTGCGCACCGATTGCTCCCCCACTGGGGGCTGTTAGGGGTAGGTTTTTTGTAAAACATTTGATAAAAAGTACTTGTAGTTAAAAACAGATATTGCCTCAAACTAAATTTTCCCAGGGGTGTCATTCCTGCGAAAGCAGGAAACCAGCAATATAAATTCGACTTGAAAGCGCCTGGGTCCCTGGTCAAGCCAGGGATGACAACCTTGAGATTTTTTAGTGTAAAAGCTTTTATCTCTTTTATTTATCTGTATTTAACAAAAACCTACTCTTGTCAGCCCACTGGGGGAGTAATCGGCGAAGCCGATTGAGGGGGCATCGCATACTGGCAAAAAACAACTACTTGCGCATTTCACGAGTTATACCGCTTTCTATATTGACTACGTAAGATTTTCCTCGTGTGGTAATGACTAAATAGTTAGAAAATATTTTCATCTGAACTTGGGCAAATGTTTCGACAATGATTGGTTCCGTTAACTTGAGTGTACCAATCATGCGCCCATCAAAAGACATTTTTTGTATTGAACTTACCATATTGTCGCCAAATGCGGCAGGAAAAGCATACACACAATCTTCTTCTTCTGAATAGGTGATCGCGACAAAATCTTTATTTTTCATACTGCGTACAAGACTCCACTCTTGTGTATCCACATTGTAGTTGTACATATAGCCGACACCGCCTAGTGTCACTAAAATGAGTTTGCGTCGTTTGCTGTCAAACGCTAGACCTCGCGGATGGCTTGGTTTGGGAAGGTATTTGTTTATTTGTTTCACCGCTATTGGCATATTTTTTTCATCGTAGCAGCGTAATTTCCCTTGGAATGTATAAGACCTGTTTTTCTGTTTATCGACAACATACTTACTTTTCATGAGCCACTCGTTTACTTTTTTGCTTAACTCGGGTGGCAGTATAATGGATTCGCGTTCTATGATTTTTTGTTTTTCTACATTTCTGAAATGCTCACCATCACCAAGATTTACGTAAAAAGAACTCCCGGTGTATTTACTTTGAAAACCAGAAATAGGTAACTGCGAAAAATATTTGATATGTTTTATGGTTTCGTTGTAGTTTTTACTAGGACGTTTGTAAACATAAGAGGCAATTTTGTATACGGGAACATCATCGGTAATACCTGTGATTTCTGGATCATAATAGCCGCCGAGAATGATTTGTTTTATGGCGACATCTTTGTCTAATTTGATATTCCACCGTACGCGATCATAGGCACAAAGGACTAAGACGGCCAATTGTGGTTGGGATATGGTATTTTTTACGAATACATCTATAACACCTTGAGGTTTTTGCGGAGGGAGTATTTTTTTGATTTTTATGGTGGTTTTTTTTCCTTGCTTTTTTTGTTTTTCCGCTTGTCTTTGCTTTTGTATTTCACGATGATATTGTAACATTTTCCTTTTGTAAATAAGTTCTTTTTCTTGGGGCACCTTGCCCTGGTAGGCACCTATAATGTGTAGTTCTTCATTGTAATCGTATTCTTGTAGCTGCTGCGCGCGTTTTATCGCAGCGGCATTGATAAAAAATTGTTTGCCGCGATATCGTCCTTGAAAGCTAGAAATAGGTAAGATGGTGAAGGACTTTAGCTCTTGGACCATTTTGTAATAGTTTTGACTTTTTCTCTGATGACAATAAAACGAACCTGTGTAAATAGGTGTGCTCATAGGAATGCCCGCCACTTTTTGCTCATAGGCACCACCCAAGATCACTCTTCTTACGACAACGTTTTTAGGACACTTTACATGCCAATTTACCGGTTCGTGAGCGCATAGAGCAATGGTAATGGTGCGGGCTTCGTTTGTGGTGTTTTTTATCACAATTTCCACTTTTCCAGCGGGATGGACATTGATGTTGTTTTCGGGGTCCTGCGGGTCTTCTTGCACACCGTGGGTTACGCCTGGAGAATAATGCCCTTCGTATACTCCCACCACGTGCAACTCTTCTGATTTTTGCGCAAATGTAAGCGCAATAAAAATGTACAACGCAATCGTAAAATAAATATTTTTTTTCAAGGGGTGCTCCTCGCAAAATAGAGGTACATTCATTCTTAAATGCACATGTGTAAAGGCGGATTTTACATGAATCATTTTGCCTATTTTTGTTATCATACAAATTTGTGGTTATTTTTGCAACTTTAGTAGTCATAGGTGATATAGATTGGGACACATAATCAAGAAAATTATTCACATTGATATGGATATGTTTTTTGCCGCGATAGAGATACGCGATCATCCGCAATTGCGTTACACACCTGTTGTCGTGGGTGGCAAACCAAACAGCCGTGGTGTGGTTGCTACGGCAAATTATGAAGCGCGCAAGTACGGTATTCGCTCGGCAATGCCATGTCGCGAAGCATATAAGCGCTGTCCTCATTGTGTTTTTATACGTCCACGCATGGAAAAATATCGCGAGGTCTCACGGCAAATTCGTGATATTTTCTACACCGTAACTGACATGGTGGAGCCACTGTCGTTGGACGAGGCATATCTCGATGTCACGCAAAATAAGTTGCATGATGAAAGCGCGACGCGTGTAGCGCAACATATAAAAAAAACAATCTTGGCAACGACACATCTCACCGCTTCTGCAGGCGTTGCGCCAAACAAATTCGTCGCCAAAATTGCGTCCGATTATAATAAACCCGATGGCTTGTGTGTTGTTGCGCCCCCATCGCTATTGAAGTTTATTCATCCACTTCCCGTCTCTAAAGTTCCAGGGGTTGGGAAGATTACCAACGAAAAGTTACAGCGTTTACAAATTAAAACCATCGCTGATTTGTCGCAAAGACCGTTGACATTTCTCATCGATCACTTTGGTAAATTTGGCGTTCATTTGCATAACATTGCGCGTGGGGTGGACGAGCGTGAGGTAGTTGCCGATCGCATTCGTAAATCTTATGGGCGCGAAACTACTTTTTCCGATGATATTACCGACATGCAAAAAATTCACACGTATTTGTGTGAATGTTCACAAAACGTATTTCGCGCAATCACCAAACAAAATTTGCGTGCTAGAACAGCGACGCTAAAAATCAAGTACCACGATTTCCAAACCATCACGCGCCGTAGTACAAAAGAAGGGTACTTTATGTCGGCCCACGAATTATACGAAACCATATCCTTGCTTTTGCAGCAAACAAAAGTGGGAGAAACCCCTATTCGCCTCGCTGGTGTGAGTGTTTCTAGTTTTGAAGATGTCAATTCTCAGCAGTTGTATTTTGATTTTGACGATGACATGAATAGTGTTATAGGAGAATAATCTATAATCTATTAGCTATAACTTGTTATCTATATTAAGTTGTGATAATATCGATAATCACACATACCGTTTAAAGTGCCAGAGCATTCTTGATATGGAGACAAGTATGTTAAAAAGTATTTCCGATGAGTTAACCGAATATTTCAAAAAATATCAAATCATCCGCAAACTTGGCGAGGGTGGGATGGGGGTTGTTTATCAAGTTTTTGATCCGCAGCTCAATCGCAACCTTGCTGTCAAAGTGATTTCATCAGCAGGAAATTCCAAAATATCGAAGCGATTTTTACGCGAAGTAGAGATTACCGCCCAGCTAGATCATCCAAATATCGTCAAAGTTTACAACAGCTCGGTGTATAATGGTAAACTTTTTATGGTGATGGAGTACATCGAAGGGCAAACCTTAAAAGACCATTTAGAAACAAGTTCGCTTTCTATTTCTCAGCGCGTAGAAATGATGATCGCTGTGGCGAAAGCAATTCACTATGCACATGAAAAAGACATTATCCATCGCGACCTAAAACCAGACAATATCATTGTAAAAAAAGATGGTACGCCATATTTAATGGATTTTGGAGTGGCGAAAATGCGTACCAGTAAGTCGCTCACAGCAACACACGAGTCTATCGGTACGCCTTTGTATATGTCTCCTGAACAAGCCAATGGTAGTCGTAAAATAGATTTACGTTCGGATATCTATTCCTTTGGGGTGATTCTTTACGAAGTGCTGTGTGGGCACAGAATGGTTGCTGGGGATAGTACGATGAATGTTCTATACAACGTGATTAACGAAAAACCTGTACGCCCCACAACAGTCAACGATGAGGTTCCACAAATACTCGAAGACGTTTGTTTGAAAGCTGTGGAAAAGAAAAAAAATAAACGCTACGCAACGATGCAAGAGCTTATCGCTGACTTACAACAATATCTCAATCCTCAAAGTGAAATGCTGTACTTTCTGCGCAAAAAGTGGAGTAAGTACCAAAAGCCATGTTATATTGCACTGATATTATGTTTTACGCTTATATCCATTTTGTTTGTTAGACAAAAATACCAGGCACATTTGTTAAGCGAGTACAACAAAAATATTGAAGAACGGTCGCGAAAATTTCAAGAGTACGTAAAAAACAAGCAGTACAATTTGGCAATGCAGCAACTCAGAAAGTTGTCAGTGAGTGAAGACGACTACAACTACCAACTGGCGCATATTATGTACCAAATGGGGCAAAGAGAAGCTCTTGAAACGTACGAAAAAATTGCTTCACCTCCCAAGAATGACTTTTTGTTCAGAGGGAAATTACTTTTTCTAAATGAGATGTATGAAGATGCCATTGATGAGTTTGAGAAACAGCTAAATTTTATTGATCGACAATATCTTGCTTTAGAGTCTGATGATAAATATGCAAAAAAAAGTTTGCAAGAAAGTAAACGTCTGACGCTTGGTTATATGGGGGAAAGTTTTTTCCATCTCAAAATATATGATGAGGCAATAAAATCTCTTGAAGAAACGACAAATGAAAAGGGTTTTTTCTTATTGGGGTCAAGCTATTTTTTTAAAGAAGAGTATTCTAAAGCGATTCTATTTTTGAATAAAGCGAATGAAAAATATGCCAAAAATTATCACAGGTGTTTTCGCCTGGCGCAGTGTCTTCTGCAAGGAAAAGCGTGGAAACAAGCGATACCTCTGTTGAGTATTTGTATTGACGAGCAACCCTGGCAAGCGAAACTCTATAAATATAGAGGACAAGCATATTATGATTTGGGAGACTACGAGAATAGCTACAATGATTTTGTAAAACTTTCGCAATTAGACGCTGGGACAAAGAATTATAACCATGGACACTCCTATGTCGGTTATTTTTTAAACATCGTCATTTCTTCCGAAAATCCAAAAGATCACCATAAGTTTGCTTACCGGATGATCAATCATTTAAAGGGAATATACGCCGCAGTTGATCAAGATCTTTTAGCTGAACAAAAACGCGTATTGTACAAAGGAATTGTAAAGCCACAATTTGCGCCGTTAGACACAAAATCACTTGATCATTTCATTGATATTCTTCAACAAAAAAATATTCGGCACAAGTTTTACGTATGGCAGAGTCTGGTTTGGAGACTATGGCCTATTGGCCAGATGTTTGGCAACGACTAGAAAAAGCGAAGTTGTACAAAGTCAGCAGCAAAATATTCGAGCAGCATGAAAAAATAAAGATGCAGGAAATGACGTATTTTCTCAAGCGCCTTTTTTTACTGTACGATCAAAGAGCCCTTAAAGATCTGTATCAGCAAGAAAATAGTAGCGCTCTTCTGGAAAAGATACTCCGAAATCCTGATGAGAATAGGATTATACGCTATTTTGCGGCGCGTGCGTTAAAAAAAATGAAAACGATTAACGCGTACAAAGTTTTGCAACGTAACTGCTCTTCTAATCCAGTAACTAGTCTTTATTGTTTGACTTTTACTGGGAAGAGCATCGAGAAGCGACTGACACAAATTGATAAAATTATTCGCATGAAAAATAGTGATGATATACCTGCGATTGTTTTGGCCATTGAGCATTTTGGCAAGAAGGCAGTGCCCGAAAAGGTAAAAAAATTGCTCGATGAGAACATTGGCGTGCAAGTACGTTTGGCGGTAGCAAATCACTTGTGGTTGCGTTTTGGGTATGAACCCGCAAAAAATATTTTACTAAAGCAAACTATGGAGGGGGACCGAGGATTACGTCGCTATGCACTCGTAAAGTTTTGGAAGCCTATTATTTCTCATATGGAAGGTACGGTGGAGATCAACTCCGACAACTGGATTGGTTTTCGCGATTTGGGAAAAAGAGATCGGATGATGGCAGAGCAGAAGCCTAGGTTTGAAATCTGGACGAGACCGGACGATAAAATTATGCAGTGCTTTGCTATTTTTGCCAGCGGTTATGCTGGTTGGAAGCCCGCCGTAGAAAAAGCACGACAACTGTTGGCGACAGATATACCCGAGTATCAAAATTTTGAGTATTTACTGTTGAATGCGATCAAAATGCTGGGAGAACCCAATGAGTGTCTTGAATATGCTTCACGAAAAAATGCATCGTGGATGGCACAAATAGTATTTTTAACTAGTATACACAATCTAGTCCATTCTCCTTTTGGAATGATACAGCAGATTAGTGATATCAATAACATCAAGGTTTTGCCCAACAACGGCCAGGAACGTTTTGCTTTTATGCGTTCATTGTTATTCAAAGTGATTCCCCAGGCTCCGATAACTTTAAAGCTACCCGAAGCCTTTGCGCGTACCATACACGGTGTCATGACACCTGTTTTTATTGGAAATTTGAATAGTAAAGATCCCTATCTACGTATTAGTTCTGTGGAAGGTTTGAGTTTATTATTTGATGATTACAAAAAGAAAATTATCTATGTTTTGAAAAAAGAGAAGTTGCTTAAGGTAAGAAAAGCCGCTACTTTTAGTCTAGTACGCCATGTCGCTTCACGTGGCGATATAAAATTACCCACTAGGAAAAAAAATGTAGATAAATACTTGAAAAAATTTACAAAAAAACTGCACAAAGCAGCAGCTTGGGGATGTTCGACGGCATCTTCTGCAAAAGAAATCAAACTACAACACGGAGTTGATATCTTAGAATATCGCGAGCATGTGGCGGAATCTTACAATGAGGTTGCCGATCTCGAATACTGTAAATTTTTGATCTCAAGAGCGCTCAAATTTGATCCCGGAGACAGCGATTATCTTTTTGAAAAAACAATTATATGTTACTTACTCGGTGAATATGAAAATAGTTTACAGTGTATTGACCAAGTTCTTGTTGAAAGCAGAGATGACTACTATTTAACGTGGAAAGCAAAAGTTCTTTTTGAGATGCAAAAATTTTCTGAGTGTAAAAAAATAGTTTTAGAGGGACTTGCCATCAATCCGTGGAATGTCAACTTGATTGAATTGCAAATCAAAGTATGGGAGAATCTCAAAGAAGAGGAAGAAGAGGAAAAAGAAAAAAAGTTAAAGAATATTCGTCAAAGATTAGAGTTGTTTTATAAGTAATATCGTCAAATCTATTTATAAACGTTATGAGTCCTGGCTTTGCCAGGACTCATGCCTCTTACCCTATTTGATAATAAAATACATTGAGTTTGTTGCCATCTAAGTCGCGAAAATAACCAGCATAAAAACCATCATCGCCACGTGGACCAGGTTTACCTTCGTCCTGCGCTCCAAGTTCGATGGCTTTGTTGTAAATTTTTTGCACATCTTCTTTTGATGTGGCTTCCAATGCAACCATGGTACCATTGCCTACTGTTGCAGGGTTTCCGTCAAATGGTTTGGTGATTCCCAACCCCGGTTTCCCAGGAGCTACAACCCACGCGATAAATGTTTCCATTTCCATAAAACGTTTACCACCCATTTCTGCGAACAATTCATCGTAAAACTTTGCCGCTTTTTCAAGGTCATTGGTACCCAAAGTTACGTAGCCTATCATTTGTTTAACTCCTCTCTAAATATTTCTACTTTCATCATATTTATTTTCACGTTATTATATCTTTTTGGCAAGGCAATGTAAAATGTTTGCCGTATATTTTCCGTATATTTTGCAAATGTAGATGTGAAGATGCAAAAGTGGTGTAAAGATTATATCTACAAACAAAAAAAGCCGGAAATGTTGTTTCTACATTTCCAGCTTCAAATCTCTATTTTACATTGGTAAATTAGAATTACTCTCATTATAACGATTTCTGGTTTTATGAAAAGTTATTTTCAAAAATTTGTCCTAAATTTTCGATTAGGAAATGTTATGTCCAAAAAATATGATTATCCCAAAGGGCCAAGGATGCCAAGTTTTGTGCAAACTTTCCACTGGTTTTTTCGCGTGTATCCTTTTTTAACAAGATGTGCTGAGCGGTTTTCTAGTCCGATAAGATTAAAATTTCTCGGATTTGGCAAAGTAGTCATGTTTAGTGATCCACAATCTATTCGCGAAATTTTTTTGGGAGACACAAATGTTTTATTTGCTGGCGAAGGCAATAGTTTATTGGAACCTTTTCTCGGAAAGAACTCTTTGCTAATTCTAGACCAGGAGCGCCATCTGCGTGAGCGTCGCTTGTTGCTTCCGCCTTTTCATGGTGAGAGGATGCGCCACTATGGACAATTTATGCAAGATATTAGCGAAAAAATAATGGATAAGTGGCCCGTGGGTAAGCCTTTTGCCGTAGACAACTATTTACAAGAAATTTCTCTCGAAGTTATATTACGAGTTGTTTTTGGTATTGAAGATCAACAAAAATTTGTTACTTACAAAAAGGCTATTCTGGCTTTACTGCGTCATATGGACGGATTTGGTGCACTTGTGTTATTTTTGCCGGTGCTACAGAAAGATTTAGGACGATTTAGTCGTTGGGGACGCTTTCAAAATGATATGCGTAAATTTAACGATCTTATCTATGAGGAACTCAAAGGACATAGCACCGAATCTGGTGAAGATATTTTGAGTTTGTTAATAAACGCCACTTATGAAGATGGAAGCAAAATGCAACCGCCAGAGATTCGCGACCAACTTCTTACCGCTCTTCTTGCGGGACATGAAACTACTGCGACTGCTTTGGCATGGGCTTTATATTGGTTAGATAAGACGCCACGAGTTTATCAAAAACTTTGTGAAGAGTTAGACAGTGTAGATGAGTGGGATGCGAAAACTCTCTCGCGTTTGCCGTACCTTGATGCGGTGTGTAAGGAAACTTTGCGACTCAATCCGGTTATTCCTATTGTCGCACGGCGCCTACAGCAAGACTACACGGTGAACGGCTACCATTTATCAAAAGGAACATTGGTGGCACCGTGTATTTTTCTTACTCACCACCGAGAGGATCTATATCCAAATCCCCAAGAATTTCGTCCCGAAAGATTTATCGAACGCAAGTATTCACCGTATGAATTTTTGCCATTCGGTGGTGGAGTGAGGAAATGTATAGGAGCTGCCTTTGCCACCTATGAAATGAAGCTTGTTTTGGCAACTATTTTGAGGCGATTTTCCATCAAGCTCAAAAATACTAAGTTAAAAATGAAACGTCGTTCTGTGGTGATTACTCCGGGGAAGTTACAACTAGTGGTTCATGAACGCTAAGGGAAAAGGCATTTCGCACACGTGGATTGTTGATTGCGGTGGAATATGTAATTGTTTATAAACAAAGTTTTACCTTGGTGGAGCGAAAATAGTTTTTATTGTCTATCATTCTGTGATATAGTGGAATTAACACACGATTAACGATGTAATTAACACACACCTATAGGAATATGTTTCGGAGGTCGTTACGTGAACAAAATAGTTTTATTTAGTATTAGCTTGTTTATTTTCGCTATTTTTCCTGCTGCGGAAGATATCGATGGTTTTCCCAAAGATTTCCCACAGCTTTATGATAGCGGAGGTAATGGTTATGGATCTGCTCTTTCTGGATTTGGGGGGAATCACTCCTTAGATCGTGAAGGAAATCGCAAAGCCATTAGCAAAAACCCTGTTATCCTTTTACACGGGAATGGCGGCAATGCACATCACCCACAATGGGGGATGCTGAAGTTGCGTTCTTTTCTCAAGGAAAAAGGATATAATCATTCAGAAATTTGGGCCGTTTCTTATCTAGGTCCGGACAATTCTGATGCAGAACTTCCTGATCCTCATCGTAATAACATCAACGATGTACGCAGTTTTATTGATGCCGTACGTGAATATCTCGATGTACAAAAAGTTGATATCATCTCTCACTCTCTAGGCGGAACGTTAGTGAAGTCTTACTTGATGGGACTTCGTGAAGATGGGTCTTGGGACAAGTCGTTACGTCGTTTTGACGCGGTGGGAACCGTTGTTACCATGGCGGCAGGTAACTATGGACTAGGTGCATTTTCTGTTGGTGAGTTTCAGACCGGTGGTGCATTTGAAGCAAAGATCCATAGTTTAGATGGTGTCAAAGATGATACTCCATATGGTTCTAGCGAAGGTTCTTCACAAAAAGGTCCTTACCAAAAAGTGAGCAAACTGGATAACGATCAAATTACTTATGTCGCTGTCTGGGCAGAAGGGGATTTTGTCGATATGCAAAATCCGAAAACGGGTCGTTTGGAAGGAGCAGACTTTAATCGTGGTTATAATTTAGGTTGGGGATTAGAAGGACACGAAAAAATCATTAAAGACAAAAATGTTTTTAACGGCTTCGCATCGTTTCTAAACACAAAAACCAATAAACCACCAAAACCTGCGCCACCAGTGATCACTATTTCACCAAATGGTGGTGAATTTATTGGTAAGGTAAATGTCTACGTTCGCGCAACAAACAAGCCTGAAGTAGTGTTTTATACAACAGACGGTGAGTCATGGCAGCGCTATGAAGGTCCTTTTACTTTAACAGAAGATTCTGTGGTGAAGGCCAAAGCGGAAAATAAGTATGGTAAAAGTTTAGAAGTGAGTGTTACTTTTACAAAAAGCGCTACTCCGCCATACAAAAAAGTTCTCGCCACTGCGACAGAGCATTATATGGCAGGTCGTATTGACAACCAAAAATATATAGAGCTTGGATCTAAATATGGTTATATAGATCCTTTTTACTTATATTTAATCGAAGGTTCTAAGGGTTGGACAGACGAAAAACCTGAGTAGTATTTTTTCAGGTAAGGGGCAGTAAAAAATATTGCTCTCAAAATTTACCCGGAGTTGTAAAAGACTCCGGGTGTTTTTTTGCACATTTGACAATAATATTTTCAATCTTTATAAACATAGTGGTACCATTGAGATGGTTGTAAAATTTTTATAGCAATTAGATTGCTAGATTGAAAGGGGATTGTAGTGAAAGCATACATTTTTGCCGTAATGTTCGCTGTTGTTTCGTGTCAGGCACAACTAAAGACCTTTGATAACATAATACCCGTGGATGACACTTTTAGTAAAAATATGTATCCCACAAGTGCGCAGTCGCGTAATTACCGCCTTGCTGCTGATTTTTCTAAAAAGCGCGCTGGAAAAGCACTGATCGTTATCCAGGGTTATGATATTGTTTTTGAAGAGTATCACAATGGGCACGCTGCGGAAGTACCTTTACATATTTGGAGCGGAACAAAAGGTTTTACCGGAGCGATGGGAATGTGTGCGGTGAATGAGGGACTGGTGAGTCTTGACGACAAAATTGCCGATACGATTCCCGAGTTTAAAAAAGACCCACGCAAAGCCAAAATTACGATGCGTCACTTAATGAATTTTACGAGCGGCCTAAAAATAAAATTTGGTCTAACAAAAGATATGATGAAAGAAGAACAAACAATTCCCGATGTCTATCACGAGGCCATTCAACTACCGGCAACCAAAAAACCAGGTACTCATTTTGTTTATGGTGGAACACATCATCATGTGCTAGGGGCGTTTTTGCAGAAAAAACTCAAAGAAGATCCCATTAGTTATATGCAACGGAAAATTTTTAATCCTATAGGGTTTCGCTATTCGGGATGGTATAGAGACTCTCAAGGAAATCCGGCCTTACCCTTTGGCTGCTGGACAACAGCGAGAGAGTGGGCAAAGTTTGGTATTTTGATGCGCGACGATGGAAAGTGGAAAGGCAAGCAGGTTATTCCCCAAGGCGTATTAAAACAATGCACGATTCCCACACCAGTAATGCCCGTATTTGGCTTTGGTTTTTGGTTAAATCAGGAAGTACCAGCAAAATATCGCAAAGATTTAGGCTTTTTCTTTCAGATGCGCACCAATTCATTGTTTGGTCCGGCAATTTATCCACGAGGACCAAAAGATTTGTTTGTCGCGGCGGGGCATTTGGGAAACCGTTGTTATGTGATTCCGTCTAAAAATTTGGTGATTGTACGCCTGGGAAGCAAGAACTACGGCGACTTTGATACCAAATTTCTAAAACGAATACTCGACGGTAGGATTTTTTAATGTAGGGGGCGGACCTTGTGTCCGCCCGTTCCTAAATACCGTTGGTGTACGTTTCCAATTAGAAACCAACGAACCACAAGCCACGAACCACAAGCCATGAGCCATGAGCCATGAGCCACGAGCCACGAGCCAAGAGCCACGAGCCACGAAGCCACGAGCTAAAAGTAAATACGTTTTTTCACCTACAATTTCCCAAATAGTACTAGGAATTCTATATTTAAAGGCAAAACAGGCAATAAAAGCGACACCTTCTTCGGCATATTCTATGGCAAAAGCAGGGTTACATTCCTTCACACAACATTTAGCAATGGAGTTAGGAGATGATAACATACGTGTGAATCTGTTTCTCCCGCAGTAGTTGTTACCCCAATATACGGTGCGTTTATCGAACCTGAGAAAATTGAGCAAGAACTCCAGGGATTCAATGGATTTCATCCTATTGGACGCGTGGGTAGAGCAGAAGATGTGGCAAAAACAATCGATTTTCTCCTATCGGATAATGCCAATTGGGTAACAGGGGCGATTTGGGATGTCGATGGTGGTGTGATGGCAGGTCGCAATTAATTTAAAACCAGTTTATGGGAGTTTATCATGAAAATCAATAGTGATTTTACAAAACGCGTTGTGGTTAGACTGGAAGACTACAAATGGCAAGATTCGCCGATTGCCGGTGTGGAACGTATGATGTTAGATCGTATTGGTGGTGAGGTCGCCAGGGCAACAACGATAGTACGTTATGCGCCAAACAGCTATTTTTCATCTCATCGCCATGGTGGAGGGGAAGAAATCTTTGTTCTCGACGGTATATTTGGCGATGAGCATGGTGAATATCCCGCAGGAACATATCTGCGCAATCCCATCGGTACAGAGCATACACCCAAAATTGGTAAAGAAGGAGCAGTGATTTTTGTAAAATTACATCAATTTTCTACAGAAGATAAAGAGCAAATTGCGATAGATACCTTGACCGAACCATGGCTGGAAAAAGAGAAGTATAAATTTATGCCCCTACATAATTTCGAAGAGGAAAACGTTGCCTTACTTTTGCTAGATGCAAACTGTAAGCCATATAAGGAAATTTTAAAGGGGGGTGCAGAAATCTTTGTCTTGGAAGGTACGATACACGATGAGGAAGGTTCTTATCCAAAGGGAACATGGATCCGCTTGCCGCATATGAGCGAGCAACAAATTTATACTAAGGACCAAGGAGCAAAAATATACATAAAAAAAGGACACTTACCGCAAAATTGATGAGATCTAAGTCGCTTATAGACCGAATCTATAAGCGACTTAGATAACTACGACTTCATTTGATTGGTGATTGCTTTAATGAGAGCCGTTGGGTCATTTTCTGTTGATTTGCTATTGGTAAAAACAATGATGGAACCTTTACCCTTTGCAGCGTCTCTGATGGCATCGCGCTCATCGATTCCTGCAAAATATTCGAGGATTACTTGGTCACTGACACCCTGTAATCCGTCGCGTATTTCCTTCATCGCGTCACCAATTCCTTCCGCGATCGTTTTTCGCTGTTCTACATATGCTTGTGCTGTTAGCTTGAGGCTTTCGGCGTTGGCTTTTGCTTCTCCAACTTTGCGGATGCGTAGAGCTTCCGCTTCGGCGATGGCCGCTTCTTGTTCACGCTTCGCCGCAATGACACGGTTAAATGCGTCGGCCACTTCCTTGCTTGGTTCCGGTTCATCTACCAGAACAGTAACGATTTCATAACCGAAGGATTCTAGTTTGCTTTTTAGATCTTCTTCTACGGCAACGGCAATATCATCTCGTGAGGTATACAAATCAGCCATTGTCATTCCCGCGGCCTTCGAGCGGATAATGTTGAGTACAAAAGACTTGATTTGCTGTACAGGTTGATCTAACTCATAAAAAGCAGCCTGTACTTTGTTTTCTAAAACGCGAAACTGCACTGCGACAGGAAAGCGAATAAAAGCATTGTCAAGTGTTTTCACACCAACAATATCTTTGACCTCTTGTATTTTTAAGTTAACCGTTCCTACCGACGAAGCAATAGGCCACGGCTTCTTAAATTGTAGTCCTGCTGGTTTTACAGCTTCAAATTTTCCAAAGACCTCTATGATTTGTGCTGTTTTTTGCCGAACAACAACAATACAACTTGCAATCAAAAACAACACAACAACTGCTGCTACCACATAAAAAGCTTCCATAATATACCTTTCATAAAGTTGTACAGCTTTTGCAATTGTGGGGTATTGTGTTTTATACAAGTGCGAAGCTGTACTAGGATGAAAAAGTTTACAGTAAGACGAGGGAGGATTCGTTTGTGTTGAAAAATTTTTAGGAAATCTGAAGTTTCGTTTTTCAACTATCTCGTAAATCTGTTATTTTACCTATACAAATACATAATCGTAGCCGTAATCGTCACCGTCACCGTGACCATGACCGTGACCGTCCATACCATTGACTTAAACGTAGATAACCAATGTCATCCCTGACTTGATCAGGGACCCAGGCGTTTTCAAGTCGAATTTATATTGCTGGTTTCCCGCTTTCGCGGGAATGACATGAATTTGTAAGTCTTTTATTAAAAATGCTTACCTCTTAAGTCACTGGACCATGACCGAAAATACAAATTTTTCATTTCTAAATGAAAAGGACAAATCAGTGAGTTTTATACGTTATGCAGTTGTCTTTATAAGTTTCTGTGTATTAATATTTCTATTTTTACACAAGAGCCATGTCCCCGAAGTATGGGAACGTTATAGTCAGGACTACTTTACTCTGTTGTGTTTCGCGACGGTCAATGTGGTTATTTTAAACATTACTTTTATCAAAAAAGAGCGTTGGCAGATACTGTATAAACGGGTGACAATGTACCCAGTAATACCCACGATCGCTATTCTTCTAGGTATTTTTGTTCTTGCCGATGGTTTGTGGGATATAATGACCGTGAATCCCCTCACACCGCTTTTATTTTTAGCCACCTCTATTTTTGCACTTTTGGGGAGTCGTCATCCACAAAAAATGCTCCAGAAAATAGCTTTAATTACCATGGCAACTATTGGAAGTTTATTTGTTGTGGAGATATTTTTTCCTCTACTACTACATTCAAAAATACCAGAGGATCAAAAGTCTTTTTATCGCGAAATTTCTTCATCGTGGCCGCAAAAAATTACAAAGGAGAAAGCGAAAGATACTCTGCGAATACTTGGACTTTGCGATTCTTTTGGTCGTGCAGGGGGGCATGAGAACTATCATTATTTGTTGCAAAAGTATTTGAGGGAAGATGGTCGTAAGGTCGAAGTGGTTAACTTTTCTGCCGGAGGCTATGAACCTCTCCATCAATTGTATGTCCTAAAAAAATTTGCGGCACAGTACCAACCTGATGTTGTGGTTCATGGCTTTTTCGTGGGCAATGATTTTGCCAATCCGGATACAAATACTTCTGAGTTTGCCGAAATTAGCGTTCGTCAGCGTAGCGGAATCATGAAATTTCGTCCACATTCTTGGGTGCTGTTTCAGTGGCTACGTAACTACTATAAAGCACAGAATAACGTTGAGCGTGCAGGGGTTTTTAAAAAAGATACGTTTTTGGCTATTGAATACGAGCGACTACAAATTTGTCGCCCACTTTCTCCCGCAAAAGTAAGGTGGCAAGACACTATTTTCGTTTTAGATCAAATACGTGAATATACAAAAAGCATAAACACAAAATACATCATGGTGATTCATCCAGACCAATTTCAGAGTGACAAAGGATTACAGGACCAATTACAAAAAAAATACGCGGTGACTTGGAGAGAGTATCATTTAAGACTACCACAAAATTTTTTGATGTCTTACTGTGCCGAAAATAACACTCCTTGTTTGGATTTATTGCCGTACTTCCAAAAGAGTGAGGATGTGTTATATTTGTTACAAAATACTCATTACAATGACAAAGGCAACAAACTCGCTGCTCAAAAAATACATGCTTTTTTACAGGAACTGAAATATCTTAATCTAGGAAAAGCAAATGGTAAAAACAATTAGCAAGAAAACTATATGGCATCTGCGTAACAACACACGGTATGAAAATTGTACTTTTGATATTGATTTTGTCGAACACATCAAGGGATGTACTTTTATCGACTGTCGATTTCCTAGTGAAGGTGTGTGTTTTGAATTTGTCGAAAATAGCCGCTTTATGAACTGTAGCTTTGGTGAATTTATCATGGAGCAAATCGAAAAAAGTTTTATTAAAGGCGGGCATATTCAGTGTCTACGATTGAGTAATTTATTGACAGAGAATCGCAAATTCGATTTTTTACAAACAAACAACATAAAGGAGCTACATTTTGATAACTGTGAAATCGAGAAAATTCCTTTGCCAATACTGAACATTCAAAATTTATTGAAACTCTATCTCTCCGAAAATAATATTGCAAAATTTCCGCAGATTCAGAAGTTGAGTAATCTGAAAGAACTGTATCTTGATAAAAACAACATCAAAGTCATTCCGTGCGAAATATCGCAGCTACGCAAACTGGAATTATTAGTTTTAGATGACAATAGAATCGAATTTTTGCCTGAGGAAATTAGCGAACTGACGAATTTACGCAAGTTGTATTTGGCGAACAATTGCATTGAGGAAGACCATAAGGCCGGAATCGCAAAAAAATTGCCACATTGCGAAGTGGTGTTTTGATGTTCTATCTGTCATAGGTTATTTCTAGATTTTCTAGCTGCTGCATCTCAAAAGGAATAGATGTTCGATAGGACGGTAAACGTAGAAGACGTAGTTGTTTGAGGTTGGCTATTGCGCTGGGTAGTGAACCAATTTGGTTGTTGTACAGGTCCAGTTCTTCGAGCTTGGTGAGCTTACCAATTTCTACAGGCAGTTTTTTGAGTTTGTTGGAACGTAAGCTCAGAGAACGTAGATTGTTAAGTTTCTGGATTTTTGGAGAAACAGAACTTAACTGATTTCTCGATAAATTCAGTTCTTTGAGTGTAGAAAAATCAAAAATCTCCTCGGGAATTTCGGTAAGAGGACTGGGGTGAGGGGCAAAGCCGTAATGGTAATTTATAATGGCGTAACGATTATCGGTCCATGATATGTTTAAGTTGGCGATGTTTACTTCTTGGAATGATTCAAAGGCGTTTGTTTCATAGGGGGTTATTTTCAAATCCTCGATAAACCCTCTTTGGAAATAGGAGTTGATAAGATGCTCTATGTTGATTCCGGCGAAATTGCAATTGATAAACATACAATTTTCTAAACGGGAAATGAGCACTGTCCAGCTGCGAAAGCTACAGTGATGGAATATACACCCTTTTAGCCTAAAAATGTTATGCTGTAGGTGAAAAGAGCATGTACGGTACTCTGTATGGTCTTGTACCTGTTGCAATGATTGGCGTGTTATTTTATTCATAGGCGTTATGAAATAAAAAGGTGGGGAAAACCCCACCTTTCAAATTACTCAACAATATTAATTGTTAGAGATGCTCCGTTAGGAATGTTAATGTTAGAAGAAATGGTGACTGATTTTGCATTGATGACTAGGTTAGCACCTTTTGCAATTTGGAAATTTGTACCAACTTGTACTGCTTCTTCATTTATTTCCTTATCGCCGTTTACAGCGTTTAGTACTACAGGAGTACTTTCAACACTTTGACCGATGACGACAACATCTGTGATGACATTAATCGATACACCTCTGTTTACAACGATGTTTTCGTTGTATATACCAGGAGCAACATTGATAGATTTATCTTGATTCTTTTCAATAGCATCGCTGATAGAGTGGTATGGATTGAAAATATCACCTGTTTGTGTTGCGGAAGGGTGAGTGTTGTCTACGAAAACACTATTTTCAGATAGTAGTTGGATGGCTTTACCAAGATCAGAGTTCTTGAAACTTGTTCCGGCATTGCTTCCGCCCCAACTTCCGCATCCACCATGAGTGTGGATACCAACTGTGGTGTTGTGTGTTTCACTAATAACAGGACTACCAGAGTTTCCTCCTGTAGTATCTGTTGTGTAACGTAGTGTATTGCCACTTAGTTGAGAAAATGGACCAACATGGGTTTGTTGGGTTTGACTATCTTTATTACGACTTCCAGTACTACCTCTTGGCATGTTGTCAACACCATAACCAGTGATTCTAATTTGTTGAGGTGTAATACTGTTAGAAACTTTAAAGAAAGACTTTTGTGCTTGTAGAGGTGTCAAACCTGTCACAGAGTTTGGTCCGACTGTAAATGTACACCAGTCGTTTCCTTGACCACCGTTTTTGTACTTAACAACACCGGTGACTGGATATTGGTGTTGTGGAGCTGGGTGATTAATAGAGCCATTTGCATCTGATGGAGGTACATTGAACTCTAAAAGTTCAACAGAATGTCCGTCAACACAGTGACCTGCGGTTAGGTATCCATTACCAATGATCCATCCTGTACAACCGACAGGAACCAAACGACCAGAACGCTTATCGTTAGAAGATACGCGGTCATCTTCACTTCCACAGATACTGCGTGCTGCAGCACCTTCTTCACCTGCAGATACTTCAGAACAATTGATAAATACACCGGTATCTTGTGGAGCTGCAAATAGTTCTACAAGAACACGACTACCATTGAAGTAAGCAGAAGAATCATGCCACATTTTTAGTTGTTCAGCATTCAGTGTTTGCTCGCCATGGTCTTTTAGAGATGTGATTTTTACATAACTTTTTTGACCAAGGTTATATTCAGAAAAATGAACGCGCAACCATTGTGCGTTAGGGATACTTACGATTTGACGAAATACAGGAGCATCCATAGAGCGGCTTGCGCTCACAACACCTGAATTTAACTCAACAGGTTGTTTAGAAAATGGTATTTGGTCCTCTGCAAAAAGAACGCAACTACATACCATTAGCAAAATAATAAACTTTTTCAACTGACCATCCTTTCTAAAAGAATATAAGTCGCTTTAAACGAGTAGATTTTTATTTTATAATATTTTTCCGTTAATTGGAAATGAAATGTTAGGAGTAGTGGTGAATATAGAAGAATGGAAAGATCGCGGCAAGTTTTATACACATAACAATCAGCGTATTTTTTATGTGGATGAAGGGCAAGGCGAAGTTGTTTTGTGCATACATGGTTTTCCAACATGCTCATGGGATTGGCATTTGATATGGGAATCGCTTTGCGATAATTTTCGTGTCATTGCAATTGATATGGTTGGTTTTGGTTATTCCGATAAACCGCAGAATTACAATTACTCCATCATGGATCAGGCGGATCTTCACGAAAATGTATTGTCCAGTCTGGGAGTTGGTGCTGCGCATATTTTATCGCATGACTACGGAGACACAGTGGCCCAGGAACTTTTAGCACGTAAAGCTTTGCGCAAATTTACCATAAAATCGATGTGCTTACTAAACGGTGGATTGTTTCCCGAAACACATCATCCACGACTTATTCAGACACTTCTTGCAAGTCGTTGCGGAGTCATCATAAAAGAATTTTTGAATTTTCGTTCATTTGCACGCAGTTTTTGTCGTATTTTTGGTAAAAATACCCAACCCACACATCGCGAGTTAAAAATATTTTGGGAGTTGATTTCTCACAACAAAGGACACAAAGTAGCTCATAAGTTAATTCGCTACATGGAGGAACGCAAAAAATTTCGCGATAGGTGGGTGGGAGCGTTGATAAGTGCAGATGTTCCGTTACAGCTCATTAACGGTGTAGATGATCCGGTATCGGGGAGACATATGGCGGAAAGGTACAAGGAACTTGTGACAAAGGAGAATGTGGTTCTTCTCGAAAATATAGGGCATTATCCTCAAGTAGAGTCTGCGCCAGAAGTATTTGCGGAGTTTTTGTCGTTCATTAAATCACAAAAATGATAGGTGGGATTTGGATGGGCACAGCGCTGTAAAACAAAAAATATCCCATAGCAAAAACGATACTATGAGATATCGAAAATTCTAACTTGGTTAAAGTTATATATATTTTAAACGACTGCGTAAAGCTTGCGGACTAATACCGAGATACTGTGCGGCTTTGTTTTTGTTATTATCATGCATTTCGAGTACTTTACCGATGATCGTGGCTTCCATTTCGTATAAATTGAATCCATTTTGCGGTAGTTGTACATTGCGAATAAAAGCATCGAGTGGAAGTACATTGGTTTTGGTTTGTTTTTGCTTCAATTCGTAATTTTCATTGATCAAGGCTTGCCTTTCCATGCTTCGCGATATAGAAGCTGCTAATTCTTCTACATCAATTGGCTTACGAATAAAGTCATACGCTCCAAGTCTCAAGGCCTTAATGGCCGTATCCAAATCTCCATGACCAGTAATCACCACAAAATCAGTGTTGGCCGACACTTGCTTAACATGTTTCAACAATTCCAAACCGTCCATATGCGGCATGCGTAAGTCACTTATTACTAAAGGAAATTTATTATCTCGCAAAACATCTTTGGCCTCAAGACCATGTTCGCATTCTGTGATGTCGTGACCTAGTTCTTCCTCTAGAAATTGTGCTGTCGCTTTCCTACTGAGAGGTTCATCATCAACTAGTAATATTCTCATTTCCATCCCTTAACAACTGTAAATCGGAAGTTCTAGGTTAAAAGTAGCGCCTCCTAATTTATTGTTAAAAAAACGTATTTTACCATCCAACTTATCGACAAAATACTTTACAATGGCAAGACCAAGTCCCATTCCCATTCCCGAACCGTTTTTTGTTGAATAGAATGGATCAAAGAGACTTTCTTGTGATATACCCCTTGCAAAACCTGTGCCATTATCAATTATTTGTATTTGGACGTAATTCTTTTTCTTCACTGTCTTTAGCGCAATGCTCTTATTTTTCTTGTCTGAGGCATCGACAGCGTGGATAGCATTTACGATCAAGTTAATGATAATTTGCTCCAGTTGTATGGGGTTTCCCTTAACATAAAAGTCATTTTGGGGTGGGGTGTAATCTAAAGTAATTCCATGGCTTCCCATTTGAGCTCTCGCGAGAGACAATGCTTTTTGTATCACTTCAGTTGTATTCACTTTACTGTCTCTATTTCGCTGCGAATCCCAAAAAGAACGCATGTGATGAATTATTTCGTTGATGCGGTTTGCACCTTGTGAAATATCTTTTACTTTGTCGATAAAGCGTTGGGGAAGAACACCTTTGTTGCGTTTTTCCCAAAAGAGAATACCATCAGCCGTTATCTTAATGGCATTAAGCGGTTGATTAATCTCGTGAGTAATTCCCGCAGCCACAACCCCAATCGAAGCCAACTTGGAAGACTTTTCGACAATTTGTATGGATGCGGCTCTTTCTGTTTCCGCATCTAAACGTGCCTGAAATTCTTTTTCCAAAAGTTTCTGCGCTTTTTTACGTGCTTGCGCTTCTTTTTTGAGTTGCGTGTTTGCTTCCTGGAGTTTTGCTGTACGTTCTTTTACTCGTTGCTCAAGATTATTATTTACCTCCTGCAATTTTTCCTTCATTGACTCAAGTCGCGATATATCGCGTATAATGGCGGTAAATATGGTGTTATCTTTCGTTTTTATCTTCGAGATAGTTGCTTGGGCCGAAAAAAATGTGCCGTTTTTGCGTTTTGCGTATACTGAATTACGACGGTTCATGGATTTTGACCTACTTTTGCCATTGGCAAATTGTTCCATGTAAGTGCGGTGTACCTTGACGAATTCGTCAGGTATGAGAATGTCAATATATTGGTTAAGGATTTCTTCGGCTTTGTAACCAAATAGCTTCTCTGCTCCTCTATTGAAAAGAACGACACGCCAACGGTTGTTTAAACAAATGATGGCATCTTCTGCGATGTTCAGAATATCAATAGCTTGCAAACAAATGTGCTCATCGGTATAAAATTTTCTTTTCATCAACTTCTCTCTTAACATTGTAAAGAAGCTTATGTATAATGAAATATAACTATATGTTGAAATTCATAGCATATCATCCATAATCGAGACATTATTGAATGTTTGTTCATACTTTAACATAAACGTTTTTTACAAAAGATTTTACTATAGGGTGTGTGGCCAATTAACCGTTATTTAATATTAAACAAACCTTAATCAATGGCCGCCCTAACGACACTTATTTTTAACATTGTTTTATTTATTTTTCAAGGTAAAGATAATGAAAAGCTCCGAAAAAAGGATGATGGGCAATAGTGTTGGTATCCAGCGTGTGAATTATTTGATTAAGCGTGTTGCGGAAAGTGATGTCGATTGTTTAATTTTGGGGGAAACAGGAACTGGGAAAGAATTAGCTGCTAGAAAAATACATGAGTGCAGTTGGCGTAAAGACGGACCTTTCATCCCTGTTAACTGTTCAGCTCTGTCAGAAAATTTATTTGAGAGCGAATTATTTGGTCATATAAAAGGGGCTTTTACCGGAGCGGTGGGAAATCGCAAAGGTCGTTTTGAGCTCGCCGATAATGGCACATTGTTTTTAGATGAAATTGGAGAACTTTCCGGAGCTATGCAGGTTAAGTTACTGCGCAGTTTACAGGAAAGACAAATTGAGCGTGTAGGTGACAGTAATTTAATCGATGTGAATGTGCGTGTCATTGCTGCGACAAATCGCAATTTGAAAAATATGATTAGCGAAGGATCTTTTCGCGAAGATTTTTACTATCGCATCAATGTTTTTTCCATTTATCTCCCGCCATTACGCAGCCGTAGTGGTGATGTGGAAGCTCTACTAAAATATTTTTTGCAATTGTATACACGTAACAATGATTTGTGCTTTGATGACGAAACAATGGATATTCTCAAAGACTATTCATGGCCTGGAAATATACGCCAATTAGAAAATTGTGTGCGACACTCATTAGTTCTGGCAGAAGACAAGATTTATCCCTATCATCTTCCCGAAGATATTTATCATAACCCTAACCAAGAACCTTTTGAACTTCCTCTCGAAAAAAGTACACCATGTGAAATAAAAATGCCGAATGACTGCGAGGAAAAAACACTGCTCATACAAGCTTTGAAAGAAACCAACGGAAACCGTTCTAAGGCAGCGGACATCTTAGGTGTATCGCGCGTTACTGTATGGAGCCGCATGAAAAAATACGGCTTACTTCCCAAGCAAAACGAGATGTTCTCCTCTTCCGAGGCGTAAGTATAAAATTGTAGAAAGAATGAACAGGATTTACAGGATAAAAATTTTCTATCCTGTAAATCCTGTTCATTCTTTCTATTTTTTTACTCGGAGCAGCAGCTATGAGGTTGCTGTAGATTTGGGCTTATGTAAGGAATTCCTAAGCCACTACCACGCATGATGAAAACGATTGCTAGCAAAAGAGTCGCCGTGGGTAGTAAAGTTGTTAGCAGTCGCGAAGGACGTAACAATTGTTTACTGTGAATCAACATCCCTAGTAGTGGTACTGTTCCCAATCCAAAAAACGTCATGAACAACATTGCGCTAAAAATAGACGAGGTGTTTAGCGCTGCCGCCAAGGCAATATAAACGAAGCCACACGGAAGCAAACCGTTTAGGATGCCAAAAACATAAAGATACATTGGCTTTTCGCGACTTTTTTGCATGAGTTCCTGCATGGAAAAACGCTTGGTGATCCATGTAAATGGTTTTGATAGAAGTATCATCAATTTGTTTTTCATACTGGAAAAGCAGAAAATGATGAGAAGCATAACACCTGTCAGAATAGATAACCATTCTTGAACACCGGAACCGCGAAGTGAAACTCCTAGAAGGCCCACAATGACCCCCAGAGCAACATAAGATGAAATGCGCCCAGAGTGATAAAAGATTTGTGCGTTTAGTTTTTTATGTCCGACAGGCAAAGCCAAAGCCAAAGGGCCACACATCCCAACGCAATGTAAACTGCCCAGTAATCCCACAATAAAACCAGATAAAATTTCCATTTTCATTCCTCGCAAATCTAATTATGGTCCTCTGAAACCCGCTAGAACTTTATGTATGAGCTTGTCATTTTCAAAAATACCAATATGGAAGTAGGTTCTCCCTCTCTTCTTTATGCTTTTTCCTGGTAAGATGACCTTCATTGTAAACTTTTCAAGTCCTTCTCCCGCGATTTCGATATGCGATTCCCCTAAGTGCAGTTCGCCTTCTATATCGATAAGTTTAAACGAATATTTGTGGGTATCGAGTGTTTTGTTGAGTAATGTACTGCGATACACATTCATGTAGGCATCATCACTAATTTTTGTACACAAAGATCCTGGCATACGATTGATAATCGCACTTACTCGTGGACGGTTAGTAAGTAGGAATAAGTCGACACTAAAAAGTATAAAAAACACAATACCATAAAAAATAGTTCGCGCGGATATTTTGTAACCATGATTTTTTTCAATCATATTGTGCGAAGCGTAGCGAATAAGCCCTTTTGGTTTGCCGATTTTTTCCATGACATCATCACAAGCATCGATGCAGTAGGTACAATTCACACATTCCATTTGCAGACCGTTGCGAATATCTATTCCCGTTGGACATACAGCAATGCACTTTTTGCAATCAATACAGTCTCCCTTATCGGAATCTTGCTCTTTTTTGAGTTTTCGTCCGCGTGGTTCTCCACGTTTAAAATCATAAGAAATAGTTACGGTATTGACATCTTGCATTACCGACTGTAAACGGCCATATGGGCACACCATAATACACGCTTGTTCGCGAAACCAACTAAAGACACCGTAGAACACAAAAGAAAATATACAAATGGCTATAAATCCCACGATATGCTCACTTGGAGGAGCGGTAACTATTTTGATTAGCTCATCCATGCCGATAATATACGATAGGAAAATATTGGCAATGAAAAATGAGATTGCATAAAATAAAACATGTTTAAAAGCTTTTCTGAAAAACTTTTGTGTAGACATGTCTTGGTTGTTTAGTTTTTTTTGCTTAGAGGCATCGCCTTCTAAAAAACGTTCTATTCTGCGGAACACCATTTCTAGAAAAACAGTTTGTGGACATAGCCACCCACAAAAAATACGGCCAAAAGTTGCGGTAAACCACACCACAAAGATAACTGTAGTGATAAACAGTAAGCCAAAAATATATAAATCTTCTGGCCAAAATACATTGCCAAAAAAGATAAATTTTCGTTCGAGAACATTTAACATAATAATAGGCTTACCGTTGTATTTGATAAATGGTACACCTATGAGTACGATCAGTTGTATATAGCTAATAATTTTACGCCATTTGTAGTAAGGTCCGTCAACGCGTTTGGGGTAAATCCAAACTCTTTCCCCGTCGCTGTTAACCGTTGCAATTCGATCTCTGAAATCATCTTCTTGGTTAGCTTTCACTCTAAGTCTCCTTACATCATTTTTTTAGCATACATTTTATTTGGATATCGGTATATTTGAATATTTGAATGTTTTTAAGAAATTTTTTAGAACTTTGTATTTACAAAGTTCTAAAAAATGTATAGTTATTGGTGACATCTACATGTTGTGTTCTCTGGAACTACAAAACAAAATGGTTTTGCCATTTTGACCGTAAGCAATAACTGTACAACACTTTACATGACCAAGTTGTACAATTCCAACAGCAAGTTGAAGTAGTTTCATTTTAATAAAACAACAGCGAGCTGTTGGGCACGGTCATTCCTGGCGCGACCGGCGATCCATTAAAAAGAGTGGATCCCGCATCAAGTGCGGGATGACACCGCGTTCGTTAGTAACATCGCACGCAAACTATTTGTACTCTTTGCCATCTGGACCTCTGGCATTAGGTGGATTGGAGCCCTTTAAGGATATTATATAACTCACTACTTGTAGAATTTTTGTATTCCCCAAAGTAGGACCCCAAGGCTGCATACCTTTTTCGATAACACCTGTTTTTACTGTATGAATGATGTCTTCGATTTTGCCTTCGCCATGAATCCAGTAGTTGTCTGTTAAATTTGGACCTTGGCCTTGGCCTTCTATACCCTCGGCATTTTTACCATGACAAAGAGCGCAGTTTTTGCGAAATAATCTTCGTCCTTTTCCAATACTCTTTTCATCCGTCAAAGCAACCACTACTTCTTTTTTGTTACCTTGTTGTTGCTGCTTCTTGGCTAAAAATGCCGCAATGTCGTCATCACCTTCTTCTTCTTCTTCTGTTTCATCCTCGTAATAATCAGGATATTGCGCAATCTCTGCCTGATACTCTTCCGCAGGTTGTTTAAATACACCCATTACTTCATAACCCACAAAATATATCACTGCAAAAACAATGGTGATGTAAAACAACATTGTCCACCATGGCGGAAGGAAGTTATCTAACTCATGAATGCCATCGTACTCGTGATCCAATAAAATATCTTTTTCGTCTTCGAGAACATTGACCATTGCTATCTCCTCTCTGGTTGTAGATCTAAAGGCATTTGTTCTAGCTCTTTAATTTGGTCATTATCAATTTTCCATACGTACCAGGTAATTAATACAAAGAGTGTCAAGAAAGTGACAAGTACGCTGTAGGAAAGTAATACAGCGATATCAATTTGTGACATATATTCTCTTATCATTTTTTAACCTTTATTCTTTTACCAAGTTTTTTCAAGTATGCGATAAGTGCTATCATTTCACGATCAGGAGCACAATCAATTTTACCTTTTTTGAGGATATCAGAAAGTTCTTGTGCTTCTTTTTGGAGATTTTCTTCTGCATTTCTTACATCGTCATAATTATAAGGTACACCTAAACTTCGCATTACTTGTATTTTCTTTGAAGTTGTGGATGTATCTAACTTATTTGTGGCAAGCCATGGGTACGGTGGCATAACAGATCCCGGAGAAGATTTCTGCGGATTTACCATGTGATCATAATGCCAAACTTCGTTGCGTGGTCTAAGCCCGATGCGATGTAAGTCAGGTCCAGTTCTTTTCGATCCCCATAAGAAAGGACGATCGTATACGTAATCTCCTGCTTCGGAGTAGGCTCCGTAACGCAGTGTCTCGTTATGGAAAGGACGAATCATTTGCGAGTGGCAGTTGTTACATCCTTCGCGAATGTAAATATCGCGACCTTCGAGTTCAAGTGGTGAATATTTTTCCACAAGAGGTTTGGTCGGAGAGATAAATTCATTCATCGCCCCTGGTACAAGTTCTATCAAACCACCAGCGATGATCGCCAATGTAGATAGTATAAAAAATAGACCAAGGTGACCTTCTAGAAAACGGTGTGTTGATTTTACTTTGGTTTTTTCTTGCTCTAATGCAGGTGCACTCGCTTCTTCGTCCGCTTGTAAGTTACCCTGTTTTACTGTTTTGAATAAGTTGTATACCATCAAGAACACACCTGTTATATACAACAGTCCTCCGATTCCACGTAGGTAGTACATCGGAATAATTTGTTTTACGGTGCTCAAGAAGTTTTCGTGCATTAATCCGCCATCTGGATCTAGTTCTTTCCACATTAAACCTTGTGTTATACCGGAGAAATACATGGCAACTAAATAAAATACAATCCCTAATGTGCCAATCCAAAAGTGTGCATTTGCTAGTCTTGGTGAATATAACTTGGTGTTGTAAATTCGTGGAATGAGCCAATACACAATCCCAAAAGTTAAGAACCCATTCCATCCTAATGTACCGTTGTGAACGTGTCCAACGATCCAATCGGTGAAGTGTGCTAAACTATTGACACTCTTAAAGGACATCAATGGACCTTCTAAGGTTACCATTCCGTAAGATGTTACGGCAACAACCATAAATTTTAGCTCGACGTTTTTTGCAACGGTATGCCAAGCACCGCGTAAGGTTAAAAGACCGTTTAACATTCCCCCCCATGATGGAGCGATGAGCATGATAGAGAAAATTACACCTAGGGTTTGTGCCCAAGGAGAAACGGCGGAGTATAGCAGGTGGTGTGGTCCCGCCCATATATAAATAAAAACCAGTGACCAAAAGTGAATAATGGATAAACGATAAGAGTATACCGGACGATCGGCAATTTTAGGCAAATAGTAGTACATAAGCCCTAAGTATGGAGTTGTTAAAAAGAATGCTACGGCATTGTGTCCATACCACCACTGAACTAGAGCGTCCTGGACCCCTGCATATATGGGGTAACTCTTCATAAATGAAACCGGTAAAGCCAATGAATTAAATATATGTAGTACGGCAACAGCGATGAATGTGGCGATGTAAAACCAGATAGCTACATACATGTGCTTTTCGCGTCTTACACTGATCGTCCCAAACATGTTGATACCAAAAACGACCCATATAAAAGTAATTGCAATATCTATAGGCCATTCTAACTCGGCATATTCTTTACTTGTTGTGTAGCCGAAAAGCAAAGTAACGGCAGCGGCAACAATAATAAATTGCCATCCCCAAAAATGTATTTTACTCAATTTATCACTAAACATACGTGCTTTGCACAAACGTTGTAGTGAGTAGTATATTCCCATAAAAATCGCGTTGCCGACGAAGGCAAAAATGGCCGCGTTGGTATGGATCGGACGTAATCGTCCAAAAGAAAAGTGCTCACCAAAATTTAGTCCTGGTAAGGGAAGTTGAAATGCGATGAGTACGCCAAAGAACATGCCCACAACACCCCAAAAGACTGTTGCGAATGCAAAGTTGCGTACTATTTTATTGTCATAATGAAAAGTTTCTACGCTCATGAAAGGCCTTTCTCAATCAATCAGTACTTTTATTGCTGGAGTTTCACAGTCGTCAAATTGACCACTTTTGGTTGCCCAGATAAAAGCGAGTAAAAAACAAGTTGCTAATGAGATGCTCACACAGATTAGGATAAACATTACTCCCATTTATCATCTCCCAATATCTTCTTGCATAAACGACGAGAGCTAAAAGTCGTAAATAGCATAACGGTAACCGAACTAACGGGCATAAGTACTGCAACAAATACAGGGGTTAACTTACCAGATATGGCTAAAGTAATGCCCAGGGAATTATAGATACAAGAAATTGCGAAACTTGCATATGTGATGTTAAGGGTTGCGCGTGATAGTGAAAACATTTTGGGAAGTAAGCTAATTTTCTCCGCAGCTAGAATAATATCACTTGCAGGAGAAAAATGGCTATTTTCCTCAATCACTGCAACCCCGACATCGCTCTCTATCAAAGCGCCTGAATCGTTAAGTCCATCGCCGATCATGAGTACTTTACTATCGGCGCTTTTTTGTAACTTTTCGATGTAGGCAACTTTTTGAAACGGGTCAAGGTTAAAATGTATATTATTTTTAGGGAAAACTTTGCCAACAATGTCTAAATCGCGTTTACTGTCTCCTGAGATGAGGTGCACAGCATGTTTTTGCGCAATACGACTAACAATGTTTTCCCAACCGCGACGAAAATTGTTTTCTGTGGCAAAGACACAGCAAAGTTTGTTCCCAACGGCAAAAGCCACACAACTTTGCTGTGATATTTTTTGCGGCAATCCTTTGGGAAGCTCTAAAAGACTGGATATCCAGCTGACGCTGCCTACAAAAAAATCTTGAGAGTTATATTTGGCGGCGATTCCTTTTCCGGGAATTTCGTTAAATTCTGTTAAGTGAATAGGTGTTAACAGTGGAAAAGTTTTGGCCAAAGTTTGACTGACTGGGTGAATGGATTGGTGAACAATGTTTGCCAGAATTTGTTGTTGTTGCTCGTCAATATTGCCAAAAATGAGTGAAATTCTCGGGGTTGTTGATGTTAATGTACCTGTTTTATCAAAAACAACGTTGTTTATTTTGGCCAATTTCTCCAATATATCACCACTTTTTAAAAATATGCGGTGTTTTTCCAACAAGCGAATCATAGCACCATGTGTAAATGAAGATGTCAATGCCAGTGCACATGGACATGCCACAATAAGAACTGACGAAAACGTATACCACGCCATCGCGATATTTTTTCCATATAGCCAATAGTAAGCAAAAGATGCCAAGGCGATACTAATCACTGTTAAGGTAAAAAAAGGACTGATGGTGTTCGTCAAGGTTTGTACAGCACTTTTTTCTTTATTTTGTACATTTTTCCACAACGAAGTTAAGAAACTTTGTTCCACTTGCTTTTCTACCTGTATACTTGCAGCTTTGCCAACAATACGTCCGCCTGCAAATATGTCTTGTCCCTTGTCTTTGGCGATAAGATCAGACTCACCGGTGACAAAACTGTAGTCGATTTGAGCATGGTCACTTTGTAATTTTCCGTCGACAGGGATAAGTTCTTGGTGGCGAACAAATATGGTGTCGCCCACTTGCAACTCATGTACAGGGACTGCGCATTTGTCGTTATCTTGTATGCGCAGAGTGGATAGAGGGAAATATGCTTTGTAATCGCGATCGAAGGATAGGTTTTGAAAAGTTTTCTTTTGAAAGAATTTACCGATAAGTAAAAAAAAGACAAAGCCACAAAGTGAATCGCAGTAGCCAGGTCCACGTTTACTAATGATATCAAAAGCGCTTGTGGACAATAGTGCGATAAGCCCTAAGGCAATGGGAATATCAAGATTGATGTTTTTTTGCTTTAGCGAAATCCACGACGAATATAGCCACTCTTTTGCGGCATAAAAAAACACTGGTATGGTTAACAGCAAATTTAGGTAGCCAAAGAAGCGTTGAAATTCTTTGGGAACGTCGGAAGAAAGATATTCAGGAAAGCTAAGTAGCATTACATTGCCAAAACAAAACCCCGCAACACCTAAACGCAGTAAATCGTCGTGGTTTTTCTGTGCATTTTGTTGTTCATGGTCAAGGGAGAGGTGCGGTGGATATCCCAGTTGCGAAAGTAGATGGGCGATCTCACTAAGGCGAATGTTCTGTTTGTCGTATGTAATATACACTTCGTGAGAAGAAAAATTGACGTCTACCTTCTTTATATGGGCGTTGATACGATATAGGTTTTCAAGTAGCCATATACACGAGGCGCAATGAATATTGGGAATATAAAAACACGCTATTGCAGTTTGTTGTTCGTTAAATTTTAGAAAATGCTCCAAAAATTTTGCATCGTCGAGATAAGTATACTCTTCTTTACTTTTCTCTGTTGCCGGTTTTCCGGGAGATTTTTCTAATTCGTAATATTTATGTAGGGAGTTACCTTGAAGTATTTCAAACACAAACAAGCAACCGTGACAACAGAAATGATGTTCGTCTTTGGTTACAGAATCTTTTAAGCAAGGTAGTCCACAGTGAAAGCAAGGTGTTGAAATAGTAAATCTCCTTAATTGCATTTGGATAATGTTAAGGTTTATATGAACGCAAGCAATTTGCATGCCTTCATGTGAATATTTGTAAAACATTTTTGTGGAGGTGTGCTATAATCAATAAAATTTTCGGTTACCAATTTAGAACATTTGTAGTGAAGTTTTAAGGATGTCGCTGTGAGAATACCAAATATTTACGCTGATTTTTCCCACCAACAACGCTTAAAAAATGTAATGATGGTTCCCATTATTTCTCGTGAACCTAAAAACGAACGCGAGATAAAGTGCTTTCTATGGCAGGGGATGCAAGATGGCGAAGTGGAAGTACAGGAACGCGCAAGTGGATATTTGGTAAAAAGCATTACCGCTAAAAATCTGAGTGAAAAGCGTTTTTTGGGATATCGTGGAAATATTTTGCGTGGTGGTGGACAAAATCGTCACTTACAGCACAGCTTTATTTTGGGGGCAGGTACAACAGATCTTCCTGTTCAGTGTATTCAAGAAGGAAGATGGAATCCCAACCGCGAACAAAAATTCCATACCAAGGGAGCGGAAACGACTTTGTCGGCTATGCGTTTTCAGAATAACTCGCAGCGAAAAATTTGGGAAACAATCTATCGAACCACACACAATACGGGGACCATTTCCCCTACTCAGGATTTTACTGTTTTGCAGGATGCATTATTGAGTAACAATACCACGTCAAACCTTGACAACGAAGTTACCTCTGATATAAAAAGCTTGCTAAATAAGATTCCTGCACCGCTAGAGAATCAGGTGGGAATTGTCGTTGTTCTTCCACCATCCAAAGATGGTGATTATCACTCCTATCATTTAGAACTCCATTATTCACCACAACTATATCGTTTGGTACATAAAGACTTGTTGTCATCGTTTGTTATTGACAGCGGTTCTCTCAATACCGCGGCGTTACCAAAATTTACTGAAACAGAATTTCAACAAATGCTTTCAAGTATTGTCGAAGCCGAATGGCATTTTTTTACACCGGTAGGGGAGGAAATCTGCTGGCGTTTACCGCTTTCCTCCATGGCGTTTGGTGAAGCTGTTTTTGATGAGGAAACGATCGTACATTTAATGTATGCTTCTTCTAATTTGGGTATTCCGCGACGGCGAGTGGTTGGTAATTATCAACTGATGGAAAAAATAGGTCATGGTGAAATGGGGACTGTTTTTCTCGCGTACCCAAACGCAGACGAGGAGAAGAGAGTTGTGGTTAAAATTCTCAACAAACAACATAGCCGTGGAAGTGAACTGTACAAGCGTTTTCTACGTGAAGGCGAAGTGCAGCAACAAATGCGGCACCAGAACGTAGTTCAAACTCTGGAGGTAGGATATTGTGAACGAGTAAAGCGTCTATACATCGTAATGGAGTATGCCGAAGGAAAAAACCTTGAAATGATCGTTACCCAAGAAGGCCCGATGAGATCTCCTACTGTGATGAAAATAGCACAAAAAATGGCGAGTGCTCTTGAGTATGCGCGAAAGAAAAATATTATCCATCGCGATATTAAACCGGGAAATATTATATTTCGCAAGTTTGGCAATGTATGTCGTCTTCTCGACTTTGGCTTGGGAAAATTTATGGGGGGACAACACAATACACAACTAACGGTCATGGGGACCGTGATGGGAACACCATATTATTCTTCCCCACAACAACTCACCGACTCTTCTACTACGGACCATCGCGATGATATTTATTCCTTGGGGGCGACATTGTACCATTTACTAGCTGGTAATCCGCCATACCATGAATGTAAGGGTTTTGCTCAACTATGTGAGACTATTTTAGATGGCGCGTTAACACCTCTTGGCAGTATAAATCGCGATTTGCCAAAAGAGCTTGTGGCAATTGTGGAAAAAAGCATGGCGCGCGAGAGGGAAAATCGCTACCAAACCGCAGGTGAAATGCTAAAGGCGATTGAATATGCATATGACTCGTGGGCAATTCCGCCACTTGACAAAGGGCAACGTGTCGATGAAGCATATGCTGGTTACAACCTTCTGAGTTTATGGGGAGACAACGACAACGAGCAAACGTATCTAGTGCAGCATTTGGATTCAAAACAATATTCGGTGATGAAAAGAGTGAAGGATGAAAGCATATCCGCGGAAAAAAAAGCCGCATTTACAGAAATGGTGAAGAATGCGAATAGCAAAAATGGAGGTTTACTTCCGATTTATGATTATGGCAATAAAGACGGATATCTATTCGTGACCTTAAAGTATTGTTGTATGGGAAGTTTGCAAGAACTCTTTTGTAAAATAAAAGGTGCCAAACTAGCGGTACGTACAACTTTGCGTTTAATGAATATCATAAATAAGGATATACGTTTTTTGAAAAACCAAGGTTTTTTTGTGGAATACATAAATCCATGGACAATATATATGGAAAGAAAAAACTCGAATCTATATGTGCGTTTTACCGGTTTGGAGAATTTTCGCGAAATGAATTTAGAGTATACGAGGTATTTGTCTCCGGAACAAGTAAAAGGAGAATTTCAAAAAGAAAAGTCCAGCGTGTATTCTGTAGCTGCGATTATGTATCGTCTATTATCTGGAAAGCCACCATTTCCACAAAAAGATATCGTCGATACAATGTCAGCAATCGTAAATGGTGACTTTGTACCTCTGAGTAAGGCCGCTCCTAAACTGCACAGTGAGGTGGCGGAGATTATTACCAAGGCCATGTCTTTGGAATACAAAGATCGTCCCAAAATGCGTGAGTTTATCAACGAGATTGAGCGCGTCTATCCCAATTACGATGTTGATGAGAAGTAGGATTGGGGTGTCATTCCTGCAAAAGCACATGGCTGTCAAGCTAAGCGAGAAAACTTTCTCGATAAAGACTTACAAATCTGTGTCATTCCTGGCTTGACCAGGAATCCACAAAACAAAGTTAAATTGTATGCGTCTGGATCCCTGATCAAGTCAGGGATGACACTCCGATGGTGGTTTTGTAGTTCCAGAGACTCCGATGGTAGTTTTGTATTCTCCAGAGAACAACCTGACACTAGCCCACTGAGAGCTTAATGTATCTAACTTGTGCCGAAAAGATGTCGTTTGGCTTTTGGGTCTTTAGTCTGCTCTACTAGTTGATTCCACAACGTAAACAGTGGCACATGGGTTGCACCACAGTATTGGCCGTCACCTACCTCTATTACAATCCATTCCTCCGTTTCAAGTTGACCTATGTCAATAGCAATATAAGGCGTTGCGATACGCTTGGCTACTTGCGTGGCGAGTTGCAAGACTTGTTTTTCTTCTTGTGGAGACAACTGTGCCAGTTCGTCTTCTCCATCCCAGTAGTATCCATATGCTAGAACCTGTCCTTTGTACAAAAATACGCGGTATTCGCGTCCAAAGGGAAAACCTTGTGATGATTTGCGCACGTGGCGTAATTTGACGTACTCACGCACGATTACTGTGCCTACGGTTCGTTTGTTGTAGTGGGTGAATAACTTATTTACGATTTCATGTAATTGGTTTTTGTTGTGGGCAATACATGAGTCCGTTCCTTGTGATTTTAGAGATAGCACTGAACCTTTGACAAAAACGGGAAACGTAAAGTTTTGTTGGGAAATTTCGTCTGAGGTGTGGATGAAGTGGCTTTTTGGTGTCAGGTCTTTTATAAACGGATAGTATAAGTGAAAATGTTCTGCGAGTTCATACTCCTGAGGCGTATTGATTAAATAGATATTTTTATCCTTGGCGACGTTGTATATTTCGCGATAGTAATCTAGGGTAGGGATGTAACCAATACACACCGCCGTTGTTGGATTTGGTTGTTGTGGAACATAACAGAGCGCATTTGCGGCATTTTCACAGTCTGTGAAATCTCCAGGAATAAAATAAACACGACATCCTAACGTTTGTGCCGTTTGTGTCATTTTCTGTAAATCGCGTGAGCTTTCGGAGTTTGTGGAGATATATTCGCTAAAAATGATCATTATTTTTGGTTCCTAACAGAGGAGAGATATTTTTTTATTTTACAAATTATTTAATAGTGGTGCCAAGATCAAATCTGTTATCTTCTAGCTTTAATTTTCCCATTTTGTTTGTTCTTCACCGATGTTAACTTTCCCTTTGTATTGCGTTTTCAGGGAGTAAGTTAGCAATAAAGTATGGACATCTTTTAGAGTTAAGGAATGACAGATATGAAAATTTTACATGGTTTACTTCGATTTGTTTTGGAGTCCATTTCAGGTTTGACACTGTGGATTGCGATTAGTTTTGGGCTTATGTTGGTGGCCTTGACATTTATTGGGGCTTTTGCATTGGCGCTTGGCAACGTCGGAAGAAAAGAAATCGAACTGTATCTGTGGGGGCTTGGTATATTGGTTGTTGCACTGGGTACATGTTTTGCTTCGCGGTCGTTGTCTAAAAAAATACCAACGTATGAAAAAGAAGAGGATACCACAGGAGAAGAAAAATATCTAATCGTTTGTAAAGTGCGTTACAAAAAAGCTTCTAAACTGCTGATATTTTCGGCAGCTCTTATTGCCGTTCTATCTGGGGCGGCAATACTGTACACTTGGAATTTGGTGATTTCTATATTTTTCTTGTTGTCTATGTATGTTATTCGTGTTGCCACAAGAGAAGATCGTGAGATCGGTAGTTTTATTGGCCAGAGAGTAGGGGTAGACATAAAAGGTATTACACATATCGAAGATGATATTTTCATCACTTGGTCGGATATGGAGTTGGAAGACCTATCAGCAAAGAAATGCATGCGTTTCTACAGTAAATCCGATAGCGAAAAAGAAATATTTGTTTCTTTGTACGCCGAAAATTTTCCGAGGTTAATGGATATGTTCAAAGAACGCGTTGTTAAAACCAACGTTCAAGAGGTTTTGTATCGCGATGATTTGCAAAACTCTGAAGATTTTGACTCTTATATCTTACCGGAGCTACCGCAAAAATACCGAGGGAGTTGGGATAGGGTATTCATATACTTGGGGATTGTTTTGATTTTTTTCGCAGTCTCTATTTTTCAAATTCGCGAACAGGATTACACCGGCATAATAGTTTTAGGTATTGCAATCCTAATGATGTGGGCGATGTTTTTTATTGAAATTGCCATTACCGTTCAAGAAAAAGGAATTATTGTTCACCACGTTTTCGCACCAAAACGCATCGTTGAATGGAAGGAAATCGGCGATATTTCGATCCAATCTGAAAATAATGAAGGGGATATATCGCTTGTGATTACTATAAAGTTAAAAGATAATACCGTGATTTCTTTTTCCCATTTTCCGAATTCTTTGGAGATTTATAAACAAATGAAATGTATACATGAAGCGCACAATCCGAACAAAACCGATTCCACCGATCAACCTACTTTGTAACAGCATATTCTACCAGTTAGTTCATTTCGTACAATGAAATGCTTACTTGGAACAGCGGCGCGGGCATTTTTACAAAATTGTTACATCAAAGTTTTTGTATGCGTGCTAAGATATAAGAAACGAGTTGTAAGGAGAAGGATGGTGACGAAACAAATTTTAGTAGTGGAAGACGATTTTGCGATTCGTCAGGGAATCGTAGATGCTCTAGAGTTTGAAGGTTATGAGGTGCTTGAAGCGGACCGTGGTGACACAGGTATGGAGATGGCGTTGTCGTATGAGTACGATTTGCTGCTCCTTGATTTGGTACTTCCCGAGCATAGTGGTTTGGAAATACTACAGGAAGTGCGCAGTGCGAATTCTACACAGCCGGTAATTATCCTTACGGCGCGCGGCGAAGAAAATGACCGTGTTCAGGGACTGCGTCTTGGTGCCGATGATTATGTTGTGAAGCCATTTAGTATAAAAGAACTACTTGCACGAATTGACGCTGTGCTACGACGTTCACCGGAACGGCCTAAGAAAAGACAAACGGTTGCGTTTGATGGCGGAGTGATTGATTTTTCTAAATGCGAGATACGTTTTGCCGATGAAGAAAAAGCTTCTCTGTCCGAGAGAGAAGTTGCGTTACTGCAATACCTTGTTTGTCATGCAAATCGTGCGATTTCTCGCGAAGAAATACTCACACGTGTGTGGAAATTTTCTCCTGGGGAAGTGGAGACACGTACGATTGATATGCACATTGCGCGCTTACGTGAGAAATTGCGTGACAGTTCATCGACCATTATATCTACCGTACGTGGCAAGGGCTATATGTTTGGAGAGAAATAATGCGACCTTTGTATATTTGGTGTATTTTTGGTACGTGTTTAGTCGCTACGATAATTACCATGTTGTGGGTAAATAATATCGTTTGGGATTTAGAAAAAGCGCAACAGCAGGCAAGTCACGAAGCACTTGTTGAAGAAAATGTACGTCTCGCCTTGTGGAGGCTTGATTCGTATCTTGCCCCTATTATTGCCCAAGAAAACGCTTCGCCGTATTTTTTTTACAGCTCTTTTTATCCATTAGAACGAGCATATAGCAAAATGTTTGACGAGGTGTACGCGGGAGAATTTTTAGTTCCTTCGCCTCTGATGACAACACCATCAAAAAATATTTTGTTGCATTTTCAAATACACCCAGATGGAAAAATGACTTCACCACAATTGCCATCTACCACCATGCGCGGCATTGCGGTGGATAAGTACACCACAAACAAGAAAATTGACATCGCCTATAGTTTGTTGAGTCAGTTACGGCAAAAAGTAGATTTTGAACATTTGCAAAAAATATTGCCAAGGAATATTCGCAAGCCTAAAACAGCGATTGTGCATGGTACGCCAAAAAATAAGCGACCGACATATACGTCTAGAAACGCGGTGCCGATACAAAAAGAGTTTCATATAGAAAAAGAAGTGTCGCAAAATCAGCAACAAATGCAGGTGCAGAAAAAAACATGGTTTGAGAAAAACCAGTCAGAATTTCGCGTACGTAAACAATACCAACAGTTATCGTCTACCAATAGCATGCGAAATCGAATACCACAGAACAATGTTGGTGAAGGGTTAATGAAAGCCATTTGGATAAAAGATGTATTGTTATTTATTCGTCCGGTAATGATCGATAACGAATACTATTTCCAAGGATGTTGGATTCACTGGGAAACATTGCGTAAAAATTTGTTGGAGAATATTCACGATCTTCTCCCCAACGCAAATTTAAAACCACACAACCACTCCCATCAGGAAGCGCGTATTCTCGCGATGTTGCCTATACAGCTTCTTCCTGGTAACGTAGATTTTAGTGGCATTAGTCAACTTTCTCCCATACGTATTTCTCTCATGGTGGCATGGGGATGTATGATTCTTGCAACCATTGCCATTAGCGTATTGTTATTCGGTGTCGTCTCTATCAGCGAGAGACGTGCTTCGTTTGTATCGTCTGTGACTCACGAATTACGAACACCGCTAACCACTTTTCGTATGTATGCCGAGATGCTAAATGAAGGAATGGTCAGTGAGAAAAAGCAAAAGCGTTATTTTGCCACAATGCTCGCAGAAGCCAAAAGACTGACGCACCTTGTGGAAAATGTATTGGAATATGCACGCCTCGAACGAAAACGTACGCAAAAAAATTTGCAGCCTTTGCAGGTCGATAAACTCCTCAATCACATGCAAAGTCACATTGAACAGCGTGCTGTGCAGGGCAATATGCAACTCGTGATGGATATCAATGACGAACTGTGTAAACAAATGTTGTATACAGACACGACTATTGTAGAACAAATTGTTTTTAACTTGGTAGACAATGCATGCAAGTATGCTTCTAATGGAAAAGAAAAACGCATTGTGGTTTCTGGGGAGAAAACCGCTCATTATTTTTTGTTAAAAGTGCGTGATTATGGACCTGGTATACAAAAAAAGCAAAAACGCAAGTTATTTGGCGCTTTTAGTAAGTCCGCAGAAGAGGCCGCACATTCTGCTCCGGGAGTGGGACTTGGCCTGGCATTAAGTAGACGCTTGGCGAAACACCTCAATGGGAAGTTAATTCACGATCATCGCGTTACCGACGGGGCAATGTTTATTTTGTATCTTCCTCTGTACAACAAGACCACATAAGAAATAACAATCCGAGCTCGCTTCCGGGCTCGGGTTTGGAAAAAAATTAGGCACCTAGGACTTGTTTTTTTAGCCATTGTTTGTTATATAAACCTCAAAAAACTGTTTTTTCTAGGATAAGGCAAAATGGCAAAATTAATTTTACAAGATGGAAGTTGCTTTACGGGAGAGTTGTTTGGGGCACGGAAGTCTGTAGCTGGTGAAGTGGTTTTCAACACGGGAATGGTCGGGTATCCCGAGTCGCTGACAGACCCTTCGTATTGCGGACAAATTCTAGTGTTGACATACCCTCTCATCGGTAACTATGGTGTTCCAGGCGACACAGTCGATGAGTGGGGGTTGTTGCAGCATTTTGAGTCTCAAAAAGTACAGATTTCGGCACTTGTTGTTGCTGGTTACTCTGAAGAACACAGTCATTGGAATTCGCAAAGGTCTTTGGCTAAGTGGTTGGAAGAGAACGATATACCTGGTATTTATGGTGTCGATACACGCCTTTTGACAAAGAAATTGCGCAACCAAGGGACTATGTTGGGAAAAGTAGTTGTTGATGACAACGACACTTCCTTCGTCAATCCAAATATCCAAAACCTAGTGGCGAAGGTCTCGACTCCAGAAGTAAAAACATTTGGTAGTGGAGACACCAAAATTATTGCCATCGATTGCGGTATCAAAAGCAATATTATTCGTTACTTTCTAAAGCAAGGTGTATGTGTAAAACTTGTACCATGGGACTATGATTTTCTACAAGAAGATTATGATGGGATTTTTGTAAGCAATGGTCCTGGAAACCCTGAAAATTGTGTCACAACGATTGAAAATCTCCGTTGCGCTTTGCAACAATCTAAGCCCATCTTAGGGATTTGTTTGGGGAGTCAACTACTGGCCCTCGCAGCAGGTGGGAGTACCGAAAAACTCAAGTATGGACATCGTGGGCAAAATCAGCCGTGCATACACATTCCTACAGGTCATTGCTATATCACTCCACAAAACCACGGCTACTTTGTCTCGTGCATTCCCGAAGGCTGGTCTGAATTTTTTGTCAATGCCAATGACAACACCAATGAAGGTCTGATTCATAACGAAAAGCCGTTTTTGGCGGTACAATTTCACCCCGAAGCAAAAGGTGGTCCGACAGATACGGAGTTTATTTTCGACATGTTTTTGCGCAAACTGCGCAACGAAGAGCCTTTAGAGGTTGCATGTTTACCACAGCCATCGCGTCCTGATGTTAAAAAAGTTTTGGTGATTGGTTCCGGAGGTCTTTCCATTGGCCAAGCAGGTGAATTTGATTATTCCGGATCTCAAGCGATTAAAGCCCTGAAAGAAGAAGGTCTCTATACGATTCTTGTCAACCCAAATATTGCTACTATTCAGACGTCAAAAGGACTGGCTGACAAAGTATATTTCTATCCGATTACCTGTGAATTTATCATACAGATTATCGAACGCGAGCGCCCCGACGGTATTTTGTTGACGTTTGGCGGACAAACAGCGCTAAACTGTGGGATTCAGTTGTATGAACAAGGCGTTTTTGAAAAATTTAATGTGCAGGTTCTGGGGACTTCTATCGAGACAATCATTGCCACCGAAGACCGCGATTTGTTTGCTAAAAAGCTTGAACAAATTGATGTGAATATTGCGCAGAGTACCGCGGTAAACTCCGTGGAGGAAGCTATTCGTGCCGCCAATGATATTGGTTATCCGGTTATTGTGCGCGCCGCGTATGCGCTAGGAGGTTTGGGATCTGGTTTTGCACAAAATGATCGCGAGTTAGAAGAACTTGCCAAGGTGGCATTTTCGATGACAAGCCAAGTGCTCGTGGAAAGATCGATGCAAGGTTGGAAAGAGATCGAATACGAAGTTGTTCGCGATGCCTATGATAATTGTATTACTGTTTGTAATATGGAAAACTTTGACCCACTGGGAATTCATACCGGCGACTCGATCGTTGTGGCACCTTCGCAGACGTTGTCGAATGATGAATACCACAAATTGCGTGCTATTTCTCTGAAAGTGATTCGTCATTTAGGGGTTGTTGGTGAGTGTAATATTCAATTTGCTCTCGATTCTCACTCCGAAAATTACTGTGTTATCGAAGTGAATGCGCGTTTGTCGCGCAGTAGTGCTCTTGCTTCTAAAGCGACGGGATACCCTCTTGCATTTGTTGCCGCGAAGTTAGCGTTGGGAAAAAGTTTGGTGGAAATTAAAAATTCCATTACCCAAGAGACCGCCGCGTGTTTTGAGCCAAGTCTTGACTATGTTGTGGTGAAGTTTCCCAAATGGGATTTGACAAAGTTCCACCAAGTGTCGAATAAAATAGGCAGTGCCATGAAAAGCGTTGGTGAAGTTATGGCCATTGGACGTAATTTTGAAGAGGCCATACAAAAAGCTATTCGCATGGTAGAATCTCAACCATATGGGCTTCGAATAAAAGAATTTCTCGATATCGAGCAAGAGCTACAGCAACCTTCTGAACATCGTATTTTTGCCATTGCCACCGCTCTTTATGACAATAAGGGAATTGAATATGTTTATGAAAAAACCAAAATAGATCGTTGGTTTTTGAGCAAATTACAAAACATTATCGATTTTGAAAAACATCTTCGCGAGCTAGAGTGGATGAATATCGACCAAGCAACATTACTTCGTGCCAAGCAGCTCGGTTTTTCCGACGTGCGGTTGTCGCAAATTTTTGACATTAGTAGTAAAGAAGTTCGTCGCTTGCGCAAAGCCAACGGTATTATCCCTGTTGTTAAACAAATTGATACCCTGGCCGCCGAATATCCTGCAAAAACAAATTATTTATTCATGACATACAATGGCCTAGAAAATGATACACCGGTGAGTAGTAAAGGTATTATTGTTCTAGGAAGTGGAACGTATCGCATTGGAAGTAGTGTTGAGTTCGACTGGTGCGCTGTAAGTTGTATTCGTACCTTAAGAAAACATGGATATAAAAATGTTATGATCAATTACAATCCCGAAACGGTGAGTACCGATTATGACGAGTGCGATCGCTTATATTTTGAGGAATTGTCATTAGAACGGGTGTTGGATATATACGAGCGTGAGTGCGCTGCGGGTATCATTCTTTCGGTGGGGGGACAAATTCCCAACAACCTTGCTATACCACTTTTTAATGAAAATGTCAAAGTTCTTGGCACACATCCTCGGCAAATCGATCAGGCGGAAAATCGTTATAAATTTTCGCAATTGCTTGATTCTCTGAGTGTTGACCAACCGCAATGGAAAGAACTTTCGAGTATTTCTGATGCACAAGAGTTTGGTGAAAGCGTTGGTTATCCCGTTCTTGTTCGCCCATCGTATGTGTTAAGTGGTTCGGCAATGAACGTTGCTTACAATTCAAAAGATTTAGAAGGTTATTTACAAAAAGCCACCATGGTATCTGCGGACCATCCTGTGGTTGTGTCTAAATTTATATCGGACGCCAAGGAAATTGAAATGGACGCTGTGGCAAATAAAGGTGAACTTGTCGCCTATGCCATTTCTGAGCATATAGAAAATGCCGGAGTGCACTCCGGCGACGCCACGCTCGTTCTTCCGGCACAAAATTTATATATAGAAACGATACGTCGTATTCGCGACATAACGAGAAAAATTGCACGTCATTTAAATATATCGGGGCCATTTAATATCCAGTACTTAGCAAAAGATAATTCCATTAAGGTGATCGAGTGCAATTTGCGATCTTCACGTACTTTTCCTTTTGTGTCAAAAACCCTTGGGGTTAATTTTATCGATTTAGCCACGCGTGTTATGTTGGGAGAAAAGGTAGAGAAGGTATCTCTGCCCATTTTTGATTTAGACTATGTGTGTATCAAGGCACCACAATTTTCTTTTACAAGGTTACATGGTGCCGACCCTATTTTGGGTGTGGAAATGGCGTCCACTGGTGAAGTCGCTTGCTTTGGAGAAAATCGCTATGAAGCTTTTCTTAAGGCACTGTTGTCCACTGGTTTTCGCATTCCCAAAAAGAATATTTTATTATCTACAGGGCCAATGGTACAAAAGTTAGAGTTTTTGGATAGTGCGCGCAAATTGCAAAAAATGGGATTTAAGTTGTTTGCCTCGGCAGGTACAGCAAAGTTTTTAAGTAAAGAAGGAATCGAGACCTCTATGCTGCATTGGCCTCTTGAAAGAGATAAACAACCCAACATTCATGATTATCTCACACAGGGAAAAATTGATTTAGTGATTAATATACCAAAGAGCAATGAGAGATCTGAACTCACAAATGGATATTTGATTCGGCGTACCTCTGTTGACTTTTCTGTGTCGCTTATTACCAATATAAAATGTGCGAAATTATTTGTCGAATCACTGTGGCATGATAAGAACTGGCCTGTGAAAAGTTGGGATGAGTATATTGATCGAAGATGAAAATGCAAACGGGAACGGGCTCGGGCTCAGAAGCGGGCAAGTTGATTTAGTTGTAAAAAAAAATATATTTTTTTATGCCGGTATGAAAAGTGTGTGTGTATTAAGCTATGTAACCAACGTTAACATGTAGACCCATAGAGGAGTTATTATTGCTCCTCTAATTTTTTTTGATGGTTTGTTGGCAAGTCATCAAAAAAGAAATCCTAAAATAACTATCGTTTGTATCCTGCGGTGGAAAAGGCGGCAACTGCCGCCTTTATTCTTTTACGAAGTAAATAAAATTCTAACCGAGTGGAAAGCCGCGTTCCTGCAAAATTTGTAAAAGTTGTGCACGACTTTTTAGGGGATCTTGTGTGGCAACACGTCGCGCGCAATGTTCAACCCATCCATATTTGTCTTTGGCAACTTCACGCAGTTCTTCGATATCTTTTTTGGGAAACTCTCTGTTATTGTACAATCCTGAATGTGCCATTTGTTCATCGTATTCCTCGATCGCATTTTCTACGCAACTTTTATCATACGTATCTTCGAGTAAAATACCTGAAATAGGCAAACGTGGTTTGGGAGGGTTTACTTTACGAGGGTGTCCGATGCACAATCCGAAAAGAGGCACTACCAATTGTGGAAGTTGTAAAACTTCACATACCTGATCGACATGATTGCGAATGCCACCAATCATGCAAATACCATATCCTAAGCTTTCTGCAGCTATTGCTGCCGTTTGTCCGGCAATTGCCGTGTCTATACTCGCCATTAAGAAACCTTCTAGCAGGTTTTTCTGGTGATATTTGTAACCGGCTTTGTGCGCGATAAAGTCCATTTTGTATAAATCGACACAAACGACGTAGAAAAGGCTTGCCTTACAAATGAACCACTGCTCTCCACTAAGTTCAGCAAGTTTCTTTCTATTTTCTGTATCTTTCACTGATATAAAACAGTATGTCTGGAGATTGAAGGATGTAGACGCTCTCTGCGCAGCGCCGACAATTTTTTGTTCATGTTCTCGTGGAATTTGTTTTGTGGTGTCAAATGAACGCACGGAACTTCTATTTTGTAAACGTTCGAAAATATCCATGGGTAATTCCATAACTAATGATAGGTCTACTGCTGTGAAAGTTTTTGTTCAAATTGTTCTATGGTTTTTTTGAGTTTATCTATGGAAGATTGCAGTTCTTGTATATCTTGTGACTTGAGAGGTTTTTCGTCTTTGGTAGATAACGATGAGATAGGTGACTCTTTTCTCTCTTGCGTGGCAATGGTTGATTCCCACATACTATTGTCAATTTGCGAGTAAGTAAGGCCTATTTTTTGTGCTTCTTTTTGCGAAGCGGAGATAGGTGTCACGACGCGATTGACCACTTGCGAATTTTTTCCTTCGATTTCAATAACCATTTCTTTGGTATCTTGTATTTCCGAGCGTGGTATGTAGTGAAATATGTAGTCGGAAATCTTGATGGTCTCATGTCCCACAAGTTGCATCTTTTGTTCGTATCCGAGTTCGATGTTTCCCACCTTGATTTTGTTTACTTCACTGAGATTTTTGATTTTTACCGTTTCGCTTATTTCAATAACTGCCTGAGAGCGTGAAATAGAGGGGTCGGGAATTACGATTTGGTTGTTAAAAGTACGTCCAATAAAGTTTTTACTTTGCGTTAGTGGGAACACTAACTTCTTTTTATCGGCAATGAGAGATAGGTATGGATAGTCGTTAACAGCGGTGTTGCCACCAAGATACTTCATTATGTCTCTGTAGATTTCTTCGAAACTTTGGTAGCGTTTTTCCGGATCTTTTTCCAGGCACTTTAAGCAAATTTTTTGTAACTTTTCGTTGATACTTTCGGTATCAGAGAATTCTATTTTACCTTCGACGACATGTTCGGCTACTTCACGAGCTGTCTCTCCAGGATTGGCAACTCTTCCGGTAAAAACTTCAAAAAATACCGCTCCAAAAGCATATATGTCATGCATTTTTGGCGTGCCTTCACCACAAAATTTTTCTGGTGGCATATAGCCATATGTACCTGACAATCCACTGTGTTTACTCTGATCAAAGTAGTCAATTGCCAAACCAAAATCGACGAGTTTCGCACAACTATTGCTGAGGGAAACTAGTATATTTTTGGGTTTGATATCTTGGTGATAGATTTCGCGTTTGTGCATATAGCACAATGCATCTACAAGATCAACGATGTGCGAACATAAAATGCGTTGCCATTGTTTTGATTGTTTACTTTCCTTCAGTGTGGCCGCATATTCACAAATGTTTGGCCCGTTGATGAACTCCATAACGATACAGGAACTATCATTGCTTTTGAGAACATCGTGTACTTGAACTATGTTGGGATGGTTACACTGTGCCAAGGTACGCGCTTCGTTTTCAAAAGCAATTGTTTCGGTGTTTTTGTCAAAACGAACGGTTTTTATAGCGATTTGTCTACTGAGTTTCGTATCAAAGCCTTTATAAACGCGTCCGAAACCACCGCTACCAATTTCTTCGATAACTTCGTAACGATCCGCATCTAAACACTTAAACTCTTCTTGGGATGTTGGTTTACTTTTACGGCCCGTAGACTTCGGTGACCGAGTATCTATTACGGTACTATCGGTGACTTTCGAACCAGAAATATGCCGTAGCTTATCCAACGTTTCGTTTTGTGCACCATTTTCTTTTTGTTGTAGACTCGTTTTTATACGACTACTAAATGAGTCTTTGTTTTTATTTTCAGGATTCGTCATAAAACACCACAGAACGATTAGGATGATTGGTTTGTGTATGCATTTAACGGATTTTATAATCGTTGTTTTGAATTGTAGTTATGGTTCGGTTTGGCTTTTGGTTCAGTCACTTTTATTCTATTAATATGTATATATCCGTTAACATGTACTCTCTATATCATAACATATATCAAAATAGAATTCTAGAGGCATGCTAGTTTTATGTAAATCCTTATGGTGTTATCCCTACAAAAACACATGGCTGTCAAGCTAAGATATAAGCCTCTTATTGTGTCATCCCTGCAAAAGCAGGGATCCAGCGTTTACAAGTTAACTTTATATTGCTGGTTTCCCGCTTACGCGGGAATGACACGGATTTGTCAGTCTTTATTACGAAAGTTTCACTCTTAGCTTGACACATATGCGCTTACGCGGGAATGACATGGATTTGTGGATCTTTATTAAAAAAGCTTTCACGCTTAGCTTGACACATGCGCTTACGCAGGAATGACATGTATTTGTAACCACGCGAACTATTCTTTTGGAGAAGTCATTTCGTGTGGTTTCACATATTCTTCGAATTGTTCTGCGGTAAGTAATTCGAGTTTGATGGCGGCTTCTTTTAGCGTACTATTGTCGTTGAAAGCTGTTTTGGCTATCTTGGCAGCATTCTCATAGCCTATATGAGGATTAAGAGCCGTTACCAACATCAGGGAATCGTTTAAGTTACGATCTAAGTTTTCTTTGACAGGTTCGATACCTACGGCGCAATTGTCACAGAAGGAAACCATTGCGTCACTCAAAAGACGTGTTGACTGTAACAGGTTGTAGATGATGACCGGCTTAAATACATTTAGCTCGAAATTCCCTTGGCTGGCAGCAAAACCGATCGTGGCGTCGTTGCCGAATACTTGACAAGCGACCATAGTGATGGCTTCTGCTTGTGTCGGGTTTACTTTTCCGGGCATAATGGAGCTTCCTGGCTCATTGGCAGGAATGGCGATTTCTCCGATACCGCAGCGTGGGCCACTTGCCAACCAACGCACATCGTTGGCAATCTTCATTAAGTTAGCTGCCAGTGCTTTTTGCGCACCACTGACATAAGTAATGGCATCGTGACTAGTGAGCGCCTGAAATTTATTTGGTGCAGAATTAAATTTCTTTCCGGTCACATTGCTAATTTCTTCGGCAACCATTTCACTTAGTTTGGGGTGGGCATTTAAACCTGTTCCTACGGCGGTACCACCAATGGCAAGGTCGCGAATATGTTCCAAACTTTCCTTTACCTGACGCATGTTTGTGTCAAGCATGGCGACATAGCCACTAAACTCTTGTCCTAGTGTTAGAGGTGTGGCGTCTTGTAAGTGCGTACGACCAATTTTGACAATGTCAGAAAATTCTTCTACTTTTTTTTGTAAAACGTCACGCAGTTTTTGGATAGAAGGAAGTAAACGATCTTCAATGTCTATTACTGCGGCAACGTGCATTGCTGTTGGGAAAGTATCATTGGAGCTTTGCGACATGTTGACGTGATCGTTAGGGTGAATGGTTTTTACTTTGGTGTAGTCCTCACCTAAGACTTGGATCGCGCGATTGGCGATCACTTCGTTCATGTTCATGTTTGTTTGTGTACCACTTCCTGTCTGCCACACAGATAGTGGGAATTCATTCGGGTATTTATCGGCAAGAATGTCATCGCAAGCCTGAGTAATCGCATTCTTCTTGCCCTCATCTAGTTTACCTAACTTGCAATTGACGACAGCTAGAGATCTTTTGAGAATTGCGAATGCCTTGATGAGTTCTTGTGGCATTTTTTCAGTACCAATTTTGAAGTTTTTCAAACTTCTTTGGGTTTGTGCCGCCCACAGTGAACTTGCAGGTACTTGCATTTCACCCATTGTATCTTTTTCAATACGGTATTCCATAATTCATCCTCGAAAAAAATGTAACAATACAGTTTGTCTCATTGTAAAATATAAAAATGAGATTGCAAGCGGTGAGTAAAAATCCACGTGGCAGCGTTTTTGTGAAACTGTGAGACAACGTATAATACAAAGGAAAAATTTTGAAAAAAATAGCGCGACAATCACTGACAAATATTGAGAATAACTGCGAATATCGCGGTTGTACTTTTTATTTAGATAGCGATTATGCTCCCTATTCGGTGTGCAATTCTATCTTTGAAAATTGTAGTTTCCGAAATTGCGCCCATTTTGAAAATCTAGAAGGATGTGCGTTTCGCAATTGTGGATTTTCCGTACCTTTTCGTTTGTCTTTATCAGGTACAATACCTGATTACATTACATCACTAGATGACCTTTGCTATCTTGAGTTAGAAAAAATAAGTAAACGCGCTGACTTTCATCATATTGCGGAGTTAAAGAATCTGGAATTCTTTCGTTTAAGACATACTTGGGTCAACGACGAACTCAAATACCTGAAAAACCTGACCCATCTCAAGGCCATTTATTTATGGGATGTCGATGTCGATGGTCGTATTTTGGAAAATATTTACCACCTAAATAATATACAAGAAATTCAGCTGCGTTTAATGGAATTTGATAAAAGAGAGCTTCAATATCTGCGATACTTTAAGCGTTTGATCTCGTTAGGTTTTTATAATTCTTCCATAAATGATGATGACATGCAATATCTAAGTGTACTTAAAGGTTTAAGGGTAATCGACTTAAATCGAAATCCTATTAGCAGTGGTGTTAAGTATCTTCGAGAACTTACATCTTTAGAAGACGTTAGTTTGAGTAACACACAGGTTACGGATGAAGATCTAAGGTATTTTGCGGCTTTCCCACGATTAAAGGCACTACGTTTACGTTATACAAAAGTAAGTGATCGTGGTTTTGAGTACTTACGAGAAAATAAAGAAATTGAAGAGCTGGAACTCGAGGGGGCAAAAATAACAAGCCTTGGATTTTGCGAAAAACTTTCGAAGTTAAAGAAATTGGGGATATATAATACGGCGGTTAAGCCACAAGAATTTCACTATCTTAAATCGTGTACTTACTTACGAGAAGTTCATGTATCGTGTGATATAAATGATGATACTCTCACACATTTACAAAATCTTTCGTATCTTCGCGACTTAAATTTAAGCGAGTCTTGCGTAAGTGATGACGGTTTGAATATTTTACGTAAATTTCGCCACCTGGAAGAACTCGATCTTTCCTCTACGGACATAAATGGTAGTTGCTTAAGGTATATGAGTCAATTAACTAATCTACAAGTATTGAACTTAAGCCGGACACAAGTGAATGGCCATGCTTTTGTGTATTTAGAATCTTTGTCCAAATTGACAGAGTTGTACTTAGACAACACAAAAGTAGACGATGAAGGAGTAAATTATCTCTCATATTTTCCCAATTTAAGTATTGTTTTCTTGGATCATACAAGTATTAGCGACAAAGGAATGAGTGTATTTCAAAGCCTGGCAAAAATTTCATGTCTTAGGCTGGTAAAAACCGCAATTAGTGACACAGCATTGAAAAACTTAAGGTACCTACAAGAACTTTGTTACTTAGATTTAAGTGGCACAGAGATAAGTGATAAGGGAATCGAGGTTTTAAAGCCTCTGGCAAAACTTCACTATCTTTTGTTGTGTAACACCAATATCAGTAACATAGGTGTTCGGTATCTAAGTGACTTCCCCAATTTAAAAGAAATTGTTTTGAACAACACACGTATAACAGATGACGGTTTGCAGTATTTAAAATTTCATGATAAACTTCGTTCATTAGAACTCAACGATACCAATATAACCATTCGCGGATTACAATATTTAAAGTCGTTGCCTTTACTGAAAGAAATTGCAGTAAATGGCACGAACATTCGCGAAGAAGAAATAGAAATATTCCAACGCGAATGCCCACATATAGAATTGAAACCTCGTTATTTGTGTTGCGAAATGTAGGGGCGTACCTAGTGTCCGCCCGTCCCTCAAATACAGGTATATAAGCGCTTTTCACAAGATAGGATAATGTATGACATTTATATCACAAGACACCCAGGTATTTATCCAAGGCGCAGGTCGCGGTATTGGACTTGCTTTTGTCGAAGAGTTACTCGCAAATTCGCAAGGAAAAATTCATGCGAGTTATCGTTCCGAAGAAAGTAAAAATAATTTACAGGCGATGCAAAATTCTCACAACGAACGCCTGCGTATTTATCATTTAGATGTGACCGATGAAAAATCTGTGCGTAGTTGTTCCGACGATTTAGCGAAACATACAAGTGAGTTGCATTTACTGGTCAATTGTTCTGGTATTTTACACGACAGCGAAATGCAACCGGAGAAAAAGCTTGAGGACATCAACATGGATTTTGTGTTCAAGGGCTTTGCGGTGAATACATTTTCCATAATGCTGATGGCAAAACATTTTCATCGGTTTTTTCACCACCGAAGCCATGCGGTATGGGCAAATATTTCCGCACGTGTGGGAAGTATTGAAGACAATCGACTTGGCGGCTGGTATACGTATCGCGCTTCGAAGGCAGCGCAAAATATGATTACAAAAAACATGGCTTTGGAATTTAAACGCATCGCCAAAACCACTGTATGTGTAGCTCTTCACCCTGGAACGGTCGCTACACAACTCTCCGAACCCTTTGTACGCAATAGTACAAAACGCACTGTGTTTCCACCACAAAAGTGTGCACAACAATTGTTAGACGTGATTTATGGATTAACACTGGAGGATTCAGCGAAATTTTTCGCGTGGGATGGGAGTGCTATTTTGTGGTAAGTTAGTTTTTGTAGGACCTATCTTTCCAAGTGGCACGGACGCCAAAGGTATACTTTCGTGCAGAATCTAAAGTCATTAGCATGTAAAGAACGCCAATAAAAGGAAATAACAGAGCATACACTAGATTCACATTGTAAAAGCGAATCGCTGGTAAATAGGTGATCATCATTGTGATGTATGCAGAGCTGCCTAAAAGGACAAAAGGGTTGTGGGATGTAAAGATGCCCGTCATCATTGTGTAAACGGGGATCATAAATAGAACTACTAAGCCAAACGTGCACATTAATAAACGCATGTAGGAATATTTTAGTTCGGTAAATGCTGATCGCGCGACCATGGCCCACAGTCCTTCTAGACCAATATAACTACGAATGCTGCGGATATTTTTATCTAGCCACAGTGATATGTTGTATCCTGATGACTTTACTTTTTTGGCAAGAGCCACATCGTCAATCAATTCACCATGAATCGCGCGAATCCCTCCAATGTTTTGGAGTACATCTTTTTTTATTAATACACAGCCTCCTGCGGCTGCGGCCACTTTGCGCTTTTTGCTGCGAATGGCCCTAAATGGATATAAAATTTTGAAAAAATACACGAACGCGGGAACGAGAAGCTTTTCCCAAAAAGATTTCGTGGACAAAGAAACCATCACCGATACCAAATCATATTCTTGGTGTACGGCTAAACTAACGATTTGCGAAAGAGAGTGCTCGTTATGTGCAATATCTGCATCGGAGAGCAGAATCCATTCGCCTGTTGCATTCGCTATACCTTGTTCCAATGCCCACATTTTTCCTGCCCAACCTTCGGGAACCTCTTTTCCCGATACAATTACATGTGGTTTATGCAATTGCTTTTCTGCGATAGTGCGCGTAGCATCTGTTGAACAGTCATCTACTAAGATAATTTCGTAATTATCATAGTCCAAATTTGTTAATGTCTGTAAAGTTGTTTCTAGTATTTGTTCTTCGTTGCGGCAAGGAATTACAATACTAACTTTGGGCGCATTCTTTAGCGGTTGTTTTTCAGGCAACGATTCACTAAATAAATGCGGTTGATCAGGGTGCAGTAGCAATAAAGTCCATAGTAGCAGTGATAAAACACACAAGTAAGTTAATATCAATGAAATTCCTTTATCGAACTTGTATTTTCGAAGTTCTCAATTTCTTGGTGTAAAATCGACGCTTGCTCGTAATCTTCCGAAAACAAACTATGAAAAAAACGATAGTATAGTTTTGGGAGACCTTGCCCCAACCATTCTTTGCTCTCTTTGTTCAACGAAAAGAACACGTCTCCGCTATAGCAGCAAGGGTAGTCTGTTTTTAGAGACAGAAATAGCGCATCTAGTCCCTCGATTGCTTTTTGGGCTTCCAGACCGTTTTTTCCGGTTAACACGTCGGTGAGCTTGTTTAAATCTAAAATCGAAATTTGATCTTGATAGTTACGAATTTCGTTTTTGTAGTACTCGACGCTACCATTTTTTTCTTTTGTCGCACGTGCAAGTAAACAAATAACTTGTGCAATACGAAACAACGTTACATAGTAAGTACTATAAGGGTAACGACTGTAATGACGAAATATCTCATTTGACATCGACTCTAGTATTCGCAAATAAACAGCTTCGTAGTAGCGCATTAAGTAACGAGTGCTCATTTGTTCATGCATTGCTTCAGCAAGCTTGTTATTCACCTCGTCAAAGTACACAACCACTAAATCGCGAAATTCTTGTTGTGCAAAATCACGTAACTGCTGAATCGACATCTCTTTGTTGAGTGTTTTGGTTTTTACATAAGACGGAATAAATATATCGGGAACAATCAATCTTCCATAGACGACAGCATCTGCTAAGTCTTCTTTTAATTTTGTTCCGTTTATATCTATAATCGAATGCGCAAACTTTTGTGGCTCACGGCTAACTTCAATGGCGATTACAGCACGCCCGCGCAAGTTGTCCACATCTCCATATTGTATAGGTAAATAAGGTTTTTCCATTGGAATCTCCTTAATTTTTAAACTAAGTGATCGTTTGCGGTGTTAAATCTCATGAAATTTAGAATGTGGAATGTCTCCACATTCTTATGCGTGTTACTCTGTGATCTTAACTTTCATTTCTATGCGATCATGAGGATTGTCAGCACCATCACGTGGTTGAGACACAATTTGGTCAGCTACATCCATTCCGGATGAGACTTTACCAAAGACAGTATATTGCTTATCTAAAAACAAGGAATCTTTTACTACAATAAAAAATTGGCTACCAGCACTGTTCGGATCACTTGATCTTGCCATTGATAAGATTCCTCTTTTGTGAGGAGTATTGTTAAATTCGGCATTTACGTTGTATCCTGGTCCACCGGTTCCATGTCTTGAACGATCATTGCTCTTAGAGTTAGGATCTCCTCCCTGAACCATAAAACCTGGAATAACACGGTGAAAAGTACAGCCATCGTAAAATCCCTCTTTTGCCAATTTGATAAAATTTTCTACGTGCTTTGGAGCTACGTCTGGCAAGAATTCCAATTCAATATTTCCAAATTTTGTTTCAATAGTAGCGGTTGCCATTTCTTATGCATCCTTTCTATGCTTTTCTTTATATGAGATATAAAGTTCGATTAAACAATATAAAATTACTCCTGTTACAATAAATACATCTGCAAAGTTGAAGGTTGGCCATTGCATAAATCCGAGATTGAAATCTAAAAAATCTCGCACTCCATTAAAAAATGTCCTATCCCATAAATTTCCGAATGCCCCAGAGGTAATAAATGCCAGTGGAATCATGTACGGTTTGCTTTTGTCATTGCGAAAAACAATAAACAAGATGAAACAAATCGCAACAAGTGAAAATATCGTTAAAACAATTGTTTGGCCCTGTAAAATTCCCCAAATCGCACCGCGATTCATCACAATGAGAAAACTAAAAAAAGAAGAGGAAACATGTAGTTTGTCTTCTTGAGGTTTTACAAAAAAACGTTTGCCGTTTTGCCAATCTTTCACAATCCACATGTCTTTTGCCCTTTGGATAAAGGCGCGATCTTTTATTTCGTATCCCTGTTCTTTGAAAATTTTCTTTAAAGTTGGACTCACGCGACGGTGATATAGTTCCGACTTATATTTCATGTCGATGGTAAATTTTTTGTATGCGTGTAAAATTTCCAAAGGTTCGTAGTCTTTTTTTACGTAAACATAAGGTTTTTGATCGTCATAGAGTATCCTCATGTCTTTATCTTGAGGAGCGGCGTCAGCAATGACAACCGAAAAATAATCAAAAACATACTTTTTGCTCGCAATGTCCACTACAAACAGAGTGATGACTATCGCAAAAAATATAATAATGTCTTTAGTTTTCATAAATCGATTCACATATTAAAGATTATTTATTTTTGTTTTTATTCGTTATTTGTGGAATGCGAAATACAATATCTTCTTTTAAGTCATTGTAAGCGACACTCTCTTGCATATTTTTATAGGTTCCGTTTACGGTTTTCCCTGTGGAGACGATTCCTAGAATTCTTTCTCCTGTTCCCCAAACTGTGTCACGCATTCGTTTGGTTTTCCCACAAAAAACCTTGGTGTTTTCATCTTCTTCATCCATGGGGAAGATCGGAAGTTTTACATGCCCCCCGGCTGATTTGATTTGATTTTCTTTTGCGGCAACAAGTCCTACCACAGAGTGCTTGCTCCACTGGATATTGAGATTTTCTAGTGTACCATTTAAAGTATGAAGTATCAAATCAACAAAGTCACCCTGATATACATTTAGCAAAACTTGTGCCAATATATCGCTCCATTGGATTTTGAAGTCCAAAACACGTGCACCCTTTTCCGTTATAACCATATCGACGGTGAGAAAACCTTTGTAGGAATGATATTGCCGATTGATCGCATGTACAAGTGGTACAATGACTTCACGTTCAATGTGGTGTATCATTCTTGGGGACGCACAATTTACCGGAGAAAATGCTCCCAATTTTATTGGGTAGCGATTACCATCGACAAATTCTCTGACAATTTGGCATGCTGGGAAGGGGATTATTGTCTGGCGATCAATCAATATTGTCATGGAGATAATGTCACCATGAATAAAATTTTCGATAATGACGCGCTCCCCTGCTTCACCAAAAACTTTTTGCTTCATTACTTTGTCTAAGTGGGAAACGACATGCTCCATGGAATGACATACCACTGTTCCCGCAAGAGCCGTCCCCTCTATTTTTAGCACTAGAGGAAATTGCGCATGTTCGCAAAAATTCATGACTCCATCAATATTTTCAAATACATGGTATGGAGAAGTTGGTATGGAGTAGTGTCGCATAAGTTCTTTAGCAACTACACGACTAGCTCCTATCTCGGCTTGTTTTGCACGCGGAGCAAAAATACGCAGCTTTTCTTTGTGAAATTGATCCGCAATCCCGTCAGCAATAAGGCGGTAGGGGCCTACAAGTGTTAGGTCGATTTTTTGTTCTTTGGCGAATTTTAATATCTGAAAGTAATCTGTTTCGGGAATATTTAAGCATTCCGCAATGTCACGCATCCCTTCATTTCCAGGAGCGGCATATATCTCTGCTACTTTGGGTGATTGTTTTAGTTTCCAAACCAGTGAGTGCTCTAGGATTCCACCACCGATGACTAAAACTTTTAAATTTTTATTTTTTGGCATATTTTTAGATAAACTCTAGATATTTTGATTATCGAGTATGTATTCTCTGAAATTACATAACAAAATGGTTTTTTGACAAAGAACAAACTTTCTGTCGAAAGATATATCTATATATCAAACGAGCAAAGTATGTTTTTTGTTTGAATAATAGTTTATGTAAAGTTCATACCCCAAAAAATATCAAAATAAGATGTATGAACGTATTCTATATACTATATTTTCAAGTATAACAAAAATCGGCTCAGAACGATGAAGTTTTTCTAAAAAGGCGAAAGTTTTCTTGTTTGTAATATATTTTTTGTTTACAGTGTAAACACGTCTTTAACACAAAGAATCGTGGTAAGTTTGTAGAATCTAGCATGTTTAGAAAAATAATCAGAATACGGTGAAAAATGGATGTCACACAAAATCAATCAATTGTTCAGCGTTACAAAATCTTGAAAGAAATCGGTCAAGGAGGTATGGGGCGCGTTTACAAAGCGTATGATAAAAACTTAGATACGGAAGTTGCCATCAAGGTTTTGTTGGCAGGTGAAAGTGCCAATGACAAACAAAAAACGCGTTTTTTACGCGAAGCACAAGCGCTTTTGGCTTTGCGACATAAGAATATTATTCATATTTACGATGTTTTTTCACAGCCGCAGTTATTTTTTACAATGGAATATGTCGATGGTTGCACTCTAAGAGAGTATCAACAACAGCATTCACGCAAGCAAACGATTGACGTACTTATGAAAGTTGCGAGAGCAGTACATTACATGCATGAAAATGGCATTATCCATCGCGATTTAAAACCAAGCAATATATTGGTGACAAAAGAGGGAGAGCCTGTTGTGATGGATTTTGGTCTTGCAAAAATGATGGACTCTAGTGGTACACTGACCAAAACAGGGGATGTAATGGGGACAGTGAAATACGCTTCTCCAGAGCAAATTTTTGGTAAGCCTGTAGACAAAACTACGGATATTTATTCTTTGGGGGTCATTCTTTATGAAATTGTGTACAAGCGTAATTTGTTCGAGGCAAAAAGCCATGAAAATTTATTGTTCGCGATTTTAAACGACAAACCGGAGTTCACCGGAAACGTATCGGGAGAGTTGCAACGCATTTGTAAAAAAGCGTTGGCAAAAAATAAAGAACAACGCTACGAAAATGCCGCACAGTTTGCACGAGATCTGCGTAATTTCCAAAACGGTATGCGTACAAGAAGTCGTAGTAAGCAAGGTGGGTCTTTGCACATTGTCGGAATCGTTGTTGCCGCTGTGGTGTTCATTTTTGCTTTGCTGGGGATTTTTTTGCAACAAAGTACCGAAGAAATCCCATATGAAAAAACGACCAATAGCGCCACCAAAGAGGCGCAACAACACTTTGCTCGATACTTAGATAGTTACGAAAAATACGAACTTGAAGAAGCATGGCAACATTTGAAAAACGCCATCGCGCAGAATCCTCGTCCGGCATACTATGTTCACGCTTGGCACTTAAATTCATGTTTTATACGCTATGGTTGGGATGATCCTATCATCAAACTCAAGAGAAAACTTATCCAGAAAGAGTTTTCTTCGATCTTAACCGCGGAGTTTTTTGCGCGTCTTCAATCGAGTGAGGATTTTTTAGATATTTACTCTTTGGCGTTGATAAAACAGATGAAAAAATCTGCCACACGCGCAGAACTCATCGCGGAATTTGAGAAGTGTTGGAAAAAATCCTCTTATTCGCAAGCTGCAGAGAGGTTATTGGGTCTATACTACCATGAAAAAGGTTTTGATTATGCACAACGTTTCTTTTTAAGTATAAAGAAAAAGTCACCTAGTTTATATGAGAAGCATGCATATCTTTGCAAACTAGAAAAGCGCGACAGCTATCGTTCGTATCTTACAGCGGCAAACAAAGGACATCTCGATGCAAAATGTTCGGTTGCTGCGATGGATAAAACTTCCTTTGAACCTATTGCAAACGAAGGGTACGCACGTGCGATTCGCGCTGTGTGTCAAAGTCATTTAGCAAAAAGGTCTGCTGATGCAGAGAAGTGGTTGAAAAGATTACAAAACAAACAGCAGCAATTGCTGGCATATAGCCTTTATGATTTGGAAGGTTTTATAGAAAAAGGGTTAGATAAAAACAAGTTAAAAGCGCAACACCATTTTGATAATTTTCGCATGCTGTTTGATTGTTTCTATGTTGATCTTGCATGGTGTGAAATTCGTGAGGCGATACGTTTAGATCCCGACAACTTTGTGTACTACATCTATGCATCTCAGCTGTACATGACCGTGCTATATTTTGTGTATGAGAAGCCAGATGATAAAAACGAAGCAAGGCAAAAAGAAATCGCAGATACCTTGCGCATTGTGAAGAATATGGTACCGGAAAATCCACAAACCGCAGAAGAAAAGTCAGCAAAAGCGGTCTATTTATGGTATTTGCAAAAGAAAACGCTGGGCGGTAAGCTTTTCGAAGAGGCTTACGAAAAACACGGTTGCCAAGATTTTTTTCCCAACTTATTGAGCTACTACATTGAATTTGGCAAACATGAAAAGGCATTTAGATTAAGTAAAAAAGTTATGTATAGTGACGACTCTACTTCGCGAGCGGTACTTGCGTGCGGAAGAGTGTTTAATGGCAACGAAAGAGTGGCTGCTTATGAAAAATCAGGAAAGTTAGGTAATATCAATGGGCAGTGTGCTTTTTACGATGTTCGAAAACGGCAAAATCATCGTTTGTGGTTGTCGATTGCACTGGCGGATTTTTACCGCGCTTTTTCCCACTTACAAAGAATAGATAGACGACACCAATACTACTGGTCGAAACACGCACATCGCAAATTAAAAGATTGGTCGGGTTACAGTGTGGCCAGTTTGCGTTAAAAGCGGCCACTGACTTGTCGCAAGCATTCTTATAATACTTTTTTGTAACATAATTACTATTGCAAAGGAGTATTTGAATGCTTTCTAAATTGTGGAGCATGACCGTTGTTGGTGTCGATGGAATCCTCATCGAGATAGAAATTGACATAAGCAATAAGCTACCGCGCTTTGATATCGTAGGACTTCCCGATACGGCGATTCGCGAGGCAAAGTACCGCGTGCGCACAGCGATCAATAATTCAGGTTTCGAGTTTCCGTATGCGCGAATACTGATAAACCTTGCACCTGCGAATATTAAGAAACAAGGACCACGTTACGATTTGCCTATTGCGTTGGGGTTGTTAATGGCGAGTGGACAAATGGACAATACGCCATTTCATGATACAGTGATTATAGGTGAGCTTGCTCTTGATGGTAGTGTACGAGCGGTACCCGGAATTTTGAGTATGGCCCTTGCAGCGCAATCGTATGGCTTGAAAAAGTTCGTGTGTGCAAAGGACAATGCTGCGGAAGCGGCGGTGGTAAACAATATAGATGTCTACCCTATCCATTCACTACGCAGTATTGACAATATTTTTCGCGAGAAATATATCAAAACCGCAACAAAAAACGAGGACAAAAAATATCACTTTGACTACAATGAGGTGGTGGGCCAAGAGATGGTAAAACGCGCGGTTTTAATTGCCGCAGCAGGACAGCATCATTTTTTGTTGTGTGGCTCACCGGGATGTGGTAAGTCGATGATTGCCAAACGTTTTGCGACGATACTACCAACACTTAGCGAAAGCGAGTCTATAGAGTCTACTCAAGTTTACAGCGTCGCCGGTTTGGCGAACGGTCTTGTGAAAAAGCCTCCATTTCGCGCACCACACCATAACATAAGTAGTGTTGCTCTTGTGGGTGGGGGAAGCTTTCCGCAACCTGGAGAGATAAGTCTTGCGCATAATGGAGTGCTGTTTCTCGATGAATTGCCAGAATTTTCGCGCAAAACGTTGGATATGTTACGTCAGCCACTCGAAGATGGTGGGGTGACCATTTCGCGTGCGCAGTATAAAGTGTTGTTCCCGTGTAAATTTACACTTGTTGCGGCGATGAACCCTTGCCCTTGTGGTTACTATGGCGATGAGCATCGTATGTGCAATTGTCCCGAGTATATGGTGCAAAGATACCAAAAACGCATCTCTGGTCCTTTGTTAGATCGTTTTGATTTACATATAAACGTAAGACGTGTGGAACAACAGTTTCTCATTCAATCGCAAACATCTACGAGCTCTAGTGAAATGCGTCGTCTGGTTATTGAGGCTCGTACACGACAAGAAAAGCGTTTTGCTACCCACAACATAAAAACAAATGCACAAATGTCGCTAAATTTGATAAAAAAATTTTGCAAATTATGCGAAGAAAGTGAAAGCTTAATAAAGAAAGCAAATGAATCGAGTGGTTTTAGCGCGAGGTCGTATCAAAAAATTTTAAAAATTAGCCGCACCATTGCTGATCTTGACCAAAGCGAGGTGGTGAGGCGCAAACATGTTGCCGAGGCGCTACAGTATCGTTTTTTGGATACGAGTCCGTTTTAGAAATATTATTTGGTTTCCATTGCGCAGAAATGTTGATAACGGTCATTTCTGCGAAAGTCGGAATCCACGATTTGTTGTTCATTTGTGAACGCCATCATCCCCAGTTTAACAAGGGATTACGTAGGGGAAATGCTTTTTTGTTGTTTAGATTCGTCGTTCATTTTTGATATAACACGTTGTGTCATAAAAAATTATTTTATTTATAGTTCAAACAATTATTGCAAAAAATGCGTAATAGTATAAGGAAGTAAAAGCGCCTCAAAATTTGTGTTTTATAGAGTTTTGGCCTTGTATACGATTTTCAATTCACACTTGGAGATGGTACACCGGCAAAATTTAAAAATTTCAATGTATAAATTACATTACTTTTTTAGACCGCCAAATCCTCTCTATATTCAAAATTTTGACTTTTTTACCTCTATTGTGCTGCCAAAAGCATAATTTTAAATGTGAAGGAGATTGTTAATGTACAGAATGTATGTGTTGTTTATATTTTTGTTTGGCGTTGTCTTTTGCCAAGAAGACGCTTCTTTGGATAAGGTCAAAGAAGAGTTACGCCGCGAAATGATTACTGAGATCGATAAAAAACTTAAAGATGTACGCGAAGAATTAATCAACCAAGTAGATCGTCGTCTTGCAGGTCTTCGCCAAGAAGGATACCTGGGAGCTAGTTTGAAAGAAATTAGCGAAGGGTTGCGCACACTTCTTGATTTAGAACCAAACGAAGGTGTTTTAGTTACAGAAGTCGAAATGGACGGACCAGCAGCCAAGGCTGGTATTGAGAAAATGGATATTATTCTTTCCATTGCCGGAAATAAAGTTTCTTCTCCTGCACAATTACAAAAGCTCATTCGCAGTATGAAGCCTGGTTTTACAGTGCGTTTTAGCATATTAAGTAAACGCGAGAAAAAAGATGTGGATGTCAAACTTGGTGGAAAGCTGTATGGTGAAAAAAGAGCCAATCCTCTGCGAAAAATGTTTTCTGGAAATAGCGACCTTGAGAAACTTATGGAAAAACAAATGGAACAGATGTTTGGACATTTGCCTAAAGAGCAACGCGAGATGATGAAGCAAATGCAGAATAAACTTCGCAAACAACTTGAGAATTTACAAAAAGATCCTGAATCAATGCGCGAATTGGGAAAAAATTTACAAGATATGCTAAAAGATCTTGTGCCAAATGAAAATAACGATGAAACAGAAGAAGATGACTCTGATGAAGATGCGGAAATTGATAATCTTCTCGATGATTTGATGGAAAATGACACTGCTGTTGAATTGGGAATGTTACTCATCCCTATCCCTGAGCCTCTAAAGCAACGCGAAGGCTACGAAAAAGACTATGGTGCTTTGGTTTCACAAGTCGACGGTTTGGCCTCAAAAAAAGGTGTACAGAAATGGGATATCCTCATGGAGATCAATGGTCAAAAGGTAACTTCCAGCAATTATGGTAACAAGATTATTTCGCAACTGAAATCAGGAAGTAAGCTAAAACTAAAGCTCTTTCGCAAAGGCCAAGAAAAAGATTTAGTGATCGATTTAAAATAGCAAGTTTTGTACTTAACCTAACTTGAAACCCTTTTGGACGAAACTAAATTTCGTTTTACTTTCCCATGTAATCCGATAAAATAATAGAAGCGTTCTTTGAACGTTTTCCAGGATTGTTTCGTTAACATAGAGTTTACGAAACTGACTAACTTAGTCTATTACTAGATAGAAAAGTACCATGGCCGATAAAGAAGATACAGATATCATTAAGAGGTGCCAACAGGGAGACGAAGAAGCATTTAAGCAACTTGTTAAACGGTACCAGGACAAAGCGATTTGGATTGCTTATCAGATGGTAAATAATTATGAAGAAGCCCGGGATATTTCTCAGGATGCTTTCATACGCGTTTATAAATCCATCAATAAGTTCAATTTAATGAGTAACTTCTATACATGGTTATATCGTATAGTTGTTAACCTATGCATTGACCATCTTCGCAGGTTTAAAAACCGAAATCGTGCTATCTCGACGGAAGATATTGGAGAAATTTGCGACGAAAAGCCAAGTCACGAAGTCAATCTCGAAAAAATGGAGCTTTTGCAAAAAATCTACAATGTTTTGGAGCAAATTCCTCCGAAATATAAAGCAATTCTTATTTTACGAGATATTGAGGACTATGACTGTAAGGAAGTCGCGGATATTCTCAATTGTAATCATAATACCATACGTTGGCGCTTATTCCGTGGTAGGCAGATTTTTAAGGATATATGGGAAAAAACAGAGGGGTCAAAATCTCCAGTATAATCAAAATGATTTATATTTTAGGGTTAAAAAAACATGTTTCAATGGTTTATTCGCAAATTTATTCCTTTGAGTTTGACAAAAGACGAGCTTCCCATTTTCGGGAAGAGTCTACAGCATCGCATTAGCAAGTCATATAAACAAGAACAAAACAAATACGAATTTCATCGCGGAAATCTACAGTTACTTGGGAGCACCAAACTAAAAGAAGAGAACTTTGACGATTATTGGCGTGACATTAAATCCAAGATGAAAGAGCAAAAAAGCAGTAACCTTGCCATCAATGTTCCAAAAGTAACGTATCCAAATTTGTATTTACGACGAGGCTTTGCGATCGCTTGTGCACTTATATTTATAGTTGCTATTGTCGGACCGTTCAATATGGATAAGAGTAACTCGATTTTTTCTGCAAATGTTAGTTTTACCAGTATTATTTTCGGTGTCCCAAATCAGGACTCGAATTCTCAAGATGGCTTGTTGCCAGCAGATCTTTATGTGGAAGACATGCAAATTGATTTGCAAAAACAGACGTATGAACTCGATCGTGTTGTTAATTGTAAACTTGAAAGCGCAGCGTTCTAGAAAATGGGGCTTTGAACTATGCCAGTACATAAAAACATCCATATATATTTGTGCTTGTTGTTTTCAATATCCTCTATATTCTGTCAAACAGACAATACAACAAAAGCACCTTCGCTCTTAGACATAGAAAATGCTGTAAAACATATTGTTGATAAAGTAAAAGGTAGTGTTGTCAGTGTAGAAAGCTGTAATTCCGAAAACAAGTTCTCCAGGCATTCAGGTGTTGTTCTTGACGACCTGGGACATGTTGTAACAATTGCTAGCTCTATCAGAGGCGCGGAAAAAGTTTGTATTAAAACATTATCTGGAAAGTTGTTTCCTGCTAAATTAGTTGGCATTGATAATGTAACCAATTTAGCACTCGTGAGAGTAGAAGATGCGCAAAGTTTTCCATGTGTGGTCAAGGGCGACTCTTCGAAGTTGTCTCTGGGATCATTTTTGATATCAGTTGGCAATCCATACGGACTACAGAATTCTCCGTCTTTAGGTATTGTAAGTGGTCTGGAGCGAGTGGTTAAGTTTAATGATCATTTGCTTTTAGGACTGATTCAGACAACTGCTGCGATTAACCCTGGCGATGCAGGAGGGTTAGCGGTAGACTCTAAAGGTGAGTTTGTTGGAGTTATTTGTTCCACTCTTGGCGCTTCAAAGCCAATGGGGAACGCAATGGTATTACCACAAGGCATTAATTTTGTCATACCTAGTAATACTGTATATTGGGTGTGTGAAAATCTCATCAAGCATGGCAAAAAACGTGGTCGAATGGGAATTAATGTTAAAGATCAGCCACAAGGCGGAGTTGTTGTTACCAAAGTTGGGGCAGAGACTCCCGCGGCAAAAGTCGGTCTCGAAACAGGAGATTCTTTACTGGAAATTAACGGAGTTCCTATCCAAAGTGCACGAAAACTTGTTGGTCGTATGTACCATATGCTTGCTGGTGATACGATCGAATTTAAAGTAAAGAAAAAAGATGAACAAGTGGTTACCGTTAAAATTACCTTAGAAAGTTCCTAAGTTTAGATAAAAGCGCCATGCGGCGCTTTTTTTTATGGAGGAAGAACATGAAGTATTGGGTAATGATTTTTAGTTTGTTGATTACATCAATGACCTTTGCGCAGAGCGAAAAGGAGATTACCGACTTAATTGCAAAACTCGGCAGTGATGAATTTAAAGTTCGCGAAGAGGCTACGGAAAAACTTACGGAAATAGGGCAAACTGCCTTACCTCTTCTTCGCGAAGCCGAAAATCATCAAGATCCTGAAGTTTCTTGGCGCGCAACAAAAATCATTAAGCGCATCACCGAAAAACAATTGCAACAAGAGAATATTGTAAAAAAAGAAGAGCGGCAACGAAAACAAAGTACACCTTTTGCAAAAGAATTTGAGTATAAAGGTCCTGGGTTTCGTTTCAAGTTTCGTTTTTCGGGTAATGTAGACGATTTATTTGATGTAGAAAAATTTCTCAAAGATGGTGACATTCCCGAATTCCTAAAACGTCGGCAGTTCAAACATGTACCGAAAGATTTCATTCGTGATATCGAAGACTTTCAGCGACAATGGGAAGACTTTTTTTCTGAAGACAATGGAAGAGACATTGATCGTCTGCGTCGCCAGTGGCAAAAAATGCTCCCTTTCAACAGAAAAAGACAAACGCCGCAGCTAAAAAACAATTCCTTTATTTTCGGTTTACAATTGCAAAAAGTTGACGAAGTGGTACGTGCGCAATTGCAATTGAAAGAAAATCAAGGGGTTTTGGTCAAGAATATTTCTTCACGCGGACGCTTTGCGAATGCAGGCTTCCAAAAATGGGATCTAATCCTAAAAGTAAATGAGGAAGTAATTGTGAGTCCGCAACAGTTTAAAGAAATAGTTGATAATTTAGATGACAAAGCCAAAAATACTGTCGCGATCGTGCGACGTGGCAAACCGCAAGTAATTGAGTTTGTAAAATAATTGTTTACACATCATTATACGGTTTTTGTTATAATTACGGTAGGAATTGACCTGCCGTTTTTTTTTGTCCACAGATAAAATTATGAATGAATTGATCAAATTTTATTATCGCGCTGTAAGTTACTACTATGTTGGTAACAATTATGCTTTCGCACAAGAAGAGTGTTACAAAGCCATTGATTTCTCTACGCATAATAAAGTAGCTACCGCACTTCTTAAAGTCCTAAAACCGCGTGCACATACGCGCTTTAACTCCTTCCATTGCCATAAACTCCTCGAACAATTAGATAACGCAGATATCGATAATTTTTTGGTGCTGTTTCTCGCACAATACCACGCAGAGAGTATCGTATTTCGTCAGATAAATTGGGGGCCGCTTCAAGAAAATTTTACTCCCAATGCGGTGAAGCATCGTATGTGGGCGCATATTTTCGAGGGAGACTGGCGCTACGCTTTACAGTCTGCCGAAAGTTTGTTGTTACCAATCCAAGGGGACCCTGTTGTTTATTTTCAATTGGCGACAATCTATTTTCACATGCGTCATTTCTCTGAAGCAGAAAAGTACTTATTCGTTTTAGGACAATATGGCGGAATTTACACTACGGCAGCGATTAGTTTGTTGTTGCAGTTACCACAGCGAACATTTGATACGCTGGCTAAAAATGTATTGTTGACAAAATATAGCCAGACGCTTTCTATGTCAGAAAAGTTAGTGATTGCCGATTTTTTGCAAAAGTCATGGGATCAAAAGGCACTCTTTGCGTATGGAAAATCACTGTTAAAACAAGCGCAAGATCGCAAAGATTATTTGGGGTTGGCTGAAGTATATCTTGAAGCGGGGTATTGGAACCAGGCAATTGATTGTTGTTACGCTTTGCGTAAACCGACAGGAGAAGACATCGAAGAAATTACGCGAATTTTTCTACACCATCCTTCGCAAGCCATTACGAAATCACATAAAGCATATAAGTTTTTCAAATGGCTCATCGTTACGAGTAAAGACAGTTCTGCGGTTTTTTTTATGAACCGTTCATTACGCTCTGTGTTGCCAAAATTGGCCATGAAAGGCTATAAAAAATTTCGTAGTGAAAATGAAAAGGAGAGTCTTCTTGGACAAAGTATTTGTTACTTTTATTTGTGTAAGTACTCACGGTGTAAAAAACTACTTTGCCATGTGGAGGAAAAGTATCCTGATTTAAGTGCACAAGTAACGGAGTGGCGCGCACGAATAGATGTACAGGTGAAACCACAGCAAACCTTGCTTGAACTATGGGGAAAATCCGATAAACTCGATGTGGAACGTGTTTTGAGAGATCTTTGTTCTTCTGTATGTCCTGTATGCCACACTTATCAAAAGGAATTATCCTTTTGCCATAAATGTGGATTCATCCCTCTCAATATTTTTGCGTGGGAAAACGATCATCTACGATGGCAAAGCAATAAATTACTTTTCCCTAGAGAACTACTACTTGTGACCACCAGCGCCATTATTTATGAGAAAAATACCACCGTAGTTTTTGTGGTTTTTAGTCCACGTTCTGTCACTTTTGAATTAAAAAAGAATGGCAAACAATACGATACAAATACCATCGATGTCAATGGTTTAGAGATTTTAAAAAAGACCTTAAATGAAACAGGTATGTACGAAGCTATTGTACGCACTAAATACACGGAAAGTACTTGTAAATTTTTCGTCGCTGATGGTAATGACGAACTTAGTGTGTCATGTGTGACACAACGTTGGGTTGCGGAACGTGAGTTGGAAATCGTGTTACGTGTTGCGGATGGTTGGGGGTATGGTGTCAGTGGTACACCTCAAGTCGACCTATACGATTTACACACACAAAATCACCGTAAATGCAACATCATAGAGCAGAAAGGTAATCGCCTTTACTGTTACTGGAAAAACCTGGAGGTACTTACGCCATATAAGTATGTGTTTTTAAAAATGGGCGAGCAATCTTGGGTAATCACCGTTAAGACACAAAAAACAGCTTCATGGCAGCAAATCGTTGAACGATTTTATTCTCCGTTAGAAAAGGTAGGTTATCAGTACCAAGTAACAAAGAAGAAGTTATGTATTGATACCAAATATAGTTGCCAAGAAATGAGCGTTGTTACACAACCTATTGGTGCAGATGCTGTTGACATTTTTCGGGAAAATAATACACAATACTTGGAGGTTTCCATACCGAAATTTGTTGGGGGAGCATACTTCGGGGCAGCACGCTTTGCGAAAAAAAAAGCACAAGAACGTGGTGTGGAAGTCGCCTTTCCTTTAATTTGCCCACCACCAAAGTTTCGCGTATCTTTCCCGGAAGAGGTCCAACCAAATTTAAAATTTTCGGTAGATGTGAGTAGTGACTTTAGTGGAAAGCTTTATATTTTGTCGCGTGACAAAAATGTACTTTTCTACTCATTAAAAGATCAGCTTGCCATGCGCGACAATACATTACACTGTCAGCACTCACAAAGTACAATGTGGAATGTGCTGCCCTCCGACCTGAATATAAATAGTCGTTACTACACATATATTGGCGATTACGATTTTTCGCAAAGTGGGCAAATTGAACTAAAGGCAATGCCTCAAGAGGGGACACAAAAGTTTACATTTTTGGCAAGTGATGGTAATTTTTTTATTGAGAAAACAATTGCGATTCGCGTTATTCATTCCATGAAAATAGAATGTAGTTTTCCGGAAAAGATAGGCGAAAAAGACCACTGTGATATACCAATTACTTTTTGTTCGCAGTTATCTGTACCTTTTTCGGTACATTCGCAAAACAAAGGGGTGATTGTCGAAGGCCAAGCGGGCAATGAAACAGTTTCGATTAAAGTCCATGAACCCGATGTATTTACTTTAAATCTGGGAGATAAAAAACAAGTTCACAAAGTAGATCCTCTCTTAGAACGGGAGGAAACTCATAGCGTTATTGAAAAAGTAACACCGGAAAATATTTCTGCCGATGTTCGTGTGTATCGCAATGGTTATGGACTGATTCGCGAAATAGCCACCAATATCAAAGACGATCCTTTCTGTGGATTAGACCATGTTGCCGCAAAACTCTACGCCTTAGGAGTGCTATACAAACTGACTGCCGAAGGAAAAATCGACAGTGATCAATATCAAAATGAACAGGCAATTCTCCAATGGCAAAAGCACTTGCCAGATATTGAAAATCTAAACTTCCGTGAACCACAGCTCGTAACCGTTATACTGCTATATTTGTCGTTATATATCGAAATTCCCAAATTCAAAGACATCAAAAAATGCGCAACTGATTTACAAAACAAATGTTTGGAAAACAATATAAAGGATAATCGTTTACTATTTCTCTCTCTAGATTTCAGCAAAAAAACACGCAATGCTCTTGATGCTGCAGGTGCGATACTCCACGATATAAAAGTGAAAAAAGCCACGAGATATTTACAGAAGACCATGAAAGATTCCTCATGGACCAGTAAACTTCTCGGAGGAAACATTACCGCCACTGTTTGGGCAACACATGCACTGTGTCGTATAGATCATCATCTGGCACAGCAAGCGTTTGATTACGTCAATACTCAATGGGGAAATAACTCCTTGGGTAATGTTCACGCCGACATTGCGTATATGAAGTTAATGTACGCAGTAACTCAAAAGAATGAACAGCTCTCATGGCAACGCAAAGATACATCACTTTTAAGTTTTGTTTTACAAGGTCTTAAACCACAACAATTAAAATTACGTTTAGTAGGGCCAGAAGTTCTAAAACCAGGACACGAGTTTACCCTGAAAGGGCGTATAAAAAGTAAATACCCTAAGATACTCTTATATATTCCTGGTAACATCATCGTTTACAATCCTCAATACCAAGACCGCAAACACAGTTATAGTGGAAATGTAGTATGGCCTATTTCTACAAATGAGCTACAATTAAAATGCAAAGCACTGTGTAGTGGTGTGGGAACTGTATATGTTGTTGTTGAAGATATGTATAAATATGGCCAAAAAATCTATGACAGTTATCAGTTAGTTGTTGTTTAGTATTTTGCGAGGAAAATCGTATGCATTGTTGTTTAGATTGCGGTACGGAACTCGATTGTAAATTTAGATGCAAAAATTGTGGAAATCAATTTCGTCCATCTATTTTTTTTGCGGAAAGATGGAAGCGCGCAACGCAAATAACCACATATTGCAAACATTGCGGTAAAGAGAAAATACACGGTAAGCCTTGTCGGCATTGTGAGAAATATTAGGGCGTCGTTTTCAGATTGGTGCCCTCACCATCGAATTTAAGGTTTTAGCTTCGCTAAAAGCCTTAATTCTCATGCCTCTCCCACGGGAGAGGCATAACACATCTTAAGTTGCTCTCGCTGTTTTACTTTGTTACCGTTAAATATACAACACTAGATTTCAGAAAATTGGAAATCACTCTTTTGTCTCGCAAATCAAGCGAATTTAGTTTTTTACAAAAGAGAAGCATTACACCTCTCCCTGTGGGAGAGGTATGAGAATAGCAGGTTACAGCGCAGCTGTACCTGCTTATTCGATGGTGAGGGCATCGCACACCAACGAATATCAACACATTATTTCCCTTGAACAACGTGTACCTGCTTATTCGATGGTGAGGGCATCGCATACCAACAAATGACAATACTACTTCCCCTGCACAACCACTTCCACATCGTTCTCAATCTGATCTCCTGGGTGAACGATGACGAGTTCTCCCTCTTTGACTCCCGATTTGACTTCGACAAAAAATTCTCCCCAGTGGTCGATGGTCACTATTTTCATTTGTGCAGTATTGTCGTTAATGACAAACACTGCCCATTTGTCTTTCACGCGAAATAGCGTATTAATAGGGATTTTGAGTACGTTTTTGTTTTGCCAGATGACAATGCGCGTTTCTACACGGTAGTTGTCACCCAGGCCATGAGGAGCGCTAAAGTTGATGACGACATTGACGCGTTGCTCTTCCACCCCCAAAGCAGATACTTTTGTAAAGGCCGAAGGCTCTACATATTTTACAACACCGCGTATCGGTTTTCCGCCCCAATGTTCAATGACCACAGCATTTCCAGGACGAATTTTAACGGCATCACTTGACAGAACGTCGCTAATAATTTCCAAGTTTTTCATATTGCCGATTTCGAGTATCTTTGTCCCTGGTGCTACAACAATGGCATTTTTTTCGAATATATCGAGTATTTTTCCGGTTACGGGAGACACGATGTTGAGAGTACGCGGTTTGCTTTTACTTTCTTCGGGAACTTCCAAGGCCGCTTTGGCCATTTCCAGCTCAAAACGCGCTATTTCTTGGGCGAATTCGATGCGTTTGTGTTCTTGTTGCAGAGTATGTTCCGTGGTAATGGCTTTGTCCAAATCTTGTCGCGAGAACAACTGGCTTTTGAAAAGCTTTTGCGCGCGTTCGCGTTCGGATTTAGCTAATTGCAATTCACCGCTAATTCTATTCAGTTGCGCTTCACACTGTTTGCAATTGCTTTGTGCTGCTTTTACACGTGCTACTTTTTCCGTTTGTGTTCTCTCGTCCAGTAACGGTGATTCACTCGGCTCTATTGTTGTGAGTAGTGTCTTTCCCGCAATGACGGAATCACCAATATTTAACTGGATGCGTTGTTGTTTTCCCGCTACGGGAGCGGATACAATATAGCGTTCTTTTATGCGTGTTTTACCATCTTCATTGATCGTAACCTGAAGTTTTCCGCGTGTTACAGCAACAGCTTCTACGATAACAGGTTTTGGCAAAAAAGCAAAAATGATGAGAAAAATAAAACTACCAATGAAAATTAGGTAAACGATTCGTTTGAAAACTTGCATTGTATGCTCCACTATTAAAATCGATCCCGATCCCTTTCCCGATCCTGATCGTCGTTTATTTTTATTTGTTAATATTTTTCTGTTTACTCTCGTGTTTTGAGTACGGATATTAAATCTAGTTTATATAACTTTTTACGCACAAAGAATCCTGAAATAATCGTTGCGGTGATGACGATGATAATGGCAAAAGCGTATGTACTGCCGTAAATAATGGGTGGTACGCGAAAAATCTCACTAGCGAGGCCAACAACGGAAAGCATTACCAAAGCATAGCCTATTGCGATACCAATGGGTAGCGCCACAAGAGTAACCACTGCCAACTCACCAAGGAGAATACCGGAAACTTCACTATGTGTGAATCCTAAAACGCGTAAGGTAGCAAAGTCGCGACTCTTCTCGGCTAGAGAAATACGGACGGTGTTGTACACTACGCCAAATGCAATAATAACGGCGAAGATGACATTCATCATTTTCATCACCAATAAATTTTCTGCCAGAGTTTTCTTGAAGTTTTCGACCAAAGAACTTTTGATGGATACACTGGCGACATGTGGCAATGATTTTACTTTTGTGTATAGTTGCGCTTTGCGTGAAGAGTCGATGGTTGCAAAAATGCCCGAAGCGCAACTACCTTCGCGTAGTAGATGATGCAATGCGTTTTTTTCCATATAAGCATTCAATCCCGAGAAATCATTGATAATGCCACATATTTGTACTTGGCATATGGGGCGTTGTCCTGATAACACTTCGATGGTGACGAAATCACCTACGCGTAATTGCATTAGTTCGGCGAGCATTTTTGATACAAGTAAGCCCTTGGTGGGTAAATGAATGCGTTTGCGGTGCATGTCGAGAAGATAATATAAACGACTATTTTGTTGTAAGCCCATAATGGCAAGACGGCGCGAGCGGTGTTTGGCATGTAAGTGCGTGGCAACGCTGCGAAAAGATTCTTGGTATAGTACTCCTGGTAGTTTTGCGACAGAGTTTTTTACAAAATGTGATGTTGGCTCATTAAAAATGAGTGAAATATCATGACGCTTTGCAAGATGAAATTCTGTTTCAATAACATAGGAAATGGCGTCGGACATAAAACCACTCAGTACTAATATGGAGACGGACATCGCAATACCTAGGCTGGCAAAACAAGACTTGCCTAAATTTCTTTCGAGGTGACGCATAACCATTCTTTCGCGTTGCGAAAGAAATTTACTTAAACCGGCCCTCTCGAAAAAAGTGGGCTTGTATATCGGTGGTGGTTCTGGTCGCATCGCTTCAGCTGCCGGAAGTTTTATTGCGCGGCGCACTACGCGAAAAACGCCGAAAAATGCAGTGAATAAACTAATGAGTATCGCGTAGATAATGACTTCCACGTCCAACGAAAAATGAAAAATGGGAAAATGATAAAATTTGGTGTACATCCGCGTAAGGTTTCTACCAAGCATAACGCCGAGAAACGTTCCGAAAATTAACCCGGGTATCGTGATGAGGCACGCAAATTTAAAATAGTGAATTCCCACTTCTCGATGACGATAACCAAACGCTTTGAGTATGGCGATTTGTTCGCGCTGTGCGGAAATTAGTCTTGTAAAAACTACATAGAGTAAGAATATCGAGACGAGAAGAAATATGGTGGGCGCTACTTTGGCCATATTGGCTAGCTGATTGATTTCTTCTGATACATAGCGATTGGAAATTTGTTCGCTACGGTCATAGGCCCCACTTCCCCCATACGGTTTTAATAGGCGGTCTACCATCGTAATGACTTTTTTGGTAGAAGAGTTTTTCATTAAATAAATATTTATTGTATTAAATGCACCCTGCATGTCGAACGCTGCGGCGAGTTCGTTGTATTTTATCCAGAACACCCCAAAGTGTTTTTGGTCTGGAAATAAATCTCCAGGACGAATTTCTAGTATGTATTCGGGACATAAAACAACTCCTACGATTTTTAATTTTTTCTTATGTCCGTTGAATAGGGCGACAACATGATCCCCCAATTTGAAATTTCGTGCGTTAAAAAATGATTCACTGATCATCACTTCGCTATTACTATTTGGGTTGACAAAACGTCCCTTACGTAGATATAACTTGCGGTGTGGTCCGTTACCTATAGTAATAAAACGACCTATGCATGGCTCTTTGGCCTCGGCAAAGTCTAAAGTGACATCAACAACAATTTCCGACTGTACTTTTACAATACCTGGTATTTTAGCAATGCGTTTTTGTAGTGACAATGGGGCGCGTTTTACGTTGGAAAAAATGTGGGCAAAACCATAATTATCGTAGTAGATTTTTTGGGTTTGTATCAATGATTTTCGCGTGCTAATCGACATAACAAACATCGCAATTCCACACGCAAGTACAAGAGAAATGGCGACACATTGCCACTTCATTTTTGCCATGTCACGCAGTAGTTTCTTGTCGAGGCTACGAATTACCATACGAGATCCTTTGCCGTCTTCTTGATATGGTTTTTTTCGATTTTGGCTATTTCGCCGTCGGAAATATAAATAACACGGTCCGCCATTTCTGATATGACGGCATTGTGAGTAATGACCACTGTTGTTGTGCCCAAAGTTTTATTAACATGTTCGATGACATCGAGAACTAAACTTCCCGTTTTGACATCAAGTGCACCGGTTGGTTCGTCGCATAGAAGAACGTTTGGCTTTTTTGCAATAGCACGGGCAATGGCTACTCGTTGTTGTTCCCCTCCGGATAGTTGTGAAGGGAAATGATTCATGCGATCTGCTAAGCCTACGATGTCGAGAGCTTCTTCTGGTGACATGGCATCGTTGGCAATTTCGGTAATAAGCGCTACGTTTTCTCGCGCTGTTAGACTAGGAATCAAGTTGTAAAACTGAAAAACAAATCCCACATTTTCACGGCGATACAAAGTTAAACTGGCATCATCATAGTCGGTAAGAGTCTTTTGTGCATAGGTGATGCTACCATTAGACGGTACGTCTAACCCTCCGAGAATATTTAGAAGAGTTGATTTTCCGCTTCCTGATGGTCCAAGTAAAACCACAAATTCTCCATGATGAAGTTCTAAATCCACACCACGTAAGGCATGAACCTGTACTTCTCCCATGTGATAAACTTTTGTAACGCCTTGTGCTTTAAAAACAATCATCGCAAAACCTCATTTTGTGTTTAGATGCTACAATAGTAGGCATGTTTAAGCAAATAACATGCCCTAATACGCGATGTAGATAAAGAGATGATAGATAGAGGTTTACCGATGGGATGAAAGGGGTTAACAGGATTAACATGAGTGATTTATATCTTGTTAATCCTGTTAATCCTGTCTAAAATTTTTTCCGATTTTCACACTTAAGATAGTTCCCGATATTGTTTTTTCTTTTATCGTGCCGTAGAGTTGCGAAAACATTTTTGCAAAAAGTATTTTCTCGTCATTACTTGCAATTCCTTGCTTTACTTTTCGCGCCAGCTTATCTAACTGTTGATGACTTATGGGAATGTCGCTCACTACGTTGAGTAGTTGCGCTTGTATGCTTTTGCCTTCGATGTGAAAATTAATGGGGTTTTTGGTAAATACTTGGCTGGTATGCCAAGAAGAGTTTTCCACTTGTAATACAACTTTGTTGTACTCGTCTTTAGGTATAAAGAATGGTAGAGTATGGGTAGTGCTTGAGGATAAATGATAAACGGTTTGCTTTTTTTTCCATGTGATTGTTACTACAAGAGTCTTACCAGAGTTTTTTGTGTAGGAAAAGCCACTGGCTCCTATTATTAAAACCAAGAGAGAGATTGTTGCAATGTATAGCCATTTTCGCGAATGTTTTTCGCGCAGAGTTTTTTCTTTTATTACAATAATAGGATCTTGTTTTTCCATACTAGCTATCGCTTTTGCTTATATAGTTATCCAATATAGTTCTTTCGCTCGCGAGAACTTCAATTTTTGCTTTGAGTTTCTTGATACGTTCTTTTACGTGATATTTTGTTGTTTCTAAAAGTTTTGCTGTCGAGGTCAAGTTACCGTCGTGTAGTAAAAATGAGTATAGCAATGACACTTCATCATCGGTCAATTGACCTAAAGGGGATGGTAAAGTGTTTACTTTTTTCGGGGTTGCGTAGTGCGGGCAATTGGGATTTGTGCAGCGTTGTTCTGTAAAAACAATCCACGATTTACACAAACCACATTCATGTTTTTTTTCATTTGCTTGCATCTATTATGCTCCATTACAATTGGTATCTGCTTTAATTACAAAAACTATTGTACATTATTTTTTTTGTATTTTCAAAAAGAAAACTTAAAGTGTGAATAGTTTTTTGCAAAAAAATCTATTTGTGTTTGCATTTTGTTTCTGTTTTGGTTAATATATTGAAAATGCGATTGTGTTGAAGTTTATATAAGGAATATAAAATGTCGATATTGCTACTATTGGTTTGCCTTTCTCTTTTGTGTGCGCAAGAAGAGAATGTTGTTGTTGATGCAAAAAGCCTTGCCAATATAGTTATGGAAGTGAATGAACTTAAAGAAAACAACAAAAAACTTTCTCGGGAAGTTTCTTTTCTAAAAGAGCGGGTTTTGGGGACGCGAAAGCCTTTTTCTGTTTTGCAGAATGGCCGCTATATTATTCCCTTAATTGTTCGTACGCCCAAAATTGCAACGCATGGAGAAATCGATCCTTTAAAAATAAAACAACTACGCGACAAAATAGCGGTAAACCTTCGTGGTGCAAAAATTATTACGCAGGGAGAACTGCAACAATCTAAATTTATTACGCAGCTTTTGGCAGACTATACCAAGAAACTACCTTATCGTTTTTGGTATGTGCAATTTTCATTTTCATTATTGCGCCGCGATTACGAAGAAATGCCTTTTCATGCAAAATTGTATACGAAAAATAGTGCCGATTTTACACCATATTACCTTGCGACAAAAAACGGAGGAAATTGGCTGGGGTACAATGATCGTCATCGCATCACGAAAGCGGAAGCGCACAACAAATTTTCGATGCGAAAATTTAATACCATAAATGCATGTTTATTTACCGACTTTTCTTACGATGTAAAAACGCAATATCGATACATCTCGCTTTTCTATAAAAATAATGGTGAGGAAGTTGCCTTAAAGAGTCCTTTTTCCTCATATGGTTTTCCCGTGACAAACGCGAAGGTTCACCCGCAGAGTGTCATTTTTTTAGAACTAGAGAAAAATTCACCGCGTTTGTGGGGGTATTTGGAAAAACTAGAAGACATTTCAATAGGACCATGTATTATTTTTCCCAAAGAATATGAACAACTACAAAAAAAACAGCTGTGTTTTGCTGTCGATCGACATCGCAGTAAAATAGATGATATTGATTATGATTATACTTTTGAAGCTGACAATATAATGATCGCGAAAGACGATGTTAGTGTAGAAGAAAATTTTGGATACTTGTTATGTCGTGTCTGGGTTCCGAATGATACCAAAATCTTCACCGTACGCATGGGATACCTTTACAAGAAATTTAACTGTAACGACGTGTTTCCCGGATCACACTTGCGAGATATCAAAAGAGTCTCGCTGCCTACTTTACAAAAGCATATAGCTCAATTTTCCGATCCTGAAAAGAAGAGTACGTGTTTAGTAAAAGCTTTGGGTACTTCGAAACCTAGTCGAAAAGTGGATATTGGAATGATCGACGAAATAAAAGATTTTGTGTCTCATCTGAAAACATGGAAAAATGCGCGAAGTACTCGCGTAAGTAATATTATTGAAAAATTTACTCACATAATAAATAAAGCTAAATAGGAGTCTTTTATGAGAAATCTACTCATTGTATCGCTATCCCTATTTTTTATTGGGCAAGTTATGGCCAAGGATTTTAGCCGTAGTGATAAGAAAAAAATAGATAAGGCCTTTGTTGGGGCAAAACTAGCCGAAGAGGGAAAGACAGGAGCTGATTTTAAAAAAGGCTACAAGACCGTCAAGAGTGCACTTAAAAGTTTAAAGCGTAAGTATGCAGATCATCCACAAGTTTTAGAACTTGAAAAAAGATTTGTCGAACTTGAAAAGCTAGTACCTCATGAGAATGCCCGTGCAGACTTAGAGAAAAGTCTGAAGAAAATGAAGAACAATCTAAAAAAAGTTGCTGGCGGGGTAGCGTCTGCAAAGAAAAAATTGCAAAAAGACACCACGGCTGTGCAAACAAGCATGGTACATTTAAAAATGACAAAAAATGCTCGTTTTGCAAACAACATCTCTGTTGCGGAAAAGGCACTTGCTGAGGCTAAGGAACACGGTGTAGAACTTCGTTCTGAAGAACAAGTGATCGAAGAGATTAAGTTAGAACAATCGATGCTCAATTTGACAAGATCACAGTTAAGTGCGATCAAGAAAATAGAAAAAGCCATTGCAAAAGCCGAGAAAAAAGATGAATTTGCGCAGATCAAAAAAGAGATGGACAATGCGCGAAAATTGTTAGAACCTTTGTCTGAGGCATTGGCCGACAATTTAAAAGTGAAAAGTTTGCAAGAAAGATGCGATAATCTGGAAGACAAGCTGGCGTCTAGTAAGGTGGCGTTTGATCTTCGCGGTGATTTGAAGAAATTAGATGCCAATTTAAAATCCGCAGAGAAAGCCAAAGACTTTGATAAAATTGACCGCGCTGTTTCCAGTGCTAAGTCGATATTGGCTAAAATTGGGCAAAAAGACCTGACTGACAATGAAGAGATTGAGAAACAAATAGATGCGTACAAAGAACGCGTAGAAGGTCTAGAAGACAAATACAACAGTCTAAAGCTCGTATCGGAAACCAAGGATGATATGAAAAAATTGTCTTACAAAATACCTTTTGCAGAAAAGTCTTTTGACTATCGCAAAGTGAAAAGTTCTATGGAAGAGGCAAAACCTGTTTTGACAAAACTCAACAATAAAGACAATCTCCAAGACAATGAAGAAATTGCCGCGGCAGTAAAAGATTACACGCAACGTTTTGCCAAGTTGGAAGAGAAAATTGTTTTTTGCAAAAAACAATATGATCTTAGCGAAGAAGTAGAGCAACTAGATCGCGATATGAGGGACTTGTTCCGTGCCGTAGAACGCGCTTTGGAACAGAAACAGTTGCCCATCACCGCAAGTAGCGATAAATACCAGATTATGGGGAACGCAAAAGCATTCAAGGAAGCAATTGTCTTAACTCCACAACATAGAAAGAAGTACAGTGAGCAGATGGCTCATGTGAAAAAAGAGATGGAGATTTTGCAGAAAAGAAATGGGGAAGCATTTTCACGAACAATTGGTGAATCTCGTGAGCTTGTTGATGCATGGCAGCATGCTATGGATAGTGAAAAGCCTCTTTTCGATCACGGTATGATGCAGGCAAAGCAACTTGAAGCTGAACAACAAAAAGGAATGCAGGCTCTTTACACAAAAATAGGAAGTTTTAAAGTGTACCCTAAAGAACACTTAAAAGAGTTAGAGACATTCCTGACAGAGACATCCACCAACGTTTGGTCGTACATGTCTCCTTTTAACGAGCATAAAGACTTTAGTGCTCTTGTCAAAAAGAGCAATACCTGTCACGAAAATGGCAAAAAATATTTTGAATTGATTCGCGCTACAAAGTACATACACTCTAGTTTAGGTAGTGGAGATTTGGGCATCGCAAAGTATCGTTTTAAAGAGGTGCGCAATACCCAACATGAAGAATCTAAGAAAATCATCGCTTTTTACGACAATTATCTAAAACGTTGGGAAGCTGCGAAAAAAGACTTAAACAAAATATATTCTACGATGTTGGGGCGTTTGGCAAAGTCTTCTGGCTCTCTAAACAGTGGATTTGAGAAATTCCGCGGTAAGTTTACAATAATACCTGCAAATAGACTCCTTATTATTAAAGATTTGAACGCAAATGCAGGTAAGGCAATTAAAGATATGACCCGCGAAAGTCTCAGTTATTCTACGGCATGGAAGTTAAATCATGGCAATGATCTTTTTTACTACGCTTTAGATCCAGCGCTAGCGCAGCGTGCCGCGGTTTTTTATCAGCAGCTCAAAGAAAAATTCAATGGATACCGATTGCAAGTGGCAAAAAAACACACAGTCGAAGAGCGTGGTTTACCATATTGGAGATCACCTGGGTATTTGCATATGGACATGGTTGCTGTTGTGGATACTACCGTGAATCATACCCCAAGAATTGCGATTAAGGACCAAACGGGAACAATTAAAGGGTATGTAGATGGCACTACTATCCAAATTGTTAAAGTTCGCGTTGTGGGATATCGAAGTAAATATTTTACAATGTGGCAAAACAGTCCACAGCAACAAGCCGATGTTTCTGGACTTTATAGATAGTATATTGCAGCAGAGTTCATCCATTGACTTAAGTTCCACTCTACTCTGCTGTGCTTAAATTGATTATGTGAATAGTTTGTTCTTTTAGCCCAAAGGCAATTGCCTTTGGGCTTTTTTGTTCGGGGGATCTACAACAGGAATCTTGATAAATTGTGAAATTTATGCTATGATATTTTTTGAACTTATTCGCTTTGTGTAAATTATGGACAAACTATACTACATAATCTGAGTGTGATTAATTATGGAATTTAAAACATTTGATGAATTACCAGAACTTCCAGATGAACATACACCGCAAGATGATACTCCGCGACCAATACTGGAAGAAGTAAGATCACTTCGCAAACATGTAATACCTCGTTATCCTATGTTTATTGGTCGTGATCGACAAGCATATGTATGTGTTCCTGTTTCTGCCGTTTCGCGAAAGCACGCTAAGGTATTTGAAAAAGAAGGTGTTTTCTATATTCAGGACCTGGGAAGTATTAATGGTACATATGTAAATGGTAAACGCGTACTCGATCCCGTTCCTTTAAAGCCCGGTGATCGGATTAAAATTAGCGTTACAAAACAATACAAAAATGGTGCCAAGGAATTTGAGTTTAAACACGATTTGTCTCAGCAAGAGGAATTACAAAAAGATCGAGAAATGCTACTAGAGGATGTGCAAATTTTTGCTGATGATGAAAGTTCTTCTGGTAACGTGTTGATAAAAGATTGTTTATTCTATGTTTCAAAAAAAGATATTGTTTCTGTGATAAAGGCGGAACCGCCTCGGCGTATAGCTGTTTCACAAATTAGTTTTCGTAAAGCGAAAGTTAGTTTTCATTCACTTTGCCCGTATAAGGTAAAAGACCAGCTGATTCTCTCTGTAGAACATCCGCAGTTACCCAAAAATATGAAAGCACAATTGCGCGTTGTAGAGACTGAAGAACAAGAACATTATGGTATTACTACTCATCATTGCGAAATGCTGAAACTTTCGGATGACGACAAACGAGCTTTTCGCGATAAGATCGATGCATCTCCTTTGATTTGCTACATTAGCAGTAAAACTATTGAAAATGCGCTAGAAACAGATTCATAGAAAGGGAATAAACTTGTCTTTTAATGCTGCAATACACTCATTTAGAGTTGTTCATAAAAAAATGGACGCGAATCACTATTTTGCGTCAAAAGAAAACCGAAAAGAATTGGTGGCGGAAATCAAGAAAGCCGTCAAGTGGGAAACAGGAAAAGATTATATTTGTGACGAAGATAGTAAAAAATGTGCGGCTTTTCTGACCATTGAGCGCAATAACTTTTTAAACGATATTCAAGAATACGCAGCTGGGCAAGAAAATAGAAATTTAGAAGCTGTGTATATGGGAAAACAGCAGTCATGCTATTCTCACCTTATTGAAATTCAAAATAGTATTGGTATATTTTTACCCATCTTTTTCTTTTTTCCCTTACATATTTCTACAAAAAGCCATGCTCTTCCCATTTTTATTGGTAGTTCTATAAAACTTCATAGTGAACTTACACGGCTTAATAAACAATTGAAGGCAAAAGAAAATACTGTTCTGGATGAAGAGATAACGCCATTTTTAGAAGCGACAGAAGAAGATGTAGAAGATTATGAATTCCAGCATGATGGAGTTGATACATTTTGGCCGTGCTTTAATTATTTGGTTCTTAGTATGTTGGCAAAACGTTCTGTTGCAACAAAGTCACCTATTTTTATTTTTTAGTATTTTAAAATAAAATCCCAGGTATCATCCCTGGTTTGACTAGGGATGATACCTGAAAGTTTTTATTTACTATCTACAGGTCTCTTGATAAAACGAGTCACTTCAAGATCATCGTTCATGCATTCCAAAATACCATAGCGCGACCCTAAGCGATAGTAAGTATCGCGTAACATGAAATCAGCATCAGGTGCTGTTGTTTGTTGTTTTAACACAACGCGTTTTTTTCCGCTGTACTCGACTACCATACGCACCCATTTGATGAATGCCGGATGTCCAACGGCTTTTCCGTATACTCTCGCCTTAGGTTTGAATAAATTTCCTTTGCCAAAAGCCCAGCGTGTTAGTTCAAAATTAACATTGCGTAACTGTGGACTTTGTTTACTTTGCTGGTGGTAGAAACCGCTTTGTGCATTTTGTTTGATGTAATCGTAACTTGCCATGATGGTTTTTGCACCGTCTTTAACGATAAAATAACGCGCATCGCGATCAAACCCTGTAACAACAACACCTCGCAAATCGATGTTTTTATCACGAGCACTTACATTTACGATGTTACCGATATTTTGTTGCCAGAATTGCGAAATGTTTAAAAAAACAAGTATCTTTTTGTTGCTTAGCAATAAAGACTCCAGGTAGCGATCGTTTTGCGCTTGCTTTTTGGACAACGAATAAAAATATTGTTCGCTCTCTGTGAAGTATGCGTTTAGGTAGTTGTCGATGCTTTTTTCGCCACGAAAATCGGCATATGTTGCAGGTAAGCTTACATACGATGCGACTTGTGGATAGTTTCCACCATTTATATAGTCATGTAAATCTTTTTGAACGTGATCGATCATTGCAGAGGAATGTTCAACAATGAAGTCATTTTGCTTCTCGTCAGCAAAACACATTGTGAGTAGTAATGCGATAATTAGAGTAATTTTATTCACTATGAGTCCTTTCCACGAAAATTTTCAACGATAGACTCTGCAACAATTGCGGCAGAGTCTTTGTGATAACCTCCCGATAAAGTCATGATAATCGGTACATTTATTTTTTTTGCAAATTCAAATACCATTTTATCTCGTTTTTGTATGGCATCTGCTGAAATTTGAATCTCTGTGAGTGGGTCTTTTTCGTAAATATCTGTTCCTGCGTTAAAGAATAAAGCTTGTGGTGCAAATTCTTCGATGGCTGGGAATGCACGATCCGTTATGAGACCCAAATATTCATCGTCACTAGATTTTCCTTTAATCGGTATATCTAGAGCTGTGTATTTTTTAGCTTCGAGATCACTGGGAAATGGGATGTCGTTGTATATATCGACAAGAAAAATATCCTCATCTTTTGGAAAAGCACGCGCTGTTCCATTACCCTGATGCGCATCTAAATCGATAATCGCGATACGCTGTATTTGTTTGTGCTCGCGTAATTCCTGAATTGCTATGGGAATGTCTGGATAAACACAAGAACCTTCACCACCATCAAACCATGCATGGTGATAGCCACCGCCGACATTAACACTTCTTTGGTGTTCACAAGCTGCAAATGCCGCCGCTACCGTACCACAAGAAGCAAACAGCAAAGGATTACATAAATATTTTTTGATTAAACGATAGGGGAATAATTTTATAAAATCGAGATTAATACATACGGCTAGCCATTTGGAATTTGAGCATTTTTGGATGTATTTTTCTGTTAGATGTTTGAATACTAATTTTTCATCAAAGTTTGGAGATAAAAAGCGTGTTTTGTCAAAGCCGTTTTGTTGTAGAGTTTTCTGTATGCGTACAAACTTATCTACGGGAAATTTATGCAGTTTTTCTAAACCAAAAAAAGAGACATTGTATCCAGGGTGATAAACAATATTTTGTGCCATGGTTGATCTTTCTATTCTAATTTCCTGATTCCTGTAAGTTACCCTCCGCGGAGTTCGTCAGTACTCTTGTCGGAGGTTCTTGTGGTTTCTTTTTGGGAGTTGGTTTTGTTTTCTTCTTTGGTTTCGGCTGCGGAACAATTTTATATTCAAACGTAAGTATCGAACCTGTTTCGATACTATATCCCCAGGGGGTACCTCTGTACATAGCGCGGTAACTATTGAGTTTTTCAAGTGTTTTGTCTACGATTTTCCGCTCTACTTTGCTGATTTTTGCTTTGCTACTAAGGCCGTTAGAAAAGCTACCAATTGTTTTTACGCGTATGGATACTTGTTGCTTTTTGCGAAAATCACGGCGTAATTTTTTTTGCATGCTATTTATTTCTAGAACTACTTTGAGGTATTGCTGCAAGTGAAATTCTGACTTTAAGAGGTTGCAATAAAGTAAGTTCAAGTTTGCGCATTCACGGTTGCGTTGCTCATCTATTTTCTTTGTGGCGTACTCGATTTTTTTCTTGATGTTGCGTATTAAGTTGATTTTGGCACTTGTCGTTTTTACGGCAGTTTTTATCTGACCCAGAGATTTAAATGTGTACGTCAAAGCTGTTACTTTGGCTGTTCTTTGTTTATTTTCGCTGATTTGAAAAGAAATTTTATATGGAGAACGGTAACTTGAGATTCCGTTGCGTGAGGCCAATTCGTTCCAGTATTTATAAGTTATTTTGGAAAGATTTTTACGCAGCGCTAACGTGTAATCAGAGCGTGACTGCCATTTGGGACGATAGTGACTTAAATTATAGTAGCGATAACCCGAAGACGATTTTCCTGAGCTAGAAGATGTACTACGCGTAGGTGTATATATATAGTACCAGCCATTTAATTGCGAGACAAGTCTAGAAAGTCCATAAAATCCAAATCCTGAAGGGAAAAATGTATTTTGCTTTTGTCCATTGATGTAAAAACTCGATGGGAGTGTAATCCAACTCCACATGCTTTCATCAACAGGAACTTCAGGACCACGGAATTGAAATTTCGGATTTTTTAGCTTTTTTTGTATGGAGTAATAATCAGAAAATACTGCCTCAAGAGATACAACATAGAGATTGTAGTCGCTTTGCTTGAGTGTGCTAAGAGTCTCTTCCAACTTGTCTTCGTTTTCCCAAGGGGATAATGTGACATAACAAATCGATTTTTTCCCCGGAAACGTAGCATATTTTTGCGCAATGCGCCTGAGTGGAAGTAAACGATTCTTGTATGCGTTGATCCCTTTTGCGTATTGCAGATCGTTTAAAAAGCGAATGACTTTGTCGGGACTATTTGTGACATCTAAGGAAAATTCCGTTTCTTTTTTGATCACAGCAACCGCCATCGATAGGTCTTTAATACCACAGTCGTAAAAATAGTTTATTTCGCTTTTTAGTTGCTCAATTTCGTTTTCTAACCCAGGCGTTGCGTCAATCAGCCAAATCATAAGGTCTTTTTCATTTGCATCTTTTTTTAATTTTGCAGCAATTCCCTGGCAAATCGAAAAGAAGTTTTTTACATTTCTAACAGTAATTTTTTTTTCTACATCGGAAAATAGAAATGATGTAAGTAATAGAACTACGACAATTCTCATAAAATATTCCTCTCAGAGAATACTAATGGCTATAAAACTTTCCTTCGCTTTGTTGTGCGAGAGCTTTTAAAAATTTAGTTGTGGAGCCCAAAGTTTGTATGGCAATTACATGAATAGGAATTTGTGAGGTATTTATTTTAGATACATGGTGTAGTATATCGCGATGCGTCACATATTTACCTATTCCCGGGGGACCATCGGCAATTAGAATAATCGTATCGGTGTTTTCCATTTTGATCGCTTTTTGCAATGCGTTATAAATGTTTGTTCCTTTTCGCGAAGTATTTTTTGTAAAAAAATTCTTTATGCCTTTTTTGGGTGCCTCTTGTAGTTTTGGATGCCAAGTGACTATTTTGTCGCTATATAGTGTACAATTGATATTTGTATTGTTCTTATTTAAAGTAGGTAGTAGCGTTTCGAGAGCGTCCATGACTAGGTTTGTGCGCGTTTTTTTAAACTCAGGTACGTTTTTACGCATACTAAATGAATTGTCGACAACAAAGAATATATTTTTCGACTTACGCAAATCAATTTTTATACCCATAATATCAACTATAATGGGTGGCGTTTTTTCTGTTTTTGGTTCCTTGACGACATTGGAGGCTTTCACCGTGTCGGGTTTATCTTCTAAACTTTCCAGTTTTTCCAGTTCTTCGCCAAGATCACCAATATCATCAACGGTTATTTTTTTATCCGAGGTGTTTTTCTGTGAAGTATTGTTTACAATTTCTTTGTGAGCATCTTTAGGGGTTTCTTTTTCTGGCACATCTTGCTTTTTCGTTGGATTATCGTTTTTGGCAGAAGAACTTTCGTTGTTTCCCTGTTTTTGGTTTTCTTCCGTTGAAGGCACTTCTATATTCGCTATGGAATCAAAGTCGTTTTTCGCTGACGTATCAAAAATTGTGTTGGTTTGAGCACTTTTCTTTTGCGAATCTTTTTTGGTGACAATTTTTTTTTGAGGTAGAAATAATAACCCTACGAGTATGCCGGCTACCAACATGGCTGCCGCAATCAGAATCATTTTTTGTGGTACCTTCGTTTTTTCAGCGCTGTTGTTCTCAAGGATGTCCGTTACGGAAGACAATAATCTTTCCGTATTTGTTCGCGGAATAATCTGAGTTGTTTTTTCTTCGATAAATCCTTCGCTATCTGCCGATTTTGAAGGGGGAGACGGTTTACTTGGTGTTAATGGCTGTATGGGTTGCGTCTCGGTATTTTCTTGGGCCACTTGCGGACTAAAATTACTTTTTGGTAGAGGTACTGTTTCGTTTTCTTCACTCATTGCGTTAATGCGCGTATACGTTTTCTCTAACATTACTTGAGCATTTTTATTGTTAGGATCTAGTACAATTGCATGTTCAAAGTCTAGGCGTGCTCTATCTAATTCAAGGAGTTTAAAGTAGACAAAACCCCGATAGTTGTAGCATATGGCACTTTGGGGATTTAACTGGACCATTTGTTGGGAAATCTCCAAAGCAATATGCCATTTTTGTTCCCGTATAACTTTGTTGTAATTTTGAGATAGAGCCTGCATTTTTTTGGCAAGTTCTTCTTGTTTCATGAATCTATAACGAGCACCCACTTTGGGAGAATCGCAACTCGAGCACCATGATACTTTTATCGAGTACGAAACTTATTTTACCTCGTATCTCCTTTCTGAAGAATAAAATATTCCCCATTATTTTATCATATCACTTTATGGTTATGGAGAAAATTTTTGCCTTTGTAAAAAAAGTGGAAAAAGATATTTCTTTATGTTATATTGACGAATATTTTTAAGAACTAAGAGCTCTTTTTTTAGTTTGGTGTAGAAATCATAAGGAAAAGTACAGATGACTACAGATGAGAATGTAAATTACAACGCCCGAATCATTGTAGAAGGTGGCATTAAAGTATTATACAAAGGCGTGTGGGTATCAGAAGTTCGTTTTGATCAAGATGAAATAAGCCTGGGGGTGATGGACCCGGAGCATGATATTTATCCCGATATAAATCTTCGACAGTATCGTTTAGATGGTGGAGATCCTTACATATCACGACGACATGCAAAATTTATTCATGAAGATGGCAAATATTTTGTCCAAGATATTTGCAACAACAATTCCACCTCTATACAAGAAAAAGTGAAAGTCATCAATAATGAAACAGTCGAGCTACATCATGGCGATCGAATTTTCTTAAGTGAATCTCTAGTTTTTCGTTTTGAGCTTGTTCCCGATAATGTTACAGAGGAACCTGACGACGTTGTAGAAAACGAAGAAGAAAAACAAAATACGGAGTACTATCTAGAGGTAGAATCACAAACGCCTTTATACTTTAAAGCACGAAACGCTTTTACACACATTCTTGATTTAAATCCCCAGGAGTGGGAAAAAGACGACAAGGATATTCCCACTGTCAGTGTTGGACGTAGGAGTACAGAAGAAAACATCTACCCCGATATCGACTTATGGAAATTTTACTTTAATGAGAAAGATGAGTACATTGCACGAAAGCATGCACGTCTCACTTTCGAAGACGATAAGTTTCATTTTTATGATGTTTCGGGAAAAGGTTCTACTTGGCTCAACGTGAAAGATGATGAACATCGTTTGTTGAAAAGTGAAAGTGGAAAAGAAAAGAAAGAGTTGCAAGTGGGAGATAAATTGATTATCAGCGACTCCGTAGTATTTATTTTTAAAAAATACGGTGAAAATAACGATTCTTAAACGCGTTGCACATTACTAGAATGTAGACATCTCGCATAAAATCAGGTTAATTTTCTGTTGAAACCTTTATGAAAAGGTAGTAAGATTAAAAAAATCAACCTAAGACAAAGATGCATGAGATCCATCAATAACTTTGTTCTATTGTTGATAAGTTATCTAAAAGTAATTTCCGATGCTTTTGGCAATGGAATAAAGGGGTCGTATTCCCAAAAAAGACTTATGTCTTTTTAGTGAAAATGCCAAGTGAAATTGTCTATATTTTCACGAACAATAGCTGGGTTCATTCATGATCATATGCAAAAAATGTGGAACAAGAAATTTAAACAAAACTCGCCTTTGTAAAAACTGTAATGCACCAATCGCAGCTAAGAGAAAAATTCCCTCAACACTTATAACCAAAAGCGAGAAAAAACCGATACCTGATACGATAGTAGCTTCACCTGTAAAGAACAACGAAAAGTTTGACCTTGAGAAAAAAAAAGCTATTCCAAATACTGTTATTACCAAAAAGAACCAAAAAGATGTTCCTCCTACCCTATCATTTTCGAATAAAGCCCACATGGAAGATGTGGGAAAAGAATATCCTCTGCCAGATGTCGAGAAGGAGGATATTTTTGTTAAGTACAATGATATGGTAAGCCCTATATTTCAAGATGGTAAAAGCGATAGTCCCCCATCACAAGACATCGTTATTTGTACGTATTGCCGTGCAGAAAACGTTTCTTTTTACGAGCAGTGTCAAGTATGCGGAAATAAACTGAACACAACGAGTGTTAAAAAAGCAGATACCGCTAAAATATGGCAGAAAAATAGCGATGACAAACAGTGCTATCACCTAGAACATAAAGAGAACATTATAGGTCGAGATGAAGGAGATATTCTTTTTCCTCAAAGCCAGTATGTTTCTAAACGCCATTGTAAAATATACTATCATCAACAAAAAGTAGTGGTGGATGATTTGGGGAGTATGAACGGTACATACCTAAAACTACGCAAACCATATCTTCTCAAAGATGGCGATATTTTTAGTGTAGGTAAACAAATTTTTCAATTTCGTTTACTAAAAAAAGCAGAAAAGTCTATTGTTCCCAAACGCATTACAGGGGCCTTTTTACCGTCGGAATTTGTCCCTAAGGCAAAACTTGTATACTTTATCGAACAAGGTGGGTATGATATTACGCTTCTCCAAAATAAAATAATTTTGGGACGTGAATCTGGAAGCATAGTGTTTAGTGATGATACAACTCTATCACCGCAACATGCATCCATTTATGCACACAAAAGTGGATATATATTACAAGATTTAGATAGTGAATTTGGTACATGGATCAGAATTACCAGGCCAAGTATACTTAAAAACAATGATATGTTTCGTGTGGGAGAGCATATTTTTTCTCTTGATTTCCCTGTTGAATAAGTTCCTGGTAATGAGCAATTTTCCAAAGCGTTTTATTCGGAGACTAAGGTAGATACACATGATCGTATTTAGAATATTATCTGGTGGTAAAGAGGGTAAGATCATAAAAAGTGATTTAGATGTGATCTATGCAGGACGTAAACCTGAGTGCATTCTACAACTAGATCCCTACCAAGATCTCTCTGTTCATGGACAGCATGCTAAGATTTTTAAATCTAGCGGACATTATTATTTAGAAGATCTAAATAGCAAAAACGGTACTTTTGTAAATGAACAGCCTATTAAAGCTCCTATTCAATTAAAACAAGGAATTGTTTTTCGTTTAGGTGGAGACGGCCCAGAAATTGAAGTATACGATTGTAAGATAGAAAAAGAAGACGATGCTTCTTCGAAGATAGACAACACTTTTTTGTTAAAGCGCCTAGATACTGATACGGTGTTTAATTTTGACAAAACCTCTGTACGTTTGGGAAGACAACCTGATTGTGAATTAGCACTCGATCCTTTAAAGAATCGAGAAGTATCTGGTTATCATGCTCTTATCTGTTGTCGCGATGATGGATATTATCTTGAAGACTTACAATCTGCGAATGGGACATTTCTCAATGGTGTCATCTGTAAGAACAGTAAACTAAAAAATTTGGACATAGTTCAGTTGGGAAAAGAAGGCCCTAAGTTTCAGTTCTTGTACCAAGGCAGTTCTTCTCTAGAAACTGTTACGGAAAATGATACTGTTGAAGTCAGTAATCCAGTTGTCGCCCCTGAAGAACAAACACCATTACCACTAGATATCGTGACCGAACCTGTTATTGAAGAAGAAGCCGAGACTGTAATTGGAAAAGAAGAAGCGCCGCAAGCCAAAACCGTCAAACCTGTCGCCAAGAAAAAAATACGAAAAACGAAACAGAATGTTGATTTTGTCGCCCAAGTTAAGGATGTATCAAAAAAATATTTACAGCAAATACGCGACAATAAAAACTATAAGAAAATAGCCACCTATGTCCGCAATCATCAAAAGGAAAGCATTGTCATTGGAGTTGTTTGTGTTGTAGCTCTTGTTATGCTTTTTAGTGTTTTTTCACGAAATGTCTATGACAAGACTAGCTTGTTTGAAACGTACAATGAAACAATAGTTCCCATATATAGTCGTTATTTGGTGAGAGTGAACGGAAAAACAATTCGCGGACAAATGTATAGTACAGGTGTCTTATATAACAATAATGGTAAGACAAATGTTATTGCTCTACACGATAGTATTTTCCCATGGAAGAAAAAATCTCAAGATAAGGTAGAGGAACTTATCCATGTTATCGCTATTTGGCCAAGTCATACGCCTCTTTTTGACAAAAGTTTAGGGTATCACACGTTAGACTTTACATACAGTTATAATAATGATCATACACGCATTGGTGGAAAAAAAATTGGTGGTGTTACGGTCGATAAGGATGGCATGACATGCAAAATTGTGATTGATTCGATCGTTCCATTTTCGTTGCCAAAAAAGGATGTATTGATAAATCCGCAAAAAAATAATGAAGAAGAGCAGGTGTTTTCTATATACACAAGCCCTGAAAACGGTATAGATGGTAACGGTACTTTGTCCAAAGTTGTGACGATGGGCAAGGCAAAAGGTCCGAACTTAGTGATTTCGTGCAAGTCTCAAGGTGCACCTATTTTTAACACATATGGTGAAATTATCGGTGTGTATCTAGACAGCAATCTTGTTCCTATTAACTATTAGTTGGGTTTTTATCAATGCCTATTATTTTTAAATGTCAGTGTGGGCAGTACTTTACATCGGCAAATTCTCTAGTAGGTTATAAATTTGACTGTGTCAGGTGTCATATTCAATTAACAGTTCCCAATCCTCATTTTGAAGAAAAAAAACAACAAGACATTCTAGATGTGCTTTTTCCAGATGAGCCGAAATCAGAACAGAAAAAATCTATACTTTTTGAAAAAAGCGACCGATGCCAACATTGCGGAGCAAAAATGTTGAGTGGACAATATGTTTGTAGTTTATGTGGATTACAGAGTGGGTAAGGATAAAAATGTTAGATAATGAAGCAAAAGTATGGGACCATTCACAAATAACCAGAGCCATCCAAGTACTCGAAATGATGTTAGAGACGCAGATAAACATAAAGTTACCTTTGCTTGTAAACTTGAGTCAGAACGACGTTGGTGATATAGGAATACTGCAAATACTTTTTTCCACAGAGGGAATAAGTTTTTTAGAGCTTCTACATGAAGGCCCTCTTGAAGACCTGTGTAACGAAATATACAATCTTGAATTAGAGGATACACGTATCGCATACCAAATGAGTTCTGTGCGCAGACAAGTTGCTAGTTCTATTTGTAGTTCAAATTTGCAGAGAGAAATTTCCTCTACATGCTATTTTAATTCATCTCTACACGATGTTATCCAAATGTTGGCAGCACGCAATGCTAGCATTCGCAATGCCCTGCCCTATGATTTGGTCGATTGCGCTTCTAAGAAAGAAGAAGATATTGTTCAAAATTTAGCAGAGTATGTACAAGGCATTGGTTGGGAAAATGTTCCTTTTGGAGAACGCGAAGAGCTTTTGCTATGCATAGGCTATCACTACTTCAGCAAATCATTTTATGTCGATGTATCCAATTTGATTATGGAAGTCATGGAAACAGGGGTTGCAAATCCTCTTATTTACATGCTGTACTTTAAAGCCGCACTAAAATGTAAAGAATATGATGCGGCATTAGAAGCCTACAATGCTGCTGTCGATTCAAGTCCTTCGTTTGCCATATTGCCAGCTGACCGTTACGAAGTGAATAGTGTACTCTCCACAAATATCTTTGAAGAAATATATTGTGGGTTAGATAAAAGCATTAATATTCCTATTTTTATCAAGGTCCTCAAAAACCCACCTTCCCAAGCCGTAGAGAACATAAAAGAGAGTGGTAAATTAAAACACTCTAAAATTCTGGAAGTCTTGGACGTAAAACAAGTTGCCAAAGGTGCTGTTGTGGTAACGGAGTATTTCGAGAGTGTACCGCTAATGCAGTATATCGCAGAGAATGGTCCTCTAGATTTAGATCGATGGCAAGAAATCGCCATGCAAATTTTGGGAGCTGTTGCGCACGCACATGATTTTGGTCTAGCGCATGGCTATTTATCTCCACATAGTATTTTATATGATGGGGAAAATATCAAAATGAGTAACTTTGGCTTTTGTGTCGGAGATTTGTGGGGCGAGGGCATTAATCAATATAGCTTTGAACAGGCCACTTATTTTGCACCAGAAGTTAGAAAAAGTGAGGCCCTAGCGCTATCTAGCGATGTATACTCGTTGGGGAAAATATTAAGTTACTTATTGACCGGAAATGCCAATGATCCCTTTAATGATAGCATTCCTGACCATGTACGCTCTGTTATCGCGAAAAGTATAAAGTACGATCATAATGAACGTTATGCCAATGCAGAAGAAATATTCAAAAGTCTTGTGGAGTCATTGGCGAATCCAAGCGAGAGTAGACAATCTACACCAGCAGAGCCAAAGGCAGCCGAAAGTCCAAAGTTCATCATGGACCAAAATGGCAAAAAAATATCTCTTCCTGAGCATATGACGGTAAAAGGAGATAAGGTATACAACAATAAAGACGGCAGTGTGATGGTTTTAATTTCTGAAGGTTCCTTTTCTATGGGGTCAACAGAAAGAAATAGTGAATCTCCCATACACGACGTACACCTAAGTAGCTATCTACTGGATTTATATCCCGTGACCAACAAGCAGTACATGCGTTTTTTACAAGAAACATCTAAAATGGATTTGACACAACTCGCTCATCCTAAACAAACTAAAGTAAATAACTTTAAGCCAAAGGGATGGAGAACACCTGAGTATTCTGCATTTAGTGATTTACCGAATAGCCCGGTCATTTTTGTCGATTGGTGGGATGCTTGGGCATATGCGAAGTGGGCAGGGAAAAGTCTACCTACGGAAGCGGAATGGGAAAAAGCGGCCCGTGGTAACGATGGACGAATGTATCCGTGGGGACAAGATTTACCAACAACTGCGATGGCCAATTTTGGTGGTAATATAGGTAAAACAACGCCTGTTGGATCATATCCTGAAGCAATGTCTCCTTACGGATGTTTGGACATGGTTGGGAATATTTCTGAGTGGTGCTATGACACATACGATCCTAATTTCTATAGGGTAGCACGGTCGAAAAATCCTGTAAATAGATCGGATAAACTTTCACGAGTTGTGCGCGGTGGATCTTGGACCGACGCTGTCACGAGTATTCGCAATACTGTCCGCGGGTGCTGGATGAATACCGTTCGCTATAATTTTATAGGTTTTCGTTGTGTATATCGTCTTGACCCTGATGTAGATATTTAAAGCTTTCTATGTTGTCCATTGTGAAAGACGTGATCAAGGTGAACAATGAACATAACTTGATTCATCGTGGTAATCGCATTGTTGTTGCTGTTTCCGGTGGTGCGGATTCTGTGGCATTACTTCTCATTTTGTTAAACATTCGTTCGCACTATACTCTCAACTTAGCCATTGCCCACCTTGATCATGGACTTCGGGAAAATTCCACAAAAGAGGCTCTCTACATTGCGCGTTTGGCCAAGACTCACAATCTACCTTTTTACGTTTGTTGTGAAAATTTGCTGTTGTACGGCAAACACGCTATCGAAGAGCGAGCACGAAATGCCCGGTACGCATTTTTACAAAAATGCGCAGTTCAATTTAAAGCGCACAGCATTGCTGTCGCACATCACGCCAATGATCAAGCCGAAACCATATTATTTAATATTATTCGTGGCAGCAGTGTTACGGGGTTGGGAGGTATGCCCTACAAGCGCAAAATAGCCGCAGACTCCTCTATTCAAATCATTCGTCCATTGTTGTCATTGCAGAAATCACAAATTGTTGATTATTTGGCAACGGAAAATCAACAGTGGATGGAAGACGAATCAAACGCTGATACGAGATTTACGCGCAATAAGATTCGTAGAGATTTAATTCCATTTTTACAAAGTAACTTCTCCGCAAAGGTTGTCCCCTCTTTAAATAAAATGGCGATTCGTTGTCAGGAAATAGTTGATTTTATGGACCAAGAGGCCAATAAATACTACGATAGCGCCGTGGCGAGTTTGTGCGAGAAAAAGCATTTGGACCCAATGATTCAACATACCTTGAACTTTCGTGTATTTGATGAAAAATTATTTGCCAAAATTCCGACACAAATAATGCCTTTTTTGATGAAAAGGGCGATGCGGTGTATGCAAATAAACACATCGGTGAACGAACACCACTATAAAATGCTTTCCAAGTTGCAAGAACAAAAAACCGGTGAAATTGACTTGTCAAGCAACGTGACGATCCATAAAAAGCCTGGAAAGATATATATTTATAAGCGTAATGACTCTTCATATATGAGTGAGGAATTTTACAGTAAAATACGGACTCCATGGGGGTGGTTTGTCGTAGAAGGTGGCAAGGAGAATGACTCGTTTGACTTTTTTGCGCAGTGGATGGACAAAGAAAAAATTCAATTTCCGTTACGAGTGCGTTCTTGGAAAAGAGAAGACGTTATGAAGCCATTGGGTGCTCCAGGAAAAAAGAAGATTCAAAAAATATTGAAAGATATTAAGTTACACGAACCTTTTCGCGATCATGTCCCTGTTGTTGTCGACCATAATGAACGAATTGTTTGGTTGGTAGGGGTCTGTGTTTCTCATCATGTGAGAATTACAGAGAAAACAACAGAAAAAACTGTGGTAAAATGTTTGTTAAATTCGTGAGGTAAGATAAGCGACGAAAAGGCGAAGGATCCTTCGCCTTTTTGGACTACATTTCTTGTAAGGCGGTTTTTATAAGATTGTCTAGAGTGATTTCCGGGTCTTTACTCATAATTTGATCGATAGAATTGGCGGCGTTCATTTGATTATAGCCCAAACTCATAAGTGCATTGATGGCATCGGTTCGCGTTGATGTGGGCTGGGCTTGCAGAGCAGAAGTTGGCATTGGTATAGAACTTATACTTCCCTTGAGTTCTAAGATGATACGCTTTGCGGTTTTAGGACCAACGCCTTTGATTTTTTTGAAATACGTTAGATTTTCTGTCAGTATTGCCGTGCGTAAATCGTCTGGAGAACCTCCTGAGAGTATATTCAGAGCCATTGCTGGACCTACACCGCTGATACTTTGCAATTTATGAAACAATATTCTCTCTTCGCCGTTGGCAAAACCGAACATTTTTATCGCATCTTCCCTTATGGTGAGAGAAGTAAATACTTTGGCATCAGTACCTGCTTGAAATTGCATTTCTGCATATGTGGAAACCTTAATCGCAAATGCCATATTGCCAATATCTAAAATGAGTTCACCATCATAACAACTAATCACTTTTCCGGTTACATATTCTAACATAATTGAAATCCACAGAAGTTTTGTCACTTGAATATTTCATCAAAAACAATATAATGTATGTCTATTAGGGCATTATATCATATCAACAAGTAAGTTCGCTAACAAATAACGCTCATGCGCCGAGTAAAGATGCTCGGTATCTACAGTAATTTAGACATGTAAGGTGAAACTATGGGTGACCATTTAACATCAATTACACTAAAAGATATCGCAAAACTGAAAGAACCACGTGAAACATATTTGGACTTGTTGCGTTTTGATGAAAAAGAGGTTCAAGAGAAAATAGCGAACTCCGCTCCTATTGTTAAAGTGTTTTTGACACGTTTAGAGCCCAAGCATATTTTTTACAGCGATGCGAAAAAATTAGTTCCCCTTCTTAAGTCTCCGCAATATGAAGAAGTGATCGTTACAGAAAAAGAGCTATTTGATTTAGAGGATTTGGGGAGAGCTATGTGTTTGGCGATCGGGCGTTACGCGCATAACCACTTTCGTACGTTTTTAGATGAAAATGCCGTTGACATGGATCCCTTTGTTTCCAGAGAGCATGGTTTAATCTTTCTCAACAAACGTCGTAAAGTCTGTTACCACGATATTGGAACTTTCAAAAAAGGTAGTACCAATGGAACGAAACTCAATGATATTTCTGTGGTAAAAAATGAGATAACGAATTGGGATACCAATGACTACTTTGGCTTTGGGGAGTGTATTAGTACCATAAAAAATGGGGAGCGGATCATGGAATCCCGTTTTAAATTACGTTATCAAAATATTGAGTAATTACAATTCAAACCCATCTTCTTCTAGAATCGTATCTTCGAGATTTGCACCCTCAAGGTTGGCACCTTTAAACTCTACATCTTCCAAATTTGAGCCTTCTAGGTGACAATTTTGCAAATTTGCTTTTTCAAAATTAGAATTTTTCAGGTCAGCGCTTTCAATGTTTGCGTTTTCTAAATCTGCTTTTCGAAGATCGGAGTTTACTAGGTAGATTCCTTCCAGGTAGGCATTTTTCATCATGGCAGATTTTAGGTTTACTTTGTTAAAAGAAGCGTTTCCTAAATCGGCGTTCTTTAAGTTTGCCTTTTCAAAATTAGAATCCATTGCCTCAACTCCTTCAAGGAGAGCTTCTTCTAGGATAGTGCCTTTGAAGTTGCATTTTAAAATATGCGTATTTTTAAAAGAGGCTTCGAGACATGTCGCACCTTGAAAGTTTACATTGACTAAACATGCACCTTCAAAATTCGTCCCCCTTAAGTTGGCATTCGAAAAATCTACATTTTCTATTTTTGTATTTTCGAAATCAGCATCACACACCTGTGCATTCTTCATTTTCAAGTTACTGATTTTGCTGTTTTTCAACTTGACTTTATTTAAGACCGCACCTGTAAAGTTGTATCCATCCATTGCTTTTTCTGTTGCTAAGCAATCTTCTATAAATTCTCGTGCATTTTCAATGATAGGTGTCGTTTTCACTTTTTTAGAAGCCATTAATATATCTCCCGTATAGATTTAGTTAAGCGTCGCAATTTCTGAGGTGATTATATAGCGAAAAAAAAAGTAAAATGCAAATAAAATTTTCAGATAAATTAAAAAAATTAAAGTTATTGAGGTAATTTTACCTCAATAACTTTGTAAATTATTTGTTGAGTGACTTAGCTTCTACGAGGGCTTTTTTAAGATCTATACGTCCTCCAGAGGCTATTTTACTTGAGAAAGCCGATACTTTTGTTACAGACGTCATCAAAACACTTTTCAATGTAACTGGATCAAGGTTGGGGTTATTGGCAAGTACTTCTGCTGCGACACCTGCTACTGTGGGAGATGCCATTGATGTTCCTGATTTTGAAGAGTAACGATTTCTTGGTACAGTAGATAAAATCGAAGACCCTGGAGCAGCAATATCAACACCTACTTTTCCGTAGTTCGAAAAAGAAGACATGGTTCCCCAGCTGGTTGTTGAAGCAACAACAAGTAAATTTTCGCTAGTGAAAGACGCAGGGTATGTAGGACGAATATCAATATTCTGCGAAGAATTACCCGCCGCAGCAACGACTAAAACACCGTATTCTTTGCCAATAAAATCAATAGCTTCGGCAACAGAGTTTCCACCTTCGTTGTGCGATTTACCAAAAGAACAATTGATGATCTTTGCACCGTTTTTCGCCGCATACATAAATGCTTCGATGACATCCACATCTTTCTCATCCGAAAAATTAGGAACGGTACGAATTGCCATAATTTTTACTTTCGAGGCTATTCCCGCAACACCTTTGCCATTGTTTTGTTGTGCGGCAATAGTTCCTGAAACGTGTGTTCCATGGCTGTGGGTATCAGATATATCAACTGTGGCTTTACCATCTTTGTCACGTACTAAAGTATTGATGCCATAAATATCGTCAATGTAGCCGTTGTTATCATCATCAATACCATTTCCTACAATTTCACCTGGATTTTTCCACATGACATTGCTTAAATCTTCATGATTGACATCAACGCCTGTATCTACAACCGCAACGATGATTTCTTTCTGTGGCTTTGTCGATTTTTCTTGGTAAACTTTATTTACAGAGATACCATTATCTCCCGCATCGGCAAAACTCCATAGGCTTCCTACACGTGGATCATTGAAAGGAGCCGCATCTTCGCTAGCGCGAACTGTTGCCACATCGCGCGCCAATTCAGTCACACGTTCACTGTGAAAATCACGCTCGGTGTATACAACACTGTCGTTTTTTTGTAAAACTTTTTCAAGCTCGTGGAGATTATTCGTATACACAACATAAGTTTGCGCGAAGAGATGTTGCGCACGCTTAATTAACTTGCTTTGTGGCATAGTTTGTTGTGGTTGTAGCTTTACAATAAGACGATCAGCTGAATAATTGTTACCGCTTTGCGATGTAAGTACTTCGTCTGCAAATGTACTGCAAACAACTGCAAAAGCGATCGCAAAATAAAGGAACTGCTTCATAAAATAGTACTCCCCTATTTTTAAAATTTTGAATAAAAAATGAAACATGCTCCCATTATACCTCTAAGGAGTCAAGATGTAAAGTTCGAGTATAAGGTGCAGTTACAAGCCCCTGACCGTGACCCTGACTCTGACTCTGACCCTGACCCTGACCCTGACCCTGACTCTGACTCTGACCGTGACCCTGACTCTGACCCTGACCGTAACCGTAACCGTAATCGTAATTCGTAACCGTAATCGTAATCGTAACCGTATTTTGTTGTGATTACGTCACGATGACCAATCTTCGTCGTCACCATAGACTATTTCTCCTGTGTCATGGATAGTCATAAATTTAAATTCTCCGCGATTGGCGGGATTTGTTAAATGTATAGCTCCAAGTGGTATGTTTTTTGCTAAGTACCTTTACAATAAAGTTTTACTCCAAAATCACAATATTGTATCACAGCCAAATAAATATAAAGGACTTATCAAATTCGGGAGATATTATGATGAATTTACAAAACGATTGCGGTTGTGTCTTAAGAAATCGTTACGAAATAAAAGAACTACTTGACGAAGGTGGAATGAGCAGTGTCTATATCGCAAATGATACATTTTGGGAGGAAGATGTTGTCGTGAAAGTAGTTCAAATCCCACAAGATGAAGATGAGTTACAAATTTTAAGTCGTATGCAGCGCGAGTATAAGATTCTCCATAGTCTCGATCATCCTAATATTGTAAAAGCGAGAGATTTTTTCGTGGAAGAGGATGAGTCATTTCTTGTTATGGAATATATTAAAGCGAGCTCTTTGAGAAAAGTGATTGTGTCACAGAATGACTTTTTGACGTTTGACCAAAAAGTAAAAATTATGATAGACCTTCTCGCAACAGTTAGCTATGTCAATCAACATGATATTATTCATCGTGATCTAAAACCAAGTAATATTCTTATTGATAGCAACTTAAACCCTGTGCTAGTTGATTTCGGTATTAGCAAACCATATCGTACAGATTTTGAGACATTGACAAAGGGGGCCGCTGTTATGGGAACTTATGATTACATGAGTCCTGAACACCTTAACATGCAACCTCTGACGTTTTCCGATGTATTCTCTTTGGGGGCAGTACTTTATCAACTTTTTACCTGGAAAAAAAACGGACCTTTTCACGGTACGACTCCATTTCAAATATCAAGAAATATAATATCTGGTAACATTGCACCTTTAGTGGATGTTTTGGATCATCCACAAGAAGATAACTGCAAAATTCAAAAAGTCTCGGATGTCCTCCAGCAAATGATGGAGAAAAAACCTGAAGATCGAATTCAACTTGATGATGCTTTGGAAATTTTACAAAGTATTGCAAATAGTACCGTGCGCCATACAGAGGGAGACGCACTCGACATCGCAAGTACAAATCATCAGCATATTTTCTCCGATACGGAACGGTACAAAAATTTTGAGTTAATTGGTAAAGGTAGTATGGGGAAAGTTTATAAAGTTTGGGATGAGCATTTACAAAAAGAAGTGGCGATGAAAACTCTGATGCATCAAGCCGAGGATATGGAAAAAGACCAAATTCGTTTTACACGCGAGGCGAAGATAACAAAAGAATTACAGCATCCTTACATTGTCGAAGTTTATGACTTTGGCAGTATTGAAAATAATTATTTTTTTACCATGGAGTTCCTTGAGGGGAGGCTGCTCTTTAAAATATTGGAGGAAGGGGAATACTCTTACCGCGAACTTATCGAAGTATTTGTTAAGATTTGTCAGGCCGTAGAACACGCGCATAGTAAAAAGTGTATTCATCGCGATTTAAAACCAGAAAATATACTGATCTTAGAAAATGGTGACCCAAAAGTCACTGATTTTGGTTTGGCGAAGTTCATACCTGACTGGGAATATTTAACAACCCAAGGTTGTGTAATGGGAACGGCAAGCTACATGTCTCCGGAACAAGCTAAAGGGGATATTGATGATTTAGACGAGCGCACGGATATCTATGCTTTGGGAATTATACTGTATGTGATGCTTACAGGCACATTTCCCTTTTCTGGGCAATCGACATTTCAGATAATATCACAAACGATTTTGAAAGACCCTACTCCCGCATATGAAAAGAACCCGCGGTTACCCAAATCGTTGTCAGACATATGTATGAAGGCCATCGCAAAAGACAAAGAAAATAGATACCAAGATGTTGCGCAGTTACGACGCGAACTTACAAAAATTATGGTAGAAAATAGCAAATCATAATCTCATTTTACGTGATTTTTTGCATTACGTTAATCGGCATGTAGCGAAATATTCCTTGCATTTTAGAATACTCATGGGTTATGTTACCAAGATAAAATCATCTCTAAAAATGTAAGGAAAACAAATGAAAAAAATACTACTGCTTCTATGGATTTTTTGCATTACCAGTCTATACTGTGAACATGAACGTTACACCATCGAACAATTTCTCAGTACAACCTCCATCTCAGGTAGTTCTTTTTCGCCTGATGAAAAAGAAATACTTTTTTCTAGTGACGCCTCTGGAGTATATAACGCTTACGTTATGTCTGTGAAAGACGGTAAAGCACGCCAAATTACACATTCCACAAAAGAATCCATTTATATACTCTCTTTCTTTCCCAAAGATAAAAGAATTTTATACCGTAGTGATCAGGGAGGAAATGAGCTTCACCATATTTATTTATTGGATGAAGATGGCAAATCGCGCGATTTGACTCCTGGTGAAAAAGTTCGTTCAGGTTTTTATGGTTGGAGCCATGACCGCAAAAGCTTTTTTTATGGCAGCAATAAACGCGATCCTCGTTATATGGATGTCTACGAAATGGATATCGACACTTTCGAGGCAAAAATGTTGTACAAAAATGAAGGAGGATATTACCCTAGTGGTATTTCCAATAACAAGAAATACATCGCTTTGGCCAAAGTGATTACGCGAAACAATAGCGATATGTATTTGTACAACTGTGACGAAAAAAAAATACATCATTTAAGCCCTCACAAGGGCGATATTAATTTTTCTCCCGTTACTTTTAGTGTGGACAATACAAAATTATACTACCTGACAGACCGTGATAGTGAATTTTCTTATTTGATGAGTTATGACTTAAAAACAACGAAGTCTTCTATCGTTGAACAGACAAACTGGGATATCATGTATGCCTACTTTTCTTATAGCGGAAAGTACATGGTTTTAGGAATTAATAACGATTCGCGTACCGAAGTAAAAATATACAACACTGTTGCGAAAAAATGGTTGAAATTACCTGAAATGCCTCATGCGGATATTACTTCCGTAAATATTTCGTCTAGTGAGAACCTGATGACTTTTTATGTCAACAGTTCTCGTTCGCCTAATAATTTGTATGTCTACAATTTTACAACGGGAAAATATCGTCAGTTAACCAACACCATGAACTCTCAAATCAATGTTGAGCATCTTGTCGATGGCAATGTAATCCGTTACAAATCTTTCGATGACTTAGAAGTCCCTGCAATTCTTTATAAACCTCATCAGGCCTCTGCAACCAACAAAGTACCTGCCATTGTATGGGTTCATGGTGGACCAGGAGGACAATCTCGCATTCGTTACTCTGCGCTGATTCAGTATCTTGCAAATCATGGCTATGCTGTTCTTGCTGTAAATAACCGTGGAAGTTCAGGATACGGTAAAACATTTTTTCAGTTGGACGACCACAATCATGGCAAAGGTGACTTGGGAGACTGTATTGCGGCAAAGAAATTTTTAGCAGATACCGGTTATGTTGACGCGAAAAAAATAGCGATTGTTGGTGGTAGTTATGGTGGTTATATGGTCTTAGCAGCACTGGCCTTTCGTCCAACAGAGTTTCAAGTTGGTGTCAATATTTTCGGTGTATCGAATTGGGTAAGAACACTCAAAAGTATTCCCGCGTGGTGGGAAGCCTACCGTGAAGCTTTGTATCGCGAATTAGGAAATCCACATACCGAAGAAGAGTATCTACGTAGTATTTCACCATTGTTTCACTCCGATAAAATTATGCGTCCTCTTTTGGTTCTGCAAGGTGCAAACGATCCTCGTGTGTTAAAGGTGGAGTCCGATGAAATTGTGGCGGCAGTAAAGAAAAAAGGAGTACCGGTTGAGTATATTGTATTCCCAGATGAAGGCCATGGCTTTGCCAAAAAACAAAATCGTATAAAGGGTTTCAAGGCAATTCGTTTATTTCTCGATAAGTATTTAAAACAGTAGGTGCGTCTACATTTCGAAAAATAAGCAAAATAATTTGCGCTTAATGCTTTTCGATCCCGATCAGAATCGGGATCGATTTACCAGTGGGAATAGATGGAGACATCATGGCCAATTTACAAAAAGGTAGTATTTTTAGAAGTCGTTATGAAATAAAAGAATTGTTAGAAAAAGGTGGAATGGGCAGTGTATATCTTGCAAACGATGTATTTTTAGATGAAAATGTCGTCATAAAAGTGGCGCAAATTCCACAAAACGATGACGAATTAAAACTTTTAAGTCGTATGCAGCGCGAGTACAAAATTTTGCATAATCTCGACCATCCAAATATAGTCAAAGCAAGAGATTTATTCGTGGAAGATGAACAATCGTTTTTGGTGATGGAGTACATCAAGGCTGACTCTTTACAAAAGATGATTGGCTTACACAAAGATTTTTTAAGTATTGATGAGAAATTGACTATTATGATGGATCTTATTGCGACAGTTGACTATGTCAATAAAAACGATATCATCCATCGTGATATAAAGCCCGCGAATATACTGATTGACAATTTAAAGCCTATATTAGTTGATTTTGGCATTAGCAAACCATATCGGACAGATTTTGAGATCGTGACAACTGGAGCGGCCGTTATAGGCACTTACGATTATATGAGTCCCGAACAACTTAGTTCGCAACCTCTTACGTTTTCGGATGTTTTTTCTTTGGGGGCTGTTATTTATCAACTCTTTACATGGCAAAAAACCGGCCCTTTTCACGGCAAAACACCTTTTCAAATATCGAGAAATATAATCTCCGGAGATGTAACACCCTTGGTTGATATTGTGCCATACGAAGAACAAGACGAAAATAAGATTCGAAAAATATCACATGTGATTGGTAAAATGATTGAAAAAAAACCTGAGAGTCGAATGAAGCTTTCTAATGCTTTAGAAGTTTTACAAAGTCTCAGTGCAAGTAACAAATAATTACTGGTTAGGCTTTGAGAACAGTGGAATTACAAAACGCCTTTTGAAAAGAGATATGTTTATTGTAGAATCTGTAACGAACAACAACTAGTGTTGTAGAATATTAGTTTGTGTACGTTGCCCAAGTACTTAATTTAGGAAAAAAATAAATGCGAATATTATGTTTTATGATGATGATTATTTTCATTTCAGGTTGTACCTTTGGAGAGCGACGCGTTGGTAGCTCGGATAAGTGGCAGTCCGCAATTAGCCAAGTAAAAGTAAAGCAAACAACCGAAGCGGAACTTATTCAAATTTTTGGACCTCCGGCATTAACCGACGTCAAAACCATCAAAGACCATGTTGTTTATTACTATTGGATGGAAAAACTCAAAAATAGATCACTATACCTATTTGTGTACAATTATTGGGATATCGACATTCAGTATGATCGCGCTATGTTTGTTTTTAAGGATGGCGTTTTACAAAGTTATGGTATTTCCCGAGACGTAGAAAAGTAGGCGTGTATGCGAATCTTATTTTTGTGCATTTGTGCGATGCTATGTTGTTGCTCTCATAATTCTATACGTATAGGAAAGCCTATTGTTGAAACACTCCATGGCTTAGAAAAAAAAGACTTATTTTACTCTGATGTTCTGCGTTTATTGGGACCACCATGGCGTATGTACCCCTATCAAGAAGGATTTATCTTTGTTTACGCCAGCTATGATAGCGATGAAAAAAAATTCAGTCTTTCGTATGGACAGTATGGCTTGCGCGGTAAAGCAGATTATGCCTTTGGTGCGTATTTTGAAGATTTGACAGTATTGTATTTTTCGCCAGAAGGAAAATTGGATAAATATGGCACAAAACGCGAAAAAATCAAACAAGGGTGGGGAGGGTCTCTAGGCCCTGTAATTATCGGTTCTGATTTGTTTAGTAATCCTTTCTATCAAAAGTACGATTATTACAACCACAGACATGTACCTTTTCTTAGCTCCTTATTTGAGCGCGTTAATATTCGAACAGGCCCTCCACATCGTCAATATATTAACGAGGTCGAAACTACCCCCCAGGTAGACCGTGGTCTTGGTCAAAGTGCAAAAAAAAGGAATTTGCCAAATACTGGGGAGAAAAATGCTATTCCCTTACGACTCTCCTCTGAATTTTCGGAACTTTCTAAATTTAGATGGTTTGAAATCAAGGAAGAAGGTGAAAAACGTCCCATCTTAAGTTCTCCTCATACACCAAGAAAAGTAGATGATTAAGCGATGCCTCCGGGTATCATCCCTGCGAAAGCACATATATGTCAAGCTAAGACATAAACCCCTTATGGTGTCATCCCTGCAAAAGCAGGGATCTAGCGTTGACAAGTCCACTTATATTGCTGGTTTCCCGCTTACGCGGGAATGACACGGATTTGTAAGCCTTTAAAAAGCTTTTACTCTTTGCTTGACACGTATGTGCCAAAGAAGCAGGGATCTAGCAACATAAAGTTGATTTCCTATTTTGAATATTTGTCGATATATTGTTGTATTTCTTCGCGATCAATGCTTTGTGGGTTTATTTGCAAATATTTTTTCCAGTCGCTTACCGCATGTTGGTAAAGACGTAATTTTTTATAAACAAGAGCGCGTTCTTTGTGGATAAGCCCTGGATCTTTGATGTGATTTGAGCGCAAAGCAGTGGAGTAATTCTCTATGGCTTTGTTCCACATTTTTTTATCTTCGTAGATCCGCGCCAGTTGGTAATACACGGGGCCAAAGTTTTTGTCGATAGAAATAGTTTTCCTATACATTTCTAAAGCCTTTTTAATGTTACCTTGGCGGTAATAGACTTCCCCTAGATTACTATAAGCCTCCTTCATGTTCGGATTTTCTTTTAACGCTAAGAAGTAGTTTTCAACCGCTTTTTGTGTATTGCCTATTTTTTCATATGCATAACCACGATCAACATATGCGCCCGCCCACCGAGGGTTAATTCGCAGTACTTGATTTAAATCATGTATCGCATGGTGCCACATGTATTTTGCGAAGTATACACGAGAACGATTACTATGTGCTGTGAAGCTATTTTTGTTGCGGCGAATGGCTTCTGTGAAATCTTTTAGGGCTAAATCTAGCTTTTTGTGAGTGAAAAAGAAGAAACCACGGTTGCTATAATATAAAGATTCTTGTGGATTCAGGGCAACGGAACGATTGAAGTCACGGAGAGCGTTCTCATATTTTTTTTGTTTGGTAAATAAAATGGCTCTCTTGTTGTAAACATCTGCAGCAAATATTTTTTTGTGGCGGTAGGATGTTAGTATTTGCGAGTAATCGGCAAGAGCGTTTTCGTACTTTTGTGTTGCTTCATATGCCGATGCACGTGCAAGCAACAGTTGTGGATTAGGCTCTATCGCGATGGCTGCGGTGAAGTCTACAATGGCTCCTTCATAATTTTTGTTGTCCATTTTTTGGGCACCACGCATGAAAAGAGCTTCAATGGTGTTGGGTTTTTTTGTGTTGTCGATAGGTATCCAGCTGTAAGGTAATTTTGTACGCCAATAAAGAGGACTGTTTCCCCCGAATATTCGCCGTGCCCAGTAAACCACTTCGTTGGCGCGAGCGTCCCTTAGTCGTCCAAGAGACCAAATAATGGTTTCCACCAATTGTTCTTCTTGTTTTACATTGGTATTTTTTAGAATAAAGATAAGCCACTCTACGGCATCTTTATCACGGTATTTTGTGGTGCGATCTCCTATTTTTCCCAGAGCTTCGACGGCAATTCTCTTTTGGACGCTAGATGAACTAGGCATCGATACGTAGCGAAGCAAATCTGTCACTATGTAGGTTTCAGGCATTTTTAAAATAGTGGTGATATATTCGTCTATCATTCCAGGGGCTAACTGACCATTTGCTTTGTCCATAATCGTTTGTAAGTTTTTGATACGTTGATTTTTTAATTCTTTGCGTTTACTATCTAATATTTGGAAAAGCACCTTGGATTTTTTCGAATCTATTTCTTTACAATGCGCAAAGCACAACTCACTCAACATGTAATTTTCGATCAAGATGGCAATGAGTCCCATTTGTTTTTCAATGGTAAATAGCAATTCTAGTGTATGATCGTTGTGCTGAGGGACTTGTTGTAGAATGCTGAGGGCTTTGCGGTATTTGTATAACGACTTTTCGACAGCATCATGTAAGGAATATTTTGAAGTCTTACTCTTGTATTTTTGTAGTGTTTCGTAATCGGGAATGTTGTGGAATATGCTTGCTGCTTGGGAAAGTAATGATTGTGTTTGCTGGGACTTTTGCCAATAGCTCCAAACTGTTATTGCTGTAGATAGGAACACAATCGTAACGACAACGGCTATTAGAGACACTCGTGTTGCTTTATCCCTTTTTATTTTGCGAACGATACGCGTCCACTTTTTGGGCATATGAGCACGAACGTCTTTTCCCTGTTTAAAGCGCATTAGATCATCGACAAAGTCGGCAACACTTTGGTAGCGCTTTTCGCGTTCCTTTTCTAAAGCTTTTAGACATATCCTGTCGAGTTCCGAAGGCAATGATGGATTTAGTGTTGAAGGAATTGCTGGGTCTTTGGAACAAATTTGTATAAAAAGGTGGGCGAGTTGTGGCGCGCTAAATGGCAAATGTTTTGTTAACACTTCGTAGAGCATAACACCTAATGAGTAAACGTCACTTCGCTCATCGACAAGGTCGTTGCTGGCGTTGGCTTGTTCTGGCGACATATAGCTTGGAGTACCGATAATCGCACCGCTTGCAGATATCTTTTCCGCGTTTTTTACTTCTTTTGCCAATCCAAAATCCATGATGATCGGTTGCAAATCATTGTTGAGCATGATATTTTCTGGTTTTAAATCGCGATGGATAATGCCATGGCGATGCGCATAGTGTACGGCATCGCCTATTTTGATAAATATGTCGATCATTTGTTCTTGGGGAAGATCTTCTTCTAAAATTTGTGCTAGAGTGTGACCCACAACGAGATCCATGGAGAAAAAATAAAAGCCATGTTCGTTGATGACATCATACATTTTGATAATGTTGGGATGGTGAAGTTTGGCCACGGAACGAATTTCGCGAACAAAACGTTCTAGGTTTTCTTGGCCGGGCCTTGCCAGTTTTTTTATGGCGACTTGCTTGTTTAAAAGTAAATCAAAGGCTTTGTAAACAGTTCCCATGCCTCCCTGACCAATCTCGCCGAATATTACGTAGCGCTTTTTAAGAGTACTTTGAGCAATATGCTGCTGAAGTTTTTGTAAGTCCGATGGGGATATATATCCCTTGTCGCGAAAAAATTGCGATATTGGTTGTGCGTTATATTGTTGTGGATGTTCTAAATATTCTTGTATTTGATCTTGTGTTATCAATTTCATATGTTGCGATAACTTGATAAATAGGTTGTCTTGTGGACGCATTATTTTTTCACCTCGATTGGTAGTCGTTGCTGTGTAATGTTTTCCTTAAGACTACGCAGTGCTCTCTGCCAATCTTCGCCAATATCAACATTGTTAGAGGAAGAATCTACTATTTTTTGCAGAGACTGTATATCGTAGGGATCTTCAAAGTACAATTTCTGATAAATTTGTTGCGCTTTTGTCACCATAGATGCACGTTCGTATATTTTGGCAATGCGTTGCAGGAAAATGCGATTTGTGGTTTGCGAAAGCGTCTCTAGTTCGCGATAATCGACTTTTTCTCCTGCGAGTATTTGCGTTTCTATCTTCTCTATGGAATAGCGCGTGTTACGCGGCTGTAATTTTAGTGCTTTTTGTAGAAGACGGAGTGCTTCGGGGTATTCTTTCATGGCTTGGTGAATAACAGCACGTTCATATAAATATGTATGCTGTGGATTTAGTGAAACGGCATAATTTAGAAGCTTGATGACCTTTAAACCGATGGTTTTGTCTCGAATAACACTGCGTAAGAAGTCGATATATTGTGAATAGTTGTCTTGTGTAAAACTATCACCACTCAGAGGAAAACTTTGCTGTCTTTTTCTCTTAAGAAGTAATTGTACCCTTTCCTGGTTTTGTATATCAGAATACATAGAGCGTAGACTTTGGTAAAATCCTTGGGCTAAGGCCTTTTTTCTTAACTTTCCAAATTTGTTTTTACGTAAAACAAGTTTACGACTGTCTTGTTCGGGTAAGTATAAAATCTCACTTGTCCAATGAAGTGTCTTGTACTTGGTGTGTAGATGAGTAAAAAGCTTTATCTTTTGTAAAATTTTGTTGCGTAACTTTTCACGGTGTAACTTTTCCATTTGCACAACTACACGCTGCTTACGACATATTTCAGCAATGATATTTTGTAGAAGTTTTGCTAAGCTCTGGGTGTTAACTTGACAGAAAGCATTTAACGGAAAATCAAGGATCGTTTCATTCACCGGGCTGAAAATGTAAATAGCAGCTAAATGAGCATTGGTCTCTGTATTGATGTCTATTTCATCCAACATTTCTTGTAGATGTAAGTCTATTTGTATGCAGCGATAGAGCATTAATTTAAGCTGTGGATCTTTTAAGGCACTGATGGTTTGCTTTACGTCGTGTTCTTTCGATCCATTGAGAAATTCAGAAAACCATTTATATCTCTTTTTAAATACGCGATTTTTCATGATACGTTGTATATGAAAAATAAAGCGAAAAAAGCGAATTTTGGGATTGTTTTTCAAAAAATGAAAATAGCTCATTGTACGAACAACACGCGGAATTTTGTCGTTATGTAATATGCGTTGTATGTCGGCAGAGTTTACAATAAATAGTTGTGCCCAGAGCTTGATGGCCAAGTGAACGAGTTCCCCGTCTCGCGTCTCAAGAAAAAACTTTTCTAAAATTTCCTTGAGCAAATCATTGCCATAAAGACCTCTACTAAAGCGCTTTTCGGCAAGAAGACGATCATGATGATCGGTTGGTATACCTTTATTTATCATCGTGCGCAATGTTATCTTTGCCAAGTGAGGTTTACTTAGGCCAAGAAGTAATAGTGAGTGTTGGTGTAGGTCTTTTATGTTAATTTTTTTTATAAGTGTATCATATGCATAGGCGCTCAGGCGTTCATTTGGTTTATTGGCGATGGTAATTAAAAACTGATATGCTCGCTGTTCTTGTTTTGTGTTGTAGATATAACTCGCCTGCATAACGCCTTCTAACGTTTCTTTGTAACTGCGCTCAATTTTTGAAGTTAGACAGGGATTATTCTTATAGATGAGTACTTGAATTAATAATTTTTTGAGAAATTTTTTTTCCGGCAAAGAGGAGTTGCGGCATACCCAGTTCCAGGCTCGTTGTGCTTTGGTTCTGTCAAAATTTGTTAAACCATAGCGATACAAAACTAAATCCATAAGTAGTTGACCACTACGATCAAAGATTTTTGCGCGTTGTTTTTTGAGGTGTGCGTAGTGATAAGTTTTTAGTAGAGTATGGAGCACTGCATAACGCATCACTATATTTTCTTGGTCGTTACAGAATATATTGCGAAAAATACTATCGGCATTTTCTTGTACTTGCGCATACATTTTGCCATTACTTCGAGTATATAAATACGCAGCACGGTAACGATTTATATTCATGATTTTTTGCTGGTGAAGATCTTTTATTTCTTCTGAGATGAACTGTGGATATCTATTGTAGATATCTTTGAGTACTTTGGAGTTTGCAGGTAAGGAACGCAAGATAACATCTTTTGTAGAGCCTTGAGCTTTTTCGAGTAACTCTTTTGTCGTTTGACTGTCATATTTTTGCAGAGCCATGAAGTAACCGTGGTATTCGCGTTCGTACTTTTTACGATGATACGTTACCTCTGCGGCAAAAAGTTTAGGAATTGTGCTTCGCGAATAATTTTGAAAGCTTTTTTGTAGAACGTATATAAACGCTTCGTAATCTGTTAATCGTTCGTTACTAATCTTGGCGAAAAATTGAAAAGCCGGTAACGATCTTTCACCTTTTTCGATGGCGTGTACGATATGTTGTAGAGAAAGACTTTTGTTGCCTATTATATAGTGCATACGGGCTAAACAATGATGAACATGGGCGATGTTCGGCTCGCGTTTATTGACGGTGTTGAGTGTTGCAATAAAACGATTGTAAATCCTTTGCCATCTTCGTTGTTGCGATTTTTTTGTGTAGATACTATCTAGTATGCATTCCATCATTGCCCGTAAGATAATACTGTTATTTTCCAAATCATATGCTTTTTTTAGTGAAATAAAAGCTTTGTAAATATTTCCATTTCTGTAGGATATGACGCCTAAATAGTAGTAGTACATGGGGTATTCTTGTAAAAAAGCTTTTCTATTGGAAATTTTATTGAAATATTTGTGGCTATCGGTATCATTTTTTTGTGTGAAGGCTACATAACCAGACAGATAGCAAAGTATATCGTTGATGGTTATATTTGCAATGTACAGCTCATTACTCGGTTTTATTTCTTTGAGTACTTTGGCGACATTTTCAGGCTGTTCTAAATCATGGTACATTTCCGCTAAAGCGACTAGGCACTGCGGGTGGTTTTTTATATCGTCAAAACTGTACTGTTGGTGGAACCTTGTGTATTGCTTTAAGCCCAGCAAAATTCGCACTTGCAAAATGTTTAAATTTTTTTTGGGGAATTGCTTTTGCGTATTTTGGAGTAAATGTAGTGCTGTGTGGTACTTGCGGTGCGAGAGTGAGTTTTGAATGGAGCGCACATGATCTTCGAAGGTAAAAAGTTTCAATGAGGTATTTTTTTTGGGGGAGAACAGCGGTTGATAAACGGCCAAACCACCAATAAAAAGCGCCAATAAAAAAAAGGCTACTTTTTTATACCTGGGGGAATGCGAGGATAATTTACGATTTTGTATATGCATTTCTAAATCGTTGACAAAAGACATCATCGTACGATATCTTTTGTGGCGATGGTTTGTGGCTTTGCGGCAAATATCATCTAGTGTTTTGGGAACATTACAAACATCGCCAAGATAGCGCTGTTGTTGTAAACGTAAGTTATATAGAACTTCGAGCATATCATCACCTAAAACCATCGGCTCGCCACTGATAATTTCGAAAAGAATACTACCTAGAGAGTAGATATCTGTTTGTGCGTTTAAGCGAGAACCTTTTACCTGTTCGGGTGACATGTAGCGTGGAGTCCCTAGTATTTCACCAGTTTGCGTAAGTTGTTCTTCTGTTAATTTAATATTTTTTGCTAGGCCAAAGTCCATGATTTTGGGATTGTTGTGCTGATCAATAAAAATATTTGACGGTTTTATATCGCGGTGTACAATACCGTTTTTATGTGTGTAGTATAAAGCAAGGGCTATTTTTTTGATGAGTTGAATGCGTTGCAGTTGGGGAAGTTGGTGTATGGGAAATTTATCTAAGGTAGTACCCTCTAAGTACTCCATCACCAAGTATAAGTGCCCATTGTAGTTACCAGCAGCATAAACGGTTACTATGTTGGGGTGACGTAGTTCACCCATGATTTTAGTTTCGCGTAAAAATCTTTTTTCAGCGATGAGGTTTTTAGCACCCTGTAGAAGAAATTTTATGGCAACAGTGCGTTTTGATTGTCGTTCTTGACATTTGTACACAATTCCCATACCGCCGCGGTCAATTTCGTTGAGAACAGTGTACTTTCCAAATTCATCTCCTACCTGGAGAACTTCACATTCTTCGAAAAAAGTTTTATCGATATTACTCATTTCGTTGCTTGTTGTATTTGCTGTAGTACATCTTGGGGAGATTCGCCAACACTAAGTCGAAAATTTTCACGTGGTAAAAATTTCTGTTCTATCATGAATTCGAAAAATTGTAGTAATAAGTCATAATAATTGGCGACATTGAGTACCGCGATGGGTTTTTTATGGAAACCCAATTGTGTCCAAGTCAAAATTTCCATAAGTTCTTCTAAAGTGCCGATGCCACCTGGAAGAGCTATGAACGCATCGGACAAATCGGCCATTTTTTGTTTGCGCTGATGCATATTGTCAACAATTAGCAGTTCGGTAATCTCAAGATGGGCTAGTTCTTTTTCGTATAAAGCTTTAGGGATCACACCAATCACCTTACCATTGTTTTGTAGGACGGAATCAGCAAGTATTCCCATCAAGCCTACATGGCCACCTCCATATACCAAGGTGATGTCATTTTGCGCAAGCAATTTTCCCAAAGCAATCGCCGCCATTTGGTATTGCAATAAGTTACCTTCGCGCGAGCCACAGTAAACACAAATACTTTTTATCAATGCCATCACCTTTCTTTTGTCTCAAATTCTGTTTCATAGGTCTACATTTTGCTCAAGACTTCTTGCAGTGCCGACTTTAAGTCTGGATATGAGAATGTAAACTCTTTTTCTTCTAATCTTTTTGGTAATACTTTCTGTCCTTGGAGAATGGTTTCGGCAAATTCTCCCAAAGTAATTTTTAGCAATATGTTGGGAACTTTTACAGTTGCTATTCGCGGTAACAATGAGCTGAGTGTTTTATTAAAGTCGTTGTAAGTAACTGGATTAGGACTACACACATTGTACACTCCATGGTAAGAACTGTCACTCATCGCTTGTTGAATAAAATGAAGAACATCGGCGATGTGAATCCATGAAAAATACTGTTGACCACTTCCAATACGTCCACCGAGAAATTTTTGCCCAATCATGTTTTTTATCGCACCGCCATTGCCAATAGTAACCCCTAAACGCATAATGACAACGCGACAATTTTTTTTAGTGGCAAGTTGCGCTTGATCTTCCCAATTTTTCGCAAGTTGCGCTAAAAAATCTCTACCGTTTGCGCTTTGCTCATCGAATGTTTTATTAAGAGCATATCCATAGTAGCCTACCGCGGAAGCGTTAATTAAACATTGATGGCTATCCATATTTTCAACAATTGCTTTTGTGGTTTTTAAACGAGCATCCTGCAATTGGCGTTTGATGGAGTTTGTCCATTTGCGTGCAATATCGTTTCCGCAAAGGTTAATGATAACGTCACTCGACGCTAACTCTGATTTCCAATCATCTTTTTTGACAAGATCGCTAACGAGATTTTTCCCTTGGGGAAAGTGAATTTTTTGGCGTGTTAAAGCGATGACTTCATGATTTTGCGCTAGTTTATCAATTATGTTACTTCCAATAAAACCACCAGCACCAGCAACAAATATTTTCAATTTTTACATCCTCAAAAAACAAGGGCAAAAGCTATATGCCTTTGCCCCTCGAGGTATACGGCTAAACAGATTTCCTTACTTATAGTAGAGGAAATCTGTTTTAGTAATAATTACGTTTAGGTACTTAGTCGCGTTCAGCAGGAACATAGATGACATCGTCATCTGTTTGCCAAACTTCTTTTTCCGTAAGTATTTTTCCGAGCTCTTGTACTTGACGATGGAATTCTTGGAATTCCGCTTCGTCCGCAGGAGCTTCTATTTGCCGTGCCTTTGTTATCTTTGAAGATTCTTTTTCGCGTTTAAAAGAAGACATTTTCATTTCTTCTTTTGGTTTCAACAAATACAATGGGCCGCGAAGTTCCATTGTGTATTGCTTTTCTAAATCCTCTGCGTTGATGATAATACGCTTGGCAAGGTAGTTGATCGCCATATCTATCTTGTGCTTCATTGCACGCACTTCAACTTCTAAACCAGTTTCTGATAACCACTGAACCCAACCATGTTGTAAATGGCCATTTTGATCAGGGTAAGCGATGCACCAAACAGATCCTTTTTTCTCTAAAACAGGAAAATAGGTGTCGGCATTTCCTTGATCCATTTTAAATGTAAATACATTGTTACTTCCTTGTAGGCAATCATCATGTGAGCGATAAATCGCAAATGATTTTGTGGCTCTTACACGATACAAAGTATTCCATAAAAATAAATCTTTGGCATTAATCCAGCCGTGTGCATTGTTTTCAAACGGACTAGTTCCGACTTTTACCGCAACATTGGCATTGTCTTTCGCAAATGAAAATGCAAAAACATAGTACTCTTTCATAATTGCTAATACATTGCCATTTGGTTGTTGCATATTTTCTGTTGCATAAGCGACAACTCCTGGTTTGTTTGGTACTCCCATAATCGGGAAACCATCTTGCTTCTTGATCCAATAACCATGAGTAAGTCCTTTGTATAAAAGGGCTCTATCCATACCTGGATACTGGTTTGTAGGGGACGGAATGAGTTCTGTTGGTTTTTTGGCAGGAACTACTTGATCCCCTGGAGTTGCGTTTAAGTCTGTTGGATCAACAGTATTTTCCACAACTTGCTTTTCTTCTACTGGTTTTTTTACCTGAGCGACTGTTTCTTTTTCAGATAGGTCTTGAGTTAAATCAGGTATTTCGTTTCCAGGAAGACTTGGTTGTGAAGAATCAGGTTGTACGTTGTTACGAACGACGACAAGTCTTTGCGCACTAATTGTGTGACCAACACTTTGTCCATTGTGCGTAATGCGTAAATCAACACTGCTATTGCTATCATAAACACCAGGTAACTTGCTTAGGTTGATGATGATAATACCATTTTTTGTCGTGTGAAAGTCTGCTATTTTTCCGTTGGTGATAATTTTTAGTTTACCGCCTCTTACAATCGCAACATCACGTTTTGTTCCTTCTTTTCTCCAGGCTCCAGGGATGACATTTGTGGTAACTTCTGGAGTTACAGGTCCGGACAACAGACCAGCTTTTTCTGGGCGGAAATTTCTGAAAGGCCAAACCATAGAGACGGGATAAATCGCTAGGTCTGGGTCTCCATTGATCACACCCCCTACAATGGCTAAAGGTGTGAAAGGTACGGTAATAGCACCAATGATAAATTCATCCACTTTACGTGCGACAGAAAAAGGGTAACGTTTTTCAACTATTTTGGTATCACTACGGGTAAATTTTGTATAAGAGACTTCCTTCATAAGTTGTATTTTATACATCTCTGAAGAAACATCATCTTGTAAGGCTCTTTTTACAACCAACGAGTTTACCATATCCTTTGTTTCTACTCGGGGTTGCTTAATGACTTCACGCTGTGTTGCCGTATTAGCACAGCTACATAGTAAGATAGCAAAACAAAGAACTATTGTTTTGTTTATAAGGTTTTTCTTGAGTGCAAACATCGGGGGGCCTCCTAAAATTCAATCTCTGAAGAAAGTAGAACGGAATACCCATCGACACCAAACGTATCTTCGCCGCCGATTTCATCTTCGAAAACCCATTCACCTTTTTCGTAAGATGCTTCAAGGGAGAAGCCCACAGGGTAGTCTCCACTAGGAAGTATACCTATTTTTCCGAATACCCCAGCGCTCCATCCAAGAGCTCCGACATCATCTTCATTTACAACATCATCATTTATTATTTGTCCCGATTCGTGGACACCTGCGGTATGACCCGATGCAAAGGCTCCTGCTTCAACAAAGAACATGTCTCCAAGAGGTTGTTTCCAACTCACAAAAGGACCGCCACCTAACATCAAAAGGACAAAATCTGAAAATGCCTCGTCACCAGTGGCCGCATCCTCGACATCTATGTCTCCACCAAGTGCACCCCTAAATTCAATACCAGTACGGAATTCAGGAAGAGCTTCTATGATACTTCCTCCAGTACGTACTTTTACAATGAAGGAGTCTATATTATTCACTTTGGTTTCTACAAGTTCTCCATTAATATCTTGTACGGATACGATGTCATCGTCTAGATTAAAACGTGCATAACCACCGCCAACTTCCATAAACGGTTTATAACAACCTGTTATAGATATGCAGGCAAATGCATATAAAAGAATTCTCTTTAGTCTCATAGACGCTCCGGCTTCTAAATGGTTTTAGATTTGCCAGCCTCCTCATGTTATTTAAATAAATATATGACTTCTACTTATACGTAGTTTACTACTTTTAACAAATTATGTAAATATTTTTCGCAGAATTATTACACAGTGGATAATCACTGCTTGCACTTAGTTCAAAAATTTAGGACAATAAAGAAAAATTTTTGAGTTTGTATGCTAGGAATAAATTTTCTGCCTGCGACTTATTTATTGAAGCATTTTTGTGTTATTTTAATCGCTAGTTTGAGCATTCTTATATAAAATAAGGTTTGCTGAGAGTCTCTTAGGTTTTTTATGCACAAAATATTGAGACTACTTTTGATTCTTGCTGTTAAGAAATGTGAAAAGAGCAAGAAAACATTACTAAATCCATGTATAATTATGTGAAGATTTCGATTATATACTATAAGAGTGGGTGTATACTGCGTTTTTATTCCACAAAAAATTGTCCAACCAAAGCATTGTGAAAACACACATACATTATAGTATAATAAAAACGGGCATTGTTTTACCATTATTTTTTGTTAGGAGATACCTTGGAAACGCGTTGGTTACAGAAAGAAAGAGATGAAGAGGCAATAAAAAATCTTGCTCATGAAGCTCAAATTGATGAATTATTTGCGACAATACTGGTGAATAGAGACATTATAACTTTGGAGCAATTCAACGATTATTTAAATCCTAAACTAAAAAATATGCACGATCCGCATTTGTTATATGACATGGATAAAGCCGTTTCGCGTATAAAAAAAGCTATCGAGGACAAAGAGAAAATATATGTATATGGTGATTACGATGTTGATGGTGTTACCGGTACATCTGTTATTTATGAATGCTTGAAAGTTTTAGGAGCGAATGCATTTTTCTATATACCGCATCGCCTAAAAGAAGGATATGGATTAAATATTGATGCTGTGCAGCACATTATAGATGAAAAAGCAAGTTTGGTCATTACCGTTGACTGTGGAATTAGAGGATTTAAATCTACGGCATATGCAAAAGAGCGCAACCTTGATATCATCGTGACAGATCACCACGAAGTTGATCCAGAAAATTTACCGCAAGCGTACGCCATTGTAAATCCAAAAGACCAGCGTGGGAACTATCCATTTAAAGGGATTTGTGGAGCAAGTGTTGCTTTTAAACTTTCTTGGGCGTTGTGCCAGGCCTTCTCTCCTGAAAATAAAGATAAAAAAGTACTTCCAGAACTACAAAAGTTTTTATTAGACGCCATGGCCTTAGTTGCCATTGGAACTGTGGCAGATGTGGTTCCACTTCTTGAAGAAAATCGCGTTGTAACACATTTTGGCCTCATGGCATTAGAGCGCTCTGAAAATGTGGGTTTAAAAGCACTTAAGGAAGTCTCTAATTTGAGTCAAGCAAGTCCCATTACACCTGAGCATGTAGGGTTTCGCTTAGGACCGAGAATTAACGCTATGGGACGAATGGAACACTCTCGTTATTCCGTAGAGCTCTTGACAACAAAAAATATTACTACAGCGCAAAAACTAGCACGCAGTATGGAAGTGGAAAACCAAAAACGTCGCAAGCTACAACAGCGCATCTTCAAGCAAGCTCTAGCCCAGATGGAACGTTATGAGTATCACAAGCAAAACGTAATTATTTTGGCAGATGAAGGTTGGCATCCAGGAATTATTGGTATTGTTGCAAGTCGCATAGTCGAAAAGTACTATCGTCCGGTTTGTATTATCGGAGTTGAAAATGGCTTTGGTAAGTCATCGGCGCGTTCTATTCCTGGCTTTAATTTGTTCCAAGCTTTAAAACATTGTGAAGAACTACTTGTTGCATTTGGTGGGCATAGTATGGCAGCGGGGTTCAAAATCGAAGCGGACAAGATTTCCGCCTTTCGTCGTAAAATGAATGAATTTGCCGAAGAAATACTTACACCAGAGCACTTTATTCCCTCCATTAAAGTAGATCTAGAGATTACATTCGACAAAATTGACTGGGAATTTGCGGGAAATATTCGTCGTATGTCTCCTTTGGGAGAAAAAAATCCACCACCGGTATTGATCGCGTTTGGTGTGGAAGTCGTAATGAACCCTCGTCCTACAAGAGCAGGGGGGAAAGGCGAACATCTGATTTTTTATGTACGACAAAACGATACGACATTTAAAGCTGTTTTTTTTGGCCAAGGAGAACGTTTGGACGAATTAGTCGAAGCCAAAGTATGCGATTTAGCTTTTTCGCCAACGATCAATACCTGGGGAGAAAATCACAACATTGAATTGATGGTAAAAGATATGAAGACACCCCTAACAAATCAAGGATTTTGATATGACAAATTGGGAGTCTGTATTTCAACAATATTTACAGAGAAACGCAACACAAGATAAAGCTCATGATTTAGCACACATTCAAAGAGTTGTTGGCAATGCAAAAACTCTCGCCAATGAGGAAAAAGCAAATTTTGATGTGGTTATTCCTGCTGCATGGTTGCACGACTGTGTTATTGTACCAAAAAATTCACCTGAGCGTGCAAAGGCATCTTCTATTGCCGCAAAGCAAGCGATAGAGTTTCTTGAAGAAATTAACTATCCCCGCGAACATTTGCCGGCGATTGAACACGCTATTGCCGCACACAGCTTTTCGGCAAATATTGAAACGAAAACTCTGGAGGCAAAGGTTGTCCAAGATGCAGATCGTATAGATGCCTTAGGGGCAGTAGGTCTTGCGCGTTGCTTGATTACGGGAGCCCAACTCAACTTAGACTTGTATTCTTTGGACGATCCGTTTTGTGAAAGTCGACAGGGGAATGATCGTTTATACACCATAGATCACTTTTACTGTAAATTGTTGAAACTAAAAGAACAAATGAAAACAACAGCTGGTCGTAAAATGGCAGAAGAGCGCAGTCTGTTTTTGCAGAGTTTTTTGGATCAGTTAAAAATGGAAATAACGTAAGTTTTGTCATGTAGCTTTAGTTTCAATAGCCCATAGGCTCATGCTGCACGCACATCGTTTGAACATCGTTTGATATAAGATTTACGATGTAAACGATGTGCGTGAAGTGTGAACGATGTTAAAATGTAACCTTCAGTCGTTTACTACTCAAATCATAATCAATATCCAATTGATTGAGTATTTTTTGTAGTTGTCGTAACTCAGAAGAATATTTATATACATATTTGGTAATATCTTGATTGTTCAACCACGGTGGACTTTCTTTCCCTTCTTTCCCTATCATTTCTTTGAGATAGAATCGCATTTTTGGCGTAGTTTTTCTCATTACTTCCAACTTTAATCTTGCCGTTAAATAACGTTCAAGTACAAAATCTAGCCTGCAGTTCACATCCACTTCAAATTCAATTTTATCTGTGGTTGCGGCACTTGCGTTCATGGAATGAACGTGTATTTTTTCCGCCAAAGATTCGTTTGCGTTTATGAGAGCATTTAGTTCTTTGGTGGTTAAGAGACAGACTCCCCTTTTTTTCTTGGCTTGTCGTACTTTTTTGTAAGCATCTTGTACTTCGTCAAGAGTGGCACCGTGTTCGAGTTCCATCGGTAGAGGTGAAGTTAATACGATGTACGGTGGTAAACAAAAACAAATAGTAGTACCAATAGAAAATACAAGTCCCTGTATGAAAAGTATTTTGAGGAAATAAAAAATGGAGGGAATTTTGTACTGTGATGGTGGTCCGAATTCGTTTGCTTCTTGATCCCCTTTGGACCACAGGCGTGTAAATATGCCAGAAAACGGAATGAAAATTTTAAAAATGTCATAGCCAGGAATGCCTGTATCGTGCAGACGACCACTCATATTTACGGTGATCGGAGTCATTAACGCAATTACAATCGCTAAAGCAAAAACAAATGTGCAATACAAAAAGGTATTTGGAGTACACATCGGTATTAAGAAAAGTATGAACGGTGCGAGAAATGCGATTGCCCAACATATCACAATCACATGACCAATGACAAACTGCGTGCGATTACGTCGATGTGGGTTGTTTGTGTTACTGTTCATTTAAAAGAGCCTTTATATACAATAAAAAATACTAACATTTAATTGTACTGCGAAAAAATTTGTTTGCAACTTTATAAGCGTAAAATGATTTTATTAGTGACGGAATAAGTAGTACAAGTGTAACATTTGTCCATATTTTTGCGAACTATCAATACGAAAGCAAATGGTTACCTTAATCAAGGTGTATGTTTTTTACGAAATATTATGTGGTTGAAAATTACAAGGCGGACATTGTGCCCGCCTGTAATTTTTAATAATCTTCGTCAATAAACCCACCTTGGCTTTCGAACAACAATACCCCAGGAGAGGAGTTAACACATTCAATTAACAACTCATTGAATTCAGCTCTTTCTTGAATGATACTAATGATGTCGGCTTGCGATAAGCCACTGCGTACATTGGTGACTTGGTATACCAAATATCCAGGAGATTCGGCCCCACCAGGAGCTATATTTAGTGTACCTTCCAAATCTTTTATCGTATCGCGGAATTTTGTTTTTTGTTCACGGGTATTGTAAATAAATTTAATTTCATATTCATTGGTGTTGGGAATGGCGTTACCCGTGTGTATTTCTTCTATGATTTTGTCAGCAACTTTTCGCGAAACTTCTTCAACACTTATTTTCTGCGGATCAACAGTTATTTCGTTTTCGCAACCAAAACCAATATAGCTCTCTCTATATCTCTCTCCGGAAGCGAGTTGAAAACGCCAATACTGTTGTCCCGTTTCTTTTCGAACGGCACGTGTTCCCACGTTTGCGTACCAACAACTTACACCACCAGCAGGGTCATAGCGCCTTGAAGTTTTTAACCACAAATAGATTAAAGCATTCGCTTGATTTGGGTTGGTGACTATTGTAAGATATTCCCCTAGTCGATCTTGGATTGTTGCGAACATGACATCGCTATTTGGTTCGTGTTGTCCCATGGAATCGTAGTCTGCAACAAAGGCGACCTTAACACCTTGAAGCTTATGTGAGCTACCTGGAGTGGGTTCATAAGGATAGTAAGGACCATCATGTGGAACCGATGGGCACCCACATAGCCCTAAGCATATAGTAATCACCAACACAATATTGAGTACTCTCATTACATTCTCCTGTAATCTTTATGAAAATAATAACAACAATTATTCGCCTGCTATACCCCGAAAAAAAACCACACATTGGAAGTTTTTCTTCGCATATAGAGGCTCCATGTATAAGTTTGACACTTGAAGACGTTCACTGCTACAAAAAAAAGTCCTTTGATGCTATTTTGGCGCCAGAGTTTTCCGAAAATTATTTTGCCTTGGTGCGTCCAGGAGGATTTTTGGTGCTACAAAATAGCAAGGAAAGTCCTTCCGCGGTTACGTTTGAAAATTATACCATCATGCGCCAGCCGTGTATAACAGATAATGATACTTTATCTGTGCGTGCTGCGGTTTTGTGGAGTAACTTGAATCTTTACTTTAGTGACGACCGGGGTATTGAGTCGCAAATGCTCGTCGAGCACTGTTTGCAAGAGAATACTTCTTTTCTGTACACCTTTCCCGAAAAAAAGATGACATTAAAGGAAGATTGTCTTTTGCAGACTCTTTTAGAAAAAAGACAGCAACGCATACCCATTTCTTACATATTACAATGTAAAAACTTTATGTCTTTGTCTTTTGCTGTAGATGAAAATGTATTGATTCCACGTCCTGAAACCGAACTGATTGTCGAATATGTTATGGAAACATACCAGAGACAAGAGATTTGCGGTCTTGATTTGGCCACCGGGAGCGGTTGTATTGCTATTAGTATTCTGCACTACCTACCACAGGCCTTTTTTGTGGCCAGTGATTTGTCTTTTGCCGCATTACAAAAGGCGAAAGAAAATGCTATTGTAAATGGGGTATACGAACGCATTCGTTTGGTAAATGGTGATATGTTGCAGCCTTTTGACGCACACCAACAATTTGATGTGATTGTCAGTAATCCTCCGTATATAGCGTTTCACGACTATGAAAATTTATGCCCAGAACTAAAATACGAACCACAAATGGCTCTTACCGCAGAGGAAGATGGGTTGTATTTTTATCGCACTATTTTAGAGGCAGCGTATGGTTATTTGAAACCGGGGGGAGAACTCATTATGGAAATGGGGTATTTGCAGTTTCCGCAAATAAAAGCGATGATCCCCAAAGAATTACAGTTTAAAGATGTTATCAAAGATCACGCTGGTATAGATCGTGTTATTATTGTTGAAAGCAAATTTTGAGGAAAGACTAGATGAAGTTATTTGTATTTGATTTAGATGGAACACTCGTAGACACCAAGGAAAACATCGCACTTGCAGCGAACCATACGATGAAAGCAATTGGTCTTCCTGAAATATCCGTAGCTATCATTGCTTCGTTTGTGGGAGACGGTTCAAAGAGACTCCTTGAGCGCTGTTTAGATTACCATGGAGCCAACACCCCAGATACATACTCCCGGGCATGGGACATACTTTTTGCGTACTATTACGAAAATGTAGAAAAATGTACGCAGCTTTATCCTGGTGTTGTGGAAGTTTTGGATTCGCTGCGAGATCATCATTGCGCGGTTCTAACGAATAAACCTCAAGAGATGGCAGATAAATTACTCAAGTATTTGCAAATAGAGAATTATTTTTGCGAAGTGGTCGGAGGAAAAGAACCTGAAAAACTCAAGCCAAATCCACAAACGCTTTTGTATTTGATCGAAAAATACACCAATGAAAAAACAGTCATGATTGGTGATAGTAAAGTGGATATTAAAGTAGCGAAAAATGCCGGTGTACCAAGCGTCGCATTTACAAAAGGTTTTGGTAAAGTAGAAGAATTACAAGACGCCGATTTTGTCGTCGATAATTTTGCGAAACTCGGTGAGATTTTACGCACAAAGTTTTGAGGTCGTCATGTCCGTTCATTCCGTCGAAATTGTAAAATACAATAAAGATAATGTCCAAAAAAAACTTGATGTTGTCGCTGTCGAAGAGCCGTTAGAAATTCGTTTAGAGTATGGAAATCGCGAAGAACGCGAATGGGAAAGTATTGCGGTGACTATGCGCACCCCTGGGGATGATTTTGAATTGGCACTTGGATTTTTATTCAGTGAAGGAATTATCCAAAAATTTTCGCAGGTGCATAGTATTTATCATTGCCAAAAAAATACACAGCGCAACATTGTTTACGTTAAACTAAAACAAAACGTAAAGGTAAATATTCATCAACGAAATTTCTATATGACTTCAAGTTGTGGTGTTTGTGGAAAGGCGGCAATCGAACATCTTGTAACCGAAAGTACTTTTCTTGCACAAACGAAAACATCACCTCTGCAAATGCACAGTAGTTTGATCTGTGGCCTACCAGGAAAATTATACGCAGCGCAGCAAAATTTTAAACACACCGGAGGGTTGCATGCTGCGGGGTTATTCGATTGCAAGGCATTACTTTTGGATATCAAGGAAGATGTGGGAAGACATAATGCCTTTGATAAGTTGTACGGTGCGTCTTTAATAAAGTGCAACTTGCCGCTGAGTGAGTGTGTTGTTGTCGCCAGTGGACGCGCTAGTTTCGAATTGATTCAAAAAAGTGCGATGGCGGGCATACCCGTTTTTGTCGCTGTTGGCGCACCTTCTAGTTTAGCAGTGCGCCTAGCCAATGAAAGTGGCATTACACTTATTGGGTTTACCCGCGAGAATAGATTTAATGTTTATAGTCATGCGGATCGTATTGTCGACTTATTGTAACCACTTAGCGCGACTCCCACCAATTGTGTAAGTGTTGTTATCTTTTACAAACGTCGTACTAAATTTTTTGTATCTTGGTAATGTGTTGGTGTCTAACCGATTCTTCAAAAGGTGACTGACAGACGTAGTATCGTTGTTATTGAAGTTTTTTTGTTGGGCAAAGTTTTCGTATGAACTCCACGAAGCAACAATAATCAACGCGGCAGCGGCGGCTAACAATGGCCACGAGAAAAATGTTCCTGGGGCCGGTGGTGTTGTAAGGCACTTTTGCTTTAAATCGAGTGCGGGCTTTTGTAATTGAAACCCCAACATTTCTTGTTCGAGTTTTTTCCATTGCGGTTCACTCATGGTTTTTTTCTCCCAAAATTTGTGACAGTTTCTCCATGGCATAGCGATAGCGGCTGCTGGCAGTATTTAGCGGTATATTTAGAGTATCCGCTATTTTTTGAAATGTCAACTGTGCGTAGATTTTTAAAAAAACAATTTCGCGTTGTTCTTGAGGAAGCTCTAAAAGAGCCTCCTCGATACACATTTTGCGCAGAGTATTTTCTTCGCGAGAGAAAAGTTGGCACTCTTTGGCGATGGGGCGCAAATGCGTTTTGTTACGTTTGCGTATGTAGGTTAACGCTTCGTTGCGTGCAGCGGTAATGACATAGGCCTTCACATTACTCAATGTCTCTATTTCGGTTTTCCACAATTTGATAAATACGTTTTGCATAACGTCTTCCGCTTGATGTGCATCACCTACAATTGTTTTTATGTAGTTGAGTATGAGTCCACCAAAATCATCAAAAACATTTTCCATCCACAGTTCTTTTGTCGACTTTGCCACTTATTTCTCTTTTCGTAATAAAATCCCCGTATCTACTCGCTTTGTGATAATCCCGCCACCATTTTTTAAGTCTTCTCCCACAGAGTAAATCACGTATCCGTTATCGGTATTTGTGTTGAGTAAACTTTTTCCCGTAAATGGATCTGTTGTATGCAAAGGGTACTTCTTTTGAATTGCAGTGAAGTCAACTTGTTGTGACTTGAGTTGCTGCAAACGTAAATGCAGAGCTGTAAAAACACAGCGCGCTACGGCAAGGCAATTGAGGTCTTTTTTGTTTATACCACTGAAATAAGGCGTTGTCATCATGGAAATTGGATACCAGTTGTTACTTTTTTCTTTTTGACCAAAAGAAAGCCGTATCGCTTTTTCTCCTTTTTTGTTCAATGAAACATTATTTAAAATACATTTTAAGCCGTAAGCAATGTCTTGTTTTAAAAATCCACGCGGAAGAAAATTTACGAATGGTATGTCCAGAGCGGATGTATCTTCAAAATCGAAAATCGTTTCCTTCTCTGTTACCGAGAATATACTACACAATAACAATAGTTCTCCCTCAAAGTTCGAAGGGGAGTGCTCGCATCTTGGTTTTACAATTTCGATAAATTGCTGTATCGTTTGCGCGTCGTCTTCATAATTTAAGGCATGACCTATGGCCATAAGGGTTCTTTTTTCAATGGCATATCTAACTAGTTGCGAAATAAGTATTGGCTCGAACTTGAACATATCACTTACTTTAAAAATGTTTTTTAGTGTCTCAATTGCTTGCTGACGTTGTTTTTTGTGTATTTCGTATGAAAATTTATATTTGAGCATCTTTGTTATTGTCGATAAAGCGGATATGTGTGGGAGTGGCATGGAGTACACTGGTTCTTGAAACTCTAGTGGGATGATGAGCTGCGGATAAGACAATGCATGTTGCAACATTGACAACTCTTTACTAGATTCCGATAGAATTTTTTGTAGATTTTTTTGCATATCTTTATGAGTGAAAAATAATTGATTTTCGTCCTCGTAGTCATATTTATTCATTTGTATAAAAAAATCACTCATGCGGTCTTCGATAACTTTCGACAAGGCGATGACGATTGCTCCCCCATTGTTTTTGCTATCCACTGATTTTAAATACATTTGGTTTACTTGTTGCGTCGATGTTGCATAGCCATAATCTTTTATTTGGGTTAAAACGGTGTTTAATTGGCGACTCCCTATAATATTCCACACATGCAAGGTCAAAAAAATGAAGCAACTGAAGAATACTAAGATATAGGCACTTGCTTTGCGAAATTTTATCCACGTGAAGTTTTTTGTTGTAAAGGCAAGTAGTACGATAAATATATTTACTACAGCAAAAAACGCAATCGAATCTGCGGTAAGAAAAAACAATACAACGCATGTAAAAATGACACCGGCGGAAAAAGTAAACTGTAGAACCGGCAAAATATAACGTTGTCCATAACGCTTTATTGCGAAATAGATACACGTAAACAAGGCAATTATCGCCACAAAAGGTATGATATTTGACCATGTGAAGTGCCCTGAAGATGTAGTATTGCGAACAATATAAAGGGCGCCTGTACTTAAAATAATAATTATTAATGCTGCGATAGAAAGAAAATTGTTTTTCATGTTTTTCATGTGAAGTCTCCTAAAATAAAATGAGTGTTTGCCCTATAGACTTCACAATGTGGAGTTTTTGTCTAAAGAAAATTTTTTTTTGAAAAAAACGATACAATCCTTTTATTGCAACTCAATGAAAGGAAATTCTTTAATAATAACATAAAAATAAATTTACAAAGCCCTTCTGTTCTTGACTGTGTAAGCGCATCGTTTTATAATATTAACTTAGGTGAGGACCTCCCCTCTTTCTGTTTCGATAAACTACATTAAGCTCAGGATCACATTATGAGTGAAGGCAGTAAAAAAGTTGGTATAGAAATTATTGGCCTCTCTGGTGTTTTACAAGACTTACAAAACAACAGGCGCACAACAATTTTGTATGCATATTCCAATGACCATGATAAAGAAAAATATGTTTATTTTAAAGAAGGTCTCATTAAACTCGTTACATCTCCCAACCGTTCCAGTGTGCTTGCAGAAGGTCTACAAAGAGCCTTTAATCTAGTTGATGATGAAACTTTATCCTCTGCATTCCAAGAACAGCTCTCTAGCGGAAAACATTTGACTACGGTCTTAAGAGAAATTGGAGCAGACGACAACTTTATTGTCGATGTTTGCGGATTCCAAATATCGGAGGAAATATACGATCTATTTTTGTGGGAAGATCTACAAATAGAGCTAATAGATGACATAGATCACGAAAAATTTCCTGAAGAACTTTTGGCACTTCCCATCGCCATCGAAGTTGACTTTCTGCTTATGGAAGCCGCACGACGCTCTGATGAATGGAAAAAAATTACCGGAATATTGCCTTCCGGAAAAGATGTAGCCTATATATCGGAAGATATATACGATGACAACTTGACCGCAGAAATTATGCATATTCTTTCTCTTTTAGACAGTGTGCACGATTTTGATGAAATTATCAAAGATTGTCGAATTTCTGAATTTCATGCCTGGGAAATTTTTGCACAGCTTTACGAAGCAGGATACATTGCACTACGTACCGCAGAGGAATTAAAAGAACTCGCTTCTCTTGATGAATTTAGCGATGACTTGTTCAAACGAATAAAACTCTATGAACGCGCAGAAGAGTTGGGCGACAATAGTATTGAAACCATTACATGGCTTGCCGAAGCTTACCAGCAGGGAGATTTAATCAATAAAGCCGTTCGAAAGTACAAACAATTAGGTGAACAATACGTTGAACTTGAGCAATATGATGGTGCTATAAGAGCATATAAAGAAGTACTCGATGTTTTTCAAGATGACATGGATGCTCACGAAAAGTATATAGATGCTTTGTTTAAAAAAGGTAACTTTCAAGATGGAGCCAAAGCTTCGATTACTTACTCGGATAAGTTATCTATTATTGATAAGCGTAGAGCAATATTGGCGTTAGAAAACGCTTACCAGCATAATCCTCTTAGTCCAGAAGTTCTAGAGAAGATGGCGAAACTGTATTGTGATCTTAGCGAAACAGTCGATGCCATGTTCACTTATACAACCGTAGCCAATTTATACAAAAGCCGTGGTTTGTATCAAGATACCATTGATGCCTATCACAAAATACTAGAATTAGATTATGCCAATATCGAAGCGCGTATTAAGCTTGCCGATACATATCTTATCATGGGGCAACACGACAAGGGAATTGCTGAATATAAGCATCTGGGAGATATTTTAACAGACGCCGGCTTTTCCGATAATCCTTTCACCTATACATACCTTATTAACATTTGCGAAAAAATTATTGAATTTGAACCAACAAACCTGTCTGCGCGTGAGTGGTTAGCGGATACCTACATTTTCAAAAAGGAATACGATAAAGCTAAAGAGGTTCTTGTTGACCTATTGAGCTTTTTAGAAAATGCCAATAATCCAGAAGAATTATTGTCTATTTTGCAAAAACTGGTTGAAATTGAGCCACAGAATAGATCATACTTGAAAAAACTGGCGCATATTTACAAACGATTGAATTTATTCGATGATGCGGCGCGTGACTTTATTCATACGGGGGAAATTTGCTTAAACGAAGCGTCAAAACAAGAAATGGCAGGTAAGGCCGATGACGCACGTCGTTTACAAGAAGAGGCCCTCGAAGCTTTTAACGAAGTACTCACCATGAATCCTTTTGATCTAGAAATACGTCAAAAAAGAGCCGAGCTTCTCCATAAATTAAATCATGTAGAAAGTGCTATTGAAGAATACAAGTTGATTTGCCATATGACAAAAGCGGTCAATAACTATCACGATGCCCTTACAGCACTCTTTCACATTGTAGAACTAGCCCCCGAACATGACCCTTCGGCATTTTTGGATATGGCAAAACTTTGTGAACGACAAAATAAGAATGACCTAGCCATTAATTTTTATAAGAAATATGCGATCTTCAATTTAGAAAAAGGAGATCTTGGCGAAGTGATGCAGTCGTGCCGACGTTTGTCCATTCTTTCTCCTGGAGACGAAGAAGTGAAAAAATGGCGTGATTTGGTTAGCTATGTAATGAAAGGTTAGGCATGAAACGCATTTTTTTTATTACCATTGTTTTGATCTCGTGGTGTTTTGCACAAAAAGCCGACTCTCCTATTATTAACCTAAAAGGCATTAAGGTTAATTTACAACAAAAAACCATTGAAATAGATGGTGTGGTTAATATGAACAAAGGGCTTGTGGAATTGTTGGCAACGGCTCCAGGTGGAAAAGAACACGAAAGTGTTCTTAAACTCTATTGCAATCCGTCACTTTTACACACTGCTTTGCTACTTCTTGGTTTAGAAACAGGTGGTGGAGGAAAAAAACAGGGCGATGCCGATCCTATATACGGTGATGAAATGTATATCTACGTTTCGTGGAAAGAAGGAAAAAAACGCCAACTACTTCGTGCCGAAGAATTAGTAAAAAACGAACGAACCAAAAAGCCCATGGCATTATGTAAATGGGTGTTTACAGGAAGTCGTTTTAACAAAGATCAAAAAAGTGGTAAAAGTATTTACATGGCAAACATCAGTGGTGTACTTATTGCGACTTTTTATGATCCCGATGCCATAGTGAACAATCCATTGCCTGAGCGTGCAGATGACACAGTTTTTTATGCGAATAGTGATGTACTTCCCAAAGTTGGAACGGCGATTACCGTTACATTCTCATTAAAAAAAATGCCCAAAAATGAATCTAAGTAAATATGTAGAAATACATTGCAAAAATCTATTTCTACAAAATAACAATGAACCCCCAGCCATCATTGCAAAAAGTCGTTTTCCCCTACTGCACTCTCCCGATAACATAAGCGAAAGTTGTCTGTACAATCTTCAACGCTCCAACAAAAAATGGCATCCTATTATGGACGACATCCTTTTCAGCAACTATGTGGGAGAGTTCTTACAGGTAACGCTGTATTTTCTACAAGTTCCAGAAGGAACATTGGTTACCGCAAATACTTCCTTTGAAAAAATGAAAGTGCTGGGCAAAAGTATTCTCACCTTTTCACGCTCCCTGACCCTACCGCTTTTCGACTACAAGCAAGTATACATTTATAAAAATAATTTACGTGTAGGCTACGTAAATTTAGATATTTATATACGTCCAGTGATTATGCGAAGAAGCTTTTTCTATAAACCTGTCACGCTGTTCCCCTTTTCGGAAAACGAAATAGCCGTTTACTACAATGGCTTTTTAAAGAACTCACAACAGGTATATTGTATGTTTACCACAGATGAATGGAATTCGCACGTTTTAAAAAAAATGCTACGTTGTGGGAATAACTGGATGATCATGGTTGACAAAGTACACAAAACCGAACAGATTGAATTGGCATTTACCAACGAAAAAGAAGTATGGGACAACCAAGACAATCGCAATTGGCTATTTCGTGAAACCGTGTGGTGCTAGTTTTTTCATCGTAACCGTAATCGTCACCGTGACCATAAATGCCATTGACTTAAGAAGTAAGTGTTATTCAATGAAAGACTTACGAATCCATGTCATTCCCGCGAAAGCGCATGGCTGTCAAGCTAAGACATAAAGTACTACAAATAAAAGAACTACATTTTTTCTCTAAAACTAAAAAACTACCTTACCAGTGTCATCCCTGACTTGATCAGGGATCCAGGCGCATACAATTTAACTTTGTTTTGTGGATTCCTGGTCAAGCCAGGAATGACACGGTTTTGTAAGTCTTTATTTAGAAATATTTTACATCTTAGCTTGACAGATATGTGATCAAGTCAGGGATTACTGTGTCCAACAGCAAGCTATTGTTTTATTAAAATCAAACTACTTCAACAGCAAGATGTTGTACAATTGTTACCTAAAATTTATTTCATATCCTTAGGAGTAAATACTACCTTACAGTTGGGTAGCCACTTGCGCACTTTGAGTTTTTCGTGTGGTGGGAAGTTATTGTTTATCAAATAAATTTGTGAAAGTTTACGTAGATTTTTTATTTCCTGTGGCAAGGATTGGAGTTTGTTGTTGTCTAAACTCAAAATTTCCAAAGAAGATAAGTTGCCAAATTGTGGGGGGAGCGATTGCAGTTTGTTATTACTTAAGTCTAGGATTGTTAACTTTTGTAGTGAGCCAAATTCGCCAGGTAAATTTTCCAACTGATTGTCGGCCAAATTTAGTCGATAAAGGTTTTTTAGGTTGCCAAATTCTTTTGGTAAAGCGACTAAAAAATTTGTGGATAAATCGATTTCGCGTAAATTTTGTAAGTTGCCAAACTGTGGTGGTAAAGCGCACAATTGATTTTTATATATATTTAAAGTCTGTAGATTTGATAAAAAACCGAAATCAACAGGCAATGATTTTAGGCTGTTTTCTGCTGCATCCAAACGACTTAGGTTACTCATTCCTCGCAAATTTTCCGGTAAAGCGACTAGCTCATTTCCTTGAATATCAATGCTTTTAATATTTCTAAGCGTGTTTATGTTCGGTAGTTTCTGTAGTCGATTATCCTTGAGGGTTAATTCTTGTAGCTGTGTGAGTTTGGAAAAACTTTGGGGAAGGAACTGCAAATTATTGTTGGTGAGAAACAAGTGTGTCAATTTTTCTAACGCGCCTAGGTCTTTGGGTAATGAAGTGAGTGCATTGTGTTGCAAATTTAGGTATTGTAATTTCTGTTGGTAACAGAAACTGTGTGGTATTTTTTGCAAATAGTTATGGGAAAGTTTTGCTGTCGTTAAGTTTGATAAACAAAAGTTTGCGGCGAGAGAGGAAATTTGGTTACCTGTTAGGTCTAGAGTCTCCAGTTGCTGTAGGTTGTTCACTTGGGGCGGAATTTCTGTCAAGTTGTTGTTTGATAGATCCAACGCAGACATCTTGTTAACATTGTTGAGTGGTTGGGGGACTTGTGAAAGATTGTGCCAACTTAAATTGATAAACGTTCGCTCGGGAGCACTACGAAAATATGGTAGGTCTTCTACAGTTAGCTTTGATATTTCCCAATCTTTTGTACGCCACACAACTAATGTGTATTTTTGTTGACCAACAGCAATATAAATAGAAAAATAATCGTGGAAAGAAAAAGCACATATGCGGTAGTTATCACCATAGTGTTTGCGCAAGTCACTACATGCTTTTAGATATATTGCGGAGAATATCGCAACAGCGAGACTGCATAAAATGAAAACAAGTACAATAGATTTCACTATCCATGTCATTTTTTTGCGTGTGTTACCTTGCTGTTTCATTTTAAACTCCTCTGTTTAGTCCACATTGATATAATGAATTTCATATTCTTCAAAAAAAGCGAAATGGGACATCGTTTGCGCGTTTTTTTTGTGCAAGCTGTATATGACACGGTCACCCAATAGCAATGTGGGGAAATCATGTTGTTTGGCCTGCTTTCCTTGTGAAAGAACCACCGAGTTTCCACTTAGGCAATCACCGAGAAACACGTTATTGTCTTGGTCGCGAAAATAAAGATTTAACCAGTCTTTTTCACTATCATTGATAAATTTACTCTGATCATACGCGACACTTCCAATGTACTCCTCTACATGAAAAGTTTGACAAACGTAGTGCCGTGTATTCGTAATTGTAATAAACCACGAATTATCTTTTCTTGTCAAAAATTGGGGATGTTTTACAAGTAAAGGCATGGGGAGTTGCGTAAATTTTTGTTGTAGTTCAATATTCTTTGGGGACATAAAACTGTGGACTGTCGTTGTGAAAACATTTGGGTTGTTAGAGGTACATTCGCGCAATTGTGTCACATGATAGTGAACTAAGTGATATTTACTTAGCCAAAAGGTAATTACTAAAGTGTTTAGTATTGTCAAAATGGACATGAATAACATATTTTTTTGACACGTTTGAGTAAAAATATCACAACAATATGTAGGGAACAAAACAATACTATGTACAGATAAAAGTTATTTGACCACAACTGTAAAGAGAATGTAGGAATAGTTTTTAACGATTGCGCCTTAGCGATGAAATGATTGCTTTTCTGTGTAAAATTTTTTATGTGAGAGGGAGAGAATTCACGTAGGAAATGAATTTGTCCTAAGCCGTATTTTGCGGTATTTTGTAAAGTCGAATTTATTTCAGGCATAAAATTTGCTTTTACAAATAGATAACCGCCTGCCGCGACCCATTTTTTAACCATTTGTTGTTGGGTAGATGTTAACTCGCAATTTACAAATAAACAGTTGAGTGGTGTAAGTCCTTCCCATAGATCAGGAAGCCATTTGAGACGTACGTAATGAAAATTTTTATGTGATGGTGGTGCAATAAAATGGGTGTCTGTGTAAATGCCTACAAGTTGTTGCGTTTTTTGCAACGCGCGTAGTGAAATATGTTTTTTGGTTTGCGCAGCCTTTATGTACAGGAGTGGCTTGTCCACAAGAGAGTAACCAATGTGTTGTGTTTTCGCTTGTGGGAAGTCAATATTGAAATTGCCAACAGAAACCTTGAGAGGCGTTTTGTTTTTTGCGATAAAACGCACAGGCCACCACATTCCTGGTCGATAATAATTTGAATACAACGGATCAACTTGAACTTGCGTATATATATTACAAATGCAAAAAAAAATAAATATGTATTTATGCATGCCAAAACCTAGAGGTTGAAGTATATGGTAGATTTTCATACAATAAAAAAATCCTAACAGTTTTTTTCTGATAAACAAGCAAAATTTAGGCACAAACCGCAGCGAATGTGGTTCTTGATATAAAAATATTTATAGGTTTTAGCAGCAATAGAATAAGGAAGAAGCTATGTCTTTTGTCGAAAAATTAGGAAAAGGAATACAAAGTGTTTTCGGATCTTACAATGAGCGCTATGTTGTAAAAGATGTTATTCCTGTTGTAAATAAAGTCAATGCGCTAGAGAAAGAGTGGATGACATTAAGTGATCACGAGCTGCGCGGAAAAACAAGTGAATTTAAAGAGCGTTTGGCAAAAGGCCAAAGCCTGGACGACATCCTTCCGGAAGCTTTTGCTACAGTAAGAGAAGGTGCGCGTCGCACCCTGGGAATGCGTCACTACGATGTACAGTTAATTGGCGGTATTATTCTTCACCGTGGAAAAATCGCAGAAATGGTAACGGGGGAAGGGAAAACATTGGTGGCGACTTCTCCTGCATATTTGAATGCTCTCTCTGGTAAGGGAGTTTACGTTGTTACCGTAAACGATTATCTTGCAAAGCGTGACCGTGATTGGATGAGTACGGTTTATGAATTTTTGGGACTAACGGTGGGTTGCATTCAGTCGTACATGGGTCCAAAGGAACGTCAGAAACAATATGGGTGTGATATAACCTATGGAACAAACAATGAATTTGGATTTGACTACCTGCGCGACAATATGAAAATGTCGATGCAAGACAGAAGTCAAGGTATATTAAACTTCGCGATTATCGACGAGGTCGACTCTGTTTTGATTGACGACGCACGTACGCCACTTATTATTTCCGGTCCTGCGGAAGAATCCAGCGAAAAATATTACAAAGCGGCAAAAGTTGTTAAACAACTTAAAGAAGGTGAAGATTTTGAGCTAAAAGAAAAAGAGCAACTGGCACTGCTTACCGATGAAGGTATCGAAAAAGCCGAAAAACTAGTTGGTGTCGACTCTTTTTACAAAGGCAAGAATATGGATTGGCCGCACCATATTACTCAAGCCTTGCGGGCACTACACTTTTTCAAACACGATGTCGAGTACATCAAACAAAAAGGTGAGATTGTTATCATTGATGAAAATACAGGGCGCCCACAGCCCGGAAGACGTTGGAGCGATGGTCTGCACCAAGCCATCGAAGCAAAAGAAGGGTTGAAGTTACGCGAAGAAAACCAAACGTTGGCAACGGTTACTCTACAAAATTATTTTCGTTTGTTTAACAAGCTGGCGGGAATGACCGGTACAGCGATGACCGAGGCGATGGAATTTCACAAGATATACGAATTGGAAGTTTTTGCTATTCCGACAAACCGACCATTGGCACGTATTTCACATGATGATGTGATTTATGGTACGGAAAGAGAAAAATTTGGAGCGATTATTCGCGAAGTAATGAAATATCACAGCGTTGGACGCCCGATGTTGATCGGTACCATTTCCATCGAAAAATCAGAAGAACTTTCTGCGGTACTACAAGCACGGAACATTCCTCACCAAGTACTCAACGCAAAGCACCACGAAAAAGAAGCGCATATTATCACCAACGCAGGTCAACTCGGCAGTGTGACGATTGCGACGAACATGGCCGGTCGTGGAACGGACATCGTACTAGGGACGTTTACTCATGAAGAGCTCTTAGAGCATTGGAAGAGAAATGGCCTTGCTCCAAAGCGTTTGACGGTAAATGATGATAAATTTGAAGAAAAAATTACCCGTCACTGGGCGAAAGTTTACCTAAAACGCGACGATGACGCGCCTCTGGATGAATTGCAAAAAGAGTTGCGTGAAACATGGGATGAATTGGCCTTACCAGACTTGCGTCTGTGTACAAAAGTCTCTGAACTAAACGGACTACATATTATCGGTACAGAGCGCCATGATTCGCGACGTATTGATAACCAGTTACGTGGACGTTCTGGGCGTCAAGGAGATCCAGGGAGTTCAAGATTTTTCTTGTCGTTTGAAGATGCACTAATGCGAAAATTTGCTCCACCGACAATGATTAAAATGATGCAGAAACTCGGTATGCAGGATGGTCAAGATATCCAGCATGGAATGATCAACCGTGGTATTGAAAAAGCACAGAAAAAAGTGGAAGGCTTTCACTTTGAAATGCGTAAGTCGCTACTCGATTATGATAAGGTGATGGACGAGCAACGTAAGATTGTATATGACAAGCGACTAAAAGTACTCAAAGGCGTAGACCTTCGCGAGATGGTGTGGACCATGATGGAAGAGCGCGTTGAAGATACAGTGTATTCGACTCTGCCGGAAAGGCTCACGGGAAATGAAGAAGATTTTGTGGAACTCTGCGAATGGGTAAAGCGCAAATTTAACACCGAAGTAAAGCCAAGTGATATTGCTTCTAGAAAAATTGATGAAACGTGTCAAAAGATACTCGACATCTTGAGCAAAAAATACGACCAACGCGAAAAACAGTTGGGCAAAGAAATGATGGATAACCTAGAGAAATATATTCTCTTAGATACCATAGACTCAAGGTGGAAAGATCACCTATACGCGATGGATGTTCTTCGTTCTAGTATCAATTATGAAGCCTATGCTCAGGTAGATCCTAAGGTAGCTTATAAACGCAAAGGGTACGAGTATTTTGACAAGATGATTGTTGCTGTTCAGGAAGATGTTTGTGAATTTATATTCAAATTGGAAATTGAAGAACCTGACATGGAGCAATTAGGAGATATTTGGAATCCTTCGCAATTTAACCATGATGAGCTTGGTGTTGATTTTGGTGGTGGTAACGTTGATCGTGAAGCGTATGAACAAGCGCAAGTGGCCGCTAGCGCTACGGCAGTACAGACAATAAAACGTGCTACTCCGAAAGTTGGTCGCAATGATCCGTGTCCATGTGGTAGTGGTAAAAAACATAAGAAATGCTGTGGAAAAGTCTAGGTAAAAAACTTACCTGGAAAGGCAAACTGCGATAATGAAATCGTTATGTATAAAAGGTGGGAAACCACTTTGTGGGACTGTAAAAATTAGCGGAGCTAAAAACGCAGCTTTGCCAATTCTGGCTTCTGTTATCCTCAGTCGTGGAACAAGCGTTATACACAACGTTCCACGACTGAGTGATGTAAACATTATTATTAAAATTTTGCATGCTCTTGGAGTGGATATATATCGCCGTGAAGATGAAGCCCTTGTTTGTACCGTAAAAAATGAAAGTTGTTGTACACCACCTTGTGAATTAGTGCAGAAAATGCGTGCCTCTATTTGTGTCATGGGACCACTTCTTGCAAAGCGTCAAAAAGCAAAAATTGCTTTTCCTGGTGGTTGCGTCATTGGTGAGAGACCCATTGATTTACATTTGAAAGGGATGCAATACCTCGGCGCCCATGTGGAAACAAAAGACAGTCACGTTGAATTAACAAGTGAATTTCTCTGTGGAGCAAAAATGTTTCTAGGAAGTGAGTTTGGTTCTACCGTACTGGGAACAGCAAATGTAATGATGGCCGCTTCTCTTGCCGAAGGTACAACTGTTATTGAAAATGCGGCCCGCGAACCTGAAGTAGAGGAACTCGCCAAGTTTTTAAATCAAATGGGGGCAAAAATTAGTGGTCTGGGTACAAATGTTTTAACAATTCAGGGTGTCGCAGAGCTTCATGGTACAGAATATCGAATCATTTCCGATCGAATAGAAGCCGGCACTTTTATAATCGCTGCGGCCATGACCAGAGGTCGTATTGAGTTACAAAATGTAAGCCCTCTTCATTTAGCATGCGTTATTACAACGTTGAAAAGAATAGGTGTCACGATTGTTGAATACTTTGACCGAATTGTTGTTGAAGGAAACAATTCGTATTCTCCCACTCAAGTATGTACAAAACCCTACCCTGGATTTCCCACAGATTTGCAAGCGCAGCTCGCTTCGATGTTGGCGATCGTTTTAGGAAAAAGCTGTATTACGGAAAAAATATATCCACAGCGATTTGCTTATGTGAATGAGTTGGTTAAAATGGGGGCTTCTATAGAACAAAAAGGGGCAAGTGTTTACATCCAAGGAGGAAAAACATTAAAGGGAGCGACTGTTTTCGCCTCTGATTTAAGAGCAAGTGCGGCGTTAGTATTGGCAGGTTTGGTCGCTATTGGGGAGACTACAATCAAACATATTCATCATCTTGAGAGAGGTTATGAAAATCTACAGGCAAAGCTATCTCTTCTTGGTGCAGATATCATGTATAAATAACTTATTTCGATGGTAGTCTATATGTTATGCGGCCTTTTTCCAAATCATACGGAGAGAGTTCTACTTGTACGGTGTCACCAGGTACAATACGAATATATCTCTGTCTCATTTTTCCTGAAATGTGTGCCAGGACAACATGACCATTACTTAGTTTAACGCGAAATTTGGTGTTAGGCAGTGCGTCTAAGACTTGACCTTCCATTAAAATTGCTTCTTCTTTAGACACTAAAAATCCTCTCTGCTAGGTATTAATAAATAATATAAAGTTCGTTTAAAATTCTGGATGTAATTTTTGAAGAGTTTGGGGGGGAAATAAAAGGAATGACCCTGACGAGATTTGAACTCGTGTTGCAAGGTTGAAAACCTTGTGTCCTAGGCCTGGCTAGACGACAGGGCCGATTCGCTTAATGATGTGAGAATAATATCACAAGGTTTGTACATCGTCAAGATCTTTTTTCGAAAAAACTTCTTTTTTTTTTGATGTTTTTAGTTTTATTATTATAAATAATTGTTATGTTATGACTTAGAGTACAGCATCAGAAAAACTTTACATAGGAAATCTCTAGCTTTACGTGTTGGATTTGAATAGACGGAATAAAAAAAAACATACATTTCACTATTCTGTAGAGTGAACTCATTGAGATATGATACAATTGTATTTCTCGATCAAATGTATAAATAATTTTGATCACTTATGTTTGGGCAATCCCTGTATTTTTGTGTAAAGATGTGGTGTGAGACATTTTCACCATACGAAACAAATCGGCAAAAGGACGATAAATGAGCACAGGTTATCATAAAAATCTTCCGCAACTCCCTCCTGGTTATGAGTATGTTCGCGAACTATCCTCTGGAAACTATGGAATTGTTTGGTTAGTACACAACAATAATGTAAAAAGAGATGAGGCTATTAAGATATTGTTTCGTAAGGGCGAAACGGATTATCATCGTTTTTGTCGTGAAATCGAAACAATAGCAACTCTAAACCATCCTAATATAGTAACGGTATACTACGCTAAACCCGATGAACTATATTTTATTATGGAGTATTTAGAAACGTCTTTTAGTAGTTGGCTCAAGCAAAAAGATTTCTCTTCTTACGAAGGGATTAAACATTTATATCAGGTTGCCAAAGGTTTACATTTTGCACATGAGAAGGAACTAATACATCGCGACTTAAAACCAGGAAATATCCTTTTTACCAAAGATATGATTCCCAAAATTACCGACTTTGGTTTGGTAAAAAATACTGGGTTGGCGGGAGCTGGACAAGACGACTTAACCGGATCTTTGTCTGTGGGAACTCCTAGATATATGTCGCCCGAACAATGGGAAGATTCGAAGGTGATAGATTGTCGCAGTGATATTTGGTCTTTAGGGGTAATGCTCTACGAGGTGATCGCTAAAGAAAATCCTTTCGCCGATTTATCTGGATTTCAATTGGCCGACGCCATTATTCGCAAACCGATATTGTCACCAAGTAGGATAAACAAAAAGGTAAACTTATGGGACAAGATCGCAGAACCAATCTGCATGAAAGCATTAAATCGCGATTTGAACAAAAGATACCAAACTGCGTATGAAATGGCGAAAGATTTAGAAAAGATATTTAACATCGACGCCGAGACGATGGAGATCGCAGCATCAACAGAAGAACGCTCGAAACCCATATCATTTTCTGCAACGGCAGAACGATTAAGAGAATACAGCAGTTCCCATCGGCCACAATTAGTAAAATTGGGGTGGGTGGCTTTAGTCGTGGTTTTGATGGCTGTGCTTTTGGTATTTTTACAAAAACAGCATAGTAGTCAATTGCAAAAACTCCAAATAAAACACACAACACAAGAAAACCTTGCCAAACAGCGTCAACAACAATTAACTGATTTAAAAGCAGAGTACAAGGCAAAGTTCAAAGAGCAGACAGCTAAAGTGAGCTTGTACGAGAAACAAATAAGCGATTTACAAAAACAGCAAATCGAATTACTAAAAGAGCGTCAACAATATATCGCAAACGACAAAAACACCGATGTTGAAAAAATCAAAAAGCAATATGACGAAGAATTACGTCAACTTCAGTCTCAATTACAAGACGAGAAACAAAAGAAAAAGGTTTTGGCAACACAATGGGAAAATCAAAAAACGGAACTGACGCAGAGGTACGAATCCAATCTCAAACAACTTATTATCGAACGACAGAAAAATCAAAATTTGCAACAAAAAATTACCGAGCAAGTCGACAACAACAAGCTGCAACAAACATCCTTGTGGAAAGAAAAATATACCGAGTCACAAAATCAAAATCAACAGCTACAGAATGAAATTGACCGCCTAGTGAAGTTTGAGAACTCTTTGTATAAAATTACTTTAATTACAAGGTCAAAGGATACCAAAAGAATTTTTAGCCACTTACGCGACAAAGGATTTTACATGCGTAGACCTGTTGGTGTAACAAAAACACAAAATGTATGCGTATATTTTTCGAAAAAAAATCCTCCTGCCCCCGAATTGGAAAACAAAATAGATTACATTGTTGCTATAATGGATAAACTCGGTATAAAAATGCAAAAGAGAATGGTTCGAGGTGGAAAAGAAAGAGAAAAAGAAATTAAATTAGAGTTAAAGGACTAAATGTATGTATTTACGTTGTATATACCTATTATTACTTGTCGCTTTGTGTGGCTGTAGCACCAAAATTGTGCCCATTCAAATGGCGCGAGTCGTACAAGTTGCCCGCTATACGCAAAATTATAAATTCGACAATGATGAGCAAGCGCGTAATGTCTTTATGAAGGTGGTGGGGCCCAAGAACTGGAAGATCATCGAAGATCACTATGTCTTTGGTGATGTTGTCGACGATATGATGCAGGGGCGCTTTGTCATCGAAGGGCGTATCATATTTACCCTGTCCCTTGATCCGCAAGATCACAATAAATTTTACATTGATGGTTTTGGGAAATATCATTTACATCGCAAAACAACAAACGAAACAATGCTCAGCGCAGACTTTGATATAGTAAGCGAAAAGGCTTTTGCTTTGTCTGATGTAAAGAAAAAAGGCTTCATTGAGCTAGAAGTAACGAAAAACTATACACGCTATTTTGCGCCTGAACAAGGAAACTACTATCACAAATCTCCTCTGCGTTTTCGTCTCTTTATCAAAGAAATCAAAGAAGATGTCTACATGGTAGACTACAATCGCAAACACGACGTTTTTATCGAAGAAGAGGTACTAGGAGAATTAGAATTTAAACCTCCATACAGACACATGGTGATTGACCTACGCAGTCTACAATACCTAAAAGACGACTATTAAAAACACCATAGACACTCATTACGGATATCGTCACCGTAGCCGTAACCGGGTCGTAGTCGTCACCGTAACCGGGTCGTAGTCGTCACCGTGACCGTGACCGTCACCGAAAAGACAAAACGATGACCATTTGAATACAACTCGCACAAAAAAAAGGTACTCCCCAGGGAGTACCTTTTGTCATTTTACAAGTAGTTTTTTTGAGAGAAATTTATGCTAAGCCGCTATTTCCTGGGGATCTATCCTCGCACTTTGAATGTTTCCTCCTATCACAAAAAAATCGCAAAACGAATACTCCACCTTGAAAAAAAAATATCTCTGTTGTCTTCAGAGGAAATTCGCAAGCGCTTTGCAGAGATGCGCGAGGCTATTCAAACGGGACAAAGTGCCGAAAAGTTACTCAGTGAAGGCTTTGCTTTAATACGGGAAGCCGCATGGCGCACTTTGAAAATGCGGCATTACGAAGTTCAAATATTGGCGGGACTTTGTCTTTTTGAAGGGGCGTTTGCCGAGATGGCCACAGGAGAAGGCAAAACGCTTACCGCAGTTCTCCCTGTCTCGATGTGGGCTTTACATGGCAAGGGGGTTCATGTACATACCACAAATAGTTACCTAGCAGAACGCGATTTTGAATTGATGTTACCCGTATATGAGTTTTTGGGATTGTCATGTGGGTTGCTTCGCCAAAAACATACCTCGGTGGAAAAGAAGAAAAATTATGATTGCGATATTACCTACGGAGTGGGATCAGGATATGGTTTCGATTATATGCGCGATCAATTGGCGATTTTAAATAGTGCCAAGCCAAAACTCGGGAAGACGTTTATGGCCTCGATGCATGGTTACAAGCAGCGTAAAGCTTTTAAAATGCAGCGTGAATTGGCATTTGCATTGATTGACGAAGTAGACAGTGTACTACTTGATGAAGCGCGAAGTCCTTTGGTGATTAGCGGTGCGCAAGGTGGTGCAAATCCAAATGCACATATTTATCAACTTGCGGAAAAAACGGCGAAGGGACTTGTGGAAGAGGAAGATTTTGTGATAGATAAAAGTAAGAAGTCCATTGACATCTTACCATGCGCACACGAAAAAATGTATAAAGTATCTCCTCCAAAGGGTTTGGTGACTCCTTGGTCATTTTATATTCGCCAAGCGTTATCCGCACAGTATTTTTTTCGAAAAAATGTACACTATATGGTTGATGAGGGGAAAGTTGTTATCGTCGACGAGTACACCGGACGACGTTTTGCGGAAAGAACATGGCGTGATGGCTTACATCAGGCCATTGAAGCAAAAGAGGGATTGGTAATCACCGAAGTAAGTAAATCCGCAGCACGCATTACCCGACAGCGATATTTTTCTTTTTATGAAAAAATTGCTGGCATGACCGGAACAGCACAGGGGAGTGAGAGGGAGGTTTGGAAATTTTATCACTCACCGGTGATGAAAATTCCACCGCGCAAACCCATGCAACGCACAGAATTATTAGATCGTATTTTTGGTAATTTAGAAGCAAAATGGCAAGCTGTGGAACATAAAGTATGTGAAGTACATGAGAAACAGCAACCACTGCTGATTGGAACACGCACAATCGAAAACAGCGAATTGTTAGCTCTGCGTTTGCAAAAATTAGGACTCGAAGTTCAAGTTCTAAATGCCAAACAGGATGCAGAAGAAGCTGAAATTATTGCCGATGCTGGTCAAAAAGGTAAAATTACGATTGCCACAAATATGGCGGGACGAGGTACGGATATTAAGTTAGGTGAAGGCGTGGAGAGTTTGGGCGGTTTGTTTGTTTTAGGAACCGAGCGCCATGAATCGCAGCGTGTGGACCGCCAATTGATTGGACGATGTGGACGTCAGGGAAATGTTGGTACCACACAGTTTTTTATTTCCTTTGCCGATGATTTGATCGTGCAACACTTACCAAAACTAACAGCACGATTTAGTACAAAGGGTGAATTACCATCGCATTACATTAAGATTTTTACGCGTTTGCAACATCAATTGGACGCCATACATTTTGAACAGCGCAAGAAAATGTTTCACTTTGATACCTGGGTGGAAGAAGTGTTGCAGATGATCGGGCATTAGAACGGAACGTTCTGAATAAAGCGATGCCCACAATCGGCTTGCCGATTGTGGGCATCAAATACTAGTGACTATCTATACTTAAGAAGTAACTCGTTACTTCGTAGAAGGAATAGCTCCTTGTGGTAAGAATTCGTATAGGAAGCCACTGTTTCCTTGCAATTGCAATAACGCTTGTTGTTGCCATTCCACCAACGTCTCTACCTGCTCTGGTGTAAGTTGTGCCTCTAAATCATCGATAGATGACAATTCCTTTGCAAAGACACTACTGTGCAATACCGACGAGAAGTAGGTGCGCATATTGTACCCCGCGTCCTCGATCACATGAGATTGTTGTGATACGATCTCTATGTGGTGAGGCTGCTCAAAGATCACTGTATTCGGGAATGTCGCCAACCAGTTTCCTCCTGTATCTGCCATGACCGTTTGCGTTCCAATGATGTTACCATTCGATCCATAAATCACCACTTGTTGCGAAGAGTTTGGCGCAGCTGTCCCACTGTAAATAGGGTCAATCGTCAAGAACGGTTGACGGCGCAGTCTTACAGGGTCACCAAAACCATTGTCGTTGCCGGATGGGTCCGCAGGATCAAACACTGGATTAGAATCCAAAGCATCAAAGACAAAAAACAAGAAGTCGTCCACATCTTGGGCAATATTATTCTCTGGTGTTAAATCAATTCCCTGGCTACCGTCATCGGCAACCGAAGCAATATTGGTGATGGTTCTTATTCCACTACTCAATAAGTCGTCTTTTACCTGTAGTGTCACGGTGACCGTTTTTTCCGAAAGTCCTTCGATACTATCTATATTGAAAGTAATCTGCTCTGTATCTGGATCAAAAACTCCGTCATCAGATGCTTCTACAAAATCAAAAACACCCTCAGGAAGTGTATCGATGACTTCAATATTAATGGACTCTTGTTGGCCAAGATTGCGAATCGTCAGTTCATACGTTGTCTGCTGACCAGGTTGCAGTGTACCAACATTATTCGTTTTGAGTATTTGTAGGTCTGGCGTAGAAACTAGCAAATCGACTTCTTGAGCAACATTATCCGCTGCATTTAGGTCTTCGCCATTTGCTCCGTCGTCAGTGACCGTGATTGTGTTGGTAATATCTTCTACAAAGGCCGCCACAACATCGTCTACCGTGGCAACAAGTTGAATGGTTACTTCGTCTCCGACAGCAAAGTCACCTATGGCAAGACTAAAATTATTGGTCGCGACGTCAAAAGCACCTGTTGTATCAAAGGTATTATTGGCAAACCCGTTGTCAATCACTTCTTGTGGTACATCATCTAGAGCAACCACAAATTCGCCGTTGAACTCGGTGATGACGTCTTCTGGATCAATTTCTTGTGGTAGATTCGCAAAAGAAACCACTGTAATGGGCTGTTCTGTCAGTAAGACATTACTTCCGTCTGCCAAAACTGCCGTAGCAAATTGAAAATTGAGTTCGTTTTGTAATGTGTCACTCACAGAAACACCAGTAGCATCTTGATTACCATTGTTTTGTACAACTATGTTGTATGTAACAGTATCCCCTGCGAAAAACTCCGTTTCATCCGTAGATTTATCGATGAATAAATCTGGTGCGGCGATTAGATTGTCTGCGTCATCATTGGCATTATTTTCTGGTGTTGGATCGATTCCATTTGCACCATCATCATTTACAGCTGCCGTTGAGTTGAAGTCGACCACTGCCGCCGGAATAACATCAAGAACTTTTGTGTTTACGGTGAAGTTTGTCGTACTTCCGTTAGGACCTAAATCAAAATTAGGAAATTCTAAGGTAAAAGTCCCATCACCATTGGGCACAACATTTACATTTGCGGTGATATCATTGCCATTTTCGTCTAAGATATTTAGTTCGTTGATATCAACTGTTGCAGGCAATGTGTGTTCTAGAACGATACCCGTGGAGTTGGTGTTACCGTTGTTTGTGATGTTCAGTGTAAAACTAACATCATCACCTGGCAGTACTTCTTCGACTCCATCGTCCACGGTTACCTCTAGGTCAGAACCAAATACGGTCAATTGTGTACTGTTGATGTTGTTTAGATCGTTGACATCGCCGCCGTCGTCGTTTGCATTACCTGTGCGCTGTACATCGTTGTCTCCCGCACCTAGTTGTGAATCAAACACCAGTGAGGCATCGACATCAATGTTGGTGCCTATGGCGACGTTGAGTAAGTCGAGATCAAAATCAAAAGTGACTGCGTCTCCCTGTGGCAAGGTTTCTAATGTCACAATGAGTTCGTTACCAACTTGTTGCAATACAACACCATCAGGCACATTCGCATCACCATTAAATGTAAATCCGTCAGGTATCGCTATTGTGGTTTGCAAATCATGGGCATCGGCGGCACTATTTGCCAGATGGGTAATATCAACGGTAAAGTTTACCGTATCACCATTAAACGGGGTGTTGTTATCCGGCGTAATGGTAATATCTAAAGCTGGTTCTACAATGGCTGCGTTGTCGTTGTCTGCGGCAGATGTAATAAGTACGTTACCGTTATCATCTTGACTTTCCACGGTGGTAACAAATGCCTTGTTGTCACCGTTATTGTTGACATCTTCATTCAGTATCACACCATCAAATTCAATGCGAATATCGAAATCATTGTCGTTGATGTTCGCTGGATCTCCAAGAACGCGGTTGTTAAAACCGTCGTTGCCTACGTTTACTACGTCTCCAAAATCAACGGTTAGAGTTTGTGTACCATCACCATTGTCGACTATTTGCACTTGTGGATCGTCAGTTGTTACGCCATTACCGCGTGTAATGCCTGCCAAAACGTCATTGATATCCACTTCGATTCCCGCAGGAATTACTTGTGAAACGATGACGTTGTCGGTGGTACCTTCAACAACATCAACATCAATGGCAACGGGAACGCTCTCGCCGATTTGGAAGTCGGTGATGTCTACCACTCCATCGTTATCACCATCAATTCCAATATGCGCTTCGACATTGATCTCGTTTTTACTCGATAGCTTAACATCATCATTGGCACTTCCGCTACGCTCATTGGCATTGTCGCCTGCGATGGAGTCAAAGTTTATTTGAGCGTTGGTCGCAAACGTATCAAGTGGTTTCGCTGCGTTTTGTACGGTGACATCGTAAGAAATGACAAATGCATTGTCTTGCGCTAGCGTATTGTCGATTCCTAAGTCTTCGAAATCAATGGTAAACTCCCGTGTTACTTCATCAAAAGTGAATTGGTTTGCCTGAAGTTCAACAATAACTGGGGCGCCATTCTCATCGAGAACAGGGTCTCCATTCTGATCAACAAGGCTTACTTCGACACTATTGAGGTCAAGTAGTGTGTTTTCTGGAACTGTGTCGGTGTAGACTAGGTCAAATGCATCCGCAGTGCTGCTCGCGTTATGATTTATCGTGGAGATATATGATATGGTATCTCCCGCGTCAAGTTCCACATCAATGTCACCATCGTTTATTTCGATGTTGTCTACAAACTGTTGTTGTACAATGTCGAGTACTGGTTCGACTATGGTAATCGCATCGTTATCCGTACTGGATACAATGATGGCGTCGCCGTTATCGTCTTGGCTTTGTACGGTAGTGGCAAACGCTTTATTTTCTCCATTGTTGTTATTGACGTCATCGTTGAGAACAACGGCACCGAACTTAATTTGTATATCAAAATCGTTGTTGTCGATTTGGCCAAGATCAAGAACTCGATTATTAAAGCCAGGATCGCCTTCGTTGACAACATTACCAAAATCAATAGTGAGTGTTTGTGTTCCATCACCGTTGTCGACAATTTCCACTTGTGGATCATCAGTGGTAACGCCATTTCCTGGTTCGATGCCTGCCAAAACATCATTGATATCCACTTGGATTCCCGCAGGAATGACTTGTGAAACAATAACATTTTCGTTAGTACCCTCGACAATATCGACATCTATCGTCACAGGAACCGTGTCCCCAATTTGGAAATCAGTTATGTCAATGACTCCGTCGTTATCTTCGTCAACACCGATGTGTGCTTCGACATTAATTTCATTTTTACTCGATAGCTTAACATCGTCATTGGCACTTCCGCTACGCTCGTTGGCATCGTCACCTGCGATGGAGTCAAAGTTTATTTGGGCGTTGGTCGCAAACGTATCAAGTGGTTTTGCTGCGTTTTGTACGGTGACATCGTAAGAAATGACAAATGCGTTGTCTTGCGCTAGCGTATTGTCGATTCCTAAATCTTCGAAATCAATGGTAAACTCCCGTGTTACTTCATCAAAAGTGAATTGGTTTGCCTGAAGTTCAACAATAACTGGGGCGCCATTCTCATCGAGAACAGGGTCTCCATTCTGATCAACAAGGCTTACTTCGACACTATTGAGGTCGAGTAGTGTGTTTTCTGGAACTGTGTCGGTGTAGACTAGGTCAAATGCGTCCGCAGTGCTACTCGCGTTATGATTTATCGTGGAGATATATGATATGGTATCTCCCGCGTCAAGTTCCACATCAATGTCACCATCGTTTATTTCGACGTTGTCTACAAACTGTTGTTGCACAATGTCGAGGACTGGTTCTATGATGGTTATGCTGTCTTGTTCAACACCCGAAGCGATAACAACATTGCCATTGTCGTCTCTACTTTGTACTGTGGAGAAAAAGCTCTTGACATCACCGTTGTTGTTAAGCGCATTGTCATTGAGAATTTCACCATTGAATTCAATTCTGATGTCAAATTGGTTGTCATCAACGTTTTGCGGATCTCCTAGTGCTCCTTCTGGATCGGCAGCACCGTCATTACCGTTGTTGGTAACATCGCCAAAGTCGATACTCAATGTTTGTGTCCCATCACCATTGTCCACAATTTGAACGATAGGTTGCGCTCTTTCTGGAGTAGCATCGGCGTCAAATGTAATTCCTGCAAGAACATCATTTACATCAATTTCAATGCCTGCGGGTATGATTTGCTCGATGACGACGTTTTCCGTTACCCCTTCAACGAGACTGACATCCAGTGAAATGGGAACACTTTCACCAATCTGAAATTCGGTATCATCAATAACGCCGTCGTTGTTGGCGTCAATACCCACGTGAGCTTCGAGGTCGATATTGGCTTCGGCAGCCAAAATGACATTGTCGTTGGCACTCTTACTTCTCTCGTTGGCATCAACACCTTCTACAGAATCAAAATTAATTTGGGCATCGGTGGCAAATGTATCGCCCACTACCGCAGTGTTTTGGATGACCACATCGTACGAAATGGCAAGTGTATTGTCTTGTGGAAGATTGTTATCAATCCCAAGATTGGCATCGTCTAGATTGAAAATATTAAATTCTCGTGTCACTGGATCAAATGTGAAATGCACGTTTTCCACAAGTGCAATAGGAGCACCGTTGTTGAATGTAACTGTGACACTATCGGTGTCAAGTAACGTATCCTCAGGTACAATATCGGTATAAGTCAAGTCAAATGCGTCGGCGGTACTGCTGGCATTGTGAGTAACAGTGGAGGTATATGATATTGTATCTCCTGCATCCAGTGCAATGTCTGTATCTCCATCATTAATTTCGACAATGTTACCGTTACCGTCGTCGATAAATTGTTGTTGTACGATATCAAGTACAGGTTCGATGATACTAATGGCGTCATTATCCTCTGCAGATGCGATGACCGCATCACCATTGTTGTCTTGACTTTCGACTGAAGTGACAAAAGCTTTGTTATCACCATTATTATTAAGCGCTTCGTCATTGAGAATTTCACCACCGAATTCAATACGAATGTCGAAATTGTTGTCGTCGACATTGTTTGGATCTCCCAATTCTTCTGGATTAAACAAATCGTTATTATTTCCGGCGTTGACGACATTGCCAAAGTCAACGGTAAGTGTTTGTGTACCATCGCCATTGTCGACAATTTGTACCTGCGGAGCATCAGTAGTTACGTCGGCTCCACGTGTAATACCTGCGAGAATTTCCGCAGCATCTAGCTCAATACCTGCAGGAAGGATTTGTTGTACCACAACATTTTCCGTCGTACCCTCGACAACATCAACATCAATGGTGATAGGTATATTGTCTCCGATTTGAAAATCAGTGACATCAACTACTCCATCATTATCATTGTCAATACCGACGTGGGCTTCTACATTGATAAACTGTTTGGATGCCAGTGATACTTTGTCGTTGGCACTGCCGTCACGTTCATTGTCATTGTCACCATCGACGGAGTCAAAATTGATTTGTGCATCGGTGGCAAAAACATCGCCAGGGTTAGCGGTATCTTGCACGATGGTGTCGTATCTAATCTCCAATGTTGCGCCTTGTGGTAAATTATCATTAATACCATTGACTCCGTCGAGATTCAATATTGTAAAATCTCCGGTGTCGGCGTCAAAAGTAAAGTGTTCATTTACATTGAGTGGTAACTCACCGGTTGTATTACCCTGTGCATCTGTAAATATCACCACCACAGTGTCGGTCTTGAGTAGTGTGCCTGCGGGAATGACATCCGTGTAATTTAGATCAAAAGCATCCGCAGCGCTACTGCCATTGTGGGTAATGGTAGATGTATAGCTAATAATGTCACCAGCATCTATTTCAATATCAAGACTTCCATCGTTGACTTCAACCAGACGGTTATTGATAAATTGTTGTTGTACAATGTCAAGGACTGGTTCGACAATGTTTACTGTGTCGTTATCTTCTGCAGACGCAATGATGGCGTCACCATTGTCGTCTTGACTTTCTACCGAAGTGACAAATCCCTTATTGTCGCCGTTGTTATTGAGGGCGTCATCATTTAGTACTTCGCCATCGAATGTAATGCGAATGTCAAAATCGTTATCATTGACATTGTTAGGGTCTCCCAACACTTCCGGATTAAATGGAGCGTTCCCCTCATTCACCACATCACCGAGTTCTACCGTCAGTATGGTGTTTCCGTCACCGTCCAATGCGGTGGTTACCTTCGTTGGATCTATGGTGAAGGTTCCATCGCCGTTATCGGTAACATTTGCTGCGGTAACGCCATCGTCAAGACTGATCACGAATGTGTCTAGATTGAAATCAATCCCCGCAGGAATTACTTGTGTAAATACGACATTTTCTGTCGTTCCTTCGAGGACATCGCCATCAATAGTGACCGGTATACTATCCCCAATTTGAAAATCGGTAACACCGTCGCCTACGTGTGCTTCGACGTTGATAAATTTTGCCGATGCCAGTGAAACATCATCATTGGCACTGCCATCGCGTTCGTTGACATCATCACCGTCGACAGAATCAAAATCAATTTGTGCGTTGGTGGTAAAAACATCCCCTGGTCTTGCGTCATCTTGTACAATGGTATCGTAAGTGACCGTCAATGTATTGTTCTGCGGTAGATTATCGGTAATGCCGAGCCCAGCATCATCCAGATTGAAGATGATGAAATCTCCGGTGTCGGCATCAAAGGTAAAGTGTGTATTCTCCACCAAACTTACTGTATTTGCGACATTATTTTCGTCGGTAAAGGTAACTGCGACACTGTTGGTGTCAAGCAATGTATTCTCTGGAATCACCTCGCTATAAGTAAGATCAAATGCATCGCCGCTGCTAGCAGCATTGTGACTTATGGTCGAAACATATGTGATGATATTTCCCGCATCAACTGCGACATCCAAACTACCATCGTTTACCTCAACGAGGTTTCCTGCACCGTCATCGATAAACTGTTGTTGTTGTATATCGAGTACTGGTTCGACAATCGTAAAAGAGTCAGCATCTTGTAATGAAGAAACTTTAATGTTGCCCGCGTCATCTTGGCTTTCTACAGTTGTTTGAAAGTCTTTGCGATTTCCGTTGTTGTTGACATCCACATCATTGAGAACTTCTGCGTCGAACTCAATGCGAATGTCGAAGTCGTTATCATTGACATCGTTGGTATCGCCGAGGTTGTCGATATTGAAACCATCATTACCTTGTTTTACCACATCACCGAAATTGACAACAAGTGTTTGTGTGCCATCACCGTTATCGATGATTTGTACTTGTGGATCATCTGTTGTTATGTTGTTTCCTAAAGTAATGCCAGCCAAAATTTGTGCTTCATCAATTTCGATTCCTGCTGGAATCACTTGTCGAATAATGACATTTTCTGTAGTCCCTTCGACAACGTCTGTGTCAATTGTGACAGGTACACTATCACCAACTTGGGCAGTATCATTGCCCAGTGTCGTTTCGACATTGATGACATTTGTTGAAAGTACGTTGATACTGTTTACAGCGTTATTTGGTCTCTGAATGTCGTTGTCACCAACGTTATCTTGTGAATCAAAATCAACATTAGCATTAACGATGAAATCGTCTCCTGGATTTGCCGTGTCTAGAAGTAGGGCGTCGAAGTTTACTTGGAGGTCATCTCCTAGAGGTAAGTCATCTAGGCCCAGTAGTTGGAGCTGTGTATCACTAATGGTAATGCGGTCAAAAACACCATCACCGTTATCATCTGTCAAGAATGGTGTAAGATCGTCTCCGTTGTTGACGTCAAGAATATTTCCGCCTATGTCAAGACGCTGTATTTCTGTATTTTGTGGTATATCAAGACTTATATTTAAATCGAATGCTTCTGCAGTACTCGCGTTGTTATGTGAAAAAATGGCATTGTAGGTAATGGTGTCACCAGCATCGAAATCAAAAGCAACACCATCGTTTACGCTTTCACCGTTGATTTGTTGTGCTAGTGCAATGTCTAATATCGGTTCGGCAATTTGTACCTGATCATTGTCATTATCAGACGCGACTTCATTGCCCGCGTCATCGGCTGTGGTGATGGCGGTGGCAAAATCTTTCGCGTCACCATTGTTATTGTTTGCAACATCGTCGAGAACAACCGTATCGAAATTAATCGTAATATCCGGTTGATCGTCGCCACGTGTATTTGCATCACCAAGTTGTTCCGGATTAAAATTCGCAGAACCTTCATTAACTACGTCACCGAGTTCAATGGTGAGAACGGTGTTACCATCACCGTCGACAGCGGTGATTATTTTTGTTGGGTCAATGGTAAACGTTCCATCGCCGTTATCAGTAACATTTTCGGCGGTAACACCTGGGTCAAGGTTGATGACAAAAGTGTTGAGGTCAAATTCGATTCCCGCCGGAATAACCTGCGTAATGATGACATTTTCACTGGTACCTTCGAGAACGTCGGCGTCGATTTGTACCGGAATGTCATCACCAATTTGGAAATCGGTGAGGTCAACTACACCATCGTTGTTGTTATCAACTCCAATGTTGGTTTCTACGGCGATTTGTGCGGCGGAATTGATCGCAATATTATCTTGCGCTTGTTGTCCGGCGCGAGATATTTCGTTGCCAGCGGCATCGGTATTTGGTCCAACGTCTTCTTGCGAGTCGAAGTCAACAGTCGCGTCGACAGCGAAGTTGTCGCCGACGACAGCGGTGTCGAGAATTTCGACATTGTAGTTGACGACAAGAGTGTCGTTACGAGCTAAGTTTTCCAAGCCAACAGCTTCGAGCTGTGCGTCGCTAATCTGAATTTGATCATCAATACCGTCGCCGTTGGTGTCTACGGTGAAATTCGCGAGGACAACTGGATCGTTAATGATGTTACCATCACCGAGGTCAAGTGTTCGCAGTTCGGTGTTCACGGGTATGTCCAGAGCAATGTTTAGATCAAAAGCTTCGGCGTTGTTTGCGCTTGCAGCATTGTGATTGATGGTGGCGGTGTAGCTAATCGTGTCACCGGCATCGAAATCGAAAACATCATCGTCATTGACCGCGGTGGTCACACCGTCGTTGGTAACGGCTTGTGTAACTGCAACGTCGAGAACCGCTTCAATGATAGCGACCTGATCGTTGTCATTATCAGAAGCGACTTCATTACCTGCGTCATCGGCTGTGGTAATGGTGGTGGCAAAGTCTTTGGTGTCACCGTTGTTATTGTTGACTGCATCATCGAGGACAGTACCATCGAAGTTGATGGTGATGTCCGGCTGAATATCGCCACGGGTGTTTGCGTCACCGAGTTGTTCGGGATTAAAATCGGTAGAGCCTTCATTGACCACGTCACCGAGTTCGATGGTGAGAACGGTATTGCCATCACCGTCTACGGCGGTGGTCACTTTTGTTGGATCAATGGTGAATGTACCATCGCCGTTATCGGTGACATTTTCCGCAGTAACGCCATTGTCAAGGTTGATGACAAAAGTATTGAGGTCAAAATCGATTCCTGCGGGAATCACCTGAGTAATGACAACGTTTTCGTTAGTACCTTCGAGGACGTCGGCGTCGATTTGTACCGGAACATCGTCACCGATTTGGAAATCCGTGAGGTCGACGACACCGTCATTGTCATTGTCTACGCCAATATTTGTCTCTACGGCAATTTGCTTAACCGAATCCATTTGTATCGAATTATTTACACTGCGTGTGCGCTCTTCAATGAGTTGGTCGTTAGCATCATCATCAACATCTCCTGGTAGCGTTGTAAAATCTACATCAAAATCGATGGCAAACGTATCTCCTGGATTCGCCTGGTCCTGTACAACGGTATCATAGGTGATGACTAGCGCGTCATTTAGCGCTAAGTCGTCTAAGTTGGCCGCGATGTTGTTTAAGTCGTCGGCGTTTAGCTCGATGCTTAAATTTCCATTACCATCATCAACGATAAATGGTGTTGGATCAACGGCAATTCCTCCGATGACAAAACTCGTCGCATCGATCACTGTTTGTGCAGGAATGTCAAGAGCAATAGTGAGATCAAACGCATCACTTTGACTGTCACCGGCATGGGAAACTTCTGCGGTGTAGGTAATGATGTCTCCTGCGTCAAAGTTACCGATCTTGTCGTTGTCCACTGTTTCGCCATTCACTTGTTGGGTTAATTTTGTTTGCAGTATCGGCTCTTCGACATTTAGCTGTACCTGATTTGAGGTACGAACATCTTGTAGTTGTTCGCCGTCTAAGTCGAAAGTATTTTGGTGTTGTGTATTGTTGAGATTAATGGCCAAGTTATCTTTCACAATAGCGTCGAATTCAATAATAATTCTCTCGGCGTTGTCATCACGGTCGTTGTTTTGGATGTCGCCTATATTAAACTGTAAGTCCTGTCCGTTTTGTACGACAGCTCCAGCAACAGCGTCTAGATCAAATGTTGGCGGAATGGCATCGTTATCGGCACCTTCGATATTGGCGGGGTTGCCAAAGTCTTCTTCGGCAACAAACGACAGTGTTGTATTTCCTAAAAATTCAAGTCCTTCTGCCAATTGATCACGGATAACCGTATCGTCGAGAACCGTCTCCGGAAACTCTATGTCTAGACGAAAACGTACCACTTCACCAATGGCGACTTGCACGTTGTCTGAGGCGTTTGCGTCTGTGTGAGCAGCGGAAGTTGCCACAATAGATTTCGTCAGTACAGGTTCAAATATGGTGACCGACGCATCGTCCTCGGCGGTAAAATTATTGTCTTCCCCTGGGTCGTTAGGGTCACCAGTTCTCTCCACCGCGAGAATATTTGCCGCTCCGCTGCCGGCAAGCTGTAACTCCGCATCGTCTCCCAAACTTGTGAAAGTAACATCCGCATTATTTTGAATTGCTTCACCCAGTACGACGTCGTCGTCAACATCAATTTGGAATTGTACTGTGACGCTTTGCCCGATGAGCAGCTCTTCGACAACAACTTCTATGCTATTGTTGGCAATATCTTCGTTGAGTTGATCTGTAGTGCCGCTTACGGTTTGTAACGTGCCTGGTACCAGTGAAATACCATCGGGTATTGCGTCGCTAAGTACGATATCAAAAGCATCGGCGTTGCCGTCACTTGTGAGAGTTATCTGGAAGATGAGTTGGTCTCCCGCATCACCGCCTGTATTTTCTACAGGATCGCCCGTTTCAGCGTCGAGGACCACTTTGTCAATACTTATGTTTGGTTCTACTATGTTCACGGTTGCAGTGGCGTCGTCGCTATCTGGCTCACGTCCTTCATAACTTATGGTCACAGTGTTGTCAAGTGTTTCACCGTCTTGAACAACGTTGGCATTGAGTACCACAGCCTGGTATTCAATGGTAATAGTGTTGTTATCTGTGGCGAGACCATCCGTAAAGTTGGTATTGACAACCGTTCCAAAGTTAAGGTCTAACTTACGCGCTACGGCCGTGTCACCATTACCTTCATCACTGATGACTTGGTTGGCTGCGACAACGTCAAAGTTGTTATTGCCAATGGTCGTTGTAATGCCAGTGGCTGCTGTAATCGAAGTAACACCGACGAAGGCCAATCCTTCATCAAGAATGTCGTTGAAAGTAAACTGTGGCAATGTCGCTTCTGGTAAATCTATGATGACACGATAGTTGATGATTTCTCCTACCGTAAAATCAGTGTCTCCCACGATTGCTTTTTGCACTTCAATGGTGTTGATTCGCAGTTGATCTTCGTTAGAGTCTACAGCGTCAAAAGTTCTTTGGTTGGCGATGGCAAGTGCATCATCAGCGAGCAAACGTAGTTCGTCTTCTGAAGGGTTGTTCTCGTCAACAGGTACACTGTCTGCAATATTGGGAACGGACGAATATTCCGTTATTTGCGCGGTGTTTGAAATAAACTCGTTACCGTTTACGGTGGTGGCAAGCGTCACATTAAAGGTAAATGTTAGTTCCTCGTCCACTCCAATTGTGTTGGAGGAGGTCGCATCTACCGCTTTGGCAAACTCGATTGTGCTTGTGTTGTCGCCATTATCTGTTTCTGTACCAACAAATCCTGCCGGCGTTTCCGTGAATACCACAGAACCTGCCACAAATAGTTCGTTGTCAAGTATGTCTTCGATGACAATATCAAAAGCAGCGCCGGTGGCTCCGTTTTCTAGCTCGGCACCAGTGAAAGGGTCTGTTGTACTTGGGTTTGCTACTGTTAGTGTAATTTCGACAGTGTCTCCCGCATCAAAAATACCATCGCCCATTTGTTTATCGATAATGAGTTGTGGTTCAGTGACGATGACATGTTCGATATCTTTTACTGCCGCGGTACCATCGTTTAGTACATCAGCAAAAACTTCATTGTTGAGGACAGTCTGTTCTGCGTCTAAGAACGTAACAGAACTTTGGTCATTGATCACCTGATTAAACTCACCATCGACGACGGACACATAACGAATAAGTGCGGTACTGTCAGGACCAAGTTCTTCTATACTACTTAGGTCAAATATTTTTAAATTGTTACCTTCCACCACAAAGTGTGTACCTTCGACAAGTCCAATGCCGTCGGCTGTTATGGAGTTTTTATCTAGTTTACCAGTAATGACATCATTGAAAACAATGCGTGTCGCCCCGTCTTCATTGGTAATATCTCCATCGTCCGTATCCAGGTTCTCTAGCTGGTTTTGATAAGAGATTGTGGTGCGATTCTTCTCACTATCAAAAGAAAACAGTGTGACTTGTGTGTTGGTGACGTTGGCGGCCGTTTGTGGATTGTTGAGCCCTACATTCGCGGCGTCGTTTGTCACAATGGCTTTGTATTCGACTAAAAATGTCCCGCTGTCGTTAAACGTTTCTACATCGCGAAACGTAAAGGCTAGATTTCCGGCGACATCGCCACCAAATGTTGCTCTGGGGATTTCCGTAAGGTCTTCCACCGATACGGGTTTTACATCGACAACAACATCATTCTCTAAAATATCCTGCTCTGCAACAGGGTCTTCTCCGACAACAACACTAAATTGTATCTCCATTACTTCGCCAATCGTTAGGTCTTGTGTACGACCAAATTCGGTGATTTCTAGGGTGTTATTTGCGGCATTGAATTCAAAAGAACCCGAACTTAAAGTACTAATGAAACCTTCCGACACTACGCGAACAGAGTTGGGGTCAAAAGTTGTATTGGCGGGCAATGTTTCCAAGTAAGATACCGGTGGATTTATGGTAAAAGGTGTTGTGCCGTTATGTGTAAGTGTTGTGGTAAACTCAATGATATCTCCGTCTTGGAGATTTGCAACACCATCTGCGTCTAGTACAACCCCGTTTACTTCCGCTTGTTGTGCAATATCTATAGTATTTGGTTCTACGTTGGCAACGGTAGTATCAATGGTGAAAATCATCTGCGCACCAAGACCAAGATCATTGATGAGACTTCGCTCTATGTCATCAATTCCATTAAAGATAATGGTGCCATCGAATACAGTGAAATGTTTGTCTTCTATTAAAGTAATCGCACCTTCGCTTGTGCCTGGTATGTCAAGAGTGATATTGTTGATGACACTGGCCGGTGGAATTTCTTGTGTGAGAACAATATCTAGGGCATCGGCATCACCACCGCCGGTTAGGGTGGTGACAAAGACTAAGCTATCTCCGCCTTCTGTATTTTCTGCAGCATCGAAAGCGTTATCGACAAGAACACCGTTGACAAAAGCCTCTAATTGTACGTCGACTTCAGGGGCAAGTACTGTATCGCCCACAATAACTTCGGTAAAATCAAAAGAACCATCGGCGTTGTTTTGTCCGTCAAAATCGTCCGTTCCATCACCGTCTATATCGGTAATAACGCGCGCACTGCCTTCAATAAAATCAAATCCTGGTGGAAGGTTGTCGATTAAGTTGAGGTCGTTTTGTCCGTCTGGTAAAGTCACTTCTAGTTGGAAGGTGACCACTTCGCCAATCGCCACTTCACGATTTACGTCATCGCCTACGGAAGTATTGATGATTTGCTTATCGATTTGCACATCTTGGATGATGGCCACGGCCTTATCGCTTAAATCAAGCCCAGCGTTGCCATTGTCGGCAACAGCAAAATTTTCTCCACCTTCCGCGGTGGCAAAATTTTCGATAAATGCTTCATTGACATGTTTGGAATTTGCCGGTACTTCTTCGATAACAGCTAAATCATAGGTGATGACCAAGATATTGGAACCCGTTGTATTGGGAATTTCTACTTCGCCGTTTTCTGGGTCTATTTGTAAGAAAGCTGCCGTAGCAAGGGCACCTGAAGGTTCAATATCGTTGGCCGGATCTCCAGGGTTGTCGACCAATTTAATACCATCAGCAAAAAGCTCCAACCCGTCGACAATGGCTCCGTCGTTGGCATTGGTGAAGTCAAGAACGTTTCCAGCGCCATCTGTCACTTGTAAATTTATTCCCTGTGGAAAATCGGCAATGTCGGGAATTTCAAATCCAGGAGGGATGTTGTCGGTAATAAGAATGTCGAAAGCACCATTGCGTGCTGTTCCTGTGTTCTCAACGACAATGGCAAATTTTACCAAGTCGCCACCGTTGACATCTTCAACGTTGGAATTGATACGGTTGTCTTTGATATTTTGCGAGTTAATAGTTTCCGAAAATGCCACGCCAGCACTTCCCGGATCATCAAAGACAACTGGGCCGATGGAGTCTAGGAAATTGGCATCGGGATTTGACGTGGAAACCACGGCCTTATCGATGTCAAGGACAGCTTCGCGCACCTTGAAGTTGATGATACTTTGTTCTTGTAATGCCGAAAAACTATTGATCGCTTGGTTGGTAAGAAGTAAACCTTCTCCAAAAGGTGCGTCGGTAGTTGTCACGGTAAATACAATTTCAACCTCTGCGCTGTTGGCATTCTCAAATTCTATATCACCGAAGTCAAATAGAATGGAGTTTTGTGCGGCATCTACAGTGATGTCGGGAATAAATTGTGCGTCAATTGTACCGTCGGGATTGGTGGGTAGTCCAGACGTACGTGCACCAAAACGTATGACACCTGCTTCAGGTGGATCTGCGCTTATCTCGTTGGTGAAGTTAACATTGTTAAACTCTATGGCCTCAAAAATAGGTAGCGGTAAAAAGTCTTTGATGAAGAAATCTTCGACATCTGTTGTGGGCAAAGCGGTGAATAAACTAAATGTTACTGTGTCACCGGGAACAACAGACCCTGCCTCTGCGGCAATACCATTTAGGGCAATGATTTTTTTCTGCGCTTGTATTTCGTTGATGGTAAGCACCGTACCGCTGTCATCGAAAGTAAAACGATTTCCGTCGATTTCTGCACTGACTGTGATGTCATTGGTGATGCTGTCCCCCGCATCTAGGTTTGATCCGTCTAATTTAAATTCTTCCAAGACGGTGGTTTGGAATTTGATTTGTCCGGTTAAACCACCATTGTTTTGCAAACGATTGGGATCATCGGACAGTCCACCGGTGAAGTCACCGTCTATGCGAAAGGTAACATTTGTTGTTTCGTCGGCATTGACCACCACATCAAAGTCTTCTGCGGCGAATTGTGTGACAGGTACCTCAAGGCCATTATTATTGAATATTTGAAAGGTCGGTGTAAACGCGTTATCAAATATTTGTCCGTCGGAGAACTGATCATTGAAAACCAAGTTCTGTAGGTCAAAAAAATCAGATACTTGAAAATTGATCGTGTACTCGATGGTGTCCCCCGGAGATACGCCTACAACGTTGGTGTTGGGATTTTCAATAATGGTGGCGCTCTTTTGAATGGCCAGAGCAAGGTCTTGTATCGTGCTTTCGGCGTCATCAGTTATCACTACTGTTTCTGGCGCATCGGGAATTTCATCGCCATCGGTGTCGATGACGAGATTATCGGGATCTGTAAAGTCCGCGGTGACCACCGCTTGGTTGATCGAAACACCTGGGGCACCATTTACTGGGTCGACAACATTGTTGTTGTTGCCATCAAATTCTTTGACAAAGGCTTGATAGTCAATGGTTTTTTCTGGGCCAAGTTCTCCCGATATACTCGCGATGTCTATCCGTAGTTGATTTGTTGCCGCATCAAAACTAATAACGCCACCTTCGGCAACAATACCATCATCATCTGTGACACCTAAAAACTCTAGATTGTCGGGCAGGGTATCGATAACAACTATATTGTCGACCGTTTCTTGGTCGGCGACATCTATAGTTAGAGTAAAAGTACGTGCAAAGTTAGGGCCAGTTGCTGTTTCGCCTTCTGGGGCATCGTTTGCTTTATCAAGTTGAAGCACTGTTGGGGTAATCGAAGAGGTTTTCAACTCTCCGCGGATCGGTGGATCTTCTCCTGGGTTATTAAGAGCATCGTTTCCAAATGCAAATATCCCTTGGGCCTTGATGTCGAGAGGCACACCTAACAACGATTGGTTGTTGAGAGTTCCCGTTACTGTGATGTCCACCACTTGCTCATTGGTAAAACTACCAAAAGGAATCTCTACGGCAAATACCGTTTCGAGTGGTATTGTTCCTTCTTGGGTGTCTTGTATTAAAGTTTCACCAGTGATGGGGTGCTTCGCGACAAAGATTCCGTCTCCATCTTTGTCTTTAAATTCTATTTCTGATTTTGCCAATTCTGTGCCAGCAAACTGAATGCTATCGACATCAATTCCGTTGGGAATCGTCAAATCGATAAAGGGACGAAAACCCTCTTGGTCACCGTCGTTTTCAAAGGTGATGTCAAACGAGAAGGCTTCGTTTAAGAATCCTGTTGCGGGTACGTCCAGTTGTTGTACATCGGGAACCGCGTCGAGCATGATCCTTTGTTCCAAAGGTTCTAATAATAATTTCTTTTTGCGACTGGCCATTTTGTATTCCCTAAAAGTATACGAACATTATTTTTATGAGTGCGGTTATAAATCTACTACTATATATATACTATATTATATTGTCGGTAATAATACGCAATTATTGTGCCTATTTTTAGATTTTTTGTAAAGAATACCTACAGACTTTATTTTCTTAAAATTAAAGCACGATCGATGTTAAGTATTGTGTATTCATTCTTAATATTGTTGTGGCGCTTCTTCGTCTATTTTATGTTTTTGACGTTATTTCGTCGTTGCTTGTTTGTTTTTTGTGCGTTTATGTGGAAAAATTTTTCTAGGTTTTTTAAGGTTTACTTTGCGTATTTATGGTACAAATAACGCCTGTTTTGAGAGATTGATTTTTATTGTCGATGGTGATGATTACCTTCACCGTGTTGCTTGCGGCGTCGGTAACGGGATCAATAAAAGATACTCTACCACTGTAGGTTTTTTTGTTATAGGAGGTGGTTACCTGTACTTGTTGTTTTACCTTTAATTGCTGCGTTTCTTCAAAACTCGGATAAGCAATAATTTTAATGGGGTCTAGTTGTACTAGTGTACACAAAGGCTGCGCGGGTGAAATACTTTCGCCTTTTTCCTTCAAAAATTCGCGAATAATACCTGTCGCGGGGGCACGAACAATGTGGCGTTCTATTTGTGTTTTTATGCGTTGTACCTCGTAGTAGTGTATGCGTTGTGCTTCTTTGGCTGACAACAAGCGTGCTGTGGCTAGGTCTACCTCTGCTTGGGCTTTTTCTACCTCTTCGGCGCGTATGTGGTTTTGTTGTTGTAGTTGTAAAATTTTCTGTAGTTTTTTACGCGCTAGTTTTAGTGTGGTTTGTGCCGCATTGATGTTACCCTTGCTTTTAAAACGTGCCATCGCAATTTTGAGAGAAGAACGCAATAATGTGGCGTCCAAATACGCAATGATTTGACCACGGCGAACAAGATCTCCCTCCTTGGCGTTTATTTTATATATGATTCCCGCCTCCGGTACCGCAACTTCGATTTCTCGAAAGGGTTTGGTCGTACCTGGAAAATTTATTTCGCTGTATATGGCTACGATAAGTAAAAAGGGTAGTACATATTTCATAAAAATGAGTTTTCTGTTGTTATGGCATGAGTTTTGCGAATAAGCATTGCACTGGATAACTGATTTTGATAAATACTAGAAAATTAGGTATTTATTATTTAGTAGTACATCCGAATATAATACTATAACTAAGTAAAAACAGCAATTATTTTTTGTTTATATTGTAGCGTCATCATATAAAAAATATTCTCTAAAGAACTATTTTCAACTAAAACTTAAATGTAAGGATGTGGTATGGGTAATATGATATTAGTGTTGTGCACTTTTTTATGTGTATGTGCTTGTACTCCATACGGCGCATCAAGAGATACGGTTAGGCCATTAAAAGAATATCGAGATTTTTTGACACAAGACTATGAGAGACGTGCAAAACAAACTGTACAAAGGCCTGCTCAAAAAACATTGCTCAACATACACAAGCTACCTTGGTTCCAGGAAATACAAAAACATGCGAAAAAAGATCAAAGTGATTTTTTACTGCTAAAAGATCTTTACCAAAAAGCTTTAGAGCATTCCAATCAGGTACGGGTATTTTCCGATATACCACTTATTCGCGAAACGGGTATTATGGAAGCGGAAGGGGATTTTGATCCTATTATCTTCGCCGAGGGCGGATATAATCGCATCAATCGTCCGGTGACGAGCGTTCTCGAAGTGGGCGGAACGGATAATCGTCTTAAGGAAAATGAACTGTACAGTGAGTTTGGGATTCGCAAGAAATTCGCTCCTGGGACCCGTGTGGAGTTAAAAGAGAAGTTGCAGCGCATTCAAAACAACTCTGAGTTTTTCGATCCCAATCCGCAGTCTGTCGCTACCCTAACACTATCCATTATACAGCCATTTTTACGTGGAGCAGGTGTGGAGTATAACGAGAGTGTTATACGCCTTGCACAACTAGACACCGAAATTGCCAAAAACGAATTTAAGAGGCAGATGGAGTCTCACCTATTAGAAATTACGCGTGTGTACTGGACGTTGTATATTGCGCAGATGAATTTGAAATTGAAGGTGAAGTCGTATGAACGCGTTCAAAAAATTGTTGCGGAGATGAAACAACGCGGCAATTTCGATGCGTTGGCAAGCCAAATTTATCAAACTGAAGCCAACGCCGCGATTCACGAAGCTCAAATCATTCGTTTACAGGCCGAAGTAAAAAATACACGTGATCGTTTGATCTCCCTGGTGAATGCACCGGAATACACGGAAATAAAAGTAGAAAACTTTATTCCTTTGGATTTGCCTGTGACCAACTGGGCAAAGATTGATATGCAAAAGTCTATCCAACGTGCGCTGAGTAATCGTCCGGAACTAGAACAAGCGTATTTACAAATTCGCGCTGCGACGGTTCGTTTGAATATGAGTAAAAATGAGCTACTTCCGGTCTTAGATGGTATTTTGGAGTTTGCCCTGAGCGGTTTGCGCGCCGAGAACGATATGGAAGGAGCTATGGGGGACCAATTCTCCGAAGGAAATCTCGGAGTACGTGTTGGTTTTCGTTTTGAATTTCCACCACCGAATAATGTGGCACGCGCACGGCACTTGCGTAAAGAAGTGGAGAAACGTCAGGTTGTTAGCCAGTTTAAGACGACGGCGGAAGGGATTGCATTTGAAGTACAGGTTTCGGTGCGCGAAGTACAAACGGCGTACCAAGAATTTATTGCACAGCAAGCGGCGTACATCGCCAGCGTAAAAGAGTTAGAGTCCTTGAGTAAAAGACGTGTATTGGAGACGGTACTTGAAGGCCAGAGTACTTCTTATTTTCTACAACTACTTTTACAAGCAGAAAATAGGCATGTTGACGTTCAAGCGCGGTTGATCAAATCTATGATTGATTACAATTTAGCTCTGACAAATTTAAAACGCGCCGAAGGAACGTTTCTTGCCTTTGAACGTTTACGTAAGGAAAAGAAACAGGATGAAAAAGGTTTGCCTACCTGGGAAACTATTCTCGATGAATCTTTGGATGCATATAATCTACAAAAAAATGTGCGTATATTTGAAGACAATGAACGACAATTTAGATACGATACTCGTGAAAAACAGGAGAATAAATAATGTCGGAACAAAAATCGCGTAAAAAAATCACTGTACGTCCCTCTCAGAAAAAACAAACCTCCGCTCCCGTAAAACTGAGCTTTGAGAGCACGGATGTATCGTATTGTAGCCAATTTAGTGTACAGGCAACGACTCAGGAAGTCTTCTTGAATTTTGCCGCGTCTTTGTTTCCAGGAACCAATCCTGGAGAGATTGTGTTACCCGTTCATACCCGGGTAGCAATGAATTATGTCAATGCGAAACGCCTTCTCGCTGTTCTTGCCGAAACCGTGCAGAAATACGAGAACGAATATGGGGAAATTAAAGATGTGGTGAAAAGCGAACTTCCGAAAGATAAAGGAAATTCGATGTCGAGTACCACAGCTTCTTTTCCTAAAATAAACAGGTAGTTATATGGATGCCAATGTTTCACGACAACAGCCAAATATAAATCCTTTGGAGATTCACAGCACCATTGTGCAAATTTTTGATGGTTACCAAAACGAGGAGGATTTTTATCATTCTCTTCTTGAGTTTGTGGCAACCCTGACAAATCCACGCGGTGTTTTTTTGCTAGAGTTGCGTAATAAGCAAGTCAAAATTATGGCACAACAATTGGTGGAAAAAGAGAATGCTCATTGGCAATTGGTGCGTAAAGCCATCGTGAAAAGTGTGGAAAAATATAGTGGTAAAGAAGCTCACGTGGGGAACTTGTCATTGCGTGGTCGTCAGTGGTATTTTGCCATTGCTCCCATTAGTACCACAAAAAAATTTTTGTGTCTTGTGGTTGAACTAGAAGATGAAGAGCAACTTACTCCGTTTATTCTAATTTTGCAACTCATTGCGGGATATATTCCCTTTGCACACATAGGAGAACTTGCACAAAAAAAAGAGATCGTCGCCGAACGCGTAGCGGTCGCTATGGAGCTTGTCAACCATGCGATTCGCGAAGGTGATTTATACAAATCTTCGCAGAATGTCGTGGAAAAGTTGCAAAAGTACTTACGATGTCAGTATGTGGCAATGGGGCTCATAAAAAATTGGGGAAGTCGCTTAATCGCGATATCCGATAGTAAAAAATTTGATCGGCGCAGCAATTTTGTAAAAAAAATAGAAGCGGCGATGCAAGAGGCCGTACGCGAAAAAAGAACGATTTTGTATCCGCTACCAAAAGATAGTCATACTTTACAAGTTGATGTAGCACACAAAGAGTTAAAGATTCAAACTGCCTGTGATTACATTATCACAGTTCCCATGTTTAATGACAAAGAACAGGTGTTTGCTGTGTGGATGTTTTTGTGGGAAGACCTTGCTCCACAACAACACGATATGAATCTAATTGAAACAATCACCCCTCATGTTGCCGATGTGATGTTTTTACTGAGAAACACACGGGGAAATTTGATGATGCGCAGCGCGAAAAAGTGCGTCGCTGTCATGCAAAGATTAAAAACATGGGTGATCATTGCCGCTGTTTGTGCTACTCTTTGGGGAACACAGTTACCCTGGAATCATTATGTACGTGCAAAATCCCAAGTGGTCCCTTTAAAACGCCACTCGGTTGCTGCTCCTTTTGCGGGTATTTTGCAGTCGGCTTTTTGTAAGCCTGGAGATTTTGTCAAACGCAATCAATTACTCGCGAAGTTAGATGATCGCGAATTACGCTTGGAGTACATCGCGTTACAACAATCTCTTGCGGCGACAGACAAGAAGCTTTCTCTACTATTTGCACAAGAACAAATGGCGGATTACCATATTGCCAAAGTAGAAAAGAAAAAAAATGAGCAGCGACTACAACTTTTAGAGTATCGCCTGGGACATCTAGAGATTCGCGCACCACACAGTGGCATTTTGTTGCAAGGAGATTTACAGGATTTTATCGGAACACCTGTTTCATTGGGCGAAGTTCTTTTTGAAGTGGCATCGATTAGTGATTTAGTGATTGAGATGTCTGTAGATGAACGTGATGTTGGTTATGTGCGTTTGGATTGTCCCGCCGAGTTACGCGTTGATGCGTATCCAGATAAAGTTTGGAATAGTACGGTGCGGTATATTGCTCCTAGCTCCGAAATAAAAGACGGAGAAAATATTTTTGTTTGCGAAATGAATATGGGAAATAAGCACGAGAAGTTGTTGCCAGGAATGCGTGGTGAAGTAAAAATTCTTGTAGGTGAAGAACCTTTATGGTGGCTGTGGCTACATCGACCAATTGCGTGGTTTAAAACAAAAGTATGGTGGTAAAATGAGTGTGCAAGCCGATGTTGCTGTTCAAGATCTAGAGAATTTATACCCGCGTATACGCAACAATTTGACATTCACATTTCATATAATTAAAAGCGTAGCTTGTTATGTAATTGAAGATCCGGTCAATTCGCGCTACTATCGTGTGGGGGTAAATGAGTATAAATTTATTTCGTTATTAAATGGGCATCGATCTGTCGCAGAAGCGATGCGCATTATGGCCGACACCCTAGGCGAAGATGCATTGATGCAAAACGAGGTCGTACAAATTTTGCACTGGCTAGGCAGCGTAAAGCTTTTAGACACAAACCAACCTCATGAAGACGACAATATGCTGGGATTTTCAGCAGGTGTTGCCAAGTTACTTTTTCCCAAAGTACCCTTTGGTAACCCCAATAAGATTCTCGACAAAATGTTGCCGTTAGCGCGTCTATTTTTAGGTAAAGGATTTTTTGTCATATGGCTTGTGGTAGTATTGTATGCTATATATGTAGTTTTCAGTCAATGGTCCCACTTTGCTAGTACCGCCAATCGCATATTGAGTGTCAACAACTGGTGGCATTTGGCGCTAGTTTGGGTGGTATTAAAAATTATTCATGAATTGTGGCACGCTTTGGTGTGTAAATATCACAATGCCGACGTCCGCGAAACCGGAATTTTGTTTATCTTATTCATTCCCATGGGATACGTTGATGCCAGTAGTTGCTGGAATTTACCGTCCAAATGGAAAAGAATTCATGTGGCCTTTGCCGGGATGAAAATTGAATTGTTTATCGCGGCGGTCGCTGCCATAATTTGGAATGAAACTTCCGCAGGTGTTGTGAATCAAGTTTGCTATGAAATTGTGTTGATGGCGAGTTTGACGACGTTGTTCTTTAACGCAAATCCCCTAATGCGCTTCGACGGCTACTATGCTTTGGCAGATTATCTAGAAGAGGTAAATTTATATTCGCGAGCACAGTATTATCTTAAGTATCTGGGGCGAAGATATTTACTTGGCATTACTTGCTCTTTTAGTGAGGCATCCATAAAAACACGGCTACTTTTATTTGTATACGGTGTTTGTGCATTTTTATGGAGAATTGTCATATATGCAAGTATCGCATTGGCAACAAGTTTATTGTTTTTGGGGGCAGGTATCGCTCTTAGTATACTATACTTTTTCGTATTTGTTGTGTTGCCACTCGCAAAGTTATTTTATTATATGCTTTTTGGAAAAGGTCTGGAGAGACCTTCTTTATGGCGTTCAGCGATTATTATTTGCGGTGTTGCCTATTTTATTCATGCTATTTTTTCTACATTGACTTGGGAGAAAAGTATTGAGACCTCGGGCATCGTAGTTTATCAAAAACAAGAGACAATAAGGGTTTACTGTCCTGGATTTGTACGAAAAATGTATGTCAAAACCGGACAGTTTGTAAAGCGCGGGCAAAAATTGTTGCTTTTAGAAAATAAAGAAGCGCGCGCGGATTACGAACAACTGTTACTGGCCATAGAAGAAACAAATTTAAAAATACGCCAGTTCCGGCAACAAGACTTGGTAAAAGAAAAAATCGAAAAAGAAAAGCTAAAGTATTTGAAAAAACGACGTGTGGAACAGCGAAATTTGCTCGAAACTTTGACTCTTTACTCTCCTATTGACGGATTTATCGAAACGCGTCGTCTACATGACTTGGTTGGGGCATATTTGAAAACGGGTGACGAAGTGATGAATGTTTTTGATCCGAAAACAAAAGAACTTTTAATCGCCATTCACCAAGATGACATAGACGAATATCGGATACTTTTACGTCGCAATGATCTACATGTGTATATTCCTAGCATAGATAAGGAGTTCCAAGGGGAACTCGACAATATAAGTCCTACAGCGACAACAACGATTATACACCCGGCGTTGACCGCTGTGGGAGGAGGGGATATTGTTGTGCGAAACGATCCGCAAGGAAATTATCATTTTGTGGCGCCATACTTTCGCGCAGATATATTTCTACCGGCACATGGCGCTCTGAAATGCGGTCATCGCGGTTATGTACGTATTTATGGAAAACAAAAAACCATAGGCATGCATATTTACTATATTTTGGAAGACTGGGTACAAAACACTTGGAATCAAAATTCATAAGGTGTTGTACATGACACCGTTGTAAACGGAGGAAAAAAATGCATAAATTTTTTTATTATTCACTTCTTGCCCTTATCATCGTCGGTTGTACACCTTATGGCTCTCCAAAAGAAGAAGTTCAACCGGTTCAAGAGTATCGTGAGGAATTGACGGAAGACTATGTAGAACGCGTGAATAACAAATATAAAGAGCCAGAGAAAAAACAAAAGCCACAGCAAAAACAACAGCAAGTTGACATAAAACCCAACAGAGACTCCCTCGTCGACATACACAAATTGTGGTGGTATAAAAAAATGCACAGTGAAGAGTCGAAAAAGGCGCCTGTAACTCTAAAAGATCTTTATGTCAAAACTCTAAATCATTCAAATCAGGTAAAGGTTTTTTCCGATATACCCATTATACGTAGTACGGGTATACAAGAGGCCGAAGGGGAGTTTGATCCTGTCATCTATGCGGAAGGCGGATATAATCGCGTGAATGAACCTGTGGGAAATGTCTTAAAAACAGGCGATGACAATGACTTCAAGGAAAATGAGTTGTATTTTGAAGCAGGTATTAAAAAGAAATTTTCCCCCGGGACCGAGGTTCAAGTAAGTGAAAAATTGCAGAGAATTCAAAATAACTCGGAGTTTACAGATCCAAACCCGCAGTCAATAGCGACGCTGTCGGTTAGTATTATTCAGCCGTTACTACGTGGCGCAGGTATCGAGTATAATGAAAGTTTGTATCGTTTGGCAAAGATTGATTCGAAGATTGCCAAAAAAGAATTTAAACGCCAGCTCGAAACGCATCTTTTAGAAGTAACACGCGCATATTGGGCACTTTATCTCGCACAAGCAAGTTTAACATTGCGTCGGGAAATGGTAAAAAATATCGAAGATATCAATCGTGAGATAAAACAGCGCAGTGAACTTGATGCACTACAGAGCGAAATATATCACACCGAGTCAGCTTTGGCATTTCATCGCGCACGTATTATTCGTGCGGAAACAGTGGTGAAAAACTCCAGAGATCGTTTGTTGACTTTAATAAATGATCCGCAATACATATATGATAGCGATACTTTGGTACTCGGAGACATTCCATTTACCAAATGGAATGATATCGAGCTAAAAAAATCACTCTTGCAATCGATGAGAAATCGTCCTGAGTTAGAACAGGCATACTTACAAATACGCGCTTCTACCATTCGTTTAAATATGACAAAGAATGAATTACTTCCTATCTTAGATGGTATTGTTGAGTTTGCTTTTACCGGATTGCGCGCCGAAAATGATATGGGCGGAGCAATAGGTGACCAGTTTGCAGGTGGAGATCCGGGGGCACGATTCGGCTTTCGGTTCGAGTACCCCATATGGAACCGCAAGGCACGAGCACGACATACGCGCCGCCAGGTGGAAAAGCGCCAACTCATTAACCAGTTCAAAACGACGATGGAAAATGTGCTGTTTGAAGTAAAAGTTTCTATTCGTGAGGTAGAAACCACATACCAAGAATTTTTAGCGCGGCAAAAAGCTTTTGTTGCGGCACAAAAAGAGATAAATGCGCTGAAGAATCGCCGTGTTTTAGAAACTGTTTTGCAGGGAAATAAAGGTGTGAGTAGTTTCTTGCAAGCGTTACTGCAGTCGCAAAATAACTATCTGGAAACACAATTTCAGCTAGTCAAATCTATGATCGATTATAATTTAGCGATTACAAATTTGAAGCGTTCTGAAGGAACTTTCCTATCGTTTGAAAATATTGAAACTGTCATTGAAGAAGACGAAAATGGTTTGCCAATGTGGCGCACGGTCATCAATAGCTATGAAGATAAGTACACTTCAAAATAGGAGTCAAAAATCAAAACTAGGGCGTGTCATCAATGACCTGCCCTAATTATTGCCATCGAGATTTTGCGGGAAAATTCTTTTTGTTTTGCGGTTTACTATGGAGGGAGATGCAAAATTTTCTAGCACTTCATCGATGTGTTGGATGAGTTCATCAACTGTATTGTGGCGATACTTCAGTTCTTTACTCATCATTTTTTGTACAAGTTGGGAAACTTGCTGGGGAATGAGAATGTTTTTTTTCCTTGGATCAGGAGTGGCAAACAATCGTTGCTGCATAACATCTATCGGAGTGTTTCCCGTAAAGGGAACCTCTCCGGTTAACATATGATACATCGTGGCTCCCAAACAATATATATCGCTGCGAATATCGATATTACTTTGATATATTTGTTCGGGGGACATATAGTATGGCGTTCCCAACACGACACCTACTGTGGTAAGTGAACACGGACGTTGTGTTGTTTTTAGTATGCCGAAGTCAATGAGTTTTGTGACATTATCTTCGGTAATAATAATGTGTTCTGGCTTTATATCGCGATGCACCACACCTTTACTTTCCATGTATTTTAAAGCTTCCGCAATTGACCTGGCGATAGACAAACAAACTTTGGGGGATATTTGTCCACTTAATTCAATCATTTCCATCACCGAAGTTCCTGGGAGATACTCCATGACAATGTAGCATATTTTGCGACTTTGGAAGTAATCATATCCTTTGATTAAGTTCGGATGGTTTAAATTGATGATGGTTTCCGCCTCTTGTAAAAAACGCATAGAGTCTTTAATATTGGCGGTATACTCGGGAGATAGTACTTTTACAACAACTCTTTTTTTGCTGTCGTTTTCGCGGGCAATATAGGTGACGGACATTCCTCCGCGCCCCATCACTTCTTCTATGGTATACGAGTTCCCTTTTGTTCCTGGAATAATTGTATTCCTAGGAATATCGCTGGTTTCCGGAAGTTGTTTTATATCACCAATTTCTTTTTCCAACTGTTTAATTTTGATTTCTAAGTCGACAAGGGTGGATTGCGCTTTTTTTACTTCTTGCTCTTTCGAATTGACTTGCGAAATAAATTTTTGGCGATTTAAACGTACCGAGCTATGTTGTACCTTTGAATCTTTGAATTGTAGCCATACGCGAATGAGTTTTACCAATATATCGGCGGAGACTGGTTTGGTAATGAAGTCGTCGCCATACTGCATCGCTTGGAATTGTTTATCTGTTTGTGTTTCTGAAGATATAAAAATGATGGGGGTGTTTTTATGTTGGCGGATTTCACGAATCTCTCGTGCAATAAAAATAGCATCGTTATCACCAAAGTGTAAGTCCATTAAAATGATATCCGGTTTAAAAGAAATTACCGATGTAATCGCTTGTTGATGATCTGTTGCCGCCTCTGTTTTTAAACCGAATGTCTTTAGAAGTAACGAGTAAAATGTAGCGCAAGCGGTGTCGCTGTCCACAACTAAAATGCGTGGTATGGCTTTTTTTTCAGGGCACAGTTCTTCGATGGCTTGTTGCAGTTTTTCAGAATCTAACGGCTTGGTAAGTGCAACACTGCCTATTTTGGCAATTTTTAGCTGTAGGGCAAAGTGGCTACTTTCTATAATGAACAGTGTGGGAATTGTGCAGTTTTTAATGATTTTATTTTGGGCAATTTTTTCGGCAATTGGAAAGTCTTCTTTTGCATCTAATATATTAAATACAACACATCTCGGTATGTACAACTCCAAAGATTCCAGTAAATCTTTTTCGCAATTAAATACCTTACAATTGAGATTTTTTTCTATGTCTAAGTTTGTGACCTCTGGTGTATTTTGATAAATAAATACTGTGGTGTAGTCTTCCCCATGGTCTTGTAGATGATGATTCTCAATCTCTACTTCTTCGAGGCTTTCTATCTTGCTTAAAATTTTACGTTTAATTTCGCCAATGTAAACATGTACTTGCGTTTTTTGTAGAGGCATGCACTTTTTTTGAGAGTTTATTTTTTTGAAGATATATATAAGCTCTTTTAAACTATCATTCAACTCTTGGTAATTGAAGACATTACAGTTTTGTTTTATTCCAATAAATTGCTTTTGCACTTCATACCACTGCTCTTGGCTCCAATCCTTATCACAGATATCCCGCCAAATAAATTCTATTTCTGCAATTGCCGTAGGCAATTGTCTCAGAAAAGAATGAGATAGTTTTAGTAGTTGCTTGTTAAAGTTATTGGTCATTTGTTTTGTGCACACTTCTTCAGAATAGTAAATTTATTTTCCACGTATTACGAATTTATAAAAAATTCCCATGATAACGCCCGTCAAAACCGTCAACAGGGTAATCAACATAACGTTTGACTTTGGTAACGCACTCAATGTTACTGTAATCGGAGGTATATCCATATCTATATATTGGTATTTTTGTTTCTGAGGTTGAAAATAGCAAAAGTACGGATGAATAGCAATATTCCCTTTTCTTAAATATTGTAAATTTACAAAAAATGTTCTTTGTACTTGTTGCGATTTGGGCGATAAATACTGGATTAAATCGCTCTCGAATTTCTTTACTGTAAAAGCATCATTTTTTTGCAAAAATATGTTTTCTACCGTTTCGAGATTACCTTTGCCACGTAAAGTAATGCTCAATTTGTCGAAGTCCTCCCACGTTGCTGTTGCAGAAAACTCTCCCACAGCGCCTATAAAATTTGTAGGCGAAGTTGGAAGGGAAGCTACATTAACCGCCACATCAGCTACCTTCAAAGGTAAAGTGATTCTTTCAGCACCGAAGTTTTCGTTGAGTGGATTTTGGCGAAAAAAATCGTCGGAAAAATCTTCATCTTTACCAAATTCTTTATCAAACAGGTTTTCTTTCTGGGTAGTAAAAGTGTCGAGTTGGAGCTTTTTTAATGAAATATTGAGTTTGCCCGCTTTTAACGGAAGTACTAACAGATGATGTACTGTTTTTTTATATAAGAAAGGACCTCGTCGTTCTAACGCCTCTACTTTATATTGTGTACCAACCTTCTTGTAATTTGGTGACTTTTTCAAAGAAAATAGGATATTTTCTATTTTTGTAGAGTAGGGATGATAGACGGTTAAAGCGAGCGGGCAAATTTGTTGCATATAGAGTTGAAATGTTTGTGGGCGCATTTCTGCAAAAAAATGTGGAAATGCCGCTGTTTTGTTCTTTGTAACGTCTAGTGTGATTGACGGCTGAGTGTATACTTGTTTTTGTAAGCGGCACTGTATTTCGGATATAGTTGCAGGGCCTACTTTTCGTGGAGATAATGTGTAAAGATATCTGTGAAGAATGATTTGTTTTCCGTCAATAACTTCTGTTGTTACTACTGTTTGTGGTTGGGAAGATAAGGTTAGGTTATCCAATGAGAATGAGGGAGGATTTATCGATGATTTCCCCAGAAACAGTATTGTCAAGGTGAGTTTGTCATGCTCGTTTACTTTTTGCTTGTCTACGCCAGCCCAAAAACTAGGTTCGGCAATAGCCATTGTGAGCATGGCAAATAAAATAGTCAGTTTTTGCCAAGATTTGCTGTATATGTATTGTGAGATAAATGAGTATAGTTTACAAATACAAACCGCAACGAAAAACGGTATGATGAGAGCATAAAAAAATTGAGGTGTTGAGGCAAAAAATAAATAGACACACAGCAATATTGTGACAAACCCCAAAAAAAAATTGTTGAGATAATTCGCAAAGTGGTGGTTGCGATATTTGTTTGTAATTCTTTTTTTGCATTTGTCAACATCTACATTGAGATAGGCGTTTTTCATGTGTATATGTGGGTACTTGTTGAGTATGTAGTCAATCTCATGTTCCGCGGTGTCTAACATGGCACCTATCTTTCTTGTAGAAAAATGTGAGTTTTTGAGTAATAAACAAACTTTATGGTTTTCAGGTACATGCGTTAATTGTTGTAACTCTTGCATTGTTTTCGGTGTTCGTCCCAGTACTATTTCATGACAAGTTTTATTTGTGTATATTGTAAGCCATTTGACAAAGCCTATCTTATATTGATAGCGATGTATGTTGTTATAGGCATAAAAAAAAACTTCTTCTGTTGTTTTTTGTGCTAGATCATGGTCTTGTAGCTTTACAAGAGCTGAGAAGTAGACCACAGGGGCGAAACGTTCTACTAGGTAGTAATAAGCTTCGATAACATTTTTTTTAGAATAATCAATTGCTGTTTTGACATGGCACATTAGTTTTTAAATTTCCTACTCGCCACGCTCTTTTGAAAAGCAAGTTTTTTGGCTTCTTTGTGAGTAATTAAAAATTTGGGGTTTTGCCCAAGTAAAAAACTCACCAATAGTTCTTTTTTTTCTTTTTCGTTTGGCAACTCATCTAAGTAAATCATGATGAGTTTCTTTTGACTTTTGGAAAAACGAATAATAATCAACTCTAAAGGATCGTTTTCACTACGTTGTGCTACCGATAAGTATGATGGAGAAAGTATTTTACTAAACGAATGTTGCTCTTCGTCATTTTTGAGAAGTTGCAATATGACATCAATGTGCTCTGTGACAATTTTGTTTAGCTTAATGATAAAATAGGACAATTCTGAATGCAGCAGCGGCTGCTCGCCTTGTCTTATTGTCGTTAAACTATTAAACAATAAATCCCACTCTTCTTTTGGAATATTTGTGGTAAACTCTCTTGCGGGAGTTTCGACTATTTCTTCTGCTGGTGGTTTTTCTACTTGTACTTTTTTGAGTACTTCCGAAATTTTTTTGATGGATACTTGTAAACTAGCCAGTTTTTTGCGCTCTTCTGCGCCAAGCTGAGTTTTATTTCTTCCAGCTTCAACGAAGATACTTTCAGCTCCAACAGGATACTCTCTCTTTTTGACAGTATTAAAATTTTGTTTGTCGGTGAGCTTGTCAAATTTACTGGGCTTTACGTCGTTGTCTTTTCCCAATTTTCCTTTGAGATCATTTTTCATTTTTTGCCAGCGTAATTTTTGCTCATCATTGTTTTCAGAGACCACTGTAGACCTTTCTTAAAACGTGTTAGCTGAGGTGTTTACATGTTCAACTTGGAATATATTTTGTATTGTTTTCACGCAAGATGGTAATTAAGATGCTCATTCCCATGAAACACCACGGTGATCACCAAAAAATTGGTATCAGTCAATTTACTCCTTTTCATGAAGTAAAGCATTCTATTATAATATAATATACGTCAATTTACAAAATTTATTGGCTGTGAATAGTGAAAAATGAACGTAAGGTAGTGATATTAAGGTATTTATCGCTACTTGCTCGGTGTGATATACAGTTGTATAGTTAATTTTCTATGTTTGTTAGGAAACGATCATGAAGAGATGGTTGATTTTGCTATGTGTATTAGGGAGTTTTTCTTTTGCGGAGATGATTACCTTAAAAGATGGAACGGTGCTACACGGGGTAATTTCTCAGTACACAGAAGAATCTTTTGTTCTAAAAACCTTTGATAATCGAGAATTTACAGTCTACTGGAGTTTTCTTCACCAAATAAATAGAGATGAATTACAGCAAAAATTGGGACTGGCAACAAAAACACCACAGGTTGAGTTGGTCAAGGGCGTTGTCATGTATTTGCGCAATGGAGCTACCCTGCGAGGTCGTGTTGTCTCTAAAGGAGATCTAGTGGTTGTGAAAACCAAGAATGGCAACATTTCTGTTCCGCGTAATAACATCGTGAAGGTTGAGAAGGCAAAAGTACCGATAACCGATGTTTATTCTGTCAGTGAAATATACAAGAAAGTCGAAGGTCGCTACGATTTTGACAACGCTGACGAACAGTGGAAGCTAGCAAATTATTTAGTTGCCATTGGCGCTGTAGAGCAAGCGAAAAAACATTTTGATCGCGCACAAGAGTTGTCCCCGGAGTATGCGGAAAAGTCGCAAGCTTTAGCTGGTGAGTTTGATAAGTTTTCTGAGCAACAAGAGGAACAAAAAATTTATCGCAAGTACCAATTATATTTGCGAGCGGGGCGCTACAAAGACGCTAAAGAAGTGTTAAAGGAACTAGGTACTTATAAAACAGAAGAAGAGATCGCAGAGTATATAAAAAAAATAGATGAAAAAGAAGCGACGTATTATACTAAAAATGTAGCGTCATTGTTTTTTAGCAAAATTTCTTCACAAATTACCTCGTTGAGTTTAGACCGTAAAATTACCATTGACGAAGCAAAAGAAAAATTACTAGGGGATGTTTACGATCAAGCACTCAAAGATGTTGCCACGAAATACTCGCTCTCTGAAGCACAAGTTACTTCCTATATTGAAAAGCGCGAAAAACGCAATTTGAGCAATCACAACTTTGGACGTGGTACTTTCGTGGTTGGTTTGGGGCGCGATACGTCAAAGGTAGAAAATTTTGCCAAAGTAAAAGCGCTGGCGCAGTCGCAAGGTCGGCGAGTTGTTTCCCAAAAAATTAGTGCCGAAGATTGGTGGAAAAAAGAGTCCTCTTCACAAAAGAGAGAATGGCTACATGGTTTTTTCTGGCTCAACAAATTGCAAATACAAAAAGAACAATGGAAAATATGTCCGCAATGCCGCGCCCAAGGCTTTGTTAAATCAGGAAGAAGAAACGTCAGCTGCCCTCGTTGCCAGGGGGTAAAATTTGAACGAGTTGTTTTTGTGCACTAACGTACGTTTGGAATAATGGTAAAATTATAAACCTTTCTAGACTTTTAGTAAATTTTTGTCATAATGTGACGAGGCCGGTTGCTTTCACTCAAAATGGAAACGTAGTGGTAAGAGTATGCAGATTTATGATTGGATAATAAACTATATATATTCAAAACAAAAAGCAAAGAATCAGATACCCACGTCTACAATGAATATTATAGGTCGTGAAGCCGAGTTAGCTATTCTGGAAAAATCTCTAAAAGAGGCGAGTAGTGGTCAAGGCAATATATGCGTTGTGTATGGTGAATCTGGATATGGTAAAACCTTTTTGTTGGAGCACTTTTTTCAAAGTAATATGTCACAGCAAAAAACTTGTTTTTTGCGATATAACTGTTGTGATTCAATTTCTCAACATATTGCCTTTGAGCCGTTAATCAAAATATTTTGTTCCCCACCAAAGATACTAACAAACCTGAAAATTGATTTTCCAACACCTCTCTTTTTTAAGTCCAATGAAAATTTAAAGACTTTGTATTTTAAAATTGCGTCACTACTAAAGAAAATTGCCCAGCATGGCACAGTCGTCTTGTGTATAGATAACGCTCATTATTGTGATAACAGCACACTTGATTTCTTCAAATTTTTCTCGCGTGAGGTTGGTGAGTTACCTATCCAAATTATTCTTTGCTTCGACGAAGTGACCGAAAAATTTTCGGGAACACACAAAAGCATCCATTTGACGCGTTTGTCGAATTCTTTGGCGATGAACTATTTGCATCAGCGTTTTTTCCCCAATACTTTCTCGTATGAGTTTATGAACAAGTTTGCAGAAGTAACAGCGGGAAGTCCATTTTTTTGGAATGAGCTAGCAGCGCTTTTTGTCGACGAAAATGTAGTGGTGTGGAAAAATGGAGTATGGAATGTCCGAAAAAATGTAGAAGATATCTACTTTCCTGAAGATTGCAAGGAAATACTTCAAGAGCGTTTGCGCTTAAAGATACGTTGTAAGCGTTCGTACTTTTTTCAAATGAAGTGTGCTAGCGTTTTGGGGCAGATTTTTTCTTTGAAAAATCTGGAGGACATTCGTCGCGAAAAACATTTTATGCTACCGGAGAAAGATTTGTTTGCCGCACTTCCAGAAAGTACGATTCATCGTGGGCAAATAGGGCAATATTATCGATTTAAAAATATTTTATGGAAACAATTTATTTACGAACGTATCGAAGAAGAAGAACTGCGCGGCATACACCATAAAGCCATGCAATGTTTCCGTAAGCACAATAACGCGCTGCGCACACTGTTACCACAGTTGATATATCATAGCGAAAAAGCCCAAGAATTTTCTCTATTTGTCAAATACTGTTATTTAGCAGCAAAAGAAGAAAAGAAAAAGTTGGCATACGCCAACGCCATTTTCTTTTGCCGACAAACACTTCCCCATCTTTACAAAGAAGAAAATGTCCGCGAAAAGTACAAAGTTTTGTCATGCCTATCTGCTTGTCTGATAAAAGAAAAAAAACTGCCCGAGGCAAAAGGATATTTGCTACAAATTTTAAATGAATGCGAACAACAAGAAAAAGATTACACAAATGCCTTATTTTTGTTGGCCGATATCGAAAGTCTAGAAGAAAATTTTAGTAATTCGCTCGACTACCTCCAACAAGTAGCGCATGGAGATTTTAGTGAAAATGAACAAAAAATTATCGCCATTAATCGCATTGTGCAACTGCATTTACGACGAAAAGAATTTCAAGCGGCGTTAGATTTACTAGGGCACGGAGAAGAAATTGCTTTAAAACTAGACGACCAGCGCTTTTTGGGGGCCGTTTTATACAACTTGGCAAAGTGTTTGTTGCAAAAAGGAGATTTGCAAGCGGCATTTGACGTATACCACCGCTGTATTGAAGTTTATCAAAAAGACAACAATTTGGTTGCCTTGGTGCAATGTTATAACTTTATTGCCCATATTTATAGTTTACAAGGCCTTATTAATGACAGCATCGAATTCTATGAAAAGACCATGAATTTACTCGAACAAATCGATGCCCAAGAACAACGTGTGAAAGTTGAATTAGACTTTGCACAAGTTTTACTTCAGCGACGTTTTTATAAACGTACCGAAAATTTATTAGAAAATAGCTATAAGTATTATAAAAATGCCAAAAATATGAGTAAAGTAGCCGTTGTTTTGAGCTTGCAGGGCAAACTATATGTTGAGATGGGAAATTTTCGTTTGGCACGTAAGAAATTGGAAGAGTCCATTGAAATAAATCGTGTTCATCGCGATATTGTGAGCCAGGCGATGTGTGTGGAAAATATAGGTATATTTTTTCTACACAAAGGACAGTGGGAAAAAGCGAAGCCTAAGTTTGAAAAGTCTGCATTGATTTGGGAAGTGGCAGGCATGCGTAAGAAGCAAGTGATGACCTTGAATTCACTTGGGGATTGTTATTGGCACCAAAAAGAGAACAATAAAGCCGTGGTGTTCTTTGAAAGAAGTTTGGCGATTTGCCAAGATGTTTTCCCCGATTACGAAGCGCAAACATTAAATAAATTGGCGAAAATTTATTGTTTTGAGTGCAACTGGGAGAAAGCCCATGAAAGTTTGGAAAAAAGTATCGCCATCCAGACAAAACTAGGGGTTCTTCTCGAACGTTGTTGTACTTATACCATTTTAGGGCATTTGCATCTTAAACAAGGAAATTTTACCGACGCAGAAACACAATACCTCAATAGTTATGAAATTCACGACAAACTCAATGATCTCAATGGTAAAGCACAAGACATTTTACACATAGGCCGCATGCATTTGGTGGCGAATCGCGTGGATGATGCACAAAAGGAGTTTTACCGCAGTTTGCAGTTGTATGAACAAGAAGAAAACGTAGAAATGCAAGCAATGTTACACGAACAACTCGCGCGGGGATTTCGCAAGCTACAAAAATTCGATGAGGCCAGTGCACAGTTAGAAAAAGCCCTATCACTTAAGCAAGATTTGCCCGAATGGAAAATGGCGGATACATACTATGGTTTTGGGCGATGTGCCTTGTTTGCCGAGGAGCTAGAACAATCCATCTCGTATTTCCACAAAGGTTTAGAATTATACCAAAAAATACAAGATCGCTATAAAATTTCAAAGATTTTGAATAACATTGGGGAAGTACTCATTCGTCAAGGTTATTATTTGCTCGCAATGGAACACTTTGCGCAAAGTTATATTTTAAAAGAAAACATGCAAGATGTTGAGGGATTGGCCTATACACATATGCACATAGGTCGCGTTTACATGCGTTTAAACCGCATGGATAAAGCAACGGAAAATTTTGAAAAATCGGTGGTGCACTGGAAGATTCTCGGTCACGACGAGTATGTCGCTGAGTTGAGTTATCAACTAGGCGAACTTTATGAACGTGAAGCGCAAATTGAGCAAGCGCGCAACAATTTTACGCGTGCATATCACTTTTTCAAAAATATTAATCGTAAACGTTTGGCAATTATTGATCAAAAACTAGAAGAGTTGGAATAAAATGCCCGCAATAGAATATGCAAAAAAAGTGCTTCGCGTCGAAGCGGATGCTATATTGGGAGTGATACCTCTTGTTGATGAAAATTTTGTGAAGGCGGTATCGTGGATCTTAGAGTGCAAGGGACGCGTTATTGTCTCGGGTATGGGGAAATCGGGACTTATTGGCGAGAAATTGTCCGCGACGATGGCATCAACAGGAACACCTTCGTTGTCACTACACCCTGCGGAGGCCATTCATGGAGATTTAGGGCGTGTTCTTCAAGAAGATATCGTAATTGCGATCTCTAATGGTGGTGAAACAGCAGAGATTTTACGTCTTTTGCCGTTATTAAAAAAAATTGGCGCAAAAGTGATTGCGATTACGGGAAAGCCTCATTCGACATTGGCAAATTGTAGTGATTTAACCTTGAGTATTGGGAAAATTAGTGAAGCATGCCCTCTCGGTTTGGCACCAACAGCAAGTACTACCGCTATGTTGGCTCTAGGAGATGCCCTCGCGATGTGTGTATCAAGAGAACGCAAATTTACCCGTGAAGAGTATGCATTGTATCATCCTGGAGGAAGTCTGGGGAGACGCCTCATGACCGTCGCTGAAGTGATGCGTACCGGAAAATACAATCCGGTCATTGGTCCAAAGTGCAGTGTTATGGATGCCATTACCACAATTACCACGGCGCGTGCTGGGGCAGTGACCGTTGTTGACGAGGAACAACATGTGCTCGGGTTTTTCACCGATGGTGATCTGCGACGTCACTTAAAAGAAAACATTAACCTCGAAGAAATTACCATGGCGGAAGTGATGACAAAAAATCCCTTTACCATAAAGTCAACTCTTCTCGTTGAGGAAGCGTGTCACCTGTTGAAAGAAAAGAAAATTGATGAAATTCCAGTCATCGATGATGAACATCGCTGCATTGGAATGTTAGATGTTCAAGATTTATTGGAAATAGTATAACGGGAGTTTTTTTTTATGAAACTGTATAGTGTATTGTTGTGTGTTGCTATGTTGGCATTATGCTCTTGTAATTCCGAAGGCCGCAAAGGAGAGCTGACCGAATTGGAAAAACAAGGCAAAACAGTATTTCGTTTTAGCAATGCCCAAGAACCTGCAACTTTAGATTTATCTAAAGCGACAGGAGTATATGAAAATCGTATCATTAATTTGATGTTTGAAGGACTTATTCGTTATGGAGACAAAGGCGAATATTCCGAGTTAGGTGTTGCGGAAAAGTATGAAACCAAAGATGAGCAAAAAACCTACGTTTTTACCTTGAGAAAGAATATTAAATGGTCAGATGGCACATCTGTAACAGCACATGATTTTGTCGCGGCATACCAACGCATTTTAAATCCAAATACCGGAGCCGAATATGCTTACATGTTGTATGACATTATCAATGCCCAAGAAATCAACGAAGGTAAGGAAAAAGATCTAAGTGCTTTGGCGGCAAAAGCAATTGATGATCATACTTTAGAGTTGCGCTTAAAGCAACCTGTACCATATTTTATTGACCTCCTAACACACTATACTTTTTATCCCGTTCCTAAGCACGTAGTTGAAAAATATGGCAGTAAATGGACTGAAGTAGAAAATATTGTAGGCAATGGTGCCTTTGTCTTGAAAAAAAGGGTCATGGGTAGCCAGATGATTTTTGAGAAAAATGAGCATTATTGGGAAAAGGACCGTGTGAAGCTTGATCGCATTGTGGCATTTACCACAGAAAATCAAGAGACACAACTACGGATGTTTCGCAGTGGTATGACGGATTGGTTGAGTAGCCCCGTGCCGAAAAGTGCTTACCCCACGATAAAACAAGAGTCTGAATGGATGGCTCCTCCATACTTGGGGACATATTTTTTCTGCTTCAACACCTCAAAAAAACCGTTTGATGATGTACGTGTACGCAAAGCATTGAGTATTGCCATTGATCGAAAAATTATTGCCGAAAATGTTGCTATGGGAGGACAATTACCGGCTTTTAACTATGTACCGAAAGGAACGTTTAATTATGAGTCTCCTCATAAATTAGACGAAAGCATAGAGGAAGCCAAGAAATTACTTGCTGAAGCTGGATATCCAGATGGCAAAGGTTTTCCAGAGTTCACTATTCTATACAACACCAGCGAAGACCATCAAAAAATATGTATTATCATTCAAAATATGTGGCAGACACGTTTGGGAATCCCTGTTAAGATTGAGAACAACGAGTGGAAAACCTACATTGACAGGATGCATTCAATGAACTATGATGTAATTCGCCGCGGTTGGATTGCCGACTACAATGATGCATATAATTTTATGGAACTCTTCATGAAAGACGGTGGAAATAACAATACCGGTTGGTGGAATGCGGAGCATGATAATCTGGTACTGGCGACAAAACAAGAAACAGATGTAAAGAAGCGCGAAGTTCTGTTTCAAAAAGCCGAAAAGATATTGCTAGATAATATGCCGCTTATACCGATTTATTTTTATGTTGCTGACCAAATGATTAAACCATATGTTCGAGGTTTTTATCCAAGAAATACCGGGAATCACGGACAAGAAGACATCAAGGCGGGTCGCTATAACATTGCCGATAATCACCCTATTACACGTGTATGGATTGATATGGAGGCAAAGAAAAAGTACTTAGGTATAGGAGAAAAATAAAACGATGAAAAGTATAGTTATTTTATGTTTGGGCTTGTGTTTGCTGTTGACGGGATGCCCTAGCGGAGAGACAAAGTATCCTATGCCTGATGACAAAGGAAAAATGGTTTTACGCGTTCTAAACGGTGCCGAAGCAGCGACTTTAGACCCTATCAAACGTGAAGGAACGCCTGGGACAAGTATGTTGTCCAATATTTTTGAAGGTTTAGTACGTGTAAACAATAAAACTGGAGGATATCTTCCTGGAGTTGCGGAGAGGTGGGAGATATCTGAAGATGGTACAACATATACTTTTTTCTTACGTAAAGATGCAAAATGGTCTGATGGAAAACCTGTAACTGCAAATGACTTTTTGTCTACATATCGCCGTGCGGTAGATCCTATTACTCAGTCGCGCAATGCTAGTTTGTATTTTGTGATTAAAAATGCACGAGCTGTTTTAAAGAACGAAAAAAAGACGGAAGAACTCGGGGTTTTTGTTGTGGACGACTACACTCTCAAAATAGAGTTGGAAAGCCCCACTGGTTACTTTATGAGCCTGCTATCTTTAGTCCCGTTTTATGCGACACCAAAACATGTTATTGATAAACATGGCAATGCATGGACAGAGCTAGAAAACATTGTTTCCAATGGACCGTTTAAAGTAGTACTGCGTCGTCGCAATGATCGTACGGAAGTTGTGAAAAATGAAAACTATTGGGGCAAAGATGAGGTTAAATTAGACAAAATTATTTTCTTTACCACGGATAATGGCGAAACTAGATTGCGAATGTTTCGTGCAAATGCTGCCGATTATCACGTAACAGGATTGGCTTCTTCTGCATATCCCGGTATTAAAAATAATCCAGAATGGGTTATGGCACCATACCTTGGTATTTATTATTACATCTTCAACACAAAAGAAGCTCCTTTCGATAATGCTAAAGTACGCAAGGCTATTTCTATGGCGATTGATCGCGAAATTTTGGCGGAAGTTTTAAGCATCGGATATATCCCTGCAAAATTCATTGTTCCACCACGTACAGCTGGTTATAAAACCGCAGCATCTTTAGAAGAGAATGTCGAAAAAGCGAAACAACTTTTGAAAGAAGCTGGTTATGGGGAAGGTGGAAAGAAATTTCCAACAATGACTATTTTGTACAATACAAATGAAAACCATCAAAAAGTTGCGATTGTTGTAAGTGATATGCTAAAGAGAAACTTGGGCATAGATGTTAAAATTGAAAACGCAGAATGGAAAACATATTTAGATAGACGTAGACATGGTGACTACCAAGTTGCACGTGCTGGTTGGATTGGTGATTACAATGACGCAGACAGTTTTTTAGAACTTATGTATAGTGAAAGCGAAAACAACGATACTTTTTGGAAACACAAAAAATATGATGAATTGTTTTTAAAGTCGCGAAAAATAAGTACCCCTGAAAAACGATTAGCCGTAATGCAGGAAGCAGAGAAAATAGCTTTAGACGAAATGCCTATTATGCCTATCTACTTTTATGTTGCGGATACATTGGTAAAGCCATATGTGAAGAATTTTTATCCAAGTAACAAAAAAGATGTAGAGCAAGGTTTTTATGATCTTCAAGCGCGTGCCGTCTTCCGCGATGCGTATATTGATATGGAAGAGAAGAAAAAATATTTTGGAGTTAAGTAATCATTTGCTCAATGAATAACTAGGTATGTACACTATTTTAGTATAAATATGCTGGCATTTGGTGCCCCCCCACAATCGGCTAACCGCCGGCGAGAGGGCATCACATACTGGCAAACACCTAGCAATTCAAAGGGGAGATAGATAAACGGAGAATTATATGTTTGTATATTTTTGTAAACGCATTTTGGGAATGATACCGGTTTTGCTTGTTATCATTACAGTTACTTTTTTTCTCATGCGTTTTGCTCCAGGCGGTCCTTTTTCGTCGGAGAAAAAGTTGTCTGCAGAAATTAAAAAGAATCTCGAAAAAAAATATCATATGGATAAGCCCTTAGTTGTACAATATTTTTACTACTTGGGGATGATTCTACAAGGGGACTTAGGCCCCTCTATGAAATATGAAAACAAAACAGTGGTCGGCATTATAAAAGAGAAGTTTGCTGTTTCATTACGCATCGGTTTTATGGCAATGTTTATCGCTTTGCTTTTAGGAACTACAATTGGATTCTTCGCTGCGCTGAATCAAAATAGTTTTATTGACTACACATGTATGAGTTTTGCAATTTTAGGTATTTCTGTACCGAATCTGGTACTAGGACCAATATTAGCGGTAACTTTTGGTTTATGGTTGGGGTGGCTTCCTGTTGCTGGTTGGGGAGAATTAAAACATTATATATTACCGGTCATCACTCTATCTTGTTACTACATTGCTATCATCGCACGTATTGCGCGAGGTAGTATGCTAGAAGTTATTCGTCAGGACTATATTAAAACGGCAAGAAGCAAGGGGCTAAGTGATTGGACTATCATTACACGTCATGCAATGAAAGGGGCCTTGTTACCTATCGTTTCTTATGTAGGTCCTGCATCAGCTTTCATTATCACAGGTTCTATCGTTGTTGAACAGATATTTGGCATTCCTGGAGTTGGTCGTGAATTCGTTATGGGAGCAATTGATCGCGACTACACTATGGTCATGGGGACTGTAATATTGGTAAGTATATTAGTGATGACTTTTAACTTATTTGTAGATATTGCATACGGTTTTATAGATCCACGAATCAAATTGCATGAAGAGAAATAATATGGATAAAAATACAAAATTACAAAAGGCCGCCGACGAGCATGGACTTAGCTTGTGGAAAGATGCCTGGAAACGTTTATTAAAAAACAAAATGGCGGTATTTTCATTGGTAGTTCTAGGACTTATGATTCTAGCGTGCTTTGGAGCACCATTTATTTCAAGCTATGACTACTCTCAAATTGATTATAAAGCTTTTAAGCAAGCACCAAGTAGTGAGCATATTTTTGGTACTGATCCCACAGGTCGCGATACTTTTACGCGTGTTTTATACGGTGGGCAAGTTTCAATTAAAATTGCGATTTTATGTACGCTAATTAGTTTATCTATTGGTATTACTTACGGGGCAACCGCTGCGTATGCGGGAGGAAGAATTGACAATTTGATGATGCGTTTTGTCGATGTAATGTATAGTTTACCATATATGTTTTTGGTGATCATACTCATGGTGGTCTTCGGTAAAAACGAATATATTCTTTTTATGGCAATTGGAGCTGTAAGTTGGCTCACGATGGCACGTATTGTTCGTGGACAAATATTGTCACTAAAAGCAAAAGAATTTATTGAGGCTGCACGCTCATATGGGGCGTCTCACGCAACTATTATTTTTAAACACTTAGTTCCCAATGCACTAGGAACGGTAATCGTGTATACGACAATCACGATTCCTCGGGTAATTCTTGTTGAATCATTTCTCAGTTTTTTGGGGTTGGGAATTCAAGAACCTAATCCTAGCTGGGGAAAATTATGCGTTGATGGTGCAAGTGTTATGGAAACAGCGCCATGGCTTATTATTTTTCCAGGGTTAGCTTTATCCATAACGTTGTTTTGCATGAACTTTTTAGGTGATGGTCTACGTGATGCACTAGATCCAAAAATGAAATAGGGTATGTCATATGAGCGAAGATAGCAAAATAGTACTTGAAGTAAAAAATTTGCAGACTACCTTTAAAACAGACGAAGGTACTGTGCATGCCAACAATGGAATTTCTTATACGATTCGCGAAGGGGAAATTGTTGGTATGGTAGGGGAAAGTGGTAGCGGAAAGAGTGTCTCATGTCTTTCTATTATGGGACTCATACCAATACCCCCAGGACGCGTAGTGGCTGATAAACTTGAGTTTTGTGGAGAGAGCCTCCTGAATAAGAATGGCGAGTTAGATCAAGGAAAACTGAACAAGTTACGTGGTCACGACATTACCATGATTTTTCAAGACCCCATGACTTCATTGAACCCGTTTTTGACAATCAAAACACAAATGATCGAAGCGGTGATGTTGCATAAGGGATTGTCGAAAAAAGACGCTGTGAATCTAGCTATTGAAAAGCTAGATTTGGTAGGAATCGCCGATGCAAAAAATCGTTTAAATAGTTATCCCCACGAATTTTCCGGTGGTATGCGCCAACGGGTAATGATTGCAATGGCACTCATGTGTGATCCGAAACTACTTGTTGCTGACGAGCCGACAACAGCTCTTGATGTTACCATTCAGGCGCAAATTTTAGAGCTCCTGAAAGAGTTGAATGAAAAACTCAAGATGTCTATTATTTTTATTACGCACGATTTGGGAGTTATTGCGGGAGTTAGTCATAAAGTATTTGTGATGTACGGCGGAACAATTGTTGAGAGTGGACCAACAGATTTGCTTTTTGCAAAAACGGGACATCCTTACACTCAAGGGTTATTGAGTTCTATCCCTAAATTACACGAGAAACAAGAAAGACTGACAACGATAAAGGGATCTCCTCCATATTTATTACAAAAACCCGATTTTTGTCCTTTCCACACACGTTGTCCGAAGAAGAAAGACGAGTGTCTACAAGGGCTTCCAGAATATGTGGTTCTGGATGAAGAACGGCAGCACAAAGCCGCGTGTATTTTATATAAATCTTGAGGTGTAGAGGTTTGAGATATGACACAAAATAAAGAGGTAATACTACAAGTAAAAGACTTACATGTGGAGTTTGACGTTGGCAGAAGTGGTGGTTTGTTTTCCAAAGAGCGCAAGATACTACGTGCGGTAAACGGTGTGAGTTTTGATCTGTATAAAGGTGAAACCTTAGGACTTGTAGGTGAAAGTGGTTGTGGGAAGTCGACGACAGCACGTAACATCATCCAACTGCATCGTCCTAAGTCTGGACAAGTGATTTTTCATGGAGAAGATCTTACACAGCTGACGCAAGAGCAGATGAAGAAGCATCGTAGTGAAATACAAATGGTATTTCAAGATCCTTATGCTTCTCTAGATCCGCGTATGACCGTGGGAGAGATTATCGGTGAACCGGCAAAGATTTTAGGTATATACAAAAGTAAAGAAGAGCTCAACTCTGCTGTAGTAAGCATGATGGAAAAAGTAGGATTAGAGCCACGGTTTCGCAACCGCTACCCACATGCTTTTTCCGGAGGACAGCGTCAAAGAATTGGAATTGCACGAGCTTTAATTTCTTCTCCTAAAATTATTTTGGCCGACGAACCTGTTTCGGCACTGGATGTATCTATCCAGGCACAGGTCTTGAACTTATTTGTGGATTTACAAAAAGAATACGATCTTACATACGTATTTATCGCTCACGATTTAAGTGTTGTCAAGCACATGTGTACACGAATAGCTGTTATGTACCTTGGAAACATTGTGGAGTTAGCACCTACTGATGAACTATTTAAGCAAAAACCACGTCATCCGTACACTGAAGCTCTCATCTCTGCGGTGAATGTTCCCGACCCCGAAGTGGAAAGAACTCGTGAACGAATTGTGTTACAAGGTGACGTACCTAGTCCGTTAAATCCACCGTCGGGATGTCCTTTCCGTACGCGTTGTGCGAAAGCACAAGATAAATGTAGTGCGGAAAAACCAGCTTTGCAAGAATTCAGTCCCGGTCACTATGCCGCGTGTTTTTTCCCGAATGAGTAAAAAATGAATATAAAAAACAAGAATATCGTTTTGGGAGTAACAGGGAGTATTGCGTGCTATAAGAGTGCCATGCTCGCCAGTTTACTCGTTCAAAAAGGTGCTAACGTTGACGTTATTATGACATCGGGAGCACAAAAGTTTATACACCCCTCCACTTTTCGCGGAATAACAAGGGGAAATGTCGTTACCGATTGGTTTGATGGCAACTCGTCTTTGGGGGCTGATCATATTGCCTTGTCGCAAAAAGATGCTGTGGTGATTGCACCAGCAACCGCGAATACGATTGCAAAAATGGCACATGGTTTCAGTGATGATCCATTGACATGTACAGTGTTGGCAACAACAGGTCCCATTATTGTCGCTCCAGCAATGGAAACACACATGTACCAAAATTTTATTGTACAGGAGAATATCCAAAAACTGAAAGAAAACGGGATGATTATTGTCGGACCGGAGAAGGGTTACCTGGCTTCGGGAGAGACAGGTGTGGGACGTATGACCGAACCACAAGATATACTTCATCATCTTAATGGTATTTTGGGAGAAAATGGTGATTTATCGCGCTTACGTATTCTTGTTACCGCAGGGGGAACGCGGGAGAAAATAGATGCGGTACGCATATTGGCAAATCGCTCTTCTGGAAAAATGGGGCATGCCGTTGCCACGGCAGCGCGAGATCGCGGAGCTAAAGTTACGTTAATTACAGCAGCAAATCATTTAGAAGTACCCATGGGGGTAGAAGCGATTCACGTGGAGTCTGCGATGGAAATGTGTGAGAAGGTAAAAGAGCATGCGTCGCAAAATGATATTTTGGTAATGGCAGCTGCCGTCGCTGATTGGCGCGCACAGGACGTTCGCGACAACAAGATGAAAAAAGGGAAACAGCAAACATGGAACATTGAAATGATTCGCAATCCCGATATTCTGATGGAAATAGTAAACGAAGATATCTTTAAGGTAGGTTTTGCTGCTGAGACCGAGGACATCATCGAAAATGCTTTGCAAAAGCTGGTATCGAAAAAATTAAACTTAATTGTCGCAAATGATATTTCGGGAGAAAACCCAACATTTAACAGCGATGAGAACGAAGTTTATATTATAACGAGAGAAAAAGGTAAAAAATTACCTTTGATGTCGAAGTATGATGTAGCAAATAAGATATTAGACAAGATAAAACAAATGTTCAAAAAATAGGAAGTGCTAACATGAAAAAGTATATAATTCTTTTTATCTTGGGATGTATGTTATTTGCTGACGACAAAGATCCCTTTGAGTTCTCTGCCCCGAAAGATTGGCGACCAGAACGCATTGCTTTTCCTCTATCTTTTGCTCCCGAGATAAAATACGATGGTTTTGAAGAGCTGCGTTTTGCTCCTGGGATGTTTAGTCCAGAAAAAGACGACTATTTTTGCTACGTGTTTTTTCTATGGATAGAAGAGAAAGTTTCTCTTGATCAGAAAAAGATACATGAAATTCTTTTGGCGTACTATAAAGGTTTGTGTAAAGCCGTTGCTGAAAAGAGAAAGTTAGAGTTAAATTTAGACGATATAAAAGTTTCTGTGGAAAAAACCAAAGAAAAAGAGTCTAAAAAAGTCAAGTATTTAGCGGTAGTAGATTGGTATGATCCTTTTGTTACCGGTAAAAAATTATCTTTGCATATGGATATAGAGTTGTTTCATAGCGAAGACAATAGTAAATCCATTTTGTTTGCATGTGTTTCGCCTCACAAACCAACATCCGAAAATAAAACGTGGGCGACAATGTACAGCATTCGTAATTCTTTTAAGTTAAAATCCCCCAATAAAAAACAAAGCAAAGATAAGAATTAGGTCGGTATGAGCGGTTCTATCACACTGTATTTTTCCTTACTGTTACTGGGTATGGTATGCTTAGCAATTAGTTTTTTTCAGTGGCGATGGTCCATGTACTTCTTTTTTGTGTGGCTTCTTGTCGAAGGCGCATTCCGCAAGTGGTTTTTGCCAGGCCTATCAACGGTACTCATATTTGTAAAATATGCGATTGTTGTAGGACCGTTCATGCTTTGCTTATTGAAAAATAAAGCAAATTATAGTTATCCTTTTGTCCCAATCATTTTCTTCTATTTTTTTTGGGGCATTATCGAGTTTTTTAATTGGAGTGCAACAAGTGATATACGCATCTTTCTTGTGGGAATGATGATTCATTACTCGTTTATCACTTTAATTGTCACCGTACCCGCCGTATTAAATACAAAGCAAAAGATTTTGCGTTTTTTTCGCTGGGCCGCATTCCTTGCGATTCCTATTCTGTTATTAGGTGTATACCAATACTCCCTACCTCCAAGTCATTATTTGAACAAGTACGTCGGAGACAGTACTTCCATCGCAGGCTTTATGGGGAAAGTTCGCATTATTTCTACTTTTTCCTACATAGCGCCGTTTGGCCAGTATCTATTTGTATTACTGAGCTTTCTAATGGTTTTAATTATACAAGAAAACAACAAATTTCTATCTGCCGTTTACTATTGCTGTTTCGTACTGGCTTGGTTAAATGTATTTATGACAGCTTCGCGTGGAGTCGTTGCCGTAAGTGCTATACTAACGATAGGTTTTATCTTACTTTCTGTATCTCGCCGCAATGCTCTCTGGCAGAAGTTCGTGTTGCGTATATTACTTGTGGGAATACTCACCGTTGTTGCTTTCACTGTTTCATCATCTGGACAGAAAAGTTTTGAACTCTTAGTGAAGAGGTTTGAGAGAGGAAGAGTTTCTTCCCGAGTGTACAACATGGTGCGCATTGCTCGGTTACAGAATGCTGGTTTATTGGGCTACGGAATTGGTACAGAGTTTCAGGGAATTTCTCGGATTCTTGACATCCGTAAACAATTTGATGTTGTTTTTGAGGGGGAAAAAGACCGCTTGGTGGCAGGCATTGGTTTTGTTGGTTATTGTATTGTGATGGTTCTACGTATCATTATTATGATTTGGGTGTGGGGGGTTTTCTTTCGTACGAAAAATTATTCCTTACGTATTATTTTAATTTTTCCCGTGGCCTGTTTAACCCAAGGAGCTATACTAGGGGGTGTTATATACAACTTTATGGCGAACGCTCACTATTGGTTTTCAGTAGGTTTAGCCATTGCGGTACTTAGAATTCAGCATATGGAGAAAATGCAGCAGTGGCGTTTGAGACTTTCTTACTCTGGTCGTGGACCATACGCGCCGTCGAATAATTGCGATTTATTGCCGACGAACGATTCATGAGGAACGCAAATACCGAAGACGGTACCGTTTTCTTGAGCAGACTTTCTGTGAACATTAATTTTTCAATAGTCTTTTGGGGCTATGCTTCGTTGATGGCGAAGAACACCCAGGTAAAATTTCATGTCGTTGTCATTTTTTGTATCGCGGTAGTACGTTACTAAATTTTGCAAAGCGTATAGACGTGCTGCTATATGAGATCCTTTGTAGGCTTGTTGGATATAGTTGAGTAATAAAATTTTTTCCAAAAGCGCACTTTTTTCTATTTTTAGTAAAGGAACATGATACTCTGGGTATATTCTATGTTGCTGATTGAGTTTATATATATCTACTAGTGTATCTTCTACGGCACTTTTTTGTTGTGAATAAATAAGTTTTGCTAGTTCAATATGATACAAAATGTTGTTATCCATACTCAGAGCCATTTTAAGAGACTGAATGGCTTGTTTTTTCTGCCCGTCCTTATCGAGAATCATCGCATTTCTATAAAAATCCCCGGCACTCCACTTATCTAATCTTTTTATTTGCCATAACATTTTTTTGTAAACAGCCATATTTTTATTTAGAGAATTTTTAAAGTACCTGTGTATATGTATAGGTGCTTGCGGGTGGTATTTTTGAGTGAAGAACAGTAGTTGTTCTATAAAATGTCTGTCATTTATCTCTATATTGGAGATCAATCGGTCGCGAATGGCGTTGGCGACACCCACGCGTACTATCATATCTTGTGTCTGAATGCAGTTTTCGATAAACTCATCGAGGTTTTCACTGTCGTAGCGTGCATAGATCTCGGCATTGTAAGCGTGTTTTCTCACATGGTCGTTGGTATGACTTCTGTATTTTTGCATAATGGCGTACCGAACATCCTTTGGTAATCTTGCATTGGCTTTTCCAATAATTGGTAGCACAGGTAACACGGAAGCTTTTAACATAAAGGCCTTCATATGAGGAGGTTCTTTTTCAATAAAATGTAGTATTTCTTCCCCAAGGTGGGCATACATAATGTAAGCATAACTTCGCAAAAAATCGTCTTTTTCTTTAAAGAATATTTGCGGTGTAACTCCTCGATACTTGGTCAATAGTTCTGTGGTGAAATGCTTATAATAGGCATAAAGTCTTAAGTTGGAGTTATGTGTGGCATTGGTATAGTAATTTTGAATCTCTTTGTCTTGTTTGGTTTTCGCCAAGTAGTTAAATATGAGCATTGCTGTGGGTATAGACGGTTGTTTTTTTAGTAACTGTTGGATAATCTTTGTGGGAATGAACATTTCTTTGTTGATGGCCACTTGTAGAGCTGCCTGGCAGCTTTGTTCATTGATTATGGGAAGGCGTACAACTAAATTTGTCCAAAGTTCTTTATGAGACGAATTTGTTGAGTTACGAGACATGGAGCTAAAAAAATTAAATATAGTATAGTCGGAAATCGACGAATCTTCTGCAAATATGAATTTGCGTATTGTTGACATACTCTGTTTGTGATGAGACGTTAGACGATAGTGATTTAAGGCGGTGATGACCGCCGTGATCGAGTTGCGTTGTTTAAGCAAAATTTGTATGTCGTTATCGGTCGGTTGATAGAACAGAAAAAAATTAGGCAACAATATGAGTTCGGCGTCAGGTAAATAGGGCAACTTTCTTCGGGAAAGATGGGGATGGATACTAACGGAGCGCAAAGCACAGTCGTAAATCGCTTCTGAGTGAATATCACGACTTTGAATGGCATCAAGGCGTAATGTATTGACAAATTTTATTTGCAATAAATGAACCAATGATTTTACGGCAATGTAGCGATGTAAGGTAGAAAGTTTATTATTTGTTGCTACATTCTTTATTTGCGAAATAGATAGGCTATGCTGGTAGCTGGGATTTAAACTTATGCTGGCCAACTGATAGTATAAGGCACTTTGTAGTTCTTGGCGTTTTACCGCGATGATTTCATTGTAGAGGCGCGGGAATTTTTCTTTCATTATATGAATGTGTTTACTATAACGCATAAGAAACAGAGCTTTTTTGGCGTGATGTGCAATTGCGACGTTGGAAAGTTTTTGTACGAACAATGCGCATTGTTGTTGAGAGAATTTCTGTTGTGAAAGTGTTTTCATTTGTAAATAATGTGGAGCATTTTTATCGCGGATGTTGGTAATGGCAGCGTTGATGGCTGTTTGAGGAGTATATCGCCATTTTTCCAAAGCCGTAAAAAATTCTAGATAACGATCTTTTACTAGGTTCGTGTCGTAAATGGCGATACTGGTGTATTCTTTAAAAATTTCCAAATTTGTCGGTGCAAGCGAGCGGGCTTTTTGTAAATACGTACTTGCTTCACGATACTTTTTTTGATGTATGAGCGCTTTGGCTAACCAGTAATAACTTTTACTTTGTGGTTGAGTGATTTGTAATTGTTTTTGGAAAAAACGTTGTGCACGAGAGTATTGATTTTGTCCAATAGCAGAGCGCCCAAGTAAGAAGTATACTTCGGGAAAACGAGCTTTGTCTGGCATATTTATAAGCGCGTTATAAATTTTTGCATACTCGCGGAGTTGTAAATGGCACTTGGCAATTTCAATATCGATATAGTCATTTTGAGTTTGTACTGATTTGGCGAGAAGAAATTGTTTGCGTGCCTGCGAAAATTTCTCCATATGGTAGTAGATTTTTCCTGTGTAGTACGGAACATAAAATGCAGATAGCTTTCCTTTCGCCTTACTAAGAGCTTGTAAAGCTTGTGACCACATCTTTTTTGTCATGTAGTTTTCTGCAAGAGCTAGCTGTACAATATCGGCATACTTGTGTTTTTCGGCGAGTAAATTATAGTGTTGCTGTAATGACAGATCATCTTGTTTTTTCGCCGCTAGCATACATCTATATTGGTGGTAAACATGGTCGGGTAATTTTTTTTTGATCTTGTCTAGCTCTTGACGCGCCTTGTCGTAAAATCCGTTTTGTGTCCACCGCACAATGATGTCAATAGGCGGTTCTTCTTTTACTACGGGCAGGGCGATGTTTTGAAAGATAGTCCAGTTGATGCCAATTATCACTAGTAAAGTGATCGCTAGCAAATATTTATAATGAAAATGCAAAACATTGCGTAAGTTACTTTGATGGCAAAAGATACGCAGATCTTTTGCAAAGTGTTGTGCTGTTTGGTAACGAAACCTTTTATTTTTTTCTAACGCTTTTAAACAGATCTTTTGTAGCGCCAAAGGTATTTCTTTGTTGTGCTTTCGTGGTAGGGTGATTTTTCTGTCGGAAAGGTATTGAATGTATTCGATGATGTTTTTGGCAGAAATCGGTGTTTTATTGGTTAACATTTCGTACAGTACAATTCCACAAGAGTATATGTCTGTTCGACTATCTGTTTTCACTGAGGCACTCCATGCTTGTTCTGGCGACATATAACCTATCGTACCAACGACTATACCTTCTTGAGTTAAGGTTTCATCAGTGAGGTCAAGTGCTTTGGCAAGTCCAAAATCCATGAGGAGAGGATTACCTTTGCGATCAATAAGAATATTTGCTGGCTTTATGTCGCGATGGATAATACCTTTTTGATGTGCGTAGTGTATGGCATCTAAGATAGGGGTGATAAGTTGCACTTTTTGCTGAATGGTAAGTTGTGGATTTGTTTTGAGGTAATCTTTTAGAGTAGTGCCCTCTATATATTCCATGGCAATATAGGGGGCACCTTTTTCCGTATTTGATAAATGGTAAATTTTGACGATATTTGGATGATCCAACATACTAATGGCTTTGGCTTCGAGTAGAAAGCGTTTTGTGGTTGTACTGCTTTTGCGATGGATAATTTTTAATGCGACATTTCTATTTAGCTGTGGGTCGTGAGCTAAGTAAACAATACCCATACCGCCTTGACCTAATACTTTGATTATTTCGTATTTGTCTATAGCGCTTTCAGGCTTTTCTAGCAGAAAGTCAATTTCTGAATTTGTCGACTTCTTTGACATTCTATTCGTCCGCTTGCGTTTCGATGCGCACCGGAACCGTTGCACGTTTTAAAAATAACAAAGCAAAACACGTATCGATAATATTATCTTTGAATTTGCCATTTCTTTTTTGGTCTTTGAGCATTTTTTTTGCCCCTTCAATATACCAGTTATGTGAAGCAAAGTGTTCTACACCTGATAATATACCAGCGCGTTCTAGTCCATATAGGTAATAGTATAAATGTCCACCGTTGGGATTTCTATTTACTTTGAAATTATGCGCAATCCATGCACATCCATCGCGTATACTTTCGTTTATTTGCGGCAGAAGTTTTTTCCAACGACTACTTCGCCATTTCTCCAGATAAGCTTTAGCGATTACCATACACGCGACTCCTGCTGTCGTCATACTTCCGGTGACTTTTCCATGATCTTCGCGATATTTCCAACCGCGCGCGCGCATGGTGACGACGGTGACACTAGAGCGTGGGTATAGTTTGTTTAAAGAGTCTGTCTTGTTGCGTTTTTTGAGTTTGGCAATTTGTTTTTCTAGTTTTTTTCGCCATTGCCAATCAATCGGCTGGTCAGCGGCGGGAACAACAAAAGGTCTGCGAATAGTGGGGCCGTCTTTTTCTTGTGCATCTATAAAGAAGCGTACTACTTTGTAATATATTTTTTTATCTACAGGTAGACCAAGGCGCTCCGCAGAAAACAAACCTAACAAGGCGTATTGTGTATTGGATAAATCCCCTACCCCTTGTGGATATCCCCATGTACCGGTGGACGTGGATGTTTCCAAAAATTTGACTGCGCGAAGGATGTTTTTTTGCTCTTTTTTGTTGGCGAGCAACCTAAAGGGGTGATATTTTCTTTTTTTCAAAAGTTGTTGCTTGCGCTCACTCAACTTTGTTTTACCCAGCGCGCTATACTTGGCTTCTGTTGCCATTAAATATAGAGCGACACTGTATGTTTTTTTTAGAGGCAATTTCTCTAAATAACTAAACGCTTTTTCGATACGCGAGTCTTCGGGAGATACACCTGATTTAATCAATGTATACGCAACAAGAGATGTTTGCCCCATCGGATAGAGATCATGGTTGTGTTTCGACCAAAATCCTTCACTACTTTGTTTTGCAAAAAGATATTTAATGCCTTTTGCGATGGCTTTGTCGACACTTTGCTTGGTAACCTCTTGGGCAGATATACAAATGAGTAGTGTGACCATCAGTATGTATTTCATTGCAACTCCTTTGTTATATAAGATTGCATAGTTTTACCTATTGTTTCCGCGGAAGGGAGTAGAAAAAAATTGAAATGGTTGCCTGGTACCTCATGAATGTCCATGTTATTGAGTAGTTTGTGCCATTTTTTGTAATTTACCGCTGTAAAATGTTTCGGACTCTCCGTTGGTTTGAAAAATACAACTTTTCCTTGGTACTTTTTGGGAAAGTACGATAGAACCGCTAAAAAGTTTAAGCCTACCAAATCGGAAATCTTTTTGAATTTTTCGATTGTCGTACTTTGCGGAAATTTATTTGCCTGCTTCAGTCGATGTAAGATGCACTCATATTGTTGTTGTTCTGTTTTACAATTTGCAAGTTCGTTCGGGGAAATCTCCACATTGTATATAAGTTGAATGGCCAGTAGCGTGTCTTTAATGAGTCTATTGTTTAGCTTTTTAGGACGGTAGATCTGATATATTATGTTATGAACTACCGACGGAAGCATGCGAAAAACGTTGCCTAGGGTGACCAAACTAAAATCTAGACCCGAATCAGTGTCTAGTAGAAAGAGCAAAGATACACGATCCTGTTGTTTGTTGAGTTTTTGTGTGACTTCAAAAGCTACTGTACCTGCCATGGAAAGTCCACCTAATATGTAAGGCCCCTGCGGTTGAATCTTTTTCATTTGTTCTATATAGAATTCTGCCATTTCAGCGATGGATTTCAATGGTTTTTTTTCATCGTGAATACCTATGGGACGAAAACAGTATACGGTTTGTTCATTTGATAAATATTTGATGATATCCGCATACAGGGCGTTGTCTCCCGCCAAGTCGGGAAATAGAAAAATAGGTGTAGATGTTCCCTTTTTTAACAATACAATGTACGGGTTATTGTCTTGAGCGCTGTTGGTAACTAGTTCTGCTATCTCTTTTATCGTTGCTTGACTGTAGAATGACTCTAGGGGAAGTGAACATCCTAATTGTTGTTGAATGTCAAAAACCATTTGTGTGGCTAATAGTGAGTTACCTCCCACTTCAAAAAAATTATCGTCGAGTTCTATGTGGTCTAAAGATAAAATATTCTGCCATAAGCGATAAATTTTGCTTTGTGTTTCATTGTCGAATTTTGGTGGTGGGCAAGTAAAATCCATTTTCGCAATAGCTTTACGATCAATTTTTCCATTTTCGTTAATAGGTAGCTTATCCATAATCACAAAATCTGACGGTATCATGTAGTCTGGAATTTTTGCTTTTAAGGCATTGCGAATTTCATGCTTGGTTAGAGTCATATTTTTCTTTTGCTCTACGTAAGCCACTAATTTTTTATGACTGAATTGAGTGTCTTCCGCAACAACCAACGTTTTGTTGACACCTGGTATATGAGCTATACTGTTTTCTATTTCACCCATTTCAATGCGGAAACCACGTATTTTTACTTGGTGGTCTATACGTCCAATGTATTCTATATCTTGTTTATCGTTGAGTCGGACTAAGTCACCTGTTTTATATATTGTTTCTTGAGTATCGGGATGTTTTACAAAAGCTTTTTCGGTAATTTGTGGGCGATTTAAGTATCCATGGGCAAGGCCCATTCCTCCGAGGTAAAGTTCTCCGACTTCTCCGTTTACCACGGGTTGCAAGTCAGAGTTAAGAACATAGGTCTCTGTATAACTGATGGCTTTTCCTATGGGGACAGTTGTTTGTATACTGTCTATATCTTCTATACAATAGTAGGTGGAAAATGTGGTGTTTTCCGTTGGTCCATAAACATTCATCAAGTGTTGTGGTTTGTTTTTAAAGGCCTCTTGTACCCAATAAGTGTTTGCACCTTCTCCTCCGAACAAGAGATAATCTAGGTTTTGGAAAATTTTGGGCTCTTGGGAAACAAACTGATTGAATAGAGCGGTTGTGATAAAATTTACATTTATATTGTAGTCGGTAAAGGCTTTTTTTAGCCGCGAGGCCACAAGTGCATTTTCTCGGGCAATAATAACTGATTGCCCACCATTTAACAATGCACCCCATATTTCGAAAGTAGCCGCGTCAAAACATGCATTGGAGATCTGTGCAAAGATATGTGTTGGTTTTATGTCGATGTAATTGGTATTTTTCACTAAACGTACAATACCTTTGTGGGGAATACAGATGCCTTTTGGTCTGCCGGTACTACCAGAAGTGTACATTATGTAGGCTAAATCTTCTGCGGTAGAATCTAGGTTTAAATTTGACTTTGGGTATTCCTCTAGTGAAATGTCTGCTAAGGAAATTTGTGTTATGGATGTTTCATCATTTTGACGGTGGGTAATTAACTTCGAAATTTGTGTATCTTCGATCATAAATTCCAAACGTTCTTTTGGGTAAACGGGATCTAGAGGAACATATACGCCTCCCGATTTTAGAACGGCCAAAAAAGATATCACCATTTCTAAACTACGTTCGATAAAAATACCTATGTAGTCACCTTGCTGAACCCCTAAATCGCGTAGGTAGTGAGCTAACTGGTTTGCTTTAGAATTGAGTTGTTCGTAAGAGAGTTGGGTATCTTCAAATCGTATAGCTGTTTTGTCCGCGAAAGTCAATACTTGTTCTTCAAAAATGACATGAACAGGCTTTTTTATATAACTATTTTTTGCATCCATATCTTTCCCTAGGTCTTTTTTTCTCCGTGCGATATTTTTATGAAAATAATAAATTACTATAATATAATGCACCAAATATTACAATGTTGAGATTATAATAATTTGATATTATTGTTATCTCTGTATGATTTAGGGCCACAAATGGTGGAGTATTTGCTGAGCCAAATTTAGTCAAGCATCACAACTAGTACAAAGGCCGTATTTACTTGACACTCAAAAAAACAGTATGTATAGTGGAATCATTGTCTACAATTGAATTAGGGCGTGTCCGATTTAACAGTAGAAAAAATTTACTATATAAAATAATTTCATAGGAAAAAAACATGACATCTTACGACAAAACAATGGAACAAATCTATGGTTTAAAATTAGGTGAGATCGGTGATGAAATTCCGTCACGACATTTTGGTTTCTATCCGCCGGGAGAACCTGAAATCCCACTTCCTGACGCACAAAAAAGATACATTAGAGAAGTGACAAAGCACATCAAAAAGGGATCGTACGTTTTGGATATAGGTTGTGCTTTTGGGGAAACATCTGTATGGCTAGCAAGAAACTTGGATTGTCGTGTTCTCGGAATTGATTTAGTCGAATCGCAAATAAAACACGCCAGAGAGTTTGCGAAAAAATTCGATTTAGAAGATCGTTTGGAGTACCGGGCCTTAAATGCATGTGATATGGATTTTCCAGAAGAAACATTCGACTATGTGATTTCTTTGGGAGTTCTGGTGCATGTCCCCGACAAAGATGCCGTATTTGCGAATGCCTTTAAAGCACTGAAAAAAGGTGGAGGTATTGCTTTTAGTGACCCCATTTTAGGTGAGAAGAGTTCATGGCTTACAAAGCAAATTGCTGCAACAGTTACCTTTAACGTTAGCTTTATGCAAAAGGTTAGCGAGTACGAAGCACTCATGAAAAAACATGGTTTTTCAAATATTGAAACTCTCGATGTTACAGAGACTGCTTTTGTCAAAACGTGGGATTTGAGTAAGGCCGAAAAGTATAAAACGGTATTGGAACCTTTTAAATATGAGAATTACTTCTGGGCAAGACCTTCTATTCTCAACTTAGCCAGAATGTTTGCACGACCAAGCTTAATGAAAAGAAACTGGGGATGGTACTTTTTTTGGGCAGAGAAAGAATAATTGGTAGTTAAAGATATGGACAAATTTTATGGTGTTTGGCAGTTAGAACGATTTACAATGTCCACAAAAAGTGGTGCTGTGAAGTTTTATCCTTTAGGGAAAAAACCATTCGGGGTTCTAATATACACAGAAAGTGGTTACATGTCCGTACATCTGAGCAAACAAAAGCGCAAGATGTTTAGTTCGTCATTGGCGATGGTAGGGGTTGGAAAAAAAACAGAAGTGAACGATACTATACGTAACTATGTGACGTACTGTGGTCGCTTTTCTGTCGAAGACAATACTGTGAAACACAAAATCGAAAGTCATATAATTCCCAACGAAGTGGGAAAGGACTATGTTCGCTACTTTAAATTTGAAGATGACCAACTTATTCTAGAAACAGTTCCGATGAAAATAGGTGTATTTTCGTTAGTGGGTGTTTTGGCTTGGACAAAACGCAATGAGTAAAGTCGTACTCATCACAGGGTGTTCAAGTGGTCTTGGTTATGAAACTGCTTTGTGGCTTGCGAAAAAAGGTTACATTGTTTATGCCTCCATGCGCAATTTGCAAAAAAAAGAGCGTTTGCTTGCCGCCAGCCAACAACAAAATACTCCGATTCATATTTGTCAATTAGATGTTTGTGATACAGAAAGCGTAGATGACTGTGTTGAACAAATACTTAAAAAAGAACAATGCATAGATGTCCTTATCAACAATGCCGGTTTTGCAGTTGTCGGAGAATTTAGTAAAAGTAGTAACGATGATTTTCATAAGCAATTAGATACCAATTTCTATGGAGTTCTAAATTGTACACGTGGTGTACTGCCATTTATGTTGGAAAAGCAACAAGGTACTATTATAAACATTTCTTCTATATTAGGTCTGATAGGAGCAGCTACCTTGAGTGCTTACTGCGCTTCCAAATTCGCGATGGAAGGATGGAGCGAGTCCATTCGCTATGAACTTCAAGGAAAAGGAATAAATGTTGTATTGGTAGAGCCAGGTTTTTTTCAAACAGATATATATAATAATGTAAATTATGTCTCTGGCGAAACGGATCGTGACAAAATTTCAGCAAGGGGAGCT